>NZ_CP030849.1:0-5056206 GCF_004193915.1 Pandoraea sp. XY-2
ATGAATGACTTCTGGCAACACTGCGCGACACGTCTCGAACAAGAGCTGACGCCCCAGCAATTCCGTACCTGGATCAAACCGCTGGCGCCGCTCGACTTCGATGAACAGGCGCGCACGCTCAAGATCGGCGCACCCAATCGATTCAAGCTCGATTGGGTGAAGAGCCAGTTCTCCGGGCGAATCCAGAGCATGGCGTCGGACTTCTGGAATGCGCCGATCGAAGTAACGTTTGTGCTCGATCCGAAGGCTGGCATGCGCGTGCCGTCGTCGACCCCCGCCCCCACGCCTGCGCCGAGCGCAGCGCCCGCCCCGGCGCCTGCTGGCGGCGCGCGTGCGAATCCGGCCGTGGCTGCGTCGCAGGCGGCCGCGAATGGCGGTCGTGGCGCCGATTCGGCGTCGCTCGACGGTGAGCGCCCCGATCTGGAAGCGAGCGAAGCCGACGCGGTGCGCCGCAATTGGCGGGTGACGCCACAAGAGCCGGTGCAATTGGGGGAAGTCGAGTCGATCTACGAGCGCTCGAAGCTCAATCCCGTGCTGACCTTCGACAATTTCGTGACCGGTAAGTCGAACCAGCTTGCGCGCGCCGCGGCGATCCAGGTCGCGAACAATCCCGGCACGTCGTACAACCCGTTGTTCCTCTACGGCGGCGTTGGCCTGGGTAAGACCCACTTGATCCACGCCATCGGCAACCAGTTGCTGGCCGAGAAACAGAATCCGCGCATCCGGTACATCCATGCCGAGCAGTACGTGTCCGACGTGGTCAAGGCCTACCAGCGCAAGGCATTCGACGAATTCAAGCGCTATTACCACTCGCTCGATCTGCTGCTGATCGACGATATTCAATTCTTCTCGGGCAAGAGCCGAACGCAGGAAGAATTCTTCTATGCCTTCGAGGCGCTCATCGCGAACCGTGCGCAGGTGATCATCACGAGCGACACGTATCCGAAGGAGATCACCGGCATCGACGATCGGTTGATTTCGCGCTTCGATTCCGGGTTGACGGTGGCCATCGAGCCGCCCGAGCTGGAAATGCGCGTGGCCATTCTCATCAAGAAGGCGCAGGTCGAGGGCGTGGGGCTGTCGGAGGACGTGGCGTTCTTCGTCGGCAAGCATCTGCGCTCGAACGTGCGTGAGCTCGAAGGCGCGCTGCGCAAGATTCTGGCTTACTCGAAGTTCCACGGTCGCGAGATCACCATCGAACTGACGAAGGAAGCGCTGAAAGATCTGCTGACGGTTCAGAATCGTCAGATTTCTGTCGAAAACATCCAAAAGACCGTGGCCGATTTTTACAATATCAAGGTCGCGGACATGTATTCGAAAAAGCGCCCGGCCAATATTGCGCGGCCGCGGCAGATCGCCATGTATCTGGCGAAGGAGCTGACGCAGAAGAGTCTGCCCGAAATCGGCGAGCTGTTCGGCGGGCGCGACCACACGACGGTGCTTCACGCGGTACGCAAGATCGCAGAAGAGCGCGGCAAGGATGCGCAGCTCAATCATGAGTTGCACGTGCTGGAGCAGACGCTCAAGGGGTAAAGCCGGGCGGATGCGCGGGGCGGCGGGCGGGGTAGCCGGCATCCCTGTGGATAAGCGGGGGCGGTTTGGGGGAAACTGGGGTTTTCGGGCACAATAGCGGGTCGGCGCACAAAGCGTCCCCGGTTCGTCCACAGCGTTTTCCGCCCTGTTATCCCTTCTGCAAGCACTTGATCGATAAGGGAATCTTCGGGTTTTCAGCAGAAACTGGCACCCGTTAACAGTTACTACGAAGGATAAATATGCAATTGGTCAAAACTCAACGAGACAATCTGCTGCGGCCGCTGCAAATTGTGAGTGGCATCGTCGAGCGTCGCCACACGTTGCCGATCCTGGCCAATTTGCTCATTCGCAAGCACGGACAGGACATTTCCTTCCTGTCGACCGACCTTGAGTTGCAGATCACGACCACCGCCGACTGCGGTGCCGGCGCCGATGACGTGGCGACGACCGTGGCGGCGCGCAAGCTGCTCGACATTCTGCGCAACATGCCCGACGCCGAAGTGGCGCTGTCGCTCTCGGACAAGCGTCTGACGGTGCAGGCGGGCAAGAGCCGTTTCCAGTTGCAGACGTTGGCGGCGGAAGATTTCCCGACGGTGGCCGAGGCCAAGGACTACGCCGCGAGCTTCTCGCTGCCGCAGCGTGCGTTCCGCCAACTGCTGGGCATGGTGCACTTCGCGATGGCGCAGCAGGACATCCGTTACTACCTGAACGGCATGCTGCTCGTGGTCGAGGGTGAGAAGATCGAAGCGGTCGCAACGGACGGCCACCGTCTCGCGTACTGCAACACGACGATTGCCGGCGAAAAGTTTGCGCGTCAGGAAGTCATCATCCCGCGCAAGACGATTCTCGAGTTGCAGCGTTTGCTCGAGGACATTGACGACCCGGTGAAGATCGACGTGGCGCCGAGCCAGGTCAAATTCTGCTTTGCGAACGTCGAATTGGTGTCGAAGCTGGTCGAGGGCAAGTTCCCCGATTTCAATCGCGTGATCCCGAAAGGGTATAACAAGAGCTTCGTCATCAGCCGTGAAGAGTTGCATCGTTCGTTGCAGCGCGCGGCCATCGTCACGTCCGACAAGTTCAAGGGTGTGCGTTTCCTGGTCAGCGACAACTTGCTGAAGATCAGCGCGAACAACACGGAAAACGAAGAAGCGCAGGAAGAGATCGAGATCGATTTCACGGGCGAGTCGGTGGATATCGGCTTTAACGTGACGTACCTGCTCGACGTGTTGTCGAACCTCAAGGTCGAACAGGTGAAGGTGAGTCTGGGCGACGCCAATTCGAGCGCGTTGATCACCTTGCCCGACAACGACGAATTCAAGTATGTCGTGATGCCGATGCGCATTTGAGCGGATATTCCGCCGTACGCGCCGTCACATGCGCGAAGGGGCCGAGCGCCCCTTTGGCGTTTCTAGAGAATTATCCTTTTGCGGGATAAGCCGCCTTCGCGGCGCCAATGGCGCGCGGAGGGGGCAGGTCATGAAGCAGTAATTCGTCAGTTAATGACGCAGTAACCGGAAGATTGTCATGAGCGAACAGCAAAAGCAGGCCGATAGCGGCTATGGTGCAGCCTCCATCCAGATCCTTGAAGGTCTGGAGGCTGTGCGCAAGCGTCCCGGCATGTACATTGGCGACACGTCGGACGGCACGGGCCTGCATCACCTGGTATTCGAGGTGCTGGACAACTCGATCGACGAGGCGCTTGCCGGTTACTGCGACGACATCCACGTGATCATTCACGCGGACAATTCGATTTCCGTGACGGACAACGGTCGCGGCATTCCCACGGGTATCAAGTTCGACGACAAGCACGAGCCGAAGCGCAGCGCGGCGGAAATCGTGATGACGGAACTGCACGCGGGCGGCAAGTTCGACCAGAACAGCTACAAGGTGTCGGGCGGTCTGCACGGTGTGGGCGTGTCGTGCGTGAACGCGCTGTCCACGTACCTGAAGCTCACCGTGCGTCGCGACGGCAAGAAGCACTTCATGGAGTTCCACCGGGGCGTGCCGCAGAACCGCGAGCTTGAGGTGGTCAACGGCGTTGAGACGTCGCCGCTGAAGCTGCTGGGCGACACCGACAAGCGCGGCACCGAGGTTCACTTCCTCGCGGACGAAACGATCTTCGGCAAGGTCGAATTTCATTACGACATTCTCGCCAAGCGTATGCGCGAGCTGTCCTTCCTGAACAACGGTGTGCGTATTCGCCTGACGGATCTGCGCACGGGCAAGGAAGACGATTTCGCGTTTGGCGGTGGCGTGAAGGGTTTCGTCGAGTACATCAACAAGACAAAGACCGTACTGCATCCGACGATCTTCCACGTGACGGGCGAGCGCGACGGTATCGGCGTGGAAGTTGCAATGCAGTGGAACGACAGCTACAACGAGACGGTGCTGTGCTTCACGAACAACATTCCGCAGCGTGACGGCGGCGCGCACTTGACCGGTCTGCGTGCGGCGATGACGCGCGTCATCAACAAGTACATTGACGAGAACGAGCTGGCGAAGAAGGCCAAGGTCGAGACGACTGGCGACGACATGCGCGAGGGTCTGACGTGCGTGTTGTCGGTGAAGGTGCCGGAGCCGAAGTTCTCGTCGCAGACGAAGGACAAGCTGGTGTCGTCGGAAGTGCGTGCGCCGGTGGAAGAGTACGTGGCAAAGGCGCTCGACGAGTTCTTGCAAGAGACGCCGAACGACGCGAAGATCATTTGCTCGAAGATCGTTGAAGCGGCGCGTGCGCGCGATGCGGCGCGCAAGGCGCGTGAAATGACGCGACGCAAGGGCGTGCTCGACGGCGTGGGTCTGCCGGGCAAGTTGGCGGACTGTCAGGAGAAGGATCCGGCGCTGTGCGAGATCTACGTGGTCGAGGGCGACTCGGCGGGCGGATCGGCGAAGCAGGGGCGCGACCGTAAATTCCAGGCGATTCTGCCGTTGCGCGGCAAGGTGCTGAACGTTGAGAAGGCGCGATTCGACAAGCTGATTTCGAGCGAGCAGATCGTGACGCTGATTACCGCGTTGGGTTGCGGCATCGGCAAGGACGACTACAACATCGACAAGCTGCGTTATCACCGCATCATCATCATGACCGATGCTGACGTGGACGGCGCGCACATCCGTACGCTGTTGCTGACGTTCTTCTACCGTCAGGTGCCTGAGCTGATCGAGCGTGGTTACGTGTACATCGCACAACCGCCGCTGTACAAGGTCAAGCACAACAAGGACGAGCGTTACATCAAGGACGAAGGCGAGCTGGCGCAGTACATGCTGAAGCTGGCGATGAACAATGCCGAGCTGACGCCGTCGACGGGGGCAGCGCCGATTGCTGGCGATGCGCTGGGCGAGTTGACGCGCAGCTACCAGTTGGCCGATGGCGTGATCGATCGTCTGAGCCGGATTTACGAGGCGTCGGTGCTCACGGCGGTGACGGAAGGCGTGGAGATCCAGCTAGACAACGAGGAATCGGCGAAGCGCACGGCTGCGGCGTTGCAGGCGGCGCTGAGCGACGATCCGTTGGCACCGGAGATCACGATTACGGCGGTGATGGAAGACGTCGAGAATGCGGAGCCGGTGGCGTCATTGCGCGTGGAACGTCGTCATCATGGCAACGTGAAGCTGAGCGTGATCGACCAGGGCTTCCTGCAAACGGCGGACTATGCGCAGTTGCAGAAGACGGCGGAGACGTTCAAGGGCTTGATCGGTGACGGCGCGACGATTCGACGTGGCGAGAAGTCACAGACGGTGTCGAACTTCAAGGCCGCGATGAAGTGGCTGATGGCGGATGCGGAGCGCAACGTCTCGAAGCAGCGCTACAAGGGCCTGGGCGAGATGAACGCGGCGCAACTGTGGGACACCACGATGGACCCGACCGTCCGCCGCCTGCTGCGCGTGCAGATCGAAGACGCGATCGCCGCGGACGGGATCTTCACCACGCTGATGGGGGATGATGTTGAGCCGCGTCGCGCGTTTATTGAGTCGAATGCGTTGAGGGCTGGAAATATTGATGTTTGATTGTGTAGGATCCCGTTGGAGTTTAGATTTTTCCCAAAAAATTTAGATATCACAAGGAAAAACCCCAGCCGAGAACGGTTGGGGTTTTGTTTTGGCTAGTGGTGAAACGCTACATCAAAGAGCACAATTCAGCTGTTGCGGCAGAATCTCACTCGTTCCCCCAATTGCAGCAGGCATTAGCTATTGGCCTGACACCGACCGCCAACTCACTTCCACATTCACAGAGTTGAATCCGCGTCCACAGAGTGCCTTGATTTTCCCAGTTCCTTAAAGATATTGGACAGGTGCTGGGATCGTTTTTCAACGAAGGTTCGGAACGACGCAAAATCAAGTGGTGCGTCTGCGGGGATCAGGAGTCCGTCAAGGCTGAGCCCCTCTTGCTCCTTGAACCAATCAACGAATGGCCGGTCTTGCTTCGACTTGTTTCTGGACTCCTCCAAGAGGTGGAGGTTGACGATGCTGTTCCAGTTTTCGCGGTTCAGAAAAAACTCCAACGCCTCTGTTTTCCCTTTCAAAAAGTCGCACTGAGATAGCTTGTCCGGGCTGAAAGATGCCGCTGGATGGATGTGATCCTTCTGCAGTGCTCGCGTGTAGTCGAGATCCGGCATGAGCAACGCCAAGATCGAAAAGCACGACGCATCATCTTTCTGGGTTTTGAGCAATCGGCTGATGAAGTCATCATCGAAAAGCAGATCCTTGCTATGCCCTCGGTAGTCTTCGATGATCTTCGTCAGTGGGAACGACTCTGCCGACATATTGGCTTTGATAATCTTGCGCAAGTTTGTCAGCAGTGCATCGCCTTGGCCGCCGAAAACGCCCTTAAGCAGCGACATGTGCAACCACTGTCGGATCAGTTTCCGATCTTGAACGTGAAACGCTTGCTTGTTGATGCTTGAGAACACCCCCTTCTTACCAGTCGAGGCATCGCGACCCTTGTGATACAGGTAGTAGGCAATGGGAATGGCTGCGTTCTTTGCACGGAGAGATGCATCGTTCAGACCAAAAGACCGGATCAATCGAAACGTTTCCAAGATGCAGGCGCTGATCTCATCCCATTCACTCTCGATTCGGGCGACCTGCGCACCGGCGAAGTTTTCGACCTTGAAGCGGATATCGGCATCCGTCAACGCCAGTGCCGCCTTCAATACCCAGTCACGATCAATTGAGAACTCCATGTCAGAGCCAAACCTGACCTTGTCCACCAGATCGTCGATCTGCTGACGCGCATCCTTCTTCCAGTTCGCAATGGCAATCGACATCAGCAAATCGGAAAATGACAATGGTGTCCCACCGTGATTGGTGCGAATAAAGATATCCAGGACGTGGTCGATTTTTTGGCTGGTCTCGTTGTAGTAATGAATCAGGGTGTCGCGCCGAACGGCGAAATAGAGCCGCGTCAGTGTTTTTCTGGCATACGCGTTTGATGACATGCCAACCTTTTCCAGGTGGGCCATGACTACGTCCAGTACCTGATCTGCCGTCTCCGCCTCTTCGAGGTCCAGCACATCGCCGACAAGAAACCAGCATTTGTCGTCGGTGGCTCTATCTCGCTCTTGCTTTGTTAGGAAGGAGAACTCAAAGGACATCATCTCCTCGTTACGCTCTTCGTCCAAGGGGGCAGCGATATTCAGATAGAGCCGCCTCGGAGGCAGAATGGAATCATCCTGCGTCTTTGGCCACCACTTGCGCGGCAGCCTGTATGCGTAGGTGCCTTTCAGGCCGATGTACAGCGAAGTCAGTCGCTGCTGGCCATCGATGACGGCCTGGAAGTTTCCATGGCCCTTGGTATCGAAGTCAGGGTTGTTCTCGCCGAAACGTTCACAGTATTTTTCCAGAAATTGGTAGAAACGGAAGTTGGTTTTGACCTCCGCATCGGTTACCTCCCAGAACATGAATGTGTTGATGGGATAACCACGCATGATCGAGTCGAACAGCACTTCAATCTGGGATGTGCTCCATGTGAACTTTCGCTGTATCGCGGGCAGCAGGTACCGGCGAGAGACAATATTCTGGATTGCCTTGCCGATAGAAATGGCTTTTTCGTACTCGCCTGACATTCAAGATTCCTTATTTCGATACAAGCCCAGAGGGCGGTTCACACGCAGCGTAATCAAACCGAGGCGATCAATTTCGTGTCGACCAAGGATCGCAAGTGGTCGTCCAGCAGTCTGGGGATGCGCCCTCCCGAGATGAGCACGCCAGCCTCCATGTTCTTCTCCATCGCGTGGCCAGTGAGGTTGGCGCTGGTGATGAAACAGGATGCCTTGTCGGCGACAGCGACTTTGGCATGCACACGGCCATTCACAAAATCACCGGTCTTGTCGCGCCATGCATAGAGCTGTGCGCCAGGTACCAAGCCTCGCATCTTGCCAATGACGTCGATGTTGATGCTGCCGCCATGGTCTTGCGAGGACTCCAGCAACATAGTGATGCTCACCCCGCGCTCAGTGGCGGCATTCAATGCTTTGACGATGGACGACACGTCGTAGGCTACGAAGCTGGTGATGAACAGGGACTGTTCAGCGGAATTGATGACCTGCAGAAGTGCCTGCTCTGTTCGACGAGCCGATACGAAAGGCGTTGTCGGGCCAGTCCACACGAGTTCGGTGTATTGCTCAGATGCCGCTTTGGTGTAAACGTGGCTGGCAGCAAGAAGCATCGATGCCAGTTGGTCTGAACCGACCGTGGTATTTTGCCAGGCTGCCGCAAGTTGCTCGACTACGGTGCTGGCCACAGGGGTTCCCACCACACTCGGCAACGCGGTTGCGGCCTTGCTGGCTTCGGTTCGACGAACGCAAGCGGCAACGGCCTGTACCTTTTCCGGCGAAACCAGAGAGACCAAGGCTGCAATGGCATCCAAGAGTTCATCCATGTCAGAAACCCTTGAAGAAAGCAGCGTCGGCGCGTTCGAGTGTTGGTACGAGCAGCGATCGATCCAGATAGCGGTTGCCTCGCTCACAAGAGGTCTCCGCTACCAAACTGCACGCATGGCAGGCAGCACCATGCAGTGATCGATCCTTTTCTGGATCATGTTCCGAACAGAGAGGATCAGAGGAGCATATCTTCGAGCGATTTAACGCTTGCTCCAGCAAGCGGCCAAGATTTTCTGGCTTGCCAAGATCAACGAGGCCGCCTAGCGTCCCATCCGAATCGGCTGCTGCCGTGTAGATGAGGATGCCTGCCTGCGGGCTAGCGTCCGCCGTATCGGCATAGATGCGTTCACGAATGCTCGCGGCGTTGTACCCGCACTCCAGCGCCAGCTCACGAATCAGTAAGTGAGACAGCGTGTGCAGCATCGCATAACGAATGCCGGGGTAGCCTTCGTTCGGGTCGAGATGACGCGAATTGCGCCACCCCTTGTGACCACCACGAAGCATCTGGTCGACCTTCTTCACACCATCCAGAGCCTCCCACGTGACGAGCGCGGCTTCGTCGAACTGGATGAAGATTCCTTCACCATGAACCTGGTTGGCTGGCACCCAATCCGGCTTGCTGCGTGACAGGCTGGCCATCTGCGGACGCTCATTGGGGTCGCCAGACTCTTCAGGTGCCTCGACCCGGGTGAAACCCAGCAGCGCATTCACCTCGCGCAAACGCTCGAGGAGCAAGACTCGACTGATATGGCCTCCGAGGCCCTGTGGCGTGCCGACCTTCTTGCTCATGAAGTGCGGGTAGTCCGTGGGCGGGTTGGCCTCCGTCAGCACATCCCACTCGGGCCCTTTGATGTCGGCCTCACCCACGACATCCTGCTCGCCGCCGGAGCGATGTGCCTCGATGGCCGACCAGATCGAGGCCGCCGCATACTTGTCTATTCCTGGCAGCGCACCAGTCTTCTTCAAAGTCTTCACCGTCACCGACACTTCGGCTTCGGAGTCGAGATCTTCGAAAAACTCCCAGCCATCCTGGATCAGCTGACTGAGCGGGTCGTTGGCCTGAGGAATCGCGAGCGCCGAGAGCGTGATGGGGAACCAGCTGTTCGTGGCACCCAGCAGAACGGCGCGAGCCTCTTCATCACATTTGTTATCGAAGTGATCGAGATGTGGGTGACGCCCTCGGCAACCGGGCAGATTCTCTTTCCCGGCCTTTCCAAAGGCGTGCGCCATACTTCTGGATGCCCCACAGGCATCACACTTCACCCACAGGTTTTCGGTTTGCAGCGATGCACCGCTCTCAAAGAAGCGCAGCGTGCCCTTGCACGAGCTGTTGCCGCCATGGACGAAGTAGTGCCAAGGGAAGTCGTCGAGGTGACCGTCGCGGCAGGCCAGCAGGAAACGTGCGGGAACGGCATCCGCATCCTTGGCTGGTTGGTCGCCTTTAGAACCACGGCAGCCTTTGTGAACGAAGCGGGTTCGCTCCGGCCTGAAGCGGTTCTCCTTGATCTCGAACAGACCGGCATCAAAGGGCGACAGCAGGCCGCACTTCACACAGCGCATCCAGCGCGGGAATGGCCGAACAGAAACGCCGATGTTGGCCTCGGCAGACCAGACATCGACGAGTTCGCTTTTCTGGAATGGAGGCATCCGCAGATTCTCGACCTGCGCCCCCAGAACCTTTCGAACGGCAGCGAGCAGCCGTGCCTCTTGAATCGGTTGGCAGCGATCCTTTTCCCATCGGTCGATGCCAAGCGTCACGACTGACAGGCTGGGCAGGTCGATCAGCGCACCGGGGCCATAAGTCCACAGCAATTGACTGGGGCGTACTTCGCCGACTGGCGTTTTGTTGTTGATGACCATGTTCAATCCTCATCCTTCGTTGCGGGACGAGGCTTCCAATCGTGATCGTCCGTGATATGGCTCGTATTCATGATCAGACGTACGCCGGGCTCGACCTCTCGCATCGACATCGGCACGGTCCAGTTGTCCCAGGCTTGAAGT
Source organism: Pandoraea sp. XY-2 (assembly GCF_004193915.1). NCBI lineage: Bacteria > Pseudomonadati > Pseudomonadota > Betaproteobacteria > Burkholderiales > Burkholderiaceae > Pandoraea > Pandoraea sp. XY-2. The sequence goes on from NZ_CP030849.1 coordinate 10,410, forward strand.
CCTGGAGACTTGATCAATGCAACGGTCTTGTCTTTTTCGGGGCCGCGCTTCTCGTAGGCCAAGATCCGTCCACCCTTGCTGACTTCTTTCGCCCATTCGTCGGCGCGCTCTTTCAGCTCAGTCTCAGCCAACAGCTTGCGCGAGTTGTCTTCAGCGACATTGCCTGCGCGTGTCGCCAAGACCTTGATGGCATCGACGATTTCGGCCTGATTGGACATGCTCAGTTGGCCAGCGCCTTCGTTCGGGCTGAATTCGTCGTTCTCCAGACGCATCAGGCTCAACAGCGAGCCCGTCAGACCACGATCCATCGCGCGTGGCGAGAATGGCGTTACCGATTGCGCCTCTACATGCTTGTAGAACGTGGCGTGGTAGTGCTCGAAGGTCTCGTAATGCGACAGGTCGCGTGGTCTGGCCCACGTCAGCACCGTGCAGACCAAGCCGGGGAAGGAGCGCCCGACACGGCTGGTGGCCTGAATGTATTCGGCGGTTCCCTTGGGCTGCCCGTTTACAGCCATCAGGCCGAGTCGATTCACGTCGACACCCACTGACAGCATGTTCGTTGCCAGCACCACATCGATGGCGCGTGTGTCACCTTCCTGCCAGCGGGTCACATACTTTCCGGTGGCAGTGTCGAACTCGGACTTGAATTTGACCTCCAGGTTGTCGAGGTACTTGGGAATATCCTGACTCGATACCCGCGACGTCAGCTCGCGAATGTTGCTGATGCTGCGTTGTGCCAGCGCGGGACGATCCACCATGCTCATCTGCACGCGGTAGGAACGTGTCTGCACGTCGTCCTCTGCCAGCCGCTTCATGCCGCCCAATTCACGCAGGGAGTTGAAGTAGCCGACCATGGTCATGTACGGGTCAGCAGGCTCGCCAAAGTGGTCGAACAGCTCCTGTGCTGCTGTCAGGAACGCAGTATAGACGCGGATCAGCATCGCGGGGCGAGAGCTACCGGGCGAGCACACGCCAAGGTAACGCCGCCCGGTTTTTCTTCGATCGGACGTTGCACCGAGAAGAAGTTGTCTTCCACGTCAAGACCATGCGGTGGGAACACCGACACACGACGCATGAAGACGTTGTTCACTTGCTCCTTGGCTTTGCGCACCGTTGCCGTGGAGGCAATGATCTTCGGTTTGACCGTCTTGCCATCGAGCGTCCAGCCGCACAGTTCATCCACGGCGGTCTCATACAAGCCCACCATGGTGCCCAGCGGCCCACTGATCAGGTGGAACTCGTCCTGAATGATCAGGTCAGGCGGGCGGATGGGGCTGATGACCTTCACCTTGGATGAAGGGAAGCCCTTGCCCGCTTGGTGATTGCCATTGCAATCGGCACCTTGCCAAAGCAAGCCGTGGCGCTCGCATTCCTGGCCCACGCGACCAAACAGTGTGCGCACCTGACCACGCCACGCCATCATGGCGAACTTGTCCACGGTGGCGATCATCATCGTGGGTGGGCGGTGGTAGATCTCTTCGTCCACAACCAGTACCGGAATCCCCGGGTGTGGCTGCTTGCTGGATTTGCCCTTGGAAAAATCGCAGCGGCCTTTCTTTTCACCACAGTAGACGAAGGTACGGCCAGTGCCTTTGTCGACCTCGACGTCGCGCCCAGGGGCCACTTCCGAGCCACACCACGGGCAACTAGTGAGCTGCGCGGGTGATGCTGCTCCGGCGTTGTATTTGCCGGGGTTGCGTACATCCTCAATGGCACGGTGGCTATCCTCGGTCGTACCCGGCGTCACCTTATTGCCAACCCACAAGCCGATGGTGAAGGGTTCCGTGCCGAGGGATTTATCGCCTTTTTCCAGCGCCTCGCGCCGCAGCACTTCCATCGCGCAGATCAGCGCCGTGGCACGCTGGAACTGTTGCAGCGTCAGCAGACGGAGCGTGTAACGCATGATCACAGCCAAACCGCGAGAGCTGTCGTAGCCGCCGAGATTGCCCTGCATGCGCCGAATGGCCATGGTGAAGGTGGCCACGCCCAGATAGGCCTCAGTCTTGCCGCCACCGGTGGGGAACCACAGCAGATCAGCATATGCCTCGACGGGCTGGACGCGATCCGGGTGACTCGGGTCTGCCAGAGACGGGATCGAGAGCAACAGAAACGCCAGTTGGAACGGACGCCAGCTGCGGTTCTTCAACACATCGAACTTGTCGAGGGTGACATCCTCACCCCGGCGCATGGCCAGTGCGTATTGGCTACGCACGCGTTGCGTCGCCATCGCACGGTTGGCGAAGCGAAAGGCAGCCAGCGCTTTCTCATCGGCTTTCAGCGTGTCGATACCCTGCTGCAGACGTGTGTGGATCTCCTGGCAACGATCCATCGCTTGTTGCGACTGGGTGTCGTAGCCGGTCACTTCTGCCCCGACACGAGCCCGCTGTTCATCGATCCATGCGGAGTAGTCCTTCGTCAGCAGGCTCAAGGCGTCGACCAGTGGGTCGATGTCCAAGGTCGCCAGCCGCTGCATATCAAGCAGGCCACTGCTGACCATCTGGCGCATCGCCGGGCGATCGGATGGATCGAGGCCCGGCGTCTCCGTCACCTGCACCTCGTACTGCGGCATCACCGTGGTACGCACCTGGGTGGCAAGCGTCACGTCGTCTGCGGTTTCGGCGTGGATGGCAACGCCATGTCCGACGGCGAATTCGACGCGGTTGCGGTAGATCATCTCCAGTGCTTCGCGTTCGGGGTCCATACCGTCGGCGTCCAGCACCGGCCTGCGCCGGAAGATGGCGCGCTTGGCGGCTCCCTTCTCCGATCGAACGATCAGCTCGGGCTGAAACACCCATGCCGTATCGCGGTTGGTATCCGGCTCTTCCTGTGCGTTCACCAGAAACAAGGTGACCAGCCGATCGCCATTGGCATTCTTGGGCCGGATGGAACCCTGCACGCGCACCTCGGGAAACTCGTTGTCGGGTGCCTGATGTGGAATCACGCCTTCGGTCAGCGGCAGCACGATCTTGCCGCCACAAGGAATACGCTGCCACACCTTGGCCTTCTGCCCGTTGGACTTGAGCAGTTCATGCTCATCATTCAGTACACGCTCGTACCGGCCCCAGTGCGCTTCAATCTCTATCCGGTCGGCGTCACCATCGACGCAGAAAGTCATGCCCAAACTGCTGGGCACCAGAGACTGGTTGCTGGCGGCATCGATTTCGTCAGCCGAATCCGATTCCGGCTCTACACGCCCGGTGGCCGTTCCAAATTCCGCCCCCGGTTCGTGACGTCCGGGAGCCTTGGTCTCCGTGGGCTCTTCGGCGTCGTCATTGGCCAGTGGCCCGTCCAGCCCCTCGATGCCGCCCTGTGCGGCCTCACGAGGGGCCAGCTTGCCAACCAAGTAGCGATCCCGCACACCCATGTCGACGATCCGTTCGCGGGGGCCACCAGCGGGGCCCAGCAGGTCGTCCACCACTGCCAGCTGCAGCAGTTCGCGAATGTAGGCCTGATCCTCGATGATCGGCACTTCGGCGATCGTCTTGTGCAACGCCTTGGGGAGCGACTCAAGGAAATCCGTCCATTGAATGCGGCCAACGCTGCCGGACGAAGGCGGGGTGAGCGAAGTAGTACCAATCGAAACCGCCGGATCGACCAACAGGATGCGGTCGAAGTAGATCGTGCTGGTCTCCAGATCGGAACGGATTCGCAGCACTCGCCCGACTCGTGTGATGTGACCGGCGGCATTTAGGATCAAGACCCAATCGTCATCCGCGATGGCTTGATACAGCGAATGCTCACCTTTCAGTCGCAACGTATAAGGTGCAAGAGTGAGGTCTGCAACGAGGCCATGATCGATGGCGATCCATGCATTGGGTGTTTTTGTCATACGTTGGCCACCTCAAATCCTGTCCACGATCTTTTCGAGCTTGTCGAGTGACTTGCTTTTTTCGATGTATGCCGAATAAGCCTCTTGGGCACCGCGAATCAGGGTGTCGTAATGAACGATGCGGCTGCCCGGCGATATCGACGTCATTGATGATTTGAGGCGGTCTGGGTTCGACGCCTCTTCATCGACGGTCTTGCCAATGACGAAGATCACCTCAATATCGGGGCTGGTCTGGTTCTGCTCACGCAGAATTTTCGTCAGTTTGTCGACATAGGTTTGACCTTGCTCGACCAGCTCGCGCAATCCCATCTTGCGGCCGACTTTCTTGAGTTCGACGATGACGTGTTTGCCAGCATTTGTGCGATAGGCAATGTCCACGCGGCCCAGGCGCTCCTTCTCAGTCATGTCCTCGATCAGCACGCCTTCCGTTGTGAGGCGTGACTCCATGATCGGGCTGCCTGTAGCACGCTCCCAAGCCGGGTCTAGTAGCCAGAGATGATCGAACAGATACTTCTGGAGCACCCGCTCCTTTGCGTCCTCATCAATGATGGCCTGGAAATCCCGGATCGCATCCAAACGAGATTTGACGATGTCCCGGTAGAGGGAAGCTTCGAGAGAGTCCCTGTCGGCGAGAACGGCCAATAGTCTGTCCGCACTCTCAATGCTCGTCACGAATTCCTCAGTCGAGCCACGAAGCTTCATGCGCTCGAACGCCAGGATGCCATGCCGATACATGAGTTTTCGATCCTCTTCTTCATCAACCGGCAGCGCGCTCAGTTTGGCGATCAGCGTCTCCGCGCTTTTCTTGTATCCCTCTGGCAACGTGTCGAGCCACTCAGCAAGGGCGGGAGAGGTTTCTTTCGCCTTTTCGACTTCGTGCTTTTTGCGCCATTCTGTCCAGCGTTTTTCGACCTGCGTCAGGCGTGACTTCAGGAATGCGATCAGCTGCCCATATCGTGGGTCATCCTCCTGAACGCGCTGTCTATCGCTGGTCGCAATGTCAGGCGCATCGTCCGCATCGAGGAAATCAGCCTCGATCTGCCCAGTGAGGTACTTCGTGTAGAGCCGCCCATCGTTCAGCCTGTCGAGGATGTTCTCGTGAAACAGGCGGCCACGAGCGAACACGACGATGCCGTTCAGATTGCCAGCATCCTCACTGTCCAGTTGTTTGGGGAATCGCGCAGTACCAATCCAGCCGCTGACCTTCCAGCCTGTATCCCAGGTATCGAATCGATTCGGCAACGATTCCTGTTCCAAGAGTTGTGTGGCGGGAGTCAGGTCAAGGGGGTCATCGCCGAGCTGCCAGAGAAACTGCACCATGGGCAAGTCGCCGCGATCGGCGGAGGTGATGGGGCGACCGTCGAGGTCGATCTTGAACCCATGGACTTCGCCGATCACTGAGAAACGACGAGCCAGACGCTTGCGCAACGCAAGCACGCCACGCCCGAGCCGCTGTCGTTTGATGTCATGCAAAACGATGCGCGTGCCCTTGGTGACTCCGATCTTGTCAGCAGGCAGGGATTCGGGGCTATAAAACGGCTCCTTCTTCTGCACGGATTCGTGGATACCTTCCACGGTCATACGAAGGCCGTGTGCCGCCCCATTTTTGGCGGACTCGACCTCAATGACATTGGCAATCGAAAACAGAGATAGTTTGCCGAGACCTTTGCGGCCCATAACAGGTCGGCCCTTCGCAGTAGTCTTGCCATGCTCGACATCCTCGTCACGCCGTCTGTAACCGACCCGAAGATACTTGCCATTCATGTCATCGACCGACATGCCGATGCCATCATCTATGATCTCGATCCAGCTACCGTCGGGGTCAATCTTGATGTCGACCGTCTCGGCATCGGCATCCCACGCGTTCGCAACAGCCTCTGTCAGAACGGCGGCGATGTTGCTGTAGAGGTTGATCCCAAGATGGTCGAGTACATTCAGATCAACCGTCATTTTGTATATGTCAGTCATTTGCTCCACCTATTCATCAAACGCGCCGACGCCATCAGGATTCTTCCCGGCCTTGAGCATCTCGAACTCTTTCAGGAACTGATCGACGGATTCGCGTGCCGAGTCCGGAACGGAACCCGCCTGCTGCAGGGCCATCAAGCGCTGTGCGCAGGCCGTGGTATCCACGTACCGTTCCAACCAAGTCGGATTCAATCGTGGTTGAAGGCGCACGGCCCAATCCCCCATCGTCTGCGATCGTGTGTGCGAGCAGAACTTCGGCAGGAATGCCAAGAGACCATCATTTGATGAAGTTGCCGCTTCACACCATGTTTTGGCTTCGACAGGGTCGCCCCATAGGCACCATGCAGCCAGAAGGCGGGCAAGTTTTAAATGTGCCAGCAGTTCGTTCTGACTGAGTTTGGTTTTCAAGCCGTCGAGCCAGCAGGCTTTCAAGTCATCAAGAGTGCTGGCATCAACGAGTGCCTCTTCGCCGCTCTCGGCCTCCTTCTTGGCCTCATCGAACAATGCTGCGATCAGATAGCGCTGCACTCCGAGGGCACGACCTTGGGCTATCGCGGACTTGAGCAGGGCATGCCGTTGCGTTCGGTCGACGCGTTTGAGAAGGTGATACACCACGCGTGTGACGCGTGATTCGTTGCCAAAATCGAAGGAACCGCGTTCATCACTGTCCAGTACGAGCGAGTCGCCGATATCAAAGAGCACACCGATAAACACCGGGATGTGTGCATCGGGGATGTCCTCTGCGACATGATCCATCAGCCGTTCAAGCAAAGCCCTTGCTTTCGACAGGCCATCAGGACGCTTCACGTTCGTGGCTTGAACCAGTGTGTCGCCCAATGCGGCTGGCGTTTCCGCCAAGCTCAAAAGGACCAGCATTTCGCTGCGGCGGACAGTGCCAGGAGGAACGGTCATGCGGAAGTACGTGGGGAATGCGTCGGGGTGGCATGCGCGAAGACCTCTCCGCCATTGCGCCAACCAGTCGGTCCCGTAGCCCATTTGCCCAATTTTCGGAAAGATGCGTTCAAGCAGTGCCTTCGTGCTCGAACGCAGCGACTCCGGCAGTGCTTGCACCCATTGCTCATGGAAGGCTGCAATCGCTCTTTGATCACCGTCGTACCGGTTGTCTCGGCTGTGGCCAGAAAACTTGTCCTGGTTCGTGCGGATGACGTCGTACAGACTGGGCAGGAAGACGCGAAGCGCCTCAAGCGCGATGAAGTCCACAGGGTTCACTTCGCCGCGTACCGCCGGATAGGTCACTGCCAAGGTGTTCGTGAAACGGACGACATCACGCGGAACCTGAATCAGCGGATCGATGCCTTCGTGGAAGGCATTCGTCCAATAGGATTGGTCGAACAGGCCGTCTGAGGTGTCACCAAGAATCTCGTCGAGACGCTTGAACAAGGCTGCCCGCAACGCCACACGATCAACGGGTGGCAACTCGAACGGCACCTGAATGATCTTCTCCAGATAGCGCTCGCCCGGCATGCCACTCTGCTGTTCGATGGCCTGTGCAGCGACCTCGCGATCGAAGGCGAGCAAGTAGACGACGTTGGGAAAGTCGGCCAACGCCTTGATAACGGTGAATAGCTGACGAGTTTCTTCGGGCGTCAGCCGATCAATGTCATCGATGATGACCAAAATCCGAGTTTGTGCATCCCGCAGGATCTTGCTGATCTCTGATTTGAGCGCAGGAACATCTTTCGGTTTGCGCTTGGTGATCATGCCGATCAACTTGCCGATCTTGCTGCCGGCACCACCGGTCATGCCGCTCAGGTCGATCAGGCCACCGACCCCTTCGGCAAAATCACCGAGCAGATCGCCCAGATTCTTGAACTTCGCGTTCTTGGCAGGTAGTACGGCTTGCATCTGGCCCAGAAAAGCTCGAGCCAAGTTTTCCTGCCCAGAGAACCACCACGGATTGAATGTCACGATGGCAGGCTGCTCGGTTTCCGGGCGCTGTTCCAAGAAGTGCCGCACGTAACTCAGCACCGTGGATTTTCCCGAGCCCCATGGGCCATAGAGAGCCAGCACCAAGCCATCATTGCCCGGATATCGACAAATGCTATTGGCAAGGCTTTCAGCGAACGGAGCGTGCCCGAACAGATCGTCTTGCGGGTTTGAACTGGGGCGATCGGCGGAGAGCGCGGTCATTGTGTTTTCTCAGTGAACAATCCGGGGAGGGATTTCTGAGAGACAGTCTCCTTATGACGAACACGTTTTGGCTTTGTAGTAGCGCTTGCACCGCCTCCAGCAGCTGATATTGCATTAAAGCGTTCTCGATTGATTTCCAAGAGGTTGCCCAGTACTTTAAAGCGAGCATTCTCTGAGATGGTGAAACGCACCTGCCCTTTCTGGGTGAGATACGACGCTTCGTGAAATCCATGTTCAAGATCCAAGCTCCAGCCATAAGCCAACGCCACTTCATTGTCTATTTTGGCATGCAACTCGCGAAGCTTGCATATTTCAGGATCATTGTCTGACGGATTATGAAATCGAGAATATATTTTGGTCAGCCCTTCGTTAGTCATAGCCATCACACGACTACGCTGTAGGTCATAGGCATCCCCAGCGTTCTTTAGACCTTCGTTGTCCGCTAGTTGCGCAGGCATTGGGAATGTCGAAAAACACTCTGCAATCGTATAGCGCGCGTCTGTTTTCATTGTTGACGGATTCCATTTTGCCCATACCTCATGAACCGTCGACTGAAGAAGCGAAAAATGCGCGTATGAGTCGAAGAAAAACACTATTAATGCTTGATCGAAAGAATAGCTACTAGGAAGCCGTGCAAACGCCCACGTATTGCTAGTCAAAACTTTCGCAATAACATGTGGCAAGCGCTGTAGCGCCGCTCTTAAAGTCGGCCGATCCTCATTGAAAATCCACCATTTTTCTCTCGTGGATTTTCGATTAACCGTATCTCGGTACGGCTTTACTTTTCTCTCAATCCTATCCAAGCACACAGGGTATAGCTGAGCTCTCGTAACGGGCCAATCCAGAAATGAGATGATGAACCTTTTGGGTTGCAGATCCGGAAAGCTATAAAGCTCTTTGCCATTCAGGTGAGGATGGATTAATGCAGCTTCGTGTGGTGACCGCACGATGATTTCATGGCGCTCCTGATCCGAGAGAAGAAATCCATCTCCCCCAATGTCAAATCCTTTTGAAGCAAGCCCAATATTCTCTTCGAGTATTTTTCGTTCCCAGGCAAGTGGCAGAGCGTCTTTGAGCTGATGATCAATACTCTTTGCCGGCTGACCGTCAAGAAATTTCCTGCCAAGATACTCACCCCTGCAAATAGCAAAATAACTAACAACAACTGCGGCCTTCCCGGGCCAGCGCATTGAGGCGAGTGCAAGAATCAACGTCCCCCCCGCCTCAATAATCCTCTGAAGACCAACGCGGCTCGAATCACCTTGAGATATAGTATTCGTGGTGAGCAGCCCTAACACCCCCTTTTCTCTAGTGATCGTAAATGCACGCCTTAAGAAATGGGTGCATAGGTCTGCTTGTCCTGGATTTTCTCCGATAAGTGTAGAAAGGTACGTTAAGTACAAACCTTCCATTTTTCCCGAAATTAATCTACCCGCCATATAAGGTGGATTTCCGAGGACCGCAGAAAATCCGCCGGCCAAAAACACTTCCGGGAAAACCAGCGGCCAGTGGAAAGGCTCACGCCGTGACTTGTTTTGGGTCGAATTGGCCGAAAGAGTTGTACCCATACGTTGAATGATTGACGCATAGGCATCTTGGGCGCCATTAACGGCGCGATCTGCCTTAATAGTTAGAGACGCAATTGCGTTATCCAATGAGCTTTCCAAGCCGCCCGAAGCCAAAACCTCTCCAATAAACGCATTGGCAATTGCTTCCGGAACTTCGAGCTTCTTTCGCGCATCAGCATCCAATTGCGCCATGGTCTCGACATCGTGAATGTCCCGTATCGGCATCTCGCGCAGTCGCTGGCGCAGTCCGATCGCTTCGTGAACAGCCTTTTCGATGTTCTTGCCAAACAGACGCTGCTGCCCTTTGCCGCCGGGTGTCATTGAAAGTTCGGTGAGCTGATCCAGCCGGTGGATGCCCAACAAGCTGTCGCCGCAGCGGAGGTTGTGATCAAGAAAACCAAAGGGACGCCCCTTGGCCAGCGTGACCAGCCAGATCGAGAGCTTGGCGAGCTCGACGGCCAGCGGGTTCAAATCGACGCCGTACAGGCAACGCTCGGCAATGAGACGGCGCGCAATTACGGTGCGGGCTTCGCTTTCACGGGGCAGAGGTTCCTTGGCCGGTCCGACATCCAGAACTTCACCGTCCACGCTTACGGCCTTGCCCGCGGCTTCGACCAGCGCCCATGACTCAACGACACGATCAGACAACCAGCGGCAGGCCTGCACCAGGAATGCGCCCGAGCCCATGGCTGGATCGCAGATCTTGAGGTCGAGCAGTTCGGCGGGCGATTTCAGCGCCCATCGATCGCGCGGTGTTCCATCTGCCGGGCCGACATAGGCCACCGGCGTGAGAGTCTCGGCGACGATCGCTTCGGTCAGGGACTTGGGGGTGTAGTGCGTGCCGGTTTCACGCCGGTCGGAGCCGGTGGTGACGATGAAAGCGCCAGCGGGATAGACCAGCGGGTAGCCCCACGGGTCGGTGCGCAGCAGATGAGCATAGGGTTTGACCCGATCGCGGAGTTTGGTGTCGCCTTGGCAAGCAGTCAGCAGGCGATCGGCCAAGGTGTCGTCGACGGGTTTGGCCAGATCATTGCGCACCCGGCTGACAGAACTGCCGGAGCGCTCTTGCAGTAACTCAGCCAATCGCGCGGCACCATCCAAGCGTGCCGAATCCAGCTCGGCCAGTTTGATCCACGGCGTCTTGGCGCTCTTGGTGGCATCCAGTTCCAGCGTGACTTCATCGGTGCGTTTGACGGTGCGTTCGAGCAGACCCTCGTATACGTAGCCGATCTGTTCGACATCCAGTGCGCGGTAGGACAGCGTGCGGCCCTGGAATTGCTGGATAGCCTCCAGCAACAACAGCACGGTGCGGTTGTCGATGGGCAGCGGTGTGGCCGCATCAGTACGCCAACTCGAGCCCTTGGCACGACCTTCGAGGAAAGGGAAACGATCCGGATCGAACAGTGATCCGCCCAGCGCAGGGAGACGCAGATTCTCGTGTTCGATGCCGCCGAACACGGCGCGGAAGATCGCCAACAGACGTGACCAGGCGTCCCAGCGGCGCTCGAGAATTTCCTCGGATTCTTTGCGCAACTGCATGCGCAAGGTGGAGAGCGCGTAGTTGGTCTCGTAGCGTTCGTCGCCCATCAGGAGCAGACCACGCTCTTCGGCGGAGAGCAGGAACACCAAGCGCATCATCACCGTCAGCGCGGCCTCATACAGCTCGGGTTCGTTGACGTCGTGCAGGAGCTCTCGATTGCGGTCCTGGTCGGCTTTGTCGAGGGTCTGAATCAATACTTCGACGGCGCGGCGTACTTGCTCGCCGAGGGCATCGGTGACTTCATCCTGGAATTTCAGTGAGCGATCGAACAATGCGGGCAGTTGTTCGGATTCATCGACAAAGAAACGACGAATGCCGAGCAGATGCACGAAGGCCTGTAGGGTGATGGGCTCCTGGCTCCAGATGCGGGCATACCAACTGGCAAAGGTGGTGACCGCGCCGATCGGAGCATCCACCAGCATCCAGCGTTCGCCATTGCTCACCAAGCCGAGGCGGCAGCCCAGCGCGCGGCACAGCGCGACCATGCGATCGGCAGGTGTGGCGGCCCAGCCGTTTTGCTTCAGGGTGGCATCGAGATCGACATCCTGCGCATAGGTCTGGATCAGCAGCAGCGGTTTGTTGGCACGTTGCTCATCAATCACAGCAAGTTCAGGCGACAGCGTCACGCCGTGTTCGGGCAAGCTGGCTTGAAGGTTGGCGGCACACCAATCAGTGCGCTTGAGAACGTCGCCTTTGCCGTCTTCATCGAGTTCGAGACCTCGCGACAGCACTTCGTCGATCCAGGCCGCGTGTAACTCGGCGAACTGCGCGTCTTCCAACTCCAGCGCTTCACGCCATTCCTCATAGGCTTGGCGAAGGCGTTTGCGCTTGATGCCATTGAGTTCTTCCAGTCCTTGCGGAAAGGCTTCCTTCAGAACGGGAACGGCGAGGAAAGGGCCGGATATCTCGATCAGCGACAGCCAATCATCATGCACGCTGATCGTACTCATGCGGCACCTCCCTGAGCTGCCGATTCAGGCACGAGAAAGATGACAGCGACCGGGAAGGTACGGTCATTGAGTTTGGCGTAACGGGTTTCGATGGCCTCGGCCTCCTGCTGGCGCTCGGCTGGAATGCGGGCAAGACGTGCTTCCAGTGCGGCGGTGTCGCGCCTGAGCTGTGTTCGCTCGTCTTCCGAGAACAGGGAGAGCTGCGCCGGTTGCTGATCTTTTTTCAGCTCGGCTTGAATGGCTTTTTCCAGTTCATCAAGCACTGTGCCGATGTCGGCCACTTCCTGCTGCTTGCGGGACTGAAGGGTGTTGGTCAGGAACTTGAGTCGGTCTTTCGAACGGGCATCGACCGATTGCAGGATGGCGCTCTGCGCGCGATCAAAGCGCACACGGATGGCATCGAACAGAGAGTCTGTAGCCGTCAGTGGCTTGGCCTGATCCAGCCATTGCTGGACTTTGGTGACGCTGTCCTCTCGCCGGAACGATTTGTCGCCCAGATAACCTCCGGCCACGGTCAGTTCTTCGTGAAGGCGATGATGGTTGCCGCCAGTGACGACCAGCCGCGAAATGACGACCACGGCAGGGCCGTCGATCAGTGCGTCCGGCACCGAACGCACGGTGACGCGATGCAGCTTCTTCACGTCGTCTTGTGCCCAGACCTCGGCGCGCAGCAAGCGCAGGCACATCTGCACCAATCGGTGGTTGAGGTGAACCAGCACCACGTCGTCACGACCGGTGGCGACGGCGTGATCGAATGTGATGGGTCGAATCTGCAGGGTGTGGGGGTGACGTAAGCCTTCGAGGCAGCGCGTCCACGAGCCCGACAGTGCGGGCATCTTGAATACGGTGCCCGCCGGAGCATCGGCCAAGGCAAAGGGTTCGAGCGGCGGGCGGCCTGCCAACTTGAGGCCCGTCTTGACCGCCATGAGGATGTGCTCTGGCGTGAGATGAAAGTCCTGCTGCGTGGTCAGCAGCCGTTCGTGCAGCTTGGCGACGCGGTCTTTGAGTTCGCGCTCGGCGCGCACGAAGCGTCTGGCCTTGGCGATCTTGGCTTCAGCAAGGTGGGTGTCGAGGTCTTTGAGCGAGCCTTCGATCAGCCCCGACATCTGTGGCGCGATGACCGGATTGACGCTGCCCATGTCCGCCCGCATGGATTCGAGCTTGCGCAGTGCCCGGATGATGTCATCGCCGTGGCCGCCAATGGTTGCCTTGCCATGTTCGCCGCCATCGACGGGATGCCAGATCAACACTTCCTTCTGGCGCTGACCATGCCGGTCGATACGGCCGTTGCGCTGCTCCATCACATTGGGGTTGTAAGGGATCTCCAGATGGATGAGGCAATTACAGTGGTTCTGCAAGTCGATACCTTCGGATGCGGCATCGGTGGCCAGCAGGATGCGCACCGCTGAATCCTTGGGCGAGGTCTGGAAGGCCGCTTTGACTTTCTCGCGCTCGTCCTGCGCCATGCCACCGTGAAGGATGGCCAGTCGATCGCCACCGAAGTCGTGGCTGGCCAGGATCTCGTGCATCCACTGGTGCGTGGTGCGGTATTCGGTGAACAAGATGACCCGACGATCATTCCACTGCCCCTCGGTCTTGAGGTTGGTCCTGAGCCAGTCGAGGACAGCCTTGGCTTTGGCGTCGACCTGGTTCTTGGCAGTCTGTGCCCACAACCGCAGTTCGTTCAGCATTTGTTGCTGGTCTGCCGTCAGCGGTTGCGCACGTCGTGAAGCCTCTTCGACGGCCTCGGACTGGGCGTTTTCGACCTCCTGGTCGTTGGCGTAGTCTTCATCGACCCGCTGGATGGCTTTGCGCAAGATGCGGTCCGCCATTGCGTCCTTGTCCTTGCGCTGGTGGCCATTGGCCAGACTGGCAATATGCTTCTCGAGGGTGGACGCGAAGGCGGCAGGAGAGGAAAAGAGCCGTTTCTTGAGCAGTTGGTTGACGAACGACGTGCCGAAAGCATTGCCTGCTTTCTCTGCGTCCAGTTCCCGGCTCGCACAATAGTCGTTCAGCTTCTGGTGAATGGCGCGCTCTTGTGCGGAGTACGAGGCGAGCAATGCTTGCAGCTTGCGCTGCGCATAGAGCGGCTTGCCTCCCGCATCGACCAGGTCGCTCTTGAGGCGACGGATCATCACCTGACTCAACTGCTTTTCATCGGGCAGGATGTTTCTGGCGAAGCGTTGGTCGTCCAGCAACTCAAGCAGAGAGGTGAAGGATTCCGTGTAGCCGTTGTGCGGGGTTGCGGTGAGGAACAGGCGATGCTGGAAATGCGGGCTGATGGAGCGAATGAAGCGCGTCCGCTGGCTTTCCAGCGCGTAGTTCGCACCGGCAGCGGGAGCGATGTTGTGCGCTTCGTCGACGACGAGCATGTCGAATTTGCGTGGATAGCTGGTGTGCGCTGGCAGAACGTCGCGCATGGCACGCAGTCCTTCGCCGCTCTTGACCCAGTCCATGGAGGCGATCAGGCGCGGATGCGAAGTCCACGGATTGGCGTGGATGCCGCGCTCTCGACGCAACTGCTTGATGTAGGCCGTGTCGACGACCCTGAAATCAAGGCCGAATTTTTCCAGCATCTCGACACGCCACTTCTCCTGCAGAGAAGCGGGGCAGACGATCAGGATGGTGCGGGCACGGTGCCGCAGCAACATCTCCTGGATGACGAGGCCAGCCTCGATGGTCTTACCCAAGCCGACGTCGTCGGCGATGAGCAGATTGACGCGGGCCATGTCGATGGCGCGCACCAAGGGATCGAGCTGGAAGTCCTCGATGCTGACGCCACTGCGAAACGGCGCTTGCAGAAAGCCTCTGTCCGCGTTGGTGGCGGCACCCCAGCGCACTGCATCGAGAAACGCCTCGAGAGTGTCGGAGTCATCCTGGCCGGTAATCGAAGGCAGGCCCGCGCGTTCGATGACTTGCGCACCGGGCTCGATCTCCCAGATGACTTCGAGCTCTTCACCCAGCCCGTCCTCATCAATAGAGGAGAGAGTGACGGCATTCTGCTGTGCAGACAGCGATGTCAGTTTTGATGAGACGACTTCGGCAACGACCCATTGGCGTCGCCTGACCCCGACCAGTTGCCCCGGCTCTGGACGGGTGCGATAGGTCTGGTTCTGCTTCTCGGTTGCGATTTCCATGAGGTCTGCGATCTTCCCGTTCAGTTCTTCTTATGCGGACCAGGTGACGAAGCGCTACGCTTCGATCTGCCCATGGCGACCGTCTGGACGACGATGTCGGCTGCATCGGTCGGCGGCTCGTGCTCCCAGAATCGCAGTACCGTCCACCCGATGCTCCGAAGCCGTTCGTTCGTGTCGGCGTCTCTGGCGCGGTTCGTTTCGATCTTTTGCCGCCAGAAATCCGAGTTCTGCTTCGGCCATGTGGCGTGTTCCGGGCACCCATGCCAGAAGCAACCATCGACGAAGATGGCAATCATCCTCCCCGGAAAAGCGATGTCCGCGACCCGACGAGGTTTCTTCAGTACCTCGAAATCGACTCGGTAGCGCAGGCCCCTCCGATACAGCTCTCGACGCAATGCGATCTCAGCACCGGTTCCCTTTTGCCGGACTTTCGCCATTCGGCGACTGGCTTCTGGAGATGAGGGCTGAACGCGTGGCATTGATCGAGTCTCGTCAGATCATCTGGATTTGGTCGATGCCAAGTGCTCGTTGATGCTGCGCGCAATCGCGCGACCCAAGTCAACAGGAACGGCATTGCCAATGAGGCGTCCGAGAACCTTGAAGCTGACCTCACCGTCATCGGGAATGAACGCGTAGTCACGCGGGAAGCTCTGGATGATTGCGGCTTCTCTCAAGGTGATCGCACGATCCTGTTCAGGGTGCCCGAACCGGCCGTTCCCAAATCCGTAGCACTGAGTCGTCATGGTGGGTGCAGGCTTGTCCCACTCCATGCGGCCATAGACGCCCGGATAAGTCCTGCCGCTTTCTGCTCGATGGCAATCGGCGACGAGATGCTCCGGCCAGTCACGCCACGTACCGCCAGGCTTTGAAACCTTGATGCGCTTGAGATTCTTCTCTGACAGCGTGGATGAGACGTGCAGCTTGTCTCTCGGTGCTGCTTCGCCAGCGCTCAACGCACGCAGGCGGCCAATCGCCTGCCTCACGGTCTTGGGCTTCTCGAGCGTGGGCTTGATCATCGTGATCTCACCGTGCCGGGATGCCAGCAGCACCATGCGTCGGCGAGTCTGTGGCACGCCGTATTGGGAGCTATCGACGACATCGAACCACACGTTGTAACCGAGTCGCTTCAGCGTATCGACGAAGTCATGAAACACCTCGTGCTTGGCAACGGTCGGGACGTTCTCCATCGTGATGACATCTGGCCGGGTGCCCTTGGCCAGACGAGCGAACTCGTACAAGAGCCCCCATTTCCCGTCCTTACCATCGAGCTCGTAGCGTTGCGCATAGGTAGAAAAAGGCTGGCAAGGCGCGCACCCTGCAAGAATCTTCAAGTCGGCATCGCCGAACAGCGTATTTAATTCGGCGGCGGTGACCTTGCTGACGTCTCGCTCTACGAACTTGGCGCTGTTGTTGGCCTCATAAGGAAAGCGGCAAGCGGGGTCCATGTCGATACCAGCAACGACCGGTACGCCTTCGAGCACGAAGCCATGCGTCAGCCCGCCAGCTCCGCAGAACAAATCAACACAAGAAATTTTTGTCATTTAATAACAATCCTCTTATTGTTTCGACCACAGGATGACGCGATCGAAACTCGTCGATAGCAAGCCAATCATTCTTTGCCTCGACCTTCGTTTTCTGCTGCGCCACCAGAGCGCACCCACTCATCGACTTCCTCTGACTTGAACTTCCAAAGTCGACCGATTCGGTGAGCAGGCATGTTCCGTTTGCTGATCCAGGCATAAACGGTGTCCTTGCTCACGCCGAGGTACTCGGCGATCTCTTCGACCGACAACCAGCGATCTGGCATGACATGGGGTTCCATCAAAAGTGGGAATTAGGGCAGTTTGACGATGATCGCACGGATTATGCTAATGGTAAATGTGAAATAAGCCGGTTTGGACCGATTAAGGCGGTTTTGTTGCGGTTGTTGCCGATTTTCCAATCGGCTTTGTCAATGATCGAATTTGGTAGTCTTATACGCAGACCGGACGGAAACCTGCCCGAGAATGGAGGGTATAGGGGAGGGGGAGGACTCGAAATATGGTTTGATAAACCGCCCACAGGTTTTAATTGCTGCTATGGGGTGCCAATGTGCCCGTTTTCGTACCGCCCATCCCCCCGTCGTCACGCGAGAATTCGGTACTTTTCAGACATAACAGGCGCTAATCGACTAGTTTTCAGACAAATCAGGCGCCAATCCACTACTTTTCAGACATTCTTGCCCACTTTTGCAAGGCAATCGGGCAGAAATCAGACATTAGGGGCTACCTTTGAGCGAAGGTCATAAAAGGTATAGCTCAGGCGGTTACCAATGAGCGTCGCTTTAATAGCGCGACGACACCTTCCGTCTATGATTTCATGAGCGCTGCAATGCACAACCAGTGCACTGAGCTATAGCAAACTTGTTGCGACAAAACCTCTCCAAGTAGACAAAGAACACGTCCTGATTATACTAAGTATTTGATTTTAAACACGTTAGTTGAGTTTCCAGGCAAAGACGAGTACCCTTTTATCCATTATTGTCTGAAGGAAAAGGGTATGAAAAAAAGTCTCGGCAGATGGGCGGGTATGACCGTGGGCGAGCACTGACTGCGGATATGGTCACAGTACCGATGAGTCCTTTTGCCACCTACCTTCGCGAACTGCGCTGTCGGCGGGGACTTAAACAGAAGGACGCCGCAGAACTGCTCGGGTATGAGCAGAGCTATATCTCCGCACTCGAGCGCAGCGCTAAAGGTCCCCCAAAACAAGATTTTGTCACCCGCTTGATTCGGGTGCTGAAGCTTAGTGCCGCCGAGCGCGTAGAGCTCGAAGAAGCGTTGCGCAAATCCAAGCGACAGGTTTCGCTGCCTTGCTCGGCTCCGGCGGAAGAATATGAGCTGCTGCGGGAGCTGGAGCCCCAACTCGGACGACTGCACCCCGTGCAAATCAAAATGATTCGGCAGGTCTTGTCGCTTCCACAAGCATTTTTCACAACTGTGCCCGAGGAGGGTACAGCCAAGATGTCCGCTGGCCAAACGGAGGTGGTGATGACGTAAACGAAAAAGCGAGCCTTTGAGGCCCGCCTTCCGATGTAGCGATTGATACTGAAGTCGACACCTACAGTATCGGTTGCTCCCTCCGAGGCGTCAAGGCCGGATTCCCTTTCCACACTGATTTTTCGCGAGTTTTGAACTCCGCGAGGGTTCACTTTTGCCCGAATTTTCAGCGTGGTTCACCGAATTACGACTATGCGCGGACAGGCGCAGGGCCCCCTATTGCCTGCCGCCAGGAGAAAGCAAACATGTTATCCAGACGAGTAATCACGAGAAGTGGCCGGCACTTCAGAGGAAGGTACCCATCGCGAAAATTAGGACGGATGGTGGCATTTGAGTCGCTGATCGAGCGCGACGTGATCCTGTTGCTAGAGTTCTCCCGAGGAGTTCAAAGCTACCAAGAGCAACCGGAGCGAATTGTCTACAGTGACGGGCAAGCTATGCGGGAGTACTACCCGGATTTCGAGGCACGGCTGACTTCAGGCCCGCGGGTACACATTGAGGTCAAGCCCAGCGCAAAACTCGACTCCCCAAAAATCGCTAAGAAACTTCAGCAGATCGCGGCGCATTACGCCCAGCACCGCGACGAGCATTTTCGTGTCATTACTGAACTTGATGCCCGCAAGGAGCCGCTGCATTCCAACTTGAAAACGCTCAGCCCATTGCGTGCAAAACCGGAAGCCTCGCCTCAAGACTTTCCCGTGCGCCTTCATGGCAAATTCTGGCATGCCCTAGAAGCCACGGTAGGTCGCGATGTCCTGTTGAAGCAGGTCGCCTTGGGCAACCTAGTGTGCAACCTCGCCAGCCCGCTTCAGGGTGATCTCATGGTTTTCACAGCACAGGAGGCAGCGCATGATTCGCTTTACCTATAAACGCGGCTTGGTCTTCATTGAGGGCCAGATGCGCTGGACGCTGGAGCGTTTGCTGGCCACCGGAAAATACCAGTTGATTTCCGATGCCGGCGAAATTCGGAATTTCTTCCCCGACGAATTAAACGCCCGGTGGCTTAAAGGGGAATGGGTAATTGATGAGGCTTGCCTGGGCACCTTAGCCAATGCAACCTACTTGGTGACGCCGCGCGACTTGTCTACGTACACAGCCCATCAGCAAAAAGTTGCGTTGCGCAAGCTAGGTTATCTACTGGCCATTGATCCCGAAAAGAATCGCTACAACCCGGCTCTATGGAAAAGGCTCATTGACGCACATGCAGCGGAAACCGGAGATACAAAACCACCTTGTCCGTCGTCCGTACAGAACTGGTGGCGCAGGTATCGCACAACAAAATCGGTCCATGCGCTGATCCCTCAAAAGAAAGGTCGTGCAAAACCGTACCATGGGGATCGCTACGCCCTATTCGAAGAGGCGGTCGCTGATGTTTACCTCACCCTGCAAAAACAACCTAAGTCCGCGGTTTATGAACGTGTGCTGCGTCACACCAATTCCTTGAATGTGTCCTTGCCGCCAGATTTGCATATACGGTGCCCAGCGCGTTCAACCGTCTATCGTTGGCTCGATGGTCTTCGCCAAGATATTGTGGACGGTGCTCGTCTGGGTGCCGAGGTTGCCCGGGCAAAATATCGCATCGCAGTAGGTGGGCTCAAGGTCAGCGGGATCCTTGAGCGTATCGAAATCGACCATACCCCGATCGACCTGATCGTAATCGATGCGGTGACGGGATTACAGATGGGTAGACCTTGGCTGTCGATAGCAACCGACAAGGCATCCAGGATGATCATGGGTTTCTACCTGAGCTTCAACACGCCCAGCGCCCACTCAGTACTCCAATGCTTGCGACGGGCGATTCTGCCCAAAACGGAATGGTTGGCTCGTTTCCCTGATATCAAAGGTGCATGGCCGGCTCAAGGGATTCCGGATCTGATTGCGATCGACAACGGCATGGACCTTCATGCCTCTGGGTTGCAGAAAGCCTGTGAAGAGATGGGTATCCAGATGCTTTTTTGTGGTGCACGTACGCCGGAACACAAAGGCAGCATTGAGCGGTTTTTCAGGACGATGAATCAAGGCCTGATCCATCGGCTACCTGGCACTACGTTTTCCAATGTCGGTGAGCGCGGGGACTATCCTGCTGAGAACCTTGCCGCGATCACGCTCACAGACCTTGTCCACTTGATCACCAAATGGATCGTCGACATCTACCTGGTGCGCCCACATCGCGGAATTGGCGCAACCCCGCTCGCCAAGTGGTCCGAACTGGCCGGACGGCGTTCCATCGAGTTGCCGCTTTATCCTAAACAGCTTGAAGTGATCAGTGGCATTCCGGCCAAACGCACACTTTTTCATTACGGTATTGAGCTTGAAGGGCAGCATTACAACAGCCGTCAATTGCAGGAGCTGCGACGCCAATCTGGCCAGAACATGGTGGTTGATCTGAAGTTCTATGAGCATTCGATTAACTTCATCCATGTCTTCGATCCAATGGCCAAGGAATATCTGGAGGTTCCTTGTGTTGATCCGGCCTACGCAAACAATCTTCCCAGGGAGGTACATCGCCTGATAAGGGAGCGGGCAAAGCAACAGTTTGGTGAAAACGCATCGTCCACTCAAATGCTCGAGGTCCGTGCGGAACTGGAAGAAATCATCGAGCAAGCGATCAAGAACAAGAAAATGGCTGTGCGCAAAAACGCCAGCGGTTTGCTCATGCATGACAGTGAGGCTGTGCTGAACAACGAGGATCCGTTGGCTAAGGCACGCAAACCCATCAAAGAACTGGCGCCTGAGCTACCCGAGAATCTTCCGGCGGGCCTCGATGACGTGCTGCCGACATTGAGCGTGTTCACAAGAGGAGCGCAGCATGAAGCCCATTGATCTGATCCATATGATCGCTCCTCGGGCGGGTAGCGAACACGAGGCATTACATGGGTTTCGGCTGATTTCCGACCCGATTCAGCACCGACGTTTCAATACCGGCCTGTACAAAATGGCTGAGCTTCACCATGCCCGGCAGGTCAAGGGCAGCGGAGGTGGCGTGTTGATTACGGGGCCAGCAGGTGCTGGCAAGACGGTGCTCGTCTCTTCGTACGCCAGTCGCTTTCAACGCGAATCAACGCTGGGGAGTACCAAAATTCCAGTGCTGGTCGTGACGGTTCCTTCATCTCCTACCGCCAAAAGTTTAGGGGAAGCGATTCTAATCGCACTCGGCTATCCGAAAGCCTATCGTGGAAGCGGCCCGCAAAAGACCGTTTTGATTCACGAGCTATTCGAGCGCTGTGGTGTGGAGCTCCTGATCCTGGATGAGTTTCACCATTTGTTCTACGCCCCGACCATTACACATTTTCGGGATGTCACTGATTGGCTCAAGAACTTGATCAGCCTGACGAATATCGCGGTGGTGGCCTGCGGCTTGCCGGAAGCGCAGTCCGTAGTGGATGCGAACGAGCAGTTGGCAAGGCGCTTTTCCGCCAGGTTTGCGCTGTCTCCGTTCGATGGCGCGACTACTGAGGATTTCACCGAATTTCGCGGCATTCTGAAGTTGCTTCAGGAATATCTTCCGGTACCGTTCGAAACGCCGATTTACGAGGCCAATATGGCGCGGAGAATGCTCATAGCCAGCCATGGCCTGCTGGATTACGTTCGCAAGATACTGGAAGGTGCCATCAGTGTTGCGGCCAACCTTGGGCTCAAAGAAGTTGACCTTGATGTATTGGCCGCAGGGTTCCGCGACCGTGTTTGGCGTGAAGTCCCGGACAGGCTCAATCCTTTTCATCCGGAATCCTATCTCAGGTCGTTGGATCGCAGCGGAGAGGTGTTTTACTTGCACACCCGCCATGATCCGGTGGGCTCGGCTCTAGCCAGGCGGATCAGCCTAAACGCCGTCAAGGTAGCAAAATGACAGGCGGGTTGTTAATCAAGCTAGCGCCCTATCGCACCGAAGGGCCCAACGGATACTTATTGCGCTTGGCAGAGGCGAACAAGCTGGAGTATTCCGATCTGCCGGATCTTGGTGTGACGTACGATGCCGATGCACTGCTGCGCAGTCACTTGCTGCCAGAGCGTGGCCTGGATCCAGCGTTGCTGGCCTGGGTGCAGTGACCTGCCCCCTTCAATAGGGCCAATGGGCTTCTAGCAAAGTCCCGTTAAACCAGCTCCTGGAAAGCGGCAGGAGCATCCGCGGTTGCTCGATGTTTCGCCGCAAACTCTGACGGCGCAAGGTAGTTCAGTGCGCTGTGCGGCCTTTGCTCGTTGTAGTCCTGACGCCATGCCGCGATGACAGCCCGAGCGTGCGCGAGCGTCGTGAACCAGTGCTCGTTAAGGCATTCGTCGCGGAACTTGCCGTTGAACGATTCGATGTACGCATTCTGCGTTGGCTTGCCCGCCTGAATCAACTTCAGCGTGACGCCGTTTGCATACGCCCACTGGTCAAGCGCGCGGCTCGTAAATTCGGGTCCCTGGTCTGTGCGCACCGCCTTGGGAGAGCCACGGAAGCGAGCTGCACGCTCCAATGCCCGAGCGACATACAAACCTGAGATGCCATGGTCGACGACAATGTCGACAGCCTCTTTCGTGAAGTCATCGACCACGGTCAGGCACTTCACGCGCCGGCCATTGGACAGCGCATCCATCACGAAATCGATTGACCACACCTCGTTGGGCGCGCCCGGCAATGCCAGTCGCTCGCGCTCAATCATGACGCCGTGGCGCTTGCGACGGCGCCGCACAGCCAACCCTGCCTCACGGTACAGGCGGTAGATGCGCTTGTGATTGGCGTGCATGCCTTCGCGTTCCACCAGGGCATGCAGCCGGCGGTAGCCGAATCGACGACGTTCGTGCGCCAACTCCACCAGACGCGCCGCTAGCACCTCATTCTCGTGGTCCGACTTCGCGTCGTAATGCAGCACGCTGCGAGAAAGCCCGACAAGCCGGCAGGCGCGGCGCTCGGAGATGTTGACCTTCTCCCGAATCGCCGACACTGCTTCGCGTTTGGCTTGCGGGCTCAGGGCTTTCCCTTGACGACGACCTTCAACGCTTCCATATCGAGCATTGCTTCGGCCAGCAGTTTCTTCAGCCGGGCATTCTCCACCTCGAGGTCCTTGAGCCGGCGCGCTTCCGAGACTTCCATGCCGCCGAACTTTGCGCGCCAGGTGTAGAACGACGCGTCACTGAACCCGTGCTTCCTGCACAGTTCCTTGACCGGCATGCCGGCTTCAGCTTCCTTCAGAAACCCGATGATTTGCTGTTCCGTAAATCGCTTCTTCATGTTCGTCTTCTTCTCCGAAAACGAACTTTACTAGACTCCGGCTGGCCCTGTTTGTAGGGGGCAGGTCAGCAGAACATTGCCACATTGAGGCAGAAGACATCGCGAGTATGGAATATGCGCTACTCGCGCTTCTGTCCTTTATGCCTCAAAGAGGAACCAACCTGACGTGCAGAGTGGGAGTTGTGCTTTTATGATGCCTGCGCCCAGCATGGGGTGTGGATGGTTGACCGCTGTTCGTCATGCCATGAGCCAGTGTCCTGGCGCCGTTCACAGGTCGTTCGATGTGGCTGTGGTGCAGATCTACGTGCGGAGCCATCCCACCTGGCACCAGCTGAAGTAACGCAGTTGTCCCAGGTCCTGTCGCGGAAACTGACAGGGCGCGGTGCGGCCGACATGCCGGAGCCACTGCGTGATCTCAATGTGGATCAGACCCAGCGGTTGATTCGATATCTTGGTATGCATCTGGATCCTGCCGGGGTGTCCAAGTCTCTGAAATTGAGCAACGTGGGTCGCATGGAAGTCTCGTGGCCTGTGACGTCAGTTGCGGCAGCGATCTTGTCTGGCTGGCCAACGGCGTTTCATGTGCGGTTTTCAGAAATCCAGGAGCGGTCAGGCGGCAAAAAGGTTGGGCTACCAAAGCTGTTCCAGAGGGCTTACAGCTATCTGTACAAGGGATTAAAAGAGCCTGCGTTCGATGCAGTGCGGTACTCCTTCGAGCAGTGGCTGGTGGAAAACTGGCGTGGAGGTTTGGCACTTCGAAACCGAAGACTGGCCGGGCAGTTACTGCATCGTGTCCATTGGATTCCGGCCAACGTAGCGGCCGAGCGGTTAGGCGTGCGAGTAGCGCGTATTCGGCGGCTTGTCTCGGAGGGGGTGATCGATGGTCACGAATCCTACAGCTCCACAGGCCGGCGCTTTCTGTTAATCCGTAAGGAACAGGTCGATGAGCTCACGCACGCTGATCTTTCCGAAGTCGATTTGACCACTGCGATGGAATATCTCGGACTGGGCAAGGTCCGAATGCGAGAATTGCTAAGACTTTTGTTCCCCTCCGCGTATCGTCCTTTGAGCGAGTATGGCTTTCCGCCATGGCGAATCAGTCGACAGGATGTCGAGTGCTACCTGGCAATCGGCGATGGCCTACCTGTTTTGGCCATTCCCGAAGAGTCGCAGGTGTCCCTGTTTCATGTCTTGAAGTATTGGGCGTGGAGCGAGAATCAGATCGTCGACCTGATCGAGGATGTGCGTGATGGTGAGATCGCGCTCGAAGGCTTGCTGGATGGTGCTGTCGGGCTGGCACGGTGGATCTTTGACAGCCAGTCGCTCAAGATTTGGCGACAGCGCCGCAATCCTGAATTGTCGAACTGGCTGAGCGTGCCGCACGTAGCCAAACTGCTAGGCCTGAAGCAGGAGGTGGCGTACTGGCTCGTCAGGAATGAGTTCATTCCGGCAGAAAAGCTTCGTACTCTTAGGGGCTGCGGGGCGCGAGTCAGCCGCACGGAGTTTGAACGATTCAAGGAGTCGTACGTGTTTGCCACGGAAATAGCGGAAGCGCTCAAGACCACTTCCAGGAAAGTTAGCGCGTTGTTGTCAGAGCAGGAAATTGTTCCGGCATCTGGCCAGGGATTGGAGAAGTGTGGAAAAATTTTCTATGCACGTAGTAAAGCATTGATGGATTTTCTCGCAACCCTGAACGTTTCTCTGCCAAGTGCAGATTTCGCCGCAATTGACCCGCGGCCCGGTGACAGCATCAGGTAGCACTTGCAATGCATGCCATCGTGAGTGTGCAGCGTTCGGCCTGCAGCGCGTGCTACCCCCGCCCGCTATGTCGTTGCCAGACCAGTATCGTTCCGGCTTACAATCCTCATAACCATCTTCGGCGATGGCGGTTCAGTCCAACGGCGTTTATCTGTCGCTGGAGCGATAGTGCACTTGACTGGCTTCGCCGGAGTGAGAGGTAAACACTATTCGATAGACCACACGTCCAAAGAAGGAGGCTTGCGTATGGGAATGCTTGACGCGCGACGCCGAAACCACCGCCGGTCTGCAAGTCGGCCTGACTTCGTGGGTCGGGGGCGGCAAGCTGCTCGGCGAGATAGGCGCCGCGTTGAAAGTTGGAACCGTGACCGATTCTAGTGCCCAGGCCCTTAGGGACTTGGCGGAAATCCATCTTGAAGCCGTCCTCAAGGAATTGCCGAGTGACCGTATAGGTCGGTTTGTCCTGTTCATCGAAATGGTCCGAGCGATGGACTACTGGGGAACGCATGCTCCGGCTCTGATCGGCGACAGCGAGAAAATCGCGCAATCGATCGACCTGATGTATTGGGGATGGAACAGAGCTGTCGCCGAACTCTTTGAGCCTCTAGACCAGCCAGGCTCCTTCCCCCTGATGGAAAGCACACACGAATCGCGTGTATTCGCTGCTGGGCTCATGCAAGAGTTTGGCAAGGTTTCGCTGCTGCGCCGCTTGGCTGACATGAGTGAGCGAGGCATCGTGGAAATAGCAAGGGATGGTGACGAATTCCAAATTCATATGGGCGAGGATACGCGTACGCAGTTCGCTGACGCCGCAGAGTCGGATCGCCTCAAAGCCGCAGAAGCGCTGCTGCCGTCGTCGAGCAAGGGTTGGACCACGGCTTCGATGCGCGACGCCTTGCGCTTCCCCAACATGCCGGGCAACTACATGGCTGCGCGTGACGCGCCGGTCAAAGGTTGGCTCAGGCCCGACATTGAGGAGCTCATCAAGCGACTGGTGAGGCCTTGGGACACTGGGCGAGGCGTGATGGTGGCCTATGACGCTCGCATTGAGGTCGATAAGCACTACATGGCTGAAGCTCTGTCGCTAGCGACTCATTGGCGCGAGGCCTCCGGCATACACCCCAAGGCCATGTTGGGCTCAATCACAGGAGCCGACATCACAGGCGTGGGCGCTTCGCTCATTAGCCTTCACGCCAAGCACTTCGGCTGCGTGTCGGTTGCGAAGAAGATGTATGACCATGTGTCCGTCGGTCAAAGCTTGACCATCTGGGGTCCACGAGTCGCGCTGGAAGAGTCGATCTCCATCATGAGTGGACGCCCCGGGCCTGTCGTCCATAGCGTCTTCAATGCGCTGGCGATGACATCAAAGCAGGCAAAGAAGCTAGCCGATCACTCGACACCCTTGATTCCTTTGCTCTTCGACTTAGGCAACGGCTTAATCCTGCGGCCGGTGTCGTGCCTGACCCGTAACCCTTTCACAGCGGCCAGAACCCAGCATCAGTGGTTAGACCCGCGCACTGAACACGCCGTTGCGGCCGACCGCGAGGGCTGGATGCGGGAGCATCTCTACGCTATGTTTGGTGGTCGGCGATACATTTGCTTCCCAGGCAACCTCAAGTTGCGCCGCGGAGGCGTAGTCTTGACGGATATCGACGCGGCCGTCTACGACCGGCTCACCGGCGATGTCGGGATCTTCCAGTTGAAGTGGCAAGATTACTCCACCAACGACGTTCGCCAACTCCGAAGCAAGGCTGCAAACCTCTCAGCCGAGCTGACTGACTGGTACGGTAAGATCATGTCGTGGATTGAGGAAAACGGCGTTTCGGCACTCGACAAGTCGCTGCGGCTCAAACAGAAACGTCGGGAAGCGGTCAGGAGCATCATGCTCTTCGCCATTTCAAGGTCGTCTGTTCGCACGCAAGGTTACGGTGTCAGGACCGATGCGCCTTCTCTGGCTATGGCGGTGTGGCCCCAGTTTGTTCGCACACGCATGGAAATTGGCCCTTCGGGGCGGTCCTTGCGAGACATCCATGCGCGACTTCTCCAAGAGTACGGGCAGGTGCCCGACGTCCATCCGATGCCGGCTTCGATACGAGTGACCGGCGCCACGCTCCACCTTCACGACTTTTGGAACCGAACCGACGATGAGCACTAGAATCAGGACGTTCCTGAAAATTGCAAGACAGATGAATGGGGCCTTGTGCTGTCGAACTATTTGCTGCAGGTGCGACGGCCCTGGCGGGCCACGGCCTAAGCTCAAACATTGAATGGCTGCTTTCGGGAAATCTCTATGCCGGCTTGGGGTAGGTCGGAGGCGGACATACCTCCCTGTGCTAAGCGAAAATTAACACTAGGGCTCCGATTAGTCTTCGCTAACCAGCTACTCAATTTAAAGCGGTACCGAAAGGTTGTCAGCACAATATTTGCATCGAGTAGGGAAATCTAACAAATTGGGACAAAGCGACCAAAACCGTCCGATTCTACGTTTCTAGTGCATTGATTTTGAAAGGTACCAATCTAAGTTAAAATCGGATCCTACAGATTGGTGCCGTAGATAGACGCATAACCTGAGAATTTGGGACCCATAAGTTGAGAAGCTTATGGGTCATTTTTATTTATAGTCAAAAATTATGGGCGATTCCTTTGCGCGCGCCGCATCGGCAATGTTCCATAAATCTTCAGTGTGAGACGCTGAAGGCGCGTAGTCCGGCGAAGGTGGAGTTATGAAAAAATCCCCCGCTGCGGGGAGTTCTGGGGGTGGTCAGATCGGCAGGGGTTACTCAA
The DNA here is from genome assembly GCF_004193915.1 of Pandoraea sp. XY-2. NCBI lineage: Bacteria > Pseudomonadati > Pseudomonadota > Betaproteobacteria > Burkholderiales > Burkholderiaceae > Pandoraea > Pandoraea sp. XY-2. Next base: position 38,345 of record NZ_CP030849.1, read on the forward strand.
CCAGACCATTTGGTTTAACAAACGGGTGATCGACTTGATTCCTCATCGGGTCTCTCACTCCACTCTGGAGTCGATCTTCATTGTATCCATTGTGGTGATCAGAGCATTCTGACTCGCCATCAACTGGTCGCTATCGAGGAACGCGGTCGCCTGGAGGGGAAAGAATTGCAGCGAAGTCAAACCAATGCAGCCAAACGCGGCTATCAAATATGGCTTCAGGAAGTCTGGCTGCTTTGCACGATCACCTGTAAATACGCCTCCGGACGCGATACCGATATAAACGGGCTTGTCTTGCAGCAGGCCAAATTTCTCTCCTGTTGGTGATGCTCCAATCGTGCGCCCCATCCGAAGAATTTGATCGATCCAGGCCTTGAGTACAGAAGGGACCGTGAAATTGTGCATCGGCGTACCAATGACAAGAACGTCGGCGTCCTCAACCTCCTGGATCAATTCTTCCGACAAGACTGTAGCCACGCTCGACTGTTCAGAGGTCAATGCCGTTGGCGAGGAAAGAACTGCGGCGTAGCCGGCCTCCGTATGGGGTATGGGGACCTGACCCAGATCACGACGTATGACGCAGGCATCGTGATCAATGGCGAAAAGTCGGGCAACAATCGCGGCGGAAAGCTTCCGGCTATGCGACTCTTCTCTAGGACTGAAATCCATGTGCAGAATTTTCATAGGGCACTCTCCAATGGCTTTACGAAACCGACAATTGCGTCAGGCAGACCTTCGCACAAGGAAAAACGACGCGCCGTAATATTTGTCGCGGCCGTATCAAGAACCAGTCGTTTGCAGCATTCCTCGACGCTTAGCGTAGGCGGCGAAGTCCCGATATCACCTCTGGAACATTCCAGATGGCTCTTCCAAGGGCTGTGTGCCGTTATTGCCGCATCCCGACCGCCAGTCGGTTGAATGCGCTCATCAACGCAATGGCAAAGCACAGGTCCGAAATTTCGACATCGCTGAAATGCGCCTTGAGTGGCTCGTAATCCTCGTCAGGTGCATGCGTCTGGTCCACATGTGTCAGCGCCTCCGTCCAGGCCAGTGCGGCGCGCTCCCGTTCGGTGAAATGCTCGCCCACACGCCATCCGGCGAGGCTGTCCAGCTTGGCATCCGGCACGCCACCGGCACGTAGTGCCTTTGCATGCATTTCCAAGCAGAAAGCGCAGCCGTTGATTTGCGACATCCGCAGCCAGACCAACTCGATCAGCTCCTTGCCGAGGCTGCTCTTCTCCAGAGCGACTTTCGTAGCACCGAACCCACGGTAGGCTTCGGGAGAGAGCGTGTGATAAGGCAAACGTTTCGGGATACTCATAAAAAAACTCCTATAAAAAAGTTAGAGCGCAATCGCGTTCGTTACTTGGGCGAATTACAGCGGTTGGCGGAAATGCATCCCCACGGCCAAAAGGCCTTGACGGAAATAAAATCGTTGCCCAAAGGAATTTCCCAAGGCGGTATCCAGAACGAAATTCGCACAACCTTGTTTTTTTGCTTCGTCGCGCAACGTATTGATCAGTTTTCCACCAAGGCCTTCGCCGCGGGCGTCGGAAGTTATCACCAAATCGTCGACGTAGAGAAATCGTCCATACAGCAGATTCTCGTAGATGCGATAGCCGGCCAAACCTTTGACTTGTTCGTTCTGCCATGCAGCCAGCAGACGATATCCGTGTTCAGCCTGACGACGCACTTGCGCGGCAAATGTAGCGGTATCGGTCAAATGAGGGCGCAATTCGCGCATGACGTTAAAGCACGCCTGGCAATCCTGGTCACCGTCGACATGCCTCAATTGCAAGGTGTTCATATGGATATTCCTTATGTGAAGTCCTTGTTGAATAGCCAGTACTTTAGGAAAATTATGGCCTACCGAATAGGTGTAAGAATTGAATAATTTCATGGGGCATTTCGTATGGACTCGCAGCACCTGAGACCGAGCCAAGAGCGCGATGCGCCGATCTATCTGCAGTTGTATCGGCGCTACCGAGAGGCGATTGCTAGCGGCAAGCTCCGTCCCGGAGATCGCGTGCCGTCCGTGCGTAGCCTTGCCAGCGAGCTGAACCTGGCGCGTGGCACCGTCGAATTGGCCTATCAGATGTTGGCGAACGAAGGCTATTTCGTAGCGCGCGGCGCTGCCGGAACAGTCGTGTCCCCCCGGCTTGGGAGCATGGCTGAACCAAGTCACGCCAAGGTGTCAGTGCCGCTTGTCTCAGCGTCGCCTCGCCCTCAGGCTGCATTTAGTGAAGCGCTCCCGTTTCAACTCGGCTTGCCGGCATTAGATGCATTCCCGCGAAAGGCCTGGTCGCGTCTAGCTGGACGAAGCCTGCGGGCTCTGGAGACGATGGCTATGACCTATCCCGATCCAGGGGGGTATGAACCCCTACGTCGCGCCATTGCCGCCTATTTGGGCATCTCACGCGGCATTACATGTTCACATGAGCAGGTGTTCGTGACGACGGGTTATCGAGGAGCACTGGAAGTAGTGTGCCACGCGCTGTTGAAGGCCGGAGACTTGGGCTGGTACGAGGAGCCAGGATATATCTTCGCCCGACAGTTCTTGGAGCGCGCAGGAATGCGCTTAGAGCCTGTGCCGGTCGATGAGGAAGGTTTGAACGTGAGAATCGGTCAACGACGTGCGGCTCATGCGCGTTTCGTCGTGGTTACTCCTACGCACCAAAGTCCGATGGGCGTTGCCTTGTCGTTGCCGCGGCGACTGGAACTTCTAGAATGGGCGAGCCGTAGCGAAGCATGGATTATCGAGGACGATTACGACAGCGAGTTCCGTTATCACGGTCGCCCCTTGCCGGCGTTGAAAAGTCTGGATCGTGATGGGCGGGTAATTTATACCGGTACTTTTAGCAAAGTTCTGTTCCCTGGCTTACGGCTAGGCTATCTGGTTGTACCCGCATCTCAAGTTGGCAGGTTTAGAGATACTGTGAACCACTGTCCCGGCCCTGGCTCAATTCTTCTCCAGGCCATGGTGGCAGATTTTATGGAACAGGGGCACTTTGGCAGGCACCTACGTAAAATGCGAACCTTGTATGCGACCCGCCGCAGCTATTTGGTTGATGCAGTGAGTCAGACGATGGGAGAACTCTTGCATATCCAGTCCCAAGCAGGCGGCATCCATGTTTTGGCTAGCCTGAATACCGGGCAGGATGACCGGATATTGGCGGAGGCTGCTCAAGCTAAAGGGCTCGCCATTCAGGCACTGAGCAACTGGCGGATGCGCAAGTCACCGCAACAAGGTTTGTTGATGGGGTTCGCCAACTTCGAAACAGCTGAAGAAGCTGTGGCGTCCGTCCGACGCCTCAAGGTGGTATTGGCCAAGCACTAATCTCAGGCCCGCGACCGAGGCGATGTCCTGCCGACCGGCCCGCTGCGGGTGACCAATTCCGATGCGCTCCTGCCGATGCTGCTGGAGGGGCTCGGCATCGCAGAGCTGCCGGAGTTCATCGCGGGCGAATATCTGAGCGACGGACGGCTCGATGCGATCCTCACCGACTGGTCGTTGACGAAGGGCGGCCTGTATTTCGTGACGCCGTCGACGAGGGCACGGCCGGCGAAGGTGAGCGCGTTGTCGGACTACTTTGCCGAGCACCTGAGCGAACCGACCTGGCGATGGCCGAAGTAACACATTTCATCAGCCCGCCACGTCATTGCAATAGCGCAACGACACGTTTCAATCACTTCTTCTTTAATCCGAATTTGGCCGAGCGGATCAGTCCCTGCCGTCAATCTGTAGGGAACCACGGGCTTTGTGACCAAGCAGCCGTGAAACGGGTATCTCGACAAGTCGGCAGTGGACGACGACGAGCCGGACCGTATGTGATCGTGTGGTGAGCGTCGCAGTAGGTGACGCCGCGACGGTTTGCGTATCATGACGCGATAACTTCACGGGATTGCCCGAGATTGCGCTGCCGCGCGCGTTGCGCAATTCGCCGTGACGCCTATCGCCGACGAACGATCATGATCACCTTCAAGCAAATCGAAGCGCTCTACTGGGCCAACAAGCTCGGCACCCACGCTGCGGCCGCCGAGCGGTTGCACACCACGCAGTCCGCCGTGTCGAAGCGCATTGCCGAGGTCGAGGAGTTTCTTGGGGCGACGTTGTTCGACCGCAGCGGCCGGACCATGCAGCTCACGGCGAAAGGGCGCGAGGTGCTCGAACTGGGCGAAGAGATCCTGCAACTGCGCGACCGTCTGCTGGAGCGCATGGGCAAGCCGGTGGACGTGGTGCGCCGGTATCGCATCGGTGTCACGGAGCTGATCGGCCTGACATGGTTGCCGAAGCTGGTGCAGGAGATGCGCGAAACGTATCCGCTCGTCTCCATCGAGCCGGAGATCGATCTGAGCACGGCGCTTACGGTGAAGTTGCAGCGCGCCGAAATCGATCTGGCGATCATTCCGCTCACGGCCACCGGTCCCGGTTTCACCGCCGTGCCGCTCGACACGATGGCGCTGCAATGGATGTGCAGCCCTTCGCTCGTCGACACGTCGCGCACGCTTGCCCTGAACGAAATCGCCCAACATCCGATCCTGATGCAGATCGACACCTCCGGCGTGGACGCCGTGTTCGATCGCTGGTTTCAGACCAAAGGGCTGGCGATTCGCCGCATGTACGCGGGCAACAGCCTGAATGCACTCAGTGCGCTCACCGTGGCCGGTTTCGGTGTGAGTTACTTGCCCGACCTGTATTTCGACGATCTGGTGCAGCAGGGGCTGCTCAAGCGCATGCCCGCGGACGAGCCGCTGCCGACCGTGCGGTACTACGCCGTCTATCGCAACGACGGTCCGGTGGCATTCAACGCCGATATCGCCTCGCTGGCGCAGCGCCTGTGCGATTTCCGCAAGCCGACCTTCCAGCCCGCGCAGCCTCCGTCGGCCCCTACCTCCCCCTCTGCGAGCTGACCCGGCGCGGCTTCCCGCCACTCTGCGCGCGAAGCGTGAAAATTTTTCCGGCTTGAAGACGCCTTTTATTCGCTAGTTTCAAAACGGCGTCATCCCCATACTTGTCTGCAAGAGACGCACGAAGCATACGTGCGGCAAACGAGTCGCAAGGAGTGGGGACATGGCAGGTCAGACGCTTTCCGAAAAGTTGCTTTCCCGTAAAGCGGGCCGGACGGTGCGCGCCGGCGAGATTGCCATCTGCACGGTCGACTTCGCGCTGGGCACGGACGCGTCCGTGCCGATGGCGCTCGATTATTTCGACGCCATGGGCGGCACCGCGCCGCTGCGCCCCGAACAACTGATCTTCGCGTTCGATCACTACGCGCCCGCGCCGTCGGCGAAATCCGCACTGTTGCAGGCGCGCATCCGCCGCTTCGCCTCGGCGCACGACGTGAAGGTCTTTGACGTCGGGGCAGGCATCGGCCATCAGCTCATGGTCGAACATGGCTACGCGCGACCAGGCCGCCTGCTCGTCGGCGCCGACAGCCACTCGGTCATGTACGGCGCGACCGGTTGCTTTGCCACCGGCATCGGATCGTCCGATCTGGCAGGCGTCATGATGTCGGGCAAGGTCTGGCTCAAGGTGCCCGAGAGCATTCGCGTCGAATTGACCGGCGCACCCGGCGCAGGCGTGGGAGGCAAGGACATTGCACTCGCGCTGGCGCGGCGACTCGGCGCTGACGGTGCCGCTTATCAGACGCTCGAATTCCACGGCGACGGCATCGCTGCACTCGATTTCGACGACCGGCTCGTGATCGCGAACATGGTCATCGAAATGGGCGCGAAGAACGCCCTGTTTCCCGTCGATGACATCGCACGTGCCTATCTTGCGCAACGTCCGTGGCAAGGCGATCCGGACGAGTTGGAAGACCTGTTCGCCGATGACGACGCCGATTACGCCTCGCGGCTCATGCTCGATCTGTCGACGGTCGAGCCCAACGTGGCGCGCCCGCATCAGGTCGATAACGTGGTGACGGTGTCCGAACTCGGGCACACGCCGATCCATATGGCGTATCTCGGCACCTGCACGGGCGGACGCGTCAAGGACTTCCGCGAAGCCCTCGCGGTGCTGCGCGAGCACGGCGGCCCGGCCCCGGGCGTTCAGCTCGTGGTGACGCCCGCATCGCGTGAGGTCATGGAAGACCTCGTGCGTGGCGGCGAACTGGCAGATTTCCTCGCTTTCGGCGCGATTGTCGTCACGCCTGGCTGCGGCTCATGCTGTGGCACCGGTGGTGCGATCCCGGGCGACGGCATTAACGTGGTGTCGACCGCCAACCGCAATTTCAAGGGCCGCATGGGCAACGCCACCGCAAACATTTATCTGGCCTCGCCGCAGGTGTGCGCGGCCAGTGCAGTGGCCGGCTATCTCGTGGCGCCGTCGCAACTCGGCCATCGCTGAGCGAGTGACGTTCCCGTTCCCGAATCCAATACGCCATCGCTCATGAACGCTCAAGCCCAAACTCACGCCCAAACCCTTGAAGGTCGCGCCCGCTGTTTTGGCGACGACGTCAACACCGACTACATCATCTCCTCGCGCCGAAAGCGCGACTCGCTCGACCCGCAAGTGCTGCGTCAATACCTGTTCGAAACCACGCATCCCGAGTTCGCACAGAGCGTGCTGACAGGCGACGTAATCGTCGCGGGCAAGAACTTCGGTTGCGGCTCGGCCATGGAAGTTGCCGTGACGGCTGTCGTCGGGGCAGGCATTCGCGTGGTGCTGGCGCAGACCTTTGCGCGCACCTATTTCCGCAACGCCATCAACAACGGGTTGTACGCGATCGAATGCGACACGTCGCACATTCGTGAGGGCGATACGGTGCGCGTCGTCTTCGGCGAGCGCACGGAAGTCTGGATCAACGACGACGCCACCCCGTTGCCTGGCGCACAGATTGCGCCGGAGATTCTTCAGATTCTGAACGCCGGTGGGCTGGTGCCTTACCTGCGCGAACACCGCACGCTCTGACGGACGGCATCCACCCTACGTCTTTCCCATTTCCGAAGAGGTCACCATGAACGAACACCATCAGGCCGGATTCCGCGTGTTGCCGATGCCCGCACCGATCCCCGCCGACATTCTCGATGCCTACGCCAACATCGTCACGTCGCACATCAGCGACAGCATGCAGCGCATCTGCGGTGTGCAGGGGCTGCGTCCCTATCACGCAGGCAAGCGCCTCGTGGGGCGTGCGATTACGGCGAAAGTTCGGCCGGGCGACAACATGATGATTCACAAGGCCATGGACATGGCCGCGCCCGGCGACGTGATTGTCGTCGACGCCAGCGGCGACGTGACGCAGGCGCTGGTCGGCGAACTGATGCAGATCCACGCCGAAGTGCGCGGCATCGCCGGTTTCGTGATCGATGGCGCCGTGCGCGACATCGGCGCGTTCCGTGCGGCCGACTTTCCCTGCTACGCCCGTGGCAACACACACCGGGGACCTTTCAAAGAAGGCCCGGGCGAGGTCAACGTGCCGGTGAGCATCGGCGGGCTGGTCATCAACCCGGGGGATCTCATCGTCGGCGACGAAGACGGCGTCGTGGCCGTTCCTCCCGATCAGTGGACCTATGTGCTCGGCAAGGCGCGCGAGCAGGCCGCTCGCGAAGATCAACGCAAGATCGCCATCCGAGCGGGCAAGGACAAGCGCGAGTGGATCGACGAACGTCTGCGCAAGCTCGGCGTGATCGCCTGATCGCTGTCCCCCGCTTCCCTGCCTCTCATTTCTACGGAATCGAAACATCATGAGTTTGTTGGCTACCCGCATGGGCCGCATCAAGCCGTCGCCCAGTTCGATGGCGACGGGACGCGTCAAGGCGCTGCGCGCGCAAGGCCGGAACATCATCGGCCTGACCGCCGGCGAGCCTGACTTCGACACGCCAGACCACATTATCGAAGCCGCTTACGCCGCCATGAAGGCGGGCAAGACGCGCTACACCGTCGTCGACGGCACGCCGGAGCTCAAGCAGGCCATCTGCGAGAAATTCCGCCGCGAGAACGGACTCGACTACGGCGTCGATCAGGTGACGGTTGCCAATGGCGGCAAGCAGATCATCTTCAACGCGCTCACGAGCACGGTGGACGACGGGGACGAAGTCATCATCGCCGCACCTTACTGGGTGTCGTATCCCGACATGACGCTGCTTAATGGCGGCACGCCGGTCATCGTCGATTGCCTCGCCGAGAACGGCTACAAGCTCACCGCCGCGCAACTGGAAAGCGCGATTACGCCGCGCACCAAGTGGCTCATCCTGAATTCGCCGTGCAACCCGACGGGTGCGACCTACACGCGTGAGGAACTGCAACGGCTGGGCGACGTGGTCGCTCGCCATCCGAACGTGATGGTGCTCACGGACGACATTTACGAGTACCTCGTCTACGACGACGAGGCGTTCGTGACGTTTGCACAGGTCAACCCGCATCTGCTCGATCGCACGCTTACCGTGAACGGCGTTTCGAAGGCGTATGCGATGACCGGATGGCGCATCGGTTTCGCAGGCGGCCCGCGCGATCTCATCAAGGCGATTGCGAAGTTGCAGTCGCAGAGCACCAGCAGCCCATCGGCGATCAGTCAGGCAGGCGCGCTCGCCGCGATGACCGGCACGCGCGACTTCCTCGTCGACTGGAAGGCACAGTACACGGCGCGCCGCGATCTGGTCGTTGATCAGCTCAATGCGGTGGAGGGATTGCACTGCGCGAAGCCGGTCGGGGCGTTCTACGCCTACCCGTCGTGCGCGGGCGTGATCGGCAAGACCACGCCGGAAGGGAAGGTCATCACCAACGACACCGACTTCATTCTGTACCTGCTCGATACGCAGGACGTGGCCGTGATTCAGGGCGAGGCATTCGGCATATCGCCGTCGTTCCGGCTCTCGTTTGCCACGTCGATGGAGAACCTGCGCGAGGCGTGCACACGCATCGCACGCGCGTGCGCCGCATTGAAGTGATGCGGTGACGCGCATTCCGGCCGGCGAATCCGTCGGTCCATAACCATAAGTGACCGCTGTCGAAGGCGGGTGGAGACGAGACGATGAAATTCACGAACTACGGGGTTGTGTTGTTGGCGTTGATGGGCAGCGTGGCGAATACCCAGGCCGCCACGCCGCTCACCGGGTCGCTTAAGACGATCAAGGAAAACAATGTGATCGTGCTGGGCAACCGGGAGTCGTCAGTGCCGTATTCGTACTACGACAACGGTCAGAAGGTGATCGGTTATTCGCAGGACATTGCCATGCGGATCGTCGACGAGATCCGGAAGGAAATCGACGCGCCCAATCTGCAAGTACGAATGATGCCGATTACGGCGCAGAACCGCATTGCACTGGTGCAGAACGGCACCATCAACTTCGAATGCGGCGGTACCACAAACAATGCGGAGCGCCGCAAGCAGGTCGAGTTCTCGAACACCATCTCGATCACGGAAACGCGTCTGCTCACGAAGAAAAGCTCGGGGATCAAGTCGTTCAACGATATCAACGGCAAGACGATCGCGGTGACCGCGGGCACCACGTCGGAGCGCTATCTGCGCAAGCGCATCGCGGATAACAAGCTGAACGTGGCGATCGTGGCGGCCGTAGATCACGCGCAGGGCTTCATGATGGTGCAGCAAGGCCGGGCGGCGGCGTTCTTCATGGACTCGGACGTTCTGTCGGCCGAACTGGCGAAGGCGAACAAGTCCGACGAGTACATCGTTACCGGCGAGCCGCAGACGTTCGAGGCCATCGCCTGCATGCTGCCGAAGAACGACCCCGCGCTCAAGGCGATCGTCGACCGGACGATTGCCCGCATGCAGACGAGCGGCGACGCCTACAAGCTCTATCAGAAGTGGTTCATGTCGCCGATTCCGCCGCAGAACATCAACCTGAATCTGCCGCTCAGCCAGAAGCTCAAAGCAGTGTTCCAATCGCCCAACGATCAGTCGCTGGACGATTGACAATGAAGGAACCGGGGGCGCACGGGCGGGAAGCCGACGTATGCATAAGGAATGTGGGCAGACCGTCATATGCCCCGGGCGCGATCGTGCGCCACGGGTGTGATGACGAACGAGGGGGCTTGACTTCAAGGGTTGGACATCATGGGAAAGGGCTTGGCCGCGTGGTGGCGGCTCGCCGCTACGGTGGCGGCCGGCCTGTTGTAAGTCTACCCATTTCAGGTGTTGGGGGGCGCTTCAAATCCGGGGCGGTTCAGTGCCACTGTCAACAACCCATACAGAACCACTACCCAGCCAGTTGCACAAGCGCCCGATTAAACGCGCCAGGATTTGCGATGTTCATCCCATGCGAGGCACCCGCGATGGTTTGACGTTCAGCATGTCCGATCCACTCGTGAAGTTTCTCGACGGTGTTCCGGAACATGCGCGGGCTCTTCTGCCCATCGATCAACAGTGTTCGGCACTGAATTTCACGGGCCGCTTCACGGGTATAGGCGGGCAGCGGATCGCGCAACTGCTTTGGCAGCGTGACCGCATTGTCCAGCGCCATCCTGCGAAAGCTCTGGGTGCTCTTGCTCCAGAATCCCGGCAGGGTGACCGAGTCCACGAACAGGTTCAGGCCGGCGTCGAATTTGCCTTGCTCGATCAACTCGGCCGCCGTGGCTCTCAACAATTGCGTAGCGGGCGGCAATTTGCCGGTGTCCGCTTGCGGCGTCACCTGCAACGGGCCGCCGGGGTCGGCCAGCGTGAGCGTCTTCACGAGGTGGGGGTATTGGCGCGCCAGATGAAACGCCACGCAGCCCCCACGTGAATGGCCGACCAGATGTACGGCGCCAAGGCCCAACGCCTCGATGAACTCCGCCATCTCCACCACGTGCGCCTCCCAACTGAAGTCACCGTGCCCGAACGCGTGCGTTTCCGGCCAATAGTGACCCAGGCTCGGCGCGAAGCACCGGAAGTGCTCCGACAACGCGGCGAGCTGCGGATCCCAATAGCGGTAATCGCACAACGACCCATGCACAAAGACCATCGGCTCGCCGCTTCCGGCTTCCACGTAGGGCACCGAGGCGCCTGACGCAATGGCCGCAAAATTGGGTTGCGGCTGCACACCGGCAAGGGCCAGCGTCGTCAGGGGTGTGTGGGCATTCATGGTCAAGACTCCGTTTTCCCAAACTTTGCGCCAACGCGATGGAAAAGAAAATCGCATAATATTGATGCAATCTTTCAGTTTTTCTGATGCATCTACGCGAGGCAGTGCCCATGAGTACCGAGATGAAAGCCCTCGACGTTGGCGTGCTCACCATGATCGTCGCCGTGGCCGATACGGGCACGATCAGCCGAGCCGCCGATCTCGTGCACCGCTCGCAATCGGCGGTGAGCATGCAGATCAAGGCGCTGGAATCGGCGCTGGGCAAAGCGCTCTTCGTGCGTAAGCCGCGCAGCGTGGTACCGACGCAAGACGGCGAGGTGCTTCTGGCATACGCGCGGCGGATCATCGCGCTGCGCGACGAGGCCTGGGCGGCGGTCGTGCGGCCGGACGTGACGGGCCGCGTGGTGATCGGCGTACCGGACGATTACGCGTCGTCGCTCTTCCCGCCGATTCTCAAGAAATTCTCGGCGAGCTATCCCAAGGTCGAAATCCAGGTGATTGGCTTGCCCAGCGTTGCACTGGCGCCGATGCTGCGCGACGGTACGGTGGACCTCGTGTGCGCAACGCGGGTCAAAGGACTGACCGGCGAGTTCTTGCGGCACGAGCCGATGGTGTGGGCGGCCGCCCCGGGCGCGACCGACATTTGGCGAGAGCGGCCACTGCCCATCGCAGTGTTCTTGCCGGGAAGCGTCGCGCGCGAGAAGGCGATTCGGAGTCTGGAGCGCGCAAAGATCGCCTATCGAACGTCGTATGAGAGTCCGAGCCTGCTGGGCCTGCTGACGATGGCGCGCGCCGGCCTCGCCATTACGCCGCTAGCGCGATGTGCCGTGCCGTCTGATTTTACTTTGCTCGGGGCGGCGCATGGTCTGCCGGAGATTGGCACGCTCGAGATCGTGCTTGCGCGAAGTGTCACGTCCAACCGACAGCCCTGTGATTTTCTTGCGGAGCGCATCATCGCTGAACTGAATGCATGAGTGCGCTGCGATGCGTCTCGCCTGGCAGCTCAAACCGGAAGCCTCATTGAAACAGAGGCGACTTGTTCGCCGTATATCTCGACGACGTCTCCCCGGTTCGAGCGGCACTCGGCTTTAGCGTCCGCGGCACGCAACACTCCAAGGAATGACAAGATCCATTCGGAGGTGTTGCCATGATGCGCACGTTGGAAAAAACGTCGGTCGACTTCTTGGGGCGGCCACGAACGCCATATCGTCATAGCGCCATTACTGCGACTGCAGGTATGCCGCGACTGCCGTCGCTTGTACATCCGTCAACGTGTGCGCCACTGCGCTCATCATGGGTGCGTTGGCTCGCGTGCCGGCCTTGAACACCTCAATCTGCCGCAGCAGGTAGGCCTGATGCTGCCCGGCCAAGCGAGGGAATGTGCCGTTACCTTCGGCATGCGGGCCATGGCACGCCGCGCAGGCGGGCACCCCTTGCGCGGCAATGCCGTGCTCGAAGATGTCCTTGCCCATCGCCATCTGGTCGGGAGCGCCGGCAGCGCCTGGAGGCGCGTTTTGATGTCCGTAATACTCGGCTAATGCCGAAATTGTGCCGTCGTCCAATTGTGAGGCGATACCCCACATATACGCTCGGGCATCGCTCTCTCCCCGAGCATGATTCCGGAATCCCTTCAATTGGGCTTCAAGATACTGGGGCGTTTGTCCATCCAGTCGCGGAAACATGGGCGACTCGCTATGACCGGTCACGCCATGGCATGTGGCACACAGTTGGGCCGCCAGCTTCTCTGCGTTTTGCCCAAGGGCCGTTTGGCTGAGCCCGGCCATACAAACCGCGAGAATCGTCAACGACCATTCCCCGAGAGTAAAACGTTTGGCGCTCATGAGGACTCTCCCATTCGGATGGATGCAAGCGTGCTCAGAACATGAACCAGCCTAGCAAGTAAAGCGTATTGTTATCGCTGGCATTTCTACCGTTTCCGTCGTAGTTGAAACGCGCCCCGTTGAACTTGAGGAAAGCGGTGTACTGCACGGAGAATTTCACCTGTGGAACCGGCAGATAGTCGAGTTCAAAGATGACGCCCTGTGTATCGGGAAGCCCGTTAGCGCTTCCCGTCACCGGTGTAGGCCCATAAAGGCCTACATCGCGATTGCCAGTTGTCGAGAAGTAGGCCAATGCGCCACCGTACTTGCGCTGATAGATGTACGATGCCTTGGCCTTGATCGTATCTAGATGGTCGGCCGCATTGGCCGGCGTGGGGCCGGCACCGATACCGCCGCCGGGAAAGCTTGCGCGCCAATCTTGCAGTTCGTGAATCCACATGAACTGTAATGACACGGCGTGAGTCAGTGTCAGGAATTGATACTGCGTATCAATTGCATAATCACGGAAACGGTCGGTTGGGGTGCCAGGTAGCGTATTGTCGGGATACTTGTTGGCGGACAATCCCATCGCTCCAAGCATCCATGAGTGACCGCCCCACTCGCGATTGTAGGCAACCCGCCAGTACGGGGCCGCGCCACTCAGTCTCGCCACGCCACCAGGCGATGCGGTGTCCTGCCCGCGCGGAATAGGGAAAAAATCTGGTCAGCAGTTCGATAGGCGCCGAACTCTACGTAAATGCTTCGTTGCCAAAATGCATAGGCTGCCGCACCAACCACCTGCTGCGCGAGACTGCCATCGATTAGCGTCGATGCCAACGGTGACACCCCTACGCTGGACGATGCATAGGGAAAGCCGAAAGCCGGTGTACTGTTCCAGACATCGGAGACGGTCGGGTTATTGTTCATCGTAATACCGTAGATGAAGTCAACATCCGCCGCAGTGAAGTGACCGGCAGCTCGAATATCGGTGTTGTCGAGTGCGCTGTGATGGCCTATACCGTCATAGCTCCATTGCGCAAACGCGCCCACATGGTCGTATACGCGTCCCGCATAGAAGATACTGCCTTGCTGGACCGCAAGCCCCCGTTTCTGACGAAATCGTAGTTCGTTTGGTCGATAGTCTGCGTGTTGGTACGCGAAACCTGCAACATCGCCGAAAGCGGGACTGTGCCGTAGTTCGACAGCGTGTATCCCGTCATCTTGAAGTATCGCCCGAACGGTGTGAGTTCGGGAAAGCTGACGTGACACGCCACGCAGGACATGCCCGTCTGGCGTGCGAACGAGGGCACTGCATCCGCTGACCTGGAACATAGTGTCATTACGCATACGAGTACCCAGACGATTTGAGTGAGGCCAGTCGAATGCCGCTGCATTGAACCCTCCTTGACTCGCGATATGTCCGCCTTTTCTGGACTGTACGCGCCAGCGGTCTGCCGATCATTAATCCAAGTCAACGTTTTCGAGCCCGGCAGGGTTTTCCTCCATTGAGTCCCGGCTGGGTACCCAACTTCGCTGCAGCCCCGTCCAGCGGTGATAGATCGGTCCTGCACCAAGACTTACGTGCTGAGCGGTACGTGAACGCGCTAACGGCTACGTGTGCAACCACACGCACAATCGCACCCAATGCTCCAAGTGCAAATGCGGCAGTTGAAGCAAAAATGGCGCCGCGAACGTTCAGTTCGCGGCGCCATTTCGCCGTGCTTATCGCATTACGGCACAAGCAAAGTACCGTAACGCGCCATCAAACTTACATCTGCACCGTGTCGGCGACTTCCTTGAAGTCTTGGATCTGATCGAAGTTCATATACTTGTAGATCTTGTCGCCGTCGGTGGCGAGCACGCCCATGTCGGCCATGTACTCCTCTTTGCTCGGGATCTTGCCCAGGCGCGAGCAGATCGCCGCCAGTTCCGCCGAGCCCAGATACACGTTCGTGTTCTTGCCCAGACGGTTCGGGAAGTTGCGGGTCGACGTCGACATGACCGTTGCACCTTCGCGCACCTGTGCCTGGTTACCCATGCACAGCGAACAGCCCGGCATTTCCGTGCGCGCACCCGCCGTACCGAACACGCCGTAGTGACCTTCTTCGGTCAACTGCTTCTGGTCCATCTTCGTCGGCGGCGCCACCCACAGCTTGACCGGAATGTCGCGCTTGCCTTCGAGCAGCTTCGATGCCGCACGGAAGTGACCAATGTTGGTCATGCACGAACCGATAAACACTTCGTCGATCTTCGCACCAGCCACGTCCGACAACGTCTTCACGTCGTCCGGATCGTTCGGGCAGGCCACGATCGGTTCGTGGATGTCGGCCAGATCGATTTCGATGACGGCAGCGTACTCGGCGTCGGCATCCGGCGACAGCAGTTGCGGATCGGCCAGCCACTGCTCCATGGCCGCGATGCGGCGTTGCAGGCTGCGCGGATCCTGGTAGCCCTGCGCAATCATCCACTTCAGCAGCGTGACGTTGCTGTTGAGGTACTCGATGATCGGTTCCTTGTTCAGGTGCACCGTGCAACCGGCGGCCGAACGTTCGGCGGAGGCATCCGAGAGTTCGAACGCTTGCTCGACCTTCAGATCGGGCAGGCCTTCGATTTCGAGCACACGACCGGAGAAGATGTTCTTCTTGCCCTGCTTGGCCACCGTCAGCAAGCCTTGCTTGATGGCGTACAGCGGAATCGCGTTGACCAGATCGCGCAGCGTGACGCCCGGCTGCATCTTGCCCTTGAAGCGCACGAGCACCGATTCCGGCATGTCCAGCGGCATCGTGCCGGTGGCAGCGGCGAAGGCGACCAGACCCGAGCCCGCCGGGAAGCTGATGCCGATCGGGAAGCGCGTGTGCGAGTCGCCGCCCGTGCCGACGGTGTCCGGCAGCAACATGCGGTTGAGCCACGAGTGAATCACGCCGTCGCCCGGACGCAGCGCAATGCCGCCGCGCGTGCTGATGAAGTTCGGCAGGGTCTGGTGCGTCTTCACGTCCACGGGCTTCGGATACGCGGCCGTGTGGCAGAACGATTGCATGACGAGATCGGCCGAGAAGCCGAGGCATGCCAGATCCTTGAGTTCGTCGCGGGTCATCGGCCCCGTGGTGTCCTGCGAGCCGACCGAGGTCATCTTCGGTTCGCAGTACGTGCCCGGGCGGATCCCCTGGCCTTCAGGCAGGCCGCAGGCGCGTCCAACCATCTTTTGCGCCAGCGAGAAGCCGCGGCCGTTGTCGACCGGTTGCTGCGGCAGACGGAACAGAGTCGACGCGGGCAAGCCCAGCGCTTCACGTGCCTTGGCCGTGAGGCCGCGGCCGATGATCAGCGGAATACGGCCGCCGGCACGCACTTCGTCGAACAGCACGTCGGACTTGACCTGGAATTCGGCAATCACTTCGCCGTTCTTGAGGGCCTTGCCCTCGTACGGGCGCAGTTCGACCACATCGCCCATTTCCATCTTCGACACGTCGAGTTCGATCGGCAGTGCGCCGGCGTCTTCCATCGTGTTGTAGAAGATCGGGGCGATCTTGCTGCCCAGGCACACGCCGCCGAAACGCTTGTTCGGGATGAAGGGGATGTCTTCGCCCGTGAACCACAGCACCGAGTTGGTGGCCGACTTGCGCGAGGAGCCGGTGCCGACCACGTCGCCCACATAGGCGACGAGATGGCCCTTTTCCTTGAGCGATTCGATGAACTTGATCGGGCCGCGCTTGCCGTCTTCTTCCGGGGTGATGCCGGGGCGCGCGTTCTTGAGCATCGCCAGCGCGTGCATCGGGATATCCGGGCGCGTCGTGGCGTCCGGGGCCGGCGAGAGGTCGTCGGTGTTGGTTTCGCCCGTCACCTTGAATACGGTGATGGTCAGGCTCTGCGGCACTTCCGGACGGCTGGTGAACCATTCGGCGTCGGCCCAGCTTTGCAGCACGGCGCGGGCGTTGGCATTGCCCTTGTCGGCCAGTTCCTTGACGTCATGGAACTGATCGAACATCAGGAGGGTTTTCTTGAGGGCCTCGGCAGCGACGGTGCCGACTTCGGCGTCGGACAGCAGCTCGATGAGCGGCTGGATGTTGTAGCCGCCCAGCATGGTGCCGAGCAGTTCGGTCGCACGGGCGCGCGAGATGAGCGAGCAGGCGGTCTCACCCTTGGCGACGGCGGCGAGGAAGCCGGCCTTCACGCGAGCGGCTTCGTCCACCCCGGCCGGGACGCGGTTCGTGATGAGCTCGAGCAGCGTTTCGGCTTCACCCGCCGGCGGATTGGTCAGCAGCTCGACCAGTTCAGCGGTCTGCTGTGCCGTCAGCGGCAGGGGCGGAATACCAAGCGCGGCGCGGGCGGCCACGTGAACACGATAGTTTTCGAGCATGAGAAGACCTGCTGGCAATTCGTTTCGGGGGGAGGGGGTCAGCCCTCCGAGGCTTGTTCCAAGACTGCGTTTCCCGTGATTTTAGTCCTTAAGCCAAATAAGATCAAACGTCTTATGTCTTATGTCTTATATAAGACTTGAGGGCCTTGCGTGGTTGGGGGATTGGGTCGCGGCAGCGGGGCGGGCGAAGACCGGCCCCGACCTCCACCGCTTTCGTTGTCACTTTTTTGCCGCAGCGCGCGTCTAATGGGCGAAAACAAACAATTTCTTCAACTGCGTCCTCAGCGGAGTCTGCCTATGCCACCGGCCTTTGATGCCAGAACGGACGCGGAACTGGTCGCCAGTGCTCGCGCCGGTGACGGCGCCGCCTTCGAAGCCATCATGCGGCGCAACAACCGGTTGTTGTTCCGCACGGCGCGTGGCGTGGTGTCGAGCGACGAGGAAGCCCGGGACGTCGTGCAGGAAGCTTACTTGCATGCCTTCACTCGGCTTGAGTCGTTTCGCGGCGAGGCCGCATTGAGCACCTGGTTGGCGCGTATCACGATCAACGCCGCGCTATCGGCGCAACGCAAGCAAGGCCGGATTGCTCAGCGGGAAGTGGCGCTCGACTACGACGATTCGCCCAGCGAACGTTCACCGGAGAACAGCATGGCTTTGCGCACCTCCAGCGGGGACTCGCCCGACGTCATGGCCGAGCGCAGCCAAGTGCGCGACGTTTTGCAGGCGGCGGTCGAGAATCTGCCCGCCATCTACCGGTCCGTGTTCATCCTGCGCGCCGTCGAGGACATGAGCGTCGCGCAAACGGCCTACTGCCTGGACGTCAGCGACGACGTGGTCAAGACACGGTTCTTACGCGCTCGCACGATGCTGCGTCAGTCTCTGGCCGAGCAAGTGAAACCCTACCTGCAAAGTACTTTCAGCTTTGCCGGGGCGGATTGTGACGCGGTGGTTCATCACGTTCTCGACGCGCTTCGCCGGCGCGGGATGGTTCGATCGCACTGATCGGGATCACAGGGGACTTTTTCACGGGTAGGAAAACGGAGGTTCAATATCATGAAGATTGCAAGCATTCTCTTATCCGGCATGTTCGCCGTTGCGGCGCAAACTGCCATGGCGCAGGATGCTGCGCCAAACGATGCCCAGATTGCATCGATCGTCGTCACGGCGAATCAGGTCGATATCGACGCCGGCAAACTCGCCGAGTCCAAGGCAGCAAGCAAAGACGTGAAGGCGTTTGCCAAGCGGATGGTCGTCGACCATACCGGTGTCAATCAATCGGCCGTGGCCCTTGTCGAGAAGCTGAAGGTCACGCCTGAAGACAACCCCACGAGCCAGAGCCTGAAGGCGGGCGGCGACAAGAACATCCAGTCGCTGAAGGGACTCAAGGGGAAGACATTCGATCGCGCCTACGTAGACCACGAAGTTGCCTATCACGAGGCGGTGATCGACGTGATGGACAAAACCCTCATTCCAAGCGCCAAGAATGATGAGTTGAAGGCGCTGCTGGTCAAGGTTCGGCCGGCCTTCGTCGCGCATTTGGAACACGCGAAACATATCCAAAGCGAACTGGCCACCAAGTCGTATCACTAGGCCATGCGATACCCATCGATCGCTTTGCTGATGACGTTGAGCCTGGGTTTGGCGGTGAGCGCGGCGCAGACCGTTTGCGCCGAGCCGGCGGCCCACACCGTCACGATAGACAGCATGCAATACGCACCGCCGGATTTGACCGTCAAGGTGGGCGAGACGGTCATGTGGGTCAACCATGACCCCTACCCCCACACGGTCAGCGCGCAATCGGGGGGCTTCGACTCGAAGGACATAGCGCCAGGCGAGTCATGGCGGTTCACGGCGACAAGGAAGGGAAGCTTTCCCTACTTCTGTCGATTTCACCGAACCATGAAGGGCACGTTGCGGGTCGAGTAAAAGCCATTGACGGTCCATTGCTGCCGCAACCTTGCCTCGTTGGCGCCGAAAGCTCCACCATTGCAAGACTGGCTCGGCAGCAGTATCTCGGGACACACCAAGCTCCGCCGATTGGACAGCAAGCGGAAATCAACGTGCAGGTGTCCCGGCCCCCACTGTTTCCAACCTTCGTCGAATGATTTCAACCACGTTGTCGACATCTTCGCTGGTGTTGAAGATGCCAAACGAGATGCGCACGCCATCCCGTTCCGGGGAGATACGAACCCGATTCTCTGCAAAGTAATCGGCCCACGTCTGCGCCGGAAGCGCCAGCACATAAATGTGGGATCGAGCCGCTCGCTCTCGCGGTCCCACCAGCGGCACACCCAATTCGTCAAGCTTGCCGATGAGGCGGTCTCCAAGCGACAAGACGTGCTCTTCAACGTTCGTCGGACCAATGCGCTCGATCAAGTCAACGGACGCCATTAGCGCATGCAAATGCGGCAGGTTGAAATTGCCGAGTTCGAACCGGCTTGCATCGTCGCGTATTCCCATGTCGTCCGGTCGGGCAATGTAGTCCGCTGGCGGCCGAGCCATTGCCGACATTGCGAGGTACGTCGGCTGTAGTTCAGTCAGCCCGGCGCGCACATACAGAAATCCAAGTCCCTGCGGAACCAACAATCCCTTGTGGCAACCTGCCGCGAGCATGTCGACGCCGAGCGCATCGACGTCCAGCGGCAACACCCCCACTGACTGCATGGCATCGACAATCAGGTAGATGTCTCGCTCACGGCATAGCCTGCCGATGCTGGCGATGTCGTGACGCTGTCCGGCATGGAACGTGACATGCGATAGGGTGATGACCTTCGTGCGGTGGTCAATCAATGGCGCAAAGATATTTGCGTCTGCCACATCGGTGTTGGAAGTCAGCTTGGCAAAGCGAACCTCGATACCCTTGCGCTGCAGATTGAGCCAAGCGTAAGCGTTGTTTGGATGATCGCCTTCGATCAGCACTACGTTGTCACCGGCTTTCAGGGGAACCGCGTTGGCCGCGATGTTCAGCCCTTCCGACGTGTTCTTGGTGAATGCAATCTCGCCGGGCGACGCGTGAATGAATCGCGCCGTGCACGCGCGCGCCTCCTCCACGCGCCGCATCCAAACCGGTTTCGGGCCTGCCGCCTCATATCCCTCATCGAGGAATCCCTCGATCGCGCGGCGTACCGGTGTGGACAGCGGCGTCTGGTGTGCTGCGTCCAGGTAAATCAAGTGTTTCGTGACAGGGAACAGATCTCGAATGCTCGAAAGGCTTATGGGGTTACTCATGACGTTCGCAAGTTTGATATCGCTCATGGCTCGGTGGATGACTTGAGCCGATAGACCACATGACCTCGGCCACCCTCAATGAAGCTTGACTCTTGGCATCCCGATTCGTCGAAGCCCGTGCACGGTGGCATCGACAAGCATTCGACGGAAGCCGGCAACGGTCGCAATGTGCTTCCGATATAACGCGGCGTACATGAATCGTGCCAACAGACCCTGGATCAGGATGTTTCCTCCGACAATCCCGCCCATCAGGCTTCCCACTGCTGAGGCCCCGCCCAGAGACACAAGAGACCCGTGGTCCGTATATCGGAACTCGGGGAGCGCGCGTCCGTTGACGCGCGCCCGCAGCGCCTTGGCAAGAAACGTAGCCTGCTGGTGAGCTGCTTGAGCCCTGGGAGGCACAAACTGGGCCCCCCGCCATGAGCAACTTGCGCAATCGCCGAGCGCAAAAATGCTCTCGTCGGACTCAGATTGCAGACGATTCGTCACTTTGACCTGATTCAATCGATTGACTTCCAGGCCATCCAATCCTGTCAGAACATCCGGTGCCTTGATGCCCGCTGACCAGATGGTGATGTCAGCAGGCAGGCGCCGTCCGCTCTTTGTCATGACTTCGCTGGCCCCCACGTCGGTGACGGGGTCTCCGACGAATACGTGGATTCCGAGACGTCGAAGCAAATCTGTCGTGGTCGTCGCCACGCGCTCCGATAGCGCCGGTAGTATTCGAGGCCCGGCTTCAATCAAGCTGATGTTGATATCGCTGCCGTGTCGACGAGCGTACAAGCCGAACTTGCGAAATGCCGTCTCCATTCGACGAAGTTCCGCCGATAGCTCTACTCCGGTCGCGCCGCCACCGATAATTGCAACGTGAACACCGTCGGATGCTTTCCCTTCTGCCATTTTCGAGGCTTCGCGAATGCAGCTTTGCATGAGCTGTCTGCGTAGCTTTTCCGCCTGCTCCAGACAGTCCAGCGGCGTCGAGTTCTCTTGCGCGCCGGGCACACCGAAGAAATTGGTTTGGCTGCCGAGCGCCAATACCAGCGTGTCGTATTTCAGTTCTCGGGCCGGAAGCACTTCTTCGCTGGAATCCCATGACAACACGGGAGCCAACCGCAGTGTCTTTTCAGTTCGGTCCAGCCCCACCAATTCGCCTTGCACAAACCCGAAATGATGCCAATGAGCCTGTGCCGCGTACTCCAATTGGTGCGCCTCGGTATCCAGGCTGCCTGCCGCGACCTCGTGGAGCAGGGGCTTCCACACATGGGTTCGGCACCGGTCGACGAGGGTCACCTGGGCTTGATTCCTGCGTCCCATCGTTTCACCAAGACGGGTGGCCAGCTCCAGGCCGCCGGCGCCGCCGCCAATAATAATGATTCGATGCAAGTCACTCGTTTCCATCTGGATTCGACTAGTTGTAACCGAGGATGGCGACGGTACTGACATCCGGGCGTTCGGATACGTTGCCGGCGAGCATCGTCATCGGCATCGTGAGCATCACCTGGTAGGCGGACGACTTCGTTCGAGCTTGCGCGTCTCGCGCGTTCTGCGCGGCATCGTCAATGCGGGCCCCGGCGTCATCAGCATTGGATTGGGTCATTTGAACACCGGCGCAATGATGGTTGAAATCATCTGGACGACGGCGAGGTGCGTCGCTTCAGGAAGACCGTCGACGTTGCCGTCAACAACGTTATCGACCGAATTGATCAATCCGACATCGACGCCCCGTCGCAATAGTGCCGCTTCCAGCGGGGGCGTGTGAGCCAGCGAACGCCTTCCCATCCGGGCGGCAAATGCGCCCGCGATGGCGTAGCAGCCCCAGTTTGAGCACGCCGCGGTGACCAGAGCATCCGTCCCCGTTACCGCGCCGATGCCCGGTGAGCCGTCTGGCCTGGCGTCGCCGAACTTCACATGCTTGCGCACGGCATCGGCGACAACGCCCATGCCGATTTCATTACCGCCATCACCCACAGCGACCGTGGCGATGCCTTGGGATCGCGCTTCGTCGAACATGAAATCGATGCGAGCGCGCCCCATGCCGTAGTCGATGCCGCGCATGCTGCAATAGATGCCATCCACGTTGCGGCCAACGCGCTCGGTTGAGAAGAAAAGCGCAGGCTGGTACTTGGCAATCAACGCACGCGACGCTTCCTTCGCATTCACATCGTCGATCGGAAACGGTTCAACGCTGACCACTGCAAGACTGCCGTCGTCGCGCGCAATCGTTGCCTGCTCGTAAGGGAGCACCGTCAGTCCTGCCGTTGTCAGAATGGCCGATGTGCTCTCGATAAGCGTTTCTTCGACGAACGCGATGCAGAGCGCCTTCTTCGCCAACGACAGCGCACGAACGATCGCGGCCAGCCCGGCAGGCCCATCGTTCTCCCCGATGGTGGGAGAAATCCAGGCGCGAGACACGGAACCGGTCGTTACAAAAACGTTCGAACGCTCAGGAATGGCAGCCAACGCATCCGCCGCCGCGCCGACCAACGAGCCTCCCTGACGCTCGCGCGCGGCTGTGTAAAGGTGTTCGACGCCGCGGCCGCCCAGGTCGAGCGAGACCAGAGCATCCAGGCGATTATCAATTGCAGAGAAATTTGCCGTCGACATAGTCACTTACCAATGATGATTTGCGAAATGGCGGCGCGGTCGCCTATGACTTGCGCGACCTTTTCCAGCGAATCCATAACCGCATGAACCACCGCGTCAAATCCGCCAACGCGATCCAATGCGTCAAGCGTGGGTTTCAGGCGCAGCGAAACGCGCGCGCCAGGCTGGCCGTGCGTGTTGACCGTCAGCACGCCATGATCTTGCAAGAGGATCATCCCGAGTGCCGAAGTCGCCTCGCACGGGACCACGACCGGTGTCGAACCATCTTTGCCCGCCATGCGTAACAGCACGCGCAGGACGGCGTCTTCTTCGACCATGGGCCCGAGGTCGCTTCGCTGGACGAGGTCCCGTCCAAGCGTCTCCTCCAGCACTGCGGCGAGCTTCTGGCCGGCCTCCGCTTCCTTGCGCAAGTCGTCAGGCTCATACTTCTTGAGCGAGCGAAGTACCGCAGCGGTGATCGGCGCGCGCGCCTCCATGCCAAACTCCGCGCCCTTGGCACCGGCGGCCGTGACCAGGTCGGCTCGCCCGACCAACACGCCGGCGCGCGGGCCAGACAGACCCGCCTTGTCGCAGTTCGTGATGGAGATATCGGCGCCTAACTGCAGACTCAACTGCCCGCGATGGAGGACCGTACGCAGGCGGGCACCATAGGCTTCGTCGAGAAATACTTTTGCGCCTGAGGTGTGGGCATATTGGATGACTTGCGTGGTAACGCCGTCTTGCATTCGCTCCAGGCTACTGGTCACGGTGGTAATGACGACGAGTGCCGGTCGGTGCTCGTTAATGGCGCCCTGCCAACCCTTGTCGCCCTGAGCCTCGACCACAGGCACGCCGGCAATTTTGGCGCCGCGAACGACAGAGGCGTGCGAACGTCCGCCCGGCGGAACGACCGATACCACCGGCAAGCCGCCGGCCAACGCCGCAATAGTCGCAATGATGCCGGCACTCGTGCGATTGAAGGTCGCAACCGCGTCAGCCGAGCGACCGCCCATATGACCGATGGCGACTTGGCGCAACTCTTCTGCCGCGAGCCCGGGACCCACCCACTCCTCGCACAACGTTGCGATGTCGTCGGGAACGATCGGAAAGTCGCGTTGGTTGCCTGTGAACACGCCAATCGACTCAGACCCCAGCAGTCGTACCCGCTGCGCTGCGATGTGTTGGCCGTGTCGAAGACGAAGGGCTTCTTCGATACTGGATTTGATGATGGAGCCACGCGCGAAGCCCACCGTCGGGTCAATGGGGTTTCCAAAACTATCCGTCTTTATGGCAGATGCGACGACGGAATGCCGTTCGATGTTGACGCTACTCATTGATGTCACCTTTGTTTATCCCGTCGTCGCTCAATCCGTAGTGCGACGACGGGTTCCTTATCGGTCAGCGATTAACGGAAATAACGCTCCTAAGGAGCGCGACAAACGCCGCGTGGCCTTCCCAGTCGATGCCATCGACCGCCGCTTCGGCAAGCGAGGTCGCCCCGTCTCGAGCCCCCGCTTTTACGGTCGCGTCGATGAGCTGAAACTCGGAGGCCGGCGAATGCAATAGTTCGGGACGATTGGATTGCCACGCGAGCGCAGCTGCGACCGCGTAAGCCCCCCAGTTGGATACCGATGCACTGACCACCACGTCCGTGGCGGTAACGGTCACGACCCCCGACGCGTGACCGGCGAGGGAACGCCCACCGTAAGGGTGTGCTGCCGTAATGGCATCACGAACTGCACCGAAGCCAACCTCGTTTCCGCCGTCGCCGATGCCGATGCTCAAGGCGCCTGCCTTTCTCGCCATATCGGCGAGAAGATAGACGTGACCGACGTCGTCCGGATGTCGGCAATCTCCCCGAACACCGTGGAAGAAGCCCTCGACGTTTGGTCCGTCTCGCTCGACGAAAATGACGGCCCGAGGTCGATGCGTATTCATCAGCGCTTGTGCATAGCGCTCGCCGCCCGACTTCCCAAGGGGAAAGCAAACGGTCTGAATGGGGGCGCAGTCGGGTAAATCGGCATTCACGAGGTTTGCTACGGCCTCCACCGGGGCCGAATGCGCTTCTTCCGTCACCATCACGATGCGAGCGCCATAACCAAGCATCAGGGCCCGCGCGAGGACTGCGGCGCCAACAGGGCCGTCCGTCTCTCCCTGGGGGAGTTTCGGCGCGGTCCCGGCGCCGGTGGCGATAAAGACCGTGTCGCCGTGCGAGAGCACGTCGGCGAGGCGGCGCGCCGCCAATGAGCTGAGCGGCTCGCCATGATGTGATCGGCAGATGGCGTACATCGGAACCACGTAGCCGGGCGGCAAGCCACCGGACATCGGTCGAATCTCGACCGTCATAAGACGGTCGATGCGCTCGCCGGTAATTTGATTGGACAGCGGTGTCACGATATCTCCCGTCACTGGTCGATGCGGGCGCGGTAGGTCTCTTTGACCATCAAGATGCAGATCATCGAGATAACGGCGGCGACCACGACATACCACGAGACTGCGGCGGAGCTACCGGTGCGCGACACCAGCCACGCTGCGATGAGCGGTGTCGGCGCACTCGAGATGATTCCCGACAACTGATACGCGGTTGAAGAGCCCGAGAAGCGATATCGTGTCGGATACTGCTCCGCGTAAATCACCCCGTGCAACGAGCCAGTCGCCGCGTGACCAATGCCAAGACCCAACGAGATGGCGACGGTAATCAGTGTGGGATTGCCGGTATCGAGCAGCCAAAACATGGGGAATGCATACAGCCCGAAGAAGACCGTACCGATGCCATACACGATGCGGCGTCCCCACTTGTCCGAGAGCCAGCCGAAGAACGGTTGCATGACCAAGTCCACCGCCGCAGCGATCAGCAGTGCCGTCGACGCAACGCTACGAGGCAGGTGAAGCGTGGTGGTGATGTAGGTCAGCGCATAGACGGTAATCAGGAAGTATCCGACGTTCGCGACCGTCTGGAAAAAGACCATGATGAGTGTCTTTTTCTTTTCGTTTTGCCACACTTCAAGCAGCGGCGCGCGCGATACCTTGCCCTCGCTTCGCACCTTCTCGAAGGCGGGAGGCTCCGTCACTTGCAAGCGGATGTACATACCCACCGCCAGCAACGCCAGGCTCAAGATGAACGGGATGCGCCATCCCCAGGTGAAGAACTGGTCGTCGGGGAGCGATGAGACAATCGCGAAGGCGCCACTGGACACGAGCAGTCCCGCGGGCACACCCATCTGCATCGTGCTGCCGAACAATCCGCGCCGGCCTTCGGGGGCGTGCTCGACAGACATCAACGCAGCGCCTCCCCACTCTCCACCGAGGGCGAAACCCTGGATCAAACGTAACAGGATCAAGAGTGCGGGGCTCCAGTGGCCGATGGCATTTTGGGTTGGTAAAAAGCCGATGGCTGCGGTACAAAGCCCCATCACCAGGAGCGTGAAGAGCAGCATTTTCTTGCGGCCGGTTTGGTCGCCAAAGTGACCAATGACCATACCTCCCAAGGGGCGCAGGATGAATGCCACTGCAAACGAAGCCATCGACGCCAACGTCGCGAGCTCCGGAGATAGGTCGTTGAAGAAGACCTTTGGAAACACCAATGCAGCCGCCGTTCCATAGAGGAAATAGTCGTACCACTCGACGGTTGTTCCAATGAAAGAGCTGAATGCTGCTCGGGTGGACACCCTGTGCCCACCGTCGCTCTGTGCATGTGCCGCGATGTTGAGATTTGTCGTCACGATGAACCTCGCCTGTCACCAAACTCACAACGGCGGCCCGGTCGTTGCCGGACCGCCACGCTTATTTCTAGTTATACGTTGATGGTCACGCTCTTGCGGGCCGTATAGGCCTCGAGCGCCCCCTCGATCGAGTACTCGGCGCCGATACCGCTTTGCTTCGCGCCGCCGTATGACATGCCGGGAATCTGTCCGCCGGCGCGATTGACCTGGAGCCAACCCGCATCGATGCGCTCTGTCGCGCGAAGCGCCGTCGTGAGGTCGTTGGTGAAGACGTAGGCGGCCAGACCGTACACCGTGTCGTTTGCCCAGTTGAGCACTTCTTCTTCATCCGACCACTCGATGGCGACGAGCACCGGACCGAAGACCTCCTCACGGGCAACACGCCAGCGGTTATCCACGCCGGCGAAAATCACGGGTTCAGGGAAGAAGCCCTTGGCTTCCTCGACGGTCGGCGGCAAGGATCCGGTCAATACCTTGGCGCCATTGTCGATGGCCTCCTTGATAAAGGCGCGCACTTCGGCGTAACGCTCGGCGTTGATGATGGCGCCAATGTCGTTGGTCTCGTCGAGCGAGTCACCAATCTTCATTTCCTTCACCTTGGCGACGAGCTTCGTCATGACCGGCTCCCACACGCTGGTGTGGACATAGAGGCGTGAGCCTGCCGTGCACGACTGGCCTTGGCGAGCGAATCGCATGGCGTTGATGATGCCCGTCACTGTTGCGTCGATATGCTCCGGCGTAGCAGCATCCGGGTACACGATGCAGGGGCTCTTGCCGCCAAGCTCAAGCGTCGAGCGCGCGATACGATCGGCAACGGCACGGCCGACCAACTTGCCGACTTCGAGCGACCCTGTGAACGACACTTTCGCGACATGCGGATGTGCCGATAGCGGCGCACCCGCATCGATGCCCGTCCCCGTGACGACATTGAATACGCCCGCAGGGAACAGGTCCGTGGCCAGCTCGGCAATCTTGATGACGGCGAGAGGCGCGTCTTCCGCCGGCTTGAGCACCAGGGTGTTGCCGGTGCCGAGCGCCATGCCGATCTTGACGGCAGCCAGAACGACCGGCGAGTTCCACGGGATGATGGCGCCGACAACGCCCAGCGGCTCACGTGTGGTGTAGCTGAATATTCCCGGACCGAGCGGTAAGGTTTCGCCCTTTTGCTCGGCAATGACGCCGCCGTAATAGCGCAGGACTTCGGCGGCCCCCAACACTTCCGGGCGGCTTTGCGTGCGCAGTGCATTGCCACTTTCTGCGGCAAGAACGCGCGCGATTTCTTCCGCGTTCGCCGTCACGCGGTTGCCCAGTTCGATGAGTAGCGCACCGCGTG
Organism: Pandoraea sp. XY-2; assembly: GCF_004193915.1. NCBI lineage: Bacteria > Pseudomonadati > Pseudomonadota > Betaproteobacteria > Burkholderiales > Burkholderiaceae > Pandoraea > Pandoraea sp. XY-2. The sequence continues at coordinate 66,407 of NZ_CP030849.1, forward strand.
CGCGCGATGCCATGCGGCGCCACGTCGGGAAGGCCGCGCTGGCGGCTGCCACGGCAGCCGCTACGTCATCGGCGTCGCTGGCACCGATGGTCGCCAAGATAGTGCGACGCGAAGGGTTTTCAACGTCGAGCGTCTTGCCGTTGGCCGGCTTACGCCATTCGCCGTTGACGAGCAAACCGGTGATGCCGGCGTTCGGCAACACGACTTCGGGGGTGAGGTTGTCGGTGTGAGTGTTCACGGAATTTCCTTGTCGAGTACGGGGGCTTATTTCGCTGTCGGCAGGCTCAGACGCACACCCATCAACGCTTCGTAGATTTCATTGACGCTGGTGGAGTCCTTGCCGCCCAACCCCTTCGCTCGGGCTGCGTTGTAGGTCTGGAGCACCAACTGACCAAGCGGCATCGGGAGATTCGAGAACTCGTCGAGGCACAGCTTGATGTCCTTGTGCATGAGGTCGATGGCGAAGTTCGCGGGGCGCTCCGCCGTGAACAAGGTCTTCGGCAGGTAATCGAGCATCTTGCTGCCGGCCAGACCTGCCGACAGGACTTCGCACAGCACTTCCAGGTTCGCGCCTGCCTTGACGCTTGCGGTGAGTACTTCTCCCAGCGCCACGGTATTGATGGCGGTGAGCAGGTTGTGGCTCAGCTTGGTCAGTTGCCCCGCGCCTGTCGGTCCGCAATGCACCACGCGCCCGGCGAGAACGTCGAACACCGGTTGCAGCTTTTGCAGCAGCTCGGCCGTCGCTCCAACCATGAGGACCAACTTGCCGCTCTCCGCGCCCAGCACGCCACCGCTGACCGGTGCGTCGACGAAGTACACGCCTTGCTTGGCAGCAACTTCCGCGATCTCCTTGGTGGTGGCAGGATCGACAGTGCTGAAGTCGACGATGATGGCGCCATCGACTGCGCTTTTGAGTACGCCTGTCTCGCCCATCACGGCATCGCGCAGGGTTTTGGGGCTCGGCAAGCTCAGGAGAATTCGCTCGGCGCCGCGCGCGGCATCGGCCGGACTTTTTGCGCCGGATGCACCCTGGGCAACCAGCGAGTCAACGGCAGCCTGACTCGGGTCATACACACGAACCTCATGGCCGGCTGCGAGTAGGCGGGCGGCCATGCGTCCCCCCATGCGTCCAACACCAATGAATGCAATCTTCATTTCCACTTTCTCCATCTAAGACCGGGTTGTAAGGGCCGATGCGGTGCGTTGGGCACCGCTCGCAAGCTCACGCCATTCAGGGGGGGCCCCGTCCATCGTCGCGAGCGGAATCTCGGTGAAGTGAAATATAGGTAGACAAATTAAGAAAAAAAAGACGACACTTTTTGACGGTATGCGTAAATATTGCTTACCATTAGGTGCCGTACCTTCTTGGCAGGGAGACAGAACGATGCTTCACTTGGGACGTTTGCGATTGCTTCACGAGTTGTCCGTGTTGGGCACGATTTCCGCCGTCGCCGAAGCGGTTCACCTGACCAGGCCGGCGGTATCGCAGCAACTGGCGCAACTTGAAGACGACCTGGAAACCGTGCTGATCGAGCGCTCTGGACGCGGGGTTCAACTCACACCCGCAGGCCGCCGTCTGGTGGCTCGATCGACCGACCTGTTTGCGATGGTCGAGGAGATCGAGGCGGAAGTCGCTGCCGCGAATATCGAGGTATCGGCGAGGTGCGGCTGACGGCGTTTGGCTCGCTAGCGAGTACCGTGGTGCCACGTGCAATCCATCAACTGGTGGAGCAACACCCGAAGCTCAACGTCATCTTTACGGAACTGGAACCGTCGGAGGGGCTGCGCGCCGCTGCGGCAAAGCAAACCGATATCGCGATCGTCGATGACTTGGTCAACGCCGAATCGCTGGCAGATGCGCTCGAATTCATTGCGCTATGCGTGGATCATTTCGACGCGGTCGTTTCGGCGTCGCACAAGCTGGCTTCGAGAAAGTCCATCCAGTTGGCGGACTTGGCTCACGAGAGATGGGCGCTGAACCAATCCGCATCCACGTACCACACGTTCATCCTGAACGCCTGCTATGCGGCCGGGTTCACGCCCAGGGTCACGGCCAGCAGTCGCAATACAGCAGTGACGTTGGAACTTGTGAGAACAGGTTGCGTGGTCGCCGTGCTCCCGCGCTTGGCGCTCAAACATGCGGAACTCGATGCCGATCTGTCTATCATCCCGCTTGCGCCTGTGTTGAATCGCCGGGTATTCGTTGCCTCGCCCAGAGGTGTCGCGAAGCGTCCGGCGGTGGCCGCCGTGCTGGACGCGCTGCAAAATGCAGCGACGCAGTTCGTCTGATCGCGAACATCCTGCCGAACGAGGTCCCGCGCGGTGGCGCGGAGTGGGTCTATGGCGTCGGTACATTCCCGGACATGGCGTCTGTCTGAGCGCCGCGACGACGCTTGATAAGCGCGTATCCATCGACCGAATTCAAACGCACGCAGCTATCCTGCGGGCCACGGCTGGTGCGCCTTTCTACCCATTTCCCCGCAGTTCTTTTCGCCCCGAATCCTCCGCCGATCGACTTGAAAGGGAAGATTTTCTTTCTTATTCGGAAAGAAATGACCGCCTTTTTTTCTATTTTTTGACTGCCTAGAGTGCATTTACGCCCTATCCGGCGTTTATCACTTAACGGGTCGATGAGGCCTCAGTCAAAAGGAGTTCGGGGTATGTTGCAACGAGTTAGTCAGGTGATTCTTGTCGCGGCGAGCGCATTCGTCCTGGTCAGCAACGTGCAGGCGGCTGACACGCTGGCGAAGATCAAGGGCACCGGTGAAATCCGTCTCGGCGTACGGGATGCGTCCGTACCGTTTTCATTCCTCGACCAAAAGGAGAACTACGTTGGCTTTTCCATTGATCTGTGCCACAAGATTGCGGATAGAGTGAAGCAAACGCTCGGTATGTCCTCGTTGAAAATCACGAACGTACCTGTCACGTCGGCCAATCGAATCGCGCTGGTGAACAACGGGAACGTCGATATCGAATGCGCCAGCACGGCCAATAGCCTGGACCGACAAAAGCAGGTGGGCTTTTCCGTCGCGACGTTTGTGAGCCACACACGCTGGCTCGTGAAGGCAAATTCCGGCATCAAGACGGCTGCCGACCTGAAGGGCAAGACCGTCGTCTACACGCAAGGCTCCAACGCCTTGGAGTTTGCGAAGGAAATCAGCCAGAAGAACCACCTGAACCTGAAATACATTCCGGCGCATGACCACGGAGAGTCGATGCTCGTGCTGGAGAATGGTCGCGCAGCAGCGTTCATCGAGGACGACATCCTCCTGGCCGCGAAGAAGGCTGACGCCAAGGATCCGAGTGCTTACACCTTCATGCCGGAATCGTACAACTCGCTTTATTACGGTCTGATGATCGCGAAAGATGACCCTGCGTTCAAGAAGGTCGTGGATGACACGCTGAAATCGCTTATGGCTTCCGGAGAATTCGACCGCATCTACAAGCAATGGTTTGAAGACGCGATTCCCCCGCGTGGCATCAAACTTAACTTTCCGATGAGTCAGGACCTGAAGGCTCGGGTCACATCCCCGAGCGATAAGGTTCCCTCCTGACAGACATTGCCAACGGGCAGCGAGCGCTGCCCCCATTTTGCTACGTCATCCATGGAATTGCTTTTTGAAACCACCATCGACGGAGGCCGGTATATCGACTGGCTCCTGTCCGGACTCGAATGGACCGTGCTTCTTTGGCTAGGCGGCGCTGTCATTGCTACGGTCCTCGGCATCGTCGTAGGGAGCGGCAGGACCGCACGCAGTCTTGGGTTCCGTGTCATCGCGCGCGCCTACGTTCAGGTATTTCGCAATGTACCGCTCCTGATGCAAGCGTTTCTCTGGTATTTCGTGCTTCCCGAGTTGCTGCCCGTCAGCCTGGGTTCGGCACTCAAGCAGATGCCTCCGCCTTGGGGAGTTTCGTACCTGCGCTGGTAGCCGTCGGCACCTATACAGGCGCTCGCGTCGCCGAACAGATTCGCTCCGGCATTCAGTCGTTGCCCAAAGGTCAGCGAGAGGCCGCGTTTGCGTTGGGCTTGTCGAGCTTCACAACGTACGCGTTGATTCTGATTCCACAAGCGCTGAGGACGATGGCCCCTTCGTTGACGAGCGAGGCGCTTGCACTGCTCAAGAACACGTCGGTGGCGATGACCATCGGGCTGTTGGAACTGACGGCACAAGCGCAACAAATGAACGAATTCACATTTAGAACGTTTGAGTCGTTTAGCGTCGTCACCGTAACGTACCTCGTCCTTTCGCTGCTTATCTACGGTGTCGCCGAATTGGTCATCCGCAGATTCTCGTCGACGAAAAAGTCGGCGTTGGCACCCGTAACGGAGTCATTGTCATGACGTTTGACTACGAAGCCATTGTCGCTGCGCTCCCCTATCTCGGCCAAGGCATGGTTTTCACGCTGCAGCTGACGCTCGTCGCCTTTGCCGGGGGACTGGTCATCGGTACCGCCATGGCGGTCGTTCGCCATATTGAGGTGCCCGTGCTGAGTAAAATCATCTGGGCCTACGTCACGGTGATGCGCTCCATTCCCCTCATCATGGTGTTGTTCTGGTTCTTCTTTCTTGTGCCGGTGGCGCTTCGTACCCTCTCACCGAACGGGATGTCCGTTTCGGTCAGTCCGCAGTTGACCGCTTTCGTCACATACACGCTTTTCGAAGCGGCGTATTTCTGCGAAATCATTCGGTCCGGCCTGTTGGCCGTTCCGCGTGGGCAGTTTGAGGGGGCGAAGGCGCTCGGGCTCAGCACTTGGCAAACCTTCTCACTGATCATCGTTCCGCAGGCAGTCAAGGCCGTGGTGCCGATCATGGTGACGCAAGCCGTCATCCTGTTCCAAGATACGTCGCTCGTGTACGTCCTGTCGCTGACGGATTTCGTTGGCGCCGCGTCGAAGATTGCCCAGCGCGACGGCAAGCTCGTTGAGTTCTATACATTCGCCGCCGTTGTCTACTTTGTTGTCTGCTCGATGGTTGCCGAACTTTCCGATTACTTGCGGCACAGGCGCCAGACGACGAGCGCCATGCGAGTCCCCTCCGGCGAAGCCGTAAAGGCGACGGCCTGACCATGTCCCCCAAGGAATATGCAATGAACGCAACGCATCACCCGGTCGTTGAGCTGAGCAACGTTACCAAGAAGTTCGGCGAGCACACCGTCCTGCAGAATATCAACCTGAAAATCTACGCGGGGCAGAAGGTTGTCATCTGCGGTCCTTCCGGCTCAGGGAAGTCGACCTTGATTCGATGTATTAACGGGCTGGAGGATATCGATGGCGGAACCATCGTCGTTCGCGACCCCGCGACGGGGGCGCGATACGAGAAGCCGCTCGATGTCCGTCGGCACGTCGGCATGGTATTCCAGAGCTTCAATCTGTTTCCGCATTTCAGCGTGCTCAAGAACTGCATGCTCGCGCCAATGAAGGTGAGGGGACTGGATGCCGCCAAGGCCAGGCAGGTCGCGATGGCGCTGCTCAATAAGGTTCGAGTGGGAAGTCAAGCGGGCAAGTATCCGCCGCAACTCTCCGGCGGTCAGCAACAGCGGGTGGCCATTGCGCGTGCGCTATGCCTGAATCCTGCAGTGATGCTTTTTGACGAACCTACGTCGGCGCTTGACCCGGAGATGGTGAAGGAAGTCCTCGACACGATGGTCACTCTGGCGGCGGAAGGAATGACGATGCTGTGTGTCACTCACGAGATGTCGTTTGCCCGAAAGGTGGCTGACCGTGTCATCTTTATTGACGGTGGGCGCATTCTGGTTGATGCGGCACCTCAAGAGTTCTTCGCCGAATCTTGTCACCCGCGCGTTGGTGAGTTTCTCGGGCAGGTACTCGCCAGTCTCTGAACATCCGGAAATCGAGCCCACTGCAGACTCCAGGACTTCGGTGCCGCAGGCCAGTGCCTCATCGGACCGGCCTGCGGCGAGACGCCGACGCAGCTCAAACCGCACGGCTAGCCGCGACCTCTCATTTCGTCGGGACCTCACTCCGACGCGAGGCCTCCCGAATCTCGACTCCGTCGCGCACAATCGTCCCATCATGTTCCAGTTGCGCCAGCGTGCGATAGAGGGTTTCATGGGCGACGCCGAGGGTGGCGGCCCATTGCATGAGCGTTCCGGGTGGTTTGAACCGTCCTTGATCGTCGCACTCCAGCCGCAGGCAATGCAGCACGCGCTCGCGCGGAGAACGTAGCGTCAGGCGTTCCGCGCGGGCGCGGCTGCGTACAAGTTGCCGCGACAGCAGCCGGATCCAATCGATGGCAAACCCGGCATCGCGCTGCAGACACGCCAGCAGGGCCTTCGCTGGAAACGCCAGCAATTCGCTCGCACCGCCGCTAAACGCGTCACAGTGATAGTGCGAGCTGAAGAGGCTCGCCTCGGCCAGGAAATCGCCAGGCCCTCCGGTTTGCAACGTGATGGATTCGCCGTGCGCTTCGTCACGTCGCAACAGCACCTGCCCCGTTTGAATCAGATACACCGACTCGACCCGCTGTCCGCGCTTGAACACGTAAGTGTTAGCCTCGTACCGGCGCAACCGGGCGGATTCGCGCAGTGCGTCCGGCCACGTTGGCGGACACGACACCGATCCGGGGGCGAGGGCATCGGAGAGATCGGCCATGCGTGTCCCGGTGGGTATGCGCGACTTACTTCGCCGTCGAAGCGTTCATCGGATGGTGGTGCATCATGCCGGGATCGTGTCCCGCCATGGCGTCATGACCATGATCGGACAACTGTGCGTCGAACCATGCATGCAGCGCGTCGACCACGCGCGGCTCGGTCGCGCGATAGACGATCTCACCGCCATTCGGCAAGTCGCGATAGCTGACCTTGAGTTCGCCCGGCGGGGCGTCCTGCAACACCTTTAGACCTGGCATGTCACTGCCGTGAATCGTTTCGGGCGCCCCGAAGTTGCCCGCCGCGAATTGGCGCGCGATGACGGTCATATGCTCGCGGATCAGCGCGACCTGCTTCGGGTCGCGATGCTTTGTGACAACCTGCTGCACGCCGCCCGTGGTCGTTTTCGTAAAGACATGGGTAGTCGCGCCCAACGAGAACGGCATCACCTCCGCCCCGTGCTGCGCCACCGTCGCCTGGCGCGCGGCGAGGTCGGCGAAGGCGACCGATGAGAAAGCGGCGCCACCGAACAGGGCGGCGGTCGCGGCCCCAACCAACAACAGTGAAGGGCGTTTCATGGATAACTCCAATCGAAAGTGCATTCGAAGTCTACCGGCGGCACGCCACGCTGACTATGACTGAAATCATACGCCGCGCCATGCCGCTCGACCCGGCCAATACTGTGCGACGCCCCGGAAATACCGTCGCATAGTCACGATTGGGCGCGAGCGCGCTCCACCAGATGTTCGACCATTCGCTGCGCGGCGGGCGGTAACGTGTCGAAGTCGCGATAGCAGATGATGAAGCGTCGGCGAGCCCAACTGTCGGTCAGCGGGATCGTCTTGATCTTCATGCTGGATTGGTAGATCTCGCCAACTTCGGCGGGAATCACGCTGATGCCCAGGTTCGCGGCAACCACGCGCAACGCCGCATCGAAGCTCGATACCACCGCGCGATAAGTCACGGTCCGCCCGACATTCGCGGCTGCTCGCTGCAGCAACGTATGCACCGCCGTCGCCGGGGGCATGCCCACATGGTCGTAGTCCAGCGATTGGTGAAACGACAGCGAGCGGCGCCCGGCCAACGGGTGCGCCGGATGCACCGCCAAGGCCAGCGAATCTTCGCGGTACGGCACCGCCTGCAAGCCGTCCAGCGCAACGTTGTCCCAACAGACACCGACGGATGCGGCGCCCTCGCGAATGCGGCGCACCAGATCGACCGACAGCCGCTCCTCGACATCCACCCGAATGTCGGCATGGGCCGGGATCGACATGAAGTCGGAGATATCGTCCAACAGCGATTCCGCAATGGCCGACGCGGACGCACACAGGCTCACCCGCCCCTTCAATCCGCCCCCGAACGACGCCGCGTCGGACGCGATTCGCTCCATCGTGAACAACACGCTGCGCGCATTCTCCAGCACGGCCAAGCCGGCGGCTGTGGGTTGTACCCCGCGCCGCGTGCGGGTCAACAGCGTCACGCCAAGGTCCGACTCCATCTGCGCAATTCGCTTGCTGATCGCCGACGGTTCGATATGCGCCTCGCTCGCCGCGCGACCGATGTTGTTGTGGTCGCACACGGCCACGAACAAGCGCAGGGTCTTCAAATCAATGTCGCGCACAGCGCCTCCTCGGTCGGCTCCATTCTGACATTCCGGAATGGAACGCCTAGGCTGCCTTTTCTTCTCTTTATTTCCATTCGGGAATGACTAAAGTTAGCACAAAAGCCGGGTGATCTGACCGGCACCGATAACTTTGGAGATGCCATGTCCCTGTATCCGTCGCGAGTCGTCTTGCGCGAGGTCGGCATGCGCGACGGGCTGCAAAGCCTGTCCAGCGTGCTGCCCACCGAACGCAAGATCGAGTGGATCGACGCGGCCTACGCCGCCGGTCTGCGCGAAATCGAGGTCGGCTCGTTCGTGCCCCCTGAGCGGCTGCCCCAACTCGCCGACACGCCCGCACTCGTGGCCCACGCGCGCACCCTGCCCGGCTTGTCCGTGAGCGCACTGGTGCCGAACCTGAAAGGCGCCGAGCGCGCATTGGCCTGCGGTGTCGACCGCTTGCTCGTTCCCCTCTCGGCGAGCCATGCGCACAGCCTGGCCAACCTGCGCAAAACGCCCGATGACGTTATCGCGGAGGTCGGGCGCATGCGTGCCGCACGCGACGCCGCCGGCGTCAAAACAAAGATCGAGGGCGGCGTGGGCACAGCCTTCGGCTGCACGCTGCAAGGGGTCGTGCCGGAAGCCGACGTGATGCGCTGTCTCGCTGCGTTGCTCGACGTCGGCGCCGACGACGTCAGCCTGGCGGATACGGTGGGTTACGCCGGCCCCGGCGCGGTGAGCCGGCTGTTTACGCAAGCGCGCAAGCTGGCCGGCGAGCGCCTGTGGTGCGGTCACTTCCATGACACGCGCGGATTGGCGTTGGCCAACGTGATCGCGGCACTCGGCACGGGTGTCGATCGCTTCGATACGTCCCTTGGCGGCATTGGCGGGTGTCCGCACGCGCCAGGCGCAAGCGGCAACGCCGCCACCGAAGATCTGGCCTTCATGCTGGATGACATGCACATTGCGACGGGGCTCGATATCGATGCGCTCCTTGCTCTTCGCGCCCGCCTGAGCACGTGGTTGCCGGGTGAAACATTCCACGGTGCGCTCGCGCGCGCCGGACGGCCCCCATTGACGGACGCGTCGCACGAGACGCTACCGACCGCTGCCTGAGGATTGCCACGATGTCCCAAGAAAATCGTTTGCCGCTCGACGGCGTGCGAGTCGTTGAGTTCACCCACATGGTGATGGGCCCGACCTGCGGGATGATTCTCGCGGACCTGGGCGCCGAGGTCATCAAGGTCGAGCCACCCGGCGGCGACAAGACACGCAAGTTGCCGGGGTTGGGCATCGGATTCTTCCGCGCCTTCAATCGCAACAAGAAAAGCGTCGTCATCGACATCAATACCGACGATGGCCGAGCAACGGCGGCCGAACTCATTGGCGAGTGCGACATCGTGATCGAGAACTTCCGCCCCGGGTTGATGGCGTCGTGTGGCCTCGATTACACGACACTGTCCCGTGAACACCCGCGCCTCATTTACGTATCGCACAAGGGCTTCTTGCCCGGGCCGTACGAGAAGCGTCTGGCGCTGGATGAAGTGGTGCAGATGATGGGCGGGCTCTCGTACATGACGGGCCCTGTGGGCCGCCCGCTTCGCGCAGGCACATCGGTCAACGACATCATGGGCGGCATGTTCGGCGCGATCGGCGTGCTGGCCGCCCTGCGCGAGCGCGATGCGACAGGCCGGGGCCAGGAGGTGCAGAGCGCGTTGTTCGAGAACTGCGTTTTCCTCAGCTCGCAGCACATGCAGCAGTACTCGATGACGGGCGAAGCGCCTCCGCCGATGCCCGCCCGCGTGTCGGCCTGGAGCGTCTACGACGTGTTCACGCTCGCCCACGACGAGCCGCTCTTCATCGGCGCGGTCAGCGACAAGCAGTTCCTCAAGCTCTGCGATGTACTCGGCTGCCCCGAGTTCGCCGCCGAACCGCAATTCGCCACGAACGCCGACCGCGTCGCCGTGCGACCGCACCTGCTGGAGCGACTCGGCGCCGTGCTTCGTCACCACGACATGCAAGCGCTGATGCCTCGACTCGAAGCGGCGGGCATTCCGTTCGCGCCGATCGTGCGTCCCGAACAGTTGCTCGACGACCCCCATCTTCGCGCCAGCGGCGGCATCGCGCCGATGGAGACCGACGACGGCACCGTCACCGATGTCGTGCTACTGCCGATCACGTTGGGCGGGCGCCGTCCCGGCGTCAGGCAGGCGCTCGCAAAAGTCGGTGAACACACGCAGCAAATCCTCGGGCGTCTGACGCGCAGGGTCGCCGCCTAACGAAACCGCAACCGCGCATTCGCACGTCTGGCGAAGCACGCGAGTGATATGCGCTTAAACGATGTCGCGGCGCCATAACAAAACCCATGCCGCGATGGACACTCTGGAGACAAGCATGACAACAGGTCTGACCGCGGGCGCACCGCCCTCTGAAGCAAATCACGTTTCCGCCGACATTCACCCCGCCGCGGAAGTCGCGGCCCGAATGGATCGGCTGCCGGTTACCGGCTATCTCTGGAAGCTCGTCTTGCTGATTTCGCTGGGCGGCTTCTTCGAAATCTACGACCTGATTTTCACCGGGTACATTGCGCCCGGCATGGCGAAGAGCGGTCTTCTGAGCGCCACCACCCATTCGCTGTTCGGATTTCACGGGATTGCCGGCTTCATTGCCGCGACGTTCGCCGGCTTGTTTGTCGGCACGTTCTGTTTCGGCGGGTTGCCGGATCGCTTCGGCCGCCGCGTCGTGTTCACGTATTCACTGCTGTGGTACTCGGTTTGCTCGGCCATCATGGCGCTGTCGAACTCACCGGAGTCGCTGATCATCTGGCGCTTCATCGCCGGGATCGGCGTCGGTGTGGAAATCGTCACGATCGACAGTTACGTGACCGAACTGATGCCACAACACATGCGCGGACGTGCGATGGCGTTTAACCAGATGGTCATGTTCGCGGCTGCGCCCGTCGCGGCACTGTTGTCTTACTGGTTGGTGCCGACCACCCTGTTCGGACTCGACGGATGGCGTTGGGTGGTGCTCGCGGGTTCGGTGGGCGCGGTGCTGGTCTGGTTTGTGCGACGCGCCGTGCCGGAAAGCCCGCGTTGGCTCGCCATGAATGGTCGCGCCGACCAAGCCGACGCGATCGTCTCGCACATGGAGCGAGCCGTGATGAAGGAAACCGGATCGCCGTTGCCGGCGCCGGCTGACGTCGTCCAACTGCCGCCGCAGCGCCGGGCGACGTTCACCGAGCTGCTTCAGCCGCCGTACCGCTCGCGTTTGTTGATGCTGATCGCGTTCAACTTCTGTCAGGCCATCGGGTACTACGGATTCGCCAACTGGGTGCCGACCCTGTTGATCGGTCAGGGCATTACGGTAACGAAGAGCCTGCTGTATTCCTTCATCATCGCGTTTGCGCTACCGCTCGGACCGGCGCTGACTCTCTTCTTCGCCGACAGAATCGAGCGCAAGTGGCTCATCGTCGGCTCCGCTGCGGCCGTCGTGATCTTCGGTCTCACGTTCGCCCGGTTGACCAGCGTGCCGGGGCTGATCGTGTGCGGTATCGTGATCAGCCTGTTCGGCCAGATCATCTCCGTTTGCTACCACGCCTATCAGGCCGAGCTTTTCCCGACGGCGATCCGATGCCGCGCCAACGGGATCGTGTATTCGGCCAGTCGAGCGGGCGCCATGCTTTCCGGCTTTCTCATCGCGGCATTGCTGCGCGACTTCGGCGTGCCCGGCGTCTTTACCGGCATTACGGTCTGCATGGTGATCGTCATGATTTCCATCGGGGCATTCGGACCGAAGACGAATGGCGTACGTCTGGAAGTGCTGTCGCACTGACGTCGATGTTCTCCCGCTGATAACCCGGGAATAAGGCGTAGGATTCCTATTAGGTCCCCGCTGCACGACGGGGACTGGGTAGGCCCGTCGCGCACGCGATGGGCCACCAACGGGACAACGACCATGCGTACGCCGCCCAAGGTTATGTCATCTGCCATGCATCCCGAAGCGGAAGACCCGCTGCCACCCACCGACCCTGCGAAAGGGCTGACGACCCCCGAGGCGCAGGATCGACTGCAACAGTTCGGCGCCAATGTCATCGAGGATGTGCGGCTCCCCGCGTGGCGCCAGCTCGCTGGAAAATTCTGGGGCCGGTGCCGTGGATGCTGGAAGCGGTCGTTGTGCTTCAAGTGGCGCTGGGCAGACCTCAGGAGGCCCTCGTCATCCTGTTCCTGTTGGCCTTCAATGCGGCCGTCGCGTTTGTCCAGGAACGTCGCGCCAAGGACGCGCTGGCGCTGCTGCGTCGCCAGTTGCGAGTCAGTGCGCGCGTGATGCGCGATGCGCAATGGATGCGGCTATCGGCCACCCAACTCGTGCCGGGAGATGTCGTTCACGTGCGCGCCGGCGACATCGTGCCCGCCGACCTCATGTTGTTCGACGGCGCCGTGTCGCTCGATCAATCGGCGCTCACGGGCGAGTCGCTGGCCGTCGGCGCCGGTCCGGGGCAGCCGGCCTACAGGGTCGATCGTGCGTCAGGGGGAAGGCAGTGGCGAGGTCACGGCCACCGGGGCACGCACCTACTTCGGCCGGACCGCTGAACTGGTGCGCACCTCAAATGCGCCGAGTCACATGCAGCGCACCATTTTCGCGATCGTCAAACGTCTCGTCGCGTTCGACGCCGTGCTGGTGGTCCTGGTGATTCTCTACGCTGTGACGCACGGACTTCCCATGACGGAGACGGCGATCTTCGCGTTGCTGCTGCTCGTGGCGTCCGTGCCGGTCGCGCTCCCGGCGACCTACACGCTGGCCACCGCGATGTCGAGTGCCGCGTTGGCCAGGCAAGGCGTGCTGGTCACGAGACTGCCGGCAGTTGAAGAGGCCGCGGCGATGGACACGTTGCTCTCCGATAAGACCGGCACGTTGACGAAGAACGAGTTGTCGGTAGCAAAAGTGACGGGCTTCGACGGTTTCGATGACATCGCTGTGCTGCGCGCCGCCTCGCTGGCGAGCGACGATGCTTCGCAAGATCCCCTGGACCTCGCTATTCTCGCGGCCCATCGCGGCCAACCCGATGCGCAAGCGCTCCCTGTGCGCAAAGCCTTTCGCCCTTTCGATCCCGCGACGCGCTTCAGCGAGGGTGTCTATCTCGTCGATGGCACCGAATGGTATGCGCTGAAGGGGGCGGTCCGTGCCGTGCTTGCGCAGTGCGCCGCGCCGCCCACGCAACCGGACGCCATTGCCGATGCCGCGCAGTTGCTCGAGGGCGCGGGCGCGCGCGTGCTGGCTGTTGCGCAAGGCGGCGCTGGCGCGGTCCGTCTGGTGGGCCTCGTGGCGCTGTCCGACCCACCCAGAGACGATGCCCGGGATCTCATCGTCGAGCTGGGCAACCTGGGGGTGCGGGTGTGCATGGCCACGGGCGACGCGCTGGAAACGGCGAAGTCCATCGGACTACGGCTGGGCCTTGGCGCGCGTGTATGTACCGCGCACGCCGACGATCTGCGTCACCCTGAGCAATGCGATATCTTTGCGCGCGTCTTGCCTGAAGAGAAGCACGCCATCGTTGCCGCACTGCAAGCGGCAGGGCACGTGACCGGCATGACAGGCGATGGCGTGAACGATGCCCCCGCGTTGCGTCAGGCGGAACTCGGCATCGCCGTGGCCAGCGCGACCGATGTGGCCAAGGCGGCGGCAGGCGTCGTGCTGACCGATCCAGGTCTGGAGGGCGTATTGTCGGTGGTCGCGGCGGGACGGGAGGTGCATCGCCGCATGCTGACGTACATCCTCAATAAAGTCGTCAAGACGCTGGAAATCGTCGTGTTCCTGACGTTCGGTCTGTGGTTCACGCACGGCTTCGTGATCTCGTCGCCGTTGATCGTGCTGCTGCTGTTTGCGAATGACTTTGTCACGATGAGTATTGCCGCCGACAGGACGCTGCCAGCAAGCCGACCGCAGCGCTGGCAAGTAGGACAACTCATCGGTGCGGCAGCCGTTCTGGCGGCGGTGTCGCTGGTGTTCTCGCTGTCGCTCTACGCGACGATGCGCAGCCGGCTCGGCTTGGATCCTGCGCAGATGCAGACGCTGGTATTTCTCTTGTTGGTCTTTACGACGCAGGCCAACGTCTATGTGCTGCGCACCGACGGGCGGATAGGGTCGCTGGCGCCCAGCCGGGTCCTCGTGGTGGCGAGCGTGAGCGCCGTGGTCATCGTCAGTGGCATGGCCGCGAGCGGAACGTTGATGGCGGCTGTCCCAATAACGCTCATCGGCATGCTCCTGGTCGCCGTGACCGTGTTCGCATTCGTTCTGGATGAGATCAAAGGCGTTGTGTTCAGGCACAGCCGTCTCGTCGAGCGGTAGCGAAATCGTCGTTTCGTGCGCTGAACTGCACTCACGCGCGTGTGACGAATGACCGAGGGGCAACGCGCGATCGCGCTAAGGGTTCGCTAAGGCAGCGCGCCTACGATCAATGTGAAGGTTGCGCGATGGCTGAGTCATCGCCCCTTCACACCCATCGTCACCCTTAGGAGTTCGATCATGAAGACCTCATATGTTGCTGCGCTCGTCGCCGTGGCGGGATTGCTTGGTGCACTACAGATCAACGCTCAAGCGGCGCAAAGCCAATCCGTGATGGCCAGCGGTGCTCAGTCCTCTTCGCCCACACGTGCGCAGGTGTACGCGCAACTCGTGAACGCGGAAAGGCATGGGCTGTTGCAGCAAGGCGACACGGTCTATCCCGAGACCGCGATGAACCCACGTTCGCAGATGCACGTCACGCGGCTTGCCGTCGAGCAAAGCCTGAGCCGCGCCGAGCAGCACGGCTTGCTCACGCAGTCCCGTAACGCCTATCCCGTGGTTCACCTGACGGCCCGCACGCAAGCGGCATGGGCTCCGACGATGCAGGTCGCGAGTGAGTCGTCGATCGAGCGGCAGTATGCGCATCCGTAATCGTCACGCGGCGTCTGGCCGATCGATATTGACGATTCGGTCACGAAATGCGCACTTGCTAAGTCTTCGCTAAGTGTCGCGCCCCAGAATTCTGATCCATGGGGCACGGCGCTTGGCGACCGTGTCAGCCGGATTACGTTTTCAATCAGTGGCGAAGAGGCTTCGATGAAACAAACCATTACCCGTTACGATGCGGCATCCCGCTATCTGCACTGGCTTACTGCAGCCCTGTTGGCTGCGCAATTCGTTGTCGCCTTGGCGATGCCCGATATCACGCGGAACACCCCCGCCATCGGACTTGTCGCATGGCATCTCTCACTGGGCGTCACGATTCTGGGACTCACTGCCATTCGACTGGTGTGGGCGCGTTGTCGCAGCACCCCGGTCAATGGCGTGAAGTCGATCTTGCACACGTTCGCCTCCCTTGCGCACAAGGGCTTATACGCACTGTTGGTGGTGGTACCCGTTTTGGGTTGGATCAACGCCTCGGCACGGGGCTATGGGCTGAAGTTGCTCGGTGCGGTGCCGTTGCCTGCCTTGTCGGCACAGGGCTCGTCGTTCGGACACTCGATGGGCGACGTGCACTCGTTCCTCGCGTATGTATTGCTTGGCGCGATCGGGCTGCATATCTGTGCGGCGCTCTACCATCACTGGGTACTGCGTGACGGCACCTTGCACAAGATGCTGCCCGTGCAGAACCAGCCGGCGCCCAGCACGACCCGTTGATAGGCTGTCTCTCGCGCGACGCTGCCTGATCGCCGTCGCGCCGCACGAATTCACCCGTCGAATCCATTCGCCCGCCCACCGTTCCCGGTGGCCGCGGGCGAATGCGTTTTCGGCGGGTCCTGGCCGTCATGCGCCGCGACCATCACTGCGCCGAAGTCGCTCAGTTTGCCCCGGATTCTAATGCGTGGCTAAGTGAGAAGGCTTAGGCTTCGTTTTGCGGGAATTCCCGCGTCACTTTAAGCCATCTCATTTCAAGGAAGACGCCGCATGGAGCGCCTGAACGACACGTTGTTTCTCATGCTCAATGCGTCGACATTACCCACGCCCGCGGTATTCGGCACGGCGGTTTTCTTTGCGCAGTATTTGATTCTGACGGTGCCCGTGGCAATGGGACTGTTGTGGCTGCGCGCCGACGAGGCGCAGCGCCGGTCGCTGATTGCCGCCGCCATCGCCGGCGCCATCGGCCTCGCAGTCAATCAGGCGATTGGCTGGGTGTGGCAACATCCGCGACCGTTTGTCGTTGGCATCGGACACACCTATCTGGCGCACGCGGCAGACAGTTCATTTCCGAGCGATCACCTCACGCTGATCTGGTCCGTCGCCTGCGCGCTCCTGTTGGACAACCGAACCCGAGCCGTGGGCATTGCGGTCGCACTGCTCGGCCTCCCCGTGGCGTGGGCACGCATTTTCCTCGGCGTGCATTACCCGATGGATATGGCGGGATCGGCGGTTGTTGCGGGCATTTCCGCTTCGCTTGCCACGCGGCAGATGCGCTGGCTTCGAACAGCAGCCTACCGTCTGGCCATGGCGATTCACCAGAAGCTTTTCGCGCGTTTGATCGAACGTGGATGGGTTCGGGCATGAGCAACATGCCGTGCGGCGGACTAAGGGTGAGCTAAGCGTTTTACTGGACACTTCACATGTTATCTAATGAACCCGGAGGCAAGCATGAATCGCATCAATGCATCTAGCCCGGTATGGTTAAACAAAGTGCCTGACGTGACCCTGACGTTCTGGCTCATCAAAATGATGTCGACGACGGTCGGAGAGACGGCGGCCGACTTCTTGAACGTCAATCTTGGGTTCGGATTGACCGGTACGTCTGCCGTGATGGGTTTGCTGCTGGCGGTCTTTCTGGGACTGCAAATCAATGCGCGCCGATACATTCCATGGCGCTATTGGAGCACCGTCGTATTTGTCAGTGTTTTCGGAACGCTCGTTACTGACAACTTGAGCGACAACCTTGGCGTACCGCTTGCGGTGTCGACGCTTGCGTTTTCGGCCGCGTTGCTCACGACGTTCGGAATCTGGTACGCGAAGGAGCGTACTTTGTCGATTCATTCCATCGACAACATAAAGCGGGAGCTATTCTATTGGACGGCGATTCTGCTCACCTTCGCATTGGGAACGGCGGCGGGCGACTGGGTAGCCGAGGGGCTCAATCTTGGATACGCGAATTCCGCTTTGTTGTTCGGTGCGCTGATCGGCGTCGCGGCGACGGCGAGATTTGTGTTTCATCGAAATGCTGTCACAACTTTCTGGGTCGCCTATATTCTGACTCGCCCGTTCGGGCATCGTGTGGTGATCTTCTCTCACAACCTTTATCCAATGGCGGTCTGGGCCTGGGTGTTGTCGGCACCAGCGCCGTATTCGTTTCCGCAATCTTCGCGCTGGTCTTGTATCTCTCCATCGCTGAGCGCGCCGCGGCGCGTCAGCGAGTCTGAATCTTTCCATGACACCCCAAAACATGAATGCAAACGTACAGAAAACGCTAAGCAAGGTTCCCGAGGTCACACTCCTCTTCTGGGTGATCAAGATCGCCGCCACGACCTTGGGCGAGACCGGGGGCGATGCCGTCTCCATGTCGATGAACCTCGGCTACCTTGTCGGCACCGCGATTTTTGCCGTGGTGTTCGCCATTGCCGTCTCGGCGCAGATTCGCGCCAAGGCATTTTCACCCGCGTTGTATTGGGTGACGATCATTGCCACGACGACGGTCGGGACCACGCTCGCTGACTTCGCCGATCGGTCGCTGGGCATCGGCTACGCCGGGGCTCGTCGATCCTGCTCGCCTTGTTGCTCGGCTCGCTCTGGCTCTGGTACCGCACGATGGGCTCCGTGTCCGTGCATTCGATCCACTCGCCCAAGGCCGAAGCGTTTTATTGGGTTACGATCATGTTTTCGCAGACGCTGGGCACCGCATTGGGTGACTGGACGGCGGACACGGCAGGGCTTGGCTATACAGGCGCGGCGGTGGTGTTCGGAGCGCTCCTGCTGGTGCTCGTCGGTGCGTATTTGTGGACAAGGACGTCGCGCACGTTCCTGTTCTGGGCAGCCTTCATCCTGACGCGTCCGTTGGGTGCCGTTGTCGGCGATTTCCTGGACAAGCCGGTCAGCGCGGGTGGGCTTGCCCTGAGCCGGTACTCGGCGTCGTTTGCCCTGCTTGCATTTATTCTGACGAGTCTGCTCTTGTTCCGGCAGCGCGCCGCGGCGAAAGCGCACTGATCCGTCGCTAGAAAGGAAATGGCATGCGCATCTTGCTCGTCGAAGACGATCCAATGATCGGCAGTGTCGTTCGCGATTCGCTCAAGGACGCGACATTCGCCGTGGATTGGGTCACCGACGGACCGGCGGCGCTGGCGGCAGCCGACTGCCAGCATTACGACCTGATACTGCTGGATCTGGGCCTGCCGGGCAAAGATGGTCATGCGGTGTTGCAAAGCCTGAGGTCGCGAGGCCATCAGGTTCCGATCATCATTGTCACGGCGCGCGATACGTTGCCGGAACGATTGAAGGGCCTCGACGCCGGCGCTGACGACTACGTGCCGAAGCCTTTCGAGATGGCGGAATTGCTCGCCCGAATCCGGGCGGTCATGCGGCGTCAGGCGGGACAGGCGCTGCCGGTCATGTCGAACGGCATCGTCACGCTCGATCCGGGTACCCGGAAAGCCCATACGTCGGACGTTGCGCCGGTGCAATTGTCGAATCGGGAGTTCGCTTTGCTGCAGGCGTTGCTGACGCGGCCCGGTGCCATCCTGTCCAGAAGCGATCTGGAAGACCGGATTTACGGGTGGGGAGACGAGGTCGAGAGCAACGCCATCGAATTTCTCATTCACTCGCTTCGCAAGAAGCTCGGTTCGAGCATCATAAAAAACGTGAGGGGAGCGGGATGGATGGTATTAAAGGGCGATTGAGCGATTCCATTCGCCTGCGCCTGAGCTTGTGGCTCTCGGTGGCGATCCTCGTGTTTGCCGTGATCGCCGGGGTCATTTCCTTCGCCGCGGCGTTCGACGAAGCCCATGAGCTGCAGGACGACGTGCTGCGTCAGGTCGCGGCCCTCGTCGATAACAACCATCTGCAGACCAGCGAATTTCGCAATCTTCAGGCGCCCCAGGCGCCGCAGGCGAGTGGGGAAGAGGCACGCGTGGTCGTTCAGCCGCTCGGGGTGGCAACGCGTCCGGGCGCGGGCGACGGCGACGACAAGCTGCCGCTGTCGCTGCCGGTAACGATGGCCGACGGCCTGTCGACCGTCACCGTGGGCAAAGAGCCGTATCGGGTGCTGGTCAAGACGCTGCAATCCGGCGCGCGCATCGCGGTGGCGCAAGAGACGGACGTGCGCGACCAGATCGCCCGGACCAGCGCGATCCGGACCATCATGCCGCTCGTGGCATTCGTTCCCGTGTTGCTGCTGGTGGTCGGTTGGCTGGTGCGCAGGATATTCCGGCCGGTGGCGAGCCTGTCGAGCGAGATCGACCGGCGTCAATACAGCGAGCTGCATCCGGTGTCGACCGAGCATCTGCCGAACGAAATTCGTCCGTTTCTGCGTGCCATCAACAACCTGTTGTCGCGCGTGTCGACGTCGGTCGATGCGCAGCACCGCTTCGTGGCCGACGCCGCGCATGAATTGCGCACGCCATTGACGGCGCTTTCGCTTCAGGCAGAGCGACTTGCCGAGGCGGATATGTCCGCGACGGCCAGGGAGCGCCTGGTGGAATTGCGCCAGGGCATCGAGCGCGGTCGACACATGCTCGAGCACCTGCTGACGCTGTCCAGCGTGCAGGCAACACAGAGCGACGGGCATGCCACCACCGACTCCGTCCTGCGGGTGTTCCGCGAGACGCTGGAAACGCTGTACCCGCTGGCCGAAGCGAAGGGCATCGACCTCGGCATTGAAGCGACTGAGGACGCGTCGCTACCGATGAGCGAGGCGGACCTGAGCATGCTGATCAAGAATCTGGTCGACAACGCGATTCGCTATACGCCGGCCGGGGGGCGTGTGGACATGGTGCTCGCGTCGGGCAACGGGCAAACCGTTCTGCGCGTCAAGGACACCGGTCCAGGGATCGCGCCGAAGGAGCGCGATCGTGTTTTCGATGCTTTCTACCGAGGGCTGGGAACCAGCGAAGTAGGATCGGGCCTTGGGTTGTCGATCGTGAAGGCCATTGCAGAGAAGGCCGGCGCCGATGTTCGTCTCGCTTACGCGGACGAGCGCGCACGAACCGGTCTGAGTGTGACTATCGTCGTGCCGGGCGCATCGACCGATGCGCATGAGGGGGCGGGGCGTGACGGGCCTGTCCGACGTCTACGAGAAGCGGCTCCATTTCATCTTCGAGGCGAGCCTGTGGATAAAGGCGCTCTTCGCGTTAGCGGAGATCGTCGGCGGCATTGTTGCGTACTTTATCCCTCGACATTTTCTGCTGTCGATCGTGCTTTGGGTGACAGGGAACGAGATGGCGGAAGATCCGCACGATGTCGTCGCCGGCTTTTTGCTGCATGCGGTGCAGCATCTTTCCGTCAGCTCGCAGAAATTCGCGGCGGCTTACCTGCTCGCGCACGGTGTGATCAAGTTATGGCTGATCATCGGCTTGCTGCGCGACAAGCTCTGGTATTTCCCCGTTTCGATGGTCGCGTTCGCCCTGTTCGTTGTCTACCAGCTCTACCGATTCACGTTCACCCATTCGCCATGGCTGCTGGTCCTCTCGGCACTCGACATTGCCATCATTGCACTGACGTGGCACGAATATCGCCTCTCGAAGAAGACGCTCCATGCGCGTGGGAACGCCGGAACCGTCACGCGCAGCTAACGTCCTCCGGGCGTCGGTGAAGCAGGCTTGCAAAACAAAAAGGCAGACGAACTCGCGCTCATCTGCCTTTTGAATGCCTGGTGCCCAGGGCGGGACTCGAACCCGCACGCCTCTCGGCGCTACCCCCTCAAGATAGTGCGTCTACCAATTCCGCCACCTGGGCAGGGGAGCGAGATTGTAACGGGAAAATCGCGTTTTGTGAACGGCCGTTGCCGCGCCTCAAGCCGCCCGACGCTTCATCGACCCCACCACTGACAACGACGGCGCGTGCGGCGCCGCGTGCTGCCCGTCGCGCAGACGGAAGCGCGCCACCGTCTCCGCCAGCATACGCGCCTGCTCGCTCAGCATGGCCGACGCGGCCGCCGATTCTTCCACCAGCGCGGCGTTCTGCTGCGTGGCCTGATCCATCTCCGAGACCGTGCGGTCGATCTGGCTGATGCCCGTGCTCTGCTCGGTCATGGCGCCGTTGATCTCGCTCACCAGACGCTGCACGCGCGTAATGCCGTCGACGATTTCGTTCATCGTCGTGCCCGCCGCCTGCACCCGCTCCGTACCGCTCTTGACGTTCTGCACCGACGTCTCGATCAGCGTCTTGATTTCCTGTGCCGCCGCCGCACTGCGCTGGGCCAGCGTGCGAACCTCACCCGCCACCACGGCGAAGCCACGTCCCTGCTCGCCGGCACGTGCGGCCTCCACGGCTGCGTTGAGCGCCAGGATGTTGGTTTGGAACGCGATACCGTCGATCACGCTGATGATCTCCGTGATGCGCTCCGACGACTGCGTGATCGCCGCCATGGTGCCGACCGCATCGGTGACGACCTGACCACCACGCGCGGCGGCGGCGCTCGCTTCGTTGGCCAGGCGCGTGGCATGCTCGGCGGTCTCGGCCGTCTGCTTGACGCTGGACGTCATCTCCGTGAGCGCTGACGACGTCTCCTGCAACGACCCCGCCGAAGCTTCCGTGCGCTGCGACAAATCGCGGTTGCCCATCTCGATCTCGCTGGTGGCCGATGTCATCGACGACACGCCCGAGCGCACATCGAGCATCACCGAGCTGATCTTGTCGACGAATGCGTTGAACGACTTCGAGATTTGCGCCACCTCGTCCTGTCCGATGACATCGAGACGCTGCGTCAGGTCGCCGTCGCCCGAGCCGATGGTGTCCATGGCGTCGCGCACGATCGACAGACGCTTGAACGCGCGCGACGTAAAGATGGAGGCGATGACCAGTGCGATCAACGTCAGCACCACGAGCGTGATACCCGTCGCGCCCAGCACATGTGTCAGGCCCGCCGTGGCTTCCGTGCGGTCGAGCGCCACCACCAGATACCAGTCCGTGCCCGGAATGCGCTTGGCCTTGAGCAGCTTGGGTGCGCCGGAGAGGTCCATCGCGACCGGTGCGGCGCCGTCGGCAGCCATGCCCGGCAGCGAGTCGGCGGTGAGCGCGGGCGCCACGTCCGTTGACGGCTTGAGCGAGAACTTGTTATCCGGGTGAGCGATCACCTGGCCGTCGCTCGCCACCACCAGCGCGAGGCTCGACGGCGTGGGATGCACCGCCTTGATGATGTCCTGCACGCCGGTGAGCGCCACGGCGCCGCTGACCACGCCGGTGGTCTGGCCGTCACGCAGGATCGGTGCGGTGAAGGCGACATACGGAATGCCGGTCGACGAATCGCCATACGGCTTGGTGACGGTGAGCTTGCCCGCCGCCAGGGCGCTCTTGTACCACGGGCGCGCCGTCGGGTCGTAGTCCGGCGGCGTGGGCGCGGTGGAGAAGAATGTTTTGTCCGACCAGCCGATGCTCGTGATCGGGAAGTCATTGGTCTTGCCCATGAGCTTCACGAGCCCGGCCGGATCTCCTTTCTCGACGACTTGCGACGTCGCCACGACCGCCTGCGCCTTGTCGGCGGACCAGCGCTCGATGGTGCCGGCATTCCCATTGGCCACGGCCGACAGCGTGTCGGCGATGCTCGACATCATGCTGTCACGCACGATGACGTAAGTCGTGATGCCAGAGAGAATCAGCGCGCCCACCACCGTCAGGCAGGAAATGAGCAGAATCCGGGTTCGCAACGAAGTGACTTTCATGAGCTTTCATCGGTAGGCCCGCGCGCGGACCGTTGAATGGGGGGAGGCGACGGGCCGGGCGGTGCCACCTGCGCCGTCGCATTGATACATTGCTGCATTACTCTCTGGCCTTACGGCTGGGGGAGGCGGAAACTTTAATGCGGGCAGGTCAATGGGGGTCTATCGGCGTTCAACGGTGGCGCCTCGCGACGATCGGCACGCCTGTCGTACGTCATCGACGCCTTTGACGGATGAACGAACCCACGGACCAACGCATGAGCGCGCCTTGCGGCGCACAGGAGGGCGAGCGGGAATTCAGAGGGCGCTGGCGCGCGCGAGATCGGGGAAGCCGAGCGTTGTCGCGTGGCAACCGTCCGCCAGCGCGTCGTCGTGGGTCGAGAAGAATACGCAGCCGTCCTGGCCGAGGGCAGTGAACAAGTCGATCAACACGGCGCGGGAGGGGCCATCGAGACCGCCGCTGGGCTCGTCCGCGAGAATCACGCGCGGCGCACCGAACCGGGTGGCGGTCAAATAGAATTTGCGACGCGTGCCGAGCGACATCTGGTCGAAGCGCTTTTCCATATGCGGCATCAGACCAAACCGCTCGGCCAGATCGAGCACGCTGGCACTCAGGTGCGTTTGCCTGTCGGCGGCGCGCTGCTCGAGAAAGCCACGTCCGGTTTGCGACGGCTCGCCCAGGCAGTCGAACGGCACCACGGCGAGCGACGCCTTGGCCTGGGCAGGGGCGTCATGCATGGCGTGTCCGTCGATCCAGACCCGACCATCGTCCGGCACGACCGTGCCGGCGAGCATGCCGAGCAGCGTGGTCTTGCCGCCGCCCCCTTCGTCGCGCAGAGCAAAGCAACCGCGCCCGGCGCGGAAGCTCAGGTGCTCGAAAAGCGTGAAAGTGCCGAAGCGTTTGGCGAGATTTTCGAAACGAAGCATGGGCGGGTGTCGGCTACTTCAGATAGGCCTTGATGACGTGAAGCACGGGGGCCAGTTCGGCCTCGCGGTGGGTCTGCTCGGATTCATTGACGAGGTGATCGACGAGATGGCCTTCGATGACCGCGCCCATCAAGCCGTTGACCGCCCCGCGAATCGCCGCGATCTGCTGGAGAATCTCGATGCAGTCGCCCTCTTCGTTCAACTGACGCTCCAACGCCTGCGCCTGCCCCTGAATGCGACGTACGCGTGCCAGCAACTTGTGCTTTTCCCGAATCGTGTGCACGGTCTGTCGCGCTCCTGTCTGTGTCGATCAAATGGCCAAAAATGTTAGCACGTACATACTAGGGGCAGTATATCCCCGATTCGGCTTCCCGCGGATCGGAGGCGCGCCGCCGATTACTCGCCGATCAGAAACGGCGGACCGAAGCGCGTGGCGATGTGCTCGGTCGACTCGAACAATTCGCGCAGGACCTGACTCGTACACGTCGGCTGCACGTAGAGATAGAACGCGACGTCGGGCAAGCGCGGCAGGCCGTCGGCTTCGGAGAGCACGCGCATGTTCGCATCGAGCAGCTCGGTGGTGCGAGCCGTCACCCCGAGGCCCGCGCTGATCGCCGCCCTGATGCCGGTGAGCGTTGGCGAGATGAAGCTCGTGCGCCAGGCGATGCCCGCCGCGTTGAGCCGCTCGATGGACAGGCGGCGGAACAGGCTCAGTTCGTCGGCCATTACCAGCGGTACAGGCGCGGACGAATTGAAGATGAAGTCATCGGCGCAGATCCACACCATCGGCGAAGTGCGCAGCTTGATGCCGGGGAAGGCTTCGTCGTAGCGTGTCGAGATCGCCAGATCCAGCGCCTTGTCGCGCAAGGCATCCATCAAATGCGGGCTGCGTCCGACGATGATCTCCAACTGCAATTCCGCCGAAAGCTTCGATAGCCGCCGCAGCATGCTCGGCAGAATCGAGTCGGCCACGTCGTGCGGCGACCCGATGCGCAGCTTCTCCACCGGTCCGCGCGTTTGCATGACCTGCACGGCCTGATCGTTGAGCGCCAGAATCTTGTTCGCATAGGCGACCAGCCGCACGCCGTCGGCGGTCATCGCCTTCTGCCGGCCCTGCTTTTCGAACAGCGCGCACCCCATCTCCTGTTCGAGCCGCTGCATCTGCTGGGTGATCGCGGACTGCGTGCGTCCCACGCGCGTGGCGGCTGCCGCAAAGGTCTCGTGCTGCGCTATCGCCACGAAAGTGCGCAGCAGATCGATATCCAGATTTCGCATGGGTTTTGGGTTGATACTTCAGAGCGGCTTAAGTTTTCGAGATAAAAATTAAATTGTTCTCGGGAATTTTGGTCGATAACCTGCCTGACACTCAAGCAATATTTATGTAATCGGTGGTGAGCCGGCGTTGACCGGCCCCCCTGATCATCGATTCGCCCTTCGGTCGAACTCAAGGAGACTCAGGATCATGTGGCAACGACACTTTGCAGCCGCGCTGTTCGCGACACTCGCCATCACGGGCGTCGCACACGCTGACCAACTGGCCGACATCAAGGCGCGCGGCACGCTTGTTTGCGGCACGCAGAACGCCAGCGAGCCGTATGCGTTTCCCGACGCGGCCACGCGCAAGATCGTCGGATTCGACGTTGACGTGTGCAACGCGATCGCGAAGGGGTTGGGCGTGAAGCTCGAACACCGTGCGCTGTCGACCGACGCCCGCATCCCCGAACTCAAGACACATCGCGTTGACGTGCTGGCCGCCGCCGTCGCCTGGATGCCGGCCCGTGCCGCACAGGTTGACTTCAGCGACCAGTACTTCGTTGCCCCGATTCGCGTGCTGGTGCGCGCCGACTCGCCGGTGCAGACGCTCGATCAGCTCGCCGGCAAGAAAATCGCCGCGTCCGAGGGATCCAGCTCGGCCGCCGTATCGGTCACGCGTTTGCCCGATTCAAACCTGCTCACGTTCCACGACATTTCGTCGGCGTTCCTCGCGCTGCAGCAAGGCAAGGTCGAAGGGCTGGTGGCGGGCCAACTGATTCTGGCGCGCTTCGCCAACGAAGCTGCCGCCAAGGGCGGTCAGCAGTATCGACTGCTCACCAAGTCGGTCTTCGAAGAACGTTGGGGCGTGGTGACCAACAAGAACGAACCCGCGCTGCTCGCCGCGGTGAACAAGATTCTGGTCGACTACGACAAGTCGAATGGTTTGCAGGACAGCTTCGACAAGTGGCTCGGCAACAAGTCGGTCTACAAGTTCACGCGCGACTACAAGGTCGAGCCGATCAAGGTGCAGTAAGCGAGACGCGGCGTAATGTTCGATCTTTCGTTTCTGCTCGAAGACGGCTACCTGAAGCTGTTTCGCGACGGGGTGCTGACCACGCTCCAACTGTTCGTGGTCTCGGGGCTGCTGGCAATCGTGGTGGGCGTGGTGCTCACCACGTTGCGCGCCCTGCCGGTGAAGCTCTTCAAGGGCTTCGTGATCGTAGTGGTGGAGTATCACCGCAACGTGCCGGTGCTGGTGCAGATACTCGTGTGGTACTTCGGCGTGCCGCAACTGCTGCCCGAAGGCCTGCGTGACTGGATCAACGCCGGAAACACCGAGTTCGTCTTCGCAACGCTCGCGCTGGCGCTCAATGCCGGCGCGTTCATCTCCGAAGACCTGCGCTCGGGACTGCGCGCGATTCCGCATACGCAACAGGAAGCTGCGTGGTCGATCGGTCTCACGTATTTGCAGTCGTTCCGTTACGTCGTATTGCCGCAGGGCATTCGCGTGGCGACGCCGGCGTTGCTCAACCAGGCGCTGCTGCTCTTCAAGAACAGCTCGCTGGCGATGGCGATTGGCGTGCACGAACTGATGTATCGCACGCGTCAGGTCGACAACCTGACGTTCCGCACGTTCGATGTGTTCATGGTGGCGACGATCCTGTATCTGATCGGCACGCTGGCCTTGATGGCGCTCTCCGAGCACGTTGCCAAACGCCGTACGGCACCCTCGGGAGTTTGAGACGATGTACGAGATCCTGCATGACTATCTCGCGCTGTTCCTCGTCGGGAGCTGGCCCAACGGCCCGCTCGGCGGCGTGGCGATCACGCTCATTCTCTCGGCGCTCGGGCTGGTGATGTCATTCCCGATCGCGGTGGTGATCGGCATGGCGCAAGTCTCGCCGCTGCGCTGGCTGCGACGTGTGGCCGGTGTATGGACGCGGCTGGTGCGCGGCATCCCGCTGCTGATGATCATCTTCTGGGCGTACTTTGCTGTGCCGCTGCTCGTGGGCGCCGAGGTATCGGCATTCACCACGGCCGTGTGCGCGATCATCGTCTACGAGAGCGCCTTCCTGTCGCAGATCGTGCGTGCCGGCCTCGAAGGCCTGCCGCGCGGCCAGATGGAAGCGGCGCGCTCGAACGGGCTGTCGTGGCTGCAAAGCATGCGTTACGTGCAATTGCCGCAGGCGCTCGCGAACATGCTGCCGTCGATCGTGAACCAGTTCGTGTCGATCATCAAGGCGACATCGCTCGCCTATGTGATCGGCGTGCCCGAGTTGACCTACTCGGCCGCGCAGGTCAATACGATCGTGCTGACCAAGCCGCTGCAGACGTTCCTCGTGCTCGCAGCTTTCTATTTCGTGTTGTGTTTCGCCATTTCGCGCTTCGCTGGCTGGCTCGAGCGTCGTATTGCTCGTCAGCGCGCGGGGTTGGCGTGAACGCAGGATTCAAGAAGGAGAACGCGATCATGACCATGCTCGCATTCGAGAAGGTCGATAAGTATTACGGCGAGCATCACGTCCTGAAGGGGATCGACGCCACCATCGGGCGCGGCGAAGTCGTGGTCGTGTGCGGCCCGTCGGGCTCCGGCAAGTCGACGCTGATTCGTACCGTCACGCGGCTCGAAGCCATCCAGAAAGGCCGCATCCTTTTCGAGGGCAAGGACGTCACTGCGCGCGACATCAAGCTCAATCAGTTGCGCGCCCGCATCGGCTTCGTGTTCCAGAGCTTCAATCTGTTTCAGAACCTCTCGGTGCGCCAGAACCTGATGCTCGGACCGACGAAAGTGCTCGGCCTGTCGCGCGACGAAGCCACGGCCCAGGCCGAGACGTTGCTCGCCAAGGTGGGCCTCGCCCACAAGATCGACGCCATGCCGGCCAACCTCTCGGGCGGTCAGCAGCAACGTGTGGCCATTGCCCGCGCGCTTGCCATGAAGCCGCCGCTCATGTTGTTTGATGAGCCGACGAGCGCCCTCGATCCGGAGATGGTGCAGGAGGTGCTGCAAGTGATGCGCTCACTGGCGGAGGAGGGGCTGACAATGATGATCGTCACGCACGAGATGGGTTTCGCGCGCGACGTGTCGAGCCGCGTCTGGTTCATGGACCAGGGACAGTTGCTCGAAGACGCGCCGCCGGCGGAATTCTTCAGCCAGCCGAAGCACGCACGTGCGCAGCGATTCCTGCAGGACGTGCTGCGTCCGTCGCCGATGATCAGCATGCCGCGTGACGCCGTGCCCGCTTGACGGCTACCCGATAAGCACGACGCAGACGACGTACAGACGACGCTTACGACACATACGCCATACCCGAATATGCGACCGTGTTCCCATCGGGACCATCGCAAAACAACGTACTACGGAGAAGACTTCATCATGTCCACGCCTACCCTTGCCGAACAACGTCAGGCCGCCGTCGGCGACGCCATTGCAGCCATGAAGGCGTCGCTGGCCCTGAGGGCGAGACGCGCCCCGCGCTGGCCGCCGTACTCGATCAGGTCAAATCGCTCGCCGCGCGCGCGGCGCTGTGGAACGAGGCCGACTTCCCGCCGCCGGCCGATGGCGAACTGCAAACGCGTTACCTGATTCACGAAGATGCGGACAAGACCTACGCGCTGTACCTGAACGTCATGCGTCCGGGCAAGAAGATCACGCCGCACAACCATACAACGTGGGCCTGCATCGCGGCGGTCGAAGGGGTCGAATACAACTACGTCTACCGCCGTACCGACGACGGCAAGACGCCCGGCGTCGGCACGCTGGAAGTGAGCGACACCGTCGTGGTCGATCCGGGGCACGGCATTGCGCTGGCGTCGGAGGACATTCATGCCGTCGAGATCCAGGGCGACGCACCGATCCGCCACCTGCACATGTACGGCCGTGCGCTGGAGACGCTCACCGAGCGCATCACGTTCGATCTCGCCAAGGGCACGTATCAAGTCATGGATATCGGCGTGAAGACCCGCCGCTAATACCGCAGTGACCGCCGGCGCGAACCGGCGGCAAACCTCCTGACGGCGCGAGTGTTCCTCGCGCTCCCTTTCCACATCGCCCCGCCGGGCGGTGCGGGCCTGCTCATCCCTACGCTTTGGGAATGGCCGGGCGGAACCTGACAATCGACGCAACGCTATGACCTCGTTTACTCCTCACTTTGTGCCGCCCGCCCGCCTCAAGGAATGGCTGCACGACGGCGCCGAGATCGCCGTGTTCGACGTGCGCGAGCATGGCGAGTACGGCGAAGCGCACCTCTTCTATGGCGTGACGCTGCCCTACAGCCGCCTCGAACTCGACATCGTGCGGCTCGCGCCGCGACGCGACGCCCGCGTGGTGCTCTATGACACCGATGCGAGCGTCGCGGTGCAGGCGGCGCAACGTCTGGCTGCACTCGGCTATACCGACGTGCATGTGCTCGAAGGCGGTACCGTCGCCTGGCAACAGGCGGGCTTTCGACTGTTTGCCGGTGTGAACGTGCCGTCGAAGACCTTCGGCGAGCTGGTGGAGATGGCGTATCACACGCCGCGTGTGACGGCGCGCGAGCTGGCCGCCATGCGCGAGCGCGGTGACGATGTGGTAATTCTCGACGGGCGTCCCGTGAGCGAATACCTGAAGATGACGATCCCGTCGTCGATTTGCTGCCCGAACGGCGAGCTCGGCTATCGCATTCGCGAGCTGGCGCCGAACCCCACCACGCCCATCGTCGTGAACTGCGCCGGACGCACGCGCAGCATCATCGGCGCCCAGACGCTCATCAACCTCGGCATTCCCAACCCGGTGATGGCGCTGGAAAACGGCACGCAGGGCTGGTATCTGGAAGATTTGCCGCTGGAGCATGGCAGCACGCGCCGCTATCCGGACGCGGTCGCGCCGTCGAGCCTTGCGCTGATGCGCGAAGCGAGCGGTGCGCTGGCCGAGCGCTTCTCGGTGCCCGAGGTGGAGGCCGCGACGTTTGCGCAATGGGCCACGGACACGTCGCGCACGCTGTTCCTGTGCGACGTGCGCACGCCGGAAGAATTTGCCGCTGGGTCGCTGCCCGGTGCGCAGCACACGCCGGGCGGCCAGTTGATTCAGGCGACGGATCAATACGTGGGCGTGCGTCATGCCCGGGTGGTGCTGTTCGACAACGATGGGGTGCGCGCGCCGATCGTGGCGAGCTGGCTGCGTCAGTTGGGGCATGATGCCTATGTATTGCGCGGCGGACTCGCCAGCGGTGCGTCGCTGCCGTGCCATGCGCCGGCCGTGGACACGATGCTGCCCGAGATCGATGTCGCGACGCTCGCCGCGGCACTGGCCGACGAGCGTGTCACGGTCGTCGATCTGCGCTCGAGCATGAGCTACCGTCGCGAGCATGTGCCGGGTGCGCAGTGGGCGATTCGCCCGCGGCTGCCGAACCTGCCTGCGTCGCGTAACATCGTGCTCGTCGCGGACGAGCGCGGCATCGCGGAACTGTTCGCGGCGGACTGGCGGCGCACGCATGCAAACGACGCGCGCATGGTCTCGTTGCTCAAGGGCGGCTTCAAGGCTTGGGCCGCAGCGGGTCAGCCGGTGGAGAGCACGCCAGAATTGCCGGCAGATGCCGAATGCATCGACTATCTGTTCTTCGTTCACGATCGTCACGACGGCAACAAGGCGGCGGCACGCCAGTATCTCGCGTGGGAGACTGGCTTGCTCGCCCAGCTCGACGACCGGGAGCGCGGCGCGTTCCGTATCGGTGAGCCTGCCGTCGCGAAGTAAGCCACGGCGTTGGCGTGTGCGCCGGTTGCGCACGCCAACGCGTTATCTTCTGACTCGTTCGAAACCTTCGAATCCTTCAAAATCCTATCCCCCACGCTCGATCATGTCTCGACAATCGCCTCCCAAACGTCTCGCTACCCGCCTGGTCAAGGGTGGCACGCACACCGCCGTGGTTGGCGGTCGCGCTGTCAATCCGCCGGTGGTGCGCGCTTCCACCGTGCTGTTCGATACGATGGACGAGATGAACGACGCGCGCCGCCGTCGCGGCACTGAGCGTATGTTCACCTACGGTGCGCGCGGCAATCCGACGGGCTTTGCGCTGGAGGATGTCGTTGCCGACCTGGAAGGCGGCTATCGCACGCGCCTCTTCCCGACCGGGCTCGCAGCGATTTCGATGGTGTTTCTCGCTTACGTGCGCCCCGGCGACCATGTGCTGATCTCGGACTGCGTGTACCAACCGCTGCGCCACTTCGTGGAGACGTTTCTCAAGCCGTGGGGCGTGAATGTGAGCTACTTCCGTGCCGACGGCACTGATGCTGCCGAGCACATGACGCCCAGCACGAAGATGATTTATGTGGAGACGCCGGGATCGCTCGTGTACGAGTTGTGCGACATTCCGGCGCTGGCGGATCTGGCGCATCGCCACGGTGCGTTGCTCGTGGCGGACAACACGTGGGGCTCGGGCGTGCAGTGCCGTCCGCTCATGTTGGGGGCCGACGTTTCGGTCATGGCGGCGACGAAATACCTGAGCGGGCACTCCGACGTCATGATGGGGACGGTCACCACGACGCAGGACGTTTGGCAGACGCTCTCGACGATGGCCGATGCGCAGGGCGTGGCCGTGAGTCCGGACGACGCATATCTGGTGCTGCGCGGTACGCGCACGCTGGCGGCGCGCTTGCAGATGCACGAGCGTCATGCGCTGGAAGTTGCGCATTGGCTCGGCAGTCTGCCCGACGTGGCGCGGGTGTTCTGCCCGGCGTTGCCGACGCATCCGGGGCACGCGCTGTGGCAACGGGATTGTGTGGGCACGAACGGTCTGATTTCGTTCGAGTTTGCCAATGCGACGACGGCGCAAGCGGACCGCTTCGTCGATGCGCTTGAGCTATTCGGCATCGGGGCGTCGTGGGGCGGTTACGAGAGCCTGGCGACGGTATCGAACGTGGCGGGCACGCGCACGTGCGAGGACTGGACGTCTGCCGGCCCGATCGTGCGTCTGCATATCGGTCTGGAAGACCCGCAGGATCTGATCGAGGATATGGCGGCGGCGCTTGAGCAAGTGTTCGGGCGGTGAGGCGTACGGCAGGTGGGTTGGTAGGTAGTTAAAGCGTTGAGGTGCTGGGCCGTCAAGACCTTGCGTTGTCGAGGTGTTGGGAGTTAAGGCGCCAGGGCATTGCTGCGGTCGTGTGTGCAGGCGTTTGCGCGATGTCGCGTTACGGCGCCAAAGCCTCGGGGGCTTCAGCGCTGACCCTGAATCACAAAGAGGGCGCGGGCGAGGACGCCCGCAGCCGTGCACGTCGTTACTTCCCTGCGGGGGAGGTGTGTGCACCCCCGTCGAGGGTGGTCAGAATGTCGTGCGCCGCGCGGATGCGCTCGCCCATCGCGTAGTTTTTGTTTGCGAGCAGCACGATGCCCATCTGCTTCGACGGGACGAAGGCGACATAAGCGCCGAAGCCGTTCGTCGAACCCGTCTTGTTGATCCAGGCGACGGGCGTGGGGGCCATAGGCGGCGCTAGTTCGCGAACGGCCGTTGGCTCGTAAGCCATTCGGGCCGAGTTGCCGTCAAGCAGTGCATCGACGCTGACCGGATACGTGTACTGCTCCCAAATCAGGTCCTGCGTGATCGGCTTGTCGAAGAAGTAGCCCGTGTGGGTCGCGCTGATCGCTTGCCGCAGCCGGTCGTCCTGCACTGGCTGTCCGAGGTTGGCGCGAACGAACCGCAGCAGGTCGCTCGCCGTCGTCTTCACACCATACGCCTCTTGATCGAACACACCTGGTGAGACGCGAATCGGCTTGCCATCCTTCCCATATCCCCACGCGTAGTTGGCCTGCTGATCCTTCGGCACCCGGAGGTAGGTGTGCTGCATGTCGAGTGGCTTGAAGACGTGCTCGGTCACGAGTGTTGCGAAGTCGCCGTGCATGGCGCGTGCGGTGATCCAGCCGAGGGCACCGATGCTCACGTTCGAATAGGTGCGCACCGTGCCGGTGGGTTTCGCCGGCTTCCATGACTTGAGGTATTGCAGGATGTCGTGGGTGCTATGAACGTTGTCCGGCACTTGAAGCGGCATGCCGCCGGTCGTGTGCGTGCCGAGATTGACGAGTTTCACGTCGCCGAAAGGCGTGCCTGCAAGTTCGGGGACGAAGTGGCTGGTCTTGTCGGTGAGCGAGAGGGCACCGACGCTTTGCGCATAAGCGGCTAGCGTCGCCGTGAACGTCTTGCTGACCGAACCCAGCTCGAAAAGCGTGTCGGCCGTGACGGGTGTGTTGGCCTTCTTGTCGGCCACGCCGTAATTGAAGACGTAGGCATGCCCGTCGTAGACGACGCCGACGGCCATGCCGGGAATGTCCTGCCGGGCCATCAACGGGGTGATGGTCTTGTCGACGAGCGATTTGATTTCGTCTTGCCGGGGATTGGTCTGGACCTGTGCTTGCGGCTCGGCGGCGTAACTGCGCGCGCTGAACGTCATCCAGGTGATGGCGGCGGTCGCAGCGAGTGCGGCGAAAACGGTGAGATAGGGCTTTGTCATCTAGGGTCGTCTCCGTGTAGGCAGGCGCTTGGGACGCATGAGGCACAAAGGTACAGCAGGCCGGTTGCGCCTCATGGTAAAGCGCGGTGATTCATGCCCCGAAGCGTAATCGCTAATCGATGAGTATTCTCGGCATAACGACGTAACGAACGTAACCGATGTAATGGATGCAACCGGAGCGCGTGAGGGGCGGCGGGCTCGCTAAGCTTGGCGGACGGGAGTAGTGCGTCGGCCGGAAAGTCGCCTTTCTGACGTCAAGCGCTATTCCGATCGCCGCTGCCGGCAACGTTGACGAGATGGACGCGGAAGATAAAAAACCCAACTGAAGCATTCGCGTTATGCGCTTAACCTAAGCAGGTGTCCCTGGGTCATTACACTTGTCTGTCGGCCACTAGGACGACATCAACGCAGACCATGCGTGTGCCCGTTTGCTTAAAATATAAATCTCTTCAGAAGCAACCCTACAAAAACGGAAAAAGTGATGCCGAAGCATGTCCAATAGATAATCTTCCCGCGTGACGTGAAGTTCTTGTATTCCTCTTCGGACGGACCACGAACCATCGCATGCCTCCATTGACTTATTTTCGCCGTTGCCTACTGGCGTTGCTCGAATCCACGGGACGACGCTGAAACCCACGCAGCCAGGACTGCATACACCGAGCTCGATCGCAGTATTTAGTCGCCTAATGCTTCTGGACAATGATTTAGGCGAGAACGCTCGCCATGTAGAGGTGTCTGATGACCAAGCAACGACGTACGTTTTTCCCGGATTTCAAATAGCAGGCCGTGTGCCGGATGCTCGACCGGGGCCATAGCCATATGGAGGTAAACCGTTCGGGTGGCGTCGGTGAGACGGTGCTGCATCGCCGGGTCCGACAGCTCCAGATGGAACGTCAAGGCGTCGAGCCGCGGGGCATTTCCGTTGACCTTCGGTCGTTGCGAGTGCCAACTTTAAGTGGATGAGGGGACATCGCGATGCCACGTGCGTGGTTGAGTTGTGGCCATTAATTATCTACAGGCCTTGAGAGTTGCCGCGTTGTACTTCATGGATATGAGAACGGTTGGGATGTTTTCGTAATCCCCAGCGTTTTGTTGAATTTCGGCGAGCACACCATGCTTGCAGAATGAAGCGGATGTGGCCGGGAGTAATTTCCAGCCCATGTCAACTAACGTCGCGATATTCTGCTCGCGAAGCTCATACGACCACGAGTCTTTCCGAATTAGTGCAAACAGAAGTGCGGTACCAAACTTCGCGTTTTCATGTCGGTGGACGATAGCCCCCCGTTTGCGAGAATTTCCGTCATGTCTGCTTTCATCATGACCATCCTGTGATTTGCGTCAGTCGTTGAAGGATTCCTTATCAACGTGTAAGTGAGGATACACAGCCACAATGCGATAGTAAGTATCGCAACGTAGTACTTGATTGGGTATCCAAGGATTTGCTGGCTCAGCATGGGATTACTGTTTTACCGGGAGTTCGTATATAGGGGCGGCGCTTGTGCCGGCGCTCCCCTCAAGAATTACCCTTCTTGTCGGTCCGCCGACACCCACCCCAATCTCGGTGGCTGTTGACCTTACCTCGTCGGCCCTGAACAATTCATTTTGCTCGGCAAATGAGTTCACGCTGCCGACGGCGTAGCGGTTTCGAAGCCAAGCAAAGCGACGAGAATCAGGGCGTAAAAAAGCCGCAGCTTGCGCAGGATCATCCGCAGATTGTGGCCTGCGCCGCACAGCACCGCGTGCATTGCATCACCGAGCGCACCCTTGAGCCAATTGCGATCGAGTTTTCCATCTGCCTTCATGTGTCCGATGGCTGGCTCGATCGCGCTGCGCCGCCGGATCATCGCGCGCAAGCCTCGCGTGATACCGCGTCGCAGCCCCGGGTGATAGACCTTCACACCGTCAATGGCGACACCCTTGTAGCCGCGATCGACGACGGCGATCTGCGGCTGAACGTCGCTCAAGATCGCCGCCTGCTCCAACGCTTCGGCCAACGTGTGCCCGTCGTACGGATTACCCGGCATCGAGCGCGCGCCGATTACGAGACCTTCCTTGTGCGTCGTCGTGATCGACACCTTCACGCCGAACTCGTACGGCTTACGAGCTTTGCCCTTGGCCAAGCACTCCACTTCCGGCGCATGCAGCGCGTACAGCTTGTTCTTGTCCTTCTGCTTCTGCGTGAGAATGCGCTTCGTGCGGCCAATCAGATCTTCCAGCGACGCCCGGCTTGGCTGTGCAACGTCGTCCAGTTGCCGCTCGACGTCGCGCATCACGCGTCCCACTCGCGAACGCAACGTGCGCAGCGCTTTCTTCATCCGCTTGTACTGCTTCGCATGGGCGTAGCGACCGATCTGGCCTGCCAGTCGTGGCGCTTCGCGGTTGTAGTTCTGCCGCAGCTTCAGCCCATGCCGCTCAGCAGCCTTCACCAGATGTTCCCGGCAACGTTCGAGCAGGCGCGAATCAGTGGGATGCGCGATCGCCTTCTCCATGACCGTCGTATCAACGATTACCCGCTTCAGGCTCGACGTCTTGATGACGTTCCCTCGTTTGGCCGCCTCGATGGTCTCGGCGAGCAGTTCCTCAACACCAGCCTCGCCCAGACGCTTCCTCCAGCGCGTCAGGCTCGACGGATCAATCGGCGGCTGCGTCTGCAGGTACGTCTCGCCGGTGAACACTTGCCAGTACGGGTTCTCAAGCCATTGCCATACCACCTCTTCATCCGACAGATCGAACGCGTGCTGCAAGTACAGCAGCCCTGCAATCAAACGCGGCGACGTTGCCGGTCGCCCGCGATGCGACACGAAGCTCGCACTCATCGCCGCGTTCAACCGCTCCCAGTCGATCAGATCGGCAAGGCGAACCAACGGATGCTTCAAGTTGATCTGCTCGCGCAGCGGTTGGCGGAAGAAATCTCCCTCTGGCACCAGCGTCTTCGGACCCATCCACACCTCGTCAGGATTTGCAGGATTCACGCATCAATATGCCCGCTTCTTGCAAATCCAACAACACCGTTTCGGCTTCACAGCCTTACTGCATACGCCTCGCACGATTATTCAGGTCCGACTACCTCGCCAAAGTCCTCGTCAAGACCCGTCCTCATCGTCGCGCTTTGAGCGATACGAATTACGGGCTTTCTTGTAGCGACTATCGAAGGGTTTGATTTTGAGAATTTTGGCGCGGCTCGTCATTCCGCCGACAAGTGCGACTGTGAATCCAATCAACAGGAGCGCGCGCGCCCAAACAACGGAGAAATCGATTTCAATTGCTGCAACGGCAATGGCAATGCCAACGAGGGTGAGTAGTAGACGCACCCACGCACTCAGGTTCCCATCTTCTACGAATCGAATATTCATTATTTTTTCGTTGCGCCTGCTCCAGCCACTTCATTTTCGCGATTTCAAACACGCCAGATCTTGCGTCTAGTTCGCTTCATCGGTCAGCGTGATCGTCTCACTCTCAATGCGTGATATTTTTAGTTTGTACTGGTAATCCGACGATCATGAACTCTCCATCAGTCCTGTTAACGTCGGAAAAGATAAAGGTCAAAATCGGGATGTTTTTTACTCGATTCTCTTTAGGTTTATCCAAGAAATTGCAATAAGGGCAATTGTAAGTAGGGTTCCTCTTGTCATGACCGATTTAATATTTACGGAGGAGGTCAAAAAGTCGATGCTCAATTCCTTGGCGCATCCTGGAATAAATAAGCAGTGTATGGTCAGGCCGACGATCCATGCCAAATATATCCCGGCAAGGCAAATTCCCCATGCTCCAAAAAATGCGATAAGCCAACGAATCATTTTTTCTGTCCCTTGCCGGATGGTATCGAAATTGACGTCGCCATTTCTTGAATGACGCTGCCTCCAACTGTGCCGGCGATCACGCCAAGTGTATTCGGGGGAATGCATACCATCCTTTCCCGGATAAAAAAGCCGCGTGCTGTGCATTCGTAAGGGCTATTGATGGTCGCGCGAATGACGCCCTTGCCGCTTGCCGATGCCGAACAAGAAACCAGTCAGAATTTCTCCTGTTCATCATCCGGTAGGTCGTAAGTTTTTCTGGCTTCTGTATAGCTTGCATCGAAAGGTCGGATATTCAATGTACGTGCGCGGCTGTTTAAGCCGCCAATTATCATGAGTTAAAATCCAAATAATGCTAGAAGTGTGCTGAATATTGAGGGTGTGGTGTATTTGAAAGTAAAATGCGACATGCCGATTCCGGTGAAAATTAGTGCGGTGCATATCCATCTGGTTAGATTTTATTCGTGTGTTATTTTAATTTTATTCGTCGAGCACATAGTGAGTGTCCGCAGGAAGGGCATTTTCTTGATAATAAATCAACATACGGGATTGCTTTTCCGTGAGGAATTGATTTGCAATTTTGGCATCGATAAAAAGCTCCAATTACAAAAATAATCGAAAAGACAAGTGCGAGCACATGAGCGGCTGAAACCCACTGATATTCGCTGGGAATATATTTTAAAAATGGAAAAGTCAGAAATCCAAGTGCAAGGATTGTTATTGTTGAAATTCTTGCTAGGTTGATTTTTTGTATTTGTTTCTGGTTTCATTGTTTTGATTTAGTTTTAAATTAAATTGTGTTGATTTTCGCTTCCGTTGCATGGGCATAAACGTGGTGTGACGCCGGCTATCACCTTTTCTTCCCAATAGAAGCTCGTTGTCGGTGGGTCAAGAGTATTTGAAATACAGGACTGCCGCTGCGATGATCTGGTCGCTCAAAGGCGCGACAATAGAATTTTAGGCTGAAGCAGAGTCAATTCGATAATGTGACGACTTTTGATTTCTTCGCAACCAAGCATATCGATGGAGGACGCTCTAAATAATCAAAATTATCTTTGGCAAGAAATTAGTATATCGATCGACTAATATTAATTTTATGTCGACGGCAATAAACAATAAACTCAGCATCATTATTCAATTGAAGCAAATTAATTAAAGCGGAAATCGATGAAACTAAATCAGGAAAAGTTTCCCATATTTGCCATGGTCCTTCCGGTGAGAAGTAATACCAATATCCGGCCAACGCATCACTGGGCGCTTGGAGTTTTCTTGATCTAATTTCATAAATGATCTGCATCAATCGGCTTCTGTATAAGTTCCGAATGTTCTCGTTGCGCTCAGCAATCTGGACAAGCAAGTCCTCGGTGCGACTAGCTTGTTCTGCAAGATAGGTGGACAACATGAGCATGATTGCTTCCTAGCGAATAATCCCACCCTGGATGGCCTTGGGAGGAGTAAAGCTCCCAAGATTCGGCACGATATATTGCGTTAAGCCTCCCGCAGCAGTGAACTGCCCTTGGCTGACAGGTGCGATAGTGCTTTGGTAAGCCGTCGCTAATACTCCAGGCTGTGGTTGAATTGAGAAGGCTTGAAATCCTTTGATACCGCCGTTGGCAAAACTCGATGCGGGCAACCCCAACGCATTTGCGACCGAAGTTGCGCTCGCACTTTGGCCAATAAACAAATCATACTGTGCGCGTGACATATAGAAAGAACTGACGCCTGGATTATTCCCAAACGGAACAAGCCGAATCAGCTCATCATTTCTCCCGAGTTGAACAACCGTCGGAAGTGTCTGACCAGACCTAACGGCGTTCCCCGTAAGCGTTTCGGCGAGTTGAGAGTTTCCGCCCACTGCCTGTAGATAGTCGTTGTACATAGAACGGACAACAGCATTGCTGTCTATCATGCCGGAACTGAACGGCACTCCCTTCGGCGAGAAGGCCGCGTTCGTATACGTTTCACGGGCAGCAGTATTTAACAATGCCGCCCGCGTTGTTGCTTGGTTTGCTACCGCGCCAGCAGTCGCTGCTCCGCCAACGCCAAGGGCCGCTTCAAGCAGCCCTGCGGCCGGCGGCGACATGCCTAACCCCTTCAAGGCTTGATTCAGGAGGGTCGCTTCCGATTGCCCCGAAACCGCTTGTTTCGAACCAGCGTACATCGCGTCCGCGCTTACACCCGCAACAAAGGCATTAGCCACGCAACCAACACCGGTCACGCATGAAACAGGAGCACTCGTTATGGCACCAGCAATTCCCACTGCGCCTAAGACGGCTTGGCCCGCTCCCAAGCCGCGTCTAGTAATTTGGTACGTATTGTTCAACTGCTTGGCGGCATCCACGTGTGCGTCGCTGAACATGCCAGATGTGCTATAGCCGAACATGCTCACCTGCTTTTCTAGAAGCTGGCGTTCGCCTGAGAGAGCGTCGCTTGCGCCGAATTCTGCGATCTTCTGGAGTTGCTGGTAAGCCGCACTCTCTTCCGGATACTCGGCATAACAGCTTGTCAACGCACAAGCCGCTGCCGTTAGGCGTGCCTCCTTAGCTTCATCGTATTCTGCAAGCTGTTTGATCCTCTGAATTTCATCCGGATGCAACTGCCGATTAAACCGATCAGTATTGAACCCAGTAAACGCCCCCGAAGTCCCGCCTGCCACCGCACCTATCGCAGTACCTACACCCGTGACCACAATCTGGGCCAATGCCTGATCGATATCGGCGTTGCCTGTCGGACTGGCATTCTTGATTTCATTACTAAGCTCATTCAGCGCACCGCCAAGCTTCGACGTCAGCCCTGCACCAAACGCACCGCCGAGCGCATTGCCTCCCCGAGACCCGCCACGATTGCCCCACCCGCCGCGTGCATCGTCGCGCGATAGTCGCCGCCTTCAGACCAGTCTTTCGCTTCCTGTAAGTACTGAGCCTTCAACGTAGGATCGTCGGTCTTCTCCGCCAGCTTTAGCGCCTCGTCTTTTTTCTTATCCGCATAGCGCCCGATGTCGCGCGCCACGGCCTCACCCGCTGCCGTTGCCGCTTGCATCAGACGCGACTGGTCGTTGAGCAGATCCTGTAGATCAGGCGTGCGAGTTACCGCCCCATTCAAGTCAGCAGTATCGCGATTCAAACTCGCCAGATCCTGCGTCTGATTTGCCTCGTTCGTCAGCGTGATCGTGCCTTCGCTTACGCCGGTGCGCGTCGTGGCCCGCTCGCTGCCGCTCTCCATTTGCGGCAACATCGGAGAAATCCCACCTGTGTTCTTGCCAGAACTATTGCCCGTCGTACGCTCATTCGCGCCGCCATTACCAACGGTGGCCCCACCACCGACACCAAAACTGTTGGCGCTGTATTCCGAATGGTTTTCAATGTCGGAGAACGTCAACGTGGCTGTCGTCAGTTGATTCTTTGACGGATCCGCCGTGCTCGCAATGTAGGCACCCTTCAGATCGGTGTTCCCCATCACGCCGATGTCGAACCCACCGCCGCCCGCCTGAATTCCTGATTGCTCCTCCACGCCCGCATAGTTGCCGCTCGCATTTCCACGGGAGAAACTGAGGCTGCCGGATGCGCCCCCCATACTGACGCTCAGCCCACCGCCCATGCTCTGCTGATGCGCAGAACTCTCGCTCGTGTCCTGCACGCTGGCGACGTTCAGATCCCCACCCACGCGCGCGATGACCTTGTCGGCACTCACGTTCGCGCCGACGATATTCGTGTCGCCACCGCTTGCGATCACCGCCGTCCGGCTCGCGTTGATATGCGTGTTGTTTTGGAATTTTGAATCCGAGTTGGCATCGCCGTTCGACTTCGAAAGCGACGCCGACACGCCCCATCCGCTCGTGCCGTAAGACACCCCGATACTGCCGCTCTTCGATTCGCTCTCGCTATGCGACGACTCGGTGTCGGTGCTGTGACTCAGGTTGACCTGATTGTTGGCTTGCAATAGAACATCCTTCCCATCGATGTTCGAGCCGATGATGTTGATGCTGCCTTTCCCCGACGCCGCGTCACCGGTCGCGACGAACGCCGCCGTCCCACCGGCCGTGATGTTGCTCGACACGTTCTGCGTACTGTCGACCGAAGACGTCGACTTGCTGCTCGAAGACCCCCAACTCAATTCGACCTTCGCTTCAGGTTTTCCGCCGCGGGCGAGTGCGTCGAGCGAAGCCTTGCCTTGGTCCAACGCGCTAACGGCACCACTGGCCGCCGCATAACCCCGCAAGGCGGCAACGCGCCCATCGCCGCCGGAGTCGGCTGCCGCGCGCGTCTGATTCGCGACGTTCTGCACCGCATCGATCACCGGTGCCTTGACCGCCAACGTGAAGCCCGAACTCTTGGTCTCGTGCGTCTCGTCATGATGCTGGCGATTGACTGCCGACTCGACGGTGACGTTTTTCCCGATGCCCGCCACGTTCCCACCAGCGACGACGTCGCTGCCTCGCACCAGAAGGTCGTTTCCCGCCACTATGCTGACGTTGCCGTTCACGCTGCCGACAAGACTTCCCGTCTGCGTCACGCTGCTGTCATTGGTGCGGTCGCGCTGCTCGTTCTTCCCGTAGGAGATACCCACCCCGCCGGACGAACCGAACCCCGATCGCTTCTCATCGCGGAATGTGCGGATCTCGCTCACGTTCTCTGTCGATTCGACGCGCACATCGTGACCGGCCTGAAGGGCAACGTCTTTGGTACCGACAATCGTGCTCCCGCGCACGCTCATGTCCTTGCCCGCCGCCACCGCCACGCTATCGGCGGAGATCACGCTACCGTTGGCGACAGTGGTCTTGGTGTCAGTCGTGCTTACGGTTGTCGTACTACTCAAGAATCCACCGCTACTGTCTTCCCGGCGGCTGTGAAACTCGTGCGTCTCAGTGACCTCACCGATATTCACGTCGCCCGCCGCCACCAGCGTCGCCGTTCCTTTCTCGAGCGCGATACCGCTGCCGAGCACGTTGATATCTTTGCCGGAGACAACCGTGAGGCTGTCGCCGCTTTGCAGCGTAGTACCGATCACCGTGTCGTCCGACGTACGCAGTGCCTCCGCAGCGGTGCCGCGATTGGCGTCATCCGTACCGCTGCTATGGAAGGTGGAGGTCGCTACCGACGCCTGCAGCGTCACGTCCCCCTTCGCGGCCAGCACGCCGCCGCCCTTCAGGTTCAGGTTGGCGCCGGTCGCGGTCAGATCACCGCCCACCCCAATCTGCGCGACGCCTCCCACCGTCACGTTGCTGCCTGTCGCCGAGTTCAGATCGGTATCCGACACCCCGCTACCGATCGGCACCGACTTCCGCTCGCCCGTTTGCACCGCGCCCAATTCCCAGTTGCCACCAACGGCCATGGCGAGATTCCCGCCCACGTTCAAGTTGCCCGCGTTCTGCTCAAAGTTGCCTCCCGTCGCGATCGCGGCGTTGCCCGTCACGTTCAGATTCGCAACGGGGCCGAGCGTCGTCGTGACGCGTGTGGCTCCCGCGTCGCCGTCCTGCCTGAGTGTGTTCGTCGTCGTGTTCAGCAGAAGATCGCCGCCGGCCATGAGTGCCAGACTTCCGGCATTCACCGTGGCGGAACTCATGTCGATGTCGCCCGCCGTCGTCAACGTCATCAGGCCGCCGCTCTGCAGCGACCCGAACGCGTTGTCGATGGACTTGCCGTCAACCGTGAGGGTGCGATCTGCCTGTACCGTGCCGCTGTTCGTGAGCGTCTGCGTGTCTTTCAGGTCGATGTCACCCGCGGCGATCAGCGGGCCGTTCATTGGCTGTTGACTCGTTTGCGCCAGATAGACCACCGGCACCAGCACGGTCTGTCCGTCCACGATCTGGGTCTGCATGACCACCACATTGCTGGTGAGCGCGGCGACCTGCGCCGCCGACAGGCTCATGCCCGGCGAAAGGTTCAGCGACTTCGCGAGTTCCGCACCCGACGTCATCAACGCCTGATACATCGACTCGATGTCGGTAAAGGGACCGAGGACTGCCTTGCCGGTGAGCGCCGTGATCTGGTCCCGCACCAACTGCTGCTCGTACATGCCGTCCCCAGACGCTTTGCCGTCGTCTGCGGATTGACCCCTAGCTGCCGGAAATAGTAGTCGCTCGAAATGAAGCGCCTGACGTCAGTGAAGGCCGGATTCGATTCGATGAGGTACGCCGCGTCCGGCGCCGTGGCCGGGCGGAACAGGCCGCCCCGCGGGATCGTCAGGTTGGCGATGACGTCGACGGCCGTGGCACGCGCAATGATCGGATCGACCCGCACAACACTCGTCTGAATCGATGTCGCGTCGATCCTGGTTCCATTGGCGTTGCCGCCCGCAACGCCGACAGTCACGTCCGTCACCGACTGGCCGGGTACGAGGCCGATGGATGGCACGCCTGCATTGCCCGCTGTGTTGTCGATGCTCACCCCCGACCCGGTCAACTTGCCGTTTGCGACAAACGTCGATTCGTAGGCGGGCGAGGTGTACGTGCGGATATCTGCGGGGGAGCGATTCCAACCCGTCGGACGATACGTCGGGTAGTTGGCGTCGCCAAACGGCAATTGCCAGTCGCGGATGCTCTTGTCGTAGTTGTCGTAGTGATAGTGCCCCGAGTAGGTGACGCGTATGACCGGGGCGTTCTGGCCTTTCCAGCTATTTTGGTCCAGCGTCGAGGGGGCCGCGATGTCGCCCGCCGCCGAGACCGCACTCCAGTAGTTTTGAAACAGATCGACTGACGCGGCATTCAGGTTGGCGCCGGAGATGATTTGCGCCTTCGGGCTGATCGACGTCACGGTATTGGCTTCCGCCACGCCGGTATAGCTGGTGTAGATGTAGTCGCTGTTCCATTTCCCGCTCCCGGGAGGTTCGGGGTATGCGCCGCCAATCGCGTTGGGATCCCGCGTATTGACCTGCCCCGTGCGCCCGCTCAGGCTGATGCCAAGACTGGCAAGCAGATCCGCCGAGACCGACGACGTGAAGCCCGACGTCTGCATTTGTCGCCGCGTATTCGTGACCTGATTGGCGTGCAGCGCCATATCGCGTGTGGACTGGATCAGGGCCGATTGATTGCGGATCAGTTGTGCGTTGGTGTAGTTGCCGCTCGCGTCCTTGCCCCCGGCGATGACAACGCGGCCAAGACCATAAATGGCAGCGGTCGCCTGCGTATCAGTGGCCGTCGTGTCGTCGCGGTTCTCGATGATCGGCGCGAGCAGTTCAAGCGTCCCCTCGCTGTTTGTCGCGCCAATGAGCGCCGTTGGACCGACGTTCGAGAGTCGCGATGCCGCATTGAGCGACACCTCGCCGCCCACCAGGGTGCCGG
Organism: Pandoraea sp. XY-2; assembly: GCF_004193915.1. NCBI lineage: Bacteria > Pseudomonadati > Pseudomonadota > Betaproteobacteria > Burkholderiales > Burkholderiaceae > Pandoraea > Pandoraea sp. XY-2. The sequence goes on from NZ_CP030849.1 coordinate 111,175, forward strand.
TGTTCTGCAGCGTGTTCGAGTGCGTCGTGAGCGTGCCGCCAGCCATCATCGTGCCGCTGTTGGCAATATCCCCCGCCGTAATGTTCAGGTTCTCGACCGCTTCCACCCGGGTGTCGTTCGTGAACGTGCCGGACAGCGTAATCGCAAGTTCGTGCCCCGCCGCGAACTTCAACGCCGGCGTCATCGCGAAGTCGCCTTCGACGTTTACCGCGACATCGTGAGCCGCACCGTAGGCGCCGCCGCCCGCAAGTGTTGCCGCCGTCACGTTCAGGTCGTTCGTCGCACCGATCTGGCCGCTGGCATTCGTGAGCGCACCCGCCGTCTTGATGGCCACGTCGCCGCGCGAACCGGCCAGGTTGCCGATACCGCCGCCCGTGTTATCGAGCGTGTCGGCATCGATCGAGACGGTCGCGCCGCTCAGTTGTCCGCCCAAAGTGTTGGAGATGGTCGAGGCCCTGAGGTCCACGCGACCATTGCCCGTGATCGCGCCAGCGCCGTTGACGACCCACGTGCCGCCCTGAATCGTCGCGTCGCCCGTGCCGAGATGGCCAATGAGACCGCGAGTGTTGTCGATGGACGCGACCTGCACCGCGAGCGTGCTGTCGTCGCCGTCGGTTCCCGACTGGATCCGGCCATTCGTATTGTCGAGCGTGCCACTGCCGATAACGGACAGGGACGCGAGCGAGCGCACGACCCCTTGCGTGTTGCTCACGTTACCCGACACTTTCGCCGTGGCGTTGCCCCGTGCGGCAAGCATGCCCGCCGCGTTGTCCAGGCGGCCGACGTTCAGCGCCAGTTGTCCGCCTGCAATGATCTCGCCGCGTGCGTTCAGCAGCGTCCCCGCACCGTTGCCCGGCGCGATCGTCAGGCGTCCCGCTCCGGAAGCAAGGATCTTGCCGCCGCTGTTGTCGAGAAGGGCAGGCGCAAGCGTCAGATCCTGGGCGTGACTCTGGATCGTGCCGCCCGCCGAGTTGTCGAGCGTATGCCTGACGTCGACGGTCATCGGCGAAGCCCCGTAATGCGTGATCGTCCCGCCGTGATTCAGAAGGTCGGCCGCGGACAACGCCAACTGGTTCGCCTTCACGTTGCCGCCGCTGTTGTTCAGCGTGGCGTTCGTCGTCAAACTCAGGTTCGGCGCCACGATGGCGCCGCCCTTGTTTGTCAGTGAACCGGTGCGGATCGTTTCGTTCGTGCCTGAGCCAATCTCGCCGCCATCGTTCGCCAGCGTGTCGCTCGAGAGCGTCAGGTCGGTGTTCGACAGCAGCTTGCCGTTTGCGTTATCGACCGCGCCGCCAAGCGTTGCCGTGAGCCCGGTCTGCGCCATGATCAGACCCGCTGCGTTGTCCAGGCTCCCCGCCAGCGCGACGACCTGCCCGTTGCTGGTGATCTTGCCGCCCGCATTCGAGAGCGTGCCGGTCCCGTTACCGGCATTCATCGTGAGCGTGCCGGCGCCCGCGTGCGTGATCGTGCCGCCATGGTTATCGAGCATGGACGGCGCCAACGTGAGATCCACGCTATTCGTCTGCAGCGTGCCGCCCGCCGAATTGTCGAGCAGGCCCAGGACGGCGACGCGCATCAAAGCGGCACCCGTCTGCGTGATCGTGCCCGCGTGATTGACGAGATGGGTGGCACCCAGCGACAGTTGTGTCGACTGCAGGGTCCCGGCACTGTTGTTGAGTGTCGCCGCACTCACCGAAGCCGCCTGACCCGCGATGATATTGCCGCGGTTGTTGGTCAGGTGCGTGCCTGCGTCGATCGTCGCATTCCCCGCCGCTTGCAGTGTGCCATCGCGGTTGTCGAGCGACGCTGTGCCGACTTGCAGGTCCGTCTGTGCACTCACCGTGCCTTGGTTCGCAACGCTCCCCGCGGTGAGCGTGACGGCACCATTGCCGCCGATTACGCCCCCTGCGACCCGGTGGCGGTCGTGCCGATCGCGTTCGTGAGCGCACCCGTGACGGTGACCGTCAGACCATCGCCATTCAGGGAGGTGATGCGGCCCGCCGTATTGTTCAGCGAATCGCTCGTAATGGACAGCGCAGCGCCGCTCTGCAGGGTGCCACGGTCGTTTGCGATGGCGCCGCCGCGCAACTGCATGGCGCCCGCCGAGACGATTTCGCCGCCCAGGTTCGTCAACTGCCCTGAGGTTCGTGCAATGAGCATGGCTTGTGACGCAATCTTGCCCGCCACATTGGACATACGGGCCGCGTTGAGCGTCACGCCTTGAACCCCCGCGAGCGTGCCGTAGTCGTTGATCAATGCACCCGCAACTCGCGCGGTCACTTGCCCCGCTGCGCGCGTGGTCGCGCCAGCGAGGTTCAGATCGCCGGCGCTGGCTGTCAACGTCAGGTCGCCGTTTGCGGACGTTTCGCTGCCCGCGAGATTGAGCCCGCCACCCGTGAACATCGCATTGCCGCCCGCCACACTCAGGCCGCTCACGTCGAGCTGAGCCGATGTGGCTACCGAGAGGTCGCCGCCGCTGCCGACCGAGCCGTCGCCGTTCACGCCGGCGCCCAGCGTGCCGGTCGATGTCAGGCGGCTCGCCATGACGGACAGATCTCGTTGTGCCGCCAGCGTGCCGTCGTTCGTGACGATGTCCGACGCGCGGAGGCTCGTGCTCTGTTTTGCGTAGATCGTGCCGCTGTTGGCAACGCTGCCCACGTCGATCCCGACGTTGCCGCTGGCGTTCAGTTTGCCGGACTGCACGAGCTGCCCCGCACTGGTGAGCGTGAGATCGCCGGCTTGCGCGGCGATCTCTCCCGCGTTCGACACGCCGACGCCCTTTTCCGTCCCCACCAGCGTGATGCGGTTGGCGTACATGCCGCCGAGCGCGCTGACGTCGATCGAGACCCCCGGGGAGGCGCCCGTGCCGCTGATAGCGCTCGCCGAAAGCGTGTCGTGATCGACCTGGTTCGTGCCGGTGATGACGTTCAGCGCATTGCCGTAGATCGCGGCATTGGCCTGCACCGCGCGGGCGATGAGATCGACCTGGTCAACGTTGCTCGCGTTCAGCCCCGCGCCCTGAACGGCAATGCTGCCACCCGTCACCTGAAAGCCGCGCAGCCCACCGTTGGCATCGAGGATCGGTGTGCCAGTCGTAAGAATGCCGCGCGTGGTGTTGATGAAGCCGCCGCCATCGACCACGATCCCCGACCCGTTTGCCACGATGACTTCGGCTCGGCTGCCTGCGACCTCCAGGTAGCCTCTGAGCTGGCTCGGCGCAGTGCTGTTGACCTGATTCAGAATAATCCTCGCGGACTGGCCCGGGCCAAGGTTCGGGTTGCCGTTGATCATCCCGGCCTGCTGCGTCTGCGTCATGACGGACGCGTTGTTCAGGATCGCGCCGCCGCGCGGCACGTCGAACTGGGAATAGGTGTTTTGAGACACGCCTGCCGCGCTGGGCGTGTTGATATTGATTTGCGGGAGACCGTTCGGGGTCTGCACAACGGAAGGGGCTCGCTCACCCGCGCCCGTCACTTGCGCCAGTACCCGCACGGGCACTGCCCCCAATGTCACGAGGGTGGCGAAGGCCACGCATCGCATCGAGAAAAGCGAGACGCACGAGAGGCGCCGCGACACCTGTCGGGCCGAACCGAGGCGTCGTGTCTGACCGGCATCCGCCTGAGCGCCTGCGCTGAGCGTTTCAGCGACCGCCACCAGCATGCCCCGTGGCCGGCTATACACCAATCGGAAGAGGTTCTGATTCATTTTCGTGAACGACCTGAAGAGAGATGCCGCGGCGGGGATCCGCCAGGCGGTCATGGAATGTGGATGCCGTCATCGCAATGCGGAGCGGCTTGCCACCCCGATGCGCTGGAAGCCTCAAAGTTGGGCGGTCAGCTGAAATCCGACCGTGACTTGCGCTGTGGGAAAGCCGGATGGCTTGTAGATCGGTGTGCCCAGGAACACGTCGTAGCCGTAGCCGCCAAAGCGAGTGGCAACGCTTCCCTTGAGACCGATGACGGCGCCGACGAGCTGTGTGCCGTCTTGCGCGACGGGTTGCGGTCCCCAGACCCGGCCGTAATCGAGTCCCGCGTACACGGACTGTCCGGTCTGACCAAGCGGCACCTGAAGCTCGTTGCGCCAATAGAATCCGCGCGCGGCCGAGAGCATCGTCTCGCCGTCGAAGCCCCGCACGGTGTAGCGGCTGCCGATGGAAAGGTTGTCGATGTAGTAAAGCGTGTTGCCGGTGTATTGGCCGTGGAAGGTGGTCACGTACCGAACTGGCTGCTGCGCCACGGCAAAGCCGACGGCGAGGTTCGCGTCGAGCACGGCCATGCGATAGCGATAAGTCGGGCCTCCCGAGGCCGCGAGACGGTCATCCTGCGCACCGAGCCCGCCGATGCCTTGCCGGTACGCAAGCGCCGCATCGAGTTGCGCGGCACCGAAATAGTGCCGATCCGTCAGGCCCCACTCGACAAGGGTGTTGTTGCGTCGCTGCTGCGTGATCTCGATGTCTTCGATGAAACTCTGACCGAACCGGCGCGACAGCCGGAGCTGGGTGCCAAACACGTGGTTCTGGCTGCGGGAGAGCACGCGGCTGAGCGTGGCGTCGAGCGTCTTCGAGTTGCCACTTGCGATGAACGTCTCGTTAACGCCCGCAATTCGCTGGTAGTAGCGGCTGGTGTAGGCCGCGAGCGTTGCGCTCCAGTAGCCCCACGGAATCGCGTAGCTCGCATGCCAGCCACGCGAGCCCAAATCGTGTTCCTTGAACAGCAGGTCCTGTGTCACCCCGACATTGAAGATGTCGTTCACGCCGAGCGGGTTGTACAAACCGGCCGAGAGGCTGCCTTGCAGTTGACCCGTCGCGCGTGACCCGGCGTTGTCCACAGACGCCACGACGGTCCAGGGTTTGGTGCGCGTTACATCGAGCACGACGTCGCTCTGGCCCGGCAGATCGGCCGGCACGATTTGCATCGAGACGTCCTGATTCGACACGCGCTTCATTTGCTCGAGACCCTGCTCGAGATCGCGCAGATCCAGCAACGCGCCGTCACGCGTCGGGAAGGCGCTCTTCCATGTGCCCCGCAGTGTCGGATCGGCAAAGCGCACTTGACGGATGACGCCGGGGATCAAGGCGAGTCGGAGCGTACCGCTCGAGAGATCCTGCTCAGGCAGCAGCACGCGTGTTGTGAGGTAGCCGCGACTTAAGACGACCTTTTGCAGGCCTTTGACAAGCGCATCCAATCCCCGCTTGCCTATGCAAGCGCCCGCATAGTGCTCGACCCAATCCTGGGCGAACGTAAATCGGCCCAGCGACTGCGTCTGGGCAGCCGTTGCCCCGAGGGTCTCTTGCGATATCGTCGGGATTTCAAAGACGAATGTGTCGATCTGAAAGCATGGGGTCTCGTTGGGTAGCGCGGGCCAGGCAGGCGCATCGTCACGTGTTGAGCGTACGGATGGCGCGTTGACCGCCACCTCGCGTTGTTGTGCCTCTCGCTGTTGTTGGATCAACTGGTCTTGCTCGACTCCCGTTCGGGCGGCGGCCGCCGTGTCGGCGGGGGTGGGTGCGGACGTTTGCTGAGCCTGCGCCGCCATCGCGAACAGCGAACAGGCCAGCAGCACGGCTTTCGTTTGTGTGATCGGCATCAGGGCTTTGCGGCGATTTCAAAGTGCGGATTGAGCGAATTACGGTCGACGCGTGGAGCGTCATCAACGGCAGCCACTCGTTCCAACGCGTAATCGACCTACGCAGCGTGGGGAGATAACGGCGATGCCGGAGTGGAATGTCACTGAACGTGACGAGGGGGGCATTGAGACGTTGGACTTCACCGCGGTAGTGCGGCGGTGGTTCAACGAAAAACGTTAGCAAGACTAAGGGTTAAGTCACAAACAGACTTCTTGTTCTGGTCGGAAATTTTCGAGTCTGGATGCGTCGGGCGCGACGTCAGAACGCGTCGGTCGTCAATGTCGATCGAATGGCTGCGGTGGCAGCGGCGTTCGGCCGACGAAGGGCGGAATGAGGGGGGGACGCGCGGAACGGGGGGCAAACGGCGTTGTGCGCTTCGCCGGGCGGCGAAGCTCCGCTGAGTGTGGAGCGTTGTTCAACGGGACGGGATGATTGTCGATCGCGACGAATCAAGGATCGAGCGTCGGGCTCGTGGCGTGTGCGCGCACCGTGTTTGAGGCGCGCGCGGACCTCACGCCAAACACCCCGGCGGCAGGTTCGTACGGGGTTGTGAGTCGCGGTGTTATGCCGGTTCGAGTTCCCGGCTGCTGGATTCGCGCATGGCACGAATGGGCTCGGCCAATATCATCGCGTCGACATTGAGCGGCGGCACATCGCCGAACAGCGGCCGGTAGACGAAGTCGCCCACGTCGATCGCCTCGCCCGTCAATGCGCAAACGCCAGGGTGATTCGCCCGGCGAATGCGCCAGATCTGCGCGCCGTAGTTGCCGCCCATGGCGTCGTTCCACGACACGGTGATTGTGAGTTCGCTGGAGATCTCCAGCACACGCACGATGGGCGCGCGGCGCGTGTAGGGAATGACGGGCCGGCACACGACCGGTTCGGCATCGAGCATCGCCACGGTGTGTTGCCACACGCCTTGATCGCGCGGCGCGGCGCGCGACGTGCGCGAAGTTCGTGACGTCGCGGATGTCGGGGATGTGCAGGCATCGCGGTGGGTACCGCTTAGTTTGGGGCAGTGAGTTCGGTCGCTTCGCATGGTCAGGCCAGCCGGGTGCGCGGCCCGCGAAGGCCGCCGAGTTTTTCCGCGCCCAACAGCACCGTCGCGCGGGCGAACCCGTGCAGCGCATGCTGATGGCGCCGATACAACATGGCGTGGCTCCACTGCGCGAAGCGTCCGCGCACGATGCCACCTTTGAAAAAGCCGAATCGCCCAAGGGCGCCAAACGCGTTGTAGCCGGAAAGCGAGACCAACGCGCCGGGATCGCGATAGACGAACGGCGGAATCGCGCGTCCCTCAAACCACGCGCCAAGATGCCGGCCCAGATGCGCCGCCTGCTGCGTGGCCACCTGAGCCGTCGGCGGCAACGGGCACTCGCCCTTCGCGGGCACGAGCGACGCACAGTCGCCCAGCGCGAAGATTCGCTCGTCTTGTGCCGTCTGCAACGTCGGGCGCACCACGATCTGGTTGGCATCGTTGGTCAAGAGCCCGCCAATGCCCTGCAAGACGTCCGGCGCTTTCACGCCGGCCGCCCACACGAGCAGATCGCCGGGAATCAACTGACCGTCGTCACGATAGAACCCGTCACGGTCGGCGCACACGATGCGGGTGTCCGTCAGCACGCGAAAGCCCAGGCGCTCCAGCCCCGCCTGCGTCGACTCGGACACCTCCGGCGGAAATGCCCGAGCACACGCGGACCACGCTCGACGAGCGTGAGCTTCAGCCGTTCGCCAATGCGCGGATCACCATAGCCAGCCGCCAGCGCGAACGTGCGGCTCAGCTCCGCCGCGAGTTCCACGCCCGTGGCGCCACCTCCGGCGATCACGACACGCAGCGCGTCGTCGTTCACGGCGCTGCGCAGCGCTTCACATCGCAACGCCGCTTGAAATGCCTCGGCCTGCGGCTGACTGTCGATGAAATGGCAGACGTCGCGCACACCGGGCAGACACGCGTCGTCAGCCTGCGAGCCAAGCGCCAGCACGAGCGCGTCGTAAGGCACGCGACGCTCGCCCAACAAACGCGAGCCGTCGGGCGCGTCCATCTCGCCGAGCACAATCTCCCGGCGCGCTCTATCCAACCCGCACATGCGCCCCGCCTGATACGTAAAGCCGTTGCCGCAGGCATGGGCGAGATACGTCACCTGTGTGTGCGTGACATCGCGCGTGCCTGCCGCTACGGTGTGCAGCATCGGCTTCCAAAGATGGGTGGGGTGGCTGTCGATCAGCGTCACGCGCGCCGTGCCGGCAAGGCCGAACCTACGGCCCAGACGCGTTGCCAGCTTCAGGCCGGCGATACCGCCACCGACAATCACGATTCGGTTTGCGCGAGACATTTGGGGGAAATGCCAAATTCAACAAGTGATGAATAAGCGCATAATAGCGAGCGTGGCCCCGGCGTGTCAAATGGCAATTGCCTGGGCAGGCAGCGGCGTTCGGGTCGGGTAGACTTGGCGCATTGCTGTCGCGAACTCGACCCACCCATCGCTCAATGACTCCGAACAAAGCCGTCCCGCAAGCCGAACCGCCCCGCAAACGCGCACGTGGGCGTCCCACGTGCAACTGCTCGCATGGGGCCGACGCGTTGTTGCTCAACGCGCGGCGTATCTTTGCGCAGCGCGGTTTCTATGCGAGCAGCGTGCGGCAGATCGCGGAGGCGTCCGGGGTCGACGCGGCCCTGATCTCGCACCACTTCGGCTCGAAGGAGGCCCTGTGGGTCGCGGTCGTCGATCAGATCGCGACGCTCACGCGCTCGATGATCGAGCAGACGCTGGCGCTGCGGCACGCGCCGCTGGAACCTGCCGAGCGCATCGAGCAGGCGGTACGGGTGTTCGTGGAAGTCGTTTTCGAGAATCCGGACATCGGTATGTTCTTCTCGACGGCCGCGACCGAGGAAGGCGAGCGGCTCGACATCATCATGCAGCGACTGGTGCGCCCGTATCGCGATGCGATGGTGCCGCTCGTGGCCGACTGGCTCGAAGCGCAGAAGCGCCCGGGGCAGGACGCCGACGTGATGTTTTTCATGCTGACGTCGGCCATCAGCAAGACAGTGTCGTATCGGCACATGATGGGACCGTTCCTGCCGCCCGAAGGCATGGCCGATCTCAAGCGCACCGTGCTCGACTGCGCGATGGCGCTGATTCGGCAATGATCCGCCGGCGCAGGCGGTGCGCAAGCGTCTTATAGGCTTTGCGGCGCCGCGCCGGCCAGCGCTTTACTGTGGCATCTCCTCCGGGGTGTCCGTGCTCGGTACGCGCGTGGCATCCCCGTTTGCCGAGGTCTCGCTGCCGATCACGCTGATCTCAAACAGCGACTTGCCCGCGAGCGAGCGAGCCTCGGGATCTTCCGGGTAAGTCTTGAGCAATGGCAGGATCACCGAGCCACCGATGACATTGCGACGACTGTTATCCGCCGGCGACAGGCCCCACACGTTCTGATAGGTCATCGGCACGCTTTCGCCGTCGCGCTGCGCATTGCCGAGGTACAGCATGATGTGCCCATTGATGTGGATGAGCGTCATCAGCGGCCGGCCGCGCTCGGCCAGCGTGCGCAACCTTGTGTCGATATCGGCGGCGCGCAGATCGGTTCGCACGCCCGCGCGCAACTGATCCGACGAATGGCGCGGCAGCCACACGCCGAACGGGGCGAAGAGGCTGCGCGTCTCGGCCGAGCAGTCGTTGTAGAACAGCGTGTTGCCCCACCCGTACGGACGCCCGATCAGTTGCTTCATCACCTGCGCCATATGGCGCGGCGTGAGCGTCCATGGCATCGGTACCAGGCTCGAGGCGTCGAGCGGGGTCGTGCGAATGTGTGCCTGACGCCGAAGATCGGCCACGGGGAACATCGCGACCGGGTGCCCGTCGCGCAGCATCACAGGCAGCACGGTGCCGATCGGTGCAAACGTTCGGTAGATGGGCGCCGTCGCGCCGGGCGGCGTGTCGGCCAAGGCCACGTCGGCGCGCACGATGGCGCCGAGGCGGCGCTGTGCCGCGTCACGCCACGTGGCGATGAAATGCTCGTCGACCGAGGCCACGGTGCGGGCATCGACCCAACCGATCAGATCGGGCGAATAGACAAGCAGCCACGCGCCGTCGACGCTGCGGGCGAGCGTGTAGACCGGCGTGCCAGGTCGCAGCGCGGAGTCCTGCAGGGCATCGAACGGATAGCCTTCGCCTGCCTGATGGAAATCATAGAACGCCGGGTCCTGCGTGGGGAGCTGGCGCACCAGCGCATTGTCGACGGTGATGCCGCGACGGCCCGGATCGTATTGCGCACCGGCCTGATCGGCGTCGAGTTGGGCCAGTCCCATGTTGGCTTCGATGGCGCGGATCCACGACGACGTGTGCGCATGAAAGTTCTCGCCATAGGTCTTGGCAACCCCGGGCACGCCGTTATCGAACCGTCTGGCGCGCCGCGCTTGCGAATCCGCGATCTGCTGCACACCGGTCGCGTTCAGCAGCGATGTCGACAGCCATGTGCCGTTCCATGGCGACGGGTCGCGCGGCGAGGTGCCGAAGTAGCGCGCGCGGAAGGCCTCGAACCGACGCGTTTGCTCCTGCGCGGAGAGCAGCGGCCGATCGTAGTCGGGCGCATCGGGCCGGATCCAATGATCGACGTTCTGATCGTAATGCTCGATGGGGAAGCGGCCGACGTTGTAGTGCGTCGCCGTGCCAGCCGCCGCCGGCTGAGACGCCGTGGGCGGTTGCGGTGCGCCTGCGCACGCCGCGAGCACGACGAGCGGCAGCAGCGACGTGAAGCCGGCAAGGCGGGTAACGGGGCGCCGCGGGGCGTTCGAGGCGTTGCGCCGCGTGATGTGCATGACATGCGCGACGGACGACGTGGCACGCACGATGACGCCGCGCGCCGCAAGGAGGGCACCCATGTTGTGCGAAAGAGAGTCCGGATGCCGTCATGCTACTCCATCGACACAGGCGTGAAATTGCAGCGCGCGGCGAGGCATGCAACGAGGCGCTACCGTGCCTTCGGGTGTGGCGTGAATGCTGTACAAATATACAGTACAATCACGTCAAGCCGAGCGACGCGTGGATGCTGTCAGCGACTGTCGCATCGGCCTGATACAGTAGTTCCCCCGAGGCGCGCACGCGCGCTGTCAGACGTCACGCTGTTCATTGTCAACCAAGCGGCCCTGATCCAGTGGATACCTCATCCCCGAAACCCGACCCGTCGTCCAACCACGCCATTCGTATCCGTGGTGCCCGCCAGCACAATCTCAAGAATCTCGACGTCGATCTCCAGACCGGTGAAATGACCGTCGTGACCGGCCCGTCCGGTTCCGGCAAGTCGAGCCTGGTCTTCGACACGCTGTTTGCCGAAGGCCAGCGCCGCTACGTCGAAACCTTCAGTGCCTACGCCCGCCAGTTCCTCGACCGCATGGATCGTCCGCAGGTCGATCACGTGGAAGGCGTGCCGCCGGCCATCGCCATCGATCAGACCAACCCCGTGCGCAGCTCGCGCTCGACGGTCGGCACGATGACCGAACTCAACGACCACCTCAAGCTGCTGTTCGCCCGCGCGGCGGCGCTGTTCGATCGCGAGACGGCACAGCCGGTGCGACACGACACCCCCGAGACGATCTACGCCGACCTGATGGCGCGCACCGCGCCGGGCGATCCGCGTCTGGTCGTTACGTTCCCCGTCGAGTTGCCCGGCAGTGTCACTGCCGACGAGGTCGAACAGTGGCTCTCGGCATCGGGCTACACGCGCGTGCAGGCCGAACGCGAAGTCGCATCGGCTGACGGCGCGCGCAAGGTGCTCGATGTCGTCGCCGACCGCTTCCGCCTGCAGAACACCGAGAAGGCACGCGCGATGGAAGCCATCGAGGCGTCGCTCAAGCGCGGGCGCGGCCGTGTGAATGTCTACGTGCTGGCCGACGAGGGTGAGCCCGACATCTGGCGCTATTCGCAGGATCTGCACTGCCCCGACAGCGACCTGCACTACGCCGATCCGCAACCGGCGCTCTTCTCGTTCAACTCGGCCTATGGCGCCTGCGAAGCCTGTCGCGGGTTCGGCCGCGTGATCGGTGTCGACCTCGGTCTGGTGATCCCGGACGAGCGCAAGACGCTGCGCGGTGGCGCGATCAAGACCATTCAGACGCCGGCGTGGAAAGAGATTCAGGATGACCTGCTCGAATACGCGGGCAAGGCGAGCATTCCGCGCGATACGCCCTGGTCGAAACTCTCGCCCGAGCATCGCGAGTGGGTCATTGAAGGCGATCCCGACTGGAAAGGCGAGTGGAACAAGCAGTGGTACGGCATCCGCCGCTTCTTCGGCTATCTGGAGTCGAAGGCGTACAAGATGCACATTCGCGTGCTGCTCTCGAAGTACCGCAGCTACACCACGTGCGAGACCTGCGGCGGTGCACGCCTGAAGACGGAGGGTCTGCTCTGGCGGCTCGGCTCGAAGGAGAACGCCGACGCGGTTCTGGCGCCCGCCCAGCGCGTCATGCCGCGTGGCGTGGCGTGGTCGCGCGAGGCGCTCGAAGCGCTGCCCGGCCTCACCATGCACGACCTGATGCTCATGCCGATTTCGCGTGTGCGTCAGTTCTTCGATTCGCTCACGTTGCCGTCGAGCCTGCTCGACGACGCCCTCAAGCTGTTGCAGGAAGAGGTCGGCACGCGGCTGAAGTATCTGTGCGACGTCGGCATCGGCTACCTCACGCTCGACCGCCAGAGCCGCACACTCTCGGGCGGCGAAGTGCAGCGTATCAATCTGACGACGGCGCTCGGCACGTCGCTCGTCAATACGCTCTTCGTGCTCGACGAGCCGAGTATCGGCCTGCATCCGCGCGATATGGACCGCATTGTCGCCGCCATGCATCGCCTGCGTGACGCGGGCAATACGCTGGTCGTGGTCGAGCACGATCCGGCGGTGATGCTGGCCGCCGACCGCGTGATCGACATGGGGCCGGGGCCGGGGGAGCGCGGCGGCCAGATCGTCTTCGACGGCACACCCGAGGAAGTGCGCCATGCCGACACGCTGACCGGCAGCTATCTGGGCGGACGCAAGCACGTGGCGAACGCGTCGAACTGGCGCGCGCGTCCGGTCGACGCCGCGACGCCGCGCCTCGCGCTGACCGGCGTGCGCGAACACAACCTCAAGCAGGTCAGCGTCGAGATTCCGCTCGGCCGGCTCGTGTGCGTGACCGGCGTGTCCGGGTCGGGCAAATCGACGCTGGTGCAGGACGTGCTCAACCCGGCACTGGCGCGTCACTTCGGCGACCCGACCGAAGCCCCGGGGCCCACGACGAACTCATCGGCGCCGAACAATTGTCGGGCGTGGTGTTCGTCGATCAGTCGCCCATCGGCAAGACGGCACGCTCGAACCCGGCGAGCTACGTCGGCGCCTTCGACGAGATTCGAAAGCTGTTCGCGGCCGTGCCGGCGGCGCTGCAACGCGGCTACAACGCCAGCACCTTCAGCTTCAATTCCGGCAACGGGCGCTGCCCGACATGCGGCGGCTCGGGCTTCGAGCACGTGGAGATGCAGTTCCTGAGCGACGTGTACCTGCGCTGCCCGGACTGCGACGGCAAGCGCTATCGCGCCGAAGTGCTCGACGTGAAGATTCAACGCGCCGTACCCGGTGAAGCGATGCGCGAGTTGAGCGTGTCGGATGTGCTGGAGTTGACCGTCAACGAGGCGGTGAAGCTGTTCTCGTCGGATGGCGACGTGTTGCGCGTCTTGCAGCCAATCGTCGACGTGGGTCTCGAATACGTCAAGCTCGGTCAGCCGGTGCCCACGCTCTCCGGCGGCGAAGCCCAGCGCCTGAAGCTTGCGGGTTTCCTGGCGGAAGCGGCGCAGAAGAAGACGGCGAGCGGACAGAAGGTAGCGCATCGCGGTCGGCTCTTCATTTTCGACGAACCGACAACAGGGCTGCATTTCGACGACATCGCCAAGCTCATGCGCGCGTTCGCCAAGCTGCTCGACGGCGGCAACTCGCTGCTCGTCATCGAACACAATCTCGATGTGGTGCGCGCGGCCGACTGGATCATCGACCTCGGGCCCGAAGGCGGCGAGGGCGGCGGCGAAGTGCTGTGCGCAGGTACGCTCGCGCAGGTGGTGGCGTGCGAGGGGTCGCACACCGGGCGCGCCCTGGCCGACTATGAGCGCAATATCGTGGCGCCCGGCCGATCAGCGGCGGTGGCCAGCGCCGATGGCGATCCGGGTATGCCGCTGCAAACGGCCTTGCGCGCGGCGCGCACGCAGCGCAAGCCGGCCGGCGGCAACGACATTCGTATCGTCAACGCCCGCGAGCACAACCTGAAAGCGCTCGACGTCGCGATTCCGCGCGGCAAGTTCAGTGTGATCACGGGGGTCTCTGGATCGGGCAAGTCGACGCTGGCGTTCGACATCCTCTTCAACGAAGGGCAGCGCCGTTATCTCGAATCGCTCAACGCCTATGCGCGATCCATCGTGCAACCGGCAGGGCGCCCGGAAGTGGATGCGGTGTACGGCATTCCGCCGACGGTCGCCATCGAGCAGCGGCTCTCGCGCGGCGGACGCAAGAGTACGGTGGCGACCACAACCGAAGTCTGGCACTTCCTGCGTCTGCTGTACGTCAAGCTCGGCATTCAACACTGCATTCACGACGGTTCGCCCGTTACGGCGCAAAGCCCCGATTCCATCGTCGCGCAACTGATGCGCGATCGGCGTGGCCAGCATGTGGGGCTGCTCGCGCCGCTGGTCGTGGGGCGCAAGGGGATCTACACCGATCTCGCGAAGTGGGCCAAGGCGCGCGGGCATTCGCATCTGCGTGTCGATGGCGTGTTCCTGCCGGTCGACCCGTGGCCGAAGCTCGATCGATTCCGCGAGCACACCATCGAACTGCCGGTGGGCGACGTGATCGTCACGCCCGAGACCGAAGGCTTGCTGCGCACGCTGCTGGCGGCGGCGCTCGAGCAAGGCAAGGGTGTGATGCATCTGCTCGCGCCGCTCGACGGTCTTGGCGACGCCATGAGCCGCGAACAGCCGGGCGAAGGCGTGGGCCAGATCGAAGTGTTCTCGGTCAAGCGCGCCTGCCCGGTGTGCGGCACGAGCTATCCGGATCTCGATCCGCGCATGTTTTCGTTCAACAGCAAGCATGGCTGGTGTCAAACGTGCGTGGGCACGGGTCTGGCGCTCACGCGCGAGCAGCGCGAAGCGTTCGACGACACCGTGCTCAATCAGGACAACCGGGGGCGCGAGCATTCGTTGCCGTCGGAGGAGCAGGAGCCGGAGGGCGTGGGTGATCAGCCGTGTCCGGATTGCCACGGGGCACGGCTCAATACCGTCGCGCGCGCGGTGACGTTCGACGAGCACGCGATCTCCGGCGTGGCGCAGTGGACCGTGACCGATGTGCGCGAGTGGATCGAAGGCCTCGAATTGCACGGTCGCGAGGCGAGCATCGCGCGCGACCTGATCAGTGAGATTCAGGGACGTCTGGCATTTCTCGAGGAAGTTGGGCTGGGCTACCTCACGCTCGATCGCGCGGCGCCGACGCTCTCGGGCGGCGAGTCGCAGCGCATTCGACTGGCGGCGCAGCTCGGCAGCAATCTGCAGGGTGTTTGCTATGTGCTCGACGAGCCGACCATCGGCCTGCACCCGCGTGATAACGGCATTCTGCTCGGCGCGTTGCGCAAGTTGGGTGACCAGGGCAACACGCTGGTCGTGGTCGAGCACGACGAAGACACGATTCGCCGCGCGGATCACATCATCGACATCGGTCCCGGTGCGGGCAAACGTGGCGGCACGCTGGTCGCGCAGGGCAGCGTCGCCGATCTGGCCTCGCACCCCGAGTCGCTGACCGGCAAGTTCCTGGCGCAACCGTTGCAACACCCGATTCATCCGCGCCGTGAAGTCGTTGCGCCTTCGACCGGCGTCGAGGCGGTGCCGCCGAACTGGCTGACGGTGCATGGCGCCACGCTCCACAACCTGAAGGACGTGACGGCGTCGTTGCCGTTGGCGCGACTCACGGCCATTACCGGCGTGTCGGGGTCGGGCAAATCGACGCTCGCACGCGACGTGCTGATGACGAACCTGCTCGACGCGGTGGGGCGTTCGGTGTTGTCGTCACCTGCCGAGCGACGTGCCCGCAAGGGCACGGTGCGTCACGCGGTGAAGGCGGACGGTAAGCCGCGTGCGATGTCGGCGGCACCGGCGGTGCCTCGCGGTCCTGTGGTGCACGCGTGGCACGGTTGCGCGTCGGTGACCGGCTGGGAGGCGATCGACCGTGTGCTCGAAGTCGATCAGACGCCCATCGGCAAGACACCGCGCTCGTGCCCGGCCACGTATATCGGCTTCTGGGACACGATTCGCCGCTTGTTTGCCGATACGCTCGAAGCGCGCGCCCGTGGTTATGCGGCGTCGCGCTTCTCGTTCAACACTGGCGAAGGCCGTTGTCCGGCGTGCGAGGGGCAGGGCGTGCGCACCATCGGCATGAGCTTCCTCGCCGACGTGAAGGTGCTGTGCGACGTCTGTCACGGTCAGCGGTTCAACGCCGAGACGCTGGCCGTCACTTGGCGCGGCAAGAGCATCGGCGACGTGCTGACGATGGAGGTCGACGAAGCCGTCGAGTTTTTCGCGTCGATGCCGAGCATTGCGCATCCGTTGCAACTGATGCAGGACGTCGGTCTCGGCTATCTCACGCTGGGGCAGCCGTCGCCGACGTTGTCGGGGGGCGAGGCACAGCGCATCAAGCTCGTGACGGAGTTGACCAAGGTGCGCGATGACGTCACGCGCCGCGGGCAGAAGACGCCGCACACGCTGTATGTGCTCGACGAGCCCACGGTCGGCCTTCACATGGCGGACGTGGCGCGTCTGATCCATGTGCTCCATCGGCTGGTGAATGGCGGGCACACTGTCGTCGTCATCGAGCACAACCTCGATGTGATTGCCGAAGCCGACTGGATCGTCGATATGGGCCCGGAGGGCGGCAAGCACGGCGGGATGGTCGTCGCCGCGACGTCGCCCGATGCGCTGACGCAGGTCGCGGCCAGCCACACCGGCATCGCCCTCAAGCCGGTACTCGGCCACTAGCGCACTCAATACGCCACAGGCGGGGATCGAGCGACATACGTCTCGCTCGGTTCCCGCCTGTGCGCAGACGTTCCCCTTCCGTTGTCATGACGCTCGGCCGTCGTCCAGCCGTCGTTACGCCGGCTTGTATGGACGTCGAGGCTCGATGCGGGATGCGTCGCGCCAATTATTTCTAAAACAGAAATTGCAAATGGACAAATATCGTCTTTATTGCAATTGACGATGCCAATAGACTGCAATTGTCGACGATGAATTGAACATCGCCGCGACTCAAACAGACAGGAGAAAACATCATGAAGCGCGCTCTTATTACCTCAGCCCTGGTTTCCGCAATGTTGGCCGTGTCGGCCGGTTCGGCCTTTGCCAGCGATGCCTTCGACGGCCCGACGGAATTCTCGTGGGTGCCGCAAACCAGCATGCTGACCCGCGCTCAGGTCGGTCAGGAACTGGCGCAAGCCCAGCAAGCCGGTCTGCTGCAGCAACACGATTCGGTTTATCCGAAGACGATCGCCAACTCGGGCGCTGCAGCGGTAGCTGCGACCCCGGGGTCGATCATCAACCTCGCCCTTGCTGGCAGCACGTACTTCGGTAGCTGATTCGCGTCACCCATCGCAGTACTGGCGGCACCTCCCGTGAGCCAGCGCCTGTGCGGCGCATCGCGACTCCGGGTCGCGGCCTCCGATAACAAATCGGCCACATCGCGTGGCCGATTTTGTTTTGTGCTTTCCCCCTTTGCGATGCGTCGCGCCCTGTGGACAAATCTGTCGATAACGCTGTGGGTAAGCTGTGGCACACCTGTGACCAAGCTGTGGATTTCCGGTGGGCAAGTCGCCCCGCATTGGCCCAAGGTACCCGTCGGAAACGGCTCACTTGCTCACTTCGCGACACGTCTGTTGGAGTATCATGCGCGGCAGCCGGTGGTGGGTAGGGAACCGGCGCCGCCGTCATGTGACCGTCACGAAAATGTCATGTATCCGGCGTAGGCTCCTTGCCCATTTCACAAGGATTTCGCATGGATTATCTGCAAGTGCTCGTGCTCGCGATTGTGCAGGGCGTGGCGGAGTTGCTCCCCGTGTCGAGTTCGGCACACGTGATCATGGCCGAGAAGCTGATGGGTCTCGACCCGTCGGCGCCCGCCATGACGTTGTTGCTCGTCATGCTGCACACCGGCACGATGCTCGCCGTCATCGTCTATTTCTGGAAGTCGTGGCGCGAGCGCTATTTCTCGTCGAAGCACGATTTCATGCATAACGCGAAGCAAGTCGTCATCGCGACGGGCTTCACGGGCGTGATCGGGCTGGCCTTGATGCTGTTTATCGAGAAGGTCTTGATGCGTGGCTCCGAACACGCCGAGATCGAGCACTTGTTCGGCAATCTGTACATCATCTCCGGCGGCCTCGCGATGGCGGGCATCCTGATTCTGATCTCGGGCAGTAAGCGCCCGCCGATGGGCGATCGCCCGTTGCGGGGTGCCGACTCCGCCTGGATCGGCGCGGTGCAGGGCTTGTGCCTGCCGTTCCGTGGTTTCTCGCGCTCGGGATCGACCATCTCGACGGGAATGATGCGCGGGCTCGATAAAATTCGTGTCGAGGAATTCAGCTTCGCGCTGGCCGTGGTGCTCACGCCGCCGGTGATCGCCAAGGAGGCGTACCGTCTGTACAAGTCGGGCGGCGCGCAATCGTTCTCCGGCCACTACATGACGGTGCTCACGCCGAGCCTCGTCGGCATGGTGTTCAGCTTTCTCGCCGGTCTGGTGGCGCTGCGCTGGTTGTCCCGCTGGCTCGAACACGGCCGCTGGTATCTGTTCGGCATCTACTGCCTCGTGGCCTCGGGCGTCGTGCTGGCGGCGAGCCAATATCTGTAATCGGTCAGGTGACGTCTTGCGTGGGCGGCGTGCCAGGCGCTGCCCATGCCATGCCCACAGGCGTCACACCAGTCCCGCCACGACCTCCAAAAACGCGGCAATCGCCCGCGACGCCCGCCGCTGCGCGAGACACACAACGACCGTTGTCGTCTCCACGCGTGCGTCGCTGATCGATACGGTGGCAAGTCGCGCGTCGGGCGTGTGCTCACGCGCCGACACCGCAGCGATTCCCAGCCCCAGAATGACCGCCTCGCGAATCGCTTCGCGACTGCCGATCTCCATCGCCACGGTTGGTGTCACCCCCGCCGCTTGCAACGCCGCTTCGAGCGCGTGACGCGTAGTCGATCCCGGCTCGCGCATGAGCATCGGTTCGTTCGCCAGCGCCGCAAGCGGTACGCTGCGTCGCTTGGCGAACCGGTGCGCGCGCGGCACCAACAGCACGACCGGATGGGTGCGATAGGGCACGGCATGCAGACGCGCGTCGTCGTGATAGCGCGCGAGCACCGCCACGTCCGTGCGGTAGGCCAGCAGGCTCTCGATCATCTCTTCGGAGTTGCCCGGCCGCATGGAAATGCGAATGCCGGGATAACGCGGCTGGAATGCCGCCACGATCTCCATCGCGTGATGCGGTCCGACGGCACCCAGGCGTAGTTCGCCGGTGCGCAGCTCGCCATGCTCCTTGAGCAGACCAAGCGCTTCGGCTTCGTCGGAGAAGATGCGCAGGCTCACCGCATACAACGATTTTCCGGTCGGCGTGAGCGTCAGTCCACGACCGTGCCGGTAGAACAGTTCGACACCGTAGGTCTCCTCCAGCGCACGAATCTGCGTGGTCATCGTGGGCTGGCTCACATGCAGCGCCTGGGCCGCGCGCGTCACGCTGCCGTGGTGCGCCACCGCATGGAACGAGCGCAGTTGGGTAATCCGCATCGATGACGCTCCCGTGACGAGGTATAGGTTTTACCAATACTTTGACGAAAAATTGTGAATTGGAAGTATAGGACGGTCCTCACCATAATCCAGCTCAATCTTCGTCAATCGATCGCAGCGCCTGCGGGTGCAGCGGCACCTCCTCACCATGACTGCATGTTCACGTTTCCATAATCCGGTCGATGTTCGCTTCGGTGCGGGTGCCCTTGCTCAGTTGCCCGAACTGGTCGGCGAGCGGCGGGTTGTGCTCGTCACCATGCCCGAAGCGCGGGCGCTCGGCATGACGGGGCGAGTCGAAGCGCTGCTCGGGCAACGGCTGGCGGGGACGATCGATCGAGTCAGCCCGAACCCGGATGTGCGCGAACTCGCCCCGATGTATAGCGATTTCTGGCGGCGGTACGGCCAGTGCGAGGTGGTCGTGGCGCTGGGCGGCGGCAGCGCGCTGGACACGGCCAAGCTGCTGATGGTCGCGGGCGAGGACGATCGCTTTGCGACGCTCGTCGATGCGCTTGATGCGGGGGGCGACTTCCGGCCATCGCGGACCAAGCGGCTCATCACCGTTCCGACGACGGCGGGCACCGGCAGCGAAGTCACCCCGTGGGCCACGTTGTGGGATCGTCATGTGAAGCACAAGAAGTACTCGCTGCATTTACCCGAGACGTGGCCGGAGGCGGCGATTGTCGATCCGCAACTGACGCGCTCGCTGCCGCACGCCGTAACGCTGCAAAGCGGGCTCGACGCCCTCTCGCACGCGCTCGAGGCGATCTGGAACGTCAACGCCAATCCGATTTCCGACACCTTCGCCGTGACGGCGGCGCGCGACATGATGCGCGTGTTGCCGCAGCTGATGGTGTCGCTGGACGACGAGGCGTTGCGCGCTCAGGCGGCGCTTGCGGCACTGCAAGCGGGCATGGCGTTCTCCAACACGAAGACCGCGTTGGCGCATTCCATTTCGTACGACATGACGATTCGACATGGACTCCCGCACGGCATTGCGTGCTCGTTCACCTTGCCGGCGGTGATGCGTCTGGCGATAGGCCGCCGTGCCGATCGCGACGCGGTGCTGGCGCAGGTGTTCGACGGCGACATTGGCCGCGCCCCGGACAAGCTCACCGCGTTTCTCAACGGTTTGGGCGTGGCGACCGAGTTTTCAGCCTATGGCGTGTCCGAGCCTGAATCGAGTGCGATGATCGCCGCCGCGCTCGACGGCCCGCGCGGACGCAATTTCATCGGCGCTACCGACTGATCGTCAGGTGGCCGCCACGGTCGTATGCGTTCGCGCGCATGCGTGTTTTCGCGTCTTACCCGCAGTGCCCGTAATCCGCATCATCAAAACATAGCCGCATGATCCAAAGGCGGCACCGAGACATCCAGGAGACAGACGCCCGGCGCAGACCGGTGCGTCGCAGCGCGCCGCCACGGCGCGGCGCATCAACAGGAGGCGCAATGGAACAGGTTCTCACGGGCGTGGGCGGCAGCGATGCCGTCACCGCCGAAAAAGCGGTGCGCACGGTCGCGCTGGCCAGCCTGATCGGCACGACCGTCGAATGGTATGACTTCTTCCTGTACGGCACCGTGACAGGCCTCGTCTTCAACAAGCTCTTCTTTCCCAGCGGCGATGCCTTCATTGCCACCGCGCTCGCCTATACGGTCTACGCGGTGGGCTTCGCCACGCGTCCGATCGGGGCATCCTGTTCGGTCACTTCGGCGACCGGTTGGGACGCAAGCCATTGCTCATCGTCACGCTCTCCATCATGGGGGTGTCGACGTTCCTGATCGGACTGGTGCCGACCTACGACAGTATTGGCATGGCAGCCCCGCTGATTCTGCTGTTCCTGCGTCTGTTGCAGGGCATTGGCCTGGGCGGCGAATGGGGTGGCGCGGTGCTCATGGCGTTTGAGTACGCACCGCGCGACCGGCGCGGGCGATTCGCGGCGTATCCGCAGATCGGGCTTGCCGTGGGGCTGTGCCTGTCGACCGGTGTGGTCGCGCTGCTCTCATCCACGCTGACGGATGCACAGTTCATGGCCTGGGGCTGGCGCCTGGCGTTCATGCTCAGCGTGGTGCTCGTGGCGGTGGGCATGTTCATCCGGCTGCGCGTACTGGAGACGCCCGAGTTCGCGCGCATCAAGGACAGTCAGCGCGTCGCGCATGTGCCGCTCTCGGAGATTGCGCGCGATTACCGGCGTAACGTGCTGCTGGGCTGGGGCGCGCGTTACATCGATGGCGTGGTGTTCAATGTCTACGCGGTGTTCGCCATCTCGTATCTCGTTGGCACGCTGCACTTTCCGAAGACGCCGATCCTGCTGGCAGTCACGCTCGCGGCCATGGTGTTGATCGTCACGATTCCGTATGCCGCGAAGCTGTCGGACCGCGTGGGACGCCGTCGAGTGTTCGGCTGGGGCGCGTTGGCCTGCGGCGTGTCGGCGATACCGGCATTGGCGGTGATGCACTATGCGACGAGCGTCTGGTGGGTGTCGCTCGCGGTGATTGTGCCGCTGGGCGTTGTGTATGCGTTCGTTTATGGTCCCGAGGCGTCGATGTTCTGCGAACTGTTCGACACGCGGGTTCGTTACACGGGCATCTCGGTCGTGTATCAAGTGTCAGGAATCGTTTCCAGCTCGATCACACCGTTGGTGGCGGCGACGCTGCTCGAATACGGGGGGCACAAACCGTGGTGGATCGCGGTGTATGTGCTGGCGGTGGGATGCCTGTCCGCCGCGTGTGCGGCAGCGATGAAACGGACTTACTGAGGGGGAACGACGGGACGGGGATGCGTGTAGGGTGCCCGAGCATCGGGAATTCGGCAGGCCGGTGGATGGCTACCCGGCTTGCCGTTTTTTGCGCGGCTTACTGACCGAAGTAGATCGAACCGGCGCGATTCACCCGGCCCGGAACTTCATAGGCAGGGGCGACGGTCGTCGTTTGCGAAGTCGCTGCCACCGCACCCGGCTGGGCCTGCGTTTGAACTTGAACCTGCGCTTGCGTCTGCGTTTGCTGCGGTTGGGCGGCCGCTGGGGTATTCTCGGCGGCGCTCGCGGCACCTGCGCTCAATAGCGCGGCAGCGAAGGCCGAAGCGATCAGAATGGACTTCATTGTCATTTCTCCTGTCTGGCGAGACGTCCACCATGGGCGCCGTCATTGGCGCCAATCTACGCCCACGCAGGAAGGAGAAAAATGCGCTCCCGGAGAAGGGAGTATTGCTGAAAATGAAACAATAAAACGCCGAAAAGCGCGATTCACTATGCGGGACAACGAGCCCGGACAATACGCGCCGCAGTGATGCGCCCAGTATCGCTTGGCGTCGAAGCGTTCAGCGACGCGTCACGCGCGCTTGCTGACGGCGCGTACGCGCGGCACGGCTGCGCAGATACGACGCGGTGAGCAGCGAGGCACTTGCCAGCAGAAGGAAAGAACCGAGGGCAGCCATGGTAATGCTCCTGTACGAGCCGGCGTCGTCCGCGGTGCGGTGCACCCTGCGAGCCACGACGTCGACTGACTTCATCATGTTGTCACTCTACTGCTGTCGCACTTGGCGATAAACCCCATCCGATCAAACAAGTTGTTGCGCGCCGCGACATTTCCCTCTAATTCGTGCTGCGATCCGCCTCAGACCGGTGGTATCCACCGCTGTTGTCGGCATTAACCAATTGATTTTCATTGGTTTTTTGGAATTCGGCAATCTACGGGACGCCGATGCCGCGGCGTTGCGAAAAAACCACGGGTTTTCCCTAGGATTGGCCGGTATTCAGGCAATGGGCGGCGCAGCGCAGCAAAAGGGGGGGCGGCGGCAGATTCGGTCCGGCTGAGCGGTGCGCGTCTGCTACCGGGTCCGACGCCGATGCTCGTCAGTGGCCGCGCGAAAGCAGCACCGGTCCCTGGGCAATCAAATAGAGCACGGCGCCGATCAGTCCACCGACGAGTGTGCCGTTGATGCGGATGTACTGCAGGTCCTGCCCGACGCTCAGGCGGATTTGCTGTGACAGGTGCTCGGCATTCCAACCGTGCACCGTTGCACGAATGTGCTCCGTCACGAAGTCGGCAAAGCCCGGTGCCATGCGCTCGGCCGCATCCAGCAATTGCGCGTCGAGCGCTTTGCGCAGCGAGTCGCTTCGCGCCAGCTCCTGACCCATCCACGCGGCCGCGCCGGTAATCTTGGCGCCGATCACCGAGTCGTCGCGCGCGAGGTCGCGCCTCACCCAGCTTCGCCACTCGTTCCACAGACCGCCGACATAGGCGTTCAACGCGGTGTCGCCTTTCAGTTGGGTCTTGAAAGCATCGAGCTTCGACTGAAAGTCGGCGTCGTGCTTGAGCCGCTCGATCAGCCTCGCGAGCGCGCGATCGAACGCCTGACGCAATTGATGCGATTCGTCCGCTTCCATTTGCGCCAGCAGGCGCGTGACGGCCGCCGAAATCATGTCGGAGCCCTTGTTGCCGATCCACTCCGACGGCAGCACCTTCTCCTTCTTCGGATGATCGCTCTTGAGCCAGTCGACGATGCGCGCCGAAATGAATTCGCGCGTCTGCGGTTCGTTCAGGAGTTCGACGAGGTAGTCGAGCGTCTCGTCGAGCAGCGCTTGATGACGGCCGTCGCGCGTGAGCGTGTCGAGCATGGCGGCCGCCGATTGTGACAGATCGAGCCGGTCGATCATCGTGTCGAGCGCGCGGCGGATAAAGGCCTGCACGTTGCGCTCGTCCATCACATCGAGCACCCCGCTGGCCACTTTCACCAGCACCGCGCTCAACTGACGCGTGTTTTCGTACGAGCCGAGCCAGTGCGTGACGGCGTCCGCCGGGTTCTGTTGCCGGATGAGCCGAACGACCGAGGGGGTGTCGAGAAACTTCTCGCGCACGAAGCGGGCGAGACCGTCGCCGAGGGCGTCTTTCTTGCGAATCAGGATGTTCGTGTGCCGCGCGAGCCCAGGAATCGGAATGCGCCGGAACAGGGCTTCGACCGCGAACCAGTCCGCCAGTCCGCCGACCATCGCGGCTTCGGCCGCCGCCCGGATCCAGCCCGTAACGAAGTGCTCGGGCATGAAGAGCGTGGCGACAAAGATCACCAGCGCGGCCAGAAGAAACCACAGGGCGCGACGCTCGGCGCGTTGCAGGGCGATGGCGGGGTCCATGCGCAGCCGGCTCCTAAAATACAAAGACGCCCGACAGGTTACCCCGTCGGGCGTCCGATGATAAGCCGCTAACCGATCGACTTATCGTCGTGCGATTACCCGCGTTGCTTCGCCTTCAGTTCGAGACGGTACTTGTGCAGCAGCGGCTCGGTGTAGCCGCTGGGCTGCGTCAGACCTTCGAACACCAGGGCGCTCGCGGCCTTGAATGCCAGCGAGTCGTCGAAGTTCGGCGCCATCGGACGATAGTGCGCATCGCCCGCGTTCTGCTTGTCGACCACGGCGGCCATGCGCTTCAGGGTCTCTTCGACCTGTGGGCGCGTGATGACGCCGTGACGCAGCCAGTTCGCCAGATGCTGGCTCGAAATGCGCAGCGTGGCGCGGTCTTCCATCAGGCCGATGTCGTTGATGTCCGGCACCTTCGAGCAACCCACACCCTGATCGATCCAGCGAACGACGTAGCCCAGAATGCCCTGCGCGTTGTTCTCGATCTCCTTGCGGATTTCGTCGGCGGACCATTCGGCCTTGGCCACGACCGGCACCGTCAGCAGGCCCGTGAGCAGCGTGTCGCGCTCCTTCGCGTAGTCGATCTTCTCGAGTTCCTGCTGGACGGCCTGCACGTCGACCATGTGATAGTGCAGGGCGTGCAGCGTGGCCGCGGTCGGCGACGGCACCCAGGCGGTGTTCGCCCCGGCCTTCGGATGCGCGATCTTCTGCTCGAGCATGGCTTGCATCAGGTCCGGCATGGCCCACATACCCTTGCCGATCTGTGCGCGGCCCCGCAGGCCGGCGGCCAGACCCACGAGCACGTTGCTCTTCTCGTAGGCCGTGATCCACGCGGACGACTTCATGTCGCCCTTGCGCATCATCGGACCGGCTTCCATCGCGGTATGCATCTCGTCGCCCGTGCGATCGAGGAAGCCCGTGTTGATGAATGCAACGCGCGCTGCGGCGGCGGCGATACAGGCCGAGAGGTTCACGCTCGTGCGGCGCTCTTCGTCCATGATGCCCATCTTGAGCGTGTTGCGCGGCAGGTCGTACAGCGCTTCGATGCGGCCGAACAGTTCGTCGGCGAAGGCCACTTCGGCCGGGCCGTGCATTTTCGGCTTCACGATGTAGATCGAGCCGGTGCGCGAATTCAGGCGATGCTTGCGGTCATGCAGCGAGGCGAGCACGGTGACCACGCCGTCGAGAATGCCTTCCGGAATCTCGCGGCCTTCGCGATCGGTGATCGCCGGGTTGGTCATCAGGTGACCGACGTTGCGGATGAACAGCAGCGAGCGGCCGTGCAGCTTCACGGGCTGGCCGTTGGCACCGGTGTATTCACGGTCGGCGTTCAGGCGGCGCGTGAAGGTCTTGCCGCCCTTCTCCACGGCTTCCGTCAACGTGCCTTGCATCAGGCCGAGCCAGTTGCGATACAGGTCGACCTTGTCGTCGGCGTCCACGGCGGCGACCGAGTCTTCACAGTCGATGATGGTCGTGACGGCGGCTTCGACGAGCACGTCCTTGATATGCGCCGCGTCGGTCTTGCCGATCGGGTGGCTGGCGTCGAACTGGATCTCGAAGTGCAGACCGTGGTGTTTGAGCAGCACGGCCGTCGGCGCCGCGGCTTCGCCTTGATAGCCGACGAACAGGGCAGGCGTGGCCAGGCCCGTCTCGCCGGTCTTGGTCGTGACGATGAGTTTGCCGTTCTCGACGCGATAGCCGGTGGCGTCCTTGTGCGAGCCGTCGGCCAGCGGCGCGGCCTGATCGAGGAAGCCGCGTGCGAAGGCAATCACGCGTTCGCCGCGCTTCGGGTTGTAGCCGGTGCCCTTTTCTGCGCCGTCCGTTTCAGGGATGGCGTCGGTGCCGTAGAGCGCGTCGTACAGGCTGCCCCAGCGCGCGTTGGCGGCATTCAGGGCGTAGCGGGCGTTGGAGAGCGGCACCACGAGCTGCGGACCGGCCTGCTCGGCAATTTCGTGGTCGACGTTGGCCGTCGTGGCCTGCACGCTGGCAGGCGCGGGCAACAGGTAACCGATCTTTTCGAGGAACGCGCGATAGGCTGCGGCGTCGGCGATGGGACCCGGGTTGGCACGGTGCCAGGCGTCGAGTTCGCTTTGCAGGCGGTCGCGTTCGGCGAGCAAGGCGCGATTCTTCGGGCCGAGGTCATGAACGATGGCGTCGAAGCCTTTCCAGAACGCATCGACATCGACACCGGTGCCCGGCAGGGCTTCCTTTTCGATGAACGCGATCAGATTGTCTGCGACCGTCAGGCCGCCACGCTGGGAAGTGGAAGTCATGATGCTGTACTCGAGTTTGAAAACCAGGTTGACGCGATTTCGTCCAATGACCTTGCCGAGACACCCACGCGGTTGGCGTGAGGATGACGACCGGGTGGTTGACGATAAGGGGCAGTCTTATATAAGACCCTGAGTGTAATCCTTCTCCGGTCGCTCGGAAACCCGGGATTTCGCGTCGTGATACGCCCGCAACTTATAGGCGGCATAAGGATTTGCGTATGAAGCCGGCGCCACGGGGCTTTGCGTCGGATACCGAAAGCGGGCGGTGCGGTTGCAGCATTCGGTATGGCATTTCACTTCATGAGAAATGGGGGCGCCGTACGCGGAGGTGACCGCTACGCGGATCGAGGTGCGTCGTGCCTGCGTTGAGGCGACGGGTACACTCACCGCTTGCACCGAATGTGCGCGACGCGCCCGCGCCGGGCCGTTCTCCCGAAAACATCTGCCCTGGAGGCATGAGTCGTGAAACAGATCTTGATGATGAGCAGTTCCCGCAAGGGCAACCAGGGCTATCTGGCGCATGCCGACGATCAGATGCACGCGGTGCTCGGCGATCGCGCGAAACGTGTGTTGTTCGTGCCGTATGCCGGGGGCATCACCTACAGTTACGACGAGTATGAAGCGCGCGTGAGGCCCACGTTCGAGCGGCTGGGCTATGCCCTCGAGTCGATTCACCACCACAAGGATCCGCGCGCCGCCGTCGAGCAGGCGCAAGCCGTCGTGGTGGGCGGGGGCAATACGTTCGTGCTGCTCGATCGTCTGTACAACGCGGGCATCGTGGGCCTGCTGCGCGAGCGTGTGAGCGCGGGGATGCCTTACGTGGGGTGGAGCGCCGGGGCGAACGTGGTGTGCCCGACCATTCGCACGACCAACGACATGCCCATCGTCGAGCCGCCGACGCTCAAGGCGCTCAACCTGATTCCGTTCCAGGTGAATCCGCATTTCATCAGTGGGAAGCCTGCGGGGCACAACGGCGAATCGCGCGAGGAGCGGCTGGCCGAGTATCTGGCGATCAATCCGGACGAGCGCGTCGTTGCGATTCCAGAGGGCACGGCGTTGCATGTGCAGGGCGAGAACGCCACCGTACTCGGTGAATTCGACGCATTGCATTTCAAGCAGGGCGGTATCGTCGACAAACTCGCGACGGGTAGCACGTTTGCGCTGGCGTCGATCTGACGTCGATCGGATTCGCGGGGGCATCGTGCCATCGCGCAGATGACGGCCGGCCACGTGCCGGTCGGGTCTTCCGATATTTCCGAAAGCTGACTTTTTTGCGTCCAACGGCATTCTGCTGGTGCATTTCCGCTGGCAGAATGCGGCGTCAAATTTGTTCATCTCGGAAAATGCGCGTATTCCATCGCATCAGCGACCGGCCGGAGATCTGCGCGCTCATCGCCGCCGTTCTGAACGGCACGATCGGCGTGTTGACGCGAACGGGGTTCGATCAAGGGGCCACGCCCGCACTGATCGCCTTCTGGAAGTGCTTCGGCGCGTTCGTCGTGGTGTCGCTGCTTTGTGCCTGTCGTCACGAACTCGGCGCGCAGACCGTTCGGCTGGCCCGTCGCTGGCCTCAGTTCGCATGCCTCGCGTTTCTCGGCATTTTCAGCCTTTACTACTTCGAGACGATGGCGTTCTCGCACGCATCGATTCCGCTCGTCTCGTTCCTCACGTATGCGGCGGGCGGCGCTACGCTCGCCCTGTCCGGTCGGTTTCTCGGGGAGACGACAACGCGTCGGAAGGCGGCCGCCTTTCTGGCAATCGTCCTCGGCGTCGGTGTGATGGGGCTGTTCGAAAGCGGCATCGACGGCAGCACGGCGGGCATCGCCCTGGCGCTGGCCGGTGGATGCGGCTACGCGCTGTTCATCTTCCTCGCCAAGTGGTTCAGGATCGGCTCGGGATTGCCGCAGCTCGTTTGGCTATTTGGGTTCGGCAGTGCGTTTCTGTCGATACCACTGATGCGCGAGGGATTCGCCATGCCCAGCGGCTTGGCCTGGATAACGCTATGCGCGCTCGTGCTGCTTCCAACGATCGGGGGCTTCTATTTCACCACGCGGGCGGTTGAGAGCGGTCAGGCCAGCAAAGTGCAGATCATCGAGACCAGCGACCCCCTGTTCGCGACGCTGTTCGGATTCGCGCTCTTCGGCGACCGGCTGAGTCGAGAAGGCATGCTCGGCGCAGGCTTCATCGCCATCGGACTCGTGATTGCGGTCTGGCATCGACCGGGGGATGGCGCAACGTCGGCGCGCTATGACGTGTAGCCCCTGCGCAAACGAAATCGCCGCCCAGGTGTGAGCCTCGGGCGGCGGTTTACCGGCACGCAGCAACGGCGACAGCGGCGACGCCGGCCGTTGTACCGACAGCGACAGTGTCAGGACCGATGCGTGATCAGGCTTCGTCGTCGAGCCACGGCACTTCGACGTCGGTCAGGAACGCGACCATCGCGAGCGGACGCGCTTCATGGCGCCCCATCTTGCCATCGGCGCGGTGCCACACCACCTCGAAGGTTTCCGGATACTTTTCAGCGCTCAACCGTACGGTGCGCAGCTCTTCTTCGTCGGCCTCTTCGATGGGGCCGTCGAACGACAGCATGAGCGCCTGCGGCCACACACCATCTTCCGGGTCGTAGACCTTGTCGCCGTTGGGCACGTCGACCACCGCTTCGACGCCGATCGTTGCCGACGCTGCCACGATCATCTCGCCAAGGGCGCGCAGCAGCGCGGTCGCACGGGCGGAGTTGATCTGGCGCATGGCGAGATCGCCGCGCGTCAGCGCTTGTTCCAGCTTGGGATCGGTTTTTTGTTTGGACATGCGGTTCCTCGGTAAAACGTTAGCCACCACGCAGCAGTCATGCCATGTCGCTGCGACACCGGTGCGCTACGTGGGGTTCCGATGCTACCACCGTCGCGCATGCCGGGGCGCATTACAATGCGGGTTTTCATTATTTACGCTTCGCCGGCGCAGTCGTTGTCGTCGACCCGCGCCATCTGGAGCCCGTTGTCATGGATTCGCCCAAGCCCGCCCAATCAGTTCAAGCTTCCCAAGCCGCCGCGTCCGGTGCCAGCGACGTCTATCTGCGTCTGCTCGGTGAGACCGCCAAGATCGACTGGAAGGATCTGGAATCGTTCTTCGCGCGCGGTGTGCTGCTGAATGTGGCGCCCGGCGTCGACCTCGTATCGGTCGCCGAGGCCGTTGCCAACGACGATAAGGCCACCGTGTCTCAATGGCTATCGTCGGCCTTGGTGCAGCGCATGCAAGCCGAGCAAGCCGCCGATTTCTCCGCGCGCACGCCGGAGCTTTGGGCGGTGGTCGTCGCGCCGTGGGTGCTCGTACAGGAACGCGGCATCGTTGCATGATGGCGTGACGCGCGCGCTGATAAACCCCCGTCAACGCGTCGAATTCGCTACTTCGTCATTACTCCGGAATTCCCGCTTCGATGAGGCGCCGCGTGCAGTCTTCCAACAGATCCTGCGCCACCGCCGACGCAAACGCATAGTCCGCGTCGAGCGATTCCGTCATTTCATGCGCCGTATACAGGCCGGCTTCGCGCGAGAGCGTGCCGGCCAGTTCGCGCGCGAAATCGTCGCTCAACGTTGAAAGCAGGCGGCGCTCTTCGAGCGGTAGCTGCAGCTTCGAGCGCGATAGCCACAGTTGCGCGAGCGTCGCGCCCTGCTTGTCCGTCATCCACTGCCCATGCTCGTAAAAGGCCGACAGACGCTCGGCCGTCAGCGCGAACAGCAGCGCGCGACGGGTGTTGAAATTCAGACGAATCGGAGTGGCTTCCGGCATGACGGCAACCGCAATAAGCGGACAAAATCGGGATCAGGGGGCAAAGGTATCACGCGAAGAGTCGCAGCAGCGCATTGCGCGCATGACGGATCAGGTCGGTTTCGTCGGCGCGTCCGGGCAGCAGGTGGAATTCCGCGCGCGGCAGCGGCGGCAGACCGAGCGACGGCGGACACACCACGAGATCGGGCGTGAGTGCCGATTCATTCAGGCACGAAATCCCCAGCCCCGCGCCGAGCGCCAACTGCATGCCGGCCACGCCCGCCGCCGAGTGGGAGATGCGATAGGCCACGTTATGCCGCTCCAGTACTGTGAGTACGAGGCTTTGCAGCGTGCATGCCGGCGGCATTGTCACCAGCGGCAGCGGATCACCGAGGGGCTCGGCCAACGTCGACGACATCGCCCACACGAGCCGCTCGCGGCGCACCAGCGTGCCCGGCGTTCTGTAGCCCAGCGCCTTCGCGCCCTTGCCGATATCCTCGTTCATCAGACGCAACACCAACCCTACGTCGAAGTGTTCACCGGTCAGGGCGGTGCGCTCGATCTGCGCGCTTTGCATGGCGCTCACATGCAGTCGCAGGCGCGGGTAAAGGCTCGTGAATCGCTTGAGCACGCGGCCGACATCGTGCGGACGGTAATAGTCAGTGATGGCAATGCGCAACTCGCCGTCGAGCAGCACACCCTGCAGATCCTCGAACGCCGCCTCGGACAGTGCCGAGATCTGCCGCGCATAGGTGAGCAACCGCGTGCCCGCCGGGGTCGGACGCATGCCTTTGCGCGATCGCACCAGCAACGGCTGACCGGCGCGCGCTTCGAGCTTCTGAAGTTGCTCGCTGACCGTCGATTGCGACAGGAAGATCTGCTCCGCTGCCGCCGAAATGCTGCCGGCGTCGTGGATGGCGATAAACGTGCGCAACTGTGTGAGGTCGAAGGCGCGGGGGGTCATGGTGGCTCTCGCGATGATGATCCGGAAAATACGATATACGGCATCGAATTTTCCCGCTTTTCCGATGCAATGTCTATCCGTAGGATGCGGTTCATGGTGGCCCGAACTGTGCATTGGCACCCGTCGGACGCCGCGATTCCCCCTCTTCCCTTATGAGCCGTGTGCCTGCGGGCCGCGCACTGTCACACATGAACGAACGTCTGTGTACCGCTCCCGCCACTGCCCGTCGGATGGCCCTGGCATCGAATGCCTCGACGCCCCCCCGCAGCTTGGGCCGCAACCACCGCTGGAAGGTGCTGGGCGTTGGCGTGGCCGCCAATGCCAGCTTTGCCGCTGCGATGGGCGGCATTCCCGCCACCGCAGTGCAAATGCGCAGTGCCTACGCCCTGGCCAATAGCGATCTCGGCATCGTGCTCGGCATGATCGGGCTGGGCATCGCCGTCTCCGAACTGCCGTGGGGCATGCTCACCGACCGCTGGGGCGACCGGCGCGTGCTGCTTGTCGGATTGATGGTGACGGCGTTCGCGCTTGTTGGCCTGGCGTTCTGGGGCGTGCCGACGGCGCATTTCGTCCCGTCGATGCCGATGCTTGCGGCGGGGATGCTGGCGATCGGCGTGCTCGGCGGCAGCGTCAATGGATCGAGCGGGCGCGCCATCATGCGCTGGTTCCACGATCGCGAGCGAGGGCTGGCGATGAGTGTGCGGCAATGCGCCGTGCCGCTCGGCGGCGGCGTGGGCGCGCTGGCGTTGCCCGGCGCGGCGCAGCACTTCGGCTTCGAGGCCGTCTTCGGCGGGCTGGCTTTGGCGTCTTTCGCTGCCGCCGTCGTGGCGTGGCGGTGGCTGCTCGAACCGCCGGAGGAACCGCAGGAGCGCGCGAGCAAGACGGCGCGCGGGGATGCCGTCGCCGACGGACATCCGGCCGCAAGCTACTCGCCGTTGCGCGACACACGCTTGCTGAGCACGGCGCTGGGGATGGCGGTGCTTGCCATGCCGCAGATTGCGGTGCTGACGTTCGGGACGGTGTTTCTGCATGACGTTGCGCACGCCAGCGTCGCGACCATCTCGCTGACGCTCGGCGCGGTGCAGGCCGGCGCCGCGATCACACGGGTGTGGAGCGGGCGTTTCACCGACAAGCGCCGCAACCGTCCGCAATATCTGCGCGTTTGCGCGATGGCGGTGGGGGCTGTCTTCGCCTCGCTGGCGCTGCTCGTGACGGCGCTGACGCATCGCCCGGAATGGCTGGCGCATGGCACGCCGTGGATGATCGCGCTGCTGATTGCAGGGGGTGTGGTGGCGTCGGCGTGGCACGGGGTGGCGTTCACCGAGTTGGCCACCCTGGCGGGGGCGTCGCGTGCGGGAACGGCGCTCGGCATCGGCAACACCGGTGTGTTCCTGACGATGTTCCTCACGCCGCTCGCGATTCCGCTGCTGCTGTCGATCGGCGGCTGGGGACTGGTGTGGGCCGGGGGGCTCGTGTGTGCCGCGCTGGCATGGCCGCTCTTTGTCTGGTCGCATCGCGGCCTGGCGCGGGCTTGATCGCTACCGCAGCCCGAGGCGCCAGACCCCAAGCGTGTTACGTCTGGAAAGCGCGAAGGTGTGAATGGGCACGAAGGGCGCGCAGCCCATTCGGCACGGTTGACCTGCTACGGTAGACGCACGTTCGCCATGAGAAAGTCGAGGAACGCCCGCACCCGTGCGGGCAAATGACCGCCCTGCCCCACGTACACCGCATGCACGGGCTCCAGATCGCCCGGGTTGTAATCGTCGAGCACGGTGACCAGCCGGCCGGCGCGCAGATCGTCGTCGACGTGGTAGCGCGAATGTCGCGCCAGCCCCAGCCCCTGGACCGCGAGCTTGCGCATGATCTCGCCGTCGCTCACGACCATATTGCCGACCTGCGGATAGTGCGTGATGCCGCCGGCGCCATCGAGAAATGGCCAACCCTGCACCTGACGGTCGAAATTGAACGCCATGACGTTGTGGTGGATCAAGTCGGCCGGCGTGCGCAGCGGGCCGTTGCGGGCGAGATAGTCGGGCGACGCCACCACGAGCAAGCGGCTTTCGCCTAGCTTGCGAGCGACTAGCCGGGAATCACGAAGCGGGCCGGCCCGGACGGCGACGTCGGCGCGTTGCTCCAGCAGATCGACGACCGTGTCGGTGAGTGTCAGATCGAGACGGATCTCGGGGTATTGCGCGAGAAACGCCGGAATGACGGGCAGCAGATAGTGCGAGCCGATCGGTACGCTGGAATTCACCCGCAGCAGCCCGCGCGGCACCGCACCCGCCGCCGCTTCGCGCTCTGCGGCTTCGATGTCGGCCAGCACGCGCATCGCCCGCTCGTGAAAGGCCGTGCCCTCGGGGGTGAGTTGCAGGCGGCGCGTCGAACGATTGAACAAGCGGGCACCCAGACGCGCCTCGAGCCGCGCAATCAGCTTGCTCACGGCGGACGGCGTCATATGCAGCGCGCGCGCCGCCGCCGAGAAGCCGCCGAGCTCGACCACACGCGAGAAAACTTCCATATCGCCGGAGCGATTGACGTCCTGTCGACCCATCGGCGGTGTCCTCCGGCGTTCCTGCGAAAGGGGATGCGGCGTATTGTGACATCAAGTCACAAATCATGTTCCTTCGCGCAGTCTATTTCACCAATGCGAGCGCGTCTATATTCCGCACATTGGTGTATCGCCATTCCCTGAGTGGCCTGACCTTCCTTAATCCCGAGACAGGAGTCTTTCGTGCCCATCGCTCTCTACGCCCTGACCGCCGGTGCCTTTGGCATTGGCGTGACGGAATTCGTCATCATGGGTCTGCTGCTCAACGTCGGCGCCGATTTCGGCGTCTCGATCGCGGCCGCCGGCCTGCTGATCTCCGGCTATGCCCTGGGTGTCGTGGTCGGCGCCCCGCTCATGACCACGGTCACTGCCCGCTGGCCGCGCAAGACCGTTCTGCTGGTGCTCATGGCGATCTTCACCATCGGTAATGCCGCCTGTGCACTGGCGCCGAGCTATGCGGCGCTGATGGCCGCCCGCGTGCTGACGTCGTTCGCGCACGGCACGTTCTTCGGCGTCGGATCGGTGGTCGCCACAGGCCTCGTGTCGCGCGAGCGCCGAGCGTCGGCCATCGCCGTGATGTTCACGGGGCTGACCGTCGCCAATATTCTCGGCGTGCCCTTCGGTACTTGGCTGGGGCAGCACTTTGGCTGGCGCGCGAGCTTCTGGGCGGTGACGCTGATCGGTGCGCTCGCGTTTCTCGTGATCGCCGGGTTCGTGCCGAAGATCGCCGCGCCTAAGGATGCGGGTGACTGGCGGGCGGATATGCGGGCGCTGGCACGCCGTCCCGTGCTGCTCGGATTGCTCACGACGGTGCTCGGCTGGGTGGGCGTGTTCGGCGTGTTCACGTACATCGCCCCGCTGTTGACCGAAGTGACCGGTTTTGCCGAGCGCGCGGTCTCACCGATTCTGTTGATCTTCGGTGGCGGTCTGGTCGTCGGCAACCTGCTGGGCGGCAAGTTGGCGGATCGTCGCGTGGTGCCGACAGTGCTCGGCAGCCTGCTGACGCTCGCCGTGGTGCTGGGGCTGATGACGTTCGCGTTGCACTCGCACTGGCTGGCCATCGTCTTCGTGGCCCTGCTCGGCGCAACCGCCTTCGCGACGGTCGCGCCGCTGCAACTGTGGGTGATGGAAAAGGCCTCGGGGGCGGGCGAAAGCCTGGCGTCGAGCTTCAACATCGCCGCGTTCAACCTCGGCAACGCCATCGGCGCGTGGCTCGGCGGCTTCGTCATTGAACACGGTCCCGGGCTGACGGCCGTGCCTTGGGTGGCTGCGCTCGCGCCGCTGGCGGGCGTGGGCGTGGCGCTGCTGAGCCTGCGTCTGGATCGTCGCGACGCAAAGCTAACCGTCGTGCCGAACTGCGAAACGCCCGCGTTGTGATCCACGCGCGGGCCTGACGCGAGTGCGTCAGGCCATGACCCCAGAATCACACTGGCGGCCGCGAACGCGGCCGTCGCGCCGACACCCACCGTCAACCCGCGAGCGGTCAACGTGTCATGCGGCATCACGGCGGCGAGCCGGCTGCCGCCGGGCAACGCCAGAATGACTTCGGCCTGTCCCGCGTCGTCGGCGATGGCGTCCACCGTGCCTGAAAGGCGGTTCGCGGTGGCCAAACCCGCGAGATCGGCGCCGCGCGCGATTTCGATCCACGGGGCCTTGATGAGTGCGAACGCATCGCTGCCGGTCGCCAGCCCCAGCGTCTGCGTGCTGTGGTGCGTGAGCGACGCCGTGATCGCTTCACCGCCGGGCAACGTGAGCGTCACTTCGTCGTTCACGCCGCAGCGCCGAATCGCGGTGACCGTGCCGTGCAACTGATTGCGTGCACTGGTCTGCAGTCCCAGCCGCGCGATGATGGGCCACTGCTCGTCGAAATGTTCCAGATCGGTCGCCACGCGCGCGAGGAATTGCCGTTGCGCCACCTCCACCGCCCGGAACGCCGCCACGAGCTTCGCGCCGCGTGCGGTGAGACGGGTGCCACCACCGCCACGACCGCCCGTGCTGCGCGCCACCAGCGGTTCGCCGGCGAGCTGGTTCATCGCATCCACGGCATCCCATGCGGCCTTGTAACTCATGCCGGCGGCTTTCGCGGCGGCCGTGATCGACCCGTGCGCGGCGATCTGTTCGAGCAACGCAATTCTGGCGTGACCGCCAAGCGACGCATTGCCACGATGCACCCAAAGCGATCCGCTCACTTGCAGCGCATCGTCCAGCCCATGATGCGAAACCCCGTTAGGCGTTGAAGGCGGTTCGGAAACCATAAAGATGTTTTCTATTGGACTTGGCAGGTAAGCGCATTGTAGAGGGCCGGCGGACCTGCGAACACCGACGCCGGACACAGAAGTGTTGCCGCGCACCAACGAAGCGGACGCCGGATTTTTCATTGGGGGACGAATGGGGGACGTTGCTCCTCTACATTGAATTTCGCCGCATGCCCCCCCTGGCCGGTGAGTCGCGCGTCAGGCCGAAGTCCACGTCTGATGCGGGTCCACCGGGAATGCGACGGTTGTCGAAGTGCCTACTCACCTGACACAACAGAAACGGGGTGAAATGATGCGCGTCAGGAATATCAAGGAAACGGTTGACGGGGCTCGATACTATCGTCTGGTTCGCATGTTGCCCAACGGCAAGCGGCATCAGATGCAAATTTCTTTCTCCGCAGGTGAAATGCGCTTCAGACATTTTGTCGCGCGACGGTTGTGGTTGCTGCGTGCCGAAATGCGTGACAGCACACGGGCGGCCGCCATGCCCACGCCACGCAGCAACATGCCGCAATTGGTCTTCTGACCGGGTGCGGCGTGAGGCAAGCGCCGGGCCGATGGTCGTCACCGGTCGGGCGCTTTCGGTACGCGCCAGGGCAATGAGCGTTTAGCCTGCCTTGAGCGGCGTGAGTGGCACGACGCTCGCCGATGCCGAGTTGACCGACGCCGGGCCTCTGCCCGCGTGGGCTATCGCAAACTGTACCAACTCGTCGAACGCGATCGGACGCGCGAACAGATATCCCTGGGCGTAGGTCACGTTGCGTTCGCGCAGATAACTCGCCTGCATCTCGTTTTCGACACCCTCCGCCACGATTGTCATGTCCAGCCGCTCGGCCAGATGGATGATGGAATCGCAGATATTGCGCGTGACCGTATCGTCTTCGGTAACGGGCAGGAACTCCTTGTCGATCTTCAGATAATTGAAGTCGTAGCGCTTCAGATAGCCGATGGAGTTGTTTTCGGCACCGAAGTCGTCTAACGCCGTTTCCACGCCGTGACGCTGGAGTTCCGCCATCACATGGCGCGCCGCCGCGGTGTCGCGAATCACATAACGCTCGGTGATTTCCGCGATCATCGGATACGTCTCGTTGAGCGAACCGTATAGACGTTCGATGTCGTGCACGATGGTCGTGTCGCGCAAATGCCGCTCCGCAAGATTGACCGCAATGTGAAACCCCTGCGGCAGCGCGCCTCGGGAGACGTCGTTGCGAATCTGCTTCAGCAGCGAACGGGTGAGTTCGATGATCAGGCCGTTGCTTTCCGCGATCGGGATGAAGGCGTCGGGGCGCACGAGGCCGGCCTCAGGGTGATGCCAGCGCATCAGCGCTTCGGCCCCGGCGCAGCGGCCCGTGGCCAACTCCATCACCGGCTGGTAGTAGACCTTGAACTCATTGCGTTTGATGCCCAGCGCGATTTTCCGCCGCATGAACTGGGCCGGGCCGAGATGGCGGAACGTCAGGATGCCGAGCAAAATCGAGATCGCCACGCCGAATGCCAGAAAGATCGGCGCCTGCGTGGCGATCAATGAGCGCGTCAGGGTGGCGCTGCCGGCAAGCGACGTCGAGAAATGGTCCGAGTCGAGCGTGACCTGAGCCCCGCGGGTGGCGATGCCGACGGATTCGAGCCGCGGGCCTTCGGACGTCAGCGACACTTTCCCGATGGTCATCGCCGTCCAGGCAAGCTCGTTGGTCTTGACGCTATGCAACGACTCGGTGAGATACACGCTGTCGATGAAGCCCAGGACACCGTCGGTGGCCGACGTCGGGATGAACAATGCCAGTGCGGGGGAATTGCGCACATAGGGCGTGCTGTCGACAAACATTTCGGGCGTGCCGGTCAGCAACGGCACGAGTTCGGCCGGCAAAGGCATTTCGATGGCCTCGTCGGAGCGAATCACCGACGAGCAATACATCTTCCCGTGGGAGACGAGCCAGATGGAACGGAAGTAGGGACTGAGCGTGCCCGTGGCCTGCAACGAGCTGTTGACCTCGCCGCAAGCGCGGCCGACCCAGGGGGCGGCGCCCTTGAGGGTGTCCTCGGCCGTACCGACAATGCGCTCGAGTGCCGCGCGCTGTCGTTGTGCTTCTCGTTGCAGGAACGCCTGCGACATGTGATGAACGCGCAGCCAGCCAAGGATCAGGACGACAAAGAGCGTGACCGTCACGACGAGCCCGGTCACCAGCCACTGCACGACTCTGGAGTGTTGAATCATGTTCTGCTGCCAACCAAGGAAGGAGGGGGCCCTTTCGTGTGCTTCGTGTGCGTCATGTTGCACGGCACAACTCGTCAATCGACTCTACACGAATCCCTGACGGTCACCAACGCCCGATAAACCCTCACGAGCTGTTGGCGACGTGTGCCCGACAAGGGCCTGGCGGATGTCCGGTGGGCGGTTCAAGGCCACCGGCAAACGTCTTTTATCGGTCTTTGTGAGACATACCGCGGCGGGCCGGATGGCGGAATCGCGACAAAAGTTGGCGTAACCGCAATTTACGCATGCTCTACACTTCACATATTAGATTTCCGGCAAAAAATAGGCCAAGTCCCAAAGTCAGGTCTATTTGCACGAAAACTGCCGGAAGCGTGCTGATTTCCTGAAGCTTTTGACGTCAAATCCCCCTCCCATGTCGAGCCAACCTGTCACGTCCCTTCCCGGCGCCCCCTCGCCGGCCGCCAAAGGCACCGCGTTCCGTGTGCTGTCCGCGATCAGCTTCTCCCATTTGCTCAACGACATGATCCAGTCGTTGATCCTGGCCATCTATCCGCTGCTCAAGGCCAGTTTCGACCTGAGTTTCGCGCAGGTCGGTCTGATTACGCTGACCTACCAGGTCACGGCGTCGTTGCTGCAGCCCGTCGTAGGCCTATACACCGACAAACATCCGAAGCCGTATTCCTTGCCGGTCGGCATGGGCTTTACGCTGGCTGGCCTGCTGTTGCTGGCTGTCGCGCCGAATTTCGGCATGCTGCTCGTGGCTGCCGCGCTGGTCGGCATGGGCTCGTCCGTGTTCCACCCCGAGTCGTCGCGCGTGGCGCGCATGGCCTCGGGCGGACGCCACGGCCTGGCGCAATCGTTCTTCCAGGTCGGTGGCAATGTCGGTTCGTCACTCGGCCCGCTGCTTGCGGCACTTATCATTGCGCCGCACGGCCGTGGCAGCGTGGCGTGGTTTTCCGTGGCGGCGCTCGTCGCGATCTTCGTGCTGTTCCACGTCAGTCGCTGGTACGCCGGGCAGCGCGCCGCAAGCAAGGGCAAACCGGCCGCGCGCCGAGGCGGGCACGCCCACCTGTCGCGCGGCAAGGTGATGTTCGCCATCGGCATTCTGCTGGTGCTGATCTTCTCGAAGTACTTCTATCTCGCGAGCATCAGCAGCTACTTCACGTTCTATCTGATCAGCAAGTTCCACGTGTCGGTGCAAAGCGCCCAGGTGCATCTGTTCGTATTCCTGTTCGCCGTGGCGGCGGGCACGATGATCGGCGGACCGCTGGGCGACAAGATCGGTCGCAAGTATGTGATCTGGGGGTCGATCCTGGGGCGGCGCCCTTCACGCTGATGCTGCCGTATGCGGACCTGTTCTGGACCGGCATCCTGACGGTGGTGATCGGCTTGATTCTGGCGTCGGCGTTCTCGGCGATTCTCGTCTACGCGCAGGAGTTGATTCCGGGCAAGGTCGGAACGGTGTCGGGGTTGTTCTTCGGCTTCGCATTCGGGATGGGTGGCGTGGGCGCGGCCGTGCTCGGACAACTGGCCGACTCGACGAGTATCGACTTTGTCTACCACGTCTGTGCCTATTTGCCGCTGCTCGGGATCGTGACGATCCTGTTGCCCGACGTCGAAGGCCACAAGAAGATGGCGGCGGCCTGAGGCGGCTGTCGGCACGATTCCCCCGTGCCCTGCGCACGGGGGCGCAATGAAAAACCGCTGGTCCCGAAAATCTCGGGCCAGCGGTTTTTTGTCTGGAGGACGACTGAATGCTTACTGAGCGCCGCGCTTTTGCAGTTCCCATTGGCCGTTCTCGCCCTTTTTGCAGGTCGGCAGCTTGAGGGTGACTTCCTGCCCCTTTGCGCCGAGCACCACGATCAGGTCACGGCAGGTACGGGTGTCGTCCTTCTGGGTGTTGGTCGGCGTGAGTTGCGCTGTAATGGCCACGGGGTTGCCGGTGCCCTTGTTGCTCCAGTCGACGGTTTCGTTGTCCTGCTGATGGGACAGCACGTTGCTGGCCGCTTTGGCGAGCGACGCATTGTCGGCCTTGTGCAGATAGGCCAGCGGCGAGTTGCTCATGAAGAGAAGGTTGGACGCGGCAAACGCCGGCGCGGCCATGGTGGCACCGACGACGAGCGCCGTGCCAAGCCCGAACGAGCGGGCAAGCGACAGACGGAAAGGCGACATTCGGAGTCCTTGAGAGTGTCGACAGGGAGACGGATCCTGCGCAACGCCGCGTCGGGTCTTGCGCCGACGCCTTCGCCGCAGGCGAGCGCATCGATCATAAAATAAACCGGGGACGGCGTCATCCTGTGCGTCATCGGCGCGCGAGTGCTTTCACGACATCGGCGACCTGCTCGAGCGCGGCCTTGAGCACGGCGTCGCTCTGCGGCGTACCCAGGGCGATGCGGATGGCGGCGGGCGCCGTCTGCCCGGGCGCAGCGAACGCGTCGACGGGTGTCACCGCAATCCCCCGCATTTGCAGGGCCGCGACGACGTCGTCGCAGCGCGTCGGCGCGGGCACGGGCAGCAACTGGTGAAACGCCCCGACATACCCCGTAGCGCCAAGGCCGCGAAGCAGGCCTGCGCGATGGCCTGACGCCGCGCCGCCAACGCGCGCTTGCGCGTCGTCCAGCGATCGATCGTGCCGTCGCCGAGCCAGCGCGACGCCAATTGCGGCATCAACGGCGCCGCACTCCAGGCGCTCGCCCGCATTGCCGCGTGCACCCGTGGCAGCAAGGCGGGAGGCGCAACCAGATAGGCGATACGCAGGCCCGGCGCGCCCGGCTTGGAGAGACTGCAAACCTCAACCGTACGCTCGGGCGCGAGCAGGCGAAGGGCGGGCGGGGCGTCGGCGACGAGAAAGCCGTAGGCGCTGTCGTCGACCAGCAGCAGGTCGTGACGCCGCGCCACCTCCACTAGCGCCCGCCGCTGTGCGAGCGGCATCACACCCCCCAGCGGGTTATGCAGCGTGGGCATCGTGTAGACGAGGCGCAAACGTCCCGCAAGCGCGCGACACGCCGTATCGAGTGCCCCCGGATCGAGCCCACCCGGTGTCATCGACACGGCAACGAGTGGAATATCACGCAAGGCCGCGAGCGCTTTCCAGCCGGGATACGTCAGGGCTTCGACGGCTACCGGCTCGCCCGCGCGACACAGCGCCAACTGCAGAACGTCGAGCGCGTGCTGGCCTCCGGCACAGATGACGATCTCATCGGGCGAGACGGGCGTGCCGTCGCGCCGGGATAGCCATTGCGCCGCCGCTCGCCGATCGGACGGATGCCCGTCGTGTGGCGTGTGGGCGAGCAAGGTGCTCAGATCGCCTGCCGCGGCCGTCTCTCGCAGAGCTTGACGCAACGCGTCGGTCTGCTCGGGCAAGACCGGATAGTTGAACGCCAGATCGACACCGCCGATCGCGCCCGGCGCGGGGGCCCATTGCGCGAACGCCGCCGCCGCGCCGACGGCGGGCGAGCGCACGAACGTGCCGCGCCCCACTTCGCCGACGGCTAGACCACGTCGCGCGAGTTCGGTGTAAATCCGTGTAACGGTGGAGATGGCAAGTCCGTGCGCATCGGCGTAATCGCGTTGCGGTGGCAGTCGGGCGCCCGATGCGAGTTCGCCGCCCGCAATGGCTTCGGCGAGACGTTCGACATGTTCGAGATAGCGGGCAGGGGCAGCCATGCGAAGCGCGGGGACGGAAATTGATATCAGGACAATTCAATAATTGCACTGGATTCGCGAGCTGGCAATACTTGAAGCCATACCGCTTCCGCCTTGGCCATTTACGGTCGCTTCATTGTTGGCTCACTGCATGTCTCATTCCTCGATCTCAGTCGACACAGACCCTTGCCAGTCACCTCAAATAACGCCGCGCTGGGCGATTCCGTTGCTGGCGCTACAGTTATTCGTCGTCACGTTCGCCGTGAATCTGCAAGCGCCGCTGGTGCCGCACTATGCCGCGGCAAGCGGGCACGGCGCGGGGCGCAGGCGCTTGCCTTCGCGTGCTATGTCGGCGCGCTCGTGCCGACATTGCTGTTTCTCGCGGGATTGTCCGATCGTGTGGGGCACCGCGTGCCGTTGGCCATCGCGTTGCTGCTTGGTCTGGCAGGCACGGCGCTGACGCTGCACTGGCCGACACTCGTCGCACTTGGCGGCGCAAGGGCGTGTTACGGACTGGCGACGGGACTCGTGGCGGGCAGCGGCACCGCGTACATGACCGAGCTATATGGCACACGCGAAGACGCGGCCACGCGCGGGCGGCGCTTGTCGCGGCGGCCACATCGCTGGGCTTTGGCACTGGCGCGCTCCTCACCGGCGTGTGCCTCGTGGCGGCACCGTCGACGCTGCCGCCCCTGAGTCTGTGGGCGTATCTGCCGTTCGCCTTTGTGGCGGCCGTTGCGGTGGCGGCGCTGCCCGCGCCGGTGCGTCATCGAAGCACATCGTGGTTGCGCTGGCCGGTGCTTGCGCCCGGCACCGTCCCGCTGGGCGTGGCGATACTACTCGCGTGGGCTGCGGTGGGCGTCGTCATCGGCGTGGTGCCGGCGGCGCTTGCCGCGCGCGGGCACGAGGCGTGGGCGGGATTTGCCACGTTTTTCGTGATCTCGACGGGATTGTTGTTTCAACCTGCCGCGCGACGCATGGCACCCGTGCAGGCGGTGCGCGCCGGACTTTTGCTCGTGCCGCTCGGCTTCGTGGTGCTGTCGTTCGGGTGGGTTACGCGAATTTGCCCGTATTGCTGGCCGGTGCGGCGATCGCCAGTTCGGCGTGCTACGGCTTCACTTATCTGGGCGGGTTGGCGGCGGTCAATGCGGCGGTCGCGCCGGCCATGCGCGCACGTGCGGTGGCGGGGTACTTCCTGTTCGCGTACTTCGGCTTCTCGGTGCCGGTGGTCACGATTGGCTGGCTCGCGGACCACGTGGGCATGCTCGTCGCCTTGGCCCTGTTGGCTGCGGCGTTGATCGCGGGCAGCGCCGCGCTCGCGGTGACGCTACGCCGCCCGGCCGCTACGCTCACGCGTCCCGTTTGACGCGGGTGCCGCTTCCCGCGCTTCCCTCACTGCCCGTCGGGCTGACGTAAGCGCCAGTGCCGTGCAACTGGTCTTCGGCCAGTTCCAGAGCGCGCACCGCCCCGCGTCCCTTGCGGGCGAGCAGCATTTCCACGAGCGTCTCGACGACGGCGATCCCGGCGGTGATCGACGGAAAGAACGACGGACTCTCATGCGAGAACAGCACCGTCGCATCGGCGTCGAGGGCGAGCGGCGAGACCGTGGAGTCGGTGAGCGCGAGCACACGCGCCCCCGCCGCCCGTGCCGCTCGCGCCACGATCAGCGCTTCGTTCGAATACGGGGCGAAGCTGATGACGACCACCACATCGCGCGCCGAGAGCGCACGCAACTCCATCTCGAGCGTGCCGGCCTCGCCGCGAATCAAATGCACCGTCGGCCGGAACAGCCGATAGATGTATTGGAACGTGAACGCGATGGGAAAGCACGCCCGGAAGCCGGCGACATGCACGGTGCCCGCATTGGCAAGCAAATCGACGGCC
This sequence comes from Pandoraea sp. XY-2, assembly GCF_004193915.1. NCBI lineage: Bacteria > Pseudomonadati > Pseudomonadota > Betaproteobacteria > Burkholderiales > Burkholderiaceae > Pandoraea > Pandoraea sp. XY-2. The sequence continues at coordinate 155,294 of NZ_CP030849.1, forward strand.
GCTCCCAGCGACGCATTCGCGCCCGCTTCGGTCAGGTCGAGATTGTTGTGCTGCACGCGGAACATCTCGGGCACCATGCGGGCGGCATCGCCCTCACGGATGACCTGACGAGCGCGACTCGCATAGGGCTGCGGCCCAAGCCGGATCGATTCGAGAAACAGTTCGCGCAGGCCGTGCCAACCGTCGAAGCCGAGATGCTGCGCGAGTCGCACGAAGGTGGCCGGCTGCACGCCCGCCTCGGCGGCAATCGCACGCATGGAGCTGATCGGAACACGCTGCGGGTGGTCGAGCAAGAAACGCGCGCCCGCCTGAAATTGCGGGCTGAGCTGGGGATAGCGCGCGCGCAGTAACGTGTTGAGCTGTTCGAGCGTCTGCGGCAACGCGGGAGCTTCAGGCATAGGGGATGGCAACACGGCGACGAAGTAATGTAACGATTGTTGCATGAAATGCCCCGACCACGCACGCGCTTTCCCCCCGTGGGCCCGGCCAATGCGTAACCGTTGGGCAAGTTCAGGCGATTGAGTAAAGTGTTGCGACAACAAAACGAGTGAAACATATGTTGCAAAAACAACGCGATGCCCCTACACTGAGCTCCATCGTTCGCGTGAATGGGTGGCTGGGCGGTCATCGCGCGACGCGCCATCTTTTCGTCAGAGGTTCAGGCATGACTCATGTGTTTCACCGCAACCCGCGCCAAACCTTGCCCGTCGCGGTCGGCGGCCAGGGCATCGAGCTGATCGACAGCACGGGCCAGCGTTATCTCGACGCGTGCGGCGGCGCCGCCGTCTCATGTCTGGGACACGGTCACCCGCGCGTGATCGAGGCGATGCAGCAGCAGGCGGCGCAACTGGCTTACGCGCATACCTCGTTCTTCACGACGGAAGTCGCCGAGCAATTGGCCGACACGCTGGCCGCGAGCGCGCCCGGCGATTTGAATCACGTGTATTTCGTCAGTGGCGGATCGGAGGGGGTGGAGGCGGCGCTCAAGCTGGCGCGGCAGTACTTCGTGGAGATCGGCCAGCCGCAGCGTCAGTACTTCATTGCGCGTCGTCAGAGCTATCACGGCAACACCCTTGGCGCGCTGGCCATCGGCGGTAACGCGTGGCGGCGTGAGCCGTTCCTGCCGCTGCTGGTGCCGGCCCACCACGTTTCGCCCTGCTTCGCGTATCGCGAGCGGCTTGAGGGCGAGGGTGATGCAGTGTATGTCCAGCGTCTGGCCGACGAACTCGAAGCGAAAATCCTCGAACTCGGTGCCGATCGGGTGATCGCGTTTGTTGCGGAAACCGTGGTGGGTGCGACGGCGGGCGCGGTGCCGCCGGTGGGCGACTATTTCAAACGCATTCGCGCCGTGTGTGACAAGTACGGCGTGCTGCTGCTGCTCGATGAAGTGATGTCGGGCATGGGGCGCACGGGCTACCTGTTCGCGTGCGAGGAAGACGGCGTGGTGCCGGACATTCTCGTCATCGCCAAGGGGCTGGGCGCTGGCTATCAGCCGATCGGGGCGATGCTGTGCACCGATAAAATCTTCGATGCCGTGGTCGGCGGCTCCGGATTCTTCCAGCATGGTCATACGTATCTGGGACACGCGATGGCCTGCGCGGCGGCGTTGGCCGTGCAGCGCACGATTGCCGAGGAGCATCTGCTGGAGAACGTGCAAGCGCGTGGCGAGCAACTGCGGGCGCGCCTGCGCGAAGTCTTCGCCGATCACCCTAACGTGGGTGATGTGCGTGGCCGGGGGCTGTTCGTCGGTGTCGAATTCGTCGCCGACCGTGCGACCAGGCAGACACTCCCGACGGCCGACAAGATGCACGCACGGCTCAAGGCGGCGGCCAAGGCGCGCGGTCTGCTGATCTACCCGATGGGGGCACGGTCGATGGCGTGCATGGCGATCACGCGTTGATCGCACCGCCGTTCATCTGTCAGCCGGCGGACATCGACCGGATCGTGGAACGGTTGGCGTTGGCGGTGGCCGATGTCACCGGCGTGATGACGGGAGGCGCATGATGACCGGCACGACACGCGCTTTCGCGCTGGCCGTCGCGCCCAACGGCGCCCGCCGCACGCACGTCGATCATCGTGCGCTGCCCATGACGCCGAATGAACTCGGCGCGTGCGCGAAGGCGTGTCTGGAGGCGGGCGCGGCGATGATTCACCTGCACGTTCGCAAGGCCGATGGCACGCACAGCCTCGAGGTGCCGGATTACATCGCCGGCATCGACGCGGTGCAACGTGCCGTGGGCAACGAACTCGTACTGCAAGTGACGACCGAGGCAGTCGGCTGTTATACCCCCGAGCAACAGATCGCGACGGTGCGTGCCTTGCATCCCGAAGCGATTTCGGTGGCGTTGCGCGAAGTGCTGCCCGACGCCGCGCATGCACCCGCGGCCGAAGCGTTCTTCGCCTGGCTCTGGCAAGCCGGGATCACGACGCAGTACATCCTGTACGACACCGAGGACGTGGCGCACTACTGGCGCTTGCGAGCGAACGGGGCAATCCGTCCGGGCCGTCATTGGGTCTTGTTCGTACTGGGCCGGTACAGCAAGGGGCAGTTGTCGTCGCCGTCGGACCTGCTACCGTTTCTCGCGGCCTGGCAGACGGGGGCACAAGCGCTGGGCGAGGCGATCACGGCCACACCGTGGGCGATGTGCGCGTTCGGACCGCGCGAGGCCGAGTGCGCGCTGGCGGCCGTGTTGCATGGGGGCCACGCCCGGATCGGCTTCGAAAACAATCTCTACCTGCCGGATGGCAGCACCTCGCCCGACAACGCGGCGTCGCTTCGCGCGTTGACGTCGGCCGCGATGCCACTGGCGCTGGTGCCCATGACGGCCGACGCCCTTCGCGACCTGACCCGCTGAATGGCCGTGGCGGGCACCGCCGCGGGTGCCCGGACCGCCTCAATTCAGAAATAAACCCAAATACAAGGTCTGACCGACGTTGCCCGACCGGGCCGCTGTAATAGAATCGGCGTAACCTCAAACAGGCCCGCGTCGCCCCTTCCCCGGCACCGGGTATGCACAACGAACGGGAGCGCGGCGTGAAACACTGGTCGATCCGACATCGCATTCTGGCCAGTTTTGGCCTGATCATCGCCTTGATGGCCCTCATGGCCGGCATCGCCTTTACGCGGCTGATGGCCATCCAGCAGGAGGCGATCAGCGTGGAGACCGACTCCACGCCCGGCCTGTACTACAGCACGATGCTGCGCGGCGCCTGGTTCGAGAGCTTCCAGATGCTTCAGCAGGTCGTGTCCGTCGACGACAACGACAAGGCCCGGACGAGCGATCTCGATGTGCTTCGCGCTGCCAATGGCAAGATCGACGAATGGCTCAAGGACTACGGCACCACGGTCAACCGCGACATCGATCGCGTCCAGTACGACGAAGTGCGCAGCGTGCGCCAGCAGTATGGCAGCGTCAGCAATCAGGTGCTCAAGCTGGTCGCCGACGGTCAGATCGCCGCGGCGCGTTCGATGGTGTCGGAGCAGCTTTACCCCGAATGGGGCCGTGGGCGCACGGCGATCCAGCATCTCATCGATACGAACAAGACCTTTGCCGACGAGTCGACTCACAACATCAGCCAGTCCGTGATCGCGGCCAAAGCGACCTTGCTCATCACGCTGGCCGTGGCGCTTGCCTGCGCCTTGTTAGCCGGCTGGCTGCTGTTCCGGGCCATCAGCGTACCGCTTGCGAGTGTCATGCAGATTCTGGAAGTGATGCGCTCGGGCGATCTGACGCAGCGTCTCGATCTGGAACGGCGCGACGAATTCGGTGCGCTGGAGGCGGGCTTCAACCGGATGACGGATGAACTCACGGGGCTGGTCGGGCAGGCGCAGAAGTCGGCGTTGCAGGTAACGACGTCGGTGACCGAGATTGCCGCCACGTCGCGTCAGCAGCAAGCCACGGCCTCGGAGACGGCGGCGACGACGACGGAAATCGGCGCGACCTCGCGCGAGATCTTCGCTACGTCGCGTGATCTGGCGCGCACCATGACCGAGGTCGCGGGCGTGGCCGAACACGCGGCGTCGCTGGCGGGCACGGGGCACGTTGGCCTCACGCGCATGGAGGACGCCATGCGCCACGTCGTGGAGGCGGCGGGGTCGGTCAACGGCAAGCTCGGCATCCTCAACGAGAAGGCGGGCAACATCAATCAAGTCGTCACCACGATCACGAAGGTGGCCGACCAGACCAACCTGCTCTCGCTCAATGCGGCCATCGAGGCCGAAAAGGCGGGCGAGTACGGACGCGGCTTTGCCGTGGTGGCGACCGAGATCCGGCGGCTGGCCGACCAGACGGCGGTGGCCACCTACGACATCGAACAGATGATCAAGGAGATTCAATCGGCCGTGTCGGCCGGGGTGATGGGCATGGACAAGTTCACCGAGGAGGTGCGGCGCGGCATGGACGAGATGCGTCAGGTCGGCGATCAGCTCGCGCAGATCATCGCGCAGGTGCAAACGCTCTCGCCGCGCTTCCAGGTCGTCAACGAAGGCATGCAGGCGCAGGCGACCGGGGCCGAGCAGATCAATCAGGCGCTGGTGCAACTCTCCGAGGCGGCGCAGCAGACCGCCGAATCGCTGCAGCAATCGAGTCAGGCCATCGAAGAACTCAATCACGTCGCCAACGGACTCAAGAGCGGCGTCTCGCGCTTCAAGGTGCAGACGCTGCCGCCCGTGGGGCTGGCGTGAAGTAACGCGCCACTACGTCATTCGCGGACCTCGCCATGTTGTTCCTGCGTTTCGCCATCGCGACCGATCACTACGTCATCGAAGCCAGTCAGGTGGCTGAGGTGCTGCCGTGGCTCGCGCTCAAGCAGCTGCCTGCCGCGCCGGCGTGGGTGGCCGGGGCCTTCAGCTATCGCGGCGAGCCGGTGCCCGTTATCGACCTGACGCGGCTGGCCACGGGGGTGAGCGCGCCCGAGCGCCGATCCACGCGTCTGGTGCTCGTGCATTACCCGGCGCCCGGTCCCAATGCGCGCCGTCTCGGGGTGCGCGTCGAGCGCGCGACCGACACGTTGCGCGCCGACGCCTCGGCGTTCCAGTCGAGCGGTGTCGATCTGCCCGAAGGCCGTTACCTCGGCCCCGTGCTCGACACCGACGACGGTCTCGTGCAGTGGGTGCGAATCGATCAACTATTGACCGACGAGGCGCGCGCACTGCTCTTCGACGCCGCGCGCGACGCGTTGGCCGAGACACCGGAGGCGTCGTCATGAGCCGTGTCCACGACATCGAACGCCTGCTGCGCGAGACCATGGGGCTCGACGCGCAAACGCTCGGTGCGCATGCCATCGAGCGCGCCGTGCGCACGCGGCTCGCCGCGCTCCCACCCGAGATGCAAGACGCACCCGCGTATTCGCAATACTGGCAATGGCTGCAGCAGTCGCCGCAGGAGCTTCAGGCGTTGATCGAAGCGGTCGTCGTGCCCGAGACCTGGTTCTTCCGGCATCGCGAGGCGTTCACGGTGCTGGCGCAACTGGCGCGCGACGAACGGGCCACGCGACGCGGCACGGTGCGTGAAGGCCAGCCGCTGCGGCTGTTGAGCCTGCCGTGTGCCACGGGCGAGGAACCCTACTCGATGGCCATGGCGATGTTCGACGCGGGGTTCGGTGCCAGCGATTTCACCGTCGACGCGCTCGATATCAGTGAACGTGGACTTGCCCTCGCGCGTGAGGGGCGCTACGGCCGCAACTCGTTTCGCGGCCCGCCCGAATCGCTGTCGTTTCGCGAGCGCTTTTTCACGCCGGATGACGACGGCTATCGCGTCATCGGGGCGCTGAGCGCGCAGGTGCGCTGGCACGCGGGCAATCTGTTCGATGCCACGCTGGTCGATCGGCTGGGCACGTTCGATTTCGTGTTTTTCCGCAACGTGCTGATCTACTTCGATCGCGACGGGCAGCGCCGGGCGATCGCCGCGCTCGAACGCCTCATGCGCATGGGCGCGACCCTCTTCGCCGGGCCGGCGGAAGGCGGCACATTGACCAGCAATGGCTTGACGTCGACCGGACACGTGCAGGCGTTCGCGTTTCGCGTCGCGGGGCCGGTGCGCGACGTGGTGCCACCACCCGCCGGCGTGTCGCGCATTGCGGGAACGCTTGAATCGTTCAACACGATGCCGCCGGTGAGTGCCGTCGACGCCGTGGCGCAGCGACGCGCCGAAGGTCGGCTCGTGGCCCATGCCGGTCTCTCGGGCTCGCCGGTCCCGTTGCAGGCAAGGCAGAACGTTGTGGCGAAGCCGCCCGGAGCGCTTCGCGCCGCTGCCGCGTCCGCTACCGCTGCTGCCGCTGCGACCAATGCCGCTGCCGTCGATGCGCAACTCGAACAAGCGCGCGTGGCGGCCGACGCGGGCGATTTTGTGCGCGCTGTCGCATTGTGCCGCACCGTGCTTGCGACCGATCGCGCGAACGCGCAGGCCGAGTATCTGCTCGGCTTGGTCGAAGATGCGCGGGGCGATGCCCAGGGCGCACTCGTCCATTATCGTCGTGCGCTGTATCTCGACCCGGGACATTACGAAGCGCTTGTGCATTGCGCGGCACAACTCGACGCGCGCGGCGATGCCGCCGGCGCGCGTCGTCTGCTCGAGCGTGCTGAACGTGCCGAAAGTGCCGAACGCAAGGATGCCACCCAACGCAAGGCGACAACGTCGAGCGCATCGCCTGACAACGTGCCGCGTCACGGGACCCGATATCGATGACAAATCGCGACTTCGTGCATGAGGCCGATTCGGTGTCCGACGCACGCCACCCGAATTCCCAAGCGCCCTCGCACGCCGGTGCGTTGCATCGGCAGGCGGCCGAGCTGCTCGATCGTCTGCCGGTCGTGCCCGTTGACCCGGCCCCGTGGCGCGCGGTGGTGGGTCGCGAGGCGGCGGCGCGCGGCACGCCGCTGTTGCTCTTCCGTCTGGGCGACGAATGGCTCGCGCTACCGGCGTCGGCCATTGAATCCGTGGCGCCGATGTGCGGCTGGCATTCGGTGCCGGGACACCGTCAACCCGCCTGCCTCGGATTGGTCAACCTGCGCGGCGCGCTCGTGCCATGCGTGTCCTTGGAAGCCCTGCTCGGCGTGCAACCGGCCTCGCGCGCCGAGACGGCCCCGTCGAATACGCTGCGCGCGAGTGCGTCGCGCCTGCTGGCGCTGCGTCACGGTCACCACTTGAGCGCGTTTCCCGTGGCCGAGGTGCATGGCACGGTCACGCCTGCACGCGAAGCGCTCGGCGCGGTGCCCTCGACGGCGTTCGGTGCGAGCGACGGCCTGGCGGTCGCCGTGTTGCCCTGGCGCGAGCACGTTGTCGGTGTGCTGGATCCGTTACGTGTGGGTGCGGCATTCGACAGGAGCCTCGCATGAGCGACGACCTGCACGACGCCTCGCTGCTTGATCTGTTCCGCATGGAAACGCAGACGCAGGCGCAAGTGCTCGGCGACGGATTGCTGGCGCTCGAGCGCGCGCCGACCGACGCGTCGCGGCTCGAAGCCTGCATGCGGGCCGCGCATTCGCTCAAGGGGGCGGCGCGTATCGTGGGCGTCGACGCCGGCGTGGCGCTCGCCCATGTGCTCGAAGATGCCTTCGTCGCGGCACAACGAGGCGCCCTTCTGCTCGACGCAACGCTCATCGACCGCCTGCTGCAGGGTGTCGATCTGCTCATGCGTCTGGCGCATCCGCCGGGCCGCGATCCGAACTGGGCGCAGGGCGCGGGCAAAGCGGAAATCGACGCCTTCGTCACGTCGTTCACCGGGCAGCTCGCCACGTTGACGAGTGATGCGGTGCAGACGCCCGCCCATGCCACCCCCGTGAGCGCCGCGATGCCCACGCCGTCGGCCGAACCCACGGCATTCGATTACGCCAGTTACGGCATGCCGACGTCGGCGACGCCGCCCGCGCCCGACGCCATGACGATCGCCGCGCACGTATCGCCGGCATCGCCGGCCCCGCCCGGCGCGCCCGAGCCCTACGAAGTGCGCGACAACCACGACACGACCAACGACAGTGACGTCGCTGACCCCGCGTCACGCGCGTTGCGTGTGTCGGCGGACAATCTGAACCGACTGCTGCGACTCTCCAGCGAGGGGTTGGTGGCGTCGCGCTGGACGCAGCCGTTCGCGCAGTCGTTGCAGCGGCTCAAGCGTCATCAGCATGAGGCGGGCGATGCATTGGACCGCGTGAGTTCGGCGCTTGCGCAAGTGGTGGATCGTTCCGATGAAGACCGTCAGCTGTTGCTCGCGGCGTTGGCCGATCTGCGGCGCGCACTGAGCGTCGGCGGGCAGTTGTTGGCCGAGCAGATGCACGAGCTGGACGAGTTCGACCGGCGCTCGACGCAACTGTCGCAGCGGCTGTACGACGAAGCGCTCGCGTGCCGGATGCGTCCGCTCGACGACCGGCTGGGCGGATTTGCGCGCATGGTGCGCGACCTGGGGCGCTCGCTCGGCAAACCGGCGCGGCTGGAGATTCGTGGCGCGCATACGCCGGTCGATCGCGACATTCTCGATCAGCTTGAAGCGCCACTCGGCCATTTGCTGCGCAACGCCGTCGACCACGGATTGGAGCGCCCAGCCGAGCGCGCGGCGGCGGGCAAGCCGGCCGAGGGCGTCATCACGCTCAGCGCGCGGCACAGCGCGGGGCTGTTGCTTGTGAGCGTCGCGGACGACGGTGCGGGCATCGATCTCGAACGCGTGCGACGGGCGGTGGTCGCGCGCGGGCTGGCCACACCGGACACGGCACAGCGGCTCGACGACAACGAGCTGGTCGAATTCCTGATGCTGCCCGGTTTCACGCTGCGCGATACGGTGACGGACGTCTCCGGACGCGGCGTTGGACTTGACGCGGTGCGGGCGATGGTGGCGACGGTGCGCGGCACCGTGCGCATCGAGCACACGCCGGGGCGCGGCACGAAAGTCATTCTGCAGTTGCCGCTCACGCTCTCCGTGGTGCGCAGCCTGCTCGTGGAGATCGCGGGCGAGCCGTATGCGTTGCCGCTCGCGAACCTGTCGCGCACGCTGGCGCTCCCGCAAGAGCACATCGCTGTGCTCGAAGGGCGTCCGCACTTCACGCTCGACGGCAAGCAGATCGGACTCGTGAGCGCGCAGCAAGTCCTGTGCGGCAGTGCGCCGGTCGCGGTGGCGGGGGATCAACCGGTGGTCGTGTTCGGCGACGGCGACGCGCGTTACGGGCTGGCCGTCGACAAGTTCCTGGGCGAGCGCATGCTCGTCGTGCAACCGCTCGACACCCGGCTCGGCAAGGTACCCAACATTGCCGCCGGGGCGCTCACGGAAGACGGCGCCCCGTTGCTCATCATCGATACGGCCGATCTGGTGCGCTCCATTGCCAAGGCGGTGGAGTTGGGGTCGCTCGAACGGGTGCCGGTGCGCGCCGCCCAGGCGAGCGGACGTGCCAGCAAGCGCGTGCTCGTCGTCGACGATTCGTTGACCGTGCGCGAACTCGAACGCAAACTGCTGGCGGCGCGAGGCTATGAGGTGCGCGTCGCCGTCGACGGTATGGACGGTTGGAATGCCGTGCGCAGCGAGACGTTCGATATGGTGATTACCGACGTCGACATGCCGCGCATGGACGGCGTGGAGCTGGTCACGCTCATCAAGCGCGACGCGCGCACGGCAGCGTTGCCGGTCATGATCGTGTCTTACAAGGATCGTGAGGAGGATCGACAGCGCGGACTCGATGCCGGCGCCGATTATTACCTCGCGAAAGGCAGTTTTCACGACGACGCGTTGTTGCGCGCCGTGGTGGACCTCATCGGGGAGCCGGGGTCATGAGGATTGGGATCGTCAACGATTCGAGCATCGCCGTCGAGGCGCTGCGTCGCACGCTCGCGCAACGCCCGGGGTTCGACGTGGCATGGGTGGCGCACGATGGGGCACAGGCGGTGTCGATGTGCACGCCCACCCCGCCGGACCTCGTGCTGATGGATCTCGTCATGCCCGTGATGGACGGCGTGGCGGCCACGCGTGAGATCATGCGACGCTCGCCCTGTCCGATTCTCATCGTGACGTCGGACGTGGGGCATCATGCGAGTCTGGTGTTCGATGCGATGGGCGCCGGTGCGCTGGATGCCGTCGACACGCCGGTGCTGGGCAGTGCGGATCGGGCGCGGCCGGCATCGTCGCTGCTGGCGAAGATCGAGGCCATCGCGGCCCAGCAGGCCGACGCGCGCCGGCCGGCGCCGAGCGCCGCACCGCGCGCGCCCGCGAGAGCCGACGCGCTGGTCGCCATCGGGGCATCCGCCGGAGGGCCTGCGGCGCTCGCAACGTTGCTGGGGCGTTTGCCGGTGAACTTCGGCGCGGGCGTGGTCGTCGTACAGCACGTGGACGAAGCGTTTGCCCCGGGCATGGCGGACTGGCTCGATCAGCAAACGCCGCTCACCGTGCGCTTGGCGCGAGCGGGCGAGCGGCCGAGCGCCGGCGTGGTGCTGCTCGCGGGCGGCAATCGCCATCTGCGCGTGGACGCGGGTGGGCGGTGCGCGTTTGCCGACGAGCCGACGGACGCGGTGTATCGTCCGTCCATCGACGTCTTCCTGCAAAGCGTGGCCGAGAACTGGCGCGCGCGCGCGGTGGGCGTGCTGCTCACGGGCATGGGCCGCGACGGCGCGGCCGGGCTCGGCGCCATGCGCGCGCAGGGCTTTATCACCATTGCGCAGGATCGCGAGACGAGTGCGGTGTATGGCATGCCCAAAGCGGCGGCAGAGGCCGGTGCGGCGTCGCAGATTCTGCCGCTGGCGAGCATTGCGCCGCAACTGGTGACGCTATTTGGAACGGTATGACAGGACGCAAAACATGACGATAACGCCACGCCCTCCCAAGCCGGTCGCGCAAGCGGCGGGCGCCGAAAGCAGCCTGAACGAATCATCGGCGATGGTGTTGCTCGTTGATGATCAGGCGATGGTCGGTGAAGCGATTCGCCGCGCGCTCGCGGGGGAGGCGAACATCGACTTCCACTATTGTTCGAGTCCGGACGATGCGCAACGCGTGGCGGAAACCACGCGTCCGACGGTCATCCTGCAAGATCTCGTGATGCCGGGCACCGACGGTTTGTCGCTGGTGCGGCAGTATCGTGCCAGTCCGCTCACGCGCGACATTCCGATCATCGTGCTCTCGACGAAGGAAGAGTCGACCATCAAGCGTGAAGCGTTCGCGGCGGGCGCCAACGACTATCTGGTCAAGCTGCCCGACCCCATCGAACTGATCGCGCGCATTCGCTATCACTCGCGCTCCTACATGAACCTGCTGCAGCGCGACGAGGCTTACCGCGCCCTGCGCGAGAGCCAGCAGCAGTTGCTGGAGACGAATCTCGAACTGCAGCGGCTGACGCATTCCGATGGCCTGACCGGGCTGGCAAATCGCCGCTATTTCGACGAGTACTTCAGCGCGGAATGGCGCCGCGCGCTGCGCGAGCAACGCGAGATGGCGCTGCTCATGATCGACGTCGACAACTTCAAGATTTATAACGATACGTATGGCCACATCGCGGGCGACGACGTCCTGCGCCGTGTCGCCACTACGATTGCCGATGCGGCGTCGCGTCCGGCCGATCTCGCCGCGCGCTTCGGCGGCGAGGAGTTCGTGATCGTGCTGCCGAACACGACGGCGAGTGGCGCGGCCCTGATCGCCGAAAGGGTGCGTGCGCAGATCGATGCGATGGCGATTCCGCACATCGGCTCGGCCAACGGCCAGCATGTCACCGTCAGTATCGGCGGAGCGTCGTTGGTGCCGCGCACCCACATGGCGTCGACCTCATTGATCGAATCGGCGGATCTGGCGCTCTACCGCGCCAAGCAACTGGGCAAGAATCGCGTGGAGATGCAGCCGGGCGCTTCCTGAGCCTGCCGAGGAGGGTACATGACCTTCGAGCTGTTTTATTGGCCGGGCCTGCAAGGGCGCGGGGAATTTGTCCGCCTGGCCTTCGAGGCCACCGGCACGCCGTATGTAGAGATCGTGCAGGGCGACGCGCCCGGGCAGGGCATGGATGGCCTGATGCGCACGATGGACGACGCGGCTTGCCAGGATCCGCCCTACGCACCGCCTTTCCTGCGCGTGGGCGACGAATTGATCGGGCAGACGGCAAACATTCTTGCGTATCTCGGGCCGCAGCTCGGTCTGGTGGGCGAGTCACCGCGTGCGCGACGTTGGGTCAATCAGTTGCAGCTCACACTGGCCGATCTCGTGGTCGAGGTACACGACAGCCATCATCCCATCGCGAGCCGCTTGTACTACAGTCAGCAGCGCACGGAAGCGCGCAAGCGCACGGCGGACCTCATCGAGTACCGCCTGCCTAAATACTTCGCGTACTTCGAGCGCGTGCTGGCGAATAATCCACACGCGGGCGGCTGGCTTTCAGAAGGGGCGATGTCGTACGCCGATCTCTCGCTGTTTCAGGTGATTGCCGGGCTTGACTACGCGTTTCCGCGCGCGATGTCGGGATTTGCCAAGGCGTTCCCGCGTTGCCAGGCGGTACACGACGCCGTGGCGCGGGTGCCACGCGTTGCGGCCTACCTGAAGTCGCCGCGCCGCATCCCCTTCAACACCACGGGTATCTTCCGCCACTACAAGGCACTGGACCGCGCCTCGCCGTTTTGAATCGGCTGCGGGCTTACTCGGGCAAATCCGGCGGGGTCGCGTCGCCCGCCCTCAACGGCCGCTGCATGAACACGGTGTCGAGCCACCGGCCGAATTTGAAGCCGACGGACTTGAGCACGCCCGTTTGTGTGAAGCCGCAGGCCGTGTGCAGTGCCAGCGACGCCGCATTGCCGCTGTCGCCGACGTTCGCAATCAGCTGTCGCCACGGGCCGCCTTCGCAGCGGGCGATGAGTGCGAGCAGCAGCGCGCGCCCGATGCCCTGTCCCGTCGCATCCGCCGCGATGTACACCGAGTCTTCGAGCGTGAAGCGATAAGCCGAGCGCGGCCGGTAGTGCGTGGCGTACGCGTAGCCGAGGACCTTTCCTTCGCGCTCAGCAACGAGGTACGGCAGTCCGGCATCGAGAATCTTCGTGCAGCGCGCGCGCATCTCGGCCTCGTCGGGCGGCACTTCCTCGAACGACGCCGTACCGGTACGCACGTGATGTGCATAGATGGCCGTAATGGCCGGCAGATCGTCGTCGCACGCGGGGCGCACCTTGCATGCGCAGCGCGCCGGTTCGACGCCGACGCGTTGCGGTGCGCCGGGAGCGGAAGAATGTGAGGAAGATGACGGCATACGAAAAGTTCAGGACGTTGAATTTCTACCAGCGAGCGCGTTCTTGAACGACATTCGCTCGTTACACTTAAGCGGTGCTGCGAACGAAGGCGAGTAGCAACGTGTAGTCACCGACATCCGCAGCGCGCAACGCGGTTAAATATTGCACGCGAGCGTTGTCGGCTTCGACGAGGTCGCCTCCATCGCCCCATGTAAAAGGGGTTGCCTTCATATCTCGCAAAAGCGCGTCAGCCATCATTCGTGAGTGTCGGCCATTTCCGTTCGGAAAAGGGTGAATCCAGACTAGCTCACGATGAAATCGCGCGGCGATTTCATCCGGCGAGAAGACCTCGTTTTCTATCCAGTAACGCACATTGCCGAAAAGATCTCGCAGCTTGACGCTCACCTGTGTCCAATCGCATCCGATGTTCTTGTCGGACTTTCGGAATGTACCGGCCCAAGCCCAAGTCTTGTCGAACATCTTCTTGTGCAGCGTGCGGCAGAAATCTTCACTGAGCACGTCCGGTTGGCGGGTTCGGCGAAGCCAGCTTACCGCCGCCAGGATGTTCTCCTGCTCCCAGTCGTTAAGCTCACTCTTCGTGGCCAGGTGCGTCGGTTTCAGTCCAGCGACTTCGTCAGGATCGAGGGGCGTTTGCCCCTCCTGTTCGTCAAAACTTATCGCCATAGTGCGGACCATCGACCACGAAGCAACTCTTCCGCGCGCTGCTCAACCTGTCGTCGCAGGCGTTCAGCTGTCGGACGTTGGTCCTCCAAACTCATGGTGTGCGCGACCCCGCCGACCTCTTGCAGCGCGATGGCATGCGCCCGCTCCGCGACCACTTGCGTGAGTGGTTTGCGGGGTACCAAGGCGTACACCAGCTCACAATCCAACCCCTCTGCCAGCTTGCGCAGTTGCCCGAGTGTGATTCGTTCATCCGTTTCCGCTTGCTCGGACTTGTGCAGTGTCGGCGCAGAGATGCCGAGGCGCTCGGCCTGTTGCCGCTCGGTTAGGCCTAGTGATTCTCGAATGAGCTTCAACCAGCCTCGAGGCGGCGCGCGGCGCTTCGTTAATTCGGCATACGCTTCGGTCGATTTCTGGACTTGTTCGAGCCGGAGTTGATTCATCCTTGAGTGCATTTGCTTGCCTATAAGCTAGCGAAAAATACAGGAACAGTAGCCTATAGGATAGCAAATTACAAGTACATGCTAGCCTATAGTGAATCAGAATGCTTTTGTCTGCTGCCGTATAGGCTATCAAAATTACTTGATTTAGCCGCCTGTGAGCTACTGCGAAATGAAGGAGGAGCGTTCTCCGACGAGGGCGCATTGTTGACGGCGCAAAAAGGTTATTGCTTTACAGCGCCTCAGCATGGCTTCAGTTTTCACGCGATTCCGAATAGTCAATTTCATGGGCCGGTGTTCTGGCCCGGGACTGTCGACAGTCTGCGCTTTGTCCGTTCATAAGAAAAGCTAGTGCTGATTATGAAGCGCATAAGCAAGACTTTGAGTTGCTCAGGCGCCCTGCACACTTTCCTCGGCGCCGGCAGCGCTCGATTTCGCGTTCATGACATCGAGCCGATGCCGCACGAAGCCGATGTGCTCGCGCAGCACATAGAACTGGTCGGCGTACGCGAGTGGGATCTTCAGTCGATTGACGGCGGCCTCGATGGCGTCGAGCCGATGGCGCAGGTTCCGGTATTCGGTGTGGGCGTCGTCGGCCAGCGCTTCGCGTTCGAGCGCGATGAGCGCGCCGTACCAGCGGTACAACCGCGATTTCACGCGCCAACTGTACAGCGACGGCACCAGCCGGAATGCCGGAATCAGCACGACGAGGATCGGCACGAGCAACACGACGATGCGATCGGCGAGACTCGCGACCCAGAACGGCAAATGCCGGTACAGAAACCCCTTGCCGGATTTGTAGTAGCGTGCGGCGTCGTCGGAGATCGGGAATTCGTGGACCTGGGCCGAAGGGAATTCCCCGGCGCGTTGCAGCAGGTTGGCCTTGCCGTGCACCTCCCGCGCGGCTTCGATCAACAGGTCGGAGAGTGCCGGATGCAGGCTGTCGCGCGCGACGAGTTCGACCGTCGGGCTGATGACGTGTACCGGTTGTGCCGGCAGGTTGCGACCGAGGTCGAAAACGCCGCGCGGCAATGTGAGTTGATTCAGATACGTGAAACGGCGCGTGTAGGCATCGGCCTGCGCGAAGTCCATCAGCCGCACACCGGGCGTGCGGATCAGCTTGCCCAATGTCGGGCCGGTGGCGGTGTCGCCGGTGAGCATGGCGGCGTCAACGCGCCCGTCGATCAAGGCCTGCGCGGCATCCTGTCCGTCGTATGCCGTGAGCCGGGTCGCACCGCCCGGCTCGATGCCGTTCGCCTTGAGCAGCGCGAGCGACAGCGCGCGTGCGCCACTGCCTTCGCGACCGATGGCGATGCGCTTGCCCGTCAGGTCGGAAAGCTTCGTGACGCGCGCCCCACGATAGAACACGGAAATCGGCGCATAGAACACGCTGCCGAGCGAGACCAGGCCATCGACGTCGAGGCCTTGCGACACGCCCCCTGCACCAGCCCCAGGTCGACGTTCTGCGATGCGTCGGCGAGCCGCTCCACGTTCTGGCGCGAGCCTTCGGACGTGAGAACGACGAGAGTGATGCCATCGCGCGCGAGGATCGTCTTATAGCGCTGGGCGGCGTTCCAGAAGGAGCTGCCTTCAGGGCCGGCGCTGATCGTCACGGTGCGCGGCGGCGCCGGTCGTACGAGCCATACGGCGAGCCAGATGGCCGCCATCGACAAGAGGATGACCGGGCCGAAGGACACGGCGAGGTCGCGCCAGGAAATGGCGACGAAGCGGGCACGGATTCGCCGGTGGGCGGGTGAATTCGAATCGGTCGTCATCGAAAGCAGGCAGGCTTGTCCCGCATATCCAACACCCGGCCGATCATACGCCATCTAAGCTGACTGATCGGGCCGGGTGTTTTCGTCAACGATGCGCGAGGCTCTGTGCAAGTTGCTTCCAGAGGTGATCGGCGGCGGGCGACAGACGCCGGCCCACGCGGGTCATCATCTGGCTGGAGAAGCCGGAAGCGATCGGATGATCGATGGGCACGGCGACCAGCTCGCCAAGCTCGATGCCGCGCCGCGCGGTGATCGCCGACATGAAGGCCACGCCAAGGCCCGCCGCCGCGAGCGTCTGCGCGGTGTTGAACAGATCGACGCGGTAGGCCGGCGTCACGTTCAGACGCGCGGTGTCGAGCACCGAGTGCACGAATTGCTGCACGCCGTGGGCCTCGGTCATGAAGATAAGCCGCTCGTGCGCCAATTCCGAGGGCGGCACACTCGCCATGGTTGCGAAACGATGGGTGGGGGCGACCACGGCGCACAGGGCCTTCGCGGCGAACGGATGAATGCGCATGGCTGGGTCGTCGGCGGAGCGCGCGCATAGGCCGATGTCCACGACGTCGTCGCGCACGAGCGAGAGCACGGCGGGCGTCGGGCCGGAGCGTATTTCGACGAGGATGTCCGGATAGCTCATCGAAAAGCGCTGCAACGCCTGTGCGATCAGGCGGCCGATAAAGCCTTCCCCGACACCGATCGCCACACGCCCTCGCTTCAGATGCCGGTACTCCTCCAGCCTCGCCGACAGGTCGCGCTGCCGACGTTGGCCGTCGCGGTAATAGTCGATGAGCACCTGACCGATCTCGGTAACGCTGACATTGCGTCCGCGCCGTTCGATCAGCGGAAAGCGCAGGCGCCGCTCGAGCGCCGCAATCTGCCGGCTGACCACGGACGGATTCACGCCGAGCGACTCGGCGGCCATGCGCACGCCGCCCGTCGCGGCAATTTCGGCAAGATATTTGAGCGCCCGCTCGCCGATGTCGTCGATCCACGCCTCGTAGGTCATCCGTTTCTCAGTGTTGTGTTTGTGCGAATGCGTCGGCCTGACGCGAGACTGGCCGGGGTGGTCCAGGTCGCGTCGACGGCCCCGGGGCATCTCGTCAAGTCATTGAATCAATGCCTTTTCTTGTCGATGTCATCGCCATCCCGCCGAGATGACGGCGCGACGAATTGTTGACTTGAAAGCAACATTTTGACGTGGTTTGCGTCATGGGTGGGGATTTTCGTCGGTGCAATACTCCGCGCTATTCAACAAGAGAGGAGCCCCCGATGAGCGAGATTCGCTATTGCGAAGTGAGCGATTTGCTGGAGGCGCGCGCGCCGCTGGCCGAGATGCGTCACCACATCCATCAACACCCCGAACTGTCCTACGAGGAAGTCGACACGTCGCGCTACGTGGCGCAAAAGCTCGAAGGCTGGGGGTATCAGGTCACGCGTCACGTCGGCGGTCACGGCGTGGTGGCCTCGCTCACCGCGGGCACCAGCGGTCGCACCGTGGGCGTGCGCGCCGACATGGACGCGCTGCCGATTCACGAGCAGACCGGCCTGGCCTATGCCAGCGTGCACGACGGCAAGATGCACGCCTGCGGCCACGACGGTCACACGACCGTGCTGCTCGGCGCCGCGCAGCAACTCGCGAAGACACGCAATTTCGACGGCACCGTTCATCTGATTTTCCAGCCGGCGGAAGAAGCCGGTTCGAACAGCGGTGCCGAACAGATGATCGCCGACGGCTTGTTCGAACGCTTCCCGTGCGAGGCGATCTTCGGTCTGCACAATCACCCGGGCGTACCCACGGGCACGTTCGGCTTCCGCGCCGGCCCGATGATGGCCGCGTGCGACACCGTCAAGATTCGTATCCACGGCCGTGGCGGTCATGCGGCGCGACCGCATCTGGCGATCGATCCGGTCATGATCGGCAGCAGTCTCGTGATGGCGCTGCAAACCGTGGTCGCGCGCAACGTCGACCCGACCGAAGCCGCCGTTGTGACGGTCGGCACGTTCCACGCCGGTTTTGCACCGAACGTGATTCCCGAGGAGGCCGTGCTGGAGATAAGCGTGCGCTCGTTCTCGGCGAACGTGCGCGCCACGCTGGAGGCGCGCATTCGCGCGCTGGTGACGTCGCATACCGAGGGCTATGGCGCGAGTGCCGATATCGACTATATCCGCGGCTATCCGGTGCTCGTGAATACCGAGGCGGAGACGGCGTTCGCCTGCGGTGTGGCCGAAGAGCTGGTGGGCGCCGAGCACGTCATCTCGCCGTTCCCGCCGATCGCGGGCAGCGAAGACTTCGCGTACTACCTGCAGAAGGTGCCGGGCTGCTTCATTCGCCTGGGGAACGGCGAGGGCAAGCCGATGCTGCACAACGCCAAGTACGATTTCAACGACGACAACCTGACCATCGGCGCCGCCTTCTGGACCCGTCTGGTCGAACGCTTTCTTGCCAAGGAGCGCGCATGAGCATCGCCACTTCCACATTGACGCTTGACGGCGCACAGCCGTCGCCGATGACCGCTGCGCAACAACGCAAGATCGTGTTTGCCGCCGTCATCGGCAACCTGCTGGAGTTCTTCGACTTCACGGTCTACAGCTATTTCGCGCTGACCATCGGCAAGCAGTTCTTCCCGGCCCACGATCCCGTCACGTCGTCGCTGCTGGCGTTCGCCGTGTTCGCGGTGGGCTTCGTGATGCGCCCGCTCGGCGGTTTCGTGCTGGGCCGCTACGCGGACCGTGCCGGCCGCAAGCCGGCGCTCACGTTGACCATCGGATTGATGGCACTCGGTTCGGCGGCCATCGGCCTCGCGCCCACGTATGCGCAGATCGGTCTGGCCGCACCGTTGCTGATCGTCGCGGCGCGACTGCTGCAAGGCTTCGCGCAAGGCGGCGAATTCGGCGCGGCGACGGCCACGTTGCTGGAAATGGGCGGTGCGAAGCGCCGCGGCTTTCGCGCGAGCTGGCAGTTGGCGAGCCAGGGCGCGGCCGCGCTGCTCGGCTCGGGCCTGGCCGCGAGCCTGGGCTTCCTGCTCTCGGACGACATCATGCACAGCTGGGGCTGGCGGATTCCGTTCCTGCTCGGCACGCTGATTGCCCCGGTCGGGATCTACCTGCGTCGTCACATTCAGGAAGAACCGCCGAAGGCGAAGACGATCGCCGGTCGCGACGACCCAAAGCGCGGCGTATACGTGCGCAACTGGTTCCTCACGATCTTCTCGATCATGGGGATGTCGGTGTCGACGTACGTGATGATGTATTACATGCCGACGTACTGCATTCAGTACCTTGGCCTGCCGCCGAAAATGTCGATGCTCACGGGCGTGGCGGCCAGCACGATCTCGCTGGTGATGTGCCCGATCTATGGCGCATTGTCGGACAAGATGGGTCGACGCAAGCCGCTCACGATCATCGGCCGCGTGGCCCTCATCGTGCTGCTGTATCCGGCATTCTGGATCATGACGCACTTCCCGTCGCTGCCGGTCGTCCTGGCGGCGCTGATTGTCCTCATGCTCTGCTACACGATGGGATCGGCCCCCGCTTACGCGCTGATGCCGGAGAACTTCCCGAAACATCTGCGCGCGGGCTACATGTCGAGCGCCTATGCCATCGCGGTGTCGGTGTTCGGCGGTACGGCGCAGCTCGTGGCCGGCTGGTTGATTCGTGCGACGGGCAACAAGATGGCGCCGGCCTGGTACATGATCGTCTGCGTGATCATCTCGCTCATCGCCGTGTCGATGTTTGAAGAGACCGGCAACAAGGTGCTCGACGAGTAAGCGTCTGAGGTCGGTAGCCCAGCGCGAACGCCGTGCCAATCAGCTTCGCTGCTTGACGCCGACCTCACCGCCGATCGAGGACTTTCATGACCAGCGCGGCGGCGCTCGCGCGGGTTTCCACGTGGAGCTTTCGGAACAGGTGTTCGAGGTGCTTGTTGACGGTGCGGGGCGCCATGCCGAGGATGTCCCCGATGTCGCGATTGGCTTTGCCGCGCGACACCCACAGGAGCACTTCGGCTTCGCGTGCGGTCAGGCCGAAGCGCAGGGCAAGCGCCGTACAGTAAGCGGTGTCGTCGGCTTCCGTGAGCGTGACGATCCACTCGCCGGGCTTCGGGGCGGGGGCGGCCGTGGCGGAACGGCGAACGTTCTCGAGCACGCATTCATGGACGACGTTCGCCTGCGCGCCGTGCGCAAGCCAGGCCACGAACCAGTGCAGCAACGGCGCGGGCAAACGCGGTTTGACGACGTCCTCGTGCGTTGCCCCGTAGGCCGCGATCTGCCGCGCCGCCTGAGGACTCTGCCAGCAGATCGCGCCGTCCTCCGAGACGATAAGCGCCGCGCGCGTGCCGAGCGAAAGCGCTGCCTGTGCATAGGATTGCGCGCGCGAGCGCACCACATGCGCGCCAATGCGCGCGCACACCTCTTCCGGGCGCACGGGTTTCGTCACGTAATCGATGCCCCCGACGCGAAAGCCCCGCACGACATGCTCGCTTTCCGTCAGCGACGTCATGAAGATGACCGGAAGATGCTCGTAACGTGGGTCCTGTTTGATCCGCGTGCAGGTCTCGAAGCCGTCCATCGCGGGCATCATCGCGTCGAGCAGCACGACGTCCGGCGTGACCCGCGCCAGACACTTCAATGCCGCCTCGCCGCTTAACGCGACGAGCACTGTGTAACCGTTCGCTTGCAGGGTATCGGAGAGAAAGGCGAGATTGTCGGGCGTGTCGTCCACGATCAGCACGATGGGACGGTTACCCAGCCACTCCGGCGGGTCGCTCGCCTCCGTGGGCACATCATGCACCGGTGGCGCGGGGCAGGTGGACAAGCTCATTTTCAAGTTCCCTTAGCGCAAAGCGTTCGGCAAGTGCGCGTAGCGTATCGATCTGGGCGGACAGTGCCGGGTGGACGCGCCGCGCCTCGTCGAGTTGCTCGACGACCCCCTGCACATAGCCGACGTCGAGATGCTCGCGGATACGCTGAAGGACCCCCTCGGGCAGCGCGAGCTGAATGGCGTCGGACCTCGCCGCCGATGGCTCCGTCCGCGCCGGGCTGGGCGGCGTCATCGGTTCCGACGCAATCCATTCCAGCGAAAGCAGTTGTGCGAGCTTGTCGAGCAACAGATTCACCTGCAACGGCTTGGCCAGATAGCCTGCGCAGCCGGACGCGCCGGCACGCTCGCGATCGTCGGCGAAAGCGTTGGCCGAGAGCAATACGACGGGCGCCGCCGAGAGCTGATTCTCACGAATCAGGCGGCTGGTTTCGTAGCCGTCCATCAACGGCATGGAGATGTCCATGATGATCGCGTCGGCGGTGTGAGTGCCGAGCCATCGCAACGCGTCGGGACCGCTGGCGACTTCGGTCACGTCGAAGCCCAGCGGCGTGAGCAGTTGGACGACGATCCCCCGCTGATCGGCCAGATCGTCCACCACCAGAATCGTGCGGCGCGCACCCGCGTATCCGCGAATACCCGCCAGCTCGGTGTAGACATCGGGTGCGCTGCTCACTGCCGGTGCGAAGAGTTTCACGACGAAGTGCGTGCCGCGTCCGACCTCGCTGTGCGCGTCCAGACTGCCGCCGAGCGCATGCGTGAGCAATCGGCAGATCGTCAGCCCGAGGCCCGCGCCATGATCGTCCGCATGAGCGGCGTCACCACGCTCGAACGGCAGGAAGAGACGCGCCATTTCCTCCGGCGCGATGCCGGGTCCGGTATCGATCACCTCGAATTTCAGCGTGTCCAGCGCGTGACTCACGCGCAGCGTCACCGTCCCGACAGACGTGAAGCGAATTGCGTTGCCGATCAGGTTGGTGAGAATCTGCCCGAGGTACTTCTGATCGCACTTCACCGTCCCCGGAATTCGACCGACGGCCTGGACATCGAAGGCGAGCGCCTTTTCCATCGCCAACGGACTCATCATCGACGACACGTGAGACACGAAATCGGTCAGCGACACTTTCGTGATGTTCAATTGCAGCTTGCCCGCCTCGATGCGCGCGACGTCCAGCAGTCCGTCGACCAGCGCGAGCAGATGCTCGCCGCTGCGATGGATGGTACGAACCGCGTTGTAGCGCGTGGGGGACAGCTCTTCCTTCGCCTGCAACAGAAGCTGCGCATAGCCGAGGATGCTGTTGAGCGGCGTCCGCAGTTCGTGACTGAGGCCCGATACGTAACGGCTCTTGGCCTGATTCGCCGACTCGGCGGCCGCGCTCGCGCGCTTAAGTGCCTCGTCGGTCTTCTGGTGCGCTTCGATTTCCTGCATCAGCAATTCGTTCTGCCGTTGCGATTCCTCTTCCGTGACGCGGCGGCTCTCGCGCTCCAGCACGAACCACCATGCCGCGATGCAGCCCACGAGGGCGAGCGAGAAGAAGATCTTGAGGAAGCTGCTTCCTATGACCCCGACTTCCGCCGGGCTGATCGACGCCACACTCTGCGACCAGATCAGAAACAGAACGCCGGCCAACACGGCAAGGATGGCCAGCACGAGGCTCGCATAGCGAATGAGCCGCAACGCCGCGGGCCCCAGCCGCAGGCGCGGAAACACGCAGTGTAATGCGCGGTCGGCCTGCGCGGAGAAGCGCGCGTGCGGCTTGCAGCGATCATGGCAACGGGAGTCCAGCGAGCAGCAAAGCGAGCAGATCGTACCGCCATAGGCCGGACAGTGGGCCGTGTCCTCCGGCTCGAATGCGTGCTCGCAGATCGCGCAGCGCAGCGATCTGGCGTCGCCGGTCGATTGCGGCTTGCGCGCGAGGTAGTACTTGCCGCGTGTCGCGATGGCAATGATCGGCGCGCAGACGAACGCCACGCCGAAGGCGAGGAACATCGACATCGCCTCGCCAAGCTCGCCGAAGACGCCGGCCCGAGCCGTGAGGGCCGCCACGACGCCCAGCAACATCGCGCCCAGCCCGACGGGATTCACATCATAGAGATGCGCGCGTTTGAACTCGATGTGACGCGGGCTGTATCCCAAGGGTTTGTTGATGACGAGATCGGCGCACAGCGCGCCTATCCAGGCCACGGCAACATTTGCATACAGCGAGAGCACTTTGCCGATCACCTCGAAGACACCGATCTCCACGAGCAGCAGCGCGATCATCACGTTGAACACGAGCCACACCACGCGCCCCGGATGACTATGCGTGAGACGTGCAAAGAAGTTCGACCAGGCCAGCGATCCCGCATACGCGTTCGTCACGTTGATCTTGAGTTGCGAGACGATGACGAAAAGCGTCATGGCCGGCAGCGCCCAACCGGCCAGCCCGGCCGGATCGAGGAGGATGTGATAGGCGACGAGATACATCTGCGTGGGCTGCGCGGCTTGCGCGACCCCCACTTCATTCTGGATCGCCACAAATGCGAGGAAGGCGCCGCCGAGCATCTTCAGCGCACCGGGTACGATCCAGCCCGGACCGGCGGACAGTAGCGCGAGCCACCAGCGCTTGCGGTTGCGCGCCGTCAGCGGCGGCAGGAAGCGCAGATAGTCCACCTGCTCGCCGATCTGCACGATCAGCGCGAACACGACCGTCGACGCCTGCCCGAACGCAATGAGACTGAACGCTCGGCCCTGCGGGGCGAATCCCGCGAACGTGGTCCACTCTCTTATCATCCCGGGGTGGTGCCACAGCACTGCGGCGTAAGGCAACACGAACAGCACGATCCACAGCGGCTGTGTCCAGCTTTGCAGCCGGTTGATGAGCGTGATGCCGAACATCACCAGCGGAATCACGACGAGCGAACTCACGACATATGCGAGCGCCAGCGAGATGTGGAAATAGAGCTGTAACGCCAGCGCCATGATGGCCGCTTCGAGTGCGAAGAACAGGAATGTGAAGATGGCGTAAAGGAACGACGTCACCGTCGAGCCTATGTAACCGAAGCCGGCGCCGCGCGTGAGCAGATCCATGTCCACGCCGTAGCGCGCCGCGTAATAGCTGATCGGCAGGCTCGTCAGGAAAATCAGGATCGAGACGGCGGCAATGGCCCAGAGCGCGTTGGTGAAGCCGTAATTGATGACAAGGCTACCGCCGATGGCCTCCAGCACCAGAAACGATACGCCGCCGATTGCCGTGGTCGCGACGCGTAATTCCGACCAGCGGCGAAACGAGCGCGGGGTGAAGCGCAGCGCATAGTCTTCAAGCGTTTCGTCGCCGACCCAGGCGTTGTAATCCCGCCGCACCTTCACGATGCGCTGAGTGCTGGGCGCGCTGACTGAACTTTGGTGCATCTTGGCCATGAAGACGTGAAGACGATCCGGATTGGTGCAAAAGACGTTGGGTGTAAAGCCCAAAGCAAATTACATTCCACCGCCCCACCTGGGGAATACGTCAATCGACGTATTCCGATCGTCAAATTGGCTCCCTACATTGCGTTCAAACCCGTGAAACCCGCCCGCCGTGCTTCTTGCACAGGGCCTATGATCAGGAGAACGTGATGTCCGCAGACGATCGATTCGAAGATGACGAGCGCATGGCTTCGCCGTTGCGCAGGCGGCTGCTCAGCGGCCTGGCCGCGGCCCCGCTCATGGCGCTGGGCCTGCCGCGAACGTCGTTCGCACAGGTTCCGCCGACGGCCAAGGTGAACACCACCGGTCTCGCCGTGACCGACACCACGGTCACGGTCGGCCAGTTGCACTCGGCAACCGGCACGATGGCGATCTCCGAGACGGGCTCGATTCAGGCAGAGCGTCTCGCCATCGAACAGATCAATGCGATGGGCGGCGTGCTCGGACGTAAGATCAACATCATTCAGGAAGACGGTGCGTCCGACTGGCCGACTTTCGCCGAGAAATCCAAGAAGCTGCTCGAGAACGACCACGTCGCGGCCGTTTTCGGTTGCTGGACGTCGGCCTCGCGCAAGGCGGTGCTGCCGGTGTTCGAGAAGGACAACGGCTTGCTGTACTACCCGACGTTCTATGAAGGCCTGGAGCAGTCGAAGAACGTCTTCTACACCGGTCAGGAAGCCACGCAGCAGATTCTCTGGGCGCTCGACTGGGCGTCGAACACGAAGAAGGCCAAGACGTTCTTCCTGATCGGTTCCGACTACATCTGGCCGCGCACGTCGAACAAGATTGCGCGCCGTCATATCGAGCAGCATCTTCACGCCAAGGTGGTCGGCGAAGAGTATTACCCGCTCGGCACGACCGAGTTCAATTCGCTGATGAACAAGATCAAGCTCGCGCGTCCCGACTGCATTTTCGCGACGGTGGTGGGCGGCTCGAACGTGGCGTTCTACAAGCAACTCAGGGCGGCGGGCATCACGCCCCAGAAGCAGTTCCTGCTGACCCTTTCCGTGACGGAAGACGAAGTGCAGGGCATTGGCGGCGAAAACTTCGCGGGCTTCTACTCGTCGATGAAGTACTTCCAATCGCTGGATAACGACAACAACAAAAAGTTCGTCGCCGCATTCAAGGCCCGCTACGGTGCGAAATCGGTGATCGGCGACGTGACACAGGCGGCCTACCTCGGCCCCTGGATCTGGAAGACCGCATGTGAGCGCGCGGGCAGCTTCGACGTGAACAAGGTAGTCGCTGCCTCGGCGGGCATTGAACTGCCCAACGCACCCCAGGGCTACGCGAAGGTCGATCCGAACCATCACCTGTGGAGCCGATCGCTGATCGGGCAAGGGCAGGCGGACGGACAGTTCAAGGTCGTGGCGAGTTCGCCGGAGCCGATCCACCCGGATCCGTTCCCGAAGGGCTACATGTAATTCCTCAACCCGCACAGGCGCGACGACCGGACGGTCGTTGCGCAAGGAGCGTCAGATGTCCGCCAACGACATTCTCAATATCACGCTGATGCAAGGCTTTGCGGGACTGAGCCTATTCAGTGTTCTGCTGCTCATGGGGCTCGGACTGGCCGTGATTTTCGGGCAGATGGGCGTCATCAACATGGCGCACGGCGAATTCATGACTATCGGCGCCTATACCGTCTACATGATCTCGTGGGTCACCCAGAACGTCTGGCCGGTATTCGCGCCGGTGTATTTCTTCTTCGCCATCGTCGCCGCCTTCGTGCTCGCCTTCGGGGCGGGATGGCTGGCGGAATGGGCGCTGATCCGACATCTGTACCGGCGTCCGCTCGACACGTTGCTCGCCACCTGGGGCCTGAGTCTGGGCATGCAGCAAGTGTTCCGTTCGACGTTCGGACCGAAAGAAGTCAGCCCGGTGCTGCCCGACTGGCTCATGGGGTCGTGGGAGCCGACGCCGGGTCTCGACATTCCGGTGAGCGGCATGTTCGTGATGGCGCTCGCGCTCGTCATGACGGGCGGGCTGTTGTTGGCGCTGTACCGCTCGCGATGGGGGCTGCGTGTGCGTGCGACCGTCGCCAACCGGCCGATGGCGAATGCGGCGGGCATCAATACCCGTCGCACCGACCGGATGACATTCGCAATCGGCTGCGGCATCGCCGGTGTCGCCGGCGCGGCGTTCACGGCCATCGGGTCCACGGGGCCGACCAGCGGCTCGCTCTATATCGTCGATTCGTTCCTGGTGGTGACGTTCGGCGGCGCGGCGAGCCTGCTCGGTACGGTGGCC
Source organism: Pandoraea sp. XY-2 (assembly GCF_004193915.1). NCBI lineage: Bacteria > Pseudomonadati > Pseudomonadota > Betaproteobacteria > Burkholderiales > Burkholderiaceae > Pandoraea > Pandoraea sp. XY-2. The sequence continues at coordinate 181,872 of NZ_CP030849.1, forward strand.
TCGGCCTTCGGTATTGCACAGATGCAGTCGATCAGCGAGTTTTTCCTTTCCGGCTCGATTGCCCGCGTGGTGACGCTCCTCACCGTGGTGGTCATTCTGATGTTGCGCCCGCAGGGCCTGTTCGCCTCGAAAGTCCGGCGCGTGTGATCCGCCGGTGCGCCGGTGTCCCGGTCGTCGACCGATTCCTCTGTATGGAGAGATGTACATGGAACCCATCCAAACCTCGGCGGGCGGCGTCTCCCTCCGCTCCGAGGCCCCGTCCCGCCCGTCGGCTGGCGCGCCATGCTGGCGCGCTTCGACGCTTCAGGCTACGCGGGCATCGTGATTCTGGCCGTGCTCATCGTTGTCGTGTTTCCGCTCGCGCTCGACGCGTTTCGCCTGAACCTCATGGGCAAGTACCTGACGTATGCATTCGTCGCCCTCGGACTGGTGATCGCATGGGGTTACGGCGGCGTGCTCAGTCTCGGGCAGGGCGTCTTCTTCGGGCTTGGCGGTTATGCGATGGCCATGTTTCTCAAGCTCGAATCGTCGAGTGCCGCGGCCACGAGTACACAGACCACTCCGGGCATTCCGGACTTCATGGACTGGAATCAGGTTACCGCGCTGCCGGATATGTGGAAGCCGTTTCACTCTCTGCCGTTCTCGATTGTCGCGGTGCTCGTCGTGCCGACGGCGCTTGCGTTCGTGATCGGCTACGCGATGTTCAAACGGCGGGTCGGCGGTGTGTATTTCGCGATCATCACGCAGGCCGTGGCGCTGATTCTGTCGGTGCTCATCATCGGCCAACAGGGATATACCGGCGGGGTGAACGGCATCACCGATCTGCGCACGCTGCTCGGCTGGGACATTCGCACGGACCACGCGAAGCTCGTTCTTTACTTCGTCAACGCGGTGTTGCTGATCGCCGCGTTGCTGCTATGCCGGTGGGTGCAGCGCGGCAAGCTCGGTACGCTGCTGCTGGCCATGCGAGACAAGGAAGACCGCGTGCGGTTCTCCGGCTACGACGTCTCGATGTTCAAGGTGTTCTCATTCTGCTTCGCCGCGTTGCTCGCTGCGATCGGCGGCGCGATGTTCACGCTTCAGGTCGGCTTCATGTCGCCGTCGTTCGTGGGCATCGTGCCGTCCATCGAGATGGTGATTTATGCGGCGGTTGGCGGACGTATGTCGCTTGTCGGCGCGGTGTACGGCGCGATTCTCGTCAATCTGGGCAAGAGCTGGTTTTCCGAGAGCTTCCCCAATCTCTGGCTGTATCTGATGGCGGCCATGTTCATCGGCGTGGTGATGGCTTTCCCGAACGGTCTGGCGGGTCTTTTCGAGGCGCATGTGCGCCCGCGAATTCGCCGTTTTCTCGGCGCCGGGAGCACGACAGACAAGGAGCGAAAAGCATGAGCAACACCGACTTTCTTCTGGCGATAGAAGACCTCAGCGTTTCATTCGACGGATTCAAGGCCATCGATTCCCTGAATCTGTATCTGGAGCGTGGTGAGTTGCGCGTCGTGATCGGTCCGAACGGCGCCGGCAAGACGACGCTGCTTGATCTTATCTGCGGCAAGACGAAGGAGACGGCGGGCAGCATCAAGTTCCGCAACGAGGAAATCACGCGGCTGGCCGAGTTCAGACGCGTGCACAGGGGCATAGGCCGCAAGTTTCAGACGCCGTCGATCTACGAAAACCTGAGCGTCGCGCAAAACCTCGAAGTGTCGTTCCCGCGTGGGCGCGGCGTGTTCGGCGCGCTTTTCTACCGCACGGATAGCGAGGTTGCGGACCGTGTCCGATCCGTTGCCGAAGAGATCGGTCTGTCGGCCTCGCTCGACCTCGAAGCCGGTTTGCTGTCGCACGGACAGAAGCAGTGGCTGGAAATTGGTATGCTTCTTATGCAGGATCCCGAACTTTTGATGCTGGATGAGCCGATTGCCGGCATGAGCGTGCGCGAGCGCGAACTGACGGCTGATCTGCTCGATCGAATCTGTCGCAACCGCTCGATGATCGTCATCGAGCACGACATGGCTTTCGTTGAGCGGATCGCGCACAAGGTCACCGTGATGCACCAGGGAAAGATTCTCGCCGAGGGCCCGATGGCCAAAGTGCAATCCGACCCGCGTGTGATCGATGTTTATCTCGGACACTGATCGGAGGACACATCATGTTGGAAGTCGATGATCTTGTCGTCAGCTATGGCCAGAGCGAGGTGCTGCACGGCATCGGCTTTTCTGTCGCCAGTGGCGAAAGCGTTGCGGTGATGGGCCGCAACGGGATGGGCAAAACAACGTTGTTCAAGTCGTTGATCGGCATGTTGCCCGCGAATCGCGGCACCGTTCGTGTGGGCGGTGTCGACGTGTCGAGGGAAGAGAGCTTCCGGCGCGTGTCCAAGGGAATCGGTTACGTTCCGCAGGGTCGCCAGATCTTTGCATCGCTCACCGTCGAAGAGAACATCCAGACCGGGCTCGAGAATGCGGCGAGCCAGTCCGTGCCCGACGATCTCTACGCGTTATTTCCCGTGCTGTTCGACATGCGCCGTCGCAAGGGCGGCAATCTCTCCGGCGGACAGCAACAACAGCTTGCCATTGCGCGCGCGCTCGCGACCAATCCCAAGGTACTGCTGCTCGACGAGCCGACCGAGGGGATTCAGCCGTCCGTCATCAAGGACATTGCCCGGGCGCTCAATCACATTCGTGCGACGCGCAACATCGCCGTCGTCGTTTCCGAGCAGGTGCTGAGTTTCGCGATGGACGTGGCGGACCGATTGTTCGTTATCGAGGGCGGGCGCTTCGTTCATCAGAGCACGCGCGACGCTGGCGATGCCGGGCGCATACGCGAATACCTCTCCGTGTAATCCGACGCCGCGTGGCGTCATTGATCGCCGGTGCCTAGCGCCGGCATTTGAAACCAGGAGCGAATGCAATGGCCGAAACTCTCATCAAGGTCGACCTGAACCAATCCGCGTACGAAAACGAGCAGGTGCACAACCGTTGGCATCCGGATATTCCGATGGCGTGCTGGGTGAATCCCGGCGACGACTTCATTCTTGAGACGTACGACTGGACCGGCGGCTTCATCAAAAATAACGACAGCGCCGACGATGTTCGCGATATCGACCTGTCGATCGTGCATTTCCTGTCGGGGCCGGTGGGCGTGCATGGCGCGCAGCCCGGCGATTTGCTGGTCGTCGATCTGCTCGACATCGGCGCGAAGCAGGACAGTCAGTGGGGCTTCAACGGCTTCTTCTCGAAGACGAACGGCGGTGGCTTTCTGACCGATCATTTTCCGCACGCGCAGAAGTCGATCTGGGATTTCCACGGGCTTTACACGAGCTCGCGGCATATTCCGGGCGTGAATTTCGCCGGACTGATTCACCCGGGATTGATCGGCTGTCTGCCGGATCCAAAATTGCTTCAGACATGGAATGAGCGCGAGGTCGGACTGATCGCGACGGAGCCGGACCGCGTGCCGCCGCTTGCCAACCCGCCGTTCGCCGCGACGGCGCACATGGGCAAGCTGACGGGCGACGCGCGCAACAAGGCGGCCGCCGAAGGTGCGCGCACGGTGCCGCCGCGCGAGCATGGTGGGAACTGCGACATCAAGGATCTTTCGCGCGGCTCGAAGGTCTTCTTCCCGGTGTACGTCGATGGCGCGGGGCTGTCTGTGGGCGACCTTCACTTCAGCCAGGGGGACGGCGAGATCACGTTCTGCGGCGCCATCGAGATGGCGGGGTGGGTGCACATGCGTGTCAACGTGATCAAAGGCGGCATGGAAAAGTACGGCATTCGCAATCCGGTGTTCCAACCGAGTCCCATTACGCCGGCATACAACGACTATCTGATCTTCGAGGGTATTTCGGTCGACGAGCAGGGCGGGCAGCACTATCTGGATGTCGGGGTCGCCTATCGTCAGGCCTGCCTGAACGCCATCGAGTATCTGAAGAAGTTCGGTTACTCGGGAGCACAGGCGTACTCGTTGCTCGGTTGTGCGCCGGTGCAGGGGCATATCAGCGGCGTGGTCGACATTCCGAATGCGTGTGCGACGCTGTGGTTGCCCACGCAGATCTTCGACTTCGACATCCGTCCGAATGCCGACGGACCGATTCGTCACGTGACCGGTAGCGTCGACATGCCGTGTTCGCCGGATCTGGTGAAGAGCTGACGCGGTGTGCGCCACGAGCATCACTCACGAAATAGGACAACAGGAGGCGGAGATGCCGATTTATGACTTCGAATGTGCGGCGTGCGGACCGTTCGCTGTCATGCGGCGCATGGCGGATCGCGACACGCCGTGCCATTGCCCGGATTGCGGGGGTGAGGGCACGCGCGTGATGACGGCGCCATCGCTTGCGTTGATGGGAGGTGCGAGTCGGGCCGCGCACGCCACGAACGAGCGGGCTGCCCATGCACCGCGACATTCGGGCGACGGGCCGTCGTCGCGCCATCGACCGGGGTGCAGTTGCTGCGCCGGCGGCAAGGTGTCGCTCGCGGGGGCGAGTGGGCAGACGTCCACGGCAACGGGCGGGCTGAAGCGGCCGACGGGACGGCCCTGGATGATCAGCCATTGATTTTCTTGGAAGGGTTCGGTACGGCCCGGGGTCTCCGGGCCGTGCGTCGGGACCGCGAGTTTTGAAGGAGTAGCGACTAATGCGACATGGAGATATTTCGAGTAGCCGCGACGGGGTGGGTGTTGCGGTCGTCAACTACAAGATGCCGCGTTTGCATACGAAGGCGGAGGTATTGGAGAACGCGCGCAAGATCGCCGACATGGTCGTCGGCATGAAGCAGGGGTTGCCCGGTATGGATCTCGTGATCTTTCCCGAGTACTCGACGCACGGGATCATGTACGACCGTCAGGAGATGTTCGACACCGCAGCGATGGTGCCGGGCGAAGAAACGGATATTTTCTCGGCGGCATGTCGCAAGGCGAATGTGTGGGGGGTGTTTTCGCTCACGGGTGAGCGGCACGAAGATCATCCGAACAAGGTGCCTTACAACACGCTGGTGCTGATCGACAATCGCGGGGAGATCGTGCAGAAGTATCGCAAGATTATGCCGTGGACACCCATCGAAGGCTGGTACCCCGGCGACCGCACTTACGTGACGGAGGGACCGAAGGGGCTGAAGATCAGTCTGATCATCTGCGATGACGGCAACTATCCGGAGATCTGGCGGGATTGCACGATGAACGGTGCGGAGTTGGTGGTGCGTTGTCAGGGATATATGTATCCGGCCAAGGATCAGCAGGTGCTTGTGGCGAAGGCGATGGCGTGGATGAACAACACATATGTGGCTGTCGCGAACGCGACGGGCTGGGACGGTGTGTATTCGTACTTCGGCCACTCGGCGATCGTCGGTTTCGACGGCCGCACACTCGGTGAGTGCGGCGAGGAAGAGATGGGCGTGCAATACGCGGAACTGTCCGTGAGCGCGATTCGCGACGCGCGCAAGAACATGCAGTCCCAAAACCATCTGTATAAGCTGCTTCACCGCGGGTACACCGGGACGACCCATTCCGGCGAAAGCGCGAACGGCGTCGCCGATTGCCCGTTCGGGTTCTACCGCGATTGGGTCTCCGACCCGGAAGGCACACAGCGGAAAGTCGAGGCTATCACCCGTTCGACACCCGGAACTGAAGAGTGCCCGATTGACGGGATCCCTTGTGGAGGAGGTTGAGAGGGGGCGGGCCGTAAAGGCCCGCCGCCGCATACTCATCCGCCGAACTTCACCTCCCGATCCAGCGGATACATCGGACGGTTCACGCGCGAGAACGGGAAAAGCGCGTAATTTGAACTCGTCACGCCGTCGCTGTCGCATTCGACCAGCCCTGCCGAGATCGGCACGAACACCGGTCGACAGTACATGCGCGACTTGAGCAGCAGGAAGCGTTCGTTGCGCGGGTCGAGGCCGACGCACGTGAACACACCGTGATCCCATGGCTCGTGCGTGCGCTCGGTCACCACGATGCGAGCCGGCCCGATATCGAACAGCACCGTGCGGCCCATGTAGCAGCGTTGCCCCGTGTAAGTCGGGCCGCTCACGACATACTCGCCATCGCTGATCTTGCGCACGATGCCCGTGAGGACCGGCGGTGTCTTGACGATGCCCAACTGCGTCAGCGGCCGTTTGTTGCCGACGGCGAGCGTCACCTCGGCGCCCTCGCCCGCGGCGATCAACGTTGCGACCGCTTCCGGATCGCACAGCGGGCCGACGCCGATACCGGTGAGCCCGGCCGCGAGCGCTGCTTCGAGCACGTCCATCGTGTCGCATGTGCCGCCGGACATGCAGTTGTCGCTGTGATCGAGCAGCAGCACCGGCTTGTCGGCGCCGTCGGCCAGACGTTTCGCTTCGGCGATCGACTCGCCGAGCGGCGCGCTGCGGTAAACGAACTCGTCGCGCGCCTCCCATATCTGCGCGGCGATACGGTCAGCGACGGCCTGGGCGCGTGCCACGCCGTCCTCCCCGTCGCCAGCCGTCACGACCACGCTGATGCAAGGCGCGGGGATGTCCGCGAGCGAAAAACCCGAAAACACCGACACGGCCGGAATACCCTCCTCGGCTTCGGCACGCCGCGCGGCGTCGAGCGCGCGCTTCATCGCACCCCCGTGGCTCGTGCTGCGCAGCGTGTGCACCATCAACGGCGGTTGTTGCCACACCACGCGAGGGCGGCGTTTGCCCTTCAACATCTCGAAGAGCAGGCGCCCCGCGTGCTCGCCGGTCTCGTACATGTCGATGTGCGGATACGTCTTGAATCCCACGACGATATCGGCGTTCGCGACGATCTTTTGCGTGACGTTGGCATGCAGGTCGAGCGCGACGGCAATCGGCGTATCGGGTGCGACGGCGCGCACGCGCTCGAGCAGATCGCCCTCGCCGTCGTCGCTGTTTTCCGCGACCATCGCGCCATGCAGATCGAGCAGGATCGCATCGACGCCGCTCGCCGCAGCCACAATCCGGTCGCACAGGGCGTCGTAGGCGCTCGCCGCTACCGGGCCGCTCGGGTTGGCGGCAGCGCAGACGGGTGTCACGATCTGCGCCCCGGCGGCCTCGGCGAGATCGATGAACGCGGCCATTGCCGTGCGCATGCCCTTGTTATCGCGATAGGCCGCTTCGTCATACGTGGGTCCGTGAGGGCCGAAGGCGTCGAGCGGTGTGGGCACCGGCGAGAATGTATTCGTCTCGTGATTCATCCGCGCGATCATCACTTTCATGCGACACCCCCCGCACGTTGCAACATCGCTTGCAGCAACACGTTGCAACCGGCTTCGAGATGCGCCGGATCGGCGTCTTCGATTTCGTTGTGACTGATGCCGTCCTTGCACGGCACGAAGATCATCGCCGTCGGCGCGACGCGCGCCAGATAGACCGCATCGTGCCCCGCACCGCTGATGGCATCCATCGACGACAGCCCGAGTGCCTGCGCGCCCGAGCGAATCGCGTCGACCAGTGCCGGTGCAAACGGCTGCGGCGGGAAGTACACGACCGGCTCGATGGCGACGTCGATGCCGTTCGTGCGCAACGCGTCGCACTCGGCGCGCAGCTTGGCGTCGAGCGCGTCGAGCGTGGCGTCGTCGGCCGCGCGCAGATCGACGGAGAGCGTCACGCGGCCCGGAATCACGTTGCGCGAATTCGGATAGTTGTCGACCCAGCCCACGGTGCCGCGCGCATGGGGCGCGTGCTCGCAGGCGATGCGGTTCACCGCCTGGATCAGCTGCGCGGCGGCGAGCAGCGCATCGCGACGTAGTTCCATCGGCGTGGGGCCCGCGTGAGCCTCCATGCCCGTGACGGTCACGTCGTACCAGCGCTGACCGAGGGCGCCCTGCACTACACCGATCGTCTTCCCATGCGCTTCGAGGACCGGGCCTTGCTCGATGTGCGCTTCGAAGTACGCGCCGACCGCGCCCGCTTGACCTACCGCCGGCGCGGAGCCCGCGTAGCCGATGGCGCGCAACGCGTCGGCGACGCTCACGCCCTCTCGATCTTTCTGCGCGAGCGCGTGATCCAGCGTGAAGGCGCCGGCGTAGACACCGGACCCCATCATCACGGGCACGAAACGCGACCCCTCCTCGTTGGTCCAGACGGCGACTTCGAGCGGGGCCTCGGTCACGATGCCGTTGTCGTTGAGCGTGCGCAGCACTTCAAGCCCGGCGAGTACGCCATAGTTGCCGTCGAACTTGCCGCCGGTTGGCTGGGTGTCGATGTGGCTGCCGGTCATGACGGGCGGCAGCGCGTCGTTGCGGCCGGCGCGTCGCGCAAAGATGTTGCCGATCGCGTCGACACGCACCGTGCAGCCGATCTCCTTGGCCCAGGTGACAAATCGATCGCGGCCCTGCCGGTCGAGTTCGGTCAGCGCGAGACGGCATACGCCCCCCTTCTCGGTTGCGCCGATTTGCGCGAGTTGCATGAGGCTGTCCCACAGGCGCGCGCCGTCGACGCGTACTGCGGGTGACGGTTGATCGAGACGTTCCATGTTCATCAGTCCTTCAGGGCAGACGCCGCGACGCTCGCGCTGGCGCCTGCGTTGGCAGAGTGGCGCGCTCACCCCTTCGCATGGGGGTGTGGCGGCGCGCTTCGGGGAAAATCGGGGCCACGCGGCTCAGGCCACGCCTACACCGAGGTAACGGTCCTTGACGACCTCGTCGGCGAGAAACGCGGCGTTGTCCGCGCCATACACGATCACGCCTTGCTCGACGATGTAATGCCGGTCGGCGAGCTGCGTGCAGACCTCCAGATTCTGTTCGACGAGCAGGATCGCGACGCCCGCTTGCTTGATGAGCTTCAACTGCGCCACGATCTCCTCGACGATCACCGGGGCGAGTCCTTCGACCGGCTCGTCGAGCATGAGCAGACGCGGGTGATTCATCAGCGCGCGTCCGATGGCCAGCATCTGCTGCTCGCCGCCGGAGAGTTGCGCGCCACCGTTCTTGCGACGCTCCTGCAACCGCGGAAAGATGCGGTAGATGTCGGCAAGCTGCCAGGGCGAATCGCGTCGCGCCCCGAGCTTGAGGTTCTCCTCGACGGTGAGCAGTTTGAAGATGCCGCGATGCTCGGGCACGAAGCACACGCCGCGCGCGGCGATTCGGTGCGCCGGTTGTCCGGCGACGGGCTTGCCCAGGAACGTGATGCTGCCGGCCTTGGGCGGTACGACGCCCGCGATGGTCTTGAGCGTGGTCGACTTACCCGCGCCGTTGCGACCGAGCAGCGTGACGAGTTCGCCGTCGCCAACGCTCAGCGTTACGCCTTGCAGGATGTGGCTCTTGCCGTAATAGCTGTGAATGCCTGCGACGTCGAGGATCATGCGCGGCCTCCGGTAATCATGTTGCCGAGATAGGCGGCGCGCACGCGTTCGTCGGCGCGAATGGCGTCCGGCTTGCCTTCGACCAGCACGCGGCCTTGCTGCATGACGGTGATCGTGTCGGAGATGTCCATCACGATGTTCATGTTGTGCTCGATGAGCACGACCGTGTGATCGTCGCGCAGACCGCGAATGAGCTGCTTCATGTCGTCGAGATCGTCGATGCCCATGCCCGACGTCGGCTCGTCGAGGAAGATCGCCTTGGGACGCGCCGCGAGCGCCATGCCCACTTCGAGACGGCGTTGCTGCCCGTGCGAGAGCGCACCCGCCGCGGTGCCGGCATGACGCGTGAGCGCGAGGCGCGTGAGCACATCGTCGACGACGGACGCACAGGCACGCGGGCCGTCGGCCTTGCGCCAGCACGAGAGCGCACGGCGCGGCGTCACCCCCAGCGCAGCCAGCCGCAGGTTCTCGCGCACCGACAGGTTCTGGAAGAGCGCCGTCACCTGGAACGAACGTGCAATGCCGCGCTGGACACGCCGGAAATCGGCTTCGGTGGTCACGTCGTGACCGTCGAACAGGATGCGCCCGCCAGAGACTGGCACTGTGCCGGTGAGCATGTGGAACAGCGTGGTTTTGCCCGCGCCGTTCGGCCCGATGACCGAGTGCACTGTGCGGGGGGCCACTCGCAGATCGACGCCATGCAACGCGGTGAACTTGCCGTAGCGTTTGACGATGCCGGTGGCTTCGATGAGAGCATCGCTCATGTCGGGTCTCCCTGCGTATCCAACTTGCCATCTGAATCGCTGCGCTTGCCGGTGACGCGACACCACAGCGATTCGCCCACGCCCCACAGACCGCGATGCATGAACAGGCTTACGGCGATGAGCAGCAGGCCGAGCAACAGCAGCCAGCGCGGCCAGAGCGTGGAGAGCCAATCGGCGGCGAGCACGTAGAACGCCGCGCCCAGCACTGACGCGAAGAGATTGCCCGTGCCGCCGATCACCGTCATCACAAGGATCATTTCGCTTGAGTGGTACTCGATATTGGACAGCGGTGCGATGCCCGTCATGAGCGCGTGCAACGCGCCCGCCAACGCCGTGACGGCACCCGAGATGGCGAAGGCCACGAGTTTGAAGGTCTTCACGTGATAGCCGACGGCGGCCGCGCGGGCCTCGTTGTCGCGAATGGCGAGCAGCGTGCGGCCGAACACGGAATCGGCCACGCGCAAAAGCCCCGCGAAGACGATCAGGAAGACGACGGCGACGAAGGTGTAGTACTGCCATGGCGTCTCGAGCGGGATCAGCGTCTTGCCGCCCAGCGCGAGCGAATGACGCGGGATGTCCAGCAGCCCATTGTCGCCGCCCGTCCAGTCCGTCGCCGTGTAGGCGAGGAAGTAGAACATCTGCGCGCACGCCAGCGTGAGCATTACGAAGTAGGTGCCCTTCTGCCGGATCGCAAAGCTGCCGACGATGGCCGCGACCGCGGCGCCCAAGACGATCGCCGCGACGACGGCGAGCGGCATGGGCAGCGCCCAGCGCGTGAGCAGGATGCCCAGCGTGTAGCTACCCAGGCCGAAGAAGATGCCCTGGCCGAACGAGAGCAGACCGGTGTAGCCGAGCAGCAGATTGCAGCCGAGCGCGGCCAGCGCATAGACGAGCACTTCAGTCGCGAGCGTGCCCGAGGACAGCGTGACCGGCAGGATCAGCGTGACGGCGGCGGCGAGCAGCCAAAAGCGGTAACGTACCAGCATCATCCCCTCCCGAGCAGGCCGTGCGGGCGCATGAGCAGCACCGCCGCCATCGCCACATAAATCATCAGTCGCGCGCCTTCCGGCCAGATCGTGCTCATCAGGCTTTGCACGATACCGATCACGAGGCCGCCCACGAGCGCCCCGGCGAAACTGCCCATGCCACCGATGACGACCACCACGAAGGCGATGCCCAGCGCCTCGATCCCCATGAACGGGTCGACACCGCGCACCGGCGCCGCCAATACCCCCGCCAGCGCGGCGGTGCCCGCGCCGAGCGCGAACGCAAGGCTGAACACCCGGAACACGTTGATGCCGAGCAGCGACACCATCTCGGACGACTCGCTGCCCGCGCGCACCGCGCTGCCCAGGCGCGTGCCTTCGAGCAGCCACCAGAGCACGCCAGCGAACACGACGGTGAAGCCGATGAGGAAGAGCCGGTACTTCGGATAGATGAAGCTGCCCCACATCACCACGCCGTCGAGCGCCGCAGGCACCGCGACGTTATCGCCGAGCGGGCCCCAGATGATGATGACCAGTTCCTGGACGACGAGCGCCAGGCCGACCGTGACGAGGATGTGGAATTCGTGCGCTTTCTCGTAGATGCGCGAAAGCAGCAGCTTCTCGGCGATCCAGGCGAGGGCGCCGACGACGATCGGGCAGACGATCAGCGCAAGCCAGAACGACAGGCCCCATTGCATCGCCTGGTAGCAGCAATACGCGCCGAGCACATAGAAGGCGCCGTGCGCGAAATTCACGAAGCGCAGCAGGCCGAAGATGATGGATAACCCGACGGCGAGCAGGAAGTACAACATGCCGATCCCGACGCCGTTGATGACCTGCAGAAAATAGACGTTCATGCGCGTCCCGAAGAGCTTGGGTGGACGTGGAGCACCGTGTGCCGTCCGGCTTTCGCCGCGCGGCACAGACGACACTTGCGGGGACGGCCAGGCGTCCCCGCGAGCGACACGGCGTGAGCGTTCGCGCAGCGGCGGCGCGCCGCGCTACCGGCTCAGGCCAGCTTGCACTCGGTCTTGTCGAGCGGCAGGAACGATTTCCCGGCGCTGACAATGTCGGCGAAATCGTCGGCGTTGCGCATCTTCGATTTGGCCTTGCCCTTGAGCAGATAGTAGTTCTTGAGCACCTGGTGGTCACCCTTGCGGATCTCTTCCGGCCCGGTGAGCCCGTCGTACTTCATGCCTTCCATCGCGGCGATGACGGCCTTCGGATCGGCGCTGCCGGCCTTGATCATGCCGTCGAGCATGAGCTTCGTGCAGATATACGAGCCCGCGAGGCTGTAGTTCGGGTTCTGCTTGAAGCGTGCCTGCGTGCGCTTGACGAGATCGAGGTTCAGCGGCGAGGCCACTGCGTGCCAGTACTGCGCACCGAAGTACACCCCCTCGCACAGATCGGCGCCCAGCGTCTCGAACTGCTCCAGGCCGGAGGCCCACGCCATCAGGATCGTGCAGTTGTTCTTCATGCCGAAGCTCACTGCCTGACGCAACGTGTCGGAAGATTGCGAGCCGAAGTTCAGGAGCAGCAGCACGTCGGGCTTGGCGGCGACCGCGTTGGTGAGATAGCCCGAGAACTCCTTCTCCGACAGCGAGTGGTAGCTGTTGCCAACGTGCTCGATGCCTTTTTCCTTGAAGACGTTCTTCGCGGCCGTGAGCAAGCCTTCGCCGAACACGTATTGCGGCGTAATCGTGTACCAGCGCTTGGCCTTGGGCATCGATTCGATGAGCGGGCGCACCGTTTGCTCGATGGCGCCGAAGGTCGGCACCGACCAGCGGAACGTGGCGCTGTTGCAGTCCTTGCCTGTGATTTCGTCGGCGCCGGCCGTGGTGATGAATATGCCGCCGGCCTTCTCGACTTCCTTACCCATGGCGAGTGCTTCGGACGACAGAATGCCGCCCGCGAAGAAGCGCGCGCCCTTCTGCTGCGCGATTTCCTGCACGCGACGGATGGCCGTGGCGGGCTTGCCTTCGGTATCGAGGGTGGTATAGGCGAGCGGTCGGCCAACCACCTTGCCGTATTGCTCGACAACGAGCTTCATGCCCAGATCGGCAAACTTGCCGTTGGCCGCGAAGGGCCCCGACATCGGTACCGGACACGCCAACTGGATGGCGCCGGTGGTCTGCGCGAACACGTCGCGCGCGGAGATCAAGGAGGCAGGCAGAGACGCCGCAGCGGCGAGCTTCAACAGTTCACGACGATTCAATTGGGTCTCCAGGGAAGGGAGCAATCGTTCATGGGATGCAAACGTGCAGCGCGTCACACGCCGACCGGCCGGCGATCCGAGAATCGATCTGCGGCAGCGACCTGAGCGTGACAGCTGGCAACGTCCGGGGCCTTATCCCTATCCGTCATATTTATTATGATAAATAGGATGAATTTGATCGTAGGTATAATATTTCGGGGTGTCAATCGGAAAAAATTCTCATCCGGCACCGCCGGTAGAACACGTTCGCAAGCCGGCAAGCCACGTGAACGGACCCTTGTGAGGCGCCTTATGGCACGAGATGCGCAGACGGTGAGAGAGCCGTTGGAAATCAAACAACAAAAACGTGGCGATCTGGTCGCCGAAGCCATCAAGCGCCTGATTACCGAGGGCAACCTGTTGGCTGGCGATCGTCTGCCGCGCGAAGTGGAATTGCAGCAGATGTTCGCGGTGTCGAAGAGCACCATTCGCGAAGCGCTCAAGTCGCTCGAAGTTCAGGGTCTCATCAAGGTGAGCACCGGCCCGTCGGGCGGCGGCATGGTGGTGGAGGTGCCGCTCGATCGCACCTTCCAGCTCATGCAGAACTACCTGTTCTTCAAGGAAGTAAGCATCGACGACATTTACACGGTGCGCCAACTGCTCGAGCCGGAGCTCGCCGCGGGTGCGGTGCCGCATCTGACCGAGGCCGACTTCGACGCGCTGGAGCACAACATGGCGTGTTGCAGTCCCGCTTCGCACGACCGGCGCGAATTGCTGCGCCAGCGTCAGGCCGATATGGACTTCCACGACATTCTCGCGGCGGCCAATCCCAACAGCTTTCTGCGGTTCACCTGCGAACTCGTCAACGAGATGATTCGCCAACTGATTGTGTTCGGCAACGAGACGCCGCGACGCGAGCACGAGAAGTTCGGTACGGCGAACGTCGATATCCATCGTCGGATTACCGACGCGGCGCGCGCAGGGGATTCGCAACGCGTGCGTGAACTCATGCAGGTTCACATGCAGGAAGCGCGCACCTATATCAAACGGATGAACGGGAAACTGCGCGGTCGTCTCATTCTTGATTCGGACATCGTCGACATGCAGCAGCGCGTGCGCTCGCAACTCGCGACGAACGCGCCGCGTGCACCGGCGGGCGAGGGGAAGCGTGTGGCGAAGCCCGCGACGAAGGCTGTCGTGAAGCCCGCCGAGAAGCCAACGACGAAGCCAACGACGAAGCCAACGACGAAGCCAACGACGAAGCCAACGACGAAGCCAACGACGAAGCCAACGACGAAGGCCGTCGCGAAGCCGTCAGCAAAGCCGAAGACCCCCGGCACGAAGGCCGACGCGGCGACGAAGACCGCGCCCGCGCGCAAACGTCGTACGGCGTCGAGTTAGGGCGGGCCGGGGCGGACGCGGGGCGGCGCGCGCCGACAACTCAGGGCGAGATCGGCGCGGGTTGTTGTTGCGTGCAGCAATGAATCCCGCCGCCGCGCCGCGCAATGCCACGCAGCGGCACCTGCGCGATGCGTCGGTCGGGGAACGCCTGCTGCACAATGTCTCGCGCCTGCGCGTCGGCCGCCGAATCGCCGAACGATGCCATCACTACGCCACCGTTTGGCAAATAGAAATTCACATACTCCGGCGCGAAGTCGGGATCGTCCGAGACGGCGGCGGGCAGCGCGTCGAAGTCGATGCAGGGCAGCAGGCCGATCTCGAAGGGCCGTCCGCGGGCATCGCGCGCCAGGCGCAGCGCTCGCAGGTTTTCCCTCGCTTCACGTGCCCATTCGTCATTACCGTCGGCCCCGGTGGCGAGCAACACGCCAGGCCGCACGAAGCTCGCGATGCCGTCGACGTGACCGTCGGTGATCGTATCGAGCCGCGAGCCGGGCAACCACACGACGTGCGTCACGCCCAGCCAATGACGGAACACGTCTTCTGCCTCACGACGCGTCAGTCCGGGGTTGCGATTCGGATTGAGCACCGACGTCTGCGTCACGATCAGCGTGCCCTCGCCGTCCACATGCCACGACCCGCCCTCGGCGACAAGCGGCATCGACGTCGTAGCCACGTCGAGCGCCAGCGCGACGCGTTTCGCAAGCGTCGGATCGGCGTGCGGCATCGGCCGGATCTTCTGTCCCCAACCGTTGAAGTTCCAGCGCAGCGCGTGCAGCGCCCCAGCGTCGTCGAGCACGAAGGTAGGGCCGGTGTCGCGCATCCAGTGATCATCGACGGGCATCGGGTGAAGGGTGGCGCTGGCCGGCAGGAGGCGGCGCGCTTCGTCGAGATGATGCGGATCCACCGCCACATGCAGCGGCTCGAAGCGCGCGATCGCGTGGGCCATGCGTCCCAGCTCGCCGACGACTTCATGCCGGCGGGCGCCCGACATGACCGTGTGGCTCGGCCACGCCATCCAGCAGGCGGCATGCGGATGCCACTCGGGTGGCATGCGCCAGGGGCCGGCGGCGTTCGCGTGCATCGCGACTAGTGTGGGGTGAGGTGGCGTCATCGTTCGCGTGACCGTGAGAAAAGTGCCACCAGTGTAAGTGGCTCACGCTCGGCGCGGGGCCCGTCAACGGGGAGGGGAATTGGCCAAATGGACGGAAAGCCGCTTGAGTGCACGTACCTGGCGTAGCGCCACGCGAAAATCGCCCGTCGAGATTAGGCCAATGCCGCCTTCGTCATCGTCAAGCGGCTGTCCGTCGCGTTCATAGACCACGAGTGCGCCGATGCCCACCGGCGTGTTGTACAGCTCGTGCCACGAGAACATGACGGTGTAGCCGTCGGCACCCTGCGCCAATACGAAGGCTCGCGTGAAGTCGCGTGCGTGCGGTAGGCGCAGTTGCGCGATGTCGAGCAGTGCGCTCAGCCTGACGCCTTTGTATTCGCTCGCGCTGCGCACCATTCTGCCCGACAGGCAGATGATATCGAGCGGCCCGGTCAGTTGCGTCGGCAGGCGCATCAGCGCGCAGAGATCGAAGGAGTAACGACGCTTGACGCAGCCGGAGACGACCACCTCCCGCGATACCAATGCGTCAGGCGCCGCGGGTTCGACGTGCGTGAGAGGCAGGGGACTCACCGAAGCGGGCGGTGCGCCGCTGGCGGTGAGGCGAGTATCTGGCGAGGCGCCGGCGGGCGCGCGCATGGAGTCGAGAGACATGTCGGTTCGGTGGTTGGGCGTGGGGGCACCGGTCGCCGCAATATAGCGGCCGGGCCCGCACGGACATACGTCGTGCCTGATAGCCGCTATTCGCTTGCCCGTGCCCGATCAGCTACCGTAGCGGGCGGTGCGCAGGACGGGCCGGCGCGCGAAAACGTCGGCGATCACCGCACGCGCCTCCTGCACGTCGGCAAGGGTCTCGCCGCCTTGCAGTGCGTCGAGCGCCTCACGCAGTACGGCCACGTACTCGGCATCGCCCGGCGCGTTGCCGCCGCCCAGGCGCAACAGACTGACGGATGCGCGCAAGGTGAGCATTGGCGACGCCTGCGCCTGCGCGATCTGCAGTGCATGCTCGAGCCAAGGACGCACGGCGTCGTCGGGATGATGACCGGCGCGCAGAAAACTCCCCTTCTGGCGCAGGAATTCCGCTTGCCAATGGGCATCGCTGCGGCGCGCGGTCACATGGGTGCCGCGCTCGGTCGCATGCAGTCCGAGCGCAATGTCGCCCGTGCCGGCACACGCTTCCACGAGCAGCCCGAAGAAGATGCCCTCGACGCCGCCCATGATTTCGCTTAGGCGTCCTACGCTATCGGTAATGCGCTCGAGGCCGCTCACGTCGCCGCGCGAGGCGAGCGCCCAGCCGCGAATCGTCTGCCCGGCGAGTGCCCAGAGCGCCACGCCGGTCTCCGACGCGACTTCGATGGCCTCGCTCGCCAGCGCTTCGGCGGAGGCGACCTCGCGACGCAGGCGGCGCAGCATCGCGGCAAACACCAGAGCGAACGAAAAGGAATAGCGGCGGCCTTGCTGACGTCCCATTGCCAGCGCGGCTTCGCTGGCCGCGAGCGACGCGTCGTGCCGTCCGACGAACCAGTACGCCCACGAGAGGAACGAGAGTGCGGTGATGCGAGCGTCTTCGCCCAGGCCGGTATCGGCGTGCTCGGGACGATAGTGGGCCAGGCTGCTTTCCAGCGCCGTGACCGCGCCGCCGAAGTCGCCGTGGCAGCACAGGCTGTTGCCCAGCGCGTAGTATGCATGGGCGAGCAACGGTGCCGCACCGGCCTGTTCCGCGATGAGGATGAGCTTGCGTGCGAGTTCGATGCTGCGCTCGAAGCCGCTCCAGGAGCTCGAGCCGAGCCACAGTCCCAGAAGACCGGGAACAGCGCGACGTCGTCGCCCATTGGCTGCGCGAGCGCGAGGGCCGTCTCGAAGTTGTGGCGCGCCGGCTCCGAGCCATAGCCGTGCAGCGAGACGAGCGGCACGCCGAGCGCCATGCGCAGTTGCAGCTCGCGCTGCGCGGTCTGAGCACCGGTGCCGGTCTGACGCAGCACGTCGAGCGCGCTCTGGTAGTGCGCGCACGCCTCGCGGAACGCCTGGCGCCCGGTCGCATATTCGCCCGCGAGACGGTAGTGCTCGATGGCGGCGTCCGGTTCGTCGGCCTGACGGAAATGCCAGGCGAGTACTTCGGGTTCGGTCTGCGCGGCGGCGGCGTGCTCGCGCATGGCGAGCGCGATTCGGCGGTGCGCGTCCTGACGGCGTTCCTGCGGCTGAGCGTCGTAGGCGGCCTTGTGCAGCAGCGCGTGGCGGAAGACGTAGCGGCCATTGTCCTGCCGCTGCACCAGTGCGCAGGCGACGAGCGTGTCGAGCGCGCGCTCGACGAGCGCCATCGAACGTCCGCTCGCGGCGGCGAGCAGGTCGGCTTGAAATGCCGGGCCGAGACACGAGGCGAAGTGGGCGACCGGCTTGGCGCAGCCTGCCGCGTCGATACGCGCCATCATCAGTTCCTGAAGGCTCGCGGGCATGGGCATGGCGCCGGCGGCGGTGCGGGCGCCCTGTTGGGCCGCCGTGGCCCGCGCCAGCTCTTGCAGGAACAGCGGCACGCCCTCGGCCAGATGCACGATGCGCTCGCGCAGGGCGGCGGGCAGGGCCACGCGCGGGGTCGCCGCGCGCACGATCGACGCGGCGGCGCCTGCATCGAGCGGTGCCAGGTCGATCCGGCGCATGCCCACGTGATGACGCCACGGTTGCTCGAATTCGGGCCGGGCGCACACCATCAACAGGCGGCCGCGCGGCGGATTCTCCGCCATGAGCGCGAGCCATTCCAGCGTGGATGGATCGGCCCAGTGGGCATCGTCGAGCACCAGCACGCCGCCATCGGGCAGCAGGGCGGAGAGCAGGGCGGGCGTCTCGTCGAGTACCGCCTGTTTCCATGCGTGCGGCACGTTGGCGTCGGCATGCCGGTCAAACAGGGCGCACAGGCGGCGATGCGCCAGCAGGGCGGGTTGTGGAAGTTCCGCAGCGTCGTCGACGGATCGCGCGCGCAGCCAGCGCGCGATCGGGTGGAAGGGCGTGCCTGCACCGTCCGGCGCACAGGCCAGTTCAATCGCGCGCAGGCCGCGCGTCTCCACGAAATGCCGCACCAGCGCCGATTTGCCGATACCGGCTTCGCCGATCACGAGTGCCAGCACGCCGTGTCCGGCGCTGGCGTCGCGCATGGCCGTGTGCGCGGCGGTGAGTTCCGCCAGGGTGGCGTCGCGGCCGAAGAGCATCGCCGCGCGACGGCGCGAACGGCGTTCCGGCGTCGGGTCGGGATTGACGCGAAACACCGGAATTTCGCGATGGGCGTGGCGCTCGCGCACACTGCCGTGCGACGTGGTGGGGATGGCCACGCCAATGAGACGTTGCGTGGCGTCGCAGATCAACACTTCGCCGGGGAGCGCCATGTCGGCAAGCTGTGTGGCCGAGCGCGAGACGCGTCCGCCAGTGTCGGGGCTGTCGTCCGCCACCGAGCTGATGACCAGCCCGGTGTGAATGCCCACACCGATGCCAACGCGCGCGGAGCTTGCCTGCACGCAGCGCATGGCGGCTTCGACGGCGTGCCGCCCGGCGCCCTCGAGGGCGGTGGGATAGCCGAAATAGCCGAGCAGGCCGCCTGTCGGCGTGCGCACCGTGTAGCCCCACGATTGGCGCAGGATCGTCTCGCACTGCACGAGCGGCGGGCGCATCGCGCCCACGAGCTGGTCAGGATCGTCGATGCCGTTCGGCGCGAGTTCGATGGCCACGACCGTCAGTTGGCGGCGCTCCGGGCCCGTCGCGCGCTGTTCCATGCGCGCGGGCGGCGTCTCCAGCAACTGGGTGAGCGCCTCGCCGGGCAGCTCACCGAGTTCTTCGTCGAGGATGTCGCGCAGACGGCGGTATTCGGTCTCGGCTTCGTCGCGGCGTCCGGCGCGCAGCAGCAGCGCGAGCAGACAGTGCCAGCCCGATTCGTCGAACGGGGCGAGCGCGACGAGCTGGCGTGCATGCGCGAGTGCCTGATCGAGATCGCCCAGACGGGCGTAACCGTCGGCGAGCAGCCGCTCGCCAAAGACACGGCGGCGCTGATATTCGTCGCGTTGGAGCTCGATCCACTGTTCGAGATCGGGGGTGTCGCGTACCGACAGTCCGTGCAGGAACGGGCCTTGGTAGAGCGCGACGGCGTCGGCGAGATGTTGTAGATGCGCGGCCAGATCCAGGCCCGTCACGGCGTCGAGCGTGCGATTCGCCTGCTCGATCATGCTCGCGAAGACATGCGCGTCGATCCAGAGGCCGGTCTCGGGGCGCAGACGCACAACCTGGCGGTCGGATTCGAAGAGTTCGTCGCCGAGGGTGTCGCGCAGATGGAAGAGCATGCGCTTGAGCTTGTCGCGGCCCCCTGGCCATCTTCATCGGGCCAGAACAGGTCGGCGAGTGCGCCGCGCGTATGGAAGCCCGGTTGCAGGGCGAGGTAGGCCAACAGGCCCGCGCTTTCGTGTATTTCACGGCGCAGGCTTGTTTGCCTTGTTCGACCCGCATCGGTCCCAGCAGGTAGAGCGATCTGGTGGCTTGCATTGTCCCTGGACGGCAAATAGGCAACACCGGCGCACACCCCAGGGGAGTGGCACCGGCGCGGCGAATTCAAGATGTCGTCGTGCCCGACCGACGGATCCGGCGCGCGGCATGGGCTGCCATCGGGACCGGCGCATCGGCAATCTGGCGAAACGTCAAGGCCGTTCCGGGGGGCTCCGGCCGAATGCTTTCAGTACTGCAACCCAAAGTATAAACACGAGACTCAATTTCTTCGGCAATACCCGAGGAATTCACATGTCATTGCGAGCGTCGCGCCGTCCCTGCGCTCGTATGCCGCGATCGATCGGGCGGTCGGTCGCGCTGCCAAGGTGTTGCCGGACGCGAGATGACTGTCGGAGATTTACGTCACTCGTCGTAAAGCAATTGTAATGTAAATCATTCTCATTTATATTCGCGCTCCATATCGAGAACATCGATCGCGGATGAGACGTCAGCGTGGGGCTCGGCGCGACCCATCGGTGTTCTTCCTCCTTTTTCCGACCACGACGCCTTTCGAAACCGATCGATCATGATGCAACGCAAGCCTCTGACGGTGGCCATGATGGCCCTCTTCGCCACGCCGTTTGCCGTCGCTTATGGCTCGCCCGCCATGGCACAGAGCACGGTTGCCGCCCCGACCCAGGGCACGACCCAAAGCACGACGCAGACCACGACGGAAGGCGCGGCGCCGGCCGCCACGTTGCCGCAGACCGAAGTGTCCGGCACGTCGATTCGTGATGATTACCAGCGCGACATCTCGACCGTCGGCGGCAAGGTGCCCACGGCGATCCGCGACATCCCGCAATCGGTCACCGTGATCGACAAGGCGGTCATGCAGGCGCAGGGCGCCACGTCGTTCGCCGACGCGCTGCGCAATTCGCCGGCCATTACGCTCGGCGGCGCGGAGGGCGGGCAGATCGGCAACAACATCAATCTGCGCGGTTTCGCGGCACGCACCGATATCTATCTCGACGGCTTGCGCGATCGCGGCCAGTACTATCGCGACACGTTCGATCTCGAGGCCATCGAGGTGCTCGAAGGCCCGTCGTCCATGCTGTTCGGCCGGGGTTCGACCGGTGGCGTCATCAACCAGGTGAGCAAGCAGGCCAATCTCAAGCCGCTGAATGAAGTCTCCGGAACGCTTGGCACGAACGACCAGTACCGCACCTCGTTCGACGTCAATCATCCGCTCTCGGATACTGCGGCGTTCCGGATCAACGGCTTTGCGCAAAATATCCATACGACGCGCGACGTCATGAACAATCGGGATTGGGGCGTTGCGCCCACGCTCAAGCTTGGCATCGGTACGCCCACACAGATCACGCTTTCCGCGCTCGTCCAACATAACCGCGATATGGCGGACTACGGCACCGTGGGCTACAACGGCAGTCCTCTGCCGGTGTCGAAGCAACAGTTCTACGGCCTGACGACCGACCGCACGGTGCAGGACGTGATGAGCCTCTCGGCCAAGATCGAGCACAGGGTCGACGACAGTCTGAAGATCACGAACCAGACGCAATACAGCCGCTACGTCATCGACGCCATCGAAACGTCGCCGCATGCCGTGGGCGTCGCCAACGGCACCGGGGGATTCACGTCGTTGCCGGCCCGTCCGACGGCGGGACTTCCGTCGTATTCGCTCGATCAGCTCTGGGTGCAGTTGCAGAGTCACGATCGCAAGATCACCGACTCGTCGCTGTACAACCAGACCGATGTCGTGAAGACATTCGCGACCGGTCCGGTCAAGCACACCCTGATCGCCGGTGCGGAGTTCGGGCAGGACACCTATGAAAATCAGGCGTATTCGCGCACCGGCGCCGGACAGTCGACGGGCTTCCTCGGCTGGATTCCCGCCAACAGTACGGCGTACTATGCCAATCTGCCGAATGTCACGACGACCGCCGGTAACCTGGCGCAGGGAACGGCGCAGACCGTCGCGTTCTACGCGAACGATACCGTCGAACTGACCCGCCACTGGAAGATTGTGGGCGGCCTGCGCTGGGATCGCTTCAAGGCGCAGCTTTCGAACACCGTCAGTTCTCCGGGCTACGCGACGCAAACGGTCAACCATACGAGCGTGCGCACGGGCGTGATCTATCAGCCGAGCGAGGCACAATCGTATTACTTCTCGTACGGCACGTCGTTCAACCCCTCGCTTGAAACGCTCACCGTCACCAACAACACGCAGGCCCTGCCGCCCGCGACGAACGAATCGTTCGAAGTCGGCAGCAAGTGGAATCTGTTCGACGACAATCTGGCGATCAACACCGCGCTGTTTCAGGTCACGCAGGACAATGCGCGCACGCAGACCGGCACGTCGGGCGAATACACGAACGCGGGCAAGGTGCGCATTCGCGGTGCGCAGGTGAGCGCCACGGGCCGTATCACGTCGAACTGGCAGGTGATGGGCGGCTATATGTTCCTGAACTCGGAAGTGGTGCAGGCGAACGACGGCACGCAGGGCAATGTGCTGGCCAACACGCCGCGACACTCGCTGACGCTCTGGTCGACCTATACGCTCGGTCACTGGGAGGTGGGCGGCGGCATGAAGTACATGTCAATGCGCTATGCGGCGAACACGAACCTGATTCGCGTGGGGGGTTACACGCGCTGGGACGCCACGATCGCTTTCCATCAGCCGAAATACGACATTCGCCTCAACCTGCTCAACGTGTTCAACAAGACCTACTTCGACGCTCTGGTGCCGTCCGACGGCGGGCGGGCTGCGCCGGGCATCGGGCGCACGGCGCTGCTCACGGGCACTTACCGGTTCTGACGGAGACGCACGTCGATGTTGCTACGCATTCCGAATGTCCTCAATGCCGATCAGGTGCGCTGGGTTCGCGCATCGCTCGACAACGCGGGCGACGCATGGGTCGACGGCCTGGCCACGGCGGGCTATCAGGGGGCGCCCGTCAAACAAAACCAGCAGATCGACGAGCGCTCGGCCGTGGCTCGCGAACTGGGCGACGTGATTCTCGGTGCGCTGGAGCGACACCCGCTGTTTATCAGCGCGGCATTGCCGAACAAGGTGTACGCGCCGATGTTCAACCGCTATGGCGAAGGCATGCACTTCGGCCACCACGTGGACGGGGCGATTCGTTTGCAGCCGGGCAGCGGCATGCGCATTCGCACGGATATCTCCGCCACGCTCTTTCTCACGTCTCCGGATGCGTACGACGGCGGAGAACTGGTGATCGAGGATCAGTACGGGGCGCACGAGGTGAAATTGGCGGCAGGCGACATGGTGCTGTATCCGGCGACCAGCCTGCATCGTGTGAACCCGATCACGCGTGGCACGCGGGTCGGGTGCTTCTTCTGGGTGCAGAGTCTCGTGAGGGACGACACGCAGCGCACGCTGCTCTTCGACATGGACAACGCGATCCAGCGTCTCAACGCGTCGGACGCGGACGAGACCGCGCGGCGCTCGCTCGTCGGCTGCTATCACAACCTGCTACGCCTGTGGAGCGAGACCTGAGCACCGGCGCGCGCCGGGCCATCGTGCCCGGCGGCGCTGGACTCGCACCGATGTGACTTACTGCGCTTGACCGGCCGGCGGTTGCGGGGCCGGGGCGTTCTTGTGCATCGGACCGCGATGTTGCCTTGCCTTGTCGTGCCAGGCCTTCATCTTGGCCCAGCGCGCCTTGATCGTAGTGCTCACGAGCGTCTTCTGGTCGTTGTTCAGACCGTTATACACGTTCAACCAGGCATCCTCCGTCTGGCTGCGAAGCTGACGGTTCTCGTCGAACGCCTTCTCGCGGGCGGCGCGCATGCCGGCCAGGTCGAGGATCTTCTGATCCTTCGTCTGCGCCATCATCTGCCGGAACTGTTCGCCATTCTTGCGCATGGCGTCGTGATTCTGCTTCGACGTGGTCACGGCCTGCTGCCACGCTTGTTCCTGCTGCGCGTTGAGTTTCAATTGATCGTGCAGCTTGTGCATGTCGCCGAGCCCCCACGGGCCGCGCTCGCCGCGCATGTGGTACGCGGCGGCATGGGGTGCCGTGGCCGGTGCCGCCGCATCGGCGGCATTGGCGGTATGAGCGACGCCGAGCATCGAGGTGGCGACGAGGATGGCCGACGCGGCGGCGATCTTCAGTTTGCGCATGGTGTTGACTCCCTGTGGATACTGCCGGAATTGGCAGTTTCAGAGTAAGTCATCGCCGCAGCGAACACGTTGCAAAGTGCAACCGGTGTATTACCTGACGTTACCAGCGCCGGGATTCGCAATATTCCGAAACGACTCGGCCCGCCCTTGCCGGGTGTCGACAAGGGCGGGCCGTTCATGAACTGCGCGCGACTGGCGCGCTTCGTCCGTCGATCAGTCCCAGGCGCCGCGACCGCCCGACACGCTGTAGCGGCCCGCGCCGAAGAGCATCAGGCAAACGCCCATGAACAAGTAGAAGGCTTGCAGTTCGAGCGACCAGCCGCCGGTCTTCGCGAGATCGCCCAGTTGGTTCAGGTGCACCAGCGCGAACGCGACCACCATGTTGCCCACGACGAGCAGGCCGCCCAGGCGGGTGAGAACGCCGAGAATCAGCAGGACCGGGGCGAGCAGTTCGCCGAGATAGACGCCGTAGGCGAGAAAGCTCGGCAGGCCGTGCGACGTGATCATGCCCTCGATGAAGCCGATCCCGTTGATGACCTTGCTGACGCCGTGAAACAGCAGCAGGATGCCGAGGGTAAGGCGCAAGATCAGTTTGCCGAGATCGTCTCTGGTGCTCTGCATGGGGAAGGCTCCTTCTTGACTCGCGAATTCGCGTAAGGGGCTGACAGGTACGGAGTGGCACGCTCGCTCGCGCCGCGTGCCGGCCAAATGGGCACCACTGTATCAAATCGTTACGGTGCTGTCTGCGGGTGTCCTATCGATTTCAGGGACATAGCGCGAATCGCGACAGGCGCGCCGATTACACGTGGTTACTTTTCGGACTGCCCGGTTACACGCCGGCTGTCGGCGCGGCGCTCGCCTGCGTCGTTAAACCGCATAAGGACACGGTCATTCGCGGGCAATCCCGCCAACGGCCCGGATCCCCGCCGGTTTCCTGAAGACGCATCACCGCATGCGCGTTCAGGCCAATTCAAAGCAGTGCAAAGCCAATAAGGATTCCATTATGAACGTCCGCAAAACCGTGATTCTGAGCGCCGCAACCCTTGCCTTGGGCGGTGTGTTCGCCTCGCAGGCGTTTGCCCAGACGCCCACGACCGAGACGTCGCGCGACGTCAAGCAACAGCAGCGCATCGACAATGGCCTCAAGAGCGGTCAGTTGACGACGAAGGAAGCGTCGCGTCTCGAGAAGGGCGAGGCGAAGATCGACCGGATGCAGGCGCACGCCGATCACACCGGCGATACGGCGGCCGAGAAGGCCCGCATTGCCCGCGCCCAGAACAAGGAGAGCGCCAAGATCGAGCAGCTCAAGCACAACGGCCGGGCGGCGAATCCCGGATCGGCGTCGTCGGAGCGCATGCAGGCCGACGTGCAACGCAACGTCAATCAGGAGAAGCGCATCGCGCAAGGACAAGCCGCCGGTACGTTGACCCACCAGCAGGCCGGTAGCCTCGAGCGCGGGCAGGCGCATGTCGACGCCGCCGAAGCGCATGCCGGCAAGAACGGTCACGTGAGCGCGGGCGAGCAGGTCGGCGTACAGCACCGCGAAAATCATCAGAGCGGCCGGATTCGTCACGACAAGACGAACGGATGAGGGGTCGCTGAGGGGTATTCGCGTGCATGACCCGTGCATGACCGAGGCGCATGACCCTGGCGGATGACACAAGCGCTACCCCTGGCGGGGTGGCGCTTGTGTTTTGGGGCTATCATCGGCGTCTCAACGAAACCGGAGGACGCTCAGGATGGAGCTGGTGCAAGCGCAGAAGATGCTCGACGGACTCGTGTCGCCGTGGGTGCGGCAATTGAATCTGCGGATCGAAGCGACCGGTCCGGAGCAAAGCGAGCTCAGATTGCCGTTCGATGCCGCATTCAAGCATGGCGGTGGCGTGATCTGCGGGCAGGTGTTCATGGCCGTGGCCGACACGGCGATGGTGGTGGCACTCTCAGCCGCGCTCGGCGGCTTCCAGCCGATGACAACCGTTACACTCAACACGCAGTTCATGCGCCCGGTGACCGATGGCGATCTGCGCGTGATCGCGCGAATTCTGCGTCGAGGCAAGAACCTGGTGTTCGGCGAAATCGAAATTCTCGACGCGTCGGGCAAGATGGCCGTGCACGCGACGACGACTTACGCGCTGCTGTGAGCACACGGGCGCGAGGCGGTCGACGTGGCTCGCGCGATAGTACCGAGGAGGGCAAGTGTTCGATCAGATCGTATTCGCCGGGGGCGGCAACCGTTGCTGGTGGCAGGCGGGATTCTGGGAGCGCGTGACGCGCGACATGCCGCTGCGCCCGCGTATCATCACCGGCATTTCTGCCGGCGCGGCCACGGCGTGCATGCTGCACATGCGCTCGTCGGACTGGGTGATGGATTACTACCGGCAGGCGCTCGCGAGCAATCGCAAGAATGCCTATTGGGGCAATCTGGTGCGCCGTGAGCGGGTGTTTCCGCATTACCGCATCTATCGTCAAGCGCTGCTCGCGATCTATGACGGCCAGCTCGACAAACTTGCCGCGGCGCCGGAGATTCGCGTGGGCGTGTCGCACATCCCGCGCTGGCTGGGGCCACGAATGGCGACGGCGGCCGGGCTAGTGGCTTACAACATTGACAAGCACGTGCGCCGCACGTTGCATCCAACGCTCGCGAGGCAGCTCGGTTTTACCCCCGAATTCGTGCGCGCGCAGGACTGCCGGACGACAGCGGACCTGGCCGATCTGATGCTGCAATCTTCATGCACGCCGCCGTTCACGCCGATTCTGCGGCGCGACGGTCGCCCTGTGCTCGACGGGGGCATGGTCGACAACGTACCGGTCGATGCGCTCGACGTCACGCCGGGGCGAGTGCTGGTGCTGGTGACGCGGCGCTATCCGCGTCCGCAGATCTTTACGCAACATCACGCCGGGCAGGACCGCTTGTACGTGCAGCCGTCCGTGCCCGTGCCGATTTCGAGTTGGGATTACACGCGTCCCGAGATGATGGGCCCGGCCTTCGCGCTCGGTCGCCAGGACGGCGAGACTTTCCTGCGACATCGGGACACGATGGCGTAGGCGCCTCGCCGGCGCTGCAAATATCAGCGCCCGAAACCGAGCAGCGCGGCCGGGTTGGCGACGTGCGAGCGGTCGCCGTTAAGGAAATCGACGATATTCTGGAAGGCCACGCGGAAATACAGCTCGTAGCTTTCCCGCTCGACGTAGCCGATGTGCGGCGTGCACACGCAATTCTCCAGTCGCAGCAGGGGGTTGCCCTGCAGAATCGGCTCGCTCTCGAAGACGTCGATGGCGGCCATGCCGGGGCGGCCCCGATTGAGTGCCGTGATCAATGCGTTCTCTTCGACCAGTTCCGCACGGCTCGTATTCACGAACAGTGCCGTGGGCTTCATGTGCAGCAGGTCGTCGAGTTTGACGAGGTGACGCGTCTCGTCGTTCAGGCGCAGGTGCAACGACAGCACGTCGCTTTGCGTGAAGAGTTCTTCCTTGCTGTTCGCCACGCGCAAGCCGTCGGCGGCGGCGGCTTCTCGCGATCCTTCGCGGCCCCAGACCATCACTTCCATGCCGAACGCGCGGCCGTAGCCCGCCACGAGTCGGCCGATCTTGCCGTAGCCCCAGAGGCCGAGGGTCTGACCGCGCAGCACCTGGCCCAGCCCGAAATTCGCCGGCATGCTCGACGATTTCAGACCGGACTGCTGCCACGCACCGTGCTTGAGGCTGGAGACATATTGAGGAATCCGGCGCTGCGCGGCCATGATCAGTGCCCAGGTGAGTTCGGCCGGCGCGGTCGGCGAGCCGATGCCCTCGAGCACGGCCACGCCGCGGGCGGTGCAGGCGTCGATGTCGATGTGCGCACCGGCACGCCCGGTCTGGCTGATGATGCGCAGACGCGGCAGTTTGTCGATGAGCTGGGCGGTGATGGCGGTGCGCTCGCGAACCAGAACGAGCACTTCCGCTTCGCCGACGCGGGCGGCGAGTTGCCCGACGCCCTTGACCGTGTTGTTGAAGACCTTGACGTCGTGACCAGCCAGCAGGGAGAAGCAGTCGAGCTTGCGAACGGCGTCCTGATAGTCGTCGAGAATGGCAATTTTCATGGCAAAACGTAATCGGATCGGCGCAGGACGGCGAGCGCTCTGCGCGGGCGGAACATGGGTCTGAGGCCGCCGCGACCGGCGGACGAACGGGTCGACCACAGGGACGGCGTCTGTCGGGGCCACCCAGCGCCGGCCTTGTTGCGACGCAGCACCGGCGCGATTTGCGCGGTGGTATGCTGACGCCTCGTTTTGCATAGTATGGCAGGTGTCCTGGCAACCATGGCGAAACCGCCTCAACACGATGGCAAAAAATCGAACCCACCCCGCAAAAGCAAGTCGGACCCGGTGAGCGAGACGCCTGATGCGCACGTATCGGTGCGCGTGTTGCCCCTGCTGCCCCGCGTGTGGACTTGCGTGCGTCGCAAGCCACACAACACGCTCCGTACTTCGTGCGGCCCATGCCTGCGTGCGCGTTGAGATTCTGCGCACACGGCGATCGCCGGGGCTATCCTGCCCTTCCGGTATCCCCAATCGGAAGGGTCGCCCGGCCATCCAAGGTGCCTGCACGACGGACGCCCGGCGTCCGCCTCGATTTCCCGACTCTGCATGGAGACAACCCCCATGACGCAAGCCAGTGTGAGCGCAAGCGCGCTCAACGCCTCCTCCTCGTCCAATGTTGCAACCCGTGATCTGCCCGCCTGGGTGCGTCATCGCAAGCTGATCGACTGGGTGTCGCACATCGCGGCGATTACCCAGCCCGAACGTGTCGTCTGGTGCGACGGCTCACAGGAGGAATACGACCGTCTGTGCGAGCAGATGGTGGCTGCCGGCACGATGAAGCGGCTCAACCCGGCCAAGCGCCCGAACTCGTTCCTCGCGCTCTCCGATCCGTCGGACGTCGCGCGGGTGGAAGACCGCACGTTCATCTGCAGCGAAACGCGCGAAGACGCCGGCCCGACCAATCACTGGATCGATCCGCGTGAAATGCGCACGACGCTCGACGGCCTGTTCCAGGGTTGCATGCGCGGTCGCACGATGTATGTCGTACCGTTCTCGATGGGTCCGCTCGGCTCACCGATCGCCCATATCGGCGTGGAATTGTCCGACACACCGTACGTGGCCGTGAACATGCGCATCATGACGCGCATGGGCCGTGCCGTGTATGACGTTCTGGGCGCCGACGGCGAGTTCGTGCCGTGCGTTCACACGGTGGGCAAGCCGCTCGCCGCCGGTGAGCAGGACGTGGCATGGCCGTGCAACAACACGAAGTACATTGTGCATTTTCCGGAAACCCGCGAAATCTGGAGCTATGGTTCGGGCTACGGCGGCAATGCGCTGCTGGGCAAGAAGTGTTTCGCGCTGCGCATCGCCTCGAAGATGGGCCGCGACGAAGGCTGGCTCGCCGAACATATGCTGATTCTCGGCGTGACGTCGCCCGAGGGCAGGAAGTATCACGTGGCGGCGGCGTTTCCGTCGGCCTGCGGCAAGACCAACTTTGCCATGCTGATCCCGCCGAAGGGCTTCGACGGCTGGAAGGTCGAGACCATTGGCGACGACATCGCCTGGATCAAGCCGGGCCGCGATGGCCGTCTGTACGCGATCAATCCGGAAGCCGGCTTCTTCGGCGTGGCGCCGGGCACGAGCGAGAAGACCAACCCGAACGCGCTGGCGACGCTCGGCGAGAACGTCATCTTCACCAACGTGGCCCTGACCGACGATGGCGACGTGTGGTGGGAAGGCCTGACCGATACGCCGCCCGCGCATTTGATTGACTGGCAGGGCAAGGACTGGACACCGGAAAGCGCGAAGGAGACGGGCCGCAAGGCGGCGCATCCGAATTCGCGGTTCACGGCACCGGCATCGCAATGTCCGTCGATCGATGCCGACTGGGAAAACCCGGCCGGGGTGGCGATCGATGCGTTCATCTTCGGCGGCCGCCGCTCGACGACCGTGCCGCTGGTGACGGAAGCGCGCGACTGGACCGAGGGCGTGTACATGGCCGCGACCATGGGCTCGGAGACGACGGCTGCGGCGGCGGGCCAGCAGGGGGTGGTGCGCCGCGATCCGTTCGCCATGCTGCCGTTCTGCGGCTACAACATGAGCGACTACTTCCAGCACTGGCTCGATACCGGCGCGCATCTGGACAAGCTTGGCGCCGCGTTGCCGAAGATCTACTGCGTGAACTGGTTCCGCAAGGGCGCGGACGGCAAGTTCGTGTGGCCGGGCTTCGGCGAGAACATGCGCGTGTTGGCATGGATGCTCGGCCGTATCGACGGCACGGCGCAAGGGGTGGAGAACGCGTTCGGCATCACACCGCGCTACGAGGATCTGAACTGGAACGGTCTGTCGTTCACGCCGTCGCAGTTCGACGACGTGACTTCGATGGACTCCGCCGCCTGGCACGAAGAGTTGAAGCTCCACACCGAACTGTTCGACACGTTCAATCATCGTCTGCCGCAAGCGTTGCTCGACACGAAGACCGACATCGAGCGTCGCCTGAAGTCGTGATTCGCCCGATGTTCGAATGATCGCGCGCCGAACTTGAGAGGCGCCGGCATCACGGATCAAGTTTAAGCTGCACACAACGATCCCACCGAGGGAGCCTTCGGTGGGATTTTTGTTGCCTTGTGAGACTTCCGAAAGGCTTGCCAGGCAAGGATCCTGGCGGTTTTCGATAGGACTGTGGTGATAGCATTTCTCCTGTTGTTCTGTTCGGACAACGACTTTTCCATTCGGAACCCCAGGAGGCGCTGATGCACATGATGTTGATCGAAGGTATTGACGAACCGCTCATGCGATCGATACGGTCGCGTGCGGCCATGTACGGGAGAACCCCGGAGGAAGAAGTGCTGACGATTCTGGATAACGTGGCGCGGGTTCCCGGGTTTCGCTCGCTGGGGGAAGCACTGTTGGCCATGCCGAATGTTGGACTGGACAGCGATTTTGAACGTATCAATTAAGGCACTGAGCGTCCGATGTATTTACTCGATACGAACGTTATTAGCGAGTGTCGGAAATGTGGGGGCGGTGACGAAGGGGTCCAGCGCTTTATCCGTCGGACCGATCGTGATCAATCACCGCGCTTTCTTTCGGTCATCACACTGGGGGAACTACAGCGTGGTGTGAAAGTCCTTCGGCACCGGAATGATGCGCGACAGGCGGTGTTGATCGAGACATGGCTCGAGAAGCTGAAACGCGATTACGCGCGCGAGATTTTGCCGGTGGACCAGACGATCTGTAACGTTTGGGCACGTCTGCGCGTGCCCCATTCCGAGCACCCCATCGACAAGTTGATCGCCGCCACTGCGCTGGTGCATCGGCTTGTCGTGGTCACGCGCAACGTGAAGGATTTTTCCAATACCGGCGTGGAGGTATACAACCCATTTGTGCACTGATCACGGTCGGTGTGAGCGCCGTACTGTCACCCGACCCACGCGCGCCGAGCGCTCGACAGGCGCCCTCACGCGACCTACAGTCGATTCTCCACCGCAAACTTGATCAACTCCGCCTGCCCTTCGATGCCGAGCTTGCGCTTGATGTTGAGCCGGTGCGTCTCCACGGTGCGGACCGACAAATCCATTTCCGTGGCAATTTGCTTGTTTGCCAATCCGCGCGCGATCCGCGAGAGGATTTCGCGTTCGCGAGGTGTGAGTGAATCGATGGGCGCGTGCGACGTCGAGGCCTGTACCACGCGCGCGGCAATGGCGGCGCTGTAGTACGAATCGCCGCGCGCCACGCGTTCGATGGCGGTCACGATCTCGTGGGCGGGCGCGTCCTTGAGCACATAGCCGCGCGCGCCGGCGCGCACTGCCTGACGCACATATTCGGCGTTGTCATGCATCGAGAGGATCAGCACGGCGATGTGGGGGAACTGCTCGCGAAACTGGGCGGTCAGTTCAATGCCGTTCGTGCCGCGCATGCTGATGTCCATCAGCGCCAGATCCGGCGACGATGTCTTCGCCCGCATGAGCGCTTCCTGTGCATTGCCCGCCTCACCGACGACCTGCAGGTTGGGCGAGGCATCGAAGCGTGCGCGCAGTCCATCGCGCACGAGCGGGTGATCGTCGATCAGGAGCAGTCGAATGGGATGCGCTTGCGTCATTGGCGTGAGGCTGTACGAAGCGCCGCTTTCGCAGCGGCGGGCGTGAGGGGCACCCACGCGCTGATGGTGGTAAGACCCGGCCACGACTGAATGCCGAGAACGCCGCCGACGGCATCGAGCCGCTCGCGCATATTGCGCAGGCCGATGCCATGGCTGGGATTGTGATGCACGTCGGTCACGTCGAATCCGCAGCCGTCGTCAGCAATCGACAGGTGAATGCCGCCGGGTTTGAACATCAACAGGATCGAAACGCGCGACGCGTGCGCATGGCGTTCGATGTTGGTCAGCGCTTCCTGCGCGATGCGATAGAGCATTGTTTTGATGTTGTCGTCCAGCACGGGGGCGTCGCCTTCGACTTGCATCTCGACAGGCAGATTCGCATGCGAGCCGAACTCCCGTGCGAGCTGGTCGATGGCCGCGGCCAGGCCGAGATCGTCGAGCATGGCCGGGCGCAGCGCCTGCGAAATACGTCGCACTTCCCCGAGCGTGCCGTTCAACCGCTCGATGGCCACGCCCAGCGCGGTACTGGCGGCGGCGGGCGAGCCCGGCAGACGCATCGACGCCGACTCGAGCAGCAGCTTGACCGACACCAGCAATTGACTGATGCCATCGTGCAACTCGCGCGAGATGCGCGCGCGCTCGAGTTCCTGCGATTCCACCACCTGACGTGCCAGTTGGCGCAACTTCGCATCGGCGGTCTTGAGTTCGGTGATGTTCACGACGAGCCCGCACAGGGCCACGATCGCCAGGCATGTCGAGGCGATGAGGGTGATCCAGATCAGCGTGCGATCGATGTTCGCCTGCGCGCGCTCGTCCGACGCGCGCAGCGTAGCTTCGACGTCGTCGAGATAAATCCCGGTGCCGATCATCCAGTTCCAGCGGGGCAGGGCGACGACGTAGCCGAGTTTTGGCGCCATCTGGTGCAGAGACGGCTTTTCCCACGCATATTGCACATAGCCGCCGCCGGCGCGCGCCGCCGCGATCAGGCGCTGGATCGTGGGCGCGCCCGACGCATCCTTGAGCGACCAGAGATTGTGGCCGACAAGCTCAGGTTGGCGCGGATGCATCAGGCTGCGGCCTTCGAGATCGTAGACGAAAAAGTAGCCGTCCTGGCCGAACTCCAGGCGGGCAAGGATGGCGAGGGCCGCCTCGCGGGCGGCGGGCGTGTCGGGGCCGTCGTACAGCGGCTCGATGGCCTTGCGCGCAAGGCCCACGTAATGCAGCAGCTCCGCCCGCTTGTTGGCCAGCGATGTGGTTTGCACAGCGTCGTGCTGCGCGCTCGAAAGCTCGTTGCCCTGGTGTCGCACGGCCAGCGCGATGGCGACCATCGCCAGGGCGACCGGCAACAGCGCCAGGACGAAAAATTTCTGTCGGAGATTCATGGCGTTCGGAAAGCTGCATTGCCGCGTTTCGCGGGGCTTCGCTACGTAATAGCACGTAGCGAACCTGCGTAGTTTCGCGCTTGTGGCGCGGCGGGCAAACGCCAATACTACACGCCGAATCGTGGCCGGGGCTGCCGAGTGTCACTCGTCAGCGTCTCGCCGGTGTTACGCCAGTTCGGATGTTCACACGCCGATGCGGTGCGTAGCACCTCCGGTCCTTGCTGTGCGCAGGCCCCGAAAGAGGGGCGCGTGCAGCGAGCCACGTTCCACGGTGCCGTCATGGCGCCGGGTCAAGAGGCGGGGCAGTGCCGCAACGGCGCCGTCCCGGGTTGCTGCCTGAAGGAGGCAGTTCCGAGGAGAGACAATGAATCGCATCTGGCAACAACTGCCCTGGGCAGCCGTGGCCGTCGTCGGCGCTTGCGCGCTTGGCACGGTGGCTCTATCGCGCGGCGAAACCGTCAGCGCACTCTGGATCGTGATCGCGGCTGTCTGCGTGTATCTGATCGCTTATCGTTTCTACAGCAAGTTCATCGCCACGCGCGTCGCGCAGCTCGACGGCTCGCGCATGACGCCGGCCTGGCGCCATAACGATGGCCTGGACTACGTGCCGACCAATCGCTACGTGCTGTTCGGGCACCACTTCGCGGCCATTGCCGGCGCAGGACCGCTCGTCGGCCCGGTACTTGCCGCGCAAATGGGCTATTTGCCGGGCATGTTGTGGATTCTCGCCGGAGTGGTGTTCGCGGGCGCAGTGCAGGACTTCATGGTGCTGTTCATCTCCACGCGCCGCGACGGCCGCTCGCTGGGCGATCTCGTGAAGTCCGAACTCGGCATGATTCCCGGGGTGATCGCGCTGTTCGGCGCGTTCCTCATCATGATCATCATTCTGGCCGTGCTGGCGCTGATCGTGGTCAAGGCGCTGGCAGGCTCGCCGTGGGGCACGTTCACCGTCGGACTGACGATCCCGATCGCGCTGTTCATGGGCGTCTACACGCGCTACATCCGTCCGGGCCGCATCGGGGAAGTGTCGATCATCGGCTTCGTGATGCTGATGGCCGCGATCTTTTTCGGCCAGAACGTGCACGACAGCGCCACCTTTGCGCCGCTGTTCACGTTCGACGGCAAGCAACTCACGTGGATGCTGATCGGTTACGGCTTTGTCGCGTCCGTCTTGCCTGTGTGGCTGTTGCTCGCACCGCGCGACTATCTGTCGACGTTCCTGAAGATCGGCACGATCATGGCGCTGGCCATCGGCATTCTGGTGGTCGCACCCGAGCTGAAGATGCCCGCGCTCACCCAGTTCGTCGACGGCAGCGGTCCGGTCTGGTCGGGCAAGTTGTTCCCGTTCCTCTTCATTACGATCGCGTGCGGCGCGGTGTCCGGCTTCCATGCGTTGATCTCGTCGGGCACCACGCCCAAGCTGCTCGATAACGAACTCAATGCGCGCTTCATCGGCTACGGCGGCATGCTGATGGAGTCGTTCGTGGCCATTATGGCGCTGGTCGCGGCCTCGGTGATCGACCCGGGCGTGTATTTCGCGATGAACAGCCCGGCCGCCTTGATCGGCACGACGCCCGAAGCCGTGGCGCACGTCGTCTCCGGCTGGGGTTTCGCCATCACGCCGGACGTGCTCACCGCCACGGCGCATGCCGTTGGCGAGAATACGATCATCTCGCGTGCCGGTGGCGCACCGACGCTCGCCGTCGGCATGGCCCAGATCCTGCATCGCGTGGTCGGCGGCGAAGCGATGATGGCGTTCTGGTATCACTTCGCGATTTTGTTCGAAGCACTGTTCATCCTGACGGCGGTGGATGCAGGCACGCGTGCCGGCCGCTTCATGCTGCAGGATCTGCTGGGAACGTTCGTGCCGTCGCTCAAGCGTACGGATTCGTGGCCCGCGAACCTGACCGCCACCGGCCTGTGCGTGGCTGCGTGGGGCTACTTCCTGTACCAGGGCGTGGTCGATCCGCTGGGCGGCATCAATACGCTGTGGCCGCTGTTCGGTATCTCGAACCAGATGCTGGCCGCGATCGCGCTGATTCTCGCGACGTGCGTGCTCTTCAAGCTCAAGCGTGAGCGCTTTGCCTGGGTGACGATCCTGCCGACGCTGTGGCTGCTGGCCTGCACGCTCACGGCCGGGTGGCAGAAGATGTTCGACGCGAATCCGAAGGTCGGCTTCCTCGCGCACGCGGCGAAGTATCAGGCGGCGCTCGCCGACGGCAAGTTGCTCGCGCCGGCCAAGTCGGTCGCGCAGATGCAGCAGATCGTGTTCAACGATTACGTCGATGCAACGCTCTCCGGCGTGTTCATGTTCGTGGTCGTGTCCGTGGCGATCTTTGGCGTACGCACCATCCTCGTGGCACGCCAGGCCAACAAGCCGACGGCCCGGGAAACGCCGTTCGAGCCGATGCCGACCGGTCGTCAGGTCTGAGAGCGGGGGCGACGCCATGCTCGATGAAGTCGGTAAGGTGGGCCGGTATCTGGGGCAGGCCATGCGTCTGATGGTTGGCCTGCCCGACTACGACACCTATGTCGCGCATATGCAGGTCACGCACCCGGATCAACCGGTCATGAGCTACGAGGCGTTCTTCCGGGAACGGCAGGAAGCGCGCTACGGCGGCAAAGGCGGCGGACGATGCTGCTGAGGCGTCGTTGGCCTCAATCGCCTCGTCAGCCTCGTCAACCCAGAAAGTGAAAACGCCCGGTGAGCACTTCACCGGGCGTTTTTTCATGGGCCGCCCCGCGCTGCGCTCACATCACTTTTGCGCATCGCGAGTGAGCGTTGCCGCGACGATAGCGATCGAAGACCTGGGCGACGACGCGAACCAGCAAGCGTCCGGCCGGCAAGATGCGCAGTCCGTGGGCCTCGATGGCCACGAGACCATCGGCCGCCAGTTCGGCCAACTCGCCCAGCTCACTCGCAAAATAGCTGGCGAAGCGGATGTCGTAAGCCTGTTCGAGTGGCGCGAATTCCAGCGACATGTGGCACATCAGGCGCGAAATGACGTCGCGCCGGATATGGTCGTCGTCATCGAGTCGCACGCCACGCGCGATGGCGAGTCCACCGGCATCGATGGCTTCGTAATACGCCTTCAGGGTCTTGGCGTTCTGTGCGTAGCTATCCCCCACCCGGCCGATGGCCGACATGCCCACCCCGACGAGGTCGCAATCGGCCCGTGTGCTGTAGCCCTGGAAGTTGCGATGCAGACTGCCAGCGGCCTGCGCACGAGCGAGTTCATCGTCGGGCCGCGCGAAGTGATCCATGCCGATATAGACATAGCCCGCTGCACTCAGGCGGGCAATGATCGTCTGCAACAGCGCCAGCTTTTGCGGGCCGTCCGGCAGGGCGTCGGGCAGGCAGCGCTGCATCTTGAACTGTTGTGGCAGATGCGCGTAGCTGAAGACCGACAGGCGCTCCGGCGCCATCTCGATCACGGCGTCGAGCGTATTCGAGAACGACTCGGACGTTTGATACGGCAGGCCGTAGATCAGATCGAAGTTGACCGACCGGAAACCACAACTTCGCGCCGCGTCGAGCGTAGCTTCGACCAGCGCGCGCGGCTGCACGCGATGAATCGCGGCCTGAACACGGGGATCGAAATCCTGCACCCCGATGGACAGACGATTGAACCCGAGCGCGCGCAAGGCGCGAATCGATGCCGGGCCGGCACTGCGCGGGTCGATTTCGATGGTGTACTCGGCGCTGTCGTCGAGCGTCATCACGAAGTGGCGGCTGATGGCCTCGACAAGGGAGGCGATCTGTTCCAACGACAGGAACGTCGGCGTGCCCCCGCCCCAATGCATCTGCGCGAGCCCGCGCCCGGCGCCGAGCAGCGACGCCTGCCGTGCGATCTCCGTATGCAGGCGCTCGACGTAGGCCTGCGCGTGAGCGCGATTGTGCGTGACGATCTTGGTGCACGCGCAATAGAAGCACACCGTGTCGCAGAACGGCACGTGGACATATAGCGAGAGCGGTTTGCCAGTGCGTTTGGACTGCGCGGCTGCACGCGCATAGTCGTCAGCGCCGAAGTTGTCACGGAATTGCAGTGCCGTCGGGTACGAGGTGTAGCGCGGCCCGTTCACGTCGTAACGGGCGAGCAGTTGTGCATCGAAGTGGATCGGGGCGGACGGGACCGCGGTGTTTCGCGGCGCGTGCCGCGTGCCGCATCGTGAATGCCCGTGGCCCTCGGACGACGCCCGCGACGCACAGCCGGGACATGGCGTACCAGCGTGCTGTTCGCTGGGGGCTGCGGCGTTGGCGCAAGGCGTCGACGAAAGGCGGAGCGGAGTCATGACGCGGCCTGTAACAGTAGGTGATAGGGGACTGTAGCGTCGCCGCGAACGCCGCGCCCTGACCTGCGTCAAACACCGGGCTCACGGCGAGAAAGTGGCGAGAAGCAGGCGTGATGGCTGACGACGTTGAGTGAATTCCCGTATCTGTCGCGGACCCCGGTGCTCGGAGGCGCAAGTCGCATGGCGGTCATGCACCAAAATCGTTGCCACGTCAGGCAAGTTTCGGCTGCCTACGGTAAGCTAGCGCCTTATTGAAGTCTCCCCGCCGTGTCGACAGCCCTGGCGGCACGCACGGCCCACCCCGGAACGATCCGGGGCGGGGGTC
Source organism: Pandoraea sp. XY-2 (assembly GCF_004193915.1). Classification (NCBI taxonomy): domain Bacteria; kingdom Pseudomonadati; phylum Pseudomonadota; class Betaproteobacteria; order Burkholderiales; family Burkholderiaceae; genus Pandoraea; species Pandoraea sp. XY-2. The sequence goes on from NZ_CP030849.1 coordinate 220,342, forward strand.
CGACCGGTGCCCGCAGGTACGCGCAGCGCCGGTGAATGGCCGGCCCGCCCATGCTTGTCCTTGCCCGTACGACGCGGCACATCACGATTGGAAACACTATGGATCGTCTGCAATCGATGCGCGTTTTCGTCAAAGTGGCCGACAACGGCAGCTTTGCCCGTACGGCTGCCCAGATGGACCTGTCGGCCGCCGTGGTCACGCGGCACGTCGCCGAACTGGAATCGCATCTCGGTGTTCGCCTGCTCAATCGCACCACTCGCAGCCTGTCGCTGACCGGTGCCGGGCAGGTGTATCTCGAACGCTGCCGGCAGATCATCGACGAAGTCGACGAGGCCGACGCCCTCATTTCCAGCGCCTCACGCGATCCGAAAGGCACCTTGAAGGTTGTTGCGCCGGTGTCGTTCGGTCTGCGCAACCTCGCCCCGCTCGTCAAGAAGTACCAGGAGTTGCACCCGAAGGTCGTGGTCGATCTCGCGCTGACCGACCGTGCGGTCGATCTCGTGGAAGAGGGCTACGATTGCGGCATTCTGCTCACGCGCATGATCAACAGCGAAAGCCTGATTTCACGTGTGCTCGCCGAGACGCGCGTGATGTTGTGTGCTTCGCCGGCGTATATCGCCGAGCACGGCGAACCGGTCACACCGCAAGAACTGGGCGAGCACGGTGTGCTCGGTCTGCCGAATGACATCTGGAGCGAAGACCGCGTGTTTTCTGGCCCGGACGGCGAGGTGCGCGTGCGTGTGCAGAACAAGTTCATCTGCAACAACACGGCGCTGCTGCGTCAATCGGTGCTGCTGGGGCACGGCATTGCGTTCCTGCCGTCATACCTCGTGGGGCACGATGTGCGCGACGGCGATCTCGTCGCGCTGATGCGCAACTACTCACAAACGCCGGTCGATGTCTCGCTCGTCTATCCCAGCCGGAAGTATCTGTCGGCCAAGACGCGCGGCTTTATCGATCTCACCGTCGAGTATTTCCGCCAGAACGAAGGCATTTCGGCAGCCGAACGCTGGGTGCCCCCCAAGATTCCGTCGCCGAGCGCGCCCACCACGGGCATTTCGGTGTGACGTAGTGCCCATCGCGAGATGAAAAAACGGCCACTCCCGCAAGGAAGTGGCCGTTTTCATTGCCCGGCGACAACTGGGCGATGCCGTACTCGATCCGCTTAGAACGGCGGATCGTCGTCATCGACGGCAGCGTTGTCCGACGCGCCGGACGTGGCTTCCTTCTTGGCCGGCTTGGCTTTGGCCGTCGTTTTCCGGGCCGCTGTCTTCTTGGCCGGTGCCTTCGCCGCCGCGGTCTTCGTTGCCGTCTTGCGCGCCGGGGCAGCTTTGCCGTCAGCCTCGGCGTCGCCCGCCTTCGCAGCCGTCTTCTTCGGTGCCTTCGCTTCGAATTCGAAGCCGATGGTGCCGTCCTTCTGCTTGGCCAGATATGCTTTGAAAGTACGACCGGTGCGCGACGACTTGAAGCTCGTCAGGAGATCCGTCTTGCCCTCGGTCAGCAGCTTGTGAATCTGCTCGCGCGTGATTTCCTGCTGGAGAATCACCTTGCCCGACGTGAAGTCGCAAGTCTTCGGGCTGGCGACGGCGTTCTCGCAGACATAACGCATGCCGTGCTCAAACACGTTTGCGCCGCACTTCGGACACTTGCCGACCGGCTCCTGTCCCGTGAAGTCGGGAGCCTCGCCGTCTTCGTCGCCGTTGTCCTGTCCGAAGTCGAACTCGAGCTTGTAACCCATCTCGTCGTCGGGCGAGAGCTTGAGAATGGCCGAGAACGGACGACCCATCTTGCTGCGGAATCCCGACAGCGGTCCGATCGTCTTGTTCTTGAGCAGGTCTTCGACTTCCGGGATTTCGAACTGACGCCCGCCTGGAATCTTCGAGATCGAGAAGGCGCAGTTCGTGCACGCGAAGCGCCGATAGTTCTCTTTGACCACGCTGCCGCAATGCGGGCACGGCGTGGTGAGCGTGGCGTAGTCGCCCGGGATCGTGTCCGAGTCGTATTCCTTCGCGCGCTTGACGATGGTCTGCGTCATTTGCGCGATCTCGTGCATGAACTCGTCACGCTTGAGGCCACCGCGCTCGATTTGCGAGAGCTTGGCTTCCCATTCGCCCGTGAGTTCGGGCAGCGTGAGTTCGTCCACGCCGAGCCCACGCAATAGTGTCATCAACTGGAAGGCCTTGGCTGTCGGATGCAACTCGCGGCCTTCGCGCACGAGATACTTTTCCGTCAGCAACCCTTCAATGATCGCCGCCCGCGTGGCCGGGGTCCCCAGACCCTTGCCCGCCATCGCCTCGCGCCACTCGCCCTCTTCAACGAGCTTGCCCGCGCCTTCCATGGCCGAGAGCAGCGTCGCTTCGCTGTATCGTGCCGGAGGCTTGGTTTGCAGGCCAACCGATTCGACCTTGTCGACGCCAACCTTCTCGTCCTTCGCGACCGGCACGAGGTTCGGCTGCTCTTCCTTGCCCTCTTTCCCGTCGCCCTGCGCTTCCTTGCCGTAAATGGCCAGCCAGCCGGCGTTGACGAGCACCTTGCCTTCGGTCTTGAAGTGATGGCCCACCACTTCCGTGATCCGGGTCGTCACCTGATACTCGGCCGCCGGGAAGAACACCGCCAGGAAGCGCTTGACGACGAGGTCGTACAGCTTTTGCTCTGGCTCGGAGAGGTTCTTCGGCGCCTGCAGCGTCGGGATGATGGCGAAGTGATCGCTGATCTTGCTGTTGTCGAAGATCCGCTTGTTCGGCTTGACCCAGTCCTTGCTCAGGACCTGGTTGGCGAACTGGTGGTAGTTGTTGCTCTCCTTGAGCACGGCCATCGTTTCCTTGACGGTGGCCAGGTAGTCTTCCGGCAGCGCGCGCGCGTCGGTCCGCGGGTACGTCAGCACCTTGTGCTTTTCGTACAGCGCCTGCGCCAGGCCCAGCGTGTTCTTCGCAGAGAAACCGAAGCGGCCGTTGGCCTCGCGCTGCAGGCTCGTCAGGTCGAACAGCAGCGGTGAGAGTTGCGTCGACGGCTTCGATTCTTCAGTGACCGTGCCGTGCTTGCCGCGCACCGCTGCCACGACCGATTCGGCGGCCGCAACGCTCCACAGGCGCGAATCGCGCTGCTCCGGATCGAATTCGTTGCGCTTGAAGTTCGGATCGAACCAGCGGCCTTCATAGAAGCCCGAGGCGGCAACGAAATCGGCGCGCACTTCCCAATAGTCGCGTGACACGAACTTGCGAATCTTCTCTTCGCGCTCGACCACGATCGACAGCGTCGGCGTCTGCACGCGACCGACGGTCGTCAGGAAGAATCCGCCCCCCTTGCTGTTGAAGGCGGTCATGGCACGCGTGCCATTGATGCCCACGAGCCAGTCGGCTTCGGCGCGGCTGCGCGCGGCGTCGGCCAGCGGCAGCATGTCGTCGTCGCTGCGCAGGCGGCTGAAGCCGTCGCGAATCGACTGCGGCGTCATCGATTGCAGCCACAGACGCCTGACCGGCTGCTTCGCCTTCGCGTGTTGCGCAATCAGGCGAAAAATCAGTTCCCCTTCGCGTCCCGCGTCACAGGCGTTGATCAGGACGTCCACGTCCTTGCGCTTGATGAGCCGTGTGAGCACCTTCAGACGCGACTCGCTCTTGGCGATCGGCTTGAGGTCGAAATGCGGAGGAATCACGGGAAGGTTGGCGAAACTCCACTTGCCGCGTTTGACTTCATAGTCTTCCGGCGCGCCGATTTCGACGAGGTGGCCAACCGCCGACGAGACGACGTAGTCGTCGTTCTCGAAGTACTCGTCATGCTTGGTAAAGCCGCCCAACGCCCGCGCGATGTCATTCGCGACGGACGGTTTCTCGGCAATGATCAGAGCTTTTGACATGACGTTAGGTAATGGTGAGGGGGTGTCGCCAAGCGACATTCGTTGGCTTTATAACATATAGCCAGTCCGGCGTTGCCGTCGGATCGGGCACAAGGCATGCCTGAAAGCGGCACATCATAAGCGCGTCGCAAGCCGGCGGCAAGCGCAGGCCCGGCGGCGCGGCCCCACCGCTGCGACACGGCGTCGCGCTTTGCCTGATGCGCTTGCCGGTCGGCTCCGACGGGGGCTATCCGGCAAGCAGGTGCTCGCGCAGCGCAGGGGCGGCCACCGTCGTGTCGCCCAGCACTCGCGCGTCGAGCATACGCTCGAGAATGCCGACGGCCGGCAGCACTGGGCCAAAAAAACGGGCCTGTCCCGCCGCCTGCTGCGCATCCTGAACGAGCAGGGTCGGAAAGTTCTCGATGTCGTGATCGTCGAGCCAGTCGGCGTGCGTCTCGATATCCACCCAGACGAAGCACAGCGCCGGATGGCGAGCCGCCAATTGCTCGAACACCTGCGCATACTCGCGGCAGGTGCCGCACCACGCCGCGCACAAACAGGCCACGAGACGCGTGTTGCCATCGGCCAGCGCGGCAGCCAGCGCGGAGCGGTCGGCGACAGGATCGAAAACGGGCATGGTGTCGGTGATGTCGGTATCTCGGAATTGGGAGGGGACGCAGCGGCGACCGGCGCATTTCAGGCATCGGCCTCGGCGACCCGGGCATTCGCTAGCGTACGCCCCGGTCGGTCTGCCGGGCAAACCGTCCGCCGGGCAGTCGGGCGATCCGGCCGTCGAGTTCAAGCACGCTCAGATGCGCAAGCACGGTGGTGATCGCCAGGCCGGTGCGCCCGCAAAGGGTGTCCGCGCTGACCGGATCATACCCCAGCGCTTCCAGGACTGCTGCCATGCCGGGGGGCGCGGCGGTGGGCGTCGCCACGGCGGCGCGGGCCGTCGGTGGGCCACTGGCGCGCACGGTCTCGGTCATGCTGAATAGATCGGTCGCCGCGCCGTCGGACGGCGGGCGCCTCGATCCACGGGCGTGTCCGCCATGTGCGCGCTTGCGCGCATTTCCCGCGCTTCCCATGTCCGACAGGGGGAGCGTTTCCACGGTCGGCGCGGGCGGTGCAATGCCCAAGGCTTCGAAGACGTCGTCGGGCGATGTCGCGAGCGTGGCGCCGTCGCGGATCAACGTGTGGCAGCCGCGGCTTTGCGGCGCGTGGATCGAGCCGGGCACGGCGAGCACGTCTCGGCCCAAATCGCCTGCCAGACGCGCCGTGATCAGCGATCCCGAGTGCGTGGTGGCCTCGACGACCACGGTGCACCGTGCGAGCGCGGCAATCAGCCGGTTGCGCCGCGGGAAATGATCGGCACGCGGTGGTGTGCCCACGGGAAACGCGGACAGCACGAGGCCGCATTCGGCGATGCGCTCGGCCAAGTCGCGATGATGCGTCGGGTAGACGAGATCGGGCCCCGTGCCCACGACGGCGCAGGTGCCGCCCACCGTCTCGAGCGCGCCTTCGTGCGCGGCAGCGTCGATGCCGGCCGCCAGCCCCGACACGACGGTCACGCCCGCGTCGCCGAGCGCGTGGGCGAAGTGTCGCGCGTTGTCGCGTCCCTGCGGCGTGGCGCGGCGGCTGCCGACAAGCGCCGCCGCCATGGCCCCGGCGCGGTTTGGCAGACCGGCGTCGCCGCGGCAATACAGGATTGGGGGGGCGTCGCCAAGCGTCAGCAGCTCACGCGGGTAGGCCGGCTCGGACAACGTGACGACCGCACACCCGGGACGACTGGCCCAGTCGAGAGTGCGGGCGATCTGTGCCGTCAACTCGGCGGACATCGGCGCGAGCAGCCTGTCCACGAGCGTGTCCGGCAGCACGCCGGCGAGCCTGGCGCGCGACGCCCGGAAGATCGCTTCAGGCACCCCGAATGCGCTCAGCAGACGCCGTACCGCAGCCGGGGGCACCCCGGGCGTGTGGCACAGCCGCAGCCAGTCCTTGATTTCCGCGTGGTCGGCCCCGATATGGGGGCTATCGTGCGTGACGTCGGTGTGAAGGGCGCTTTCGCGGGACATGACATCAGAACGGGCCTCGGGACAGGGCTCGGCGCAAGAGGCTCGGGCGGGTCGCGCGTGACCCGCCGCCAGCGTCGAGAGGGGCGCTATGCTAAAATTTTTCATCATCCGGTAAGCATTGACCGGGGGGCCAAGGCGGATATCCCCTGCGGCGCGAACATCGCGACGCAGCTGCCATCACAGGATTGTGCGTTCACGGCCACTCGCAGGGCAATGCGGCGAATTCCCGTTTTCATCATGGCATTACTGACAATTCTTCAATATCCCGATCCGCGTCTGCACAAGGTGGCCAAGCCGGTTGCCAAGGTCGACGATCGGATCCGCAAGCTCGTCAAGGACATGGCCGAGACCATGTACGACGCCCCCGGCATTGGCCTCGCGGCCACGCAGATCGACGTGCACGAGCAAGTCATCGTGATGGATCTCTCGGAAACGCGCGACGAATTGCGCGTGTTCATCAATCCCGAGATCGTCTGGCGCAGCGACGAACAGAAGGTTTATGAAGAGGGCTGCCTCTCGGTGCCCGGCATCTACGACGAAGTCGAGCGCGCCGACCGCGTGCGCGTGCGCGCCCTGAACGAGCAGGGTGAGGCGTTCGAACTCGACGCCGACGGCCTGCTCGCCGTGTGCGTCCAGCACGAGATGGATCACCTCAAGGGCCGCGTGTTCGTCGAGTATCTCTCGCCGCTCAAGCGCAACCGTATCAAGCAAAAGATGAAAAAACAGGTCGAACGCGCCTGAACCCCTCCGGCGGCGCCCAGCGTGGGCGTGGCCGGTAAAGTCCTCTATACTTGCAGCGCTCGCGGGCGCGTGTGTCCGCTTTCTGCCGCTGCGACGGGGCGTCATCGAACGTCCGCCGTCGGGCCAACTCCCGACTGTTTGCCGAGATGTCCATCGCCATCGCTTCGTCGTCTTCCCGCACCCGCACGATCTACTGGCTGAGCGCCGCGCTCCTGTTTGCCTTCCTGCTGGCGGGCCTGTTCGACCGCGACCCCTGGAAAGCCGACGAGCCGTATTCCGTCGGCATGGTGCTCAACTTCTTTCGCGGCCACGATCTCGTCGTGCCGCACGTGGCCGCCGATCCGTTCGTGGAGAAGCCCCCCGTGATGTACTGGACCGGGGCGTTCTTCGCTCGGCTGGCGTCCGGTGTGCTGCCGGTCTTCGATGCGGCCCAGCTCGCGGTGCTCGCCTGGCTGGTCATTGCGGTGATCTGTGTCGGCCGGCTGGCGCAACGCCTCTACGGCGCTGCGGATACGCACAATACAGACACGTTCAACTGGCTCGCGCCCATGCTCATGGTCGGCAGCTTCGGGGCCATCGAGAACATTCACAAACTGACGGCGGATGTGCCGCAACTTGCAGGCGCCGCGCTCGCGCTGGCGGCGCTGGCCCGTCTGGCCAAGGCAGAGAACTCGTCGCGCTTGTGGGGACTCTTGTTCGGCACGGGCGCCGGTATTGCCTTTCTGAGCAAGGGCCTGCTGGTGCCCGGTGTGCTGGGTCTCACCGCACTGGTCGTGCTCGCCGTGCCGGCGTATCGCACGCGCCGCTATGCGGGCGCGCTCGGCTGGGCGGTGCTGGCGTCGCTGCCGTGGCTGGTGATCTGGCCTGCGTTGTTCTGGCATGCCTCCGAGCCGCTTTTCATTGAGTGGTTCTGGATAACAACTTCGGCCGGTTCTTCGGCTTTGTCCATCTCGGCGGGGAACGCACGACCTATGGGAGCGATTTCGCGAGCCTGATCGGGCTGACCTTCCCGGCGGGCTGGCTCGCGCTTGGCGCGCTGATCGCGCAACTGCGACAGGGCGGCGGGTTACGGCGGTACGTGATCGATTTTCCGGAGCAGGCCATGCTCTGGCTGTACGCCGGCTTGTTCGTGGCGACACTCGTCGCGTCGTCGGCCATTCGCGACATCTATATGCTGCCGCTCTTTCCGGCTATCGCGGTGCTGGGTGCGAACGCACGCTTGCCGACGTGGCTCGAGAAGGCGTGGTCGGGCGTGGCGCTCGTGCTCATGAGTGCGCTGGGACTGTTCCTCTGGGTGCGTTGGGGCTGCAACTGACCGGGAACGGGCACGTCGCCGCGGGCCCGATCGGCAAGTGGCTGCCCTCGATTACGTGCTGCCGTTCTCGCCGGGACTGGTGCTCGCGGCGGTTGGCGTCGCCGCGTTGTGGGTGAGTGCCATCGTGCACCGCCGTCGGCTCGGTGCCCTGGTCTTCGGTTTCGCCGGGCTGATGTTCGTCTGGGGAACGCTTTCCACGCTGTTGCTGCCCTGGATCAACGAGGCGCGCAGCTACCGCACGCCGTTCGACGAACTGCGTGAGTCGCTTGCCCATGCGGCGCCACATGGCACGCCATTGGCGACCCGATGCGTCGGGTCGTTCAACGTCGGCGAGTCGGAGCGCGCCATGCTCGACTATTTCATCGACGTGCGTCCGGTACAGCTTCCGGATCTGGCAGATGCGTCGCGCTGCGACGTGTTGCTGGTGCTCGACAAGGCCAATGCGCGCATCCCCGCGCCGGACGGCTGGCGCGAGATCTGGCAGGGCGGCCGTGCAGGCGATACCAATGAGCGCTTCCGCGCCTTCGTGGCGCCTTCGACCGCGGTGGCCGCGTCCGCCGCCGGCACCGTCAAGTAAGTTATCGCGTTCAGCACAAGGAAGTTCGTCATGACGCTTCGCATCGTCTTCGCCGGCACGCCGGAATTCGCACAAACCGCGCTTGCCGCCATCGACGCCGCTGACTTCCCTGTCGAGTTGGTGCTCACTCAGCCGGATCGTCCGGCCGGTCGCGGCATGAAGCTGCACGCCAGTCCGGTCAAACGGTACGCCCAGACGCACGGCATGCCGGTGTCGCAGCCGTCGTCGCTACGCCGTAACGGCAAGTTTGCGGAGGAAGCCGCGGCAGCCATCGAACAACTGCGTGCGCTGGCACCCGATGTCATGGTCGTGGCCGCTTACGGCTTGATCCTGCCGCAGGAAGTGCTCGATCTGCCTCGATACGGGTGCCTGAACATCCACGGCTCGCTGTTGCCGCGCTGGCGCGGTGCGGCACCGATTCATCGTGCCATCGAGGCGGGCGACGCCGAGACCGGCATCACTATCATGCAGATGGACGCCGGCCTCGACACCGGCGCGATGATTCTGCGCGAGGCCGAGCCCATCCGACCGGACGACACCACGGCGACGCTGCACGACCGCATGGCGGCGCTTGGCGGCAAGTTGATCGTCGACGCCTTGCGTCAGCTCGCGCGCGATGGGCATCTGCCGAGTGTTGCCCAGCCCGAGACCGGGGTGACCTACGCGGAAAAGATCGCCAAGCAGGAAGCGGTGCTCGACTGGCGCAAACCCGCCGAGGGACTGGCGCGCCAGGTCCGGGCGTTCGATCCTTTCCCGGGGGCGCTCGGCACAGTGCACGACACCCCGGTCAAGCTGTGGCGCGCGTGCGCCGTGGCGGGCAATCCGGGGGCTGCCCCCGGCACCGTTCTCGACGTGAGCGCCGACGCAATCGTCGTCGCGTGCGGGGCGGGCGCGCTTCAGGTGACCGAGTGCCAGAAGCCGGGCGGCAAACGTCTGCCGGTACGTGAATTCCTCGCGGGGTTCGCACTGGCGCCCGGCGACGTTTTCGCGGCAGGCCACCCGCCGGCGCAGTAATATCGACCGAATCGACCGTTCTGGTCATTGAAACCGTACGGAAAAGTCGTAAAACGTCACGGAATCGGCGGGAAATTTCAGCGAACGTCTGAAAAGTATCGATGCGAACGCCGCTGCCGTTGAATTTTTGACGACCGGCACCATCTAACGCCCGAGGACACGCAAAGTGCGTGGTTTCCTCGGGTCATCAAGATTTGCAGAGGAGAACACCATGTTCAATTGGATGAAGACCACCCTGCTGATGGCGGCCATCACCGCGTTGTTCATGGTGGTGGGCGGCATGATCGGCGGCAGGCAGGGCATGATGCTCGCGCTGGCGTTCGCGCTGGCGATGAATTTCTTTTCGTACTGGTTCTCGGACAAGATGGTGCTGCGCATGTACAACGCGCAGCAAGTCGACGAGACGAGCGCACCGCAGTTTTACAACATGGTGCGCGAGTTGTCGCAGCGCGCCGGGCTGCCAATGCCGAAGGTCTACCTGATCAACGAGGACGCGCCCAACGCGTTCGCGACCGGCCGCAGTCCGGAACACGCCGCCGTGGCGGCCACGACCGGCATTTTGCGTGTGCTCTCCGATCGAGAGCTGCGCGGCGTGATGGCGCATGAGCTGGCGCACGTGAAGCATCGCGACATTCTCATTTCGACGATTTCCGCCACGATGGCCGGTGCGATTTCGGCGCTCGCCAACTTCGCCATGTTCTTCGGTGGGCGCGACGAGAACGGCCGTCCCGCCAATCCGATCGCGAGCATTGCCGTGGCGATTCTCGCGCCGTTGGCCGCCTCGCTGATCCAGATGGCGATTTCGCGTGCCCGTGAATTCGAGGCGGACCGCGGCGGCGCGGAAATCTCCGGCGACCCGCAGTCGCTGGCGATGGCGCTCGACAAGATTCATCGTTATGCGCAGGGTATTCCGTTCGAGGCGGCCGAGCAGCATCCGGCCACGGCGCAGATGATGATCATGAACCCGCTGTCCGGCGGCGCGATCGCGAATCTGTTCTCGACACACCCGGCGACCGAAGAGCGCGTCGCCCGACTGATGGAGATGGCGCGCACCGGGCAGTATCCGGCCTGACCGAGCGTGCCGCGCGCACGCTAGTGAGGACTGACCTCGCTCGCCACGGCCTCGCCCGGCGGCACGCACGCCGCCGTCAGGCGGGGCGTCAGTCTGCTATTCTGTGGCCCGACAGCCGTCCGATATCTCCCATGCCCGCCGTCGCGCGGGCATGTTCGTTTGTAGAAAGCCCATGCCGCAATCGAGTCTGCCCACCGAATCCCTGGCCTATGCGCTGCAGCGCGCCGCGCAGGCCCTCGAATCCGTCCAGAAGGGCACCGCATTGCCGCAAGCGCTGGCCCAGGCCACCACGCAATGCGCACCGACCGTGCGGGCCGCCGCACAGGATCTCGCTTACCGCGCCGTGCGCCGGCTGGGCAGCAGCCGCGCGTTGCTCGCCTTGCTCGTCAAGCCCGCACTGCAAGCGCGCGTGCGCGACATCCTGCTGTGCGCATTGGCGTTGCTGCAAGACGCCGCCGAGGATGCTGCGTACACCGAATTTACGGTCGTCGACCAGGCCGTGGAGGCGATTGCCGTGCAGCGTCGCACCGTCGCGGCGAAGGGGTTGGCCAACGCTGTACTGCGTCGCTTTCTGCGCGAGCGCGAGCGCCTGATGGCCGAGATCGCGAAGCAGCCCGAAGCCCGCTGGAACTACCCCGCGTGGTGGATCGACACCGTGCGCGCAGGCTATCCCGATCAATGGGAGACGTTGCTTGCCGCCGGCGACAGCCGCGGGCCGATGACGCTGCGCGTGAACACACGTCGCGTCAGTGTGGCCGCCATGCAGGCAAGTCTGGCGGCGGCGGGCATGGATGCCGAGATCATCGGTCCGGTCGCGTTGCGGCTCGCGCAAGCCGTGCCGGTGGACCGTTTGCCGGGTTTTGCCGACGGATGGGTGTCGGTGCAGGACGCCGGGGCACAACTGGCCGCGCCGCTCGTGCTGGGCGAGTCTGCGCGTGCCGGCATGAAGGTGCTGGACGCGTGCGCGGCCCCCGGCGGCAAGACCGGCCATTTGCTGGAAATGGCCGACGTGCAGGTCACGGCGCTCGAGTCGGATCGCCTGCGCGTGCCGCGTATCTACGAAAACCTGGAGCGTCTGGGACTCAGTGCGGACGTGCGCATCGGCGACGCCGGCACGCCGTCGAAGTGGTCCGGCGGCGGCTGGGACGGCGTGCCGTTCGATCGCATTCTGGCGGACGTGCCGTGTTCGGCGTCCGGCATCGTGCGGCGTCATCCGGATATTCGCTGGCTGCGTCGCCGGGCCGACATTGCGGCCCTGGTCGAAGAGCAGCGGCGCATTTTGCTGGCGCTCTGGGACACGTTGGCCGTGGGGGCGAGTTGATCTATGCAACGTGCTCGATCTTCCCGGCGGAAAATGAGCAGCAAGCGCAATGGTTTGAACGTATTCGCACAGATGCGGTACGATTGGACGCTCCCGGGCAATTGCTGATGACCCCTGGCGGCGCCCACGACGGCTTCTATTACGCTCGCTTCCAGAAACGGTGACCTTTTCCCAACGGCTACTGGCCAGTTTGCTGCCGCTGCTGCTGTGCGTTTTTGCGCTCGGCTTCGCTGCGCCCGCGCGTGCCGAAAATGACATCCAGGTGCGCGAAGCGCGGCTTGAGCCGTCCGAGGGCGGCTGGTTGCTCGACGCGCGCTTTGCCTTCGAGCTCAACAGCAGCCTGGAGGACGCGGTCAATCGCGGTATCTCGCTCTATTTCACAACCGACTTCGAACTCACTCGCTCTCGCTGGTACTGGTTCGACGAGAAGGTCGTGACCACGTCGCAGAGCGTGCGGTTGTGGTTCCAGCCGCTCACGCGTCAGTATCGCGTCTCCAGCAATAGCGGCAACAGCAGCAACAGCGGATTGCAGCTTGGCTTCGGCTCGTTGGGCGAGGCGCTCGCGCTCGTGCGCAATGTAAGCGGTTGGCGCGTCATCGAGAAGGGCGTCGTCAAACCGGGCACGCAATATCAGGCCTCGGTACGCATGCGGCTCGACAATGCGCTGATGCCCAAGCCGTTCCAGATCGACGCCGTCAACAATCGCGACTGGAATCTCAGCTCCGACTGGGCGCGCTTCATGTTCTCGCCCGCGCCATCGTCGGCGGCGGCCAGCGTCCCGGCGCTCCCGTCCGTGGCGACGAGCACGGCGCTCGACCCCGCGAATCATGCGTTCCGTCTGAGGGGCCATTTGCCACTTGCCTTCAGCGCGGCGCTGCCGCCCGGAGTCGCCCGTGTCAAATAACGGCGGCGGCCTGCTCAAGCGCATCGTCATTCGCACACTGATCGTCACGATGGCGCTCGTCGCCATCGGGCTGTTCGGCCTGCTTGCGCTGGCATCGGCCAATACCGAATTCTTCGATCGCTACTATTCGCTGCTCTACACCGCGAACATCGCGGTGGCGATCATCTTCGTCTTCATCGTCGGTGCGCTCGTCTGGATCATTCTTGCGCGGCTGCGCGAGCGCCGCTTCGGCACGCGACTTCTCGCCAAGCTGGCCATCTTCTTCGCGCTGGTGGGGGTGCTGCCGGGCGGCATCATCTATCTGGTGTCGCTGCAGTTCGTCTCGCGCAGCATCGAGTCGTGGTTCGACGTGCGCGTCGAGACGGCGCTCGACTCCGGACTCGAACTCGGACGCGCCATCCTCAACAACGGTCTGTCGGACCTCAGCGCCAAGGCGCAACTCGTCGCCGATAACCTCGCGTCGAGCGGCGACAAGGGGGGAACGCTCGCGCTGCTGCGCATGCGTGACCAGTTCGGCCTGCAAGACGCCACCATCGTCGACGGCAACGGGCGTGTGCTCGCGTCGGCGTCTGGCAGCTTCAATGCGCTGGTGCCGGATTTGCCGACGCCGCTCATGTTGCGTCAGGCGCGCACGCAATCGCGCGGCTATACGGCCATCGAAGGCGGCAGCGAGGGCTACGACAAGCATCAGGCACGAGATCAATTGCGCTGGCGCGTGGTGATCCGCATTCCGTCCGGGTACACGTCGTCATTGCAAGACGAAGAGCGTTTCCTGCAAGTCACCCAACTGGTGCCGGCCAATCTTGCGCAGAACGCCGAGGCGGTGCAGAGCGCCTATCGCGAATACCAGGAAAAGGCGCTGGGCCGCACGGGCCTGCGCAAGATGTATATCGGCACGTTGACTCTGTCGCTGTTCCTCGCCACGTTCGTGGCGATGATGCTCGCCCTGGCACTCGGCAACCAGCTCGCGCGGCCGCTCTTCCTGCTGGCACGCGGCACGCAGGAAGTCGCGGCAGGCGATTTGTCCCCGAAAGGGGAAATGCGCACCAACGACGAACTGGGCTTCCTGACGCAGGCGTTCAATGCCATGACGCGTCAGTTGTCCGACGCGCGCGCCACGGTCGAGCGCAATCGGCTGGCGCTTGAAAGCTCGAAGGCACACTTGGAGAGTATTCTGTCGAGCCTCACGGCCGGCGTATTCGTTTTCGATCGCGACTTCCGCCTGACGACGGCCAACGCCGGCGCCGAACGCATCTTCAAGCAGAGCTTGCAGGGTGAGCTGAACCGCTCGCCTGCGCATATTCCGGCGTTGGTGGAGTTTGGTGAGACGCTGCGTCGCGCGTTCGCCGATCGCGATGCGAACGCCGATCTCGGCCCGGGCGGGCACTGGCAGCAGCAGATCGGTCTGACGCTGCCGGGCGAGACCGATGCCGTGACGCTGCTCGTGCGCGGTTCGCATTTGCCTGAGCCGATGGTCGCGGTGGCGGGCGTGCCGACGCGTGCGGGCGGTGGCTACGTCGTGGTGTTCGACGATATCAGCGATGTGATTTCGGCGCAGCGTTCGGTCGCGTGGGCCGAGGTGGCGCGGCGCCTGGCACACGAGATCAAGAACCCGCTCACACCGATCCAGCTCTCCGCCGAGCGGCTGCAAATGAAATTGTCCGACAAGTTGCCGCCGGCCGATGCCGAGGTGTTGCGCCGGGGCGCGACGACCATCGTCAACCAGGTGGCGGCCATGAAGCGCATGGTCGACGATTTCCGCGACTACGCGCGACTGCCGCCGGCGATCATGCATTCGCTGCAACTCAACGAGTTGATCGGCGAGGTGCTGACGTTATACGGGGTGGATGAAGGGCGCGGCGCGATTCGTCCGAATCTGGACGCGGACCTGCCGGCGATACGCGGCGACTCGACGCAATTGCGCCAAGTTATTCATAATCTGCTGCAGAATGCTCAAGATGCCGTCAGCGCAACCGAAAAGCCGCTTATCACGGTGGAAACGAAGACAGTAGAATACGCAGGAACGGATGTGCATCCCGGCGAACCGAAACGCACGGCAGTGCGCTTGACGATCACGGACAACGGGCCGGGGTTCCCGGCGCGCATTCTGACCCGCGCATTCGAGCCCTACGTGACCACGAAGTCGAAGGGCACCGGGCTCGGACTGGCGATGGTCAAGAAAATCATCGACGAGCATCAGGCGCGCATCGACATTCGCAACCGGCCATTACCCGAGGGCGAAGGCAGCGCAGGCGCACAGATTTCGATCTTGTTTACTCAATTGGCTGACGACCAGGAACTGTCGCGCAACAAGCCGGCAGAACACACGAAGGTAGCGTAAATGGCAACCATTTTGGTGGTGGATGACGAAATGGGGATCCGGGAGCTGCTCTCCGAGATTCTGAGCGACGAGGGGCATGTCGTGGAGGTCGCGGAGAACGCGCAGGAAGCGCGCGCCTTTCGCGCCGCGCACACGCCCGATCTCGTGCTGCTCGATATCTGGATGCCCGATACCGACGGCGTAACCTTGCTCAAGGAATGGGCGGCGCAGCAGTTGTTGACGATGCCCGTGATCATGATGTCGGGCCACGCCACGATCGATACCGCCGTCGAGGCGACCAAGATCGGTGCCCTCAATTTCCTCGAAAAGCCCATTGCCCTGCAGAAACTGTTGCAGGCGGTGGAGCAGGGGCTCGCGCGCGGCAAACGCGATCCGTCCGGCGCCGCGCCCAGCGCGTTTGCCGCGGACGACGATGCGCCTGACGCGGGCGTCTTCGGCGAGAGCGAACCGCGCCACGTCGGCGGGGGCCTGAACGGCTCGGCGGTGCATCACGCGCCGCTCGGTGCACACGATCTCGATGGCGGCGTCGCGGGGGCGGTGGTGGGCATGTCGGGCGACATCTCGTTCGACGTTCCGTTGCGCGAGGCGCGCGATGCGTTCGAGCGTGCCTACTTCGCCTACCATCTGGCCAAGGAGCACGGCAGCATGACGCGCGTGGCCGAGAAAACGGGCCTGGAGCGCACGCACCTGTATCGCAAGCTCAAGCAACTGGGCGTGGAACTCTCGAAGAGCAAGACATGACGGAGGTGCGGCGCGCCCGAGTGCGCCGCGACGCCGCTTTCCAGCGGATTTTTCAACGAAGGGCTTGCGCGAAGCGTCGGCAGTCTCTATAATCGCTTTCTCTTGGCCCGGTAGCTCAGTTGGTAGAGCAGCGGATTGAAAATCCGCGTGTCGTTGGTTCGATTCCGACCCAGGCCACCAAATTCGAAGGGCTTGCGTACATCGCAAGCCCTTTTTGCGTTTGAACGAAAACGCTGCCCGATGATGGGTATCACGCCCTGACGATAGCCATGCCAGGCGTCGCGGTTCACAATCGCGTGACCTATCCCGCACGCGGGCTGCCCGAGGGGCGGCCGCAAGCGCGTGCCCCGGCCCCCGTCGTCCTGACGGCGAGGGCGATACTGCTAGCGCATGATCATGACGACAAGCACTGATTCCGCTCTGGTCCTGTTCTCCGGTGGACAGGATTCGACTACCTGCCTCGCGTGGGCGCTGTCGCGCTATGCGCGCGTCGAGACGCTGGGCTTCGATTACGGCCAGCGCCACCGCGTGGAGCTGGAGTGCCGCACCGATGTGCTGGCCAAGCTGCGCGGGCGTTTTCCGCAGTGGTCGCCGCGTCTGGGCGACGACCACATGATCGACCTGTCGATCCTGGGCCAGATCAGCGAGACGTCGCTCACGCGTGAGACCACGATCGCGATGGCCGCGAATCATCTGCCGAATACCTTCGTGCCGGGCCGGAATCTGCTGTTCCTGACGATTGGTGCGACCATTGCGTATCGACGCGGTTTGCGCGTGCTGGTCGGCGGCATGTGCGAGACGGATTTTTCGGGCTACCCCGATTGCCGTGACGACACCATGAAAGCGCTGCAGGTCGCGCTCAATCTGGGCATGGACCAGCGCTTTATCGTCGAGACGCCGCTGATGTGGATCGACAAGGCCGACACGTGGCAGATGGCGCAGGATCTGGGCGGCGACGCGCTGGTCGAGACCGTGCGCGAAGATACGCACACGTGCTATCTGGGCGAGCGCAGCGTGCTGCATGCGTGGGGTTACGGATGCGGCGAATGTCCGGCCTGCCAGTTGCGCCAGCGCGGTTTCGAGCAGTGGCGCGCACGCGGTCACGATCAGGATCGCGGCGCGGTCTGATCCTGGGAGAATCGAGAGCATCATGACGTACGCGGTAAAGGAAATCTTCTACACCTTGCAGGGCGAGGGGGCCAACGCCGGACGTCCGGCGGTGTTCTGTCGGTTTGCAGGATGCAACCTGTGGACCGGCCGCGAAGAGGACCGCGCGGACGCCGTCTGCCAGTTCTGCGACACTGACTTCATCGGCACCGACGGCGAGAATGGCGGCAAGTACCGTACGCCGGCCGATCTCGTCGCGCAGATCGTGGCGTTGTGGCCGGCGGGCGACCTCGCCCACCGGTTCGTCGTGTGCACGGGCGGTGAGCCGCTGCTGCAGCTCGACGCGCCGCTCATCGACGCGCTGCACGCCGAGGGCTTTCGCATCGCGGTGGAGACCAACGGCACGCAAGCGATCCCGAGGGGATCGACTGGGTGTGCGTGAGCCCGAAAGCCGATGCCGAGCTGATCGTCACGCGCGGCGATGAGCTGAAAGTTGTGGTGCCGCAAGATCGCCAACGTCTGGCTGAGTACGAAGCGCTAGATTTCCAGTACTTCTACCTCCAGCCGATGGACGGACCGCTGCGCGACACTAATACGAAGCTGGCGATCGACTATTGCAAAGCGCATCCGCGCTGGTCGTTGTCGATGCAGACGCACAAATACCTGAATATTCCCTGAGCCGTTGCCGTGATTACGATTACCCGGAAACTCGAATTCGATGCGGGCCACCGCATTCCCGACCACCGAAGCCAGTGCCGCAATCTGCACGGGCATCGTTATGTGCTCGAGATCACGCTCGCGGGCGAAGTGAGCCGCGAGAGCGGTGCATCCGACAATGGCATGGTGATGGACTTCGCCGACGTGAAGGCGCTGGCCAACGAGCATCTCGTGTCGGTGTGGGACCACGCGTTCCTCGTTTATGAGGGCGACACGGCCGTGCGCAATTTTCTCGAGACGATGCCCGACCACAAGACGGTGGTCTTCGACCGGGTGCCGACTGTCGAGAATCTGGCGGCGACGGCCTTCGAGACGCTGAGCCACGTCTTTGACGCGCATTACGGCCGCGACTTGCGCTTGGTGCGCCTGCGTTTGTACGAAACGCCGAACTGCTGGTCGGAAGTCACGGCGTAATACGCTTAGACGCTTGTGCGGTCATCGTTGATGCCGCGTCCCGTCGCTGGGATGACGCCCACGCCGCCACGAATTCGACACTCCCGCCGGCAAATTCGACGGCGGACGGTGGCCACCTGACCGAAAGTGCCAACCCGCCAGATCTTGAGTCTGGCGGGTTTTTTCATTTCAGGAGTTGGCATGGCAAAAATTTCAGCGGGCAGCGACGTCATTGCGCAGAACGTGCAGACCGTCGTGCGGCTTGTCGCGATGCGGCGACGAGATTCACACGGCAATCTGCATTCCCTGGACCAGGTGGCGAATCGCCCGGTGGCTGCCGTTCTCCCGCAGCGGCAGCCAAGCGCACCGCCGCTCGATCATGGCGATTTCCGCGCGCATTTTGTGAGTTCGGCACCCACAGGCCATGCGCGGTTGCCCGTGCCGGCGCGAGAGCAACGGGGAGTATGTTCCGACGCCGCGACGCAGACCGACGCGGCATGGGAGGCGCCGCCGCCGTATTCGGTGCGGGATGTGACGCCCGGCGCGCCGGGCCCGAGCGATGCCCTGGGGCGGGCCAACGCGCTATGATGCGGCTGACACCACGTAACCAATAGGAGACTCCGCAATGAAGACGCTGCTGCGCGGCTTGCTGGCCGCATTCCTGTTCGCGGCATTCGCCGTGCCTGCCACACAGGCATTCGCGCGCGACAAGGTCGTGTATCACATCAACGACGCCGAGCAACAGGCGCTGGCCGCTTTGCGCAACGTTCGCAACCAGCTCGACACGGTGCCGGATACCGACATCGTGGTCGTCGCGCACGCGAAGGGGGTCGACTTCCTGATGGAAAGTTACAAGGATGCCGCGACCGTCGGACCGCTGATCGCGGCGTTGCATGCGCGCGGCGTCAAGTTCGAGGTGTGTGAAATCACGATGAAGCAGCGCAACCTGAAGAAGGATCAGTTTGTGCTCGACGCGGACTTCACGCCGTCCGGTGTCGTCGAAATCACGCGCTTGCAGCAGAAGGGTTACGCGTACATCAAGCCATAAGTCGGACGTCTTGCCCCCGATCCAAGCCCTGGCGCGATGCCGGGGCTTTTGCATTGGCCAACGCGATCTCGATGGTCAAGGCGACGGCGAAACCGGCGCCGGCACGCGGCCCCGGCGCGTCTTTTCCATTTGGCGCACAATACGTCCAAAGCCAGTCTCAGGAGGTTCGCGATGTCGACGTCTTACACCATGCGCCGGCTGCTCAGCGGTCTTGCCGCCACGTTGGTGGGAGCGGCCTGCCAGCCGATTCCTTATGCGGTAGCCGCCGCGCAAGCCCCGGCCCAGGGGCTGACCGATCAGGCCGTGCAGCACTATGAGGCGGGCCAGCAGTCGCAGGCACTCGGCGAGTTTCGCCGGGCGGCCGAGCAGGGCAATCGTCTTGCCCAATTCGACTACGCCATGATGCTGCTCAACGGCGAGGGCGGCACGCCCGATCCGAGCGGCGCCGTGCAGTGGCTCGAGCGCGCCGCGAACGCAGGCATGACCCAGGCACAGTACGTCTACGGCAAGATGTTCGACGACGGCTACGTCGTCGGCAAATCGATTCCCCAGGCCAATCTCTGGTACGAAAAAGCGGCGAAGCAGGGCCATGTGCAGGCGCAGGCGGCCATCGCCAACGAGTATTTCATCGGGCGCGGCGTGCCCAAGGATTACAAGACGGCGTTTGGTTGGTACGAGAAAGCCGCACGCGGGGGCGATCTGCCGTCGCAGTACATCGTGGCGAGCTACTACGAGCGGGGCTATGGCGTCGTGACGCCGGATCTCGGACGTGCGCGTCTATGGTACGAAAAGGCCGCCGCCCAGGGCGACGTGGCCGCCCAAGGCAAGCTCGATGCGATGAATCGGGGGGCCGCGCCCGCCCTGTCCCCTGTGCCGGCCCGTTAGCCGCCGGGGTTCGCACAGGCAAAAAAACGGCAGGGCGCAGAGTGATGCCCCTGCTCCTGCCGTCTGTCTTGTCGGCGCAGCGCGCCGGACCGTCAGCTTTGCATCAGGCGCTTCTCGCGCGCCACGCTCATCAGAATGCCGATCCCCAGGCCGAGCGTCACCAGCGCGGTGCCGCCGTAGCTCATGAACGGAAGCGGAACGCCGACCACCGGCAGAATGCCGCTCACCATGCCCATGTTCACGAAGGCGTAGGTGAAGAAGATCATCGTGACGGACCCTGCCAACAGGCGCCCGAACAAGGTGGCGCCGGAGGCCGCGATCACCAGCCCGCGCGCGACCAGCAGCAGATACAGCACCAGCAGAACGGCTTCGCCGATCAGCCCGAACTCTTCGGCGAACACCGCGAAAATAAAGTCGGTGTGCTTCTCGGGAATGAACTCGAGGTGGGCCTGCGTTCCCTTGAGCCAGCCCTTGCCGGTTGTGCCGCCCGAGCCGATGGCAATGACCGACTGGATCGTGTGGAAGCCCTTGCCGAGCGGATCCGACGTTGGGTCCAGCAGCGTGCACACACGATGCTTCTGGTAGTCGTGCAGGAAGTACCATTCGACCCCCGGCTGACAGATCTTGTCCTGCACGGCCAGAACGGTGCCGATGCCGATCACGACAGCGACGAGTACCGGCAGAATGAGCTTCCACGACAGCCCGGCCAGATAAATCACGTAAAGTCCGGCGGCGGCCACCAGCAGGCCAGTACCGAGGTCAGGCTGTTTGGCGATCAGCCCCACGGGCAAGCCGAGCAACACCATGGCGACCAGGTAGTCGAACCAGCGAATATTGCCTTCGCGCTTCTGGAAGTACCACGCCAGCATCAGCGGCATGGCGATCTTCATGATCTCGGACGGCTGGATCACCATCCCCACGTTCAGCCAGCGCTTCGCCCCTTTCTTCGTCAGCCCGAACATCGCGACCGCAATGAGCAGTGCTACACCGGCCGTATAGAGCGGCACCGCGAACTTCATCAGGGTCTGCGTCGGCAGCATCGCCAGCAGCCACATCAGAATGAACGTCAGCACGATGTTGCGCACCTGGTCTTCGACGCGCCCGGGCACATCGATACTGGCGCTATAGAGCGTGACCAGTCCCACGCACAACAGCAGGAAGACGATCAGCGCCAGGGGCCTGTCGAAACCGACGAACAGGCGCTTCACCTGCTGTTTCCACGTATGTTTGTCGAGCGCCATCATGGCGTTCCTCCTTGCGCGCGAATGGCCGCGCGATGGCGAGCTTCGTCGGCGACAGTCGGACTCACGGCCGGCTGACGATGCGGCGCCGGGGCGGGCTTCGGTGCACCGGCAGCGGAAGCCTTGCCGTCGGCGCTACGCGATACGCTCGCCGTCGCGTTTGACGCGACCGGGGCGACGCGTGCCACGGTCGTGCGGCCGCTCAGTTCGGCAGCGCTGGCGGGTGCGGCATCGGGTGCGGCGGACACGGCCGAGACGCCCGATGCCGCCCCGGACCCGATGCGCCCGCTTGCAACGCCGCGGCTTCGGCGGCGCGCTCCTTCGGCTCGTCGACGAGGTAGTAATCGAGCAGACGGCGCGCGACCGGACCGGCTTGTGCGCCGCCCCATCCCGCGTTCTCGACGATCAGCGCGACGGCGATCTTCGGATCGTCGGCGGGGGCGAACGCGATGAACAAGGCGTGATCGCGTTTGAATTCGGGGATAGCGTTGTGGTTGTACTTCTCGTTCTTGCCGAGCGAGTAGACCTGCGCTGTACCGGTTTTGCCACCGGCCTCGTACGGTGCGCCCGCGAACGCCTGACGGCCTGTGCCTTCCTTGATCACCCCGACCATCGCGCGTTTGACGAAATCGATGTCCGCCTGCTTATAGGGTAGCCGTGCGCTTTCGTGCGGCACGGTGAGCTGGCGTGTGTGCGTGACAGGATCCTCGATGGCTTTCACGAGGTGAGGCTTCATCACCACGCCATTGTTGGCCAGCGTGGCAGTGGCGTGCGCCAGTTGCAGGATCGTGAACGAGTTGTAGCCTTGTCCAATGCCCAGGCTGACCGTTTCGCCGTCGTACCATTTCTGCTGCGCGGGCTTCTTGTACGCCTTGCGCTTCCATTCGGTCGACGGCAGAATGCCGCGCGCCTCGCCTTCGATGTCGATACCCGTCAACTGACCGAAGCCGAGCGGCGCCATGAAGTCATGAATCGCATTCACGCCCATATCGTGCGCGAGCATGTAGTAATAGGTGTCGTTCGAGACCACGATCGAGCGGTACATGTCGATCCAGCCCTGGCCGTTGCGCACGTCGTTGCGGAACGTATGGTTGCCGAGGGTGAACGCGCCGGTGTCCTGGAAACCCCAGCTCGTGGTGCGCTTGCCCAGTTCGAGCGCGGCGAGCGCCATGAACGGCTTGTACGTCGAGCCGATCGGATACGTGCCGCGCAACGGACGATTGAGCAGCGGTCGGTCGGGCGAGTTGTTCAGCGCGTCCCAGTTCTGCTGGTCGATGCCTTCGACGAACATGTTCGGATCGAAGCTCGGCGCCGATACGAACGCGAGCACGTCGCCCGTTTTCGGCTCGATGGCGACGACCGCGCCGCGCCGGCCAGCGAAGGCTTGCTCGGCGACTTCCTGGAGCTTGATGTCGAGCGACAGCACCAGGTTGTCGCCCGGCGTGGCCGGGGTGCGCGAGATCGTGCGCACCGGGCGGCCACCGGCGGTGACTTCGATTTCCTCGAAACCGGTGATGCCGTGGAGCTGCGTCTCGTAGCTCTGCTCGACGCCGATCTTGCCGATGTAATCGGTGCCCTTGTAATTGTTGACGTCGCGGCGGATGTCGTACTTGGCGCTGTCGCTGTCGTTCTCTTCGCTCATCGCCTCGATCCGCTGGCGATCGCGCTGCGAGATCCGGCCGATGTAGCCGATCACGTGCGCGGCGGTTTCGCCCAGCGGGTACTGACGGAAGAGCCGCGCGTGCACGTCCACGCCGGGAAAGCGGAAGCGCTGCGCGGTGAAGCGTGCGACTTCCTCGTCGGTCAGGCGCGTGCGGATCGGCAGGCTCTCGAAGCTCTTGCTGTCGTCCATGAGCTTCTTGAAGCGGGCGCGGTCGCGCGGCGTGATCTCGATCACGTCGGACAGATCGGTGATGAGATCTTCCAGCGGACGGCCGATCTTCGATGGCGTGATTTCCAGCGTGTAAGCAGAATAATTACGCGCGAGCACCACGCCGTTGCGATCCATGATCACGCCCCGGTTGGGCACGATCGGTGCGAGCGAGACGCGATTTTCGTCGGCTTGCAGCGCGTACTGGCTATGGCGGAAGACCTGCAGGTAGACGAAGCGTACGCCGAGCAGGCCAAAGCAGATCAGCACGAAAAATGCAGCCGCCGTGATCCGCAGATGAAACGTCTGCAGTTGTTGCTGGGGATTCTTGAACTCGGTCATGCAAGCAGGGCTCGGTGGCGCGATCGGGTGGGGACGGGGCCCATCAGATCGGACGCGTGTCGTCGCGGTCGACGGCGCGCTTCTGCGGCGCCAGCAACAGGATACTGATCACCGGCCAGAGCAGGGCTTCGACAAACCCCGCCGCGAGCGGCCACCAGCCCGGAAACGCCGCACCGGTCGCCAGACGAATGATGAATGGCACCACGTGCGCGAGCAACAGCAACGGCAGCACCGTCAGCGCCTGACCCAGCAGCGTAAAAAACAGGACGCGGCGGTGAATCATGATAGCGCCGTACGAAAGCAACGTGTAAGCGAGCGCGTGCTCGCCCAGCAGGCCGGCGTTGTGCACGTCCATGAGCAGGCCAACGAGGAACGCCACGCCCATGCCCACCTTGCGCGGCTGGTGGATGTTCCAGAACATCAACACCAGCGCGACGAAGTCGGGCATGGCGGGGGCGTGGCCCCACGGCATCAGGTTGACCAGAAACGCCACCACGAGACTGATCGCGATGAAGTACGGATTGACCGGCAGCAGAATGTATTGCGGTCGTGACATGTCGATTCCTCAATGACCCTTGCGGGCGGCCGGGGCGCGCTTCGGATCGGCGCGCGTGCCGCCCTTCTGGCCGGGCTTCTCGCCGCTTGCCGACGGATCGGACGCACGCGCGAGATCGGCGGCGGCGTCCGGATGCAGGGCGAGCGGCGTGGTGTATTGCAGCACCAGCACCTGACGCTGGCTGCGCAGATTGGCCACCGGCTGACACAGAATGCGCGCGAACGCGGTGTCGGATACGCGGTCGACCTTGGTGATGCGGGCCACGGGCAGGCCGGCGGGGTAGATGCCGTCCAGGCCGCTCGTGGCGATTTCGTCGCCGACCTTGACGTCGGCCGACAGCGGAATGAAGCGCAGGTCCAGCACGTTGCCGCGCAGCCCGCCGTAGATCACGCTATGCACACCGCTGCGCGTGACTTGCACGGGCACGGCTTGCTCCTTGTCGGTGAGCAGCGTGACTTCGCTTTGCAGCAGGAAGACGCGCGAGACCTGACCGAGCAGACCCTGTTCCGTGACCACCGGGGCACCGAGCTTCACGCCATGCTTTGTGCCGCGATCGATGACCACGCGCTGCGTGAACGGGTCGCGTGTGTCGTACTCGATCTCGGCGGGAATGCTCGGCACGGGCAGGCGCTCGCGCAAGGCGAGCATCTGGCGCAGATGTTCGTTCTCGGCGGTCAACTGGTTATTGCGTTGGGCCTGCACGGAGAGCTCGAGGTTTTGCGCGAGAAGCGCCCGGTTCTCGCCCGAGAGTTGCGATTCGGTCGAGAAGAAGCCCGCCACGCCGAGAATGGCGTCGCGCGGCAACAGCATCATGCGTTGCACCGGATACAGGGCGGTGCCGACAACGGCCCGAACCCGTTCCAGCGTGTTGTAGTGCGAGTCGACCACGAGCAGGCCGATGGCGAGCGCGACGAAACAGATTAGCCGGGCCAACGCCGACGGTCCCTGTTTGAACAGTGGCGGCGGACTGTACTGCATGGTGGGCCCTTCAGGGGAGCACGCGCAGCGAGGCGCCGCGGTGCGCGAATGGTGTCAGTCGGGTGCGACGGAACAGCATGACGACAAGCTCCGTGCGCATGGTCTTGCTGCGTGGCCCGTCGTGTCGGGCGAGGGGGGAAGGGATGGCCCCACCGCGCCGGACGACGAACCACGCACGTTGGCTTACTCGTAAGAGAAAATGCTGCCGAGCTTGTCCATGCGCTCGAGCGCCATGCCCGAGCCACGCACCACGCAGGTGAGCGGGTCTTCGGCGACCAGCACCGGCAGGCCGGTTTCTTCGGCGAGCAGACGGTCGAGATCGCGCAGCAGCGCGCCGCCGCCCGTGAGCATCATGCCGCGCTCGGCGATGTCGGCGCCGAGTTCCGGCGGCGTTTGTTCGAGGGCGATCTTCACCGACGACACGATCTGGTTGAGCGGATCGGTCAGCGCTTCGAGGATTTCGTTGCTCGAAATGGTGAAGGCGCGCGGAATCCCTTCGGAGAGGTTGCGGCCCTTGACTTCCATTTCCTTGACTTCGGAACCCGGGAAGGCCGAGCCGATTTCCTTCTTGATCGCTTCGGCGGTCTGTTCGCCGATCAGCATGCCGTAGTTGCGGCGGATGTAGTTGACGATGGCTTCGTCGAACTTGTCGCCACCGACACGTACCGATCCCTTGTAGACGATACCGCCCAGCGAGATCACGCCCACCTCGGTCGTGCCGCCGCCGATGTCGACGACCATCGAGCCCGTGGCTTCCGAGACCGGCAGGCCGGCACCGATGGCCGCGGCCATCGGCTCTTCGATCAGATACACCTGCGAGGCGCCCGCGCCGTGTGCGGCTTCCTTGATGGCGCGGCGCTCGACCTGGGTCGAGCCGCACGGCACGCAGATGATGATGCGCGGCGACGGCGAGAACAGGCGCGACTCGTGAGCCATCTTGATGAACTGCTTGATCATCTGCTCGGTCACGGTGAAGTCGGCGATCACGCCGTCCTTCATCGGGCGAATCGCCTCGATGTTGCCCGGCACCTTGCCAAGCATCTGCTTGGCTTCCTTGCCGACGGCTTGAATCGTCTTCTTGCCGCTCGGGCCGCCTTCCTGGCGAATGGCGACGACCGACGGTTCGTCGAGCACGACGCCCTTGCCGCGCATGTAGATGAGCGTGTTGGCGGTGCCCAGGTCAATGGCCAGGTCGTTGGAGAAATAGCTTCGAAGAAAACCGAACATGCAAAATCCTGTGTCTGCGTGAGGCCGTCCCAATGGATGTGACTGGGACGGCGGCCTGTCATCTGGGTTCCGGCCTGTTCGCAAAAAAAATCGCCAGGCGCCACGCGGCGGCTCGCGAAACGTGCGGACAAACCGAGGAATGCGGTACCGGGCAGGAGGCGGGGCTGCCGTTATCCATCCGTCGCGTCAGGGTCTTCCAATGGACTGCGCGAACGTCTGTCGCGCCCCTCGGACTGGCCGTGGCCCACCTGCGCGACAGCGGCGAAGGGTGCAAAAACACGCTCCGACGCAAATTTAATGCGCAATGATACCTTATAATTTCGCAGGTTTTGCAGGAAAAACGAGCACGTTGACACCCCATTCGACGCCCCCGGTGCGCCCGCCGGGAGCCTTGTGGCACGGCGCGCCAGCCCTCCTGCGCAGCCCGGTGCACGGAGTAAAACGGCGGACGAGCCCAACGCCGTCCGCACATTCTCCGCATTCTGGCCCTAATTTTGGCGTCAGGCATGCACCCGGCTGCTCTCCAATGCGCACTTTTTCGGGATTTCTTCATGGCTTTGAATCTCTCAGACGTCAAACGCATCGCCCACCTCGCGCGTCTCGAGCTGGCCGATGACGAGGCGGCTCACATGGAAAAGGAGCTGAACGGCTTCTTCGCGCTCGTCGAGCAGATGCAATCGGTCGACACGAAGGACGTCGCCCCGCTGGCGCATCCGATCGAGCAAATTCAGGCCGTCGCCCAGCGCCTGCGCACCGACGCGGTGACCGAGCAGGTCGATCGCGAGGCCAATCAGCGTCCCGCGCCCGCCGTCCAGGACGGCCTCTATCTGGTGCCGAAGGTCATCGAATGAGTCCGGCCCGTTGCGCGATGACCGTGTCCGGCGCGCCGGACGCTCGCGCAACGGATTGCCGCGCGCCCTCGGCGCCCCGCATGTCCTCATGCCTTCATGCGCTATAACGCACAGCCGCCACCATGGAACAAGATCTGATTCATTTGCAGGATTTGCGCGCCGCGCTCGACGCCAAGCGCGTCTCGAGCGTCGAGCTGACGCAGCACTATCTGGACCGCATTGCCGGGGCCGCCGATCTGAACGCGTTCGTGCACGTCGACGCCGAAGCGAGCCTCGCGCAAGCCCGTGCCGCCGACGCGCGCATCGCCGCAGGCGAGGGCGCGAACCGGCCGTTGCTGGGCATTCCCGTCGCGCACAAGGACGTATTCGTCACGCGCGGCTGGCGCAGCACCGCTGGCTCTCGCATGCTCGAGAACTACGTCAGTCCGTACGACGCCGCCGTCGTCGAGCGTCTGGCGCACGCGGGCATGGTCACGCTGGGCAAGACCAATATGGACGAGTTCGCCATGGGCTCGTCGAACGAAAACTCGTATTACGGCCCGGTGAAGAACCCGTGGGACACGCGCGCCGTGCCCGGCGGTTCGTCGGGCGGGTCGGCTGCCGCGGTGGCCGCGCGTCTCGCGCCGGTCGCCACCGGGACCGACACCGGTGGCTCGATCCGTCAGCCGGCGGCGTTCTGCGGCGTGACCGGCATCAAGCCGACGTATGGCCGCGTGTCGCGTTACGGCATGATCGCGTTCGCTTCGTCGCTCGACCAGGGCGGCCCGTTCGGTCATAGCGCGGCGGATTGCGCATGGATGCTCAACGGCATGGCGGGTTTCGACGAACGTGACTCGACCAGCCTGGAG
Source organism: Pandoraea sp. XY-2 (assembly GCF_004193915.1). Lineage (NCBI taxonomy): Bacteria > Pseudomonadati > Pseudomonadota > Betaproteobacteria > Burkholderiales > Burkholderiaceae > Pandoraea > Pandoraea sp. XY-2. Next base: position 248,332 of record NZ_CP030849.1, read on the forward strand.
CGCGCCGACGAAGACTTCTCGCGCGGTCTGGGCAAGCCGCTCGACGGCGCAACGTCCGACAAGCCGTTGGCCGGTCTGCGCATCGGCTTGCCGGCCGAGTACTTCGGTGAAGGCCTCGACGCCGACGTGCGCGAAGCCATCGACAACGCGTTGCGTGAGTTCGAGACGCTTGGCGCCGTGCGCGTGCCGGTGTCGCTGCCGAAGACCGAACTGTCGATTCCCGTGTACTACGTGTTGGCACCGGCCGAAGCCTCGTCGAACCTGTCGCGTTTCGACGGCGTGCGGTACGGTCACCGCGCGGCCGAGTACCGCGATCTGCTCGACATGTACAAGAAGTCGCGTGCCGAAGGCTTCGGCACCGAAGTCAAACGCCGCATTCTGGTGGGCGCGTACGTGCTCTCGCACGGCTACTACGACGCTTACTACCTGCAGGCGCAGAAGATTCGCCGTTTGATCGCGCAGGACTTCCAGAATGCGTTCGCGCAGTGCGACGTCATCATGGGGCCGGTGGCGCCGTCCGTCGCATGGAACCTCGGCGAGAAGAGCGCCGATCCGGTGCAGATGTACCTGGCGGACATCTACACGCTGTCGGTCAGCCTGGCTGGTTTGCCGGGGATGAGCCTGCCGGTCGGCGCGGGGCGCGATGCGCGTCCGGTCGGCCTGCAACTGATCGGCAACTACTTCGACGAAGCCCGCCTGCTGCAAGTGGCCGACGCGTTCCAGCGCGCGACCGACTGGCACACGCGCGCTCCGGCAGGCGTCTGATCGTGCGCCGCCAGCGCTTGACCACGTCGCTCGCACCGCAGGGGGCGCGCACCGCCGCATGGGCATTGAAGGGGCTGGCGCTCGCCGGCATGGTGCTCACGCTCGCGTCGTGCAGCTTGCCGATCGGGCGTCCGACGCCGATCGCCTACCGCGAGATCAATCTGTCGGGCTATTGCTCGCAGACGGACGAAGATGGCTTTCGCGAACAGGCAACGCTCAAGGTGGCGTCCAATCAGGTGCAGTCGCTCGACTGGCGCCTGTGGGTCGGCCAGCGGGGCAGCTGCCACTTCAATCTGGCGGATTTCCACCAGACGCAGTGGCGCCCGAGCATCGAACTGCGGGCGAACAGCGGAAGCTGCAAGCTGCTGATCTGGCAGGATCCAGGCAACGTGACCATCGGCCATGCCAACTGCGAGGCGTATTGCACGCCAGGCATTTACCAGAACGCCTGGCCGGTGAGTTTCGATCCGCGCTCGGGGATTTGCGCGGCGGATACTCGCCGGTAGACGCGAACCAGCGCCAGCCAGCATCGGCGAACAGGAACAGAGGCCGGAGCGTCACCGTCGCGGCGACGACCGGCGGCAAGGGCAGGGCGAATGCGCCATGCCGACAAGTTGAGACAGGGTGAACCTTATGCAATGGGAAGTCGTTATTGGTCTGGAGACGCACACACAGCTCTCCACCGCTTCCAAGATTTTCTCGGGCGCATCGACGCAGTTCGGCGCGGCCCCCAACACGCAGGCCTGTCCCGTGGATCTGGCGCTGCCGGGCGTGTTGCCGGTGCTCAATCGCGGGGCTGTCGAGCGCGCGATCGAATTCGGCCTGGCCATTGGGGCGACGATTGCGCCGCGCAGCATCTTCGCGCGCAAGAATTACTTCTACCCCGACCTGCCGAAGGGCTATCAGATCAGTCAGTATGAAATCCCGGTGGTGCAGGGCGGCTCGTTGAAGATCCAGGTCGAGGCGGATGCCCGCACCGGTCGCGAAGCCTATGAAAAAGTCGTGACGCTCACGCGTGCGCATCTTGAGGAAGACGCGGGCAAGTCGCTGCACGAAGACTTCGCCGGCATGACCGGCATCGACCTGAACCGCGCCGGCACGCCGCTGCTCGAAATTGTGACCGAGCCCGACATGCGCAGCGCGGCCGAGGCCGTGGCGTACGCGAAGGCGTTGCACGGACTCGTGGTGTGGCTCGGCATTTGCGACGGCAACATGCAGGAAGGCTCTTTCCGCTGCGACGCCAACGTCTCTGTGCGTCCCGTCGGTCAGAAGGCATTCGGCACGCGTGCTGAAATCAAGAACCTGAACTCGTTCCGCTTCCTCGAAGAGGCGATTCAGTACGAAGTGCGCCGTCAGATCGAATTGATCGAAGACGGCGGCACGGTGGTGCAGGAAACGCGTCTGTACGATCCGGACAAGAAGGAAACGCGTTCGATGCGCAGCAAGGAAGACGCGCACGACTATCGCTACTTCCCGGATCCGGATCTGCTGCCGCTCGTGATCGATAACGAATGGATCGAGCGCGTGCGCGCCGGGTTGCCCGAGCTGCCCGCCGGCATGCAGGCGCGCTTCGTCGAGTCGTACGGCTTGTCCGACTACGACGCCGCTGTGCTCACCCAATCGAAAGCGCAAGCGTCATACTTCGAAGCCGTGGTCGCGAAGACGGGCAAGGCGAGTGCCAAGCCGGCCGCGAACTGGATCATGGGCGAGTTGTCGTCCCTGCTGAACCGCGAAGACATCGGCATCGACCAAAGCCCGGTCTCGAGCGCGCAGCTCGCGGGTCTGCTCGCTCGCATCGCCGACAACACGATCTCCAACAAGATCGCCAAGGAAGTCTTCCAGTTGATGTGGGAGGAGCGCGCCACCGATGAGGGCGCGGCGGATCGCCTCATCGAAGCGAAGGGGCTGAAGCAGATCACCGACACGGGCGCGATCGAGAAGATCATCGACGAGGTGCTGGCCGCCAACGCCAAGTCCGTCGAAGAGTTCCGCGCGGGCAAGGAGAAGGCGTTCAACGCCTTGGTCGGTCAGGCGATGAAGGCCACCAAGGGCAAGGCCAATCCGGCGCAGGTCAACGCGTTGCTCAAGAAGAAGCTCGGGCCTGACGCGGGAGAACCCGCTGCCAACGCGGCGGCGAGAATCCCTCAGGCAACAAGCGCGGTGGCCCGTTCGGCGCCGCGCTTTTGTTTTTGCGCGATACTAGCCCGCAGGCTTGTCACGAGGAGTTGGCGATGTTCGAGAAATACCGCGTACCGCTCGGCAAGAAGCTCGACCTGTCGGATTACGATCCGGCCGATACGCCATTCAGCGGCGAGAGCAAGGGCGACGACAAGGCGCGCATGGCCGAGCTGGCGCTCAAGCTCGACGAGTTGCAGACGCTTCTGCACGCCAACAGCCGGCAACGTGTCCTGCTCGTGTTGCAGGGCATGGACACCAGCGGCAAGGACAGCACCATTCGCGCGGTGTTCCAGAACGTCGATCCGCTCGGCATTCGCGTGGCGAATTTCAAGTCGCCCACGCCCACGGAACTGGCGCGCGACTTTCTGTGGCGTGTCCATAGCGTCGTGCCCGGGGCGGGCGAGTTGGTCATCTTCAATCGCAGCCATTACGAAGACGTGCTCATCACGCGCGTGCACGACTGGATCGACGCCGACGAGTGCAAGCGACGCTACACGCACATCAACAACTTCGAGCGTCTGCTGGCCGACAACCACACGCGCATCGTCAAGTGCTTCCTGTATATCTCGTCCGACGAGCAGCGCAAACGCTTGCAGGAGCGCATCGACGATCCGAACAAGCACTGGAAGTTCGAACTGAACGATCTCAAGGAGCGCAGCTTCTGGCCGCATTACACCAAGGCTTACGAGGCGGCGCTATCCGCCACGTCGACGGAACACGCGCCTTGGTACGTCGTGCCGTCCGACGCTAAACGTCACCGCAACCTGATGGTGGCTGAGTTGCTGGTGCAGGCGCTGACCGATCTGAATCTGTCCTACCCGCCCGCACGACCGGAACTCGCGGGCATGAAGGTGGAATGACTGCGGTGCGCTGACGCGTCCGGCGTCGTGTTTTCGGCGGCGGGCGGCGCAAATCCGCGGTGCGTCCGGTCTTCCACGCCGCGTGGCGTTACCGTCCCGATCTGCGTACGCACGCGTGCCACGCGCCTTGTGAAACCGCTGAATGATGACGTCGGCGCGCGACGTTGGGAATACTCTTGTTGCGGTTGGGCCGATTCTGACGGCCACGACAACCCCTGGTGCGACACTCGTTCGCGTCGATCCTTGCCCCTCCTTGCTCTGAACTTCCTCCAGGACGCTTGTTCGCCGTTTGGCGAGAGACAGCGTCTTATCGAAATTGGCACGCAGATGGGTGCTTTCCTGCCCCCGGAATTGTCAATTTGCGAAAAATTCGGATAACACGCGATAACGCGGTGCCGAGTGTTCAGGCATAAATCGCCCCTGTCGCAGCGCACGGATGTCACCGCAAAGGCGCGCGGCTTTTCCAATCGATTTGCTCAGGAAGAGGGGTATGGACATGCAAGTGAACGAGGGCGCACTCGTGCAAATGAAAAACAAGATGAAGGGTCGATGGATCAAGCGCGGCCAGCGCGGTGTGACGCTGGTCGAGTTGTCCGTCGCCGTCGCGGTCATGGGGCTGATCATGGCTGGGGCGATGGTGGGTGTGCCCAGGCTGATGAACTCCGTGCGCGTGAACCAGGAGATCAAGGACTGGCAGATGGCCGTGGTGTCGATTCAAAACGCCGTGCTTTCCGGGCAACTGACGGCCAAGACGAGCCCGCAAGATATGGACAAGATGGGTCTGTTCGGCTCGATTACCCCGTCTCCGGCAGGCACGGTCGGCGAATATCTGAACCGCTTCGGCGGAACGTTGAAAATGGCACCCATCACGACCAAGATCAACGATGGGCCGAATTTCGGGGTTCAGGTGACGTCGGAGGATGTGCCCAGCGATCAATGTCAGAAGTTCATGACGACGCTGCACTCGAACTTCACGACAGTCACCGTGAACGGTACGAATCTCAAGAATTTGAAAAAGCCCTTCGAGATGGGCAACCTGGCGGTGGCGTGCCAATCCTCGAATATGTCGGGGGACGACGCGGGCCAGAAGAACGACCTGACCAAGGCGAAGCTCGAGTTCACCATCAGCGGCTCCTGATCTCATGATCGAACCCCGTCCGGTATTTCGGCATTGAATTCGACGTGAGGAAAACATGCACATCAAAAGCGTGCTGACCGCTGCCGTCGCGACAACCGTCTGGTCGAGTACGGTTGTCGCTGTCGAGAGGTCTCGAGAGGCGTCTCGATCGTCCGATCTGCAGATCGCGTTCGCCAGTCACAAACCGTTGATGTCCGGCAGGGCGGCGGCAGTATCGCCGCCACCGCCGCTCGCGAGCGCGCTGGACACGGCATCGTCGAACGATGCGCTGCCGGAGGGGGCTTGACGTCCGCATTGCCCACATTGCCCCTGTCGTCCGTATCGCCGTCGCCGGCCATCGCCGCGTCGGAACCGCTTGCGCAGGTCGAAGTGCGCGAACTTCTCGAACTGCTCATGTCGCCGGGCGACGGCCGCGTCTCTGTGGCGCTTCAGCGTTACCTGGAGGCGCACGGCTGGCAACTCGCCTGGGAGATCGATCGCGACTTCCCCATCGAGTATCCCGCCACCTTCACGGGCGACTTCCTGGGCATCGTCGAGCAGATCGTGGTTTCGTTGCAGAACACCGATGCCCCCATTCGCGTGAAAGTCTACGAGGCCAACCGCGTGCTGCGCGTCGTTCACGCCACTCAATAACAAGCGTTGCGCTCCCCCCGGCGCAGCCTTCATCACGGAAGCGGTAATCCATGAGTAAGCGACTTGGCGTGTTGTGCGCCACTACGTTCCTGACGGCGTGCGGCACGCCCGGCATGCTCTCCAAGACCGACGCCAACGTTTCGCAGGTGCTGACGAACGCGCAATCGGCGTTCGACACGCATGCGGCGGTCCCGATTCGCGCCATCGAGCACGTGGAGGGGGCGTGGCTGGCCAAGCGTTCCGTCCCGATCAACGCCTCGATAGCGTTACCGGACTTCTTCAAGCGCAACGTGCGCTTCGCGACCGGCGCGCCATTGCCGATGTCGGTCGTGCTGGCCCAGGTGGCACGCGGCAACGGCTTGACCATTCGCCTGGCCTCGGACGTGTCGTGCGCCGCGGGTGGCGGGAGTGGCGCAGGTAGCGGCGGGGGCGGCCCGCGTGCCGCGAACCGTGGCAGCAACGGCGGCAGCCCGGCCAACCTCTTCCAGCTCAATTGCGCCGACACGGGCGAGCCGACGGTGCCGCTGCAATACGCCGGCACGCTGTCGGGACTGTTGGACACCATTGCGTTTCGAACCGGCACGCACTGGACCTACCGCGACGGCGTGGTTCATTTCGCACGGTATGTCACGCGGACTTTCCAGATCAAGATGATGCCCGGCAGTTCGTCGTATCGGGCGTCGGTGGGCAAGGCGTCGCAAATGCAGGCCAGTCGCGGTGCCTCGGGCGGTGGCGGGGCGGGCGGCTCGGCGGGCGGCGTCGATCTGAGCTTCAATGCCGACGCGAAGGTCAGCGTGGAGTCCGAACTCGATTACTGGACGGATCTCGTCAAGACGGTGAGCGACATGCTCTCGGAGGGCGGACGTGTCACGCCTTCCGTCGTGACGAGTTCGCTGGTCGTGAGCGACTCGGCCGACGTCATCGAACGCGTGGCGAGCTATATCGACGCGGAGAACGCGGTGCTCGGCCGTCAGGTCAAGCTGCGCGTGCAGGTGTACTCGGTCTCGCTCGAGGAGAATTCGGCCACGGGCGTCGACTGGGATCTGGTGTATCAGGCGGCGAGCGGCATCACGCTGGGCCTGGCGGGCCCAGCAGCCGGCGGCTCGCTCATGTCGCGCAAGGGTGGGATGCAGCTCAGAACGATCGATACCGGGCGATTCAAGGGGTCCAACGCCTTCATCCGCGCGCTCAGCCAGCAGGGGCGCGTGAGTACGGTGATCGACACCACGGTCGTCACGCTGAACAATCAGCCGGCGCCGGTCGCCGTCACTCAAAATCAGGGCTTCGTCGCGCAAACGAAGATGACACCCGGCAATTACGGCGGACAAGCCGTCGTGACCGCCGAACAGTCGGTGCTGACCACGGGCTTCGTGATGAATCTGCTGCCCACGCTCATGGATAACCGAAGCGTGATGTTGCAGGTTCAGATCGACATGTCCGACCTCAGGAAGCTCGACAAGATCAACCTGCGCACGGGCAAGGAAACGCCGAGCGGCAGCAACGCGGGCGCCGGAGAGGGCTCAGGCACGGACGTGAGCGCGAAAATCGGAACCGATGGCGTGCAGGTGGGCATTGGCGGCCAGGGCGAGGGCGGTCGCGGGAGCGGCGACGACGGTCTCGGCGTGGGCACCTTTATGCAGTTGCCGATCACGGCGTCGATCCAGACCATGCAGCGGGCATCGCTCAAGTCGGGCGATACGCTGGTGCTCAGCGGCTTTCGCCGCAAGGACGATTCGACCGATCGCGACGGCATCTTCAATTACGAAGGCGGCACGAAGGAGGCGCGTCAGCAGGTCAAGGAAGTCGTCATCCTGATTTCGCCGGAACTGACCGAGGGCGTGTGACATGACGCGCATATTGTCCAACCATCTCGTCGTCGGTGGGCAGTGGGAGACGTTGATCGGCTTGCAAAAGGAAGCCACGGAGATCCGTGGGCTTGCCAGAAGCCGGGATGCATCGCACTTCGCCGTGGCCGACGACGGCGCCGGTACGCGCACCGTGGGCCTGTTTTCAACGGACCCGGTCATCAAGGGGCAAGGCACGCCGGAGCGATACGCGCTGGGCGCCGTGCTCGGTGCGATGGTCGATGCGCCGAATGTCGCGTTTCTGCATCCCGACCCCGACAACGCCGCGGCAACGCTCCTCATCACGCTGCGCGAGCACCGTCCGGAACTGGATCTGGTGGTGCCAGCGTCCGACGTGCGCGCGCGGCTGGAACAATGGGCCGCAGAGATCGACGGCGAGATCACGATTGCCGGTGTGGCGCCCCTGAGTTTCGGCGTTGCCGACGTGGCGCTCACGCTCGAGGACATCGCGAAGCAGGTCGATCAGGAACCGTCGCGCGAGGCGTGTCTGCAGGCGGTGCGCAAGCCCCTGCCGGCACGGCAACTGAAAATCGCGGCCATCGCACTCGTCACGCTCTGTCTCGTCGGTGGCGCCGGGGCGTGGGGGTGGTCCTGGTATGACGACATGCAGCAGGCGAAGCGCGCGGCGGCCAATCGGGTCGATCCGGTCGATGTCTACAAGCAGGCGCTTGCGCGCGCCATCGACGCAGAGCCGTTCGCGGCCGGGGCGTCGTATGCGCGTCGACTGCAATACACGATTCAGGCCCTGCCGGCGAACGCGGGCGGATGGCGTCCCGCCGCCATTTCGTGCAACACGCAGGACTGTGAGATTCAGTGGCAACGCCAGGAGGGCGGCACATTCGATCTGCTCCTCTCGCAACGTCCGAACGCGCAGATCGTCGATCTCGACCACGCGACGGAGTCCATGACGCCCGTCGACGCCGTCCCGCCGGTGTCGAAGTCCGCCGTCGCTGCGACGGCCAAGGCTGTCGCGCAAACGCCTGCCGACGACGAAGACGATCCTGACGACGGCGATGCGCGTGTGACGCCTGTGCCGCGCACGCAATTCCTGCGCACGGCGGGTGCCCGTCTGCAATCGCTCGGGGACTACGGCATGGACATCTCGCTCTCGATGCCTCAGCCGCTCGTCAACGTGCCGCCGGAGGTCGCGGGACGCAGCGATGTGCCGCCGCCGATCGCCAAGGGCGAGTGGAAGATGGCCGGGCACCTGGCGTTCGTCGATTCCGTGGCCGGTCTGATGATGCGCGCCGGCAACATGTCGTTGCACGAGTTGACGATCGTGATCGACGACACCAAACCCGTCTTCTCCGCTCAAGGAACCTACTATGTCCACTAAGCTTCGCTTGACCGCTGGGGTCGCGACGGCCGCGATGCTGTCGTTGCCGATGTCGATCGTGCCCGCGCGTGCCGCCGAGACCATCGACACCTTTGCGCGCGCCCACCTCAAGTCGTCGCAGGAAGCCGCGGACGCCCAGGGCGAGGCAAAAGGGGCCGAGCGTCCGCCCACGAGCGGTGGGGCGCCCGACGTGCCGCCAGAGCTGCTCTTCATTCACGGCGTCGACGAGACCACGGTGGCCTATTTGCGCGTCGATGGCCGCTTCGGCTACAACGTGAGCAACGGCGACCGGTTCGGCGACTGGCGGGTGGTGAAGATCGGCAGCGACTTCGTCGACGTGGCGCGAGGCGGCAAGCCGCGTCGCCTGCTGTTGCCCAATGCGATGGGCCCGGCACCCACGAACAACGCCAGACAGGGCTCACCGGGGCGACGCGATGGCAACGATTTCTGACCGTTTCCAAGCCGCGTTCTCGCGCGTCAACGCGCGTGGCGGCGCTGTCGCACGACCGATTGCCGACCTTCGCCTGGAAGACATCCAAACGCAGGGCTGGCGTCAGGATCTCGGCATCACCCTGGCGGGCGCCGAAAACGGGTCGTTGGTGCTCGTGGCCATCAAGCCGCGCCTGTTCCTGGTGTTGCTCGAGCACACGACGTTCGTTCGCATGCAGGGCTCGGATCTGCTCTCGCGTTTCGAGCAGGCGGTGCGGGCGACGCACCGGCTCGATCTCGAAGGTGTCTATGTCGGCACGACCGAAGAGATCCTGCTCATGCAGTCGCGTCTGCAACAGAACGGCGATGACGGCGCACGCACCGAGGAGCAGCGCACCGGCGCCTACCGGAATTTCGATCTGATCATCGAGCGCGCCATTGACGCTCGGGCGTCCGACATCCATTTCGAGTTTCGCGAGGGCCGGCATGTGCGCGTGCGCATGCGCATTCACGGCAAGTTGCGCGCCACCAGCGAGGTCGATCGCCTGTCGCGCGACTACCATGCGATGCTCGACGCGGTCTCGGCGGCCTACAACTCGCGCGCCGACCCCAGCAGCCGCAGCCACAATCACTTCGACGAGGACCAGCATCAGAGTTGCTCGATTCCCTTGAACCTGCGCAATCGCAAGTATCAGCTGCGCCTGCAGAGCATCAAGGAAAATCGCGGCGTCGATGTCGTGCTGCGCCTGCTCGTCAACGAGGCCGTCGACGACGATGTCATGTCGCTCGCCGAACTCGGCTATTCGGACGACCAGGTCGAAGTGCTGGAGAACGCGGTGTATCGCAGCCCGGGGCTGACAATCATCGCGGGCGAGACGGGCTCGGGAAAGTCGACGACCTTGCGCACCATGATGATGTACGAGCGCGACGCCGGTAAGAAATTCTTCTCCATCGAAGATCCGGTCGAGTACATCCAGCCGCATGTGACGCAGATCCCGATTCAGCGGCGTGCCGAAGACGGTCACGGCGAATCGGCCTTCGGCGCGGCAGCGAAAGTGCTGCTGCGCGGCGATCCGGACAAGCTCATGCCCGGCGAGATCCGCGACGTGGAGACCGGCTCGTTCGCGAAATCGATGACCGAGACGGGGCACCAGGTGCTCTCGACCGTGCACGCGTCGAGCGCCTTCGGCATTATTCCGCGCCTGATCAGCGACGAGATCGGCATGCCCGTCTCCGCCGTGACCTCCCCCAATTTTCTTACCGCGATGGTGTACCAGAAGCTGATTCCGGTGCTGTGCGATCACTGCAAGTTGCCGGCTATCGGCAAGCTTGACGAGATGACGTTGAGCGTGATCGGTGGCCTCGGCATCGACACGGCGCGTGTCTGTGTGGCGGGGCCGGGGTGCGCGCAATGCAAGGGCCGGGGCACGGCCGGGCAGACAGTCGTGGCGGAGGTGTGCGAATTGACCGAGGAATTGCTCGACCTGTTGCGGCAATCGAAATTCTGGGAAGCGCAGCGGCACTGGCGCGCGTACCACGACGGCGATCTCACGAGCCCCGTCATGTGCGGCAAGTCGGCGATGGAGCATGCGATCTACAAGATGGCGCAGGGCCGCATCGATCCGCAGGACATCGAGGCGGCGTTCTACAAGCTCAAGAAGTTCCAGTTATGGAAGGGCGGCTCCACGTCGCCGCAGCCGCCGCGCCGACTCGCGAGTGTGTGAGCCGTTGTCACGAAACTGGTTTGAAACGCCCTTCAAATGCCTATGCTCGAAGCCGTCAAACATCTGCTAGCCAAGCTATCGCCCGCGCGCGATCCGTATCCGGGACTGAGCCGGGCGAAACGTCATTTTCGCAAGATGCGCGCGAAGTTCTACAGCGACTTCGCCGACGCTATCGAGGACGGTGCCAATCCGTTCGAACTGTTCTCCCGCCGGTATGCGCGCGCCAAGGAGCGGCGCAATCCGATGGCGCCGCTCTATGCCATCTGGCGCGACCGCGCCAGCTCGAAGAACCTGCGCAAGTCGTGGCAGGGCACGATTCCCGACGAAGACCTGATCGTGATTTCCGCCGGCGAAAAGGGGGATCTTGCCGGCACGCTGCGCTTTCTGGCGCGTGTGGTCACCTTGCAGCAGCAAACCCGCGCGGCGATCGCCGGGGCCGTGGTGCTGCCGATCTTCATGTCGGTGCTGCTCGCCGCGATCCAGTTGGGCGTGGCCTACGGCATGATGCCGATCATGACCGAGATCATGCCGCCGGAGCGGTTTCCGCTCGTGGGCAAGGGGCTGTATGTGTTGTCGGGCTTCGTGGCGAATTGGTGGCCGTTGCTCTATGGCGTGCCGCTTGCGGTCGTGGTGGCGATCTCGCTGTCGCTGAGTCGATGGGCGGGCCCGCTGCGTCGACGCGCCGACCGTTTCGGCCCGTACGCCGTGTATCGCGATGTGCGGGCGGGCGAGTTCCTTGTGGCGCTCGCTGCACTGACGGGGGCGAAGACGTCGGTGTTCGACGCCGTCTCGCTGTTGCTCGTGGGCGCGTCGCCCTGGATGCGCTCGCACCTGCTGCGCATGCGCGCGTCGCTCAAGAGCGAGCGAAGTCTGGTCAAGGCGATGGACACCGGCATCTTCAACGAGGAGGTCTTCGATCGTCTGGTCGAATACGCGGGACGCACCAACTTCGATGCCGGCATTCGCAAGATCGGCCTGATGACCATCGAGGAAGTCGCGGAGCGCGTCAAGGCGCGTTCCGCTGCGCTACGCTCGGTGCTGATGGCGTTGGTCGGTCTGACGATCATCTTCACCGTGGGCGGCATGTTGCAGATCGGTCACGCGGCGGGTGAGTACGCGGAGTCGATGTTCTGATGATGGCGTTGCTCATCGATAACGTTGGGAATGACTTTCGGGCACTGCCGCGCGAAGCGGTGGTGGTGGCGATGGCGATGCTGGGGCTGCTCGTCGGGAGCTTTCTGAACGTCGTCGTCTCCCGTCTGCCGCGCATGCTGGAGCGACAATGGGCGCAGGAGGCCGCGACGTGGGCGGGCGAGTTGCCGCCGGTCACGCCCACGTTCAACCTCGCGTGGCCGCCGTCGCGCTGCCCGCATTGCGAGACTCGCATCGCAGCGCGTCACAATGTCCCGGTGCTCAGCTACGTCTTCCTGCGCGGCCGGTGCGCGCATTGCCGCGACCGCATTTCCCCGCGCTACCCGCTCGTTGAACTGGCCGTGGGTGTCATGTTCGCGACGCTCGCCTGGACGTTCGCACCGTCGACGCAGTACGTCGCGATGCTGGCATGGTGCGGTTTCGGCGCGACGTTGCTCGCGCTTTCGCTGATCGACATCGACACGCGACTGTTGCCCGATGCGCTCACGTTGCCGCTGCTGTGGGCCGGTTTGCTGGGCAGCGTTGCGGGCCTGACATTACCCATCGACGACGCCGTGCTTGGCGCTGCGTTGGGGTATGGCGTCATTGCGGCGATGGGGGGCGCGTATCGGGCGCTGACCGGTGTCGACGGACTCGGCGGCGGCGACGCCAAGCTCGTCGCCGCGTGCGGCGCGTGGCTGGGCTGGATCGGCACGCCGCTGATGCTCGCGTTCGGCGCGGTGGCGGCCACGCTCGCTTTCGCCGGCCTCGGCGCGTGGCGCGGCCGCGCGTTGCGCGAGCCGCTGCCGTTCGGTCCTTGGCTATGCTTGGGTGCGGTGGCGAGCCGGCTGTGGGGCGAGCCTTTCCTGGATCTGTGGCTGCGCCCGGGCGGCTAACGTCGCTGGTGCTTGCGGTGCGGTGTCGACGGATGCCGATCCAACGCGCTGCGTCAATCGACCCCCGCCGGACAACATCAGGTCCGCGGCCTTTTCGCCGATCATCATCGACGGGGCGTTGGTGTTGCCGCCGATGAGCGTGGGCATGATCGACGCATCGACCACGCGCAAACCTTCCACGCCGCGAACCCTCAGTTCCGGATCGACGACCGACGCCGCATCGCTGCCCATCCGGCACGTGCCGACCGGGTGGTAGATGGTGTCGGCGCGCGCACGGATCAGCGCGGTGAGTGCTTCGTCCGACTCGATGCCCCGGCTGTGCAGCTCCTCGCCACCGAACTGTGCGAGCGACGGCGCTGCGAGAATCCGGCGAATCACGCGCACCCCGCGCAGCAACGTGTCGACGTCCTCCTGCGCTTGCAGAAAAGCCGGGTCGATCCGCGGCGCGTCGCGCATGTCGGCGCTGGCAAGCGTCACGCGCCCGCGGCTTTTCGGATGCAGTACGCAGGCATGCAACGACAGGCCTCGGCGCAGATGCAGACGACGATTGTGGTCGTCGCAGATGCCCACGAGGAAGTGCATCTGCAAATCGGGGCGTGCCAGCGACGGATCGCTCCTGAGGAAGCCGCCGGCTTCGGCCACGTTGCTGGCGAACAGGCCGCGCCGCTCGCGAAGATAGTCCAGCCCTTGCGTGAGCAGATGCCACAATCCCGCGGGCGTGTAGCCGACCAGATCGCGATGCGCCACGTATTTGTTGATGATGAAGTCGATGTGATCCTGCAGGTTCTCTCCGACACCCGGGGCATCGACGTGCACCTCCACGCCATGCGAGCGCAAGTGTTCGGCGGGACCGATCCCGGAGCACATCAGCAACTGCGGCGAATTGAACGCTCCGGCGCTCAGCACGACTTCAGCGCGTGCACGCAGCGTCTCCAGCGCGCCGCGCCGTTGCACTTTGACGCCGGTCGCGCGCTTGCCATCGAAGACAACGCGCTGCACCAGCGCGTCGGTGATGACATGCAGATTCGCGCGTGATTTTCCTTGCAGATAGGCGCGCGCGGCGTTCCAGCGCTGCCCGTCTTTTTGCGTCACCTGATAGATGCCCGCGCCTTCGTAGTGCGGACCGTTGAAGTCGTCGCTCACGGGAAACCCGGCTTCGCGCGCCGCGTCGACATAGTGTTGCGAGAACGGATTGACCGTGCGCAGATCGGCAACGTTGAGCGGGCCGCCGGTACCGTGCCAGGCGTCTGCACCGCGTTCGTTGTTCTCGTTGCGACGGAAGTACGGCAGCACGTCGTCCCATCCCCAGCCGGTGCAGCCGGCCTGCGCCCATGCGTTGTAATCGTCCGGGTGACCGCGCGTGTAGATCATCGCGTTGATCGAACTCGAGCCGCCCAGGCCACGTCCGCGCGGCTGATAGCCCTGACGTCCGGCCAGCCCCGCCTGTGGCGTCGTGCGATAGCCATAGTTGCGCCGCGATCGGAACGGCACCAATGCGGCGAGACCGAGCGGCAACCGTACGAGAAAGCTGTTGTCGGGCGGACCCGCTTCGATCAGCGCGATCGTGCTGCCCGGCGCACCGTCGGCCAATCGCGCCGCCAAGGCACAACCGGCGGAGCCGCCGCCGACAATGATGTAGTCGTAGTCCATGCTGTCATCCTCCCTTGGATGGGCACTGCATCTACTGCTTTTTTTGACGTCTTGTACGCTGCATTTTGCTTGTCGTTCTGTGCGCGATTGTCTCGTGTCTGGCTGCGCGCGGTGCCGCTTCATGGGCGACGCCTCGAAGCGGCACTCATTGTAAGCAGACAATCCCTGCGCCCGGGGGGATGTGAAGCAATCCTCTAATTTATGGGAGCGCGCGGACCTAGCCGCTATGATGAAAGGATCCCCATGGCGTGACCGTCACATACGGCAATTGGGCATACGGAGACACGGATGACGCAAGCCTGGCAGACCCACGACATCACCAATCAGGTGCCGCCGCTTACCGACTACAACCTTTACGCCACCGACGCCGCATTGCAAGCCGCAGTGGCGGCGTTCGGCGCGGGGTGGCATGCGACAACGCTGCATCGCCAGGGCGCTCGCCTGGGCGAAGCCGAGGTGCAGGCGTGGGCGGAGGCGGCCAATCGTCACGCGCCGGAACTGCAATCGTTCGATTCGCAAGGCAATCGCATCGATCACGTCGAGTTTCATCCGTCGTGGCATGCGCTCATGGGCTTGTTGCGGGGGCCGAACTGCAGTCGTTGCCGTGGGCGCATCCGCGCGACGGTGCGATGACGGCGCGCACGGCGGCCTATTTCCTGCACGCGCAGAACGAGGCCGGTGCGTTGTGCCCCACGACGATGACGTTCGCGAGCATTCCGGTGCTCGCCAAGGAGCCCACGCGCTTCGCGTCGATCAAGGACAAGTTGCTCGCGCCACAGCACGACCCGCGCGACGTGCCGCTGGCGCAGAAGCACGCCATTCTCATCGGCATGGGGATGACGGAGAAACAAGGCGGCTCCGACGTGCGCACCAACACCACCACGGCCACCGATTGCGGGGACGGCACGTTCTCGCTCGTCGGGCACAAATGGTTCTTCTCCGCGCCGCAGTGCGACGCGCATCTGGTGCTCGCACGCGACGCCGACAGCGATGCGTTGTCCTGCTTCTTCGTGCCGCGCTACGCGCCGGACGGGCGCAAGAACGGTGTGCAAGTGCAACGTCTCAAGGACAAGCTCGGCAATCGCTCCAACGCGAGCAGTGAAGTCGAGTTGCAGGGCGCGTATGGCACACGCGTCGGCGCGCCGGGGCGTGGAATTCCCACGATCATCGAGATGGCGACGTATACGCGGCTCGACTGCGTGATCGGCAGCGCGGCAATGATGCGCGCGGGGGTCGTGCAGGCGATTCATCACGCGCGCCATCGCTCGGCGTTCGGGGCGAAGCTCGTCGATCAGGATCTGATGACGACGGTGCTCGCGGATCTGGCGCTGGAGTCGGAAGCGGCAACGTGGCTGGCCATGCGGCTGGCACAGGCGTTCGACGCGGGCGTGTCCGACAACGATTCGCCGCACGAGCGGGCGTGGCGCCGCATCGTGCTGCCTGCCGCGAAGTTCTGGGTATGCAAGCGCGCGCTCGAACTCGCGGGCGAGTGCATGGAGGTGTGGGGCGGAAACGGCTACGTCGAGACCGGCCCGCTGGCGCGGCTGTATCGCGAGGCGCCCGTCAATTCGATATGGGAAGGCTCGGGCAACGTGATGTGTCTCGATGTGTTGCGCGCCATGAGCCGTGAGCCTGACGTCGCACAGCACTGGTTCCGATGGGTCGGCGAGCGCACGGGATCGCATGCGCCGCTGCGCGCGGCGTTGGCGCAGTTGCACGGTTGGCTGGCGGCCGATCCGGCAACGCACGCGACTCGCGCGCGTGCGATTGCACAGCAGGTGGTACTGCTGGCACAGGCGGCGTTGTTGCTCGAACACGCGCCGGCCGAGTTGGCGCATGGCTTCATCGAGAGCCGATTCTCGAACGCGGGCGGGCGGGTGTACGGCGTGATGCCGGACACGCTCGCGGTGGCAGTGCAACGCGCCTGGCTCGACCGGGCTTTTCTCGCATAACGGATAACAATATATCGATGGCGTTGGGCGGCCCCTACGGGGGCCACCTGCGACCTCAGGGAGGAGAAGGCATGGGATACCAACATGAATTGAACGGGTTGCATGAGGCGACACCGTTGTCGGCACCGGATACCTCGACCGACGACGACATCGCCCGCGCGTCGCTATTGCCGCGCTTCGACGCGATGCGCCGCGCGCACGACGCCGCACCGCACGTCGAATGGCCGACACGCAAGCGTCACCTGAAAGCGCTGCAAGCGATGCTTCACAAGCATCGCGAAGCGTTCGCGGGCGCCATCGACGCGGATTTCGGCGGCCGCTCGGCGCAGGAAACGGACATGCTCGAACTGTTCCCGTCGCACGGCAACCTGAAGCATGCGCTCGCGCACACGCGCCACTGGATGCGTGGGTCGCGCGGCTGGGCAAACCTGTGGATGCTGCCTGCGCGACGCGCCGTCGTGCCGCAGCCGCTCGGCGTCGTCGGTGTGATTGTGCCGTGGAATTACCCGTTGTTTCTGGCCGTCGGTCCGCTCACCGACGCCTTGGCCGCCGGCAATCGGGTGATGATCAAGGTCTCCGAGGTCACGCCGCGCTTCGCGGATGCGTTTGCGGCCGCCGTGGCCGAGACGTTCCCGCCGGAGTGGGTCACGGTCGTGACGGGTGACGCACAGGTCGCGCGCGCGTTCTCGACGCTGGCGTTCGACCATTTGCTGTTCACTGGTGCGACGTCGATCGGCCATCATGTGATGCGAGCGGCCAGCGAACACCTCACGCCGGTGACGCTCGAACTCGGTGGCAAGTCGCCGGCCATCATCGGGCCGGGTGCGCGATGGGAGCACGCGGTGGAGCGCATCATGCTCGGCAAGCTGGTCAACGCGGGTCAGACCTGTGTGGCGCCCGACTATGTGCTCGTGCCGCGCGACAAGCTCGACGCCTTCGTTGCCACGGCGCGGCAGGTGGCGGCGCGCTTGTATCCCGACGCCGTGAACAATCCGCAATACACGAGCATCGTGTCGTCTCGGCACTTCGAGCGGTTGTCCGGGCTTGCCGCCGAGGCGGCGGCGCAGGGCGCCACGTCGCATGCGCTGTTCGATACCCCGGCGCAGGCGGCGCGCAGGCGTCTGCCGCCCGTGGTGCTTACCGGTGTTCATGACGGCATGCGCGTGATGCGCGAGGAGATCTTCGGGCCGCTGTTGCCGGTGGTGCCCTACGATGACCTGGACGCCGCCATCGCCTATGTCAATGAGCGTGCGCGTCCACTCGCGCTGTATGTGTTCGATACCGACAATACGCGCATTGGCCGTGTCGTCGACGGCACGATTTCCGGCGGCGTGACGATCAACGACACGCTGCTGCACGTTGCGGAGCATGCGCTGCCGTTCGGCGGCGTGGGACCGTCGGGCATGGGGGGGTACCACGGCGAGGCGGGCTTCCGGACGTTCTCCAAGGAGAAGCCGATCTTCCGGCAGGCGCGCTGGAACGGCGCCGGCCTGCTCAATCCACCGTATGGCAAGGTGTTCGCCACGATGATCCGGCAATTGATGCGCTGACCTCTGAGCTCTGACGTCGGGCATCCGACGTCGCGATAAAACAAAACCCCCGCCGGTTCAGTCCCGAGCGGGGGTTTTGTTGGGCGTTCGCCGGTCGAGACCGGCGGGCACCACGAGAGCGATGTCGGATCAGGCCACCGCGCGCAGGCCGGCGTCGGCCAGCAGGATGTCGGCGCGGTCGGTCGCTTCCCACGAGAATTCCGGCTCTTCACGGCCGAAGTGCCCGTAGGCGGCGGTCTTCTCGTAGATCGGGCGCAGCAGGTCGAGCATCTGGATGATGCCCTTCGGACGCAGGTCGAAGTGCTTCTCGACCAACTCGGCGATACGCTGATCGCTGATCTTGCCCGTGCCGAACGTGTTGACCATGACCGACGTCGGTCGCGCCACGCCGATGGCGTACGAAACCTGGATCACGCACTTCGAGGCAAGGCCGGCGGCCACGATGTTCTTCGCGACATAACGGCCCGCGTAGGCGGCCGAGCGATCGACCTTCGACGGATCCTTGCCCGAGAACGCGCCACCGCCGTGCGGTGCGGCACCGCCGTATGTGTCGACGATGATCTTGCGGCCCGTGAGGCCGGCGTCGCCCTGCGGGCCACCGATCACGAAACGACCGGTCGGGTTCACCAGGAACTTGATGTCGCCCTTGATCAGGTCGGCCGGCAGCACCGGCTTGATGACTTCTTCGATGACGGCTTCGCGCAGGGCTTCCAGCGCGATGTCCGGATGGTGCTGCGTCGAGAGCACGACGGTATCGATGCTGTGCGGACGGCCGTTTTCGTACTTGATGGTGACTTGCGACTTGGCATCCGGGCGCAGCCAGGGCAGACGACCGTCACGGCGCACTTGCGACTGGCGCTCGACCAGGCGGTGCGACAGATAGATCGGCAGCGGCATGAGTTCCGGTGTTTCGTCGCAAGCGTAGCCGAACATCAGGCCCTGGTCGCCGGCGCCCTGATCGAGGTTGTCGTCATGCGCACGGTCCACGCCCTGGGCGATGTCCGGCGACTGGCGGTCGTAGGCGACCAGCACCGCGCAACCCTTGTAGTCGATACCGTAGTCGGTGTTGTCGTAGCCGATGCGACGGATGGTCTCGCGCGCGACTTGCTGATAGTCGACCGTGGCGGTCGTGGTGATTTCACCCGCGAGCACGACGAGACCCGTGTTGCACAGCGTTTCTGCGGCAACGCGCGCGTACTTGTCTTGCTTCAGGATGGCGTCGAGCACGGCATCCGAAATCTGGTCGGCGACCTTGTCGGGGTGACCTTCGGAGACCGATTCGGAAGTAAAGAGATAATCGTTCGCCACTTCTGGCTCCTCTAAACGAATTTGGCGACTCACGTTGCCGTCATCGGAGGGGAAGCGGCGACGCTTTAGCGGAAAATTGGTCGAATGCGCTGCCTCGATAGGGTGGCACATTCGAATCGCCCCGCAAGTTGTCAGTTAACTCGGCGATGTCGCTTATTATACGCCCCTGAAGAAATCCTGCTTGCGACATGGCAACCACACCCAAGAAATCCCTCGGCTACTACCTGAGCGTCGGCCTGCTGCGCGGCCTCAACCTGCTGCCCTATGGCTGGGTCGCGCGCTTTGGCGCCGGTCTCGGACACCTGTTGTACCTGATTCCCAGCTCGCGAAAGCGCGTTGTGCACACCAATTTGCGGCTGTGTTTCCCGCATTGGGACGAGGCGACGCGCGAGCGCGTGGCCAAGGCGTCGTTCGTGCATGCCATTCGCAGCTACGCGGAGCGCAGCGTGCAATGGTTCGCCGACGGCAAGAAGCTGGAGCGGCTCATCGAACTCGATTCGGCGGTCGACCTGCTCGACCCGAACATGCCGCCCACGATCCTGCTCGGGTTCCACTTCGTGGGCATCGAGGCGGGCTCGATTTTCATCAATTACTCGCTGCACCGGCCGTGCGCGTCGCTCTACACGCCGATGTCGAACCCGGCGTTCGACGCGATGGCCCGCGAGCAGCGCGGTCGTTTCGACGCGGAAATGATCGCGCGCGGCGACAGTGCCCGCGATGTGCTGCGCATGTTCCGAAAGGGCAAGCCGGTCATGCTGGCGGCCGACATGGACTATGGCGCGCGGAACTCCACGTTTGTGCCGTTCTTCGGCGTGAACACTTGTACGCTGACGTCCGTGTCCCGGCTGGCCGAAGTCGGCCGGGCCCAGATTCTGCCGTTCATCGGCGAGGTGCTGCCCAACTACAAGGGCTACCGCCTCAAGGTCTTCCCCGTGTGGGAAAACTACCCCAGCGGCGACCCCGACGCCGATGCGCGCCGGATGAACGCGTTCCTCGAAGAACAAATCCTGAAGATGCCGGAGCAGTACTACTGGGTGCACAAGCGCTTCAAGACGCGCCCGCCCGGCGAGCCGAGCGTGTATTGACAGGCGCCGGATGCGCGTCGGCCTTCTCCACTACAATAGCGCCATGAAGCTCAAATTCACCAAGATGCAGGGTGCCGGCAACGACTTCGTCGTGATCGACGGCATCTCGCAATCCATCGATTTCACGCCCGAGCAGTGGCGCGCGCTCGCCGACCGCCATTTCGGCGTCGGCGCAGACCAGCTCCTGCTCGTCGAACGCTCGACGCAGCCTGGCGTTGACTTCCGCTATCGCATCTTCAACGCCGACGGCGGTGAGGTGGAGCATTGTGGCAACGGGGCGCGCTGCTTCGTCAAGTTCGTGCGCGACACGGGGTTGACCGACAAGCGCACGGTGCGCGTCGAGGTGCAGCAGGGCTTGATCACGCTCACGATGCGCGACGACGGCCAGGTCAGCGTGGACATGGGCGCGCCGATCCTCACGGCGTCGGATGTGCCGTTCGACGCCAGCGGGCTGGCCGGGCGGGGCGAGGGCGACGACACGCTATGGCCGCTCGACGTGGCCGGCAAGACGACGTGGATTTCCGTGGTCTCGATGGGCAATCCGCATGCGGTGCAGGTGGTGGATAACGTCGATACCGCGCCGGTGGAAACGGACGGCCCGCTGATCGAGCGTCACGCGCGCTTCCCGCGCCGCGTGAATGCGGGCTTCCTGCAGGTGGTGGACAAGCATCAGGCGCGTCTGCGCGTGTACGAGCGCGGTGCGGGCGAGACGCTCGCCTGCGGCACCGGCGCGTGCGCGGCGGCAGTGGCAGGCATCCGCCGCGGGCTGCTGGCCGCGCCCGTGGCCATCGAAACGCACGGTGGCACGCTCACCATCGACTGGGACGGCGCAAGCGGTCCGGTCATCATGACGGGACCCGCGACCACGGTCTTCGAAGGGACGATCGAGATCTGACGCCAAGCGTCGGTCCCGGTGTTCCGCGCGGGCAGGCCGCGGGAGCGGCACAGTAGGATTTTGGTTTCTGACGGACTCTGATTTAGCGACCCTGGCGGCCGTGCGCCACCGTTGTGCCTCGTGCGCAGCGGCGGCTGGCGGCAGTTGACGAACAGCAGACGGACACTCATGAACGACCGAGATATTGCGGAATACCTGATCGCGCATCCCGACTTCTTCGAACGCCATGCCGAATTGCTGGCCGGCGTGCGGCTCACCAGCCCGCACGGCCAGCGCGCCGTGTCGCTGCAAGAGCGCCAGATCGAGATGCAGCGCGAAAAGACCAAGCAGATCGAGCGACGCCTCGCCGAATTGATGCGCTACGGGCACGAGAACGACGACATCTCGGCCAAGCTGCATCGCTGGAACCTCGGCCTGCTCGGCGAGCGCGATCCGCACGCATTGCCCGACGCGATTGCCCGCGGCCTGCGCGACGTTTTCAACGTCCCCTTCGCGGCCGTTCGCGTGTGGAACGTGGCCGCGCCGTACCAACCGGCCGAGTTCGCCCGCAGCGTGAGCGAAGAGGTCAAGATCTTCGCCTCGAGCCTGGCGACTCCCTATTGCGGTGCCAACACCGGTTTCGAAGCCGTGACATGGCTCGGCGCGCCGAGCGATCCGGCGTCGGTGGCGCTGCTCGCGCTGCGCGACCCGCAAGTGACGGATGGACCGGTCTTCGGCCTGCTCGTCATGGGCTCGGAAGACGCCCGCCGTTTCCATGAGGGCATGGCGACCGACTTCCTGACGCAGATCGGGGAACTGGCCGGCGCGGCGCTCAGCAAGCTGCGCGCGAACGACTGATGCGCGTCGCCGGCGCCCGGGCGGACTGATGCGCTGACGGCACCTTTCACCACGCCTTATGGTCACCTCGACCCGATCGCCGCGTCCTGCCAGCGTGGCCACGCCCAAGGCGCGCGCCGGGCGTGCCTCGCCGGATCGCGCGCGCAAGCCCGGGGCGCAAGCCGGGGCGTCGGACGACGAGACACCGCTCGAACCGGGCATCCGCCACTACCTGACGTCGCTCGCCAGCGAGCGCAAGCTCGCCGAGCTCACCCTTGAGAACTACACGCGCGACCTGCGCCAGTTGCAGCGTCTGGCGCGCGGCCGCTCGCTCGAATCGCTGGAGCACGGCGACATTCGCCGCTTCGCCATGCAGTTGCACAGCGAGGGCCTCGTCGGCCGCTCCATCGCCCGCAAGCTCTCCGCCTGGCGAGGCTACTTCGCGTGGCTTGCCCAGCGCACCTCGCTGGCGGCCAATCCCGTCGACGGCGTGCGCGCGCCGAAACAGCCCAAGCCGTTGCCGAAAGCGCTGTCGCCAGATCAGGCATCGGCGCTCGTCGAGTTCGTCTCCGGCACGTCGGCCGAGGCCGTGCGCAATCGGGCGATGTTCGAGCTGCTGTACTCGTCGGGCTTGCGCCTGTCGGAGCTCACGAGCCTCGATCATCGCTACGTCGAGGCCGAGGGCTACCGTTCCGTGAGTTGGCTTGATTTGCCCGAACGCGAGGTGGTCGTGACCGGCAAGGGAAACAAGCGACGCCGCGTGCCCGTGGGCCAGAAAGCGGCGCAGGCACTGGCCAGTTGGCTGGACATGCGCGCAGGGCTGGCAACGGCTGAGCCGCATGCGCTGTTCCTGTCGGCGCGCGGCAAGCGCATCGGCGCGCGCGCGGTGCAGCAGGGGCTGGCGCGCCACGCGCTGGCGGCCGGGCTGCCGACACACGTGCACCCGCACATGCTGCGTCACTCGTTCGCCACGCACGTCCTGCAATCGTCCGGCGATCTGCGCGCCGTGCAGGAGATGCTGGGGCACAGCAATATTTCAACGACACAGATCTACACGAAACTCGATTTCCAGCACCTTGCGAAGGTCTACGATCAGGCGCATCCGCGCTCGCGCAAGAAGCCCTGAGCGTTGCGGCGGACGGCGCGACTCGGTGTAGAATCGCGTCCTTCCTCAGCAAGTCCCGCACGTTCTCCGTCTGCTGGATGACTTGCCGTCACCCCGTCGTCAACCGTTGGTCCGTCCCGCATGAATACCTTGACCCTCAAGCCCGGCAAAGAAAAGTCCTTGCTGCGCCGTCACCCCTGGATTTACGCCACCGCCGTGGCGCGCGTGGACGGCAAACCGGCTTCCGGCGCGACGGTCGTGGTGCGCGCCGCCGACGGGCGATTTCTCGCTCGCGCCGCCTTCAGCCCGGTCTCGGCCATCCGCGCCCGCGTTTGGACGTTCGATGAAAACGAGCCGGTCGATCATGCGTTCTTCAAGCGTCGTGTGAGCGCCGCCCTCGCATATCGCGAGCAGATGGTCCACGACACCGGGGCAACCCGCCTGATCTTCGGCGAGGCCGACGGCCTGCCGGGCCTGATCGTCGACCGCTACCAGTCCGCGCCCGGTGCGCCCGTGACGGACCAGATCGTCTGCCAATTCATGGCGGCCGGCGTGGAAGCCTGGAAGGACGCGATTGTGAACGCCCTCGTCGGCGCGACCGGCTGCCCCAATGTCTACGAACGCTCCGACGCCGCCGTGCGCGAGCGCGAAGGCCTGCCGAGCCTTACTGGCGTGCTGGCGGGGGCTGAGCCGCCCCAGGCGCCCGACTTGCTCACGACGTACGAGTGTGGCGTGAAGTATTACGTCGACGTGCGCAACGGGCACAAGACCGGCTTCTATGTCGATCAGCGCGACAATCGTCTGCTGGTGAAGCAGCAGGCCAAGGGCCGCGACGTGCTCAACTGTTTCTGCTATACCGGTGGCTTTTCGCTGGCGGCGCTGGCGGGCGGGGCGCAGAGTGTGTTGTCCATCGACTCGTCCGGCGACGCGTTGGCAATCGGCGCGCGCAATGTCGAACTCAACGGTTTCGACGCCGCGCGTGCCGAATGGCGCGACGCCGATGTCTTCAAGACCCTGCGCGCGTTGCGCGAAGAGGGGCGCCTGTTCGACATGATCGTGCTCGATCCGCCCAAGTTCGCGCCGTCGGCCCATCACGTGGAGCGTGCCGCACGGGCGTACAAGGACATCAATCTGGCCGGTTTCAAGCTGCTGCGCCCGGGCGGCCAACTGCTGACGTACTCGTGCTCAGGCGCGATCGACGCCGATCTGTTCCAGAAGATCGTGGCGGGCGCGGCCGTGGATGCGGGAGTGGACGCCCGCATTCTGCGGCGCCTGTCGGCGGGCATGGATCACCCCATGCTCACCCAGTTCCCCGAAGGCGAATATCTCAAAGGGCTTTGGTTGCAACGTATGTAAGCGCTCGCTTCTGTGGACGTCAGCCCAGTGTCAGTGCGACCACGCCCAACGCGATCAACACGGCACCGCCCACGCGGCGGTGCATCTCCCCTCGCCCAGCAGACGCACGCCCAACAGCGCGGCAATCATCATCGACATCTCCCGCGCCGGGGCAACGTGCGACACCGGCGCGTACTTGAGTGCCGTCAGGATCAGGAAGTAGGACATCGGCGAGATCAGCGAGATCAGCACGATCTTGCGCCAGTTTGCCTGCCACACCATGACCATGCGCGCGGGACGCGAGCACGCCATCGGTGCCGAGAGCACGACTCGCAGCACATTCTCCAGGTAGTAGTAGACGAGCGGTGCAAGCAGCAGGGTGCGGATGGCGTAGGCGTCGGCCAGCGTATAAGCCGCGATGAATCCGCCGGTCAGCACGCCCCAGCCCGCGCCCGCGTGCATGGTGTCGCGCCGGAACAGGCGCTCGCCCCCGGCGATGATCAGCACGCCGGCGACCACCAGCCCGATCCCGAAAAGGGCCAGCCAGCCCGGGCGTTCCCCCAGCAGCACGATGGCGCCCAGCGACGACAGCAACGGCCCGGTGCCCCGTGCGAGCGGATAGACGACCGACAGGTCGCCCACCCGGTAGCCGCGCTGCAGGACCAGCGTGTAGCCGTAGTGCAGCATGGCGCTCGTGGCGATCACGCCCCAACCCAGCGCATTCGGCCAACTGGCGTCTGAACCGATCAGGAAAAACAGCGCCAGCGGCGTGTACAGCACGACGGTCAGCAGCGCATAGAGGAAGACGAGCTGCGGGCCGCCACCTTCGCGCGTGTCGATGCGTTTGGCGAGGAAATTCCAGGTGGCATGCAGGAATGCGGCGGTAACGACGAGGGCGAGAGCGGTGAGCGACATGGTGAGCGGTGTTTTTTGCGTCAATTGTATGACGCATTGCCCGTGCACCTCCGGACAGACTCGGACGGCGGCCTTCGGGGCTCGGAAAATGCCTACTTTTGCAACTCCGTTGCAGTGCTGGCGGTGCTGTGCTTAAATCGATTCATGAGCCTTATTCAACTACAACCTTATCTGGAAGCCGCCCGTACGAGCTTGCAAGAGCAGTCGGGCCGCGTGACCTCCGGACGCGTGCGCGTGCTGGCGATGCTGCTCAAGGCGGGCCGTCCGCTCACGCATCAGGAGGTGCTGGCCGATCTGGCCACCGACGCCGATCCGCTGGACCGCGTAACGGCCTACCGCGTGCTCGATTGGCTGGTCGCGCAGGGCTGGGCCATCAAGCAGGCCGGCGATGACCGAATCTTCCGCTTCGTCATGGCCGAGCATGTCGACCCGCAGCGTGCGGCATCGCCGCGTCCGCATACGCAACACGGACATTTTCGTTGCGTACGCTGCCACCGGACCTTCTGTCTTGACGATTGGCCCCAGCATCCCCAATTGAGTGAGCGCGAACTCAAGCGCCTGCCCAAGGGTTTCGTGGGCGAACAGGTCGAGCTGATGATTCACGGCACTTGCGCACAGTGTGCGGGCGCCCCCAACTGACGCGTTCCCAGCCGCTTTTCGTTACCTCGGGTACAGTGGGCGACATTCAGACGGCGTCAGGTACGCCGCATTACAACAGGACATAGCATTCATGACCCCCGTCACCATCCTGACCGGCTTTCTCGGCAGCGGGAAAACCACGCTGCTCAAGCGCATCCTGACCGAGGCGCATGGCATGAAGATCGCCGTCATCGAAAATGAATTCGGTGAAGAGAACATCGATAACGACATCCTCGTGCACGACAACGCCGAGCAGATCGTGCAGATGAGCAACGGCTGCATCTGCTGTACGATCCGTGGCGACCTGGTGAAGGCGCTGTCCGACCTGAACAGCCAGCGCGACGCGGGCGCGATTCAGTTCGACCGCGTGGTCATCGAGACGACCGGCCTGGCCAACCCCGGCCCGGTGGCGCAAACCTTCTTCATCGACGACGAAGTGGCCGACACCTACCGGCTCGACGCCATCATCACGCTGGTCGACGCGAAGCACGCCCAGCAGCAGCTCGATCAGCACGAAGTGGTGCAGCGCCAGGTGGGGTTTGCCGATCGCCTGTTCATCACCAAAGCCGATCTGGTCACGCCCGAGGCGCTGGACGACCTGAAGCATCGCCTCGCGCACATGAATCCGCGCGCGCCGCAGCAGGAAGTCGACTTCGGCCAGGCCGAGCTCAAGCAGATCTTCGACCTTCACGGCTTCAACCTGAACGACAAGCTCGACATCGATCCGGAATTCCTCGGCGCCGACGACCACGCGCACGATCACGGCCATGATCACGATCACTCGCACTGCGATCACGATCATGACCAGTGCGCGCACGAGGGGCACGACCACGGTCACGCCCACGCCCACCACGACGACGCCATCAAATCGTTTGTCTTTCGCAGCGAGAAAGCCTTCGATCCGGCGAAGCTGGAGGATTTCCTCGGGAGCATCCTACAGGTGTACGGCGAACGCTTATTGCGTTATAAAGGTGTATTAAACATGCGTGGCATCGACCGCCGGGTCGTGTTCCAGGGCGTTCACCAGATGATGGGCAGCGACGTGGGCGCGAAATGGCAACCCGATGAGACGCCGAACACCAAGATGGTGTTTATTGGTGCCGAGCTGCCGAAAGACATCATCCTGCAAGGGCTGGAGCGCTGTCTGGTCTGAGCGGGACCGGCGAACCGTGCAACGGGAAACCCCTTAATCAGGGCTGTTGAACGATTCGGTTACAATACGTGCCCACTGGGGCTGCCGCCAGCGAACCAACGCGGCACCTCGGAGGGCAGGCAGGGGAGCACCGCCATGGCTACCACCTCCAGCAAGACTGCCACCGCAGGCCCTGCGCGCCGGTCAGAGCCGGCGTCGGAAGCGGGCGCCAAGCGGGCTCCAGCAGGTAATTCGAAGACGGGCGAAAAGGCCGCCGCCAAGCACGGGGCGCCCAAATCGTCCGGTAGGAACGTAACCCAAGAAGCCGCCCGCGGCATCGCCGGTAAGCAAGACGTCCCACTCGCTGCAGGGGCGTCACCGGACTATCCGAAAGAGACGCCACAAAAACCCATGAGCAAGAAAAGACTTTTGACCGAGGCCGAAATTCTGAAGATGGGCGAGAAGGACTACATGAATGAAGATCAACTCGCCTTCTTCAAGGATCGTCTGGAAAACCTGCAGGCTGACATTTTGCGTAACGCCGGTCAAACCACCGAGAACCTGCGCGAAACCATTCTCGTCCCGGATCCGGCCGACCGCGCCACGATTGAAGAGGAGCACGCGCTTGAGCTGCGTACCCGCGATCGTGAACGCAAGCTGCTGAAGAAGGTGCAACAGTCGCTCGCTCGCATCGAATCGGGCGAATATGGCTGGTGCGAAGAAACCGGGGAGCCGATCGGCGTTCCGCGTCTGCTCGCCCGCCCGACCGCCACTCTGTCGCTCGAAGCGCAAGAGCGTCGCGAATTGCGTCAGAAGCTGTTCGGCGACTGATCGCATCGCACCACCGGCCCGACGCCGCGCGGTGGCGGCAGGTCAGGTCCGTCGGCTCCCGGTTTGCCAAAGGCACGTCGTCTCGACGTGCTTTTTTGTTGCCGTTTTTTGACGTCGTCCGGTCGACCGCGCCCGTTCCTCCCGGAACTGTGGCTTGCACGCAACGCTTGCTGACGCTCGCCGTCGAGCCAACTTTATGCCACAATTGCAACTCAGTTGCAATTGTGGCCGCCCATGCCGTCTATCGAATCCGCTTCCCGCTTTTGGCGCGCGCGTCTGCGCACGCGGGTGGGGTGTGGGCGAAGCGGTTGGGTTGCGTGGCTCATCGTTGCGCTGATCGGCGTACAGATCTGGGGGCTGCAACACGAGATTCTGCATGCCCGAAGGTTGTCCGGCGTGCCGCCCGTTTCGGCAGATGCGAGCCGGTCAGCGGCGGCCGAGGCGAATGATCCGGACGAGGCGGGAGGTGCGGATCTCGCGATGGCCGCACACGGCCGCGCCCAAGCTGTCGGCACGGCGTCCGTCGATTTCGGCAACCCCCACCACCATTGCCATCTGTTCGAAGGCGCCACGCTGGCTGCGGCCATGGCCGTGGCCGTCCTTTCGTGGGGAAGCGATAACGTCATCGCGAGCCTCCCTCAGCGCCCGACTGGGCGCCGTCACCCGAGCGTTCACCGACGACCGTTCGACTCTCGCGCACCGCCGCTCGCGATCTGACGCGACGCGTATCTGCGCCACACCTCGCGTCATTCGCGTCATTCGAACTTCTCCGCGCTGACTGCGCGAATCCCTGCCACTGTCCGTCCCGACCCTCGCAGCCTTCGGGCCTGCGATGGCGGCGGCGGCTGCACGCTCGTCGGCCCATCATCGCCGGCGCGGCGGGGTTTCGTTCGCGCCGACGCCCGGAATCCTCGGGAGCCCGCTGACGAGGCTCCCGCGCACCGACCCAACACACCCGATACCGACATGGCACTTTCTGCTTTGAACAGCGCGCGTGAGCGCGCGACGCCCTTGCCCGCTCCCGCTTTCCCCATCGAGGCCCCTTCGGCTTCTCGCCGAACACGCCGCGCGTGGCCCGTGAACACGCCACGGCCGCTCGCCGCAGCGCTGACGTTCAGCGCGCTCGCTGCGGCAAGCGCGTCCGTGCAGGCGGCGGATGTGTCCGATGCACCTTTGGATGCAACGTCTGCCACTGCCGTTCCGGTGAGGCCCGAAGTGACGTTGCCAACCACCTTCGTGACCGGCAATCCGCTTGGGCGCGCCGCCGCGGACTTGACCGTGCCACTCACCGAACTCGACGGGAAGGCGCTGGCGTTGCGCCGTGCGGGCACGCTGGGCGAGACGCTCGACGGGCTGCCCGGCGTTTCGGCCACGTCGTACGGCCCGAACGTCAGCCGCCCCATCATTCGTGGCCTCGACGGCGACCGCATTCGCGTGTTGCAGAACGGCACCGCGGCGCTCGACGCCTCGTCACTGTCCTACGATCACGCCGTGGCGCAGGATCCGCTGACGATCGAACGCGTAGAAGTCGTGCGGGGCCCTGCGGCACTGCTCTACGGCGGCAACGCGGTCGGCGGCGTGATCAACACCATTGACAACCGCATTCCGCGTGAATCCATCACCGGTATTTCCGGTGCGACGGACTTCAGCGCTGGCGGTGCGAACCGCGAACGCGCCGGGGCCGCGCAACTCGAATTCGGCAACGGCGAGTTCGCGTTCCACGTTGACGGCTTCGCCCGAAAAAGCGCGGACCTGCGCATTCCCGGCTTCGCCCGTTCGGCGCAACAACGCGCCCGCGACGACGAGACCACGGCGCAACCGTCGGGCACCTTGCCCAACAGCCAGGGGCAGGCGAGTGGCGCGGCCGTCGGTGCGTCGTGGACGTGGGCCGACGGCTATACGGGCCTGTCGTACTCCGGTTACGACTCGGATTACGGCACCGTGGCCGAGGCGGACACACGCATTCGGCTGCGGCAGCAACGTCTGGCATTGGCCAGCGAGATCCGCGACCTGGGCGGCCCGATCACGGCCCTCAAGTTCAACTTTGGCTACACGGATTACGAGCACAAGGAAATCGAAAACGGCGAGACGGGAACGACCTTCAAGAATCACGGCTACGAAGGCCGTATCGAAGCGCGTCACGCGAAGCTCGGGCCACTCGACGGCGCCGTGGGCGTGCAGTTCTCGCAGAACACCTTCTCAGCGCTAGGCGAAGAGGCCTTTGTGCCGAAGAGCGACACGCGCAATGTCGCGCTGTTTGCCCTCGAAGAGTGGGCCATGCATCCGGCGATCAAGCTCTCGTTCGGCGCGCGCATCGAGCACTCGAGCGTCAAGCCGACGGCGGGCGGTAATGAGCGCTTCGACAATCTCCCGTCGCGCGACTTCACGCCGGGCAGCGTGTCGGCGGGTGCGGTCTTCGCATTGGCCCCCGCGTGGTCGGTCGCGCTCAACACCTCCTACACCGAGCGCGCGCCAACGTTCTACGAGCTGTATGCGAACGGCCCGCACCTGGCGACCGGGGTCTGGGAAATCGGCAGTCCGCAGGCCGCGATTGAAAAGGCGTTTTCGACGGACCTGTCGCTACGCTATGAACAGGGCCCGAACAAGGCCAGCATCGGTCTCTTCTACAGCCGCTTCAACAACTTCATCGCACTCAACAATACGGGGCGCACGATCGACGAGGGCGGCCAAAGTTTGCCGGTCTATCAGTACGCGGGCGTGCCAGCCGACCTCTACGGTATGGAAGCCGACGGCCGTGCGCGCCTTTGGCGCGGTCACGGCAACCTCGATCTCGAACTGCGCGGCGATTACACGATCGCGCGCAACCGCGAGACGGGCGAACCGCTGCCGCGCATCGCACCCTTGCGTCTGACGGCGGCGCTTGCCTATGCGTTGGGTCACTGGGGCGCGCGACTGGAAATGGTGCACGCGAGTCCTCAAGGCCGCGTGCCCGCCAACGATCTGACGACCCGTGGCTACACCACGCTCGGTGCGGCGCTCACCTATCAGTTCAAGGCGGGTGGCGCGCAGTGGCTGGCGTACTTGAAGGGAGAGAACCTGACCAACCAGGAGGTACGTTTGGCCAGCTCGGTGCTGCGCGACATTGCGCCGCAGGGGGCGCGCTCGGTTCGCGTCGGTTTGCGCACCACGTTCTGAGCGGGATTGCGCCGCAAAAACGGGGTAATTTCCGAGAAGTTTCCTCGCAGCACAGGATTCGCGCGGCGCAATGCCGCGCGAATTTCATGATCCATGCCGCTTTGCGTGCCATCGCTCCGAGGTCGCCAAGCAGGGCGCGCGTGTTGCCGTCGACGCCTCTTGATATTCTTTCGATTGCCCTAAACTACAGTGACATCTCGCTCGGTCGGGCACGTCGTCACGGTTATGTGGCGCGCGCGGCCGGGCCAATCGTTACGGGGCGCACGTCGTCCCCCGAAAAGGAACAGGCATGGAGCAATATCACGGCACCACCATCGTCTGCGTTCGGCGCGGCGATCAGGTCGCGCTTGGCGGCGACGGTCAGGTCACCCTCGGCAACATCGTGATGAAGGGCACCGCCCGCAAGGTTCGCACGATTTACGACGGCAAGGTCATGGTTGGCTTCGCGGGTGCGACGGCCGATGCCTTCTCGCTGCTCGATCGTTTCGAGGCGAAGCTCCAGAAGCACCAGGGGCATTTGACGCGCTCGGCGGTGGAACTGGCCAAGGACTGGCGTACCGACCGCATGCTGCGCCGGCTCGAAGCGATGATGATCGTCGCCGATGCCGAGACCACGCTGGTCATCACCGGCAACGGCGATGTGCTCGATCCGGAGGGTGGCGTTGCCGCGATCGGTTCGGGCGGATCGTACGCCCAGGCGGCTGCCCGCGCGTTGGTCGAGAACACGGACCTGACGCCGGCGGAAGTCGTCAAGAAGGCGCTGACGATCGCGGGCGAAATGTGCATCTACACCAACGGCAATCACATCATCGAGGCGCTGCCCCGAAGGCAGCGCAGTGACGATGCGCGTGCCGCAGCGGGCCTCCCTCCTGCGGCACGATTGGCCGGTCGGCAGGTGACCGGCCGGGCGTCACCCTCCGTGCGAACCCCCTAATTTGGCGAACGTCATGACCCATATGACCCCCTCAGAGATCGTTTCCGAACTCGACAAACACATCATCGGCCAGCACAAGGCCAAGAAGGCCGTCGCGGTGGCGTTGCGCAACCGCTGGCGCCGTCAGCAGGTGGCCGATCCCCTGCGTCAGGAAATCACGCCGAAGAACATTCTGATGATCGGTCCGACCGGTGTCGGCAAGACCGAAATCGCGCGCCGTTTGGCCAAGCTGGCCGATGCGCCGTTCATCAAGGTCGAGGCGACGAAGTTTACCGAAGTCGGCTACGTGGGACGCGACGTGGACAGCATCGTGCGCGACCTCGCGGAAATCGCGATCAAGCAGACGCGCGAAGCTGAAATGAAGAAGGTGCGCACCACGGCGGAAGATCGCGCCGAGGATCGCATTCTCGATTTGTTGCTGCCGAGCGGGCGCGAGTCGTCGCGCGATATCCGCTTCGGGTCGGCCTCGCACGAGGTCGAGGCCAGCAGCGAGGATAACGCTACGCGCCAGACGTTCCGCAAGCGTCTGCGCGAAGGTCAGCTCGACGACAAGGAAGTCGAGCTGGAAGTGGAAATTCCGGCGCAGGGCATGGAGATCATGGGCCCGCCGGGCATGGAAGAGATGACCGAGCAGATCAAGGGCATGTTCGCGAATCTGGGCAACCAGCGCAAGAAGCGCCAGAAGCTCAAGATCAAGGACGCGCTCAAGGTGCTGACCGACGAAGAAGCGTCGAAGATGCTCAACGACGAGGAGGTCAAGCAACTGGCCTTGCGCAACGTCGAGCAGAACGGCATCGTGTTCCTCGACGAAATCGACAAGATCGCCACGCGCAGCGAAGTGGGCGGTGGCGACGTGTCGCGTCAGGGCGTGCAGCGCGACCTGCTGCCGCTCGTGGAAGGCACGACCGTGAGCACGAAGTTCGGCATGATCAAGACGGATCACATTCTGTTCATCGCGAGCGGGGCGTTCCATCTGGCCAAGCCGAGTGATCTGATTCCGGAACTGCAGGGTCGCTTCCCGATTCGCGTCGAACTCGAATCGCTGTCGGTCCAGGATTTCGAAGCGATCCTCACGCAGACGGATGCCAGCCTCGTGAAGCAGTATCAGGCCTTGCTCGCCACGGAAGACGTGACACTCGACTTCGCGCCGGACGGCATCAAGCGGCTCGCGGAAATCGCTTTCTCGGTCAACGAGAAGACGGAAAACATCGGGGCGCGGCGTCTTTATACCGTCATCGAAAAGCTGCTCGAGGACATCTCGTACAACGCCGGCAAGCAGGCGAATGAAGTCGTGTCGATCGACGCCGGCTACGTCAATCGCTTCCTCGAGGAAGTGGCGCAGAACGAAGATCTGTCGCGCTACGTGCTGTGATGGCGTAACGTTCGCTGCAATGTGAAAAAGGCCCCTCGGGGCCTTTTTTGCGTTTGACGATTTGACGATGGACGTTACTGCTTTACCGGACGCTTGAGCAGTTTGCGCTGCAGCGTGCGCCGATGCATGTTCAGCGCGCGTGCCGTGGCGGAGATGTTGCCGTTGTGCTCGGTGAGCACGCGTTGAATGTGCTCCCATTCGAGGCGCGCGACCGACAGGGGCGAGGGGTTTTCGATGGCTTCGTCGGCCTGGGTCTCGCTCGCGTCGCTGCGCAGCGACGCGAGGATGGTGTCGGCGTTGGCCGGCTTGGCCAGGTAGTTGTCGGCGCCATCCTTGACGGCTTGCACCGCCGTCGCAATGCTCGCGTAGCCGGTGAGCACCAGCATGCGTGATTTCGGTTGCAACGCGCGCAATGGCGCGATGAGCGGCAGCCCCGAGTCATGGCCCAGATGGAGGTCGACCGAGATCAGGTCGAACTGGCGCGTACGCGCCGCGAGCAGCGCCGCGGCACTGTCGGCGGCGATCTGGACGTCGTAGCCGCGCCGCGTCAGCGCGCGCGCGAGCGTTTCGGCGAAGACGACGTCGTCGTCGATAAGGAGGAAGTGGGAGGCGTTCATGTCTGACTCCGCGAGCCGAAGAGGAAAGTGGCCATCGGCAGGCGCAGCTCGGCGCGCGTGCCTTGCGGCGTGTTGGGGGTGAGGACGATGTCGCCGCCGAGACGCTGGGCACTGGCAAAGGCCAGATACAGGCCCATGCCTTGTCCGCCGTGCGTACTCATGACGGGTGAATTTCCCAGCCGGGTACGCAGTTCGGCGGTCATGCCGGGGCCTTCGTCGCAGACCGTGAAGCGGATGTCGTCCGGCGTGACCGCCACGTCGAGGGTGACCGACGACGGGCTGAAATACGCGGCGTTATCGAGCACGATGGTCAGGATCTGGCCAACTTGCACGGTGTCTTCGATGCGCGCGGTCAACTTCGGCGGTACGCGCATCTGGAACTGGACTTGCGGATGCCGTAAGCGCCATTGCGTGGTGAACGCCGGTAACCATTCGGCCAACGCTTGCCGCACCGGTGCCGCCGCACGCGTCTGCACGTGGCCGATGGCGCTCTTGCACAGCGCGATCTGTTGTTCAAGCGTCTGCAGATCCGGCTCGTAGGGCTTCAACGCGGCATTGCCCAGGCTCTCGCTGCGCAGTTCGCCGATGACCACGGCCATGGTCGAGAGCGGCGTGCCGAGTTCGTGCGCAACGCTCGCGGCCTGAGCGCCGAGAGCGGCCATCCGCTCATCGCGCAGCAGCCGCTGTTCGGCGCGGGCGAGTTGCGCGTCGCGCGCGCGCAAGGCCCGCGACATCCGCGAAACGAACCACGCGATCACGAGCACGCTGACCACGAAGTTGACCCACATGCCGGCCAGATGCAGGCGCAGCAGATTGCCCGGGTCTGCCAGATCGAGCGGCACGTACTGAAAGTTCAGCGCGCCATAAGCGACCAGCGAGAGCAGCGCCAGTTGCGACGCGTTGCGCCATGGCAGCACGGCGGCCGCGATCGCCAGGCCCGGCAGGAAGAGGGAGACGAACGGGTTGGTCGCGCCGCCCGAGAAGAACAGCAGCGCCGTGAGCGCGGCCAGATCGACGAGCAACTGGCTCATCAGGTCCAGATCGGTGCGGCGCCGTGCGCGCTCGATACCCCGTCGCGCGCGCACCCACGTGAGGACGTTGAACAGAACTTCGAGGGCGATGATGGTGAGCATCGGCTCGAGCGGCAGACGTACGCCGAGCCAGAGTTGCACGACGCCGATCGTCGCCAACTGGCCGACGATGGCCAGACAGCGCAACCAGAAGAGCTGAACGACGTTGGCTCGCTCGATGGGGAAATGGGTCATACGACAAGTGTACCAAGTCCGGGTCACGGGCTATCCCGCGTCGCAGGGCGCTGCGACACTCTGCCGCATGGGGGCCGATGAAGAACCGATGAAGAACCGATGAGGCGCCGATGGGCGGCATCACGCAACGCGTTCCCGCGGGTGGCGGGGCGCGACTACAATGAGCATCCAAGTCTTGCGCGGCAGGGTGTCGCGTAACCTCTCATGCGATACAGGGCGGAGGCCCTCCGTCGACAACGATTAGGAGTTTGCATGAAGCACAAGCTATGGGCAGTTGCCGCACTGAGTCTCGGCATGGCTTCGGCCTACGCACAGGTGGGGCAGGTGGCGGTGACCGACGCGTGGGCACGTGGCACCGTGCCGGGTCAGAGTGCGACCGGCATTTTCATGACGTTGCAGGCGTCTCGGGCGACCACGCTTGTGGGCGTGAGCACGCCCGCCGCCGCAAACGCCGAAGTGCATGAAATGAAGCTCGAAGGCACGCTCATGAAAATGCGCGCCCTGCCGAGCGGTTTGCCGCTGCCGGCCAATCAGCCCGTGCAGCTCAAGCCGGGCAGCTATCACATCATGCTTAGCGACCTGAAGACGCCGCTCAAGAAAGGCGACACCGTGCCGGTCACGTTGCGCTTCGAATCCGCCGATCACAAGATGTCCGAGCAGCAGGTTCAAGTCCCTGTGCTCGACCTGACGGCGGGCGGGCCTGCGGGCGCCGGCATGAGTGGTATGAGCGGTATGGCCGGCATGGCGCACGGCGCCGCCCATAGTCAATAAAGCACCGGCGGTTCAGGTCATGGCCAACAAGACGCTCGGTACCCGGCAGAAGCTGATGTTTCGCGGCGCGGCGGGTGTCGGCGGCCGGGCGGGCGCCCGTTACACGGGGGGCGGCCTCCGCCACCGGCGTCTGGCGCGCCCGGGGTGCCGGGCCGTCGGCCGGGCTCAGTCGGGATTGGCAATGGTCGCGAGGTCGGTGGGGTTGGTGAGGTTGGCGGACGTCGCACGGGCGGCGGCGGTGCCGTTGATTCCCACACCGGCCGCAAGCAGTGCCGCGCGAAGACAGGCGGGGCATAGACAGGTGCCCGTGCCGAGCCGGGGCGAAGCGGGCAGATAGGGCCAGTCGAGGCACCAGCAGCGCACCTCATTCGGGTGTTCCGTGGGCGACGTCACCGCACCACACGCTACGGCCGCGCCACATTGCGGGCAGCGTGAGGGATCCGGCGTGCGCCCGTCCCGCCCGTTCAGTCCGTCGCGTCCATCGGCGCGTTGATCCACCACCGTCTCAGTCATGGCCAAGTCTTCGTCTGTCATGGGTGTGCGGCGTGCATGAGCGGTCGGAATCGTTTTGCCGGCGGCTCGCCGGTGCCACGCGGCGAAACGAGTTGCACAACTGCAACAGCGGCGGCGTTGTCAGGGGCTGGCCTCTGGCGGCGGGCCGCAGCGCGTAAATCGGGGGCGAAAGCGGACGCGGTAAAAATCGGCCACTGACGGGCGTGCATGGAGCGGCCAAAGGGGTGATACGCACGCGCGGCCCTGCGCCGCTGACGGGGCGAGAATCGCCGCATTTGCGGTTGCCGCCCCGCATGTGACGAAGGGTAGCCATGGGCATCGACTGACGCAAGTCCCAGACCCCGCCGAATCCCGTCAAAGCCCCGCACGGCCGGGCGCCTTGGCTGTACAATTCGGCGTGTTTCTGGTCCACCTGCGAAAAACCTTCCCGCCATGTCCGATCTGCAACCGTCTTCCATCGACGACATCGCTCCTGCTCTCAAGGCCGAAGTTCTGGCTGAGGCGATGCCGTACATCCGCAAATATCACGGCAAGACCGTCGTGATTAAATACGGCGGCAACGCAATGACCGAGGAGCGCCTGAAGCGAGGCTTCGCGCGCGACGTCATTCTTCTCAAGCTCGTGGGCATCAACCCGGTGGTGGTGCAT
The DNA here is from genome assembly GCF_004193915.1 of Pandoraea sp. XY-2. Taxonomy (NCBI): domain Bacteria; kingdom Pseudomonadati; phylum Pseudomonadota; class Betaproteobacteria; order Burkholderiales; family Burkholderiaceae; genus Pandoraea; species Pandoraea sp. XY-2. Next base: position 285,776 of record NZ_CP030849.1, read on the forward strand.
GGGGGCGGTCCGCAGATCGATCAGGCGCTCAAGAAGATCGGCAAGCAGGGCACGTTCATCCAGGGCATGCGCGTGACCGACGAAGAGACGATGGAAGTGGTTGAGTGGGTGCTCGGCGGCGAAGTCCAGCAGGACATCGTCATGCTGATCAACCAGTACGGCGGCCAGGCGGTGGGTCTCACCGGCAAGGACGGCGGCCTGATCAACGCGCGCAAGATGTTGATTCCGGATCGCGAAAACGCCGGCGAGCTGCTCGACATTGGTTTCGTCGGTGAAGTCGACTCGATCAATCCGGCCGTGGTGCGTGCGCTGCAAGACGACGCTTTCATTCCGGTGATTTCGCCGATCGGCGTCGGGGAAGATGGCCAGGCGTACAACATCAACGCCGACCTCGTGGCTGGCAAGCTCGCCACGGTGTTGGGCGCCGAGAAGTTGGTGATGATGACCAACATCCCGGGCGTGATGGACAAGGACGGCAATCTGCTGACCGACCTGTCGGCGCGCGAGATCGACGACCTGTTCGCCGACGGCACGATCTCGGGCGGCATGCTGCCGAAGATCTCGTCGGCACTCGACGCTGCGAAGAGCGGCGTGAAGTCGGTGCACATCGTCGACGGCCGCATCGAGCATTCGGTGCTGCTCGAAATCCTGACGGAACAGCCATTCGGCACGATGATCCGCTCGCACTGAGTGCGACGCGTGGGGCGGTGACGATGCCAGCATCGCACGGCCCCACGAGTATCGAAGGCGGACCCTGCGGGGTCCGCTTTGTTTTGGTGTGATCCCTTCTTCGCGAGACCGCATGCCCACCCCCGCCTTTTTCTCCTGGAGCGGCGGCAAGGATTCCTGCCTTGCCCTGCATCACGCATTGTCTGGCGACACGCGCGGCGAGCCGCACTACGAGGTGCGTCGTCTGCTTGCGATGTTCGACGAAACGGGCGACAGCTCGCGCTCGCATGGTTTGCCGCGTGAATTGATGCAGGCGCAGGCCGAGGCGCTCGGCATCGCGCTCGACGTCGGCCATGCCGGCTGGCGCGAATACGAGGCGGCGTTCGTCACCCGCTTGCTGGCGATGCGTGCCGAGGGCATCACGCACGGTTTGTTCGGCGATATCGATTTGCAGCCGCATCGCGATTGGGAAGAGAAGGTCTGCGCGGCGGCGGGCATGACCGCCGTATTGCCGCTGTGGCAACGCGAGCGCCTGACGCTCGCGCACGAATTCATCTCGCTGGGCTACCGGGCGGTGATCGTCTGTGTGGACGGTCGGCACCTCGGGCCGGAATTCGTCGGCCGCGAATACGATGCCTCGCTGCTGGCCGACCTGCCGGCGCACGTCGACGCGTGCGGTGAGAACGGCGAGTTCCACACGTTCGCCTACGATGGCCCTCGCTTCACGCGCCCGGTGCCGTGGCGCATCGAGCGCGTCGAGACGATTCACGGCCCCAAGGAGTACGGCGGCACGCCGTACCATCGCGCGCAGATCGTGGCAGCGGGCGGCTGATCGGCGCCCGGGGCGTCAGCCGGGCGCCGTCAGTCGACGTAGTTCGTCGAGCAGCTTGGCGGCGGGGCTTGGCAAGATCCCTTGACGGCGGCGGAACGCCGTGAGCGTGCGCGTGGCGTGAACGGTCGGGATTGGCAGGGTGTCCATCACACGCGCGCGCGCTTCGACGTCATACATCGGCTCGGGCATCCACGTCAGAAAGCCACATCGCGCGACCATGCTCTTGAGCACCGGGACAGAGCGCGTCTCCACGACAATGGTCGGCAACGCGAGCCCATGCGCGGCGAACACGCTTTCCACATGCGCGTATGGCGCCGTGCCGCGTGGCGGAATCGCCCACCGTTCCCCGAGTGTGTCGGCCAGCGTGAGCGTCTTGCGCTGGCGCAACGGATGGTCGCACGCGGCGACCACATAGCTGTCGTCCTTCCAATGGCAGTCGGAGATCGCGACGATGTCGTCGGTGTCGGGGGCCACGGTCGAGAGCGCCAGATCGATCTCATGGCGCATCAGTCCCTGGGCGAGCCGGTCCCAAACCCCTTCGATGATTTCCACGCGCAGGTTCGGCCAGCGGTCGAGCACGCGCTCGACCGCGAGCGGCAGCACATGGCTGGCGATGGCGCCGACCGCGCCGACCTTGATCGTGCCTTTCGCGAGCCCGCGCAGCGCATCGATTTCTTCACGCGCATGTTCGGCTTCGCGCTCGAGCAACATGGCGTGCGGCAGCAACGCTTGCCCGACCGCCGTCAAGGCCATCCCCTTGCTGTGACGCTCGAACAGCGGCGCGCCGAGATCGGCTTCGAGCCGTTTGATGGTGCGGCTCAGCGCGGGCTGCGTGAGATGCAGCTCGGTCGCGGCGCGTCCGAGACTGCCGGTCTCGACGATGGTCGTGAAAGCGCGCAATTGCTGGAGATTGAGGCTCATGAGGGGGAGGGCACTCCGGAGGTCGGAACGAGACCGAGCGCCGCTCCGCCAACGTGGCAGCATGGCGGCGCATAAGTCATGCAAAATCGTAATGACTTCGGCACGCAAAAGCAATTCCGATGCATGCATCGACTCCCTATACTCGTCGAAACGCTCGCCGAGACCCGCACCTGATCGCGCGGCCCGAGCTACGACAATCGCCCGCCGTCACGCGTTCGCCCGTCGACGGTGGCAGGAGACGACAGCCCCCATGAAAGACAGCCGAGAACTTCGTGCCGGCCAGCGCGCCGGCGACCCTCAGACCCTGACGGTTCGCGAGGTGGTCATCGATCTGATGCGTCGCCATGGCATGACCAAGGTATTCGCCAATCCCGGTTCGACCGAGCTGCCGTTGTTCCGCGACTTCCCGCCGGACTTCGAGTACGTGCTGGGCCTGCAGGAGGCCGTCGTTGTCGGCATGGCCGATGGTTATGCGCAGGCGAGCGGCAACGCGGCGTTCGTCAACCTGCACTCGGCCGCCGGTGTCGGCAACGCGATGGGCAACATCTTTACCGCCTACAAGAACCAGACGCCGCTCATCGTGACGGCTGGACAGCAGGCGCGCTCGATTCTCCCGTTCGATCCGTTCCTCGCGTCGGTGCGTGCGACCGAGCTGCCGCAACCGTACGTGAAGTTCAGTCTGGAGCCGGCGCGAGCCGAAGACGTGCCGATGGCGCTGGCCCGCGCCTATCACATCGCCATGCAGGAGCCGAAGGGACCGGTCTTCGTCTCCATTCCGGTCGATGATTGGGACCGGCCGGCCGAGGCGTTGCCGCCGCGTCAGGTGAGCACGCGGGTGCAGCCCGATCCGTTCGCACTTGCTCAACTGGGGGCGGCGCTCGACGCATGCTTGCGTCCGGTATTCGTGGTCGGCTCGTCGATTGACCGCGCGGGGGCGTTTGATGCCGTGCGCGCGTTGGCCGAGCGGCATCACGCGCGTGTCTTCACCGCACCGATGTCCGCGCGTTGCGCGTTCCCGGAAGATCACCGATTGTTTGCCGGCTTCCTGCCGCCGATGCGCGAGAAGATCGTCGATCTGCTGGGCGGTCACGATCTGATTCTTGTGATTGGCGCCCCGGCGTTCACGTATCACGTGGAAGGGACCGGGCCGCACGTGCCCGAGGGCGCTTCGCTGTTCCAGTTGATCGAAGATCCGGGCGTGGCCGCGTGGACGCCGGTCGGCGCCTCCGTCGTCGGTAACGTGCGACTTGGTGTCGAAGCCTTGCTCGCGCGTGAGCTCCCCGGCGAGCGCGCGTTGCCGCCGCCGCGCAGCATGCCGCCGGTGGCGCTGCCGAACGCGGCAGGCGAGCGCATGTCGACGGCCTTCGCACTGCAAACGCTCGCGAGCGTGCGCGCGGCGCACGACATCGTCGTCGAGGAGGCGCCGAGCGCGCGCTCTGTCATGCAGCAATACCTGCCGTTCTCGCAGCCGGGCACGTTCTACACCATGAACAGCGGCGGTCTCGGCTACTCGATGCCCGCGGCCGTCGGGGTGGCGATGGCGCATCCCGGGCGGCGCGTCATCGGCCTGATTGGCGATGGCTCCGCGATGTACTCGATTCAAGGCTTGTGGAGCGCGGCCCAAGCCAGGCTGCCAATCACGTTCGTTATCCTGAATAATCAGCGCTACGCCGCGTTGCAGGACTTCGCGCCGTCGTTCGGCTTCGGCCCCGCCGATCCGGTGCAGGGGACCGATCTGCCCGATCTGGATTTCGTGCGTCTGGCCGAAGGCATGGGCGTGCGCGCACAGCGCGTCGCGCAGGGCGGCGAGTTGCACGGCGTCCTGTTGCAGGCACTCGCGAGCGGCGAGACGCGTCTTGTCGAGATCGTGGTGACATGACGCACGGCGTGTGCCATCCCGAGACGAACTACCGAGTCAGGAGACAAAACACCATGCAAGCCCAGCAAGACCCCAAAGCGCTGACGATGCTGATCGCCGGCAAGCGCGTCGGCGCCACGCACGGCGCCACGTTCGAGCGACGCAATCCGCTGGACGGCGAGGTCGCCTCGCGCGCCCCCGCCGCCACGGTCGACGACGCCCGTGCCGCGGTGCGCGCGGCGTGGGACGCGTTCCCCGCCTGGTCGAACACCGGTCCCGGCGAACGGCGCGCGCTGTTGATGAAGGCCGCCGACCGGCTCGAAGCGAAGATCGAGGCGTTTCAGGCGGCCATGGCGGCGGAAACGGGAGCGTCCGGTTTGTGGGCCGGCTTCAACGTGCATCTGGCGGCGCAGGGGCTGCGCGAAGCCGCCGCCATGACGACGCAGATCGCCGGCGAGATCATTCCGTCGGATGTGCCGGGAAGCCTCGCGATGGGCGTGCGTCAGGCCGCCGGCGTGGTGCTTGGCATCGCGCCGTGGAACGCGCCGGTGATTCTCGGCGTGCGCTCGCTCGCGCTGCCGCTCGCCTGCGGCAACACCGTCGTCTTCAAGGGCTCGGAGCTGTGCCCGGCCACGCACGGCCTGATTGCCGATGCGCTCGACGAAGCCGGTCTGCCGCCGGGCGTCGTGAACTTCATCACGAATGCACCGAAAGACGCGGGCGCCATCGTCGAAGCGCTGATCGCGGCGCCTGCCGTGCGTCGCGTGAACTTCACCGGCTCGACGCGCATCGGCCGCATCATCGCCACGTTGTGCGCCGAGCATCTCAAGCCGGCGGTGCTGGAGCTGGGCGGCAAGGCGCCGTGTCTTGTGCTCGACGATGCCGATCTCGACGCGGCCGTCAGCGGTGTCGCGTTCGGCGCGTTCGCCAACTCCGGCCAGATCTGCATGTCGACGGAGCGCATCGTGGTGGCGGAATCGATCGCCGACGTCTTCGTCGACAAGCTCGCCGCCAAGGCGCGCGCACTGCCGCTGGGCGATCCGCGCGACGGCCCGGTCGTGCTGGGCTCGGTGATCGACATGGCGACCGTGGCGCGCTGCAATGCGTTGATCGACGATGCGCTTGCCAAGGGCGCAACGCTGCTGTGTGGCGGCCGTGCCGACACCACGCTCATGCCTGCGACGTTGCTCGATCACGTCACGCCGGACATGCAAATCTACCGCGAAGAGTCGTTCGGTCCGGTCAAGGGCATTGTGCGCGTGAAGGACGACGAAGCCGCCATCGCCTGCGCCAACGACAACGCCTATGGCCTGTCGTGCGCCGTGTTCAGTCGCGACATCGCCCGCGCGATGGGCGTGGCCAGGCGCATCGAATCGGGCATCTGCCACATCAATGGTCCCACGGTGCACGACGAAGCGCAGATGCCGTTCGGCGGCGTGAAGTCGAGCGGCTGGGGACGTTTCGGCGGCAAAGCCGGCATTCACGAATTCACTGATTTGCGCTGGATGACGGTGCAGACCACCCCGCGTCATTACCCGTTCTGAGCGACGTCCAGTCGCCAGCGCACCGATGACGTCATGCAGGACCACCATACCGCCGCAGCCGGGACACCGGAACAGACGGCCGGAGGAGACAACCGTGTCACAACCGTTTGAGACTGCGCCGGCGACAGCCGGCGCCACGTCCGGCCACACGCAGGCCGGCGACGCGCATCACTCCGAAGCGAACACCGCCGGCGCGACGGCGAATTTCGGCCGCGTAGTGGCGGCCAGTTGCTTCGGTACCGCCATCGAGTGGTATGACTTTTTCGTCTACGGCTTTCTCGCACCCATCGTGTTCGATCGGCTGTTCTTCCCGCAGCTCGACGCGATGACCGGCATGATCGCCGTATTCGCTACGTTCGCCGTGGGCTTCCTTGCGCGGCCTATCGGCGGCATCGTGTTCGGGCACTTCGGCGACCGCATCGGGCGCAAGTCGATCCTGCTGTTCACGCTGATTCTGATGGGCGTGGCCACCACGATGATCGGTCTGTTGCCGACCTACGATCAGGTCGGCATGTGGGCGCCGATCATGCTTGTGACGTTGCGCTTCGTTCAGGGATTTGCGCTCGGCGGCGAGTCGGTCGGCGGGTTGCTGATGACCGTCGAGGGGGCCCCCGCGCACCTGCGCGGCCTGTTCGGCGGACTGATCCAGGCCGCCGGGCCGACGTCGATCGTTGGCGCGTCGCTCGCTATCGTGCTGATTACTCGCCTGCCCGAAAAGGATCTGCTCGCGTGGGGCTGGCGCGTGCCGTTTCTCGTGAGCCTGCTGCTCGTGGCGCTGGGCACCTACGTGCGTCTGAAAGTCGAGGAGTCGCCGAGCTTCAAGGCGGCGGAGCAGCATCGCGACATCGCGAAAGTGCCGGTCGTGGAAGTGCTCACGCATTACTGGCGGCCGACGCTCGTCACGTTCTTCATCTGCCTGGCCGAGACGAGCTTCTTTTACCTCGTGGCGATTTTCTCGCTGTCTTACGGCACCAAGACGCTCGGCTTGCCGCGCAACATGATGGCCGACGGCGTGCTGTACGCCAATCTGCTCGCCATGTTGACGATCCCGATGTTCGGCATGCTCTCCGACAAGCTGGGCCGCCGTCCGATGTTCCTGTTGGGGCTGGCTGCCACGGCGATCTTCATCTATCCGTTCTTCCTGATGCTGGGCAGCAAGGAGGCGGCGCTGGTTGTGCTCGCCATCGTGATCGGCGCGGGCTTGATTCACCCGATGATGTTCGGCCCCGAAGGCAGTTTCTTCTCGGAACTGTTCGATACGCGTGTGCGCTTCTCGGGCGTGTCGCTCGGCAAGCAGATCGGTACCGTGCTGGGGGGCGGACTCGCACCGATGATCGCGGCGAGTCTGCTTGCCTGGAGCCATGGCCACATCTGGCCGGTCATCGTCTACTTCCTCGTGCTCGCCGCGATGGCGCTGATCTCGACGTTCCTCGTCCGGGAGACGAAGGCCCGGGTGCTGTGAGGCCCACGACGTAGAGACGTCGATGGCGCGCGCGACGCGGTCAGGTCATCAAAAAAAGTCAGCCCCGCTCGCGATGCGAAGCGGGGCGATTTCCTTCGGTGAGGACAAGGATGCGTTACAGATCGAGCACCAGCAAGGGCGACTGGCTACGCGAACAGCACGGCAGGATCTGATCGTTGGCGGCGCGCTCGTCGTCGGTCAGATAGACGTCGCGATGCTCCGGGGTGCCGTCGATCACCCGCGTGAGGCACGTGCCGCACACGCCTTGCTCGCACGACATCTGCACTTCCACCCCGTGCGCGGCGAGCGCCGCGACAATGGTCTCGCCCGCCTTCACGTCGATCACGCGGCCGCTCGAATGCAGCTTGACCTGGAATGCCTTGTCGCCCGCCGTGTCCGACGGTACCGGTGCGGCGAAGTACTCGCGATGCACATTGCCTTCCGGCCACTGCGCCGCTTCTGCGCGCGCCAGCACGGCATCGATGAATCCTGCCGGGCCGCAGACATACAGGTGCTTGCCGCCGGACGGTTGCGCAAGGATCGCGTCGAGATCGGCCCGCTCGCCTTCGCTGTCGAAGTACAGACGCGTCTTCGCCGCGAGATCGTCGCGCGCGAAACGATCGCGAAACGCCGTGCGCGCCGGTTCCCGCGTGCCGTAATGCACTTCGAACGACGCGCCGCGGGCGCACAACGCTTCGGCCATGCACAGAATCGGCGTCACGCCGATCCCTCCGGCAAGCAGGATGCTGTGCGTGGCGTGTTCCACCAACGGGAAGTGATTGCGCGGCGCGCTGATCTCCACCGTCGTGCCGGGCGTGAGCGCGTGCATGGCGGTCGAACCGCCGCGCGACGCCGGGTCGCGCAGTACGCCCACGCAATAGCGATGGGTCTCACCAGGCGCATTGCACAGCGAGTACTGCCGCACAAGCCCGTCGGCCACATGCACGTCGATGTGCGCACCCGCGGTGAAGGCCGGCAATGGGTTGCCGTCGACACTCACCCATTCGAATTCGCAGATGTCGGTGGCGACATCGCGCTTGCTCGCGAGCCGGACCTTCATGCCGCGTTCTCCGCGTTCCCCAGACTGCCCACGTTCCCCCGTCCGGCCCGTTCGGCCTCGATCAGCCGATCGAGCACCTTGCGCGACTGCACGCCGCCGGCGTCGATGTTGAGCTTCAGGATCTTCTTCTCCGGATACGCCGAGAGGTTGCGTTGCTGGGCTTCGAGCACTTCCTGGTCCTCGGCGAAGATACCGCCCTGGCCGCGCTTGATCGCGGCGGTCAGCTCGGCATCTTCGGGCTTGAAGTTACGCGCCATGCCCCAGAAGTACCAGATCGATTCGTCGGTCTCGGGCGTAATGAAGTCGACGACGATGCTGCCGGCCTTCTTGTCGGCCGGGGCGTCGTAACCGCCATGACCCGCGTGTGCCACACCGACTTCGATCATCACGTGACTTGGCGGCGTGAAGCGGCACACCTGCCAGCGGTCGCACGGCACCTGGTCGTCCAGGCCGTTCGCGCGCAGCGCGCTTGCCCAGAACGGTGGCGCCTTGATGTTCTCCATATGGCGCGCCGTGATCACCCTGTCCCCCTCGACCGTCGTCTTCGGCGGGGCTTCCTCGATCTCGTCCTGACCGATGCTCGTCGCGTGCACGTAGGTCTCGTGCGTCAGGTCCATCAGGTTGTCGATCATCAGTCGATAGTCGCACTTGATGTGATACAGGCCACCGCCGTAAGCCCACTGATCGCTCACCGCCCATTCCAGGTGAGGAATTTCGTCGGGATTCGCGAGCGCGGCGTCGCCCGGCCAGACCCACACGAAGCCGTAACGCTCCACGCACGGATATGCGCGCGTTTTCGGGAAGCCGCCGACACGCTGGCCGACCATCTTCGTGCACTTGCCGCCGCCGTCGACCGTCAGGCCGTGATAGCCGCAAACGAGGTGGCCGTCCTTGACGAAGCCCAGCGACAGCGCCGCGCCGCGATGCGGACAGAAGTCTTCCAGGGCAGCGACGTTGCCGTTGGCTTCCCGGAAAAACACCATCGCTTCGTTGCAGATCTTGCGGCCCAATGGCTTGTCGGCGAACTCGTCCGGCGTGCACGCGACGTACCAGGTATTTTTAAGAAACATGATCGTTTGTCTCCTTGGCGCGCCGTCGACGGGCGCGCTCTCGTGTCGATAGAGGATGCTCGGGATGAAGTCGAGGGGCGCGTGTCAGAGCAACTGCGCGCCCATGCTGTGCTCCTGGGTGACGATGTGCTCGCGGCACATGAACTCGGCGCGATCGGGCTGACGGGCGGCAATCGCCTCGACAATTGCGTGATGCTGGCGATGCGCGTACGCGATGATGTCGGCGTACTGGCGTCGGTCCTTGTGTCCGAAGGCCACCGTACGCGGCGCGACGAAAGGCACCAGATTGCAGCGCGCGACGAAGCCTTCGAGCAGCGGATTGCGCGCACCGACGACGAGCAGGTCATGAAAGCGCGCGTTGAGCGACGCGTAACCAATCTGTACTTCGGCCGTCATCGTATGGTCGGCGAGCAGGGCGTCGCCTTCGGCCAACAGGTCGCGCAACTGCTTGAGCAGCTCGGCGCTTGCGCCCTTTTCGGCGAGCAGACGCGCGGCATAACCTTCGAGCGCGCCGCGCAGATGCAGCGCCTCGACACTTTCCTCACGCGTATGCGCTCGCACCGCGTAGCCGCGCTGACCGGCACGCACGACCAGGCCTTCCTCGGCAAGCACCGGCAATGCCTGCCGCACCGGCATGCGCGAGACACCGAGTTGCTCCGCGAGCTTGGCTTCGGCGAGACGCTCGCCCGGCGCAAGCTCACCCTTGAGAATCATCTCGCGCAACTGAACCGTGGTGGGCGTGGGATGCAGCATGCGTCTCCTTTCGATGGCGGAAATCCGTGCCGGTCATTCTGGAGGCTTCCAGCCCCGGCTTTTTTATTATGGGATCCCATAATAAGACATTGCATCAGTAAATACCCTGCTTTATGTGCATATGGGATCCCGTATAGACTCGCCGCAGCATAACGGGGGGGATCGCATGGCATCGCCCACGCATGACAAGACAAACGACGGAGACTTCACGTGGCAAAGATCATTGGGGGGATCGGTACGTCGCATGTGCCGACCATCGGCGTGGCGTACGACAAGGGCAAGCAGCAGGATCCCGCGTGGGCGCCGCTGTTCCAGGGCTACGAGCCCGTGGCGAAGTGGCTGGCGGAGAAGCAGGCCGATGTGCTGGTGTTCTTCTACAACGACCACGCGACCACGTTTTTCTTCGACATGTATCCGACCTTCGCGCTCGGCGTGGGTGACTCGTTCCCGATCGCCGACGAAGGGGCCGGGCTGCGTCCGTTGCCGCCGATTCGGGGCGACGTCGCGCTGCAGGCACACATTGCCGAGTCGCTCGTGAACGACGAGTTCGACATCACCGTTTTTCAGGACAAGCCCATCGATCACGGCTGCGCGTCGCCGCTGCCGCTGCTGTGGCCGCACAAGCCGGACTGGCCGGGAACGGTCGTGCCGATCGCCATCAACGTTTTGCAATATCCGTTGCCAACGGGGCGCCGCTGCTATCGCCTAGGCCAGGCCGTGCGCCGCGCCATCGAGTCGTATCCGGAAGATCTGCGCGTGGTGGTGGTGGGCACGGGCGGTCTCTCGCACCAGATCCACGGCGAGCGCGCGGGCTACAACGACGAAGCGTGGGATCGCGAATTCCTGTCGTTGCTCGAACATCAGCCCGAGACGCTGACCGAACTCAGGCATGTGGATTACGTCGAGCGCGGCGGGGCCGAGAGCGTCGAGCAAATCATGTGGCTGTCGATGCGCGGTGCGCTGGGCCCGCGCATCAAGCGTCTGCATCTGAACTACTACCTGGCGACGACGACGGCCATGACCGTCGCCCTCTACGAGGAGGACGCCGCATGAATCCGCAGCTCGAAGGCATCGACGCGATCACCGGCACGTACGCGTTCGACTTGCGCGTGAGCCATCGCACGCTCAAGCTCAATCGCTTCTTCTGGCACATGATTCGCGCCGACAATCGCGAGACGTTTCTCGGCGACCCCGTTGCCGCGATGACCGCCGCTGGTCTGACCGCCGACGAACAGGCGATGGTGCAAGCGCAGGACTGGCTTGGCCTCGTGCGTCACGGCGTGAATTTCTTCGTGCTGGAGAAATTCGCTCGCGTGGTGCGCAAGACGAACCTCGAAGTCTATGCGCTCATGCGCGGCGAGACGCTCGACGAGTTCATGGCCACGCGTCGCGTGCCGACCCTGCGCTGAGCCCGGCGACGCACCGCGCATGTCCATCGACACTTCCATCAGCCTGACCACACCGTTGGCCGCCCCTCAGCTCGCCTGTCACGAGCGCGGCACGTGGAGTCGTACGCCGCAGAGCAACGAGGCGACGCTCCTGTGTCGAAAATTGCGTGGCCTGCGCGCGATGGTCGCCGTGCTGGAATGCGATTCGGTTGCGCGTGCGGCGCGCATGCTGCATCTCTCGCAGTCGGCCGTCGCACGCTCGATTTCCGACATCGAGTCGGCGCTGGGCTTCCCGCTGTTTCACCGCAGTGGACGCGGTCTGACGCCGAACGCGGCTGGCCAGCGCCTGGGCGTGCGCGCCTCGCGTGCACTCACGGAGTTGGCCAACGGGTATCGCGAGGCGTTTGCCGCCACGGCGTCGCAGGCCGACGGTGGCGCGCGGGCGGCAAGTCGCTTCGCGGCGGTCGTCGCCCCGCAGCAACTCACTAGCTTTATCGCGGTCGCGGAGCTGGGTAGCGGGCCGCTCGCGGCGAGCCGCCTGCAATGCTCTCAGCCGACCATCCAGCGCAATCTCGATCAGCTCGAAGATCTGATCGGCATCAAGCTGTTTCGACGCACGCCGCGCGGCACGCGTCTGACAGACGAGGCGCAGGCGTTGCTCGGCCCGGTCAAGCGCGCGCTGGCCGAGCTGGCGATTGCCGAAGACGAACTCGCGCCGTTCGGGGGGCGTCAGCAAGGCACCGTGATCGTGGCCGCGTTGCCGCTGTCCAGCGGCTTCCTGCTGCCCAAAGCCATCGACAGTCTGCTGTACCAGTCGCCGTATCTGAACGTGACGGTGGTGGACGGAACCTACGAAGCCCTGATTCGCCAGTTGCGACAGGCGGACGTCGACATGATCGTCGGTGCCTTGCGAGCGAGCGACGTGCCGCCGGACATTCGCCAGGAGGCGCTGTTCGAGGATCACCTGTCGGTGGTCGCCCGTGCCGATCACCCATGCCTGTCGCCGGGCCGCACGCCCACGCTTGCGGAACTGGCCGAGTACGGCTGGGTGAGTCCGCTGCCCTCCACGCCCGCGCGCAGGGTCTTCGAGCGCGTGTTTCATGCGGAAGGTCTGGCATTACCGCGTACGCAGGTGCACGCGAGCAGTTCACCGGTGGTACGCGGGCTATTGTCATCGAGCGACCGGCTTGCGTTGCTCTCGCCGGTGCAGATCACGTCAGAGCTGCGCACCGGCGAGCTGGCCGTCGTACCGGTGCCGTTGCAGCATGCACGTCGTGCGATCGGTGTCGCCACGCGGCGCGACGGTTTGCTGTCCCCGGCTGCTGAGCAATTGCTCGACGAGTTGCGCGCGATGGCCCCGACAATGCAGCATCCGACGTAAGACGCGTGTCAGGCTCGCGATACGGTTCGCGAGCGCGGCGAAATTCGCTGATTTCGCCATGGCTTGCATGTGTCGACGCGTTCTCTTCCTTCCGAGTCATTCGACTTGAAATGTGCCGTGACGCCTGCCCGCCGCGCCTTTCGCGGCGGGCGTTCCACCATGGGAACGCAAAACGTCTCGCACTGCGAAATCTCGCTCGCGAAATGCGTCCCGTCACGTAAGGGAAATCTCGGGGATATACGAAAAACGCGACGCTCGACGCGGGAGTTTCATTCGACGCGCCGCGCTCGGCTGCCTAAGCTGTTTCCCATACCTTGAAAAGGCTCGCCCCCCGGCGCGCCACATCGAAAAGACGGAGCGGCGCTCGACGCCGACGAGGAGACGACACCATGATGAAGCGCCATCTGTGGCTTGCTGTAGCACTTGCGAGTGTTTGCCAATTCACCGCTGTCTTGGCGCGTGCCGAGGAAATCAAGGTCGGCATGCTGGGGCTGTTCTCCGGCTCGGCGTCCTGGTGGGGCACGGAGTATCGTCGCGGCGTCAACCTGTGGCTCGAGCAGCACAAGAGCAAAGTGGGCGACGACACGCTCGTGATCCTGGAGCGTGACGAAGGCGGCGTGAATCCGCAACGCACGCGTCAGCTGGCGCAGGAGCTGGTGGTGCGCGATCAGGTGCAGTACCTGTTCGGCGGCTCGTTCACGCCGAACGTGCTGGCCATGGCCGACGTGGCGACGCAGACCAAGACGCCGCTCGTCATTGGCAATTCGGGCACGTCCAGCGTGACGCTCAAGTCGCCGTATTTCGTGCGCACGGGCTTCACGCAGTGGGCCGTGAGCGTGCCGCTCGTGGAGTACGCCGCCAGCAAGGGCGTGAAGAATGCGGCCATCGTGGTGGCCGACTTCGCGCCGGGCTACGACGCGATCGACGCCTACAGCGAGACGTTCAAGAAGGCGGGCGGCAAGATTGCCACCGAAGTGAAGGTGCCGCTCGGCACGACCGATTTTTCGAGTTATCTGCAACGTGTTCGCGATGCCAAGCCGGATGCCCTCTTCCTGTTCATGCCGGTGGGGCCGATGTCAGCCGGGTTCGTCAAGGCGTTCAAGGAGCGCGAACTCGACAAAGCGGGTATCCAGCTCTTCGCAACGACGGAGACGATGGAGTCCGATTTGCCGGCCATCGGCGACAGCGCAATCGGCACGATTACCGCCCTGCATTATTCGCCGTACCTGACGTCGCCGGAAAACACCTCGTTCGTGAAGGCCTACAAAGCGAAGTACGGTCCGGGGGCGCTGCCGTCGATCGCCTCGGTGTCGGCCTACGACTCGATGACCGTCATCGCGCAGATGATCAAGGCCACGAAGGGCAAGAAGGATGGCGACAAGGCGATCGCCGCGGTGAAGGGTTTCGCCTGGACGAGCGCCCGGGGTCCGGTGTCGATCGATCCGAAGACGCGTGAGATCGTGCAGAACGTGTATATCCGCCGGGTGGAGAACATCGACGGAAAGCTGGGCAACAAGCCCATCGAGACCTTCAAGTCGGTGGTCGAGCCGTGGCATGTGAGCCACCCCCAAGTGGCCGCCAAGTAACGCAGGCGTTGTCGCTCAGTTCGTTCGGTAATTCGTCATGACGCAATCGCTTGCCACTTTCCTGTCGTTGTCGATCGACGGTGTGGCCTACGGGATGTTGCTGTTCCTCATCTCCGTGGGTCTCACGGTCACGCTGGGCGTAATGCGCGTGGTCAATCTCGCGCACTCCGCCTTCGCCATGATCGGCGGATATTTCACCTTGTGGGCCATGCAGCGTGCCGGGCTCGATTTCTTCGCCGCGTTGCTCGTCGGGGTGGCGGGCACCATGGTGCTCGGTGCTGTGCTCGAACGCACGTTGTATCGCTGGGTCTACACGGCCAACGGTCTGGGGCAGCTGCTCATGACGATCGGGCTCGCGTTCATCATCTGTGCGCTGGCCAAGCATCTCGCCGGGACCGAGCTGCAGTCGATTCCCATTCCCGAGGCGCTGCGCGGCACATGGGACTTCGGTGCATTCTCCGTGTCCGTCTATCGCATCTTCGCCCTGGTGTGCAGCGCGGTCGTGGCCCTCGGCATCTGGTGGGGGCTGGAGCGCACGCCGTTCGGTGCGAAGTTGCGCGCGGCCGTGGACAACCCGCGCATGGCGCGCTGCGTTGGCATCGACGTGCCGCTCGTGTTCTCGATCACATTTGCCATCGGATGCGGGCTGTCCGGACTGGGCGGCGCGCTGTCGAGCCAGATCCTGCCGCTTGAGCCTTATTACGGTCTGAAGTATCTGGTGCTCGTGCTGATCGTGGTGGCGGCCGGTGGTCTCGGCAGTCTGCGCGGCTCGCTCTATGCAGGCCTGCTGCTCGGCCTGATCGACACGCTGGGTCGCTATTACGTGCCAGCGCTCGGCGCTTTCATGATTTACCTGGCCGTGCTGGCCATTCTGCTGATCCGCCCGCAAGGGTTGGTCGGGCGCGCCTGAGCGGAGGGTCATGATGTCTCATAAGAATCCGCTGCCGCCGGCCGCAGGCACGGCGCACGTTGTCCCCGCGCTGCGACGCAAACGTCTCGGTGCGCTCGATGCGGTGTTGCTTCTCGCCGCCGTTGCCACTTACCTCTTCGCCGATCTGTATCTCGCGCTCGCCACGAGCGTGCTGATCATGATCATCTTTGCGCTCTCGCTCGATCTCGTGCAGGGCTATTGCGGCATCGAGACACTCGGGCACGCGGCATTCTTCGGCAGCGGTGCCTACGCGGCCGGTCTCTTCGCGCTGCACGTCTCGCCCGACCCGCTGCTCGGGCTGGTAGCGGGTGCCGCGGTAGCGGCACTGGTGGGGCTCGTGACCGGCATCGTCGTGCTACGGGTGAGTGGGCTCACGCAGATCATGCTCACGCTCGTGTGCGCCACGCTGCTCTATGAGGCCGGCAACGTCGCGAAGTCGATCACGATGGGCGACGACGGCCTGACGGGCTACACCGTCGCGCCGGTGCTGGGCAAGTTCGAGTTCGATATCTATGGACATACGGCGTATCTTTACGCACTCGCCGTGCTGCTCGTCGTGTATTTGTTCGCGCAATTCCTCGTGAACTCGCCGTTCGGTCTGACCGTGAAGGGCATTCGCGAGAACGCCACGCGTATGTCGCTGCTCGGTGTACGCGTCGGCTTGCGTCGCCTGATGCTCTACACCCTCGCCGCGGCCCTGGCCGGCGTAGCGGGCGCGCTCTCGGCACAGGTCAACAATATCGTCGCCCTCGACACACTGTCGTTCACGCTGTCGGCCAACGTGCTCGTGATGCTTGCCCTGGGCGGCACCGGACGCCTCTATGGCGCGGCCCTCGGTGCCATCGTCTTCATGGTGTTGTCCGATCGCATCGCCGCCATCGACCCGACGAACTGGCTCGCCGCCCTCGGCGTGCTGCTCATTGTCGTGGTGCGCTTCGCGCCCGACGGTCTGATCGGACTGGTGGATCGCTTTGCCGCTCGCGTCTCCCGTGCGCGGCGTCGCGACCCGCGCGCGAGCGTGACGCACACCGTCGGCAACACCCAGGCAACGACCACGGACAAGGAGGTGACGCCGTGAGCGCCGCACTCGACATTCAGGGGTTGTCCAAGCGCTTCGGCCAGCTCGACGTCACACGCAACGTCAGCCTGTCGCTGCCCGTGGGCGCGCGACACGCATTGATCGGCCCGAACGGCGCTGGCAAGAGCACGCTGATGAATCTGCTCACGGGCGTGCTCAAGCCGAACGCCGGTGTGGTGCGCGTGGGCGGCACCGATGTGACGTCGATGCCGTCGCACCAGCGCGTGAAGCTCGGGCTGGCGCGCACGTTCCAGCTCAACACGCTATTCGACACGCTCACCGTGGCCGAGAACGTTGCGCTCGCCCTCACGGCGCGCGGCGGCCTCGACGCTCGCATCGGCAAGCCGCTCGCGCGCCGTCCGGCGCTCGTGGAGGAAGCGGCGGAGCGTTTGCGCGCGCTCGGCATGCTCGATCTCGCGGGCAAGCGCATCGACGAGTTGGCCTACGGCCAACGTCGTCAGGTCGAAATCGCACTCGGTCTGGCGCTCGATCCCAAGGTGCTGCTGCTCGACGAACCCGTGGCCGGGGTGCCGTCGGGGCAGGGCCGCAAGCTGTTCGAATTGCTTGAACGCTTGCCCGAAGACGTGGCGGTGATGGTCATCGAACACGACATGGATCTGGTCTTCCGGTTCGCGCGCCGCATCACGGTGCTGGTCGAAGGCGCGGTGCTGATGGAAGGCGAGAAGGACGACGTGCGCCGCGATCCGCGCGTGCGCGACATTTATCTGGGGCGTCGCCATCATGACTGACATCGTGCTTGAAGCCAGCGGGCTCAGCGCCGGGTACGGCGAGACCATTGTGCTCGAAGACGTGAGCCTGCGTCTGGCGTCGGGAGAAGCGCTCGCCATTCTCGGTCGCAACGGCGTGGGCAAGAGCACGCTGCTGCTCAGCCTGCTGGGACTGACCACGCGCCACGGCGGCGTGGTGCGTTATCGCCATGACGACATCTCGTCGTGGCCGGCGTACAAGCGAGCACGCGCCGGGTTGGCGCTGGTGCCGCAGGAACGCGAGATCTTCAAGTCGCTCACCGTCGAAGAAAACCTGCAGGTGTCCGCGATGGGGACGGCCGACGGCGCCTGGACGCTCGATCGCGTGTACGACCTGTTCCCACGCCTGCACCAGCGGCGTCGCAACCTGGGCAACCAACTCTCGGGCGGCGAGCAGCAGATGCTGGCCATCGGCCGCGCGTTGATCGGCAATCCGCGCGTGCTGCTGTTCGACGAGCCGTTCGAAGGGCTAGCACCGGTGATCGTCGATCAACTGGTCGATGCGTTCTGGAAGCTGCGCGCGGACGGCGGCATGGGCGTGGTGCTCGTGGAGCAGCACGCGGAACTGGGATTGGAGCTGACGGACCGCGCACTGGTGCTCGACCGGGGCCGCGAGGTCTGGGCGGGACGCAGCAGCGAACTGGCCGCATCGCCGGAACTGCTCGGCACGCTGGTCGGCCTGGAAAGCGCCTGAACGGGCACAGCACAACACGTATTGACGTCAAGCATATGAACACATTACAGAAATCCCTCACCGGCGGATTGGCCGGCCTTGTGGTCAGCGCCCATTCGGCGGACTTCGTCTGGCGTGCGGCGGGCACGATTGCCACGCATGTCGCGCAGGGTTATCGCATGAAGGTCGTGTGCCTGTCCTTCGGCGAGCGTGGCGAGTCGGCCAAGCTCTGGCGCAAGGGCGCGGACATGACCGAGGCGAAGGTCAAGGTCGCGCGTCGCGAAGAAGCGCAGCGCGCGGCCGATATTCTCGGCGCGGAAATCGAATTCCTCGATATCGGCGACTACCCGATGCGCGTGTCCGACGAGACGCTCTTCCGGCTCGTCGACATCTACCGGGAGCTGCAACCGTCGTTCGTGCTGAGCCATTCCGAGAAGGACCCGTACAACTTCGATCACCCGCTGGCGATGCATGTGACGCAGGAAGCCCGCGTCATTGCGCAGGCCGAGGGCCACAAGCCGGGCGAGACGATCATCGGTGCCCCGGCGGTGCTCGCGTTCGAGCCGCATCAGACCGAACAGTGCGAGTGGATTCCGAACACCTTCGTCGATATCACGCCGGTGTGGGACACGAAGCGTGCCGCCATCGAGTGCATGGCGGGGCAGGAGCACTTGTGGGATTACTACACGCGCGTGGCGTTGCAACGCGGCGTGCAGGCCAAGCGCAACATCGGCATCGCCGCCGCGCGCGACATCAAGTACGCGGAGGGCCTGATGCGTCTCACACCGGTCGTGACGGAGCAACTGTCATGATCCGCGGCGTCGTCGTTCGTCAGATTCCCCGTGTCGATGCCGCCACGCTCGACGTGCTGCGCAGCGCAGGCAGCGCCACGGTGCACGAAGCGCAGAGCCGGCTCGGCCTCATGGCCACGTACCTGCGCCCGATCTACGCCGGCGCTGCGGTGGCCGGCAGCGCGGTCACGGTGCTCGCGCCGCCCTCGGACAACTGGATGCTGCACGTTGCCGTGGAGCAGGCGCAGCCGGGCGACATCGTGGTGGTCGGCGTGACCTCGCCTTGCGACGACGGCTACTTCGGCGACCTGCTCGCCACGTCGATGAAGGCGCGCGGTGTCGCCGGCCTCGTCATCGATGCGGGCTGTCGAGACATCGGCACGCTCACCGACATGCGGTTTCCGGTGTGGTCGAAGGCCATCTCGTCACAGGGCACGGTCAAGGAGACGCTCGGCTCGGTCAACGTGCCGGTCGTGTGCGCCCATCAGATCGTGAACCCGGGCGACGTGATCGTCGCGGATGACGACGGCGTGGTCGTGGTGCCGTTCGCGAACGCCGAGGCCGTGGCCCAGGCGGCGGCCGCACGCGGCGCCGACGAAACCTACAAGCGCGGTGTGCTCGCGGGCGGCACGCTCGGGCTCGACTATTACAAGATGCGCGAACGCCTTGCCGCGAAGGGGTTGCGCTACGTCGATTCGCTCGACGAGCTGCAAGGCGAATGAGGACCGCGACGTGACGCATTCGCAAACGCGTATCCGGGCGGCCGTCATGCGGGGCGGCACCTCGAAGGGGTTGTATTTCCTCGCCGAGGATTTGCCTGCGCAGGGCGCTGCGCGCGACGCCGTGCTGCTCGCGGCGATGGGCTCGCCCGATGCACGTCAGATCGACGGCATGGGCGGTGCGAATCCGCTCACGAGCAAGGTCGCCATCGTCTCGCGCGCCACGCGGCCCGACGCCGACGTGGACTATCTCTTTGCCCAGGTCGTGGTCGACGAAGCGCGGGTCGACTACGGACAGAACTGCGGCAACCTGCTCGCCGGGGTGGGGCCGTTCGCGATCGAGCGGGGGCTCGTGAGCGCACCGGGTAATGTGACGGACGTCGGCATTCACATGCTCAATACGGGGCAGGTGGCGGTGGCCACCGTGCAGACCCCGCGCGGCATGGTGAAGTACGACGGCGACGTGGCCATCGACGGTGTGCCGGGAACGGCCGCTCCGATTCCGTTGATGTTTCGCGATACGGCCGGTTCCTCCTGCGGTGCGCTGTTCCCGACGGGGCAGCGTCAGGATGTCGTGGACGGCATCACGGTGACATGCATCGACAACGGCATGCCGCTCGTGCTCCTGCGCGCGGCGGACCTGGGCATCACTGGCGCGGAGTCTTGCGAGCAGCTCGACTCGGCGCCAGCGTTTCGGGCGATGCGCGACCGGATCGAGGCAATTCGACTGGCTGTCGGCCCGCGCATGCATCTTGGCGACGTGCGTTCGCGCACAGTGCCCAAGATGTGTCTCGTCGCGCCGCCGAGGGCCGGCGGTGCCCTCGCGACACGTTGTTTCATTCCACATCGTTGCCACTCGTCCATCGGCGTGTTGGCGGCCGTCAGCGTGGCGACGGCTGCCGCGCTGCCGGGCACCGTTTGCCACGCGATGGCCGTGGTGCCGGACAACGACGCGCCGTTGCTCGCCATCGAACATCCGACGGGCGAATTCACCGTGCGCCTCGCGCTTGGCGTCGATGCCGACGGTGCGCCGGACGTTGCCGGCGCCGGCCTGCTGCGCACGGCGCGCTGGCTCTTCGACGGCGAGGTGTGCATACCGAATCGTGCTTGGCCGCAGGGAGGAAAGCCATGAGTGTCGAACGTTCCCCGTTGCTCCTGCTCCCCGGCTTGCTTTGCGATCACGTGGCCTGGGCGGCCACCGCCGCAGCGCTGCCGCAATACGATTGCCGCGTTCCCACGTGGGGCATGCTCGACACCATCGACGCGATGGCCGATCACGTGCTGGCAAGTACCGCCGCGCCATGCTTCGCCCTCGCAGGGCACTCGATGGGCGGACGCGTGGCGCTGGAGGTGGTGCGTCGCGCACCGCATCGCGTCACGCATCTCGCGCTGCTCGACACGGGTTATCAGGCGCTGCCCGACGGCGAGGCGGCCGAGAAGGAACGTGCCGGACGCGCCGCCTTGCTCGCTCGCGCGCGCGAAGCCGGCATGCGGGCGATGGGGCAGGTATGGGCGACCGGGATGGTGCATCCCGACCAGATCGGCACGCCGCTGTTCGGCGCGATTCTCGACATGATCGAGCGCAGCCACCCCGATCAGTTTGCCGCCCAGATTCATGCATTGCTCGGTCGACCGGATGCAACGTCGCTGCTGGCCGGCATTCGCTGTCCGACGCTCGTGTTGTGCGCCCGGCAGGACACCTGGAGCCCGCTCGCGCGTCACGAAGTGATGGCGCGGCTCATCCCGGGGAGCGTGCTGCACGTCATAGAACACAGTGGCCATATGAGTCCGATGGAGCGCCCGCAGGAAGTGGCGCAGGCCATGCGAACCTGGCTGGCACGGCCCGCGTCTGACACCGCACCCACCGAGGGGCGCGATGCATGACGAACGATGCCGCCGATCAGGACCTGACGCCAGGCGTCGACCCGCAATCGCTCGACGCCCTGCTGGCCAAACAGGCTTGCCACGACCTGGTGATGCGCTTCGTCGCCTGCAACGACCGGCGCGACGCGCAGGGACTCGCCGCGCTGTTTGCCGAGACGGGGGTGCTCGTGCGCCCCAACGGCGACGCGCTCATTGGCCCCGTCGCCATTGCGGCCGCCTATGCGCAGCGTCCGGTGGATCGGCTCACGCGGCACCTCGTAGGCAACGTGCTGATCGATGTCACGGCGCCGACGCGCGCAATCGGCAGTTGCACGGTGCTGCTCTGGAGCGGCTCGGCACACGATGTGCCGGGGCCGTTCGGACGTCCGGCACAGGGCCCTCAGGTGATGGGGGAATTCGAGGACACGTTTGTGCGGACCGCGCAGGGCTGGCGCATTGCCCGCCGCGAAGCGCGTTTCACTTTCGTACGCGACGCGTGAGGAAAAATCAGCACCGCACGTCGCGCCATCCATGCACTTGAACCCGGCGGAGGGCGCAGTCAGGGCGGTGGTTCCAAGGGCAGTACCCGAGGCGGCCAGCATGCCGTCTTGCAAAAGTCTGGGCCGGCGAGGTTGCCAACGGTCCGGAGGTTGAAGTCTGTAGTTGCTGTGTATTTCAAAAACAAGGGGACAGAAGTGAAAGTGAAACATGCATTGGCCGCTGGCCTGCTGCTGGGGGCGGGCCTGGCGCACGCGCAAAGCAACGTGACGCTGTACGGGATCGTCGATACCGGCATCGCCTACTACAACAACGCCGCCACGGGCGGCAGCTTCATCGGCGAGCCGACGCTCACGGGCAAGGTGCCGTCGCGCTTCGGCCTCAAGGGCGCGGAAGATCTGGGCGGCGGCCTGAAAGCCGTCTTCACGTTGGAAAGCGGTTTCCAGCCGGGGACGGGTAACCTGAACTACGGCGGACGTCTGTTCGGCCGCCAGGCCAACGTGGGTCTCGCGGGCGACTGGGGCACGGTGCTCCTTGGCCGCCAGAACAACATGACGTTCTATGTGACGGGCAACGCCGACGTGATCGGACCGTCGATCTTCTCGCTGGCCAGTATTGATCCCTACATCGCCAGCGCGCGTAGCGACAGCGCCATCGGCTACATGGGTAAATTCTCCGGCGTGACGCTTGGCGCGACCTACAGCTTCGGGCGCGATGGCTCGGCCGCGGGCGGCCCGTCGGCCACGAACTGCGCGGGCAACGTTGCCGGCAACTATCAGGCCTGCAAGCAGTTCACCGGCCTGATCGGCTACGACTACCAGAACTTTGGTATTTCGGCGTCTTACGACCAGATGCGCGGCAACACCGGCGCCGCGGCACCGCTGACCAGCTCGCACTACACCGATTCGCACTCGGTCATCAACGCGTACTACAAGTGGTCGACGGGACGCGTGGGCGGTGGCTGGATTCACCGCAACGTGAGCGCCGACGCCGCCTCGCTGCGCTCGGACATCTACTTCATTGGCCTGACCTATCTGCCGACGATCACCTGGGCGTTCGACGCGCAGGCCATTCGCTACCAGTTGAAGAGCCGTGCCAACGCGACGATGCTCATCGGCCGCGCCACCTACTCGCTCTCGAAGCGCACGTCGCTGTATGGCCTGGTCGGCTGGGTGGCGAACAGCCAGAATGGCGCGGTGGCGATTGCCGCCGGCGGCTCGGTCGCCACGGGGGGCAACCAGTTCGGCACGATGCTGGGCATTCAGCACACGTTCTGATCGGTCGCGCTGGCGACAAGACGGAAGACGTCGTGGAGACGTCATCAAGACGTCAGCGCAACGCCAGAACGCGCAGCATCGCGTGCTGTTCAAGCGAGGGGATCGTTCCGGGGGGGACGATCCCCTGGTGAGGCGGTGCTGCGCCCCCCAGGTTTGTCAAAGCGGGATTCGCGCGCTAGCATCGTGTCTAGTCATGGCGGCACCGTGTTCTGCGACAGGAAGGGCGATTGTCGGGGCGCGGTGACCATCTCCCCGTATCTCCTCGCATGAATCCGCTATCTTTGTGTCTTCTTCTCACGTTCTGAGCCGGCGACGCCGGGCGCCCCGCGCCCGCAGCGAACACGGCACGCGCGGTCCGGTCTGGCTGTTCGATCTGGACAACACGCTGCATCGCGCGTCGCACGCGATCTTTCCGCGCATCAATCGCGCGATGACGGCCTATATCGTCGAGAAGCTGGGGCTGCCGCCCGACGAAGCCAATCGTCTGCGCACCGACTACACGGCGAAGTACGGGGCCGTGCTGCTCGGCCTCATCAAGCATCACGCCATCGATCCGCACGAGTTTCTGGCGCGCGTGCACGAGCTGCCACCGCTGGTCGAGGTGCTGCGCGCCGAGCGCGGGATCGCCCGCCTGCTCGCCGGCTTGCCCGGGCGCAAGATTCTCCTGACCAATGCGCCCGCGCATTACGCCCTGCCGATTGTCGAGGCGCTGGGCATTCGCCGACATTTCGAGCGCTGCGTGAGCATCGAGGACATGGCGGACCGCCGGGCCTGGCGCGCCAAACCGGATGCGATCATGTTGCGTCGGCTGCTGGTGCGCGAGGGCCTCGCGCCGTATCGGACGTGGCTGGTCGAAGACACGCGCTCCCACCTCAAGCACCTCCGGCATTTCGGTATCAAGACGGTCTGGATCACGGGGCATCTGCCGGCCAGAAACAGTCTTGGCGATGCCATGCCGCGCAGTGGGCGCCCACACTATGTGGATATCAAAGTACAATCTCTGCGCGAGTTACGGGCGCGCCTTGCGACCGGGGCCGGTGCAAGACGCGCAGCCCGAGCCGCCCGACCCAAAAATACCTACCGATAACGACCAGACGATGCAGCAGGAAAACTCTTCGAGCGGTGCCGGTTACGGCGCCGCCGATGCGCTTGAGGCCGTGCCCGCGCCGGTGAAGACAACCCGCCCCAAGCCGGGTGAGCGCCGGGTGCAGGTGTTGCAGACGCTCGCCGCCATGCTCGAGACGCCCAAGGGCGAAAAGATCACCACGGCCGCGCTCGCCGCGCGTCTCGACGTTTCAGAAGCGGCGCTCTATCGCCATTTCGCGAGCAAGGCCCAGATGTTCGAGGGTCTGATCGAGTTCATCGAACAGACCATCTTCGGTCTGATCAACCAGATCTCCGCGCAGGATCAGGACGGCGTGACGCAAGCGCGCGCCATCGTGCTGATGCTGCTCGGGTTCGCCGAGAAGAACCCCGGCATGACGCGCGTGCTGACCGGCGAAGCGCTGGTCGGCGAACACGAGCGCTTGCAGGAGCGCATGAACCAGTTGCTCGACCGCATCGAGGCGTCGCTGCGCCAGGTGTTGCGTCTGGCGTGTGCACAGGGCACGCTGCCGGAGACGTTCGATGCCAACTCGCGCGCCAACCTGCTCGTGTCCTACGTGCTCGGCCGCTGGCATCGCTTCGCCAAGAGCGGCTTCAAGCGCTCGCCGGTCGAGGGGGCCGAGCCCCAGATCGCCGCGCTCCTGCGCTAAGATCCCAAGTCTGCGCCGACGGCGCGGATTACGTTATACTTTTGCTTCCCGCGCCGAGGCCGACGTACGTTTGACCGGTCTTGACGCGATGATTGGCGCGCCGATTTGGTGACTCGCTTGCGGGCGCGCGAATGACTCTGACTGGGGGTTCCCCGGCAGAGGGCATTCATTAAAAATGCGGCTAAAGAGGTCGTGCGCGCACGCCGCCGTTTTTCCGTCGACCCCTTTTCCCGCACAGAACGCTTCAGGACGCCGTCCGTCGACCCTTGTCGACTGGGGCGCCGGCCCCGGCATGTTTCGGAAAGGGAGTTATGGAATCTTCAATCGGAATCGTCACACCGCAGCGGATGCACTTCGCTGAGCCGCTGGCACTGCAGAACGGCAGCATGCTCGCCGGCTACGACCTGATGGTCGAGACCTACGGTGAATTGAACGCCGATCGCAGCAATGCGGTGCTGGTGTGTCACGCGCTCAACGCGTCGCATCATGTGGCCGGTATCGCCGCCGACAATCCCAAGGACATCGGCTGGTGGGACAACATGGTCGGGCCCGGCAAGCCGCTCGACACGAATCGCTTCTTCGTCATCGGCGTGAACAACCTCGGCTCGTGCTTCGGCTCGACCGGGCCGATGAGTCTCGACCCAGCCACGGGCACACCGTACGGCGCCCGCTTCCCCGTCGTGACCGTCGAAGACTGGGTCAATGCGCAGGCGCGCGTGGCCGATGCGTTCGGCATCCACAAGTTCGCGGCGGTGATGGGCGGCAGTCTCGGCGGCATGCAGGCGTTGGCGTGGAGCATCATGTATCCGGAGCGCATTGGGCATTGTCTGGTGATCGCCTCCACGCCGAAGCTCTCGGCGCAGAACATCGCCTTCAACGAAGTGGCGCGCTCGGCCATCCTTTCCGATCCGGACTTCTACGGCGGCAACTATTACGCGCATGGCGTGGTGCCGCGTCGCGGGCTGCGCGTGGCGCGAATGATCGGCCACATCACCTATCTGTCCGACGAGGACATGGCGACCAAGTTCGGCCGCGCGCTGCGCCGTGCCGAGGTGATGGCCGACGGCGTAAAGGGCGACGGCAACGCAAAGGACGACGGCTATCGTTTCAGCTTCGACGTGGAGTTTGAGGTGGAGTCGTACCTGCGCTATCAGGGCGACAAATTCGCCGAGTACTTCGACGCCAACACCTATCTGCTGATCACGCGCGCACTCGATTATTTCGACCCGGCCCGCACCGTGGGTGGCGATCTGGCGAAGGCGTTGTCGCACACCACGGCCAAGTACCTGATTGTGTCGTTCGCGACCGATTGGCGTTTCGCGCCCGCGCGCTCGCGCGAGATCGTCAAGGCGCTGCTCGACACGCGCCGTACCGTGAGCTACGCCGAGATCGACGCGCCGCACGGGCACGACGCCTTCCTGCTCACCGATGCGCGCTATCACAACCTGGTGCGCGCCTACTACGAACGTATCGCCCAGGAGGTCGGGGTATGAGTCAGTCCACGGTACCGGGGAACAGCGCCCAGGCGGCGGCGCTCGCAGCGTCGCGCGGCCGCATTTCGGCGTCGCTGGCCGAGCGGCCCGACTTCCGGGTGATCGCACGATGGATCGAACCGTCGTCGCAGGTGCTCGATCTCGGGTGTAGCGACGGCTCGTTGCTCCGTCTGCTGATCGACGAACTCGATGTGAGCGGTTACGGCGTCGAGATCGACGACGCCGGTGTGCTGGCCTCGGCGCAGCGCGGCATCAACGTCATCCAGCAAAACATGGAAGACGGGCTGAAGCTCTTTGAGGATCAGAGCTTCGATACGGTCATCCTGTCGCAGACCTTGCAGACCCTTCACCGCACGGCGGACATCCTGCGCGAGACCGTGCGGGTCGGCCGCGAAGCGATCGTGTCGTTCCCGAACTTCGGTTACTGGCCGCACCGGTTGTCGGTGTTGCAGGGACGCATGCCGGTGTCGAAGAGCCTGCCGTTCCAGTGGCATAACACGCCGAACGTGCGCGTGCTGACCATCAAGGACTTCGAGGCGCTGGCCCCGGACGTCGGTGTGCAGATTCTCGATCGGGCCGTGCTGCATAACGGGCGACTCGTGTCCGTGGGCGCGAACTGGCGTGGTAGTCTTGCGGTCTATCGCGTCAAGCGTTCCTGAACCGACGGCAGCTAACGGGGCAGCGAAGCGCCGGGCCCCTGGCGGGTGAAGGCAAAGGGGGCCGGGTGCCGTGCACCGCGGGCGGCTGGCCCCAACTGTCCTTTCCATGACCGATTCGCTGCCGCCCGACGACGGGCGCGTCTTCCACCCCACGCGGATGCTCATCTGCGTGATTCTCGGTTTCACCTCCGGCTTGCCGCTGTTCATCCTGCTCAACCTGGTGCAGGCATGGCTGCGCAGCGAGCACGTGGACCTCAAGGCCATCGGCCTGTTCGCCCTCATCCAGTTTCCGTACACGTGGAAGTTCCTGTGGGCGCCGCTCATGGATCGCTTCGCACCCAACGTGTTCGGATGGAAGCCGGGACGGCGACGCGGCTGGATGTTCGTCACGCAACTGCTGGTGGCCGGTGTGGTGGCGCTCATGGGAACGTATTCGCCGCAGCGCGACCTGATGACGATTGCCGCGCTCGCGGCCGCGCTGGCGTTCTTCAGCGCCAGTCTGGACATTTCGCTGGACGCTTATCGGCGCGAGTTGCTGTCCGACCGAGAGCAGGGTCTCGGCACGGCGATGCATGTGAATGCCTATAAGGTGGCGGGACTCGTGCCGGGGTCGCTGGCCCTCATCATGGCCGATCATCTGCCGTGGTCGCAGGTGTTCTTCGCGACGGCGGCGTTCATGCTGCCAGGCATCGTGATGACGCTCGTCGTCAAGGAGCCGGCGATTCGCGGTACGCCGCCGAAGACGCTGCGCGAGGCGGTGGTCGAGCCGTTTCACGAGTTCGTCACGCGCGGCGGCTGGGCAAAGGCGCTGTTAGTGCTCGCGTTTATCTTTCTCTACAAGTTGGGCGATTCGATGGCGACGTCGCTGGCCACGTCGTTCTACCTGGATCTGGGATTCACGAAGACGCAGATCGGCGTGGTCGCCAAGGCGACGAGCCTGTGGGCGAGCGTGGCGGGGGCATCATCGGCGGGGTCTGGCTGATCAAACTCGGCATCAACCGTGGGCTATGGGTGTTCGGCGTGCTGCAACTGGTGTCGGTGCTGGGCTTCGCGTGGCTGGCGAAGGCAGGGCCGGTCGTCACGGGGCTGGGCGCGGTGATCGCCTTCGAAGCGTTCACGGCCGGGTTGGGCACGGCGGCGTTTACCGCCTACATCGCCCGTACAACCGACCCGCGTTACACGGCGACGCAGTTCGCGCTGTTCACGAGTCTGGCGTCGGTGCCACGCACGTTCGCGAACGCGGGCACCGGGTATATCGTCGACGGCGTGGGCTGGGTGACCTTCTTCCTCATCTGCACGGTGCTGGCCGTACCCGGCATGTTGCTCTTGCCGAAGGTCGCCCCCTGGGGGGCCGACGATGACGATGGCGATGGCGTGCCCGCGGCAAGCGGGTCGCGCTGACGCGAGGGGCAGGCCCCCTTCGTCGCCTTCGCTGTGATGATATGGCTCGGGCGCGGCACGAGCGTGCCGGCCCCTTGGGCGTCTGGATTACAGCGCGTGATCGTAGTCGACCGTGAGCGGCGCGTGGTCGCTGAACTTGATGTCGCGAAACACGGAGGTCGTCTTGGCTTTGCCGGCAATGCCGGGCGTGGCGATCTGGTAGTCGATGCGCCAGCCGACGTTCTTCGCATACGCTTGTCCGCGATTGCTCCACCACGTGTATTGATCGGCGCGCGGGTCGAGCGTGCGGAAGACGTCGACATAGCCGTGGTCGTCGAACAACTGGGTGAGCCAGGCGCGCTCTTCCGGCAGGAAGCCTGAGTTCTTCAGGTTGCCCTTCCAGTTCTTGATGTCGATTTCCTTGTGCGCGATGTTCACGTCGCCACACAGGACGACCTCGCGTCCCGCCGCCTTGAGCGCGAGCAGGTGCGGCATGAAGTCGGCCATGAAGCGGAACTTGGCGGTTTGTCGTTCCTCACCGCTCGAACCCGACGGGATGTACACCGAAATGACCGACAGGTTGCCGTAACGCACTTCGACATAGCGGCCCTCGGCATCGAACTCCGCATTGCCCCAGCCGACGACGACGTCGTCCGGCTCGCGCCGCACGTAGACGCCCGCGCCGCTGTAGCCCTTCTTCTGCGCGTAATGGAAGTAGCCCTGGTAGTCGTGGGGCGTGAGGAAGTCCGGCGTCATGTCCGGCAACTGCGCCTTGATTTCCTGTACGCACAGGATGTCGGCGTCCTGATTGCCGAACCACTCGAAAAAGCCCTTTTTGGCGGCCGATCGCACGCCGTTCAGATTCGCGGTAATGATGCGCATGAGTGTCGATGCGCCGCGCTCACGCGGCAAGGGAAAAGGTCAGCGGCAAGGATACCGCAATCACCGGATCGTGTTGGACGACCTGCGATGGTCGGGGACGGCGTGCCGTCGGCATAGGGGTGTCGACGTTGGCTGGATGTCACGTGCGCCGCGCGCCGCCGGCGATGGCCGCCTTGGCCTCGCCGTCGCCGCCCGGGCCGAGTAGGTCGCGCGCGAGCGCGAGCCAGCGTCGCGCCGCGTGCGACAGATACGAGTCGCGCCGCCACGCCATCGCCAGATCCCACGGAATCTCGGGGTCGCGCACGTTCGCGATCACGAAGCGTTTCGGGTCGAGCCGCGCGCAGAAGGGCTCGGGCAGCAAGGCAATGCCGACGCCGTTGTCCACCATCGATGCAATGAAGTCCCACTGGCTGGAGCGTCCCGCAATCTTGGGCGTGAAGCCCGCGCGACGACATGCGGTGATGACCAGTTCGGACAAGGCAAATCCCTCGCCGTAGAAGACAAACGGTTCGTCGCGCAACTCGCCCAGACCGATGGAGGCGCGGCCTTCCCAGCGTGAATCGCGCGGTGCAATCAACCGCAACGGGTAATGGCACACGGGCAGCACGTCGAGAATCGTGGGATCGACCGGCAGCAGCACGGCGCCCAATTCGATGTCGCCGGCCAGCAACGCCTGTTCGATGGCACGCGAACCGGTTTCGAAGAGCTTCATCTCGATATCCGGGTAGTGCTGATGAAACGCGCCGATCACCGGGATGAACAAGTCGCCGCCGAGCGGCGGAATTCCGATCGACAATTCGCCGCGCGCGACCGTCTCGAGATCGGCCACCTCCTGCTGCAGGCGCGCGTAAGCGGCGAGCACATCCTGCCCGCGCTCGAAGACGACGCGTCCCGCATCGGTCAACTGAAGCCTGCGGCCCATGCCGCGCTCCTCGCGCAACATCAGCGGCGTACCCAACTCGTCTTCCAGCGCCTTGACCATCTTGCTCACGGTCGGCTGAGTGACAAACAGCGCCTCGGCCGCCGCCGTGAAGCTCTGCTGTCGCACGACTTCCACAAATCCTCTCAACGCGCGCAGTTCCATTTTGGATCTCTCTTGTGCACCGAATTGGTGCCATCAGCTGAAAAGCCCCGTCCTGCATGGCTTTCTCACGCACCATTAGGGTTAATACTTAAATTATTCCAATTTGGAATCGATTTGATAATTCTAATTCATTATATTTATGTTGCGGTGCTTCCTATACTCGGTCTCATATTGATGCCACACCCGGGAGCCCGCCATGACCAAGATGATTGCCAGCCGTATGTATCGCCGTAGCAAGGGCGTGGTGGACGTGGTTTGGCAGATCGCGCTGCTCACCGGTATCTATCTGGTGGCGGATGCTGCATCGCGTCATTTTCATCTCCCTCTGCCGGGTGGCGTACTGGGGCTGCTCGCCGTGGTGGCACTGCTCATGAGCGGTGTGCTGAAGACGGAGAAGATCAAGCGCGGTGCTGACTGGTTTCTGGCGGAAATGATTCTCTTCTTCGTGCCGATGGTCGCGGCCGTCATGCAATACACCGATCTGCTGCGTCAGGAGGGCCTGCAATTGCTCGCCGTGATCGGCGTCGGCACGGTGCTCGTGATGGTCTCGACGGCGCTGGCGGTCGATCTGGCCTGCCGCGCCGAGCGTCATCTCAAGCGTGCCCTCGTTCGCCGTGCGCACGCGCACGATGCCCGCTGATGCGTGACGTGTGCCAAGCCGCCGCTGTCGCAGCGGTGCCCAATCCTGCTGGCGCTTGCCGGGTCTTGCCATGAATCATACGGCGCTCCTGCTGCTC
Source organism: Pandoraea sp. XY-2 (assembly GCF_004193915.1). Classification (NCBI taxonomy): domain Bacteria; kingdom Pseudomonadati; phylum Pseudomonadota; class Betaproteobacteria; order Burkholderiales; family Burkholderiaceae; genus Pandoraea; species Pandoraea sp. XY-2. The sequence goes on from NZ_CP030849.1 coordinate 316,886, forward strand.
GTTCTCACGGTCGTCTTCTATTACGTGTCGAAGCGTCTCTATGCGCGTTTCGGCAAGGTGTGGCTCGGCCCGGCCATTCTCGCGCCGGTCCTGCTCATCGCCGTGATGGTCGGCGGCGACATTTCGTACACGACGTACATCTCAGACTCGCGCTGGCTCGTGTGGCTGCTTGGCCCGACGACGATCGCGTTTGCCGTACCGATCTACGAGCATCGCGACATCATTCGCCGGCATGCCTTTGCACTGATCGTCGGTGTTCTCGTCGCGATGGTCGTGGCCGTGGGCAGTTCCTTCGTGCTTGCCCGCCTGTTCGAGCTGCCCCCGAGATGGCGCGCAGCCTGCTCGCCCGGTCGATCTCGACGCCGTTTGCCCTTGCGGTCTCCGACAAGGTTGGCGGCTCGCGCGATCTGGTGGGGCTTTTCGTCATCATCACCGGGTTCATCGGCATGTTGCTCGGCGAGGCGCTGCTGTCGTGGTTGCCGCTGCGCACCCGCATGGCGCGCGGCGCGCCGTTCGGCGCGGGGGCCCACGGCTTCGGCACCGCCAAGGCGCGCCAGATCGGCAGCGAAGAGGGTGTCGTGGCCAGTCTCGTCATGATGATCAACGGCATCGTGATGGTCTTTGCCGCGCCGTTGCTCGCCCATCTGCCCATCTGACGGCCGGTCGGCACGGGTGCCGTGCCGTTCGCGTCTCCCCCTCGAAAAATATCCCTTCGGGCGTCGCCCTTGCCCCGACGGCGCGCATCAGTTTTGCTACAATGCCGGGGTCTTGAGGAGCGTTGCGACAGCCATGGTGCTGCCAGGCTCAAGATCCTTCCTATTGGCCCCGCCGGCCGCCGGTTACTTCCGGAGCGCATGGCGTGTGGGCCCCAAGAACGGCGCTCACGTCCCAACTATCTAGTCTTTTAGAGAAAGGAGGCGTGATGAACGCCGTAGTCGATTCAAAATTCTCCGATTTCCATGTTGCCGATATCAAATTGGCCGATTGGGGCCGCAAAGAGCTGACCATCGCCGAGAGCGAGATGCCGGGTCTGGTGGCCACGCGGGCCGAATTCAAGGCCAGCCAGCCGCTCAAGGGCGCGCGCATCGCCGGCTCGCTGCACATGACGATCCAGACGGGCGTGCTCATCGAGACGCTCACCGCCCTGGGCGCCGAAGTGCGCTGGGCCTCGTGCAATATCTTCTCGACGCAGGATCACGCCGCGGCGGCCATCGCCGCCGCCGGGATCCCCGTGTTCGCCTTCAAGGGTGAGTCGCTCGACGAATACTGGGAATACAGCCACCGCATCTTCGAATGGCCGAACGGCGAGTTCGCCAACATGATTCTCGACGACGGCGGCGACGCCACGCTGCTGCTGATTCTGGGCAGCAAGGCCGAGAAGGATCTGTCGGTCGTCGGCAATCCGACCAACGAGGAAGAAGTCGCGCTGTACGCATCGATCAAGCGCCACATCGCCATCGATCCGCAGTGGTACAGCAAGCGCCTGGCGCAGATCCAGGGCGTGACCGAAGAAACCACCACGGGCGTGCACCGTTTGTATCAGATGGAGAAGGACGGCACGCTGCCGTTCCCGGCCATCAACGTGAACGACTCGGTCACCAAGTCGAAGTTCGACAACCTGTACGGCTGCCGCGAGTCGCTGGTCGACGGTATCAAGCGCGCGACCGACGTGATGATCGCCGGCAAGATCGCCCTCGTGGCGGGCTACGGCGACGTGGGCAAGGGCTGCGCGCAAAGCCTGCGCGGTCTGGGCGCCACGGTGTGGGTCACGGAAATCGATCCGATCTGCGCGTTGCAGGCCGCGATGGAAGGCTACCGCGTGGTGACGATGGAATACGCCGCCGACAAGGCCGACATCTTCGTGACGGCCACGGGCAACTTCCACGTGATCGATCACGACCACATGGCGGCCATGAAGCACCAGGCCATCGTGTGCAACATCGGTCACTTCGATTCGGAAATCAATGTGGCGTCGACCCGCAAGTACGAGTGGGAAAACATCAAGCCGCAGGTCGATCACATCATCTTCCCGGACGGCAAGCGCATCATCCTGCTGGCGGAAGGCCGCCTCGTGAACCTGGGCTGCGCCACGGGCCACCCGTCGTTCGTGATGAGCAACTCGTTCACCAATCAGACGCTCGCGCAAATCGAGCTGTTCGTGCATGGCGACAAGTACAAGAACAGCGTGTACGTGCTGCCCAAGCATTTGGACGAGAAGGTTGCGCGCCTGCACCTGGGACGTATCGGCGCCGAACTGACGGTGCTCACCGACGATCAGGCAAACTACATCAGCGTTGACAAGAACGGTCCGTTCAAGCCGGCGCACTACCGTTATTGATCGGTAGCGATCGCTACCGATCAATAACGTGTCTTACCGACCGTCGCCAGTGCGCTGCAAGGCACGGGTGACGGGCAGCGGTTTTGCGCGGCGGCATCGTACGCCGCCGCGTTGGGTTTTGTCACTGCCGGTGCCGGGACTGACCTCCCGCATCGGCCTGTTCTTCGGAGCTTGCCATGCGTCTGCTGCTGATTTGGCTCATCAATGCCATCGCACTTCTCGTTTTGCCGCACGTTGTGTCAGGCATTCAGCTCAAGGGCATCGGGACGGCCCTGGTCGTTGCGATCGTGCTCGGTCTGATCAACGCGTTTCTCCGGCCGTTGCTCGTCGTACTGACGTTGCCGGTCACGGTGCTCACGCTCGGGTTGTTCATCTTCGTGATCAACGCGCTGTTGTTCTGGCTGGCGGCGCATGTCGTCAAGGGCTTTGAAGTCTCGGGCTTCTGGGCGGCGCTCTTCGGCTCGCTGCTCTACAGCCTGATCTCGTGGATTCTGTCGGCGCTGGTGTTCGGCGGCGACCGGGCTACCAACGTGTAACGGTCGACGCGTCGTCGTCGACCTTGTATTGCAGGAAATTCGCTGTCATGTCGCAAGCCCTTCGTGCCGATCAAGCCCTCGTCGCCCGAGGCTTGGCCGCATCGCGCACCGCCGCGCAACGTCTGATCGATGCCGCACGTGTTTATTACGCGGGCACCGAAACGGTCGTGAAGAAAGCCAGCGAGGTCGTGGCGAGCGACGAAGATCTGGAAGTGCGTGCCGCCGCCGACGGCTTGCCCGGCGAGGACCGCTACGTGTCGCGCGGCGGGCTGAAGCTGGCCGGTGCGCTGGCGCAAACGGGGCTCGACGTCACCGGCCGCGTTGCGCTCGACGTCGGGTTGTCGACCGGCGGCTTTGCCGACTGCCTCTTGCAGGCGGGGGCGGCGCGGGTGGTCGGGGTCGACGTCGGTCACGGGCAACTGCATCAACGTCTGGCGCGCGAGCCGCGGCTCGTATCGCTCGAAGGGATCAACGCGCGGCATCTGTCGCGTGAGATGCTCGATGCGCATTTGGCGCAGCATGAATTAGAGCGCAGCGGACATGGCGACCCGGCACCGGCGATGGTGGCTGTCCCCGAGGCGGGCTTCGATCTGATCGTCGGGGACGTGTCGTTCATCTCGCTCACGCTCGTGTTGTCCGCGCTCGCGCCGCTGCTGGGCGCGACCGGCGATTTGCTGATGCTGGTCAAACCGCAGTTCGAAGTGGGGCGTGAGCACATTGGCCGCGGCGGCCTGGTGCGAGATGCCGCGCAATATGCGCAAGTGGAGACAAAAATCCGCACCGCCTGTGAGACGTTGGGACTGACGGTAGCCGCATGGCTCGACAGTCCTATCGCTGGCGGTGACGGCAACCGGGAGTTCTTCGTGCACGCGACGCGCGCGGCATGAACGACTCTCTCGATAAAAGAACGATCATGACGCAACCTTCCTTCAGTTTCGAATTCTTCCCGCCGAAGACGGCGGAGGGCGCGGAGAAGCTGCGCGCCACGCGCCAGCAACTCTTCCCGCTCGGTCCCAAGTTTGTCTCGGTGACGTTCGGTGCCGGCGGCTCCACGCAGCAGGGTACGCTCGATACGGTTGTCGAAATCCAACGCGAAGGCGTGGAGGCGGCCCCCCACCTTTCTTGCGTCGGTTCGACCAAGGACAACATTCGCGAGATTCTGCAGACGTATCGCCAACACGGCATCCGCCACATCGTGGCGCTGCGCGGCGATCTGCCGTCGGGGATGGGGGAAATCGGCGAGTTTCGTTACGCGTCGGAGCTGGTCGAGTTCATTCGTGCCGAAACCGGCGAATGGTTCCACATCGAGGTGGCGGCCTACCCGGAGTACCATCCGCAGGCGAAGTCGCCGCGCCTGGACCTCGAGCATTTCGCCCACAAGGTGAAGGCGGGGGCGAATGCGGCCATCACGCAATACTTCTTCAATGCGGATGCCTATTTCCGTTTCGTCGACGATGCATCGCGTCTCGGTGTCGACGTGCCGATCGTGCCGGGGATCATGCCGATCACGAACTATTCGCAGATGATGCGTTTCTCGGAGATGTGCGGTGCTGAAGTGCCGCGTTGGATTGCCAAGCGTCTCGAAGGCTTTGGCGACGACCGCGACTCGATTCGCGCCTTCGGGCTCGATGTGGTGACGGCGCTATGCGAACGGCTGCTCGCGCAGGGCGTGCCCGGGTTGCACTTCTATACCCTCAACGCGGCGTCGGCCACCAAGGCGATGTGGCAGCGACTCGGCCTGTAACGAGTAGCGAAATCGTTTGCCAACCGGTAGGGCGGATGGGAAGTCAATTCTAATCACAATTCAGTGATTTCCTAATCAAAAACACCACAAATAGGCGGTTTGCTAGGGATTTGGCGTGTTGTAGCACGGGGGAAGCTTCAGTAATATCCCCGGTAGGCTCGGCGACAGACCGTTGCCGGGCATCACACCCGATCCCGAGGAGCCTATGAAACAGACTCACACCCTGCGTTTGCTTTTGGCTGCGACGTTGCTTGCCGGTGTGGCCGTGATCCGGCCCGCCGCCGCTGTCGAAATCCCGAACAAGACCCTCGTATACTGCTCCGAGGGCAGCCCGGCCGGCTTCGATCCGGGCCAGCTCACCACCGGCACCGATTTCGATCCTGCCGACGCCATCTACAATCGCTTGATCGCGTTCAAGGCGGGCGAGACGGGCGTGATGCCCTCACTCGCGGAGTCGTGGGACATCTCGCCGGACAACAAGATCTACACGTTCCATCTGCGCAAGGGCGTCAAGTTCCACACCACGGAGTACTTCAAACCGACGCGTGATTTCAACGCCGAGGATGTGAAGTTCACCTTCGATCGCATGGGCGATCGCGACATGCCCTTCCGCAAGGCCTATCCGACGGAGTTTCCGTATTTCGTCGACATGGGGCTGCAGGCTGATATCGACCACATCGAGGTCGTTGATCCGTACACCGTTCGCTTCGTGCTGAAGAAGGTCGACGCCCCGTTCCTTCAGAACCTGGCGATGCCGTTCGCATCGATCCTCTCGAAGGAGTACGCCGACAAGCTGCTCGCGGCGAACAACGCTCGTGAAATCGCGCTCAAGCCGGTCGGTACCGGGCCGTTCATCTTCCGCAGCTATACGAAAGACGCCACGCTGCGCTTCGATGGCAACAAGGAATACTGGAACACGAGTCTGCCGCCGAAGGTCAGCAAGCTGATCTTCGCGATCACGACCGACGCCAACGTTCGCATTCAGAAGCTCAAGCGCAACGAATGCCAGATCACGACCTACCCGCGCCCGGCCGATGTCGATGCGATCAAGGCCGAGATCGCGGCGCAGGGCAAGGCGTCGAAGCTCAAGATGCCGGACCAGGTCGGCTTCAACCTCGGCTACGTGGCGTACAACGTGCAGAAGAAGCCGCTCGATCGTGTGGAAGTGCGCCAGGCACTCGACATGGCGATCAACAAGAAGGCGATTCTCCAGTCCGTCTATGGCTCGGCCGGACAGTTGTCGAACGGCGCACCGATGCCGCCGACGCAGTGGTCCTACGACAAGAACATCAAGTCGGCCGGCTACGACCCGGAGAAAGCCCGTGCGCTGCTTGAGAAGGCGGGCGTGAAGAACATGGAAATCACGCTGTGGGCCATGCCGGTGCAACGTCCGTATAACCCGAACGGCAAGCTCATGGCCGAGATGATTCAGGCCGACTGGGCGAAGATCGGCGTGAAGGCCAATATCGTCACGTACGAGTGGGGTGAGTACATCAAGCGCGCCAAGGCGGGTGAGCACGACGCGTTGCTCATTGGCTGGACCGGCGACAACGGCGATCCGGACAATTGGCTCGGCGTATTGCTCGGCTGCGATTCGGTCAACGGCAACAACTTCTCGAAGTGGTGCTACAAGCCGTTCGACGATCTCATCAAGCAAGCACGCCAGACCACGGACGTCGCCTTGCGCACGAAGCTCTACACGCAGGCACAGGAGATCTTCGCGCAACAACTGCCGTTCTCGCCCATCGCGCACTCCACGCAGTACAAGCCGATGGCCACGAACGTGAAGGGCTTCAAGCTGAGCCCGTTCGGCCGCAACAGCTTCATTGGCGTATCGCTGGAGTAAGGCACCCGGCGTGGCGCGTTGATGACCGCATCCGGCTGACGCCGGGTGTCGGTCGCTACCTGTCGCCATCCGTCGCCATCCCGGTATCACGCAGGCAGACTCGGCCGCCGCGCCCGAGTCCGCCTGCCGCAACAGGACAAAGGATCGTCCATGATTGATTCACGCGGCATAGCGCCATCCGTCCCCGCACAGGGGATGGGCGGTGCGCGAAGCCCCCACGGAAACCTCCTATGCTGAGATTCGTCATGAGACGACTGGGCATGGTGATCCCGACGTTCATCGGCATCACTGTCCTGGCGTTCGCGCTCATTCACCTGATTCCCGGCGATCCGATCGAAGTGCTCGTGGGCGAGCGAAATCTCGACCCTGTCATGCATGCCGAGGCGATGAAGCGCCTGGGTCTCGATCAGCCGCTCACCACGCAATATTTCGTCTATCTGAAGCACGCGGCGCAAGGTGACCTCGGGCGCTCCATCGTCACCAACGAGGGGGTGCTTCACGAGTTCTTCGCCCGCTTTCCCGCGACGCTCGAACTTGCCCTGTGCGCAATGATCTTCGCGCTCGCCGTCGGCTTGCCCGCCGGCGTGGCGGCGTCGCTGCGGCGCGGCAAAATGCTCGACCACACCACGATGGGCGCGGCCCTCACGGGCTACTCCATGCCGATTTTCTGGTGGGGCCTGCTGCTCATCATGTTCTTCTCCGTCTACCTGCAATGGACGCCCGTGTCCGGCCGCATTGGCGTGGAGTACGATGTGCCGCACATTACCGGCTTCATGCTCATCGACACATTGCTCTCGGGCGACGAAGGGGCGTTCAGTTCCGCGGTGAGTCATCTGATTCTGCCCACCATTGTGCTCGGCACCGTGCCGCTCGCGGTGATTGCCCGCATGACGCGCTCGGCCATGCTCGAAGTGCTTCGCGAGGACTACATCCGTACGGCGCGTGCGAAGGGACTCTCGCCGTGGCGCGTGATCGTCGTGCATGCGTTGCGCAATGCGCTGATTCCGGTCATCACCGTGATCGGTCTGCAAGTCGGCGCGCTGCTCGCCGGTGCGGTGCTGACCGAGAACGTGTTCTCGTGGCCCGGCATCGGCAAATGGCTGATCGATGCCATTCTGCGACGCGACTATCCGGTGGTGCAGGGCGGCATTTTGCTCATCGCAACGGGCGTGATCCTGGTCAACCTGCTGGTCGACGTGCTTTATGGCGTCGTCAACCCGCGCATCCGGCATTGAGGAACGTCAATCATGAGCGATACACCGGCTACGCTGCCGTCCCCCGCCGCCGTGACGGCCACGCCTCGTGGGCGTTTGTTCCGGGAGTTCCTGCGCAGCTTCACCGCGAACCGTGGTGCAACGGCCGCGGCCATCGTGCTGTTGTCGATGTTCGTGGCGGCGATCTTCGCGCCATGGATCGCGCCGCACAGCCCCATCGAGCAATATCGCGACTTCGTGAAGATTCCGCCCGCCTGGTTCGACGGCGGCAACCTTCAGTTCCTGCTCGGGACCGACGAGGCAGGCCGCGACATTCTCTCGCGTCTGATCTATGGCGCACGCCTGTCGTTCTGGATCGGCCTGTCGTCGGTGGTGCTCTCGCTGATTCCGGGCATTCTGCTGGGGCTGCTGGCGGCGTTCTTTCCACGTTGGCTCGACACGCCGATCATGCGGTTGATGGACATGATGATGGCGTTGCCGTCGCTGTTGCTGGCCGTGGCCGTGGTCGCCGTGATCGGCCCGGGCCTCGCCAACACGACCATCGCCATCGCGATCGTGACGTTGCCGGCGTATGTGCGTTTGACGCGCGCGGCGGCGATCGGCGAGTTGCAGCGCGAATACGTCATTGCCTCGCGCATGGCCGGGGCGGGCACGCTGCGACTGATGTTCTCGACGGTGTTGCCGAACTGCGCGGCGCCGCTCATCGTGCAGGCGACGCTGAGTTTTTCGGTGGCCATTCTCGATGCGGCGGCGCTCGGCTTTCTCGGCTTGGGCGTGCAGCCGCCGCTCGCCGAGTGGGGCTCGATGCTCGCCTCCGCACGCGACTACATGGAAAGTGCCTGGTGGATTGTGACGCTGCCGGGACTTGCGATCGTCATCTCGGTGCTCGCCATCAACCTGGTCGGCGACGGCCTGCGCGACGCACTTGACCCCAAACTGAAGCGAATCGCATGAGCCTGCTCTCCATTCGAAATCTTTCGGTCGACTTCGACGGCGCACGCGCTGTCGAGGGCATTGACCTCGACGTCGGCCAGGGTGAGATTCTTGGCGTGGTCGGCGAATCCGGTTCGGGCAAGAGCGTGACGATGCTCGCGCTCATGGGGCTGGTCGACGCGCCAGGCCGCGTACGCGCCGACGAAGTACGCTTCGACGGACGCGATCTGCTGCGCGCGTCGGCGCGCGAGCGGCGCGGCATCGTCGGCCGCGACGTGTCGATGATCTTTCAGGACGCGCTTTCCAGCCTGAATCCGAGCTACACCGTTGGCTATCAGATCGCTGAGGTGTTGCGCCGCCACATGGGGCTGCGCGGACGTGCGTTGCACGATCGCGTCGTCGAGTTGCTGGAGCAGGTCGAAATTCCGGATGCCGCGAACCGGGTCGGCGCGTATCCGCATCAACTCTCCGGCGGAATGAACCAGCGGGTGATGATTGCGATGGCGATTGCCTGTCGCCCGAAGCTGCTCATTGCCGACGAGCCGACCACCGCGCTCGACGTCACCATCCAGGCGCAGATCATGGCCTTGCTGCTGCAATTGCAGAAGGATCACGGCATGGCGCTCGTGCTGATATCCCATGATCTCGCCGTGGTGGCCGAAGTCGCGCACCGGGTGGCCGTCATGTATGCGGGGCAGGTGATCGAAAACCAGCAGGTGCCGGCGCTGTTCGATGCCCCGCATCATCCCTACACGGAGGCGTTGCTCGCAGCGATTCCCGAGCACAACCGGGGCGTGCGGCGACTGCGTACGTTGCCGGGCATGGTGCCGGGGCGCGACGATCGGCCGACGGGCTGTCTGCTTTCGCCGCGTTGTCCGTATGCCGACGACCATTGCCGCACGGTGCCCCCGGCGTTGAAGCCCTACGTCGGGCCGAACGCGTCGGGCTCGCCCCAGGTGCGATGTTTCAAGCCGCTGCCGCATGCGGTGGCGGACGAACGGACGACAGGAGGAGCGCAATGAGTGAAACCGTTTTCGCGACACCTCCGGGAGTGCCGCAGGCCCCGGCCGCACATGAAGCTGGCCGCGACGGCAGCCGCGTGGTGCTCGCCGCCCACGATTTGACGCGCTTCTACGCCGTCAATCGTGGCTTCATGCGCCCGCAGGCCACGGTCAAGGCACTCAACGGCGTGTCGTTCTCGCTGGCCGCCGGTCGTACGCTGGCCGTGGTCGGCGAGTCGGGGTGCGGCAAATCGACGCTGGCGCGGGTGCTGACGTTGATCGAAGCGCCGACGTCCGGCAGACTCGTGGTCGACGCGACCGAGACCACGGCGGCGTCGGCGGGGGCGCTGGCGCCGCTGCGCACGCGGATCCAGATGGTGTTCCAGAACCCGTATGCGTCGCTCAACCCTCGCAAGACGGTGGGGCAGGCGCTCGACGAGCCGCTGTCCATCAACACCTCGGCGAGCCGTGCCGAACGCGGCGAGACGATCGCGGCGATGATGCGCACGGTGGGGCTGCGTCCGGAACATGTGGCGCGCTATCCGCACATGTTCTCTGGCGGGCAGCGGCAGCGGGTGGCGATTGCCCGGGCGATGATCCTGTCGCCGGCCATCGTGGTCGCGGACGAGCCGGTTTCGGCCCTGGATGTCTCAATTCAGGCACAGATCCTGAATCTTTTCATGGATTTGCAGGACCGATACGCGACGAGTTACGTATTCGTGTCGCATAATCTCGCCGTGGTCGAGCATGTGGCCGACGACGTCATGGTGATGTATCTCGGCCGGGCGGTCGAACACGGCCCCAAGGCCGCCGTGTTCGGCAAGCCGCTGCATCCGTACACCAAGGCGCTGATGTCGGCGACGCCGGCGATCAAGGCCGCCGAGCGGCGCGTGAAGATGGCGCTGACCGGCGAGTTGCCCTCGCCGCTGCGGCCACCGCCGGGGTGTGCGTTTGCGCCGCGCTGTCCGTACGCGATAGACCGTTGCCGCGAAGAAGTGCCGCAACTGCGCAAGCTCGACGAGCGTCTGGTGGCGTGCCATCGGGTTGAAGACATTGAGGGATGACGAGATTGGGTGGACCACCACGCGCGACGCATGTGAGTCGGGGCGCTGCATTGGCCGGCTGGCTGCTCGGTTGCCTGCTGATGACGTTCGCCATCACGCTGGACGCGGCGTCGATCGTAACGCCGCAAGCCGTGGCGCCGCGAACGTTGCCGCTGGTCGTGCCCGAGCCGGGCGAATCGCCGCCTGGCGCCAATCTCCCGTTCTACGAAGCCCGCAAGGGCGACATGACCATCTACGTGATGGGCACCCTGCACGTCGGCAAGCCGGACGACTACCCATTTCGCAAAGTCGTGGTCGATGCGCTGCGCGTGTCGTCGGTGGTGGCGTTCGAGTTGTCGCCCGACGACCTGACGATGTCCCAGGACGACGTGCAGAAGTACGGCATGTGCTCACGCGCCTGTCTGCCGAGGCTGATCCCGGGGCCGCTGTGGCGTAAGCTGCGCGCGCGTCTCAAGGGCAATCCGGCGATGCTGGCCGAGATTCGTCACATGCGCCCCTGGCTGGCGGCGCTGCTCGTCGAGACGCTGGATTCGATGGGGGCCGATCTGCAAACGGAGTACGGCACCGAGAACCAGTTGGAGAACATCTATCGCGGTCGCATCGTCGGTCTCGAATCGCTGGCAGAGCAGATGGATGCCTTCACCGGACTGTCGTCGGCCCAGCAGAACGAACTACTGGCGCAGGAGTTGGTGCTCACACCCAAAACGGCAACGGCGCAGGTCGAGGAGTTGCATCGCCTGTGGCGGGCCGGGGATGCCGAGCTGGTGTTCGACTGGTCGCAGAGCAAGGCGGCACAGGTGCGGCGCAACGTGGCACTGGCCGATGCCATCGACGAGCGCATTCTGTACTCGCGCAATCGACGTTTTCTGGCGCGCATGCTGTTTCTGGCGGACCCGGGCAAGCCGGTCTTCGTCGCCATCGGCACGCTCCATCTCGGCGGCCCGCATGGGGTGCTGCAACTGCTGCGGGAGCATGGATTTTCCGTGGCGCAGCGGTAGTCTGAAACGGACCTGAGACAGGCGGGCGATCCGGCTAGGAATCGCCCGAGAAACAATCCCACCCGATTGACTCCCCCATCCCTGACGATTAATTTGGTCACACTCGTGTGAGTGGCCCCCGCCCAAATCCTTGTCAGGAGTCACGATGCCAATTGTCGATCAAAGCGCCGATCTTGCCGCGCGCCAAGCGCCGGTGCATGCCATTCCCTCCACGTCTTTCGAGCCGTCTGAGCCGTCTGAGCCCGTTGAGCCCAAAGAGCATTACACGCTCAGCGTTGAAGAAGAAGCGCAGATTCTCTACGACGCAACGATCCGTGGACTTGCCGACGTGGCCGCCGGCCGCAAGCTGCCCAGCGAGGTCGTAAAGACCGGATGCTCCGTCGACCTCAATGAAGCGTATTTCGAGTTCCCGCATGACCCCAGCGAGATCCACGTCGACGAGTTTGTGGGCATCCTACTGGGGCTGCGGGACGCCGACGCCGGGCGCACGGTACCTGATGAGGTGGTCAGCGCCCAGTTCGCCGAATATCGTCGGAGGCTGTTGGATTCGCTGTGAGTGTGACGATTCGTTGGTCGGAATATGCCCTGCGCGAACGCGTTATCCTCTGGAACCAGTTGTCGAATGCCAGCCCCAGCGCAGCCTTGAACCTGAATGTGTCCGTGGAGCGCGCGCTTAGGCATCTGCGGTGTTTTCCGGCGATGGGGCGTCCGCACAGGGCGGGGAACACCCGGGTGTTGGTGCCCCATAAACGCTACAAACTCATCTATCGATTAAAGGAGAACGCGGTCACCATCCTGTCATTACACAACGTCAGTCGTCCCTGGCCGCCCAGGGACTACCCGTTCCACGACTGACGTATCCCCGGCCGGCGGCTTCGTGCATGACCTCAAGCCAGCATCCCTCGCGCCTCGATAAAACGGATGATCTCCTGAAGGCCTTTGCCTTCCCTCATGTTCCCCATGACGAACGGACGCATGCCGCGCATCTTTTGCGTATCCGCACGCATGATGTCCAGCGATGCGCCGACGTAGGGGGCAAGGTCGGTCTTGTTGATGACGAGGAGATCGGACTTGGTGATGCCGGGGCCGCCCTTGCGCGGTATCTTCTCGCCACCGGCCACATCGATCACGTAGATCGTGAGATCCGAGAGTTCGGGACTGAACGTGGCGGCGAGGTTGTCGCCGCCCGATTCGATGAAGACCACATCGGCGTCGGGAAAGCGTTCGAGCATGCGCTCGACCGCTTCGAGGTTGATCGACGCATCTTCCCGGATGGCCGTATGCGGGCACCCGCCCGTCTCGACACCGAGAATGCGCTCGGGCGCCAGCGCGCCGGCCACCGTGAGCAGGCGCTGGTCTTCCTTCGTATAGATGTCGTTGGTGATGACGACGAGATCGTAGCGCTCGCGCATGGCTTTGCAGAGCATCTCGGTCAGGGTGGTCTTGCCGGAGCCGACCGGGCCTCCGATGCCGACACGCAGCGGCGGATTCTTCTTGGTACGACGGGCGTTGGCAGAAGTCGTCATGGCGAATGTCGTGGGTGGCGGAAAAAAGGAGAGGTGACGAAATAGCGAAATGACGAAATGACGAAAGTCGAGGACGCGACGTATCGTGCCTCACGAACGGAACAAGCGTGAATACTGTGTTTCGTGACGCGACGCGAGAATGGCGAGCGCCGGGGAAAAGGTATTGATCCGGTCTTCCGGCAACGACGCGGCTCGATGCGCGGCATCGACCACACGAGGGCGCAATGCCACGATCACCCGTTGTGCGGCCAATTGTCCGAGCGGCACGGCCTTGAGCGCGCCGGCCACCTGATTCTCAAGCCAACTGAACGCGTAAGCGACGAGCGTGTCCAGCAGCGGAGCGCCATGCGTCAGCGCCGCGAAGGCGAAGGCCGTTGGCAACGCGATCGGACGCAGCGAGGACAGGTGCTCCCGCTGTATCGCGTCGCCCCATTCGAGGGAGATCGCCAGTTGCGTGAGCGACCACCCCATCTGCTCGGTTTCCGCGCGCAACTCGGCCGCCTCGCGCGTCGCGAGCAGCCAATCGTTCACGCGGACGAGCGATGCCATGTCCCGCGATTGCCAGTGACGCCACTGCCTCGCAAGCAGCGCCATCTCGCCGGTCGTGAACACGCCGTCGAGCTGGCTGGCAATCCAGCGCTCGGCGCTCGGGGCATCGTGAATGATGCCGTGTTCGACCGCGGCTTCAAGCCCTTGTGAATAGCTGAACGCGCCGATGGGCAGCGCCGGGGAGGCGAGATGCAGCAGCGCGGCGAGCGACTGCAGCGACGCGGCGGCAACCGTTTCAGTGAGCGGTCTGGCCAGACTTGCCGTCATTGGTCGAACTCACAGAAAGAGGTGCATCGTCCGGTGCGCGGGCATGATCATGCACGCCATCTGGGCCGTGCGCATGGACATGGTCGCGAGGAACGTCGTGGGCGTGTGAGTGCGCGCAATCAGCCCCATGCACGTGAGCCGGCGAGTGATCGCAATCGGGGTCGTGCACGTGACTTGGCGAGTGGGCGCAATCGGGGTCATGCACGTGGGCCGGCGAGTGATCGTGATGGCACCCCGGGCCGTGAACATGACCGTGGTCGTGGTTGTGATCGTGCGAATGCGCGTGCCCATGCCCATGCCCATGCCCTTGATCTTGGTCGTGGTCATGACCCTGGTCGTGCGAATGGCCATGATGCTCATGGAACACGCGCTGGGCGAGCGCCAAATCTTCGGCGAAGGTCGCATCGTGACCATGCTTGTGCCCACCGCCATAGGCGCCCGCCTCGGGTTCGAACGGCATCAGCGCTTCGGCAACGTCGACATCCAGTCGCAGCAACATGTCGCGCAGCACCGGGTCGTACTCGAGCTTGAGATAACCATCGCCCACTTCGACCGGGGTATGCCGATTGCCGAGATGGTATGCCGCGCGGGTCAGCGCGAGCGGCGTGGCGGCCGTTACGAGCAGCACCGTCTCCGGGGCGGCTTCCACGCGAATGAGGCCGCCGTCGTCGGCCACGAGGCCATCACCGCCACGCAGCACAGTGCCGCGCGGCAGGAACAGGGCGACGTCTTCGCCGGTCTCCAGCGTGGCGCGCAGGCGGCTCTTGCTGCGCGCATCGAACGGCAGCACGAGCGCCGGGGCACGCCGCATGAGCGGCGCAGCCAGGCGTCCGGCCTCGAGGCGCTTCTCGACGCGACGCAGCGTCGTCGAAGGGGCGGCGTTGTCCGCCGAGGGGGGCGATTCGGGGGCTTGCGACATAGGTCAGAAAAGGAAGTAACGTTGCGCCATCGGCAGCACGCTCGCAGGCTCGCAGGTCAGCAACTGGCCGTCGGCGATCACCTGATAGGTCTCGGGGTCGACGCTGATATGCGGCAGCCAGTCATTGTGGATCATGTTGGCCTTGGTCACCTGCCGGATATTGCGCACCGGCACGATGCGCTTGGCCAGTCCATAGCGGCCGGCCACGTCGCCATCGTACGCCGCCTGCGACACAAACGTGAGCGACGTGCGCGCCAGCGCCCCGGCGCGCGCGCCGAACATTTCGCGATAGTGCACCGGCTGAGGCGTCGGGATGGACGCGTTCGGGTCCCCCATGAGCGCTGACGTAATCATGCCGCCCTTGAGAATCAGCGACGGCTTCACGCCGAAGAACGCCGGCTCCCACAGGACCAGGTCGGCCCATTTACCGACCTCCACCGAGCCGATCTCATGGGCCATGCCGTGTGTGATCGCCGGGTTGATCGTGTACTTCGCCACGTAGCGCTTGACGCGGAAGTTATCGGCCTGCGCCGAGTCGGTGCCGAGCGCGCCGCGCTGTACCTTCATCTTGTGCGCCGTCTGCCAAGTTCGCATGACGACCTCGCCGACGCGCCCCATGGCCTGAGAGTCCGACGAGATCATCGACAGTGCGCCGAGGTCATGCAGGATGTCTTCGGCGGCAATCGTTTCGCGGCGAATGCGCGATTCGGCGAACGCAATGTCTTCCGCGATGGCCGGATCGAGGTGATGGCAGACCATCAACATGTCGAGATGCTCGTCGAGCGTGTTGATGGTGTACGGCCGCGTCGGGTTGGTGGACGACGGCAGCACGTTCGCCTCGCCGCAAACTTTGAGAATGTCCGGTGCGTGACCGCCTCCGGCGCCCTCGGTGTGGTACGTGTGGATCGTGCGGCCCTTGATGGCCGCAACGGTGGCTTCGACGAAGCCGCCCTCGTTGAGCGTGTCGGTGTGGATGGCGACCTGCGTATCGGTCGCATCGGCCACCGACAGGCAGGCGTCGATGGCGGCCGGCGTGGAGCCCCAGTCTTCGTGCAGCTTCAAGCCGATCGCGCCGGCCTCGATCTGCTCCATCAACGGGGCGGGCTGGCTGACGTTGCCCTTGCCGAGAAAGCCGAGGTTGATCGGCCAGCCGTCGGCCGCTTGGAGCATGCGCTCCAGGTGCCACGGCCCCGGCGTGCAGGTGGTGGCGTTCGTGCCGGTCGCCGGCCCGGTGCCGCCGCCGAGCAGCGTGGTCACGCCGGACGACAGCGCCTCGTCGATCTGTTGCGGGCAAATGAAGTGGATGTGCGAGTCGATGCCGCCTGCCGTGACGATCATGCCTTCGCCGGCGATCACTTCCGTCGCGCCGCCCAGTGGAATGGTCACGCCGGGCTGGATGTCCGGATTGCCCGCCTTGCCGATGCCCCAGATCCGCCCGTCCTTGAGTCCGATGTCGGCTTTGACGATGCCCCAGTGGTCGATGATGACGGCATTGGTGATGACGGTATCCACGACGTCGGCGCGCGTGCGCTGCGATTGGCCCATGCCGTCGCGAATCACCTTGCCGCCGCCGAACTTCACTTCTTCGCCGTAGATCGTATAGTCGCGCTCGATCTCGACGATGAGTTCCGTGTCGGCGAGCCGCAGCCGGTCGCCCGTCGTGGGGCCGAACATTTCCGCATAGGCGCGGCGTGAAATCTTCATAGCGCCCCCATCACGCGACCCGCGAAGCCGAAGACGCGTCGGTCCCCCGCCAGCGCGACCAGTTCGACCGTGCGTTGTTGCCCCGGCTCGAAGCGCACCGCGGTGCCGGACGCAATGTTCAGGCGAAAGCCGCGCGTCGCTTCGCGGTCGAATTGCAGCGCGTCGTTGACTTCGTAGAAGTGAAAATGCGAGCCGATCTGGATCGGGCGATCGCCGGTGTTGGCAACGCTCACGCTGAGGGTCGGGCGACCCTCGTTCAGCGTGATGTCACCTGCGGCGGGCAACAGTTCTCCGGGAATCATGAGCGTCTCTTGGAGGAATTGAAGGATGCGCGCAATCTTGGCCGCTCAGGCCGCCGCGACGAGCAGCGCCGCGCCGTAGGCGAGCACGCCCGCTCCGAGCACGCGCGGCAACCACGCGGCACGGCGACGCAGCGCAACGCCGGCAACGATGCCCAGACTGTGCAGCACGCCGGTCGCAAGCAGGAAGCCTGCCATGTAATGCATGGCGCTCGCCTCGGCCGGCAATTCCGCACCGTGAGCCACCCCATGGAAGATCGCGAACGCGCCGACGACGGCGGCCCCCACTGCGCCGGGCAGCTTCGCGCGCGTCGCGAGCATGAGTCCCAGCACGAGCAGCGAGACGGCAATCATCGGCTCCACGCCCGGCAGCCCCGCGCCATACGCCATGCCGAGCAACCCGCCTGCGGCAAGCATGGCGACGAAAGCCAACGGGGCGAGCCAGACACGTTTCGACGTGAGCGCACTCCACAAGCCAACCACGATCATGGCGCAAAGGTGATCGGCACCGGTGAGCGGATGCACGAAACCGGCGACGAAACTGCCCGCCGCGTCATGGCCCGGATGACCGGGGTGTGCGAGCGCGAGACTCGATGCGGCGAGCAGCGCGAGGCCAGTCGTCACACGCACGACGCGACGGTACGTGCGACTGGGGGCCGGGGAAGCATCCGCCGCGCACGCGACGGTCACTTCATGGGCATCATGGGCATTCGGGAGGCGGGCCACTGACATGAGACGTCCTTAAGATGGGATTGTCGACGACAGAGAAACGGTTTCGAATCGAAGGACAACGATGAACGAGCGCGAATGGCGACGATGGCCGCCACTGCACGAGGGGCATTCCGCGCGTGCGCCCTTCAGGGAATCGGGTGGTGCACGGTGACGAGCTTGGTGCCGTCCGGAAACGTGGCTTCGACCTGAATGTCCGGAATCATTTCGGGCACGCCTTCCATCACGTCGTCGCGCGAGAGCAGCGTGGTGCCGTAATGCATCAGGTCGGCCACGGTGCGTCCGTCGCGCGCGCCTTCCATGAGGGCGGCGCTGATGAAGGCCACGGCCTCCGGGTAATTCAGCTTCAGCCCGCGCGCACGCCGACGTTCGGCGAGCAAGGCGGCGGTGAAGATGAGCAGCTTGTCTTTTTCGCGTGGAGTGAGCTTCATCGTGAACGGGGGGAACGTCAATGCGAAAGGGTCGTGGGGCGGTCGCCGTTGCCGCACATCATAGGCGCACGCCCTTGTCCGCGCCACTGGGTTTTGCCGTCTGCGTGGCGCGCACCAAAACTGTGCGAAACGACGCGGCGGCAAGTGTCGGTCATTGGCGTCGTCATTGGCAGAGAAAGCGCTGCAATTCCGGTGTCGACGGCTGCGTGAAGAGGGTTTCCGGCGCGCCGGACTCCCAGATCTTGCCCTGATGCATGAACACCACGCGGTCCGACACATGACGGGCGAAGCGCATCTCATGCGTGACGAGAATCAGCGTCATGCCTTCGGCGGCAAGGTTTTCAAGCACCCCAAGCACTTCGGCGACCAACTCGGGATCCAGCGCCGAGGTGATCTCGTCGCACAGCATCACGGCCGGACGCATGGCGAGCGAGCGGGCGATCGCCACACGCTGCTGTTGACCGCCCGAGAGCTGCGATGGATAGCTGTCGAACTTGTCGGCCAATCCCACCTTGTCGAGCATGGCGCGGGCAACGTCGCGCGCTTCGGCGCCAGGCGTTTTCTTCACCACCTTCTGCGCGAGCATCACGTTTTCGCCGGCCGACAGATGCGGAAACAGGTTGTACTGCTGGAACACCATGCCGACTTTCAGACGCAGGGCGCGCAGATCGGTGTCGCGCGCGCCGACGTGCACGCCCTCGACGGCGACACTGCCCGCGTCGAACCGCTCCAGGCCGTTGAGCGTGCGCAGCAATGTGCTCTTGCCCGACCCACTCTTGCCGATGATCGACACGACCTGACCGCGCTCGACGTCCAGATCGATGCCCTTGAGCACGGGGTTTCGCCGAAGCGCTTTTGCATGCCCCTGACTTCAATGAGCGACATGGAGTTTCCTTTCGAGATGACGCGCCCACAGCGACAGCGGATAGCAGGCAGCAAAGTAGAACAGCGCGACGAGGCCGTACACGGTAAACGGCTGGAACGTCGCGTTGGTGAGCATGGTGCCGGTCTTGGTGAGTTCGTCGAAGCCGATGATCGACGCGAGCGCCGTGCTCTTGACGACCTGCACCGAGAAGCCGACCGTGGGCGCGATGGCAATGCGCAGCGCCTGCGGCAAGATCACGTGACGCAGTTGCTCGCCGAAGCGCATGGCGAGACTCGACGAGGCCTCCCATTGGCCGTGCGGAATCGCGTCGACGCAGCCGCGCCAAATCTCCGTGAGATAGGCGCTCGTGTAGAGCGTGAGGCACACGGCCGCCGCGACCCAGGGCGAGACGTCGAGGCCGAGCAGCGGCAAGCCGAAGAACACCAGGAACAACTGCATGAGCAGCGGCGTGCCCTGGAACACTTCGATATACAGCGCCACGGCGCGTGCTGCCCAGGAAACGCGTCCAACGCGCACGACAAGCAACATCAGGGCGACGCCGCCGCCGCAGACGAAGGCGATGGCCGAGAGTGCCAGTGTCCAGCGTGCCGCGAGCAGCAGGCCGCGCAGCATGTCCCACGTCGAGAACTCGATCATCGGGCACCTGCCTTGACGTTGACCGTGCCGCGAAAGAGGCGCCGTGCGCAGCGCATCAGCACACGACGCAGTGCGATCGCGAGCGTGAGGTACACGGCGGTGACGATCAGATAGCTCTCGAACGCCCGGAACGTGCGCGACTGCACGAAGTTGGCGGCGTACGACAGATCGGGCACGGAGATCTGCGAGACGACGGCCGACCCCAGCATCACGATCACGATCTGGCTGGCGAGTGCGGGGAACACCTTGGCAAACGCCTGCGGCAAGATCACATGACGCAGGATCTGAGCGCGCGTCATGGCGAGCGACAGTCCCGCTTCAGACAGACCGCGCGGCACCGCGCGCATGCCGGCGCGAATGATCTCGGTGGCGTATGCGCCGAGGTTTACGCTCATGGCGAGGACGGCGGCGGTCGTCTCGTCGATATGAATGCCAAGACTCGGCAGTCCGAAGAAGATGAAGAAGAGCTGCACGATGAACGGCGTGTTGCGGATCAGCTCGACGTACAGCCCGGTAATGGCTTTGAGCCACACCGCGCCTTCCTCGCGGGCGACGGCGCACAGCGCGCCGACGCTCACGCCCACGACCGTGGACACGGCCGTGAGCACAACCGTCAGCGCGGCGCCGCGCACGAAGAGCATCAGGTATTGCCGCAGATCGGCAAAATCGAGAACGTAATGCATGTGAAGCCGGTGAGGAGTCGCGA
This sequence comes from Pandoraea sp. XY-2, assembly GCF_004193915.1. Taxonomy (NCBI): domain Bacteria; kingdom Pseudomonadati; phylum Pseudomonadota; class Betaproteobacteria; order Burkholderiales; family Burkholderiaceae; genus Pandoraea; species Pandoraea sp. XY-2. The sequence goes on from NZ_CP030849.1 coordinate 337,212, forward strand.
GGGGCGGGATGCCAAGATCAGAGATTCGTCGGCAGCGGCATGCCGAGCCACTTCTGCGAGATGTTGCTCAGCGCGCCATCTTTCTTCGCAGCGGCGAGAATCTCGTTGACCTTGCCGAGCAGGCGCGGCTCGTTCTTGTTCAGGCCGACGAAGCACGGCGAGTTCTTGATGAGAAACTTCGGCTCCGGCAACTTGGGCGGGTGCTTGGCGAGAATGGCCGCGGCCACGACGTTGCCCGTGGCGACTAGTTGCACCTGCCCGGAGAGAAACGCCGAGATCGTGCCGTTGTTGTCTTCGAAGCGCTTGATCGTGGCGTCGGCCGGGGCGATCTTCGAGAGTTCGATGTCTTCGACGGCGCCGCGCGTCACGCCGACGGTTTTGCCCGACAGATCGGCGGGCTTGGACACCGCGAGATCCTTGGGCCCGAACACGCCGTTGTAGAACGGCGCATACGCTTGCGAGAAATCGATGACCTTCTCGCGCTCGGCGCTCTTGCCGAGGCTGGAGATCACCAGGTCGGCCTTGTTCGTCGTGAGGTAGGGGATGCGGTTGGCGCTCGTCACCGGCACCAGTTCCAGCTTCACGCCCATGCCCTTGGCGAGCAAGGCGGCAGCGTCAATGTCGTAGCCGACCGGCTTCATGTCGGCGCCGATCGAGCCGAACGGCGGGAAGTCTTGCGGCACGGCCACGCGCAGGGTGCCACGCTTGACGATGTCGTCGAGTCCGTCGGCATGCGCGCTGCGCGGCACTGCCACGGCGAAGACGGTGATTGCGCTCACGGCCAGCATCAGCGTGGTGAAAGCGCGACGGGTCCGTGCGCGTGCGCCGAGCGTGGCGGCAACGGTGTCGTGAGAGAAGGCACTACGAATGAACGGCAGCATAGAGGCAACCTCGGGGATCAGGGGGCGAAGCATTCCGGTAACAGGAGTGTTCCGGCGGCCGGCACATCTGGTCTGACCGGTCGATACAGTGATCTAGCAGGAATCGTGCCCGGCAATGCTTCGGGTCACGAGGCTGATGGGATGGGGCGCACGCACGCGCAACGTGCCGTGGCGACGGCTACGGCGACGGCAATGGCGACGACAACGGGAAGTGGCGAAAACGGGGAGGGAAGCCCAGCATTGGTGCGAAATCGGGCCGGCGAGGGTGACGCGGCATCGTGCGCGTCACCGTTATGGTGCGTGTGGTGCGTGTGGTGCGTGTGGTGCGCGTGACGGGAGGGAAGCCGTCTCACGTCGCCCAGAGTCGCAGCGGCTCCGCGGGCACGCCGTGAACGAGCGGGCGCAGCGTCAGCCAATGCGAGACCAGCAACCGCCGTACCGTCTCCATGTCGTGTCCGAGCACGCGCAGCACGAGCACGTTGCCCGGCAGGCACGTGATCCCCGCGCGCAGCGTGTCGTCGAACGGCAGGCCTTGGGCGAGCGACTCGGCCAGCTCGCGTGTGCAAGCGGCACCGACGGCCCACAGCGTGGCGAAGACCGGGAAGCCCGCGAGCGCGGTGGTACCGGTGCGTTGCGCATCGTCGGCGTCGAGCACGGCCTGTTCCGCCCACAGCAGACGATCCGTCGCATCGCGCAGTTCGAAGCGCGCGTGCCATTGACCGTGCGTCCACTGCTCACCCGCCGCCTGACGGCCAAGCAACGTGGCGTCCCAGCCGATGACGGACGCGTTCTCGCCAAGCTTCACGGTGATGCATTGGCGCGCATCCGCATGCTCGAACACGATGTTCTCGAGCGGCAACCAGTCGAGCTTCGCGCCGTCGCGCACGCTGAGGCGGATGTCCTGCGTCCCGAATCGGCCTTGCGACTTGTACCACTTGGTCGCCCCGGGCGTGGTCAATACCGCGTGCGCGTTCTCACCGACTTCGACGTCGATGGACAGCGTGTCGCCGCCCGCAATCCCGCCGGGCGGATGCACGACCACGGCATGGCAAATGCCGGGGCCTTCCGGATGAAGCGACTTCTGGACGACGAGCGGGCCGTGGTGGCGTCGCGTGGCGAGAACGGTGCGTGCTCCGTGACGGGCGAAGCCGAGCGTCAGCGCGGCGTGCCAGCCGGCGCTGGGCGTGTGCAGAGAATTCATGAAAATCGTTCGGCTATGGATGGCGCGAATCTAGCATGCGCCGCCAGCGCGCGACATCGAAACCTGCCGCCTCTGTCTCACACGGTCACCTGATGCCGTACGCCGTCGGCTTCCATGTCCTTGCCCAGGCCGCTCGCCACGATGGCGCCCCGACTCATCACGCGATAGTGATCCGCGAGTTGCAGGGCAAAGTCGTAATACTGCTCGACCAGCAATACCGTCATGCCGCGTTCGTCGACCAGACGCCGCAATGTTGTCCCGATGTCCTTGATGATCGATGGTTGAATGCCTTCGGTCGGCTCGTCGAGGATCAGCAGTTGCGGGTCGCTCATGAGCGCGCGTCCGATGGCGAGTTGCTGTTGTTGCCCGCCGGACAGGTCGCCGCCGCGCCGCTGCTTCATATCGCGTAACACGGGGAACAGTTCGTAGATGTGCTCGGGCACGCCGCGCTTGGCCTCGCGCGCGGGACGGCTCGCCGCACCGATCAACAGATTCTCTTCGACAGTAAGACGCGGGAAGATCTCGCGACCTTGCGGTACATACGCCAGCCCATGCGCCACGCGCGCGTACGGAGGGGCCGACGTCAGTGCAGTGCCGCGCCACGCGATGCTGCCAGATTTCACCGGCACCACGCCCATGAGGCACTTGAGCAATGTGGTCTTGCCCACGCCGTTGCGCCCGAGCAGCACGGTGAGCTGACCGTCGGGCACGGTGAACTCCACGTTGCGCAGAATGTGGCTGCCGCTGTAGTACTGATTGAGTGCGTGAATTTCCAGCATGGTCAGCGTCCCAGATACGATTCGATCACGCGCTCGTCGCGTTGCACGACATCGAGCGTGCCTTCCGCCAGCACCCGCCCTTCGGCCATCACGGTCACGAGCCCCGTCTCGCCGGCGAGGGCGGCGACGAACGCCATGTCGTGCTCGACCACCATCATCGAACAATGCCCGCGCAGCCGGTTGAGCAACTCGGCGAGCTGCGCGGTCTCCTCGTCGGTCATGCCGGCGGCGGGTTCGTCCAGCAGCAGGAGTTGCGGTTGCTGCATGAGCAACATGCCGATCTCCAGGCGCTGCTTCTGGCCGTGCGACAACTGGCCCGCACGCACATGTGCCTGATGCTCCAGGTGCGTGAGCGTGAGCACTTCCTCGATGCGGCGTCGAATGGTCGGCGTGAGCATGTCCCACAGTGCGCGGAACCAGCGTTTGTCGCCCGCACACGAGAGTTCGAGGTTCTCCCACACGCTGTGATGTTCGAACACCGTGGGCTTCTGGAACTTGCGGCCAACGCCCGCCTGCGCGATAGCGGGCTCGTCGAGCCGGGTGAGGTCGAGCGTCTGGCCGAGGAAGGCGCGGCCGGCATCGGGGCGGGTCTTGCCCGTCACGACGTCCATCATCGTTGTCTTGCCCGCGCCGTTCGGGCCGATGACGCAGCGCAGCTCGTCGGTCTTGATCGCCAGCGACAGGTCGTTGAGGGCGCGAAAGCCGTCGAACGATACGGAGATGTTCTCGAGGTACAGGATAAGACCGTGCGACGTGTCGATCTCTCCCGGCACCACGAGATGCGACATCCCGGTAGCGTCGCCGCTGACGGTGACGGATGCATCGGGTGCGTCGGCGATCTGCCAGCTGATGTCGATGTCGGGTCTCATGCGCGGTCTCCGGTGGCAGGGTGCGGCGCATCGCCTTCGGCGGCGGCCGGCGAGTGCAGCGTGCGCTTGCGGGACAGTTGTGCGACGAGGCCGATCACGCCCTGCGGCAGCAGCAGGGGCACGAGCACGAACATCGCGCCGAGGAAGAACAGCCAGTACTCGGCGAAGTAAGCCGTGAAGAAGCTTTTCGCACCGTTGACGAGGAACGCGCCGGCAATCGCGCCCACCAGCGAGCCGCGTCCGCCGATCGCGACCCAGATCGCCATCTCGATGGAGTTCACCGGCGCCATCTCGCTCGGGTTGATGATGCCGACCTGCGGCACGTAAAGTGCGCCCGCAACGCCGCACAGCATGGCGGACAACGTCCACACGAACAGCTTGTAGCTCAGCGGCCGGTAGCCGAGGAACATGGCGCGCGATTCGCCGTCGCGAATGGCCGTGACCACGCGGCCGAACTTGGAGACGACCAGCGCGCGGCACAGCAGGAAGGCGCCGATCAGTACGACGAACGTCACGAGGAACAGCACCGTGCGCGTGTTCGCCGACGTGATCGAGTAGCCGAGAATGCGCTTGAAGTCGGTGAACCCGTTGTTGCCGCCGAAGCCGGTCTCGTTGCGATAGAAGAGCAGCATGGCGGCGAACGTGAGCGCTTGCGTGATGATCGACAGGTACACGCCCTTCACGCGCGAGCGGAAGGCCAGGTACCCGAAGAGCCACGCAACCACGCCGGGCAGCGCCACGACGAGGAACATCGCCCAGGCGAAATGCTCGGTACCGGTCCAGTACCAGGGCAGCGACTTCCAGTCGAGAAACACCATGAAGTCGGGCAAGTTGCTGTGATACACGCCGTCGCGCCCGATGCCCCGCATCAGGTACATCCCCATGGCATATCCACCGAGCGCGAAGAACAGGCCGTGGCCCAGGCTCAGGATGCCGCAATAGCCCCACACCAGATCGAGCGCGAGCGCCGCGATCGCGTAGCACATGATCTTGCCCACAAGTGTCATCGCGTAGGCCGACAGGTGCAACGGGTGCGTGGCCGGCAGTACCAGGGCGCAAACCGGCACGAGAATCGTTACCGCCAGCACGAACGCGAACAGCAAGGGCGCGACATGCTTCGGCAGGAGCCGGGCGCGCGCCGGCACGTCCAGCGAGATCGAAGGGGCGATCCCTTCGGGCAGGAAGTTCGATGTCTGCATTCAGGCCTCCGCGCTGCGCCCTTTGAGCGCGAACATGCCCTGCGGGCGTTTCTGGATGAACAGCACGATCAGGATCAGCACGGCGATCTTGGCGAGCACGGCGCCCCACACCGGTTCGAGCAGCTTGTTGGCGATGCCCAGGCCGAACGCACCGACGATGGTCCCGGCCAGTTGTCCCACGCCGCCCAGCACCACGGCCATGAACGAGTCGATGATGTAGCTCTGCCCGAGGTCCGGGCCGACGTTGCCGATCTGCGAAAGCGCGCATCCGCCCAGGCCGGCAATCCCCGCGCCAAACGCGAAGGCGTAGCTGTCGACGCGTCCCGTCTTCACGCCCACGCAGGCGGCCATCGACCGGTTCTGCGTGACGGCGCGAATGAACAGCCCCAGGCGCGTGAGGTTGAGCACCGACCACGTGAGCGCCACGACCACCAGCGCGAATATCAGGATCGCGATGCGGTTGTACGGCAGCATGAGGTTGGGCAGTACGGCGACGCCGCCGCTCATCCACGACGGATTGATCACTTCGACGTTCTGTGCGCCGAACAACGTGCGAACGCCCTGGATCATGAGCAGGCTGATACCGAATGTTGTGAGCAGCGTTTCGAGCGGGCGGCCGTACAGATGCTTGATGACGGTACGCTCCAGCACGAAACCGAGGGCGGCCGCCACGAGAAAGGCGGCGGGCACGGCGGCTACCAGATAGGCGTCGAAGGCCCCCGGCAGGAAGCGCTGAAAGAGGGTCTGCACCACGTACGTGGCATACGCGCCGACCATCAGGAATTCGCCGTGCGCCATGTTAATGACACCGATCAGGCCATAGGTGATGGCCAAGCCGAGCGCGGCGAGCAGCAGCACACTGCCGAGCGACAGGCCGGCGAAGAGCGTGCCGAAGAACTCGCTGCGGCGCTGCGCCGCGGCCAGTTTCGTCAGGGCGATGTCGGCGGCGCTGCGCACGTTGGCGTCGGGCTCGGCGTAGGTGCCGTCCGCTTGCTTCGCGACGATGGGCAGCAGCAGATCGCGCATCTGCGGGTCACCCGCCGCGGCGATCAGATCGATGGCTTCACGACGCTTCTTCGCGTCGGTGTCATGCAATGCTGTTTGCGCCCAGAGTTGGTCGAGCCGTTTGCGCAGCGTCGGATCGGTCTCCTTCTGGCGCGCCTGTTCGATGAGCGTCTTGAACGCGGGCGACGGGTTTTGCAGCATCGTCTCGATGGCTTTCGCCCGGGCGTCGTGATCGGGCGAGCGCAAGGCGCCGGCGGCGGCGGCCGTATCGACCTTGGCGCGCAGCACGTTGTTGAGCGTGATCGAACCCGCGTTCTCGCCCTTGATAGGGGCGCCTGTGATCGGATCGAGGGTCTTCTCCCCATCCTGGATGGCGAGGCGATCGCCCACGGTCACGACCGTGTCGTCGGCCAGCGCCTTGAGGAGCGCGACGGCCTGCGGCGAGCCGTCGGACACGAGATGATCGATGGCTTGCGATTTGGCGTCGAAGTCGTCGCCGGCGAGCGCCGTGAGGTCAGCGCCAGAGACGGCGGCATGGGCCAGGGAGGGAGTGGTCAGCGCGGCGCCCAGCGAGAGCAGGACAAGGGCGGCAGCGGTCCAGCGTCTTATCGTTATCATCAAAACCTCTGCGCGCGCCGGCGGCCGTCGATCCGGCGCCGGCGCAGGGAATGGAAGGAGGGTCAGACCTTGTCGGGCTTGCCTTCGTTACCCGCGATGTACGGGCTCCACGGCTGCGCACGCACCGTGGTCTTGGTCTTCCACACGACGTTGAACTGACCGTCCGGGCGGATCTCGCCGATCATCACCGGCTTGTGCAGGTGGTGATTGCCGTCCATGACCATGTCGAAGCCGTCCGGCGACTTGAAGGACTGGCCGATCATCGCGGTGCGTACCTTGTCGACGTCGACGCTGCCCGCTTTCTCGACGGCTTGCTTCCACATATGCATGCCGACGAACGTGGCTTCCATCGGATCGTTCGTGACGCGCTTGTCGCCGCCGGGCAGGCCCTTGGCCTTGACGTAGGCGAACCACTCCTTCTTGAATGCGTCGTTGGTCGGGTTCTTCACCGACATGAAGTAGTTCCATGCCGCGAGGTGTCCCACGAGGGGCTTCGTGTCGATGCCGCGCAGTTCCTCTTCACCCACGGAGAACGCCACCACCGGCACGTCGGTCGCTTTCAGACCCTGGTTGCCCAGTTCCTTGTAGAACGGCACGTTCGAATCGCCGTTGATGGTCGAGATGACTGTGGTCTTGCCGCCCTGGGCGAACTGCTTGATGTTGGCAACGATGGTCTGGTAATCGCTGTGGCCGAACGGCGTGTAGACCTCCTGAATGTCCTTGTCGGCCACGCCCTTCGAATGCAGGAAGGCGCGCAGGATCTTGTTGGTCGTGCGCGGATAGACGTAGTCGGTGCCGAGCAGGAAGAAGCGCTTGGCGCCGCCGCCTTCCTTGCTCATCACGTATTCCACCGCCGGGATCGCCTGCTGGTTCGGCGCCGCACCCGTGTAGAAGACGTTCTTCGACATCTCCTCGCCTTCGTACTGCACCGGGTAATAGAGCAGGCCGTTGAGTTCTTCGAAGACGGGCAACACCGACTTGCGCGACACCGACGTCCAGCAGCCGAACACCGCGGCGACTTTGTCCTTGGTGAGTAACTGGCGGGCTTTTTCCGCGAAGAGCGGCCAGTTCGACGCCGGGTCGACCACCACGGCTTCGAGCGGGCGGCCCATCACGCCACCCTTGGCGTTGATGTCGGCAATCGTCATGAGCGCGACATCCTTGAGCGACGTCTCCGAGATGGCCATCGTGCCTGAGAGCGAGTGCAGGATGCCGACCTTGATGGGCGACTTGCTCTGCGCGAACAAGTTGGGCGCCATGCCCGTCAGCGATGCGGCGCCCGAGAGGGCCGCCATCTGGAGTAGCGTGCGTCGTTTCATGGTACGTCTTCCCCTTTCCTGGTTAGACCGGTCGATCCGGTACCGGGGGACTTACGCAAAGGCCGTGCCAGCGATGGCCGGAATTGGGCATGCGAGGTCACGGTGCACATTCGCGCGAAGGGAAGTGTGGGACGTTGCAAAGCACGCACAGGCCCGTGAAAGCAGCGCCGTCGCGTCGAACCGATAGGGTCGATCACGTCGTACGCATGGGGCTCTGCGCCGTGGTTGATCGGCGTGTCGTCCTCCGAACGGGGCACCGTGGTGCGGCTGCGCGCCGAGTTGGTGCGCACCGAGTTGGCGCGATCCGGTGGCCTGATCGGCGGGAAGGTCGCTGGCCGCGGTGACTGAATGGCGCCCGGGACGCAGGACGACGAGATGGCATTTTTTGATGCATGATTGGCATTCGTGCCAAACCGGCCGACGGCAAGATGAGGGCTCCCGACGACTCTCCGACTTGTTCGACAACACGCTCATGACCGATGCCATTGCCGGGCGCGCCGCGCGCCCCACGGATTCCGAACCCAGCGGGCGCCAGAAGCATTCCGGGCGCCCCGATCGTTCGATGGGCCGCCGCTATGCCGCGGTGTTGGCCGCGTGTCAGGCGCTATTCACCGCGGGGTTGTCCGTCGATCTGACGTTGACGGGACTCGTCGGCTACATGCTGGCGTCCGACAAAGGTTATGCGACGCTGCCCTTCTCGTTGATTACCGTGGCATCCGCCATCACCACGATCTTTGCGTCGATGTTGATTCAGCGCATCGGACAGCGTCTCGGCTTCGCGCTGGGCGCATTGTTCGGCACGGTCGGCGGGCTGGTGTCGGTCATGGCGATCTACGAGCGCCACTTCGCGATGTTCTGCGCGGGACGGCATGTGTGGGGGTGTTTCAGGCATTCGCGCGCTATTACCGGCTGGCAGCGGCCGACGTCGTGCCGCTCGAAGACAAGCCACGCGCCATTTCCATCGTGCTCACCGGCGGCGTGCTGGCCGCGGTCATCGGACCAGCGCTCGCGGCTGGCAGTAAAGACTGGCTCGCGCCGGTGACGTTCGCGGGCTCGTATCTCGTCGTGGCGATCCTCTCGGCGATATCGCTGGTTTTGCTCGTCGGATTGCTGCGCGATTTACCGGTGCATGCCGTCGGCGGTGCGACCGGCGACGCCGGCGCGTTACCGGCCAGACCGCTCGGCGAGATCATGCGCCAGCCGATTTATGTGGCGGCGCTGGCGAACAACCTGATCGGCTTCATGGTGATGATGTTCGTCATGACAGCAACACCCATCGCGGCGGTGGCATGCGGACACAGTATCGACGACGGGGCGCACATCATCGAGTGGCACCTTGTGGGAATGTATGCGCCGTCGTTCTTCTCGGGGCATCTCGTCAAGCGCTGGGGTGTGGTGCCGGTGTTGCTGGCGGGCATTGCGATGAGTGCCCTGTGCGGGGTCGTCGCCCTTGCATCGACGAGCCTGCCGTACTTCTATGCGGCGCTGGCGTTGCTCGGCGTGGGCTGGAATTTCATGTTCGTGGGCGGCACGACGTTGCTCACGATGTCGTATCGTCCGGCGGAGCGTGCTCGCGCGCAGGCTGCCAACGAATTCATCACCTTCGCCGGGACGGCGCTCGCGAGTCTGTTCGCGGGGCAGTTGCTCGCTCGCTTTGGCTGGGCCACCATCAATCAGGCGACCTTCCCGCTGCTCGCGCTCGCGGCGCTGGCGACGGTATGGTATGCCGTCGACGCGAAGCGCCGTGCGGCGCCCGCGACGGCCTGACGCCCCCATGTTCTCGTGACCATGAACCCACCTCGTCTCGTTGCCTTTCTCATCGTGCCGCCGTTCGTGTTGCTGGATCTGGCCGGACCGCTCGATGCGTTTCACGCCGTTATCCGCAACTTCGCTGCGTTGGGGCAGGCGACGCCGTACCGAACCGTGGTGGTGTCCGAGCACGGCGGGCCGGTGGAGACGGGGTCGGGCATCACGTTGCATACCGAACCGATGCGCGCACTCGAAGCGATGCCCGTCGATACGTTGATCGCGGTGGGCGGAGCCGTGGCGCATCGTCCGGCGGTGCCGGGTGAGGTGGGCGAGTGGTTGCGCGCCTATGCGCCGCGCGTGCGGCGCGTGTGTTCCGTGTGCGTGGGGGCGTTCATTCTGGGGGCGGCGGGGTTGTTGGATGGACGTCGCGCGACGACGCACTGGCTCGACACGGCGATGTTGCAGGCGTGCTTTCCGAACGCGCGGGTCGAGTCCGATCCGATTTATGTGCGTGAGGATCCGGTGTGGACATCGGCGGGGATTACGGCGGGGATCGACCTGGGGTTGGCGCTGGTCGAGGACGATTTGGGTGCGGATATCGCGTTGCAGGCGGCGCGCCGGCTGGTGGTGTTCCTCAAGCGCGCCGGGGGCAATCGCAGTTCAGTCCGCCGTTACAGGCGCAGGTCGCGGCGGGAGCGCCGTTCGGGGATTTGCATGCGTGGATGTCCGAACGGCTCGATGGCGATCTGTCGGTGGTGCGGCTGGCCGAGCAGGCGAACATGAGCGCGCGCACGTTTGCGCGGAGTTATCTCGCGCGCACGGGGTCGACGCCGGCCAAGGCGGTCGAGCGCATGCGCCTGGAGGCGGCTCGGTTTGCCTTGCTCGATTCGGATGCGCCGCTCAAGCGCATCGCCGCACGGGTGGGCTTCGGCGACGAACAAAACCTGCGGCGCGCCTTTCAACGTCAGTACGGCGTGACACCGGTGGCGTATCGGGAGCGGTTTGGGGTCGTGGGCGTGGCGTAGGCGTGAGACGTTTGCGGCGGCCAGGGATGGTCGGCGTCAAATGCTCTCGGCGCCATTGCTGGCTCATGCGGCGCACGAACGATGCAGCGCGCCGTGGCCGTCGGTTGAACCGGTTTTCGAAGCGTCCATCCGGTATGGCGATCCGGTTCACAAGACCGATCCTTTCATCACGGTGCACGTCAACGGACGCCTGGTTCGGATGCGGCTCGACACCGGGTCGAATCGTCACGTGATCGCCGTGGGTATGGACGTGCTACGCAACCGTATGGTATTTCACGACAACGCGCGCCTCCGGCTCGCCTTGCTCGAACGGACCGACGCGTCTCCTCCAAGGCAATTGCCGCAGGGGACTTAGACCGCAGACCCCACGCCGCCCACTTCCTCACCGCCCCGGGTAAACACCGTCAATTCAGTCCCGCCAGCGTCAGCTAGTTGACAGCTAGTCCTCCCTAAGATTCGTTCACTGCTCACGAAGCTTCCTTGAGCGGGTTTGCATGAACAACAATCAGATGCAGGAGACAGCGGATGAAACGGTGGGCGAAGTTACCTAAGAGGCGAGAACGTCGTTCGAAATTGGACAAGTCGTTGTCGGCGAAAGTCCTGTGCTGCGCAATTGCCGGTCTCGGCGCGATGCCGGCGGCACATGCCGATGACATGAGCCAGCTCCAGGCGGAGATTCACGATCTGTCGGTACGGCTCGATCAGTTGAAAATGGCGCAGAGCCAGACAGCCAAGAATCCCGTCGCGGTATCCGTGGCGCAAGCGCCGGCCGAGAGTCTGCCGCCGACGAAGGCCGAGCAGATGAGCATTTCGGACCAGTACATCCGTCGCGGCGCCATGCCGGGGTCGTTCATCGTCCCGGGCACCGACACCTCGCTCAGTATTGGCGGCTTCATCAATTTTCAGGGCATTTACGATCCCACCGAAAATCTCGGACCAAAGTTTGCGATAGGCAACCTGGATCCTGCCGGCAGCAACGCCCGAGCGCAATCGGCGCGTACGTTCCATTTCCAGGACAAGGTTTCACGACTGGTCGTGGGGAGCAGCACGCCAAGCCCGTACGGCAACATCACCACCAATTTCGGACTCGACTTCTACGGCTTCGTCTCGGGCGGCGACAACAACCAGGCATTGCAGAACAATAGCTGGGGTGCTCGCGTGGTCACCGCCTACGGCACGATTGGCGGGTTCCTCGTCGGTATGGCGAATTCGAACTTCATCGACGACCCGGACGCGGTCGAAACGTTCGACAACGCCGGACAGGCAGGTCTTCCGGCCGCGCGCACGCCGCAAGTCCGTTACACGATGCCGCTCGGCAAAGGCAGTGCCGTGTCGTTCGCACTGGAAAACCCGCAGACCGGCTACCAGGACACGCGCGGCAACATCGAGGCCGTGACGAAATCGAATCCGTTCCCGGATCTGAGCGTGAAATACGAGCGCGAAGCCGACTGGGGGCACTTTCAGGTTTCAGGGATTGCCCGCGAGCTCGGCTTTACCGACCAGAATGGATCGCGCACGACAAAGCTTGCGGGCGCGATGCTGATGGGCGCGACATTCAATCTGCCGAAGGCGGGCGGCGGATATGGTCGTGACAATTTCGGCGGCCAGATCTGGTACGGCGCATTGGGCCGATACATTCCGGACGATTTCGGTGCCAACACGGCTTCCGTGCTTGCGATCAACAACGGAACGGCCGCGAATCCCACGGGGGCCACGGATGTCCAGGTTCAGCCCGAGCTTGGGGGAGGCCTGTTCTTCCAGCATTGGTGGACCGACAAGCTGCGTTCGAACATTGGATTCGGATACAACCACCAGCGATTGGCATCGTTCCTGCCCGCCGATCCGCAGAACGCCGTCACTACCAAGACCGTTCACCTCAACCTGATTTATCGACCGTTCCGCACCGTCGACGTGGGCATCGAGGTGATGTGGGGGCAAAAGACGTTCCAGAACTCGACGGGACTGTCTGCCGCGACGGCGAAACGTATCGAGGCCGGCGGCATCTGGCATTTCTGATCGAACGTTGACGAGTCAGACGGAAGAATCGACGCCAATGCGTTTTTCCGACAGCGCTTGCTAAGTGCGATTCTCGTAGCCAAAAAATCTGAGTGGTGCGCGGAGTCTGTCATTCGAGTGCTTTGCAAGTCTATGAAGATAGGAGTCCTATTTATATGGGTGATCGGCGTGTTCGAAAGTTTCAGTGATTCTAAATTTTCAAGCCGGTGCTTGCCTTTCGGCAATGGGTCACTGAAGGGGTAGCCCGATACGGGTTCGAAGAGAGCTCGATGTGGGCAGCGTGAGATTTTTGCAATTCACTCATCGGCGTCCACCACTTGGTCGGATGTCGATGGGTACACGACATAAGGTTTTGCGATGGTAGCGAATTCAGCAGGGCAAGGAGGTATTCAGTTCTCCGGGGTGACGAAGCGTTTTCCCACGCGAGACGGCACCGAAAAAACGGTGTTGCGCGATGTCAGCCTCGTCATCGAGCCGGGCATGTTCTGCGCGGTGGTGGGGCCGACCGGATGCGGCAAGTCCACGACCTTGACGCTGGCTGCGGGGCTGTATCGACCCAGCGCCGGCGTTGTCAAGGTGTCTGGCCAGGCCGTCGACGGCATTTCCGGCGGTGCCGGCTTTGTCTTCCAGAACGACGCCCTCCTTCCCTGGAAGTCGATCCTGAAGAATGTGGCGCTCGGGCCGTCGTTTCGTGGCGTCCCGAAAGAGGCCGCGATGGACGAGGCGCGTGAGTGGCTGCGGATTGTCGGTCTCTCGGGCTTCGAAGACTACTTCCCGTATCAGCTGTCCGGGGGCATGCGCAAGCGCGTCAGCCTTGCCGCCGCACTCATCAACAAACCCTCCATGCTTCTCATGGATGAGCCGTTCTCTGCGCTCGACGTGCAAACGCGCGCCATCATGTCCAACGAATTGCTGACGCTATGGGAGCGCACCCGACCGTCGGTCCTGTTTGTGACGCACGACCTGGAGGAGGCGATCGCCCTCGCCGATCGCGTCGTGGTGATGACCGCCGGGCCTGCCACCGTCAAGGCGGTGTTCGACATCGACCTGCCGCGCCCGCGCGGCGAAGTGCAGGAGATCCGCTTTCATCCGCGGTTTCTCGATCTTTATCAACAAATCTGGGAATCGCTGCGCGAGGAAGTCGAGCAAGCCTATTCCCGAACGACCTCCGCAGCGAAGGTCAGGGGGGCCGCAGCATGACCAGCTCGAACTCAAGCGCAAAGCTCAACGGCGCGATAGCAGGGAGCGATTCGGTGACGGTGGCGGCAGCCGCGCGACGCAAGGCACAGCGTCGCAAGAACCTCGTTTGGTTGGGGCGGGCGACCCTGTTCGTACTGTTGGTCGGCGGCTGGCAGCTGTTTTCATACTGGGGAGTCATCGACCCGTTTTTCTTCGGATCGCCGAGCGGGATCGTCGCTCGACTCATTGAATGGGCTCGCAGCGGGACAGCTTACGGCTCTATTTGGCTACAGATCTGGGTCACCATCGAAGAGTCGCTCCTCGGCTTTATTGCAGGCGTGACGTCCGGCATCCTGTTCGGCGTGCTGTTGGGCGAGATCCCGTATCTGGCAGACGTGGTCGGCCCATTCATCAAGATCGTCAACGCGCTGCCGCGGATCGTGTTGGGCTCGGTGCTCGTCATGTGGCTGGGGCTCGGCATGCCGTCGAAGGTAGTGCTGGCCGCCGTCCTCGTGTTCTTTGTCGTGTTCTTCAACGCGTTCCAGGGCGTGCGCAGCGTCGATCGCAACCTGATCGCCAACGTGCGCATTCTGGGCGGATCGCGCTTCGATGTCATCGCGAACGTGGTCTTCCCCTCCGCGATGACGTGGATTATCGCGAGCCTGCACGTCGCCTTGGGCTTCTCGATCATCGGGGCCATCGTCGGCGAGTTTCTGGGCGCGCAGCAAGGCCTGGGCCTGGTGATCGCGACGGCACAGAACACGTTCGACGCCAATGGTGTCTTCGGCGCGATGTTGATCATCGGTGTCGTCGCGCTGAGCGCGGAAGTGTTGATGGCCATGCTGGAAAAGCGACTGCTTTCCTGGCAGCCGCCAACGGGTGCCGATAGCAACATGCCGGGCGTTTGACCGCGCCCAACCTATGCAATACGAGTGGAAACCACCGACAAGGGATCGCCTTGAGCAATCCCGAATATCCAAGGAGATGAGAGTCATGAAGCAAAAATCACACGCAGTAAAGCTTTTGGCGGGCGTGCTGTGCGCCGTGGGCCTGATCAGCGGTCACGCCATGGCGGCCACGCTACCCAAAGTGAGCATGATGATCGGCGGGATCGACAAGCAGATCTATCTGCCGTACCAACTCGCGCAGAATCTTGGCTTCTTCAAGAAGTACGGCGTTGACATGCAACTGAGCACGGAGCAGGCCGGCGGTGTGGGCGCGGAAGACGCTGTCGTGTCCGGGCAGGTCGAGATGGCGGGGGCGTGGTACCTGCACACCATCGATTTCCAGCAGCATGGCAAGAACGTGATCGGCATCGTCCAGCTCAGCGGCGCGCCGGGCGAGCGGGAGATGTGTGCGACCAACGCCGGCGTCAAGACGCCGGCTGACTGGAAAGGCAAAGTGGTGGGCGTGACCGACGTCGGATCGGGAACCGACGACCTGACGCTCTACCTTGCTGCCCGCTACCACCTGACGTCAAAAGACTTCACCCGCGTGGGCGTTGGGGCGGGGCCGACCCTGATCGGTTCGCTCAAGCACAACCGAATCGTCTGCGGAATGACGACCCAGCCGACCGTCAACGCCGTCGAGAAAATGCATCTCGGCTACTCTGCGATCGACCTTGCCACCGGTCCGGGCGTCAACAAGTGGTTGGGCGGCTACTGGCCGACGGCCAGCGTGCTTGCGCGAGGCGAGTGGGTCAAGGCACACCCGGTCGAAACGCAGGCCGTCGTCAACGCGATGGTCGCCACCATGCACTGGATCCATACGCATAGCGCCGCGGAGATCGCAGATCATCTGCCAAAGGATTTCGTCAGCAATCAACTGTCGAGCAAGGATGAATACATCAAAGCGCTCGAGCAGGACAAGGGCCAGTTTCTGCCGGATGGCCTGATGCCGAAGGGCGGCCCCGAGACTGTCCTCGCCGTGGAAAAGCTGGCCGGCAAGATCGTTAAACCGATCAATCTCGATGCGACGTACACAAATGACTTCGCGATCAAAGCCAATACGCTGCTGGCGAGCGAAGCCAAGGGAGGGAAATAACCGATTGCCGGAATCGGAAGGGGCACGTAATTTGCTGCCAAATGCCCTTTTCCGCAAAAAATGACGTCTGACAGGAGCTGTCTGCGCTTGCGCGGATACCTCCTGATCGGCGCAGCCTGAGCGACCGCGAGGAAACTGTGCGAGACGAACGTTCGACGCAAGTGCGGCACTCGGGTGAAACGCGCCCCAGCCGCGGCTTCGCCAAGACGACTTGAAGTCCGACGTCGCTTGGCCAGTCGAATATCCCCGAGCCGAGAAACCCGGGATCATCGATCACCGTCCTTTGCGAGATTCGTGATCTCTGCAAGCGACGTTTCGTCCAGCTACGTGCGACCCGCCGCTGTCCTGTCGCTTGTTTTGCGCAACCGGAGGCGGATTGCCGACACAGTTTCGGTGTGGACTGTTGGATAGCTCGATGAAACTACTACTGGTAGAAGACAACCTGGAATTTGCGCTCTGGCTCAGCAAGGCATTGCAGGCAGAGCGCTTTACTGTCGAGTGCGTGCATGACGGCTCGACAGCCATTCATCACATCGAGCAGTCGCAGTACGATTTGTTGTTGCTCGACCTTCGTCTGCCGGGCATGGATGGGCGTAGCGTGTTGCGCAACATCCGCCGGCGGCGTAACGATATGCCGGTGCTGGTCGTGACGGCCAACGCATCGGTCGACGCCAAGGTCGACTGTCTGGATCACGGTGCGGATGACTACGTGGACAAGCCGTTCGAGCTGAGGGAACTCGTTGCGCGCATCAAGGCGCTTATTCGGAGGAGGGGGCGTAGCAGCCAATCGATCGTGCAGTGCGCCGATCTGCAGTTCGATCTGGATACCCACGAGTTCCGGGCAGCGGGCCTGCCGCTCGAACTGACGCTGCGCGAGCACGATGTGCTTGAAACGCTGATGTTGCGCCAAGGCAAGACGGTGACGAAGGCGCAATTGATGGTCAAGGTATTCGATCTTGGCAGCGAGGCGAGCGAAAACGCCATCGAGACCTACGTGCACCGTCTGCGCCGCAAGCTTGCGGGCTCCCAGGCACGTATCCTCACGCTGCGCGGCTTGGGCTACTTGTTGCGCGATGCCGGCGCAACGACATGAACCAGTTGCGCGTTCGCCTGCTGCTGTGGGTTCTGGTGCCCATGACCCTGGTATTGGCGTTGATGGCCGGACTGTCGTTGGAGAATGCGCGCAGCACCGCGCGCCTGGTTCAGGACCGCCGGCTGCTCGCGTCCGCCGAGGTGATGGCCGGGCAGGTGCGCTGGCAGGACGAGCGATTGAGCGCAGAAACACCGCCGGCGGCACTCAGGATGTTCGCTTCAAGAGCGCGGGATCGCGTTTATTTCCAGGTGCGCGCAACGCCTGGCGAACTGCTCGCCGGCTGGCCGGATCTGCCCGAAGGCGTTGCACCGGATAATGGCGGGCCTTCTTATAGCGATATAACGTACCGCGGCAATAGCCTGCGCATGGTGACATTGATGCGCCGCGTATACAGGAACGGACGCACGATATCGGTATCGGTGAGTGTAGCCGAGGGCCACAATGCCTTCCACCGTCTAATTGCCACGTTATGGCGGCCTGTCCTCATTCAGGAGTCGGTGCTGCTCGCGGTGGCGCTGGCGCTCATGATCGTCGGATTGACGCTCGAACTGAGGCCGCTTTTGTTGCTTCGCAGAGATTTGGAGGCGCGCGAAGCGGACGATCTGACGCCGCTGGACACGGTGCGGTTGCAAGGCGAGCTGCAACCCATCGTCGAGACGATCAACCAATACGCAACGCGTCTGACCGCACAGGTCAACATACAGAAGAGGTTTGTCGCAGACGCGGCCCACCAGTTGCGCACGCCTGTCGCGCTTGTCAGCACACAACTCGACTACGCCGCTCACCTTGCCGTGGATCCCGAGTTGAAGGAAACGCTGCGCGCCGTGAGGGCATGTACCCGGCGTCTCAAGGATCTCATCAACCAGTTGCTGAGTCTCTCCCACGCGGAAGCCGCTCGCGGCACCCATCTGCCGCGTCAGAATGTGAATCTGCTTGAGCTGACGCAGCAGGTACTGGTCGACCTGTCGTTGCTGGCGGATGACAGGGGCATCGATCTCGGGTTGAGCTCAAGCAGCGCGGACGTCTGCGTGATGTCTTACCCAGCCCTGGTCCATGCGCTACTTTTCAATCTTGTGGATAACGCGGTGCGCTACACCCCGCGCGGCGGCAATGTGACCGTCCACGCAGGGCTCGCGGACGCGTACGCAATTCTGCAGGTCGACGACACGGGTCCGGGCATACCGGACACACTGAAGCCGCATGTCTTCGAGCGCTTCAGCCGCGGAAACGTTTCCGACAATAACGGGTTCGGGCTTGGCCTCGCCATTGTCAACGAGGCGGCAAAGGCTTGCGGCGGTGTCGTTGAGTTGTCGAGCCGACCGGGCGGCGTCGGACTCAGTGCCGTTGTCCGGTTTCCGGCACGCGGAACATAGCGCGCACCCGGATACAGACTGCATGCCTTGCAGCGATGCCGCCAGACTTTATATTGCGTACACGGGAAAAAGCATGAGCACTTTGAGGCGTATTGCCGTCACGACGGTCATGTTGGTCGGATGCTGTTCGTTCGCGAGCATCGTCCAAGCCGCCGAGAAGATTACGATCATGGTCGGCGGCGAGGACAAGATCATCTATTTGCCAGTGATATTGGCGACACGACTTGGCTACTTCTCGCAGCAGGGGCTGGATGTCGCCGTCGTAACGGAGCCGGCCGGGGTCAATGCAGAGAACGAGATGATCGCGGGATCGGTACAGGGCGTGGCGGGTTTTTACGACCACACAATCGATCTGCAAAGCAAGGGGATCGAAGTCGAATCCGTCGTGCAGTTCTCCGACGTGCCTGGCGAGGTAGAGCTGGTCTCTACCACCCAGCAAGAGAAGATTGGCTCGCTGATCGACTTTCAGGGCAAATCGTTAGGCGTGACCGGGCTCGGTTCGTCGACAGATTTCCTGACCCAATATCTTGCAAGCAAAGTGGGTCTTGATAGAGACGATTATCGGCTGGTACCGGTCGATGCCGGTAAGACTTTCATTTCCGCCATGCGGCAACATCTGATCGTCGCCGGTATGACGACCGATCCTACCGCGGTTGAACTGCTATTGACGGGCGAGGCCAAAGTGCTGGTGGACCTGCGCACCGAAGCGGGTACGCGTGATGCCCTCGGCGACATCTATCCTGCGGCATGCCTTTACATGCCCACGGCGTGGGTCGAGACACATCGGGACGAGACGGGAAGGCTGGTCAAAGCGATTGTCGGCGCACTGCGATACCTCCATGCTCACAGTGCCGAGCAAATCGTCGATCAGTTGCCGCGCAACTACTACACCGGCAAAAAGGCACTGTATGTTGCTTCGATGAAGTCGTTTTTGCCGATGTTCACGAGCGACGGGCGTATGCCTGCGGGGGGGCCGCAAGCCGTGCTGAGGGTGCTGTCCGCGATCATGCCCGCGGTGAAAGCGGCCGACATCGACTTGTCGAAGACGTATACTGCCGCCTTCGTCGACAGCGCTGCCAAGTAACGGCGAAGCTGACATTGCTGGCGAGCCTTGGTCGGTTGGTCGTCGACGGCCGACCGGCGATCTCACCCACCAGATCCCATCGGCCGACGCATAGCGTCATGCCGCCAACTTCCCCGCCGCCGCCTGATCGAGAAAGCGGAACAGGCGCGCGTCGTCCGAATAGGCAACGTTGAAGCGGAACCAGTGGCAGGGCTCGTTGTGAGCCAGAAAGAACTCGCCCGGTGCCAACATGATGCTCTCCGACAGCGCCGCCTCGGCCAGCTCGCGCGCCGGTTGCGCCGTCTCCGGCAAGCTGCCGCACACGAACATCCCGCCTTCCGGCTGCGCCAGCAGTGTCACCCCGTGCGACTGCAACTGCGTGATGAGACGCGCACGCGAACGCGTCAGCCGATCCGACAGACGTTCGATGTGCTTGCGATGACGTCCCTCGGTGAGAATCGCATGCACGATGCGCTCGTTGATTTCCGAGGACGTGAGGCCCGCGACCATCTTGCTGCGCGCAATCTCATGCGCCAGATCGCGCGAACACGCCAGATAGCCCACGCGGACCGACGGCGATATCGTCTTCGAGAAACTCGACACGTAGATCACGCGCGACAGGCCATCCATCGCCGCCAGTGACGGTGTGCCCGCAGGCGCCAACTCGCGATAGATGTCGTCTTCGACGATCCAGAAGCCGTGCTGCTCGGCGCACTGCAGAATGCGATGCGCCGCCGCCGGTGTAAGCGACGTTCCCAACGGATTCTGCAACGCCGGATTCACGAACAGCGCGCGCGGACGGTGCGTCTGCGCCGCCTGTTCCAGCGCCGCGAGATCCAGACCTGCCTCCGTGCGCTCGATGCCCACGACATTCAGACCCGCCAGACGCAACACCGCCAGCAAGTTACAGTACGCCGGAGCCTCGACCAGCACAGTGTCGCCCGGCTTGAGCAGTGTGCGAACGATCAGATCGAGCGCCTGTGTTGCGCCGTGGGTGAGCACGATGTTTTCAGGCGGCGCGTCGATGGACAACTCGCCGAGACGCCGCGCCAGCCATTGACGCAACGCTCCGTACCCAAACGGATGCCCGTAGTGCGCGAAATGCGCGCCCGGCCCCTTCGCGAGCGAACGCAGCGCACCCTGCAGGCCGTCTTCGTCAAGCCAACTGTCGGGCAACCACCCGCAGCCGCTTTTCACGGCGATGGTGTCGTCCGCGAATATCTCGGAGAGCAGCCATGCATTGGTGACTTCACTCGCGGCGGCACCCACGGCCAGCGTGCCCCCCGGGCTGGCCGGCCCGGTATCGTGCGCGTCGGCCGCCCCCGCGACGAAGAATCCCGCGCCCCGCCGGGCCACCAGCGTGCCGCGCGCAACGAGCCGGTCGTACGCCTCCACCACCGTGAAGGTGCTGATGCCGTGCGCCTTGGCCAACGAACGGATCGACGGCATGCGCATGCCGCCGTGCAGGGTCTGACGCTGTAGCGCACGCTCGACCTCCCGCACGATCTGGTCGACGAGGGCTTCCGGCTGGGCGCGGTTCAGGGAAAAGGCGAGGGGCTGGACCATGATGGCGGGGCGGCATTGGCTGTTGCCAATACAGTTGAGACGATTGACCGATACAGAATATACATTTTCCGAGTGACTGTACATGTCTGTATCGGTCGACCTCTCGTAGGATCGATCCCATCCACCCGTGGCGCATCCCGATGCGGGCCGCGGGACGTCCTGACCGAGCCAAGCCCTGGGGAGACCCGCGATGAACATGAAAGACCTGAATCTAGACATGACGGCGTTCTGGATGCCGTTCACCAACAATCGCCAGTTCAAAAGCTCGCCGCGTCTGTTGGTGAAGGCCGAGGGCATGTATTACACGTCGTCGGACAATCGCAAGATTCTCGACGGCACCGCCGGTCTGTGGTGCGTGAACGCCGGCCACTGCCGCACCGAGATCGTCGAGGCGATCCGTCAGCAGGCCGGTGAGATGGACTTTGCGCCGACGTTCCAGATGGGACACCCGAAGGCGTTCGAGGCCGCGAGCAAGATTGCCGCCATCACGCCGCAGGGGCTCGATCGCATCTTCTTCACGAACTCGGGCTCGGAGTCGGTCGACACCGCCTTGAAGATCGCCCTGGCTTACCATCGTGCGCGCGGCGAAGGCCAGCGCACGCGCCTCATCGGCCGCGAGCGCGGTTACCACGGCGTAGGCTTCGGCGGCATTTCGGTCGGCGGCATCTCGCCGAACCGCAAGGCCTATTCGGGGCAACTGCTGCCGGCGGTCGACCATCTGCCGCACACGCTCAACATCAAGGAAGCGGCCTTCACGAAGGGGCAGCCGGCCTGGGGCGCCCATCTGGCCGACGAACTCGAACGTTTGGTGACGCTGCACGATGCCTCGACCATCGCCGCCGTGATCGTCGAGCCGCTCGCCGGTTCCACCGGCGTGCTGGTGCCGCCGCAGGGCTATCTGCAAAAGCTGCGCGAGATCTGCGACAAGCATGGCATTCTGCTGATTTTCGACGAAGTCATCACCGGACTTGGCCGCCTGGGCAAGCCGTTCGCCGCCCAGTATTTCGGCGTGACGCCGGACATCATGACGATGGCCAAGGGCGTGAACAATGCCGCCGTTCCGATGGGCGCCGTCGCGGTGAAGACGGGCGTGCACGACACCATTGTCGACGCCGGTAACTCGGGCGCGATCGAGTTCTTCCACGGCTATACCTACTCGGGTCATCCGCTGGCCGCCGCCGCGGCGTGCGCCGCGCTCGATCTGTACAAGAGTGAAGGCCTTTTCGAACGCGCAGCAACGCTTGCGCCGCATTTCGAGAAGGTCATTCACGGTCTGCGCGATCTGCCGAACGTCATCGACATCCGGAACCTCGGGATGGTCGGCGGCATCGAGCTGTCCAACCGCGACGGCAAGCCAGGCGCACGCGCGCACGAAATCTTCGTCAAGTGCTTCGAGAAGGGAGCACTGGTGCGTTACACGGGCGACATCCTGGCGTTCTCGCCGCCGCTCATCATCAGCGAAGCGCAGATCGACGAGTTGTTCGGCATCGTGGCGGAAGCCATTCGCGAGACGGCGTAAGCGACATCCACCGCAAGGCTGGGCGGCCGCCGCGCGACGCCCCGCCATCCATCAGAC
Source organism: Pandoraea sp. XY-2 (assembly GCF_004193915.1). Classification (NCBI taxonomy): domain Bacteria; kingdom Pseudomonadati; phylum Pseudomonadota; class Betaproteobacteria; order Burkholderiales; family Burkholderiaceae; genus Pandoraea; species Pandoraea sp. XY-2. The sequence continues at coordinate 359,766 of NZ_CP030849.1, forward strand.
AGTCAGGGCGAACGCCCGCCTCGGGCGGACGCTCGCCCACCGACAGCGTTTTCACGGACATCGACATGAATCAACGAGTGAGCACCGAACGTATCGAGCATTGGATTGGCGGCGCAAGCGTCGCGTCTGGAGAAGCCGATTGTCGCTTCGGCGAAGTGACGAACCCGGCCACCGGCGAAGTTATCCGTCAGGTGGCCCTGGGCGGCGCGACGGATGTCGCCGGTGCGGTGGCCGCCGCACGTGCCGCCTTGCCCGGCTGGCGCGCCACGCCGCCGATGAAGCGCGCCCGCGTGATGATGAAGTACCGCGAGCTGCTTGAAACGCATCGCGAAGCACTTGTGCAACTGATCACGCAGGAACATGGCAAGACGCTCGACGACGCCCGCGGCGAAGTCACGCGCGGTATCGAAGTGGTCGAATTCGCCATGGGCATCCCGCAGTTGCTCAAGGGCGAGATCGCGCCGCAGGTGGGCACGGGCGTGGACACGTATTCGATTCACCAGCCGGTCGGCGTCTGCGCGGGCATCACGCCGTTCAACTTCCCCGCGATGGTGCCGCTGTGGATGTTCCCGATGGCCGTCGCCTGCGGCAACACCTTCGTGCTCAAGCCGTCGGAGAAGGTGCCCTCGGCGGCGCTGTTGCTCGCGCGCCTGGCGAAGGACGCCGGGCTGCCCGACGGTGTGCTCAACGTCGTGAACGGCGACAAGGCGGCGGTCGATGCGCTGCTCACGCATCCCGACGTGAACGCCGTGTCGTTCGTCGGCTCGACGCCGATCGCGCAATACATCTACAGCACGGCGTCGGCGCACGGCAAGCGCGTGCAGGCGCTCGGCGGCGCGAAGAACCATGGCGTGGTGATGCCGGACGCCGACCTCGATTTCACCGTCGATGCGCTGATCGGCGCCGCGTACGGTTCGGCGGGGGAGCGCTGCATGGCCATCTCGGTGGCCGTGGCCGTCGGCGACGTGGCGGACGCGTTGGTGGCGCGTCTGGCGCAAGCCGCGACGTCGCTGCCGGTCGGCGACGGTGCCGACCCCGTCGCGCAGATGGGGCCACTGATTACCCGCGCGCATTGCGACAAGGTGCGCGGCTATGTCGACGCCGGTGTCGGCGAAGGTGCGAAGCTCGTGGTGGACGGCCGTGGCCTCAAGGTCGCACAGCGCGACGACGGCTTCTTCATCGGCCCGTGCCTGTTCGACAACGTGACGCCGGAGATGTCGATTTATCGCCACGAGATTTTCGGGCCAGTGCTGGCCGTGGTGCGCGTGAAGACGCTGGAGGAAGCGATCGCGCTCATCAACCGTAATCCGTACGCCAACGGCACGGCGGTGTTCACGACGTCGGGCGGTGCCGCGCGGCGCTTCGAAGACGAGATCGAAGTCGGCATGGTGGGCGTGAACGTGCCGATTCCGGTGCCGGTGTCGTACTTCTCGTTTGGCGGATGGCGCAATTCGCTGTTCGGCGACCAACACATCTACGGACCCGAGTCGGTACGCTTCTACACGCGCTCGAAGGTGGTCACGCGTCGCTGGTCGGAGGGACGTCCGGCGAATGCCGCGTCGTCGCTCGTCATGCCGACGCTCGGCCAATAACGGCGATCAAGCGGCGATCGGCAAAATCGGCACAATTGGCGCTAACGCTGTGCCGCGCAGGTGCTGATGCTTGCCGGCATCGAAATGAAAACGCCGTCCGGGGGATCTGAACTGCCCTCGGACGGCGTTTTTTTGACTTGTGATGGCGGCGAAGTCAGGTCAGATGAACCGGCGCGACGTCGATGCCTTCGTCGAGCAGGAAGCCGCGAATGCGCCGCGCGAAGTCGAGCGCGTGTTCGCCGTCACCGTGCAGACAGACGGTTTGCGCCCGAATCGGCACGAGCGTGCCGTCGATGGCGCGCACGTGTTGCTCGCGCACCATCATCAGCGTTTGGGCGAGCGCATCTTCCTCTCGCTCGATCAACGCGCCGGGCGTGCCACGTTTGACCAGCGAGCCGTCCGGGTTATAGCCCCGGTCGGCGAAGACTTCATCGACGGCCTGCATGCCGGCGGCCCGCGCCGCCTTCACCAACTCGCCGCCCGCCAGCCCGAAAATCGCCAGGTCGGTGTCGAACGCGCGAATGGCTTCGACGATCGTCTCGGCCAGTGCCGGGTCGCGCGCCGCCTGATTGTAGAGCGCGCCGTGCGGCTTGACGTGCGAGAGCCAGCCGCCTTGGGCGCGCACTATCGCGGCGAGGGCGCCGATCTGATACAACATGCCCGCGCGGATGTCGTCCAGCGGAAGCTGCATTTCCGTGCGGCCGAAATTTTCGCGGTCGGGAAAGCTCGGGTGCGCGCCGATGGCCACGCCGCACGCCAGCGCCCAGCGCACCACCTGCTGCATCGTGCCCGCGTCGCCCGCGTGCCAGCCACACGCCACATTGGCCGAGCTGACCTGGGCGAGGAGTGCTTCGTCGTAGTTGCAACCTTCTCCGAGGTCGACGTTAAGATCGATTTTCATCCGGGATTCTCCTGCGGGGGACGACGATGCGCGGGCGTGGCGTCAGGCCTTGCGCGAAATGGCCGGCCGCCGCGACGTCGTCAGAATGCCGTGATCGTGCCACGCGAGCGCGCGCTCGATCTGGGCCAGATAGCGTCGCTGTTCGTGCAGCGCTTCGCGCGCCTCGGCGCCGCTGCATTCCGAAAAATACAATGTGCTGCCGAGCCGCGCCTGTCCGAGCCGCCACAGATCGGCGCCGATCACGACGCCGATCTTCGGGTAGCCGCCGGTGGTCTGGGCGTCGGCCATCAGAATGATCGGCTGCCCCGACGGTGGCACCTGAATCACCCCCGGCAATACACCGTGCGAGAGCAGATCGTGGTTGCGATTTTTCTTGCGCGCGAGCGGCTCCGGGCCCGACAGCCGATAGCCCATGCGGTTGCTGTTGGGCGTGACGTGCCAGGGATGCTCCCAGAAGCCCTTGTGCGAGGCGGCCATGAAGTCGTCGTATTCCGGACCGGGCAGCACCCGCACGCGGTGCGCCAGCGGATCGGACAACCACACCGGCGGACGTACCCCAACGGCGCGGCCTTGCGCGCGGCGGCGCTGGGTTGCCCGATGGCGATGCGGTCGCCGTCGCGCAGGGCACGGCCCTCGAAGCCGCCGAAGCCGGCCGCCAGATCGGTGCTGCGCGAGCCGAGTGTCTCGGGGACATCGACGCCGCCCGCCACGGCCAGATACGTGCGCATGCCGAAGCGTGCCGGGCGCAACGTCAATGTCTGACCGCGCGCGACGGGGAAGCGCCACCACGACCACACGGGGACGCCGTCGAGATCGGCATGGCAATCGGCACCGGCCAGCGCCACGAGGGTCGCGCTCGCGAAGCGCAACACGCACGCCCCCATCGTGATTTCCAGCGTGGCGGCGTTGGGGTCGTTGCCCGCAAGACGGTTGGCGACGGCGCAGGCCAGCGCATCGACGGCGCCGCCGCTGGCAATGCCGAATTCACGCAGACGGGAGCGGCCCAGATCCTGGACCGTGGTGAGCAGGCCGGCACGCAGGATATCGATCACAGGTCGAGACTCGCGATGGTGAAGCGCACACGGTCGCCCGGCGCCAGCAAGGCGGGCGGTGTCGCGGTGGGGTCGAACAGCGCGCTGGACGTGTGGCCGATGATTTGCCAGCCGCCGGGGGAGGCGAGCGGATAGATGCCGGTCTGGTTGCCGCCGATGCCGACCGACCCCGCCGGTACCGACAGGCGAGGCTCGGCCCGGCGTGGCGTGGCAATCGACTCGTCGAGCCCGCCCAGATAGGCGAAGCCCGGCTGGAAACCGAGGAAGTAGACGATGTATTCCGGTGCGGTATGACGTTGCACGACCGTCTTCGGTTGCAGACGTGCGTGTTTCGCCACGTCGGCCAGGTCTGGGCCGTGCTTGCCGCCGTAGTGCACGGGGATCTCGATGTCGCGTCCGACTTCCCCGGCGACGGGCTGCGTCTGCCAGGCGTCACGCAGGCGCTCGCTCAGCACGTCGATATCGGTGGCCAACGGGTCGAACACCAGCGTGAGGTTGTTCATGCCGGGCACGACGTCGCGCACGTGAGGCCAATCCTTCGCGAGGGCCGCCGTGTGCCAGACGCGGCGTTGGGACGCGAGCGTGGGCGAGGTGCCCGCTTCGCACACGAGCGCGCTGTCGCCGAGCGGCAGGATCTTGAGCGTTGTCATGGCGAGGGGGTCCTGGATTCGTGACGGTTGTCGTCGGCGCGCGTGAAGGTGGTCGATTCGGTCACGATGACGTCGAGCGCCAGATCGTGGGCTTCGGCCGTGAGACCTTCGATTTCGAGTGCGTCGTAAGCAATGCCGAGCGTTTGCGGGGCCGGGGACATCGAATGCAGGGTGCGGTCGTAGAACCCCCCGCCGTAGCCGAGTCGCAGGCCGTCGCGCGTAAAGCCCACGCAGGGAATCAACAGCAGGTCGGGCACGAGCACGTCGGCCTCGAGCGGCACGGGAATGCGGTAGCGGCCTTCCGTCATGCGGGCATCGGGGGTCCAGCGGTGAAAGACGAGCGGCGCGGCCGGGGCGGTCACGACCGGCAATGCGGCCAGGCGCAACCCCTTGGGCGACGCCTGCGCGAGCCATGCCGAGATGACTTCGCGGGCGTCGAATTCGCCCTGGATCGGCCAGTAAAAGCCGACACAGCGCGGCGCGCGACGCGCCAGCTCATCGGCCAGCCGGGCGGCGAGTGCGGCGTCGCGTCCGGCGCGTCCGGCGAGCGTGGTGCGCGTGTCGAGCAAGGCCTTGCGCAAACGTGCCTTTCCGGCGACCGATTCGGTCCCATTTCCGGACGTTTGGGCCGCCGGTTGGGCGGGGTCCCGTGCTATGCTTGGATTCACTTTTTACCCGACGCTCCCCCGAAGATGTCAGATCGTTTGACCCGAGTATATCGCGCCGTTGCGCTGGCCCTGACCGCTGCCACGCTCGTTGCTTGCAGCACGACCCAGGCAACCGGTCGTTCCAAGGCGCATTCGGCGGCAAGCCGTTCAACGGTATCTGCCGATCAGCTTTCGCAGCGCTCGCCCGACGACATCTTCGTGCAACTGCGCGAAGCGGCCCGCGCCAACGACGCGCCACGCGCCACGGCGCTCGCGGCCATGCTCTCCGGCTACGATGTGCCGTCTTACGTCCAGTACTTCCAGATCAAGCCGCGCATGTTCGACCGCTCGGGCAAGGCGCTCATCGATGCGCCCGACGATGATATCCGCGCCTTCTTGCGCACGTATGACGGTCAGGCGATCGCTGACCGTCTGCGCAACGACTGGCTGCTGGTGCTGGGCAAGCGCCACGACTGGCAGACGTTCGATGCCGAATATCCGAAGTTCGTGCTCGACGACGACACGCAGGTCAAATGCTACGCGCTGATGTCGCGTGCCGCGCGTGGCGAAAATGTCACGCAGGCCGCCACCGAATTGCTGACCACGCCGAAATACTACGGCGAGGGTTGCGTCGACATGATCAATACGCTGGCCGCGAGCGGCCAGTTGCCGCGCAAGGAGGTCTGGCACCAGATCCGTCTGGCCTACGAGGAAAACTACACCTCGCTCGGCAAGCAGATCGCCGATGCGTTGGGCGCCGCGCGCCCGGACGACAGCCTGCTCGACCTGGCCGCCACGCGCCCGGCGCAGATCCTCGCCCGTGGGGTGGACGGCTCGGAAGCGTCGCGCCAGCTCACGCTGCTCGCCGTCGTGCGCATGGCCCGCAGCGACGCCATGCTGGCGGCGAGCAGTTTCTCCAGCGTCGCGGACAGTCTGTCGCCGGACGAGCGCGCCATCGGCTGGGGCAGCATCGGCATGCGCGGGGCGTTGTCGCAGAATCCGATGGCCATCACCTGGTACCGTCAGGCCGGAAACGCCAAGCTCTCGGCGACGGCGCAGGAGTGGAAGATTCGTGCGGCGCTGCGCGCGGGCGACTGGAATCTCGTGCGCACCGGTATTGAAGCGATGCCGGCGGCGTTGCGCGACGACGGTGTCTGGACTTACTGGTACGGGCGTGCACTGCGCGAAGCCGGGAAGGGCGATGCGGCGCGTGCGCAATTCCAGAAGATCGCCATGCAGCCCAACTTCTACGGTCAACTGGCGAACGAGGAACTGGGCAACAAGACGTCGCTGCCACCGCGCACGACCGTCACCCAGGCCGAGGTCGATGCGAACCGGGCGAACGCCGGCTTCCGGCGCGCCGCGAAGTTCTACGATCTCGGTTTGCGTTTCGAAGGCAATCGCGAGTGGAATTGGGAACTGCGCAACATGACCGACCGCCAGTTGCTCGCCGCCGCGCAGTACGCTAACCAGATCGAACTGTTCGACCGCACGGTCAACACGGCCGATCGCACGAAGGTCGAACACGACTTCGCGCTGCGCTACCTGATGCCGTTCCGCGACAAGGTGGAGCCGCTGGCCGCGGCCGTCGATCTTGACGAAGCGTGGGCCTACGGGCTGATCCGGCAGGAGTCGCGCTTCATCATCAATGCCCGCTCGTCGGTCGGGGCAGGCGGTCTGATGCAGATCATGCCGGCCACCGCGAAGATGGTCGCGCGGCAGATCGGCATGGATTACCAGCCGGGCATGATGCACGACATCGACACGAATATCCGTCTGGGCACGAGCTATCTGGCGGATATCTACAACAAGTTCGACGGCTCGGCGGTGCTGGCGTCGGCCGGTTACAACGCCGGCCCGGGACGTCCGCGCACGTGGCGCTCCACGCTGGATCGTCCGGTCGAGGGGGCCATCTTCGCCGAGACGATTCCGTTCAACGAGACGCGCACCTATGTCGAGAACGTGTTGTCGAACACCACGTACTACTCGGCCCTGATCACGGGTCGTCCGCAATCGCTCAAGGAGCGGCTCGGCATCATTCTGCCCCAGTGACCCGGCAGCGGTCGGAGCCGCGAACCCACCGTCATGTCGCGGAGGTGACGCATGCGCCATAACGTTTGTGTCGTGGGTGGCACCGGCTTCGTCGGCAGCCATCTGGTTGCCCGGCTGGTGTCGATGGGATACGCCGTGCGCCTGCCAACGCGGCGTGTCGACGCCGCCAAGGCGCTCGGCGTGCTGCCGGGTGTGGAACTCGTCGAATGCGACGTGCACGATCCGCGCGCGCTGGAGCCTGTGATCGCGGGCAGCGACGCGGTCATCAATCTCGTGGGCATTCTGCACAGCGACCGAGGCACGCCCTATGGCCGCGCGTTCGCGCGCGCACACGTCGAGCTGCCGCGCAAGATCGCGCAAGCGTGCAGCGACCGGGGCATCGCGCGGCTCATCCACATGAGCGCCCTGGGCGCCGATTCGAATGGCCCGAGCATGTACCAGCGCTCGAAGGGCGACGGCGAAGTTGCGATTCGAGCGACGGGGATTCCCGTCACGATCTTTCGTCCGTCGGTCGTGTTCGGTCCGGGCGACCACTTTCTGAATACCTTCGCGGCGCTGCAGCGGCGTTTGCCCCTTGTGCCGCTCGCGTGCGCCACGGCGCGCTTTCAGCCCATTTACGTGATGGATGTGGCGCAGGCCTTCGCGAGTGCGATCGACAACGACGCCACGCTTGGCAAGACGTACGAACTGGGCGGCCCGGAGGTCTACACGCTCGAAGCACTCGTTCGCTTTGCGGGCGCCGCGTGCGGCTGCGAGCGGCCGATCCTGCCATTGCCGGAGGGCGCCGCGCGCCTGCAGGCCGCTTTCTTCGAGAGGCTGCCGGGCGAGCCGATCATCACGCGCGACAACCTCGATTCGATGCGTGTCGATAACGTCATGAGCGGCCCTCTGGCGCCCGAACTCGGGCTTACGCCGAATGGGCTCGAGATTGCCGTCGATTATCTCGACGGCGATAACGAGGAGCGTCGTCTGTCGGACTACCGGCGTTACGCGGGGCGCTGACACCTCACTCTTTTCAATCCGGCGCGTCACTCCCCGATGCGTCATGCGCGCAAGGAACGTCTTCATGCAACTGATCATTGCCAACAAGAGATACTCGTCGTGGTCGATGCGTCCGTGGGTCGTGCTCAAGCACTTCGGCATCGCCTTCGAAGAATGCAACGTCTGGCTCGCGCAGCCCGACTCACGTGAACAGATTCTGCGCTATTCGCCCACCGGTAAAGTCCCGTGCCTGATCGATAACGGCATTACCGTCTGGGACTCGTTGGCCATCTGCGAGTACCTGGCAGAGAGCTATCCGCATCTGCCGCTATGGCCGAAGTCGCGTGAAGCGCGAGCCCATGCGCGCAGCGTTTGTGCCGAGATGCACAGCGGATTCACCGCCCTGCGCACGCATATGTGGATGAACGTCGGCGTGCATTGGCCGGGGGCATCCGCGACGGATGAGGTGCTTGCCGATGTCCGTCGTATCGAAGCGATCTGGGAGGATTGCCTCGCGCGCCACGACGGCCCGTTCCTGTTTGGCGACTTCACTATTGCCGATGCGTTCTACGCCCCGGTGGTGATGCGTTTCGCAACGTTCGAGCCCGCGTTGTCGGCGCGCGCACAGGCGTATGCCAATCGCATTCGCGAAGTGGCGGCCGTGCAGGCGTGGGTGGCTGCGGGACGCGGCGAGACGCAGCGTGTGGCTTACTACGAAGCGCGTCCATGAAGATTTATGCGGTTGGCGGCGCGATTCGCGACGCCATGCTGGGTTTGCCCGTCAAGGATCGGGACTACGTGGTGGTGGGCGCGACGCCCGAGGAGATGGTGCGGCAAGGCTTCAAACCGGTGGGCCGCGACTTCCCGGTGTTTCTGCATCCCAAGACGCAGGCCGAGTACGCGCTCGCCCGCACCGAGCGCAAGACGGCGCGCGGCTATCACGGATTTTCGTTCTACTTCGCCCCCGAAGTCACCCTCGAAGAAGACCTTGTGCGACGCGATTTCACCATCAATGCGATGGCGCGCGAAGTCATGCCCGACGGCAGTCTGTCGGATCAACTGGTCGATCCCTATGGCGGCCGGCGCGATCTGGAGGCGAGGCTGTTTCGCCACGTCGGCGAGGCTTTCGCGGAAGATCCCGTGCGGATTCTTCGGTGCGCCCGTTTTGCCGCGCGCTTCACGGACTTTTCGGTGGCCGACGAGACGCTCACGCTCATGCGCGAGATGACGGCCAACGGCGAGGTCGATGCGCTGGTGGCCGAGCGCGTCTGGCAGGAAATTTCACGCGGGCTGATGGAGCATCGGCCGTCGCGCATGTTCGATGTCTTGCGCGCATGTGACGCCATCGATCGCATCCTGCCCGAGGTGGCCCGGTTATGGGGGTGCCGCAGCGCGCCGACTTCCATCCCGAAGTGGACACCGGCGTACACGTGATGATGGTGCTCGACTACGCCGCGACGCAGGGCTATTCGCTGCCGGTACGCTTCGCCGCCCTCACGCACGATCTCGGCAAAGGCACGACGCCTGAAGACGTATTGCCGCGTCACATCGGGCACGAGGGACGAAGTGTCGACTTGCTCAAGCCCTTGTGCGCGCGTTTGCGCGTGCCGGTCGATTGCCGTGAGCTGGCGCAGGTCGTGGCACGTGAGCACGGCAACATCCACGCGAGTCCGAAGTTTGGCGCGGCGGCGCTCGTGCGTCTGCTGGAGCGGTGCGACGCCCTGCGCAAGCCCGACCGCTTCGTGGAGATACTTCAGGCTTGCGAAGCCGATGCGCGTGGACGCGGCGGGGATTTCGCCACGGCACCCTATCCGCAACGCGATCGGTTGATGGCGGCGCTGGGCGCGGCGCGCAGCATCGATGCGGGCGCGGTGGCGCGACTGTATGCCGACAACCCTGTGAAGATTCGCGACGCCGTGCAAGCCGCAAGAATCGATGCCGTCGAGGCGGCGGGGCTGGGGGCGAGGGGCGCTGAGTCGCCCGGGGCATGCGAGACGTTCGCGTCTGCGCATGCCCGCGACAAACGAGGGTCGCTTACTCGAACGCCTTGTCGTTCGGATTCGCGTAGATCTGCTTGAGTTGTTCGCTCATCGCGAAGTTGAAGTTGATCTGCTTCGGCGGCACCGGCGATTCGAACCACTTCTTGTACATCGTGTTGATCTCGCCGCTCTTCATCACGCCGGCGAGCGTATCGTCGACGAGCTTCTTGAACTCGGCGTCGCCGTGTCTCATCATGAAACCGTAGGCTTCGAACGATTGCGGCGTGCCCGTGACGACCCAGTCGTCGGGGTTGCGGCCCATCGTGCGCGCACCGGCGAGCAGCACATCGTCCATCATGAACGCCTGTACGCGACCGCCCTGGAGCATGGTGAAGGATTCCCCATAGTCCTTGCCCGAGATCACGCTCATGTTCATCTTCTTCTCGTTGTTCATCCTGTTCAGGATGCGCTCCGACGTCGTGCCCGCATTGGTCACGACCGGCTTGCCCGCCAGATCCGGGAAGTCCTTGATGCCCGAGTGCTTGTTCACGAGCAACCGCGTGCCCGCGACGAAGAAGGTGTTCGAGAAATCGACCTGCGCCTGGCGCGCCTTCAGGTTCGTCGTCACGCCGCACTCGATATCGACGGTGCCGTTCTGCACGAGGGCAATGCGGTTTTGCGAGGTAACGGGGATGAAGCGCACTTGCAGGTCAGGTTTCTTCAGGCGCGTCTTCACCGCATCGACGACCTTGTTGCACAGGTCCTGCGAATAACCGATGACGTTGTGATTGTTGTCGTAGTACGAAAACGGAATCGACGACTCGCGATGCCCAATCGAGATCACACCGCTGCTCTCGATCTTCTGCAGCGTCTCCGAGGCGGGCTGCGCCAACGCCGCTCCCGTCGCGAACCCCATCGCTACGCCCAGCATCATCCCGGTCAATCGCATCTTGATCATGTCCTGCTCCTGAAATGGCCTCACTTTGATTCGTGATTGAATCATTTGTTGCATAGTAATTTTTTTGCAACAAATGATCAAATCGTAGTTAACCCTAGCGATGGCTGCCGTCCGGCGCGCCGCGATGACGGCGACGCGCGCAGACATGCGTCGGGCCGACGATCGGCGGCGGATCGGGGCTGCGGGTGGACGCGCGGAGCGGGGGGCTGGCGGCGCCGGGGGAAACCGAGAGGCGCGTGCGGGGTTGGCGGATGTTGCAACAGGTGTTGCGTCGCTCGCCAGTGACTACAGGAGGCGGATCAGCAGATTGAAGACGAGCGAGAGCACGACGGTCGAGGCGAACGGGAACACCATTTCGCGGCCGCGCCAGCGAAGGCGCAGATCTCCGGGCAACCGGCCAATGCCGAGCTTGGTGAGCCACGGCGAGGCCGCCGAGAGGATGCAGATCGCGATGAAAATCGTGAACATCCAGCGAAACATATCGGTGTGGCCTCGCGGTGAAGGGGTGTCAGAGGGCGTGGCTGCGGTCGCCGGTGGCGAAGCCGAGCAGGCCCGCCCACTCGTCCATGCCGCGACCGAACGCGATGACCTTGAAGAGTTCGCCCATCTCGGCTTCCGAGAGCAGCTTGTGCGCGGCGGCGGCGGCCGGCAGGAACACCTTCGGATCGGACGGATCGAGTGCGCTCATCAGCTCGATGATGCCGGCGTTCATCAGGAATCGGGCTTGCGAGGTGAAGCCCAGCAGATCGAGACCGGCTTCGACGCCGGCATCGGCAATCCCTGAAAACTCCACGTGAGCCGTGATGTCCTGCAAGCCGGGGTAATAGAACGGATCGTCGTGCGCGTGGTGGCGGTAGTGGCACATCAAGGTGCCGTCTGCGCGCTGCGGATGATAGTACTCGCGCGCGGGAAAGCCGTAGTCGACGAGCAGCAAGACGCCGCGCGCGAGCAGGGGCGCCACGCTGCGCACGAATGCCGAGGCGGCTTCGTGGGTCTCCGTCCGATATTCCTGCGTCGGCGGCAGATCGGCCAGCGCGTCGAGGGCCTGCGGCAATGGGCCGGTATGGCGATGGGCGTCCCAGGCGAAACCGTCTTGCGTACGCACTACGCCACGTTCGAACCAGACGGGCTGCCCAGTGTCGTCCGGGCGGCGTGTCCACAGGCGCACCGGCATGGCGTCGAGCACTTCGTTGCCGAGCATCACGCCGTGAAAGGCGTCGGGCAACCGGTCGAGCCACGTGACACGATCGAGCAGATGCGGCGCGGCGCGGGCAATGGTTTCGCGCTGGCGCGCTCGCAGTTCGCCGGAGAGTTCCATGATCGAGTAGCGCTCGCAGGGCGTGCCTTCGGCGTCGAGCGCGAGCAGCAAGTCGGCCGCCAGACGCCCGGACCCAGCGCCGAATTCGAGCACCTGTGCGTCGCCCGTCTGTTCGAAGATCTCACCGATCTGACGGGCCAGCGTGCGCGCGAAAAACGGCGTGAGCTCCGGCGCCGTGACGAAGTCGCTTCCGTCGGCGGCCAGGCGCCCGAATTTCGCGGCACCGGCGGCGTAGTAGCCGAGGCCGGGCGCGTAAAGGGCCAGTTCCATGAAGCGATCGAACGGCAGCCAGCCGCCGGCCGCGTCGATGGCGTCGGCAAGATAGGCCGTGAGGCGGCGCGAGTGTTCGAGCGCGTCCGGCTCGGGAACGGGTAAACTATGGGGTTTCGGTGCGGCCTGATTCATGCGGGCATTGTAGCGGAGACACTGTCGGCTGGCTGCTTTGGTTGGCATTGACGTGTCTGCGGACGATTTCTGGGTGATTTTTGACAGTTTTCGTCAATTTTCAGTCGTTTTTTCGCGGTTTTCGCCAGTGTTTGCGGTGCATGTCCGCTGCATGGATGCCGCGCGAGGGCGTCGCGAGCGACGGCGCCGAGCATGGATCCAAGCCCATCGCCGTCCGAAGTGCATCGACCCAACCGCCCTCTGACAGGAATTCGCCGCATGACCGTTGCATCGACGCCACGCCCTACGTCCGCCGCAGGTGATGCCGCCTGCACGCCGGCTGTGCCGTCGGTGCCACGTGTCGCGCTCGTGACGGGTGGCGCGCGTCGGATCGGCCGCGCGATCGCGCTGCGGCTCGCCGGTGTGGGGTGGGACGTCGCGGTTCACTACGAGCGTTCGCACGACGAGGCGCTCGAGACCGTCGCGGCCATCGAGGCGCTGGGGCGCCGGGCGGTCGCGTTGCAGGCATCGCTGGCGGATGAAGCCGCCACGGCCGGGCTCATCGGCCGGTGTGCCGAGGCGCTGGGCGTGCCCGCTTGCCTCGTCAACAATGCCTCGCGTTTCGAGTACGATAGCGCGGGCGATTTCGGCTATCAGGCGCTGGAGCGCCACATGCGCGTGAATGCGGGCGCACCGCTCGTGCTCGCGCGCGAGATGCATGCCGCATTGGGCGAGTCGGGGCGAGGCGTCGTCGTCAATCTGCTGGATCAGAAGCTGGCGAATCCGAACCCTGATTACCTGTCGTACACGCTGTCCAAGGCCGCGCTGGCGGTGGCCACGACGTTGCTTGCCCAGGCGTTCGCGCCCCGCTTGCGCGTGGTCGGCGTGGCGCCGGGCGTGACGCTGCTGTCGGTCGACCAGACCCCGACGGGCTTTGCGGCGGCACATGCGGCCACGCCGTTGGGCGCATCGTCGACGCCGGAGGACATCGCGCAGGCGGTGGCGTATCTGGCCGACGCGCCTGCGGTGACCGGCACCGTGTTGTATGTCGATGGTGGGCAACATCTCGCGAGTTCATCGCGTGACGTGAAATTTCTGACCGAGCCGGCCGATGCCGACCGGTCTCGTTGATTGTCATTAAGAGTTTTCAAAATGCATAGCGCTCTTTCCCACCCTCGCCTGATGGACTGCCGTCGCATGTTCCTGCGCGACTATGAAGTGTTCGTCAACATCGGCGTGCACGATTACGAGAAGCGTGGCGAGCAGCGCGTGCTGATCAATGTGCAACTGTTCGTGCCGCTCGCCGAGAGCACGCCCTTGGCGGACAAGCTCGACGAAGTGGTCGATTACGACTTCATGCGCGAGACCATTGCCAAGCGCGTAGGGCTGGGCCACATCCACCTGCAGGAAACCCTGTGCGACGACGTCGCGAGTGCGCTGCTCGCGCATCCGCGTGTGCGCGCCGTGGGCGTGTCGACCGAGAAGCCCGACGTCTATCCCGATTGCCACTCGGTCGGCATCGAAGTGTTCAAGATGAAGGATGTTTGACATGAGTGCCGTCATGCCCGAGACCGGCGCACCGCTGGTCGCGACCGGAAACGTCGCCCCCGATAGCGTGAAGAAAGCGCAGAAGCTCGCGTTCGAGAACAACAAGCTCGAGAAGCGGCTGTTCCGTCTGACGGGACAGGCCATTGGCGACTACAACATGATCGAGCAGGGCGATCGTGTGATGGTGTGCATGTCCGGCGGCAAGGACAGCTATGCCATGCTCGACATCCTGCTCAAGCTTCGCGAGCGTGCACCGATCGACTTCTCGATCGTTGCCGTCAACCTCGACCAGAAGCAGCCCGGGTTCCCGGAACATGTGCTGCCCGACTACTTCCGTTCCATCGGCGTGGATTTCCACATCGAGAATCAGGACACATACTCGATCGTCAAGCGCGTGGTGCCCGAGGGCAAGACCACGTGCTCGCTGTGCTCGCGCCTGCGTCGCGGCATTCTCTACCGCGTGGCGGGCGAACTCGGGGCGACCAAGGTGGCACTGGGCCACCACCGCGACGACATCATCGAGACCGTCTTCCTGAACCTGTTCTACGGTGGCAAGCTCAAGGGCATGCCGCCGAAGCTGCAGTCGGACGACGGCAAGAACGTGGTGATCCGCCCGCTCGCCTACGTGCGCGAATCGGATCTCGAACGCTACGCGGAGTACAAGCAGTTCCCGATCATTCCGTGCACGCTGTGCGGCAGCCAGCCGAACCTGAAGCGTGCCGAGATGAAGTCGCTGATTCGCCTGTGGGAGAAGCAGCATCCCGGGCGCATCAAATCGATTTTCAGTGCGCTGTCGAACGTGGTGCCGTCGCATTTGATGGATACGAACCTTCACGACTTCAAGAATCTGCGCGCGACGGGGCAGCCCGATCCGCTCGGCGATATTGCGTTCGACGAAGCGCCGTGCGGCGACGAGAACGACACGGGCATCATCCGGATTACGCAATTCGACGACTGATCGCGAGCGGCTTCATTCGCGGCATCGACACCCGAGGCGGCCTGCCGGACAAACCGGCGCGCTCGCCTGACCCTGACACACGAACTTCCACTTTCGAATCGTCACGACACCATGAATATTGTGATTCTCGCCGCCGGCATGGGAAAGCGCATGCGCTCGAAGCTGCCCAAGGTGTTGCAGCCGCTGGCCGGCCGGCCGCTTCTGTCGCACGTGATCGCGACCGCACGCAAGCTCACGCCGGGCAAGCTCATCGTGGTGATCGGACACGGGGGTGAGGCCGTGCGCGACGCAGTGGCCGGCGACGGCGTGCATTTCGCCGAGCAGGCACAGCAGTTGGGCACCGGACACGCCGTGCAGCAAGCGGTGTCGCTGCTCGACGAATCGGTGCCGACGCTGGTGCTCTACGGCGACGTGCCGCTCACGCGCCCCGAGACGTTGCAGGCGCTGCTCGACGCTGCGGGCAGCGAGAAGCTGGGCGTGCTCACCGTCGATCTGGACAACCCGACGGGGTATGGCCGGATTGTGCGCGACGCGGCGGGCAACGTGCTGCGCATCGTCGAACAGAAAGATGCCAACGAGGCCGAACTGGCCATTCGCGAAATCAACACCGGCATCATCGTGGCGCCGACGCGCGCGCTCAAAGGGTGGCTGGCCGGTCTGAAGAACCAGAACGCGCAGGGCGAGTACTACCTCACCGACGTGATCGCGTGTGCGGTCGCGGACGGCGTGCCGGTCGTCACCACGCAACCGGCCTTCGCGTGGGAGCCCAACGGCGTGAACGACAAGGCGCAGCTCGCCGAGCTTGAGCGCGACTACCAGCGCAATGCGGCGGGCGCGCTGCTGGCGGCGGGCGTGACCCTGATCGATCCGGCGCGTTTCGACCTGCGCGGCGAGATCGCGTGCGGCACCGACGTCTCGATCGATGTGAATTGTGTGTTCGAAGGCAAGGTGACAATTGGCGATGGCGCGACCATCGGTCCGAACTGCGTAATTCGCAACTGCACCATCGGCGCGGGCACGCGCATCGAGGCGTTCAGTCACCTGGACGGCGCCGTGGTGGGCGCCGACGCGCACGTGGGGCCCTACGCACGTCTGCGACCGGGCGCAGATCTGGCCGACGAGGTGCACATCGGCAACTTCGTGGAAGTGAAGAATGCGTCGCTCGCGAAGGGCTCGAAGGCCAACCATCTGGCGTATGTCGGCGACTCGACGGTGGGCGCGCGGGTCAATATCGGCGCGGGCACCATCACTTGCAATTACGATGGCGCGAACAAGCATCGCACGGTGATCGAGGACGACGTCTTCATCGGCTCGGACACGCAGCTCGTGGCGCCGGTGACGGTGCGGCGCGGCACGACGATCGCCGCCGGCACCACGGTGTGGAAGGACACGCCGGAAGATTCGTTGGTGCTCAACGGCAAGACGCAGGAAGCGAAGACGGGTTACCTCCGTCCGCGCAAGCAGAAGCAGTAAAATCGGCGGTTATGGACCGGCGTGCGAAGCAGTCGCAAGCACAGGCGCGCGCCGGCGAGTCAAAACGGATTGAATCCGATCGAATGCGCCAGGGTTTCTGGCACGAAGGGAAACGAATATGTGCGGCATTGTCGGCGCGGTAGCGCGACGTAATGTAGTACCGGTGTTGGTCGAAGGGCTGCGCCGTCTGGAGTACCGTGGCTACGACTCGTGCGGCGTCGCGGTATTGAAGGATGGTGTGCCGCAGCGTGCGCGCAGCGTATCGCGCGTGGCGGATCTCGATGAGCAACTGGCGCAGACGCATCTGGGCGGCGAGACGGGCATTGCCCACACCCGCTGGGCGACGCATGGCGCGCCGATCACGGACAATGCGCATCCGATCTTCTCGCGCGACGACGTGGCGCTGGTGCACAACGGCATCATCGAGAACCATGAGAGCCTGCGCGATGAACTGCGCGGCCTCGGCTACGAATTCGTGTCGCAGACCGACACCGAGGTCATTGCGCACCTGGTGCATCACCTGCTGTCGAACGGCGCCGCGGGCGATCTGTATCACGCGGTGCGTCTGGCGACGCGCCGTCTGCACGGCGCCTACGCCATCGCGGTGTTCCGCAAGCAGGAGCCGCACCGCGTGGTCGGCGCGCGCGCGGGGTCGCCGCTGGTCGTGGGCGTGGGTGAGGGCGAGAACTTCCTCGCCTCGGATGCGCTGGCGCTGGCCGGCACGACCGATCAGTTCATCTACCTGGAAGAGGGTGATGTCGTCGAACTCACGCTTGAGGGCGTGAAGATCGTGGACCGTCACGATGTGGCCGTCGAGCGCGAAGTGCGCACGGTGCAGGCATACACGGGTGCGGTGGAGCTGGGGCCGTATCGTCACTACATGCAGAAGGAAATCTTCGAGCAGCCGCGTGCGATCGGCGACACGATGGAGGGCGTGGAAGGCATTTCGCCGACGCTGTTCGGCGAGAAGGCCGAAGCGGTGCTCAGCAGCGTCGACTCGATCCTGATTCTGGCGTGTGGCACGAGCTATTACTCGGGCCTGACGGCCAAGTACTGGCTGGAGTCGCTGGCGCAGATTCCGACGCAAGTGGAAGTGGCGAGCGAGTATCGCTATCGAGACAGCGTGCCGAATCCGAAGACGCTGGTGGTAACGATTTCGCAGTCGGGCGAGACGGCCGACACGATGGCGGCGCTCCAACATGCGCAGTCGCTGGGCATGACGAACACGCTGGCGATCTGCAACGTGGGCACGAGTGCGATGGTGCGTCAGACGGCGCTGCACTACCTCACGCGCGCGGGGACGGAGATCGGCGTGGCGTCGACGAAGGCGTTCACCACGCAGTTGACGGCACTGTTCTTGCTGACGCTGACGATTGCGAAGCTGCGCGGGCGATTGACGCCGGCGCAGGAAGCCGACTATCTGACGCAGTTGCGTCACTTGCCGGCGGCGCTGCACAGCGTGCTGGCGTTGGAGCCGCAGATCATCGCGTGGGCGGAGGACTTTGCGCGTCGCGAGAATGCACTGTTCCTCGGGCGCGGGCTGCATTACCCGATCGCGCTGGAAGGCGCGCTCAAGCTCAAGGAAATCTCGTACATTCACGCCGAGGCGTATCCGGCTGGCGAACTCAAACATGGTCCGCTGGCGCTGGTGACGGAAGAGATGCCGGTGGTGACGGTCGCGCCGCGTGATGCGCTGGTCGAGAAGCTGAAGTCGAACATGCAGGAAGTGCGTGCGCGTGGCGGCCAGTTGTATGTATTCGCTGACGCGGACACGCAGATCGCGAACGCCGACGGCATCCACGTGATTCGCATGCCGGAGCACTACGGCCAGCTGTCGCCGATTCTGCACGTCGTGCCGCTGCAATTGCTCGCGTATCACACGGCCTGTGCGCGCGGCACCGATGTCGACAAGCCGCGGAATCTGGCCAAGTCGGTGACGGTGGAGTGAGGCGGGAAGGGCTGGCGGATGGCTTGGCAACTTCGATTAGTTGCACTTAAGTCATTTGGAGAAGTTTCGCTTTAGGCCACGAAAAAATCCCGGACGTTCATATGGGATAAGGCTGAAGCGAAACTTCCCGAGCGAGTGCTCTCGTCCCCCCACACATCTCGGCTGCGTTTCAGAATGCGCTGAGAATAGCGTGTGCCCGGTTGCGACTCGTTGTGGCGTTACGCGCGCAATGTCTTGTACATGCAGGTCGCGGATGCCGGGCAAATGCTGGCGAATTGCGAACTCGCCTGTAGCGCTTGCGGCACGGCGCTTCGGTCCACAATCACGTATCCCGCACGGGCAAAGAACGGGCCCGCTGTGGTGGTCAGCAAGTAAAGGGCTTCCATGGCTTGCTGCCGGGCTTCCGCTTCCGCCGCAGTGACCAGCGCACGCCCAATCTGCATACCTCTGACGCTTGCTCTAACGGCGAGCGAGCGCAGTAGACCGACCGGACCGTAGGGTTCCAACCCGGCACTTCCGACGACTTCCCCACCGCTTGTTGTCGCGACGAGAAAGGCTATCCGTGTCGGCTCGGTAATGTCCTCCCATGGCAAGTCGCACTTTGCCAGGAGCGCTCGTATCTGAGGAAGGTCCCTTGCCCCCGCCCGTCGGATTGTGATGCCACGTTTGTCCATCGCGATTGACTCCGGTGAAACGTCAGGCCGCGAGCGCGACACCCAAATGGAAGTGCGGCGTTTGTATCTGTGCGAGTCCAGCCCATGTCGCCGCCAATCCGCTCTCCGCGTTTGACGGGGAAGGGCTTGAGCGCGGCTGATTCAGCGGCGAACTCGACGCGTTGGGTTCCATACCGGGGTGTCCCCTCGCTTCCCATGGATTGCTTGGTCTGGAACGGCGACTTTCGGCGATTCTACTTGCAATTATTTGATATTTCCATAAATATCGAACAATAGAATGCTCAACGGACCGATTCAATGACCCCCCTGACCCGAACGGAACAACCTTTCCGGCTGCAAAGACGGAATATCTCGACACGTCCATCGCGGCACGCCTTGGCATGCCAGGCGCCGCACCGGTGCGGATCCTCCTTTTGTATGGCTCGCTGCGCCAGCGCTCGTACTCCAGGCTGCTCGTGGAAGAGGCCGCCCGCTTGCTCCAACGGTTCGGTGCTGAAACGCGCATCTTTGACCCGCGAGGGTTGCCGTACCCGGACGAACCGGGCGTTGAAGACCATCCGAAGGTCAAGGAGCTACGCGAGCTCTCCATCTGGTCTGAGGGCCAGGTCTGGTGCAGCCCCGAGCGTCACGGGACGGTTTCTGGCGTCCTGAAGACGCAGATTGACCAGTTGCCTTTGTCGATGGGCGGGATCCGGCCGACTCAAGGACGCACGCTTGCGGTGATGCAGGTCAGTGGCGGCTCGCAGTCGTTCAATACCGTGAATCAACTGCGCCAGTTGGGCCGTTGGATGCGTATGTTCACCATCCCCAATCAGTCGTCGGTCGCGAAGGCCTACGATGAGTTTGATGACGCCGGCCGTATGAAGCCGTCGCCGTACTACGACCGCGTTGTGGATGTGATGGAAGAGCTCGTGAAGTTCACGCTGTTGCTGCGTGGGCGCGCGGACTACCTCGTCGACCGATACAGCGAACGAGCCGAGAAGGGGCGGATGCTCGATGTGAACGCAGACTTGGCGTCGCTCGCGATGGGGATGAACGCAACACCGCAACATGAAGAGGTGGAGTAAGCGGTGGCCAATATTGATTCGAGGCGTGCTGTCACCGCGCTCGCCGCGCTTGCTCAGGAGTCGCGCCTCGCGGCGTTCCGATTGCTCGTGACGGCCGGGTCAGCGGGCATGAACGCGGGGGCTATTGCCGACGCGCTCGGTACGCCGGCCCCGAGCTTGTCATTTCACCTGAAGGAATTGACCCACGCGGGCCTTATCGAAGGCCATTCGCAGGGGAGAAACGTCATCTACCGGGCGAACTACGAAAGCATGCAGACGCTCATCGATTTTTTGCTGGAGAACTGTTGCGCGGCCGAAAAATGTGGCCGCGCTTCCAGCGTGGCGGAGATGTAAATGAAGCGGTTTCACGTACATGTTGTCGTGCCGCGCCTCGACGAAAGCGTACGCTTTTACAGTGGCTTGTTCGGCGCGGAACCTACCGTGCTGACGGGCGACTATGCCAAGTGGATACTGGAAGACCCGCGCGTCAATTTCGCGATTTTGTCCCGCTGCTGCTGAGCGTCGTGCAGATGCGAAATGGCCGCCTGATCAGGCGGCCATCTTCTTGTCTTCGTGCATGGAGGGTCAGGCAGCGACCGCCTTCGGTTTGCACTTGACCGTCTTCTTCGGCGTACACGCCTCGGCACCTTGGCAGCAATTTTCCGTCAGGAAGTCGATGAGCCTGTTCATGTGGTCAATCGCCGGTGCGTAATAGATGAATCGCCCCTCCTGGCGCGACGTGATAAGGCCGGAGTGGGCCAATTCCTTCAGGTGGAAGGACAACGTGGCGCTCGCGAGACCGAGGGCCTCTTGAATCACGCCAACGCTGAGCCCGTCCGGCGCGGCTGTGACGAGCAGGCGAAAAACCGCAAGGCGGGTAGGCTGCGCCAAGGCGGCAAGAGCTTTGACTGCGTCGTTTTCCTTCATGATGCTGGGTCGCATTGGTTAAGCAACCATTCTAAGCCTATCGCGATGGCTATGGCACGTGAGCTGCTTCCGATGGCCCGACCCGGTGAATGGGGTAACAGCCCGGTGACTTACCGTCCCCAAGTCGGTTGTCGGACGCCAACATTTCGATTATATTGGAAATATAGATTTAATTCGGCCAGGCCCAACCCGCGGAGAATTATCGTGACCGAACAACGCAAATACAACGTCCTCTTCCTGTGCACGCACAACTCAGCGCGCTCGATTCTCGCGGAGGCCGCGTTGAACGCGCTGGCCGGTGACAGATTTGTCGCCTACAGTGCGGGCAGCCATCCGGGGAAGGCTCCGAATCCGCACGGTATCGCGTTGCTGCGCTCGCAGCACATTTCCGTTGAAGGGCTCCGGAGCAAGAGCTGGGACGAGTTTGCGGTCGACGGCGCACCACGCATCGACTTCATTTTCACCGTTTGCGATGACGCGGCAGGTGAAGTCTGCCCGATTTGGCCCGGTCATCCGGCCAAGGCCCACTGGGGTGTGCCCGACCCTTCGCAGGTCGAGGGTAGCGACGAGGAAAAGCGCCGGGCTTTCCTGAAGACCTTCGTGCAGCTCAAGAAGCGCATCGAACTGTTCACAAACGTGTCGCTCGACAAGCTCGACCGTATGGCGGTTCAGAAGGAGATGCAGAACATCGGCACGTCGTTGCGCGAGAAAGGGGAGTAAGGATGTCGGACAGTCAAACCGTCGATACGCCGTCGGAGAACGCTGCGGGAGGTATCGGGTTCTTTGAGCGATACCTGTCCGTGTGGGTTGCCTTGTGCATCGTCGCAGGTATCGGGCTCGGCAAACTGATGCCCGGCGCCGTGCAGTCGATTTCCGCGCTCGAGGTCGCTCACGTCAATCTGCCGGTGGGGCTCCTCATCTGGGTGATGATTATCCCGATGCTCCTGCGAATCGACTTCGCCTCGCTGGGTAAGGTTCGCAGCCAGCTCAGGGGATCGGCGTCACGCTCGTTATCAACTGGGCGGTGAAGCCGTTCACGATGGCGTTCCTCGCGTGGGTATTCGTGCGGCACGCGTTCGCCGCGATGCTGCCGGCCGACCAATTGGATAGCTATGTTGCCGGCCTGATTCTTCTGGCTGCCGCGCCGTGTACGGCGATGGTATTCGTCTGGAGCCAACTGACGAAAGGTGACCCATACTTCACGCTCTCGCAGGTAGCGCTGAACGACCTGATCATGGTCTTCGCGTTTGCGCCGATTGTCGGACTGTTGCTGGGCATTTCGAACATTGCCGTGCCGTGGGATACGCTGCTCACTTCCGTGGCGCTGTATATCGTCATCCCGGTCATCATCGCGCAGCTCATTCGCAAGATGCTGCTGGCCGGAGGGGAACCTGGCTTTCAGCGCGCACTCGCCAAGATTGGGCCATTCTCCATTGCAGCGCTGCTGCTCACGCTGGTGCTGCTGTTTGCTTTCCAAGGTGAGCAAATCATTGAGCAACCGGGCGTTATCGTGCTCCTCGCGGTGCCCATCCTGATTCAGGTCATCATCAACGCATCGCTTGCCTATCTGGCCAACCGCAAGCTCGGTGTCGCCCATGAGGTCGCTGCGCCGTCGTGCCTGATTGGGGCCTCGAACTTCTTCGAGCTGGCTGTGGCCACTGCAATCAGCCTCTTTGGCCTCAAGTCAGGCGCAGCCCTGGCAACGGTTGTCGGGGTTTTGATTGAAGTGCCGCTCATGCTTGCGGTCGTGAAGGTGGTGAACGCTTCCCGACAGTGGTATCAACGTCAGTCGTAAGGTCACCCGGCAGGCCGCGAATTCGCGGCCTGCCGCATTTTGATACGACCTCGTGCGATTCATGGCCGGCATCGGTGATGCCGACCTCAAGGTTGTTCTAACGTGGATTCTGGCAGGCGCACCGCAGCAGTAGCGCGCCTGAACTCGCTGATCACCCCTTGATGAGGCGGTTGCCTGCACTGTCGACGACGACTTCACCGTCTTCCTTGGTGAAGGCACCCTGTTGCGGCGCCTGCAAGATATCCAGAACCACCTCAGACGGACGGCACAGTCGCACACCGAGGTCAGTCGCAACGATAGGCCGATTGATGAGGATGGGGTGAGCCATCATCGCATCCAGAAGCTGGTCGTCCGTTACGCCTTGTTCGCCCAGCCCCAGCGCTGCGAACGGCGTGCCTTTCTCGCGCACGACCTCGCGCACCGAGAGGCCCGACCGTTCGATGAGATCGACGAGTTGGTCGCGCGTGGGAGGATTCTTGAGGTATTCAATGACTTCGGGTTCGATACCGGCATTCTGAATCATGGCCAGCGTGTTGCGCGACGTCCCGCAATCGGGGTTGTGGTAGATGGTGACCTTCATGAGCTACTCCGTTCTCGAGTTGATGCAAGGTATTCGGCAACCTGATTGGCCGTGTCTCGAGCACTACGCATCACGCCGATGAGCGTTGCTGACGCGAAGCCTGTCCACTCGCCATAGCCCACGAGCCATAGTCTGGGTTCGCGAACGGCGTGAGTGCCTTCGGTTGCTACGCGTCCGTCGCTTTCGAGCACCCCTAACCCGTCCAAGTGGTCCAGGGCTGGCCGGAAGCCGGTGCACCAGATGACGACATCCACGGGCGAGTGAGAACCGTCCGCCCAGACCACACCGTCTGCGACGAAGCGCGAGAACGGCCGTACCGAGTGGAGTACACCCCGTGCCCTGGCTTCCTTTACGCTCTTTACCATGACGACGTCGCCGAGACCGCCGGTAGGTGCCGGGGCCGGTCTGCCTTCGCTTTGTGCTTTCCACTTTTCCGTCGCGCGCTCGAAAAGCACTCTGCCATCCACGTCGTCCGGCAGGAAAAGTGGCTCGTCTACCGTAACCCATGTCGCGTTACAGGCCTGCGACACCTCCGCCAATATTTGGGCGCCCGAGTTGCCACCTCCAACGACCAGGACGTTCTTGCCGTGAAGCGCATCGGCATTTCGGTAATGGGCTGAGTGAAGTTGCTCTCCTTGGAACAGTTCCTGCCCGGGATAAGACGGGATGAAAGGCTTCTTCCACGTACCCGTGGCGCTAATCACCGTTTGTGCCAACCAGTTGCCGTCATTGGTTTCGACAAGCAGGCGCGTATCCGCCCGCTTCACAGAGGTCACGTGCACGGGACGTCGAACCGGAATTTGATATCGCCGTTCGTAATCGGTCAGATAGCGAACGATTTCGTCGCGCAACGGATATTCGCTCTCGCTGCGTGGCATTGGCCAGCCGGGGAGTGAACTCCATTGCGCCGGCGAGAACAATCGCAGCGAATCCCATGCCTGCAGCCATGCGCCACCGGGAGCGGGCTGCTCGTCCAACAGAACGTAGTTCAAGCCGGCACGGCGGAGGAAGTAGGCGACAGCCAGTGCAGACTGACCGCCTCCAATGACGCAAACGTCGGTTGAATGGATTTGTTGCATCGTGAGTGTGGCCAAGTCCGAGACTAACCAATATTTCCATAATGCCGGAAATGTCGCCTTGATGCTCGGCGGTGTATCTCTGTCTCTTGAGAGTGTGTGTTTGGATTGCCACGGCGCGTGGGGATTCCTGACGGAGAGTCTTTACGCCGACAGCGCATGCTCTCGACATCCATTGTTCCGATTCGCGCCTCGGGGCGATTCAGGGAGCGTCATTCAGGGCGACGTAGCCCTGACATCAATCCGCTCATGGCGCGGCGCGATCGTTCCATCTCGGCCAGAATACGTGAATTCTCGGCCACGTTCTGGCGAGTGAAGGTCGAGGCAGCTACACTGGAATGTCATCGGGACTACAGGTCGCGGCCATGAAAGTTGCTGTGCTCACCTTTCCAAACGTGCAAATGCTGGACGTTGTCGGGCCAGTGGAAGTGTTTCACGAAGCGGCGCGACAAGCCGGCGCGCCGTCGACCTACCAGTTTGAAATTGTCTCCACGACGCCCGGCATGTTGCT
The DNA here is from genome assembly GCF_004193915.1 of Pandoraea sp. XY-2. Taxonomy (NCBI): domain Bacteria; kingdom Pseudomonadati; phylum Pseudomonadota; class Betaproteobacteria; order Burkholderiales; family Burkholderiaceae; genus Pandoraea; species Pandoraea sp. XY-2. The sequence goes on from NZ_CP030849.1 coordinate 384,816, forward strand.
GGCGTCCAACGGGATGCGGATCACACCCGACGCGACACTGGACACGAGCAGCGCGGATATCGATACGCTGTTGATTGCGGGCAGTCCATCGATGCAGCTTCTGGAGGACGATGCAGCCATCCGTGAATGGATACTGCGTTACGCAAAGACGGCGCGTCGTATTGGCTCCGTCTGTTCAGGCGCGCTCCTTCTCGCGCGCGCGGGCTTGCTCGACGGGCGCAAGGCCACCACACACTGGAATTACACGGCGCGCCTGAGCCGCCTGTACCCGAAGGTGGACGTCCAACCGGACCAAATTTTCGTCAGGGACGGTGGCATCTACACGTCGGCGGGCGTGACGGCGGGGCTGGACCTCGCCTTGGCGCTCGTGGAGGAAGACCTGGGGCGAGCCGTCGCCATGAAGGTCGCGCGTCAGTTCGTCATGTTTCTCAAGCGCCCCGGCGGGCAGTCGCAGTTCAGTGCGCATCTGAGCGCACAGGTGTCGGAGAAGAGCGCGATTCGCGACGTGCAGGAATGGGTGCTTCAGAATCTGTCCCAGTCGCTATCGGTCGAAGCGCTTGCGGAGCGTGCCGGAATGAGTGCGCGAAATTTCGCGCGCATCTTCAAACAGGAATGTGGCACAACCCCCGCATCGTTCGTCGAGGACGCCCGCATCGATGCGGCACGCAGACTGCTTGAGGAAACCAAACACCCCTTGAAGAAAGTGGCGAGTCTGACGGGTTTTGCCGATCCTAATGGACTGCGGCGCGCCTTCCTGCGCAAGCTCAGTGTCTCCCCAGTGGACTACCGCCGACGCTTTCGGATGGCCGCTTAGCGGCATACGACCGACGCGTCGCCCCGCCTCGTGGGACCGTGCCGGTCGGCACGGCGTACCGATATCGATTGGCGCGAAGCTAAGCAATTGCGCCGGCCGTAATGCGCAAGCCGACGACGCCGGACAGAATGAGCGCGATACATACCACGCGCGCCACCGACGCGGATTCGCCGAGGAAGATCATGCCGACAACGGCCGTTCCGGCTGCGCCAATCCCTGTCCAAACTGCATAGGCCGTGCCGACCGGGAGCGATCTGAGCGAAGTGTTCAACAACCAGATGCTGCCTAGTCCGGTGATGGCGGCATAGACGCTTGGCCAGAGCCGGCTGAACCCCGCCGACCATTTCATCCCGAAGGCGAAAGCAATTTCCAGAAGTCCAGCGACACTGAGCACGATCCAAGACATAGCGAATTACCGATGTAGCGTAGGGGCGATCAAAATGAAAACGCCCTCCGGGCAGAGGGCGCCGTGGCAGAGCCGGCAATTTCAGCCGACCAGAAGTCGATGAGTGAACAGGCGGTGCAACGTGCGCACGAAGAGCACGAGGATGGCAGCGCTCAGGAAGGCCAGGATAAGGCCGGCGAGCCCCTTGAGCACCCAGGTATCCGAGTAGGCCGCGTACTTGATGGCCGCATTGGACAGCGCCGCGATCGGGAAGCTGACGGCCCACCACGAGGCAGCGAAGGGAATCGACCGGCGGAAGACCTTGAGCGAGAGCGAGATGAACAGGAACAGGCCGAAGTAAAAGAGCAGGGCGGCAAACATGTCCACGTGGTGGGTGACGTTCACGTACGCCAGGAAGCCCACTTCGAACGGTGCAATCATGATGATCAGCGACGGCACCATGCCGACCGGCAGCGGTTCATGATGCACCACGCGCGAGAAGATCATCGTGAAAAACACGAGCGCCATCATCGTGCCGATTGCTATCGAAAACATGTTCAGTTCGTGCGCCCACGCCATCGGCATCGTGCCGCCTGCCACGGCGATATCGAGTGTGGCAACGCCGGGAATCAACCAGGCCGGCGCCGCATGGGCCGGATCCTCCTTGCCTCGGAAGAGCCGACCCGCGATAACGAACGCGAGACCGATCGTCAGAATGGATCCGAGGGTCCAGATGACTTCGCCGAGCGCCGCGCTGTAGAAGCCGACGACGGACGAGAGCAGCAGCACCGCAATCGTGATGGTGCCGAAGAAGTTGCCTGCGACGGGATGATGGAATTCCGCTTTGACGACCGCGGGATACCGCGCCCACTTGACGGCGTAGCCGATTGACAGGGCCAGGAACGTGAGAATGGCGATGACGCCAATCCCCTCTGCGATTTCTACATCGGCGCCGAAGAGCTGATGTGCTCCACGCCACGCAAGCGACAGTCCGGAAATGCCCATGACTGACGCAAACAAATTGACGGGCAGGTGCTTTACCGAGCTTCGCGGCTGAATATATTGCGTAGCGTTGGTGGCATGACTCATGATGTCCTCACTGACTTTCGGTCTTACGCCGGTGCCGCGGTGGCAACCCGGCTCGCTGGAGCGAAGCGTCGCTCGCGCCGTGAGGAAATTATGGGATGCGGTGCGCAAGACCGAAAGTGACGTAATGCGGCAATTCCTGCCAACGTTGTGGCAGACATTGCCATCTGCGGGGAAAGGCGCGCCAGCTATGTGTCAGAGGCGCGTCGCGCGCGCAAGCCGGGGCCTTCGCAAATCGGGATGGCGACCTGCATGAATCGGCACTTCAGGATCGCGTGAGCGTTCGGTACATTTCCGGGACCAGGAGCGCTGCATGACCGACCTTCACATTCCAGGCCGCATTCTCTTCCTCAGCGAAGACCCCGATACGATCGATGCCCAGCTTCAAGGGCATACACTGAATCTTGCGCAGGCGGGGTCGCTGCGCAACGATGTGTCGACCGACGAGATCACGCCGATTCCGGTGCTGACGTATTACGACGACCGTCTGGGACGCTATCCCTACGTCGGCCTGAAGGCCGGCGAGCGGACACCGATCGGCACGGACGGCGTGAAGCACGGCGGGTTCAGCGTGACAGTCGCTGGCAAACGCTACGGGAAAGGCTCCTCGCGCGAGCACAGTCCGGTCGCGGAACGTCGTGCGGGCATCGTCCTGGTCATCGCGGAAAGCTTCGAGCGCATCTATCGACAGAACGCCGACAACGTCGGCTTGTTCACGTCGACGGACTTCGGACTCATCGACCGAATCCAGCGGGGTGAAGCGATCGACATCGAGGAACTGGTGGCGCCGCGTGACACACTCGCTGCCGCGATTCTGAGGCACGGTGGCCTGCTCAAGTACGGCCAGGCGCGCATGCGCGACGTTCGCCCTTACGCCATGGCGAACACGTCGCCCAGGCCGCAGACCCTCGCGGAGAAGATTCTGTCGCGTCATCTCGTTGTGACCGACGATGTCGCCGGCGGCTTGCAGCCCGGCGTCGGCGGATTCGTGAGAGCCGACTGGCGTTTCATTCATGAGTACTACACGGGCATGTGTACCCACATGCTGCATGTGGCCTTCGGGCAACCGACGGTGCTCCACGCGCCGCAGTCAATCGTCGCCTTCGAAGATCATCTCTCGTATTCGAACCGTAGCCCGGTGCATAGCAAGGACGAGCTGATGACCGGCGTCTACCACTTGTCGAACGCGCATCGCGGCTTCGTTCGCGAGTACGGCATTCGCCATCATGGCTACCTCGGCGACGCCGACGTGTCGGATGGAAATGGCTCCGAAGGCATTTCGCACGCCATCATGGCCGAGACGTATGCGTTGCCGGGACAGGTCGTGGTCGGCACGGACTCCCATACGCCGCATAGCGGTGCGGTGGGTTGCGTGGCGTTCGGCGTGGGAACGACGGACATGGCCAACAGCATGGTCACCGGTGCCGTGCGGTTGACGGTGCCCGAGTCGCTGCGCATCGATCTCGTGGGTCGGATTCCTGCGGGCGTGACGGCAAAGGACATCGTGCTCGAACTGCTCGCGGCGCCCCGCATCAAGGCAGGCGCGGGCGTGGGCAGGATCTTCGAGTTCACGGGAGAGGCGATCAAGCAGTTGTCGACCGACGAGCGCGCTACGCTGACGAACATGACCGCCGAACTGGGCGGATTTACCGGCATCGTTGCGCCGGACGAGGAAACGGTTCGATTCCTGCACGAACGCCGAGGGGTGACGTTCGTCATTGAAGACTGGATGCACAGTGACGAGGGCGCAGTCTACGCGGACGTCATTCGCATCGATTGCAGCGCGGTCGTCCCGATGGTGGCGCGGCCGGGCGATCCCGGGAACGGCGTGCCGATCACCGACGTCACTGAAGGACCGATTCGCTTCGACATTGCCTATGGCGGATCCTGCACCGCCGGCAAGCGTGAAGACTTCGACTATTACCATGCGGTCCTGTCATGGGCGGCGGAGCGCGGGCTGACGGTGCCCTCGCATGTGAAGTTGTATCTGCAATTCGGGACCGTTGCCGTTCGGGACTACTGCGAGCGTCGTGGCTACCTGAAAGCGTTCGAGCAGGTGGGCGCGGAATTGTTGCAGCCCGCATGCGGCGCGTGTGCGAACTGTGGCCCGGGGTCGTCGACGCACGCCGAGCAGGTGACGATCAGTGCCATCAATCGGAATTTCCCAGGGCGCTCCGGACCCGGCAAGGTTTGGCTGGCCAGTCCGCCGACGGTCGCCGCGAGCGCCATCGCCGGTGAGTTGGTGTCGTTTGAGGAATTGCAGCGACGGTTCGGTGATCGCCTGCCGGACGCGCAGTCTCCATCGACGTCGCCGAGAGCGCTCCCTTCGTCTTCGCGTGCCTGAGCAATCCCCCGCCCTTGCGAGGGCTCGAGGGGCGGAGCGACGCGAGAAACGTGTAGAAAAAAGTGGCGCCAATATACTGGGGTGGAGTATATTGGCGCACCCACACTATGCACCTTCTCCGACATGGCCGACTTCGCCAACCTACTTCAACAGGGTAACGCGTGGCTTTTCATCCCCAGCGCAATCCTGCTCGGGGCGCTCCATGGACTCGAGCCTGGACATTCCAAGACGATGATGGCCGCGTTCATCGTGGCCATTCGCGGCACGATTGGGCAAGCGGTGTTGCTCGGCCTGTCGGCGACGGTGTCGCACACGGCGGTCGTTTGGGGCGTGGCGTTAGGCGGCTTGTATCTCGGCCGGAATTGGGACGCGCAAGCGACCGAACCGTACTTTCAGATCGCCTCGGCGGTGCTGATCGTCGCCGTCGCCTGCTGGATGGTCTGGCGCACTTGGCGCGATCAACATCACCACGGTCATGACCACGGCCACGACCATGATCACAGCCACGGCCACACCCACGAGCATGATGAGACGCGAGTCATCGATACGGGGCACGGTCTGGTCCGTCTGGCGATCTTCGAGGAGGACGTGCCTCCGCGCTTTCGTTTGTCTCGCCAAGGAAATCACGGTCAGGATTGGGCGGCGGATAACGTACGACTCGAGACCGAGCGTCCGGGAGGCGCCAAGCAAACGTTTACGTTTGTGCCGCGTGACGGGTATCTGGAGTCTGTCGAAGAGATTCCGGAGCCTCATGCGTTCAAGGCGCGCCTGCTGCTGGAACATGGCTTCCATCGTCATGGCTACGATGTCGAGTTCACGGAGCACGATCATTCGCATGGCGGCCTGGAGGTGGCCTCGGACGAATACCAGGACGCCCACGAGCGGGCGCACGCCGACGACATCAAGCGCCGCTTCGCGAATCGGGACGTCACGACCGGGCAGATCGTCATGTTCGGTCTGACGGGCGGACTGGTGCCGTGCCCGGCGTCGATTACGGTGCTACTGCTTTGCCTTCAACTCAAGAAGTTCGCGCTGGGGGCAGGGCTGGTGCTGTGCTTCAGCATTGGACTGGCGCTCACCATGGTGGCCTCCGGCACGCTCGCCGCGCTCAGCGTCAAACACGTGTCCAGACGTTGGAGCGGCTTCGGTGAGTTCGCGCGCAAGGCGCCCTATTTCTCCAGCGCCCTGATCGTAATGGTCGGCTTGTATGTGGGCTACCAGGGGTATCTCGGCTTGGCGACAGCGACTCACTGACACACCGCGTTTTGGCGATCGGCGGGCATCGTGCCCGACCGCGTCCCCTCCTTCCCCATTCCTCCGAGCAGCACATTGCGTCAAGGCCGAGCCGGCCGACGTTGCTTATGGCGGGCAGCCCACAGAATCGTAGTTCGTCATGATGTTCGTCATTTCGGCAGATAAATCACAGATTTCGACGAAATGACGCTACATATCATCCGACACTCTCCCTAGAATGGATGTGGCGGTGCTTGCACAAACGTCGAAGCCATCGATTCGGCGTGGTGCTGGCCAGCCCTGCCGTTCGACGTTTCCATTCGAGGGGAAGACCATGAAGAAGATCGCCTTGCTTGGCGCGGGACACATCGGCCAGACCATTGCGCGCCTGTTGCACGATAGCGGCGACTATCGGGTGACGGTTTTCGACCGCAATGCACAGGCGGCGACGGTGGTGCGCGACTATGCCCATGCGTTCGTCGAATTGACCGACTGCGACGCTGGCACGCTGCAACAGGCCATCTCGGGGCACGACGCCGTCGTCAACGCGCTGCCCTACACCATGGCCACGAGCGCCGCGACCGCCGCGGTCGCAGCAGGGTGCCACTACTTCGATCTGACCGAGGACGTGGCGGCGACGCACGCGATTCAGCAACTGGCCGAGGGCGCATCGACCGTGTTGATGCCGCAATGCGGCTTGGCCCCGGGCTTCATCGCCATCGCGGCACATCATCTCGCGGCCACCTTCGAACAGGTCGACTCCGTGAAGATGCGCGTCGGCGCGTTGCCGGCATTCCCCACCAATTCGCTGAAGTACAACCTGACGTGGAGCGTCGACGGGCTCATCAACGAGTACTGCCAGCCGTGCGAAGCGATTCGCGACGGGGTCAGGCTGAGCGTTCAGCCTCTGGAAGATCTGGAACACTTCTCACTGGATGGCGTGGAGTACGAAGCGTTCAACACGTCGGGCGGATTGGGAACGTTATGCGAAACCCTCAGCGGACGCGTGCGCGATCTCGATTACAAGTCCGTGCGCTATCCGGGCCACGGGGCGTTAATGAAGGTGCTGCTCAACGAACTGCGCCTGAAGGACGATCAGGAATCCATCAAGCGCATTCTCCGGCGCGCGGTGCCGAGCACGCTACAGGACGTGGTGCTGATCTTCGTGGTGGTGAGCGGTCTGCGCGGCGGGGTGCTGACGCAGGAAGTCTTTGCGCGGAAAATCTTCGCCGAGCGCAACAACGGCCACAGCGCCAGCGCGATTCAGATCACCACGGCATCGGCTATCTGCGCGGCGCTCGACATGTTCTTCGGTGGGCAGTTGCCGCAGCGCGGCTTTGTGCGTCAGGAACAGATTGCCCTGTCGGATTTCCTGGCCAATCGGTTCGGCCAGGTCTACGCACACTCGACGCATATCGAATCCCTCTCCTGACGCAAGAGAGGGATCGCCTCACGAAAAAAATGGCGACGACCCGGCAAGCGGCTTACCCGCCACTGGCGCCGGGCCGTCGTTGAGGAAAAGCGTTAGAAGCGATGCTGGATGCCGGCGGTGACGCCGACCTGCGTATCGGCCGCACCGGTCAGGTCGCGCGACAGGCTCACGTTCTGACCATGTTTGGCGAACGCGTAACCGCCAGACAGGTACAGCGCGGTGCGCTTGGACATCGCGTATTGCGCGCGCAGCGAGATCAGCGTCGGATCCGCGTCGCTCGCATCCTTGATGTTCTGATGGTAGATCGCGCCGTACAACGTAAATGCCGGCGTGAAGTCGTAGGACCCGCCCAGCCAGTACATGTCGCTGCGCAGCGATGCGGTGCCTGCCGTCACAAACGTCTTCTTGTAGTTCCGGTAGCCCGCCATCACTTTCGCATGACCCAATCGGTAGCTCGCGCCGGCATGAATTCCCTGGATGTAGTCGGTCGTGTCGGCCGGCGCGACGCTGCTGCCCGCGCCGTTCTGCCGGTCGTACGTGGCGACGAGCGCAAGCGGGCCGCTCTCGTAGCCGACAGCGAAGTCGTACTTCGATGAGGTCTTCGTACTGCCGGCCACATTGCCGAAGCCATACAACGCGCCGAACTTGAACCCGTTGAAATTGCCGTCGTATCGCACGGCGTTGGCCGAGCGCGAGAACAGTCCGTCCTTGCGTGCGCCGGTGGCCGTGGCACTGGTTGCCCACGAGTAGTTCGGCGCGTAGCCCATCGGATCGAACTGAAGCATGTAGTCGTACGTCGACGTGAACGTACGACCGAGCGTGACCTGGCCCCATTGCTTGTGCTTGAGCCCAACCACCGCACGACGATCGAAGATCGCGCCGGGGCCATCGTCGAACTGACCGTTGACGAGGCTGATGCCGCTCTCGAGCTGGAAGATGGCCTTGAGGTCGCCGCCAAGGTCTTCGCTGCCCTTGAAGCCGAAGCGCGACGTATTCTTGCCGCCGGAAACGGCGCGTGCCGCGCCACCGGCGTCGCTGGCGTGATTCACATATTCCACCCCGGCGTCCATGATCCCGTAGATCGTCACGTTCGATGCCGCTTGCGCCAGGCCGGCATTGAGCATGCCAAATGCGCTCAACGCGGCCAGGCCGATACTGCTTCGTTTCATTGTTGTCTCCTCTCTTATGTTTCTCGTGGTGTTGCGCGGGAGAGCGCCCGCGCGTCGCGTGAAAAGCAGGGGGCGCGCCGACGCGGCGGCGTGCCCGTGTCAGGCTTGCGCCTGCGCGAAGGCCCAACAATCGTTCGCCGGAAATTCCACCCAGTGATGGCCAGGCTCGCGTGCCACCTGGCCGAACGCCCGGAAGCGCAGCGATCCGCAATGGAACAGGTACTCCCAGCGGTCGCCGAGATACATCGACGTGACGAGCTGTGCGCTCACGCGGTTTTGGCCCGGGCCGTCCGCCACCTGTACGCGCTCCAGGCGAATGACAGCCTGCGCGTCCTGTCCCGGTGCGAGCGTGTCGCGCGCCCGGGCTTGCAGGGCGAAGCCATCGCCCGCGAGGGTGACGAGATCGCCGTCGACGGCGCTCACCGTCGCATCGATCCGGTTGTTGCTTCCCATGAATTCCGCCGTGTACAGCGAGCGCGGCGCGCCGTAAAGTTCGGCGGGCGAGCCTTCCTGCTCGATGCGTCCGTTGCGCAGCAGCAGGATGCGATCCGACATCGCCATGGCCTCTGTCTGATCGTGCGTAACGCACAGCGCCGACAAGCCGAGCGAGACGATCAGCTCGCGCAGCCACGCACGCGCTTCTTCGCGCAACTTGGCGTCGAGGTTCGAGAGCGGCTCGTCGAGCAGAATGACGGGCGGGTTATAGACCAGCGCGCGCGCAATCGCCACACGTTGCTGCTGACCGCCCGAGAGCTGGAACGGAAAGCGCGCTGCCAGATGACCGAGACCGAGCTGGTCGAGTGCGTTCTGCACGCGCTCGCGCCGCTCCGCCGCACCGACCTTGCGCAGCTTCAGGCCGTAACCGACGTTGTCGGCGACGGTGCGATGCGGCCACAGCGCGTACGACTGGAACACCAGGCCGAGCGAGCGTTGCTCGACAGGGCAGTCGATGCCCAGAGCGCCATCGAAGAAGACCTGATCGTCGAGGGCGATGCGGCCTTGCGACGGCTGTTCGAGCCCGGCCACCGCGCGCAGCAATGTGGTCTTGCCGCTGCCCGACGCGCCGAGCAGGCACACGACTTCACCGGCCTTGAGCTCGAACGACACGCCCTTGAGGATGGGGTTGGCGCCGTAGCTCAGGAAGAGGTTGTCGACGATGAGCTTATCCATGCAATTTGACTCCGAAGCGCAACGCCACGCCCAGACCGGCGCCGACCATCGCGATGTTGATGACAGAGAGCGCGGCGACCTGATCGACCGCGCCGGTCGCCCACAGCGACACGAGCAGCGAGCCGATGACTTCCGTGCCGGGCGAGAGCAAATAGACGGCGGTCGAATACTCGCGCTCGAAGATCATGAAGATGAGCAACCACGCGGCGAGCAGACCGAAGCGCACGAGCGGTAGGGTGACGTCGAGGCTCACGCGGCTGCGCGTGGCGCCGACGCTGCGTCCGGCCTCCTCCAGCTCTGGCCCGACCTGGAGCAGCGCACTTTGGATCAGACGCATGCCGTAGGCGAGCCACACGACCGTATAGGCCACCCAGATGCTCCACATCGAATTCTTGAGTTCGCGCAGTCCGGGCACGAACAGAAAGATCCACAGGAAGGCCAGACCGGCGAGCAGACCCGGCACGGCGCGCGGCAGCAGCACGAGATAGTCGAGCAGCTTCGTGGCCCAGTCGTTGCGTCGGTGTCCGGCGAATGCCACGAGCGAGTAGAAGCCGACCGCGATGGCGCCGCCGATCACACCGATGCCCAGCGTGTTGAGGATGGCGCGCACCAGATTGTCTTGCTCGAAGAGTTCGGTGAAGTTTGCGAGCGTGAGCACATCGCTCAAGACCACGCCTTCGCCCCAATGCGTGACGAACGAGCGCAGCACGATGCCCGTGATCGGCACGAAGACCGTCACCAGCAGCCAGGCACCGACAATCGCCAGCGCGACCCAACGCCACACGCCCAGCGGCAGCACGGTCTGACGTCCCGCCTTGCCTTTGACTGTGACGTACTTGTTCGCGCGTTTGAGCAGGTGGCGTTGCAGCAGCACGAGCGGAAACGTGATCGCGACGATGCACATCGCCACCGCTGCCATCAGGTGATACGACGGCACACCGAGCTTGTTGGTGAGCTTGTACAGGTACGTCGCCAGCACGAGGTGACCTTCGGGATCGCCCAGCACGAGCGGCAGACCGAAGACCTCGAAGCCGAGGAAGAACACGAGCACGCCGGCGAAGAGCAGGGCGGGCAAGGTCATCGGCAAGCTAACGTCAAGTGCCACCCGGAACGGTCGTGCGCCTGCCACGCGGGCCGCTTCTTCTACGTCGGAGCCAAGATTGCGGAGTGCGGCCGATGAGTAGAGGTACACGTGCGGCACGTGCGTGAGCCCGACGATCACGGTGATCGCGAAGATCGAGTAAATCGACCAGGGGCGTCGAGGCCGGTGAGTTCGCGGAACCACACGGCGTAGAACCCGACGGGGCCGGCGGCCACGACGTAGCCGAAGGCGAGCACCATCGGCGAGACGAATACCGGCGTGAGCAGCAGCGGTTCGAGCCAGCGGCGGCCCGGCAGGTCGGTGCGGACCATGAGAAAGGCGAGAATGCCGCCGAGCGGGATCGAGATGAACAGCATCCCGAACGCGATGATGAATGAGTTCTTCACCGCCGACCAGAAGTCGGGATCGGCGAAGACGAAGCGGTAACTGTCGATGCCGAACGTGCGGTTGGCATCGAAGAATGGGGCCGAGAGCAGGCTCTGCACGACGATGAACGACAACGGCAGCAGCACGGCGAGGGTGAGCACGGCGATGACCAGCCAGCGCGAAGTGGCCGCGAGCGCGCGCCAGGGCTTCGCGACGTTAGGTGCCGCCCCGGCAGCGGGACGACCCGCAGGCATCGCAGAGCGCTCAGCGGTAGAAGATGACAGCATGAGGGTCTCCCTGCACCCCGCGGGGCGCATATCGAGAAAGGCTTGGGGAGAGGCAGGCCGCCGATGCGGCCGCCGGACTTAAGGGTGTTGCCGGTGACGCGATGACCGCGGGGCGGGGGCGCCCCGTCGGCTCAAGTCAGTCATGAAGCGCATGCGACGGCGTGCCGCTCAGCGCTTGATGGACTGCTGCCAGCGCTTGAGGAATTCAAGACGCTTGGACTGATCGAGATAGACAAGCAAGCCCGCACCGATCGGAATCGGTTTGAGCGCCGAGCCGAGTTGTTGCGTGAGGTTCGCCATCGACGTCTCGCCGTCGACGTCCGCTCGAATCGAGAACAGGTTGGCCTGATTGGCGAGCAGGGTCTGGCCACGCTTCGAGAGCAGGTAGTCGACCCAGAGCCTGGCCGCGTTCGAATGCCTGGCCTTCTTCGAAATCATGACGAGACGGCTCACCACCTGCGTGTAATCGCGCGGATAAACGTAGCCGATGGACGGGTCCTTCTTCGCTTTGGCAAACGCGTACGAACCGAGGATGTTGTAGCCGATCAGGTTCTCGCCCGACGAGATGCGCTCCATCATCGCGCCGGTGCTCGATTGCAGCTTCGGGTTGAGCGCGCCGAATGCGGCCACCAGTTCCCATGTGACCTCCGGGTTCACGCGGGCGTCCTGCGTCAGATAGTTAAAGCCCACGCCTGACTTCTCGATGTCGTAGGTCGTCACCTTGCCCTTGAACTTTGCCGGATTCGCGTGCAGCAGCTTGATCAGTTCCATGCGCGTCTGCGGCACTTCGTTCGCCGGCAACAAGCGCTTGTTGTAGACGATGGCGAGTGGCTCGTACGTCGTGCCGTAGGCCTGCTTCTGGTACTGCGCCCATTGCGGAATGTGAGTGGATTCCGGCGATTCGTAGCTCGCCGTCATGCCGTCGTTCACCAGCTTGACCTGGAGGTCCATCGCGGAACTCCAGAGCACGTCGGCGCTGGTACTGTCGGCCGCGCTCTCGCTGATGTAGCGGTTGTACAGCTCGGTGCTGTTCATGTCGTTGTATTCGACCTTCACACCGTACAGCGACTCGAAGTCCTTGATGAGCGGACGCACGAGCGCCGTATCCGTCACCGAATACACGATGAGCTTGCCTTCCTTCCTGGCCGCGTCGATCGTGGCCTGATAGTTCGCCGGATAGCCTGCGGGCACCTGCGCATGGGCTGCGGGCATGGCGGCTGCGAAGAGCGCTGCGGTCGCGACCATCGCGCCAAGCGATTGCTGTTGCTTCATGTCATCCTCCGGAAGACCCCTTGAATGGGTTTGTCGTTTTCGTGTGGCGCATGGTAATTTGCCGAAACTTTCAATTCGCTTTCGATTTCGTATCGAAGCGGGCCCAAGCCCCCTTTTTTGGGTCATGGATTTCCCTAGGTCTCATGCGCATCCTGCTTGTCGAAGACAATCCGAGTCTGGCCAAATCGCTCTCCGAGGCGTTGACGCAGGCGCACTTCGCCGTCGATTGCATGCACGACGGCGAGGCTGCCGACCACGTGTTGCGCACGCAGGAGTATTCGCTCGTGATTCTCGATCTGGGGCTGCCGCGTCTGGATGGCCTCGAAATTCTGCGACGACTGCGTGCGCGCCGTAACCGCGTACCCGTGCTGATTCTCACGGCGCACGGCTCGCTAGAGGATCGCGTGAAGGGCCTCAACCTCGGGGCCGACGATTATCTTTCGAAACCGTTCGAACTCGATGAGCTGGAAGCACGCGCTCGCGCGTTGATCCGTCGTGCCCAGCATCACGAGAGCGCCGATGTGGCGTGCGGACCGCTGGTGTTCGACGGCGTCGAGCGCAGCTTCCGTCTCGACGGCGAACTGCTGGCGCTCACCAAGCGCGAGCGAGCCGTGCTCGAAGTGCTGATCGTGCGTGGCGGACGTGCGATCAACAAGGAAGCGCTCTCGGAGAAGCTCTTCGGCATCGATGAATCCGTGAATCCGGACGCCATCGAAATTTACGTTTATCGCTTGAGAAAGAAGCTCGAAGGCAGCGGTGTGGCGATCGTCACGCTGCGCGGATTGGGCTATCTGCTCGAAGCGAAGGCGGGCGTGGCACCGCCTGCGGCCTGATCCGCGCGTCTGACGTCGCCCTGCATGTCGCAACCTAATCTTCGTCGCCAACTGGCGCTCTGGCTATTGTTCCCGCTGCTCGGGTTGCTCGCGCTTGACACCTGGCTGACCTATCAGCGCGCGATGAGAGCGGCCAATTCGGCGTTCGACCGGTCGCTGGAGTTTTCGATCAAGTCGATTCGCGAGGGCACGCAACTGATCGACGGTGAGGTGCAGGTCAATCTGCCGTACCTGGCGTTGGAGATGTTCGAATCGGATCGCGGCGGCAAGATCTATTACGTGATTCGTGAAGCGGGCGGCCGCGCGGTGACGGGTTATCACGACCTGCCGATGCCCCCCGTACGACTCGTGCCCGGGCCGTACCACGCGGTGTTCTACGACGCCACGTATCGCGGCGAGACGCTGCGCATGGGAGCGCTGCAACTGCCCGTGCATGACGTGCCGAACGCGCAGACGCGTGTCGTGTGGATCGTCGTGGGTGAGACGACGGAGTCTCGCCACGAACTGGCGCGTCAGATTCTTACGGGCGCGCTGCAGCAGGAGGTGCTGCTCGTTGTGTTGGCGCTTGCCATCGTCTGGCTGGGCGTGACGCGTGGGCTGCGGCCGCTGAATCGGCTGTCCGCCAAGGTGGCGGCGCGCGATGAAGACGACACGACACCGCTCGACAATGTCGATCTGCCGACCGAGGTCAAGCCGCTCGTCGAATCCATCAATCAGTATGTGGGCCGTGTGGGCCGCATGCAGGCCTCGCGGCAACGGTTTTTCGCCGACGCGGCGCACCAGTTGAAAACACCGCTCGCGATCATTCAGGCAGAGTCTGAACTCACACTCAGGGAATCGCTCAATGCCGGGGCGCGTGAGCGTGTGGAGCGACTCAACCATGCGGTGAAGCAGGCCGCGAAGAGCGTTCGGCAATTGCTGTCGCTGTCGCGTCTGGAGGCGGAAGGCGGCCCGCCGGTGGCGATGGTGCGGCTACGGCTGGACGATTTGGCGCGCAGCGTGGCCCTCGACTGGTCGCCGGTGGCGCGCTCGCGCGGGATCGATCTGGGCTTTGAGCATGACGGGCCGGTGCCGGTGGTGGCGCAGCGCGAGTTGCTGTCCGAGTTGTGCGGCAATCTCATAGATAACGCCATTCGTTATGCCGGCGACGGTGCTGTCATCACGGTGCGCACCTGGTGTGATGGCGATGTGCCGGTGCTGCAAGTCATCGACAACGGCCCCGGCATTCCCGAGTGCGAGCGTGAGGCGGTGTTCGAGCGTTTCTATCGCCGCGAGCACGATGGTTCGGCCCCGCAAGCGGTCCAGACTGCGGATGGTTCCGGGCTGGGACTCGCCATCGTCAGGGAAATCGTTCGGATGCATCGTGCCGATGTGTCGCTCGGCGATGCGCCCGGTGGCGGACTCGAGGTGACGGTGCGATTCCCAGCCAGCGACGGTGCTCAATCACGCCTGGAAGAAAATTCCTGATTTCGTTGAATTTTGGGAAGAAATTTGCCTGAATCGTCCGGCCAACGGGGGATTTCGCAAGCCTTTTCTCGTTCGCGGCGCGTACGATCGGTGCACTTTTTATCCGGGGCCGATCATGCGCGAGAGAGAACCACTCCATTACTTCGATTACGCGGCCACGACGCCGGCGGATGCCGCCGTGATTGCCGCCATGGCCGATTGTCTCGGGGTGGACGGCGTCTTCGGCAACCCGGCTTCGAGTTCGCATGCGGCGGGCGTGAGGGCGCGCCGTCTGGTGGAGCACTCGCGGGCCCAGGTGGCGGCGCTCATTGGGGCCGAGGCGGCCGAGATCGTGTGGACGTCCGGCGCGACCGAGTCGAACAATCTCGCCCTCAAAGGCTATGCGGAACGCGGGCAGTCGCGCGCACATTTCGTGACGAGCGCGCTTGAACACAAGGCGATTCTCGACACGATGGCGTGTCTGGCATCGCGCGGCGCATCCGTCACGTATCTGACGCCGTCGGCCACGGGCGAGATCACCGCCGATGCCGTGGCGGCGGCGCTGCGGCCCGACACCGGACTGGTGTCGGTCATGCTCGTCAATAACGAACTCGGCACGCTGACGGACGTGGCGGCCGTCGCGAAGGTGGTGCATGCGGCCGGGGCGTTGTTGCATGTCGATGCGGCGCAGGCGCTTGGCAAGACCCCCATCGACGTCAAGGCGATGGGCATCGACCTGATGTCGATGTCGGCGCACAAGGTCTACGGCCCCAAGGGTATCGGTGCCCTATACGTGCGCCAGGAGGTCATGACGCGCATCGCCCCGCAGATGCATGGCG
The DNA here is from genome assembly GCF_004193915.1 of Pandoraea sp. XY-2. Lineage (NCBI taxonomy): Bacteria > Pseudomonadati > Pseudomonadota > Betaproteobacteria > Burkholderiales > Burkholderiaceae > Pandoraea > Pandoraea sp. XY-2. The sequence continues at coordinate 400,594 of NZ_CP030849.1, forward strand.
GCGGTCACGAGCGAGGCCTGCGCTCCGGCACGCTGGCGACGCATCAGATCGTCGGCATGGGCACGGCATGCGAGCTTGCCATGCAGGCCATGACGACCGATAACGCGCGCATCGCGCAACTGAGTCGCCGCCTGCTCGATGGCGTACTGCGGCTCGACGGCATCGTGCACAACGCCGCGGCGGCGCAGCGTATCCCTCATACGTTGAGCCTGACGGTGCGGCATCCGGGTTTCGCCACCTTCATGCTCAACGGCAACCTGGCCGTGTCGTCGACGTCGGCCTGCAACTCGGCGTCGGGGCAGCCGTCTCACGTGCTGAGTGCCATGGGTCTCGACAACGACGCCGCGAGCCGCACGGTGCGTGTGAGCCTCGGGCGCTTTACGACCGAAGCGTCGGTCGATTTCGCGACGGCGTGCTTCGAGCGTGTCGTCGGTCAGTGCCGGGCATTGGCCGCCTGAGGGTAGGGATCGTACCGGTAGTGACGCGGGCGCAGCGCTCGGCGATTCAGTACGACCCTGTCGGCTGCGGCGGGTCACGGTGCCAGGCAGCGTCCCAATCGTTTTCACGCATGTAGGGCTCGACGTCGAGTTTGGCATTGCGCGCAAGGATCCGCTGCGCCGTGGGCGTTGCGCGACGCAACGCACGGGTGGCGTCGTTGAGATTGGCGATGATATCGGGCACTGCGGTGCCGGCTTTGACGACCGCCCGCTCGGGGTCGTAGCTGCCCATCAAGTGCAGGAAATCGGTCGCACGCTCGCCAAAGACTGCCGTGAATATCTCCGGCGTTTCGGCGCATCGAATGTCACGCGTTGTTAGGGCTTGCGCTTCCTGATAGCATGTCGGCTGCTTCACGGAGATGGCATACCTCCGGCGTTCGTTTCGCAAACCGCCCCTCCCCGGGGCTGATGATGCCTGCAAGATCCTGGCGTGCCGGGAGATTGCGGGTTATGCGCGCGAGCGTTTCTCTCATTCTCGGCAGTGTTCAGGCAATTTGTCGACGGCGTCGCTCGTCCCCCTGTTGGACACCATGAAGATGTTTCAAGACTCTCCCTTGCGCGACTTGTTCGGCGTGTTGCCGCGCGCGGCACGCGCCAGTTCGCTCGCGGCGCTCGTCGGCATCATGGCCGGCAGTGCGTCGGCCCTGTTTCTTGTCGCGCTGGATCTCGCGACCGAGACCCGCTTGGTCCACCCTGGCTGGTCGGGTTGCTGCCTGTGGCCGGCTTCGCAGTGGGCTGGCTCTATCTGCGGCTCGGCGCGAGCGTCGAAGCCGGCAACAATCTGCTGATCGACGAGATTCACGATCCGCGGCGTGTCGTGCCGTTGCGCATGGCGCCGCTGGTGTTGTTCGGCACGGTTGTCACGCATCTGGTCGGCGGGTCCGCCGGGCGCGAGGGCACGGCCGTGCAGATGGGCGGCGCGCTGGCCGACCAGCTCACGCATGTCTTCCGTCTGTCCGGTGAGCAGCGTCGTGTGCTGCTGATGTCGGGCATCGCCGCAGGCTTCGCCTCGGTTTTCGGCACGCCGCTCGCCGGCGCCGTGTTCGGCCTGGAGGTGCTCGCCATCGGACGCCTGCGCTACGACGCCCTGTTGCCGTGCCTCGTCGCGGCGCTCGTGGGCGATGCTGTTACGCGCGCCTGGGGCGTGCATCACACCGCGTACACGATTGCGCCGGGCGCGTTCGCCGCGTCGATGTCGATCACCGGGGCGCTGAGTGCCGCCGCCGCTGGGGTGTTGTGCGGACTCGCCGGGATGGCGTTCGCACAGGCGACGCACGCCACGTCGGCCTACATGAAGCGGCGTATCGCCTACGCCCCGCTGCGCCCATTCGCCGGCGGGCTGCTGGTCGCCGTGGCGGCCACAGTGCTGGGCACGCCGCAGTACCTCGGGTTGGGCATCCCGACCATCGTCGACGCGTTTCATACGTCGTTGCCGTGGTATGACTTCCTCGGCAAGGCGGTCTTCACCGTCGTCACGCTCGGCTCGGGCTTCAAGGGCGGGGAAGTCACGCCGCTGTTCTATATCGGCGCGACGCTGGGCAACGCGTTATCGCATGTGTTGACGTTGCCGGCGGCGGTGCTCGCGGGCGTCGGTTTTGTCGCCGTGTTCGCGGGCGCGGCCAACACGCCCATCGCCTCGACGTTGATGGCCATCGAAATCTTCGGCCCGCAGATCGGCGGCTATGCCGCGATTGCGTGCGTACTGGCGTATCTGTGCTCGGGGCACACGGGCATCTATCGCGCACAACGCGTCGGGTCCGGCAAGCACGGTGCCGTACCGGAGGGCGCGCGACTCGGCGACCTGCCCGCATGGCGCAAGTCGCTCAAGGCAAGCGCCCGGCCGACCGACGACGCGCAGCACCCCTAAAGGTTGCCGCTCGCAAGCGTCGTGAGCGTGCGCGCGAACGCCGACGCGTTCTTCATCCCCTGATCTTCGTGGTTCGTATTGAAGAGGACGTGCGTGTCGTCGACGGTCGCGGCCAGTCGCTGGACGCGCGCCGAGATGTCGATCAACTCGCTCGCGCTGTACTCGTAGACGAAGCGTCCCGAGGAGGCGGCGACGCCCCGTCGGTTCCAGGCGGCGGCATTGCGGCCATGCAGGCGGACGACGCACAGATCGTCGCGCGTTGTCGCCCAGACCGCAGGCACGGTGTTGTCGAATCCGCCGGGGCTGTCGACGATGGTGTGGGCCGCCCCTGTCTCGCGCAACATGGCCAGCGTGGCGGCTTCGCGCGACGGCGTGTCGAACCAGCTACGGTGACGAAACTCGACGGCGTGCCGTTCGCCATCGAGCCGACGCGCGGTCTCGAAGACCTGCGCGCGCCCTGCGCGGTCGTTCTGCACGCGCGGGGAGAACTGGAAGTGAATGGCCGCCAGTCTCCCGCACTGACGCAACGGCTCGATGGCTTCGAGATAGCGTCGCCAGAGTTCGTCGCGAAGTTCCGCGGGGAGGTCGTGCGGCGCGAGCGATCCAAGCGACGCAAGCGGGCCATCTGGCCCTGCGCTTGCGTCGTCCCCCGCACCCAGCGCCTGCGCGATATCGCGCGGCAGTGCCGCGCGCGGCGTCGTATGGCCGGTGAACGCCCGAAATGCCTTGATGTGAAAGCGAAACGACGGGGGCGTGCGTTGCGTCCAGCGCCATGCCATGGCGGCGTCGGGCAGCCGGTAGTAGCTGCTGTCGACCTCGACCAGATCGAACTGCGACGCGTAATGACGCAACCGCGCCTCGGGCGTATCGACGCCCGGCGGGTAGAACCGTCCGCACGCAATGAGCGTCGGATCGGTCCAGGACGAGGTGCCGGTACGAATCGTCATGAGGTAGATAAGTGGGCCGTCAGACGGGCGACAGCCGGAATTCGTCCCAATTTCCGAACGGGTTCCGAGGAGGCTCGATGGGCGTCGAAGCCATCGTTATAATGTATAAATATACAGTACTCGATGAGCGTACTTGCGGGCCACGGCCTGCATTTTCATGGCGCTCCCAGACCTCGCATGTCCGAACAGACGACCGCCCCTGCCCGCGATCCGTGGGCCGAACTCAACGACCGCCAGCGCGAAGCCGTCGACTACGGTGTCGGTGTCGGTGTCGGTGTCGGTGTCGGTGACGATGGCGCGCCCGGCGGGCCATTGCTCGTCATCGCCGGCGCCGGCTCGGGCAAGACCAGTACGCTTGCGCATCGCGTCGCCAACCTCATCGTGCGCGGGGCCGACCCCAACCGTATCTTGCTGCTCACGTTCTCGCGTCGCGCCGCCGGCGAAATGGAGCGACGCGTGGGCGCGGTGCTGCAAAAGGTGCTGGGGCTGGCGTCGTCGCAACCGCCGTCGCTACCGTGGGCCGGCACGTTTCACGCCATTGGCGCTCGCATTCTGCGCGATGTGGCAACGCGCATCGGCCTGTCGGAAGCGTTCACCATTCACGACCGCAGCGATGCCGAGGATTTGCTGGGCCTTGCGCGCCACGACCTCGGCTTGTCCGCCACGCAGTCGCGCTTCCCGCTCAAGGGCACATGCCTCTCGATCTATTCGCGCGTAGTGAACAGTCAGGCACCGCTTGCGGAAGTGCTCGCGAAGCACTTCCCATGGTGCGCGCAATGGGAGGCGCAGCTCAAGACGCTCTTCGGTGCCTACGTCGACGCGAAGCAAGCGCAGCACGTTCTCGATTACGACGATCTGCTGCTGTACTGGGCCGAGACGATGAGCGCGCCGGAACTCGCGCGCGAACTGGGCGAGCGCTTCGACCACGTGCTCGTCGACGAATACCAGGACACCAATCGGCTGCAGGCGCAGATCCTGCTCGCGATGAAACCCGACGGGCGCGGCCTCACCGTCGTGGGGGACGATGCGCAGTCGATTTATGCGTTCCGCGCGGCCACCATCCGAAACATCCTCGACTTTCCCGGGCAATTTGCCGAGCCCGCCCATGTCGTCACGCTCGAGCGGAATTACCGTTCGACACAACCGATTCTCGATGCGTCCAATGCCGTCATCGCCGAGTCGAACGAGCGCTACGCGAAGGCATTGTGGACCGATCGGCAATCGACGCATCTGCCGCAACTCGTCAATGTGAGCGACGAGTCGGGACAGGCCCGCTGGGTCGCGGATCAGGTGCTCGCCCAACGTGAGACCGGCACCCGATTGATGCAGCAGGCGGTGCTGTTCCGCACCGGTAGCCATAGCGCGGCGTTGGAACTGGAACTCACACGCCGCAATATCCCGTTCGTGAAATTCGGCGGCTTGAAGTTTCTCGAAGCGGCGCACGTCAAGGATATGTTGTCGATCCTGCGTTGGGCGCACAACCCGGCCAGCCGGTTGTCGGGGTTTCGTGTGGCTCAGTTGATCCCCGGCATCGGGCCCGTGAGCGCGACGCGTTTGCTCGACGCCATGTCAGCCTCCGCCGCGCCCGCGCAGGTGCTCGCGGGCTTCAAGCCGCCGTCGGCGGCCGCTGCCGATTGGCGCGCGTTCGTCGACGTCTTCATCGCGTTGCACGACACGCGGCTGTCGTGGCCGGCCGATGTCGATTTGGCGCTGCGCTGGTATGCGCCGCTGCTGACACAACGCTTCGACGACGCGGCCGTGCGCCAGGCGGACCTCGAACAGCTCGCCCGCATTGCGGGCACGTATGGGTCGCGTGAGCAGTTTCTGACCGAGCTGACCCTCGATCCTCCCGACGCCACGAGTGCGCAATCCGGCCCGCCGTTGCTCGACGAGGACTACCTGATTCTGTCGACGATCCACAGTGCGAAAGGGCAAGAGTGGCGCTCGGTCTATGTGCTCAACGTCGTCGACGGCTGCATTCCGTCCGACATGAGCACGGGCGACGACGAGGACATCGAGGAAGAGCGTCGGCTCTTGTATGTGGCGATGACGCGCGCGAAGGAATCGCTGCAACTGGTCGTGCCGCAGCGGTTTTATGTGCATCAGCAAACGGGAATGGGCGATCGCCACGTGTACGGCACGCGCAGCCGTTTCGTCTCCGACACGATGTTGCCGCTGTACGAAATTCTCCCGAAGCCGCGCGAGGGCGAGGTGCCGCGAAGGCCGGTGGGCGACGTGACCGTGCATATCGATGTCGCTCGCAAGCTTCGTAACGCGTGGTCTTGAGGCCGTATTGCGCGCATCAGGTATAGTCGCCGCATCGGCGGCGGTGCAGGGCTTACCGTCGCCTTGAAAGTTTCGCAAAGCTTTGTCGAGACGGATGCGGGGGAACGCGAATGCAATGGGTGGTGAACCACATGACGTTGATGCCGACGGGGCTGTTGCTCGTCAGCATGGCCATCGGCACGGCGCTGCTCGCCGTGGTCGTCGCGTGGCTGGCGCGTGTCTGGCTGTTCGATCGATTGGCCGATCCGTCAGAGGTGCGCGGCACGGTATCCGATGTCGTCCACGGTAGCCTGCTCGCGTTCATCGTTTTCGTGCTCGCCCATGTGTTGACCGACGTGCGTGCCAACCTCGGCCATGCGGACGATCAGGCGCTGCGCGAGGCGTCGGTGGTCCGACGTCTCGATCGAGAACTCAAGGCGGTTGGCGACAGCGATGCACAGGCGGCGCGCGTATTGCTGCGCAGCTACGTGACGTCCGCCGTCACCGACGAATGGAAGACGTTGAGCACCGCCGACCCGGATCTGTCGCCCGTGACCGAAGCGGCATTGACGGCGTTTGTCGGGGCTACGCGCCGGGTGGTCGCGAAACACGAGGACAGCGCCAGTTCGATCCGGACCTTGCTCGATCGGCTGGAAGAGGCCCGTCAAGGACGTTTCGAAAACTCGACGAAAACCGTGCCCGACGTGTTCTGGTGGGTCATCGCGCTCTTCATGCTGGCGGCGATGGCGATGAACGGCCGGTATCCGGGCTCGTGGAAAAGCCATTTCATCATCGCGATCCACATGGGCGCGATCGGGATGGTGATCGCGTTGATCGTCAACCTCGATGAGCCGTTCCGTGGCGCTTCGGGCATCTCGCCTGCGCCGCTCGCAAAATCGGTAGGGATCGCGGTGCCGCGCTGACGCGGAACTTCAGCGAGCATTTTTTGCCGGACCGTATCCGGTTGTGGTCAGCAGGAGAAGAGAACGATGGTATCGAATGTGTCCGCGTCGTCGGCGGAATCCACGCCGGAAATCGAGGCGTTCCGCCCGGGTGTCTACCGTCACTACAAAGGCAATTGTTATCTCGCGCTAGGCGTCGCCCGCGCCGATGAGACCGATGAGCCGGTGGTCGTCTATACGCGGCTGTACCCGCGCGAAGGGCTACCCATGAGCACCCGTCTGTTGCGCATCTGGAATGAACCGGTGGAGACGGACAGCGGTCCGGTGCCGCGCTTCACATACATCGGCCACACGACGCCTGCTGCCTGAGCCACGTCGCCTCGCTCGCTTTGCGACGCCCGCGGCAAATCACATGAACGACTGGCCTTCCGCCCTTATCAGGACACCCCCTAATGACGCTGCGCCCCCGATGCCCCATCCCACCATTGACGCTTCGCGCTCCCGCCCGGTAACGGTCGACGGGCAATCGCTCCGCACGCCCGACGTGGGGGACGCGACATTGGCGTCGAAACCCGCCCCGCGCAATCTGCGCCGGTGGTGGGCCTTGTTCGCGATTCTTCCGTTCGTGACGTCGGTGTCAGGGTGTGGATTGATGGCTGCCCCCTGCCGGGTGGCGTCGGCGGGGCTGAAGATCATTCCGGGCGTGGGGGGCGTGCTGGCCACGCCGACGGACGCGTGTGCGGCCGCTATCGACTGAGCGCGCTGGGGCATGACCGCGCCGGACGGTCGAGCGAATTCCGGCCGCAGAAAAAAAGAAAGCCCGCGAATGGCGGGCTTAATCCATATCAGGAGGAGACATGGAGGAGACGAGTTCAGTATAGGACGCCGTGCTGCGACGCACCATATGTAATTTTACGTAGTTACCCGCATGTTGCATTTATGCAACGCAAAATAACAACAATAAAATCAGCTACTTACAGTTGCTCTCCATAAGTCTTTCCACCTTCCCGACTCAAAACTTCGAGGCATCCCTCTAATTATTGTGCGTGCGCACCCTTTCTTGTCGACATGAGGTCGAGGACGAAGGGCACCGAATCGCGCAGCGAGGGATTGACGGTCGCATCGTGATCGAGCCCTTCGTACGTACGCACCACGGTGGTGGTCCCAGCTTGGGCCACATCGCGCGCAAATGCTTGTTGCATGATGACCGGCACGTCGATGTCGTTCATGCCCATGCCGATGAACACCGGATGCTTGATGTGCAGCGTCGGGTAGCGCAGTGACGGCGTCTGGTTGTCGAGCAGCTGCTGGATATCCGGCTGCATGCTGTTGCCCGCATTCAGGCCGGCGGCCGTGGAGCGATCGGTCAGTTCGTCGATGCAAAGCGTGCGGGCTTCGTTCAGCACAGGCAACGCCTGCGGTGAGAAGTAGCGCGACGCCTGCATCGTCGGATCGCGGTCGGCCGCCGACAGGAACAGGTACATCGCGTACGGAATCTTCGGATCCGGCGCGCCCGGATCGGGTTGGCTTGCGAACAGCATGGCGGCCGACGTCTGCGCGTTGAAATACGGCGTGCCCGTGAGCACGGTTGCAATCACTTTGACGTCCGGCGCGTATTGCGGCTGATAACCGGCGGCCGAGAACGCCGCGTGCGCGCCCTGCGATTGCCCGACGAGGACGACGCGGTTCTGCAACGGGAAGACGCTGCGTGCAGCCAGCAGGCTGTCGAGCACGCTGTAGGCTTGCGCACGCGAATTCAGATAATGGTGCAGCCCGGGCGAGCCCAGACCCGCGTAATCGGGGCCACGATCGCGAAGCCGAGCGAGAGCCACGTGCCCAGATATTGCATGTCGCGCTGGCTGCGCACGTTGAGCGACGGCGCGCACGCGCTGGCGACGCCCACCGTGCCGTGTGCCCACACAACGACCGGCCAGCCACCGGGCGGTGTCGGTCCTTTGGGAAGGAAGACGGCACCCGTGTCTTCTCGCGCTTCAATGCCACCCACGCCATCGATGGAGCTATAACGAATGCGGAATTGCTCGCCGGCCTCGGGCAAGCCGTGGTCGGCATCGAGCGGCTGCCGGTCGACGATGGCACCGTGCGGAAGGGTGGCGGGCGCGGTTTCGGGCGTGATCGCGTGGGCCGCGCGGCCGATGACCAGACTGGCAAACAGGGCGGCGCTGATAAAGCGCCACAGGCGATGGAACATGCTGAACTGTCCTCGTATTGAGTTGTGCTTCTGAAGCATGCGTGAGTGAAGCTCACGCGTCGCCCGCGGACCTGCTGCCACTGCCTTGCGTCGTACCCATGACGTTACGCCGTCGCCATTCAGATGTCTCGGGCGTTTCCGTGTTCCGTCGGCCATGCTACGGCCGATTTTCCTGCGCTTGTGCGACGCTCGCCTGATCGGCGGCCTCCCGCCACGCGCGACGCGCCCGGCGCATGCGCCGCAGCGCGAGCGACGACATCGTGATCCAGCCAAACGGACGCGGATCGACGAGCATGCTCACGGCACGCGCGTAATCGAGCACCAGACCCGGCGTCCACGCCATCGTCTCGGCTCGCTTGCGCAGTTGCGCGGCGACCCACAGCTCGGGCGTGAGCCACAGGCGCACGAAGGTCCACCACCCGGCATCCGCCCCGCCGGGCAGTTGACCCACGCGGCCTTCGATCGCGGCCTCGAGCGCCTTGGCCACACTGCTCGAGCAGTTGCGGTGCGTGAGGTTATACGTGGCGTTCTGACGGTAAGCCTGCCAGAACGTGCCTAGCTGACGCGGGCTGTAATTGCGAATGCGCACCTTGACGGTGGACGCACACCAGGCCTTCGATTCCGTTGCATAGTCCGGCTGGAACACACCGGGGACGTCATTCTCGCGCGTGGCGCGCAGCAGTTGCCCGAATTGATCCGGAGAACGGTCGATTTCCTTGGCGGGATACAGACTCACATACACGCCTTCGTGACTCTCCAGCGCGGCGTGACCCGTCGAGATCACGCCATTCCCGTCGACGGCGGCGATATAACGATCGATGACCGGGTGACGGCGCGCTGGGGCCTTGGACGAGCCCGATGGTGTCCAGACGTGCACCGTCAACGCGGGTTCGCCGTCGGCGGGCGGGCCCTCCCAGCGCGGTGCGCGGGGACGATTCTTCCACAAGCCGCGTTTGTCGCTGGGGCTGCCGAGAATCTGCTCGACGCGGAAGTCGCGGCGCAGGCGCCGCGCGCGCATGGCGAGGACCAGTAAGTTCCACCCGGTGAACGCGAGCCCCAGCCCGATGGCGTAGGGCAAGGTGCCCTTGTAGTGCGTCGGATACGGCTGATAGAAGAAGATCGCCACGGCAATCTCGACCAATCCCCCGCCGTCGCCCAGCCCCAGCGCGGATACCGCACGACATAGGCCGCCACGCATTGCAGCAGTCCATCGGCGAGGAATAACGTACCGAACAGCATCGACAGCCAGAAGTTACCGTGCTGTTGATGAAAGAAGAGCACCAGCAACGCGGCGAGGGTGAAGGTGCCGCCTTTGAGTCCGCGCACGATGCGCTGGCCACCGACGCCGATGCTGACAATGGCCAGCGTCGCCAGGCCTTCGAGCAGCAGCAGCCAGGCGAACACGTTGAGCGGGAAGTGCACCACGCCGTCGAGGGCATCGACGATCAGCGCCAGCCCGAAAGCGAAGAAAATCGCCCCGATCCAGATCAGGGCGAGGGCGCGGCGGCGCAAGTAATCGACGCCGAGCAACAGCAATATCAAGCGTACCAACGCAGGGTCTCCATCGCATGCGCCTGTCCGCGAGACGGGACACGGCGCGCACCCCGAATGCGTGAGGATTGGGGATGTGGCTGATTTTGACGCTATCTTAGCGCGTGAACCGTGACAGACCAAAAACAAAGGCGGCGCGCTCCTTTCAGGGCGCGCCGCCTGTTGTGGCGGGCGATACTCGCAGCGCCCCGAAAGGCAACGCGAGCGTTGGCCGACTCAGTCCTTCTTGCTTTCGAGCTGCGGCAGGGCGTCGTCGCTCGATGCGGTGAGCAGACCGGCCTTGGCGTAGGTCATGAGCTTCTCGCGCGTATCGACGATGTCGAGCGTGCGCATCGTGAGCTGGCCGATACGGTCGAGCGGCGTGAACACCGAGTCGCCCTTTTCCATCGTCAGGCGCTCGGGCTTGTACGTCAGGTTCTGCGACGTCGTGTTGAGCAGCGAGTAATCGTTGCCGCGACGCAGCTCGACGGTCACTTCGCCGGTCACGGCACGTGCCACCCAACGCTGTGCCGACTCGCGCAGCATGATGGCTTGCGGGTCGAACCAGCGGCCCTGATACAGCAGACGGCCCAGGCGGCGGCCATTCTCGCGATATTGCTCGATGGTGTCTTCGTTGTGGATGCCGGTGACCAGGCGCTCGTACGCGATGAACAGCAGCGCGAGGCCCGGGGCTTCATAGATGCCACGGCTCTTGGCTTCGATGATGCGGTTCTCGATCTGATCGCTCATGCCCAGACCGTGACGGCCGCCGATGCGATTGGCTTCCTCGAACAACTCGACGGCGCTCGCGAACGTCTTGCCATTGAGCGCCACCGGCTGGCCTTCTTCGAAACGCACGGTGACTTCTTCGGCCTTGATCGCGCAGTCGTCGCGCCAGAACGGCACGCCCATGATCGGCTGCACGATCTTGATGCCCGAATTCAGATGCTCGAGGTCCTTGGCTTCGTGCGTCGCCCCGAGCATGTTCGAGTCCGTCGAATAGGCCTTCTCGACCGACATCTTGTAATCGAAGCCGTTGGCGATCAGGAATTCCGACATTTCCTTGCGGCCGCCCAGTTCATCGATGAACGTCTGGTCGAGCCACGGCTTGTAGATTTGCAGGCCCGGGTTGGTCAAGAGACCGTAGCGGTAAAAGCGCTCGATGTCATTGCCCTTGTATGTGCTGCCATCACCCCAGATGTTGACGTCATCTTCCTTCATTGCCGCGACGAGCATCGTGCCCGTGACGGCGCGGCCGATCGGCGTGGTGTTGAAGTACGTGACGCCGGCGGTCGAGATGTGGAACGCGCCCGATTGCAGGGCGGCGATGCCCTCGGCCACGAGTTGCGCACGGCAGTCGATCAGACGGGCGTTCTCGGCGCCGTAACCCATGGCGCGGCGCGGGATTTCGTCATAGTCCGGTTCGTCCGGCTGACCCAGATTGGCCGTGTAAGCGTACGGAATCGCGCCCTTTTGGCGCATCCAAAGCAGCGCAGCGCTGGTGTCGAGACCGCCCGAAAAGGCGATGCCGACTCGTTGTCCCGTGGGAATGTGTTGCAGAATCGTGGTCATCGGCGTGGAAAAGCTGGGTTTTTAACCTGTCAAGTATCCCTGTCCGGGCTATGGATGGTCAAGTCTGACGGCCGATTCCCGTGCGTCGGGACGCCAAACATCGCCCAAAGGGTCACCACTGAGTACCGGCCACGCTGCATGCGGACGACAGGAAATCGGAAAACGCGCGAATCACGAGCGATGCCTGACGATGCTGCGGATAGACCACGTGGATCGCCGACGGGGCGGGTGCGAACGTGTCGAGGACCGTGACCAGCCGCCCGCTCAGCAAGGCGGGCGCGACAATGAACACCGGAAGCCACGTGATGCCGAGCCCGGCCACGGCGGCGTCGCGCGCCAGTTCGCCGTTGTTCACGCGCAGGCGCCCGGTCACCGGAATCTCGACCGGATGACCGTCTCGCGTGTAAGTCCAACTCACGCGCTGGCTATGCCCATAGGGCAGCAGGGCGTGCTCGCGCAGCGCTTCCGGCGTTTGCGGCGCATCGTGCGCCTCCAGATACCGCGGGCTGGCGCAGGTCACCATGCGCATGGGCGCGACCGCCCGGCCGATCAGCGACGAATCGGCCAGTGCACCGATGCGCACCGCCACATCGTAGCCTTCGCCGATGATGTCGACGGTGCGGTCGTTGAGTTCCAGTTCGATGGTGACGTCCGGATAGGTCGTGAGAAACGACGGGATGACCGATCCGAGAAACATCGTGCCGAATGACATGGGGGCGGAGACCCGGAGATTGCCACGCGGGCGCTCCGCTTGACTGCTCACGGCGAGGTTGGCCGCCTCCACGTCGTCGAGAATGCGCCGCGCGCGCTCGTAATAGACGCGGCCGAGGTCCGTGACTGCGAGTCTCCGCGTCGTCCGCAACAACAAACGTACGCCAAGCGCCTGCTCCAGCGACGAGATGCGGCGGCTCACGAACTGTTTCGACAGGCCGAGCTTCGCCGCCGCGCCGGTAAAGCTCATGGCATCGACCGCGGTGACGAAGATCCGCATGTCGTCGAGTAAATCCATCCGCAAGCTCCCAGTCATAAGAAGATCCAGGTGACAACGAGGGGATTCACCCCAGCATTGTCACCCGGTAGCCGACAATCTTAGCCGAGATGACGCGCGAGCGGCCTATCGAAGCGCCAATCGCAGTCCCAGCAGGATCGCGGCCGTGCCTGCGACGGCGAGCGCCGTGGGACGGTGGCCGAAGATGCCCCAGTCGAGCAGCGCCGTGACCACGGGCACCAGATAGAACAGGCTGGTGACGGTGACGAGATTGCCCGTGGCGATCATGCGGTAGAGCAGCAGCGTCGCGCCGACCGAAATCACGAGCGCCATATAGAGCAGCGGCAACCAGAAACCGAGCGACGCGTCGACGTGCCACGGTTGCGTGGGCACGACGAGCAACGCCAGCGCGAACCCGACCGCGTATTGCAGCGGCAGTACGTCGAGCGGCGTTTGTCGCGAGCCTTTTTGCGCGAGGGTACCAAGCGTCATGCACGCCAGCGCGGCCAGCGCCCACAGCGAGCCCGCCTCCGACAGTCGCGCCGACATCAGGCTTTGTGCGACGACCAGCGCAAGACCGGCCAGGGCGACGGCCAGCCCGGCGAGACGTTGCACGCTATGCGCCCGCTCCAGCGCCACGAGCGTGAGAATCGGCTGCACGCCCAGCACCGTGGCGAGCGCGCCGGGCGTGATGCCATGCGAGAGCGCCAGCAGGTACGCCGCCTGATAACCACCAATGAGCAGCACACCGGTGCCCGCCACTTGCCACCGGGTGTTCGCGGCCGGCCGCCATTGGCGGCGCGTCAGTGCGATGAGTGTGAGCGCAGCCAGCGCCACCCCCAGCCGAATGACAAGAAACGCAAACGCCGACGCATGCGCCAGCCCCCATTTGGCAGCCAGTGCGCCGCCGCTCCATAGCAGAACAAACAAGAGCGTGGCGCCGTGCCGGCGCCACGCGAGACCTTCTGATTGCATCGATCTTCCCCTGAACAGGATGTCCAGCCTGCCGGGGCGCCACGTCAGGGGAACCGGCTCAACGTTGCCGGTTCCCCTGACGCGATGTCGGCGCCGGTGCGACATGACAACGTGTCATGTCGCTCGACGCACGATGCGCGGACAGGCGGATCGAAACTGAAATTCGGATGAAAAGGAATTGAGCCGGGCGACGATCGCCCAGCGCGCCAACGGTGGCGTCAGGCCACGGCGCCGACGACTGCGACCGCAACCACCCCAGCGGGGGTGCCACGCCTGCAGGCGGGGGAGGCGCGACTGCCGCAAAACGTCCGCGCAGCCGTGAGCCCACCGCGCGTTGCGGCGGTGCTACGGCAAGTCGGAGGGACGTGTGAGCAGTCATGGATCGATGAGAAGAAAAGCGACGCCCGTCACTCGACGGGCGTGAACACACTTTACACGGTGCTTTTGAGGACGGCAAGCACGAGACCAACACATGACGTCACGCCGTTGGCCACGCGCCCGTGCGATCGACGCTCGGCGACGTCTCGCCATCGCGCCACGCGGCCGGCAGCGCACCATGCACGCGCCGAACCTCGCGCACCCGCATGCGCACAAGCCGCTGTGCGCCGGCGAAGCCGCTCGCCGTTTCGTCCTGCCAAAGAATTTCCGCGTCGCCTGCCACGTGCAGAAAGTCGCCCGACGCAAAGTCGACGAACACCAGTCCCGCCCTCGGATTGGCGTGCAGATTGCCCAGCGTGTTGTAGTAGGCGTTGCCACGGAAGTCGGGCCACGTCAGCGTGTTGGCATCGTCGACACGCACGAAGCCCGGCTTGCCGCCGCGATGCGAGACGTCCGTGCCGGCGCTGCGATCGGTCGCGCCGTCGCCCGCGTAATGCGTGGCGATGAAGAACGTGTCGGCGCTGGCGATCTGCCATTGCGCATCGTCGTCGAGCGATGTCTGCGGCGGCTCGGCAAGCGCCGGTGCGGCGTGCGCTTGCGGCGTGACGTCGCGTTTGTGGATGTATTGGGGGCAGTTGCCGAAGCTCTGCGCAACGCGAATCGCAAAGCCCTGCGCATCCGCGTCGACGACCTGTCCGTTCACACGATTGCGACGGCGTGTTGACGGCTCGAGCCCCAACACGCCCACCGGCGCGCCTGGCGTCACGGCGCCGTACAACGGATCGGTAGCGGGCGGCAAAGCATTCACTCGCAGCAACGTCGGGTCAGGCGCCTGGGCGAACCCTGGCGTGCCGCTTAACAGCGTTGCCCAGGGCTGCCCCCGCGCGTCGAGCGCACCCACGACCAGAAACGGCAACTGCGCGAAGAACTGACGATGTTGATCGGGCATCGCCGTGCGGATCACCCGCGCCCCGACATCCGCTATCGCTTCGCGCGAACCGGCCAGTGTCTGCACAGCGATTTCGCCTGCATGGAACGGCGACGTGGGCACGGACGATGATTCGGATGCATTCATGATGTCCTCCCGAGGCTCAGGCGGCGTTCAAGCCGCAAGCGCTCGACACCATTGGCACGAAGCGCGGCAGTGCGGCTACACGGGCCAACCACGCAAGCACGGCCGGATACGGTCCTAGCGAGACGTTGCCCTCGGGCGCATGCGCGAGATACGTGTAACACGCCACGTCGGCGATCGTCGGCGCGGCGCCCGCGAGAAACGGCGTCGCCTGCGGTGCCGACAGGTAGGCCTGCATGCGCGACAGGAGCAGTGTGGCGCGCTCGATCATGGCCGTGGCATCGATGGAACGCTTGAACACGACCACCACGCGCGCGGCCGCCGGCCCGAAGGCCAGATCGCCAGCGGCCACCGACAGCCAGCGCTGCACCGTGGCGGCCGTCACGGGGTTGCGGGGCAACCAGGTGCCCTGTATATCGTAACGGCTTGCGAGGTAGACGAGAATCGCATTCGAATCGGCGATCACCTGCCCGTCATCGTCGATGGCGGGTACTTGCCCGAACGGGTTGACGGCGAGAAACGCCGGTTGCTTGTGCTCGCCGGCCATGAGGTCGATGTCGATGGTCTCGTACGGCAGATCCAGCAGGTGCAGCATCAGTTCGACACGATGGCAATGGCCTGACAGCGCATGCCGATACAGGCGAATCGGACGTGTCGGGCGCAAGGACGGTACAGGCGAGGGGGCGTGCGTTTCGGCGGGGTGGGCCATGAAATGTCTCCGATGGTGAGCGAGGCCGCGTGAGTCCTGCTCTCAGGTGTGTCGCGCGATGGACCCATTCTCCATCAAGCCGATTTTTGGATAAATGCCGAAGAGTTGATTTGACTGCTCCAATATTCGGAGTAATGATGCGCGGTATGGATAAACTTCGTGCCATGCAGACGTTCGTTGCCATTGTCGATCGGGGCAGCCTGAGTGCGGCGGCGCGCGCGCTCGATTCCTCGCTCCCTGCGGTCGTGCGCACGCTGGCGGCGCTCGAGACATCGCTCGACGTCCGGCTACTCAATCGCACCACGCGCCGCATCGCGCTCACCGAAGAGGGGCGGACGTATCTCGACACGTGTCGCCAGATCCTGAGCGAACTCCAGGAGGCAGAAGCGCGGCTGGCCGCGCGGCACGAGGCGCCGAGCGGCACGCTCGTGGTCACGGCGCCGGTGCTTTTCGGGCAGTTGCACGTCGCGCCCGCGCTATATCGCTTCCTGCGCGCCTACCCAGCCGTCAAATGTCGTCTGTTGCTCAACGATCGCGTGGTGAATCTCTGGGAGGAAGGCATCGACGTCGGGATTCGCATCTCGCCGCTGGACGACTCCACGCTCGTAGCGCAAAGCCTCGGGGCAATTCGTCGCGTGGTGGTGGCGAGTCCGGCGTGTCTGGTCGAGCAAGGGGAAGTGATGCACCCGCGCGACCTGGCGGGCAAAAATTGCATCCGCTCGCAGGGTGGCGGTTTGGGACAGTGGCGGTTCTGGGAGGGAGGGCGCGAGTTCGTCGTGCCGGTCGACGGCAATCTCGAGGTCAGCCATGGCCTCACGGCCATCGACGCGTGCCTGGACGGGCTGGGCTACGGCTGCTTCCTCTCATATCAGGTCGCTGCACCAATGGCCGACGGCCGTCTCGTGCGCGTGCTCAAGGACTACGAAGGACCGGCGCGGCCGGTCAATATCGTGTATCCCCACGCGCGACTGTTGCCCTCGCGCACGCGCGTGTTCGTGGAGTGGATGAAGCGGGAGTTGCGCGACGTGTCGATGCGATGAACAAAAGAACGCGGAAAGCGACAGTGCCGCTTCCCGCGTAAAAAGCCCGCCGACGCCAATCGGCGGACCGCTTCGTTCGTTGTGGGATCAGTCGTCGTCGCCGTGACGCCAGCCCCAACCGCGGTGGTGGCCGCGATCGTGACGGTCTTCCCAGCGGCGATCACGCCAGTCGTCCCAGCGGTCGCGACCGTAGTAGACAACCGGGCTCGGCGCTTCGTACATGGGGCGCGGCTGCACATAGACAGGCTGCGGTGCCACGTAGACCGGCGGCGCTTCAACCACAGGCATGGGCAGGCCCAGATAGACGCCAATGTCCGTACGGGCCGACGCCGCGCTCGAAGCGACAGCGGCGGCAGCACCAAGGGCAGCGACGATAAGCATGCGTTTCATGATGTCCTCCAATGGCGCTCGCAGGTCGATGCATCGGTTGATGGCATGGCGCGACTGCGTGCGCGTGGGCAATGAAGCCAGTGAGTCGGATCGATTCGCGACGGCGGTGCAAGCGGGGAAGCTTTCCCATCCAGATGCCAGTCGTCGAACCATTGAAGCCAGTGTATCGATGACCCCGCGCAGCAGGTGCTACCAGTTTGTCGGGGATGTGTCGTTTTGTAACGCGGGCGATGGCCTGCGCGCGGTCGCGGAAAAAACAAAAGGCGTTACGCGAAAACGCGCAACGCCTTGTGCTTTTGATTCGTTGGTAGGCTCGATTGGACTCGAACCAACGACCCCCACCATGTCAAGGTGGTGCTCTAACCAGCTGAGCTACGAGCCTAGAAAGACCGCGAGTATAGGGGGAATTCCGGAACCTGACAAGTGTTTCGCGCGATATCGTCGAAAAAAGTTTCGAGTGCGCTCATTCGCCGCGTTTCGCCGTGCCGCGCCTGGGCTTGATCCGTACCCAGAGGCTCTTGTTCCCGCCGCTGCCTGTGCGCTGCTCGACTTCGAACAGGCCGATGGTCGTCACGAGGTCGCTCAGCTTGCCGAAGCCGTAATTGCGCGCGTCGAAGTCCGGCGCCTGTTTCGCGATATGGCTGCCGATGGGGCCAAGGCTCGCCCACCCGTCCTCATCCGACACGCCGGTCACCGCGTTACGCAGCAGTCGCACGAGGCGCGTGTCACGCTTCAGGTCCGACGCGCTGCGGCGCTTGCGCGGCGCCGGGGCGTCGTCGTCGTCGTCCCGCTCGTCGTCGTGACGCAGCAATTCCGTGTAGATGAACTTGTCGCAGGCGGTGACGAACGGTTGCGGCGTTTTGCGTTCGCCGAAGCCATACACGATCAGTCCCTGCTCACGGATGCGCGAGGCGAGTCGTGTGAAATCGCTGTCGCTCGAGACGAGACAGAAACCGTCGAAGCGTCCCGTGTAGAGCAGATCCATCGCGTCGATGATCATGGCGCTGTCGGTGGCGTTTTTGCCGACGGTGTAGCGGAACTGCTGGATCGGCTGGATCGAGTGTTCGAGCAGGCACTTCTTCCAGCCGTCGAGATTGGGTTTGGTCCAGTCGCCGTAGATGCGCTTCACGCTCGCCACGCCGTACTTGGCCACTTCGGTGAGCAGGCCCTCGACGATGGCGGGCGCGGCGTTATCGGCGTCGATCAGAACGACGAGCGTGGGGCCTTGAGCGGCCACGGCGGGGGTCACTGGCATGACGGGGTTCCTTGAACGCGAAGACGTTTCGCATTATGGCCCGGAACGGCGTCCGCCATGCCTTGACCGGGATCAGCAGTTGCCGCGACGCTGCCCCAGCGGTGCGAACCACAGCACCGCAATGCCCACGAGCAGGCTCGCGGCAGCGAACATCAGGCCCGAGGTGAACGAATGCGTCCAGTCCTTGAGCGCGCCCACGACAATGGGACTGAGCGCCGAGCCGAGATTGCCGACGGCATTGATGACCGCGAGTCCGAGGGCGCGCGTATGCGGGGCGAGACTGCGGTCGGGCACCGTCCAGAAGATCGCCATGGCGGTGTAGGCGCCGGTCGATGCCATCGCCACCCCGGCGAGGCGCAGTGACGGCTCCGGCGCGAAGCACGTGACGACCCAGCCCGCCGCGGAGAAGAGCATGGGCAGCACGAGGTGCCAGCGGCGTTCCTGCAGCCGGTCGGAGCGGCGTCCCCACCAGATCATGCCGGCTATCGTGCAGACCGATGGAATCGCCGCGAGCAGGCCGATGGTCACGTTGCTGCTCGTCGTGCCGAAGCTCTTCACGATCTGCGGAATCCACAACGATGCCAGCGAAAGCGTATTGACGAGACAGAAGTACCCCAGCGCGAACTTCGCCACGCTCGGTGTGACGACCGCGCGCCACATGCGGTCGCCCGCGTGCGCCGCACGACCCGTCTGTTGGGCGAGCGCGGCGGCGCGGTCGCGGGCGATCATCGTATCGAGCGTGCGCTTTTCGGCAACGCTCAACCAGCGTGCATCGGCGGGCTTGTCGTCCAGGTACCACCAGGTGACGACGCCGAGCAACACCGTCGGCAGTCCTTCGAGCACGAACAACCACTGCCAGCCGGCGAGTCCGCCCACGCCGTCAAGCCGCAGCAAATAGCCCGATGCGGCGGCACCAAGTGCGGACGTCACCGGCATGGCGATCATGAACCAGGCATTGGCGCGTGCGCGCGCGGCCGAAGGGAACCAGTCGCCCATGTAGAGCAACATGCCTGGCAGGAAGCCCGCCTCGGTAATGCCGACGATGGCGCGAATGAGATAGAGGCTCGTGGCATCGTGCGCGAACATCGTGGCGCTCGACGCGAAACCCCACGCGATCAGAATCGTGCCGATCCAGCGACGCGCGCCGACCTTCACCAGCATCAGATTGCTCGGCACACCGCACAGCACATATGTGAGGTAGAACACGGTCGAGGCCATGCCGAACATCGTGCTCGTGAGCTTCAGATCCTGGCTCATCGTGAGCGCGGCGAAGCCGACGTTGATGCGATCGAGAAACGAAAACAGAAACAGCACGAACAGGAAACCCAGCAGGCGGCGCGAGACCTTGCGTACGACTTCGCGCTCCAGGGCCTCGTTCGGAAGAGACGGCGACGCCGGCGTGCCATCGAGGGCGACAGCGGCGGGCGATGCGGATGCAGCGATTCCGCCGGCGATACCGGCGGCAGACGTGATACGACTCATGATGGGTGTCTTCTCCAACGCTCCCCGCCTCGAATATTGTGTGGCGGTGTGATGAAAACGGGCCCGCCATCGAGGGCGGACGCCGAAGGGAACCGTGCTTATTCCTGCGCGCTGCGGGCGGCCTGCTCAATGCAGTCGATCACGCGCTGCGGATCGTCGATCTCGTGTGCCAACAGCAGAACGACCTTGGCGAGCAGCAGCTCGCGCTTGTCGTGCGGTGCGGCGTCGATGGCCAGCGCGAGGGTGTCGTAAATCTCCTCGAGTCCGGCGATGGCGGTTTGTTGGGCGGTCATGGCAGAGCTTCCTTGTGTGACGTGACGGCTCAGGCGTGGGCCGTCGCCTGTGCGAGCGCGCTGGCAAGACGCGTGGCATCGAGCTGCTGCCAGCGAGCGCAGACATGGTGATCGGGACGCACGAGGTACGCCGTGCCGTTGGCGGCACCGTATTTCGTCGCGCCGTGGCCCGTCGGATCGGGCAGCGTGAGGTCCGCGCCCGTCACGTCGCCTCGCGACGATGAGAACGCGATGACCTTCACGGGCACACCGCGCTCGCGCCACGTCGCGAGTGCGTGACGCACGGTGTCGTCGAGCGGGATGTCGCCAAACGTCAGCAGATGGAACGCGGCGCCGAGATGGTCGTACAGATAGTCGTTGTCGCCGAGCTTGACGTTCGGGGCTGGCGCACCGACACCGGGCCCCGCCGTCATCCGCGCGTTGTCGTCGTTGGCGCTGTTGAGCGGCGAGTCGCGATAATCGTGCGCGCGCGAGGTGCGCCAGTGGAACAGCGGCCGCACGAATTCGTGATCGAGCGAGAGCTCGAGCACGGCGTCGCGCAACACACGGAAGCCATGTGAGGGGGGCGTCATGAAGCGCGTGCTCTTGCCGGCTTCCGCGATGATCTCGCGCGCCGCGCCCACGCGGTCGTGCGTGTACGACGCGAGCAACGAGGCCGGTGCCGCACCCTTGGCAACCGCGGCAACTTTCCACGACAGATCGATAGCGTCCTGGAAGCCGGTGTTGGCCCCGCGCACACCGAAGATCGGCAGCAGGTGAGCGGCGTCGCCCGCGAAGAGAATGCGTCCGTGGACATAGTCGGGCAGCGTGAGCGCGCGCGCCGAATAGACCGAACACCAGTCGAGTTCCCACGGCGTGCCGCCGAGCCCCATCATGTCGAGCTGCGCGTTGATGCGCTCGCGAATCGTCTCCGGTTGCAGCGCGTGCTCGGACGTCTCCGACGCCGGCAACTGATAATCGACGCGCCAGATGCCATCCGGCTCGCGATGCATGAGCACTGTGTTGCCGGGATTCCAGTCGGGGGCGAAGTATGCCAGGCGCTCGGTGGGCAGATCGAGATCGATGCGGATGTCGGCGATGACGAAGCGGCCTTCGTAGCTCGCCCCTTCAAAACGGAGGCCCAGCGCGGTGCGCACCGTCGAGCGCGCGCCGTCGGCGGCGACGAGCCAGCGCGTGCGTTGCGTGTACTCGCCCTCGGGCGTGTCGATCCGCAGGGCCACGCCGTGCTCGTCCTGTGTGAGCCCGACGAGCTTGTTGCCCCATCGCATCTCGATGAGCGGCTGGCGCTCGACGGCATCCACCAGATAGCTCTCGAGCACGTTCTGTTGCAAGTTGATGAGCGGCGCGAAGCGGTCGTCCTCATCCACCGGCGATTCCATGCGGAAGACCCGCTGACCGCGATAGTACGAATTGCCGCTGGTCCATGGCAGGCCCTTGGCGAGCACGGCGTCGGCCACGCCCACGGCTTGCAGAATCTCCTGCGAGCGACGCGTGAAGACGATGGCGCGGCTGCCTTCCGAGACTTGCTGCTCGGCCTGAAGCACGACACAGCGCACCCCGTGGCGTGCCAGCGCGAGCGCCGTGACCATGCCGATGGGGCCACCGCCCACGACGGTGACAGGGACATCTGGGGTTGTCTCGCCCTGCGGCGCAAAATGCGGATGGACGCGGTACGCGTGATAAAGCGACGCGCGCGGGGTGGTCTCTGGTCGATGCATGATGCGGCACCCAAAAATTCAGCTCGGCGCGTGCGCAGCGGGTCTCGTGTCAGCGGGGAGACGCCGGATGCGCAGCGCGAATGGCGAAAGCGCCATTGAGCATATAGTTGCTAACGCAACCATTCTAGTGTGCTAATGTTGCGCTCGCAACCAAATATCGACCCTTTTCGACTAGGGAAAAACACTGAGATGCGGCCTGTCCACGAATCGCTCGACCAGTTCCTGACGTACAAGATGCACCGCCTGATGAAGCAGCACGACAAACGTATCGCGCAGTCGTATGCGGACACGGCGCAATTGAGCCTGGCCGAGTCGCGCGTGTTGGCGGCGGTGGGCACGGCGGGGGCGTTGTCGAACTCGGAGCTGGCGCGTCGCGCGAATCTCGACAAGAGTCAGGCGAGCCGGGGGGCGGACGGGCTGGTGTCGCGTGGGCTGGTGCGTCGTGCGCCGGACGAGCACGACGGCCGCGCGGTCAAGGTCACGCTCACGCCAGAAGGCGAGCGAGTGTGGCGCGTGGTGATCGATGCGGCGCGCGCCCACTACGACCGATTGTTCGACACGCTGACCGATGACGAGATGCGCGTGTACGAGCAACTGCTCGACAAACTGCTGCTGCGCTCGGACGAACTCGACGGGCAGGGCTGATCGATCCCGCCGAGGGCATGCGCTACTTGCCGCGCGCCACGGAAAACGGAAAGGGCAGCCGCGTGGAACCGCTCCCAAAAGATCGGGAGGGGCGGACACGCAGATGCCCTTTTGCTCAGTTGCGATACACGTACATCGAAGTCATCAAAACCATCGCCCTGCACGCGCGACGCCAACCTTAACCATCCTCAAGCGAACGACAGCGTCTTCGTCAGATCGCCCGGCGGCATGGCACCACGCGCCGCGAAGGCGGCGTTGCGATGGGCGATGCCTTCGAGCGTCGGCAGATCGTACAGGCGCGTGACGAAGCGCAGGATCGACGTGGTGTCGTAGAAGGTGTGATCGACGTTGCCGCGCTTGGCGAACGGCGAGACCACCAGTGCCGGAACGCGCGAGCCCGGCCCCCAGCGGTCGCCCTGCGGCGGCGCGACGTGATCCCACCAACCGCCATTCTCGTCGTACGTAATCACGACCATCATGTTCTGCCACTGCGGCGACTTCATGAGGTGGGCCAGCACGTTCGCCACGTGTTGGTCGCCCGATTCCACATCCGAATACCCTGCGTGCTGATTCAGGTTGCCCTGCGGCTTGTAGAAGGTGACGGCCGGCAGCTTGCCCGCAATGGCGTCGGCGATGAATTTGTTCGCGATCGGGCTGTCGCCCTCACCTCCATCGCGCAGATGCATCTCGCGTGCGGCCGTGCCGGGCGCGAACTGCGCGAAGTAGTTGAACGGTTGATGGTGATATTGGAAGTTCGGCTTGTCCGCACCGCCCTTGTGATCGAGCGCCGACTGCCACGCGCCCGCGTACCAGGCCCACGACACGCCTTTCGTCGAGAGCACGTCGCCGATGGTGGCGAACGTTTGCGGCGGCAGCGTGGCGGGGTTGGACGGATCGGCCAGACGTTTGTCGCCCGAGGCAGCGGGCTTGATCGGCGACGGCTGGTAAGCCGGCATCATTGTGTTCACTGCGAAGTTGTCGGGCGTGATGGCACCGTCGCGCACGAACTTCGGCGGACCGCCGGCCGCCGAGGCGGGCGACTCCGGCGACACCGCCAGACGCACGCCTTGCGGCCCATCGGCCAGCACGGCGATCTTCTCCTTCGCCGGACTTTGCGCGGCGTTCGGATACACGGGCGGACGTCCCGCGATCAGGAACTGGTGATTCAGGAACGAACCGCCGAAAGCCGCCATGAAGAAGTTGTCGCACATCGTGTACTGCTGCGCGATCTTGTACATGTCGAGCGTTTTGGCCGTTTCGCCGTAGTAACCCATCGTCAGACCGCCCGAATTGGCCCATGCGGCGAACTGGTTGTTCTTGCCGCCGTTGATCTGCATCTGGTTCTGCCAGAACAGGTGCCACAGATCGCGCGTGATGACGGACGTCGGAAGCAACTGGC
This sequence comes from Pandoraea sp. XY-2, assembly GCF_004193915.1. Classification (NCBI taxonomy): domain Bacteria; kingdom Pseudomonadati; phylum Pseudomonadota; class Betaproteobacteria; order Burkholderiales; family Burkholderiaceae; genus Pandoraea; species Pandoraea sp. XY-2. The sequence continues at coordinate 424,727 of NZ_CP030849.1, forward strand.
CCTCGGCGTCCTTGAGCATGAACGGCGCGTTCGGCGCCCGCGCGATGTCCTTCTCGGTGATGTGGTACTTCTTCCCGCCGACGGTCTGCGCGCGCGGCACGAGACCCTCGAAGATCGGCGGCAAAAGCGGCATTGGGGTTTTGCCGTCGCGATCGAGCTGGGTGTAGACCGACGCCGGCACCTTCGAGAGGGGCTTCTCCACGCCGGGGAAATCGCCGAACAGATTGTTGAAGCTGCGATTCTCGAGATAGATCACGACCACCGTCTTGATGTTGGCCTTGAGTTGGGCGTCGAACGTGCCGCCAGCGGCGACGCTCGTCGGCGCGCCGGCACCGCCCTCGGCGGCGCAGCCGGTCAATGCCGTGGTGGCGCCCGCCGCACTGGCCGCACCGATGGCGGCGAGGCCTTGAAGCAGGCGGCGGCGCGACGGATCGCTCGGGTTGTCGTCGTGCGCGAGGTCGGCGTCGAGCGCGGGATCGTGAGGTTGGGGCTTGGCGTCGTGCGTCATGATGTCCTTGATGAGCGAGTCGGGCGTAGGCATTCGGCGAGGCAGGCGAGCGCACCCGCGTCCGGTCGGTAACGGCAGGCGGACGCGCGCAGCATCGCCAGACTGCCGGGGCGGGGCAGGCAGACGACGTTTTTACGCGGGGAGTGTGACAATTCAGTGACGCCGTCGCGGCGTCACGACAGACCGCACGGGATGGGGGCCGTCGGCGTGGCGCAAGCCGCTCACGTCGTTCATGCCGCTCATGCCTCGGGCGCGGCCGGTCGTCCGGCGTAGCCCGTGTCCTCGAACAGCTCCGTGCGGAACTGTTCGACCAGATCGTCGAGCAGGGCGCGCAATGCGCTGGGCATCTGCTTGCGCGACATGTACACGCCGTAGACGGTCATCTCGCGCGGCACGCAATCGGGCAGTAGCGCGCGCAGGGTGCCGTCGCGCAGATGCGGCAGCGCCGAGTAGACCGGTTGCATCGAGATCCCCGCGCCCGCCAGCGTGGCGGCAAAGACCACATTGACCTCATTGGCCGACAGATTGCCGCCGACGGGCACGCTCAACGGTGTGCCGTTGTGCGTGAACTGCCAGAGACTCTTGCCGAAGTACGTGTAGGTCAGGCAGTTGTGCAGGCTCAGGTCTTCGGCGCGCTCCGGCGTGCCGTGACGCTGGAGATACGACGGCGCCGCACAGACCACCGAGTGGCATGTGGCCAGCCGCCGCGCGATCAGCCCAGGCGACGGCTCGGACGTGACGCGAATCGCCAGATCGATGCGCTCGTCCACCAGATCGATGGTGCGGTCCGCCACCACGAGATCGATAGCCACCCCGGGATGGCGCAAGATAAACCGTGTGACCGCCGCCGCCAGGAACGCCTGGCCGAGCGACGTACTGCAAGCCACGCGCAACAGACCGCGCGGCGCGCTGTCGGCGTGCGATGCGCACGCCAGATCGTCGGCGATGCCCAGCATCTCGCGACAACGCGGCAAGGCGTCGTTGCCAGCGTCGGTGAGGCTTACCGCTCGCGTCGTCCGGTGCAGCAGCCGCGTGCCGAGCCACGCTTCGAGTTCGGCCAGATAGCGCGAGACCATCGCCCGCGACATATCGAGCCGCTGCGCCGCCGCCGTGAGCGAGCCGCGCTCGGCCACTTCGGTAAAGACCCGCATTGCCGTCAGACGGTCCATGATTTGCTCGATCGATGCAACAAAGTGATCGTCATTATGGGCTTTTTTTGGGCGACTGACGCGACTACGATGGCAAGCATGCGTGTCGTCGAACGACGGCATCTTCGGTGCAAGGCGACGCCGATGCGTTGCCTCAATGCGGTCCCGACGGCTGTGCGCGCTGAGCGTCTGCCGCCTATCCCGCATTCCCCATCACTCCCAGGAGAGTCTTGATGAAAGTCGCTTTGATTGGTATTACCGGCCGCGTGGGTACGCGCGTTGCCGCCGAACTGCTGCAGCGTAATCACACGGTGACCGGGATCGCCCGCAATCCCGAGCGCGTTGACGCCGAGCAGGGGCTCACAGTCGTCAAGGGCGATGCCGCCGATCCGGCGATGCTCGCGCCGCTGCTCGCCGGTCACGATGCCGTGATCAGCGCGGGTCGCTTCGCCTCGATGGACGCCGCCAAGCTCATCGACGCCGTGAAGCAGGCCGCCGTGCCGCGTCTGCTCGTCGTGGGCGGGGCAGGCAGTTTGGACATCGCGCCGGGCAAGGCGCTCATCGATACGCCGGAATTCCCGGAAGCATACAAGCCAGAAGCGAGTGCCGGCCGCGTGTTCCTGCAAGTGCTGCGCGCCGAGGCAAAGGACGCACCGTTGAACTGGACGTTCCTGTCGCCGTCGGCGTTGTTCGAGCCAGGCGAGCGCACGGGCAAGTTCCGTCTCGGCGGCGACGCGCTGCTCGTCGATGCCAACGGCAAGAGCTGGATTTCGATGGAGGACTACGCCATCGCGCTGGTCGACGAACTCGAACGGAACCAGCATCCGCACGCGCGCTTCACGGTCGGCTACTGAGCGCTGCCGATTGCCGTCGAGCGTGACATGACGGCGGCGCGCGTCGATCGTCGGCGCGCTCAGCGCGCCTGCCGGAACGTGAGGTTGTAACGCACGGCTTGCGCGTCGAAGCTGCCTTCGACGCCGGCAATGCCGTGATAGACGAGTCGCGACGGCCCGCCCCAGACGACCACGTCACCCGGGGCGAGACGCATGCGGCGGGTGCGATCGCTACGGTGCAACCCGCCCCACAGGAACGTCGCGGGAAGTCCAAGCGACACCGACACGATGGGCGCGCCCAGATCGCGCTCGTCGCGATCCTGATGCAACGTGAGCCGCGCATCCAGCGAGTAGCGATTGACGAGACAGGCGTCTGGCGCGAAGTCGCGATACCCGGCAGCGTCGGCGGCGTGGCGCGCGAGCGCGAGAAACGATGCCGGCATCGGCGGCCACGGTTGCTGCGAGAGAGGATCGTGCGTGCCGTAGCGATACCCCTGCCGGTCGCTGATCCATCCCACTTCCCCGCAATTCGTCATGGCGACCGACATGCGCTTGCCACCTGGCGTTAGCCAGTGACGCAGCGGCGCTTGCGCGATCACCGCGTCGATATCGGCCTGCAAGGTCGTCAGTTGTGACTGCGCGAACCCGCGCAACACGAATGCGCCCGGACCGAGTGCGTCGGATGGCGGCGTGCCGTGGTCTTTGTCGTCGTGCGCTGAGCCGAAAAGGTCGAGTGTCATGTGGCGTCGTGCAGGATCACGCCGAGCGTGTGTCGATGGCCACTGCGCACGCGGCTCACGCCGTGGCGCAAATTGACGCGGTACACCCCGCGCGCGCCGTTCACCGGACGGTGATGCACGGCGAATACGACCGCATCGCCGCGCGTGAGCGGCACCACCTCGGCGCGCGACTGCATGCGCGGGCGCTGCTCGGTGAGGACGAACTCGCCGCCCGTGAAATCCTCGCCGGGCCGAGACAGCAAAATGGCCACCTGCAACGGGAAGACGTGTTCGCCGTAGAGGTCTTGATGCAGGCAATTGTAGTCGCCTGCGGCATAGCGCAGCAGCAACGGCGTAGGGCGTCGCTGACCGGCGTTGTGGCATTGGTCGAGGTAGGCACGGTGCGAGGGCGGGTAGCGCGTGTCAATGCCCATCGCGACGTGCCAGCGGTGGGCGATGTCGCGCAACGGCGTGTAGAACGCTTCACGCAATTCGGCGACCAGCGGCGGCAGTGGGTAAGCGAAGTACTGATATTCGCCCTGCCCGAATCCGTGACGCGCCATGACGATGCGGCTGCGGAAGCGGGGCGATGTGGGGGTGATGCTCGTGGGCGCGTCGGTCTCGCCGTACATTGCGCAGAGCGCAGCGCATTCGCTGGCGTTCAGCAGCTTTGGAATGCGCGCCGCACCGAAGCCATTGAGTTCGTCCTCCAGGGCGGCCCAATCGAGCGACAGCACACGCGCGCTCACCGCGTCACCTGGGGCGTCGCGTCGCCACTTTCCTCGCCCTCGTGGGCGAGCAAGGCGCGCTTGCGCTCCACGCCCCAGCGATAGCCCGACAGGGCGCCGTCATTGCGCACGATGCGGTGGCACGGAATGACGACGGCCAGTGGGTTCGATGCGCATGCCTGCGCTACCGCCCGCACCGCCCGAGGGGCACCAATGCGCTCGGCGATCTGCGTGTAGCTGGCGGTCGCGCCGGCCGGCACGTCGCGCAGTGCTTGCCACACGCGTTGCTGGAACGCCGTACCACGGACATCGAGCGGCAACGACAGACCCGCGCGCGGCGACTCCACGAACCCCACCACCTGGGCCACCCATCGCTCGAACTCGGCGTCGGCCCCGACCAGTTCGGCCTGCGGAAAGCGGTCTTGCAGTTCCTTCACAAGCGTATCGGGGTCGTCGCCCAACGCCACGGCGCAGAGTCCGCGCGACGTAGCGGCGACCAGCAATGCGCCGAGCGAGCACTGCGCGACGGCGAAGCGAATCGATTCGGCCTTGCCGCCCGCGCGGAATGCCGCGGGCTTCATGCCGAGCAGCGCGTCGGCACTCGCGTAGAAGCGGCCGTTCGAATTGAAGCCGGCGTCGTAGTACGCCGACGTGACGCTCTCGGCCGCGGACAGTGCGTCGCGCACACGCCCGGCGCGACGCGCGTTGGCATAAGCGCGCGGGGTCACGCCCGTGACCGCGCGAAAGAGTCGGTGGAAATAGTGCGGACTCAGGCCGGCTTCGGCAGCGAGCGCGTCCAGTCGCGGTGGCACCTCGGCCGTCTCGATCTGCCGACAGGCGGCCGTCACCAGTGCGGCGTGACGGGCTTGGCGCGCGCCGGACGCGCCAAGCGCCGGCTGGCAACGCTTGCAGGCACGAAAGCCCGCGCGCTCGGCCGCGGCGCTATCGGCATGGAACGTCACGTTTTCGCGCCGCGCGAGCCGCGCGCCACACGAGGGGCGGCAATACACGCCAGTCGTTCGCACGGCATAGAAGAATTCGCCGTCCGCCTGTTTGTCGCGCGCGGCGACCGCGGCCCACTTGGCGTCGTCGGTCGCGTAGCGCGATTTGGCCGAAGGGTGGCTCGCCGCGACAGTCGGCGTCCGGGCCTGCGAAAGACTCGGGCTGCCGGTCGGGGCGCCGGGATGAAGGGGGCGTTTGGCGGTCATTGGATCGGTGGGCATCGCAGGGGCTCCGGACGACTGAGGACTTGCCTTCAGTGTAGGGAACGGGTCGCGATGCCGCGCTCCGTTTCTTGCTGTCGAATTCGGTCAGCCGCCCGGCGGCATCGTCGTGCCAAGCTTGGCCGCAAGGCTCATCACCATCACGAGCACGAGCGCCTCGATGGCGACCACGCGCGCGAAGGCCGTCGTATCCAGCGGCGTCTCGCCCGTGTCCAGCGCAAGACGCGGCAAGAAATGCCAACGGTTCCACGCACCCAGCAATGCCGCAATGCCGACGAGCACGAGCTTCGTGACGAGCCAGGCGAAGTACGGCGCGTTCTGGGGGCGAACCACAGCGAGGGCGTCTCACCGAGGGTGCGCCATGCGTTGAACGCCCCCGTCACCAGCGCGACGACCATGGCCAGTGCGGCGACCGAGGAAAGCCGTTCGCCATACGCTGCCCGTGCGCCAACTGGCCAATGACGCCAGCCCGGGATCGCGCATCCGGCCACGAGCAGCGCGCCGGTCCATGAGGCCGCGGCGGCGACATGCAGCGTGTGAATGCCAATGGCGAGCCACGGCACGGCCGCATCGGCCGCGTGTCCCGTTCCGGCGCGGGCGAGCGCCAGCGTCACGGCGCCGGCGGCGTAGACCATGCGCGCGTAACGCTCCTGACGATGCTCGCGACGATGATGCCGGTCACGAGGATCATCGGCGATCGGCAGCGCCGCGCGCAGGCGCCGTCGCGCGTCGTACCAGGCCCAGACGCCCGCGCACAGCAGTGCGACGCCGAGCGCGGCGATCCATTGCATCCGGCCGAAGTGGGTTTGGGTAAGCACCACCCACACGTCGCCCGTCATGGCGGACGTGCTTTCCCAGTCGCCGCCCGTCATCGCATCGGTGCTTGCGAATACGTAGGCGATCCACGCGAATACGGCGAGGCCCGCCGCAAAGGCCGGCAGCACGCGCAGGGTGAGGCCGCGCCGCACGGCGTGCGGACTGCGCAGCAGCAGCACGCCGAGGGCCAGGGCCAGCGCCAGGTTCAGCAATCCTGCGGTGGCCGGCTGCCAGGTGCCGGCGGCCAGATCGGCCGACATCACTTCACGGAGAATTTGATGTTGCCTTGCGTGCGATGGCCGTCACTCGCGACGGCGACCCAGTTCGCTTGATAGCGACCCGCGGCAAGCGCGGGAAGCGATAGCGTGAGCGTTTTGCGCGCGGCGTCGAGTTCGGCCTTGGCCTGCGTGACCGGCTTGCCTTGGGCGTCGACCACGCCAAGCTTCGAGAGCGCGCCTTCGAGCGTCGAGTCGAACGTCACGCGCACGGCCTTCGGCGCTGCGACACTCGCCTGCGCGGCCGGTTCGCTCGAAACGATGTGTGCATGGGCCCATGCCCCCTGCGCGAGCCCGGTCAAGCCGACCACGGCCGCCAGTGTGAGTCCGTGCGTCGCGCGTCGCAGGAAGCCAGTGGCACGAGGAGCATGGGAAGCGTTCTTGGAAATGCGCATATCGAGTGGGCTAACGAGTTGGGTAATGATTTGAATAAGCCGCGAAGACATTCGGGTGGCGGCGTTCGCAGGCGAGCGGTAGGGCCGAACGCGCTCGCCCGCGTCGGCGAGGCGCTCGCGCTGTCCTGCGCGCAGGCGCGCTCAACGCCGCTCGCGCAGTATCGCAGACCTTGCAGACCGACGCAGCCATCTGAGGGTTCCCAGGGGCGCGTCTCGCGCGGCAATGTGTCGCGCCGATTGCATCGAGGCACGTCTGTCATTTTGCAACTCGGTTGCAAAATGACATCGACCTCAGTATCATCGCGCCATGTTGCAACTTGGTTGCATTAATCGGGCCGCGAACCGCGCCATGGGACGTCCGCGCGCCGTGCCGGCCTCACAAGATCACAGGACTTTGCTGCCATGACGATTCCTCTCGGGGCATCCGGCGACGCTGACCGTCGCCTGCCCGTGACCGTGCTTTCCGGTTTTCTCGGGGCCGGCAAGACCACGTTGCTCAACCATGTGCTGCGCAATCGCGACGGCCTGCGCGTGGCGGTGCTCGTCAACGACATGAGCGAGGTGAACATCGATGCGTCGTTCGTGGAGCGCGGTGCGGCCAAGGCGGGCGCGGCGCTCTCGCGCACGCAGGAGCGTCTCGTCGAGATGAGCAACGGCTGCATCTGTTGTACGTTGCGCGAGGATTTGCTCATCGCGGTGCGCGATCTGGCGCAGGCGGGCTGCTTCGATTACCTGCTCATTGAGTCGACGGGTATTGCCGAGCCGATGCCGGTGGCCGCGACGTTTGAATTTCGCGATGAGGCGGGCAAATCGCTCGCCGACATCGCTCGTCTCGACACGATGGTAACGGTCGTCGACGCCCTGCATGTGCTGGAGGACTTCCACAGTGTCGACACGCTCTCGCAGCGCGGCGAAGTGGCCGGTGAGGAGGATGAGCGACGTCTGGCCGAACTGCTGACCGAGCAGATCGAGTTTGCGGATGTGGTAGTCGTGAGCAAGGGGGATCGCGTGGACGCGGCGCGGCTTGACGCCGTCAAGGCGCTGATCGCCGGTCTCAATCCGTCGGCCCGCATCGTGCTGGGCGAGCACGGACAGGTACCGCTCGCCGATGTGCTGGGCACGGGGCTTTTCGATCCCGAGCGGGCAGAGCGAATGGCCGGTTGGGCGCAGGCGCTCGAGGGCGAGCCTGTGTCAGAGGCCGACACCTACGGGGTGACGAGTTTTGTGCTGCGTCGTCGTGCGCCCTTGCATCCGGCGCGCTTTGCGTCGTTCATGTCGATGCCGTTCGACGGCCTCCTTCGCGCCAAGGGGTATGTCTGGGCCGCGAGCCGTCCGGCGTGGGCGCTCGCCTACTCGCGCGCCGGCAATACGGCGACGCTCGAGCCGATGGGGCAGTGGTGGGCTGCCGTGGATCGGGCGGTGTGGCCACCCGAAGGTGATCCGCAGCGCGCCGACATCGAGGCGAATTGGGAGGCGCCCTGGGGCGATCGCATCAATGAAGTGGTGTTCATCGGACGCCATATGGATCGCGACGCCATTGAAAAAGCGTTCGACGCCTGCTGCCTGAGCACCGTCGAATGCTCGTTGGGGGACAGCGCCTGGCGCGACGCCGAGCACGCGCTGCCGCTGTCGATGGAGAGCGAGAGCGCGTGAACCGGGCGCGCACGACGCACCGCAGAGCGAGCGTGTCGCCGTACGGTGCGTCTGCGTGCCGCGCCTTAGAAGTCAGGCGTTTCCACCGGGCGCAGGTCGAACACGAGCACTTCCGCGTTGGTACCGTGCGAGAGCGTGAGCGCGGTTTCGTTGCGCACGCGCACCCCGTCGCCTTCCGCCAGCGCCACGCCATTCAAACTCACGCCACCGCGTGCCACATGCACATAGGCGTAGCGGTTCGGCGCGAGCGTCAGCGTGGCCGACTCGTCGCCGTCGAACAGGCCGGCATACACACGCGCATCCTGATGGATGTGCAGCGAGTTGTCGCTGCCGTCCGGCGAGATGATCAGGCGTAGTTGGCCGCGCTTTTCTTCCGGCGTGAAGTGTTGTTGCTGATACTCGGGCGCGATACCTGCCTGATTCGGCACGATCCAGATCTGCAGGAAGTGCACCGGCGAGGTGGGCGAGTGGTTGAACTCGCTGTGTGCCACGCCGCGCCCGGCGCTCATCAACTGCACGTCGCCCGGCTCGATCACCGACCCCGTGCCCATGGTGTCCTTGTGTTCGAGTGCGCCTTCGAGCACGTACGAAAAGATCTCCATGTCGCGGTGCGGATGCTTGCCGAAGCCCTGAGCCGGGGCCACGCGGTCGTCGTTGATCACCAGCAGGTCGGAAAAGCCGACTTGCTTCGGATCGTAATAGTTCGCGAACGAGAACGTGTGGTGCGAGTTGAGCCAGCCATGGTTGGCAACGCCTCGGTCCGCAGCTTTTCTGATGTCCAGCATGATGGGCTCCTATGTCTTCGTCGTTTCATTGAGAGGCCGGGTTGGCCTCGATGAATGTCATTTTAGAGTCCTGTAGAAAAACCACAATCCGCCTGATTCGTGAATAATTGTCCTGATTTAGGTGACAATCAAGGCCGACGACGATCCCCCCGTCTTTCGGGCGCGAGGCGGACGATTCTTAGTGCGTGGGGTTCAAGCGGCCGAAAGCGCGGGCGTTGGCGCGCGTGCCGGTGCGCGATGTGCGAGACTACGGACCTTCTTTCTCAAGGCTGGCCGGCCAACGGGAGCAGGCACGGCACGCTGTTATCGGACACCTGTGCGCGCATGGCTCGAGGGCCGTGCGGTCGTCCGACCCGCCCCCACTGGAGATTCGTCATGAGCCGCACCTATGCATTTCGTATCGTCAACGTCTTCGCCGAAACGACCTTCGGAGGCAACCCGCTGTGCGTTTTCGAAGACGCGCGCGGGCTGAGCGACGAAGAGATGGGATCGCTCGCGCGACAGTTCAACCTGTCCGAGACGACGTTCATTTTGCCCTCCGAGACGGCCGATGCGCACGTGCGAATTTTCACACCCGGTTACGAGATGCGTTTTGCCGGGCATCCCACGCTGGGGACGGCGCACGTGCTGCGTGCCATGCGCGCCCTGGGCGACCGCGTGACGCTGCAATTCGCCGCCGGCCTGGTGCCGGTGCAGGCCAGCGGCGATCACTGGACGCTCACGGCGCCTTCGTCGGGCGAGCCGAAGATCAAGCCTGCGAGCGAGGCCGATGCCGACATCGCCGCGCTGGTGCGGCTGGGGCGCGACGATCTCGCACAGTCGCCCCAATGGGTCGACACCGGGGCCGATCAACTGCTGATTCCGTTGCGCAACGCCGACGCGGTCGCGCGGGCGCAACCCGACAGCGCGCGTCTGGAACGCTGGCCGCTCTCGAGTCTGGAGCGTAAAACGGGCTACGTGTTTTCCATCGACGAGGCGACGGGCGGCGAGTTGCAGGTCACGGCGCGCTACTTCTTCACGACGCAGGGCGGCGGTGTGAGCGAGGACCCGGGCACGGGATCCGCTTGCGCCAACCTTGGCGGCTGGTTGATCGGACAAGGGTATCCGCTGCCGGTGCGCGCGCACGTGTCGCAGGGCGACGCCATCGAGCGACCGTGCCGGTTGACGCTCGAAGTCACGGCGGATCGTCGGATCCTGGTGGGCGGTAACGTCATCGAACTCGCACGCGGCGAGGTGCGCCTGTAAGGCGCCGGGAGACGACAGTCGTATGTATGCATTGGCAGCGCCGGTCGACACCGAGCTGGACATCAAGAAGAGCCGGTTCATCGGCATCGTCATGCCGGTAACGTCGCGCGAGGCGGCCATGCGCGAACTCGGCGCGCTGCGTGTGCGCTACCCCAACGCCACGCATTATTGCTGGGTGTTGTTGTGCGAGGGCGCGTCGGGTTTCGACGACGATGGCGAGCCGGGCGGCACGGCGGCCAAGCCCATGTACAACGTGCTCATGCACAAGGGCCTGACGAATGTGCTGGCGGTCGTTGTGCGCTATTACGGCGGTATCAAACTGGGCGCGGGCGGCCTGACCCGCGCCTACGGGCAGGCGGTGAGCGAAGCGCTCAAGCTCGCCACGCTCACCGCGGTCGAGCCGACGACCGAGCCGCGCTACCGCTGCACCTTTGCCCACGAAGCGACGCTGCGCCGGTTGGCGGAGCGTCATGGCGCCGAGGTGCTCGACGCCACCTACGACGACGCCGTCACGCTGCGGTTACGACTGAAGATGCGTGACGTGGCGGCGTTCGAAGCCGACGCGACGCAAGCCCTCAGCGGCGGCCTCAAGCGGAGCGATTGAGACGATGAGGCGGCCGGTCGTCGCGTGAGACGGCGCGCCGTGGCTGGACCGGGGCAGGGGCGGCGAGGCGCGGCGTCAATGCTCGAAGAGGTGGAAGGCCTCGAAGTGGTTCCGCCGTCGCGAGAGCGCCACGAGATTGACGATGCACACGAGCGCAACCAGCGCGAAGAGGGGCGCGGAGACTTCGATGGTGTCGCGCGCGAGCAGCGAGACGAGTGTCAACGCCACCATGATCGCCAGCATCGCACGATGCAGCCACGTCGCCAGCCGCAAATGCCGCTCGGATTGCGCCACGAGCACGACCAGCGAGACATAGAACGGCGCGGCAAGCAGGGCCAGCACGCAAAGCGCGAGGAGCACGCCAAGCACGCTGGCGAGCGGTGCATGCCCGTCGGCGGCGCTCGATTGCACGCCGACGACCGTTGCCGCAGCGAGATAGAGCAGCATCAAACCATCCAGAACAATCGCGGTTCGGTTCATGACATCTCTCCGACGAAAAGGGTGCGGAGGTGAGATCGCCCCGTGCAAGGCGACGGGGTCCGGTTGCGGTCCAACGCTCAGAGGAAGGTTCCGGTGGTACTTGGCGGCAGGCCAGATTAGCCACGCGATGCGATAGCGCCGTGACAGCCGCCCGCGGTTCGGAAGTCGTCGTCAGCGGGGTGGTTTCGGTGTGGCCAACGAACGTGGCGTGTCGTCCGGGCCGTCCGCGTTGCCGGCCATCGGTGGCGCCAGGCCCAGCCAGACGGCGGCCGCGTCAATGGCTACCGGGTCCACCGTGGCTTGTATGCGGTAGATCGACACGTTGCCACTTTCGTCGGCACAGAACAGGTCGCGCTCCAGATCCGCCAGGATGTCGAGCCGTTGCTGACATCGGTAGAAGCCTAGTGGCGTGAGATCCTGGACCAGCGCGGCGAGCGTTTCGGGATAGAGGTAGAGGCGGCGCGGCCAATGACCGTGCCGGGAGCGGAACGTGCCGAGGGCGCCGAGCACGTGGGCCAGCGTGCCGCCATGACCGCGAACGCACTCCATCAGGCACGACGGGTCATGCGCCAACGCAATGTCAGGGTCTGGCGTGCCGGGGCGAAGTCGGCCGGGAAGGGTCGGGTGTCCCATGGTTCACCCCGCGTAACGCACGACCATGCGTGCGCACGGCAAGCCAAGTATTGCCGATAACGTACAGGTATCCACAAACACTCCGTTGACTTCCCGAAGTTGCGTGCCCGGCGAATATTGGTCTAGTGATTTGATAGTTGCAGACGACTGCAACGGGCGAAATCCGCACTTTCGCCTAATCCGTCGGCATGAGGTGCCAACGATCCCGCGCCGGACAGCGGCAGGGACTCTGTGGCGCGCGACGACTCAATGAAAACCGGCGGACTGAGCCGCCGGTTGATGCCCCATCGGGGCGTCGCCAGCCGCGTGTACCGGCGCGGCATGGTATGGGCCAAGCAGACTTGGCACCGGGAAGGCATTGCCGTCATGCACTGAACCGTTTCCAGTTCCCGGCCGTGCCCATGCAGTTTGACTGCCCCTTGAGTATAGGTCGCGCACGTGTAAGCGAATCGACTTTTCGGATGAGGGACGCCGGGGCGGGCCCCTCGGTGGGCAAGCCCCGAATTGACACAGGATTTCCGTCGTGCCCACGGTTTCGTCCGCGCCGACTTTGGGGTTTAATGTCACCATTCACGACGTGATCGCAACGCATGCGGCTCCCGCATCGTCATCGCGCGATACGACGCCAGACCCCAGCCGAACATTCCAATGATGGCAATTAATTCTCTACAACGATGGACCCTGCTTGCCTGCCTCTGTGCGGCGCAGTCGGCGATCGCCGCCGACCAGTGCGAGGGAATCCTCATGCTGGCCAAGAGCGCGCAGACTGGCTTTGACAACATCTCCGGCCCGCTTGCGGCCAAGAACGACCGCGGCGAAAGCTATCAGGCCACCTACTCGGTGCCGGGCGGCGACTGCAAGGTGTTCCGGGCAAAGGGGCTCGCACCGACTTACGAATGTGTCTGGGATTACCAGAAGATCACGCCGGCGGATCTGCGCCGCGAGGCGCAGGGATTCGCCACGCAGGTCTCGCGCTGCACCCGGGGCGTGACCACGCTGCGCACGACCACGACAAACGCAGCCGGTTTGCCGGCCGAATGGCAGAGTGCGAGCCGGAAGTATGCGCGTCCGGTCAACTTCACCGTCACGGCACAGGACTTGGTCACACCGCGCGGCGAGCGCCTGCGAGAAATCTCGCTGTCCGTCGAAAAGCAGATCGAGAAGTAAGCGGTGCGCTACCGTCGCCGGGGGGGGGACCCCCTCTCGCGCTAGGCCGCTCGGTGGCGCGCCCCGTCCCGCTGGAAGGGGCTGGCGCCACCATGATGCGGCCGTTACAAACGGTTGCAGACCGCGCCACGCATTAACATCTTTTCGGTCGACGCTCATTCGACCGACCCGGTACAGTCATTCTTGAGGCGTATGGCGCACAGGTAACCCATCGGTGCCGTCCGCGTCTCGTGCCAACCGGCCCCACATTAGGGCCGGCCGCGATGGCTGAACCCAAATGAGTGCCCGACTTCGTTACTGTTTCCTGTTGCTGCTTGTGTGTGCCTATCCTGCCTGGGCAGGGGCGGGCGCGGGCGCGACATGCTGGATTTGAACAAGGCATCGCTGCGGGAAGACATCAGCCGTTTCAGCGCCGATCGCGGTCGCGGTCAGGCGGCCTATCCGAACTGGGCGGCCCCGGCGGAGCCGCGTGAGCGCCAATACTCGCCGCAAGGCGAGCCGCGCGGGTCGCGTGGCGGTGGTGGTGGCGGCCGTCGCGGTCGCTGACGCTTGTTGCCGCGGGCGGTCCCCCGCCGGCGTTGCTGTCCCCACTTCCAGTTTTTCCCCTCCCCTCCGATGTCCTTGGACGAGCCAGGCGTTGCACATGTGCAACATCGGATGCGCTCGCCCATTCCCAGCAACGTCTGCCAATCACGCGTCCCGCGCCTCCATTATTTCCCGACATCACGGCGAATGTGAGCAATCGCTAACTTGCTGATGTAAGGGACATATCGATTTCGTTATACCGAGACTAACTTTGGCGCGGATGGTCGGCTGAATTTTGTCTCCCCACCATTTCCCGGCCACTTCGTGTGGTGCGTTTTTTCTCGACGGTTCGGCCTATCTGCGCACGGCACGCCTGTGCGAGAATCACGGCCGTTTATCAGGGAGGCGCTTCGCCAGCGGGCGCCAGCCGCTCCCGTGCACACCGGGAACGGGCACACAAAAGACATAAACCAAGGAGAAGTGAATGAAGCGGAGCATGGCCAAGGGCATTGGCGGGGCACTCGTGTTGGGCGCGTGCATGAGCGCGCCGGCGTTCGCACAATCGAACGTCACGCTGTACGGTCAGGTCGACGCCTGGATGGGCGCGGTCAAGAACCCGGGCGGCGATCGCGCCTGGACGCAGGGCGGCGGCGGCATGTCGACATCGTACTGGGGCATGAAGGGTAACGAAGATCTCGGCGGCGGCCTGAAGGCGGTGTTCGTGCTGGAGGACTTCTTCCGTCCGCAGAATGGTCAATACGGCCGCTTCCAGGGCGATTCGATGTTCTCGCGCAACGCGTACGTCGGTTTGTCGTCGGACACCGCCGGCACGGTCACGCTCGGCCGTCTCACCACTTCGTACTTCGTCTCGACGATCCTGTTCAACCCGTTCGTCGATTCGTACACGTTCAGCCCGATGGTGTTCCACACGTATATTGGCGCGGCCGGCCAGGGTATCGTGGGCGACTCCGGCTGGAGCAACGCCGTGATGTACACGACGCCGACCTTCAAGGGCCTGTCGGGCAGCGTCTCGTATGCGTTCGGCAACAAGGCCGGTGAGACGGGGCAGAACAAGTGGAGCGCGTCGGCGTTGTACTTCAACGGTCCGTTTGCGGCGAGCGTCGCTTACCAGCAGGTGAAGTTCGATTCGCAACCGGACGACCTCGCCGGCATGACGGGCTTTCGCAGCCAGCAGGCCGTGCAAGTAGGGGCGACGTACGACCTGCATGTGGTGAAGTTGTTCGGCCAGTATCAGTACATCCGCAACAACATCACCGGCGGCGGTGTGTCGGAGAATGGCGGCCAGCTCGGCGTGTCGGTGCCGCTGGGCAACGGCAGCGTGCTCGCCTCGTACGCTTACACGAAGAGTTCGGGCGCGAGCAATGTCAACCGCAAGACGTGGGCGCTCGGTTACGACTACCCGCTGTCGAAGCGTACGGATGTCTATGCTGCGTACATGAACGACCGGGTGAGCACGCTGTCGGGCGGCGATACCTTCGGCGGCGGCGTTCGCATGAAGTTCTGACGTTCCCCGCGCACGCCGACTTTATGCGCGTGCCGAAGGAATTATCGAAGGGGGGCAGACGCCGATTGGGCGCGTCTGCCCCCTTGGTTCGTTATGTCGATCGCGATGTCATTGTTTGCGGACACCGACACCGACACCGACACCGACACGCTCGGCAGATCACACGCCCGGCAGATCACACGCCCGAGTCAGCATCGTTTCGCAGAGCGGTTTCATGTGTCACCGAATCCACGGGTCCGCGCTATGATTTGTGCACCGCGCAAGACGGTATTCCCGCCATCCCCGAGCACAAACGGAGTAGAGACGACATGACGATTCAACACGTAGGCATCATTGGCGCAGGCACCATGGGCAACGGCATTGCACAGGCCTGTGCGGTGGCCGGGCTGCCGGTGACGATGGTCGATATCAGCGATGCCGCCGTACAGAAAGGCGTGGCGACGATTGCCGGCAGCCTCGATCGCCTGATCAAAAAAGACAAGCTCACGGCCGCCGACAAGCAAGCCGCACTGGCGCGCATCACAACCTCAACCGACTACGCCTCGCTGGCCGACGCCGACATCGTGATCGAGGCGGCCACGGAGAACTTCGATCTGAAGGTCAAGATCCTCAAACAGCTCGAGGGCGCGACGAAGGACAGTGCGATTCTCGCGTCCAACACGTCGTCGATCTCGATCACTCAGCTTGCCGCCGTGGTCGCCAAGCCGACGCAATTCATCGGCATGCACTTCTTCAACCCGGTGCCGCTGATGGCGCTCGTGGAGATCATTCGCGGCTTGCAGACGAGTGACGAGACGCATGCGCGTGTCGATGCCCTCGCGCGCCGACTCGGCAAGTCGCCGATCACGGTGAAGAACGCGCCGGGCTTCGTCGTCAACCGGATCCTGGTGCCGATGATCAATGAGGCCTTCTTCGTGCTGGCCGAGCATCTGGCGTCGCCCGAAGAGATCGACGAAGGCATGAAGCTCGGCTGCAATCATCCGATCGGACCGTTGGCGCTCGCCGACATGATCGGTCTCGATGTTTGCCTGTCCGTGATGAACGTCTATTACGAATCATTTGCGGACTCGAAGTACCGTCCGTGCCCGTTGCTCAAGGAAATGGTCGCCGCCGGGTATCTCGGACGCAAGACCGGGCGCGGCGTTTACACGTATTGATGCGCGCCGGCTGAACGGGCGGAAGCCCCGGCGCGTGCGCCGCGCCGGGGCCGGACCTGAGTGCGCATGATGCCCTGCAATCGATGCGCGACCCGCGTCTCACTCTGACGGCGCGGGGCCGGTGCCGTGCGACAACACCGTCTCCGACGACACTCGACTCGTGTCCTGGCGCGCGCTGATGGACGCGGATAGTCCGGGCGAACTCCCTGAACTCTCTGAACTCCCCAAACTTAAACGTCCGGCCGAACCCTTCGGGCTAGGCCGGAGGAATCCGAGCGGGCGGGTAAGGGATACGGTGTAGGGCGTGCCCGGCAGATGCCCGATATCCAGGAGTGCCCGGTTGATAATGCGGCCTGCTTCATATCGCGAGGTCGCGCCCGAGAACGAGATGGCTTTCGTCGTGCTCCACGGATCGAGCAGCAATGTCGAATGGCGCGTCAGGTAGGCAGCTTCCCGGAAGAATTCCCGACTGATGCCGTCGCGATACTGCGGATGTGGCGGATTTGGCGTCGAGCGATCCAATAGCTGAATAAAATGTTCGGATTCCGTATAAATCACCATGACATGCGGCGGACGATTCTGTGGCTTGAACGTGATCATGCGGATTTCATCCTTAGAGACGCCGTTCTCTAGCAGGCGGTGGAAGAGAATCTCGGCATTCTCCTGGCAAAAGGCTTCGGCCGAGGCGTTCAACTCGTAATACATCGACGTGATCTCGGCCGCGAGGCGTTGCTGTTTGGGCAACGGCAAGGTCGGATCGATCTCCTTGCTCATGGAGCCGCGAAGGGCCATACGATGGCCGACGATCGAGTTGTCGCGAATCGGCTTGAGATCTGCGCGATTCGTTCGAAGCAGATGCAGTTCACTGAGTTCGGCAAACGCGAGTTGAATGGCCTCTTGTGAAGTTTCGTCAGGGACGTGGCGAATGGCATGCGAAATGTCTTCGAAACTGGTGGCGATGCTGTCGGGCGGATATTCGTGGTGGCTCGAACCGCATCCGCCACCGCACAGTCGCAGGGGGCGTGGGCGTGCCATTGCCCCGTGCTCGCGTCGACAGTCACCGGCACTTGTGCACGCCTTTCGGCGCCCTGAGGGGCGTCGATCAGCCAGTGATCGTCACTGAGGCCGCGTCGTGCCTGGTAGTAACCGGCTTCGCCCCTCAGGTAGTGCTGACCCTTCACCAAAACGACGCGCGCCGGTTCCCCGTCGGGGAGATGATCGGCCGGTAGACGTTGTTCGTAGCCTTGCAGATATTCGTCTTCGTCGACGATTTCAGGCTGACTCGCGAGGGCGGGAGCGTTCGCCGCGTCAGCCAGTGGCGCGGCGGCAAAGCGCGCGGCGTCTCCAGCCTCGGCGGCGTCGATGCCTTCGCCTTCGTCATGCGCATCGCCTAGCCAGCCGGGTTGGATGGCGTTGGCCGCACCGCCGTCGGCCATCGCTTCGGCAGGTATCGCATTTGCATGGCGCGTCTGGACGGATTTGATGATCGGCCGAGGCGCCGACGGCGCGGGCACTGGCGCGGACGAATCGCCGCGAAGCGGCGGTGCCGACCCCATGAGGCGCGGATCGGCATATTGGAGAAATCCGGCGATCTTTTCCGGATCGAGGCTTTTGCCTTCGAGTTCGTCGCAGGCGATGTCGGCCAGATCGCCAGGCAGCCGCAACAGGGGCACGACGGGCAGCAGGTCTGTCGCGAGGTCCAGCGCTTCGCCGCCTTGACGAACGCGTTGCCGAACCTGCGGATCGACCTCCTCGCCGCTGAGGATCTCATAGGCGTCGCCCACCGATTCGCCAAGGTAGCGGAACGGCGCGCGAGCTGCGGCCACCGCTTTCAGGAAGTCGTGAAAGGTGTAATCCGACTTGATCAACGGGTGATCCACCGGCCGTATGTCCACGTCGTCGAACTCGGTTCTTGTGGTTGTGTTGGCCAACGCAAGCGCTTCGGCATCGATCGCCGTGTCGATGTTGGCACTGACTTCGGCGGAGCGGTCGGGGGCAAGGTCGCGTTTTGGCACGGCGCCGGATGCAGGGGGCACGAGATTGGCGACCAGCATGATCGCGAGGGCGGCAGGCCATGCCGCGTTGTGTGTCGGCCGGCCGGTGCCCACGCGCTCACGAAGTGCTGGGACGTGTAGCCCGGTCCCGGGTCGCCCGAGGCGCGCGCCGCGAAACGCATGGGACAAGCCCGCGGCGGGCCCCGACCCGTTCGCGCGATGTTGGGGCGCATGCGGGAGTCCGTAGCACGGGGAAACACGGGGGAGGCGGTGGTGTGAAGCAAATGGCATGAAGTCCTCCAAAGGGGCGGTCGGTGAGGCACACCGACCGCCATAACGCGCAGCGCGCGACAAAGCGGGCTGTGAGGGCGAACCCCACCGTCACGCGAGGGCGTGTGGCGAGGGCGGGGCATCCTTCCGACGATGCGGATTCGCCTCGGCGCTCCGCCCGCTCGGGGTCGCGCGATGCATGCCGAGCGGGCGCGTCACGGAAACGACATAGGGATGTCCGGGAACGTGTCCAATATCGGCGAGTGCCCGGTGGATCATGCGGCCGGTCGTGCGCCGGCTGGTCGCGCGCGCAAACGAGATGGCTTTCGTAGTGCTCCACGGGTCCAGCAGCACCGTTGAATCGCGCGTCAAGTAGGCGGCTTCCTGGAACAACTCGTGACTGATGCCGTCGCCGTGAAGGGCCGACGGTGGCTGCGGTGTCGAGCGGTCCAGCAACTCGATGAAGCTGTCGGATTCCGTGTACAGCACCGCGACATGCGACGGCTTGTTGTGCGGCTTGAGGGTGATCATGCGAATCCGATCTCGCGAAATACCGTTCTCGAGCAGGCGATGAAACAGGATCTCGGCGTTCTCCTGGCAAAACGCTTCACTTGCCTCGCGCCATCCGTAATGCGTCGCCGTGATCGTGGACGCGATGCGTTGCTGCTTGATCAGCGGCGCGTTCGGATCGATCCGTTTTCTCATGGCGCCGCGCAAAGCGATTCGGTGATGGATGATCGAGTTGTCGCGACCGGGTTGCAGATCGGGGCGATTCGTTCTTCGCAAGCGTAAGGCGCTCAATTCTGAGAACGCCGCTTGAATCGCCTTTTTCGCCCCTTCGTCGCGAACATGGCCTATTGCATGCGCGATGTCTTCAACGCTGTTGGCGATGCTGTCCGGCGCATCGGCGGGGCGACTCGCCCCACATCCACCGCCGCACAGGCGCAGCGGCGCGTGAGCGTGCCATGTGCCGGTGCTTGGGTCGTACGTCACCGGCACTTGCGCCCGTCGCTCGCTGCCCGGCGGGGCATCTATCAGCCAATGGTCGGCGCTCACGCCGCGATGTGCCCGGTAATAGCCTGCGTTCCCTTTCAGGTAGTGATGGCCGTTCACGAGGACGAGATCCGGCGATTCGCCGCCGGGGCGCCGAGCGGCCGGCAGCGGTTGCGCATAGCCGCGCAGATGGGTATGTTCGTCGACGATGCGGTGCCGGTTCGCCGGTGCCGGTTCGCGTGCCACGCCCGCCGCAGGGTGCTGGGCGGGCCGGGCGGGGTGTGCTGCGGCGGCAGTGCGAGTGCCCGCGATTTCGCCCCGCGCGGTCGCTCGCGCGAGTGTTCGCGGCGCCGATCCCATCACGCGCGGGTCGGCATATTGCAGCAGGCCGGCGAGCTTGCCGGGATCGGGAGGTTTGTGCCCGAGTTCATCGTCGACCAAGTCCGCCAGATCGCCGGGGAGTCGCAACAGCCGCACGCCGGGCAGCACGGAGGTCGCGAGATCCAGGACATCGGCGCCGTGCTCAACGCGGCGGTGTACGTCTGGATCCATCGTCCGGCCGCTGAGGACTTCGTAGGCGTCGCCCACCGACGCCAACAGGTAGTGGAAAGGGGCGCGCGCGGTGGAGACGGCTTTCAGGACGTCGCGAAACGTATAGTCCGTCTTGATCGTTGTCGAGTGCTTCACGGGGCGGCGAATCACCTCCGCGTGCGCGGACGCGGCCAGGGCGCCCGACGGCGGCACCGCGTTGGCATTGATTGATCCGACGCGCGGGGTGCCCGCGCCCTCGCCCTCGCGCGTGTGATGCGAGGATGCGGGCACGCGCGCGAGGGCCGGTGCGGCGAGATTGGCGACAAGCAGGAGGGCCAGCGCGGCGGGCCAGACGTGATCGCCGGGCGTGTGTTGGGTGGCAGACCGCTCACGCGGTACGCGGGTCGACGAACCGGACTCGGAGCGTGTCGGGCGCGCACCGCGGAAGGCACGGCACAAGCCCGTCGCGCCGCTTGGCGTGCTTTCGTGCCGTCGCGGTACGTGAGGCATGTGAGTGACGCGAGGGACATTCGGTAGCCCGTAACAAGGCGCGACTCGCATGTCGCGGCGGTGCGAAGCGAATGGCATGAATGCCTCCAAAGGAAAGGGAGATCAATTGTCCGAGGCCGCGAGGGCGGGAAGGCGCAATGCGCGAATCGGAATCGTCGGCGCGTGCTAACGCGTGACACGCGCCGGGATCAGACCGGCGTACCGTGTTCGCCACCCGCGAGTTGAATCGGCGGGTTCCGGAGCGCCGAGCCGGACCTTGGCAAGGCGCCTGCCGAACCGACCGGACTTCTCGTGTCGGCGCCGCCGCCCGTGGCTGCCGCAGCGCGCTCGCGCGGTGTGGGGTAGGGCCGGGTCAGCGACACCGTGTAGGGGTTGCCGGTGCGGTGGCCGGCATCCGCGAGCGAGACGTCCAACATGCCCATCAACGCCTCGACATCGTTCGCGTGCCGGAACGACGATGCCTTGATTCGGCTCCAGGGGTCGAGCAGCACGGTGGTGTCGCGCGTCAGGAACACCGCGGCCGTGAAACGATTGCCGTTGATGCCGTCGACATGCCCTTTCACCGGCGGTTGCGGCGTGGACAGATCGAGCAGATCGATGAATTGATCCGATTCGGTGTAAAGCACCATGACATGCGGCGGGCGGCCTTGCGGCTGCAAGGTGATCATGCGGATATGGTGGCTGGGAACCCCGCGGATCAGAAGGTAGTGAAAGAGAATCTCCGCATTTTCCTGGCAGAAGGCTTCGGCGCTGAGTTCGAAGATGTTGTATTCCGGGTAATTGTCGTAGTGCATCGCCGTGATCAGGGCGGCCTCGCGCTGTTGCTCGAACAAGGTGGAATGCGGGTCGATGCGCATCAGTTGGGGGGCCAGGACACGGCGGTGCTCAATGATCGAGTTGTCGCGCAATGCCCGCAGGTCCTCACGGTTCGTTCGCATCAGGTGCAGCGCTCCAAGATCGCTGTACGCCTGCAGTATCGCGCGCCGCACGTCATGATCGGCGAGGTGGCGGATGGCGTCGGCGACGTCGTTCTTGCTCATGGCAACGCTGTCGGGGGTGGACGAGCGACTCGGACCGCATCCGCCGCCGCACAGGCGCAACGGGGCGTCTGCATGCCATTCGCCGGACGGCGCGTCGTAGGTCACCGGCACTTGCGCGCGCGCGCCGCGCGGCGCGTTGATCAACCATTCGCCCGCGCGCTGTCCGGGCGTCACTTGGTAATAGCCGGATTCCCCGCGAAGATAGTGGCGGCCGTTGATCGTCATCAGTTGGCGCCGTGACCCTTCCGGAATGCTCTCGGGCGGCAACGATTGTTCGTATCCCTTAAGGTGTTCGCGCTCGCCTTCGATGCGCAATCCGTGCCCGACACCGAGACCTTCGACGTCGGCGGCCTGCGCGTCGACGATCTCCGCGCCGTGCTCAGGCGTCGCGTCGCGCGGCGGTTCGAGTCCGTCGCCGTCAACGTCAACGTCGCGTACCACCGGCGCGTCGGCCTCGACGCCATGCGCTGACACCGGCGCATGCACCGGCCCACGCCTGAATAGCACCGGTTGTGCCGGCGCGGACGCGTCCTGAATCGGCATGTCTCTGCCGATCGTGCGCGGGTCGCCATATTGCAGAAAGTCGGTGAGCTTGGCCGACGACGGCGGTCTACCGTCGAGTAGGTCGGCGGCCAGATCGGCGAAATGTCCGGGCACTCGCGCCATTTGGACTTCCGGGATTAGCCCGGTGGCGACGTCCACCACACCGCCGAGGCGTTGCACCGCGTCGAGCGTCGGTCGATCCACGGGGTTGCCGCTCACCGCGCTGTAGGCCTCGCCGATGGATCTTCCAAGATGCCGAAACGGTGCGCTGGCGGTGGCCACGGCCCTGAGAAATTCCTGGAAGGTGTAGTGGGTCTTGATCAGCGAGAGGGGGAGCGGGTGTATTTCGACGTCGCTTGGGACGTCTGGTAGTCCGTCTAAGGGCAGCGCCGTGGCGTTGGCGAGTGGACTGTCTTCCTGCACACGGCTGTCGAGGAGGCGGGGGAGCATCGGTGTGGCGCGTACCGTGGGGGCCATGAGATTGGCGACCAGCATCACGGCGAAGGCCGCCGGCCAGGGACTGGCGGGCGAGGCCTTGGGGGGCTGACGCGATGGCGCATGTCTACCTCGCCATGACAGCGCCTGCGGGAATTGCGTGTGCCGTGGAACGCGTGCGGGAAGTCTGGTGAAGTGGGCGCCGGCGTCCCACGAGCGGGCGTGGCGTCGCGGGCATGGTAGAGAGGGGGCGAGTGGATTGCGCGACAATGCGACGAAAACCGCATGAAAGTGCCTCCTGACGATGGGGTGAAGGTGCGTGCCGGCGCCGACATGAAACCGAATCGACGGCCATGGGCGAAGACTGCCATCGCGTGAAGGGGCGTGTTTGCGCTTCGGCCGAGCGCACTGTCGATTCCGGCGCATTGCCGCGAGGTGCTGACGTGACGTCATGACGCGACCGGCCACCGGCGCGACGGGGCGTTGTGTCCGGCGACGGGCGCGACGAGGCCGCGGCGAATGGCGAGGCGGGAGCGGTGGTGAGGGGGCGAAGTGGGCGGCGGGGAGAGAGGCGGCCGTCGAGTCGCGGTGAAACGCCGCGCCGAAACGTCGATTCGTCCGGCGCGCGCGTGCGTTGTCAGCCGGCCAGTCGTTTGCGCGTGTCGTCGTATTCCTGCTTCAGGCGCGCAATGATCTCGGCTGCGGGGCGCACGTCATCCATCAATCCCACTCCCTGACCCGCGCCCCAGATGTCCTTCCACGCCTTCGCCTTGGAGAAATTCATGGCGCTCTTGTCGGCCGTAGGCAGGTCATCGGGGTCGAGGCCCGCATTCAGAATGCTCTGGCGGATGTAGTTGCCCGACACGCCAGTGAACAGGTTCGTATAGATGATGTCGTTGGCGCTGGCCTCGACGATCGCCTGTTTGTAAGTGTCGCTGGCGTTGGCTTCGGAAGAGGCGATAAACCGCGTGCCGATATACGCGAGATCGGCGCCCATGGCCTGGGCGGCGAGAATCGATCCGCCGTTGGCAATCGCGCCGGAGAGCACGATGGGTCCGTCGAAGATCTTGCGGACCTCGCCCACCAGCGCGAACGGCGAGAGCATGCCCGCGTGGCCGCCGGCCCCGGCGGCGACGAGGATCAGCCCATCCACACCGGCTTCGAGCGCCTTGTTCGCATGACGCAGATTGATCACGTCGTGCAGCACGATGCCGCCATAGCTGTGCACCGCGTCGAGCACCTCCTTGGGCGGCGCGCGCAAGCTGGTGATGAAGATCGGCACGCGATGCTCCACGCACACCCGCACGTCGTGTTCAAGCCGCTGGTTCGACTGGTGCACGATCTGATTGACGGCGAGCGGACCCACGATGGCGTCCGGATTCGCCGCCTGATACGCGGCGAGTTCTTCGGTAATGCGCGAGAGCCAGTCTTCGAGAATTTGCGGCTCACGCGCGTTCAGCGCAGGGAACGAGCCGACGATCCCGGCCTTGCACTGTGCGAGCACCAGTTCCGGGTAGCTCACGATGAACATCGGCGACGCCACGACAGGCAACGCCAGGTTTTGCAGAATCTTGGGAAGGGCCATGAAGTCTCCTCGAGCAGGACATTCGGCGAGCGACATCATTGCGTCGACGCCCAATTCGCAGCAGGTTAATTTCGCGAACGATCGTTCGATTATAGGGGGATTCGTTCGTCGACCGTCGAGCGGGCACTCGAAGAAAGCTTCGGTTCCGTCGAGGGAATTCGCGCGCGTATCAGGGAAAGTCCCCTTGGGGACGGGGGCGTCGCGACTAGGATGAAAGCGCGTGCCAAGCGGCGTCAGCATCAAGACGCCACAGGACGGGCGCCGCGTTAGCGACCGCAGCGTTCGTCCGGCACGTCACGTCCTCAAACGCCGCTTGCCGTGACTGGCAAGCGGCGTTGTTTTTTTCAAAGATCTCGAAAGCCCGGTGCGCCTAGACGGCGTACAACGTATCCGTCTCACACTCGTAGCGCACTGCGCCTGCCTTGGCGAGTTCCGCCACGAGGCGGTCGAGCAGATCGGGCCAGGCCGACGGCGGCGCAAGCATCGCGGCGGCGCTGCGCCATGCCCGCGCGGTGTCGAGTGTGGCCTTGAGCGCTGTGCCCGTCATCTCACTCTCGGCCATGAGACGGAAGACGATCAGCACCTTGAGCGCGTTGCGCGCATTGCGTGCCGGATCGCTTTGCAAATAGTCAAGGCGCGCGCGCGCGGTGGCGAGTGCGCCGTCGATATCGCCGAACGGTTTGCCGTGTCCTGGAATCACCTGCGCCACATCGAGTTGCTCGATGAGGTCGAGCACGGCCGCCTGTTCGGCGAATCCGGACTCGCCGTCGAGCTCCGGAAAGATCACGCCGAAGCCGCGCTCCCACAGCGCATCGCCGGAAATCAGGATGCCGTCGGTGGCGTTGTAGAGCATCAGCGCGTGCGGATCGTGGCCCGGGGCGCCGAGAACGAGCCATTCGCGCTCGCCGAGCGTCATCGCGTCGCCGGGCGAGAGGGTGTCGTCGAAGGTGAAGCGCGCGCACTGCTGGCCGGTCGCCTCGAACGACAGACGCCGCGCATCCCAATGGCGCACGGGATCGGCGTCGGCGGCGGGGACCCATGTGCGGCAACCGTAGCGAGCTTGAAGTGCCGCGTTGCCGCCGCAGTGATCGGAGTGCAGATGCGTGTTGACGAGCCGTGCGAGCGGCTGACCCTGCGGCAGCGCGTGCGCGACGAGCGCGAGCGTCTGCTCCGCATGCGTGACGTAGCCGCTGTCGACGAGTGTTGGCGCGTCGCCGAGGAACAGGACATTGTTCGAGGAGAGCCAGCCGCGCTCGAACACGCGAAGCCCGGCGGGCAGGGCATGCGAGGTCATGGACGTAGGGGCATGAGGAGGAACACAGGGCGCGGGCGGCGTGTCACGCCGGCTTGGCGCTTACGAGGATCTTGGCGGTGGCGGCGATCACCGTCTCGCCGCGTTGATTGACGGCCTCGCCGTCGAGCGACACGATGTCGCCCGCGAGTTTGTCTTTCCACAGGCTGTCGGTCACGGTCCAGCGCACGGTGATGTCGTCGCCCGCGTGCACGGCGCGGCGCAACTTCATGTCGAATTCGAGCCCGAGCGGTTGGGCCGTCTTCGAATAGTGCGTGGCGAGCAGGGCGGCCAGATAGGACATCTGCTGCGTGCCCGACGAGATCAGTCCGCCGAAACGCAGGTCGGCGGCCGCATAGTCCGCGTCGTGGTGCAGTGGATTGAAGTCGTGCGCAAGCGCGGAAAATTCGCGGATCGAGTCAGGCGAAAAATGGTGGTGGCGGCGAAGGTCTCGCCAATGGCAACGATTTTTCCCATATGCGATATAGAAAGCGTTATGCGTCGGGGCGCGTCATGCGTTGCCCGAGCCGGGGTCGTTGGCGATCACGCGGCGATACTGCACCGGCGGCGGCTCGTGTTCAACACGTCGTGCGGGCAACAGCGACCAAATGTGGCGCTTGTCGCCCTCGGCCATCGTCGACCACGCGGCAATTTCGTCGAGCGTGCGCCAGCAACCGAGCACCACCCCGTCGCTGGATTCATGCGGCAGATGTTGGTGCAGGGCGACGGCACGGGGGACTCGGGCAGGGTCATGATGGCCTTGGGGGGGCTTAGTCGCGCAGCGCCACGTCGACGACGGGCGCGCCGTCATCGCCACGAGCTGCGTTGGCGTGAGGTTGAACACGGCATGCGGGTGCCCGGCGGCGGCCCACAGGCTGGTGAGCTTGAGCAGGTCTTCGTCGATCAGCGTGAGCGGCGACACGACGTGCCCGATCGGGCTGACGCCACCAATTGAATAGCCCGTCTTCTCCTTGACGAAACGCGCATCGGCGCGGGCAAGGTCGCCGACCTGTGCCGCCACCTTCTTCTCGTCGACGCGATTGATGCCGCTCGCGATGACCAGCACGGGGGTGTCGTCGGCGGCGCGGCGAAAGAGGATCGACTTGGCGATCTGGGCCACGTCGCAACCGAGGCCGGCAGCGGCCTCGGCCGAGGTCTTGCCGGTGCTCGGCAGAAGCACGATCGGCTGGTCGTGGCCCAGGCCGGCGAGCAGCCGTGCAACGTGACGTGCGCCTTCGGGAAGAGCGTCCTGTTGGGCGGGTTCGGGAGTCCGGGGTGTCTCGCTCATGGTCGTGTCAGTGTCTTCGAATCACAGGGTCGACGCGGGCACATTGGCCCGCGCGGTATCACACACAGGTGGGCGCGCCGTCCTGCAGTTTCGCGAGCATGGCGCGGCCGACGCGTGACGCGTTCGGCCGGTCGATGGCGCGCGAAATGAAGTCGCCCGTGCGTACGACGGCGTCCAGGTCGATGCCGGTCTCGATGCCGAGACCCTGCAGCAGATACACCACGTCTTCCGTCGCCACGTTGCCCGTCGCGCCCTTGGCGTACGGGCAGCCGCCGAGACCGGCGACGGACGAGTGGAAAATCGAGATGCCCGAAAGCAGCGCCGCGTAGACATTGGCGGTCGCCTGGCCGTAGGTGTCGTGGAAGTGGCCGGACAGACGCTCGATCGGGAACACCTTCGCGCAGGCTTCCATGACTTCGCGGGTGCGCGAGGGCGTGCCCACACCGATGGTGTCGGCAATGTCGATTTCGTCGCAGCCGAGCGCCGCGAGTCGTTGCACGACGTCGACCACGCTCGCGACGGACACTTCCCCTTGGTACGGGCAGCCGAGCGCGCACGAGATGCTGCCGCGCAAGCGCAGACCGGCGTCCTTCGCCGCGCGCGCGACGGGTTCGAAGCGCTCGATGCTCTCCACGATGGAGCAGTTGATATTGCGCTGCGAGAACGCTTCGCTCGCGGCGCCGAAGATCACCACTTCGTCGGCCTTGGCCGCCACCGCCCCCTCGAAGCCGCGCAGGTTCGGCGTGAGCACCGAGTAGATCGTGCCGGGACGACGCGTAATGCCCGCCATCACCTCGGCGCCGTCGGCCATCTGTGGCACCCATTTGGGTGAGACGAACGACGTCGATTCGATATTGGCGAAGCCGGCGGCCGACAGTCGGTCGATCAGCGCAATCTTGATGTCGGTCGGTACCGGCTGTTTTTCGTTTTGCAGACCGTCGCGCGGCCGACTTCGACCACTTTCACGTGCTTCGGCAGATTAGACGTGGACAAGGACATGCGGTGTCTCCTTGGAGGGGTTCGGGCAATGGCGCGCGTAGGCGACGGCTCAGTAGCCGCGCGTCGGGTCGACGATGCCGGTGATGGTTTCGCCGCGTTCGAGCGCGGCGATCTTCCGGCGATCTGCGCGACCGTTTCGTCGCGCAACGTCAGGGCGGAAATGTGCGGTGTGAGCGTCAGGCGAGGTGCGTGCCAGAACGGATGGTCGGCCGGCAACGGCTCCGTGCGAAACACGTCGAGCGTGGCCGCGGCGATCTGGCCGCTGTCCAGCGCGGCAAGGAGGTCGTCTTCCACCAAGTGCGCGCCGCGCGCGACGTTGATCAGGAACGCCCGTGCGCCAACTTCGCAAACAGCCTGGCGTTGAGCACATCGACCGTTTGCGGCGTGAGCGGCAGCAGGTTGACGAGTATGCGGGCGCGGACACGCAGGCATCGAAGCCGGCGTCGCCGTGGTGCAATTCGATGCCGCTATCGTCGCAGCGCTGGCTGCGGGTCCATGCACGTACCGGAAAGCCGAACGCCTTGAGTGCCTTGGCGACGTGCGCGCCGAGCGTGCCGTATCCGAGCACCGCGACGGGGAAGTCCGCGAGACGGTTCGGCTTCTGGAACTTCCACTGGCCTCGGGTTTGCTGCGCGTCGAATTCGTCGAGACGGCGGAAGTAGCGTAATGCGGCGGCGCTCACGTACTGCGCCATCTGGTCGGCCATGCCGGCGTCTTCGAGACGGACCAGCGGCACGCCCGCCGGCAGGCGATGTGCGCCTTCGCCGTGCGCGCCGAGCACGCCGTCCACCCGGCGCCCAGGTTGAAAATCGCTTTCAGGCGCTCGCGCGGTTGCAACACTTCGGCATTCGGCTTCCAGAGCACCAGGTAGTCGGCCGGTGCCGTGTCGCCGGGCTGCCAGCCGCGAATGCCGGCCTGCGGCAAATGCTCGGCGAGGCCGGCTTCGTAGGCGGCGGTCTTGCCGTCCGGAGAAAAGATCAGGATGTCCATGAGTTGCGGGGCAGACGCGTATAGGAATGAGCCATGGCGATAGGCCAGCGAGGTGACGACCGGTGCCGGTCTTTCTGGGGGGCGTTGGGGACGCGGCCGTGTTCACTCGATTGACGTTAACGTCAAGTGTAACGCAGCTTGTGGTGTCGCGCGTACTGCGGCGAGGCCGGAGGCGCGGAGGGCGACGAGCCGCGTGGACGGCGAGAACGGCGAGGAGGGCGAGGAGGGCGAGGAGGGCGAGGAGGGCGAGGAGGGCGAGGGCGGTGACGTTGTGACGCGGCGCAGCGGCACAGCGCGCCGCGCCGCCGTCGGGGAATGCCCGAAGCCGGTCAGTCGTTGGCGGCCGCGCGCAACGTCACGAGGTTGACGGCGAAATTGTGGCTGTCGTCGGCGATCCAGACTTCACCGTCCTGAATCGTGCACTGGAGGCGCATCGTGCGCGCGGCGAGTGCCGTGAGCGCCTCGGCGGATGTCTCATCGAGCATGCGCACCGTGAGGTTCGACAAGCGGGTGATCTGCGACTCGGTCGCCTGCCACCAGACGGCGGCGGGTTTGCCGCGTACGCCACGACGTCGACATGCGTCGCACGGCCCGCGGCTTTGACAAGGCGCCGTGCGTCGGGCTGCCGACGTCGATCCAACGGACGATGTCGCCCCGAAGTCGTGTTCCCACAGGTCGGGCTCGTCGGCGTTGGAGAGGCCCTTGCCGAACGTGAGCCGTTCATCGGCATACAGCATGAAGGCCAGCAGGCGCACCATCATGCGTTCGTCGGTTTCCGACGGATGCCGGCGAGCGTCAGGCTATGGGCGGCGTAGTAGTGGCGGTCGAGGTTGGTGATCTGCACCTCGGCCTTGTATATGGTGGCTTTGAGTGCCATGCCGGGAAACCGCAGGAATGAAGGAGTCGCAAGCATACACTAGCGCGTTGTCCCCGCTCTTCCAGGCGGCATGGCAGGCCGATGGCGCACGGCGGCAAGCGGGCGG
The DNA here is from genome assembly GCF_004193915.1 of Pandoraea sp. XY-2. NCBI lineage: Bacteria > Pseudomonadati > Pseudomonadota > Betaproteobacteria > Burkholderiales > Burkholderiaceae > Pandoraea > Pandoraea sp. XY-2. The sequence continues at coordinate 454,598 of NZ_CP030849.1, forward strand.
CAAGCTCGTTATACTGGCGGCCCGCCTTACCTGATGTGTCTCCCATGCCGGTTCCTGTACCGCAAACGATCAACGTCAACGGTTATCCGATGGCGTACGTCGAGACCCCTGCCCCCGCCGACGCAGTGGCGCGCCGCTCTTGCTGGTTCACGGTTCGCTTTGCGATTGCCGTTACTTCAAGCCGAACATGGCGCCGTTGGGGCAGCGGCGGCGGGTGATCTCAGTGAGTCTGCGTCACTACTGGCCGAAGCCTGGAGCGGCCACGACGGCACGTTCTCGGGGGAGCAGCACGCCGAGGACCTGGCCGCGTTCGTCACGCGTTGGCGTCGGCCGGTCCATATGCTCGGCCATTCGCGCGGCGGCTATGTCGCGTTGCGCACGGCGCTGCTCGCGCCCGACACCGTACGCTCGCTGATACTGGCGGACCGGGCGTGGAATCAGCGGCGGCCCGGCGCAGACACCACTCGACCGCGAGCGGGGCAGGTTCCGCGAACAGGCGCTTGCCGCCATCGAGTCCGGCGATATCGACGGCGGACTGGCGATCTTTATCGACACCGTGAGCGGCCCGGATACGTGGCGGCGCATGGTGCCGTGGTTCAAGCAGATGGTGCGCGACAACGCGCACACCCTGATCGGTCAGGTGGCCGAACCGCGTACGCCGTTGCCGATCGACGCCCTTGGCGCGTTGCATGCGCCGGTGCTTTTGATGGGCGGCGCGCAAAGTCCCGCCCCTATCCCGACGTGCTGAATGCGCTCGCGTTGCGCCATGCCGGAAGCCCGGTCGCATGGTGATCCAGGACGCATCGCACGGCATGAATCTGGCCAATCCGATTGCGTTTCACCGCGCCGGTGGACGCCTTCCTCGGGAACGACTGAACCCGAGTAGCGACGCCGGCGCGCGGGGCCGGCGTTGCCCGGCGCCGGGCACGCGCGCGCCGCGCGGCCGTCGCGTCCCGCGATCAATCGTCCCGCTCTCATTTCGTCGCGCAACACGCCGTGGCCCAGACGCAAGCTCAGCGTGCGGACCAGATCGGCATCCACGCCTGATCGCGGTCCGACAGTTTCTGCATGGCCCGGTTGAGCGAGGGATACGGATCGCAGGGCACCGCCACCCCGAGTCAGCCACCATGCCGTTCGACGAATCGAACGCCAGCAACTCATGCGGCGGCAGTCCCAACGTGTCGGCGAGAATGCAGATGTTGCGCAGCGAGATATTGCGCTTGCCTCGCTCGACACCGCTCAGGTATGAGCGCGCCAGACCGCTTTCCAGGGCAAGCTTGTCTTGCGCCCAGTTGTACTTCTTGCGCAAACCGGCCAGGTGTCGGCCGAATCTGAATAAATTGGTGTCCATAAGAATGTTTTCCTTGTTAGGGACAAGAAGATTGAAACAAAAAGCCGGCATTGGGGACGGTGCCTCGGGTATCCCCCGTTTGCGAGGCACGAACTACCGAGTCCGCAACGCGGATTTTTTGCGGACTTTCGGAGAAGGCACAAAGAGTGCGTGCTTTCAGACGGTAGTGGTGGCGCCAGTTTGCGTTACCGCTCTGCTGGCGTTTCGATACGCTTTGTCGCACTCCCGTGAACCGGAGCCGCGCAGTGTGACACCGGACATGGCGGCCCAAGCCATCACGCGATTCTGAAAGTTTTCGCCTTGGGATGTCACTCGATGTTGACGGGGCGAACCGGACGTTGTGTCGAGCGGCGCGAATGGTCGGCAGTCATCGGCCGGCTGTCATGCTTGATAGGCTTGGCGCGCGTGAGATAGGCACGGCGCGGTGATACGTCCATTGCGGGATGTAAGACGCTCGCCGCGGCGAGCGTTTTCACGGAAGGCCAGGTCACGCTTACAAGACGAACGCTTGCGCAACGTCCCCGCGATGCTGGGGGACTTTGCGCAATGTCCTAAGAATCAATTGCCTCGCTTTCGCTCACTCGTCATCGCCGGTGGGGAAATGCCGCGAGTCTTCGCGTGCGATGGCGTCGGATCTGGCGGTATTGGACGACGTGACGGATGCGTCGTGGCGTTCGGATGGGGTGCGCCCGGGGTCACAGATGCGCGCGACGGGATGGGCGGCGTCGGTGCCGGTGCCGGTGCCGTCGGCAACGCGGTAGTCAGCTTCCCTAGGCGCGGCGAGTTGAAGATGGGCAGGAAAGCCTGCGGAGAACGCTGGGGCGATGGGCGTCTGTCTAGCGGCGTTGGGAAGCCCGGGGGGGGCGGCGTCATCGAGGTCGTCGAAATCCTCGGCATCTTCGATGTCGTCGCGCGCTTCGTGTCGATTGCGCATATCTCGCGCATCGCAGCAGGCACTGCCGTGTGCGACAGACAAGGGGCCGCATCGGTCTGCGTAAGCGTCGGTCGCCAACGGCGGCGCCGCCTGACTCAGGCGGGAGCTGAGGCTTCGAATGATTTCGGCGAGCCAGACCTGATCGCGGTTCTCGAGGCGGCACACGAACGGCTGATCTGCGGCAGTGGCGTGCGATCGGGCGGCGCTGCGGTGTCGGCGGCTCCGGCCGCCTGCGCAAAGCGCAGCATTTCTGACGTTGGCACGCCGAGCGTATCGGCCAGTACGCAGATATTGACGAGGGCGACGTTGCGTCGACCGCGCTCGATGCCGCTGACGTACGAGCGTGCCAGGCCGCTCTCGAGCGCCAGTTTCTCCTGCGACCAGCCGCGCGCCTTGCGCAGGCAGGCCAGGCCAGATGGTCTCCGAACAGCGCGAGTGGATTCGTTTGCATGGCGGAACTCCGTTGACGAGTCACACAGCGTAATCAATCCCCCGCGTCTTGCGACGTTATATCGCTCTCCTCCCCATGCGTTACAGGCGGGCCTCTATACAGAGTTGGCGACCTCTATAGCGCAGAACTTATCGGACGCTTCCCAATTCGTGGGGCCGCGCCATCACACGAGACGTTGTCAGCCGATGGGACGACACGCTGACATGGAACAGCGCGAGTGCATCGGATGGTGCTGGCCGTGTCGTAGGGCAATGATGTCGATCAGCGCAGGCAGAAGCGGGCTAGCGCTCCGCGCAGGACGGCGGGCAGCGCGGCGCGAAACCGAATGGGCGCGACAGCGTGGCGAGGCCCTCGCCATTGAGCACGCGAGCGCCTTCCAGGTGGGTGGCCAGCCGGCAGAAATCTTCTCGACTCATGCCGACGCGCTCGCAGGCGATATCGAGCTGTTTCACATCGTTCGGATGCAGCTCGAGGGTGGGTGATGCGCTCTGAGGCGGTGTTCATGTCTGCCAATTTTCTCGGGTTCAAAACATTGGGCATGCCGCGCGGTGAAGCGCATGCCGAAGCGCCCACGCAATAACGCGAGCGAGCGTGATCCGACGGCGCGCGATGGAGGGCGTCGGGGGGCTAATGCAATGCGTGGGCAATACGAGGCTGTGGGCGCGAAATCGGCCGCCCGAGCCGTGGGCGGCAGTACGGCGCTAACGCGTGAGAGCGATGCTCGTAACGGCGGGGAGGGATGACTCTCTATCCGGCTAGGACATCTGTGCCGGAATACAGCATGAGTACTGCGGACTGCGGACTACGGACTGTGACTTCAAGTACGACGACAACTCGGTGCGACTCGTTGAACGGTCACTGACGACTTCGGTTCCGGCAGCGTCTGCGCCAACGGTGGCTGGCCAACGTCAAATTACGCGGCGTCCTTCAAGCGAATGCGCGAGCAAGGGTACGGCGATGACTACGGCGATATCGCAAGACTCGTGAGACGTGGGTCGCCGCCGCGGTGCGTGCGGCAGCGCGTTGCAGTTGCATGACACGTGCCACTGTCGCCGTGACGGCGAGCGTCGCGACCCTAGCCAAATGACGAAAATCACAAACCCTCTCCCTAAGCGACGACAGCGCGGCGTAACAACAGACCTAAGCGATGACTGTGCCCAGTGACGACCGGCCCGAGTGACGGCAGCGCGAGAGACATCGGCGCGAGAGACATCGGCGCGCGTCGAACGCAAGGCGAAATTCAGAAAGCGGGGAGGCCAGTCGTCGCAAGTCGGTTGCTACCGCAACAAACTTCAACAGGAGCGAATTCTAAATAGATTCCCGAATAGGGTAAATACCAATAACGCAAATTGTGTATTTTTTAAGACAGAGGAATCGCAATGATCCAAACGATCGTTTGAATTTCAGCTGCTTAAATTCATTGAAGAAATCGGCCCGAACCCGCGGGCTTCCACGTGTTCGGGCCGATCAGGACGAAGGGGGTCAGAAGCTGTGCTTCAGGCCCATGCCGACCAGCAATTGCGTTCGTGCGCCGGCGTTGAAGCCGTACGAACCGACCGACGCGGTGGCTTCCACCGTTTGACCGCGATCCAGCGTCTTGCCGATGGCCTGTTGATAGCCACCGATGACGTAGGTCGACGTGCGCTTGGACAGCGCATAGGTGACGCCGGCATTGAACTGGTTGTAGTGAGCGCCGAGGTTGCGCGCACCGCGCATTCGCGTGTAGCTATAGCCGATGCCCGTGTTGATCGCCGGCGTCAGGGCATACGTGGCGAAGGCGTTCACGGTGTCGAATGTCGCCGTGCCGGTGAATTCCGACAGACCATCGCTCGCGTACTGGGCATTCGAATACGACAGCCCAAGGATCGCCGGGCCAACGGCATACTTGCCGGCCACGCGCGCGATGCGTACCTTACTCGCCGTACGGAAGCCACTGTTGATCGGCGAGTTGAACAGCGAGCCCGCGCTGCTGGTCCACTCGCGATAGCCATAGGCCGCCCGCGTGTTGCCACCGTCCGCGAAGAAAAAACCGGCGCCGAGCGCGAGCGGACCGTTGTTGTAGGCACCGGCGACGCCGTACGACCGGCCGGCCCCGGTTTCCCCGGCCACGTTGCCCGATGCGTACATGCCTTCGAACTGCAAGCCGCCGAAGTTCGGTGTGGCGTAGCGGATCGAGTTGTTGATGCGTGCGCCATTGTCGTAGTTGTCGACGTCGCCCGGCGTGGCAAAGAACCCACCGAAGTAGCCGTCTGCGGTCATGCCCTGCACGAGATTGACGACCGGGTCGTACTGACGGCCGATCGTCACTTCGCCCCATTCGATGCTCTTCAGGCCGACGATGGATTTGCGTCCGAACGCCCGGCCGCCGTTACCCATCTCGCCGTTGACCGCATTGAAGCCGCTTTCGATCTGGAACATCGCGGACAGTCCGCGGCCCAGCGGTTCGGTGCCACGCAGGCCCCAGCGGCTGCCGGAGATGATGTTGCTCGTGATCATCGATCGCGATTGCGGGCCGTTGATGCTGGCCGTGTGATTGGCGTGGACGAAGCCGGAATCGATCGTGCCGTAGAGGGTGACGTTGCTTTGCGCATTGGCGCCGGCAGACAAAGTCAGGAGGGTGAGTGTGGCGGCGAGCGCAATGGCGCGCGGGCCGATGAACGAGTGAGGACGTTGAGTCATGGTGTCGAGCGCTTAACCGCGCATGGTGGAAATCGACACCGAGAATATTTCCGAACAGCCATTCGGATTCCTTATGAAAATTCCGAATGCGCTGAAATCCCCATGGCAGCGACCCCCTGTCGGGGGTGATGCCGAAGTTTCTAGGAAGTGTCCTCAAATTTCATCGCGCGCTACCGCAGTAAGCGGTAGCGCGAAAAGCACCGTCCTGCGCGAGTCAATGTGGATCCGCGCCATCGTGTGCTGCGGCGTGATGCCGGAGCACCGCGCCAGGACGATCGCTATCGCTTGAACGCCAGCAACTGGGCGCCTTCCGGCACCTGGTCGCCGACGGCGAACAGCACCTCTTCGATTTCACCGTCCGCGGGTGCGCTGATGGTGTGCTCCATCTTCATCGCTTCCATCACGAGCAGCGGCGCGCCCTTCTCGACCTTCGTACCGGCGGGCGCGAGCACGGCGATGACCTTGCCCGGCATCGGCGCCGTCAGCCGCCCCTCGCCCCCTTCCTGCGCCCCCGCTTGTGTCAGCGGATCGTGCCAGCGCAGCGTCCAGGACTGACCGTCGGCGAAGACGTGCGCGGCGTCGTGCTCGAAGTCGACATGCCCTTGAACGCGGCGATCGCCGAGCGTCACGCGATACACCCCGGCGTCGTGGGCGTAGCGATACGGGTACGTCTGCCCGTCCACGGTGAGCGTGCTCGCCTGCGGCCCGCTCGTGAGGAGAACCGACAGCCGCGTCTCGCCGTGATCGAAGGCGAGGGTGCGCTGGTAGTCGCCGTTCAGGCGCCACCCGGTGGCGAGCTGCCACGGCGAGTGGTGATCGATGCTGTCCTGATATTTGCGGCGGCCGATCACGGTTTCGCGGGCCAGCTGCGCCGCGACGGCCAGTGCCAGCGTGGTCGCCGGTACCGGGGCGGCGGCCGGGAACAGCGTGTCGCGATGACGCTCGATCAGCCCGGTGTCGAGATCGGCCGCCGCGAACGGCTCGCTGGCGACCAGGCGTCCGAGGAACGCGATGTTCGTCTGCACGCCCACCACGCGATACTGGCCCAGCGCGCGTCGCATGCGGGCGAGTGCTTCGTCGCGGTCCCGACCCCACACGATCAGCTTGGCGATCATCGGATCGTAGAAGGGCGAGATGGTGTCGCCTTCGCGCACGCCCGAGTCGATGCGCACGGCGGCCGGTGCGTCGGCGCTGCCGATCTCGAACTGGACCGCTGCGGGCGGACGCAGCGTGCAGAGCGTGCCCGTCGACGGCAGGAAGTTGTTATCCGGATTCTCGGCGTAGATACGGGCTTCGAGCGCATGCCCCTGAATGCGCAACGCGTCCTGCTTGCGCGGCAACACTTCGCCCGCCGCCACGCGCAATTGCCATTCGACCAGATCGAGCCCGGTGATCATTTCCGTGACCGGATGCTCGACCTGCAGGCGCGTGTTCATCTCCATGAAGTAGAAAGAGCCGTCCTGATTGGCGATGAACTCGACCGTGCCCGCGCCGACGTAGCCCACGGCCCGCGCGGCATTACAGGCGGCTTCGCCCATGGCGCGACGACGCTCGTCGGTCATGCCCGGGGCGGGGGCTTCTTCCAGGACCTTCTGGTGACGGCGCTGCACCGAGCAGTCGCGCTCGAACAGATAGACGCAGTTGCCGTGCGTGTCGGCAAATACCTGAATCTCGATATGGCGCGGACGCGTCAGGTACTTTTCGACCAACACGCGCTCGTCGCCGAAGCTGCTGGCGGCTTCGCGCTGGCAGGACGTGAGCGCGGCGCGAAACGCCGAACTGCGCTCAACCACGCGCATGCCCTTGCCGCCGCCGCCCGCGCTGGCCTTGAGCAGCACGGGGTAGCCGATCTCGTCGGCGCGCTCGTGCAGGAACGCGGCGTCTTGATTGTCGCCGTGGTAGCCCGGCACCAGCGGCACTGCGGCGCCTTCCATCAGGGTTTTCGCGGCGCTCTTGCTGCCCATCGCATGAATGGCGCCGACCGGCGGGCCAATGAAGACGATGCCGGCCTCGTGACACGCGGCGGCAAAGGCTTCGTTCTCGGACAGGAAGCCGTAGCCCGGGTGGATGGCCTGGGCGCCGGTGGCCTTGGCGGCGTTGATGATGGCATCGATGCGCAGATAGCTCTCGCGCGCGGCGGCGCCACCCACGTGCACCGCTTCGTCGCACACGGCGACATGCTTGGCGTGCGCGTCGGCGTCGGAATAGACGGCCACCGTGCGAATGCCCAGCCGTGCGGCCGTGGCGGCCACGCGGCAGGCGATTTCGCCGCGGTTGGCGATGAGGATCTTGTCGAACATGCTGCCTCCGGAAAATGATCGATTGGGGCGGCGCCTGCATATCGCACTTCGCTTGTGACGAAGGGCCACTGACTTGCGCCATTCTCTTTGCTATCCAACTTCGCCGCGTCGGCGGATCGTCTTTTTGCGATCTCGTCGCCGTCGTGGCGGCTTAACCTGTCAACACATCCTTCAACGCCAGCCCTTCGCCGTGCCGAAAACGCTCAGTGCGTGGCGCAGGCCGTCAGGCCATCGCACTCGCCTGCGGGCTCGGCGGCGCCGAGCTGTTGCTCGGTCGACGTGTGCATGCCGAGACGCGCGAGCAACGCGCGGTCGTGTTCGGCTTGCGGGTTTTGGGTTACGAGCAGTTTCTCGCCGTAGAACATCGAATTCGCACCGGCGAGAAAGCACAACGATTGCAGGGCGTCGTCCATCATCTCGCGCCCGGCCGACAGCCGCACCATTGCGCGCGGCATCGTGATGCGCGCCACGGCGATCATGCGCACGAAGTCGAACGGATCGACGGCGTCGTTGTTCTCCAGCGGCGTGCCTTCGACCTTCATCAGGTTGTTGATGGGCACCGATTCGGGATACGGCGACAGGTTGGCGAGCTGTGCGATCAGGCCGGCGCGCTCGCGGCTTGTCTCGCCCAGGCCGACGATGCCGCCGCAGCACACTTTCAGTCCCGCGTCGCGCACGCGGGCCAGCGTGTCCAGGCGATCCTGATAGGTGCGCGTGGTGATGATCTGCCCGTAGAACTCGGGCGACGTGTCGAGGTTGTGGTTGTAGTAGTCGAGGCCGGCGTCGCGCAATTGCTGCGCTTGCCCGTCACGCAGCATGCCGAGCGTGACGCACGTCTCCAGGCCCAGCGCCTTGACGCTGCGCACCATCTCGCCCACCGCGTCGACCTGGTGCGGCTTCGGGCTGCGCCATGCGGCGCCCATGCAGAAGCGGGTGGCGCCGGCGTCTTTGGCGCGCTGCGCGGCGGCGACCACTTCCTCCACCGGCATGAGCTTCTCGGCTTCCACGCCGGTGTCATAGCGCGCCGATTGCGGGCAATAGGCGCAGTCCTCCGGGCACCCGCCGGTCTTGATCGAGAGCAGCGTCGAGAGCTGCACGGCATTGGCGTCGAAGTGTTCCCGATGCACTTGCTGTGCGCGGAAGATCAGGTCGTTGAACGGCAGCGCGAAGAGCGCCTCGATGTCGGCGACGCTCCAGGGCGTGTCGTTACGGCGCAGGGCTTCGTCGTGACCGTGAGCGGCAGTGTGGGCGTGAACTTGCATGATGTGATTCCTTGAATTCGGTGAGTTCGTTGATGTCGCGCGATAGGGCAGTGGCGCGCTCAAGGCCGCGTCATGTCGACGAGCGGCCCGATGTCGAGATAGCCGGAGGCGGTCGCCGCGTCTGGGTGCGCCAGATGCGGCACTCGCCCGAGCAGCGGCGCGGGCAAGCGCGCGGCAAGGGTGTCGATGTTTGCCGCCACGTGACGCATCTCCGGATCGACGTGATTGGCGACCCAACCCGCGAGCGTCAGCCCACGAGCCGTGATGGCTTCGGCGGTGAGCAGGGCGTGGTTGATGCAGCCGAGCCGCAAACCGACGACCAGGATCACCGGCAGGCCGAGCTGGCGCGCCAGCTCGGCCGTATCCGGTGCATTGGCATCGGCGCCGAGCGGCACGCGAAAGCCGCCCACGCCCTCGACGATCACCAGATCGGCTCGTGCGGCGACACGCGCATAGCCCGCACGGATCACGCCGCAATCGAGCGCGATGCCCTCGGCGGCGGCGGCGATATGCGGTGCCGTGGCGTCTTTCAGTACGTAAGGGCAGTACCAGTCGTCGGGCAGTTTCAGGTTGCTTGCCTGATGCAACTGCTCGACGTCGTCGTTCACGAAGCGCCCGTTGTGCTCGGAGGCGCCTGCCGCGACCGACTTGAGCCCCGCACACACCAGCCCGCGGCGACCGGCCGCGTGCAGCAATGCCGACGAGACGAGCGTCTTGCCGATCTCGGTGTCGGTGCCCGTGACGAAGAACGCATGGCGCGCGGGCGTGGCGCGTTCGGCGGGCATATCGAGCGGGGCGCTGAGATGCGGGTCATCCATGCGCGTGCTCCGTCCAGTCTCGGTCGAGTTGATTGATGGCGGTGGCGAGCCGGGCGACGTCGTCCGCCGTGTGCGTGGCACAGAGCGTCAACCGCAGTCGCGATGTGCCGGGCGCCACGGTCGGCGGGCGGATGGCGGGCACCCACAGTCCGGCCTCGGCCAGCCCCGCCTGCGCGTGCAGCGCGGCGGCGTTCTCGCCGAGGATGATCGGCTGCACGCCGGTGGGCGAGACCATATGCCGCCAATGCCGGAGCGCGAGCGAGTCGCGCAGTTGGGCGATACGCGCTTGCAGCGCGGCGCGGCGCTCGCGGCCCTCGTCGCCGGCGATCAGCGCCAGGCTCGTGAGCAGTGCGTGGGCCTGCGACGGCGCGGCGGCCGTGGTGAAGATATACGGCCGCGCACGATTGACGAGCCATTCGATGACACGCTCGTTGGCGGCGACGAATGCGCCGCCGACACCGGCAGCCTTGCCGAGCGTGCCGATGATGACAAGATTCGGCGAGCGCAGATCGAAATGCTCGAACACGCCCCGGCCAGTCTCGCCGACGACGCCGAAGCCATGCGCATCGTCCACGACCAGCCACGCGTTGTGCCGTTCGGCCAGTGCGAGCAGTTGCGGCAGCGGCGCGATATCGCCGTCCATCGAGAACACGCCGTCGGTGACGATCAGCTTCGTCTCGGCGGTGCTGGCGTCGAGCAGCGCGGCCAGGGCGTCGACGTCGCCATGCGGGTAGACGTGCGTGCGCGCGCGGGACAGACGTGCGCCATCGATCAGCGAGGCGTGATTGAGCGCTTCGGAGAAGATCTCGGCGTCCTTGTTGGCGAGCGCGGAGAGGGTCGCCAGGTTGGCCATGTAACCGGTACAGAAGTACAGCGCGCGACCGTCGACGAGATGGGGCGACATGAAGTCGGCGAGCGCGTCTTCGAGTTCCGCGTGGGCCTGCGAATGACCGCTGATGAGGTGCGATGCGCCGCTGCCTGCGCCGTAGCGCTGCGCGCCCTCGATGAGCGCCTCGACAATCTTCGGATGCGCGGCCAGACCGAGATAGTCGTTGCTGGCGAATGCGAGTACGTCGCGGCCGTCGGCGCACACATGGGGCTGGCACGGCGTGGACACTACGCGGCGGCGGCGTCGCAGATGCGCGCGGTCGATGTCGGCCAGGCCGGCGTCGAGCCGGGCGAACAGGGGATGGGGGGTCATGCGGGCACCTCCGTGCCGTGCGTCGTCGTGGCGTCGAAGGCCGCAAGCGTTTGCGCCGCGAGCCAGTCGATGGTGTCGTCGTCGAGCACGTACGGCGGCATCAGGTAGACCGTGGCCCCGATGGGGCGCAGCAGCACGCCGCGCGCCCGGGCTTCGGCGTAAAAGCGCTTCGCGAAGGCGCTGGCGGCCCCGGGGGCGTCCGGCAACACCGCATCGAACGCCCAGATCATGCCGCGATGACGCACGTGCCTGGCCCGCGGATCGTCGGCCAACGGCGCGAGTGCCTGTGTGAGGCGTTGTGCGCGAAGCATGTTGCTTGCGAGCACGTCGTCGTCGGCAAAGATGTCGAGCGTGGCGAGTGCCGCGCGGCACGCCAGCGGATTGCCGGTGTACGAGTGCGAGTGCAGGAAGCCGCGTGCGGTGTCGTCGTCGTAGAAGGCGTTGTAGATCGCGTCGCGCGAGAGCACCAGCGACAGGGGCAGATAGCCGCCGCTGATCCCCTTGGACAGGGTGAGCAGATCGGGCCAGATGCCGGCCTGCTCGCTCGCGAAGAAGGTGCCCGTGCGTCCGCACCCAACGGCGATTTCGTCGGCGATGAGATGCGCGCCGTGCTGATCGCACAGCGCGCGCACGCGGCGCAGATACTCGGGATCGTGCATCGCCATCCCGGCCGCGCATTGCACGAGCGGTTCGACGATGACGGCGGCAATGCGTCCCTCGCGCTGCGTGAGCAACGTCTCGAGGTCTGCCGCGGCGCGACGCGCGACGTCGGCCGGCGTCTCCCCGTCGCGGGCGTCGCGCGCATCGGGCGAGGCCACCACGTGGGCGTGGCGCAGCAGCGGGTCGTAGGCGTCGCGAAAGAGTGCGACGTCGGTCACGGCGAGCGCACCGAGCGTCTCCCCGTGATAGCCGTGACGCACGCAGACGAATTCGCGCTTGTCGCTGTGGCCCTGATTGCGCCACGCGTGAAAGCTCATCTTCAGGGCGATCTCGACAGCCGACGCGCCATCGGACGCGAAGAACGCATGCCCGAGCACGCCGCCGGTCAACGCCGACAGACGTTCGGCCAAGGCGACGACCGGTTCGTGGGTGAAGCCCGCGAGCATCGCATGTTCGAGGCGGCCAAGCTGATCGACGAGCGCCGCGTTGATGCGCGGATTCGCATGGCCGAACAGATTGACCCACCACGAACTGATGGCGTCGAGGTAGCGCTTGCCGTCGGTATCGACGAGCCAGGGGCCTTCGCCGTGGGACAACGCGACGAGCGGCAGCTTTGCCTGTTGCTTCATCTGCGTGCAGGGGTGCCAGACCTGTCGCAGACTGCGCGCGGCGAGATCGCCGGGACCGGCGGGGGGGCGCGAAGAGGCGTCCATCGGTGACTCCTTGGTTGGCCGCGACGGAAGGCGTTCGCCATGTGACGTATGCCGTCCGTTCGGCTGGCCGGTGACGGGCGTTGCACAGGGCGCTGCCGCACGGGGCCGGAGGTGGGGGGATGGACGCATGGTAGGCAAAGCGTTTTAGTAGGGCAATAGGCGGAATTGGCGCGAAAAATCGCTGCTTTGTGTGCCGTAGCGCGACGTTATAGGCAAATTCGCAAAAACCGCCGATAACGTTGCGGCATCTCCGCCGTCACCCCTCCCCCAAAAAATTTGTAACCGATGATGTGGCCTGACGCACGTGCGTGGCTCAGGACGCCTCGCGCCACGCCGGCGCGCGCTTCTCGAGGAACGAGCGCACGCCTTCGCGGCCTTCGTCGGACGCGCGGATCTTCGCGATGCGGTCCGCCGTGTCGGCGATGGCGCCGTCGTCGATCTCTCGACCCGCGAAGTCCTGCACGAGTCGTTTGCACGCTTTCACTGCGTTCGGGCTGTTGTCGACGAGCGCCTTGGTCAGCGCCTGCACGGTGCTGTCGAGCGCCTCGGCGCTCACGACCTCGTGCACGAGACCGTGACGGTGCGCGGTCGCGGCGGTGAAACGCTCCGCCGTGAGGAAATAGCGACGTGAGGCCGACTCGCCGAGCGCGCGAATGACATAGGGGCCGATCGTCGCCGGCATCAGGCCCAGCTTCGCCTCCGACAGGCAGAAGTGCGCGGTGTCGACCGCCACGACCATATCGGCCACGGCGGCCAGACCCACGCCCCCCGCGTAAGTGTCGCCCTGCACGCGAGCGATCACCGGCTTCGGGCAGCGATAGATCGTGCTCAGCATGACGGCCAGTGTCATCGCGTCGGCGCGGTTCTCGGCGTCGGAGTAGCCGGCCATCTTCTGCATCCAGTTCAGGTCGGCGCCCGCGCAGAAGGCGACGCCTTCTGCGGCGAGCACGATCGCACGCACGTCGTCGTTCGTGGCGAGCGCGCGAAACGCGCCCGTCAGTTCCTCGATGACCGTTTCGTTGAACGCATTGCGCACGTCCGGACGGTTGAGCGTGACGGTGGCGACGTGGGCGTCGACGCTGACTTTTAACGTGACGAGATTCATGACGTGGAATTCCTCGATGGGCCGTTGCGGGCGATTACATGCGGAACAGGCCGAAGCGCGTTTCGGGAATGGGCGCGTTGAGCGTGGCTGACAGCCCCAGTCCGAGCACGGTGCGGGTGTCCGCCGGATCGATCACGCCGTCGTCCCACAAGCGGGCGCTGGCGTAGTACGGATGGCCCTGGCGCTCGTATTGATCGCGAATCGGCTGCTTGAAGGCATCCTCTTCCTCGGCGCTCCACTGGCCGCCGCGGCCCTCGATGCCGTCGCGCTTGACCGTGGCGAGCACCGACGCGGCCTGCTCGCCGCCCATCACCGAGATACGGGCGTTCGGCCACATCCACAGGAAGCGCGGCGAGTAGGCCCGACCGCACATGCCGTAGTTGCCCGCGCCGAACGAGCCGCCGATGATGACCGTGAACTTCGGCACGTTCGCGGTGGCGACCGCCGTCACCATCTTCGCGCCGTGCTTGGCGATGCCCTCGTTCTCGTACTTGCGCCCGACCATGAAGCCGGTGATGTTCTGCAGGAAGATCAGCGGGATCTTGCGCTGGCAGCACAGCTCGATGAAGTGCGCGCCCTTCTGGGCCGACTCGGAGAACAGGATGCCGTTGTTCGCCACGATGCCGACCGGATAGCCCCACAGATGCGCGAAGCCGCACACGAGCGTGGTGCCATAGCGCGCCTTGAATTCGTCGAACTCGGAGCCGTCGACCAGGCGTGCGATCACTTCGCGTACGTCGAACGGCTTCTTCGTGTCTGACGGAATCACGCCGTACAGGTCGCGGGCGTCGTACTTCGGCTCGACCGGCGGCTTGACCGCAACGGTGGCCGGCTTGCGACGGTTGAGGTTCGCGGCGATGCTGCGCGCGATGGAAAGTGCGTGCGCGTCGTTCTGCGCGAAGTGATCGACGACGCCCGAGAGGCGCGTGTGGACGTCGGCACCGCCGAGGTCTTCGGCGCTCACTTCCTCGCCGGTGGCGGCTTTCACGAGCGGCGGGCCGCCGAGGAAAATCGTGCCCTGTTCCTTGACGATGATCGACTCGTCGCTCATGGCGGGCACATAGGCACCACCGGCCGTGCACGAGCCCATCACCACGGCGATTTGCGGAATGCCCTGCGCGGACATCTGCGCCTGGTTGTAGAAGATGCGCCCGAAGTGATCGCGGTCGGGGAAGACATCGTCCTGGTTCGGCAGGTTGGCGCCGCCCGAGTCGACCAGGTAGATACACGGCAGATGGTTCTGCTCGGCGATCTCCTGCGCGCGCAGATGCTTCTTGACCGTCATCGGGTAATAGGTGCCGCCCTTGACCGTGGCGTCGTTGCAGACGATCACGCACTCCTGGCCCGACACACGGCCGATGCCGGTGATGATGCCGGCGCCCGGGGCGTCGTCGTGATACATGCCAATCGCCGCGAGCTGCGAGAGTTCGAGAAACGGCGAGCCCGGATCGAGCAACTGCTGCACGCGCTCGCGCGGCAGCAGCTTGCCGCGCGCGATGTGCTTCTTGCGCGCGGCCTCACCGCCGCCACCGGCCAGTTGTGCAATGCGGGCACGCAGGTCGTCGACCAGGGTCTGCATCGTGGCCGCGTTGCGTGCAAAGTCTTCGCCGCGCGGGTTGAGCTTGCTTTCAAGAATCGGCATGTGACGAAATCCGGTGGAGAGTGAGGGAGTCGTTGGAGGCGTTTCGTGGACGCGCGCCGCGGCGGGGTCAGTCGAACAGGTCGCCGTCGATGTAGCGCCAGCGGCCGTCGTCCGAGCGCTCGAAGCGGCTGCGTTCGTGCAGCCGGTGCGCCCGTCCGCCGACCTTGTAGCGGGCGACGAATTCGACTTCGGCATGCGACGCGTCGCTTTGGCGATGGGCCTTGATCTGCAGGCCAAGCCATTGCGGCGCGTCGTCGAAGTCAAGCGTGGCGGGACGCGTGCGCGCCGCCCAGGTGTCGAGCAGGTACGCGGCGTTGTGACGCACGAACGCCGTGTATCGCGAGCGCATCAGCGCTTCGGCGCTCGGCGCCATGTCGCCGTGTTCCAGGTAGCGCGCGCAACAGTCGTCGAATGTGAGCCCGCCGCAAGGGCAGGCGTCGCGCTCGATGTCTGGCGTCGTCGCGCTGCGCGACGTGAGGGGTCTTGCCATCGTGAGTCGTGCCTTGTTGTCAGATCTTGCCTTGCTTCAGACAGGCCTCGACCTGTGGGAAGTGGTCGAAGCCCCAGAACGGTTCGCCGTCCACGATCACGAAGGGCGAGCCGAACACCCCGCGCGCCATCGCCAGATCGATTTCGGCCTTGAGATGGTCCTTGGCGGCGGGCGAATGCATGCCGGTGTCGAGCTT
This sequence comes from Pandoraea sp. XY-2, assembly GCF_004193915.1. Lineage (NCBI taxonomy): Bacteria > Pseudomonadati > Pseudomonadota > Betaproteobacteria > Burkholderiales > Burkholderiaceae > Pandoraea > Pandoraea sp. XY-2. The sequence continues at coordinate 470,400 of NZ_CP030849.1, forward strand.
CGTGCCGTCGATGCCCAGAGCCTCGCCCAGGCGCACGAGTTCCGCCGGGTCGCCGATGTTCACGTCGTCGACGTAAAGCGCGTGGAAGATCGACTTCGCGAACTCGGCGGACAGGTCGCCGCCGTGATGATCCTGCACCCAGAGCACGGCGCGCTCGGCGGCTTGCGTCGGGATCGGGAAGTGCGTCGGCCGCTTGTACGCGATGCCATGAAACCGCGCGGTGCGCTCCACGTCATGCCGCAGATACGCGGTCTTGATCGGATGCTGCGTCGGTGCGCCCGTGCCGTTCACCTTGTAGACGATGTCGAGCAGGATCGGATGCCACGCCACGCCACGCCCGTGTCTCGTCGCGATGTCGTCGATGCAGGTGCTCGCAAAATACCCATACGGGGATGCGAAGTCGAAATAAAAATCGATGGCGGACGTCATGTGGGCTCCGTTTCCGAGTGACGTGTCTGGCCCGCGAATCAAAAGATGCGGCGGTGTGGCTACAGCTTGTTATTCCGTCTCGCGCCAGACGATGCCTGCCCGGTCGCGAGTTTATTTTTTTCCTGCGATTACCACGCAAACGCGCTGCCGTCGTAATTGAAGAAACCCCCGTTGTGCGTGGCGCGCTCGCCCGGTGCGCGGGCGAGCACGCGGCGCATGCCGGCCACGCTTGTCTGCACGTCGATGTCCGCGTTCTCGCCGCCCATGTCCGTGCGTACCCAGCCCGGATGCATCGCGACGCAGGTGGCGCGCTGCGCTTCGAGCGACGTGGCCTTGACGACCGAATTCACGGCCGCCTTGCTTGCCCGATATAGCCAGCTGCCATTGGTCTCCATCAGGGCGATGCTCCCCATGCGACTCGAAAGAAAACCAAACGCGCCGCCGGCGGCTTCGACGAACGGCAACACAAGCGGCGCGGCCTGCATGGCGCCGAGGACATTCGTGTGGAACACGCGGTCGAACTCGGCCATGGTGATCGGCGCGAGGCCCGTGGTGCGCTCCGAATTCACGCCTGCGTTGTAGATCGCGACGTCCAGGGCCACGCCGTCGAGTTGCCACGACAGGCCGGAGAGCGACTCCACGCGCGTGACGTCGAGCTGCAACGGCTCGGCGTCCAACTCGCGCAGGGCAGCCAGACCGTCCTCATCGCGGGCCGTGGCGAAGACGCGCCAGCCGTCGCCGCGATACTGCCTGACGAATTCCATGCCGATGCCGCGCGACGCACCGATGATGAGTGCTGTTTTCATGACGTGCGATTCCTCTGGGCCAGTGCGTGAGCCTGCGGGGTCATACGAGTTCGATGGCCATCGCTGTCGCTTCGCCGCCGCCGATACACAAGCTGGCCACGCCGCGCTTGCCGCCGGTCTGGCGCAACGCACCGATGAGCGTGACCAGGATGCGGGCGCCGGAGGCGCCGATCGGATGGCCGAGCGCGCAGGCGCCGCCATGAATATTGACCTTCTCGTGCGGCAGGTTGAACTCGTGCATCGCGGCCATCGTGACGACCGCGAAGGCTTCGTTGATTTCATATAGATCGACGTCGTTCGTCGACCAGCCGGTCTTCTCGAAGAGCTTGCGCATCGCGCCGACCGGCGCCGTGGTAAAGAGGCCCGGCTGTTGGGCGAATGTGGTGTGTCCGGCGATGCGCGCGAGCGGTGCGAGGCCGAGACGTTTGGCCGTCGATTCGCGCATCAGTACCAATGCGGCGGCACCATCCGAGATCGACGACGAATTTGCCGCTGTCACCGTGCCGTCCTTGCGGAAGGCTGCCTTGAGCGTCGGGATCTTTTCGGGGTTGGCCTTGAACGGCTGCTCGTCCTGATCGACCACCGTGTCGCCCTTGCGACCCGGTACCGTCACTGCCGCGATTTCCCACGAGAACGCGCCGTCCTTCGTGGCCTTTTGCGCGCGTTCGAGCGAGGCGATGGCGAAGGCGTCCTGGGCCTCGCGGGTGAAGGCGTAACGGTCGGCGCATTCCTCGGCGAAGGTGCCCATCAGGCGGCCCTTGTCGTAGGCGTCTTCCAGACCGTCGTAAAACATGTGGTCGATGACCTGACCGTGCCCCATGCGCATGCCGGTGCGTGCCTTCGGCAGCAAATAGGGGGCATTGCTCATGCTTTCCATGCCGCCGGCGACGATCACGTCGGCGCTGCCGGCCACGAGCATGTCGTGCGCGAACATGGCGGCGCGCATGCCCGAACCGCACATCTTGTTGACGGTGGTCGCCCCGGCGGCGAGCGGCAGACCGGCGCCGAGCGTGGCCTGACGCGCAGGCGCCTGACCCTGACCGGCGGGCAGCACGCAGCCCATGACCACTTCGTCGACCTGCTCGGGTTGGATCCCGGCGCGTTCGACGGCGGCGCGAATGGCGGCGGCACCCAGTTGCGGTGCGGCGACATCGCCGAATACCCCTTGCAAGCCGCCCATCGGCGTGCGGGCGGCGGAAACGATAACGATCGGGTCGTGTTGCATGGCAGTCTCCTGTAATCGCTTGCGGAGGCCAACGATCGTCCTTGCGGACCGGGTCGTCAGCCCCCGAATATCCAATGCTTCAGTCCTTGCATCGTCCGTGCGCCCGGCGAGGGGTGTCCGGCGGGGCCGGACAACATGGCTCGCTTAGGCGCGCGGATTGCGTAATTCGGCCATCGCGGCCACGCAGCGGTCGTAAATACGCGGCAGGGCTTCGAGGCTGTTGACCGACATGCGCAGGTCGCGCACCAGACCGTCGCGCAGGCCGTACACCCAGCCGTGCACCGTTACGGGCTGATTGCGGGCCCAGGCGTCGCGCAATACCGTCGTATGACAGATATTGACCACCTGCTCGATGGCGTTCAGTTCGCACAGTCGGTCGTGACGGGCGTCGCGCGACGGCAGCGCGTCGATTTGCTCGACGTGGCGCTCGTACACATCGCGCACGTGGCGCAGCCAGTTGTCGACGAGGCCCATCTTCGCGCCGTCGAGCGCCGCGCCCACGCCGCCGCAACCGTAATGGCCGACCACCATGATGTGGCGAACCTTCAGCACTTCAACGGCGAACTGCAATACCGACAGACAGTTCAGATCGCTGTGCACCACGACGTTCGCGATATTGCGGTGGACGAACACTTCGCCCGGCGCGAGGCCCGTGATCTGGTTGGCCGGCACGCGCGAGTCCGAGCAGCCGATCCAGAGGTACTCCGGTGTTTGCAGCTTCGACAACCGCTCGAAAAATGCGGGGTCTTCCGCGTTCACGCTGGCGACCCAGGCGCGGTTGTTATCGAGCAGATGGAGGAGAGGTTGGTCTTTGTCTTCGGTCATGATCGTGTCATCCGGTGAACGTGTCGTGTGCTGGGAGACATCGCATGCTCAAGCGGCCGCCGCGCGGGGCGGGGCGCCGGTGGCACCGTGGCCGGTGCCGTAGCGATTGACGAAACGCAGCGAGACATCGTACGGATAGAAGTCGTGCATCTGTCCGGCTCGCACCCGGTCCTGATAGTCTTGCCACAGGCCGGGGTCGAAAAAATCCGGATGATGCTGGCTCAGGGAGTGCCGCACGCGCGCGTCTCCTGTCAGGAACGTCTCGAACGTCTGCGGAAACACGTCGTGCGGGCCTACACGGTACCAGACTTCCCCCGACATCGCCTCTTCTTCGTTACGGGGTTCCGGCACTCGACGGATGTGGCAATCCGTCAGATATTCCAGTTCGTCGTAGTCGTAAAAGACCACCCGGCCGTGGCGCGTGACACCGAAATTCTTGTACAGCAGATCGCCGGGGAAGATGTTCGCCGCCATCAGCTCCTTCACCGCGTGGCCGTACTCGCGCATGGCGTGGTCGACCTCGGCGTCCGATGCCGTTTGCAGCCACAGATTGAGCGGCGTCATGCGGCGCTCGATGTAGCAGTGGCGGATCACGAGGGCGTCGCCGTCGATTTCGAGCTGCGAGGGCACTTCTCGCTGGAGTTCGGCGAGCAGGGCGTCGTCGAAACGCGCGCGCGGGAAGGCCACGCTCGAGAACTCCAGCGTATCGGCCATCCGGCCCACGCGATCATGCTGCTTGACCATCAGGTACTTCGCTTTCACCTGCTCGCGCGTGGTCTCCTTGGGCGGCGCGAAGCGCTCTCGAATCACTTTGAAGACATACGGATACGAGGGCAGCGTGAAAACCAGCATGACCAGCCCGCGAATGCCCGGCGCGCTCACGAACAGGTCGCTCGAATGCTTCAGGTGATGCAGGAAATCGCGATAGAACAGGTTCTTGCCGTGTTTCTGCAGACCGACCGACGTATAGATCTCCGCTTTCGGCTTGCCCGGCATGATCGTGCGCAGGAACTGCACATAGGCCGACGGCACTTCCATATCGACCATGAAATAGGCATGTGTGAAGCCGAACACCACGCGGAGTTCCTCGCGGCGCAGCAGAGCGGCGTCGAGCGCCAGCATGCCGTTCGCGTCGTGCATGATCGCGAGGGCGAAGGGCGTGGTCACGTCGCCGTTCACGATACGTCCCACGATATAGGCCGCCTTGTTCCGGAAGAACAGCGACGCGAGCACGTGAATCTGAAAATTCGGTGCGGGCACGAAGTCGCCGAGCGTCTCGTCGAGCGCGCGTATCACGTAGCCGACGTCGCGCGGCAGATCGGCAAACGGGCGGGTGAGCTGAAAATTCGTGACGATACGCGCGATCGTGGCCGCCATGCCGTCTGGCGCGGGGTAATAGACGCGATACGTCGGTTTCGCGGCGGGGGCGTCGTTCTCGATGTACTCCGTCGCCACGGCGGGGCGAACGAAGATGAAGCGGTTGTTGAAATACGAACGGTGCAGGATCTTGCAGCACACCGAGTTGAAAAACGTCTCGGCCAGCTCCGGCTGACGATGCTCCGTGAGCAAGCCGATGTAGTGCAGCTTCACTTGCTGCCAGACATCGTCGTCGAGCGACTGGGCGTCGAACTCGTCTTCCAGCGTCACGACGCATTCCCGCACGCGTTCGTCGTAATAGGCGATGCGGTCGCGCTGGAGCTTCTGGATGCCCATGAAATCGCCCGCCTCGAAACATGCCTGCGCCGCGACGCAGACGTCGCGGAAGATGCGGTAATGCTTGTCGAAGCCGTCCAGCATCGTGCGGGCGACGTCGTAAGCAAACTGCGACGACAGGAGTTTCGGGAAGTGATTCATACCGGTCGGGACAGGCGCGGGAGCGGTCTCAGTGGATTGTAGCGCTGCTGCCTGCGCCTGAATGTCAGTCGATGTGTCGTCGGCTTACATCGTTTCCGCGAACAACTCGCGGCCGATCAGCATGCGGCGGATCTCCGACGTGCCCGCGCCGATTTCGTAAAGCTTTGCGTCGCGCCACAGGCGCCCGACCGGGTACTCGTTGATATAACCGTTGCCGCCGAGAATCTGGATCGCTTCACCGGCCATCCACGTCGCCTTCTCGGCCGTGTACAGAATCACCCCCGCGCAGTCCTTGCGCACCTGACGCACGTGATCGCGACCGAGCGAATCGAGCTGGCGGCCCACCGCGTAGAGATACGCGCGGCTTGCCTGCAGAATCGTGTACATGTCCGCGACCTTGCCCTGGATGAGCTGGAACTCCCCGATCGACTGGCCGAACTGCTTGCGGTCGTGGATATAGGGCACGACCACGTCCATGGCTGCCTGCATGATGCCCAGCGGGCCGCCGGCGAGTACCGCGCGCTCATAGTCCAGACCGCTCATGAGCACCTTCGTGCCGCCGCCGATCTGGCCCAGCACGTTCTCCTCGGGCACCTCCACGTTCTCGAACACCAGCTCCCCGGTGTGTGAGCCGCGCATGCCGAGCTTGTCCAGCTTCTGCGCGACCGAGAATCCCTTCATGCCCTTCTCGACAAGGAAGGCCGTCATGCCGCGGGCGCCCGCTTCCGGATCGGTCTTGCCGTAGACGACCAGCGTGTCGCAGTCCGGGCCGTTCGTGATCCACATTTTCGTGCCGTTGAGCACGAAGCGGTCGCCGCGCTTCTCGGCGCGCAGCTTCATGCTGACCACGTCCGAGCCCGCGTTCGGTTCGCTCATCGCGAGCGCCCCGATATGCTCGCCCGACACCAGCTTGGGCAAGTACTTCGCCTTTTGCGCGGCGGTGCCATTGCGGTGGATCTGGTTGACGCAGAGGTTCGAGTGCGCGCCGTACGACAGGCCGATCGACGCCGACGCGCGCGAGATTTCCTCCATCGCGATCATGTGCGCCAGATAGCCCATGTTCGCGCCGCCATACTCTTCCGAGACCGTCATGCCGAGCACGCCGAGGTCGCCCATCTTGCGCCAGAGGTCCATCGGGAACTGGTCGGTGCGGTCCACTTCGCCTGCGCGCGGGGCGATTTCCTTGGAGGCGAAGTTCGCGACCGATTCGCGCAGCATATCGAGGTCTTCGCCGAGCATGAAATTGAGTCCGGGCAACAGGGTCATGACACAGTCTCCAGAGGGTGGCGCGTGGCTGTTAGCCCGCGCATGGGTTCGATGGTGCGGCTAATGAGGTTGATTCGGCGATCCGGTGGCGGGGGCGCTCAGCGAGTCGTGGGAGACGACGTTGCCGAGGGACTGGCCGCCAGCACGAAAAGCGTTTGCTGCATCAATGCGCAAAGCGTCCATTTGCTGTCGTCGACGACAAACAGTTCGGCGGTGGCGACGATCAGCGTGCGCCCGGATTTCACGACCTGGCCGCGTCCAACCAGTGTATCGCCCTTGCCGGGAGCGAGAATGTTCAGTTTGTATTCGGCGGTGACCAGTTCCTGGTCCGGTGAGATGCGGGTGTAGCCCGCGTAGCCGCCGGCGGAGTCGGCGATGGCGCCGATCACACCACCGTGAAAAAAGCCGTGCTGCTGGTTGACCTTGTCCGAGAACGGCAGCGAGATTTCGCAGTGGCCGTCGGCAAGATGCGAGAGAAGCGCGCCCCAATGCGTCATGACGCCCTGTTTTTCGAAGCTGGCGCGGATCTTTGCGGCGACGGCGTCGTCGAGCGGTGCAGCGTGGGAGACAGGGAGGTTGGCCATGATGGGAGCGAAAGTACGGACAAAGCCGAGTGCCCAGATATTACTTTACGTTTACGTAAACGTAAAGTAAGGGCTTTCCAGCATCGAAAGCGCGAAGGTCGGCCGGGCGGGAGGCGACCCCGGACAGGATGCAGGGCGAGGCGGATTCAGGCGGGTTGGGCCGGGTTTGGGCGGGTTGGGGCAGTAAGTGGTTGAAACCGAGGCCGACGCCAAGGCCGAGACAGAAGTCGGAACAGAAGTCGAAACCTGACGAATCAGTGCGACACAGCCGTCGTCTTCGACCGTCGGGCGACGTCGGCGGGAGCGGTTTCGCCGGCAGCCTCGAGCAGCGCGAGACATTGGGCTTCGTGTTGCGCGACCTCGTCGAGCGTGGCGTGAAGATCCTCGAGTTGCTGCTCAAGCACCTGCCGATGCTGGGACAGCGTTTCGAGGAACACGCGAAGCTGGGACACCGTATCCTTGGGCGACGCGTAGAGATCGAGAATCGACTTGATCTCCGAGAGCGTGAGTCCGAGACGTTTGCCGCGCAGCGTCAGCTTCAGACGCGTGCGATCCTGCCCGGTGTAGACGCGGTGGCGCCCGCCGGGACCTTCGCGGGCCGGTGTGAGCAGCCCCTGATCCTCGTAGAAACGGATCGCGCGGGGCGTAATGTCGAACTCGCGGGCAAGCTCGGTAATCGTGTATGTGAGCATCGGGTTAAGCAGGTGCTTACCATTGCAGATAGAATTGCCGTTTACGTTAGCGTCAAGTTGCTTCCTATGCAATCGGTGACGGCGTTAGCCGATAACGACAGAACAAGTCCATCTGGAGCGTGGTCCTCGTGAATGCCCTTGAACAACAACTGAATTACCCCCTCGGAGAATTCTTGCCGGAAGGCGGCACCGTGCACGAAGTGGCGCCAGGCGTCTTCTGGGTGCGCATGCCGCTGCCGTTCGTGCTCGATCACATCAACCTGTGGCTGCTGCGCGACGATATCGACGGCGTCAAAGGCTGGACTGTCGTCGATTGCGGCATCACACATCCGCAGATCAAGGCCTATTGGGAGCAAGTGTTCGAGCATGCGCTCGGGGCGACCCGGTTCTGCGTGTCGTCGTCACGCATTGCCACCCCGATCACCTCGGCCTTGCGCACTGGATCTGCAAGGGCGGCGACAAACCCCGCTGGTCAGCTCGGCTCGCCATGTCGCAGGGCGACTACGCATGGGGCCGTCTCATGTCGGAGGCCGTCAACAACAACGCCGCCAATGCTGGCGGCGAGTTCGCCGTGGCGCACTTTATTTCGCATGGGCTTGCCGATGAGGCCATGATCGACCAGATCCGCCACCGCAAGACCTACTTCAGCGACCTCGTACCGGAGGTGCCGTCGCGCTTCTTCCGCTTGCGCGATGGCGAGTCCCTGCGCATCGGCGGCAGCGACTGGCGTTTGATCGCGGGTTACGGCCACTCGCCAGAGCACATGGCGCTGTACTCCGAACAGCACAACGTGCTCATCTCCGGCGACATGGTGCTGCCGCGCATCTCGACCAACGTCAGCGTCTTCGACATCGAACCCGAAGCCAACTCGCTGCAACTGTTCCTTGACTCGCTCGGCGTCTACCTCGATCTGCCCGCCGATTGTCTCGTGCTGCCCTCGCATGGCCGGCCGTTCACCGGACTGCACACCCGCATTGGCCAACTGCGTGATCACCACACCGCACGGTTGCAGGAAGTGCGCGACGCCTGCGCCCGGTCGCCGCAAAGCGCGGGCGATATCGTGCCGATCATGTTCCATCGCAAGCTCGATGCGCACCAGACCACCTTCGCCATGGGCGAAGCGCTGGCGCACCTGCACATGCTCTGGCGTTCGGGGGAACTCAAGCGCGAGCGCGATGCGAAGGGCGTCTGGCGCTTTTCTCCGGTTTGATCGGACCTGCGTGACGACCTGCACGATGACCTGCCTTCGCGGCAGGTGCGAGCGGCAGGCATGAGCGGCGGGCGTGAGCGGCAGGCATGAGCGTTGCGCATGAGCGGCCGACCGTATCGGTTGGCCACAAAACAATGCCCCGGCGACCGAATCAGGTCGCCGGGGCATTGTATTTTTGCCGTGCGTACTTTGGGCGTCGCGTGCGACGTCAGGCGTGCTGCGTCGATGCCGCCGTGTTGCGGCCGTCGCGACCGAGCAAACCGTACGTCACCAGGCTGATCGTCACCGTCATCAGAATGTAATACGCGGGGGCCAGCGGGTTCTGCGTCGCCTTGATCAGGTACGTGATCCAGAACGGCGCGAGACCGCCGAACAACATCACCGAGACGTTGTAGAGAATCGAGACGCCCGTCGAGCGCACGCCGACCGGAAACACCTCCGTGACCGCCGTCGGGAACGCGCCCCACACGAAGCCCATGCACACGGCCGGCAGAATCTGCGCGAGCAGCAGATTGCCCATCGACGGCGCACTGTGTAGCCGCGTGAACATCCAGAACGACGTCAGACCGTAGAGCAGCACGAACAGCAGAATCAGCGGTTTGCGGCCCACGCGATCCGAAATCCAGCCCGTGAGCGGGCACAGCGCGGCGATCAGCATGGCGGCGATGAACGTCGACAGGCTCGCGGCGCCCTGCGTCAATCCCAACTGCTTGACTGCGTAGATCGGCGTATAGATCAGCGTGACGTAGAACGACGTCGTTGCGGCAACCGTCAGGCCGAAGCCGGCGATGAGTGCGCGATAGTGATGCGAGAAGACGTCGGCGAGCGGTGTGCGGCGGGTCGGTGCACGCGCGGCCGCGTAGGCCAGAAACTCCGGCGACTCCGTCATGCGACGTCGAATATAAAAGCCCACCGGACCGATCAGAATCCCGAACAGAAACGGAAGACGCCAACCCCACGATTCGAGTGCCTCCTTGGTGAGCGACGTGTTGAGCACATACGCGCACAGCCCGGCGAACGCGACGGCCAGTGCCTGCGAGCACATTTGAAAGCTGCCGTAGAAGCCGCGCAGGTGGGGCGGCGAGAACTCGATGAGCATGGCCGTCGAGCCGCCGAATTCACCGCCCGCCGAGAAGCCCTGAATGACGCGTGCCAGCAGGATAAGCAACGGCGCGGCAAAGCCGATCGCCGCATACGTCGGCGCAATACCGATCAGGCCCGTGCCCAGCGCCATGAGCAGCACCATGACCGAGAGCGCCGACTTGCGCCCAGCCCGGTCGGCGTACAAACCGAATGCGAGCCCGCCGATGGGACGGAAGAAGAACGCTACGCCAAGCGACGCCACACTCGCCAGCAGCGAGTTCGTATCGTTTTCCGCGGGGAAGAAGAGTTTCGCGATGATGACCGCGAAGAGACCGTAGACCGTAAAGTCGAACCACTCGAATGCATTGCCCAGCGTGGAACCGATCACCGCTTTGCGTCGCAGTGCCGGATCGATGACCGGCGCGCCGGTGGGGGTTGCCTGCATATGCCTCTCCTGCTTGGTTGGGCGTGCCGCAGTCGGATCGGTCTGCTAACGTCCGTCGACATCCGTCCGCTCGCTGACGGCAAGACCGGTTTAACGTCGTGTGTACCTCTATCGAAGTTACACAAGCACTCTAGCGCAGGTTCGCAATGCACCACAACGGTTCAATAATCCGCGCCGCCACGGCGGCCGGTGGCGTGTTCCAAGGGAGAAACGCAGGCGTATCGAGCTATCGATTCCCCCGGCTGCCCTTCCACCGATAGTCTCGTTGACCGACCCATTCCCACGTGCCGGTGTAGGGATTGAACTCGTAGCCTTCGCGGTATTCGCTGGTGTAGCAGCCGCCCTTCTGCAGATAGCATTTCTCGCTCAGGAAGTGAGCGGCATCGCGCGACGTGCGTGGTCGCGCCTGCGGCACGACGATATACGGCTGCGCGGGGGCGATCACCACGGGCGGGCGCGGCGCAATGATCACGGGCGCCGGGGTCACGATCACCGGTGCAGGGGCGACGATCATGGGCGCGGGCGCGACGAGGGTCGGGGCGGGGCGGATGTACGATTCCGGCGGGCCGACGATTTGCCAGTTGCCGGGATCCAACGCTGCGCACCCGGAAACCATCAGGGCGAGCGGCAGGCTGAGGATGAGGGCGATGCGTCGATGAAGCGCGACGCCGCGATTGGGGCAAGCGCGTGACGCGGCTTGCGTTGACATGGCGTTCATGGGGACGTCGCGCGTTAGGGATGCGGAGCAATGTAACGCGTGACATTCAGCTTTCCCCGGCTTCGCCCGTAGATTTGGGGAATATCCCTGCGTTGGCCGCTATTTGGGGCCTGTTGAGGGACCGTCCGGCGGCTGGACGGTGTTGGCCGAGGGGGCGTTTTGTACGTTGCGCTCGGACAACCGTGGCTTTCGCGGTGCACGGGCGAAGAGCCTGTCGTAAAGCCAGCGCGGCAGGCATCGCAGGACACAGGCCACCACGCCCATCGGCCACGGCAGCACCACGAAGCGCTTGCGTCGGGCGATCGCCGCGGCCGCCTTGCGCGCGAACGCGTCCGCGGGCATCAGGAACGGCATCGGGAACGGGTTGCCATCCGTCATTGGCGTGCGAATGTAGCCCGGCGCAATCGTTACGACCGCGACCTTGGCAGCGCGCAATTCCACTCGCAGGCTTTCGAGGTACGTCATCGCGGCGGCCTTCGAAGCACTGTAGGCGCCGTGCCCTGGCAGACCGCGCACACCGGCCACGCTGCCGATACCCACGAGCGTGCCGTGCTTGCGTTCGCGCATCGGTGCCACGAAGGGGCTGAACGTGGCCACCATCGCCAGCCAGTTGGTGTCCATGACCGACGCGAAGTGCGGTAGATCGGCCGGGTCTTCGGTCGTCACGCCGTGGCTGATGCCCGCATTGGCGATGACGATGTCCGGCACGCCGTGACGGGCCATGAAGTCGTCGGCCGCCGCGTGCAGCGCGAGCGTGTCACGCACGTCGAGCGCGTAGCTATGTACGGCATGCGGATGGGGGAGCGAGGCGGCCAGATCGGCGAGCCTGTCGCCGCGTCGGCCCACTAGCCCGAGGATGGCGCCCTGCGCCGCGTAGTGGCGTGCGAGTGCTTCGCCCAATCCACTTGAGGCGCCCGTGATAAAGACCTTCGGTGATGTTGTGTGTGTCGCCATCTAATGCAAAAGCCCGGCCGGGGCCGGGCTGGGTGAGCGGCGAAGCTTACAGCTTCTTCGCGCGGATCTGGTTGATGATGGCGTCGGCCGTCTTGAGCGCCGCATCGAACGTCTGCTGCTCGGTCGTGGCCGGCTTGCCCGCCTTTTGCAGGGCGTCGCCCGAAGTGGCCGGCGAGACCAGGTACTTGCCCTGGATCGCGATCGTCGGCACGCCGTCGATCTTGTAGTCCTGCCACGTCCTGTTGGCCGTCTTTACGCTGGCCTGGGTCGAGAAGCCGTTATAGGCGTCGAGATACTTCTGCTTGTCGATGCCGAACTGCGTGAGGAAGTCGGCCTGCGTTTGCGCCGTCAGCAAATAGTTGTGCTTGACGTGGATCTCGTTGAAGACCTTCGGTGTGAGTTCAGCTTCGCGGCCCAGCGCGTGGAGTGCGTAGAACATGCGGGTGTGCGGCTCGAAGCGGTCCTGGAAGGCGACTGGCACGCGCTTGAACACGACATCCTTGCCTTGCTTCTTGACCCACGCTTCCAGCGACGGTTCGAGCGCATTGCAGTGCGGGCAGCCATACCAGAAGAATTCGGTGACTTCGATTTTGCCCGCGCCGGCCGACGTGGGCTGTGCTTGCGGCAACACCAGGTAATCGGTTCCCGCGACCGGGGCTTCGGGCGAGGCCGAGGCGGCGCCGCAAAGGAAACCGAAAGACAGCAGAACGGTACCAAGAAGTTTTTTCATGATCGTTGTTGAGGAGTGAGGCAGACGCGCCAGCCATCGGTTGGCCGGCGCTCCTGCGAAACCATATCCCGGATTCACATAGATAAGCTAGTGCTTATGACCAGCGCCGCGCTGCCGGGTTCAACCTCCCGGCAACCCCGGCGTTTCCCGAACGATGCTGACGGTAAACCATGCATTCCGCGCGGGTGCGACGCGGTGCCGGGCGAGGAAACAAGAGGCGTTGCCCTGATCGAGCAGCGCCTCTTGCGGTTATTGCCTCGTGAAGCGGATAACGGCTGTGTCGTAGCCACCATCCTGCAGGCGCTGACGCACGTGGTTCATCTCGTCGAGCTTGCCATACGGGCCGAGGCGCACGCGGTAGAGCGTCAGACCGTTGGCATCGCGCTGCGTGACTTTCGCCTCGAAGCCCGAGAGCGCCAACTTGGCGCGCAGTTGCTCGGCGTCGCTCTGCGACTTGAATGCGCCGACTTGCAGGAAGTAGCCCGTGTTGGCGGTGTCCGTCGCGCTGGCGGGCGGCGTGGTCTGCGGCGCGACCGGCACGGTCGACTTGCCGCTGAGAATATCGGCGGGCGACGGCTTTGTCGGGGCCGGTGCCGTGGGCGCGGACGCGGTGGGCGACGTGACCGGTGTGCCGGGTACGAGCGGCGACGTCACGGCCTGCGAGGCCGACTCCGGCCCGGCCACGGCCGACGCGGCGCCCGGCAGTGGCGTGCGCGGCTGCAGCGACTTGTTCGGATCGGGCGCTTGCGCGGCCGGCGAGTTATCGGCCGGGCGCGGCGGCGTCTTTTCGACGAATGGGGTCGGCGTCTTCGTGATGTAGAGCGCGACGACGACGGCAACGGCCAGCCCAACGATCAGGCCGAGCACGATGCCCAGAAAAGTACCGCCCGCTGGCGGGGAGGCCGACGTGTGTTTGCCATCGAGTCGATTCCGTCCTTACAGAGTTCCGATGCGTTTGCCGTTCGGAAGGGTTGGATAACTGGGGCTTACATCTTGGCCGGGGTCGACACGCCCAGCACCGCAAGACCGTTGCGCAGCACCTGACGCGTCGCCGCCAGCAGCGCCAGACGCGCGTGCTTGACGGTCTCGTCGTCGACCAGCACGCGATCGGCGTTGTAGAAGGAGTGGAACGCCCCGCCAGATCCCGCAGATAGAAGGCCACGGCGTGCGGCGCAAGTTCCTCGGCCGCGCGCGTGAGCATGTCCGGGTATTCGGCGAGCAGTTGCAGCAGCGCGAGCGCGCGTTCGCTGTCGAGCGGCGCGAGGTCGGTGTGGGCCAAACGGGCGTCGTCGCCGCCCCATTGCGTGAGGATCGAGCAGATGCGGGCGTGCGCATACTGCACGTAGTACACCGGGTTCTCGTCGTTCTGCTTGAGCGCGAGATCCACGTCGAACACGAATTCGGTGTCCGCCTTGCGCGAAATTAGGAAGAAGCGCACGGCGTCGCGGCCACGGCGCAGGGCGGCTTCACGCTCGGCCGGATCCGTGACCGGGGTTTCGGCCGTGATGCCGCCCGACCACTCGATCAGGTCGCGCACGGTCACGTAGCTGCCCGCGCGCTTGGAGATCTTCACCTCTTCTCCGTGGCGCATGACGGTGACCATCTTGTGCAGCACGTAGTCGGGGTAGCCCGTCGGAATGCCGATGCCCAGCGCTTGCAACCCCGCGCGCACGCGGGCGATAGTGCCGTGGTGGTCCGACCCCTGCACGTTGATGACTTGATGGAAGCCGCGCGCCCACTTGCGGGTGTGATAGGCAACGTCCGGCACGAAGTACGTGTACGTGCCGTCGGACTTGCGCATCACGCGGTCCTTGTCGTCGCCGTAATCGGTGGTGCGCAGCCACAGCGCGCCGTCCTGTTCGTACGTCACGCCCGCATCGACGAGCGCCTGCACCGTGCGCTCGACACTGCCGTCGGCATAGAGCGACGACTCGAGGTAGTACTGATCGAAGCGCACGCCGAAGGTCTGCAGATCGATGTCCTGCTCGCGGCGCAGATAGGCCACGGCGAACGCGCGGATCGAATCGATGTCCTCGATGTCGCCGCTGCCGGTGACCGGGGCGCCGTCGGACGCCTGCACGGTCTTGTGTGCGAGGAAGTCTTGTGCGATATCGCCGATGTAGTCGCCGTTGTAGGCCGATTCCGGCCACTCGGCGTCGCCCGGCTTCAGGCCGCGCGCGCGCGCCTGCACCGAGGTGGCGAGCGTCTGGATCTGCACGCCGGCGTCGTTGTAATAGAACTCGCGATGGACCGGATGGCCTTGCGTGCCCAGCAGCGCCGAGATCGTGTCGCCGAGCGCGGCCTGACGGCCGTGACCCACGTGCAGCGGGCCGGTCGGGTTGGCCGAGACGAACTCGACGAGCACCGGCGCGTCGTCGTGGCGCACGGCGCAGTGGCCGAAGGCGGCGCCTTCGGTCAGGATCGCGCGCGCCACCGACTGCTTCGCGGCGTTGGCCAGACGCAGGTTGATGAAGCCGGGGCCGGCGATCTCAACCGCGTCGACGAGTCCGCTCGCGCGGGCGTCGGCGAGGATGGCGTCGGCAATCTTCTGGGCCAGCTCGCGTGGATTGGCGCGCAGCGGCTTCGCGAGTTGCATCGCCACGTTGCAGGCCAGATCGCCATGCGCGGCGACTTTCGGGCGTTCGAGCAGGATAGTCGGCAAGGCCGGCGCATTTTGCGCGTGGGTCGCAGTGCCGTCTGCGGGCATCAGACCGGCGACGACGTCGCCGATCAGCGCGACGAGAGCATTCTTTTGTGCAGGTAGCATTGGCGGGTGTTTCGGGTGCGTCCGGACGCGTCCGGACAGGCAGTTGAATCGTCAGCACCGGATTTTAACAGGTGTATGATGAAGTCACGGTACCCGCTGATCCCACGCGTTGCGTGACATGCGCTCGGAGCGGCGGAGGGGGTCACAACGCTAATAGGGAGACAACCATGCTGGTAACGTTCAAGTCGCACGCTTCGCCCACGATCACGATGCTGGAAAATCTCGCGCAGTTTCTGCTCGGGCTGGTCGGCAAGAAGCTTGGCGAGCGCGGTGCCATCGGCGAGGACGAAATGGGCGAGGCCATTGCGAAGTTGGAAGCCGCCATCGCGGAAGACAATGCCGCCGCGAAGAAGGAAAACGAGGGCAAGACGTCCGGCGAACGAGAGGAAGAGGATCGTCTGCGCCTGGCGCAACGTGCGTATCCACTGCTCGATATGCTGCGGGAGTCCCGCAAGGAAAACGTCGCCGTGATGTGGGAGACGGGCCGCCGCTAAGCGGTCTAAGGCAACTGCAGGCCCTCGCAGACAGCGCGGGGCAGGCTACTCCCCTTGTCCGGCACGACGCGCCCGTCGTCCGAGCGCGTCGCTCGCCAACCCTCTCGCTTTCGCGTGAGTTCCCCGTCCCGGAATCTGCAATTTTCAGTGCCAGCGATCGATGCTGCGACGCCCTCGCATAGGGCGTCATCGCGCATCGTTCGGCATGTTTCCCCTAGTCGTCCGAACGGCTCGACCAGAACACCTGATTCACCCCCGGCAGCGTTTCCAGGTGATCGGTGAGGGCGTCGAGTTCGCCAGCCTGCACGGCGGTGGGCAGCAGCAGCGCTTCGATCTCGACGTCGGCTTCGCCGAACGGGTGAATATCGAGCGCGCGCACGGGATAGTTCGACGCTTCGAGCCAGGCTTCCACCTTGTCGAGCACTTCTCGTTGCGTCGTGCGGGCGCAGATAACGGACAGCGCGTAAGTCGCCTCCGACGTCGCCTCGTTGATCGGGGCGCGGTTGATGCGGTTCACGACGGGACGCAGCAGCGTATTGGCCGCCAGCACGAAGCCCGCCACGACGACGGCTTCGACGATCAGACAGGCCCCGGCGGCGGCGCCCACGGCGGCCGAGCCCCATAACGTGGCGGCGGTGTTCAGGCCGCGCACCGAAGCGCCGTCTTTCATGATGGCGCCGGCCCCGAGGAAGCCGACCCCCGACACGACGTAGGCAATCACGCGCGTATCGCCGGGCATGAGCCGCATCGACAAGTCGACGAAGGCGGCGGCCCCCACGGCCACGAGCACGTTGGTGCGAAGACCGGCCGTGCGCTGGCGGACTTGACGCTCCACACCGATGATCGTGCCCAGGATAAACGCGACGAGCAGCGAGACGGCTGTGTTGAGCAGCGGCAGGAGGTGAAAATTCTGAATGCTTTGCAATGCGTGCATGGAACCTCTCGAAGTGGGCCGGTCGACAGATGGCAAGGCGCCGGCGGCCGAGGATTCGATCTGCCGGCTCAGCCCGAACGGGCGGGACACTACGCGTCGGTTGCGACAGGGGCGTGACACCGGCATCGGCGTGCAGTCGTCATGCCGCCCGCCGGGTCACGCGAAGGAATGCGATTACGACAGTTGCGGGGCCAGCAGGCGCCGGGCGGTGGCCTCGTCCACGTTGGCGCGTTCCATGAAGTCCTCAACCTGATCTGGGCCGATCTTGCCGACGCTGAAGTACGTGCTGTCCGGATGCGACAGGTAGAAGCCCGATACGCTCGCGGCGGGCAGCATGGCGAGCGATTCCGTGACGCTCATGCCGACTTCATGGGCTTGCAGGTAGTGGAACATCGGTCCCTTGACGGAGTGCTCGGGGCAAGCCGGGTAGCCCGGGGCCGGGCGAATGCCGACGTACGCTTCCTTGATGAGGGCGTTGTTGTCGAGCTGCTCGCCGCCGGCGTAGCCCCAGAACTCGCGACGCACGCGCGCGTGCATGCACTCGGCGAACGCCTCGGCGAGTCGGTCGGCCAATGCCTTGAGCATGATCGCGCTGTAGTCGTCGTGTGTGGCGAGGAAGCCGGCTTCCTTGGCGTCGACACCGAGACCGGCCGTCACCGCGAACACGCCGATGTAGTCCGCCACCCCGCTGTCCTTGGGCGCGATGAAGTCGGCCAGTGAGCGGTTCGGGCGACGCACGCCGTCGACCACGGGCCGCTCGCTTTGCTGTCGCAGGTTATGCCACGTGAAAGCGACTTCCGAGCGCGACTCGTCCGTATAGATTTCGATGTCGTCGTCGCCGACCACGTTGGCGGGCAGCATCGCGATCACGCCGTTGGCCGTCAGCCAGCGGCCCTTGATCATGCGATCCAGCATCTCCTTGCCGTCCGCGAAGACGCGTTGGGCCGACTCGCCGACGATTGGGTCGCTGAGAATCGCGGGGAAGGGGCCGGCCAGATCCCACGTCTGGAAGAACGGCCCCCAGTCGATGTAGTCCGCCAGTTCGGCCAGATCGTAGTTCTTGAACACGCGCCGGCCAATGAACTTCGGCTTGGGCGGGACGTACGTCGACCAATCGATCTTGAACTTGTTCTCCCGCGCCGTGGCGAGCGAGACCATCGGCGTGGCCCTGCGATTGGCATGCTGTGCCCGCACGCGCTCGTAATCCGTCTTGACCTCTTCGAGATATCGCTCGGCGGCCTCGTCCGACAGCAGATTCGAGGCGACCGACACCGAGCGCGACGCGTCGGGCACGTAAATCACGGGGCCGTCATAGTGCGGCGCGATTTTCACGGCCGTGTGCACGCGCGACGTCGTGGCGCCACCAATCATCAGCGGAATATTGCGCAGGCGGAAGTAATCGTCGCGCTGCATTTCCGAGGCGACGTAGGCCATCTCTTCGAGGCTCGGCGTGATGAGACCCGACAGGCCGATGATGTCGGCGCCTTCCTCCTTCGCCTTGGCGAGGATGTCGGCGCAGGGCACCATCACGCCCATGTTGACCACTTCGAAGTTGTTGCACTGGAGCACCACCGTCACGATGTTCTTGCCGATGTCGTGCACGTCGCCCTTGACCGTGGCCATCACGATCTTGCCCTTCGAGCGAACGTCTTCCCCGGCGGCGGCCATGCGCGCCTTTTCCTCTTCGATGAACGGCACCAGATGCGCGACGGCCTGCTTCATCACGCGCGCGCTCTTGACGACCTGCGGCAGGAACATCTTGCCCGCACCGAACAGATCGCCCACGACGTTCATGCCGTCCATGAGCGGGCCCTCGATCACCTGGATCGGACGGCCGCCCGCGGCGTGGATCTTCTGGCGCACTTCTTCGGTGTCGTCGACGATGAACGTGGTGATGCCATGCACCAGTGCGTGCGCGAGACGCGCTTCGACCGGCTGGTTGCGCCACTCCAGGTTCTCTTCGCGCCGTTGGGCGCCGCCCTTGAAGCGCTCGGCGATCTCCAGCAGACGCTCGGTGCTGTCGTCGCGGCGGTTGAGCACCACGTCTTCGACGCGCTCGCGCAGTTCGGGATCGAGGTTCTCGTACACGCCGAGCTGACCGGCGTTGACGATGCCCATGTCCATGCCCGCCTGAATCGCGTGGTACAGGAACACGGTGTGAATCGCTTCGCGCACGAGGTCGTTGCCGCGGAACGAGAACGAGACGTTCGATACGCCGCCGCTGATCTTCGCGCCGGGCAGGTGCGCCTTGATCCAGCGCGTGGCGTTGATGAAGTCGACCGCGTAGTTGTTGTGTTCTTCGATGCCGGTGGCCACCGCGAAGATGTTCGGATCGAAGATGATGTCCTCGGGCGGGAAGCCCACTTCGTCGACGAGCACGCGATAGCTGCGCGCGCAGATCTCCGTCTTGCGCGCGTAGGTGTCGGCCTGCCCGTGTTCGTCGAAGGCCATGACCACGGCAGCGGCGCCATAACGGCGGATCAGCTTGGCGTGATGCACGAACGCGTCGCGGCCTTCCTTGAGCGAGATCGAGTTGACGATGGCCTTGCCCTGCACGCACTTGAGCCCGGCCTCGATCACTTCCCACTTCGACGAGTCGATCATGATCGGCACGCGCGCGATGTCCGGCTCGGAGGCGATCAGGTTCATGAAGCGCACCATCGCGGCCTTGGAGTCGAGCATCGCCTCGTCCATGTTGATGTCGATGACCTGGGCGCCGTTCTCGACCTGCTGACGGGCGACCGCGAGGGCTTCATCGAACTGGCCGTTCAGGATCATGCGCGCAAACGCTTTCGAACCCGTGACGTTGGTACGCTCACCGACGTTGACGAAGAGCGTGCCCGCGCCGATGTTGAAGGGTTCGAGGCCGGACAGGCGCATCGGCTGCACTGGCTCGACAGATTCGACAGGCGTCAGGAAGGGCGTTTGGCTCATGGGGCAATCCGTTCAGTGGTTGGCGCGTTGGCCGTGCCTCCTGCGTGAGAGGCGAGGGCGGCGCGCCGGGCTTGCTGCAATCAGTCTTGTCTTCTTCGGGCGGACGGTCGCGACGCTCAGGCGTCGTCGCCGTCGTCGCCATCCGTGCTGCCGCTGCCGCCGGTGGGGCGATATTGCGACGGCCATCGGCGCGGCTTCACGTCAGCCAGCGCCTTCGCGATCTCCGCGATGTGTTCCGGCGTGGTGCCGCAGCAGCCGCCCGCCAGATTCACCAGGCCCGCCTGCGCGAATTCCCTGAGCAGGCTCGACGTCACGTCGGGCGTCTCGTCGAAGCCCGTATCGCTCATCGGGTTGGGCAGGCCGGCGTTCGGGTAGACCGACACGTAGGTGTTGCACAGCTTGGCCAGTTCAGCGATGTACGGACGCATGAGCGTCGCCCCGAGCGCGCAGTTCAGGCCAAACGTGAGCGGGCGGGCGTGACGCAGCGAATTCCAGAACGCTTCGACCGTCTGGCCCGACAAAATGCGCCCGGAGGCATCGGTGACGGTGCCTGAAATCATGATCGGCAATACCTCGCCGGTGTCTTCGAACAGCTCGTCGATGGCAAAGAGCGCGGCCTTGGCGTTGAGCGTATCGAAGATCGTCTCGACGAGGAACAGATCGACGCCGCCTTCGAGCAACGACTTGGCTTGCGCGTAGTAGGCGTCGCGCAGTTGGTCGAAGTCGACGTTGCGCGCGCCCGGATCGTTCACGTCCGGGCTGATGCTCGCGGTCTTCGGCGTCGGACCGATGGCGCCGGCGGCGAAGCGCGGCTTGTCGGGCGTGCTGAAGGCATCGCAGGCCTCGCGCGCCAGACGTGCCGACGCGCGGTTCATCTCGTCGGCCAGATCCTCCATGTGATAGTCGCTCTGAGCGATCGTCGTCGCCCCGAACGTATTCGTCTCGAGGATATCGGCGCCTGCCGCAAGGTATTTGCGATGAATCTCGCTGATGATGTCGGGGCGCGTGAGCGAGAGCAGCTCATTGTTGCCCTTGACGTCGTGCGCGAAGTCGGCGAAGCGCTCGCCACGGTACTGGGCTTCGCTCAGCTTGTACTGCTGGATCATCGTGCCCATGGCGCCGTCCAGAATCAGGATGCGCGATTCGAGCAGCGCGGGCAGTGCCTGACCCCGCGTGTAGCGCGGCTGCGAGCGGGCCGGAGCCGTGGTCGATGCGGTCCCCGTAGGGGCGTTGACGGCGGATGGGCTAGCGGTGGTCATGACGGACGTCGCCTTGGAGTGGCCGGAAAACCTATAATTGTAATGGTTTTCGCGCCCGCCGCCCGCGCGCCACCGCCTGCCGGGCGGCGCCGGCGGCGATTCGTGACGCGCGCGCCGCGCCGTCCTGACTCGCTTTCGCCAACGATATGGAATTCCTGCTCCCGAGCGCCGCTCACCAGTTTCTGCAAGCCAAGGCCAATGCCCTGTTCGTCGATTGCCGCAGCGAAATGGAATACCTGTTCGTGGGACACCCGGCCGGGGCGATCCACGTAGCGTGGAACGACGGCCCGGATTGGGAGATCAACCCGCACTTCGTCCAGAGCGTGCGCAAGCTCGCTGGCGCCGGGGGCGAGCGCCCCGTCTTGTTGATCTGCCGCAGCGGCAACCGGAGCACCGCCGCCGGCGAGGCGCTCGAGGCGGCCGGTTTCCGCAACGTGTATGCCGTGCTGCACGGCTTCGAGGGCGATCTGGACGGCACCCATCACCGCAACGCCGTGAACGGCTGGCGCTTCGAGGGACTGCCGTGGGAGCAGTGCTGAGGGTCGGGCCGAGGCCGTTGGCGCGCTGGATTCGCCGATGACGCCTGACATGGCGTCAAGCTTTGGCGCCATGAAAAAACCCTCGCCGAGGCGAGGGTTTTGTGTGGGTGGCGGCACCGCGCGGTGTTGGCGTCAGTGGAGCACGACCGGGTTCGTCATGAAGGTATCGAACTGGCCGAGGAATTCATCGACTTCATCCTCGGAGGGCTCACTGGCGATCAACTTCTGCACTTCTTCACGGAATTGCCGGGCAAGCGTGCCGTCGAGAAAAATCTCACGGCCAGCGGTTTTGTCCACGATTTCATAGCCACCGGCAGATAGCGCGTGATCGCCGTTATCCGCGGCAAACTCGACGACATAGTAGTTCGGGCTGTTGTAAATCATGAGCATGGCAACTCTCCTGGTGTTCCTGCTTGGTCCTCAGTAACCCACATAGGGGCAACGCGGCGCGATTTCAAGAGGCAGTGCCCCATGATTCGCTTATCGGCACACCGGCTGACGAATTCAATGGTTTTGGCCCTCCTAGTCAAAGATCCCGCGACAGGTCCCGCAGCATGCTGGTTCAAACGTTAGAGGAAGCCCCGAGCAAAAACGTTGCAAGGGCATTGGTTACGAACTGTTTCTGCTCGACGATCGACAGATGGGCGGCGTCGGGCACGATCTCCAGCCGGGCACCGGCGATGCCGCTGGCGATGCGTCGCGCGACGGCCGGAGGCGTGGAGGGATCGTTTTCCCCGACCAGCACCAGGGTCGGCGCGTCGATTTCCGACAGTTTGGCTCGCACGTCGAACGCGGCCAGCGCTTCGCAGGCGGCCGCGAAACCCTCCGGATGCGCCTTGGCCACCAGCGCGCGAACGCGTTCCGATGTCTCGGGGTGGCGCTTGCGGAAGCGCTCGCCCAGCCAGCGCTCGAGCGTGCCGTCGGCAAGCGCCTTCATGCCCTGTTCGCGTGCCCGCGTGGCGCGCTGGCGAAACACCTTCGCGTCGGCGTCGTCGTAACCGGCCGTGGTGTCGATCAACGTCAGGCTGGCGATGCGCTCCGGCGCATCGAGCGCGACTTGTTGCGCGACGGCACCGCCCATCGAAATGCCGACGAAGTGCGTTCGTGAGATTTCCAGCGAATTGAGCAGTGCGGTCGCGTCGGCGGCCAGTTGTTCGATGGTGTAAGGGCCGGCGGGGACGTCGCTGCGGCCATGGCCGCGGCTGTCGTATCGGAGCACCCGGAAATGGGCCGCGAGGTCGGGCACCAGATCGTCCCAGATCGTGAGATCCGCGCCCAGCGGATGCGCGAGCGTCACCCACGGACCGTGGCCTTCCACCGCGTAATGAATCGATGCACCGTTGGCACTGACTTTCATGGTGAGCGGCCCCCCAAATCTCGTCGATGCGTTGGCGAAGTGGCGTAGGTGCAGTGGGATGTTTCTGATTATGTCAGGAACCTTGGACTTCTGCTGGCGAACCGTAGTAGCAAGGCAACACTGCGCCGCGCGGCGGTGCGACGCGCATATCGCTCGAAATTCTAAGGAGTGGGCGCGCGGGTTTGGTGCCCGGCAGGCCGGGCCGTGCCAAGCCGGCTCAAGGCGACGCCTTCTGTGTGAAAACCAGTTCGAATTCGTTGCCCGACGGCTCGGTCTGCTTGACGCGCACCGGCATCCAGTCCAGCGATGGCGCGAGCCAGATGTCGACGCGTCGCTCGTCACCCGCCTTACGCGGCAACCGCGTGAAGTGGCGGGTCTCGACATAGCCCTGCGGTGTGCGCAGGGTTTCCTGGCCAACGTACTGCACCGGCCAGACTTCGCTGCTGTCCGTGTCGACCACCGTGAACTCGTGCGTCACGCCGACCTGCGCGTAGCGTTCCGGATTGCCTCTCGCATAGCTTGCCAGCTGCATCATCACGCTGAATCGGTCTTGCGCGCCGGGCGCGAGCGGCATGGACTGGCCGGAGCGCGAGAAGTGCAGCATCGGCGTGCCATCGCGATGGAAGTCACTGACGTATTCGGCGCGACGACCGCGTTTTTCGACATAACGGGATGGCGCAATGCCGTTCACGTCAAAACCGCCCTCGCTGATGAACTCGAACGTGCCGAAGAAGATGATCGGCACCGCCACGCGCAGGCGGTAATGGCCGTTTGCGTTGACCCATTGCAGTTCGCCGGTCTGATTGCGCACGCCGTTCATGTACGCGTCGTACGCCATCGTGGCGGAGGGCGGCGGATCGAACCTGTCGCCATTGGCGGCGGCTGCCGTGAGCGGCGGGCCGGGCGGCGAGGTGGCTTGCGCGCTGCTGGCGGGCGCCCCGGACGTGTCGCCTTCGCTTGCGACGGTCTGCGAGGCCGCCTGCGGCCCGGGCGTGTTCGCCGTGGCCGGTGCGGCAAGTGTATCGGGGGCGGCCCGCGGCGCGGGGGGGCGAGCTTGCGGGGGCGCGGCTTGACGGCCGGCTTGGGCGCTGACGGTGCGGGGAGCGCTGGCGGCGCTGGCGGTGCGGGAGGCGCGACAGGTTTGAGCGGAATCAGCGTGACCGGGATGTCGGGAATCGGCGTGTCTTCCATCGACGACCGGTCGCTCGCGACCCACAATGCGATGAGCCCGTGGACGGCGAGCACGGCGGCCATCACGCCCGCCCAGACGAAGCCACGCGTGCGCCAAAGCCCGCGCTGGCGAGCCGCCGCTGACGGTGTCGGGCCAGCGGGCGGCAAGACCGCGTCCTGGGAATCGTTGGGGGCCGGAGGCACGTTGGGCACTGCTTGGCAAAAGGAGCAATAAGGGCGATACGGACAATGCGGGCGATTCCGATGTTTGGCGAGCGACGGCACGAGCCACAATCCACCGGAACGTCACGCGCTCAGGATCTCACATCGCGATGTACTCGGTTCGACAGATCGTGTCGGCGGCCGTTCAACGGGCGGGCGATGCCCTCAGGTAGAATCTTTGGCTTCACGCGCCATTCTATCGGGCCTCAGGTGGCCCGCAGACTCCATATCATGAAACTCGCTACCCGCAAGGACGGCACCCGCGACGGCCAACTGATCGTCGTGTCGCGCGATCTGTCGAGCGCCTGCATTGCCGACGCCATCGCGCCCACATTGCAACGCGTGCTCGACGACTGGACGTTCTACGCGCCTCAGCTCCAGACGCTCTACACCGAACTCAATCACCAGCGTGCGCGCAACGTCTTCGCGTTCGATCCGGCCGAGTGCATGGCGCCGCTGCCGCGCGCGTACCAATGGGCCGACGGCTCGGCCTATGTGAACCACGTCGAGCTGGTGCGCCGCGCACGCGGGGCCGACATGCCGCCCGAATTCTGGACCGATCCGCTCATGTACCAGGGCGGCAGCGACGACTTCCTTGGACCGACGGACGACATCGTCTGCGCGTCCGAAGACTTCGGCATCGACTTCGAAGGCGAGGTTGCCGTGGTGACGTCGGATGTGCCGATGGGCGCAAGCCCGGCGCGCGCGCTCGAAGGCGTGCGTCTGTTGATGCTCGTCAACGACGTGAGCCTGCGCAATCTGATTCCCGCCGAACTGGCCAAGGGGTTCGGCTTCTTCCAGAGCAAACCGGCAAGCAGCTTCTCGCCGGTGGCCGTCACGCCCGACGAGCTGGGCGATGCCTGGCACGCTGGCCGGGTGCACCGGCCGCTCACCGTGAAGTGGAACGACAAGAAGTTCGGTGCGCCCGAATGCGGCGAAGACATGGTGTTCGACTTCGGCCAACTCGTGGCGCACGTGTGCAAGACGCGCAATGTGCGCGCGGGCACCATCGTGGGCTCGGGCACGATCTCCAACAAGGATCGCAGTCGTGGCAGCGCATGCATTGCCGAGAAGCGCATGCTGGAGACGATCGACAAGGGCGCGCCGGAGACTGCGTTCATGCGCTACGGCGATCGCGTGCGCATCGAAATGTTCGACGCCCAGGGCAAGTCGATCTTCGGCGCTATCGATCAGGCCGTCTCGCCGCTGGATGAATGACATCTCGTCGCCAGCGCGGTGGGAAACGCCTGTGAGCCTTGAAGATCGGCGTCCCGCAGACCTTTGCGGCGCTCGCGGGGATGCGTCAATAGGGTGAACCCGGATATGGCGGGGAATTCCGGCTCCGCTATGCTTTGTCTCCTTGAGTCGGTTCGCACCCCTATCGGGTAGGCGAGCCGGCCCTAATTTTCGCCGGCGCGGCGCGAGGCACCTTTTCCAGGGGGCCCGCGCAAGAGAAAAAACGAGCGCGGGCCAGACCAGATCAGGAGACTCTCCATGCGAAACCCCGTGCGCACTGCCCTGCTGGGCGCGATGTTGCTGGCGATGGCCGGCGGTGCTGCCGCTCAAGTCAAGATCGGCGTGAATATCTCGCTCACCGGGCCTGCCGCGTCACTTGGCATTCCCGAGCGCAACACGATCACCATGCTGCCGACCGAGATCGGTGGCCAGAAGGTCGAGTACATCACGCTCGACGACGCGTCGGACACCACGACCGCCGTTCAGAACACCAAGAAGCTCATCTCCGAGAATCATGTCGACGCCATCATCGGGTCGTCGATCACGCCGAACACGCTCGCGATGATCGACGTGATCGCCAGCGGCACGACGCCCACGATTTCGCTGGCATCGTCGGCCCGCATCATCGAACCGGTCGACGCCAAGCGTTACTGGATGTTCAAGACACCGCAGACCGACGCGCAGATGGCTTCAGCCATCGCCGAGCATGCGAGCCGTCATGGCGTGAAGACGATGGCGTTCATCGGTCAGGGGGATGCGCTGGGTGAAGCGTTCTACGAGGAAGTCGCCAAGTTCGCCGCTCTGCACAAGATCAAGATGGTCGCCAGCGAGCGTTTCGCCCGTACCGATCCGAGCGTGACGGGGCAGATCCTGAAGATCATGGCCGCGCATCCGGACGCCGTCGTCGTGGGCGCCGCCGGCACGCCTGCCGCGCTGCCGCCGAAGGCATTGGCCGAGCGCGGCTACAAGGGGCTCGTGTATCACAACCACGGTGTGGGCAATAACGACTTCCTGCGCGTGTGCGGCAAGGATTGCAACAACACGTACCTGCCGGCGAGCCCGGTGCTCGTGGCGTCGCAACTGCCGAACGATCATCCGGCCAAGGCGGTGGCGCTCGACTACATCAAGAAGTACGAAGCCAAGTTCGGTGCCGGCACGGTGGCTGCCTTCGGTTCGTATGCTTGGGATGCCGGCATTCTGCTTCAGCGCGCCATTCCGATCGCGCTGAAGACGGCCAAGCCGGGCACGCCGGAATTCCGCAAGGCGTTGCGCGACGCGCTCGAGACGAGCAAGAACATGCACGTCACGAATGGTGTGATCAACATGAGCCCGACCGATCACCTCGGCCTCGACCAGCGGGCTCGCGTGATGGTCGAAATCGAGAATGGCAAGTGGCAACTCGCGCCGTGAGTGCAGCGCGAACGTTGTGAGTCCTGCCGATCTCGCATGACGGTGAGGCGGCCGACGCCGCGCGCATCCACCACAGATTGACCGTCGGTGGTATCGGCGTTGTCCGGTGCCGCCGCCTCCCCATCCCCGCCTGCGCGGGGATATTTTTTTGGAGCGGTAAGCCATGTCGCAAGACCCATATCAACACTACCAGTCGCTGCAATTCAAGCGGCATCCCAATGGCGTGCTCGAACTCATCATGGGCGCCGGGGCAAACAAGAGCGGCCTGTCGACGGCCGACCATCGCATGCACCAGGAACTGGCCGATGTGTGGCGCGATATCGATCGCGACACCGAGACGCGCGCGGTCGTCATTCGAGGCGAAGGCAAGGGGTTCTCCGGCGGCGGCGACCTGTCGCTCGTGGAAGACATGGCCGACGATTTCGCCGTGCGCGCCCGCGTGTGGCGCGAAGCGCGCGATCTCGTCTACAACGTGATCAATTGCAGCAAGCCGATCGTCTCCGCCATGCACGGTCCGGCCGTGGGGGCCGGGTTGGTCGCGGGCCTGCTGGCGGACATCTCGATTGCCGCGAAGACCGCGCGCATCATCGACGGCCATACGCGGCTGGGAGTTGCGGCGGGCGATCATGCCGCCATCGTCTGGCCACTGCTCTGCGGCATGGCGAAGGCGAAGTACTACCTGCTGCTGTGCGAGCCGGTCACGGGCGAAGAGGCCGAGCGCATCGGGCTCGTGTCGCTCACCGTCGACGAGGCCGACCTGCTGCCGCGCGCGTTCGAAGTGGCCGACAAGCTGGCGCGTGGCTCTACCACGGCCATTCGCTGGACCAAGTACGCGCTCAACAACTGGTTGCGCAGCGCGGGGCCCTCGTTCGATGCGTCGCTCGCACTCGAATTCATGGGCTTCGCGGGGCCGGACGTGCGCGAAGGCATTGCGTCGCTGCGCGAGCGTCGCGCGCCGGATTACGGCGGTGACGCCCCGTTCTGACACACCACTGGCGCACGCTCGGCGTATGATCGATATCCATACGCCCTTCGCGCACCCACGTGCGCGAGAAGGCGCTCAGGATGTGCGCGACTTGCCGGGATTGCCCCGCGGGCCGTGCGTCCCCGACCGTGACTGGAGACTGTAATGAGCGATTCGACGAGTGCCATGCCCAACGGCTTCGACATTCTCAAGAAGATGTGGGAAGCGTTCAGCCCGCCCGCGACATTTACCTCGCCGCTCACGCAGCTGATGCAGAGCGCGGCACCGTTGCTCGATCCCGACGAGATCGAGAATCGCATCGCCGAGATGCGTGCGGTGGAGCAGTGGCTCACGCTCAATCTGAATGTGCTGCGCTCGACGATCCAGGCCTTCGAAGTGCAACGGGCCACCTATGCGACGCTTCGCTCGTTCGGCACCGGCACCTTCGGCGCCGCGAGCGACGCGCAGGCGAGTGCGTCGCCGTTCGGACAGGCGGGCGCGGCGAACTTCTGGCGCTCACCGTTTGCCGCCGAGGCGCCGGCGCAAGACGTCGAGCCGCAGGCGAGCGCACCGGAACCCGAGCCGGAACCGGAACCGGAGCCGGAACCCAAGGCGGCCGCGGCCGAGGAAGCCCCGGCGGGCGGCGACACACAGTCGCCGTTCGCGCAGGCGGGCAACGCTTACGGTGCGTTGGACCCGTCGCTTTGGTTCAACGCGATGCGCACGCAGTTCGACCAGATTGCCGCTGCCGCGCAGGCGGCCGGCGTGTCGGCATCACAGATGACGGAAGCGGCGGCGGCGCAAATGTCGGAGGCCGCAGCCAAGGCGACGCAGGGCGCGACGGCGAAACCCGCAAAGCCCGCAAAACCCACGAAATCGGCGGGGGCGGAGCCAACGCAGGCGTCTGGCCAGGCCACGGCAAAGGCCAGCACGGCGAAGCGGGCGGCGGGTACGAGCAAGGCGACGGGCAAGACCGCGGCCAAGCGTGCGCCGGCCAGCAAGACGCCGCCGGCGAAGTCGGCCGCGGCAAAAACGTCTGCCAAGACGTCGGCGAAGGCCGCGCCCGCCGCAGGCAAGACGCCGGGTAAGCAGGCCGCCTGGAAGTGGTAGGGCGGTCGGACCAACGACACATGCGGCAGGAGCGACGGCGGCATCGGCCACGGCGATAGCGACAAAGGCAGACACAACCACAACGTTGACCACGGCGGGAGGAGGCCCCCATGATTTCAGGCGAACGTACTGGCCTCGTCCTGATGGGCGGCGGAGCACGCGCGGGGTATCAGGTGGGCGTGCTGGCCGCGATCGCCGCGATCCAACGCGAGGTTCTGCCGTCGCGGCGCGCGATTCCGTTTCCCATTGTCTGTGGCACCTCGGCCGGCGCGATCAACGCCGCCGCGCTCGCTTCGCACGCCGACGATTTCCAGCATGGGGTCATGAAGCTGGACGCAGTGTGGCGTCAATTTCACGCCGGTCAGGTGTTCCGCGCGGACTCGCTGGGCATGGCGGGCACCGGGGCACGCTGGCTGGCGGCGCTTTCGCTCGGTTGGGCGCTGCGTCGCTCACCGCGCTCGCTGTTCGATTGGTCGCCACTCGGCGACATGCTGCGCAGTGCGATTCGTCTCGATCGACTGCCCGACGTTTTCGCGTCGGGGGCGCTCGAGGCTTTGTCGGTGACGGCGCTTTCGTACTCGTCAGGCAAGCATGTCACCTTCTATCAGAGCGCCGAGCCGATTCAGGCCTGGAAGCGTTCGCTGCGCCTGGCGCGTGCGGTGCCGCTGAGCGTGCAGCACTTGCTGGCATCGAGTGCGATCCCGTTTCTTTTTCCCGCCGTCGAGCTCGATCTCGACGGGCAGCCCGAGTATTTCGGCGACGGATCGATGCGCCAGATTGCGCCGCTCAGTCCACCGATCCATCTCGGCGCCACCCGCATCCTCATCATTGGCGCGGCGCACGGACAGTACGGACTCGACAGCAGCGGCGAGCGCATCGGCGGCTATCCCAGTCTGGCGCAGATCGGCGGGCAGGCGCTCGCGAGCGTGTTCATCGACGGCCTGTCGGCGGATCTGGAGCGACTCCAGCATATCAACAACGTGCTGCGGCATGTGCCCGAGGCGCAACGCGAATCCAGCGGCTGGCGGCCCATCGAGACGCTTTTGATCTCGCCAAGCCAGCGCATCGAGCCGATTGCAGCGCGTCATCTGCAGCAGTTGCCGCGGGCCGTTCGTACGATCCTCGGCGCGATCGGGGCGGACGAAGCGCGCGGCGCGGCCTTCGCCAGCTACCTGCTGTTCGAGTCGTCTTACACGCAGGAACTCATTGCGCTGGGCGAGGCCGACGCCTACGCGCAGCGCGACGCGATTGCCGCATGGCTCGTGGCGGAAGCGGATGGCACCAGCCCGCTCCATCGTGTCGAGGCCGGGGCGGTCGGGGGCGTGGGGTTGCCGGCGAATTCGCCGCTATCGGCGGAACCGCCCGCCGCCGTGGCGGATACTGGCAAGCCGGCCGCATGAGTTGTTGTCCTCACTGATCCTGTCCCTATGTCGAAATCCACTGTTGCGTGTCCGTACCCGTCGACGTTCTGGCGCGATCCGGCGCTGCCGTTTCTCGAAGCGCGAGAGGTGCGCGATGGGCGTCGCGTCTGCTACGCGTTGCACAGCCATGAGACGTTTTCCATCGGCGTCGTGACGGGAGGGCGGAGTACCTATCGGAATGGCCGGGCACGCGAGACGGTGGGCCGCGGCAGCGTTGTCGTGATGAACCCTGACGCGGTGCATGCTTGCAATCCCATTGACGACGAGGCGTGGGCCTATCGGATGCTGTTCGTCGACACGGCGTGGTTGCGCGAAACGCAGCGGGAACTGGGTTTCGGGCATGGACAGGATTTGCATCTGTTCGACCCGATGTCCGCTGACGATCCGGTGTTGTACCAGGGGCTTAACCGGCTCTATGACGTTTGCACCGACGCGACGCGCGACCGGCTTGAGCGCGAGAGCGTGGTACAGCAGTTTTTCATCGACGTGCACGAGCGGTTGAACCCAGCGCCGCAACCGATGCGGGACGACTCGCACAAGCTGCGCCGCGCCGCCGATTTCATCCGTGCCCACTGCACAGAGGCGCTGACGCTTGCGCAGATTTGCGCGGCAGCGGGCCTGTCGGCGTCTTACCTGACACGCGTCTTTCGAGAGCAATACGGACTCACGCCGCACGCCTTTCTCATGGACCAGCGGATTCAATATGCACGGCGCCGACTGCGCCGTGGACATGCCATTGCCGAGGTGGCGCTCGATGCGGGCTTCGCGGACCAGGCGCATTTCCAACGCGCCTTCAAACAACGCCTCGCCACGACGCCGGGGCATTACCGGGAGCCGCACGCCGCGTGATTCGACGCCGCGAAGGCGCATGTTTCCTTAGCCGGTCGCGACAAGATACAGGGCACTTCCCGCCAACAGTGCCGCCATCGCGCAGTTCAGACGCCGCACGCGCCGCGCGTCGCGCATGCGATGACGCAACATCGCACCCGCGGCGGCCCAGCATCCCACCGAGCACCAGCAAACGACAAAGCAGATCGCCGCGAATTGCCAGATGCGCGCGGGATCACCTGCCGTGTACGCGCCCATTCCGGCCAGCGCCGCGAGCCAGGCTTTCGGATTGAGCCACTGCATGACGGCGCCTTTCGATAGGGTCGGGCCACGCCGCGTGTCGGCGTCGTTCAACACGCCGTTATCGATCGCCAGTTTGTAGGCCATATAAAGCAGGAACGCCACGCCGAACCACTGAATCGCGTGCATCAGTACGGGCATCCGGTGCAGTAACTCGTGCACGCCGAAGCCGACCGCAACGAGCAACGCGACGAAGCCCACCGTCGCACCGGTCACGTGACGCAGGCTCGGTCCGAGGCCATAGCGCGCGCCCGCGCCCAGTGCCACGACATTGACCGGACCCGGCGTGATCGAAGCGGCCAGCGCGAACGCCGCCATTGAATAGAAAAGTGTCATCGGATCCCTCGATACTGAAGAAAGCGGGTGAAGCGAGGTTCCGAATGTAGGCGGCGACGGACGCCGTGTATTGAAGAAAACTGCCCTTTGGCAAATGGCGGTGTGGCGACGTCTCAACGAAACAGTCGATGGCGTAGCCAACGCAATAGACGTCCAAAGATGGGGAGCTTGACGTAGATATCTTCAGTGGCGTCCCAATAGTCGCGCTGATAGGCCACGCGTCCGTCCACAGCGAGACGCAGGTGCGATGCGCCATGAATGACCTGTTCGTCGTCAAGCCACCGTTTGGTATGGAAATGCAGATTCCACACCAGCAGCGCCTGATTGTGTTGCAGCAGCGTGGCGGTAAATTCAATGCGCGGCACGTCGACGCGCTCGAATAGGTGCGTGAGCAGCGTCGCCACTTCGGCGGCGCTGCGCACCTCGTGCAGCGGCGTCTTGAGATAGACGTTGGGCGCGTAGAACTCGCCCAGATTCCCGACGCTTTGGCGGGTGAGGGTCTCGAAGTAGCGCGTCAGGCGCGTAAGCGCAGCCGCATGATCGATATCCATAGGCATGCTCGCGTGGGCGCCTGGACAGCGCGATTCGATGGACCCGTCCATGGCCGGGGCGGGGCCGGTCTCAGTCATCCCGGGCGCGCGGCGCCGGGATCGACTTTTGGTCAATTATCAACGGCAACGCACGTTTGCACCGCGATGTTGCAGCGTGCGTGGCGCGGATGAGACACCGGCGACTTATCGCGCGTCGCTGATCAATTCGGCGCGAAGGTCGGGGGCACTGGTGCGCGGATCCAGCCATATGGCGAAAAAAGCACGGCCAAAGGCGTCGCCCGCGATTTGGCCGATCAGTTTGCCGTCCGAGAAGAACCGCGTGCCGTCGCCGGGCAGGAAGACGCCGGTCAAGTGCTGCCCGGCCGTCACGTCGGGCAGGATGCGCGCCAGTTCTTCCGCCCAGCGCTCCCGTTGCGCATCGGTGGCCACTTGCAGCTTGGTCATTTCGATCAGACTGCGCTGCACGAGCGTATGAGATTTGAAACTGCGCGCGTAGCGCAGATCGAGCACCAGCGGATGCGCACTCCAGTTCGCGCTGATGCGATCGGCGCCTGAGAAGAGTTCCGCGTCGTAGAGATGAAAACCCAGGCGCGTGAAGGACCCGTGGCCGACCAGATGGGCGGTGGGGATTTCTTGCGACGCGAGTTGCCCGGCGTCGAACGCCAGGGCGCCGGGGGCCGTTGCCACCGTCGCCAGAAAGCAGACGGTGCGTAGCCATGCGGCAAGTGCGGGACGAGTGGGCATGCTCGGCTCCTTATCGGTCAAGGATCCAGTCGAGTCGGTAGGCCCGTTGGCGGCGCATGGCTCGTTCTGCCGGTGCGCCGGCCGATACAACGTGTTGCGTATTTGCGACTGAGAACTTTCCTCAAAGCGCGGCGCGGAAAAAGGAAACGTCGGCGTCGGCAGGGATGGGGGCTGTCACCCGGTCGCACTTACGGAACGATTGATTTCAGCGTAGACCATCGGACGCCGCGCGCGCAGGCCCATGGCACAAGGGCAAACCCTGACGCGCTGCCGTGATGTCCGCATTCGCACGCGTCGACGCTCAAGACGCGCAAGCGGCTGGCCGCGCGCCGGGTTGGCCGCCGAAGGTGTGTCGGAAAGCCGGTCGCCCAATGAGCATAGGCGCTTTGCGTGACAATTTGACGGGCGTCAACATTACGACGCATTACTGTCACGCGAGGGGCGACGTTGGCGGGATTAAACGGCTTTTATGTTATGATTCAAGAGTTTGGCCATATTTTAGAAGGCTCGCTCTAAGCCATATCGCCAGGATGCGGCCAGATTACAGGCGTTAATTCGTCGTCCTTCAGCGACGGCAGGGTTCAAGACGTGAAGTCGGACGGCGGGGGCCGCCCACGACACGCTCACCGTTTTGTCTGTCGAAATTCGGCGTAAACTTTCACAATACTATCTTGAGTCCTGGTGTAAGGTCTCGCGACCTTGGGGGTAATTGAAATGAACGAAATGCTGTATCCCGAACTGTACAAGTCGTTGGAGGCAGTGCGTTGGAACATGGAGAAGGACATTCCGTGGGACAAGTTCGACGCAAGCCAACTCTCCGACGATCAGGCGCGCACCATCAAGATGAATGCCATCACGGAATGGGCGGCGCTGCCGGCCACCGAGATGTTTCTGCGCGACAACCGTGACGACAGCGACTTCTCCGCGTTCATGAGCGTTTGGTTCTTCGAAGAGCAGAAGCACTCGCTGGTGCTCATGGAATACCTGCGCCGCTTCCGCCCGGACCTCGTGCCGACCGAAGCCGAGCTGCACGCCGTGCGCTTCCCGTTCGACCCGGCCCCGCCGCTCGAGACACTGATGCTGCACTTCTGCGGCGAAATTCGCCTGAATCACTGGTATCGCCGTGCGGCCGAATGGCACACCGAGCCGGTCATCAAGGCCATCTACGAAATCATCTCGCGCGACGAAGCGCGTCATGGCGGCGCTTATCTGCGCTATATGAAGAAGGCACTGACGAGCTTCGGCGATAACGCGCGCGCCGCGTTCGCGAAGATCGGCGTGCTGATGGCGTCGGCGCGTCGTACCGAAAAGCCGCTGCACCCGACCAACCTGCACGTGAACAAGGACCTGTTCCCGAACGACACGGTGCAGTCGCGTTTGCCGGAACCGGAGTGGCTCGAACACTGGCTCGACGAGCAAATCAAATTCGACGACAGTTGGGAGAAGAAGGTCGTCGAGCGTATTCTGCACAACATGTCGCTCCTGTTCGAGCACACGTTCGCGACGGCGCAGGACTTGAACCGTTACCGCAAGGAAATCACCAGCCGTCTGGCGGCGGTGGCCGCACCGGCCGTTGCCACGGCATCGTAATCGCACGTTCGGCGCCGACGGTATCGACAGGAAAGGGGCTTCGGCCCCTTTTTTGTTGCCTCATACGCGGCGTGGGACAATAGCGCACCTATTTCGAACGATCGTCATGTCCGCTTCCCAAGTCATTCCTCCGGCCGATTTCGAGGCCAAGATTCTCCCGCGCGAGGCGCTCGCCGCATTGGCGCCGACGCTGCCGCGACCACTGGTGTTCACCAACGGCGTGTTCGACATCTTGCATCGCGGTCACGTGACCTATCTCGCGCAGGCGCGCGCGTTGGGGGCGTGCCTCATCGTCGGGGTGAACAGCGACGCCTCGGTGCGCACGCTCGGCAAAGGCGACGACCGGCCGATCAATAACGAAAACGACCGTGCCGCGCTGCTGGCGGCGTTGCAAAGCGTCGACTATGTCGTGACGTTCGGCGAATCGACGCCCGAGGCGCTGATTGCCGCCGTGCGTCCCGACATTCTCGTCAAAGGCGGCGACTACGACATGGACACGCTGCCGGAGTCTGCGCTCGTGCGTGGCTGGGGCGGCAAGGCGTTGGCCATTCCGTTCGAACATCAACGCTCGACGACGTCGCTGCTCAAGAAGGTGCGCGCCCAATCATGAATCTGGCCCCGCTCGTTGAAGTCACGCGCGGCGCGATGGGCGTCGATACGGTCGAGTGCGTGCATTACGGCGCCGTAGCCGTGGTCGACGCGCAAGGGCGCTTGCGATACGCCGCAGGCGACCTGTCGTTTCTGACGTTTTCGCGCTCCACGCTCAAGCCCTTTCAGGCGCTGCCGTTCGTCGAGGGCGACGGCGTCGCGCATTTCGGTCTGACGCAGCCGGAGCTGGCGTTACTGTGCGCGAGCCACTCCGGTGAGGCGTTTCACGTCGACGGTGTGAAAAGCCTGCTGAACAAGGCGGGTTGCGACGAGCATCATTTGCAGTGCGGCTGTCACATGCCGACGTTTTACTCCGCCACCGGTCGACGTGCACCGGCGGATCTGAAGCCGACGTCGCTGCATCACAACTGTTCGGGCAAGCATGCGGGCTTTCTCGCGTATTGCGTGCAGCACGGCTTGCCGCTCGATACCTACCTGGATCCGGCGCATCCGCTGCAACAGGCGATTCGCGCGCGCGTCGGCGATGTCGTCGGCGTGAAGGGCGAGACGCTGGCGTTGGGCATTGACGGATGCTCCGCGCCGAACTACGCGTTGCCGCTCGACAGGCTCGCTGCCGCGTACGCCCGACTCGCCGCGAGCGACGATGCGGCACTCTCGACCTTGTTCGCCGCCATGACGCAGCAGCCGGAGATGGTGTCCGGCACGGCGCGCAACGATCTGGCGTTCATGCGCATGGCACCCGGGGACTGGGTGGCCAAGATCGGCGCCGATGGCGTGCAGACGATCGGCGTGCGCTCCGCGGGCCTGGGCATTGCCATCAAAGTTGTCGACGGCAATATGCGTGCGTTATATACCGCAGCGGTGGCCGTACTCAAGGCCCTCGGGTTGGTCGCGTCGCCCGAGGCGACCGGATTGGCGCCGTGGGTGTCGCCGATCGTCAAGAACGCGCGGGGTATACAGACCGGGATTGTGCGGCCCGTCGTGTCGTTGAAGCGCGTCGGCTGAGCGCGGCTGAGCGTGGCTGAGCGTGGTTGAGCGTGGCTCAACCCGGCTCGGGGCGCGTCAGCTCGGATCGGCTGGGCTCGGACCGGCGCAACCGAACATAACCCGATGCCGTCAGCCGTCAGCCGCCAGCCGCCAGCCGCCAGCCGCCAGCGGCCGCAGCGGACGTCATCCGACGAAGCGTGACGCGACCGTTACCCCGGTGCGCTCGCGGCCGGGGCGGGGCAAGTCCGCACCCATTGCGCAGTCCACTGTTGCGTCACGACGCTGCGAATCTGGGCCGCGGCATTCGCGTTGATGCCGACAATTCGGTAGACGATCCGGCTCTTGGCATTGGGCCTTTCGCTCAGTTGCGGCGTGATGCCTCGCTTCTGCGCGGCGCTCATCAAGCGCACCGCACGCTCCTTGTCGTTGAACAGTCCGAGCGAGACGACGAGCGTCGAGCCTTCGCCGTTGAGCAGGAAATACTCCGTCACCCCTGCTGCACGCAATTGCGCAACCTGTTTATCGGCGGCGGGTTTATTGGGCACCGGGTCGAGATGTACCCAGTACCGCTTGTCGAGCGCCACCGATTGAATCTCACCTTGTCCCGAAGGCAGTGCGGCGAGCAAAAGGCCGCGCGCTTGTTGCGCGTCGTTGGCGGCGAACGGGCCGACATCCAGGCAGATGGACGTGACCTTCGCGGCGGCGGCCTGCGAAGCCGCCGAATCGCCCGATACCGCGTTCGCTGTCGCGGCGGCGACGGCCCGGCTTGCGGCCATCGTCGTCAATGCCGACTCGGACGTTCCGGGGCTGGACGACCCTGCCGATGCAACGCTCGCCCCCGAAGCGCCGGCCGTCGCCGCCGCTCGTGAGGCTTGCGATTCGTGTCTCCCGCCTGACGTACCGACGGGGGGGGAGGCGGCGGGCGACTGACCGCTGATCGCTGCTCCGGTCAAGCGGATGCGCTCCGGTTCGATTTGCCTTTCGACCCGCGCCGGTTCGCGGCCGGTGGCAGGCAGCACATCGTGCCATTTCAGCCAGCCGAACTGCACAGCGGCGAGTGCTGCATTCGCCGCGAGAAACATGACAAGCAACAGCGCACGCAACATCTCAAGCACCCCCGGGGGATGGATCGGCATCTTGCGATGGGGATACCGACATATCGGTCATGTGGGGGACGGATGTGGCGCTCGCCGCTGCGCCGCCCTCGGCAGCCCGAAGCGCCACCTCGTATAAGCCGGCCGGTACCAGTTGATCGTGTTCGGTAACGGGCACGGTCAGGGTGTGCGCAAGCGCCTGGCGTGCGCCGCCCGCGAGCACGCAACGCACGGGGGCGCCGAGTTGTGCCTGCAATTGCGCGTGACTGCGCTCGACCAGGCCGGCTTGCGCCGCGGCGCACCCGCGCAGGATGGCATCGGTCGTGCTGCATGCAAATGCTTGTCCGCCGGTTGGCATGGTGGCGTCTAGCGTCGGCAATT
Organism: Pandoraea sp. XY-2; assembly: GCF_004193915.1. Taxonomy (NCBI): domain Bacteria; kingdom Pseudomonadati; phylum Pseudomonadota; class Betaproteobacteria; order Burkholderiales; family Burkholderiaceae; genus Pandoraea; species Pandoraea sp. XY-2. Next base: position 508,458 of record NZ_CP030849.1, read on the forward strand.
GTGCGGTGCCGTGGGCAAGCGACTGGAGCATCAGTGCGGGCCCCGGGGCGATCAGCCCGCCGAGATAATCGCCGTCGGCACGCAAGGCTTCCACGGTGGTGGCCGTGCCCAACGTGACGATCAGCAGATGTTCGCCCGGCCACGCGGCGTGCGCGCCGATCAGGCTGGCCCAGCGGTCGCTGCCGAGCTGTGTGGGGACTTGATAACCATTGCGCACCCCCGCTCGCGATTCGCTGGCGCGCAAGACCTGCAGCCAATCGGCCGATGGCAGGCCCCACAGCGTTTGCAGTGTCATGCGCACGGCTTGTTCCGCGGGATCGCCCGCCACATTGGCAAGCCAGACACCCGCTGGCGCAGGGCAGACGAAGCCTTCGTCCCGTCTGCCATGGCCGGTGGCGAGCGGTGTCATGTTCGGCGCGAAGTGAGCTTCTCCCGAGCCCGACACCAGCGCGGCCCAGCCCGCGCGAATTTGCGTGGCGAGCGTGCGCCATTCGGCGTGATCGACCGCACCGCTGGCCAGAAAGGACGGCGCCGCTGCGCGCCAACCCGCTGGGCGCACGGCCGGCGCAAGCGCCCATTTGATTCGGCTGTTGCCGGCATCGACGAGCAGCCACGGTGCACCGTCAGCGCTGCTTGCGCCATGTGTGTCGAAGCTGCCGCGCGAGGCATTCGCAAGGCGGGTGTCCGCCACCGTTGCCGCAGACTTCGCGGTGTCCGCCGGTCGTTGTGGCGGTGTCTGTCGGGCGGCGCTCATCCACGGCCCCCTTGGGCGTCACGCGTGCGGGAAGCATCGAGCAATCGCACGGAGACTTCTCCGCTGGCAATCGCGCGCTCGCCGTCAGGCGTCGCGACGCGCAGCCGACCTTGCGAATCGACGCCGAGCGCCACGCCCTGCAACAGATCGCGACCATTTTCGATGACGCGAATCGACGCCCCACCATAGGCGTGCATGGCTTCCCAGTCGTCACGGAAGACACCGAAACGATGCACGGCGAAGCGATCCAGCATGGTGGCGAGACGCTGGACCAATGCGATCAACACCGTCGACATATCCGGATCGACCAGCACCGATTCGAGCGCCGCCGGCGGTGTGGCCTGCACGGCGGCCGATGAGGTCGTGCCGCCGTCGGAAGGCGCGGCGTTGTCGATGCGGGCGGCCACGTCCGCAGCCCGCCGAAGATTGACCCCGATGCCGATCACGACGCCGATGCGCCCTGGGCCGGCCGGGAGCGTCTCGATCAGGATGCCGGCGAGCTTGTCGCCGCGCAGCAGCACGTCGTTGGGCCATTTGAGCCCGAGCGCCTGCGGTGTCGACAGCGGCAGATCCGAGAGTCCTTCCACCACCGCGACGCCTGTCGCGAGCGACAACCCGGCCAGTTCGGCCGGTCCGCCCGGCATCCCATAGGCGAGCGAAAACGTCAGGCTGTCGCCCGGTACGCTCTGCCACGCGCGGCCACGTTGTCCGCGTCCGCCCGTCTGGCGCATCGCGGCGCGCAGCATGGGCGCGCACGACGCGTCCTGACGAAGGCGGGCCAGCAGATCGAGGTTCGTGGACCCCGTGGTCTCGACCACGTCGATCTGCCAGTTGCGGCAAGTGGCGGACAGCGCCGAGCGAATTCGGTCGCCATCGAGCTGGCGGGATACGGTGTCGCGCGACGGCTCGCCACCCGCGTCGGCGGGGCGTTCAGACGAATCCGCCGCCATTGGGGCGAGGGGGGCGTTCGGCAAGGAGGGCGCGGCTTTATTCATGGTTGCTATTGTAGCGGCGAGGCCGGCGCCGCGCCGGTCTGCACTGCCGTCGTCCCCGTTTTTCGGTATTGTCCGAGGACCCAATCGGCCAGCACCACCGCGTTTTCAGCCTGCGCCGGGTTGCCATCGACTGGTCGCCCCTGTACCGTACAATGACCGCGTTTTGCCGGATTTCGACGAGTTTGTCGCCAGGAGATCGTCTGTTTTGAACCTCGATGCCGTGCCCACTCTGGAGCTGACCACCACGGCGCAAGGCCCGGTGGTCATGCTGCACGGCCTGTGGACAGCGCTCGCCCTCTCGCAGCGCAAGAAGACGCTGTTGCGCCTGGTCGATTCGCTGCCGCAGGGCGAGCTGGCGTGGGACCTGACCCGCGTCGAGCGGCTCGACCACGTCGGCGCGCAGGCGCTGTGGCGTTATTGGCAACGTCGGTTTCCCGAGCGCATCGCGCTTACGCCGACACAGCGGGCGCTCTTCGATCACCTTGCCGAATTCGATCGCTCGCGACAGAGTCCGGCGCCCACCCGCCGCCTCGATCCGATCAGCCGGCTGGGGGCGTCGCTCTTCACGCTGGGCGAGCATTTGCGCGACGGCGTCACGATGTTCGGACGCTTTGTGATCGACCTCGGCCGCGTCATTCGTCATCCGGTTCGTGCGCCATGGCTGGAGATGTCCGCCAATATCTACAGCGCCGGGGCCAAGGCACTCGGCATCACGGCGCTGGTGGCGTTCCTGATCGGCATCGTGTTGTCCTATCTGTCGGCCCAGCAACTCAAGTTGTATGGGGCGAGCACGTTCATCGTCAACATCCTCGGTCTTGCCGTGATCCGCGAACTCGGCCCGGTGCTTTCCGCGATTCTCGTGGCGGGTCGCTCGGGGTCGGCCATCACCGCCCAGCTCGGCGTGATGCGCGTGACCGAAGAGCTCGACGCGATGCGCGTCATGGACATTCCGCACGGTTTGCGGCTCGTCCTGCCGAAGGTCATTGCGCTGGCCATTGCCATGCCGCTGCTCGTCATGTGGACGAACATCATCGCGCTGCTCGGCGGCGCGCTCGCGGCAAAGTACGAACTCGGTATCGGACTGCGCTACTTCTTCACCACGTTGCCCAATGCCGTGCCCATCGCCAATCTGTGGATCGGCCTGGGAAAAGGGGGCGTCTTCGGCATGCTGATCGCACTCGTGGCCTGCCATTTCGGCATGCGGGTCAAACCGAACACGCAGAGCCTTGGGGAGGGCACGACACAGTCCGTAGTGACGTCGATCACCGTGGTGATTCTGGCCGATGCCATCTTCGCGATTCTGTTTCGCAACACGGGGATCGGCTGATGTCCCAATCCCCCGTACCCGATCGTGCCCCAGCGCTCGCCACCTCGGCCGTCGCGGCCGTTCCCGCCGCGCAGGCTTACGCCAGCGATGTGATATCCGGCGCCGCGGCGGGTTGTCCGCCTGTGTCGTCAAGCCTGCCGGGCGATGCCGACCCGGTGATCGAGGTGCGCGATCTCACGAAGCGCTACGGTACGCACACGATTCATGAGCATCTGGATCTCACCGTACGGCAAAGCGAGATCATTGCGCTTGTCGGCGGCTCAGGCTCGGGCAAGACCACGCTGATTCGCCAGATCATCGGGCTGGAGTCGCCGACCACTGGCCACATCAGCGTCTTCGGTCACGACATCACGACGATCGATCGTCGCAGCGCGCACCTGCTGCGCCGCCGCTCGGGCATGTTGTTTCAGCGCGGGGCACTGTTCTCCGCAATGACGGTGTTCGACAACATTGCGCAACCGCTGCGCGAACTGCACACGCTCTCGGAAGACCTGATTCGCGATGTCGTGATGTACAAGCTCGAGATGGTGGGGCTGTCGGGGCGCATGGCCAACCGCATGCCGTCGGAGCTGTCGGGCGGGATGATCAAGCGCGTAGGGATCGCGCGGGCCATTGCGCTGGAGCCGGAACTGCTCTTTCTCGACGAGCCCACGGCTGGGCTCGATCCGCAGGCGTCAGACGAATTCGTGGACATGATTCGCGGCCTGCACCGCTCGCTGGGCCTGACCGTCGTCATGGTCACGCATGATCTGGACACGGTGATGATGCTCGCCACGCGCGTGGCGGTGCTCGCCGAGCGTCGGGTGCTCGTCAATGCGCCGGTGGAAGACGTGGTCCGTGTCGATCACCCGTTCATCCACAGCTTCTTCCTCGGTGAACGCGGCAGACGCGCGTTGCTGGCATTGCCTGCGGCGCGGCGCGCCAAGATTTCGGAGTTCCTCGACGATGGAAAATAAATCGCACGCTTTCATGGCGGGCCTCTTCACGCTGGTGTTGCTTGCCGCCGTCGCCGCGTCGGTGTACTGGTTCAATCGCGACAACCGTGTGCGCCTTCCCTACGACCTGGTCTCGCACACCAACGTGACCGGACTCAATCCGGAATCCGCCGTGCGGTACCGCGGCCTGTCCGTCGGGAAGGTCGAGTCGATCAAGTTCGACCCGCGCACGCCTGGGCAGATTTTGATCCGCATTCTCGTGAACAAAGGCACGCCGATGACCCAATCGACATTCGCCACGCTGAGCTATCAAGGGGTGACCGGGTTGGCATTCGTACAATTGGACGACGATGGACGCGACCGAACGTTGCTGTCGTCGTCGGAGAAGCAAGTCGCGCAATTGCAGTTGCGCCCGAGTTTCGTGGACGAACTGCAGCGGCGCGGCAACAACCTGGTGCATCAGCTCGAAGAGGCAACGTCCTCGGTCAATACGCTGCTGTCGCCCGACAACCGGCAGGCCATGCTCGATTCGATCAACAGCGTGAAGGCCGCGGCGCAGAGCGTGGATCGCGTGGCGCAGCAGCTCGAGCCCGTCACGGCGCAGTTACCCGACACCGTGCGCGAGCTCACCGGCACGCTTGCCGGGGCGCATCGTCTGACCGATCAATTGACCGATCCTCAGGGGCCGCTCGTGCGCAACCTGGATAGCGTGGGACGCGCGGCCGATCAGGCGGCGTCGAGTCTGGCGGCGTTCCAGGGAACGATGGAAACATTCGAAGGGTCGCTGCAACAAGAAGCGCTGCCGCGCCTGAACACGCTCTCGGACGATTTGCGCTTCACGACGCAGGCCGTCGGGCAAGCGGCCGAGACGATCAATCGCAATCCGCGCGCACTGCTCTTCGGCACGTCGCCACCGCCACCCGGTCCGGGGGAAGCGGGGTTTTCGTGGCCCGGCGGAGGACGTCAATAATGCGCAACACCGTCATGCAAGGGGATATCGAGATGATTGAGCCGATCGACGCGGTCAACGCCAACGAGGTAGCCGTCGCGCCTCGCGGCGGCGAGCGTGCGCGTGCGCTCGCCGCCGGGTGGCTTTGCGCCGCCGCGGTTGTGCTGGTGGCGGGGTGCGCCGCCCCGGCACCGTCGGCCTCGTTGACGCGCTTCGATCTCGGCCCGCCGACGATCCCTGCCGCGTCGGCCAATGTCGCTGCCAATGCCAGGGACACTAGCGCCAACACCGCCGCCAACACCGCCGCCCCGGCATCGGACGTGGCCGCGACCGGTGGCCTGCGGATGTCGCCGCTGAAAGTGGTGGTCAATGCGCCAAGCTGGCTCGACGTCGACACGATCTACTACCGCTTGCCCTCCAGCGACGGCGATCAGGCACGCGGGTATGCGAACAGCCGATGGCTGGCGTCGCCCGCGCGGCTCTTCGGGGATCGGCTGCGCGCGGCGTTGTCGGTCGACAGGCCGGTGCTGGCGGCAGGCGATCCGACCGCTGCGCCAGCGCTGCGCGTGGAGATCGAAGAGTTTGCGCAGTACTTCGACAGTGCGTCGACAAGCCACGGCGTTGTCCAGGTGCGCGCCACGTTGTTCGATGGACCGAAGCTGCTCGCGCAGACGACGTTACGTGCGCAGGCCCCCGCTGCGAGTGCCGACGCAGCCGGCGGCACCCGCGCGCTTGCCGCGGCCAGCGACGCGGTGCAGACGCAACTGATTCAGTGGCTTGCCGGGCGCGTGCCGGCACCGTCGGCTACGGCCGGGACAGCGGCACGCGCCCGGCCGTCGTTGCCTGCCGCGTCGTCGGCCCCGGGCGCGACAGCACGATAGGCTCGTGCCGCCGATGACCGATCAGGACATCAAACCCTGGCAACGACGCGCTTCGCCGCTTGCGCGTCAGGCGCTGCTGTGCCTGATACTGCTGATCGCCTATGCGAGCCTGTATCCGTTCGAGTTCCAGCGTGCGGCCGTGGGGCCGTTCGACTATCTGTTCGCGCCGTTACCCCGCTGGATCACGCAGTTCGACGTGATCACCAACGTGCTTGGATACCTGCCGCTGGGCATGTTGACCGTGCTGGCCCTGCATCCGGCCTGGCGGGGTGTGCGCGCCGTCGTCGCCGCCTTCGTGCTCGGCGCATTGCTTTCCGGTGGTATCGAGGCGTTGCAGACGTACTTGCCGACGCGGGTGGCGTCGAATGTCGATCTCGCCACGAACGCGCTCGGCGCACTCATCGGTGGCGCCATCGCGGTGCCGCTCACGAGCCCGTTGCTCGATCGGGGATGGCTGCGGCATTTGCGCTTCGCATGGTTCGAACGCCACGCGAGCCTGCTGCTTGTGTTGCTGGCCCTGTGGCCGTGGGCGCAGGCTTACCCGCAGCAGTTTCTCTTTGGCGATGGCGATCTGGTGCGCCAAATATGGCTCTGGCAGGATCCCGACGTCACCGGTCTGGTGATCGACTGGGTGCCGCGCTTGGGGCAATTGCAGGACTATCTTTCCGAACTCGATGCCGTCGCCAGTCATGCCCTGTGGGAGACGGTGGTGAGCGCCAGCGGTACCGTGCTGGCCGGGCTGCTCGCCACGCTCGCGATGCGCCGGACGGCACCGCGTGTGCCGTTGTTGTGCGCCATGTTCACCAGCGCGTTCGCGATCAAGGCCATCGCGTCGGCGTGGCAGTTCTCGCCCGCGCAGGCATTCGACTGGGTGACGGCGGGCGCCATTTACGGCGTAGTCATCGGCGCGCTGGTGTTGCTCGTCGCCGGCCGCGGACCGCGTGCGCTGCGCGGGGCCGTCGCGCTGGGCGCGCTTGTCGTGCTGCTGGTGTTCGTCAATCTGCTGCCCGCGAATCCATACTACGAGGCAGCGCTCCAGTCTTGGCGGCAAGGCCGCTACGTTCACTTCAATGTGCTGGCGCGCTGGCTCGCCTGGACATGGCCGTACCTCGTGCTGATCTACCTGCTCGCGATGTTCGATCCGAGCCACCGCGGCCCCGCCCGCACCGCTGGCGTGCGGCGCTAAGGTCCACCCGGCCTGGCCGAACGGCTTGTTGAGCGGCGCATTGTTGCCAAATCGGCAATAGCGTATTGGCCGCCATCCCATTGGTCCGCAAGCCGGCAACGCCTAGACTCCCATGTAAGGCACGCTGACACTCGGTGTGTCATGACCGCCCGGCATCTTCAGGCAGATCCCGGGCGGTTTTCATTGGCGAGGCGAAGATGAATTCCTGGGGTTTGCGGTTGGCACACACGACACGGCAGCGCGTGTTGATGGCCGTGATCGCCGCCGCCACAGGCATTGAAATGCTGGAGAACGGCATGTTCGTGTTCGCGTCGTCCCATATCGCGGGCGGCGTCGGTGCCGCGCCCGAAGAATACGCGTTTGTCTCGACGCTCTATGCCGTGGCGGGGATCCTCGTGATTCTCAAGCAGCGCTGGCTGGCCTCGCGCCTGGGGTATCGCGCGTTCCTCACCGGCGCGCTCACGCTCATGGCGTTTGGGGCATGGCTGTGCGGCATGGCGCACACGTCGACGCAGCTCGCCGTCGCACGTTTCGTGCTCGGGTTGGGTGCGGGGTCGCTGTTTACCGCCAGCCGGATTCTCATCAACCTGTGTTTCGCGCCGGAGCTTCGGCTGAGGGCGTTGCGCTTCTTTACCTACGGCTTCTTCGGCGGACAAATCTCCGCGCCACTGCTCGCCAGCTATCTCGTCGATCACTTCGTCTGGTCGTCGGTGTTCTTCGCCGTCGTGCCGATCGCGCTCGCGGGGGCGATCGCCTCGTGGCTCGTGATCCCGGACTTCCGCGAGCGCTTGCGCGACGAAGGCGAGTTTGAAATGCGTGGCATCGTGTTCTTCGCCGCCGGCGTGCTGTTCGTCGAAGTGATGATGCAGCGCTCGCGCTTCGACTTCTTCTCCGATCCGCTGCATCTGGTCGAACTCTGCCTGGTGGGGGCGATCTGCGCGATGGGCTACATGTGGCATCAGTATTCGCATCACAAGCCGCTGATCGATTTTCGCGTGCTGGTGCGCAATCCGGCCTATGTGCTGGGACTGGGCGGCTATGCCGTGTACTACTTCTTTTCGTATTCGACGTCGTATCTGTTCCCGATCTACATGCAGCAAGGGCTCAACTGGAGCGTGGAGCACACCGGCTATCTGCAGGCCGTGGCGTCGGTGACGAGCCTTGTTGTGGCCGTGATATACACCGTCGCGCGTCCGAAGTTCGTGCAACTCAAGCCGTTTGTGCTGCTCGGTTACTTGTGCCTGCTCGGCTATGCCTTCCTGCTCTCGCAAAGTTATCAGGGCGTGTCGAGTCAGTGGCTGATCCTGCCGATGGTGCTGAGCGGGCTCGGCGGCGTGTTCGCCATGATTCCAATTGCCGAGCTGACGTTTCGCGGTATGGACGAGTACGTCTTCCAGCACGGCTATCAGACGAAGAACATCGTGCGCCAGTTGGTGAGCTCGATGTCGGTGTCGGTAATGGCCGTGCTGATGCAGGACCGGCAGGCGGTCTTCATGCATCAACTCACGCCGTCGATGACGCCGCTCAACCCGGCGTACAACGCGGCCGTCTCACAAGCGCAGCAGGCGTTCGGCGCCAGTGTCGATGCGACGACCGCCGCGCACATGGCGTCGGCCTGGGTGGGCGGCCTCGCGTCGCAACAGGCGCTCGTGCTTGCCTGCGTGAACGTGTTCTTCGGCTTCGCGTGTCTGGCGGCGCTCTGCGCCGTCTTCATGGCCGTGCAGCGACGCCTGCGCTAAGGGCAGGGCGCGCGCCGCCCTGCGCAGGACGAGACGTCCCGGATTTCGCATTTCCCGATGTCCCGCCATGCGGTGCCCGGTGAGCGCACCGGGGCCGTCCCCGCAGTGCCCCGGCAGGTCGGTTAGAATGGCCCGCAATACGTTGCCACTCCGCCAGAGCCCCGACATGGCCACCCAGCCGCAGTACTACCAGCATCACGTGTTTTTCTGCCTCAATCAGCGCGAACCCGGCGCCGATCGCCCGTCCTGCGCCAACTGCAACGCGCAGGCGATGCAGGAGTACGCCAAGGCAAAGGTCAAGCAACTCGGCCTGGCCGGTCCCGGCAAGGTGCGGATCAACAAGGCCGGGTGCCTCGATCGCTGTGAGCAAGGGCCTGTCGTGGTGATCTATCCCGAAGGGACCTGGTACACGTATATCGACGAATCCGATATCGACGAGATCGTCGAAAAGCATCTGGCGCAAGGCGAGATCGTCGAGCGTCTGCTGATCGACTGATCCCGGCGACACAGACATGGCCCCGCGCACGGCGCACGGCCCTCGCCGCACCTCAGCCCACCATCGCTCATGAACGCCCAGACTGAACGCTTCACCATCGACGGCCCGGTCGGCGCCATCGAAATCGCCATCGACCGTCCGGCCGGCGCGCCGCGCGGCATCACGCTCGTCGCCCATCCGCACCCGCTGTTCGGCGGCACGCTCGACAACAAGGTCGCCCAGACGCTCGCCCGGGCGTTCGTCCAGCTCGGCTACGCCGTGGTGCGCCCGAATTTTCGTGGCGTCGGCAAGTCGGCGGGCGAGCACGACAAAGGCATCGGCGAGCGCGACGACTTGCTCGCCGTAATCGACTGGATGCGCCGGCAACCGGGCTGGGAGACATTGCCGCTCGCACTCGCCGGTTTCTCGTTCGGCACCTTCGTGCTCTCGCATGTCGCGAAGACGCTGGAGGCGGCGGGGACCGCCGCGCAGCGTCTGGTCTTCGTGGGCACGGCGGCGAGCAATTGGGAGGTGGCGACCGTACCGGCCGACACGCTGGTCATTCACGGCGAACTCGACGATACGGTGCCGCTGCAATCGGTGCTGGACTGGGCGCGTCCCCAGACGTTACCCGTAGTGGTCGTTCCCGGCGGCGAACACTTTTTCCACGGCCTGTTACCCCTGCTGAAACAGCTCGTGGTCGACGCGTGGCGTCATTGATACACCCGGGGCGAATTTCGGCCGATTTCCACCGTCGAGGCCCGCCCCGCTGGGGACGTGAAATCACGACGGGTATAATTCGACCCTGAACCTTGTCATGCCGCGTCGGGTCTATGGTTCCGACAGGCATGGCTCCGGCGCTCCGGTGCCGCCGTCTTCTTCGCTGTGCCGCGCGCTCGTCAACGTGTCGGCGGCACGGCGTTTCTTCAAGCGCAGATGCCCCTGAGCCTCACATCGTTTTCCTCATCGCCCATGAAATTCAACGCTTCGCTGTCCCGTGCCGCCGCTGCCGCGGCGCTCGTCGCTTGCGGCTCGCTTGCCTCGCTTCCCGCTCGTGCCCAACAGATTCCGCCGCCGCCGATGTCGGCCACGGCGTGGACGATTGTCGACGTCAACAGTGGTCAGGTGCTGGCCGCCGGTAATGCGGATGCGCGCGTGGAGCCCGCGTCGCTCACGAAGATCATGACGTCCTATGTGATCTTCGAAGCCCTGCGCGACAAGCGCATTTCGATGGAGCAGACTGTCATTCCGAGCGATTCGGTTCGCAAGGTGGGTCGCGACGAGTCGCGCACGTTTATCGAGGCGGGCAAGCCGGTTTCGGTGCACGATCTGATCTACGGCATGATCGTCCAGTCGGGTAACGACGCGTCGATCGCGCTGGCCGAACTCGTCGGCGGCTCGCAACAGGGCTTCGTCGAACTGATGAACCGCGCGGCGCAGCGCATGGGGCTCAAGCACACCCATTACGCGAACGTCGACGGGCTGACCGATCCGCAGCATTACACGACCGTGGCGGATATCGCGGCGGCGTCGACGCACCTGATTCAAGACTTCCCCGAGTACTACAAGATTTACGCGGAGAAGAGCTTTACGTACAACAACATTCGCCAGCCGAACCGTAATCGTCTGCTGTACCTCGATCCGACGGTCGACGGCTTGAAGACCGGCCACACGAAGGAAGCGGGATACTGCCTCGTGGCGACGGCGTCGCGTCCGATGCCGGGGGCGGCGGGCGTCAACCGCCGCGTGTTGTCCGTGGTCGTGGGCGAGCCGACCGAGCGCGCGCGCGTGCAGGACAGCCTCTCGGCCCTGAACTATGGCTACCAGAACTTCGACACGCTGCGTGTGTACGGCGCCAATCAGGTCGTGGCCACGCCCAAGGTCTGGAAGGGCAAGGACAGCGAGCTGAAGATCGGCGTGAAGAAGGACACCTTCATCACCGTGCCGAAGGGCACCGCCGACAAGATCAAGCCGCAACTCGAACTGCGTGAGCCGCTGATCGCGCCGATCGCCAATGGTGCGCAGGTCGGTACCGTCAAGGTCATGGCCGATGGCAAGTCGCTGGCCGAATTCCCGGTTGTGGCCCTCGCCGACGTTGCGCAGGCCAGTTTCGTCGGCCGCGCATGGGACGCGCTGCGCCTGATGTTCGTGAAGAAGTAAGCATGGATAACCCCACGGTCTGGCTCAATGGCGACCTGATCCCGCTTGGCGACGCGAAAATCTCCGTCCTCGATCGGGGTTTCCTGTTCGGCGACGGCATCTATGAAGTCGTGCCGGTCTATCGCGGCAAGCCTTTCCGGCTTGCGCAGCATCTGGACCGGCTCGAGCGCAGCCTCGCCGAGATCCGCATCGCGAACCCGTACACGCGCGCCGAATGGGAGGCGCTCTTCGCGCGCCTGTCGGCCACGTGTTCGGCCGATCCGCACAGCGTCTACGTGCAGGTCACGCGCGGCGTGGCACCGCGTCAGCACACATTTCCGAAGGACATCGTGCCCACGGTGTTCGGCATCGCAACCCCGCTCACGCTGCCCAGCCGCGAAAAGGTGGCGCAGGGCGTGGGCGCGGTCACGCATGAAGATCGACGCTGGCTGAATTGCCATATCAAGTCGACGTCGCTGCTGGGTAACGTGCTGATGGCGCAGTACGCCGCCGATCACGACGTTCAGGAAACGATACAGTTCCGTGACGGGAATCTGACCGAGGCGTCGTCGAGCAACGTGTGGGTCGTCAAGGGGGGGGAAATGTTCGCACCGCCGCGCGACAATCGTATTCTGGAAGGAATTCGCTACGGCGTGCTCGAAGGTCTTGCACGCGAATGCGGCATCCGGTTCCATGAGTGCCCGGTCAGCGAAGCGGACGTGCGCAACGCCGACGAGCTGCTCATCACGTCCGCGACCAAGGAAGTGCTGGCGGTCGTCACGCTTGACGGCAAGCCCGTGGGCGATGGCACGCCGGGCCCCGTCTTCCAGGCGCTGTATGCCGCGTATCAACGCGCCAAGGAGGCACTGTGACCCTGGAAAAGAAGGAAAGCCTGCTTGAGTTTCCGTGCGACTTTCCCATCAAGGTGATGGGGGCGACGCAGGACGGTTTCGCCGACGCCATCGTGGCATTGCTGCGAGAGTTCGATGCCGAATTCGACGCGGCGACCGTGGAGATGCGCCCGTCCAGCACGGGCAAATATCTCGGCCTGACCGTCACGGTGCGCGCCCACTCGAAAGCCCATCTCGACGATATCTATCGCGCGTTGACCGGGCATCCGATGGTCAAGGTGGTGCTGTAAGCGTGCACCGCGTGTGAGGCGCAGGCGATGCACGCATGCGCCTCACGAACGCGCTTGCGGCGCACCCATCACGCGTGCGTCGGTGCGCCGTCGTCGGGCGGCGATGAAGCCGTGAGCCCGGGTTGGATGCCGGGTGCAGTCTCGCCCGCAGTGGTGACCATGTCGGCCTCCCAGTCGACGGACGTCGGGCGCGCCGGGCGGCGCTGCATGTCCTTCACCGACTCGAACGCCTTCAACTCTTCCAGAAACCACGTTCTGAACGCCTGAACGCGCTGCGTTTCCAGCACAGCGGGCGGACACACGAAGTAATAATCCCAGTCACACGGCGTATCGACGTCGGACAGCCGGACAAGGCGTCCCGCCATGATGTCGCCCACGGCCAGCGAGCGGCGTACGAGCGCCAGCCCCTGGCCGACGATGGCCGCTTGCGACAACATGCCGGAATCTTCGTACATCATGCCCTGCGTCGGCTCGGGCAGATCGAAGCCCGCCGCCGCGAACCACGGCGCCCACGGCTCGCCTTCCGAGCGCAGCAACGTGCTGCGGCGGAATTCCTCCGCCGTTTGCGGCAGATGCCCTTGGTTGTATGACGGGCTACATGCCGGGAAAAACACATCGTCGAGCACTTTCTCAATGTGCAGCCCGGGCCAGTTGCCCTTGCCCATGCGCAGGGCGACGTCCACATCTTCGCGCTCGAAGTCGATCAACTGGGCACTGCACCGCAACTCCACTTCCAGCTCCGGATGCCGGTCGATGAAGCGCCCGATGCGTGGTGTGAGCCACCGGCTTGCAAACGACGGCATGGTGGTCAGTACCAGCCGCCGCTCGCTGCGCGTGCCCGCTTGCAACTTGCGCGTCGCCTGGGCAATGTCGCCGAGCGCGGTACGGATCGACGCGGCGTACTGGCGTCCCGCCGGCGTGATGCTGATGCGTTTGCCGTTGCGCGCGAAAAGCGTCGTCCCCAACTCCTGCTCCAGCGCGCGAATCTGATGGCTGATGGCGCCGTGCGTGACGAACAACTCTTCTGCCGCGCGCGAGAAGCTTTCCAGGCGGGCCGCCGCCTCAAAGGCGCGCAGGGCGCTCAGGTTAGGAAGTCTCCGAATATCCATGTGAATTTTGTTAGCAACGCCGTGAAAATATGTCGTTTGGTGCAGCGCCCGCCAGTCCCTATGATTCAGTCATTGTCTCGCACTGAGTGGGGGTCGTAAAATGCAAAACAATTTAACAAAGGTGCAGTACTTCTACGGTATCCGTCCCGGGGACGTCATCAGCCTCGACCTGCATCACGAGCATACGCTGGTGGCACGCGGCGCGGCGGTTTGGGTGACGCGTGCAGGCGATCCGCGCGATTACTGGCTCATGCCCGGTCAGCGTCTCGCCGTCGAGCCCGGCCGCCGTTACTGGGTGTCGTCCGACGGGGTGGCGGAAGCCGAGCTGCAGCGCGAAGTGGCGCACCGTTTCTCACTGGCTCGTGTGCTGCGCCGGTGGCTCGCCGGGCGCCGGGCATCGCGCGCAGCGAACGCTTGCGCGGCCGCCGCCTGACGAACGCCGGTCGCGGGTCCGGCGCGCAGGTTTGGCGCGCGGGGTCATCGACATCGCGCGCCCCTTGGCCTTCGTTGCCAATGGGCGCGTGTTTCATTCCAGAGGGTGACGTCGACGTCGTCGATGTGTCAATGGAATTCACAACAATCTGTGCGATGAGCGGAATGCCGGCGGAGCGAAACTACGCCGAAAAAGTCGCCATCTCGCGCCCGGGGGCGCGGCTTCGAGCACGTCTGCGCAGGTTTCGTTAAAATTGCGGGCATGACCTCCCCGATCGAAGTGTGCTGGCGCGGCACCGAAGACTACGCCGCGTCGTTCGACGCCATGCGCGCGTACACCGACACGCGTGGCGCGCACGGCCCCGACCAGCTCTGGATCGTTCAGCATCCGCCTGTCTACACGCTTGGACTGGCCGGCGACCCCGCTCACTTGCTCGTTTCGAATACCGGTATTCCGCTCGTCAAGGTCGACCGTGGAGGCCAGATCACGTATCACGGCCCGGGACAGGTGGTGATTTACCTGCTCGTGGATCTGCGCCGGCGCAAGCTCGGCGTGCGCGAAATGGTGCGTTTGATCGAGCAGGCGGTGATCGACACCCTGGGCGCGTATAATCTCGACGTTGAGCGCCGGGCCGGCGCACCGGGAATCTATGTGAGCCCAGGCGACGGTGCCACAGCGCATGCCGGTGCGAAAATCGCCGCGCTCGGGTTGAAGATCCGCAACGGATGCAGTTATCACGGCGTGTCGTTGAACGTTGCGATGGATCTGCGGCCGTTCGACTGGATCAATCCGTGCGGCTATGCCGGCCTGCAAACCGTAGACATGGCCACGCTCGGCGTGGCCCCGCGCTGGGACGAAGTGGCCGCGCGACTGGCGCAGCAACTCGGCCATCATCTCGAACAGCACACCGCGTCGGCCGAAGCCGCGCCGCAGGCCGATCCGGCCCCCAGCGCAAACGCCGCCGCCTGATTGGACGTCTGGACAGCCCCCAACATGACCACCACCGTGACTCAGAACGACACCGCGAACAAGGAAGTTCGCACGATCGACGGCGATTACGACGCCACCGCCAAGCAAAAGTCGCAAGCCAAGACGGCCCGCATCCCGATCAAGGTCGTGCCGATCGAGCGTCTGAAGAAGCCGGACTGGATCCGCGTGAAGGCGGCCACCCATACGTCGCGTTTCTACGAGATCAAGCAGATCCTGCGCGAGCACAACCTGCACACGGTGTGTGAAGAGGCGAGTTGCCCGAACATCGGCGAGTGCTTCGGCAAGGGCACGGCCACGTTCATGATCATGGGCGACAAGTGCACGCGCCGCTGCCCGTTCTGTGACGTTGGTCACGGCCGCCCGGATCCGCTCGACGTCGACGAGCCGCTCAACCTCGCGAAGACCATCGCCGCGATGCGCCTGAAGTACGTGGTGATCACGAGTGTGGATCGCGACGACCTGCGCGACGGCGGGGCTCAGCACTTCGTCGACTGCATCCGCCACGTGCGCGAGCTGTCGCCGCAAACCCGCATCGAAATCCTCACGCCGGACTTCCGCGCGCGTCTCGATCGCGCGCTGGGCATTCTGAACGCGGCGCCGCCCGACGTGATGAACCACAACCTCGAAACGGTGCCGCGCCTGTACAAGGAAGCGCGCCCGGGCTCGGACTACCAGCACTCGCTCACGCTCCTGAAGGAGTTCAAGGCGAAGCATCCGGACGTGTCCACGAAGTCGGGCCTGATGGTCGGCCTGGGCGAGACGGACGAAGAAATCCTGGAAGTGATGCGCGATCTTCGTGCCCACAACGTCGACATGCTCACGATCGGCCAGTATCTCCAGCCGTCGGAGCACCATCTGGCGGTACGTCGTTACGTCACGCCGGACACGTTCAAGATGTTCGAGGAGGAGGCCTACAAGATGGGCTTCACGCACGCGGCCGTCGGCGCGATGGTGCGCTCGAGTTATCACGCCGATGTGCAGGCGCACGAAGCGGGTGTGGCCGACGCCATCTGATTCGTCAGCGTCACCTCGTCGTCAGACACAGAACGCGGGCCGTCGAAAGACGGTCCGCGTTTTTGTTTGCCTTTCGATTACGACGCGTCACAGGATGGGCTCGGTTCAATACGCAATACGCGCGCACAAGTGGGCCTGTGCCGACTAAGTCGCTCCAAATGTGTCGCTATCTGCGGTGAACGTCGACGAATCGGACGCCTCACCCGCCAGTCGCGCCTCATCGCGCCACGAAATATGCTGTAACAACCCTCACCTTGTCGGTTCTCCGGCATTGTTTCAGAATATTGAAACCTTGTTTTGCTTGACAAAACAATGCGGCTGTCATGGGAATTCGCGAACAGACGTTCCGGACGCACGCGAGGAGACTGCATGTCCCGTCAGGTCACCGAGGGCCGATATTTTGTGGAAGCGCCACAAGGGGGCCTGGGGAGGCGTTTGCCTCTGGTGATCGACGCACCGCACAGCGGGCATGTGTTTCCCCCCGATTTCGACACCATTGCGCCGACGGCTGCGATTCTCGCGTGCGGCGATGCTTACGTCGACGAGCTGTGGTCCGTGGCCACGCATCACGGCGCGACGCTCGTTGCCGCGCTTTTCCCGCGCGCCTACATCGACGCGAACCGCGCCGAGCACGACATCGATCCCGAATTGCTCGCGAGCCTGTGGCCGCTCGACGCACGTCCGCAAGCGTATAGCGAGCGCGGTGTCGGCCTGCTGCATCGGTTTGCCGCGCCGAACGTGCCGCTCTACGACCGGCGACTGTCGGTGGCCGAAGTCGAGCGGCGTATTCATGACTATTACCTGCCATACCGTCACGCCCTGCGCGATGTGCTCGATGCCGCCTGGCAGCGGCACGGTGCGGTCTGGCACCTGAACTGTCATTCGATGCGTTCGCGCGGCGGGGCGCTCGATGTCGATGCCGGCATATCGCGTGCCGACGTGCTCGTGAGCGACGGCAGCGGCACGACGGCCGATCCGGCCTTCTCACGCTGGATCATCGCCGAGTTCACACGACTGGGCTATCGCGTGGCGTACAACACGCCGTGCGGTGAGGACGGCGGCGGCGATCTGGTACGTCACTTCGGACGCCCCGAGCAGCGGCGCTACAGTGTGCAGATCGAGCTGAATCAGGCGCTTTATCTGAACGAATCGCGCGTGGAGAAGCATGACGGTTTCTCGACGCTGCAATCGCAACTTGGCCAATTCGCGGCGGCGCTCGCCGCCTATGCCGAACAACATAGTGAGGAAGTTTGATGGACTACACAGTCGCTTCGGTCGATACGGCGCTTACGCTGCTGTCGCTGGTCGGGGAGTGTCCTGGCCTGGGTGTGACGGAACTGGCGCATCGCGCCGGCCTGAACAAGTCGCGCGCCTTTCGTCTGCTGGCAACGCTCGAGCAGCACCGCTGGGTGGTGCGCGAAGGCAGCCCGGTCACCTATGTGCTGGGCGCACAGGCCCTGGTGTTGGGCGTGGCGGGGCACGAGCAGGTCAATCTCGTGAAGGTCGCCCATCGCCATCTTCAGGTGCTCAATCGCGCGCTGAACGAGAATATCCAGCTTCGCGTACGCGACGGGCTCGAGTCGCTGTGCGTGGCACGCGTCGAGTCGACCCACGAGTTGCGCGTGCACGGCGTGGTCGGCAATCGTCGTCCGCTGTATGTCGGCGCATCAGGCCGCGTGCTGCTGGCATTCGCGTCCGACGATGTTCGCGCGCAGGTGCTGGGGCGTCCGCGCAAGCGCTACACCGCAGGCACGCTCATCGAGCGCGACGAGCTGGCTGCCGAGCTTCTCAACGTGCGCCGTCAGGACTGCGCGGTGAGCTTCGGTGAACTGGCGCCCGAGGCCGTATCGGTCGCGGTGCCGGTACGCGATGCCTCCGGCGAAGTGATCGCGTCGCTGTCGGCGTCTGGTCCGTCGTCGCGCATGACGCGGGCCCTGCTGCCCGACATCTCGTCGCGCCTGTCGGCCTGTGCCACCGAGATCTCCGCTGCACTGGGCTATCAGACGCCCCTGCCGGAAGCGCTGTCCGCCTGAGCGAGTGGTCGGGCCGCGTCGCTGATGCGACCTCGGGATTTGCCCTTGCGCCGTGTGCGACACACCACGCGTCGTGGATTTTCTGGAAATCCAGAAAGTCTATGGCCTCGTTTTCCAGGTTTCCGTATTACCGATCTTCGGGTTTTCCACAGCTTCCATTATTAAAATCAAAGACTTGCGTTGTTGGCATGGGTATTGCTTTTGTAGAGCACGTGCTGCCGCATGATCTGGCGTCCCTACGGGAATCCAGACGCGCCCGGCAAGCCGTCCCAATAAGAGAGGAGACCTTATGTTCAAGCAATGTCTTGCCGCTGCGGCGCTGTGCGCGGCTTCGTTACACGCGTTCGCCGACGATGTCGTGCGTCTGGGAAATCTGAAGTTCGCCCACTACGGCGCGGTGTCGTACATGAAGGTCATCGGGCCGAAATACGGTCTGAAGATCGAGGAGCGGATGTTCGCCAAGGGGGTGGACATCATGCCGGCGATCGTGGCGGGGCAGGTCGATGTGTCGGCAAGCGCGCTGGATGCCGCGATTGCGGGGCGTGCGCAGGGCGCGCCGATCTACGCCGTGGCCGGGTTTGCGAAAGGCGGTGTGCGCCTTGTCGCAAAGAAGGGATTGCCGATCACCAAGGTGGCCGACCTCAAGGGCAAGAAAGTGGGCGTGGCCCGGGGCGGCGCCCAGGAGTTGATTCTGTACGCCGAGTTGGCCAAGGCCGGCCTGACGTGGTCGGATAAGCCGGGCAAGGACGTGCAGATCCTCTTCATGGCGTACGCCGACCTGAACCAGGCGCTGGCCGCCGGCAGCATCGATGCGATGTGCCAGTCCGAGCCGCAGGCGTCGCAGGCCATCAACAAGGGCTTCGGCGTGGAAGTGCTCAAGCCGTACGACACGCCGCTCGGCGAACCGGTGCGCGCCCTCGTGATCACCGAGAAGCTCTACAAGGAAAAGCCCGACGTGGCGCAGCGCCTGATGTATGCGTTCGTCGAAGCCACCAACTTCTTCATCCAGCACCCGCAAGCGGCCGAGAAGTTCGTGCGCGAGGACATGTTCAAGAATCAGATCACGACGCAGGACTTCTCGGATGCCATCGGCAACTCGCCGTATAGCTACGACCTGAGCACCTCGCATGTGCAGCTCACGACCGACCTGATGAAACAGTATGGCGTGGGCCGGCTGCAGGATCCGGTGCCGAAGGCGGACGACTGGGTCAAGCTCGACCTGCTCGCCAAGGCGAAGACCCACTTGAACATCAAGTAAAGCGAGGCGAACGGATGGCCGCTGTGCTTGCTTCTTCGGGCGCGATGCGCACCGCGCGCATGATGCGCGGTGTGTTGATTCCGCTCGCGGTCGTGGCGATCTGGCAGATCGTCACGGGCCTCGGGTGGATCAACCCGATCATTCTCCCGTCGCCGCTGGCCGTTGTCGCCAAGTGGTGGCAATACCTCAAACCGACCGTGACGATGGCCGACGGCGTCGGCGCGTGGCTGAATTCGAGCGAATTGCTCATGGATGCCGCCAACAGCTTGTATCGCGTGGTCATGGGCTTCCTCGTGGGCGCGGTGATCGCGTTGCCCCTTGGCCTGCTCATGGGCACCAGCAGCCGCATCTATGGGCTGTTCAATCCGCTGGTGCAGGTGGTGCGCCCGATTCCCCCGATCGCCTACATTCCGCTGGCCATTCTCTGGTTCGGCCTGGGCAATCCGCCGGCGTTCTTCCTGATCGCGCTCGGGGCGTTTTTCCCTGTGCTGATGAATACCATCGCGGGCGTACGTCATGTCGACGGCATCTATCTGCGCGCGGCCCGCAACCTCGGGGCGAGCCAGTTCACGATCTTTCGTCGCGTCATCATGCCGGCGGCGACGCCGTACATCCTGTCGGGCATTCGCATCGGCATCGGCACGGCGTTCATCGTTGTGATCGTGGCCGAGATGATCGCCGTGAACAACGGTCTCGGCTACCGCATTCTGGAAGCGCGCGAATACATGTGGTCCGACAAGATCATCGCCGGCATGCTGACCATCGGTCTGCTCGGCCTGGTGATCGACCTCGGCATGGATCGTCTCAACAACCACCTGCTCAAGTGGCACCGTGGTCTCGAAACCAAGTGAGGCGAGCGACATGCTGATCGAAATTGAACACGTGGGTAAGCAGTTCCCGATTCCGGGCGGTGTCGTCGATGCGCTCAAGGACATCGACCTGAGCATCGGCGCGGGGGAGTTCGTCTGCCTGCTGGGACCGTCGGGCTGCGGCAAGTCGACGCTGCTCAACGCGCTGGCAGGATTCGTGCAACCGACCTCGGGCGCCATCCGTATCGACGGTCGTGCGCATGCGGCGGCCGAGCCGGGCCCGGATCGCGGCATGGTGTTCCAGGAGTACGCGCTGTTTCCGTGGATGACGGTGGCGCAGAACATTGCCTTCGGGCTGGAAATCAAGGGGATGCGCCGCGCCGAGATCAACGAGCGCGTGGACCTGCTGCTCGGCAAGCTCAACCTGCGCGAGTTTCGCGACCGGTTTCCGCGCGATCTGTCGGGCGGCATGCGCCAGCGCGTGGCGATTGCCCGCGTGCTCGCGCTCGACAGCCCGATCCTGCTCATGGACGAGCCGTTCGGCGCGCTCGACGCGCTCACCCGCCGCACGTTGCAGGACGAGCTGCTGCGCATCTGGGAGGAGTTCAAGAAGACGATCATTTTCGTCACACACAGCATCGAGGAGTCGATCTATCTGGCCGACCGGGTCGTCGTCATGACGTACCGGCCGGGCACGGTCAAGCGAGACATGGTCATCGACCTACCCCGTCCGCGCGACACGGCAGGCAGCGAATTCAATGAATTGAAGAAGACGTTGGCCCAGATGGTGATGGAGGAGCAAATGCGCTTTGCGCAAAGCGAAATTCGCGGCGTCACCGCGGATTGATAACAAGGGCGGTGGCTTGCCCCGCCGCCTGAAGAGGAAACAACATGCAAACTCAGACCAAAAAACCCTTCTACCGCATCCTGTACGTACAGGTGCTGATCGCCATCGTCATCGGCATCGTGCTCGGTCACTTCAAGCCCGATCTGGCCGTGCAGATGAAGCCGCTCGGCGATGCGTTCATCAAGCTGATCAAGATGATCATCGGCCCGGTGATCTTCTGTACCGTCGTGACCGGTATTGCCGGCATGGAAGACATGAAGAAGGTCGGCCGCGTCGGCGGCAAGGCGATTCTCTACTTCGAAATCGTCTCGACGCTCGCGCTGATCATCGGTCTGGCCGCGACCCACATCCTGAAGCCGGGTGCCGGGTTCAACGTCGACATCAATGCCCTCGATCCGAAGGCGATTTCCGGTTATGCCGCGAAGGCCGCCCACGGCGAGACGTTCGTCGACTTCCTGATGCACCTGATTCCGAGCACGATCACCGACGCGTTCGCCAGGGGTGAGATTCTGCAGATCCTCGTGATCGCCATCCTGTTTGGCGCCGCCCTGGGCATGATCGGTGAGCGCGGCCGTGTGGTGACTAACTGGATCGACAGCGTCTCGGGCGTGCTCTTTCGCGTGGTGCACATCATCACCAAGGTCGCGCCGCTGGGGGCCTTCGGTGCGATGGCCTTCACGATCGGCAAGTACGGCATCGCCTCGCTGGTGCCGCTCGCGAAGCTCATGGGCACGTTCTACCTGACGTCGTTCCTGTTCGTGGTCGTCGTGCTGGGTCTGATCGCCAAGTTCACGGGCTTTTCGATCTTCCGTTTCCTCGCCTACATCAAGGAAGAGCTGCTGATCGTGCTGGGCACCAGCTCGTCGGAAGCGGCACTGCCGCACCTGATGGAGAAGATGGAGAAGGCCGGTTGCTCGAAGTCGGTGGTGGGTCTGGTGATTCCGACCGGTTACTCGTTCAACCTCGACGGCACCAACATCTACATGACGATGGCCGTGCTGTTCATTGCGCAGGCGACCAACATCGATCTGACCTGGGGCCAGCAGCTCACGCTGCTCGCCGTGGCGATGCTGACCTCGAAGGGCGCCTCGGGCGTGACCGGCGCCGGCTTCATCACGCTGGCCGCCACGCTCGCCGTGATCCCGACGATCCCGGTGGCCGGGATGGTGCTGATTCTCGGTATCGACCGCTTCATGAGCGAGTGCCGTGCGCTGACGAACCTCGTCGGCAATGGCGTGGCGACGATCGTCGTGTCGGCCTGGGAAAAGGAGCTGGACCGCAACAAGCTCGCGCAGGCCATGTCCAAGGACCGCGAACCTGAGCTGGCCTGACGGCCGGCGGCGGGGGCGGGAGCGTCACGTGAGTCGTTTCGCGTGACGCCACCGGCTCCCGCCAACGCAAGATTCGCCACCGGGCGGCGCGGCACAGGCACAATAGCGCCTGAGCTTCGCCGCCCGGTGGTCCTTTGGTTTTTCCTGGTTTTGCGATGACGACAGGCGGCACGACCGCGCCGCCTGCCGCCATCGCCAGAACCGGCCGTCATCGACGTCGACAAGGCGTACGCTGCGACCCAATGGCCACTCAGCACGACAACCCGATTCGCCCACGTGAGCGCCAAGCACCGGCAGGTGCCTCCGCTTCACGTACGGACGCTTCGCCCCCCGGCGCGACGAAGTCCCCATCGATTTCGAGAGGGCCGTGCCGATGCGCCGTTGGTCGTGGATCGCCGTCATGCTGTTGGCGAGCGTTCTGTTCTGCTGGTTGACGTACGCCCTGAGCTGGCAGCGCGGCGTGGCCGACCTGCGCGTGAACGCCGGCGCGCGGGTCGAGCGCTACGCGGGCAGTCTGCGCAGCACCGTCGATCGCTACGAATTCCTGCCGTATTTGCTTTCGCTGCATCCGGATGTGCGCGATCTGCTGCTTCATCCGAACGATCCCGCGGTCGTGCAGCGCGCCAACGATTATCTGTTCGACGTGAACCAGCGCGCCAAGGCATCGGCCGCCTATGTGATCGATGCCAACGGGATCGCGCTGGCCGCGAGCAACTGGCGCGAGAAGGCCACGTTCGTGGGGCAGCAATATCGTTTTCGCCCGTACTTCATCGATGCGATCCGCGGCGCGCTGGGCCGTTTCTATGGCGTGGGTACGACATCGGGCGAGCCAGGGTACTTCGTCTCGCAGCCGATTGTGGTGGATGGCCAGATTCGTGGCGTAGTGGTCCTCAAGCTCAACCTGGAGTGGTTCCAGCGTGCAGGTGCCGACGCCTCCGAGCCCGTCGTCGTGGCCGACGATCACGGCGTGATATTCCTGTCGTCCGAGCCGCGCTGGCAGTATCGGGCGCTCGCACCGCTAACCCCCGCGGTGAAGGCGGCGCTCGACAGCTCGCGTCAGTACTACAACCAGCACATCACGCCGCTCGCCTGGAGCGAGGACGAGCGGCTCGACGCCGACGGCGAGGTCGTGACCGTGCGCGACGGACGCGGCGCAGGCAAGATGCGCCGCTTTCTTGCGGTGCAGCGCAGGCTGGGCGAGCCGAACTGGACGCTGATGTACTTCGCGCCGCTCGATCAGGTGATCGCCAATGCCCGGATCGCGGCGGTGGCGGCGGGCTGTCTCGCGGCGTTTACCTGCTTGCTGGGGGTGGCATGGAACCAGCGGCGTCAGCGCGTACGCGACATGCTCAAGAGCCGTGAGCTGTTGCAAGCGGCGTACGCGGAACTGGGCGAGCGCGTGGCCGAGCGCACCGCCGATCTGCAGTCGGCCAATGAACGCTTGCAGACAGAGGTGCAGGAGCGCTCGCGCACCGAGCACGAACTGCGCGAGGCACAGAGCGAACTCGTGCAGGCGTCCAAACTCGTGGCGCTGGGGCAGATGGCCGCCGGTATCACGCACGAACTCAATCAGCCGCTCTCGGCGCTGCGCAGCTTTTCCGACAACACACGGGTGTTGCTCGAACGCGCTGAGTACGGCGCGGCGCAGGAGAACCTGGAGGCCATTGCGTCGCTCACCGACCGCATGGGCAAGATCACCGGGCAACTGAGGCTCTTCGCGGGCCGATCGCGCCGTGGCGACATGGAGGCGTCGGTGCGCCGCGCGCTCGACAATACGGTGACGCTGCTGCGAGGGCGTCTGGCGGACATCCCATTGACGACGACGTTTGCCGACGGATTGGACGACGTGTACGTGGCCTGCGAAGGACTGCGTCTCGAACAGGTGTTGATCAATCTGGTGGGTAACGCTATCGACGCGGTGGGAAGCGTTTCCAGCCCGCACGCACCGCCGTCGATCTGGATCGATGTGGAGGCCGACGACCTGTGGGTGCGCATTTACGTGCGTGACAACGGGCCGGGCATTTCGGAGGCACATATGCCGCGACTGTTCGAGCCGTTTTTCAGTACCAAGGAGGGGGGGCAGGGCATGGGGCTCGGACTCGCCATCTCGTCATCCATCGCCCAGGAGAACGGCGGCCAGTTGGTCGCACGCAACGTTCCTGGCGGTGGCGCAGAATTTCTCGTGACGCTGCGCCGCGTGCAACGCACCGGCGCGACAATCGCATGATGTACAAGAACCTTCAGATCTTATTTGTCGAAGACGACGAACTCGTGCGGCGTGCCACGCTGCAGAGCCTGCAACTCGCCGGACTCGACGCCTTCGGGCTTGCCTCGGCCGAAGCCGCGCGCGAGCGCATCACGCCGGATTTCGCCGGCATCGTCGTGTCGGACATTCGCCTGATCGGCATGAGCGGGCTTGAGCTGCTTTCGCATCTGCGTCAGCACGCGCCCGAGGTGCCCGTGATCCTCGTGACCGGTCACGGCGATATTTCGATGGCCGTACAGGCGATTCGCGATGGTGCCTACGACTTCATCGAGAAGCCGTTTGCGCCGGACCGTCTGATCGAATCGGCCAAGCGTGCGTTGGAAACACGCAAGCTCATGCTGGAAAACCAGGCGTTACGGCGCGAACTGGCGGAACAGGGCGGACGCGCCTCGCGCATCATCGGACGCAGTCCGGCAATGGAGACGCTGCGCACGCTCATCGCCAACGTGGCGATGACCGATGCGCCGGTGCTCATCAACGGCGACACGGGGACGGGCAAGGAGCTGGTGGCGCGCAGTCTGCATGAGTTGTCGCGCCGCCGCGATGCGCCGTTCGTCGCGCTGAACTGCGGTGCGTTGCCCGAGGCGATTTTCGAGAGCGAGATGTTCGGTCACGAGGTTGGCGCGTTTACCGGCGCGGCCAAACGTCGCATCGGAAAGCTCGAACATGCGTCGGGCGGCACGCTGTTTCTCGACGAGATCGAGAGCATGCCGCTTGCGTTGCAGGTCAAGTTGCTGCGCGTTTTGCAGGAGGGTGTGCTGGAACGCTTGGGCTCGAATCAATCGGTTCGTGTCGACTGCCGCGTGGTCGCAGCTGCGAAGGGCGATATGGAAGCGCTGGTGCGCGAGGGCACATTCCGTCGCGATCTGTATTACCGGCTGAATGTGGTGACGTTGGCGTTGCCGCCGCTGCGCGAGCGTCGCGAGGATATCCTGCCGCTGTTCGAGCACTTCATGCTGGACGCCGCCGTGCGTTATGGACGTCCGGCGCCCGTGGTCTCGGATCGGATGCGTCAGGAGCTGATGCAGGCAGACTGGCCGGGCAACGTGCGTGAGCTTCGCAACGCGGCGGATCGTCTGGTGCTCGGTGTGGCGAGTGCGCCCGAGGGCGACTCGCTTGCGCCGCTGCCGCTCAAGGAGCAGGTGGACCGCTTCGAGCGCGCCGTGCTGCAAGAGGCGCTGGAGCACAGCAAGGGCAACGTGGCGGCGACGGCCGAGGCGCTGCATGTGCCCAAGGCAACGCTGTATGAAAAGCTCAAGCGTTACGGTCTACACACGCGCGGTCAAGGCGATGGAGGCGAGGGCGGTCAGACGATGCGGTGACGCGGCCGGGCGCGGCGTCGTCAAGCCTGCTTGCCCAGCGCCGTCTCGATGAGTTTGTCGAGTTCCGCATATTCCGGCTCGCCGACGTATTGCTTGAGCACCTTGCCATTGCGGTCCACGACGAAGGTCGTCGGGGTGAGCTGGACGTTGCCGTACTGCCTGGCCACGCTGCCGTCGGAATCCATCGCCACCTTGAACGGCAGTTGGCGCGACTGGGCATAGTTCACCACATACATTGGCGGGTCGTAGCTCATGGCGACGGCCACGAATTCCAGCCCTCGGCCTTTGTACTTCTCGTACGTCTGCACCATCGTCGGCATTTCCTTCATGCACGTTGTGCAGCTCGTCGCCCAGAAGTTCACGAGATAGACCTTGCCCTTGAGTTGCTCGGTGTCGAGCTTTTGTCCCGAGAGCAGCGTGAACGTCGCCTCGGGCGCGCGCTTCTGACCGTAAAACGTGAAATACGCAGCGATCGCCACGATTGCGACGATCGCAATGGCGAGGATCTTGCTCATGGGAGACTTGCGGGTGGTCGTAGCGCTCATGACACAGCCGTGTGGGAGGATGGTTCAATGGGTGACAACGATTCTACTCTGATTTCCAACTCCGATTCTGCCGCCCCGATCCCGCTGCTTCGGTAGCGCCGCCGCGATCGTGCCGCTTCGATTCCATTGCCCCGATTCCAGCGCACCGATTCCACAGCTCCGATTTCACGGCCCCCGATGCTCAGCGCGTCACGGTGGCGCGTCCAGCGCGCAGCTGGGTGCGGCCTTGCGAGATGGCGTCGTCGAGATAGGCGCCATAGAAGTCGGGGAGCCCTGCGCCGATCAGCGGGTCGGCGACGGGGCGTCCGCTCGTATCGAGGAACAAAACCGTCGGCGACACCTTCACGCCGTGAGCGCGCGCCCAGGCAACGCCGGTTGTCGTCGAGCCGTCGAACTCGCGCACGGGCGCTGTGCTGTCCATGCCGATTTCGCGGACCTCATATTTTCCACTGCGCACGAGCGGCGCAAGTTCGCGCTGACGGATCGGGCCGCAATACACGCAGTCGCGCAGCGATACCAGCACGATCAGCGGGGCGTCGAGCGAAGCGGCACGGCGGGCGTGAGCGGCGAAGTCCGTCGCCAGCGGCACGCTGGCCTGTGCTTGCGCCGCACGCGTACCGTCGTTCTGCGCGGGCGTTGCCGCGCCGCCTCCGCCGTTACGGGGTGACGTGACGCTTGCGGTTTGCGCCGACGCGAGATTCCCTGCGACGGGGCGCGGGTTACCGCCCGATGCCGGCGCCGCGGCCGTCGTGCCAATGGCGAATACCGTCGTCAGCACCGCCAACCCCCTGACAAGGCTACCGGTCCTTTGCAGGGGCGCTACGGCTTGACGCCCGGGCATGAGCGCCCGCGCGGATGCAATCGCCCCGCGACTGTCGCGGACGCTGGTAGGCAATGGGCGGGATGAGTCGGCCGTGGCGCGTTTCATGCCGCCGATGATACCGGGATCTGCAACGGCGCGTTTTTCGTGTCGCAACACATGGCGGATAATGGCAATCTCCTTCCCTTCAGGCTCATCCTCCTGTCTATGAATCGCGTTGTCCGTGTCTACGTCCTGCTTGCCGCGACCATGGTGCTCGCCGCCTGTTCCCCTCGCTACGATTGGCGCGAGGTGCACGACAAAGACGGCGGGTATGCCGCAACCTATCCCGCCAAACCGACGCAGGACGCGCGCGAAGTGAAGTTCGCCTCCGGCCTACTGCCGATGCGCATGCAAGCCGCCCGGGTCGATGCGGCACTCTTCGCCGTGGGCGTGGTGACGCTGCCCAAGGACGACGCGACGCTACGTCAAGCAGTCCTCGCCGAGTTGCAGCATGGCTTGCTCGCGAACGTGAACGACGGGGCCGCCGCGCCGGTGCAGGTCATGGTGCGTCAGGCGGGCGACGCGCCTGCGATTCCAGGACTGGGCGTATCCGCGCAAGGCAAGGCCAGCGACAAGACCGAGCGTTACGTTGCCGCCCGTTTCGTCGGACGCGGCAATCACGTCTATCAAGTTGTCGTGCTGGCGACGAAGGCTCCCGCGAAGGACCAGGTCGACCAATTTCTCGATTCGTTCACGTTGGAGTGATGGCCGCTGCGCTGCGCGCCCGTCACGATGACGGGGCTTCGCGGTATTGCACGGCCTCTGCGACGTGATCGGCATCGATATCGCCAATGCCTGCGAGATCGGCTACCGTGCGCGCCACGCGCAGCACGCGATGATAGGTGCGTGCCGACCAATGGTGTTGCGTCACCGCGCGGTGCAGAACGTCCTGCGCGTTCGGCCGCAGGGCGCATTGCGCCTCCAGCGCACGGCTCGACAGGCCACTGTTCAATTGGCCCTGGCGAGATAGCTGGCGCTCCCGCGCCTGGCTGACGCGTGTCGCCACGACCTCGCTGCGCTCGCCGCTGGCCGGCGCGGCGAACATCTCGGCGCTCAGCGCCGGCACCTCGACGTGCAGGTCGATGCGGTCGAGCAGCGGGCCCGAGAGACGATTGCGATATCGCGCCACGGCCTCGCTCGTACAGCGGCAATTGCGCGACGGATGTCCCAGGTCGCCGCACGGGCACGGGTTCATCGCGGCCACGAGTTGAAACGCGGCAGGGAACGTGGCGTGTCCGCCCGCGCGGGAGATCGTGACATGGCCCAACTCCAGCGGTTCGCGCAGGACTTCGAGCACGCGGCGCTGAAATTCAGGTAGTTCGTCGAGAAAGAGCACCCCGCGATGGGCCAGGCTGATTTCACCGGGCCGCGGCGCGCTACCTCCGCCCACCAGGGCCGCGGCCGACGCCGTGTGATGCGGCGCGCGAAACGGTCGCCGGCCCCAGTGGCGCATATCGAATCCCTGTACGCTCAGGCTGGCCAGCGTGGCGGCTTCCACGGCCTGTGCCTTGCTCAGCGCCGGGAGCAGTCCCGCGAGCCGCGTCGCGAGCATCGACTTGCCGGTACCCGGTGGACCGTAGAACAGGATGTGATGTCCGCCCGCCGCCGCAACTTCCAGCGCGCGCTTGGCGTGCTCTTGTCCCTTGATATCGCCCAGGTCGGGGAGGTCGCTTGCTTGCGCGACGCCGCTGTCGGCCGACGCCGCCAGCGCCAGTGGGACAACGGCGCGCGGCAGCGGCGTCGCCACGTCGGGCTCGGCGAGATGTGCGCAGACATCGAGCAAGGTGCGCGCGCCATAGACAGTGGCGCCCTCCACCAATGCGGCTTCCTGCGCGCTTCCCGCAGGTAGCACGAGCGCACGCGCCGACGGCTCGGCCAGCATGGCGCTCGCCATCGCCAATGCCCCGCGAACCGGACGCAACTCGCCGGTGAGCGATAACTCTCCCGCAAACTCGTGCGAGCGCAATCCGGCGTCGGGGAGCTGACCGCTGGCCGCAAGGATGCCAAGCGCAATCGGCAGATCGAAGCAGCCAGACGCTTTGGGTAAATCGGCCGGCGCCAGATTGACCGTGATGCGCCGGGCGGGGAATTCGAACCGGCAGTTCTGCAACGCCGAGCGCACGCGCTCCCGGCTTTCCTTGACCTCGGTATCGGGCAGGCCGACCAGCGACAGGCCGGGCAGCCCGTTCGCCAAGTGCACTTCGACGGTGACCGCGCGGGCCGCCATCCCCGTGATCGCACGGCTGCTGACAACTGCCAATGACATCTCTCCTCCTTCGAACGATTGCGACGCGTCACATCACATCGCGTCGATGTCGATAGTCGTCGCAGAACGCCGCGACGCACAATGTCCAGTCGGAGGAAATCGGGGGAGTGGAGGGTGTTTTCGGAGCGACGGCACCGACGGCTCGGCAAGGTCCGCTGCGATTTAGGAGGATTCTGATCTCGGACTGAGAATCGGGAAGTGACGACACACGACAGCTGGGTGCGCCGCAGTGGGGCATGGCGTTGGCCTTCGGCCGCCGAAGATGACAAAGGGCGCCCACGCGCCCCTTGTGTTTCGTCAGTCTTGCGCTTCGTTGCGCAGGCCTTCGAGTTCGGCCACGCGTTTTTCGAGCGCCTCGAGCTTCTCGCGCGTGCGCGCGAGCACCTGCGCCTGCACGTCGAATTCCTCGCGGGTCACCAGATCGAGCCGGTTAAACCCCTGGTTGAGCAGGCTTTTGACGTTGCGCTCGATATCCTTGGCGGGGGATTGCTTGAGCAACTCACTCACCTTGGCTTGCATGTCTTGCAGGATCTCGTTCGGTTTCATAAGCCTTCCTCTCTTCAATTCTTCGCACCAACGTGGTGCTTGCACCGTCGGTGTGCTTCGGCGCGCCGGTCTGACCGGTGCAAGGTGGTGCATCAGGGCGGCCGCCAACGTTGGCGCAACTCTAACACCGTTTCCTGCGCCCAGCCAGCGCACACAACGGCGCAACCGTTACCCGGCAAGGACTTGACCTCGTTCGACACGCCGGGTTGTCGCCGGCACCGGCGCCGGCGCGTCACTTTGCCCCCGCAATTTTGCCAATTTTTTATCCCGGAATTTGTATCTTGCGCGTCGCAGCGCATGGGGATCTGAGACCTGGCACGAGAGTTGCTCTACTCAGGTCAGAAACTGCCGCACGCTGCACCAAGACGTTAGATAACAACTCAGGGGAAAGTGATGAAGAAAGTGTCAACTGCGATGGCTGGCGTTGTGTTCTCCGGTGCGATGGCGATGTCTGCCAGCGCTTTTGCGCAGACGAGCGCCGATGGCGCGGCGCCCGCCACAGCGGCGAGTGCCGCGGCCGAACCGCTGACCGTGACCGCCAACATCGGTCTGTTCTCCGACTACCGCTTCCGCGGGATCTCGCAAACGGGCAAGCGCCCGGCGGTGCAGGGCGGCTTCGATATCGCACACGAATCCGGACTGTATGCGGGCGTATGGGCGTCGAACATCAGCTGGATTTCGGATGGCAATTCGGCGGTGAGCGCGCCGATCGAAATGGATTTCTACGGCGGCTGGAAGAAGGAAATCATCCCGGACTGGACCATCGATGTCGGGGGCCTGCAGTACTACTACCCGGGCACCTATCCGTCCGGGGCCTTCTTCCCGCGTCCGCATACGTTCGAACTGTATGCCGCCTTGGGCTGGAAAACCGTAACGCTGAAGTACTCGCACTCCATGACCCGCTTGTTCGGCCTCGTGAGTCCGGACGGCCAGGATACGTCGAACAGCGGCTACCTCGACCTCACGGCAACCTATGACATCGGCGTCTGGGGCCTCTCGGCTGTGGGGCACGTGGGGCATCAGTGGGTGCACAACTTCAGCGCGGCTGGCTACACCGACTGGAAGATCGGCCTGTCGAAAGACCTGGGCAAGAACTTCTCCGTGTCGGTTGCCTACGTCGATACGAACGCCGATGAGAAGTACTACACCGCCGCGAATTCCGGCAAGGTACTCTCCAAGGCGACGGTCGTCGTGGGGTTGTCGAAGACATTCTAAGGAGCGACTCAATATGAAGCTGATAACCGCAATTGTGAAACCCTTCAAGCTCGACGAGGTGCGCGAAGCCCTCTCGAACATTGGCGTGGCGGGGATTACGGTGACCGAAGTCAAGGGCTTCGGCCGCCAGAAGGGCCATACCGAGCTGTATCGGGGTGCAGAATATGTCGTCGACTTTCTGCCGAAGGTGAAGATCGAGGCGGTCATCGGCGACGCCCTGCTCGATCAGGCGATCGACGCCATCGAGCAGGCGGCCCGCACCGGCAAGATCGGCGACGGCAAGATTTTCGTGTCCAACGTCGAACACGTCGTCCGCATCCGTACGGGAGAGACGGGCGAAGACGCGCTGTGAAGGTCCTACAAAAGAGACAACAAATCATGAAAAAACTGCTTGCCAAACTGTTGCTCGTCGCCGCCTTCGCGGGCGTCGCGGGCACGATGGGCCTCGGCTCGACCGCCGCGCTCGCGCAGGACGCTTCGGCGCCTGCCGCCGCGTCGGAGACGGCGTCACCCGCAGCGACGGCTGCGACGCCGGCGGCTGCGCCTGCACCGTCGGCTCAGGCCGCTGCGCCGGCGCCTGCCGCCGCAACGCCCGTGCCGCCGAACAAAGGCGATACGGCCTGGCTGCTGACCTGTACCGCGCTGGTGATTTTGATGACGCTGCCCGGCCTGGGCCTGTTCTACGGCGGTCTCGTCCGCTCGAAGAACATGCTCTCGGTGCTGATGCAGTGCTTCATCATCTTCTCGCTCGTGGTCGTGCTCTGGTCGATCTACGGCTACAGCATCGCGTTCACCGAGGGCGGGGCGTTCTTCGGGGGCTTTGATCGACTGTTCCTGAAGGGCATGACGCCGGACTCGATCGCCGCGACCTTCAGCAAGGGTGTGAATGTGCCGGAATACGCGTACATGGCGTTCCAGGCCGCGTTCGCCGCCATTACCTGTGCGCTGATCGTCGGGGCATTTGCCGAACGTACCAAGTTCTCGGCCGTGCTGCTCTTCACCGTGATCTGGTTCACGTTCTCGTACCTGCCGATCGCCCATATGGTGTGGTTCTGGTCGGGTCCGGATGCTTACACGGACCCTGCCGCCGCCGACGCCGCCACGGCACATGCCGGCTGGCTCTTCCAGAAGGGCGCGCTCGATTACGCAGGCGGTACGGTGGTGCACATCAATGCCGCTATCGCCGGTCTGGTCGGCTCGTACATGGTCGGCAAGCGTGTTGGCTTCGGCAAGGAAGCGTTCAAGCCGCATTCGCTCACGATGACGATGATCGGTGCCTCGCTGCTCTGGTTCGGCTGGTTCGGCTTCAACGCCGGCTCGGGGCTGGAGGCCAACGGCGGTGCCGCGCTCGCCTTCGTGAACACGCTGCTCGCCACCGCGGCTGCCACGCTGTCGTGGACGGCCGGTGAGTGGATCGGCAAGGGCAAGCCGTCAATGCTCGGTGGCGCCTCGGGGCTGTCGCCGGTCTGGTGGCGGTGACTCCGGCCGCCGGCTTCGTCGGCCCGATGGGCTCGATCGTGCTCGGCCTGCTTGCCGGTCTGATCTGCCTGTGGGGGGTGAATGGCCTGAAGCGCCTGCTCAAGGCCGACGACGCGCTCGACGTGTTTGGCGTGCATGGCGTGGGCGGTATGCTCGGCGCGATTCTGACGGGCGTGTTCGCGGCCCCGTCGCTTGGCGGCACGGGCATCTACGACTACGTGGCCAACAAGGTGGCGCCGGACTACTCGATCGCCGGTCAAGTCTGGATCCAGCTGCAAGCCGTGCTCACCACGGTCGTCTGGTCGGGCGTGGTCGCCTTCATCGCCTTCAAGATCGCCGACATCGTGCTGGGTCTGCGGGTGCCGGAAGACGAAGAGCGCGAGGGTCTGGACATTACCTCGCACGGCGAATCCGCTTATCACAACTGATGACGCAGGCGTCGGTGGGGGGGCGTTTGCCCCACCGCTCGACGCTGTGACATCGCATGGTTTGGGCCCGGCTTCGGCCGGGCGTGACTTTCAACAAGCGCCCGCGAATCGGCAACGATACGCTGCCAACCTCGGCCCAGGGCGAGCACGAGAGGTTGCCGGTGGCTGGTCGGACAGCCGCCCCGGCATTGGACGGGTACCCGGCGGGTGCCCGTTTTTTTCGCTTGCGATTCCCCGCTTCGTCCCCATCTTCTCTCACCGCGGCGTGCGCACTCCACGTCCTCCGATCCTGCCCAAGGGTGGGGGGCGCCGAGCGTATGCTCTACAATCGATATTCCATCTGGATATGAGAGAAGCATGGTTCCGCATCTCGTCACGGCTCTGAAAGGCCCTTTGCTCGACCTGGAAAAGAAGATCCTCGATGCGACGCCCGCCATCGAGCGCTGGTTCCGGCTCGAGTGGCAGGAACATACGCCGCCGTTCTATTGTTCGGTCGACCTGCGTAATGCCGGCTTCAAGCTTGCTCCGGTCGACACCAATCTCTTCCCCGGCGGCTTCAATAATCTGGCGCCTGAGGTGCTGCCGCTTGCGGTGCAGGCGGCGATGGCCGCCATCGAGAAGATCTGCCCCGACGCCAAGAACCTGCTGCTCATTCCCGAACGGCATACGCGCAATACGTTCTACCTGCAGAACCTTGCGCGACTGTCGACGATCATGCGTCACGCGGGGCTCCATGTGCGTCTGGGCAGTCTCTCGGACGACATCACCGAGCCGACCACCATCGAGTTGCCCGACGGCCAGCACGTCGTGATCGAGCCGCTCGAGCGTACACCGCGCCGGCTGGGCCTCAAGAATTTCGATCCGTGTTCGATCCTGCTCAATAACGACCTGTCCGCCGGCATTCCGCCGATTCTCGAAGGTCTGCACGAACAGTACCTCCTGCCGCCGCTGCATGCGGGGTGGGCGGTGCGCCGCAAGAGCCAGCATTTCTCGGCATATGACGACATCGTCAAGAAGTTCGCCAAGATGATCGACGTCGATCCCTGGATGCTCAACCCGTACTTCGCCAAGTGCGAGGGCATCGATTTCGACGAGCGCGTGGGGGAAGAAAAGCTCGCCGATACGGTCGACGCCGTGCTCAAGAAGATCAACAAGAAGTATCGCGAGTACGGCATCAGCGAGAAGCCGTTCGTCGTGATCAAGGCCGATGCCGGTACTTACGGCATGGGCGTGATGATGGTGCACGACGCCGCCGAGATCAAAAACCTGAACCGGCGCGAGCGCACCAAGATGAGTGTGGTCAAGGAAGGTCTCGAAGTGCACGACGTGATCGTGCAGGAAGGGGTTTACACGTTCGAGCGCATCAACGAAGCCGTGGCCGAGCCGGTCGTCTACATGATCGATCGGTACGTGGTCGGCGGTTTCTACCGGGTGCACACCGGACGCGGGACCGACGAGAACCTCAACGCGCCGGGCATGCACTTCGTGCCGCTCGCCTTCGAGCATACGGCACTGCCCGATGTCCACGCCAAGCCGGGGGCGGCACCGCCCAACCGGTTCTATATGTACGGTGTGGTAGCGCGTCTGGCGCTGCTCGCGGCGTCGGTCGAACTCGAGCGCACCGATCCGGATCCGGAAACGTATTGACGCGGCATGATCGGCGCGGCGGCAAGTGACATCCGTTCACGCCCTTTCGGTCGCGCGTTGGTTTGAGATGTTTCCGAATTTGAGGTGAGGCCCCGCCCGTGCGGCGGCGGCCTTGAACGCTTCAAGTTCCGTGGGGCGAAAAGAAAAAGACGCCCGGCTGGCCCCCCGACTAGCCGGGCGTCACATTTACCGGTCGCCTCATGCAACGACCGGAAATCGGGGCTTCCCTGGGCGGTTCCCCCCGCAAACTGGTTTCCTGCGCTCCCCCTTCGACTGTTGGATCGGTGTACTGTGCCGATCCGCCGTCTCGTTCGCGTCAGCATTGAAGCGATGATGCGACCGTTTGACGTGCACCACATCCCCGAACGGGGGATGCGCGTCCGTCTCGACGCGGAATAGGAAATTTCCTCGGAACGGGGTGTCTGGGAGGCACATGGAAATGCAGGGGGATTTGCGCACGGGCCTTCGTCAAATCCATCAACTGCCGGTACCGACGCTGGGCTATCTGCCGCTGTGGCTGGAGACGCTGCGCCGACGTCTGGCGGCGGATGGCGTCGCCGCGCTCTGGTGTCATGCGTCAGCCGACCCGGCCGCGACGGCCGAGGCCACCCGCTGGTACGCACCGCAGGCACCGCTGTCGGCCTGCGAGCGCCTTGCCGCCAGCGATTGGACGATGCCGCCGGTGGCGGAGTTACAGCGCTCGCTCGCGCACGGCGAACTGTTATGCGGTCATGCGCGGCGCTCGCGGGGCGGTCTGGGCGCGGCGCCGTCGACGTTGCGTCGTCCTCCGGAACTGGCGGGATGCCTCGCCGACGGGGACTTGCTCGACGTTTGTCTGTTGCCGGCGTCCCGGGCGTGCGACGAGGAAGCGGCGCGCAGCGACGGCGCCGATCTGTTGGCCATCGCACCCCTCGGGGTGTTGCGATTGTTCGTGTCGCGCCGCAGGTCGCAGCCGCGGTTCACTGCGCGCGAAGTCATGGCGTTCGAGGCAGCCGCCGCCGAATTCGCCACGCCACCCAAGCGCCCCGGTTTTCCGCCGATGACCGCGATGACATCGCCTGCGCGGATCCTTCGGCCCGAGCCGTCGGGCGCGATTGGCGACGACGTGGCGGGTACGCTCGTCTGGCATCGGCGTCAGCCGGAGTGGGCCGACCCCGCCGCGCTGACGCTCATGCGACGGGTCTGGCAACGCATGCCGGGGCGGGCTTGGCCCGACGCGTGCGTCGTGGTGCAGGCGTGTCAAACGCTGGTCGACGAACTCCGACTCCACCCATCGGATGCCTCGTCGCCGGGTGTGCCGGTCTGCGCGGCGGTCGAGGTGCCGGGCGGCACGCTGCATCTGCACGCCACGCACTTGTGCGGGATGGGGGGGCGAGCGACCGAGCGCGTGCGCATTGCCCTGCACCTGGCCGTGCCGCCCGCCATCCGGCTGCTGCTGCGGCTCTGGGAGACGGGGCTGACCCCGGTGCAGCGCGAGATCGCGATGCGATTGCTTGCCGGGCAGTCGCGCGCCCAGACGCGCGAGGCTTGCGCGATTGGCGTGCAAACGCTCAAGACGCATTTGTCGCTCATGCGCGCTCGTCTGGACCCCGTGCGCGACGCATCGCTGCTGCTTGGGCTGGGCGGGATGGCGGCGCTCGGAAGCGGCGCACGTGCGCTGGGGGCGCGCGAGCGCGTGGCGCCGCTCGTCGAGGCGACGCACAGCGGCAAAATGGCGCCTCGGCTAGAATAGACGCCTGTCGCCGCTGCCCGCGGTGTGTGCATCCGAACCCCCAAAGACTCCCGCCGATCGATGCAGATTCTCTTTATCGCCGACCCGCTCGACCAGTTCAAGATCTACAAGGACACCACGTTCTCGATGATGCGCGAGGCCGCGCGTCGAGGGCACCGCATCTTTGCGTGCGAGACGCACGAGATGGCATGGCAAAACGCGGCGGTCGATGCGCGCGTCAGGGAAATCCGCCTGACGGGCGATGCGATAGCCTGGTACGACGTGGTGCAAACGCAGGTGAGTCCGCTTACCGAGTTCGACGCCGTGCTCATGCGCAAGGACCCGCCGTTCGACATGGAGTACATCAACGCCACGTGGCTGCTGGAAGTCGCCGAGCGCGCCGGTGCCCGGGTGTTCAACAAGCCGAGCTCGATTCGTGATCACTCCGAAAAAATGGCGATCGCCGAGTTTGCGCAGTTCGTGACGCCGACGTTGGTCACGCGCGACGCGGACCGCCTGCGCGCCTTTCACGACGAACATGGCGACGTGATCTACAAGCCGCTCGACGGCATGGGCGGCACGGGGGTGTTCCGCATCGGGCCGGATGGCCGCAACCTTGGGTCGGTCATCGAAATGCTCGGTGAATACGGGGCCAGCTCGGTGATGGCGCAGCGCTTCATTCCCGAGATCGTGCTGGGCGACAAGCGGATTCTCGTCATCGGCGGCCAAGTCGTGCCGCACTCGCTGGCGCGCATCCCGCAGGGCAATGAAGTGCGTGGCAACCTTGCCGCCGGCGGCGTGGGCGAGGCGCGCGACCTGACGGCGCGCGATCGTCAGATTGCCGAAACACTGGCGCCGATACTCTGGCAACGTGGCCTGCTGCTCGTAGGGCTCGACGTCATAGGGGATTGCCTCACGGAAGTGAACGTCACGAGTCCGACGTGTTTCCAGGAAATTACGGAGCAAACCGGCTTCGACGTGCCGAAGATGTTCATCGATGCGCTGGAACGGGCGGTGTAAGGCAAATCCGGGGGCGGTCGGGCGACGAGTCGTTTCAGACAGCCCCTAACTTGATGAAAATTCGGGTTTTTTGCGCGCCTGCTAAAATAACAGTCCCAAAAACGACAGGTTCGCGTTCGCCGTTGTGTTTGTCTTCCAAACACGCGCGGCGCTTGGCGTACCTAGCATCATGGCTGGAATTCTGATTATTGCTCACGCACCGCTCGCCTCGGCACTTCGCGAGTGTGTTTCGCACATCTATGGCGGTTGTCCGGCGCACATCGGCGCGATCGACGTTGTGCCCGACCAGGACACGGCGGCACTCGTCGTCACGGCGCGCGAACGCCTCGCGCAGTTGCACGAAGACAACGGCGTGCTGGTCCTCACCGATCTGTTCGGGCCACGCCGTCGAATGTTGCTGCGCAACTCGTCGATTCGAAGGTGCGTGTGCTCTCAGGGGTGAACCTGTCGATGCTCATCAAGGCGGTGTGCTATCGCTCGGTGCCGCTCGACACGTTGGTGGAGAAGGTGCTTTCGGGCGGATCTAAAGGTATTCTGGAAGTCGGCGCGGGTGCGCCGGCCACACACACTACGTCACACTGAAACATGCTTCGACAAGAAACGACGATCGTAAATAAATTGGGCTTGCATGCCCGGGCATCGGCAAAGCTGACGCAATTGGCGGCGAAATTTCAGAGTGAGGTCTGGCTGACCCGGAATGGTCGGCGCATCAACGCGAAGAGCATCATGGGCGTCATGATGCTGGCTGCCGGGATTGGCGCGACGGTCGAAGTGGAGACTGAAGGCGCTGACGAGCAACAAGCCATGGATGAAATCCTGGCGCTCATCGCGAGCAAGTTCGGCGAAGGGGAGTAACACGCCGTTGCGGTGAGTCGCGGTGCGCCGCGAGCGTCGATCGCGCCTGTGCCCAATGGCGACTCACCGTGCCGAGCGCCGCCCGTACGCGGCAAAATACACGGACTTCGGTCGAATCATCCGCCTCTGAACCGGGAGACTTCCTTGTCTTTCACCCTGCACGGCATTCCCGTTTCCCGCGGCATCGCAATCGGACGCGCCTACTTGCTCGCGCCGGCCACGCTCGATGTTCCGCACTATCTGCTGGACCCTACCCAGGTCGACGACGAAATCGCGCGCTTTCACGGCGCGCAGGCGACCGTCCAGCACGAACTCGATACCCTCAAGGTTGAATTGCCCCACGATGCGCCGGGCGAGATGGGCGCATTCCTGGACGTTCACTCGCTGATCCTCAATGACACGCTGCTGGCCGACGCCGTCATCAGGCTGATTCGCGAGCGCCGCTACAACGCGGAATGGGCGCTGACCACCCAGCTCGAGGTGCTCGTCGCCCGTTTCGAGGAGATCGACGATGAGTATCTGCGAGAGCGCCGCGCCGACATCGAACAGGTGACCGAGCGCGTACTCAAGGCGCTCGCCGGTGCACCCGGCATTCGCCATGTGGTGGCTGAGACGCCACGCGACGACATGATCGTCGTGGCCCGCGACATCGCGCCGGCCGACATGCTTCAATTCAAGTCACAGACGTTCAAAGGCTTCGTCACCGATCTTGGCGGCAAGACGTCGCATACGGCCATCGTCGCGCGCAGCCTGGGCATTCCGGCGGCGGTCGGCGTCGCGCAGGCCAGCCTGCTCATCAAGCAGGACGACGTCATCATCATCGACGGCGATCACGGTATCGTCATCGTCGACCCGGCGCCGATCGTGCTCGAGGAGTACAGCTACCGCCAAAGCGAGCGTGCGCTCGAGGAGCGCCGTCTCCAGCGTTTGAAGCATTCGCCCGCGCAGACGATCGACGGCACCCACATCGCGTTGCTGGCCAACATCGAATTGCCGGAGGACGCAGCGACGGCGGTCGCCGCCGGCGCGGTGGGAGTGGGGCTGTTCCGCACGGAATTCCTCTTTATGAACGAAAAGGAGGCGCCGGCGGAAGAGGCGCAGTTCGAGGCGTACAAGCGCGCCGTCGAATCGATGCGAGGTCTGCCGTTGACGATCCGGACCATCGACGTTGGCGCCGACAAGCCGCTCGACAGTCATGAGTCGTACGAGACGGCGCCGAACCCCGCTCTGGGGCTGCGGGCCATTCGGTGGAGCCTCTCCGAGCCGCGCATGTTCCTCACGCAGTTGCGCGCGATTTTGCGTGCGTCGGCGTTCGGCAAGGTGCAGATTTTGTTCCCGATGATCGCGCATGCGCAGGAAATCGACCAGACACTCGAACTCGTTCGCGAAGCGAAGGCGCAGCTCGACGCGGCAGGCCTGCTCTACGACCCGGGCGTGAAGCTGGGCGCGATGATCGAAGTGCCGGCGGCGGCGCTCACGGTGTCGATGTTCCTCAAGCGGCTCGACTTCCTGTCCATTGGCACGAACGACCTGATTCAATACACGCTCGCGATCGATCGCGCGGACAACGCCGTCGCCCATCTATACGACCCGCTGCATCCGGCGGTGCTGCGACTCATCGCCATGACCATTCGCGAAGCGCATGCGTTTGGCGTGCCGGTGGCCGTATGCGGGGAGATGGCGGGCGATCCGACGGCGACCCGTCTGTTGCTCGGCATGGGCCTGCGCGAGTTTTCAATGCATCCGAGCCAACTGCTGCAGGTCAAGCAGGAGATCCTGCGGGCGCATCTGCCGGATCTGGAGCGGCCGGTCCAGGAGCTGCTCGCCGCCACTGAACCCGAGGAGATGCAGGCGGCGCTGGCGCGCCTGGCGGCGGCCTGACGGGCAGGCCGGGGCATCGCGCATCCCCCAACTACGAAAAAAGCGGGTCTCCTGTCGCAGGGGGCCCGCTTTTTTTCGCCCGCGCTCACCGGGCATTGAGCGCGATTGGAGTGTTCGTGCGACGCCGGGTCAACGTCGGCCGGACCCTGTGCCTTCAGTGGCGCTGGCCGCAGACCTTGCACTCCGGATTGCGGGCGCAGTGCATGGTGTGCCAGCTCATTCTGAGGGCGTCGAGCATCTGTAGGCGCCCAACGAGCGGCTTCCCGATGCCCGTGATGAGCTTGATCGCCTCGGCCGCCTGCATGCTGCCGATAATGCCTACGAGCGGGGCGAGAACCCCCATCGTGGCGCAGGCCTGCTCAGGGAAGGGTTCGTCGGCGGGAAAGATGCATTCGTAGCACGGCGACGCGTCGTCGCGCACGTCGAATACGCTGATCTGTCCGTCGAAGCGCAGGGCCGCGCCGGACACGAGCGGCACCCTCGCCGTGACACAAGCCCGATTGACGGCGTGACGTGTAGTGAAATTGTCCGACCCATCGAGCACCACGGTGGCGCTGCGGGCGAGCGTTGTGAGTTGCGCTTCGTTCACCCGTTCGGTGACGACGTCGACGACCACGCCGGGATTGATCTGCGCAATGCGGTCGCGTCCGGAGACCACCTTGGGCCGCCCGACGCTGCCGGTGTCGTGAAGAATCTGGCGTTGCAGGTTGGTGAGATCGACGTCGTCGTCGTCGATCAGCGTGATGCGTCCGATGCCGGAGGCCGCGAGGTAAAGCGCGGCGGGCGAGCCTAGACCGCCTGCGCCCACGATCACGGCGTGGGCCGCGAGCAGACGCTCCTGACCCTCGATACCGAGTTCGTCGAGCAGGATATGGCGGGAGTAACGCAGCAACTGGTCGTCGTTCATCGCAAAACGGAAAAGAATAAAAAAACCGTGCCGGCTTTCGCGGGCACGGTTTGTAGTGTAAAGCCGATGCTTACTTCTTGTCCGACGGTTTGGCAGGCGTCGCGG
Organism: Pandoraea sp. XY-2; assembly: GCF_004193915.1. NCBI lineage: Bacteria > Pseudomonadati > Pseudomonadota > Betaproteobacteria > Burkholderiales > Burkholderiaceae > Pandoraea > Pandoraea sp. XY-2. Next base: position 549,858 of record NZ_CP030849.1, read on the forward strand.
CAGGGCTGGCGGCCTTGGACGCGTCCTTCGGCATCGGGCCGGCATTGGCTTCCAGACGGGACTTCGTGCGTTGGACCGGCTCGCCCTTGAGCTGGTGAACGGCCTGCTGGAGCATGAAGTCGTCGGCGCTGCCCAGATCCGGCAGGCGAGCGTCTCGCTCCTTCTTGCGCTCTTCCGGCGTCTTCTTGGCGTTCTCTTCCTCGAGGCGGCGCAATTCTTCCAGTCGACGGGCTTCGCGGGCGTCGATGGCCTTCTGCTCGTCAGGTTTCTGCGTGTTGCGCAGATGGTTCTGGTAGTCGATTTCGCGCGTCACCAGCACGTCTTCCGGATCGCCCTTCGGATTCTGGTCGACCGGCACGTCCGGCGTGATACCGATGGATTGGATCGAGCGGCCGCTCGGCGTGTAGTAGTAGGCCGTGGTCAGACGCAGCGCCGTGTCCGGCGACAGTTGACGCACGGTCTGCACGGAGCCCTTGCCGAAGGTCGTCTTGCCCATGATCAGCGCGCGCTTCGAATCCTGCAGCGCACCGGACACGATCTCCGAGGCCGACGCCGAGTAGGCATTCACCAGCACGACCATCGGCACCGTCTTCCAGAAGGCGGCTTCGCCCTTGAGCGGATCCTCCGGGCTCGCCGACAGACGGTAGTTGTCGAAGGTGGCCGTGTACTTCTGCTTGGCGTCTTCGATCTGGCCGTTGGTCGTCACGACCGTGGCACCTTCCTTCATGAAGGCTGCCGACACGCCGACGGCCGACTGCAGAATGCCGCCACCGTTGTTGCGCAGGTCGAGCACCAGACCCTTGATCGGTTGATCCTTGGCCAGCTCCTGCAGCTTCTTGGCCAGATCCGGCACCGTGCGTTCCTGGAAGCTCGTGATGCGCACGTAAGCGATGCCCGGCTCGAGCATCTTGCCCTTGATGCTTTGGACGCGAATCTCAGCACGTACGATGGACACCGGGAACGTGCGCTCGTCCGACTTGCGGTAGATGGTCAGCGTGACCTTGCTGCCGGGCGCGCCGCGCATGCGCTTGACCGCCTGATCAAGGGTCATGCCGCGCACGGGTTTGTCGTCGATGCGGGTGATGAGGTCGCCAGGCTTGAGGCCCGCCTTGAAGGCCGGGCTGTCTTCGATCGGCGAGATGACCTTCACGAGGCCGTCTTCCTGAGAGATCTCGATGCCAAGACCGGCGAAGCGGCCACGCGTCTGTTCCTGCAACTCCTTGTATTCGTCCTTGTCGAGATAGGACGAATGCGGATCGAGGCTGGACACCATGCCCTTGATGGCTGCGGTCAGGAGCTTCTTGTCGTCGACCGGCTGCACATATTCGCGCTTGATTTGACCGAACACTTCGGCCAGCAGCCGGAGCTGTTCGAGCGGCAACGGCGTGGTAGCGGTTTGTGCGGAAGCCTGCGAGAACGCGAGGGTGGCAGCCGCACCGGTTGCGAGGCCCAGCACGATCAGGCCGATGTGTTTGAGGGTTTGGCGCATATAGGCGTGGAAATTCCGGATTTTTCGGGGCGCCCGCCAAGGGGCGCGCGCACTTTGGCGAAGTATAACCGTTTGCCCGCAGGGCGGGCATTGCCCATTCGACAGGGAGTTTTCCGGAGTGGTTCTACGAAAAGTTCCGGTTGCGGCGACTTTGTGGGGGATGTTTCCGGGGCGCGGCTCGATAACGGCGGGCTTTCGCTGGCGGAGCGAGCATTGGCGAGGATTGGACCTCGCGGGGCAGGATGCCCGAAAGCGAGGGAAATCATGTTACGGCGCGTTACTGGAGGGGGCAGCGGGGACGTGCTGGGGGACGTGTTGGGGGAAATGCGGCGAAAGCGGCGGAAGGGAGGAACGTAGCGGCGCGCCAGACGGGGGGCGAGCACGCCGCAAGGGGGCGGCGCGCTCGGTGTCGGCAATTGACGCAGGCGAGGGTCGACGATTACTTCGACTTGCCTTGCGCGGCCACGGCGGCCAGCGCGCCGGCGATCTTCTCCGCGTCGCCCAGGTAGTAATGCCGGATCGGCTGGAGGTCGGCGTCCAGCTCGTACACCAGCGGCGTGCCGTTCGGGATGTTCAGACCGGCGATATCGTCGTCCGAAATGTTGTCGAGATGCTTGATGAGCGCACGCAGCGAGTTGCCATGCGCGGCGACGAGCACCTGCTTGCCGGCCCGCACGGCCGGGGCGATCGACTCGTTCCACAACGGCAGCACGCGCGCCACGGTGTCCTTCAGGCATTCCGTAAGCGGAATCTCGTCGCGCTTGAGCTTGGCGTAACGCGGGTCGCGGTACGAACTACGCTCGTCATCCGCGGCGAGCGGCGGCGGCGGCGTGTCGTAGCTGCGGCGCCAGACGTGCACCTGATCGTCGCCGTACTTGGCGGCGGTCTCGGCCTTGTTCAGGCCGGCAAGCGCACCGTAGTGACGCTCGTTCAGGCGCCAGCTATGGATGACGGGAATCCACATCTGGTCCATGGCGTCTTGCACATGCCAGAGCGTGCGGATCGCCCGCTTGAGGACCGACGTATAGGCGAGATCGAACGTGTAGCCGGCGTCAGAGAGCAATTTGCCGGCCTGAATGGCTTCGGCAGCGCCCTTCTCGGTCAGGTCGACGTCGACCCAGCCGGTGAAGCGATTTTCCTTGTTCCACGTCGATTCGCCGTGGCGGATGAGAACGAGCTTGTACATGAGAAAACGTCAGTCAGAGTTGGAAAGCGGGGGCAGCCGGCGAGCGCATTGCTACACGCCGCGCCTTGCGCAGCAAGGCCCGGCAAGGGGATTTGCGGCAGCAATTCAGAGACGTTCGGGGGCGCGGCGAAGGGGCCGCCGACGTCCGGCGCAGCGATTGGCAACGCAACCCGTCGGCGCAATCACGGATTATTTTATAATGATCGGATTCTTTTGATATTTTTCAGGTGGTTTGTGACGTTCTTTACTGATTACACCAACCTCGCGCTGATCGCCATTGCCCTCGTTTCTGGGGGCATGCTGGCATGGCCCGTAGTCAAGCGCGGCGGGCGCGGTCTGTCGACTGTGGAAGCGACCCAGCTCATCAACCGTAAAGGCGCCGTGGTGCTCGATGTGCGTTCTGGCGAAGAGTTCGCCGCAGGCCACTTGCCCTCCGCGCGCAACCTGCCGCTCGACGACGTCGAACAAAAGGTCGGGCAGGTCATCAAGAACAAGGCCGCACCGGTCCTGATCGTGTGCAAGAACGGGCAGGGCGCCGCGCGCGTACAGACGTTGCTGCGCGGTCTCGGCTACGCCGAGGCGTTCAGCCTCCAGGGCGGGATTGCCACCTGGCAGGAAGCCGGCCTGCCGGTCGTGAAGTAATCGAGGAATCGCCAGTCATGCCGAAGATCGTGATGTACAGCACGCAAGTGTGCCCGTATTGCCAGATGGCGGAGCGACTGCTGCGTCAGCGTGGCGTTCAGGAAATCGAGAAGGTTCTGATCGACAAGGAACCCGCCCGCCGCGAGGAAATGATGACGCGCACGGGGCGCCGCACCGTGCCGCAGATCTACATCGACGAGCGCCACATCGGCGGTTACGACGATCTGTCGGCACTCGACCGTGCCGGCGGCCTCGTGCCGCTCTTGCAAGCCGCCTGATACCGCCCGCAAAATAGTGCGCCCAGCCGCGTGTCTGCGCGGCTGTCTTATCTCAAGGAAACAAAATGTCCGACCAGAATCAGCCGTTTTTCAGCATCCAGCGCGCTTACTTGAAAGATTTGTCGCTCGAGCAGCCGAATTCGCCCGCGATCTTCCTCGAGCAAGAGATGCCGACCGTGGAAGTGCAACTGGACGTCGCCGCCGAACGCCTGGCCGAGGAAATCTTCGAAGTCGCCGTGATTGCCACCGTGACGGCCAAGATCAAGGACAAGGTCGCGTTCCTGGTCGAAGGTAAGCAAGCCGGTATCTTCGAAATTCGCAACGTGCCGGTCGAACAGCTCGACCCCCTCATTGGCATTGCTTGCCCGACGATCGTCTACCCGTACCTGCGTGCCAACGTGGCCGATGCCATCAGCCGTGCCGGTTTCCAGCCGATCCACCTGGCCGAAGTGAATTTCCAGGCACTGTACGAACAGCGACTGGCGCAACTGGCTGAGCAACAAGCGGCCAACGGCGAAACGCCGGCCCCGGGCATCGTGATGCCCGACGGCTCGGCCGCCCAGACCCACTAAGCGCTTGATCGACGCGACGGCCGGCCCGGCGTCAGCCTTCGCGTCGAGGCCTCTCTCATGAAGATTGCCGTATTCGGTGCAGGTGCCTGGGGCACCGCGATGGCGAGTCACATGGCGGCACGCCATGAGGTTGTCCTTTGGGCGCGCGATGCGGCGCTCGTGAAGCAACTGAGCGCCTCGCACGAAAATTCCCTCTACCTCCCTGGTTCGCCGCTGTCGCCTCGTCTGCGATTCGAAGCCGACTTCGCGACGGCGCTCACGCATGGCACGGGTGAACGCGCCTTGTGCGTAGCGGCTGTGCCCGTGGCCGGCCTGCGGGCACTGGCCGGCCATATGGCGCTTGCGGCCGATGCGCCGCACAACCTGATCTGGCTGTGCAAGGGTTTCGAGTCCGATACCGGACTGCTGCCACACCAGATCGTTACCGAGGTCTTCCCACAGGTGGCGGGCGGCGCGCTCTCCGGGCCGAGTTTCGCCCGCGAAGTCGCCCAGGGACTGCCGGCGGCGCTGACCATTGCGAGCGCGGTGCCGTCGCTGTGCGAGCTGACGATCGCCGCATGTCACTTCGGCGCGCTGCGCATCTATTCGAGTGACGACGTGGTCGGCGTCGAGGTCGGCGGCGCCGTGAAGAACGTGCTCGCCATCGCCACGGGTGTCAGTGACGGACTCGGTCTGGGACTCAATGCCCGCGCGGCGCTCGTCACGCGGGGCCTGGCCGAAATGACCCGCCTGGGCGTCGCGCTGGGCGGCAAGCCCGAGACGTTCATGGGGCTGGCCGGCATGGGTGATCTGATCCTGACGGCAACGGGTGATCTGTCGCGCAATCGTACCGTCGGTCTGCAACTGGCGTCGGGCAAGTCGCTCGACGACGTGCTGGCATCGTTGGGGCACGTCGCGGAAGGCGTACGATGTGCACGTGCGGTGCGCGATCTGGCCCACGCGCATGGGGTTGAAATGCCAATTACCGACGCGGTATGCGCTACGCTGTTCGAGGGGCTACCCGCCCGTGCGGCGGTGGAATCCCTGCTGCGGCGCGATGCCCGCGCGGAACGCGAGGACGACGCCCCTGCGGGCTGAGGCATCGCTCTGACGCATCACTGGTAAGTTGCGACGGTTGTCCGGTCTTGCCCGGCGCGGCATGACCGGCCTGCGATGTTTCGCAGGAGGGTCGGTGCGCCGTTTCCCCGATGGCGGAATCCCGTCGTCGGCACTCGCACAAGGGAGTCGAACCCATGTCGCCAGTTGCCCATCTCCATACCTCCGAAGGCGATATTACGCAATCGTCGGTCGATGCCATCGTGAATGCCGCGAACGAATCGCTGCTGGGCGGTGGCAGTGTCGACGGGGCGATCCATCGTGCCGCCGGCCCGGAATTGCTGGACGCCTGTCGCAAACTGCAGGGTTGCGCGACGGGACAGGCCAAGCTCACACCGGGATTTCGACTCAAGGCGAAATACGTGATTCATGCGGTGGGGCCCGTCTGGCACGGCGGCGCGAACGATGAGCCTGCGCTGCTCGCGAGCTGCTATCGCGAGAGCTTGCGTCTGGCGGCGGCGCACGGCTGTCGCAGCGTAGCGTTTCCGGCCATCAGTTGCGGTATCTACGGTTATCCCCCGAGTTGGCGGTGCCGCTGGCTGTCTTCGCCGTGCGCGACGCGCTGCCGCATTTCCCGAGCATCGAGCACGTCGAGTTCGTTTGTTTCGACGGTGCGATGCTGGCGCGTTATCGCGCCGAACTGGCGAGTCAGGACCCGCCGGCGTAACCCTGTTGACGCCACGCCTCGAAGACCACGACGGCAACCGTATTCGAAAGATTGAGGCTGCGATTGCCGGGGCGCATCGGCAGACGCACGCGCTGCGTCGTGGCGAATGTATCGAGCAGTTCCGGGGCGAGGCCGCGGGTTTCCGATCCGAACACGAACCAATCGCCCTCGGCGAACGACAGCTCGCCGAACGGGCGCGAACCGCGCGTCGTCAACGCGAACATGCGCGTGGGATCCGGCGCTTCTGCGCTCAGAAACGCGGCCCAATCCCGGTGGACCTTTATCTCGGCATACTCGTGATAGTCGAGCCCGGCGCGGCGCATACGCGCGTCGTCGAGCGGGAAGCCTAGCGGTTCGATAAGGTGCAGGCGCGCGCCCGTATTGGCACACAGGCGAATGACGTTGCCGGTGTTCGGCGGAATTTCGGGGCTGACGAGAACAACGTTGAACATGAGCGTTGAGACAGAGTTATGAGGTGAGCGGCGTGCGCAATGCGACTGCCGCAATCACATGCGTTGCGCCGGCGCGTTTGAGGGCGGCGGCCGCGGCGTCGCACGTCGCACCCGTCGTCATCACGTCGTCGATAAGCACAATCCGACGCCCACGGACTTGGTCGCTCGCGACGAAGGCGCCGCGCAGGTTGCGTCGGCGTTCATCGCGCGAGAGGCGTCGCTGCGCGGCGGTCGTTCGCTCGCGGTGCAGCACGTGGGCGCTGGCGGGCAGATGCGCCCGCCGCGACGCGACCCGCGCGAGTTCCCACGCCTGGTTGAACCCCCGCGTCGCGAGTCGCGAGGGCGCCAGCGGCACGGGCACCAGCAGCGCAGCCTCGTCTCGGCAATTCGAGAGGGCATCGCCGAGGCGTTCGCCGAACTCGCGCGCGAATGGCAGGGCGCCTTGATATTTCAGACGAATCATCAGCGTATCGAGCGGTGCCACGTAGTCTGCGAGGGTCAGTGTCGTATCGAACGCGGGTCGTAACCGCAGACATTGTCCGCACACGGGCGGGGGTGGGGTGCGGCAAATTGTCGCACCTCCGATGCCCTGCGAGTCGGTTTCGTCCGCGCAAGTGGGCCGCCATGGCAATGCGACCGCACATTGACGACAGCGCAGCGGCGCATCAGGCCGGTCGGCATCGAAGGCGTGTGCGCAATCGACACAGATCTGCCGCGGTGCGCGCCGGTGGCAAAGCGCGCAGTGATCGGGCAACGCCATGCGCAGCCACCCGCCAGCAAGCTTGGCGAGCGTTTGCAAGGTGGCATGGAGGAAGGGCAAGGCGATAGCGGCGATGAAGTGGTGTGGAAGGCGGCGCGGTCGACGTCGTCGATGCTCGGCATGGGACGGCGTGCGACGGGGCGCGTGGCGGTGCCCGATGCGTTCGGTTAGCAACGAGTATACTGCCGACTCGCCTTTTCGCCCGTCCCATGAAGCCTTCCGCCGCTCCCCCGACCCCGTCCTCCGCGTTCTCCGCTCGCTTTTTGCGCACTGCGTTCGACCGCCGAGCGCCGAACTGGCCGCAGGCCGACTTCCTGATGCGGGAGGTGGCGTCGCGGCTCGCGAGCCGACTCGATTACATCAAGCTGAAGCCGACCCGCGTGCTCGATGCCGGATGCGGCACGGGCGGCGATTTGCTGAGCTTCGGCGAGCGTTACCCCGAGGCATATCGCGTGGGGCTCGATGCGTCGCTCGCGATGGTCAAGGCCGCCGCGGCGGCAGGCGCAGCAACCGGCTGGCGCCGACTGCTGCGCAGTGCGCCGCCCTATGGCCTCGTGCAGGCCGATTTCTCCGCGCTGCCGTTCGCGCCGCGCACCTTCGATCTCGTCTGGTCGAACCTCGCGCTCCATTGGTATCGCGAGCCGCATCGCGTCATTCCCGAGTGGCATCGCGTGCTTGGCAACGACGGTTTGCTGATGTTTTCGGCCTATGGTCCCGACACCCTGCGGGAGTTGCGAGCGGCGTGGGCGGAAGTCGATGACGTGCCGCATGCCCTCGAGCCGACGGACATGCATGACTTGGGCGACATGATGGTGGCGAGTGGATTCGATACCCCCGTCACGGACATGGAGCGCCTCACGCTGACGTTCGAAACGCCTGACACGTTGCTGCGCGACGTGCGGTTGCTCGGCGTGAATCCACGACCCGAGCGTCGCCGGGGCCTCACCGGGCGGGCGCGTCTTGCGGCTTTGCGTGCGGCGCTGGAACGACAGCGCGGTGCGGACGGCACGATCGCATTGACGTTCGAACTCGTCTACGGGCACGCCTGGAAAATTCCCGAGAAGACCGATGCGGCCGGCAATGCCGTCGTTCGCCTTCAGGACATCGGACGCGGCGGCCGGCCTCGCTGAGTTTCGCCGCGTTTCGCGGACCCGCCACCTCCCGCTGGCGCCCTGACGACCCACCGTGTCCTGCGCCCTACACGACCTTGCAGGTGTTCCGCGCACGTCCGATTCGCTTAAATGACGCTTCACGGCGTGCATGAGCACAGGGCCTTGCGGATTGCCTTCGCTACGCCACGCCATCGAATCGCCTTCGGGCGAGACATCGGGAGGTCGGGGTGGGGAACCAGCACGAAACGTGGGCGGCGTCGCCGCAGGTCGAACCTGCGCAACGCGAAACAACGCGCGATCGCCAGAGGCTGCGCGTCGATGGCGCCTTTCTGCGACCGACCTCCCCCGTTTTCACGGCGATTGACGGCCTGTGTCGCGCCACGGTTCACCTCAAGCTCGAAGGTCTGAACGCGGCGGGCTCCATCAAGCTGAAGCCCGCGCTTCAACTCATCGAGGATCTGGAGGTGGCGGGCCGCGTTGACGTGAATACGCGGATCGTCGAGTCTTCCTCGGGCAATCTCGGGATGGCGCTGGCGATGGTGTGCGCAAATCGCGGCTACCCGTTCACTTGCGTCACGGATCCCAACACGTCGCGTCATGCGATCCGCGCCATGCAGGCGGCGGGCGCGCACGTCGTGCGCGTTGAACGTCGCGATGCGCAGGGGGGGTATCTCGGCACACGCATCGCGTGGATCCGTGAGCAAGTGGCGCGTAACCCGCGTTGGGTGTGGGTCAATCAGTACGCCAACCCAGGCAACTGGCGTGCGCACTATCGATGGACGGCGCCGGAAATCTTCGCGGCCTATCGCAACGTCGACCACTTGTTTGTCGGCGCGGGCACCACCGGCACATTGATGGGCTGCCTGCGTTACGTACGCGCCCATCGACTGCCGACCCGTGTCATTGCGGTCGATGCCGTCGGTTCGGTGACGTTTGGCGGCCCGCCGGGGCCTCGCCGCATCCCTGGACTGGGCACGAGTTGCCGCCCGGCGTTGTCTGAGGCGTCGCAGGCCGAGCCGCCGGACGCCATCGTCTACGTTGACGAGGCCGAAACCCTTCGCATGTGCCACACGCTGGCCGCGCGCGGTTTGCTCGCGGGCGGGTCCACGGGCAGCGTGTTGCGTGCCGTGCAAATGTCGTCGGGCGAGATCGCCGCCAACGACACGGTCGTCGCCGTCGCTCCCGATATGGGCGACAAATATCTCGACACCCTCTACGACCCCGATTGGGCCGCTACCTGTATCGATGGCCGCCCAAGTTCGCCATGCGGAACGTCTCCTCTCGTCGATACCGTCGGTCCTTCATTGCCATGAACGCACTACCGCTACCGCAATTTCGCGTGTTCACCGGAGAGCAGGTCAGTTCGACTCTCGGGACGGGGACGGCTGCCGTTCTCGAAACGGTCGAAGCGGCGTATCGCGCGCATCACGCCGGGCGCACCGTCAATCCGGAGAGTCAGTTTCTCCGCTTTCCCGACGCGCAACGCAATCGCATCATCGCGTTGCCTGCGCACCTTCGCGATGATCACGGCGAGGCGGTGACCGGCATCAAATGGATATCGAGCTTTCCCGCGAACGTCGAACGTGGCATGCCGCGCGCGTCGGCCGTCCTCATTCTGAACGATGGGGCGACGGGCTATCCGATCGCGTGCATGGAAGCGAGCCTCATCAGCGCGGCGCGCACGGCGGCGAGCGCGATCAGCGCGCTGCGGTGTCTCGCCAGCGACGCGCTCGCCACGAAGGCGACGGCCAAGACCTCAGCGCGAAGCCTGCGCGTGGCATTTGTCGGCGCCGGCGTGATCGCACGCCACGTGGCCGAGTGTCTGCCGCTCGCCGAACTGCCAATCGGTGACGTGACAGTGCACGACCTGAACCCGGACTACGCCACGACACTTGCCACCCGCATCGGTATGCGCCTCGGCTACGAAGCGCGTACCGAGGCCTCGCTCGAACGTATCGTTCGCGCGTCGGACGTGATCGTGTTCACCACGACGGCGCCCTCGCCCTATGTGAACGACCCGGACTGGTTCTCTCACTGCCCCGTCGTGCTGCACCTCTCGCTTCGCGACCTTGCGCCAGCGGTCGTGCTTGCGTCCCACAACGTCGTCGACGACATCGATCATTGTCTGCGGGCGATGACCTCGCTTCATCTCGCCGAAGTCGAGACCGGTCATCGGCGCTTCGTCACGACGTCGCTGCCGCATTTGCTCTGTGGCGGACAGGCGCCGGTGCGTGATCGACCGATTGTGTTTTCGCCGTTCGGTCTGGGCATCCTGGACATTGCCGTCGGGCGTTGGGTCTATGAACAGTTGGCTGCGCAGCAGGCGCCCATCCCCCATTTTTTCCACGATATGCAACGCGCATGACCTCCGTTACCTATAGCGCCTCCTTCCCCGCCGCTCACCTCGCTTCGCCTCCCGCCGAAGGCTTCGCCGACGTCCTTGTCGGTCTGCAATATGGCGACGAAGGCAAAGCGAAGATCATCGACGCCCTCGCTGCGGGGTACGACGTGATCGCCCGATTCAATGGCGGCGCCAACGCCGGCCACACCATCGACACACCCTTCGGCCGCATCGCGCTCAAGCAACTGCCGTCAGGCGTGTTTCATCCCCACGCCACGCTGTACATCGGGTCTGGGTGCGCGCTCAACCCGTGGAAGCTGGCTGACGAGATCGAACAACTCCGCGAGATGGGCGTCTCGCTCGAGGGCCGGCTACGCATCAGCGCGCGAGCCGCGCTCGTGCAGCCCCACCACATTGCGCTGGATCGACGCGGCGGCGGCACGATCGGTACCACGGGTAACGGCATCGGGCCGTGCTACGCCGATCGCGCCTTGCGTGTGCGCAACGACAAACGCGTCAATCTGATGCTCGGCGATCTGCTCAATAGCGAGGCGGACACCGTGGCCTCGATGCGCGACGTCTTCACGCGCATGATCAACGCGGAAGGGGGAACGTCGCCCTGGGTCGCCGAAATGTCGGATCTGTTGTTGAGTCTGCCGAAAGTCGCCGACACCTTGCGCGCCTACATTGAACCCGATCGAGGATGGCTTGCGAATCGCGTGAAGCAGGGCGCCAGGGTGTTGTTCGAAGGGGCGCAGTCGGTGTTGCTCGATGTCGTTGACGGCTGTCAGCCGTATGTCACGTCGAGCCACACGGTGCCGGCATATGCGTATGTGGGGGGGATCTGTCGCCGAAGTATCACCGTCGGACCATCGGTGTGGCGAAGGCCATCATGTCGCGCGTGGGGCGTGGCCCGTTTCCGTCGGAGTTGGGGGCGAGCGCTCGGCGCAATATTGCGATAACGCGTCACAGACTCACCTCGGCGTGACCGACGAGCAGGTACGCTTTTCGCCGGAGCAACTGCTGCGCTCCAACGATCCGTTCGACGTTGGCACTGCGCTTCGCATGCTCACCGGCGAGTACGGCACGGGGACGGGGCGCCCGCGTCGTATCGGCATGCTCGATCTCGCGCAGTTGCGAGAGGTCGTCAAGGCCCACGCTGTCGACTGCGTCTACCTCAACAAGGTCGACTGCCTGGCCCACTACTTCCATTCGACTTATCAGGGCGTGCCGATGCGTGTGCATCGCGATGTGTTGTCCAGCGACGTCACGCCCGACGTGCTGATCTATCCCGGACTGTCCGAGCATTCACTCACACTCGGACGCGAAGGCCAACTGGATGCTGCCATGCATGGCTTCGTCGATTTCGTCGAGCGGCAAATCGGCGCGCCGCTGGCCGGCATCGGACTGGGGCCGGAACGGGCCAGCCTGGTATCGCTGAGCGCGCATCAACCGGCGCTTGTGGCCGCGGCGTCCCCGCATGTCTGATCGGCATGCGGAGAGCGGCGTTGAAACGTGCATGCCCGGCGATGGCGGGTCGGTTGAGCATGGGCAGCGGCCGTGGCGAGACGTCGCCGCCGTGACCCGCGGCGGCGGGGAGGCACCGTTCCCGCCGCTGCGGCCCGAGCATCTGTTCTTCAACCTGTCGCTCATGCCGTATGCCACGCATCCGCTGGTCTGTGAACGCGGTCAGGCGGCTCGGCAGCAGTTGAGTGCGCGCCGTCTGGCCGATTACCTGAACAAAACGGAACGTGTCGAACTACACATCGTGAATCGCGCCATCGAGCAGATGCTCGACATTGCTGGCATCGCGTCGGTCAGCCGTGACGATCTGCTCGCCATCTACACGGACGAGGGCTTTCACACGTGGATGATGGAGCGCTTCCGCGGACAACTGTTGAAACAGGCGGGGTATGAGCTGGCGCGAACGCCATCGCTGAGTGTCGTGCGCGTGCTGGCGTTGTGTGAGGCGGTGCCCGAAACGCATCGCGAGATGGCCATCGTCGCAGCGGCAACGGTGACCGAGACGTTGATCACAGGCACGCTGCGGCAGGCGGGGGCCGGTGACGACATCTACCCGCCCGTGCGCGCAATGCTGAGCGAACATGGCGCCGACGAACGACGTCATCAGGCGGCGTTTGTCCGCTTTTCCAGCGAGTGGATACCGTCGTTATCCCCAGCGGACCGCGCGTTTCTCGACACGCTGCTTCCCGACCTGATGACCGCGTTCCTTGCGCCTGAATTACCGGTGTGGCGAGCGCATCTGTGTGCCGTCGGGCTGGATGCCACTGAAGCCGATCTTGTGATCCGCGAGAGCATCGACCCGCTCGAAGTGGGCGTGCAGATGATGGAAGCGGCGCGGGTGCCACGGCGTTTGTTCGAGCGATTGGGCATGGCCTGTGTGGAACGCTTCGCGCAACAAGCGAGTCGCTGGCGGCCGCCTTGACCGTCGGCCAGTCGAGCCGATGGCGCTGCGACGCGCGCGATCATGCGGCCGAACCGGTTCAACCCGGCGGGCAACGTGGTGGTGTCCCCGCGCTTCACTGATAAACGACCAGGAGAGATCTGTGAATTGCCACTGGCTCGCCCCGATTTGACCATGAGTGCGGCGGAGTATCGCGCACTCCTCGAGGCGGCGCTCGCCTTCAAGCGCCGCTATCCGCAGCACACGGAATCTGCGCTGCGCGGCCGAACGATCTACTTTCTGTTCTACAACGCGTCGTTACGCACTCGCAGCAGCTTCCAGACCGGACTGTCGCGAATGGGCGGCCATGCCATCGTGCTCGATCCGCTGAACGGGATCTATACACCCGCGCTACCCGAGGCGGAGATTCCGTACTCGACGGAGCGCGTGGCCGACGTGGCGCGCGTGCTCTCTTCCTATGGCGACGCGATTGCCATTCGCATGTATGGCGCGCCGGCCGGGTGGGTGTACGGTGCGGCGCATCGTCATCTCGAAGCTTTTTCTCAGTCGAGTCGGGTGCCCGTCATCAACATGGAGTGCGACCGCTTTCATCCGTGTCAGGCGCTTGCCGATGTGATGACGATGCGTGAGCAATTGGGCGGACTGGCCGGTCGACGGCTGTGCATCAGTTGGGCGTATTCCGGTAGCTGGCACAAGCCAGTGGCCGTGCCGCAGAGTCTGTTGCTCGCCGCAGTGAAATCCGGGATGGACGTGACGCTTGCGCATCCGCCGTCGTTCGGCCTCGATCCGCAGGTGATGACCGCGGCCACGCGGTTTGCCGAGCAGACCGGGGCGCGTCTGCGCGTGACCCACGATCTGCGCGACGGCGTGTCCGATACGCACGTCGTTTACGCCAAGTCGTGGTGCAGTCTCGCGCATCTTCCGCAACGTCACGGCGATTCGGTCGATGAGGCCGCCATGCACAACGTCTTCGAGCGGTACCGGGACTGGTGCGTCGACGCCGACGTCATGCGACGCTCAGCGCCCGACGCAGGCTACCTGCATTGCCTTCCCGCTGACCGGGGCAGGAGGTGACGGACGACGTGATCGATGGCCCGTCGTCGTGGGTTTTCCACCAGGCCGCGAATCGACTTCATGCGCAGAATGCCGTGATGGCGCACCTGCTGAATCCGGGGTGCCTCGCGTGAGGGCGCCGTTTTCGTATCACTACGTGTGTGTGAGGTGTGCAACGCCGCAGTCGTGGGGCACGATCCGTTATCGCTGCCCTGTGTGTGGGCAGAATCTTCGCATTCAACGGCGGGCGGACGCGGATTTGCCATGTGCCGCGGACATCGTGAATACGTTTCAGGGACGGGGAATGTGGCGATATGGCGCACTCCTTCCGGTTGAAGCCCACTGGGCGAGCCGGTTGGTCGTGGGCGCTACGCCGTTGGTCGATTGCGGCGACGACAGTGGGGTCCGTCTCTGGGTGAAGGATGAGTCGCGGAACCCAAGCGGATCGCTCAAGGACCGCGCCACCGACGTGGTGCTGGCGGTCGCCAAACGCGCCGGGTGCCAGCATGCGGTGACCGCATCGACCGGCAATGCCGGTGCGTCGCTGGCGTGCCTCGCGGCGTCTCAGGGAATGTCGGCCACCGTGGTCGTGCCGGCAAGCACGCCTCGCGTGAAGCTGGCGCAGATTCGCGCATATGGGGCGAAGGTCTGCGAGGTCGAGGGCAGCTACGACGACGCCTTCGACATCGCCGAGCGCATGGCCGACGACGCCAGCGTGTGCTGTCGCAATACGGGCATCAATCCCTTCACGCGCGAAGGGAAGAAGACGTGCGCGTTCGAGATGGCGGAAGCGCTCGATTGGCGGGTACCCGATTGGGTCATCGTACCCACGGGGGACGGCAACATTCTGTCAGGCATCGCGGCGGGGTTTCTCGATCTCTATTCGCTCGGCATTACCTCCGCCATGCCGCGCCTGCTTGCGGCGCAAGCCGACAGCGCGAACAGCATCACCCGCGATTGGCGCGCCTGCGACGATGCCATGGCCTTGCCTGCGTCGCCCACGCAGGTCAGCCCGGACACCGTGGCCGACAGTCTGGCGGTCGGTCGTCCACGCGATCACTTCGCGGCCCTGCATGCCTTGCGCGCCACGCGCGGCGCGTGCGTCGCACTCAGTGATGCACGGATCATGGCGGCGGCGCGCATGCTCGCGCAGCGCTTCGGCCTGTGGTTCGAACCGTCGACGGCCGCCGGCTACGCCGCGTTGGGCGAGTGTCTCGCAACGGGGCGCATCGAGCCCCGGTCGCGCGTGGTGCTGCTCGGGACGGGAAGCGGCCTGAAATCTCCGCAGTGTTTTGACGCTGTGACGCCCGGCCAACTGCGGGACTATATCGATGCCGCGCCGCGCCGCATGCCTGACGACCCAGGATACGTGCAATCGGAGGCGCAGCCGTGATCCGCCCGCGCATCATTGTGCTCGGTGCCGGGGTCAGCGGCCTGACGACGGCCGTGACGATGGCGCTGGCCGGGTGCGACGTCGTCATCTACGCGGCAGAGGGGCCGGCGCAGACGACGTCGGCGCTCGCGGCGGCCATCTGGCATCCGTTCTATCAGGCGCCCGACCTGGTCTATCTCGAACGCGCCCGGCAAACCTACGCGACGATGCGTCGACTGTCCGCCGACGCGGCTTCAGGCGTACGGATGCGCATGCTCACCGAATATTTTCAACGCGATGCCGGGCCGCCGTGGTGGACGGAATGCGCCAGCGGCCTTGAGCGTCTGGCGCCGGCGGACGTGCCGTCGCGCTTCGCCTGCGCTTACCGCATGGACGTGCCCGTGGCCGACGCAGCGGTCTATCTTCGCTACCTGATGACGCTGTTCCTCGAACTCGGCGGCCGGTATGTGGCGCAGCGCGTCGGCGATCCGGCGTCGTTGCTCGGCGACGCCGAGCACGTCGTGAATTGCTGCGGTTATGGAAGCCGGCCGTTTGGCGACAGCGATTTATCGTTGTCGCGCGCCATTGTGCTTCGGGCAGAACGCGACGCCGCCGTGCGCGGCTGCTTTATCGACGATTCCGATCCGCAGGCGCCGACATACGTGGTCGAACGGAACGAGGACGTCGTACTGGGCGGTACCGCCGATCCCGACCTGACGTCGACCGTGATCGGCGAGCGGCAGGTCGAGGACATCGTCCGCCGATGCACCGGGCTGTGTGAGGGCGTAGCCGCGCTGCGTGTCGTCGAAGTCCGCCTCGGATTTCGGCCGATGCGACGGGTGACACGGGTGGCGTGCGACGCGCACCACCCGCGTTTGCTTCACAACTACGGCCACGGGGGCGGGGGCTTCACGTTGTCGTGGGGATGCGCCAATGAGGTGCTTCGGCTCACGGGCGTGACATCACGCAACTAGCCCCCGCCTTCGGATAGCAGGCGAGGGATGACAACTCTGGGAGACGACATGGAACTGGATCCGGCGACGCTCGACGAGGCAAGTCGCTACAACTTCATGATGAGCACGATTCTGCCGCGGCCCATCGCATGGGTGAGTACCGTCGACGCGCAAGAACGGCCGAATCTGGCGCCCTATGCGTACTTCATGGGCGTGTGCTGTGTGCCGATGACGGTACTGTTCTGCCCGGTGGTGCCGCCGGCGCCGAAGCGAAAGAAGGACACGTTGCTCAACGTCGAGGCGGTGCCGGAGTTCGTCGTGAACGTGGCGAGCCTGTCGTGTATCGAGGCCGTGAATCTCTCGGCGGCGCCGTTGCCGCCCGGCGAGTCTGAGTTCGCGCTCACCGGCATGACACCGGTTGCCTCGTCGCGCGTGCGACCACCGCGTGTTCAGGAGGCTGCGGTCGCGTACGAATGCCATGTCCGCGACATTATCGAGATCAGCGCCGCGCCGGGCGGCGGATGGGTCGTGCTCGGCACCGTCGTCGCGGTCCATGTCGACGACGCGTTGCTCGACCCCGTCACACATCACGTGGATTTGCAGGCGCTCCGTCCTGTGGGGCGATTGGGCGGCGGCTCGTTCGTGAATGCCGCGAGCGACACCTTCACGTTGACGCGATACAAGACGCTTGCCGATCTTGCGGCGCGGACCCGATGACAGCCGACCCGCCGCCGGCGAGATCGTCGAGCAGGCCGTAATCGCTCGCCAGCTTCGCTGCCCGATGGCGGCTCGAGACGTCGAACTTGCGCATGACGCTGCGCAGATGAAACACCACACCATGCTCGGAGAGCGTGAGAATGCGCCCGATTTCCCATGACGTCTTGCCGCGCGCCACCCACCGCAGACACTCGCGCTCGCGCGGCGTCAGCACGGGGGCGCCGTGATGCACGGCGTCGCGCTGCACGATGCGCCACACGGCTTCATGCACATGCATCGCCAGCGACGCGCCGGCATGCGGCTTCCAGGCATGCGCGCCGGGTGCTCGCACATAGCCGGGAGGCGGGCGGGTCGATGAGAGACTCAACATGCCCGACGCGCCCGACGGGGTGAATACCGGATACGTCACGCCGTAGCGCATGCCCGCGGCCCGCTGATCACGAAGCAACCGCCGGGCGTCGGGCGATGTGTAGAGCGCCGGCGTCCATTCGACGGGGGTGAGTTGCCGGCTGGCGCGCGCCAGCACCGGATCGACGCGCGCATAGCGCTGAGCCTCGTAGTGCGCTTGCCACGCATGCGGCACGTTGCCGAGTCGCGGCGTTGCCCGTTTACCGTCCGGCAGAGGGAAATGTCCGCGATAGCTGAAATAGCGGTGGCTGAGCGAGCCGCACAACGTTTGCAGCAGGGCGCACAAGGCATCGAAGTCGGTGGCGGAGCGCAAGGCGCTCAGACCGTCGGCAAACGAGCGGGGAGTGACGCAACGCGTGGCACGCATGGCATGGCGAGGTGGGGAACAGGTTTCGGTTTTAGCACGCGTTGTATCGTCGCGCGCATCGACGGACGCCGAGGGGCCGGCGCGCATTCGCCGTGCAGCCGCCGCGGCGCGCCATCTCAGGGCGCGACATAACGTCGCACGCGCCCCCGGGTGCCGCATCGACGGTTGACGGATATCGGACGAATCCCGCATCGCAGCGAAGGCGGCGGGGCGTGCGTCGCATTGCGCCATTTGCGTGACGGGCATTGGACGGGGTGGGGCGACGATCGTCTGTGGAGGGGGGGCGTCAGGTAGTCAGGACACCGCAACGAGTCGTCGCGTTGTTGCAATGTGTCAAACCGGTGACGCATAGGGAGTATCCCGTAGTCGCTTCGCCGTCGCGATTTCAGACTAGGGGAATAAACGGATTTCCCTTTTGCATCAATGAGTTCAGGAGAATGCTATGGTGCGCCAAATACTCGGTATCAATGTTGTCGCTTGGAGAAGGCGCGTTCTATAATGCGGCAGTTTGTCGCGGCCCGGACGCAGCAAGTTCCCGGCCGTCGGACATGAAAGACCCAAAATGCCCCACGGGTGACGGCGATGCTCGCAGCCTCTTCTTCCGATGCCGATTCGGTGACGAAGGAATGGAAGCACAAGCGCAACTGCGCGATATCGCCGCGCCAGTTTGTCCTGTTCTACCTGTCGTTGGCCGCCGTGTCGCTGGGTGTTGCCTTGATTGCGGCGTGGCGCGGTGGGTGGTTGGTCTTGCCGTTCACAGGCCTGGACTTGCTCGTGGTGGGCGTTGCGTTTGTCATTCATGCCCGGCATGCCACAGATTACGAGGTCATTCGGTTGTCGCCCGTGAGCCTTGTGGTCGAGCAACGTTCAGCACAGAGGTTGACGCAGTACGAGTTCAATCCCCGCTGGGTGCGCATCGACATCGAGAAGCCGCCGCGTTTGCGCATTGTCTTGCGCTCGGGTAGCCGCTCGGTCACTGTCGGTGCTTACCTTGCGCCGCATCGCCGCGAAACGTTTGCGCGCGAGCTGCGCCGTTGTCTTGCCCAACAGGCCTGAGAGATGGAGACAATCTCGGGCGACCGCCAGGGAGGTTTGGATGGTAATTTTGGGTAAGGAAGCTATGAAAAAAACGAAACACGCCTTGGCGGCCTTCCTTGCGGGCGCCTCGTTGCTCGCCTGCGTTCCGGCCCTGGCGGCGGTCACGGACATGCCCGGGGGGCCGGCCGTCAACGAACTCAACTTCCAGCCGCCGGTCACGAAACTCGCGCAAGAGCTTCACAGCCTGCACACCATGATGTTGATCATCTGCCTGGTGATCTTCCTCGGCGTGTTCGGCGTGATGTTCTACTCGATCTTCAAGCACCGCAAATCCAAGGGCCATCAAGCCGCGAATTTCCATGAAAGCACCACGGTCGAAGTGATCTGGACCGTCGTGCCGTTCATCATCGTGATTCTGATGGCGCTGCCCGCCACGAAGACCGTGGTCGCCATGAAGGACACCACCAACGCCGATCTCACGATCAAGGTCACCGGTTATCAGTGGAAATGGGGTTATGACTACCTCAAGGGCGACGGCGAGGGTATCAAGTTCCTCTCCACGCTCACCACCCCGCGCAGCCAGATCGACGGGGAGTCGCCGAAGAGCAACACGTATCTGCAGGAAGTCGACAACCCGCTGGTCGTGCCGGTCAACAAGAAGGTGCGTCTGATCACCACGGCCAACGACGTCATCCATTCGTTCTACGTACCGGCCTTCGGCATCAAGCAGGACGCTATTCCGGGCTTCGTGCGCGACACGTGGTTCAAGGCCGAAAAGGTCGGCGAGTATCGCGGCTTCTGCACCGAGCTGTGCGGCAAGGAACACGCGTTCATGCCGGTCGTGGTGAAGGTCGTTTCGGAAGCGGATTACAACACGTGGGTCGAGTCGCAGAAGAAGCTGATGGCCGCGTCGGCCGACGATCCGAACAAGACCTACACCGTGCAGGAGTTGATGGAGCGCGGCCAGAAGGTCTACGCGTCGAACTGCGCGGTGTGCCACCAGCCGAACGGCAAGGGCGGCGGCGCCTTCCCGGCGCTTGACGGCTCGAAGATCGCGAACGGACCGGTGGCCGACCACATCAGCATCGTGCTGCATGGCAAGAATGCGATGCCTAACTGGTCGCATCTGAACGATGTGGAGCTTGCGTCCGTGATTACGTTCGAGCGCAACTCGTGGAGCAACAAGACCGGCGACGTGATTCAGCCGGCCCAGGTGCGCGAAGCGCGGGGCAACAAGTCGGCCAAGGCCGCAGGGGCTGCCGACGCTGGCGCAGCGAAGAACAGTTAAGTGCCGTTCGACCAGTTCGAGGAAGGAGATTGGGTATGAGTTCCATCGCTCACGATCACGTGGCGGGTCACGACGATCACGCGCACGACCATCCGCACGGGTGGCGTCGCTGGTTGTTCGCGACGAATCACAAGGACATCGGCACGATGTACATGATCTTCTCGTTCGTCATGCTGCTCTCGGGCGGCGTGATGGCGTTGATGATCCGTACGGAGTTGTTCGAACCGGGCCTGCAGTTCATTCGTCCGG
Organism: Pandoraea sp. XY-2; assembly: GCF_004193915.1. Classification (NCBI taxonomy): domain Bacteria; kingdom Pseudomonadati; phylum Pseudomonadota; class Betaproteobacteria; order Burkholderiales; family Burkholderiaceae; genus Pandoraea; species Pandoraea sp. XY-2. Next base: position 570,322 of record NZ_CP030849.1, read on the forward strand.
AGTTCTTCAACCAGCTCACCACCATGCACGGGCTGGTGATGATTTTCGGCGCGATCATGCCGGCGTTCGTGGGGTTTGCGAACTGGATGATCCCGCTGCAGATCGGCGCGTCGGACATGGCCTTCGCGCGCATGAACAACTTCAGCTTCTGGCTGCTGCCGGTCGGCGGCCTGCTGCTGCTCTCGTCGTTCCTCGTGCCGGGCGGCGCCACGGCAGCCGGCTGGACGATGTACGCGCCGCTGTCGGTACAGATGGGGCCGGGCCAGGATCTGGCGATCTTCGGTGCGCACATTCTCGGCGCGTCGTCGATCATGGGCGCGATCAACATCATCGTGACCATCCTCAACATGCGCGCGCCGGGCATGACGCTGATGAAGATGCCGATGTTCGTGTGGACGTGGCTGATTACCGCCTATCTGCTCATCGCCGTGATGCCGGTGCTCGCCGGCGCGATCACGATGCTGCTCACGGACCGTCACTTCGGCACGTCGTTCTTCAACGCGGCGGGCGGCGGCGATCCGGTCATGTATCAGCACATCTTCTGGTTCTTCGGACACCCGGAGGTGTACATCATGATTCTGCCGGCGTTCGGAATCGTCTCGCAGGTCATTCCGGCGTTCTCGCGCAAGCCGCTGTTCGGCTATAGCTCGATGGTCTACGCCACGGCGTCGATCGCGATCCTGTCGTTCATGGTCTGGGCGCACCACATGTTCGTGACGGGCATGCCGGTCACGGGCCAGCTCTTCTTCATGTACGCGACGATGCTGATCTCGGTGCCGACGGGCGTGAAGGTGTTCAACTGGGTTGCCACGATGTGGAAGGGCTCGCTCACGTTCGAGACGCCGATGCTCTTCGCCATCGGCTTCCTCTTCGTGTTCACGATGGGCGGCTTCACCGGCCTCATGCTTGCCATGGCGCCGCTCGATATCCAGATGCACGGGACTTACTACGTGGTGGCGCACTTCCACTACGTGCTCGTGGCCGGTTCGCTCTTCGCGCTCTTCTCAGGGTTCTACTACTGGGTACCGAAGTGGACAGGCCACATGTACAACGAGTGGCGTGGCAAATTCCACTTCTGGGGCACGCTCATCTCGTTCAACGTGACGTTTTTCCCGATGCACTTCCTGGGGCTGGCCGGCATGCCGCGTCGCTATGCGGACTACCCGGCGCAGTTCACGGATTTCAACCAGGTGGCGACGATCGGCGCGTTCGCCTTCGGCCTGATGCAGGTGTACTTCCTGTTCTTCGTGGCGCTGCCGACGTGGCGCAGCGGCCCGGCGGCCGAAGCGAAGCCGTGGGATGGTGCGGAGGGCCTCGAGTGGACCGTGCCGAGCCCGGCGCCGTTCCATACGTTTGAGACGCCGCCGAAGGTGCATTGATCATGGCTTCGACTCGCGAGCAACGCGCGAAGAACCTGCGCACGGGGCTGATCCTGGGCTCCGTCGTGCTGGTGTTCTTCTTCGGGGTGATGATCAAGGTCAAGCTGGTGGGCGGCATCTGATCCGGACGTCCCGTCGCACCGGCGGGACGCGCGGTACGGGAAGCGGGTTCACGAGGGCACACGACGGCACACGGCAACCGACGGCATCGAAGGACTGACGGCCGTCAGGCAGGGAACCGGCAAGGCGAATATGAGCGGTTTGCGAAGAATCAATGTGCGCACCTTCAGCAAGCTGCTGCTGATGGTCGTGGTGATGTTTGGTTTCGGTTACGCCATGGTGCCGTTCTACCGGGCGTTCTGCAATCTGGTGGGTCTCAACCAGTTGGGCGATCGCGCGACCGAGATCACCGCTCGCAATTCGCAGGTCGACGAAAGCCGCACGATCACCGTCGAGTTCGACGCCAATGCCCAGGGCCCGTTGCGCTTCAAGCCGGCGAAGAGCAGTCTGACGGTGCATCCGGGGCAGATCGCGACCATCGAGTACGAAGTGGCGAACCAGCAGTCGCACGAGGTGCGTGCGCAGGCGATTCCCAGCTATGCGCCGGCGCTGGCCGCGCGCTACTTCAAGAAGCTCGAGTGCTTCTGCTTTACCCAGCAGACACTCAAGGCCGGAGAGGCCAAGGAATACCCGGTGGTCTTCGTGGTGGACACGAAGCTGCCCAAGGATGTGAATACGATTACGCTGTCCTATACTTTTTTCGATCTCGGCAAGAACGACGCCAGTCCGCGCGCGGATACCTCAACCGGTGCCCAGTCTGGCGAGTTGAACGCAGGACCGACGGGGGAGGCAAGGGCAGCAATGGATGACTTGAAGGAGGCGACCCAGCGCAAGCTGTCATTCGTCCAGACCGTCAAAGCCGTGTTCTGGTCGTTTTTCGGCGTGCGCAAGGGGCGTGATCATGACCGCGACATGGCGCAGCTCAACCCTGTGCATCTGATCGTCGCGGGGCTGATCGGAGGCATCCTGTTCGTCGTGGCGCTGGTATTGCTGGCGAAGCTCGCCATTCGGCTCGCGACGTGAGTGGCATCGACAAAGAGAACCAAGCCTGGAGAGATAAGAATGAGTGGTCAACACCAAACGGCGCCTTACTACTTCGTGCCGGCCCCGTCGCGCCATCCCGTGAGCTGCAGTGTCGGCCTGCTGGTGGTGCTCGGCTCGGCGGCCGCGTGGGTCAATGGACAACCGTGGGCCCCGTGGACGGCGCTGGCCGGCCTGCTGTGGGTACTGTGGGTGCTGCGTAGCTGGTTCGGCGACTCGATTGCCGAGTCCGAGGGCGGCCTGTACGGCAAGCGCATCGACGCGTCCTACCGCTGGGGCATGAGCTGGTTCATCTTCTCCGAGGTGATGTTCTTCGCCGCGTTTTTCGGCGCACTGTTCTACGCCCGCACCCTGGCGATGCCGTGGCTCGGCGATCTCGACAACAAGCTGCTCTGGCCCGACTTCAGCGCCGTGTGGCCGAACGCCGGCCCGGCCGGCGTGGTGGACGCCTTCGAGACGATGGGCCCCTGGCCGATCCCCACGCTCAATACGGCACTGCTCTTGACCTCGGGCGTCACGCTAACGATCTCGCACCACGCGCTGCGCGCCAACCATCGCGCCCGCGCGATTTTCTGGCTGTTCGCCACCGTGGCGTTGGGCTTCACGTTCCTGGGCTTCCAGGCTTATGAGTATCACCACGCCTATACCGAGCTGAACCTTAAGCTGACCTCGGGCGTGTACGGCTCGACGTTCTTCCTGCTCACCGGCTTCCACGGCTTTCACGTGATGTTGGGCGCGATCATGCTGACCGTCATGATGGTGCGCATGATGAAGGGGCACTTCACACCGGAGCATCACTTCGGCTTCGAGGGCGCCGCGTGGTACTGGCACTTCGTTGACGTGGTGTGGCTGGGACTGTACGTGGTGGTCTACTGGCTCTGACGCCGACAGCCGTCGGTGCATCGGGGGAACGCCGCCGAATTCCGGCGGCGTTTCCTTTTGCAGCGATGGCGGGGGCTGAGGCGAGGGCAGCGAGGCGAGACAGCGCCCGGAACGCGCTTTCACGGCACGATGGCCGGCAGGATGGGCGTGATGGGCGAGGCGAAGGGCGGCGGCGGACGCAATGCGGCTTTATGTCGCACGACCGTCGTCGGCCGGCAAGCCATGACGCCGCGCGACGACCCGTCGCATGACGTGGATCGAACCCGTAGGGTGGGCATGGGGTGCGGCGTTTTGCCGCAGAGAAGCGGCGCGGGACTCAGTATCGTATGCCCGTGCTGTGAATCCACCCCATCCAGTTGGCGAACAGGATGAGCAGGAACAGCGTCACCGACAGGCCGACGCGCACCATGAGCGAATGCACGGTGCGATTCGATCCGCCCTTGTCCCGCATCATGAAAAACAATGCGGACGCCAGACTGCCGAGAATCAGGACGAAGGCGATGGCAACGATAATGCGCATGATGTGTCCGATGACAATGATGCGACATTATCGGGCAACGAACACGCGCTGGCACGCTGCAATGCGGTGTGTTGTTCGCCCGCCTGCGTCGTGCTGCCAGACAAGGAATGGATGTGTTGAAAACCCTTTTGCGCGGTATGCGCCCGGTGCCGGCGGTGCTGATGCTGTTGGCCGTGATGCTTACGGCGGCGCTTGGTGTGTGGCAATACGAGCGTGCCCAGATGCGTCTGGCGCGTCAGGCGCAGATCGAGCAGGCCGAACACGCGCCGGTACTCGTGCTGGGCGCACGGGCATACACGCTCGGTGACGTGGCGAACCGGCGCGTGCGCGTCACGGGACGCTTCCTGCAGAACCGCGTGGTGTACCTGGACAATCGTCCCCGCAACGAACTGCCCGGTTTCTATGTGGTGATGGCGCTGCAGATCGCACCGGATCACGTGGTGCTCGTCAATCGCGGATGGTTGCCCCGCGATTTGCGCGATCGCACGTCGATCATGCCGTACGCGACCCCAGCCGGTGACGTCACCATCGAGGGCCTGGCGCAGCCGGACCCGTCGCGTGCCTTCGAGTTGGGCAAAGGCGGTTCTGCGGCGGGGATGACGATTCGCCAGAATCTCGACGTGGCGGATTACGCGCGCGAAACGGCGCTGCCGCTGCAGCCGTTTGTGATCATGCAAACGAACGACACGGGCGATCATCTGTTGCGCGACTGGCCTGCGCCGGCCAGTGGGGCGGATCGCAACTACGGGTATATGGCGCAGTGGGCCGGCATGTCGCTGGTGCTCGCGCTGCTGGGCTTGCGTCTGGCGTATCGGCGAGGACGCCGGCTGGCGGCGTCCCCCGACAACAACTTCAAGCGGGCATGAGGCGAGCATGAGTACAGAGGTGAATCCCGGGCACGCCGACGGCCCCGCCATCGATCCGGCGCAGCGACGCCGAGCGCGGCGTATGTTGGTGCTGCTGTTCGTCGTGTGTGCGGCGCCGGCGGTGGCGGCGTACCTGATGTATTACGTGTTCAAGCCGCAGGGCGGCACGTCGGCCTACGGCAAGCTGATCGAGCCGCAGCGGCCGCTGCCCGCGCTGGTGGCGCGCGACGACGAGACTGGGCAGACGCTGCCGCTGTCGTCGCTCAAGGGCAAGTGGCTGATGATCAGCGCGGACGCGGCCGCTTGCGACGAGAATTGCGTGAGCAAGCTCTTCTACATGCGGCAGATTCGCGTGTTGCAGGGCAATGAGCGCACGCGAGTGGAAACGCTCTGGCTGGTGACGGATGCCGCCTCTTTGCCGCAGAAAATCGACAGCGCGTATCCGGACACGCGACGTCTGCGCGTCGATCCTGCCGCACTGGCCGCCTGGCTGCCAACGCAGGACGGCACCCAGGTGAGCGACCACATCTACCTGGTCGATCCGCTGGGCAACCTGATGATGGCGTTCCCGAAGCACGCCGACCCCAGCAAGATCAAGCGCGATCTTGCTCGCCTGCTCAAGTGGTCGGGGACGGGTTGAGGGGCGAGACCCGACAACGGCAACGAGACCGTGTGCAATGGCGCACCGGACATGACGAAGACCTGACGTAAAACCGATGCTTTACCTTCTGGAACTGGGCTTTATCGGCCTGTGTATCGCGGTGCTGCCGCTGGGCTGGGTGCTGTTGCGCCGCGACACGAACAAATACCGCAAACTGGCCTGGGTGACGACCTTTCTCACGCTCGACCTGATCATGTTCGGCGGCTTCACGCGGCTCACGGATTCGGGGCTCGGGTGTCCTGACTGGCCAGGCTGCTACGGCACGTCGTCGCCGTTCGCCGCCCATGCGGACATTCACGCCGCGCAGTTGCTGCTGCCGAGCGGCCCGGTGACGTTCGTCAAGGCGTGGATCGAGATGGTTCACCGCTACTTCGCCATGGCTGTGGGCGTGCTCATCATTGCGCTGATGGTGACAGCCTGGGGGAAGCGACGCGAACTGAAGCAGTCGCCCTGGCTCGCCACCTGGCTGTTTGTGCTCGTTTGCGTGCAGGGGGCGTTCGGCGCCTGGACCGTCACGATGAAGCTTCAGCCAGTGATCGTCTCGACACATTTGATGTTGGCGCTCACTTTATTGGCGTCGCTCGTTTGGTTGGCATCGCGTCAGATGCCGCTCGCCAGCGTGGCAGCCGACCCCGGCGCGCTGCGCTGGCGCTGGGCTGCGCTCATCGGACTGGCGTTGCTGGTGTTCCAGATCGCGCTCGGAGGATGGGTGAGTACCAACTACGCAGTGCTTGCCTGTACCGATTTCCCGACGTGCCAGGGCCAGTGGGTGCCGCCGATGGACTTCCATAACGGCTTCAGGCTCTGGCGTGCGCTGGGGAAAACGGCCGGTGGCGAGGTGATTCCCATGGACGCGCTGGTCGCGATCCATTGGGTGCACCGGACGTTCGCGGTGGTGGTGGTGGCGTATCTGGCCTGGCTGGCGAGCAGGCTGCGACGTCATGCGGCGCTCAGAAAGCCATCGATCCTGGTGTTGATCCTGGTGTTTGTGCAATTCGCGACCGGATTGTCGAACATCGTTTTCCAATGGCCGCTGCTCAACGCCATTGCCCACAACGGCGGGGCGGCGATCCTGCTGCTATTGCTCGTTATGTTAAACTTCCGCATTCGCGCCGCTAAAACGGCGTTAACGGCGGCCCGCCTGAGCGATCAGGCTGATGACCTTCCGGCCCGCCAGAAGCCCCTCCCAGCAGCGCAGCCGGCTGCCGCTCCACTCGCCGGCGCCCCGACTGGCTCGGCGTAGCGCATTGCCTCTGAGTGTATGAAAAGCACGACCCTCCCCCATCCGCCAGCGAGCCGTATCGCACAATACTGGGCATTGACCAAGCCCCGTGTGACGCAGCTCGCCGTGTTCTGCGCCGTGATCGGCATGTTCCTGTCCACGCGGGGCATGGTGCCGCTGCAGGTGCTGATCGGCGGCACCCTCGGTATCTGGCTTCTGGCCGGATCCGCCTTTGCCGTGAATTGCCTGATCGAGCAACGCGTCGACGCGCTGATGCGCCGCACGGCGTGGCGGCCATCCGCCCGTGGCGAGATCGCGCCGTGGCAAATCATCGTCTTCTCGACGATTCTCGGCGCAGCCGGCATGGCGGTGCTCTACACCTTTACCAATGCGCTGACGATGTGGCTCACGCTGGCCACATTCGTCGGCTACGCGCTGATCTATACCATCATCCTCAAGCCGTCCACGCCGCAGAACATTGTGATCGGCGGCGCGTCGGGGGCCATGCCGCCGGCGCTCGGCTGGGCCGCGGCCACCGGCGCCGTGCCGGCCGATGCGTGGATTCTGGTGCTCATCATCTTCGTCTGGACGCCGCCGCATTTCTGGGCGCTCGCGCTCTATCGCCGTCAGGATTACGTGAATTCGGGGCTGCCCATGCTGCCGATCACGCACGGCGAGAAATACACGCGTCTGCAAATCCTGCTCTACAGTGTGGTGCTGTTCGCGGTGTCGCTGCTGCCGTTCGCGCATCGCATGAGCGGTTACGTCTACCTGGTGTCGGCGGTCGTGCTCTCGGGCATCTTCCTCGGCTACGCGATCAAGCTGTGGCGCCACTATTCCGATGCGCTCTCGCGATCGATGTTCCGCTACTCGATCATCTACCTGTCGCTGCTGTTTGCCGCACTGCTGGTGGATCATTACGTTCAGATCTTCCTGCTGGGCTAAGACCTTGCCGTTGCAGTTGTAGTCGCGGGTGCGTGGTCCGCGGTCGGTCGAGCCACGATGACAGGCGCGTTACGGTATTCCTGGCCGGCGCGCCTGTTGTCTTTGCGCGACGCATTTTTTCATCCGTTTTTGGGGCATTCGTTCATGAATCTGGCTGTCATCTGGTTGCGTCGCGCGCTATTGCTGATGGGACTCACCGTGCTGCTCGCCGCCTGCGGCAACGACGGCCCGACGTTCCAGAGCCTCGATATCACCGGCAACAAGGCGTTTGCGCAAAACTTCTCGCTGCAGGATCCGCAGGGCAAGACGCGTACACTCGCCGACTACAAGGGCAAGGCGGTGGTGATGTTCTTCGGCTACACGCATTGCCCCGACGTTTGCCCGACCACGATGGCGCAGCTCAATCAGGTCATGCAGAAGCTCGGTCCGGACGCGCAACGCGTGCAGGTCGTGTTCGTGACCGTCGATCCGCAGCGCGATACGCCGGAACTGATGGCGCAGTATGCGCCTGCGTTCAACCCGACGTTCGTGGGCTGCGTCCGGCTGACGACGCGGCGCTCAAGGCCGTTACCCAGTCGTTCCGCGTGGTGGTGAACAAGGAGGAAGGTTCCACGCCGACCAACTACACCATCGATCATACCGCGGGCATCTATGTCTTCGACCCGAGCGGTCAGTTGCGCCTGTTCATGCGTCCCGACGAGTCGGTCGATGCAATGGCCAAGGATCTGCACACGTTGTTGAGCTGAGTCGGCATCGCGCGTGACGCACAAAAAAATCGCGCCCCTCGGGGCGCGATTTTCATTTCTGCCGACCTGGCCCCGAGCGGGAGCACTCAGGGGCCATTGCCTTCCTGACTGCGGCGTTCGAGGTCGTCATGCGCTTCGAACCACATCACATTGATGATGCCGAACGCGAGCGCGAGGCCGAGGCCGAGAATCCAAGAGAAGTACCACATGTCGCGACTCCTTGATCAATACATCGTGTGCGGGTTGTCGTTGACCGTCTCGATCGTCACGCGTCCACGAATCACGCGATACACCCAGCCGGTATAGAGCAGGACGACGGGCAGGAAGACGACGACGGCGATGAGCATGATTTGCAGCGTGAGCTGACTCGAGGTGGCGTCCCAGACCGTCAGGCTGTTGCCGGGCACCGTGGCCGAGGGCATCACGAACGGGAACATCGAGAAGCCCGCGGTGAGGATGATGCCAGCCATCATCAGGCCGGTGACGACGAACGTCCACGCGTAGGCCCGGCTGGTCGCCAGCAGGGCCGCGAGCAGGGCGCATAAGCAGGCAACGATCGGTGCCGCCATCATCCACGGGTACGTCTGATAGTTCGAGAGCCAGAGGCCGGGGCCCGTCGTGACCTGCTTCAGGAGCGGGTTGGCCGGCGAGTCGGTCGCGGCCATCTTCGTGATGGCGAAACCGTCGACATGCGTGGCGACGAGTACGCCCGCCACGAGGAACAGCAGCAGCGTGCCCAGCGCGGTGAGGCGCATGATGCGTCCGGCGCGTTCGGCCACGATCGGATCGGCCTTCATGCGCAGATGGGCCGCGCCGTGCGTGAGCAGCATCAGCAGGCTCACGAGGCCGCACAGCAGCGCGAACGGATTGAGCAGTGCCCAGAACGAGCCGGTGTACGTGGAGCGCATGGTGTCGTCGAACGAGAACGGCAGGCCGAGCAGCAAGTTACCGAAGGCCACGCCGAACACCAGCGACGGCACCACGCTGCCGGCGAACAGCGCCCAGTCCCACGAATTGCGCCAGCGTGCGCTCGGCAGCTTGTTGCGGTAGTCGAAGCCGACCGGTCGAAGGAACAACGCGAAGAGCACGAGCAGCAGTGCCCAGTACAAGCCCGAGAACGCGGCCGCGTAGACGAGCGGCCAGGCGGCGAACATTGCGCCGCCCGCCGTCACGAACCAGACCTGATTGCCTTCCCAGGTCGGCGCGACCGTATTGATGATGACGCGGCGCTCCGCGTCGGTCTTGCCCAGGAAGGGCAGCAGCGTGGCCGTGCCCATGTCGAAGCCGTCGAAGAAGGCGAAGCCGATCAGCAGTACGCCGATGAGCACCCACCAGACCAGCTTGAGTACGGTGTAATCGATCATCATGATGTGGTGTCTCCCTGACGATCAGACCGAAGCCGTCGGACGCTTGCCAACCATGGCCGCGCCGTCGGTCCCTTCGGTCTCGAAGTGATAGCGGCCGGTGTGCAGCGACGACGGGCCGAGCTTGACGTACTTCACCATCAGGAACATTTCGACGATGAGCAACGCGGTGTAGAAGATGATGAAGCCCGCGAGGCTCAGGTACAGGTCGGTTGCCGAGAGCGACGAGACCGAAAGGTGGGTCGGCAGCACGCCGGCGATGGTCCACGGCTGACGCCCCATCTCGGCAACGATCCACCCGAACTCGATGGCGATCCACGGCAGCGGAATCGCCCACACTGTCCAGCGCAGGAACCATGCCGAGCGCGGCTTGAGCAGACGACGGCGCGCGCACAGCCAGAACGCCCAGAGGAACGTGAACAGGAACAGGAAGCCCAGCGCGACCATGACGCGGAACGACCAGAACACGGGTGCCACTCGCGGAATCGTGTCGTTGGCCGCCAGGTGGATCTGCTCGGGCGTGGCGTCGACAACGTTCGGTGTGTACTTCTTGAGCAGCAGACCGTAGCCGAGATCGTCCTTGTACTTGTCGAACTCGGTGCGCACGGCCGGCGAGGTATCGCCGCCGCGCAGCTTCTCGAGTGCCGCGAAGGCGAGCATGCCGCGCCGAATGTTCTCCTCGTGCTCGTCGCGCAATTGCTTGAGACCAATCACCGGCGTGTCGATCGAGCGCGTGGCGATCAGGCCCATCGCCCAGGGAATCGTCACCGCGCGGTCGGTGCGCTCCTCCTTCTGGTTCGGGAAGCCGAACAGCGTGAACGATGCAGGCGGCTTGGCCGTCTCCCATTCCGCTTCGATCGCGGCGAGCTTGACCTTCTGCACTTCGCCCGTGGTGTAGCCCGATTCGTCGCCCAGCACGATGACCGACAGCGTCGAGGCCAGGCCGAAGCCGGCCGCGACGGCGAACGAGCGCAGCGCGAACGGCACGTCACGGCGCTTGAGCAGGTACCAGGCCGAGATGCCGAGCACGAACATGGCGGCGGTGACATAGCCGGCCGAGAGCGTGTGCACGAACTTCACCTGGGCCACGGGGTTGAAGATCACGTCCCAGATGCTGGTCAACTCCATGCGCATGGTCTCGTAGTTGAAGTGCGCGCCGACCGGATTGTTCATCCAGCCGTTGGCCACGAGAATCCACAACGCCGAGAGGTTCGAGCCCAGTGCCACCGCGAACGTGGTGGCCAGGTGGCCGATGCGCGAGAGCTTGTTCCAGCCGAAGAAGAACAGACCGACGAACGTGGCTTCGAGGAAGAACGCCATCAGGCCTTCAATCGCGAGCGGCACGCCGAAGATATCGCCCACGTAATGCGAGTAGTACGCCCAGTTGGTGCCGAACTGGAATTCGAGCGTGAGACCGGTGGTCACGCCCATCGCGAAGTTGATCAGGAAGAGCTTGCCCCAGAACTGGGTCATGTCCTTGTAGATCGGCTTGCCGGTCATCACGTAGACTGATTCCATGATGACAAGCAGCCACGACAGGCCCAGGGTGAGCGGGACAAACAGGAAGTGATACAACGCCGTTATGGCGAACTGCAGGCGCGAGAGGTCAACGACTTCGCTACTGATCATGGCGGACACCTTGACTTGGGGTGGGGGATGGCGCTTCGACGGCTTGCGGCCCGATCAGGGCGCGGGCCACGACATCCGGCGGCATTTGCATGTGCTTGGCCATCGGGGCGTCGAAGAACGCGTGCTTCAGGATGAAAAGGAGTGCTACCTTGATCGCGAGGACGATCAGGATTTCGAACATGAAGCGGGACGGGCGGTTGCGCCAGCGCTGCATCGCCCAGGTACGCAGGGCGGCGATGGCGGGACGCGACGCCGCGACAGGCGCGGCCGTGGCGGGAGGCTTCAGACTGCTAGGAGAGTGGGTGTCCATCCGTGACGGCTCCTGGCGTCAAAAGTCGTTGTGTCGGAAACCGCGTCGACTTTCGCCGCATTTTGCCTCATCGCTTGAAAATGTCAAACCGCGGCGCGGGGGCGGATGACACGCCGACGACGCCATTTCGATGCGGATCTACCGTCAGGCAAGACGGCCGAAGAGAAGCGGATTCGAAACACGGGTCCGGCGCAGCGAACGGCCCCCGGGCCGTCCTTCGCACGTAACATGGCCACGTGCAGATTGATTCTATCGACCGCGCTCGCCGGCGACTTTGCGATGCATCAAGTCCGACGCAAATGTCGCGTGAACTTTCGAAGTCCAATAAAAAAACCCCGTGGATCTCACGGGGTTTCGGTGTCGGCGATGTCGTGTGGCAACGTGACGCATTGCCGTCGACAATCCGATCGAGGTGTTACGCAGAGGCTTGCAGCGCGCCCTTCATCTTCTTCATTGCGGCGACTTCGATCTGACGGATGCGCTCGGCAGACACGCCGAATTCGTCTGCCAGCTCGTGCAGCGTGGCGCCGCCGCTGCCGTCGTCGGCCACCGACAGCCAGCGCGCTTCGATGATGCGGCGGCTGCGTGCGTCGAGACGGCCGAGGGCCGTTTGCAGGCCGTCGCTTTGCAGACGGTCGCGCTCGCGTGCGGCGATCACGGCGGTCGGCTCCTGGTGCGAATCGGCCAGATACGCGATGGGGGCGAAGCTTGCGCTGTCGCTGTCGTCGCTATGCCCTTCGAGGGCGATATCGCCGCCCGACATGCGCGTTTCCATCTCGACGACGTCTTCGCGCTTGACGTTCAGATCGCGGGCGACCTGATCGATCTCGTCCGGCGTGAACGCCTGCAGGCCTTGCTTCTGGCTGCGCAGATTGAAGAACAGCTTGCGCTGGGCCTTGGTCGTTGCAACCTTGACCGTGCGCCAGTTGCGCAGCACATACTCGTGAATCTCAGCCTTGATCCAATGCATGGCGTACGACACGAGTCGCACCCCCTGGGTCGGATCGAAGCGCTTGACGGCTTTCATCAGGCCGATGTTGCCTTCCTGGATCAGGTCAGCGTGCGGCAGACCGTAGCCGAGGTAATTACGTGCGATCGACACCACCAGACGCAGGTGCGAGAGCACGAGCTGACGGGCGGCTTCGAGGTCGTCGTTCTCACGCAGACGCTTGGCGAGCGACTGTTCTTCCTCGGCGGTAAGCAGCGGAATACGGTGGACGGCTTGAATATAGCTTTCGATATTGCCCAGACTGCCCGGCAGCATCAATGCAGACGGGGCAAACGCAAGGGCTCGCGAAGTCGGCGCCGTGCCGGTGGCCGGCGTCGTCGGATGCAAAGTGGCGGCAGTACTCAAGTGGCAGACTCCTGGTTAGCCTCTGGAAAGCATTTTAGCACTCTCTTCGAATGAGTGCTAAAGACGTTAGAACCCTTACCGGACGGGAAGTTTCCGCAATCTCGGGGTTTTCCAGCACCCCCCATCAAACGGGGAAAGTCACTGGCGCAAACGTCACGCGGATGGTGTAAATTGCAACCCAAGCCGCGCGCGATTGGGGCGAAGACGACGGGAGGTCGACATGGCGGAGAAGCAACTTGACGCGGTACGCGAACGCGAGTCGGCGCGCTTTGACGCGATGGTCGAAGGGGACGTCGAACAACTCGACGCCCTCTTGGCCGACGGTCTGCACTACGTTCATTCGAACGGTAAACGCGAAAGCAAACGCGAATTTCTCGACGCGCTCACCTCGGGCCGCCGTCGTTACCTCGACATCGATATCCGCGCACAGGAACTGCGCCAGTTCGGCGACACCGTGGTCGTCACGGGCAAGCTGAAGGTCGAACTGGAAACCGCCACCGGCTCGCTCGAGTCGCAAATGGCTTATACGGCGGTGCACGTGCTTGAGGCCAACGAATGGCACCTCATCTCGTGGCAGGCAACTCGCATGGCGTCGACCGACTGAATCGTCAGTATTTCGTCAGGCCGATTGGGCCGCGCATTTCCCTAGCACTCGCTGGATGTTTGCCCCAAAACAGTATAATTGACTAATTTCGGAATGAAATGTTCCGAAAATTATCAAGTATTCTTGGGGGCGTCGAAATCCAGGGGGCCTCGCCGTTGCGCTCGAGCGCGTGCGACTGCTTTCTATTGGATGCGTCCCAATGCCTGACGAATCACCTCGACTTGCCGGGCGATCGGCGCAGGCACGGCAACGGTGCCGGCCAGCACGGCTTCAATCCACTGCGCGGTTGCCGGCGCGTCGGCCGCCGGGAGCATCGGCGGCGTGCCCGTCGCACCGTCTTCCGCTTCCTGCCAAAGTTGGTAAGCCCCATCCGAAAAGCCGTCGATGGCGGCCTGGCGGCGGGCATCCGCGACCGGTTCGCCTTCCGTGCCACGCGCGAGCAGCACGCCCGGCGCCGGACTGTTGGCCGCGTCGGCAAACATCTCACTGAGCGTTGCTCGATATTCCGGGTGCGTGTAATTCACGAGCCGCAACGCCGGGCCGGCAAATGGCTGCAACAACTTCACCACGGTGTGGCCGGAGTTGCGAACACCCAGCGCCGAACGCATCTCCAGCAGTCGCTCCAGCGCCGGGGAAAGCGCCGCAATCGGCAGATAGGCGACACGACGCGTTCGCAGCGCTGCCTCCACCTCGGCCGCGGATTGACAAGCGGCGTGACCCAGCGCGGTAAAGATCGCCTGGGAGCCCACGCGATTCGCGCCGCTGTGATGCTGACCGTGCACGAGTACCGGAATCCCCTCGCGGGCGAGCAGCAGGGCAAGCAGCGGCGTGAGGTTCGGTTGCTTGCGCGCGCCGTTGTAACTGGGCAGCAGCACCGGCGGCGGGGCGTCGGTGGGGGCGACGAGCGGCGTAAACGTCGCGTGTGCGGCGTCGAGCATCGCGCGCAGTTCGACCGGCGTTTCCCCTTGATACGATAGGCGATCAGAACCCCGCCCAGCTCCGCAGGCGCCACGCGGCCGGCGAGGATGGCGTCGAACAGGGTACGCGTCTCGTCGGCGTTGAGTGCCCGTGCGCCTTTCGCCCGCGAGCGATGATTTTGAGCAGTGGTGCACAGGCGAAAGGAGCGGCAGAGGTCATGGCACGTCGGTGTTGGGGTCGCGGGGGCGGTGCAGGGGACGGGCGAGCCGCTGTGATCCTGCCGCCGGATATCCATCCATCATACGCAATCAAGTGTCATCGGGGCCAGCGCTTGAAGTACCATTTCGTGTTCAGACGCAGCCCCTCAGGCTTGAAGCCGGCGCCGCGCCTTCCCCAATTTCGCCTCCGAGGTCAGCCATGTCCACGCTGTATAGCTATTTCCGCAGTTCCGCCGCGTATCGCGTGCGGATCGCCCTGAATTTGAAGGGCCTCGATTACGAGACCGTGCCGGTGCATCTGGTGCGCGAGGGCGGCGAGCAGCGCAAACCGGCGTACCTTGCGCTCAACGTCAACGGATTGGTGCCGACGTTCGTCGACGAGGGCGTGAACCTCCATCAATCGCTGGCCATCATCGAGTATCTCGAAGAGGTGCATCCGACGCCTGCGCTCCTCCCGGCCGACCCGGTGGCGCGCGCTCAGGTGCGGGCACTGGCGCTCGACATCGCCGCCGACATCCACCCGATCGACAACCTGCGCGTGCTGCGTTACCTCAAGCACGACCTGGGGGTGACCGACGCGCAAAAGGATGCGTGGTATGTCCACTGGGTCGTGGAGGGTTTCGCGGCGCTGGAAGCCCGGCTGGCGGCGCAGTCGCCGCAAGGCAGGTTCACCTTTGGTGACACCCCGACGCTCGCGGATTGCTGCCTCGTGCCGCAGGTCTACAACGCGAACCGATTCAAGGTAGACATGACGCCCTTCCCGCGAATCGCCGCCGTCAACGCACATTGCCTGACACTCGACGCTTTCCAGCGCGCGGCGCCCGAAGCGCAACCCGACGCCGAGTAAGCCTCACGATGGTCGATCCCGCGTTCTGGCGGGGCATGGCGTTGGGCGCCAGCCTCATCATGGCCATTGGCGCGCAGAACGCGTTTGTGCTGCGTCAGGGCATTCTTCGACGCCATGTCGGCGTGGTCGTGGCCGTTTGCGCAATTTGCGACATGGTCTTGATTGCGGCGGGGGTCGCGGGCATGGGCGGCTTGATTGCCGCCTATCCGCGCTTCCTGACGGCCGTGACGTGGGGCGGCGCCGCGTTCCTGTTCTGGTACGGCCTGCGCGCGTGGCGTGCCGCATTGCGCGGTGCGGGTGCCTTGCAGGCAGACGGCAGCCGTGCGGCCACACAGGCGATGACCTGGCGGCGAGCGTTCGTGCTCGTGCTGATGCTCTCGTTACTCAATCCGCACGTCTATCTCGATACGGTGATTCTGCTGGGCGGGATCGGCGCTCGCGAGGTGCCGCCCGGGAATGCGTGGTTTGCCGCGGGGGCAATGACCGCCTCCGTGTTGTGGTTCTGCGCGCTGGGCTATGGCGCCCGGTTGCTTGCGCCGCTTTTTGCGCGCGCGCGGGCGTGGCAGATCCTCGATGGGGTCGTCGGCACGATGATGTGGGGCTCTGCGCAGGACTCGTCGCGCAGCAGTGGTAATGCGCTGTTATCGCGCGGCGCTGTCTTGCGCCGTCTGAAAAGGCAACGGCCCGCCGCGTGATGCGAGCGGGCCGTTGCCTTTATGGTCGGCTTTGCGGACCGTGCCGTCGGACGCGCTTCGCTGAGTTCGCTGAGTTAGCCGAGCAAGGCGTCGGCGAATTCGCGCGCCGAGAACGGCTGCAGATCCTCGACCTTTTCGCCCACGCCGATGAAGTACACCGGCACCGGACGCTGGCGCGCAATGGCGGCGAGAATGCCGCCCTTGGCCGTGCCGTCGAGCTTTGTCACGATGAGGCCGGTGAGTTGCAGCGCGTCGTCGAACGCCTTGACCTGAGTGAGCGCGTTTTGTCCCGTGTTGGCGTCGATCACGAGCAGCACCTCGTGCGGTGCGCCCTCGGCAGCTTTGCCCAACACGCGCCTGATCTTCTTCAACTCTTCCATCAGATGCAATTGTGTGGGCAGTCGACCCGCGGTGTCGGCCATCACGATGTCGATCTTGCGCGCGCGTGCGGCAGTGACGGCGTCGAAGACGACGGCGGCCGGGTCGCCGTTTTCCTGTGAGACGACGGCGACGTTGTTGCGCTCACCCCAGATCGCCAGTTGTTCTCGTGCCGCCGCGCGGAAGGTGTCTCCGGCGGCGAGCAGCACGGACTGCCCGTAGTGCTGGAAGTGTTTGGCGAGCTTGCCGATGCTTGTCGTCTTGCCTGCGCCGTTCACGCCCGCGATCATCACGACCAACGGCGCCTCGCGACCCAGGACCAGGCTTTGTTCCAGCGGCTGCAGCAATTCGACCAGCAGATCGTGCAGCGCGCGCTTGACCTGCTCGCCTTCGGTCAGCCGGTCAGTCTTGACCTTCTTGCGCAGGGCGCCGATCAGGAAAGCCGTGGCTTCCACGCCGGCGTCGCTCATCAGCAAGGCGTCTTCCAGTTCCTCGAACAGGTTCTCGTCGACTTTCACGCCGATGAAGATGCCCGTGAGACCGGCGCTCGTCTTCGACAGTCCTGCCTTCAGGCGCGTGAGCCAGGACCGCTTGGCGGCCGGAGCTTGCGCGGGGGCCGCGACGATCTCGCCGATGGCGTCGCCGTGGGCATCCTTGACAACGACGGCCGGGGCGGTGCGGCCGGCTCAATCGGCTCAATCGGTTCAATTGGCTCGAGGGGCTCCGCCAGTTCCGCCTGTTCGGGCGCGATCTGCGGAGCGAGCGTCGGCGTGGACTGCGCAGGCGTGACGAGCGATGGGACATTCCCCCGCGCCGGTTCGGACAGCGCCGCATTTTCGACCGGGGTGACAGGCGAGGACGGGGCGTCGATCGGCGCGGTGGGCGCCGGTGCGGCTTCGGCCGGCGCGGGCGCGGGGGCAACGGCCGGTGCGATGTCGGCCTTCGCCGCAGCGTCTTCGACCGGCAAGCTTGGCGAAGCGGGCGTTTCCGGGATTTCCGGCGATGGCGCCAGCGCGTCGGACGCGAGAGATTCGGTCGATGCGGGACTCGTCTCGGCGGCTTTGTTACCGCCCGACTTGAAGCGCTTGAAGAAACTGAACATGGGGTGAAGAACTCGACGTGGGCGCACGCGGTCGGCGTGCGTCTGTGATTTGTCTTGCCATTCGCGTCGCACAAAACGCCCTACAATGGGCGGGTCGTGATTTCCGACGCGGGAGATGCGACGTATTTTATCAGACGCGAATCAACGTCCGTGACGGGCGAAAGGGGATCCATGACGGGAACCATGCGCTGGCGACATACCTTGGCCGGACTCATCCTGGCCAGTGTGGCATGCCTGAGCCAGGCGGCCGACACCGCCGGCAGCAAAACGGCGGATAACACGTCGGAATTCACGTTATCGAACGGGCTGCGGTTGATCGTGCGCGAAGACCACCGGGCACCAACGGTGGCCCATGTGGTCTGGTACCGCGCTGGCTCGCTCGACGAATTCAACGGCACGACGGGCGTGGCCCACGTGCTCGAACACATGATGTTCAAGGGCACCAAGGCTGTCGGGCCGGGCCAGTTTTCGCGTCAGGTGGCGGCCCTGGGTGGCCGTGAAAATGCGTTCACCAGCAAGGACTACACCGGCTACTTCGAGCAGACGGAGAAGTCGCGTCTGCCGGAGATGATGCGTCTCGAGGCCGACCGCATGGCCAACCTCACGCTCTCCGGCGACGAGTTTGCCAAAGAGATCCAGGTGGTCATGGAGGAGCGCCGGCTGCGCACGGACGATCAGCCGCGCGCATTGCTCTACGAGCAACTGATGGCCTCGGCGCTCGTTGCCAATCCCTATCGTCGCCCAATCGTCGGCTGGATGGACGACCTTCAGCACATGACCGTCCAGGACGCCCGCGACTGGTATGCGCGCTGGTACGCGCCGAACAATGCAGTGGTGGTCGTGAGCGGCGATGTCGATCCCGCGCAGGTCAAGCAACTCGCCGAGACCTATTACGGCCCGCTCAAGCCGCATGCGTTGCCTGATCGGCGTCCTCAGAACGAGCCGGCCCAACTCGGCGTGCGCCGGGTGTTCGTGAAAGCGCCTGCCGAGAATCCACACGTGATGCTCGCGTGGCGTGCGCCTCGTCTGACCGACGTCGAAAAGGACGACGACGTCTATGCGTTGCAGGTGCTCGCCGCCGTGCTCGACGGCTATGGCAATGCGCGTCTGACGAGCCATCTCGTGCGCGAGCAACGCATCGCGAACGATGTCGGTGCCAACTACGATGGCGTGGGCCGTGGCCCGCAATTCTTCCTTCTCGACGGCACCCCCGCGAAGGGCAAGACGCCTGAGCAGCTCGAGAAGGCGCTTCGCGCGCAGGTGGCCGATATTGCGGCGCATGGTGTGACCGAGGCGGAACTTGGGCGCGTGAAGGCGCAGGTCGTCGCCTCGCAAATCTACAAACGCGACTCGGTGTTCGGCCAGGCGATGGAGATCGGCTTGAACGAAATGTCGGGCATCTCGTGGCGGCAGATCGATCGCATGCTCGACAAGGTGAAGGCGGTCACGCCGGCACAGGTGCAGGCGGTGGCCGGCAAGTACTTCGGCGACGCGTCCCTGACCGTGGCGACGCTGGTCCCCCAGCCCATCGACGAAGCGACACGAAAGCGCCGCGCCCAAGGGGCGGAAGACTTGAAGAACATGCGCTGAGAGGGCCACACGATGATGAAAATTTCCGCACTGTTGCGTGCGTTCTCCGTGCCTGCGCGCACGGGCTTTACGGCGAGCGTTGCTGCCGTTGCCGCGGGCGCGATTATTGCCGTCACACCGCTGAGTGCTCGCGCGGCGCTGCCGATTCAAAGCTGGGTGGCGCCGTCGGGCGCCAAGGTGATGTTCGTCGAGAGTCGTTCGATCCCGATGATCGACCTGAACATCGACTTCGATGCAGGCAGTCGCTACGATCCGCCGGGCAAGTCCGGTCTGGCGATGCTCACGGCGGGCTTGCTCGACGCGGGGGCGTCCGCCGCAGCGGGGCGCCCCGCGCTGACCGAGGCGCAGATTGCCGATCGCTTTGCCGACGTGGGGGCGATGGAAGCGACGAGTGCCGGACGCGATGCCGCGACCGTCACCCTGCGCACGCTGTCGTCGGCGACCGAACGCGATGCGGCGGTCGGCGCGATGGCGCAGTTCCTGCAACATCCTACGTTCCCCGATGCGGTGCTCAAGCGGGAAGCGGCGCGTCTGTCGTCGGCGATTGCGGAATCCGATACGAAGCCCGAGGCGATCGCCGAGAAGGCATTTCGCCGCGCGATCTATGGCAGCCATCCGTACGGCGTCAGCCCGACGGTGGCGAGTGTGACCGCCGTGAAGCGCGACGATCTGGTGCGTTTCTACCGCGACATGTACAGCCCGAAGCGTGCGGTCGTGACGATCGTCGGGGACATTGATCGAGCGCAGGCGGAGGCGCTCGTCGCCATGCTGACCGACGCCATGCCCGTGGGCGTGACGCCGCCGGCGATGCCGCCGGTCGCGTCGTTGGGCAGTGCCATGCAGATCGATCTGCCGCACCCGGCGGAACAGGCGCATATCGTGACGGGGCAGGCATCGGTGGCACGCAGTGATCCCGACTACTTCCCGTTGCTCGTGGGTAACTATGTCCTGGGCGGCGGGGCTTCGTGTCTCGCTTGACGGCAGAGGTGCGCGAGAAACGCGGTCTGACGTACGGTGTGTCGAGTGGCTTCATGCCGCAGTTGCAGGAGGGGCCGTTCGAGATCAGTTTGCAGACGCGCCGCGAGCAGGCACCGGAGGCGCTCAAGGTCGTGCGTGAAACACTCGCCAAGTTCGTCCAGGACGGGCCGACCGACGCGGAGATGCAGGCCGCCAGGGACAACCTGACCAACGGCTTCCCGCTGCGACTCGACAGTAACCGCAAGCTGCTGGCGAACGTGGCCGCTATCGGCTTCTATCACCTGCCGCTGGACTACCTCGATACGTGGACCCGCAACGTTCAAGCCGTGACCGCCGCGCAGGTAAAGAGCGCCTTCGCGCGTCACGTGCAGCCGGACCGGCTCGTCACGGTTGTCGTGGGGCCGAGCAACGTCTTCGGCGGCGCAAGCGCAGGCGCGGCGGCGCCCGGCGCCAAATCTTCGGCAGGCAAGCAAACGAAATAATCGTCGCATCGTCGTGGGATTGACGCGACGTATTGGCATACGACAGACGGCACCGACAGCTTTCGGTGCCGTTTTTCGTTGTCTTGCGTGAGCGGGCCGAAAGGTACGGCGCGGCGTTACCGAAGAATGCGCCTGCGCAGCAGTACGAGTGCCGCGGCGAACCCGACGACTGCATAGATAGCGAGCGCGCTTGCATGCAGCCATGGCAGGTCGATGGGGCGTCCGAGCATGGCGGGGCGGATCAGCGCTACCGCGTGGGCCAGGGGCAGCCATTCAGTGACGTGACGGGCTGCCGCCGGCAGTTGCGCCAAGGGGAAGAACACCCCGAGAGCAGCAGCATCGGTGTCATGACCAGCGTCTGGTAAAACATGAAGAAGTCATAGCTCGGCGCGAGCGCCGTCATCACCATCGCCAGACTGGCGAACGCGAGTCCCGCCAGCAGGATCGCCGGCAGTACGACAGGTATGCTGTCGATGCGCGCATAGCCGAGTGCGCTGGCCACCAGCAGGATCGCGACACCTGAGAGCACGGCCTTGCTCGCAGCCCACACGACTTCGCCGAGCACGACGTCGCCCAGCGTGAGCGGCGTGTGCATGAGCGCTTCCCACGTGCGCTGCACATGCATGCGCGAGAAGCCCGAGTACATCGATTCGAAGCTGGCGGAGAACATCACGCTTGAGCCAACGGTCCCTGCGGCGAGAAACGCAATGTATGAGGTGCCGTCGACCTCGCCGACCATCATGCCGAGGCCGAACCCCAGCCCGAAGAGATAGATCATCGGGTCAGCCAGATTGCCGAACAGCGACGCGATGGCGAGCTTGCGCCAGACGAGGAAGTTGCGCCGCCAGACGCCCATCCACGACGAGATGCCGGGCAGGTAGCGAGGCGTCTCCGGGGGCGTTCGTGGGTGGGCCCGCGCGGTGCGCGCCCGCCGTCGAGACTGCCGCGCTGTCGCCGGTGTCGCGTGTTTCGCGTGTTTCGAGTGTGTCGGGCATGGGATGGTCACGTTCAGTCATCGCGCATCTCCCGGCCGGTGAGTTTGAGAAAGACGTCCTCCAGATTGGCTCGCCGATGCAGATATCGAACGCCGGGCTGATCTTGCAGCGCTGCAACGACCGGCACCGCGTCGCGCACATAGCAGAAGTGGGTCTCGCCACTCGTCTCGATGCGCTCGGCCAGCGGCGTCAGGCGCGCGAGCAGGGCTTGCGGCACGTCGCCGAACACCTCCACGACATCGCAGCCGATTTCGCGCGCAACCAGTTCGGGCGGCGTGCCCTCGGCGATCTTGCGGCCGGCGTCGATCACGCACAGACGATGGCACAGGCGCTCAGCTTCTTCCATGAAGTGCGTCGTGAGCAGAATCGTCTTGCCCTCGTTCATCAGCGACTTGAGCCGTTCCCAGATCAGGTGGCGAGCTTGCGGATCGAGGCCCGTCGTGGGCTCGTCGAGCACAAGCACATCGGGATTGTTGATGAGCGCCCGGGCGAGTGTGAGACGTCGTTTCATGCCGCCTGAGAGTTGGCCGACGCGGGCGTCTGCCTTCGACTCGAGTCGCGCGAACGCGAGCAGGGCGGGCACGCGTTCCCGAAGCTCGGCAGAGGAGAGTCCGAAATAGCGTCCGAAGACCGCGAGGTTCTCGCGCACGGTGAAGTCGGGGTCGAGGTTGTCGAATTGTGGCACGACACCGACGCGGCGTCGCGCCTGTGGCGCCTGTCGCGGCACGGACAGGCCACCGAGACGGATTTCACCGCTGTCGGGCGTGACCAGGCCCAGCAGCATGCGCAACGTGGTGGTCTTGCCCGCCCCGTTGGGCCCGAGCAAGCCGAAGCACTCGCCCGGTGCGACGCGCAGCGAAAGATGGTCGACCACGGAACGGCCGTCATAGGCCTTGCACAGCTCAATTACCTCGATGGCGGCGTCGGTCATGGCGAATCGGGCGGTTTCCTGTGATGTCCTGCCGGGCGCGTCGTCGTTGTGCCACTGGCGTCGAAGCAGACGCTCGCCGTTCGGGATCGACGCATCGCCTGCCATCGTATGCCTTGATGGGGCAGGTCTTGCGGGCGATGTGGTATGTTTCGCCTCAACAATGTAGCGTGAATTGTCATGATTTTGGATTCCTGGCGTGCGCAGCCGCGCGCGCGAACTCATTTTTGCACGGGTGACGGTGTCTCCGGCAAGGCTGTCCTGCGGGGAACACGATGAAGTCCGGTTCGGGAAACGTGGCACGCGGCGCGCCGCAGCAGGTGCGCATCATCGGCGGCCAGTGGAAGCGCACGCCGCTGCCGGTGCCGTCGGGCGAAGGCCTGCGGCCCACGCCTGACCGTGTGCGGGAAACCCTGTTCAATTGGCTGGGGCAGGATCTGGGCGGCATGCGGTGCCTCGACGCGTTCGCAGGCAGCGGCGCGCTGGGATTCGAGGCCGCCTCGCGCGGTGCCGCCCGGGTGCTGATGGTCGAGCACGCCGCGCGGGCCGTTCGGCAACTGCGTGCCAATCAGGCCAAACTCGGGGCCGATCAGATCGAGATCGTGCAGGCCGATGCCCGCCGCCTGATAACCACACTCCCGCCCGGGGCTTTCGACGTGGTGTTTCTCGATCCGCCGTTTGCGAGCGGCTGGATGAACGACCTGCTGGCGCCCGCGGCCCGTCTGCTCGCCCCTGGCGGGGTGATCTACGCCGAATCGGACATCGCGCTGGAGGACGACGCACTGGCGGTGCTCGACCTCACATGCCTGCGACGGGCGAAAGCCGGGGCCGTGCATTATCATTTGCTTGAATCGATACCGAAAACCTAGAGACCACAATGAACAAGTACGCAGCACAGGTCCCCAGCCGCGAGGAGACGTTCGCATGGTAGTGGCGATTTATCCGGGGACGTTCGACCCGTTGACCCGAGGACATGAAGATCTGGTCCGCCGCGCGGCAGGGATTTTCGACAAGCTCGTCGTCGGCGTGGCGGATAGCCGAAACAAGAAGCCGTTCTTCTCACTGGAAGAGCGCATCGACATCGCGCGCGAAGTGCTGGGTCACTATCCGAACGTCAGCGTGGAAGGGTTTTCCGGGCTGCTCAAGGACTTCGTGCGCAAGCACCAGGCCCGTGTGATCGTGCGCGGCCTGCGCGCCGTGTCCGACTTCGAGTACGAGTTCCAGATGGCCGGGATGAACCGCTATCTGTTGCCCGATGTGGAAACGATGTTCATGACGCCGTCTGACCAGTACCAGTTCATCTCGGGCACGATCGTGCGCGAGATCGCGCAACTGGGCGGCGACGTCAGCAAGTTCGTGTTTCCTTCCGTCGAAAAATGGCTGATGACGAAAGTCGGCAGCCTGCCGACGAACGGATGAGTATCGCGTACGCCGGCCCGGCCCTTGCGGCTGACCGGCGTTGCGATACGGCTGGAGGTGCCGTATGGCCTTGATGATTACCGATGAATGCATCAATTGCGACGTGTGCGAGCCAGAGTGCCCGAACGACGCGATTTCGATGGGGGTCGAGATTTACGAGATCGATCCGAACAAGTGCACCGAGTGTGTGGGGCACTTCGATGAACCGCAGTGCGTGCAGGTGTGTCCGGTGGAGTGCATTCCCCTCAACCCCGAACACGTCGAGACGCCCGAGCAACTGCTCGAGAAGTACACCCATCTGCAAGCGGCCAAGACGGCCTGAGCGACGTGCAAGCCAAGCCAGCCGCGCACTGCGCGGCAGCGCCGCTTACTTCCCCGGCGCGGCGTGCAGGCGCATCATTGCCTTTTCCATCTCGCCTTTGACGACCTGATCGACGATGTCGAGCGAGCGCGACATCGCGTCGTCGATCTGCGCCTGCTCTTCCTTGCGCGGTGGCTTGAGCACGAAGTCCACGACCTGCTGTTGGCTGCCCGTCGGCTGAAGCGTGCGCGGATGGCCGATGCCCAGGCGCAGACGCCAGAACTCGGGCGTCGTCAGATGCGCGGCAATGTCCTTCAGTCCGTTGTGACCACCGCTGCCCCCACCACGCTTGAGTTTCACCGTGCCAGGTAGCAGATCGAGTTCGTCGTGCACGACGAGGATTTCATCCGGCAGGATCTTGTAGAAGCGTGCGAGCGCCACAACCGACTGCCCCGAGCGGTTCATGAAGGTCTGTGGCTCGAGCAACCAGACTTCCTGGCCGGCAATGCGGGTGCGCGCCGCAAAGCCGTGGAAGTTCTTCTGGTTCGTGAGCGATGCACCGCATTGCTGCGCCAACGCGTCGACGAACCAGAAGCCGGCGTTGTGACGCGTTGCTGTGTATTCGGCGCCCGGATTGCCGAGCCCTACGATCAGCTTGATCATTTCGGTATCACGATCTTGGCGCGCGCCGAATCGGCATGCGCGCCGCCATAAAAAAACCCGCCGGACATGACGTCGCGGCGGGTCTTGCGTCCAGCGTCGCCGCTGAAGGCTAACGCGCGGGCCTTAGGCGGCCGGCGCTGCACCTTCGGCAGCCGGGGCAGCCGCTTCGTCAGCAGCCGCACCTGCCGGTTGGACGGCTTGCGCGACCACCGGGTTTTCTTGCTCGACGTGCAGCGTGAGCGTCACGCCGGCGGGCAGCTTGACGTCCTTGGCGTGCACCGTCTTGCCCGCTTCCAGCGTCGACAGGTCGACTTCCAGGAATTCCGGCAGCTTGCCCGGCAGGCAGTTCACGTCGAGTTCGTTCACGGTGTGGCTGATCACGTTCGACGCCAGCTTCACGGCCGGGGCGTTCTCAGCGCCCAGGAAGTGCAGGGGCACCTTCACGTGAATCGACTTGTTCGGATCGACACGTTGGAAATCCACGTGCAGAACCAATTGCTTGAACGGGTGGTACTGCACATCGCGCAGCAGCACTTGTTCGGTCTTGCCGGCAACTTCCAGCTCGAGAATCGACGAGTGGAACGCTTCCTTGCGCAGGGCATGCCACAGCGCATTGTGATCGAGCTCAATCATCTTCGGATCAACGTTTCCACCGTACACGATGCCCGTGGTCTTACCGGCATTGCGCAGGCGGCGGCTCGCACCCGTACCTTGCAGATTACGCTCAAAAGCGACGACTTTCATAACAACTCCTTGGACTGCCCGCGACCAGGCAGCGATAGCTTCCCAAATGCCGTGCAAAAAACATCGGCTTCAGGAATGACAAAGGCGGGGAGACGCTCCCCGCCGACACAACAACGGCGCCACACAGGCGCCGTCGCAAAAATTTACCGAACGCTTATTCCGCGAACAGCGACATTACCGAGTCGCCACGACGGATACGCGAGAACGTCTCGGCGAGCAAATTGGCACAGCTCAACTGGCGGATCTTGCCACCCTTCGAGTCGTCGCGCAGCGCGATCGTGTCCGTCACGACCACTTCGTCGAGTTCCGACGCGTTGATGCGCGCCGCCGCACCGCCGGAAAGCACCGGGTGCGTGCAGTACGCATACACCTTCTGTGCGCCACGTTCCTTGAGCACCTGCGCGGCTTTGCACAGCGTGCCGGCCGTGTCGACCATATCGTCCATGATGACGCAGGTGCGGCCTTCGACTTCACCGATGATGTTCATCACTTCGGCGACGTTGGCCTTCGGACGACGCTTGTCGATGATGGCCAGATCGCAATGCAGTTGCTTGGCGAGCGCACGCGCACGCACCACACCGCCAACGTCCGGCGAGACCACCAGCAGGTTTTCGTGGTTCTGCGCGCGCACGTCGGCCAGCAGCAGCGGCGACGCGTAGATGTTGTCGACCGGGATATCGAAGAAACCCTGAATCTGGTCGGCGTGCAGGTCCATCGTGATGATGCGCTCGACGCCCGCGATTTGCAGCATGTTGGCGACGACCTTCGCCGAGATCGCCACGCGCGCCGAACGGGGGCGGCGATCTTGACGGGCATAGCCGAAATACGGGATGGCAGCGGTGATCCGGCCGGCAGACGCGCGCTTGAGCGCATCGACCATGATCATCAGTTCCATCAGGTTGTCGTTGGTCGGCGCGCACGTCGACTGGAGGACGAAGACGTCCTTGCCGCGCACGTTTTCCTGGATTTCGACCTGGATCTCACCGTCCGAGAACCGGCTCGCCATGGCCTTGCCGAGGGGAATGCCGAGAGTGTCGACGACCGCTTGGGCCAGGGCGGGATTGGCGTTCCCGGTGAATACCATTAGGTTATCACTACTCATCTGGCTACCTGCGGAACGTTGGGATGCTGAGACTGCACGACAGAGAAATTGGCAGGGGAGGAAGGACTCGAACCCTCGTATGCCGGAATCAAAATCCGGTGCCTTAACCAACTTGGCGACTCCCCTACACTAACCGTTGCCCTTGCCGCGTCGTAGGAAACGCAACAAAGTAAAACCCTTCACGCGAAGGCGAACAGCGGGTGTTCGGCCAGACTGGCGGTCACTTGACCCAGCCAGTGCTCTGGCAATCGCTGGTATGCCGCTTCCGCCTCTGCCTTCGTGTCGAATGCTGCAAACACACTGGCGCCGGAGCCCGTCATACGTGCGGTGGTGAAGGTTCTGAACCAGTCAATCACCGCAGCGACTTCCGCGTATTCTCGAATCACTGCCGCTTGCATGTCGTTACGGAAAATTTCATCCGTTCCTAACACGTTTTTGCTTGCGTGTTCGAGAAAGAACGCCATTGTGACGATCTTCGAATCCCTTGTCAACAGTGGATCGCGAAATATTTTGTCGGTCGCGACGTGGACGCGCGGGTTGACCACGAGGAAGTACCTGTGCGGCAAATCCACGGCGTGCAATTCCTCGCCCAGCCCTTCGGCGAACGCATTGCGGCCGAAGACGAAAAACGGCACGTCGGCCCCGAGTTGCAGGGCGAGCGCCTGAAGTTCCGCGCGCGGCAGATCGAGTTGCCACATGCGATTGAGCGCGAGCAGCGTCGTCGCGGCGTCGGAGCTGCCGCCGCCGATGCCGCCACCGGCCGGCAGCCGCTTCTCGATGGCAATCTCCACGCCGAAGTGCACGCCGCAATGGTGCTGTAGAAGGCGGGCGGCGCGCACCGTCAGATCCGTCTCAGGCGGCACTCCCGGCAGCGGGTTCGTGTGGACGATCCGTCCATCGTCGCGACGCGCGAAATGCAACGTATCGGCCCAGTCGATCAGTTGGAAGACAGTCTGCAGCTCGTGATAGCCGTTCGGCCGGCGTCCCACGATGTGCAGGAACAGGTTCAGCTTGGCCGGAGCCGGGCAATCACGCAGGATTTCGTACATGGCGATGCAAAACGATGGCTAACGAGCGTCGTCGCGGCAATGTCGCAACGTCGGTGTCTGGAGACGGGGACTTCCCCGCGCAATTCGATCCCTGCTCTCAAGGCGCGCGCGGCACACGACGCGCGTTGGATCGGGCGGCGCCAAGCATAGCACCGTCGCAACAAGCGCGTCCAAGTGGCCGCCGAAGCGATGCCGGTGCCCGGCCCAATCGGCGTCGCTCGACCTTACTCGTCGATCACGAGCCGCACAGCGAGCGGCGACCCGTCGAGATCGCGCGACAGGTCGATGCGCTTGACGCGTAGCGGCGCGCCGTCGAAAAAGGCCTGATAGTCGATCGTCCACCCGTCCTGCTTCAAATGCGTCGGCCGTTGTGTCTGGGGATCGCGCTCGATGCTCGCCTGCGATCCCGGAGCGCCCTGCATTTGCAACCAGTAGCGCAGGCCGCCCACCGGCAGCGCGAAGCCCAGGGCGTCATGCATGACATCTTCGAGGCGCGGGCCACTCAACGGTGCCTTGCCGGGTAATTCGAGCGACGCACGACGGGGATTCTCGCGCACGATCGCCTGGGTTTGTCCGAGCGGGTCGAGCAACTGAACGATCGCGTTGTCGCCGTTCTGCTGCCAGTCGAAATTGCCGTAGGTGTTGCGCGTTTCGCCATTCTGCTCGTAACGCACAGAGAAGCGGCCGCGGTAATGTTCGACGCTGGCGCCCGCCGTCGACGTCACCACGGTGGGCGGCGCGAGGCTCGCACAGCCGGTGACGAGCCCGGCGAGCGCACAGGCCAGGACCAGGGACGTGGCGCGAGCCGAACGCGACGCCACGCGCGAAAACGGCGACCTCGTCCGCATTACGGCGTCACGTTGTAGCGTTTCATCGTCGCGCGCAGCGTGTCGTCGTCGCCGTCGAGCTTGAGGGCTTCACGCCAGGTCTTGCGTGCCTCGTCCTGTTGGCCCGATTCCCACAGCACCTCGCCCAAGTGAGCGCCGATCTCGGCCTGCGCCTGAATGCCATACGCGCGGCGCAGCAGTTCGAGCGCCTGCGGTTTGTCGCCGAGGCGATACTTCACCCAGCCCAGGCTGTCCAGAATGTACGGATCGTCCGGCGCGAGCGCCGACGCCTTTTGCAGTAGTTTGAGCGCTTCCGGCAGACGGGTGTTTCGCACAGTCAGCGAGTAGCCGAGCGCGTTGTAGGCCTGTGCGTTTTCCGGCTGTGACGCCATCACACGACGCATCGTCTTTTCCATGACGTCGTAGTGTTTGTTCAACTCGGCCACCATGCCGTACTGATACAGCAGGTCCGGATCGTCGGGATGGTTCTTCACCTCGACGGCGAGCAGCTTTTCCGCCTCGTCGTAGCGTTTTGCCTTGACGAGCAAATCCGACTCGGCGCGCTTGAGTGCGAGTTGCTCACGCGGATCGCTCGTCTTGATGCTGATGCTGTGCAGCAGCGCACGGCCTTCGTCGACCTTGCCCTGGTCGGCGAGCAGCTGCGCGCGCCCGATCTGCGCGGGCAGATACGCGTTGCTGTCTTCGCGAATCTTCGAAAGCCACTGGTCGGCGGCCGGGTAATCCTTGCGGTCCTGGGCGATCTGCGCAAGATAGACATAGGCTTGCGCGCCGTCGGTGTTCTGCTGCTCGGCTTCCGACGCGTACTTCTGCAGATATTGTTCGGCCTGCTCCGGATGTTTGGCGTGCAGGTTGAGCAGCGCGAGCGCCATGAGCGTCGAGAGTTCGTGCGGGTAACGCTTTTCCAGCGTTTCGAACTGCTTCTGTGCCGCGTCGAGCTGGTTGTCGGCCAGCAGGAGCTTGGCGTAGGCGAAGCGCGCTTCCTTGGCGTTCGGATTGCGATCGAGGAAGGTCTTCAATCCGGCAATGGCGCTGCTGCGCTCTTCCGGCCCCATCTGACCGTAAAGCAGTGCGGCGGCTTCGTAATCGGGCTTGAGACTGAGCGCCTTTTCCAGCGACGCACGTGCGCCGGCGGTGTCGCCGGCATCGAGTTGCGAGCGGGCGATGGCCAGTTGCGCCTCGGGGCGTTGCATGTCGTTCGCCAGCATCCGCTTGAGCGACGCGATCCCTGTGGCGCGCTCCGGGCTGCGCGCAATCATCTGCTGCAGCTCGAGAATGGCCTGGCCGCGGCGCGCTTCCGGTACCTTGTTCAATTCGCCGACGAGCAGTGGCTCGGCTTCGGCCAGATGGCCGGTGCCGACCTCGAGGCTCGCGAGCAACTGCGATGCAGGACGCCAGGTCGGATCGAGTTCATGCCAGAGTCGGGCGGCAATGAGCGCGTCTCCGAGCTGGCGGGCGCCGAGCGCGATCTCGACCGCGCGGCGGGCCATGCGCGGGTCCTTCGTGCGATTGGCCAGTGCGACGTAGGTGTTGAAGGCGGGCGCCAGGCTGCCTTGCTGCAGGCTCAACTCGGCGGCCATCACCTCGAAAACGATCTCGCTGGAGAGCGCGACGTTCGGAAGCTTTTCGCGCGGGACATTCGCATCGGACGCCGCGGCCTCGCTGCCGGCGTTTGCCGAGGCGTCGCTCGCCCCTGCCGGCGCGCTCGCCGGCGCGGCTTGCGCCGTCGGCCGGGACTGTGCGAACGCGTTCGACGAAGGCAGGAACGCCATGATGGCGCTGGCGCAGGTTACGCCAAGCGCCGTTGCGCCGGCCCACGCCCCGCGTGCCAGGGCGCCGCGCAGGCGCAAAACCACGGGTGCCACGGTGAGCGCCGTGCTGGTCGCGGCGGGGATGGACTGGAATCGGGTGTTCGGCATAGGGATCCACGACAGGTTTCGAGCGATTGTAGCGCGCCCGATACAATAGAGTCTAAATCCTCAGCAAACGTTCGCAGGCATGCCTGAACTCCCAGAAGTCGAAGTTACCCGTCGCGGAATTACGCCACACGTGGCAGGCACACGCGTTGCCCGCATCGACGTGCGCAACGCCTCGTTGCGCTGGCCGGTGCCCGACGGGCTCGACACGCTCCTGCGCGGCGAAACGCTCGTCGGCGTGACCCGTCGCGGCAAGTACCTGTTGCTGGAATACGCGCCCGGCTGGCTGCTGGTGCATCTGGGCATGACCGGCACGTTGCGTGTCCTGCCCGAGCCGCAGGCGCTGCCGGCCGCCGGGGTGCACGACCATATCGATCTCGTTTTCGAGCGATGCGCGCTGCGGTATCGCGATCCGCGTCGGTTCGGCGCGGTGCTGTTCCATCCGCGCTCGGCGGGAGACGTGCTGGCGCATCCTCTGCTCGCCGGTCTCGGTGTCGAGCCGCTGACCGACGATTTTGACGGCCAATGGCTTTACGCCGGCACGCGCGGCAAGACCGTCGCCATCAAGCAGGCATTGCTCGCGGGCAGCATCGTGGTCGGGGTGGGCAACATCTATGCGTCGGAGAGCCTCTTTCGCGCGGGCATCGCGCCGCGTATGGCGGCGGGCAAACTCTCGCGGCCCCGCGCCGAGAAGCTCGCCCAAGCCATCAAGGACGTGCTTGCCGCGGCGATCGAGAAGGGCGGCAGCACGTTGCGCGACTTCGTTGGCAGCGACGGCAATCGCGGCTATTTCCAGCAGGAATATTTCGTCTACGATCGTGCCGGGCAACCCTGTCGCGTGTGTGGCACCCCGATCCGGCAGATCGTGCAAGGGCAGCGCTCCACGTTCTTCTGCCCGCATTGTCAGAAATAACGCAGGCGGCAATGGCCGATCGCGCAGCGGGTCGGCGGTTTGGCCGCGACGGCTGCCGTACACGACGCCCCCCAGAAAATGATATGAACGACTCCCTCAACGACTCCACCGCCGGCCCGCCGGCGAGCCATTTCGCCGAGCGTCTGATTGCCTGGCAGGC
Source organism: Pandoraea sp. XY-2 (assembly GCF_004193915.1). Lineage (NCBI taxonomy): Bacteria > Pseudomonadati > Pseudomonadota > Betaproteobacteria > Burkholderiales > Burkholderiaceae > Pandoraea > Pandoraea sp. XY-2. The sequence continues at coordinate 602,148 of NZ_CP030849.1, forward strand.
CGAGCACGGCCGTCACGACCTGCCGTGGCAGAACACGCGCGACGCCTATCGCATCTGGCTCTCCGAGATCATGTTGCAGCAGACCCAGGTCGCGACGGTGATCCCCTACTACACGCGGTTTCTCGAGCGCTTCCCCGACGTCGCGGCATTGGCGAGCGCCGCGCAGGACGACGTGATGGCGCTCTGGAGCGGCCTGGGCTACTACTCGCGGGCGCGCAATCTGCACCGTTGCGCGCAGGTCGTGGTGGCCGAGCACGGCGGTCGTTTCCCGTCCGACCCCGAGATGCTCGCCTCGCTGCCGGGCATCGGCCGTTCGACGGCCGCGGCGATTGCCGCGTTTGCCTACGATGCGCACGCCGCGATTCTCGACGGCAACGTCAAACGAGTCCTCGCGCGGGTGTTCGGCATCGAGGGATTTCCGGGCTCGCCGAAAATCGAGCGGGCGATGTGGACGCTGGCCGAGTCCCTGCTGCCGCAACGCGACTTGCCGGCCTATACGCAGGGGATGATGGATCTCGGGGCGACGCTGTGCGCTCGCGGCAAGCCGCGTTGCGGCGAGTGCCCGTTCGACGGCGATTGCGTCGCGCATGCAACCGGACGCGAGCGCACGTTGCCGACGTCCAAGCCCAAAAAGGCGCAGCCGGAGCGTTATGTCGATGTACTGGTGATTTGCGCGGGCGAGCGCGTGTTGTTCGAGCGACGGCCGGACAGCGGTATCTGGGGCGGGTTATGGAGCCTGCCGGAACTGACCCCGCCGTCCGACGCGCGCGACGCCGACGATGCGTTGCTGCGCGAGCGTCTGAGCGCGCATGCCGCCGCGCTCGGTGCGGGTAACGGGAGGGTGCAGTCGCTCGAACCGCTGCACGGTCTCACGCACGTTTTCACCCATTTCCGGCTGCACTTGAGGCCGTGGCGGGTGACGCTGGGCGCGAGCGCCGCGGTGCCGCCGAACGGTTCACGCCACGCGTGGCTGGACGCCGCAGGCGTTGCCGCCGCCGGCCTGCCCTCGCCGATCCGCAAGATTGCCGACGCCTTGTCGATCGGTTCGCCGAGCGACGGCCAACTGTCGTTGCCGACCTGAGCGGGCTGTTCCGGCTCAGGTCGTCGACTCGAGCGGGGCGAGTTCGCGATGGCGCACCAGCACGCTGGCTTCGGTGCGAAAGCGCTTACCCAGCGTTTCGGCGATGAACACGGAGCGGTGTTGACCGCCCGTGCAGCCGATCGCCACCGTCAGGTAACTGCGGTTGTCGCGCATATAGCTCGGCAGCCACTTCTGCAGATAGGCGCCGATATCGTTGGTCATCTCGTCGACTTCGGGGACGGCCGACAGGAAGTCGATCACCGGTTGATCGCGACCGGTCAGCGGACGCAACTGGGTGTCGTAATAGGGATTGGGCAGCGAGCGCACGTCGAAGACGAGATCGGCGTCGAGCGGCACGCCATGCTTGAATCCGAACGACTCGAACATCAGTGTGAGTCCGGTGTGATCGTGCTGGACGAACTCGCGGATCCAACGGCGCAACGCGCTCGCGCGCAAATTGCTGGTGTCGATCTGGTGACCGAGTTCGGCCACGCTGTTGAGCATTTCGCGCTCGGTCTCGATCGCTTCGACCAGCGAACCATTGGCCGAGACGGCATCATCGCTCATCACGGAGAGTGGGTGACGGCGGCGTGTCTCCGAGAAGCGCTGAACCAGCGTTTGCGTGGTGGCGTTGAGGAACAGGGCTCGCACGTCGTGACCGAAGCGACGCAGGCCGCCAATGATCGGTGGCAGATCGGCAAGCGAGCCGCCGCTGCGCGCGTCGATGGCAACGGCGAGACGTGTGTAGTTCTGCGTTTCGAGATACTCGGCGAGTTCAGGGAGAAAGCGCGACGGTAGATTGTCGACGCAGTAGTAACCCGCATCTTCGAGGACGTTCAGGGCGAGCGATTTGCCGGAACCCGAAACGCCGGTAATCAGTACGATCTTCATGAGATTCCCCGGATACAGCGATCATGGTAAGCGATTGTGTCGTATGGGTGTCGAGCCGCCAAAAAGAAGAACGTTCCATGCGTTTTTGCTCCATTCGCGAGACGGACGCGCGAGAAACGACAACGGCGCCCGCGAGGGGCGCCGTTGTGTCAGCCTGTGGGCGGTCTCGCCGCTTGTCCGTCCATCCGTCTATCCGTCAGAAGGTCGGTGCGGGAAAGCCCCCGGTGCGCTTACTTGTTCGACAGGCACGACTTCATGAACGCCTTGCGATCGTCGCCCTTCTTGTCGCCAGCCTGGGCATTGCAGGTCTTCATCTTTTCCTGCTGGGTCGGCTTGGCGGCGGGCTTGTTCGACAGGCATTCCTTCATGAACGCCTTGCGATCGTCGCCCTTCTTGCTGCCAGCTTGCGTATTGCAGGCGCCCATCTTGCTTTGTTGGGCATTGGCGGCCTTGGGCGCAGGCGCGGGGGCGGCCGTCTGGGCAAACACGGGCGATGCGAGCAGCGGGGATACCAGAAGCAATGCAGCGAATGCTTTTTTCATGATCGTCTCTCCATAAGGTCGACACGCACGGGATTGGACCGCGTGGCGATTACAACATGAAAGAAAACGCGCCGCAATCGCGCGGCGTTGACAGAAAGACGCAGAAATTGCGGTAAACCCGGGGCATTCGTCCGGCGGGAGATCGCTCAGAGCAGCCGGTTCTGCATGCCGTCCGGATCTTGCATGGCTTGACGCTGGCGCTCCATGAAATCCTTGAGGGTGTCGATGCCACGCAGTTGCAGGATCGTGTTGCGCACGGCGGCTTCGACCAGCACGGCGAGGTTTCGCCCGGCCGCCACTTGCAGAATCACCTTGTTGATGGGCAGGCCCAGCACATCCACGGTTTGCGCTTCGAGCGGCAGCCGTTGGAACTCGCCGTCGGGGCGGCGCACCAACTGAACGATCAACTTGAGCTTCATCTTCCGGCGCACGGCCGTCTCACCGAAGATCGTCTTGATGTCGAGCAAACCCAGGCCGCGCACTTCCAGCAGGTTTTGCAGCAGCGGCGGGCAACGGCCTTCGACGAAATCCGGCCCGAGGCGCACGAAATCGACCGCATCGTCTGCCACCAGTCCGTGACCGCGGCTGATCAGTTCCAGGCCGAGCTCGCTCTTGCCGAGGCCGGAATCGCCGGTGAGCAGCACCCCCATGCCCAGAATGTCGAGAAATACGCCGTGCATCGTGCATCGCGGGGCGAACACACGCGAAATGTACATGCGCAGACTGTCGATGACCGCCGCCGTCGACATCGGCGTGGTGAACAGTGGCGTGGAGGAGCGGGTACAGCGCAATACGAGATCGGGCGGGGCTTCGAGGCCGTCGGCCACCACGAGGAACGGCGGCTCGAGCGCGATGACTTCGCCCATGTGGCGCTTGCGGTTTTCGTCGGTGAGGCGCTGGTAGTAGCGCAGCTCGGCCTCGCCAAGGACCTGGATCCGGTTCGGATGAATGAGGTTCAGGTGACCCACCAGGTCGGCGCTGGAGGTGGCCGTCGACACGCTCTCGGGCGTAAAGCCGCGCTCCCACCCCTCGTGCCCGGTCAGCCACGACAAACGCAGCGTGGCGGCGTTGTCGTCGAAAATGCTTTGCGCGTTGATGCCGGTCAGTTCCACCGCGTCGCCTCGTTCGGTTGGGGTTGGGTGCTACGGAGTTCGTCCAGCGTCGCGGCGCGATACCCGAAACACCGGGATAGCCGCACCCGCGCCGGCTCAGGGTTGCCAGTTCGCGAGCGCGGTATGGATATCGTCGGCACTCGGCGCGGAGGTCAAGGTCTCGCGCATCGCGCGATCCGAGAGCAACTGCGCAATTTCGGACAATATCTCGAGATGCTGCTGCGTTGCCTGCTCCGGTACCAACAGGAAGAACAGCAGGGACACGGGTTGCGCGTCGGGGGCCTCGAAGGGAATCGGATCGTCCAGGCGCACGAAGGCTGCCATCGGATGCTTGAGGCCCTTGATGCGCCCGTGCGGAATGGCCACACCTTCTCCCAGTCCGGTCGAGCCGAGACGCTCGCGGGCGAACAGATTGTCGGTGACAAGCGCGCGCGACAGGCCGGCATTGTTCTCGAAGAGAAGCCCGGCTTGCTCGAAGACGCGCTTCTTGCTGGTGACAGACAGCCCAAGCAATATGTTGGACGCAGGTAAGAGTTTGACTAAACGGTTCATCTTGTAATGCGGGCGAACGCATGGTCGCCCTCCAGCCCCCGGTTGACCTCGCATTATAGACCACCCGTCGACGCACTCCCGGCGATGCGAGGGGGCATGCAAAAGGGGCCGTTCAACGGCCCGCGGTGGGTGATGCCAGACTTACGACAGACGTCGATGTGCGCGTGGGCTCCCTCGCGAATCGCCGTCAGTGTCGGTCAATGCGGCTACCTTGCCCGGACAGACTCATTGCAGCGGTTCCGCCTCGGGAGGTTCCTGGTGCTTGAGGGCCTCGCGGCCATGATCCTGAACCTTGTCCTTGTATTGCATAACCTTGCGGTCGAGCATGTCGATCAGCTTGTCGATGGCAGCGTACATGTTCTCGTCACACTTCTCGACGAAAATCTCCTTGCCCTTGAGATACACGGTGACGCTAGCGATCTGGCGTCCGGTCTTCTCCTTGGTCTTGTCGACAGATAGGATCACCTCGGCACCGATGAGCTGGTCGAAATGGCGCAACACGCGTTCAAGCTTGTTGACCACGAATTCGCGCAGCGACGGCGTGAGTTCGAGATGATGTCCACTGATCTTCAGATTCATAGCTGCTCTCCTTGCTGAAATGCCGAAGTGCAGGCCGCGTCACAAGCAACGCTGGCTAGCGGGAGTGCGAGCCATTGGCGTGACGCAATGTCGCACTGCGGCGTGATGCCCCAGCGAGCCAAGATGGCACACCAGGACCGTCCTACAAAGATTTGCGCAAGTTCACTGCGGGAATGCGCATGGCTTCACGGTATTTCGCGACGGTGCGTCGCGCTACCACGAACCCTTGCTCTGCCAGCAGCTCCGCGATACGGCTGTCGGAAAGGGGGGTCTGCGGATCTTCTGCTCCTATGAGTTGCTTGATGAGTGCGCGGATGGCGGTCGATGAGGCTGCGCCCCGGCTTCCGTGGCCACGTGTGAACCAAAGAAGTACTTAAGCTCGAAGGTCCCGAATGGAGTGAGCATGTACTTACTGGTTGTCACGCGTGAAATCGTGGATTCATGTAAACCCAGCGTATCAGCAATTTCGCGTAAAACCAAGGGCCGCATGCCGATTTCGCCATGCGTGAAGAAGTTCTTCTGACGCTCGACGATCGCCTGCGACACGCGCAGGATCGTGTCGAACCGCTGTTGGATGTTCTTGATGAGCCAGCGCGCTTCCTGAAGTTGCTGCTGCAGGTTGCCGGTTCCCGGCGCATTGCGGTTGTTGCGAAGGATGCGCGCATACATTTCATTGATGCGCAGGCGCGGCATGACCTCGGGATTGAGTTCGGCGGTCCAGCCGCCGCCTTGCTTGCGCACGAGCACGTCGGGGATGACGTAATCCGCCTGGGGCGAGCCGTAGGCGGCGCCCGGGAACGGGTCGAGCGAGCGAATCAGTTGATGCGCCGCGCGCAGGCTGTCTTCGCTCACTCCCAGCAGACGACGCAAGCGCGTGTAGTCGCGCGCGGCGAGCAGCTCCAGATGATCGGAAACGATGCGCAGCGACAGCGTTCGCACGCTGCTTGCCGGCAGTCGCTGGAGTTGCAGGCGAAGGCATTCGGACGGGGTTCGGGCGCCCACGCCTGCCGGGTCGAAGCTCTGCAGCAGCGCGAGCGCGGCATTGATCTCTTCGGTCTCGAGCCCGAGCTCTTCGGACATTTCCGATTGAATTTCGTCGAGCAGGGTACCGAGATAGCCGTCTTCGTCGAGCGATTCGATAAGGAATTCCACCAGCAGGCGATCGCGCGGGCTGGCTTTCGTCAGGCGCAACTGCGCGAGCAGGTGTTCGCGAAGATTGGGATGATCGACGTGCAGTTGCGGCCGCTCATTGTCGTCGTCGTCCGACGCACTGCCCGAGCGGGCAAAGTCGTTCAGGCTCCAGTCGTTGCCACCGTCGCGCGCGTTGTCGTCGAAGCGGGTCTCGCCGTCGAGTTCGCGGGCGTCGTCCTGGCCGCTGCCCGATTCCGGCGTGTCGTTGGTGCTGCTGCTCGACGAGCCCCGCTCATTGCGCAGCGATCCGTCCGTGCCCACACGAACCGTGCCGGCGAGCCAATCGTCCTCGCGCTCGAGCATCGGGTTCTGGGTGAGGGCGTGCTCGACTTCCTGCTGAAGTTCGAGCGTCGACAGTTGCAACAATCGGATGGATTGCTGCAACTGAGGCGTGAGAGTCAGGTGCTGGGAGGTGCGGAGTTGAAGGGTCGGTTTCATAGCATTTCTCGCCTTCATTGTAGAGGCTTTGTCACGCCAGCGAAACCGGCCCGGTCCCCTATCGGAGGCAGGGTTTACATGCGAAAAATTTGCTTTACATCCGGAAGTTTTCGCCCAGATATACGCGCCGCACGCTTTCGTCGGCCACGATCTGGTCGGGCGTGCCGGCGGCGAGCACCGAGCCTTCGCTGATGATGTAGGCGTGATCGCAGATGCCGAGCGTCTCGCGTACGTTGTGGTCGGTAATCAGGACACCGATGCCACGATCTTTCAGAAAACGCACGATTCGCTGGATTTCCAGCACCGCGATCGGATCGACGCCCGCGAACGGTTCGTCAAGCAAAATGAAGCGCGGTTGCGTGGCCAGGGCGCGGGCGATTTCCACGCGGCGTCGTTCGCCGCCCGAGAGCGACATCGCCGGATTTTCACGCAAATGGCTCACCTGCAACTCGTCGAGCAGCGCTTCGATGCGTCGGTCGATCTCGTCGCGCTTGAGCGGCTTGCCGTGCGCGTCGAGCTGCAATTCGAGCACTGCCCGGATGTTGTCTTCGACCGTGAGCTTGCGGAACACCGACGCTTCCTGCGGCAGGTACGAGACCCCCATGCGGGCGCGCTCGTGAATCGGCAGTTCGCTGATCACGTTGCCGTCGAGCTGGATTTCGCCGTCGTCGGCGGGCACGAGGCCCACGATCATGTAGAACGATGTCGTCTTGCCCGCGCCGTTCGGGCCGAGCAGTCCCACGACTTCGCCGCTCTTCACATCGAGCGAGACGTCCTTGACGACAGTACGGGCACCGTATTGTTTCTTGAGCGAGCGCACGACGAGCGCGCTCGGCTTGCCGGATTGACCGTCGCCCGGATGGATCGTCGAGGCGTTGCTGTTGACAGGATTACTCACGCGGATTCCCGATGCTTTTGGAGGGAGACAGCGGCGGCAGATCGCCCTTGGGCGCGGCCGCCGGCTTGCTCGCGCCGCCGGCGCTGGGCTGGTTCGCGCCAGTGGCATTGCGCGGGGCGAGCGTGGCGCGCACGCGGCCGTTCGGATTGTTGGCGTTGACCTGATCGGCACCGCTGTTGGCGGTATAGACCTCGTTGTACGTGTCGTAAGTGATCACACTGCCGTGAATCTCGTCGAGCACCCTCGTGCCGCAGGCCAGGCGCTTGAGCGTGGCTTGTGTGGTCAGCGTGGCGACTTCGGTCTTGCCGTTGTAATAGATCGTCTGGCCCCAGCCGTCGATGTATTCGTCCAGGCCGTCGCGCTTCTGGCGCATGTAGGCGAGCGGGCCGCCCGGCTTGTAATAGGCCGTGGCGTACTGATAGCCCTCCGGATCCTGAGTCACTTCGACGCGATCGGCCTTGAGGAGAATCGTCCCCTTGGTCATCGTCACGTTGCCGGTGAAGATGTTGACCTGCTTGAGGTCGTCGTAGCTCATGTGATCCGACTCGATATTGAGCGGCTTGTCGCGGTCGGCGCGTTCGGCATGGGCGAGCGGCGACGCGAGGGCGCCGAGCATGGCGAAGGCGGCGGCCAGTGCGCGTAGGCGACGCAGCGACAGAGAGACGGGGCGCGGTTGGCGGCGATCGGTCATGGGGTCTTGGGGCCCGGTTTGGTCTGAGTTGGCGCGCTCGGCGCGGCGGCCGGTGCCGGGCGATTGCCGCCCAGTTCCGCCGGCTGGATCGTGCCGTGAACATTGCCGAGCAATTGTACGGCGCGCGAGATGTTATTGAAAATCATGCCGTCGCCGTACATCACGGAAGCACCGCGGAACAGCTGGACTGGCAATTCCGTGCGAACGATGTCGTCGTTGACGAGCACCTGGAAGTGCTCGGACAGCGCGCGCATCTCCGGATCGCGCGGTCCGGCCTGACGTACCACGACCGCATCGTCGTACAGATCGACGACGGACATGTCGGCATTGAGCGTGCCGCGTTTGCTCGTGGCGGTCACTTCCGGTTGATTCGGCGTGAACGCGCGCACGGCGGGCATGGTCATGGCCGTGGTCTGGTCGTCCTCGAAATGCGTCATGTGCACGGCATTGACGCGGTATTGCGTGAGGCCGGTCGCCGACAGGGTGGAGATCACCATGTCGTCGGCGAAGTAATCCGGAATGTGCTGCTTTACATACGGCGCGCGGTCGGCGTCCGACGGCAGCGTGCGTTGCACGAGCCAGTAGGTGCCGGCGGCCAGGCCGGCCAGCACGACGATGGCGACCAGCGAAGCGGGTGAGAGGCGTTGAGTGGCCATGGATGATCGGCTTCCTCGACGCGTCAGGCGAGCGCGTCGGCGAGCAGGGCGTCGTAACGTCCCTGGGCACGCAGGATGAAGTCGCACAGCTCGCGCACGGCGCCTTCGCCGCCGCGCGTGGCGGCAACCCAGTGGCAGCGTGCCCTGACTTCGGCATGGGCATTGGCCGGGCAGGCGGCGAAGCCCACGCGGCTGAGGATCGGCAGATCGGGCCAGTCGTCGCCGATATGGCCGCAAACCTCGCTCGTCACCGACACCTTGGCGCACAGGTCTTCGAATGCGGCGCGTTTGTCCTGCACGCCCTGATAGACGTGTGCGACACGAAGATCGGCCGCCCGCTTGGCGACGATCTCGGACTGGCGCCCGGTGATGATGGCCGTGACGATGCCGACTTCGGCGAGCAGCTTCAGGCCGTGGCCGTCGAGCGAATCGAAGGTCTTGATGACTTCCCCGGCCGGTCCGTAGCGCAGGCCGCCGTCGGTGAGGACGCCGTCGACGTCGAACACCATGACACGCAGGCGCGCGGCGCGCGCAGCGGCGTCGGTCACGTCGGTTGCATCAAGCGGGGCGGAACGAGTGGGTTGGGCGATGCTGGGCTGATTCATGGGCAAGCGGCTCACACGACCTTGGCGGCGAACAGGTCGTGCACGTTGAGCGCACCGACGAGGCGGTCGTTCTCGGTCACGAGCAATTGCGTGATGCCGAAACGTTCCATCAGTTCGGCGGCTTCGGCGGCGAGTTGATCGGGGCCGATGCTGCGCGGGCCGGCCTTCATGACGTCGGCCAGCGTAAGCGTGGTGAAATCGAGCGTGCGCTTGAACAGGCGGCGCAGGTCGCCGTCCGTGAAGATGCCCACAACGCGATCGTCGGCGTCGACAATGGCCGTCATGCCCAGACCCTTGGCGGTCATCTCCAGCAGGGCGTCGGACAGGCTTGCATCGGCGCGCACGCGCGGAACGCGCTCGCCGGTGCGCATGACATCGCGCACGAACGTCAGCAGACGTCGACCGAGCGCGCCGCCCGGATGCGACCGGGCGAAGTCCTCTGCGCCGAAACCGCGCGCGTCGAGCAGCGTGACGGCAAGCGCATCGCCCAGGGCGAGAGCGGCCGTGGTGCTGGCGGTCGGTGCGAGGCCCAGCGGGCAGGCTTCTCTGTCGACGTGCGCGTCGAGGTGCACGTCGGACAGGCGCCCCAGGCTGGACGCGGCGTTGCCGGTCATGGCGATGAGCTTCGCGCCGATGCGCTTTATCATCGGGAGAATGCTGACCAGTTCCCCCGTCTCGCCGGAGTTGGACAGGGCGACAACGACATCGTCGGTCGTGATCATGCCCAGATCCCCGTGGCTGGCTTCGGCGGGGTGAACGAAGAAGGCGGGTGTGCCGGTGCTGGCGAACGTGGCGGCCAGTTTGCGGCCGATGTGGCCCGATTTGCCCATTCCGGTGACGACCACGCGCCCGCGGCAAGCGAGCAGCAGAGAGATCGCTTCGAAGAAGCTGTCGTCGAGGTGCGCGGAGACGCGTTCGATGGCGTCGGCTTCGGTGCGCAACACCTCCCGGGCGACCTCGAGTGCCCGGCCTGGATTGATTTTCGCTATCATGCGCGGAGTATATCAAAACGCACGCGGCGCCGAGGACAGCCGCGCCAGGCTTGGACCCGCACCGTTCGAGACCACCCAGGAAGCGGCCCGGTGCCTCGTCGGAGACCGCCGCGCCAACGCTATCTGGCACGGCACTTGCATAGCAAGTACCGCGTTCCGTCAGACCGCCAGCATTCAGATTCACTCAGGAAACCCACCTCAGCCGATGGCATCACCGCTCGAACTCACTCTCGTCCTGCTGTTTGCCGCCTGTGTCGGGGTGGTGTTGTTCCGCATGCTTCATCTGCCGCCGATGCTCGGCTACCTGAGCGTGGGCATCGTGATCGGCCCGCATGCGGTCGGACTGGCTGCCGACACGCAGCGGGTGCAATATCTCGCGGAGTTCGGCGTTGTCTTCCTGATGTTCTCCATCGGCATCGAATTTTCGCTGCCGAAGCTCAGGACGATGCGCCGGATCGTGCTCGGGCTGGGCGTGTCCCAGGTCATGGGAACGCTGCTCGTGGCGGTGGGACTGGGGGCGCTCGTCAACCTGTTCTGGTCGTTCTCCTGGCAGGCATCGGTGGCGCTGGGCGGCGCGTTGGCCATGTCCTCGACGGCCATCGTCACCAAGATGCTGGCGGAGCGCCTGGAACTCGAGACGGAGCACGGCCGCAACATCATGGGGGTGCTGCTGTTCCAGGATCTGGCCGTCGTGCCATTGCTGATCGTGATCTCGGCACTGGGCGGCAACCCGAAGGCGCTGGTTCTGGCACTGTCGCTGGCCGCGCTCAAGATCACCGGGGCGCTCGCGCTGTTGCTCTGGATCGGCCAGAAGCTGGTCGGACGCTGGTTCCACATCGTGGCAGCGCGGCGCTCGCAAGAGCTGTTCATGCTCAATCTGTTGCTGCTCACGCTCGGGCTGGCTTACGTCACCGAGAACCTCGGCCTGTCGATGGCGCTTGGCGCGTTCATTGCCGGCATGCTCATCGCCGAGACGCCGTTCCGCCATCAGGTGGAAGACGACATCAAGCCATTTCGCGACGTGCTGCTGGGGCTGTTCTTCATCACGACCGGCATGTTGCTCGATCCGTCCATCGTGGTGCAGCAGCCGCTGCTCGTGCTGCTGTTCTTCGTTGGCCCCCTGGTCGTCAAGTTCACATTGATCGCGGGGCTCGCGCGCCTGTTCGGCAGCCCGCCCGGCACGGCGATTCGCACCGGCCTGGGCCTGGCGCAGGCGGGCGAATTCGGTTTCGTGCTGCTCAATCTGGTGATCGACCGGCACCTGCTCGACCCGTCGCTTTCGCAAGCCGTGCTCGCGGGCATGCTGCTCTCGATGCTGTGTGCGCCGTTTCTCATCATCAATGCCGACCGTATCGCGCTGCGCTTCGTTGCCAATGAGTGGATGATGCAGTCGTTGCAGATGACCCGGATCGCCACGCAGAGCATCAAGACGTCGGGCCACGTCATCATCTGCGGCTACGGCCGGTGCGGCCAGAATCTGGCGCGCATGCTTGAACAGGAGGGCATCGGCTATGTGGCACTCGATCTCGACCCCGATCGGGTGATGGAGGCGGCCAGCTCCGGCGAGACGGTCGTCTTCGGCGACGCGGCCCGGCGCGAGGCGCTGGTCGCGGCCGGGATTCACCGCGCCGCCGGCATCGTGGTGACCTACGACAGCACCCCGGCCGCGTTGAAGGTGCTCTCGCAGGTGCAGGCGCTGGAGCCGACCTTGCCGGTGGTGGTGCGCACGGTCGACGACACCCACATGGACGAGCTGATCGCGGCGGGCGCGACCGAAGTCGTGCCCGAGATCGTGGAGGGCAGCCTGATGCTGGCGTCGCATGCGCTGGTGCTTCTGGGCGTGCCCATGCGCCGCGTGCTGCGCCGGGTGGCGCAGGCGCGTAACGAGCGTTACAGCCTGCTGCGGGGTTACTTTCACGGCCTCGACGACGAGGACGAGGGGGGCGAGCGCGAGCAGGTCAGGCTGCAATCGGTGCCGCTTACGCTTCACTCGGACGCGGTCGGGCGCACGCTCGGCGAACTCCGGCTCGACAAGCTCGGCGTGACGGTCACGGCCATCCGTCGACATGGCATTCGCGGCGTCGAGCCGGTGTCGGAGACGCGTCTGATGGCGGAGGACATCGTGGTGCTGCGCGGATTGCCCGACAAGCTGGTCGCGGCCGAGGCGCGTCTGCGCGGCCACGAATAGACGGCGACGAATGGACGACCCGGCCGGGAAGAAGGCGTGCTGCCGGGGCGCGCATCATGCGCCGGGCGGCGCTGCCCGCCCCCTCGCGGGGCGCCGGGCGATTTTTGGCATAATGTGGCGTGTTTCCCCTCAGTATCCCAAGAAGGATCCCCGTGCAGATCGACGAGTCCCCTGCCGCCTATATCAAGAGCCAGATTCGCACCGTGCCGGACTGGCCCGCACCGGGCGTGCAGTTCCGCGACATTACCCCGCTGCTCAAGAACCCGCGCACCTTGCGCGTGCTCATCGATGTGTTCGTGCATCGGTACATGACGCAGCGTCCGGATTACATCGCGGGTCTCGACGCGCGCGGCTTCATCCTCGGATCGATCCTCGCGTACGAATTGAACATCGGCTTCATCCCCATTCGCAAGAAGGGCAAGCTGCCCTATCAGACGGTCGCGGAGGAGTACGAGCTGGAATACGGCAGCGCAACGGTCGAGATCCATGCCGATGCCTGCGGCCCGGGCGACCGCGTGCTGCTCATCGACGACCTGGTCGCCACGGGCGGCACGATGCTCGCCGGCAAGAAGTTGCTGGAGCGCCTGGGGGCGACCGTCATCGAAGGGGCGGCCATCGTCGACCTGCCGGAACTGGGCGGCTCGCGTCTGATTCGCGACGCCGGATTGCCACTATTCCTGCTGTGCTCGTTCGAAGGCCACTGAACCCGGTTGCCTGAGTGGACGCCTTGCCGCGTCCCCATTTCCCCGATCATCCTCATCACCCGACTTCGGACCCGCCGATGCCCAATCTCTGGCTGTTCTTGCTGACCTCGGTGGCGATCACGCTTGCGCCGGGGCCGGACAACATGCAGGTCATCGCGCGCGGCATTGCGCAGGGCCGTCGGGCGGGACTGGCCGCGGCCGCCGGTTTCACGTCGGGATGTCTCTTCCACACGAGCGTCGCGGCCATCGGCCTGGCCACCGTGCTGCGTTCGTCGCCGTGGGCCTTCGAGGGGATCAAGCTCGCGGGGGCCGCCTATCTGATCTGGATCGGCATCAAGGCGATACGCGCGCGCGGCGCTCTGGCGTTGGCCAACGAGTCCGCGCCGCAACCGCTCGGGGCCGTCTTTCGTCAAAGCGTGCTGGCGAATATGCTCAACCCCAAGGTCACGTTGTTTTTCCTGGTGTTCCTGCCCCAGTTCGTGAGTGCCGACACGGCCCATCCCGGCGCGCAGATGCTGTTGCTCGGCCTGGTGTTCATGGCGCAGACCATCGTCGTGTTCAGCGCGTACGGATGGTTCGCGGGCGTGCTGGGCACGTGGCTCAAGCAACGCCCCGGCGCGGGGCGCTGGCTCGACCGTGCCGCCGGCGCCATCTTCATCGGCCTGGGCTTGCGCGTCGCGCTACAGGCGTAGGACGCCCGCGCGCCCACGCATGAGCGGCGGCGACCGCGCCGATACCTTCCAAGAATTCGTAGTCCCACCGACATTGCCAGATCATGCTTGCCGAACAACGCCAACAGTACGTGCTTGAACAACTTGCCAAGACCGGGGCCCTCGCGATCAGCGATCTCGTGCGTGAGCTGGGGGTGTCGCGCGAGACGGTGCGCCGCGACCTCAACACGCTCGCCGCGCGCGGACTGCTGCTCATGACGCACGGCGGCGCGCTGGCCGCCGATCGCAGCGAACCCGACTGGACGCTGCGCGAGAACGTCAACGCCGTAGGCAAGCGGGCCATCGGCATGCGCGCGGCGGAACTCGTACCCGATGGGGCGTCGGTGATCATCGACTACGGCACGACCACGCGGGCGGTGGCGCAGGCGCTGCTCGCAAAGCATCGGTTGCGCATCTACACGAACGACTGGCAGATCGCACGATTGCTGGGCCGTCATCACGACAATCAGGTGACGTTGCTTGGCGGCGAGCTGCAGGACAACGAAGATGCCGTGCAGGGCTGGGATGCCATCAACCAGATATCGCAATACCATGCCGACTTCGCATTCATCGGCGTAGGCGGCGTGACCGAGGACGGTGGCATTACCGATTTCAACCGCGCGGCCGCCGAGCTTCGCGCGCGCATGCTGCTGTGTGCGAACATCTCGGCCGTGGTGGCGGACCATACCAAGTTCGGGCGCGTGACGCCCGTGCGTATCCGCCATTTCGAGGCGGCCCGCTACCTCATCAGCGACGCCGCGCCGCACAAGAGCATGCTGGCCCAACTGCGCGCGCGCGGCCCGGAACTCCTCATCGCGTGAATGTGTAGACAACATCGGCGCTCGCCCCCGAGGCCGATGACGTCGCGCCCCGTTCGGTGTGACTTCGACGCCCGCGCATCCGTGCGTGCCGTGGCGCCGAAAACGTTGTTAACTCCTTGACCCAATAAGGATTTTCAACGCCCATCGAAAAGCTCATCGATTGTCACTGTCCTGTCATCGGCACTTCTTAGACTGCTGTCACTTTTGGCACAAATTGCCACAAAACAGCTAGTCGAGCGATGCGGGCGACGTGCTCCCACCCTGGGGCGCGGTTAGCGGGAACGCCTCGGATCCGACCGGCGAGTCGATTGACAGGTGACCCGTGGACGAAGCAATTCGAATCGAGCGACTGACCAAGACTTTCGGGGGCGGCCGCCGTGCGCTCGACGAGGTGGCGCTTACCGTGATGCCGGGCGAAATGGTCGCCCTGATCGGGGCGTCGGGCTCGGGCAAGTCGACGCTGATGCGTCACATGGCGGGTTTCGTGGCGGCCGATCCGCAGCCAGGCGGCATCGACATTCTCGGTCGTCCGATTCAGCGCGACGGCCGCATCGTGCGCGAAGTGCGCCAGATTCGTCGCGACATCGGCTTCGTCTTCCAGCAGTTCAACCTGGTGGGCCGCTTGCCGGTGATGACCAACGTGCTGACGGGGCTGCTCGCGCGCGTGCCACTGTGGCGCAGCCTGCTGTTCCGCTTCACGCCGGCCGAGTGTCAGGCGGCGATGGCGGCGCTCGCGGAGGTCGGCATCGCCGATCTGGCGTTCCAGCGCGCCAGCACGCTCTCGGGCGGTCAGCAGCAGCGCGCGGCGCTGGCGCGCACGCTGGTGCAGGGCGCGAAGATCATTCTTGCGGACGAACCGATTGCGTCGCTCGATCCGGAGTCGGCCCGCAAGGTGATGGACATGCTGGCCCGCATGAACCGCGATCACAAACTGACGGTCGTCGTCTCGCTGCATCAGGTGGATGTCGCCATGCGCTATTGCGTGCGAACCGTCGCCCTGCATCAGGGACGCGTGGTGTACGACGGCCCGTCCGCGGCGCTCACGCCCGACTTGCTGCGCCGCCTGTATGGCGTGCAGGCAAGCGAACTGCTTAACGACCGCGTTGACCAAGTTGACCATGTGGAAGACGCCGACGGCAGCGACGCTGCCGACGCTTCTCCGCGCGCCGCCGGCCCCGCGCCGGCCAATGCGCAAGCCCCATTCCTCACCTCGATGTCCCTCAGTCTGACCTGACCAGGAGCTTGCTCTCATGAAACTTTGGAAAACCCTGCTGGCCGGCGCGGCCATGCTTGCCTCGGTGGCGGCAGTGCACGCGCAGGAAATCAATTTCGGCATCATCTCGACCGACTCGAGCGCGGCACTGCGCCAGCGTTGGCAGCCGCTGATCGACGACATGGAGAAGCAAACCGGCATCAAGGTGACGCCGTTCTTCGCCACCGACTACGCCGGCGTGATCGAAGGCATGCGCTTCAACAAGGTGCAGCTCGCCTGGCTGGGCAACAAGGCCGCGATGGAAGCCGTGGACCGCTCGCAAGGCGAAGTCTTCGCGAAGATCATGTACGCCGACGGCACCGAAGGCTACTACTCGCTGCTGATCGCGAACAAGGCGAGCCCGTACAAGACGCTCGACGACGTGATCAAGAACGGCAAGAAGATCAACTTCGGCCTGGGCGATCCGACCTCGACGTCGGGCACGCTGGTGCCGGGCTACTACGTGTTCGCGAAGCACAACATCGATCCGCGCACGTACTTCAAAACCGCGCGCAGCTCGAATCACGGCGCCAACCTGATGGCCGTGCTCAACAACCAGGTCGACGTGGCCACCAACAACACCGAAGAGATCGACAAGCTCGAGGCAACGCAGCCGGAGAAGGCCAAGCAGGTGCAGGTGATCTGGAAGTCGCCGCTGATCCCGTCGGATCCGCTGGTGTGGCGCAAGGACCTGCCGGAAGCGACGAAGAAGAAGATTCGCGACTTCTTCCTGGCGTACGGCAAGGACGCGCATGAGAAGGAAGTGCTGAAGAACATCTACAACTACGGCGGCTTCCGTGCGTCGAGCAATGCGCAACTGCTGCCGATCCGCCAGCTCGAGCTGTTCAAGCAAAAGCAACAGATCCAGTCGGATGCCAACCTCGATGCGGCCAAGAAGCAATCGCAATTGACCGACATCGACAGCAAGCTCGCCGCGCTCGATCAGGAAATGAGCAAAACGAAGTAAGCGCCTGATTGCCTGGGCGTGGAACGACACGATGTCACAGGGCGGCGCACGGGCGTTGTTCTGTGATCGATGACGGCGGGCCAGGTCATCTGGCCCGCCGTGACCTCTGGTGACCTCTGTGGTCCGATGATTTGCCGGTCGATGCTGCACCGGCTTGCCTTGTGGTACACGACATGAACACCAGCGTATCCCTCACTGCAAATGGCCGCCTGCCGGGCGAGCCGCCCAAGCGCTCATGGCTGACGTTGATCGGCTGGGGCGCATTCTTCCTGATCCTGGTGTGGTCGTGGGGCGGCGCCGACATGCGTCCGCTCGATCTGATTCGCGATTCCGGCAACATGAGCCAATTCGCGCACGATTTCTTCCCGCCCGATTTTCACGACTGGCGCGTGTATGTCCACGAGATGCTCGTGACCATTCATATCGCTGTCTGGGGCACGGTGCTCGCCGTGGTGTGCTCGATTCCGATGGGGTTGCTCTCGGCGTCGAACATGGTGCCGGCGTGGGTGTACCAGCCGGTGCGCCGCGTGATGGACGCGTGCCGCGCGATCAATGAGATGGTCTTCGCGATGCTCTTCATCGTGGCGGTAGGGCTTGGCCCCTTCGCCGGGGTACTGGCGCTGTGGGTGCATACGACGGGCACGCTCTCGAAGCTGTTCGCCGAAGCGGTCGAAGCGATCGATCCGCGCCCGGTCGAGGGCGTGCGGGCCACCGGGGCGCGCGCGATCGATGAAATCCTGTACGGCGTGCTGCCGCAGGTCATGCCGCTGTGGATCTCGTACACGCTGTACCGCTTCGAGTCGAATGTGCGTTCGGCGTCGGTGGTCGGCATGGTCGGCGCGGGCGGCATCGGCGTGGTGCTCTACGAAGTGATCCGCAGCTTCGAGTACGCGCAGACCTGTGCCGTGATGCTCATCATGATCGTGGTCGTCACGTGCATCGACGTGTTTTCGGCCCGTGTGCGCAAGCACGTGATCTGATCGTCCCGCCGCGTCGATCGCGTCAATCCGCAAAGGGCACTTGGGTGCCCTTTGCTTCTTCCTGACGGCAGCCGCCTCGCGACGGCGTCGAGTCCCGCACAGCGGCCAATGCCGATCGCCCGGGCCGTGACGCCGTTCCCGGCGCGCGGCCAAACTGGAGCTCCCCCATGCCCTCTGCCTTGCCCACTCAAGCTCGCGTCGTCATCGTCGGTGGCGGCATCGTCGGCTGTTCTGTCGCCTATCACCTTGCCAAACTGGGATGGACGGACGTCGTCCTGCTGGAGCAGGGACAGTTGTCGTGCGGCACGACGTGGCACGCGGCGGGGCTGGTCGGCCAGTTGCGCTCGCAGGAGAGCATGACGAAGCTCATCCGCTATTCGACGAAACTCTACAGCGAACTGGAAGCGGAGACGGGGCTCGCCACGGGATGGAAGGCATGCGGGTCATTGTCGGTGGCCCGCACCCAGGCGCGCATGACGCAACTCAAGCGCACGGCGGCGGTGGCGCGTGCCTATGGCGTGCAGTGCGACGTGATCTCGCCGCGCGAGGCCGGCGAACTCTGGCCGGTGATGCGCACCGACGATCTCGTCGGTGGGGTGTGGCTGCCGGGCGACGGCAAGGCCAACCCGACCGATCTCACGCAGGCGCTCGCGCGCGGCGCGCGCAGCCGTGGCGTGCGCATCGCGGAGAACACGCGCATCACGGCGATTCACACGGCGTCGCCTGGCGGGATTCGCACGGCGACCGGGGTGTCCTGGTGCAATAAAGACGGCGAAAGCGGACGCATCGACGCGGAGATCGTCGTGAACTGCGCGGGGCAGTGGGCCAAGGCCGTAGGTCGCCTGTGCGATGTGAGCGTGCCGCTGCATTCGGCCGAGCACTACTACATCGTGACGGAACGGATCGAGGGCGTGCATCCCGATCTGCCGGTCATGCGCGACCCGGACGGCTACACCTACTTCAAGGAGGAAGTCGGCGGTCTGGTGATGGGCGGCTTCGAGCCGAACGCCAAGCCGTGGGGCATGAACGGCATTCCCGAGAACTTCGAGTTTCAACTGTTGCCCGACGACTGGGACCAGTTCGAGATCCTCATGGAGAACGCACTGATGCGTGTGCCCGCGCTCGAGACGGCGCAGATCCGGCAGTTCTACAACGGCCCCGAGTCGTTCACGCCGGACAACAACTTCATGCTCGGCGAAGCGCCCGAGCTGCGCAATTTCTACGTCGGCGCAGGCTTCAATTCGATGGGCATTGCGTCGGCGGGCGGGGCCGGCATGGCGCTGGCCGAGTGGATTGTCGCGGGTGAGCCGACGATGGACCTCTGGCCCGTCGATATTCGCCGCTTTGCGCGATTCAACGGCAACGACATCTGGCTGCACGATCGCGTGAAGGAGACGCTCGGCCTGCACTACGCCATGCCGTGGCCGAATCGCGAACTGGACACGGCGCGGCCGTTCCGTCGCTCGCCACTGCATGCGACGCTGCTCGCCAAGGGCGCCTGCTTCGGCAGCAAGATGGGCTGGGAGCGGCCGAACTTCTTCGCGCCGTCGCCCGAGCAGGCGACGATCGATTACGGCTTCGGTCAGCAGAACTGGCACGCGTGGAGTGCCGCCGAGCATCGCGCGTGCCGCGAGGCCGTCGCGCTGTTTGACATGAGTTCTTTCTCGAAGCTGCTCATCAAGGGCCGCGATGCCGAGCGCGTGTTGCAAGCGTTGTGTACCAATGACGTGGCCGTGCCGCCCGGACGCACCGTCTACACGGGAATGCTCAACGAGCGCGGTGGCTACGAGTCGGACTTCACGCTCACGCGCCTCGCGCCCGATCAATACCTGATGGTCACCGGTTCGGCGCAGACGACCCGCGACATGGACTATCTCGAACGGCGCATTGCCCAACGGCCCGACGATCCGCGCTGTACGGTCGTCGACGTCAGCGGGCAGTATGCGGTACTGGCGCTCATGGGGCCGAATTCGCGCGCGCTGTTGCAGCGGGTGTCGCGCGCCGATTTTTCCAACGAGGCGTTCGCGTTCGGCACGAGCCGGGAAATCGATCTCGGCTACGCCACGGTGCGTGCCACGCGCCTGACCTACGTCGGCGAACTCGGTTGGGAGTTGTACGTGCCCGTCGAGTTCGCGGTGGGCGTCTATGAAACGCTGCACGCGGCGGGTGCCGCCTTCGGGTTGAAGGATGCGGGCTACTACGCCATCGACTCGCTGCGTATCGAGAAGGGCTATCGTGCCTGGGGACGAGAACTGACACCTGACACGAATCCGGTGCAAGCGGGGCTGACGTTCGCCTGCAAGCTGGCCGGCGGTCTCCCGTTTGTCGGCCGCGAGGCGGTCGAACTGGCCAAATCGACGGGGGTCCGCCGCAGGCTTGTGAGCGTTGTGCTCGACGGGGCGAGCGACAGAATGCTCTGGGGCGGTGAGGCGCTGCTTCGCAACGGCGTGCCGGTCGGCTTCCTGTCGTCGGCCGCGTATGGGCACACGATCGATGCGCCCGTCGGGCTCGCCTATCTGACGAATCCCGAGGGCCTCGTGTCCGCCGAATACGTGGAAACGGGCCGCTATCAGGTCGATCTCGCGGGCGATCGGCTCGACGCCCGAGTCCAACTGCGCGCGCTGTACGACCCGAAGGGCGAGCGCGTGAGCGCTTGAGCGGGCGAGCCTGTCGCGGTGGGTCGCGACGACGACGCAGGCCGCCGCGACACCGGAGGCGGGCGGACTCGCCGCCGCTTCTGTAAAATGCCGCTTTTGCCTCGATTTCGCGCGTCTCCGACGGGGGCGCGTTCGGTCTCTGACGTATGCCTTTTGCTTGTATTGCGGCGGCGCGCCGCTTCGACGACACGGCGCATCTGCCGCTCGTGATCGGTTCGCAGCGTTATGGGTGGATTCGCCGTCGCGACGCCGAGTCGCTGTGCCGTTGGCCCGACGTGTTCGAGATCAGTTCACTCGCGGTGCGGATTCATCCGCGCCACGATACCTGCGAAGCGCGCACGGCGGCGCTGGCGCCGGTGATCGAAGCGCTTGCGGCCGAGGGCCTCATCACGGGTTGGCGCAACGAGCGCTATGCCATCCGGCAACGGCTCTACGACGCGCCGCTCGCGTGGATCGAACGCGCCGCCTCGCGCTTTTTCGGCACGCGCACGTTCGCCGTGCATGTGAACGGATACGTGCCGGCCCGCTTCGTCGGTGAGGCGCCGAAGCTCTGGATTGCGCGGCGCAGTGTGCTCAAGGCGACCGATCCCGGTTGTCTCGACAACACGGCGGCCGGGGGCATCGGCAATGGGATCGGCGTAGGCGACACGCTCGTCAAGGAGTGCTGGGAAGAGGCCGGCATTCCGGCGCATCTGACGAACGACGCGCGGCCTGGCCGCACGCTGCATATCCTCGCGGAAATTCCGGAGGGCGTGCAGTCCGAGCAGATTTTCGTCTACGATCTCGCGCTGCCGCGCGGCTTCGTGCCCGAGAACCAGGATGGCGAGGCGAGCGCGCACTGGCTGTGCTCGGCCGGCGACGTGCGCGAGGTGATCGCAGACGGCAAGATGACCGTCGACGCGAGCCTCGCCAGTCTCGATTTCCTGCTGCGCGAAGGCGCCATTCGCACGAAGGACTGCGCCGGAATCGAGGCGTTGTTCAAGCCGGCGGACGAATGATCGAGGCCATCGGACGCACGTCCATCGACACCGATTTCAACACTGCAACGACATTGCAAGCCTTTGCCCAGGAGCAATCATGGCACCGATCGAAAATAGCTACATTCTGAAGTTGTCCTGCCCGGACCGTCCCGGCATCGTCCACGCGGTGGCCGGTTTCCTGGTCGAGCGCGGCGGCAACATTCTCGACTCGGCCCAGTTCAACGATCGCTTCACCGGTGGCTTCTTCATGCGCGTGCATTTCCAGCAACTGCCGGGCCAGAGCGATCTGGCCGCGTTGCAGCGCGACTTTGCCCCGCTCGCCGTGCAGTACGAGATGCAATGGGAGTTGGTCGACGCCGCGATCAAGCCGCGCGTGATGCTCATGGTCTCGAAGATCGGTCACTGCCTGAACGATCTGTTGTTCCGCTACAAGACGGGCCAGCTCAACATCGAAATTCCGGCCATCGTCTCGAACCACAAGGATTTCTACCAACTGGCCGCGAGCTACAACATTCCGTTCCATTACCTGCCGCTCATGAACGCAACGCCGGAATCGAAGGCGGCGCAGGAAGCGAAGGTGTATGAACTGGTGCAGGACAACGACATCGATCTGGTGGTCCTCGCGCGCTACATGCAGGTGCTGTCCAGCGATCTGTGCGAGAAGCTCGCAGGCCGCGCGATCAACATTCACCATTCATTCCTGCCGAGCTTCAAGGGCGCGAAGCCGTACTATCAGGCGTTCGACCGTGGCGTGAAGCTGATCGGGGCGACGGCGCACTATGTGACATCCGATCTCGACGAAGGTCCGATCATCGAGCAGGAAGTCGAGCGCGTGGATCACACGATGGACCCGGAGCAACTGACCGCCATCGGGCGCGACGTGGAATGTGTGGCGCTGGCGCGCGCCGTGCGTTATCACGCCGAGCATCGCATTCTGCTCAACGGCCACAAGACGGTGATCTTCCGCTAAGCGAAGCGCTAGGTACGCCGCGCCAGCTCACTGCCGGCATCGCGCGCAAGCCGCGCAATCGAGATCGTCGAACTCACGGCAATCAGCCCGACCACCAGGAACGCCCACGGGAAGTCGACGTCGATCACATGATCGCGCCCGTGCAGCCACGACGACGTCTGCAACACGGCGGCGCCGATGGTGATGCCCAGCGTGAGCGACACCTGTTGGGCGACGCTGGCCAGGCTGGTCGCCTGACTCATGCGCTGCGCCGGCACGTTCGCGTACGAAATGGCGTTCAGGCTCGTGAACTGCAACGAGCGGAAGCATCCGCCAAACAGCAGCGTGCCGAGAATCACAAGATGCGACGTCTGTGCGGAGAACAACCCGTAGCCGCCGATCGTCGCCGACGCGACCAACGCGTTCGTCATCAGCACGCGGCGAAAACCCCAGCGTTGCAGAATGCGCAGCGAGAGCGTCTTCATGAACATCGCGCCCGCCGCCGAGATGAACGTGAGCGCGCCCGATTCCATCGGCGTCATCCCGAAACCCAGTTGCAGCATCAGCGGCAGCAGGAACGGCGTGGCGCCGACGCCAATGCGAAACAGCGTGCCGCCCGCGACACCGGCACGGAACGTGGGGATGCGAAAGAGGTCGAGCCGCAGCAGCGGATGCGCGAGCCCCTTCGCATGACGCAGGTAGGCCACGAGCAACGCCGCACCGATGGCGACGAGTCCCAGCGCGAGCGATACGGGGATCAGATGGCGGCCGATGGTGGACAACCCCAGCATCAGGATCGAGAGTCCGAGGCCCGACAGCACGAAGCCCCGGATGTCGAGCGGCGGCACGTCGTCCTCATAAAGATCGGGAATGTACTTCGTTGCAAGAACGAAGCCGAGCACGCCGATGGGGATGTTGATGTAGAAGATCCAGCGCCAATGCCAGTACGTGGTGATGAAGCCGCCAAGCGGCGGGCCGAGCACCGGGCCGACCAGCGCGGGGATCGTGAGGTAATTGAGTGCGCGCACCATGTCGCGCTTTTCCACGGACTTGAGCAAGGCGAGGCGTCCCACCGGCACCATCATCGCCCCGCCCACGCCCTGGATGAAACGCGCGATCACCAGTTCCGGCAGCGTGCTCGATATGCCGCAGCAGATCGAGCCAAGCACGAACACGCCAATGGCCGTGCGAAAGACATTGCGCGTGCCGAAACGATCGGCAATCCATCCGCTGATCGGAATGAAGACCGCGAGGCTGATGAGGTAGGTCGTGAGCGCGAGCTTGAGCGTGATCGGGCTCTCGCCGAGATCTTGCGCAATCAACGGCAACGAGGTGGACAACACGGTGGAATCCATGTTCTCCATGAACAGCGCGCAGGCAACGATCAGTGGAACAAGCATGAGGCATGACGTTGCCGTCGCGGCAACCGGGTAAGCAAACGAAGAACGACTCGACACACGAGCGGCGGTGCGTCAGCGGGGGCAATCGATAACACGGCGGTGCGCCGGTCATGGCAGGCTCGATGGCGGCGCAGTGAGGGTTATAGCAAACTTCTCCGCGGTCCGTGCCCGTCGTGTGCAGCGCCAGGCGCCATGCGGGTTTTCACGGAGCTCGCGGCGGGCAACATCGTTTTGGAGGGTGGAATGCGGTGTTGCACCACAATACGTTGTTGCATCCATCGAAACGCGCCGCCGATCGTTGCCTGCTGGCGGTTGCAGCGCCACCGGCGTCGATGCCCTGGCAGGCGTTCGAGCCTATCGCGATGTCAGGAAGTCGCGCAGCACGTCGAGGTGCGTGTGCGCATCCTCCTCTTCCAGTCGATGGGCTGCGGTGAGCAACGTGATGGGGCCTTCGGTCAATCGCGTGCGCAAGTCCGCGAGCGTGGCGTTTCGCTCGGCGTCGAGCGCGGCGAGTTCATCCAGATAGCGTTGGCGGAATTCGTCGAACTGCTCGGGATGCTGGTGAAACCACTGGCGCAGCGGCGTGCTCGGGGTGGCGTCCTTGGCCCAGAAGTCGATTTGCGCCTTGGCCTTGGCCAGACCACGGGGCCAGAGGCGATCGGCGAGCACGCGTTGGCCGTCGGCGGCCTCGGGGGCGTCGTATACCCGC
Organism: Pandoraea sp. XY-2; assembly: GCF_004193915.1. Classification (NCBI taxonomy): domain Bacteria; kingdom Pseudomonadati; phylum Pseudomonadota; class Betaproteobacteria; order Burkholderiales; family Burkholderiaceae; genus Pandoraea; species Pandoraea sp. XY-2. The sequence goes on from NZ_CP030849.1 coordinate 626,693, forward strand.
TTGAAGCGAATCTCGGGAAGTTTGGCGCCGCGCTTGCGAGCGGGGTTGGCTTTGACCGGCGGGGCGGCGTCAGGTGTCTTCGACGACGGCATGGGCGGCGACCTCGGAGCGTGGGAGCGCAAGCGCGCGACACCCGAAAGCTTACCCGAGGCGCCCGAGGCCGGCGAGTCGCGTGTGCGTTCGGCGACGCCGAGTTGCGTCGCCGAACGTGAGGGCCGTCGAGAACGCCGCGCGCTGCATGCGCCGGCGTCGGCGGCTACCCCATCACGCCGCGCGCGTGAGGGGCGCGACTTGCCGAATGCCGAGCGATGCCAGCGACTGCCCGATCGCCGTGACGACGTTGCGCATTTCGTTGTCGTCGACGGCGCCAATGCAGCCCACGCGAAACGTGTCGATCTGCGTGAGCTTGCCCGGATAGAGGATGTAACCCTGCTCGCGCACCGCCGCATAGAACGTCTGGAAATCGTACTTGCTGTCGGCGGGCGCGTGAAACGTCACAATCACGGGCGCCTGAATCTCCGGCGCGAGGAACGGTCGGAAGCCCAGCGACGCCATCCCATCGACCAATGTCCGGCAGTTCTTGCGGTAGCGTTCGCCGCGAGCCGGTTGTCCGCCCTCGGCGAGAAACTGATCGACGGCCGCGCGCAGGGCAGCGACCACGTGCGTTGGCGGGGTGAAGCGCCATTGCGTGGTCTTTTGCATATACGCGTACTGGTCGTGAAGGTCCATCGCCAGCGAATGACTGTTGCCGCCGCTCGCTTCGAGCACTGAGCGCTTCGCGATCACGAAGCCCATGCCCGGCACCCCTTCGAGGCATTTGCCGCTCGCGGCGACCAGCGCGTCGAACGGCATTGATCGCACGTCGATGTCCAGCGCGCCGAAAGAACTCATGGCATCGACGATCAGCCCTTTACCGTGCTTCTGACAGACGCGTGCGATATCCGCAAGCGGATTGAGGACCCCCGCGCCAGTTTCCAGGTGCACCTGTGCAACATGCGTGATCGACGGATCGCGCGTGAGCACTTCGTCGATGGCGGTGGCATTGGCCGCCTGATCGTCGGGGATGGGCAGGGCGACGGCGTCGCGCCCAAGATAGCGACAGATCTTGAGCAGGCGCTGGCAGTACGCGCCGTTGTCCGGCACGAGAATGCGTGCGTCGCGCGGCGTGAGCGTGCCGATGGCCGCTTCGACCGAGAACGTGCCCGAGCCTTGGAGCGGGACGCAAACGTGCGTGTCGCCGCCCTGCACGATGTCCACGAGATCGTGGCACAGCGACGCGGTGACGCGGTTGAACTGCGCGTCCCACGAGCCCCAGTCGCGCAACATGGCCTGCCGCGTCGCCGGCGACGTGGTGAGCGGGCCGGGGGTCAGCAGAATCGGTTCCTGACCAAGAATCATGACTGCCTCCTATCAAGCGGGAAAACAAGCTGCGTTCGGAAAACACCTCGGCGAGGCGATGTGTTGCATATTATTGGCAAATTATGTCGTTTTATTGAAACCGTTGAGGTGTTGTCATCTGTTCGTCAAATACCTCGAATAGTATGGAAATCATTGATTAAGATGGGGTTTTGTCGTCGCCGTGCGCAACGTTGTCCGGCTGTTTTGCGATGCTGCCGGAAAATTACGAATACGATTTGTTGACAATCTACAAATCGTTGTGCTTGAATGACAAACAACACAAATAATCGCGTAATGCCACAAATTGCCACGGATAAGTGGGGAAGCGGTTTGTGCTTTGCGGGATCGCGTCGCAGGGTGGCGCCAGCGTTCAGAGAGAAGGAAGACCGGTATGAATCCAAATCCCACGTCGCCCTCGGCGATCGAGCTGTTACAGAGCCAGTCGCTGACCACGCTCGTCCAGCACGAAATCGAGCGCCAGATCATGGCGGGTACCCTCACGCCCGGTACCAAGCTCAACGAGATTGAAGTGGCTGGACGTCTGGGCGTGTCGCGGGGTCCGGTGCGCGAGGCGTTTCGTGCGCTGGAAGAAGCGGGCCTGCTGCGCACCGAGAAGAATCGCGGCGTGTTTGTGCGCGTCATCTCGCTGGAGGAGGCCGAAGAGATCTACACGCTGCGCGGCGTGCTCGACGAATTCGTGGCGCGCACGCTGGCCGAGGCGATCACCTCGGCGCAGCTCACCCGTCTGCGCGAGTCCGTCGAGGCGATGCACATTGCGGTGGAGGCGGGCGACAGCGAAGCGTATTACCGGCTGAACCTGGCGTTTCACGACGCGCTCGTCGAGATGGTCGGCAATCGCAAGTTGATCGAAACCTACCGGCGCCTGGTCAGGGAACTGAGCCTGTTCCGTCACGAAGCGTTGACCGGCGATACGTCTGCGCCGCCGAAGTCGGCGCGCGAGCATCGCGACATCGTGAGCGCGATTGCGTCGCGCGACCCTGAGCGTGCGGCGCAAGTCACGCGCGAGCATCTGTCGCGAGGCCGCGCGCGCATTCGCGAGGCCCTTGCGCGAGCACCCGGTGCCGCCGTGCAGGCGAAGGCCGGCTGAAGGACCGTGAACGGTTTGTATTGCTGAATACCCGGCCGCCGGGTGCGTGTCGCCGCGAGGGCGACACCGGCGGTCATTTGCCGAGTTGCGCTTGAGGAGACCCGACGTGAACCCGTCCGTACAGATCGAAGTGAACGGCCGCCAATACCGGTTGCCGCAACAGCCGACCGTCATCGTTTGCGTCGATGGCTGCCAGTTCGAGTATCTCGAAGCCGCCGCGGCTGCCGGCGTCGCCCCGTACCTGAAGCATCTGCTGGCCGACGGCGCGGTGTTCCAGGGCGACTGTGTCGTGCCGTCGTTCACCAACCCGAACAACCTGTCGATTGTGACCGGCGTACCCCCCGCCGTGCATGGCATCTGCGGCAATTACTTCTTCGACCCGTCGGCCGATGGTGGTCGCGGCGCGGAAGTCATGATGAACGACCCTGCCTACCTGCGCGCGGGCACGGTGCTTGCCGCCGCCGCCGATGCGGGGGCGAGCGTGGCGGTCGTGACCGCGAAGGACAAGCTGCGCAAGCTGCTCGGCCATCGCATGACGGGCATCTGCTTCTCGTCGGAAAAGGCGGACCACGTCACGCTCGCCGAGAACGGCATCGACGACGTGCTTGGACTCGTCGGCATGCCGGTACCGGACGTCTACAGCGCGGCACTTTCCGAGTTCGTGTTCGCCGCCGGGGTGCGCCTGCTGGAGACGCGTCACATCGACCTGATGTATCTCTCGACGACCGACTACGTCCAGCACAAATGGGCGCCGGGCACGCAGGGCGCGAACGATTTCTACGCGATGATGGACGGCTATCTGCGTCGCATGGACGCGCTGGGCGCCGTCATCGGACTGACGGCCGACCACGGCATGAACGCCAAGCACGATCCGGCGACTGGCCGGCCCAACGTCATCTATTTGCAGGATCTGCTCGACGACTGGCTCGGCAAGGGCGTGGAAGCCGGCGGCGCGCGGGTGATTCTGCCGATTACCGATCCCTACGTGGTGCATCACGGCGCGCTCGGCTCGTTTGCCACGATCTATCTGCCGCGGGATGTGGATCGCGATGCCATGCGTCGGCGCATCGCCGCGATGCCCGGTATCGAGGTCGTGCTAAGCAACGCCGAGGCATGCGCTCGCTTCGAACTGCCGCCTGACCGCGTGGGCGACCTGGTCGTTGTGAGCGATCAGTCGGTCGTGTTGGGCACAAGTGCCAGCCGTCACGATCTGACCGGACTCACGGTGCCGCTGCGCTCGCATGGCGGGATCTCGGAGCAGACGGTGCCGTTGCTTTTCAACCGCAAGACCGTCGGTATTCCGGGCAAGGCGCGGCTGCGCAACTTCGACATTCTCGACGTGGCACTCAATCACGTCTGACGCGGTACCGCAACGCCTTTGCCCTGTGAGCCCGCGGCGTGCAACTCAGAACGGTTGCGTCGCCGGGCCCCGACCCGTTGGATACGCTGTGGAGAACCCCATGAACGCGCCGCACAAGCTGCATCCCGAGTTCCGCGCCGAAGCGCTTCGCATCGGCGGCGAGAAAGTGACCCGCGATCGGATCATCGAAATCTTCAATCCCTACTCGGGCGATCTCGTTGGCACGGTGCCGAAAGCCTCGCTCGACGACGTGCGCCGCGCGTTCTCGATCGCGAAGCAGTATCGCTCGACGCTCACACGCTTCGAGCGCGCCAACATTCTCGATAAGGCCGCTGCGTTGCTGCGCGCGCGCACGACCGAGGCGGCGGCGATCATCACGATGGAATCGGGGCTGTGCAAGAAAGACGCGGTCTACGAAATCGGTCGCGTGGCCGATGTGCTCGGGTTCGCCGCCGGCGAAGCGCTCAAGGACGACGGACAGGCGTTCTCGTGCGATCTCACGCCGCATGGCAAGAAGCGTCGTGTCGTGACTCAGCGCGAGCCGCTGCTCGGGGCCATCTCGGCCATCACGCCGTTCAACCATCCCATGAACCAGGTGGCGCACAAGGTGGCGCCGTCGATTGCGACCAACAACCGCATGGTGCTCAAGCCATCGGAAAAGGTACCGCTCTCGGCCTACTACCTGGCAGACACGCTTTATGAAGCGGGTCTGCCGCCGGAGATGCTGCAAGTCGTGACCGGTGACCCGATGGAGATTGCCGACGAGCTAATCACGAACGAGAACATCGACATGATCACCTTCACCGGGGGGTATCGATCGGCAAGTACATCGCGTCGAAGGCGGGCTATCGTCGCATCGTGCTCGAACTCGGCGGCAACGATCCGTTGATCGTGATGGAGGACGCCGATCTCGATCGTGCGTCCGATCTGGCGGTGCAGGGGTCGTACAAGAATTCAGGTCAGCGCTGCACGGCCGTCAAGCGCATGCTCGTCCATCGCGACATCGCGGCGCAGTTCACCGATCTCGTGGTGGAAAAGACCCGCGCGTGGAAGTACGGCGACCCGGCCGACGGCGCCAACGACATGGGCACGGTCATCGACGAAGCGGCCGCCCGCCTGTTCGAGGCACGCGTCAACGAAGCGGTGTCGCAGGGCGCACGCTTGCTCGTGGGCAACCGGCGCGAGGGTGCGCTGTACTCGCCGACCGTCATCGATCGTGTCGATCCGAAAATGACGGTCGTGCGCGAAGAGACCTTCGGGCCGGTGTCGCCGATCCTGACGTTCGGCAGCATCGACGAAGCCATCGCCATCTCCAACGGCACGGCATTCGGTCTGTCGTCCGGCGTGTGCACGAACCGCCTTGATTATGTGACGCGTTTCACCAACGAACTGCAGGTGGGGACGGTCAATATCTGGGAAGTGCCGGGCTATCGCATCGAGTTGACGCCGTTTGGCGGCATCAAGGATTCCGGGCTCGGCTACAAGGAAGGCGTGCAGGAGGCGATGAAGAGCTTCACCAACACCAAAACGTTCACGTTGCCGTGGGGTGTCTGAGGCAGGTGATCGACCGCGCAAGGGGCACCTGCCGACACGGTCAAATGGGGCGAAAAGCCGCGTTTCGCGGCGCTTCGGCTCAGGCTGTTCCCCTTACGCAACAAGGCTTGGCGGAATCAGGGTAAAAATTGTGACAAATTGATGACACGATTGTTGCGCTGTTCATTTTGGTGTACGGTGTTTCGATTGGGGATACGCATGACGCGTGAACTTCATACGCATCCCGACGCCAGTGTTGGACTGACGCGGGATGCCGGTTTGGCAAACCAGTGTGCGCGTCATGTTGGCGGCGCAAGGCGCTGCCGGTCCCGTCGACACAATGATCACGGAACACTGGCATGCTGACACTCCTTAACCTGCTCTCCGGCGTTGCAATGCTGATCTGGGGTACGCACATCGTGCGTACCGGGGTCTTGCGCGTCTACGGCGCCGATCTGCGGCGCATTTTGTCGCACAGCATTTCGAATCGATTCCTCGCGTTTGCGGCAGGCGTGCTCGTCACGGGACTCGTGCAGAGCAGCAACGCGACGGCGCTTATCGTCTCGTCGTTCGGTGCACAGGGCCTGATCGCGCTCGCGCCCGCGCTGTCGATCATGTTGGGGGCGGACGTCGGTACGGCCCTCATGGCGCGAATCCTGACGTTCGATCTTCATTGGCTCTCGCCGTTGCTGATCTTCTTCGGCGTTGTCTTCTTCCTCTCGCGCAAGCAGACGCGCGCCGGTCAGATCGGCCGCGTGGCCATCGGGCTCGGGCTGATCGTGCTGGCGTTGCAACTGATCGTGAACGCGACCACGCCGATGACCGAGGCGGCGGGTGTCAAGGTACTGTTTGGGTCGCTGACCGGCGACGTGATGCTCGACACTTTGATCGGCGCGCTCTTCGCGATGGTGTCGTATTCGAGTCTGGCGGCGGTGTTGTTGACGGCGACGCTGGCGTCGTCGGGCGTGATTTCGCTCAAGGTGGCCTTGTGCCTCGTGATCGGCGCGAATCTGGGCAGCGGCATGCTCGCGATGCTCACGTCGGCGGGGCAGAATGCGGCGGGCCGTCGCGTGGTCTTCGGCAGTCTTGTGTTCAAACTGATCGGCTGCCTGGTCGTGCTGCCGTTCGTCGACTATGCGCCGGCGCTGGTGAGCTGGCTCTCGGATGCACCCGCGCAAGCCGTCGTCAATTTCCATGTGCTCTACAACCTGGTGCGATGCGTGGTGTTTCTCGCGTTCACCGAGCCGATGGCGCGCCTGTGCGTGCGTCTGCTCTCGGAACGGCCGGAGGCGGACGGCGTGATGCGTCCTCGCCACCTGGATGAGAGCGCGCTGGAGATGCCGTCGGTGGCGCTGTCCAACGCGACACGCGAGACGTTGCGCATGGGCGACATCGTGGAGCAGATGCTCAATGGGTTGCTCGAAGTCATTCGCAGCAACGATGTGGCGAGAGCGCGCGAAACGCGCCGTCTCGACGACGACGTCGACCATCTCTATACCGCGGTGAAGATGTACTTGACGCGCGTGTCGCGCGAGAACCTGAGCGAGCAGGACAGTCGCCGCTGGACGGACATCATTTCGCTCACGATCAATCTGGAACACGCAGGCGACATCATCGAGCGCATGGTGACGGAGGTCGAGGAGAAGAAGATCTCGCACAAACTGTCGTTCTCGGAAGCGGGGTTGCAGGAAATCTGCGACATGCACGCGCGGCTGGTGACGAACCTGCAAATGGGGCTCTCGGTGTTCCTGAACACCGACCTCCGGAGTGCGCAGCGGCTCATGGCCGAGAAGGAGAGCTTCCGCGATCTGGAGCGCGCCTATTCGTACACGCACTTGAACCGTCTGGCGGGTCAGTCGGTGCAGAGCATCGAGACGAGTTCGCTGCACCTGGACATCATCAGCGACATGAAGCGCTTGAACTCGTTGTTCTGCTCGACCGCGTATCCGGTGCTCGACGATGCCGGTGCGCTGCGCAAGAGCCGCATGCGGGACAAGCCGAAGGACGGCAAGGACGCGAAGGATGCAAGGGATTTGAAGACGCCCAAGGAATCGAAGGCGTCGACGTTGGCGGTATTGGCCGATGTCGCGACGGCCGCCGCCGCTGGTGTTCGCGACGACAACGAGAGTTCACACGATGGCCCTGAGCCTGCCGGACATCCGCACCCTGTTCGATAAATTCGGCTCGCTTGCCTACAGCGGCGAGCCTGTCACGCAACTGGAACATGCGCTGCAAAGCGCCGCACTGGCCGAGAGCGAGGGCGCCGACGAGGCGCTCGTCGCCGCCAGTTTCCTGCACGATCTCGGCCATCTGCTCAACCTTCAGGGCGAAACGCCCTCCGAGCGCGGCATCGACGACCTGCATCAGTACTTTGCCCTGCCTTTTCTGCGCCCGTTGTTCAGCGACGCGGTGCTCGATCCCATTCGTCTGCACGTGGATGCCAAGCGCTGTCTGTGCGCGGTCGATCCCGAGTACTTCGGCAAACTCTCGGCCGATTCCGTGCGCAGTCTGGCGCTGCAAGGCGGGGTGTTCAGCGATGAGGAGGCGAAGACGTTCCTGGCTCGCGAGCATGCCGAGGCGGCGCTGCGGCTGCGCCGCTGGGACGACCGGGCGAAGGTTGCCGGCATGCCGACGCCATCGCTCGATCACTATATGAAATTGCTGGCGCGGGTAACGCCTCAGTGAGGCAGGCGGGCGCGCCAGCCCGCAGGGACCAGCTTCAGGACGGCCGCGCGCGACGGGTGCCATAGGGCCGACAGCAGCAATAGCGCGCCGCCGACCACGACGGCGACCACCGCCAACGCGTGCGTGTCCTCTGACGTCACCAGAAGGTTGAGCATTGCCGTAATCACATACAGCAGCGACGACATCATCAGGGCGCGACGGTCGATCGCTAGCGATATTCCCGTGAGCAATACGAAGAAGGCGATGGCTGCGACAGAGTGCTCGGGCATGAGCGCCCAGAAGATCGGATGCGTGACCATGCAAGCCGCAAGCAGGTGCAGCCAGAAGGCGACGTCGGAGCGGAAGGTCGTGCGCTTGGGGTCGCGGACGTCCCAGCGCAATGCCCAGACGAAGATCGCGAGACCGGCGACGATGGTCACGGCGCGCATGGCGTCGATGAGGTTGTCTCCGAGAATCACGACGAAGAGCCAGGTCAGGCATACCACCGCGCCAATGCCCATGGCGAGGGTGACGGGCACCCGAAAGCGTCGCCAGTAAAGCACCGTGCCGATAGCGATGCCGGCGTAGCTCGCGAAAAGCGATAACAACACCTGGGCGCCCAGCGCGAGTCCTTCGGCTTCGGGCGGGATATGTTCACTCGCGCCGAATCCATGCCCGGTGGCTTGTATGCCGATGAAGCCGACGCTCGCAAACGCGGCGATGAAGCCGAAGCAATAGACGAGTGCGGGCAGCGCCATGCGGCGCCGCCGCACGAATACCTCCGACAAACCCCACAAGACCGCCGCGCAGACGAGCGCCGTGATCCACGGCGCAAGCGAGTGCGTCAGCCACACCGTGCCGAACATGAGTAGCGCCGACGCCACGACGACGAACACGTCGTTGAAACTGGTAATCAGGCGCATCGGCTCGTCGTCGATGCGTTGCTGCGGTGGGGAGGACGGCGGCAGATCTGGCGCGGCCCCCTGCGGCGAGGGCGGGAAATCAGGAGTTGTCATAGCGTGATGGTCGTTGGCGTTCGTGGCCCAAAGTGTATCCGTCGGACGAATCTGTACGCGCGGAAATCCCGGGAAATTTCGCAAACCGTCGTGTGGGTTTGGAAAACGGACGCCCTATCCGGTGGGGAAGGCGTTAAACAGTGAGCGCTGCGCCCCCGAGCCTCTATCCCTCGAAGGGGGCATCAGGGCGCGTCCCCATTGCGAGGTCGTTACGCAATGACGCAGCCCAATCAGCCCGCCAACGCCGTCGCCTCGATCTCCACCGCCACACCGTGACTGAGGGCGGGTACCGGCACGACCGCGCGGGCGGGCTTCGCTTCGCCTGCCCAGGCGGCGTAGACCTCATTGAAGGGCCCCCAGTCGTCGACGTTCGTGATGTACACGCGCACCTGCACCAAGCGGTCGATGCGCGTGCCGCACGCGGCAAGAATTGTCGCAACGTTATCCAATGCCTGCTTCGCCTGTACGGCGAACGGCGCGCCGGCGAGGCGTTCACCTTCCGGCGTGATCGGCAACTGCCCCGACACGAAGACGAACCCGCCCGCGCGGACCCCATGCGAATAGTGACCGCGCGGCGGCTGCAACGCCGCCACGTTCACGGCGTCGATGCCATCGGCCTGGGGGCTCATACCGTTTCCCCCAGCGTGAGTTTGGCGAAGCGCGCCATATCGACGTTACCGCCCGACAGGATGACGCCTACGCGCTTGCCGCGGATATCCAGCTTACCTTGCAGCACCGCCGCCGCGGCGAGGCAACCGGTCGGCTCGACCACGATCTTCATGCGGCTTGCGAGGAACTGCATCGTCTGTACGAGTTCCTCGTCGGTCACGGTCACGACGTCGTCGACGAGCGCGCGGATCACCGGGAACGTGTATTCGCCGAGATGCTGGGTTTGCGCGCCGTCGGCGATCGTGCGCGGTGTTTCGATGTGCACGATCTTGCCCTTGCGAAAACTCTGCTGGCCGTCGTTGCCTGCGGCCGGTTCCACCCCGTAGATCTCGATGTCAGGATTCAATGCGCGCGCCGCGACGGCGCAACCCGAGAGCAATCCGCCGCCGCCGAGGCACACGACGAGAGTGTCCAATTCGCCGGCGTCCTCGATCAATTCCTTGGCCGCCGTGCCCTGGCCTGCCATCACGTGCGGATGGTCGTACGGCGGGATCAGCGTCATGCCGCGCTCCTGCGCGAGACGCTTGGCGAGCGCTTCGCGATCCTCCTGGTAACGGTCGAAGAGAATCACTTCCGCCCCGTAGCCGCGCGTCGCGTCAATCTTCATCTGCGGGGCGTCCTGGGGCATCAGGATGACGGCCGGCACGCCAAGCTCACGCGCGGAGAGCGCGATCGCCTGCGCGTGATTGCCCGACGAGAAGGCCAGCACGCCGCCGCGCTTTTGTTCTGCCGTGAACTGCGAGATCGCGTTGTAGGCCCCGCGGAACTTGAACGCGCCCATACGCTGGAAATTCTCCGCCTTGAAAAACAAGCGGGCGCCCGTCACGGTGTCGGCGGTGTGCGACGTCAGCACGGGCGTACGATGCGCCGCCTCGCGAATCCGGTCGTGGGCGGCAACGATGTCGCCATAGGTAATCGCCAGTGAAGGAGTCGTCATGATGAGCCTTTCGTGTCGCAGAGATAGGTGTAGACGGTCGAGCGGGCGACGCCCAGCGCACGTGCCACTTCGGCGTGGGCGTGGCGCAGATCGAGCAGACCGCGAGCCTCGACGAGGCGGATGGCTTCGCGGCGCTGCGCGAGCGTCAGGCCCTGCGGCGTGGTGTTGCGCTGCGCGGCGAAGTCTGTGATCAGTGGAACGATGTCGTCGAGACGGCGCGTCGTGAGCGTCTCGCGCACGGGCGTCGGCGCATGATTGGGCACGCTCACCAGTTGCTGTACGCTGGCCGCCGCCGCCGCGAGCATCGAGATGTCCATGTTCAGGCAAATGGCGGCGACATACTCGCCGCGGCCGTTTTTCAGGCCGATGGACGTGCTCTTGGCCGGACGCCCATCGGGAAACCGATTCGCGTAGTTCGCGATGACCTCGGGAAATGCCGGGTCGGCGATGCGCGCGAGGCCCATCTCCGTGACGGCATCGCCGGGTTCGCGCCCCGACAAATTGTTGGCGATCGCCACGATGGCATGGTCTGGATCGGTCAGGTCGTGCAACACCACTTCGACAAGCGGCGCGAACGTCCGACCGAGCGCCTCGACGATCTTGCGGCTTTCACGAAGCAGCAAGGCGTTCTCGTCGAGCTTGCGGGTGGCGGACGATTTGGCAGATTTCATGATTTGACATTATGTCATTCAGTGACGAAATGTCAAATGGCATCCGGAAAAACGCCCGGTGCCTGTCGATGATTCGGCGGTGGCAGCAGGCGCCAGAGCGCCGGGCGATACTCAGACGAGTTGCTTTTCCGCCAGTTCGCTCTTGAGATAGCCGTAATAGATCGGCGCGGCGACCAGTCCGGGCAGCCCGAACGCGGCTTCCATGACGAGCATGGCGAGCAGGATCTCCCAGGAGCGCGACTGAATTTGCGTGCCGACGATGCGCGCGTTCAGGAAGTACTCGAGCTTGTGAATCACGATCAGGAAGGTCAGGGCGGCGATGGCCACGTACAACGAGACCGACAGGCCCAGCACCACGATGAACGTGTTCGAGATCAGATTGCCGACGACCGGCAGCAGGCCCACGGCGAACGTCACCACGATCATCGTCTTGCGCAGCGGCAAGTGAACGTCGAACAGCGGCAGCACACCGATCAGGAAGATCGCGGTGAAAAGCGTGTTGATCGCCGAGATCTTGACCTGGGCGAACACGATGCGGCGAAACGCGTCGCCAAACAGCGTGACGCGTCGTGAGAGGGCGGCCGAGAGCGGGCGCATGCTGTGCACGGGTCGGATCGACGAGAGGGCCACGAGTGCACCGAGCACGAGCCCCACGATGATGTGCACCATCGCGTTGAGCGCTTCCTTGCCGACGAGCGACATCTCCTGCGTGTGGTCCTTCAGATAGCCGGTGATCGACTGGTGGATGTCGTCACTGTCGGCCGGCAGGCGTGCCGTGATCCAGGCGGGCAACTGCGCACGCGCCTGCCCGACCACTTCCATCATCCGACTGTTGAGGTGTTCAAGATGGCCGGCGTCGCTGCGAAAGAAGGTGATGATGCCGAAGATGACCGCGGTCATCAGCGCGACGATCACCGCCGACAGGAGGGCGACGGCGACCAGCCGGGCGCGTTCGCTGGAGATGCGCAGTTGCAGGCGCGGCCCGAGCACGTGCACGAGCTGATAGACGACCGTCCCCGCGAGCACCACCGAGAGCAGGTGGATGCTGAGAATCAGCCACAGGGCCAGGGCGGCCGCGGCATAGCTCGCCAGTTCGATCCAGGCATCTCGATCCGGATGCCAGCCAGAGCGCGGTTCCATGCAATGACGTCCTTGTCAAAAGACTCTGCCGCGACGACACGGGCGGCGCTCGCCCGTGTCGTGACGTAAGACAGCCCGAACGGGCGATGCGCTTACTGCCCGCGTGCGAGCAATGGGGCGAGATACTTGCCGGTGAAGCTGGCCTTGTTCGCCGCCACTTGCTCGGGCGTGCCTTGCGCAATGATCTGCCCACCGCCCGCGCCGCCTTCCGGCCCGAGATCGATCACCCAATCCGCCGTTTTTATCACGTCGAGATTGTGCTCGATGATGACCACGGTATTGCCTTGATCGCGCAACCGGTGGATCACCGTGAGCAGCAACTCGATATCGTGAAAGTGCAGCCCGGTCGTCGGTTCGTCAAGGATATAAAGCGTTCGGCCCGTGTCGCGCTTCGAGAGTTCGAGCGAGAGCTTCACGCGCTGCGCCTCACCGCCCGAGAGCGTGGTCGCCGACTGGCCAAGGCGAATGTAGCCCAGGCCCACGTCCAGCAATGTCCTGAGCTTGCGCGCGACCACCGGCACCGGCTTGAAGAACTCATGCGCCTGCTCGACCGTCATGTCGAGCACCTCCGAGATATTGCGGCCCTTGTACTGCATTTCGAGCGTTTCGCGGTTGTAGCGTTTGCCGTGGCAGACATCGCAGGGCACATACACATCGGGCAGGAAGTGCATCTCGACCTTGATGACGCCATCGCCCTGACAGGCTTCGCAGCGTCCGCCCTTGACGTTGAACGAGAAACGGCCCGGGTCGTAGCCACGCTCCTTGGCCGCGGGCACGCCGGCGAAGAGTTCGCGGATCGGGGTGAACAGCCCGTGTAGGTGGCCGGGTTCGAGCGCGGCGTGCGTCCGATGGGCGATTGGTCGACGTTGATGACCTTGTCGAAGTGCTCCAGCCCTTCGATCTGGTCATACGGCGCCGGCTCGGCCGACGACCCGTAGAGATGCCGTGCGACGGCGTGATACAGGGTGTCGTTGATCAGCGTCGACTTGCCCGAACCGGATACACCGGTTACGCAGGTCAGCAACCCGACGGGCAAATCCAGCGTGACGTTTTTGAGGTTGTTGCCCGATGCGTCCAGAATTCGCAGACGATCGTCGCTCGGCGCGCGTCGCTGCGCAGGCACTTCGATACGCCGCGCGCCGGACAGGTACTGCCCCGTGAGCGACTCCGGCGCGCTTTCGATCTGCTCGGGGCGGCCTTGTGCGATCACCCTGCCGCCGTGGATCCCCGCGCCCAGCCCCATGTCGACGACATAATCGCTTGCGAGAATCATGTCCTCGTCGTGTTCGACCACGATCACCGAGTTGCCAAGATCGCGCAGATGCTTGAGCGTGCCGATCAGGCGGTCGTTATCGCGCTGATGCAAGCCGATGGACGGCTCGTCGAGCACGTACATCACGCCGGTGAGGCCCGAACCGATCTGTGACGCCAGGCGGATGCGCTGCGCTTCGCCGCCCGAGAGCGTATCGGCGCTGCGTTCGAGCGAAAGGTAGTCGAGGCCCACGTTGTTCAGGAACGTGAGGCGGGCCACGATTTCCTTGACGATCTTGTCGGCGATCTCGCGCTTAGCACCGTGCAGTACCAGTTCGTGGAAGTGGCCGAGCGTTTCGCGCAGCGGCAGGTTGCCGATCTCGTAGATCGCGCGCGCCTGCTGGCCTTCGCCGACCTTGACGAAACGAGCTTCGCGACGCAGGCGGCTGCCTTCGCAATCGGGGCAGGCTTGATTGTTCTGGTACTTGGCCAGCTCTTCGCGCACGGCGACGGAATCGGTTTCGCGATAGCGTCGTTCGAGATTCGGGATGATGCCTTCGAAGGCATGCTCGCGCACCGATGTGCGGCCCTTCTCGTTCACATAGGTGAAGGGGATGGTCTGCTCGCCCGAGCCGAAGAGTACGATCTTCTGGGTGGCTTCCGGCAGTTCCTCGAAGGGCGTGTCGACATCGAAGTCGTAGAACGCCGCGAGGCTCTGCAGCATCTGGAAATAGAACTGGTTGCGGCGATCCCAGCCCTTGATCGCGCCCGAGGCGAGCGAGAGCGCCGGGAAGCCGACGACGCGCTTCGGATCGAAGAAGGTCATGTGGCCAAGACCGTCGCAGCTCGGGCACGCCCCATGGGATTGTTGAACGAGAACAGCCGCGGCTCGAGTTCCTGAAGCGAATACGAGCACACCGGGCATGCGAACTTCGAGCTGAAAACGTGTTCCTTGTCGGTGTCCATTTCCAGCGCCACGGCCCGGCCGTCGGCCAGTCGCAGTGCCGTTTCGAACGATTCGGCCAGACGCTGTTTCAGATCGGCGCGTACCTTCACGCGGTCGATGACCACGTCGATCGAGTGCTTTTCCGTCTTTTTGAGCTTGGGCAGGGATTCGATGTCGTAGACACGCGCCGTGCCTTCGTTGGCCGCGCCGCCCCCGAGCGGATGCGAAAGCGCACGAAGCCCTGGGCCTGCATCGTCTCGAACAGGTCGACGTGCTCGCCCTTGCGATCGACCACGATGGGCGCGAGGATCATGAGCTTGGTGTCTTCCGGCAGCGCGAGCGCTGCGTCGACCATCTGCGAGACGCTTTGCGATTGGAGCGGCAGGCCGTGGTCGGGGCAGTAGGGTGTTCCTACACGCGCGTAGAGCAGACGTAGGTAGTCGTGGATTTCGGTGACCGTGCCCACCGTCGAGCGCGGGTTGTGCGACGTGGCCTTCTGTTCGATGGAGATCGCGGGCGAGAGGCCTTCGATCAGGTCGACGTCGGGCTTTTCCATCAGTTGCAGGAACTGGCGGGCGTAGGCCGACAGGCTCTCGACATAGCGACGCTGACCTTCCGCGTAGAGCGTATCGAAGGCGAGCGACGATTTACCGGAGCCTGACAGGCCGGTGATCACCACGAGCTGGTGACGCGGCAAGTCGAGATTGACGTTCTTGAGGTTGTGGGTGCGAGCCCCACGAATACGGATGGTTTCCATTCACGGTTCCGGGTCGTCGCCGAGGAATCCGCGCGGCGAATTGTCGCGGGGCGGTTTCCGGCCCCAAGAGTCCGAGTTTCCCGGGACGTCGCGCGATATCGGCGCGGCGTTGGCCGGGCGTCGACGCTGCAGGCGGCGGGAGCGGTCGGGCGGGCCGCTGGGGGAAAATCCGGGCGGCTAAACCTGCTAATATACCTAAGTTTGATGGCTGGAGCTGAACCGGCTGACGGGCAGTCTCGGGCGACATACCGGCACGGACCATAGGTGGGGGCGAATCGTCCGCTTTCCAGGGGGCTGGCGCCGGGCCGTCGTCCAGGCCCATCGACATGCCTCCAGGCGGCTGGCGTGTTGCGCGCCCGGGCAGCAATCATCAGACGATTCCGATGCTGCACGATGTTGCGCGCGTTTTTTCCATCTCTCAGGACGTAATGTCTACCGATTCCGTGACTTCCACTTCCCCTGCCACGACGCGCGGCCGAGGTGGCCGCATGACCCCCTAGAAGTGCGCGCGAGTGCATCGCTCGCGGGGATTTTTGCGCTGCGCATGCTCGGTCTGTTTCTGATCATGCCGGTGTTCTCGGTGTTCGCGCAGACGATCCCTGGCGGCAACAACACTTTTCTCGTTGGACTGGCCATCGGCATCTACGGTCTGACGCAGTCCCTGTTCTATATCCCGTACGGCTGGGCTTCCGATCGGCTGGGGCGCAAGCCTGTCATCGTGTTCGGCCTGATCGTGTTCGCGATAGGCTCGCTCGTGGCGGCGATGGCGCATGATCTGGCGTGGATCATCGTTGGCCGGGCGATTCAGGGCGCGGGAGCGATTTCCTCGGCGGTCATGGCTTGCGTGGCCGATCTGACGAGCGAAGCCAACCGCACGAAGGCGATGGCGATGATCGGCGGCAGCATTGGCCTGTCGTTTGCGGTGGCCATCGTGTGTGCACCGTTCCTGTATCACTGGTTGGGCATGAGTGGCCTGTTCTCGGCCATCGGCATTCTGGCGGTGCTGGCGATTTTCGTGGTGCTGTGGGTCGTGCCGACGCCGCCCGCGCATCCCAAGGTGGGCCCGGCGCCGTTCTCGGAAGTGCTGCACAACCCGGAGTTGTTGCGTCTGAATTTCGGCGTGTTCGTGCTGCATGCGACGCAGACGGCGCTGTTCGTGGCGATGCCGCGCATGCTGGTGGCGGCGGGATTGCCGGTGACGCAGCACTGGGAGGTGTACCTGCCGGTGATGGGGTTGTCGTTCGTGGCGATGGTGCCGGCGATCATTGCGGCCGAGAAGCGGGGCAAGATGAAGGTGGTGCTGCTCTCGGCGATTGCGCTGGTCGCGGTGGCGCAGGCGGCGCTGGGCGGATTGCCGCCGACGGTGGGCGTGATTGCGTGCGTGCTGTTCGTGTACTTCCTGGGTTTCAACGTGCTCGAGGCCTCGCAGCCGTCGCTGGTATCAAAGCTGGCGCCGGGGCAACGCAAGGGTGCGGCGGTGGGCGTGTACAACACGACGCAGGCACTTGGGTTGTTCTGCGGTGGGGCACTAGGGGGTTTTCTGATGACCCACTACGGTCAGAACGCAATCTTCATGACTTGCTCAGTCGGGGCTCTCGTGTGGCTTATAATCGCCGCACCGATGAGGACGCCAGCGCCTCGTCAATCCTGATCGGATATCAGCAATCGCGGAGAAAGATTTATGGCATCAGTCAACAAAGTAATCCTGGTCGGCAATCTTGGCGCCGACCCCGAAGTCCGCTACATGCCGAGCGGCGATGCGGTCGCGAACATTCGTCTGGCGACGACCGACCGTTACAAGGACAAGCAATCTGGCGAGTTCAAGGAGCTGACTGAATGGCACCGTGTGTCGTTCTTCGGCCGTCTCGCGGAGATCGTGAACGAGTACCTGAAGAAGGGCTCGGCGGTGTATATCGAAGGTCGTATCCGCACGCGCAAGTACCAGGCGCAGGACGGCACCGAGCGTTACAGCACGGAAATCGTGGCAGACCAGATGCAGATGCTGGGCGGCCGCAGCGGCGGTGAGGGCGGTGGTGGCGGTGGTGGTGGCTACTCGCGCGGCGGTGGTGGTGGCGGCGACGAAGGCGGTGGTGGTGGCTATTCGCGCGGCGGCAGCGGCGGTGGCAGCGGCGGCGGTGGTGCCCGTCAGCAAGCACCGGCCAAGCAGTCGGGTGGCGGTTTTGACGATATGGATGACGATATCCCGTTCTAATAGGCACTTAGGCGCTTGAGAACGTGTGATCAGCTGGCCCGCAACCGTCTTCGGTGCGGGCCTTTTGTTTTTTGTGCTGCGGGCGTTCGAGTTGCGAGGTCCAACCCTCACGGTCCGCCCAAAATCGGCACAGGTCTGTCGACAATGCTGGTAGGGTGCGCTCGCCGTCTTGCCGCGTCCTGAAAGCCACGTCCGGCCTCCCTAACGTTAGCCATAGCGGGAATCTCTGGACGGGGTATGCCAGCGCGAACGGGGCGCGTGGCGCAACTGCCCCGGACGGCTTCCTCTCGTGGGTTTTCCTTTGATGAGCATCAAAGCGGTTCACCCGTCGTCGCCTAGACTTAGTTCGACAGGTTGGCGCCGAGCTTGCCACTGCGCACCGCGTCGGTTTGTGGTCCATTTTTTGGGGCCAACCGCAGGCCAAGCCAGATGGGGGCTGCCATGCACGAGCGAGTTCTTGTTTCACCGGATGAATTGACGCAGTTGATGAAGTCCGGGCCGGTGGTCCTGATCGACACGAGAGACGCGGCAAGTTTTGCCGAAGCCCATCTGCCAGGCGCGGTGAATATCCATGAGATATTTACCTATCTGGCGACCTCGACACCCCAAGGTCTTGCTGCCTTGCGCGACACATTCACCGGGGCATTTGCGAAGGCTGGGTTGTCCGGGAAGGAGACGGCCGTCATCTACGAACAGTCAATGACAACGGGATTTGGCCAATCCTGCCGGGGCTATGTACTGCTCCGTCATCTCGGCTATCCCCGCGAAAAAATCAAGGTACTTCACGGCGGCTACAGTGCATGGCGTGCCGCCGGGCTGCCAAGCACAACGGAAGTTCCTTCACCAACACCCACCGAGTTTCCTCCGGGTACGAGCGGAAGCAGCATCCTTGTCGATCTGGCGGGGATGAAGGCCGCCGTTGCGGACCCGCACATCGTGAAGCTCGATGTACGCGACGTCGATGAATGGATTGCCGAAAGCTCATCGCCTTATGGCAAGGATTTTTGTCCGCGAAAAGGCCGCATTCCCGGCTCGGTCTGGCTAGAGTGGTATCGAATGATGAAGCCGACCCCCACCGGACAGATGTTCAAGTCGCCCGCCGAGATTCTGGCCGAGTGTGCGACCGTGGGTATTCGTCGCGATACGCCTGTTGTTGTGTTCTGCTTCAAAGGAGCGCGAGCCTCCAACACCTTTGTTGCACTGGAAGAGGCCGGCATCAGGGACGTGCGCCTTTACCTCGGCTCGTGGAATGAATGGTCAAGGGATCCTTCGCTGCCGATTGATGAGGGGTTGCCGTACTAGGTCCGTGCGGATACGCACCTCCACGTCATCGGTCGGTGTCAGCGCAATTTACACGTCTGCACCCCCCCGCCCCGCGCAAGCTGCGCAGCGTCATCTGCGCTGTCTCGAGCAGATCTGACGCGGTACCGATCATCCTCCGGTACCGCGTCAGATCCCGTGTCACGTCGTCGCAAGCCTTAGAAGCGATGCACGATACCCGCGATGAAGCTCACGATATTGTTGCCGGCGGTCACGGGATGCCTGCGCCGCCCGCATTGTTGATCGTGAAGGCCGCGTTGGCCTTGTTCTTCACGTAGCTGGCACCCGCATACAACCCGGTGCGCTTCGACAGGAAGTAGTCGTAGCGCACGCCATACGACAGCGCATTGCCTGACGAATTGCCGCGCAAGCGGTACTGACCGAAGCTCAGCAGCAGCGTGCCGTTCGCCAGGTTCGGCACCAGCGCATTGATTTCATAGAAGTCGTTTTCCGGATTCGCGTAGGCCGCGTTGCTCGCGGTCGTCACGCTATCGGTATTGCGGTGCATCTGATACAGGAATGCCGGCTTGACGAACCCGAAGTCGTACGACGCGCCGAACAGGTAGTAGCGGCCGGTGCCCGTCGGCGACGCCGTCGTGACGGTCGACGTCGTGGTGAAGCGCTGTTGCAGGTAGTCGGCGTCAGCCGAGAATTGCCCCACCTTGAAGTTGAAACCCACCGACGCCGTATCGCCCAACGTACGCGGCTGACCAGCCGCGCCATTGGCGCCGCGCGCATACAACGCGCGTACGGTCAGGCCCGCGAACACCGGCGACACATAGCGAATCGAATTGGCGGTGCGCGCAACCGGCACGAAGACGAAGTTGTTCGTCGCGTTGCCCCAGCCGAGTGTGTTGAGGTCGCCCTGCGAATACGTCACATAGGTTGTGAACAGCGGCGTGTAGTTGTTGCCGACCTGCACCTGCCCCCACGAGTTACTGCGCAATCCGACCCAAGCCTCGCGATTGAACAGCGCACCATTGCCCGCAATCGTGCCGTTGTTCACGTTGAAGCCATCTTCAAGCTTGAACACGGCGGCGAGGCCGCCCCCCAGGTCTTCGGTGCCAATCATCCCCCATCGCGACGGCGCCACCGAACTCGATTCCACCCGCGACACGCTGGTGCCGCCCGTATGCGCATATTGCACGCCCGTGTCGATGATGCCGTACAGCGTCACGGATTGCGCATGCGCGCCCACGCTCGCACACAGCGAAAGCGCCGCAGCGGCGCCAAAACGTCGAATCATTGCCATGTCTCCATTCCTTTGTCGTCATAGGCCATTCATTTGCACAAAAATGGCTGATTGCAATTTTTGTATATATTTTTAGGCAAATCAAATTTTAATGTCACAACTCGGGTAAACCGGGAGTATTCGTGATGTGTGTCTGCAACACGCGGCACGCGTGAGCGACGCGAAATGTGACGATGCGGGAAAGGAGGGGAGGCAGCGTTGCCAGCCCGAGCGATCGGGCCGGCCGTGCGAGACGGCTTATTCCGTGGGGAAGAGATTGGCGTCGGCGAGGATGATGTCGGCCGTGGTTTCGTAATGCTTGCGCATGAGCTGGATCGCACGCGCTGCGTCGCGCTCGATGACGGCGTCGAGCATCGCTTTGTGCTCTTCGCGCTCGTGGCGATTCGGGTAGATACGCTTCACCGACAACTGGCGATAGCGGTACAACTGATCCGAGAGTTGCTCGCAGAAGTTGAGCAGCCAGCGTGACTGGCAGCCGCTGATGAGCGTGCGATGGAACGCCCGATGCAGCCGCTCCCATTCGGGATTTTCGAGGTATTGAGTTTCGCTGAGCGAGCGCGGCACCTTGGAGAGACGGTGATAGGCCAGCACGAGCGCCTCTTCCCACTCCGGCTGGTCGGCCGCAAACGCCTCGCGCAGGGCGACTTCCTCGAGCCAGACGCGCGTCTTGGTGATCTCGCGAAGGTCGGCGGCGCTGATGCCGGTGACGGCAAATCCCCGCTGATCCCGCCGCTCCACCAGGCCATCGGAGGTCAACCGGTTGAGCGCTTCGCGTACCGGCGTCTGGCCCGCCTGGTATTGATCGCAGAGGAATTCGATCTGCAACTTGCGACCCGGCTCGAGCTTGCCGGCCAGAAGATCGGCCCGCATCCGGTCGTACAGATTGGTCGCCAGCGTGACGTTCGACCCGGCCTGGCTAGCGGTCTGGCTGGCAGAGGACAGCGCGGATATGCGGGACAAAACGTTACCTCGATCAGATGGGGGCGGGAAGTTACGTGCAAGTATATCTGAAACGGGTCAGCCCAATGCCAACGACGGAAACCTAGGTGTTTACGATAATTTATGTACAAAAATAACAAATCAGTGTTTTTATATATATAATTGCTCGCAACAAAGGTCCGGTGCGATCGCTTGATCGAGATCGCAACGCCTGGACGCGTTCGGAGATCAGTCGTATGGCATCCCCCCTGACGTTGGCGCACGCCAACGAAATCATCGCGGCGGCACTCGCTGCGAGTCACCAACATCAGTACAAGGCGATGGCGGTCGTCGTGCTCGACGATGCTGGCCACATCAAGGCCGTGCAGCGCGAAGACGGCGCGTCGATGTCGCGAGTGGACGTCGCGACCGGCAAGGCATGGGCCTGTGTGAGCATGGGCGCCAGCAGCCGCGCGCTGCTCGCTCGTGCCAAGGACAATCCCGCCTTCTTCAACGCGCTTGCGGTCACGCACGGCGGCAAGTTCATTCCCCAGACCGGCGCCGTTCCGATTCGCGATGCCGACGGCCGCGTCATCGGCGCCGTGGGCGCATCGGGCGGCACGGGCGACGAGGACGAAGCGATCTGCATCGCCGGCGTGATGGCCGCGGGGCTGCGTCATGAGTGAGCATGTCGCACACGGCCATGGTTGCGACTGTGCTGCGCTGCCCGGTATCGACGTGCACTGCCATGTGATTCCCGCCGAGTTCCCGAAATCGCTGGGCATCACGCCGGCCGGCTGGCCGTCGATGGCCCCTGCGCACGAATGCCATCGGCACGTGATGATCGACGGCGGTCTCTACCGCACGGTTTCCGACCGTTGCTGGGATGCCGGCAAGCGGCTCGACG
Organism: Pandoraea sp. XY-2; assembly: GCF_004193915.1. NCBI lineage: Bacteria > Pseudomonadati > Pseudomonadota > Betaproteobacteria > Burkholderiales > Burkholderiaceae > Pandoraea > Pandoraea sp. XY-2. The sequence continues at coordinate 648,752 of NZ_CP030849.1, forward strand.
ACATGGCGGAACAGCGGGTCGGCCTGCAAGCACTGTCGCCCATGCCCGAGTTGCTCGGCTACTGGCTGCCGGCAACCGATGCCGCGCATCTGAATCGCTACGTCAACGATGAGATCGCGAAGATGGTCGCGTACGCGCCGACGCGCTTCATCGGGCTTGGCGCGGTGCCGTTGCAAGACATCGATCTCGCCATTGCCGAACTGACGCGACTGATGGCCTCGGGCGAGTTCGCGGGCGTGGAACTCGGCAGCAATATCAACGGCGTGCCGATTGGCGCGGCATGCTTCGATCCCTTTTTCGAAGCGGCCGAAGCGCTCGGCGCGGCAATTTTCGTGCACGCGCTGCGTCCGGCCGGCGAAGCGCGGCTAGTGGGGCCCAAGCCCCTGATGCAAGCCCTCGGCTACCCCACCGACATCGGTCTGGCGGCCGCGTCGGTACTCACGACAAATCTGATCGTGCGCCGCCCGACGCTGCGTATCGCGTTCAGTCACGGTGGCGGCACGCTCGCATCGCTGTTGCCGCGACTCGAACGCGCGCACAAGGTGTTCAAGCCGCTCGAAGACACGCTGCTCGAATCGCCCAGCGCGCAAGCGCGGCGTCTGTACTACGACACACTCGTGTTCGACGATGACACGCTCGCGCACCTCGTCCGCAGCTTCGGCCACACACAACTGATGCTCGGCACCGACTATCCGTTCGCGTTTCGCGAGACCACGCCGGTCGCCAGCATCGAGCGCGCGTTCGCCGACGCGACACGGCGCGAATCCCTGATTCATCTCAATGCCGAACGTTTTCTCGGCATGCCTGCAAGGAGTCATTCATGACGTCGTCCCTCGTCAGCGCACTGCGCGGCATCGCCATCGGCGTGCCGGATCTCGCGCTCGCGGAAACCTTTTATACCGAGACCTGGCATCTGAGCGTCGTCGCACGCACCGATGACGTGGTCTACCTGCGCGGCACGGGCGCGGCGCATCATATTCTGGCGCTGCATCGCAGCGACCGCGCCGACGTGCGCAGCGTCGATTTCAATGTGCCCTCGCTCGACGCGCTGTCGATGCTGGCCGAGACGATCCCGGCCCACGGCGGCAAGGTGATCGACGGGCCGGCGCCGGTGACCGAACCCGGTGGCGGCACGCAGTTGCTCGCCCACGATCCGCAAGGGCGCGTGCTGCGTTTCATCGTCGGCGACGAGCAGTGGACCGACACGGCAGAGCGTGCCGACGCGCCGATCAAGATCACGCACGTCGTGATGAACAGCGAGAACGTGGCCGTCGCGCAGACCTTCTTCGAAAAGGCGCTGGGCTTCAAGCTCTCGGATCGCACCCGCATCATGGCCTTCCTGCGATGCGGTAGCGATCACCACAGCATCGCGCTGGCCGATGCCACCGAGACCAGCCTGAACCACATCGCCTTCGTGATGCCGGACCTCGATTCGGTGATGCGCGGTGGCGGCCGCATGAACGATGCCGGCTACCCGATCGAGTGGGGCGTCGGCCGTCACGGTCCGGGCAACAACGTGTTCGCGTATTTCCTCGGGCCGTTCGACTTCGTCATCGAGTACACCGCCGAAGTGCAACAGGTCGACGACACCTACCGCACTGGCGGTCCCGACGACTGGAAGTGGCCGCCCGGACGCATCGACCAGTGGGGTGTCGGCAAGTCGCCGTCGCCGCGCCTCAAGGAAGCCCAGAAAACCATTCGCTTTCGCCACGGCTGACGCCGTCGCGCCAATTCTCAATCAAGTCCATGGAGTCTTACGGTGAAATTCGTCACGTTCAAGAATGAAGCAGGCACGCGCCTGGGTGTGGTCGATGGCGACGACGTCATCGACCTGGCTGCTGCCCAACCCGGCGTACCGTCCGATCTGCGCGTTGCGCTCGAGCAGGATGTCGATGTGCTCGGCGCCGCCAGGCGTGCGCTCGCCAATCGCGCCGGCCAGCGCGTGCGCCTGTCGGATGTCAAGCTCGCACCGGCGTTGCCGCGTCCGGGCAAGATCGTCTGCCTTGGCCACAACTTCTACGATCACGCCAAGGAAGGCGGCAACCTGAAGCCGGTGTACCCGCTGATCTTCTTCCGCGGCGCGACCTCGCTGATTGCGCATGGCGACCCCGTGATCCGCCCGTACGTGTCGGAGAAGCTCGACTACGAAGCCGAGCTGGCAGTGGTGATCGGCAAAGGCGGCCGTCACATCAAGCGCAGCGACGCGCTCGAGCATGTCTTCGGCTACGCCTGCTTCAACGACGTCTCGTTGCGCGACTTCCAGAAGCGCACGTCGCAATGGACCATCGGCAAGAACTTCGACGGCACCGGCGCGTTCGGCCCGTGGATCGTCACGCCGGAAGACCTGCCGGCCGGCGCCACCGAACTGAAGATGGAACTGCGCCTGAATGGCCAGGTGATGCAGAAGACCAACACCTCGGACATGATCTGGGGCGTGGCCGAAACCATCGAGCTGCTGTCCGAATGCATGACGCTGGAACCGGGCGACGTGATCGCGATGGGCACGCCGGCCGGTGTCGGTTTCGCCCGCACGCCGCCCGTGTGGATGAAGGACGGCGATCGCGTCGAAGTGGACATCGAGCGTGTGGGCCTGCTGTCCAACCTCGTGCAGGACGAAGTCGAGGCGAAATGAGCGTCATGAACGAGTCCTACGACGTTCTCATCTCCGGCTTCGGCCCTTCGGGGGCCGTCGCCGCCAACTTGCTCGGCAAGCTCGGCGTGAGCACGCTGTGCGTCGACAAGGCGCGCGAAGTCTACGACAAGCCGCGTGCGATTGCGCTCGATCACGAGATCATGCGCATCTTTCAAGACCTAGGTCTGGCCGAGCGTATCGCCCCGTTCGTCGATGTGTTTCCGCCGTCGGAGTACTACGGCACGCAAGGGCAGTTGATCAAGCGCATCGCCACCGTCGACAAGCCTTATCCGATGGGTTACACGCCGACGATGACCTTCACGCAGCCGCCGGTCGAGCAAGCGCTGCGCGATCAGGCAGCGAGCTACGACTGCGTGAGCCTCGCGCTGGGCACTGAGCTGATCGGCTTCGAAGACATGGGCGAGGCGGTCACCGCACGCCTGCGCGACGACGCCGGCCAGACGCGCACCGTCACGGCCAAGTATCTGATTGCCGCCGACGGGGCGTCGAGCTTCGTGCGCACCACGCTGGGCATCGCGCTCGAAGACCTCGTGTTCGACGAACCGTGGGTCGTGGTCGACGTGATGGTCAACGACAGCGGTCTGGCCAAGCTGCCGAAGGTGGCGATCCAGTATTGCGAGCCGAAGCGCCCGTGCACATACATCGTGGGTCCCGGACGGCATCGTCGCTGGGAAATCATGCTCTCGCCCGGCGAAGATCCCGCGCAAATGCGCGAAGACGACAGCGTGTGGCAACTGCTCTCGCGCTGGCTCACCCCGGAAGACGGCACCTTGTGGCGCGCGGCTAGCTATCGCTTCCATGCGCTGGTGGCGAGCGAATGGCGCCGTGGGCGCGTGTTCATCGCGGGTGATGCCGCGCACCAGCAACCGCCGTTCATCGGTCAAGGAATGTGTCAGGGTGTGCGCGACATCGTCAACCTGGTCTGGAAGCTCGAGCGGGTGCTGCGCGGCAAGGCGTCGGACGCGCTGCTCGACACGTATCAAGTGGAACGCAAGCAGCACGTGACGACGCTGACCACACGCATCAAGGAGATCGGTCGCGTGATCTGCGAGCGTGACGAGGCGGCGGCCACGGCGCGCGACGCACGACTGCTGGCCGAGTGCGGCGGTGTGGTGAAGACCGTTACGCGTCAGGAGATCGTGCCGCCGTTGCAGTGCGGATTGCTTGCCGCTGACGGCAATGCCGTGAACGGCACGCTGTTCCCGCAACCGCTCGTTGCGACGACTGCGAATGCCTCCGCGTTGCTCGACGACGTGGTCGGCGGCGGCTGGCGAGTGGTTGTCGACGACGTCGCGTTGCTGGACAGCGGTTGGGTTGCCGCGGCGCGCGATATCGGCGCAAGGGTCGTGGTGCTTGGCTCGGCAGCATCCCTGCCGGCCGGCAGTGTGGCAGTGCAGGAGAAGGAAGGTGTCCTCGCGAGATGGTTCGAGAAGCACGATTGCCACGCGGCAATCGTGCGACCGGACCACTACGTTTGGGGTGTCGCGGGACACGCGAGTGCGCTGGCAACCCAACTCGACGCCCTGATCGGCGCGCTGAGGTGACGGTCGGCGCCACGCCCGCTGGCGGGGGTGTGGCAAGCCGCCATTTAAATACGCGGAACACGCCGGCACCAGACCGGCGCGGCCGCGACTGACACGGTCTGGAGACAATCGTGACGACAACCATTACCGCGCGCGAAGAAATCGCGCAGGCGAAATTCGGCGGGTTTCATTTCAAGTTCGCCGTGCTGCTCACTGCCATCATGTTTTTCGATGGCTACGATCTGTTCAATGCCGCGTACGTCATTCCACTGGTGCGCAAGACGTGGCACCCGTCGCCCGGCATGATCGGCTTCATGCTCTCGAGCGGCATCATCGGTCTGTCGATCGGCTCGGTGCTTCAAGGCCTGCTGTCCGACCGGTTCGGACGCCGCCGCGTCATGCTGCTGGCACTGTGGATGCTGACCATCTCGAGCGGCCTTCTCGCCACCGTCGTGCACGGGCCGTTGGGGTTTGCGATCTTCCGCCTCATCATGGGCACGGCGCTGGGCATGGTGACGCCGCTGGCGCTGACCTGCATCAACGAGTGGGCACCCGCGAAGAACGCGAACACGTTTGCGACGTGGGTGTTCCAACTGGGCTTCTCCGCAGGCGGGATCTTCGCAGGCATCGCGGGGCTCTCGATGACGGCGCACTTCGGTTGGGAGTCGCTGTACTACATCGGTGCCGCATCGCTGTTGGTGGTGATTGCCGCGACACTGTGGTTGCCTGAATCGATTCAGTACCTGATGCTGCGCGGACGGGAATCGGAAGTGCGCGTACTGCTCGCCAAGCTGCGTCCTGAGCGTGAGGCGGTGTATCGCACGGCGACGTTTTCGCCGATGCACAAGCCCCAGACGATCGGCTCGATCGCGGCACTGCTCTCGCCGATGTATCGCCGCAACACGATTGTTCACTGGATCGTTGGGTTCCTCAGTCTGTTCTGCATCCACGGTCTGACGGGCTGGCTGCCGACGCTGGTCGTCGCGAGCGGCGGCGGTGTGTCATCGGCGTTCGCCTACGGCACGCTGGTGATGCTGGCGTCGGTGTTTGGCGGAATCGGCATGGGTTGGCTGGCGGACAGGCTGCGCAGCCGCATCAAGGCGATGATCATTGGCTACACGTTGGCATCGATCTCCATGATCTCGGTCGGCATTGCGCTGGGCAATCTGTGGGCACCGCCGTTCGTCGCAGCGCTGGGCTTCTTCATCTTCGGTGCGCAGGCCGTGCTCAACAACTACCAGGTGATGTGCTATCGCACGGAAGTGCGTGGCACGGGGATGGGCGTGGCCGTGGGGCTGAACCGCGTGGGCGGCATCATGGGACCGATGATCATTGGCATCGTCGCCACGTTCAACCCGTCGCCGAGCTACACGTTCGGTATCTTCGCCGTGGCACTGGCGCTCGCCGCCGCGATCATCTCGCTGGGACGCCAGGAGATCGCATCGGTCGGGCTGGTGCCGGCATCGGAAGCGCGCAGCAATGAGGTCAGTGGCGCGGCCAGCGTGCCGGCCGAACAACGTTGAGGGGTATGACTACCGGATGACTACCGATCGCCATGTCGCATGGCGTCGGTAGCCTTGCCGGAGGTGATCGGCCCCGAACCGATCGCCGCGCCCAGCGCGATCAGTCCGGGCAGCATGACTGCCCATCCCGCGCCAATCAGGGCGAGCGCTCGCCAGATATCGATGAACTGGACGGCCCCCAAAGCCGCGCCCGCGCGAAACGACAGTGGACCGCCCACCGCGCCAAGCATGGCGCACAGAAGCCGGCGACGGCGAAGCGACGCGAAGACCGGATTGATCTGCAACGCGAAGAGGGCCCATAGCCCGGCCATCCAATACGGCGCGAATCCGGGGACAAGCACGCCATTCGGGTAGGCGATCCAGCCGGTGCGATAAACGCAGGACTCCCATCCGAAACCCAGCACTGTGACGACGACGAGAAACCCGGCTTCTCGAAGCGGTCGCCGGTCCAGGCACAGATGACCCGCCGCCATGGCGGCCACGAGCGCGACGCCTATCCATCCGTCTCCCTGGGCGGCGCTGAGCACGCACGTGAACCACCCCACCTGGCCGAGTACAACGTAGACCAGGCCGAGGCAACGTCCCGGGTGCGGTGGGTTACATTGCCGCGATGCCACGGCCGGTCATGGGCTTTCGCCCAACAGATGTCTGCGAAGCGAAGGCGCCCGCGTGTTCGGGTCGAGCCAGATGCCGAAGAAGGCCCGCGCGAACGCCATGTCGGGAACGTCGGCCGTCAATGCCCCGTTCGTATAGAACCGTGCGCCGCGCCCAGGCAGATAGACGCCACAGAGCTCGTCTCCGCGCGACACGTCGCCGAACGCACGCTGCATGTCGTCGCGCCACGCGTTGAGCGTCTCGTTCGCGATCGGACGCGGGGCCAATCGTTGAATCTCGTCGAGGCCCGTCGAGACCATGCGCGCCCCGCTCACGCTTCGCTCGTACTTGAGCACAAGCGCGAAGGGCGTGTCGGCCGAGAGGGGCGTGTGCGGCGACCAAAGCTCAGCCTTGTAGAGACAGAAGCCCAACACGCAAAATTCGCCCGCGCCAATGCGATGGGCCGTTGTCAATGCATCGCGGCATCCCGACCACGCCGCCGCTGTTGTCAGCGCGCCGGCCAGACACACGATCACGCGTGCCAGACGACTCGCTTTCATTCGCTTTTCCCGGGGGTGGCGAATCCCGGCTGACCGAGTTGCTCGGGCACCTGGGGGACGCGCCGGAAGCGCGTGGTGTCGTAGCCCATGGCATCGAAACGCGACAGCAGTGCGCGGTAAGTCGCGTCATCCATCGTCGGCTCGCGGGAAAAGATCCAGCCCAATGACTTGTCGGGATAAGCGAGCAATGTGTACTGATACGCCGGATCGACGTACACGGTGAGCTGCGAGACATAGACGGGCCAGAACAGGCGAACACGCCACTCCCCGCCACCGCTGCCCGGCACCACAGTGTCGAGGAACTGGTAATGACGCTCGGGTTGGTCGAACCCGTCCTTGCGGCCATAGAAGTGATCGTCGATCTTGCCGTCGTCGCGCAACTTCCACTCGGCGCGGCTGCCGACGAAGTCGCGTTCGGCGAAGTAGGGGATGTTGGCGATTACATACCACTTGCCCATGTATCGCGGCAGGTCGACCGGCACCGTGTGAAGCGGAACGTCTGCTCGAGGGTTGGGGTTGGGCGGCGCGCCGGTACAACCCGCCAGCAGCACGCTCGCACCGACGAACACGCCAACCGCAACGTGGCGCGTTCGTTTGACGCCTTCGTGGCTGCGCCATCGAGAAAGCCACGCGGCATACAGCGCGAGATTCAGTCCGACGAATGCAATGGCGGCGGCAGGCATGATGCAAGCTCCGTAGCGGGTTCAAGACGCGTGTCACGGGTATACGGACGTCGCGATCCCTCGGATGCAGCGGAAACAAAAAAATCCGCCGATTTCCGCTCGGACGTGCATCCGGGCGATCGCCATCCCCGTACTGACGAAGGCAAGCCCGGGGGGCATCGGCCCACCCCGGCCTCTATTCGACAGGAAGGAAACATGACGAATGTCTCGCTCGGCGGCGCGTTGGCCGTGGCGCTCATCAGCGTCGCACTGTGTGCGTGCAGTCCCGTCACACTCGTGAATGCGCTAACGCCGCGGACCACGTATCGTGAAGTCACAAACCTCGCTTATGGCACGTTCGAGCGGCAGCGACTCGACGTCTATGTGCCAACACACCCCGACGCGGGTGCGAGCGGCATGCCGGTGGTCGTGTTCTTCTACGGAGGGAGTTGGCAGAACGGCCAACGAGGGGATTACCGATTTGTCGGCGAGGCGCTCGCCTCGCGCGGCTTCCTGGTGGTCTTGCCAGATTATCGGACCTATCCGGAGGTGACTTTCCCGGGCTTCATGGACGACGCCGCGATCGCGGTGCGCTGGGCGAGCGACCGTGCACGAGCGTTTGGCGGCGACCCCGAACGCCTGTTTCTCATGGGCCATTCGGCGGGCGCGCAAATGGTGGCGCTACTCGCGACCGATGCCCGCTACCTGCATGCCAATGGCATGCGCGAGTGCGATATCGCGGGCGTCATCGGCCTGGCCGGTCCCTACGATTTCCTGCCGCTCAAGAGCGATGTGCTTCGCCGTATATTTCCCGAGCCGGTGCGACTCGCCAGCCAGCCGATTCATTTCGTGACGGGCAGGGAACCGCCGATGTGGTTGGCCGTGGGCGACGCGGACACGGTCGTCGATCCGGGCAACACAACGCGGTTTGCTCGCCGGTTGCAACGGATGAACGATGAGGTGGAAGTGCGTCACTATGATCTTGGGCACGCGATGCTTCTGGGAACCCTTAGCGCACCGCTTCGAGGCTATGCCCCCGTGCTGGACGACATTGCCTCCTTCGTGAATTCCGCTCCCGAACGTGCATCCGTTCACCCGGCTTGCTCGTAAGTAGAAGGGCTTCCGTTTTGCGAAGCGCCATCAATGGGGTGAGAAAATGAAGACTCGTTACTCGACCGGATTTCTGCCGGTGCTTGTGGCAACCTGCTGTGTGTTCGGATCGTCGCTCAGCGCATGCGCGGCGTCGATGGACAGCGGTGAGAAGACGGTCATGGTCGGCGGGGCGGCGATGTACCCCTCGAAGAACATCATCGAAAACGCGGTGAACTCAAAGGACCATACGACACTCGTCGCCGCCGTGAAGGCCGGCGGATTGGTCGACACACTCTCCGGCCCCGGGCCCTTCACGGTCTTCGCGCCGACCAACGAAGCGTTCGCGGCACTGCCGGCGGGGACTGTCGATACCCTGCTCAAGCCCGAGAACAAGGCAACCCTCGACAAGGTGCTCACGTATCACGTGGTGCCGGGCCGGCTCTCCGCGCAGGATCTGATGAAGGCTGTCAAGGACGGGGGCGGCAAGGCCATGTTGAAAACGGTCGAAGGCAATTCGCTGACCGTCACGCAGAAGGGCGGGCATCTGATGGTGACGGATGACAAGGGCGGAGTGGCTAAAATCGCCATCAGCAACGTCATGCAATCGAATGGGGTGATTCATGTCGTGGACAAAGTACTGATGCCGTAACATTTCCCCGATCGTTCGCCAGGGCGCAACGCTCTGGCGAACGATCGGGCGTGCGCCGCGTGCCGGCAACACACCACGATCCGACGCGTGCCTTCGCGTCGCCCACACGCGCTTCAGCGCCACCGCGATTGCCGTGACTGCTGCGCTCAGCGGCCGACCGCGTCCAGCGGAACTTCCAGTCCGACCTTGACGTTGCTCATCGACACGAGCGTCTTGAAGCGTTTGACGTTGTTGCTCTCGAAGAACAGCGCGCGCGTGAGTTCGGTGTATTGCGCCATGTTCTGTACGACCATGATCACCACGAAGTCGCATTCGCCCGCCACGTAATAACATTGCTGCACCTGCGGGCACGCGAGAAAGCTGCGTCGCATCGCATCGAGCAGATCGAGCCGCTCGTTCTCGACTTCGACCTCGGTAATGATCGTCAACGCATAACCGACGCTCGCCGGATCCACCAGCGAGACGGTCTTGCGTGTCACACCTTCGTCGGCCAGCTTTCTGAGCCGCCGATTCACCGCGGCAGATGACAGATTGATTTGCGCGCCAAGCGCATGCTGAGGCGTCGTCGCGTCTTGCTGGATCGCGGCGAGCAGGGCGACGTCGTAACTGTCCAGGGTCATGTGGCGAAATAAAAATTCGATTTCTCGGTTGAAATCGGGTTAATCGTACGCGCGACACGGAATATTATTCAGGCAGGCCGATGATACTCCGCTAGCGGTGACGCGAAAAACCCGTCGCTGAACGGGCTTGCGCGAGCGGCTGTCCCATCGATCTCTCCGCCGAAATGACCGAATTCCCCTATGTCCGATACGAACGCCCCCACCGTCCTTCGCCTGAACGGCGCTGTCCTGTTGCAACAGTTGCGTGAACTCGGCGAGATCGGCGCCGATCCCGTTGCGGGCGGCCGCACTCGCGTCGCGCTCACCGACGCCGAGAAAGCCGGGCGAGATCAGGTCGTCGCGTGGATGCGCGAACTCGATCTCGACGTGCGGATCGATCGCATCGGCAATATCTTCGGCACGCTGGCGTCGGCCGCTAACGATGCGTCGGGCGAGATCCCGCGCCCGCTCATGATGGGGTCGCACATCGACACCGTCGTCAACGCGGGTGCGCTCGACGGGTGCTATGGCGTGCTTGGTGGCCTGGCCGTCGTGAGGGCATTTCGCGAAGCGGGCGTCGTGCCGTCGCGGCCGATCACGGTCGCGGCATTCACCAACGAGGAAGGCGCGCGGTTTCATCCGGACATGATGGGCTCGCTGGTTCACGCGGGTGGTTTGCCGCTGGCCGAGGCGCTCGATGCCATCGGCACCGATGGCGCGCGTCTGGGCGATGAACTCGTGCGTATCGGATACGCCGGCGAGATGATGCCGGGCACCCTCGTGCCCCACGAGTATCTCGAACTGCACATCGAACAAGGTCCGATTCTCGAAGCGCAAGGGCTGCAGATCGGCGTCGTCGAGAATCTACAGGGCATTTCGTGGCAGCAGATCACCGTGCAAGGCAACGCCAATCACGCGGGCACCACGCCGACGCGGCTGCGCCACGATGCCGGCTATGCCGCCGCCGCCGCAGTCGCCGAGCTGCGGCGCATCGCCGTCGACTCCGGCACGACGCTCGCGACCGTTGGCACGCTGCGGGTCGAGCCGGGCGTCATCAACGTGATTCCCCGCAAGGCGGTATTCACGGTCGATATGCGCGACCCGAACGAACAACGTCTGGCAGCGAGCGAAGCGCATTTTTCGGCATTCCTGACGAAGCTCGCACAAGACGAGGGCGTGCGCATTTCGGCTGAGCGCCTGGCGCGCTTCTCGCCGGTCGTTTTCGATGCCGAGTTGGCCGACGTCATTGAAGCGAGCGCCAGTCGGTTAGGGCTGTCGTCCATGCGCATGACGTCGGGCGCGGGCCACGACGCACAGATGATCGCGCGCATCGCCCCGGCGGCGATGATCTTCGTGCCGAGCCGGGGCGGTATCAGCCACAACCCTCGCGAGCACACCGACGACGAGCAACTGGTGAACGGCGCGAAAGTGCTGCTCGATGTCGTTGCAAGGCGCCTCGCCGTACATCGATAGAACCGTTCGGACATCCCGACATCCCGAAATACCGCAATACCGGAGCCCCCCATGCTGTACGTCAATCCCCACGCCGCTCGCGCGCCTTACCCGGCGCACCTTCAGGACATCATGAGCATCGCTCGCGCGCAAGAGAGCCGCGAGTGGCTCGCCCATTGGGATGGGCTGACGCGCGGGAGCACACCGCTGCGCGCGCTGCCCGATCTGGCCGCATCGCTGGGCGTTCGCAGCGTGCTCGTGAAAGACGAAGCGCTGCGCTCGGCGCTGGGCAGTTTCAAGGCGCTGGGCGCGCCGATTGCGCTCGTCCGCCTTCTGTTGCGCGAGTGCGAAGCAGAAGGCTTCACCGCGCGGACGTTGCTGCGAGGTGAGCATCGCGACGCGCTCGCCACGGTCACGGTCATCAGCGCGACGGACGGCAACCACGGCCGCGCGCTCGCCGCGGCGGCGCAGAGCATGGGTTGCTGCTGCGTCATCGTGCTGCACGCGCAGGTGAGCGAGGAGCGCGAACAGGCGATCGCCGCGTACGGTGCCGAGATCGTGCGCGTCGAGGGCAATTACGATGCGTCGGTGGACGCGGCGGCGGCGCTTGCCGCGCGTCACGGCTGGCATGTGGTTTCGGACACGTCTTACGAGGGTTACGAGGCCATTCCACGCGACGTCATGCAGGGGTACGGGACGGTGGCGGCCGAAGTCGATGAAGCGCTCTGCGGCGTAGACGCTCCCACGGACGCCGCATGCCCGCTCACGCACGTCTTCCTGCAAGGGGGCGTGGGTGGACTGGCGGCGGGTATCGTGAGCTATCTTTGGGAGCGCTGGGGCGTGTGGCGTCCAACATTCGTTCTCGTGGAGCCGATGCAGGCCGATTGCCTCTACCAGAGCGCCATTGCGGGTAAGGCCGCCTCGGCGTCGGGGTCGGTCGATTCCGTAATGGCCGGGCTGGCGTGCGGCGAGACGTCGCCGCTGGCGTGGCGGTTCCTGCAACCGTCGGTCGACGCGTTCATGACCGTCACCGATGCCGAGGCGTTGGAGGCGATGCGGCGTCTGGCACGCGGCAGCGACAACGACGTGCCGTTTGTCGCAGGAGAGTCGGGGGTGGCGGGTCTGGCGGGCTTGATGCAGGCGGCCGCAACGCCTGCGCTGGCATCGGCCATCGGTCTGAACGCGGATTCCCACGTCCTGCTGATCAACACGGAAGGGGCAACCGCGCCGCTCGTATATGCGCAACTCGTGGGCGAGCCGGACGCGTCGGTGACGCAACGCCAGCACGCTTGGCTGGCCCGCTGACGTTGCCTCGGATCAACAGCATTCACAGGAGTCGGCCATGACGCAGGACCTCTATTTCGCCAAGGCGTTGACCGGGTGGCGGCACGCGTTCCACCGTCAACCGGAAACCGGGTTCGAGGAAGTCGGCACGTCGCAGACGGTCGCGACGATTCTGGAAAGCCTTGGGCTGGACGTGCATCGCGGCATCGGCGGTACGGGGATTGTCGCGAACCTGCGGGTGGGCGACGGGCGCGGCGCGATCGGCATTCGGGCCGACATGGACGCGTTGCAGATCGCCGAGCAGGCGCCGGGGCGCGACTATGCGTCGCAAGTACCGGGCAAGATGCACGCCTGCGGGCACGACGGTCATATGTCGATGGTGCTCGGCGCGGCGAAGCTGCTGGCGGCGTCGCGCGATTTCAACGGCACGGTGCGCTTCATCTTCCAGCCCGCCGAGGAGCATGGCCGCGGCGCGAAGGCGATGATTGCGGATGGGTTGCTGGAACGCTTCCCGATCGATGCGATTTACGGCCTGCACAACATGCCGGGCATCGCGGCAGGTCGCTTCGCCACGCGCATCGGCGGCATCATGGCGAGCGAAGACAACTTCGTCATCCGCATTCGCGGCAAGGGAACCCACGCGGCGCGCCCGCACATGGGCATCGATCCGCTCGTGATCGGCGCGCAGATCGTTGTGGCGCTTCAGACCGTGGTGTCGCGCAGTGTCGATCCGGGGCTGTCGGCGGTGGTGTCTTGCACGGAATTCATGACGGATGGCATTCGCAACGCCATTCCGACGAACGTCGTCATCAAGGGCGACACGCGAAGCTATTCGCCGGACGTGCAGTCACTGATCGAGACACGCATGCGTGAGATCTGCCTGGGCGTTTGTGCGATGCACGGCGCGCATGGCGAGTTCGAGTACACGCACGAGTTCGCGCCGACGATGAACTGGGCGGACAATACGGCGCTCGCCGTTCGCGCGGCGCAGGCGGTGGTGGGCGAAGCGCGCGTCGACGCGGACGTTGCGCCGATGATGGCTTCGGAGGACTTCGGGATGTTCCTTCAGCACGTGCCGGGCAACTTCGCGTTCATCGGCAACGGCAGCGGTGACGCGCCAGGCGCCATCCCGCTGCACAACGCTTGTTACGACTTCAACGACGCGATTCTGCCGCTCGGCGCGCGCTACTTCGCGCGGATCGTGCGCGACAGCCTGCCGCTTTGATCATCGCGTGGCGCTGGTCGCGTGCATTGCACGGGCAAGTCGTGCCACGCCTTGCTCGATCGCCGATACGGCCGGCGCCGCGAACGACAACCGCAGCGAAGCCTCGTCGGCCTGTTCTGCGAAGAACGCCGTGCCTGGCACGAACAACACCTTCTCGGCGATCGCGTGCGGCAGCAGATCGCGCGTCTTCACTGCGGCGAGACGCGCCCACACGAACATGCCGCCCTGCGGGGCATGGAACGCGATGGCGTCGCCCAGCGTCTCGCGCAACGCGTCGCACAGCGCGTCGCATTTGCGACGATAGGCTTGCGTGATCTTCGGCAGATGGCGTGCCAACGCGCCGTCGGCGAGATACTCCGCCGCCACCGCTTGCGTCCACGGCACGCTGCACAGATCGACCGTCTGTTTCGCGACGACGCATCGGCGCGCAATCTCCGGCGGCGCGACCGTCCAACCCACGCGCAACCCCGGGGCGACGATCTTCGACAGGCTCGAGAAGTGCACGACCCAGTCGCGCGATCCCGGTACTTCCGCCGTCAGGCCGAGCAAGGTCGGCACCGCGTCGCCCGCGAATCGCAAGTCGCCATACGGATCGTCCTCGACGATGATGAACCGGTACTCGACCGCCAACTGCAGCAGCGCGATACGACGCTCGCGCGAGAGCGTTGCGCCGGTCGGATTGGCGAACGTCGGCACGGTGTACAGCAGCTTCGGCACGGCAATCTTGCCCTCGCGCAGCAGCGCGCCCAGATGGGCGACGTCAAGACCGTGTGCGTCGACAGGCACCGTCACGATCGTCGCTTGCTGCAGTCGCAATGCCTGCAACGTCGCCGGATACGCGGGCTGTTCGGTCACCACGACATCGCCCGGCGCGATCATCACGCGCAGCAACAGGTCCAGACCTTGTTGCGAGCCGGTCGTCACCAGCAGCTCATCGGCGGCGCAGGGCGCGCCACGCGAGGCCATTAGCGCGACAAGCTGCGCCTTGAGTTCGGCCAGGCCGTCGGTCGGGCCGTATTGCAGGCAGCGCGTCGGCTGCGCGAAGGCGCGGGCCTGCGCTGCGGCGAGACCGTCGACGTCGAACAGGTCGCTTGCGGGATAGCCGCCCGCGAACGAAATCATGCCCGGCTCGGACAAGTATTTGAACAATTCGCGAATCGGCGAGCCAGCCGGGTTGGCGAACACGGAAGTGAAGGCGTACATGGGGGCCTCGCTAAACAAAGCGTGACGGAATTCGGCTATCAGGGAGGGGCGTCGGACGCGCCTGCCGAGGGGGCAAGGCACGTCCGGCATTGGCCAGATGCGTAACCCGTTGCATGACGTCGCGCATGGGCATGGGCGACGTCGGGGCGGGTTATCGCGACTTCACTCGATCGAGAAGTCGATGCCTTGCGCGAGCGGCAGGGCGGACGAGTAGTTGACGGTGTTGGTGGCACGGCGCATATAGCCCTTCCACGCGTCCGAGCCCGACTCGCGTCCGCCGCCCGTTTCCTTCTCACCGCCGAAGGCGCCGCCGATCTCCGCGCCGCTCGGGCCGATGTTGACGTTGGCGATGCCGCAGTCGCTACCCGCCGACGACGTGAAGCGCTCGGCTTCGCGCAGATCGGTCGTGAACACGCACGACGACAGGCCGTGCGAGGCGGCGTTGTTGGCGTCGATGGCTTGTGAGAAATCGCTGTACTTGAGCACGTACAGGATCGGTGCGAACGTTTCGGTGAGCACGATCTCCGTCTGCGACGGCATCTCGACGATAGCCGGCTTCACATAGAACGCGTTCTCCGCGCCCGCGACCGCGTAACGCTCGCCACCCGTGACCTTGCCGCCTTGCGCGCGAGCCTTGTCCAGGGCGTCCTGCATGCGATGGAAGGCACCTTCGTCGATCAGCGGGCCCATGAGCGTGCCGCGCTCCAGCGGGTTGCCGATGGCAACCTTGCCATACAGTGTCTTCAGACGCTCGACGGTCTTGTCGTACACGCTCTCGTGCACGAACAGGCGGCGCAGCGTGGTGCAACGCTGACCGGCCGTACCCACCGCCGAGAACAGGATGCCGCGCGGGGCGAGTTCCATGTCGGCGCTGCCGGTCACGATACCCGCGTTGTTTCCACCGAGTTCCAGGATCGAGCGGCCAAAGCGGCGCGCGACTTCCACGCCGACCTTGCGGCCCATTTCCGTGCTGCCCGTCGCGCTCACGATGGCCGAGCGCGGATCGGCGACGAGTGCTTCGCCCACGTCGCGACCGCCGACGATGAGCGCGGTCAGGCCTTCCGGCGCATCGCCGAATTCGGCGATGACCTCGTTCATCAAGTGGTTGACGGCCAGTGCGGTCAGCGGCGTCTTCTCAGACGGCTTCCACACCACGGCGTTGCCGCACACGAGCGCGAGCGCCGCGTTCCAGGCCCACACCGCGACCGGGAAGTTGAAGGCGGAGATGACCGTGCACACGCCCATCGGATGCCACGTCTCGGCCATGCGGTGGCCCGGACGCTCCGACGCGATGGTCAGGCCGTACAACTGACGCGACAGACCGACGGCGAAGTCGCAGATGTCGATCATTTCCTGCACTTCGCCCAACCCTTCTTGCAGGATCTTGCCGGCTTCGAGCGTGACGAGCGCACCCAGCGCCTGCTTGCGCTCGCGCAGCTTTTCGCCGAGCAGACGCACCAGTTCACCGCGACGCGGTGCGGGCACGTCGCGCCAGGCGGTGAACGCGGTGTGCGCGCGGGCGAGGGTGGCTTGGGCGTCGGCGACCGAGGCGCTGGCTACGCGGCCGATCAATGCGCCGTCGATGGGTGAATGCACAGCGATGTCGCCCGCTTCGGCCAGTTTGGCAATGCCCAGTTCGTTGAGGATGGAAGTTGCGTTCACGTGGATACCCCTATGGAATTCAGTGTTGGCCGCCGGTGCTGTTCACCGGTGTCGGCGGATTGAGGCGCAGCATCGACGCACGGACCTATTGTGCGCCGGACGCCGAGAACCCTCGATTACTTTGCGTTGGCCGTCATCTTGAAAATACCCTGCGCATTGCCCGCGTCGAAGCGCAGGTCGATCTTCCAGCAACGCTTCTCGGTGTCGTATTCGCGATGCCGCGTAATGAATTCGTAGAACGAACCCGGCACTTCGCGCGTCACGATCTCGCCGTCCTTGTCACGGAATTCGCGACGCACGATGTCGGCGCGATAGGCCGTCTGGAACACGCGGCCCGAGCGCGAGCGTTCGACGTCGGGCTTCATCGGGCGGCCCTTGGCCTTCTCGGCGTCGGACAACGCGAAGACATCGTCGACACGGTCGGTCGCATGATTGAACGCATTGCCTTCGGTCGCGATCCAGGCCATTTCGGCGGACTCCGCCAACAGCAGTTCGTAATCGGCTTCGCTCGGCACATCGTGCTGACGAGCAAACGCGCCAACGATCACCGGCAGCAGCGCTTGTGCGCTTTCGAGCGGCAGCGTGCCGTCGCGCTCCAGTTCCCAAAGCTGGCCGACGGCTGCCGGTGTGAGCGGATCCTTCGACGTGCCGACCACACGCGACACGGCTTGCTGGAACGTCTCGGAGAAACGCTCGGGATGCAACTCGCTCACGAAGAACTGCGAAATCTCTTCGGGGGCGTCAGCGTGCGCATAGGCGCGGCCGGTCATGCCGAGGCGGTCGAGCGGATAGCGACCGTTCAGACGGAAGCCCAGCGGGCGCAAAATGCGCGTGAAGGCCGCTTCGCCCGGCGGCAGCGCGCCGTTCGCGGCCCAGCGCACGGTGCGCAGCGCACCGTGATCGAAGTAGACGCTGCCACCGCCCGCAATCGCTTCTTCAGTGTAGGTGCGGCCGTTCGGCGAACGCGCCAGCAGCCCTTCGAACAGGGCCATGTTCATGGCCTGCGCGAGTTCGGCTCGCGTCACGCATCCCGGCTCGGCATCCGCCAGGATCGACGGCGAATTGAGTGTCGCAAAGAGCGCGTCGGTACGCGCTTGCCCGATCAGGGAAACCAGCAGGGACTGCACATTGGCATTGCGCATCGGATTGTCTCAAAGGGGGACCGCCGTCTCAGGCGGTATCGCAGGGTGTCAGGGCACGGCAGGGAACGCCTTGCCCCATGCCCTCTTGCATTGACAGCATTATTGGAATGGAT
Organism: Pandoraea sp. XY-2; assembly: GCF_004193915.1. Taxonomy (NCBI): domain Bacteria; kingdom Pseudomonadati; phylum Pseudomonadota; class Betaproteobacteria; order Burkholderiales; family Burkholderiaceae; genus Pandoraea; species Pandoraea sp. XY-2. The sequence goes on from NZ_CP030849.1 coordinate 666,688, forward strand.
GCCTCGCTCGTAAAGCGAGATAAAATTGCCACTTGATGCGTTTTTGGAATCAATATGCGCAAATTCAAGACCCCCGGCACAGCGGCGCTGCTGGCATTCGAGGCCGCGGCCCGGCACGAAAGCTTTACGCACGCGGCGCGCGAGCTGTTTCTGACGGAGAGTGCCGTGTCACGTCAGATCGCCACGCTGGAGGCGCAACTGGGGGTGCGTCTGTTCGTTCGCGCCAAGCAGCGCGTGGTGCTCACCCGCGCCGGACGCCTGTACGGCATGCAAGTGCGCCGCACGTTGGAACAACTTGATCGAGACACGCTCTCGATCATGGCGCACGGCAGCGGGGGCGGGTATTTGGAACTGGCGGTGCTGCCGACGTTCGCGTCCGAGTGGTTGATTCCGAGAATGAAGGATTTCGACGAGCGCCACCCCGAGGTTCGGGTGAACATGGGGGTGCACACCGACCTGTTCACGTTCGACGAGACGCACTTCGAAGCGGCCATCCATTTCGGGCAGCCAACCTGGCCGGGCACGTCGTCGGATTATCTGTTCGGTGAGGAGGTGGTGCCGGTATGCCGGCCGTCATTGCTCAAGGGGCCGGTTCGCACGGCCGCCGATCTGCTCGCGTATCCGCTACTGCACTCGACGACGCGCCCCAGTGCCTGGACCCAATGGTTTGCGGAGCAACGCATCGAGGACCATCGGGCGCTCCAGGGAGTGCGCTATGAGCTGCACACGATGCTCATCGCGGGCGCGGCCGCCGGGCTCGGCGTCGCGCTGGTGCCGAAATTCTTCGTCGAGGGACAATTGGCCAATTTTGGCCTGACGATTCCGGTGGATGTGAAGAGCGTGGCCGAGTCGGCCTACTACCTCGTCTATCCGACCGAACTCACGCACGGGCAGCCACTCAGCGTGTTCCGCGAGTGGCTGTTGACACAGGCCAGTGCCTATCGCCCGGACGCGCCCGTCTGACGCGGCTCAGCGTCCGGTGTAACGGCCCGGCCGGTGCCAGGCGACCACCATGGCGCTCATGGCGAGCGCCGACAGTGCCGACCAGGCAACGCGTCCCGCGGGGATCGTGGTGAGCGAGGCGAGCAGAATCGTCGTGTCGATGCACGCCTGGGTAATGCCCGCGTTGATGCCGCGCTCGCGTTGCAGCCACAGCGTGACGATGCCTGTGCCGCCCACGCCGGCCCCGTGACGCGCGAGCGCCAGAATCCCCATGCCGCACAGCGTGCCGCCGACGAATGCGGCGAACAACGGATTGACGAAGGCGACGTTGAACGTCTGCGGCATGGCCGCAAGGGCAAACGTGATGCCGACGCTCGCGACGGTGGACTTGAGCGCGAAGCGCGGGCCCATCGTGACGTACGCGAAAAGGAAGAACGGAATGTTCACCAGCGTGAAGATGGTGCCCACCGGTAGGGGAAAGACGTAAGAGGCGAGCAGTGCAATGCCGGCCACGCCGCCGGTGACCAACCCGGCTGCCTTGAGCAGCACCAACCCGACCACCACGAATGCCATGCCGATGACCATCGCATAGATGTCTTCGAGCACGGAGTGCGGAACGCCGATTGTGTCGGCTGCCGCGAGGGCGCTGCGGGGGCTGCCCGCCATGGCGCCTGGATTCTGTTCCATGATCTGCAAGTCAAATACAACAAGACGGCGCGCCCGACTCTCCTGGTGTCGTGGCGCGCCGCCGATGATTTCCCGCATCGCTGTCTCGGGCGATGCGCAACTTCACAACTTGTTATATGGACAACGTCCGTCGATCAGGCGACGTGATGTACCCAGCCGAACGGATCGGCCACCTTGCCGCGCTGAATGCCCGTGAGCTGATCGCGAATGCGCTTGGTGACCGGGCCTTCGCCGCCGTCGCAAATATTGAACTCGCCCTTGGCGTGACGCACCTGACCGATGGCGGTGACGACCGCTGCCGTGCCGCACGCGAACGTTTCCTTCACACGGCCGCTGGCCGCGTCGGCTTGCCACTGGGCAAACTCGTACGGCGTTTCGTTGACCGTCATGCCGTCGCGCTTGGCCATTTCGATGATCGACGCGCGCGTGATGCCCGGCAGGATCGTGCCGGCGAGCGGCGGGGTCTGGAGCGAGCCGTCGTCCATCACGAAGAAGACGTTCATGCCGCCCAGCTCTTCGATCCAGCGATGTTGCGCGGCGTCGAGGAACACGACCTGATCGCAGCCCTTGCCGCTGGCTTCGGTCTGCGCGATCAGGCTCGCGGCGTAGTTGCCGCCGCACTTGGCGGCGCCCGTGCCGCCCGGGGCGGCGCGCGTGTATTGGTCGGACACCCACACGGTCACGGCCGACTTGCCGGGCTTGAAGTAGGGGCCGACCGGGCAGGCGATCACGCAGAAGATGTACTCATGCGCGGCACGCACGCCGAGGAAGCTTTCCGAGGCGAACATGAACGGGCGGATGTAGAGGCTGCTGCCTTCCGCGCCCGGAATCCATGCGCGATCGATGTCGACCAGCTTTTCCACCGCTTCGAGGAACACGGCTTCCGGCAGTTCGGCCATCGACATGCGCTGGGCCGATTCACGGAAACGCTTGGCATTGGCTTGCGGGCGGAACAGCGAGATCTTGCCGTCTTCGCTGCGATAGGCCTTCATCCCTTCGAAAATTTCCTGCGCGTAGTGCAGCACGGCGCAGGCCGGATCGATCTCGAACGGACGGCGGGCCTCTACCTTCGCGTCATGCCAGCCCGTGCCCTCGGTCCAGCGAATCGTGACCATGTGATCCGTGAATACGCGGCCAAACACCGGGTTCGCCAGCTTGGCGGCGATCTGGTCGGCAGGGGTGGGGTTGGCGTGCGGCTCCACGACAAAACGCAATTGATTATCGGCGCTCATGTTTCTTGAATGTCTCGGCAGAGGGGGCTTCAGTCGTCAGTGCCGTTAACGTAAACGGCAAGGTCGCTGTATTTTCCTCCTTTCGCCCCCTGCCTGTCGACTGAATTCACCACCCGCGCCGTCACAACATCATTCAGAGGGCGATGGCGCCGATAAAAATCGGAAATTAGCCGATTTTTAGAAGAAAAGTGCGGGATTTGCCGATATTCCGGCGAAATGACGGCTGCCGCCGTTCGTCTCCACGAAGGACAGCAACGTGTCAAACGGCGTTTTCGTTTATCAGGAGGGGCGACTGGGTTATCCGTCCAGGGCGACGGCCCCTCAGGCCGCGGCCCTGCCGTCGATGCTGTCGCCCGGACGTGGCGGACGCGTCATCGCCAGCCATTCCTGCACGGGCGGTCGCGCGAATTGGCGACGGGCATACTCGGCCAGTGCGCCCGGCACCACGTCATCGTTGTAGACAAGACGGTTGATCATCAGCGCGAGATCGACGTCCGCTATACACACCTCGTCGAATAGCGACATGCGGCCATGAGGCAGCAGGCTCTGGGCGATGGCTATCAGCTTGCTCGCGGCCATGCGGCCTGCATCGGAGAGCGGGGTGGCCACGGGGCGGTAGAAGATCACTTCCGTTGACCGTTCCTCGCGCAATGCGCCGAGGTCGCTGCGCAGCCACGCCTGCACCTGACGAGCGCGGGCTCGCTCGCGCACGTCCGTCGGATACACCGGCACCTCGGGTGAAATCGCATCGAGATATTCGGTGATGGCCGACGATTCGGACAACGTGAAGTCGCCATGCACAAGCGTAGGTACGCGGCGCGTGAGCGACAGGTCCGCAAAGGCGGTTTCGTAATGCGCACCTTGCACGAGATCGACGGTGCGCAGATCGAACGGCAGTCCTTTCTCGCGCAGCGTGACGAACGCCGACAGTGCGTAGGGGCTCGTGAGGCGGGCGTCGGCATAGAGGGTGAACGAGGCGGGGGCGGCGGCGGACACGTTTGACTCCTTTTCAAGGGATTTGCTGGCGAAGGCATATGTTGCCCCATGCGCACGGAAAAAAGCTACCGCAATCATCGCCAGCAAATCGGGGACCATGTTCACACCTTGCGGCCCACTGAACCCATGCGTCGCCTGCGTCGTGTTAGCGCATTACGCTTCGCCCGCGGCGCGACGTGCCTCGCTCAATTGGACTCGGCTCGGTTCACCCTTATCCACACTTTCAAAGCAGACCGGCCTCGGCGAGTTGGGCGCGGCGCGGGTCGCCCTGGCGCGAGAGCATCCAGCCGGGATACTCGCTCGGCAGTGCGCTAGCCCCATCGATAGCCGACAGTTCGCGCGCGCTCAGCGTGACACGCGTTGCCGCGATGTTGTCGTCGAGCTGATCGGCCCGCTTGGCGCCGATGATGACCGTCGAGACGACCGGCTGGGCGAGCAGCCAGGCAAGCGCGATCTGCGCGACCGACACACCTTTCTCGGCGGCGATGCCGCGCATGACGTCGATGGCGTCGTAGGCGCGCTCCACGTTGACCGGCGGAAAATCGAAGCTTTGGCGGCGGCTGCCCGCTTCGACCTGACCGTCGCGGGTGTACTTGCCCGAGAGCAGGCCACCGGCGAGCGGGCTCCACACCATCAGGCCTACGTTCTCGCTGCGCAGCATCGGCACGATTTCGCGTTCGAGATCGCGTCCGGCGACCGTGTAGTACGCCTGCAGCGAAGCGAAGCTCGCGAGGTTCAGCCGCGCCGAAATACCCAGCGCCTTGGTGATTTGCCAGGCTGCCCAGTTCGAGACACCGATGTAGCGGACGTGCCCTTGACGCACCAGCGTGTCGAGCGCGCCGAGTGTCTCTTCGATGGGCGTGACCGGATCGAAGCCATGCACCTGATACAGGTCGATGTGATCGAGTTGCAGGCGTTGGAGGCTGGCCTTGATGCCGTCCATGATGTGGTAGCGGGACAGGCCGCGCGAATTGGACCCCTGCGCGCCGGTAGCACCGAAGACCTTGGTAGCGACCACGACGTTATCGCGCGGTACCTTGAGGTTGCGCAGGGCCTGGCCGGTGAGGATTTCCGACTGCCCTTCCGAATAGACATCGGCGGTGTCGATGAAGTTGATGCCGGCATCGAGCGCGCGACCCACGAGTGTGTCGACATCATGTTGCTGCAAATGGCCGATCTTGCTCCACAGTTCGCCCTGTCCGCCGAAGGTCATCGTGCCGAGGCACAGTTCCGAGACGAAGAGGCCGGTATTGCCGAGTTTTCTTTGTCGCATTGCATCACTCCGTTGAAATGGCTGCCCGTCGCAGGGGCCGTCAGGGAGGGGCGACGGTTTGCACGGGATGGGAGAAATTATGCGTCGAGGCGCATCGGGTGAGCAGTACCTGTTCCTGCACATTTCCTGCCTGATCGTGTGAATCCCGGGTCGGAGGATCGGGCAAGCGATTGTGACGAGGGTATGCTGTGCAGCATTGCGGCCGTGACGTGGGGATCGGTCGCCACTGGAGTGAGGGCATGGTCATGCATTTGGTCAAGACTGAGCCGCGCGAGGCCTCGCCGCGCGGGTTCGAGGGGATCCGTCGCGCGCCGCGCGTACCGAACTGGTGCACTTGCTGGAGCGTGCGGCGCACGGCTTGGAGGGCACGACGCCGACGGCGGTGGAGGGCCTGTTCGTCCATCGGATCCTTCATCCGGGCGGCCCGAAGCCGGCGCTTCAACAACCGGCGTTCGCCGTCATCGCCCAGGGCGAGAAGCGCTTGCGGATCGGCGACGAGGATTACGCGTATGACCCGATGCACTACCTGGTGTCGTCGGTGCATTTGCCGGTGGTGGCGCAAGTGTCGGGGGCGAGCGAGCAATCGCCGTATCTGGGCATGCGCCTCGACCTGGTGGCCGAGGATGTGACGTCGCTCATCGGCGACGAGCATTTGCCGCCGCCGGCGCCTTCAGAGAGTGGGCGTGGCATGTACGTCAATCGGCTGGACGCGGCGTTGCTCGACGCGGTGTTGCGCTTGTTGCGCTTGCTGGACACGCCGCGCGACATTCCGATCCTGGCGCCGATGATCAAGCGAGAGATCGTCTATCGATTGCTGATGAACGGTCAGGGGGTGTTGCTGCGGCAGATGGCGTTGCAGGACAGCCAGATGAATCGCATTGCGCGCGCCGTGCGATGGTTGCGCGAGCATTACGCAAAACCGCTGCGGGTGGAGGCGTTGGCGCAGGAGGTGCACATGAGCGTGTCTTCGCTGCACCACCACTTCAAGCTGGTGACGGCCATGAGTCCGGTGCAGTACCAGAAGCAGTTACGCTTGCAGGAGGCGCGGCGCTTGATCTTCGCGGCGGACATCACCGTGGCGGCGGCAGCGCAGACGGTGGGGTATGAAAGCGCATCGCAGTTCAGCCGTGAATATGCGCGCGTGTTTGGCGAAGCGCCGCTGCGCGACAAACGCCGTTGGTTGCAGGAGGGAGAGGCCGGGGCGCCGAGAAATTAATGTGGCGACGTTGTTCCCGCAGTGTCGGGCCACATTTGCGCGTTATGCAGAATGCGAAGCACGCGCACACGTGTGGGTAGCGGACGATACGCCGCGATGTATGGGGTGCGCGTGACGACGAGTTCGCGCGTGCCGCGCAATCGCCCGAGGCGACCTGCGGCGGGATACCGCAACAACGTGGTGAGTTGTTGGTGAATGCGTGTATCTATCCAGATGGCGGCGTTTGGACTGAATCGCTCGACGTATTCGAAGATATCGCTGCGATCTTGAATCGCGTGTTGGGACCACTCTAATTTCACGGCTTATCTTTTGGGGAGCTGCGTTTGCGTGCGGCGGCACGGCGTGCTACGAAATGGGATTCGACGTCTTCATCCGGAATGGCTGGACGTGTGTCTTCCAGCGCTTCCAGCACCTTTCGCTTGAACCATGCATCGTGAGCGTCAGGATCCGCGACGAAACCAAAAGGTAGCGCACCTTCGTTGGCAATGCGCGTGAGTAAAATCCGAACTACATCGGAGACGGTCAACCCCATCCTGTCGAGGACGTCGGTGGCGCGTTCCTTCAGTTCGGGATCGATGCGGGCTTGCACAAGTGCGCTAGTGGCCATGGTCGGACTCGTTGGCGATTGCAATGTCATTCATTGTATTTCAAATGAATGACAAATGCACCGTGCCACGGCACACTTTCGCCCGATGCCCAGGGGCGTATCGTCAAGCGGGCCGCCGGTTAACGGCGCTGCGCATACCGGCTAAGCGCCCGTCAAATCGGACGAATCCTCCGCGCACAAGAGGATTGATTCCATAGCGAACCCCTCCCGGCTCGCGCCACACTCCGAACCGGCGGGTTGTAAAATCGAGGACGTTGCCGACTTGCCTACAGGAGGCTTGCCATGCTGTCGATCCACACCGGTTTCGTCGTTTGTCCCACCTGTAAAGCCCGCTTCCCCGTCGCGGCGAGCGAGCCGACCGTCCAGGCGATGTACGACTATCTCCATTCGGATGCCGAAGTGAAGTGCCCGACGTGCGAGACGGCCTTCACCACGGGCAGCGCCAACAGCAGCATCGAGTTCGAGCCGGTCAACGACGGCGTCACGCTCTCGCCGTCGCCCGTGCGAAGCATCGACGGGCTCGACAATCACTGACGCCATTCGCCACTCACAGCGGCGTCAACACCGGCTCCCCGCCTGGAAGCGACGCGTATTTTCGAGGAACAGGGCGAGCGTGGCGGCTTCCGCTTCGGGCGAGCGGCCGGCGACGTGCGGACTGAGCACCACATTCTGCAAATCGATCAGTGCCGCAGGCGGTGACGGCTCGCCTTCGTAGACGTCCAACCCGGCACCAGCGATGGTGCCATCGCGCAATGCGTCCGCCAGGGCGGCTGTGTCGACGACGCTGCCACGCCCCAGATTGACGAGAAAGCCATGCTTGCCCAGCGCGCGCAACACCTCGGCATTCACGAGGTGATGGGACTGCGCGCCGCCCGGAGCGGTCACGACGAGGTAGTCTGCCCATTCGGCCAGGGCCAGCACGCTGTCGAAATATTGATAGTGCGCGGGCGCATCGTCGCGACGATTCCGATTCCGGTAGCCGATCTGCATATCGAAGCCCTCACCGCGTTTGGCGAACTGGCGTCCGACCGCCCCCAGCCCCACGATCCCCAGCTTCTTGCCCGACACGCCGGGCTGCATCGGCAGCGCGTCGCGCCACACGCCCTTGCGACAGGCGGCATCGTACGCCGGAATACGACGCACGGCAGCAAGCAGCAGGGCGAAGCCCTGATCCGCTACCGTCGGCGCATTCGCACCGGCACCATTCACGACCACGATATTGCGCGCCCGCATGGCGGCGACGTCCAGATTCTCGTAGCCGGCGCCCAGCGCGCTGACCAACACCACGTTAGGCAGATGCGACAGCTCGGCGGCGCTCAGACCACGCGCGCCGTGGGTCAGCACGAAGCGCGCCCGCTCGCCGTCGGGTCCCCAGCCTTGCAGCGCGGGGTGATAGCTCGGGTGGTAGGCCACATTGAAATGGGCTTGCAGTGCGGACAACTGCTCGGGTTGCAGCGGGATCAGGACCAGCAATGAGGGCAACGACACCTTCAATCTCCACAGGGGAATGGGGGCTCGCGGCGCAGCGTCGCAATGACGCGGGTGCCGAATGGACACCTCGAATTCGCCGCCAGTCGACACTGTATGCCTATCCGCAACGATTTGCGCGATGCAGCACGCCACGCGACTTCTTTGCTGTCGGGACTCCCCGGCCGGAAACGCAAGCGGGCGCCATCGCCCAATGCGAATGGCGCCCGCTCAGGCCCGAGACCCGCGGCGGTGTGCGTTGCGTATGCCTTGTTGCGCGGGCCGAAACGCTTAGGCCGTGGCTTGCACCGCGCGCGCGGCCTGATGGTGACGCAGGCGACCCAGCGTGAGCATCGTCAGACCGGCGAGCACGGCCGGCACGCCGATGGCGGCGAAGAGGGCCGGCATCGACCATCCCATGGCGAGCATCGACGCGCCGCCGACCGAGCCGACCACCGACCCCAGTCGCCCGACGCCGTTGGCCCAGCTCACGCCCGTGGCGCGGCAGTCGGTGGGGTAAAACCCGGCGGACAGCGCATTCGCGCCGACCTGACCGCCCGACACGCAGAACCCGGCCCAGAACACGGCTACCGAGGCGAGCACGGGCGAGCTGGCGACAGGGCCGACAGCGGCGACACATACGCCCGCAAGCACGTAGGCCGCGGCAAGCACGTAGTGTGGGTTGACGCGGTCCATCAACCAGCCGAGCACGATGGCACCGAGCGTGCCGCCCACCTGGAACATCGAGGTGACGATGGCGGCGTTGCGCAGCGTCAGGCCGTTGGTGCGAAGTAGCGTGGGCAACCAGCTCGAGAGCAGATAGATCACGAGCAGGCTCATGAAGAACGTGCCCCAGAAAAGCAGCGTGCCGCGCAGCAATTCGGGTTTGAACAGATGCTTCACCGGCGATGCGGTCGACGGCTTCGTCGCGACATTGAACGTCGCGCCGCGCAGGTCTTCGTGCGGCGCAATGCGTTGCAACGATGCCGCGATGCGCTCCGGCGACTTGCCCGCCATCACGAGATAGCGCACCGACTCGGGCAGCGCGCGCATCAGGACCGCACCGAGCACGAGCGGCATGACGCCGCCTACGATCAGCACGGCGCGCCAACCGAAGGCATCGATCAACCCGGCCGACGCGAGACCGCCCAGCGCCGAGCCGAGCGTGAAGCCGCAGAACATGGTCGTCACGAGGAACGAGCGGCGCGACTCAGGGCAGTACTCCGACGTCAGCGTGATCGCGTTTGGCATGGCGCCGCCGAGGCCGAGGCCCGTCAGAAAGCGCAACGCGATCAGTTGCCACAGTTCCATCGACCCTGCGGACGCGAGACTCGCCAAACCGAAGAACACCACGGAGAAGATGAGAATGGTCTTGCGGCCAAACTTGTCGGCGAGCGGCCCGAACAGGAATGCGCCGGCCATCAGGCCCGCGAGCCCGGCGCCGAAAAGGGGCGCGAGCAACGCCGGGGTGAGCGACCATTCGGTGCGAATGGCAGGGGCGATGAAGCCGATGGCGGCCGTGTCGAAACCGTCGATGGCGACGATCAGGAAGCACAGCACGACGATCATCACCTGGAACGGCGAAATGCGATGGCGGTCGATGAACGCCGTCACGTTGATGGGGGTGGCTGGCATGGGTTGTCTCCTCAGGGTTGCCAGAAGCGGCGCGGCAAGTCGGCCGTCGTCGCCGAAACGTGTTGCAGTGATTGTTGTTATGGGTGCTGCCAAGCGCTCGCGTCGCGAGACGCGAGGCGAGAGGGTGCCGCGCGACCGTGTTGGTCCGTCGCGCGGCGGGATGCCCGGATGCCGGGCAGTGAGTCGTGGGGGCGGTGCGTGGTCGGGGCTTAGGCGTCAGCCAGCCACGGCGTTTGCGACAGGCAGTTCTCGGCGCGCCAGCCGTGCAGCCATTGCAGAGCGTCGTAGAACTGCGTTTGCGTGCGGCCCGTCCACAGCGAGTTGCGCACCCAGCGATCCACCCCCTTGGCGTGGTAGACCCGGCCCATGTCGCGTGCGCCGTAAAGCACGCGGGCGGTGCGGGGAATGCGGGCGTGCTCGTAGCGGCGGAAGGCGTCGACGAAATCGCCGTTCGCCGCCGCATACGCGGCACCGAGCGTGACGGCGTCTTCGAGCGCCTGGCAGGCGCCTTGCGCGATGTACTGCGTCATCGGGTGGGCGGCGTCGCCCAGGATCGTGGCGCGGCCGAAGCTCCACTGCGCGACCGGGTCGCGGTCGGCGGTGGCCCAGCGTCGCCACGAGGTCGGACGGTCGAGCATCTGGTGCGGCAGCGCATCGATGCCTTCGAAGTACGACAGCACTTCTTCCTTGCTGCCGTCGCGTACGCCCCAGACTTCCTGCTCGCGGCTGTGGAACGTGACCACGAGGTTGTATTGCGTGCCGCCGCGCAACGGGTAATGCACGAGGTGGCAGTTCGGTCCTGCCCAGACGACCGGCGCGTTGACCTGCAAGTCCTTCGGCATGTTCTCGACGTCGACGACCGCGCGATACACCACGTGACCGGTCACGCGCGGTTCGTCGCCGATCAGCACGGCGCGCACGGCGGACTTCACGCCGTCGCAGCCGATCACGGCGTCGGCCGTATGGCGCTCGCCATGCTGGTCGGTGACGGTGACGTGCTTGTCGTCCTGCGCCAGCGAGACGACACGCGTCGCGGTGCGGAACTGAATCAGGGGATTGCGCTGTACCGCTTCGAGAATCGACAGATGGATGTCGGCGCGGTGGATCACGGCGTACGGATTGCCGAAGCGCTCGCGATACGGCGCGCCAACGTCGACTTGCGCGATGATGCTGCGGTCGATGGCGTCGCGCAGGGTGATGTGGTCGGTGAAGACCGAACGACCGCGCGCCGCTTCGCCAACGCCGAGGGCGTCGAGTGCCGCGAACGCATTGGCGGCGAGCTGAATGCCCGCGCCGATCTCGCCGATGGTCTCGGCCTGCTCCAGCAGTTCGATTTGCACGCCCTGATTGGCGAGCGCGAGTGCAGCCGCCAGGCCGCCGATGCCACCGCCAACGACCAGCGCTTTGGGTTGAGAGGTTTGACTCATGGTTGTCTCCTTCGGCCTGTCCAGCCGTTCTGGATGGAAATCAGGCCGTGTAATCCGGCTGACGATCGGGCGCTGCCGCGAGGAAGGCCGGATGTGTCTGCGCCTGCGCGTAGACCGCCATCGCTCGCGGATACGCCGACAAATCGCAACCCATGCGCCGGGCATTGGCGATTTGCGGAATCAGGCAGACGTCGGCGAGCGTCGGTGCATCGCCGAAGCACCATGCGCCGTGCCCATGCTTGCCGAGCAATCGCTCCGCGCCTGCCATGCCCTCGTCGACCCAGTGGCGGTACCACGCATTCTTCTGCTCGACACTGAGGCCCAGCGGGCCTTGCAGATACTTCAGAATGCGCAGGTTGTTCACCGGGTGCATGTCGCAACTGACGAGCATCGCCAATTCGAGCACGCGGGCGCGTGCCTCGATGTCCTGCGGCACCAGACGCGGCTCGGGATACTTCGTGTCGAGATAGTCGAGGATGGCGAGCGACTGGCCGAGCGCGATCTCGCCGTCGACGAGCGCGGGTACGCTGGCCGATGGATTGACCTCGTCGACATACGCGCCGGCGCGATGCTCGCCGGCGCGGATATTCACCGGAATGGTGTCGAATTCCAGCCCCTTGAGCGCGAGCGCAATGCGTACGCGATACGACGTCGAGCTGTTGAAGAAGCTATAGAGCTGCATGGCGATGCCTCAGACCACGCGCACGGTGATCTCGCCGAGCCCTTCCACGGCGGTGACCATCGTCTGCCCGGCCTTGACCGGGCCCACGCCTTCGGGCGTGCCGGTGTAGATCAGATCGCCCGGCTCGAGACGGAAGAATTGCGACAGGTACGAGACCGTTTCGGCCACCGACCAGATCAGATGCGTGATGTCGCTCTTCTGCTTTTGCACGCCGTCGACCGTCAGCGAAATCGCGGCTTTCTCTATATGACCGACGCTCGACACCGGGTGAATCGGGCCGATCGGGGCCGAGGCATCGAACGCCTTGCCGATTTCCCACGGACGGCCCATTTCGCGCATCTTCATCTGCAGATCGCGGCGCGTCATGTCGAGACCCACGGCGTAACCCCAGACATGGTCGAGCGCCTGCTCGAGCGGAATATCCGAACCCGCCTTGCCAATCACGGCGACCAGCTCGGCTTCGTAGTGGTAGTTGGTCGTTTGCGCGGGATACTTCAGCGTCAGCGTTTCGCCGTAGGCCACCGGCAGCACGGCATCGGCCGGCTTGCAGAAGAAGAACGGCGGTTCGCGGTCTGGATCGAAGCCCATTTCGCGGGCGTGCGCGGCGTAGTTGCGGCCTACGCAGTACACGCGGCGCACGGCGAACTGGTCGGCGCTGCCGACAACGGGAATGGCAACGGTAGCGGGCGGAGCGAAGACGAAGGACATAGGGTTTGACTCAACGAATAAAGGATAGGGCAGAGGCTGTGCGCGCCGCTCATGCGGGTGTTCTGCGCGCGGGGCCGACAAGTGAGCGTTGGGGCGGCCTCAGGCGCGCGACTCTCGCAGCAGGTTCAGGGCGGCGAGCACGGGGCGATCCGAATAACTGAACAACACGGCGTCTTCAAGCGCGGCGAGCTGCACCGGCGCCCACGAAGGCACGACGAAGTGATCGCGCGGCTCGAACTGGAAGACCTCGTCGCCAATGCGCACCGTGCCGCGACCCTCGACCACCGAGAAGACCGTTGCATCGGTGCTGCGATAGGTCTTGCCCTGGAAGCCGGCGGGCAGGTATTGCATGAACGTCGCCATGGTCGGCATCGGCCAGCCGCCGGTCGCCGGATTCACATAGCGCAGCTTGATGCCGTCCCACGGATCGAGTTCGCCGTTGCGGTACAGCGTGTCGAGCGCCTCGCGTGAGCGGTCGTACGGATAGCTGAAGATCGGCGAGGTCGGATCGCTGACCTTGTGATGCACCGGCAGCATGTTGTGGCCGTAACGCGCGAAGCTGTCGCCTTCGGGGCGCTGCACCGGCTGTTGCGACTCGGGGTAGTTCTCGGCAAAGCCCGCATCGAAGTACTGCACGAGCGGAATGTCGAGGCCGTCGAGCCACACGACCGGCTCGCCGTCCGCCGGGTTGCCGTGGTCATGCCACGTCCACGACGGCGTGATGATGAAGTCGCCGGGGTGCATCGTGGTGCGCTCGCCGTTCACGGCCGTCCACGCACCGCGGCCTTCCACGATGAAGCGCAGGGCCGATTGCGTATGGCGATGGCTCGGTGCGATCTCGCCCGGCAGAATGAGTTGTAGCCCGGCGTAAAGCGAACCGGTAATGCTCGACGAGCCCGGCGTTCCCGGGTTCTGCAAGACCAGCACGCGACGCACGGCCTCTGCGGCGCTGATGACGCGTCCCGCTTCCATCACGAGTGGGCGCACTTCGTTGTACTTCCAGATGGCGGGCACCACGCGCGGGCGCGGCTGCGGGGGGACGAGACTGTGCAGCGATTCCCACAGCGGGGCCATGTGGTTGTGCCCGATGTGTTCGTAATAGGCAGCGCGATCGGCGCTGGGGGCGCGTTCGGACATGCGTGTCTCCGTGTCGATATGGGGCCCGGTCAACTCGTCTGACAAGCTCGGCCGACGAGGGCTTGCGGGTCTATGAGTAGCGTTATACTCGGCGAGACATATTCTTTGAAATGAATAAATCATCGGATCCATACGAAAAATAGTATGGATTGGGTGGTTTTGGGGACGCCCCGAGGGGGCCCGGAGACTTCGTATGGACTGGACCCATCGACTGCGTCTGCGCAATCTGCAAATGCTGCTGACCCTTGCGGAGACCGGCAACATGAGCCAGTCCGCGACATTGCTCAACACGACGCAACCCGGTTTGTCGAAGTGGCTCAAGGATTTGGAGGAGGACATTGGCCTGCCGCTGTTCGAGCGTCAGGCGCGGGGATTGCGTCCGACGGCCTACGGGGAATCCCTGATCCAGCACGCGCGGCGAATCGAGGCGCAGCTCGACACGGCGCGCGACGATCTCGATGCCATGCGCGAGGGCGGCAGCGGGTTGGTGGCCATCGGCACGTCGGGGCATCGTCGGCGGACACGGTGCCGCTCGCGATGTTGTTGCTCCTGCAGCGCATGCCCCGCGTGCAGGCCCGCGTGATCGAGAACACGATGGACCGGCTGATGAATCAGCTCGCGCACAGCGAGATCGATATCGTCGTTGGGCGCTCGGCCCCCGAACTGCAGGACCGCAACGTTCGCGCCGAGGCGCTATATCTGGAGCCGCTGCATTTCGTTGCGCGCGCGCGCCATCCGGTCTTTTCGCTGGACATGGTCGACTGGCCCGATATGCAGCGTTACCGCTGGGTGGTCTGGCCGCGTGGCACACCGATCCGCAACGCGCTGGAGGCGGCGCTCGCGGAGGCCGGTTATCCGTTGCCGAACGACACCATCGAGTCGAACTCCACGATCCTCAATCTCACGTTGCTCAATAACAGCGACATGATCGGCCTGGCGTCGCACCGCACGGCGAGCCGCTTGCAGGCGCTCGGCGCGTTGCGGATCGTGCCGCTGCGGCTGGCGGGGTTTGGGGCGATCTCGATGTACTGGCGCGACGACGGCGCGAATCGGGCCGCGGTGGCGGCGACGCTCGAGTGTTTGCGCAGCGCGGCAAGACGCTCGACGGGCGACGCGGTCGCGGGCATTGAAGGCGACGGATGAGCTTGCCGAGTCCGTTGCCGAGCTGGCGGCTGCTACACTTGCCGCCTGTCGAAGTCACTCTCCCGAGGCGTCAATGATTGGCCGCATCTCCGGCACGTTGCTGGAAAAGAATCCGCCGCACATCCTGGTCGATTGCCAGGGCGTAGGCTATGAAATCTCGGTGCCGATGAGCACCTTCTTCAACCTGCCGAATCTCGGCGAACGCGTGACGCTGCTCACCCAGTTCATTGTGCGCGAAGACGCCCAACTGCTCTTCGGCTTCGGCTCGCCTGACGAGCGCAATACCTTTCGCGAACTGCTCAAGATCTCCGGCGTGGGCGCACGCACGGCACTTGCGATTCTTTCGGGCATGAGCGTCGCGGACATCGCGCAGGCCGTCACGCTGCAGGAGTCGGGACGTCTGACGAAGATCCCCGGCATCGGCAAGAAGACGGCCGAGCGTCTGCTGCTCGAACTCAAGGGCAAGCTCGGCGCGCAACTGGGCACGGTGCCCGGCGCGGCCACGCCGCACGATCACAAGAGCGATGTGGTCAACGCCTTGCTCGCGCTGGGCTACTCCGACAAGGAAGCGCTCGCCGCCGTCAAGAGCGTGCCCGACGGCACAAGTGTGTCCGACGGCATCAAGCACGCGCTCAAGTCGCTCTCCAAGGCCTGAGCGCAACACGAATCGGCCTCGTCGAGGCCGCGGGGACGCCGTGAGGAGACGGTATGCAACTGCGATGGCTTGAAGACTTCGTCGAACTGGCACGCACGCGCAGTTTCACGCGAGCGGCGGAAAACCGTTTCGTCACGCACCCGGCATTCGGGCGACGCATCCGCGCCTTGGAAGAGTGGGTGGGCACACAACTGGTCGAGCGGAGCAAACCGCTTGAACTGACCGCTGCCGGCACCGTTTTTCTCGATGCGGCCACCAATGCGCTCGACATTCTTCACGGCGCGCGCACGCAGTTGCAGGACGCCGCGCCCACGCTCGAAAACAATCTGAAGATCGCCACGGGCCGCACCCTGGCGGCGACATTTTTCCCGGATTGGTACGACGAGGCGGTCTCGCGCATCGGCTTCTTTACCGCGACGCTGTCCACGGGGGCGCCGAGGAGGCCATTCTGCGGCTCGCGGCCGGTGAGGTCGATCTGCTCATCGTATATTCGAGCGCGCACACGCGTCTGCTGATCGATCAGGAGCGTTACGACTGGTTGAGTGTCGCGCGTGAAGTGCTGGTGCCGGTGAGTGCGCTCGACGCCAAGGGGCGCGCCTCCTATCGGCTTGCCGCCGGGCCGTCGCCGATTCCCTGGCTGGCGTTCTCCCGCACACTGACGTTGCGGGCCGTGCTGGCCCGCCATCTTGCCGAGATGGCAAACCGTCCCACGCTCAAGCCGGTGTATCAGGCCGATTCGTACGAAGCGATTCTGGCGATGGCGCGACGCGGTGCCGGTATCGCGTGGTTGCCGCAACGCCTGGTGGCCGACGACATTGCGCGCGGCACGCTCGCGATCGTGGGTGGCAAGGAATGGCAGATCGGCTTCGATATTGCGCTCTACCGGCGGCGGCACCAACCGCACCCGGTGCTCGACGCAATCTGGCAGAGCGCTCGTCAGGCCTCGGGGGACGACGCCTGAACTGCGCGCCAACCCCCGACGTGACCGATCAGTGCTCGTGCTGCAGGTACTTCGCCTGACGCGGCAGGCGCAGGCTGACGAGGAACGCCAGCACCATCATGCCGGTCACGTACCAGTAGAACGTGGGTTCCATGCCGGCCTTCTTGAGGCCGAGCGCCACATATTCGGCCGAACCGCCGAAGATGGCATTGGCCACGGCGTAGGCCAGACCCACGCCGAGCGCACGCACTTCGATCGGGAACATCTCGGCCTTCACGATGCCGCTGATCGACGTGTAGAAGCTGACGATGGCGAGCGCCAGGCATATCAGCACAAACGCCGCGGTCGGGCTTTGCACCGTCTTGAGCGTCGTGAGGATGGGTACCGTGGCAATGGCGCCGAGCGCGCTGAAGAGCAGCATGTTGGTGCGACGGCCGATCTTGTCCGACAGCATGCCGAAGATCGGCTGCATGCACATGTAGACGAACAGGCAGCCCGTCATGATGTAGCTCGCCGTCTTGATCGGCATGCCGGCCGTGTTCACCAGATACTTCTGCATGTACGTGGTGAAGGTGTAGAAGATCAGCGAGCCGCCGGCCGTGTAGCCGAGCACCGTGAAAAACGCAGCCTTGTGATGGCGGAACAAACCTGTGATCGAACCGGCCTCGCTGCTGTTGCGGCTCGCGCGCGTCGACGTTTCGTGCAACGTGCGACGCAGCAGCAGGGCAACGACGGCGGTGATCGCGCCGACCACGAACGGAATGCGCCAGCCCCAGGCCTTGAGTTCGGCCTCGCTGAGCAATTGCTGGAGAATCACGACCACGAGCACGGCAAGCAGCTGACCGCCGATGAGCGTCACGTACTGGAACGACGAGAAGAAGCCGCGACGGCCCTTGAGCGCCACTTCACTCATGTACGTCGCCGTCGTGCCGTATTCGCCACCCACCGACAGACCTTGCAGCAGTCGCGCCAGCAACAGCAATGCCGGCGCCCAGTTGCCGATGCTGGCGTGCGTCGGGAGCGCGGCGATCATCAGCGAACCGAAGCACATCATCATCACCGAGATGACCATCGAGTTCTTGCGGCCATTGCGATCGGCGATGCGGCCGAAGACCCAACCGCCGATGGGGCGCATCAGGAAGCCTGCGGCAAACACGCCCGCGGTGTTGAGCAACTGTGCGGTGGGATTGGCACTCGGGAAGAATGCCGGCGCGAAATAAATCGCGCAGAACGCATAAATATAGAAGTCGAACCACTCGACCAGATTCCCGGAAGATGCCGCGACAATCGCGAAAACGCGCTTGCGGATTTCTTCCTGCGTGGGCGGTTTGGTGGCCATGGCGGCGTCGGTAGTAGCTGTGTCTCTCATTTCTACGGGCGATGGTGACATCGCATTAATAACTACGTTTGCAACATGACGCTGATGCGCTCGCCTCACAGGGATCACCTGTCCGGAGGCACAACCCGGCATCGCGTCCCGGGGGCGGGCCAACTATAGCGGGTGTGGGCATGCGCAGACAATGCCTGAGTGCTGAATCGATTATTGTGAATATCGAAACAATCGCCTGGATTGTTGCGTTGCAGCATGGTGATCGCGCCCGTCGGACGGCGATTTGCGGGCAGGTTACGGGCGTTTTGATGGGCGGGACGACGCGCGGAAAATCGAGAAAATTTATTTCTGATGGCTTGTGCACCGCATCGGCTAGCGCGCCGCGCGGCCGAACCCTCACGCCTCATTCGCGCGGGTGACACTGCGCCAGCAGATCGAGAAACAGCTCCAGCGCGCGAGTCCTGGGCCGCGAGGCCTCGGTGATGGCGCTGATGGCATTCTCATACTCAGGGCCTGTCGGAACCTGCACCAACGCGTGGCGCTTACCAAACAACGCGGCGTAATACTGCGGCAACAGTCCGACGTAATGCCCGGAGAGGACCAGCATGGCGACGGCCTCCAGTCCTGACGCCGTTGGCCCTCGCGTGAGTCCGAGAGAATTGAGCGCTTCATGGACAAACGGCTGGCTCCGGTAGACGAGGGGGAGCGTCGACGCGTCCTTGATCCGATGCCGTGCAACGTATAGGCGGTGACGCTCGATAAACAGCGGCTGGTAGTGAAACCCGGCTTCGCGACGATACATCCCGCGAATTGCGATCTGTACCCGGCGCTCGCGCAACGCGAGGTCGAGCTCGTTGAACGTCATGACCGTGAGTTCGACCTTCACGTCGGGCGCCTGCGCCTTGAGCGCGGCAAGCGCCTCGGGTATGTGACAGCCGATGTCGGACACGACGTGCTCGACCATGCCGATGGACAACGTGCCCGAGAGCACACCGCGCACCGCATCGATTTCGGGACGTATGCGCTCCAGCGACTTCAGCGCGTCACGGGCAAGGTCCAGCGCGACCTTGCCCGCGTGCGTGAGAACAAATCCGGACGGTCCACGCTCGCACAAACGAGTGCCCAAGGTTTCCTCGACCTCGCGAATGTGCCGGCTGATCGACGCCTTCGACATGTTCAGTTGCTTCTCCGCCGCCGCAAAGCCGCTGGCCTGAGCGACTGCACAGAAGATGCGCAACGAACGCAGATCTCGCTCACTGAAGTCACGAGTTGCCACTGCTCCACTCCCGGAAATAGCGCCATATCCGCTGCGGATGGCGCGTGTCAGAAGGTTTCATTTTTTGGAACCATACCAATAAAAAAATCATTTTTCATGATCTTTTTGCCCGCATACATTGGATTTCACTCGCACCGGGCCGGACCCGACCGAGCCGATGCGCCAGCGCAATCCCCTACCCACACCCCGCGAGGCAAGCGATGAAGACCTGGTCCAGACGATCCTTTGTAAAGGCGACGCTCGCATCGAGCGCCGCATTGGCCCTGCCGGCCCTGCCGACGATGGCGTATGCCGAAGGCGGCACCCTGGCCGACATCAAGAAGCGCGGCAAGCTGACGGTCGGCACCGAGGCGGCCTACGAGCCGTTCGAGTTCGTGGAAAACGGTCAGGTGGTTGGATATGGGCACGATGTGCTTGAACTGATGGCGGCAAAGCTCGGCGTGAAGCTCGAGCAGATGAACCTGCCGTTCCAGGGCTTGCTGCCAGGCCTGATGTCGCACAAGTTCGACTTTGTCGCCACCAGTGTTGGCATTACGCCGGAGCGCGCCAAGCGCTTCGCCTTCAGCCAGCCGGTCGGCGTGGTGCGTTCGGTTCTGATGGTGCGCGCCGACGACGTAGCGATCAAGCAGGACATGGACATCGCCGGGAAGACCATCGGTACCCAGATGGGGTCGTCTTCGCAGCCGGTGGCCGACGAATTCGAGAAGGAACTGAAGGAAAAGACCGGCAAGGGATACGCCGGCACGCGCCTGTTCCAGGCCTATCCGGATGTGTCGAACGCGCTCGCGAACAAGACGATCGACGTGGCGCTGATGCCGTCCAATATCGCCGCCGTCCAGATGCGCAAGCAGCCCAACGTGTTCCGCATTGCCGGGACCATCGGCCAGCCGAAGCTGCTGGCATGGGTCGCCAATCCCAACGATCTGGAGATCCGCAAGTTCATCAACGATTCGCTCGATGAATTCCGCGCGAACGGCAAGCTCGCCGCCTTGCAGAAAAAGTGGTTCGGCGCGTCGATGGACACGCCGCACGCGAACTACCTGCCGCAAGGTGCCATTTGACGCCCGCGACCACCGTCGGCGGGCTTGACATGGGCGGCGTGATCGCACCGTTTCTCGAAGGTGTCGTCTCGGGAACGGCGATCACGCTGGCCGCGTCGGCCGTCGCCTTCGCCATCGGTCTGGCGCTCGGTGTCGTGCTGCTGCTCGCCCGCATCTCGCCGCTCGCGCCATTGCGCTCGCTCGTCGTGCTGTGGGTGAGCCTGATTCGCGGCACGCCGGCGCTGATTCACATGCTGATCGCGTACTACATGGTGCCGGCGCTGTTCGACATCTCGATCTCGCCCATCGTCGCCGGAATTGCTGCGCTGGCCTGTAACACGAGCGCTTATATCGTCGAGATCCTGCGCGGTGCGCTCGGCACGATCTCGCGTGGGCAACGCGCCGCCGCCTACGCCATGGGCATGCGCGTCTCGCAGGTCTGGCGGCACGTACTCCTGCCACAGGTGATCTATCGCGCCATTCCGCCGCTTACCAGCGAGTTCACGATCCTGCTCAAGGCGTCGTCGCTGATGTCGATCATCGCCGTGCCGGAACTGGCGACAGTCGCCCGCAATGCCACGCTGCAGACCGACCTGCCATTACAGGTGTTCGCGATCACCGCCGCCGTGTACTTCGTCCTTCTGTTCTGCATTTCGGCCGCCTCGCGTCTGTGCGAGCGCCGCGTTTCCAGGATGTTGCCCCATGGCCATTGATGTCTCCATCGTCAGGGAAGCGATTCCCGTGCTGCTCGAAGGCCTGCGCGTCACGGCACTGGTCAGCGTCATCGGCATTCCGCTCGGCGTGGCGATCGGCATCGTCGCCGCCTATGCGGCGCAGTCGCGCACGGTCTTGCGACCTGTCGCGCTGGGCTACGTGGAGCTGGTGCGCAACATCCCGTATCTGATCCTCGTTTATCTGTCGTTTTTCGGCTTGCCCAAGCTCGGCGTCGGTGCATCGGCCATGACCGTCGCGGTGGGGTGCACGGCGTTCTACACGGGCGGCTACTTCTGCGAGATCTTGCGCGCGGCACTGCGCAGCGTCGCCCGCGGACAAACGCATGCCGCGCTCTCGCTCGGCATGAGCTATTGGCAGACGCAACGGCACATCATCGCACCGCAGCTCTTCGGCTTCCTGATTCCGCCGACGACGAGCCTCGTGATCATGATGTTCAAGGACTCGGCCATCTTTTCGGTCATGAGCCTGCCGGAGATGACCTATCAGAGCAATCTGCTCACGGCCAACACATTCGCCTACGTTGAAGTGCTTGGCACGACAGCGTTGATCTACTGGGTCAGCAGCGTGTTGCTGGCCAGCGTGGGGCGACGACTGGAAACCGTTGTCGGGCGACGTACCCGGCACGCCTGACGCCCCCGAAACTCCCACCCGAGGACACTCTCATGACGACCTACACCGTGGCGCCCCGTACCGGCCATCCGACCCTGTTGTACTCGGCGCTGGATCTCGACATCGACAACCTCAAGGCCGATATCGCGGTGTTGGGCATGCCGTATGGCGCCCCGTACGCGCCGTCGGATTTCAGCAACGACCAGACGAATGCGCCGTCCGCCATCCGCCAGGCGACGGATCGCGTCGCGCGTCGCCCGAACCACTACGACTTCGATATCGACGGGCCGCTGCTCCAGGGACGCACGGATATTCGCTTCGTCGATTGTGGTGACATCATCCCGGATCTGACGAAGCCCGGCGAGCACTACGCCCGCGCCGAGGCGGCGGTGCGTCGCATCGTGGCCGGCGGCGCGATGCCCATCGTGCTTGGCGGCGACCACGGCATTACGACGCCCGTGCTGCGCGGCCTGGACCAGAAGGGGCCCATCACGCTCGTGCACATCGATGCCCACCTGGATTGGCGTGACGAAGTGAACGGCGTGCGCGAAGGCCTCTCAAGCCCGATTCGCCGCGCCTCGGAGATGGCGCACGTGGACCGCATCGTGCAGATCGGCCTGCGCGCGCAGGGGAGCGGCCGTTACGAGGAACTCGTCGCGGCGCGCGCCTACGGTGCCGAACTGGTGACCGCGTACGAACTGCATGACATCGGCATGGACGCCGTGCTCGATCGCATCCCGGACGGCGGCAACTACTACCTCACCATCGACGCGGACGGCCTCGATCCGTCGACGATGCCGGCCGTTGCCGGTCCGGCGCCAGGCGGGGTGACGTTCGTACAGGCGCGCAAGCTGATTCACGGCCTGGTGCGCAAGGGGCGCGTGGTCGGCATGGACATCGTGGAGATTCAGCCCGAGAAGGACGACGCCAACATGATTTCGTGCGTGACGGCCGGTCGTCTGATTCTCAACCTGATCGGCGCATCGATTCGCGCGGGGTACTTCGACAAATGAGCACCGCACAGCCCATCATCGACATCCGGAACGTCGACAAATGGTACGGCGCGCATCACGTGCTCAAGCAGTGCTCAACGCAGGTGGGCGCGGGCGAGATCGTGGTGGTGTGCGGACCGTCCGGGTCTGGGAAGTCGACCCTGATCAAGACGGTCAATGCACTGGAGCCTTTCCAGAAGGGCGATGTCGTCGTCGACGGCACGTCGCTCACGGCCAGGACGACCGACCTGCCAAAGCTGCGCAGCAAGGTCGGCATGGTCTTCCAGCATTTCGAGCTGTTTCCGCATCTTGATCTCACGCGCAATCTCACGCTCGCGCAGCAGATCGTGCTGGGCCGCGGCGTCGACGCGGCCCGCACCAAGGCGCGCGCGCTACTCGATCGCGTCGGTCTGTCGGCGCATGCGCACAAGTATCCCGGGCAGTTGTCGGGCGGTCAGCAGCAACGCGTGGCGATTGCGCGCGCGTTGTCGATGGACCCGATGGCCATGCTGTTCGATGAGCCGACCTCGGCGCTGGACCCGGAGATGGTCAACGAGGTGCTCGACGTGATGGTCGAACTGGCCCGCGAAGGCATGACGATGATGGTCGTCACGCACGAAATGGGTTTCGCGCGACGCGTGGCCCATCGCGTGGTGTTCATGGAAGACGGCGCCATCGTCGAGGACAGTCCGACCGACATGTTCTTCAACGACGCCGCCAGTGCCGCCGCCAAACGCTTTCTCTCGAAGATCCTCACGCATTGAGTGCGTGACGCCATCGCGCGCCGTGCCCACCCACCTCAAGACTCCATACCGAGACATCATGACGCACACCCGAATCCGCAAATTCAACACCCGCGATACTTACCCGGAGCAGAAGCTCGACAACGACCTCTGTCAGGCGGTCGTCGCCGGCAACACCATTTATCTGCGTGGTCAGATCGGCCAGGATCTCGATACGCGCGAATCCGTTGGCATTGGCGATGTTGCCGCGCAAGCCGAAAAGGCCATGGCCAACGTTGCAATGCTGCTCGACGAGTGCGGCAGCCAGCTCGCGGATATCTGCAAGGTCACGGTGTATCTCGTCGATCCGCGCTATCGCGAGGCGGTCTACAACGTCATGGGACGCTGGCTCAAGGGCGTGTTTCCAGTGTCGACCGGCATCGTCGTGCAGGCGCTGGCGCGCCCGGAGTGGCTGGTCGAAATCGATGTGACGGCGGTGAAGCCGACGGCGTCGCTGGCAGAAGCGGCACGAGCGGCATAAGCCGCATAAGTGAAGCAACAACAACGTCGGGCCGGCATGCAAGCGCCGGCCAGATATCGCGCTGCGCCAAGCGCGGTCAAGCGCACAGAAGCGCACTCAGAAGCGGCGTTTGACGTAAATCGTTGCACCGAAGTCGTGTGAGCGCAGCAGCGGCACACGGGCACTTGCCGAAAACGTCCAGTCCTCCGTCTTGAGCGACAGCCCGCGCTTTGGGTCGGAGCCCAGCTTGTCGTCGGTGTTGGCCCACTGCACGAGGGACAACTGCGGCGCCGTGGAAGGTCCGATCTTCAGGTAGCTGTGAGTTGGCCGCGAGGCCGGTTCCGAGGTCGAGGTGTCGATCCAGTCCACATGACCGTTGTCCGCCGTCGGCAGGGCACTGTTGATCGCTTCGATGCGCGTGTAAAGGAAAGCGTTGTCGTCGGCCTGCGCGGTCGGCTCCGGACCCTCGCGACCAAACGGATAAAGGGTGACCCGAACGGCCGGAACGGCAGCGACGGAGACCGGTGGAGGCGGTTGCGGCACTTGTATGGGGAGCGGCCCGGGGCCAACGTTGGCCAGCATCATCTGTTCGGATGAGCCCGAGTTGGCGCCCTCTGCGATCGCCACGCCGCTTAGCGTGACTACACACGCGCCGATCATCCATTTGCCTAGGCACGTCATGGACATGCCTCCCGTGAAGGAATGGAAACGCTACGTCGCCAGCCCCAATTTGTCTTACGTACAACGACCTTCGTATAACGAACCGTCTTGCGTGGTCTCTTCGCGTCGTACGCACTTAGGAAGTGTAGTCAGTCATTTGCGTCCCGCCACCCCAATTTGTACCAAGGTTGATCGTCGTCAGACCGGGACTGGCCGCCCAAGCCCGTCAGACCTGACGCTGGCGTGGGGAGCAACGACGCGGCTCGGGGTTTGTCCCGAGATCGTGACAGCGGTTGCCGACGCAGCGGACCGGAGGTCGGGCGGCCCATTGAACGAGTCGCGTTCCCGGCGAAGCGCGATGTGCTAGATTTAAATCAACGGGCGAGGGTATGCCAGTCAGGGGCGCGCGAACGTCGCGAACGCCGCGCCTGGGGAGGTCGTCATGCATGGATGTCAACTCACCTTCTACACGCAGCAGAATCACCGCCATGGCCATCAGCCGGTCGCTCAATGGATCATGAGCGAAGTGCGGCAGCTGGGGATTCGCGGGGCCACCCTGTTCGTGGGCACGGAAGGTATCGATCATGTCGGAAAGCGCCATGCCGCCCGATTCTTCGAACTCGCCGAACAACCGATCGAGGTCGTGTTGGCGATCACGGACGAGGAAGCCGAACGCCTGCTCGACGTGATTCGTGCGCAACGCGTCCACGTCTTCTATACGCGCTTCCCGATTGAATTCGGCATGCTTGGCGATCGTTAGCGCAGGGCGGAGGCGCGACGCCGCCGACCGCCCCGTTCGCGCGTGCGTTGTACGCGGCTCAGGTCGCAAGCGCCGCTGAGGCGCGACGCCCGGCCGACGGCAACACCAACACACCGGCCAGCCCGATGACCACGCTCGTCAGCACGTAGTAGATCGGCGCGAGATTGCTGCCGGTGACATGCACGAGCCACGTATTCAGGAACGGCGCGAGGCCGCCGAACACCAGCACCGCGAGGTTGTAGGTGACAGCGGCGCCGGTCGAGCGCACGCTGACCGGAAAGACCTCGGTCAGCACGATCGGCGTCGGACCCCAGAAGAAGCTCATGAAGAACGACACGCCGATCTGCACCGCCAGCAGCGAGCCCAGGCTCGGCAGGGTGACGAAGTGCTTGAACAGCACGTACGACGCCACGCCATACGCGATGATCGCCGGCAGCAGGACCGCCTTGCGGCCGTAGCGATCCGACAAATAGCCGGCAAGCGGGCAGAACACGAGGATGACCAGGGTGGCGATGAACGTGCTCAGGTTGACGTCGGCGGCCGACATGCCCAGTTGCTTCTTCGCGAAGATCGGCAGGAAGAACACGAACACATAGGCCGACACGGTGCCGACCACCGAGATGCCGAGCGTGCCGAGCACCGCGCGCGGATAGTCACGGAACACGGTGCGCAGCGGCGTGTTCACGCGCTGAATCTTGCCGCGTTTCACATCGTTCGCGTAATTGAGAAATTCCGGAGATTCGTCGACGTTCGAGCGGATCAGCCAGCCGACCGGCCCGATCAGAATGCCGAGCAGGAACGGCAGACGCCAGCCCCACGACTCGAGATCGTGCGGCGCGAGATTGACCGTGAGCAGATACGCCACCAATGCACCGAGAGAAAACGCCAGCGCCTGCGAGCACATCTGGAAGCTGCCGAAAAAGCCGCGGCGATTCGCGGGGGCGAACTCCACCAGCATCGTGGTCGCGCCGCTGAACTCGCCGCCGACCGAGAAGCCCTGGATCAGCCGCGCAAGCACCATCAGGATCGGCGCCGCAATGCCGATAGCCTCATGCGTCGGCAAGATGCCGATCATGCCGGTGCCGACCGCCATCAGCACGATCGTCAGCGACAGCGCTTTCTTGCGGCCGACCCGGTCGCCATAGAGGCCGAGCAGTACGCCGCCGAGCGGCCGTACCGCGAAGCCGACGCCGAACGTCGCGAGTGTGAGCAGCATTGACGCGAACTCGTTACCGCTCGGGAAGAACAGCTTTGCGATCATCACGGCGAACAGGCCGTAGATCGCGAAGTCGAACCATTCGAAGGCATTGCCGAGTACCGAGGCGATGACGACTTTGCGCACCATCGCCGGCGACGGCGTCGGGTTTTCGTTCATTGCGGTTCCCCTCTGATCGTTTGTTGGGAATGAGGCAGGCTTAGCCAAGCCGTTGCCGGACAATTTCGAGGAACACGGCCACGCCAGTGGGCGCCGTATCGTCGTCGAAATCGAATTCGGGTGGTGACAGGTGAGGCCGTCGTGACCGAGGAAGAAGTACGAGCCCGGGCGCTGTTGCAACATGAAGGCGAAGTCTTCCGAGGCCATCAGCGGGGCGACGTCGACGATCACGTTGTCCGCACCGAGCACGCGCTCGGCCGCACGTCGCACATGATCGGTTTCGGTGGGCGTGTTGACGGTCGGCGGCGAAGTTTGCAGATGTTCGAAGGTGACTTCACAGCCATACATCGTCGCGGCGCCCTCGCAGATCGTGCGCAGTCGCGCCAGCGTGATGTCCTGGGCTTTGACCGACAGCGTGCGTACGGTGCCTTCGAGCACGGCGGTGTCGGGGATGACGTTGATCGCCGTACCCGACAGGAACTTGCACACACTCACCACGGCGGTGTCGAGCGGGTCGATGTTGCGACTCGCGATGCTCTGGATAGACTGCACAAGCGTGGTGCCGACGATCAGTGGATCGATCGACTTGTGCGGCATCGCCGCGTGGCTGCCGATGCCCTGGATGGTGATGCGGAACAGGTCGCATGCCGACAGAATGGCGCCGCGGCGCACGCCGACCTTGCCGGCCGGCAGGGCATTGTTGTTGTGCAATGCGTAGATTTCGTCGCAACGGAAGCGCTCGAACAGGCCCTCGTCGATCATGGCCGAGCCGCCGCGCAGCGTTTCCTCGGCCGGCTGGAAGATCAAATGGACGGTGCCCCGGAAATCGCGATTCTGGGACAAGTGTCTGGCGACGCCGAGCAGGATGGCGGTGTGGCCGTCGTGGCCACAGCCGTGGAACACGTTGTCGTGCGTCGAGCGGTGCGCCGCGGTGCCTTTTTCGCTCATCGGCAGCGCGTCCATGTCGGCGCGCAGGCCGATCGACGGCCCTTCGCCGCGCGTGCCGCGGATCGTGCCGACAACGCCGGTGCCGGCGATACCGGTCTCGATGTCGATGGCCCAGTCGGCGAGCAGTCTTGCCACCAGGCCGGCCGTGCGATGCTCGTGAAAGCCCAACTCCGGATGCTGGTGGATGTCCCTGCGCCACGTGCGCATCTGTTCACCAAGATTGCTCAATTCGTCATCCGTCTGCATTGCGCCGACCTCTTTTCCATGAGTGAGTGTGGGGGTGTCCAGGGGCAGCCCGGACGAATGCTTCTGGTCGAAGGGTAATTCATTAGTTGAATATTTCAACTAATGAATTACCCGGATGTTGTCGGCCATCGATCCGGCTGAGCTATCATCGTCCGTGGCGAAGCGGCTGCGGGCGAGGGTAGGCCGGCGCAACGCGCTTCGATGGGATGCAGACTTCAGACAGGGCGGCAGCACATGCGAGCAGACACGTCACCGGTGGGGCATGACGAAGGACCGGAGGGCCGTGGCAAAGACGACAAGGCCAAAGCCGAAGGCGGCACGGCCGGTGGCGTGGCCTATTATTTGACGTTCAAGCTGGACCTGATCAAAAGCGAGATGATCAGCCGTGCCAACGCCGAGTACCGCCCCGCGTTCGGGCTCGATGTGCGTTCATTGCGCGTGCTGCGCGTGATCTGCGACGCACCCGGGATTACCGCGAGCGCGCTCAATGCGCAGACGCTCATCGAGAAGACGTTGCTCTCGAAGCTGATTGCGGACCTGATTCAACGCAAGCTGATTCGGCGCTCGATCCATCCCGACGACGCGCGTCACTTTCAACTGTGGCCGACGGCGGCCGGCAAGCGCTTGCGCGTGTCCAGCGACGAGCTCGGGCAGTCGATGGAGACGGAAATGCTGTCGATGCTCAGTGCCGACGAGCGTGGGCAACTCAATAGCATTGTCGACAAGCTGGTCGACGCGTTTCAGAAGGCAGGAAAGGCGCCGGGGTGAACGTCGCGGACGCGCGGGCGAGGTCGTCGGTTCGGCGCGACACGACAGCCCATGAACGTTCTAGGGCGTAGCGCGTCATGGGGATAGAGGGTGTTCGCATCGGCGCCGATTCTTTCATGGAGACAACCAGCACGGGTACGACGCGGTAACGAAGCACGTGGTTCGCGGTAGCGATCGATGGCGCCAACGGTGGCGTCGTGGATCGGCTTTCTCAACCCTCGGAGGTTAGAAATGCGAAAGATGCTCTCTTTTCTGTTGTTGCTTGCCTCGCTGTACGTCTTGCCTGTCGTCCCCGCCTTCTCCGCAGTCGTGCCATTTCCGGCGAGTTTCAAGACGCGGACCATTACGACCAACGGCGCAAGGATTTACGTTCGCGTTGGCGGCCATGGGCCTGCCGTGGTGTTGCTGCATGGCTACGGTGAGACCGGCGACATGTGGGCGCCGCTCGCCGCGAAGCTGGCTGCCACTCACACGGTGGTGGTGCCGGATCTGCGGGGCATGGGGCTTTCCGACCACCCCGCGACCGGCTATGACAAGAAGAATGAAGCGCGCGATATCGCCGGTGTTCTGGACACGCTCCAGATTGGCAAGGTCGACGTGGTCGCCCATGACATCGGCAACATGGTCGCTTACGCCTTCGCGGCCGCGCAGCCCGAGCGCGTGTCCAAGCTCGTGTTGATGGATGCCCCGATACCCGGCGTCGGCCCGTGGGAGGAAATCCTGAAGAGTCCGCTGCTGTGGCACTTCCGATTTGGTGGGCCCGACATGGAGCGGCTGGTGAAAGGCCGCGAGCGCATCTACCTGGATCGCTTCTGGAACGATTTCTCGGCGAATCCGAAAAACTTCGACGAGGCATCGCGCCGGCACTACGCCAAGTTGTACGCCTTGCCAGGTGCCATGCATTCCGGCTTCGAGCAGTTCCACGCTTTCGACCAGGACGCCATCGATAACAAGGCCTTCCTCGCCAAAGGCCCGTTGCCGATGCCGGTGCTCGCTATCGGTGGCGAGAAATCCTTCGGCCCCATGATGGAAACGGTGGCGCGTGGGGCCGCCGGCAATGTGCAGGGGGTCGTGATCCCAGGCGCGGGCCACTGGCTCATGGAAGAGCAGCCGAACGCGACGGTGGCGGCCATCGTTCAGTTCCTCCAGTGATGGCGATGCCCACGGCGCGTTGATCGATGGGGCGGCAACGCCGGATCCGGTGCGACGTTGACGTTACCCCGGCCGTTGGGGTCCAGCGGCGGGGCGGCCGGTGTCGTGTCACAAGCGCACACCCCGATTTCTCAATCAGCACCCGCGCGTGCCGAATCGGCACGAAGCCTTTTTTTCTGCCGCCTACACTCCGCTTCCTGAGACTGGCTGGTGGCCTTGGCGCGCCTTCGTGGCGTGGTGCACGGCCGCCGCACACCTATCCCCAACGCCAGCGATCCAGAGGAGCCGGGCATGACCCACAACGCCAAACCCCACAACCCGTGGCGCGAAATCTGCGCCGCTAGCATTGGTAACGCACTCGAGTTTTACGATCTGCTGATCTATGGCTACTTCGCCATCGTGATCGGGCAGTTGTTCTTCCCCTCGCACGACCCGACGACCTCGCTGCTGCTCTCCGTCGGCACCTTCGGCATCTCCTTCGTGACGCGTCCCCTAGGCTCGATCGTTCTGGGCAGCTACGCTGACCGTGCCGGTCGCAAAGCGTCGCTCACGGTATCCATCGCCCTGATGATGCTCGGCACTGCCATGATCGCATTCGCCCCGACGTATGCGCAGATCGGCATTTTCTCGCCGCTCCTGATCATCGTCGCCCGCATGTTGCAAGGCTTCTCGACGGGCGGCGAGTTCGGCGCCGCAACGGCCTTCATGGTCGAACATGCCGACGCGAAGCGTCGTGGCTTCTTCGCGAGCTGGCAGATGTCGACGCAAGGTCTTGCCACCGTGCTCGCCGCCGGCGTGTCCGCGCTGCTGAGCCTGCTGCTCACGGCCGACCAACTGAGCGCATGGGGATGGCGTATCGCTTTCGCCGTGGGCCTGCTCATCGGCCCGGTCGGTCTCTACATCCGCCGCAACATCGACGAGACCGCCGACTTCAAGAAGCTCGGTCAAAAGCAACGCGAAACGTCGCCGCTGCGCGAAGTCTTCGGTCGTGATCGCGCCAACATGTTGCTCGGCGCGGGGGTTGTCGCGGCCGCCACAGCGTTCAACTACGTCCACAAGCTTTACATGCCGACGTATGCCGTCAAGCAACTGCATATTCCGGCGACGTCGTCGTTCATCGGCGCGGTCGTCACCGGCGTGATGTTGATGATCGCCGCCCCGGTCGTAGGCCACCTTTCGGATCGCTTCGGCCGCATTCGCGTAATGCTCTGGGCACTCATTCTCGTGGGCGTCACGACGTACCCCTTGTTCGTGTTGCTCAACAAATATCCGACGTTCCAGACGCTGCTCATGGTGCAGGCGCTCGTCGGTCTGCTCATCGCCGTGAGTCTCGCGCCGCTGCCCGCCCTGCTGGCGGACATCTTCCCGACGAGCACGCGCGGCACGGGGTTGGCGCTGTCGTATAACTTCTCGGTGACGTTGTTCGGCGGGTTTGCGCCGCTCATCGTGACTTGGCTCATCGATGCCACGCACAACAAGCTTGCGCCGAGTTTCTATGTGATGGCGACCGCCGTACTCAGCGTTACCGCAGTGATATCGCTCGGCCGCCGGGTGCGCGCCGGCAAGATCGCCGGCATGACGCACGGCTCGCCACGCGTATCCGAGATTTGATCGACGCCCCCGGACGATCGGCATGCGATGCACCTTCTGCACCGGCGCCATCGTCCGATGAACTGAATCCCGCCGCAACGACGTCGTTCGCCATTCCCTGCCGAGACGTCGTCGTTCGCGGCATCCTCTGTGGAGCATTTTCATGACCACGCTTGAAGCGATCCGCGCCGCCCTGCCGGCGTACCCCATCGAAGTCTCGTTCCCCGACATCACCCGCTGGCGCGAGGGCAACACTGGCATCGACTACCTACATTCGTTCGACAGCGGCAAGCCCGGCAAGCACGTGATGATTCTTGCGCTCACGCACGGCAACGAAGTGAGCGGCGCCATCGCGGTCGATACGTTGCTTGCCGCCGGTGTGCGTCCCACAGCGGGCCGTCTGTCGCTCGGCTTCGGCAATATCGGTGCGTACGAGCTATTCAGCGCGGAGAACGCCGACGCCACCCGTTTCCTCGACGAAGACATGAACCGCGTCTGGACCGCATCGACGCTCGACGGAGCGCGTCAGAGCCGCGAGCTCGCGCGTGCCCGTGCGATGCGTCCGTTCATCGACACGGTCGATCTGCTGCTCGACATCCACTCGATGCATGAGGCGTCCGCGCCGTTGATGATGACTGGCCCGCTGGAAAAGGCGATTGCCCTTGCTGCAGAACTCGGCACGCCCGAGCACGTCATCGTCGACAAGGGGCACGCCAATGGCACGCGCATGCGCGATTACGGCGGCTTCGGCGACCCGGCCAGCCCGAAGAACGCACTGCTGATCGAAACCGG
Organism: Pandoraea sp. XY-2; assembly: GCF_004193915.1. Classification (NCBI taxonomy): domain Bacteria; kingdom Pseudomonadati; phylum Pseudomonadota; class Betaproteobacteria; order Burkholderiales; family Burkholderiaceae; genus Pandoraea; species Pandoraea sp. XY-2. The sequence goes on from NZ_CP030849.1 coordinate 698,950, forward strand.
TCAGCATTTCGCGGGAAGCGCCCGCGATGTCGCACTCGATTGCGCGGCGCGTTTCCTGATTCACGCGGGCGTCGTGGCCGAGGCCGATATGACGCCGTACCTGACGCAGATGCGTCCCGCTCGCCAGAAGTTCGTGGAGATCACACAGCCAGTCGTGGCACGCTCGATGGACTTCCGCTTCTCGCAGCCGTTCACGGGGCTCGAGGTGATCGAGAAGGCCGGCACCGAGATCGCCCGCGATGGCGACGAGGTGATCGTCACCCCCTATGACAACTGCGTCATCGTGCAACCGTCGATGCGGCACCTTGGTGTGAATGTCACGATGATGCGTCTGGGACGGTTACTGGATCGTTGATGCCTATGGGATCGTCGTGTCGGTAGCGAAGCCGGAATCGCCGGAATCGCCAGCCTGCGCCCGCTTGCCGCGGCGCAGGCTCAGTTGGGCGAGTACGTCGGCGTGCTGATTGCCCCAGCGGTAGAGCATCTCGATGGGCTCGATGAACAATTCACCCAGCGGCGTCAGCGAATACTCCACCTTGGGTGGCACGACGGCAAACACCTCGCGGTGAATCAGACCGTCGCGTTCGAGTTCGCGCAACGTCTGCGTGAGCATCTTCTTGGAAATCCCCGGCAAGCGGCGCTGGAGTTCCCCCGTGCGTGTCGTGCCGCACTGCAACGCGTACAACACCATGCTCGTCCACTTCACGCTGAAGAGCTCCAGCACGCGGCGCGGCACGCAGGTTTCCTCGAAAACGAACGGGGCTGGTTTGTTCATGGTTACCAATTGGTGACTATTCAACTGAAAGGTGCCTACTGGGGATTTGGGACCTTCGTCACTATACTTTGTGGCGATAGTGCGCGTCATCCGGTGTGAGGAAGCCAGGAAGCTTGCGGATCGACATGCGGGGTGGGCGCGCGCAGGAACCTGGAGACTCCCATGAGCAGTTTGTCGAAGACGGCCCTCTCGATGCTGGACCTGGTGCCGGTGCGTGCCGGCGGCACGGTGGCCGATGCCCTGAAACAATCCACGGAACTGGCGCAGCACGTTGAACGCTTGGGCTTCACGCGGTTCTGGCTGGCCGAACACCACAACATGGACGGCATCGCGAGTTCGGCGACGGCGCTGTTGATCGGTCACGTTGCGGGCAAGACGTCGCGTATTAGAGTGGGGTCGGGCGGTGTGATGTTGCCGAACCACCCGCCGTTGGTCGTTGCCGAGAACTTTGGCACGCTCGCCGCGCTGTATCCGGGACGTGTCGATCTGGGCTTGGGGCGCGCACCTGGTGCAGACCAGGCCACCATGCGCGCGCTGCGTCGCGACCGATTGTCCGATGGCGACGATTTCCCCGAGCAGGTCGCCGAATTGCGCGCGCTGCTTGCGCCCGCGCAGCCCGGACAGCGGCTTGTCGCAACGCCCGGCGCGGGTAGCGATATTCCGGTGTGGTTGCTGGGCTCGTCGTTGTTTTCCGCGCAACTCGCGGCGCATTTGGGGCTACCGTATGCGTTCGCGTCGCACTTCGCCCCGCGGTTTTTGTTCGACGCACTTCGGCTTTACCGCGAGCGATTCCGTCCCTCGGCAGCGTTGGATAAGCCCTACGTGATGGTGGGCGTGCCAGTCGTGGCCGCGCCCACGAACGAGGAAGCGGCATTTCTCGCAACGTCCGCGCAGCAGAAGATTTTGGCGCTCATGCGCGGGCAAAGCCTGAAATTGCAGCCGCCCGTGAACGATATGGACGCGCGCTGGGATCCGGCCGAACGGCACTCGGTGGAAGCGTTCCTCGGCGTGGCCGTGGTGGGTGGCCCCGAGCGGGTGCGGGCTGGTCTGTCCGATCTGGTCGAGCGCACGCAGGCCGATGAGTTGATGCTCGTCACCGACATCTACGATCCCGCGCTGCGCCTGCGCTCGTGCGATATCGTCGCGTCCGTCTGCAAGTCATGACGATACGCAGCGCGTCGTGAGGATTGGCGAAGGAGGGGGGCGCAACGATCACGCTCGCTGTCCTCCGCCTGATCCTGCCCCGTCAGCGAAAGCGGCCGATGGAGAAGGGCGAGAGGTCGATGGCGGGCCGCTCGCCGGACACCAGCGCTGCAATCGTGCGTCCCGTCGAGGCGGCGGCGGTCAGACCTACGTGGCCATGGCCGAATGCATAGAAAGCGTTCGGCACCTTCGACGCCGCGCCCAGTACCGGCAGCGAATCGGGCGTGCTCGGTCGGAATCCTTGCCAGCGCGCACCGTCGACCGATTGTGTCGGCTTCGTCCCGTTCACTGCGCCGGGGAACATCTTGTGCAACTGATTGAGCAGCAGATCGGCGCGCCGCCAGTTCGGTGAGGCTTGCAGACCGGCCAGTTCGACCGTGCCCGCACCGCGAAGACGGCCGTTCATCGGTGTGGCGAACAGCTTGCCTTCAGCCCACATGACGGGACGTGAGGGCATCTCGTGCGGCGTCGGAATTTCCACGTGATAGCCGCGCTCGGTGTCGAAGACAACGGTGTCGCCCAATTGGCGCACGAGCGGTGCGGACCATGCACCGGCCGCGATCACCACGGCGCTTGCGCCTTCGCGGCCCCGGTCGGTGTGCACGGCCACGGCCTGCGCGCCATTGGTCTCGATGGCGGTGGCGGCAGCATCGACAACGCGCCCGCCCCGCGCGACCACTTGCGCCGTCAAGCGCGCCAACAGCGCGCCGGGATCAGGCGTGTGGCCGGTCTCGCCGATGTAGCGGGCACCGACGAAGTCATGCGATAGCGTGGGCTCGAACTCGCGCAATGCGCTCGCATCCAGCGTTTCGATGTGCACGCCGTTGTCGCGGCGCAGCGCCATTCCACCTTCGTCGCCCGTCATACCCTTCTGACTGGAATAGGCGATGAGATAGCCGCGACGCGTGACGAGATCGTTTGCGCCCGCATCGTCAAGCAACGGTTGATAGGCGTCGAGCGCGGGGCCGAGCAGTGCGCGCAACGCGCGCGCCTGCGCGGTGACACGTGCGGGCTGACTGGCGGCGACGAAGCGCATCAGCCATGGCACCATGCGCGGAAGGTACCCCCAACGCAGCACCAACGGACCATCCGGTTGCATCAACCAGCCGGGTACCTGCCACAGCACGCCGGGCATGGCGATGGGCACGACCGACGAGCCATTGATGCAGCCCGCATTGCCAAGCGACGCCGCCTGGCGTGCCGATTGCCGGTCGACGATCACCACCGCGTGTCCGGCGCGTTGAAGATACGCGGCCGTACATACGCCGACCAAACCGCCCCCGATAACGACGACGGGACGTGAATCATTCATGAAGCCGCCCTGCGAAAGCACGAAAGCACCTAGTGTACCGGGTTAAGTACGTACCCCTGAACGCCGTAAAAATTCAGGCGTGAGTTCAGATCATTTCCAACGGGCGCTTTCGCGACGGCGCTTCGAACTGATGATCGAGTCGTAATAGTTCCTCCGCCGTCAGATCGATGTCATGGGCAGCACGATTGGCGCGTACGTGAGCGTCCGTGCTCGCCTTGGGAATGGCGACGGCGCCCGGGCGGCTCAGCACCCAGGCAAGCGCAACCTGCAGCGGTGCGACATGGCGCGCGGCGGCGATGTCGCCGAGTGCGCCTTTTGCCGGCAGCCGTGCCTGTTCGATCGGCGAATACGCCATCATCGGCAGACCGCGCGCCGCCAGCCACGGGACAAGGTCATACTCGGGACCGCGCCGCGAAAGGTTGTACAGCACCTGATCGGTCGCACACTGGTCGCCGCCGGGCAGTTCGAACAAGTCTTCCATGTCGTCCGTATCGAAATTGCTCACGCCCCAGTGCCGGATCTTGCCCGCTTCACGCAATGCTTCGAAGCCGGCAATCGTGTCTTCGAGCGGGACGTCGCCGCGCCAGTGCAGCAGGTAGAGGTCGAGGCGATCGGTGCGCAGGCGTTCCAGACTCCGCTCGCAAGCGGCGATCACGCCACGTCGCGAGGCATTGTGCGGGTAGACCTTGCTCACGAGAAATACTTCATCGCGCAGTCCGTCGAGCGCTTCGCCCACGAGACGCTCGGTCGCCCCTTCACCATACATTTCGGCCGTATCGACGAGCGTCATGCCCAGCGAGACGCCCAGTTGCAACGCCGCGATCTCCTCGCGACGCCGCTCCGGTTTCTCGCCCATCATCCAAGTGCCCTGGCCGAGTACCGGCATGGTGTCGCCCTGGGGCAGCGCGATTTTTCGCATGGTCTGTCCTCCGTAATCCTGGTCACCATTATCGGCCGGCAAGTCGAGCGATGACCAGTGCCGTGAGGGCTTCACGCAACACTTTGCGGTGTCGTCCGATCGTTTGACTCGGACTCGCCTGAAGCACCGTTCGGAAATTGCCGCTTTTGCATTTGTGCACCGATTCTCTCGGATAGTTCACAGCCCTATCGTCGCACTGCCGCGATAAGCTCATTTCACCGATGTACATGGCGATTGTTGCTCCGCAGCGAGACGGCTCGGTGATGGCTCCCGTCGTGTGCATCGGACCTGTGAGGACAGAAGGGTTCGTAAGAATAGGGGGCGAGCGTTCCGGGCAAAAAGAAAGCCCGCGAGCGGGGCTTAAAGGCCGACCGAGCGTGCGTCGGCCAAGGAGGTTCATTGCAGCGCGGCGCGAACATCGAGTGGGGGCGCGCTTCAGACGTATTGTCGGCATAGTCGATCTGCCTATGGGAAGGAGGATTCCGAATGTCTGGGGGAACGTTGGGTAACAAATGTGACAATTGGCGATCTTTTCTTGTCGCGGGACGAACGCGATAATGGGGGACCCCAATCTTGAGGAACTCCCCAGATGGATAACACGATCAAGTTCCGCTCGCGCGGTTCATCGCTCTTGCCCGGTGAGCGGTACGCGCCGCCCTCGGTTTTCTTTCACTGGGTGATCGCATTGCTGATTGTGATCGCCTATGCCGCCGTCATCATCAAAGGCTATTTGCCGAGAGGGAGTGCGCCACGTGCGTTATCACTCACGATCCACGAATGGGCCGCGCTCGCGGTGTTGGTGCTGGCTGTGCCGCGCTTGCTCATTCGATTGATCAAGGGCGCGCCGGCGGCGCTGCCAGGCCAAGCGTGGTGGGCGCGAGCCGGGTCGTCTGCCGCGCATCTGCTGCTCTATCTGTTCATGTTTGCGCAGCCGGTGCTGGGCTATCTGACGCTCAATGCCCAGGGGCATCCGCTCACGATTCCGGGGCTGGATATCGCGCTGCCGCAGTTCATTGCGAAAGACGAACAGACGGGCCGCTCGATCAAGGAGATTCACGAGACGATCGGCAACGCGTTCTATTGGGTGATCGGGTTCCATGCGTTGGCGGCGCTGTGGCACCACTACTTCCGTCGCGACGATACGTTGCGACGCATGCTTTAAAAGGGATTTTGCCGTCACCCGCTCTGAGGGGACATTGCGCGGCGCCTCCCCGGGCGCCGCGTGTGTGCGGGTGCGGTGCTGCCCAGCAAGGCATGGGCGAGCGCGCTGGCCGTTTGTAATGGCCCTCGCGTTTCGGCGTGTGGCCCGAACGTTTCTCTTGCGCGCCCGCCGGGGTATCAGAACGTCACGCCCAGCCCCACGCCAACGATCAACGGATCGATGTGGAGCGTACCCAGGTCGGTGCCGCCAAGCGCGGTATCCGTCTTCATCCAGAGCTTCTTGATATCGATGTTGACGAACAGATGCTTGGTCATTTGAACGTCCACGCCCGCTTGAAGCGCCGGCCCGACGCTGTGGTTCGTGATCGAGATCGGCGTGCCGCCCGCGTGCAGGTTGCTGTTCCAGAAGCGCGAGTAGTTGACGCCTGCGCCAACGTACGGTCGTACCTTGCCCGCGTGATTGAAGTGGTATTGAAGCAGCAGCGTCGGCGGCAATACGTTCACGCTGCCGAGGTTCCCGATGCTGGACGTCAGTTGATGACGTGACATGCCAAGAATCAGTTCAACACCGACGTTGTCGAGAATCATGTAGCTGAAATCCAGCTCCGGCACGATGGCGTTGTTCACGCTCACCCCCAGTGTTGGCAACACGCTGCCGCTTGCATGCGAGTCCGGCAAAATGCCGATGACGCGAACGCGTGCGAGGATGTCGCCGGCGTAAATCCCTTGCGAGCTGTCTTTGATGAAGCCGAAGGGTTTGGCTGACTCGACCGGGGGGGTGTCGGTCGTTTGTGACGTTGCCTGTGCCGCCGCGAATGGGCTGAAGACGGCGGCACAGCTGGCGAATGCTGCGGCGATGGCCGTAGCGCCAAGAGAGAGCTTCATGGTGGTTTCCATAGTCGTGAGTGAGCCCGACCGATGGTAGAAGCCGCCTCCCGGGGCGAACTTGATGCGCGTCAAGTGCGGGAGAACGCACGGGCGCTGTGCGACAAAGCGTCGCGGCGCCGAGCGGCGTTGGGACGCAATCAGTCGCGAGGCAGCAACACGACCGTGAGGGAACGCACGCCCTGGGCACCTTGAATCAGCACGCCTTCGATATCGGCCGTTGCGGACGGTCCGGTGACGAGGACCGCGTAACGCGCCGACGCAAAGTCTGGCAATCGATAGATGTCCTGCAGGCCATCGACGATGTCGCGTGGGTCGAGCAACACCACGAGATGCTGCACGAGATAGCCGAGCGCGTTCACTCCGTACTCCTGCTCGGAGAGCCAGACGGAGCCGGTCTCCGCGACGCCGAAGCGCGCACGCACGATGGCGACGTCGACGTCATGCAGCGACGCCGGCGCGCGCCTGAGGTCGAGCGGTGCCGCCGTAGTGGCTTGCGCTGTCGCGGTGACGGGCGTCACGCCGGGAAACCGCTCGGCAAGCCACGCGGGCAGTTCATGCGCGTGGTCGAGCGTCGCGAGTTTGCCGCCCATCGCAACGAGGTTCAGGCCGAAGCGCTCGCACCGGTCGCCCTCGGGTGTCTCGAAGACAGGCAGTACGGGCAAGGGAAACGGTTCGTACGCCCCGTCGACAGTCCGTTCGTCATCACGCAGCGACACGCGCTGCGCGGCGCGCACGCGCACGAGAAATTCATTGCGGGAAGTGCTCATGGCGTCTCCTGGCCTGTCGCGTCGCGCGATGTTCGATGGGCGTCGTACCAGTCGCGGAAGGTCTGGGTGGGGGCGTCGGGCAGGTCGCGCCCCTTGCCCCACGTGTTGAGGGGGTTGTAGAGCACCAGGTTCGGCAGACGGTGCAGGGCGACGTTCATCGATTTGATCGATGTGCGATACAGCACCGGATTGGCGAGCAGCTTGCCGGCGACCTTGATCAGGCTGCGCTTGACGCGGGGCAATTCACCTTCCTGCGCCACGATCTGTCGCCACTTGTATAACTGCTCGTGAATATTGATGCGCACCGGGCAGACGTTGGTGCAGCTGCCATTCATCGTCGATGCGAACGGCAGCGCGCTGTAGCGCTTGAGGTCGGAGGCGGGATTGAGAATGGCGCCGATCGGCCCTGCATAAGTGCTGCCGTACGACAGGCCACTGCTGCGTCGGTAGACCGGACACGTATTCATGCAGGCCCCGCAGCGAATGCATTTGAGTGAGTACCAGAAGTCGTCCATCGCGAGACGCGCCGAGCGGCCGTTGTCGACGATGACGAAGTGCATCTCCGTACCCGGACGCGGCGCGCGAAAGTGCGACGTGTATTGGGTGATGGGCGACCCGAGGGCACTGCGCGACAACAAGCGAATGAACACGCCGAGGTCGGCCGTGCGCGGAATCAGCTTTTCGATGCCGATGGACACGATGTGCACCGGCGGTACGTTGGCCGACAGATCGGCATTGCCCTCGTTGGTGCACACCACGACCGTGCCCGTTTCCGCGACGGCGAAGTTGCAGCCGGTCATGCCGGCGCCCGCTTCGAGAAACGCCGGACGCGTGGTCTGACGCTGACTCTCGGCCAGATAGTGCACGTCGTCGTTGTCGGGATCGGTGCCGAGCGTGCGGCCGAACAGCTTTGCGACGTCGCCCCGCAGCTTGTGCACCGCAGGCACGACCACATGCGACGGCGGCTGCTTGTCGAGCTGCTGAATGCGCTCGCCAAGATCGGTCTCCATGACTTCGATGCCGCGCGGTTCGAGATACTCGCGCAATTCGCATTCGTCGGTGAGCATCGACTTGCTCTTGACGAGTGTCTTGACGCCATGCGCCGCGAGAATGCCGTGGACGATGGCATTGTGCGCAGCGGCGTCGAGCGCCCAATGAACCTTCACGCCATTGGCTTCGGCTTGTGTCGAGAATTGGTCGAGGTAGTCGCCCAATCGCGAGAGCGTGTGTTCCTTGATCTGTGACGCGAGCGTGCGCAGCGTTTCCCACTCGCCAATGGAGGCGGCCTGCGCGTCGCGCTTCATGCGCAGGTCCCACAGGCGCTTGTCGTGAAATGCCACGTGCGCGGTTTTCGCGAGAAATGCCTCGGCCTGTCTGGCGTGATTCACGCGCTCGGCCCGGCTCATGCCGTCACCTGCGCATGCGCCGCCGGCGCGAGGGTGTCGAGGTCAACGCCATTGAGGACTTGAGCGATATGCAGGAAGCGCATCGGTGTCTGCGCGCGTGCCGCGCAACCTTTCTGGTGCATCAGGCAAGACATGTCGGCGGAGACGATGAACTGCGCGCCAGCGTCGAGGTGGTCCTGTACCTTGTCCTGCCCCATCTTGACCGAGACGGCCTGCTCGGACACGGAGAACGTGCCGCCGAAGCCGCAGCATTCGTCGGGACGACGCGGCGCCGCGAAGCGGATGCCGCGCACGCCGTCGAGCAGCGTGCGGGCCTTCGACCATGGCTCGCCGGGAATCTCGCTGGCAGACGCCGCATGCAGGTGGCGGATGGCGCTGCAACTGTTATGCAGCCCGACGGTGTACGCAAACTCGGCCCACGGAAAGTGGCGGACCTTGAGCACATCGTGGAGAAACTCGGTGAGTTCGTAGGTGTTGGCGCGAACGGCGGCCGTGCGCTCCGACTCGCCCGCTGCGCTCAGGTGCTTGCGCACGTGATGCACGCAACTCGACGACGGCGCCACGATGTAGTCGTAACCGGCGAAGTTGTCGACAAAGAGCGACTCGGCGCCCGCGGCGTCGGCTTCGCAGCCGTTGTTGGCCAAAGGCTGTCCACAACAGGTCTGACGGCGCGGGTAATCGACGCTCAAGCCGAGTTTCTCCAGCAACTCCAGCGTGGCGATGCCGACTTCGGGAAACAGGGCATCGATGAAACAGGGGACGAACAAGGCCGCTTTCATGGGGTTCTCCAACAGGGGACGACACACTCGCCGTGGCGCACGATCGGCGCCGCGGCGAGTGTCTACAACGACGGCCGACTCAATGCACCAACATCCCCGTGAGCCAGTAAGCCTGCACCAGCGTCATCACACCGGCGAGCAAGACGAACATCAGGCTGTGCCAGACGGTGAAGCGGAACAGATCGGCTTCCTTGCCGATCAGGCCGGTGGCCGCGCAAGCCACCGCGATCGATTGCGGGGAAATCATCTTGGCGGTCACGCCGCCGGTGGTGTTCGCGGCCACGAGTAGCGTGTTCGACACACCGATCTGCTGCGCGGTGGTGCTTTGCAGACTCGCAAACAACGCGTTGGACGACGTGTCGGAACCGGTCAGGAACACCCCAGCCAACCGAGCAGCGGCGAGAAGAACGGGAACGCCGCGCCCGTGTGCGCGAGCAACAGCGCAAGCGTCGTCGACATGCCCGAATAGTTCATGACGAATGCAAACGCCAGCACGAGACCGATGGCCAGCACGGGCTTCTTCAGCGCCATGACGGTTTCGAAGAAGCTTTTCACACCGTCGACGGGTTTCATGCGCAGCAGGGCCATCGAGAGCAGTGCCGCAATGAAGATCGCCGTGCCCGTCGCCGAGAGGGCATCCCACTTGAAGATGGCGTCCATCGGGGTCGTCTTGGCGACGATGGGCGCGGCTTTGGACACCAGGCGGTCGAGCCCGGCCACGTGCAGCGACGGCACGGTCCACGCGAGCGGGCCTGTTGCGGCGAACAGTGCCTTGAAGGCGGGCAGGCTCCAGATCGTGACCATGCCGGTCAGGATCAGGAACGGCGACCAGGCACGCAGGACCTGGCCGGCGGAGTAGGGCGACGCCGTCGCGCTGTGTGCCGATCCGCCGCCAAGGCCTCCGAACCCACCCAGCGCTGCGCTGCCTCCCGACATCGACACGCCGGAATGGGCCCGCGCGGCGGACGTCTTCGGCTGCCACACCTTCAGGAAGCTGGCGAGGCACACGAGCGAGAACAGCGACGAGATGATGTCCGGCAGTTCCGGTCCGATATAGTTCGACGAAAAGTACTGCGCGACGGCAAAACTGCCCCCGCCACAAGCGCGGCAGGCCACGTTTCCTTGACGCCACGCTTGCCGTCCATGATGAACACGAGCCAGAACGGGACGAAGGCGGAGAGCAGCGGCAATTGGCGTCCGGCCATCGCGCCGATATGGAACGCGTCGATGCCGCTCACCTGACCCGCCACGATGATTGGAATGCCCATCGCACCGAAGGCAACGGGCGCGGTGTTGGCGATCAGGCACAGGCCTGCGGCGCGCAGCGGCTCGAAGCCGAGGCCGACGAGCAGCGCGGCGGTGATGGCGACCGGTGCACCGAAGCCCGCCGCGCCTTCAAGAAACGCGCCGAACGAGAAACCGATCAGCAGCATCTGAAGCCGCTGGTCGTTGGTCAGCGAGACCACCGAGCTGCGAATGATGTCGAACTGTCCGGTCTTGACGACCACACGATAAAGAAAGACCGCAGTGATGATGATCCAGGCGATGGGCCACAGACCGTAAGCGAAGCCATACACGGCGGACATGGCGGCCATTCTGGCCGGCATGCCGAAGTAAGCGACGGCGATGATCAGTGCGATCCCAACGGTCAGCGCGCCCGCGACATGCGCTTTCATGCGCAGTCCCGCCAGGGCGACAAAGAATACGATGATCGGTAGCGCGGCCATGAGCGCCGCGATCCATAGCGTGCCACCCGGCACGTAGTTCTGTACCCACACTTCCACTTGCGTCTCCTCGATTTGGTGATCGATTGCTATAAGGCTTGGTCAGGCGGTGTCGCCGTGCGCGCGGCCGCGTCTGAATGGCGGTTGGCACGACGGTGGCACGGACGTGTCGTCCGGCTGACGCGATGATCGACACCCGTGAAACGTTCGGGCAAACTGGTCGTACCAGTTGCTGTGAATGCGAACCGACAGGGCAAAATCGCGGCATAGGCAAAACACGCGCCGACGACGCACGCCCAGGCATCGAGGTGCTCGTGTGTCGCAACTTGGGTGCCGCGTCGCCATCGACGCACGCATCTGACCGATTGCAGGAGACGTCACCGTGAGCGGTCCCACTTTGACCGAGCGCATCACTCGCGACCTCGAGACCCGTTTGATCGAAGGCGTATGGGCGCCAGGCGAGCGTATTCCGTCCGAGCGGGCGCTGGCGCTATCGCTGGGCGTGGCACGCTCGACGGTGCGCGCAGCGCTTCAGCGTCTCGTTGCCCGCGGCCTGCTCAAGACGCGGGCCGCGTCGGGCGTTTATGTCTCGGATCGTCTGCAGACGGGGTTGATTTCGCCTTGGCGGCAACTCGTGAGCGATCATCCGGAGTTGCGTCCGGACATGCTCGAGTTTCGCCTGATGCTGGAGGGCACCACCGCCTATCTGGCGGCCGTGCGGGCGACCGATGAAGATCTTGCGCGTCTGTCCGAACTGGTCGATGGGCTGGTCGACGCGCACGAGCGCGGCGACACGGTGCGCGAGTCGCGGCTCGACGGTGATTTTCATACGGCCCTTGCGAACGCGTCGCACAACGCCATGCTTCGACACCTGCAAGGCAGCGTGACCAAGATGCTCCACGAGCACATCTCGCTCAACAACTCGGGGCTGTTCGATCTGCGCGAGCAGGCGTCGGAAACTATCCTCGCGCACCATCTCGCACTGTGGGAGGCCATCCGTACCCGCCAGCCCGAAGCGGCGCGCCGCATCATGCGCGAGCATATCGGCTTCGTGTGGCGCAAGCTCGAACCGGACTCGCCGGTGCCGATCGTGCCTTGAGCTTGCCGGGTTCGTCTGTCGGTTTTGGTAGGATGCGGACTTTGCCACGCCATCCCCCATCGTGAAGCGCCCGATTTCGTCGCTGTTCTCGTCGCTGTTGCATGCCATCGCCCAGACGGGGCGGCATGGTCTGCGTCTCGCGCAACCCCTGAAGCCGTATGCGGCCCGTGCGTGGTTTCACGTGCGTCACCCGACACGCCGGGGCGTGCTCATCGCCGTCGCGGCGCTGCCGTGCCTGCTTGTCGCGTACACGCTGATCCTGATTCCATTCACACCGAGCATCCGCGACATCCGGCGCGCCAGGATCGACCGACCGGCGCAGGTGCTGTCGGCCGACGGCAAGCTGCTTGCCGAATTCCGGCCGGCGAACCGTGAATGGGTGCCGTTGAAAGACGTATCGCCGAACGTCGTCAAGGCACTGGTTGCGACGGAAGACCACCGCTTTTACGAGCATCATGGCATCGACCTGAAGCGTACCGCATCGGCGGCGCTGCACACGTTCTCCGGCGACCGGCAGGGCGGGTCGACCCTCACGCAGCAGCTCGCGCGCAATCTGTATCCGGACGAGATCGGCCGGGCGCCCACGCTCACGCGCAAGCTCAAGGAAGCGATCACCGCCCTGAAGATCGAAGCGCTTTACACGAAGCCCGAGATTCTCGAGACATACCTGAACACGGTGCCGTTCCTGTACAACGCGTACGGTATCGAGATGGCCGCGCGCACGTACTTCGACAAGTCGGCCGACCAGCTCGATTTGCTCGAAGCCGCCACGCTCGTCGGCATGCTCAAGGGCAACAGTTACTACAACCCGGTGATCAACCCTGAGCGTGCGCTGCAACGTCGCAATACCGTGCTTGCCCAGATGGTCAAATTCGGAGGGCTCGATGCGTCGAAGCTCCCCGCGTTGCAGAAACGCCCGCTGCGCATCAACTTCGAGCGGCAGACCGAGGAACCCGGGCCCGCACCGCACTTTGCCCAGCAATTGCGCAAGTGGCTGATCGGCTGGGCCGATCGTCACGATTACAACATTTATTCCGACGGCCTCGTCGTGCATACGACCATCGACTCGCGCTTACAGACGATGGCCACGCAGGCGCTCACGCATCAGGCCAATCAATTGCAGGGCATTGCCGACGCCAACTGGTCGGCACGCGGTGGCTGGCGCGACAGCGCGGCGCTGGTGCATGCGTTCGTGCGCGAATCGCCGGAGTATCGCAACGCGGTGGCGGGAGGCGAGGCGCCGGACGCGGCGATGAAGCGTCAGCTCGCCGACAAGACATTCATGCAGAATCTGCGCGCGACGAAGACCCGGGTGCAAGCGGGTTTTCTGGCGCTCGATCCGCGCACGGGTGAAATTCGCGCATGGGTCGGTAGCCGCGACTTTACGACCGATCCATTCGATCACGTTCAACAGGCGCGGCGGCAGCCGGGGTCGACATTCAAGGCATTCGTGTATGGCGCGGCGTTCGTCAAGGGCAGAACGCCGGACGACACTATCGTCGACCAAGTCGTCGAGATTCCGCTTGCGGGCGGAGAGATCTGGCGACCGAGCGACGACACCGCGCCGACCAACAGGCCCATGACGTTGCGCGACGCGCTGGCGCAGTCGCGCAACACCGTCACGGCGCAACTGATGCAGGACGTGGGGCCGTCGCGTGTGGCCGGACTGGCGCGGGCGATGGGCGTGCGCGAGAGCAAGCTCGATCCGGTGCCGTCGCTGGCGCTCGGCACGAGCCCCGTCTCGCTCAAGGAGATGGTGACCGCTTACGGCACCATCGCGGACGGCGGCGAGTATCGCGAGCCGACGATGGTCACCGAGATCACGAACAGCGATGGCGATGTGCTCGCCACGTTCTCACCTGCGCGCGCCGAGCGTGCGCTTTCCGTGAACGACGACTACACACTGCTCGACACGCTGCGCAGTGTCATCAATCGTGGCACGGGCACTGCGATTCGCACACGCTTCGGCATTCGCGCCGATGTGGCGGGCAAGACCGGCACGACGCAAGACAACGCGGACGGCTGGTTCATCCTCATGCAGCCGCAGTTGGTGGCGGGGGCGTGGGTCGGTTTCAACGACAGTCGCGTGACGCTGCGCAGCGATTACTGGGGGCAGGGCGCGCATAGCGCGTTGCCGATCGTCGGCGATGTGTTTTCGCGAGCCTTGCGCTCGAAGGTGATCGATGCGAACGCGAAGTTCGAAGCACCGGATAACCACCATTGGTATAGCGACGGGTGGACGCGCGTGTCGGATTGGGTGACGGGGCTGTTCGCGAAGAAGGCCCCGAACCGGCGCACAAGGCGAAAGCCCCGGTGAAGCGTGCGGCGCCTGCACCCGCCGCCGCGGACGCCACGCCTGCCGTCGCGAGCGATAGCGGGCCGTTGCCGGTGCCGGTAGCGTCGGCCGTGCTGGCGCAGCCGGCGTCCGGATTGCCCGCGAGCGCGCCGCATGGCGCCACGATTCCGGGCGTGCCGGGCGAATGGAACGGCCCGGGCGCGGCGTCGTCGAACGGCACAACTACGCCCTCCGGCTCGGCGGGCGATTCGCCGTCACCGGCGACTCAGTTCGTGACGCCGGCGCACCCGTCACCCGCCGCATCGGGTCCTGCGTCGCCGTAATCCGTTCGCGGCATGGCGAGCTCTCAGGAGCGTCTGACCGACGTCCGGCGTGCGCGTCACTACACGCGTGCTTTCTCGCAGTTACAGGCCGATCGTCGCAACGACGTTCCGGCCTGATCCGGGCGTTCAGGCGGAGCGCTTCGGAATGTCGAGCCCGCGCTTCACGGCGGGCCGCGCGACGAATGCGTCGAGCGCGCGTTGCACGTGCTTGAACTGGTCGAAGCCGACCAACTCTCCTGCCTCGTAGAAGCCGACGAGATTCCGGACCCACGGGAACGTGGCGATATCGGCAATCGTGTACTCGTCGCCCATGATCCACTGGTGTGTCGCCAGACGCGCGTCAAGCACGGCTAGCAGGCGCTTCGCTTCGCTCACGTAGCGGTCGCGCGGACGCTTATCCTCGAAGTCCTTGCCCGCGAACTTGTGGAAGAATCCGACCTGACCGAACATCGGCCCCACGCCGCCCATCTGGAACATCACCCATTGCAGCGTTTCGTAACGCGCGGCCGGATCGGCGGGCAGCAGCTTGCCGGTCTTCTCGGCGAGATACCAGAGGATCGCGCCTGACTCGAACAGCGGCATCGGCTTGCCGTCGGGGCCATTGGGATCGAGGATCGCCGGAATCTTGTTGTTGGGGTTGAGCGTGAGAAACTCGAGCGAGAGTTGGTCGTCGGTCGAGAAGTTCACCAGGTGCACTTCGTACGGCAGCCCGATTTCTTCGAGCATGATCGACACCTTCACGCCGTTGGGCGTGGGCAGCGAATACAGTTGCAGACGCTCGGGATGCGCGGCGGGCCACTTGCGCGTGATGGGAAACTGGGACAAATCGGGGGATAGATCGGACATGAGGATCGATGCGTTCGTGTTGGAGCGACGCGCAGCGCCGCGGGACGACCAATATACCGCCAAGTCGCCTGGCTTGCCGGGCGCGGTGGCGTCGGGCTTTTCCGGTAGACTGCTCGCACTTTGACCCGTCGCGCGGAGGCTGTCTGCGCAGGCGAGACACGAAGCACCTTCCTCGGCCGGACCATGGAACTCAGGCATCTCCGATATTTCATTGCGGTGGCAGAGCAGTTGAGCGTGCGCGCGGCGTCCGAAATTCTGCATGTGACGCAACCGGCCGTCTCCCGGCAGATCCGGGATCTCGAAGAGACCATCGGGGCGGCGCTCTTCACGCGCACGGCGCGCGGCCTCGTGCTGACCGCTGCCGGAACGGCCTATCTCGCTGAAGCCCGTGACATCCTCGCCCGTGTCGAAAGCGCGAACCGTACCGCACGGCGCCTCGCGTCGGGCGTCACCGGCCGGTTACGCATCGGTTTTGTCGAGAACGCGTCCTGGGACGGTCTGGTGCCCGCCGCCTTCAATGCCTTTCAGCGCACCACGCCAGACGTGGCGCTCGAACTGATACCGATGAATACGCCCGAACAGCTCGACGCCATCGCGGCCGGTACGCTGGACGGCGGGTTTTGTTATCGTTTCGGCGCGTTGCGCGAAGGATGCGCCGAAGTGCCCCTGCTCGAACACGATGTCGTCCTCGCGGTGCCGGCAGATTGGCCGATGGGGCGCGAGGGCGACGTGGACATCGCGTCGCTTCGCGCGCACCCCTTCGTGGCCTTTCCGCGCGCGGTTTATCCCGCGTACTACGATCGTTTGATCGCCGCATGT
Source organism: Pandoraea sp. XY-2 (assembly GCF_004193915.1). Taxonomy (NCBI): domain Bacteria; kingdom Pseudomonadati; phylum Pseudomonadota; class Betaproteobacteria; order Burkholderiales; family Burkholderiaceae; genus Pandoraea; species Pandoraea sp. XY-2. The sequence continues at coordinate 715,267 of NZ_CP030849.1, forward strand.
GCCGAGCATGGCTTGACGCTCGACATTCGTCAGGAAGTGTCGACCGAGGCGGCGATCCTGTCGCTGGTGTCTGCGGGTGTCGGGCTGGCGATCGTCAACGATGCGAATCGCGACCGGCCGCCGGCCCGCGTGCGTTTTGCCGCCATTCGCGATCTCTCGGTGCGCTTGCCGTTGGCCTTCTGCCACTCGGCGCAGCATCCGCCACAGCCCGCCCTGCAACGCTTCATCGAACAGTTGGCCGCCGTACAGGCGGCTTGACGCTCCGACGTGCGATCGGATGCCGTGGCATCCGCCGCCACGTCGGGCGATGCGTTGGAGGCATCACCCCGGTCAATGAACGGCATTGGTCAAGCATTTTTGCGTCTGCGATAGTGAATTCATCCAAGGCATCGCCTGGCTTTTCACTCTCTCGTCATGCAAAACTCTGCGTCCCTGATTGCTTCCGATATCGACTATGAGCGCACCGGTCTCCAGACCGGCACGCTGCGCTTGCCTTATTCTCACGACCGATCCGCTTACGGGCATGTCCCGATTCCGGCCGCAGTGCTGAACGCGGGCCCGGGCACCGGCCCAACGGTGCTGCTGACCGGTGGCAATCACGGCGACGAATACGAAGGTCCGATCGCCCTGATGAAGCTGTTGCAGCGCCTGCCCACCATGTCGGTTCGCGGCCGGCTGATCGTGATTCCCGCGCTGAACTATCCGGCGTTCGCGAACGGCACGCGCACGTCGCCCATCGACAAGGGCAACCTGAACCGGCTGTTCCCCGGCGCGCGCAATGGACAGCCGACCGAGATGATCGCGCACTACGTGGAGACCGAGCTGCTGCCCCGTGCCGACGTCGTGATCGACTTGCACGCCGGCGGGGCGTCGTTCGACCACGCACCGACCTTGCTGGCCGCGCCGCCCGTCGACGTCGCGCGCCGCGCTCGCTATCTGCAGTTGGTTCGCGCCTTCGGTGCCCCGTACACGATGGTTATGGATCTGCTCGGCGAAGACCGCACCTTCGGCGCCGCGGCGCAACGTCACGACAAACTATTTCTCTGCGGCGAATTTGGTGGCGGCGCGGGTTGCGACGCCGCCAACCTCGCCATTGTCGAAGCCGGTCTGCAACGCGTTCTGCGCGTGCTGGGCGTTACGTCGGAGGACGGTCCGGCACCGTCGCACGACACCCGCGTCATGGCCGTGCACGGGCCGAGGCATTACGTCTACGCGCCGCGGGGCGGTGTCTTCGAGCCGGCGTTCCGGCTCGGCGACGACGTGCGCGACGGGCAACTGGCCGGGCGCCTGTTCGATCCGCACGCCCCGTGGGAGGCACCCCGCGAAATCGCCTTCCGCAGCGACGGCACGGTGATGTGCATGCGCACGTTCGCCCGAGTGGAGCCGGGCGACTGCATCGCATTGCTCGCCAGCGACAGTCCCTGGGACTGACGCGTACTGCGCCGATCGCAGCCTCCGTCATCTCGACACATTGCATGTCAAACAGGACATTCTCATGAGCGCTCAACCCGCCATCATTGCCACGTCGGCAGATGAGCAACACGGACGTGCCGGCTATTACGGTTACGTGGTGCTGCTGTTTTTCGTTTGCTTTGCGTTTTCTTATCTCGACCGTCAGGTCGTCAGCATTCTCGTGCAGCCGATCAAGCAAACGCTTGGGCTCACCGACGTGCAGATCGGTCTGATGCAAGGCATATCCTTCACCATGTGCTATGCCACGGCGGGGGTCTTCGTGGCCCGCTGGGTCGACCGCGCCAATCGCGTGACGCTGATCGCGGCCTGTGTGGCCATCTGGGGGGCATCGACCGTGCTGTGCGGGTTTGCGACCAACTTTACGGAGCTGTTGTTCGCGCGCGCCGGGACGGCCGTGGCGGAAGCGGCACTCAGCCCTGCCGTGCTCTCGATCTTTAGCGATCTCTTCGCGCCGCGAAAGGTCACCCGCGCCAGCAGCATCTTCATGTTGGGGCCGTATGTCGGCGGCGGGCTGGCATTGTTCGGCGGCGGTTATCTGTTCACCCTGAGCAGCGATCACACCGTCAGTGCCTGGCTGGCGACCCATGGGCTGACGCCGTGGCAGTCCGTTTTCGTTGCCGTCGGTCTGCCGGGTTTCCTGCTCAGCGCCCTGGTGTTCTTCACGGTGCGCGAGCCAACACGCCGCGGCCTCGGACGCGCCGGTGCCGTCGGCGAGGACGACTTGCCGTCGATGCGGGAAGTGATGCGCGAGCTCTTCGTCAGGAATCGCTTTTGCCTGCCATACTTCGCGGCGTATGTGGCGCTGATCACGCTCTTCTACGCCCATGCCGCCTGGTTTCCTGCGCTACTCATGCGCAAGTTTCAGCTCGACGCCCGGACGGTCGGCGAACTTGCGGCGCCCGCGTACATGCTGGGTGGCGTGCTCGGTGTGGTCTGTGCGGGCCTGCTCGCCGCGCGTGCGACGGATCGTAGTGCGCTGCGCCGGGTACTGGGCCTGTCCACCGGCGGCGCGGCCATGCTGATTCCTGCGGCGTTTGCGATGCCGCTGATGAGCCATAGTCTGGCGGCAGTGGTGCTTTATGGCGTGTGTGCGTTCGCCGCAAGCATCGCCATGGCGCTCGCGCCTGTTCCGCTTCAGATCGCGCTGCCAAACCGAATGCGCGGTCGGGCGATCGCGCTGCTCGTCTTCATGACGAATGCCATCAGCGGCAGTGTGGGTCCGTTTGCGGTTGGCGCGATCAACGAGCACCTTGGAAGATCGGCGAGTAGTCTGGGCACGGCGCTTGCGCTGGTGGGGACGGTCGCGGCGATTGCCAGCTTCCTTTGCTATGCGCTTGCCACGCGCCGCGCCGCGGTGGCATTGGCATCCGGTAGCGAGTGATGTGCCGGTCATTGCATGCGTTGCTTATTCTGCTGGATAACGTCCTGGAGTTCGAACATGACGCCGTCTGTCCCCGTCTTTCATGTGGGATCCGCCCGAATCACGGGCATCTTCGAGACCGCGTTTGCGTTGCCCGCGCCGCGACTGTTTCCCGATTGGGCACCCGAGGCCGGGGCTGATCTCGCGACAAGGCTTTCGCCGGCGTCGTTCGATCCCTCGAATGGACGCGTCGCGTTGCAAACGCATCTCTGGATCGTGGAGTTCGACGGCTTGACGATCGTCGTCGACACCGGTATCGGCAATGGCAAGACGCGGGCCTTCAGTCCGTTGTTCGACCGCTTGTCGAATCCCGTGCTGGCGCGCCTGAGCGCGGCGGGATTTGATCGCGAACAGGTCGACTACGTGTTCAACACGCACCTCCACGTCGATCACGTTGGTTGGAACACCTTTCGCGAAGGAGAGCGCTGGGTGCCGGTATTTCCCAACGCCACGTATGTCTTCGCCCGGCGCGAGCGTGAGTTCTTTGACACCGGTCCGGGCGCCGCACGTCGAATGGTGTTCGAAGACAGCGTGTTGCCGCTGCTCGACGCCGGCCTTGTGCATGAGGTGCCCGACGGCGGTGAACAGGTGCTTGACGGCGTTCGCTTCCTGCCGACGCCAGGCCACAGTGCGGGTCACATGGCTATCTCGATCGCGTCGCAGGGGGAGACCGCGTTGTTCTCCGGCGATGTCATGCACAGCCCCGTGCAGGTCTATCGTCCCGAGTGGTGTTCGGCGTTCTGTCTCGATCCGGTTCAGGCCGACGTGTCGCGCCGCAGGCTGCTCGGTCTGGCGGCTGACGCCGGAACCACTGTGTTCCCAGCCCACTTTCCCGAGGGCTCGGCAGGCAAGGTCGTGCGCGGTGCGGCAGGGCTGTCGTGGCAGTACCTCGCCTCGGCACCCCGGTGACGAAGCACGCCGGGCAAGCTTACCGTGCAACTCGTTAAGCACGCCGCATTGAATTGAAAAAGGGACGGCGCACGCCGTCCCTTTTTCGTGGGGCTTCCAATACGGAGCGACGCTCAGCCTTGGCTCAACACCTTGGCGATGCTGTCGGCCACCACCGCCACGTTCTTCTCGTTGAGGCCCGCCACGCACATGCGGCCCGAGCGGATCAGATAGACGCCGTACGTATCACGCAGGACATCGACCTGCGTCGCCGACAGCCCCGTGTACGTGAACATGCCGCGCTGCTCGAGGTAGCGCGAGAGCATCGCCTCGGGGATATGCCCGCGCAGGCCGTCGTGAATCGCGCCCCGCATGCGCGCGATGCGCTGGCACATGGCCATGAGTTCGGCTTCCCACGACTTGCGCAGTGCCGGTGTGCTCAATACCTTGGCGACGATCTTCGCGCCGTGCGTCGGCGGGTTGCTGTAGTTTGAACGCACCGCGCTCGTGAGCTGACCGAGCACGCGATCGGCCGCTTCGGCCGACTCGCAGATGACCGACAGGCCGCCGCAACGCTCGCCGTACAGCGAGAAGTTCTTCGAGAACGAGTTGGCGACGAAGGCCGGCACCCCTTGACGTGCCAGTTCACGAATCACGAACGCGTCGGCGTCCAGACCCGAGCCGAAGCCTTGATACGCCATGTCGACGAAGGGCAGCAACTCGCGCTTCTTGAGTACGTCGATCAATTGCACCCACTGCGCATCGTTCAGATCGACGCCGGTCGGGTTGTGACAGCACGCGTGCAGCAGCACCACGCTACGCGCAGGCAGCTTGTCGATGGCGTCGACCATCGCGTCGAAACGCAGGCCGCCGGTGGCCTCGTCGTAATACGGATACGTATTCACGGTGAAACCGGCACGCTCGAAGATGAAGCGATGGTTGTCCCACGTGGGATCGCTCACCCAGACCTGCGCGCCGGGGAAGTAGCGCTTGATGAAATCGGCACCCACCTTGAGCGCACCCGAGCCGCCGAGCGTCTGTACCGTAGCGATGCGACCGTCGGCGCGTGCCGGCGAGTCGTCGCCGAACACGAGCGCTTGCACGGCGTCGCGATAGGTGGCCAGCCCTGCCATCGGCAGGTACGGCTTCGGACCGACTTCGCCGAGCAACTGCGCTTCTGCCTCTCGCACGGCCTGCATGACCGGAAGGCGGCCATCGTCGTCGTAGTAGATGCCGATGCTCAGGTTGACCTTGTTGGTACGGGGATCCTTGGCGAAATTCTCGTTGAGCGAGAGGATCGGGTCACCGGGATAGGCATCGATATGTTCGAACATGGCGGTTCCTGGAAAAACGAGAGAAAGTCGGTGGAGTGCGGGCGCCGGGCCGCCGGACCGTCTGATCGGTCCCGGCGGCCCGGACTGCGCCAAGAAGTTGATGATACCGCTAGTGAGGTGTCGCCGGGTATGCCCCCGGGCGGTTGGCGCCCGAGGCGCTGCGACCGGCTGGCGCCGGTGGTCGTCGGCCTTGGGCGGGGGACCTCAGCGTGCCGCCCTGGCCTGAATCGGGGCTACGCGGTGTGTTTTCTGACGCACCAGATAGCCGATGCCGAGCGCGACCAGCCACACCGGGATCAGGTAGACCGAAATGCGCAGGTCCGGAATCAGGTACATCACGACCAGAATGCCGCCGAGGAACGCCAGGCACAGGTAGTTCGTGAGCGGGTAGCCGAGGCTCTTGAACAGCGTTGTCTCGCCCGCGCGCGCCTTGGCACGACGGAAGACCAAATGGATCACACTGATCATCGCCCAGTTGATGATCAGCGCCGACACGACCAGCCCCATCAACAGTTCGAATGCCTTGCCCGGCATGAAGTAGTTGATCACCACGCACACGGCGGTCGCGGCGGCCGAGACGCCCAGCGCCAGCAGCGGAATGCCACGACGGTTGACCTTGAGCAGCGCACGCGGCGCGTTACCTTGACCGGCCAGACCGTAGAGCATGCGGCTGTTGCAGTACACACAACTGTTGTAGACCGAGAGCGCCGCGGTCAGCACCACGGCGTTGAGCACGTTGGCAACGGCATTGCTGTTCAGTGCGTGGAAGATCAGCACGAACGGGCTGCCGCCCGATACCACCTTCTCCCACGGATACAGCGAGAGCAGCACGCCGAGCGCGCCAACGTAGAAAATCAGAATGCGGTAGATGACCTGGTTGGTCGCGCGCGGAATCGTGTGCGACGGGTTGTCCGCTTCCGCCGCCGTGATGCCGACCAGTTCCAGTCCCCCGAAGGAGAACATGATGACGGCCATCGCCATGACCAGGCCCGATACGCCGTTCGGGAAGAAACCGCCGTGTCGCCACAGGTTGGTCACGCTGGCTTCAGGGCCGGCGTTGCCGGAGAACAGCAGATAGCCGCCGAACCCGATCATGCCGACGATGGCGGCGACCTTGATGATGGAGAACCAGAATTCCATCTCGCCGTACGACTTCACGCTGGAGAGGTTGATGGCGTTGATGACGCCAAAGCACACGAGGGCCGAGACCCAGGTGGGGATGGCCGGCCACCAGTACTGGACGTAGATGCCCACGGCCGAGAGTTCGGCCATCGACACCAGCACGTAGAGCACCCAGTAGTTCCAGCCGGACACGAAGCCCGCGAAATGGCCGCAATACTTGTTGGCGAAGTAGCTGAACGAGCCGGCGACCGGCTCGTCGACGACCATTTCGCCGAGCTGGCGCATGATGAAAAACGCGACGACGCCGGCAATGGCATAGCCCAGCAGCACTGACGGACCGGCGGTCTTGATGGTTTGGGCGATGCCGAGAAAGAGGCCGGTGCCGATCGCGCCACCCAGCGCGATCAATTGGATGTGACGATTCTTCAGGCCGCGGTGGAGCGAGCCTTCTTGTGGTGCGTTGGCGGACATGTCTGTTCCTTACCCTACCTTCGTTGCCATGCGGCGCGCTTCTCTGTTTCGTCCTGTGGGCGAACGAACCGGAACCGTTGAGCCGCCACGGCGCAGCGCTTATGACGCCGCCGCCGTGTCCTTTGGGATCGTCGGCGTGTGCCGACGATCGTGTCTCCCCCGACTCAGACCTTGAGCGTACCTCGCTCGATCTGATCGCGCTCGAGCGATTCGAACAGCGCCTTGAAGTTGCCTTCGCCGAAGCCGTCGTCACCCTCGCGCTGGATGAACTCGAAGAACACCGGGCCGAGCAGCGTCTTCGAGAAGATCTGCAACAGCAGGCGCGGCTTGCCGCCTTCGGTCGTGCCGTCGAGCAGAATGCCGCGCGACTTCAGTTCGCCGATCGGCTGGCCATGACCGGGCAGACGGGTCTCGAGCGCATCGTAGTAGAAGTCGTTCGGCGCGGTCATGAGATCGACGCCGGCCATTTGCAGGTTGTCGATCACCTGCAGCAGGTTGTCGGTGAGGAACGCAATGTGCTGAATGCCTTCGCCGTTGAAGGCCATCAGGAATTCCTCGATCTGGCCGCTGCCCTTGGCGGATTCCTCGTTCAGGGGGATGCGAATTTTACCATCGGGCGCGGTCATGGCCTTGGACGTCAGGCCGGTGTATTCGCCTGAGATGTCGAAGTAGCGGATCTCGCGGAAGTTGAACAGCTTCTCGTAGAAGCTGGCCCAATAGGCCATGCGGCCGCGATAAACGTTGTGCGTCAGGTGGTCGATCAGACGCAGGCCGTGGCCGACCGGATGGCGGTCGACGCCCTCGATGAATTCGAAGTCGATGTCATAGATCGACTTGCCTTCCTCGAAGCGATCGATCAGATACAGCGGCGCACCGCCGATGCCCTTGATCGCGGGCAGACGCAGCTCCATCGGGCCGGTCTCGATCTCCACCGGCTGCGCACCGAGCGCCAGTGCACGGGCGTAGGCCTTGTGCGAGTCTTTCACGCGGAATGCCATGCCGCAGGCGCTCGGACCGTGCTCGGCGGCGAAGTAGGCCGCTTCGCTGTTCGGCTCGCGGTTCACGATGAAGTTGATGTCGCCCTGGCGGTACAGCACTACGTCCTTCGAACGGTGACGCGCCACCAGCGTGAAGCCCATCTGCTCGAAAATGGGTTCGAGGACGTTCGGGGTAGGCGACGCGAATTCCACGAATTCGAAGCCCATCAGTTGCATCGGGTTGTCAAACAGGTCGGCCATGATCGTCTCGGCTGGGTCAGGTGATGGATAAGGTGTCAGATTCGTCGAACGCCGGGCGACAACGGGAAGTGCAACAAAATTGCGCTTTGTCGACCGTCGGGTTGGGATCAACCGGCGGGCCCGTTCCGTTCGCCGTAATCCCTGAAATGTTGGGAAGGTGGCGCGCATATGCGACGTTTTACCGCGCTCAGTGTAAGGGGGGCACCGCAAAATAGGATTTCGTAACGGTGTTAGGGAAACCCTAGTTTATGCACTAATATTTCGGAAAATGTGTATGAGGAGAGATAAAAGTGCATGATATCGAGATCGATCGAATCGACGTCCGGTTGCTGGGGGTATTGCAGTCGCGCGGGCGAATTTCGAATCTTGAGCTGGCCGAGGCGATCAAGCTGTCGCCCGCGCAGACGCTGCGGCGTCACCGGCGGCTCGAGGAGATGGGCGTCATCAAGGGCTACGACACACGGCTCGACGCGCAGCGGCTCGGCTTCGGCGTGGTCGCCTTCGTCCATGTGACGATGGAGCGCGGTCATATCCGCGACCTGTCGAACTTCAAGGCACTGGTGGCGGAGCTGGCACAGATTCAGGAGTGCTTTTCCGTGACGGGCGATATCGACTACGTGCTCAAGGTCGTGGCCCGCGATCTGAAGGCGCTGTCCGAGTTCTTGCTCGATACGCTGATGCGGATTCCCGGGGTGAGTGCCGTCAAGTCGAGCGTTTGTCTCGACGAGATCAAGTGCACCTCGGCCGTGCCGCTCACGGCCTGATGGGGCGGCGGTCTCCTGGCGTCGCCGCTCAACGGCGGCGCGTAGTTGCCCACGACGGCAATCTCGCAAAGCAACACATCATGGTTGACAGTGCCTGAAACTCTGTGATTTCATGAGGCCCATGATCACCGCGCAATTCTCCCTCTCGCTACGACTACTAGCCCGCTCCACCGGGCTTGGTCCGTTGCTGCGCGCGTGCATCGTCTGAAGATTTCTCTGAAGCACCGCTGATTTTCCCCAGTTACGCCGATCTGAGCCCCGGTTCCTCCAACCGGCGGTCGTAGCTTATCTGCGTTCATGCGTCGTCCGGTTGCCACTTTTGCTGACCATCGAGACAACGCCATGTTGAAGCACCCCGCCACGAAGTACCGCCCGTTCACCCCGGTCAATATCCCCGACCGACAATGGCCGAGCCGCACCATCACGCGCGCCCCGATCTGGATGAGCACCGATCTGCGAGACGGCAACCAGGCCCTGTTCGAGCCGATGGATGCCCAGCGCAAGATGCGCATGTTCAAGACGCTCGTCGCCATCGGCTTCAAGGAAATCGAAGTGGCGTTCCCGTCGGCGTCCGATACCGATTTCAACTTCGTGCGGGAACTGATCGAAGGCGGTCACATCCCCGACGACGTCACCATCGAAGTCCTCACGCAGGCCCGCGACGACCTCATCGAGCGCACGTTCGCCGCGCTCAAGGGCGCGCCGCGCGCCATCGTCCACCTCTACAACGCGACCGCGCCCGAATTCCGCCGCATCGTCTTCAACCTCGATCAGCCCGGCGTGAAGGCGCTTGCCGTGGCCGCGGCCAAGACGATCAAACGCTGTGCCGACGCCGCGCCGGACACGCAATGGACGCTGCAATACAGCCCCGAGACGTTTACCGGCACCGAACTCGAGTTCGCCAAGGACGTGTGCGACGCCGTGTTCGATGTGTGGCAGCCGACGCCGCAGCGCAAGTGCATCGTCAACCTGCCGGCCACGGTGGAAATCGGCACGCCGAACCACTATGCCGACCAGATTGAGTGGATGCACCGTCACCTCGCGCGCCGCGATTCGCTGATTCTCTCGGTCCACCCGCACAACGATCGCGGCACGGCCGTGGCCGCCGCTGAACTGGCCGTGATGGCCGGCGCCGACCGCATCGAAGGGTGCCTCTTCGGCAACGGCGAGCGCACGGGCAACGTTGACCTCGTCACCCTCGGTTTGAACCTGTACACGCAGGGTGTGGATCCGGGCCTCGACTTCTCGAACATCAACGAGATCGCCCGCACGTCGGAAGAATGCACGCAGTTGCCCGTGCATCCGCGACATCCGTACGTCGGCGACCTGGTGTTCACCGCGTTCTCCGGTTCGCATCAGGACGCCATCAAGAAGGGCCTGGCGGCGCAAAAACCTGATGCCGTCTGGGAAGTGCCGTACCTGCCCATCGACCCGAGCGATCTCGGCCGCACGTACGACTCGATCATTCGCGTGAACAGCCAGTCGGGCAAGGGCGGCATCGCCTATCTGCTCGAGCAGTCGTATGGCGTGCAGATGCCGCGTCGGCTGCAGGTCGATTTCAGCTCGGCCGTACAGCGTTACACCGACGAGACGGGGGCCGAAGTCACCGCGTCGCAGATCTGGCAACTGTTCCAGAAGGAATACGTGGCGTCGAACGAGCCGGTCGCTTACGTCGGTCACACGCTGTCCGAGCGAGACGGCCGCCAGCAAATCGCCGTGACGCTCGACATTCACGGTCACCGCACGACCGTCTCGGGCACCGGTAACGGACCGCTGGACGCCCTGATGCACGCCATGCGCACGCCTGTGCGCGTCCAGCACTACGAGGAGCGCGCGCTCACGCAAGGGGCCGACGCCCGTGCGATCGCCATCGCGGAGATGGCCGGCGACGCCATCGTGGGCAGTGCTTTCGGCGTGGGCATCGATGCGAATCTGACGACCGCATCGATTCGGGCAGTGATCAGCGGCATCAACCGCGCGTATGCCCGCAGCGAAGCGGACGCGCGGGCAACGTTCTTCGACGCCGTCATGCGTGACGTCGCCAAGGCTGTCTGAACGGTCAGGGGAACCTGAGGAAGGACGGAAGGAGATTGAGGGCAGATGCGTCCCGCCCGGCACTGATCGTGCCGGCGGGACCCCGGTGCGGCGTGGCAGGACTTACCCAGTCCCGCACGCGCGCCCGGCCCTGAAACACGGGCGGTGTTGTGGGATTACACCGCTTCGATGGCGATAGCGATGCCTTGGCCGACCCCAATGCACATCGTACACAGCGCAAAGCGACCACCCGTACGCTGGAGCTGGTACATCGCCGTCGTCACCAGACGTGCGCCGCTCATGCCGAGCGGATGGCCCAGCGCAATGGCGCCACCGTTCGGATTGACGCGCAGGTCGTCGTCGGCCACGCCGAGCTGACGCAGCACGGCCAGGCCCTGGCTCGCAAACGCTTCGTTGAGTTCGATCACATCGAACTGATCGATCGACATACCGAGCCGAGCGAGCAGTTTTTTCGTTGCGGGAGCCGGACCGATGCCCATGATGCGCGGTGCCACCCCTGCCGTCGCCATGCCCAGAATGCGGGCACGCGGCGTCAGGCCAAAGCGCGCCGCACTCGCCTCGTCTGCCAACAGCAGAGCGCAGGCGCCGTCGTTGACGCCAGAAGCGTTGCCGGCGGTCACGGTGCCATCCGGGCGTACCACGCCCTTGAGTCTGGCGAGCGCTTCCATGCTCGTTGCACGCGGATGTTCGTCGCGATCCACCACGATCGCCTCACCCTTTTTCTGGGCGATGGACACCGGCGTGATTTCCTGGGCCAGCGTGCCGTCGGCCTGGGCGCGTGCCGCTTTTTCCTGCGAACGCACCGCGAAGCGATCCTGATCTTCACGGCTGATGCCGAACTCGGTCGCAACGTTCTCGCCCGTCTCGGGCATCGAATCCACACCGTACTGCGCCTTCATCAACGGATTGACGAAACGCCAGCCGATGGTCGTATCGTAAATTTCCGCCTGACGCGAAAACGCGCTCGCCGCCTTGCCCATCACGAACGGCGCACGGCTCATGCTCTCCACGCCGCCGGCGATCATCAGGCCGGCTTCGCCCGCCTTGATGGCGCGCGCGGCGGTGCCGATGGCGTCCATGCCCGAACCGCACAGGCGGTTGAGCGTGGCGCCCGGCACGTCTTGCGGCAGGCCGGCCAGCAGCGACGACATGCGTGCCACGTTGCGGTTGTCTTCTCCGGCCTGGTTGGCGCAGCCGAAGATCACGTCATCGACCTGCGTCCAGTCGACGCCGCCGTTGCGCGCCATGAGCGCCTTGAGGGGCACGGCGCCGAGGTCGTCGGCACGTACGGAGGACAGCGCGCCGCCGTAGCGGCCGATGGGGGTGCGAATCGCGTCGCAGATAAAGACTTCACTCATGGGTCTACCTCAGCCGAATCGAAACTCGCGCAGGGAGTCTCGCAGATGAAAAAACGCCGGGTTGCATCAGGCGATGTCCCGGCGGTGGGGGCTTGTGCCGCGTCAGGCAACAGCCGGTGAGGGCAGCAGCGTCACACCGGTCACACCTTGGAGTTCGTCGAGCGTGAGGCCGTCGACCATGTCGACGACGCGCAGGCCCTCGGGGGTGACGTCGAGCACCGCCAGATCGGTGTAGATGCGCGTGACGCAACCCACGCCGGTGAGCGGATACGTGCACTGCTCGACGATCTTGCTCTCGCCCTGCTTGGTCTGGTGCTCCATCATCACGAACACCTGCTTGGCGCCGCTGGCGAGGTCCATCGCCCCGCCCACGGCCGGAATGGCGTCGGGAGCGCCCGTGTGCCAGTTGGCCAGATCGCCCGTCTTCGAGACCTGGAACGCGCCGAGCACGCAGAAGTCCAGGTGGCCACCGCGCATCATCGCGAACGAATCGGCATGGTGGAAGTACGCGCCGCCCGGCTTGAGCGTGACGGGTTGCTTGCCGGCATTGATGAGGTCTTCGTCCTCTTCGCCCTTGGCGGGGGCCGGGCCCATGCCGATCACGCCGTTTTCGCTCTGGAGAATGATCTCTCGCTCGGCGGGCAGGTGATTGGCGACAGCGGTCGGCAGGCCGATGCCGAGGTTGACGTAGGCGCCGTCGGGAATGTCCTGGGCAACGCGGGCGGCCATCTGGTCGCGGGTCAGTCGGTTCATGTCGTGCTCCGAGTTCAGATGGGGATCAGGCGCGTGCGGTGCCAGGCACCGCGACGACGCGTTGAACGAAGATGCCGGGCGTGACCACGGCTTCCGGATCGAGGTCGCCCAGCGCGACGACTTCATTCACCTGAACGATGGCGCACTTGGCCGCCGTGGCCATGATCGGGCCGAAGTTGCGGGCGGTCTTGCGATACACGAGGTTGCCCCAGCGGTCGCCCTTGAGCGCCTTGATGAGCGCGAAGTCGGCGTGGATCGGCAGTTCGAACACATATGGCTTGCCGTCGATGACGCGCGTTTCCTTGCCTTCGGCGAGCAGCGTGCCGTAGCCGGTCGGCGTGAAGAAGCCGCCGATGCCGGCGCCTGCGGCGCGAATGCGCTCGGCCAGATTGCCCTGCGGCACCAGTTCCAGCTCGATCTTGCCCGCGCGATAGAGCGCGTCGAACACCTGCGAGTCGGTCTGGCGCGGGAACGAGCAGATGATCTTGCGCACGCGCCCGGCCTTGAGCAGGGCGGCGAGGCCGGTCTCACCGTTCCCGGCGTTGTTGTTGACGATGGTCAGTTCGCGCGAGCCTTGCTCGATCAGCGCGTCGATGAGCGCCGAGGGCATCCCGGCATTGCCGAAGCCGCCAATCATGATCGTCGCGCCGTCGTGAACGTCGGCAACCGCGCTGGCGAGCGAATCGTAAATCTTGTTGATCACACGTGCCTCCTGGGCAGTTCCATCGGGCTGGCGGACTCTCGGCCGTGGCCCTTGTTGGGTGTCTCCCGGCGATGGCGTCTTGTCAGGCGGCATCGTCTGGTTCACAATGTTCTTATAGCGAACATGTATTCGCTATAAGAACAGCGTAAGCCTTCTCGTGTCGGCCGTCAAGCGAGGGTCGGCCCGAGGGGGGGACGCCGGTCTGGCGCAGACGACGCAGTGCCGTGTGTCGTGCGGTGGAACCGGCGACACAAATCCATTACGCTTGCCGTTCCATTGCCTTTCGACATCCGCCTTTTCCATGACACCCGTGCTCAACGACGCTACCGAACCCACCGACAAGAAACCGGGTGACTCCTACGTGCAGTCGTTTGCGCGCGGGTTGGCTGTGGTCAAGGCGTTCAACGCGACGCGTCCGGCGCAGACGCTCTCGGAAGTCGCACAGGCGTCGGGTCTCACCCGTGCGGGGGCGCGTCGCATTCTGCTCACGCTCGAAGCGCTGGGCTATGTGCGAAGCGAGGGGCGCCTGTTTCGGCTCACGCCGCGTATTCTCGACCTCGGCTTTTCGTATCTGACGTCGATGCCGCTGTGGAATCTGGCCGAGCCGTTCATGGAGGCGCTGGTGCAGCAAGTGCATGAGAGCAGTTCCGCCTCGGTGCTCGATGGCGACGACATCGTCTATGTCCTGCGCGTGCCGGTGCGCAAGGTGATGTCGATCAACCTGTCGATCGGCAGCCGTCTGCCGGCATGGTGTACCTCGATGGGGCGCGTCATGCTCTCGGCGTTGCCCGACGACGAACTCGACGCCGCCTTGCGTCGCGCGGACATTCGTCAGCACACGCGCCGCACGGTGACGGATATCGACACGTTGCGTCAGCGCATTCTCGACGTGCGCGCCCAGGGGTGGGCCATCGTCGATCAGGAGTTGGAAGAGGGGATGATTTCGATCGCTGCGCCAATTCGCAACCGCGCGGGGCAGGTGATTGCGGCGATGAACGTCAGCGGTCAGGCCAACCGCACGTCGGCGGCGGAAATGGAAGCCACATTCCTCGCGCCCCTGCTGGCGGCCGCGCAGAAGATTTCGCAGATGGTGGTGGTGTAACGTCCGCACGCGCGTTGCTTGCGCGGTCTCGCGTCGAACAAAGCGGGGCGCCCGATGGCCGGGCGCCCCGCTTTTGCTTGTGTCACGCTTGCGGACCGTCCGTCGATCCACTCGTCGCGGTGCCCAGTGCGCCAGCGCGCGCCAGCCGAAGCGCCGAAAGCAGCGTGTCGTGATCGCCGATCTGGTTGGCGAGCAGCAGGATCAGTTGCGCGTTGGCCGCCTGACTTTGCGCCTCGTCGAGATCTCGGTGCATGTCGATCAGGGCTTCGTAGAAGTCGTCCGGACGCGTCAGACGCGGTTGTGTATCGAGTGCCATGAAGGGGCTCCTTACTGCGGGATCGATGGGATCGGGATGTGGGTCGATGCGCTTGGCCGGCGGCACCTCAGGCCGCGCATTGCATCGGCGCGACTTCCGGGGCGGTACGTCCCAACGCCCGCTCGCGCGCGGCGGCAATCGCCGTCGCGTCGACGCTGCGCCACCGCGCGCACACGTGTTGATCCGGACGAATCAGATACACCGTTCCCGGCGCGGCGTCGTAGCGTTGGGCCGCCAGGCCTTGCGCGTCGTGCCAGACGCTATGGGATTCGCCGCGCGCGTCCTGCGCCGCTTCGGCATCCGGCGTGACGAACAATGACACGACGGGCACGCTGTCGTTCGCGAGCGCGTCGAGGCCCGCGAGCGATGCCGCATCGAGCGACGCCGGTGCACCGAATACGAGCGCGACGAAGCGCCCGCCCAGGCGAGGCAGCAGCCAGCCGTCCTGCCCATGCCGGACGAGCGGTGCGTCGACGCAGGCCGTGCCCGGGACCATGCGTCCCGCAAACGTGTCGCGCTCCGGCGTATTCAGTGTCGACTCGCTCAGCACGGCGGGCACGGACAACCGCCCGCTGTTGACCAACTGACGCGCAAACGCGTGATCGCGGGCGAGCGTCAGCACGGCATCGCGAAAGACCCGCGAGACGGGGCTCTTGGGCGTGATGAAATCGGTGGAACGCGTCGAGTTGCGGATGTTTTCGTCAGCGGCGAATTCGCGCTCACGGGCGTAAGTGTCGAGCAGCGTATCCGGCGCCTGGCCGGCAAGCACCAGCGCCAGTTTCCACGCGAGGTTCTCCGCATCCTGCACGCCGCTGTTAGCGCCGCGCGCGCCGAACGGCGATACACCATGCGCGGCGTCCCCGGTGAACAGCACGTGACCGTGACGGAAGTCGTCCATGCGCAGGCATGAGAACGTATAGACGCTGACCCACTCCAGGGTGAATTTGGCGTCAGGTCCGAGCAAGGCTTGCACGCGTGGGATCACGCGCTCGGGCGTCTTCTCGACGGCCGGGTCGGCATCCCATCCCAACTGGAAATCGATGCGCCACACGTCGTCTGGTTGACGATGCAACAGCACGGATTGATTCGGATGGAACGGCGGATCGAACCAGAACCAGCGCTCGGTCGGAAAGTCTGCCGTCATCTTCACGTCGGCGATCAGGAAGCGGTCCTTGAATGTGCGTCCGTGGGTGTCCACACCGAGCAACTTGCGCACGGGACTGCGCGATCCGTCGGCGGCCACGACGTAACGTGCGCTGGTTTGATAGTTGCCGTCGGGCGTCTCGACCGTGAGCGTGACGCTCGCCTCGGGCGTACCGGGCGTGCCTTGCTGCGTGAGCCCCACGACCTTGTGCTTCCAGCGGATGTCGATGTTCGGCAGTTCGCGTGCGCGCTCGTAGAGATAACCTTCGACGTAGTACTGCTGAAGGTTGATGAACGCCGGACGAAGGTGTCCCGTTTCCGGCAGCAGGTCGAAGTTGTAGACCTCCCGATCGCGCAGGAACACGCGGCCGACGTTCCAGCACACGCCCTTTTGCACCATGCGCTCGCCGCAGCCGAGACGGTCGAAGATATCGAGCGTACGCTTGGCGAAACAGATGGCGCGCGAACCTGCCGAGAGCGTGCAGTCGTCGTCGAGCACGATCACGGGCACGCCCTGCTGCGCGAGGTCGATGGCGCTCGCCAGTCCCACCGGCCCCGCGCCGACCACGATGACCGGGTGAATATCACCCGCGGCGTTGCCGGACTGTTCTGCGCAGGGCTGGTAATCGAACGTCAGACGCTGGTAATCGATGCTGCTCATACAATGTCTCCATCGTCGGCACCGCACCGGCGCAAGCGCCCCGGCGGGTTCCGCTTTTTGCTTTTACTCTTGATGTTGCGCCCGGCGCGGCGTCTATCGCCGCGCCGAGGCCGATCTGCGCGACCTCAGTCCTGCAGAGCGGTCCACATTTCCTTGTCGCGCTGCGCCGTCCAGATGCGCGGATGCGTGATGCCGCTCGCTTCGTCGAACGCGCGGGTCACATCGAACGGCAGGCAGTGTTCGTAGATGAAGACCTGACCGAACTTCGGATCCATCGCGCGACGCGTCAGTGCCATCGCCCCCTTCAAATCGAGCTTCTGTTCGACGGCCTGCTTGCCCGCTTCGAACAATGTCGTCACGAAGTCCTTCGTGTACGCCAGGCCCTTGGCGACATCGTCGGGCGTGGTCAGGGCAGGGCCCCGGCCCGGCACGAGCTTTTCGGCGCCGAGCGCGGCCAGCGCGTCGAGCGTGGCCGGCCATTCGGCGAGTTGCGCGTCACCGGTGTAGCATGCGGCGTCGTACTCGACCAGGTCGCCCGAGAACAGCACCTTTTGCGACGGCACCCATACCACCGTGTCGCCCTTGGTGTGACCCGAACCGAGGTGCGCGATCCTCACTTCGAGCTTGCCGAGGAAGAGCGTCATTTCCTTCTCGAAGACGAGCGTCGGCCACGTGAGACCCGGCACCGTTTCGACACCGGCGAACAGACGCGGAAAGCGCTCGATCTCCGACTTCATGTCGGCTTCGCCGCGCTCGACGATCATCTCGTACGTGCCACGGCTTGCGATGATCTGCTGCGCGCCTTCGGCGAAGTAGGCCGACGCACCCAGCACGCGCACGGCGTGATAGTGCGAGAGCACCACATACTTGATCGGCTTGTCGGTGATCGTGCGGATCTTCGCGATGAGATCCTGCGCCATGGCGGGCGTGGCTGTCGTGTCGACGATCATCACGCCGTCGTCGCCGATGATGACGCCGGAGTTCGGGTCGCCCTCGGCCGTGTAGGCCCAGGTGTTTTCCGACAATTGGGTGAATGTGACCTTCTTGGTTTCCAGGTCGGCTTGCGAGGCGAATGCTTTGGCCATGCTTGTCTCTCTCTTATCTCGTCTGCGGGGATGATGCGACTGATGGGGTCGATGAAGCCATCTTACGAAATGCCCTTAATATTTGTCAATGACAAATAGTATCGTTATTTGCTAATGTTGAGTCATGGGCGATGGAATGACGTTCCCGCCTTGGGTTAACCCCGAGGAACGTCGGGAACGATGCCATTGCGGGCGTCGACTTGTTTAGAATCTAGGCCATTTTCCTGTGGGAGCCCGCCTCCCTTGATCGCATGAATCGAATTCCGATGGACGGCACGGCCGACGCGAGCGGCCAACCCGGGCGTGCCTCGCGCGGTGTGCAAAGCGTGGACGTAGCGGCGCGCGTGCTTCAGGCGCTGGCGCAGGCGCACCGGGCACTGGGGCCGGGCGATCTCGCCGCGCTCGCCGGGCTGCCGCCTGCGCAGGCGCATCCGTATCTGGTAAGCCTCACGCGGCTCGGCTTGCTCAAGCGCGACCCGATGTCGGGCGACTACACGCCGGGACCGATGACGTTGCGTCTCGCGTTGCTGCATCTCGAGAACGACCCGGCGTATCGCGCGGCGGTGCCGCGTGTCGTTGCGCTGGCACGGGAGACGGGGCTTTGTGTCGCGATCTGCACGAGTGCGCCGCAGGGCCCGCTCGTCGTGCATTTCGAGCGTGCGGCGTTTCCGTTGCATGTGAATCTGCACGTGGGATCGGTCATGTCGCTCACGACGACGTCAACCGGGCGGGCGTTTTGCGCGTTCACCCCGCAGGCGCAATGGCCGCAGGCGTGGCGTGAGCAGATGCCGACATCCCCGACCGAGCGCGAAGGTTTCGATGCGCTGCTCGACGAGACACGCGCGCACGGTGTGGCGCGTAGCGTGAATACGCCGAGCCCGTCGGTGAGCAGCCTGTGCGCGCCGGTGTTGGATGCGAGCGGGCGGCTGCGTCTTGCGCTCACCGCGATCGGGCCGACGGCGGCCCTCGATGTCGCATGGGACGGCGCGGCGGCGAATGCATTGCGCGCGACGGCGAGCGACATCGCCGCGCAAGTCGATGCTCGTGGCGCAGACGGCAAGGAGGGCGCATGAACGCGACGCAAAGCCGAAAGGAAACGCACGAGGTGCCTGACGACGTGGCATCGATGCCCGCGAAACCGCAGCGCGGCATTCAGGCGCTGGAAAGCACCGGGGCATTGCTCGAGGCGCTGGCGGCGGCGGGGCGTCCGCTGCCGCTCAATGCACTCGCGCGCGACGCGGGGATGGCACCGGCGAAGGCGCATCCGCATCTGGTGAGCTTGCAACGTGCCGGCTTGCTCTCGCGCGATGCGAACGGCAATTTCGAGGCGGGGGCGCTCAGCCTTGAGCTTGGCTTGATGGCATTGCAGCGTCTCTCGCCTACGGGGGAAGCCGAGCCGGAGATTCTCGCGCTGGCTCACGCCACCGGATTGTCGGCCGCGATGGCCGTGCTCGGTCCGGTCGGTCCCACGGTGGTTCGGCTTGAGGAGGCGATGCGTCCGCAGCACGTGAGCCTGCGCATCGGCACAGTGCTCTCGTTGGTGAACACGGCCATTGGCCGCACGTTCGCGGCGTTCCTGCCCGATGCGGTACTCGACGGCATGCTCGCACAGGAATCGGTGCGCATGGCGGGCCTCGGCGCGGAAGGGCGCGCGTCGACGCCGCCAGCCGACTTTGCCGCGCGGCTGAAGGCGATTCGCGACCAACGATTCGATACGGCGCAAAGCAATCCCGTGCCGGGTATCGACACAGTGGCGGTACCGGTGTTCGATCACACGGGGGAGGTGACGCTGGTGCTTGCGTTGATGGGGTCGGCGGGCAGTTTCGAGACGGCGCTCGATGCGTCGCCGGCGCAGGCCTTGCAGGCGGCGGCGCGCCGGCTGTCGTGGCGCTTTGGCGCGGTGGGCCGGGCGGACGGCGCGGTAGGTTCGGTTGGCGCGGTTGGATAAGCGCGCGGCGGCCGCACGATCGGTACAGACCGATCCCGGCCGAGACGTGATCCGGCCGGGTGAAGGTTCAGCGAGTCGTCAATGAATGGCCAACGCGTTGGCCTGTGCGTTGGCCACGCCGGCCACCACGTTCACACCGAGATTGCCCGAGGCGCCCATCAGGGCCCGGTCGCCCAGCGACGCGCTCGGCACGCCGGTCAGGATCGTCGTGTTGCGGATCGTCTGACGGGTATCGACCGCAACGCGCGAGGCGTTCGCCAGCACAAGCTGATTCGACTGCAAGTTGAGCGCGCCGGCGGCAACGTTCACGCCGAAGCTGCCGTGCGCGTTGCGCAGCGCGTCGGTGCCGAGGGTGGCGGTCTGGCCGCCACGAAACACGGCGTCGCTGGCGAGGGTTTGTCGGGTGGAGAGATTGACGACGGTGGCGTCGTTCAGCGGGGCGGCGAAGGCCGGCGCGTGGGCGACGGTCAGCACGAGGGCACTCAGCAAAGCAATACGCGGCATATTGATTTTCCCCAGAGAGTCCGTTGGGACGGATATCTGGTTATCGGCGCCTGAGGCGCTCGGGTTGAAGGAAATTTTCATGTGCCGCGGATGCGCCGGACGTTGACGGATTGCCCCGACACCGGCGCGTTGCGTCACTGAAAGCCGCGATCATTCCCATAACCGCCGCGGCGCGCATTTTCGCATGGCGACGCGCGATTGCGTCGCCATGCCGTTGCGTCGGTGATGGCGGGCCGAGCGTGCCTTGACGCGCGAGATTACGCCGGTTCTCCCGCGCCGTTCGCGAGTTTTGCCGCCGTGACGTGCGCTTGCGTTGCCGCCTGCTGCTGCACCGACGCCGATTTCTTGTGGTCGATCAACAACACGGCAACGACCGCGATGACGGCGGGAATGGCGATTGCCATAAAGTTTTGCTGCAAAGGCAGTGACAGGCTCACCAGCATACCGATCGCGATGGGCGCGAGAATGGCGCCGCTGCGTCCCACCCCGGAGGCCCAGCCGATGCCCGTGCCGCGCGCGGCCATTGGATAGAACTGTCCCGCGTAGGCGTAGGTGACGATCTGCGTGCCGATGGTCGACGCCCCGGCCAACCCCACCAGCACGAAGAGCACCGGCGTCGGTACCTTCACGCCGAGCAGCGTGATGGACACGGCGGCGAGCGTATACATGCCCACAAGTACGTACTTGATGTTGAAGCGGTCAGCGAGCCAGCCGCCGCCGATGGCACCGAGCATCGCGCCAAAGTTCAGCACGAGCACAAACGTGAGCGCCGAGCCGAGGCTATAACCGGCGCTTGCCATGAGCTTGGCGAGCCACGAGCTGAGCGCATACACCATGAACAGGCACATGAAGAACGCGACCCACAGCATGACGGTGCTCATGCCTCGCCCGTCCTGAAACAGACGCGAGAGCGGCGCAGCCTGCTTGCGATCCGTCGAGGGCAGCGCGAACTGATCGCCCGGCTGCGCAACATAATCCGGCGCGAGGCGGGCAAGCACCTGCTTGAGCGCGTCGAGACGGCCCGTGCGGATCAGGAACGGCATCGATTCCGGCAGGGCCTTCATCGCGAACGGCACGAGCAGCGCGGGCAGACCCGCCGCCAGAAAGACGGACTGCCAGCCGTGCGTCTCGATCAGCCCCTTGCCGAGCAGCGCGGCGAGCATGCCGCCTACCGAATAGCCCGAGAACATGAGCGTGACGAGCGTGGCGCGCAGGCGACGCGGCGCGTACTCCGTCATTTGCGCGACCACGATCGGCATCACGCCGCCGATGCCGACGCCCGCAAAGAAGCGTGTCACGGAGAAGCTGATCGGCTCGTGCGTGAATCCGGCCATGGCGGTGAACAGCGAGAACATCAGCACGCAGATGGCGATGGCTTTGCGCCGGCCGATGCTGTCGGCCACCATGCCCATCGCAATGGCGCCGAACATCATGCCGAAGAGGGCGGCGCTGACCATGAAACCGGCACTGGTGGCGTCGACGTTCATCGCTTTCATGATCGAGGGCAGCGCAATGCCCGCGACCGCGAGATCGTAGCCGTCGAAGATGATGATGAGCGCGCACCAGAGCAGGATGCGGTAGTGATAGCCGTTCAAGCGGGCGTTGTCAGCCAACTCATGTACGTCGATAGGTCGCATGCGAGTGTCTCCATAACGAATCCGCCCTCCGTCGAAATGCGGAGAGTCTTGGGGATGTCTTGACCGACGCAAGCGGCACCAGGCCGGGCCCCATCCGGGCGGCCGAGGACCGTTGCCGAGGAAGCCGACTGCCTCAACACACTTCGATGGGCAGCTATTTATGCAATATTGTGCATGCAGTAAACGCGAAATGACGATCCACTGCAAGGACAATTTGCCCGATTCAGGGTTTTACAGGAGGAATCAAGGCGCGTAAGTGCCTGTTTAATTGTGGTGGCGGCGGGCGCGGAGTAGGAGGGGGGTGCGGCGGCAGGACACCGCCGCACGAAGACGCAGGATGCAACTTATTGCTTGGCGACCGAAAACGGCGGGAGCTGATAACTCCAGGTCTCGCTCACGGCCTTGCCGCCGGAGACGAGGGCGGCCCGCAGTTCCACGACCTTGGCCGGATCCTTGACCATCACGCGCAGATTCAGGCGCATGCCATGCGTGACCGGGTTCGGTTGCAGCGTCTGCTCGATGAGGGTGGCGTTATCGCTCACGCTGACCTGTGGCGTGACCGAACCGGCGGGCAGCGTGGCGAGGGGGCCGCCGTCGAAGTCGACGATCAGCCCGGTGCTGCCGTCGAAGTGACGGATCAGGTTGGCTTGCGTAATCTCGCCCGCCGTGCGCAGCGTCTGCTTCACCCAGGCCAGACGTCGATCGACGATGCCGCGCTCGTTCGTCGTCCAGTGGATCGTGTAATCGGCCTGCAGCGGCTGCCCCTTGGGGGGCAATTGGTCAGGCGTCCAGAACGTGCCGATGTTGTCGTTGGTCTCGTCCGGCGACGGGATTTCCACCAGTTCGATATGGCCCTTGCCCCAGTCGCCCTGCGGCTCGATCCAGGCGCTTGGGCGAAGATCGTAACGATCCTTCAGGTCCTCGTATTGCGCGAAATCGCGCCCGCGTTGGAGCAGGCCGAAGCCGCGCGGATTCGTCACCTGGAACTGACTGATGGCCAGATTGCGCGGATTGTTCAGCGGACGCCAGATCCATTCGCCATTGCCGGCGTGAATGGCCAGGCCGTTCGAATCGTGCAACGCCGGGCGGAAGTTGTACGGATCGCGCTGCTGATTCGGTCCGAACAGGAACATGCTCGTGAGCGGCGCGATGCCGAGCTTGGTCACCGGGGCGCGCAGGAAGACCCGTGCCTGCACCTTCAGCAGCGAATCCTCGCCGGGCGTCAGATCGAAACGATAGGCGCCGGTGGCGCGCTTCGAGTCGAGCAGCGCGTAGAACACCAGGTGCTTGTCGCCCGCGTTCGGCCGTTCGATCCAGAACTCGCGAAAGGCCGGGAATTCCTCCGCGATGGGCAGGCCCGTGTCGATGGCCAGACCGCGTGCCGACAGACCGTAGACCTGTCCCTTGCCGATCACGCGGAAGTAGCTCGCGCCGAGCACGCTCATGATTTCATCGAGCTTGCCCGGCTCGTTGATCGGGTAGAGCACGCGAAAGCCCGCGTAGCCGAGGTTGTGCGTGGCGCTGCGGTCAAGCTTGAGATCGCCGAAGTCGAAGCGGTGGCTGTCGTACTTGATCTCGTCGATCTTCGCGTTGGCGCCGGTGCCGACGATCTCATTGATCTTCACCGGCGTGCTGAACTGCATGCCCTGGTGGTAGAAACCCAGCTTGAACGGCGAGGGCTGATCGTTCCATTCGAAGGCGTCGCGCCGCGGCTGGATCTTGATGTAGTCGCCGAACGGCATCTTGGCGAGCGCGGGCGTGAGATTGCTCACTGGCGCGACGTAGGGCTTGTCGGCGAGCGTCTTCGCACGGGCGGTGACGTCGTCGAGGGAGAAGGCATACGCATGCGCGGCGCTCAGCAGGGCGGCACCCGTGACAAAGGCGGACACGAACGCATGGGCGCGTCGATGCCAAGATTTGGCGGGGGAAGCAGAACCACGAAATTCTCCAGTCGTTGGGGGGCGTATCACGTCCGATGGCATCGCGACGTTCGCGAAAGGTGGGACGAACACCTTCGGGAAAAACCAATTGTGGCAAAGTATCGCACTTCACACTTCGCACTTCGAGTTACGCACCCGGATCGTTGCGCCGGTATGGGTAACACCAGTTGATACGACGCAAGGCGCTGCCGCGCGATCTCGCCGGTCATCCAGACGTCGCGCCACATTGGATCGCTATCAGATGAGAATGTTCTCCGCACTGGCGCTCGCGGCCAGTCTCGCGGCCGCGCCGGCCTTCGCCGACACGCCTGCCGCCCTGGGCAATGGTGCTCAAGGCAATCCCCCGGCGGCCATGCCGTCTGCGTCCGCCAAGCGGGCGTTTATCGACGATCTCATCGCACGCATGACGCTCGATGAGAAGGTTGGCCAGTTGCGCCTGATCAGCATCGGTTCGGACATGCCGCAGCCGATGCTCATCAAGGAGATTGCTGCCGGTCGCGTAGGGGGCACGTTCAACTCGGTCACGCGCAGCGACAACCGCCCGTTGCAGGATGCGGCCGTCAAGCAAAGCCGCCTGAAGATTCCGATTTTCTTCGCCTACGACATTGTGCATGGGCATCGCACCGTGTTCCCGATCAGCCTCGGGTTGGCGTCGAGCTGGGACATGTCGGTCGTAAAGCAAGCCGCACGCGTGGCCGCCATCGAAGCGAGCGCCGACGGGCTGGATGCGACGTTCGCGCCGATGGTCGACATCTCGCGCGACCCGCGCTGGGGGCGCACCTCGGAAGGCTTCGGCGAGGATCCCTATCTGGTCTCGCAAGCGGCGCGCGCGAGCGTGGAGGGGTTCCAGGGCACGTCGCCGGCCAACCCGGACAGCCTGATGGCCTTCGTGAAGCACTTCGCGCTGTACGGTGCCGTAGAGGGCGGACGCGATTACAACGTGGTCGACATGAGTCCGATGCGCATGTACCAGGACTATCTGCCACCGTACCGCGCCGGGATCGACGCCGGCGCGGGCGGGGTGATGATCGCGCTGAACTCCATCAACGGCACGCCGGCCACGTCGAACAAGTGGCTGCTGCGCGATCTGCTGCGTGACGAATGGGGCTTCAAGGGCGTGACGGTGAGCGATCACGGTGCGATCGAGGAGTTGATGCGTCACGGCGTGGCGAAGGACGGCCGGGAGGCCGCGAAGCTGGCCATCGAGGCAGGCGTCGACATGAGCATGGCCGACGTGCAGTACCTCAAGCAATTACCGGGGCTCGTGAAGTCGGGCGAGGTGCCGATGCGCGACATCGACGACGCCGTGCGCGAAGTCCTCGGCGCGAAATACGACATGGGCCTGTTTGCCGACCCGTATCGCCGGATTGGCCACGCGGCGCAGGATCCGAAAGATGTGAATGCACAGAGCCGTCTGCATCGTGACGCCGCGCGCGATGCCGCGCGCAAGTCCATTGTCTTGCTGGAGAACCGGCACCACACACTGCCGCTGGCCAAAGCGGGCAAGGTCGCGGTGATCGGGCCGCTCGCGGACGCGAAGATCGATATCCTGGGGAGCTGGTCGGCCGCGGGCGTGGCGTCGCAGGCCGTCACCCTGCTGCAAGGGGTGCGCGATGCGCTGGGCCCGCAGGCGCAGGTCACTTACGCGCGCGGCGCGAACATCACCGACGACCCGCGCGTGGTGCAATATCTCAACTTCCTCGATTGGGACAATCCGGAAGTCGTGCAGGACAAGCGAGCGCCGCAGCAGATGATCGACGAAGCCGTGCGAGTCGCGCGCAATGCCGACACGCTGATCGTGGCGGTGGGCGAAGCGCGCGGCATGTCGCACGAGGCGTCGAGCCGCACGAGTCTGTCGTTGCCGGGTAGCCAGTTGGCGCTGTTGCAGGCACTCAAGGCGACCGGCAAGCCGCTCGTCGTCGTGCTGATGAACGGTCGCCCGCTCGATCTGAACTGGCCGAAGGCCAACGCCGACGCCATGCTCGAGACGTGGTACACCGGCACCGAAGGCGGCCACGCGATTGCGGACGTGCTGTTTGGCGAGTACAACCCGTCGGGCAAGCTGCCGATCTCGTTCCCGCGCTCGATCGGCCAGATCCCGACGTACTACAACCAGTTGCGCATCGGTCGTCCGTTCACACCGGGCAAGCCGGCCAACTACACCTCGCAATACTTCGAGGAAGACTCCGGCCCGTTGTATGCCTTTGGCTACGGCCTGAGCTACACCTCGTTCGCGGTGTCGAAGGTGACGCTATCGAGCAAGACGCTCGCCCGCGGCGGCAAGCTCGATGCGAGCGTGACGGTGCGCAACACCGGCAAGCGCGCGGGCGCGACCGTCGTGCAGCTCTACTTGCAGGACGTTGCCGCGTCGATCGTGCGTCCCATCAAGGAGCTGAAGGGTTTCGAGAACCTGAGCCTGAAGCCCGGCGAATCGCGCACCGTTCACTTCGCGATCGATGAAAGCCTGCTGAAGTTCTACAACGCGAAACTGCAATACGTGGCGGAGCCCGGCGACTTCAACGTGGAGATCGGGCTCGATTCGCAACACGTCGAACAGGCGTCGTTCACTCTGCAGTAATGGCACCGCGTGTCGCGGCGTGGTGTCGCGATTTGACGGACCTCACGTCTGCGTCTGGAATTCCTCGCGAAGGAATTCCACGCAGGCACGGACCTTGGCCGACGACGCCACGCGCGACGGATACACGGCCCAGACGTTGGCCGGTTGCGTCACGTCGGGCAGCACCTGCACCAGATCCCCGCGCGCGATAAGTGCGCCCACGTCCCACATCGAGCGCAGCACGATCCCCTGTCCGTCGAGCGCCCACTGCACGGCCACCTCCCCGTGGTTCGTCGACAGCGGCCCCGTCACCTTGAGGGCGACGGCCTCGCCGCGCTGTTGCAGCCGCCACATGCCGAACGGATGATCGCGTTCCTTGATGACGATGCACGCATGCCCGGCCAGGTCGCTCAATTGGCGCGGCGTGCCGTGCGTGTCGAGATAGGCGCGCGAGGCGCACAGCACCCGATGATTGTCCGCGAGCTTGCGGGCGATCAGATGCGGCGCGATGTCGTCGCCGATGCGCACATCGAGGTCATACCCCTCGGCCGCCACGTCGACGATCCGGTCGAACAGGTCGAGGCGCACGTTGAGCAGCGGATGCAGCGCGCGCAGCCGCGACATGGCGGGCGCCACCGCATGCCGTCCGAAGCCGAAGCTGCTCGACACCCGCAGCGTGCCGCGCGGCACCTGCCGCGTGCTGGAGACGTCCTCGATCAGGTGATTCACGTCGTCGAGAATCTTTTCCGCCCAGGCGTACACGCGTTCCCCTGCGTCGGTGATGGCCACGCGCCGGGTCGAGCGATGTAGCAAGCGCGTGCCAAGGTCGGCTTCGAGCATGCCGACGCGCTTGCTCACATACGCGGGCGAGACGCCCAGCGCTTCGGCTGCCGCCGAAAAGCTGGCACGGCGCGCGACCTGGCAAAACACGCGCAGATCGTCGAGATTCGGGTTGACGGGCAGAGGTTTATTCACGATTCGTGGATAGTGGATTAACCGATTGAGGGATTTTATCCGCGTTGCAATGGAATAACCTAGTGTCATCGTCCAACCCTCAGGAGAGACAGACCATGACCGACACGTCCCAGCGCCCTGCGCGTCCGTTCAAGATCGCCGTGATTCCGGGCGACGGCATCGGTAAAGAGGTGATGCCCGAAGGCCTGCGTGTGCTCGACGCCGCGTGCCGGCGCTTTGGTATTCCCGTCGACTACCAGCACATCGAATGGGCGAGCTGCGACTACTACGCCAAGCACGGCCAGATGATGCCGGACGACTGGAAGCAGCAGCTCGACGGCGTCGACGCCATTCTGTTCGGTGCCGTGGGCTGGCCCGAGACGGTGCCCGACCATATCTCGCTGTGGGGGTCGTTGCTCAAGTTCCGTCGCGAATTCGATCAGTACATCAACCTGCGCCCGGCGCGTCTGTTCGATGGGGTGCCGTCGCCGCTGGCGGGCCGCGCGGCGGGCGATATCGATTTCCTGATCGTGCGCGAGAACACCGAAGGCGAGTACTCGTCGGTCGGTGGCGTGATGTTCGAGGGCACGGAGCGCGAGTTCGTGGTGCAGGAGTCGATCTTCACGCGTCACGGCACGGAGCGCGTGCTGAAGTTCGCGTTCGATCTCGCCCGGCAGCGCGCGCGCAAGCACGTGACCGTGGCGACCAAGAGCAACGGGATATCGATCTCGATGCCGTGGTGGGACAAGCGCGCGGCCGAGACGGCGGCGAAGTATCCGGACATCACCTGGGACAAGCAGCACATCGACATTCTGTGTGCGCGATTCGTGCTCAATCCGGACCGCTTCGACGTGGTGGTCGCGTCGAATCTGTTCGGCGACATCCTGTCGGATCTGGGGCCGGCCTGCACCGGCACCATCGGCATCGCGCCTTCGGGCAACCTGAATCCGGAAGGTAAATTCCCGTCGCTGTTCGAACCGGTGCACGGCTCGGCGCCGGACATCGCGGGCAAGAACATCGCCAACCCGATCGGCATGATCTGGACGGCCGCGATGATGCTCGACTTCATCGGCCGCGGCGAAGGCCGTGCGCGCGAGGCGCACGACGCCATTCTCGCGGCGATCACGCAGGTCATCAAGGACGGGCCGCGCACCGGCGATTTGGGCGGGCAGGCGAACACGACCGAAGTGGGTCAGGCGATTGCCGCCGTGCTCAGCGCGGGCTGAGCGATCGCATGACGCCCGTCGCGTGGGCGCGGTGCGCGACGCAGCATGGCGGCGGGTCGTGGCTGGCCCGCCCGACGACTCGCGGCAGGGGTCAGTCCGACGCCTGATTACGCGACACCCGTCTCGGCCCCATGTTTCGTCGCGCTTGCGACGTACTCATAGTCCTGCGTGTTCACGTGCGTCAGCCGATATTCGACGGGTTTGAGATTGATGGAATAGGCAATGCGCTCGATTTCCAGCACGGGATCCCCTTCGGGAAGGCCCAGCAGCGTGCTCTCGCTGTCGCTGGCCCGGGCAACGCGCAGTCGCTCGTCCGTGCTGGCGACGTTGATGCCGAACGCATCCTGGTAGAAGTTGTAGAGCGTATTCGGCCTGTCGCGCAGCATCGTTTCGGTCAGCGTTGGAAATATCGACTCGGGTAGCGTGATCGTGTCGACCATCACGACCCGTTCGTGCAATGCCAACGCGTTTGTGAACGTAATGATTCGCGCCCCCGGCTCGATACCGAGCTTCGCCGCAATGGCCGCGGGGGCTTGCGACTTCCGGTAGTTGACCAGGGTCACGACCGGATACGAGCGCTCTCCGTCGCGCCGCGCCACGCGGAAGAAGCGAAAGAAGTGACGATCGCGACGATGCTGCGCGACGAATGTCCCCAAGCCCTGGTGACGAATCAGGATGTTCTCGGCGCATAGCTCGTCGATGGCTTTCCTTAGCGTGCCGATCGATACCCCGAAGCGCTCGGCAAGGCGCTTTTCAGACGGGATCACCTCGCCGCCTTTCCATTCCTGTGCCGTCAGCGCAGCCAGCATCGCTTCCTTCACTTCCTTGTAACGCGTGCCGCCCGGGGCGGACGGCATGACCGTGACTGTGCTCACGTTTCCCCCGAATGCTTTGAATATGGCGCCATTGTACTCACCCGATTTGAAAGATGTAACACATATAGATGATATGGTTGACATGGATGAATTCGACGCCTACTATCGGTTTCAACGGCGGGCGCTATCGAGACAGGAGGGCGCTCAACATCGTCAACCAGGAGGCAGACATGAGTCAGGCAGCAGCGGGCGTGGGCGAGGCAACGAAGGCGAAAGCGGGTGAGCGCAAGACCATTCACATCGTCTTGCACGAGGCGAAGGACACGGTGGGGGTCGCGGTGGTGGAGGGCATCAAGGCGGGATCGCAGTTGAACGCCTGGATCATGGACGAGGACGAGATCGTCACGTTCCCGGCCAAGCAGGACATCCCCATCGGTCACAAGGTGGCGCTCAAGGACATGCAGGTAGGCGACACGGTGTTCAAGTACGGCGTGGATATCGGGAAGGTGGTGTCACCGATCAGTGCGGGCGAACACGCGCACGTTCACAACATCAAGACGAAGCGCTGGTGATCGACACGTCGGCCCCGAGCTTCCCTTACCCCACATCGAGAGAGACATCATGAGCGTGATTCAACTGGACACCATTTTCCGTGGCTATCGCCGTGAGAACGGCCGCGTCGGCGTGCGCAACCACGTCATCATTCTTCCCGTGGACGATCTGTCCAATGCTGCCGCGATGGCCGTGGAATCGGCGATCAAGGGCACCATGGCAATTCCGCATCCCTACGGCCGGCTGCAATTCGGCGCGGATCTGGACTTGCACTTCCGCACGCTTATCGGCGCGGGCAGCAATCCGAACGTTGCCGCGGTGATCGTTATCGGTATCGAAGAGGGCTGGACCAAGCGCGTGGTCGACGGCATTGCGAAGTCGGGCAAGCCGGTCATGGGGTTCGGCATTGAACTGCACGGCGATCACGACACGATCATGCGTGCGTCGAAAGCCGCCAAGGAAATGGTGCACCACGCGAGCACGCTCGAGCGCGAGGAGTGCCCGATCAGCGAGTTGTGGGTGTCGACCAAGTGCGGAGAATCGGATACGACGTCAGGCTGCGGCGCGAACCCCACCGTCGGTAATGCGTTCGACAAGTTGTACGGCCTTGGCAACACGCTCGTGTTCGGCGAGACCTCGGAGCTGACGGGCGGCGAGCAGATCGTTGCTGCGCGTTGTGCGAATGACGGCGTGCGCGAGCGATTCCAGTTCATGTTCGATCGCTATCAGGACATGATCAATCGCTGGAAGACGGACGACCTTTCCGAGTCGCAGCCGACCAAGGGCAACATCGCGGGCGGCCTCACGACGATCGAGGAAAAGGCCCTCGGTAACATTCAGAAGATCGGCAAGAAGTGCATGGTCGACGGCGTGCTCGACAAGGCCGAAGCACCGACGCATTCGGGCCTGTGGTTCATGGATTCGTCGTCTGCGGCGGCCGAGATGGTGACGCTGTGCGCCGCGTCGGGCTTCGCAGTGCACTTCTTCCCCACGGGACAAGGCAACGTGATCGGCAACGCGATCGTTCCCGTGATCAAGATCTGCGCGAATCCGCGTACCGTTCGTACCATGGGCGAGCACATCGACGTGGATGTCTCGGGTCTGTTGCAGCGGGAGCAGAACCTCGACGAGACCGGCGACAAGCTTCTCGAGTGCATGCTTGCGACCGCCAACGGTCGCTGGACGTCTGCCGAAGTCCTCGGCCATCGCGAGTTCGTGCTGACGCGCCTGTTCGAAAGCGCATAATTCGCACCGCAGTCGCGCGCGGCGCCCGGTGCGGCGCTGCGCGTTGCCTTATGGCGTCAATGCAGGAGCAGTACAGAGGTCCCCGTCCGGTGCGCGCACCGGTTCGCCAAACCGCCCCATGAGCGGTGCGAACCGGGCGCCTGTGCCGCATGTCGTCTGTTTGCAAGTGGAGGAGACACCATCTTGCGCGTGCTCAAACATCTCTATGTCCAGGTCCTGATCGGCCTGGCCGCCGGCATTCTCGTCGGCTATTTCGCGCCCGCTCTCGGCGTTCAATTCAAGCCGCTGGGCGATACCTTCATCCGCCTGATCAAGATGCTGATCACGCTTCTGATTTTCTGCACGGTGTCTGTCGGCATCGCGCGAATGGAAAACCTGAAGCAGGTCGGGCGCGTTGGATTCAAGACGATTCTTTACTTCGAAGTGGTCACCACCCTCGCGCTCGTCCTGGGCCTGATCGTGGCGAACGTGTTGCATCCCGGCGCGGGGCTGAACATCGATCCGAAGACGCTTGATCCCGGCGCGGTCTCGCATTTCGTCACCGAAGTCCACGTTGCCGAGCACAAGAGTTTTCTGGAGGCGATCGTACCGAACTCCGTGGTTGGCGCGTTCGCGCGCGGCGATCTGCTTCAGGTGCTGCTGTTCTCGGTGCTGTTCGGCGTTGCCCTTTCGATCATGTCTGATCGCAGCAAATTCCTCTCAATGGCCATCGAGCAATTCGGCGACGCGTTGATGCGCATCGTCGAGATGATCATGCGGCTCGCACCGCTTGGTGCCTTCGGGGCGATTGCGTTCACGGTCGGCAAGTACGGCATCGGTGCGTTGCAGCAACTGGGGTTGCTGATTCTGTGCTTCTACGTGACGAGCATCCTGTTCGTGGTGATCGTGCTGGGAACCGCATGCCGCTGGGCGGGTGTTGGTCTGTGGCCGTTGTTGCGATACTTGCGCGAGGAGTTGTTGATCGTGCTCGGCACGTCGACAACGGAGTCGGTGCTGCCACGCCTGATGGACAAGCTCGAACGCCTCGGCTGCCCGAAAACGGTCGTGGGACTTGTTTTGCCGACGGGCTACTCATTCAACCTCGACGGCGCAGCCATCTATCTGACGATGACCTCGCTGTTCATTGCGCAGGCGACCAACACGCATCTGACGTTGATGCAGCAGCTCGGGCTGCTGGCGATCCTGCTCGTCACGTCGAAGGGAGGTGCCGGGGTGGCCGGGGCGGCGCTGGTGGCGCTCACGGCAACCCTGTCGTCGCACAACATCATCCCCGTGGCGGGGATCACGCTCATCATCGGCATTGACCGCGTGCTCAACGAAATTCGCGCGCTGGTGAACATGATCGGCAATGCGGTCGCGACGCTTGTCGTAGCGCGCTGGGAGGGCGTGTTCGATGTCGATACGGCGCGCGCCGTTCTCGCCCGACCGGATGCAGGACGCGAGGCGCCGTCGAGCCCGCTGGTCGAGTCGGTGCCGCATCAGGCCATGCAGGACATGAAGCCATGAGCGAGAACGAAAAGCAAAGGGTGATGCCGGCCGACCTGCGTCAGCTCGTGCGCCGCGTGCTGAGCGCGTCGGGCGCGACGCAGGCGACGGCCGATGCCGCCGCGCAGGCGCTTGTGTATGCGGACGAGCGCGGTCTCACGTCGCACGGTGTGGCACGCCTGCCGATGTATGTTGCTCAGTTGCGCAATGGCCGCGTCGATGCGGCCGCGCAGCCCACGATCGTGCGCGACAAGGGCGCGGCGTTTCTCGTCGATGCTTGCGACGGCCTGGCGTTCGCCGCGTGCGACCTGGCCATCCGCACCGGTATTGCACGTGCGCGAGATTTTGGCACGGCCACGGCGAGCGTCGTTCGCAGCCATCATTTCGGTGCGGGCGCTTTTCATCTCGAAGCCGCGGGCGCGGCGGGGCTCGTGGCGCTGGCCTTCAGTAATGCACCGGGCGCCATGCCCGCGTGGGGCGGTACACGGCCCCTGTTCGGCACGAATCCCATCGCAGCCGTATTTCCGCGCGCGAAGGCGCCGCCGCTGATGATTGACCTGTCGATGTCGCAAGTCGCGCGGGGCAAGGTCATGGTCGCGGCGCAGCGTGGCGATTCGATTCCCGAAGGCTGGGCGACCGACGCCGACGGGCAGCCGACGACCAATGCACGTGCGGCACTCGACGGCATGATGCTCCCGTTCGGCGGTGCCAAAGGCGCGATGCTGGCATTGATGGTGGAACTGCTCGCCGCGGCGTTGTCAGGGGCGCAGTTCGGTGCAGAGGCGGGCTCGTTCCTGGTTGCGCAGGGCAAACGCTCACGCGTCGGTCACCTGTTCTGGCTGATCGATCCCGCCGCGCTCGCGGGTACCGAGGCCTACCAGGAGCGAATCGAGACGCTTATTGAGTTGATGCTGATGGATGAAACGGTGCGATTGCCCGGGGCGCGACGTGATGCCATCGCGCAAGAGGCCACGCACGCGGGGATCGCGGTCCCGCAGGATCTGCTGGCGCAACTCGAATCGCTGGCGGCAGGCTGTTCCGGCCAATGATCGACAGTGCGCGCGGCGCATTGGGCGACGGTTTGTCCAATCGCGCGCGCAAGGCGCGGACGTCACTAACAAGACCGGCGAGCTGGTGGCTCAAATGTTCGCGCCCGATAACACCCGTTCGCCGCCGAAGGCACGCGCACGCGGGGCGTCCACACGCTCACGCAGCAGCGCCACCGCCCGCTGCGCGCGCGCCGACAGCGGCCACTCGGCGCGATGGATCAGCCATAGCGTGTCGACCACCGGCGGGCCGCAGTCCACCACGCGGATGGCCGCCTGCGACGCGAAAGCCTGCCGCGCGTATTGCGGAATGATGGTGAACCCCAGCCCCGCGCAACATATTCGAGAATCAGGCCGATCTGGTTCGTGCACCCCTTGCACGGCAGGCTCTGCACGCCGGGATTGCCCGGAAATCGACGACTCAACAAGCGCGTCGACATCGCCTCGCCATCCGGGTGATCGATGTACCCAATGCGCTTCAAGTCTTCCCATTTGTGCACGTCTTCCCCGCCGGAACCACGAGTTCGAGCGGCTCCTGCGTGAACGGCGTGGCGGCAAGCCGCGGATCGTCCGGCCGCAACGTCACCAGGCCCAACTCGAAACGATTCTGCAACACGCCTTCGAGCACCTCCCGGTCAGGCGCGAAGCGATGCTGCACGACCATCGCCGGGTTGGCCTTCTGCATGTCGAGCAGGATCGGACACAGGTACAGCCCGATGCTGCCCGGCGTGATGAGCGTGATTTCACCGCAATCGTCGTCCGCATCGTCCAGCCGTGAGCGAAGATGCCGCGCCGCACACTCGACTTCGCGGCAGTAGGTCAGCAGCGCCTGGCCGGCGGGCGTGAGTTCGATGGCGCGCGGACGCCGCACCAACAACGGCCCGAACTCCGCTTCGAGATGCTTCACGTGCTGGCTCACGGCCGCCTGCGTCAGGCCCAACCGGTCGGCGGTGCGCGTGAAGTTACCGAGCTCGGCGAGCGTAGCGAACGATTTGAGCCACTGAGGATTGACCATAATGAACTGTTATCAATTCGATAATGTGTGGATGGTTTTCATTATAGCGTTGTGCGACTAACATGGCGTTGGTCGACCTGCCACGGTCGAGGCACTGCGAAATACCGACATCCAACATGGTCTTCAGCGACCGATGTCGTCCGTCAGCGCCGCTCCCCTGACTCCAAGAGAAACCCATGTCCGCCCTGTTTTCCCCGTTTGAATTGAAAAGCGTCAAGTTGCGCAACCGTGTGGCCATTCCGCCGATGTGCCAGTACAGCGCCGTCGACGGTCTTATCAACGACTGGCACCTCGCCCATTACGCCGGACTGGCGCGTGGCGGCGCCGGGCTGGTGATCGTCGAGGCGACCGCCGTCTCGCCCGAAGGCCGTATCTCCCCGGGATGCACCGGACTGTGGAACGACGCTCAGGCGCAAGGCATGGCGCGCATTGCGTCGGCCATCAAGGCGCATGGCGCGGTGCCCGGCATTCAGATCGCGCACGCCGGACGCAAGGCCAGCGCCAATCGCCCCTGGGAGGGCGACGATCACATCGGTGAAGACGATCCGCGCGGCTGGCCCACGATCTCGCCGTCGGCGGTCGCTTTCGGCGCGCATCTTGGCAAAGTGCCCAAGGCGATGACGCTGGACGACATTGAACGCGTAAAAGCCGACTTCGTGGCAGCGGCGCGCCGGGCCTTGGCGGCGGGCTTTGAATGGCTCGAATTGCACTTTGCCCACGGCTATCTCGCGCAGAGCTTCTTCTCGGTGCATGCGAACCATCGCGACGATGCCTACGGCGGCGACGTCGCGCGACGCAGCCGTTTCTTGCTTGAGACGCTCGCCGCCGTGCGCGAGGTGTGGCCCGAGCATCTGCCGCTCACCGCGCGTTTCGGCGTGCTCGAATACGACGGCCGCGATGAAGAAACGCTGGCGGAATCGATTGCGCTCACGCGGCAGATGCGTGAAGGCGGTCTCGATCTGCTCAACGTGAGCGTCGGCTTCTCGACACCCACCGCGAATATCCCCTGGGGCTCCGCGTTCCTCGCGCCGATCGCCGAGCGCGTCAAGAAAGAAGCGGGGATTGCCGTGGCGTCGTCGTGGAGCATCGACGATCCGCGTGCGGCCGAGCGTGTGGTGGCCGACGGTCAAATGGATCTCGTGATGATCGGCCGCGCGCTGCTCGCCAACCCGCACTGGCCGTATTACGCAGCGCGCGAACTGGATGTGGCGCGTCCGTCGTGGGTGTTGCCCGCCCCGTATGCGCACTGGCTTGAACGCTATCGCGTGCAACGCGCCGCCTGATCACGGCGACGCGCCATGAACAACGCCCCCGTGCATCGGAAGACGTACGGGGGCGTTGGCATTTCAAGCGAGCTTCAAACGGTCGCCGTCACCAGTTGATATCGACGCAGAGCACATGCAGGCCTTGCTTGGCGGGCGTGGCGATGGAGGCGGTCACGCACAGGTGAGCTTCATTGATCGAGAGATAGGGCGATGTGAAGTGCACCTCGCCAGGCGCTCGCATGGCATCGATGAAATAAGGCCGCCGTGCCCAGTTCGCCCCCTCCGAATGCAACAGCGGACGGAAACGCTTGGCGCGCTGTGACGAATGGTTGTGCGGCAGCACGTTGTCGCCGATCTGGCGTCCAGCGGCATCGAGCAGGAAGCATCGCGCGGCATCGGGTAGCGCGAGCAGGTCGTGCGTCGCGTGTCTGAGGTCCTGCCCCTGAGCCAAGTGGGCGGCGGCGGCCTCGATGCCCGCCACATACGGGGCAAGCCGGGCATGCTCGGCCCGCTCCCGCTCGACGAGTTGCGTGCGCAGCGCCGACGACAGCGCGTCCATGCGCTCGGCCGCGACCTTCGGCTGCACGGGGTCGACATCCGGCCCCGCGAAGTACAGCCCCTGCACGAAGTCGACGTTGCACTCCAGCGCGATGAGCGCTTCGCGATCCGTCGCCAGGCCGCCCATCATCACCAGTTGTCCCGATTCGTGCAACAGCGACACGAGCCCGGGCAGTACGCGTGCCAGATGCGATTGCTCGGTCGCCTGCGCGAGAATGCCGCGATCGAGCACCACGATGTCCGGGCGCAGATCCCACACCCGGTCGATGTTCGAATGCTTGGCCCCGAAGCCGCCCAGCGCGATCAGGAAACCCGCCTTGCGCAGGCTGCCGACGATGGCGCCAAAGCGCGGCGTGTCGCCGCCCGCCTGCTCGGGCACTTCGAGCACCACGCGTTGCGGCGACAGGCCGATGGCCTTGAGCGTGGCGATGAGTGCGTCGCCGTAGACAGTGTCCATCAGGGCGGCGGGGTGCAGGCTCAGGAAGAGCCACGCATCGCGGCCGTCGAATTCATGGAAGTTGCCCAGATGCAGCGATTCGGCCAGTCGGCCCAGTTCGAGCATGTCGCCGTGCCGCGCGGCCAGCGTGAAGACTTCGTGCGACGGGATGTGGCGACCTTGCGCGTCGTGCGCGCGCAGGGACGCGTGGTAGCCGATGGCGCGCCGGTGCGAGACCGAGAAAACCGGCTGGAAGACGCTGCAGATCGTGAAGTCGCCGTAGATGACGATGCGCCGGCCGTCTTCGGCCGCCGTCAAACGGGGCGGCAGCAAGCCGGGGGCGTCGAGATCGATCATGGTCATGGTAGGGACGGGCGCGGGGCAGCAGGGTTAAGTACAGGATAGATGAGCAAGAACCGTGCTCAACGGCGCCCGGCGGCGCCGGCGCTATTGTCCCTGATTTTCCGCGATTTTTCGCCCGGCAGACGACGCATCGCACCAGCGTGCGTCGCCTTCGCACCAAACTGGGGCCTGGGCGTTAGGGCGCCCGACATCGCGCCGCCGCCGGATGTCCGTCCCGGCGCGGCGGCGCTTGGCCCGTCAATGCTCGGTCACGCCGGCCCCGTGCCATACATTCTGGCGGCGCTGGCGGCTGCCGATCCACGCCGCGGACAGCGCGCTGATGAGGCCGGCGCAGAGTACGTAGATGCAGATCATCCACGGCTCCCCGCCATTCTTCTGCAACAGGTACGTCGCGATGATCGGGCTCAGGCCGCTCGCGAAGATGCCCGAGAACTGGTAGACGAAGGAGATACCGGTGTAGCGGACCTTGGCGTCGAACAGTTCCGAGAAGAGGGCGGCTTCCGGTCCGTAAATCGAGGCGTAGATCACGCCCAGCGGAATCACGATGGACAGCCAGACGAGCATCACGTTGCCGCCGCTCGCCTTCATCAGCCAGAACCCGGCGAACGACGACAGGCCGGTTGCGAGCGAGCCCCAGAAGTAGATACGCGTGCGACCGATGCGATCCGAGAGCTTGCCGAAGAACGGAATGGTGAAGATCATCACGAACGCGGCGGCCATCACGCCGGTAAGCGCTTCGGTCTGTGACAGCTTGAGCGTCTGCGTCAGGTAGGAGATCGAGAAGACACCGAAGACGTTGAAGAACACGCCGTCGATGAAGCGCGCGCCCATGCCGGCCAGTACATTGCCCGGGCTGCGCATGAGGACTTCGGCGATCGGCATCTTGATCTCGGTGCCGGCCTTCTTGATCTTCGTGAACTCGGGCGTCTCCATCACATTCAGGCGAATGTACATGCCGATGGCCACCAGCCCCACCGACAGGAAGAACGCCACGCGCCAGCCCCATGCCAGGAACTGAGCCGTGGTGAGGGTGTATGACAGCAGGGCAACCACGCCAGAGGCCAGGCACAGGCCGAGCGCGAGGCCCACCTGCGGAAGGCTGGCGTAGAAGCCGCGCTTTTCCTTGGGCGCATATTCGAATGCCATGAGCACCGCGCCGCCCCACTCGCCGCCCAGCCCGATGCCTTGCAGCACCCGCAGCACGAGCAGCAGCACCGGCGCCCACAGGCCGATTTGTGCATACGTCGGCACCAGTCCGATGAGCATCGTGGCAATGCCCATGATGGTGAGTGTCATCACGAGCATGCTCTTGCGGCCGAGCTTGTCACCGAAATGCCCGAAGATCACGCCGCCCAGCGGCCGGCTGAGAAAGCCCACGGCGAACGTGCCATAGGCGAGCATCGTCGAGACGAGCGGGTCGCTGCCGGGAAAGTACAGCTTGTTGAACACGATGCCGGCGACAACGCCGTACAGGAAAAAGTCGTACCACTCGATGGTGGCGCCGATAAGGCTGGCGACGACGACACGGCGCATCTGCCGGGCGTCGGTCTGCTTCGATGCATTCATGGTTGTCTCCGAATATTTTA
Organism: Pandoraea sp. XY-2; assembly: GCF_004193915.1. NCBI lineage: Bacteria > Pseudomonadati > Pseudomonadota > Betaproteobacteria > Burkholderiales > Burkholderiaceae > Pandoraea > Pandoraea sp. XY-2. The sequence continues at coordinate 754,285 of NZ_CP030849.1, forward strand.
ATGGTTGGGGCTGACGTGACTGGCTAAATGGCGACGGCAACACGTGCCGCTTCTGCTGGCGGCGCCTCGCTGCCGCGAATCTCCTGCATGCCCGACGCCTGCTTCCTGTCTTCGAGAATCATGTCGGCCGCTTTCTCGGCGATCATGATGGTCGGTGCATTCGTGTTGCCCGAAACCAGCTCGGGCATGATCGACGCGTCCACGACGCGCAGCGCCGCAAGGCCGTGAACGCGCAGACGGTCGTCGACGACCGACATCGGGTCGTGACCCATCCGGCAAGTGCCCGCCGGGTGATAGATCGATTGGCTGAACTGGCGCGCGGCCTGAAGCAACTCGTCGTCGCTCTGGTACTGCGCGCCCGGGATGAACTCGCTGATGATGTGCGGTGCGAGCGACGGGGCGGCGGCAATGCGGCGCGCCACCTTGATGCCGTCGATTACCACGCGATGGTCGCGCTCATCCGACAAATAGTTGGCGTGGATCGCCGGGTATTGCAGCGGATCGTTGGACCGGATCTCGACGCTGCCCCGGCTGAACGGGCGCAGCTGGCACACGGACGAAGTGAACGCCGAGAACCGGTGCGCACCCTTGCCCGGCTTGTCGGCCGAGAGCGGCTGCATGTGGAACTGGATGTCGGGACGCGTGAGCTCCGGGCGCGAGCGCGTGAAGATCGTCACCTGACTGGCGGCGAGCGTGAGCGGCCCCGTGCGGAACATCGCGTATTGCAGGCCGATGAGTGCCTTGCGCAGCGGGTTGTTGACCTCGTCGTTGAGGGTGCGCTCGCGGGTCTTGAAAACCAGGCGCACTTGCAGATGATCTTGCAGATTCCGGCCAACGCCCGGCAGCGCATGCCGCAGCGCGACACCGGCCTTGGCCAGCACCGTCGTCGGGCCGACCCCCGAGTTTTGCAGCAACTGCGGCGACCCGATGGCGCCGGCCGCGAGAATGACCTCGACGCGTGCGCGTGCCCTCTTGCGCTCGCCGTTCTGCAGATACTCGACACCCACCGCGCGCTTGCCTTCGAACAGCACGCGGCAGGTCTGCGCACGCGTTTCCACCACCAGGTTGCGACGCCCGCGAGCCGGCTTCAGAAAGCCCTTCGCCGTACTCCAGCGAAAGCCCCGGAACGCCGTCTGCTGGAAGTAGCCGACACCTTCCTGCGTCGCGCCGTTGTAATCCGCATTGAATGGAATGCCGGTGTCGTTCGCGGCGGCGATGAAGTGCTCCGCGATCGGGCGGCGCAGGCGCAGGTCGGACACCTTGAGCGGGCCACCCACGCCGTGATACTCGTTGGCACCGTGCTCCTGATCTTCGGATTTGCGGAAGTACGGCAGCACGTCGGCATAGCGCCAGCCGCGATTGCCCAGTGCCGCCCAGTGATCGTAGTCTTCGCGCTGTCCGCGCACGTAGAGCAGCCCGTTGAGCGAACTGGAGCCGCCCAGCACCTTGCCGCGCGGCCAGTCGATCTGACGGTTGGCCACGTTGGCGTCGGCCTCGGTGCGATAGCACCAGTCGAGTTCGGGGTCGTGCATCGTCTTGAAATATCCGACCGGGATGTGAATCCACGGATTGCTATCGGGGCCGCCGGCCTCGAGCAGCAGCACCCGGTTTGCCGGGTCCGCGCTCAGGCGATTGGCGAGCACGCACCCGGCGGAGCCCGCACCGACGATCAGATAGTCGACCTCATGTTCCATACCGCTTGTCTCCTGCCTCGCTTCTGCTTCGAATTGGGTGAAACGATTTGTTTCGGATTGTTTCGATCCAATGTCGGCGAGCCGTACGCAAATGCCAAGCAAAAAACCGCGTGTGGCGGAAAACTGAAACGGATTTCGCGCTTGGCGTCTCAGAACGAGACGATTGCTGCAGCGCATCTGCGGGGTTTTACTAGGGGTTGGCGCGCGGACTCGATGCGTCGATCGACTGGAGCGCCGCGAGGTCTTTCAGACAGCCCCGGGGTTATCCCGAGGCGGATGATTTTCAAATAATTGGTATATTTTGTTTCTTTTATTGTGTTTGTGGCGAGCGAGGAGGTGCAATGCGCGAGACGGTCACGCTGGAGGAGGGGAGTTGCGCGCGAGCGACGAGGCGCGGAATCTGCGTGCCCTGGCCGTCATTGAACGACTGGCGATGGCCGGACAGCCCTACACGTTGTCGCAGCTCGCCACGCGCCTGTCGATTCCGAAGGCCACCCTCATGCGCCTGATCGAGGCGCTGGAGGTCTGCGGCTATGTCTCGCACGTGCCCGATTCGCGCGGATCGGAGCGAGGTCTGTCGTTGGGGCCGCGCGCGGCGCGACTGGCGCTGGTCACGTTGGCGAACAACAACTTCACACGTGCGGCACGCTCGTTGCTGCGCGCGTTGGTCGATCGTGTCGGCGAGACCGTCAACCTGACAGCGCTCGACGGCGACGAGATTCTTTACATCGAACGGGTGGAGACGAACGAGCCGCTGCGCATGCAGATGCATCCCGGCATGCGTGTGCCACTGCATTGCACGGCGAGCGGCAAGCTGTTCCTGTCTCAGATGCCGGTGGCGGAACGGCGCGCCGTACTCTCGCGCCTGTCGCTCAAACGCATGACGCCGCGCACCATCACCGACGTGAGCCTGTTGGAGGCCGAGCTGGACCGGCTGGCCGCGCGCGGCATCGGCATCGATAACGAGGAATTCGTGCGCGGCATGGTGGCGGTGGGCGTGCCGGTGCGCGCACTCGATGACGGCCACGTACGCGCGGTGCTCGCCGTGCATGGGCCGACGGCGAGAGTGACGCTGGAACAACTGCTGGCGCTGGTACCCACGCTGCGCGAGACCGCGACGGCGCTCGCACCGCTGCTCGACTGGCAACGAGCCGGCAAGGCGGAGGCGTTGGCGAAACTGGCCGACGCCCGGGAGCAGCGCAGAGCGGTCTGACGTGTCAGAACGTCTTGGCGAGTTCCTTCGCGGCTTCCTGCAGGCGCGGCACGAACTCCATGGCCTTGGACAGCGACGTGCGCGAGACCGGGGCATGCACGGCCACGGCGGCGATGCACGTGCCGTCGTCCTTGAGCACCGGCGCGGCCACACAGGCGATGCCCAGCACGAACTCTTCGTTGTCGACGGCAATGCCCTTGTGCGCAATGCGGTCGAGTTCGCTTTCCAGCAGTTCGGGGTCGGTGAGCGTGTTCGGCGTGAAGCGTTGCAGCTTCATGGCGCGCAGGAGGGCGGCGCGTTGCTCGCGCGGCAGCATGGCCAGCATCAGCTTGCCGCTCGCACTGCTGTGCGCGGGGACGTGCGACCCTGGCTTGAGATCGAGACGCAGCGGCCACGGCGCTTCCATGCGGTCGAGATAGAGCACCTCGGTCTCGTGCAGCATCGTGAGGTTGCACGTCTCGCCCAGATCGGCCACGAGACGGCCAAGAATTGCGTGGCGCATGCGTCGAGCACCCGCCTGCATCATCACGCCCAGGCTCAGTTGCGCCAGGCGCGGGCCAATCACATAGGCGTTCTTCTGCCCCGGCTCGCGAATCACCAGTCCGCCCGCTTCGAGCGAGCCGAGCATGCGGTGCAGCGAGGCTTTCGGCATCTGGATGTCGTGCGCCATGTCGGCGAGCGAGACCGGTGCGTCGGCCGCGACGAGATATTCGAGCAACGCAAACGCCCGCAGGGTCGGGGTATCCGCCTTGTTGTCTGCAGGAGAGTCGAGCTGAAGTGCTGCGTCGTTCATATGCGCCGTTCCGGAAAATGGATCAGCGGTATTGTACCCAAACGGGCCATCGAACGGATTGAACGGCATGGGCTGGGTTCCGATGCGTTTCGGTTGGTTCAAATGTAGATGAGCCATCAGGCGTCGTCAATCAGTATTTTTATTTTTCGGAACGAATTGTTTCTAAAAATGGTTAACGTTATGATGCGCTGAATTGGCTTTGAACAGGAGAGGGACGTAATGGAGACCGCAACCCAACAACCGGATCGTCTGGTCGATGCCCGCAGCGTATTCGGCATCGATACGGATCTGCAGGTGCCGGCGTTCGGCGAGCGCGACGACCATGTCCCCGAGATCGACACGGCTTACCGCTTCAACCCCGATGTCACGCTGGCGATTCTGGCCGGCTTCATGCGCAACCGGCGCGTGATGGTGCAGGGCATGCATGGCACCGGTAAATCCACGCACATCGAGCAGGTGGCGGCGCGGCTGAACTGGCCGTGCGTGCGAGTGAATCTCGACGGGCACATCAGCCGTCTCGACCTGGTGGGCAAGGACGCCATCGTCGTGCGCGACGGCCATCAGGTCACGGAGTTTCAGGAAGGCATCGTGCCGTGGGCGCTGCAACGTCCGGTCGCGCTGATCTTCGACGAATACGACGCCGGGCGTCCCGACGTGATGTTCGTGATTCAGCGCATTCTGGAGCGCGACGGCAAATTCACGTTGCTCGACCAGAATCGCGTGATCCATCCGCACCCAGGCTTTCGCATGTTTGCCACGACGAACACCGTCGGCCTCGGCAACCTCAACGGCCTTTACCACGGCACACAGGTGCTCAACCACGCCCAGATCGACCGCTGGAACGTCGTGGCCACGCTCAACTATCTGTCGCGCGAGGACGAAGCGGGCATCGTGCTGGCGCGCGTGCCGGAACTGGACAGCGGCGACGGGCGCACGCTCGTCGACTCGATGGTGAGCGTGGCGGAGCTCACGCGCAAAGGCTTCGCGACGGGCGATTTGTCCACGCTCATGTCGCCGCGCACGGTGATCAACTGGGCGGAGAACGTTGGCATCTTCCGCGATGCGGGGCTGGCCTTCCGGCTCACGTTCCTGAACAAATGCGACGAGGCCGAACGTGCCGTGGTGGCCGAGTATTATCAGCGCGCCTTCGGTAGCGAGTTGCCCACGAACGACGGCAGCAGGTCACTGCTGGCCGATGCGTCATGACGATGTCCGAGCGCGAGGCGGCACGTCGCGCCGCGCGTGGCGAGGCGCTGTGCGCCGCGACGGTGCGCGCGCTGACCGGCGACGCCGCGCTGCATTACAGCGGCGCGCGCCTGTGCCGGAACATGCGGCCGTTGCCGTTGCATGCCCCGCATCTGCAAACGCTGCCGGCACCCGCGGATCCGCTCGCGACGCTGCGCGGTGCTGCCGACGGCGCGGCGCTGCGGTTGCGGCACAGCGACGCGGCGTTACATCGCCGTCTGCAACCGGACGCACCGCTCGAGCGGCTGCTCTTCGAGCTGATGGAGCAATTGCGCTGCGAGACGTTCATCCCGGCGGGCATGCCCGGCGTGGCGAAGAATGTGCGCGATCGCTTCGAAGCCTGGTCGCGCGCGATGCACGCCGCCGGCGTGGCCGACAGTCATGTCGGGCTGCTGCTCTATACGGTCGCCCAGATGGGCTGGTCGAGGCTCACCGGCTATCCGGTCATCGAGGATACGGAAGGTCTCATCGAAGCCACGCGAATGGCCATCGCGCCACAGATCGGCGGCGCCCTCGCGGGCATGCGCCGAACGTGTGCCGATCAGGCCGCCTTCGCCGCGTACGCGCGCGCGCTGGCCGCCGATATCGCGGGCCTGATTCGTGCCGCCGGCGCTGACCAGGCCGAGGGCGATGCCAAGGACGACGAGGACGAAAAAGGTGTGCGCAACGCGTTCTCGCTGTTCCTCGATATCGACGATCACGAGGACGATGGCATCACGCTCGCGCATTCGGGCGATAGCCGCGTGCTCAAGGCGTCGGCGCAGGGCTACTGCGTGTTCACCCAGCGTTACGACCGTGAGCTGTATGCCGGCACGCTCGTGCGCCGGGCGCTGCTGACGGAATTTCGCGAACGGCTCGACGAGCGCATCGTCGCGCAGGCGATCAATGTGCCGAGGCTTGCGCGCGCGCTCAAGGCGGCGCTGGCGGTGCCGCAGCGCGACGGCTGGTCGTTCGGCGAAGAGCACGGGCGTATCGACGGACGGCGGCTCGCGCAACTGGTCAGCTCGCCTGCGGAGCGGCGGCTGTTCCGGCTCGAAAAGCACACGTTGATTGCCGAGTCGATGGTGAGCTTGCTGATCGACTGTTCCGGGTCGATGAAGGCCCAGATCGAAGCGGTTGCGATGATTGTCGACGTCCTGTCGCGGGCGCTCGATGCGGCGGGCGTGACCAACGAAATCCTCGGTTTCACCACCGGCGCATGGAACGGCGGACGCGCGCGCACCGATTGGCTCGCGCGCGGCAAGCCCAAGTTCCCGGGGCGCCTGAACGAAGTCTCCCATCTGATCTTCAAGGACGCCGTGACGAGTTGGCGCCGTGCCCGGTCCGACATCGCGTCGCTGTTCAAGGCCGATCTGTTCCGCGAGGGTGTCGATGGCGAGGCCGTCGAATGGGCGTGCGAGCGGTTGCGCTCGCGCAGCGTCAACCGACGCCTGCTGATCGTGATTTCCGACGGCAGTCCGATGGACGCCGCCACCAACCAGGCCAACGACGACCACTATCTCGACCATCACCTGCGCGAAGTCGTGGCGCAACAGCAGGCGCTCGGCGATGTGGAAGTGCTGGGGCTCGGCGTGGGTCTCGATCTCAGCCCGTATTACCGGAACTCGCTGGCGCTGGACCTGACGTCGCCGCCCGACATGACGATGCTCTCGCGGCTCGTCGACTGGATTGGCACCGGTGGTCGTCGCGCACACACGTAACCGCCGCCCGCGTCGTCGTCCCTAAGCCATTTCCATCAACGCGCTCACCATCAAATGGGTGCCCAACAGGATCAACGTGAGGAAGGCGAGACGCCGCGTTGTCACGCTCGAGAGCGGAGGCGGATAACGGCGTGCGAACAGGGTGGCGAACGTCACGACCGGTAGCGCGACGACCGCCTGCCAGATCATCGACGCGGGCAACTGTCCCGCGAAGGCACTGTAGAGCGTGCGGATCGACGCCGTGACCGCGAACAACAGAATCAATGCGCAACGAATCTGTACCAGCGTGAGCGGCTGGCGATAGAAATAGAAGATCAGCGGCGGCCCGGAAATGCCGAACATCCCGCTGAGCAAGCCGCCGAAGATGCCGCTGAGGAAGAACCCGGTGTCGCCGGAGCGTTCGGTCTTCGGTGCCGGACGCAATGCCGAGCCAATGCCGCCGTACAGCACGACCGTGCCGAGCAGCAGATGCAGCGCGTTCGACGCGGTGCCGTTCAGGTAATCGAAGAGCAACACGCCAACCACGACCGATGGCAGGATGCCAAGGGTCGCCGCGCCTACCGCTCGCCAGTCGATGTGATGCAGCGTGCCCGGCAGCGCAAGGGCGCTGTTTATCAGCGTGACCAGACTCACCAGAATGGCCACGCTCGCCACCGGCGCCAGCCCGAACCCGCTGGCGCCGCCCAGAACAATCATGCCCAGCCCGAAGCCCGTGACCGTCTGGAAATACGTGGCGAAGCCCAGCAACAGCATCAACGGCAGGTCGGCCGCAATGGCGTGAAGCGTCATGGCCGGGTGGCGAGCGGCGAGGTTCCGGTGAGCTTTGCCTGAGCGGCCTGCGCCTGCACGCAGGTCACGCCGATCACGTAATAGATGTCGTCGGCGCTGCAGCCGCGCGACAGGTCGTTGGCCGGCCGGTTCAGCCCTTGCAGGAGCGGGCCGATGGCCTTCGCACCGCCGATGCGTTCCGCGAGCTTGTAGCCGATATTGCCTGCGTCGAGATTCGGGAAGATGAGCGTATTGGCATGCCCCTCGATTTGCGAGTGCACGACCTTGCGTTGCGCGATCTCGGCGACGATGGCCGCATCGAGCTGAACGTCGCCGTCAATTGCCAGTTCCGGCCTTGCGGCTTGTACGAGATGGGTCGCTTCCACCACCTTGTCCACGGCCGCATGTTTCGCGCTGCCGCTGGTCGAGAACGACAGCATCGCCACGCGCGGCGGCTCCATGAGCAGGGCGCTCGCACTATCGGCGGCGGCGAGTGCAATCTGTGCGAGCTGCGCGGCGTCCGGGTCGACGACCAGGGCGCAGTCGGAAAAGATCAGGCCGCCCTTCATCGTATGGAACGGCTCGCAGAGCATCATCAGGAAGAAGCTCGACACGAGCTTGAACGATGGCTGAACCCCGATGATCTGTATCGCCATGCGCACCACGTCGGCGGTGGTGTTGACCGCGCCCGCGACGGAGCCGTCGGCGTGCCCGAGCCGCACCATCATGTTGGCGAAGCCCAGCGGCGCGCGCATTTCCTCGGCGGCTTGCTCGCGCGTCATTCCCTTTTTCGCGCGCAGGCCGTACCAGGTCTCGGCGAAGGCATCCGTTAGCGGTGAAGTGGCCGGATCGATCAGCTCCATGCCGGCCAGGTCGATGTGCGCCGCCTCGGCCGCACGTTGTGTCTTGCCGATGTCGCCAACGAGCAGGATGCGGGCGATGCCCTCGCGCGTGGCCCGTGCGGCGGCGGCGAGCACCCGCTCGTCTTCCGATTCGCACAGCACGATGCGCATCGGTGCGCGGCGCGCCGTGTCGATAATGCGATGGATGGCTTTCATGATGTCGATGTCAAAAAAAAGAAAGCGCCCCCGGCACCCACAGAGCCGGGAGCGCTGTCATACGAACGACCTCGACGACGTTAGACGTAGTCCTTGTACTTGTCGAGCATGCGCACCGGCTTGGCCAGCGCGTCGCGACGGAACGGGTCGCCCAGCTCGCGGGTACACATGATTTCGATGATCGTCGTCTTGCCGTGGTTCATCTGCAGGTCGATGGCCTTCTTGAGCGCCGGACCCACGTCTTCCAGACGATCGACCACGATGCCCTCCGCGCCCATCGCGCGGGCGATGTTGGCAAAGCTCGGGCTATCGAGTTCGCCTGCCACGAAGCGGCGGTTGTAGAAGTCCACCTGGTTCTTCTTCTCCGCACCCCACTGACGGTTGTGGAAGACCACGGCCGTGACCGGAATGTTGTGACGCACGCAGGTGAGCGTTTCCATCAGGCTCATGCCCCAGGCGCCATCGCCGGCATACGAAATGGCCGGACGGTGCGGCGCGGCGACCTTCGCGCCGATGATCGTCGGGAACGCGTAGCCGCAGTTGCCCCAGCTCATGGCCGCGAAGAAGCTGCGCGGCTTGTTGAAGCGCAGGTAGCTGTTGGCCACCGAGTTGATGTTGCCGATGTCGGTCGACACCATGACATCTTCCGGCATGGCCTTTTCCAGCTCGCGCAACACTTGGCGCGGATGCAGATACTCGCCGCCGTTGAACGTGCGCTCGTGCTTCTGCTCTTCGATCATGTCGAGGCTGTACGGGTCGCGCTCGTGGGTCCACTCGTCGAGTTCCTTCTCCCACGCGGCCTTCTCCGTGGCGATCTGGTCGGCGCGGGCGGCACGCGTGGCATCGCACGCGAGGGTGCGCTCGGCCAGACGCTGCGACAGCGCAATGGCGGCAGCCTTCGCATCGCCGCAGATACCGACCGAGATCTTCTTCACGAGGCCGAGCATCTTGTGATCGGCATCGATCTGGATGATCTTCGCGTTCTTCGGCCAGTAGTCCATGCCGTGCTGCGGCAGCGTGCCGAACGGTCCGAGGCGCGAGCCGAGCGCCACGACCACGTCGGCCTGCGCCAGCAGCTTCATGGCGGCCTTCGAGCCTTGATAGCCGAGCGGGCCGCACCACAGCGGATGGTTGGCCGGGAACGAGTCGTTATGCAAATAGCTGTTCACGACCGGCGCGCCCAGGCGTTCGGCGAGCGCCTTGCACTCTTCGATGGCGTCGCCCATGACCACGCCGCCGCCCGAGATGATGACCGGGAACTTGGCTTGCGCGAGCAGTTCGGCCGCTTCGTTCAGGCGTTCGTCGCCGCCTGCGCCACGGTCGAGCCGTTGCGGACGCGGAATCTCGGCCTTGATCTGGCCGTAGAAATAGTCACGCGGAATGTTGAGTTGCGTCGGGCCCATTTCGGCCATCGCGCGATCGAAGCAACGGCCGGTGAATTCAGCCATGCGGGCCGGGTGCGTCACGTGGCCCTGGTACTTCGTGAACTCCTGGAACATCGGGAGCTGCTTGGCTTCCTGGAAGCCGCCCAGGCCGATGCCCATCGTGCCGGCTTCCGGCGTCACGATCACGACCGGGCTGTGCGCCCAGTAAGCGGCGGCAATCGCCGTCACGCAGTTGCTGATGCCGGGGCCGTTCTGACCGATCACGACACCGTGGCGGCCCGAGACGCGAGCGTAGCCGTCGGCCATGTGGCCGGCGCCTTGTTCATGCACCACCGGGATCAGACGAATGCCGGCCGGCGCGAAGATGTCCATCGCATCCATGAAGGCCGAGCCCATGATGCCGAACATCTCGCTCACGCCGTTGGCGACCATCGTTTCGACGAAGGCTTCAGACGGCGTCATGGCCTGCGGGCCACCGTCGGAGGCGGTCAGTTGTTGGGTGGCCGTAGCCGAATCTTTGGCGCTCATGGATGTCTCCAGTGAAAAATAAACGGAACAAATAATTCCGATTTAGTTGTGTAAGTGGAAATTTAGGCGAAGTATCTGCCGTGGTCAATCAGTATTTTTATTATTTGGTACGTTTTGTATTGAAAAATGAAATTGACGACGGCGATGCCATAGATCCACGAGATGTCGGGGGCGGTCTCAGAGCGCCGGGCGGTCTTTGCGGAAGGCGTTCTTCACTTCGATCTTGCCGTCGCGCAGGGTGAAGACGTCGACCATGCGGGCCTCGATGCGGGTGCCGTCGGCCTTCGTGCCGCGGAAGGTCGATTCGGACACGCCGCGATTCCCGGTGACGAAATGCACGCCCTCGGTCCACGACGCGTCGGGAAAGGTCTCCCACGCGGACTGGAACGCGGCGCGCACGGCGTCACGGCCTTCGAAGGTGCGGCCCATCATGTCGGGGCCGGCGACGGCGTGGAACACGCAGGTATCGGTCATGCAGGCCATGAGGGCGTCGATGTCGTGCCGGTTCCAGGCGTCATTGAAGGTCGTGAGCAACTGGATGTCGGTGGAGTCGTGTTGAGTCGTCATGGCAAATTCCAAAAAAGGCAGAGAGGCAAAGGGTTCAACGCGCTTCGTCTTGCGCGTGGTATTTCTGATAGAGGAAGCGCTGGCCGATGCGGCGGAACGGCGCGAAGCCCTGCCACTGCACGGCGCCGAACACGTTCGGGTATTGCAGGGCCGAGTCGTAGATCGGTAGGTTCCACGACGGATCGCGCTCTCCGGCAATGCGCTGAGCGAGGCGGCGTCCGGCATGCGCGGAGAACGACACACCATTGCCGCCGTAACCCACCGCATAGAAGAGGCTTTGTCGCGGATCGGGCTGCGTCACGCGCGGCATCATGTCGTGGCTCACGTCGACCCAGCCCCACCACGAATAATCGATGCGAATGCCGCGCAGCGCCGGAAACTTGCGGTGCAGGCCTTCGACGAGCACCGCCATGTGCTTTGGATTTTGCGCGTCGGCACCGGTGATCGAGCTGCGGCTGCCGATCTGCACGCGATTGTCGGGCAACAGACGGTAGTAGTAGCGCAGCGTGCGCGTATCGGTAATGACTTCGTGGGTGCGGAAGTTCGTCGCGGCGAGTTCCTCGGGCGTGAGCACGCGCGTCACCAGCGAGTTCGACAGGATCGGCATGATCTTGGCGCGCAGGGCCTTCGTCACGTCGTTGCGCGTGTAGCCGCCGGTGGCGAAGGCGACGGCCTTGGCGCGCACCACCCCGCGTGGCGTGCGCACGTGATGCACGCCATTGATCGTCTGCACATCCAGCACGGGTGTGGACGGATGCACGCGAGCGCCGAGGGCGCGGGCCATGCGCAGATAGCCGAACGCGAGCTTGAGCGGGTGCACGCCGATGCCGTCGGGTTCGTGCATCGCGCCGCAGTTTTCCTGGTCGTCGACATACTGCTCGCGAACGTCGTCGCGCGAGAGGATGCGCGTGTCGTAACCGAAAACGTCGTGCATGACCTTGGCTTCGTTGCGCAGAAATTCCATCTTGCGATCGCGGTGCGCGATGTAGAGATGGCCGCCCGGTTGCGGCTCGCACTCGGGCACTTCGGCGATGAGCGACTTGAACGTATTGAAGCCCTCGCGAATTTCGGCATCGAGACGCAGGGCCGTTTCCTTGCCCCAACGCGCGATCCATTGCGAGCGATAGAGTCGTCCGCTGGCGTTTTGTCCCTGGCCGCCGTTGCGGCTGGTACAGCCCCAGCACGTGCGGTTCGCTTCGAGCACCATGGCGCGAATGCCATGCTCGCGAGCGAGGAACAGGGCGGTGGCCAGACCGGTGAACCCGGCGCCGACGATGACCACGTCGACATCGGCGTCGCCGGGCAGCGGGCCGTCGTCTTCGGGGGCATCGCCCGCGGTGGCGACCCAGTAAGTGGGCGCGTAGTCCATGCCAAGGCCAGGGCTGGCCGAGACTAGCGGATCGTAGAGGGGATCGTATGGCGCAGCTTCGGAGCGACGATCCAGCGCGAAGGTTTCAATCGTACCCACGGTAGGCTCCTGACGGAAATGTGACCATACTGCCAAGAAGATTTTTCCGCGATTAGTACCACCGCCGCTTTGTGATGGTGCCAGGGAAAAGCGGCACCGCTGCGGCGTTTTCGCGCGTTGGTACGTGCGTCTCTGGCACCACATTTTTGTCTCGTGTGGCTCTAAGCCGCGCGAATTTTGGCTGTAGATACTGGGCCAGAAAACCGGCCTCTGATCGTCATTCGGCGATGCGGGCCACGTGTGCGCCGCCGTGGCCGGTGCACGCATGCCGAACCATGCCTCGCGCAGCGGAGAGAGAAGATGCTCAGATGGATCATTGGTCTTGGATTGCCGTATCTCGGTGTCGTGGGAATGCTGCCGTGGGCGGCGTCCGTCGATCGCTACGTGCTCGGGGTGCCGTTCATTTACGGCTGGATCTTCCTTTGGTTCGTGCTCACGTCCGGCTGCCTCTGGCTGTGCTGGATGCTGTTCGACCGGCATACCGTCGAGGAGCCGGCCTAACCTCTTGGCGTCCAGATGTCCTGACGTCCGTCCCTCCTTCGTTCCTGGCGGCCGGCGCACTGCGCCGCCGTGCCCAGACAGCGCGGATAACACGAGTCGCGCGTCACTACCGAATCTCCGGAGATTGCGTCGATGGCAACCCTCATCTTTGCCGGCTTCATTTTGTTGTCGGTCTATCTCGCATTGCGGGCGCGCGGTGGACGCGGCCCGCAGAGCGTGCACGACTTCTTCGTTGCATCACGCCAGTTCGGTGCGTGGCTCGTGTTCTTCCTCGCGGCTGGCGAGATCTACAGCATTGGCACGATGGTCGGCTTTCCCGGCGGCATTTACGCCAAGGGGCCGACGTATGGCGTTTGGTTTCTCGGCTACATCCTGCTGGCGTATCCGGTCGGGTATTTCCTCGGTCCGAAGATATGGGATGCGGGCAAACGCTATAACGCGATCACGCTGCCCGATCTGTTCAAGGGGCATTTCCAAAACCGTTTTCTCGAACTGGTGGTGGCGGTGACCGCCATCGTCTTCCTGCTTCCCTGGGGCCAGTTGCAGTTCACCGGTCTGGTGGCGGCGCTCAAGGGTCTGGGGTGGAACTTCCAGCCGCTTTGGCTCATCGCTTTTTCGGCGATGTTGGCCTTCATCTACATCGCCATTGCAGGCGTGCGCGCGTCGGCTTATATCGCCGTGCTCAAGGACGTGCTGATGGTGGCCGCCATCGTCATCACCGGGGTGGCGGTGGCGTGGGAAGTCGGCGTGACGCCCGTGTTCGAGGCGGCGAGCCAGCACGTGAGCAACGCGATGAGCACGCAACAGCTCACCTTCGCCATGACGACCATCGTCTTCCAGTCGCTCGGCATGTACGTCATGCCATTTGGCGTGCAGAACTTCTTCACGGCGAAAAGCGCGTCGACGATTCGCCGCACGCAGGTCGCCATGCCGCTGTACATGCTGATGTATCCGTTCCTCGTGCTGGCGTCGTATTACGCGATCAGCCGGAACATCACACTGGCGTCGCCGAACGAGGCGTTCTTCGCCGCCGTGACGCAGTTGCTGCCGTCGTGGCTGGTCGGTCTCGTGGCGGCGGGCGCGGCCTTGTCGGGTCTGCTGGTGCTCGCAGGGATTTGCCTCGCACTGGGCCCCATCGTCACGCGAAACATTCTGTCGGGCATGCCTGAACATCGTCAGAAAGCCAGCTCGAAGGTCGTGATCGTGCTGTATCTGCTGGGCTCCATCGTACTTACGCTGCTCACACCGAACCTCATGCTGACGCTGATCAATATGGCCTATTACGGGGTGACGCAGTTCCTGCCGGGCGTGATCGCCGTGGTCCTGCGAGCGCGTGTCCGAGCGTCGGCGGTCGCGGCCGGCGTGCTGGCCGGTCAGGGGCTGGCGCTCGTCCTTTACTTCAAGAATCCGGACCTTGGCGGCGTGAACCTCGGGCTGATCTGCCTGGTCGTCAACATCGTCGTGATGTCGGTGCTCAACCTGTTGCTTGGCGGCAGTCGCGAGCGTTCGATGGACACGGGGGTCGGTTCGCTTTCCACCTACAAGAAGTCGTGATGACAGACAGAGACAACACCGCAGCCAGCCGCGACGACATTCGCGTCTACGTCGCCCGCAAGATCCTGACGATGAACCCGGCGCAACCGGTTGCGACGCACGTGGCCGTGTGCGACGGCCGCATCCTGGCCGTCGGCGATTTGCAGGACATGCGGCGCTGGACCGACGCGGCACCGATCGACACATTGCGTGACAAGGTGTTGATGCCCGGACTGGTGGAGGGGCACTGCCACCTCATGGAGGGCGCGATGTGGGATGCCGTCTACGTGGGTTACTACGACCGACGCGGCCCCGACGGACACTTGTGGGAAGGGTTGAAGTCGCCGGCCGCCGTGCTGGAGCGCCTGCGCGAGGCTGAGCAACGCATGACCGGCGACCCCAAGCCGTTGCTGGCCTGGGGCTACGACCCGATCTTCTTCGAGGGCGCGCCGCTCGTCGCGTGCGACCTCGACGCCGTGTCCGCCACCCGTCCCATTGCCATCCTGCATGCCAGTGTGCATCTGATGAATGTGAATTCGGCAATGCTCGCGCTGGCGGGCATCGACGGCGACACCGATGTCGAAGGCGTCGTCATGGGCGCCGATGGCGAGCCGACCGGTGAATTGCAGGAGTTCGCGGCGATGTTTCCGGTGTATCGGGTCATTGGGGAGGGACTATCGATTGCCGCGAGCGAGAGTGTTCGCGCGATCTGGAATTTCGGACGCGTTGCGCAGCTCGCCGGGGTGACGACGGCCACCGACCTCGTCAACGACTTGACGCCGTCGGGCAATGCGAATCTTCGCGAGGCGACAGGTGACCCGACATATCCGATCCGCATCGTGCCCGCGTTTGCGCCGCAACGTTGCCCCGAAGGTGGGCCACAACGCGTATTGAGCGCGTGTGAGGGCAACACGGACAAGCTTCATTACGGGCCGGTCAAATTCATCGTCGACGGCTCGATTCAAGGCTTTACGGCGCGGCTGCGCTGGCCGGGATACCACAATGGCAAGCCCAACGGGCTCTGGCTGATTCCACCGTCGCAACTGGTCGAGACGTTCATGCCGTTCCACGCGGCGGGCCTGCAATTGCATATTCATACGAATGGCGACGAGGCGACCGACGTCGTGCTCGATGCGATCGAGGCGATGCTGGCGCTGCATCCGCGTGTCGATCATCGCCACACGTTGCAGCACTGCCAGATGGCCGATGCCGCGCAACTTACGCGTGCGCAGCGGCTCGGCATGTGTGTGAACTTCTTCGCGAACCACGTCTACTACTGGGGCGACGCGCACTATCAGCAGACGATGGGTCCGGATCGTGCCAACCGGATGGATGCCGCCGAGATTGCCCGCCAGATCGGCCTGCCGTTCGCCTTGCATTCGGATGCGCCGATCACCCAGCTCAATCCGCTGTTCACCGCGTGGTGCGCGGCCAAACGGGAGACGTCGTCGGGACGCGTGTTGGGCGAGTCGCTGCGCTTGCCGATGGCAGACGCCTTGCGCGCCATCACGCTGGGCGCCGCGTTCTCGTTGGGAATGGATCATCTGGTCGGGAGTGTCGAAGTCGGCAAGTACGCCGACTTTGCCGTCCTTGAGGCCGATCCGTTCGAGGTGCCCGTCGACGACCTGCGACAGATGCCGGTGTGGGGCACGGTGCTCGGGGGCGAGGTGTTCCGCGCGCCGGCGTGACGACCATGCAAGACAGTCAATCCTCCGTGCCGGCGGCAGTCGCCGCAGCCGCCCGGACGCCGATCCCGATGGTCGTCCTGGGCGGCTATCTCGGTGCGGGCAAGACCACGCTCGTCAACGCGCTGCTGCAAAATGCCGAGGGTTTGCACGTTACCGTGCTCGTCAACGACTTCGGTTCGATCAATGTCGACGTGTCGCTCATTCGTGAGCGTGGCGACGACGTGATCGGACTCGAGAACGGCTGCGTGTGTTGCACCATTGGCGGACGCCTGGTCGAGACGCTGATCTCGCTGGGCGAACGCGCGCAGCGGCCCGACTTGCTCGTGATAGAGGCGAGCGGCGTGTCCGATCCCCTGCGCATCGCGCAGGTGGGCTTGCTCGACAAGGCGTACCGTTTGCACGGCATTGTGGTGGCCGTGGACGTCGACGGCATCGACGCCGCGCTGGACGATCGCTATGTCGGCGACATCGTTCGGCGCCAGATTGCGGCGGCCAGCACGCTCGTGCTGACCAAGACCGATCTGGTGAACGACGCCAGGTTGCAGGCCGTCAGAGAACGGCTGGCATCGCTCGGGGCAACGCAGGTCGTTGTCACGGCGGACCAAGGCGTCGTGCCACCCGCCATTCTCTTTCCCGATGACGTGATGACCTTGCCCGGGTTGCTGAGCCCGCGCCCGATGGGGGCGGTATCACGCGCGTTGCCGCGTGGACTGCGCAGCTTCAGCGTCGAGACCGGTGGCACATTCGACCGGTCTCGACTGAAAGCGGCGCTGGCCCTGTTGGGCGACAAACTGCTGCGCGCGAAGGGCTTCGTGGCGCTGCAGGCCGGTCAGATGAGCGAGCTGCATGTCGTCGGGCGTCGTTCGATGCTCACACGTCGCTCGGATCTCCCTGCCGCGTCGTCGGTCATCGTGTTCATCGGCATTGCTTCGGACGAAGACGAGCGTCGGCTCACGCAGGCGCTCGAAGCCGCCATTCTCTGAGGCGCTTGCGCCGGCGAGGCTATGCGATAGGCGGCGTGAATTGCTGTGCGTGGAAACGAGGCATGGTCAGACCGTTACGTCGCTAAGTTCGAGCAAGGCTGTCTCCAGAATGCCGAGGGCTTCGTCAAACACCGCTTGTTCTATGGTCAGCGGAAACAGGAAGCGAATCACGTTGCCATAGGCACCGCAACTCAGCAATAGCAGGCCCTGTTCGAGTGCGCGAGCCTGGATCCGTTTCACGACTTCCGGTGCCGGCGCTCCGGTCTGGGGATCGTGGAATTCCGCCGCTACCATGGCGCCCGGTCCGCGCACCTCGACAAGCTGCGGCACCGAAGCCTGTAGCTTGCGCAGGCGCGCCTTCAACTGGTTGCCCAAGGTCTCGGCGCGCGATGAAAGCTGCTCTTCCTCGATCACATCCAGTACCGCATGCGCTGCCGCAACGGCCAGCGGATTCCCCGCATAGGTTCCGCCCAGCCCCCCCGGCGCGGCTGCATCCATGATCTCCGTGCGACCGACGACTGCCGACAGTGGCATGCCACCGGCCAAACTCTTGGCTACGGTCATCAGGTCGGGTATCACGTCGTAGTGTTGCATCGCGAAAAGCTTGCCTGTACGAGCAAAGCCGCTTTGCACCTCGTCCGCGATCAGCAGGATGCCGTGCTGCGTGCATAAAGCTCGCAAGGCACGCACGAACTCCAGCGGCGCCTGGTAGAAGCCACCTTCGCCCTGTACCGGCTCGAAGATGATCGCGGCGACCCGCTGCGGGTCGATATCGTTCTTGAACAGCTGTTCGATCGCCATCAGGCTTTGCGCCGAGTCGATCTCGTGCAGTGCCGATGGGAACGGCACGTGGTACACCTCACCAGGGAACGGCCCGAAACCCTTCTTGTATGGCATGACCTTGCCCGTCAGCGCCATGGTCATCATTGTCCGACCGTGGAATGCGCCGCCGAATGCGATCACACCCGTACGCCCCGTGGCGGCACGTGCGATCTTGATCGCGTTTTCGACAGCCTCGGCGCCGGTGGTGAAGAAGGCAGTCTTCTTCGAATGGTCACCCGGCGTGCAGGCATTCAAGCGCTCGGCCAACGTCACATACGATTCATACGGCACGATCTGGTATGCCGTGTGCGTGAAGCGATCCAGTTGTTCTCGAATCGCCGCTACGATCTTGGGGTGACGATGCCCTGTGTTGAGCACAGCGATGCCGCTGGCGAAGTCAATGAAACGCCGTCCTTCGACATCCCAGAGCTCGGCATTTTTCGCTCGTTCCGCATAGAAATCGCACATGACTCCAATCCCGCGTGGGGTGGCGGCATTTTTGCGCGCGTGAAATTCCGCATTCGACATTTCGACTCCTGAGTGGTCCGGTTGCCGCGCCGAGGTTCGACACGATCTGGCTGATAGTTCGGAATATACTCAGGTCTGGTTCTTAAAAAAGAGCCATTTCATTAACTTTAATGGAGCCGCTTTGTTCGCAAATGAGGTGCGGCTTCGCCTCGCACGGGGATTGGCAGTCGCTGCAGGGGAATCGCGCCCGCCGACACGAATGGCAGAGCATCGGTATTTTCGGCAGCGCTTGTCTACGGCTTAAGGTGCTTTTCGATGACGCGGGCGAGGCTGTCGAAGGCGGGCTCAATACGGTTGTTGGGCACGCACGCATAGCCGAGCAACAGGCCCGATTGTGCCGAGGCCGGGTCGATGTAATAGCGCGTCAGAGGCCGCACCACGATGCCCGCTTCCAGCGCTTCGTCGGTAATTCTCTCATCCGAAATGGGGTTGTCGCGCGGGTCTCGTGACTGCCCATGCAGGCCCAGCACCAAGTGCAATCCGGCTTCGTCGCCCATCACCGGCAGCGCATCGCCGAAGTTGGCGCGAATTGTATCGATCAGCAAGGTGCGCCGCTCGCCGTAAAGCGCGCGCATATGTCGGATGTGCGAGGTCAGGTAGCCATCGATGATGAAGTCGGTCAGCAGCGCTTGCTGCATCAGTTGGCCTTCACGATACAGCTCCGACAGGCCGGTGCGAAAGTGTTCGATCAGGTTCTCGGGCACGACCATATAGCCCATGCGCAAACCCGGGAACATGGTCTTGCCGAAGCTGCCGACATAGATGACCTGACCTGCCGTATCCAGTCCTTGTAGCGATGAGATCGGCCGGCTGCCGTAGCGAAATTCGCTGTCGTAGTCGTCCTCGATCACCCAAGTACGATGCTTGCTCGCGAAATCCAGCAGCATTCGGCGGCGTGACAGGCTCATGACCATCCCCATCGGATACTGGTGCGATGGCGTGACGAGAATCAAGCGCGGTGGTGGGCCCTGCATGTCCTCCACGCTCGGGTTGAGGCCTTCGGTATCGATCGGGATCGGCTTCAGTTCGAGGCCCGACATCCGGAACACGCTGCGCACACCCCAATAGCACGGCTCTTCCAGCCACGCGACGTCGCCAATATCGCTCAGCAGCTTGACCGCCAGGTCGACCGATTGATGCACGCCGGTCGTGATGATGATTTGATCGGGATTGCAATTGACCGAACGTGCCACGCGCAGATAATCCGACAGGGCACGTCGTAACGGACGGTAGCCGCTGCCCGATGCATACGTCAGCAGTTCATGGCTGGGCTGGCGCCAGAGCTTGGCTTGGAGGCGGTTCCATGTCTTGCTCGGGAACTCGGAGGTGTCCGGTACGCCGGGCATGAAAGCGCCCCATTGTCGCTTTGATACGCCCGCCTGATCGATCATTTGCTGCCCCCGCGTCGACAAGCGCCTGTGGGGCTGCTCGTGCGATGCCACCTCTGAGGCGGCCGTATCGACACCGCTCGCGGGCCGCGTATCCGCCACGTAGGTGCCGCTGCCCGTTGACGAAGTGACATAACCCTCGGCAGTCAGTTGGTCATAGACGTGCAGCACGGTATTGCGCGCCACCTGCAAATCGGCGGCGAGCGTTCGCGAGGAGGGCAGCTTCGTGCCGGGCGGCAACTGGCCGCTCAGGATGGCCTGCTGCAGCAGGCTATTGATCTGGCGATATGCCGGCTCGCCGCCCGCCTTGTCGAGATGCTGGATCAGCCAGTCCGACAGAATGATTGCGTCCAAAGTGGTCCCATCGAGAATAAAGAAATGGTTCCCCATTGTAGGGCCAAATCAGTCTATATTCAGATTCAAGTTAAGTTCCACGGCGTCGCAAACGTCGTAACGACCTAAGCGCATTGGGCTTGCCGGGCTTCGGTGCGCGCATATCAACCAGGGATGAAGAGGCCCGCGATGGTGAACAGCAAACAGGTACTGGTGAGTTTTCGTCGCGTGAGCAAGACCTACGATGGCGAGACGTTGGTGGTCAAACAACTCGACCTCGACATCTACCAAGGCGAATTCCTGACCTTGCTGGGACCGTCGGGATCGGGCAAGACCACTTGCCTGATGATGCTGGCCGGGTTCGAGTACCCCACTGGCGGAGAGATCTGGCTCGACGGTGTGCTGCTCAACACGGTGCCGCCGCATCAACGCAATATCGGCATGGTTTTCCAGAACTACGCACTTTTTCCACATTTGACTGTGGCGCAGAACGTTGAATACCCGCTGAAGGTGCGCCGTGTGCCTGGCGCCGACCGTGCGAGGAGAGTCGCCGCGGCGCTGGAGATGGTGCAGATGGGGAGTTTTGGCAAGCGCTATCCGGCGCAGCTGTCGGGGGGCAACAGCAGCGTATCGCGTTGGCACGCGCACTGGTGTTCGAGCCGCGTCTAGTGTTGATGGACGAGCCGCTGGGTGCGCTCGACAAGCAACTGCGCGAACACATGCAACTGGAGCTCAAGGCGTTGCACGAGCGGTTGGGCGTGACGTTCGTGTATGTGACGCACGATCAGGGCGAAGCGTTGACGATGTCCGATCGTGTCGCCGTGTTCGATCAAGGTTATGTCCAGCAGCTCGATACCGTGGACCGCTTGTATGAGTCGCCGTGCAATCAATTCGTTGCGAACTTCATTGGCGACAGTAACCGCCTGCGCGGTGTGGTCTCGCAACTCGGGGACGACTACTGTACGTTGCGACTCGCGGACGGAAGCGAGGTTCGCGGCATGAGCGTTCGCGCGCCGGCGGCTCGCGACGTCGGCGGTACGGGTCGTCGCGCCCAGATTGGCGAAGTGGTGAGCGCATGCATCCGCCCCGAACGCATGCGCCTGATTGACCCGGCTTCGTCGATCGACGGCGGCGTTAATGGCGTGGTGGGACGTGCAGCCGGCCTGATCTATTTCGGCGACCACGTGCGCATGCGCTGCCAATTGCCGCAGCAGGACGAATGCTTCGTGAAGGTGCCGCTGGGAACGCCGGCGCTCGAGCACTTTGTACCAGGCGTACCGGTTGCGCTCGCATTCGAGCCGGAACATCTGCGCGTATTCACTTGATCAAGATATCCAGTTTCCTTGGCTAGTTGTCCGTTTGACCATCAACAGGAGTTGAAAATGAAGAAGGTTGTGAACACAGTATTCGTCGTTGCCAGCGCAATGCTGTTCGGCGTTGCCCAAGCCGCCGACGTGACCGTTGTCAACTTCGGCGGTGCCAACGGCGACGCCCAGAAAGCGGCTTTCGTGCAGCCGTTCGAGAAGGCCACCGGTCACCATGTGACGAGCGTCGAGTACAACGGCGAGCAGGCCAAGGTCAAGGCCATGGTCGAAGCCAAGCATGTGAATTGGGACTTGGTCGAAGTCGAGTCCGGTGACCTTGGCCGTGGCTGCGACGAGGGATTGTACGAAAAGCTCGACTGGAGCAAGATCGGGCCGAAGAATGGATTCACGCCCGCCGCGGTGCAGACCTGTGGCGCAGGCATCTTCATCTGGTCGACGGTTTTGGCATACAACGCAAGCGCGCTCAAGACCGCGCCGACGGGTTGGGCCGATTTCTGGGATACCAAGAAATTCCCGGGCAAGCGCGCGATGCGCAAGGGCGCGCGCGGCAATCTTGAGTTTGCGCTGATGGCCGACGGCGTCGCGCCCAAGGATGTCTATCGCGTGTTGTCGACCAAGGAGGGTGTCGATCGAGCCTTCAAGAAGCTGAGCGAACTCAAGCCGTCGATTCAGTGGTGGGAAGCGGGCGCTCAGCCACCGCAGTTCCTGGTGGCCGGTGACGTTGTCATGTCGACGGCGTTCAACGGCCGCATCGATGCGGCGCAGCGCGAGGGAAAGAACCTGAAGGTGGTCTGGAACGGCAGTATCTACGATCTCGACTACTGGGCGATTCCGAAGGGATCGCCGAAGAAGGACCTGGCACTGCAATACATCGCATATTCGCTGTCGACACCCGCGCAGAGTGCCTATGCCAAGCACATAGCCTACGGTCCGGTCAACAATGAGGCGGTCAAGTCGCTCGATGCCTCCACCCTGAAAGACTTGCCTAACTCGCCGGCTAACGTGACGACTGCCGTGCTTCAGAACATCGACTTCTGGACGGATCGCGGCGATGAACTCGAGCAACGCTTTGCGGCCTGGGCGTCGAAATAAAACGATGTAGCAAGCCTATGTTTCGGGTTCGCGCGGCACCGACGAGCGAACCCGAAACGGTAGTGGAATCGCAAGATTCGACGTCGAGAAAAGAGATCTCCTACATGCAAACCGCAACACTGGCCGTTGCCGAGAACATGCGACTCGTTAAAGACGAGTTGCGTCAGACCCGGAATCGAAAGCGGATCAAGGCGCTGGCTTTGGTTGCGCCGCTGGCGATTTTTCTGCTCCTGATTTTTGTCGTGCCGATTGCGATGCTACTCACTCGCGCGGTCGAGAATCCTGAGGTCGTCGGCGCCTTGCCCACGACGAGCCGCACGCTGCACGACTGGGATCGCAAGCAGTTACCCGGCGACGCCGCGTACGTCGCACTGGTGAGTGATCTGACGGCGCTACAGGACGGCGATAGCCTTGGCGGCCTCGCGCGACGCCTCAACACGGAAGTGCCCGGATTTCACACACTTGTGATGAAGACGGCGCGGGCGTTGCCGTTTACCGATGACGACGGCAAGGCAGTACCGCTCACGCAAGCGCGCGAGCGGCTGGTGAATTTTGATGCGCGATGGGGCGAACTGCCCTATTGGCGGGCGATCGCCAAGAACAGCAGCCGCTACTCTGCGTTCTATGTGCTTGCGGCGCTGGACCATCGGCAGAATGCGTTCGGCGAGGTGGTGCCGGCCGACCCGGACGCGTCGATCTACCTGAACATCTTTGCGCGCACTTTCGGCATCAGCGCCGTGGTGACATGCTTCGCCTTGTTGATCGGCTTTCCGCTTGCCTATTGGATTTCGACGCTGCCGGGGCGGCGCGCGAACTTGATGATGATCCTGGTGTTGATCCCATTCTGGACGTCCATTCTCGTGCGTGTCGCCGCATGGATCGTGTTGCTGCAAGGGCAAGGCTTGGTCAACAAGGTGCTGATGGCGAGCGGCATGACACACGCACCACTCGAACTGCTGTTCAATCGGGTCGGCGTGTACATCTCGATGACCCACATCTTGTTGCCCTTCATGATCTTGCCGCTGTATAGCGTGATGAAATCGATTCCCTCGACGTATCAGCGCGCGGCCGTCTCGCTGGGGAGTCATCCGTTCGCGGCGTTTTGGCGCGTCTATTTACCGCAAACCTATCCGGGCGTTGGCGCTGGCGCGCTGCTGGTGTTCATCCTGTCGATCGGCTACTACATCACGCCAGCGTTGCTGGGCGGACCCAACGACCAGATGATCAGCTACTACGTGGCCTATTTCACGAACGTTTCCATCAATTGGGGCATGGCGTGTGCATTGGGCGGCCTGTTGCTTGCCGCCACGCTCGTGCTGTATGTGGTCTATGGGCGCCTGACGCGCGCGGAATTGGGCATGGGGTGAGCGATGAGTCAACAAGCAATCAATTCTCATAACGCGTTTCAGGAGCCGCCGGCAACCGTGGGTCGTCCATCGCGCTTTCCGCCTTATGTTTCCCTGGTCGAGCGGCTCTGGTACTACCTGCTGCGCGGGGGCAATGCGCTTACGCTGTTGTTCCTCGTGCTGCCGGTTCTGGTGATGGTGCCGCTGTCGTTCTCGGACAGCACCTTCCTCGCGTATCCGATCCCGGCGTACTCGCTGCGCTGGTATCACAACCTGTTCAACTCCGACGAGTGGATGTCGGCGGCTCGCAATAGCTTCATTATTGCGCCGTTGGCCACCTTGCTGGCGACGATACTGGGCACGCTGGCTGCAACGGGGCTGAACCAGGTGCAATTTCGTGGCAAGGCGATCCTGATGGCCGTGCTGATGTCACCGATGATCGTGCCGGTGATCGTGGTCGGCGTCGGCATGTATCTGTGCTTCGCGCCGTTGGGGCTGGCCGGCACTTACCTGGGCATGGTGCTGGCGCACGCCGCGCTGGGCGCACCGTTTGTGGTCACCACGGTGTCGGCCACCTTGCGGGGTTTCAACCAGAATTTGGTACGTGCGAGCCTGTCGCTGGGTGCAGGTCCCCTGGAAACCTTTTTTCGCGTAACGCTGCCGGTGATTGCGCCAGGGGTGATATCGGGGGCGCTGTTCGCCTTCGCGACCTCGTTTGACGATGTGGTCGTGACACTGTTTCTCGCCGGACCGGGGCAGGCGACGCTGCCGCGTCAGATGTTTACCGGGATTCGTGAAAACATCAGCCCGACCATCGCCGCGCTTGCGACCATCCTGATCGTCTTTTCCACTTGTCTGCTACTTGTGCTCGAGTGGCTGCGGGGGCGAGGTGCCAAGCGTAACGCTGCATAAGCGCACGTTGGCCCGTCCGAAGGCATGCCGCATCGTCTCGATGCCAGCGGTAGTCCACGAATGAGGGCGGTGGCAAGCGGCCGTCGGCATTTGAACGTTCGCCCATCGACGTTGATCACCCGAGCATCGAGGCGTGGCGAAAGCGGGGACTTCAGGCAGGCCCCGATGCCTTCTCGGACGGCGAGAAGCGGTGGCGACGACCGGTTGAAGCTGCCATCCCCGATGAACCAAATGAAAGGCCGGCGACAGAATCTCTGCCGCCGGCCTTGTCACACCGACCTATCTCAGATCTCGAAGCTCGGGTCCGGCGAGCGCAGCTTGCGCCAGATCGAGCGCACGGCGAACGCCACGAGCAGGACCGTCAGGCTGGCCACCCCGAGGGCGAGCGGCGTGCGCTGGTCCGGAATGAAGGCCATTGCCCCGACAATCGACAGCATGCCGATAATCGCGACCCAGGTGAGGTACGGGTAGCCCCACATCCGAATCTTGAGCTTGCCCGGCGCCTCGCGCTCCAGCCGCTTGCGCAGTTTCAACTGCGAGAAGGCGATGAGCACGTACACGAAGATCGCCACCGTGCCGTAGGAGTTCACCAGAAAGGCGAACACCGTATCGGGCGACACGTAAGACATCACCACGGCCGCATAGCCGAACAGCGTGCCGATGAGAATGGCGCGAACCGGCACGCCACGCGCATTGAGCTTGGCCAGCGAGCGCGGGGCATCGCCACGGCGCGTGAGCGCGAAGAGCATGCGCGACGAGGCGTACAAACCCGAGTTCAGTGCCGAGAGCACGGCGGTCAGCACCACGGCGTTCATGATGTGCGCCGCTGCCGGAATGTGCATCGCTTCGAGCGCGCTCACATACGGCGTGGCCATGCTGGCGGAGTTCCAGGGCACGAGCATCACCACCAGCAGGATCGAGCCGATGTAGAAGAACAGCACGCGGCCGATGACCGAGTTGGTGGCGCGCGCCACGGCTTGCTGCGGCTCGGCCGCTTCGGCGGCGGCAATCGTCACGATCTCCGCGCCGAAGTAAAAGCCGGTCGCCGCGACCGCACCGGCCATCACTGGGCCAATGCCGTTGGGCATGAAGCCGCCGTGCGAGAGCAGGTGCCCGGTGCTGGCCACCGCGCCCGGCCACAGGCCGAACACGAAGAGCCCGCCGAGAAACAGGAACACGACGATGGCCGCGACCTTGATCGACGCGAACCAGAATTCGAACTCGCCGTAGGACGCCACCGACACCAGATTCGTCAACGTCAGCACGACCAGCAACACGAGACTGATGGCCCACGCGGGGATGCCGGGGAGCCAGAACTGGATCAGGTTGGCACCCGCGACCGCTTCGACCGCGACCACGATCACCCAGAAGTACCAGTACATCCAGCCGGTCAGAAAGCCGGCCAGCTCACCGCCGACCGGCTTGTCGTTCCAGGCGAGCCGCGCGTACTCGTAGAAGGACCCCACCGCGGGCAGCGCACACGCCATCTCGCCGAGCATGCGCATCACGAGCACCACGAGCGCGCCGGTAATCAGGAACGACAGCACGGCCGCCGGGCCGGCGGCATGCACGACTACGCCACTGCCGACGAAAAGGCCCGCACCGATCACGCCACCCAGCGCGATCATGCTCATGTGCCGCTGCTTGAGGCTCGATTGCAGATGCGTGCCCTGTTCACGATTGGCCATGACGACCTCCCGTGATGGGGCGTGCGATGCGCACGGCGCTATCGGAGACGCTGATGGAACAAGGGGAGAGGGAGAACCGGGGGGGAACCGCCAATGCGACAACGCGCCGCTCACGGGCAACACGCCCGACCTGCAATGTCTCGACTACCACACAACCTCCTGAAGACCTTATCCGACGGCAGGTGCGGCGGGGGGAGCCGCCCTGCGTCTTTTGTAATGACCAACGGACCTGCTTACGTCTTGTCAGACCTTGCCTTTCCAGGGCACCAGCACGCGCTCGAGGTAGCGCATGATCAGATCGAAACCGAAGGCGAAAAAGCCGATCACGATGATCCCCATGATCACGATGTCCGACGCGAGGAATTCCGCCGCGTTGAGCACCATGAAACCGAGTCCGCTCGATGCCGCCACCATTTCGGCGGCGACCAGCGTTGTCCAGCCCACGCCGATGCCGATGCGCATGCCGGTGAAGATCTCCGGCAGCGCCGACTTCACGATCACATGCATGACGATCTGGCGCGGCGAAGCGCCCATCGAATAGGCCGCGTGAATCTGCTCCATCGACACCGAGCGCACGCCTGCCCGTGCCGCAATGGCCAGCGGGGCGAAGATGGCCAGGTAAATCAGGAACACTTTCGAGAACTCGCCGATCCCGAACCAGATGATGACGAGCGGCAGGTAGGCCAGCGGCGGCAACGGGCGGTAGAACTCGATCGGCGGATCGAATACACCGCGACCGATGCGCGACACGCCCATCAGAATGCCGACCGGGATGGCGGTCACACAGGCCAGCGCAAAGGCGCCGAAGACGCGATACAGACTCGCGAGCGTGTGTTCCCACAGCGTCGAGCCGGCAAAGCCCTCCGTGGCGACCTGCATGAACTTCTCGATGATGGCGCGCGGTCCGGGCAGGAACAGTGGCTTGATCATGCCCGACGACGTAATGGCGATCCACAGCAGCAACAGCGCAAGCACGGTCACGACGCTGATCGCCAGGCTCGGGCCTTGGCCGGGGGCGCCGAACGACTCACCGGCCTTGACCGGGCGCGGGGCAAACATGCGCGCGAAGAAACCGCGCCGGCGCGGCGTACGGGGCGCTACCGCCGGGCGGCGCGCGCCGGGAACATTGGCGGCAGCGGCGGGCGGCGTGGGGTGAGGGGTGACGGGTTTGGTCATCATGGTGTTCTCTCCTGCGACGATCAGGCTGCGACGGCATTGGCACCGGACGTTGCCGTCTGGCCTGCGCGTTCGTCGCCGTAGATGATGCTGAGCACAGTCTCGCGCATGGCGATGAAATCTGGGCTGGACTTGATGGTGCGCGCGTCACGGCATTCGAGATAGCGCTTGTTGAAGTCGAGTTCGTAGGTGTGCGTGATGCGTCCGGGACGCGGCGACATCACGATCAGGCGGCTGGCGAGGAACAGGGCTTCTTCGACGCTGTGCGTGATGAAGAAGATCATCTTGCCGGTCTCGCGCCACACGTCGAGCAGCAGTTCCTGGATGGTTTCACGCGTGAGCGCGTCGAGTGCGGCCATCGGCTCGTCCATGAGCAGCATCGACGGATTGCAGGTAAGCGCGCGGGCAATGCCGACCCGCTGCTGCATGCCGCCCGAAAGCTGGTAAATCATGTGATTGTGAAAATCCTGCAGCCCAACCAGGGCGAGGTTGCGTGCCGCGATGGCACGTCTTTCGGCTTTCGGCACGCCTTGCAGCTTCAGCCCGAACTCGGTGTTTTCCATCACATTGAGCCACGGCAGCAGCGCGTGCTTCTGGAACACCACGCCGCGATCGGCGCCAGGGCCTTCGATCGGGGCGTCGCCCAGCAGCAATTCGCCGGACGTGGGCGCGATGAAGCCAGCCATCAGACTGAGCAGCGTAGTCTTGCCGCAACCCGAGGCGCCGAGCGCCACTACGAAATCGCCGGGTGCGATGGTCAGATCGACGTGAGCGAGCGCCTGCACCTGCTCGCCGGGACGCCGGCCGGGATAGACGACGCTGACGTCGTTGACGATGAGTTGTTCCATGAAGCCCTTCTCCTGTCGATCGAATGATCGGGGAGGGGTGGTCGCGCCTGAACTTTCGGCGTGACCGCCCCGGTACGGCTTACTTCAGTTTAAGCGCGGCGTCGACATAGCGCGACGTGACATACGGCGTGTAGTCGGCCTTGACGGCATCGATCTTCTGCTGGCCCTTCAGGAACTCGGCCGTGTCCTTGAGGCCCTTGGCGGCGCGGCTGTCCTTGCCACCGCCGAGCCATTCGGCCGATGCCTGCTGTTGCGCTGACGGGAAGGCGTAGAGCGCGAGCGCGCCGGGAACGTCTTCCGGCTTGCCGCCGATCATTTTCACGATGGCTTTGACCTGCGGCGAGGTGGCCGTCCAGGCGGCCTGGTGTTCACGGTACGCCGCGTCGGCGTCGGCGATCACCTTGACGAACTTCGCCATGAAGTCGGCGTTCGCCTCGCCCCATTTGCGGTCGACGGCGATGCCGTCAAACGTCGGCTTACCCTGCTTCGACAGTTCTCCGGAGGTGATCAGCACGTGACCGCTCTTCTTGATCTGCGCGAGCGCCGGATCCCAGACGTAGGCCGCATCGATATCGCCGCGCTCCCACGCCGCGACGATCTGGTTCGGCTGCATGTTGAGCACCTTCACCTCGGTCGGCTTGATGCCCCATTGTTGCAAGGCAAACATGGTGTGGTAGTGCGTGGTCGAGACGAACGGCACCCCGATCTTCTTGCCCTTCAGGTCGGCGGGCGACTTGATGTTCGAGGCGTTGCGCACCACCATTGCCTCGGCCTGGTTGATGTCGTCGAGAATCCAGAACAGTTGCAGGTCCAGCCCTTGCGAGACGGCGGCGGCCATCGGGCTGGAACCGAGCACGCCGATCTTGATGTCGCCCGAGGCGAGGGCCGTGGCAACTTTGGCGCCCGACTCGAACTGACGCCAGTGGATCTTGTAGCCGGTGGCCTTCTCGAACTCGCCGCCGGTAATGGCGACCAGCCACGGATCGACGATTTGCTGGTACGCAATCGTCACCTCTTTTTCCTGCGCCTGCGCCGTCGAGGGCAGCGTAAGCCCGAGCGTCAGCGCCGCGGGGAGCACAGCTGCCGCCAGCGCCGTGGCGGCGAACGCCCGTCGCAGCCGGTTCGGAAGTCCATTCATGGTTCACCTCTAATCGGAGAGTTTTCGGTAGAACACTCGGGTTTGACGCACACGCGGTTAAGAATCGGCGCCAAGTGATTGCATCATTGCCGCCAGCCTTTTTGTTCGTTAGAGCCAGTTGGCCGCATTTGATGATGCCAACTGGTCCAGCAGACCCGAAATCGGCTTGCAAGCCGCATGAATGCTCGAATCCGGCGTGATTTCGCGCGACTGCGGATAAACCCCAACTCGGAATGGATGTCACCGTCACTTGAGTAATAATTGACGTTCTGGAAGCGTGAGTCGAGAGGGGGCGCGATGTCGAGCCGGATTTCCGCAGCGATGTGGAACCAGTTGTTTCAGATGTCGGCGCACGCCGGCATGAGTTTGCAGAGCCAGATTCGCCAGATGTTGGTGTCGGCGATTCTCGACGAGCGGCTGATGCGGGGCGCTGCGGTGCCGTCGTCGCGCGAGTTGGCCGAAGGGCTTGGCGTAGCGCGCAACACGGTGGTGCTCGCCTATCAGCAACTGGTCGACGAGGGCTACCTGATTGCGCGGGAGCGGCGCGGGTACTTCGTCAACGGCGATATTCTGGCGCCCCGCGTCGGGTCACAGGTCACGCCGGCGCGCGATGTGCCGGCGTTGGCCGCTGGCACCATCGCGCCACGGGATCCGGCGACACCGGACTGGGAGGGGCGCTACGTGGTGCGCCCGTCGGGGCAACGCAACATCGTGAAGCCCATCGATTGGCAGAAGTATCAGTACCCCTTTATTTACGGCCAGTTCGATCCGACCATGTTCCCGACGGCGGATTGGCGGGAGTGTTGCCACAAGGCACTCACCGTCATGGAGATCCGCGACTGGGCACCGGACATGATCGCGCGCGACGACGAGACACTGATCCAGCAGATCCGCACGCGCGTGCTGCCGCGACGCGGCGTGTGGGCCGACGCCGACGAGATCGTGCTCACCAATGGTGCGCAACAGGCGCTGTATCTACTGGCGGATTTGCTGGTCGGAGCGCACACGACGGTGGGGATCGAAGACCCGGGCTACCCGGACGCGCGCAACATCTTCGCGATACGCACGCCAAAGCTCGTGGGCTTGCCCGTGGACGAGTCGGGTCTGCCGGTCGACGATCGCTTGTCGCAGTGCGATTATGTGTACGTCACGCCGTCGCACCAGTGCCCCACGACGACCACGATGCCGCTGGCGAATCGCGAGGCGTTGCTGCGTCGGGCGGAAGCCGAAGACTTCGTGGTGATCGAGGACGACTATGAGAGCGAAAACAGCTACTCGGACATCCCGATCCCGGCGCTCAAGAGCCTGGATCGCAGCGACCGTGTGATCTATATCGGGAGCTTGTCCAAGTCGTTCGCCCCTGGACTGCGGCTGGGGTATATCGTGGCACCGGCGGCGTTGGTGGCGGAGTTGCGGGCGTTGCGCCGCTTGATGATTCGCCATCCGTCGGCGTTCATTCAACGCTCGTTTTCGATGTTCCTGGCGCTTGGCCATCACGACGCCTTGCTGCGTCGTCTGGCAGACACCTATGCGAAGCGAGCCGAGGTGCTGAGCGCCGCGCTTGCCGCGCATATGCCGGAGGTGTCGTTCGTGCAGGTGAAGGGCGGGGCGTCGTGCTGGGTGCAAGGGCCGCCGACGCTGAACGCGAACGTGCTGGCGGCGCGGGCGAAGGTGCGCGGCATTCTCATCGAGACGGGCGACATTTTCTTCATGGGCGATACGCCGCCGCTCAACATGTTCCGGCTGGGCTTTTCGTCGATACGGCTCGAGCACATCGAGTCGGGCATCATCGCGCTGGCCGAGGTTCTGCGCGAGACGATGGCGCAGGGGTAGCGTGCGGCCGGCAGTCAGCGCACGGTGCTGGCTTATGATGCGTCGGCAGGCGACATCGTTGAACATGGAGGCAGGCAGGGAGCATGGATAGCAAGTGCAAGAACCGGGCGACGCTCATTGGATTGGCGGCCGTGGTGTTGTGGAGTTCGATCGTCGGGCTGATTCGTGGCGTGAGCGAGAGCTTCGGGCCGACTGGCGGCGCGGCGATGATGTACACCGTGGCCTCGGTGTTCCTGCTGTTCTCCGTCGGCTTCCCACGTCTCAAGACATTCCCGAAGCGATATCTGTATGTGGGAAGCCTGCTGTTCGTGGCCTATGAGCTTTGCCTGTCACTGTCGATCGGCTACGCGAACAGTGCGCAGCAGGCGATCGAAGTCGGCATGGTCAACTATCTCTGGCCGACGTTCACGCTGATCTCCGCCATCGTCTTCAACAAGCAGCGCGCGAATTTCTGGGTGATTCCGGGGTTCTTCCTGTCGATGCTCGGCATCTGCTGGGTACTGGGCGGCGATCATGGCCTCGACGTCGCCGAGATGGCAGCCAACGTGCTTGCCAACCCGCTGAGTTACGGCCTGGCGTTCGCGGGCGCGGTGATCTGGGCGGCGTATTGCACGGTGACGACGCGCTATGCCGAGGGCAAAAACGGCGTGACGTTCTTCTTCATGCTGGTGGCGGCGGCGCTGTGGGCCAAGTATCTGTTGGCGGGCGGTGGACAGATGCAATTGCGTGTGAGTGGCATCGTCTATCTGGTGCTGGCTGCCTGTGCGATGGGCTTTGGCTATGCGGCCTGGAACGTCGGCATTCTGCGCGGCCATGTGACGGTGCTGGCCGGGGCGTCGTATTTCATTCCGGTGTTTTCCGCGGCAATATCGGCGACGTTGCTGCAAGCGCCGCTGTCCTTGGCGTTCTGGCAAGGCGCGGCGATGGTGTGCGGCGGATCGATACTTTGCTGGACGGCGACACGATCGCGACGGCAGGAACGCGTGCCGTCGAAGGCGTTGGATGTGAGGGAGTGATGCGTCGACAACGGCACGTGCCGAGCATTTGGTAACCTACTTTTCGGCGGGGGTAGGCACCTGTCGGAACACGAAGCGTGTGTCCGATGCCCGGTAATGCGGGTGAGCGCGGTCCACAGTCAATCGCGATTTGTACGGCGGTATCGAACGATGCGCGTGACGACGGAACTCACCTTTTCAATGGCGCTATCGATGGCGCAGTCATTTCCGAATATCGGGCGTGTCAACCGGGTCAGCACGCCGCCGGTCGGCATCTCCACGGCGAGCCGCGCCCCGCGCTCATACGCGTGACGCGCGGTGTCATACCAATTCACCTGACGGGCCATGTTCCAGGCGAGATCGTCGGCGATGTCCTCGGGACGAAAAAGCGCGCGCGCCCGGCAGCAACTTATGTAGGTCACCTTTGGCCGCTGGAACCGCACTTTCGCCGTGGCTTGTGCCAAAGTGCTTGCCTGAGCAGTGAGCAACGCGCAATGCGACGGCACGGTCATCGCCAGGCGAGCCACCTGCGACGCACCGGCCTTCGTGGCAAGCGCCTGCACGTGTGTCAGCGCGGCATCGTTGCCCGCCACCACGACCTGAAGTTCCGCATTCAGATTGGCGACGTACGCGGGCGAGTCGTCAGCGTGCACCGCTTGCACGATGTCCGCCACGGCCACGGCGGACAAACCGGTAATCACCGTCATTCCGTAGCCGCTGGGGTAGGCCGTTTCCATCAAATGGCCGCGCAAACGGACGAGCCCCAGCGCATCCCTGAAGTCCAGCACTCCCGCTGCCACCGCTGCCGTCCATGCCCCTATCGAGTGGCCCGCCACAAGATCCGGCGTTGCGCCTTGGGCGGCGAGCGCGCGCGTCATGGCGACGCCTGCGATCAGCAGGCTTAACTGCACGGCCGTTGTTGAGCGAAGCGATTCGGCACTGCATAGCGTCATCGGTTCGATACCGATGGCATCGCGCGCTTCCGCCAGCGTCGATTCAGCCTCGGGCGTGTCGGGCAATGCCCCCAACATGCCAACGCGCTGCGCCCCCTGACCGGGATAGGTGAACAAGACGCTCACATCGTGTCTCCGAAGTCGCCCCACGGGTCTGCAACCAGCTTTGGACCCCGGTCGGTTTTCACCAGCATGCGAGGCGGCGAGCGTAGCCATTCGCGAAGCGAGAAACCGCCGCGTCCGGTATCAATCTGAATGTCGATCCGGCACGTTCTGTCGCGCGCAATCCATGCGAGCGCATCGTATTGCGCGTCGCATGGCGGAAACGGTAACCGGATGAGGACATCGAGATCGCTTTGCGGATGCAGGGCCGGCAAGCCGGTGGCCAGCGCAAAGCCGACGCCGCCCGTGGGGCCCCAATGCAATCCCAGCGCATTGAGGGCCGGGGCGAGGTCACGAAGTGCTCTGAGGCACGGCAGCGGTGTTGTGGGCTCGATCCCGGCGACGCGATCGAGCAGCGCTTCCGGCGTAACGATGCGGCGCACCGATCGGCGCGACACGTGCGCCGCGATGCGCTGGTCGCGGGACGTCCCACGCAACCCGACCGGCACGAGGTCGGGTTGCGCCAGCGGCGCCCTGCGCACGACGGCAGGCGTACCGCTTGCCAGTGCGTCAGCCACCCACCCCGGCACCGCCATCCCCTCCGGGAACGCGACATCGTCACACCAGAGAAGATCGTGGGGCCGTAGCGGTGGCCGTTGCACAGCGCCGACAGATGTCATTGCACAAGGGCCTTCGTCGCAAGAAACAGCACCGACGGTCCGAGCAGACATCCCAAGCCGGTATGGAACGTCGCGACGAGCGCGCCGTAGGGCACGAGTCGGCGATCCGTTGCGGCGAGTCCCGCCGACACACCGCTGACCGTGCCTGCCAGTCCGCCGAACACCATGGCGGCGCGGGGGTTGTCCAGCGCCAGCAGGCGGGCGGCAAACGGCGTGCCGACCATGACGATGATGGCCTTGATGAGCCCAGCGGCAATCGACAGGGCCATCACGTCGGAACTGGCACCGATCGCGGCGCCCGTCACCGGGCCGACGATGTAGGTCACGGCACCTGCGCCGATGGTGGTCATGCTCACGGCGTCGGTGTAGCCGAACGCATGGGCGAGCGACGCCCCAACGATGAAGGGCAGCACCGTGCCGAGCAACAGGGACACAACGCCAATCAGACCGGCCTTGCGGGCTTCCGAGACCTGTACCTCGAACGCGGTGGCAACGATCGCGAAGTCGCGCAGCATCGCGCCGCCCATCAGTCCGATGCCGCTGAACAGCGAGACGTCCGCAAGTCCTTTTTGCCCGCCCGAGGCGGCGCCGCCCCAATAGGCCAACACAAGGCCGATCATGATGGCGATGGCCGAACCGTGTACGCGCCCGAATGTCAGCCGTCGGGACACCCACATGGAAAGTCCCATGATGATGCCCACGAGGGCGAAGGCGGTGACCAATCCGTTGTGGTGCAATATTTTCTCGAACATGGATAGCATGATTGATCCTCTCTCAAGCGTTCTGTGCCGTCTCGGACAACGGCGGTAGCGGCTGCGCGTTGCCCGTTCGGTTGATCAGCGCGATGGCGACGCCGCAGACCAGCACGGCACCCACGGCGGCGAGCAGTGCGACGGGGCCGCCTCGCAAGGCGGTGACAACGTCTTGCTGAGCGGCCATGGCGACCACGACAGGGATATACATCGCGCCCCAGAAAGAAACACCGGCTTCGGTCGCAGCGGGCATGAGGCCGCGCCGATGCAGATAGAGCCGAGCGAAGATCAATAGCAGCATGGCAATACCGACGCCGCCGACATTGGCTTTCACGCCAATGGCCTGGCCGAGCAAGTCGCCTAGGAAGATGCCGGCGAGATGGCAGATCGCGAGAAGGGTCGTACCGTAAATAATCACTTGCTGTCTCCTGGTTGAAGCAATGACGAACTGTCTTTTCTGGTGTTATGGCAAGCGTCGAGTCGTCGGATTTAAGGGTGGAACGGGAATCGGATATTCGGGCCGGCAATCGCTCTCCAGGCGCGCGGCGGTGAGTCTCGCGGATGGCTCGGCGCTCTCGCCGGGCGGTCGGGAGCGAACTACCAAAGTGCCTTGAGTCGTTCGCGTACCGTCGATGAGGCCTGTCGGGAAGGCGCGCCGAGTCGGCTGGAAAGACCGCGCGACGGATCTCTCTGGATGTCCGCGAGCGCTTGCGCCAGCACGCGCCGCGCTTCACCGACGTCTTCCGGCTCGGGCTGTTGGGCGGAACCGACCTTCAGCAGGCGCCACAGCAGCCCAAGCGACGCAAAGTTGGCGATGTCGTACGCCATCGGGGGAATGGTTTCGGCCAGCGCTTCGAGTTCGTCGACCGAACGCTGCGTAATGCGCGCAGCGGCCTCTTTCCCCATGGCGTGAACCATCACGCCCGCGTCGTCGAGCGCGACCAGACGATTCGCCTGATAACCATGCGCGAGAAACGCGCCGGACATCGCTCGCCCGACGATGAGCCCGATCACCGGGTGTCCGGCCACACGCGCCGCGGCATAGGCATCGGCCGCCGCCGCAAGCGCGAGATGAATGCCATAGGCTTCTTCGCGGCGTCCGTAAGCCTGGCTCGCCACGTCGACGATGGCGACGATGGCGGCTTTGCTCCCGCGGTCCCGGTCGCGTGCGATCACGTCTCGCACGGCGCGCGCCAGTTGCCATCCTTCGATCAATCCGACTTCGCCGTGTCGTGCGCGGGGAAAGCGATTGTTCTCGTCCGGAACCACGGCGATGTAGCGAGCGGGGGATTCCGCGAGCGACGCATCCACAACCTGCAACGTGTCGCCGTAGTCATGGGTGACGGTGCGGTGCGCAGCGTCGCACGTCAAAGCGTGCATCCATACGGCACCTCGTGAGGAACGTTCGGAAAGGCTCATGAGGGGTCTCCTGTGCGGGCGGCGGCGTAAAGCGCGCGCACGTCTTCGGGCGAAGGCTGATTCGTCACATCGACGTGCATCAACCGCTCAAGGTAGTACTCGATTTGTTCGCTGCGCTGCGGCGTGGGCGCATGGGCGCGCAGCCACGCGAGCACCTGCGCGCGAATCGCCGCGGTGTCGTCGTCGAGGCAGGCGTCGACAAGGCCCGTCGCCTTGCGTTGTTCCCCGCCCGTCAGTCCCCAGATGAACGGCCGATCGCGCGAGTCGTATTCCTCGACACCGGCCTCTTGCTCGATGACGGACGGTCCATTCAGTCCAAGCCTTGCTTCCCGCGTGACCAGCAGATAGCTGCACAGGCCGGCGGCGATGCTCATGCCGCCAAAGCAGCCGACCACCCCGGCGGAGATACCGATGACGGGCCCGAACGTTCTGAGTTCATGGATGGCCGCGTGGATTTCCGCGATGGCGGCGAGGCCGAGATTGGCTTCCTGCAGACGCACGCCGCCCGTCTCGAAGACGATGACCGCGCGTGTCGGTATGCCTTGCCGGTTGTCTTCGACGGCAAGCTCAAGGGCCCCGGCGATTTTCGCGCCGGAGACTTCTCCCATGCTTCCGCCCTGGAAGGCGCCCTCGATGGCGAGGACGACTGCCGGTTGCGAATCGAGCGTGCCACGGGCGACGACCACACCGTCGTCCGCTTGCGCAACGATGCCTTGCCGGGGCAGCCAGGGCGAGGACAATCGTTCGAACGGATCCAGAAGCTCGCGGAACGTGCCGGGGTCGAGCAGGGCGAGGGCGCGACGGCGCGCGTCGCGTTCGATGAAGCTGTCTCGTTGTATCGGAATATTGGTCATCTCGATGTGCCCTTACTGGGGAGATTCGAGGGCTTCGCGCGCTTGCTCGAGGCGAAGGCGAACGACAGCCGGGGTAGCGCCGAAATCGTTGATTTCCACGTTCAGCGCGGGCCAGGCGTGCGATGCGAAGATGCGCTCGAGCTGCGCTTGCCAGATCGCGGACAGGCCATTGACGGAGGTCGTGAGTTCGACGTGGATCTGCCCCGTCTCGCCCGGAGACAGCAGGACTTCCAGGTCGCCCGACCCGACGACACCGACGCAGGCTCGGCCCGCACTGGGTGCGCCGCCGGAGAAATGAAATTGAAGCGTTTCCATGGACGGACTTCCTATAGACTCAGAAACGATGATTTGTTAAGCCGCGAAGACGACCCCTCTGCGCATAGCCGGTCGAGGAACAGGGCGGCGGCCAGCATGTCGGCGGCTCCGCCCGGCGAGATGTGTCGGGCCAGCATGTCGGACTCGAGTTTTCGAAATTTGCGTCGGCCGTCCGGTGTCGACAGGCCGCTCGCCGCGCGAACAGCGCTCGCTCCGGTCTGCATCGCGTGCAGGGCGTCGGGCCCGCCGCGCGCGAGCACGCAGGTGTCGTCGAGCGTGGCCATCACGGCGAGCAGGGCATCGATGCGGGCATGGTCCTCGCGCATGCCTGCCGCGCGGGCTCGCCTGAGTGCGGGCAGCGCGACTTTCGTCACGTGAGGAAAGCCCGCCCATGCCTGACCTCGCGCACCGCCCACGCCATAGTCGAGGCAGGCGCGTTCCCCCTTGTGTCCGGTGGCGCACGGCGCGAAGCGGTCGGGCAGGCGCGCGAGCGTTGCGGCGCGACGCGCAACGGCATTGGCGCTCAGTGCGTTGGGCGCTTGCGCCGCGGCCGTGATCAGGAGGCCCAGCGCCCAGATGGCGCCGCGGTGAGTGTTCACGCCTGCGGTCGCCGCCAGCATTGCGGCTTCCCCCAAGCGTCCGAGACGGCCGATCTGTTCGCGCAGGCGCATTGGGTTTTCGATCAGTACACCCGCTTTGGCCATGGCCTCGAACGTCGGCCGCAACACATTGGCGGACTGCACCATCAAGCTCCACGTGAGGTCGTGATGCGCGCCGCATCCTCGAACGTCGACGAGGCCGGGCTTGGGCGAGAGCGTCACTTCGTCGATCAGCGCGGACTCGACGAGCGTGGCGAGTTTCGTTGCGATCGCGATCGGCTGGGCCGGCGACTCGATCCGTCGAATGAGGGTCTTGTCCATTACCAGCTCCGAAAGCGCGCGGGCGGGTCGTAGAGTCCCCCGACCATTCCACCAGCTCGCCGATGCTCTTGGCGGCGAGCAACTCGCGGCTCGCGTCCGTGCGACGAATGCCAAGATCCTCCGGCAAGGCGATGAGGCCGTCGCTGCGCATCTTGGCCGTATTGGCCGGGTCGTGCTTCAGTCCGATCGCGGTGACGCCGGCCACTGCCGAGATCATGGCGCGCCGCTCTTCCAGCGAGCGTGCCTTGTAGAGGTAGGCAATGCCATCTTCAGTGAGCAGGTGGGTCACGTCGTCGCCGTAGATCATCACCGGGGCGAGCGGCATGCCGCATTGTTTGGCGACAGCAACGGCGTCCAGCGTTTCGACGAACGTGGGCTTGCCGCCTTCCTGGAACGTCTCCACCATCTGAACGACCAGCTTCTTGCCGCGCTCCAGCAGCGTGTCGGGCTGCGTCATGTCGAGCCAGGCCGGCGTGGCGTGACGGCGCCCGCGCGGATCGTGCCCCATGTTCGGTGCGCCACCGAAGCCGGCCAACCGACCACGTGTCACCGTGGACGAGTGTCCGTCGCCGTCGACTTGCAGCGTGGCACCGATAAACAGATCGACCGCGTACTGACCGGCCAGTTGGCAGAGCATCCGATTGGAGCGAAGCGACCCGTCGCGACCGGTGAAGAAAACGTCGGGACGCGCAGCCACATAGCGCTCCATGCCGAGTTCGGTGCCGAAGCAATGCACGCTTTCGACCCATCCCGATTCGATGGCGGGGATCAGGGTCGGGTGGGGATTGAGCGTCCAGTTCCGGCAGATCTTGCCTTTCAGTCCGAGGCGCTCGCCGTAGGTCGGCAGAATGAGTTCGATGGCTGCGGTGTTGAAGCCGATGCCGTGGTTGAGCGACTGAACGTTGTGACGCTCGTAGATGCCGCGAATGGCCATCATCGCCATCAGAACGTGCACGGGTTTGACCAGTCGGGGATCGCGCGTGAACAGCGGCTCGATGAAGAACGGCTTGTCGGCCACGACGACGAAATCGACCCACGACGCCGGAATGTCGACGCGGGGCAGGTCGGTCACGTCGTCGACGAGCTCGTTGACCTGAACGATCACGATGCCGTCGGAGAACGCCGTGGGTTCCACGAGCGCCGGTGTGTCTTCGGTGCTGGGGCCGGTGTAGATGTTGCCGGCGCGGTCGGCCTTGAAGCCGGCGACCAGCGCAACGTTCGGAATCAGGTCTACCACGAGCCGTGCATAAAGCTCGATGTAGGTATGGATCGCACCGACCTCCAGCTGCCCGTCGGCAAGCAACTGACTGATGCGCAGGCTCTGCGGTCCGGCG
Source organism: Pandoraea sp. XY-2 (assembly GCF_004193915.1). Lineage (NCBI taxonomy): Bacteria > Pseudomonadati > Pseudomonadota > Betaproteobacteria > Burkholderiales > Burkholderiaceae > Pandoraea > Pandoraea sp. XY-2. The sequence goes on from NZ_CP030849.1 coordinate 794,162, forward strand.
AAAGAAAAGTCGAGCTTTCTGGCGATGCCCACTTCAAAGAGGTCAAGGTGTTCGGCGCGACCAACGCTGGGCATGATCATGTGCAGGTCATGCACGATGTCCGGATCAACTTTCACCAGCGAGCGCGAAAGGAAGTCTGCCTGCTTCTGATTGTTGCCTTCGAGCACCACGCGGTCGCCCGGTGCGATCAGCGCTTGCAGGGCCGCCACGATGTCGCCGGTCTCGATCACCTTGCCGTGGGCGATCCTGTGGGCGGCCGCGAGGCGGCGCGCCTTTTCGTCGCGCCGGCGGCGCCATTTCGCCGGGATTGTGGGCATCTCTTGCATGTCGGAGGCTCCAGCCATTGAGTCGTCAGTAGCCTCTAACCTATGCGTCAAAACCCGTCGTTTCAATCAACTTAGGTGTCGGTTCATTAGCTTTAGGGTAATAATTGGGCGGTTCGAAGCAAACGTAGCGAAACGAAGTGAGGCGCGAGCATGGCAATTGACGACGGCATCACCCTGAAGAAGCTGGAAGTGTTTCAGGCGTTCATGGCGCTGGGGAATATGGCCCGGGTATCGGAAGTGCTAGGGCAGAGCACGGTGAGCGTGCACCGTGCGCTCCACTCGCTGGAGGCCGGGCTCCGGTGTCCGCTCTTCAAGAAGGACGGTCGAAAGCTGATTCCGTTGGCGACGGCGTACGTGTTCTCCGAGCATGCGGCACGCATGTTGAGCGAGTGCGAGACCGGTGTGCAGCGCACGCGCGAGGCGGCCGGATTCACGTCGACGCGACTCAAGATCGGCGGGCTGTATTCGATGACGGTCGGGACGATTCCGCGATTGCTGGTCGGGTTGAAAATGCGCCGGCCTGCTTTGGATATCGATCTTACGCTGGGGTCCAATCGCGATCTGATGTCCAAGCTGGACGACGGTCTGTTGGACGCGATCGTCATTGCCCTCGGCGCACCGCCGAAGAGTCCGGACCTATTGGTCGTCCCCATGTTCGAGGACGACATTCTCTTCGCGGCGCCGCAGGGCTCGCCGTATGCGAAAGAGACGGCCATCGACCTCAGGGCCGTGCGTCATGAGAAGTTCGTGTCGCTCGGCGACGAATTCGCGACGTATCACGATTTCAAATCGGCCTTCGATCTCGCGGGATTCGCGCCGAACATTGCGATGCAGGTGGGCGATATCTTTTCGCTGATCAATCTCGTGAGCGGCGGCATCGGGTACGCGCTGCTGCCGCGACGCGTTGCGGATTTCAGTCCGAAGGTGCAGTTGATTCCGCTCGCGGAACGCTATGCGCGCAGCCAAAATATTGTGTTGGTGCTTCCGAAAAACCGCGAGCGCGATCCGAATCTGCTCGCCCTGAGCGCGGAGTGCCGCATGCTCAGGGCGTAGGCGTTGCATCGTGTGATCAGGCAATCAACCAGTTGTTGAAGCGCTCGGTGACGGCCCTGCGGTTCTTGTCCCACCACGCCGCGTTTTGATTGACCGCGAGTTTGACGTTGTCAGGCGCGGTCGGCAGCAGGGCCGCACGTGCCGGGTCGATGAACTTGAAGGCATCGCGGTTCGTCGGGCCGGTGGCCACGTATTGGGGCATGACAGATTGGCGAACCGGGTCGGCACAGAACCTGACAAAGGCCTTTGCCAATTCGGCGCGCGGCGAGCCTTTCGGAATCCCCCAACCTTCGATCGCGTAAGTGGCATCGTTCCAGACGATGGCGACCGGAGCGCCACTGTCGATGGACGCCTGTGCGCGTGACGTCCAGGTGATGATCTGGTCCACGTCGCCGTTTTGCAGGAGTTGAGAGGCCTGTGCGCCGGTGCTCCACCAGACCGCGACATGGGGCTTGATCTTGTCGAGGCTGCGAAAGGCGCGGTCGACGTCGAGCGGGTAGAGCTTGTCGCGCGGTACGCCGTCGGCCATCAAGGCCTGTTCGAGCGAGTCGACCGGGCTTCTGCGCAGGGATCGCCGGCCGGGGAAACGGGCCACGTCCCACATATCGCGAAGACTTGCCGGACCCTTGGCGCCGTACTTGTCCTTGCGATATGCGAGAACGGTGCCATACACGTTGACGCCGAGCCAATCGGGGCGCACCGCGTCGGGCAGCAAGCCGGGAAATTGCTTGCTGTCCAGTCCAATCGGTTCGAGAAAGCCTTGTTCTTCGAGGGGCAGCACATCGACCGACAGTGTGAGTGTCGTGACGTCCCACATGAAGTTCTTTGTCTTGACCATCGCGGAGAACTGCGCCAGCGGTTGCGAGTCTCGTGCAATGTTGATGACTTGAATGCCGGTGGCTTTCTCGAAGGGATCGTAGAAAGCCTTGCGATAGGCGAGGGCATATGGCCCCCCGGGGTCGCTGACGACGATGCGTTTGTCACTTTGCGCCCGCGCCATTGGCGAGAGCGCGCCGGTCGCGACAAGTCCGCCGATCGACTTGATAATGGCGCGGCGCTTAACACTGTGGATGCTGCTCATGTTGACTCTCCCAGGCGTGAGGCGGTGGATAGGGACAAAGGGGCACCGTTGGGTCAGCGTCCCGTGAATCGAGGCGTGGATTTGTCGCGGAACGATCGCACGGCTTCGCGATAGTCCTCGGAGTTTTCAATTGTGGCGATCTGCGCGTCCACGGCGGCGCGTACGTCGCCGAGCGTATCCGTGCTGATGGCGTTGAGTTGCCTCTTGCTTCCGCGCAACGACAGCGGGGCCTTGTCGAGCATGGGGCCTGCAAACACGAGTGCTGCCTCGACGACGTCCCCGTCGGTCATGAGATCGAAGAAGCCGGCATGCGTCGCCCGCTGGGCATGGACGAATTCGGCTGTGTACAACCAGCGCCGTGCGGCCGACAGGCCAACAAGGTGCACGAGACGCTGAACATGCGCCGTGGGATATACAAGACTCAGCTTGGCCGCAGGAATCGATACGCGCGCCGACGTATGGGCGATTCGGAAATCGCAGCACATCGCAAGACTGACCGCGCCGCCGACGCAGGCCCCCGTATCGCTGCGAGCACCGGGAAGGGGACATCGAGCAGCGCGGTATAGGCTGCCTCGATGGCATTGCGGTGCTGCTGCGCGTCGCTCGGGGAGGATTTCGAGGCGTTGTAGGCAACGATGTCGTCGCCGGCGCAGAAGTGTTCTCCCGTGCCGGTCAGGATCGCGGCTCGCGTTTCGTCGCGTTGCGCGAGTTCATTGAGGACATCGGCAATGCCTTGCCACACCGCGCGATTGCAGGCGTTGCGTTTTTCAGGGCGATTGATGCGCACGGTGGTGACACCGGGGCAGATCGCTTCGACGATCAGCTCAGGCATGGCGGCCTCTGTCGCGAGCACTGGTGCGCGTTTTTGCCAGCGTGTAGCCGGACAATTCAAGATCCCATACCCCGTCGACCGAGCGCGCGAGATCGTTCTTGCGGATGCGTTGCGTCGGGGTCTTGGGGAATTCGTCGATAAAACTGACGTAGCGCGGAATCTGGAAATATGGCATTCGTGATTCGCACCATTGGATCAAGTCGAGCGGGGCCACGGCGTGCCCTGCCCGGAGTCGCACGAACAACTTCAGCTCGTCCTCACCCAAGGCGGATGGCACGCCGACGAGTGCGGTTTCTTCGATGGCGGGATGTTCTGCGAAAACACGCTCGACCTCCCACGCAGCGATGTTGATGCCGCGACGACGGACCATATCCTTGCGCCGACCCGCGAAGTACAGGTAGCCGTGTGCATCCTGGCGCGCGAGATCACCGGTCAGAAACCACTCGCCACGTCGAGCCGACGATTCTGCGTCGACATTGCGGAAGTAGCCGAGAAAGCCCAGTCCGGGGACGCGTCCCCGCACGGTGATCTCGCCGATCTCGCCCGGCGCCACCGGGTGCCCGCTCTCGTCGGTGAGCGCGACGTCGAAATAGGTGAGGGGCTTGCCGATCGAACCCGCGGGTCCATCGGGATTCACCGTAACGAAGGTGGTCAGTTCCGACAGGCCGTAACCCTCTCGCATCTCGACACCGAAGCGTTGCGCAAACGACGTCCAGAGTTCCGCGGGGCAACCGCCGCCCCAGGCGACACGCACGCCGTGCTGCCGGTCATCGCTTCGCGGTGGCTGGTTGAGCAACATTGGCAGGACGCTGCCCAGATAGTGGATGTGCGTGACGCCGTAACGCCGCGTGTCGTCCCAGAAACGCGACGCGCTGAAGCGCTCCACCATCGCGAGTTGCGTGCCGCCGAGCAGCGCGGAAATCGCAACCGCAACCCCGGCGCCATGGTGCAACGCCTCCCAGAGCAGGAACGTGTCGCCCGGTTGCGCGCCCGTCAGTCGCAGGATAGCCATCGCGCCGGCGCGAAGTGTGCGATCCGATTTGAGAACACCCTTGGGGGCGCCCGTGGTGCCGGAGCTTGGCGTGAGGGCAAGGATGTCGTCGGCGACCACGACGGAATGCTTGGGGTCGCTGCGCTTGTCCGTGTCCGCATCGGTATCCGTATTCGTGCGGTTCGCGAATACCTCATCGCGCCAGAGCATCTGTTCGACCTTGTCGATGTCGTGCCCGAGAGCTTCGGCATATTGGCGGTCAGCCAACAAGGCCTTGGGCGCCAGATGGTCGAACAGATGAGAGAGGGACGCACCGACGAGGTGGACATTGACGGGCACACGTACCAGCCCCAGCTTGGTCAGCGCGAAGATCGCCACGAGATGATCGGGGTGGCTCGGCAGCATGAGCGCGACCCGGTCGCCATGACGCAGCCCTTGCGCGCTCAGGATATCGGCCAGGCGATCCACGCGTCGCGCCAACTCCCCAGCGTCATGACATCGTCGTTGAATCGGCAATACACCGCGTCGGGTGTTGTCTCGGCACGGCGGGCGAGGGTGGCCGCGATGGTTTCATCCGGCACCGAAGCGATGTCGACGTGCGTGTGCAAGACGGGTGTGGGCTGGCTCATGGGGCGGTGATAGGAACGATGTCGCGAGTGAATGAACGTGAATGTCGACATCGCTTGTGTTTGACGTCGGAATTCGTATAATTGGGATGTAATTACTAAAATTGCATCCCAATTTCACTAAATCCTAGTCGCGAGAATATTCATCGCAAAGGTGTGGTTTACCCGTGGCTGCACTTGGGCGCGTGTAAGCGTGTGTGAGTGCGTATGAGCGCGACGCGTCTCGCCAGTGGGGGAGACGGCCGTGCCGCCCGATGAAAGTTCTCTCGTTCGTGTCGAGGAGGCGCGATCTTGACCTTGCCCCTGTCTGAAGAAGCCGAGCTGGACGAGCGTCTTTACGTTGCCTCGGTCGCCAAGGCGATGCGTGTGATGGAGACGTTCGATCAGTCGAGCCAGCAACTGTCGATTGCCGATATCACCGAGATGAGCGGTCTTGGGCGAAGCGCAACGCAACGCTTCGTCTACACGTTGCACCGCCTCGGCTATTTGCGACGCGATCCCGCGTCGAAGCTCTATTCCGTTTCCGCCAAGGTGTTCCGGTTCGTGCACAGCATGATCGGCGCGAACGCCGCGCTTGAGCGTAGCTATCCATTGCTGTCGCAATTGGCGAAAGACACACGCGAGACGGTTTCGTGGGTGGAACTGGACGGCGACGAGATCGTGGTGATCGGCAATGTGCCGAGCGTGCATCTGGCGTCGATCACGTTGTCGGTGGGCAGCCGCTTTGCGGCGCTCTCGTCGTCATCCGGTCAGGTGTTGCTGTGCCAACGCAGCGAAGCGGAGGTGCGGTCCCTCATCGCGCACATGCCCGACGCCGCGCGTGAGCGATTCGCGGGTAAGCGTGACGACGATATCGTTGCGATGCTGGCGAAGGTAGCCAGCGCGGGATATTCATTGACGGCGAAGAGCTTCGATGAAGACAGCCTGTCGATCTCTGCACCTGTTTTCGATTTTTCGGGTCGCGCCATCGCCGCGATCAATCTCTCGACGCTGGCATCGCGTTATTCGGAGAAGGCGGCGCTTGCGGAACTTGTGCCGCTTGTTGTTGCAGCAGCGAAGGGGGCCTCGGCGGGGTGACCGGCTGACTTCGAGCGGACGCTGTTGTCTGCTTGCGACCCTGAACTGCCCTTCGCCGGTGACGGCGCGATGTCCGGTGTATGGCCCAAAGCGGTCGCCGCACACCGGTATGTGCTATCGCCGCTGGGGCGCCTCGTTCAGCATAAGCGTAGCCCGAACATCCACTTTCTAACTGCTTGCCGTAAAAGCAGCATTTTCCGTAACGATCTTCAGCAGAAAATCCATGACTGCCCGCACTTGTGGTGACCGCCGCAGATCCCGATGCACCGCCATCCAGATATCACGCGCGAACCGTTGACCGTCGTATGGGACGCGTTGCAGGTTCGGATCGAGGTCCGCTAGGAAACACGGTAGACCAGCCACGCCAGCACCCGCTCGCGCCGCAGCGACGTGACCAGTGATATCGCTGATTTCGCAGGCTACGGGTCTCCCATCTGCGACGCTCATTAGCCACTTTTGTTGGGGCATGTCAGCGAATCCAGCGTCGTAGACGATGAACTCCCAGGCGGAAGGATCATGCAGGTGCGGGTAGTCCTTGCTCGCGTACAGATCGAACGACATACGCCCCAGCTTGCGCACCACACTGGTCGCTTCCTCAGGCCGAACCAGTCGCAGGGCAATATCCGCTTCGCGCCGACTGAGCGAAACCTGTCGCGCCTCGCCAGAAACGGACAATTGCACACCTGGATGCGCAAGCCGGAAGTCTCTCAGGTGCTTCACCAGAAAACTTGCCACGAGCACTGGCGGCGCGCTCAGCGTAACTTTGCCGCTCAGCGGGGAAAGGCTGGCGTCCAGGAATCTCTGGATCGCGTAAGCATTCTCTTCCATGCCCTGTGCCAGTTCGAAAACACGCTGCCCAGCCGACGTAAGTTTGCAGGCCCTGGGAAGCCGTTCGACCAGCCGGGTCTTGACTTCGTCCTCAAGCGCGCTCAAGCGACGGCTTACGGTCGCGTGGTCGACCTTCAGTTTGCGTGCGGCTCCCGACAACGTGCCAATGCGAGCCACGGCGAGGAAATGGCGGATATTTTCCCAATCGAACATCTGTGCATTTTCTCAAGGAGAGTGTGCGGTTACATGGAATATTCGCACAAAGCCGAACGACCTAACATCGAAACTCGTTAGGTAGATAAGGGCTATTTCAGATGAGCATCGCCATGAGCCGCAATCAACGCGGCACTCTCGCTGCAGCAGGACTGGGCTTCGTCGTCGTTCTGCTGGATGTCAGTGTGGTCAACGTCGCGCTCGACGCCCTGCGGGGTCGCTTTGCAACGGATGTGACCGGCCTGCAATGGGTCGTCAACGCGTACACGCTGGCGTTCGCTTCTCTCCTTCTGACGACCGGAGTGATGGGCGACCGTTTCGGCGCAAGGCGGATATTCACCGTGGGACTTACGGTCTTTACGGTCGCCTCGATCATGTGCGGGATGGCCAATTCACTGCCGCTTCTGGTGACTGCGCGCGTCGTGCAGGGCGTGGGCGCCGCGCTGCTCGTGCCGAACTCGCTCGCAATGCTGCGCCAGGCGTTCCCGGACACCGAGCAGAGAAGCCGTGCGGTGGGCTGGTGGGGTGCTGCCGGGGGAATTGCGCTTGCCGCAGGCCCCGTGCTGGGGGACTGCTGGTGACTCATGTGGGTTGGCGCAGCATCTTTCTCATCAATCTGCCTGTCGGCATCGTGGGTGTGGCACTGGCTCTGCGTCATGCTGCTTCTGCCGCGTCAGCGCGTAGTCGAAACATCGATCTCCCCGGCCAGGTGGTGGCAATCGTGGGGCTCATCGGTTTGACCATATGCCTCACTGACGCGGCCCGACTCGGTTGGCAGCACCCGGTAGTCTATGGCGCGCTGCTGCTGTCCGTGGTTGCCACCTTGATATTTGTCATACTGGAGTCACGCAGCGCGGAACCCATGCTTCCACTGGCGTTGTTTCAGACCGCCGCGTTTTCCACCGCAGCAACGGCCGGTGTCATCGTGAACTTTGCCTACTATGGTTTGATCTTTGTTTTCAGCCTGTTTTTCCAGATAGAACAAAAATTTTCTGCCCAGCAAACGGGTCTTGCATTCCTGCCCATGACCGTCGTGCTGATGGCGGTGAACATCCTAGCGGGCCGCCTGCTCAATCGGGTCGGCGCAAGAAAACTGATGACCGGTGGAATGGTGATTGCCGCGTCGGGTTATCTGCTCCTGTTTCCAGTCCGTATCGCTGGCTCGTACTGGTTACTGGTCGTGCCGATGCTCATTGCCGCAAGCGGCATTGCGTTGATGGTTCCCACCATGACAAACATCGCACTGTCTTCCGTCGACGCGTCCCGGTCCGGTATCGCATCGGGCGTGCTGAACTCCGCAAGGCAGGTCGGCGGAATGCTCGGGGTGGCGGTGTTTGGGTTCTTCGTACGGGATACCAGCCCCGACGCGTTTATGCAGGGTATGCATCTCTCCATTGCATGCGCGACGGCACTACTGCTGCTTGGGAGTGTGATGTGCGTGTACGGAATTCGAGTACCGCACGTTACTCATGCCGAGATCACCTCCGAAAAACTGGCATCGGAAAGATAGGTCCTAGGACTTTAGATCTGGGATTTCGCGACGCTGATGATGACTCGTTGCTGCGCACGAGCGGACGCTCGCGAATTTCGACCGGATGGCCGTAGATGGCCGGTATCTGCCCGATGCCGATGGCACTAGCCGACCCACCGTCGCCGCTCGCCTATCCCCACTGCATCGTTGCCTTCGCAGCGCGAGTCGGTCATCGCTTTCGCCTTTCACCACACCCCGTAGAACACCCCGGCCTTTTTGTACTGATGCGTGCCGCGTTCGACGTCGTCATGCGTCACGGTGGTGCGATTGCGCAGGCCGAGAGACCAGGCCAGCAGGCGCTCGCGCATGGCTTGTCGCACGTTGTCAAACACCGGGTCGGTGCCGAGGTCGACGAATTCGTCAGGATCGTTGCGCAGATCAAAAAGCTGCGGCGCGAAGCCGTCCCAGTGAATGTATTTCCACGCGTCGGTGCGCACCATCCAGCCGCGGCAAGCGTCGGGGCGGCGGCCGAGGATCTGGCGTGCCTGACGATAGGCGTAGTCGAGCTCGGAGTACACGGCATCTCGCCAGGGCGGTTGCGTTCCGGCATTGCGCGTAAGGGCAAGCAGCGAACGACCTTCAACGCGGTGATCGGGAATCGGCATGCCAAGTGCGTCCAGTACTGTCGGCACGGTGTCGATGGCCTCGACGAAGCGTGCGTCGCTGTGGCCGCGCGTGGCGTCGGCCTCGGGGGACGGATCGTAGACGATATACGGCACGCGCTGCACGGTGTCGTAGAACAATTCCTTCTCGCCTAGCCAATGATCGCCGAGGAAGTCGCCGTGGTCGGCGGTAAAGACGATGAGTGTGTCCTTCCACCGCCCAAGCCTGTCGAGGGTTTCCCACAGTCGTCCGAGATGATCGTCGAGCTGGCTTATCAGACCCTGATATGCGGGCCGCACCTTGGCGATGACCTCGTCGCGCATGAAATTGGCGCATTCCTCCTGCTGGAAGTACGCACCCGTTACCGGATGTGGCGCCTCGCGCTCACGCTCGGCGCGTCGCACGGGCAGGCATTGGTCGAGGGTGTATTTGTTGTGGTAAGGCGCTGGGGCCATATACGGCCAGTGCGGCTTTACGTATGACAGATGCATCGCCCACGGGGCATCGCCCTGGCGCTCGATGAAGCGGATCGCCTGGTCAGTGGTGTATGCCGTTTCGGAGTCGCGTTCGCGCACACGCGCGGGCAGGTGCGCATGGCGCATGTGCCAGCCGCTGACGATGCGGCCCTGCGCATCTTCGGCCGAGATCACAAAGTCCGACCACGGATCGTCGCTTGCGTAGCCTTGTTGGCGAAGGTATTCGGCGTAGCCGCCGGCGGGTTCTGCGTGGTGCCCGTCGTAGCGGTCGACCAGCGTGAAATGCCCCTCGCGCAGCAGCGCGCCGAGCGCATTGCCGCCATCCAGATGCAGGCGCTTCAGACCGTGGTTGTCCGGCATCATGTGCGTCTTGCCGACCAGCGCCAGCTTCATATCGCGTGCGGAAAGATATTCCCCTAGCGTGATTTCGTCGATCGACAATGGCACGCGGTTCCACGTCGCGCCATGGCTGGCGACGTAGCGTCCTGTGTAGAACGACATTCGTGATGGACCACACACCCCTGACTGTACGAACGCGCGCTCGAACTTCACGCCACGTCTGGCGAGACCGTCGATGTTGGGCGTGGCGAGATAGGGATGCCCGTAGCACGACAGGTGATCCGCCCGTAGCTGGTCACACATCACGAAAAGCACGTTGCGGATCGACGACATCGTAGGTATCCGAATTGAATTTAAGAGATGACGTTCAGCGCGAAGTCGTGCTGTTGCTGGTGCCGAATCGCACGCTGGTCGTGCGGCGTGCCAGGTCGGGCATCGGCCACAACGCGACAAGACCGACAAGCATGGCCGTCGTCACGAAGTAGGCCGGCATCATCTTGTCGCCGGTTGCGCTGATGAGCCAGGTGACGAGAAACGGCGAGAAGCCGCCGAACAGCGTGGTGGCCAAATTGTAGGAAATCGAAAGTCCCGTCGCTCGCACCTGTGCGGGGAACAATTCAGCCAGCGCGGTTGACGCGGGGCCCAGTGCGGCTGCCATCAGCACCGCGAACACGACCTCCACCCCGAGCAGTCTCGGCAGGCTCGGCGCGGCGACGAGCCAAAGGAACAGGGGATAGATGGTCAGCACGTACAGCGTCATCGAGGCGCCCATCACCGGCTTTCGCCCGATGGCATCGGACAGCAACCCAAACAGCGGAATCAGGATCATGCGCAGCGTGCCGGTGACCATCAGCACGATGAACGGTGCGGACACCGGCAGCTTCAGTTGGGTCACCGCGTAGACTGGCAAGTACACATTCAGCACGTATTGAGCGACGGAACTTGCGACGACCAGCCCGAATGCGATCCACAGTGCCGCCTGGTGCTCGCGCCAGACCGTCGTGAGTGTCGAGGCGGCCTTGCCGGCCGTGGCGGCGCGTGCGCCTTCGCCGGCATCTTCATACGCCGGCACCACTTCGTGAAGCCGCGTCCGGATATAGAACCCGACAGGGCCGATCAGCATGCCGAACAGAAACGGCACACGCCAACCCCATGCATCGAGCGTGCTTGGACTCAGCCCGCGTGTGACCAAGGCGCCCATCAGCGCGGCCGTCACCGCAGCGACGAACTGACCGAAATTTTGCCAGCTTCCGTAGAAGCCGCGTCGGTGAGGCGGCGCGTATTCGATCAGCATCGCCGTGGCACTGCCGAACTCGCCCCGGCCGACAGGCCTTGCAGCAGTCGCGCCAGCACTACGATGATCGGCGCGGCGATGCCGATCGTCGCGTAACCGGGGGTGAGCGCCATCATGGCCGAGGACACCGTCATCAGCAGGATGACCAGCGAGAGCGCGGCCTTGCGCCCGGCGCGGTCGGCGTAGATGCCGAGCAGGATGCCGCCGATCGGCCGCATCAGGAACGCACTGCCGAAGGTCGCGGTGGTCAGCAGCATCGATACCGTCGGGTTCGATGACGGAAAGAACTGCCGCGCGATGATCACCGACAGGAAGCCGAAAACGATGAAGTCGTACCACTCGAATGCGTTACCGATGGTGGCGGCGACGATCGCCCGGCGGTTGGCGCGGGGCAGGGCGGGCGTGGTTGGCATGGCGAAATCCTCCTGGCGGCGGCCGGGCTCCGGGGCGGGCGGCTGCCATGTCTCGTGCTTGTGTTGTTATGGCCGCCACCGGAGCGCTCAAGGCTGTCCGTGGGGCAGGCCATCACGATTGTGTGGATTTACTTCGTTACCGTCCAATGAGATATTGCCTCCAAATCATAAAATTAAGGTTATGAATCGATGGCTTCCGCAACCTCCCGCGCATCGCCTGGTGCGTCGCTCGAACGCAGTGCGATTGAAGGGTATTTTTCGCGCCAGTTGAAGCTGCGGCATCTTCAGTTGCTCGTGGCGCTTGCCGATCGCCAGACGGTCGGCAAGGTCGCCGAGGCACTGCACGTGACGCAACCGGCCGTCTCTAAGATGCTCAACGAGATGGAGAAAGGGATCGGTGTGCCGCTGTTCGAGCGTGATGGCCGCCGTATCCGGCCCACGACCTACGGGGAGTGCTTGATCCGCCATGCGCGCGAATTATTGCTGCACGCCCAGCGTGCCAGTGAGGAGCTGCACGCGATGACCAGCGGCGTTGGCGGCCGCGTCGAGGTGGGCGTGCTGTCGGTGGCCGCGCCGATTCTGATACCGGCGGCCGTGGCGCTATTCAAGCAGCGTTCGCCGACGGCTACGGTGTGCCTGCACGAAGGCACGCTGGATCAACTCTTGCCTGCGCTGCGCGTGGGTCAGCTCGATATGATCGTTGGGCGCCTCGCGCGGGGACTGTCCGCGCCGGAATTCACCAGCGAGCCGCTGTTCGACGACCCGACGGTCATCGTGGTGGCGCGCACGCACCCGTTGGCATCGCGCAAGCGCATCAAGTGGGCCGATCTGGCCGGGTTGGCGTGGATCGTGCCAAGTGCCGGCGCGCCCATGCACCGGCATCTGCTGTCGGTACTGGAGGCGCATGGCGTTGGCACCCCGATCAACACCATCGAGTCGGTGGTGATCGACGCGAACGTGGGCATGTTGCAGTCGTATCCGGTGCTGGGCCTGCTGCCGCGCTCGCTGGCGCGGCATCACGAGGAGGGCGGCGCGCTGAAGATTCTGCCATTGAGCCTTGGTGCCGCGCTCGGCCCGGTCAGCACCACATGGCGCGCCGATGCCGACGACACGCCAGCCACCGCGCTGTTTCGTGCCTGCCTTAGTGAGGCGGCGAAGGTGGCGCGGATTTGAGGTTGGCGTGCGTTAGGGCGCTCGCGAGTTGCCGTTGGGTGCCGGTCTGCTGATAAATTGACATGACTGGAGAAGCGAACGAAAAGATCATCGTCACCATCGTTTGGGGGCGGGACGCCCAAACTTTTTGTGTCTTTAAGCCATATCACGCTTCCTGTTGCCGTTTTCCAAAAGCGCTGGGAGTTTGGGCGGTTGGCGAGGTGCGCGCCCACGCGAGCAGAGGTTGCTTGGCGCATTCTCGCGAATACCTGCCTCCAGAACCGTCCCCCAAGGTTATTCGCGGACTACCTTGGGCTTGGCGGGCAACACTTGCGCAATTTCAAGTTCCTTGGCGTAGGCCTCAAGATGCTCGGCGACGTGCGTCTTCAAAGACTCGACGAACCGTTTGATTTTTGCATCGACGAACTGGCGAGACGGGTAGACAGCGTAAACGTTGCGGACATGCGTGTGGTACCGCGGCAGTACGCGAACGAGCGCGCCGCTGCGCAGGTCATCCATCGCGGAGAATGCCGCCAGCAGGCCAATACCTGCTCCGTCCCGAAGCGCTTGTGACATCGAGTCCATATCGTTGACGCTGAAGTGAGGGCCGGTGGGGCGGAAGGTCACATCGCCGGCAGGGCTCTCAAGACGCCATTCGTCTGGCGCGTAGTCGACAGTCCCGAGCAGCACGCATTGGTGGTCGATAAGATCTTCCGGGCCCTCCGGCGCGCGATGGGCTGCCAGATAAGCGGGTGACGCCGCGAGGATGCAATGACTGGTGCCGATGTTCTGGCTCACGTATGCGGAGTCGGGCAACGTTCGCGTAATCACGATACCGACGTCGAGTTGCTCTTCGAGCAGATTCGGCATGCGTTGCGACAGCATGAGCTCGACTGACACCTCCGGATATGACTTGCGGTAGGCCATGACGGCGCGTGTCACCAGATTGCGCCCTAGCCCAGGAACCGAGTGAACGCGCAACGTGCCGCGTGGCTCGAGCAGGGCGTCACGTGCCTCGGCCTCTGCATGCTTCACATCGGTCAGAATGGCCACGCACCGGTCGTAGAACCGCCGTCCAGCATCGGTGATGACAAGGCGGCGCGTCGAGCGCTGGATGAGCCTTGTGTCGAGCGATTCCTCGAGCACCGAAACCGCGCGTGAGATGTTACCCACGGTCGTGTCCAGATGGTTCGCGACGGCAGTGAAACTGCCCATCTCGACGACTTTTGTAAAAACCGACATGTTATATAACTTGTCCATCCCACCTGTCCCATTCGTCTGATTTCATCGTATCGACCCCATGCCATGGCGCACGGGCGTCCGGTCATCATAGGCGATCGCCGCCTTGCGTGTTGGCAAGCGTAACCGAGCGAAGCGCACCGATTTTCTCTCTCACGGAAAGAATCATTCTCTCTGCCCAGGCTATAACCGGCCGGGCTTCCTGCCTAGACTGGGTTCCGCAGACAGGCACTCACTGACACCCGTAAGCCGCGATAGCCTCCATCGGCATCGTTGGACCTGACAACGCTGGATGATGCTCATCCGTTTGGCGAGGCATGCGTGCACATCGATTCGAATTGCTACTTACTTGAGTATGAAAACAATGAACGCTCACTACGACTCACTCTATCTCTTCATTAACGGCGAATGGATTGCAGCCGGCCAACGCGATACTGCCCCGGTCGTCAATCCCGCCACGTTGCAGGAACTGGCGTGCGTTCCGCTCGCGACGGCAGCCGACCTCGACCTGGCATTGCAGACGGCAAAGCGTGCATTCGACGTGTGGCGCAATACGGTGCCGGCGGAGCGCAGCCGTATTCTGAAAGACGGTGCGAACCTGATTCGCGAACGCGCGGCGCACATCGCCCAACTGCTGACGCTGGAAGAAGGAAAGCCCCTTGCCGAGAGCCGCGATGAAGTGCTGCGCGCTGCCGAGTACTTCGAATGGTTCGCTGAAGAGGCGCGCCGCATCGATGGTCGCGTGGTGCCATCCAATCGACCGGGTGTGCAGCAACTGGTGAAAAAGCAGCCCATCGGACCGGTCGCCGCCTTCACGCCTTGGAACTTCCCAGCCATCACGCCGGCTCGCAAGCTCTCGGCGGCGCTGGCCGCAGGCTGCAGCGTCATCATCAAGCCGGGTGAAGAAAGCCCGGCGACGGCACTCGCGCTCGCGCGTGCGCTCGACGATGCAGGTCTGCCAAAGGGCGTACTGCAAGTGGTCTTTGGCGTGCCCGATGAAGTGTCGAAGACGTTGATTGCGTCGCCGATTATCCGCAAGGTGACGTTCACGGGCTCCCTTCCCATCGGCCGACTGCTCGCCGCGCGGGCCGCCGAAGGCGTTAAGCCTATTACGCTTGAACTTGGCGGCCACGGCCCCGTGCTCGTGTTTAAGGACGCCGACGTCGAACGTGCGGCTGTCGAAGGCGCTGCTAACCGCTTCCGAGGCACAGGCCAGGTCTGCATCTCTTCAACGCGCTTCCTGATTCAGCGCGAGGTCTACGATGAGTTCGTTGGTCACTTCGTACCCGCGACCCAGACGCTTAAGGTGGGCGACGGCATGCAGCCCGGCACGCAAGTTGGCCCGCTCGCGAATCCGCGGCAGCTTGCAAAGATGGAAGAACTCGTCGCCGACGCGGTGGCGCGCGGCGCAAAGGTGCTGACCGGAGGAAAGCGCATCGCGGGCGACGGCTACTTCTTCGAACCGACCGTGCTCGCCGACGTACCGGTGGACGCCCGCGTCATGCACGAGGAGCCTTTCGGTCCCATTGCGGTGCTCATGCGTTTCGATCAACTGGAAGACGGTCTCGCCGAAGCGAACCGCCTGCCGTATGGGCTCTCCGCCTATGCGTTCACGAACAACGCCCGCACTGCCATCGACGTTGGTGACGGGTTGGAAGCCGGGATGATTGGCATTAACCAGTACCGCATCGTGTCCACCGAGCTTCCTTTCGGCGGGCTTAAGGAAAGCGGAATCGGCTCAGAAGGTGGCGCAGAAGGCATCGAGTTCTATCTCACCAACAAATTCATCAGCCAGGTCTGAGGAGGACTCAACCATGTCAAAAGCCAATTTCGACAGCCCCCGTGAAGCCGCGCGCGCGTTCACGCCGAAGCTCGCTGAACTCGTCGACGACGTGCTGTTTCCGCAGGTCTGGGCAGATCCGGCGCTTTCGTCGCGCGACCGCAGCCTTGTCACCGTCGCCGCCCTGATTGTTGGCGGCCACCACGACGAGCTTCCGGCGCATCTGCGCCGTGCTGTAAGCAATGGCCTCACGCGGGAAGAACTCGCGGCAACCATTACCCACCTTGCGTTCTATGCAGGATTTCCGGCCGCTATCTCGGCTTCCGCCGTCGCGCAATCGATGCTCGGCGATGTAAAGGCACACCTGGACACCCAATCATGAAAGCCATTACCTTCAACGAATTCGGCGATGCCGATGTTCTCAAACTCGCCGACGTCCCTGACCCGGAACTGCGACCGGACGATCTTCTGGTCCGTGTACACGCGGCTGGCGTGAACCGCGCTGACCTGACACACCGACGCGGCGGATACGGTCGGCCGAATTTCGGCGACTCAACCCTCATGGGGCTGGAAATCGCGGGTGAGGTGCTGGAAGTCGGCGCCTCGGTCGAAGGCTATCAGGTCGGCGACCGCGTGATGGGCGTGGTCGGCGGCGGAGCGTACGCCGAAATGGCCCGCATCGACTGGCGCATGGCAATGCCGATTCCGGAGCAGCTCGATTACGTGCATGCGGCAGCCATCCCCGAAGTGTTCGTCACGGCGCATGAGGCGATGATGCATCTCGGACGCCTCAAGCAGGGTGATTCAGTGCTTATTCATGCGGCGGCTGGCGGTGTGGGTTCTGCGGCGGTCCAGATTGCATATGCGACCGGAGCGACCGTGTTTGCGACCGCCGAGGCGACCAAGCTGGAACGCGTTGTGCAACTGGGAGCCGACCATGTCATCGATTACCGCACTCAGGATTTTGCGGCTGTCGTAGCGCAGAAGACCGAGGGTCGCGGCGTCGATGTGGTGATTGATTTTGTGGGCGAGCCGTATTTCGCGCGCAATATCGCATCGCTTGCGAATGGTGGGCGCCTGGTGCAGGTCGGGATTCTGGGTGGGGGCGGACAGGTGAGTGTCGACCTGGAGACGATTCTTTATCGCCACATCCAGATTATCGGCACGGTCATGAAGTCACGGGATCAGCGGGAGAAGCACGCCATGGTGCGGCGTTTCCGTGAGCATTGGCTCGGCCGCTTTGCGGGCGGCCGGTGCCTCGAGCCCGTCGTGGACAGCACGTTTGAACTTGAGCGTGCGGCGGATGCTCACCGACGCATGGAATCGTCGGCGAACGTTGGGAAGATCATCTTGACGATGGGCCAAGCGTCAAATTGACGTACGGCAGTCGTGACACCGTCCTTTCACGGAAGGCCGGTAGCTTTGTCACCTTTCTCGGGCGCTGCGCAGCATTGGCGCCCGTGGTTCGGGGGCGCGTTGTGCAAGAAAGTCTAGCCTGCAGGACCCGTGACACCTGGCGCACGTTCGACGTGCTTTTGACAAGTCTGTGGACATTCACGCACATCCCGCGTTGCTGAACGTCAATCACCATTCGCCAGATAGACGCGAAACGACCGGTTCAACATGCAGATCCAACCGATCGAGTCTCATTCCATAAACGCCGCCTCGCGGACGGGCCGAATCCTTACGCTACGGCAGAAAAGGATGCCGTTTGCGAGCCGCGGTTCTGGCGTTTTCGTCAGCCCTTCTGGTCCGTTTCACCCGCAATCGACTGCACGCATTTATCGACGCTCAACTCCCACAGTGCGCTGCGCGGCAGCGTCTCGTCTTCGGCTCGCTCAAGCACGGCCAGCGCGCGCGGCTTGAGCCGCACCAGGAGCAGCCGCTGCCCACGCGATGCCAGTTCGGCAGCGAAGATGCGCAGTGCTTCGATCACTGAACTATCGACATCGGGCGTTTCTTCAAGACTCAGCATCACCGTGTGCACCGGCGTCGACTGCTCCCGCAGCATTAAGCGCACCTTGCTGAGCACAGGTTCGGCATTGGCAAAGAAGAGAGGGACCTCTGGCCGCACGATCGTGATGCCGGGAATGGGGGTCGCGTCCGTGTGTGCGGAGATGTCGACGAAATCGTGGCTATCTCTCAGGCGCCCGAGCACCGAGACCGCCGGCTCAGACAAGTTACGCAAGGTTAGGAGCAGGCTCACCCCGATGGCGACCAGCAAGCCGTGAAGTATGCCAAACACGAGCACGGCCAGCAGCGCCGCGATCACGACCAGTCGGTCACGTTGCCACGTCCAGTACGGCTTGAACACGTCCGGGTGCAGTGAGTGACTGACGGCATAAATGACGATCGCAGCAAGCACCGGTTCAGGCGTGCGAGACAACTGCGGTAACAGCATCAGCACGATTAGCGCAATGACCGCTGCGGCAAATAACCCCGCGAAGCGGGTCTGCGCACCGGCGGCTTCGTTGGCGGAAGTCGCCGAGTAGCCTGCACCCACAGGCATCCCGTGGAGTAATCCGGAGACGAGATTTGCGCAGCCGAGTGCCATGAGGTCGCGGTTAGCCGACACGACATCGCCATGCTTTAACGCGAAGCTGCGGATCGACCCGTACGATTCCGCATACAGAATCAGCATCAGCGCAAACGCGAGTTCCGCGGTTTGCAGCCACTGTGAGCGGTCGAACCGTGGCAGGCCGACCGTCATGTCGTGAAAATCGATCACGCCAACGGTGCCAATGCCATGTCCATGCCAGTCGATCCGGTACCCCAACGCGATGCCGAGCACAATCACAGCCAGCGTCGCCGGCATGCGGGCACTTCGGCCCAGCCCGAACAGGATGGCCAGCGCAGCCGCCCCCAGCGCCACGCTATAGAAATTCCAACTTGGCGCTTGATGCGCAAGATCGAAAGCGATTCGCAGCGTATCGGTGTAATGCGAGCGCACGCCGAGTATGGCCGGCAGTTGCTTGATGGCAATCGTCAGCGCCAGGCCGAACGCAAAACCGCGCAAGACCGGCTTCGAGACAAAGTCCGACATGGCGCCCAAACGCGACGCGCCGGCCAGCAGAAAAAGAATGCCAGTCGCCGCAACGAGCGCGGCGGCGTAGGCGACCTGCGCACCGATGCCCCCGTCGCCTGCCCCCACCGTGGCGGCGAGCACGGCTGCGGATGAGGATGTTCCCGATACGATCGCGAATCGGCTACTGCCCGTAAGCCCATAGACGACAAGCCCGGTGAGCAGCGCAATCAGGCCCGCCTGCGGTGGAAGTCCAGCGATACCCGCGTAGGCAATGGCCTCGGGCAGCAAGAGGCCTGCTATCGAAACGCCGGCCAGCACGTCACGCCCAATACGAACCCGTCGCGGGGAGGCGGCTCAACCGAACGCGTATAGGTGGATGGCTTCTGAAGCTGTACGGCGGCGGCATGGCCGGTATCGATAGTCATATCGAGGGGCGTTATCGAATATACGGCGGTTGATAACAGTCAAGGCGTCACACGCCGACGAGCCATTATCGCCGGATTTGTTCGGAGCGAGATTCCTCGAGTTCGTTACTGAACTCGCAAGTTGAGTTCTGCCGGCTGCATGCGTCCGTTGTCCCAGCGAATTCGACGCGATAGGTGCCCCGCATGCCCATCCTGCCAGGCCTCGAGATAGCCTGTCGCTCGGTCGATTGACAACATGAAAAAGAGAATTTAGGATGTGATCGTTTCCTAAATGGGCGCGATGAAGATGATCCAGGCTGTTGCAAGCCGGCCCCGGGGGCGGCCTAGAGAGTTCGACGAAGCGCGAGTGCTTAGTCGCGCCATCGCGCTATTCAGTGCTTCAGGATATTCGGCCACTGGAATTAGCGATCTCCAGCAGGCGACCGGCCTGACGGCCGGCAGCCTTTACAAGGCGTATCTGGACAAGGAAGGGATCTTTGCCAAAGCGCTCGAGCGTTATATCGCCCGGCGCGAGGCGGAGGTCAGCGTCATGATAAAAGGCGCGGAGAACGCACGCGCCAGCATCACAGCACTGCTAGGCCTATATGCCCGGCTGAGCCAAGGAAAGGAGGGCAAACTCGGCTGCCTGTTGGTGGCGGGCATCGCCGAGCTGCCTCAATTCTCTCGGGTCGGCGATGCGTTGCGGGGCCAGCTTGCGCAGCGTCGAGATCTATTGGCCAGACTGGTCGCCCAAGGTCAGGACGACGGCTCGATCACTACCGCAAGCGATCCCGCGACCGTGGCAGATGTGTTGCTTGCGCTGTTGCAGGGCATGCGCGTGCTCGGAAAAGCTAGTGCATTCAGCGACGATGCGGACGCATTTGTTGCCCTTGCGCTCAAAGTCCTGGAGTGACCATGGACCGCTGGATTTTTTGCGCTCGTGCCGGTCGGACTCACCTCCAGTCGCGGCTTACCGCGTAGCGAAGGCAGCACCGACCTTTCCATCTGTTCATACACCGGCAGCGTATGCGGCGTGATCGCACTGACAGCGATGACCGTCGCGCTGCGCTATTCGAAAAGGATTCCGTCATGACACATGGCGTACTGCCGGCCGCTCCCGCCGGTTTTGAACATCGATTTGCCACCGTGAATGGTCTGCGGTTCCACTATGTCGAGGGTGGCGCGAAGGCAGAACGTACCGTCGTCCTCATCGCCGGCTTTCCCGAAAGTTGGTACGCGTGGCGTAAGGTCATGCCGTTGCTTGGCAATGACTTTCGTGTCGTCGCCATCGATTTGCCGGGCCAAGGCGATAGTGATCGACCGCTCGACGGCTATGACACGAAAACCGTCGCACAACGCGTGCACGACCTTGTGAATCATCTCGGCATCAAGCGATACAGCATCGCCGCTCATGACGTCGGCGCATGGGTTGCGTTTCCGTACGCGCACCTATTCGGCGAAGAAGTCGAGGCGCTGGCGCTGATGGATGCGGGCATCCCAGGCATCACCCTGCCGGACATGCTGCCGTCGTCTTCCAAGCTGTCGTGGAAGACTTGGCATTTCTCCTTTCACGCCGTCCCGGATCTTCCGGAGATTCTTCTTGTCGGGCGGGAACGAGCCTATCTCGAATGGTTCTTCTGGAGCAAGGCGGCCAATCCGGCATGTTACGGCGAAGACGAAATTGCCGAGTATCTGAGGACCTACTGCGCGCCTGGCGGAATGCGCGCGGGGCTCGCATTCTATCGCGCCGCGGCGCTTTCGGTCGAACAGAACCGTGCGCTGTCGCACGACCGGAAGCTCAAGATGCCGGTACTCGGCCTCAGTGCAGACCAGGGGTCGATCCCGGATATGTCGGCTGCACTCCGCCCATTCGCAGATGAGGTGAGCGGGGAGACCATCTTGAATTGCGGACACTTTCAGCCCGAGGAACAGCCTGAAGCCGTAGCGCACGCCTTGGCGAGGTTTTTCGGTTCAGTCTGAATGACGGATGATCTGCCGTTCGTCGCACGCGAATCTGTGTGTTCTCCGCCTGCGCGACGGGCGCCGTTCTGCCTCACCGTTGGCCAAGACACCAGTCGAGTCCACGGCTCGCCCATGTGCCGATGGTCTGCGATGGGGGCGTTGATCGCCCTCTCGCCGTGTGGCCAAGCGCGGAGAGTGATGGATATTTTCCGCTGTTGGCCAGGGGCCCTCGGTAGTCCTTATGCACGCTCGTCTGGCGGTAGGATGGTGAGCAGCAACTCGTCGAGTCGTTCGAGGGTGGCCGTCAGGAGTCGTCATGGCGTAGTGCCAATAGCCGCCTTCCTTGAACTCCATTTGCTTTGTCCGGGTGGTGAGCGTCTTTACCACGCTCGATTACGGTCATTCGTGGAGACATTTTCTGGACGGTGATCCGAAGCATTTGCTCCCACCCTCGATCGAAACAGGTCAACTTGATCGGCCTCGCCCAGCGGCGGTGCATCAATGCTCAAACCAACGCAACTGTTAGAGCGCCAATATCTCGTTGGTATCGACCGCATTGAGCAGTTTCGCAACGACTTCTCGCGTTTCACTGAGTTCGCGCAGCCGAACGTCTAACTTTTCGACTTCACCGCGCAGCAACGCGCGCGCCTCTGCGCATGGATGAAACACCGGCTTCGCACCGAGTACACAAGGCAGCAACAGCCGGATACTGCTGATCTTCAAACCTGCCGCGGTGAGCATGCGGATGCGCTGCGCGGCGTCTACTTCGTCGGGACCGTAATCGCGGTAGCCCGAATCGGTCCTCTTCGGATTGAGGAGGCCTTCGTTCTCGTAATACCGCAGCATCCGCTCACTGACGCCGGTGCGGCGAGCCAGTTCTCCGATACGCATGACATCCCCCGAAAGACACGCTTGACCTTGACAGCGATGTCAAAGTTTAACCTCTTTCGACCGCGCGGATTTCCCGCCGGTCCGTTCGTCAAGAGACCCCCAATATGACACCATCCAATGACACGTTTGACGGAACGTTTCCGTTTTCGCCACGCTTCAGCGATGTTGCCGGCTTTCGCATGCATTACGTTGACGAGGGGCCTGCCGACGGCGCGGTCGTCCTGTGCATTCACGGGGAGCCGACGTGGGGCTACCTGTTTCGTGATCTGATCAAGGCGCTCGCGGGCGACTACCGTGTGATCGCGCCCGACCACATGGGATTCGGCAAGAGCGAGACGCCGGAACATCGCACGTACTGGCTACAGGATCATATCGACAACCTTGAAAAGCTCGT
This sequence comes from Pandoraea sp. XY-2, assembly GCF_004193915.1. Taxonomy (NCBI): domain Bacteria; kingdom Pseudomonadati; phylum Pseudomonadota; class Betaproteobacteria; order Burkholderiales; family Burkholderiaceae; genus Pandoraea; species Pandoraea sp. XY-2. The sequence continues at coordinate 816,692 of NZ_CP030849.1, forward strand.
GCTTGCGCTGGATTTAGACGACATCACTCTCGTCATGCACGACTTCGGCGGCCCCGTTGGCATGGGACTCGCCGCGCGGCATCCGGGCCGCATTCGCCGAGTCGTCAGCACGAACGGCCCGACGCCGTTTGGTCAAAGCACGTTATTCGACCGACTGAATGCGAATGCCGCAGTCTCGCCATGGTTCCAGTGGATTCTCCGCGCCGATTCGCAAGGCCGTCTCGAACCCGTGCTGGACGAACTCAGCTTCAACATCCTGAGTGTCTTGAAGCTTAACGGCTTCGAAAACCACGCGCGTATTGACGATACGTGGCTGCGCGCCTACGGCTCGCGCTTTGCTCTGCCGACCGACAGTGCCGGCGCGATTGGCTGGGCAAAGGGCTTCGCGATCGGGGCACATCGTTTCGAAGTGCCAGACGCGCCAGCACTCGACGCGATCCGTTCAAAGCCAGCGCTTGCCATCTGGGGCGAGGCCGATCGGACGCTGGCAGCTGAACACTTTCTTCCGCTGTTCAGCGAGATCTTTCCCATGGCGCCGGTTCACCGACTCGCCGGAGTCGGCCATTACAGCTTCGAGGATGCGCCGCAAGAGATTACCGAACTGATTGCCGCATTCTTGAAGGCCCACTAACTCGCACCTGGCCGGCCCGCAAAGCCGGCCTGGTGTGTCCGGAGTCGATCATTTCAATCTTCCCACGCAGCCTGGCGTGGATTGAGCGTCGCAACGTCCGAGGAGAATGGCCAGACTTTCCGTGCTTTGCCGAAGTCCGTTTATGGCCGGTAACGCTCGTCATTGCGGTTTGCGAACGTAGTAGATATCCCACTCCGTTTCCGTCGTCTTCGCGAATCCGTGCCGTTGATAGAAGCGGTTCGAGTCGCTATCGCGGAGTGCGCCCACGGCGACCGCCATCGATTGCGCGTCGGCAGCGCGCAGGAGCTCGGCAATGACGGCCGACCCCATGCCCTTTCCCTGGTGTTCTGGAATGACGTACAGATGTTCAAGCACCAGATGGTCGTCAGTCAGCCGCGTTTGCATGAACCCGACTGTGACGCCATCGACCACGATGAACTTGCACAACGCGGGGTCGAAGGATGAAACGAAGCGATCCCGCGCTCGTTGCGGATCGAAGCGTCCGATGCGCTCCAAGCTCTCTTTCATCGCATCGATGCGCATTTGAACCAGCGATTCGACGTTGCTGTGCGTTGTGCTTTCGAATGTCACATTCATCCGTCATGCCTCGTCAATGGGGTGTCGATGTGAGGCGCATGCAGAGCAACGCCTATGCCAATCGCAGATCGCGCAACACATCAAGTACGTGTTGCGTGGAGCGCTCGATGTGCCCCGCGCGATGGGCAATGCCGAGCCGACGCCACAACGCCGGCCGCAATGGGCGCATGACAACGCGCTTGTCGGGTAATGGCGCAGTCGCCTCATGGGGTAACAGCGCGGCGCCGTATCCTGCCGCGACCAGACTCTTGATCGCGTCATTGTAGTTAAGCTCGATGCGCGGCATCGGTTGATGCCCCCGGTCGCGAACCACTCCGCGGTGAGTTGTGAAAGGCGCGTTGTCGCGTCGTTGAGAATGAGCGGTTGGCCAGCGAGCCATGCGGGCGTGACGCGGGCTGGGCACCGCCAATGCGCCGGCACAAAAGCCATCACGGGGTCGCGCCTCCAGGGCGTGATCACGAGTCCAGCCTCGGGCGGCTGAGGCAGTGCAACGAGCCCAACGTCCAGCGTTCCATCCACCAGTCCGGACAACGTTTCCCGCGACGTGAGCACTGCAACCTGAATGTCGATGGCGGGATGGTGCTGGCGCAGCACCTCAAGCGCTTGCGGCAGCAGGTGTGCGATCGCGCCCGTCGAAGCGCCGATTCGCGCGCGCCCCTCGAGTCCTTGCACCTGGCGTTGAATATCCGCTAACGCCTGCTCCGCATCGGCCAGCAATCGACGTGCGCGCTCCACCAGCACCTCGCCTATCGCCGACGGCCTGACATGTCCGCGCCTTCGCGACAGCAGTGGCGCCCCAATGCGGTCTTCCAGTTCCGCGATGTGGAGGCTGACCGTTGGCGGTGCCAAATGCAAAGCACGTGCCGCCTCGGCAAATGAGCCGCGGTCTGCGATGGCCACGAGGGTGCGCAAGCGGTCCAGGCTGATTTCTCGCATGTCGGCGTCCAAAGTCAGAAAAACTGAATGATCACGTTGTGAAATTCAACTTTCCCTATTCTATCTGTCCACGGAATATAGGGACTCGTGCTCGCTTTTGCTTCTTACCAATCAAAGTCAACGGAGTATTTCACGTATGAGCTCTCCCGTTGTATTCATCGACGGCGATCAAGGCACCACCGGGTTGCTAATCCAGGAACGGCTTCGTAACCGGACCGACATCAGACTGATGACGCTTGATGCCGCGCAGCGCAAGGATTTGCGGCGTCGCGCGGAATTCATCAACGCCTGCGACATCGCGATCCTCTGCTTGCCTGATGCCGCGGCACGCGAGGCAGTGGCCGCGATTGTCAATCCTGCGGTTCGAGTCATCGACGCAAGCTCCGCGCACCGCACACAGCCGGACTGGGTTTACGGATTCCCGGAGATGGCACCGGGGCAGGCCGAACGAATTGCCGACGCGCGCCGCGTCACTAACCCCGGTTGCTATCCGACTGGTGCGCTTGGCTTGCTGGGGCCGTTGGTGCAGGCCGGGCTCATTCCGCGCGATTACCCGATCAGCATTTACGCGGTATCCGGCTACTCGGGGCGCGGACGGGCGGGCGTGGAGGAATATGAGGGGGAGGGCGCCGCTAACGCGCCGTCGTACCAGGTCTATGGCCTGAAACTCGCGCACAAACACGCGCCGGAAATCCAGCGGCACGCGGGGCTTGCGCAGCGTCCCATTTTCGTCCCGGCATACGGAGCGTTCCGTCAGGGCATCGTGCTGACGGTGCCCCTGGCGGTGCGGTTGCTGGCGCCCGGCGTGGACGGTGCGGCGCTACACACCTGCCTTGCACGCCACTACGCTGAGGCGATTCACGTGCGGGTCTTGCCGCTGCACGAATCGAACGCCGTGGAACACCTGGATCCACAAGTGCTGAACGGTACGAACGACATGCACTTGAGCGTGTTTCATAACGAGGACGACGGACAAGTCTTGCTGGCAGCCGTTTTCGATAATCTTGGCAAAGGCGCATCTGGCGCCGCGGTTCAGAACCTGAACCTGATGCTCGCGGCGCAATAGGTATGGCTGGCTCGGGATGACGTTCGGCCACCAACGGATGTGCCAACGACGGTTGGCGCATCTGTTTGTGGCCGCCGAACGTATCGTCCCGGTCGATTGCGACCGATCACAACCGTCTGCTTGCGACTGTGGATTAACCGGTCGATGCAACACACTAGAGCTGCCTGAGCAGCGGGGGTGTTGCCGTGAAGCAGTGACAGTGGACCTACGCTAAGGAAACGCAGAAGGCCCTGATGCGGGAGCGCTGGTGCAAAGGCGATTCGCTCCCGCATATCGCTCAGCCCCTTAACCGTGGGGCGGAATGGATTCCGGGTCCATCCACATCACCTCCCAGATATGGCCGTCCGGATCCTCGAAGCTGCGTCCGTACATGAAGCCGAAATCCTGGATAGGCGTGGGGTCCGCCTTGCCGCCAGCGTCGGTGGCCTTCTGCACGAGTTCAGACACCTCTTCCCGTCCACCCGCTGACAAACACAGGAGTACCTGTGCCTCCGCGTGCGCGTCGACGATTCGCTTCCCCGTAAACTGGCGCCATTTGTCGTGGGTAAGCAGCATGGCGTAGATCGTCTCGGAGATCACCATGCATGCCGCGGTTTCATCAGTGAACGCGGGGTTGTTGATCGCGCCAATGGCTTCGTAGAAGGCCTTGGATCGCGGCAGGTCTGTCACGGGCAGGTTGATGAAAATCTGCTTGTTCATGATCTGGCTTCCTGTATTTGAGCGATATATGAACGTTGGTTGTTGATGTGAACCATGAAGAGATTGCCATGACATCTTACTGACTAACGGTGAACCGATGTGTTCGACGAGACCGCGTTCGGCCTACGCCGCTACCAGATCAGCGCGCCGTACTTCCATTGCACGTCACTGCCGCACGGGCCTCGTCGATGCGGAGAACCTTATCGGCTCGCCCCCGTGGCGGGAAGCCCGCGGTTTGCAACGAGGCGTTGCGGAACTGGAACGGTCCCGCCGGACGCAAGGGATCAGGCGGCGGCCGGATCGGACGGCCACCTTGCGCGCACCAGTTCGAGGAACACACGCACGGCGGACGTCATGCCGCGCCGGCTCGGGTACATGGCATACAGCGTGGCCGGGCGCGAGCGCACAGCTTGCAGCACGGGCACCAGTGTGCCGTCGTCGATGGCGTCCTGGCAAAGATAGGCCGGCAACTGTGCCATGCCGGCGCCGCGCAGCGCGAGTTCGCGGATGACCAGCAGGTTATCCACGGCGATGCCCGGCTTGACAGGGATGTCGATCGGCTTGTCGTCTGCGTCGACAAACTGCCACGGCCGCGGATTTGCCAGCGTGCCCTGCGCGAGACAGGGGTAGCCACACAACTCGTCGAGGCGCGCGGGCGGACCGTCGGCTTCCAGCAACGACGGATGGGCCACGACGATCGACGCCGACGTCGCCACCGGCATGGCGATCACGTCCTCCGAGGCGAGGGGCACAACGGCCGCGCGGATGACCAGGTCCAGTCGCTCCTCGGCCAGGTCGACAAAGCGATTCGAGAGCGTCAACTGCACCTGCACGCCCGGGTGCGCGCGCGCAAACTCGGCCAGGATCGGCGCAAGCGTGGTCTCGGCGATCAGCATGGAGGTATGGAGGTGGATCACGCCCGATGGCTCCGCCACGGCGCTGCGCGTGAGGGCGCCGATCTTGTCAACGTGCGCGGCCGCCTGCCGCGCGTGCGCGAGCACCGCCTCGCCAACCGGCGTGAGGCCGAAAACTTGTCCCGACCGGTGCAGCAGTCGCACGCCGAGCGCGCGCTCGAGTGTCGCCACCCGGCGGGACAGCCGCGACTTGGCGATGCCGGTCTGCCGCTCGGCGGCGCTGAATCCGCCGGCATCGACCACGTGGGTGAAGAGCAGCAAGTCGTCGAGATGTGCACCGCTGCTCTGCAGCATGGGGGCGGATTCTCTGTAGATGGCGGAGGCCGCTCGGGGATCTGGCATAGGAGGCGACTAGGAGGCGAAGGCGCGGGGCCGCGAGATTGCGGGAAAAGCAGATGCTACTGTCCTGACGGGCGGCTGGGAAGGTCGTGATCTTCCCTTCTTCCGATTGTGGAGCAATTTCTGCTACGGGGGACCGCTATCGAGTGGCTGTTGCGAATGGCCCCCTTCCGGCCGGTTACGGTCGTCAGTCTACTGGTCGCTCGCGACCCACATCCGCCGTTCGAACCTCCGCTGCGCGGTCGGCGGCGCTCAGGGTATAACGGCCGGCCGTCCGGGAAATTCGAACAAGAGTGGCAGGCCACCGTTGCTTCCCCGGAATGGCCGCCCGTTTGGCGGGCACACCAATCACCTCATCTTGACAACGACTTTGCCTTTGGCTCGCCCGGTATCGACGTAGTCCATCGCCTCTCTGGTCGATTCGAAGGGGAAGATTCGATCCACAACCGGGCGTATGACACCGGAATCGACGAGGGCTGTGATCTGGCGCAATTGGTCTCCACTTGCCCTCATGAACAGAAACGAATAGCTAACCTTGCGACGGTTTGCTGCCTTCCTGATCCGATAACTCAGCAGACGCATCACCAGTCCCAAGAACCGGGGCAAGCCAAGCTCCTTTGCAAAATCCGGGTCCGGTGGCCCAGAGATCGAGATGAGCTGTCCACCGGGTTTGAGCACGCGCAGGGATTTGCTGAGGGTCTCTGCGTCGAGACTATTTATGGCCACGTCGTAGTCGGCAAGAATATTCTCGAAATCGTCCTTCCTGTAATCGATGACGACGTCTGCACCGAGGCGCTTGACCCAGTCCACGTTCGCCGTGCTTGTTGTCGTCGCGACAAACGCGCCGACATGCTTCGCCAACTGGATCGCAAACGTCCCGACACCACCGGAGCCCGCGTGGATGAGAACCTTCTGTCCTTTTGCGAGGTGCGCTTTTTCGATCAACGCCTGCCAGGCAGTCAGACCAACCAGCGGAATGGAGGCGGCTTCTTCCATGGTGAGCGTCTTCGGTTTAAGCGAGAGGTCCGCTTCGTTCACTGCAATCAGCTCAGCAAACGCGCCGATCCGGTCTTTATCGGGCCGCGCATAGACTTCGTCACCGGCCTTGAATCGCTGCACGCGCGATCCAACCCGGACGACCACCCCTGCCACCTCGTTGCCCAGAATGAGCGGCAAGCGATAGGGCAAAACGAGCTTGAATTCGCCGTCGCGGATTTTGGAGTCGAGCGGGTTCACACCTGCGGCGTGGACCTGGATCAACACGTCATCGTCGTGTACTTCCGGTTCCGGCATTTCGCCAATCCGCACGCCATCCTTGCGTCCATAGCGTTCGAGAATAAATGCTTTCATAGTGTTTTGTTTCCCAGATGTGATTTCTTGGCCCACGCGTTCATTTCTCCGGGGTGATCGAGACCTGAGCCTGCACCCGGTCGCTTGTTCCGCAACTACGAACTCAATGTTCCTGTTTCGTGGCTCGCATCGCCGATGCGGGCAGCGCACGCGAATGCGAGAGCAAGCGCAGCCTCTATCAGGACGGCCGCCCGGATGCCTGACCGGGCATGGCCGGTGATGAGTTCGAAGACCCCAAGGCTCGCAAGCGTTAAGCAAGCAACAATAAAGCCCTTAACGACAGCGGCACGCGCGGACGATGGTTCGGTGTTCCTCGCCGAGAAGAACATAACCCCGATGCCGATATATAAAGCAGCTCCGCGCGGACCGGCCAGTCCGACCGGATATGAGAACTCGACACCCCGTGTTGACGGAAAGAAACTCGGTGCAAGCATCCAGGCGAGTCCCAAAGCGAAGAAGGCAAGTGCAGACAGGATGGCAAAATGGCGGAAGTTGACGTTCATGGGGATCTTCTATTTTTGCGCCCCCGAACTGCCAGACCGTGACGCCGGTATCGTGTCGAGCCGCAAGTCCTTCCGAAGCGCGGCATCCACCATGGCCGCCGGCGCGAATCTGCGCAGCCATTGCAGACGACTCGCGAGCGCGCCGGCGGGGTACCGGAGTTTCGGACGAGCCGCAACTGCCGCCCTCAGCACGACGTCGGCCACGACGCGGGGCTCCGTGGCCGTTGCCATTACCTCATTGACACGGTTGCTGACGACCGTACGAGCCTCGCGGTATGCATCGAGCTTCGCATCGGGCTCCAGAAAATTCGCGTCGAACGGCGTCTTCGTGTAAGCCGGCTCGATGACCGACACACGGATGCCCCAAGCGCGAAGTTCATGGTCGAGCGATTCGGAATACCCTTCAATTGCATGCTTCGTTGCGGCATAGAGCGCTCCGAAGGGCATCGGCACGAAACCCAGCACCGAGCCGATGTTGACGATGCGACCACTGCGCTGCTGTCTCATGTGGGGTATGACGGCGCGAGTCATCCGGACGACTCCAAAGAAGTTCGTGTCGAAGATCGACCGGGCCTGCTCGATCGAGCTTTCTTCGGCGCCGGCGGGAGCGACGCCAAAGCCGGCGTTATTCACCAGCACGTCGATACGTCCCGCCTGTCGTATGACTTCGTTGACCACGGCGGCGACGGATTCATCGCTGGTGACGTCGAGAGTCAGCATCTCGAAGGATCGCTGGCCGGTGAGGGCTGCCCGTCGGCTGGTGCCGAAGACCGTATAACCTGCGTCGGCGAGCCGCTGTGCGGTGGCTTGCCCGATGCCTGAAGATGCCCCCGTGACAAGGGCCACACCCAAATTCCTTCTGTCGACCATTCGAAGCTCCCTGTAAGAGGATTGCGGTAACTATCAAATTGAAATCGACTATACTGGCAAATCGAGAATATGTCACTATCAAAATAGTATGGGCGACAAGAATCATTGCGATGAACCGTGTCCGATCGCACGCAGCCTGGGTGTCGCGGGCGACGCGTGGAGCATCCTTATCCTGCGCGACGCCCATGCTGGTCTCACGCGCTTTGACCAGTTCCGCAAAAGTTTGGGTATTGCACCGACGATGCTGACCCGACGACTGGCAACGCTGACAGAGGAGGGACTACTTGAAAAACGCCGCTACTCTGAGCACCCGCCGCGCGAGGAGTACCTTCTGACGGCCGCCGGGCGAGACTTCCTGCCGGTGCTCTTCATGATCGGTGCATGGGGCGGCAATACCGTGGCGACGGCAAGCTGGTTCGCTTCCTCGATGCAGAAACGGGAACTGAGATCAGGGCGGTGGCGGTCGACGAGGTTACGGGAGCAAAGATCGGGACTCGTCCGATACGCGTTGTCGACCCGGGCAAAGATTGACGCTACGATGATTGTGCCGCGTCGCGTCGCGTCGTTACGTAAGTAAACCGAACGCCTTGACGCTTCGATTTCTGATGGATCCCGCTGAAAAATCTATTGGGCGGAATAGTTCGTGACAGTCCGCTAACTCAGCCTAAGCAGGCATGCTGATGTCTGGATGCACGCGCGATCGAATGGCCGAAATTGGCCGATACCTGCCCGATGGTGATAGCGCTAGCCGCCCCCGCCGGTTCTCCCGAAACCGATGGCAACGGCGGATATTGGCGGGATGCCCGATCAACGGGATGTTAAGTCAGGAAGACCTCCCTCTTCCCTCGGGCAAGTCCACGCTGGATTGTCGCTGAATCGGGTATTCCAAAATCCGTAAAAATCGTTAGTCTGTGAGGCTTCGGCGAATCAAGGATCCTCGCTGCGTGAATGCAATCATCCGGATCTCTCCATGACTGAACCTCGTTTCACATTCCTTGACCAGCACGAATGGGAAAACTGGTTGACTCAGAACGGCGGTACGTCGACCGGGATATGGTTACGTCTTGCCAGGAAGGGCGCCGGGCAGCAGACATTGACGTATGAGCAGGCGCTGGAAAGTGCCCTTTGTCATGGCTGGATCGACGGTCAGAAAAAGACTGAATGTGATGAATACTGGTTGCAACGCTTCACGCGACGTTCCGCAAAAAGTATCTGGTCCAGGCTCAACAAACAGCGGGCCGAAACGCTGATCGCCGCAGGCAGAATGCTGCCTTCCGGCTTGCGGGAAATCGAGAGAGCCAAAGCGGACGGCCGCTGGGAGGCTGCCTATGCCTCGCCCAGTAACTCGGCCGTGCCGGACGACCTGCAGGTCGCACTGGATGCCAATCCCAAGGCCAGCGAGTTCTTTGCAACACTGAGCGGCCGAAACCGCTACGCGATCCTGTTTCGGCTACAGAACGCCAAAACGCCCGCGACGCGGGCGCGCAGGATCGAGGAGTTCATCGGCATGCTGAATCGCGGTGAAACCATTCATCCCTAAGTCGGGCAGTACAACATCCAAACAAAGTCACCGGACGTTGCCGCGCGCAGGGTGGGCAACCCGCTGCGCGCGCCACGTGCCGTGCGTCGAGGCCCCGACGCTGCTATTTGGTCGTGCGGAGATGGGGCGAAGCGTTACGCTCCGCAACCACGCGCGAGCGAGCAGTTCAGGTCGAGATCGTCTCCAGTTGAATGCCCTTCGTTTCAACGCCGAAGAACCAAACGCACGCGGCGGCAATGCCGAAACAAACCGCCCCGAACAGAAATACGGCGTCACTCGTTGACCAGGTGACGATCACCCCCACGAGCGTCGGGCCCAACAACGCGCCGATTCGACCGCAGAACGAGGCGTATCCGCACCCCGTGGCGCGCGCCCGCGAAGGAAACAATTCCGGTGTATAGGCGTAGAGGACCGCCCACATACCAAATGCGAAGAATTGCATGCTCGCCCCCGCCACATAACTCGACCACTGGTCGGCCCCTGTCTGCAACACCTGGCCGAAAACATAGGTGGCGAACGCGCCGCCAACAAGGGTGCCGACGCACGTCAACTTTCGCCCAAGACGTTCTACCGACCACGCAGCGACAAGGAAGCCGGGAATGCCGCCGAGCGAGATACAGACCGTGAACAGAACGGACTGCGTGACTGCGACCCCGCTCGCCTGCTGCAGCGCGCCAAGCCACGTATTCAAACCGTAGAATCCGAGAAGCGCGAAGAACCAGAGCGTACCGACGACCAGCGCGCGAACGCGGTAGTTCGCCGACCATATAACTCGCATGCCGCGCTCCTCGAGCAGACTCTCCGCGGCGATCGGTGGAACGTGGGGCAGGACATTCAGGTGAAGTCGGCGCATGACCGACTGCTCCACGCGTGCTACAACCGCATCAGCCTCGGCATACCGTCCCTGCGATTCCAGCCAACGAGGTGACTCCGGTACATAGCGGCGAATGACGAACAGGAACAGCGCGGGCACGGCCTCCAGGGCGAACAAGACGCGCCAACCGTGGTGCGATAGAACGTAGTAGGAAAGCAGTCCGGCACTGATAAAAGCGATAGGCCAATTACCGTCCATCAACGCCAGATACTTGCCTCGCTTGTCTGTGGGAATGAATTCCGACAGCAGGGTTTGCGCGAGGGGTAACTCCATTCCCATGCCGATCCCGAGCAGCAACCGGTACGCACTCAACTCGACCGGCCCCGATGCGACGGCACAGAGCACGCTGCCCAGTCCCCAGACCACCATGCTGATCTGAAACACCGGCTTTCGTCCGAAGCGGTCGGCAGCAATGCCCGAGCAGATTGCGCCGATCGCCATGCCGACGAAGCTCGCGCTACCGATCATCCCCGCCTGCACATTGGTAAGGGCGAAGTCCGCCTTGATCGATCCGAGAACGAACGTCATGGTGGCCAGATCGATATTGTCGAAGAAGAACGCTAGCGCTATGACGAGAAACAGCCATCGGTGATACCCACAGACGGGCAGTCGCTCCAGGCGTTGGGCAGCCGTTACACGACCGACTTCAATCGATTGCATTTTCATTCAACCTCCTCCGTTTTTGCCGATCCCGTGGAATATGTCAGTACCGGAGATCGGTACCGACATTCGTCAATGTGGGCCGCCAAAACTAGTGAGGCGCGCGGGAAAATGTCGTATGCAATCGGAGTTACGCCAAGATGACGCTGCGGGATCACGCGGAACGCTGCAACGCAAGCGACGGCGCGCGTGCCCAAACTGCCCAACGCGATTATTTCGTGCGACTGAAACGATGAGGATCGAAGGCTCCTTCCGGGAGGCCCGATACGCACGCCCCCGCTCGAACGGATAGCGAACGTAAGGTGCTTGAGGCTGGCCCGGCGGCGAATACTGGCCGTCTGCGAGAATGCGCTTCTTCGCGCTCAGGCTCTCGATCAGACATCGAATGGCCACGATCTGATTCGCGGCCCCCGGTTCGATGGCGGTGTAGTCGTTTTCCGGGCGAAATTTCCCCAATGCCTGGTGCTGATGCGCAATCACGTCCTGTGTTTCCATGCGGGCGAAAGCTTTGCATCGCGCGATGACGCTGTAGTACTCAAGACTGGTGTTCTGCCCTTTGGGCGCTTTGAGCAATGCGACGGGGCGATCGATCACCATAACAATGTGCGGATCTTCTTGGATCAGTTGGGAAAATTTTCCGAATCGCGAGCAGTGAATCAGGAAGGCGTCGCCTGTAAACGTAAAGCTCTGTGGCACCACGTAGGGAAACGGCTTGTCGTTCACAGCCACACGACAGATCAGCTCGTCGCGCAAAAACGCTTCGATGGCAGGCCAATCGGTCCACGTCAGATCCGTTCGGCGCATTGCGTTATCCAGATATTCAGGCGTCATAATCCATATCTCCTGTTGAAATGATGAGTTGTTGTTCTCGCCCGGGCCCCACCCCGATGCCCGCGACGCGACATGCCGTCATCTCCTGGACCGTCAGGACAAATTGTTGCAATGACGAGGGAAGCAAAGAGAAGGCAAGCGGGGTATCCGGGAGGGCGTCGAATGCGGGGAAGTGGCGGATTGTCGGAACCCACCGACCTTCCCGTGCCTCGTCGACCAGAACGGGAATCCGACCGTCGCGTGTCTTTGAGAACAGTGACAGGCAGTCGCACTTGTTCAGATATAGTTCGTCCACGCCATGGCGCTCGATGACCGCGGCCAGCTCGGCAAGGTCGAGTCGCCCAAGACGGCGCGGCCGTCCGCTGCCAGTGCCGTATTCTCCCGTCAACAGGCGAAGGGCGACGCCGACCGCGAACTCATCCTCCGACCCCAGCATTTCGTGAGCGTTGAATCGGTTTTGTTCCTCACGCCAACCAATACCGCGCAGCTCGGCGTCTGCGCAATAGCGGGCTGACTGGTCTCCTCCGAATTCGGAGCGAAACGGCCCCGCGCCGACGCGCGAAGCAATGGCCTTCGCGACACCGATCGTCTTGCGGTGATATTGACTGGGAAGATCGCCACCGACGAAGGCAAATGCCGGCGCCGTATGACTGGCAGTGACATAAGGCTGTTGTCCGCCGGTGACGTCGAGCATTACGGACTGGGCACCTTCGAACAGAACGCGGGCCCCGCCCTTGACCCTGCGCGTAAGCCATCGCGAGTCCGCTACGACGATGGTGCTCTGTAGGCCTCGCCATGCCGCGCGCATGCCTGTGATTGCGGCGGTTGTCGCGGCTAGGGCTTCCGAAGAGTTGTTGTGTAAAGCCGCGTAACGCGCCATCTGCTCGAACGCGCCCGCTTCGTCGGCGACCAGATCGCGAATCTGTACCACGGTGCGTATGCCGCGCCGCCAACGGAGCGACAAGTCTGCATAGCATGGACCAATGCCGTTGCCAGTCGTGCCAATGCCAGCCCCGTGTCCGGCATCGAGATCGAGATGCACGGGCTGAATGACCGTGCAATGTTCACTCAAGTACAGCCGCGTTGCCAACCGACAGCCGGCGTTTCGGAGCGTGGTGATCTCGTCGGAAAGTTTCGTCAGATTGACCACGCATCCGGAGCCGATGTAGAGCAGCTTTCCCGAATGAAATACGCCTGAAGGCACCTGGGCGAGTCGAGCGCTTGCGCGTGGAGTCTGCACCGTGTGGCCCGCGTTCGCACCACCATTGAAGCGGGCGACGATGTCGTAATCGGCCGCAAGCATGTCGACGATCTTGGCTTTTCCCTCATCGCCGTATTGCAGGCCGACAAGAACATCGGCATATCCCGAGCCGGCGCTCATGAGGCGAGGACGAACGTGGCTTCCACCTCGACGGGCGCATTGAACGGCAGACTTGCCACACCGATGGCGATACGAGCATGCGCTCCCGCCTCGCCGAAGAGCTGCGTCAATAGTTCTGATGCCGCGTTCACGATAAACGGCGCGTCGGCAAATCCTTCGGATGTCGCGACGAATCCGCCTACCCGCAGCACGCTCTCGATGTGATCGAGGCGTCCGTCGGTGGCAACGTGAGCCCAACCAAGAAGATTCATCACGCAAAGCCTCGCTGCACTTCGTGCGTCATCGGTCGAAACGTCGGACGGCACTTTGCCCACCCAAACGGGCACGCCATTTCGCACCGGCAATTGCCCGGAGACGATGAGTGTGTTGCCGTGCAGTTTGAAGGGCTTGAAAGGCGCAGATGCCACCGTAAGGCTCGGCAATGCCAGCCCCGCTGCGGTGATGCGGTCGTAGATGTTCATGAGATCTCCAGAATGGCGCCGCGGCTGCGGCTGCCTGTCAATTCTGGATGATCCGGCAGGTGGAAAATGTAGCGGCGACGCAGACGTATATCGCGATTGCGCCAATCGACATCAGGCGACTCAGGGCTTGAAAAATTCCGTCGGCGTGCAACCGAGCGCCTTGCGGAACATCGCGCTGAAAGCGCTTGTACTGTCATAGCCGAGCGACGAGGCAATGTCCGTCACGGAATGTTGCGCGCTGAGCATCTGCACGGCCACGAGCAATCGGGCTTGTTGCCGCCAGCGCGTAAAGGTCATGCCGGTCTGTTCCGGAAACAGTCGGATGATGGTGCGCTCGCTGGCGCCCACGACTCTGCTCCACGCCGCGACGGATGTCTCTTCCGAGGGATTCGAAAGAATCCACCGGCAAATGCGGGCGATGCGCTCATCCGACGGCATGGGAAGGTGCAGCGGCTCGGTGCTCAGCGGTCGAATCTCATGAAACAGCAGATCTACGACGGCCGCATCCCGGCTATTGGGCGCATAGTCGACAGGCATCCGGGTGACGGCGTCGATGAGTTCGCGCAGCAGCGGCGACACCGACACCACGCAGCAATCGCTTGAGCGAAGCGGGGCGCGGTCGGCATCGAAATAAAGCGTGCGCATTTCGATGGCGCCGACCGCCTGCATGCAGTGTCTGACGCTCGGCGGTACCCAGACAGCGCGAAGCGACGGCACGACCCAGTTGCCTTTCGCGGTGGTGACGACAATGGCACCCGTGCTTGCATAGATCAGCTGTCCACGGATGTGCTCGTGATAATCGATGAAGAAGCGATCCGGCAGGTCGCGAGCCATGCCACCCACCGGCCGCGCGATCCGCTGGTAATCGTCTCGATCCTCACTTTTTCCGAACATGGCGTAACCTCGTCATAGCTTGACACTTGTCCGCGCGCCGCGGCGTCGTGTGTCTCTTAGATTCGGAATTTGCGCCGTAACGATGCGGCGCGAGATCGACTTCCATTCCGATAAGTGAGGCTAGCATGCCGGTTTACCGTTCATTTGATCAAGAGGCGTTGGATCGTCAGTACAACGTTCGCGCAGGCATTCCCGATCATCTCGAAATTTTTTCTCGTTGGGCCCGCACTGGCGAGGCCTTCCGTCGCGCCAAGACTTTCAGGGGGATGTCGCGTACGGCAGCGAGGCAAAGCAGACCTACGATCTGTTTCCAGCGCTGAGGCAAGGCCGGCCAACGCTCGTGTTCATTCATGGCGGCTACTGGCAATCGCTGGATAAATCCGATTTCAGCGCGCTGGCCGGTCTATATCAGGCCAACGACATCAACTTTGTTGTCGTGAACTATCGCTTGGCGCCGGATGTGCGGATGGGAGATATCGTCGACGACAATCGTCGGGCAGTGCTGCACCTATACCGAAATGCCGCGAGCCTTGGCATCGATCGCGACGCAATTTATGTTTGCGGTAGCTCGGCGGGCGGCCATTTGACGGCGGCGTTGGCAGGCACTGACTGGGTGTCGTACGATGCCCCCCCGATTTGATCAAGGGGGCGTGTGCGATCAGCGGTCTTTACGACCTTGAGCCGATACGCCTGTGCTACCTGAACAAGGCCGTTCAGCTCGATGAAGATGATGTGGCCGCCTATAGCCCGATCCATCATCTCCCTAAAGTACCGCTGACCTGCATTCTCAGTGTGGGCGGAGACGAGTCGGATGAATTTCATCGACTTCAGGCACAGTACCAGACGATACTGAGCGACCACGGTCTGGACGTACGGATCGTGCGCCAGCGTGACGGCCATCATTTCGATGCCGTTGACCGAGTGGGCGAAGCGGGGAGCGATCTTTCGCGCGCGATTCTCACGATGATCAACGCCCGATAATTGCCCGATAATTGCATGTCCGGCCATACTTCGCGATCCCTCGTGATCGACGGACTGTGGTCGGTTACCGCCGCTGGCGAATGGTCGCTCCTGGCACCCTATTGCGCCGGGCGCGATTGTCACCGGTCGCCTTAAGCGAACCCATCACCCCTCCAACGTGTTAAAATCTTTGACTGATCAAACATTGATCCGTCAAAAAATGGCTCCCAGTCCCAATACCCCGCATTCGGCGGGGCAGGTATTGCCGTTCCGGCAATCGATCGTGGCGATGCTTGGCCTGTGCTTCTGTACGATGATGGTGGCGCTCGACCAGACAGTGGTCGGTACCGCGCTGCCGACCATCGTCTCGGAACTCAAGGGTTTCGAGTACTACGCCTGGGTCGCAACCTCGTATCTCCTGACCTCCGTCATCACCGTGCCGATCTTCGGACGCCTCGGCGACTTCTACGGACGCAAGCCCTTCGTCGTTGCGGCCATCATCATCTTCACCGCCGCATCGGTCCTGTGCGGCGCCTCGAACAGCATGTTGTTCCTCGTCATCGCGCGCGCTCTGCAAGGTATCGGCGGCGGCATGCTCGTCGGCACCGCGTTCGCCTGCATCCCCGAGCTGTTCCCCGATCCCCACGTGCGCCTGCGCTGGCAAGTCATGCTCAGCTCCGCCTTCGGGATCGCCAACGCCATCGGGCCCTCGCTCGGCGGTTTCCTCACCGAAGCCTACGGCTGGCGCTCGGTGTTCTACGTCAACCTGCCGGTGGGACTGCTCGGGCTGTGGTTTGTCGGCCGTCACCTGCCGCACATGCGCGCCGGCGGGCACGGCAAGGCGAGCCTCGACTGGCTTGGCGCCGTCCTGATCACCGCCACGCTCGGTAGCCTGCAAATGCTCGTCGAATGGCTGCCCGCCGATGGCCTCTCGCGCGGCGTGCTCATGCTGCTCGTCTTGTTGGCGATCTCGTCGTATGCGCTTTACTGGTGGGAGCGACGCACGTCGCATCCGATCGTGCCGTTCGAAATGTTCCGCGACAAGAAACTCGCGCCGCTCTTCGTGCTGTCGGCCTTCGCCGGCTTCACCATGTTCGGGGTGCTGTTCTACGCACCGTTGCTGCTCCAGGGCGGCTTCGGCCTCTCGCCGCGCGAAACCGGTCTGCTGATCACGCCGATGGTCGTGTGTATCACCGTCGGCAGCATCGTGAACGGCCGCCTCATCACCCGTCTGCCGAATCCGAACGTGATGCTTTACGGCGGCTTCTTTCTGCTCGCGCTCGCCTGCGCCGGCGTGATCACCACGCATCGCGGCACGCCGCATGCCCTGATCGCCACTTACATGCTGTTCGCCGGACTGGGCCTCGGTTTCGTCATGCCGAACCTCACCGTCTTCGCCCAGGAAGTTGCCGGGCCCGCGCACCTGGGCATCGCCACCGCGCTCATGCAATCGCTGCGCATGATCGGGGGGATGCTCGGCACGGCCATCGTCGGTACGCTCGTGAACCACAGCTACACCGGTCGCGTGACGGATGCCCTCGCCGCCAACGGTGGCACGCATTGGGTGCCGCAACTCGCCGATCCGCAGATCCTCGTCAATGCGCAATCGCAAAGCGATTTCCTGAGCGCGCTCGCACCCCTGGGGCAGAACGGCGCGCTCTTCATCGAATCGGCTCGCACGTCGCTCGTTGCCGCCATCCACAACGGGCAAATGATGTCGCTCGCGGCCGCGCTCGCCGGTCTGTGGTTCGTCAAGCGTGTGCCGCTCATTCGTCTGACGCGCGGCGCAAAGCCGCAGCCGCCCGTCGGGGAGTGATGCGATGCCCACACTACAGAAACGCAATGTCATCCAGCAACTTAGCCTGACCTATCGCGCCATGATGGCCGCCTTCGACGCTCAGGTCGGACACCCGCTGCCGCGCTGGCGAATCATTCTCGCGCTGGCCGAGCGTGGTACCTGTTCTCAGAAGTTTCTCGCGGAGCATTGCCGTCTCGATCCGGCGTCGCTCACGCGTCAGTTGAAGGCGATGGAAGCGCTCGGCTGGCTGTCTCGCGCAACCGATCCGCATGACAACCGCCTCACGAACGTCACGCTCACCGCCGCAGGCACGGCCGTGTACGACGAGGCGACGCCGCGCCGCCAGGCGTTCTTCGACGACGCGCTCGAAGGCATGACGCCCGCCGAGATCGCAACGCTGGAAAGCGCGCTCGGCCATCTGGAAGCGCAGTTCAAGTCGGTGGCGTCGCGAGCGAAAGCGACCGATACGGACGCCAAGTCGAGTGGCGAGGCGGCGCGACCCGCGCACGTCAAGACGCCGGCGCCGGCGTTAGCCACGTCACCCGGCAAACGCGCGTCGCGCAGTCGGGGGTAGGCGCCTCGTCGCGACGCGCCATTGCGCACATCGCGACCGTGTCGGACGTAAAGAAGCCGCCCATCGTGAGCAGCATCCCAACGGTTGGATTCGCGTCCAACCTCGCGGGGCAGTTCACATCGGGCGGCGTTGTCGTTGTAGCGCGCGCAACAGCGGCTCAAGCGACACGCGTTGCGTTGTCGATGCGCGATCAGAAGAACGTCTGGACGATGTCGACGACGTTGTAATCGCTGTCGATCACCGGCAAATGACGCCATTTGTCGAACGTGAGGCACGGATGCGAGATGTCGAACGCGATCATGTCGCCCACGCGGATGTCGTCGCCCGGAGCGATGCGCAGATACGCGTGCTGATCCATCATGCCCGTGACTTCCCAGTGCGCCGGCGTCGCCGTCGGCGTCTTGCTCTCGCCCGGACGGAACTGCAGCGCCGGTTCCGGCATGCCGGCATCGAATGCCGCGTCGCGCTTGCCTAGCGCGATGATCGCGCGCTCCGGCTCGGGAATCGATTGCACATACGCCCAGAGTTGCAGCGCCGGTTGCAGTTGCGAGCGCATCTGCTTCGCGATGGGATTGCGCGTGGCGATTTGTGCCTGCGCGGCCTTGTAGATGCCGACGTCGTGCGTGAGATAGCAGCCCGGGCGTAACACGACGTCGAGCGGCGCGCCCACGTCCTTGTGCGCGAACTCGTCCGCGACGACGTCGTACCACGCCGAACCTGCACCCGAGAGTACCGCCGGCGTGCGCTCGATACGACCCGCCGCCACCAGTTCGCGCGTGATGCTCACCGCGCGTTGCAGGAACGCACGAATGTCCGCTTCGGTGCTCAGCACCCCCTCGTAGACTTCCACACCCGCGAGCTTGACCGCGTCGTGATACCGCGCCAGAGCGTCGAGCACGGCCTGCTGCTGCGCGGCGTCGCGCACCCCGGTGCGGCCGCCCGTCACGCCCAGTTCGATGAGCACCTGGATCGACTGACCGCGCGCACGGAAGAACTTGCCCAGATGCTCCACCGCGGCGGCGGAGTCCACCAGGCAGAAGAATTCGAAATCGGGATCCGTCAGCAAATCGGCGATCAGCCCCATGTTGCGCTTGCCGACGAGTTGGTTCGCCATGAGCACGCGTCGCACGCCGTGATGATAGGCGGCGTGGGTCTGCTGCGCCGTGGCGAGCGTGATACCCCACGCGCCACCCTCGAGCTGACGGCGGAACAGCTTGGGTGCCATCGTCGTCTTGCCATGCGGGGCGAGCTTCACGCCGTACTCATGCACGAAACGCTGCATCCACGCGAGGTTGTGACGGATCTTGTCCTCATAGAGCACTGCCGTCGGCAGGCTCAGGTCTTCGTCCAGCAAATTCCATCCCAGTCCGGCCGTCGCGGACGGGGCGAGCGGGACTTCCATCGCCCCCAGACCCTTGTTGAGAGTATCGATCATGCCGTGCTGATAGTTTGTATCATTCATTGAGAATCATCTCCGTGACGATGCGGGTAGGGCCGCTGGATGCCTCCTATAATAGCTTTTAATTCCCTGTGTTTGACAATTTTGTTATAAAGTACCAAAAAAGTTGCCAACCTATCAGCAAGGCACCCCGGCATAGAGTCGTGGGGGCCGCATGGACCCGAGAGATGCCCGAAACCTTCGATATCGTGACGCGCGTTGCCGAGCGCGCCGACGCGCTGAGCCAGGCGGAGCGCAAGGTCGCGCAGGTGGTGCTGGACGATGTTGCGGGCGCGGCAGCGGTGTCGATCAACGTGCTGGCCGAGCGCGCGGGCGTGAGCGAGGCGAGCGTGACGCGTTTCGCCAAGGCGATGGGCTGCCGCGACGTACGCGATCTCAAGCTGCGTCTGGCGCAAGCGGCCGTCGTCGGACAGCGTTTTTTCGGCGCGAACGCGGCGAGCGGGCCCGACGGCTCGACGGAAACCATCGACCGCATTGCCGACGATATCCAGACCACGTTGCAGTTGCATCGCAGCCTCATCAAGCCGGACACCGCGCGTCGCGCGGCGGCCCGGCTGTTGTCGGCGCGCATGGTGTACGCGTTCGGAATGGGCGGCGGCTCGTCGCTCATGGCCGATGAGGCGCGTTACCGGCTTGTGCGGCTGGGACGCCCGGTCGCGAGCTATCAGGACGCCGTGCTCGCCCGCATGGTCGCCAGCACGCTCGGGCGCGACGACGTGGTACTCGCCTTCTCCGTGAGCGGCCACACGCCTGAGCTGGTCTCGGCCTGCGAGATCGCCCGCGAGTACGGCGCCCAGGTGGTGGCGATCACGGCGACCGGCTCGCCGCTCGCGGCGTTGGCCGACGAGGTGCTGCCGATCCGTGCCCTGGAAACGGATTTCATTTTCAAGCCGTCGTCGTCGCGCTACGCGATGCTGCTGGCGATGGACGTGCTGGCCACGGAACTGGCGTTGCTCGCCAAGCCGCAGAGCCAAGCGCTGCTGCGGCGGATCAAATACGTACTCGATACGCATCGGGGCGGCGGTGATCGCCAGCCCCTGGGAGACTGACATGACTGACTGCCTCGCGAACCGAACGGTCGACACCCTCATCACCAACGTGCGTCTGGCGGACGGCTCCGGCGCGCCCATGACCGACGCGCGCTTTGACGTCGCGCTGCGCGACGGCCGCATCCATACGATCGCCCCCGCCGGCGCACTTGCGGGCTGGCACGCGGCGCAACAGATTCGTGGCGACGGCCAGGTGTTGAGCCCGGGCTTCATCGACGTGCATACGCATGACGACACCAATGTCGTGCGCACGCCGGACATGACGCCGAAGCTCTCGCAGGGCGTGACGACGGTCGTGGTCGGCAACTGCGGCATCAGTGCGGCGCCGGTCACGCTCAAGGGCGATCCGCCTGATCCGATGAACCTGCTGGGCGACGCCGACGCGTTCCAGTATCCGACGTTCGCCGCCTATGTCGAAGCGCTCGAAGCCGCGCAGCCCGCGATCAACGTGGCGGCGCTGATAGGACACACGGCGCTGCGCAGCAACCATATGGACCGGTTCGACCGGCCCGCGACCGAGGCCGAAATCGAAGGCATGCGCGCGCAACTGCGCGAAGCGCTCGAGCATGGCGCATTGGGGTTGTCGACGGGGCTGGCCTACGCGAACGCAAACGCTGCCCCGACGGAGGAAGTGCTCGCGCTCGCCGAGCCGCTCGCCGCGGCGGGCGGTCTCTACGCAACGCACCTGCGCACGGAGTTCGCCGAAATTCTCGAAGCGCTTGATGAAGCCTTCCGCATCGGCCGTCACGCCCGCGTGCCGGTCGTCGTCTCGCACCTGAAGTGCGCGGGCGTCGATAACTGGGGACGCAGCCAGGAGATTCTCGACGCGCTCGATCAAGCGCGGCGCTTCCAGCCGGTCGGCTGCGACTGCTATCCGTACACGGCCAGTTCGTCGACGCTCGACCTCAAGCAGGTGACGGACGACTTCGACATTCTGGTGACGTGGTCGCAACCGCATCCGGATCAGGGCGGCAAGTTGCTCGCGACGATCGCGGCCGACTGGGGCGTCGATCTGTGGGAGGCGGCGCGGCGTCTGCAACCGGCGGGCGCGGTGTATCACTGCATGGAAGAGGACGACGTGCGACGCATTCTGCAGCATCCGGCGACCGTGGTGGGCTCGGACGGGCTGCCGAACGATCCGTTGCCGCATCCGCGTCTGTGGGGCGCCTTCCCGCGCGTGCTCGGTCGCTACAGCCGCGAGCAGCAACTGTTCCCGCTGGCCGAGGCCGTCCACAAGATGACGGGCCTCTCCGCCGAGCGCTTCGGTCTGACGGACCGGGGGCTGGTGCGCGAAGGCTATTGGGCCGATCTGGTGCTGTTCGATCCGGCCACCGTGGCCGATGCCGCGACCTTCACCGATCCCATGCAGCCTGCGTACGGCATTGCGTCGGTATGGGTCAACGGCGTGCTGGCGTGGCAGGATCGCGCGCCTACGCAGAATGCACGAGCCGGACGCTTTGTGCGTCGCGGCACGCCGCAGCCGGTGCTTTGAACAAGTGAAAGTGAAACCGTTTTGTCGAAAGGAGCAATGATGAGTATCAAACGATATGGCGTGGAAGGCGGGCAGGGCACAGGCGGGCAGCGCATGCCGTTCGCACGCGCGACCGAAGCCGACGGCTTCCTGTTCGTCTCGGGCCAGACGCCGATGAAAGACGGCGAAGTGATCGATGGCGGCATCGTTGCCCAGTCGCATCAGGCCATCCGGAACATGTTGGCGATTCTCACCGAAGCCGGTTACGGCACCGAGCATGTCATGCGCATTGGCGTGTGGCTCGACGATCCGCGTGACTTCGCGTCGTTCAACAAGGTGTTCAAGGAGTACTTCGGCGATCATCCGCCCGCGCGTGCCTGCGTGGTGTCGAGCATGGTGATCGACTGCAAGGTGGAAGTGGACTGCGTGGCGTACAAGAAGTCTGCCGCGTAAGCAACGAAGGATCGACGGACCGACGGGCCGCGACATGCGGGCCATGCATTGACGGACACTTCGGTACCCGTTTCACAAAGTTTACGGTTTGACTTCGATGGCGGGCGGCGTCGAGTGCGCGCAGTCTTCAATCTCCTAACCCAAGAGGAGGTGGACTGTGACATTAGGACCAATTTCCGGAAGCGCGCCGACGATGCAAGCACCGCGGCCGGACGTCGACGCGGTCGATGTGCTGCAGGCCGCGATCGACTTTCCGCCAACGCCAGATGAGGTGCGTTCGCGGTCTCAAAGCGCGAGCCACGTCAACACGGCAGGATGTACCAGTGGCCTCGCGGGGCTGGCAACGCTCGTCTTCGGATTGGCGGGACTCGCGGCCGCCGTCTACGTCTGCGTCGAGGCCAGTAAGCCGGTCGGTAGCGCCTCTCGCGATACCGGGGTCGGACAGCTCGGATATGGCTTCGGTGGAACGGTGGGCGCCCTGGCGGGCATGCTGGTGACGTATGGTATCGGTCAGGTGTGCTATGCCGCGGCGAAGCATCGTGACGCTCGGGAAGAGCGGTTGGAGCTGAGCGAACAGGCGCGATTCGAGTCGACCATGGGAGGACGCCTCGCGTGAGCACGTTCGAGATTCCCCAGGGCAACCGACCATCGTCGCAGCATATCGCCAAGGAGATCGACGAGGCGCTGGCGGTGGTGCGCGACGCGCAAAAGCAGCAGGCGGCGATGGGCATGCCGAGTCCCGGCGCGTGGGACGCGACGCAGTGCGATGCCGCGTATCGCTGCGGCTATGGGGCTTACGAGCGTGGCGACTACGCGCAGGCGATCGAGTGCTTCGCGCCGCTGTTGTCGGCATGCCCGCTCGAAGCCGACTATGCGGTGGCGCTGGCGCTCTCGGTCCAGCGGCTTGGTGAACCCAAGGCGGCGCTGTCGCTGTTCATGGCGGCAGCGTTGTTGGACGAGGTGTCGCCCGGCCCGATGTATCGCGTTGGCGAGTGCCTGATCGAGTTACGCCAGTTCGACGCGGCCTATCGCGCCATGAAGGAAACGCTGCACCGCTGCGGCGGTCGACCCCAGTATGCCAACGTGGGCAACGCGGCCCGTCGGATGATGGCCCGCGTGAGCTTCATGCGCTGACTCCCCTCCTGATGTGCGCGGATTGGCGACGGGCCTCATCAGCCCGTCGCTTTTTTTCGCCGTTGGATTTATTGGCGAGCCGTGCGGGCGTTGTCCGGCATCGGCAACGTGAAGTTCGTGCGAAACGGATTGATGTCGAGTCCGCCACGCCGCGTGTAGCGCGCATAGACGGCTAACTGGCTCGGTTGGCACTGGCGCAGGACATCCATGAAGATGCCCTCCACGCATTGCTCGTGAAAACCAGTGTGGCGTCGGTACGAAATCACGTACTTCAGCAGCCCTTCCTGATCGATGGGCGGGCCAACGTAGCGAATCTGCAGACTGCCCCAGTCGGGTTGTCCAGTCACCGGGCAGTTGGACTTGAGCAGATTCGAGACGAGGGTTTCCTCCACGGGCGCTTCACCCTGCGCGGCCTTGAGCAAGGCCGCATCCGGCGAATAGATATCCGTGTCGATATCGAGCCGGTCGATGAGCATACCGTCGAGTTCGTCGAGTTCGAGCTTGGCGAAGCCGCCCGGCTCGACGAGACGCACCTGCACCGCCGCGCCCGCGGCTTCGGACAGATCCTGCTGAATCAGCGCCCGGGCGGCATCGGCATTCGCCAGCTTGGTCTGGGCGAACGAGCCGAGATACAGCTTGAACGATTTCGATTCGATGATGTTCGGCGAGTCGGCCGGCACCATGGCCGTGAGCAGCGCGATCTGCGGTTTTCCCTTTTCATTGAGCCACGAGAGTTCGTAGCCGTTCCAGATGTCCGCGCCGAAGAACGGCAGGACGTCGGGCACGCCGATGGCCGCGCGCGCCGGGGCGCGGGCGATCGCGAAGAGCAGGGACGGGGCGTATTGCTCGGTGTAGGCAACTTCCTTGCCGAGCGGAGATTGGTCAGGCGTGGTCATGGTTGGCTATGCCGCTGATAACGTGTCCGGTCGGGCTCACCCGCGCAGCGGACTCGCAGTGGCGTGTCTGATCGTCAAAGAAGAAATCGGGCTCGAATTCGCGCAGGAACGCGCCTTTGTCGAGCCCACCCAGGAACATCGCTTCGTCGATGTCGATTTTCCAGTCCATCAGCGTCCGGATGGCCCGCTCGTGGGCCGGGGCCGAGCGCGCCGTGACCAGCGCCGTGCGGATTTTGACCGGCACTTCGTGGCCCGCCAGGCTCTGCAGGCGATGCAGGGCCTGCAACAGCGGCTTGAACGGACCCGGCGGCAGCGGGGTCGCGGCGCGTTCGGTCTCATGCTGCTGGAACGCGTCGAGGCCGTTGCGCTGGAAGACCCGCTCGGCTTCGTCGGAGAAGAGCACGGCGTCGCCGTCGAAGGCGATGCGGATTTCGTCGGGATGCAGCTCGGCCTTTTTCGCCGAGTCGGGATAGACGCGGGCCGAGGGAAAGCCCGCCACCAACGCGCTGCGCACGTCGCGCTCGTTGGCTGAGAGGAACAGGTGCGCGCCCAGCGCATTGAGATAACCGAACGGATCGCGCCCGCGCGTGAACACGCCGCGCTCGATCTTGAGATCGACCTGACGCGCCGAACGAAACACGCGCATGCCGCTCACGGGATCGTTGCGCGAGAGCACGACGACTTCCACGCGGTGGCTGTCGATCTCGTTGCCCTGGTTGAAGGCGAGGAGCTTCTGCACGAGCGGGAAGGCGACGCCGACGCGTGCGGGCACGTCGAGGCGGTCGAGCTGGTACTGCCGGTACGATCGGTCGTCGCCGCCGGCCACCCCGGCCTCGTACACGCGGTTCTCTTCTTCGAAGTCGAACAACGCGCGCGAGGATATCGCGACAACGAGTTTGTTCTCGAGCGTGATCGGCATGGTGGCAGCGAAACTCCTGTCGTGTGGCGTTGAGCGGCGGCGTCGGCCGTATATCGGGGCCGGCTTACGCCAGGAACAGCTTGTAGACCGGGTTGTCGCTCTCGTCCCAGTAAGGATAGCCGAGCGTGGCGAGGAAGTCGCGGAACGCGGCCTTCTCGTTCTCGGGCACTTGAATCCCCACGAGGATATTGCTGTAATCGGCCCCCTGGTTGCGGTAGTGGAACAGGCTGATGTTCCAGTTCGGGCTCATGGCCGAGAGGAATGTCATCAGCGCGCCCGGACGCTCCGGGAACTGGAAGCGGTACAGCACTTCATGGCTGGCGAGTGCGGAGCGGCCGCCGACCATGTAGCGGATGTGCTGCTTGGAGAGTTCGTCGTTGGACAGGTCGAGCGTGGGAAAGCCGTGGCGTTCGAAGCCGGCTTTGATGCGCTCGCCTTCGTCGCGGTTGTGCATCTGGATACCCACGAAGATGTGGGCGCTCGACGCTTCGCTGATGCGATAGTTGAACTCGGTCACGTTGCGGTTGCCCACCACTTCGGTGAAGCGCTTGAAGCTGCCGCGCGCTTCTGGAATGGTGACGGCGAACACGGCTTCGCGGGCCTCACCGACTTCGGCACGCTCTGCCACGAAGCGCAGGCGGTCGAAGTTCATGTTGGCGCCGGAGGTGATCGCGACGAGCGTTTCGCCTTTGAGCTTTTCGCGCTCGGTGTAGAGCTTGGCCCCGGCCACGGACAAGGCACCCGACGGTTCGAGCACGCTGCGGGTGTCCTGGAAGACGTCTTTGATGGCGGCGCAGAGTTGGTCGGTGTCCACGCGCACGACTTCGTCGAGATAGGCCGCGCACAGGCGGAAGGTCTCGGCGCCGACGTATTTGACGGCGGTGCCATCGGCGAAGAGGCCGACGTCGCTCAGCAGGACACGTTCGCCTGCGTGGATCGATTGGGCCATGGCGTCGGAGTCGACGGATTGCACGCCAATGACTTTGATCTCGGGCCGCACGGCCTTGACGTAGGCGGCGACGCCCGCGGCCAGGCCGCCACCACCGATGGGTACGAAGATCGCATGCAGCGGTCCCTGGTGCTGGCGCAGGATTTCCATGGCGATGGTGCCCTGGCCGGCGATGACGTCGGGGTCGTCGAACGGGGGCACGAAGGTCAGGCCGCGCTCTTCTTGCAATGTCATCGCGTGGGCGTAGGCGTCGCTGTAGGAGTCGCCCGCGAGCACGACTTCGACGGCGCGCCCGCCGTGGGTTTTCACGGCTTCGATTTTCACCTGCGGCGTGGTGACGGGCATGACGATGACGGCCTTGCAGCCCAGGCGCGCAGCAGAGAACGCGACGCCTTGCGCGTGATTGCCCGCCGAGGCGGTGAGCACGCCGCGCTCGCGGTCGGCTTCGCTCAGGTTGGCCATCTTGTTGTATGCGCCCCGAATCTTGAAGGAGAACACCGTCTGGTTGTCTTCGCGCTTGAGATAAATTCGATTGTGCAGACGCATGGAGAGCGTGCGTGCGAGTTCGAGTTCGCTTTCTTTGGCGACGTCGTAGACTTTGGCGGTCAGGATCTTCTTCAGATAGTCGGGAGCTGCGTCGGACATGATTTAAGGCGTCTTCAGGTTAGGCACATCGAGGAACGAAAGGACAATGATAGACCAGCACGTCCGCCGGGGCGGTCGCGCTTGGTTTCTCGGGAAAAATCGGGAAAGGAGAGTGCGCGCCCTAGCGAAGGTCGTCTGGGGTGTCGATGTCGCGCACGATTCCGGCGTCGTCGACATCGACGATCGTAATGTGCCCGCTAATCAACAGGTCGCGCGCGCCGATGTCGCCATCGAGGGCGCTCAGGCGCGGTGTCAGGGCGGAACCGAACGCGACGGGGTGGCCGCGTTGTCCCTGGTAACTCGGAGCGACGATGGCGTCGGGCGACGTGAGTCCGCCGGCAATCGCGCGAATGGTGTTCGGATGAATGTAGGGCATGTCGGCCAGCGCGATGAGCCAGCCGTCGAGATGTTCGAGCCCCGAGGGCGGCGCTTCGTCGACACCGGACCGGATGCCGGCGGCGAGCGTTGCGCCCATGCCGCGTTGGGTGGCGTGGCTCATGACGACTTCGCAACCGGCTTGCAGCAGCACGCTCTCCAACTCGGCGGAGTCCGGGCGCACGACCGCGATGACGCGCGGCAATACGGCCAGCAGCGCGTGGGCGCTGGCAAGGGCAACGGGTCGGTTCAGGGGATCGCCAGGCAGCGGCGCGAGCAGCTTGTTCCTGCGCCCCGCCGCATCGAAGCGGGTACCGAGTCCGCCTGCCAGTAGAATGGCCACGGGCGGCGTCGAGGGTCGGGTCATGGTCGTGCATTATGCGCCAGACTTTTCGTTTCTGCCAAACGTGTGTGCGTACCCGTCGTGCGGGATGTCCCGACCGTCCGGTCGGTCATGGTGGCAGCGTTACCCGCTTTTCTCAGCCGTTTTTGTCTTTTCCCGGAGTTGCATGGAGTCGTTCATCACCTGGCTGCTCGGCGTGCTGGCCCTGCCCGGCGTCGGCTTGCCGGCCATTTTCCTGGTGTCGTTTCTGTCGGCCACACTTCTGCCCATGGGCTCGGAGCCCGCGCTGTTCGGCTATGTGACGCTCAATCCGCATATGTTCTGGCCCGCCATCGTCGTGGCGAGCGTGGGCAATACCGCGGGCGGCATGCTCGACTGGTGGATGGGCTTCGCCGCTCGACGCGGCTTCGTTCGCCTGAAAGCCCGCCGGCGCGCTCACGCCCGTACCGCCGTACTCGCGGGCGGCTCGATTCCGGAACCCTCCGGCGGGAAGCGGCCCAACGGACAAGCCCCGATGAGCGAGCGTTATCACCGCTGGATGCGCCGCTTCGGCCCACCCCTGCTCCTGCTCTCCTGGCTTCCCGTGGTCGGCGACCCGCTCTGTACCCTCGCCGGATGGCTGCGACTCTCCTGGCGCGAATGCCTCTTCTATATCGCCGTCGGCAAGACGCTTCGCTATGTCGCCGTCACGTTTCTGATGCTGCGCGTGCCCGAGTCGTTTTGGCACGGCATCGTTGCGCCCTTTAAACACCTGCTCATTGGCTGACGACCGGGCTGACGCCCGGACCGACACGCACACACCGGTGGTCATGCCCCGCGCTTCCTTCTTCCTATGCCCGAGAGGCCGGACCGGGGCCCCTTTCCGCCTCTCAGACATAAACCCAACTCGCTGCAGAAAGGGGCCCCGGTCCGGCCAACCGTCACGCTGTCCCAAGCCCAACCCGCCCGACGTGCGCTTGCGCTACGCCTTGCCTCCTTTTCCGTTACGCCTTCGTCAGGTCGAACGGCAACGCCCGCAGCCGCTTGCCCGTCAACGCAAATATCGCGTTCGCATACGCCGGCGCCAACGGCGGCAACCCCGGCTCACCCATCCCCGTCGGTGCATCCCCCGAACCCACAATGTGCACACTGATGGCCGGCATGTCGGGCAAACGCGCCACCATGTACTGATGGAAGTTGCTCTGCTCAACTTCTCCATCCTTCATCGTGATCGCCGCGCCCGGTATCGTCATCCCCAATCCCATCAAGGCCGCTCCCTCGACCTGCGCCGCCACCGTCAACGGGTTGACCGCGAAATTGCAATGCACCCCCGCCGTCACGCTCACCAAACGCGGTGAATCATTGTGCATCTCAGCCACTACGACGTACGCCACCACGGAATCAAACGACTCATGCACCGCCACACCCCACGCCTGGCCCGACGGTAATGCCGTCTTTCCATAGCCGGAACGTTCAACCGCCAACGCCAGCGCCTCCCGGTGCCGAGGATGCTTATCTCCCATCAGCCCGTAGCGATACGCCACCGGGTCCTGACCCGCTTCCTTCGATAATTCGTCTATCAATGTTTCCATGACGTACGCCGTATGCGTGTTGCCCACGGACCGCCACCACAGCACCGGCACATTGACCTGTGGACTGTGCAAGGTGAGCCGCAACGGCACCGCATATGGGGTGCCCGCAACGCCCTCGACGCTGGTGCCGTCGATGC
The DNA here is from genome assembly GCF_004193915.1 of Pandoraea sp. XY-2. Taxonomy (NCBI): domain Bacteria; kingdom Pseudomonadati; phylum Pseudomonadota; class Betaproteobacteria; order Burkholderiales; family Burkholderiaceae; genus Pandoraea; species Pandoraea sp. XY-2. Next base: position 845,971 of record NZ_CP030849.1, read on the forward strand.
CGTTCTTGACCATCATCTTTTCGAACGGCGTGCCCTGCAAAATCGACTGACCCACGATGGTGTGATCCCACGCCAGCACGTTGCCCTTGGCATCCAGGCCGATCTCGGCACGATGGACGTACATCGGACGGTAGTAGCCGCCATGGATGTCGTCTTCCCGGCTCCAGATCACTTTCACCGGCTCGCGATGCCCCGCACGCCGCCACGCTTTCGCCACCTGGGCCGCCTCGACCCCATAGTCGGACGTCGGGACCGCGCGGCGGCCAAATCCGCCGCCCGCCATGAGCGTGTGCAGTTTGACCTGCTCGGGCTTGAGGTCGAGCGTGCGCGCAATGGCGGCCTGGTCGACCGTCTGGAACTGCGTGCCGGTCCACACTTGCGCGCCCTTGTCGGTAAGCTGCACGGTGCAGTTGAGCGGCTCCATCGGCGCATGCGCCAGGTAGGGGAAATGGTATTCGGCGACGAGGGTCTTGGGCGCACCCTTGAGCTTCGAGATGTCCGCATCGATCGCGACCGTGCCCGGGGTCTTGGCCATTTCCACGTATTTGGCCAGTTGCGCGGTCGTATCGACATGCTCGACGCCCGTCGTGTCCCACGTGGCCTTGAGCGCGTCGCGCCCGGTCTTGGCCTGCCAGTAGCCATCGGCAATGACGGCCACGGCGGTGCCGCCTCGATCGTCCGGAATTTCAAGGACATCGCGCACGCCCTTGACCGCCCGCGCAGCTTTGGCGTCGAACTGCTTCACTTTGGCACCGAACACGGGCGGGCGAGCAACGACAGCAACTTTCAGGTTCGGTAGCTTGAAGTCCATGCCGTACATCGGCACGCCCATGGACTTGGCCCGCGCGTCGAGCCGTCCCGTCGGCTTGCCAAGCAGGCGAAACGCCGAAGGTTCCTTGAGCGCGACATCGGCCGGCACCGGCTGCGCCTGCGCGCGGGCGGCAAGACTGCCGTACGTGGCGCGCTGGCCGTTCGGGCCGAGCACGACGCCGTTCTCGGTACGCAACTGCGCCGCCGGCACTTTCCACTGTTGGGCCGCGGCCGCGATGAGCATGGCCCGCGCAGATGCGCCAATGCGCCGGTATTGCAGCCACGAATGCGCGACGGAGCCCGAGCCCCCCGTCATCTGGATGCCGAACACGGGGTCTTTGTAGACGTCGGCCGCCGGCGCCAGCTCGCTGCGCACTTTGGCCCAGTCGCAATCGAGTTCTTCGGCGACGAGCATGGGCAGCGCCGTCTGTACGCCTTGTCCGAAATCGAGGCGGTTGACCTGGATGGTGACGGTGTCGTCCGGGGCGATGCGCACGAAGGCCGAGGGCACGACCGGCGTGGCGGCCGCACCCTGGGCGCTGGCTGCTCGCATGGCGCCGGGCAGCGACATTTCGAGCATGAGGCCACCGGCCGCAAGCGCCGAGGTCTTGAGAAATACTCGGCGCGTCAGGCCGGCGAAGTCGCCCACGGCGACGCCAGGGCGCGGGGAAAAGCGAAGTTCACGCATGGGTATCTCCTCGCTTCAGGCCAGCGACGCCGCAGCGTCTTTGATCGCCGCACGAATGCGGGCGTAGGTGCCGCAACGGCAGATGTTGCCGGACATGGCGGCGTCGATCTGTTCGTCGTTGGGCTGTTTGTTCTCGCGCAGCAAGGCCGTGGCGGACATGATCTGGCCGCTCTGGCAGTAGCCGCACTGGGGCACGTCGTGCTTGACCCAGGCGTTCTGCACAGCACGCCCGACGGCGTCCGCCCCGACGTTTTCAATGGTGGTGATGGCCTTTCCCGCGACGGCGGAGACCGGGGTGATGCAGCTTCGGATGGGCGCGCCGTCGAGATGCACGGTGCACGCGCCGCACAGCGCCATGCCGCAACCGAACTTGGTGCCGGTCATGTTGAGCGCGTCGCGCAGCGTCCAGAGCAGGGGAGTGGCCGGGTCGACATCGACCTGCACGGCACGGCCGTTCAGTTGAAACGAGACCATAGAGACACCTCTTGACGGGTGGAGAGACTGGGGATCGGCAAAACATACTCCCATTCGGTGAAAGTTTCAGCGCAGGCGTGTGTCATAAGTCGTTGTATCCATTCGGATATAGCGACCAGCAAGAAGGGCGGCGATATGGCGGGAATGCGAACGGGCCGGCGCTCGTGTAGGGGCGGTCAACGCGGCAGTGAACGCGCCGGCGCGTCGGGAAGGAGGGGAATCTCGCGCCTCGCGGCGAATTCGGCACGGCGCCGACGTGTTGCGGTGCAATGAAGTACAATTCTGGCTACATTCCCCTACCAACCTGTTCCCAAGCCGGAAGAAAGATCTGGGCATGCGCACGAACTGCCTCACCCCCCTGTGTTTCTACGCGATGATCGAACACGATTCGTCATCGACGTCTTCGCACGGCAGTCGTCGATCTCGTTGACCGCAGATCGTCTGTTGCCGGCCCGCGCGCACCCGTCGCGCTTGCCGCCGGCATCCATTGCGCTTACCCGATTTTGACTTTCGGCGCGTCTCGCGAGACGAACGCCGACGGCGGATGCACCGCCGCATTGACGAGCCCGACAAGATGAACGCACCCTTGCCCGCCTTCGAGCCGCACGACGCCAAGCATGCACTCGCCGCCCAGCCGCCGCGACTGCGCGAGATTCCCTACAACTACACGTCGTTTTCGGACCGCGAAATCGTCATGCGCCTGCTGGGCGCCGACGCCTGGCACATCCTCGACGAACTCCGCGCGGAGCGCCGCACCGGCCGCTCGGCCCGCATGCTCTACGAGGTACTCGGCGATATCTGGGTGGTTCGCCGCAATCCTTATCTGCAGGACGACCTGCTCGATAATCCGAAGCGCCGCAAGCTGCTGATCGACGCGCTGGACCATCGTCTGAACGAGATCGACAAGCGTCGCCGCGCGGATGTGGCCGCGAACGCCGATGCGAATGGCCGCGAACGCGCCGCCCGTGTGGAGCAACTGGAGGTGGCGGCACGCCGTGCCGTGGCGGATTTCGCCGAGGAGTTCGCGAAGATGGCCGAGCTGCGCCGTCGCGCGAAGAAGGTGCTGGGCCGCACGACCGCCCACGACAACATCAAGTTCGACGGTCTGTCGCGCGTCTCGCATGTGACGGACGCGACGGACTGGCGCGTGGAGTATCCGTTCGTCGTGCTCACCCCGGACAGCGAAGCCGAAATGGCGGCGCTGGTGAAGGGGTGCTTCGAGTTGGGACTGACGGTCATTCCGCGCGGAGGCGGCACCGGCTACACGGGGGCGCGATTCCGCTCACGCCGTTCTCGGCCGTGATCAATACGGAAAAGCTCGAGCAGCTCGATGAGGTCGAGTACTCGGCGCTGCCGGGTGTCGACGAGCCGGTGCCGACGATTTTCTCGGGCGCGGGCGTGGTGACGCGTCGTGTGGCCGAGGCCGCCGAGCGCGCTGGCTTGGTGTTCGCGGTCGACCCGACGTCGATCGACGCATCGTGCATCGGTGGCAACGTGGCGATGAACGCCGGCGGCAAGAAGGCCGTGCTGTGGGGCACCGCGCTCGATAACCTCGCGTGGTGGCGCATGGTCGACCCGCAGGGCAATTGGCTCGAGGTCACCCGTCTCGATCACAATCTCGGCAAGATTCACGACATTCCGGTCGCCCGCTTCGAATTGACGTGGTTCGACGGCAATTACGCGCCGGGCGCCGTGCTGCTCAAGACGGAAAAGCTGGACATCGAAGGCAAGCGTTTTCGTAAGGAAGGGCTTGGCAAGGATGTCACGGACAAGTTCCTCGCCGGTCTGCCGGGCATTCAGAAGGAAGGCTGCGACGGTCTGATCACGAGCGCGCGCTGGATTCTGCACAAGATGCCCGCGCACACGCGCACGGTGTGTCTGGAGTTCTTCGGCCAGGCAAAGGAAGCGATTCCGAGCATCGTCGAGATCAAGGACTACATGTTCGCGCAGACGGCGGCCGGCGGCGCGATTCTGGCGGGCCTGGAGCATCTGGACGAACGCTATCTGCGCGCCGTGGGCTATGCCACGAAGTCGAAGCGCAATGCCTTCCCGAAGATGGTGCTGATCGGCGATATCGTCGGCGACGACGACAACGCCGTCGCACAGGCGACGTCGGAAGTGATTCGCATGGCCAACGGCAAGAGCGGCGAAGGCTTCGTCGCGGTGTCGGCCGAAGCTCGCAAAAAGTTCTGGCTCGACCGTTCGCGTACCGCCGCCATCGCGCGCCACACCAACGCCTTCAAGATCAATGAAGACGTGGTGATTCCGCTGCCGCGCATGGGCGAGTACACGGATCACATCGAACGCATCAACATCGAGCTGTCGCTCAAGAACAAGCTGCAACTGGTCGATGCGCTCGAGGCCTTCTTCGACGCCGGCAATCTGCCGCTGGGCAAGACCGACGACGCCAACGAGATTCCGTCGGCCGAACTGCTGGAAGATCGCGTGCAAACGGCACTCACGCTGCTGCGCGACGTGCGCGCGCGCTGGGTGTTCCTGCGCGATCATTTCGAACTGCCGCTGGCCGAAGCGATTCCGCTGCTCAACCGACACGGCGTGCGCGACCTTAACGTGGCGCTCAACGATCGGCTGAGCAAGCAGCCGCACACCCGACTCATCGACTTGCTGCAGGATCGTACGGTGCGCGTGTCGTGGAAGCAGGAGATTCGCGGGGAACTGCGCAAGATTTTCTCGGGCGCGGAGTTCAAGCCGATCCTGGAGGAAGCACAAGCGATTCACAAGCGCGTGCTGCACGGCCGCGTGTTCGTCGCGCTGCACATGCACGCGGGTGACGGCAATGTGCACACGAACATCCCGGTGAACTCGGATAACTACGAGATGCTCCAGGATGCGCACAAGGCGGTGGCACGCATCATGGCCATCGCCCGTTCGCTCGATGGCGTGATCTCGGGCGAACACGGTATCGGCATCACCAAGCTGGAGTTCCTGACGGAGGCCGAGATCGGCGAATTCCGCGCGTACAAGCAACGCGTGGACCCGGAAGGACGCTTCAACAAGGGCAAGCTGCTCGATATGCCGGATCTGCCCGCCGACCTGCGCAATGCCTATACGCCCAGCTTCGGGCTGATGGGGTATGAGTCGCTGATCATGCAGCAGTCGGATATCGGCGCGATCGCGGACAGCGTGAAGGACTGCCTGCGCTGCGGAAAGTGCAAGCCGGTGTGCGCCACGCACGTGCCGCGCGCGAACCTGCTTTACAGCCCGCGCAACAAGATTCTCGCAACGTCGCTGCTCATCGAGGCGTTTCTGTACGAAGAGCAAACGCGCCGCGGGGTGTCGATCAAGCACTGGGACGAGTTCAACGACGTGGCCGATCACTGCACGGTCTGCCACAAGTGCGTGACGCCGTGTCCGGTGAAGATCGACTTCGGCGACGTGACGATGAACATGCGCAACCTGCTGCGCAAGATGGGCAAGAAGAAGTTCAACCCGGGCGCCGCTGCGGGGATGTTCTTCCTGAACGCTACGAACCCGGAGACGATTAACATCACTCGCAAGGTGATGATCGAGTGGGGCTACAAGGCACAGCGTTTCGGCGCGGATATCTTCAAGAAGCTCGCGAAGAAGCAGACGGCGCGTCCGCCTGCGACGGTGGGCAAGCCGCCGCTGCGCGAGGAAGTGATCCACTTCGTCAACAAGAAGATGCCGGGCAACCTGCCGAAGAAGACGGCGCGCGCACTGCTCGACATCGAAGACAACAAGGTCGTGCCGATCATTCGCAATCCGAAGACCACCACGGTCGATTCGGAAGCGGTGTTCTATTTCCCGGGCTGCGGCTCGGAGCGCCTGTTCTCGCAGGTCGGGCTCGCCACGCAGGCGATGCTCTGGCATGTGGGCGTGCAGACGGTGCTGCCGCCGGGCTATCTGTGCTGCGGGTATCCGCAGCGCGGCTCGGGGCAGGGCGAGAAGGCCGAGAAGATCGTGACGGACAATCGCGTGCTGTTCCACCGCATGGCGAACACGCTGAACTATCTCGATATCAAGACCGTGGTCGTGTCGTGCGGCACTTGTTACGACCAGCTCGCGGGCTATGAATTCGAGAAGATCTTCCCGGGCTGCCGTATCGTCGACATCCACGAATACCTGCTCGAGAAGGACGTGAAGCTTGAAGGCGTGAACGGTACGCGCTACATGTATCACGACCCGTGCCACACGCCGATCAAGACGATGGACCCGGTCAAGCTCGTGAACCAGTTGATGGGCAGCGAGCACGACGGCTACAAGATCGAGAAGAACGACCGGTGCTGCGGTGAGTCGGGCACGCTGGCGGTTACGCGTCCGGACATCTCGACGCAGATCCGCTTCCGCAAGGAAGAGGAGATGCGCAAGGGCGCGGCGAAGCTGCGCGCGGACGGCAAGGTCCAGGACGTCAAGATCCTGACGAGCTGCCCGTCGTGCCTGCAAGGGCTGTCGCGCTATAACGACGACGCCGACATCACGGCGGACTATATCGTCGTGGAAATCGCCAAGCACGTGCTGGGCGATGAGTGGCTGGTGGACTATGTCAAGGATGCGAACCACGGCGGCATCGAACGCGTGCTGGTCTGATGGCCCGCTCGGGGACGCGGCCGATGCCTGACCGACGGACCATGGAGGCGGCATGGGCGTAGTCCTCACCGCGCTGATCCTGCTGTTTGTGGTGGCGCTGACCGGCGTGCTGGTCAGCTACGTCAAAGTCCTGCCGGTGCCGATCGTGCAGATCGCCGTGGGCGCCGCGCTCGCTTTTCCGGGCGCGGGGCTGCACATCGATCTCGACCCCGAGATTTTCTTCCTGCTGTTCATCCCGCCGCTGCTCTTCGCCGACGGCTGGCGCATGCCCAAACGCGAGTTCTGGCACCTGCGCGTGCCGATCGTCGCGATGGCGCTCGGCCTGGTGATCTTCACGGTGCTCGGCGTGGGCTATTTCATCCACTGGATGATTCCGTCGATTCCGCTCGCCGTGGCATTCGCGCTCGGCGGCGTGCTCTCGCCGACCGATGCCGTGGCCGTCTCCGCCATCACCGCACGCCTGCAGATGCCCACGCGACTCATGCACGTGCTCGAAGGCGAGGCGATGATGAACGACGCGTCGGGCCTGGTCGCGTTCAAGTTCGCCATCGTGGCCGCGACCACGGGACTCTTTTCGATCGGTAACGCCACGTTCTCGTTTTTCGTCATCGCGCTGGGCGGCCTGCTCGCCGGCTGGGCCGTGACGTGGCTGTTCACACAGTTCCATCGACGCGTGATGGCGGCGTCCACCGAAGAGCCGGCGACGCTCGTGCTGCTGCTGTTGCTCATGCCGTTCGCCGCCTATCTGCTGGCCGAACATTTCGGCTTCTCGGGCATTCTCGCCGCCGTGGCCGCCGGCATGACGGTCAGCTCGACCGATCTGCTCAATACCCGCACCGCCACCCGCATTCTCGGTAACGGGGTGTGGTCGATGCTCGAATTCGTGTTCAATGGCGCAGTGTTCGTGCTGCTCGGCCTGCAATTGCCTGACATCGTGCGTGCCGCGTTGCGTCCCGGCGAGCCGCATTGGGGAACGCTGCTCAATCTCGGCGAACTGATGGCCTACGTCGGCGCGATTTCGGCGGTGCTCATCGTGCTGCGCTTCTGCTGGGTGTGGGTGGCGTGGCGCGTGATGTATTTTCTCGGTATGCGACGTGGCGAAATCACAATGAAGCCCGGCATGCGCTTCACTGGCGTGACGGCCCTCTCGGGCGTGCGCGGCGCGGTGACGCTGGCCGGTGCGCTCTCGGTGCCGCTGGCCCTGCCGGGCGGCGCGCCGTTTCCGGGACGCGATCTGCTGATTTTCCTGGCCGCTGGCGTGATTCTGCTCTCGCTTGTCGGCGGCAGCCTCGGGTTGCCGTTCCTGCTGCGCGGCGTGCGCTGGCCGGTCGAAGACCCGCGCAATCGTGAGATGGGCGAGGCGCGCCTCGCGGCGTCGGAGGCGGCGATCCGCACCGTTGAATCGCTGCAAAAAGTCATTGCGAAGTCGGGCGACGAACTCGACACTGCCGTGTGCGCCGAAGCGGCCGCGCGGGTGATGGGGCGGTATCGCCGCACGCTCAACGCGTCGAACGCTACCGACGACGAGATGCGCGTGCGCGCGGTGCGTGAGGTCGAAGTCGAACGCCGGCTGCGCGCCGCCGCCCTGCAGGCCGAGCGCGGGGAACTGTCGCGTCTGCGCATGGCGCACCGCATCAACGACGAGACGCTGCGCGAACTGATCAGCGAGATCGACTTCGCAGAACTTGCGCTCGGCCCGGTCGACCCGGCCACCGGCAAACGTTACAAGCGCAACAAGCATTGAGAGCACTGACAGCACTGGCCTGAATCGTCTGCGGCGCACACGGAGAGGGCAGGGCAAACGAGGGAAAACGCATGATGGAATGTCCGTTTTGCACCGGAGAGGGCGGCGACGTCGTATGGCGCGACCCGGTGCTGCGCGTGGTGCTGGCGAACGAGATCGGCTACCCGGGCTTCGCTCGGGTGATCTGGCATGCCCACGTCGCCGAAATGAGCGATCTGCCCGCGGCGGCGCGCGAGCATGTGATGCGCGCCGTGTTCGCCGTCGAGACCGCCCAGCGCACGGTCATGTCGCCGCACAAGATCAACGTGGCGAGTCTGGGCAACATGGTGCCGCACGTGCACTGGCACGTGATTCCGCGATATCGCGACGACGTTCACTTTCCCGGCTCGGTCTGGAGCGCGCCGCAACGCGAGGTGCCGGCGGCGGTGCTCGCCGAGCGCGCCGCCTGGACACCCGCCCTGCGCGAGGCCCTGGTGGCGGAATTGAATCGTCTTCCGGCGTGGCCGGCATGACCGTTGAGGCCTGAGCGGCTATACTGCCGGCCGATGTGTCGCATGTCGGCGCACCGACCGATTATTCTGGAGCAAGACCATGGCTGGGCTGGAGAAAGACACGCCGATTCCCGTTTCCTTGACGCTGCATCGCACATCGAAGGTGCTGGAACTGGGCTACGAGGACGGAACACACTACCGCCTGCCGTTCGAATTCCTGCGCGTACTCTCGCCGTCGGCGGAAGTGCGCGGCCACGGCCCGGGGCAGGAGACGCTGCAAACCGGCAAGCGCGACGTCGAACTGACCGGCCTGGAGCCGATCGGCAATTACGCCGTGCGCCCGGTGTTTTCGGACGGACACGATACCGGCATCTATTCGTGGGATTACCTCTACGAGCTGTGCGTGCGTCAGGACGCGCTGTGGCAGGAATACCTGGACAAGCTCGCGGCAGCGGGTGTCGATCGCGACACGCCGATGTCGTCGCCGGCTGCGGGTGGCTGCCACCACCATTGAGGCCCCCGGCGGGGCGCACGTGCGTGTCGCGCCCGCTTACATGAATCAGGGAGATTGCAATGGGCCAACAGACCCACTTCGGTTATGAAACCGTCGACGAGAAGGAAAAGGCCGGCAAGGTCGCCGAGGTGTTCCATTCGGTCGCGAGCAAGTACGACATCATGAATGACCTGATGTCGGGTGGACTGCACCGCATCTGGAAGGCGTTCACGATCGGGCGCGCCGCCGTGCGCCCCGGCTTCAAGGTGCTCGACATCGCGGGCGGCACTGGCGACCTCTCGAAGGCATTTGCGCGCGCGGCCGGCCCGACCGGCGAAGTCTGGCTCACCGACATCAACGAATCGATGCTGCGCGTGGGGCGCGATCGCCTGCTCGACGCGGGCATCGTCACCCCGACCCTGCTGTGCGATGCCGAAAAGCTGCCGTTCCCGTCGAACTATTTCGATGTGGTCACCGTGGCGTTTGGCCTGCGCAACATGACGCACAAGGATGCCGCGCTCGCCGAAATGCGCCGCGTGATCAAGCCGGGCGGCAAGGTCATGGTGCTGGAGTTCTCGAAGGTTTGGCAGCCGCTCGAGAAGGCGTACGACACCTATTCGTTCAAGGTGCTGCCGTGGCTCGGTTCGCGTATTGCGGGCGACGCCGACAGCTACCGCTATCTGGCCGAGTCGATTCGCATGCACCCGGACCAGGAAACGCTCAAGACCCTGATGGAGCAGGCCGGTCTCGAACGTGTGGAATATCACAACCTCACCGCAGGGGTGGTCGCGCTGCATATCGGACGCAAATTCTGAGTCCGCACTCACTTACCTGACGCGCCCCAGCGCCCCGGACTGCGGAAAAAAGCCGCGCCGGGGCGTTTCTCTAAGAACAAGCTAATTCTGCTATGGCAGAATCGGCCGTCGCCTCATCTGGTTTTAGTACGTAAAAAAGTGCTGAACCATTCCGGTTGACGCCTGTCAGTAGACAGCAACCTATAAACTCCACGGAGAGACCAGAACGATGTTCCAGTTCCTGAAAAACAAGCTGTTGTTGGGCGTGGTGGCCGGCGTAGTGGCGGTCGGCATGACGATCGCGGATGCCGATGCCAAACGCGTTGGCGGCGGCCGGAGCATCGGCAAGCAGTCCAGCACCGTGACGCAGCGCCAGCAAGCGCCGCAACAACCGACGCAAGCCACGCCGGGCACGGCACCGCAGCAAGCCGCACCGGCGGCTGCAGGGCCGGTGCCGCAGGGGCGGCGGCCGCCGCCAAGCCGGCCAATCGCTGGCTCGGCCCGATCGCCGGTCTGGCGGCCGGTCTCGGTATCGCGGCCCTGCTCTCGCACTTCGGCCTGGGCGGCGCATTCGCCAGCATGATGGCCAACGTCATCATGATTGCGCTGATCGCCTTCGCCGTGATGTGGCTGATCCGTCGCTTCCGCGGCAATAAGTCGCAGTCCCAGACGCCGGCGTATGCGGGCGCGGGCAACGACGCGTCGAACAACACGCTGCGCCAGTCGTGGGACAGCCAGCCGCAACAACCGGCACAACCGGCGTCGTCGTCGGCCCAGCCGTCGCTGTCGGGCGTGCCCGTCGCCGCGGGGGCCGCTGCAGCCGCCGCCCCGTTCGGCGTGCCGGCCGGTTTCGATGTTGACGGATTCCTGCGCAGTGCCAAGGTGTACTTCAACCGTCTGCAAGCGGCCTGGGACAAGGGCGATCAGGCCGATATCAACGAGTTCACCACGCCGCAGATGTTCGCGGAAATCAAGATGGACCTCGAAGAGCGCGGCAAGTCGGTCAACCGCACGGACGTCGTGCAACTCAACGCCGAACTGCTTGGCATCGAGGAATCGGCCGTCGAGTATGTGGCAAGCGTTCGCTTCTCGGGCCTGATCCGCGAAGCCGAGGGTGCCGCGGCCGAGCCGTTCAACGAAGTGTGGAACCTGACCAAGCCGGTGGCCGGTAGCGGCGGCTGGGTGCTCGCCGGGATTCAACAGGCTAGCTAAGCGCACGACGGTTTTGCCGTAACCTGCCTTACAATGAGAGCCCGCGTCTAAAGCGCGGGCTCTTTTTTTTGCCGTCCGCCGTTCGTTGCCGGGCGGCGTCTTTCGGTACGACCGGCGCGCATCGCCGGCCGACCGCCAAGCTCATGACCGTAGCCGCCAAAGCCTTTGCCGCCACCGTGAACCACTTGCTTGCCCGCGAACCGTGGGCGCGCGACCGTCTGCGCCATCACATCGGGGCGTCTGCCCGGCTGGCGATGTCGGCCATCGACCTGCGTCTGCGCGTGGGCGACGACGGCTATCTGGTCGCCGCCGATGCCAACCTGTCTTGCGACGTCAGCATCGCGGTGCCGCCGGCGGCGCTCGCCGACTTCGCAGGCGGCGGTCAGGCGGCTGTCATGCGACACGTCAAGATCGAGGGCGATGCCGAGTTTGCCAACACGGTCTCCTATCTGGCCCAGCATCTGCGCTGGGAGGTGGCCGAAGACCTGAGCAAGGTGATCGGCGACGCCGCGGCACACCGGGTGACCGAAACCGGCAAGGCGGCGGTGGCCGGCGCACGCCGCACCGGCGGCACGCTGGCGCGCTCGCTCGCCGATTACCTCGTGGAAGAGAACCCACTGCTGGTCGGGCGTGGGCGTCTCGATGCGATGCGCAGCGGCATCGGCACGCTGCGCGACGATCTCGCGCGACTGGAAAAGCGCCTGGAGAAGCTCGAACGCCAGACGGCCGGGCGCGATGCGGCAGCCGCCTCGGTATCCCGCCCCCTGGGAGGTCGCTGAACGATGCGCCTCCTGCGTCTGATCAAGATCTTTTTCGTCAGCTACCGCTACGGGCTCGACGAACTGGTGCTCTCGAGCATTCCTCATCCCATTGCACGCGGGCTGCTGCGCGTGTTGTCGTTCGGGCGCAGTGGCCTCAAAGCGCCGCGCGGCGAACGCTTGCGCCTCGCGCTTGAATCGCTGGGGCCGATTTTCGTGAAGTTCGGACAAGTGCTCTCGACGCGCCGCGATCTGATGCCGCCCGATATCGCGCAGGAACTGGCGCGTCTCCAGGATCAGGTGCCGCCGTTCGATCCGGCAGTGGCCCGCGCGAGCATCGAGAAGTCGCTGGGTCACCCGCTCGAAGACGTCTTCGTGGAATTCGAGCGCATGCCGGTCGCGAGTGCCTCGATTGCGCAGGTGCACTTCGCCCGGGTTCGCGATGGCGAGCACGCCGGCAAAGAAGTCGCGGTCAAGGTATTGCGCCCGAATATGCTCAACGTGATCGACAGCGATCTGGCGCTCATGCGCGATCTCGCCGGTTGGGTCGAGCGGCTGTGGCCAGACGGCAAACGGCTCAAGCCTCGAGAAGTGGTCGCCGAGTTCGACAAGTATCTGCACGACGAACTCGACCTGATGCGCGAGGCCGCCAACGCCGCGCAACTTCGTCGCAACTTCATCGACTCGGGCATGCTGATGGTGCCCGAGATCTATTGGGAGTTCAGTTCCAGCTCCGTCCTCGTGATGGAGCGCATGCACGGGGTGCCGATCAGCCAGATCGACGTGCTGCGCGAGGCGGGCGTCGACCTCAAGAAGCTCGCGCGCGAGGGCGTCGAGATCTTCTTCACCCAGTTCCTGCGCGACGGCTTCTTCCACGCCGACATGCATCCAGGCAATATCCTGGTCAGTCTCGATCCGGCGACGTTCGGCCGGTATATCGCGCTCGACTGCGGCATCGTCGGTGCGTTGTCCGAGTTCGACAAGAACTACCTCGCCCAGAATTTCCTCGCGTTCTTCCGTCGCGACTACCACCGGGTGGCATCGCTGCACCTGGAGTCGGGCTGGGTGCCGGCCGACACGCGGGTCGAAGAACTCGAAGGGGCGATTCGCGCCGTCTGCGAGCCGTACTTCGACCGGCCGCTCAAGGAGATTTCGCTCGGGCTCGTGCTCATGCGCCTGTTCCAGACGTCGCGCCGCTTCAATGTCGAGATTCAACCGCAGCTCGTGCTGCTGCAAAAGACGCTGCTCAATATCGAAGGCCTCGGCCGTCAGCTCGACCCGGATCTGGATTTGTGGAAGACGGCCAAGCCGTTCCTCGAACGGTGGATGGCCGAACAGATCGGCCCGCGCGGCTGGCTTGAACGGCTGAAGGCCGAAGTGCCGCAGTGGAGCAAGACGATGCCGCAACTGCCGCGGCTCATCCACCAGGCGCTCGCCGCGCATGCGCGTCCGCAGGACGACACCGTGCTGCTCGCGTTACTTCAGGAGCAACGCCGCACCAATCGGCTGCTGACGGGCGCGTTCTGTCTGGTGGGCGGCGTCGCCATCGGCGTGTTGACGGCGTTTGTCTGGCTCTACGGCGGATTCTGAAAATGGCGGAGCCTATGGTGCCCATCGTCCGAACGCCTTACGTCGCATTTGCCGCCCCTCGCGAGGATGACCGGCCGGAGACGGGCGGTGCGCCCGCCGCGCCTGCCGGACCTTCCGTCCCGTCTTTCTCCCATCGCGATCCGTCGCGCGCGGAATTCTGGGACGAGCGCTTCGCGAGCGCCTTCATGCCGTGGGACGCGGCCGGGGTGCCCCAGGCGCTGCGAGACTTCGTAGCCGGCGAGGGCGCACCCCGGGCCACGCTGATCCCGGGTTGCGGCTCGGCGTATGAGGCCGCATGGCTCGACAGGCAAGGCTGGCCGGTGCGGGCCATCGACTTCTCGGCGACCGCCGTCGCGTCGGCCAAGGCGCGGCTCGGTCCACACGCGGCGCTCGTGGAACAGGCCGATTTCTTCACCTATACGCCGCCGTTCACGCTCGAGGTGGTCTACGAGCGGGCGTTTCTCTGCGCCTTGCCCCGCACCCTCTGGCAGGACTACTCCCGCCGGATGGCGCAACTGCTGCCCCAAGGTGGACGTCTGGCCGGATTTTTCTTCCTCAAGGAAACGCTGAAGGGCCCGCCGTTCGGCATCGCGCCGGACGCCCTGGATGCTCTGCTCGGTCAGGATTTCGTCTGCGAGGCGGACCGGCAGGTCGACGACTCGGTGCCGGTCTTCGCCGGCGCCGAACACTGGATGATCTGGCGCCGGCGCTGAGCGTCAAACGGTCCCTTTGGCGTCACGGCGGTGACTGCGCACAGGCACCATCAGCATGCAACGTCACCCCAGACGCTAGGCAATTCCCGATATTTGCCGCCATCGAACTCGGCCGTCGCGATTTTTCCTCCCCGTGTGGCGCGCGCGCCGCTATAATCGGCCGAAATTTTTTCGCCAGGCGGCACAGCGGGCAGATAAAGGCGCTCCATCGCATCGGCCCCGTCATGCACGACCTGATTTTCTGTTGCCCGGAAGGCTGCGGCCCAAGGCGCGGTATCGTTCGCTTGCGCAGTGGCCTTTTGAGGCCGGACCGGACGCAAGACTGACGCCGCCACGCCATGACCGACGCCCCGGGGATTGGCGGGGGCCGCGTTATGCTGATCTGGTTTGTCATACTGTATTGGGTCATTTCAGTGGCCATCGGGCTGTTGGCCGCCCTCAAGGTCCGCAATACCAAGGATTTCACCGTCGCCGGCCGTCGCCTGCCCTATGGCATGGTCATCGCCGTGGTCTTCGCCACCTGGTTCGGCTCCGAAGCGGTACTCGGCATTCCCGCCACCTTCCTCGGCGAAGGGCTGCGCGGTGTGGTCTCGGATCCGTTCGGTTCGTCGATGTGCCTGGTGCTCGTCGGCATGTTTTTCGCCCGCAAGCTGTATCGCATGAACCTCATGACGATCGGCGACTTCTACAAGCTCAGGTACAACCGTACGGTTGAAGTGGTGACGAGTATCGCGATCGTGATCTCTTACCTCGGCTGGGTCGGCGCGCAGATCAAGGCACTGGGTCTCGTGTTTCACGCGGTGTCCGGCGGCGCGATGTCCGAGCCCACGGGCATGATCGTCGGCGCGGTCTCGGTGCTGGCCTACACGCTGCTCGGCGGCATGATCTCGGTGGCCGTGACCGACTTCATCCAGATGATCATCATCGTCGTGGGTCTCGTGTACATCGCCGTGCAAGTCTCCGGCATGGTGCCGGGCGGGGCGAGCGCGGTGATCGCGCACGCGGCGGACGCCGGCAAGTTCGTGTTCCTTCCCGAGTTGAATCCGGCCGAAGTGCTGGCGTTCATCGCGGCGGGCATCACCATGATGTTCGGCTCGATTCCTCAACAGGACGTGTTTCAGCGCGTGATGTCGTCGAAGTCGGAAAACGTGGCGGTCGCCGGTTCGGTCACGGGCGGCGTGCTGTACTTCTTCTTCACGTTCATCCCGATCTTCCTGGCCTACTCGGCGCTGCTGATCGCCCCGTCGATGGTACAGAAGTACATCGGCACCGATCCGCAACAGATCTTGCCGCAGTTGGTGCTCACTAGCGTGCCGATCGTTGCACAAGTGATGTTCTTCGGCGCGCTCCTCTCGGCGATCAAGAGTTGCGCGTCGGCCACGCTGCTGGCGCCGTCGGTGACCTTCGCCGAGAACATCGTCCGCCCGATGCTGCGCGGCCGGATTGACGACAAGCACTTGCTGCGTCTGATGCGCATCGTCGTGCTGTGCTTCACGGCGCTGGTGCTGGTGTATGCGCTCAATTCCACGGCGTCGATCTTCCACATGGTCGAGAGCGCGTACAAGGTCACGCTGGTGTGCTGTTTCGTGCCGCTGGCGTTCGGCTTGTACTGGAAGCGTTCGAGCTCGCTCGGCGGCACGCTCGCCGTGCTCTTCGGCCTGGGCGTCTGGATTGGCTGCGAATGGCTGGCGCCCGAGGCCATAGTCCCGGCGCAGTTGGCGGGCCTGGCGGCCTCGATCGTCGGCATGGTGGTCGGCTCGCTTCTCCAGCCCAACGCAGAACGCACGAAGTCGGCGGAGCCGCAGGTGTCGACGGTCTGACGAACCCGCACCGGGCAATGAAAGGGCGGCAATTGCCGCCCTTTTTCATCGGCGGGCGGTGGGCGTTCCGGCCGGAAAGCCTTCCACTACGCGGACTGCGGCCACGGGCGACCTTGATCTTGGGGCGTTGCGGCCCCATATGTCGCTGGACAAATCCCGAAAGCCTTGTGAAGCGGTTATAATTCAAGGCTTTGCGCGCCTTTTTCCGTCGGAAAGTACCATGCCTATCTATGCCTATCGTTGCGAAACATGCGGTTTCGCCAAGGATGTGCTGCAAAAAATGAGCGATGATCCGCTCTCCCAGTGCCCGGAATGCGGCAAGGACACGTTTCGCAAGCAGGTGACTGCGGCCGGGTTCCAGCTCAAGGGTTCAGGGTGGTATGTGACCGATTTCCGTGGCGGTTCGGGCGGCGCGAGTGCCTCGGGTGCGGCGTCGACCTCGTCGGCGCCGGCAGCGGCGTCGGGCGAGAGCGCGACGTCGCCCGCTTCGGCCTCGTCGTCTGGCGGCGAGTCGTCGAGCGCGCCGGCGGCGAGCTGTGGCGGCGGTTGCGCCTGCCACTGAGATAGACAGAACGATGCGCGTTCGCGCCCGGCGGCCGGATGCGCCGGGACGCGGATTCGCCTGCTGACACACCCCATAGCCGCCCACCTTCGCGAGCCCTGCCATGCGCGTTAAGAAACCCGCGTTGAAGACGATTTTCCTCACCGGCCTGCTGGTGCTGGTGCCGCTCGCCATCACGCTGTGGGTCCTCGGCCTGATCATCGGCACGATGGATCAGACCTTGCTGCTGTTGCCGGACGACTGGCAGCCGTCGCACCTCATCGGCATGCGCGTGCCCGGCTTCGGCGTGGTGGTGACGCTCGCGTTCGTGTTCGTCGTTGGCCTTCTGGCGCATAATTTCATCGGCCAGAAGCTGGTCGGCTGGTGGGAAGCCATCCTGACGCGCATTCCCATCGTTGGACCGCTGTATGGCAGCGTCAAGCAGGTGTCCGACACCTTGCTGTCCAGCAACGGCAACGCGTTTCGCAAGGCGTTGCTCGTGCGATATCCGCACGCGGATTCCTGGACCATCGCTTTCCTGACCGGCGCGCCGGGCGGCGACGTGGTCAATCATTTGCAGGGCGAGTTCGTGAGCGTCTATGTCCCGACGACGCCGAACCCGACGTCGGGTTTCTTCCTGATGATGCGGGCGAGCGACGTGGTCGAACTCGACATGACGGTCGATGCCGCCCTCAAGTACATCGTATCGATGGGCGTGGTGGCGCCCGCCCACAACCCGCGCCAGCAACGTCCCGGTCCGCTCCTCTGAGCCACTGGGAATCGCCGGCGCCATTTTTTGAAAATCGGAACAGCAAAATGTCCATGCGTACCTCCTACTGCGGTCTGGTGACCGAGCAACAACTGGGCCAAACGGTCAAGCTGTGTGGCTGGGTCAATCGCCGCCGCGATCACGGCGGGGTCATTTTCATCGACCTGCGCGATCGCGAAGGTCTGGTGCAGGTCGTGTGCGATCCGGACCGCGCGGAGATGTTCAAGGCCGCCGAAGGCCTGCGCAATGAATTCTGCGTGCAGATCACGGGCCTGGTGCGCAGCCGTCCGGCGGGCACCGAGAACGCCAACCTCACGAGCGGCAAGATCGAAGTGCTGTGCCACGCGCTCGAAGTGCTCAACCCGTCGGTCACGCCCCCGTTCCAGCTCGACGACGAAAACCTGTCGGAAACCACGCGCCTCACACATCGCGTGCTGGATCTGCGTCGTCCGCAGATGCAATACAACCTGCGCCTGCGCTACAAGGTGGCGATGGAAGTGCGCAAATATCTCGATGCGCAAGGCTTCATCGACATCGAGACCCCGATGCTCACGAAGAGCACCCCGGAAGGCGCGCGCGACTATCTGGTGCCCTCGCGTGTGAACGCGGGCATGTTTTTCGCGCTGCCGCAGTCGCCGCAGCTCTTCAAGCAGCTCTTGATGGTGGCCGGCTTCGACCGCTATTACCAGATCACCAAGTGCTTCCGCGATGAAGACCTGCGCGCTGACCGTCAGCCGGAATTCACGCAGATCGACTGCGAAACCTCGTTCCTCTCGGAGCAGGAAATCCGCGATCTGTTCGAGAACATGATTCGTCACGTGTTCAAGGAAGCCATCGACGTCGACCTCGACGCCAAGGTGCCGGTCATGGAGTACGCGGAAGCGATGCGTCGCTTCGGCTCCGACAAGCCGGATCTGCGCGTGAAGCTCGAATTCACCGAGCTGACCGACGTGATGGGCGACGTGGACTTCAAGGTGTTCTCGGTGCCGGCCACGACCGAGGGCGGTCGCGTGGTTGCGCTGCGCGTGCCGGGCGGTGCGGAGATCTCGCGTAGCGAAATCGACGCCTACACCGATTTCGTGAAGATCTACGGCGCGAAGGGCCTGGCGTGGATCAAGGTCAACGAAGTGGCCAAGGGTCGCGACGGTCTGCAAAGCCCGATCGTGAAGAATCTGCACGACGCCGCCGTTGCCTCGATTCTCGAGCGTACCGGCGCGCAGGACGGCGACATCATTTTCTTCGGTGCGGACAAGGCCAAGGTGGTGAACGACGGCATCGGCGCGCTGCGTCTGAAGATCGGTCACTCGGAATTCGGCAAGAGCCACGGCCTGTTCGAAGCCGGCTGGCGTCCGCTGTGGGTCGTCGACTTCCCGATGTTCGAGTACGACGAGGAAGATGCCCGCTGGGTCGCGTGCCATCATCCGTTCACGAGCCCGAAGGACGAGCACATCGACTACCTCGAGACCGATCCGGGCAAGTGTCTGGCCAAGGCCTACGACATGGTGCTCAACGGCTGGGAAATCGGCGGCGGTTCGGTCCGTATCTTCCAGGAAGACGTGCAGAGCAAGGTGTTCCGTGCGCTCAATCTCGGCGAGGAAGAAGCCCGGGCAAAGTTCGGCTTCCTGCTCGACGCGCTCCAGTACGGCGCGCCGCCGCACGGGGGCATCGCGTTCGGTCTGGACCGCGTCATCACGATGATGGCCGGTGCCGATTCGATCCGCGACGTGATCGCGTTCCCGAAGACGCAACGTGCGCAGGATCTGCTCACGCAGGCACCGTCGTCGGTCGACGAGCGTCAACTGCGCGACCTGCATATCCGTCTGCGCCAGCCGGAAGCGCCCAAGGCCTGACGTGGCTCACGGGGCCGCTCGTCGGCCCCGCACGCAAGGCTGAAAACCCCCTCTGCCGTCAGGCGAGGGGGTTTTCGTTTTTCGGGGGCATCGCGCATGCCGCAACACCCGGCGTTTGCCCTATACAATGCGTCATCGGTGCCGCTCTTCGGTGCCGTTCTCGAATCGCCACCTGCATGAAACCCTTCAAGATTCCCGAATCCGTGCTCGTCGTGATCTATACGCCGGCGCTCGACGTTCTGCTCATCGAGCGTGCGGACGCCGAGAACTTCTGGCAGTCGGTCACCGGCAGCAAGGACCGGCTCGACGAACCGCTGCTCGAGACGGCCGTGCGCGAAGTCTTCGAGGAGACCGGTATTCGCGTGGCAAACGGAACCCCGGTGCCCGCCGCTGCGCTGACCGATTGGCAGCACGAAATTCAGTACAACATCTATCCGCGTTGGGCCCATCGCTATGCACCGGGCGTGACGCGCAATACGGAGCACTGGTTCGGCTTGTGCGTGCCGCAGAACACCGCCGTGACGCTCTCGCCGCGCGAGCACGTCGCCTACGCCTGGCTGCCGTGGGAAGCGGCCGCCGCGCGTTGTTTCTCACCGTCGAACGGCGATGCCATCCGGCAGTTGCCGTTGCGCGTGCGCTAGCCGCGGCACGGCGCGCCGATGAGCAAGTACCTGCCGTTTTCCCGCGATAACGATCTGACGCTGCTCTATCTCGGTCAGCGCTACTTCGCAGCCCTCATCGCCGCCATCGACCGCGCCACCCGCGACGTGGCGCTCGAGACATATATCTTCGAGGCCGACGAGGCGGGGCAGCAAGTCGCCGCAGCGCTGCAACGCGCCGCGCAACGCGGCGTTGCGGTACGCGTCATCCTCGACGGCATCGGCACGAGCCGCCGACTGCCGTTTCTCGCCGACTGGCGCGAGAGCGGTGTGGCGTATCGCATCTACAATCCGAGACTGTTCGGCAAGTTCGGTTTCTCGCGCACGCACCGCAAGCTGGCCATCGTCGATCACACGGTGGCATTCGTCGGCGGCATCAACATCATCGACGACGACAACGCCGGTGGCGACACCCGCATGGACGATCCGCGCTGGGACTTTGCCGTGCAATGCCGCGGTCCCCTCGTCACTGAGATCTCCATCGCGTTTCACATTCAGTGGCTGCGCCTCGCGCCGGGGTATCTGGGGACGCCGTTCCGTCATCGTCGCCGCGGGCAACGTGGGCGTTTGCACGCCCCTTACGCCGGTCAGGCGGCTTTCGTGGCACGCGATAACCTGCACAATCGTCGCGCGGTCGAAAAGGCGTATCTGATGGCGCTGGGCCGCGCGCGCCACGAGGTTTGGCTCGCGAATCCCTATTTCGTGCCCGGCCGCCGGCTGCGACGTGCACTGACGCAGGCGGCCCAACGCGGCGTGGCGGTGCATCTGCTGATCGGCCGCAACGAGTTCCGCCTGCTCGACGCCGCGGTGCCCTGGCTTTACGCGAAGTTGCTCGATGCCGGCGTGCGCATCGGCGAGTACGACGTGCGTCAACTGCATGGCAAGGTGGCTGTCGTCGACGACGTATGGGCGACGGTCGGCTCCTCCAATCTGGATGCGCTGTCGCTGTTCCTGAATCACGAAGCCAACGTGGTGGTGCTCGACGACCCGCTGGTCATCGAACTGCGCGACCATATCCGCCGAGCCTTTGACGAGGCGCGTCTCATCGACCCCGCCCGCTACGGCGCACGCTCGCGCTGGCGGCGCTTCCGCCAGTGGATGGCGTATCGCCTCTATCGCCTGACGATGCGGCTCCTCACGCGCGGCAAATACGACTGATTCTCGGGCGGATGCCGACGGATGATCCGCCGTTGCTCATTGCCCTCGGCCCTGTGCCGACGTCGCCGCCCCCCTTCCGACGGCTACCGATTAGGTATTCCGATCTAATAAATTCCTTGTTCGCCCATGGGCGTCCCTCAATAATAGGACGGCCGTTCGATTTTTTGGTTAGCATCGGAGAACGGATAACCAAAGCGATGCCAAACATATGCGAAAGGGTGAACAGACACGAGCCGCCATCCTGAATGCCGCGCTGGAACTTGCGGGGCGCGATGGACTTGAGGGGCTGACGATCGGCTTGCTGGCTGATCGTATGCAGATGAGCAAGAGCGGCGTCTTCGCGCACTTCGGTTCGCGCGAGGACTTGCAGATTGAAGTGCTGCGCGAATATCACCGGCGTTTCGAGGACGAGGTATTCGCCCCCGGGATGGAAGCCCCGCGCGGCTTGCCGCGACTCAGGGCGCTGGTGGATCGCTGGATGGACAAGCGCATTCGCGAGGTGACGACGGGCTGTATCTATATCAGCGGTGCCGTCGAGTACGACGATCGCGCGGCCAGTCCGGTGCGCGAGGCCTTGGTGAAGAGCGTGCGGTTGTGGCGATCGGCCCTGCTGCGCGCGATCACGCAAGCGAAGGAGGAGGGGCATCTGCGCGAGGACACCGATCCGCGTCTGATGCTCTTTGAAATGTACAGCCTGACACTTGGCTTGCATCATGACGCGCGGTTCCTCCGGGAGCCGGGGGCAGTCGAGATGACCCGGGTGGCGCTGGAAAAACTGATTTCGTCTTATCAGCGCGGGTGAGGCGCGAGCCGTCCGCGATTCAATTCGATTTGTTCGGAGGAGTAGGTCATGGGACAGTACAACGCGCCGCTGCGCGACATGCAGTTCGTTTTGCACGAACTGCTGGGCGTGGAAAACGAATTGAAGGCATTGCCGAAACACGCGGACATCGATGCCGACACCATCAACCAGGTGCTCGAAGAGGCCGGCAAGTTCTGCAGCGAAGTCGTCTTCCCGCTGAATCAGGTGGGTGATCGCGAGGGCTGCAAGTACGAAGGCGATGGCGTGGTCACGACGCCGACCGGCTTCAAGCAGGCCTATCAGCAATACGTCGAGGCCGGCTGGCCCTCGCTGGCGTGTGACCCCGCATTCGGAGGCCAAGGGCTGCCGCAGGTCGTCAACAACGCCCTGTATGAAATGCTCAACTCCGCCAACCAGGCCTGGACGATGTATCCCGGCCTGTCGCACGGCGCTTACGAGTGCCTGCATGCGCATGGCACGCCTGAGCAGCAATCCACCTATCTGCCGAAGATCGTATCGGGCGAATGGACCGGTACGATGTGCCTGACCGAGCCGCATTGCGGCACCGATCTGGGCATGTTGCGCACGAAGGCCGAGCCGAATGGCGATGGCTCGTACGCCATCTCCGGTACCAAGATCTTCATCTCCGCCGGCGAGCACGACATGGCCGCCAACATCGTCCACCTTGTGCTGGCCCGCCTGCCGGACGCGCCGCCGGGAACGAAGGGTATCTCGCTGTTCGTCGTGCCGAAGTTCATCCCCGACGCGAATGGCGCACCGGGTGAGCGCAACGGCATCAAGTGCGGCTCGATCGAGCACAAGATGGGCATTCACGGCAACGCCACCTGCGTGATGAACCTCGACGGCGCGCGCGGCTGGCTCGTCGGCGAACCGAACAAGGGCTTGAATGCCATGTTCGTGATGATGAACGCCGCGCGTCAGGGCGTGGGCATGCAGGGCATGGGCCTGACGGAAGTCGCTTACCAGAACTCGCTGGTGTACGCGAAGGAGCGCATCCAGATGCGCTCGCTCACCGGCCCGAAGGCCCCCGACAAGCCGGCGGATCCGATCATCGTGCATCCGGACGTGCGGCGCATGCTGCTCACGCAAAAGGCCTATGTGGAAGGCGGTCGTGCGTTCTCGTACTGGACCGCGCTGCATATCGACAAGGAACTGTCGCATGGTGACGAAGCCGAGCGCCGCGAGGCGGCGGATCTGGTCGCGCTGCTCACGCCGATCATCAAGGCTTTCCTGACCGACAATGCGTTCGAGTGCACCAACCACGCGATGCAGATCTACGGCGGCCACGGCTTCATCTCCGAGTGGGGCATGGAGCAGTATGTGCGCGATGCACGCATCAACATGATCTACGAGGGCACGAACTCGATTCAGGCGCTCGACCTGCTGGGCCGCAAGGTGCTCGGCGACATGGGGGCGAAGCTAAAGAAGTTCGGCAAGCTCGTGCAGGACTTCGTCGAGGCCGAAGGCACGAAGGAGGAAATGCAGGAGTTCGTCAATCCGCTCGCGGACATCGGCGACAAGGTGCAGAAGCTGACGATGGAAATCGGCATGAAGGCCATGACCAATCCAGACGAAGTGGGCGCCGCCTCGGTGCCGTATCAGCGCGTGGTCGGCCATCTCGTGTTCGCTTACTTCTGGGCACGCATGGCGCGCATCGCGCTTGACAAGCAAGGCAGCGGCGACAAGTTCTACGAATCGAAGCTCGCCACGGCGCGTTTCTATTTCGCCAAGTTGCTGCCGGAGACCGCGTCGCAAATCCGCATGGCCCGTGCCGGTGCGAAGACGCTGATGGAAGTCGACGTCGACCTGTTCTGAGAGCGGAGGAGATCACCGTGAGCCAAACCAACAAACCCCTGGTCGTACGCAAGGTCGCTGTGCTGGGCGCCGGCGTGATGGGTGCGCAGATCGCCGCGCACCTCGTCAATGCGAAAGTGCCCGTCGTGCTGTTCGATCTGCCGGCCAAGGAAGGCCCGAAGAACGGCATCGTCCTGCGTGCCATCGACGGCCTGAAGAAGCTGAGCCCCGCGCCGTTCGCCGACAAGGCCGACGCGCAATACATCGAAGCGGCGAATTACGAGGACGACCTTGCAACCCTCGCCGGCTGCGACGTGGTGATCGAAGCGATTGCCGAGCGCATGGACTGGAAGCATGACCTGTACAAGAAGGTCGCGCCGCATCTGGCCAAGCATGCGATCTTCGCGTCGAACACGTCGGGTCTGTCGATCACCGAACTCTCGGAAGGCTTTGACGCCGACCTCAAGTCGCGCTTCTGCGGCGTGCACTTCTTCAACCCGCCGCGCTATATGCATCTGGTCGAACTGATTCCGACCGCGACCACCGCGCCGGCCATCCTCGATCAGCTCGAAACGTTTCTCACCTCCACGCTCGGCAAGGGCGTGGTTCGCGCGAAGGACACACCGAACTTCATCGCCAACCGCGTGGGCGTGTTCTCGATTCTGGCGGTGTTCGCCGAAGCGCAGAAGTACGGCATTCCGTTCGATGTGGTGGATGACCTGACCGGCAGCAAGCTGGGTCGCGCAAAGTCGGCCACGTTCCGCACGGCCGACGTGGTCGGTCTGGACACGATGGCGCACGTGATCAAGACGATGCAGGACGGCCTCAAGGACGACCCGTTCGCCGCGACGTATGCCACGCCGCCGGTGCTCAAGGCACTTGTAGAAAAGGGCGCGCTGGGTCAGAAGACGGGTGCGGGTTTCTACAAGAAGGAAGGCAAGGTCATCAAGGTGCTCGACCCGCAATCGGGCGAGTATGTCGAGTCGGGCAAGAAGGCCGACGAGATGGTCGTGCGCATTCTGAAGAAAGCGCCGGCCGAGCGTCTGCGTCTGCTGCGCGAATCGACGAACCCGCAGGCACAGTTCCTGTGGGCGGTGTTCCGCGATGTGTTCCATTACATCGGTGTGTATCTCGAGCAGATCGCCGACAACGCACGTGAAGTCGACTTCGCCATTCGCTGGGGCTTCGGCTGGAGCACCGGTCCGTTCGAGGACTGGCAGGCTGCGGGCTGGAAGGACATTGCGCAGTGGGTGCAGGAAGACATCGACGCCGGTCAGGCGCTCTCGAGCGCGCCGCTGCCCAAGTGGGTGACGAGCGGCAAGGTCGCCGAGGCGGGCGGTGTGCACACGGCGGCGGGCTCGTATGCGCCGGCCAAAGATGCGTTTGTACCGCGCAGCACGCTGCCGGTGTATCAGCGTCAGGTCTTCCCGGCCTCGCTCGTGGGCGATGCCAGCGCCGACCCGCGCAAATTCGGCAAGACCATCGAGGAGAACGACGCCGTGCGCCTGTGGGTCGACGAGACCCCAGGGCAGGACGACGTGCTTATCGTCTCGTTCAAGTCGAAGATGAACACCATCGGGCCGGCCGTCATCGACGGGCTGACCCGTGCGATCGATCTGGCCGAGCAGCAATATCGCGGTGTGGTCGTATGGCAGCCCACGTCGCTCAAACTCGGTGCGCCGGGGGGCCGTTCTCTGCCGGCGCCGATCTCGAAGCGGCCATGCCCGCGTTCATGATGGGCGGCGCGAAGGGCATCGAGCCGTTCATCAAGAAGTTCCAGGACGGCATGATGCGTGTGAAGTACGCGCAGGTGCCGGTCGTCTCGGCCGTCTCCGGCATTGCGCTGGGCGGCGGGTGCGAGCTGTTGCTGCATAGCGCGAAGCGCGTGGCGGCGCTCGAGAGCTACATCGGTCTCGTGGAAGTCGGCGTGGGCCTGGTGCCGGCCGGCGGTGGCCTGAAGGAAGCGGCGATCCGCGCGGCCGACGCCGCGACCTCGGCGGGGAGCGTGCAGTATCTCCAGTTCGTCACCAAGTCGTTTACCAACGCGGCGATGGCAAAGGTCTCGGCCTCGGCGCTCGACGCCCGCGACATGGGCTATCTGAAGCCGACGGACACCATCGTGTACAACGTGCACGAACTGCTGTCGGTCGCCCGTAACGAAGCGCGTGCGCTGGCCGTTGCCGGCTATCGTCCGCCGCTCAAGCCGGCCGGCATTCCTGTAGCCGGTCGCTCGGGGATCTCGACCATCAAGGCGTCGCTCGTGAATATGCGAGACGGCAACTTCATCTCGGCGCACGACTTCCTGATCGCCTCGCGCATCGCCGAAGCCGTGTGCGGCGGCGACGTGGAGGGCGGCAGCCTCGTGAACGAAGAATGGCTGCTGGCGCTCGAGCGTCGCGCCTTCGTCGACCTGCTGGGCACGTCGAAGACCCAGGAACGCATCATGGGCATGCTGCAATCCGGCAAGCCGGTGCGCAACTAAGCCGATCGGAGACTGACATGAGCAAACAACTGCAAGACGCCTATATCGTAGCCGCCACGCGCGCGCCGATCGGCAAGGCACCCAAGGGCAGCTACAAGAACACGCGTCCGGACGACCTGCTCGCGACCATTCTCAAGAGCGCGCTCGCGCAGGTGCCGGATCTCGATCCGAAAGTGATCGAAGACGCCATCATCGGCTGCGCCATTCCCGAAGCCCAGCAGGGCTTGAACGTGGCGCGTATCGGCGCACTGCTCTCGGGTCTGCCGAACACGGTGGGCGGGGTGACCGTCAACCGCTTCTGCGCCTCGGGCCTCACCGCGCTCGCGATGGCGGCGGACCGCATTCGCGTGGGCGAAGCCGACGCAATGTTCGCCGGGGGTATCGAGAGCATGAGCATGGTGCCGATGATGGGCAACACGCCGTCGCTCTCGCCGTCGATCTTCGAGCGCGACGAGAACGTGGGCATCGCCTATGGCATGGGGTTGACCGCCGAGAAGGTGGCGCAGCAATGGGGCGTGACGCGCGACGCGCAGGACGCCTTCGCACTGGCCTCGCACCAGAAGGCGATCCAGGCGCAACAGGCCGGTGAATTCACGAACGAGATCACGCCGATCGAGATCGTCGAACGCTTTCCGAACCTGGCGACTGGCGAAGTGTCGATCAAGACGCGCACGCTGTCGCTCGACGAAGGCCCGCGTCCGGATACGTCGATCGAAGGGCTGGGCAAACTGCGTCCGGTGTTCGCGAACAAGGGCTCGGTCACGGCCGGCAACAGTTCGCAGACGTCGGATGGTGCCGGCGCGCTGCTCGTCGTGAGTGAGAAGATTCTCAAGCAGTTCAACCTCACGCCGCTCGCCCGTTTCGTGTCGTTCGCCGTGCGCGGCGTGCCGCCCGAGATCATGGGTATCGGTCCGAAGGAAGCGATTCCCGCGGCACTGCGTGCGGCGGGCCTGTCGCAGCAGGACATGGACTGGATCGAATTGAACGAGGCGTTTGCCGCGCAGGCCCTTGCCGTCATCAAGGATCTAGATCTCGATACCCGCAAGGTCAACCCGATGGGCGGCGCCATCGCGCTGGGCCACCCGCTGGGCGCAACCGGTGCGATCCGCGCCGCGACCGTGGTGCACGCGCTGCGCCGTCACAACCTGAAGTACGGGATGGTGACCATGTGCGTGGGGACCGGCATGGGCGCGGCGGGGATTCTCGAGCGCATGTAAGCGGGCGCGCCGCAGGCCGTCGGCGGGCAGTCGTCAGACATGCGGCGGACGACGGCCCAGGGCGCCGGGGTGCGGTTTCGCAACAGCGCGACCGCCCCCGGCGTTGTCATCTACGACGGGCAGTGACCCGGCGTCGCCAGATGCCTGGAACACCCGAGGAGACCCACGAGATGGAAGACGTATTGGTGCATCGCCAGGGCGCGGTGCAGGTGCTGACCTTCAACCGCGCGCACAAGAAGAATGCGATTACCGCCGCGATGTATCAGGCAATGGCCGAAGGCATTGCCGAGGCGGAGGCCGATCCGTCGTTGCGCGTGATGCTGATCCAGGGGCAGCCTGAGGCTTTTTCGGCGGGCAACGATCTCGAAGATTTCCTGAAAAACCCGCCGAAGGACGAGGACGCCCCCGTGTTCCAGTTCCTGCGTGCGATCAGCCAGGCAACCAAACCCATTGTGGCGGCCGTGGCAGGCAATGCGGTAGGCGTCGGCACGACGCTGCTGCTGCACTGCGATGTGGTGTATGCCACGCAAACCGCACGCTTCTCGCTGCCGTTCTCGCAACTGGCGTTGTGTCCGGAGGCGGCGTCGAGCTGGCTGCTGCCGCGCGTGGCGGGCTACCAGCGTGCCGCCGAGAAGCTGCTTTTCGGTGAGCCGTTCGACGTGAACGAGGCCGTCGCGATGGGCTTCGTCAACCGTGTTGTGCCGGCGGACGAACTGGCCGACTACGCTGCGAAGCGCGCCGCGCAACTCGCGGCCATGCCGGCGGGGTCGCTGCGCGTGACCAAGCAGTTGATGAAGGGCGACAGCGCGCAAGCGGTGCAGGCGCGTATTCGCGACGAGGCGTTGGAATTCGGCAAACGGCTCGTCTCTCCGGAAGCGCGTGAGGCGTTCACGGCGTTCTTCGAGAAGCGCAAGCCGGATTTCAGTCAGTTTTCATAACGCCCCGCCGTCGCCGGGAAGACTCGGCGGCACAGCAGGCGCATCACCGCCGCACGCCTCATTCTGCGAGACGGCGGCGTTTTTTCGTTGGCGGACGCTCAGCTCGCCGTGTCGAGCTTGGGTAGCGGGCGCGGACGGCGATCTTCGTCGGTCGCCACGTACGTGACCATCGCCTCGGTGACCTTGACGATCTCGTGCGACAGGCGCATGCGCTGCGCATAGGCCTCGACGTAGACGGTGATCGACGTATTGCCGGTCTTCACGATCGTCGCGTAAAAGCTCAGCAAGTCGCCCACGAACACCGGCTCCTTGAACAGGAACGAGTTGACGGCAATGGTCGCCACGCGGCCATTGGCGCGCTGTGCGGCGGGGATCGAGCCGGCAATGTCGACCTGCGACATGATCCAGCCGCCGAATACGTCGCCGTGGGCGTTGGCGTCGGCAGGCATCGGCAGCACGCGCAACGCCAGTTCTTTTTCTTCGGGCAGGGCCGTGAGGGCAGCAGTCGAGGTACTCATGAGGATCCTTGCGTGAGCCGGGAAGACTGCGAAAGTCGGAAACCGCGAGAAAGACGGCGACGGCACGCCGCTGCCGGTCCTTCTTCGGGTTTCCACGGGCGGGAGAGCCGCCCCGGCGTCGGCTCAGCATGAGACGCCGGGTTCTGCGAAAATACGCCATCGACGATTTTAGCGGAAAGCCCTCGAACGAGCCGGACGCCGCCCCTCCCCATCATGAGACGTTACTCTTCGGCCGAGCCTGCACCGACGGCCTCCGACGCCGCTCGCCCCCCCCGCGGCGACTGGCAAGTCATCAAATCGCTGTTCCCGTATCTGCTCGAATTCCGCGGACGCGTCACGCTGGCGCTGTCGTGCCTCGTCATGGCGAAGGTGGCCAACCTCGGCGTGCCCATCATCATGAAGCACATCGTCGACGGGCTCGGCCCCGTGGCGACCTTCTCCGCCACGGCGCGCGCATCGGGCGATGCGAGCCTGATCGTCGTGGGCGGGCTAGGTCTGCTGGTCGTGGCATACGGGGTGGTGCGCCTGTCCACGTCGCTCTTCACCGAACTGCGGGAAATGCTGTTCTCGAAGGTGACGGAAAGCGCGGTGCGGCAAATCGCCCTCAAGGTGTTTCGCCATTTGCACGCGCTGTCGCTGCGCTTTCACCTGGAGCGTCAGACGGGCGGCATGAGTCGCGACATCGAGCGCGGCACGCGGGGCATCCAGTCGATGATCTCGTACTCGCTCTACAGCATTCTGCCCACGCTCATCGAGGTGGCGCTCGTGCTCGGCTTCTTCGTCGTGCGCTACGACGCGTTTTACGCCATCGTCACGCTCGTGGCACTGTCGTTCTACATCGTGTTCACGGTGAAAGTCACGGAGTGGCGCACGCATTTTCGTCGCACCATGAACGAACTCGACTCGAAAGCCAACGCGCGCGCGATCGATTCGCTGATCAACTACGAGACGGTGAAGTATTTCGGCAACGAGGCGTTCGAGACGCAGCGTTACGACGAGAACCTCAAGCGCTATCGTGCGGCGGCGATTCGGTCGCAGAACTCGCTCTCGGTGTTGAATTTCGGGCAGCAGGCGATCATCGCGACCGGACTCATCCTGATTCTCTGGCATGCCACCCAAGGCGTAATGAGTGGGCGCATGACGCTCGGCGATCTCGTGCTCGTCAACACGTTCATGCTGCAGCTCTACATTCCGCTGAATTTCCTCGGCGTGATCTATCGCGAACTCAAACAGGCGATGACCGACATGGATCGCATGTTCACGTTGCTCGACGTGAATCGCGAAGTCGCCGATCCGCCGGGTGCGGCGCCGCTCGTCTGTCATGGCGGCACCGTGCGTTTCGAGCACGTGAATTTCGGGTACGAGGCGTCGCGCCAAATTCTGCACGACGTCGATTTCACCGTGGCGGCGGGCACGACCACGGCCGTCGTCGGACACAGCGGCTCGGGCAAATCGACGCTCTCACGCCTGCTGTTCCGCTTCTACGACGTCGGCTTCCCCGGCGCGGCGGCGGGGCGCATCACCATCGACGGGCAGGACATTCGCGACGTTACGCAGGATTCGCTGCGCGCGGCCATCGGTATCGTGCCGCAGGACACCGTGCTGTTCAACGACACGATCTACTACAACATCGCGTACGGCAATCCGTCGGCGTCGCGCGAGCAGGTCATCGCCGCGGCCCGTGCGGCGCATATCCACGACTTCATCGAGAGCCTGCCGGCCGGCTATGAGTCGATGGTCGGCGAGCGCGGGCTCAAGCTCTCCGGCGGCGAGAAGCAGCGCGTGGCGATTGCGCGCACCCTTCTCAAGAATCCGCACATCCTGATTTTCGACGAGGCGACCTCGGCGCTGGACTCGCGCTCCGAGCAGGCGATTCAGGCGGAGTTGCGCAACATCGCCCGTGAACGCACGACGCTCGTCATCGCGCACCGCCTCTCGACGGTCGTGCACGCCGCGCAGATCATCGTGCTCGACAAGGGCCGCATCGTGGAGCGCGGCACGCACGACGACCTGCTGCGTGCCGAAGGACTCTACGCGCAGATGTGGGCGTTGCAACAGCAGCGTCGCGACGGGGAGGGCGATGCCGAGGCGTCGCACTTCGCCACGGTGGTGTCCTGAGGGGCGCGGCGACTCGGCCGTCGGGCGGAAGGCAGGGCGGTTGGGCCGTTGAGCCGTTGGGCAGTTGGGCAGTTGGACGACTGGCGCGGACGCGGGCCTGTGCGCCGGCCGGACGATTGAGTAGACTAGCGCGCTGACATCGCCGACGCGGGAGTGCCGCATGGAAATCAAATGGCTCGAGGACTTCGTGTCGCTCGCCAAGACGAACAGTTTCAGTCGTTCGGCTGAGTTGCGCCATGTGACGCAGCCCGCGTTCTCGCGCCGGATTCAGTCGCTCGAAGCGTGGCTCGGCAGCGAACTGATCGACCGATCGAGTTACCCCACGCGCCTCACCGCGGCCGGCGAAGTGTTCTATGAGCAGGCGCTGGCATTGCTCTCGCAAGCGCAGGAGGCGCGCGCCTTGCTGCGCGAACAGCGCTCGGCCGACCATTCGGTACTCGATTTCGCCGTGCCGCACACGCTGTCGATGACGTTCTTCCCGCGATGGCTCAAGGCGCTGGAGAAGCGTCTGGGCCTGCTACGCAGCCGTCTGCGTGCGCTCAACGTGCACGACGCGGCGATGTCGCTGACCGATGGAGGCTGCGATCTCCTGATGTGCTACTACCATCCGAGCCAGCCCTTGCAACTCGATGCGGCGCGCTACGAGATGATCGTGCTCGGCAGCGAGCGGTTCAGCCCCTACAGCGCCCCGACGCCGCACAAGCGCCCCCGCTTCAAGTTGCCTGGCACGCCAGACGCGCCGGTGCCCTACCTCGCCTACACGGCGAATGCCTATCTCGGCCGGATGACCGACCTGCTTGCCGGCGACGCCTCGAACCGGCTGCATCTGGACAAGGTGTACGAGACGGACATGGCCGAGGCGCTCAAGGCGATGGTGCTCGCCGGACACGGTGTGGCCTTTCTACCGGAAAGCGCCGTGATCGATTCGGTCGCGCGCGGCGAGTTGGTCGATCTCGCGCCCTCGGGCAAGGCGGCGTCCCCATGGCATCTGGACATGGAAATTCGCCTGTATCGCGACCGTCTGGCCTATACCGATGCCAGCAACCGGCGCGAGCTGACCAAGCGCGATGCGGTCGAGGCGTTCTGGCAAGCCGTGCGCGATCAGATCAAAGGCTGACCGGCGTTCGTGCCGGATCGGGGCGATGCGCGTCGATTCGCGGAAGGTCGCGATGATTTCATGCGGCTGGTATAACTATGCACGAATTGCATAGTTGCATGTTTATTCGGCATTGGATTGTTCTCGGGGGTTCTCGGTAAAGTGCCAGCCATTCGTGTCGCAAGCACGGTATGTGCGTGCGGCGCAGATTGAAGCCGGAGAATTCCATAATGTCGCAAACGTCACATATCTTGCCTTCCTACCTGCAGGCCGATGATCTCGGTCCGTGGGGCAACTACCTTCAACAGGTCGACCGCGTCACGCCTTACCTGGGCACATTGTCGCGTTGGGTCGAAACCCTCAAGCGTCCCAAGCGCATCCTGATCGTCGACTGCCCGATCGAACTCGACAACGGCACCATCGCCCATTTCGAGGGCTATCGTGTCCAGCACAATACTTCACGCGGCCCCGGCAAGGGCGGTGTGCGTTTCCACCAGGATGTCACGCTGTCCGAAGTCATGGCGCTGTCGGCCTGGATGTCGGTCAAGAACGCGGCGGTGAACGTGCCTTACGGCGGTGCCAAGGGCGGTATTCGCGTTGACCCGCGCAAGCTCTCGCGCGGCGAGCTCGAGCGCCTGACGCGTCGTTACACCAGCGAAATCAACATCATCATCGGGCCGACGAAGGATATTCCGGCGCCGGACGTCAACACCAATGAGCAGATCATGGCGTGGATGATGGATACCTACTCGATGAACGAGGGGTCCACGGCCACCGGCGTGGTGACCGGCAAGCCGATTTCGCTGGGTGGCTCGCTGGGCCGTCGTGAAGCCACGGGCCGCGGCGTGTTCGTGGTGAGTTGCGAGGCGGCCCGCCGTCTGGGACTCGACGTGCGCGGCGCACGCGTGGTGGTGCAGGGCTTCGGCAACGTGGGGGCATTGCCGCCCGTCTGTTCCACGAGGCTGGTGCGCATGTCATCGGCGTGCAAGATCACACCGGTACGATCTACAAGTCCGACGGCCTCGACGTGCCGAACCTGCTCAAGCATGTGGCCGAAACTGGCGGCGTGGGCGGCTTCCCGGCGGCTGAGACCATCAAGGACGACGAGTTCTGGTCGCTGGACTGCGAGTTCATGATTCCGGCGGCACTCGAAAACCAGATCACCGAGAAAAACGCCGACAAGATCCGCGCGAAGATCGTGGTCGAAGGGGCCAATGGCCCGACGACGACGGCGGCCGACGACATTTTGCGCAGCAAGAACATTCTTGTCGTGCCGGACGTGGTGGCCAACGCCGGCGGCGTGACGGTCTCGTACTTCGAGTGGGTGCAGGATTTCTCGAGCTTCTTCTGGACCGAGGAAGAGATCAACCACCGTCTGGAGCGCATCATGCGCGAAGCGTTCGATGGCGTGTGGCATGTGGCGCAGGAGCATAAGGTTTCGCTGCGTACTGCCGCATTCATCGTGGCGTGTACCCGGATTCTGCAAGCCCGCGAGATGCGCGGTCTGTACCCCTGATCAGGCGGTGCTGTCCGGCTAAGTAGTAATACGCAATAATGCGTAAAACAGAATGTTCGGGGCGATTTGCGTTAAGAAAGACGTACGTTCCGAACATTCGATAATAAAAAAATGGGCAAATGCGGTGCTAAAATGCATCTGTTTTTGCCAAGGAGACTAAAGAATGACCCTCTCGAAAATTGCATTGGCGATGTGCTGTGTTGGCTTGATGGCAGGTGCTGCCCAGGCGCAGGAAACCGGTACGCTCAAGAAAATCAAGGACACCGGCGTCATCTCGCTGGGTAACCGCGAATCGTCCATTCCGTTCTCGTTCTATGACAATAACCACAATGTCGTTGGCTATGCCAATGATGTGGCGATGGCCGTCGTGGCCGAAGTCAAGAAGGAGCTCAAGCTGCCGAACCTGAAGGTCACGCAGACGCCGATCACGTCGCAGAACCGCATTCCGCTGGTTCAGAACGGCACGATCGACATGGAGTGCGGTTCGACCACGAACAACGCCGAGCGTCAGAAGCAGGCCGCGTTCTCGAACACGTTCTTCATCATCGGCACGCGTTTGCTGGCGAAGAACAGCTCGGGCATCAAGGACTTCGCCGACCTCAAGGGCAAGAACGTCGTGACCACGGCGGGCACGACCTCCGAGCGTCTGCTGCGCGAGATGAACCAGAAGGACAACATGGGCATGAACATCATCAGCGCCAAGGACCACGGAGAAGCCGCTATCACGCTGCACTCGGGCCGTGCCGTCGCGTTCATGATGGATGACGCCCTGCTCGCGGGCGAGCGCGCCAAGTTCAAGGACGCCAAGGACTACAGCATTGTCGGCAAGCCGCAATCGTATGAGGCCTACGGCTGCATGATGCGCAAGGACGATCCGGCCTTCAAGAAGCTGGTGGACAAGGCCGTTGCCGATTACCAGAAGTCGGGCCAGGCGCAGAAGGACTTCGCCAAGTGGTTCCAGCAGCCGATCGCTGCGCTGGGCGGCGTGAATATGGACTTCCCCCCGTCGGCCGAGATGGCCGCGCTGTGGAAGTCGCCGAACGACCACGCTGACGTTCAAGGCGCCAAGTAAGCCTCGCAGGCTTCACGAGTCGCCGAGCACCATCAGTGCGTAATGCCGAAGCGGAAGGAGCCAATCCTTCCGCTTCTTTTTAAGCAAGACAAGTAGAAAAGGGGAGATCATGGCTCTCGGTCTCGATTTCAGTTTTTTCTTCCAGCCTGTGGCAACGGGCGAGGGGACGACCTATTTCGGGTGGTTGCTCTCGGGCTTCAAGCTCACGCTTGAAGTTGGCCTCGGCGGCTGGATCATTGCGCTCATCGTGGGCTCCGTGCTCGGCGTGATGCGCACCATCCCCAACAAATGGATATCCGGCTTCGCGACGGCCTACGTCGAGTTGTTCCGGAACATCCCGTTGCTTATTCAGTTGTTTTTCTGGTACTACGTGGCGCCCGACTTCCTGCCGGAATCGGTTCGCACGTGGTTGTTCGCGCTCAATCCGGCGAACGTCTCGCTGCTCACCGGCGTGGTCGGCCTGGGGCTCTTTACGGCGGCCCGGGTGTGTGAGCAGGTGCGCTCCGGTATCAATTCGCTGCCCAAGGGCCAGAAGAGCGCCGGTCTGGCCATGGGGCTCACGCTGCCGCAGACGTACCGCTTCGTACTGCTGCCTGTGGCCTTCCGTGTGGTGATCCCGCCGGTCACCTCGGAATTCGTCAACATCTTCAAGAACTCGGCCGTGATCTCGACGGTGAACCTGCTCGAACTGACCGGGCAGGGCAAGCAGCTCATCGATTACACGGCGCATAGCTATGAGTCCTTCATTGCTGTGACGATCGCGTACATGATCATCAACGTCGCGGTGCTGGTGCTCATGCGCTTCATCGAAGCCAAGACCCGCCTGCCGGGCTACATCGGGGGCAAATAATGGGTGAGATCTTCGCATGGGGCGGCGCGATCGACGCGATGCCGCTGCTCGTCAAGGGCATGATCACCACGCTGCAGATCACGGTGCTCGCCGTGGTCGTGGGCATCGTCTGGGGTACGATTCTCGCGATGATGCGTCTGTCGGGCGTGACCGTGCTGAAATGGTTTGCGGATCTGTACGTGAACCTGTTCCGCTCGATTCCGCTGCTGATGGTGCTGCTGTGGTTCTTCCTGATCGTGCCGCAGGTGTTGCGTTCGGTGCTCGATGTGCCGCCGACCTGGGACATCCGGATGGTCTCGGCACTCGTCGCCTTCTCGCTGTTCGAAGCGGCGTATTATTCGGAAATCATTCGCGCGGGTATCCAGAGCGTATCGCGGGGCCAGATGTCCGCCGCCTACGCGCTGGGCATGTCGTACTGGCAGGCGATGGCGCTTGTGGTGCTGCCGCAGGCGTTCCGCAACATGGTGCCGTTGTTGCTGACCCAGGGCATCATTCTGTTCCAGGACACCTCGCTCGTATACGCGATCGCCTTGGCCGACTTCTTCGGCATGGCGTACCAGGTGGGCCAGCGTGACGGCACGTTGCCCGCAATGATTGTGTTTGCCGGAGCGGTCTACTTTGTGATCTGCTTCACGGTTTCGATGTCGGTTAAACGTCTTCAGAAGAGGTTGGCGAAATGATTACCCTTAAAAACGTCTCCAAGTGGTACGGCCAGTTCCAGGTGCTCACGGACTGCTCCACTGAAGTCAAGAAGGGTGAAGTCGTGGTGGTGTGCGGCCCGTCGGGTTCGGGCAAGTCCACGCTCATCAAGACCGTCAACGGTCTGGAGCCGATCCAGCAAGGCGAGATCATCGTCGATGGCACATCGGTTGCCGATCCGAAGACGAACCTGGCCAAGCTGCGCTCGCGCGTCGGCATGGTGTTCCAGCACTTCGAATTGTTCCCGCACCTGTCGATCACCGAAAACCTGACGCTCGCGCAGGTCAAGGTGCTCGGTCGCAGCAAGGACGCCGCCCGTGACAAGGGCCTGAAGTTGCTGGAGCGCGTGGGACTGACGGCGCATGCCCACAAGTTCCCGGGCCAGCTCTCGGGCGGTCAGCAGCAGCGCGTGGCCATCGCTCGCGCCCTGTGCATGGACCCGATCGCCATGCTGTTCGACGAGCCGACCTCGGCTCTCGACCCGGAAATGATCAACGAAGTGCTCGACGTGATGGTCGAATTGGCGCAGGAAGGCATGACCATGATGGTGGTCACGCACGAAATGGGCTTCGCCAAGAAGGTCGCGAACCGTGTGATCTTCATGGATCAAGGCATCATCGTCGAAGACGACAAGAAGGACGAGTTCTTCGCGAATCCGAAGTCGGACCGCGCCAAGGACTTCCTGGCCAAGATCCTGCACTGATCGTTGGTGCGGGTGGAATGAAAAAAGCGTGCCTTCGGGCACGCTTTTTTTATGCTCGTCGGCGTCGTCGCGGCCTTACTGGCAGGCAGTGTTCTGCTCGTTGCGCAGACGAACGGCTTCGGGAATCGGCACTACGGTGCGCAGCGACGGCCCCCCTTCTCGAAGAGAATCAATTCACCCGGCGCGAACGTCGTCCAGACTTCGTTGTCGGTGAGCGGTGCCGTGGCGATCACCGCCACGCGATCGGCTGGCGTCGTGAACTTGGAAAAATCGATTTCCCAGTCGGCGTCGATCAGATGCGCCTTCGTGAACGGCCACTGGCGGGCGATGAAGTGCAGCCGTGTCGAGCAGTGCGCGATCAGCGCCTGGCCGTTCGAGAGGACGAAGTTGAATACGCCGTGGCGCGTGATCGTACGCGTGATGTCCTCGACCGCGTGGAACAACTCGTCGAGTGGCGGTTGCGAACCGGGGAAGCGCTTGCGCAGGCCCTGCATGATGTCGCAGAAGGCGCGCTCGCTGTCGGTCGTCCCCACGGGCTGATAGACGCCCGAGAGAAACGGATCGTAGTCGTGCAGATCGCCGTTGTGCGCGAAGATCCAGTGGCGTCCCCACAACTCGCGTTGGAACGGGTGGCAGTTCTCCAGCTCAACGATGCCCTGTGTCGCTTTGCGGATATGCGCGATGACGTTCTTGGACTTGATCGGGTATTTCTTCACCAGCTCGGCGATGGGCGAGTTCGCGGCGGCCTGGTGATCGATGAACAGCCGGCAGGCCTTGTCTTCGAAGAATGCGATGCCCCAGCCGTCCGCGTGGTGATCCGTACCGCCCCCACGCGCCGCGAAACCGGTAAATGAGAACGTGATGTCGGTCGGTTCCGCGCAATTCATTGCGAGCAGTTGGCACATGGGGCGGGTCAATCGAAGATGGGTTGCGCTCGTCGTGTCGGAGCGCCGCAACCAGTACAATATGGGGTTGCACAAGCATAGCACTGGCCCCTGTGTACGTACATTCCCGCCCAATCGGTCCGTCGCGCCGACGCGTCACCGCGCGGCGACGGTCTCATGGGCTAGCCGTCTCCCTCAGCTCCCGGAAAACGCCCATGATCAACGAATTGACTATCACCCGCCCCGATGACTGGCACCTGCACGTGCGCGATGGCGACGTGCTCAAGAGCGTGCTGCCCGACAGCGCCCGCCAGTTCGGGCGCGCGATCATCATGCCGAATCTCAAGCCGCCGGTCACCACGACCGAACTCGCCGCCGCGTATCGCGAGCGTATTCTCGCGGCGCGCCCGGCCGGCAATGCGTTCGAGCCGCTCATGACCCTGTATCTGACCGACAACACGGCCGCCGACGAAATCCGTCGCGCCAAGGCATCGGGCTTCGTGCATGGGGTGAAACTCTACCCCGCCGGCGCCACGACGAACTCCGACGCCGGCGTGACCGATCTGGCCAAGTGCCGCGGCGCGCTCGAAGCGATGCAGGACGTTGGCATGCCGCTGCTCGTGCACGGTGAGGTGACGAGCGCCGACATCGACATCTTCGATCGTGAGAAGGTCTTTATCGATCGTGTGATGTCGCCGTTGCGCCGCGATTTCCCGGGCCTCAAGGTTGTGTTCGAACACATCACGACCCAGGACGCCGCCGAGTATGTCGCGCAGGCCGACGGCCCCATCGCCGCCACAATCACCGCGCACCATCTGCTGTACAACCGCAACGCGATCTTCACGGGCGGGATCCGGCCGCACTACTACTGCCTGCCGGTGCTCAAGCGCGAGACGCATCGCGACGCGCTCGTGAAGGCGGCTACGTCAGGCAGCCCGCGCTTCTTTCTCGGTACCGACAGTGCCCCGCACGCACGCGAGGCGAAGGAAGCCGCCTGCGGCTGCGCGGGTTGCTACACGGCGCTGCACGCGGTAGAGCTGTACGCCGAGGCGTTCGACAAGGCCGGCGCGCTCGACAAGTTCGAAGGCTTCGCCAGCTTCCACGGCCCGGATTTCTACGAACTGCCGCGCAATACCGACAAGATCACCCTGGTCCGTGAAGACTGGCAGCTGCCGGCGGAGCTGCCGATGGGCGATGCGACCGTGGTGCCGCTGCGCGGCGGCGAAGTCATCGGCTGGAAGCTCAAGGGGTGAGTCCGGAGGACGCGTCGGCGCCTTTGGCGTCCACGTGGACAGGCTTGCCGGCGATCGACTGGCACGCGCCTTGGTTCGACGCGGTCGCCGAGCGGGGGCGGGACGCCTTGGCGGGCGCCGACTGGCGCGAGGCGCTGTCGGCGCAAGCGGCGGCGGCCGGGCAGGTGAGTGGGCGGGGGCGGGCGTTGCGATTCGTCGCCCCGCAGGCGCTTCCCGCCGACACCGCCTACGAGGCCTTCATCGCGGACACAGGCGGGGTGCCGACGCGCCCTAATCTGCATGACTTCTTCAATGCGCTGATCTGGCTGACCTATCCGCGCGGCAAGGCGGCGCTCAACGCTCGTCAGGCCGCCGCCATCGCCGTCGACGGTGTGCAAGCCACGCGCGGTGCCACGCGCGATGCCGCCACCCTCTTCGACGAAAATGCCGTCCTCTTCGCGTGTAGCGACCCGGCGCTGGGCGGGGCGCTTCGGGCGTTTGACTGGCACACGCTCTTCGTTGCACGGCGTGCCGACTGGGGGCGCGCCTGCGAGGTGCAGCCTTTCGGACATGCGTTACTGGAGAAGCTCGTTGCCCCGTACCCGGCAGTGACCGCGCACGCGTGGATCGTGGACGTGCCACAAGCCTACTTTGGCTGGACACCCCTCGTGCGCCGCGCCTGGCTCGACGTCCGGATCGCGCCGGGGCTCGCCAGTGGGCCGCTCACAACACGCGACTTCGCGCCGTTGCCGGTGCTGGGCATTCCCGGTTGGTGGCCCGCCAACCACGACCCCGCCTATTATCGGGACACCTCGGTCTTCCGGCCTGGCCGGCGTCGGACGAGCTGAGGGTCCCGGTGGCGCGTGGGCCGGGAGGGCGGACGTCAGGCAGAGTTGGGCGCGGAAGTAGGGCCGGGGTAGGGCGGAGGTAGGGCGGAGGTAGGGCGGAGGTAGGGCGGAGGTAGGGCGGAGGTAGGGCGGAGGTAGGGCGGAGGTAGGGGGCGGAGGTAGGGGGCGGAGGTAGGGCGGCGGCACGGCGGCGCGCGTGATACACTTCGGCCCGCAGAGTCGGCCAGACAATCGCCGCCTCCCTTTGGGAGGGGGAGGAAAGTCCGGACTCCACAGGGCAGGGTGATGGCTAACGGCCATCCGTCGTGAGACGCGGAACAGGGCAACAGAGAACAGACCGCCGATGGCCCCTGGCGCAAGCCAGGCGGATCAGGTAAGGGTGAAACGGTGCGGTAAGAGCGCACCGCGGCGTGCGGCAACGCACACGGCACGGTAACCTCCACCCGGAGCAATTCCAAATAGGCAGGTGAACGGCATGCGCCTTGTGCGCATGCCGGCAACGGGGCCCCGGGAGCCTGCGGGTAGGAAGCTTGAGCGGCGCAGTGATGCGTCGCCTAGAGGAATGATTGTCAGGCGCGGCGCGAGTCGCGTTCACAGAATCCGGCTTATCGGCCGGCTCTGCATCCGAACAAAACACAAAAGGCTCCCGCTGGGAGCCTTTTGTGTTTCCAATGTCATCGTGTCGGCGAGAAATGGCAGGGCCGACCGGTGCTCAGCCTTCGACGATCTCGACGCTATGGGTGATCTCCGCCGTCTTCGCGAGCATGATCGACGCCGAGCAGTACTTGTCGTGAGAGAGGGTCACCGCGCGCTCCACCGTGGCGGGGTTCAGGTTGCGGCCCGTGACCGTGAAGTGGAAGTGAATCTTGGTAAAGACCTTCGGATCTTCGCTGGCCCGCTCGGCCTTGAGCGTGACGTTGCAATCCTTCACTTCGGCCCGGCTCTTCTTGAGAATCAGCACGACGTCATACGCCGTGCATCCGCCCGTGCCAACCAACAGCATTTCCATCGGACGCGGCGCCTGATTGTGACCGCCACCCTCCGGGGCACCGTCCATCGCGACGATGTGTCCGCTTCCCGTCTGGGCGACGAAAGCCATACCGTCCTGGCCCATCCAACTCACCTTGCATTCCATATTCCGAAACCCCGATATCCCGTTCAAGCGAAAATTGTAACGGCTTCCGCCAAGGCGCGTACGACGCTCAGCGCGACCTTGGGATGCCGACCTGGGCAGCACGGGTTGCTGCGTCGCAATATTGGCGCTTTTTTGATCGATGTTTC
The DNA here is from genome assembly GCF_004193915.1 of Pandoraea sp. XY-2. Taxonomy (NCBI): domain Bacteria; kingdom Pseudomonadati; phylum Pseudomonadota; class Betaproteobacteria; order Burkholderiales; family Burkholderiaceae; genus Pandoraea; species Pandoraea sp. XY-2. The sequence continues at coordinate 887,175 of NZ_CP030849.1, forward strand.
AGGCGGATAAACCCTAAAGTTAGATACTGGACTCTACTTGTCGGGTTGCGGTGTAAGGTGTTTTGGTGGTAACTATTTGATTTAAATGGAAATAATTGTCAGCCTCTCATTCCTCTAGCGTTCCGCATTATGGTTATTGATTTCGCACTATAAATTTTCTTGCGTCGCACCATCGGCTTTGCTAGACTGCAGTCATTGGTTGTTGTGCTTCACAGCAATTCTGCCAGTGTCTCCTCCACCCTCCTCCTTTGGTGGATTTAACCCGGACCCATGAGGTTCGGGTTTTTTTTTGTGCGTCGGGAAACGCCGTTTACCGACGAGTGGTTTTTTCTGTATAATCAACGGCTTTTCCGGAAATGCCCACGGAAGATACATCAGGGAGAGCCTGCAAGCACAGGACTGCGCCATGCGATGCAAATCGCGAGGACGCGGCCGGCAGACAAGCAGGAAGTTGATGTTAATGGGGCAAATGTATTTTATTTGGATCGATCATGAAGACGTTTTCCGCTAAGCCGGCAGAGGTGACGCGCGAATGGTTTGTGATTGACGCGACGGACAAAGTCCTCGGCCGTGTCGCCAGCGAAGTGGCACGCCGTCTGCGCGGCAAACACAAACCGGAATTCACGCCGCACGTTGACACGGGTGATTACATCATCATCGTCAATGCTGCCAAGCTGAAAGTTACGGGCGCAAAGCAAACCGACAAGAAGTACTACCGTCACACGGGTTACCCGGGCGGTATCTACGAAACCACGTTTGGCAAAATGCAAGAGCGTTTCCCGGGCCGTGCGCTCGAGAAGGCCGTGAAGGGCATGCTGCCGAAGGGTCCGCTGGGCTACGCGATGATCAAGAAGCTGAAGGTTTACGCCGACGGTAACCATCCGCACGAAGCGCAGCAACCGAAGTCGCTCGAGATCTAAGGGCCACGCCATGTTCAAAAACGATTGGAATTACGGCACCGGCCGTCGCAAAAGCGCTGTTGCTCGCGTCTTCATCAAGGCTGGCAAGGGCGACATCGTCGTCAACGGCAAGCCGATCAAAGAGTACTTCGCTCGCGAAACGTCGCTGATGATCGTTCGTCAGCCGCTCGAGTTGACCAACCACGCTGAAACGTTCGACATCAAGGTCAACGTGTCCGGCGGCGGTGAAACGGGTCAGGCCGGTGCGGTTCGTCACGGTATCACCCGCGCACTGATCGACTACGACGCGACGCTCAAGCCGACGCTGTCGACCGCTGGCTTCGTTACGCGCGACGCCCGTGAAGTCGAACGTAAGAAGGTGGGTCTGCACAAGGCTCGCCGTCGCAAGCAATTCTCGAAGCGTTAATCGCCCGAGTGCTTGTTCGCATCTGCCTCTGGCGGATGCAAGGAAAGGCCGCCTCGTGCGGCCTTTTTTCTATTGTGCGTCGCCTTTGGCGCGTGTGACTCGCGCAGGCGTCAGGCGCGTTGCCGTCCCACACGTGTCGTGGAAGCTTGATAGAATCGCGGTTCCGATTGAAAGGGGTAGGACATGGTCAAGGTAGGTATCGTAGGCGGCACCGGCTACACCGGTGTGGAGCTGCTCCGTTTGCTGGCACAGCACCCGGAAGTGAAGTTGACGGCGATCACCTCGCGCAAGGAAGCGGGTACGCCGGTCGCCGATATGTATCCGAACCTGCGAGGCCGTGTCGACCTGGCATTCTGCACGCCCGACGACGCCCGCCTGACCGATTGCGACGTGGTGTTCTTCGCCACGCCGCATGGCGTGGCCATGGCGCAGGCGCGCGAGCTGCTCGCCGCCGGTGTGCGCGTGATCGATCTGGCGGCAGATTTCCGCCTGAAAGATATCGCCACGTTCGAAAAGTGGTACGGCATGCCCCACGCTTGCCCCGACATTCTCGAAGAAGCCGTCTACGGCCTGCCCGAAATCAACCGCGACAAGATCAAGAGCGCCCGCGTCATCGGCCTGCCGGGCTGCTACCCCACGTCCGTGCAACTAGGCTATGCGCCGCTGTTTGCCGGTGGTCGCAAGCTGGTCGATCCCAAACACCTGATCGCCGATGCCAAGTCGGGGGCAAGCGGTGCGGGTCGCAAGGGTGAGACGTCGCTGATTCTTGCGGAGTCGGCCGACAACTTCAAGGCCTACGCCGTGAAGGGCCATCGCCATCACCCGGAAATCAAACAGGGTCTGGAGGCGATCGCGGGCTACGACGTGGGCCTGACGTTCGTGCCGCACCTGCTGCCCACGATTCGCGGCATCCACTCGACGCTTTACGCGACGATCCTGCCCGAAGCGCGCGACACCGATTTCCAGGCGCTGTTCGAGACGTATTACGCCGGCGAGCCGTTCGTGGACGTGCTGCCGGCCGGCTCGATGCCGGAAACGCGCTGGGTGCGCGCATCGAACTATGTCCGTATGGCGGTGCATCGTCCGGGCAATGAAGATACGCTGGTGATCCTCGTCGTCGAGGACAATCTGGTCAAGGGCGCGTCCGGTCAGGGCGTGCAGTGTATGAACCTGATGTTCGGCTTGCCGGAGAACATGGGGCTGACCCATATTCCCGTACTGCCGTAACGGTATTTATGGTCTCTAAGCCCTTGATTTTTCTGCCGTCGGCACAATCTGGGAATAGAGACTAGAATGGTACCGAACCGATTTTTGGAGATTTGCGATGAACGCACCGCTTGAGGCCGCCGTCACGGAAATGCCCGCTTTCCTGGTCTTTACCGACAGCGCCGCGGACAAGGTCAAGCAACTGATCGACGAGGAAGGCAACGCCGAGCTGAAACTGCGCGTTTTCGTGCAGGGCGGCGGTTGCTCCGGCTTTCAGTATGGTTTCACCTTCGATGAAGACGTCAACGAAGACGATACCGTGCTCGACAAGAACGGCGTGTCGCTGCTGATCGACTCGATGAGCTATCAATACCTCGTCGGCGCCGAGATTGACTATAAGGAAGACATCAATGGCGCGCAGTTCGTGATCAAGAACCCGAACGCTTCCACGACTTGTGGCTGCGGTTCTTCGTTCTCGGTCTGAACGGCACGAAAGCCGTATCTGGATGCAGTACGAGAAAGGGCCCGCAAGGGCCCTTTCTTATTGCTCCGTCGATTTCCTGGTGCGATGGGTGCGCCTGGCTCAGTGCGGATAGATCGCGCCGAGAATGCGAGGGCCCTGCGCGCCGGTGACTGACGCAAGATTCCCCGGTTGCCTGACCAGGCAACGTTGCGCGAGCCAGGCGAAGGCGCGGGCCTCGACTTGATGCGGCGGTACGCCGAGCGCCTCGGTCGTCGCGACGGTTACACCCGGCAAACGCGCCGCGATGGCTTGCATGAGTGCACGATTGCGCGTTCCGCCGCCGCAGGCGTAAAAGCCTCGGCAGTCGGGCGCGTAACGCAACACGTCGTCGGCGACACACTGCGCGGTCAGCGCGACGAGCGTGGCCTGGACATCCACCGGCGACACGCCCGGAGCGGCCGCCAGTCGGGTATCCAGCCAGTTCGCGTGGAACAGGTCGCGACCGGTGCTCTTCGGCGGCGTCTGACGGAAGTACGGTTCGCTCAGCAAGTGGCTCAGCAAGGCCTCGTCGACGTGTCCGCTGGCGCCCCAGGCGCCTGCGTCGTCGTACGAGGTTCCGAGATGACGGGCGGCCCAGCCATCGAGCAGTGCATTGCCCGGGCCGCAGTCAAAGCCGCAGACGGGCTGGCCGGATGCCGCCGCCGGCAGAATCGTCACATTGCTGATGCCGCCGAGATTGCAGACGACGCGCGTTTGCCCGGCATCCGAAAACACCGCCTGATGGTAGGCGGGCACAAGTGGTGCACCCTGGCCGCCGGCGGCGACATCCCGGCTGCGAATGTCTGCAACGACATCGATGCCGGTCAATTCCGCGAGCAGTGCGGGCGCGTTGAGTTGGCGCGTATAACCGATTCCATCGAACTCGCCCGGACGGTGGCGGATCGTCTGCCCATGAGCGCCGATGGCCGCGATAGCGGACGCCGGCAATCCGGCGGCCGTGAGCAATTCGCGCACGCAGTCCGCATAGACGCTTACCAATGCGTTCGCCGCCAGCGCTTCGCGGTGCAGCTCGTTTTCCGAGGGCGCTTGCAACACCATCAACGTTTCACGCAGATCGCCTGGAAAAGGCAGATAGGCTTCTGCGAGCACCTGCCCGCTGGCTGACGCGACGAGCACGCCGTCGACACCGTCGAGACTGGTGCCGGACATCAGGCCGATGAAATAAGAGGGAGATGCTGGGGCGTCGAGGTGGCGAGCGGTGTCGGTCATGGGCGGAGCGGGGGCCGGAGAAATCGAATCCGCACCGGGAGGGGGCACAGGTGAGTCACCTATCTCCCCGCACAGTGCGGTCTCCAGCATACCTCAATCGCGCTCGGCGACCTGTACGGTGCGCATCAGATCGATGCGCTTGAGAAGGTTCTCGGCGTACATGTCGAATAGCTTCAGACGCGGACCCGAGAGCGGCGCGACCGCCGCCACGTCCGTTGAGAACGGGTTGAGCGGCACACCCTTGAAGCGCAGTTCATAGTGCAGGTGCGGGCCGGTGGCCCAGCCCGTCTGTCCGACGAAGCCGATGACCTGGCCTTGGGTGACACGCGTACCGGGCTTCATGCCTTGTCCGAAGCCGGACAGGTGGGCGTAACGCGTCTGGTAATTGCCGGAATGATCGATCTCGACCAGATTGCCGTAACCGTTTTGCTTGCCGACGAACTTGACCACGCCGTCGCCGGCCGCGAACACGCGCGTGCCGATAGGCGCTGCCAGATCCACGCCTTCGTGCTGCTTCCACTTGTGCTGGAACGGATGCTCGCGACCGCCGAAGGCCGACGAAATCCGCGAAAACTCGACCGGCGTGCGCAGGAAAGCCTGTTTCAGATTGCGACCGTCAAAGCCGTAGTACGCGCCCTCGGGCGCGCCCTTCGGATCGGCGTACCAGATGGCCTGGTGTGTCTTGCCCTGATTGATGAACTCGATCGCCAGCACACGGCCAGTGCGCACGGTGCGATCCTGCTGCTTGATCACCTCGTACACGAGGCGGAAGCGGTCGCCGCGGCGAACGTCACGCTGGAAGTTGATCACCCCGGAGAAGATGTTCACCATCTGCGCGACGACGGCATCGGGCACGCCCGCATCGTCCATCGCCGTGAAGAAATTGCCCGCGATGGCACCGGAGCGCATGGCCCATTCGGTATCGTTGGCCAACTGCTCCATGCGGGCGCGCAAGCGTCCGCCGTCGTTGCGGTCGATCACCAGTTGCTGGGCCGCGGTGCTGCCATTCGACAACACGGTGGAGAGCGAGACGAGCTTGCCATCGTCGTCGGTCTCGGCCTGCACGACATTCCCTGGGGGCACGCCGATCAGGCGACGGGCGACGGCGTTCTCACGAATGAACCGCTCGGCCGCGGGGTCCTGGATCGACAGCCGCGAGAGCATGTCGCCCAGGGTTTCGCCGCGGCGCAGGGCCACTTGATGAATAAAGGTCTGGGATTGCGCGTCGAGCTGCTGAATCTGTTTGGCCAGGTCGGGGAAGGTGAGCGGCAATGTCACGCTCGCACCGTTGCGGGCCGCGTCGGGCACCATCGGTGCCACGCCGAAAGCGGTCACCATTCCCAACGTCAGGGCAGAACCGACCGTTGCCACGATTTGCACCTTCCTGCGACGGTGCTTGGGCTGCGTGGGATCGATCAGCGTCAGCAGTTCACGCGCAAAAAAATCACGGAGTTTTGGCCACATCACGTAAAATTCTGCGCAACTTACGAAAAAAGCCCGGGCGGAGCGGCACGCTTCGAGATTGCCTGTCGGAATTCCGGGGCAACCCGGCGTCGCTTCGGCCCGAGCCGAGAATTGAGCCGCGATTATAGCAGAGCTACCGCGGCCTCCGCCTTTACTGACTGCTCAAGGGAAACCCTGAACCAGTCTGGACAATGATGTTATGACAAGTGAACACGCACTCACCTCGGAAAAGAAGTATCCCGTGACCGACGCCGCGCGGGCCGCACTGGCGATCGCCAAGCGCGGTTGCGACGAGCTGCTCGTGGAAGAGGAGTTCCTCCAGAAGCTGGCGCGCAGCGAAGCGACCGGCAAGCCGCTGCGTATCAAGCTGGGGCTGGACCCCACGGCGCCGGACATCCACATCGGCCACACCGTGGTGCTCAACAAGATGCGCCAGTTGCAGGATCTGGGGCACACGGTCATCTTCCTGATCGGCGATTTCACGTCGCTGATCGGTGATCCGTCGGGCCGTAACAGCACGCGTCCGCCGCTCACCCGCGAGCAGATCGAGTCGAACGCCAAGACTTATTTCGAACAGGCCGCGCTGGTGCTCGACCGCAACAAGACCGAAATTCGCTACAACAGCGAATGGTCGATGAAGCTGGGCGCGGACGGCATGATCAAGCTCGCGTCGCGCTATACCATGGCGCGCATGCTCGAGCGCGAGGACTTCACGAAGCGCTTCCAGGGCGGCGTGCCGATCGCCATCCACGAATTCCTCTATCCGCTCATGCAGGGCTATGACTCGGTGGCCCTGGAGTCGGATCTGGAGCTCGGTGGCACCGACCAAAAGTTCAACCTGCTCGTGGGCCGTGAATTGCAAAAGCAATACGGTCAGGAGCCGCAGTGCATTCTGACGATGCCGCTGCTCGAAGGGCTGGACGGTGTCGAGAAGATGTCGAAGTCCAAGGCCAATTACGTGGGCATCAGCGAGAAGCCGAGCGAGATGTTCGGCAAGCTCATGAGTATCTCGGACGATCTGATGTGGCGTTACTACGAGCTGCTCTCGTTCCGTACGCTCGACGAGATCGCCCAATTGCACAAGGACGTCGAAGGCGGGCGCAATCCGCGCGACGTGAAGGTGCTGCTCGCGCAGGAGATCGTGGCCCGTTTCCATTCGCAGGCCGATGCCGAGCGCGCGCTCGAGGACTTCAACGCGCGCGCCAAGGGCGGCGTGCCGGACGACATTCCGGAAGTTTCCCTTGAAGGCGCGCCGCTGGGGATCGCTCAGCTCCTCAAGCAGGCCGGCTTGGTGCCGTCGACGTCGGAAGCCAACCGCAACATCGAGCAGGGCGGCGTGCGGATCGACGGCGAGGCCGTGTCCGACAAGGGCGCGAAGATCGACGCCGGCACCTATGTCGTGCAGGTCGGCAAGCGCCGCTTCGCGCGCGTGACGCTCGCTTGAGCGTCGCCGCCCGATCGCTGCTGATGGTGCGCGTGCTGGCGCGGGTCGGGCGATGATCGCGCTCATCCAGCGGGTGCTCGAAGCCGCCGTGACGGTCGATGGCCGCACGGTGGGCGCCATCGGTCCGGGCCTGCTCGCCCTGGTATGTGCCGAGCGTGGCGACACCGAGGCGAGCGCGGACAAACTGCTCGCGAAGCTGCTGGGCTATCGCGTGTTCTCTGACGAGGCGGGCAAGATGAACCGCAGCGTCTCGAGTCTCGATGGCAACGGTGCCGCGGGCGGCTTGCTGCTCGTCTCGCAGTTCACGCTGGCGGCCGACACCCACAGCGGCACCCGGCCGAGCTTCACCCCGGCGGCCAGTCCGGCCGACGGCAAGCGGCTCTTCGACCATTTTGTCATGCAGGCGCGTGCGCGCCATCCGATCGTGGAAACGGGCGAATTCGGCGCGTACATGCGCGTCTCGCTCGTGAATGACGGACCGGTCACGTTCTGGCTTCAGACGCGTCCCGACGCTGGTTGACGTTCGGCGGCGTGCGCCGGCGATGCCGCGCGTTACCTGCAGCGCCGACCGCATCCGCCCAGGTTCTATCCCGAAAATTGCTCGGAATCGTCTGGATGTGGCGGGGCGCCCGCACGCGATTCGCATCGGTGTGATACCGTCGTCGAGTTCCGAAACGACAATGCTTGGGAGAAACCGATGAAAGTCTGGAGTGACTCGTTTGCCGACAATGCGGCGATAGATGAACAGTTCGCCTTCGGCAAACCGGATGCACAGGCGCACGTGGCGCTGTCGCAGAACAAGAATCCCCATCTGGCGTGGTCCGATGCGCCGGCCGGTACCCGTTCGTTTGTCGTGATCTGCACCGACAGCGACGTACCGAGCCAGGGCGACGACGTCAACCAGGAAGGTCGCGAAGTGCCGGCGACTCTGCCGCGCGTCGATTTCTATCACTGGGTGCTCGTCGACGTGCCGGCGTCGGTGTCCGAGATCCCGGCGGCCGGCCACAGCAACCACGTTACGCCACGCGGCAAGTTCGGCCCGGACGCGCTCGACGGCATGCGTCACGGCATCAACGACTACACGGCCTGGTTTGCGGGCGACGAGAGCATGCGCGGCGATTACTACGGCTACGACGGCCCGTGCCCGCCGTGGAACGACACGATCGTGCACCACTACCACTTCACCGTGTACGCGCTCGATATCGCGCGTGTGCCGCTCGACGGCCGTTTCGGGGGCGACGACGTGCTCGCGGCGATTCAGCCGCACGTGCTTGGGCAGGCGCGCGTGACCGGCACCTACACGCTCAATCCGGCGCTGGCCTGACGGCACGCCGTCTGACCTCGCCCGCTTTGACTCACGCCACACGCCACACGTAACAAGCAATCGCATCGATGACCGGCATGACCACGACCCTGACTTTGATTCGCCACGGTGAGACTGACTGGAACCGCGCCAAACGGATTCAAGGCCATACCGATATCCCGCTCTCGACCGAGGGCGAGCATCAGGCGGTCTTGTTGGGGCAGCGTATCGCGCGCGAGGTGGCGGCGCGCGGGCGCGTTTTTGACCACGTGCTCACGAGCGATTTGCAGCGAGCGGTGCAGACGGCGGAACCCGTCGCACGCGCGTGCGGCTTGCCTCTGGTGCGCACCGCGAGTTTGCGGGAGCGTCACTACGGGGTCTTCGAAACCCGTGTGCCGGACGAGATCCAGGCGGAATTTCCGCAAGACTATGCGCGCTGGCAGAGCCGCGATCCCGATTTCGTGATTCCCGGCGGCGAGTCCACGCGAGGCTTCTACACGCGTATCACCGAGTCCGTCGCGCAACTGCTGCACGACTATGCGGGCAAGCATCTGGCGCTGGTGGCGCATGGCGGCGTGCTCGATTGCTGCTATCGGCTCGCAACGCGGCTTGCATTGACCGAGCCGCGTGCCTATCCGCTGCTCAACGCGAGCGTGAACCGCCTGGCCTACGATGGCCAGGGCTGGCACGTGCTGTGTTGGGGGGATGTCGCGCATCTGGACGCCGCCGTGCGCGACGAAAGCAACGACAGGCCGGAGGGCGCTGCCGCCATGGATCGCGTCGATCCCCGCGTGGTGTAACGGGCGGGCAGGTTGCGCAAGGGCCGTAGTGCGGACGTGCCTAGCGTTCCAGCGATGACTGCACAACCACGACATCGGGCGTCGCCAATGCGCGGCGACGCGCGCGGTGCGCCACGCTGTTGCGCATGGACCAGCGCGCGACCTGCGCCGTGTGACGCACCGCGGGCCGCACCGTCAGGCGGCGCACCGTCGCCCCTTCCCGAAGCCGAGCATCGCCTGCGACCAGTCGGGCAGTAAATCGATGCCTGCGCGAAACAACACGCCGCTGAACAGGCGCGCGCCTGTGAACGGCGCGGGCAGATTGCGCAACACGCGCACGACTTCGTCGGTGCGCTCGCTCGCGCACAAGGCCGGACGCATGGCGGCGAGATAGTCGTCGATCTGCGCGACACTCGTCGGCACGTCGCGAGCGCCGAGGGCCACCGCAATGCGCGCGACTTCCGCGTAATAACGATCCTGCTCGCTGCGGGCGAACGCCGGATCCTTGTAGACGAGATAGCTGCGCAGGAAGCTCGACGTCTCGGCCACATGCACCCACGTCAGCAGATCGGGATCGTACGCGGCGTAGGGGCGCCCGTCGGGGGCAACGCCCTTGACCTGCAGGTGGATGCGTCGCACCCGTTCGAGCAGGGCGTGGGCGTCTGCCGTATTGCCGAAGGTCGTGCCGCCAATGAATGTCGCCGTGCGGCGCAGACGGCCGATCACGTCCTGCCGGAAGGTCGAGTGATCCCAGACCCCGGCCATCGCGAGCGGGTGCAGCGACTGCATCAGCAGCGCGCTGATGCCGCCGATCATCATCGACGTGAAGTCTCCATGCACGTGCCAGCAGGCGGCGTCCGGGCCGAACAGGCCGGGGTCGCCAGCCGGGGTGTCGTAGTTCAGTCGTGGAGCGCCGGGGCCTGAGGTTAGGCTCACCAGCCGCATCGCAATGGCATGCCGCACACGTCCCGACACGCCCACGACCGGCCCGGCAGGCCGCAAGGGCGTTGCCGGAGGCGGAGTCGGGAGGTCGTCGTGCGAGGGCATGCGAGGTTCAGTGTGGCGATGTCAAAGCGGCAGGGTTCACTTGCCGGTGGCGTCGGGCGACCAGAGCGAGCTGCTGTCCGGCGCACTGCCGGGGGCGGCCAGTCCGAAGTGACGATACGCGGCAAGTGTCGCGACGCGCCCGCGAGGCGTGCGTTGCAGGAAGCCCTGCTGGATCAGGTACGGCTCGATCACGTCTTCGATGGTGTCGCGCTCTTCGCCGATGGCGGCGGCGAGGTTGTCCACGCCCACGGGGCCGCCGTCGAACTTGTGGAGCACGGCTTCGAGCAGCTTGCGGTCCATCACGTCAAGGCCGACCGAATCGACGTCGAGCATCGAGAGCGCGGCGTCGGCCACGGCGGCGGTAATGCGCCCGTCGGCCTTCACTTCGGCGTAGTCGCGCACACGCCGCAGCAACCGGTTGGCGATACGCGGCGTGCCGCGCGCGCGACGGGCGATCTCAAAAGCGCCGTCGTCGACGATGGCCGCGCCGAGCAGGCCGGCCGAGCGGCGCACGATGCCGGTCAGTTCTTCGGCCGTGTAGAACTCCAGACGCGCCACGATCCCGAAGCGGTCGCGCAGCGGATTCGTCAGCATGCCGGCGCGCGTGGTCGCTCCCACGAGCGTGAACGGTTGCAGGTCGAGCTTGACGCTGCGCGCCGCAGGGCCTTCACCGATCATGATGTCGATCTGGTAATCCTCGAGCGCCGGATACAGGATTTCCTCGACGACGGGCGAGAGCCGGTGGATTTCGTCGATGAACAGCACGTCGTTGGCTTCGAGATTGGTCAGCAGCGCGGCGAGGTCGCCCGGACGTTCGAGCACCGGCCCCGACGTCTGGCGCAAATGCACGCCCATTTCGCGGGCGATGATGTGCGCGAGCGTCGTCTTGCCCAGGCCCGGCGGCCCGAAGAGCAGCACGTGGTCGAGCGGTTCCGAGCGCTTGCGCGCGGCCTCGATGAAGATCTCCAACTGGCCGCGCACCTTGCGCTGACCGACATATTCGTCGAGCAGCTTGGGACGCAGCGCGCGCTCGAAGGCTTCTTCGTTAGGCGAGGCCGGGGTCGGCGCAATGATGCGCTCGGCGGCGAGTTTGTCGGTTTCGATCATGGCTGCATTGTAGCGCTTCGGACGTCGCGTGCCGGGGCGGGCAGCGGGAGATTGCGCGGCGTAGGAGGACGGTGTCGGCAGCGGTGCCGGCAGCGGTGACGGCGATGAGGCTCAGCCGACCAGGCGGCCGCGCCGCACGCGCAGGCCCTTGGCCGCAAGGGTCGGGGCGACGCCGGCCAGTGCCGCGTACGTCTCGCCGCTGTGCGCATGGCAGATGGCGACGCCCAGCGCGTCGGCCGCATCCTTGCCCGGGGTGCCGGTGAGCGTGAGCAGGCGGGTGACCATCTCCTGGACCTGCTCCTTTCGGGCGCGACCGTAGCCGACTACCGCTTGCTTGAGCTGCATCGGCGTGTATTCGAAGACCTCGAGCCCGCCGACTGACAGCGCTGTGATCGCCGCGCCGCGCGCTTGTCCGAGCAGCAGCGTGGATTGCGGATTGACGTTGACGAACACCTTCTCGATGGCGGCCTGATCGGGCCGATAAGTGTCGACCAGTTCCGCCACGCTCTCGAAGATGATGCGCAGCCGCGCGGGCAGCGTGCCTTCGCCGGTGCGGATGACGCCGCTCGTCACGTACTGCAGACGGCTGCCGTGCTTTTCGAGCACACCGAAGCCAGTGACACGCAGCCCGGGGTCGATGCCAAGTATTCTCATGCGGGGGCCAATGGTCGGAAAACCGACCGATGCGGGGCGAAGACGCCAATATGGCCCGTATTCTGGCACAGCCGCGCGAGGGCGTCGCTCAAGGTGTGTTTCATCGGGTGAGACGCGATGACGCCGCACCCCAGCGGATCACAACCCGGTGCGCGATGACGCCGCAGGCCGCGTCGCGTCGATTTGTCGCGGTGCCCGGGCCTGAATGCGCGGGACGTTGCCCTTCGCGGTGCGACGGATTGTTGTACATTGTTTGCTGTTCAAAATATTCGACGGCCTGCGTGCGGGCCGCCCGTCCCCGATGCTCTGGATCAAAGCGCTCCATATCGTTTTCGTCGCCTCGTGGTTCGCCGGCCTGTTCTACCTGCCGCGCATCTTCGTCAACCTCGCGATGGAGAGCGAGCCCGCCGCCACGCAGCGTCTGCTGCTCATGGCCCGCAAGCTCTATCGCTTCATGACGATTCTGGCGGTGCCCGCGCTCGCTTTCGGACTGATCCTCTGGCTGTACTACGGGATCGGACGCTACGGCGGCTGGTTGCACGCCAAGCTGCTCATCGTGGTGTTGCTGCTGGGGTACCACCATGCGTGCGGTCGTCTGCTGCGCAAATTCGAAACCGGTCGCAACACACATTCGCATCGCTGGTATCGCTATTTCAACGAATTCCCGGTGCTGGCGCTGCTCGCGGCGGTGATCCTCGTGGTCGTCAAGCCGTTCTGACGCGCCGGGTCATGGTTCACCCACGTCGTCGCGCATCGCCAGCACTGGCCACTGCACCATCGCGCGGCCAACCGCGCCCAACACCGATAGCCGAGAGGAGTCTGCCGTGAGTCTGACCTGCGATTATTTCGTGGCGCCGCCGTCGCCCTATGTCTACATGGGGCAGGCCCGCTTTGTCGAACTGGCACGTCGCTACGACGTGCAGATCCAGTTGAAGCCGATGGATATCGGCCGCATCTTCGCCGGCTCGGGCGGCCTGCCGCTGGCCAAGCGTGCGCCGCAGCGCCAAGCGTATCGTCTGGTCGAGCTGGCGCGCTGGTCCCGCTATCTCGGCGTGCCGCTCAACCTGGAACCGAAGTACTTTCCGGTGGCGGGCGATCCGGCGGCGCGTTTGATCGTCGCCGCGCAACTCGCGCATGGCACGGACAAGGCGCTCGCGCTGACGGCGGCCATTTCGACGGCGCTGTGGGCCGAGGAGCGCAACATCGCCGACGAGGCAACGTTGCAGGCGATCGCCGACAGCCTGTCGCTCGACGGCGCATCGCTGCTCGCGGCGTCGAAGACGGCCGGCGTGCAGGCGGCCTACGACGCCAACACTGACGACGCCGAACGCGCCGGCGTCTTCGGCGCACCGTGGTTCGTGTTCGACGGCCAGCCCTACTGGGGCCAGGACCGTCTCGATTTTCTCGAACGGGCTTTTGCCGACGCGCAGGGCGCTCGGCGCTGATCCGACATACCGATCATGGGGTCCGTCGCCCGCGGGTGCGGGCAGCGGCAACCCCCCCAAGGAGTGAAGAGGATGAGTCTTCCGGAAGTGGTGCTGTACAAGAGCGTGCCGCCGGACGTGCGTGCGCGGTTGGCCGAAACCTTTACGCTGACGGAATTCGACGGGGTGAACGACGGCAACCGCGCGGCATTCATGGCGGCGCTGGGCCGCGCCGAGGGCGCCATCGGCGGGGGCATGAACGTCACGCCCGCATTGCTGGACGCCGCACCCAGGCTCAAGGCCTGGGCCACCATTTCCGTGGGCTACGATCAATTCGACGTGGCCGATCTCACGCGTCGCGGCATCGTGCTGATGAACACGCCCGATGTGCTGACGGAAACCACGGCGGATACCGTCTTCGCCCTGATTCTGTCGAGTGCCCGGCGCGTCGTCGAACTGGCCGAACTGGTGAAGTCGGGCGGTTGGACGGCGAGTCTCGACGAGGCGCATTTCGGTACCGACGTGCAGGGCAAGACGCTTGGCATCGTCGGCATGGGACGCATCGGCGGCGCGGTCGCGCGTCGTGCCGCGCTCGGTTTCGGCATGCAGGTGTTGTACAGCAACCGTTCGCGCAACGAGGCTGCGGAGCAGGCCTACGGCGCTCGGCACCGGGCGCTTCCGGCGTTGCTGGCCGAAGCCGATTTTGTCGTGACGCTCGTGCCGCTATCGCCGGCGACGGAACGGTTGATCGGCGCGAACGAATTCGCGCAGATGAAGCCGGGCGCCATTTTCATCAACGCGGCGCGCGGCAAGGTGATCGACGAGGCGGCGCTGATCGATGCGCTGGCGTCGGGCCATCTGCGTGGCGCCGGTCTCGACGTGTTCGAGCGCGAGCCGGTATCGGTCGATTCGCCGCTGCTGAAGATGAAGCAAGTGGTCGCACTGCCGCATATCGGTTCGGCAACACACGAGACGCGCCATGCCATGGCCGCGTGCGCGGCGGACAACCTCGTCGCTGCGCTGACCGGCAAGCCGCTACGGAACGCCGTCAATCCGCAGGCACAGCAGCGCTGAGCGCGCGGCATAGGCGCTGACCTTAAGCGACGCGAAATGACGAGGGTGAGGCGATAGCCGTGGCTATCTCCCTTCGTTCGTCGTCCGGCGGCGATTGATGACTTCCTTCGCGCGGGCGAGTTGGGCGGGCAGGCGATCGCCCAGGCGCAGCGCCATGCCCACGGCGAGCACGTCGCCAATGGCCAGGTGCGCGATACGCGAGGTCAGTGGCGAGTAGACGTCGGTGTCTTCGTCGACATCGGCGAAGAGCGCCACGCTCGCCTGCCGCGCCAGCGGCGAGTTGCTGTGCGTGATTGCAATCACGCTCGCGCCCGCCGTTCGCGCCAACTGGACGGCTTCAAGCAGATCCTGCGTGCGCCCGGTGTTGGAGATCGCCACCACCACATCCCCTTGTCGCAGCAGCGCGGCCGACATTCCGTAGACGTGCGGGTCGCTATATGCCACGGCTGGCACCCCGAGCCGGAAGAACTTGTGCTGCATGTCCTGTGCGGCAATCCCCGACGCCCCGCACCGTAGAACTCGATGCGCCGTGCCCCGGCAAGCAGCTCGATGGCTTGCCCGATGCTGTCGGGCGAGAGATTGTTGCGAACCTGCATGAGACTGCCGATGGTGCGGTCGAGCACCTTGCTGGCGATGCCCGGCACCGGTTCGTCGGGGCGCACGTCGCGGTGTACGAACGGCACCCCTTGTGCGATGCCCTGCGCCAGCCGGATCTTGAACTCCCGATAGCCGCTGCAACCCACCGCCTGACAGAACCGGGCGATCGTCGGTTGGCTGACGCTGGCGCGTTCGGCGAGTTCGTTCATCGACAGATCGACGACTTCGCGCGGCGCATCCAGCACATAGGTCGCGAGCTTGCGCTCGGACGGGCGCAATTGGGTCAGCGTGGCTTTGATTCGGTTCAGCATGGCAGGCGTCGACAAAAGCAGGCGCCCACTATAGCACCCGCAGGTCCCGGCGCCGCAGCGCGGGCGCGGATCGGCGCGAGTGCAAGTTGCGGCGTTCATGTACAAAAACTACAGAAAATCAGCATTTCATATTGTGGTGTGATGTTTCTTGATACGGTAAAATTCGGCGTAACTATCGGATAACACTAGGGACAAGCCCGGATGCGGATGTCTTTCGATTGATGCTCTGTAGAATTTCTACTAAACTCCGCTCCGAATCGCACCTGTCCCGGGTGCGTCGCAATTTCCGTTCCCCGGCATGATGTCTGAGCAAAAGAAGCCCCTGCACCCGACCGTAATGGCCGTCACGGCGCGCATTGCCGCGCGCAGCCGCGACACGCGTGCGGCGTATCTGGCTCGCGTCGACGCCAGCGCTGGACGCTTCCCGCAGCGCGGCGCGCTGTCCTGTGCCAATCTGGCGCACGGTTTCGCCGCCATGCCGGCCAATGACAAGCTCGTCCTGCGCGAGCAGCGTCGTCCGAACGTCGGCGTCGTCACGGCTTACAACGACATGCTCTCGGCACATCAGCCGTATGAGTCGTATCCGGCGCGTTTGCGCGAAGCCGCGCGCAAGCTCGGTGCCACGGTGCAGGTCGCGGGCGGTGTGCCGGCGATGTGCGACGGCGTCACGCAAGGCAACGCGGGCATGGAGCTATCGTTGTTCTCGCGCGAGATCATCGCCATGAGCACGGCCATCGCACTCTCGCACAACATGTTCGATGCCGCGCTGATGCTCGGCGTGTGCGACAAGATCGTGCCGGGCCTCGTGATCGGCGCGCTGCAATTCGGTCATCTGCCGACGATCTTCGTACCGGCCGGGCCAATGACGAGCGGCTTGTCGAATGACGAGAAGGCCAAGATCCGCCAGGCGTATGCCACGGGCAAGGTCGGCCGCGACGCGCTGCTCGAAGCCGAGGCGCAGGCCTATCACGGCGCAGGCACCTGCACGTTCTACGGCACCGCCAACAGCAATCAGCTCCTGATGGAAATCATGGGCCTGCACCTGCCGGGCGCGGCCTTCGTGCATCCGCACATGCCGCTTCGCGACGCATTGACCGACGCCGCCCTCGCGCGCGTGCTGGCCATCGGCGCCGACACGCCCGACTACACCCCGATCGGCCATGTGGTCGACGAGCGTGCCGTCGTCAACGGCATCGTCGGCCTGCTGGCCACGGGCGGTTCCACCAATCACACGCTCCATCTGGTGGCGATGGCCCGCGCGGCGGGCGTCATCATCGATTGGGACGATTTCGACGCGTTGTCGGCCGTGGTGCCGCTCATGGCGCGCGTCTATCCGAACGGCAAGGCCGACGTGAATCATTTCCACGCGGCGGGTGGCATGGGCTTCCTGATTGGCGAATTGCTCGACGCGGGCCTGCTGCACGACGACGTCAAGACCGTGGCCGGTCCGGGCCTCGCGCGCTACCGCGCCGAGCCGTGGCTGTCGCCCGATGGACTGGCGTGGCGCGCCGGTAGCGCCTACAGTGGTGATCGTGACGTCCTGCGCGGCCATGCCGAACCGTTCGCCCCCGATGGCGGATTACGGCTCATGCACGGCAATCTGGGCCGCGGCGTCATCAAGGTGTCGGCGGTCAAGCCGGAACATCGGCGCGTGGCCGCAACGGCACGCGTATTTGCGTCGCAGGAAGCGGTTCAGACCGCGTTCGACGCCGGTGAATTGCGTCGCGACGTGGTCGTGGTGCTGCGTGGCCAGGGGCCGCGCGCCAATGGCATGCCCGAGCTGCACCGCCTCACCCCGCTGCTCGGTGTTTTGCAGGACGAAGGGTTTGCGGTGGCACTCGTGACCGATGGCCGGATGTCCGGCGCCTCGGGCAAGGTGCCCGCCGTGATTCACGTGTCGCCCGAAGCATCGGGCGGCGGCCCGCTGGCACGGGTGCGCGACGGCGATCTGATCGTGCTCGACGCGAACGCCGGCATGCTGCACGCCGAGGTGGCCCCGCAGGCGTGGGAGGCGCGTGAGATGGCAGAAGTGCCGGTCTCGGGCGACGACACCGGGCGTCTGCTCTTCGGTCACATGCGCGCGGCGGTGGGCGCGGCAGAAGCCGGCGCGTCCGTGTTCTTCGGTTCTGAGTGACGTGCCGGTCACGTCGCTGCATTCAAGGAAAACGTAATGGACATCAATGACATCGTTCGTGCCGGCCCCGTGGTTCCGGTGCTCCAGTTCGACAGCGTCGAGCAGGGCGAGCAGGTCTCGCGTGCGCTGCTCGCGGGCGGCGTGCGGGTCCTCGAAATCACGCTGCGCACCCCGGCCGCGATGGACGTCATTCGCCATGTGGCGGGGCTGTCCGACGAACTGATTGTCGGCGTGGGCACGCTCACGCGCCCGGAAGAAATGGCGCAGGCCGTGGCGGCCGGCGCGCGCTTCGGCGTCTCGCCGGGCTACACGAGCGCGCTGGGCGCGGCGGCCAGGGCAGCAGGTCTGCCGTTGCTGCCGGGCGTGGTGACGCCGTCCGATATTCTCGCGGCACTCGCCGATGGCTACGACACGGTGAAGTTCTTCCCGGCCGAACCGTCGGGGGGCGTACCGATGCTCAAGGCGCTTTACGGGCCGTTCCGGCACGTGCGTTTCTGCCCGACGGGCGGTATCAGCGCCGAGTCGGCGCCGTCGTATCTCGCGCAACCCAATGTGGTGTGCGTGGGGGGATCGTGGCTCACCCCCAAGGCGCTCGTGGACGCGCAGGACTGGGACGGCATTACGCGTCTCGCGCGCGCGGCGACTGCCTTGCCGCGCCGCTAGGCAACACCGGTTTCATCGAAGCAACGCATCACATCCAACAATTCCAATAATCGGGCGCAAGCCCTTCGGGCATTCGCCCATCTAGCCAAACGAGGAGACCCCCATGGTCGCGGTGCAAGGCAACTTGCTGCTGGTGTACGCGCTAGTCGCGGTAATCGCGCTGATTCTGCTGATCGCGCGTTTCAAACTGAATCCGTTCATCACGCTGATCGTCGTCTCGCTCGTGCTCGGGCTGGCGGTGGGCATGCCGATGGGGGGAATCGTCAAGGCGTTCGAGACAGGTGTGGGCAACACGCTGGGGCACATCGCGCTGGTGGTGGGGCTTGGCACGATGCTCGGCAAGATGATGGCCGAGTCGGGCGGGGCCGAGCGCATTGCGCGCACGCTCATCGGCGCCTTCGGTGAGAAGAACGTGCACTGGGCGATGGTCGTGATCGCGTTCATCGTCGGTCTGCCGGTGTTCTTCGAAGTCGGTTTCGTGCTGCTGATTCCGATTGCGTTCAACGTCGCCAAGCGGACCGGTACGTCGATGGTGCTCGTGGGCATTCCGATGGTGGCGGGCCTGTCGGTCGTGCACGGCCTGATTCCGCCGCACCCGGCCGCGTTGCTCGCCGTGACCGCCTACAACGCGGACATCGGTCACACCATCATGTACGCGCTGATCGTCGGCATTCCGACGGCGGCCATTGCCGGCCCGCTGTTCGCAAAGCTCATGGCGCGCCACGTGGTGCCCAATCCGGACAATCCGCTGCTCTCGCAGTTCGTCGAAAAGGACCGTGCGCTGAACGAACTGCCGGGCTTCGGCATCACGCTGTTCACGATTCTGCTGCCGGTGATCCTGATGCTCATCGGTAGCTGGGCCGACCTGTTCTTCGCGCCGAAGACGTTTGCCAACGAATTTCTGCGCCTGATCGGCAACTCGGTGATGGCGTTGCTGATCGCCACGCTCGTGAGCTTCTTCACGTTCGGCAAGCAGCGCGGTTTCAATCGCGACCATATCCTGAAGTTCACCAACGAGTGTCTGGCGCCGATCGCCACGATCACGCTGGTGGTGGGAGCGGGCGGCGGTTTCGGGCGTATCCTGATGGACAGCGGCGTGTCGAAGGCGATCGTCGATGTCGCGACGAACGCCCACCTCTCGCCGCTGCTGCTGGGCTGGCTGGTGGCGGTGCTGATTCGCATCGCGACGGGCTCGGCGACGGTGGCCATGACCACGGCGTGCGGTATCGTCGCGCCGATCGCGGCGGCCGCCGGTGCCACCGTGAAACCGGAATTGATGGTGCTGGCCACGGGCGCGGGCTCGCTGATCCTGTCACACGTCAACGACGGCGGCTTCTGGCTGGTCAAGGAATATTTCAACATGACCGTGCCGCAGACCTTCAAGACCTGGACGGTGTGCGAGACGATCATTTCGGTTGTGGCGTTGCTGCTGACGCTCGGCCTCGCCACGGTGGTGTGAGGTAGCGATGCAGGGCGTGCAACAGCGTCAATACGCTGACGCGAGTCAGCCGGTTACAAGGAGGCGAGCCATGATCGTCGTGGTAATGGGCGTATCGGGCAGCGGCAAGAGCACGGTCGGGCAACGACTTGCCGAGCGTCTGGGCTGCGGGTTTTCCGACGCGGATTCGTTTCACAGCGCCGCGAACATCGAAAAGATGCGGCGCGGTGAGGCGCTTAACGACAACGACCGCGCCCCGTGGCTGGCGGCGATTCGCGAGGCGATCGTCGCGCGCCGCGTGGCGGGGCGTCACCACGTGTTCGCGTGTTCGGCGTTGCGCTCGCGCTATCGCGACGTGCTGGGCGAGCACGACGGCGACGTCGTGTTCGTCTATCTGAAGGGGGCCCCCGAGGTGATCGGCGAGCGCCTGGCGTCGCGTGGCGGGCACTTCTTCGACCCGGCGCTGTTGCAAAGCCAGTTCGACACGCTCGAAGAGCCGCGCGACGCGTTGGTGATCGACATCCGCGAGTCGCCCGACGCCATCGTCGAGACGCTGTTGCACAAACTCGCCGCCTGCCCCGGTGGCGCGGCGCTGACGCCGGCCGGGTCGGCGCGCGTACAATAGCGGTTTATTCCCTCCGCCGGCACTTCGCGTGCCGGTCGTACGCATCGAAATGGCTTCCTTCGAATTCTTCGCGCCCTGTCCTCGCGGACTGGAAGAGGCGCTCGCCGCCGAATTGGCAGAGCTGGGACGTCTGGCGCCCGTGTCGGTGGGCAAACAGGTGCCCGGTGGCGTGCATTTCGCCGGTCCGTGGGCAGCCGGCATGGCCGCCAACCTGCATTCACGCATCGCGAGCCGCGTGCTGCTTCGCATCGCCCAGCAGCCCTACCGGACCGAGCAGGACATCTACGCCTTCGCGCTCGCGCAGCGCTGGGAAGAGTGGTTTTCGTCGCAGCAGACGCTGCGCGTGGACGTCACCGGCATCAAGGCGCCGGTGCGCAGCCTCGAATTCGTCACGCTGCGGATCAAGGACGCCGTGTGCGACCGCCTGCGCGAGAAGACCGGCGCGCGGCCGAACATCGATACGTCGCAGCCCGACGTGCGGGTGTTCGCCTTCCTGACCGCCACCGACGCTACCCTCTATCTCGATACTTCGGGCGAAGCGTTGTTCAAGCGCGGCTGGCGTCTGGACAAGGGCGCGGCCCCGCTGCGCGAGAACCTGGCTGCCGGCATTCTGCGTCTGGCCGGCTGGCGCACCGACACGGCGGCCGACATGGTGCTGTACGACCCGATGTGCGGCAGCGGCACCTTCCTCGCGGAAGCGGCGCAGATTGCGCTGGGCGTGCCCGCGGGTGCCGAGCGCCGCTTCGGCTTCGAGAAACTCAAGGGCTACGACATCACGGCGTGGCAGACGCTGAAGGTGCAGGCCACCGAGGCACAACGCGACGCGCGAGTGCGCGGCGTGCCGCCGACGATTTTCGGCAGCGACATCTCGGGCGATATGCTGGCCAAGGCCCGCGCCAACCTGGAGCGTGCGGGCGTGGGCGACATCGGCCTCAAGCAGGTGGATGCGCGCGATATGTCGCCCCCGGTGGATCGACCCGGCATCATCGTCGCGAATCCGCCGTACGGCGAGCGTATCGAAGTGCGCGGACGTCGCGGATCGCGCGAAGCCGATGACGGCGACGAATCGCCGGACATGCAGGGCAATCGTGGCGGTCAGTTTCAGCGCAATCAGCCGGACGGTGTCGACGCGGCGTTCTTCCGCGCCTTCGGCGACGCGCTCAAGCAGCGCTTCACGGGCTGGAGTGCCTACCTGCTGACGGCCGACATGAGCCTGCCCGGACAGATGCGTCTGCGCGAATCGCGTCGCACACCGCTGTTCAACGGCGCGCTCGAATGCCGTCTGTTTCGCTTCGACCTGATTGCCGGCTCGGTGCGCAAGCGCGGAGAAAGTGAGGGCAAGGGCGAAGGCAAGGACGAGGCGGGCGCACCGCAAGCGTAAGCGACGCTGCGCATTCGACGTTACAAGAAAAAGACCGGCGCCTGCCGGTCTTTTGTTTTGTGCGCGACGTGCGCCACGCGATTACTGGTCGGTGGCCGATGACCACGCGATACGCGGGCCTGACGCTGGGGCGGGCGGTGCCGGCAGCGCGGCCGACGTCGCTCCGCGTCGCTGCGCAGCCAAGGTCGCGAGGCGTATGCGCAGTTCGCTCGGTGTGACGCGCGCGCGCTCAGGATCGCAGGTTACGTTGTCCGGGTCCGACAGATCGCTCTCGTAGTCGAGGCCGGTGCGCGGCGAGTGGCCGGAAACATTCATGAATCCGACGGGCGTGACGTTTCTGAGCCAACGCTCCGTCTCGCAGGTGACGGCGTTATCGGACACGATGTCGTCATGGAAGGTTTCGCTGCGCGGATCCGGATAGATCTCCCAGATGTCGCCTCTCACCTCCCAATGCGGCCAGAGTTGGCCGTCTGCACCGTAGTGCGTGTACGCCAGCGCCTGATAGGCCTTGCGGCATGCCTCGCGCCGGACACTATCGTCCGGTCGATCGCGCGTGGCCGTATTGAGGAGTCGCGTGAGGCACCCCGTGTCACCCGGCGATACGCTGTAGAAATACACCCACTTGTTGGTGACATCGAACGTCCACGGCACGGCGACGTCATGGCCGAACGCCTGCAGGATGCGCAGCGTCAGCACATCGTCGGCCACGTGCACGGGCTCGTGGCGCTCCAGCACGGATCGCGCCCAGTCGTTCAGCGTCGGCGTGATCACGAGCCGCTCGAAGAGGGACCAACCCATCGGTCGTGCGCACAGCCGTTGCACGAGATCGGAGGCAATGGCACTGGGCAAGCCTGTATCCCGCAGCAAATCGATCGTCACCTCATGGTCTTCCAGCACGGCGAGCCGACGCAGCGCCATTTGCTGTTGCGCGTTGCGTGCCGGTTCACCGATGGCCGTCTTGCCGACATAGGGCGCGACTTCGCGTCCGAACACGCAATCCGGGTGCTCGGCCGCTACCGTTATCGCCTCCTTCGTCGGATTGCACTTGGGGTTGAGCGCGCGAATCTGGATGACGTCGCTCCAGCACAGCGTTCGATAGATCGGCGCGAGTGCCGGCGTACTCAGATGCGCCGTGGCGACTGTGCCGGCATGATGATTTTCCACGTTCATCGGAACTCTCCTTCGGACAATGCAAGAGATGGCATTGTCGGGAAGGCGTCCGGTGCGAGGTGTCGAGATCGTGCGCCGGAATTGTCGAAACGGGGACGGACGCCTCGACGCGGCAGACGGCGAGGCGCCCGGAGTGTTCGCGCAGGGTCCCCGGATTATGCGCGCCGTTCGGTCAGGAAGCGGCGCAGGATGCCGTGCGAATAATGGCTGGCCACCTCGCGCAGAAAGCGTGGGAAGTCGACGTGGGCGGTGTCGTCGGCGCTATCTGAGAGCGTGCGCATCACGGCGAACGGGACGCCGTACTCATGGCACACCTGAGCCACGGCAGCCCCTTCCATCTCCACGGCGAGGGTTTGCGGCAGCGCGTCGCGCAGCCGGCTGACCTCGCCCGCGCTGGAGACGAACTGATCGCCGCTCGCGATTTGCCCGACATGCACGCGTGGGGCGCTCATCTGCCATTCGGTGCGCAGCGCGACGGGCACTTGCGTCGCCATCTCCTCGGCGAGCCAGTCGCGCGCCGCTCTCGCGAGGGCGTCGCGCAGCGGCGGTGCGCTGGCGAAGGCGTTGCGGCCGAGCAGCGGGATTTCGAAACGAGGGAAGAGGGGGCTGGCGTCCATGTCGTGCTGCACGAGCGTGTCGGCCACGACGATGTCGCCGACCGACAACCCATGCGCGAGCCCGCCCGCCACGCCGGTGAAAACGAGCTCGTCGATCGCGAACCGGTGAATCAGCGCGGTGGTCGTGGCGGCCGCCGCGACCTTGCCGACACGTGCGAGCACGACGACACAGTCATGGCCATGCAGCTTGCCCACGTGGTACTCACGCATACCGACGGACTCGACGTGCGCGCCGGGCGCCATCTCGGCGAGCAGATCGGTAATTTCTTCGTGCAGAGCGGCGACAATGCCGAGCGTCATGGCGCGGTTCCTGGGAGCAATGAGGAGCGCGCATTGTAGCGCGGGGCTGCCCGCATACTTCCGGTGCAGCCCCGCAGTGCGGCCGATGACGAACGTGTCGCGTTAGTCGACGGCCTTGACCATCTCTTCGACAACCTTCTTCGCGTCGCCGAAGACCATCATGGTCTTGTCGAGGTAGAACAACTCGTTATCGAGACCGGCGTAGCCCGCCGCCATCGAACGCTTGTTGACGATGATCGTCTTGGCCTTGTACGCCTCGAGAATCGGCATGCCGGCAATCGGCGACGTCGGATCGTTCTTCGCGGCCGGGTTCACCACGTCGTTCGCGCCGAGCACCAGCACCACGTCCGTCTGGCCGAATTCGCCGTTGATCTCGTCCATCTCCAGCACCTGATCGTATGGCACTTCGGCTTCGGCGAGCAGCACGTTCATGTGACCCGGCATGCGCCCCGCCACCGGGTGAATGGCGTAGCGCACATTCACCCCCTTCTCGGTGAGCTTGTCGGTCAACTCCTTCAGGGCGTGCTGCGCGCGGGCGACGGCCAGGCCGTAACCCGGCACGATCACCAGCGATTCGGCGTTGCTCATCAGGAACGCGGCGTCGTCAGGCGACCCCGACTTTACCGGCCGTTGTTGTTGCTCGCCGCCCGCGGGGCTCGTGCCCGGCGTTGCACCGAACCCGCCGAGAAGCACGTTGAAGAACGAGCGATTCATGGCTTTGCACATGATGTACGACAGGATGGCGCCTGACGAACCCACGAGCGAGCCTGCGATGATGAGCATCGGGTTGTTCAGCGAGAAGCCGATACCGGCGGCCGCCCAGCCCGAGTACGAGTTCAGCATCGACACGACGACCGGCATGTCCGCGCCGCCAATCGGGATGATGATGAGCACACCGAGCACGAACGCGATGGCCGTCATCAGAACGAACGGCAGCCAACTTTGCGACAGGAAGAAGATGACACCGAAGCCGAGCATCGCGATGGCGAGCAGCAGGTTGATCGTGTGCTGGCCCGTGAACTGGACCGGCGCGCCCTGGAACAAACGGAACTTGTACTTGCCAGAGAGCTTGCCGAAGGCGATGACCGACCCCGAGAACGTGATCGCGCCGACGAACGTACCGATGAACAACTCGATCCGATTACCGGAAGGCAGCACCGTTTCCCCGGCCGGCACAATGCCGAATGCCGCCGGTTCCGCGACCGCCGCCACCGCGATACACACGGCCGCCAGACCGATCAGCGAGTGCATGGCCGCGACCAGCTCCGGCATCTTGGTCATCTCGACCTTGCGCGCGACGAACGCGCCGATGCCACCGCCGACCACGAGCCCACCCAGAATCAACCCGAGACCCGAGTAGTTCCCGCCCATCAGACGTCGCAGTTCAAAGATCAACGCAATCGTGGTGAGGGCCGCAATGGCCATCCCGATCATGCCGAACGCATTGCCGCGTCGCGCCATCTTTGGGTTCGACAGGCCCTTGAGCGCCTGGATGAAACAGATCGACGCGACCAGATACAGCAGCGTGACGAGATTCATACTCATTGCTTGTCCCCCTCGGCCGCCTTGACGGGCGCCTTGTCTTTCTTCTTGAACATCTCGAGCATGCGCTGTGTGACGAGGAAGCCCCCGAACACGTTCACCGCCGCAAGCGCCACGGCCACGACACCCATCGTCTTGCCGAGCGCGCCTTCCGTGAGCCCGGCCGCGAGCATCGCGCCCACGATCACGATGGCCGAGATCGCGTTCGTCACCGCCATGAGCGGCGTGTGCAGCGCAGGCGTGACGTTCCACACCACGTGATAGCCGACGTACACCGCCAGCACGAAGATGATCAGATTGATCACCGTGTGATTGATCATTTCCATGGTCGTGTCTCCCCCTTATGCCGCACGCAGCACTTGACCGTCGCGGCACATCAGGCACGCACTGACGATGTCGTCGTTGGTATCGATGACGAGCTTGCCTTCCTTGTCGATCACCAGCTTCAGGAAGTCGAGCACGTTACGGGCATACAGCGCCGAGGCGTCGGCCGCCACCATGCCCGCGAGGTTGGTGTAGCCCGCAATCGTCACGCCATGCACCTTGACGACCTCGTCGGCCACCGACAACGGGCAATTGCCGCCGCCGTTCGCGCCGCGCCCTGCCGCCAGATCGATGATCACCGAGCCGGGCTTCATGGCCTTGACGGTGTCTTCGGCGATGAGCGTCGGCGCGGCGCGCCCCGGAATCAACGCGGTGGAGATGACGATGTCCGCTTGCGTGAGACGCGTGTGCACGAGTTGCGACTGACGGGCGAGCCATGCCGCCGGCATCGGGCGCGCATAGCCGCCCACGCCCTTGGCGATCTCGCGTTCCTCGTCGGTCTCGAACGGCACGTCGATGAACTTGGCGCCGAGCGATTCGATCTGCTCGCGCACGGCGGGACGCACATCCGACGCTTCGATGACCGCACCGAGACGCTTGGCCGTGGCGATGGCCTGCAATCCGGCGACGCCGGCGCCCAGCACGACCAGACGCGCGGCCTTGACCGTGCCGGCGGCCGTCATGAGCATCGGCATGAAGCGCTGATACAGATTGGCGGCAAGCATCACGGCCTTGTAGCCGGCGATGTTGGCCTGCGAGGACAACACGTCCATGCTTTGCGCACGCGTGGTCCGCGGCGCGGCTTCCAAGGCGAAGGCCGTCACGCCAGCGGCCGCCATGCGCGCATTGTTCTCCGCATCGAACGGGTTGAGCATGCCGACGACGACACTGCCGCGCGGGATGAGTGCGAGTTCCTCGGAGGAGGGGGCCCGTACCTTGAGTACGAGTTCTGCACCTAGGGCGTCGGCGGCGTTGCCTAATGTGGCGCCGGCGGCTTCGAAGGCCGCGTCGGGCACACTTGCGGCGTCTCCTGCACCGCGTCCGACCACGATCTGATGTCCTGACGCGACCAGCTTCTTCACCGTCTCGGGCGTGGCCGCGACACGGGATTCGCCGGTAAGCGTTTCGGCGGGGATGCCGATTCTCATTACGTCTCTCCTTGGGTTTGTGAACTGATCTCATCAGCGGCCAAGGAGCCGCAGCGCGTGCGCTGCCGGGGCAGGCGCATTACCTGTTTCGCCGCTGATGACATTAGTCCTGCACAAACCACTGCAATCGAACTACTGCACAAACCGGTGATGCGGTACTGCCACTGCATGCTGCACATTGCTGGTGCTGGAAGCTTACCCGAAGATGACAGACGCGCCTATTGCACGAAACCGCATATGGATATGCCGACAGGGCCGGGATCACGGTCGCGGTGGCCGACCGACCGGTCGGTCGTCTCGCCCGCCACGGTCACGACGCTCACCGGTCTTCAGCGCCAAACCCCGCCAGACGGTAAAATGCTGCTTTTATCGGGGTAACGTCTCGGACCGACCGCGTGGGCCAACCGCCGGCCACGGTCCATCGGGCCCGTCCGGTCCCCCCGTCCCGCAAGGATGCGTCATGAATGCACGCTGGAAGCCCAACGTGACGGTCGCCGCGGTCGTCGAGCGCGACGGCCGTTTTCTGTTTGTCGAAGAGCAAAAGCGTGAGGGCCTGTTGATCAACCAACCGGCCGGTCATCTGGAGCCGGGCGAGTCGATTCTCGACGCGGTGCGCCGTGAAGTGCTGGAAGAGACGGCCTATGCGTTCGCGCCCCAGCATCTGCTGGGCATCTATCTCGCCCCCGGCCCCGGCGACATCGCGTATCTGCGCTTCGCGTTCACCGGCACGCTGGGCGACTTCGATGCGTCGCGCACGCTCGACGACGGCATTGTCGGCACCGTCTGGCTGACACCGGACGAAGTGCGTACCCAGCGCGCGCGCCATCGCTCGCCGATTCTCGAGCGCTGCATGGACGATTACCTGCGGGGGTACGTTACGACCTCGCTCTACTTTTGACCCATCCGGCGAGCACCGGCGGGCAAGGCAACACATGAGTCAAAAACGCGTAGTGGTAGGCATGTCGGGCGGCGTGGATTCGTCGGTCACGGCATGGCTGCTCAAACAACAAGGCTATGACGTCGTCGGACTGTTCATGAAGAACTGGGAAGACGATGACGACAGTGAATACTGTTCGACCCGGCAGGACTGGATCGACGTGGTCTCGGTCGCCGATCTGGTCGGCATCGACGTCGAAGCCGTGAACTTTGCCGCCGAATACAAGGACCGCGTGTTCGCGGAATTCCTTCGCGAGTATTCGGCGGGCCGCACGCCCAATCCCGATGTGCTGTGCAACGCCGAGATCAAGTTCAAGGCGTTTCTCGATCACGCCGTGGCGCTGGGCGGCGAGACCATCGCCACGGGCCACTACGCCCGCGTGCGCGAGCGCGATGGGCGCTTCGAGCTGCTCAAGGCGTTCGACCACACCAAGGATCAGAGCTACTTCCTGCACCGGCTGAACCAGCAGCAGCTTTCACGCACGATGTTTCCGCTCGGCGAAATGCCGAAGACGAAGGTTCGCGAGATTGCCGCCCAGATTGGATTGCCGAACGCGAAGAAGAAGGACTCGACCGGCATTTGCTTCATTGGCGAGCGACCATTTCGCGACTTCCTCAATCGCTACCTGCCGACCCAACCGGGCCCGATGAAAACGCCTGACGGTGCGGTCGTGGGCGAGCACGTGGGCCTGGCGTTCTACACCCTGGGCCAGCGCAAGGGCATCGGACTCGGGGCAGCCGCGAAGGCTCCGGCGAGCCGTGGTTCGTGGCGCGCAAGGACATGGCGAGCAACACGTTGTATGTGGTTCAGGGCCACGATCATCCGTGGCTGCTCTCGGACACGCTCGATGCCGAAGACCTGTCGTGGGTCGCGGGCGAGCCGCCGGCCGAGGGCACGCGCTGCGGCGCCAAGACTCGCTACCGGCAGGCCGACGCCGCATGCGAAGTGGTGCGTGCCGACGCCGACGCGCTCACGTTGTCGTTCTCGGAGGCGCAGTGGGCTGTCACGCCGGGGCAATCGGCCGTGCTGTATGACGGCGAGGTCTGTCTGGGCGGCGGCATCATCGCGGCCACGACGCCGGCCGACGCCGGCAGCGCTAACCCCCAGGCCGCCGTGGCCGCCAAACACGCCATCCTCAATACGCATTGAATCCGCCGGCGCTCGCCGGGGGACCCCCGGCCGCGTGCCGGCGAGTGTCCCCCTAAAGCAAGGAGATTTCATGTTCTCGCGCCGATTCCTGGCTCTGTGGCTCGTCGTGGCGTTGCTCCTGGCAACGTTGGCGGGCGTGCTGTTCGACGGTTGGCATCCGCTCTGGCCGTTGCCGTTCGCGGCGCTGGTGGCGCTCGGCGTGTGGGATATCGTGCAGCAGCGTCACGCCGTGCTGCGCAACTACCCGCTGTGGGGACACTTCCGGTTTCTGTTCGAGTTCATCCGCCCCGAAATTCGCCAGTATTTCGTGGAAGACGATACGTCAGAGACACCCTTCTCGCGTGCCCAGCGCAGCATTGTCTATCAGCGCGCCAAGGGCGATGTCGACAGCCGGCCGTTCGGCACCGAGATCGATGTCAAGGCGACGGGCTATGAATGGATTGCTCACTCGCTCGCGCCGACTGTCCTGAAGGATCACGACTTTCGCATCACCATTGGCGCGGATCGTGCACAGCCGTATTCGGCGTCGATCTTCAATATCTCCGCCATGAGTTTCGGTGCCCTGTCGGCCAACGCCATCCGTGCACTCAATCGCGGTGCGAAGCTCGGCAACTTCATTCATGACACCGGCGAGGGTTCCATCTCGCCGCATCACCGGGAGCAGGGCGGCGACCTGATCTGGGAAGTGGCCTCGGGCTACTTCGGATGCCGCAACGACGACGGCACCTTCAACGCCGAGAAATTCGCGGCGCAGGCGACCACGCCTCAGGTGAAGATGATCGAGGTGAAGCTCTCGCAAGGCGCAAAGCCGGGACACGGCGGCGTGCTGCCCGCGGCCAAGATCACGCCGGAGATTGCCGCCACGCGCGGCGTGCCGATGGGGCAGGACTGTATTTCGCCGTCGCGTCACAGTGAGTTCTCGACGCCGCTTGGGTTGCTGCAATTCGTCGAGCGTCTGCGCACGCTCTCGGGAGGCAAGCCGACCGGGTTCAAGCTGTGCATCGGCCATCCATGGGAATTTTTCAGCATTGTGAAGGCGATGCTCGAGAGCGGCATCCTGCCCGACTTCATCGTCGTGGACGGCTCGGAAGGCGGCACGGGCGCCGCGCCGCTCGAGTTCACCGATCACGTGGGTGCGCCGCTGCAGGAAGGACTTCTGCTCGTGCACAACACGCTCGTGGGGGCCGGGTTGCGCGAGAAGATCCGCATCGGTGCATCGGGCAAGATCGTTACGGCATTCGACATCGCCCGCACGCTGGCGATCGGCGCTGACTGGTGCAATTCCGCGCGCGGCTTCATGTTCGCGATCGGCTGTATTCAATCGCAGAAATGTCACACCGACCGCTGCCCGACGGGCGTCGCAACGCAGGATGCGTTGCGTCAGCGCGCCTTGGTGGTGCCGGACAAGGCGCAGCGCGTGCACCAGTTCCACGCGCATACGTTGCATGCGTTGCAGGAGTTGATTCAGGCGGCGGGGTTGTCGCATCCGTCCGACCTGCGAGCGCATCACATCGTCGAGCGTGTGTCGACCAACGAGATTCGCCTGATGTCGGAATCGCTCAAGTACCTTGCGCCGGGCGATCTGCTGCGCGGCCAGTTCCGTTACCAGCTCTACGAAAAATACTGGCCGATGGCGCGCGCCGACAGTTTCTCTCCGGCTGAGGTCACCTGACCGAACGGCGCAAGCCCAGGCAAGAGGCTTCCACCACAACCCGACGTGATGCTGCGCCGGGTTTTTTTACGTTTCCCGACAGTTTTCTTCCCAAATACGATAACGCCGAGGTCAGGCATCGCACATTAAGGTCTCCACCGGATGATGCTCGCGGGCGGACTCGCCTATGGTGTGGCCTTCGACTTTGTCATCCCGGCGACCGCCCGTCGTCAGAGGAGGAGCCTATGAGTACGGTGCGATTTCTGATCAGCCACCACGACATCAAACTGAATGTGAACGGTCTCGTACACACGCTGCCGGCCGGCGGCATGACCGCCACCCATTCGGATGCGACGATCGATGCCCCAGGGCCGGTGATGTCACACGATTTTCACGCCTGCGACCTGCAGGCGCTGTACCCCGATGTCGTCGATCTGCTCGACCGCCGTCCGCTCGGCGTTTTTCATCGACAGGCGGCACGCACGCTGATTCTCGAGCCCAGCATGGTCGACGTGGCCATGACGTTGCAAAACGTCGACCGCATGGCGATGCTGCGTTTCTTCTACGTCTATTGCCTGTGTCGCGATCAGCGGTACTTCTCGGCCATGTTGCGTCAGACGATCGCGGGCAGCCATTCGCTGTTCGATTTCGTCGAAGCCAATTTTCACCGGCCGTGGCCGGTCGGGCGGCTCGCCGAAGAGTTTGGCATGCCGCTGCGCAAGTTTCGCTACCTGTTCCAGCAAACGTATGGCATGCCCGCGAAGCAGTGGCTGCTGGAGCGACGCCTTCGGCTGGCGCGCGATCTGCTGCTGTCCACGCGTCACAAAGTACTCGACATCGCGCTTGAGTGCGGCTTCACCAACCATGCGCACTTCACCGACACGTTCCGCAAGCGCTTCGATTGCGCGCCGACGGAAATCCGGCTGGGCACGCCGCCGCAGCGCGGCGGCGGCCGTGTCGCCATGCCGCAAGCGGATGCCTATGCCGCCATGCGCGCCGATCTGGTCGCGGGGCACGGTGCCCTCACCGACAGGGGCGTGCAATGAACGTCGAGGAAATCCATCGCGGCATGTCCGAAGGGGTGCGGAGCCTGTCGGACCAAGCGACGCAGGCCGTGCGCGCAGGGAAAGCCGACGACCCTCGGGATATGCTCGATGTCCAGTTCAAGTTGCAGCAGTTCTCGACAATGGTCGGGCTGCATAGCGCAACGCTCAAGCTCATCAAGGACACGCTGATGGGCATCATCGCCAAGATCGCATGACGTGCGCAGACCCTGTGTTGCACAACGCCGCCGATTCATGGCTGGACGCGTCGATCCGGCAAATCGTCGTCGAACTGGCGCTGGCGGGTGCACATCACGGCATGCACTCGCAAGCCCGCGTGATCCTGCATGCCTTGCCGTCGCTCGTGACGGATCGTGAGACGCGTCAATGGCTGCACTCGGCGCTTCTCATCGCGCTCGGCGATACGCGCGCGGCGCGCGCCCACCTCGCCAAGATCGTGGCGGCCGGGCATGACGCCAACCCGACGGGCGACGTGCTTGCCCGCTGGCTTGACGCGATGGACGCCAGCCAGTCCGCCAACGCGATGTCGCCGACGTTGCCCGCGTTGTCCTCTTCGTCCTCTTCGTCCTCTTCGTCCTCTTCGTCCTCCTCTCCTCCTCCCGTTCCCTCGTCATGACCACTTCTCAGATCCCTGCGGTACTTGCGCACGCGTCTGCCATTGCAACGCCAGCGAACGCCGCGCTCGTACCGGTCAACGCCAGCGAGCACGACGCCGTTCATTTCGGTCAGGCCCTCGCGAGCGCGCCGTCGCTGCCGGAGCATCATCTGCTCAGCGCAGCGGGCAAGCTCGCGGGCAACACCGAACGCCTGGCCGAGCGGGTAGCGATCGACGAGCGCACGCTGGACGATCCGGCCCGCATGCTCGCGATGCAACGAGTCCTGACCGAGCGCGTGCTGGCACTGGAGTTCGTGGCGAAGGTCGCGGGCGCCGCCACGCAAGGGGTGAACAAGCTGGTGCATATGCAATGACGCGCGGCCGTCGCATCGTCGACGTCCTGGCGAGATCGGCGAGACGCACTCCGTCCGTGGCACAAATCCGTTGGCGCGGCCGATGGCTGCTGGGCAGCCTGCTCGTGATCTCGCTCGCCGGGTGCAAGGTCGAACTGCATCGCTCGCTGAGCGAGACCGAGGCCAACCAGATGTTGGCGCTATTGCTGGTGTCCGGGCTGCAGGCCGACAAGCGCGCCGACACCGCGGGCATGACGGTTCGCATCGAGCGCAGCGATTTCGTGCGCGGTGTCGAGGTGCTGCGCCAGCACGGCTTGCCGCGCCAGAAGCGCGCGTCCGTCGAGGATGTCTTTCCACCAGGACAACTCGTCAGTTCGCCTGTGCAGGAGCAGGCGAAGCTGATCTATCTCAAGGAGCAGCGACTCGAGCGCATGCTCGCGTCGCTCGACGGTGTGATGGTGGCCGAAGTCTCGATCGCGCAGGTGCCGACGGATTCCGCAGGGCGCACGACCTTGCCGCCCGGCGTGGCCGTCTTCGTGAAGTACAGCCCCGAGATCAATATGACGCAGCGTATGACGGATATTCGCAGCCTGGTTCACGACAGCGTGCCGGGGGTGACGCCCGAGCGCATCAGCATCGTGTTGCAGCCCGCCGATTATCGCTTGCCTCGTGCGTCCGTCGACGCGTCGACAGGTGCGCCCGCGGGCCCGTTGACGGATCGCGGACGCGGGCTGCCGACGGTGGCGTGGGGCATGGTCGTGGCCGCGTGCATCGGGGTGGCCGCTGCCGCGGTAGTGGCGTGGCGTCGGCGCGCATCATGGGTGCCGCGTTTGCGCGCCCGCGTATCGAAGGCATCGTGACGCCCGCGTACTCCGGCGGCGCTACCCAACTTGCACGCCTGATCTGGCAGCCCGGCATGCAAATGGACGTCGGTTGGTGGCACGTGTTCGATATGTTGCCTTGGCGAGAAACCTACCAGCGACACGCCGCGTGCCGCGCGTCCATCGACGGTCTGGTCATCGCCCGGCGCGGCTGGCCGGGCGCGGCGGCGGGCGATTGCGCACCCCCGCTAGGCAACACGGCGCAAGCGATGCTGAGGCGGTTGCCGAACCTGCGACGTCTGTCGTTGGCCCACGGCTTGCGCGCGATGGGATGTGCGGACTATCTCCTGCTCGGCACGTACCGCCGTGCGTTGTCGTCGTGGCTCGACGCCTGGCAGTGCGACCGTTTGCTGCTTACGCGTCTGGATTGGCCTGCCAGACCCACCCTGTCGCCCGAGCAGGTCGTTCCTGCGGCGCTGGCGGCCACCGGCGCGTGCCTGGATGGCGCGTCTGAGCTGCCGTGCGTCGACGTGGCGACGGTGAACAAGGCCGCCAGACTGTTGCTTCCCCGCCGGCCGACATTGAACCGTTTGCGGCGGGTGAGCGCTCGACGAACGAGGACATCTGGCTGCGGTTTGCAGCGCTGGAGAAGATGCTATGTATGTCGTCGACTTCGCCTTGACGGCCATCGAAGCGATGGATGGCCCCGCGCCTGCGGGGCCGGTGATTTCCCGCCAGGCACTCGAGGGGCTGCGCGAACAGGCAAGTCTGCGGGCTCGCTGGATGGCGCAGGCAAAGACCGAGCGTGACGCCGCGCTGGCTGACCGCGAGCAGGCACGTATCGATGCGCAGGCGCTGCGCGACGCGTGGCGGGACGCGGCGCGCGAGCAGGCCCGACAGGAGGCGGCGGCGCTTGCGGAAGCGGCCCGCCGTGACGCCGTGGCGCAGGCCGTTGCATGGCTGGTCGACGAGGCGTCGCTCGAGCGCGACATCGCTCGCTCGCTGGAGCGTCGCGTGACAGACGCCCTGAGCGCCGCGCTGTCGAATTTCGTCTCCCCGCTCGATGTCGGTGAGCGCTTCGCGCAACGCGTCGCACTCGCTTTACCCGCGCTGGTGCGCGAGGGAGCGCTCGTGCTGCGAGTGCCGCCCGCCCTTCGCGACGGCGTGGCCGATGCCTTGCGAGCGGCCGATATTGTGCTGGCCTGCACGGCGGATGCCACGCTGGTTGGCCGGCAGGCCCGCATCGAAAGCGAATGGGTGACGGTGTGCCTGGATCTCGACGCGGATCTCGCGGCAGTCCTCGAGCGCCTGAACGCGAGTCCCGATCTGGAGATCGCTGATGGTTGAGCGCTTGCCATCGTCCGGTCCATCGGCGGGTCGGGCACCCCAGGAAAACAAGGCCGTTGAGCGCCGTGTGGCGGACGAATGGCTGCCGCTGGATGGTGAGGCAAGCGCGGCGCGAGGGTTGCCTGCCGACATGCCGGGACATATCGCGCTTATCGAAGCGACCATCTCACAGAACGAAGAGGCGGCGGTCGCCGAATCTCAAGAGAATCTCAGCTTCGCCCTCGGGGTGCGATTCCGCAGGACGAGCGATCGCGATGTGCGCGACGACAAGCAGCGTGCGCGCGCCTTGTTCGAGCAGCAGATGCATCGGTTTGCGCGCGTGAACGCGGCGCAATTCGAGCGACTGCGAGGGCAGTTGCGCGATCTTCCGTTCGTTCCCGACCCCCATCAACTGATTCGCCAGGCCCACCTGTCGGCCGGGCATGCGGCATTGGTCGTTGCGGCCTGGTTGGCCGAAGGCGGGCTGGACAGCGCAACGCGCAGCCGCTTGCGCCGGACGCTGGACGAACTGACGTCGTCCGAGACGTGGGCGATCGAGGCCTTCGCGGCGCTGGAATGCGGTAGCGGGCAAAACCCAGGCATGGCGCTGTTGCAACAACTCAAGTCGCTGTTCCGTCAGTCACAAGGATCGCAGCGCTCGTTGACGCAATGGTTCGACGAATGCCGGCGCTTTGCGCAGCGTCGTGCGCGGTTGCGCGCGCTGATGCAGGCGCTGGGGTTGGAATTGGGCGCGCGAGAGGCCGGTGCGGAACTCCCGCGTCTGGCCGCCGTCATC
The DNA here is from genome assembly GCF_004193915.1 of Pandoraea sp. XY-2. Lineage (NCBI taxonomy): Bacteria > Pseudomonadati > Pseudomonadota > Betaproteobacteria > Burkholderiales > Burkholderiaceae > Pandoraea > Pandoraea sp. XY-2. The sequence continues at coordinate 922,677 of NZ_CP030849.1, forward strand.
GACGATCTTCGTCGTGTAGTGCTGTTTCTCACGCTGGAGTCGGCGTGCGAGCAGGCGGCGCAAACATTGCGCGCCGCAGGCGCTCGCGCGTTCGAGACGGACACGATGATCTCGGAGATGCTCACGTTACTGGATCAGCCGTGGGTGGGCGTGGAATGGCTTGCGCAACGCGCGGCCTATCTAGGCATGGTGACGATCGACGCGCGCTACGCGTTTGCGCGCGAATTGACTCGGCTGGTGCAGTCGGCACATGACGGTTGCTTTCGCGACGAGACACAACGCGAGACGCTCGGCGAAGCACTGGATGGCTGGCGCGCGGAGATCGCCCACGAGGGAGAGGTGACCGGGGGGTAGTGGGGAAGTGGGGAAGTGGGAACGCGAGGATCGGGGGATGGACTGGCGCACAACGGATGCGCCAAAGGGTGCCGGCTGCGCTCAGGCGCGCAGGTGCTCCCGGCAGAGCTTGATACGGTCATAGAAATCGGTGAGCGCTTGCGCGAACGGCTCGGGCTCAGCGGCGGCTTCGTCCGTCACCTGCGCGTGAAGAATCAGACGACGGTCGCGTTCGCGCAACTGCACGTGCCCGGTGACGGCCCATTCGGCCGGCTCAATGAGAAATTGCAGAAGCCGCTCACTGTTGGCACGATGCAGACGCGCGGCTTCGTCGGTGGCCACGACGGCGTGAATACTGCACGCCTGGTTTTTCAAGGTTTCCACGATGATGCTGGGCGAGGCGGTAAACGTCAGCTCGATGGGCGAGTGATTGTCGACGGCATCAATCTTGCCCGGGTCGCAGCCGATCAACTTCAGCGCTTCGACGAGAGTTTTCGCTAGGTCGTAACTTGGCATGATATGCGTGGAGAGTGGAAGAAATCGACGACGCGCCCCGTGCCAGCGTCCTGCGACAACGCGGTGACGAAAACCGCTCGCGCGGGGCGCGCGATGCCGAAGGTTCCCACGATTGGGTCGCGCAGACTTTGGTCGCGCGAGCTGGGTTGTCGCTTCTGCGCACACGCGAGCATCGGTCGACGCCCACCGTCGCTCCCGTCGTCATGACGATGACCCGTAAGACGTGGCGTACCGCCGCGCGACGCCCTCGAGAATCACCTCGGCGGCGCGCACCGCTTGCATCTGTGATTGCGCAAGCGCGTGCTGTGCGGGCGCAAGCGGCGCGTGCAGCGCCTGTTGCAGCGTCTGGCGCGCGACATCGAGCTGTGTGCCGATGTCGCGCGCGACAGCCTCGGGCGCGGCGGCGAGGCGGTCTTCAAGCTGGGTCAGGCGAATCGTCATGCAGCGTCTCCGGAGACAGGGGTAAGTAGAAAAGCCGGTCATGCGAGCCGATCGACACGCCGCCCGTATGAATCGCGATTACGCGTGTGCCGCCGGGCAGGCGCGCCCCTTGCGCCAGACGCGTGCCGTCGGCGAGGGTGATCTGCGGCGCGTTGGGCGAACCGCCTATGCTCACGAGCGGCGCGGAAAAGCCCGTTTCAGCCAGCGTCGGGATCTGGGGCGGCAGCGGCTCGATGCGCACCGGCATCGCGTTGTCACCGGTGTTCCATGTGTCGACGATGCCCTTCAACGACGCCTGGCGTCCCACGGTCAGTGCCCCGGTAAGCCGCCATCCATTGCGGTCGCGGGCGATATCGATGCCGCGCAACTGGCCGGCGTCGCGTAGCGTCTTCAACAGCCGCTCGAAGCTGTTGGCCGTGCCTTCTGCCACGCGCCAGCCATGCGGCAGCGCCAATGCATCGAGCGCGTTGGCGGCTGACCGCCAGCGGGCGTCGGCGACCGTCGGCGCACCGATGAGCACTTCGCCGTCCGGCGTGACGCTCACCTGTGCGGTACCGAAGCCGTGCAACCGTAGCAACGTGCGCACCGTCTGTATGGAATTCGCGGGGCACCAGGTCTCGTCGCTCAACGCTTTGCCCAGCCAACGCGCCTCGGCGCGCAGTCGTGCAAGCGCGTCGTCGTCGATGCAGCCGCCGGACAGACGTACCCCATTGTCGCTGTGATCCAGCACGACGCCGGGCGCGACGCGTGCCGCGAGCGCTTTGAGCGCGTCGGGCGGTGGCGGCGCGGCGATGACGTTGGCGGTGCCCGTGCGCCAGATCGCGACGCCCGCCGCCGCGATCAGTAACGATAGTCCCGTGACGGCGATCCAGGCGGTCGGGGCGCGAGCGCGCCGCGCAGGGGCTTCGGCCGCTTGGGGGGCTTCGGGCGCGAGGGTCATGCGAGGCGATGCCGCGTGCTCGGGACGCCGCTCCGGACGTTTTGGCATGGGCACGGGCGCGCTTTCGCTACCGTCGCCAAGCCAGATGCCGAGGCCAGCAAGATCGATCGCGGTATGCAGCGGGAGCCTGAGCGTGTCGGCCGCGCGATCATCCGACGCGGCGACGGGCATGCCGTCGACCCAGACCGGCGCCGGCGTGAGCAGCCGAACGCCATCGTCGTCGACGCCCAGCGCGATCTGTGCGCCATGTTCGAGCGTCATCGCGATATCGGAATCACTGTCGCCGATCGTGAGTGTGCCCGGCGGTAGCGGCATGGGTCGTCCGGCGAGGGGGCCGTCGAGCAGCGTGAGCGTGAGCATGCTCATGCGCTCGGCAGGTCGGCCGCCGGCTCGGCCTTGATCAGAAACAGACGCATGACACTGTCGCTCCGGTTGCTCGTCGAACTGAACAGACGGCCGATGAGCGGCAGATCCCCCAGCAGGGGAATCTTGCGCTCCTGCTCGTGCTGCGCGTCTTGCACGAAGCCGCCGAGCAGCAGGCTTTGTCCCGCCTGGAGCGTGGCATGCGTCGAAATCGAGGAGTTGCGGATCGTCGGGACCTCGTTGCGGCTGTTGCGTTCGCTGCGCACTTCGCCGCCGTCTTCGATATTGAGGGTGAGCATCACCTGCTCGCGACCATCGCCTTCCTGGGGAACGAGTCGCGGCGTGACACGCAATAGCGATCCCGACGTCACGCTCTCCAGTTTGGCGACCTTCTCGCCTGAGACCTTGGTATAGAACGTCACGCTGCGATCGAGCACGGCCTGCATATTGTCGAGCGTGACGATGGATGGGCGGGATAGTACGCGCGCCTTGGAGTTTCGCTCCAGCGCGCTCAAATTGACCATGAACTTGTTGGTGTCGCCGACCAAAGTCGTGAACGTACCGGTGTCCCCATTCTGTGTCTGCGAGTTCAGCGACACGGCGCCAAAGCCGCCCAGCCGGGCGCTGCCGGAGAAGTCGACGCCAAGTTCGGCGATGTCGCTGGCGTTGACGTCGATGATCGCCACCGAGATGTCGACCAGGCGAGGCCGGATGTCGAGTTGCGCGATCAGGTCGCCGTAGATCGGCAGATTGCGTCGCCGCTCACGCACGATGACCGCATTGCGACGCGGATCGGCGGAAAAGCGCGGCGTGCCGGAGCGCGAGCCGGCGGCGACGGGAAGGCGGGCGTCAAGGCCGGCGCCGGCCGACGCGCCCGGCGAGGCAAACGCCGCCGCAGTGGCACCGAGCGGACCGGCGCCGAGAATCAAATCCTTCAGTACGCTGACAACGCCCGGCACGACGACTTCCTGCCCGCGATAAAAGTACCTCGTGTCGTCGGCCGTCGCGAATTTCAGGGGAAATATCTTGATGGTCTCTTCGCTTTCCTGCTGATCGCGGGCGTCGCGTTCGAGGTGGTCTGCGAGCATGGCAACCGTCTCGATGCAGGCGGGAACGCCGGCGATTTCAAGGGCGTGGGTGGCCGGAATCGCCCGCGCCACGCAGTGCCGCGGGTGCAGCACACCGGCATTGCGCAGGTGCCCGAGCAAGTCGCTGGGCGAGGCGTAACGCACGGACATGACGCGCCGCGTTGCCTCGCTGGATTTATAGACGTTCAGCGTCTGGCCGTTGAAGTACCACGAAAGCCGATAACGTTCCGATAGGGCATCGAGGGTCGCCTGAGCGGCACCCGCAGGTAGCGTGCCGATGAAGCGATCGGCGACGTGCGGACTCACAACGGTCGGAATGCCGTGGTGCGCCCCGAAGTCGCGCAACAACTCCGCGAGAGGCGTGCCTGCGCTCTGGAAGACGAACGGGCCGCCGCGCCAGACCGGCGTGCCCGGTGAGACCCGGGACGCATGCTCCGTGAGGGGCGCGGCAAACGACGCGGTGGCCAGCGTGACGCACAGGCTCCCGGCAAGCAGGGCGACGGTGCGCGAAGTGAAGGAAGGCGGCATGGTCAGCAGCGGCGCAGCGCGTGAAGACGGCGGCTGGCGTCTGCCGCCCCGGCGGGACGACCGGACGCGTGGGGCGTGAATGATGCAGGTGGCACCGCGTCGGCGCGCGTGCCCTGAGACGTCACCATCATGCAGGCCAGCAGTTGGCGACGAAGCTGCGCTTCCACGCGTGCGGCCGGTTCGCCGGCATCGAAGCGGTGGACCCACCAGAGGACGTCGTTCGCAACGCACAGGCTGTCGTCGCGCAACGCCGGCTGACCGGCCAGCACGAGGCAGAGCCGCAAGAGCCAGCGTGCGAGCGCCGGGTCGTCGTCGAGTGCGGCGGCGAGCGGTTGCGCATGGGGCTGAGCATGGGGATGGACTTGCATATGGGCGTGCGACGGCAGTGTCAGTGCCGTTGCGACGCAGTAGCCGCCGTCGGCTCGACACGTCCAGCCGCGTTGGCCGTCGAGGTCGAGCGCAATGCGCGCACCCTGTACTTCGCGCGGGGTAATCCAGTCGAGCGCGGCAAGCGCAAATGGCAAACGCATAGGTATCTGAAGGAGGCAGTGCACGGGCACGGGGAACGAAGCGCATGCGACATCGGCGGCATACGCCATCACGGGTCGCCGTCGATCGACACGGCGGCGCACAAGATTCCTCATTATCAAGCGCTGAGGTGCCGGCACAATCCGGCGCAGACCTGAAGTGACGCTCGGGCGCCGCGGTTTGGGGGCTTTCCCACGTCCGGCGTCAGGCGAAGGCACAAGATTCGCGCAAGTGGCCCGAAGTCGATAGAAAGTGAACAAAAATCCGTATGAGTGCTTGCGTGAGTGCTTATGACCAACTGTCGAGGAGCTGCGAATGACGGGGTGTATCGGTGTCGTCGTTGTCGAAGACCACGAGTTACTGGCCGACGGACTCTGCTGTCTGATCGAGCACGATCTCGGTTGGCGCGTGCTTGCCCGGGTCGTCAACGGGCTCGATGTCTACCGGGCCTGCGTGGTGCATCGACCGACCCTGATGATGCTGGATCTGGGCCTGCCCGGCATGGACGGCGTGGACGTGATCCGCCAATGCGCCCAGCGCTGGCCCGACCTGCGCATCGTCGTCAACTCGGCCAGCAACGACAGCGAGCGGGCGCGCCAGGCGCTGGAAGCCGGGGCGGCGGCTTACGTCCTCAAAAGCAGCGCCCGCGCGACGTTGATCCACGCGTCGTATCAGGTCATACGTGGCGAGCGTTTCGTCGATCCGGCCGTGTTCGGTGGCATACACGATCCGGCGGGCGCGCGCCACGTGCCCCGCCCATGCGCGTTCGAGATGCCCGAACGGCTGCTGACGCTGCGTGAGCGGCAGGTGCTCAAGCTGGTCGCGGAAGGGCAACGCAATCGCGACATCGCGCAACTGTTGTCGATCAGTGTGAAGACGGTCGAGACCCACCGGCTGAACATGATGCGCAAGCTCGACGCACACAACGTGGCAGATATCGTGAATTGGGCACATCGACTACGCATGATGCTGTGACGATGGCGGCCCCTCGTCGGAACGCCCGCCGCGAAATTCAGGTATGCGCCGGATAGCCCCCTCGGCCGTGGATGCGCGACCATGCCCGCTGCCGCTACCTGAGCGCCCTCCGAGCCGCGCGTGCGCCGCCAGCACGTTCCCAACGCAAGATCGCCGATGGACACCCAGACTCAACGCAAGCTCGAGCAGCTCTTCGAATTGCTGGCGCTACCGCCGCAACGTGTGGCCCCTCGCATGCGCGTGGTGCTCGCACCCTGCGTGCTGATGATCGAGGTCGATGCGCAGGGCGTGACGTTGGTGTTGACGCTGATCGATCGCGCCGCCCGCGCGCAGCGGTGGCTGCCCATGTTGCTGCAAACCTGCGCGCCGGAGTGGAGTCTCGGCATTCCCGTGCGGGCATGTGTGGCGCAGGGGCGCCCGATGTTGATCGCCACGCCGCCGGCGAGCGGCAACTCACAGGCCGTCGAATGGTTTGATTGCCTCGGCCGCATGCGGCGCCTGTTGGCGCGGATCGATGCCCGGCAGCAGCAGGAGATTTGCCCGTGACGCGCCTGCTGCCCTGGCTTCGCGTCGCTGCCGGCCGGCAGGACATCGTGCTGGCCGCGCTGCTGCTCGTCACGGTGCTGATGATCATCATCCCGATGCCGCCGTCGGTGATGGATCTGCTCATCGCGCTCAATCTGGGCCTGTCGCTGTTGCTGCTGATGGTGGCGCTCTATATCAACGAGCCGCTCGATTTCTCGGCGTTCCCGTCCGTACTGCTGATGACCACGCTGTTTCGGCTGGGGCTCACGATCAGCACCAGCCGCCTGATTTTGCTGCGCGCCGACGCGGGCGACATCGTCTACACGTTCGGCGATTTCGCCGCAGGCGGGAACATTGTCGTCGGCATGATCGTGTTTCTGATTATCACTGTCGTCAACTTCATCGTCATCACGAAAGGCTCGGAGCGCGTGGCCGAAGTCGGCGCCCGGTTTTCGCTCGATGGCATGCCCGGCAAGCAGATGAGCATCGACGGCGATTTGCGTGCGGGCACGATCGACGCCGCCGAGGCCAAGCGCCTGCGCCGCGTCGTGCAGAAGGAGAGCCAGTTCTACGGCGCGATGGATGGCGCGATGAAGTTCGTCAAGGGGGATGCCATCGCCGGGCTCGTCATCATCGTGGTGAACTTGCTGGGCGGCATCGGGGTGGGCGTTTTCATGCGCGGCATGAGTGCGGGCGATGCGGCGGCGATCTACGCGATTCTCTCCATCGGCGACGGGCTGGTGTCGCAGATTCCGGCGCTGCTCATTTCCGTGACGGCGGGCATCATCGTGACGCGGGTGCCTGGCGAGCAACGTCGCAACCTGGCGCGCGAACTCACCGATCAGCTTGCCGCACAGCCGCGCTCGCTGACGTTGGCGGCCGTGGTGCTCGTGCTCTTCGGTCTGATCCCCGGCTTCCCGATGCACTATTTCCTCCTGCTCGCGGCGCTGGCGGGGACCGCCGCGTGGTGGGTGAAACGCAGAGAGGGCGAGGGCCAAGGGGACAAGGACGGCGCGCAGGGCGAAGCCGGCGGCGCGCAAGCGAAACCGGGACGCCCGGGCGCGCAGCCGCTGCAGGCGCGGGTGGGGGCCGCGTTGGCCGAGGCAGCGGGCGGCACTGCGGTGCTCGCCGCGCGCATCGATGCCCTGCGTGATCAGAAGTTCGAGCAGTTCGGCGTGCCAATGCCCGAGGTGCAGGTGGTCGTCGACGCCGGCCTGCCGGGCGAGACGCTGGATATTCAGCTCTATCACGAGAGCGTGATGACGATTGATATGGCCCCTGACGCCGCATTGGCGCAGCACGACGCGGCGCATCCGATCCCCGCGCTGCGCAGCCTTGACGCCGGTGCGCCGCGCGAGATGCCGTTGCCGTTCGGCGGGCAGATCCTTTTTTGGCTGGACGATGCGCAACGCCAGGCGTGGCAGACGCGAGGCGGCACTGTGATCGTGGGCGCGGATCGTGTGGCGCACTGCGTGTCGCTGGTCATCGACGCGCATGCCGCCGACTTCCTCGGTGTGCAGGAAGCGCGTTTCCTGATGGATGCGATGGAGGATCGCTACGGCGAACTCGTCAAGGAGCTGCAACGCCAATTGCCGATCAGCCGGACGGCGGAGGTGCTGCAGCGACTGGTCGCCGAGGGCGTGTCGATTCGTGACCTGCGGCGCGTGTTCGAGGCCCTGATCGAATGGGCCCCGCGCGAGCGCGATCAGATCATGTTGACCGAGTACGTGCGGCTCAGTCTGCGACGTCACATCACCCGGCGCTTTCGACGGGGCGCCGAACATATCACCGGATGGAACGTGGGCCGCGGCATCGAGGACACCGTGCGGGCCGCCGTGCGGCAGACGGCGTCGGGGTCCTATGCCGATCTGAATCCCGCGCAGACCGACGCGATTCTGAACGCCATCGATGGCGCACTAACCACGCATGACGGCACGCCAGCGGTACTGTTCACCGCCATGGACGTTCGACGCTTTCTGCGCAAGCTCGTCGAGCGCGAACGCGCCGATCTGGCGGTGTTGTCGTTTCAGGAAGTGGCCGACGAGCCGCATGTGCGGGTGCTGGGCACGATCGACGTGCAGGGAACCTACTGAGATGCGTCGCCCGGACGCCGCACGCATCGCCCATGGGCTTCGTCGAACGCTCGACGCGCGGCGCGAGGCGTGTGACGAGTGGCGGCGGATGTCCGGCGGTGAAGCGCGCTACGGGCGTATCGACAAGATCACCCCGAATGCGATGCGTGCCCGATTGCCGGGCGCGGCGCTCGGTGAGCAATGCCGCGTGGTCTCGCCGTCGCTCGACGCCGAGGTGATTGCGGTCGAGGGGCGGCATGTCTGGCTGGCGCCGTATGCCGAGCCGAACGGCGTGGCCAATGGCGCGCTGGTGCAGGCGCTGGGAACGTCGTCGCGCGTGGCCGTCGGCGATCACCTGATCGGCGCGGTGCTCGATGGCCTCGGGCGGCCGTTGGCCTCCGCGACGGCGGCCGACGAGGCGCCGAGGTCCGGCGTGGCATGGCGTTCACTCGACACAGCGCCGCCGCCCGCGATGACGCGCGCGCTCGTGTCCACATGCCTGCCCATCGGCATTCGCGCGATCGACGGCATGCTCACCTGCGGTCGCGGCCAGCGACTCGGCATCTTTGCGGCGGCGGGGGGCGGCAAGAGCACGCTGCTGGCGATGATGTGCCAGGGTGCGCAGGCCGATGTGATCGTCGTGGCGCTGATCGGCGAGCGCGGGCGTGAGGTGCGCGAATTTCTCGAGACGGCCCTCACCCCCGAGGCGCGTGCACGGACTGTCTGCGTCGTCGCGACATCCGATCGTCCCGCGCTTGAACGGATGAAGGCAGCCTACACCGCGACGGCCATTGCGGAGGCGTTTCGCGACGACGGCAAAGACGTGCTGTTGCTCATGGATTCCCTGACGCGCTTCGGGCGCGCCGTGCGCGATATCGGGATGGCGGCGGGAGAGCCGCTTGGGGCGACGAGCGGGTTGCCACCGAGCTTCTATGCGCGTCTGCCCCGGTTGCTGGAGCGCGCGGGGACCGGCGTGCGGGGCAGCATCACCGCGTTTTATACGGTGCTCGTGGAAGGCGACAACCTGGATGAGCCGCTCGCCGACGAGGTGCGTTCGATCGTCGACGGTCACATCGTGCTGTCGCGGCGTCTCGCGCAGGAAAATCACTATCCCGCCATCGACGTCGCGAGGAGCCTCTCGCGGGTGATGGCGGCGGTGACCGACGCGCCGCATGTCGATGCGGCGGCGCGTGTCAGGCGCGCGATGGCGCTGGCGGCGCAGGTCGAGTTGCTGGTACGCGTTGGCGAATATCAGCCGGGCAACGATCCGGAGACCGACGACGCGCTCGCGCGCGCGCCGGACATCCGTGCCTTTCTTTGTCAGGCGCAGCACGACGTGGCGCCATTCGACGACACGCGCGCATGGCTCGAACATCTCGCGAACTGAAGGACGACGAGGGCCTGGCGGCGTTGGCGGCCCTCGCCCGGCGCCGCGAAGCCAGCCTGCGTGCCGCACTGGCCCGCATGACGGCCGCGGCGCGCGACGCCAACGAGGCGGTCGTTGCGTGCGAGCGCGCGTGCGACGCGCAACGTCGCGCGTGGCAGGACGCATTGTCGCGCGGCGGAGTCTACGGGCCCCGCGAGGCCGCGGGCGCGCCGGGTGCGGTGGAAGTGCAGCGAGCCGCCCTTGACGAGGCGCGGAACCGGCACAGCGCCGCACTCGCGCACGCGAAGCTTGTCGACGCCGAAGTGCGTCACCAACGCGAGCGCCTGCAGGCGAATGCACGCAAGCAGGAAAAACTGCGGGAGTTGCTGACGTTTTACCGCCGGTGAATGGGCAATGGACCGCCGAAGACGGAACAGTCTCACGCCATGACCCGGCGCCGAAGGGATTGCGCACCTATGCCGAACGAAACGCGCTCACCACCATTGCCATCAAAAGGACTTCACGATGCGTACCATTCACCGAAGCGGCCCGTCGGCCGATGCGTTCGTCAGCTTGTCCGAGCGTTCGTCGTCGCAGCGGCGCGGCACGGCAACGCCCGATGGCAGGCCAAGCGGCGACCGTCACGAACGGACCTTCACCCTGGCATGCGAGCCGGCCGCGTGCGTGTCCGGACCCGCCGATGTGCTGCGTTGGTTGCGTGTCTGGCACGTGCGTCAGGATGCCAACTGGGACGGCGGCAGTTCGTTGCGCATGTTGGTGCATGGTGGTGCGCTCGATGCATTGGTCGTCGAAGCCCGCCGCGGACGGCAGGGCGTGACGGTGAGTCTGCTCTGCGTGCGGCTCACGATGTACCGGCGGTTGCTGGCGCATCGAGGGCGGCTCGAGCGCGCCCTGACGTCGCGCCTGAAGGTGTCCGTCACGATCGAAGTCGAGGCTCGATATGTCCCCTGAGTCGGACGTCGAGTTAATCGCGGCGTCGACGCCGGGGCCGTTGGATGAGGCGCTCATGGGCGTGGCCTGCGTGGCTTTTGTCGAAGGCGATACCGAAGTCCGTGTCGGCTGGCTACGTGCGGGAGGGGAAGGTCTTATCGTAACGGCACGCGTCGACGAAGGCGTTGTCGGCCAGACGCGCTTCTGGTGCGACGCGCTGCAGTGGTGCGACTGGCTCGCGCCGAACCTGCCGGTCCCGTCGTGGGACGCGCTGCCGCCCGCGTGGCGGGCCAGCGCGGCATCGCTCACGCTGGCGACGGGCGACGTGAGCGCCGATATGCCGCTCGACGCGGCGGTCGGTGCGGCCGACGCCACCCGCGATACCCGGTCGTGGCCGCGCGCGACTGCCCTCGCGTCCGCGGATGTGGAGACAGCGTGGCGTGTGGGCGTGGTGTTGCAGCGAGAGGGACGTCGGTTGGCGTTGATGTATCTCGACGGCGCGACATCGTGGCTGCGTGAGCGCTGCCGACGGGCGACGCCAGGCGACACCGCGCTCGATCCGTCGGGATTGCCGACGCGTCGATGTGCGCTGGTGGCGGGGTGGGCGACCTTGCCCAGCGCGCAATGCGAGCGTGTGCAGGTGGGAGACGCCGTACTCCTCGACGTGGCGGCTCACATCGCAGGCGGTGAGTATTGGCTTGTGGACGGCGACCGCGCCATGGCCATGCGTGACGGCCGGCCGTTGGATCGGCGCGTCCTGCAACTCGACGACACGAACGCGAGCCCCCCGACGACACGCTGTCGACGGCCGCCGGGGCGCGCCGGGAAGCAGCCACCGTGCGTTTGTCTGCCCTCGTCGCAGAAAGGCACTTTCCCATTCCGTTGCTGACGGCCTGGCGTTCAGGCAACGACGCGATTGCCCAAAGCGACGCAATCGCCTGCCCGCTGTCGGTCGATCGAATGACGCTCCTGCGTGACGACTCACCGTGGGCCGCCGGGCATTTGCTGCGTTTCGACGACGGACGACTCGCGGTGTGCATCGACAGCATGATCGGTGCATCCGTCGAGAACGCGTCGGTCGACGTCGCGCTCACCGAGCACGACACGCCCGGTGAGCGCGATTCTCCCGGCGATATTTCGGGTCGTGACCGGATGGGCGTGCATCCGGAGACGACCTAATCTCTCGGATACCCAACCCGGTCGTCAACGACGCTCATTGGAGTTTGCATGTCCCTGCTCGACCACCCGGTGCAGCTCGTCGTCTTGCTTTCGCTGCTCTCGATCATGCCGTTGCTGGTGGTGCTGGGGACTGCGTTTCTGAAGCTGGCGGTCGTGTTCGCCCTGTTGCGCAATGCGCTCGGCACGCAGCAGATTCCGCCCAACATCGCGATTTACGGCTTATCGCTCGTGCTCACCTGCTTCATCATGGCGCCGGTGGCCTTCGACATCGAGGCCAATCTCGAGACGCGTCCGGTATCGCTGTCGTCCAAGGATTTCGTGGCCGATGTCGATGCGAGCGTCCTGTCGCCCTACCGTGCATTTCTCACCCGTCACACCGACGCGAGACAACGCGACTTCTTCGCCAGCGTCGGCCGAGATACCTGGCCTGAGGCGCATCGCGGCCGCCTGGGCAGCGACTCGCTGCTCGTCCTGATGCCGGCGTTCGCGCTGAGCCAACTCGCCGAAGCGTTCAAGATCGGGCTGCTGCTGTACCTGCCGTTTGTTGTGATCGATCTGGTGATCTCGAACATCCTGCTCGCGATGGGCATGATGATGGTCTCGCCCATGACCATCGCACTGCCGTTCAAGTTACTGATCTTCGTCATGATGAACGGTTGGGAGCAGTTGGTGCGTCAGTTGATGCTCTCCTACGCATGAAGCGGCCCGGAGCGCACCCATGAGTGAAGCCATCGTCGTCAATCTCACGAGCGAGATGCTCTGGCTCACGCTCCTCCTGTCGCTGCCCACCGTGGTGGTGGCGGCGGCGGTCGGCGTGCTGGTCTCGCTGGTGCAGGCGCTTACGCAGGTGCAGGATCAGACCGTGCAGTTCCTCATCAAGCTCATCGCGGTGTCGGTCACGCTGGCCGCCACCTATGCGTGGATGGGCCATGTGCTGCTGCATTACGCGGGTAACGCGTTCGAGCAGATCAGCCGGATGCGGTGAGCGGCATGACGTCCTCCTTCGTGCCGGGCATGGCGCCCGGCGTCGACACCTTGCTCTCGCCGCTGTGGGCCGACCTGTACGGCTGGTTGGTGGCGTGGGGCGTGGCGATGCTGCGCCCGCTGGGCATTGCGATGCTGCTGCCGGTGTTCTCCGTCGGCATGCTCGGCGCCGGCATGTTGCGCAATGCGCTGGTGCTGGCGCTGGCGTTGCCGGTGGTGTCGCTCGTGCATGCTAGCCCGGAAATGCCGTCGCATTGGGGCGCATGGGGCATGCTGGTGCTGCGCGAGTTGTGCATCGGCGGCCTGCTCGGCTTTGCCGCCGCGCTGCCGTTCTGGGCCGTCGACATGACGGGGTACGTGATCGACACGATGCGCGGCGCGTCCATGGCGAGCGTGCTCAATCCATTGATGGGGGCGCAGTCGTCGATCTTCGGCATCGCGCTCACTCAGATGCTTTGCGTGCTGTTCTTTGTCACCCCGGCGGCGCAGGCCTTGCTCACCGCGTTATATGACTCCTACGCCGCGCTGCCGGTGGGGCAGCCGTGGCGATGGCATGACGACAGCGTGGCCTGGCTGCTCGCGCTCTGGCAAGCGATGCAGGTGATGTGCGTGGCGGTGGCGCTGCCGGCGATGGTCGTGATGGTGCTGGTCGATATGTCGATGGGCTTCATCAACCGGGCCGCGCAACAGCTCAACGTTTTTTTTCTCGCCATGCCGGTGAAGAGCGCGATGGCGCTGCTGGTGACGGTGGCCAGTCTGCCGTTTGCCATCGCCGTGCCGCTGCAGGGCTGGTATCGGCTGCCCGACGTGTTTCGCGCCTGGGCCGCGCTGGCGCTGCCTGCATCCTGAGGCCGACATGAGCGAAAAGAGCCAGCCGCCCACCCCCAAGAAGATCGAAGACGAGCGCAAGAAGGGGCGCGTTGCGAAGAGCGCCGATCTTGCCGTGTGCATGCAACTCGGTGTGGTGCTGGCGTGGTTGACGTTCGAAGGGCCAGCGCTTTACGACGCGCTGCAAGCGCTCGTCGCGCGCATGTTAGGGGTGCTCAACGATCCGGTGGACGACGCCGTACGCGGCATGCTCGGACCTTCGCTGCTGCTCTTCGTGCGTTTCGTGGGCGGTCTTGCCGTGCTGTTGATCGTGACGACCTGGCTGGCGATGGTGTTACAGGTCGGCATGCTCGTGGCGCCCGAGAGCGTTCGTCCCAAGTATGAACGGATCGATCCCGTCGCCAAGGCCAAGCAACTGTTCTCGATGCAGTCGCTCTTCGAATTCGGCAAGTCGCTCGTCAAGGTGGCGGTGCTGGCCGTGGTCTTTTTCTATCTCATCCGGCAGTACACGCCGTCGCTCGCCGCGCTGCCGCAGTGCGGGCCGTCGTGCGGTCTTGCCCTCACGGTGCGGTTGATGTTCTGGCTGATGGCGGTGTTGGTTATCGCGTACGTAGTGTTCGGCGGGCTCGACTTCGCGTATCAGAAGTATCAGCTTCGCAAGCAATTGATGATGTCCCACGACGAGATCAAGCGGGAATCCAAGGAGGTCGAGGGCAACCGGGAGATCAAGAACAAGCGGCGCGACATTCATCGGGAAACGATCGAAAGCGGCAGTCTGTCGGACAACGTGAAGCGGTCGACGGCCGTGGTGCGCAACCCGACCCGTATCGCGATTTGTCTGCGCTACGTTCCCGGCGAGACGGCCGTGCCGATGGTGATCGAGAAGGGCCGCAACGAACGTGCGCGGACCATCGTCCGGCTCGCCGAGCGCGAAGGCGTGCCGATAGTCGAGCACGTGCCCGTGGCGCGCCGCCTGATGGACGACGTCGAGATCGACGCACCGATTCCCCCGATCTGTTCGACGCAGTGGCCGCGATTCTGCGGCTCGCGCTCGACCTGCCTTATGAGGTGCAAGCGGCGAACGCCGCGCCGCACGCCGATGCAATGCCGCAGGACGGCTGCGTCGCAGGCGGCATGAAGGACGCGCCCACGCGCTCGGCTTCGGGAGACGGCGTATGAGTGGGCGCCGGGTTCGGGACTTGTGCGGGTGGCGCGCACGGCTCGCGGGAGGCGTGCTCAGCGTGTTGAGCATGATGGGGCCGTCGGTGTCCGTATGGGCGATGGACGGGGGACTGCTGCCGCGTCACCCGCGAGTGGCTGACGCGCAGCTCGTGGTGCCCGTGCCGCGGGCCATGGCAGACGTGTTGGCGCGGCCCGCGCAAGCGCCTGTCGTCGCCAGCCCCGGCGACGCGGACGCACCGACGTCGATCATCGCCACCTCCCGCGACACGGCGGCACCGATGTCTGTCGTCGCCACCTCCCGCGACACGGACGCACCGACGTCTGCCGACCCCGCGCTGCCCTTCGACGCGTTGGTGCAACGCGCGGCGCAAGTGGCGTCAGTTGATGCGGCGCTGCTGCACGCCATTATCGACACTGAATCGGGATATGATCCGCAGGCGGTGTCCGTGCGGGGGGCGATCGGGTTGATGCAGGTGCTGCCGCGCACTGGCGAGCGCTTCGGCGTGCGACGTCTCGAAGACCCCGCGGAGAATGTACGCGCTGGGGCGTCCTACGTCCGCTGGCTGCTGGCGCGCTTCGACGGTGACCTGACGCTGGCATTGGCGGCCTACAACGCGGGGAGGGTGCGGTGCTGCGTTACGGGCGTCAGATCCCGCCGTTCCCGGAGACGCAGAATTACGTGCGCAAGGTGATGGCCGGATACGCTCGGCTACGTGACGCGGGTCCGGTGCCAGCGGTACCCTCGCGACCGTTGCCACCCATCCAGCCCATCCAGCCTGCCGCCATCCTTGTCGATACGAAGCCCGATACCACGGCGCCCGCCACGACAACGCCGGCTCGGGAGCGCGGCGATACGCCCTCGGACGAGGCCGCGAGGGAACGCGCCTGGCGTTTGCTGCGAGGGGTGGGGGCGCTGCTGACACGCAGCCCGTCGGCGCAAGCCTCCGACAGCCGCGGACGCGACCGGCCAGCGGTCGTCTTGCCCGCGCGCGGGCAGGCGCGAGGCGCTGGCCCTGCGGTCGGCGGATAGGACTAGCGCGTGGGGGCGGTGTCGATGACCGAGGGGCGCGCAGACATGCGTTCGAAGTGATCGGCCAGATTGGGGTGTGCGTCGCGCCAGGCGATCTCCGGAAACCGGAAATCGAGGTAGCCGAGCGCACAGACGACGGCCACATCGGCCAGCGTGAGGCGGTTGCTCGCGCACCACTGACGTTCGTCGAGTCCAAGCGCCATTGCTCGCAGCGCTTCGTCGATCTTGCTGCGCTGGCGGTCGATGAGCGCCTGCGAGCGCGAGGCTTCGTCGTGGAACATCGCCTCGACGCGAATCTGCACGGCGGCGTCCGTCACGCCATCGGCGAGGGCCTCCCAGCAGCGCACTTCGGCGCGTTCGCGGCCAGAAGGGGGGATGAGCTTGCCCACCGGAGAGAGCGTATCGAGGTACTCGCAGATCACGCGCGAGTCGAACACGGCTTCGCCGTCCTCCATGACCAGACACGGCACTTTGCCCAGCGGGTTGGACTGCTGGATGCGCGTGTCGTCGGCCCACACGTTCTCCAGCTCGAGCTTGTAGTCGAGCTTCTTCTCGGCCAGCACAATGCGGACCTTGCGAACGTAGGGACTGGCGAGGGCACCGATCAACTTCATGTGAATCCTTGATAAATCGCGGTAGGGCGGGGGAGAGTATAACGTGGGCTCCGGGCTGTCGCGCATGCGTGTTGCGTATGCCGCAGCACGGGGCGAGCCCTGCCCGAATTGCGGTGAAATCGATTCGTCCCGGGATGGGCGAGGCCGAGAATGGTAAAATGCTGGCCTTTCCGAGTTGGCGGCTCGCCGGCTCCCCCGATTTTCTTTTTCGGTGCCCAGTGCCATGTCCGACGAATTCTCCCCATTGACCGCGCTTTCTCCGCTCGACGGCCGTTATGCCAGCAAGACCGACGCCCTGCGTCCGTGGCTGTCCGAAGCGGCGTTCATGCGCCACCGCGTGACGGTCGAGATCCATTGGCTGATCGCCCTGTCCAAGGCCGGTTTCGCCGAAATCGCCCCGTTCTCGGCCGAAGCGGAGACGTTCCTGCTGAGCCTGGCCACCCAGTTCTCGAACGCCGATGCGCAGCGCATCAAGGACATCGAGAAGGTCACGAACCACGACGTGAAGGCTGTCGAGTATTGGCTCAAGGAGAAGGTGCAGGGCCAGGCGGAACTCGAAAAGGCGAGCGAATTCATCCACTTCGCCTGCACGTCGGAAGATATCAACAACACCTCGCACGGCTTGATGATCAAGGGCGCGCGCGACAAGGTCGTCGTGCCCGCGCTCGAATCGCTGGTCGCCAAGCTTGGCGAGCTGGCACGCGAACATGCCGCTCAGCCGATGCTCTCGCGCACGCACGGTCAACCGGCGTCGCCGACCACGCTTGGCAAGGAACTCGCGAACGTGGCCGTACGACTGGCCCGCGCGCTGGAGCGCGTTCGCCGCGTCGAGTTGCTCGCCAAAATGAACGGTGCGGTCGGTAACTACAACGCCCACCTCTCGGCCTACCCGGACTACGATTGGGAAGCCTTCTCGAAGGCCGTGATCGAGCAGCGCCTGGGCCTGACGTTCAACCCGTACACGATCCAGATCGAGCCGCACGATTACATGGCCGAGCTGTTCGACGCCGTTGCGCGTGCCAACACCATCCTGCTCGACCTGAACCGCGATATCTGGGGTTACATCTCGGTCGGCTACTTCAAGCAGAAGACCAAGGCCGGCGAGATCGGTTCGTCGACCATGCCGCACAAGGTCAACCCGATCGATTTCGAGAATTCGGAAGGCAACCTCGGTCTGGCGAACGCCGTGCTGCGCCATCTGGCCGACAAGCTGCCGGTGTCGCGCTGGCAGCGAGACCTGACCGACTCGACCGTGCTGCGTAACATCGGCGTGGCGTTCGGCTATAGTCTGCTGGCGTACGATTCGTGCAAGCGGGGCCTGGACAAGCTCGAAGTCAATCCGCAGCGTCTGAACGACGATCTCGACAACACGTGGGAAGTGCTGGCCGAGCCGGTACAGACCGTGATGCGCCGCTTCGGCATTCCCAACCCGTACGAGCAGCTCAAGGAGCTGACGCGCGGCAAGGGCATCACGCGCGAAGCGTTGCAGGACTTCATCAAGCAACTGGCCATTCCGGAAGATGCGAAGGCGCGTCTGCTGCAAATGACGCCGGCGAACTACATCGGTATCGCCGAATCGCTCGCCAAACGGGTCTGAGCGCGTCCAGCACGCCTCCACCGCTTCAATGAAGCAACAAGTCGGGCCGCATCTGCGGCCCGTTTTGCATGGTGACGACCGCATCGATCACGGCGAGGAGGGCGGGGCGGTCATGGCAATGCGCACCGAGATGGCCAAGGCCAAGGCGACCGGGGCACGGCGTTCGCGCGCCGCACACGCGAAAAAAAACCGCCGGACATGCCGGCGGTCTTCCTGACGCAGCGCAGTGAGTCGGTCAGACTCGGGCGCCGAAGTTCGGGTCGTTGCGATCGACGCCTTCTTCACCATCCTTGTTGCTGTGCTTGATGAGGTCTTCACGCTTCACGCCGAGCCACATCGCAATGGCCGCGGCCACGAACACCGACGAGTAGATACCGAACAGAATACCCACGGTCAGGGCGAGCGCGAAATAGTGCAGCGTCTGTCCACCGAAGAAGAACATCGACAGCACCATCATTTCCGTGCTCGCGTGCGTGATGATCGTACGCGACATGGTCGTTGTGATGGCGTGGTCGATCACCTCGCGCACCGTCGCCTTGCGCATCTTGCGGAACGTCTCGCGAATCCGGTCGAAGATCACGACCGATTCGTTCACCGAGTAGCCGAGCACGGCCAGCACGCCCGCCAGCACCGCCAGCGAGAACTCCCACTGGAAGTAGGCGAAGAAGCCCAGAATGATCACCACGTCGTGCAGGTTGGCGATCACGCCGGCCACCGCGAACTTCCATTCGAAGCGGAAGGACAGGTAGATGATGATGCCGATGACCACGAAGGTCAGCGCCAGCAGGCCATCCGTGAACAACTCGTGGCCGATCTGCGGACCGACGAATTCCACGCGACGCAATTGCACATCGGGGGCGTCGGCCTTCAGGGCGGACATCACGGCGTCGCTTTGCTGTGCACTGGTGACCTGCTTGCCGTCAGAACCGTTCTGGATCGGCAGGCGGATCATCACGTCGCGCGAGGTGCCGAAGCTCTGCACCTGCACGTCGCGATAGCCCAGCTTGCCGACTTCGCCACGGATCTTCTCGAGATCGGCCGCCTGCGAGTAGGCCACTTCCATGACCGTGCCGCCGGTGAACTCGATCGACATGTGCAGGCCCCGCGTGAGCAGGAAGAACACCGCCGCCACGAACGTGAGCGCCGAGATGATGTTGAAGATCAGGGCGTGCCGCATGAACGGCACGTCTTTCTTGATGCGGAAAAATTCCATGACTGTTTCCTCTCGCGCCTGCGGTTATTGCTCGCCTGCGTCGGGTGCGTTTTTCGCACCGTCCGGGCGCCAGACCTGACCGATCGCCAGCGTCTTGAGCTTGCGACGGCCGCCGTACCACAGGTTGACCAGACCGCGCGAGAAGAACACGGCCGAGAACATCGAGGTCAGAATACCCAGGCAGTGCACCACGGCGAACGCGCGCACCGGGCCCGAACCGAACGCCAGCAACGCCAGACCAGCGATCAGCGTGGTCACGTTCGAGTCCAGAATCGTCGCCCAGGCATGCTCGAAGCCCAGCGAAATCGCCTTCTGTGCCGACGCACCCGCGCGCAATTCTTCGCGAATGCGTTCGTTGATCAGCACGTTCGCGTCGATGGCCATACCAAGCGTGAGCGCGATAGCGGCAATCCCCGGCAGCGTGAGCGTAGCTTGCATCATCGAGAGCACGGCCACCAGCAGCAACAGGTTGAACAGCAGGGCGATCACCGAGAACACGCCGAACAGCATGTAGTACGCCATCATGAACAACGCGATGGCGATCAGGCCGTACATCACCGAGTCGACACCCTTATGCACGTTATCGGCGCCCAGGCTCGGGCCGATCGTGCGTTCTTCGATGATCTCCATCGGGGCGGCCAGCGAACCGGCGCGCAGCAGCAGTGCCAGGTCGTTGGCGCCCTGCGCCGAACCCATGCCGGTGATCTGGAAGCTCTGGCCCAGTTCGCTGCGGATGTTCGCCACCGTCAGCACTTCGCCCTTGCCCTTCTCGAACAGCACGATGGCCATCGGCTTGCCGATGTTGTCGCGCGAGACGTCGCGCAGCACACGGCCGCCGGCGGCGTCAAGCTTGATGCTGACCGACGGTTGCTGGTGATCGTCGAAGCCCGCGGACGCGCTGGTGATGCGATCGCCGCTGAAGATCACCTGACGCTTGAGCATCACCGGCGCGCCGTTGCCGTGCAGGAACAGTTCGTCCTGCGGCGGCACCGGCGTGTCAGCCGTGATGAGGCGCGGGGCGTCCGGATCGACCAGACGCGCTTCGAGCGTTGCCGTACGGCCGATGATGTCCTTCGCCTTGGCGGTGTCCTGCACGCCAGGCAACTGCACGACGATGCGGTCCGGGCCTTCCTGCTGAATCACCGGCTCGGCCACACCGAGTTCGTTCACCCGGTTATGCAGCGTGACGATGTTCTGCTTGACGGCGTTGTCCTGTACCGCACGACGGGCGGCTTCCGTGAAGGCACCCACGACCTTGAACGTCCCGTTCGGGCCGGCTTGCGTCGTGTAGGACAGATCGGGCAGCCCGTCGGTCAGGGCACCGCGGGCGCGCTCGGCGTCGTTCTGGTCGCTGAAGACGGCTTCGATGCCAGTGTCCGTACGCGTCACGCCGTTGTGGCGGATGTTCTTGTCGCGCAGCAGCGTGCGGGCATCGGCGGCGCTCGCGTCCAGGCGCTTGGTGATGGCGCCGGCCATGTCGACTTGCAGCAGGAAGTGCACCCCGCCACGCAGGTCGAGACCGAGATACATCGGCAGCGCGTGGATTCGGGTGAGCCATTCCGGCGAGGCCGAGAGCAGGTTGAGCGCGACGACGTAGGTCGGGTCCGTCGGGTCGCTGTTCAGCGCCGTCTGGAGCATGTCCTTGGCCCGCAATTGCGTGTCGGTGTCGGCGAAGCGAATGCGCACGCTCGGGTTGTTGCCCGTGCTGTCGAACACGGCGCCTTGATAAGCGATGTTCTGCGCCTTGAGCGCGTCTTCGGCGCGCGCGAGCGTTGAGGCATCGACCTTGACGGTCGCCTTGACGCTGGAAATCTGTACTGCCGGTGTTTCACCGAACAGGTTGGGCAGCGTATAGAACACCCCGATGGCAAGCGCCACCAGAATGAGGATGTACTTCCAGAGAGGATAGCGATTCATAGCAGCGGGCTAGGGTGATGCCTCGTGGCAAACCGTGCTTCAGACCGGCTGGCATGGCAACGTGGGTCGCCACGGCCGGCGTCGCCATGCACGGCGGCCGCCGTTGAAGGCGGCCGCGTGCAGTGGCGCGAAGGCTCAGAGCGCCTTGATGGTGCCCTTCGGCAGCAGGGTGGTGATCGCACCCTTCTGCACGTTGATTTCGACGTTTTCAGCGATCTCCACGGTCACGAAGGTCTCGCCGACCTTCGAGATGCGACCGGCCAGGCCGCCCGAGGTCACAACTTCGTCGCCCTTGGCGAGGGCCGACAGCATGTTGCGCGTTTCTTTCTGGCGCTTCATTTGCGGACGGATCATGATGAAGTACAGCACCACGAACATCAGCACCAGCGGCAGGAAGCTCATCAGGTTGCTGGTCGGGCTCGCGGCGCCTGCCGTCTGAGCGAAGGCATTGGAAATCAGCACGTTCGGTTCTCCTTATGTAAGACGTGTAAAAGCCGCGTGTGGCCGGAGCTCCGGACACGCGCGGCGTGTGTTTCGGTGCGTGGATGCAGGATCCAAGCCCGGCATTTTACCACTGCCCAACCCCGGTCTCCGGGGTTTCGGTGCCCGCTGGCGCGCGCCGCCCGTCAATGCACGCCGCGCGCGCGATCGGCCCGGAACTGGGCGACGAAAGCGTCGAAACGGTGCGCTTCGATGGCATCCCGGATTTCCTGCATCAGCGTGAGATAGTAATGCAGGTTGTGGATGGTGTTGAGCCGCGCGCCCAGAATTTCCCCGGCTCGCTGCAAATGGTGCAGGTAGGCGCGCGAGAAGTTTCGACAGGCGTAACAGCCGCAAGTTTCGTCCAGAGGGCGCGTATCGGTCTTGTGCGACGCGTTGCGGATCTTCAGATCGCCGAATCGCGTGAAGAGCCAGCCATTGCGGGCGTTACGCGTGGGCATCACGCAGTCGAACATGTCGACGCCCGCCGCCACGCCAGCCACGAGGTCCTCCGGCGTGCCGACCCCCATCAGGTAATGGGGTTTGTTCGCCGGCAGCCGCGGCGCCACGTGCTGGAGCACGCGCATCATATCTTCCTTCGGCTCACCCACCGACAACCCGCCGATCGCATAGCCGTGAAAGTCCAGTTCCGACAACCCGGCGAGCGACTCGTCGCGCAAATGTTCGTACATGCCGCCTTGCACGATCCCGAACAGCGCATTCGGGTTCTCGAGACGGTTGAATTCGTCGATGGAGCGCTTGGCCCAGCGCATCGACATGCGCATCGACTGGCCGGCCTCGACTTCCGTGGCCGGGCGGCCGTCGATCTCGTACGGCGTGCATTCGTCGAACTGCATGACGATGTCCGAATTGAGCACGTGCTGGATCTGCATCGAGATTTCGGGCGAGAGGAAGAGACGGTCGCCATTCACGGGTGACGCGAACTTCACCCCGTCTTCGCTGATCTTGCGCAGCTCCCCGAGGCTGAATACCTGAAAACCGCCGGAATCCGTGAGAATCGGACGATCCCAGCCCATGAAGCGATGCAGCCCGCCGTGGGCGGCGATCGTCTCCAGCCCGGGGCGCAGCCAAAGGTGGAAGGTATTGCCGAGGATGATCTGGGCGTTGTTCTCGACCAATTCGGCCGGCGACATCGCCTTGACCGAGCCGTAGGTGCCGACCGGCATGAAGATAGGTGTCTCGACCACGCCATGGTTGAGCGTGACGCGCCCCCGGCGGGCTTGTCCGTCGGTGGTGATGAGTTCGAACTTGAGCATGTGTCGTGCGCCCCGGCACCACCGGCAACACAAGCCGGCGCCCGCACAGGACGTCAAATAAGCGGCCGGCGCCCCATGCGCGGCCAAGCCGCTATTGTACCGGGTCGCACGGCCGTCGATCCAACGGCCGTGCCGCGTCAGGCGGCGGCTTTCGGCGCGTCGTGAGGCGCCACGCGCGAGAGGATCATCGCGTCGCCGTAGCTGAAGAAGCGGTAGCGCTGCTCGATCGCATGCCGGTAGGCCGCGCGGATCGTCTCCATCCCCGAGAACGCCGACACCAGCATGAGCAAGGTCGATTTGGGCAGGTGGAAGTTGGTAATGAGCCGGTCGACCAATTGGAAACGGTAGCCCGGCGTGATGAAAATGTCCGTCTCGGCGCTGCCGGCGCGCAAGGTGCCCGGCGCGCCGCCCGCAGCCAGCGTGGCTTGCGCGGCCGACTCCAGGGCACGCATCGATGTCGTGCCGACCGCGACGACGCGGCCGCCACGCGCGCGGGTGGCGGCGATGGCGTCGACCAGCGACGGCGTGATTTCGTACCACTCCGAGTGCATCTTGTGTTCGCCGATGTTCTCCACGCGCACCGGCTGGAACGTGCCGGCGCCGACGTGCAGCGTGAGTGTGGCGCGGTGCACGCCCAGTGCGTCGAGGCGGGCGAAGAGGCCGTCGTCGAAATGCAGCCCGGCGGTCGGCGCGGCGACCGCGCCCGGGTTGCGCGCATAGACGGTCTGGTAGCGCGTTTCGTCGGCGGCGTCGGCGTCGTGCGCGATGTAGGGGGGCAGCGGCAGGCGGCCGTAGGTCTCCAGCAGCGTATAGCAGTCGTCCGGGAAGTGCAGCGTGTAGAACGGTTCGACGCGCTCGCCAACGGTCACGTCGAACGCATCGGCCAGATGCAGCACGGTGCCGGGCGTCGGGCTCTTGCTCGCCCGGATCTGCGCGAGCACGGTGCGGTTGTCGATGACACGCTCGACGAGCACCTCGATCTTGCCGCCGCTCGCCTTCTGGCCGAACAGGCGCGCCTTGATGACACGGGTGTCGTTGAACACCAGCAGGTCGCCAGGGGCGAGCAGGCCGGGCAGATCGGCGAAGCGCCGGTCGTACAGATGCGGCGGCGTGACGCTGCCGTCGACCTCCAGCAGGCGGCTGGCGGTGCGCTCGGCAAGCGCGGTCTGCGCGATCAGTTCGGGCGGCAGGTCGAAATCGAAATCGGAAAGGGTATACATCAGCGTTTACAATGCGTAGCAACCGACATTTTACTTGGTTCGTCCGAAGGCCTGCCGGCACGGTGTGCGCCTCACGGCCGAACGTCCCCGACTCGCGACTGCATGACCGAACGCAGAATGCCCGCCACCGCGCCTGACGACACCCCCGCCGACCTCGTGGATCTTGCCGATGCCGCCGGTGCACAGGCCGATGTCGCGCCACGTCCCGCCGCGAAGCGCGGTCGGCGCCCGGCGGCGCCGGCTCAGGCGCCGACAGGGGAGGGCGAAGCGGCCCCCGCCCGGTCCGCCCAGTCCGCCACGTCCGCGAAGTCACCGAAAAACGCGAAGGCCGCCGCGCGCAAGACGACCGGCTCGGGCACGGCCGATAAGCTCGCCAAGCTCGGCCTGAAGCGCGACATCGATCTGATACTGCATCTGCCGATGCGCTACGAGGACGAAACCACCCTGCGCAAGATCGGCGAAGTACTGCCGAGCGAACTGGCGCAGGTGGAGGGCGTCGTCACGTCAAGCGACGTGGCCTACCGACCGCGCCGTCAGTGGGTCGTACGTATTGCGGACGACGGCCACGAACTCGTGCTGCGTTTTCTGAATTTCTACGGCAGCCAGCAGAAGCAACTCGCCGTTGGCACGCGTGTGCGGGTGCGTGGCGAAGTGCGTGGCGGCTTCTTCGGATTGGAGATGGTCCACCCCGCGTATCGCGTGGTGCAGGACGCCGCCGCGCCGCTGCCAGAGTCCCTCACGCCGGTGTACCCGAGCGCGGCGGGCCTGTCGCAAGCGTATCTGCGCAAAGCGATCCACAACGCGATGGAGCGCACGCCGTTACCGGAGTTGCTGCCGCCAGGACTGCTCCAGCGTGTCATGGGGCCCGAGCATCCGCTCCCCGCGTTGTCCGACGCCGTCCACCTTCTGCACGCGCCTCCGCCCAATGTGTCCGAGACAGCGCTTGTCGAGCGCTCGCATCCGGCATGGCTGCGCATCAAGTGCGAGGAATTGCTCGCGCAGCAACTGTCGCTCAAACGGGCACAGGCCGCGCGTCGCCGGCTTGCGGCCCCTGCGCTCGGCGCCCGTGTGCCGGGGGGCCTGCTCGAACGTTTCGAGGCGGCGCTGCCGTTTCGCCTGACCGGCGCCCAGCAACGCGTGTGGGCCGAGATCCGCGCCGATCTTGCCGAGCCCCATCCGATGCAGCGCCTGCTTCAGGGCGACGTGGGCAGCGGCAAGACGATCGTTGCGGCGCTGGCCGCGGCACAGGCCATCGACGCGGGGTATCAGGCGGCGATCATGGCGCCGACCGAAATCCTCGCGGAGCAGCATCTGCGCAAACTCTCGGGCTGGCTTGCGCCGTTGGGCGTCGAGGTCGCGTGGCTGGCGGGCAGCATGAAGGCGAAGGAAAAGCGCGAGGCCCTCGCGCGCGTGGCGAGCGGCGACGCGCAACTGGTCATCGGCACGCACGCCATCATTCAGGACACCGTCACGTTTGCGCGGCTGGGCATGGCCGTCGTCGACGAGCAGCATCGGTTTGGCGTGGCACAGCGTCTGGCGCTGCGCAGCAAGATGCAAACCGCCGGCATGGGCGGCAACGCCATGCCGCATCAGTTGATGATGAGCGCGACGCCCATTCCGCGAACGCTCGCGATGACGTACTACGCCGATCTTGACGTTTCCGTGATCGACGAGCTGCCGCCTGGCCGCAGTCCCGTCGTCACCAAGCTGATCAGTGACACCCGGCGCCCGGAGGTGATCGAACGCGTGCGGGCGGCGGCGTTGGCCGGCCGTCAGGTGTACTGGGTTTGTCCGCTGATCGAGGAAAGCGAGGCGCTGCAATTGCAGACGGCCGTCGACACGCATGCCCAACTGGTCGCGGCGCTGCCCGAGTTGCGTGTGGGACTCGTGCACGGGCGGCTCGCGCCGACGGAGAAGGCGGCCGTGATGGACGACTTCACGCGTGGCGACACGCATTTGCTGGTGGCGACCACGGTCATCGAAGTGGGCGTGGACGTGCCCAACGCGTCGCTGATGGTGATCGAGCACGCCGAGCGCTTTGGGCTCGCGCAACTGCACCAGTTGCGCGGACGCGTCGGGCGCGGCTCGGCGGAATCGGTGTGCCTGCTGATGTATGCGTCACCGTTGTCGATGGGCGCGAAGGCGCGTTTGCAGACGATGCGCGAGACCACCGACGGTTTTGTCATTGCGCGGCGCGATCTGGAAATCCGCGGCCCGGGCGAATTTCTCGGCGCGCGGCAGTCGGGCGCGGCGATGTTGCGCTTCGTCGATCTGAACGAGGACGCCTGGTTGATCCCGGGCGCACAGGAAGCGGCCGATGTGCTGCTCGCATCGCATCCCGGCGCCGTGGCGGCGCACCTGGAGCGCTGGCTCGGGGCGCGGGAGGACTATCTTAAGGCATGACCCCGGTGTCCGCGCGACGATAGGGGGCCGGGCATCAACGGAAACATCAGGGCGCGCATCAACGCGGACGTCGACCGAAAACGGGCAATGGCCGCTCGATTGTGCTATAAAAAACAAAATCTATCGATTGCGGTAATTCGATTAATTTACACAGGTTAGGACGACATGACCCTCACGGAACTCAAGTACATCGTGGCGGTGGCGCGCGAACGCCATTTCGGTCGCGCAGCGGAAGCCTGTTTCGTCAGCCAGCCGACGCTCTCGGTGGCCATCAAGAAGCTCGAAGACGAGCTGAACGTGCAGATTTTCGAGCGTGGGGCCGCGGAAGTGAGCGTGACGCCGCTCGGCGAGCAGATCGTTGCCCAGGCGCAGCGAGTGCTCGAGCAGACGATCGCCATCAAGGAAATCGCCAAGCAGGGGCGCGATCCGCTTGCCGGGCCGCTGCGCCTGGGCGTGATCTACACGATCGGACCGTATCTGCTGCCGTCCCTCGTCAAACAGATGATCGAGACCACCCCGCAGATGCCGCTCATGCTGCAGGAGAACTACACGCTCAAGCTTATCGAACTGCTCAAGCAGGGCGAAATCGATGCAGCGGTCATGGCGCTGCCGTTCCCGGAGAGCGGCCTGATGGTGCGCCCGCTTTACGACGAGCCGTTCGTCGTGGCGCTGCCGCGTTCGCATCCGTGGTCTGAGCGAGAGCACATCGACGCCGGCGATCTCAAGCAGGAGACGATGCTGCTGCTGGGCAGTGGACATTGTTTCCGCGATCACGTGCTGGGTGTGTGTCCGGAACTGATGCGCTTCTCGCAGAATGCCGACGGTATCCAGAAGACGTTCGAAGGCTCCTCGCTGGAGACCATTCGCCATATGGTCGCGAGTGGCGTAGGCATCACCGTGCTGCCGAAGACGTCGGTGCCCGAGACGCAGGCGCCCGACAGTCTGCTGCGCTATGTGCCGTTCTCGGCGCCGGTGCCTGACCGTCGCGTCGTGCTGGCGTGGCGCAAGAGCTTCACGCGGTTGCCTGCCATCGACGCCGTGGCGCAAGCCATCGCCCGATGCCATCTGCCGGGCGTGATTCCCCTCGATCTGCCGGCAACGTCGAACTGATACGCCGGGACCCACCCGTTCCGTTACCGCTTGAAGGCGCAATACGCCGTCGCTTGGTGCTGCGGCGTATTGTTTTTAGCTATTGGATACATAAAAACGATCAACTCGACCGCTTTCATAAGGCGAATTAATCTTATGGATCGAGAAGCCCGGCAAATCATGACCGGGCGTGTCGACTACGGCCAGAAGGCGCGTATGGCGGCAATGCCGTAGGCCCCGGCGTGGCGCGCGCTCGACAAGGCGTCGTCCCGCATGCCGCCGAGGGCGAACACCGGCAGCGACGTTTGCGCGGCGAGCGCGGTGAACGCGGGCCAGCCAAGCGGCTTGGCGTGCGGATGCGTCGCGGTGACGAGCACGGGCGAGAGCGTAATGAAGTCGAGGCCCAGACGCGTGGCGCGTTCGATCTGTGCAGCGTTGTGGCACGCGGCGCTGACAAGCTTCCAGCCCGCGGGACGCGCATCGCAGACCATGAGCCGCGCGCTCGTCAGATGCCAGCCGTCTGCCTGTGGAACAGTACTGGCATGCACGCCGTTCGGTGCGTCGAGCCAGAGATCCGCAACGCTTTGCGGCGGGTTGAGGATAAGTTGCGCACCTGCCGCATGGGTCAATGCCAGGGCGCTCTCTGCCAAGGCCCGGTAGCTGTCGGCATCGAGCGAACGATTGCGAAGCTGTACCAGACGGATGCCGCGGGCGAGTGCTTGCGCGAGTTGTGACGCGAACCCGGCGATCTGTGTGCGCGTCGCGATATCGGGCGTCACCAGGAGTTGGCGCGGCAGAGGCGTCTGAGCGGGAGACGTGGCACGGTCCACGTTGTCGTGCGCGGCCGGGCGGTCGGGCAGCGACAGGCGGTAGGCGGAATCTGCGGGGTCAGCGGACATGCGCGCAGTGTAACCGGAATGCCAGCGCGCACGTCTCGAGGAAAGTACGGAGAGCGCTCGTGCGAAATATCGGCGGGTGAGAGGCATCACATCCAGACGTGCCGGGTATCGTCACACGATCCCGATAGACTGGAGCGATGCCTGCCGAAGCCGGGATTCGTCGGCCTGCGCCGGCATTTTCATTTCAGTCCAGTGTGCCCTCACAGTACGACGGGGGCACCATCACCAACGGAGTCGGATCATGGCAAAGAAGAACAATGTGGCTAGCGTGAACATCGGCATCAGCGAGAAGGATCGCAAGCGTATCGTCGAAGGATTGAGCCATCTGCTGGCCGACACCTACACGCTTTACCTGAAGACGCACAACTTCCATTGGAATGTGACCGGTCCGATGTTCAACACGTTGCATCTGATGTTCGAAGGCCAGTACAACGAACTCGCCCTGGCCGTCGACCTGATTGCCGAGCGTATTCGCGCGTTGGGTTACCCGGCGCCGGGGACCTACAAGGAGTTTGCGAAGCTGTCGTCGATTCCCGAAGCCGACGGTGTGCCGGCTGCCGAAGAAATGATTCGCCAATTGGTCGAAGGGCAGGAAGCGGTGACCCGCACCGCGCGCGGCATTTTCCCGACGGTCGACGCAGCCTCCGACGAGCCGACCGCCGACCTGCTCACGCAACGCATGCAATTGCACGAAAAGAACGCATGGATGCTGCGTAGCCTGCTGGCCTGAGCGCGTAACACCCGCCCCGCTATCGAACGGGAAATGTCATAGAGAAAGGGTGCGCAGGGCGGTGCAGTCCAGTACACTGGCCGGATGTCCCTCGATTGGCTTGCCCGCACCCTTCTCGTCAGCCTGTTCCTGCCGCCGGTTAATGTACTGCTGCTCGCGGGTTTTGCCGTCGCCATCGGGCGGCGCTGTCCGCGTGTCGGCAAAACGCTGGCGGTCGTCGCGATACTTGCGCTATGGCTACAGGCGATGCCTTGGTTCGGCCGGCAATTGGCTCGACCGCTGGAGGCCGGAACCCCAATCGATCTCAAGTCGCTCGATGCCGCGCGCGGGTCGGCCGCCGAAGCGGCGACGCTGCCGCAGGCAGTCGTGATTCTCGGTGGCGGCGCGACCCGGCACGCGCCAGAATTCGGGCGTGAAGGCGATTCCGACCTGAAGGCACCCACGTTGGCCCGCGTGCGGTATGGCGCGCTACTCGCGCGTCGCACGCAGTTGCCGGTGCTCGTCTCGGGCGGCAGTCCGACCGGCGAAGTGGTCGAGGCGCGCATGATGGCCCAAGTCGCGACCGAAGAGTTTGGCGTCCCGGTGCGCTGGATCGAAGGACAATCGTTGAATACGGCGCAAAACGCCACCTTCAGCGCGCGTATGCTGGCGAACGTCGGCGTGTCGCGCGTCTATCTGGTCACGAGCGCCTGGCATATGCGCCGGGCTCGCGACCAGTTCGAACGTGCTGGACTTACGGTGGTACCCGCACCGTGCTGTAATGCAAACGCGTTCGAACCGGATGTTATCCCCGGCTGGTGGCCCACCGTCGGTGGCTTGCGCACCACGCATCAGGCGCTGCGCGAATGGATGGCCCTGGCCGTGGGGCATTGAGCTTTTCCTTCCCTTGTCGATGCCACGAAGTACCGGCGTCTCAGACGGGATGACGAACGAATCGGGGTCACGCACGAATGCGGGCTCCTTGAATTGCCAACCTCAAACGAGAGAGACGTATGAAGACGAAAGCTGTCCTGAGCGTTGAAGACGTGCAGAAGATCAACGCCGCCGCCGTGGCCGAAGCCACCGCGAACGGTTGGAACGTGTGCATCACGATCGTCGACGACGGCGGTCACGCGCTGTCGCTATATCGTATGGACGGTGCGGCTCCCAGCACGGCCATGATGTCCATGGGTAAGGCGCAGACCTCCGCGGTCGGCCGCCGCGAAAGCGGCGCGTTCGAGGAAATGATCAATGGCGGCCGCTTTGCGTTCCTGAGCGCGCCGAACACCGCGATGCTCGAAGGCGGCGTGCCCATCGTGGTCGACGGCAACGTGATTGGCGCGGTCGGTGTGTCCGGTGTGAAGTCGACGCAGGATGCCCAGATCGCGCGGGCTGGGATCGCGGCGCTCAAGCGCGCCTGAGCGCCTCGGGGCACTCGCCCGCCTCCGTAGGTTCGCAGGGACAAAAAGGCATCGTCGATGAGTTCGGCGATGCTTTTTTTTTCGACGGCACCAAAGAAAAACCCGTCCTCGCGGACGGGTCAAAGGCTTGTCAGGCCGGATGGCCACCCCCTGAGGCTTGTCAGGCTGGGCCACGAGGAGAACATCAATGAAACTCGCGTGGACGGACAAAAAAAGCGGCTTGGCTGGCGTGCAACGCAGGTAGAGAGGGGCTTGCCGTAACTACATGGGAGTGCGTTGCATTCGCTGGCTACTGCCAAACACCTCTTAGGCGAGGTGGTCCCCACAAAACTCGGTAACGGGGCGGCACGGTCGTGGTCGTGCCACCGCCAAAATTCGTGACGGATTGCGTGTCTTATTTCGTCAGGATCAACTTGCCGTACCGCGTGGCGCGCAACTGATACGTCTGTCCGTTGTGCAGGATGTTCACGCATTGCGTGCCTTGCAGCAGGTGATCGCTCGTGAGCGCGCGGCCCGTGGTGTGGCTGGCCGATTTGGCCGTTTGCGCACGTGACGCCGACAACGTGCGGCGCGGCTCCATGGCGGGCAGGGTCTGGCGGGCAGGGGTGTGGCTTGCGGTCATCTCGCTCATCCGTGTGGCTGACTATGAGACAGATATTAAATGAGAATCATTACTATTTGCATTGAAATATGGCTATTGTTGTGAATTGTGAATAGTGAATGACTAATCGAGGATTCGCCGGACGGTGACACGCCACGCCCGGCGAATCGCTTGCTGATGACCGCTCAGCCCAGCGCGCCTTGTTCGGCGAGCGCCCGGATCTGCCCGACGGTGTCGATGTCGGCCTCACGATAGGCGGACTTCACGAACTCGCTATAGCGCGTGTCTGCCGTGGCGGCGTCTTCCTGCAGTGTGGTGCTGTAGGTGAAGCGCACGAAGTAATGCGTCGGCGTCGGCTCTTCGATACGCATGGTGAGGGTGCCACCCGCGTGCTGATCGGTTGCCGCCGTCTCGTAGCGCACCCACTGCTGGGCCTCGAAGACGACCCGGTCGTGCACCACCGCTTCGCCGAAACGCAGCTCGCGGGTCAGCGAGTCGTCGGTGCGTTCGTGCACGATGCACTTGTCGAGTCCGAGCACGAAAGTCTCCGGTTGCTCGGCGCGCAGCACGAGACCGCGCCACAGTTGATCGCGCGTCAACGCGAAGGCCAGCGGATTCAGGAGGTCGTTGACCTCGATCAGGTGTTCGTACTGCAAGAAAGTCTCCCCGTCCATCGGCGCGGGCCGGCATGCGGTGACAGCATGCCGGCGTCGCGCCGAATATTACTCGACCAACATACTGTCGATGGCAATGGTGCCCGATAACACCTTGTGAATTGGGCACGCATTCGCGATTTCCAAGAGGCGCTGACGCTGCTCCTCCGACAAATCTCCGGCCAGTTCGATTTTGCGCGTGATTTGCGTGGTCCCGACGGGCGGTTTGCCGTCCGGATTCATCGCGAGCGTCACGGTCACTTCCTTGAGCGGCCATTCCTTGCGCCGCGCATACATCTGCAACGTGATCGAGGTGCAGGCGCCGAGACTGGAAAGCAGCAACGCCGCAGGGGCGGGACCGAGGTCGCCGCCGCCGAGCGCCGCGGGCTCGTCCGCCAGCCATTCATGCTTGCCGTCCGAGAGAGGCGTGGTAAAACCTGCGGCGCCCAAATGGGCGGTGACTATCGCTTCTGCAGCCATGGCAGCTCCTGTGGGGGCCAAATGAACGTTAGGGTGAACATCACGGAACGTATCGGAAGAGGATGAGAACGGCCCGGTGAAGAGGTCGAGCCACAACGCACTCTGCGTGCCATTGTGACCGAAATTCACCGGGCCGGTACGAACGGCAGGGATCTGCCCGACGCCGCCGCCTCAGTCGGTGTTGCTCGTGGCCGGAATCCGTCCCATGCGGCCTGCCTGGAAGTCGAGAATCGCCTGACGAATCTCGCCCTCCGTGTTCATCACGAACGGGCCGTAGCGGGCCACCGGCTCACCCAGCGGCTTGCCGCCGATCAGCAGGAACGACATCGGTCTGTCGCTGACGTTGCGCACGGCAATGCGCTCGCCGGCGTCGCCGAATACGACCATCTGATGCGTCTTGGCCACGGTGGCGTCGTCGCCGAATTGCCCTTCGCCGTCGATCACGTAGGCGAACACGTTGAAGTCCGTGGGCACCGAATGATCGAGCACTCCCTGCGATTGCAGCGTGAAGTGCTGGTACAGGATCGGCGTGCGCGTTTCGATGGCGGCGCGCGTGCCCAGCGCCTCGCCCGCAATCACGCGCACCGACACTTTGCCGTCTTCGCTGGTCGCGCTCGGGATGCCGGCCGCCGGCAGTTCCTGGTAGCGCGGCGTCATCATCTTGTCCGTGCGCGGCAGGTTCACCCAGAGCTGGAAGCCGTGCATCTCGCCGCCGCGCTGCTGAAAGGCCTGCGAGGGCATTTCGGAGTGGATGACGCCCGCACCGGCCGTCATCCACTGCACGTCGCCCGGCGTGAGCTTGCCTGCGTGGCCTTGTGAGTCGCGATGCTCCATTTCTCCGGAGAGCAAGTACGTCACGGTCTCGAAGCCGCGGTGCGGGTGATCGGGAGCGCCCTTGGCGTCGCCGGGGGCGACTTGCATTGGTCCCATTTCGTCGAGCAGGAGGAACGGATCGAAGTCCGCCATCATGCGCGTGGGGAACGGGCGATTGACGTGAAAACCGGCGCCTTCCTGCGTTTGCGCTGCCGTGAAGACGCGGGCGATCGGGCGGGCGGACGGGGTGCTCATGGGGAAACCTCCTGTGGGGGCGCATGCCGAGATGGCGTTGTGCGTCCAATGTCGTGCCCAAACTATATCGGGGCGCATGGCTCTGGGAGTAGCCCGTAACACAGGAAGGATTGTTACCCGATTGGAACAATGCCGGCAAAACGTGGCCGCGCGGCGTAGTTTGCGACATCGATAGGCGAAAAAAAGCGCGGTGACGAGCACCGCGCTTGCGCTTGCGCGATTCGTGAACGCGTCAAACTTATTTCGTGTCGGGGGCGGTCACGAAGCCGAGTTTGGTGATGCCGGCCGTCTGCGCTTGCGACAGCACTTTGGCGACGCTCTCGTAGCGCACGTTCTTGTCGGCGAACAGGTGCAGTTCCGGCTGCGGCTGCGCTTCGGCGGCCTGCGCCAGACGCGCCTTGAGCGCGGTCTCGTCGACGACCTGCTTGTCCCAGAAGACGGTGCCATCGGCCTGGATCGACAGATCGATCTTGGCCGGCTTGGTGTCTTCCGGCTGGCTGCTTGCTTGCGGCAGGTCGAGCTTGACCGATTGATTGAGCACCGGCAGCGTCACGATGAAGATGATCAGCAGTACCAGCATGACGTCGACGAGCGGCGTCATGTTGATCTCGCTCATCATGGCGTCGTCGGCACCGTCGTCGCTGCTGTATGAACCCATAGCCATGGCGAACTCCTTGTCTGGCGCGGCGGTTTAGCTGGCGCTGGCCGGGGTGGACTTGCGCACCGGCGAGACGTTGGTCGCGAACTGCGTCGGGTGCAGGCTGGCGCCGGTCAGGAAGTAGGCGTGCAGGCTGTGGGCAAACCGGTTGAGCTTCGACACGATGCCCTTGTTGGCGCGCGTCAGGGCGTTGAAGCCGAGCACGGCCGGAATGGCGACGAACAGACCGAAGGCGGTCATGATGAGCGCCTCGCCCACGGGGCCGGCCACTTTGTCGATCGTCGTCTGGCCCGACGCGCCGATCGCCAGCAGGGCGTGATAGATGCCCCACACCGTGCCGAACAGACCGACGAACGGTGCGGTCGAGCCGATCGACGCCAGCATGGCCAGGCCGCTTTGCAGGCGCGACACCGTGTCGTCCACCGAGTTCTTCAGGGCGCGCGTGATCCAGTCGCTCACATCCATCTTGTCGTGCAGGTGCGGCTGGCTCTGGCGGTGATGCTCCGCGGCGTCCTGACCGGCGAGGGCCAGTGCGAGGAACGGGTTGTTCTGCCCGGATTCGCCCAGCTTCTGCAGACCGGCGGAGAAATTCTCCGAGTGCCAGAAATCCGGCTCGGCGGTGCGCGTCAGGCGGCTCAGGCGGAAGACCTGGGTGCCCTTGATGAGGATGACCGTCCACGACAGCACCGACATCACCAACAACACGATCGCGATGGCTCGGGTAACGAAATCACCCTGCGCCCAGACGTGGCTCAAACCATACTCTTGCATTTTGCTTTCCTCGGGAGATCCCGTTCGTGAAGGGTTGCGTTAATTGTCGATGTTGAATCTGAACGGCTTCGTCGCTGTGGTTTCCACCGCGCGTCCGTCTTTCATCGGCGCGGCGCAGCGCATCTTGTAGGCCGATTCGATGGCGGCTTTATCGAGTCTCGGATAACCGCTCGACTTGACGATGTTTGCCTCCGCCACTCGGCCTTGCACATTGATGACCATCCTGACCGTCGCGACGCCTTCCTCACCGAGCCGGCGTGACTGCGTCGGATAGATCAGCGGCGGATCCGGGCATTCGAGCTTCAGCCCTTCGACGCGGCCCGGCGGCGCGACGGCCTGTGCCGGTGCGGGCGGTGCCGGCGGCGCGACGGGTGCCGTGTCTTTCACCGGCTCGGCACTTGGCTGCGGCGGCGCTACCGGCTCGGCCTTTTGCGCGATGGCAGTGGGCGCCGATACGCGAGGCTTGGGCGGTGGCGGCGCGACCTTCGGCTTCGGAGGCTCGGGCGCGGGCTTGGGTGGGGATGCCTGCGGCGGCGCAGGTCTCGGTTGGGGCGGAACGATGGTGGCGGTGAAGACCGTCGGCACAATCGTGGCCGGCGCCGGGGCATTTCGCAGGTGCGACAGACCCACCAGAGCGGCAATGTGGGCGACGACGATCACTGCCGCAATTGCGACGGCGCGCGGCGACATCAGCGGATCGCGGCTCGGCATGAGCGTGAGGCCAGAAGGGGGCACGGTCGACATGGTAACGGCTAGGGTACGCTAAATTGCGGCGACGAACGGCGAGCGCTGCGCGGTGCGCGATGACTCGGCGTTCGGGATAGGCCGGGACGTACGATGAAAGGAAAACCGCGCCAAGCGGCGCGGTCGGCGAACACAGTGACGGCATGAATCGAGCGCCGTGCGCGAACTCACTTTCGAAACAGGAAAAACGACAAACATAGCGTCGACACAAAGCCAATCAGGAGTTCCATTTGACACCTCCGGTGGGTGAGAAGTCGCTGGCTGGCGCTGGGCGGCACATGCGAATCGTCGCATAGGCCGCCGTTGGCTGGCGCTGTTGCCGATGCGACACTTGGCCGCAGAGGCGGTTCGGAAAAATACTAGGCAGAACACTCGGCAAAATCGATGCCGATGCCGATGCCGATGCCGTTGGGCAATCGGGGGAGGGCGTGACGGTGCGAGCCGTCTCAGGCGGCCAGCGCCCGTTCCCGCACGACGACGACTTCCGAGGGGGGCGTCACTTGGGCTGACTGGCAGCCACCACCGCACGAGCGGCCGCAGCACGGCGACGCACCGGACACCATTTCCTGGACATAAGGGCCGCACTTGCCGCAGCACAGTGCAACGCCGAGGTCGATCTGAAGATCTTCCATCGAGGTGGCACCGGCGTCGATGCAGGCCTTGATCTGGCGCTCGGAGACGGCTTTGCAGACGCAGACGATCATGATGAAAACGTAAAAATGTAACACTAATGAGAATAATTATTATTCAAGTGATGATGTTTTGCAAGTGTCGAAGGCCTATTCCATGGTGCGAGCAGGGGTTTGCGGTCGCGGGTTCAGGCGGAGATGATGGGAAGGTCTGGGGGCGGATCGAGACTGGCTGGGCCATCCGACGTGATCTCGGCAATGTCGGCGATCTCGATCGTCTGAGCGCGTGGCGCGTTGGGCAGTAGCCGGTCGGCCATCGTCTGCAGCTCGCTCGCGTTCGCGGTGGCGAACAATTGGAGGTCGCCACGGGTGTCGGGCAGACGAGGGGCGATCAAGGCATCGGATTCGAGACGCCGCTGAAGCTGCCGGGCGATGGCCGCACCGGTGTCGATGAGGGAGAGCGTCGTGTCGAAGCGTCGCTGGATGGCCGGTATCAGGAAGGGATAGTGGGTGCAGCCGAGCACGAGCGTGTCGGCGCCTTGCGACACCATCGGTTCCACATATCGTTCGAGCAGTGCCATGACGTCAGGTGAGTCGACATCGCCGGCTTCGATGCGCTCGACGAGCCCGTGGCCCGGCTGGCAAAGGAAGCGTTGGCCTTGTGCGGTGTGGCGCGCGAGCAGATCGGCAAACCGGCTGCTGCGCAGCGTGGCCGCGGTAGCGAGGACCCCGATCACACCGCGCTTCGACACTGCCGCTGCGGGTTTGATGCCGGGCTCGACGCCGACGACCGGCCACGAGGCATCGGCGCGAAGCGCTGCCACGCCGTGCGCCGTCGCGGTGTTGCAGGCGACGACAAGTGCCTTGGCACCGCGCTCGCGCAGCCACCGGCCGATCGCCAGACTGCGTTGTTCGATGAACGCATCGGGGCGCTCGCCGTACGGAGCGAATCGGGAGTCCGCCACATAGAGCAGGGACTCTTGTGGGAGCAGGGCGCGCACGGCCTGAAGCACCGACAGGCCACCGAGACCGGAATCGAAAACGCCAATGGGCGCGTTGGAGGGCATGGCAAACGAAAAAGGGCCGGCAAATGGCCGGCCCCGAAATTCTAGCGCAAAGCCTGCGAACCGATATCGGTGCGGCGATGCGTGGTGCGTCCGCGTGCTGCGGCGAACGGCCTTATTCGTCGAACGACGCCATGCCAGACTGCTGATAGTTCTGCAGACCGACCTTGTCGATCAGTTCGATTTGCGTTTCCAGCCAATCGATGTGCTCTTCGGTGTCGTGCAGGATCTCGTTGAAGATTTCGCGCGAGACAAAGTCCTTCACGCTTTCGCAATGGGCGATCCCTTCCTTGCAAGTCTTTTGCGAGAGGTTTTCGAGCTTCAGATCGCACTTCAGGATTTCTTCCGTGTTCTCACCGATGAACAGCTTGTGCAGATCTTGCAGGTTGGGCAGGCCGTCGAGCATGAAGATGCGTTCGATCAGCTTGTCGGCATGCTTCATCTCGCCGATGGACTCGTCGTACTCGTGCTTGCCGAGCTTTGCGAGGCCCCAGTGGTTGTACATCCGGGCGTGCAGAAAGTACTGGTTGATCGCCGTCAACTCGTTCGTGAGCTGTGCGTTGAGGAGTTCGAGAACTTTCTTGTCGCCTTTCATTTGGAATCCCTGCCTTGTTCGGTTTGCGAGCGGTTGAAGCGTAGCCTGAAAAGGCTGGGAAGCCAAGCCTTGCCGGGCCTTTCGTGAACCAAGGTGCAAATGGAAATGCGATCCATTCGTGCTCCTTCTTGTGAGATCGGCATGGCGCGGATCGGCGCCGAGCGGATGAAAAAAGCCCGGCGAAGGCCGGGCTCGGTCCAGCAGGCGCTGACCCGGCTGTCTGCGGCCGGGGGCAACCGGGTGTCGCGTTGTGGCGCGCTACTTCGCGCTACGTCGCTTTACGGCGCATTACTCGGCAGCGACCGGGATCTTGCCGATCTTGGCTTGCCATTCCTTCGGACCGGTCTGGTGCACCGAGACGCCGGTCGAATCGACGGCCACCGTCACGGGCATGTCCTTGACGTCGAACTCGTAGATCGCTTCCATGCCGAGGTCTTCGAACGCGAGCACGCGCGCCGCACGAATGGCCTTGGACACGAGATAAGCGGCACCGCCAACGGCCATCAGGTACGCAGCCTTGTGCTTCTTGATCGCCTCGATGGCGGCCGGGCCGCGCTCCGATTTGCCGATCATGACGGCGAGCCCCGTCTTCGAGAGCATCATGTCGGTGAACTTGTCCATGCGGGTGGACGTGGTCGGGCCCGCCGGGCCGACGACTTCGTCGCGCACCGGGTCGACCGGGCCAACGTAGTAGATCGCACGGCCGTTGAAGTCCACCGGCAGCGGCTCGCCGCGGCCGATCATGTCGGCGATGCGCTTGTGCGCCGCGTCGCGACCGGTGAGCATCTTGCCCGAGAGCAGCAGGGTCTGCCCCGGCGTCCAGCTGGCAACCTCGTCCGGCGTGAGCGTGTCCAGATCGACGCGCTTGCTGGTCTCGGTATTCGGTGCCCAGTGCACGTTCGGCCATGCGTCGAGCGACGGCGCGGCGAGGAACGACGGGCCCGAGCCGTCCAGCGTGAAGTGCGCATGACGTGTGGCCGCGCAGTTCGGGATCATCGCGACCGGCTTGGAGGCTGCGTGCGTCGGGTAGTCGAGAATCTTCACGTCGAGCACGGTTGCCAGGCCGCCCAGGCCTTGCGCGCCGATACCGAGGGCGTTGACCTTCTCGAACAACTCGATACGCAGCTCTTCGTTCCAGTTCTGCGGACCGCGCTTGATAACGTCATGGATGTCAATCGGGTCCATGAGCGATTCCTTGGCGAGCACCATGGCTTTTTCCGCCGTGCCGCCGATACCGATGCCGAGCATGCCCGGCGGGCACCAGCCGGCGCCCATCGTCGGCACCGTCTTCACGACCCAGTCGACGATCGAATCGGACGGGTTGAGCATCACGAACTTCGACTTGTTCTCCGAGCCGCCGCCCTTGGCTGCGACCGTGATGTCGACCTTGTCGCCTTCCACGATTTCGTAATGGATGACGGCGGGCGTGTTGTCCTTCGTGTTCTTTCGGCCGGCTTCGGGCGGCGCCACGATCGAGGCACGCAGCACGTTGTCCGGGTGCATGTACGCCTGACGCACGCCTTCGTTGATCATGTCGGTGAGATTGCGCTTGGCGTCCCAGCGCACATTCATGCCGACCTTCACGAACACGGTCACGATGCCGGTGTCCTGGCACAGCGGGCGGCGGCCTTCGGCGCACATGCGGCTGTTGGTCAGGATCTGCGCGATGGCGTCGCGCGCGGCGGGGCTTTGCTCGGCCTCGTACGCCCGGCCCAGTGCCTGAATGTAATCGTCCGGATGGTAGTAGCTGATGTACTGCAGGGCACCGGCGACGCTCTGAATGACGTCGTCTTCTTTAATGACGGTAGACATGAAACGGCTCTCGACTTAGTGGGAACGGGTGGGGGTAATGACTTGCGGGGTTGCGTACGCCGGAGCGTGGCTCTCGTTCGTCAACTTGTTGACGACGGCCATGACGACGGCGGAAAGCAGGAAGACACAATGAATGATCACCTGCCACATGATCGTGTGGGGCGTTTGCTGGGCGGCATCGATAAAGGTCTTGAGCAGGTGGATCGACGAAATACTGATGAGCGCCATCGACAGCTTCACCTTGAGCACCCCGGCGTTCACATGATCGAGCCATTCCGGCTCGTCCGGATGGCCTTCGACACCGAGGCGCGAGACGAACGTCTCGTAGCCGCCGATGATGACCATGATGAGCAGGTTCGAGATCATCACCACGTCGATCAGGCCGAGCACGACGAGCATGATCTGCGTTTCGTCGAACGTCGTGGCGTGCGAGATCAGGTGCCAGAGTTCGGCCAGGAACTTGTAGACATAGACGCCTTGCGCGGCAATCAGCCCCAGATACAGCGGCAGTTGAAGCCAACGGCTGAAGAAGATGATGCGGGGCAGGGGGCGCATCGGCGCGTCGGACGGGCGGCCGGGAGTCGACATGGCGGTTTTGACGAGGTGGTGACAGTGGTCGGCGCTTGCCGCGGCCGACCGGAATTATTGGATACGCAAATCAAAGAGAAGGACATCGGGCGATACGGCGACCCGCTTGCCCGTTACGGATATCGCGTCGCGACATTCGGCTTGGCGGGCATTTTACAACGTCTGGCCGCAGGCGCTGCGTCCGATTCAATCTCGGGCGGGCAATAGCGTTTTGCGTGAACCGGAGCGCGGCAACGCGGCGAGCACGATCCCGGCGACGGTCAGGGCCAGCGCGGCGCCTTGGGCGGCGGCCAGTCGCTCGCCGAGGAAGATCACGCCGTACGCGGTCGCCGCCACGGGCACCATGGCGGTGAAAACCCCCGCGAGTTGAGCGCTGACGTGCCGAATGCCGCGCATCCACAGGAAAAACGAGAAGACACTGGCGGCGAGTCCGTACCAGACGATGAGCGCCCAATGCCCGGGCGTCAGCGCCGCGTAGTTCACGGCCATCAGGCCCGCCACGCCGAAGGGGAGCATCAGCGCGCCGCCGATCAGGTGGGTGTAGGCGCAAATATCGATGGCGGGGAGTTCAGCGGCGAGCCGTTTCGAGACGATCACGTAAATGGCTTCGCAGACCACGGCGCCGAGCACGAGCAGGTTGCCCAGCCAGGCGTTGCCGGCGGCCCCCGGGGCGCCAGCGCCGTGCGTGTCGGCACGCGACAGGTTGAGCAGGGCGACCCCGGCAATCGCCAGTCCGATGCTCACGAGCGTGCGTCGTGACGGGCGTTCGCGCAGCACGCCCCACGACAGCAGGGCGACACAGGCCGGCAGCGTCGCGGTGATGACCCCGGCGG
Organism: Pandoraea sp. XY-2; assembly: GCF_004193915.1. Classification (NCBI taxonomy): domain Bacteria; kingdom Pseudomonadati; phylum Pseudomonadota; class Betaproteobacteria; order Burkholderiales; family Burkholderiaceae; genus Pandoraea; species Pandoraea sp. XY-2. The sequence goes on from NZ_CP030849.1 coordinate 963,841, forward strand.
CGGTGGCTGTCGTCATCCGTACGCCCGAGAGCATGAGCAAGGTAAAGAGAAACGTGCCGAAGAACGTTTGCACGAAAAGGTTGCGCCATTGGGGGCGCGTGACGCGTCGCATGGCCGACGGGCGGTAGCGGGGCGCGAGGGCGACGATGGCGATCACGAAGCGCCACAGCGCGAAGGCGGCCACCGGCATGACGGCGACCATGGTCTTGCCGATGCCGACGTTGGCGCCCACGAAGGTCATCGCCAGTGCCAGCGCGAAACTCGGAAAGCGCGCAAACAGGCGGTCGGCGGCTGACCCCGTCGGGGGCGACGGCGTGGGCGGTTGGAACGGAGATGTCGAATTCACGGGCGCTCCGTGCGAGTCCGGGGTGGCGAGTCGGGGGGGATGCGGGTAGGATTGTAGCGAATTCGCCACAGTCTGACGCCATACGGCTGCGCGTTCGCGCGAGTCCCGCGCGCGGCGCGACCACCTCGCGTGCGCCAGTGTAAGGCGTTAGTAAGTCGCTCGTCTTAATGTGACGTTAGCGATCTGTTTGGGCTTGATTGCAATGGTTTTTGCATATCTATAAGAGGGGACAACTCATGGCAGCAATCGAATCGGTATTGCAGGAGCAGCGCGTCTTCGCGCCGCCGCAGGCGCTGGTCGCCAACGCGAAGATCTCCGGCATGCCCGCCTATGAGGCGCTGTGCGCCGAGGCCGACAAGGATTACGAGGGATTCTGGGCGCGCCAGGCGCGCGAAAATCTGGCCTGGCACAAGCCGTTCACGCAAGTCCTCGACGAGACCAACGCGCCGTTCTACACGTGGTTCGCCGACGGTCAGATCAACGCTTCCTACAACTGTCTGGATCGCCAGATCGAAGCGGGCCTGGGCGAGAAGACGGCCATTCTGTTCGAGGCAGACGATGGCACGGTGACCCCCGTCACCTATCGCGACCTGCTCGGACGCGTGAGCCGTTTCGCCAATGCGCTCAAGGCCAAGGGGGTGAAGAAGGGCGACCGCGTGGTCATCTATATGCCGATGTCGATCGAGGGCGTGGTCGCCATGCAGGCGTGCGCGCGTATCGGCGCGACGCATTCGGTCGTCTTCGGCGGCTTCTCGGCCAAGTCGCTCAACGAGCGCGTGATCGACGCCGGGGCGGTGGCGATTGTCACTGCCGACGAGCAGATGCGGGGCGGCAAGGCGCTGCCCTTGAAGGCCATCGTCGACGAAGCGCTCGCGATGGGCGGCTGCGACCATGTGAAGTCCGTGATTGTCTACCGTCGCACGGGCGGCAATGTGACGATGCACCCAGGTCGTGACGAAGTGCTGCAGGATCTCGTCGCCGGTCAATCGGATCAGTGCGAACCGGAGTGGGTCAGCGCGGAGCATCCGCTTTTCATCCTCTATACATCGGGCTCGACGGGCAAGCCCAAAGGCGTGCAGCACAGCACCGGGGGCTATCTGCTGTGGGCATCGCTCACCATGCAGTGGACCTTCGATATCAAGCCCGACGACGTTTTCTGGTGCACGGCCGACATTGGCTGGATCACGGGTCACACGTACATCGCTTATGGCCCGTTGGCGGTGGGCGCCACGCAGATCGTGTTCGAAGGCGTGCCCACGTACCCGAATGCGGGGCGGTTCTGGGAGATGATCGGGCGTCACAAGGTGACCGTGTTCTATACGGCGCCGACGGCGATCCGCTCATTGATCAAGGCGGCCGAGCAGACGCCGGCCGTGCATCCGAAACAGTACGACCTGTCGTCGCTGCGCATTCTCGGGTCGGTCGGCGAGCCGATCAATCCGGAGGCGTGGATGTGGTACTACGAAAACGTTGGCGGCGGGCGTTGCCCGATCGTCGACACCTGGTGGCAGACGGAGACGGGCGGACACGTGATTACGCCGCTGCCGGGTGCCACGCCGCTGGTGCCGGGGTCGTGCACGCTGGGTCTGCCGGGCGTTGCGGTGGCCATCGTCGACGAAACCGGGCAGGACGTGCCCAATGGTCAGGGCGGCATGCTGGTGATCAAGCGTCCGTGGCCGGCGATGATTCGTACGATCTGGGGCGATCCGGAGCGTTACAAGTCGAGCTACTTCCCGTCGGAGTTGGGCGGCAAGATCTATCTGGCGGGGGATGGCTCAATTCGCGACGCCAAGACGGGCTACTTCACGATCATGGGCCGTATCGACGACGTGCTGAACGTCTCGGGACACCGCATGGGCACGATGGAAATCGAGTCGGCGCTTGTCGCCAACCCTCTCGTGGCCGAAGCGGCGGTCGTGGGGCGCCCCGACGACACCACGGGCGAGGCGATCGTGGCGTTCGTGGTGCTCAAGCGTTCGCGGCCGACGGGCGACGAAGCCAAGCAACTGGCCATTGAACTGCGCAACTGGGTGGGCAAGGAGATCGGGCCGATCGCCAAGCCGAAGGACATTCGCTTTGGCGACAACCTGCCGAAGACCCGCTCGGGCAAGATCATGCGCCGTTTGCTGCGCGTGATTGCCAAGGGTGAGGAGATTACGCAGGACACGTCTACGCTTGAGAATCCGGCCATTCTGGAGCAGCTCAAGCAGGCGCAGTAAGCGCGGGTTTCGCGGCGGGGCTATGGCAAATCGCTCGCAGACCGGCTCGGCCGGCAAGGCCGACCCGGTGGGCGTCAGCCGGCCGCCGGGGCTTGCTGTCGGTGGCTCGCTGCCCGATGTCGACTGGCATGGGGCGGCCGCCGGCATTGCGGCGCGCCACTGGCGCAGGACATTGCGTTGGGTGGCCGTGCTCATGGCGATCGGCTTCGTGGTGACATTCGTTCCGCAGTTCTGGGCGCGCGAGTGGGCCGAGACGCGATTTGCCGGGTGGCCGCTGCCGTTCTACATGGGCGCCCAGGGTTCGATTCTGGTCGACATCGGTCTGATTGCCGTCTACGCGTGGCTGCAGCGGCGCAACGACGCGCGCTACCATCGTGAGCTGAATGCGTTGCGCGACGCTCATCGAGACAGTCTCGGCCTGGATCGCGACGGGATGGACAACGCAGCGGCGTCTGCGGCATCGCGAAGCGCGTCCTCTCTCGCCCCCTCTCGCGTCGCGTCGGCGCCGACGTCCCGATGAGTTTCACGCGCAGAATGCTGCGCTACTACCTCTATTACACGGCGGGCTTCCTGGCGTTCGTGTTGATGATGGGGCTGCTCGAGCGGGTCAACGGCCCGGGCGTGTGGATCGGCTATGCGTTCCTGTTCGTGACGATTGCCGTGTACGCCGTGATTGGCCTGATCTCTCGGACGTCGGACGCTGCCGAGTACTACGTTGCGGGGCGTCGTGTTCCGCCGGTGTTCAATGGGATGGCGTGCGCGGCGGACTGGATGAGCGCCGCGTCGTTCATGGGGTTGGCGGGGTCGCTTTACGTGTCGGGCTACGATGGCCTGGCGTACGTCATGGGATGGACCGGCGGGTACTGTCTGGTGGCGTTCCTGCTTGCGCCGTATTTGCGCAAGATGGGGCGCTACACGGTGCCGGACTTTCTTGGCACGCGCTACGACAGCAACGTGGTTCGGGCGTTGGGGGTCTTCTCGACGATTCTGTGTTCATTCGTCTATCTCGTGGCGCAGATTCAGGGCGTGGGACTGATCGCGTCGAGATTCATCGGTGTGGAATTCACCATTGGCATTTTCTTTGGGTTGGCGGGCATTCTCGTGTGCTCGTTCCTGGGGGGCATGCGCGCCGTGACGTGGACGCAGGTGGCGCAGTACATCATCATGATCACGGCGTTTCTGGTGCCGACGGCCATGATTGGCCATCAGACGGGTAACGGTTGGTTTCCGCAGTTCAGCTATGGCACGGCGTTGGCGAAAGTCGAGGCGCTGGAGCGCGAGATACAGCAGTCGGTGCCTGAGCGCGAGGTGCGTGATTACTACCGGGAGCAGGCGGAGCAGATGCAGCGTCGGTTGGACGGCTTACCGGACAGCTTTTATGGTGAGCGTGCGGAGCTGGAGCGGCAGTTGCTGGATACGAAGCGTCGCAATGGGCCGTTGCGCGACGTGAAGGTGCTGGAAGCGAAGCTGGAGGCGTTCCCGCGCGACGTCGGCGAGGCGCAGAACCGTTGGTTGGAGATGCGCAATCAGTATGTGGAGCGTAGCGAGCCGCAGCATGCGATAACGGAGCCGTTCCCGGCGCGTGACGACGCTACGCGCAACGCGCAGCGCTTGAACTTTCTGTTGCTGATGGTGTGCCTGATGATTGGCACGGCGAGCTTGCCGCACATCTTGACGCGGTATGGCACGACGGCGACGGTGCAGGGCGCGCGTAGTTCCGTGGGGTGGACGCTGTTCTTCGTGGCACTGCTGTATGTGAGTGCACCGGCGTTGGCGGTGATGCTCAAGTATGACGTGCTGCTGCATTTGGTGGGGGCGCGTTATGAGAATCTGCCGGGGTGGGTGATGCAATGGCGGCATGCGACGCCGGTGCAGCTTGATATCTCGGATGTGTACCGCGATGGGGTGGTGCAGTGGGGGGAGATCTGGATGCAGCCGGACATGCTGGTGTTGGCGGGGCCGGAGATCGCGGGTCTACCGTACGTCATTTCGGGGCTGGTGGCGGCGGGGGCGTTGGCGGCGGTGTTGTCGACGGCGGACGGGTTGCTGTTGACGATCGCGAATGCGTTGTCGCACGACGTCTACTTTCACATGGTGGATCGCAATGCGTCGAGCCAGAAGCGGGTGACGACGTCGAAGATCTTGTTGTTATGCGTGGCGATGTTTGCGTCGTATGTGACGTCGCTGAACCTGGGGAACATTTTGTTCCTGGTGGGGGCGGCGTTTTCGTTGGCGGCGTCGTGTTTGTTTCCGGCGTTGGTGCTGGGGGTGTTTTGGAAGCGTACGACACGGCTGGGGGCGACGGCGGGAATGGTGAGTGGGTTGTTGGTGTGTGTGTATTACATTGTGACGACGTATCCGTTCTTTACACGTTTGACGGGATTTGTGGGGGCGCGCTGGTGGGGGGTGGATCCGATTTCGGCGGGGGCGTTCGGGGTGCCGGCGGGGTTTGCGGTGGCGATCGTATTCAGCTTGCTGGGGGGGCGTCCGAGCGAGCGCGATCGACATCTGGTGGACCATCTTCGCCGCCCGTAATGATGCGGGGCGGAAGCATTTTTGGCGGGGTTCGTGCGAAAGGGTATGGGATGTTGCCGATGATCTGCTATAATTCGCGACCTTCAGGAGAGATGGATGAGCGGTTTAAGTCGCACGCCTGGAAAGCGTGTATAGGTTAATAGCCTATCGGGGGTTCGAATCCCCCTCTCTCCGCCACAGATGTTTAAAGGGCTCCCCGCAAGGGAGCCCTTTCGCGTTTTACTATAGGGCGGATGTTTACTATTCCGGGGGCTTGCGGGGCGGCTTTTCGCGCTCGGGTTCTCGTCGGTAACACGTCCGTCATTAGCGTGGCCCGGTCACCCACCCGCCGCGCCGGTACACTCCTTGCCTACTCCATTTGAGTCGAAAGGTGGTCGTCAAGGTGAAGAACTCAACGCATCAAATTTCCGCGGAAACAACAAAGCGCTATTCCGTCATAGACGAGTCTGCCCCGCTGGCTGCGCTTCACGATATCGCCAAAGACATGCATGCTGCGGGTGGTATCAGCGAGCGAACGATGCGCGAATATGATGAGATGATCGCGCCTCTCCATAACGAGGGCGGGCGCTAGTCACTCGAGTGCGCTAACGGAGCGGTTTGACGCGCTCCGGCTTGCGACGATAGACCCTCGCCGTCAGGCGGCTGTCGGCATGTGCAAGAAGCGTTTGAGCGTGCTCAAGCGTCTCGGCATCGCTGGCGCACTTGGCCCGAAGGTCATGTTCCGTGAACCGGAATTCGACCTTTGTCTCTGCCAACACCCGCCGCATAAATCCTTGCCACATCGAGTCCCATGAGCCGGCCCTGCCGGTGCTCTCGTTCAGGAAGCTCTCGCCTTGTTGAGTGCAGAATAGCCACTCGGAAGTTTGCGATGGCCTGACGGACTTCGCTTCCTCGACGGCCTCCCGCAACGCGTCCGTCCACTCGATGATCAACCGCTTGCGAGTGCTGTTCGCCGTTTTGGCTGGCATGACGTGGATTCCGTCCTCTTGCAGGTCATCGAGACGAAGCCGCAATAGATCCCCGCGACGCAATCCCGTGAGCAGCTTGACGCGGATGTAGGCATGCACCGCGAGGACGCTGCCAGCCTTCCGCTTCGACGTTAGCGAGAAGCATTCGACGATTTCCCAGTCTTCGACATACCGAGTCCTTGGCGGAACGCTAGCCAGGCGCAACTCGCCTTTGAACGGATGCCTGTCGATGTACCCCCACTCGACAGCCTTCGTAAGCGCGTGCGACAACACCTCGACCTCACGACGCGCGGACACCTTCGCCTCGCGCTTATCGATGTACTGATAGACGTGCCGAGGCTTGATGCCGTTGAGCGGCATGCGACCGAAAACCGGCTTAAGCGATTTCAACGCCGACGTGTTTTGCGCCTGCGTCGTTACCGCCTTGGTGGGCAGAACCTCTCGCGCATAGCGCTCAAGCAACTTGTCGATGGTTCGCACGTTTTCCAGATCGGCAAGCCGATCCGACCACACCCGATATGCCTCGGGAAGCGACGATCCGAGCCGGAATGTCTGCTTGTCGTCCCACATCGATTCGAGGCCGGGAGGCACTTGGTAGTAATACGCGCCGCTGACATGCCGCCAGCGCGTCGGTAAGCCCTTGTGGCGGGGATCACGCTTTCGCGGCATTCATCGCCCTCCAGTCTGGCTCAACGGAGGCGTCACGGGCGGCTACGGCCGTTTGCACGCCAAGCACTATTGCAACATGCTCGCTCAACACCACAATCGTGCCATTTGGCCTCACGCGGTGCTCAATGCCCATCATGCGCAGTGCGCGTGCCTGGGCGCGGTTCTGAGTGCGTCCGGTCAACGTCACTAACTCATCCGGTTCGAGAAACATCGAAGTCAGATTTCTCATCGATGCACCTCCTTACGCCTTGCCGTCGGACTCGCGGCGCTCTCGTGTCGCCATCCAGAAATATCCCGCGTCCTGATTCCAGTAATACTGGTGACCTTCGAGCGATACGCCGGTCTCAGTTGCGGAGTTGTACGCGGCAACAACTGCATCGAAAGCTCCGTCTTCGAGAAAGTGAGCAATAGTCTCCGCTTCCGGAACCTTGATCCCCCGACTTGCCCAATACCTCTTTTCATTGAGCTTGTGCTCATCGAAATTCTTGACGATGTATTTCCCAATGTAAGTCGCGATCTTGTGACGAAGGCCAACTTCGCGATTTGGGTTGCGCACGTCAATGTTGCCGTTACCCTCGCCGACGACACGGAGCCACAGCGCTCGCAGGACGCGATAGTTCTGCCGCCCTTTGACGGCAATGTGCAAATGCCATGCCCCTCGCTTCTGCCGCTCAGGAACAGCGACGTATTGGAAGCTCTGGACACGGCCCAGGAGGCGTCGCAGCGAGTCGAAATCGCGCTTGATCTTCTCTTTGTCGAGCACGTTTTCTCGGTACGTAAGCGTGATCATGCGGTCGGCACCAATTGCCTTGCAGCGCAGTCGCACTTGTTGCCTTGCGCGTTTCGCTGCGCTCAGCATGCTCGTCTCTTCGTCCTTCGATTCGCCGCGCTTTGCCTTGGGCACGAGATGAAGGGCTTGAGCCTTCATGTACCGGTCAAAACGCGTCGCAGAGGCCTCCACTTGGCCGTCCTCGAAGACGCGTCTACGGACGATCCACTCACGGCGGAACGGCGAGTAATCCATTAAGGGGCGTCATTCATCGCAAACCTCTATCTCTCTGATCAGGGTGCCCCTTGCATTGAGCGCTCGGGGGTTGGTGTTCTTGTCGTGCCTGATCTGGCCGGCGATTCCGATGACTTGTACGTTAAGTGTTATTAATACAAGTCTAAGGGCGCGCTTCGCGCGCCCGCCGTCCTCGCCCCTGCGGGCGGCGGGCGCTCGCAGCGCTTCCCAACTTTTTGTCCGTAACCCGTCACGTTCAAGACGAGCGATATCGCAGCGTCGAACGCAGAAAGGTTCGGCATGAAAGCCGGAATGCATAGGTATGAGGTTGTGGCGAGCGCGCGAGGTGAGACCCGCTGCTCGGTCACGCGAGCCGCGCTGAGCCGCGCGATAACCGCACGGACTCCGCAGGCACGCATACGCAACCCGCTCTCCGGGTACGGCGCTGACACTCCCGACGCTAGACGTCCTGAAGACGACCGGTGAGCGGAAGTACAAACGTCAATGCACGAACCAACGGTGAGGTTGGGTTACGACTGTGTTACCTGCTGGGTGAGATTGGGAATTTTTGGGATGATGGCCGCAGTACGACGGAGGTAACTGCCCACGGTGGGATCTTGGCCGAACTCTCGTAAAAATGCCCCAGCTTACGCGTTTCCGCGCTTATGAACGTCCGGCGTCTGTCGCCGGAAGTGATAGTGGGCCAGTGCGAGCCCGTACTTCTATGCACCGGGAAACAAAGATCCAAACGGACGCCACATATGGATGTGCGGCGCGAATGTGGGGCTATTAAAGCAGCACGCAGAAGTCGCGTATATGGGGAAATTCCGATTGAAGCGGCGAGGGGGAGGGTGGTGGCTTGCATGGCGAATGGCGTGGCGTGACGTTGAAGCAGCGAGCGCTGTTGAGCGCGACGATGCTATGAATGCAGCCGAAACATGCGGGGGCCATGCCGGAGGCAGAGTTGGATGCTGATGTTGAGGCTATGCGGACAGAAGGCTTGCTTTCAGCTTGTGGCATTCGCTGACAAGTTCCCCGGCCATTTCGCCGAGTTCTTCGAAGATCGCGAGTAGAAATCTGTGAGGGATTTCTTTGCCTGCGTCTGTCGTCGAGCACATCGCAAGAGCGAGGACGCGTTCTGAGAGGGTGTTGAGTCTGTCCACGGAAGCGCGGACTAAGGGACATGATGGGAATTGAGAAGTCATGCGGGTGCCTCGATCTAGCCAACTTGCGGGCCCCGCCGCCCGCTGCATTGCGCAGGGGTGGGCGGGCACTGGACTAGGTTAGCGAACCGCTGGTCACTCGGATTAGGCGGCACACCCGAAGGTGTCCCAATCCAGGCCCGCCCGTTGACACGGATACGTGGCACTACGCACACGAAAGCCGCAGAAATCGCGGCCGTGTGCCCGAGATATGACCATTCGGGTCGCTAAACCCGGTCGCGTTTGGGGCGCGACGGGGACAAGATTAGCGGCCCGACAATATCGACACCACGCGTTCCGAGTCCCATTCTAGGTGACTCTTTTCGATTCGGAACATTCCGATGTTCTAATCGGGACTCTTCTTGGTTGACGGGGGAAGTCTGAACAATGATCGGCACGAAAACGGAGCCTTGGACTCCACTCACGTGTACGCGGGCGATTGCTTCAACCGCATCTAAGGACACTGTTTCGTATCCGCTCGGGAACGAAAGCCGTTAAAGCAGTGCAATTTCGGCATTTCGTTCCCGTACGGGAACGAAATCTATCGAATGACGGCGGTGTTTACTCGGAATCCACTTCGGGCCAGAGCTTCGGAAACAAGAATCTCAAGCTCATTAGCGGCAGAGCGAAGGCAAGATCATCCCGATGTGAGTCGGAGCGCAGAATCCCGAAATCTAAAAGGCTCTGGATAATGCGCCTCGCAGTTGCATTGCTCTCTCCGAGAATCTGTGCCGGAGGCACCACTCCTTGATCGGGATGCCGGTCTCAGCCTCCCGCAGGAATCCGATGATCTGCTCTTCCGTGAATCGCTTCTTCATGCCCAATCTTCTGACCACGTGATTGGACTCTAAATCGTCGCGCTACTCAAATTGGGGGAGACGCCGCGAGAACCTTGATAGCTTCGCCGGAAGAAAATGCGGCTAATGGGGGGCTGGGGTGCCGATTTTTCGTTGCAATGGAAGCGGCGTGGTGCCTGTGTGGGCTTGCAAGCTCGATACCGCTCTACGGCGCTTTCTGTCCAAGTCCTCCAAAATACGAGACCTATCGGCTGCAGAGAGTATTTGGGCGTCGAAATCGATACCAACTTCTTTAATTTCCACGTCGATGTCGGCGATGGTTTTAGCCAGGATATCTACGGTAAATGCAACATTCAGGCGATATTCCACTGAGTTTGGATCGTTCAGTTGGAGTAGATTTACTGTGTGTTGGCCGTAATCAGTGCGCGCAGAAATCCGTCCGCTAGTTGAGTCGTAGCGTAGGTGATCAGCCATCTTGAAGTCGCAAGGGTTGACGACGAATTGGCCGGTTGTCTCATCAATAGGCCAGTCGTCATTTTTTCGGCTATTGCAACTGCCGCAGCAATAGTACAAATTTGTGTAGGTGCACACAAGTGCGGCAAACTGGGGAAGCCCCTTCGGCCGATAATGGTCGACGCCGAAATTCAGATTTACTGCGGAACTGTCGGGCTGCCGGCAATACACGCAGACGCGTGAAAACTCTACCTGCAGGTAGCGTTTATAGGTCTGATAACGTTTGAATTGCTTGGGCTGGAGCTGCCGAGTATGTTGCGCTTTTGGAAAGTGGAACAGGCTCATGAGCGATTGTCGTCAAATACCGAGTCTGGCGCGTTCTCGTCTTTCCGCCCGTTCCCGTCTCAGAGCCTCAAGCGATGCCGCAGTGTCGGCGATCTCCTCCGCAGTACGGGCGAGCGCAGCAACCTGTTCCTTAGTGACACGCGGCGCAATTGAAAGCAAACGGGAGTTCAGCATTTCAAGGCGCGCTTCCACTTCTGTTTGCTCTTGAGTCTTGCCGGATAACCGCGCCATCAGCATCACACGCTCTCGCGCGATGCGCTTGATCTGATCGGGTTCCGCCAAAACGTTATGTGAGACGTTAACGGAATCCGTTGTTGCTGTTTCGTTAGACGTTTCGAGCGGCAACTCAATTTCTTCAAGAGTCAGCCCCTCATCCCGAATCGGTGTGAGTTCACGACGGAACGATCTTGATTGCGTTCCGTGGCTCGAGCCTGTTCGCGCGTAGTTGCCGGTGAGCGCAGACGCCGTATCAACAAAGCAAGTCATGTAGCCTGGAGTTGCTAACCAATCCTGCTTTGTTTCCGGGGTGGCATGCCATTGATGTGCTCCCCAAATACTGCCAATGTCCGGCTGAGGTTTGGAGTTCGTATAGAAGTTCATCGTGGGACCTCCGCCTTGGATCGTTTGGGGGTTGCAAGGTATGAGCGGGCAGCATCGCCTATTGCCCAGTCAAAGACATCGAAGGCTTGTGCATGCATCGAATCAAGTGCGGCTGCTGAATCCTCCAACGCCACTCCATTGCGAAACGCGTCAATATCGATCAAATACATGGGTAACGCATCGACTTCGGTATCTTCTAATGCACGAGCGGGATGCGATTTAAACTTTAGCCCATGCTGTAAAAGACAACCTCCATCATCGGTTGCCAAGTTCAAACGCCCGGCATACTCGCTGATCCCGGTGAAAACCTTTGCGTGAAGAGGTGCAACCAAGTCGTGGTTGATCCACCCTTCATTTACGGGGTCTGCGTTCGCATCGATCATGTTAATGTAGCGCAATCCGACGCGAGTGAAAAATTCTGAATCGATGATTTTCGTTGCAGCCGAAAGCACGCGGAGGATCCTCTCGCGCATTACCGGAAAGGTTGTGTACGAATTCGTCTCAATCGAGAATGCGCTCTCTTTAAGTGAGACTGTCCAATTTAACTTTTCGGATCGGAAAACGTGCTTATTTACCGTGACAGTTTGTTCTGAGCCGTGGCCGAGAGCCAACTCTTGCGTAAGCTCTAAATGAGGGTACTCCTTCCTCAGCGCAGCAACGAACGTAGCGGGAGGTCTAGTCCCGCCAAGCTCAAGCAGCGTAGGAAAGCGAAACTCGCACACCGCCTGACGCAGAAATGTGCGTTCGTAACGATCAACGTTCGCTGAGCGAGCATCTACGAGGGAGTCGGAGCTCCAGACTTTGGTCACAGTGTCCTCAGTCAATTTTGGATGGGCAATTTGGATCATTCTGCCATGAGTTTAAGGCGACTCATCTCAATCTCAAGGTCCAGCCCGCCACGACGATGGCGCAGTCCGGACCATCCACCGACGAGATATGCGATGCAAGGCCATCAATCCACGAGCAGTTCGTGAGTATATGTGGCAAATTTTGCGCCTAACAAGTGCCATTTTTGCGAATTTCCCCGCCTTTTGGGCTCGTCCGCGTCATTGTGTTGCCGGGGGGGCTTGGCCCGCTCGATTTGATCGGCCTCAGCTCTTTGTCCCTTCCAAAAATCACAAGTGAGGGTCGGGTCGGGGGCGGTGTGCTAGCCCCACATGGGGTCAGATTACCAGATGCCGGACCGACCAGCGTTGAGACTTCCGATTCGGTGGATGGCGCTACCAACGCGCACCGCGCCGGAGATGCGTAGGAATCGCTTAGCCCCATACTCGAAAAAGTTCAGGATTCATCGTAATCTCATACCGTCGCACAAAGGAGAGTGGTGCGCCCAGTCGCTCGATTCATGCGCCAAGCGGAATTCCTCTACGATGGTGTTGGGTACGACAAGCATGAAGGCAAGACGCAGACTTTTTCACCGGCCGCATTGCCTAGTGGGCGCTGACTGGTTTTCCGCCGAGGACAATCGATGCTCTGTAAGGCTTTCCTGATTGTACCTGTGCTCCGTCGCAGCGGAGTGCGGCCGATGAACGTGCATTACAAACGGCGAAGGGACATCGATATTCTTCTCTGCTGCTTGTCCGTTTTGAGTCGAAGCGGTGACCACATAGTCTTCTTATTCGCCTCGATCAGCCGCCGAAAATCTTCACTATCACCCCAATCCCCCCACCATAAAAATCAAAGACTTACCCTCGCGGTGTAACATTCCATAATAGTAAACACCCCACCCGCAACCCCTTGCCAGACAAGCCCTCCAGCCACCCCTGCCCAAGGTTAATAGCCTATCGGGGGTTCGAATCCCCCTCTCTCCGCCACAGATAAACAAAGGGCTTCCCGAGTGGAAGCCCTTTGTGCGTTGGCGGCTCGGATGCCCGACGCCATGATTTAACGTGCGCCGGACAGCAACATCACCGTCATGGTGCGCGAACCGCGCCATCTTACTTGCCATTTGCTCCGCCGCGCAACGCATCCAGGAATGCCCGTGCTGCGACAGTCGTCTCGCGGTCCTTTCGGGTAATGAGTCGGAACTCGGCGTGGTGGGTAAGGTGATCCGGGCGTAATGACCGCATCAGGTCTTGCCGGATCCAATGCTGCGCGTAGTGCGTGGGCAGGTAGCCGACAAACTTGCCCGAAAGAATGAGCGTGGCGACGGCCTCCATGTGAAAAACACTCGCGCCGACCTTGATGTTTGTCAGGATGCCGAACTCTTTCGTCTCCCGTAAATATCCCCGCGCGACATAGTCGAGACCACTCAGGCTCTGCATGTCAACGTCATCGGGCGCCAGTGCAAAGAGCGGATGCCCCGCGCCGCAATAAAGCTGAATTTCCTCTCGATACAGCGGCTCATAGATCAGGCCCGGTTGCGTATCTCGAAACGGTCCGATGCCGAGATGAAGCTTTCTCTCCAGCACTCCGACCTCGATCTCCCTGGGAGATTTGATCTCCAATCGGATCTCGAGATCGCGACTCTGTTCCTTGAGCACGCCGATAGCACGGGCAATGCGCGAATGCGTGTCGGTAATCGTGTTGTCCACGACACCGATCGCCAACTCGCCGCTGATCTGGCCGCGTATTCCCCCAATATCCGTGCGGAACACCTCGACAGAATCGAGCAGCCGCTCTGCCGCGCGATAAAGTGAGTGCCCTTCGTCCGTCAGCCGAAACCCACGACGGCCTCGCTCACACAGTCGGATGCCGAGACGAGCTTCAAGGTCGGCCATATGCGTACTGATGGTCGACAGGTTCATGTTCAGCGCAGACTCCGCCGCCGAGAAGCCGCCGCAGTCCGACACTGTTTTGAATATACGTAGCAGACGCAGATCGAAGTCAGTTACTTTGATCATGACAATGGACTCATGGGCCAGGCAAACGAGGGATCGGCACGCAAGGGTGTCGGTAATGCTTCGGAAAATACCAAACTAAAGTTCGAACAATCGTGATTCCATGGGGCGTGCGCAACGGACACACTCGCTTCACGCATCGCTCGATGCCGCTTACCAGTGCGCGTCGGGCGATCATGTCCGAGACACCCCTTGCCACCCAGGAATTGTCGATGAGAGAAAATAAATTCGCACCCATTACCGGTACCGTCATGCCTCGGTTCTCGGGATTGGCAACACTCATGCGGTTGCCTTACGTCGGCCTTGACGACGAACGCATTCGCGCCGTGGACGTCGGCTTGATCGGTGTGCCTTGGGACGGTGGCACCACCAATCGACCAGGGGCACGCCATGGGCCGCGCCAAGTGCGCGATCTTTCGACGATGGTGCGCAATGTCAATCGCGCGAGCGGCATCAACCCCTTCGAGCTTTGCAATTGTGCCGATCTGGGCGACACCCCGGTGAACCCGGTCGATCTCATGGATTCTCTTGGGCGTATTGCGGCGTTTTACGATGAGGTCTGCAATGCCGGCATCGCGCCGCTGTCCGTCGGCGGCGATCATCTGGTGACGCTGCCGATCTTGCGCGCCGTGGCCAAGCACCGGCCTGTGGGCATGGTGCACTTCGATGCGCATACCGACACGTGGAATCGATATTTCGGCGATAACGCCTACACCCACGGCACGCCGTTTCGGCGCGCCATCGAGGAGGGCTTGCTCGATCCCAAGCGCACGGTACAAATCGGCATTCGGGGCGCGTTGTACAACGACAGCGAGAACGACTGGGGTGAGCGACAGGGCATTCGCGTGATTGATATCGACGAATGCCGCGCGTTGGGTGTCGAGGGTGTCATCGCCGAAGCACGGCGAGTCGTCGGCGACGGTGCAACCTACGTCACTTTTGACGTCGACGCCCTGGATCCGGTGTACGCCCCAGGCACCGGAACGCCGGAAATTGGCGGCCTGACGACCCTCGACGCGCAGCGCATGATACGCGGGCTCCAAGGATTGAACCTGATCGGCGGAGACGTCGTGGAAGTCTCTCCGCCATTCGACCCGAGCGGCAATACGGCGCTGGTGGGGGCGACGCTGATGTTCGAGATTCTCTGTGTGCTCGCGGACAGTATTCGCGGCCGAAAATCACTTTGACCACAGTGGCGGGCGTGGAGGCGGGGCGAGCACGATGCTCGCCAGTCCGGTCCAGCGACGCCGAATTGGGAGAGACGGCATGAAATACCTGACAAAAATCGTCGGTTCGTTCGTATGCGGTGTGTTTCTGATGGCATGCGGTGTCGCATTGGCCCCGGCCCGCGCAGCCGAGAAGGTCGTCAACGTAGCGTATCAGACGACCTACAGCCCCTGGATTGCCGCGATGGTGAATGGCGCGTTTGAAAAGGCGACCGGCTACCAGATTCACTGGAAGAAGTTCGATTCCGGCGCGGCGGTGATGAGTGCAATGGCGTCCGGCAGCATCGACACCGGTGTGCTGGGATCGAGCCCGCTGGCGGCGGCGGCCAGCCGCGGAATGGACATTCAGTTGTTCTGGATTCTGGAGGACATCGCCAACGCCGAGGCGCTCATGGTGCGTAACGCGGCCAACATCCACTCGCCGAAGGATCTGGTGGGTAAAACCATCGCGGTACCGGTGGCCAGCACAAGCCATTACCAGTTGATGTACATGCTCGACAAATGGGGCATCACCCAGCAGGTGAAGCTGGTCAATATGACGCCGACGCAGGCCGCCGCCGCATGGGAGCGAGGCGACGTCGACGGTGCCTTCATCTGGGGGCCGGCGCTCGGCCGGATCCGGCCCACCGGAAAACCATTGATCACGGCCGGGCAGATTTGTGCGCTGGGCCGTTGCACGTTTGAGGGCATGGCCGTGACGAAGGCGTTTGGCGCCGGCAATCCTGAATTCATGGCCAAGTTCATTGCGGTGCTGAACGCGACGAATCGAGACTTCGTAGCGCACCCCGACGCATGGGGTGCCGGTTCGAAGAATATGGCGGCAGTGCTGCGCGGGCTCGGTGGCAATGCCAACGACGCGGCAGAGGAAATGGCACTGTACAAGTATCCGACGTTGGCCGAGCAGGTCTCATGTCAGTGGCTTGGGTGCGGGGAGAAGGGCGGTGCGGCACAAACGCTGAAGTCGACGGCCGAGTTTCTGCTCCAGCAGAAGAAGATCGATGTCGTGAAGTCCGACTATCGGGGTGCGGTGGCGGTCCGGTATCCCGAGGCGGCATCCGGCCTGATGCCGAAATGAACGATTAAGGCGTCGCAACGCGGCCCGGTGCGCTAATCGCCCACGACGTCGGGTTGCGCGCCGGAGCCTCCCGTCGCAAGCCATCACACACGCGAACAAGCGACGGCGGCGTGGCGCGATATACCGAATCGACTTGATTGCCGGTTCATGTCGGGGCGGCGTCGGGAACTGTGCAGACTGTCGACGGGGCGCCGCGTGTTCGCCAGAATCGCAAACTCACCGCTCGTATGGAAAAGTGCGGCGCTAAGGCGATGGCAGGATGCAATCTCTCACCACCACGGAGGTTGTCCATGAATCCTGTAGGCGCCGCAACGATCAGCATCGTACCGATGGTGCCCAGCACCGAGCATCGGCCTTTGGATCGCCCGAGTGAGCGCTTCATCGCAGATCTCCGGACCGTTGGACTCCAGGCGGCGGGAAGTCTCCGCTCGCCCATGGCGGTATTGGCGGTACGAACGCGTGACGACACCGTGCAACGCTCGCTGCCGCTTTTGTCCGTCAGTAACCTGGTGAACTTGCCAGAGCCGGAACCGGCCGTCGACTTCGCGTTTTTCCGCGAGCCTTTGAAGCAGAACGACACACTTCTAAGTCAATGGGGGAAGCGGCGAGCGCCGGTAGTCAATCCGAAGCATGGTGCCGATTCGTCGATGACGTCAGTACCCGCTTCTTTAAAGGCAGCCGGAAGCAACGCGTGATGGATGCCTTGATGTTATGCATCGACGTCTTGCCGCCAAATCGTAGAGCGGACGCGCTGGCATGTTTGCTCTCGGATGGCGAGGAGGGTATGGCCGCTGCGGAGGAATTCTGGGAATACATCGGGCTGGATCGAATCCCCGATGCGGACAAGGATCGGGTGCGTGAGTTGATTCGCCAGTATGAAATAGGCATGTAAGCCGCCGCCCCCCTTTGACGTGCCCGGTGGGAAGCGATACCCCCTCCGCGTTGCGCGGTTCGCTACCCGCCGGGCCCCAAAAAAGCGACCTATCCTTCTCCGGCGACAGATCAAGCCTTGCGCGAGTCGCTCTCGGCAGCTTCCTTCGTCGGTTGCGCCACTGGCCCGGGCAAGCCGGTGATCTTCGGCACGCATTCGCGATGGAACCAGACGAGATTGACCGGCTCGCCAGCGAGCAGGCGCTTGACCGGCGGCACAACCTGTTCGCCGATCAGCATGCCGAGCAATCCGATGAGCGCAACAGCCGGCGGTGCCGGGGAACGCACGCCGAGACCGCCGTAGATGATGCCGACGAGCACGCCGACGCCGAGCGATACGAGATATAGCTTCATGAGGATTCTCCGAACCGTCCGAACGATCAGAACGCCCAGCACGAGCAGCCGAGCGCACCCCAGAAGCCGCTTTCGTCAGACGCCGGCACACTGGACGACCACGCCCTCGCATGCGCATGACCGTGTACCCCGCACGACGTCGCGCATGCACAACTCACGCTCACGTTAAGCACTTGCGGCTGGCGAGGCGAGTAGCCCACGCCATGCCGTGCCGGCGACCAGTCCGGCATGGCGGGCGGGATTTCCGGGGCATAGCGGCCGAAGTCGCCGTCGCCATAGACGACCTTTCCACCCAGCAACGTGAGCACCGACGTAATGTCCTGGATCTCGTCTTCCGGCACGCTGAAATAGTCGTCGGAGAGCACCGCCAGATCGGCGAGTTGCCCGACCTTGATCTGCCCCTTCTTGCCGACCTCCGACGAGAACCACGCGTTGGCTTCCGTCCAAAGGCGCAGCGCGTCGTCGCGATCGAGCAGGTTGCCCGGCGCGGACAGACGCAGGCCACCCACGGTCTTGCCCGTCACGAGCCAGTAGAGCGAGACCCACGGGTTGTAGGAGGCGACCCGCGTCGCGTCCGTCCCCGCGCCGACCTTCACGCCGCGCTCCAACATGCGGCGGATCGGTGGTGTGGCTTCAGCCGCACGCGCGCCGTAGCGCTCCACGAAGTACTCGCCTTGATACGCCATCCGGTGCTGCACGGCAATGCCGCCGCCCAGGGCCGCGATGCGATCGATGTTGCGATCGCTGATGGTCTCGGCATGGTCGAAGAACCAATGCAGGCCGTCGAACGGCACATCCTTCGCGACCTTTTCATAGACGTCGAGCGCGCGGGAGATGGTCTCGTCGTAGGTCGCATGCAGACGCCACGGCCAGCGGTTCTCCGCAAGCAGCCGCACGACCGGTTCGAGATCGCCTTCCATCGATGGTGGCATCTCGGGCCGCTCGACGCGAAAGTCCTCGAAGTCGGCGGCCGTGTATACGAGCATCTCGCCCGCCCCGTTGTGACGATAGAGATCGTCGCCCTGGCCGGGACTGACTTGCTTGACCCACTGGCTGAAATCCGCGAGTTCGGCCTTGGGTTTCTGCGTGAACAGGTTATAGGCCAGGCGCACCGTGAGCAGCCCCTCGCGATGCAGCGATTCGATGATGTCGTAGTCCTCCGGGTAGTTCTGGAAGCCGCCGCCGGCATCGATCACCCCTGTCACGCCGAGTCGGTTGACCTCGCGCATGAAGTGGCGCGTCGAGTTCTTCTGATATTCGGGCGGTAGCTTCGGGCCTTTGGCGAGCGTGGCGTACAGAATCGTTGCATTCGGCTTGGCCAGCAGCAGCCCGGTCGGATTGCCCGACGCGTCGCGCACGATCTCGCCGCCCGGCGGGTTGGGCGTGTCCTTCGTATAGCCCACGGTGCGCAGGGCCGCGCCATTGAGAATCGCACGGTCATACAGATGCAGGATGAACACCGGCGTGTCGGGAGCAACGGCATTCAGTTCGTCGATCGTCGGCAGACGCTTCTCGGCGAACTGATGCTCGGTGAACCCACCCACCACCCGAACCCATTGCGGCGCAGGCGTACGGTCGACTTGCGCCTTCAACATGCGCATGGCGTCGGCCAGCGAGCGAACGCCGTCCCAGCGCAGTTCCATGTTGTAGTTGAGACCGCCCCGGATGATGTGCATGTGACTGTCGATCAGTCCCGGGATGACGCGGCGGCCCTTCAGGTCGATGACCTCGGTGCTGCTGCCGGCCAGACGCATCACGTCGTTGCGTGTGCCCACGGCAGTGAACTTCCCGCCGGTGAGCGCCACGGCATCCGCCTGCGGATTGGCGCGATCGAGCGTGGCGAACTTGCCGTTGATGAGAATCAGATCGGGGGTGGGGGCGGACATGGCGTCCCTCCTGTCAGCGAGCGGGCACGGCCGGGATGGCGTCGTGCGGCGTTGCGGTGCGCTGCGCCGCCTTGTGGACCATCGTGTAGGCGTAGTCGACGCCCATGCCGTAGGCGCCCGAATGCTCCTTGACGAGCTTCATCACGGCATCGTACGAGTCGCGATGCGCCCAATCTCGTTGCCATTCGAGCAGCACCTGCTGCCACGTCACAGGCACGACACCCGCCTGCACCATGCGCTGCATCGCATAGTCGTGAGCTTCCTTCGAGGTGCCGCCCGACGCATCGGCAACCATATAGATCTCGTAGCCCCCTTCAAGCATCGCGCACAGCGCGAATGTGGTGTTGCAGACTTCGGTCCACAGGCCAGAGACGATGACCTTCTTGCGACCGTTGGCGGCGAGAGCGTCGCGCACCTTTTGGTCATCCCACGAGTTCATCGAGGTGCGTTCCAGCAACTTCTGGTTCGGGAAGACGTCGAGCAGTTCCGGATAGGTAAAGCCCGAGAACGATTCAGTTTCCACGGTCGTGATCGTTGTCGGAATATTGAAGATACGCGCGGCTTTGGCCAGACCGACCGCGTTGTTCTTGAGTGCTTGACGATCCATCGACTGAACGCCGAAGGCCATCTGCGGTTGATGATCGATGAAGATGAGCTGGCTGTTTTGCGGCGTGAGAACTTCGAGCTTGGGATTCGACATGAGGGGCTCCGGTGGTAATGCGGACATGGGGCGTGATGCCACGGCGGCAGATCTTCCGAAAGCCTATGCCGTTCATGTTGCGCGGACTATCGTCTCTTCGTATTAGCGCCCGTCATCCCTTGCCTGACGCAGTCCGTCCGACGCTGTTTGCCGAAAATAGCGCGGACGTTCGTGCTTTTCTATGGCGTCGAACGTTATGTCCCGCGGCTATCGTATACTCGTGCGCACTGAATCATGACACTGCCTATCCGCATGAACGGGCTTTCGGATAACGATACCGCGACCGTCTACGTCGTCGACAACGAACCGGCGAGCAGAGACACGCTTTGCGCGCAACTCTTCGCCGCCGGCCTATGTGCGCGCGGCTTTGCGTGTGGGGCATCGTTTCTTGCGAGCGAACGTGCTGCCGGGCCTGCGTGCCTTGTGGTCGACATGGATTTCGATGCGGTCGGGAGCGGGTTGGCGTTGCAGCGCGCTCTTGTCGCGATGCGCGATCCGATCCCGGTGGTCTTCATCGCCGATGACGCGGATGTGACGACGAGCGTCCAGGGCATGAAGGCGGGGGCGGTCGACTTTCTCACCAAGCCGTTTGGGGCAGGCGTGTTGCTTGATGCTGTGGGCGTCGCGCTCGCGCAGGATCGTCTGCGCCTCGCACGCGAGAAAGTGAGCACGACCGTCGCCGACCGGGCGCAGCGGCTCTCGCCGCGCGAGCGTGAGGTGATGGCGTTGGTCGCGGCGGGCCGCATGAACAAACATATTGCGGACGAGTTGGGCATCAGCGAAGTCACCGTCAAGATTCATCGCGGCAATGCCATGCGCAAAATGGAAGCCCGCTCCTTTGCGGATCTCGTCATCATGGCGCACAAGCTAGGCATGACGTCCCCCGCGCTTTATCACGGCGGTATTGGCCGAAATCGCCGAGAGACGGCGTAATCGACGGCGCGCGCTTCGCGCACCTTCATCTCTTGTTGCCGCCGTCTCCGGACGCATCGATGCGAGACACATCGATTCCTGGCGTGCCAACGCCCGACAGATCGACGGTTCGACGGCTCGACGCCCAACTGCGCGACCGGGGCGTCGTATGCGCTTGGCGCATCGTCGTTTGCCGGAGATCTATCCCGCCATCTCCAGCGGCTACGCGACCAGCCGATCTATATATAGAGAGATGGCATGGGACGACGTTGCTCTACGCGGCTGCGGATCACTTGTAGACCGTTCTGGCGTGCAAGTATTTTCCGTTGGTGAGGCCGTGTCGAGCACCGAACAAGCCGCCAAACGGCGGGGAAGTGTCGCCGCGTTCAAAAAAGTTTCACAAAAGGCTTGCGCGGTTCGTCGAAGGTGTCTAATATTCCGTCTCTCGCAACGACGGCGACGCAGCGCAAGCGGCGAAGCGGTGGAGGCGACGGGCTGGAAAGCCCGGTGGTTGGTGGTTTTGGAGCTTGTGAGTCGCTACGGCGGCGAGCGAAGAAGGCGAAAAAAACTGTTGACGACGACGAGAAGCTGCGACATAATCTTGCTTCTCTGCTGCAGATGCAGCGACGCGGAAAACGAAGCGACGGCGCGGTAAGTGTGCGACGAAGCGAAGTTCGATGCGATTGATCTTTAAAAACTAGACAACCGATAAGTGTGGGCACTCGATGAATGGTGCGTCTGCTTCGGCAGATAAGCTTTAAATTTATTGAGGCTCACATAAGTAATAGGTAAGTTAAGTAATTAACTTGTCAGCATACTTTGAGAGCGACCGGTTCGAGTGATTTGTCACGAAAAACCGAAAACAGTAACAGGTTTAAACTGAAGAGTTTGATCCTGGCTCAGATTGAACGCTGGCGGCATGCCTTACACATGCAAGTCGAACGGCAGCACGGGTGCTTGCACCTGGTGGCGAGTGGCGAACGGGTGAGTAATACATCGGAATGTACCTTGTAGTGGGGATAGCTCGGCGAAAGCCGGATTAATACCGCATACGCTCTGAGGAGGAAAGCGGGGGACCTTCGGGCCTCGCGCTACAAGAGCAGCCGATGTCAGATTAGCTAGTTGGTGGGGTAAAAGCTCACCAAGGCGACGATCTGTAGCTGGTCTGAGAGGACGACCAGCCACACTGGGACTGAGACACGGCCCAGACTCCTACGGGAGGCAGCAGTGGGGAATTTTGGACAATGGGCGAAAGCCTGATCCAGCAATGCCGCGTGTGTGAAGAAGGCCTTCGGGTTGTAAAGCACTTTTGTCCGGAAAGAAATCCTCTGGGTTAATACCTCGGGGGATGACGGTACCGGAAGAATAAGCACCGGCTAACTACGTGCCAGCAGCCGCGGTAATACGTAGGGTGCAAGCGTTAATCGGAATTACTGGGCGTAAAGCGTGCGCAGGCGGTTTTGTAAGACGGATGTGAAATCCCCGGGCTTAACCTGGGAACTGCATTCGTGACTGCAAGGCTAGAGTATGGCAGAGGGGGTAGAATTCCACGTGTAGCAGTGAAATGCGTAGAGATGTGGAGGAATACCGATGGCGAAGGCAGCCCCCTGGGCCAATACTGACGCTCATGCACGAAAGCGTGGGGAGCAAACAGGATTAGATACCCTGGTAGTCCACGCCCTAAACGATGTCAACTAGTTGTTGGGGATTCATTTCCTTAGTAACGAAGCTAACGCGTGAAGTTGACCGCCTGGGGAGTACGGTCGCAAGATTAAAACTCAAAGGAATTGACGGGGACCCGCACAAGCGGTGGATGATGTGGATTAATTCGATGCAACGCGAAAAACCTTACCTACCCTTGACATGTACGGAATCCTGCTGAGAGGTGGGAGTGCTCGAAAGAGAACCGTAACACAGGTGCTGCATGGCTGTCGTCAGCTCGTGTCGTGAGATGTTGGGTTAAGTCCCGCAACGAGCGCAACCCTTGTCCTTAGTTGCTACGCAAGAGCACTCTAGGGAGACTGCCGGTGACAAACCGGAGGAAGGTGGGGATGACGTCAAGTCCTCATGGCCCTTATGGGTAGGGCTTCACACGTCATACAATGGTCGGTACAGAGGGCTGCCAAACCGCGAGGTGGAGCTAACCCCAGAAAACCGATCGTAGTCCGGATCGCAGTCTGCAACTCGACTGCGTGAAGCTGGAATCGCTAGTAATCGCGGATCAGCATGTCGCGGTGAATACGTTCCCGGGTCTTGTACACACCGCCCGTCACACCATGGGAGTGGGTTTTGCCAGAAGTAGGTAGCCTAACCGTAAGGAGGGCGCTTACCACGGCAGGATTCATGACTGGGGTGAAGTCGTAACAAGGTAGCCGTAGGGGAACCTGCGGCTGGATCACCTCCTTTCTAGAGCATGCACTGGAAGTTGAGTGTTCACGCTTATCGGTTGTTTGACTGCGTAGATCTAAGTCGGGTCTGTAGCTCAGGTGGTTAGAGCACCGTCTTGATAAGGCGGGGGTCGAAGGTTCAAGTCCTTCCAGACCCACCAAGCTTAACCACCGCTTGACCAAGTCAGACGGTAAATGGCTTGATTTGGGGGCATAGCTCAGCTGGGAGAGCACCTGCTTTGCAAGCAGGGGGTCGTCGGTTCGATCCCGTCTGCCTCCACCAATTCCTTAGATCGTACATCGATGTCAGTCAAAAGCTTTTACGTCTGCGGTAAATCCCCAAGAATGTGAATGTTTTTGAATGACAGCAATGTCATGCAGTATTTGTTCTTTAACAATTTGGAAGAAGTAGTAGTACAACGGAAGCGCGTTAGAGATGGCGCGTGGAAATTGTACGGGTTGTGATTGTATCAACTAGTATTTAAGTGATCGAAAGATGACTTGGAATACGGCACAACGCGAAAACTCAACCTATAACGGGGAGACATTCTCGTTATAGGGTCAAGCGAATAAGTGCATGTGGTGGATGCCTTGGCGATTACAGGCGATGAAGGACGCGATAGCCTGCGAAAAGTTGTGGGGAGCTGGCAAATAAGCTTTGATCCACAAATGTCCGAATGGGGAAACCCGGCCCTCTGGGTCATCCTAGACTGAATACATAGGTCTAGTGAAGCGAACGCGGCGAACTGAAACATCTAAGTAGCTGCAGGAAAAGAAATCAACCGAGATTCCCAAAGTAGTGGCGAGCGAAATGGGACCAGCCTTCAAGATTTAGCACCGGTGTTATCAAAACGGAATGGAAAGTCCGGCCATAGTGGGTGATAGCCCCGTATGAGAAAACCCTGGTGTGGAACTAAGCTTGAGAAAAGTAGGGCGGGACACGTGAAATCCTGTCTGAAGATGGGGGGACCATCCTCCAAGGCTAAATACTCGTAATCGACCGATAGTGAACCAGTACCGTGAGGGAAAGGCGAAAAGAACCCCGGGAGGGGAGTGAAATAGATCCTGAAACCGCATGCATACAAACAGTAGGAGCCTCGCAAGGGGTGACTGCGTACCTTTTGTATAATGGGTCAGCGACTTACATTCAGTGGCAAGCTTAACCGAATAGGGAAGGCGTAGCGAAAGCGAGTCCGAATAGGGCGTTCAGTCGCTGGGTGTAGACCCGAAACCAAGTGATCTATCCATGGCCAGGTTGAAGGTGCGGTAACACGTACTGGAGGACCGAACCCACTAATGTTGAAAAATTAGGGGATGAGCTGTGGATAGGGGTGAAAGGCTAAACAAACTTGGAAATAGCTGGTTCTCTCCGAAAACTATTTAGGTAGTGCCTCGTGTATCACCTTCGGGGTAGAGCACTGTCATGGTTGAAGGGTCCATTGCGGATTACTTCGCCATAGCAAACTCCGAATACCGAAGAGTGCAATCACGGGAGACAGACATCGGGTGCTAACGTCCGGTGTCAAGAGGGAAACAACCCAGACCGCCAGCTAAGGTCCCTAAATATTGCTAAGTGGGAAACGAAGTGGGAAGGCTAAAACAGTCAGGAGGTTGGCTTAGAAGCAGCCACCCTTTAAAGAAAGCGTAATAGCTCACTGATCGAGTCGTCCTGCGCGGAAGATGTAACGGGGCTAAGCAATATACCGAAGCTGCGGATGCGAGCTTGCTCGCATGGTAGGAGAGCGTTCTGTAAGCCTGTGAAGGTGTCTTGTGAAGGATGCTGGAGGTATCAGAAGTGCGAATGCTGACATGAGTAGCGATAAAGGGGGTGAAAGGCCCCCTCGCCGTAAGCCCAAGGTTTCCTACGCAACGTTCATCGGCGTAGGGTGAGTCGGCCCCTAAGGCGAGGCAGAGATGCGTAGCTGATGGGAAGCAGGTTAATATTCCTGCACCGTCGTATGATGCGATGGGGGGACGGATCGCGGAAGGTTGTCCGGGTGTTGGAAGTCCCGGTCCCTGCAGTGGAGAAGGCGCTTAGGCAAATCCGGGCGCGTAATTCAAGGCTGTGGGGCGAGTACCTTCGGGTACGAAGCAATTGGAAGTGGTTCCAAGAAAAGCCTCTAAGCTTCAGTCATACGAGACCGTACCGCAAACCGACACAGGTGGGCGAGATGAGTATTCTAAGGCGCTTGAGAGAACTCGGGAGAAGGAACTCGGCAAATTGGTACCGTAACTTCGGGATAAGGTACGCCCTTGTAGCTTGACTGGCCTGCGCCAGGAGGGTGAAAGGGTTGCAATAAACTGGTGGCTGCGACTGTTTAATAAAAACACAGCACTCTGCAAACACGAAAGTGGACGTATAGGGTGTGACGCCTGCCCGGTGCCGGAAGATTAAATGATGGGGTGCAAGCTCTTGATTGAAGTCCCGGTAAACGGCGGCCGTAACTATAACGGTCCTAAGGTAGCGAAATTCCTTGTCGGGTAAGTTCCGACCTGCACGAATGGCGTAACGATGGCCACACTGTCTCCTCCCGAGACTCAGCGAAGTTGAAGTGTTTGTGATGATGCAATCTACCCGCGGCTAGACGGAAAGACCCCATGAACCTTTACTGTAGCTTTGCATTGGACTTTGAACCGGTCTGTGTAGGATAGGTGGGAGGCTTTGAAGCAGGAACGCTAGTTTCTGTGGAGCCGTCCTTGAAATACCACCCTGGTTTGTTTGAGGTTCTAACCTAGGTCCGTAATCCGGATCGGGGACAGTGCATGGTAGGCAGTTTGACTGGGGCGGTCTCCTCCCAAAGTGTAACGGAGGAGTACGAAGGTACGCTAGGTACGGTCGGAAATCGTGCTGATAGTGCAATGGCAAAAGCGTGCTTAACTGCGAGACTGACAAGTCGAGCAGGTGCGAAAGCAGGTCATAGTGATCCGGTGGTTCTGTATGGAAGGGCCATCGCTCAACGGATAAAAGGTACTCTGGGGATAACAGGCTGATACCGCCCAAGAGTTCATATCGACGGCGGTGTTTGGCACCTCGATGTCGGCTCATCTCATCCTGGGGCTGTAGCCGGTCCCAAGGGTATGGCTGTTCGCCATTTAAAGAGGTACGTGAGCTGGGTTTAAAACGTCGTGAGACAGTTTGGTCCCTATCTGCCGTGGGCGTTGGAAGTTTGAAGGGGGCTGCTCCTAGTACGAGAGGACCGGAGTGGACGAACCTCTGGTGTACCGGTTGTCACGCCAGTGGCATCGCCGGGTAGCTATGTTCGGAAGAGATAACCGCTGAAAGCATCTAAGCGGGAAACTCGCCTTAAGATGAGACTTCCCTGGGAACTCGATTCCCCTTAAGGGTCGTTCAAGACCAGGACGTTGATAGGTCAGGTGTGGAAGCGCAGTAATGCGTTAAGCTAACTGATACTAATTGCCCGTGAGGCTTGATCCTATAACCAGTGTGTTTTCCTGGTGTGAGTGTCGTGCAATGTGCCGATACAACTCACAACCCAACCAATGTAGTACTACGCTTCTTCCGAATTGGTTTTGTTGAGCCCCGCTCAGCAGAACACACAAGTTATGCCTGATGACCATAGCGAGTTGGAACCACCCCTTCCCATCCCGAACAGGACCGTGAAACAACTCCACGCCGATGATAGTGCGGATACCCGTGTGAAAGTAGGTAATCGTCAGGCTCCCCTTAAAACCCCTTGCTAACTCGTGTAGCAAGGGGTTTTTGCTTTTCCCCGGCAATATCGCCCAGCCTTGGCACGGCTGCGCGGTTCAATGCCAAGAGCGTGACGGGGCAGCTTGATCTGGCTGACATTCCCCCGACCTATCCACCATTTCGGAACCCGTTCGCCGGACGGTCTTCGGTGGATGCCGTTGCGGGAATGGGGCGCCTCAATTGTCTCAATGCGCTGGGTGATCGAACAGCGTTATCGCCGGCGCGTGGCTTCGCGCGACTGACGTCGCAGGACGCTGGACCATCCGTAGCCGCCAAGGTGTCGGCTCACTCAGATATGCGAACCGCGCCAGTCAACACACGCGCATCGTCGCAACGAGCATGACAACTAAAATAGACAATGACGTCGTTGAGGTGGGGGCCTTCACACGCGCGTGCCGCGTGTCGTCGCAACGAGCATGACAACCGATAGACACTGACGTCGTTGAGGTGCGCGCCTTTACATGCGCGTGCCGCGTGTCGTCGCAACGAGCACGACAACCAATGAGCGATACGTACGCCGTTAAGGTGAGCGCCTTCACACGCCCGTGGCGCGCGTCATCGCAACGAGCACGACAACCAATGGGCGATGCGCACGCCATCGAGGCGGGAGCCTTCCGGAGTGTCGCTGCCAAGCATCGTCACGATCACGGGACGCCGTTTGTGCACAAGCACGCGCATCACCATGTTATGCCCCGATTCGTTAATGAAGCCAGTCTTCTGGACACTTGCATCCACTTTCCCGTAGCGCACCAGACGGTTCGTATTGACGTACTGCAACTGCCCCTTACCCGTATTCACCCGTTGCTGATGATCAATCGAATAGCGACGGATCAGTGGATAAGCGTTCGACGCCCGTACCAGGCGCGCCAGTTCGCGCGCCGTCGACACATTGTTCGGTGATAGCCCCGTCGAGTTCGCGAAACGCGTGTTGGGCATGTTCAAGGCGCGTGCCTTGCTATTCATAGCGGAGATGAAGGCAGGTCGTCCACCCGGATAGTCGCGGCTCAATGCGGCAGCAGCACGGTTTTCCGACGCCATCAGCGAGATGTGGAGCATGTCGGCGCGCGAAAGCGTCGAGCCTACCGCCAAACGTGAATGGCTGAACTTTAGCGTATCGAGATCGGCATTCGTGACCGTGAGGGGCGCACGCATGGCCGGTCCACTATCAAGCCAGACGACTGCCGTCATCAGCTTCGACAGCGAGGCGATCGGGCGCACTTGATTGGCGTTGAGGGAAAAGAGCGGCGTTTTGGTATTCTCGTCGACAATATAAACGGCACGCGAGAAAAGCCGCTTGCGTGATGCCGGCGTGAAGCCACACCGTGCGAGCAGGCGTGGTTTGGCCGCAGTGCGCACGCGCGCGGTCGCGTTCGTTGCCGCGCCGGCAGCGCGCACCGCTCCCGCTGCGCTCGACACTTTCGGGGTCGCATGGCGCCGCGTAGCATTGGCCCGATGCTTCACCGTAGTCTGCGCCCGACGCGCAGGTTTCGCCGCTTTACGGCCTGCATGGGTCTTTGCCCGATGATGTGCCGATCGGTGGTGCGGCGCACGCGCAGCCGTCGCTTTCCGACGCGCGGGCTTTGATGTCGTCTTCGCCGCCATCTTTTTGTTCTTCGCCGGTTGGAGGTGGTGCTTGCCATGACCCGAATGATGGCCGGTCACCGCGAGCGCATCGCTCACTGGCAGCCCGGCAACGAGAAGGGTCAAACCAAAGAGCGCCAGGCGAGCGAGCGCGACGGTGCGTGGCGCCAGACGAGGGAACCGGGAGAGAACAGGGCTACAAGGGAGGCGACGAAGACGAGGCAACGACGAGCTAAACAACGGGTACCACAGGGCAGACATCTTCACGCGGTTCCATGGTCAGAAGATACGGTCGACACGTGCGCACAACAAGGCAACTCGCGGCAACAGCCACCGCACGCGATGCGGGCGAAAAAATGCACGGGAAACCCGTTGGACGTTACGCGAGCGAGGAGTTCCTGAACGTTCAACCGACGTATTACAGAATGTTACAAATGTCTAACTCGCGGGTTACCAAGATGCCGCGACACACGCGTTCGCAGACGGCATCCATAAAAAATGGGGCCGCGCGCGCGGCCCCATCAATTCCTGCGATCCCAATGTCGTTTGGATCACACTCCCTCAATCAATAACCGAGCGCGAGTCCCGTGTTGCGGCGCGGATCGTTCGCGCCATAGTAGCGGTTCTTGCCGATCGGTTTGCCGCCGAGCGACGGCGCGCCCACGAGAATGGCGGCGACGTGGTTCGCCGGTTGCGGACCGGCAAACTTCTGACCCCAACTTTCGAGGATTTTCTGCGTGTCGGGGCTCAGGGCGAACCGCTCGATGTTGGTCGCCTCCGGCATCCACTGCTGGTGGAAGCGCGGGGCATCCACGGCTTCTTGCAGATTCATGCCGTAGTCGATGACGTTGAGCATCGTGAGCAGGGTGGCCGTGATGATGCGGCTACCGCCCGGTGTGCCAACGACCATGACGGGCTTGCCATCCTTCGTGACGATGGTCGGGCTCATCGACGACAGCGGACGACGACCCGGGCCGATGGCGTTCGCTTCGCCCTGGATCAGGCCGTACAGGTTCGGCACGCCCACTTTGGCAGTGAAGTCGTCCATTTCGTCGTTAAGCATGACGCCCGTGCCATTGGCCATCACCTTCGCACCGAACCAGTCATTGAGCGTGTAGGTCACCGACACCGCATTGCCATCGCGATCGATGATCGAGTAGTGCGTGGTGTTGCTGCCTTCATGCGGTGCCACCCCCGGCTTGATCTCCTGTGAGATACCCGCCTTCTGCGGGTTGATGGCCGCGCGAATCTTGGCCGCGTATTGCTTGTCGAGCAGGTGGGCAATCGGGTTCTTCACGAAATCGGGGTCACCCAGATAGCTGTTGCGGTCGACGTACGCGTGGCGCATCGCTTCGATGGTGTAATGCACCCCCTGCGCCGAGTGATACCCCAGCTCGGTCATCGGGTAGCCTTCGAGGATGTTCATGATCTCGCAGATCACCACACCGCCCGAGCTGGGAGGCGGGGCCGAGACCACGTGATAGCCGCGATAGTCGCACTCGACCGGCGCCAGTTCGCGCGTCTTGTATTGATCGAGATCGGCCTGCGTGATGATGCCGCCGCCGGCCTTCATCGACGCCACCAGCTTGTTGGCGACCTCTCCCTTGTAGAAACCGTCGGTGCCCTTGGCGCTGATCAGCTTCAACGTACGTGCAAGATCCTTCTGCACAAGGCGTTCGCCCGGCTGGAACGGCTGGCCCTTGTTCAGGAAGATGGCGCCCGAATTGGCGCGGTCGCTCTCGAAATTCTTGGTCGCCGTCCAAAGCATGTCGACGTCGCCCTGATCGAGCACGAAGCCCTTTTCCGCCAGCGTGACGGCGGGCGCAATCAGTTGCGCACGGGTCTTGGTGCCGTACTTTTCACGGGCGTATTCCATACCCGACACGGAGCCGGGTACGCCCACGGCCCGATAGCCCGTGGTTGAGGCGCCCTTGATGACGTTTCCGTCCTTGTCGAGATACATGTTGGCCGTCGCGGCCAGCGGGGCCTTCTCGCGGAAATCGAGGAAGGTCTTGCGGCCGTCCGCAAGCTGGATCGTCATGAAACCGCCGCCGCCGAGATTCCCGGCTGCCGGATACACCACGGCGAGCGCATATCCCACGGCTACGGCCGCGTCGACCGCATTGCCGCCGGCCTTGAGCACGTCCACGCCAACTTTCGATGCCAGATGCTGGGCGGTGACCACCATGCCGTTCTCGGCACCGACCGGTGCCTGCGAGGCAGCGTGAACGTTGAACAGCGCACAGCTCAGCGCTGTCGCCAGAAACGCTTTGGATAAGGTTGGATTTTTCATCGTCTATAAATGTTCTTGTTTGAGCGAGATAGGGGAAGTTTCAACTTCGCTGGCGACGGACGCACGGCCAGCAGCCCGCCCGCGCGGCGCACCTGAGGCCGGCACGGCTACGGGGCGACGTCTGGGCTGCCTCTGTTTCGGCATGCGTAACAGTTCCGTCGACCATGGAACGTTAACGCATATCGGCTAATTAGGGAATGATGTCTCACACGTCCGCGTGACGGGCCACATTGCGAGATCGAGTGGCTCTGGACATTCCGCGGAAGTGCTCGCTTGCCTTTGCAGACAAGCGGTTGTTGCTATATGGGGTCGGATGGTGATGGGCGATCGCTGCGTGAATCGAGGCAGATCGGCAGGCGGAACCGGTTGAAATGATGAGATTCCGCCTGGCAGCCGTTGCGCTGTCACCACGTTGTCATGAACGCGATTTCCGAAGGAATACGACACGCGACCGCGTCGCGGCCGCAGTGCATTCGACTAGCCGTGCTTGCGCAGTTCGAGGCGGATGACAAACCCGCCGGCCACGACCGACATGATCGCCAGCGCGTACCACGTCAGCAGATAGCTCATATGGTTGTTCGGGAACCGCACCACGGTGAGCCCGCCCACGGGGTAGTCGCGTGCCGGTGCTTGGCCGGTCACGGCTTCGGCATCGCCGCCCACGAGCGCGCGGTTTGCATCGGCGCCCGGCTTGCCGTCGGCATCGACGAAGAAGGGCGCCACGTCGGTGGCCGTCAGTCCGCGCGCGGCCGCAATGGCCGCGACATCGCGCGAATACCAGAGGTTTTCCGACGGCGCATTCTTGCGAAGGAATCCGCCGCCCGGCTCGGGCATGCGCAGCAGACCGGTGACGGTGACGTCACCCGCCGGGGCGGCGGGCACGGCTTCTTTCCAGCCCGGCGGGACAAAGCCGCGGTTGATCAGCACTTCGCCGCCATCTGCCGTGCGCAACGGCGTGAGCACCCAGAACCCGCCGCCCAGATCGGTGACGGCTTGCACGAGCGTGTCCTTGTCGAACTGGTACGTGCCGCTGAGCGAGACGTGGCGATACTCATCCGCGGCCGCGTTGACCGAGGCCCACTGGCCACGCAAGGGCGCCGGGGTGGGCGGCGCATGCACGCGCGAATTCACACGCTCGATCAGATCGAGCTTCCAGGCGCGGCGATGAAGCTGCCAAGTCCCGAGCGAGACGAAGACGCTGACCAGCACCAACGTGATAACGCCAAGGATGATCAGTCGAAGGGGAGACGGGCGGGCGGGCGCACCGGAAGTGCGCGGGGGACGCTGTGCGCCCCCTGAGTCATGAAGTCGATTGCTGCTCAAGGGAAGTGCCGTTCAAGGGAGGTTTTTCGTATCCTGCATCATACCCGCCATCATGTTCTGGTTCAGGTGATACATCACCCATAGCGAGCCCGATAGCGTGATCACGACCAGCACGATCGTGAAAATCAACGACAGCAGGTTCCAGCCGCCTTCGGAGCGCCCGTTCATGTGCAGGAAGTAGATCATGTGCACGATGATCTGAATGGCGCCGAGGAACAGGATCATGATCGCGGTGGTACTCGATTTCTCGAATACCCCGCCCATCACGAACCAGAAGGGAATGGCGGTGAGGATGACAGACAGGATGAAGCCCGTCGCATACCCGCGCAAGGTGCTGTGCGGTCCTTCGTCGCCATGGTCGTGATCGTGATCGTGGCCATGCCCGTCGGTATTGTGCAGGGTCGAGTCGTGGGTGCTCACGGCAGCACTCCCATCAGATAGACAAACGTGAAGACGCCGATCCACACCACGTCGAGAAAGTGCCAGAACATTGACAGGCACATGAGCCGGCGGCGGTTGGGCGCGGTGAGGCCATGCTTGCCGACCTGCACCATCAGGGTGATGAGCCAGACGATGCCGAACGTGACGTGCAGCCCGTGGGTGCTCACCAGCGTGAAGAACGAAGACAGGAACGCGCTGCGCCAGGGCCCCGCCCCCTCGTGGATGAGGTTCGCGAACTCATAGAGTTCCAGCGAGAGAAACGCCGCACCGAGAACGCCGGTGACCGCAAGCCAGATTAGCACTGCGCTCTGACGTCGCCGCTGCATCTCGAGCATCGCAAAGCCATAGGTGATCGACGAGAGCAGCAGGAAGGTCGTATTCACTGCCACGAGCGGCAGTTCGAACAACTCCGCACCGGTCGGCCCGCCTGCGTAGTTGCGCCCGAGTACGCCATACGCCGCAAACAGGCAGGCGAAGACGAGACAGTCGCTCATCAGGTAGACCCAGAAGCCGAGCAGCGTCCCGTTGGGCGGGTGGTAGTCGCTCGTCATCATGAACTTCAACTCGCCCGCTTGCGGCGGGCTGGGCGTGTGGGCCCCGAGCGGGGCGCCTCCTGCCGGGAAGGGTGCCGTCGTATCAGACATGCTGCGCGAGCAGGCGCGTGCGCGCTGCCTCCGTTTGTTCGACCTGATCGGCCGGGATGTAGTACTCGCGGTGGTAGTTGAACGTGTGGCCGATGGCGGTCGCCAGCAGCGCCACGAAGGCCACGATCACCACCAGCCACATGTGCCAGATGAGCCCGAAGCCGCAGACCGTCGCAAGCCCCGCGAGGATGATGCCCGCGCCCGTGTTCTTCGGCATGTGGATCGGAATGAAGTCGTTCTCCGGACGCTTGAAGCCGTGCTGCTTCATCTGCCACCAGGCGTCGTTGTCGTGAATGATCGGCGTGAAGGCGAAGTTGTAGGCCGGCGGGGGGGACGACGTCGACCATTCCAGTGTGCGGCCATTCCACGGGTCGCCCGTGTCGTCGCGCAATTGCTCACGGCGGATGAAGCTCACTACGAGCTGGACGATGAAGCATCCAATGCCGATGGCGATGAGCAGTGCCCCCACGGCGGCGATCTGGAACCAGATTTGCAACGACATGTCGTCGAAGTGGCTCACGCGACGGGTCACGCCCATCAGGCCCAGCAGGTAAAGCGGCATGAAGGCGACGTAGAAGCCGATGAACCAGAACCAGAACGAGCACTTGCCCCAGAACGGATCGAGCCGGTAGCCGAAGGCCTTGGGGAACCAGTAGGTGATTGCCGCCATGACGCCGAAGATCACGCCGCCGATGATCACGTTGTGGAAGTGCGCGATCAGGAACAGGCCGTTATGCAGCGAGAAGTCGGCCGGCGGCACGGCAAGCAGCACGCCGGTCATGCCGCCGATGACGAACGTCACCATGAAGCCGACGGTCCACAGCATCGGCACTTCGAAGTGGATGCGCCCGCGATACATGGTGAACAGCCAGTTGAAAATCTTTGCGCCGGTCGGTATCGAGATGATCATCGTCGTGATGCCGAAGAACGAGTTCACACTCGCGCCGGAACCCATCGTGAAGAAATGGTGCAGCCACACGAGGTATGACAGCACCGTAATCACGACCGTCGCATAGACCATCGACGCATAGCCGAACAAGCGCTTGCCGGAGAAGGTGGCGACCACCTCGGAGAACACGCCGAATACGGGCAGCACGAGAATGTAGACCTCGGGGTGGCCCCAGATCCAGATCAGGTTCACGTACATCATGGCGTTGCCGCCGAGATCGTTCGTGAAGAAGTTGGTGCCGGCGTAGCGATCCAGCGCCAGCAGCGCGAGCACGGCGGTCAGCACCGGGAAGGCAGCCACGATCAGCACATTCGTGCACAGCGAGGTCCACGTGAAGACCGGCATGCGCATCATCGTCATGCCGGGGGCGCGCATCTTCACGATGGTCACGAGCAGATTGATCCCCGAGAGCAGGGTGCCGATCCCGGCGATCTGCAGTGCCCAGATGTAGTAATCGACCCCGACGTTCGGGCTCTGCAGGATGCCCGATAACGGCGGGTAAGCCAGCCATCCAGTGCCTGCGAATTCGCCGACGAAGAGCGAGAGCATCACGAGCATGGCCCCGCTCGTCGTCATCCAGAAGCTGAAGTTGTTGAGGAACGGAAACGCCACGTCGCGCGCGCCGATCTGCAGCGGCACCACGAAGTTCATGAGGCCGGTCACCAGCGGCATTGCCACGAAGAAGATCATGATCACGCCGTGCGCGGTGAAGATCTGATCGTAGTGATGTGGCGGCAGATACCCCATGTTGTCGCCAAACGAGATCGCCTGCTGCATACGCATCATCGCGGCGTCGGCAAAGCCGCGCAACAACATGACGATGCCCAGGATCACGTACATGATGCCGATCTTCTTGTGATCGATGCTCGTGAACCACTCGCGCCACAAGTACCCCCACAACTTGAAGTAGGTGATGGCACCCAGTACGACGATGCCTCCGAACGCGACTCCGGCAAAGGTCGCAACGAGAATCGGTTCGTGGTACGGGATCGCCTCGAGCGTGAGGCGGCCGAAGATCAACTTGACGATGTCCATAAGCTCGAGCCTGGGATCAATCGCGCACGAGGCGCATCATTGTCGACGGTTGGGCGCGGTGCGCGTCACTGCGTAAGTCCCTCGCCGGGGGCGCGCTGAGCGCCGGACGCGAACTGCACGGTGTTTTGCGCCGTGCACATCGCGTCGGCAAGCAACGACTCGGACGTGCCGGTACGTGCTCGGCTGGCGTGCGGATGATTGGGCTGATCCATCATGTCCTTCAGACAGGGCTGCCCGGGCTGCACGCAGCGG
The DNA here is from genome assembly GCF_004193915.1 of Pandoraea sp. XY-2. Classification (NCBI taxonomy): domain Bacteria; kingdom Pseudomonadati; phylum Pseudomonadota; class Betaproteobacteria; order Burkholderiales; family Burkholderiaceae; genus Pandoraea; species Pandoraea sp. XY-2. The sequence continues at coordinate 999,518 of NZ_CP030849.1, forward strand.
TTCAGAATCGCGTCATAAAGATTGGGGGCGACGTCGCCGTAATAGTGGACAGGCACCCATTCGCTCGGCTGGGCGAGCGACTCGTACTTGTCGCGCGTGAGGTTGTCGCCGCGGGCCTTGACCTGCTTGACCCACGCGTCGAAGTCGTCTGCCGACAGCCCGTGAAATTTGAAGCGCATGCCTGAGAAGCCCGCGCCGCTGAAGTTCGCGGAGAACCCGTCATAGATCCCGGGCTTGTTGATGACCGCATGCAGCTTCGTTTCCATGCCCGGCATCGCATAGATCTGTCCGGCCAGGGCGGGCACGAAGAATGAATTCATCATCGTCGTCGATGTGATTTCGAATCGGATCGGCCGGTCAACGGGGGCGGCCAGTTCATTGACGGTCGCAATGCCCTGATCGGGGTAGAAGAACAGCCATTTCCAGTCCATGGCCACCACTTGCACCCTGAGCGGGCGCGTGTCGGGTGGGATCTCGCGCTTGGCGTCGATGCGCTCGAGTGGCCGGTAGGGGTCCAGCTTGTGCGTGCTGACCCAGGTGAGCGCGCCCAACGCGATGATGATCAGCAGCGGCGCGGCCCAGATCAGCAGTTCGAGCAGCGTCGAGTGATCCCATTCGGGCGTGTAGATGGCACGCTTGTTCGACGCTCGGTAACGCCATGCGAAGACCAGTGTCAGCACGATCACCGGAACGATGATCAGCAACATCAGGACGGTGGAAATGATGATGATGTCCCGCTGCCTTACCGCAAGATCGCCCGAGGGCGACATCAATACGGTATTGCAACCGGACAGCAACGCGGTGGCGGGGAGCAAAAATACCCCGCGAAGGCACTTGGGGGAAGTCATGCTGCGATCGATGGAACCGTAGCCTTAGACCGGGTTCATCATGGACTCCCCACCATGATGCGGCAATTTAGGGTAAACCCTATGGCGTCGATTCGCGATACCTGCGATGCTCTTCTGGCACGAGTGTCATGGTCATCCCGATCCGCAAGGGGGTCCGATAATGTCAAGCAGTGCTCATCAATCGCCGACGCCGCCCGGCGCGACTGCCGCATCGACAGCGCACGATCACGGGAGCAAGTCGCGCATTGCGCCGGAGGAAATCGCGGTTGGCGTGGTGGTCGGACGCGCCTCCGAGTACTTCGACTTCTTCGTGTTCGGCATTGCCGCCGTCCTCGTCTTCCCCCAAGTTTTCTTCCCGTTCGCCGACAGCCTGCACGGCCTGTTGTACGCGTTCGCGATCTTCTCCCTCGCGTTTATTTCGCGCCCGTTCGGTACCGCGCTGTTCATGAACGCGCAGCGCCGCTGGGGACGCAGTGTCAAGCTCACCGCCGCGCTGTTCGTGCTCGGCACGGCGACCGCCGGCATGGCGTTCCTGCCGGGCTATGCGGTACTGGGGGACCGCGCCATCTGGCTGCTCGCGTTCTTCCGGCTCGTGCAGGGCATTGGCTTTGGCGGTTCGTGGGACGGACTGCCGTCGCTGCTCGCGATGAACGCGCCGCCTCAGCGGCGCGGCTGGTATTCGATGATGGGGCAATTGGGCGCGCCGATCGGTTTCATTATCGCGGCCTCGCTGTTCCTGTTCCTGCACTGGAGCCTCGAGTCCGACGACTTCCTCACGTGGGGGTGGCGTTATCCGTTCTATGTGGCGTTCGCCGTGAACGTGGTCGCGCTGTTTGCCCGGCTGCGTCTGGTGGTGACGCACGAATATACCGAGATGCTTGAAGAGGGCCAACTGGAGCCGATCAGCACGCGCGAGATGGTGCGCTCGCAGGGCTACAACATCTTTCTCGGCGCCTTCGCCGCACTCGCGAGCTATGCGCTCTTTCACCTGGTGACGGTATTCCCGCTGTCGTGGATCGCGCTGAAAAACAGCCAGGATCTGAACAATGTGCTGATCGTGCAACTGTGCGGCGCGGCGATCGCCATCGTGTGCACGGTCATTTCCGGACGCATTGCCGACCGCATCGGCCGACGCACCACGCTGGGCCTCTTCGCCATCTTTATCGGCATATTCGCACTCTTCGCCCCGTTCCTGATGGGCGGCGGCTCGACGCAGCAAGACATTTTCATCCTGGTCGGCTTCGCCTTGCTCGGATTGTCGTACGGGCAGGCGGCGGGCACGGTGACGTCGAACTTCGAGCAACGCTTCCGCTACACCGGGGCGGCGCTGACGACCGACTTCGCGTGGCTGTTCGGCGCGGCCTTCGCGCCGCTCGTGGCGCTGGGATTGTCGTCCGAGTTCGGGCTGATCGCGGTGAGCGCCTATCTGCTCTCGGGCACCGTCTGCACGCTGCTGGCACTGCGCATCAACAAGGCCTTCGAGACGCGCGATTGATCGCATGCGCGGCAAGCGGCTTCTCGTTTTCGGTCACGGCGCGACAGGGTTCGCGCCGTTTTTCCCTCGTCGCATCATCCACTCACACGTCGTGCAGCATGCCGGCGATGGCGGCCGTGATGTCGTGCGTGCGTGAGTCATGCTCACGATGAATCATGCCGACCGTGCGCAGCAAGGGCGGCTCGGCAATCGGCACGATGCGCAATAACGGGTCGGACTGCCAATCGCCGCGATGCAGTTGCGGCAGCACCGATACGCCGACGTTCTTGCGCACGAGCGCGACGATCGTCTCGATGGAGTTCAATTCCAGATATTCGGTCACGCCGAGTTTTGCCGCGCGTAACGCCTGCTCCACCACCATGCCGGTGCGAACGCGCCGGTCGAAGCGCAAAAACGCGTGCTCGTCGAGAATGCGCTGCGGGTCGGTTTCGGTGACGTCGCGATTCACGACCATGATCATCGGCTCGGTGTAGAGCGGGGTCCACACCAGGCCGTCGACGCGGGCATCGTCGGCGCGCGCGACCACGGCGGCGATGTCGACCTCGCCCTGCTCGACGAGATCGGTCAGTTCGTCCGAGCGTGCCGACGTGAGCCGCACATCGAGCCGTGGGTGCGCGGTCTTCAGTTCCGCGACAGCCATCGACAGTGCGCCAATGACCGACACCACGGCGCCGATGGTGACCGGGCCCTGCATGGCGCCGGCGGAGGTGGCGCTCAGCTCGGCGGTGAGCGCCAGTATCTGCTCGACGCGCGGAAACAAATCGCGTCCCTGACGTGTGAGCGTGATCTGCCGGCCACGCCGATCGAACAGCCGCTGACCGACGGCATCCTCGAGACCGCGCATCTGCAGGCTGACGGCCGCCTGCGTCAGCGCGGCACGCTCGGCGGCCGCCGCGAACGAGCCGGTTTGTGCCACCAGTCGGAACGTCTTCAACATGCGCAACGTAAGCATCGGGAGGTTAAGAATAATTTACGAATGAAAAAGAAATATTAATATTTCTTTTGCGTGCGTGGAAGACATAATCGTGTCACGCACCTCCCTCGCGACCGGCTTGCCGGAACCGGGGCAAGACGATTGATGACCCCTACAACGCGCCCATGACCATGCCCGCAGACGCTGGGCCGGTGCTCGATGTCACCGGACTGTCGCTGAAGTTTTCCAAAGCGCCCGACGCGCCGAATCTGATCGATGGCGTCTCGTTTGCCGTGTATCCCGGCAAGACGTTGTGCATCGTCGGCGAATCTGGATGCGGCAAGAGCGTGACGTCGCTCGCCCTCATGGGGTTGTTGCCGAGTCCGCCCGCCAATGTCGTGGCGGGGCGCGCGATGTTCGAAGGCCGGGATCTGCTGACGTTGGGGGAGCGCGACTTTGCCGACCTGCGCGGCAATCGTCTCGCGATGATCTTTCAGGAGCCGATGACCTCGCTGAATCCGTCGTTCACCATCGGTCATCAGATCGAGGAGGGCATTCGGCGCCATCGCGGTCTGGATCGCCGCGCCGCGCGCGCCGAGGCGCTCGAAATGCTCAAGCGGGTGCGCATCCCCGCACCGGAGACACGGCTCGACAACTATCCGCACGAACTGTCCGGCGGCATGCGTCAGCGCGTAATGATTGCGATGGCGCTTGCCAACCGACCTGCGCTGCTGATTGCCGACGAACCGACCACCGCGCTCGACGTGACGATTCAGGCGCAGGTACTCACGCTCATTCAAACCTTGCAGCGCGAAACCGGCACCGCCGTCGTGCTCATCACGCACGACCTGGGCGTGGTCGCCGAAGTCGCCGACGATGTCGCGGTGATGTACGCGGGGCGCATCGTCGAATACGGCTCGGTGAGCGAGATCTTCGATGATCCGCAGCATCCCTACACCATCGGCCTGATGGGGGCGATTCCGTCGATCGGCAAACGCGAGGGCACGCTGGCGACCATTCGTGGCGCGGTGCCTTCACCGGAACGCATGCCTGCCGGTTGCCGCTTTGCGCCGCGCTGCCCGTTTGCCGAAGCCCGCTGCACGCAGGAAGCCCCTGTCGAGCGCACGTTGTCCGGCAAGCATCGCGTGGCCTGCTGGCTGGCACCGGTCGAGGCCCTGACACCGCCTGCATTCCCGATGGAAGAGGTTGCCGTATGAACGCCCCCTCCCCTGTGCACCCGCTGTTGGACGTGCGCGACCTGACCAAGCACTTCGGCGGACATCGCGTCGGCTTCTCTCGTGCGCCCACGGTGTATGCCGTCAACGGCGTGTCATTTTCCGTGCAGGCGGGAGAGACGTTCGCGATCGTGGGCGAATCCGGTTGCGGAAAATCCACGCTGGGGCGGCTGTTGTTGCGCTTGCTCGATGCCACGCGTGGCGAAGTGCGCTATCAGGGCGAGGACATCATGACGTTGGGCGCGAGCGCCATGAGGCGACTTCGGCGCGAACTTCAGATCATCTTCCAAGACCCGTTCGCGTCGCTCAATCCGAGCATGACCGTGGGGGGACTGATCGGCGAACCGATCGCTTTGCACGGCCTCGCCCGTGGGCGTGCCCGGGACGAACGCGTGGCCGAACTGCTGCGCACCGTCGGCCTGCAACCCGATTACGCACAACGCTTTCCGCATGAATTCTCCGGCGGTCAGCGACAGCGCATCGGCATTGCGCGGGCCTTGGCGGGGGAGCCTCGGGTGATCGTTGGCGACGAGCCGGTCTCGGCGCTCGACGTTTCCGTGCAAGCTCAGGTCATCAATCTGCTCGAACGCCTCAAGCACGACTTCGGACTGACGCTCATCATGGTCGCCCACGATCTGGCGGTGATTCGCCACATGAGTGATCGCGTGGCGGTGATGTACCTCGGGGAGATTGTCGAGCTGGCCAGCGCGGACGCGCTCTTCGACACGCCGCTGCACCCTTACACGCAGGCGCTTCTGCAAGCAATCCCGGCGAGCGACCCGCACCTGCGTCGCGAACGCGCGCCGCTCGGCGGCGAATTGCCCAGCCCGACCGCGCCGCCGCCCGGGTGCCGCTTCCATCCGCGTTGCCCGCATGCGCGCGCCGCGTGCCGCGAGCACAAGCCGGTCGACGAAGTGCTGCCCGACGGCAGGCAAGTCGCCTGTCATTTCTGGCGCGAGATTCAGAACGCCGGGGCCAGTCCGGCGCGCGCCGCGGCGCCGAGCGATGCGCTGAGCGCGCGACTTGCGCTGTATCGTGCGCGCCAAGCCCAGGCCGATGCGGCCGTCGGCAGATAACAACGCTTTCTCTCCACTCTCATTCACAAGGGATCTCACGCATGCGAAAAGTTCTGCTCGATCTTGTACTGGCGGCGTCGTTGACGACCGGCGCAGCCGCCGCGATGGCGCAATCGACGCTTCGCATCGGCTTGCAGGAGGACATCGGCTCGCTCGATCCCGCGCGCAGTTCGCAGGTCGTCGACCGCATGGTGTTGCGCTCGCTGTGCAGCTCGTTGGTCGATATCAGCCCCGATCTGAAGTTCGTGCCGATGCTCGCCACCGCGTGGCGTGTGAGTGCCGACGGCAAGACGTGGACATTCAAGCTGCGCCAGGGCGTGAAGTTCCACGACGACGAGCCGTTCAACGCCCTCGCGGTCAAGGCGAATCTGGACCGCGCGCGCAGCCTGCCCGCCAGCAATCGCAAGAGCGAACTGTCATCCATCGATCATGTTGACGCCGTGGACGACAGCACCGTCAACATCGTGCTCAAAGCGCCGGATTCTGCGCTGCTCGCCACGCTGTCTGATCGCGCGGGCATGATGCTCGCCCCCAAGACGCTGAGCGACGATGCCGCCGTGCAGTCTCACCCCGTATGCTCAGGCCCGTACAAGTTCGTGCAGCGTGTGCAGAACGATCGCGTGGTGCTGGAGAAATTCCCGGGCTTCTGGGAAGCGGACAAGTATCCGATCCAGAAGGTCGTTTTCCTGCCGATTCCCGACACGACGGTGCGCCTGGCCAACGTGCGCTCGGGATCACTCGACATGCTTGAACGCCTTGCGCCGTCGGACGTGGCCTCGGTCAAGCGCGATGCGAACCTGAAGTTCGTCTCCATCGACGGGTTGGGTTACTACGGCCTGACGTTCAATGTGGCGGCGAACGCGCCCAAGGCATTGCGCGACAAGCGCGTGCGCCAGGCGTTCGATCTGGCCATCGATCGCGACGCCATCAACAAGGTGATCGGCGGCGGCATCTTCACCCCGGCCAATCAGGCATTGCCGCGCACGGGACAGTACTACGACGCATCGATCAAGACGACCAAGCGCGACGTTGCCAAGGCAAAAGCGTTGCTGAAAGCGGCAGGCTTCGAGAAGGTCGACGTGACGCTGAGCTTCGGCAACAACACGGTCTCCAATCAGATGGCGCAGATGCTGCAGGCGATGCTTGCCGAGGCGGGCATTCAACTGAAATTGCGGCCGATGGATTACGCGGCGGCGCTCGACGCCGCCCATCGCGGCGACTTCGACGTGCTCTACAACGGTTGGTCGGGACGCGTGGATCCGGACGGAAACCTGCATCAGTTCGTCACGTGCAAGGGCAATCTGAACTACGGGCAGTACTGCAATGCCGACGTCGACAAGCTGCTTAACGAGGCGCGCGTGAAATCCAGCGTGGCGGAGCGCAAGCCGCTCTACGACGCTGCCGACAAGATCCTGTCCGAAGAGAATCCCATCCTTTATCTGTACGTGCAGCCGTGGCCGTACGTGCTCAGCAAAAAGGTGCAGGGGTTCGTCGCCTATCCGGACGGGCTGATTCGTCTGCGTGGCGTGAGCCTCAAGGGATAATCCGGGACCGCCCGGCATTTCCAGGGAAACAGGAGCCGTCATGCTTCGCCTCGTCCTCCATCGTGCGCTGGTCGCGATACCCACGCTCATCATCGTGTCGATGATGATCTTCGGGCTGCAGAAGATGTTGCCCGGCGATCCCGTGCTCGCGATGGCCGGCGAGGATCAGAACCCGCAGGTCATCGCCGCGCTTCGCGAGAAGTATCACCTCGACAAGCCGCTGCCCGCGCAGTACGCGCTCTGGATCGGCGACGTGCTGCGCGGCGACCTGGGCAACTCGCTACGCACGGGGGAGCCGGTCACGACACTGATCGCGCAGAAGTTGCCCGTCACGCTGCAACTGGCGATGTTCGGGTTGCTGATTGCCATCGGCATCGGCATTCCACTGGGCATCCTGTCGGCGGCCAATCGCGGCAAGGCCATCGATTACGGCGCGAACGTGTTGGCCTTGTCCGGCATGTCGATCCCCAACTTCTGGCTCGGTATTCTGCTGATCTTCCTGGTCTCGGTGCGTTGGCACCTGCTGCCGTCGTCGGGTTACGTGTCGCCCACCGAAGACCTTTGGATGAGCTTCAAGACGATGGTCATGCCGGCGTTCGTGCTCGGGGCGGCGCTCGGGGCACAGTTGATGCGCCACACGCGCAGCGCCATGCTTGGCGTGCTGCGCACCGACTACATTCGCACGGCGCGCGCCAAGGGGCTGTTGCGTGGCACCGTGGTGCTCAAGCATGCGCTGCGCAATGCGCTGATACCTATCGTGACGGTGCTCGCGCTGCTCTTTGGCGAACTGCTCGCGGGCGCGGTTCTCACGGAACAGGTCTTCACGATCCCGGGCTTCGGCAAGCTGGTCGTCGATGCGGTGTTCAATCGTGACTATGCCGTGGTACAGGGCGTGGTCCTGGTGACTGCCGTAAGCTTCATTGCACTCAACCTCCTGGCCGACGTGCTCTACGTCTTGCTCAACCCGCGCCTGCGTCGCGCCTGAGACCCCTTCGAACATGGCCGCATTGCCTACGACTTCCACCGCATCGCAGAGCTCCGAAGGGGGCCGTCCTGCCGCGGCCGTTGCCAGCCCCGAACGGTTGCCGCGCCGTCGTCATCGCGGACTGCGCAAGTTCGCACGTAACCGGGCGGCGGTCGTCGGGGCCATCATCGTGGCGTTTGCCGTGATCGTCGCGCTGTTCGCCCCGTGGTTGTCGCCGTACGATCCGATCGCCACAAGCTTCATGGCGGTGCGGCAGGCGCCGAGCGCGCTGCACTGGTTCGGCACGGACGAACTGGGCCGCGACGTGCTCGCCCGCATGATCTTCGGTGCGCGCGCCTCGCTCGCGGCGGGCGTGGTGTCCGTGGGCATCGCGGTGATCGTTGGCGTGCCGCTTGGTTTGCTCGCAGGGTACTTCGGCCGGTGGGTCGACGCGATTGTCTCGCGTCTGGCCGATGCGCTGCTCTCGATCCCGTTCCTGATTCTCGCGATTGCGATGGCCGCGTTCCTCGGCGCGAGCCTCACGAACGCGATGATTGCCATCGGCGTGTCGGCCATGCCGCGTTTCGTCCGGCTTGCCCGCGCGCAGGCGTTGACCGTCAAGGCGGAGGAGTACGTGGAAGGCGCGCGCGCCATCGGCCTGACGGATGCGCGCATCATCGTGCGCTATATCCTGCCCAACGTGCTGCCGCCGATCATTGTGCAGGCGAGCCTGACCGTGGCGACCGCGATCATCGCCGAAGCAAGTCTGTCGTTTCTGGGGCTTGGACAGTTGCCGCCCTCGCCGTCGTGGGGCTCGATGCTCAACACGGCCAAGGACTTCGTCGAACAGGCGCCCTGGATGTCCATCTTCCCCGGTATCGCCATTTTTCTGACGGTACTCGGTTTCAACCTGCTGGGCGACGGTTTGCGCGACGCGCTCGATCCCCGCGAGCAATAACGCGGCGCGAGAGACGAGCCTCGTTAGCCCCGCTGCCCCACAGGCCTATTTCATTCGTTACAGAGATCATCAGCCAGTCATATGACGCACTTCAATTGGCAGAATCCGTACCCGACGCCGCGCCTGCCGGTGTTCGCCCGCAACATTGTGTCGACGTCGCATCCGCTGGCCGCCCAGGCCGGGCTGCGCATGCTGTGGCAGGGCGGCAATGCCGTCGACGCCGCGATTGCCGCAGCCGCGTGCATGACAATCGTCGAACCGGTCTCCAACGGCCTGGGCGGCGATTGCTTCGCGCTGATCTGGGACGGTAAGGAACTCCACGGCCTGAACGCCTCGGGTGTGGCGCCGGCCGCGTGGAACATCGATTACTTCCGCAAGAAGTATGGTGAGCAGCATGGTATCGCCAAGCAGCCGACGCGGGGTCTCGACACCGTGACCGTGCCCGGGGTGATCGCGGGCTGGGAGGCGTTGCATGCGAAGTTCGGCAAGCTGCCGTTCGCGGATCTGATGGCGCCGGCGATCGAGATCGCCGAGCGCGGACATGCCGTGGCGCATATCGTCGCACGCAAATGGGCGGCGGCGGTGCCTGAGCTGAAGGACCTTCCCGGTTACGCGCAGACGTTCATGCCGCATGGCCGTGCGCCGACGACCGGCGAAATGATCCGCATGCCCGGCCATGCGCGCACGCTGCGCCTGCTCGCGAAGGAGGGGCCGCGCGCGTACTACGAAGGCGAGATTGCACAGCGCATCGCCGCCTGGTCGGCAGAGCATGGCGGGCGATGACGACCGATGATCTGCGCAATTACCGCGCCGATTGGGTCAAGCCGATCGAGAAGGATTATCGCGGTTATACGGTGCACGAGATTCCGCCGAACGGGCAGGGCATTGCCGCGCTCATGGCGTTGGGCATTCTGGAGAAGTTCGATGTGTCGCGTCTGGCGGTCGATCGCGTGCATTCGCAACACTTGCAGATCGAGGCGATGAAGCTCGCCTTTGCCGATCTCTACCGATACGTTGCCGATCCCCGCTCGATGGAGGTGACGCCTGAGCAGATGCTCGACGACGCCTATCTCACCGCGCGTGCGAAGCTGATCGACCCCGAGCGTGCGTCGCATTTCGACTTCGGCATGCCGAAGGCCGGCGGCACCATCTATCTGTCGGCCGCCGACGAGCAGGGCATGATGGTGAGCTTCATCCAGTCGAACTACATGGGCTTCGGTTCCGGCGTGGTGGTGCCCGATCTGGGCATCGCGCTGCAAAACCGAGGCTGCGGGTTCTCCATGGATCCGAAGTCGGCCAACGTGGTCGAAGGCGGTAAACGACCGTTCCACACCATCATTCCGGCGTTCCTCACGCAAAAGGTCGACGGCAAGCACGAGGCCGTGATGAGCTTCGGTGTGATGGGCGGTGACATGCAACCGCAGGGCCATCTGCAGTCGATCGTGCGGATGATCGACTACGGCCAGCAACCCCAGGCGGCATGCGACGCACCGCGCTGGAAGGTCAATCGCGACTTTACCGTCGATATCGAATCGACGCTTGACCGCGAGACAGTGGCCGGACTGGTGGCGATGGGGCACTCCCTGAAGTCCATCGACGACCCGTACATGGACTTCGGCTCGGGCCAGTACATTTGGCGCCTGGATCGCAACGATCCGGATCGAGGCTACGTCGCCGCGAGCGACAGTCGTCGCGACGGTCTCGCCGCCGGTTACTGAGCCAGCGATTGTGCCCGCAGCGCCGGTGGCGCGGTGTGCATCGCACCGCGCCACCGGCGCTGCTTTCTTATGGGGCGGCGCTGCGCATGCCAAGTCGTGTCCAGAGGCGATGTTGGCGTGCGCTCACTCATCTCGGATTCCTACACGGCGTTACGGCGTACAGAACACATTAAGATTCTGTTGATTCATCGAATCGTCACAGTTCCCCGGCAATAATCACGTCGCACGAAGCCTATACCAACTAATTCGGCAACCGATCTACTGCGTCGAATCGCGCGTGGCACCGGGGGCCGGTGCGACCCGGGGAAACGACGCCATGACGATCCGTCATCGAATTACGCTATTGGTGATCCTGACGTTTATCGCGCTCTCGATCATCGGTGGCTACGCGGTCTACCAGACCCGCGCCAGCGCTCACAAGGTTCGGCAGGTTACGGAAGGCGTGGTGCCGAGCGCACTCGCTTCCGCCGATCTCGTCTCGCAAGTCAAGGCGGTGCAGATCGCCACGATGACGCTGGTCTACGCGCAGGACGACACTGTCGTCGAACAGGCCCTCAACACCCTCAAGAAGCTGCGCGGCGACATTGACCGGTCGCTGACCCGTCAGGCCGAAGGCGCGGCGAGCGATGCGCAGAAGGGATTGGTGACCCAGGCCCGCGAGAGCGTCGAGAACTACTTCAATGCCATCAACGACACCGCCAAGCTCAAGCAGGCGGGCAAGACGGACATGGCGCAGGCGTTCCTCTTCGCGATGGTCGCGCAGTATCGCGATGAACTCGAAGGGGTGGTCAACACGCTGCGCGTCGAGAAGACGCGCCAGCAGGACTCGGCGATTGCCACGCTCAACGACACGCTCTCGACCACCACGACGGCCATCGGCATCGTGACCGGACTCGCGATCATGCTGCTCACGGCCATCGGCGCGTTGCTATACCGCCAGATCACGCGTCCGCTCTCGCGCATGCAAGCGATGATGAGCGAGATCGCCAAAAGCCAGGACTTCACCCGTCGTGTGCCGGTCGGTCGGATGGATGAAATCGGGCATTCGATTGTGGCATTCAACGGCATGATCGAGAAGATTCAGGAACGCTCGGCGCAACTCAAGCAAAAGACGGCTGACATTCAGGCGATGCTGCAGAACATGCAGCAGGGCATTCTGACGGTCGTCGACGGCGCGCGAGTGCACGCAGAGTACTCGGCCTATCTCGAAGCGATCTTCGAGACGCAGGATATCGCGGGGCGTTCTGTCATGGAGCTGGTATTCGGCGAGAGCGACCTGGGCGCGGATGCGCTCTCGCAGGTCGAAGCCGCCGTCGATGCCTGCATTGGGCAAGATGCCATCAATTTCGTCTTCAACGAACACCTGCTGGTCGGTGAGATCGGCAAGCGCATGACGGACGGGCGCATCAAGCAGCTCGATCTGTCCTGGTCGGCGATCAGCGACGAGAACGACACGATTCTGCGGTTGATGCTGTGTGTGCGCGATGTGACGGAACTGCGTCAACTTGCGGCCGAGGCCAGCGAGCAGAAGCAGCGGCTAGAGATGATTGGCGAAATTCTGTCGGTCAGCCAGGAGAAGTTTCATCATTTCATCGAAAGTTCGACCGGCTTCATTCGCGAGAACGAGCGCATCATTCGCAAGCACTCGCAGGCCGACAGCGCGGCCATCGCCGAGCTTTTCCGCAACATGCACACCATCAAGGGCAATGCGCGCACCTACAACCTGCAGTATCTGACGAACGTCGTGCACGAAACCGAGCAGCGTTATCACGAGCTGCGCCAGCCCGACGTTGCGCGTCTCTGGGATCAGGATGGCCTGATGCGCGAACTGGAGCGCGTGCGCGATGCCGTCGATACCTATGCGCATATCAATGAGATGAGCCTCGGTCGAAAAGGCCCGGGCAGGACGGCCGACGAGCAATCGATGGTGGTGGACCGTGCCCACATCCGCGCGAGCCTGCGCATGCTCGAAGCGGCCGATCCGAACGATCCGCATCAACTCGTCGCGATGCGCGACGCCGTGCATCAGACCCTGCGCCTGCTGGGCACCGAGGGCGTGGGCGAAGCGTTGGGCGGGGTGCTCGATTCGCTGCCGTCGCTGGCGAGCGAACTCGGCAAGCCGGCGCCGGCGGTGCGCGTCGACGACAACGGCTATCGCCTGCGTTCGCCCGCCGTGCGAATTCTGCGCGATGTGTTCATGCACCTGCTGCGCAACTCCATGGATCACGGGCTGGAGAGCGCGGACGAGCGTCGTGCAAAGGGCAAGCCGGAGGCAGGCACCATCGACATCGAAGTCGGCCTTGATCACAACATGCTGCAAGTCACGCTCTGCGATGACGGACGCGGCCTGGCGCTGCACCGCATTCGCAACATCGCCGTGCAACGAGGCTGGATTACAGCCGAGACCTACGTGACGGACGAGCAGATCGCCCAGTTCATCTTCCGCCCGGGCTTCTCGACGGCGGCGCAGGTCACCGAGGTGTCCGGGCGCGGTGTGGGCATGGATGCGGTGCAGGACTTCGTGCGGCGCGAGCATGGCCGCATCGAGCTGCGCTTCACCGACGAGCACAAGGGGGCCGAGTTCCGCCAGTTCCAGACAGTGGTGTGTCTGCCGGACAACCTCGTGGTCGACGGTTTCGACCTGAACAGCGTGGCGGCCGATGCCGTCGACAGACCGGCGCTGGATGTCGACGTGCCGCGCTCGGAGACGATTCGAGCATGAACTCGGTGCAATGGTTACTGGCAGGTGGAATGGCGGGCGTGATCAGCGCAGGCGTTGTGGCGTTCGTTGTGCACCGGTGGCGCATGGCGCAGGTCACGGCACACTGGCGAGCGCTGACCCAGGCGCATGACGAGGCGCTGGCACAGGCGCTCGAACGCGAGCGCCTGGCGGTTGTCAGCCTCGACGAACAGGGACGAGCGCACGATGAGGCGCTCACCGCGCAACAGGCTCGTTTGACGCAGGCCGAAGTCGATTTGCAAGTGGCGCGCAAGTCCGAGGCCGCCGTGCTGGAAGCAAAAGGTCACTGGCAAGCCGAGGCCGAGCGCATTGCGGGTGAGGCGGGGCGTCTGCGCGGACTGGCGGCGACCTTCGAGCGCTGGCACGAGCAGATGATCTCCCTGATGACGCAGAACCAGGACATGCACGCGAAGAACCACGAACTGGCGTCGATTGTTCGGCACGTTCTGATCGTGTCGCTCAATGCGTCCATCGAAGCGGCCCGCGCGGGTCCGGCCGGGCGCGGCTTCGGCATCGTCGCGAGCGAAGTGCGTTCGCTCGCCACACGCTCCGAAGAACTCTCGAAGAGCTATCGCGACAGCCTGCATCGCAATGACGTGACGACGACGGCAACGTTCCAGGACATTCAGGCGGGCGGCAAGATGATCGCGGCATCACTCTCGAGCGTTGAAGCCCTCGCGCAGCAGTTGCATTCCCGTCTTCACTAAGCCAGCAGGTTTCGTTGTGATCAGCGCTCACGCCCGCGACAGTTTCGAACGCATTCTCCATAAAGCCGCACGCACCCGGCTCGCACGCTCGGTGAACGGCGCGTGCGAGATTGTGCCGCTCTCAGTGCGCCAGTACGACGCGCCGCCGCTGGACGTCGGGGTCGATCTGGCCGCCCGGCATGCCAACGTGGTGGTGTTCACCATCTCGTCCATCGGCTTTCGCATGCTGCTGGTGCTGCACTTCGACGAGGACGATGCGACCGCCGCGTACTTCGCGGGCGACGATCGCGACAAGCCGTTCCGCGAGGTGTTCCTCGAACTTGGCAATCTGTGCTGCGGGGCGATCAATCAAGAGTTGCTCAACTACTTCCCCGATCTGGGCATGTCGACGCCGTACGTGCTGAGTGCGCACTGCGTGCCGCACCTCACGCAACTCAAGCCGAATCTGCTGTCCTCGTGGGACATCACGCTTGATGGTTCGGTGCGTCTGGCGGCCACGCTGTGCGTCTGCGCGCACGCCCCGCTCGACTTCAATGCCGACGTCAGCGAATCGGAAGACAGCAGCGGTGAACTGGAATTGTTTTGAATTGGCAATGGTTTTGTCAGGCCCTAGGAAATTACGATAATGAACCGAAGCACCCCCGCGAGTCGGTCAGCCAGTTTCTGATCCTCGACGACAGCGTCGAGCATGAATACCCCGAAGCGCTCGTGCGCGGCATGGTCGATATCACCGATGGCGTATTTCGCGGCTTGTTCGGCGACATCGCCGTGCACTGCGAGCCGCCTGGCGTGGTGCGCGATCGCATCATTTTCGGTGAGGTCTTCAGCCTGATCCCGCTCGAGAGCGCCTGGTGCCGCGGCTACATGATGATGCAGGCCGAGCAGGTTCCGTTCATGCAACTGCTCGAACATGCCGGCCGCTGCGAGGGGCCGGCGGGCTTTCGCGAACTCAACGGCATGCTGGGCGAGCTGACGAACCTGATCTGGGGCGCGTTCAAGAACCGCTACATGGGGGACCCCTCGGCAGTGGGCCGCACTCAGGTGCAGGTGCCGCTGCTCATCAATCACAAGCAGAAGTACATTTCGTTCGGCACCGACAACCCGCAGTTGTGCTTCGTCTATCGCCTCACCGATCCGGTCAGCGGCCAGATTGTGACCTTGCATCAGCATTTCGTCTTTAGCCTCAACTGGTCGCCGGAGGCGTTTCGCGACGCCCCGCAGGCAAGCGCCGAGCCCGTCGAAACCGGGGCGCTGGAGCTGTTCTGAGATCCCGGCGCGAACCTCTACTCCCTCTTACACACAAGGACAACACCATGTCGAAGATTCTCGTGGTCGATGATTCGAGCACTGTGCGCGACGAAGTCGCCGGCTTTCTGCGCAAGAACGGCCTGGACGTGGACACCGCCGTTGACGGTAAGGACGGTCTCGCCAAGATCAAGGCCAGCCCGGGCGTGAAGCTCGTCATCAGCGACGTGAACATGCCGAATATGGACGGCCTGACGATGGTCGAGAAGATTCGCGGCGAACTCGCGAACCAGAGCGTCAACGTCGTGATGCTGACCACAGAGAGCAGCCCGGCCATGAAGGAGCGTGGCAAGGCGGCCGGCGTGAAGGGCTGGATCGTCAAGCCGTTCAAGGGCGACGCCGTGCTCGAGACGTTCCGCCGGCTCGCCGGCTGACATCGCAGGCGAACCGGTGCCGCGGGGCCGGTCCGCGACGCCTCGCCGCCGGACCGTCGCCACTGCGCGACGGCGGCGTTACACTGCTGACTTTCCCGCACTCCGCGAGCACTGGCGCAGGCTGTTTGCGCATCCTCGCTTCCTCATCATGAGCGTTGTACCCGAGAAAAAGAAGCTGACCGCAGCCACAGGCGCCGACGACACTGTCGTGCGGGCACCGGACACCGAAGTGTCCGAAGGGGGCGCAGGCTCGGCCGAGGCACGGCCGCGTCGGGCCAAGTTGCGTCTGACCTACGTCATCGCCAGCCTAGACCGTCTGCTACGTCGCCACATGTCCGAAGCGCTGGCACCGCTCGGCCTCACGCTCGCCCAGTTCACTGCGCTATCGGTGCTCGACGCCCGCGGCAAGCTCTCCAATGCGCAACTCGCCCAGCGCTCGTTCATCACGCCGCAATCGGCCAATGAGGTCGTGAGCCTCATGGCTGGGCGCCAGTGGATCACCCGTGAGCCCGACCCCAATCATGGCCGCATCGTGCTGCTGCAGCTCACCGACGAAGGGCGCCGGGTGCTCGCGCAATGCGAGGCCGTCGCCAAGGAGATCGACACGCGCATGCGCGCCGATGTGAGCCGCGAAGACGCCGCCGCCGTGCAACGCCATCTCGAAATGTTCGTGCGCAATCTGCGCGACTGACCCCGGGTTTGTCCCGACCTGCCGATGGCTTGTATTGTCAGGTAGCTTGATATTAAATGGAGACCGTCGCCGCAGAGAAGCGGGCGACAGCATTCCAGTGGCACGGTAAGGCGAACGCAATATGCGGCTCGCGCGGCATTGTCGCGCCCGCCGTACGTCCGCCCTATATATCAGGTTACCTGATTAAATGGGCTTCGCCGCCGGCGTCGGCTGACTGCGCATCAGGTGCCGCTCTCGCAGGGCGGCGACCGAAGTCCATGACGAAGATGACAGGAGACACCATGAAATCGAATCAGGAGGGCAACGCGCAGGCGTTGCCGTTGGCGCCGGACGGGCACGCGAGTCTCGCCAGTCCGATGGCGCTCACGTTGGCGCTGTGCTTTGCCGTGGCGTTGCTCGAAGGTCTCGACCTGCAATCGGTCGGGGTGGCGGCACGCGGCATGGCCAAGGAGTTCGGGCTCAGCGTCGCGCAGATGGGGCTCGCCTTTTCGGCGGGCACTTTTGGCCTGCTGCCCGGGGCGATGGTGGGCGGGCGTTTGGCCGACAGCATCGGCCGCAAGCGAGTGCTGATACTCTCGGCCGCGGTCTTCGGCGTGTTGTCGATTGCCACGGCGTTCGTGTCGGACTTTGGGATGCTGGTGATCGTGCGCGTGCTCACGGGCATCGGCCTGGGCGGTGCAATGCCGAACCTGATTGCCTTGTCGTCGGAAGCCGTGCCGCCACGCCTGCGCGGCACAGCCGTGAGCATCATGTATTGCGGGATTCCGCTCGGCGGTGGCATTGCCGCGACCATTGGCATGCTGGCGGTGAGCGACGCCGACTGGCGCCATATCTTCTACGCGGGCGGCATTGGCCCGCTGTTGCTCTTGCCGTTGCTCGCCTGGTGCCTGCCGGAGTCTCGCGCATTTGCGGCTGCGACCTCGAAAGGCCAGCGCGCCACGCCCGCGCCGATGATGACGGTGCTGTTCTCCGAGGGGCGCGGCATCTCGACGATCCAGCTCTGGCTCTCCTACTTCTGCACGCTCATCGTGCTGTACTTCCTGCTCAACTGGCTGCCGTCGCTCATGGGGGCGCGCGGTCTGGCGCGCGGCGATATCGGTTGGGTGCAGATTCTTTTCAACGTGGGGAGCGCCGTCGGCGTGCTCGCCCTCGGCTACCTGATGGATCGCGCACGCATGTCGCTCGTAATTGGCGGCATGTACCTGGGCATGATCGCCTCGCTTGTCGGGCTCGCGGCGGCCCAGGGCTTCGGTGTACTGGCGACGGCGGCGTTCTTCGCAGGCATGTTCATCATCGGCGGCCAGTCGGTGCTCTACGCGCTCGCCGCCGCCTACTACCCGACCGCTATGCGCGGCACGGGTGTGGGGGCCGCGGTGGCGTTCGGGCGCATCGGCTCGGTGGTCGGGCCACTGGCGGCCGGCATGCTGCTTGCCGTGGGCAGCAGTGCCGCCCTGGTGATCGGCGCGAGCATTCCCGTCACCATCGTGGCCGCGCTGGCCGCCCTCATGCTCATTCGTCGTCCCCGCGCGGCTGACTGATAATTGGAGACTCACATGGCATTTCCCCATCGCGCTCATGCGCTCGCTTCGTTGGCCGTGGCCGCCGCGCTGGTGGCGCCCGATATCGCCAGCGCACAATCGAATATCACGCTGTACGGCATTGTCGACACCGGAATCGAGTACGTCTCGCACGCCAGTGTGAATGGTGCCGTGTTGCGCATGCCGGGCGTGACCGGCGAATTTCCGTCGCGCTGGGGGCTACGCGGCACGGAAGATCTCGGCGGCGGGCTCGCGGCGATCTTCCAGCTCGAGAGCGGCTTCAACCTGCGTGGCGGCGATCTCGGCCAGGGCGGTCGCCTGTTCGGGCGCCAGGCCTTCGTGGGCGTGAAGGGCCCGTATGGCACGCTGTCGTTTGGCCGCCAGTACACCATGACTTTCCACGCGCTGCTGGGTTCCGATATCCTTGGCCCCGATATTTACGGCATGGGCTCGTTCGATGCTTACGTTCCCAATGCGCGCACCGACAACTCGGTCACTTATCAGGTCGGCTGGCAGGGGTTGAGCTTCGGTGCGGGGTATTCGTTCGGCCGCGACGCGGCGGGCACGGGCAATTCGCCGGGGCAGGGCACTTGCGCCGGACAGGTGCCGGGGCAGTCGGTGCAATGCCGTGACTGGTCGGTGATGCTCAAGTACGACGCGAACAACTTCGGCGTCGCCACCTCGTACGAAGAGCTGCGTGGCGGCACCAATGCCGCCGTCAACTTCTTCGACGGACAGCCCACCTCGGTGTTCGCCAGCAGCGGCGACAAGGACACCCGCACGACCCTCGGTGCGTACTACAAGTACGGCGCATTGAAGGTCGGTGGCGGCTGGCTGGGCCGTCGCGTGTCGACGTCCGCCATCAATACGCACACCAACCTTTTCTACCTCGGCGCGGCGTACAGCATTACGCCTGCGTGGCTGGTGGACGGCGAGGTCTACCGCATCGTCAACAGCGATCACGACACGCGCGGCACGATGACCACGCTGCGCGCCACTTACTCGCTCTCGGTGCGCACCGCGGTCTACGCACAGGCGGCATATCTCTTCAATAGCGCCCGCGCAGCATACTCGGTCAGCGGCGGGGCGGCGGCACCACGCCGCCTGCCGGTGAGGGCCAGGCTGGCGTGATGCTCGGCATGCGTCACACGTTCTGACATTTCGAGATCAGGGTTTTCACTGAAAACGTGATGCTTGCAATGTAAGGTTGCCTGATATTAAATGTGTCGGTCGGCAACACCGCGCGCCACTCCCGGCGCGCGGCACAGGTTGCCCGGAACACTTGGGAATTGCGCAAAATGACTGCATACGAAGGACGCTGGAAGACGATCGACGTGAAGGTGGAGGGGGCATTGGCTGGGTCACCTTCAATCGCCCGGAAAAACGCAATGCCATGAGCCCGACGCTCAACACGGAAATGATCCAGGTGCTTGACGCGCTCGAGCTCGATGCCGATGCGCGCGTTGTCGTGCTCACGGGCGCGGGAGCGGCATGGACGGCGGGCATGGATCTGAAGGAATACTTCCGTGAGATCGATGGCGGGCCGGAAGTCGTGCAGGAGCGCGTACGCCGCGACGCGTCGGATTGGCAATGGCGCCGCCTGCGCATGTACGCCAAACCGACCATCGCCATGGTCAACGGCTGGTGCTTCGGCGGTGGCTTCTCGCCGCTGGTGGCGTGCGATCTGGCGATCGCTGCCGACGAGGCAGTGTTCGGTCTGTCGGAAATCAACTGGGGCATTCCGCCGGGCAATCTGGTGAGCAAGGCCATGGCCGACACGGTGGGACATCGCCGCGCGCTGCACTACATCATGACCGGCGACACGTTCACGGGCGTGGAAGCGGCGGACATGGGGCTGGTGAACCAGAGCGTGCCGCTCGACCAACTGCGTGACGCAACGCTCGCTCTGGCCGCCAAGCTGCTGGAGAAGAATCCGGTCGTGCTGCGCGCTGCGAAGCATGGTTTCAAGCGTTCGCGTGAGTTGACGTGGGAGCAGTGCGAAGATTATCTGTACGCGAAACTCGATCAGGCCCAGCTGCGCGACCCGGAACACGGCCGCGAGCAAGGCTTGAAGCAGTTCCTCGACGACAAGGCGATCAAGCCGGGCCTGCAGGCTTACAAGCGCTGAGGCGCAACGTTCATCGGTGACCGGAAAGAGGGAGAGCGCAATGCATGAAGTGCAGATGCTGATCGGGGGCCAGTGGCGCGGCGCGCAGGGTGGGGCAACGTTCGAGCGCATCGATCCGGTGACGGGCGAAGTTGCCACACGGGCACCGGCCGCGACACTGGCGGATGCCGACGCCGCCGTCGACGCGGCGCAAGCGGCCTTTCCCGCCTGGGCGGCGCTGTCGCCGACGGCGCGTCGGCAACGCTTGCTCGCGGCCGCCGAGCGCATGGACGCCCGCGCGGCGGAGTTCATCGCCATCGGGGCCGCCGAGACCGGCGCGATGGCCAATTGGTATGGCTTCAACGTCATGCTCGCGGCCAACATGCTGCGCGAAGCGGCGGCCATGACCACGCAAATCGACGGCAGCGTGATCCCGAGCGATGTGCCTGGCAATCTTGCGATGGCGGTGCGCTCGCCGGTCGGCGTGGTGCTCGGCATCGCGCCGTGGAATGCCCCGGTGATTCTGGCGACGCGAGCGCTTGCCATGCCGCTCGCGTGCGGCAACACGGTCGTGCTCAAGGCATCGGAGCAATGCCCCGGCGTGCATGCGCTGATCGGTGCCTGCCTGCACGATGCGGGGCTGGGCGACGGGGTGGTCAACGTCGTGACGAACGCGCCGCACGATGCCGGCGAGATCGTGGCGCGACTGATTGCGCACCCGGCTGTCAGGCGCGTGAACTTTACCGGCTCGACGCACGTGGGTCGCATCATCGCGCGCCTCGCCGCGGAACATCTCAAGCCGGCGCTGCTGGAGTTGGGCGGCAAGGCCCCGGTGCTCGTGCTCGACGACGCCGATCTGGACGCCGCCGTCGACGGCATTGCGTTCGGCGCGTTCTTCAATCAAGGGCAGATCTGCATGTCGACCGAGCGAGTGATCGTCGACGCGCGCATCGCGGACGCCTTCGTCGAAAAGCTCACGACGAAGGCGGCGACCTTGCGCGCCGGGGCGCCGACGTCGCCCGACAGTGTGCTCGGTGCGATGGTGAGCGCGCAGGCGGCGTCGCGTGTGGCGGCGCTGGTCGAGGACGCTCGCACGCATGGCGCGCATCTGCCGCTGGGGTGCCGGGTTGACGGTGCGATCATGCAGGCGACGATCGTCGATGGCGTGAGCCCGGCGATGCGACTGTACCGCGAGGAGTCGTTTGGTCCGGTGGTGACGATCCAGCGTGTAAGCGGCGATGACGAGGCGGTGCGAGTGGCCAACGATAGCGAATTTGGCTTGTCGGCCGCGATCTTCAGCCGGGATGTATCGCGTGCGCTGCAATTGGCCAAGCGCATCGAGTCGGGAATCTGCCACATCAACGGCCCGACCGTGCACGACGAAGCGCAGATGCCGTTCGGCGGCGTGAAGTCCAGCGGCTACGGCCGATTCGGCAGCAAGGCGTCGATCGGCGAATTCACGGAACTGCGCTGGATCACCGTGCAGACAACGCCGCGCCATTACCCGATCTGATCGTTCGCAGGATGAGGCTGTGCCCGCGCGCGGACGCTACCGAGAGAGCGCCGCGGCGGGACCGAAGCAGGAGACAGTGTTTTGAATCAACGCAACAACACCGCCGCCACGCAAGACGTGGCGGCTCATCGCTATCGCCAGGTCGCCATCGGCAACCCGGGGGTCGACGTGATTCGCGATGGCGAATGCTGGTATCTGCGCTCGCGTGCGCCGCTCGGCGATTTTCCGGAGCGTCTCACAGACCGGCTCATCGCCGGCGCGGCACAGCACCCGGAACGGTGGCTCGTGGCGCGTCGCGGCCCAGACGGTCAATGGATCGGCATCACGTATGCGCAGATGCTGCAGCGTGCGCGTGCGATCGGTCAGGCATTGCGCGATCGCGGCATGTCGCCGCAACGTCCCATCGCGATCCTCTCCGGCAACGATCTGGAACACTTTGAACTCGCGCTCGGCGCGATGTACGCCGGGGTGCCGTTTGCGCCGATCTCGCCGGCGTATTCGATCGTGTCGACGGACTTCGGGAAGCTGCGTCATACGCTGGAATTGCTGCAGCCGGGGCTGGTGTACGCGGCGGATGAGAGCGCCTACGGTCGCGCCATGGACGCCGTGCTTGACGGCAATGTGGTCCGCGTCACCGCGCACGGCGACGGGGGCACGCTGGCCTTCGATGCGCTGCGCGATACCGTGCCGCGCGATGTCGACGCCATTCACGCGCGCGTCAACGGCGACACCATCGCCAAGATCCTCTTCACATCCGGCTCAACCCGTCTGCCGAAGGCCGTGCCGACCACCCAGCGCATGCTGTGCAGCAATCAACAGATGCTGCTGCAAACGTTCCCGACCTTCGGCGAGGCGCCGCCCGTGCTGGTCGACTGGTTGCCTTGGAATCATACGTATGGCGGCAGTCACAACGTCGGCATCGCGCTCTATAACGGCGGCACGCTCTACATCGACGACGGCAAGCCGGTCGCGGGCAAGTTCGAGGAAACGTTGCGCAATCTGCGCGAGATCTCGCCGACCGTGTATTTCAACGTGCCGAAGGGGTGGGAGGATCTCGCCATCGCACTCGAAAACGACGCGGCCCTGCGCGAGCGCTTTTTCGCCCGTGTGAATCTCTACTTCTTCGGCGGGGCCGGGCTGTCTCAGGCGGCCTGGGACCGGCTTGAACGCGTGACCGAGGCGCATTGCGGCGAGCGTATCCGGATCATGTCGGGGTTGGGGATGACCGAGACGTCGCCGAGCTGCATGTTCACCACCGGGCCGATCATGCGTGCGGGCTATATCGGCTTGCCGGCGCCCGGCTGCGAAGTGAAGCTCGCACCGGTCGGCGGCAAGCTCGAAGTGCGCTTTCGCGGACCGAACGTCATGGCCGGCTATTGGCGTCACCCTTCAGGCGACCCGGTGTTCGACGACGAGGGCTACTACTGCACAGGGGACGCCGCCACATTTGTCGACGCGCAGCACCCGGAGGTCGGTCTGCAATTCGACGGACGCATCACCGAAGATTTCAAGCTCAGTTCGGGCACATTCGTGAGCGTGGGTCCGTTGCGTGCTCGCGTGATTTCGGAAGGGGCCCCCTATGTGCAGGACGCGGTCGTCACCGGCATCAATCGCGACGATATCGGATTGATGGTCTTCCCGCGCGTCGAGGATTGCCGGCGCTTGAGCGGCTTGCCGTCACAGGCGCCGCTGAGCGACGTGCTGGCGAGCGGTCCCGTGCGTGAAGCGTTCTCGGCACTGCTCGCACGACTGAATGCGAGCGCCGGGGGAAGCGCCACGTATGTTGCGCGTCTCATGCTGCTCGACACCCCGCCCTCGCTAGATCGGGGCGAGGTTACGGACAAGGGGTCGATAAACCAGCGCGCGGTGCAGGACCAGCGCGCCGCGACGGTCGATGCGCTGCATGCCGCGCGGCCGGGCGACTCGCGCGTCATCCTCGCACCCGCAAGGCGCTGACATGGCGTACCCGCAATCGCTTGGCGCGGCCGAAGATATCGCGTTCGTGCTGGACACGCTCGGCGTAGGCGGCGCGTTGACGCGCCTCGCCCCGTTTCGTGAATTCGACACGGCCACACTCGTGCAAGTCGTCGACGAAGCCGCCCGCTTCTCGCGCGAAGTGCTTGCGCCGCTCAACGCCGTGGGGGACCGTGAAGGTTGCACCTGGCGCGACGGCGAGGTGCGCACGCCCGCCGGCTTCGCCGATGCCTATCGCCAGTATTGCAACGCCGGTTGGCCGTCGCTACCGTGCGATCCGTCACTGGGCGGACAGGGGTTGCCTGTCGTGGTGCAGGTGGCCGTGCAGGAACTGACGGCCGGCGCGAATCTCGCCTGGACGATGTACCCGGGCATTCTTCACGGCGCGTATGAATGCGTGCATCGATTCGGCAGCGCCACACTGCGCGACGCCTGGTTGGGGCCGCTGGTCAGCGGTGAATGGCTCGCCACGATGGCGTTGACGGAACCGGGCGCCGGCAGCGACCTCGGGCAGATTCGCACGCGTGCCGAATGGATCGACGGGCCGCGCGAGACGGTGCGAGTGACCGGCGAGAAGATTTTCATCTCGGGCGGCGAGCAGGATCTCACCCCGAAC
Organism: Pandoraea sp. XY-2; assembly: GCF_004193915.1. Taxonomy (NCBI): domain Bacteria; kingdom Pseudomonadati; phylum Pseudomonadota; class Betaproteobacteria; order Burkholderiales; family Burkholderiaceae; genus Pandoraea; species Pandoraea sp. XY-2. Next base: position 1,023,834 of record NZ_CP030849.1, read on the forward strand.
ATCGTTCATCTCGTGCTTGCGCGCACGCCGGATGCCCCACCGGGCAGCGGCGGGTTGTCACTCTTTCTTGTCCCCAAGGTGCTTGCGAATGGCGAGCGCAATGCCGTGCGTTGTACGGGTATTGAGCACAAGATGGGGATTCGCGGGAGCGCGACGTGCTCGATGGCGTTCGAGGGCGCGACCGGTTACCTCATCGGTGCACCGCATCGCGGACTCGAGGCGATGTTCGCAATGATGAACTCGGCGCGGCTGCATGTGGGGGCGTCCGGCGTTGGACTGGCGCAGAGCGCCTACGACATGGCTTTGCGGCATGCCGGTGAGCGTGTGCAATCGCGCGTGCCTGGGGCCGAAGCCAGCGTGCCCATCGCCGGGCATCCGGCGGTGTGGCGCTTGCTCGAGGGTCAGCGCGTCGCGGTCGAGGGCGCGCGACTGTTGTTGTATCGCGCGGCGCTCGCCATCGATGAAGCTCACCATGCCGACACGCCGCAGGCGCGCGTGCAGGCCGATGCGCTGGCGGCGCTGCTCACTCCGGTGGTCAAGGCGATGCTCACCGAGCAGGCGTTCCTGGGCGCGAGCGATGCGTTGCAGGTTTTCGGGGGCTACGGTTATGTCGAAGAGACCGGCATCTCGCAGTTTCTGCGCGACGCGCGGATCCCGATGATCTATGAAGGGACCAATGAAATTCAGGCCATCGACCTGATGCTGCGCAAGGTCGTCAAGGACGACGGCGCCACGTTGTCGCAATGGCTGACGTGGGCGCGAGCGCAGGTGAGCGAGGCGCGCATCGTCGACACGCGCGATGGCTTCGACGCCGCGCTGGCGGCGCTCGACGACTGGACGATGCTGATGCCGTCGGTCATCGCGTTGGCGCGAACATCGCCCGCGCGGCGTTGTGTGTCGCGGGCGAGGTGATGCGCGTGGTGCACGGCCTGTCGATGGCAGGCCTCTGGGCGCAGGCGGCGGTGGCGGCGCACCGCGTCCCAGGACCCATCGCCGATGGGAAACGAAGCGCGGCGCGCTATTGGTTGAAGTTCACCCTGCCGGAGACGCGTCGTGCGATGGCGATCGTCGCTGCGCAAATCCGTGATCCGGAGACCGCCGAATGAATCTCGACAAGCTCATCGCGATCGACACGCACGTGCATGCTGAAGTGTCGTGCTGCCAGCCGCCGGACCTGTTCGGCAAGGCGTTCGACGACGCGGCCGACAAATATTTCGGCACGGTGCTCAAGCAGAATCGCCGCCCCACGATTCCCGAGACCATCGAGCATTACCGCGAGCGCAATATCGGCTTCGTGATGTTTACCGTCGATTGCGAGGCGAACATCGGTCGCCGCCGTATTCCGAACGAGGAGATCGCGGGCTTCGCGCAGGAGAACGCGGACATCATGATCGCGTTTGCGAGCATCGATCCGCACAAGGGACGCATGGGCGTGCGCGAGGCGCGGCGGCTCGTCGAGGAATTCGGTGTGCGCGGCTTCAAGTTCCATCCCACCATGCAGGGATTCTTCGCCAACGACCGCATGGCCTATCCGATGTACGAGCTGATTGCCGAATACCGGCTCACCGCGGTCTTTCACAGCGGCCATTCCGGTATCGGCTCCGGCATGCCCGGCGGCGGCGGGTTGCGGCTCAAGTTCTCGGAGCCGATCCATCTCGACGACGTGGCCACCGACTTCCCTGAGATGAACATCGTGATCGCACACCCGTCGTGGCCTTGGCAATCGCAAGCCCTGTCCATCGCGCTGCACAAGCCGAACGTCTACATCGATCTATCGGGGTGGTCGCCCAAGTATTTTTCGCCGGAGCTGATGCAATACGCGAATTCGCTGCTGCGCGAGAAGATGCTGTTCGGCTCGGATTTTCCGCTCATCGCGCCGGACCGGTGGTTGTGCGACTTCGAGACGGTGGGGTTTCGCGACGAGGTCAAACCGCTTGTGCTCAAGGACAACGCAGCGCGTATGCTCGGGCTTGCGGACACGCAGCAGACCACGGCGTCGGCAACGTGAGCGGGGGCGGGTGTGAAAGGTAACGCCGTGCTGCCGTCAGCGTACGCCCGGTGTGCCGTAGCGCACGCGCGCTGCTTCGCGCATGGCGCTGATGAGTGTCTGTTCCGGCGGTGTCGGGACGGTGTCGCTGCGCCACAGAATGCCGATGGACTCCTCGGTGCCCTTCGTCGCGAACGGCAGAGCACACAGCACGCCATCGGCAAGGTCGTCCTGCACGGTGATTTCGGAGGCGATCCAGACGACATCGTCGCGCAAGGTCATCGCGCGGGCGAGCGACATCGAGAGCAGCTCGGCGTAGTCGTCGAGCATGCCCACGCCATGCGCGCGCAAGAAGCCGTCGGCGGTATGCCGCAGGATCGTGCCGTTCGGCGGCAGCACCACGTGATAGCGCGCAATGTCGGCCATCGACACGCTGCGCTGCTGAACGAGCGGATGCGACGCACGCACCACCACGCTCAGCGGGGTAGCGCACAGGTGCTCGAAGGTGAGGCCCGCCATGCCCTCGGGGTCCGACATCCGGCCGAGCGCCAGCGTGACCTGTCCAGACTTCAACTGCGTGAGCAACTGTTGATTGGCGCCGGTGTGGACTTGCACGACGATGCCCGGCCATTCGCGCCGGAACGTTTCGAGCACACTGGGCATCATGGCGGCCGCCAGGGTGGGCAATACGGCGATCTCGATCACGCCGCCCGTTTGACCGTTGGCGCGAGAGAGCACGTCGATGCCCTGACGCAGTGCGCTCACGCTCGCGCCCGCATGCCGCAGAAACAGTTCGGCCTGTGCGGTGGGGCGCGCGCCATTGCGCCCGCGCTCGAACAGACGCACGCCCAACAGGCCCTCGAGTTCGGCAATCGTCTTGCTCACGGCCGGTTGGGTAATGGACAGCGCTTCCGCGGCGCGTTGCAGGCTGCCGTGCTGGGCAACCGCCAGCAGGCATTGCAGATGGCGCAGCTTGATGCGCCCGTCGAGTCGATGTCTTTCCATGCAGAAAAGTTATGAAAAACCTAAGAAAATGTCAATAAATATATCCAATGATTATGGATATAGTGTCGAAAACCAGCTGGCGGCAAGCCAGATTCGTCAACACAAAATGGAGTGAGACCATGTCGAATTCGACGACCGTCCTGCGCCCCCGCGACTGGGATTCGCATCCCAAGCTGATCGACAGCGGGTATAAGTCCACGGCGCTGCGCGGCCCCAAGCAACTGCTCGTTCCCGTCAAGCAGAACCTCGCGAACCTGCGCTCGCCGGTCTACGGTCACGGTATCGTCGGGGCGCTCGATAGCGACCTGACGCGCAATGCGGTGCGCAACGGCGAGCCGCTTGGCGAGCGCATCATCGTGACGGGCCGCGTGCTCGACGAAGGCGGTCGTCCGGTGCCGAACACGCTTGTCGAGCTGTGGCAGGCCAATGCGTGCGGCCGCTACGTGCACAAAGTCGACCAGCACGACGCCCCGCTGGACCCGAACTTCCTCGGTGCCGGCCGCGCCCTGACCGACGCGCAGGGCCGTTACAAATTCCTGACCATCAAGCCCGGCGCCTACCCGTGGAAGAACCACCACAACGCGTGGCGTCCGCAGCATCTGCATTTCTCGGTGTTCGGTGAATATTTCGCGACCCGGCTGGTGACGCAGATGTACTTCCCGGGCGATCCGCTGCTCGGTTACGATCCGATTTTCCAGGCCACCCCGGCGCATGCCCGCGACCGTCTGATTGCGCGCTTCTCGATGGATATCACCGAGCCCGAGTACGCACTGGGTTACGAATTCGACATCGTCCTGCGCGGTGCCGACCAAACGCCGATGGAGTCCTGAGCCATGTCCGATTACCAGCAAACGCCGTCGCAGACCGTCGGCCCGTACTTCGCTTATGGCCTTTCGCCGGAGCAGTACCGTTACGACTTCAAGAGCGCTTTCACACCCGTGGTGGCGCTCGATCGTGCTGAAGGTGAGGCGATCCGCCTGGTCGGGCAGGTGCTCGACGGCGCCGGCCAGCCGATCAACGACGCGTTGATCGAGGTCGTGCAGGCCGATGCCGCCGGCCGCTACGTGCAGAGCGCCGACGACATCGAGCGCACCGGCTTCGCCGGCACGGGCCGTTGCGGCACCGGCACCCACGCCGAGCACTGTTTCGTCTTCGACACGATCAAGCCGGGCGCGGCCGCGCCCGGCGAGGCACCGCGCATCGATGTGATTCTGACGATGCGGGGCTTGCTCAATCATCTTTTTACGCGTATCTATTTCGACGACGAGGCTGCGGCCAACGCGCTCGACCCGGTGCTGCAACAAGTGCCAGCGGAGCGTCGCCACACGCTGATTGCGCGCCGCGAGGTGAACGGCGGGCGTGTGTCGTACCGGTTCGACATCCGCATGCAGGGAGACGAGGAGACGGTTTTCCTCGACCTTTGACGTCGGTCATGCAAGGCTGACACTGGCGCGGCTCCGGGCTGTCGGCATGCAAATGCCGCCGGCCCGCGGCCGTCTCCGCATTTTTGCAACGTACCCGGGCGGCCCGGTCCTACCCAACTCTAACCACCATCGACGCTCCGATGACGGAACTGCTTGACTCTTTGCTGCGCGGCGCTGCCGTGACGGCGCGCTTCTCGCGCGACGCCACGCTACAGGGCATGCTCGACTTCGAAGCGGCGCTGGCCGCCGCCGAGGCCGAGGCCGGTCTGATCCCGGCCGCCGCTGTCGCCCCGATTACCGCCGCCGCTCGTGCCGGCGATCTCGACTGGCTCGCGCTGCGCGACGCCGCGGCGTGCGCGGGCAACCTCGCCATTCCCCTGGTCAAGCAACTGACGGCGCGCGTGAAAGCGCTCGATGCCGACGCCGCTCGCTTCGTGCATTGGGGCGCCACCAGTCAGGATGTCATCGACACCGGTCTCATCCTGCAAGTGCGTGGCGCGCTCGACGACCTCGGCGCCGACCTCGACGGCCTTATCGTCGAACTCGCGGCGCAAGTCCGGCAGCATCGTGCGACGGTCATGGTCGGCCGCACGTGGCTGCAGCACGCCTTGCCGATCACGTTCGGCCTCAAGCTCGCGGGCACGCTCGACAGTTTGTTGCGCGCGCGCACCGATCTCGCGAACGTGCGTCAACAGGTGTTGTGCGCGCAATTCGGCGGGGCCGCCGGCACGCTGGCGTCGCTCGGCACGCAGGGCCCCGCGGTTGCCGCAGCGCTCGCGCGTCGCCTGGGTCTGTTCGAGGCGGCTACCCCGTGGCACGGCCAGCGCGATCGCGTCGTGCGCGTGGGAAGCTGGGCGGCGTCGCTGACCGGCTCGCTCGGCAAATTCGCGCGTGACACGGCGATGCTCACGCAAACCGAAGTCGGCGAAATCGCCGAGGCCTCCGGTCCGGGGCGCGGCGGATCGTCGACCATGCCGCACAAGCGCAATCCGGTTGGGTGCGCGGCAATACTTGCGGCGGCTACCCGCACGCCGCAACTGGCCGCCACGCTGTTCGTCGCGATGCAGCAGGATCACGAACGCGGTCTGGGCACGTGGCACGCCGAGTGGGAAACGCTGCCCGAGTTGCTCATGCTGTGCGGCGGAGCGCTGGCGACAGCGCGCACCCTCGTGCAAGACTGGACGGTCGACACGACGCGCATGCGGGCAAACCTCGACATCACGCACGGCCTCATCATGGCCGAGGCCGTGACGATGGCGTTGGGCGAAACGATGGGGCGTCTCGAAGCCCATCGGCGTGTCGAAGCACATTGCCGCAGTGCGCTCGCGCAGCACCGTCCTTTGCTCGATATCCTGCGCGAAGACGATGACATCACCCGCAGCCTCGGCATTGAAACGCTCGAGCGACTGACGGACCCGCAACATTATCTGGGTGCTGCCGAGACGTTTGTGGGCCGAGTTCTCGCGCTTGCCGACGCCGCCGTGGCGCCATCCCAACCCGGCAGAAAATCAACATGAACGATCAGGAACGCTACGACAACGGCATGCAGGTGCGCCGCGCCGTCCTCGGTGACGCACACGTGGACCGCACCCTTACACGCCGCAACGAATTCAACGACGACTTCCAGAACTTCATCACACGCTTCGCCTGGGGCGATGTCTGGACGCGTCCGGGTCTCACGCGCCATATGCGCAGCATGGTGACACTCTCGCTGCTCATCGCCCTGAATCGTGGCGACGAGTTCCGCATGCACGTGCGCGCCGCGTTCAACAACGGTGTGACGCGCGAGGAAATGAAGGAGCTGTTCATGCACGCTGCACTGTATTGCGGCCTGCCTGCCGCCAATCAGGCGATCCACGACGCCGAGACGGTCTTCGCGGAGATGGAAGCCGCCGAGCCCGGTTCGACGACCCGTGCGCGAGACGTCGCACAACGCTGAGGAGCCGAAACGAATGACGACGGAACGTCTTATCGAGGTGGGCGACGCTACGCTGCGCGTGGCGATCGACGGCGACGACCGCGCACCGGCGCTGGTGCTGTCCAATTCGCTGGGCACGACGCTCGAGATGTGGGCGCCGCAGGTGCCGGCACTCGCCCGCGAATTCCGGGTGATCCGTTACGACGCGCGCGGACATGGCGGCTCGTCCGTCACGCCGGGCCCTTACGTCATCGACCAATTGGGACGTGACGTGATCGGACTGCTCGACGCGCTGCATATCGAGCGTGCGAGTGTGGCGGGGGTGTCGATGGGCGGCATGACGGGCATGTGGCTGGGGATTCATGCACCACAGCGTCTCGAGCGTCTCGCTATCGTTTGCTCGTCGGCGCACATCGGCGGCGAAGACGGCTGGAATGCGCGCATTCGCACGGTGCTCGCCGATGGTATGGCTGCCGTCGCCGACGCCGTGGTGTCGCGCTGGTTTACGCCCGCGTTCGCGGCGAAGGAACCGGCGTTGATCGAGCGCATGAAGGCGATGTTCCGCTCGCTGTCCCCGCAGGGGTACGCGGCCGCGTGTGCCGCCGTGCGCGACATGAATCAGCTCGACGAGATTGCGTTGATCACCGCCCCGACACTGATCGTGACCGGCGCGGGGGACCTTGCGACGCCGCCCGCGATGTCGAGCGCGATGCTCGAACGGATTCCCGGCGCACAGCAGATCATCGTGCCGGGCGCGCATATCTCCAATATCGAGTGTGCCCCGGCCGTGACTGAGGCGCTCCTGAGCTTCCTGCGCGTGCCGATGCCGGCCAATGCGTAAGCACTGAGCGCCGACGCATCGACGCATAGGAGAATCGGTGCGTCGCCGGGGGCGGGCCTTCAACAGGGAAGGCCCGCCCCCGGGCGCGAGGTTATGAGGCGTCGCCCAAGTGGGCATGTTGCGCGTTGCGGCGGAACGCCGACGGTGTGACGCCGACATGCCGTTTGAAGACGCGGCAGAAATACGCCGGGTCCTGGAAGCCGAGTTCGTAAGCCACGTGCGAGACCGGCGCGGGAATATAGATCAGCTTGCGGCGCGCTTCGAGCATCAATCGGTCCTGCACCAGATCGAAGGCCGATTTTCCCGCGATGCGACGGCATAGCCGATTGAGCTTGCTCTCGGTGACATGCAGTCGTTCGGCGTAGGCCGATACGGCCCACGCCTCGGTGTAATGCGCCTCGACAAGGGCGCGAAAGCGCGCAAACAAATCCAGCTCCGTGCGTCCGGCCCGTGTCGCCGAATCGTGATGCGCGTGCAGGCGCGCGAGCAGCAGCAGCACGCTGCGCGTGAGCCATCCCACCATTTCCGCATGCCCGAGTTGCGGGCGCGAAAACTCGTCCATGATGAGGCCGAGCAACGTATAGAGACGGTCGCGCGTTTGCGGTGCGTCCCCCAGCGGGAATAGCCACGGCTTGCGCAGCAGCGACGCCATGTCGGCATCGGCGCCGAGCGCCGCATCGAACGGCACGCTCTGCGCCATCGTCAACACGAAGCCGTGCGCGCCGCGCGAGAAGCGGAAGTTATGGACGGCCGACGGATGCACGGTGATGACGGCCGGGCCTTGCACCTCCCACGTGGCGTCGTCGACGTTCGCCTCCACCGCCCCTTCGAAGATCGCCAGCACCTGGAACAGTCCCAGATGCCGGTGCGTGTCGATATGCCAGTCGTAGAGGCGGCTGCGCGTTTCGATCCACTCGATATGGACGAAATCGGCGCTGTCGGTGCCCGTCAATTCACCATACAGCGAGAATTCCGGAATCGCCTCGCGCGCCGCGCGCAGCCGGGGTGACGCGCCTGACATTCTGGTTTTCCCTTGGTCGAAGTTGTCGAAAAAGTACAAGAAAGGCGTCGATTCATCCATTCAACCCGACGCGTGCGGTCCATAAGATATGACGCATTCGCCCCTCGTGACAAGGCGTGTCCATCGGTTTAGGGATGCTCGTTTACGCGTAGTCCCAATTCGGTGCAGCAGGCGCAAGGCAGCAGAGAAATGCAAGCCGCATGCATGCCGTAGACCCGTCGCGAGATGCCCCGGCACGGGTGTGCCAGGCGCGGGCAATGCCACTACAGGAGACAACGCATGCGAACCCATTACCCCGTCGTCATCGTCGGTGCCGGTCCGGCCGGACTGCTGCTTTCCCATCTGCTGCATCTGCAAGGCATCGACTCGATCGTGCTCGAATCGCGCGCGCGCGCTGCCGTAGAGTCGACCATTCGTGCCGGTGTGTTGGAGCAGGGCACGATGGACATTCTCAACGAAACCGGCGTGGGCGAGCGCATGCGTCGTGAAGGCGCGCTGCATCATGGTATCGAGCTGGCGTTCGGCGGCCAGCGTCATCGCATTGCGCTGACCGAGCTGAGCGGCCGTGCCATTACCGTCTACGCACAGCACGAAGTGATCAAGGATCTGATCTCGGCGCGCGAAGCGGCGCAAGGTGACGTCCTGTTCGACGTGTCGGACGTCTCGGTGCATGACATCGATAGCACGACACCGAGCGTGCAATTCAAGGTGGACGGCCAGGTACGACGGCTGACGTGCGACTTTATCGCGGGCTGCGACGGCTTCCACGGAGTGTGCCGCCCGGCCATGCCCGCCTCGGTACGCAAGGAATATCAGCGTGTGTATCCGTTCGGCTGGTTCGGTGTGCTGGTGGAGGCGCCGCCATCGTCCGACGAACTGATCTACGCGGCACACGAGCGCGGCTTCGCGTTGATCAGCACGCGCTCCCCGACGGTGCAGCGTATGTACTTCCAATGCGATCCGAGCGAGCGCGCCGAGACTTGGAGCGACGAGCGTATCTGGCAAGAGCTGCACATGCGCACGGAAAGCGACGACGGGTGGCGCCTCAAGGAGGGGCCGATCTTCCAGAAGAACGTGATCGCGATGCGAAGCTTCGTCGCCACGCCGATGCAGTACGGTCGATTGTTCCTGGCGGGCGACTCGGCGCATATCGTGCCGCCGACGGGCGCCAAGGGCATGAACCTGGCCGTGGCCGACGTGTGGCGTCTGGCGCGCGCGCTCGACGACTTCTTCCATCGCGACAACGAAGCCGGTTTGCATGGATATTCGGAGGCGGCGCTCAAGCGGATCTGGCGCGCGGAGCACTTCTCGTACTGGATGACGCGCATGATGCACCGCCTCGACGACGCCACGCCGTTCGAGCAACAGATGCAGCGCTCGGAACTGGAGTACGTTGTCAGTTCGCGCGCGGCATCGCTCATGCTCGCGGAGAACTATGTGGGGCTGCCGCTTGCCTGAGGCGCAGGGCGGGGCATCGGCACGCGGGCACCGGTGCTCGCCAGCTCGCACGTATAACCGGCCGTTATGGATGATCTGACGAAAGATCATTTCGACGACCGGTTGAAAGACTTACAGTAGCGGCAGAAAATCGACGCCGCAAACCCGCCGAATCAGGTTAGCCGACAAGCGCGCCACCCCCGGCAAATGGACGCGCCTGCGCGGCGGCGAATGCCAAAAATTACAAAGCGACGACAGCCGGGGCGGGCACGCCCCGAGGAGACAGTTTCATGAATCAGACGCGAACGGTGGATGTGCCCACCTATATCAACGCACACCGATTTTCCGGCTACCAGTGGCTGGTGTTGATCCTGTGTTTCTTCGTCGTCGCCATCGACGGCTTCGATACCGCAGCGATCGGTTACATCGCGCCTTCGCTGGTGCAGCAGTGGCACATCGACCGAGGCTCGCTCGGCCCGGTGCTTTCGGCGGCGCTCTTTGGTCTGGCGGGCGGGGCAATTTTTGCCGGTCCGCTCGCCGACAAGCTCGGGCGCAAGACGCTGTTGGTGCTCTCGGTCGTCTTCTTCGGCATCGCTAGTCTCGCGACGGCCGTCGCTCAGGATCTGCAAACGCTCACGGCACTGCGCTTTCTGACGGGGCTGGGGCTCGGTGCGGCCATGCCCAATGCCGTGACGTTGATTTCCGAGTACGCGCCGGAATCGCGTCGTGCGGTCATCGTCAACACCATGTTCTGCGGCTTCCCGCTGGGGGCGTCGGTAGGCGGATTCGTTGCTTCGTGGGTCATTCCGCACTTTGGCTGGCATGCCGTGCTCGTGCTCGGCGGCGTATTGCCGCTGGTGCTCTCGGTGCTGTTGATCCTGTGCTTGCCGGAGTCGGTGAAGTTCCTCGTCGTGCGTCACAAGCCGGTCGAGCGCGTGCGTCGTATTCTGTCGCGGATCTCGGGCGAGCCGCTCGACGACGTCGGCACGTTCACGGTCAATGAAGCCGCGCCGAAACGGGCCGGTTCCGCCATCGGCGTGGTGCTTTCGAAGCAGTACGGCTTCGGCTCGTTGATGCTGTGGGTCACCTACTTCATGGGCCTCGTGATCTTCTATCTGCTCACGAGCTGGATGCCGCTGCTGTTCAAGGATGCGGGGTTCACGATCGAACGGGCTGCGCTGATCACGGCCCTCTTCCCGCTGGGCGGCGGCATCGGCACGATTCTGTCGGGCTGGTGCATGGACAAGTTCAACGCGCAGAAAGTGGTGGCTGTGGGCTACGCGCTGACGGCCGTGCTGGTGTATGCGGTGGGGCAGGCGATGGGCAACATCGGCGCGCTGGTCGTGCTGATTTTCCTGGCAGGCACGGCGATGAACGGTGCACAGTCGTCGATGCCGTCGTTGGCAGCGATGTTCTATCCGACGCACGGCCGCGCCACGGGCGTGGCATGGATGCTCGGTGTCGGGCGCTTCGGCGGGATTGCCGGTGCGTTGCTGGGTGCGGAGCTGATGCGCCGTCACCTGGGGTTTGCGTCGACGTTCTCGCTGCTGGCGATTCCGGCCGTGCTCGCCACGCTCGCCTTGCTCGCGAAGAATGCCTGGGAACGGGCCAGCGGCAATCCGCCGGCTGCCTCGCACGACGCGCGCAACTCGGCGCCGATGCACTGACCACCGACGTTCGTCTCGTTGCGTCCCGACGCGCCGTCAACCAGGGTTGACGGCGCGTCGTCGTATCTGGGATCAGCTACGTCGGCGTCCGAGATGAAGCATGCGCTCGCGCACTTCTTCTTCCGAGCGCCAGTGCTCAGCCGGTTTGACCAGATCGCTGCGGCTGATGATGCCGACGAGCTTGCGTGAAGCGGCATCACTCACGACCGGCAGTCGTTCCAGGTGATGCGCGGCGAAGCGTGCCGACACGATACGCCCCGTCTCCGACGCCAGCGCGACGAGCGGCGGATTCGCGCCATACAGTTGGCCCAGCGTTTGCAGCCCTTGTGCCTGCGCGCGCGTGAGTGCTTGCCGGTCGACCATGCCGAGCACGCTGTGCTCAGCGTCGACCACGGGGTAGGCGCGATGGCGCTGGCCCGCGCCGAAGGCTTGCTGTGCCGCTTCGTCGATGAGCATGCCGGCGGCCAGCGACACCGGCTCTCGGGTCATCAATTCGCCAACGTGCAGGCGCTCCAGCGGATCGACGCCGTATTCGCGATGGATGTGACGGCCACGTCGCGCGATCTTCTCCGTCATGATCGAGCGCGGCATGATCCAGATCGTGATGCCGTACGAGATGCCGCAAGTGAGCAGTAGCGGCAGCAACGCATTTACGTTGTGCGTGAGACCAAGGGCGAAGACGATGGCCGTCAACGGCGCGCCGAGCACGCCGGCGAGCGTTGCCGCCATGCACACCAGTGCCCACAGCGAGACGTCGCCACCCGGCAGCACCGGTGCGAGGAGCGTGCCGAGCCCGGCACCGATCATGAGCAGCGGCGCGAGCACCCCGCCCGAGGTGCACGATCCCAGGGCAATCGCCCAGATGATCGCCTTGACCACCAGCAGCGCCAGCGCGGCATGCAGCGTGAAGTGTCCGGCGAGCAGGTCTGCGATGACGTCATAGCCCACGCCGAGCGCACGCGGCTGGAGATAGCCGCCAATGCCGATGGCGACACCGCCGATGGCTGGCCACCACATCCAATGCACGGGAAGCTTGTGAAAGCCGTCTTCGATGGCGTAGAGGGCGCGCGACATGCTGGCGGACAGGATGCCCGCGCATACCCCGGCGATCACGCACGACAGCAGGGCGATGGGTGCGACGACGGATTCCGCCATCGGAAAGAGCGGACCTGCGTCGAGCATCAGCGGCCGTGCGAAACCGGCGACCGCGCATGCGGCGATCACCGGCAGCAGGCTGCGCGGACGCCATTCGAAGAGCAGCAGTTCCACGGCGAGCAGCACGGCGGCGACCGGCGTGCCGAATACGGCCGTCATGCCGGCGGTGGCGCCGGCCACGAGCAGTGTCTTGCGCTCGGCGGCGCTCAGATGAAAGTATTGGGCGATGAGCGAGCCGACGGCGCCGCCCGTCATGATGATTGGGCCTTCCGCGCCGAATGGCCCGCCGCTGCCGATCACAATGCCCGAGGACAACGGTTTGAGGATGGCGACGCGCGGCGACATCTTGCTCTTGCCGAACAGAATCGCCTCGATGGCTTCTGGAATGCCGTGACCGCGAATCTTGTCGCTGCCGAAGCGGGCCATCGCGCCGACGATCAGCCCGCCGATGACCGGTAGGGCGATGACCGCCGCGCCGAGCGTGTTATTGGCGGGCGAGCGTGGCGCGAACGAGAGCGTTTGATAGAAGAAGAGGTTGGTGAAGCCCTGGATGAGGTGCAGCAGCAACCACGCGGCAGGCACACCGCAAAAGCCGATGACGGCGGCCAGCGCAATGAGTCGAGGCAGGCCCGGCGCACGCGAAAAGTCCCGTGCGTTGGCGGGCGCGGCCATGATGGAGTGAGGCGAAGGAGTATGGGGAACGGAAGCCATGGCAATGCCGTGATTACAAATGAACGCCACGAATGTGGAAGATGTCCGCAAAGGTGCTCAACTCGTTGCGGTGCTGGGCGGCGAGATTCATGAGACACGCGTCGCCTGCCGCTGAGAGGTGCACTTCCACCACTCGCCGGTCGCTTTCGTTTTGGCGGCGCGTGACGAGCCCGGCTTTCTCGCAGCGGGCAACAAGCGCCACCACGCTGTGATGCACGGCTTGCAGGCGCTCGGCCAATTCACTGATGGACGCCCAGTCGCGCCCCGGTATACCTTTGACGTGCAGCAGCAACAGGTATTGCTGCGGTGTGATGCCTTCGTCGCGTGCGGCGGACTCGCTGAAATTGAGAAAGCGGCGCAGCCGATATCGGAATTCCGATAGGGCTTCGAAATCGCTCTTGGTCAGCGCATCGGTGGTGACCGTTGGATTGGGCGAGGGAGGCGCAGGCATGAGTCGAGCGGGCGAGAGGCGCCGCATAGTCCAAAAACGAAAAAATATATCATATCGCGATACATTCGGTGGGCTTAGGGATAGCCGGGATGACAAACTGGGCCCAGTGCGTGCAGAATCGCGAAAAAACGAGACTCAGTAGTGACGGGAACTCGATCCCCGCCGAGATGACGGAAGGCTGGTTGCCGATAGTCGGTGACAAGCGCCGTTCGAGCGGGCCGACCTCTGACAGGGAGGAGACATGGCTTCCACGGTCCGACGCCGCTGGCGTACGGGAACGTTGTTGTTGCTATCGGTGGCGCTGGGCTCCACAGTGGCCGCCTATCACTACGCCTCCGGTTTTGAACTGGGTGGCGGCGTTTTTCAGCAGATCGGTTTCGGACGTCAGGGCACGTCGTCCGGGCCGGGAGCGCACGTGCGCAAAGCGGCATCGTCCTGTTCCGGGAGCGATTGTCGCGGCGACCCGGCGACTCAGTCCCATTGACTCGTCTGCACGGCATGGCTGCCGCGCCCCATGGCAGGGCGCGGTGTTCCCCTTTAGAAGACGTGACGCAGGCCGAGGGTCACGGCGCTCTGGGTCGCGTCGCGTCCCGGTGCGCCACCCGTGATGCCCGGGTTGTACATATGCGACGCGCGCAGGTTCGCGAAGTTTGAATAGAGGTCGGTGCGCTTGGACAGGAAGTAGTCTAGGCCGACATTGAATTGGAGCAGACGACCCGTGGCCGAGGCGCCGACGAAGGAATACCGCGAGTGCAGGACTGCCGCGGCAAGCTTCAAATTCGGTAGCACCCAGTAGTTCACACCGACGTCGAACACGTTGGTCGCGTCGTTGTTCGAACCTGCGGCCGCGAAGGCGCCGCTGCCGGCGGCACTAGTGAAGGCCGTTGCCAGGGGGGCCGTCGTGCCTCCGAAGCGTGCTAGCGGTTGCAGCGTGCGCGACCAAGACGCGTAGACGCGTGCCTTGTCCCACCGGTAGCTCGTGCCGACCATCCACGTGCGAATGCAGACATCGCTTGCATGTCCGTAGGCCGGATCGCAACCTCCACCAGGGGTCGCGCCGGCATCGCTCGATGCGTTCGTCGTCCCGGTTCCGGTGCCCAGTCGTGATTGCCAATACCCGAAGCCGACGCCGAAGCCGCCGTACTTGTAGTTCGCACCGAAGCCCAGCGATTGCCCCGTGGCCATCGATCCGGGGGTGCCGCCGAAGCCATAAGTAACATTGGCGCTCAGACCACGAAAGTCCGGCGAATCGTAGCGGATCGAGTTGTTGGCGCGATTGCCACCGACGCGGTCGAGATTGTTGTCGTGAACGCCGTTGATGAAGACGCCGAAGTCGTGGACGCTCGAATACCAGGTGGCGATTTCGTCGATGTAGTCCTTGCGACGGCCAATCTGCACAGTGCCGTAAGGACTCGACAGGCCGACGACGGTCGTGCGTCCTAGCGCCAGGCCACCTTGCCCAGCGGTGCCGTTGGCGACTGAGAACCCGCCTTCGAGGATGAACAGCGCCTTCATGCCGCCGCCCAGATCCTCTGTCCCCTTCATGCCCCAACGCGATTGTTGAAGATCACCGCTATCGATGCTCAATCGGTTGCCGGTCGCCGTGCCGCTCGGCCCTGCAACTTTGCTCACGTACGTGAGGCCGCTGTCGAGAAGGCCGTAGAGCCTGACGTTCGATTGTGCGTCGGCCGACGGGCTGACGGCCGCAAATCCTGCGACCCCGGTGGCCATGATGGCGACGCGTGCGATTAACCCTGCCTTCTGCTTCATATCTCCCCCTCTGGGTGTGTGGAACGACGTCGTGTTTCAATGTTTTAATGATTGAAACGATGTTTTGAAAATTATTGAATTTAGGGGGTGGCAACGTCAATCGGTGGAAAAATTTTCCGAACCCGCGCAATCAAGATACTGACAAATTTGATATTTCATCCATTGAAACGCGGAAAAAATAGTGAATTTTGGCAAATTATGCGGGTCGCTACCAAAATAGGCGCGTGCCGCTGACAGATTCCTCACTTGACCGCCTAAATTTTTTCAGGCTTAATTTTTAATACGTTGTTTTAACAAACAAAACAACGATGATTTGGCGATGAAAGATTTCGCTATTCCGGCCCGTCAGGCGGTCGCAAGCATGTGGGAAAAATTTTGATGGTGACGCAAGAAAACAACACGACTGCCTTGGACGCCGATGTATCCGCCGACGTGCGCGTGTCGCGCAATGACGCATGTGTCGTCGTGCGTCCGGTCGAGTCGTCACTGCCGATCGTGTTCGACTCACCGCACAGCGGCGCCACATTGCCGGCCGACTTCGACACGGTGGTGCCGCGCGAGGCGCTGCTCTCGGGATGGGACGCATTCGTCGACGAACTCTGGGCCTGCGTGCCGCGTCATGGCGGCACGCTGATCGCCGCGAATTTCCCCCGCATGTACATCGACGCGAATCGCGCCGTGACGGATATCGACACGGACATGCTCGATGGGCCCTGGCCCGACCCCATCGCGCCGGAAAAATATTCGGCACGCGGCATGGGGCTGCTGCGCCGCTACGCGTTGCCGGGCATGCCGATGTATGACCGCAAGTTATCGGTGGCCGAAGTCCGCCGTCGCATCGACGGCTACTACCTGCCGTATCGCCACGCGCTGACGGAAGTGGCCGATGCAGCCTACGCGATGCATGGCGCGCTGTGGCACGTCGATTGCCATTCGATGAAGTCGCGCGGCAACGCCATGAATGTGGACGACGGGGTCGCGCGCCCGGACATGGTGGTGAGCGACCGCCTCGGTACCACGGCCGATCCGGCGTTTACCGAGTGGGTGGCGGGCACGCTGCGCGAGCTGGGATATCGCGTTCAGGTCAATACGCCGTACCAGGGCGGCGACCTGCTCACCGCCGTGAGCGATCCCGCGCGCCGGCGTTCGAGTCTGCAGATCGAGATCAATCGCGCGTTGTACATGGATGAGGCGCGCTTTGTGAAGCACACCGGATTTGATACGCTCGGGCGCAATCTGGAAACGTTCACGGCCACGCTCGCCCGTTGGGTGCGGGCGCAGGCAAGCCCTAAGGAAATCCCATGAACTACATCGTCGATTCGGTCGACAGCGCCCTGAAACTGCTCTCGCTGGTCGCGGAGCATCCGGGACTCGGCGTGACGGAGCTGTCCAATCGTCTGGGCATCAACAAGTCGCGCACGTATCGCATGCTGTGCACGCTGGAACACAACCGGTTCGTATTGCAGGACGAGCGCACCACAACCTATTCGTTGGGGCCGCAGGCGTTTGTGATCGGCGTGGCCGCCTCGCAGCAGAACATTCTCGTGCGTGCAGCGCAAAAGTCGATGCTCGTGCTCAATCAGGCGATCAACGAGACCATCGTGCTGCGTGTGCGCGAAGGGCTGGAGACCGTATGCGTGGCGCGCAGCGAATCCACGCATCAGGTGCGCTCGGTGGGATCTGTCGGCAATCGTCGGCCGATCAGTTCGGGAGCGTCGGGCAAGGTGTTGCTCGCGTTTTCCCCGGACGCCATTCGCAACGAATTTTTTACGCGCATGAAGCACCTGCCGGGCGCAGCCGAGACGATGGCGTTGGCCGAAGAACTGGCCGCCGTGACGCGCAAGGGCTATGCGATCAGTGCGGGAGAAGTCACGAGCGGGGCCATCGCCATTGCGGTGCCGGTGCGCGACGTGTCCGGCGAAGTCGTGGCGGCGCTCTCGATTTCGGGACCGGAGGCGCGTATCAGCCGCATCGAAATTCCCGACTATCTGGAGCGTCTGCAGGCGTGCAGCCGCCAGATTTCGGCGGAACTGGGGTATGCGGGCGCTGCGCTCGCGCAGACCCCGAACGAGGCGCAAGCCGACAACGTGGCGTAGCGCGGCGCCAGACCCGCACCGGTTCGCCAGGGATTGGCGGCCGGTGGCGGCAAGGCGCCAGGCGACGTCATATCAACAACACGAAAGAGACAACAGGCAGGATTGACATGACAGCGCTAGCGCCGACGCCCGTCGACGGGCATTCCCATTCCGATCTCGCGAGCGCGCCAGCCGGGCATGCGCACGGCGAGCCCGGCAAGGTCGAAAAACCGCACGGCAAAATGCTGCACCCCGTCGTCATGATGCTTTGGGTGCTGATCGCGGCCGTGGCGATCACGTGGTGGGTCGACGCCGGGCGCTTCTCGCGCGAGGGCAAGCTCGTGGTGCCGGGCACCTATCAAGTCGTGCCGAAGACGCACGACATTGCGACGCTCGTGGCGCCCAAGGCCGCGCACAGCACACCGGCGCAGGCGCAGCCCGCCAACGTGGTGTCGGCATTTCTCGCGGTGCCGCAGGGGCTCGTCAAGAATGCGCCGCTCATCTTCATGGTGATGTTCGTGGGCGGCATGTTCGGCGTGATGCGCAAGACGGGGGCCATCGACGCGGGCATCGACCGGTTGCTGCAACTCACTGCGGGCAACATGTACGTCCTCGCGCCGTTGCTGATGGTGCTGATCGCGCTGGGCAGCACGCTGCTCGGCTTCATTTCCGAATACCTGGTCGTGATTCCGATGGTGATGGTGCTCACGCGCCGTCTGGGCCTGTCGAACCTGTTCGCGGTGGCGTTGGTGGCGATTGCGGCGAAGATCGGGTACATCGCGTCCGTCACGAATCCGCTGGCGCTCGCTGTCGCCCAACCCCTCGTCGGCTTGCCGCTGTTCTCCGGCGTCGGGCTTCGCGTGGCGGTGTTCGTGGGGTTCCTGGCGCTGGGCATCGCCTACTTTCTCTGGCATGTGCACCGCAGCGAGTACCGCCTGGCCGAGGCGCGGGCGCAAATGGCGTCGGTGGCGCATCTACATGCGCGGCTCTCGCGACGGCACAAGGCCACGCTGCTCGTGCTGGCGCTTGCCGCTGCCATGCTGGTCTACGGCACGCGCGAACTGAAGTGGGGCAACCTCGAGCTGTCGGCGTTCTATGTGCTGACAAGCCTGGTGACGGCCGTCGTCGGTCGCCTTGATTCCCGCACAGCCGCCGACGCGTTCGTCGAAGGCCTCAAGGGCATGATGCTCGCGGGCCTGCTGATCGGACTGGCAGCATCGGTCGAGATCATCCTGCATGGGAGCTATGTGCTCGATACGCTCATCAACGACTTCACGCGTGCGGTGCGCGGTCAATCGGCGGTGGCGGTCGCCAATGGTCTGATGGGCGTGCAGATGGCACTGGATGTCTTCATTCCGTCAATCTCCGGCAAGGCCGCAGTGAGCATGCCGATCATCGGGCCGATTGCGCAGCTCTCGGGCGTGAGTCCTCAGACGTCCGTGCTGGCGTTTTTGCTGGGCGGCGGGCTGACGAACATGATTACGCCGACGTCCGGCATGTTGCTCGCCTATCTCGCGACCGCGCGGGTCGGCTTCGGACAGTGGCTGAAGTTCATCCTGCCGCTGTTCTTCGTGTTGCTGGTGCTCTCGGGAGGTGTGCTCGCGTTCGCGGTGTTGAGCGGGTATTGAGTCTCACGAGCGCGCCTCGTCTGTAACGCTTTTGCGATGCCGACATCGCGCCGTCGGCATCGCCTTGTGCGCGAGGTAATATCGCGCGATGGACTCCCTCATTGCTGCTTCCGCCCGCGCGCTCGCTGCCGGCGATTCGCTGGGTGCCTTGCGCCGGATCGCGTTGCGCGACGACGCGCCCGCGCTCGCGCTGCGCGGCATCGCCATGGCACAGCTGGGCGAGTTCGCCCGCGCGCGAGAGCTGTTCAAGCGGGCGGCGCGAAGCTTCGGCCCGCATGAGGCTCTGGCACGCGCTCGATGTGTTGTCGCCGACGCCGAAGTCGCGCTCGCCATGCGCGACCTTGGCGGGTCGACGCGATCGCTCCACGCCGCCGCCGCCGTGTTGCTTGCGCATGCGGACATCCCCAATGCCATGCTCGCGCATCTGGTCCTTGCCCGCCGCCTCGTGCTGCTCGGCAAGCTCGACGCCGCTGCGCAAGCCCTGCAGGACACCCCGTCAGATGCCGTCCCGGCGCGCCTCGTCGCCGGACATGCGCTGATCTGCGCCGAGCTGGCGCTGCGCACACTGCGCATTCCGCAAGCGCATGCCATGCTCGCGCATGCGCAAACGGCCGCGTCGGCGGCCAACATTCCCGCGCTGATCGCCGAAGTCGAGAGCGTGCATGCAGCCTTGGCGCGACCGGCGGCTCGCCTCGCGCAGTCCGACGGCGAGCGCGCATTGAACCTCGACGAAGTGGCACGACTGCTGCATTCGGATGTGCTCGTTGTCGATGCCTGTCGGCGCGGCATCAGCGCCGGCAGCAGCTGGCGACCGCTGGCACGGCGTCCGGCGCTCTTCACCCTGGCGCTGCAACTCGCGCGCGCCTGGCCCGGCGACGTCGACCGCGATACGCTCATCGGGGAAGTGTTTCGACTGCGGCGCCCCGACGACACCCACCGCGCTCGCCTGCGTGTGGAGATCGGCCGTCTGCGCGCGTTGCTCAAGGGACTCGCCGACATCGACGCGACGCCGCGCGGGTTCGTGCTGCGCACGCAAGGTGAGCGCGCAGTGTCGGTGCTGCTGCCGCCCATCGACGGCAATCGCGCGTCGCTTGTCGCTCTGCTGTCGGACGGTGCGGCGTGGTCGACTTCCGCCCTGGCCCTTGCACTCGGTGCGAGTCAACGCACCGTGCAGCGCGCCTTGTCCGCGCTGGAGCACGAGGGTCGCGTGTGCGGGCTCGGCCGCGCAAGGGCTCGTCGATGGACATCGCCGCCCCTCACCGAATTCACGACGACATTGTTACTCCCTGTTGGATGGTCGTTTGGCTAGAGTGGACTTGCACGCCGACGACGGCGTCACAACCGGAGCCTGACATGACAAGCAAACTGCAACGAGTGGAACGTCCGCTGCCCCAAGCCGCCGTGATGGCGGCCGATATCGCCTGTGAGTACGGTCCGTTCGCGGGCAACGAGCGAATCCATGGCGTCACGTTCGACGGCCGACAGGTATGGGCCGCAACGGGCGATACCCTGATCGCCTTCGATCCCGCCACGGGCGAAGTTCGTCGCACGATCGCCGCCCCGAGCGACGCCGGCACGGCCTTCGACGGCACGCACCTCTATCAGATCGCCGAATCGCGTATCGACAAGATCGATCCGTCGACCGGCAAGGTCATCTCGTCGATTCCCGCGCCCGACAGCGGCAGCAACTCGGGACTGACGTGGGCGGAGGGCAGCCTGTGGGTCGGGCAATATCGCGATCGCCGCATTCTCCAGATCGATCCTGCCACCGGGCAGGTGTTGCGCAGCATCGCGTCCGATCGGTTCGTGACCGGCGTGACCTGGGTGAACGATGAACTCTGGCACGGCACGTGGGAGAACGACGAGAGCGAACTGCGTCAGGTCGACCCCGCCAGCGGTGAAGTGCTCATGCGCGTGGAGATGCCGCAGGGCATTGGCGTGAGCGGCCTGGAGCATAACGGTGCCGATCTGTTCTTCTGCGGCGGCGGTGGAAGCGGCAAGGTTCGCGCGGTGCGTTATCCGCAGCGCTGAGCCGCCGAGCGTCGGACAATGGCCGGTCTGACGCGGCAAAGCCGGCATGGTGGGCCATGTCGGAAGCGCTCGGGAAGGCTATCGGCGCCGATAGCCTGAACCAATGACATAGATTTTAATAATCAATTTAAGTTAATTGATAGCATTCGGCATACTGTCAACACTTTCCACCCCGTCAGAGAGACAACGACATGCCGATCATCAACAGCCAGATCAAGCCGTTCAAAGCCAACGCCTACCAAAATGGCGATTTCATCACCGTGACCGACGAGACCCTGAAGGGCAAGTGGTCGGTGGTCGTGTTCTACCCGGCCGACTTCACCTTCGTATGCCCGACCGAGCTCGGCGACCTGGCCGATCACTACGACGAGTTCAAGAAGTTGGGCGTCGAGATCTATAGCGTATCGACGGATACCCACTTCACCCACAAGGCCTGGCACGACACGTCGGACACGATCCAGAAAATCCAGTACCCGATGCTTGCCGACCCGACGTTGGCGATCTCGCGCAACTTCGACGTGCTGATCGAAGAAGAAGGTCTGGCACTGCGCGGCACGTTCGTGATCAACCCGGAAGGCGAGATCAAGCTGTGTGAAATCCACGACAACGGCATTGGCCGCGACGCCAAGGAACTGCTGCGCAAGGTGCAGGCGGCGCAGTACATCGCCGCCCATCCGGGCGAGGTCTGCCCCGCCAAGTGGACGCCGGGCGCGCAAACGCTGAGCCCGTCGCTCGACCTGATCGGCAAGATCTAAGCGAGATCCAGGCGAGATCCAGGCGAGATCCAGGCGTTACGGGGCGCTACCGGGCCCACCCCTGCGCTACGCACGATCGCCGCCGCACGCGCCTCGCCGGCGCGCCAGCCTCCTGAGTCTGGCGCGCCGGCCCCCGACCCCGAACCCCGAACCCCGACCCCGAACCCCGACCCCGAACCCCGATGCCGACCTGCGCCCGCCTGCGGCCCGCGCGGTGGGCCTTGCTGACCCCATCACGCTCTATCGAGACGGAGAAACACCATGTTGGACGCGAACCTCAAAGCCCAGTTGCAAACGTACCTTCAGAAAGTCACGCGCCCGATCGAGATCGCCGTGTGGCTCGACGACAGCCCGAAGTCAGCCGAGATGAAGGCGCTGGTCGACGAGATCGCCCCGCTCTCGCCGCAGATCGCCGTCGTGGTGCACGCCGACGGCGGCGACAGCGCGGGCGAGCGTCGTCCGTCCTTCGCCATCGGCACGCCGGGGGAAGCACCGCGCATCCGCTTCGCCGGGCTGCCCATGGGGCACGAGTTCACGTCGCTGGTGCTCGCCTTGCTGCAAGTGGGCGGTCACCCGGTCAAGC
The DNA here is from genome assembly GCF_004193915.1 of Pandoraea sp. XY-2. Lineage (NCBI taxonomy): Bacteria > Pseudomonadati > Pseudomonadota > Betaproteobacteria > Burkholderiales > Burkholderiaceae > Pandoraea > Pandoraea sp. XY-2. The sequence continues at coordinate 1,046,293 of NZ_CP030849.1, forward strand.
TCGACGACGACACCGTCGCGCAGATTCGTGCGCTCGACGGCGATTTCCGCTTCGAGACCTACATCTCGCTGTCGTGCCAGAACTGTCCGGAAGTCGTGCAGGCGTTGAACGTCATGGCGCTGATCAATCCGCGCATCCAGCAAGTCACCATCGACGGCGCGTTGTTCCAGGGCGAAGTCGAGGCGCGTCGGGTGATGGCGGTCCCCACCGTGTTCCTCAACGGCGAATCGTTCACGCAGGGCCGCACCAGTGTGAAGGAATTGCTCGCGAAACTCGACACCGGTGCAAGCGTGCGCGCCGCGAAGGCGCTCGAGAACAAGCCGGTCTACGACATGCTGATCGTGGGCGGCGGCCCCGCAGGCGCTGCCGCCGCGATCTACGCCGCCCGCAAGGGAATTGTGACGGGCGTGGTCGCCGAGCGCTTCGGCGGCCAGGTGCTCGACACGATGGCCATCGAGAATTTCGTCTCGGTGACGCACACCGAAGGACCGAAGTTCGCCACAGCACTCGAACAGCACGTGAAGACGCATGACGTCGACGTGATCGACACGCAGCGCGCGCAAGCCTTGATTCCCGGCAAGATTCACGAAGTGCATCTGGCCAGCGGCGCGGTGCTCAAGGCGCGGTCAGTGGTGCTGGCCACCGGTGCGCGCTGGCGTGAAATTGGCGTTCCGGGCGAACGTGAGTACCGTAACCGGGGCGTAGCCTATTGCCCACACTGCGACGGCCCACTCTTCAAGGGCAAGCGTGTGGCGGTCGTCGGGGGTGGCAACTCGGGCGTGGAAGCCGCCATCGATCTGGCCGGCATCGTCAAGGAAGTCACGCTGATCGAATACGGCACGCAACTGCGCGCGGACGACGTCCTTCAGCGCAAGCTGCGCAGCCTGCCGAATGTGCGTGTGCTGATGAACGCACAGACGACCGAGATCCGTGGCGACGCGCAGAAGGTGGACGGTCTTGTGTATCGCGACCGTGCCTCGGGAGAGGTTTCCACGATCGCGCTCGAAGGCGTGTTCGTGCAGATCGGTCTCGTGCCGAACACCGAATGGCTCAAGGGGAGCGTGTCGCTCACGCGTCACGGCGAAATCGAAGTCGATGCCAAGGGCGCGACGTCGGTGCCCGGCGTGTTCGCCGCGGGCGACGTCACGACCGTGCCGTTCAAGCAGATCGTGATCGCCGTCGGGGAAGGCGCGAAGGCCTCGCTGGGCGCCTTCGAGCATCTGATGCTCAGCTCGGTGGAGGACGAGGCGGTAACGCCCGAGAAAATCGCCGCCTGACGCGAACCGACGCGGCCCGGCGCCGCCGCCGAAAGATAGCAAAGCCCTCACGTGTGACGCGCGTGAGGGCTTTGCTACGTATGGGCCACGCATGGGGCTGATCGCCGATGCGCGCTTGTACATGATGCGGTGGTGCGCCCCTCATCGATCCCCGTGTTAATGGGAAAACGCACCAAAAATTAGCTTTGAATGCGGCCGATGCCCAAAGGCTACGCAGATTTTCGATAGTTGACGGAATCGTTGTCACCATGTGCTCCTTCAATTTGGCACACGACGCAGGCGGTCTTTGCGTCACCCCTTAGCGGAGTGACGGTGGTGGGATTGCGATCCGGCTACCCGTGATTCGGTCAAGTGAATCGACATATGGGAATCGACAACATTTTTCGTGCGCTGGGCAGCGCTGGCACGCAATCGCGAGCGCGATGGCTGAAGTGGCGCGCGCAGCCATCGGGCTTTGCCGGACACCTGCGCGGTGCGTTACCGATCGTGGTCGCCGCCGGTGCCATTACCGCGGCCACACTCGCCTGGTATTCGCGCGACACCGGTTACGCGCCGCTCTTCGGGCAGCACCAGCGCATTCCGATCGCGCAGGCCACCGGCGTGCTCGAAGCGGAGCAGATCCCGTTCCGCATGCATCCGGACACCGGCGCGATCCTCGTGCCGCATGACCGGGTCGGACGCGCGCGTCTTGCGTTGGCCGCCAAAGGCGTCACGCCGGAGCTGCCGCCAGGGCTCGAACTGGTCGACCGCGACGAACGCCTGGGGGTGCGCCAGTTCGTGCAGGACGTGCGTTTTCGTCGGGGGCTGGAGGGCGAGCTTGCGCGCACCATCATGTCGATCGACGCGGTGGATGTCGCTCGCGTACACATTGCGCTGGCACCGAAAACGTCGTTCGTCACCCATACCAAGGCGTCGGCCAGCGCATCGGTGCTGATTTCCGTACGCGCCGGACAGACGCTTGCGCCGCAGCAGGTCAGTGCCATCGTCAAGCTCGTCTCGGGCAGTGTGAACGGTCTGGCGGCGGAGCATGTTGCGGTTGTCGATCAGCACGGCACCCCGCTCACGGCGAATCTCGATCTGGACGATGCAACGCACGGTAACGCCGAAGTCCGCACCCGCTCTCGCGACGATGCACTTCGCAATGTGCGCGGCCTGCTCGACGGCATCCTCGGCCCCGCTCGCTATCGCGCAAGCGTGAGCGTCGATCTGGACGAGGACCTGGTGTCCAACACCACCGAGGCGCTCGGTGCCGATCCGCGCGTGATGCAGGAAGCCGTGCGCGAAGCGCGCGACGACGACGCCGTTGTCGGCGGCGTGCCCGGGGCGATGACCAACCGCCCGGTGGACGCCGCCCCGTTGCTCGCAGGCGATGCGGGGGCAATGCGCACCACCTCGGCCACACGTCAGTTCGCTTACGACCGCTCGATCACGCAGACGAAGCGTCACCGTCCACGCGTGCGTCAAATGCACGTGGCCGTGATGGTCGACTCGCAGGCAGCACCGGGCGGCAACGGGTGGACCGCCGAGTCCCTCGCCGAGCTCGAGCGTGCCTTGCGCGCCGGCACGGGCATTCAGACCGCGCGTGGCGACACGCTGGTGGTGAGCGCCATGCCGTTCGCGGCGTCCGATCGCGCAGCGCTCGTCGACACGGCTGAGCCGACCGCCCAGCCCCCGTTGCTGAGCGACGCACAAATGAAATATGCCGCCATCGCGGCCGCCGCGACGCTCGTTCTGGCGTTGGGCCTGTGGGCCGCACTGGCCCGGCGTGCGCGCCGCCGCAAGGCTGCCGCACTTGCCGCCGACGAGCAGGCTCGCGAGCGTCGTCGGCAGGAAGCCGAGAGCGACGCGCAGCAAGCCGCGTTGCCGGCCTTCGCCTCGGACCTGCCGCCGGCCTCGGAGGCGTCGTTCGATACGAAGCTGGCGCGCCTGACAACCCTGGCCGACGGCGAACCCGAGCGGGTCGCCCAGATCATCAAACAATGGATGGGTACGAATGCCGCTTCCCGCTGACACTTCCGCGCTGAGTGAGATCAATGGCGTCGACCGCGCCGCCGTGCTGCTGCTTTGCATGGGCGAGCGGGCTGCCGCCGCCGTGATGGCGCAACTCGCGCCCGCCGAGCTATTGCGCGTGGCACACGCCATGTCGCGTGCCGGTAGCGTGAAGAAGCACGACGTGCACGCCATCGTCGACCAATTCCTCGACGCCTGTACACAGCATGGCGGTGCGAACGCCGCACCGCGCGCGTACCTTGAACGCTCGCTCGCCGCAGCGCTTGGCGAGGGGATCGCCAGCAACGTGCTCGACGGCATTTATGGCGATCGGGTTCGACCCAAGCTGGCGCGCCTGCAATGGGTGAGCGTGACAAGGCTCGCCGACGTGCTCTCGCGCGAGCATCACCGCATGCAGGCGTTGCTGCTCGCCTATCTGCCCGCCGACCTCGCGGGACAACTGCTTCGTGCGCTGCCCGAGTCGCAGCAGGAAGCGCTGTTGCTGGCGACGGCACAGCTCACGCGCGTCGATCGCGAACTGCTGGCGGATCTGGAACTGATCGCGGACCGTTGTCTCGCCGGACTGTCGGCCGACAATGCCGATGTCCCGGGCACACGACTCGCGGCGCAAATCATCGGCCATGTGCCCGACGATCAAAAGCGGCTCATGGAAGCCCTGCGCGCGCATGACGCCACGCTGGCGGAGTCCGTGGAAGCGAACCTGTATAGCTTTGACATCCTGGCCTACCAAGCCCCGGAAGTGATCGATCTGGCCGTGGGCGAGGTGTCGACCGAAACGTGGGCGACAGCACTCAAGGGGACGGACGCCCGCATGCGGCAAGTCGTGCGCGAGCGCATGTCCCGCCTTCAGGAAGACGCGCTCGCACAGGCCATGCAGCGTCTCGGGGCGGTGTCGGCGGCGCGCGTGGACGCCGCGCGCGGCGAGATCATGGCGGCACTGCGCACGCGAGCGCGCGATGCGAATCTCTTCCTGCGTCTGGCAGACGGCGAGGTGCTCGAATGAAGCCGCACCGGTTTGGCACGAAGTCGGATGCCGCCGCGCAGCGGGGGTGGGTGCCCGTACAGCCGGATCTGGAGACTCTGCGTGCGCAGGCGTACTCGCTAGGCGTGGCGCATGGCGCTGCGCAGTCGCGTCGTGCCGTGTGGCAGGAAGCGTTCGACGCCGGACGCGCCGATGGCGAGCAAGCTGCCGAGGCGCGCTTGCAGGCGTTTTACGCCGCGCGGCTGCGCGACGAACTCGAGGTCATCGCACTGCCGCTCGCGGCGCTGCAGGCGGCGCGCGAGCAAGTCCACGCGCGACTCGCGGCGGGGGCGCTCGACGTAGTGAGCGAGGTGGCGACACGCGCGGTGCAAGCAATCGTACAGCGCGAGTTGGACACGGCACCGGCCGACATCGCCGGCATCGTGCAGCGACTGCTCGCACAGTTGGGCGCGAGCGACCACCGGGTCACCGTCTACGTCAGCCCCGACGACGCCAATGTACTCGCGACGCGTATCGGGGGCGACATCGCTGACACACCCTCGCATACGGATGGCGACCGTCCGGGTTGGCGTATCGTCGCCGATCCTTCGCTCGGTCGCGGTGCTTGCCGAGTCGACGCCGACGGCCTTTGGTACGACGCCGGATGCGACGGTCGCCAGGCCGCAACGCATGACGTCGTGCGGCGTCGATTGGCTGACTGGGTCGACGCGTGCATGCCGGCCCCGATGCTGGACGAGACGCCAGAGGCTCAACGATGAACGACGCGATCGCACTGGCCACACCGATGGCGTTCGTCACGCGGGCCAATGGCGCGGTGCTCGACGCGCGCGGCCAACGGTTTCCGCTTGGACAGCCGTGTCGTGTTGAAACGTCCGCCGGCCGATGGACCGACGCCGAGGTCGTCGGGTTTGCCGATGGCACGCTGCAACTCGTGACGTTGGCGTGTGTGGCCGACGTCGTGCCCGGTGCCCGTGTGCTGCCCGGCCACTCGACGCCGGCGCTGCGCATCGGGCCGGCGTGGCTCGGCCGCGTGGTCGACGCGCTCGGGCAGCCTCTGGACGGCAAGGGGCCGTTGCACGGCGATACCTGGCTCGATACGCGGAGTTCGCCGCCGGCGCCGCTGGATCGGCGCGCCATTGCCGAGCCGCTTGCCGTGGGCGTGCGTGCGATCGATGGGCTGCTGAGTCTTGGCAAGGGGCAGCGTGTGGGGCTGTTCGCGGGTAGCGGGGTGGGCAAGAGCGTGTTGCTCGGCATGATGACGCGGCATACCGAAGCCCAGATCGTCGTGGTCGGGCTGATCGGCGAGCGAGGGCGCGAAGTCGGCGAGTTCGTCACGGAGACGCTCGGGCGCGCCGGGCTGGCCAAGGCTATCGTCGTTGCTGCGCCGGCCGACGCACCGCCCGCGCAGCGCATGAAAGCCACCGAGTTGTGCCATGCCATCGCGACACATTTTCGCGACGCGGGCTGCGACGTGCTCCTGCTCGTCGATTCGCTCACGCGTTACGCCATGGCGTGCCGCGAGGTCGCGCTCTCGCTTGGCGAGGCGCCCGCGGCGCGCGGCTATCCGGTATCGGTGTTCGCCCGCTTGCCGCGTCTGGTCGAATGCGCGGGCAATGGCGCGGGCTCGGGCAGTCTGAGCGCGATCTACACGGTGCTGGCCGAGGGCGACGATATGCAGGACCCCGTGGTCGACACCGCCCGAGCGGTGCTCGATGGTCACATCGTGCTTTCGCGGGAACTGGCGGACGCGGGGCACTACCCGGCAATCGATATCGGGGCATCGGTGAGCCGGTGCATGTCGCAGGCGGTGGGCGCGCGCCAGGCGAGCGCGGCGCGCGCGTTCAAGGCGCAGTGGCACGCGTATCGACAAATTCGCGAGTTGATTCCGCTCGGCGCCTATGTGCCCGGCGCGCACGCCGAGACCGACCGTGCCGTGGCGCGACATCCCGCCATGCTCGACTTTCTGTGCCAGCACGACGGGGAACACCGGGCGCCGCACGATCTGTGCGAGCGACTGGAGGCGTTATGTCGATGACCGGGAACACGCCGCGTGCCCTGCGCGCGTTGCTGTCGATGCGCGAGCGCGAACTCGACGCGGCACAGCGTGATGGCCGCCAGCTCGCGCAACGTCAACAACGGCTGGCGCGCAACGTTGCCCAGCTCACGCAGCTCTATCGCGCCGTGGCGATCAACGGCACGCGCGCGAGTGCGCACAGCTTTCAGAATCGCGCCGATTACAAGCGCACGCTCGTGGAGATGATCGAGACGCAGCAGGTGCCGATGGCCCAGTTGGCGCGCTGGCAGTCGGTGGCGGCGCAGGCTGTGCGTGACGCTCAGCGTCGGCGTGAAGGCGTGGCAACGCTCGTCGCGCGCCATGAGATGACCGCGAGACAGGCGGCGTGGCAGCGCGAGGCGCGCGAGCAGGCCGCCCAGGCGCTGGCGATTTGGCAGCGAAGGGCGAGCGCGCGGACGCGAAATGAGGAAATCCCCTCGAACCCTGGCGTTGACAAAGTGCGCACGGAGGTCGCTTTGGTGGAGAAAACCACGCGTTTCGCGTCTCGTGCCCACCCTGAAACAGGAGTTCCGCCATGCTGCAAGTGAAAGACCGTATCGAGAAGCTGGCCCAAGATGTCGCTTCCAACCGCATGCGAGCGGAGTTCGGCCGTCTTGGGAAAGACAAGGCCAGCACCGAATCCCGCCAAAGCGGTGTCGCGACGCTCAAGGAGGTGCTGGGCACCTTCGAGAAACAATTGCGACGCCTTGGCGACAGTGCGGACTTGCGCCAGCACAAGGCCACGCAATCGAACGACCAGGCGTTCTCCGTCAAGTTGGAGAAGGGCGTGCAGCAGCTCGATTTCGACGTGCACGTCAAACAGCTCGCCACCGTGCATCAGGTGCAAATCCAGAACGTCGAGGCGCTCGCCGCCGGCAAGGTGGCCGTGGCGGGACGCGACGCGGCGGTCGCGCTGGATACGTCCGGACTGGACCTGACGACGCCCGAGGGTGTCCGGGCGCTTGCCCGACGCATCAACGCCGACCCCGACTTGAGCGGCCACGTCCGCGCCGATCTTCGGTACGTCGCGAGCGACGGCGTGCCACGGCTTCTGTTGACGGCCAAGACCTCCGGGATGGGCGCGCGCTTCAGCGTTAAGGATGGCGCCGACGTCGATGCCGGAACGGTGCTTGCGAAAGGCGATAACGCGATTGTGCGCCTCGGCGATCAAGCGGGGCAGGACGAAGCGTATCCGACCAACGAGATCGCTCTGTTTGCAGGGATCACGCTGTCGTTGAAAAAGGCGGATACCGGGACCGAGACGACGCGTGTTTCTGTCGTGCCGGACCGAGAGGGGACGGCGGCGAACATGCGTGCCCTCGTTCAAGCCTACGACGCGCTACGCAAGCAGGTGCGCGAACTGATGGACCCCGGCACCCCGGGCGCGACGGTCTCGCTCGATGGCGACGAGAAGCGCGAAGACATCAAGGCGGCGGGCCCGTTCTACGCCGATGCCGGTGTGCGGGCATTGCTGCGCGACCTGGAGCGCAATTTCGAACGGCCCGTGACGATCGACGGCAAGACATTCGATCCTGCCCAGTTCGGCGTGAAGCGCAATGCCGACGGGTCGGTCACCTTCGACGCGGCGCGTTTCGAGGCCGCCTACGCCGAGGACAAGGAACGACTGGCCAAGTGGTTCGGCGAGAGTGCCGACGTCATGAAGCGCGACGCCAGCGCCGACCTGGACAAGCAGCCGGCGGGCATGCGGCTCGCGGTGCGCATCCGTGAGTGGACCGACGAGATTGCCGGCGTGCTCAAGCACCGCAGCGACAACGACGAAATCGCATCGCGCCGGCTATCCGAGCAACAGGACCGGCTGGAGACGCGCTTTCGCGCACTCGTCGCCCGTTACACCGGTGAATTCGCGCGCGCGGAGCAGGTTCGCCAGCAAATGAACGAGACACGCAGCTTTGTCGATGCGCTCTTCCGCGGATCGCGCAAATCCGACGAATGATGCGCGTCGTCATCCTCTAGGGAGTCAAACCGAACATGGCTTATCAGGAATACCACGTCTCAGACCTCGACGCCCGCATCGCGGGCGCCACCCCGTTGCAGCTCATGCTGATCCTGCTCGACGGGCTGCTCGACGAACTGGCGCGCGTGCGCGCGCACATCGAGCATTCGCGCAACGACGCGCGTCTGCGCAGCGTGACCAAATGCCTGAATCTGCTCAATGGGCTGGCGTCGCACATCGATGCGGCCGACGGCCCCGGCGTCACGCAACCGTTGGCGACCGTGTACGACTTCTGCATGCGCGCAGTCGCGCAGGCAAGCGTGGAGGGCGATGTCGCCAAGCTCGACGAGGTCACGGCCGTGGTCACCCAGCTCGCGCAGGGCTGGCGTTCCCTGGAGACGCGGTGTGGTTGATGCGGCGACCTTTCAGACGCTGGCGCGAGATCTGCGAGGGCATTCCGCGGCGCGCGAGTGGGGCTTGCTGCAGGCGACCGACGCGCTGTTCCGTCGGGCTTGGCGGCACGCCCCCGCGCCCGACGCGAGGGATGCGCGGCTCGCGCAGGCCATGGCCGATGCGCGCGTCGCTCACGACCAGGCTTACCTGCTGTCCCAGCGCGCCGCATCGGAAGCCCGCAGACAATTGGCCGGACTCGGCCATTGGCGCGACGGTGCGCTTGGCTACCTGAGGATGCACGATGATCGTTGAACCCGTGCGTCTCACGACCTTCACCCATGCGGACCCACTGAGCAAGGTGGCGCACGGCGTGCCGCCCGCCGACTCGGCGCAAGCGGTGTCGGCTCCCCAGGACGCGATGGCGTCGCACGACTTTGCCGCCTCGCTGGTTCGCTTGTCGACGCAGGGCCTTGACCTGGACGCCGCGGCCGGTGAGTCCGAGACAGGGTGGGCTGTGTCGGTCGACGCGCCGGACACCGCTTTGCGCCAAGGTGTGGAGGTGCGCGTCGGCGCTGCGGCCGCATCCGCGATGCCCCTGGCGGGGCCTGACCCGCAGAACGCCGTCGACACGAATGGCAAGCCCGACCCGGAACCCGACGACGCAGGCATCGTTCGCGAGGTCGCCGTCCTCGCGCCAACCATGCCTGTCAACCCGGTGATGCCTGTCATGTCGGTCACGACAGCGGCCGTCACGCGCGATGCTGGTGAGCCCGCGTTGATGCCGCTCGACAGGTATTCGAGTCACGGCGAATCGCCGGACGACGCGGCAGCGACGCATCTCGCAACGATGCTCGCGGCGCGTGAGCATCGGATGCAGGGGGCCGTGGGCAGTGCGCAACCGACCGAGCGCGGGAACGGCGCTGTCGACATATCGACCTCCATGTCTGCGACGGCATCTGCTGTACGCGTCGTGGCGTCAATGTCGCCGCCGCCCGTGGGATCGCTGCCCGCGACCATGACGAACGATGACGGAGTGGCGCATGCGCCTCGCGTTGCGTTCTCCCCGACGCTGTCCGGGAGCGCAGTGGCGACGGAATTGACCGCCGCAACGGGATTGTCTGGACTGACGAGTCTCGCGACCGTGTCGGGCGGAACGCTTGGGGGAGCCCTGGCGGCGAGCGATGGAGCGGCCGTTTCCCGAACGCTGTCCGAACGCGTGCAGTCGATGATGGAGAACGGTGTCCAGGAAGCACGCATGCGGTTGATGCCGGCAGAGCTCGGCGAGATCGGCATTGTCGTGCGCAAGTCGCCCATGCAGCTTAGTGTGAGCTTGCACGTGGCGCGCCCCGAGGTGCTGAGCCTCGTTCAGGGCACGGTCGGGTTGTTGCGGGACATGCTCTCGCAACGGCACGCCGGGGATGTCCATGTGAGCATCGCAAGCCTGCCGCAACACGGCGGCGACGGCGCGTCGGGCAATGCGCGAGATCGGCATGCGCGCGACCACCGGGCCGGCGACGCGAGCCCGGGCATCGCATTGGGGGCAGCGGGTCGCAATGACGAGGCATTCCGGCTATGAACACACTGATGTATGGCCCCGTCACGCGTTCATGTGACGACAGGTGCGACGACAGACGCAGCGACGCCCACACGGCGAGCGCAGCCAACGGCGTGGGCGCGCCGCCGTCGTTGCGTGTCGAGCGGGCGCAGGCTGCGCCGCCGGAACCGTCGCCGTTGGCATGGCAGGCGATCCCGGCCGCCGATGAGCAAACGCAAGTCTTGCGCCTGATGCCGTTGATCGCGCGCATCGTGCGCTCGCTGGCGCCCCAGACCAGTGTCGCGATGGCGCAGGAAGACATGACGCAGATCGCCCTGATCGCCGCACTCGATGCCATACGACGGTACGGTCCCCCGGACGAACGTTTTACCGCTTACGCCGCGACCCGTATTCGCGGGGCGGTGCTCGACGAACTCCGTCGGCTCGATTGGCGCCCGCGCACGTTGCGGCAGGCGTCGCATCGGCGGCGCGATGCCGAACGCGAATTGACACGCACGCTCGGGCGCGCGCCAACCCGTGAAGAACTGCGTGTCCATGTGGGGATGGACGCCGCGGCGCTGGAAGAAGCCGAGATGGCGGGCTACGCGGAGAGCATCGCGAGCTTTGACGAACTGCTCGCCGAGGGTGGCATGGCGGCCAACGAAGTGCTCGTCGAACGGCGCAGTCCGGAAGATCTGGTCGCCATGCGCCAGAGTCTGACGCGCTCGCTCGACGCGCTGGACCCGCGCGAGCAGCGCGTCGTGCAGCTGTACTACGAGTTCGACATGAATCTCGAGGAGATCGGCGAGGTGCTGGGGTTGACCCGGGCCCGGATCTGCCAGATTCATCAGGTGGCGCTTGGAAAAATGAAGATCGCCTTGCACGACGCAGGGCGAAGTGGCGCGCGAAACGCGCGCGTCCCACAACGCAATGATCAGACGAGTTTGACGAGATAGACGAGGCAAAGACAATGAAACTACTGCTGCTTGGGGCTGCCGTGATCGCGGGTAGCGTGTTCGGTATGTTCTGGCTCAACGGCGGCCAGTTCGAAACCGTATTCCATCTGAATGAGTTGGTGCTGGTCGTCGGCACGGCGCTGGGGGCGTTTCTCGTGGGCAACACATCGCGCGTGCTGGGCGATCTGCGCGCGGTCGTCGCGGCCGCCATGCGGCGGCGACGTCATGGCGAGGCGTTCGAGCGGGAACTGCTCACGCTCACCTACACGCTACTGCAAACTTCGTCGCGCGACGGCGATCGTGCGCTCGACGCCCATCTCGACGACCCGGCGCGCAGCGCCATCTTCCAGCGCAGTGCTCACGTGCTCGCCAATAAGAAGCTGATCGACTTTACGGTCGATGCCTTGCGCGTCGCGGCACTGAGCAAAGGCTCGCGGGGCGAGTTGGATAGCCTGCTCGCGATGGAAATCGAGAGTCGGGAGCGTCGCATGATGCATCCCGTTCAGGCGCTGCACAAGCTTGCCGAGTCGATGCCGGGCTTCGGCATCATCGCCGCCGTGCTCGGCCTGGTGCTCGCCATGTACGACATCGGGGCCGGTGCGGCAACGGCCATGATCACCCGTCAGGTCGCGGTGGCGATGGTCGGCACGTTCTTCGGCGTGTTCGCCTGCTACGCCGTGTTGAGCCCGATTGCGAACCGGCTGTCGCAATCTGTCGCCGTGGAGATGACCGGCTACGAATGCGTGCGCGCGGCGATCATCGCGTTCCTGAGCGGGAAAACGCCGCTGCTCTCGGCCGACGCCGGACGCCGCATGCTGCAATACGGCGCGTTGCCGAGCTTCAATGCGCTCGAAGGTTGGGTGCGTAGCGCCGAGGACGGACGATGAGTACGCGTCGAGCTCGCGCCACGGTTGAAGAGGGCAGTCATGCCTGGAAGGTGGCATTTGCCGATCTCTGCCTGGTGCTCATGTGTCTGTTCGTGGTGATGTGGGTGTTGGAGCGGCGCGTGTTCGAGTCGCAGCCGTCGTCCGAGGCGCCGGGCACCAGTACGCAGGCCTCAGCCGCGTTGCCGCCCGCGCTGCCAACGGATCCCGGCCGGATAGAGGCGACCCCCAAGGGGCAGTTCGAATCGCCCGCCGACATGGCGCGCCTGGCATCTGCCGTGCAACAGCTCAGCCAGATCGCGAATCTGTCGGATCATGTGAGCACGTCCATCACGCCGGACGGGCTGCGGGTGCGGCTGGCCGATTCCGACGAGCAAGGCATGTTCGAGCGCGGCAGCGCCACACCGTCGCCCCGCGCCCGCGCACTGCTCTCGCGCATCGGGGGGCTGCTGGGCGGCGTCGATAACGCGTTGATGATCGTGGGCCACACCGATGCCGTGCGATACCGAACGTCCGCCGCCGACGGGTACACCAACTGGCACCTGTCGTCGGAACGCGCGCTGGCTGCACGCACCGCACTGGTCGCCGGAGGGCTGCCACTCGGTCGCGTGCTCATGGCCGTCGGGATGGCCGACCACGCGCCCTTGCTGACCGACCATCCCACGGCAGCGGCCAATCGGCGCATCGAATTCGTCGTCCTCACCAAAGCCCGGGCGACGCAACTGGCGCAGATGTTTGGCGCCTCGCACGATGCGGCGCTGGTGCTCTCCGGAAGCGACGCGCAGGCCGACGCGGCCGAGATCGCCAAACTGCCTGCACGCTTAACAAACGACGGCGATCGGTCGCCTGATGTGAGTGAACCGTAATTTCCCAGGACTCTTCTCATGCCCAAGATCGACTCGATGGTCAATGTCATGCCTATCGACCCTGCACGTCGGCGCCTGACGTCGGCTGCAGCCAAGGCGCCTGTGGCGCACGCCGCTCCCGCGGGCGCGGTGCGCGCCGCGCGGGCCGATGCGAGCGATTGGCTCGCCAGCGCGCAAGCGGCCGTCGAGTCCGTTGCGCGTATCGACGCCGACAAGGTCGCGCGGATCAAGGCGCAACTCGCGCGCGGCGAGCTGACGTTCGACAGCGAGCGAGTCGCGAGCCGGATGCTCAGTCATCACGGGATGCTGCGGTGAACACCGCCGCGCAGCGCTTGCGCCGCGAATGCGTGGGGCGCATCGTGGCCGATGTCGACGCCGATCTGGTCGACTACCACCGGCTGATCGAGACGCTCGACGCGCTGCATCGCGCGCTCGTCGCGGACAAGCTCGACACACTCACGCGCGCTCACGATCGCGCGGCGCAATTGGTCAGCCGTTTGCGCGTTCGGGCACGCCGTCGCGTGCAATGTCTCGAACAGGCGTTCGGCGAAGCCGCCGCCGACACCCTGACGCCCGTTTTCCAATGGCTGGATACCCCGCCCGCGACGCCTTGTCCGCCCGCTGGCAGGCGCTGCAAGCGAGCGCGGCCCGCTGCAAGGCGATCAACACGCGCAACCTGCGCGAGATCGGCACGCGCCTCCATGCCCTCGACGTTGTGTTATCCCCCGCCTCACAGTCCGCGACCTACACGCCACCGCGATAAGCCCCTGGCGTCGGCGCGCCGCGTCGTAGCCTCGTCGCCTTGTAGCGCAAGCGGCGCAGCGTCGCAGGTTACGGGGAAATCAATCGACAAACCACCACGCAAATAGCGTCTTTGTCCCAAAGCCGATCCATGGGTTTGGGAAACGCGTCAATTTCACGCGCGTTTGGGCCGCTTTTCGATAGTTTTGTCGACAATGGGCGACGTCGTTATCGGTCAACCACGGAGGCGAAGTTTTGCAGACATTTTTTTCGCAGGCGCTAGGTGTTCACGCTGCGGCATTGCGCGCGCGAGAGGATCGCACGCGTGTGCTTGCGGCCAACCTCGCGAACGAAGCCACGCCGGGCTATCAGGCGCGTGACCTCGATTTCGGTGAGCGCGTGCAGCAGCATCTGGATGCGGCAACGGCGGCGGTGCACGACGCTGGTTCGCCCATGGCGAGCGTGGCGTCCGATGCTTTGCGCTACCGCGTGCCAATGCAACCGCGCGCCGATGGCAACACCGTGGAACTGGGTATCGAGCAGGCCCTCTTCGCGCAGAACCTGTCTGACTGGCAGGCCAGCCTTTCCTTTCTGAATCGGCGACTCGCCGGACTGCAGAAAGTCATCGACGGAGGCCGTTGACGATGAGCTTCAGGGAGATTGCGGGAATCGCCGGCTCGGCGATGGCCGCCCAAACCATTCGACTGAACACCGTGGCGAGCAATCTGGCGAACGCCGGTGCCGTCGCAGGCGACGCCGAGACGGCGTATCGCGCACGCAAGCCGGTGTTTGCCACGGCGCTTGGCGATGCCCAGGGGGCTCAGCACGTGCAGGTCGTTGATATCTACGAGAGCGAGGATCTGCCGCGTGTTGCGCACGAACCCGGGAACCCGCTCGCCGACGCCGATGGCAACGTCTTCTACGCAAACGTGAACGCGATCGAGGAAATGACGGACATGCTCGATGCGTCGCGTGCATTTCAAACCAATCTGGAAGTGCTGGCCCGCGTGCGCGCGGCGCAGCAGGACTTGTTACGACTCGGAGAGCGCGGATGACGCTAGCAATTGGACCCGACGACGTCGCTCGCGCCGCAGCGCAAAGCGGCGCCGCGACATCAGTGTCTGCGAACGGCGCAGGCGAAGAGATGCGAGCGATGTTCACGAAGCTGCTGGTCGCGCAGATTCGTCATCAGGACCCGCTCAACCCGACCGATCCGGCGCAGTTCGTCGGGCAGCTCACGCAACTGAGCCAGGCGGAATCGATGCAGCAGATGAGCCAGCGGGTGCTCGCGCAGACCAAGGTGCTCTCGGGCATGCAGGGCTATGCGCTGGGCAGCCACGTCGGTCGCGACGTGAGTATCGAGACGACGCGCGTCGAGCGCGTGAGCGGGCAGCCGATTCGAGGCACGGTCGATCTGCCTGCGCAGGGCGAGGGGGCCGAGGTCGTTTTGCGCGGCAGCGACGGCAGAACGATCCGCAAACCGTTGCCGGCGTCCTCGGGACGAACCGAGTTCGCGCTCGACGATGCATGGTTCGCCGAGCACCGTCTGGGCGCGGGCCGCTTCGACATCCACGTTCAGACCGGTAGCACGACGTTGCCGGTCCGTCTGTCGGGCCGCGTCGAGCGCGTGCATCTGGGCGACGCCGGTACGCGCGTCGATGTGTTGGGCGTAGGGACGAACCTCGACGCCGCAGCGATCAAGGAATTGTCGAGCAGCGCCTCTTCTGGCGCGGCCTGAGTACACGAGGACACCATGAGTTTCGATATCGCCCTGTCGGGCATCAACGCTATCAATCAGTCGCTGGAGACGATCTCGCAGAACATCTCCAACGTGTCGACGAAAGGATACAAGTCGGCCACCACCCGCTTTGCTTCGGCCATGGCCGAGGCGCAACCGGCCGGCGTCAAGGTCAGCGGCACCGAATATTCGGTCGGCGCCAGCGGCAGTCTGCAGAATTCCGGGAACCGTCTGCACCAGGCGATTCAAGGTGACGGTTTCTTCGTGCTTAGGGAGACGAATGGCCAGCGCGTCTATTCGCGTGTAGGCGATTTCACCGTCGACAAGGACAGCAGGCTCGTCGACGGGAGCGGGCGACTCGTACAGGGCTTCGCGCAGGGACAGTCGAACGTGTCCGACGTGACGATCGACAAGCGCCCGGTGGCGGCGCTGGCCAGCACAGGGGTCGACATCAAAGGCCGCTTGCCGGACCCGTTGCCGACGACGGCCGGCCAGATCGGAGAGACGTCGGTCACGTTTCGCGACACCAACGGCGAAATGGCGGTGAGAGGGCTGCGATTCGCCATGCAGGACGGCCCGTTGCGCCTGGAAGTCTCCGAAGTCGACGGCGGCAATGTGACCGTGTTGGGAACCCTCGATCCCGCAACGATGACGTTGGACCGGATGGCCGGTACCGGCACGCTGCCGACACTGGATTTCACCGGCATGGCCTCCCAGCGTGGCGCGTTCACCGCGAGCGCGACCGAAGTCGGTGGCCGCGAGGCGGGCGAGTTCGTTCGTGCCCGCATCGACAAGGACGGATCGGTCGTGGCGGAGTACAGCAACGGCGCGAGCGAAACGCGATATCAACTCGCTCTCGGTGACTTCGCCAATGCGGGCGGCCTCGCCCCCGCCGACGGCACCGTCTGGCGCGAGACCGGCGAGTCGGGCGTGGCGCAACTGCGTCGTCCGGGCGAGGGCGCCACGGGCGTGCTCGTGAGTAACGCGCTGGAAGGGTCGAACGTCAATGTGACGGACGAACTGGTCAACCTGATGTCCGCGCAGCGTAACTATCAAGCGAACACCAAGGTTATTTCGACGCAGAACGAGATGATGCGCAACCTGATGCAATCGATCTGACGCGATGGATGCCCTGATCTATACCGCGATGTCCGGCGCGCAACGTGCGCAGGACACCCAACAAGTCGTGGCGCAAAATCTCGCCAACACGGCGACCACCGGCTTTCGCGCGTCGTTGGCCGTTGCGCAGGCCAACGCCTTGCCGGGCGCCGGTCTTGCCTCGCGCCACTTCGCCGTGCAGGCGCCGGCCGGTCTCGACACTACGCCGGGCGTGCTGGAGCCCACGGGACGTGCGCTCGACGTCGCCATCGACGGGGACGGTTATCTCGCGCTCGCGGCGCGTCCCGAAGACAGCGCGGATGTCGTGTACTCACGCGGCGGTTCCCTCACGCTCGATGGCGACGGCACCTTGCGACTGCATGGCCGTGTGGTGCTCGGCGACGGCGGGCCGGTCGTGGTGCCGCCGCATCGCGAACTCGACATCGGCGCGGACGGCACGGTAGCGGTGGTGCTCGCGGGCGCGTCGGAACCTGTGCCGATAGGCCGTCTGCAACGGGTGCTTGCCATGCCCGGCGACATGCGCAACGCGGGCAGCGGCGTGCTCATGAGCGATGCCGGTGTGTTGCCCGGCGACGACGTCACGCTGCGCGGCGGCCATCGTGAAGCGAGCAACGTGTCGGCTGTCGGAGCGATGGTCCAGAGCATGAGCGCGAGCCGCGACTTCGAGATGCAGATGCGCGTGCTCAAGATCGCCGACGACATGGCCGATGGCGGCAACCGACTCATGCGCGGATAACGCGCGTCAACTCCAACCCCTCCCTTCGAGATGTCATGAATCCCGCACTTCTCATCGCCCGCACGGCGGTTCACGCGCAAGACGCGCAGTTGCAGACCATTGCCAACAATCTGGCCAATGTGAGCACAACGGGCTTCAAGCGCGACCGGCTTGCGTTCGAAGACACCTTCTATCGTGCCGTTCGCCCCGCGGGCGCCCGTACGCAAGGCGACGCGACGTTGCCCGGCGGCATGTACTTCGGTACCGGGGTGCGGCTTGCCGGCACGCAGAAGCAGTTCATCAACGGCACCGAACAGGACACGCAGAACGCGTTGGATGTCGCCATCACCGGCCGTGGCTTCCTGCAAGTCGAGATGCCCGATGGTGAGACGGCCTATACCCGCGCCGGCAATCTTCGGCTCGACGCCGATGGACGTATGGTCACGCAGGCCGGTCACCCGCTCGTGGGCGATATCGTCGTGCCGCCGGGTGCGCGCGAGCTCACGATCAGCGCCGACGGCGACGTGAGCGCAACGCAGACGGGCGACACCGAGCCGATGTCGCTCGGCCGCCTGCAACTCGCCGACTTCGTGAATCCTTCCGGCCTGCGCCCGATGGGCAGCAACCTGTTCGCCGAGACGGCCGCAAGCGGGCCGGCCATCGAAGGCAATCCCGGCGAAGAGAACCTCGGCCTGCTGCGGCAAAAAGCGCTCGAAGGCTCGAACGTCGTGGCCATCGAAGAGATGGTGAACATGATTACCGCGCAGCGCGCGTATGAAATGAGCACCAAGGTGCTGTCCGCTGCGGACAACATGATGCAGAACCTCGCGCAGGTTGCGCGCTAACGGACGCGGACGGAGACGACGATGACGCACGCAACGCCCCGTGGGCCGCGTAATGCCCGAATGCGCTGTCGTAGCGCGGGTGCCGGGGTCACGGTGGTGCTCGCCGTGGCGCTCACGGGCTGCGCGGGCTTTCTGCCGCCGCAGCTCGAAGAGAGCGACGACCTGCCGGGCGTGGCCGAGATGTCGTCGCAAGGGCAGGCGGGCGGGCTCTTTTCAGCCGGGCACGCCTTGTCGCTCACCTCGGATCAGCGGGCATTTCGCGCGGGCGACGTGTTGACCATCGTGCTGCAGGAGCAAACGCAGGCCAGCAAGCGCGCGGGCACTCGACTGGACAAACGCAGCGACATGTCGATCGACGACGCCACGCTGATGGGAAAGCCGCTCATCGGCGATACCGCGCTCGGTGCGCGACGGGGCTTTCGCGGGGATAGCTCGAGCACGGCGCAGAACACACTGCGCGGCGCGATCACGGTGATCGTGCATCGGGTGTTGCCTAGTGGGCTGCTGCACGTGCGCGGCGAGAAGCGGTTGTTTCTGAACCAGGGTGAGGA
The DNA here is from genome assembly GCF_004193915.1 of Pandoraea sp. XY-2. Lineage (NCBI taxonomy): Bacteria > Pseudomonadati > Pseudomonadota > Betaproteobacteria > Burkholderiales > Burkholderiaceae > Pandoraea > Pandoraea sp. XY-2. The sequence continues at coordinate 1,064,911 of NZ_CP030849.1, forward strand.
AACCGTGCGCGTGGCCGGCTATGTGCGCGCGGGCGATATCGATACGACCAACCGTGTCTCGTCGCTGCGCGTGGCTAATGCGCGCATTCAGTATTTCGGCACGGGCGCGCTGGCCGACAGCAACAATCCCGGCTGGCTCACACGATTTTTCAACAGCCAGTTCGCACCGCTCTGAGGGAGCCCGTATGTTCAGAATGCCTGACGCGCTCGCGCGCGTGCCTCGCTGGTTCAACGCGTTGACCTTGTCGGCGACGATCGTCATGGTGTCGATGACGACGATCTCCCCGGCCAGTCATGCGCAAACCGTGCGCCATTACGTCAACGTGGAAGGCGTGCGCGACAACCAGCTTGTCGGCTACGGTCTCGTCGTGGGGCTGGCCGGCACCGGTGACGGCCCGCGCTCGCGCCATTCCAGCCAGTCGCTCGCCAACTTGCTCAAGCAATTCGGCGTCAGCATGCCCGAGAACGTGCAATTGCGCTCGCGCAATGTCGCCGCCGTAATGGTCAGCGCGACCTATCCGTCGGGCTTTCTCCGCGGACAGACCATCGATGTCACCGTGTCGTCGATGGGCGATGCGCGCAGCCTGCGCGGCGGTACGCTGCTGCTGACCCAACTTCGTGCCGTCGACGGCCAGACCTATGCGCTTGCCCAGGGCAACCTCGTCGTGAGCGGGATGCAGGCCGAGGGGCGCAGCGGGTCGCGCGTGCAGAAGAACACGCCGACCGCCGGGCGCGTGCCCAACGGGGCGACCATCGAGCAGGAGATTCCCGTGCCGGCCGGCGAGGGCGGCGCGATGCGCCTGAGCCTGAAGCGTCCGGATTTCCAGCTCGCGGCGAATATCGCCGACGCCATCAACACCCGCTTTGGCGAACGCACCGCGCTGGCAAAGAACGGCAGCACCGTCGAGGTGACATCGCCAGACGACGCCGATGCGCGCGTGCGCTTTCTCGCCGAGGTCCATGCACTGCCCGTGCCGGGGGTGAGCCGGGTGCCGCGCGCGGTCATCAACGCGCGATCGGGCACGGTAGTGATCTCGCAGGGCGTAACGGTGCGGCCGGTCGCCGTGTCGCATGGCTCGTTGCGCGTGACGGTGACCGAGTCGCCCGTCATCGCCCAGCCGGCCCCGTTTTCGCGCGGCCGAACGGCGGGCGCGGCACGCTCGCGCGTCGACGTCGCGGAAGACGAAATGGATATCCACGTCTGGCCGGCCGGCGTCGATTTACAGACCATCGTCGACAGTCTGCGCCGCTCCGGCGCCACGCCCGACGATGTGATTTCGATTCTTCAGGCGCTGGACGAAGCCGGCGCGCTGAACGGCGAGCTGCATGTGATTTGAGACCGATGACCCCACCGATGACGCCGAACCCCTTGCCTATTTCCACCGCCCGGTCGCCTTTGTCTGAGGCAGGCGCAACGCCGGTTGCGCCGAGTGCGACGCTCGAAGCCGCCGCCGAACAGTTCGAAGCGATCTTCGTCGCCCAGTTGCTCGGCGAAATGCGACGGGCGACCGAGGCGCTGCGCGACGATCGCGATGACGCCGGCGCGCTGGGCAAACGCGACCGCACGACGCACGGCCTGCACGAATGGGCGGACACACAGGTCGCACAGGCGCTTGCGGCGCGCCGTGCATTCGGCATCGCCGACATCATCATCCGGCAAATGGCGGGGCGCTGAGCGCGCGCTGCGCCGATACCGACAGGACAGGCACTGAACCATGAACATGCTGAATATCGCCACGCAAGGCGTGAAAACTGCGCAGTCGCTGCTCGACAACGAGGCCCTCAACATCTCGCAGATGAGCAATTCGGCGTATACGCGCCGCAACGTGCGCGTCACGTCGCGCGCCGACGGCACGGTGCAGGCGCAAGACGTCGTTCGCGTGGCCGGGCTGGAGCAGCGGCGTCAGTTGTGGCGCGCCGTGTCCGGCGCCAGCGAACTGGACGTGCAGAAGCCGCACCTCGCCGCGCTGCTCACGCAGTTGGGCGGGACCGACGTGGCCAGCGATCCGCTCGGCCTGCGCGAGTTCGTCGGCGCACTCGATCACGAAGCCCAGACGCTTGGCAGCGATGTCCATGCTGACGGCGTCTTCGCGGCGCTGGGACGTGTCGCCGAGCGCACCAACGCGATGTTCTCCGCGTTGGAGCGCCTGCGAGATACCGTCAACGCGGTGCGGGGCGGGGAAGCGGAAAAGGTGAATCGCCTCACGACGGCCCTGGCGGATCTGAATCGTCTGCACCGTCTGGCGCCGGACGAGGCGGGCCGACTGGCCATCGAAGATCAACGCGATCAGACGCTGGGCGAATTGGCGGCGTTTCTCGATGTGGATGTGCGGGACGACGCCAGCGGGGCGTATCACGTGCTTACCCGAAGCGGACAACCGCTCGTCCTGGGCAATCGCGCAGCGCAACTGGAAGCGCGTCCGGATGGCGGCTATTCCGTCGTGGCGGGGTCGTCGCGTGTGGATGTGCCGGCCAACACGCTCGGCGGACGGTTGGGCGGCCTCGACAGTTTCCTCACGGGAGCCCTCGACTCGCGCATCGCGGATATGACTGACGTTGCGAGCACGCTGGTCGATCAACTGAATCGGGCGCATGCCGATGTGGCTTCGGGCGATTTCAGTGACACGCCGTTGCTGAAGCTGAGCACTGGACCAGATGGCTTGCCGATGATGCAGCGCACGGTCCAGACAGCGCAGGACCTTGCTCTGGACACGGACAGCGCCAACGGAAATGGCAAGACGTTGCATCGTTTGAAGGGGGCGATCGGCGGCCCGGTGGCGCTTTCGGGGCGCGTGGGGACGACGCTTGTCGAAGCCATGAGTGCGCTGGCTGCCGAGACAGGCCGTCGTGTAAGCGAGGCCGAAGCGAGCACCGCGTCGGCGGGGGCCGTGCTGGTCTCCGCGCGCGCCCAGTTTCAGAAGCAGGCGGGCGTCGACGAGACGGAGTCGGGCGGTGCGCTCATGGCCTACATGAAGCTCTACCGCGCGAACGCCCGGGTGGCCTCGGTGGCCAACGAGCTGTTCGACGCCACGCTGGCCATGGTCTGAGCGAAGCTCGGCAAAGGACATCCTCATGCAAATCCATCATCACTTCAGCCGGTTCGAACGCGAGCACGTGCTGCGCGACATGAACGAGCGACTTGAACGACTGACCGACCACGCGCGGGAGGAGAAGCGCGTGCTTCGCGCGTCGGACGATCCGGTCGACTTCGAGCGCATCGCGCGTATCGACCGTGCGCAGCAGACCCTCGCGCAGCGCACCAAGGTCATTGCCAGCCTCGAGGCCGATCTCAAGCAAGTGAGCGTGAGTCTCAAGAACGCTCACGACCGGTTGAGCGCCTTCAAGAGCGATGTCGTGACGAAGGCGGGCGGGCTGCAAGGTGGCGAGACTCAGGACGATGTCGGCAAGATTCGTGCGCTGATGCGCGGTCTCACGGACGCGTTCAACATTCGTCGCGCCGACGGCAGCCACGTCTTCGCGCGCATTGGCGCGCCCATCACCAACACGGCGGGGCCAGACGCCGCCACGACGAATTTCACGTTGGCGACGAACGGGCACGCGCCGGCTTCCATCGAGATTGGCGACGGGCTGCACCATACCCATCCGCCGCATATGTGGCACGGGTTGCCTGATCTGCTCAATCGCCTCGGGGCCGCCGCGGCGACATTGACGAATGACCTCGACGCCGATGCGGCCGCGGTACTGCGTGAGTTGACCGAGCCGATCGACGATCAGGTGACCCGGATTGCCGACGTGCAATTCGCGAATGACCACAGCGCAAAACGTCTCGAGGCGGTGCGCAAGGAGCATGGGGTGCACAGCGAGGTGCTCGTCAAGGCGCGCCTCGCGATCGAGGGCAAGCCCGCCACCGAAGCATTCCCGGAACTGATGGCCTTGTATCGCGCCATGTCGGCTGCGCGTACGGCACATGCCGAGGTGGGCAAGTTGTCGTTCTTCGATGTCCTCTGATGGCATTCGATGCCGTCATGTGGCCACATCGTCTGAACAAACAGGACACGACTCATGGTTGACGTGATTCGAGAGATTCCCGGGAGCCCGGCGCTCGACGACGCGCGCAGCGCGGCCCGCGGGAATCTGCGTCGGGGCGACACCGCGCAACCCGGCACATCGACGCGCGCGTTGACAGGTGCGCGTTCGACATCCGCTACGCCGGGGGTGACCGGCGCCATGCGCGCGGGCGCGTCGGCACGGCTGGCGTCCTCGGGCGCGGCGCAAGTCGACCGGCAGCGTGTCGCCCAAGTCGCCGACCTGATTTCGACGCATGCCACGGCCAGCCGTGCCAGTGCGGGCGCGCAATGGCTATCGACGCTTCATGCGTCGGCCAGCGCGGCGTTGGCGTCGCTATCGCGTTGGCGCGCCGGCGATCCGGCATCACACGCACAGGCACACCGGGCCTTGGAGGCGTTGGCGGTCCAATGGGACGCCCGCGAGCGCGCAAGCCTGGGGACGGTCGATGACCGGCTGCAATTCGATGAAAAAGGCAGCGTGCCGAAGCGGTTCACGGTCGAGGGCGTTGCCCCCGCGCAGTGGCGTGCGTCGAAAGCCGAGCACATCACGCTTTATCCCGCCGGGCCCTACCAGGCGGGTGTCGAGATCGACGTGGCGAACGCGGTGTCGCAGGCGGCATTGCGCCGTCGCGCAACGCGCGCGCTCGCCGCCTATGGCGTGACGCTGGAGCCGTCTCCCCCAGCGCCGGAGCGCGGGTGGGTGATGAGCACCTCCGGCGCCGCGTGGCCGTCGCTGGCGTCGCGTTTTGCCATTGCGCAAACGGCGTCGCCCACCTCGCCGCAGGTCATCTCCGGTGGCGCCGACGGGCACCCGCGACGCGCAATGCTTCGCGAGGCACCCGATGCCGTCGCCCCTCGGACATGGCGCGTCGATGGGTCAGACGGCGTCACGCAAACGCGACGCGTGCTCGCATCGATGGTGCGCAGCGTTCGTGCGGCTCACGCATTGGCAAAGCACACGGCACGGACGTCGGCGCAGGACGTCAGTCGTGCGCCGACAACTGACGGGCGTGTGGCGACCGATAGCAGCGCCTACGAGATGGCAATCGCCTCGGCAACTGCGTGGACGACGCGGCTGGGCAAGCAGCCGCCGTTCGTGGCGCTGAGGCTCGCGATGCCGGCGGGTATGCCCGTCACGCGTGCCAATGTTCGGGCGTTGCTGGTCGATCGGTAAGGGCAGGCGCGTGTCGTGCGCGAACGCCGACAAGGGGCTCGTCAGATGGGAAAAATCATCGCCGAAAGGCATTAACAATTTATGCGAAGGGACGCCTTATCACGGTGAGGCAGACAATCCAGTCTGCCAAATTGCTCACCAGCACAAGGAGCCCTAGCAATGTTGACTCTGCACACCAACGTGGCGCAAATGTCGTCGCTGAATTCGCAACGCAGCACTGGCGGCAAGCTGAACGCCATCATGCGCGACCTGTCCACCGGCACCAAGAACGACCTGTACAAGAACGATCCGGCGGCGGCCCGCATTTCGGCCATGCTCAACATGCACGCCAGCGGCACCAAGGCGGCCATCAGCAACATGAAGTACGCACAGTCGAGCACTCGCGTTGCCCAGGGCGCGCTGGACAAGGCCAACGAACTGCTGGTGACCATGAAGGATCTGGCCACGCAGGCCAAGGATGGCCTGAAGGGCGACGCCGAGAAGACCGCGCTGCAACAGCAATACACCAACAACGCACAAGCGCTTCAGGCGATCTTCGAGAACACCACCTTCGCCGGCAAGAACCTGTTGAAGATGGAGTTCGGCGGCACGGCGACGGGTATTCTCGCCGCCGGCAAGATCGACCTGCAAGTCGGCGCGGGCGCGGCCGAAACGAAGGTCATGGACATCAGCAGCGATCTGCAAAGCCTGTTTGCCAGCGTTGGTAGTGCCACGGCCAATTTCGGCGCACAGACGACCTCGTCGTACCCGGCCGGTGTCTCGTTGACGGCCGCATTGGGCGCCGGTACTGACGGTGATGCCGCGGCACAACTGATCCAGGACCTTTCGGCGAAGCCCGGCATCGGCGCTATCCTGAGCAAGGTGCAGAACGCCACGGGCAACGTGACCTGGGAGGCCGGTCTGTCGACGATGATCGAAGGTCTGGCGGCAGGTACTCGCGCCGATTTCGCTGCGTTGCGCACGGCCCTCACCACGCCGCTCAACACGCTCGCGGCCACGGCGGGAAACTCGCTCGATCTGGGTGAGCAAGCCAAGCTCTTCAACGCCTTCGACGAAGTGCTGAACGCGCGCTTCAATGCGCCGTCGACGCAACTGCTCGACGCGCCCTCGGCGTCAAACGCCATCACCAACCTCGAAACCGCCATCGGCCAACTGGCTACCGTGCAAGCGAGCATCGGTGCCGCCATGATGGATCTGGACGGTCGCGAGGAAGTGCAATCGACGCTGCTGCAAAACACGCGTGAAGCCAACTCGCGTCTGAACGAAGTCGACTTCGCCGAATCGGTGTCGGAGCTGACCAAGCTGCAAACGCAGATGAACGTGAACCTGCAAATGCTGCAAAAGGCCGGCGAAATGCCGAGCATGATCCAGATGCTGCTGCGTTAATCGCACTCGTCACGCGGTACCGGCCGGTGAAGTCTGCCGGCCGGCAAGTGTGAACAGGAAAGCCAACGGTATTGCACCGTTGGCTTTTTTCATTTCACCTTGACGCCATCGCGGCCACGTCAACGTGACCCGCGACTATCAAGAACGCGATGGCATCCCGACATTCACACCTCGTTTATCCTCGCCCCACCCACGAACGCCTCGATATTGGCGATCAGTTGATCGGCCAGCGCCTGCTGCGCTTCGTCCGATGCCCAGGCGACGTGCGGCGTGACGATTACGTTGGGCCGATGCGCGGCTCGCATGAGCGGGCTGTCGGCCGGAGGCGGCTCGCCGCCGGCTGCGACGTCGAAACCGGCGCCGCTCACCCATCCTTCGTCGAGCGCGGTAACCAGGTCGGCTTCGTCGACGAGTCCGCCGCGGGCCGTGTTGATGATCAACGGCCGGCGTTGCATCGCGCGAAATTCGGGAAGCGCCAGCAGCCCCTGAGTTTGCGGCGTGAGCGGGCAATGCAGCGTGATGATATCGCTAGTGGCCAGCATTTCCTCCCAGGGCGTGTAGAGCGAGCCGAGTCCGCTTCTTCCCTTGTGCGCGGCGAACAGCGGCACCATGCCGAAGGCCCGGCCAATTTCCGCGACGCGTTGGCCGAGCCCGCCCGCGCCGATGATGCCCAGGCGCGCGCCGCGCAGGTCGCGAATGGGATGATCGAAGAAGCAGAACTGTCCGGCGCGCTGCCAGGCCCCCCCAGCACGTCGTCGCGATAAGCGACCAGATTGCGGCGCAGCGCGAGAATGAGCGCGAAGGTGTGCTCGGGCACGGTGTCCACCGCATAGCCGCGGATGTTGCACACGACGATCTCGCGGGAGCGGCACGCCGTCTTGTCGACACAGTCGGTGCCGGTAGCCGCGACCGCGACGAGTCTCAGCGCGGGCGCTTCGTTCAGCACCGCCTCGCGCAGTGCGACCTTGTTGGTGATGACGATGGTCGCATCGGCCAGGCGCGCCGTGACTTCATGCGGCTGCGTCTGGTCGTATTCGATCCATTCGTGTGCGAAGCCGGGGCGGCGCAGGCGAATCTGCGGCGCGAGCGTCGCGCGGTCGAGAAAAACGATTTTATGCATGGTCGAGAGGTGTGACGGTGCGGCGCGATTCAAAGGAGGCGCATGGCCTGCGATGCAACCTGCTCGGCGGTGATGCCGAAGTGTTCGTAAAGCGCCTCGGCGGGTCCGGAGGCGCCAAAGCCGGTCATGCCGACGAAGGCGCCGCGCTCGCCGAGATAGCGGTCCCAGCCGAGGCGCACCGCCGCTTCGACGCCGACGCGCACGGTGCCGGGCCCGAGCACGGCAGCGCGATAGTCGGCGTCCTGCGCCTCGAACAGCGACCAGCACGGCATCGAGACCACGGCGGTCGGCACGCCGTCGCCCTGCAAGCGCGTGCGGGCGGTCAGCGCCACGGCGACTTCCGAGCCGGTGGCCAGCAAGGTGACTTGCCGCGCGCCGCCTTCGGCTTCGGCCAGCACGTACGCGCCGCGCCGTGACATATTCTCATCGACGTGTTTGGCGCGCACCCGTGGCAGCGCTTGGCGGGCGAACACCAGCGTGCTGGGGCCCGCGCGGTGTTCGAGCGCGAGCATCCAGCACTCGGCGGCCTCGACCGCATCGGCCGGGCGCATCACCTGCATGTTCGGCATCGCCCGCAACGACGCCAGGATCTCGACCGGCTGATGGGTCGGGCCGTTCTTGCCCACGCCGATCGAGTCGTGACTGAAGACGAATTTGACCGGCAAGCCCATCAGCGCGGCCATGCGCATCGCCGGTCGCTCATAGTCGGAGAACGCCAGATAGGTCACGGCCAGCGCGATCACGCCGCCGTGCGCGGCCATGCCGTTGGCCATCGCGCCCATCAAATGCTCGCGTACACCGCAATGGACATAGGCGCCGGCCCGCTCGCCGGGCGCGAAGGCCCGCAGTTGCCGCTTGTGTCCGGTCGGCGCCTCCAGATCGGCGCAACCGACCATGCGCTCCGGCAGATGCGGCGTGAGCAAGTCGTTGATATCGGCCGAGATCATGATGCCCGCCGGCGCCTCGTCGCTTTGCATCGCACGCTGGCGATAGTCTTCGAGCACCTCGCGCCAGCCCTCGGGCAGCGCGCCGGCTTGTATGCGCTCGAACTCGGCGCGCTCGGCCGGTGCCAGCGCCGCTAAGCGCTCGTGCCAGGCGCGGTATTCGGCCTGGCTGCGGCGCCCGGCGGCACGCCACGCGTCGAGCACCGGGCCCGGCACCTCGAACGGCGCGTGCGGCCAGTCGAGCGCATCGCGCATCTGCTCGGCGTCGGCGGCGAACAGGTGGCCGCTGTGGCCGCCGCGCTGACCCTGCAGGCGCGTGATGCCGTGGGCGATGACGGTGCGGCATGCCAGTAGCGAGGGGCGCGGGTCCTGACGCGCGATTTCCAGTGCCGTCGACACCGCGTCGAGATCGTGACCGTCGACTTCCTGCACATGCCAGCCGGCCACGCGAAAGCGCGCCGCGACATCTTCGCTGATCGACAGTTCGGTGCTGCCGTCGTCGGTGATGCGGTTGTCGTCCCAACACAGAATCAGCTTGCCCAGGCGCAAGTGCCCGGCCAGCGAGATCATCTCCTGGCCGATGCCCTCCTGCAGACAACCGTCGCCGACAAACGCGTAGGTGTAGTGGTCGACAATGCCGCGGCCAAAGCGGGCCGCCAGGTAGGCCTCGGCGATCGCCATGCCCAGCGCATTGGCAATGCCTTGCCCGAGCGGTCCGGTGGTGACCTCGATGCCGGCGCCGGGGTCATATTCCGGATGGCCGGCGCAATGCGAGCCGAGTTCCCGGAACGATTGGATCTGATCGAGCCCGATGCGCGCGTAGCCGCTCAGGTAAAGCAGCGAGTAAAGCAGCATCGAGCCGTGGCCGTTGGAGAGCACGAAGCGATCGCGATCGGCCCAGGTCGGGTCGGCAGGATTGAATTTGAGCTGGCGCGTAAACAGCGCCGTGGCGATCTCGGCCATGCCCAGTGGCACGCCCTGATGCCCCTCGCCGGCTTGCAGAATGGCATCGATAGACAAAAAGCGTATTGCGTTGGCCAGCGCCTTGGCATCGGTGTGCGACATGTCAAAAGCATCCTTCGCGCGGCCCTTGGCAGGGCCGCGTCAATCAAGAAGTAAGTCACGGAGTGTCTGTGTGCGGCAACGCCTGGGCGCGCCGCACCCGGGGTTCAAAGGAACCCGGTGGAGATCCACGGCACGGCCACGACCACCGCCAGGCCCGCGGCAAGCGCGCCCAGATACGGCCAGATGCGGCGCAATCCGGCGTTGGGGTCGACCCGGCCGATGGTGCAGGCCGCGTAGTAGCCCAGGCCGAACGGCGGCGTGAACAGGCCGATGCCCATGGCGAGGATGACGGTGATGGCGTAATGCACTTCGTTGATGCCGGCCTGGCGCGCGATCGGGAACAGCAGCGAGCCGAACAGCACCATCGCCGGAATGCCTTCGAGCACGCTGCCGAGGACGACAAAGGCGATCACCGAGATGAACAGGAACCCATATGCGCCGCCCGGCATGCGCGCCATGGCATCGGCCAGCGCCTGCGAGAAGCTCGCCTGGGTCAAGGCCCACGCCATCGCGGTGGCCGCGCCGATGATCAGCAAAATCGCGCCGGACAGCGATGCGGTTTCGACCAGCATCGGATAGATGCGCCGCCAGTCGAACTGTCGATACACCAGCAGTCCGATCACCACCGTATAGGCAATGCCGATGGTGGAGACTTCGGTGGCCGTGGCCACCCCCTCGGCGACCGCATAGCGGATCAGCACCGGCAAGACAAGCGCCGGCAGCGCCACGACCAGCGTGCGCAACACGGTTTTGAGGCTCGCCCGCGGCACTTCGGCCGCCGCGTCCCCCGTGCGCCGCCGCGCGATCACCGCCAACGCCAGCGCCAGCACCAAGCCCGGCAGCAGCCCGCCCTTGAACAATGCCGCGATCGACACGCCCGTGACCGAACCGATGATGATCAATACCAGCGACGGCGGAATCGTCTCGGCCATCGCGCCGCAGGCGGCCAGCAGCGAAACCAGCTCGCCCTCGGGAATGCCGCGCCGTTTCATTTCCGGAAACAGCACCGGCGCCACTGCCGCCATATCGGCCGTCTTGGCGCCCGAAATGCCGGAGACCAGCAGCATCGCACCGATCAATACGTAGGACAGTCCGCCCTTGACGTGACCCAGCAGCGAAGCGAGAAAGCCCACCATCGCCTTGGCCATATGGGTCATTTCAATGAGCTGGCCCAACAGGATGAACAGCGGCACGGCCAGCAGCACCAACGAGCTCATGCCCTCGTTCATCTGCCCGGTGATGACCGCCAGCGGCGTGGTCGTGGTGGTGAGCAGGCAAGCCACCGTGCACAGCCCGAAGCAAAACGCGATCGGCAACCCGACCAGCACGCCCCCGCCGAGCAACAGACCAAAGAAGATCACCAGATTCCAGTTGCCCATGTTCGCCAGCAGATCGCGCCCGCCATACAAAGCGAGTGCGATAAGCGCCAGCGCGCCGAATCCGAGCAGCAGCTCGCGCGTCCGGTACCGCATCAGCCGCACCGCGCAGATCGCCAGCATCAGCGCGGCGCCCACCGGTACTGCCGCCGCGCGCACGGTGTCGTGCAGGCCCAACACAGGCGTCTGCACGATCCACTGATCCGATGCGTAATCGATCGACGGGCCGAGCATGATGACCAGAAAAAGGCAAGGCGCGCCGATCGCCAGCACCTCGGCAAACGCCTTCCATCGGCCGGGTAGCCGCGCGGCCAGCACCGTCATGCGCATGTGGTGCCCGCGCCGCAGGGCGACGGCCGAGCCGAGCATCGCCAGCCACAGAAACAGGATGGACGCGATTTCGTCACTCCATACCAACGGGTGGTTGAAGACGAAGCGCGCGACGATGCCAATCAGCAGGATCACGACCTCGGCCAGTACCGCGATTGCCGAGGGGATCTCGATCAGCCAGCCGAGCGCGCTGTCGCAGCGCCCCTGCCAGGCAGGCAAGGCGTGCTCGTCGATCGAGAGCGCGCTTGTCATGCCAGTGCCCCGGTGGTTTGCTGCAGCAGATCCCAACCCTGCGCGCCGAACTTGGCGCGCCAGTCGCGATAGAAGCTGGTCTTGCTCAACTGCTCGCGGAACGCCTGCTTGTCGGCGTCGACGATCTGCAGCCCCTTGCTGGCCAAGCTCTGGCTCAGCGTCGAGTTCAGCGCGGCGATGTCGGCCCGCTCTTCGGTGGCCGCGCGATCGAACTCCGTGAGCACGATGGCCTGCACGTCGCTCGGCAGGCGCTTGAAAGCCGCCGGGTTGCCTAGAATCCAATAGGCATCCCAGACGTGGCTGGTCATGCTGACGTACTTCTGCACTTCATAGAGTTTCGCAGTGGAGATGATCGGCAGCGGATTTTCCTGACCGTCGACCAGACGGGTCTGCAGCGCCGAATACAGTTCATTGAAGTTGATCGGCGTGGGTCCGGCCTTGAGCGACTGGAACAGCGAGATCAGCATCGGCGCGACCGGCACGCGAATCTTGAATCCGTGCAGATCGTCCGGCGTGCGGATCGGCTTGGTCGACGAGGTGATCTGACGGAATCCGTTGTCCCACGGACGCGACATCGCGAGCATGCCGGCCTTGCCGATTTGCGCCTGCATGTATTTGCCCAGATCGCCGTCCATGGCTTTCCAGACGTGATCGTAGTCGGGGAAAGCGAAGCCGGTGTTGGCGATGCCGGCGGCCGGCACGAGCGTGGAGAGCACCGAGGCAGCCATGTTGATGAATTCGACCCCGCCATTGCGAATCTGCGACAGCAAATCGGTGTCGGAGCCGAGCTGATTGCTCGGAAACACGCGAATCTCCAGACGCCCGCCGGTGGCCTTGAGAATGCGCTCGGCGGCCTGTTTGGCGCGCACGTTCACGGGATGGCTCGGGTCCTGGCCGGTGGCCAGCTTGTAAGAGAACTGCGGCGCCGAAAACGCCCTGCCGGAGACGCTCACCAACGGCGCGGCCACCGACAGTGCTGCACCGGCTTTCAGAAAGGTACGGCGGTTGATGCGGGTTTTCGTGTTGGAATCCGTGCTCATAATGTGCTCCTCCGGTGATGGCGTGTACCGCTGTTGTAGTTTTAACGCTTGCTTGAACCGCGCCGGCGCGCCGCAGCGCGCCGGGGTGATGCGACGGCTTAACCGTGAATCAGCATGCCGCCGTTGACGTCGATCACCGCGCCGGTGATGTAGGACGAAAGATCGGAAGCGAGGAACGTGAAGGCGCCGGCCACGTCGTCGGGCACGCCGATGCGGTTCAGCGGAATTCCCGCCAGGATTTCGACCTGCTTTTCGTCGCTGATCTTGCCGGCGTTGATGTCGGTGTGAATCAGGCCCGGTGTGACGCAATTCACGCGAATGCCGTCAATGCCGAATTCGCGTGCCATCGCCTTGGCCAGGCCCAGCACGCCGGCCTTGGCGGCGGAGTAATGCGGGCCGCCCAGGATGCCGCCGCCGCGCTGCGCCGACACCGACGACATGCAGGCGATCGAGCCGCTGTGCTGCTTTTTCATCTGAGGAATGACGGCTTGCGACAGATACAGCACCCCGCGCAGATTCACGTCGAGGATCTTGTCCCAACTCGCCGCGTCGATGTCGAGCAGCTTGACCGGCTGGGTGATGCCGGCGTTGTTGACCAACACGTCGATCTTGCTGAAATCGCCGACGACCTGCTCGACCGCGGCCACGCACGCTTGCTTGTTGGTCACGTCGCAGGCATAACCGCGATGCCCTGCGCCAAGGCTCGCCGCAGCCTCGTTGGCGGCCGCCTGATCGAGGTCGAGGATGGCCACACGCGCGCCGTGCCGGGCAAACATGCGCGCGGTGGCGATGCCGATGCCGCGCGGCGACGCTGCGCCGGAAATGACGGCAACCTTGCCGTCCAGAAGTTTTGTCTCGCTCATTTTGTCATCCTAAGGTAGGGCACTCGACGGATTTTCGTGAGGGGGAGGACGCGTCAGCGCAGCCAGGTTTTCACGGTATCGGTCATGGTTTGCGTGGAAATGCCGTAGCGATCGTGCAGGGTCGGCAGTGCGCCAGCATCGAGAAATGCATCGGGCAGGCCGATCTGACGGAACGCCGGTGTCACGCCATGGGAGAGCAGCACGCCGGCAACTGCCTCGCCAAGCCCGCCGATCACGGTGTGGTTCTCGGCGACCACCACCAGACGGCCACTGCGGCGCGCCTCGCGCAGAATCGCGGCGGTATCGAGCGGCTTGATGGTGGGCACGTGCAAGACGCCCACGTCGATGCGGTCGTGCGCCAGCGTCTTGGCGACTTCGAGCGCGCGCATCGTCATGATCCCCGACGAAATGATCAGCACGTCGGCGCCGTCGCGCAGTAGCTTGGCCTTGCCGAGCTCGAAGCGATAGTCGTATTCGTCGAGCACCGCCGGCACGTTGCCGCGCAGCAGGCGCGCGTAGACCGGGCCGTGATGAGCTGCCATGGCGGGCACCATTTGCTCGATCTCCACCGCGTCGCACGGATCGATCACCGTCAGGTTCGGCATGGCGCGAAACAGCGCCAGATCCTCGGCAGCCTGGTGGCTCGGCCCGTAGCCGGTGGTCAGACCCGGCAGCGCGCAGACGATTTTGACGTTCAGATTGTCTTCGGCGATTGCCTGATGAATGAAGTCGTAGGCGCGGCGCGCGGCAAATACCGCATAGGTGGTGACGAACGGCAACGCGCCCTCGTGGGCCAGGCCGGCGGCCGCGCCCATCAGCAGTTGTTCGGCCATGCCCATCTGGTAATAACGTTCCGGAAAGGCTTGCGCGAAGAGGTGCAGGTCGGTGTATTTGCCGAGATCGGCGGTCATGCCGACGACGTCGGCGCGTTCGCGCGCCAGCGCCACCAGGGCGTTGCCGAAAGGTGCGGCGCGCGTGGCCTGGCCATCGCCCGCGATGGAGGCGATCATCGCCGATGTCTTCAGGCGCGGCTTGCTTGCGGCGGTGTTCATGCTTGTCTCCCGGCGTCGAGCGCTTGCAGCGCGAGTTGCCATTCGTGCGCCTCGACCCGAATGAAGTGGTTTTTCTCGCGGGCTTCGAGGAACGGCACGCCGCTGCCCATTTTGGTGTCGCACACGATCATGCGCGGGCATGCGCCGCGGTGGGCGCGGGCCGCGTCGAAGGCGGCGATCACGGCGGCCAGATCGTTGCCGTCGATGCGCTGCACGAACCAGCCGAAGGCCTGCAGCTTGTCGACCAGCGGCTCGAAGGCCATGACCTGCGTCGACGGTCCGTCGGCCTGCTGGTTATTGACGTCGACGATGCCAATCAGGTTGTCGAGCTTCCAGTGGCTGGCCGACATGATGCCCTCCCACACCGCGCCCTCATCGAGCTCGCCGTCCGAGAACAGCGTGTACACAAAGGCGTCCGAGCCGCGCCGCTTGAGGCCCAGGCAACGTCCCACCGCGATGGTCAGGCCCTGGCCAAGCGAGCCACCGGACATTTCCATGCCCGGCGTATAACTGGCCATGCCCGACATCGGCAAGCGGCTGTCGTCGCTGCCATACGTCTCCAATTCTTCCTCGGGAGGATGCCGGCCTCGATCAATGCCGCATACAAGGCAATCGCGTAGTGTCCGTTGGACAGCAAAAAACGGTCGCGTCCGTCCCATTCGGGGTCGTCGGCCCGCAAGCGCAACGCGTGGCCGTAAGCGACCGCGAGGACGTCGGCGATATCGAGAGCCTGGGCAATGTAGCCCTGACCCTGCACCTCGCCCATGCGTATCGCGTTGCGCCGGATACGGTAGGCACACTCCGCGAGACGGGCATGCAACCCGGGGTCGCTCGTAGTCACCATGTTCTCCTTGTCCCGGCCGTCGCGCCCAGGCGCGACCGGATGAGTTTTAGGAATGCGGGCGCGCAACCGCCGCCTCGCAAGAATCTGGGCTTGGGCAAGAGGCTTGCCGTCGCAGCCAGTGAAATAAGCTTAAAGAGTTGAATGCGCCGGCTCAAACGAATTAATATGGGCCTATCGGTGAATTCAATTCACGTATTCGTTGCGATGCACAATCACGTCACGCTCAAGTCAGTTCAGGCTTTCGAGGCCGCCGCGCGGCTGTCTTCCTTCGCGCTTGCTGCGGAGGAATTGTTCGTGACGCCATCGGCGATCAGTCATCAGATCAAGCTTTTGGAAGAGCAGTTGAGCGTCAGGCTGTTCCATCGCGTGCATCGTGCGGTCGTCCTGACCGACCTGGGCCGGCAATACGCCGAGGAAGTCGCGGCGGCATTCGCGCGCATCGATCACGCAACCCGGGAGCTGGGTCGAGCCGCCAAGAGCGACATCCTCACGATCCATTGCACGCCGAGCTTCGCCACGCAATGGCTGATGCGGCGCCTGGCGCGCTTTAGCGCACTTCACCCGGACATCGATGTGCGCCTGAACGCCTCCGCCGGCGCGGTCGACCTGCTGTCGGAGGAGATCGACGTCGATATCCGTTATGGCGCCCGCAAGTTGCAGCCGCCCGGCGCGATGGTCTTCGAGCTGCCGCCCGAGATCGTCGCACCGCTTTGCTCGCCAGAACTTGCGTGTGGCAAGCATCCGATCATCCGGGCGGCTGACTTGCAGCATCACACGCTGATTCACAGCGAGGGTTGTCTGGTGGGCTGGCGCGACTGGATGCGCCAGCATCGCAAAGCGCCGCTCGACGTCACGCGCGGGCCGCGTTTCGACCGCTCCTTCATGTCGATCAGCGCGGCCGTCGACGGTTTGGGCGTTTGTCTCGATAGCCTGCTGCTCGCGCAACGCGAGCTCGAAACCGGCCAACTGGTTGCCCCGCTCGGCCTGACGGGACTCACGGTGCGGGGCTATACGCTGAATGTGCTCAAATCCCGCGCGGAACTGCCGAAGGTGCGCAGTTTCCACGACTGGCTGTTCGGCGAGCTGGAGAAATGAATGTGCGCGCGTCGTGCGACAAAATAATCTGGTCGTGTCCAACCCCGGCGGGCATAAAAAAAGCGCAGTCCAACGGCTGCGCTTTCGCTATCGGGCGAGGAGCAGGGTGCCAGACCATCCTTGCCCGCTGAGTTGCTCCCTGGCTTTCCACCCCGAAGCACCCAGGTGGCGCGTGACACAAAAAGCCACAAAATTGCGCCGTCGCCGAAAACTGGCCTGACCCACCGCTACATAAGGCCTCTCGCGCCGCTGCCTGCCCCACAAGAAGCTCGACGATGGACGTTTTTCATCCCAGCGTTCCCGCCACTTCGATCTCCTTCGTTTGCGGCACCTCGTTATACGAGAGCACATGCAGCCCGCTCGCGAACATCCGTGCATAGCGCGCGAGCAGCGGCCGGAGTTGCGGCATCACGAGCAGCACCGGCGCGTGGCCGGTTTGCTTCATGTTCTCGCGTGCCTGCGGCATGTGGGCCTGCAACTGTTCCAGCAATTGCGGATCGAGCGGGAAAGCGTCGGCAGTGGTCTTGCCCGACTGCTGCGCGGCGGTATAGGCGCCCAGCAACAGGTTCTCAAGATCGGTCGTGAGCTGATAGACGTGCAGCGTTGGCGCATCGCCAATCAGGCCGTGCACCAACCGGCGCCCCAGCGCACTGCGCGCCTCGGCGGCCAGCACCAGCGGCTCCTTGCTCGTCGCGGCTGCGTTGACCAGCGCCGTCGCCAGCACACCGATGTCCTGCAACGACACGCTTTCGGCGAGCAACTGACGAATGACCGCCAACTGCTGTTGATGCGTGAGCGCCTTGTCCAGCGCGTCGGCCAGCGCGGGCGACAACTCACGCAAGCGCTCACCGAGCGAGGTGACGTCCTGATAGGTGAACAGATCGGCCAGATGGGTCTTCATCGCTTGCTGGACGTGTGTGGCGATCACGCCGGCGGGATCGACAATCTGGTAACCCAGCCCCAGCGCATGCGCGCGCTGCTCCGGCTCGATCCACACGACAGGCATGCCGAAGGACGGATCGATGGCGGGCATGCCGTCGAGGTCGCCATAGCAATCGGGCGCCGCAATCGCCATCAACCGATCGTGCGGCAGCGACGCGCTGGCGACGCGTACACCGCCAACGTCAATTGCATATTCATTCGCCCCTAGGCCGAGTCCGGTATCCAGCCGGACCGCCGGCACGAGGAAGCCCATGGTCTGCGAGAGCGTTTGCCGCATGCCGTAGAGACGTTGCACCAGCGGCGCACCGTCTCGCTTGTCCGCAAGGCTCACGATCTGATAGCCGAGGCTGACGGTCACCGGCGAGACGAACGGTAGTTGCTGCCATGTGAGTGTGGGGGCTCGTGAGCGCCGAGCGCCGCTTCGAGCGCGTCGGTGTCGTCGGTGACGTCGGGCGCGCGGCGTTGGCCGACGCGCCACGCCACGAATCCCACGACGGCCGCGAACGCCAGGAACGGCGCGGTCGGCATGCCCGGAATCAGCGCCAGCACGAACATCAGCACGGCGACGCTCGCCAGCACCGACGGCGACGCGAGCAACTGGTCGCCGACTTGCTTTTCGAAGTCGCCGGCGTCGGACACCCGCGTGACGATGATCGCCGCCGCCGCCGAGAGCAGCAGTGCCGGGATCTGCGCGACCAGACCGTCGCCGATGGTCAGCAGCGAGTATTGGCGGAAGGCATCGCCCGCACTCATGCCGTGCATCGTCACGCCGATGGCGACACCGCCGATCAGATTGATGAGCAGGATAAGAATGCCCGCCACCGCGTCTCCGCGCACGAATTTCGACGCCCCGTCCATCGCGCCGTAGAAGTCGGCTTCGGCACTCACCTCTCGACGGCGAGTCTGTGCGGCTTCCTGATTGATGAGCCCGGCGTTCAGGTCGGCGTCGATGGCCATCTGCTTGCCGGGCAGCGCGTCGAGCGTGAAGCGTGCCGAGACTTCGGAGATGCGCTCCGCGCCCTTGGTGACGACCACGAAGTTGATGATCATCAGGATCACGAACACCACGAGGCCCACGACGAAGTTGCCGCCGATGACGACATTGCCGAACGATTCGACGACGCTACCGGCCGCATGGGTGCCTTCGTTGCCCTTGAGCAGCACCACGCGCGTGGACGCGACGTTCAACGTCAGACGCATGAGCGTCGTGGCGAGAATGACCGTCGGGAAGACCGAGAAGTCGAGCGGACGCCGCACCGACAGGCTCACCAGGATCACGACCATCGAAAGCACGATGTTGAACGTGAAGAGCGTGTCGAGCAGCAGCGGCGGCAGCGGCAGGATCACCATCGCGAGGATGGCGAAGACGAGAAGCGGCGTCAGGAATTTTTGACGCCGAAGGTGGGTCAGTAGTCGGCTCATGAGTTCAGGGACGGGGGCGTTTGTCGGTTGGGGCGGTTGGATCAGTAGGATCGGAGAGTGCGGCGGGCACGGCGGGCGTGTCCGGACGGTCGGGGTGTGTGGCGCGTTCGCCGGTTCGCCATGCGCGCAGTTGCAGCACGTAGGCAAGAATCACCGCGACCGCTTCGTATAGCGCGGCGGGAATCTGCTGGTTGACCTGGCTCGTGTGGTAAAGCGCTCGCGCCAGCGGCGGGGCACTCACGACGTCGATCTTGTGGTCGCGGGCGATCTGGCGCAGCACGCCCGCCATTTCGTCAAGGCCGCGCGCCACGACATAGGGCGCTTGCGCACGCTCGGTGTCGTACTTGAGTGCGATGGCGTAGTGCGTTGGGTTGACGATCACCACGTCGGCCAACGGCACCGTGCGGCGCAAGCTGCGCTCGGCCATACGACGCTGGATCTGTCGAATACGCTGTTTGACTTCGGGACGTCCCTCGGACTGCTTGTGCTCGTTCTTGACTTCCTGCTTGGTCATGCGTTGCTCACGCAGGAAGAAGTAGCGCTGCATCGGCAGGTCGAGCAACGCGAATGCCACGAACGCGCCGCCGAGCACGAGCACAGCGTCGCGCAACAGCCTGAGTCCCACGGCAATCGCCTCGCGCGAGGCACTCGCCTGCAGGGCGAGCAACGCGTCCCAGTGCGCGCGCACGACAAAGACCAACACGGCCGCCACCAGCACAACCTTCGCTACGGCGATGCCCACCTGCGCGTAGTGCTTCATCGAGACGAGTCGGCCCAGGTTGGCTTTGGGCGAGAGCCGCTGCCACTTGGGCTTGAGCAGCGTCGTGCTGAAGACGTAGCCCCCGGGCAGCATGGCCGCCACGCTGATGCACAGCGGAATCGCGGCCAGCGGCGCGAGGAGCTTGACGAGCAGCCACATCGCCGCCGGCAGCAAGGCCGTCCACGCGTCGTCGAAGCCGATGCCGGCGAGATCCGCGAACGCCGCGGCGTAGAGCGAGCGGAATGCGTCGAGCTGCGCGGGCGCGGTGACAGCGAGCACGGCCACACTGCTCATGATGCCGACCGCCGTGGCCGTATCGCGCGAGCGCGCCACCTGTCCCTGCTCGCGTGCGCGGCGCAGCTTCTGGGACGAGGGGGCTTCGGACTTGTCGCCGGTGTCTTGGGTCGTCATGGGCTCAAATCGGTCGGGCGACGGGGCCGAGCGCGTCGAGCACGCGTTCGGTCAGCGCCAGGTAGTGGGTAGGTAGGGCCGGGATGACCGCCGAGAGCACAACGAGGCCGACGGCCGTCGTCACGGCGAAGCCCAGCGAGAACAGGTTCAGCGCCGGCGCGGCGCGATTGAGCAGACCGAGCCCGAACTGAACGACGAAGGTCGTCAGCACCACGGGCAGCGCCAGCGTTACGGCAGCCGCCAGCGTCCAACCCAGCGCTCGCAACAAACCGGCGAGGTCGCTGAGCGGCAGTCCCCCGCCGATGGGCCACACCTCGAAGCTGCGGCCAACGATGGCCACCGCGATGAGATGCGCGTCGGCGATGAAGAACAGCAGGGTGCCGAGGCAGACCATCAGCAGCGAGACCGGCTCGCTGGCTTCGCCGTTCATCGGATCGTTCATGGCCGCCATGGCCAGTCCCATCTGCGACGCGCACAGGTAGCCCACAAGGGTGAGCAGGCTGCGCACGATGAAGAAGGCCAGCCCCAGACACGCGCCGATGATCGCTTGCTCCGCGGCCAGCGCCATGCCGGCCAGCGAGAACGGATCGATCGGGGGCACGCCGCCTTTGGCGAGCACCGGCCATAGCGACAGGCTGAGCACGAGCGCGACCAGTACGCGCCAGCGCATCGGCACCACGCCCTCGCCGACGAGCGGCAGCATGCTCAGCGCGGCAACGAAGCGACAGAACGGCCACCACAGCATCACGAGCTGCGCGGGCCATTGGGCGAGCCAGCCTTCGAGGCCAGGCCAGGCGGCCAAGGGAAGAGGAAACGGCATGATCGGGGGTCCGGCTGCGGGCGTTGGCGGCGCGCCGCGCTACCCAGCGAGCGTCGCCGCGCGGGCGAAGATGTCGGCGGCGAAATCGGTGAGCGTGCCGGCGAGCCATGGCGCCGCGAGCCCGAGCGTCAGCAGTGTGACGATCAGGCGCGGCAGGAACGACAGCGTCTGCTCGTTGATCTGTGTCGCGGCTTGAAAGAGCGCCACGACCAGACCGGTCACAAGGCTCGGCACGATGAGCACGAGCACGATGACGATCACGAGCCGCAGGGCGTCCAGCCCCATGTCGATGGCGATGTCGCTGGTGAGCATGGCGTTCTCCTCAGACCGCCTGCACGCTGGTGACGAGCGTGCTGACCGTGAGTGTCCAGCCGTCGATGAGCACGAACAGCAGGAGCTTGAGCGGCAACGAGACGACCAGCGGCGAGAGCATCATCATGCCCATGGCCATGAGCACCGAGGCCACCACCAGATCGATGACGAGAAACGGCACGAAGAGCATCGCGCCGACTTGAAACGCCGTCTTGAGTTCGCTCAGCAGGAATGCCGATGCCTTGACCAGGAAGCTATGCGCCTGCGGCTCGGCAACGTGCGTCTCGCCGGTCAGCCGGGCCATCAGTTCGAGCGACGTCTGACGCGTTTGTGCAAGCATGAAGCGAGAGAGCGGCGCTTCGCCGACGCGAATCGCTTCGGTCAGCGTGATGCGATTTTCGTCATAGGGCACGACCGCCTGCGTCCAGATCGCTTCGCCGACAGGGCGCATGACGAGCAGGCTGAGCAGCAAGGCCATGCCGGTTAGCACGCGCGAGGGCAGCCCCTGCTGCAGGCCCAGTGCCTGGCGCAGCAACGCGAGGATGATGGCAAAACGCACGAACGTGGTCATCACCATCAGCAGCATCGGCAGCAGTCCCAGGAGCGTCATCAGAATGAGCAACTGGGTCTTGACGGAGAAGTCGGTGGTGCCGCCTTGCGTGCGCAGGCGCATCAGTTCGCCCGTCTCGTCGGCGTGCGCTCCGGTGGCGAACAGCGCGAAGCCGATCGCGAGGATCGCGAGCACGAGCGTCTCCGAGGCGCACATCGGAAAGTTGCGCGACGCGTGAAGGCGCGAGCGCCGCAGGCGCAGGCGGTGTAGCGCGGCTTTCATGGCGCCAGCCGGTCCAGCTCGAGCGCATCGAGCGTGAGGATCTTCAGCCCGTACTGCGCACCCGAGACGACGACTTCCGCCAGTCCCACCGGCACACCGTTGACCAGCACGGCAAGCGGTGCACCCGCCGCGCGATCGAGACTCAGCACGTCGTCGGCACGCAGGGCCGCCAGCTCGCCCAGCGTAAGACGCGTTGCGCCGACTTCGAGCGTGAGCTTCACCGGCACACGGCGCAGCGTCTCGCGCATGGCGAGCGGCACCGGTGCTGTGCCGGCCGCGTCAGCGGAACGGGAGGCGGGCGCGGCGTTGTCGCTGCCCGTCTCACCGAGCCAGTCACCGGCTAAATCGTCAGGCAGATCGGCGAGGTCGGCGAGGTGGGTCAGCGCGCCGAGCGCAGGCAGATCATCGGTCAGCGCGTCCATCCGCCGATCGGCAGCGGTGGACGTCGTGACGTCGGCGGGCGCACCGGCGTGAGGCGCTTGACCGGACGGGGCGTGAGGAAAGTGGGTAGACATGACGAATACAGAGTCCTTACTCAAGAGTTTGGAAGTGCGTGAGGCACAAGTGCGCATCGCGCTCGACAATATCGGCGCTCATCAACGGGTCGTTGTCCACGCAAACGAGGGCGCGTTGCATGAACCGCACCGGCAGGACATCCCCCGGTTGCGCGTCGAGCAGCGCGCCGAGCGACAAGTCGACGTCGAGCCAGTGCGCGCTCAGGCGCACCGGAATCGTGGTGACGTCGCAGGCGGGCGGCGTGTGCTCGGCGACACGTTCCCCCGCGTCGGGGCCGAGCATGGTCAGCCAGCGGCGTGCGTCCTCCGCCGCGAGCCGGAAGGTGACCGTGCCCAGCGGCGCATCGGCCGCACGATCCGCGATGCGCGCGCCGATCCAGAGCGACGGCGGCGTCGACCCCGGGGCGCTCTGCAGGGTCTCGACATACGCCGTGGTCGGCGACATCTCGGCGGAGACGGCCTGGCGCAGTGCGTCGAGCATCTGCCTCGCGAAGCGCGTCACGAAACGCTCGTAGGTCGCCGCAGGTGGCGCGGCGTGCAGGGCGGGCGGCCCGACGAAGTCGTCCGCGTCGTAGCGCAGCCGGAACGCGTCGCGCAGCAGTCCCGCGTCGATGGCAACGTCGATGCCGTGACCGTCCACCTGAAAGCGCTGCACGATGACATCGGTGACGCTCGGCGCGCTGGCGCTCACCGACATGGCGGCGACGCGCCATGCCATAGCATGACGATGGCGAACGTGCTGCGGCAATTGGACATCGAGGCGCGAGCGCAGCCGCTCGGTCAGGGGGTCGAGGAGCTGCGTCGGCTGTCCCAGCCGGCACGGATCGAGTGCCCGGATCGCGCCGGGCGGCGTAGGCGCGTGCATTGTGTTCATGTGTTTGGATGTCGGTTCGCAGAGCTCGGTGGCGCAGGGAAGTTCGCATCCTAAAGGCGTCCTCCCCCTGTGTTGATGGGGAATGACTCAACTGCGTGGGCTTTGGGGGATTCCCCATTCTGGGTGGGGGAGAGTGTGCGTAAAGTGCGGAGTCTTGTCGGTGCTGCCTGCCTTACGCGCGCGGCACACCTCGAAACTCACTCAGGAGATCCGAATGCCCGTCTCGATGGAACAGTCATTGATGGCTGAGATGCGTCGCATGCATGCGACGCAGCGCGAACTGGATAGCGTGGCGGGTGTGCGCGACGCAGACCCTGCTCTGGCCGGTGCTTCAGTCGGTCCCGACTTCGGCGCGATGCTGCGCAGCGTGGACGCGGCCCAGCGCGACGCCGGCGAGCGCATGCGCGCATTCGATCTGGGCCAGAGCGACGACCTGACCGGTGCGATGCTGGCGAGCGCTCAGGCCGACTTGTCGTTTTCGTTGCTGATGCGAACGCGTGACAAGGTCGTGGGCGCAGTGGAGGAGTTGGTACGCATGCCGTTCTGAGCGGGACGCGACAAGCGGGGTGCGTCGCTGGGGCTCCCGTGCCGACGCGCGGACGAACCGCAGGCGGTTACCGCAACGTTGCCGGTTCGTCAGTGACCGTGGCGAAGCACTGGGCGAGAAATCGCTCGGTCGGGCGCGACAGGGCGTCGGCATGCGGCACGAGCGCCGTCAGCAGACGCTTGAGGCCATGCGGGGGATCGATGCGAATCGAAGCGAGTGCCGCGTCTTCGTGACGCATCGACATCGCCGACACGAAGCCCACGCCCATGCCCGCCCGCACGGCTTCCTTGATACTTTCCACCCCGGCCAGTTCCAGTGCCACGCGAGGCGCGAGTCCGGCCACCGAGAATGCGCGCGCGACCAGCGCTCGCACCCCCGAACCCGGTTCGCGCAGGATCAACGGGAACTCGGCGATCGCCTGCAGCGATGCGCCTTGCGGATGTCGCGCGAGGGGATGGTCGGCCCGGGCAATGGCAACGACTTCGTCGTCGCGCCAGGGACGCACCGCGATCTCCGGCGACAGTCCCGGCGGCACGGCGCCTTCGATGAAGGCCACGTCGAGCCGATCGAGTTGCGCCACGATTTCACTGGTATTGCCGTCGATGATATGCAGTGCGACGGCAGGGTAGCGTTGATGGAATTCCGCAATTGCGTAAGGCAGCAGGTAGCTTGCCGGCGTCGTACTCGCCCCGATGCGCAGCGCCCCGGTTTCCATGCCGCGCAGGCTATCGCGCAGTGCCATGGCCTGGCGATAGTCCTGCCGCAGCTTGTTGGCGTATACGGCGACCTGCTCGCCCACGGCCGTCAACCGGATGCCGCGTCCATCGCGTCGATACAACGGCTCGCCGAACGACTCCTGCAACAGCCGCAACTGGCCGGAGACGGCCGGTTGCGATAGGTGCAGCGCTTGCGCCGCATGACTGATGTTGCCGAGTTCGGCCACGGTCGCGAAGGTGAGCAATTGGTCCGGCGTCATATCGAATCCATCGGATAGGGTGATGATTTGTCATCATCATAGCCATTATTCGGATGATTGCGTGCCGACGCGACACTGCCCTGTCAGTAAGTCCCGCGTAAGCCGTGCATGAGAGGGTGGTCCTATAAAGTCGGAAGCGCGGGGCGGCGACCAGCGAGACAATCCTCAAGTCGACCGTTTTTTCTCCCGTTATCTCTTTCGACACACCAGCGTGTGGCGCGAGCGTCTGCCCCGATGTTTTCCGTCCGGTACGGCGACTGTCGCGCCCTCGTCATAACAAGTGGATCAGAGACGCGAGGAGACTGACAATGGGGCTATTCACGCGCACCCGGGGAGCGGCGCAAACCGTCAACATCATGAACGAGGTAGCGGCCAATGCCGGCACCCTCGGCGTTGAACTATGCGATATCGCCGGTAACGTCGACGAGATCGCCGTTCGCATCAAGCGTCAGGCCGACGTGTTTCAGGCGCTGCACCAAACGGCCACCGAGACCAGCGAAGGCAACCAACGTATCGCCAGCGCCGCGCGCGAGGCCCGGGATGTGGCCGATCGCGCGAGCGCCGAAATTGCGGCGTCGCGCCACACGGCCGACGCGTCATTGGCATCGATCCATGGTCTCGTGGAGGGTGTCTCCGGCATGGCTGGCGAAATCGCCGGGCTGCGCGACGCGCTCGATCACGTCGGCAAGGTGGCGGAAGGTATTTCGGTCATCGCCCGCCAGACCAATCTGCTGGCGCTCAACGCCGCCATCGAAGCCGCGCGCGCCGGGGCGGCCGGGCGCAGCTTCGCGGTCGTGGCCACCGAGGTCAAACTGCTCGCGAGCAAGACGGCCGAGGCGACGCAGCAGATCGAGCACACGCTCGCCACGCTGGGCGAGCGCACCGAGCGCCTGATGCGCGAGAGCAACGCGAATGTTGCGCGCGCCAACGACGCCCGCGAAGGCACCCGCGCCATCGCCAGCGTGATCGAGACGGCCGGGACTGCGCTCGACACGTTCGACCGTCAGGCCGGACAGATCGCGCAGGCCAGCGAAGCCATCGAAAGCGAATGCGCCACGCTCGTCGCCCACGTCGATGAAATGGCCGACGGCGTTTCGCATTCGGCGGAACACGTTGAGCGTGCGCGCGAGCGCATCAACGGTTTGCTGGGCGTCTCGGAGCATCTGATCGGCCTGATCGCCGGCAGCGACGTCGAGACAGAGGACACGCCGTTCATTCGCGCGGTACGCCGCGCGGCCAAGCAGGTCGGGGAGAGCTTCGAGGCGGCGCTTGCCAAGGGCAAGATCACCGAGCAGGCATTGTTTGACCGCCGCTACGAGCCGATCCCCGGTTCGAACCCGCAGCAGTTGATGGCGAGCTTCACGCGGTTTACCGACGAGACGCTGCCGGCCATCCAGGAGCCGTTGCTCGCGCTCAACGAACGCATCGCCTTTTGCGCCGCCGTCGACGAGAACGGCTATCTGCCGACGCATAACCGCAAGTTCTCGCAGGCACCGACCAACGATCCGGTCTGGAATGCCGCGCATTGCCGCAACCGGCGTTTGTTCAACGACCGCACGGGCGCGGCCGCCGGACGCAACACCCAACCGCTGCTGCTGCAGACTTACCGGCGCGATATGGGCGGCGGGGAGTTCATGGTGATGAAAGACGCCTCGGCTCCGATTTATGTGAATGGGCGTCATTGGGGCGGTTTTCGTATCGCCTATCGCGTCGGTCGCTAGACCCGTTGCGCCGGTCGGCGCCGCCAACGACAACGCGCCACGACTTCGCAGTCGGTGGCGCGTTCATTTTTCCGGGAGCGGTGCGTTAGCCGGTGAGTCAGCCCGCGTGACGCCGGCCGTTGCTCAATCGCGATGCCAGCGGTCTCGGCGCCAGTGGCCGTGCCCGTAACCGTAGTACGGACGACCGTAGTAGCCCCGCGGAGGACCGTAATAGATTGGCGCGGGCGCGACATAGACGGGCGGCGGGGCATAGTAGACGGGCGGCGGGGGCGCGACGTACACGGGGGCCGGCGCATAGACCGGTGCCGGGACGACTAGCGGCAAGCCAATGCCGATACCGACCGAGACGTGAGCCTGCGCTGTCCCGACGGCACCCGCAGCGAGCGCGATCCCCGCGATGGCAAGGGCGGCAAACTTGGTTTTCATGACATTTCTCCTGCGGACTTGGCAGCGTACTGATGACCGCGCCCGGACGGCACCATGCCGTGCGACGCGCCGGGTGCCCTTGAGCACCGTTGTTCGTCAGATTCCTTGGCTTAACTTTACTGAAGTTCCGAAACACGGGCGTGGCGCAATTGTTGCAAAGTATGCGCATTGACACGGCACAGGGAACGTCCGGGCGTAGAAAAGCAGCCGCCAAACGTGTGAATCAAGCGCTCATTCTATTCAGAATCAACGATTTGCGCTCGTTTCGGTGAGCGTCTCGCGTTGCCGGGCTCGCGTCGGCTAGCGTCAGGTCGGGCCGCGCTTGTTACATTCATTTACATGCACGCTCGCCGCCTGTGGCACAAAAACAGCAGGCGAAAGCTGCTTTTGCCGCATCCGCCCGCCATCGACGTCGCGGGACTGCACGCAACGCCGCCGTCTCCTCCCTGCCTAGCCGGTTCGCCCGGTGCGTCCGGATCTGCTGCTTTTTGGGACGGATCCGTGGCCGCGATCCGCATGGTTTGGGAGATCCCTGCGCTTACTGGTGGAAGCGCGCCCTGGCGTGTGCCTCGCAGGTGTCCTTGGGAATGCCGGCCAGCGCGTCGCAGCGTTCGAGCGCGGCCTTGTACTGCGCCTTGTCCGCCTCGGCATTGGCGTCCTGCCGCGCGGCCATCGTGTCCTTCGACGATTCCCGGCTCGTGCGCATGACCTTGGCATCGCCGTAGGCCTTGGTTTTGGCGGCTTCGGCGTCCTTGACGCAAACGTCCTCGTCGTTGCCCTTCTTGTCGTCGCAGCGCAACTTGGCAACGCGGTAATCGGCGTCGGCCTTCGCGATGGCGGCCTCGTAGCGCGCCTTGGGTGTTTGCTCATAGTCGGCCTGCGCATTGGCCTTGGCAATGGCTTCGTTGCCCTTTGCACGCTCGACGCAGACACGCTTCGCGTTGTCCTTGAGCGCTTTGCAACGCGCGACCGACGCCTTGTAGTCGGCCTCGGCCGATTTCTGCGTCGCCTCGTAGCGATCCTTGGCCGCCGCGTCGGCTGCGTGGGCCGCCGCGGTGCTCAGCATTCCCGCGGTGCCCACGGTCAGGCTGGCGCAGGTCAGGATGTTCATGACAGTTCGATGTGACATGTCGGGGTCCTCCTTCAGGCTGGCAATGGAATGCGCATGAGGCGCAATGCCGATGCATCGAGTTTCGGGGGGGCGGGGGGACATGCGGTGAACGTGGATTCGGCGATATGCCGGGTTACTTGGCGCGATCGGCGGCGCCCTGAATGGCTTCGCCCCCTCGTTCGACATCCTTGCCCGCGCCGTGGATGGTGTTGCAACCGGCGAGGCCCAGGGCGAAGCCGGAGAGCAATGCGATGGCGATCAGTCGTTTCATTTGAATGTCTCCTTTGACAAAGGATGTTGTGCGACGCGCGGTACGCGCGCGAAGTGAGCGGGGCGCGTCGGGGCGCCCGCCGTTGGGCGGGCACGGCGGCAAGCGCTTACCAGAGCTTGTGTTGGTCGTTCCACGTGTCGACTTCGCGTTCGGCTTCGGCCTTCGCCTTGCCATAGCGCTCCTGGATCGTCCCCACGAACTTGTCGCGGTTGCCTTCGATCTTGAGCAGATCGTCATCCGTCAGGTTGCCCCACTGCTTCTTCGCTTCGCCCTTGAGTTGGTTCCACTTGCCCTTGATCAGATCCGAGTTCATAGCAACTCCTTCATGTTGGGTTGGGATAGGTTCGGTTCGGAGAATTTCTATCGCTTCGGCACGCAAGGCGGCGCGCCCCGTCGCCGCGCTTTCGATGCGGCACGAGATTCCATGGTAGGGAGTGCGAAGCGTTCGCGATGTCAGCCGCGATAGCGTCGCGGCGTAGGTGGCGTCGGGTTGCGCTGTCGGCGCATTCCGACGTGCTCGGTATCGAGGACGCAGTACCGAGGACGCCGTATTGAGGATGAGAGGATTAAGGCGTTTGCGGCGAGGCGCTCGCGCCGTCGTCGGGCTTCCCGGGGGCAGGTGTATGTGTGGCGGTGCTTTCGGTGACTTCTGTCGCGATGTTGGGCGCGTCCGCCGGATTGCACAACGGCAGCACGACCTGGATCTCGGTGCCGATTCGCAGCGGCAGCGAGTGAATGTCGATGCGTCCGCCCTTGGCGGAGACCCGTTGGCGCATGCCGAACAGGCCATGTGTCTTGGGCTTGTTGAACTGATCCGGTGTGAGACCGATACCGTTGTCGATGACTTCGAGACGCACACGCTGATCGTCGCATGCCAGCGCCACGCGCACCGTGGTGGCACGCGCGTACTTGCCCGCGTTCGTGAGCGCTTCCTGGGCAACGCGGAACAGAACGATGGCCGTCGACTCCGGCAGGGCGAAGTCCTCTTCCGGCAGGTCGAGATCGAGCTGCCAGTGCTGTTGATCGGCGGTTTCCTCGGCGAGCGAGCGCAACGCCGTCACGAGACCGAAGTTGATCAGTACCGTCGGCCGAAGATTCTCGATGATGCGGCGCTTCGTCTGAATGCCGGCGTCGAGATTGCGCTGCGCGCGCGCGAGCTTTTCGGCGATCACCGGATCGACGTTGCGCAGCTTGTGATGCGCCCAGGTCACATCCATCTTGCAGGCGGTGAGAATCGCGCCGAGTTCGTCGTGCAGCTCGCGCGACAGACGGGTCTTCTCGTCTTCGCTGACGTTCTGCAAGTGGGTGGCCAACTCGTCCAGTTGTTCGGTGCGCTCGCGCACTACCCGATCCAGATGTGCTTGTTGCTCGCTCAACCGGTCGCGCGCGAGTCGCTCCTGCCGCATCTGCCGGCCGAGGGAACGAAACAGCAGCACGAACAGCAGGATGGTGAGCACCGAGAGCGCGCCGGCGCTTATCGCGGAGATCGCCTGATCGAAGCGTCCGTCGTCCTGTGCGGTGCGCGCGCGCGCCAGCTCGCGGTTGTACAGGTTGGTGATGCCGTCTTGCACCGGTTCCATCGTGCCGATGCCGAGACTGGCGGGCGAGAGCGCCTCTTCGAAGTTCATCGCCCCTTGCTTGACCGCCGCGCGCGCTGTTTCCATGGCGGTGATGCGCTGCGAGAACAGCGTCATCACATTGGCAAAGTCCTTCGTGGCCTGCGTGTCGCCCGTTGCTTCGTAATGCCGCACGATCAGGGCGGCGAGATCACGAATGCGCCGCACGGCCGACAGGTAGGGATCGAGATAGATCGGGTCGTTCGTGAGCAGGTAGCCGCGTTGGCTCGACACAACGGTCGACGTGCGCGCCATGATCTCGTTGAGTTCATTGGCCGCGGTCATGGCCTGCAAGG
Organism: Pandoraea sp. XY-2; assembly: GCF_004193915.1. Taxonomy (NCBI): domain Bacteria; kingdom Pseudomonadati; phylum Pseudomonadota; class Betaproteobacteria; order Burkholderiales; family Burkholderiaceae; genus Pandoraea; species Pandoraea sp. XY-2. The sequence continues at coordinate 1,095,332 of NZ_CP030849.1, forward strand.
CCGCCTCGTAGGTGGACGCCAGCCGGCGGTGCGCAGACTCCAGCCCGATCAGGCTGCCAACGGTGATGGCGATCGCCGCGATCATGGCGATGATCCAGCTTCGGCGACGCAACCAGGACGTGAGCAATCGGGACATGAGGGCCTGTGGCGTGGTGTTGACGAGGGGCGTTCAGGGAATACCGATGATCGGACGCGTTTCGATCATAAGTCGAAAATCGCGTTGTTTCGCGAATTGTCAGTCAATTCCTACGCAAAAACCAGCGGGGTCCGGGCAGTCTCCTGCGCGCCGTTTTTCTACCATTCACTCAGCGTCCGAGGGTTCGCGCCGCGTTGCGCAAGCCGGTGTCGCGCCGTCGGAGGCGAACGAGGTCTCCGGGAAACGATGCATTGACCGAGGAGAGCGCTATGTTGAAGTGGGCGTTGATGTTCGCACTGATCTCGATCGTGGCGGGCCTGTTGGGCTTCACCGGGATCGCCGCGGGTGCTGCCGGGATCGCGAAGATTCTGTTCGTGCTGTTCCTGGTGCTGTTTGTGATCTTCCTGCTGCTTGGACTGACTGTCGCCAAGAAGATCGTCGATTAGACGGAGCGCTGCCGCACGGGGCTTGTCCGTGCGCTGAAGCGATACTGTGACGCGTCATGCAGACGCGCGCGGACCGTTCCCCTACAAGGAGGTTGCGATGCTTCACTATGCTGTCGTTTTTTTCGTGATCGCGTTGATCGCTGCAGTGTTCGGCTTTACGGGAATCGCCGTCGGTGCCGCAGAGATCGCAAAGATCCTGTTCTTCATCTTTCTGGTGATCTTCCTGGTCACGCTTCTCTTTGGGGTGTTCCGACGATAGACGACGTCTGGGGCCGCCCGGGCGGCTCGCCTGGCGGCCCGGCGTGCTGGCTGTGGAGGCCAGGATCTCGTGCGGCACCATTGAGAGTTACCGGCAGATGATTCATTATTCGAGCGACCGAGCGTCACTGGAGCTTAGATGTCACCGACAACAATAAAAATCCTGATTGCCGACGACCACGCGATTGTCCGTACCGGCTTCAAGCAATTCATTGCCGACGAGTCGGACATGGAAGTGCTGGGCGAAGCGGCGAGCGGCGACGAAGTGATCCGTGCGGTTCGCGATACGGCCTTCGACGTCGTGTTGCTGGATATCGCCATGCCTGACAAGAACGGTATCGATACGTTGCGCGTGATCAAACAGCTGCGCCCGGCTCAGGGCGTACTGTTCCTGTCGACGTATCCTGAAGCGCAGTATGCGGTCAACCTCCTGCGCGCCGGCGCGAACGGATATCTGATGAAGGATGCGGCGCCCGAAGAAATCATTCGGGCTATCCGCACGGTCGCGCGCGGCCACCGTTATGTCAGCGAAGGTACCGCCGACCTGCTCGCGCAGAAGCTGGACCAGCCGGGCGACGAGCCGATCCACGAGCAACTCTCGGAGCGCGAGTTCCAAGTGTTCTGCAAGCTCGCGCAGGGCCGCACGCCCACCGAAATTGCGGACGAGTTGCATCTGTCGGTAAAGACCGTCAGCACGTATCGCGCGCGCGTGCTGGAAAAGATGCATTTGAAAACCAATGCCGACCTGACGCTCTACGCGCTCAAGAACGGCTTGATCAGTTGATAGCGAGGTTGTCATGCCAACCGGGAACGCGGCAACGCATACGGGGTCCGGTTTGCCCCTCAAGGTGCTCTTGATCGAAGACTCGGCGGTCATCCGCGAAAGCCTGTCCGAAGCGCTCGGTTCGACCGGGATGCTCCAGGTGACAGGCGTGGCGGAGACGGCCGACGACGCGGTGCGCACACTCCAGGAAGATTCGTTCGACGCGGTGATCGTCGATATTCAACTGCGACGCGGCTCCGGCATGGACGTGCTCTCTTACCTGCACGACGCGGGACTGCTGCCCCAACTCATGGCCATCGTGCTCACGAACTATGCATTGGCCACGTACCGCAAGCGATGCCAGCAACTGGGCGTGCAGTACTTCTTTGACAAATCGCTCGAATTTGACCGCGTGATCGAAGTGCTCGACGACTTCGCCTCTCGCAGACAAGCGTGATCGCCGTCAGGTTCAGTTGAAATCCGATATAAGGAGATCAAGTTTTATTATTTTCATCTATTTAGATGCATGGGCTAGAATGTTGTCTTTGCACTGAATATCGAGTCAAAGCGGCGGCACTGCGGGCGGTTTCAGCAGTGGGGCTGCTATTTTTTTGCATGATCGAACTCCAGAACATTACCCAGCGTTTCGCTGGGCCCAAGGGGCCGATCGACGCGCTTTCCAATATCAGCCTGTCGATCGAGCGCGGCGAAGTCTTCGGCATCATTGGCCGAAGCGGCGCCGGCAAGAGCACGCTCGTGCGTGTCATCAACCTGCTCAATCGTCCGAGCGACGGCAGCGTGCGCGTCGACGGGCAGGACCTCACGTCGCTGTCGTCCGACGCGCTGCGTCAGGCGCGCCGCCGCATCGGCATGATCTTCCAGCACTTCAACCTGCTCAACTCGCGCACCGTCTACGAGAATGTGGCGTTGCCGCTGGAGCTGGCGGGTCTGTCGGCGGCGGAGATTCGCGCGAAGATCCTGCCGCTGCTCGAGCTCGTCGGTCTGACGGCACAAAAGGATCGTTATCCGTCGCAGATTTCCGGTGGCCAGAAGCAGCGGGTGGGCATTGCCCGCGCGCTGGCGAGCGAGCCGCAGGTGCTGCTCTCGGATGAAGCGACGTCGGCGCTCGATCCCGAGACGACGCGCTCGATTCTCGAGTTGCTCAAGCGTATCAATCGCGAGCTGGGCCTGACCATTGTGCTGATTACGCACCAGATGGAAGTCATCAAGCAGGTGTGCGACCGTGTCGCCGTGCTCGATGCCGGCCGTGTGGTCGAGCAGGGCCGTGTCATCGAGGTGTTCCTGCGCCCGCGTCACGACGTTACGCGGGCGCTTATCGGCGACGTGATTTCGCAGGAGCTGCCCGCGGGCGTTCGTGAGCGTGTCGCGTCGCGCATCGGCAACGGTCACGATCACCTGTATCGTCTGGCGTTCTCGGGCGCGGGCGTGGATCAGCCGCTGCTCTCCGAGGCGATTCGTCGCTACGAACTCGATTTCAACATCCTGCACGGCCAGATCGACGAGATCCAGGGGCAGGCGTTCGGATCGCTCGCCGTGCTGGCGGGCGGCACCCCGGCCCGGGTGGCCGAAGCCATGGCGTTCCTCGCCAGTCAAGGCGTTGTCGTTGAGGAGCTGAGCCATGTGGAGTGAAATGTTCGATCTCTTCGTCTCCTCCTTCTGGGAGACGCTCATCATGGTCGGGATTTCCGGCCTGATCGGTGCCGTGGTCGGCGTGCCGCTTGGCGTGCTGCTCTATCTCACGGATCGCAACGGCGTGTTGCAAAACCTGCCGACCAATCGTGTCGTCGGCATCCTCGTCAACGCGGTGCGCTCGACACCGTTCATCATCCTGCTCGTCGCGGTGATCCCGTTCACGCGTCTGATTGTCGGCTCGTCCATCGGCACGATGGCGGCCGTGGTGCCGCTCACCATCGCCGCCGCGCCGTTCGTCGCGCGCCTGGTGGAGACGGCCCTGCGCGAGGTCGACCGTGGCCTGATCGAGGCGGCGCAGTCGATGGGCGCGACCACCGGTCAGATCGTCACCAAGGTGTTGTTGCCCGAGGCGTTGCCCGGCATCGTGGCCGGTCTGACGATCACGTTCGTCAGTCTGGTCGGCTATTCGGCAATGGCCGGCGCCATCGGCGGCGGCGGTCTGGGCGACCTGGGCATCCGTTACGGCTATCAGCGCTTCCTGCCCGAAGTGATGATTACCGTTGTGCTGATCCTGATCGTCTTCGTGCAACTGGTCCAGACATTCGGCGATTGGCTGGTGCGCCGCCTGAGCCATAAGTAACGTCTCATATAACAACGTCGCCGGCGCACCGGCACATCACACACACGAGGTTTTTCTATGCAACGTCGCACGCTTTTCAAACTGCTGGCCGGTGTCGGTGCCGCTACGGTTTTCGCCACGCAATTCGCTGCGCCGGCGGCTGCCGCCGATGCCGTCAATCTGAAGATCGGTGTCACGGGCGGCCCGCACGCGCAGATCTTCGACGAAGTGAAGAAGGTTGCGGCCAAAGATGGCCTGAACATCAGGGTCATCGAGTTCAGCGACTATGTGCAGCCGAACGCCGCGCTGTCGTCGGGCGACCTGGACGCGAACAGCTACCAGCACCAGCCGTACCTCGACGCCCAAGTGAAGGACCGTGGCTACAAGCTCGAGTCGATCGCCAAGACCGTGATCTTCCCGATGGGCATCTATTCGAAGAAAATCAAGTCGCTGGCCGATCTGAAGACGGGCGACAAGGTGTCGCTGCCGAACGATCCGACCAACGGCGGCCGTGCCCTGTTGTTGCTGCAGAAGCAAGGTTTGCTCAAGCTGCGTGCCGACGCCGGTCTGAAGGCGACGCCGCTCGACGTGGTCGACAACCCGAAGAAGCTGAAGTTCGTGGAGCTGGACGCCGCACAACTGCCGCGCTCGCTCGACGATGTGGCGGTGGCCGTCATCAACACCAACTTCGCGATGGAAGCCGGTCTGAACCCGAAGCGTGATTCGATCGCCATCGAAGACGCCAGCGGCCCGTACGCCAACGTACTGGTCATCCGTACCGCCGACAAGAACAAGCCCTGGGTGGCCAAGCTGATCAAGGCTTACCATTCGCCGGAAGTGAAGGCCTTCATCGAGAAGAAGTTCGGCGGCTCGGTGGTCACTGCCTGGTAAGTTCGGGAGGGCGCGCCGGTCGGCGGCACCCTCGCGAAGCAACGGCAACGCTTTGCGGCGTTGCCGTTTTTTTTCGTCTCCATGCCGGAGGAATGCCGAGCTCACGCGATGGATATCCAGGGTGTTCGACGGTGATGATTCCGCCGTCTCGGCGTGTGTGGCAAATCCGACACTGTCACAGATTTGTCAAATAACGGCGATAGCCTGAGGGCAAGTAAAAGAGGGTGCCTGCGGGCACCGTCAAAAGACGCGGATACGGGCCATAGAGCAGCTACCGCAAGCGAAGCACGGGGAACGGGTGAAACGCTTCATCGGAGCGCAACGCGCCTTCGATGGGCATGGACGCGCCCGGCACATGCCCGCACAACGCAATGCGATTTGCATGATGGCGGCGCACCGCACCGACCTACGGAGTTCCCGTTGAACCTTCCCCCGCCTGTCGCGACACGTCCGCCGGAGCGCTTTGCCGCGCCTGGAACATTGCACGATGCGATATCGACGTCGGTCGCGGCGTCAGTGCCCGATGCGGAACCCGACGAGGCCGCATGGCTCGCCGAGCTGTGCGAGGGTATCGGTCTGACCTGCGTGTTCCAGCCGATTCTCGACTTTCGCACGTCGGGCGTTGCCGGCTACGAGGGGCTGGTGCGGGGCCCGCCGGCACGGCGATCCATTCGCCGCTGGCACTGTTCGCCGCAGCCCGACGTCACGGTCTGCTCGCGCCGCTCGAACTGGCGTGCCGTCGCACGGTGCTGCGTGGCTTCGTCGAGCAGGATCTGCCGGAACGCCTCTTCCTGAACATCGGCCCGGTCACCCGTGCCCATCCCGTCGGCGGCGTGAGCGAATCGCTCGGTCTCGACGAAACATTTGCCATGCTCCAGTCGCTGCGCCTCGCCCCCGAGCGTGTAGTGCTCGAACTCACGGAGCATGCACCCGCGCTGGATCTGGCAAGCACGCGCGCTTCGCTCACGGCGTATCGCGCGCTGGGTTTCGAAGTGGCGCTCGACGATATGGGCGAGGGCTACGCCAGCCTGCGGCTGTGGTCCGAGCTGCGGCCCGACTACGTCAAGATCGACCGTCATTTCGTCGACGGCATCGACACCGACACTGTCAAACTCCAGTTCGTGCGGTCGATGCGCCAGATCGCGGAGACGAGCGGCACGCGGGTCATCGCGGAGGGCATCGAGCACGCCGAGGAACTGCAGGTCGTGCGCGATCTCGGCATCTTCCTCGGTCAGGGGTATTTCATTGCGCGTCCGGAAGCCAAGCCGCAACGGGCGATCACTGCGCACGTGCGGGCGGTTGTCAACGAGCGCCGCGCCTATGTGCATCAACAACCGAGTCAACTTGGCGCGGGCAATGTGACGCTGGAGCGAATCGCGTCGTATGTGCCGCCTGTCTCGCCGGAGACCCGCAGCGAAGATGTCGTGGCGCGTTTCGAGAGCGATGCGACGCTCGATGTGCTGCCGGTGGTCGAGCATGACCGAGCCGTGGGATTGATCGGCCGCGCGTCGCTGATCGGCCGGTTCGCTCGGCCTTTTACGCGTGAACTCTATGGACGCAAGCCTTGCTCGGCCGTGATGGAGCCGCGCCCGCTCACGTTCGACAAGAGCGCGCGCATGGAGGATCTGAGTCGCATGATCGCCGAGGGCGCGAGCCGGCAAATCGCGGGCGGTTTGATCGTCACCGATCAAGGGCGATATCTGGGTGTGGCGCAGGGCCATGCCCTGATGCGTCACATCACCGATATGCAGCTCGACGCGGCGCGGTACGCCAACCCGCTCACGCTGCTGCCGGGCAACGTGCCGATCGACGACTACATGGATCGCATGATCGGTGAGCGGCAGTCGTTCTACGCCTGCTATGTCGATCTCGATAACTTCAAGCCGTTCAACGACGTGTTCGGCTACCGGCGCGGCGACGACCTGATCCAACTGGTTGCGCGCGTGCTCATGGCGGTGCGCAACCCTGAGCGCGACTTCCTTGGTCACATCGGTGGCGACGACTTTCTGGTGGTGTTCCGCAGCCCCGACTGGGAGGCGCGCTGCCGCGATGCGCTCACGCGCTTCGGCGAGGCCGTGACGGAATACTTCCATCCGGATCAGATTGCGGCGGGCGGGTTCGAAGCGGAAGATCGTCGCGGCATGATCATCTTTCACCCGATCACGAGCTTGTCGATCGGCGTGGTGGCGGTCACGCCGGAGAGCTTTCCTTCGCACGTGGAAGTCTCGGCCGCGGCGGCGGATGCCAAGAAGATGGCCAAGCGCGCCCTGGGCAACAGCCTGTTCGTCGAGCGTCGGCGCGCCCATCGGTGAGCGTGCCCGGCATGCCGCGCATGACGTAAAAAAAGCCCGCCGCAAATGCATTGCAGGCGGGCTTTTCCGTCGGCGCTGCCGACGTTCGGAGCGCTTAGTGCGAGAGCGCGGGCATGCCTTCCATGCTGGCGACGTCTTCTTCACGCTCACCCGCCAGGTACGGTGTACGCCAGCCGGCCTTCACGCCCCAGTGATAGAACGCAAGCGACATGGCGGCCACAATCACCATATCCCAGCCATACGGCAGCAGGCCAAGACCGCCGAATTCCTTGCTGCCGATATATGAGCAAAACGCCATCGCCGGCAAGTAACCGATCAGCCACCACGATGCCTTGAGGTCACGGCCGAAACCCTGCCACCGATCCTTCGCCTGATAGTAGAAGTAGACGGGCAACGCCACGATCACCAGTACGATGATCTGACCCGTGAGCGGCCAGCGAGCCCAGTAAAGAATCAGCGACGCGCACACGAAGGCGAACGGTGCGATCAGTGACAGGCCTCGCAGGCGCAGCGGACGGTGCAGCTCGGGGCCGAGCGACGCAGCGCCATCACGCTGATCGGGCCCGTCAGGTACGAGATCACGGTCGCGACCGAGATCACGGCGGCCAGCGAGTCCCAGCCGCGGAAGAAGAACATGAAGATGAACGAGATCGCCAGGTTGAACCACATCGCCGGGCGCGGCACGCCATACAGCGGATGCACGTGACCGAGGATCGCGGGCAATGTGCGGTTGCGCTCCATCGCGTAGATCATGCGGCTCGTGGTGGCCATGTAGGTGGTGCCGGTGCCGCTCGGGCTCAGGAACGCATCGAAATACAGCACGATGGCCAGCCAGTTCAGACCGAGTGCGATCGCCAATTCCGCGAACGGCGAGCTGAAGCTCACCATGTGCCAGCCGCCGGCCAGTTGCTCGGGCGAGAGTGCGCCGATGTAGGCCACTTGCAGCAGCAGGTAGATAACAGTGGCGAGCAGGATCGAGCCGACCACCGCGAACGGGATGCTGCGCCCCGGGTCGCGCGCTTCGCCGGCGAGGTTCACTGGGCTCTGAAAGCCGTTGAACGCAAACACGATGCCCGACGTGGCGACGGCGGTGAACACGGCCGACATGCCGTTCGGCGCGAAACCGCCGTGCTCCGCCATGTTGAAGTTGCCCGGGTGGAAGCCCGCGATCATCAGGCCGGCAATGGTCAGTGCCGGAATGGCGAACTTGAACAGTGTGATGGCCGTGTTGGCGCGCGCGAACAGCTTCACGCCCCAGTAGTTGAGCATGAAGTAGCCGATCACCAGCAGCGCGGAGAGCATGAGGCCGCTCGTACTGAGCGTGCCGTCGACAAACAGCGCGTGCGTCCACTCGTACGGCCATGTACTCATGTACTGAATCGAGGCTTCGGCCTCGATCGGAATGACCGAGACGATGGCAATCCAGTTAGCCCACGCGGCGATGAAACCGACGAGGCTGCCGTGCGAATAACGCGAGTAGCGGACCATGCCGCCTGACTCGGGGAACATCGCGCCGAGTTCGGCGTAAGTGAGCGCGATGGCCAGGATGACGACGGCGCCGATGAGCCACGCGAAAAGGGCGGCGGGGCCGGCGATCTTGGCGGCTTTCCAGGCACCGAACAACCAGCCGGAGCCGATGATCGAACCAAGACCGGTCAACATCAGGGCGAAGGGCCCGATGTTACGCATGAGGGGTTGATTGTTATCCATTTGATGTCTTCTCCACGCCCGGGGGAGCAGGCACCGGTCCCGATGAGGGCGGGCGGTACGCTGCGCGAGGGCGGACAAACTGTCCGCAGGCCGGTCGTCGTCATCGGGAAAATGACGGCGGGGGGACGGCGCTGGCGGACGCAACTTCTGTTGATGGGCTTCGCGAGTTTCGACGTCTGTCCGACTGCGCAACACACGCGGGCGCGTGCATCACCCGAATTGGGGTCGGAGTCGCCGATCGCAAAAAAATCGCGATTCTACCCGAGCCGGCACCGCCGTGTGGGACTTTGTGGCACTTTCGCAAGGGGCTCCGGGGTGACGGCAGTGGGTCGGAGTGCGCGCAAGCCAGACAGGACGCGGTTCTCGGCCTCGGGAAAGCACCTATTACAAATTATTAAAGGGTCAGATTAAAAGTGCGCCCCAGCGAGACCAAGGGGGACTTCATTTCCGGGGAGAATTGCTCGATGTCGACGTTGCCGGTTGCCACGCCTTCAGCAACGTGTCCGGCCCGACCGATGCCGTGTGTGAAAGGGGCCGCGCGAGAGCGACGTCGGTGGTGCCGAACCGGGGAACGGCTTGGGCCACGAGGATCGGCGGCGAAACTGCCGACCCTCAGGCCCCTTCGTCCCAAAGTCAGGCCTACAGGCCGAGGTCGCGATATAGCGCAGCCATGCGCGCGTCGACGTCGGCGGTCATTTCGATGGGGCGTCCCCATTCGCGCGACGTTTCGCCGGGCCATTTGTTAGTCGCGTCGATCCCCATCTTCGAGCCCAGTCCTGCCGTGGGCGACGCGAAATCGAGATAGTCGATGGGGGTCTGGTCGACGAGCGTTGTGTCCCGGGTCGGATCGACGCGCGTGGTGATGGCCCAGATGACTTCCTTCCAATCCCGGATATCGACGTCCTCGTCGACCACGACGATGAACTTCGTATACATGAATTGCCGCAGGAAACTCCAGACACCGAACATCACGCGCTTGGCGTGCCCCGGATACGCCTTCTTCATCTGCACGATGGCCATTCGATAGCTACAGCCTTCCGGAGGCAGATAGAAATCCGTGATCTCGGGGAATTGCTTCTGCAGCAGCGGCACGAAGACTTCGTTGAGCGCGACGCCGAGCACGGCTGGCTCATCGGGCGGTTTGCCCGTATAGGTGGAGTGATAGACCGCGTTGCGGCGCAGGGTAATGCGCTCGATCGTGAACACCGGGAACCACTCTTGCTCGTTGTAGTAGCCGGTGTGGTCGCCGTAGGGGCCTTCGAGCGCATGGGCGTACCCCGCCGTCGCGCCGCGCGTCGGTGGCGGCGGGGCGCCGTTGGGCACGCTCGGCGGTGTCTCGGAGGGATAAATGAAGCCCTCGAGCACGATCTCGGCGCGTGCGGGCACGCGCAGCGATTCCAGCCCCGGCGTCAAACACTTGGCCAGCTCGGTGCGGCTACCGCGAAGCAGGCCGGCAAACTGATACTCGGACAGCGTATCGGGCACGGGGGTCACGGCGCCGAGCATGGTCGCCGGATCGGCGCCCAGTGCGACGGCCATCGGAAAAGGCTTGCCGGGATTCGCCTGTGCGAACTCACGGAAGTCGAGCGCACCGCCCCGGTGGGCGAGCCAGCGCATGATGACCTGATTGCGTCCGATGACCTGTTGGCGATAGATGCCAAGATTCTGGCGTTTGCGATGCGGCCCTTTGGTAATCACCAGGCCCCACGTGATGAGCGGGGCGGCGTCGCCGGGCCAACACGTCTGAATCGGCAGACGCGCGAGGTCGACATCGTCGCCCTCCCAGACGATCTCCTGACACACAGGGCTGCCGACTTCCTTAGGCGCCATGTCCCAAACGGCCTTGGCCATGCCCAGCAGCTTGCCCGCATCCTTGAGCCCGCGTGGCGGTTCGGGCTCCTTGAGCGTTGAGAGCAGGCGACCGATATCGCGCAACGAACCGAGCGCGTTCTCGCCCTTATCGACGCCCATGCCGAGCGCCACTCGTTCAGGGGTGCCAAACAAGTTGGCCAGCACGGGCATGTCGTAACCGGTCGGCCGCGCAAACCACAGCGCCGGGCCGGCCGCTTTGAGGACACGGTCGGCGAGCGCCGTCATCTCCAGCACCGGCGAGACCGGCACGTCTATGCGACGAAGCTGGCCGGATCGCTCCAGTTGCGCGGTGAAGTCACGAAGATCGACATATTTCATGAAACAAACCGTTACCAAAAATTTTTACGAAATTCATACGGCCGGTGAAAACGGCCGTTTGAATTCCAGGAAAGTCGGAGTGACACCCTTGTAAACGCGGGGCTTAGGCAGGGCATTTTACCGGTCAAGGTGTCCAGACGTCACGGCAAAACCGTTGTTACAAATTACTTTTGGTAATGTTTTGTCGTGATAATAGTATTGACTGTTTATATATGGCTGCTACAATCCGCCCGTTGAATCCAAAAAGGCGGCTTTGAAGACGGGTAGGCCGACCCGCTCAAGCTTAGCGATAACTACAACACTGACGTGGATTTTCAGTCGCTGGTTTTCTCACCGAGGTCGGGAAACCAGTGTTTTAGGAAGCAGCGCGGGCAATAGCTCGTCAGCGCCAGAGACCTGAACAGGTCGGCGTGCTGCGGCGGTAGTGGCATCGTCCAAGACACACACGATGCCCCGCCTTGTTCCCTATGCCGTAAATGAGCGTTACACGGGATGCCTGGCGGGCATAACGGCTCATTTCCATACGCCCCGGGGCCACCCCGTGGTGACGGCGTAACCGGAGTACGTAGTATGAAGAAGTCTGGTTTATCACCCTGGCTACTGGCCGCGATCCGTGCGCTCGGCGCGCGAGGCGCGGCAACGGTAGCCTTGGCTCGTCGCGATTGGCGTCGCCTCGCATGGCACGGCGGTCGTGTTGGGCTCTATACGTCCAGCGCGGTGGGCCTGGTTGCCGTGGTCGGTACGCTGGCGCTGTGGGCGCAACCGACGTGGCGCGCCGACCTGGCGTCGAAAGTCGGTCCGCTGCTCGAGGCAGCCACGGGATCAGCCCATGCGGCCGATCCGGGCAGCAACGGCAGTGTGGTCGCTCAGCGGTCGACGTCCGACGCATCGATGATGGCGCAAGCGGCGCAGCACGTGCCGTCGGCCGCAGTGCTCGCGGCCTATATTCCGAACCAGCGTGTGGCCGCCGATGCGCGCGCCACCAAGCCGTTGGACTCGCGCGAGCAAATCGCCGTCGCCGATTATTTGGCACGTCGCTATCGCGTGGCTGGTGATGTCACGGGCAACCTCGTGCGGGCGGCGTACTCGACCGGCAAGGAAGTGGGCCTCGATCCGCTGCTGTTGCTGGCCGTGATGGCCATCGAATCGGGCTTCAACCCGTATGCCGAAAGTACCGTGGGTGCGCAGGGCCTCATGCAGGTGATGTCGAAGGTGCATCGCGACAAGCTTGAGTACTTCGGCGGTCCCGAGGCGGCACTGCACCCCATTGCCAACATCAAGGTGGGGGCGCTGATCCTGAAGGAATGCATCGCCAGCGGCGGCTCGCTCGCCGGCGGTCTGCGCCGCTACGTGGGGTCGACCAGCGCGGGCGACGGTGGATACGGTGCCAAGGTACTCGCCGAGCGCGATCGACTGCGTAGCGTTGCCATGGGACACAAGGTCTCGCCCAACGCGCCGCAAGCGCCGGTGATCGTCAGCTCGGCCAAGCCGGTGGCGAAGCCGGTCTCGGCCGGCAAGTCGGGCGAGTCCGCGGACTCGGTGGCTACGCCCGCGGCCTCGGTGGGCAAGGCTGCCGCCAAGTCGCTCGAAGCGGACGACAGCACCGCCGCCTGATCGGCTATCGGCGGCACGGTGCGCCTCGGTCGGCGCATCGTATCCCGTCGGGTCGTCGGTACGCGATGGCGCTCTATATATAGAGGCACCTCGCCGCCCAATAAAAAACCCCTCGAAGCGATTCGAGGGGTTTTTTCATTTTCCTGTCCCGAACACTGGACAGGGCGGCGACTCAGCCCGCCGCGAACACCCGTCCGATCCGGTCCATCGCCTCGTGCAACTGCTCGAGCGACGTGGCATACGACAAGCGGATGTAACGACGCGGCTCGGCAAAACCGAAGTCGAGTCCCGGCACGAGTACGACGTCGGCTTGCTGCAGGAGGGACTGCGTGAGGCGGTCGCTGTCGGCGGCGTCCGGATGCGATACGCCGGTGCAGTCGGCATAGACGTAAAACGCACCGTCAGGCATCACGGGAACCTGGAAGCCAAGGCGTTCGAGCGCCGGCACGACATAGTCGCGTCGTTCGCGGAAGGCGTACTTGCGCGCCTCGAAGATCGCCATCGTTTCCGGTTGGAAGCAGGCCGTCGCCGCATGTTGTGCCACGGCAGACGGGCAGATGAACAGATTCTGCGCGAGCTTTTCGAACGTCGACACCATCGACGGCGGCACGACCAGCCAGCCGAGGCGCCAGCCCGTCATATTGAAGTATTTCGAGAAGCTGCTCACGACCAGGACATCGTCGCCGAAGGACAGCGCCGTGGTGGGCTGGCTGTCGTAGGACAGGCCCTGGTAGATCTCGTCGACAAGCGTGAAGCCGCCGCGCGCGCGCACGGCCTTGACGATGCGGGCCAGTTCGTCGGTCTCGATGGACGTGCCCGTCGGATTAGACGGCGAGGCGAGCAGCACCCCTTTCGTCGCCGCGCCCCAATGGGATTCGATGCGCTCGGCCGTGAGCTGGAAGCGCTCCGCGGGGCCCGAGGGGATCAACACGGGTTTGCCGTCGAACGTGGAGACGAAATGGCGGTTGCACGGATAGCAGGGATCCGGCATGAGCACTTCGTCGCCCACGCCGACCAGCGCGGCACACGCTAATACGAGGGCGGCCGACGCGCCCGCCGTCACGACGATGCGCGACGGTTCGACCTCCACGCCGTAAAAGCTACGGTAGTAGCCAGCGATGGCCTCGCGCAGGGCGGGGATGCCCATCGCCCCCGTGTATTGGGTCCGCCCGTCGCGCATGGCTTTGACCGCCGCCTCGATCACCGCCTCGGGGGCGGTGAAATCCGGCTCGCCGATCCCCATGTGGATCACGTGATGCCCGGCCTTTTCGCGCAGTGCAGCCTGCTTGGCCAATTCCATGACGTGAAAGGGGGCGATGTCGTCGACACGTTGCGCCAGCTTCAGTGTGGCGTGGGCGAGGTCGGGCGTGCGGTCCATGATGTCGGGGGGAGACAGTGAGGAGAGGGTGAGGGACTTGCGGGGCGTGCGCTATGGGGCGACTGCCCCGTTGGCCGAGCAGGCGAGGCGGGAGGAATCGTCAGGCCTGCCGGCCTGCGATACCTTGCGCAACCCTCGGGTAGGGTTATGCGCTTTTGCCGCGGCCGCCATTGCGATTCGCGGCGACTTCGTCTGGCCGCACTTCCGCGGCAAACTTGTCGAGAACGCCATTCACGTAGCGAAAGCCTTCGACACCGCCAAAGGTCTTGGCGAGTTCGACCGCCTCGTTGATGACCACGCGGTACGGAATGTCCAGGTGGTGAATCAGTTCGTAGGCACCGATGACCAGCACCCCATGCTCGACCGGCGACAGTTCGGCGGCCGGGCGGTCCAGGTAGGGCTGGAGTTGCTGCGACAAGGCGTCCGCCTCACGGATGCTGCCGTGCAACAGGGCATCCAGGTGAGTGCGGTCGGCCTTGTCGTAGCCGGGGGTGGTGCGCAGGTGCGCATCGATCTCACCCGCGTGGTCGCGCGAGAGCAGCCATTGATACAACCCTTGCAACGCAAATTCGCGCGCGCGGCGGCGAGCACTCTTCATTACCGATCTTCCTCTTCTTCGTCTTCGTCTTCGTCCAATCCGTCGTCGCCACCGAGCATGTCGATCGCTTCGAGCAGATTGGCCATTTCCACCGCCACGCGGGCGGCATCGCGGCCCTTTTCGGCGGCGCGCGCTTCGGCCTGTTCGTCGTTCTCGGTCGTGAGCACCGCATTGGCGATGGGAATGCCGAAATCGAGACCGATACGCGAAATGCCGGCACCGCTCTCGTTCGAGACCAGTTCGAAGTGATATGTCTCGCCGCGAATGACTGCGCCGAGCGCGATCAGCGCGTCGAACTGGCCGCATTCGGCCATCTTCTGCAATGCCAGCGGAATTTCCAATGCGCCGGGCACCGTGACGAGCAGCACGTCGTCGCCATCGACGCCGAGGCGGTCGAGTTCGGCCACGGCAGCGGCGCGAAGTGCCGTGCAAACGGCGTCGTTGAATCGTGCTTGCACAATGCCTATGCGCAGGCCTTCACCGTCGAGTTCGGGCTGATATTGTCCGATGTCCATAATGGGCTTCCTCTAAAAACGTACCGTCCAGGCGGTGCGGCCAACGTTGTGCCGGCATGCCCGAGACAGGCATGGCTCGGCAAGATGATGCCCCGCTGCCACTGGCGGGCGGGCCATCGATACAAGACTATTCAGGCGCCCGGTGCGCCGGGCATCGGCTGGAAGCCGGTGACCTCCAGACCATAACCTGCCATGTTGGGGATTTTGCGCGGGCTCGAGAGCACCCGCATTTTACCGACGCCCAGCTCGCGCAAGATTTGCGCGCCAACGCCGTGCGTGCGGAAGTCCACAGGGCGGCGCTTGGCGCGCGCCGCCTGCTCGGTTTCGTCGAGCGCTTCGAACTGATTGAACAGATGCTCGGGCGTCTCCACGCAGTTCAGCAGCACGACAACCCCTTTGTCCGCTTCGGCAATCGCTTGCATCGCGCCCGCGAGGGTCCAGGAGTGGGTCGACACGCCGGTCTCGAGCAGGTCGAGCACCGAGAGCGGTTCGTGCACGCGCACGAGCGTTTCGTCGGCCGGGTTCGGAACCCCGCGCACCAGCGCGAGGTGCGGATTGCCGCTCGGCTTGTCGCGGTAAAGGGTCGCCTGGAACGGGCCCCACGCGGTTTGCATTTCGCGCGTGGCGACCGTCTCGATCATCGATTCGGTGCGGCTGCGGTAGTGGATCAGATCGACGATCGTGCCGATCTTGATGTTGTGCTGCTCGGCGAACTCCAGCAACTGCGGCAGGCGTGCCATCGTGCCGTCGTCGTTCATGATCTCGCAGATGACGGCGGCGGGCGTGAGACCGGCCATCGCCGTCAGGTCGCAACCGGCTTCGGTGTGACCGGCGCGCACCAACACGCCGCCGGGCTGCGCCATGATCGGGAACACGTGGCCCGGCTGGACGATATCCTCCGGACGCGCGTCGCGGCCAATGGCCGTCTGAACCGTGTGGGCACGATCCGCCGCCGAGATACCCGTGGTGACGCCTTCGGCCGCCTCGATCGACAGCGTGAACGCGGTGCCGTACTGGGTCCCGTTGCGGTAGGTCATCAGCGGCAGGTTGAGCTGCTTGCAGCGCGCCTGCGTGAGGGTGAGGCAAATCAGGCCGCGGCCGTATTTGGCCATGAAGTTGATGGCTTCAGGCGTCGCGAACTCGGCCGCCATGACCAGGTCGCCTTCGTTTTCGCGGTCTTCCTCATCGACGAGGACAACCATGCGGCCGGCCTTCAGCTCGGCAATGATTTCTTCTGTAGTGGCCAACGGCATAGCGGACAACGCAGGGCGGAATTTGGAAAGGCTCTATTCTACGCCATGCCGGTGTCCGTCTGCGCCCGAATCTCGCACGGAACGCCCCGCGGAATCGGCCGGGATGGACAATTCCGGCGGCGTTCGATTCGAATCGCGGAAGAATCGGCTTGGCGCAGGCGAGGTCTGTCCGCCCGAGTGTCGCAATTCCCTGATAGTTAGGTGTTGACCTAAGTAATGGCGGGGACTATAGTCAGGCAAATGACTAAGCATTCCATTCCGCTGGATCGGATCTTTCTGGCGTTGTCCGATCCCACGCGACGCGCGGTCGTCGAGCGCCTGACGTTGGGCTCGGCGTCTGTCAGCGAATTGGCGCGTCCGTTCTCGATGGCATTACCGTCCTTCTCCCAGCACTTACGTGTGCTGGAGGACAGCGGTCTGGTTGTCTCGCACAAAACCGGGCGCGTTCGCACCTACGCGCTGGCCACCGAGGCCTTGGCCGGCGCACAGGACTGGTTAGGCTTTCAACGCGACAGGTGGGCGCGCCGTCTCGATCAACTCGATGACTATCTTTTGCAGATGAAGGAGACGTGAACATGAGTCAAGCCAGTCTTTTCTCCGTCGATCCGACGCTGGATCTGGTGCTGGAGCGTTATGTCGATGTGCCGTGCGAGCGCGTCTGGGCCGCGTGGACGCAACCGGAACATCTCAAACGATGGTTCACGCCTGTGCCTTGGCAGACCGTTGCGTGCGAGATCGACCTACGTCCAGGGGGATTGTTTCGTACGGTCATGCGTTCGCCGGAGGGGCAGCACTTTCCGAACGTTGGGTGTTACCTCGAAGTGGTGGAGAACGCGCGGCTAGTATGGACGAATGCTGTGCTGCCGGGGTTTCGTCCGGCCCCTGCGCCGGTCGCGGAACATGGTG
Organism: Pandoraea sp. XY-2; assembly: GCF_004193915.1. Lineage (NCBI taxonomy): Bacteria > Pseudomonadati > Pseudomonadota > Betaproteobacteria > Burkholderiales > Burkholderiaceae > Pandoraea > Pandoraea sp. XY-2. The sequence goes on from NZ_CP030849.1 coordinate 1,112,574, forward strand.
GCTTCCTCTTCACCGCCGCCGTGCTCATGGAGGCGCACGGCAAAGGCACGCGTTATACGGCCATTGCCATGCATGCTGACGAAGCGACCCGTGCGCAACATGAGGCCATGGGATTCCACGACGGTTGGGGCAAGGCGCTCGATCAACTGGTCGAACTGATGACGTGACGCGCCGACCTTCACAAGGTCGCGGGGCGCACACTCGCATCGCCGAATGAAAAATGGGAGCGCCCGAAGGGGACGTTCCCATTTTCCATTTTGCTTTTGACGTCGATCCCGCGTGCGCCAGGCCGTGACGCAATGTCAGGCGCCGAGATACGCGCGCTTGATGTCGTCGTTCGCAAGCAGGTTTGCGGCCGAGTCGGCGAGTACGACACGACCGGTCTCGAGCACATAGCCGCGATCGGCCACGTGCAGCGCCTTGTTCGCGTTTTGCTCCACCAGAAACACGGTGACACCTTCTTCGCGAATCGCACGAATGATATCGAAGATCTGCGCGATCACGAGCGGTGCCAGGCCGAGCGTCGGTTCGTCGAGCAACAGTAGGCGCGGACGGCTCATCAGTGCACGCCCGATCGCCAGCATCTGCTGTTCGCCGCCCGACATCGTGCCGGCGCGCTGCTTGCCGCGCTGCGCGAGCCGCGGGAACAGTTTGAAGACGTGGTCCATCCCGGCATCGATTTGATCCTTGGAGGCAAAGAAGCCGCCCATCTTCAGGTTCTCGATGACCGTCAGACTCGGAAATACCCGGCGGCCTTCCGGTGAAATCGCCAGCCCCATGCGCATGATGTCGTGCGTGGCGCATCCCGTGATGTCGCGACCTTCGAACATGACGCGTCCGCTCGATGCGCGCGGCGTGCCGCATACGGTCATCATCAATGTGGTCTTGCCCGCGCCGTTACTGCCGATGAGCGTGACGATCTCGCCCTTGTTCACTTCGATCGACACGCCCGAGAGCGCCTCGACGGCCCCGTAATGGGTATGGATCTGTTCCAGCTTGAGCATTATTCCTCCCCGAGGTAGGCCTTGATGACGCGCGGGTCGCGCCGCACCTCGTCGGGCTTGCCGGTCATGATCGGCTTGCCGTGTTCCATCACGAGAATCCGGTCCGACACGCCCATGACGAGGCTCATGTCGTGCTCGATCAGCAGCACTGAGATGCCGAACTCGTGACGCAGGTTGTCGACGAGTTGCTGCAACTCGACCTTCTCTTGCGGATTGAGGCCGGCGGCCGGTTCGTCGAGCATGAGCAGACGCGGCTCGGTGATCATGCAGCGTGCGATTTCCAGACGTCGCTGGTGTCCGTACGACAGCGTGCCGGCCTCGCGGTTGGCGACGGCTGTCAGGCCCAACCGGTCGAGCCACGCCTTGGCGCGCTCGAGCGCCGTGCGTTCGGCGCGACGGAACGCGCTCGTCGAGAACAGCCCTTGCAGAAAGCCGCTATGCACGCGCATGTGCTGTGCAACGAGCAGGTTTTCCACCACCGTCAACTGGCGGAACAGGCGGATATTCTGGAACGTGCGTACGAGGCCACGTCGCGCCACGCTATGGCTCGGCAGGCCGGTGATGTTGTCGCCGTCGAGCGTGATCGAGCCGCCCGTGGGGCGATAGAAGCCGCCAACGCAATTGAAGACGGTCGTCTTGCCGGCGCCGTTCGGGCCGATGATGGCGAAGACTTCGTGCGATCGGACGTCGAAATCGACGCCATCGACGGCCAGCAGACCGCCGAAGCGCATCTGCAGGCCAGAGAGTTTCAATAGGGGTGCACTCATTGCGGCAGCTCCACGTGCGGGCGGGTGGCGGGCAACAGGCCCTGCGGACGCCACATCATCATCAGCACCATCACCAGGCCGAAAATCAGCATGCGGTATTCGGCAAAGTCGCGCGCGACCTCCGGCAGGACGGTCAGCAAAATGGCCGCGAGAATCACGCCGATCTGCGAGCCCATGCCACCGAGCACGACCACGGCGAGGATCAGCGCCGATTCGATGAACGTGAACGATTCGGGCGTGACCAGCCCCTGACGTGCGGCAAAGAATGCGCCGGCGAGCCCGGCGAACGATGCCCCCAGTGTGAACGCGGAGAGCTTGATGCGCGTGGGGTTCAGGCCGAGCGAGCGGCACGCGATTTCATCTTCGCGCAACGCTTCCCAGGCGCGGCCAATCGGCATGCGGATCAGGCGGCTGGTGACAAACAGCGTGAAGCCCACCAACGCAAACGCCAGCAGGTAGAGATAGATCACCATGTGCGAGCCGTCATACGGCAAGCCGATCAGTTCGTGGAATGTCTTCACGCCATCGACACTCGATGATCGCGCCATCTCGATGCCGAAGACGCTGGGCTTCGGAATGCCCGACACGCCGTCCGGCCCGCCGGTGAGACTCGTCAGGTTGTTGAGCAGCAGGCGGATGATTTCCCCGAAGCCGAGCGTCACGATGGCCAGATAATCACCCCTCAGACGCAGCACGGGGAAGCCGAGCAGGAAACCGAAGGTGGCCGACATGAGCGCGGCGATCGGCAGGCATTCCCAGAAGGTCAGGCCGAAATACTGGTTGAGCAGGGCATAGGTATAGCCGCCTACCGCGTAGAAGCCGACGTAGCCCAGATCGAGCAGGCCGGCGAACCCCACGACGATGTTCAGGCCCAGGCCGAGCACGCAGTAGATGAGCGCGAGCGTTGCGACGTCCACCGCGCCGCGCGAGCCGACGAACGGCCACACGAGCCCGATGGCGAGCAGCACCCACACCGCGCTCAGTTGTTGACGGCGTCCCAGGGTAGGCATGGCGGGCAGCTTCACGGCACGCGTCGAGCGCAGCAGGAACGGCTTGAGCATCTGGAACACGAAGACGACGGCAGCGGCGATCCAGACCGGACGCCAGTGCTGCTCGATCACGACGCGGTAGCCGTCGAGCTTCAGTTGCAGGCCGAGGATGGGGGCGGTGAGCACGATCGTCACGAGTGCGGAGATGACCGCACCTTTGAGCGTGCCTCCGGCCGGTGCGCGTTGGGCGGCGCCGGACTTGAGCGTGAGTGGTTGTGTCATGGTCGACCTCAGACTTTCTCGACGTCGGGCTTGCCCAGCAGGCCGGTGGGGCGGAACAGCAGCACCAGCACCAGCAGGCAGAACGCCACGATGTCCTTGTACTCGGAAGGCATGTAGCCCGAGGCGAGCGTTTCCGCCAGCCCCAGCAGTACACCGCCCAGCATGGCGCCGGGAACGCTGCCGATGCCGCCCAGCACCGCCGCCGTGAAGGCCTTGATACCGGCGATGAAGCCGATGTACGGATTGAGCTTGCCGATGGTCAGGCCGATCAGCACGCCGCCGACGGCCGCGAGCATGGCGCCGAGCACGAACGTGAACGAGATCACGCGGTTCGTATCGATGCCGAGCAGGTTGGCCATGCGCATGTCCTCGGCGCAGGCACGGCAGGCGCGTCCCATGCGCGAGTTGGCGATGAACAGCGTGAGCAGGATCATCAGCGCGACGGTCACCCCTACGATCAGCATGCGAGCGTAGGGAATGGTCACCGTGAAGTCACCCATCGGGATATCGATGGCGCCGGAGATCAGCATCGGCACGGACACGTCGCGCGCTCCCTGGCCGATCTGCACGTAGTTCTGCAGGAAGATGGACATGCCGATGGCGGAGATCAGCGGTCCGAGACGCGGGCCGCCGCGCAGCGGGCGATACGCCACCCGCTCGATCGCAAAGCCATACAGGCCGGTGATCAGCACCGAGACCAGCAGCGCCGCGCCCAGCACGAGCGGCAACGGGTAACCCGCTGCGGTACCGATGGCCGTCAGTGTGACGAGACCGACGTAGGCGCCGATCATGTAGATCTCGCCGTGAGCAAAGTTGATCATGCCGATGATGCCGTAGACCATCGTATAGCCGATGGCAATCAACGCGTAGATCGCGCCCAGCGTCAGGCCGTTGACCAGTTGCTGGGCAAACTGCGGGAAAAATTCGTTCATGCGGGAAGCCTCGCGACGAGCGGGGGCCGAGCGCGAATGCACGCCGCCCGCCGGGATCGGCGGGCGGCTGGGGGGATTCGCTGGCCGGTAATGCGTCAGGAAATCAGTTGGCGGCGGTCTTGGTGGCGTCTTTGTGCCAGGTGTAGACCACGAACTTGAACGACTTCAGATCGCCTGCCGCGTCATACGCCACCTTGCCGATCGGCGTGTCGAACGTGTTCGCGTGCAGGTACTTGGCCACCTTCTCCGAGTCGGTGCTCTTCGCGCCGGTAATGCTCTTGGCGATCAGTTGCACCGCCGTGTAGGCCGGCATCTGGAACGGACCGTTCGGATCGCGCTTGGCGCTCGCGAAGGCTTTCACCAGCTTGGCGTTGGCCGGGTCGGCTGCGAAGTCGGCGGGCAGCGTCACGAGCATGCCTTCCGAGGCCGGGCCGGCAATGGCCGTCACGTCCTTGTTGCCCACGCCTTCCGGACCCATGAACGTGGCCTTCACACCTTGCTCGCGTGCCTGGCGCAACAGCAGACCCATTTCCGGGTGGTAGCCGCCGAAGTACACGAAGTCCACACCCTGTGCCTTGAGCTTGGTGATGACGGCCGAGTAGTCGGAGTCGCCGGCGTTGATGCCTTCGAACAGCACAACCGGGATCTTGGCAGCGTCGAGGTCTTTCTTCACCGACGTGGCGATACCCTGGCCGTACGACTGCTTGTCGTGCAGCACGGCCACCTTCTTCGGCTTGACCTTGTTGATGATGTACTGCGCGGCCGCCGGACCTTGCTGGTCGTCGCGGCCGATGGTGCGGAAGATGAAGTGACGCTTCTTGCCTTCGGTCAGCTGCGGTGCAGTCGCCGACGGCGTAATCATCACCACGCCTTCGTTCTCATAGATGTCCGATGCCGGAATCGTCGAGCCCGAGCACACGTGACCGATCACGTACTTGATCTTCTGGCTGACGATCTTGTTGGCGACGGCGACCGCTTGCTTCGGCTCGCACGCGTCGTCCATCATCACGGCTTCCAGCTTGTTGCCGTTCGCCCCGCCTGCCGCATTGATTTCGTCGATGGCGGTCAGCGCACCCGCCTTCACCATGTCGCCGTATTGGGCGACCGAACCGCTGAACGGGCCGGCGATGGCGATCTTGACGGTCTCGGCGTTGGCGCCCGTGCCGAGGACGGCAAGCGCAGCGGCGACGAACAGGGATTTGTGACGGAACTGCATCGTGGACATCTCCTTGATTTGTATTTTTTGAGCACCCGGTCGTGCGGTGCGCTTGATCGACGGCGGAACCCGGTCGGTATTGGCTCACTCCTGCCGCAGGCGGCAGAAACGATGCGCCATAGTAGCGTAATCCGCCGTTAAATTGGAATAGCTATCCAGTGATGCCGTGAAACCCGCATGAATAAAGCGTTTCAAGACAGTCGTAAGGAAAAAATAAGAGTCGTCACAGCAATGATGCGTAGTACTACGCAGATTGAAAATTAAAGAAATCGGAGATGAATCGAAAAATCGAGGGGGCGATTCGGCGCCAGGGGAGAAGACGGGATGGATTGTCGAGTAGGACATTTTGGATACAATCCGCCGGTCATTGATATCCAATTTTGGCGGTTTGCATCCGATCTCGGGAGCGCCGGATCGATCGACGCGCTACATCGCCAAGGTGTGACGCCGATTGCGCGAGCGCCGGATGAGCGCGAGAAAGGCGTTGAGAATCGGGGAATCGTCGTCGCGCCGGTACATGCAGTTCAGTTCGATGGCGCGCAGATGTCGTGATTTCAACGGCCGGTACACCACGCCGGGCAGCCGCAGGTTCGCCGCCGACTCCGTTGTCACGCAAACGCCGAAGCGGCTCGCGACGAGCGCGATCGACGTCACTACATCCTCCACTTCCTGCTCCACGCGCAACGTCACCCCCTCGGCCCGAAACGCGGCGGCGACTTCCTCGGCGAGTCCTGCGACCGGTGCATTCGGGTAGAGGATCATTCGCTCGTTATCGAGATCGGCCAAGCTCAGCGACGCGCGCTCGCATAACGGATGACCTTCATACAGCGCGACGAGAAACGGCTCGCGATGAATCCAGTCGACGACGAGATCCGGCTCGTCCGGAATCAGCCGATTGAAGCCAATGGCGATGCGTCGCTCGCGCAGCGCCGCGATCTGGTCGGTCTTCGACAGGTTGTGCAGACCGATCTTCACTTCGGGGCGCTCGGTGTGAAAGCTCGCCAGCAGGCGCGGAATCGCGTTGAGAATGCCCGAGCTGAAGATGCCGACGTCGAGCCGCCCGATATAGCCTTCGCCGGCGAGGCGCGTCTGCTCCTCGGCGCGGCGTGCGAGCGCCAGGATGTTCGGCACTTCGGCGAGCAGCGTTTGCCCGGCAGCGGTCAGCGTAGCGCCCTTGGGGGTACGCACGAATAGCTGCGTGCCCAACTGGGCTTCGAGCGTGTGAATGTGGCGGGTGAGCGGTGGCTGCGCCATGTTCAGCCGCTGTGCCGCCCGCCCGAAATGGCCTTCCTGCGCGACGGCAAGAAAGTAACGCATCTGCTTGATGTCCATGGAAGGCTCCGTTCCGGCGGGATAGTGTGATACCGAAATAGTATCGGAATCTGGAAAATCGGTATTGGACGGTATCTCTCGGCGCGCGCATGATGGCTTCCTCCGAAAGCTTTCTTTTCGGCATTTTCAGGGGACAGCCTCATGCCAATCGTACAAATCCATTTGGTGGAAGGTCGCGACGACGCCACCGTGAAGGCCTGCGTCAAGGCCGTGGCACGCACCGTCCACGAAACACTCGGCGCACCGCTCGAATCGATCCGCGTGTATGCGACGCAAGTACCGGCCGCGCATTGGGCGGTGGGCGAGCACACCAAGGATGAGCCGGCGGCGCCGGCCAGGGCGGACGCCCGATGAGCGCGACCTCACCCCGCGACGCCGCCACGCAGGCGCGCTTGCAGCAGGCGGCCGACGCGCTGCACGACGCCGGGCGCTTGCACCGCTTCATCGCTCCGTTGCGCGAGACGTACGCGCCGCTCACCATCGACGACGCCTATGCGATTCAGCGCATCAACACCGAGCGGCGTCTGGCGGCCGGGCGTCGCACTGTCGGCTGCAAGATTGGCTTGACGTCGGTCGCCGTGCAGAAGCAACTCGGCGTGGATCAGCCCGATTTCGGCTTGCTGTTCGACGACATGGGCTATGGCGACGGCGAGCCGATTCCTGCCTCGATCCTCACGCAGCCGAAGATCGAAGCCGAGATCGCCTTCGTCATCGGCAGGGATCTGCGTGTGGACAACCCGGGCCAACTCGACGTCATCAACGCCATCGAGTACGCGTTGCCCGCGCTGGAGATCGTCGGCAGCCGCGTGGCCGACTGGAACATCCGCATCACCGACACGATTGCCGATAACGCATCGTCGTCGGCCTACGTGATCGGCAACACGCCGAAGACGCTCGCCGAATTCGACGTGCGCCTGTGCGGCATGGTCATGGAGCGTCGCGGCGAGCCGGTGTCCGTCGGCGCGGGCGCGGCCTGCCTGGGCAGCCCGATCAACGCCGTGGTGTGGCTCGCCCGCACGATGGCGGCGGTGGGCACGCCGCTCAAGGCGGGTGACCTGGTGCTCTCGGGCGCGCTTGGCCCGATGGCCACTGTCTCGCCCGGCGATATTTTCGAGACCCGCATCAACGGCCTGGGCTCGGTCCGCGCCGTGTTCGAACCTGCCAGCGAGGCGGCACGATGAGCCACATTCAAGACTACGCAACGCTGCTCGACAACGCGGCGCATTTCGCGCACGAGGTCGAGCAGTTCGATACCGACAATCGTCTGTCGCTCGACGACGCCTACGCCATTCAGGCCGCATCGCTCGCCCGTCGTGCCGCACGCGGCGAAACGCGTGTCGGCGTGAAGATGGGCTTTACCAGCCGGGCGAAGATGATGCAGATGGGACTGTCCGACGTGATATGGGGGCGCCTCACGTCCGGCATGCAGGTCGAAGAGGGCACGGCCATCGACTTCACGCGGTACGTGCATCCACGCGTCGAGCCGGAAATCGCCTTCATCCTGAAGCGACCGCTCGACGGCAATGTCACGGGCCCGCAGGCGCTCGCGGCGGTCGAAGCGATTGCGCCGGCCATCGAGATCATCGATTCGCGCTACAAGGACTTCAAGTTCACGTTGCCGGAAGTGATTGCCGACAACGCGTCGTCGAGCGGCTTCGTGATTGGGGCCTGGCACGATCCGCATGTCGATTTCTCGAATCTGGGATTGGCCATGACGATCAACGGTCGCACCGTGCAGGTGGGGTCGAGCGCGGCGCTGCTCGGCCATCCGCTGCGTTCGCTGGTCGCGGCGGCGCGTCTGTCAGCCGCCGCGGGCGAGCCGCTCCAAGCCGGCTGGATCGTGATGGCTGGCGGTGCAACGCCGGCTGAATACATCCAGCCGGGCCAGTTTGTGTCGGTGGAAATGGAGGCGCTCGGTCGCGTGGGCTTCCACGTCTGAGCATGCAGGGGAGGGGCGTGTCATGGCAGGGCGAGCGCGTCCGGCCATGCAAAGTACGCGGGGCGCACCCGACGGCACGCCCTGTGTTGTCCTGCCTGCATCCCTTTCGACAGCAGCACGCGGATTCAGTCGCGTTTGACGCGAGCCATCACCCGCAGATCGCCTTCGATCATGCGCACGTCCGTGAATTCGAGCGCGAGCTTGTCGTCGAGCGACGTGAGCGCAGGCAGGTGGAACATGCCTTGCGCGTCACCGACGATGCACGGCGCGAGGTAGGTGAGCAACTCGTCCACGCAGCGCTCGCGCAGCAGTGAGCCGTTGAGCTTGTAGCCCGCCTCTACATGGAGTTCGTTGAGCTGGCGCTCGCCGAGCGCGCGCAGCAGCGCCGAGAGGTCGACCTTGCCGGTCGTATTGGGCAGGTCGAGCACCTCCACGCCCAGGTCGCGCAGACGAGACGCACGCTCGTGATCGCCGTTGGCGCAGATCACGAGCGCGTTGCCGTTCGCGAGCACCTTCGCGGTCGGGGAAATCTCAAGACGTGAATCGACGACAATGCGCAGTGGCTGGCGTGTCGTTTCCACCTCGCGCACGGTGAGCGACGGATCGTCCTCGCGCACCGTGCCGATGCCGGTGAGAATGGCGCACGCGCGCGCCCGCCACGCGTGGCCGTCGGCGCGCGCGGCCGGGCCGGTCAGCCATTGGCTCACGCCGTTGTGCAGGGCGGTCTTGCCGTCGAGGCTGGCCGCTACCTTCATGCGGACCCACGGCGTGCCGCGCGTCATGCGGGCGACGAATCCGATGTTCATTTCGCGCGCCTCATGCTCCAGCAGTCCGCAGCGCACTTCGATGCCCGCGTCGCGCAGCAGGCTCAGGCCGCGCCCGGCCACGAGCGGGTTCGGATCTTCCATCGCGGCGATCACGCGTTTCACGCCCGCGTCGATGAGTCCCTTCGCGCACGGTGGGGTGCGGCCGTAATGGCTGCACGGTTCGAGCGTGACATAGGCCGTGGCGCCACGCACGGACTCGCCGCGCGTGCGCGCGTCTTTCATGGCCTGCACTTCGGCGTGATCCTGGCCGGCCGGCTGCGTGAAGCCTTCGCCGATGATCCGTCCGTCCTGCACGATTACGCAGCCAACGCGAGGATTCGGCGTGGTGGTGAACATCGCGCGCTCGGCGAGCGCCAGCGCGCGACGCATATAAGAGAAATCCTGTTCGGAGAACATGAGGCGTCAGAGCATCAGCGGCCGGTCGGTCAACGCATTGTCCGGCGCCGCGCCGGCATGGGCCGGCAGGAATTCGCGCGCAATGCCGCGCAGGGTGTTCAGCGCGTCGAGCACGCTCTGGACATAACGTTCGTCACGAAACCCGGCGCTCATCTGCGCAACGACGGTGTCCCACGTGCGGGGGGATACCAGCGCATCGACGCCCTTGTCGGCGATCAGCTCGATATCGTGATCGGCGATGTTGATGTACAGGAGAATGCCCGTGCGCTCGCCCGTATGCGCCACGCCGAGCTGGCGGAACAAGTGAACGGCGCGTTGACGGCAGGTATGCCCGTGCCATACGGCAGCGAGCGGCATGGCCGCTTCGATCACGAGGCGGATCTCGCAGCGGTGTTCTTTCTCGGAATCGCGGATCGCGGCTTCGAGGGCATCGAGCGCCTTGTCGGGGAAGAGCCACCGGGCGTGCGCTCGCCAGGTGCCCAAATGCCGCAGCCAGCGCGAGATATCGTGCGTCTTGTGTTGCGTTGCGATTGCTTCGTTTGCCATCGCCATCACCAGTTCCCTGACGAACCGCCGCCGTCGAATCCACCCCCACCGCCACCGCCGAAACTGCCCCCGCCGCCGCCATCGAATCCGCCGCCGTCGTTGCGTCCCCAGCCGCCCAAGCCGCCGCCCAAGCCGGCGCCGAGACCGGCACCGAACCCCCCGGCACCGATACGCCCACGTTGGCCGGTGAGCACGCGCGAACGCGGGTCGGTGGGGCTCACGCCGGGCAGACCGGGTCCTTGGAACCGCCTGCGGCTTTCCATGAGGACGACCATCCCGATGATGAAGACGATGAAGAGCAGCGGCAGGAAGTCGGACAGATCCGAGTGCGGCGCGCGCGTCGACGGCAAATTCGGGGCGGGCAGCGCCTCGTTGTTCATCGCCGCCTCGACCGCCGCGACGCCGGCGGCCAGACCGCCGAAGAAGTCGCCGCTGCGGAAATGGGGGGCCATCACGTCGCGCAGGATTCGCCCGGAGATGGCATCGGTCAGCGAGCCTTGTACCCCGCGTCCGACTTCAATGCGCATTTTGCGCAGGTCGTTCGGATTGTTCTTGGCGATGAGCACGATCACGCCGTCGTCCACGCCCTTGCGGCCGGCCTTCCAGGCATCGGCCACGCGAATGCTGTACTGGTCGATCGTCTCGGGAGCCGTACTCGGCACCATCAGAACGAAAATTTGGCTGCCGCGTTGTTGCTCGTATTGTGCGAGCTGTGTCTCGAGCGCGTTGCGCTGCTCGGGCGTGAGCGTGCTGGTCAGGTCGGTCACGCGCGCGGTGAGCGCGGGCACGGCCACGAGATCCTCTGCGCTGGCGGGCAACGCCAGCGACGCCAGACACGCCAACGCCAGCGCCAACATCGCCCAAAGCGTCGGTCCCCGATGCAACCAACGCGAGCGCGCGTCGTCCGTCACCGGACGGCGCGTCAGCATCCCGCGGCCCTCTGGCGACACCTTGTAGTCCGCGGAGACGGCAGCCATGATCCGATCCTCAGAACTTGACGGCCGGCGCGGTCGAAATGGCCTTTTCGTTCTCGACCGTGAAGTTCGGCTTCGGCCCGTAGCCGAACATCTTCGCCGTCAGATTGTTCGGGAACTGGCGCACATACACGTTGTAGTCCTGCACCGCCTGGATGTAGCGATTGCGCGCCACGGTGATGCGGTTTTCCGTGCCTTCGAGCTGCGATTGCAGATCACGGAACAGGCCATCGGCCTTCAGGTTCGGATAGTTCTCCGAGACAGCCATCAGGCGCGAGAGTGCGCCGGACAGTTCACCCTGCGCTTGCTGGAAGCGCTTGAACGCCTCGGGGTCGTTGAGCGTCTCCGGCGTGACCGTGATGCTCGTGGCCTTCGCGCGGGCGTTGATCACCTCGGTGAGCGTCGTTTGCTCGTGCGTGGCGTAGCCCTTGACCGTGTTCACCAGATTCGGCACCAGGTCGGCACGTCGCTGGTACTGGTTGACGACCTCGCTCCAGGCGGCCTTGACCGCTTCGTCCTTGACCTGAATCTGGTTGTATCCGCAGGCGGACAGCAACGAGGTGAGCAACCCCAGCGCCAGCCAGCGCACGAACGACTGGCGAAGCTTTGTCGGCAACGACACTTGCATGATGTTTCTCCCTGTGAGGGTCAGACGGGCCGATTCGCTACGTGTGCGAAACCCGGCCGAAGGCAGACACGTGACCGACAACGATCACGCGATGGCACGAAACGCGTCGCGGGCAGCGTCGAGCGTGGCGTCGATGATCGCGTCGTCGTGCGTGGCAGAGACGAAGCCCGCTTCGAAGGCGCTCGGCGCGAGATACACGCCGCGATCGAGCATCGCATGGAAAAACTTGTTGAATCGGGCCACGTCGGACGTTGTCACTTCGGCGAAGCTCTGCGGCACGTTGGCGCGGAAGTACAGACCGAACATGCCGCCGACGCTGTCGCCCGAGAAAGGCACGCCAGCCGTCTGGGCGGCGTCGACGAGCCCCGTGACGAGCTTCGATGTGCGCTTGGCCAGATCCTCGTAGAAGCCCGGCGCCTGAATCAGCTTGAGCGTGGCGAGCCCGGCGGCCACGGCCAGCGGATTTCCGGAGAGCGTGCCGGCCTGATAGACGCCGCCCAGCGGCGCCAGATGCGACATGATGTCGCGGCGCCCGCCGAACGCCGCGGCGGGCATGCCGCCGCCGATGACCTTGCCCAGGCAGGTGAGGTCGGCCGTAATGCCGTAGAGCGCTTGCGCGCCGCCCAACCCGACGCGGAACCCGCACATCACCTCGTCGAAGATGAGCACGGCGCCATGGGCGGTGCACAGCTCGCGCAGCGTCTGCAGGAAGTGACGCGAGCCGCGCACGAGGTTCATGTTGCCGGCCACCGGCTCGACGATCACGGCCGCGATCTCGCCGCCTTGGTCCGCGAACAGTTCGCGAAGCTGTTCGACGTTGTTGTACTCGAGCACGAGCGTGTCGCGCGTGACTTCGGGCGGCACGCCGGCCGACGACGGCGCGTTGCGCGTCGAATCGGCGAACGTGAGCAGGCCCGAGCCGGCCTTCACGAGCAAGCTGTCGGCATGGCCGTGATAACAGCCCTCGAACTTGACGATCTTGTTGCGGCCGGTGAAGCCGCGCGCCAGGCGCAGTGCGCTCATCGTCGCCTCGGTGCCCGAGGACACCAGGCGCACCTGCTCGATGGACGGCACGAGAGCGCTGAGGGTTTCGGCCATCACGACTTCGGCTTCAGTGGGCGCGCCGAAGCTGAAGCCTTGCGACATCGCGGCGTGCACGGCAGCGACGACGTCGGGATGCAGGTGGCCGACGATCATCGGGCCCCACGAGCCGATGTAGTCGATGTAGCGCGTGCCTTCGGCGTCCCACATATAAGGGCCTTGGGCGCGGGCGATGAAGCGCGGCGTGCCGCCGACCGAGCGGAAGGCGCGCACCGGCGAGTTCACGCCGCCGGGGATGGTCTGCTGGGCGCGCTCGAAGAGCGCGGCATTGGTAGTGTGTTCGGACATGACTTCGACTTTGTGTGCCTAATGCGTCGATTCTAGCGGATGGCGGTCAAGTCCGGGACTTCTCGCCGCGCGGGGCTTCTGTTAGATTGAAGGCCACTCCCTCAACATCAAGGAAAAACAGGCCCGCCGACATGTTCACCGTCCATTCGCAACGCCCCTCGATCACTGTCTCCACGCTCGACCTCGAACGCCTCGAAGCGCTCATGGCCCAGGCGCCCCGCGCGGCATTGCCGTATGTGGAGGCACTCGAAACAGAGCTTGCCCGGGCGAGCGTCGTCGAACCGGAGCAGATGCCGGCCGACATCGCCACGATGAACTCGGTGGTGCGCTATCGTGATCTCGCCGCGCAGCAGGAACATCGCGTCACGCTTGTGTATCCGCAACATCTGGCGAGCACGCCGAGCGGCATTTCGGTGCTCGCGCCGGTCGGTAGCGCGTTGCTCGGCTTGCGCGTTGGCCAGTCGATTCAGTGGCAGGTGCCGGGCGGCCACCAGATCGCGCTGACATTGCTCGGCATCGATTACCAGCCCGAAGCCGCCGGCGAATACCACCGCTGATCCCCCGTCTCCGACGCCGTACTGGGAGATTCGGGTCTCCCGAGTCTCCCAAGTCTCCCTATCGTTCCTGCCCGTTCGTCACCCCCCCTGGCGCTTCCACCGCTTCCCGCAGGTCCGCAATTCCGCAGTTCCCGTCGTTTCCCAAGTCCGCCGGCTCAGCGACGCAGCCAGCCGCGCGCAATCGGCCACGCCATCAAGCGGCGATAGAGGGCTTCGAGGATAGCCGCGACGATACGACTCGTCTCGCGCGCACTCGCGGTGTGCATGATGAGCGCCACTACGATCGACACCGCCAGCGCACCGACCATATCGAGCGGCCAGTGCACGCCAAGGTAGACGCGCGCCCAGCACACGGGCAGGGCGCATAGCAGCAGGAGCCGGCCGAGCAGGCGCGGCGAGCGCGCGAGCGTGCCCATCAGAACGAACGCCGACGTGAACAGGATCGACGCGTGATTGCTGGGGAAGGCACTCGTCGGCGCATGCGGGAGCAGGTTCGTGCCGAGACCGACGACGAACGGCCGCGGTTCGAACCAGGCCAGACCGATCGCACCGTTGATCAGTAGCGCGAGCGCCACGCCCAGCAGACCGTGCACGGCCCCTCGCGGTCGCGACCGCCAGCGAACCACAGGAGGGTCAGGCCCACCGGGAGCAGCAGGATCAGGTATTTGGCGAGGAGAACGGCGATGGCCAGTTCGCCTTCACTGACATTGGGCGAGGCATTGACGGCCAGGAACAGGGCGCGGTTGATTGAATCCATGAAGTCCGGGGGCAGGAAGCAGAAAGCAGGAAGCACGAACAGGCCAGGCCGGTCGCCCGGCACGCCACCGGGTTGCGTGCGGTGCCGGTGCCTCGACGGCCGCCGGCGGGCGGTTTGTGACGAAAACATGACAGATTCTGACTGAGCCGCTTCCCGCTGGAAAGTTGCATTCGTCATCATTTTGTAACACGGTGAATTGTCACTTTTCTTTCGACGCACTCGGGGGTAAAATCGCGCCGTCATAGCTCTCAGGAGGTCCTTCCGTGGACAGTAGTTCTAGTGGTAGTTGCCGGTCGGCGCAGGTCGACACCCTCACCGCGAGTTAGTCCCCGGGATCTTCCCTGCCGCTAACTCGCATAGCCGGGTTGGCGCGCACCTCTGATGTACGCATCGAATGTCCAATGCCCTTGGCCGCCGCGCCGAAGGGTTTTCTTGGGCCATACCGATAGCGTCCGTCTTTCGTAGCACGCTCCCTAATTTGCTTTACATCTGCCGTTCGGGCTGTCCCGTGGCGCGCAGGGGTTCGTTTTCAGGCCGTTTGCCGTGGGCGCCGGTGATGAAATGCGAGCCTCTCGTGCGCGCCGGGCCGATTGCCGCGCGGCCGGGAGAATCATCGTGTTCCGTTACTCCATGACCCTTCGCGGAGGCAATCCGCAAGCCCTGATGCTGCCCACCGAGTGCCTGCATCACTATCACGTCGCCCCACATGCCGAAGACGCCGCTGTCACGGCGCGCCCGGGCGCGAGTGCGCGACTCGGACAGTGGCTGCTGGCGCTCGTGCGTCGCAACGCACCGACCGGACGCGCGGGCTGAGCCTGCGCGATAACGGTCCCCAGGCATCGGCGACTGGCCGGTGCCCGGCGATATCAACCGTATTTTCAGGATGTATCCGATGCAACAAGCTCTCACGTTCAGCGAGCGACTGATTGCGGTGCTTGGCGCGCGCCTTGGCCTGCGCTTCTTCCGCCGCCGCGACATGCTCGAAACCCTCGATGCGCCAGCGCATGGCCACGAGGCACCGCCAGGTCTGCTCGACGCCGCCCGCGACGCCGGCCCGGATCTGCTCGCCCGTCTGCACACGACGCGCGACGGTCTGTCGGATGACGAGGCCGCCACCGTGCGGGCCCACGCCGGCGTCAACGAAGTCGAGCACGAAAAGCCGTTGCCCTGGTGGCGGCACCTGTTCAACTGCTACCGCAATCCGTTCAACCTGCTGCTCTCGGCACTGGCCGCTGTGTCGTACGCGACCGACGACACCGAGGGAACGATCATCATCGCGTCGATGGTGATCATTTCCACGGTGTTGCGATTTGTGCAGGAGGCGCGCTCGACCAAGGCCGCCGAAAAGCTCAAGGCCATGGTGAGCACGACGGCGACGGTGCTGCGTCGCGAAGCGTTCGGCCATGAGGGCGCGGAGGCCGACAACGTGCGGCGTTTGGGGCGCATGGGCCGTGAAATCGCGTTGGCCGAACTGGTGCCGGGCGACATTGTTCTGCTCGCGGCGGGCGATATGATTCCGGCGGACGTGCGCATTCTCGCGGCCAAGGATCTGTTCGTCTCGCAATCGGCGCTCACCGGCGAGGCACTGCCCGTCGAAAAATTCGCGCACGCTTGCGAGTCCGGCGGCAGCAATCCGCTCGCCTACGACAACCTCGCGTTCATGGGCACGAACGTCGTGAGCGGGTCGGCCACGGCTGTCGTCGTGGCGACGGGGGCGCGCACGTTCTTCGGCTCGCTCGCGCAGCGTGTCACGGCGCAGCAACCGACGGTGACGTCGTTCCAACAGGGCGTGAATCGTGTGTCGTGGGTGCTGATTCGCTTCATGCTGGTCATGACGCCCATCGTGCTCCTGATCAACGGCTTCACGAAGCACGACTGGCTCGAGGCGTCGCTGTTCGCGCTTTCGGTGGCGGTGGGACTCACGCCTGAAATGCTGCCGATGATCGTGACGGCCACGCTTGCCAAGGGCGCGGTCGTGCTCTCGCGCAAGAAGGTGATCGTCAAGCGGCTCGACGCGATCCAGAACTTCGGCGCGATGGATGTGCTGTGCACCGACAAGACCGGCACGCTCACGCAGGACAGGATCTGTCTCGAGCGTCATACCGATGTGTGGGGCCATGCATCGGAAGACGTGCTCGAGTATGCCTATCTCAACAGCTTCTACCAGACCGGCCTGAAGAACCTGCTCGACGTGGCGGTGCTCGATCATGCGGAGCTGCACCAGCATCTCGACATCGTGAACCGGTATCGCAAGATCGACGAGATCCCGTTCGACTTCCAGCGCCGTCGCATGTCGGTGGTGGTCAGCGAGAACGGCGATCATCACGAACTGATCTGCAAGGGCGCGGTGGAGGAGGTGATGGCCGTGTGCAATCGCGTGCAGCATGGTGCGAACGTCGAGCCGCTCACGCCCGATGTGCTGGCCCGCCTGCGTCGCGTCACGGCCGACCTGAATGCCGAAGGTCTGCGCGTGGTGGCCGTGGCAACGCGCCACTTGCCGCCGGTGCGCGACCGCTATGGCATTGCGGACGAGAGCGAACTCGTGCTCGTCGGGTATATCGCGTTTCTCGATCCGCCCAAGGAGTCGACGGCGCCGGCGCTCAAGGCGCTCGCGGCGGCGGGTGTCCAGGTCAAGGTGCTCACGGGCGACAACGATCTCGTGACGGCGAAGGTCTGCCGCGAAGTGGGGCTGGCGGTGAACGGCTGTGTGCTGGGCGACGACATCGAGGCGATGAGCGACGCCGAACTGGCGCACACGGTCGAACGCGCCAACGTATTCGCGAAGCTCACGCCGTCACACAAGGAGCGCCTGGTGCGCCTGTTGCGCGCGAACGGTCATGTCGTCGGCTTCATGGGCGACGGCATCAACGATGCACCGGCCTTGCGCGCGGCCGACATCGGCATTTCGGTGGACACGGCGGTGGACATCGCCAAGGAAGCGGCCGACCTGATCCTGCTGGAAAAGAGCCTGATGGTGCTGGAGCAGGGCGTGATCGAGGGGCGTCGCACGTTCGCGAACATGCTCAAGTACATCAAGATGACGGCCAGTTCGAACTTCGGCAATGTCTTCTCGGTGCTGATCGCGAGTGCTTTCCTGCCGTTCCTGCCGATGCTGCCGTTGCAGTTGCTCACGCAGAACCTGCTCTACGATCTGTCGCAGACGACCATTCCGTTCGACAACGTCGACGACGAACAGCTCACGAAACCCCAGCGCTGGAATCCGGCGGATCTGTCGCGCTTCATGGTGTTCTTCGGCCCGATCAGTTCGATTTTCGACGTACTGACGTTCGTGGCGATGTGGCATTGGTTCGGCGCCAACAGCGCCGAGCATCAAACGCTGTTCCAGTCCGCCTGGTTCGTCGAGGGGCTGCTGTCGCAGACGCTCATCGTGCACTTGATCCGCACGCGTCGCATTCCGTTCGTGCAGAGCCGCGCGGCATGGCCGTTGCTGATGATGACGGCCGCGGTGATGCTGATCGGCGTGATGCTGCCGATGTCGCCGTTCGCGGACACGTTCAAGATGCAGGCATTGCCGCTTGCGTACTTCCCGATGCTCGCGGCCATCCTGCTTGCCTATGCCGTGCTCACGCAAATGATGAAAGGCATGTTCGCGCGTCGGTTCGGGTGGCAGTGAGCGCTCGGGCCTCGGCGTGACACGCCACGCCAGCGGCGAGAGGATTGCCGCTGGCCTTCAAACGACGTTTGGATGAGCCCTCGTGATTCGGCACGCTCAACGTCACCGTTGAGCTAGCGAAGTTTCGCCACCCGCGACCTATACTTTCAGAATGATTTTGTTTGCCATCCGCAGAAGGTGAAATCGCGCCCTGCAGACGTCGCGTGGCATCAGGCGCGGTCATTTACCCCACATCACGCTCTCGTGTGAGGAGACCATCATGACCCGCAAATTCATCGATTGCCGGGAATTCCCGAGCGCAATGAACTGTTCCGTGGCGCTATCCGCAGATTCCGAAAACGAACTGATGGAGGCGGCTGTGCAACACGCCATTACGGTTCACGGACATACCGATTCCGCCGAGCTGCGTTCGCAACTGCGTACGCTATTTCACGACGGGACACCGCCGGTTGATGCACCGCGTCACGCGTAATCGCGCGTCGTTTGCCCGCCAGGAGGTGTCTCATGGTCAATTTGTCCAGCGATGCGATCGCGGATCTCAAGGCCGGCACGAGAGGGCAAGTGCTGCTGCCGGCCGATCCCGGTTTTGACGACGCACGCCGTCTGTGGAACGCCATGATCGACCGCCGCCCGGCGGCAATCGTGCGCTGCAAGGGCGTTGCCGATGTCCGCCGCGCGGTGGCCTTCGCGCGCGATCACCCACTTCGGCTCGCCGTTCGCGGCGGTGCGCATAACATCGCGGGCAGCGCCGTCTGCGACGACGGGCTGATGATCGACCTGTCGCCCATGACGTCTGTACGCGTCGATCCGGCGACGCGTCGCGCGTACGTCGAACCGGGCGCGACGCTTGGCGCTTTCGACCATGAAGCGCAGGCGTTCGGGCTGGCGACACCTCTCGGGATCAATTCAACCACCGGTGTTTCCGGGCTGACGCTTGGCGGCGGATTCGGCTGGCTGAGTCGCAAATACGGAATGACGGTCGACAATCTGGTGTCCGTGGATATCGTCACGGCAGACGGCGAACTGGTTCATGCCGATGCGAATCATCATGAGGATCTGTTCTGGGCAATTCGTGGCGGTGGCGGCAACTTCGGGGTGGTCACCATGTTCGAGTTCCGATTGCACCCGGTGGGCCCGCAGGTCTACGGCGGGCTCGTCGTATTGCCGTTGGACCAGGCAAAGCCGGCGCTCGTGAAATATCGTGCGGCATTTGACACGATGCCCGATGACCTGTCGGTCTGGGCCGTGCTGCGCCTCGCGCCACCGCTGCCATTCCTGCGGGCAGACGTTCACGGCAAACCGATTGTGGCCTTTGCGATTTGCTATCACGGTGCACTCGCCGACGGTCCGGCAGCCGTCGAGGCGGTACGCACGTTCGGCACCCCCTATGGAGAGCATCTCGGGCCGATGCCGTATGCCATGTGGCAACAGGCGTTCGATCCGCTGCTCACCGCCGGTGCGCGCAATTACTGGAAATCCCACAATCTGGCCGAGATATCGGATGGTCTGCTCGACGTGCTGATCGACGCCGTCGGCCATCTTCCCTCGCCGCAATGCGAAATCTTCTTCGGGCAGATCGGGGGACAAACCGGTCGGGTTCCGGTCGAGGCCACGGCCTATTCAAGCCGCGATGCGCAATATGTCATGAATGTGCACGCCCGCTGGACCGAGGCGAGCGACGATGATCGATGCGTCGCCTGGGCGCGCGCGTTCTTCGAATCGGCTGCGCCTTTTGCACTGGGCAGCGTGTACGTGAACTTCCTGACGCAGGACGAGGCTGAGCGAATCGGCGCGGCCTATGGCCCGAACTACGATCGTCTTGTCGCGGTGAAGACCCGCTACGACCCGCAGAACCTGTTCCGTTGCAACCAGAACATCAAACCTTCCGGCGCATGACCGGCCTTGGGGGCGCCTCCGGCGTCAGGACGGCCTGACGCGTTGCCCCTTCGTCCCGTGCCCTTGCCCCGGCAGGGCGATGCGCCTGCCGGTCACGAGTGCTTCGGATACTCCGAGTCGTCGAACAGCACGCACGCGCCATGCGGCGCGGTACCGACATTGCGCCGGAATAGGCGGAACACGTTGCGCCACGGATCGAACGGCCGTTGCGGTACCGGGGCCGCGGCACGCGCGGCGAGCGTGGCGTCGTCGACTTCGCAGTGCAGCAGGTTCCTCTCGCAATCGATCGTGATGATGTCGCCATCCTGCACACGCGCGAGCATGCCGCCTTGCTCCGCTTCCGGCGACAGGTGAATGGCGGCGGGCACCTTGCCCGACGCTCCGGACATTCGCCCGTCAGTCACGAGCGCCACATGATGGCCTTCGTCCTGCAGGAGGCCGAGCATCGGCATGAGCTTGTGCAACTCCGGCATGCCGTTGGCCTGCGGGCCCTGGAAACGCACCACGACGACGACATCGCGCGTCAGTTCTCCCGCCTTGAACGCCGCTTGCGCACTCTCCTGATCGGAGAACACGCGCGCCGGAGCGCGTACCGTCTGATGTTCCGGCTTGACGGCGGATGACTTGATGACCGCGCGTCCCAGGTTGCCCGCGAGCATGCGCAAGCCGCCTTCGCGCGCAAACGGCCGCGATGCCGGGCGCACGATGCCCTCGTCGAGACTGTCGTTGGGGGCGTCCTGCCAGGAGAGCACGTCGTCGTGCAGCACGGCTTCCTGCGTGTATGGGCGAAGACCGTGACCCATGACCGTGGTCACGTCATCGTGCAGAAAGCCGGCGTCGAGCAACTCGCGAATCAGGAAGTTCAGGCCACCCGCCGCATGGAACTGGTTCACATCCGCCTTGCCGTTCGGGTAGACGTGAGCGAGCAGCGGTGTGACGTCCGACAGCTCGGCGAAGTCCTGCCAGTCCAACAGAATGCCGCCCGCATGTGCCATCGCCACCAGATGCAGCGTGTGGTTGGTCGAGCCGCCCGTGGCCAGCAGGCCGACGACGCCGTTGACGAACGCTCGCTCATCGAGGATATGCGACGTGTTGATACCGGTCTTCGCCAGCGCCACGGCGCGCGCCGTGGCCGCCTGCGTGAGCGCGTGACGCAGCGGCGTATGCGGATTGACGAACGACGCGCCGGGCAAGTGCAGCCCCATGAACTCCATGAGCATCTGATTGCTGTTGGCGGTGCCGTAGAACGTGCAGGTGCCTTCGGTGTGATACGCGGCGAGTTCGGAGTCGAGCAGCGCCGCGCGCGTGACGCGGCCCGCGGCATACTCCTGCCGGATGCGCGACTTCTCGTCG
This sequence comes from Pandoraea sp. XY-2, assembly GCF_004193915.1. Lineage (NCBI taxonomy): Bacteria > Pseudomonadati > Pseudomonadota > Betaproteobacteria > Burkholderiales > Burkholderiaceae > Pandoraea > Pandoraea sp. XY-2. Next base: position 1,133,992 of record NZ_CP030849.1, read on the forward strand.
TTGGGCAGCCCGGAGGGCATCGGGCCCGCCGGGGTGAAAACGGCGGGCAGATGGCCAAACGCCTGAGCGGCGATGACCAGCCCCGGCACGATCTTGTCACACACGCCGAGGAACATGGCGGCGTCGAACATCTGGTGAGAGAGCGCCACGACCGAGGCCATCGCGATCACATCGCGCGAGAACAACGAGAGTTCCATGCCCGCATAACCCTGCGTTACGCCATCGCACATTGCGGGCACGCCACCGGCCACCTGTGCGCTGGCACCATGCGCCCGTGCTGCGGACTTGATGACGTCGGGGAACTCAACGAACGGGGCGTGCGCCGACAACATGTCGTTGTAGGCCGTGACGATGCCGATATTCGGCGTGCGCTCGGTGCGGATCTTGATGCGGTCGTCGGCGGGGGCGGCGGCCAGCGCGTGCGCGAGATTGGCGCAGCCGATCGATTCGCGACCGGGCTGCCCCTGCGTGGCGCGGGCCACGCCCTCCAGATAGGCCTGACGGCTTGAACGGCTGCGCTCGATCAGTCGCTGGGTCACGCGCTCAACCACCGGATGCAGCGGTACATTTTGCGAAGACTGGGTCATGGGGTGTCCGGAACGTTGTGGGTCGCCCGACGTGGGGGATGTAGTCAAAGAACGAAATTTCGTTGATTTAAAGTGTAGTTAAACTACAATGCAGTGTCAAAGTTGCGCTTCTCCGGTGACATTCGGACATTCGCCGTGTCCGGCGGCCCATTCGCCGCTTGCTGGCTCGCCAGTCGGCGCGCCGAGCGGTGCCCGGGAGAAGCGTTCGGCCGCACGGGAGTCCACGCTGTCTATGACCACGCCTTCACCCTATACCTTTGTCTTGTTCGGCGCCACCGGCGATTTGTCACTGCGCAAGGTGTTGCCCGCGCTGTTCCGGGCGTTTCGCACGGGGCAATTGGGCGCCGATGCCGACGCTGGCACCGGTGCGAGTACCGGCCGCATTTTGGCGATTGCCCGCAAGCCGATGGAGGCCGCCGCGTACCACAAGTGGTGTGAGGAACACGTGCGCGGGCACATCAAGTCCGATGTCTGGGACGAGGGCGCCTGGTCGCGGTTTCTCACCACCATCGACTACATGCCGCTCGATCTCGGGCGTGAAGCCGAGTTCGGCGTACTGGCCGAGCGCCTCGCCCAACGGCAGGGCGTGCGCATCTTCTACCTGGCCACCGGCCCGTCGCTGTTCATCCCCATCTGCGAAGGACTGCGCAGCGCCAGGCTCAACGAGAACAGCCGGATCGTGCTGGAAAAGCCGCTCGGGCACGATCTGGCTTCGTCGGAGGCGATCAACGATGCGGTGGGCGCGAGTTTTCGCGAAGACCAGATCTACCGCATCGACCACTACCTTGGGAAAGAGGCGGTACAAAACCTGCTGGCGCTGCGCTTCGGCAACGCAATCTTCGAGCCGTTGTGGCGACGCGAGTTGATCGACAGCATTCAGATCACCATTGCCGAGGAAATTGGCGTCGAAGGGCGCGGCGAGTTCTACGAACAGACGGGCGCGCTGCGCGACATGGTGCAGAACCATCTGCTGCAACTGCTCGCCATCGTCGCGATGGAGCCGCCGCTGTCGATGGACGCCGACGCCGTGCGCGACGAGAAGCTGCGCGTGTTGCGTTCGCTGCGTCAGCTCGACGACGACACGGTCGCGCGCAACGTGGTGCGGGGCCAATACGGTGGTGGCGCGATCGGCAAATCGGCGGTGCCAGCCTATGTCGACGAGCCGGGCGTACCGCCGTCCAGCCAGACGGAGACGTTCGTGGCCCTCAAGGCTGAGATCGACAACTGGCGCTGGGCCGGCGTGCCGTTCTACCTGCGCACGGGCAAGCGGCTGGGCGAGCGCGTGGCGGAGATCGTTGTCAACTACCGCGCAACGCCCTATCCGTTGCTCGGCGAAGCCACGGCGCAGGCCGGCGCCAATCGTCTCGTCATCCGTCTGCAGCCGAACGAATCGATTCGTCTTTACTGTCTGGCGAAGCAGCCGGGCGAAGGCATGACCCTGCAAACGGTGCACCTCGATCTGGCGTTCGACCAGTTCTTCAAGGGACACCGGATGGATGCGTACGAGCGCCTGCTGCTCGATGTCATCAACGGGCGTCTCGCGCTCTTTGTCCGTCGAGACGAGCAAGAGGCGGCCTGGCGCTGGGTCGCGCCGATCCAGGCGTACTGGTCGCGTCAGCACAAAGGGCCAAAGCGTTACGCCGCCGGCACGTGGGGGCCGCCCGCCGCAAGCGCGCTTCTGGCACAGTCCGGCACCAGTTGGGTTGAAGAAGACAACTGAGGCGGATCGCCGGGCGAGGCCCGGCGCGTCGGTCTGACGTCAAGCCAACCGGAGGCAAATACCCATGATCCACTGGCGCACCTTCCCCACCCGGCAGGCACAGGCGCTGGCGCTCGCCAACGCCGTCGTTGCGCGGCTCGACGAAGCCTTGACGATTCGTCCGCGCGCGTTGCTGGCCGTATCGGGCGGCACGAGTCCGAAGGCATTTCTCTTGCAACTGGCCCGGCTTCCCGTGGCGTGGCGCGACGTCGACATCACGCTCGTCGACGACCGCTGGCTGCCGCCGACGCACGCGCAGAGCAATGCCCGGCTGGTGGCCGAGACACTGCTGCCCGGTGCGACCGGCGCGCACTGGTTGCCGCTGGTGGACACCGCGACGTCCGCCGCGCTGCAGGTGCGAACGCTCAACGACACGTGGAGGCATGGCGTGCCGCAAGTGGCCGTGCTCGGCATGGGCGAGGACGGCCATACGGCGTCGCTCTTCGCCGACGCGGCGCAATGGCACGACGCCATCGCCACGCACGACAAATTCGTGCTTGTGCAGCCGCAGCACGCGCCGCACCTGCGCGTGTCGTGGTCGCTCGCCGCGCTCGCGTCCTGCGAGCGCCTCTTGCTGCAAATTCAAGGCCCGGCCAAACGCGCCGTCTTCGAAGCGGCGCAGGCCGAGGTGCAGGACAACGCCATCTCCCGGCTGATCCACTGTGAAGGAGTGAACATCGATGTCTTCTGGAGTGAGGAATAATCCGCCGCACGTAAGCGGTCCCCGACTGCTGGCCGACATTGGCGGTACCAACGCCCGGTTCGCGCTGGAAGTCGCACCCGGCGATCTCGTCGAGATCCGCGACTATGCTTGCGACGATTTCCCCGGCGTTCCCGAAGTCATCCGTGCGTATCTTGACGAGGCCGATCACGCTGAGCCGGTGCGGCATGCCGCGATCGCCATTGCGAATCCGATTGCCGGCGACGAGGTGCGCATGACGAATCGCGACTGGCACTTCTCGATTGAAGCGACACGTCGTGCGCTGCGTTTCGAGACGCTGCTGGTCGTCAACGATTTCACCGCACTGGCGATGGCACTGCCTTACCTGTCCGAGGCACAGAGGCGTCAGGTGGGCGGCGGCGAACCGCAGCCGGGCGGTGTGATCGGCTTGCTCGGTCCGGGCACCGGCGTTGGGGTGTCGGGCTTGATTCCGGCGGCAGACCGCTGGATCGCGCTCGGCAGCGAAGGCGGGCACACGACGTTCGCGCCGGCAGACGAGCGCGAAATCGAAGTGCTGCGCTATGCCTGGAAGCAGTTCGCCCACGTGTCATTCGAGCGTCTGGTGGCCGGGCCCGGCATGGCGCTCGTCTATCAAGCCTTGGCGGCCCGAGACGGCCGCCCGGCGCCATCGCTGGAGACGCCCGCCATCGTAAAGCTCGCTCAGGCGGGCGATGCGCTCGCGCGTGAGACCGTCGATTGCTTTTGCGCGATGCTGGGCACGCTCGCGGGCAATGTCGCGGTGTCGCTGGGCGCGGTGGGCGGTGTGTACTTGGGGGGCGGCGTGATTCCGAAGCTCGGCAAGTTGTTCGAGGACTCACCGTTTCGTCAGCGCTTCGAGGCGAAGGGGCGATTCGAGGCGTATCTGAAGGCGATCCCGACTTACGTCATTACGGCCGATCATCCGGCGTTTCTGGGCACGTCCGCCATCCTTGCCGAACAGCTCGGCACGCATGCGGCGGGCGCGGGTGCGCTGATCGACCGTCTGCATCGGTTGCGCGACCGGTTGAGCCCGGCCGAGCAGCGCGTGGCCGAACTCACGCTCAAGCAACCGCGTGCCCTGCTCGCGGAGCCGGTGTCGGAAATCGCGCGTCTGGCGCGGGTGAGCCAGCCCACGGTCATTCGCTTTTGCCGCAAGCTCGGCTGTCAGGGACTGTCGGACTTCAAACTCAAACTCGCGAGTGCGCTGACCGGCACGCTGCCGGTGCGTCATGGACAGGTGCACGTGGGCGACTCGGCGGCCGAATTCAGCGCCAAGGTACTCGACAACACCGTGTCGTCGATTCTGCAGATGCGCGAGCATCTCGACGCGCGCACGCTCGAGGCGGCCGTCACCTTGCTCGACGGTGCCCGCCGCATCGAGTTCTACGGGCTGGGCAACTCCGGCGTGATCGCGCAGGACGCGCACTACAAGTTCTTCCGCTTCGGCATGCCGACCATCGCGTACGGCGACCCATACCTGTTGCAGGCGTCGGCAGCGCTGTTGGGAGACGGCGATGTGGTGGTCGCCATTTCCGCGTCGGGCCGCTCGGCGGATCTGAACCGCGCGGTCGACATCGCCGTGGCGCGCGGTGCGAAAGTGATTGCGCTCACGGCGCGCAACTCGCCGCTGGCGCGCAAGGCGACGCTCGTGCTGCCCAACGATCACGTCGAGACGATGGGCGCGCACGTGACGATGATCGCCAGAATTCTGCACCTCGCGGCGATCGATGTGCTCGCCGTGGGCGTGGCGATACGGCGCGCCGGGCCAGGGGCGGAGACGGCTGGCGAGGGCGCGCTCGACTGGCTTGGCCACGGCAGCGGACGGGACGCGGAGACGCCCGCCGGTCGTGTCACAATGGGCGCATACTCCCCCTCATGATTAAGACAGAAGAGGTTTGCGCATGTCCGAACAAGAACCGGTCCATGCCACCCGATCGATCGCGGATCCGGTGGAAGCCGTCGCCTACCTGAAAACGATTTACGATGCCAACACGGCGTACCTTCGTGCCGCTTTCGACCGCTTCGCCACGCAGAAGGAGGCGGCGCGGCGCGTGAGTGCGCACTATCCATTCATTCGCATCACCACCGAAGACATCACCCAACTGGACAAACGCCTGTCCTATGGCTTTGTGTCGGGGCCGGGCCGCTATCAGACGACGGTCACGCGACCGGATCTGTTCGAAAACTACTACGTCGAGCAACTGCGCCGTCTGGCGCACAATCACGGCGTTGCCTTCGAAGTGGGCGTCTCCGACGAACCGATTCCCGTGCACTTCGCCTATCAGGACGGCGTGTATCTCGAAGGCGATCTCGATCAGACACACCTGCGCGCCATGCGCACCGCGTTCGACGTGCCCGATCTGGCAACGATGGACGACAGCATCGTGAACGGCACGCGTGATCCCATGCCCGGCGAGATCTTGCCGCTTGCGCTGTTCACGGCGCCGCGCGTTGATTATTCGCTGCATCGCCTGCGCCATTACACGGCGACATCGCCCGAGAATTTTCAGAACTACGTGCTCTTCACGAACTACCAGTTCTATATCGATGAGTTCGTCGAACTGGGACGCGAGCTGATGAGCGCGACCGACGATCCGGCCTTGCGCGAGTACCGCAGTCAGTACACCGCGTTCGTCGAACCGGGCAACGTCACGCACTGGAACCAGAACATTGCCGAGCTCGACGCGCGGGGCACGCCGCCGCCGCGCCTGCCGCAGATGCCGGCATACCACCTCGTGCGCCCGGACAACACGGGCATCACGATGGTCAATATCGGCGTGGGGCCTTCCAACGCGAAGACCATCACCGATCACATCGCCGTGCTGCGTCCGCATGCCTGGGTCATGCTGGGTCACTGCGCGGGGCTGCGCAACTCGCAGCGCTTGGGCGACTACTGTCTGGCGCACGGGTACGTGCGCGAGGATCACGTGCTCGACGACGATCTGCCGCTATGGGTGCCGGTACCCCCGCTGGCCGAGGTGCAGGTCGCGCTCGAGCGTGCCGTGGCCGACGTCACGCAACTCGACGACTTCGAACTCAAGCGCGTGATGCGCACGGGCACGGTCGTCACGGTCGACAATCGCAACTGGGAATTGCGCGATCACCGCGAGCCGGTGCAGCGCATGAGTCAAAGCCGGGCGATTGCACTCGACATGGAGAGTGCGACGATTGCGGCGAACGGCTTCCGTTTCCGGGTGCCGTATGGCACCTTGCTCTGCGTGAGCGACAAGCCGCTGCACGGGGAGCTGAAGCTGCCCGGCATGGCGGACCGGTTTTATCGCGAGCGCGTCGACCAGCATCTGAAGATCGGCGTGAAGGCGATGGAGCTGCTGCGCAATAACGGTCTGGATCGTCTGCACAGTCGCAAGCTGCGCAGTTTCAACGAAGTCGCGTTTCAGTAACGGACGCCGGCGACCGCTCAGGAAAACACGCGCCTGGCGTGAATGCCCAGACCCAGCGCCACGCTGGCGAGACGGTCGCCGAACACCGGTGTCGCTTTCGGAAAGGCAGCACACATGGCACCGGAAAGGCTGCGCAGCCCCGTGGAGCCGCCGGTGAAGTAGAGCGCGTCGACATCCTCGGCGCGCAGGCCGGCCAACGCCGCCGTATGCACGGCGCCTGCCGTGATGCTCGCGATTTCGTCGCTGACCGCTTCCACCAACCCCGCTTCCGAGAACGCGACCGCGAGGTCGCGTTCGATCACCGACAGGTCGATACGCGTCTCGCCGCCCGAGGCGACGTTGATTTTCGCGTCTTCCGCATGACCGACGAGCGCGTGTCCGAGGCGTTGCTCGACCGTGCGCATCAGGCGTCGGTGATGGGCCGGGTCGGCGTACAGGTGCGCTGTGAGCGCCAGTTCACCAACGCGCTTCGGCGTGTAGACGGTGTTGATCAGGTGCCACGTGGCGAGATCGAAATAGATCCGGTTGGGCACTTCCTTGCCGTCGGGACCGAGCGCCTTGTAACCGAGTTCGCGCAGAATCGTGGCCAACTCGATGCGGCGGTCGAAGTCCGTGCCGGCGATATGCACGCCGTGGTGGGCGAGCACGTCGCCCTTGCGATCCAGATGGCGTGCCCGTTCCGGCCCGACACGCACCAGCGAGAAGTCCGAAGTGCCGCCGCCAATATCGATGACGAGCACCTGCTGTTCATCGCTCAGACGCGATTCGTAATCGAACGCGGCCGCAATCGGCTCGAACTGGAAATGCACGTCATGGAAACCTACGTCGCGCGCGCTTTGCTCCAGTGAGCGTTGCGCGGCCGCGTCGGCACGCGGATCGTCGTCGACAAAAAATACGGGGCGACCCATGACCACGTGACGCAAATCGCCGCCACTGGCCTTGAGTGCGTGCGTGCGCAAATGGCGCAGGAACGTGGCGATGATGTCGATATAGCGCATCGCCGACCCGTTACCGAGGTCGGTGGTGCTTTCGATCAGGGAGGAGCCGAGCAGGCTTTTGAGCGAGCGCATGAGGCGCCCGTCGTAGCCATCGACGTAATCGGCGACGGCCTGACGGCCGAACGACACGCGGCCACCTTCATCGGCGTTGAAGAATACGGCGGTCGGCAGCGTGCCGTAGCCGGCTTCCAGCTCGACCAGACGCATGGCGGCGCCGTCTTGCACGGCGACGGCAGAATTCGAAGTGCCGAAATCGATGGCGCAGAAGCTCATGGCATTTGCGGCCCGCACAGGCGAGCCGTAAAAGGTCGGCAGTGTAGCACGGCCGGACGGTCGGCCGGACGGAGGCGCTCCGGCGCGCGCTGCACGACCCTCATCCGCGTGCCGAATTCGCGTCAGGCTGGGCGGCGGGCAACGTGCGCAGGCTGCTCACCACGGCCGCCACCGCAGCGAACGCGGCCGCAACATAGAGCGAGGCCCGTGTGCCGAAGCCTGACGGGGCGACGCTGAAGATGAGGGCCACGAGCGCCGCACCGGTCGTTTGCCCGGTCAGGCGCGCAGTGCCCAGCATGCCGCTCGCGCCGCCGCTGCGATGGGCGGGCGCGGCCATGAGCATCGCGTAGTTGTTGGGTGACTGGAACAAGCCGAAGCCGAAGCCGCACAGGGCCATGCGCCAGACGATGTCGGCCGATTGCGGGTGCGCGGGCAGCAGTCCGAGCGCGAGCAGGCCGAGGGCGAACGCCGCCAGACCAATCGCACCGAGCAGACCGGGCTTGTAATACTCCAGCAGCCGCCCGGCCAGCGGCGCGACGACAACGATGGTGAGCGGCCAGGCCGTCATCAGCAAGCCGGTTTGCACACGATCGAAGCCCAGCGAATCCTGCAGGAAGAAGGGCAGCGCGACATACGCGAGCATTTGCGCGCAGAACGACGCCATCGACGTGCAGATCGACAGCCCGAAAATCGGAATGCGCAGCAGGTCCAGCGGCAACAGCGGCACGGGCTGGGTGCGTTGGCGTCGCACGAAGACCGTACCGATGACGATCGCGGCGGCGACTTCGAGCGCGACCAGCCAACGCGCCTGACCATGCCCGAAGGCGTCGATGCCGGAGATGAGCAAGCCGAAGGTGAGCGCACTCAGCAGCGCCCCGGTCCAGTCGAAGGGGTGCGAGGCGCGGGCCGTGTCGGGCAGCGAGCGCACGGCGATGACAAAGGCGACGACGCCGAGCGGCACGTTGATGGCAAAGAGCCACGGCCAGTGCGCGATGGACAGCACGCCGGCGGCGATCGTCGGGCCCGCGGCGGATGAAATGGCAACGATGAGCGCGTTGAGCGAGACGCCGCGCCCGAGCCAGCGCGACGGGTAGATGGCTTTCACCAGCGCGGTGTTCACACTCATGATGCCCGCCGCACCGAAGCCCTGCACCACGCGTGCGAGGGTGAGGGTGACGAGCGAATCCGAGAGCGCGCAGCCAAGCGAGGCGACGGTAAACAGCGCGAGCCCGACGGTATAGACGCGGCGGTAACTCACGATCTCGCCGAGTGCGGCGAGCGGCAGCAGCGAGATAGTGATGGCGAGCTGGTAAGCGTTGACGATCCAGATCGACGTGGCGGGACTGGCGTTGAGGTCGCGCGCGATCGTGGGGAGCGCGACGTTGGCAATCGCCCCATCGAGCACCGCGAGCGAGATCGCGAGCATGACGGTCGCAACGGCCCAGACCCGGGCGGGCATGGGCATACCGTCGGTGTGTGTGTCGGACATGTGGGCAGCGGAAGACGGGACGGGCGCGCACCAGGACGCCACAGCGGGCGGTGCGCACAACGAAAACGTCATCCTGCCCGAAATTCCCGAACCACGCGGTGCCCCGGCGCGGAGCCTTGTGTTTACAGGGGTTTCACTTACCACACTGTGTTTTGACAGATGGAACCTATGTTCCGTTGGATAAAACTGGCCCGCCGAAGCCGGTAACTTACCTCAAGCCGCCGCCGCGCCACTGTGGAAGCGCGCGATCCGGATGTTGCCGAGCGGGTGATACGTCGAGCCGGTCGCGATGGCGGCGAGATCGACATCGCTATCGAGTATCGTCTGGACGCCGATGGCGGCGATGGTGCTGGCCGGCGAGCGTCCCGGGCAGGTGTGGGCGCCGTGCCCGAAGGTCCAGGCTACGTCGTCCGGTGCGGCACGGGCGGGCGCGGCGGCAAGCACCACGAGGATCGCATCGCCGCGTGCAAGCGTGCGTTCATGGATGATGGCGGGCGCGTGCAGGAATCGACGGGTGTTTTGCACGGGGGGGTCGTGACGGATCACCTCGCCGATGGCGGTGATGGCGACGGTAAGGTTGGCCGGTAGCGATTGGGCACTGTTGAGGGCGGGCACAGCGCCGGGCGACGCGTGCTGCGCGAGCCGGCGCAGGCTGTTGGCCACGAGTCCGGCGCAGGCGTCATGCGTTTGCGTAAAGAGGCCCACGACATTGGCCGTGAGCGCCGCGTAGTCGACGGCCTCGTCGCGCGCCGCGCTGCGGGCCGTGTCGCGCAACCAGGTTCCTGGGGCGGCGTCGTTGTCGAGCCAACGCATGGCGCGATGGCGAAGCGTCGTGGCGGCGCTGTGTCCGCGTGCGAGCGTCTCGGCGTGCGCAGACGACTGGGTGGACTCGGCCATCGCGGCGACCAGCGTGCGGACGTCGTCGTACACGTCGACCCACTGTGAGGGCGGAACGCCCAGCCACGCCGCGAGGGCATAGATCGGCTGACGGAAGACAAAGTCGTCGAGGCGCGCGCTGGGCGTCTGCCCTTGGGCGAGATAGGCATCTGCACAGGCGGCCTGGCTGGCGTTGCGCAGCCGGTCAAGGGTGGCGCCGTCGGCATGCAGCGTGGCGAGTCGTGCCTTGAGCCAGGGCTTCATTGCCGCATGCGCGGCGCCGTCGTTCATCCTGACGAGTGTGCCGAACCAGTCGCCGGCGGCGCCATTGGCCAATGCCGCGGGGACGGTCGCGCCAGCCGGCCGAACACCGCACGCCGGATGGCGCAGCACGGCGGCCATGGCTTGCGGGCTGGCGGCGACCCACATGCCGAGCGAGGCATCGAAATCGAACGGACGTCGCGCGGCGAGCGACTGGTAGTACGGATACGGGTTGGGGTGCACGACGGCGGCCAGGGCATTGGCGGGCGGCGGCACGGTGAGGCGATCGGCGGTGGCGGCAGACATGGCGGGCAGCTCGATATTAGGGGAACGGGACTCATCATGGCGCATCGGCCGACCGGCACGTTTCATCCCATGCTGAAGTGTTGAACGCATCCCCCAGCCTATACTGCCGATGCTGTGCTTCATCATCCTGACAGGAGTCCTGCTGTGGACATCGCAAGAGATCACGCCCCCGGCGTCAGCTCACTCGCCGCGTTGCTCGCCGATGCCGGGCGCATGACCATGCTGTGGGCGTTGATGGACGGTTCAGCCCGTCCGGCGGGAGAGTTGGCGTTGGTGGCCGGGCTGTCGCCTTCCAGTGCAAGCGGCCATCTTGCCCGGCTGGTCGACGGCGGCGTGCTGGCGCAGGAAGCACGCGGACGCCATCGTTACTTCCGCATCGCCACGCCTGAGACCGCCGCGGCCATCGAAGCGCTTGCCAGTGCCGTGCTTGCCACGCGCGATCTGCGGCCGCGCTCAGTACCTGTCAGTCGTTCCACGCCGATGCCGCTTCGCCACGCGCGGACCTGTTACGACCATCTCGCTGGGGAAGTTGCGGTCGATCTCTTCGCGCGGATGCATGCGCGCCGTTGGCTACGGATCGACGGTAGCGACGTGGCGCTCACGGATATGGGCGTGGAGGGACTCACGACCGTTGGCGTCAACCTCGCCACGGCCCGCGCCCATCGACGCCGCTTCGCCTGCACCTGCCCCGACTGGAGCGAGCGCAAGCCGCATTTGGGGGGCGCGTTGGGGCGGCGCTGCTCAGTACCTGCCTCGACGCCAAGTGGCTCGAACCCACCCGGGAGCCGCGCGCGTTGCGCGTCACGCCACTAGGGGAACGCAAGCTCGCGGCCATCGCCCTCTGAAGCGAGGTGATGGCGGCGAAATAGCGAGGGCTCAGCCTCGTTCGGCTGCGGCGAGAAACGCGGGTGCGTCGGCCAGCAGGATGGCGAGATCGGCCGCGCCCGACTTCACCACGCGCGCGGTGCGCTCGCGCGTCAATGTATCAGTGCCCACCAACGTACGCGGACCGGCAACGCTCAGGGCTGCCAACGGTCTGCCGTGAGCGTCCAGCACAGCGGCGGCGCAGGCGTCGATGCCCGCTTCGAAGCCGTCCTGACTCCAGGCGCATCCGGCGTCGCGATCACGTTCGAGCTGGGCGTCGAGCGCAGCATGCGTGCGTGCGCTTTGTGCCGTGGCGGCAGCGAGCGGTTCCGGCCCGAGCAACGCACGGCGGCGCTCGGTGCTCAGATGCGCGAGCAGCGACCGGCCCGGTGCCGTCAGATGCGCCGTGACGCGGCTGCCCGCGCGGATATTGCTGACGAGCGGTAACGCCGGCGTTTCGCACAGCAGATAGCGAACCTGGGCGCCGTCGAGCACGGTGAGATAGCTCGATAGTCCGGTCTCGGTCGTCACGCGTGTGAGTACGCGCCGCGCTGTCGCCAGGTGATCCTCGCCGGCGAGTGCGCTGGCCGCCAGCGTCAGGAAATTCAAGCCAAGCCGATGGCCACCCTGCGGCAACGGCTCCAGCACGCCCTCGAATTGGAGCGTCTCGATCAACCGCATGACGGTCACCCGATTCACCCCGATGCGGCGGCCGACGTCGCTGACATTGGCGGTCGACCCGCCGTCCGCCACGAAGCGCAGCAGCTTGAGCGCACGCATGACCGGCGTCACGAGGCCCGCGTGTCCAGTGTCTTGCGCGTCGGTCGTGGACTCAATGTCTTGCATCGCTTTGTTCATGCGGTCGATTCCAGTCATCGGGGGCATCGGGGGCATCGGTATAGGGCGGGCGCAGCGATCGCGCTTGCGCCGCCGCGGGTCGCTCAGGCCGCGAGCGGGACTTGCCACGCGTCGTACTCGTAGACCCAGTCGGCATTGCCGCCTTCCTTGAGCCACTGGTTGCCGCGCGAGCCGATCTGCACGCGTGCCGTGCGTTCGCGTCGCGATACCTCGTAGCGCGCGAGCGCGGCGGCGAGCGTGGCGCGCTCGGCGCTCGGGCCCACGGCCGCCAAGTGGCGAGACAGTACCACAGCATCTTCGATCGCCATGCCTGCGCCTTGTGCCATGAACGGCATCATCGGATGGCTCGCGTCGCCCAGCAGCGACACCCGATCGCGCGACCATTGCGGTAACGGATCGCGCACATACAGCGCCGACTTGAGCACGCTGTCGCACGCGTCGAGCAGGGCGCGCGCTTCGGGGTGATAGTCGGCGTACATCGCGCGCAACTCGTGCACGTCGCCGGGTGCCGTCCACGATTCCAACGTCCAGCTGTCCTGCGGCGTCGTGGCGAAGACAAAGATGTCGCGGCCGAGATTGAGCGGGAACGTCACGATTTGGCTCGACGGGTTCGGTCCCCACCACTTCGTGAACGCGCCGAGATTCGGCACGCCGTCGAGTTTGTCCGCGGGCACGACCGCGCGATATGCCACCACGCCCGTGAACTCCGGCGATTCCGGCCCGAACAGGCCGGTGCGCACGACCGAGTGGATGCCGTCCGCGCCGATGAGCACATCGACGTCGTCGTGCGTGCCGTCCGCGAACGCGAGTCGAATGGGGCCGGGCTGTGCGATGCCCGGCGCTTCGAACGATACGAGTTTCTTGCCCAGCGCAATCGATGTCGCGGGCACGGCCTGCTCCAATGCCTGCAACAGGTCGGCGCGGTGCATCGTGAGTTGCGGCGCGCCGTATTTCGTCTGCGCCGTGCGGGCCATCTCCAGACGGGAGGTCTCCTCGCCCGAATCCCAGGTGCGGCTGATGCGATGGCTCGGTTGTGCTGCCGATTGGCGCAAGGCGTCGCCGACCCCGAGGCCGTCGAGCGCGCGCACGGCGTTGGGTGTCAGGTTGATGTCCGCGCCGACCCGGGCGAACTGCGCTGCCTGCTCATACACGCGCACACGGAAACCTGCGCGCAGTAAGCCGATGGCGGCGGCCAAACCGCCGATGCCGGCACCGTTGATGCCGATGAGAGGAGCTTGCATGGGAACATCCTTTGACGAAAGTGACGACAAACCAAAAAAATAATAAGTTCAAATATGAACACAGTGTTCAAATATTATTGTTTTTGATTCGATCAAAGGCAAGGCATCCTCGGGTAAATCCTGAGGAAACGGACGAGCCCTGACGGGAAGCGAGCCAGGACGCCCGGCAACGCCCGCGGGACGAACGGTGCCGCTCCCTGTGCGGCTGGGTCGGCAATCTTTGTCGCCGCACCCGCGCATTAGCACGCCAATTTCCTGTTATCAATTCGTGAATCTCCGCTGCGGGACTCATGCGTCACCTGGCCTAAGCTTCGCTCAGTTGGTTTCATAAGTGATCCAACGTTTCATAGGTGAAACGTCGAAAATAAATGCGGGACGAGGCGACTGGCTTGGGTTGCCGCGCATCGCATCCGGCGTCGTCACCGTTTTTGAATCATCGAACGACAGGAGTACACAGATGAAGCGGTTTCCGATGGGGCGGATCCCTGGCATGACGGCGCTGGCGGCGGCAATGCTGCTGGTGGCGGGGGTGCCGGTCGCTGCGCAGGCGCAGAGCAACGTCACGATCTACGGCAGCCTGGATGCCGGCATGGCGTACGTGAACAATCAGGGCGGCAACGCGAACTGGATCGCCCAGCAGGGCGCGACGCAGCCGGATCGCTGGGGCTTTCGCGGGGTCGAGGATCTGGGCGGTGGCAATCGTGCCATCTTCCAGCTGGAAAACGGCTTCTCGACGCTCTCCGGCAACACGGTCAAGGCGGGCGCGATGTTCAACCGCCAGTCGTGGGTCGGTCTGCAGTCGAACAAGATGGGTACGTTGACCATCGGTCACATGACCACGTTCAACTTCGACTGGCTCGGGCCGATGAGCACGGCCTACCTGGGCATGAACTGGTACATGTTCCACCCGGGTAACCTCGACGAGCTGGCGAACACGTCCGTCGTGCAGGTCGACAACTCCGTGCGCTACGTCACGCCGGACTTTGCCGGCTTCAAGGCGGGCAGCATGATCTCGTTCGGCAACAACACGAACTTCGCCAACGGGCGCAAGTGGAGTGTGGCCGCGAACTATACGAACGGTGGCTTCAAGGCGTCGGCAGTCTACTCGAACGAGAACAACCGCACGCCGAACGTTGCCGTGCTCGGCGGCGCGACCTTCCAGGGACAGGCGGTTGGCAGCTATGCAGCGTCGAACGTCGAGAACATGGGCGCCGGCGTGTCGTATGGCTTCGGGCCGTGGCTGCTGCACGCGTTGTACACGCGCGTGAAACTGCAATCGCCGGGCTTCAGCGACACGTACCAGTCGTTCGACGGCGGTGCCAACTATGCGACGGGCGTGGCCAACACGATCACCTTCGGCGCGGCCACGACTTCGCTGACGGGCAAGCGCTGGACTCAGGTCAGCCTGGGCGACGTCTACGCGTTTTCCAAGCGCACGCAGGTGTACCTGAGCGGTGTGTATCAACACGCGAGCGGCAATGGGGCGGTGACGGCCATCAACACGATCGGCGCCTCGTCGACGGGCAATCAGTTCATCATCCTGTCGGGCGTGCATCACTCGTTCTGACACCTCGCAACGCCAACGCATTGCGAGACGCTCCTGGTGGTCTCACTTCCCACGCCGGCCGGCCTTTGCCTGCCGGCGTTTTTTTTGCTTCGGCCGTTGTGTTGGCTGTGCAACGCCTGTGGGTGCGGGTTTCCCCTAGTCAAAAAACAATTTTGAACCGGCGAATCCCTCCCTATAATTGATCCATAAGTAAATCAACGTTTCACATATGAAACGTGTCCCGCTAGGGAAGACAGGTGGCAAGCCATGCAGGCGAAACGACGCAGCAGGCTGCCCGAGGCAAGTTGAACATCCAGAAACACGGTGGTTTCCCATGCTCAGGTCGATTCAATTGAAGGACGCGAACGTAGCCGAGGCGAATGCCGAGGCACGTCAGGCGCAGCCGGCGGCGGCACCCTTGCCGTTCGCCATCGAATACCGCGGCGTCACGCGTCGGTTCAAAAATCGCCAGGGCAAGGGCGAGATGACGGCCGTCTCGGACGTCTCCATCGGCATCAAGGCCGGTGAGTTCGTCTCGCTGATCGGCCCGAGCGGCTGCGGCAAGAGCACGCTGCTCAACATGGGCGCCGGTCTCTACGCGCCGAGCGAGGGGCAGGTGACGCTCGCGGGCAAGCCGGTGCGCGGCCCGTCGCAGCAAGTCGCGTTCATGTTGCAGAAGGACCTGCTCATGCCGTGGCGCTCGATTCAGAAGAACGTCGAGCTGGGCATGCAGATCCGTGGGCGCAGCAAGGCCGAGCGGGCGGAAGTGGCCAAGGCGCTGCTCGCGCGTTGCCACTTGAAGGGTTTCGAGAATCACTATCCACACCAGCTCTCGGGCGGCATGCGCCAGCGCGCCGCCCTGGCCCGCACGCTGGCCGTCGAGCCGGACGTACTGCTCATGGACGAGCCGTTCTCGGCGCTCGATGCGCAGACCAAGATGGTGCTCCAGCAGGATCTCGCGCAGATGCTCGCCGACGAGGGCAAGACCGCGCTGATGATCACCCACGACCTCGCCGAAGCCATTGCGCTCTCGGATCGTGTGTTCGTGATGAGCGAGCGCCCGGGCACGATCATCGAGGAGATCACGATCGATCTGCCGCATCGCGACAACCCGATCGAGCGCCGCAAGCAGGCGGGCATGAACGAATACGTGGCCCATCTGATGGAACTGCTCAAGGTGGGTCGCGACGACCACCTCGGCTGATCCTCGTCCCCGACACTGCAAGACACTGGAATCCTCGCTATGAAATCCCTTTCCAAAACGCAACTGACCGTTGGCAGCTTCGTGTTGCTGCTGATCTTCGCGGCCATCTGGCAATGGGGCCCGACGGCGTTCGGCGTACCCGAGTTCGTGCTGCCCAAACTGTCGTCGACCGTGATCGAAGGCGCCCGCATGTTCCAGGTCGAGAACCTGTGGCTGCACATCGGCGTGACGGCCATCGAAGTGATCGCGGGCTTCGTGATCGGCTCGGCGCTGGGCGTGGTGATCGGCGTCGTCCTCGGTTTGTCGCCGTCGACCGAAGCCATGCTCTCGCCGTACATCCTCGCGCTGCAGATTGCGCCGAAGGTCGCGTTTGCGCCGCTGTTCGTCATGTGGATGGGCTACACGATCTACCCGAAGATTCTCGTGGCCGTGCTGATCGTCTTCTTCCCCGTGATGATCAATGTGCTCGGCGCCGTGCGCGCCGTCGACCCGGACATGGTCAACCTGGTGCGCGCCCTGTGCGGCCGCCGCTGGCAGATCTTCCGCTTCGTTGAATTCCCGTCGGCCATGCAGGCGCTCTTCGCGGGCTTGCGCATCGCGTCGACGCTGGCCGTCATCGGCGTGACCGTGGGTGAACTGGTCGGTGGCGACCGCGGCCTGGGCTATCTGCTGGTGTATGGCGAAGGCCAGGGCAATACCGCGATGGTGTTCGTCTCCATCGCCGGGCTCACTGTCATCGGTATCGCGGCGTACGCCGCCGTGGTCTGGCTGGAGCGCCGCGCGTTGCATTACGTGCCGCGTGCCGCCATGAACATTGCCTGAACGACGAGGGACTGCAACGTGAACGAATTGCCCATTCTCCCGCTCGACACCGACACGCTGGCGCCACTCGGCGGCAAGAAGCTGCTGATCACCGGTGGCGCGCGTGGCCTTGGCGAAGGGTTCGTCCGTGCCGCCGTGACACGCGGCGCGCAAGTGACGATTGCCGATATCGCGTCGCAGGCCGGCGAGGCCCTCGCGGCCGAACTGAGCGGCGCGGGACATGCCGTGTCGTTCGTGCGCGTCGACCTCTCCGATCCCGCATCGGTGGACGCGGCCGCCAAGGGGGCTGCCGAACGCATGGGCGGCATCGACGGCCTGGTCAACAACGGTGCGATCACCAACTCGGGCGGAAAGCTGGCCGCTGAGTTGAGCGTCGAGACATGGGACGCGGTCATGAACGTCAATGTGCGTGGGACCTGGCTCATGACGATGGCGGCGCTGCCGTTTCTGCGTGCATCGGGGCAGGGGCGCGTCGTGAACATCGCGTCGGATACCGCGCTGTGGGGCGCGCCGCGCCTGCTCGCTTACACCGCCAGCAAGGGGGCCGTCATGGCGATGACACGTTCGCTCGCGCGTGAACTTGGCCCAGACGGCATCACCGTCAACGCTATCGCGCCGGGACTCGTCGAGGTGGAAGCCACCGCCTATGTGCCCGCCGAGCGTCATCGTCATTACCTGGAGGGACGTGCGCTGCCTCGCGCCCAGGTGCCCGACGACGTGATCGGCCCCGTGCTGTTCCTGCTCTCCGATGCTTCCCGTTTCGTGACCGGGCAGGTGCTGCCGGTCAACGGCGGCTTCGTGATGCCCTGACGAGCCGTTCTTATTCGCAACGCCTTCAAGGAGTTTGACCATGGCGCAAGCCGACGCTAAAAACACCGCGACGCCACAGGCCGTCGAGAGCTGGACGCAGGCCGAAGGCCAGGCATTCAGTGACTGGCTGGACACGCGCGTAGCCCGCTTCTCGACGCGCAAGTACGACTGGGACGCCCTGAAGTTCCAGGCCGACTACGACCCGAAGTACCGCCGCGCGCAAATGCGCTACGTCGGCACGGGCGGCACGGGCGTGGCCAAGGACGTCAACACGGTCCCTGCCGGTCACTTCACGTTCTCGACGATGGTGATCCCGGCCGGCAACATCGGCCCGAGCCACATCCATATGGATGTCGAAGAAATCTTCTTCGTGATGCGCGGCAAGATGAAGGTGATCTGCGAGCGCGATGGCGAAACCTGGGAAGCCATTCTCGGTGAGCGCGACCTGATCTCGGTGCCGCCGGGCGTGTACCGCACGGAAATCAACATCGGTGACGAAGACGCGCTCATGTGCGTGATGCTCGGCTCGCAAAAGCCGGTCACGCCGACGTATCCGCCGGATTCGCCGCTCGCGCAGATCAAGCGCGATCTGAAGTAAGCCGCCGGGGGCCGTTGTCCCGGAAAGTCCGGTGAGGGGCTTGCCCGTCGCAAGCGCCACACCGGCAGGAATTCACAAAGCAAGACGTTCAGTCCAAGCCATGCAAGCCGAAGCCTTTCTGTCCGAAGTACCCGAAGATGCCGCCCTCGCGCCGCTATGCGCGCGTCTGGACGCCTTCCCGTACCGCACCGTCGCCACGCGCGCGGGCACCGTCGGCTATCGCAGCGCTGGAACGCAAGCCGAAGGTGCCACGCCGGTCGTGCTGCTGCACGGCATCGGGTCCGGTGCGGCGTCATGGCTCGCGCAATTCGAAGCCACGAACCTGCATGCCGCGCTTTACGCATGGGACGCGCCGGGCTACGGCCAGACGACGAATGTCGCCGACGCCGAGCCGCACGCCGACGCCTATGCCGATGCGCTCGCGGCCTGGCTCGATGCGCTGGGGCTGGCACGCGTCGCGCTCGTCGGTCATTCGCTGGGCGCGATCATGGCAACCCAGTTCGCGAGCCGCGCGCCGCAGCGCGTGAGCGGGCTCTTTCTCTGCTCGCCGGCCGGCGGTTACGGCAAGGCTGACGCGCAGGTGCGTCTGAGCAAACGCGACAGTCGTCTGGCGATGCTCGATAAGCTCGGCCCGGCCGGCATGGCGCGCGAGCGCAGCGACAACCTCGTCGCCCCGAACGCCGCGGCACTGCCGCGCGCGTGGGTGAAATGGAACATGGCCCGCGTGCTGCCCGCGGGCTACCGTCAGGCAACGCATTTGCTCTCGAATGGCGACGCCGCCGGCGCGCTGGCGCACTACGTCGCGGCGAATGCGGGCCCGGTCGCGGTGGCGGTCGGCGCCCAGGATGCCGTGACGCCCCGGCGGCTTGCCAAGCGATCGCCGAGGCGGCCGATGTGCCGCTGCAAATCATCGAAGGTGCTGGACACGCGTCATATATCGAAACGCCAGACGCGCTGAATGCCGCGCTCGCCGCGTGGCTCGAACCTATTGCGGCAGGAGAGCGTTGAGATGGCATCCGTAACGCCCAAGCGCATGACGGCAATGGCCGAGGCGCTCACCGAAGACGACACGCTGCGCGAGCGCGCGATACAAGGCGAGGGCGAGAGCGACGATCTCGTCGACGGCGCGGCCACCGAGTCGCGCTACCTGGTGCCGGGCCTTGAGCGCGGCCTGCGCATCCTCACGCAATTCTCGCCGCGCGAGCCCGTGTTCAGCGCTCCGGAGCTCTCGCAACGGCTGGGCATTCCGCGCACCACGGTCTTCCGCTTGTTGCAAACGCTCGAAGCGATGGGTTTCCTGGAGCGCGCAGGCGGTGAAAAGAATTTCCGTCTGGGCGTGGCCGTGCTGCGTCTGGGCTTCGAATACCTCAGCTCGCTGGAGCTGACCGATCTGGGCATTCCGATCATCGAACGGCTGCGCGACGCCACGCAGCTCACGTCGCACATCGTGATCCGCGACGGGCGCGACATCGTGTTCGTGGCGAAGGCGCAGAGCGTGGCGAGCGTGTTCAACTCGATCAAGGTCAACGTCGGCACGCGCCTGCCGGCGCATGCGACCGTACACGGTCATGTGCTGATGGGCGACCTGACGCTGGCCGAGCTTCGCGCGCTGTACCCCGAGAAGTCGCTCGAAAAATACACGCCGCAGACACCCGAAACGATCACCGAGCTGTTCGAGCGCGTGCGCGAAGACGCCGAGCGCGGCTACGCCGTATCGGCCTCGTCGTTCGAGCGCGGCATCAGCGTGGTGAGCGCGCCGGTGCGCAACGACGCGGGACGCATCTGCGCCGCGATCACCGTCACCATTCCGCGCGCCACGCTCGACGCGTCGGTGCTCGACGCGGGGCTGATCGCACAGGTGCGCGAGGCGGCCGACGCGCTGTCGCACCGCCTGAACTACCGGCCGGGCAGCGACGACCGTGCCACCCCCTACATGAAGTCACTGGGATTGAAATGATCAAGATCGACCTCACCCAACGCGCGGCGCTGGTCACAGGCGGCTCGTCCGGCATCGGCCTCGCCACGGCCGAGCGCCTGCTCGACGCCGGTGCCGCTGTCGCCATCTGCGGCCGCAACCCCGAGCGGCTGGTGCAAGCGGAAGCCCGCCTGCGCGAGCGCCATCCCGATGCGCGCCTCATCGCCGCACAGTGCGACGTGCTCGATGCGAACGACGTCGCCGCGCTGGCCGAGCGCATTCGTGGCGAATTCGGTCGTCTCGACATGCTGGTCAACAACGCGGGTCAGGGCCGTGTGTCGACGTTTGCCGACACGACCGACGACGCCTGGCGCGAAGAGCTGGAGCTGAAGTATTTCAGCGTCATTCGCACCACGCGCGCTTGCCTGCCGATGCTGCGCGAAGCCGCCCGCGAGACGGGAGATGCCGCCATCGTCTGCGTCAACTCGCTGCTCGCGCTCCAGCCGGAGCCGCACATGGTGGCGACGTCGTCGGCGCGCGCGGGGATCCAGAACCTGGTGCGCTCGATGGCGAGCGAATTCGCGCCTGACGGCGTGCGCGTCAACAGCATTCTGATCGGACTGGTGGAGTCGGGCCAGTGGCGCCGTCGCTTTGCCGCGCAAGGCGAAGGCAAGACCTGGGAGGAATGGACCGGCGAGTTGGCCCGCAAGAAGCAAATTCAGTTGCAACGTCTGGGCAGGCCTGAAGAGGCGGCCGCAGCGATCTTTTTCCTGGCAAGCCCGCAGTCGTCCTATACGACGGGCAGCCATATCGATGTTTCCGGAGGCTTGGCAAGACATGTCTAACACAACCACCGTCGGCGAAGTCATCGCGGCGTTTCTCGAGCAGTGCGGTGTGAAGACCGCATTCGGCGTGATCTCGATTCACAACATGCCGATCCTCGACGCCATCGCGCGTCGCGAAAAGATCCGTTACGTCGGCGCGCGCGGCGAAGCCGGTGCGCTGAACATGGCCGATGGCCTCGCCCGTGTCTCGGGCGGCCTCGGCGTGGCCTTCACGAGCACGGGGACCGCGGCGGGCAACGCGGCGGGCGCCATGGTCGAAGCCCTCACCGCCGGCACGCCGGTGCTGCACATTACCGGCCAGATCGAGACCGAGTTCCTCGATCGCGATCTCGCGTATATCCACGAAGCGCCCGATCAGCTCAGCATGCTGCACGCGATCTCGAAGGCCGCCTATCGCGTGCGTTGCGTCGACACTGCGCTCTCGACCGTGCGCGAAGCCGTGCGCGCCGCGCTCACGGCGCCGGCCGGCCCGGTGAGCGTGGAGATTCCCATCGACATCCAGGCGGCGGAAATCGAATGGCCCGCGGATCTGGCCGCGCCGCACATCACGGTGCCGACGCACGACGACGCCCGCGTGGCCGAACTGGCGGACAAGCTGGCCGCTGCGCATCGTCCGATGCTGTGGCTGGGCGGTGGGGCGCGCGGGGCGGAAGCCGCCGTCAAGCGTCTCGTCGACATGGGCTTCGGCGTGGTCACCAGTGTGCAGGGTCGCGGCATCGTGCCGGAAGATCATGCGGCCACGCTCGGCGCGTTCAACATCCACCCGACGGTCGAGACGTTCTACAAGTCGTGCGACGCTGTGCTCGTGGTCGGCTCGCGTCTGCGTGGCAACGAAACGCTGAAGTACAAACTCGCGCTGCCGCGCCCGCTCTATCGCGTCGACGCCGATGGCCTGGCGGACGGCCGTGGCTACCGCAACGACCTGTTCATCCAGGGCGACGCCGCACGGGTGCTGAACGCGCTGGCGGACCGTCTGCAAGGGCGCCTGTCGATCGATCCGGCATTCCACGCCGATCTTGCGGCCGCTCGCGAGGTGGCCGTCAAGCAGGTCGCGGAAGGTCTCGGCCCGTACCGTCAACTCGTCGCTGCGCTGCAAGGCGCGCTGGGCCGCGACTTCAACTGGGTGCGCGACGTCACGATCTCGAACAGCACGTGGGGCAACCGTCTGCTGAAGCTCTTCTCGCCGCGCGCCGGTGTGCACGCACTGGGCGGCGGGATCGGTCAGGGCATGCAGATGGGTATCGGCGCGGCGCTCGCGGGCAACGCGAAGAAGACCGTCGCCCTGTGCGGCGACGGCGGCCTGATGGTCAACGTGGGCGAACTCGCCACCGCCGTGCAGGAAAAGGCGCCCGTCGTGATCCTGCTGATGAACGATCAGTGCTACGGCGTGATTCGCAACATTCAGGATGCGCAGTACGGCGGTCGCCGCCACTACGTGCAACTGCACCAGCCGGACTTCGCCGCGTTCTGCGCGAGCCTGCAGCTCAAGCACGAGCGCATCACGGCCATCGATCAGGCGGAGGCGGCTGTCGCACGCGCCATGGCGCACGACGGCCCGGTGCTGCTCGAAGTGGACATGCTGTCGGTGGGCAGCTTCGCTTCGCACTTTGCCGGTCCGCCGGTCCGGGAGCCTGCGAATGCATGAATTGAACCACCGTCCCGTTGACGTCGCGCTGATCGGCTTCGGCGCGATCGGCTCGAAGGTCTATGAGGCGTGCGCGAGCGATCCATATCTGCGCGTGGGCCACGTGATCGTGCCGGAGGACGCCGCCGCCCGCGTGCGCGAGAGCGTGCGCGCCGACACCGAAGTGGTGTGTTCGGCGCAGGCGCTCTCCAGCCGCCCGGACTTCGTGCTCGAGTGCGCGGGTCACAGCGCGCTGTCGGGGCACGTGGTGCCGCTGCTCAAGTCGGGGGTGGATTGCGCGGTGGCGTCGATCGGTGCGCTGTCCGACACCGATCTGCTCGCCGCACTGGAACAAGCGGCCAAGGACGGCGCATCGACGGTCACATTGCTCTCGGGCGCCATCGGCGGTATCGATGCGATTTCCGCGGCGCGCGAAGGCGGTCTGGACGAAGTGCTGTACACCGGTCGCAAGCCGCCGACGGGCTGGCTCGGCACGCCGGCCGAGCAGGTCTGCGATCTGGCAACGCTTACCACCGCGACCGTGATCTTCGAGGGCAGCGCCCGCGACGCGGCGCGTCTGTATCCGAAGAATGCGAACGTGGCGGCGACCGTGGCCATCGCCGGTCTGGGGCTCGACGCGACGCGCGTGCGTCTGATCGCCGACCCGACGAGCACGCGCAACGTGCATCACATCATCGCCCGCGGGGCGTTCGGCGAGATGTCGCTGGAGATGTGCGGCAAGCCGTTGCCGGACAACCCCAAGACGTCGGCACTGACCGCGTACTCGGCCATTCGCGCGCTACGCAATCGCGTTGCGAACTGTGTGATTTAGCAGGAAGAGCATCATGAGCCATCAAGATTTGCTGCAAGGGTTTTCGAGCGACATTCTGGTCGGCGGCGAATGGCGCGCCGGCACCGGCAAGCGCTATCAGAGCCTGTATCCGGCCGACGAGAGCGTGAATGCCGAGATCGCGGCGGCGGGCGCCGAAGATGCGATCGACGCCGTCGAGGCGGCCGATGCGGCCTGGCGTCGCGCCGACTGGGCGGGCTTGAAGCCGCATCAGCGCGCCGCCGTGCTGCATCGCGTGGCCGACGGCATTACGCAGCGCGCCGAAGCGCTGGCGCATTTGCAACGACGCGACAACGGCAAGCCGATCAGCGAGACGCGCGCGCTCGTCGCCAGCGCATCAAGCACGTTCCGTTACTTCGCCTCGTGTCTTGAGACGCTGGAGGAAACGCTCACGCCGTCGCGCGGCGACTACCTGACGATGAGCGTGCACGAGCCGCTCGGCGTTGTTGCCGCCATCACGCCGTGGAATTCGCCGATTGCCTCGGACGCGCAGAAGCTTGCCCCGGCGCTCGCCGCGGGCAATGCCGTGGTGCTCAAGCCAGCGGAAGTCACGCCGCTCGCTTCGCTCGAACTCGGCCGCATCTGCGAAGCGGCCGGTGTGCCGCGCGGCGTGCTGTCGGTACTGCCGGGCAAGGGCTCGGTCATCGGCGACATCCTCGTGCGTCATCCCAAGGTCAAGAAAGTCGCCTTCACCGGCGGCACCGAAGTCGGCCGCGGCATTGCACGGCTGGCAGCGGAAAAGCTCATGCCGGTCTCGCTTGAACTCGGTGGCAAGTCGCCGACCATCGTTTTCGAAGACGCCGACATCGATCATGCGGTGGCCGGTGTGCTCTACGGCATCTTCAGCTCGTCGGGCGAATCGTGCATCGCAGGCTCGCGTCTTTTCGTGCACAAGGCCATTTTCGACACGTTCGTCGAGCGCCTGGTGGCCGGCGCGAAGCAACTCCGCGTGGGCGATCCGCTGCGCGAAGACACGCAGATGGGGCCGCTGGTGACGGCGTCGCATCGCGAGTCGATCGAGCGCTATGTCGCCATCGGGCTGGAAGAGGGCGGCCGCCTGTTGTGCGGTGGCGAGCGTGCGGCGGGCGACGGCCGCGAGAAGGGCTACTTCTATCAGCCGACCATCATCGCGGGTCTGACGAACCAGGCACGCATGGTGCAGGAAGAAATCTTCGGCCCGGTGCTGGCCGTGCTGCCGTTCGAGAACGAAGACGACCTTTTGGCCGAGGCCAACGACAGCGTCTACGGTCTTGCGGCCGGGATCTGGACACGCGACTTCAAGCGCGCCTGGCGGATCGGGCGTGCGCTCGAGACCGGCACAGTCTGGATCAACACCTACAAGCAGTTTTCGATCTCGACGCCGTTCGGCGGCTGGAAAGAGAGTGGCATGGGGCGTGAGAAGGGGCGTCTGGGGTTGCTGGAGTACACGAACCAGAAGAGCCTCTATTGGGGCATCAACGACAGTCCGCTCGCGTGGGCGGGCAAGGTCTGAACGTCAGTCAGTGGCAGAACACGCCGCAATGCACAGGGTATTGCGGTCATCCGATACTTGAGCGAGGCAGAGATATGTTGTCGATTTTCCGTGGATCGTTGGCGCGCCGCGCGCGTCGTGCTGTTGGCCTGTGCGCCGTGGCGGGACTCACGAGCCTGGCGGCGCCGGTGATGGCGCAGCCGGCTACCCAGCAGATTACCTATCTGCTCCCGGCGCCGGCCAACCTGCCGGCCTTCGCGCCGCTGATGCTGGCCGAGAAGAAGGGCTACTACGCGGCGGAAGGGTTGTCGGTGCGCTGGCTGACCGTGCAAGGCGGTGCCGACGTCGGCAAGCAGCTCGCCTCCGGTAATGGCGATCTGGGCGGCGGCCTGGGCGACACCCCGATCGTGCTGCGTCCGAACGGCATTCCCATCAAGGGCGTGGCGCTGCTGGGCGGTCGCACGCTGCACCAGTTGGTCGTGCGCAACGATGCGAACATCAAATCGCCCGCCGACCTGAAGGGCAAGACGATCACGGTGCTGTCCTATCAAGACACCGGCTTCTACGCGACGCTGGGCCTGCTCGCCTCCGCGGGTCTCACGCGTACCGATGCGCGCATCCAGGGCGCTGGCCCGGCGGGTGTGTGGCAGCAGGTCGCCACGGGCAAGGCCGACGCGATGGTGGGCACGCCGGAGTGGGCGCAGAATATCGAAGATGCCGGCGTGAAGGTCACGATGACCTCGACCGACAAGTATTTCCCGGGCATGGCGCAGGCGATTCTGGCTTCGGACAAGACCATTGCCGAGAAGCCGGAGATGGTCCGCAAGTTCGTTCGTGCCACGATCAAGTCGGTGGCCGAGATCATGCGCGACCCGGCGGCCGCGGCCAAGGAATACTGCGCGACCGTGCCCGGCTACAAGGGCAAGGAAGCCGAGATCGAGAAGATCCTGACGTATTACGCCCGCAACGTGTATCCGGGTCAGGAGCGTCTCGGTGCGTTCGATCCGGCGCGTGTGACGAAGCTGCAGGATTTCTATATGCAGGAGAAGATCATTCGCGAAAAGTCGAACCTGGCCGACCTGTTCACCAACCAGTTCGTGCAATAACGCGAGACGCCACATGAACGAAAACGCCCCGGGCGCCGCTGCGGCCACCCAGCCCGACACGATGTTGCTGACGGTGTTCCTGCGTCACGATCAGTCAAACAATCTGGACGAATTCCAGGAACGCCTGAAGGCGGCCGAATGGTGGGAGCGCTTCCCGCCGGCCGGTGTGACGGTGGTGTCGTGGACGGTGGCGATGGGCTTTGGCCAGATCGTCACGCTGGAACTGCCGCCGCACCTGCTGCCGACGGTCAACGTCGAGCTGGAGCGCTCGGCCTGGGGCGTGTTTCGCACCGAATGCTATCCGACTTACGATTTTGTACCCGTGCACGCGCGCATTCGCGAACGGGTTCGCCATGGAGGGAAATGATGGACCGCTATCTCGAACCGCACCAAGCGCGTCGCCATGAGCCGACGCAATACGAAAGCCTGCTGGGCGACGCCATCGAGCGCGCCTATGCCGCCGGCACACACGATCTGGCTGGGCTGGTGGCCTACCTGAATCGCACGGGCCCCGGCCCGCAAGCGGGCGACGTGTGGACCGAGGCGGTGTACACCGCGCAGATCGCCCGAATGGCCGAAGAGTAACAACATCACAGAGTTCGATCGCTGCACGCCGCGCGTGCGCAGCGATCGCGATGGAGACGTCCCCCATGACTACGCAACAGCCTATCCTCACTGCCGACGCCATTCTCGAGCGCGGCCTGAAGAACCTCTGGTATCCGATTTGCCCGTCGCACATGGTTGGCCGCGAGCCGGTCTCGCTGCGCCGCCTGGGCAAGAAGCTGGTGTTCTGGCGCGATCAGGACAACCAGGTGCATGCCCTCGATGATCATTGCCCGCACCGTGGCGCCCCGCTGTCCAAGGGCATCGTGATGGGCGATCGCATCGCCTGCGGTTATCACGGCGTGCAAGTGCGCTGTGACGGCACCGTGATGCGCGTGCCGGGTAGCCCGGGCTGCAAGCTCGAAGGTTCGCGTCCGACGCAGGCGTATCACATCGTCGAGCGCAACGACGCGATCTGGCTCTACAACGCCACCGAAAACATCGACACGCCGCCGCCGCTCGTGTTGCCCGAGGAACTCGATGCCGACGGCGAGTACTCGTCGTTCCTGTGCTACACCGAGTGGAAGGGCGACTACCGGTACGTGCTCGACAACGTGATGGACCCGATGCACGGCACGTATCTGCACAAGCAGTCGCACTCGATGGCCGAAGGCGACAACACGGCGGCCTTCCGCATTCGCGACACCGACCGCGGCTTCGTCTTCGAAAAGGAAGGCCAGCGCGATGTGAACTTCGACTGGACCGAGTGGGCCGATACCGGCACGCACTGGATGCGTTTGGAGATTCCCTACCCGAAGACGGGCGGCCCCGGCGGCAACTTCGTGATCGTGGGCAGCTACACGCCGGTCTCGCCGACGCTGGCCGCCGTGTTCCACTGGCGCTGCCGCAAGCTCGACGGCTGGCAACGCGATACGTGGCGCTTCCTGTATCGCAACCGTCTCGAAGCGCGCCACTGGGCGGTGCTCGAACAGGATCGCGTCATGCTCGAAGATATGGAGCCGGATGCCAACCAGAGCGAGCATCTGTATCAACACGACATGGGTATCGTGCGTCTGCGTCGCCATCTGAAGAACCTGGCGAAGGCGGAACTCGAGCGCATTGCGCAGGGCAAGGCGTAAGCCGCGCGAGACGCTTCATGCCCATCGACCCATTCATCAAGGCCGAGCGTATCCGTGCCCAGGCCGTGCCCGATCTGGGTACGGCGACCTGGAGCAACGGCATTCGCGCGGGCAATGACATCCTGATGTCGGGCATGACCGCGCACCCGGCCACGCGCGATGCCGCCGAGCCGCTTACGACCTACGAGCAAACGCGCGTGGTGCTCGGCAAGATCCGCGCGTTGGTCGAGGCGGGCGGCGGCAGTCTCGCCAACATCTACAAGCTCGTGGTGTACGTGACCGACATTGCCGACAAGGATGAGGTCGGACGGGCCCGTCGCGAGTTTTTTGCGGAAGTGGCGGCGAACGGCGGAGCTTACCCCTGTTCGACGCTCGTGCAAGTGAGCGCACTGGTCTTTCCGGAGCTGCGCGTGGAAATCGAGGCGTTCGCACGTCTCGACATCGATTTGTCCGCCGCGGGCTTAGCCGGCGGACGTCAAGAGAATCAGCAACATCAGAGAGCGGCGTTATGAGCAAGTCAAACCTGTCGGCAATGGTGCGCACGCTTCGCTTCGAAGCGGCGGGCATCATGAGCATCGAACTCGTGCCTGCGGTGGGCAGCGACACCCCGTTTCCCGACTTCACGCCGGGCGCGCACATCGATCTGCATCTGCCGAGCGGGCTGGTGCGAAGCTATTCGCTCGTGAATGCGCCGGGAGAGCCGAATCGCTACGTACTCGGCATTCTTGCCGATCCGAAAAGCCGTGGCGGCTCGCGCTTCATCCACGACAATTTCCGCGTGGGGATGACGCTGGAGATTTCCGAGCCGCGCAATCACTTCGAGCTTGACGCCACCGCCGAGCATACCGTGCTCGTCGCGGGCGGCATCGGGGTGACGCCGATTCTCTGTATGTATCGACGCCTGCGTGCGCTCGGTCGCAACGTCAAGCTGATGTATTGCGCACGCACGGCGCCGCAAGCCGCTTTCATCGACGAACTGAACGCGTTGGGCGGCGACATCACCTATCACTTCGACGACCAGCATGGCGGCAAGCCGGCGTCGCTCGCCGCGTTTCTGTCCGGGCAACCGGCGGGCACGCATGCATACTGCTGCGGGCCCGGCGTGATGCTCGACGCCTTCGAGGCGGCCTGTGCCGAAGCCGGTATCGCCAACGTGCATATCGAGCGTTTCGCCGCGGCGCCGGATGCACCGCCGCCCGCGACGTCCGAGGGCTATGTGGTGAAGCTCGCGAAGTCCGGCAAGGAGCTGAGCGTGCCGGCCGGGGCGACGCTGCTCGAGACGTTGCTCGCCGCGGGTATCGACGCGGAACATAGCTGCATGGAAGGCGTGTGCGGCGCTTGCGAGACGCGCGTCCTCGAAGGCTGCCCCGATCACCGTGATTCGGTGCTGAGCGCGGCTGAGCGCGCCGGGAACAAGGTCATGATGATTTGCGTGTCCGGTTGCAAGGGCGACCGTCTGACGCTGGATCTGTGACCGCTCCCACCTTGAACCCCTACCCGAGACTGTCATGACGATTCTGGGCATCGAACAAATTACCTACGGGGTCACCGACCTCGACACCTGCCGTCGCTTCCTGGGCGACTGGGGCCTGACCGAGGTGTCCGCCGACGCGCACGGCGCGCGCTTCGAAACGCTGAACGGTTGCCGTGTGCTGGCCGTGCGTCACGACGATCCGTCGCTGCCGCCGGCGATGGAAGATGGACCGACGCTGCGCGAAGTGACGTGGGGCGTGACGACGGCCGAGGAAGTGGCCGCTATCGCAGACCGCTTCGCCGACCAGCCAGGCTATTTCTTCAAGGACGGTGCGACGGGTTGCATCGATCCCAACGGTCTGGCCGTGCGGGTGGAAGTGACTGCCAAGCGGGCCGTGGACGTGAAGGGCGCATTGAGCAATCCGTGGGGGATCGCGGCGCAGCGCGTGAACACGCCGAGCCCGGTGTATGAGCGTGCTCAGCCGATCGAAGTGGGGCATGTCGTGTTCTTCACCAACGCGCTCGCGGCCACGCAAGCGTTCTACGAAACGAAGCTCGGCTTCGAGCTGTCGGATCGCTATCCGGATCGTGGTGCGTTCATGCGTTGCGCGCCGCACGGCGGCCATCACGATCTGTTCCTGCTGGCGTTGCCGAACGGCAAGCGCGGGCTGAACCATGTGGCGTTCACCGTGCGCGACATCCACGAAGTATTCGGCGGCGGCATGCACATCGACCGCTGCGGATGGGAAACCCAGTTGGGCCCGGGGCGTCACCCGATTTCGTCGGCGTATTTCTGGTACTTCAAGAATCCGTGCGGCGCGCTCATCGAGTATTACGCCGATGAGGACATCCTTACGCCGGAATGGCAGCCGCGCGACTTCGAGCCGGGGCCGACGGTATTTGCCGAATGGGCGGTGGACGGCGGACTCGACGGCAACACGCGTCGTCAGAAAAAGGGGAGCGAAGCGCCGACCGGCAAGTTCATGACTGACACGGCCAAGCGCTGAGTCGAGTCATCGCGGACGCGTCAGTCCCGGGGGGATGACGCGCCGTGTTTCACGAGTTGTCGCGAGAAGCGGGAACCGGCGCGCGATGTGGCGTCATGAGGCCCGGATCGACCTTGCCAGACGTGAGGTCGTTTCGGAGGGCGCTCATGGCGCGCCGGCAACCGTCCTGCCGACGCTTGTGGCACGAGGGGGCACGCGTTTGCGCTGCCCCTTTTTGCATGGTGCGATTACTTCGCCAATTCCGCGTCGACGGCGGCGACCAGACGCGGGTCGTCGGCCTTGACGTCTGGTGAGAAGCGGGCCACGACCTGTCCGTTGCGTCCGATGAGAAACTTCTCGAAATTCCACAACACGTCGGCCGGGTTCTCGCGGACTACGCCGAAGCCTTTGAGACGCTCGCGGAACGGGCCTTCGCCGATCGCTTCGGGCTGTGCTTCGACAAGCGCCGTGTAGAGCGGGTGACGGTCGTCGCCCAGTGCCGAGAGCTTGGCGAACAGCGGGAACGTGACGTTGTACTGCGTGGTGCAGAAGTCGAGGATCTCGGCATCGGTGCCGGGCTCCTGACCCTTGAAGTTATTGGCGGGGAAGGCGAGGACTTCGAGGCCGGCGGCGCGCTTGTCTTCATACAAGCGTTCAAGGCCCTCGTACTGCGGTGTGAGGCCGCACTTCGACGCGACGTTGACCACCAGACGCACGCGTCCCGTATAGTCGCCCAAGGTCGCGGCGCGGCCGTCGTTGCGCGTCACCGCGATGTTTTCGATGAGGGTGCTCATGCGTATTTCCTATCTTGGTTAGGTTAGCCGAGTGTAGCGCAAGCCTGTGGGAGCCTGCCGACCGGCGAAAAAATGCCGATTGACAGTCGGTAAAGGGTATGGAAGGATTCGCGGACTAAAAAATGACAAGCGCTGTCAAGCGCGTCGTACAGGTGAACAAACACGGGGTCGTTCGAATGTTTCGTGCCGCTTCTCGCAGCATCGGTGATCCTGCCCCAGAAGCAGGCCACGTCATCGCCTTGAATCAGACCGCGCTCATGCCGTAGCGAGCGTGTGCCGCGGCGCTCACGCATCCAATCCTTCTGACCGATACGGCCGGCCTTCCCTGCCGTGACAGAGGTCTTGCGCCTATGTGTCGGTCGCTGCGCGCACGACGTTTCCGAATTCACGAGTCAACGCGTTGCAATCTGAAAGCCGTATTCCGGGAAATCGAATGAATCGCATCTATCGTGTGGTATGGAGCGCCAGTCTGGGCACGCATCAGGTCGCGTCCGAAGTGGCTGGCGGTCACGGCGGAACGTCGCGCTCGGCGGACCATCGCCGTGTGCGCAAAGCGGCGGTCGCTGCCGTCGTTGCAGCGGCTTCGCTGAACACAGGACCGGTGTGGGCAATCCCGCTGGCCGCCATCATGGATGGTCGCACGTTTCTCGTTGCCGGTCAGGCGGACACCACTTCGTCGACGAATTGGCGCTACGACGGCACGATCCTGTCGATCACAGGCACGACGTTCGCCCAAATCGCGAACACGTTCGGGACAATTTCGAACGCTGGCACGCTGGTCGGCGGTAACGCATTGCTGATTTCGCCGCGGGGCAATGTGACGCGTCTCGAGAACAGCGGGTTGATTTTCTCGCCGAGCAACGCGGGCATCGACAACGCCGGCACACTGGCGTCCGCATTCAATTCCGGCTCGATCTCCGCCGCCAACGGGTATGGGGTGGAGAATACGTCGCATCTCGGCCAATTGACCAACACGGGGACTATCTCGGGCCGTTATGGCGTGGCCTCGTTCATGGGCAGTGTATCGACGCAGTTGGGCACGCTGACGAACAGCGGCACCATTACGGGCGCGCAAAGCGGGGTGATGAACCGAAGCGCGACCCTCACGACGATCGACAACCTGCCCCTTGGCCTGATCGATGGCACCAGTGGGCTCGGCTCCGGCGCCGGCATCGACAACCGCGGTACCGTGATCGGTGGCACGACCTATCACGGCATCATTGGCACGATCAACAACGCTGGAACGATTTCGGGCGGGAACTACGGCATTTACAACGAGGACTCGATCGGTACCATCAACAATCTCGCGGGCGGGCTCATTTCCAGCGCCGGCGAGGCCATCGCGAATGCCTCCGCAGCGGCCACGATCGGCCAGATCAATAACGCCGGCATCATTGCGGGCAACATTTCCCATTCCGGCACGCAAGCCTTGTCCATCGCGGGGGCGTCGGGCGCAGCGCAGGGCACCCTCACGGGTTTCGGCAGTGCTGTTCCCGGAACCCTTTCCAGCTCGCTCGCCGATATACACTTCAACGGCGGCAATCTCCTGCTTAACGACCACCTGAACCTCGCTGGCACACGAACGGCGTTCAACGACGCGTCGGTATTGCAAGTGAACAATGCCATCCAGGTCTCAGGAGATTACGCGCAGGCGGCAGGTGCTACGCTTCAGATCGGTGTGGCAGGCAATGCGGTTACGACCGGCGACTTGACGACCGACAGCGGCTACGGGCGCCTGGTTGTGAGCGGCAACACGACACTGGCAGCGGGTTCGAGCATCGCCTTGCAGTCGCTCGGCTATTCGTTTGCGGCGGGGCAGCGCTATGTCGTGATCGACACGGCAGGCTCGGCCACCTACAACGAAGGTTCGCTGGTTTATCGCGTCAACGGTTCGTCGACGCTCGGCGCGTCCGGCGCCACGGTCGCTAACGGCAGTCGGCAGGATCTGGTCGTGACGTTGATCTCGGATACGAATGCCGGTTCCGACAACGGCGGCGGCACCGGTACGACACCGCCCGCCGACCCTCGCACCAACGCCTTGCTCGCGTCGGCACCCAACGCGCAGTCGTCGCTGCGGGGCTTGCTGGGCTACACCGGGGTGAGCGACGCCCAACTGCTGAATCTGTACAACGCGGCACTCGGATCGCTGAGCGGCGGTTCGACGGACTCGGCCAATCGGGTCGGCAAGCAACTTGCCCCGGCGCAGAATACGCGTGCCGCAGGCGCGGCCACATTCGAATCGCTGGGCGTGGTCGGTGCGCACGTCAACAGCCTGCGCGTAGCGCAGGCCGGGGGCACCGGGATTGCGACGGGCGATAGCGCAGCCAACTGGGGCGTCTGGGGACAGGCCTTCGGCGGTCACGCCAGCCAGTCGGCGCGTAACGACGTCGACGGCTACAGCGCCAACTACGGTGGATTGGTCATCGGTGCTGACCGTGCGTTCGGCGAGCGTTGGCGCGCGGGAGGAGCGGTCCAGTTCTCGCGCACGGCGATCGACAATGACGGTAGCACCTCGGGCAATGCGACCGGCGTGAACGGGTACGGCCTCATTGGGTACGCCGCTTACACCGGCGAGCCGTGGTACGTGAACCTGTCAGGCTCGGCGGTGCTGCAACACTACGATACGACGCGATCGGTATCGATGCCGGGCTTCAACGGCGTGGCCCATGGCAACTTCAACGGTCAACAATACGTGTTCGGCGCCGAATTCGGCTGGCCACTGGCGCTGGGACGTGCCATCGTCACGCCGCTGGCGGGCGTCACATATGGCTATCTGAACCAGAACGGCTATACCGAAACTGGCGGCAATGGCTCGGCGCTTACGGTCGGCCGTGTCGGCGCTAGTTCGGTGCGTAGCGCGCTGGGGCGAAGGTCGCCTTGCCATTCGAAACGGCGAGGGGTATGTGGGTGCCCGAACTGAGCGTGCGTTGGCTGCATGAGTACAACCGTACGCGTCAAACGACGGGCGCGAGCTTCGCCGCGGATCCGTCCGGCCAGACGGCGTTCACGACCGTGGGCGCTACGCCGGTGTCGGACCTGGCCGATATCTCGCTGGGCCTGACCCTGATGAAAGCGAACAACCTGAGTGCCTCGATTCGCTACGACCTGCAAGCGGGGGCCGGCTTTGTGTCGCACACGGGGATTGTGCGCGTACAACAGCGCTTCTGAGCGTCGTGCGCGTCGTGTGTATTCGGAAACGTTCGTACGAGTCCGGCGGTCGCAACGATTGACATGGCCGCGACCGCCGTGGAAGTATCGCGCAGTGCCTACCGTCTCCCGACCGCCTCTCGATGTCTGCTGCTGCTTCGACTCCCGGAATGCTGACCTTCGCTCAGGCGATTGCGTTAGCCCATTCGCATTGGCAGGCGGGACAGGTGCCCCAGGCCGAAGTCCTGTGTCGGCGCGTGCTGGAAGCGTCGCCCGAGCACCCGGACGCGCATTATCTCCTCGGCCTCATGGCCCATGCCTATGGCAAGCGCGACATGGCGATCGACCATCTGCGCACCACCTGCCGGGCGCCCGGTGCGCCGGCGTCCAGTTGGTCCGATCTGGCCGAGATGTGCCGGCAGGCGGGCCGGCTCGATGAGGCGCTGGCGGCGGCGCGCCGGTCCGTCGAGATCGATCCGGCGTTTGCTGCCGGGTGGAACAACCTCGGAATAGTGTTGCAGGAGGTCGGACAGCTCGATCAGAGCATGGCATGCCTCACCCGCGTGAGCGAACTGTTGCCCGCGTCGGCCGATGCGCAGAACAATCTCGGGAATACCGCGCGCTTGCTGGGGCGTCCGGCGTCCGCCGAGACGCACTATCTGCGCGCTCTTGACATCGACCCGCTACGCGCAGACGTGCACAGCAATCTGGCGTCGCTGCTGAGCGCACAGCAGCGCTTTACGGAAGCGCGAACGCTGGCGGGCCGCGCCATTGAGCTGGATCCGTCGTTCGTCGACGCCTACCGTAATCTTGCCGACATTGAAGTTTCCAGTGGGGACGTGACGGCGGGGTTGCAGGTCGTGGAGATCATGTCGGCGTTCGCCCCCCAGCATTTCTCCACGCTCGTGACGCGTGCCCGGATTCTGCCGCTGGTGGGGCGGCTGGACGACGCACTCGCTTGTGCTCGCGATGCGCTCGCGCTCCAGCCGGAGAGTCACGATGCGCGGGCTGCGCTTGCGCTTGTCGAGGCGCAGAGGGTAACGCGCAATCGCCCGGCGCTCGTCGACGGTGTCCCGCCCTCGGTGCCGCGGTTGCCGGCCACGCCGCCGGATTTGACCTCGGTTCACGACGCCATCGTGGCGTGTGTCCATGCACACGCGTACGAAAGGGCTGAGTCGATGCTGCGCGAGGTCGTGGGCGCCGAGACCGCGCCCGTGCTGATGTGGCGGTTGCTTGCGATGGTCTTGCGTGCGCAAGGCAAGGTGCACGAGGCACGAGACATACTCGACAGGCTGGCTCGTCAGGTGCCTGGCGATCTGTCCAACCGCTTCGATCTCGCCGAGACGTTGCTCCTGCTCGGCGACTTCGAGCGTGGTTGGCGCGAGTATCGCCATCGCTACAGCCTCGAACATACGCAGTCCATTGAGCGCAAGGTGCAACGCCCGCGTTGGGACGGCAGACCGATTCCCGGCCAAACGCTCCTCATCCACGACGAGCAGGGCTACGGAGACACGTTCCAGTTCCTGCGCATGGCGCGCTGGGCGCGTGAGCGCAGTCAGGCGCGCGTGATCCTGGAGGTCAATCCGCAAGCCTTGCCGATCGCCAGGCGCATGTGGGGCGATGACGATATCGTCGCTCGCGGTACGTTGCCGGTGACGTTCGATCAGCATTGCGAACTGATGAGCCTGCCAATGGCGATGGGCTTGACACTCGCCGATCTGCCGGGCGAAGAATCGTACCTGAGCGCCGACCCCGAGCGCGTCGCCCATTGGCGCGAAAAATTGGCCGACGTGCCGCGACCGTGGGTCGCCGTGGCGTGGGCGGGGCGCCCCGAACACGTCAACGACGGCAACCGGTCCGTGTCGCTTGCACAACTCGGCCCGTTGGGGGCGAGTGGCGCGACGTTCCTTTCGATTCAGAAGGGGCCGGCGGCCTCGCAGGCAAGCACGCCCCCGAAGGCATGTCGATGGTGTCGCTGAGCGACGGGATCCGCGATTTCGAGGACACTGCGGCGATTTTGCATCTCGCGGATTTGTTGGTGTCGGTCGATTCGTCGCCCGTTCATCTGGCCGGCGCGATGGGACGTCCGGTATGGGTGCTGTTGCCGTTTGTTCCCGACTGGCGCTGGCTGCTCGGTCGCGACGACTCGCCCTGGTATCCGGGGATGCGTCTGTTCCGCCAGGAGGCCCGCGCACACTGGCAACCCGTGGTCGAACGCATGGCGCGGACACTCAAGCACTTTGTGGTGGAATGGCGTGATGGCGCGATTTGACCGAAGGGCGCGGCCGAGCGCCATGAACGCCATGCTTGCAGGGTGGCAGCGCGGGAAGCGTTACGTTGCGGCACTGGCTGCCCTATCGCTGGCGTCCGGGTGTGCCAGTGTGGATCGAGACGCGCATGCCGATGCGTTGGCCGGACCGGCGGGACTGCACCGGGAAGTGCTGACGGCGGGCGATTTCCGCCTTACCGTGTTCTCGCGCATTACCCGCCCTGACAAGCCTCTGCGCATCTACATTGAAGGCGATGGATTGGCCTGGGTTTCGCGCAGTGAGCCGTCGCTGGACCCCACGCCGGTCGCGGCAACGGGGCTGGCGCTGGCCGCCGCAGATTCGTCCGCGAAGGCCGCCGACAACGTCGCCTATCTGGCGCGACCCTGCCAATTTACGCCGATGCAGGACAATCCCCGCTGCGCCGTCGCGTATTGGACCGGCAAGCGGTTCGCCCCCGAAGTGATCGAATCGATGAACGCGGCAGTCGATCAACTCGTGGCCCGTACCCCTGGGCAGCCCGTGGAACTTGTCGGCTACTCGGGCGGCGGCGCCATTGCAGTACTGATCGCAGCGCGCCGCCACGACGTCGCCGCGCTGCGCACGGTCGCGGGCAACCTCGACACCGAGTACATCAATCGGCTGCATCACGTCTCGCCGATGCCGGCGTCTCGTAATCCTATCGACGTGGCGCGGCGAATCGCAGGAATTGCGCAGATCCATTTCAGCAGCGCGCAGGATACGATCGTGCCGCCGGAAGTCGCGCGGCGCTTCGCGGCTGCTGCGGGGGGATCCTGTGTGACGACGGTCACGGTGCGCGGGGTCGCGCACGACGGCGATTGGGCCCAACATTGGCGTGAACTGCTCGCACAAGTGCCGGTTTGCAGAGACCGTTAGCGGAGTGGGGATGGCCTGACGCCCGTCGCCGGTGTCAGCTTTCGCGCACCAATGCGGCGATTGCCTCGACGAGTGTGACACCGCCACGCAGCGCATGTTTGCCGTCGTCGCGGAAGCGGAAGTCGCCGTTGTTGAATCCGTCGAGCATCTGGATACGTGGCAGCGGGTTGCGCATGCCTTGCGCGCGAAAAAGCGGATCCCAGCCCGCTCGGGGCACCGCCTCGGCGCTGACGTCGCGAACGAGCGCACGGGCGAGTGCGGCGGCGATGTCGTCGGGCGAATAACGCTCGGGCCTTCGATTTCCCAGATTGGGTTGTCGCTGAACGGCGTCTGCATGGCGCGCGCCGCGATATGGCCGACGTCGCTTGCCGAGACCATCGGAAGCGCCCGATCCACAGGTTGCAAATAGCTCGGCAGCTCCCCGCGTTCGCGAGCGGGCTCGATGTCCCACGCAAAGTTCTCCATCAGCCACGCCGGGCGCAGGAACGTCACCGGCAGCGATAACGAGAGCATCGCCGCCTCGAACAAGCGCAGCGCGGTGAGCAGGCTGGGCATTTCGCAGTCGGCACCGATGCTCGACAGGCACACCACGCGTTTCGGGCGAGTGGCGGCCAGCGCTTGCCGAATCGCGTCGATCAGGTGCCGCGCATGCGAGAAGTCCGGCTCGGGGTCTGCGTTCGGTGGGAGCATCACGAATACGGCTTCGCTGCCGCGAAACGCGTGGGTGAGGGCGTCGACGTCGTCGTTTTCCGCGACGGCAAACTCACCGCCGAGTGCGGCCCATCGGCTTGATTTGACAGCATCGGGGACGACGACCCGCAACGGTAGACCTGCCTTGAGAAGGTCGTCCCCCAGCACGCTGCCCACTCGCCCCGTGATGCCCATTACGGTGTACATGGCCACACCTCACACGCAGTAACGTTGCCGTAAAAGTAACACGGGAACCGGCGCCGCATAAATCGCAGGCGTAACGGCCCAACTACGGTGATGGGCCGTCACGTTGTCTAGGGCATAAGCTTGGGTCGTTTGCCGGGCCCGGGAGAATGGAGCACCCGACAGGGGCTGATGAACTTGTCGCTGGCGACGGCCGCCTGGGCGAAAGTCTCGAAGTAGATCGCATGATCGGCATTTGCCACGTGGGCTCTTTCTATCTCCTGCGCCGACTCGTTCCATGCGAGTCCCAGATATTCGCAGTGGTCGTGGAACCAGACGACATAGCCCTTTCTTGACAGCGGCTTCGGCATGTCCGGTGTCTCGCTCGTCCCGAATCGCCTCGCCATGCCTGCACCTCGGGATTTCACGTTCTCATCATTCGAATCGCGCATAGGTTGCTCCCAGAAGTCGCCCCCACCCATGTGGGGGGGACGCTTCTATCATCCCAGCCGTGAAGTCACTTGAGTTTCAGCAACGTCCGAATCACGCGGGATAAACGTCACCGTACGAAAGGCTCGGCGCATTTCCCGAATCGATGCGTGGGGCGTACCCCGGGGCTCGTGTTACTCGGGGCGTCGGGCGCGAAAGCCCTTCCGGCGGGGGCAACTTTCTGGACGGAGCGGGGTGCAACCGTGCGGGAGGCGGGTGCCTGTCGTCCATGGGGCGGTCTGCGCATCGCGAGCTTCAATAGCGGTATCCCAGCGTGAGCATCACCGAGCGATCGTCTCCCAGCGCCACGGCATTGCTCAGACCGCCCGTGTAGTAATGCTTGTTGAAGATGTTCCTCAGCTTCAGTGCGGCATGCCAGCTTGGTGCGGTGTAGCGCACGCCCACGTCGCTGACCACGAAGCCCGGAATCGTGTAGCCATAC
Organism: Pandoraea sp. XY-2; assembly: GCF_004193915.1. NCBI lineage: Bacteria > Pseudomonadati > Pseudomonadota > Betaproteobacteria > Burkholderiales > Burkholderiaceae > Pandoraea > Pandoraea sp. XY-2. Next base: position 1,173,446 of record NZ_CP030849.1, read on the forward strand.
GCATAGAGGTTGCTCTGGCCGCGCAAGCCACCGTTGATCTCCCAGCGGCGCAGTTCGCCCGGCAATTGGTAGCGCGCGAACAGGTTGAAACTGTGACGCGGCACGTTGTTGATACGCACGCCGTTAGTCGACGGTGTCTGGCCTCCGTCGTCGGCGATCACGGCCGAGGTGTAGGCGTAGCCACCGGTCACGCTCAACCGGTTTGTCGGCGCGCTGTTGAAGCTGAATTCGACGCCGCGCGAATGCTCCTCGCCCACGGCAATGCTGTAGCCGTCGTTGTTCGGGTCGCTCTCCAGCACGTTGCGGCGGCGCAGGTCGAATGCCGCGAGCGTCACACTCGTGTGGCCCTTCTGGACGTCGAACTTCACCCCCGCTTCCCACTGCTTGCCGGTTTCCGGATCGAAGGCGTTGCCGCTCACGTCCGCGCCGCTGTTTGGATAGAACGAGGTCGCGTAGCTCACATAAGGGCGCACGCCGGGGAACAGCTCGTACATCAGCGCAAGCGAGCCCGTGGTGGCATTCGACGGGTTGCCGCTCGTGGTGTCGGTCAGCTTGTTGAGGACGTTGCTCGACGCACTGTCGTAGCGCATGCCCGCCAGCACGCGCCAGCGCTGGCCGAGTGCGATCTGATCGCGCGCGTAGACACCCAGATCGCGGATCGTGGTGTACGCGCGCGTTCGCGGCGTGGATGGACACGTGATCGCACCCGTGTAGACCGGGGCGTACATGTTGATCGAGCCGACCGAGCACGTGGTGGTGGTGACGTCTTCGCGCCCGCGCATGTAGTCCATGCCGAGGGTGATCTCGTGGCGGCCTAACGCGGTGTCAAAGGTCTTCTGCGCGTTATTGTCCAGCGAGAGCGTGTCGCCGGACCATTGCGAATCGGTGGCCGTGCGGCTCAGCGTGTAGCCGTTCGAGGCGACCTTTCCATTGGCGACGAGCTGGCCGCCCAGCGCGAACTGTTGCCAGCGAGCATTCTGGTTCACGGTCCAGCCCGAGTCGAAATGGTGGGCGAAGCGGTAGCCGATACGTGCCTCGTGCCCCGAGTAGGGCCGCTCACCGGGCTCGCCCGTGAAGGTGTTGCGGGACAGGCTTCCGTTCTTATTCGGGATCAGCGTGCCGGACCACGGCAGGCCTTGTTGGCGGAGGTAGTCGCGTTCCTGATAGCTCGTCAGGATCGTGAATTCCGTGCGCGGGCCGAGATCAAGTGATAGCGACGGCGCGATATAACGATTGCGCGACCAGACATAGTCGGTGGCGTCGTGGCTGTTCGTCGCGAGCGCATTGATACGAAATGCGGCCTTGCCGTTCTCCGAGAGCGGCGTGCCCATGTCGATGGTGCTCTGGTAGAAGCCGTGACTGCCCACGGTGGCATCGACGTTGGCGAACGTGTCGGCTTCTGGGCGCTTGCTGACCATGTTGACCATGCCGCCCGGCAGCACGAGTCCGGAAAGCAACGTAGCCGGTCCCTTGATCACTTCGATCTGCTGCAGACCGAAGGTTTCTTCGGCGAAGCGATTGTTGATGGCCGTGCGCAGGCCGTCGAGATACACGGAATCCGACGCCGTTTGGCCGCGAATGATGAAGTCGTCCCAGCCCCGTCTGCCGTACGTGCCCGAGATCACCCCGGGCACGTCGTGCAGCGCGTCGTTGAGCGTCTGGACCTGTTGCGCGTCCATCAAATCGCGCGTGACGACGCTGATCGATTGCGGCGTCTCGCTCAAAGGCACCGACGACTTCGTGACCTGGGCGTCCGCCGGCATGTCGAACGCGGTGCGGGGCGCGCCGCTCGCACTGACAGACACTGCGGGCAGCGCAACGGTGTCAGATGCACTCATGGACGTGGCGTCGGGCGTGGCGGTGTCGGCGTTCGTTGCGCTCAAGGCAGCCGAACTCGCCACGTCAGTAGACGTGGCCTGCGCGAAGGCGAGCGGCGACGCCGCGATGAAGACCAGCGGCAGTGCAGCGTAATTCTGGAGGCGGCGCATCGAGGATAATAAAAATAGAAATGAGAATTATTATTAATTAAGTTGCGTATGCTACTACGGGTCGTCCTCGGTAATCAATGCGCGTTGAAATATTGCCCATGTCCCGAGTGCCCGCGCGGGGCGGGCTCATCCAACCGAGTGTGAGATCGTGTCCGCCGTTACGATAGGGTGAACCGGCGGGATCTCAGCTAGCGGATGATCGTCTTGAATACGCGATTTCGGTCGACGGTCGCCGCGTCAGGCAAGCCATTGCCATCGTCTTTGGGGGGCACCGAATCCACGTCCTCGAGAACGGGGCCGGTGTAGCGTCCGCGCGGTCGGATCACCTTTCCGACCTTGAGCTGCTCCATGCTGTGCGCAAGCAGGCCGACACTTCGGGCGGTGGCGAATAGGGCGAAGGAGGCGTCGCGTGGAAGCTTGAGTTGAGAAGCCAGAACGGCAAGCGCGACATCGATGTTCGGTTGAAGCCCCGTCAAACGGATCACCTTCTCGATAAATGACGCCAGTTCGTCGGGGGGATCGAGGCGCTCCAGCAACGCCTGAGCGCGCGGGTCACCTTCGGGATAGAGATGATGGCTGAACCCAGGGATCGGGATGGCCGACTGTAAGTGATGGGCCACCACGCTTTCCGCCCCCACTCGCTCTACGTGATCGAACACGGCACGGACACGGCCTGAGGCGTCGCCGTGCAACGGGCCTGAGAAGGCCGCCAGCCCGGTGAGCAGGCATCCCGGCAGCGATGCGCCGGTGGATGCTGTGATTCTTGCGGCAAAGGCCGAACTGGTTAGCTCATGGTCGGCAACGAGTACCAGGGCTCTGCGAATAAGGTCGGTGCCTTCGCTTCCTTGCCCCCATCCAAGCGCCAGTCGTTCATGCGTGAGCGTCGCCTTCTCGTTGCATTTCGCACCAAACGCTTGGGAGACGAGCGCGACCAGGTGGCCTGCCTCGGTATGCAGTGCCCGGTCGGTTCGGCCGTGTGTCGAGTGACCGTTCGCGGCAAGCGCGGCCAAGGACATGAAAGCGCACTGTCTGCCGCGCTCTTCCCACTGCAGCGGGTTTCCGTCAATGTCAAAGGCAATTGGCGATCGTGCATTCCACAGGATGGCGGCAACGTCTTCGAGCGTCGATGTCTGTGACAGGCGAATGCTATCGCGCCCGCGGTAGTACGCGCGCCCTTTGGAAAACGTAGTGATTGCGCTGTGGATGCAAGGCTCGGCGCCGAATATCGTGCCTGCGGCAAGGGCGGCGCGTTTGCGGCCGACTTGCTTCTTTCGGCAAAGGATCGCCACGTCCTCTGCGAGATACAAGCTCTTGCGCGGGTCGGCGGGGTCCGGCATGACGGCGATGTTGCCTCGGCTGACGTAGGCGTAGATCGTCTGCGCTTGCACGCCCAACTGTCGGGCCGCTTCGGTCAACGTGATCCAGGTTCGCATGGAATGGGCGTTCGGTATGGGACAGGGCGCTCAAAACGGGCAGCGGGACTCGCTCGTTTCGAGCGAGTCCCGAGGGGGCGCCTCAATATTGACGGCTCTTCAAGTAAAAGTCATCTCGCTGGGCTTGCGCTCAAGGATTTCAATGAGGATCTCGCCCGGAGACTTCACAAAAAGTGCCCGGACGCCGGCACGGACCGGCTTGATCGGCTCGACGATGTCGGCTTCGCAGGCCTTGAGGTGGTCGAAGGCGGCATCGAGATCATCGACGGTCACGCCGAAATGATCGATGCCTTGCGTGCGCGTGCCACGTGAGATTTCGGTCGTATGCGCGCAGGACAGTTGGGTGATGAATAAGTTGATGGACCCGATGCGCAAATCCACTCGCCCTGGACGTCGAACGACTTCCGCATTCAGGCACCGGGCAAACCACGCTGCCGTGGCTTCAGCGTCTGCAGAACATAGCTGAAGGTGATCCCATTTGAATTCAATCATGTTGTTCGATCGATAGTTGGGGGCGGTCAAAGCTCGATTCTGGAGAGCTTGCCCAGGAGAACGGAATACGAAAACGTCCCGAGCAGGCAGATAGCGCCCATCAGATTCAGTGCCCAGTAAAACTGTCCCGTGCGTTGTATGACGTAACCGATCATCAGCGGAGTGGTCACGGCAGCAATGTTGGCGGCGAGGCTCGTGATGCTGCTGGTGAGGCCGACGTACTGGCGGGGAGCAATCTCGGACACGGCGGCCCAGGACATCGACCCGACACCTTGCGCAAAGAAGGCGATGGTCAGAATGGCGATGACCCACGCGTTCGATTCCACGAAATTCACCAGGACGATGGATGAGCCGAGCAGCGTTCCAATGACCAGCGGTGCTTTGCGCGCGGCGGAGAGGGAGACGCCACGACGAATAAAGAAGTCCGAGAGACAGCCCGCGATGAGGATGCCAAGCGTTGCGCCCAAGAACGGGAGTGCCTGAAAAATCCCGACCTTGATCATCGACATATGACGCGCCTCGGCCAAATACGTCATGAACCAGGTGGTGAAAAAGACCAGTATCGTGTTGTTGCAGAACTTGCCGAGGCAAATGGCCAGAATCTGGCGATACCCGAGCAGTTTGAGTGCCATCCGCCAGTTGAACTTCTCCCGTGGCTTCGGTGCGCACGGCGTGTGCGATTCATTGATGTATTCGAGTTCAGCCTTGTTCACCCAGCGATGTCGCGACGGATCACGGTATGCGCAGAACCAGATCACACTGAAAAGAATCCCGAAGCCTCCGGTCACAAAGAACACGGAACGCCACCCCGCGGTGGCCGATATCCACAGCAGAAGGCCCGTGAAAATGGGCGTTCCGATGTACTGTCCCATCACGTAGACGCTAGTTGCGAATCCGCGCTCCTGCGTGGGAAACCATAGTGTCACCGCGCGAGCATTCGACGGAAACGCGGGGGCCTCGAGCGCGCCCATCGTTAGCCGGGACCCGAGCAGCATGTGATAGCCGTTGGCCAAGCCCTGCGTCACCGTCGCGAGCGACCATCCCACGAGCGACAGCGCATAGGCAATTCGTGAGCCAAGCACGTCGGCAAGGATGCCGCTGGGCAGCAAGGCCATGGAGTATGCGAGACCGAAGGCGGCGAACAGCTCGCCCATCTGCATCTTGTTTAATGCGAGATCTTTTGAAAGGCTTGGGGCGACGATGCCGAGGGCGGATCGGTCGACGTAGTTAAGAATCGTCGCGACCAGCAACATCGATAGCACGACGTATCTGACTTTTGACGGTCTTGCCGCGATATCGCGCGAAGCGGTATCGAGCGATGACAGGTGTTGTTCCTCTGCAAATTTCATCGATGTCTCCTGATCAGGTGCCTGCCTGTGGCGAATTTTTTGTGGGGCAGGTCGTGCCGGGTTATCCGCGGCCTACAAAGGGCATGGTGGTGGCCATGATGGTCATGTTCAGAACGTTCGCTTCGAGCGGCAGGCTGGCGATATGTGCGACCGCGTTCGCGACATGAGAGACGTCGATTCGCGCTTCGGGCGCCGTACTGCCGTCGGCCTGAAGGACGCCACGCGTCATCCGCTCGGTGAGCGACGTTGCCGCGTTGCCAATGTCGATTTGGCTGCAGGCGATGCGGTATGGGCGGCCGTCCAACGCCAACGATTTTGTGATGCCCGACACGGCGTGCTTGGTGGCCGTGTAGGCGATGGTATTGGGGCGAGGGGAGTGCGCCGAGAGAGAGCCGTTATTGATGATTCGTCCACCTTGCGGCGTTTGATTCTTCATGATGCGCCAGGCGGCTCGCGCACACAGGAAGACGCCCGTCAGGTTGGTTGCCACGACATCGTTCCAGAAATCGAGCGCGTATTCTTCCAGGGCCACGGCGCCGGCGTTGCGGCCGGCGTTGTTGAAGAGGACGTCAAGACGCCCGAATTCGCGCGAAATTTGAGCGAACGCCGCTTCCACGGACCGTTCATCGGCGACATTGGCCGCCACGACATACGCGTCTCCGCCGGCGTCCTCGATGGCCGCTTTGGTCTCGCGCAGGGGCTCATCTCTGCGTCCCATCAGCGCGACGGTAAATCCGGAAGCGGCGAGGGCGATGGCGGCCGCTCGACCGATGCCGGAACCGGCACCTGTGACGGCGGCGAACTTCTTCGAAGTCGACATGAAATTACCTTTTCTCGTTGAGTCACGAGCCGAGAATGGCATCGGCCGAGACTGCCGGGCAATCTTGATTCTTTCAATCAACATCCGGACGCGCAGCCACTCGGTGGTTCCTCAGGGTTTTCCTGAGACGCCAGATGTGCAGGGGCGGTCCCGTGGTGGGATGCGATTGGGGAGCGCGTTTGGGGCAGTTCTGGGGTTGATTGATTCAATCAACATTGACCTCGCGCGAGCGAGTTCCGTAGTCTGTGTGCGACCGTCTACTTTGAGGAAAGATCATGTCGGAAAGCAGTCGCACCAAACTATTGATCGCGCGAAAAGTGCCACAAGCTGTGGCGAGCCGTGCATTGTCGGAGTTCAACGCCTACGTGACCGAGTCTGATATGGACGCATGGGCGGTGGTGGATTTTTGCAAGACGCACGACGTGCCGGCTGTTCTGATCGGAAAGAAGTCAGGCTTGCAGGAAGCGCACATCGCCGCGTTGCCGCCCACCGTGAAAATTATTGCCAACGCCAGCGCGGGCGTTGATCACATGAATGTGGCGTTCGCCCGCGAGCGAGGTATCGTCGTGACGAACGCGCCCGACGCATTGACAGAATGCACGGCGGATTTCGCTATGTTGCTGGTTTTGGCGGCAAGTCGAAGAGCTTCGGAATACGAAAAGATTATGCGGGCCGGGTGGGGGAAGTCATTCGGTATGACGGACATGCTGGGCACGCGCGTCAATCGAAAGACGATTGGTATCGTGGGTTTCGGACGTATCGGGCGAGCGGTCGCAAAGCGCGCTCAGGCATTTGGCATGAACGTGGCTTACACCGACATCCAGCGGGCATCGCCGGCGCTGGAGAACGGGGCGGTGTTCTATTCAAGCCTCGAGGAACTGCTGCCGCATTGCCAGGTGGTTTCGCTGCATGTTCCCGGTGGCGGCTCGCCGCTCATGACGACGCATCAGTTCAATCTCATGCCGAAGGGCGCGGTCTTTGTGAACGCGGCGCGTGGCGACCTGGTGGACGAAGACGCACTTTACGGCGCGTTGACGTCGGGGCATCTTTTCGGCGCGGGTCTCGACGTGTATCGAAATGAGCCCAATGTCGATGCCCGCTTCGCATCGTTGGACAACGTATTTCTCACCCCACATATGGCGAGCGCAACGATCGAGACGCGTGACCAGATGGGTTTCACCGCGTTGGATAATGTGGCGGCAGTGCTTGAGGGGCGACGGGGGCTGAATCCGGTCTAACGGGATTCGGATGTGCAAAGCACCCATAGGCGTTTGCGTCGATGTGTGATGACTAAGCGGCGCGGCAGGGAATCACGGCTGGGGAGGCGTCGTGTCTGCCGACTGTGATGGATTTCGCGCGATATAGGTCTTGCATGTCATGGAATCCATGCAAGGCGCGAATCCTTTCTCGGACTGATGAGATGGCGTTACGCCAAAATTACGCCAAACTACCGGGAAAGCCTTGCGGGATATAGCGCTTGTGGTGCCCAGGGCCGGAATCGAACCGGCACGCCTTGCGGCGGGGGATTTTGAGTCCCCTGCGTCTACCAATTTCACCACCTGGGCAGGTGTGCGTTCACCGAGCGGTGCCGCAGCGCGACTCGTTCAATGAACCTAACGGCTCACCGGACGAAGGCGAGATTATGACCGAAATTCTTCGCGGCCACAAGCCCGCCCCCGTCGGTGTTCAATGAACTTGCTGTTGACTCTCGAGCACGCGCAGCAGCGACGACGTGTCGTCATGCCCCCAGCCGCGCTCCATCAGCGCCGTCAGCTGGGCTTTCACCAGTGACAGCGCCGGCAGCGAGAGCCCTGCGTCGGCCACGGCGTCCAGGATCATCGCGAAATCCTTGTCGTGCAAGCGCGCTTCAATGCCCGCCGCAAAGTCGCGATGGGCCATCTTCGGCCCCATCATGTCGAGCATTCGACTGCCCGCCAGCCCCTGCGAAATCGCTTCGATGACCTTGTCCTGATCCACGCCGTTGCGCGCCGCGAACAGCATCGCCTCCGCAATGCCCTGGATATTGATCACCTGCACGATCTGATTGCACGCCTTCGCCACCTGACCCGCCCCCACGTCGCCCACATGCGTGATCGTCGTGCCCAACACCGACAGCAGTGGTTTGACCTTCTCGAAGACGTCAGGCGACGCGCCGACCATGATCGACAGCGAGGCGTCGGCCGCGCGCGACGGCCCACCGGACACCGGCGCGTCGACGAGCGCGATCTCTTGAAGCGCCAGACGCGCCGCCATGCGCCGCGTCGCCTCTGCCGAAATCGTGCTGTGATCCACGCAGATCGTGCCAGGGCGCGCCCCATGCACCACGCCGTCCGGCCCGAGCAGCACCGCCTCTACGTCCTGTGTCGTCGTGACATTGGTCACGACGAAGTCGGCATCGGCGGCCGCCTGTGCCGGCGTCGCGAACGCTTGCGCGCCCTGCGCGACAAACGAGGCCGCAGCCTCCGGCCGGCGCGCGTAGAGATGCAACCGATGCCCCGCCGCCATCAGATGACGAACCATCTGGCCGCCCATGGCGCCCAGCCCGATAAACGCGATGGTGTAGGTCGTCATGCCGGGATCAATTCGAGACGTAGACGAACTTGCCGTTCTTGATCTGCCCCATCACGCTGGCGCGCTGGTCCAGCCCCACGTGGTCCTTCGGGCTGAGATTCATGATGCCGTTCGGAATGGCGAGATTGTGCGTGGATTCGAGTGCATCGCGCAGCGCCGCACGGAATGCCGGCGTGCCCGGCGCCGCCACCTTCACGGCGCGCGGCACGGCATCGTTGAGCAGATCCCATACGCCATAGGCGTCCGCGGCGAACTGCGTAACCGTATCGGGGCCGTACTTGGCCTCGTACTGCTTGGTGAACGCCAACGCCGCCGTGCGCGCCGGATGCCCGGCCGGCAACGTCTTGGCGACGACGCCCGGTTGCGTCGGGAACAGCGTGCCTTCCACGTCCTTGCCCCCCACGCGAACAAAGTCGTACGTGGCGATGCCGTGCGTCTGGTAGATCTTCCCCGCATACCCGCGCTCCTGCAACGTACGCTGCGGCAATGCGGCGGGCGTGCCCGATCCGGCCACCAGGACAGCGTCAGGCTTGGCCGCCATCAGCTTCAGGATCTGGCCCGTGACGCTCGTGTCCGTGCGGTTGAAACGCTCCTGGGCTACGACCTTGATCTTGCGAAGTTCGGCAAACTTCGAGAACTCTTTCCACCAGCTCTCGCCGTAGGCATCGGCAAAGCCGATAAAGCCCACCGTCTTGATCCCGTGGTTGGCCATGTAGCGCGTCATCACGTCGGCCATCGCCGAATCGTTCGCGGCCATCTTGAAGGCCCACCGGCGCTTGGCATCCTGCGGCTCCACGGCGACGGCCGAACCGATCAGGGTGATCATCGGCGTCTCGGCCTCGGAGATCGGGTCGAGCATGGCCAGCGCGCTCGGCGTGATGTTCGGGCCAACGATGACGTCGACCTTGTCTTCACTGATGAATTTGCGCGCGTTCTTCACGGCCGTACCGGGGTCGGTGCCGTCGTCAAGAAAGAGGTAGTGCGCCTTTTGCCCGCCAATATGGTCGGGCCAAAGTTGCATGGCATTCTTGCTGGCGATACCGATGGCGGCCGCCGGGCCGGTCGACGACAGATCGATGCCGACGGTGATATCGGCGCGAGCCGCCGTCACAACACCGGCAAGGGTCAGGGCAAGCAGCAGGCCCGACAGGCGGATGCCGCGAAGAGGTGAGCGCATGAGGTCTCCTGTTGATCGAATCGCGTAAGCATACCGCACCGCATGCGTTCGGCCAGCGAAGAAAAATAGTGCCGGGCCGACCCCGGAATGCGGGGCGCGGCACGTCCCGTGACCGGGCGTGCCGCGCGCTATTTTTCCCCAACGCCCCTTGGAGGGCTTAAAGCTCGTAACTCTCGTGTTCGCCGCGCAAGGCTTGCTCGACCAGTTTGCGAGTCAGGATCGGTGAGAGCAGTTCGACCATCGTGAACACGTAGCCTCGCAGATAGGCGCCCTGTTTGAGGGCGACGCGCGTCACGTTCGTGCCGAACAGGTGCCCGACCTGGAGCGCCCGGAGGTTACGGTCGCGCTCGGGATCGAACGCCACCCCCGCCAGAATGCCCACGCCAAGCCCCAATTCCACATAGGTCTTGATGACATCGGCGTCGATCGCCTCGAGCACGATGTCCGGCTGGACATGGCGCAGCGCGAAGGCCTGATCGATCTTGGCGCGGCCGGCGAATTGGGGGTCATAAGTAATCAGCGGATATTTCGCCAGATCCTCGATGCCCACGGACGGGAGTTGCAGCAGCGGGTGATCCGGCGGTACCACGGCCACGTGCTGCCATTGATAGCAAGGCAGCGACACCAGATCCTTATAGCCGGCAATCGCTTCGGTCGCGATGGCCAGATCCGCCTGATCGTGCAGCACCATTTCGGCGATCTGCGTCGGGCTGCCCTGCAGGATCGAGAGCCGCACCTTCGGATACCGCCGCTTGAACTCGGCCACCGCGTGCGGCAGCGAATATCTCGCCTGCGTATGCGTCGTGGCGATCGCCAGACTGCCCTGATCCTGCGCGGCGTAGTCCTTGCCGATCCGCTTGAGGCTTTCCACCTCCAGCAGGATCCGCTCGACGGACTCGAAAATGATGCGCCCGGGCTCGGTCAGATTACGGATGCGCTTGCCATGCCGGGCAAAGATGTCCACCCCGAGCTCTTCTTCCAGCTCGATGATGGCCTTCGAAACACCCGGTTGGGAGGTAAACAGCGCCTTGGCGGCAGCGGTCAGGTTGAAATTCTGGCGTACGGCTTCGCGCACGAAGCGGAACTGGTGCAGGTTCATTTGTATAACTTTCGAAAATATACAAACAATTTTTAATTCGTTTGAAGTATATAGCGTTTTCATTACAGTGGGTGCCACTGTTTCGATAACGTTATTCCCGCCAGGCATTAAGCACCAACAGGAACGTCATACATGTCGCTGTGGCTCGAACCCCTCTCCGGATTTGGCGTCGGCCTGCTGGTCGGTCTGACCGGCGTCGGCGGGGGCTCGCTGATGACGCCGCTGCTCACGCTGCTGCTGGGCTACGCGGCGCCGGTCGCGGTCGGCACCGATCTGGCCTTCGCGGCGGTGACCAAGAGCTTCGGCACGGTCGCGCATCGCTCGCACGGCCACGTGAAGTGGCACATCGTGCGCCGGCTCACACTTGGCGCCTTGCCGGCGGCGCTGGTGACGATCGTTGTCCTGAAGCGCCTGGGTGGCATCGACGACGCGGCGCTGCATGTCATCAAACTGACGATCGCGGCCTCGGTGCTGCTCACGGTGCTCTCGCTGCTGTTCCGCGCCAAGCTGCTGGCGGCGCTGCGCACCCACCCGAACTGGCAGTTGACGGGCCGCAAGCAAGTCGTGGCCACCGTGCTGGTGGGCGCCGTGATCGGCGTGCTCGTTACGATTTCCTCGATTGGCGCCGGTGCCGTTGGCGCGACGCTGATTCTGATGCTTTACCCGCAGTTGGAACCGGCCGAAGTCGCCGGAACCGATATCGCGTACGCGGTGCCGCTGACGGCCATCGCGGCGCTGGGTCATATTTGGCTCGGGACCGTGCACTGGGCACTGCTCGGCAGTCTGTTGATCGGCTCGCTGCCTGGGATCTGGCTGGGTGCGAAGCTCACCCGTCATCTGCCCGAGCGCGTGGTGCGCGGGGCGCTGGCGGCAACGCTCACGCTCGCGGCAGTGAAGCTGGTCGGCTGACCCCCACAGACAACAAGGAGTTCGCGACATGCGAAACGAATCCCGCTGGGAACCCACGCAAGCCAATACACCGTCGAACGGGGCCGATGCCGAGCTTCAGGACATGGCGCTGCTCGACGAGATGGAAGCCGTGCTGGCCGAGCGCCTCGCCCGCATCGCGGGTTCGCATCGCAATGTGAAGTTTGCCAGCAGTCTGGCCGCTGAAGACATGCTCATTACGCACGTGATTCTGCGCCAGCAACTGCCGATCACCGTCTTCACGCTCAATACCGGGCGTTTGCATGCCGAGACGCTGGGCATGCTCGATCAGATCAAATTGCGCTATGGCTACGACGTTGCGCAGTACGCGCCGCAGGCCGATGCCGTCGAGACATACGTGGCCGAGCACGGTGCGAATGCGTTCTACGAAAGTGTGGACCTGCGCAAGGCGTGCTGCCAGATTCGCAAGGTCGAGCCGCTGGGCCGCGCGTTGGCCGACGCCGACGCCTGGCTCACCGGCCAGCGACGCGAGCAGTCGATCACGCGCGAGGAACTGGCATTCGCCGAGCACGACGACGCGCGGGGCATCGCCAAGTACAACCCGATCTTCGACTGGACCGAAGCGCAGGTGTGGGCCTATCTCACGGCACGTGACGTGCCGGTGAACCCGCTGCATGCGCGCGGCTACCCCAGCATCGGCTGCGAGCCGTGTACGCGCGCCATCCGCCCGGGGGAGGACAGCCGCGCCGGGCGCTGGTGGTGGGAGTCACGCGACAGCAAGGAATGCGGATTGCATGCAAGCAACCTGAGCCAGATCCCGGTGTCCGTGCAGTCGCGCTGAGGCATCGGGCAGGGCGCCGGCGGATCAGGCAAACAGGCAAGACATATGACGATGTGACGACCTCAAGCGGCGGCGCATCGTGACGAATCGAATCACGGAAATTTCGGAATCATCAAGGAAGGGAACACTATGGGTGCGATGCACGAAGTCGCGCAAGCCAACGGCTCGCGTATGGATCATCTGGACTGGCTCGAAGCCGAATCGATGTACATCCTGCGCGAGGTCGTGGCGGAGTGCCGCAAACCCGCGCTGCTGTTCTCGGGCGGCAAGGATTCGGTCGTGGTGCTGCACCTGGCGCTCAAGGCCTTCGGCCTGGGCCCGAACCGCAAGACGGTACTGCCGTTTCCGCTCGTCCATATCGACACCGGTCACAACTATCCGGAAGTGATCGAGTTCCGCGACCGTCACGCAAAGGCGCTCGGCGCCGAACTGGTCGTAGGTCACGTGGAAGATTCGATCGAGCGCGGCACGGTCCGCCTGCGTCGCGAGAACGATTCGCGCAACGCGGCGCAGGCCGTGACGCTGCTCGAAACCATCGCCGAACACGGCTACGACGCCATGATCGGCGGTGCGCGCCGCGACGAAGAGAAGGCTCGCGCAAAAGAGCGTATCTTCTCGTTCCGCGACGAATTCGGTCAGTGGGATCCGAAGGCGCAGCGGCCGGAACTGTGGCATCTGTTCAATGCGCGTCTGCACAAAGGCGAGCACCTGCGCGTGTTCCCGATCTCGAATTGGACCGAACTGGACGTGTGGCAATACATCGCCCGCGAGAACCTCGATCTGCCGTCGATCTACTACGCGCATGAGCGCGAAATCGTGCGTCGCAACGGGTTGCTCGTGCCGGTCACGCCGCTCACGCCGAAGCAGGACGACGAGTCGAGCGAACTGGCGTCGGTGCGCTTCCGTACCGTCGGAGACATCAGTTGCACGTGCCCGGTGGCCAGCGTGGCGGCGAGCCCGGTGGAGATCATTGCCGAGACGGCCGTGACCGACATTACCGAGCGCGGTGCCACCCGCATGGACGATCAGGCATCGGAAGCCGCGATGGAACAGCGCAAGAAGCAGGGCTATTTCTAAGGCGCCGAACGGCCGCCATCCGCCCTAAGTACAGACACATCGGCCCGCCGGGTGCGCAGATTCGCCGCGCCAGGGGCCACGCAAGCGAGTAAAGACATCATGAGCCTCACCCCGCATCTGGAAGACCTCGGCGTGCTGCGTTTCATCACGGCAGGCAGCGTTGACGACGGCAAAAGCACGTTGATCGGCCGTCTGCTGTACGACAGCAAGTCGGTGTTGACCGACCAGCTCTCCGCCATCGCCCGCGCCAAGCACAAACGTACCGCCGGTGAAGACATCGACTTCTCACTGCTCACCGACGGCCTTGAAGCCGAGCGCGAGCAGGGCATTACCATCGACGTTGCCTACCGCTACTTCACGACCGCGCGTCGCAAGTTCATCATCGCCGACACGCCGGGCCACGAGCAGTACACGCGCAACATGGTCACGGGCGCATCGACGGCGCACGCCGCGATCATTCTGGTCGATGCCACGCGCGTGACCGAAGTCAACGGCCAGACGGAGTTGCTCGCGCAGACGAAGCGCCACAGTGCCATCGTCAAACTGCTGGGCCTTCAGCACGTCATTGTCGCCATCAACAAGATGGACCTGATCGACTACAGCGAGACAGCGTTCAACGCCATTCGCGCCGCGTATCTGGATCTGGCGCAGCGCCTGGGGCTGGCGGACGTGCGCTTCGTGCCCGTCTCCGCGCTCAAGGGCGACAACATCGTGTACGCGAGCGAGCGCATGCCGTGGTATCAGGACGAACCGTTGCTCGACATGCTCGAATCGCTGCCGGTCGCGCAGTCGGGCGGCGAACTGCGCTTCCCGGTGCAACTGGTGGCGCGTCAGGACGGCGCTCATGCCGACGACTTCCGCGGCTACATGGGGCGCGTGGAATCGGGTTCGGTGCGTGTCGGACAGGCGCTGCGCGTGCTGCCGGCGGGCCGCACGGCAAGCGTCGCCGAGATCATCGGGCCGCGCGGCTTGCTCGAGGAAGCGTTTGCGGGGCAGTGCGTGACGATTCGTCTGACGGAAGACGTGGATGTGTCGCGCGGCGACACGTTCGTGGCGGGTGCCTCCACGCTGGAACCGTCGCGCAAACTGGCGGCCGACGTGTGCTGGTTCGATGAGGATGCCCTCGCGCCGCAGCGCAAATACCTGCTCAAGCAGGCGACCAGCACGGTGTACGTGAAGGTCGGCAGCGTGGACACGGTGCTCGACGTCAGCACGCTCTTGCACGGCACGGATAAGGCGACCCTCGCCATGAACGACATCGGCCGTGTGCAATTGAGCTTGCAGAAGCCGGTGGCCGCCGACACGTATGACGCGAACCCGGCCACGGGCGCGTTTGTGTTGATCGACGAAGCCACGCACCACACGGTGGCGGCGGGCATGATCCGCAGCCTCGCGGCGTAATTATTGCGTATTGCACATTGCGTTACCCGGCGCACGGTCCCCGGATGGGGCCGGCGCCAATCCTCACGAACCATGGCGACATCATGACGGTGACTTCCTCGCAAACCGGTACGGCGCCGGGCAAGGTCTATCTCGTTGGGGCGGGCCCCGGCGCGGCCGATCTGATCACGGTGCGCGGCGCACGACTGTTGGCTCAGGCCGACGTGGTGCTGCACGACGCGCTGGTCGAACCCGAGATGTTGGCGCTGTGCCCGCAGGCCAAGCGCATTGCTGTCGGAAAGCGCTGCGGGAAGCAATCGAGTGCGCAGCACTTCATCAACAAGCAGTTGATTGATCACGCGCGGACCCACGCGCTGGTCGTGCGCTTGAAGGGCGGCGATCCGATGCTGTTCGGTCGCGCCGACGAGGAGTTGCGCGCGCTGGAGGCGGCAGGCATTGCGGTGGAAGTCGTGCCCGGCATTACGGCGGCGCTGGCCAGTGCGGCAGCGTTGGGACGTTCGCTGACGTTGCGCGGCGTGTCCCGCAGCGTGGCCTTCGCCACGCAAAGCCGTGCGCCCGAGTCGGCCGAGATCGCGGCGCAGGCGTCGGCCGACTCGCTCGTCTATTACATGGGACGAGACAGTGCCCAGCGCATTGCAGTGGAATTGATCGCGGCCGGCAAGCCCGCAGCGACGCCCGTGGCGATCGTGGAGGCCGCCACGACATCGCGCGAGCGACGTGTGCGCCTTACGCTGGACGATGTTCGCCAAGGGCTGGCGGCGTCGTGGTTCGACGCGTCGCAGCCGAGTGTCCTGCTCATCGGCGAGGCGTTCGCACATGCGGATGCCGCGTCGTTGCACGAGTGGGCGACGCAGGCGGCGATGGCGGCCTGACGGCGCGCGCTGGCGAGCGTCAGCGGTTGTCGTAGGGGCCGGTAGTGGTTGACGAACGCGGGTCCAGGAAAAACGGCGTCACAGTGTGCACTGTGACGCCGTTTCTCATTTTGGGTGATGCTCTGCCGCCCTGCCGAGATGGGGCGATTTCCCTCAACTGCCGTCCATCATCCTGCCGCAATAGTCGGCGAGGGCGTCGAGCACTGTGTCGTCCTCGCCGATGGCGGCGCTCACGCGCAAGTCGAGGTGGGGATGGGCGACGCGGCAAGCGTCGGCGAGCGCCGGAAGATCACGCCTCACGTGGCCACCCTGGCCCAAGAAGACCGGCACCAACGTGATATCGAACGTTCCCCTCGAGGTCATGGTCGCCACGGCGTCGCCGAGGTTCGGTGTCATCAGTTCCAGAAAGGCTAGCTGAACGTCGGCGTCGGGACGCCGGGCGCTCAGCTTGTCGCGCAGACGCTCGAACGGTTCGGCCCAGCGCGGGTCGCGGGATCCGTGGGCGAACAGAACGATGCCGGGTTTGCTGGACATGTTCGGCGGCTCAGTGTTTATCGACCCAGCGCAAAGCCGCGATGGCGAGCACCAGATAGAGTAATGACGGTAACGCGGCGGTGAACCACGCCGGCCAGGTGTTGAGCAGGCCCAGGTGCGAGAACAGGTTGTTGATCAACTGGAAGCTCATGCCGAGCATGATCCCGCCGAACACCTTCAGGCCGATGGCCCCGGCGCGCGCGTGCAAGTAAGCGAACGGCAGCGCCAGCGCCATCATCACAAAGACGGCCAACGGGTACAGCAGCTTCTGCCAGAGCGCGAGATTGTAGCGGTCGGTGTTCTGCTGGTTTTCCTTCAGATGGCCGATGTAGCTGTAAAGACTGCCGATGGCCATGTTGTCGGGCGAGACCATCAGCACGGACAGGATCTGCGGTGTGAGTTCCGAGCGCATCTGCACCGTGGCGATATGCACCTGTTTGCTCTGCACCAGGGCGCGCAGCGGATCGGTGCTGGCCGTGGCATCGTCCGTCGCGCTGAAGACCGTTTCGGACACGTCCGTCAGCTTCCAGAAGTTCGGCGCGTCGAACTGCCCCAGCTTGGCCAGTCGCACGCTGTCGAGACGCAACTTGTCGTCGAATTCGTAGATGCGAACGTCGGCAATGGTGTTGTCGGGATTGAGCGTGCCGACGTTGATGAAGCGGGTGAGGCGCGAGCCGTCCTGATCGACGGTGTCCTTGACCCAGACACCGGAGCGAAACCCGGCCGAGACCGAACTGCCCAGCGCTTCGAGACGAATCTTCTGCGCGAGCTGTTCGGCATTCGGCGCGACATACTCGCCGATGATGAAGGTGATCAGCACGATCGGGAAACCGATCTTCAGCAACGAGCGCAGCGCCTGACCGGTCGAGAGCCCCGAGACGCGGAAGATCGTGAATTCCGAGTTCCCCGCCAGTTGTGCGCAGACATAGATGGCGGCAATGAGCGCGGCGACCGGAATGATCTCGTACATGCGCTGCGGCGCGAACAGCAGCACATAGGCGAGGGCATGCTGGAAGCGGTATCCCCCACGGCCGACGTCGCCCAGTTCGCTCACCAGGTCGAAGAAGACGAACAGGCCGACGAACGCGAGCAGAACGAACAGGAACGCCAGATAGATTTGGCGAGCAAAGTATTTCTCATAGATGCGCATCAGCGAGTCCCTCCCGGTGCGGGCATCCCGCCGGATCGGCTGAGACGACGGCGACCGAACAGCCCACGGAAGCGCACGCGGCGCAGGTATAGAAGCACGATGACGACCATGGCCAGCGCGTGCAGCAACCACACGCCGATGGCGAGCGGCATGCGCTCTTGCGCCACCCACGCCTGCGAGAGGCTCAACAGGTTGGTGTACGCGAGGTAGATGAGCACGGCCATGATCAGGTTGACGGTGCGGCCGTGGCGGGGGTTCTGATAGGCCAGCGGCACGGCGAGCAACACCAGCGCGAGCGCGAGCAGCGGCAGGCCGATACGCCAGACGATCTCGCCGCGGAAGATCGGGTTATGGATCTCACGGAACAGGCGCAGGGTCGGAACCCCCTTGGTCGGGGTGTTGTCGGTTGGCGCGGCTGCCGGGTTGTCGATCTTCACGCCATAGCGCTCGAACTCCATCACACGGTAATCGGGCTGGCCAGGCACGCCGTCGTAGCGACGCCCCTTTTCCAGCACGATGTAGCGATTGCCGTCCTTGGCCGTCTCGATATGCCCCTCTTTCGAGACGACCACGCTGACCTTGCCGTTTTCGGTACTGGAGACGAAAACGTTGTGCACCTTGGTCGCGTCCGGCGAAACGGTCTCGACGAAGAACACCCGGTGGTTGGCGGCGCTTTCGCGGAACTGGCCCGGTGCGATCATCGAGACGTCGTCGCGCTGGGCGAATCGGGCTTCGAGCGCGGAGATCTGCTGGTTCGCCCACGGCCACGCCACGAGTGCGCAGAACGTAATCACGGCCAGATAGGGCGCGGCAAAGCGCAGCACCGGCTTGACGAAGTGGGTGATCGACAGGCCCGAGGCGAACCACACGACCATTTCGGAGTCGCGATACCAGCGGGTGAGCACGAACAGAATCGAGACGAACAGCGTCACGATCAGAATGATGGCCAGGTAGCCGATCACGGCCAGGCCGATGAGCACGAGGACGTCGCGCGGGTCGGCTTTCCCGGACGCGGCGAAGCCCAGGATGCGGATCATCATCGTGGTGAGCATGACGGTGATCAGCACCATGAAGACGGCCCCGGCGGTGTAGTTCAGCTCGCGCTGCAGGGAACGCTGAAAAATCATGTGATGGCGATTGGGGTGCTCTCGCGGTTGGGCGAGCGGGGAAAAAAGCGGATAATTGCGGATCGTACGAATTTTACCCGAGGAAAGCGCGATGGACTTTAGCACAAAAGCCTTCGATTCGACCAAGGCCGGCCAGGCCGGCCTTGCCAACGCCAAGACGGAGTGTCTGGTGGTCGGTGTGTTCGAGCAACAGCCGCTCGCAGGGCTCGCCAAGGCGCTGGACGTCGTAAGCAAAGGCCTGCTTGCCCGCATGGTCAAACGTGGTGAACTCGATGGCAAGCTCGGCAGCACGCTGATGCTGCATGAGGTCGCCGGATGGAGCCAGGCACGTGTGCTGTTCGTCGGTCTGGGCCGCGAAGACCAGTTCTCGCCCAAAAACTTCAACGAAGCCGCGCGC
Source organism: Pandoraea sp. XY-2 (assembly GCF_004193915.1). NCBI lineage: Bacteria > Pseudomonadati > Pseudomonadota > Betaproteobacteria > Burkholderiales > Burkholderiaceae > Pandoraea > Pandoraea sp. XY-2. Next base: position 1,192,662 of record NZ_CP030849.1, read on the forward strand.
GCCGCCGCGCGCGCGGTGCTGGCGTCGCGCGCGACCGATGCCATCTGGACGCTGCCGCAAGCCGCGGTGGCCAAGCGGGACACCGCCTGGGCCGTGTGCGCCTCGATCCTCGCCCTGCGCGAGGCGACCTATCGTTTCACGCAGATGAAGAGCAAGGCCGAGCCGGCCAACACGGCGCTGCGCAAGGTGCTCTTCGCGGTGGCGCCCGAGGACCTGAAGGCGGCCAAGGTCGCGGCCAAGCACGGCGAGGCGATCGCCAACGGCATGGCGCTGACCAAGGACCTCGGCAACCTGCCGGGCAATGTGTGCACGCCGACCTATCTGGCCGACACGGCCCGCAAGCTCGCGCGCGAGTTCAAGCTCAAGGCCGACATCCTCGGGCCGAAGCAGATCGAAGCGCTCAAGATGGGCTCGTTCCTGTCGGTCGCCCGGGGTCGGTGCAGCCGCCGCAGTTCATCGTGCTCAAGTACGAAGGCGGCGCCGCCAAGCAGGCCCCGATCGTGCTGGTCGGCAAGGGCGTGACGTTCGACTCGGGCGGCATCTCGATCAAGCCCGGTGAGGGCATGGACGAGATGAAGTACGACATGTGCGGCGCGGCCTCTGTGCTCGGAACGATGCGTGCCGTCGCCGAGATGGGCCTCAAGCTCAACGTCATCGCCATCGTGCCGGCCACGGAGAACATGCCGGGTGGGCGTGCGACGAAGCCGGGCGACGTGGTGACCAGCATGTCCGGCCAGACCATCGAAGTGCTCAACACCGATGCCGAAGGCCGTCTGATCCTGTGCGACGCGCTCACCTATGCCGAGCGTTTCAAGCCGGCCGCCGTGATCGACGTCGCCACGCTCACGGGCGCCTGCATCATCGCGCTTGGTCACGTGAACACGGGTCTCTTCTCGAAGAGCGACGCGCTCGCCGACGAACTGCTCGCGGCCGGTCGCACGGCGGGCGACACGGCTTGGCGTCTGCCGGTCGAGGAGGAGTATCAGGAGCAGCTCAAGTCGAACTTCGCCGACATGGCGAACATCGGCGGGCGCCCGGCCGGCAGCGTGACGGCAGCCTGCTTCCTGTCGCGCTTTACCGAGAAGTATGAATGGGCCCACCTCGACATCGCCGGCACGGCATGGAAGAGCGGGGCGGCCAAGGGGGCGACGGGGCGTCCGGTGCCGTTGCTTACGCAGTTCCTGATCGATCGCGAAGCCCGGTGACGCGCGTCGACTTCCACACGCACGTGGCGAACCGGCTCGATTACGCGTGCCGGTTCGCGCGCAAGGTCTACGGCGCCGGACAAACGCTCGTGGTCGTCGGTGAGCCCGACGTGCTGCGCGCGTTCGACCAGACGCTCTGGACGTTCTCGCCGCTGGAGTTCGTACCGCATTGCTTCACTCAGGATCCGCTTGCCCCGCAAACGCCCGTCGTGCTGGCCACCCTCGATGAAGAGGTGCAGCATCATCAGGTGCTGTTGAATCTGGCGGGCAGCGTGCCGACGCACTTCGCACGCTTCGAACGCGTGGTCGAGATCGTGGGCGACACGCCGGACGAATTGTCCGGCGCGCGCGAACGCTATCGTTTCTACCGCGATCGCGGCTACACCCTCAACAATTACGACCAGAGAGGCGGATCGTGACGAACGAGCCCGAGCGCACGGACCCCGGCATTCCCACGCTGACCGAAGTGCTCGCCCCCGGGGAGGCAACGCCGTTGCCGGATACCGCACCGGCCGCCGAGGTGGGTGTGCCGGCCGATGTCGCGGTGTTTGCCGAGCGTGTGAGTGCCCGGCTCACGCTGCAACTGGCCGATGAAATCACGACGATGGTGGAGCGCCGCTGTCACGACGCACTGATCGACCAGACGTCCTGGCTGGTGCAACTGATCGGCAAGCAGGTCGCCGACGCTTTGCAAGCGCAATTGCCGGACCGAATCCGGCAGGCGGTGATCGAAGAGGTTGCGAAGCAGGTTCGCTCGTAGCGCCCAGGGGACGGGGGGTGGCCGGCGGCGGCCTTGCCGTAACGCTCGGCAACGCTATCGGCCTGGTATCCGACGCCTCAGTGCCCGACGCCTCAATGTCCGAGGCCAAGAATCCACCGTGCCAGACGGCTCGCCTCGCCCGGGGCGAGCTGAGGACTGGCGGGCATCGGAATGCTCCCCCATTTGCCGCGACTGCCCTCCGCAATGGTTCGTGCGAGATCGGCGGCGGCGCCAGGTTTTCCTTCGTAACGTTTGGCAATATCCCGGTAGGACGGCGCGAGCAACGTCCGGTCGACGGCGTGGCAGGTCATGCAATTGCGCTCGCGCGCGAGCTTTTCCATGGCTTGGGCGTTTTGCGTGTATTGCGCACCCGTGGCCGACGGCGACGGCGGGGTTGTCTGCGCGAGGGCAGCGCCCGCCGCGATCATCAGCCACGCACCGACCATCGCCCCGGCAGACTTGCCGTTGCTTGCCTTCATTCGATACTCCCCGATCGTTCACGGATCCCGATGCGAGGCTGCGTGGGTTGGACGTCCATGGGTGACGACGTTGGGCAGGTGCATCGATGCGCCATTATAAGACGGCGCGCACAATGCGCGACTCGGCACAAAGGCCCATGAAACAACGGCACCGTGGCCAGTGAGGCAAGCGGTGCCGTTCGTCTGTACACCGTCGCCGTCAGCCCGTGACCGCCCCCTTGTTGGCCGGTTGTGCCAGTGCGGCATACTTGGCCATGACGCCCCGGGTATAACGAGGTGCGGGCGCCTTCCACGCTGCGCGACGCCTTGCCAGTTCATCGTCCGGCACGTTCAGTTGCAACAGCAGCTTGTGCGCGTCGATGGTGATCGAGTCGCCTTCGTGCACGAGCGCAATCGTGCCGCCCACGAACGCTTCGGGCGCCACGTGTCCGACGACCATGCCCCACGTGCCGCCCGAAAACCGGCCGTCGGTGACGAAGCCGACCGTCTCGCCGAGTCCCTTGCCGATGATCGCCGACGTGGGCGCAAGCATTTCCGGCATGCCCGGCCCACCCTTCGGACCGAGGTAGCGCAGCACGAGCACGTCGCCGGCCTGGATCTTGTCGGCGAGGATCGCGTCCATCGCACTTTGCTCGTCGTCGAACACGCGCGCCGGGCCGGTGATGACCGGGTTCTTCAGGCCGGTGATCTTCGCGACCGCGCCGTCCTCGGCCAGGTTGCCCTTGAGGATGGCAAGATGGCCTTCCTTGTACAGCGCCTTGTCGATGGGGAAGATCACGTGCTGGTCGGCGCGCGGTACCGACGGCACGTCCTTGAGTTCTTCCGCGAGGGTTCGGCCGGTGATCGTCATGCAATCGCCGTGCAGCAGGCCGGCGTCGAGCAGGATCTTGAGCACTTGCGGAATGCCGCCGGCCTTGTGCAGGTCGGTCGCCACGTATTTGCCCGACGGCTTCAGGTCGCACAGGACGGGTACGCGCTCGCGAATGCGCTCGAAGTCGTCAATGGTCCAATCGATGTCGGCGGCGTGCGCAATGGCGAGATAGTGCAGCACTGCGTTGGTGGAGCCGCCCGTGGCCATGATGAGCGCCACCGCATTTTCGATGGACTTGCGCGTGATGATGTCGCGCGGTTTGAGGTCGTTCTTGACCGCTTCGATCAGCACGCGCGCCGATTCGGCCGCCGAGTCGACCTTTTCCTGATCGGGGTTGGCCATCGTCGACGAATACAGCAACGACATGCCCAGCGCCTCGAACGACGAACTCATCGTGTTGGCCGTGTACATGCCCCCGCACGACCCGGTCGACGGACATGCATTCTTCTCGATGCCCTTGAAATCGGCCTCGGTCATACGCCCGGCGGTGAATTCGCCCACGGCCTCGAACGACGAGACAATAGTGAGATCCTTGCCCTTCCAGTGACCCGGCTTGATGGTGCCGCCGTAGACATAGATGCCCGGCACGTTGATGCGTGCCAGCGCGATCATGCCGCCCGGCATGTTCTTGTCGCAGCCGCCGATCACGACCACGCCGTCCATCCACTGCCCCTGCACGGCGGTCTCGATGCAGTCGGCAATGACTTCGCGCGAGACAAGCGAATATTTCATGCCCTCCGTGCCCATCGACATGCCGTCGGAAATGGTGGGGGTGCCGAACGTCTGCGGATTGGCCTGATGGGTCTTGATGGCATCGACGGCGGCGTCTGCCAGCCGCTGCAGCCCCGCGTTGCACGGGGTGATCGTCGAATGACCGTTGGCCACGCCGATCATCGGATTGTCGAAGTCTTCTTCCTTGTAGCCCAGCGCGTAGTACATCGAGCGGTTGGGCGAGCGTGCCACGCCTTGCGTGACGTTTCGCGAACGACGGTTGAATGCCATGACGGTCTCCTGTGAGGATGCACCACGCCACAGGCTACCGCAGCGTCGCGCACATGCGTTGTTGTATCACGCTGTCATGCCGGCGGCACACGCGTCATCCGAGCGCGCCGCTCAAGGTCATTGCTGCTTCACTACTGCGTCACTGTACGTCAACTTCTGCGCGGGAGCTGCCGCACGCACGGCCGCTCCCGTGATGCACGCCGATCGCACCGATTGCTTTGATCAGTCCAATCAGTCCAATCGGCGCTTTCGTCGCATTATCCGCGCTTGCCCAACTTCAGTTGCGACAGGTCGCGCACCGCGCCACGGTCGGCCGAGGTGGCCAACGCGGCGTAGGCTTGCAGCGCCTGCGAGACCACGCGTTCACGATTCGCCGGCTGCCATGCCTCGTCGCCACGCGCTTCCATGGCGGCGCGGCGGCGGGCCAGTTCGTCGTCGGACACGGCCAGATGCATCTTGCGCTGGGTGATGTCGATCTCGATCACGTCGCCGTCTTCCACCAGACCGATCATGCCGCCTTCGGCCGCTTCGGGCGAGGCGTGGCCGATCACCAGACCCGACGAGCCACCCGAGAAGCGGCCGTCCGTGAACAAGGCGCAGGTCTTGCCCAGGCCCTTCGACTTCAGGTACGACGTCGGGTACAGCATTTCCTGCATGCCCGGGCCGCCCTTCGGGCCTTCGTAACGGATCACGACCACGTCGCCCGCCTGCACCTGGTCGCCCAGAATGGCGTCGACGGCATCGTCCTGGCTCTCAAACACGCGCGCACGGCCCGTGAAGACCCACTGCGATTCGTCGACGCCGGCCGTCTTCACAATACAGCCCTTTTCGGCGAGGTTGCCATACAACACGGCCAGGCCGCCGTCCTTCGTATAGGCGTGTTCCTTGTCGCGGATACATCCGGTTTCCCGGTTCAGATCGAGCGACGGATAGACGGACGACTGACTGAAGGCGATGGTCGTGGGCACACCGCCGGGGGCGGCGCTGTAGAACGTGTGCGCCTTGTCGCCCGCGTCGGCGGCCACATCCCACTGCGCGATGGCGTTGCCGAGCGTGCCGCTGTGCACGTTGCCGCAAGATGTATCGAGCAGCCCGCCGCGCGCGAGTTCACCCAGAATGCCGATGATGCCGCCCGCACGGTGCACGTCTTCGATGTGGTACTTGTCGGTCGCCGGGGCCGCCTTGCACAGGCAGGGAACCTTGCGCGAGATGCGGTCGATGTCGGCCATCTTGAAGTCGACGCCCGCTTCCTGCGCGGCGGCGAGCAGGTGCAGCACCGTGTTGGTCGAGCCGCCCATGGCCACGTCGAGCGCCATGGCGTTTTCGAAGGCGGCCTTGGTCGCGATGTTGCGCGGCAGCACCGAGGCGTCGTCTTCCTGGTAATAGCGACGGCACAGATCGACCACGAGACGGCCGGCCTGCTCGAACAGCCCGCGGCGCCAGGCGTGCGTGGCGACGATGGTGCCGTTGCCCGGCAACGCGAGACCAATGGCTTCGGTCAGGCAGTTCATCGAGTTGGCGGTGAACATGCCCGAGCACGAACCGCACGTCGGGCAGGCGCTGCGCTCGATTTCCGCGACTTCGGCGTCGCTCACCTTCGGGTCGGCCGCCTTGATCATGGCGTCGATCAGGTCGATCTTGGCGATGACCTGGCCGTCGCCATTCTTGACCTTGCCCGCTTCCATCGGACCGCCCGAGACGAACACGACCGGAATGTTCAGGCGCATGGCGGCCATGAGCATGCCCGGGGTGATCTTGTCGCAGTTCGAGATGCAGACCATGGCATCGGCGCAGTGCGCGTTGACCATGTATTCCACCGAGTCGGCGATCAGCTCGCGCGACGGCAGCGAGTACAGCATGCCGCCGTGACCCATGGCGATGCCGTCGTCCACGGCGATGGTGTTGAATTCCTTCGCCACACCGCCGGCCGCCTCGATCTCCTTGGCGACCACAGCGCCCAGATCGCGCAGGTGCACGTGACCCGGCACGAATTGCGTGAAGGAGTTGACCACGGCGATGATCGGCTTGCCGAAGTCGTCGTCTTTCATGCCGGTGGCGCGCCACAGGGCGCGGGCGCCGGCCATGTTGCGGCCGTGGGTCGAGGTGCGGGAACGGTATTGAGGCATGGTCGTCTCTGGAACGCTGTGCTTGTGGGATGAACGAAATACGGGGCCGCCAGGCGACATTCGGTCTGAGTTCGCTCTGGATTCGGTCTGGACTTGCGCGTGGCTGGGCAAAGCCGCCATGGCCGCGTGGCACGCCAGCGTCGGCCGGACGTCAAGATTCGTCTTTCCTTGAATGCTTGTCAAATATATTATTTGACTCGGATTGAGTCGAAAAACATATCATGGATCTCCGTCAACTCAGGTACTTCGTCGCGGTGGCCGAAGAGCGGCATTTCGGCCGTGCGGCCCAGCGTCTGTCGATGACCCAGCCCCCGCTCTCGCAGCAGATCCGGGCGCTGGAGGCGTCGCTGGGGGCGCCGCTTTTCGTGCGAACCAACCGGTCGGTGGAGTTGACGGCCGTGGGCCGGCAACTACTGCCCGAGGTGCGGCGCATTCTGGCGGACGCCGACGCGCTGCCCGCGTTCGCACAGGGACTGGCGCATGGGGAGGTCGGCACGCTCTCGCTAGGCTTCGTCTCCACGGCGGACTATGGCATTCTGCCGCCGCTGCTGCGCGAGTTCGGCGAGCGCTATCCGCGCGTGCGTCTGCAACTGCTCGAAGCGACGAGCGACGTGCAAGTCGAGGCGCTCATGGATGGACGCATCGACGCCGGTCTTTTCATCCCGCCGGTGCCTGCCCGTTACGTCAACGAACTGTCCTATCTGCCGATCGTGCGCGAACCGCTGATGCTGGCGTTGCCGGCGGGGCGGGGCATGGCTACCGGCGACGACACCGCTGCCGACGCCCAGCCGGGCGCCCCGGTCAGTCTGGCCGACTTTGCCGACGAGCCGCTCGTCATCTTCCCACGGCGCGTGGCGCCGGCGTTCTACGACATCATCATGGGCTGCTACGCCGCACTTGGCCTCACGCCGCGCGTGGGGCAGGAGGCCATTCAAATGCAGACCATCGTGAGCCTGGTGTCGGCGGGCATGGGCGTGGCCCTGGTGCCGCAATCGCTGTGCCATCTGCGCCGCACCGGCGTGACCTATCGCGCGCTGTGCGAAACGAGCACCCTCATCGAGACGGGCCTGCTCTGGCGCACGGCCGAAGTCACCCCTGTCCTCGAAGGATTTCTCGAAACGGCGCGCGCTGTGGCCCATACACCACCGGGGGCAACGCTGACGAACTGAAGGTCGCGGTGATTGGCGGCGCCTGCCAGGCTGCCGCGATAGGGGGCGCTCGTGGTATTGTGCTGCCCATCCCAACGCCTGCCGGTTCGGTTTTCCTGGCGAGCTGTCGCTGGCGTGCCACTCGACGGCAGCAATGGGTTGCCTTGAGCGCTCATCCGCCCTCCGACGGAACTTTTGTTCACGAATCGATTCTTCTGATCCATGCTGATTCATCCTCAATTCGACCCGGTCGCGATTCATCTCGGCCCGCTCGCCATCCGCTGGTACGGCCTGATGTATCTGGTCGGCTTCATTCTGTTCCTGGTCGTGGGGCGCGTGCGCGTGCGCCAGCCGTCCATCGCCGCGCAAGGCTGGAAGGTGCAGGATCTCGACGATATGCTGTTCTATGGCGTGCTCGGGGTGATTCTTGGCGGACGTCTCGGCTACGTACTCTTCTATAAGCCAGCGTTTTATCTGGCGAATCCGATCGACATCTTCAAGGTGTGGGAAGGCGGCATGTCGTTCCACGGCGGCTTCCTTGGCGTGCTCGTCGCGATGTGGCTGTTCACCCGCCGTCGTGGCCATTCGCTGCTTGAAGGCACCGATCTCATCGCACCGATGATCCCGCTGGGGCTCGCCGCCGGTCGTCTGGGCAACTTCATCAACGGCGAATTGTGGGGGCGCGTGACGTCACCCGATTCGCGCTTCGCAATGTTGTTCCCGCAATCGGCGGGCGAAGACGTTCAGTGGGCGATGGCGCATCCGCAGGCGATGGCCGATCAGGCGATGGCGGCGGTGTTCGCGCAATTCCACGGGCTGCCTCGCTATCCGTCGCAGTTGTTCGAATTCGCGCTCGAAGGCGTGGCGCTGTTCCTGCTGTTGTGGTTCTTCGCGCGACGCGCGAGGCCGGTGGGCGCGGTGTCCGCCATGTTCCTGGTGGGCTACGGCGTCTTCCGCTTCCTCGCGGAATTCACGCGTGAGCCCGATGCGTTCCTCGGCTTGCTCTCGTTCGGGCTGTCGATGGGCCAATGGCTGTCGATGCCGATGATCGTCGCGGGCGTCATCATGCTCGTGTGGGCGTATCGCCGCCGGCCAGCGCGGTCTCGCGCCTAAGGCGTCGGCAGGCGCTGCGCTACAGAGAATCAGGCAACGGGCCGCCGGAGAGGTTTCCTCCGGCGGCCCGTTGGCTTTTGGGGCAGGCTTCAGCTCGCCTTGCGCTCGAGCGCGCGCAAAGAGGCCATCAGATCGGCGAAGCGCTCGCCCTGCACGGTGACGTGGCCGCGAAGCTGTTCCGATGCCGCGTCGGCATCGCCCGCTTCAATGGCGCGGAACACGGCGTCATGTTCGGAGAACGATTGGTTCGGCCGGTCGCGTACGCGCAGTTGCAAGCGGCGGTACACGCGCAGGCGTCGGTGCAGCTGCAACGCCGTTTCCTGAAGATAGGTGTTGTGACTGGCCTGATAAATCAACGCGTGGAAATGCGCGTTGACTTCGTAATAAGTGTCGATGTTCCGGGCCTCGGCCGCCGCCCGGCTGGCCTCGTGCGTCTCGCGCAACTCGGCCAGTTCCTCTTCGGTGATGCGGCGCGCGGCGAGGCGTCCGCACATCGATTCGAGTTCCGCCATCACTTCGAACATCTCGCATAACCGCTGCGGGTCGATTTGCGCGACCACGGCGCCCCGGCGAGGACGAATCTCGATGACCCCCGACGACGCCAATTGAATCAACGCCTCGCGCAGGGGCGTGCGCGACACGCCGAACGCGCTCGCCAGTTCGACCTCGTCGAGCCGCATGCCGGGCGGGTACTCGCCCACGGCAATCTTCTCCTCGATCGCCTGGCGCAGCGCTTCCGATCGCTTCGGTTTTACGGTCATGACGCTCTCGCTGGGTCGTGTTTCGGTCCCGTCGCACGGGGCTCAGTCGGATTCATGGTTGTCAAAGTAACGCTTGAAGCCTGCCTTGAAGATCGGGGTATACGCCGAAAATGTATTTTTTTGATGGTCAGTTTGTATACACGATTCTGGATTGACTATACGATTTCATCCCGAGAGCGGCAACTCGCGCACTCGAAATACCAAAAATCAAAGCAGTCATCCGTACATGCAGTGCCGGCGAACCGGTGGTGCACCCGCGGCGGGAAGCAAAACCCGCAGCGGGCGATGTCAGGCACCGGGCTTCGCTGGTTCACCACTGACAGAAGTGACAGGAGACGCCATGGAGACAAATCATTCCCCGCTGCGGCGGCAACTCATGCTCGGCGCCGCATCGGCACTCGCCACCGGCGGCCTGGCCAGCCCATGGGGCAACGCATTCGCGCAGTCCGGCCCACTCAAGATTTCCCATCAGTTCCCCGGCGGCACACTCACCGAAGGCGACTTCCGCGACCGGCTCTGCCGCAAGTTCGCGCAGGAAGTTGAGAAGCGTACCCACGGCGCGCTGAAGTTCCAGGTCTATCCGGGCAGTTCGCTCATGAAGACCAATGCGCAGTTCTCGGCGCTGCGTCGCGGGGCTCTCGATCTTTCGCTCTATCCGCTGCCCTATGCGGGTGGGGAAGTGCGCGAACTCAACATCGGGCTGATGCCGGGGCTGGTGACGTCATATGCGCAGGGCGCTGCGTGGCGCCACGGCGAAATCGGCAAGGTGCTCACCGACGTGCTGGCCGAGAAGAACGTCGTGATCGTGAGCTGGGTCTGGCAGGCGGGCGGCGTTGCGAGCCGCGCCAAGCCGCTCGTTTCGCCCGACGACGCCAAGGGGCTCAAGGTGCGCGGTGGCAGCCGCGAGATGGACATGATGCTCAAAGAGGCCGGCGCGGCCGTCATCTCGCTGCCGTCGAACGAACTCTACGCCGCCATGCAGACGGGCGCGATGGACGCGGCGATGACTTCATCGACGAGCCTGATGTCATTCCGTCTCGAGGAGGTATCGAAGCATCTGACCACCGGGCGCAACAAGTCGTATTGGTTCATGCTCGAACCGCTGTTGATGTCCAAGCAGGTCTTCGACAAGCTACCCAAGGACCAACAGCAGGCGATCCTGCAAGTGGGGGCCGAACTCGAGTCGTTCGGCACCGAAGCCGCCAAGGCCGACGATGCGCAGATTGCCAGCGTCTATACCAAGGCCGGTGCGAAGGTCTACGACCTCGACGAGGCAACGGTGATGAAGTGGCGCGACATCGCACGGCGCACCGCGTGGAAGGACTACGCGGGCCGATCCGACACCTGCGCGAAACTGCTCGCGCTCGCCCAGCAGGTGCCTGCATGAGTGGGGCCGCCGTGAGCACGGAACCGGCGGCGGCCCGTACTCGCCTGCTGCGGCGGCTCGATGCCTTGTTACAGGGCGTGAGTCGTCTGCTCATGGTCGTGTGCATGTTGGCGCTGGTCGGGGCCGCGCTCGTGCTCAGTTACAGCGTGTTCGCGCGGCACGTGCTCAAGCTCGCCACCGACTGGCAGGACGAAGCCGCTGTGTTCCTGCTGGTCGGCGCGACCTTCGTCTCCGCCGCGCATGTGCAGCATTTGCGTGGGCATATCGGCATCGAAGCGATCACGACCTTGCTCTCGCCGCGCGTGAACCGGGTGCGGCGCTGGTGCGTGGACATGGTCTCGTTCGCGTTCTGCGGCTTCTTTGCATGGAAGTCGTGGACGCTGTTCTGGGAGGCCTATGTCGATGGCCAGACGAGCAGTTCGACGTGGGGGCCGCCCCTGTCGATTCCGTATGGCCTGATGGCCTTCGGCATGACGTTGCTCACGGTGCAATTGCTATTGCAGGTGGCGATTGGCGCTGGCGAAATGGGAAAACCTGCGGGCCATGACGCCCCGCTCGGATCGGATCGTACGGGAGGGCATGCATGAGCGAACTCGGTATCGGATTGCTCTATGGTGGCGCGACGCTCGTCGCCATGTTCTCGGGCATGCCCATCGCATTTGCCCTGGGCGCCGTGGCGGTGGCGTTCATGCTCGGCTTCATGCCGGTCTCGTCGCTCGATACGATCACGCAGAACGTCTATGAGGAGATGGCGAGCATTACGCTGCTCTCGATTCCGCTGTTCATTCTGAAGGGGGCCGCCATCGGCAAGTCACGCGCGGGCCAGGACCTCTATCTGGCATTGCACGCGTGGATGCGCCGGATTCCGGGCGGTCTGGGCATCGCCAATGTGTTCGCCTGCGGGCTGTTCGCCGCGATGGCCGGATCGAGCCCGGCGACGTGCTCCGCCATCGGCAGTGCAGGAATTCCGGAGATGCGCCAGCGCGGCTATTCGCCGGGATTCGCCGCGGGGATCATCGCGGCGGGCGGAACGCTGGGCATTCTGCTTCCGCCGTCGATCACGATGATTCTCTACGCGGTGGCCGCCGAGCAGTCGCTCGGGCGGCTGTTCCTCGCCGGTATCGTGCCCGCGCTGCTGTTGGTGGGGCTGTTCTCGTGCTATGCGGCGTGGCGCTACCGACACGAGTACGCGTGCGCGCAAGTGGCCCTCGCCCGCGACGGCACGCCGTCGCCGTTCCCGAGCGAGCCGCCGGCCACGATGCGCGAGAAGCTGGCGCTGTTGCCGCGCGTGCTGCCGTTCGTGACGCTGCTCATCGGCGTGATGGCGGCGCTCTACGGCGGCTATGCCACGCCGTCGGAGACGGCTGGCCTCGGCGGCCTGCTGGCGTTGGGGCTGATCGCCGTGATCTATCGGATGTGGAACCCGCGCCAGCTTGCGCCGATTCTGTCCGGCACGTTGCGCGAGTCGACCATGCTGATGTTCATCATCGGCATGTCGTTGCTTTATTCGTACGTGATGAGCTATCTGCACATCAGCCAGTCGGCGGCGCAATGGATCGTGGGGCTGCATTTGTCGCGCTGGGTGCTGCTCACGGCGATTCTGCTGATGGTGGTCGTGCTCGGCTTCTTTCTGCCGCCGGTCAGCATCATCCTGATGACCGCGCCGATCATCCTGCCGCCGCTGCGGGCCGCCGGCTTTGACCTGGTGTGGTTCGGCGTGGTGATGACGATCGTCATGGAATTGGGGTTGATTCATCCGCCCGTAGGACTCAACATCTTCGTCATCAAGAATACCGCGCCCGATATCGCGTTGCGCGACATCGTGTGGGGCGTGATGCCGTTTGTGGTGTTGATGGTGCTGGCCGTCGTCCTCATCTGTGCGTTGCCCGGCTTGTCGCTGTGGTTGCCGGATCGACTGATGGGATGAGAGCGCTTTCACGAAATGCGGCAATATTCGCCGGAGGGTGCGTCATCGCCGTATAGCCGGTGTGCTTGCCTACCCGGGCGCAATGTCAGGAAGCCATGAAGGATGAGCCAATCATGTCAGCCATGTCCGTTCCCGTCTCGTTGAGTCCGTCGGCGATGGACTCAACGATGGCCGCGTCGTCTACCGCCATGGCCTCGTCCTCGCCATCCTCGTCGTCGCCTTCCCAACCGGGGCGGGACACGCCCGAGACCGTGACTGACGTGAGCGCGCCGGTACCGTCGCCCAAGCCGTCGCTCGGGGCGCGCCTCGGACAGTGGTTCGGCCGCGGCGGCGGTAAATCGGGGGGCAGGGCGGCGGGCCGAAGGATGGCAAGGACGGCAAAGGGAGCGCCAAGGTCACGCCGGCAACGCTGTCGCCACGTGCGCAGAACGCGCTGCGGCGGCAGTTGACGCTGTGCCTGTCGGCGCGGTTGACGGACTCCGCCGCCAACGACGCCGCGCGCGATTTCATGACGCGCTACACCGCGGCGTCGCCCGACATGCAACTGGCGCTGCTCGCGGTCGTCGCCGACGCTTGTGCGAGCGACGGCTCCCCGGGTGCCGAGGTCGGCAGGGACGGCGACGGAGCCAGTGCCAGACGCGCGGCCAGCGGGTTGGCCGGTGCGCTCGGCAGTGCGCGTGTGCGCTTTCTCAAGCGCTTCAATGCGCTGCCCGATGGCCTGCCGTTCCTCGTGCGCTGGCGCGCCGACATGCTGGAACACCGCGTGGTGTTGCCCGGACTCGCGGCGCTCGAAGAGGATCTCGGCAGTCTCTTTTCGACATGGTTCGACGTCGGACTGCTGGAGTTGCATCCGATCACGTGGGATTCGCCGGCGTCGCTGCTCGAAAAGCTCATGCGCTACGAAGCGGTGCATGAGATTTCGTCGTGGGCGGATCTGCGCAACCGGCTCGATTCCGACCGCCGTTGCTATGCGTTCTTTCATCCGCGCATGCCGCGCGAGCCGCTGATCTTCGTTGAAGTGGCGTTTGTGCCCGAGATGGCCGCCGATGTGCATTCGCTGCTCGACGAGAAGGCGCCGCTCGAGGATCTGCGTCGCGTGCGCTGGGCGATCTTCTATTCGATCTCGAACACGCAGCCCGGCCTGCGCGGGGTGAGCTTCGGCAACTTCCTGCTCAAGCGCGTGATCGACGAACTGCAAGTCGATTTTCCGAAGCTGCGCAATTTTGCGACGCTCTCCCCGATTCCGGGGTTCAACGACTGGCTCAAGTCGTTGTCGACCCAGGCGCTTGCGCAAGTGCTTGGCCCAAAGCGGGCGAAGCTGCTGGGGCAGGAGGGGGCGCCGGCGCCCGATGCCTCCGGCGCGCAGATGGTGGCGTGGTTGCAGGCCTCTGCCGAGCGCAAGGGCGCGCAAGCGTTGCAGCGCAGTCTTGGCGAAGCGCTGGCCGCGCACTACCTGGCGCGCGAAACCGTGCGGGGACAGCCGCGCGATCCGGTCGCGCGGTTCCATCTTGGCAACGGCGCGCGAGTGGAGCGCATCAACTGGCATGCCGATCTTTCGAAGAAGGGCGCGAAGCAGTCGTGCGGCATGATGGTCAATTATCTTTACGAGCCCGACGAACTCGACGCCAACCTTCAACGTCTCATCGACGGCGAACCCGCGCTCGGACGCGCCGTGGCGCGCCGGCTATGAATATGAGGACGTTCCCGTATGCCTACTGCTATTCACGCCCATCAACCGCACGGAGGAACGCGTGAGTGAAGTCCTGCGCGACGACCGTTCGCTAGACGACGGATGGGTGACGCTGACGCTGTCGAATCCCGGCAAGCTCAACGCAATTTCGGTCGCCATGTGGCGCGCGCTGCGCGCGCATCTGCAAGCGCTCGACGAAGACGCGCGCGTGCGCGCCATCGTCATTCGCGGGGCGCAAGGCCACTTCGCGGCCGGGGCGGATATCGAGGAGTTTCCGGTCGAGCGCGGCAGCTACGACGCGCTGCGTCGCTATCACGGCGAGGTCATCGGGCCGACGCTCGACGCCTTGGCCCATTGTCGGCATCCGAGCGTCGCGCTGATCGAGGGGGTTTGCGTGGGCGGCGGCCTGGAGATCGCGGCGCATTGCGACTTGCGCATTGCCGGGGAGGGCGCTCGTTTCGGTGTGCCGATCAACAAGCTCGGCTTTCCAATGGCGCCCGGCGAACTGCGCGGCGTGCTCGCCCTGGCAGGCCGCGCGACAACGCTCGAAATCCTGCTGGAGGGGCGCGTCTTTGGCGCGGCGGAGGCGCGCGAGAAAGGACTGCTCACGCGCGTGGTGGCCGACGACGTGGTGGAACACGAGGGCTATGCGTGCGCGCGGCGTCTCGCCGCCGGTGCGCCGTTGGCCGCCCAACTGAACAAATGGCTGATCGCCCGGTTGGCACCGACCGTGCCGCCGTTGTCCGAGGCCGAATGGCAAAATGCGTTTTCGTATTGGGATTCGCGCGATCACCGCGAAGGGGTGGCGGCATTCCTCGAGAAGCGCCCGCCTGACTTTTGCGGACGGTGAGCGACGCCACGTCGTCGCTGCTTTTTTTCCAGTCAACGCATCCACTGTTTCAAATCCGGTTCTGTTTATGACGCAAGACACCAATCTCTACCGAATTTTTGCCGAGCGCTTTCCCGCCGATAAATCGGCGTGCGCAATCGAGACGCCCGAAGGGCTCTATTACAGTTGGGACGACGTCGAGCGCGCGAGCGCGCGCATGGCGAACCTGCTCGCGAGTCTCGACCTGACCCCCGGCGCACGCATTGCCGTGCAGGTCGAAAAGTCGCCCGAAGCGCTACTGCTCTACCTCGCCACCTTGCGCGCGGGGTTCGTGTATCTGCCGCTGAATACGGCATATCGCGAGGGCGAGATCGCTTACTTCGTCGAGAACGCCGCGCCGGATGTCGTGGTGTGCAGTCCGGCAAATTTCGGCTGGGTGTCGAAGGTCGCATTCACGAACGGTGCGAAGCATGTCTATACGCTCGGAGACGATCGTACGGGTTCGCTGCTGGAGCGCGCGGCGTGGTTCGACGATACCTTCGAGACTGTGCCGCGTGCGCCGGACGATCTCGCCGCCATTCTGTACACGTCGGGCACGACGGGCCGCAGCAAGGGGGCCATGCTCTCTCACGGCAACCTCGCGAGCAACGCCCGCGTGTTGCACGAGTTCTGGGGATGGGGCGAGCGCGAGGGCGGCGACGTGCTACTGCATGCGCTGCCGATTTTCCACGTGCACGGGCTGTTCGTCGCGAGCCACGCGGCGCTGTATTCCGGCAGTAAGATGATCTGGATGGCGAAGTTCGATGCGCGCGAAGTGCTGCATCAACTTTCGCATGCCACGGTGTTCATGGGCGTGCCGACGTATTACGTCCGGCTGCTGGCGGAGGCGGGGCTCGATCGCGAGGCGTGTCGCAACATGCGGCTCTTCATTTCGGGCTCGGCACCGCTGTTGAGCGAGACGTTTGACGCGTTCCGCGAGCGCACCGGGCACACGATTCTGGAGCGTTACGGCATGTCCGAGACGGTCATGCTCATCTCGAACCCATACCGTGGCGATGCGGCGAGCGTGCGCCGCGCGGGTACGGTTGGCGTGCCGCTGCCGGGGGTGACGGTACGCGTGGTCGGCGACGACATGCAACCATGCCGTTCCGGCGAGATCGGTCACATCCAGGTCAAGGGGCCGAACGTTTTCGCCGGGTACTGGCGCATGCCGGAGAAGACCGCGGAAGAGTTCACCGACGACGGTTTCTTCAAGACGGGTGACGTTGGCAAGTTCGACGAGGACGGCTATGTGCACATCGTCGGTCGCTCGAAGGATCTCATCATCTCGGGCGGCTACAACGTCTATCCGAAGGAAATCGAGGGCTTCATCGACGAGATGGACGGCGTGGCCGAGTCGGCGGTGATTGGTGTTCCGCACCCGGACTTCGGTGAGGCGGTGGTGGCCGTCATCGTGCCGCGCGACGGCGCAAAGGCACCCGACGAACGAACGGTCATCGACACGCTCAAGCAGCGTATCGCCAACTTCAAGGTGCCCAAGCGCGTGCACGTCGTCGCCGAATTGCCGCGCAATACGATGGGCAAGGTGCAAAAGAACTTGCTGCGTGAGCGCTTCAAGTAAGCGCTCACGCAGCGTCGCGCGTCGGTCGTCCAATATCGAACGTAAAAGAATGCCGCCCTCGATGGGGCGGCATGATAACTCACCTGACAACGTGCCGGCCCGCGCGACTTACTTCATCTGCACTGTGCCCGAGACCGTCACGGTCACTTGCGTTTTGCCGCCTTCGAGCTGCATCGGCGGCGCGGCGTCGGCGCCCGCACTCATGGCCATTGCCTTCATCGCGTACGGACGCGGCATCATCGGCGCGTTCGCACCGACCTGCACCTGACGGATCGAGTAGCTGCTGTAGCCGAAGGCCTTCGTGTTGTTCTGCGCCTGATCGCGGAACGCCTGGATGGCCTGATTCGTCAGCTCGGCCTGGGTCTTCTCCTGCGCTTCACGCGAAAGCGAGAACGACACGCCGTCCATCTGCATCTGGTTCGAGATCTGGCTGGCGAGACGCGATGCGGCACCGAAATCCTTCGATGTCATTTGCAGTTCGGTGCGGCCTCGCCATGCGGTGATCTTGCCGTCGCGGTTGGTCGTCGGGTAGAGCGAGACGCTACCGGTCTGAACCTGCACGGCATTCTGGCCCTTGGCCACGGACATCGCGCTGTTGGCCTTCTGCGTGAGATTGCGCGACACGGTCGCGGCGTCGGCGCCTTGCTCCTGCGCGGACATCGTGATGTGAACGGTGTCCTGCTCGACCTCCTTCGTGGCGTGGGCTTCAAGGCCCAGCACGCCCGAGAGCTGGCGGTTGGCATCGTCACCCGATTGGGCGTAGGCGGCATTGGCGGCGGTGGCGATCAGCAGCGCTGCGGCGAGGGATTTGCGCATCGTATTGTCCTTTTTCGAGTGAGAGTTCACCTGTGCGTGGCGAACGTTTGACCGGTCGCTCGCGCGGCCTGCGCGGCATGACGTCCGCGACATGATGGGGCGTCATGCGGTCATGGCCACAGGCTATGCCGGTATCGGCAACCTGATACAGACGCTATCACAACGGGGTTGGTTCCCCCCGACACCTTCAGGCTTCAAGTAAATGCCGGGTGATGAACTTCCAGTGTTTGGGCGACACGGGGGTGATCGAGAGACGGTTGCCGCGTGCGAGAACCAGCATGCCGTCCAGTTCCGGCGTCTGCCGCATTTCCGTGAGCGGCATGAGCCGTGTCTTGCGATCCAGTTTGACGTCGACCAGCAGCCAACGTGGCGATTCCGGCGTCGACTTGGGATCGAAATAAGCACTCTTGGAGTCGAACTGGGTAGGGTCGGGATAGGGCGTCGACGCCACCGTCGCGAGTCCGGCGATACCGGGCACTGCACAGCTCGAATGATAGAAGAGCACGCCATCGCCCACGCGCATTTCGTCGCGCATGAAGTTTCGTGCCTGATAGTTGCGCACGCCCGTCCACGCCAGGGTCTGGTGCTTCGCGCTGGCGAGATCGTCGATACTCGCCTCCTCGGGTTCGGACTTCATCAACCAGTAACGTTGTGTCATGCCGTCTCAGAGTCAAAGTTGTTGTAACGGTAGCAAACATCGCTCAAATGAACCAAAAATCGACGCATTTCGAATGGATGGGTTGCTGCGCTGCGATCCTTGGCCAAATCCTATACTATGCGTTTGTGATCTTCGTGTGACGATTGATGTGACCGGTTGGCCGACTGCCCTGTCCGATCTCGCAACGGGCAGTGCTCGATGCGCTCGTCGACCCGCCATTCACACAGGTCGCGCGTACGTGCTTGAGCGATACATGTTCAACCCCCTATGCCGATAGGAGAGTGTCATGGCAGCAGAGCCGTCTGTTCGAACCAATGCGTTCATCTTTTATTCCCTCGCGACGGTGTCGTTCATCGAGACCAGCGTGCCGGAGTTCGTCTCCACGCTCAACCAGATGTATGGCGACGACGACGAGATGAGAACGTGGCTGCGCGATACCTGGCTTCCCGAGGAGGTCGAGCACGGGCGGCTCGCCAAGGACTACATCGCGCGCGTCTGGCCCGAGTTCGACTGGGCGCCGGCGTACGACGCATTTCTGGAACGCTATAAGCCGCGGTGCGATGTGCAGCACATGCGGCCGTCGCTGGCGCTCGAGGCGCTCTCACGCTGCGTGACCGAGACGCAAACGGCCATGATCTACCGCTGCCTGGAATCCTATATGCCGGTCGAGGAACTCAAGCAGATGATGCACAAGTTGAGCAATGAGGAGGTCGGCCACTATCGCTATTTCCGCAAGACATTCGATCGATACAACGCGGTGGAGCAGCGCGGGGTGATCCGGCGGCTGAGAACCATGGTCGCACGCAGCGAACTGGTGCGCGACGAGGACATTGCGTTCGCGTTCGAGCCGCTCAATCGATTCTGGCGCACACCGCCGCCGTTCGAGACGATGACTTGGGACGCGTTCCTCGCGATGTCGGGCGATGTGATGAAGCAGTACATGCCTGTCGAGGCGGCCACGCGCATGATGTTCAAGCCGCTGGAGACGGGATCGTGGTGGCGCGATCGTCCGGTCAAGGCGCTGCTGAGCTTTATGGTGCGTCGGCAGTATCCGCAACTGGGCAGCGAGGCGTGAGGGCGCCGATTGTCGGAACCTCGCGACGGTTCGGATGACGGATCCGAACACGGCAGACGAAAAAAAACCCCGCCGAGGCGGGGTTTTTTCGTAGTCGGTGAACCGTATTACTTGTTCGTGCCGACGACTTCGACTTCCACGCGGCGATCCGGTGCCAGGCACTTGATCAGCTGACCGCGGTTCTTCTGGTTGCAACCGGTCGTGACCGGGTTGCGCTTGCCCTTGCCTTCCGTGTAGACGCGGTTGGCTTCAACGCCCTTGCTGACCAGGTAGGCCTTCACAGCTTGAGCGCGACGCAGCGACAGACGGTCGTTGTACTTGTCCGAACCGATGCGGTCGGTGTAGCCCGTGGCAACCACGACTTCCAGGTTCAGTGCTTGAACCTTGCCAGCCAGGTCGTCCAGCTTGGCCTTGCCTTCCGGCTTCAGGATGGCCTTGTCGAAATCGAACAGGGCGTCAGCTTGGTACGTCACCTTCTGCGAGACCGGAGCGACCGGAACCGGAGCCGGTGCCGGAGCCGGTGCCTGGGCGATGATCGAACCATCGCACTTGGCATTGGCCGTGGCCGGGGTCCAGTAGGCATCGCGCCAGCACAGTTCGTCCGAGCCGTTCTTCCAAACCCACTCGCCGCTGCCGTTAACCCAGTTGTCGTTGACAGCTTGTTTCGAGGCCGCGATCGGACCCGGAGCGGTCTGGACATAATTTTGAGCCATAGCCGAAGCAGCCATCACTGCGGTAGCTGCAACGATCGCGAGCTTAGCGAATTTATTCATATTTCTCCTCTCGAAATGAGATTACCGCAGGGTTACTGCGAGCCTAGACGACGGTACCAAAGTCTTACATCGCTCGAAGTATAACATCGGCCTTTGCGCCAAAGCATGGCCCATGCACTTCGAATAATGTCTAACTTATGCCACGGCATTTTGCCATAGCGCTTCCGCCACCCGTGAGCAAAACCCCAAGTTTGCCGCCCGTCGTGGCGCAGTTGTGGTGTGAGCGCAACACCTTTTGAGGCCCCTCGCCAACCGTTTCATTCTTCGTCGTCGCCGATCGTTTTGGCATGCCGGACATGTCTTGTGCGTCGCATCACGCTCGTTTCGGATGCCAATGACGGGCATGTTAGAATCTTAAGATCATATCGCCGGCAACCGCCTATCGCGATTAGGGTTTGATAGATACGAATAATGGATCAGTTCGCCAAAGAAACTCTCCCGATTTCGCTTGAAGAAGAAATGCGGCGGTCGTATCTCGATTACGCCATGAGCGTGATCGTAGGCCGCGCTCTGCCAGACGTGCGCGACGGCCTGAAACCGGTGCACCGCCGTGCACTGTTTGCCATGCACGAGTTGAATAACGACTGGAACCGGGCATACAAGAAGTCGGCACGTATCGTCGGTGACGTCATCGGTAAGTACCACCCGCACGGCGACGCCTCTGTATACGACACCATCGTTCGTATGGCGCAGCCGTTCTCGCTGCGCTACATGCTGGTCGACGGGCAGGGGAACTTCGGCTCGGTCGACGGCGACAACGCCGCTGCCATGCGATACACCGAAGTGCGCATGGCCAAGATCGGCCACGAGCTGCTCGCGGACATCGACAAGGAAACCGTCGACTTCGGTCCGAACTACGACGGCAGCGAAAAAGAGCCATTGATCTTGCCGGCCCGCATCCCGAACCTGCTGCTCAACGGTTCGTCGGGGATTGCGGTTGGCATGGCCACGAACATCCCGCCGCACAATCTCAATGAAGTCGTGGAAGGCTGTCTGCACGTGCTCAAGCACCCGGACGCCACCATCGACGAACTCATCGAGATCATTCCGGCCCCGGATTTCCCGACGGCCGGCATCATCTACGGCATCTCCGGCGTGCGCGAAGGCTACCGCACCGGTCGCGGTCGTGTGGTGATGCGAGCAAAGACTCACTTCGAAGACATCGATCGCGGCCAGCGCGTGGCGATCATCGTCGACGAGCTGCCGTACCAGGTGAACAAGCGCTCACTGCTCGAGCGTATTGCCGAGCTGGTCAACGAGAAGCGTATTGAGGGGATTTCCGACATTCGCGACGAGTCCGACAAGAGCGGCATGCGCGTGGTAATCGAACTCAAGCGCGGCGAAGTGCCCGAGGTTGTGCTCAACAATCTCTATAAGCACACGCAGCTGCAAGACACGTTCGGCATGAACATGGTGGCGCTGGTCGACGGCCAGCCCAAGCTGCTGAACCTGCGCGAAATGCTGGTGCACTTCCTTGCGCACCGCCGCGAAGTGATTACTCGCCGCACGATCTACGAACTGCGTCGCGCCCGTGAGCGTGGGCATGTGCTCGAGGGTCTGGCGGTAGCGCTTGCCAACATCGACGACTTCATCGCGATCATCAAGGCGGCGCCGACACCGCCGATCGCGAAGGCCGCGTTGATGGAAAAGGCGTGGGATTCGTCGGTCGTGCGCGACATGCTCTCGCGTGCCGAGAGCGATACGCAGGGCGGCCGTGCGGCCTACCGTCCGGAAGGGCTCGACGCCGCAGTGGGCATGCAGGCCGATGGACTCTACCGTCTGTCGGAGACGCAGGCGCAGGAAATTCTGCAGATGCGTCTGCAGCGCCTGACCGGTCTGGAACAAGACAAGATCGTCTCCGAGTACAAGGAAGTGATGGCGCAGATCGCCGACCTGCTCGACATCCTGGCGCGTCCCGAACGCGTGACGGTGATCATCAGCGAAGAACTGACGGCCGTGCGTGCCGAGTTCGGCGACGAGCGTCGTTCGACCATCGAACACAACGCCACCGAACTCGACACCGAAGACCTGATTACGCCGCAGGACATGGTGGTCACGCTGTCGCATTCGGGGTACATCAAGTCGATGCCGTTGTCCGAATACCGCGCGCAGAAGCGCGGTGGCCGCGGCAAGCAGGCCGCCGCGACCAAGGACGACGACTGGATCGACACGCTGTTCATCGCCAATACGCACGATACGATTCTGTGCTTCTCGAATCGCGGCCGTGTGTACTGGATCAAGGTGTATGAAGTGCCGCAGGGGTCGCGAACCTCGCGCGGGCGTCCGATCGTCAATATGTTCCCGTTGCAGGACGGCGAGAAGATCAATGTGGTGCTGCCGGTCAAGGCATACACGGAAGATCGCTTCGTGTTCATGGCCACGAGCCTGGGCACGGTCAAGAAGACGCCGCTGACGGCCTTCAGCCGTCCGCTCAAGAAGGGCATCATCGCGGTGAATCTCGATGACGGCGACGTGTTGATCGGCGCGGCCATCACCGACGGTGCTCACGACGTCATGTTGTTCTCGGACAGCGGCAAGGCGGTGCGTTTCGACGAAAACGATGTGCGTCCGATGGGACGCGAAGCGCGTGGCGTGCGCGGCATGCAGCTCGAAGACGGGCAGACGGTCATCGCGCTGCTGGTTGCCGAGAACGAGCAGCAGTCGGTGCTCACGGCGACTGAAAACGGCTACGGCAAACGCACGTCGATCACTGAATATACGCGCCACGGCCGTGGCACTAAGGGTATGATTGCGATCCAGACGAGCGAGCGCAACGGCCGGGTGGTCGCGGCGACGTTGGTCGAGCCGGATGACGAGATCATGCTGATCACGACCGGCGGGGTGCTGATCCGTACGCGCGTGTCGGAAATTCGCGAAATGGGCCGGGCCACGCAGGGGGTGACGCTGATCAGCCTGGACGAAGGCACGACGCTTTCGGGCCTGCAACGCATCGTCGAGTCCGATGCCGAAATCGCGGAGAATGGCGGTGATGCTCAAGATGGCGACGACACGCCGGAAGCGGATGTCACGGAATCATGACTGACGTAACGCGATGTAAGCTGCGGGCGCATTACCCCGAAAAGTCAGTAGAATCTGGCTCGATGCAGTGAAGTGCCCAGGCGAGGATGCATCTATTTATCGCCGGACAAAGCCGGCGAACTTTGGAGTGACTATTACTATGCAACATAACGTCAAGAAGTGGATGTGGCTGCTGCTCGCAGCGCCGGCAATGGCGATGGCTCAACAGAGCGCTCCGCTCGACGCCGACAAGAAGGCCGCCATCAAGGACCTGCTCGACGCCATCGACGCGAACAAGCTCGTCTCGGCCATCGGCTCTGGCGCGCAGCAGCAAGCCCAGCAATTGGCGCCGCAAGTGCTCGAGCGCCAACTGGTCGCCAACAAGACGATGAGCGATGCGCAGAAGCAGGCCATCGTGCCGACGCTGCAAGCGCACTCAGTGCAAAAGCTTGTCGAAGGTGCCGGCAAGGTGTTCACTTCCGACGCGTTCAAGAATGATGCCGTCCAAGCCCAATACGCGGCTTATGGCAAGTTCTACACCACCGACGAAATCAAGGGTCTGACCGCCTTCTACAAGAGCCCGGTCGGCCAGAAGTACATCAAGGTGCAGGATCAGGTGGGCCAGGAAGTCGTTGGCGGCCTGATGCAGAAGTACATGCCGCAATCGATCGACGCGACCAGCAAGCAAGCGGACGCCGAGATCGCCGCGGCGGCCAAGTCGGCACCGAAGGCACCGGCCAAGAAGTAAATTTCGGCCGATCCCGCCGGGATTGACCGATAATGGCCGTTTGCGAGTGATCGCAAACGGCCATTTTGCATTGACGGCGTAAATCGCCGGGTTTGCTCGGAATTTTCCGGCAAAGGTATCGTCCTGTGGCGGAATTCGGGCGGACAGCCGCACGTCGAGGGCAACTGGCGGTATAGTGGGTCTTCGCCGCCGCGCAAACGAATCATCGCCAGACGTGAAACGCAAGCCGCACGGGTTCCTGTCCGTCGGCTTGCGTTTCACTTTTACCGTAGCAAAACGATTATGACGCGCGCTTTCAATTTTTCCGCCGGTCCGGCGGCGCTGCCCGCCGAGGTGCTGGCACAGGCTGCCGAGGAAATGCTCGACTGGCATGGAGCCGGCATGGGCGTGATGGAGATGAGCCATCGCGGTCGTGAGTTCATGAGCATTCTGGCGCAGGCGCAGGCCGATCTGCGTGAGCTGCTCGCCGTGCCGGACAACTACCGGATTCTGTTCATGCAGGGCGGCGCGCTGGCCGAGAACGCGCTCATCCCGATGAACCTGTTGGGCGGCGAGCGTGCGGGAGAGCGTCGAAGGGCGGACTACGTCGTCACCGGGTCGTGGTCGGTGAAGTCGCAGAAGGAGGCGCGCAAGTATTGCGACGTCAATATCGCCGCGAGCACCGAAGCCGAGAAGTTCACCCGTCTGCCGACAATGGACGAATGGCAGTTGTCCAAAGATCCGGCTTACGTGCATATCTGCACGAACGAAACCATTCACGGCGTCGAGTATTTCTGGACGCCGGATCTGGGCGCCGCCGGCCTGCCGAACGTGCCCCTCGTGGCGGACGTTTCGTCGCACATCCTCTCGCGTCCGATGGATGTGTCGAAGTTCGGCGTGATGTATGGCGGTGCGCAGAAGAATATCGGTCCGTCGGGGTTGACGGTGGTCATCGTGCGCGACGACCTGCTTGGCCGCGCATTGCCGATCACGCCGAGTGCGTTCGATTGGAAGATCGTTGCCGAGAACGACTCGATGTTCAACACGCCGCCGACCTACGCGATTTACATCGCCGGTCTGGTGTTCCAGTGGCTCAAGCGCCAGGGGGGCTGGTGGCCATGGAGGCGCAGAACAAGGCCAAGGCCGATTGCCTCTATGGCTACCTGGACAGCAGCGAGTTTTACCGCACACCCGTCGCGAAGGATTGCCGCTCGCGCATGAACGTGCCGTTTTTCCTGCACGACGACGCATTGAACGAGTCTTTCCTGGCCGGCGCTCGCGAGCGCGGCCTGCTGCAACTCAAGGGCCACAAGTCCGTGGGAGGTATGCGCGCCTCGATTTACAACGCGATGCCGCTGGCCGGCGTCAAGGCGCTGGTCGATTATCTGCGCGAATTCGAGCGCAGCCACGGCTGACGAGGGCGAACGGCCGGCGCAAAAGGAATGTCCCGACGTGCTTCGGGACATCGCGCCAAGCACGGCCGAATCGCCCGCCCCTGTTCCACTGCATGACGACAATACGCTCCATGGAAGACGATCTGAACGCATTGCTGCGCCCCTTGCGGGAGAAAATCGATGACATCGACGCGCAGCTTCTGAAACTGCTCAACCAACGCGCCGCCGTCGCCCTGGAAGTGGGCGAAGTCAAGAAGCGTTTCGGCGCGCCGGTGTTCCGGCCTGAGCGCGAATTGCAGGTCATTTCGCGTCTGCAACAAACCAACGACGGTCCGTTGTACGGCGACAATCTGGCGTCGATCTGGCGCGAGATCATGTCGGCCAGCCGTGCGCTGGAGAAGGTCATGACGGTCGCTTACCTGGGGCCGGCCGGCACTTACAGCGAACAGGCGGCATTTGCCTACTTCGGACAAAGCGTGAAAGGCTTGCCGTGCCCGTCGCTCGACGAGGTGTTCCGCGCCGTCGAGGCAGGCAGCGCAGACTTCGGCGTCGTGCCGGTCGAGAATTCGACCGAGGGTGTCGTGTCGCGCACGCTGGACCTGCTGCTGCAAAGTCCGCTGACGATCAGTGGCGAAGTGGCTTTGCCGATTCATCACAATCTGATGTCGCTGTCGGGCACGCTCGACGGGGTCAAGCGCATCTGCTCGCATGCGCAGTCGCTCGCCCAATGTCAGCACTGGCTTACGGCGCACTTCCCGCTGCTGGAGCGGCAGGCGGTGTCGAGCAATGCGGAGGCGGCACGTATGGCGTCGGCCGACCCGACCATTGCGGCGATAGCCGGCGAGTCCGCGGCGACCCAGTACGGACTGCAGGTCGCCTACGCGCACGTGCAGGACGATCCGCACAACCGCACGCGATTCGTCGTTGTCGGCACGCAGGATCCGACGCCGAGCGGCCACGATCAAACATCGCTGATTCTCTCGGTGCCGAATCGCGCCGGTGCCGTGGTCGCGTTACTCGAACCGCTGGCGAACAATGGCGTGTCGATGACACGCTTCGAGTCGCGTCCGGCCAAAAGCGGCGCGTGGGAGTATTACTTCTACGTCGATTTCGAGGGCCACCGCGACGATCCCAACGTCGCCAAGGCGCTCGACGCGCTCCGTCAGAACGCGGCTTATTGCAAAGTGCTCGGGTCATACCCGCGCTCCGCATAACGGGGCGGCGGGCGAAACACCATGAGTCTGAATAAACTCGTCATCTGCGGCGTCGGCCTGATTGGCGGTTCGCTCGCACGTGCGCTCAAGGCCGCGGGTGCCGTGAAGGAAGTCGTTGGCGTCGGGCGCAGCGAGGCGTCGCTGGCGCGCGCGTGCGAACTCGGCGTGATCGATCGGGCTGCCGTGTCAATGGCCGAGGCCGTGGAGGGGGCCGATGTCGTCGTGCTCGCGGCGCCAGTGGCGCAGACGCCCGCATTGCTCGCGGCGATCCGCCCGTTTCTCGGTGGCGATACGATCGTGACCGACGCGGGAAGTACCAAGACGGACGCCGTGACCGCCGCCAAGGCCGCACTGGGCGACGAGGTCTGGCGCTTCGTGCCGGGGCACCCCATCGCCGGGGCGGAATTGTCCGGTGTCGATGCGGCGAAAGCCGATTTGTATCTCGACCGGCGCGTCGTGCTGTGTCCGCAAGCGAACAATCGTCACGAGGACGTCGCGCGGGTGCGCGCGATGTGGGAGGCGACCGGGGCGCGTGTGTCGGAAATGTCCGAGACGCAGCATGATCGCGTATTCGCGTCGGTCAGTCACCTGCCGCACGTTCTCTCGTACGCGCTCATCGCGCAGATTCTCGAAGCCCCCGACGCTGCCTCGAAATTCGGTTTCGCGGGCGGCGGTTTTCGCGACTTTACGCGCATCGCGGCATCGAATCCGGAAATGTGGCGCGATATCTGTATGGCCAATCGCGAGGCATTGCTCGCCGAACTCGATGGCTACGTCGCGACGCTCGCGGGTTTGCGTCAATTGATCGATGCCGGTGACGGCGCCGGTCTCGAGGCCGTCTTCGCGCGCACCAGCCAGGCCCGCACGAACTGGGCCAAGCAACAGGAAAAGTAATGGAAACGCTCGATCTCGGTCCTTACGGACACGCCGAAGGCACGCTGCGCCTGCCCGGCTCGAAAAGTATCTCGAACCGCGTATTGCTACTCGCCGCGTTGTCCCACGGCACAACCCGCGTGCGCGACCTGCTCGCGTCGGACGACACGAAGGTCATGCTCGACGCCTTGGCGACGCTTGGCGTCAAATGTACGCAGGTCGGTGACTCGCGCGATTTCATCGTCGAGGGCTGCGGCGGTGAATTTCCCGTCAAGACGGCCAAGCTGTTCATGGGCAACGCGGGCACGGCCATTCGTCCGCTGACGGCGGCGCTGGCGCTTAGCCACGGCGACTATGCAGTCTCAGGGGTGGCGCGTATGCACGAACGCCCGATCGGCGACCTGGTTGACGGCTTGCGTCAGCTCGGCGCGCATATCGATTACGTCGGTAACGCCGGCTATCCCCCGCTGCATATCCAGCCGGCCGATGTGGCCGCACCGTCGGCGCCCATTCGCGTGCGTGGCGATGTATCGAGCCAGTTCCTTACCGCGCTGCTGCTCACGTTGCCGCTGTTGCCTTCGGCAACGGGCGAGATCGTCGTTGAAGTCGAGGGAGAGCTGATTTCCAAGCCGTACATCGACATCACGCTGCGACTGTTGCGGCGCTTCGGCATCGATGTAAGGCAAGACGGATGGTCGCGCTTCACGTTGCCGGCGGCGGATGCCGGCGGCGCGAAGTATCGGAGTCCGGGCGAGATCCGGGTCGAAGGCGATGCGTCGTCGGCGTCGTACTTCCTCGCCGCCGGGGCCATTGGGGGCGGGCCGCTGCGTGTGGAAGGCGTCGGCCGCGACAGCATTCAGGGCGATGTGCGTTTCGTGGACGCCCTCGCGGCGATGGGCGCGCGCGTCACACTGTTCGACGACGCCATTGAAGTGCATGGCGTCGACACGCCGAGCGGCAAGCTGCGCGCGCTCGACATGGACTTCAATCACATTCCCGACGCGGCAATGACGATCGCGGTCGCCGCACTTTTCGCGGACGGCACCACCACGCTGCGAAATATCGCAAGCTGGCGCGTGAAGGAAACGGATCGTTTGGCCGCCATGGCAATCGAACTGCGCAAGGTGGGGGCAACGGTGGAGGAGGGCACGGACTATTTGCGCGTCACGCCGCCCGCCGCGCTGACACCCAACGCGGCCATCGATACCTATGACGATCACCGCATGGCGATGTGCTTTTCACTCGTGAGCCTGGGCGGCGTGCCGGTGACGATCAACGATCCGAAGTGCGTTGCCAAGACGTTCCCGACGTATTTCACCGAGTTTGCGCGCGTTGCGTCCTAGCGCGCGTCGCAACTGCGTGCTCGCACGCCGTTGTTGAACCCACCGAACTGACGGTTCGCACGCGCATCGGCCCCCGACTTTCCGAAGGCCACTCGGGGGGGGGACGATCGCGGCGCCTGTTCGCGGAGCCAAGCCCCTGGCACGCGATCGACCGTCTGGTCCGTCTGACTGACCCTCCCGCCTGTCTATCTGGACAGCCCTGCTTGCCGCTCGGCTTGGGATAGGCGTGCTCTCCCGGCCTGGCCTCGGCCAAGCATCCACCAACGCCGTCACGCCGCTCGCCGCGGCTTCGTTTGCCTGACACGCCCTGTGGCGTCCTGACACGCTCGAACACGCCCTGAAGCGTCCGAGCGAGCCCGAGCACGCCCCAAAGCACCCTGCAGCGTCCGGCGCAGTCAGGGCATCCGAGGCATCCGAGGCATCCAAGGCATCCAAGGCATCCGAGGCATCCAAGGCATCCAAGGCATCCAGAGCGTCCAGAGCGTCCAGAGCATCCAAGGCGTCCAGGGCGTCCAAGGCAGCCAAGGCAGCCAAGGCATCCAAGGCATCCAAGGCATCCAAGGCATCCAAGGCATCCAAGGCATCCAAGGCATCCAGGGCGTCCGACGCGAGCCGGCCGGACGTCACTTTTCCCAGCCACCCGTCGGCGCATTTGTGCGGATTTTCGCGCAACGCGCACGTCGCGACTCGCCGGCACCGTGCTGCATCAAGGCATTGCGTTCGCCGATGTGATTGGCATGCGAATTGCATAACGTTCTCCAAACAATCCAATATCGATCATCAGGAGACATGTCATGACGTTCACCCGCTTCCCCATTTGCTGACCCGCCGGGCCCAACCGGCCCGGCCTCAGGCCGTCGGTTCCCATTCGCTTCCCACGTAGCAGAACCCTGACCACGTGCGTCATTGCGGCTTTCGCCGTGCGGCGTGGACAGGTCTTGATGTCAAAACGATCCAGAGGAGATTTCAATGCACGCGCGACTGACCCGTAAAACCGCCACTTCGCTGAAAATGACCGCTGCCGCGATCGCCTGCGCGTTCGCCAGTCTGGGGGCGCAAGCTGCACAGGCGCCAGCACAGATCAGTATTGGCACGCTCTACGCGAGCACTGGCCCGTTCGCGGTGGCTTCCCAGGGGCAATACGAAGGGCTGAAGTTCTGGGCCGACACCGTCAACAAGCAGGGCGGGGTGCTCGTCAAGGCATACGGCAAGAAGATTCCCGTGAAGATCGTGGCGTACGACGACCAGAGTTCGACGTCCACGGCGACCACGCTTTATAACCAGTTGATCACGCAGGACAAGGTCGACATACTCGTGGCCGACTTTGGGTCGGTGCTTACGTCGGTCGCGGTGCCGCTTGCGGCTGAGCACCACATGCTGTTGATCGATCCGACCGGCTCGGGGGCGAACTTCTTCACGCAGAAGACCGATTACCTCGCCGATGTGAGTATTCCGTCGTCGACGGTCTGGCCGGTGCCGCTCGCCAACTTCCTCCTCAAGCAGAAGATCAAGCGCGTGGCGATTGTCTATGGCGCGAACGATTTCGATGCCTCGCAAGCCGAAACGATGAAGGCGGAACTCGCGAAGGGGGGCGTGACGCCGGTGTTCTATCACAGCGTGCCGACCACGGAATCGAACTACAACGTGCTGCTGCACACGGCGAAGGCAGCCAATCCCCAGGCGTTGCTTGAATTCGGCTACGCGCCGAACGACATCGCATTCCTGCGCGCGCTGTCGCAAAGCGGCCTGCATTTCGACATGACGTTCACGATCTTCCCGGGCCAACTGCTGCAACTGCTCACGAAGAATGCGGGGGTCGATGCGCTCGCCTACACGTACACGTACCCCACGCCGCCGCTGGTCAAGTACGACAAGGTCACTTACGGGATGAATACCGCGCAATTTGTGCAGGCGTTCCAGGCCGACCAACACAAGGATCCGACCTTCCTCGACTCGGCCGGTTACAACACGGGCATTGTCATGGAGAAGATGCTTGGCGACGCACCGACGTTTGCACAACCGGCCTTCCATCAGGCCTTGATGGACATGTCCGGAAAAACGACCACGCTGCTGGGGCCGTTCCAGATCAATGCGAACGGGGCGCAGCTCGGCCAACCGTTCCCGGTCGCCCAGATGGTGCCGGACGGCAACAAGGGGCTCAAGTTCGTCGTCGTGTATCCGGACTCGCATGCGACCGGCAAGCCGGTGTATCCGGCGCCGACGCACTGATCGTCAGTCGCATCGTCTGATCAGGAACCGGCCGGCGCCGAACGACGGCGCCGGCGACGACATCCTCGCTTGCGAAGGGACGAACGTGGAACTTCTTGCTTATGCCGTCATGGGCGGCATTCTGTACGGTATCTTCTTCACGCTGGTCGGACTGGGACTCAATCTCGTGTTCGGCGTGATGCGTATCATCAATCTCGCGCACGGGCAGTTCATCGTGCTGGGCAGCTATGCGGCGTGGATGGTCTCGCATCATTTCGGCCTGAGTCCGTTGTGGGCCATTCCAGTGTCGGTGGCCGCGGCAACGATCATTGGCTGGCCGATGTATCGGGCCGTCGTGCCGCGACTGCAGCGCAGCGCCGACCCGGAGATGCTGTCGTTCATCCTGTTCTTCGGCATTGGCCAGATGCTCGAGTCGTTGACGGTACTGATGTTCGGCGCTGACCAGCGCTCGTTGCCCGACGATGCACTCGGCAGCGGCAATCTGGGGGCCTTCGGCCAGCAGTTTCCCGATAGTTGGTGGTGGGCCGCCGGCATCAGCGTTGCGGCGCTGGTCGTGCTGTGGCTGTATTTCTCGCGCACGCGGTTCGGCTATGCAACGCGCGCAGTGATGGCCAATCGGGAAGAGGCCGTTGCCACCGGAATCGACGTGCGCCGTGTGTCGACCATTGCGTTCGTCGCAGGTCTCGCGCTCGCGGGCATCGCGGGCGTGTTCGTGCCGTATCTCCTCGGCTCGGTGTCGCCCGATCTTGGCGACAACCTCACCACGACCGCGTTCGCGATCGTGGTCATCGGCTCCCTTGGCAATCCGCTTGGCACGATTGCCGGCGGGCTCGTGTTCGGTCTCGGCACGATGCTGATGCAAACCTATTACTCGTCGTGGTCGAACGTAGTGCCGTATGCGCTGCTGTTGATCATTGTGCTCATTCGTCCCTCGGGCTTGCTCGGAAAGGCGGTGCGTCTTGCTTGATACCATTCTGAACCCAACCGGACAGACGGCGCCGCGACGCTTGCGCGCACCGGCCATCACGCTTGCAGTGGTTGCCGCGACCTTCCTCGTGGCACCTCGTGTGTACGCCAACCAGTCGCTGCTGTTCACGATCATGACGTTCATCGTGCTGGCACAGGGACTCAACCTGCTGTACGGCTTCACCGGCTATTTGCCGTTCGGCTATGTGGGCTTTTTCGGCAGCGGTGCCTATGCAACGTCGCTGCTCGTACTTCATACGCACCTGCCCGTACTCGCGTGCGTCGCGGGCGGCGGCCTCGCGGCCGCACTGCTCGGGCTGGTGCTCGGGCCGCTGTTGCGGCTCTCGGGCGCCTACTTCTCGATTGCGAATCTCGCCGCGTCGCAGATCATCTACTTCGTTGTGTCGAACCCGAACCTGTCCGACGTGACCGGCGGCCCCTACGGACTCAAGATCGAACAGGTCTACAGTCCGGACGCAAGCTACGCCTGCATGCTCGGCGTTTTGCTCATCGCGTGCGCATTTGCGGCGTACTTCCGCACGTCCGGCTTTGGCATGTCGCTGCGTGCGGTCAAGCAGGATCCGGTGAGCGCGGCGATGGCGGGCGTCAACGTTGTGCAGGCGCGTCTCGTCGCGTGGCTGGTGTCGGCATTGATCGCCGGGCTCGCGGGCGGCACCTACGCATGGGGCATCTCGGTGTTCTATCCCGACGCGGTGTTCACGTTGCAGTTCTCGGTCTTCGCCATTGTGTTCGCACTCTTCGGAGGTGTCGGCACGGTCATCGGGCCGATTGTCGGCGCGGGGCTGCTCTACGTCCTGTATGCGGTGATCGGGATCTCCACGCCACAGTACTTCCAGTTCATCTATGGCGGTCTCATCGTGCTGCTCGTGCTGTTTCTGCCGGGCGGCCTCCTGTCGCTGCTGCAACGTCGGGGTATCCATGTCTTCTGAATTGTTGCAACTCGTGGGCGTTCACAAGCGCTTCGGCGCACAGGTCGTGCTCAACGATGTGAACTTTGCTGTCGTGCCCGGCGAGATCGTCGGCCTCGTCGGTCCGAATGGCTCCGGCAAGACGACGACGATCAACGTGATCTCGGGGCTCCTGCAGGCGGATGAGGGCGCGATCGATTTCCTCGGGCAAACGATCAACCGCATGCCGATGCACCGGCGTGTACACCTTGGCATCAACCGTACGTTTCAGGTGCCGAAGGTGTTTCGCGACATGACCGTGCACGAGAACATTGAAGTCGCGGCGCGCAGCGTGCGGCTGGATCCCCGCGAAATCGGACCGATTCTCGAAGACATCGGTCTCGCCAGTGTGGCGTCGCGTGTCGCGGGTTCGCTGACGGTGAATCAGCAGAAGCTACTCGATCTCGGACGGGCGCTCGCCACGCGCCCGCAACTGCTGCTGGTCGACGAGATCGGCGCGGGGCTCAATCCCGCGGAATTGAATGTGATTGCCGAGTTGCTGCAACGACTGTCGGCACGTGGCATCGCGATGATCGTGGTCGAGCACTTGCTCGATTTTCTCAACCGCATCACCGAACGTGTGATCGTGCTCGGCGCCGGGCGCATGTTGTTCGAGGGACCGCTTGCGTCGGCCGCGCGCGACCCCGAGGTGATCGCTGCATTCATTGGAGCGGCATGATGACGGCATCCCTGGTAATCGAAGGCGTGGAGGCCGGCTATGGGGACATGCAGGTGCTTTGGGGCGTCGATATGCGGGTCGAGCCCGGGCAAACCGTGCTGTTGCTCGGTGCAAACAGCGCGGGCAAGACGACCCTGCTGCGCACGCTGATTGGGCTATTGCCGTGCACGGGCGGGCGCATCACGCTCGACGGCGAGCGCATTGACATGCTGCGGCCTGATCAGCGCATTCGGCGCGGCATCGCGTTCATGTCGGAGCTCGGTGTATTTCCGACGCTGTCGATCGACGAGAACATCGCGCTCGGCGGCTATTTCATGCCCGAAGCGAAAATCCGTCAGCGCAAGGAAGTGTTGTTCGCGCTTTTTCCCGCACTGGCGGCGAAGCGGCGTGCTGCCGCGGCAAGCCTGTCGGGGGGCAACGCAAGATGCTCGGCATCGCGAAGGTGCTCATCGCCGAGCCCCGCCTCCTGTTGATGGACGAGCCGTCCTCCGGTCTCGCGCCGGTGTTCGTCAAGCACGTGATCGACGCGTTGCGCACGGCCATTGGCGACGGAACCTCGTTGCTGATCGCGGAGCAGAATATCGCGTTCCTCGATCTTGCCGATCGCGGTTACTTGCTCGATCACGGCAAGGTACGGGTATCGGGCTCACGCGCGGAGCTAGAAGCGAGCGACGCCGTGCGCGAGACTTACTTCGGGTTGTAAGGCTTGTTTGGTGAACGATGCCCGGGATGTCGACGTGGTGTCATTCCGGACGCAGGACGCGGGGCTGATGAGGCCCGCTTTCCCGTAGAGGGTCGAGCGGAGCACGGGGATCGGGCACGCCGGACAAGCGCTTATGCCGATGGCAGTCGCGAGCCGCACCGTTAGAATGATGGCTTCAGAGGAGACGGTGCGATGGAGCGGTGGGCAATGGACGTTCGCGGGCTCGCGGGGTGCTGGCTTGCGGGGAGGCGGTCGTGAAGTTCGTCAGCGCAACGTCGCGTCGCACGCGCGCCCTGCTCGCGCTCGTGGCCGCGTTTGCCTTGCTGACGGTGGTGGGCGCTTGGGTGGCCTATCGTTACGCGGAACAGGTGGAGCTCAGCACGCTGCGAGACACCGCCGCGCACCGGCTAGACGGCTACGAAAACGCGTTGACGAGCGAGGTTCGGCACTACAGCTATCTGCCGTCGCTCGCTAGCTTGAATGCCGACGTGCTATCGATGCTGCGCCATCCGACCGATCGCGATCTGGTCGCGCGGGTCAACGCTTATCTGCAGACCGTCAACGCAGACGCGGGCTCCAGCGCGTTCTACGTGATGGACAAGCAAGGCAATACGCTCGCGTCAAGCAACTGGGACCAGCCGAAGACATTCGTCGGGTCGAACTTCTCGTTCCGCCCGTACTTTATCGGCGCCATGCGTGACGGCCATGGCCGTTTCTACGGGCTGGGCACCGTGAGTCATGAGGCGGGCTATTTCCTGGCCGAACGGATCTATGACGACGCGCATCGCGTGCTTGGCGTCGTGACGCTCAAGGTCAATCTCGATCGGATCGAATCGGTCTGGCGACAGGGCGCCGAGCCCGTGCTCGCCGTCGATTCGCATGGCGTGATCATGCTGTCGTCGGTGCCGGGGCTCAAATACAGGACACTTCGCCCGCTGTCGGCAGCCGCGCGCGCCGAGATTGTGAGTACGCACCAGTACGACGCGCCGGGGGCACTCATGCCGGCTGGATTTACCATCGAGCGCACACTCGCGCCCAATGTGTGGATCGAATCGGTGGCGCGCGACAATCCGCTGGCTACCAGCCTGCCGACCCCCCACCCGTTCCCAACCGAGTTCCTGGTCGTGACCCGTCCCGTATCGGGCACCGACTGGCACATTGTCGTGCTGTCGAATCTCGCGCCTGCGCGAGCGGTGGCGCGTGCATTGGCCCGATCCGCCGCGCTCGGGCTCGCATTCGTCGTCGTGCTGGCGCTGACGGTGTGGCAGCGACGGCGCATCGTCGCGCAACGGCTCGCGCTGCGCGAGGCGCTGCAGCAACTGAACGAGGAGCTCGAGCGCAAGGTCGCGCGGCGCACTGCGGCGCTGAGCCGCGCGAACCGCAATCTGGAGCACGAGGTCGCGATGCACAGGGAAACCGAAGCGCAGCTCAAGGCGGCATTCGAGGAGCTTGTGCAGGCCGGCAAGATGGCGGCGCTCGGGCAGATGGCGGCGGGCGTCACCCACGAGCTCAATCAGCCGCTCGCGGCGCTACGCACGCTGTCGGATAACGCGCTGACATTCCTTGAACGGGGGCGGGCGAGTCACGCCGAGGCCAATCTTCGGATGATCGGCGAGTTGATAGAGCGAATGGGGCGGATCACGTCGCAACTGAAGCGCTTCGCCCGCAAGGCGCCGACGCAGCTCCAGCCTGTCGTTGCCGCCGAGGCGATCAATAACGCGTTGTTCCTCGTTGGGCAGCGGCTGCGCAAGGAGCGGGTCGAGCTCATTTTCGACCCGCAATTGGCCGACGCGCGCGTGCTCGCCGATGCCAATCGGCTCGAACAAGTGCTCGTGAACCTGTTCACGAACGCGCTCGACGCGATGGCCATCACCCCGGTGCGACGCCTCGAGGTGACGGTCGAGGCGGATGGCAATACGACCGTGATTCGGGTGCGTGATACCGGCACGGGGCTTTCCGAGGCTGTGCGCGCGCGGCTCTTCGAGCCGTTCTTCACGACGAAGGAGCAGGGCACGGGGCTGGGCCTCGGCTTGGCGATCTCCGAGGGCATCGTGCGTGAGTTCAGCGGTTCACTGAAAGCTTCCGGCCGGCCCGAGGGCGGCGCCGAGTTCAGTATTTATCTACGTACGTACAGGGAGGGCAACCCGTGATCCCAGACAGCTTGCGCGTGCTGCTCGTGGAGGATGACGCGGCCGTGAGGCTCGGTACTGTCCAGGCGTTGCAGCTAGCGGACATCGAGGTCGACGCGTTTGGAAGCGCCGAGGAGGCGCTTGAGCACATCGACGGCGATTTTCCGGGTATTGTCGTCAGCGATGTGCGCCTGCCCGGCATGACGGGGCTCGAGCTGCTCGAACGCGTGAAGGCAATGAGCGCGTCGATGCCGGTCATTCTCGTGACCGGGCACGGCGACATCGCGATGGCGGTACAGGCCATGCGCCTCGGCGCTTACGACTTCGTTGAAAAGCCGTTCGCGTCGGAGCGGATCGTCGAGCTTGCGCGACGTGCGCTCGAGCACCGACGGCTTACGCTCGAACTGACGGCCGTGCGCAGGCAGCTCGAGAGTCGCGATCGTATCGATGCGAGGATCCTCGGGAATTCGCGACCCGTGGAGCGTTTGCGCAAGCTGATCCTCGAACTGGCCAATACCGATGCGAACGTGCTGGTGTTCGGCGAGACGGGCACCGGCAAGGAACTTGTTGCGCGCTGCCTGCACGACTTCGGCCCGCGCCGCGACAAACCCTTTGCCGCGCTGAATTGCGCGGGCCTTCCCGAATCGTTATTCGAGAGCGAAGTGTTCGGCCATGAGGCGGGCTCGTTCACGGGGGCGTTGAAACGTCGCATCGGCAAGCTGGAATATGCGCAGGCCGGCACGCTCTTTCTCGACGAGATCGAGACGATGCAGATGGCGCTTCAGGTCAAGTTCCTGCGTGTGCTTCAGGAGCGCCAGTTCGAGCGGATTGGCTCGAACGAACTGCTGCCGATGAATTGCCGGATCATTGCCGCGACGAAGGCGGATCTGCTCGAGCTCGCACGCCAGCAGCGGTTTCGCGACGATCTCTACTATCGGCTCGGGGTGATCGTGCTCGAGATCCCCTCGCTACGGGAGCGTCGGGAAGACATTCCGCTGCTGTTCGAGCATTTTGTGCTGCGGGCGGCGGCGGCGTACGGTCGTCCGGTGCCGGAGATCGGCGCCGAGCGTCTGAATCGGCTGATGGCGCGCCCGTGGCCCGGAAACGTGCGCGAACTGTGCAACGTCGCCGAGCGCTTTACGCTCGGACTCGGGACCGGAGATCCGGACGACGGCCCGCAGGGGGCGCCGCGCACGCTTGACGAGCAGATGAACCTGTTCGAGCGGCGTTTCATCGAAGAGGCGTTGCGCGCGTCCGGCGGACGCGCATCGCTCGCTTGCGAAAAGCTGGGCGTTCCCCGAAAGACCTTGTACGACAAGATGCGGCGCCTCGGCATCGCGTCCGATGATTTCAAGTGAAATCAGGGCAAGGGAAGCGATCGGATCCATCGGCCGGTCGAGCCCCCTGCCGCCGCGAGACTGCAATTCCGGCGGCGCGTCAGTCGTACGCGAGGCACGACGGCTATACTGGTCAGGCGAGCGTTGCTTGAGTTCGCCGCCGGTCGCCGAATCGACGGTCGCGATCCCTCATTGCCCCCTGACCCCGGGCCGTTCGAAGGCGGGACAACGTGCGGTAGCGAATTCGCATAGCGCCCCTCGTGGCCGCCGCAGCCCGGTGGCCGGGATCTACCTCACCCGCGCTCTTGAGCGCGCCCGTGCGCCCGACTCATCGGTGCGAACCACGCGGCATGTCGCCCTGACGCGCGTAGGGCCCCCCTTTGGACTGGCTAAGGGATAATCGCGATCTTGCGCGGCGGCCGAGTTTTCG
Organism: Pandoraea sp. XY-2; assembly: GCF_004193915.1. Lineage (NCBI taxonomy): Bacteria > Pseudomonadati > Pseudomonadota > Betaproteobacteria > Burkholderiales > Burkholderiaceae > Pandoraea > Pandoraea sp. XY-2. The sequence goes on from NZ_CP030849.1 coordinate 1,230,913, forward strand.
GGGCGCGCCAATGGTGCCTGCGCAAAAATGGTAATCATTACTATTTGCGCACGAGATTTCATTTTTTTGATGTTTTGAACACACAGAGACGAAGGGATGCCTGATTTCACGATGGTGGACGACTCGATTCCGGTCATTACGGTGGATGGCCCAACGGCATCCGGCAAAGGGACGGTGGCGCACCGTGTGGCCGATGCATTGGGCTTTCACTATCTCGACAGTGGGGCGCTGTACCGGCTGACAGCGCTGGCGAGCGCCCGGCACGGGATCGATCCGGACGACGTCGGGGCGCTGACGGTGCTCGCCGAGACGCTCGATGTGCGATTCAAGGAGCAGCGCATCTGGCTGGCCGGGGAGGACGTCACCGACGCGATACGCGCCGAGGCGATCGGCAATCGGGCATCGAGCATCGCCGTGCACAAGGCGGTCCGTCACGCGCTCGTGTCGCTTCAGCGGGCCTTCAAGACCGCGCCAGGCCTCGTTGCGGACGGTCGCGACATGGGCACGGTGATCTTCCCGGAGGCCGATTTGAAGGTGTTTTTGACGGCCACACCGCAGGCGCGCGCCGAGAGGCGTTATAAGCAATTGATAGAAAAAGGATTTTCTGCTAACATAGACAGTCTGATGCTGGATCTTGAGGCGCGCGATGCGCGGGATCGTACCCGTGCCGAAGCGCCACTACGGCCAGCAGAGGGTGCGCGGGTACTCGACACGTCGGGGCTCAACGTCGATCAGGCGGTGGCCCAGGTGCTCGAATGGTTCGCGCAAGTGCAGTATCCGCAAGGCGCCTGACAGGGTGTTTCATGCAGTCACCCGTCGTGGCTTTGTCAACCTTTAACCCAACCGTTGTGCGTGATCGTCACCCCCCTTCGGGAGACGGACGTCAGCGGCGTAATCCACATTTATGTCCGACCTGCAAACCTCGACTAACGAATCATTCGCGGCACTCTTCGAAGAGTCGCTCTCCCGTCAAGACATGCGTGCTGGTGAAGTCATCAGCGCAGAAGTCGTTCGGGTTGACCACAACTTTGTGGTCGTCAACGCCGGGCTCAAGTCCGAAGCGTACATCCCTATCGAAGAATTCCTGAATGATCAGGGCGAGGTCGAAGTTCAGGCCGGCGATTTTGTTTCCGTGGCGATCGATGCCCTGGAAAACGGCTACGGCGACACCGTGCTGTCGCGCGACAAGGCCAAGCGTCTGGCCTCGTGGCTGCAACTGGAAAAGGCCCTCGAATCGGGCGAGCTCGTGACCGGCACGATTACCGGCAAGGTCAAGGGCGGCCTGACCGTCATGGTCAACGGCATCCGCGCATTCCTGCCGGGCTCGCTGGTGGACACGCGTCCGGTCAAGGACACGACCCCGTACGAAGGCAAGACCCTCGAATTCCGTGTGATCAAGCTCGATCGCAAGCGCAACAACGTTGTGCTCTCGCGTCGTGCCGTGATCGAAGCCACCCAGGGTGAAGAGCGCGCCAAGCTGCTCGAGACGCTCAAGGAAGGCGCGATCGTCAAGGGCGTGGTCAAGAACATCACCGACTACGGCGCATTCGTCGACCTCGGCGGTATCGACGGCCTGCTGCACATCACCGACATCGCCTGGCGTCGTGTGCGTCACCCGAGCGAAGTGCTGTCGGTTGGCCAGGAAGTCACCGCCAAGATCCTCAAGTTCGATCAAGAGAAGGGCCGCGTCTCGCTGGGCGTCAAGCAACTCGGCGACGATCCGTGGGAAGGCATTGCTCGCCGCTACCCGCAAGGTACCCGCCTGTTCGGCAAGGTCACCAACATCACCGACTACGGCGCATTCGTCGAAGTGGAATCGGGCATCGAAGGCCTGGTTCACGTGTCGGAAATGGACTGGACCAACAAGAACGTTGCGCCGACCAAGGTTGTCCAGCTGGGCGACGAAGTCGAAGTCATGGTGCTCGAGATCGACGAAGACCGTCGTCGTATCAGCCTGGGCATGAAGCAGTGCAAGGCGAACCCGTGGGACGACTTCTCGCGCAACTTCAAGAAGGGCGACAAGATCAAGGGCGGCATCAAGTCGATCACCGACTTCGGCGTGTTCATTGGTCTGCCGGGCGGCATCGATGGCCTGGTTCACCTGTCGGACCTGTCGTGGAGCGAAACCGGCGAAGACGCCGTGCGCAAGTACAAGAAGGGCGACGAAGTCGAAGCCGTGGTTCTGGGCATCGACGTCGAGAAGGAACGCATCTCGTTGGGCATCAAGCAGCTCGAAGGCGATCCGTTCAACTCGTTCGTGGCCATTCACGACAAGGGCTCGATCGTTGACGGTACCATCAAGGCCGTCGACCCGAAGGGTGCCGTCGTGTCGCTGGGTGAAGACGTCGAAGGTTACCTGCGCGCTTCGGAAATTTCGCACGACCGTGTGGAAGATGCCCGCAACGTGCTCAAGGAAGGTGAAGCCGTCAATGCAATGATCGTCAACATCGATCGCAAGTCGCGCAACATCAACCTGTCGATCAAGGCGAAGGATTCGGCTGAACAGCAGGAAGCGATCAGCAAGATGTCGTCGGATAGCTCGGCAGCGAGCGGCACCACGAATCTGGGTGCCCTGCTCAAAGCCAAGCTGGACAGCCAGAATCAGTAAGGTCCAAGGCCTATGACCAAGTCTGAATTGGTCAACCAGTTGGCGGCGCGGTTTCCCCAGTTGGTGCTCAAGGATGCCGATTTCGCGGTGAAGACCATTCTCGATGCGATGGCAGACGCGCTTGCGCGCGGTCATCGAATCGAGATCCGCGGTTTCGGTAGCTTCGGGCTCAACCGTCGGCCACCGCGTGTCGGCCGCAATCCGAAGTCGGGTGAGAAAGTGATGGTGCCGGAGAAATTTGTGCCGCACTTCAAGCCCGGCAAGGAGTTGCGAGAGCGGGTTGATCACAAGGCGTCGGACCAATAAGGCCCTTTGGGATCTACTACGCGAGAAAAGCGCCTTCGGGCGCTTTTTTTGCATTTGGCGGCAAGACGTGCGGGCCATTGACGCCAATGTGAAGCTTGCTGCAGTAACGGCGCCTGACGGAGCACATCCGGTACAATACGGCCACGTGCCGGCCCGGGTGCGTCGGCGGCATCGACGCCGTGGCCCCGGGGCCGCTCAAGTCGCAAAACATACGGCAACCCTGCCGCAGGAGCCTTTCGGCATGAAGCTGATTGTTTGGATCGTTCGTCTCATCGTGTTTGTGGTGTTGCTGTGTCTCGCGCTCGCCAACACGGGCGAAGTCACGTTGAACCTTTTCCTGGGGCATACGTGGACGGCACCGCTCATCATGATCGGCCTGGCGTTTTTCGTGGTCGGTGGCGTCATCGGCGTGCTCGCGACATTGCCGAGCCTGATGCGTCAGCGCCTGGAGCTACGCCGCACGCGGCGCGATCTGGCCCGTGCACAACGCGACCCCGAGGCGGGGGATCAACCGCCGATGCTACCGCCGGTCTAATTCGGGCGACACGGCGCGCGACGCTCGCCCTCTTCATCGACTGTTTCAACGACAACACGCATTCATGGAATTCGAGGTCTGGTGGCTATTGGCCATCCCCGTGATTTTTGGCTGCGGCTGGGTGGCCGCACGCCTGGATCTGCGCAGCTTGCTCTCCGAGAGCCGTAATCTGCCGGCGTCCTACTTTCGCGGTCTGAACTTCCTGCTCAACGAGCAGCCCGACAAGGCGATCGATGCCTTCATCGAAGTCGCCAAGCTGGATCCCGAGACCACCGAGCTGCACTTCGCGCTGGGGAGTCTGTTCCGTCGTCGCGGCGAGACGGAGCGCGCCATTCGTGTGCACCAGAACCTGCTCTCGCGCCATGACCTGCCGTCAGCCGATCATGAGCACGCGCTCTACGAACTCGGCCACGATTTTCTCAAGGCGGGGTTGCTGGACCGTGCCGAAGAGGCGTTCGGCCGACTGCACACTGGGGCTTACGCCAAGGCAGCGCAACATGCAAAGCTCACGATCTATCAGATCGAGAAGGAATGGCACAAGGCGCTGACCGAGGCCGAGGCGCTGAGTGAGCTCGACCCTGCCGTGTCGTACCGCAAGGAGATCGCGCAGTTCCACTGCGAGCTGGCGCAGGAAGCGCTGCAACGCAAGGACGCCGACGCCGTTACGCAAGCGCTGGACGCCGCGCTCGCGGTCAATCCCGCCAACGTGCGTGCGCCGCTGCTGCGCGGCGACATGCTGCTCGCCGCGGGCGACGCCGAAGGTGCGTTGCGCGTGCTTCGCACCATCGAGGAGCAGAATCCGGTGTACCTCGGCCTCGCGGCCAAGCGGCTGATGCGGGCGTACGAGGCATTGGGCCGGGCGACGGAAGGGCTCGCTGTGCTGAGCGATGCGCTGCGCAAGAATCCGTCGGACGATCTGCTGGAGATCGTCTATGAGCAGTCGATTGCCCTCGAAGGCCCGGAAGCGGCGCTCAAGCTCATGCGCGAACAGATGCACCGCGCGCCGAGCGCGCCCGGCATGGTGCGCCTGCTCGAAGCACATGCCGCCACGGCGCACGGCGACACGCAGTCGGACCTGCAGCTCATGGGCAAGCTCATCACGCAGCGTACCAAGTCGTTGCCCCGGTATGTCTGCGACCAGTGCGGCTTCCGCGCGCGATTGTTTTATTGGCAATGCCCCGGCTGTAACGGCTGGGAGACCTATACGCCGCGACGTGTCGACGTGCCGGCGGCCTCCTAATTTCTCTTAGTTCGCGCAATCATGAAAGTCACTATCATCGGCTCCGGATACGTCGGCCTCGTCACTGGGGCGTGCCTGGCGGACGTCGGCAACGACGTGTTCTGCCTCGACGTCGATCCGCGCAAGATCGAAATCCTGAACAACGGCGGCGTGCCGATTCACGAACCCGGCCTGCAGGAAGTCATCGCGCGCAATCGCGCCGCTGGCCGCCTTCAATTTTCGACCGATGTCGAGGCCTCGGTCGCCCATGGCGACGTTCAGTTCATCGCGGTGGGCACGCCCCCGGACGAAGATGGCTCGGCCGACCTTCAATATGTCGTGGCCGCGGCACGCAACATTGGCCGCTACGCCAAGAGCTTCAAGGTCATCGTCGATAAATCGACCGTGCCGGTCGGTACGGCCGACAAGGTGCGTGCCGCGGTGGCCGACGAACTCGGCAAGCGCGGCGAAAACGTGTCGTTCTCCGTCGTTTCGAACCCCGAATTCCTGAAGGAAGGCGCGGCCGTTGACGATTTCATGCGCCCGGATCGTATCGTGATCGGTGTAGACGACGACACCGACGGCCAACAGGCGCGCGCGATGATGAAGCGCTTGTATTCGCCGTTTAACCGCAACCATGAGCGCACCCTGTACATGGACGTGCGCTCGGCGGAATTTACCAAGTACGCGGCAAACGCCATGCTCGCTACGCGCATCTCATTCATGAACGAGATGGCTAATCTGGCCGATCGCGTCGGCGTGGATATCGAAGACGTGCGCAAGGGCATTGGCTCGGACCCGCGTATCGGCTACCACTTCCTGTACTCCGGCTGCGGCTACGGTGGCTCGTGCTTCCCGAAGGACGTCCAGGCGCTCGTGCGCACCGCCGAGGACTATGGCCTGCCGTTGCGAATTCTCAACGCAGTCGAAGCCGTCAATGAAACGCAAAAGGCCGTGCTGATCGACAAGATCGTCAACCGCCTCGGCGACGATCTGTCGGACAAGACGTTCGCGTTGTGGGGGCTGGCCTTCAAGCCGAACACGGACGACATGCGCGAGGCCCCGAGTCGCCGCGTCATCGCCGAGCTGGTGCGTCGTGGTGCCCGGGTGCGGGCTTATGATCCGGTGGCGCTCGATGAAGCGCGCCGCGTGGTCGCGCTGGACTTCGCAGATGATGCCGAGGCGCACGCCCGCATCGAATTCTGTGCGACGCAGAACGACACGCTGACGGGCGCCGACGCGCTCGTGATCGTTACGGAATGGAAAGCGTTCCGTAGCCCGGACTTCACGCGCGTGAAGGCGGCGCTTTCGCTGCCGCTGATTTTCGACGGCCGGAATCTGTACGAACCGGACGCCATGAAGGAGCTGGGCATCGAGTACCACGGCATCGGCCGCGGGTTGCACGAGTCAGCCTGAGTGACGAGGAGCGACAGATGACTTTGACGGCAACTTCGCTCACGCGCACGGTGCAGGCACCCGGCGTGCCCACCGTGCCTCGCGCGGCGTTCAGCCGCGCGCGCGTGCTGATCGTCGGCGACGTGATGCTCGACCGCTACTGGTTCGGCGACGTCAATCGCATTTCCCCGGAAGCGCCGGTGCCGGTGGTGCATGTCAAGCGCAACGAGGAGCGGCTGGGCGGTGCGGCGAACGTGGCGCTCAACGCCGCGTCGCTGGGGGCGCAGGCGGGGCTGCTTTGCGTGCTGGGTGAAGACGAACCGGGCGAGCGCGTCGTCGACCTGCTCGACGAGAGCGGTGTGACGGCCTTTGTGACCCGAGACGCCGATCTGGCGACGACGATCAAGCTGCGCATCGTGTCGCGTCAGCAGCAATTGCTGCGTATCGATTTCGAGAATCAGCCGGCGCGGGAAGTGCTGCTGGCGGTGCTCGATCAGTATCGCCAACTGCTCGACAGCTACGACGTCGTGCTGCTCTCGGATTACGCCAAGGGCGGCCTGACGCATGTGCAGCCGATGATCGAAGCTGCGCGCGCCGCAGGCAAAATGGTACTTGTGGACCCGAAGGGCAGTGATTACGAGCGATATCGCGGTGCCAGCATCCTGACGCCGAACCGCTCTGAATTGCAGCAGGTCGTGGGCGAGTGGCGCTCGGAAGACGACCTGACGGCCCGCGCGCAGACCCTGCGTGAGTCGCTTGATCTAGAGGCCCTGCTGCTCACGCGTTCGGAAGAAGGCATGACGCTCTTCACCGCGAGCGGCGCGCTGCACGTGCCGGCGCAGGCGCGCGAAGTGTATGATGTTTCAGGCGCGGGCGACACTGTGATCGCAACGCTCGCCGCATCGCTTTCCGCTGGTCTGCCGCTCGCGCAGGCCGTTGTGCTCGCCAACCGCGCGGGCAGTATTGTCGTCGGCAAGCTGGGTACGGCGACTGTGGACTACACCGAACTCTTTTCCGAACTGACATGACCATCATCGTGACCGGTGCCGCGGGCTTCATTGGCGCCAACCTCGTCAAAGCCCTCAACGAGCGCGGCGAAACCGACATCGTGGCGGTCGACAACCTCACGCGCGCCGACAAGTTCCGCAATCTGGTCGACTGTGAGATCAGCGATTACCTCGACAAGACCGACTTCGTTGCGCGCTTCCAGCGCCGTGAATTCGGCCGTGTGCGCGCGATTTTCCACGAAGGCGCCTGCTCCGACACCATGGAGACCGACGGCCGCTACATGATGGAGAACAACTTCCGGTACACGCGAGCATTGTTTGAAGCGTGCCAGGCGCAGTCCGTGCCGTTCCTCTACGCGTCGTCTGCGGCGACGTATGGTGCGTCGGAAACGTTTGTGGAGAACCGTGAATTCGAGAAGCCGCTCAACGTCTACGGTTACTCGAAGTTTCTGTTCGACCAGATCGTGCGTCGGGCGATGCGCGAGGCCGGTGGCAAGCTTCCAAGTCAGGTGGCCGGGTTCCGCTATTTCAACGTCTATGGCCCGCGTGAGGCGCACAAAGGCCGCATGGCTTCGGTGGCGTTCCACAACTTCAACGAATTCCGCGCCAATGGGCGGGTGAAGCTCTTCGGTGAATACAACGGCTACGCTGCCGGTACGCAAAGCCGCGACTTTGTGTCGGTGGAAGACGTGGTGAAGGTGAACCTGCACTTTTTTGACCATCCCGAGCGAAGCGGCATCTTCAACCTCGGTACGGGCCGTGCCCAGCCGTTCAACGACATCGCCGTTGCCGTGATCAACACGCTTCGTGCCGAAGCGGGTGAGGCGGCGCTGTCGCTCGACGAACTGGTCAAGCAGGGACTCGTGGAGTACATCCCGTTCCCCGACGCGCTGCGCGGCAAGTACCAATGCTTTACGCAGGCGAATATCGATAATCTTCGCCAATCGGGGGGTATCAGCAGCCTTTCTACACGGTGGGTGAGGGCGTTTCGCGGTACGTGCGCTGGTTGCTCGCGCAGTAAAGGGCGAATCACAGCGCAAGACCGACGGGGAGCCCACTGGCTCCCCGTTTTGTTTGACGTTGTGGGCGTGCGATGTCATCCGTAGCCGTTCCTGGACGTTAAGCCATAATCGGGGTGTCGAGGAGGTCCACGATATCCTCGATATCGGCCCGAGTGACTTCATAAGGAACAGATCATGCTTCGCAAGTTCTTGCTGGCGGTTGTTGCCTTTTTTACCCTGTGCGGCCTGGCCATGGCTGCCGTCGACATCAATACCGCCGACCAGGCGCAGCTCGAATCGCTCAAGGGCATTGGGCCGGTCAAATCCAAAGCCATCATCGATGAGCGTAACGCCCACGGCCCATACAAGGATGCGGCGGACGTTGCCAAACGCGTCAAGGGGCTGGGCGCCAAGTCCGTGACCACGCTTCAGTCCGAAGGCATGACGATCAACGGGCAGGGTGGGGCCGCGGCGCCCGCTGCGGCCGCCAAATCGGCGCCCGCGCCCGCACCTGCCCCTGCGGCACCGGCCAAACCGATGCCGCCTGCCGCGCAAACGCCTGTGGCACCTGCGACGACCGCTAAGCCCATGACGCCGGCGGCGCCTGTCCCGTCGACGACGACACAAAAGACGCCTGTGGCGACGCCTGCCGCCGGTTCGACGATGAAACCCGCGGCGCCGGGTGCGGCGGCCATGTCGGCCAAGCCCTCGACGCCGGCTCCGGCGGCGGCGTCCGCCGCAGGCGCATCGGACGCGAAGGCGACCCGCTCGAAGAAGTCGAAGGATGCCAAGGCGGCCAAGGCCGGCGCGGCCCCTGCCGCGGCATCGGCGCCGGCGGCCGCGCCTGCCGCAGCCCCGGCAAAGCCGTCCAAATCCAAGAAGGCCAAGGCTCCGGCGGCGGCTAGCGCACCGAAGCGCTGACGCCCGACGGGCGGCCGGGCATCGCCATTGCGATGTCCGGCCGAAATCGCTACCCCTGAGCGCGGACGTGGCCGGTGGATTAGAATGTTCCGATTCCCGACCGAAACAGCTTAGCGCAATGGCCTACAAGACAATCGAAGACACCATCGGCAATACGCCGCTGGTACAACTGATGCGTTTGCCCGACGACGAAATCCGTCGCCGCAACAACGTGATTCTCGGCAAGCTCGAGGGCAACAACCCGGCGGGGTCAGTGAAAGACCGTCCGGCGCTATCGATGATCAAGCACGCCGAATTGCGCGGCCGCATCAAGCCCGGCGATACGCTGATTGAAGCCACCTCCGGCAATACCGGCATTGCTCTGGCGATGGCTGCGGCGGTTCGTGGCTACAAGATGGTCCTCGTCATGCCGGAAGATCTCTCCATCGAGCGTCGTCAGAGCATGGGGGCCTATGGCGCCGAGATCATTCTGACGCCGGTCAAAGGGGGCATGGAGTACGCCCGTGATCTCGCCGAGCAGATGCAGCGCGACGGACGCGGCATCATCCTCGACCAGTTCGCCAACCCGGACAACCCGCTTGCGCACTACGAGAGTACCGGTCCAGAGATCTGGCGCGATACCGAAGGGCGCGTCACCCACTTCGTTTCCGCGATGGGTACGACGGGCACGATCATGGGCGTATCGCAGTATCTGAAAGAGCAGAGCGACGCGGTGCAGATCATCGGCGCCGAACCCGCCGAAGGCTCGCGCATCCCGGGCATTCGAAAGTGGCCGGAAGCGTACCTGCCGAAGATCTTCGATCGGGCACGTGTGGATCGCACCATCTCCGTGACGCAGGCGGAAGCGGAAATCATGGCGCGCCGTCTTGCGGCGGAAGAGGGTATTTTCTGCGGCATCTCGGCTGCGGGCGCCTGCCAGATTGCGTTGAATCTCGCGCATGAAGTCGAGAACGCCACCATCGTGTTCGTGGTGTGCGATCGCGGCGATCGTTATTTGTCGACCGGGGTGTTCCCGGCGTAAGGCGCCGCGGTGCCGGTCACGCGCACGTGACGGGATGCCTCGCACCATGCACAACGGGACCCACTGGGTCCCGTTGTGCATGACGAGTGCGGCTCGGCATCCTGTCTTACGGAGCGCGCGCTGCCTTGATCGCGTCGGCAAGATCGTACACCGACATCGCGTAGAAGAAGCTGCGGTTGTAACGCGTGAGCACGTAGAAGTTGGTCAGACCCATGCGGTATTCGGTGGCTTGTCCCGGCGTAGGCAGATCGACGATGAGCACCGGCGTGTCGAGCGATGCCCCGACATCGAGCCGCGGCTCGTTCATCAGCATGCCTGCCTTGATGAAGTCGCCGAGCTTCCAATGCGGCTCAGGTTGTCCGTCTGCGCCGGCTTCGGCCAACCCCTGACTGCCGCGATCCCCGGCGATATTCCAGACGACCGGTTGTTTCGCCTGCCAGCCGTGCTGCTTGAGGAAATTGGCGACGCTGCCGATGGCGTCCGCCACATCGTTCGTGAGGTTGATCTTGCCGTCGCCGGTGTAATCGACGGCGTAGTTGCGGATCGAGGACGGCATGAACTGCGGAATGCCGATGGCGCCCGCGTACGAGCCGTAGATGCCGAACGGGTCGACACCGCGCTCGCGAGCGTAGAGCAACAGGTTTTCCAGCTCATTGCGAAAGAGCGCCATGCGCTCCGATCGGTTGCGGGCGGGCGGATAGTCGAACGCCAGCGTGGTGAGCGCATCGATGGTGCGGAAGTTGCCCATGTGGCGCCCGTAAATGGTCTCGACGCCGATGATCGCGACGATGATCTCCTCGGGCACCCCATATTGCTTCGCCGCGCGCGCGAGTGCTGCCGCGTTCTGGTTCCAGAAACGCACGCCGCCGTTGATGCGCGTGTTATCGAGAAAATTCCGCTCGTATCGTGTCCAGTTCTTCTGGCCGGGCGTGGCGGGCGGTGCGGCCAGACGCGCCGCCGTCTGCGAGAACACCACGCGCGAGAAGACATTTTGCAGCGCACCGCGATCGAATCCGTCGCGCGCCACGAGGTCGTTGATGAACGCGTCGACCTCGGGGTTCGCCGCATAGCGTTGCGGTACGACCTCTTCCTCGAATTCCGCCTTCGCGATCGGCTTGGCGCGTGTTTGCGCGTGCACGCCGGCAGACGTCAGCGCGAACGTGCCGACGCAAAGCAACACGCCGAACGCCTGCGCGAGCCGCAACAGTGGCGAGAGGGCGGGGGCGTCGGCACGTTTGCGCAGGGCAGCCGCGCGAGGGCGGTCAGTGTCCGGTCGATGGGGCGGGCGCGTGTGCGCCGGCGAGAGCGAATCGTACATCCGTACCGGTGATGTCATGCTGTCTGTCAGGCCTGTATGAAGTCCGAAGGCAACGCAGCCACCTTGGCCGCCGTCGCGTTAGTCGCGTTGACGCGTTCGTCAGGGCGTGCGTCAGTGATCCGATACGCGCCGATAACGAGAGCGTCAACCATTCATGCCGGTTCCCGCCGTCCCGAAATTCAGGTGAACGGCCCTTGCCGGCTGACACGGGTCTGCTGGGAGACTGCTTGGCAGTATAACCGAGTGCACCTGTGATACCTTAAGGCCTGAGCACTGTCCGTGACAGGACTCATGGGGGATGCCGGCCATCGGCAAGCGAGCGCCAGTGGAGTGCGGCATCGCATGCCACGCGCTCCGCCCGGCCGCTACCGGACGCGAGGCGCACGGCACGGCGGGCATCCCCCACCCGTCCCACCATAACGATTCGAAGCGATAGGCGACACACCGAATGGCTACCGGGTTTTATACGCACCCCGATTGCATCCGTCACGAAATGGGCGAGTGGCATCCGGAATGTCCCGAACGGCTGCGCGCCATCGAGGACCAATTGATCGCAGGACGCATCGACGGCCTGCTCGAGCGCCGTGAAGCCCCAGCGGCCGACGAAGCCAGCCTGCGGCTCGTGCACACGCAGGATCACATCGACTTCATTCGCGACAACATCCCCGAGTCCGGCTATTTCCCGATCGATCCGGACACGTTGCTCAACCCGTATTCGTGGCGTGCGGCCACGCGTGCGGCCGGTGCGGCGATTGCGGCGACCGATGCCGTGCTGCGCGGCGAGCTCGAGAACGCGTTTTGCAGCGTTCGCCCGCCGGGCCATCACGCCACGCCTACGCGCGCCATGGGCTTTTGTCTGTTCAATAACGTGGCGATTGCGGCTGCGCACGCGCTCGAAGTGCACGGACTCTCGCGGGTGGCGATCGTCGACTTCGACGTGCATCACGGCAACGGCACGGAAGCCGCGTTCGGCAACGATGAACGCGTGCTGATGTGCGGCATTTTTCAACACCCTTTCTACCCGTTTTCCGGCGCGGTCGATCCGGCACCGAACATGCTCAACATTCCGATCGCCGCGCGTACCTCGGGCATGCAGGTCCGTGAGGCGATCGACTACGGCTGGCTGGGTCAACTCGATGCGTTCCGTCCGGAGATGATCTTCTTCTCGGCGGGCTTCGACGCGCACCGCGAAGATGACCTCGGCAATCTCGGTCTGACCGAGGCGGACTTCGCGTGGATCACCGAACGCGTGAAAGCGGTGGCGGATCGTCATGCGAAGGGGCGCATTGTGAGCTGCCTGGAGGGCGGCTACAACCTTTCGGCGCTCGGACGCAGTGTCGTGGCGCATCTGAAAGTGCTCGCCGACGTTTGATATTTCGCGCTTGACGACTGTGCGATGCCGCGCGAAACGACGCGGTACGGGAGAGAGACCATGACCGCATCCGAAGCGACGACAGCGACGACAGCGACGACAGCGACGCCTGAGCCGCTTGTCCTTGTCACGCGAGGTGAGGGGGAACTGGCCGGCGTGGTCACGCTGACGCTGAATCGCCCGCGCCAATTCAATGCCCTTTCGATAGCGATGCTCGAGGCGCTGCAACGTGCGCTCGACGACACGCAGCGCGATGCCAGCGCGCGCGTGGTTGTGCTGGCGGCCGCCGGTCCGGCGTTCTGTGCCGGACACGATCTCAAGGAAATGCGCGCCGAACCGTCGCTCGACAGCTACCGCGCGCTGTTCAATCAATGCACGCGTGTGATGCTGACGATGCAGCGCATGCCGCAGCCGGTCGTTGCCCGCGTGCATGGCATTGCAACGGCGGCGGGATGTCAGCTGGTTGCGATGTGCGATCTGGCGGTGGCGACGTCGGCGGCGCGCTTCGCTGTCTCCGGCATCAACGTCGGCCTTTTCTGCGCGACGCCGGGCGTGGCCCTCTCGCGCAATCTCTCGCGCAAGCAGGCGATGGAGATGCTGCTCACGGGCGATTTCATCGACGCGCAGACGGCCCGCGAGCGCGGTCTCGTCAATCGTGTGGTGGCAATGGAGCGGCTTGACGCGGAAGTGGCGGCGCTATGCCGTTCGATCCTGGCGAAGCCCGCCGCGGCGGTGGCAGCGGGCAAGGGGTTGTTTTACCGGCAGGTCGAGACCGGCATCGAGGCCGCTTATCAGATGGCGGGGCAGACGATGGCCTGCAACATGATGGACGAATGTGCGCTCGAAGGGGTGCAAGCGTTCATCGAGAAGCGCGCCCCCGACTGGGCGAAGCGGTCCGACTGACGGGAACGGCGCCCCAAAGCCCCCCGACGGCTTTGGGACGTCGCACGCTCTCTTCAGACCTTGTCGCACCGCTCACGCCTTACCACTGCTTTTCCAGCACGAGCGGCCCGGGCATTGCCGTGCGGCTCACGGCGTATCCCTTGTCGGTGAACCACGCGCGCAGCGCCTTGATCATGTCCGGATTGCCGCAAACCATGATGCGCGACGTGGCGGGGTCGAGCGTCGCGCCCGTCGCCCTCTCCAGTTCGCCTGACGCCAGCAGCGACGTCACACGTCCGTTCAGCGCGCCGGGCATTTGCTCGCGCGTTACGCACACAACGTAATGCAGTCTATCGACCAGCGACGGATCGACGTCGGGATGGGAGAAGTGTTTCAGTTCGTCGTAATAGGCAAGGTCGTGCTGCCATCGCACGCTGTGCACGACGAAGATTCGCTTGAATCGATGCCATACGGCCGGGTCGCGCAGGATCGACATGAAGGGCGCGAGGCCGGTGCCGGTGGCGAGCAGCCAGAGATCCTCGCCGCCGGTGAAGCGGTCGAGCGTCAGGAAGCCATAGGCGGTGTGATCCACGAACAACGTGTCACCGACCTTGAGCTGCGCCAGGCGCGGCGTGAGCTTCCCTTCTGGAATCGTAATTGCGTAGAACTCCAAGGTATCTTCGGCGGGCGAACTCACTAACGAGAAAGGTCGCCAGATCATCTCGGCCCCTTCGCTGTCCCCCTCGGGAAGTCCAATCCGTACGAACTGTCCCGCCGCAAATTGCAGGCCGGGCGGTCGCGTGGTCTTGAAGCTGAAGATCGTCGGCGTCCAGAAATGCATGCCGGTGACCGTTTGCGGTGAGTATTTCGTCTGCGCTTGCATGCCTGAGGCTCCTCGCAGTTCCACACGTCTTCAGTGTAGCGCGCACCGGGGCAACGCGTGACGAGACCCTGCTCGCGTGCGGGGTTCCGGGCGTGCGTCGAGTGCCTGGCAGGCGCCAATGCTCAGATGCTGCCGTGTGCCCCGACGGTCGGTTGCGTTGGCTGGGCCGCTGGCGTGTCGGGCAGGTGCTGCAACAGCCACTGTGTCAGTTCGTCGATGACCTTTTCACGATCGAGATCGTTGAGTGTTTCGTGAAAGTGCCCGGGATAGAGGCGCAGTGTCTTGTCCTGAGAGCCCGCGTTGCTATGGAATTGCTCGCTTGCCCACGGGGCGGTGAGTCGGTCGGCGGTGCCGTGGAAGATGTAAAGCGGCAGACGTAGCGCGTCGGCGTTGGCGTGAATGCGAGTCATCGCGTCGAGCAGTTCGGCGGCGGTGCGCGCCGGTGTGCCGCGATAAGCGTTCAGCGGATCGCGCTTGGCCGCGGCTACCACGGCCTTGTCGCGTGCGATCATCGTCGGATCGATCTTGAAGACGGGCACCTTGGGCAGCCAGCGCGACACCCACCGCCCGGCTTTCATCATCCATGGGGCGACGGGCTCGCCCGGCGCGAGTGCCGGGCTGCTCAGCATCAGTGCGCGCACGTTCGCCGGTGCCCGGGTGATGGTGTACAACGCCGCGATGGCGCCCCCCATGCTGTGGCCGAGCAGGAACAACGGTGCCGGACCGAACTGGGTGCGCACGTGTGTGAGGAAGATTTCAGTGTCGTCGAGGTACTCGTCGAAATGCTTCACAAAGACCCGCGATCCACCTGAACGGCCGTGACCGCGAAGGTCGTAAGTGACGGTGGCGAGGCCTAGCGCGGCGAAGTGCTCCGCCAGCCGCGCATAACGCCCGCCGTGCTCGCCCATCCCGTGGACGATGGCCACCACCGCGCGCAACCGCGCCCCGTCGGTATCGGGCGTCCAGCAATGAACGTGCAGTGAAAGGCCGTCGCTCGCACGCAGGCTCGATTCGGAATACGTGGTCATGTCTCCTCCTGGCGCGTTGGCCGGGTGGCCGTCACGCTTGCGATGGCACAGCGAATATTGGGTGCGCCATTCGATCATAGGCGCCTGAGCGGCGGGGTGATTTCTCTAGAGGAAATGCACCACACGGGGACTGGCTGCCCGTCGTGATTTCCATAAAAATAGCACGATCGTTCGGGGTTGATCGGTTGCGTGACAGCGCGTGCCGGTCGCGTTATGGCGTCGCTGACTTGCGGATTGTGCATTTGCGGCAAATCAGACGGGCATCACGAATCAATGCAACAAAATGCATTTAATTGACAATAAATGCGTCATTCACTGTGTGGTTATAATGACAGCGGATTGACGTTAACGTAACTTTGGAGCGAGTTCATGAAGATCCTGGTACCGGTCAAACGGGTAGTGGATTACAACGTAAAGGTTCGCGTGAAGAGCGACGGCAGTGGTGTCGACATAGCGAACGTGAAGATGTCGATGAATCCGTTCGACGAAATCGCGGTGGAGGAGGCGGTGCGCCTGAAGGAAGCGGGCGTGGCGACGGAAGTGATCGCGGTGTCGGCGGGCGTGGCGCAGTCGCAGGAGACGCTGCGCACGGCGCTGGCGATCGGCGCGGACCGCGCGATCCTGATCGAGTCGGACGACGAACTGCAACCGCTGGCCGTGGCGAAATTGCTCAAGGCCATCGTCGACAAGGAGCAGCCGCAACTGGTGATCCTGGGCAAGCAGGCCATCGACGACGACTCCAATCAAACCGGGCAGATGCTCGCGGCGCTGGCCAAGCTGCCGCAGGCGACGTTCGCCTCGAAGGTGACGGTGGCGGACAACCGAGCGCAAGTCACGCGCGAAGTGGATGGCGGTCTGGAGACGGTGTCGCTGTCGCTGCCGGCGGTGATCACGACGGACCTGCGCCTGAACGAGCCGCGTTACGTGACGCTGCCCAACATCATGAAGGCGAAGAAGAAGCCGCTGGAGACGGTGAAGCCTGCGGATCTGGGGGTGGACGTGAGCCCGCGCCTGAAGACGCTCAAGGTGGTGGAGCCGCCCAAGCGCAGCGCGGGGGTGAAGGTGGCGGACGTGGCGGCGCTCGTCGAGAAGCTGAAGACTGAAGCCAAGGTCATCTAAGGGAGACGACGAGATGAGCATTCTGGTAATTGCGGAACACGACAATCAATCGATCAAGGCTGCGACCCTGAACACGGTGGCCGCCGCGCTGCAATGCGGCGACGACGTGCATGTGCTGGTCGCGGGCAACAACGCGAAGGCAGCGGCTGACGCGGCCGCGCAGATCGCCGGTGTGAAGAAGGTACTGCTGGCCGATGCGCCGTACTTCGGTGACGGCCTGGCCGAGAACATCGCCGACGAGGTGGTGTCGATCGCAGGGGCGTACTCGCACATCCTGGCGCCGGCCACGGCGTACGGCAAGAACATCGCGCCGCGCGTGGCGGCACTGCTGGATGTCGCGCAGATTTCGGACATCACGAAGGTCGACAGCGCGGACACGTTCGAGCGCCCGATCTATGCGGGCAACGCGATTGCGACGGTGCAAAGCGCGGACAAGGTAAAGGTGATCACGGTGCGCTCGACGGGGTTCGATCCCGTTGCGGCCAGCGGTGGCAGCGCGGCGGTGGAAACCGTGGCGGCCACGCCGGACGCGGGCGTGTCGCAGTTCGTGGGTCGTGAAGTGACGAAGCTGGATCGTCCGGAACTCACGAGCGCGAAGATCATCGTCTCGGGCGGCCGGGGCTTGGGCAGCGGCGAGAACTACACGAAGGTGCTCGAGCCGCTGGCGGACAAGCTGGGCGCGGCACTGGGCGCCTCGCGCGCGGCGGTCGATGCGGGTTACGTGCCCAACGACTACCAGGTCGGGCAGACGGGCAAGATCGTGGCGCCGCAGTTGTACGTGGCGGTGGGCATTTCGGGGGCGATCCAGCACTTGGCGGGGATGAAGGATTCGAAGGTGATCGTGGCGATCAACAAGGATCCGGAAGCGCCGATTTTCTCGGTGGCGGATTACGGTCTGGTGGGCGATCTGTTCACGGTGGTGCCGGAGCTGACGGGCGCGCTGTAAGCGAGTCGTGAGGTGAGGCTGCGGGATCGTCTCCCGCAGCCGATCCGCATGAGGAGGCTGGCCCGCGGCGGTGCGGCGTCTTCATGCGAATCGGTCGAACAAAAACATAAAAACATCCTAAGCATCTCGGCATTCGCCGTCATCCGCAGGCAATCGGAATTCGTTGGAGGAACGACATGAGTTATCAGGCCCCGATCAAGGACATGCAGTTCGTGATGAACGAACTGGCGGATCTGACGAGCATCTCGGCGCTGCCGGGCTATGAGGACGCCTCGCCCGAACTCGCGCAGGCGGTGCTCGAGGAAGCGGCGCGCTTCAATCAGGAAGTGCTGGCCCCGCTGAACGTCATTGGCGACCAGCAGCCGAGCACGTGGAAGGATGGCGTCGTCACGACCACGCCGGGCTTCAAGGAGGCGTTTCGTCAGTTCTCCGAGGCGGGATGGCAGGGGGTGGTGCATCCGCAAGCGTTTGGCGGGCAGGGGCTGCCGAAGCTGGTGGCCACGCCGTGCACGGAAATGCTCAATGCCGCGAACCTGTCGTTCGCGCTGTGTCCGTTGCTGACCGACGGCGCTGTCGAGGCGTTGCTCACCGCGGGCACTGATGCACAACGCGCGCTCTACGTCCCGAAACTGCTTTCGGGCGAGTGGACCGGCACGATGAACCTGACCGAGCCGCAAGCGGGCTCCGATCTCGCGATGGTGCGCACGCGCGCCGAGCGCGAGGCCGACGGGACGTATCGCATCTTTGGCACGAAGATTTTCATCACGTTCGGCGAGCACGACATGGCGGAGAACATCGTGCATCTCGTGCTCGCCCGCACCCCTGATGCGCCCGCCGGCGTGAAGGGCATTTCGCTGTTCATCGTGCCGAAGTTCAACGTCGACGCCGAGGGCAATCTCGGGGCGCGCAACGATGTGCATTGTGTGTCGATCGAGCACAAGCTCGGCATCAAGGCGAGCCCGACGGCGGTGCTGCAGTTCGGCGACAACGGCGGGGCAACGGGCTACCTCGTCGGCGAGGAGAATCGCGGCCTCGAATACATGTTCATCATGATGAACGCCGCGCGCTTCGCGGTCGGCATGCAAGGTGTGGCTATCGCCGAGCGGGCATATCAGCATGCCGTGGCGTACGCCCGCGATCGTTTGCAGAGCCGTCCGGTCGACGGCTCGTCGCGTGACGCCGTAGCCATCATTCATCACCCGGACGTCAAGCGCATGCTAATGACGATGCGTTCGCTGACCGAAGGCGCGCGTGCGCTCGCTTACGTGGCGGCAGCACACGCCGATATCGGTCATCACGCAGCAGACGCCGCCGAACGCAAACGTGCACAGGCCGTCTATGAATTTCTCGTGCCGATCGTCAAGGGCTGGAGCACCGAGATGTCGCTGGAGGTGACGAGCCTCGGCGTGCAGGTGCACGGCGGCATGGGCTTTATCGAGGAAACGGGCGCGGCGCAGTACTACCGCGACGCGCGCATCCTGCCGATCTACGAAGGCACGACGGCGATTCAGGCGAACGATCTGATCGGCCGCAAGACGCTGCGCGACGGCGGTGCCGTGGCTCGCGCCCTGTGCGAGCAGATCAGGGTGACGGAAAACGAACTGCGGGCGCTGGGCGGCGTGGGGCCGGGCGTGGCAGACCGTCTGGCGAAGGGGCGCGAAGCGCTCTCGATCGCAGTCGACTATGTGCTCGCGAACACGCAGGACAATGCGAATGCAGTGTTTGCAGGCAGCGTGCCGTACCTGACGCTAGCCGGTATCGTGCTGGGTGGATGGCAGATGGGCCGCGCGTTGCTGGCCGCACAGACGTTACGCGATCAGGACCCGTCGTTCTACGATGCCAAGATCGGCACCGCGCGCTTCTTCGCGGATCACTTCCTCACGCGCGCCCCGGGCCTTGCGCTGGCGATTACCGAGGGCGCGGCGTCGACCCTGTCGTTGAGCGAAGCGCAGTTCTGATCGACCTGCCACGCTGGCGTGAGGCGATCGATGGAAATGCGGCCTACGGGCCGCTTTCTTTTTGGGCGAGCGCGACATGCGAACGCGACAGCAACGGACGAAAAAAAACGGCACTGCATGCGCAGTGCCGTGTATTGGGTCCCCGCCTCAGCCGCTAAGCCGGCATCCTGAACCGTGAGGTTCAAGGTGGTCGCGGTTAGTAACGCTTCGGGTTCATCAGACAGAGTGACGATCACACCAGCACTACAAACTTCCGCAACCTGCAACAGATCATTGGTTCAAGGAATCTATGACTTTCGCGAACCAGGCAGGGAAAACTAACTTTTTGAATCGAACGGCAGCCAGTGAATTTTCAGCTTTGATACTGATCGATCACAGCACTCAGTCGTTCGTTCATGCGATTCATTCTACTCTGAATTTCTTCCGCGGGGAATGCTTGTCCAGCAGCAATACTTTTTTCCAGCGCAAGCAATTCGGATGCCAGACTCAAGGCTGCCATGACGGCAATCCGGTCGGTGCCGCGCACGTTGCTTTGCGCACGCACCTTGCTCATCTCGGCATCGACGCGCGACACCGCAGACAGCAAGTCGGCCTCGTGTTCCGGCGGGCAGGCGAGCCGATACGACTGTTCCAGAATATTGACTTCGAGCTGCTTGATCGTCATGCGTTTTCTCCACCGGGGGTGCCGAGCAGATCCATTTGACCTTCAGCGGGGTTCTGCGTCGGGAGCTTTTCCAGAATGGCATTCAGGCGAACCTGCGCTTCGTCGATCTTGGCAGCAAGCTGATCGCGCTGCAGACGCAGGGCGTCGCGCTCGACACGCAACTGCTCGATGGCGGTGCGTGTGTCGTCGCATTCAGCACGCGCGCGATCGAGTTCGGCGAGCAGCGCTTGGTTGTGTTGATGAAAACGTTGGCTGATCACAACCAACTGTTCAATTTTGTCGGTGAGATTGTCGAGATCGGTGAGCATCGGGCTGCGTCCTCTTAATTGCCCTACATTCTAACGGAATCGGCGGCCAATGCCCGACGAACGAGCATTGACGCTCATTCGAATGGCCCCTACACTTGCGGCACTTCGGTGCTCGCGCACGCCCTCCCGGCATGCGCAGTTAAACGGGAAACAGGGAGCCGCGCCCCCACACGGGCTGGTCAACCTGTGCTGCCCCCGCAACGGTAAGTCATTCTTTCGGCCCGAAAGGTTTCCGAAAACGCGCTTCACCTTCATCGCCACTGTGAGTTATCCGCTCGCGGGAAGGCCGGTCAGGCGCCACAATGACCAGCCCGGATACCGGCCTGAGTGAGTGGGGAAACGCCATGCCATCCGGCGCAGCCGGTGGCGGGCAGTCGTCGTTTTCATGTGTCGGTGCTTCGCATCCGTGACGTGTCACCGGCGCTCCCCTTGCGCCAGCGGCCTGCGGGGGAACGGGCCTAGGCAATAAGAAAACTACGGAAGTCACACCCGATCATGCGCACCCACGTTCGCGCGATGGCGCTGCACGCGCCTGTCTTGCCACGTCCCACCTGCACTGGCTGCATTACCCGCATTGCCCGCATTACTTCTGCACCGGCCACGTCTGTTGCCGCTCCGCACCGTCTTGCCCTCGCGGCGGCCCTGTTGGCCGCCAGCATCGGCGCCCATGCCCAGTCGGCCCAGTCCGCCGATGCCGCATCGACGGCGTCGCCCATGCCGGCGGTGCTCGCCGCCAATCCGCCCGACAACCCCGCGACCGACAGCCCCACCGCCGTGCAACTCAAGGCGACCGTGGTGACAGCCTCGCGCACCGACCAGACGCTGACAGACACGCTCGCGGCCACCTCGGTCATCACGCGCGAAGACATTGAACGCAGCCAGACGCAGGATTTGCCGACGCTGCTGCGCGGACAGGCCGGCGTGGAAATCGTGCAGAACGGCGGTTTCGGCACGTCGGCCAGCGTCTTCATGCGCGGCGCGGCATCGAATGCTTCGCTCGTGCTCATCGACGGGGTGCCCGTCAACGCAGCCACAACCGGTACGACCAACATCGCCCAGATCCCGGTGTCGCAGATCGACCACATCGAGATCGTGCGCGGCAACGTCTCGGCCCTGTATGGTTCGCAGGCCGTCGGTGGCGTGATCCAGATCTTCACGCGCAAGGGCAACGGCGGCCCGCCCCGCGCCTATGCCGAAGTGGGCTACGGCACGAACAACACCACGCAGGCCAACGCCGGCATCGCCGGCTCGTTCGACGACGGCAAGACCCGCTTCTCCCTGGACGTCTCGCGGTTTCACACCAACGGCATCTCGGCGCAGGACCCGCGCTTCGCGCCGAAGGTCAACCCCAACCGCAACGGCGACGACAACACGAGCGTGAGCGCATCGCTGTCGCGCAAGGTCGGCGACACGTGGGAGGTCGGTGCGCGCCTGTTCCAGAGCGACGGCAGCAGCAGCTACGACAATGCCTACGGCAAACCCACCGACCTGAACGACAGCGACGCCCGCGTTCGCCAGATCTCTGGTTATGCAAAGGGCAACCTCACGGACAAGTGGAAGACCCGGATCACCGTCACACAGGGCGACGACTACAGCTATAACTATCTGAACGGCAGCGGTAACGGCAACTTCCATACGTCGAGCAACCAGATCGACTGGGCCAACGAATATGCGTTCATGCCGGATCAGAAGCTGATCGCCGGCTACACGCGTCTGGAGCAAACGGTCGAGAGCAGTACGAACTACGACCGTAACAACCGCCATCTCGATTCGGGCTACGTCGGATACGAGGGACGATTCGGCAAGCATCAGATTCAGGCCAACGTGCGACGCGACGTGTATTCCGATTTCGGCGGCGCGAACAGCTACTGGGCCGGCTATGGCTACTCGCTCACGCCGCAGTGGAAGGTCATGGCCAATGCGTCGGACGGCTTTCGCGCACCGACCTTCAACGAGCTGTTCTATCCGGGCTTCGGCAATCCGAACCTGCAACCGGAACGCTCGATTTCGAAGGAACTCGCCGTGCAGTTCAACGGCGGCGAGCGCCTCGGCCTGGTCAAGTTGACGGGGTTCCGGACCCACTACACCAACCTGATCCAGTCGCTCACGGTGTTTCCGTACACGGCCGCGAACGTCGCAAACGCGCGCGTCGAGGGCCTGGAGTTGACCTACGCGGGCCGTCCGTTCCTCGGCATGGACGTGCGCGCGTCGTTCACGCGGCAGAACCCAACCGATCTCGATGCCGACAAGCAACTGGCGCGTCGCGCCCGGCAGTTCGGGTCGGTCGGTCTGTCGAAGACGTTCGGCAAATTCACCGTCGGCGGCGATGTCTTCTACAACGGCGAGCGTTACGATACGGGCGGTCAGCATCTCGGTGCCTACACGCTCGTGAACCTTCAGACACGCTACGATATCGACAAATCCTGGTACGTCTCGGCGCACCTCGACAACGTCTTCAACAAGCATTCCCAGACGGTCTATGGCTACAACACCCTTGGACGCGCGATTTACGTCTCGCTCGGCTGGAAGCAGTTCTAACGACGTCCCGGCAGGGCGAGACGTCGCATGACGCTGCGTCGCGCCCTCGCCATCTGGACGGGACTGGCCGGTGTGGCGCTGGCCGTTCTCGTGGTGTCGCTCATGCTGGGGAGCGTGCCGGTCTCGCTGCGCGAAATCGGCACGTTGCTGCTCGGCCATGACGCCGGTCTTGCCGGCGACGTGGTCTGGCGTCTGCGTCTGCCGCGCGCACTCGCCGCGTTCGCCTGTGGCGGCCTGCTCGCGGTCGCGGGCACGTTGATGCAAACGCTGTTGCGCAACCCGCTCGCCGACCCTTACGTGCTGGGCATTTCCGGCGGCGCGGGGGTTGCCGCGCTGGCGTCGCTGGCGCTCATGCTGCCCTTTTTCTGGGTGCAGACGAGCGCCTTCGTCGGCGCGCTTGCGGCCATTGCCCTCGTGATGGCGCTGTCTCGCCGAAGCTTTCTACGCCATGACGATCACGACAGCAGTACCCAATTGTTGTTGACCGGCGTGATGATGGCCGCCGGCTTTGGCGCGCTCGCCACGCTCATTCTCACCCTCGCACCCGACGCCAGCCTGCGCGGCATGCTGTTCTGGCTCACGGGCGATCTGAACGGCGTCGACCGCGCCTGGTTGCCGTTGATCGCGCTCGCGGCGACGCTGTTCATCGTGTGTCCGGTCGCGCATCGCCTGAATGTGCTGCTGCGTGGCGAAGCGGTGGCGCATGGCGTGGGCGTGGCCGTCGGCCCGCTGCGCGCCCGCATCTATCTGGCGGCGTCGCTGGCAACCGCCGTGGCAGTGACCACCGCGGGCAGCATCGGCTTCGTCGGTCTCGTCGTGCCGCACATCCTGCGTTTGCGCTTCGGCAACGATCAGCGCATGCTGCTGCCGGCCGCCGCGCTCGGGGCGGGGCGTTGCTGATGTTCGCCGATCTCGTGGCGCGCACTGTCATTGCGCCGACGCAATTGCCCGTTGGTGTCATCACGGCGATGATCGGCGTGCCCGTTTTCCTGTGGCTGCTTTCCCGACGAGCCATCCAATGAGCGCACCGCTGCTGCAAACACACGCGCTGACGCTGCGCGCCGCCGAACGGGTGCTCGTGGACCAGCTCGATCTCGTGATCGCGCCGGGCGAGTGCTGGTGTCTGGCCGGGCCCAACGGCGCGGGCAAGACGACATTGCTTGGCACGCTCGCCGGGCTGCGTCACATCGACGACATACCGCCGCGCGGTGTCCCGCTCAGCGCCAGCGGCCGGGTTACGCTGGGCGGCAAGGCGCCGGCGCAGTGGCGTCCGGCGTCGCTCGCCAAGGTGCGCGCGCTGATGCCGCAACAGACGCGCGACGCGTTCGGCGCCACCGCGCTCGAAGTGGTGCTGACGGGCCGTCATCCCTATCTGGCGCGAGGCCGCTGGGGGGCATGGGAGTCGGACGACGACATCGCCGCCGCCATGGCCGCCCTTGCGCAGGTCGGCCTGGAGCGCTTCGCCGCGCGCGACGTCACCACGCTCTCGGGGGCGAGCGCCAGCGCGTATCGCTGGCCGCCGTGCTGGCGCAGGCCACGCCGTTGCTGTTGCTCGACGAACCGGTCTCGCATCTCGATCTGCATCACCAGATCGACGCGTTGGAGCGCGTCGCGCGCCACGCGGAACGAATTGATGCCGCCGTCATCTTCTCTTGCCACGATTTGAATCTGGCGCGACGCTTCGCCACGCACGCTTTGCTGCTCGACGGCCGTGGCGGATGGCGCGCCGGCCCGGTGCACGACGTGCTCTGCGCCGAGCATTGCAGCCACGCCTTCGGGTATCCGCTGCGTCTCATTCGCGATGGCGACGACGAGGCCCTCGTGCCCGTGCGTCGCCTGTGAATGGCGCGCATGATGCCCCGTCGTACGGGCGTACACTCTCAACCGCGTGCGGCCGTCCCGCGTCGCATGCCCGCTTTTGACAGGTGCTGTTCATGACGCAAGAAACGCCGCAATCTCCGACGCCATCCGAATCGCCATCGGCATCCGACGACGGGCGCGATGCGCGCCATCGCACGCGCATGGCGCGCAAGAAGGAGGTGATCGACGACAAGATCGCGCAGGCCCAGCGCGACTGTGGCGTGATCGTCGTCACGACCGGTAATGGCAAAGGGAAATCGAGCTCCGGCTTCGGCATGGTCGTGCGCGCGATGGGGCACGGCATGAAGACGGGCGTCGTGCAGTTCATCAAGGGCGCGATCCCGACGGGGGAGGAGACCTTCCTGCGCCGCTTTCCTTCGGAGTGCGAGTTTTTCGTGATGGGCGAGGGCTACACCTGGGAGACGCAGGACCGCGCACGCGACATCGCAAAGGCCGAAGCGGCCTGGGAGCAAGCGCGCCGAATGCTGCGCGACGCGTCGTTCGGTCTGGTGTTGTTCGACGAGTTGAACATTGCCCTCAAGCTCGGCTATCTCGACGTCGACACGGTGATTGCCGATTTGCAGGCACGACCGGAGATGCAGCACGTGGTGATCACCGGACGCGGCGCCCCGCAAGCGCTGATCGACGTGGCCCACACCGTGACCGATATGACGCCGGTCAAGCATGCGTTTGCCCAGGGCATCCGTGCGCAGGCCGGCGTGGAAATGTAACCACCGCCTCATTGTTTCAGGACGTCACCGTATGAATGCTTTCAGCCCCTCGCTCGCCGAACTGTTCGATATCGACGCGCCTGCCACGGCGATGGACGCCACGCTCAGGCACGCCATCGACATCAAGACGAAGCCGCCCGGCAGCCTGGGCGCGCTCGAGCGCGTGGCCCACCAGGTCGGCCGGATTCAGCAGAGCGCGACGCCCGATCTCGCGCGTCCGGCCATGCTGGTGTTCGCGGGCGATCACGGCATCGTCGCTGCGGGCGTGAGTCCATATCCGCAAGCCGTCACCGCGCAGATGGTGCATAACTTCCTGCGCGGCGGTGCGGCCATCAATGTGTTCTGCCGCACCCACGGCATTGGGCTGGAGGTCGTCAACGCGGGCGTTGCCGCTGAATTTCCGTCGCATGCGTCGCTCGTCGACATTCCCGTGGCGCGCGGCACGCAGAACTTCCTCGAAGCGCCCGCCATGACCCGCGAGCAACTCGAAACGGCGTTGGCCGCCGGGGCCGCGCGCGTTGTGGCGCACGCCTCGCTCGGCACGCGCATGATTGGCTTTGGTGAGATGGGCATCGGTAACACGTCGTCGGCGGCGTGCCTGATGCAGCGGCTGACCGGCCTGCCGCTCGCGGCATGCGTCGGGCGTGGTACCGGTGTCGACGACGCCGGTCTCGCGCGAAAGACCGCCATACTCGAGCGTGCGCTGGCGGCGCATCCGCACGTGGCGAACGGAATGCCGGATCCGCTGGAGACGCTCGCCACCTTTGGCGGCTTCGAGATCGCAATGATGACCGGCGCATATCTCGCGGCCGCGAAGCTGGGACTCGTCATCGTGGTGGACGGCTTCATCAGCACATCGGCGCTGTTGGTCGCCGCGCGCGTGTCGCCGGCGGTGCTCGACTATTGCGTCTTCGCGCACGCATCGGACGAAACCGGCCATCGTGCCATGCTCGAGATCCTCACGGCGACGCCGTTGCTGCAACTGGGCCTGCGTCTCGGCGAGGGCACGGGCGCTGCGCTCGCGATGCCGCTCATTCAGGCGGCCGCCGCGTTTCTGCGCGAGATGGCAACGTTCGAAGGGGCGGGCGTGAGCGAGCGCGAGGCGTCGGACCAATGACCCCCTCGTCCCCCGATCCCTCGCGCCCCTGCGACGATGTCGATGCGCCGTCGAGCGCGTTGGCAACGCAGGATCGCCCGGCGCGCGAAGGGGCTTTCGCCGGGGCGTTCGGGGGCATCAAGGGACAGGTGCGGCTTTTCCTGACCGCGCTCGGGTTTTTTACACGGGTGCCGATTCCGCCATGGGTCGGTCATTCGCCCGAGCAACTGAATGCCGCGACGCGTTATTTCCCGCTCGTCGGCGTGTTCGTCGGCGCGCTCGTCGCGTTGTTGACGGTGGCGATGGGCCGGTTGTGGTCGCCGCACCTCGCGATCGCATTGGGGTTGGGCATCAGTGTGCTGCTCACGGGGGCTTTTCATGAGGACGGGTTGGCCGATTCGGTCGACGCGTTCGGCGGCGCGTTCACGCGTGAGCGCGTGCTGGAGATCATGCACGACTCGCGCATCGGCACCTACGGCGCGGTGGCGTTGTGGCTGGCGCTTGCCGTCAAATGGCAGGCCCTCGTCGATATACAGGCGGCGGCGGGGTGGGGCGGCTTTGCCGTCGTGCTGATCGGCGCGCACGCCGCCAGCCGCAGCATGGCGATCAGTCTGTTGCGCTCGCTCGATTACGTGCGCCCGGAAGGCAAGGCCAAGCCGGTCGCGCAACGTTTGCACCTGCGCGAGCTGCTGTTCGGCGTGGCGTGCAGTGTGCCGTGGTGGGGGTGGCCCGACTGGCGCGCCGGCGTGACGGGCGCGGTGGTGCTGATCGCATTGCGCGCGGGCTTCATCCGGTATCTGCGCCGCCGCCTTGGCGGCTACACCGGCGACACGCTCGGCTTTGCCCAACAACTTGGCGAACTCGCGCTGTATCTCACGGTGTGCGCATGGATCTGATCCTGATGCGGCATCCGCCGCCCGATGTCGCCTCGTCCGTCTGTTACGGCCGGACCGACCTGCCGGTCGACGCGGCGCGCTTCGACGCGTGTGTCGCCGCGATGCGGGCCGGACTCGCGGCGCAACTTGACGGCCGCGCGCCGACGGCGATTCACTGCAGTCCCTTGCAGCGCGCAAGACGCGCCGCCCACACCCTGGCGACGTCGTTCGGCGTGCCGGTGACAGAAGATGCGCGTCTCGCGGAGATGGACTTCGGCGCGTGGGAAATGCGGCCATGGGACACCCTCGACCGGCGCGATCTCGATGCGTGGGCACGCGACATCCATGGATTCTCGCCTCCCGGCGGTGAATCCGCGCGCGACGTCGTATTGCGCATGCACGCGTGGGCGAGGGGGTTGCGCGCCGTCGCGAACGACGTGCATGTGGCCGTCGCCCACGCTGGACCGATTCGTCTGCACACCGCAACGGCGTTGCGCATGCCGACCACGGCATGCCTGTCATGGGCGCTCGACTTCGGCGCGCTCTGCCACCTTCACGTCGCCGACGACGGCCATGCGCGATTGATTCGCTGGAACGCGTGAGCGGCCGGGCTCCGCCCCGCGACGGCATTACTGCACGGCAGGTTGGCGACGTGCGCGAGCGATATCGAGGTCTTCGCACATCGCGCGTGCGCCGTCGAGAATGCGCGGGCCGGGCCGGCTGATGAGGTCGCCGTCGATGCCGAACAGGTTGTTATGGGCCACGGCAGGCAACTGCGGCCACTTGCGCCAAGCATCGAGCGTGGCGAGCGGCTTGGCGGACGCCGTTGCGCCAGACGTCGCCGTAAACATCGCTTCCGGACGTTTGGCCAGTACCGCTTCGATGGACACGCGCGGCACGAGCGGCGCTTCGTCGGCGAAGACGTTCACACCGCCGCATAGCCGGATCACGTCGCTCACCATGGCGTTGCCGTTGAGCGTCATGAGCGGTTGCGTCCACACCTGATAGAAGACCTCGACAGGAGAGCGCGATGCGTACCGTTTGCGCAGCGCTTCGTAGCGCGCGCGAAACGTTTGCGCCGACGCTTGCGCTTTGGCAGGTGTTCCCGTCAGCGTGCCCAGCGTCTCGATTGCCGCGGGCAGATCCGTCAGATGCTTCGGCTCGGAATAGAAGATCGGTATTTTCAACTGTCTCAATGCTTCGACCTGA
Organism: Pandoraea sp. XY-2; assembly: GCF_004193915.1. Classification (NCBI taxonomy): domain Bacteria; kingdom Pseudomonadati; phylum Pseudomonadota; class Betaproteobacteria; order Burkholderiales; family Burkholderiaceae; genus Pandoraea; species Pandoraea sp. XY-2. The sequence continues at coordinate 1,259,713 of NZ_CP030849.1, forward strand.
CGCTGCGAGTTGCCATGCATCCACACGACGAGCAGGTCGGGTTTGAGCGAGAGAATGCGTTCGAGATCGAGCGCGCTGTTGTCGCCAACGCGCGGCAGGCGACGCGCGGCCTCGGGGTAGTCGGAGTAGGCGACCACGCCCACGACCTTGTCGCCCGCGCCGGCTGCAAACAGCAGCTCGGTCGCGTGCGGCGAGAGGCTCACCACGCGCTGGGCCGGCGCCGGGAGGGTGACCATGGCACCGGAGTCATCTCTGACGTAGATGGCGGCGTGGGCACTGAGCGTGGCGAGCCAGGCAGCGGCCAGGGCAATTCCATAGCGGCGAATTCCGCGGAGACGGCAAAGCAGGGGCACGGCCGGAAGATTGAGCGGCATCTGGGCGGGCTTGGGGGTTGAAGGACGTGGGTTGGCACGGTGGAGCGTCGCGAAAACGCACCGGTCCGCGTGCTGACTCGCCATTCTCTGCGGGTTGTGGCGTCGCGACAAGGGGCTGGCGTGCTGATCCCGCGAACCGATGTCATGCATGAGAGGTCGAACGATGCGTGACGCGATAGGCTGGAGCGCGTCGGGACATTGGCAGACAACACGTACGGCCCGTGCGCCGGATTCCAGGAGTGGAAGTCGTGAAGCGAAATATCGGAATGAGGAGCGCGTTGACGCTCGCGCTGGTGATGATGCTCGGTGCGTGTGCGGCGCCGGACGGACATGGCGGTGTGAGCGCCGCGAACGGCACGAGCAAGGTGCAAGCCTACGGCGTGATTGACGGCGGCGTAACGGTGGTCAAATAGTGGGGCGTGTCGATAGGCGCATGGTGCGAAGCCTCGTGAGACAACACGCTGGCGATCGCGCCGCAAGTGAAAACGACCGCGCCCCCGGACTCCGGAGAGTTCAAGGGGCGCGATCGCTAACGCATTGTCAGGGCGTGACTGAAGCGTGACTACGTCCTGACTGCAGCGTTACTGAAGCGAGACTCCGGCGACCGGTTGATGGTGCACCGTGTGACAGAACCGCGTGCGCGGCAGTGCCCGGCCAACCGGTTGGCGACCTTAGTTGGACGCCGGGGCCGGGGCGGCAGCACCTGCGTCCGACGCCGGAGCGCTCATGGCAGCGCCTGCGTCGCTGGCCGGTGCGGCCATGCCTGCCGCCGGTGCCGATGCCGACGTGTCGGCGGCCGGCGCGGCCGTTTGGTCTTCCTTCTTGGTACAACCAACCGTCACGACAGCGGCGGTCAGGAGGGTCGCGAGCAACAGAGGCAGTTTTTTCATTTGGTCGTCCTTTTATCGGGGAAAGCCCTTGCGAAAGAACCTTCAGTCTAACGGCGCCCTTCGGCGATGACTGTATGCATTTGTTGCAGAAATGCTTCAATTTGTAACGAAAAAGGGCTCGCGTCTCACGTCGTTCGATACGAGGTAAGCGCAGATGAGGCGACCCTTCGGGCGCGTTACGAGGAATTTGGACGGCCCCTCACTTCCGCAGTTCCCTAAAATGTCATTCGGGGTGCGAGCCGTCGAGTGCCGACTGTAATCGCTGCCACTCGGCCTCGGTCGACGGCAGGCCGAGCCGCAGACTCGGCAAGGTCCGCGTTTCCCCGTTTTCCACGGCGATCGGACGTGCCTCGAAAAGACGTGTCCAGATGCCTTGGGCCGCCAACTGGGCGTGCCATCGCGGCGCCATCGCATGCGGTGTCCATGCGAAAAGGGGCGTGCCTTGCGCGGGCCAGCCCCGCCCTCGCAACAGCGCGAGCAGGCGCTCGCCGTCCTTCTCCAAACGCACGCGCGTCGCCGCTTGCCAGGCCGTATCGCGCAGGGCAGTTCGTACCGCGAACCTTGCCGGGCCGCTGACCGTCCACGCGCCGAGCCGCTCGGCCAAGCGCGTCGCCACCCCGTGCGGACAGAGCGCAAAGCCCGCGCGAATGCCCGCCAGCCCGAAGAATTTACCGACCGAGCGCAGCAGGACGAGGCCATCCTCGCCCGCGTGGGACGTCATCGACGCGTGGGGCGACACGTCGGCAAATGCCTCGTCGACAATCAACATGCCACCGCGCTCGACCAGCAAACCTTGCCATCGGGAGAGGGTCTGGCGTGAAACGCACCGTGTCGTCGGATTGTCGGGATTGACCCACACGAGGTAGTCGACGTCGGGCAAGCCGGCCTCGGGCCCCAGCCATGGCACAAGGGTGTGTCCGGCTTGGGCGAAGGCCGGCGCGTACTCGCTGTAGGTGAGCGAGGCGACGGCGACGCGTCCCGGCGGCAGCAGCGCGGGTAACGCGCGAATGACGGCCTGCGATCCGGCGCACGGCACCACGGTCTGGACCGGCGCGCCGTAGTACTGCGCCGCCACGTCGCGCAGATCGTCGAAGGCATCGGGCAAGTCGCGCCAGACGCTCGCAGGCGGCATCGGCACGGGATAGCCGTTCGGATTGATGCCGGTGGACAGGTCGAGCCAGTCTTCGCGGGGCCGTTGATACCGCAAAATGGCTTCGCCGAGATTGCCGCCATGGCGAGGCGCTGGCGACGCGTCCAACGCGGGGAATGCCGTCGCGCTCACAACATTCCCGTCGGCACGCTATCGGCCTGTGAGGCCGCGAAAAGCGCCAGCGCGCCGCCGACGATCAGCCACATCCACATCGAGCGCGAGATAAGCCGCCACGCGGCCTCGATGTGCTGCGGCGAGGGCGTCATGCCGCAACCCAGGGCCGGACGTGCTTCCCACTCGCCTTGATAGCGGGCAGGACCGCCCAACTGGACACCGAGACTGCCGGCCCCGGCGGCCATCACCGGCCCGGCGTTCGGGCTGGACCAGGCGCTCGCCTGCGTGCGCCAGCAATCGATGGCCCGGGCGACGTCGCCGAAGATGGCGTAGCTCGCAGCGGTCAGCCGCGCGGGAATCCAGTTGAGGGCATCGTCGATGCGAGCGGCAGGTCGGCCGAAGTACAGAAACTTGTCGGTGCGATAGCCCCACATGGCGTCGAGCGTGTTCGCGAGTCGGAACAGCACGACGCCGGGCGCGCCTGCGATGGCGAACCAGAACAGCGCGCCGAAGATGGCATCGTTGCCGTTCTCCAGCGTTGACTCCACCGCTGCGCGCGCGAGATCGGAGGCACTCGCGTCTTCAGTGTCGCGCGAGACGATGCGCGCCGTGAGCGCACGCGCTTGCGTCAGGTCGCCGTCGCGCAGGGCCTGGGCGATGGGCATCACATGCTCGCGCAAGCTGCGCGCCCCCAAGGCGGCGTACAACGCGAGCGCCTGCCAGACGATGCCGCCCCAACCGGGCAGGAACGTCAGCGCCCAGGCGATCGCGACGGGCAGTACCAGCATGATCGCCCACGCCCAGGCGCCGCGCACCATGGCGCTGAACGGCTTGTTCTGGATGTCGGGCGTGTTGAGCCAGGCTTCGACGCCGTTGGCGATGTAGCCGAATCCGGCCAGCGGATGCCACCGGCGCGGCTCGCCGAGCCAGGCGTCGAGCAGTACGCCGATCAGGGCGGCGAGCCAGAGCGATTCGGGGGCGATGGCAGTGAGCATTGGCGATTATCCTTTGACGGCCATCGGCAATCCGGCGACGACAAAACGCACTTGCGGGGCGCGTGCCGCGACACGCTGGTTCAGACGGCCCAGCTCATCGACGTAGCGTCGCGTCAGCGAGCCCATCGGAATCACGCCGAGTCCGATTTCGTTGCTGACGACAACGATCTTGCCGGGCAGCGATTCCAGCGCCCGGCCGAGCGATTCGACGACATCGTGCCACTGCGCATCGCTGGCGGGCCCTTCGGGATGATCGTCCGGCGGGCAGAGCCAACCGGCCAGCCACAGCGGCAGACAGTCGACCAGTACGCAATGGCCGTCGCGGGCGACGTCGCGCAGCGTTCCCGTGAGATCGCGTCCGACTTCCACGGTGCGCCAGTGCGCCGGACGGCTGGCGCGATGATGGGCTATGCGCGCGCGCATCTCGGGCTCGTCGCTTACCGCGGCGGTAGCGACATAGGTGACCGGCAGGCCGCTTTGTCCGGCGAGACGTTCGGCGAACGCACTCTTGCCGGAGCGCGCACCACCCAGCACGAAAGTCAGGTCGAGGGCACTCATGGGCAATATTGTACGAGCGGCCGATGCGATAATTCGCGTCATGAGTGAATTCCCTGTCAATTTCGCGGCGCCCGCACGCGCCTATCGGGGCACCCTGATGATTCAGGGCACCTCGTCCGATGCCGGCAAGAGCACATTGGTTGCCGGTCTGTGCCGTTTGCTCCATCGTGAAGGCGTGCGCGTGGCACCGTTCAAGCCGCAGAACATGGCACTCAACAGTGCCGTGACGGCCGACGGCGGCGAGATCGGTCGGGCGCAGGCCCTGCAGGCGCAGGCGGCCGGCATCGCGCCGCACACCGACTTCAATCCCGTGCTGCTCAAACCGAGCAGCGACCGCGGCGCGCAGGTCATCATCGGCGGCAAGGTCATGGCCGATCTGGATGCGCGTGCGTATCACGAGTACAAGCCGCGTGCGATGGCCGCCGTGCTGGCCGCTTACCAGCGCTTGCGCACCGGCTACGATGCGGTGCTCGTCGAAGGGGCAGGCAGTCCGGCCGAGGTAAACCTGCGCGCGCGCGACATCGCGAACATGGGCTTCGCCGAAGCGGTCGACGCGCCAGTGTTGCTCGTCGCCGATATCGACCGGGGCGGTGTGTTCGCGCAATTGCTCGGCACGCTCGCGTGTCTGTCCGAGCGCGAGCGTGCACGCATCAAGGGTTTCGTCATCAACCGGTTTCGAGGCGATCCGTCGCTGTTGACCAGTGGCCTCGAATGGCTGGAGGCGCGCACCGGCATCCCGGTGCTGGGCGTGTTGCCCTATCTTCACGGCCTGCACCTGGATGGCGAAGACATGCTGCCCGACGAGCGCCACTCGGCCGCGCGCAGTGAGACGCGGCTGCGCGTCGCGGTACCCGCTTTGCCACGCATCAGCAATCACACTGACTTCGACGCCTTGCGGGCGCACCCGCAGGTCGATTTCCGCTATGTCAGTGCGGGCGAGCCGTGGCCCGACAGCGATCTCGTGATTCTGCCCGGCAGCAAGCATGTGCGTGCCGATCTGGCATGGCTGCGGGCGCAGGGTTGGGCTCCGGCCATCGCACGGCATCTGCGCTACGGCGGCAAGGTGCTGGGTATCTGCGGCGGCTTGCAGATGCTCGGGACGGCGATTCACGACCCGCTCGGGCTGGAAGGCGAGGCGGGGACGACCGCCGGCCTCGGATGGCTCGACCTCGAGACCACGATGCAGCCGCAAAAGCAGCTCCGTGTCGTGACGGGACACCTGAGCGTCGGCGATGCCCCCGTGAGCGGCTATGAGATCCACATGGGCGTGACGCACGGGGCGGCGCTCGAGCGGCCGGCTGTCTGGTTGGCGGGCGAAGCGAGCCACGCGGGGCAATCGAGTGAAGCGGCCGCCCGTGCCGACGGCGCCCGCTCGGCCGACGATCAGGTGATGGGGACCTACCTGCATGGCCTGTTCGATACGCCACAGGCCCTGCAAGCGCTGCTCACGTGGGCCGGCGCCGGTGGTGTCGAGGCGCAGGACTACAACGCGCTACGCGAGGCGTCGCTCGACCGGTTGGCGGATTCGCTGGCGGCGCATCTGGATCTATCGCGCGTCTGGGCGTGTCTGCATGAGTGCACAGCGAAGGTGGACTGACGCGAGGCCGCCATCCCGCCGTTGTAAGATGAACGGCAAATCGACCTAGGGGAGTCTGCAATGCCGGTGATTGTGGTGGCGAATCCGAAGGGGGGAGTGGGCAAGAGCACGCTGGCAACGAATCTGGCCGGCTATCTGGCCGCGCAGGGGCATGCGGTGATGCTCGGTGACACGGATCGGCAGCAGTCGTCGCGGGCCTGGTTGGGCTTGCGCCCGCCTGGACTGCGTCCGATCGCCACCTGGGATGTCGATCACAACGATGTCGCCCGTCCACCCAAGGGCACGACCCATGCGGTGCTCGACACCCCGCGGGTTTGCACGGCAAGCGGCTCGAGTCGATCCTCAAACTCGCCGACCACGTGCTGGTGCCGCTGCAGCCGTCGATCTTCGATATTCTCGCCACACGCGATTTCCTGCAAAAGCTGGGCGAGGAGCGGGCGGTGCGTCAGGGCGATGTGCGTATCGGCGTGGTCGGCATGCGGGTCGATGCCCGCACTCGCGCGGCCGATCAGCTCTCGCGCTACTGCGAGGAGGCCGGCTTGCCGGTGCTCGGCATGCTGCGCAACACGCAGAACTATGTGCAGCTCGCCGCGCACGGCCTCACGCTGTGGGACGTGGCGCCGGGACGCGTTGAACGCGATCTGCCGCAGTGGGAGGGCATTACGGCCTTTGTCGCGAAGTGATCGTCTGCGGGGCGGTCAATGAGCCGGCGCGACGACAATGACCAAGGGGCCCGCGGGCCCCTTGGTTATTCGACACTTGTCGTTGGCGTCTACGGGCGGCCTTACTTGGCTGCTTGCGCCGCCTCGAAGGCGCGTGTCTCTTCCCACGCTTGCAGCGGCACGTGATCGCGTTCGCCCTTCTGCACGTTCTTCTCGTCGACGAACACCAGCTTGGGCTTGAACCCGGCCAGCACTTCCTTTTCCTCGACCTGTGCGTACGACACGATGATGACGACGTCGCCCAGTTGTGCGCGGCGGGCCGCGGCGCCATTGAGCGAGATCATGCCGCTGCCGCGCTCGCCGCGAATGGCATAGGTCGTGAAGCGTTCGCCGTTGTTGACGTTGAAGATGTCGATTTGCTCATTTTCGACAAGGCCCGAGGCTTCGAGCAGATTCTCGTCGATCGCACACGAGCCTTCGTAATGCAATTCGCAATGCGTCACGGTGGCGCGGTGGATCTTCGACTTGAGCATGGTGCGGTACATGGCTTGCCTCTAGTATTACGGTGTCGCGCGAGCGGCGCGACGAAAGATGCGCGTGCAACCGGCACGCGCGGCTTGCGTCGGGAGCACACGGCAACGGTCGTTCGACCGTATGCGGCGTGCCCGGCGCTCAGATTTCGAGATTGTCGATCAGTCGTGTCGCGCCGAGCTTGGCGGCCGCAAGCACCACCAGACTCTCGGCCGGTGCGGCGCCAGGGGCCGGCACGCGCAGGTTGGCGCGTTGACGAATCGCCACGTAATCCGGCTTCCAGCCGCGCTCGGTCAGCGTTTGCATGGCCGCGGCTTCGAGCGCCGCATAGTCCGTTTTGCCCCCGTTGACGTCGTCGCGAACCTGGCCCAGCAGACGATAGAGCTGCGGCGCTTCCGCGCGCTCGGCGTCCGACAGGTAGCGGTTGCGCGAGGACAGCGCCAGGCCGTCGTCGGCGCGCACGGTCTCGGCGGCGATGATTTCGATAGGCAGCGCGAACTGACGACACATGCTGCGCACGATCATCAGTTGCTGGTAATCCTTCTTGCCGAACACGGCCACGCGCGGCTGCACGCACGAGAAGAGCTTGGTGACGACCGTGCACACGCCCTTGAAGAAGCCCGGGCGGAACTCGCCTTCGAGAATGTCGCCCAGATCGTGCGGCGGCTCGACGCGGTATTCCTGCGGCTCCGGATACATCTCCCTTTCATCCGGCGAGAACAGCACGTAGACGTTCTCGCGCGTGAGCTTCTCGACGTCGTCCGCCATGGTGCGGGGATACTTGTCGAAGTCTTCGTTCGGCCCGAATTGCAGGCGGTTCACGAAGATGCTGGCAACGACCGGGTCGCCGTGCTGGCGCGCCAGCCGCATGAGCGACAGATGCCCGTCATGCAGATTGCCCATCGTGGGCACGAAGGCGACGCGATTCTGTCCGCGCAGTTGGTCGCGCAGTTCATGAATCGAAGGGATGACTTTCATTGAGGTTCCGTGCGTGGCGTACGTGTGTGTTACGTCCAGGCGTGGCGCGCGCCTTGTCTGGCAAGGGCGTGGCCGCCAAAACGTCCGGGCGATTGTAGAGGAAATCTCAATGGGCGTGCGCAAAACCGCGCTGGCATGGCGGACTCGCGCCGCCCCGAGTTTTCCTGGGCGCTTCGTTGGGCGCTCAGTTGGGCGAGTAGGTCAGGCGGACATAGATCGGCGCAAACGGCTCGGCCTGGGTGATCTCCAGCAACGACTCGCGTGAGAGTTCGAGCATGGCGATGAAGTTGACCACCACGACCGGCACGCCGCGCGTGACGTCGAACAGTTCGGTGAACTCCATGAAGCGTGCGCCTTGCAAGCGTCGCAGAATCTGGCTCATATGCTCGCGCACGGACAACTCTTCACGCGAGATCTTGTGATGCTGCACGAGCTTGGCCCGGCGCAGCACTTCGGCCCACGCGGCGCGCAGGTCCTCGGCGTCGACATCGGGGAAGCGCGGCTGGAGGCTTTGCTCGATATAGACCTGCGAGCGCAGGAAGTCGCGGCCGAGCACCGGCAGCGTGTCGAGCTTCTGCGCGGCGAGCTTCATTTGCTCATACTCGAGCAGCCTGCGCACGAGTTCCGCGCGCGGGTCCTCGGCGTCTTCACCCGTGTCGGCCTTCTTGACCGGCAGCAGCATGCGCGACTTGATCTCGATGAGCATCGCGGCCATGAGCAGATACTCGGACGCGAGCTCGAGATTGGTCCGGCGGATCTGTTCGACGTAGAGCAGGTACTGCTTCGTGACCTGCGCCATCGGGATGTCGAGCACGTTGAAGTTCTGCTTGCGGATCAGATACAGCAGCAAGTCGAGCGGGCCTTCGAAAGCTTCGAGGAAGATCTCGAGCGCGTCCGGCGGAATATACAGATCGTTCGGCAGGGCGAAGAGCGGCTCGCCATACAGGCGCGCACGCGCCACGCCGTCGACCGTGTCGGGCGTGGAGTCATGTCCGCTGTGCGGCGCGGGCAGCTCCGTCGCCGCGCTGCCGGCCGGGCGCGGCTGGGGCGATGCTGGCCCCGACGCGTCCGGGGCTTCCGGTCGGTCCGATATCTCCGGTGCGTACGATGCCTCGGACGCCGTCGCATCGACGTGCGCCGACGCCGGCGCGACGTCGGGGATCGGCTCGGGCGTGTACGACGGATCGTCGGGCGGACTCGGATTCAAGACGGGACTCGGCCGGGCAGCGGCGACTTACTCGCCCTGATAGACGTAGGGCTGCTGGGCCACGCGCGACTGCTGGGCCTGGCGGCGCTCGTCCAAATCGATCGGCTGCTTGTCCCACAGCAGGGCGCGACCTTGACGCTGTTCGGCTTCCAGCGTCGGCTTCTCGGTCTTCAGTTGCTTGATGAATTGGGTGATGTCGGATTCGTACATGGTCGATTGCTCGAAAAATAGGCAACAGCGGCGCCATCGGGACGGCGCCAATCGACGCAGATTCTACCGCAAACCCGTCCCCGGCCCACCGTTTTGGCTGTTTTGGGCCAAGCGGGTGAACGGGGGGAAGGGTTATGGTCAAATACGCGTCATACACGTCTCAAATACGCCTTACATGCGCATCGCACGCGCCAATGCTGTGCCATGCTTGCACCCAAGGTGCGATTGAGCGCCATTGACCGCATGCCGCACGACCGGCGGCACCATTGAACACGCCAAGGAAGGTTTTGACCGTCTCGCAGATCCCTCCCGGTGACGACGTTTGCCGTCGCCCAGTCGTGCCCCCTTTGCGCACGCTACCGGCCAAGCTGGTCACGCTGGCCGGCTTGATATTGGGCCTGGGAATGCCCGGTGCGGCGCAAGCCGACTATCGCGTTCGTGTCGACGCCCCCAACGGCCTGGCCAAGCTCCTGACGGACAACCTCGATCTCGTGCGCTACGCCGCGCGTGACGACATTGGCGAGGCCCAGTTCGAACATCTGATCGCGACCGTGGGCGAGCAGGTGCAGGAACTCACGTCGACGGAAGGCTATTTCTCGCCCGTCACGCATGTGGATGTGGCCACCATCAACGGCAAGCGCGACGTTCATGTCGCAGTGGCGTCCGGCCCGCGCACGCATATCAAGAACGTCGATCTCACGTTCACCGGGCCGGTGATCGAGCAGGATCCACAGCGTGTCGCGCAGTTGCGCAATGCCTGGGCGCTGCCGGTGGATGCGCCGTTCCGTCAGGCCGACTGGGACAAGGCCAAGGACGACACCCTGTTCCAACTGGGACAGAAGCGCTATCACGCGGCGAAAATGGCCTTCGCGCGCGCCGTGGTCGATGCCGATAACGACGCTGCCTCGCTCGTCGCGACGTACGAGAGCGGTCCGCCCTTCACCCTCGGTCCGCTCATCATCTCCGGTACGCGGCGCTATCCGGCGCAGATCATCCGCAATGTCAATCCGCTGTCCGAGGGCGAGCCGTTCGACGCCGAGCGCTTGCGGGAACTGCAGCGTCAGATTCAGGCCACGCCATACTTCTCGAACGTCATCATCTCGGTCACGGAGGACCCGGCGCGTGCCGAAAACGCACCGGTCGAAGTCAAGGTGCGCGAATTCCCCACGCAGCGCGTGCGAAGCGGGGTCGGCTATACGACCGATACCGGCGCGAGCGTCAACGGGCGTTATTCGTACTACAACCTGTTTGGCCGCGCGTGGACGTTCGATACGCAGGCGCGTCTGGAACAGTACCGGCAGGGCGGATACGCCGAGATCGCCATGCCGCCCGACACCAGCGCCTACACCAACAGCCTTCGCGGATCGTTCGAGCGCACGTATCTGAATGGTCTCGATCAACGCTCGACCCAGATCGGCATCAAGCGCGCCCGCTCGCGCGATCGCTACGACTGGGCCTATACGCTCGACTTTTACCGCGCGGACGAACGTCCCGACGGCGGCCAGCCTTTCCTCAACAAGGCGCTCGTGGCGGCATTTTCGTGGAACCGTCGCGATGTCGACGACTTGATCTTTCCGCGCAAGGGCAACATTGTGAACACGCAGATCGGCGTCGCGGCGAAGCCGGTCCTCACCGATCAGAGTTTTGGGCGTCTCTATGGCCGTATCCGTCAGTACTTTCCCGTGGGCCAACGCGACATCGTGATCGCGCGCCTGGAGCTTGGCGCCGTGCTCACCAACGGCAACAGCAACCGGATTCCGTCGTCGCTGCTGTTCTTCGCGGGCGGCACGTCGTCGATTCGCGGGTATACGTATCAGAGCATTGGCCGTCAGCAGAACGGCACCACGTTCCCCACGAAGTACCTTGGCACGGCAAGTCTCGAATATCAGCGCTGGGTCACGCGTGACTGGGGCGGGGCCGTGTTCTGGGACGTCGGCACGGCCACCGACGACTATCGTCATCCCACGCCGCTGTATCACGGCGTGGGGGTCGGTGTGCGCTGGCGCAGCCCGGTCGGGCCGGTGAACCTCGACCTGGGCTATGGCGTGCGCAACAAGCAGTTCCGTCCTGCCATCTCGTTGGGGGTGGCTTTCTGATGACGATGCCACTCGATACCTCACCGCCGCCGTCGCCATCCGAGCCGCCACCATCGCCACCCACGCCACCATCGCCGCCTGCGCGTCACCGGCGATGGGTGCGAGCGCTGGCGGGCGTCGTACTCGCCGTCCTGCTCATCGTCGTGTTGGTCATTGGCGCGCTGCTCTGGGCGATGTCGAGCGAGCGCGGCAGCCGCTGGCTGTGGCAGACGGCCGTGTCGACGCTCGGCGGCAAACTCTCGGGGGAATGGCGCAGCGGCAGCCTCGCGCACGGCTTCACCGTGAACGACCTGCGCTATCTCGACGGGGCGACGCGCATCACCGTGAGCCGACTCGAAAGCCGTTGGGACTTGCGCTTGCGCCCGCTGCATTTCACCGTCGACAAGTTGCAGGCGGGGGACGTGGAGATGGCGTTTGCGCCATCGCCGCCGTCGACCACACCCACGACGATGCCGTCGAGCCTGCGTCTGCCGCTCGGCCTCACGCTCAACGACGTGCGTGTGGCGAAGCTCACACTGCATTCGCCTGCGCTGGTGCTGGACGACGTTCGCGTCGCCGCGCGCAGCGACGGCACGCAACACACGATTCGGATCGAACATCTCGGCACGCCCTACGGCGAAGTGCGGGCGAATGTGCAGTTGAACGGCCGGCGTCCGTTCGCGCTGGGCGGCAACGTCGGCTTGCAAGCGAAGGCGGGCGATATTCCGGTCGCTCTGCAGGCCGACCTGTCCGGCTCGCTCGACGCGCTCGTCGTCGACTTGACGGCGACCGGAAAGACGCTGAACGGTACGGCGCACATTGCCGCGTCGCCGTTCAGCGCCGTGCCGCTCTCGCGCGCGCAGGTGTCGCTCAATCACCTCAATCCGCGCGACTTCGATCCCACGGCGCCGCAGGCGGATCTCGCGGTGCAGGCCGATTTGCGACCGGCGCCGGGGGCCAAAACATTCCGCGTGGTGGGGCCGGTGTCCGTGACGAATGCCAAGCCAGGGGCCATCGATGCCGGCGGGCTGCCCGTCGAGAGCCTGCGCACGCAGGTGCTGCTCGATGCGACGCATCAGGCGCTGACCGATATCGAGCTGAAGCTTGTGGGCGGTGGCCGGCTTACCGGCAGTGGCGAGCTGCGTCGGGAGAGGGGGGCCGTATCGGTGGCGGCGACAACGGCGCCTGTCGCGTCGGCGGCGAAGGGGGCGACGGGGGCGACGGGGGCGAAGGGGGCGAATGCGGCCAGCGCCGCAAAGGCGGCGCCGCCGACGTCGGCGGATGCCGAGTCGACCGTCGGCGGCTTCGCTTTGACGATGCGCGATCTCGATCTGCGCGCGTTGTACCGCAAGCTGCCTGCGACGACGCTCGGCGGGCCGCTCGACATCAAGCTCGACGCCACCGGGCAACACATCGTCCTCGACTGGCGCGACGCGGCCCGACGTGTGCTGGCCGACATCGGTCTCGATGCCAAGGGCACCACCGTCAACGCGCTCTCGCTGGAGGCCGGCAATCGCAAGGTTGCGGCCACCGGCGTTCTCGAAAACGACGATACAGGCGCCTATCGGGCGCAGATCAAACTCACACGCTTCGATCCCGCCGCCTGGTATGACCTTTACGGCCCGCAAAAGCGGGGTACCAAGCCACCAGCGGCGAGCGTCACGGGTCAGGTCGATGCGCAGGGGGCGCTGCGTCCGGCGTTCGGACTCGCGCTCAAGTTTGCATTGCAGGACAGCGTCTACGCCGATTTGCCGATGAGCGGGTCTGGCACGGTGAGGCTGGCGGGCACGCGTCTGCTGCCCAGTGACGCCAACCTGCTCGTGGCGGGCAACCAGGTGCAATTGCGCGGCAGCTTTGGCACCGCGGGCGACAAGATGGCGGTAAAGATCGACGCGCCGTCGCTCGACAAGCTCGGCTTCGGCCTCGCAGGTCGCCTGCAACTGGACGGGCAGGTGTCGGGCACGATCGAGCGTCCGGTCGTGGTCGCGACGCTCGCGGCCGACAAGCTCGTCTTCGGGGCGCAAAAGCTCCAGCATCTGAGCGGGAAGGTGGACGTCAGCGGCGGCCTGCCGGGCGCGGCGGGCGACCGGCTGAACGTGACGCTCGAGGGCCAGGGCCTGACCAGCGACATCGCGCGGCTCGACCGGCTCTCGCTTGCGCTAGCGGGCACACGCGGCGCACACACATTGCACCTGAAGGCGGCGGGCAAGCTTCGCGAAGCGCCGCTCGACATGAATCTCGATGCCGCCGGCGCCGTGACCGATACGCGCGGCAAGCCAGGCTGGCGCGGCACGATCCAGACGCTCGAGAACCGGGGCGTGCCGAAGCTCACCCTTGCGTCCCCGTGGCAGGTCCAGGTGAGCGCCGATCGCGTACATCTTGGCGCGGCCAAACTCGTGACGGATGCAGGGACGGCGTCACTGGCAAACCTCGACTACGGCGATGGACAACTGAAGACGGCTGGCACCCTCGACACGCTCGACGTCGCGCAGGTGCTGCGCGTCATGCACGCGTTCACGGGCGAGTCGCCGTCGGTCGCCAGCGACCTTGTGCTTGACGGCAAATGGGACGTGCACACCGGTCAGCGGGCCGACGGCTTCGTCGAAGTCGTGCGGCGCAGTGGTGACGTCACGTTGCGCCGCGGCGGGTTGAACGAGAGCGTGAACGTGACGGTGACAGGCGTTCCCGGCCTGACAGCGGAGAAGGGCGGCGTGGGGGCGCGCGTGCCGCTCGGGATCTCGGCGCTGCGCGCGCGCGTCGACCTGGCGGGGCAGACAGCGCACGTCACGCTCAAGGCCGTCTCGTCGCTGGTCGGCACGCTGGACGCCGACATACAGGCGGGCCTGCATGTGCAGGGCGGCATTCCCGAGGTGCCGGACACCGCGCCGCTCGCCGGACGCCTCGCCATTGCCATTCCCGATCTGTCGAATTTCGAGCGTCTGGCCGGGGCGCAATTTGCCTTCAAGGGGCGTGCGAACCTGCAAGTGACGCTCGCGGGCACGGTAGGCAAGCCGCGTCCCACCGGCGAGCTGACCGCCGACGATCTGTCGATGCAGATGTTCGACACGGGCGTGCGCGTCAAGAATGGACGCGTGCGCGTGCTGCTCACGCCGACCGAGATCGTGCTGCGCGACGTGGTCGTGACGGGCGGTGGCGGTGGCACGGCACGGGCAACGGGCAACATCCGGCTCGACACGCCCGAGCCGACGCTCGGCGTTACGCTCACGGCCGACAAGCTGCAATTGTTCGCCGCGCCGGACCGGCAGCTATCCCTTACCGGCGAGGCGAAGGCGATGGGCAGTGGCGACGCGATGGCCGTGACCGGCAAGTTCACCATCGACCGGGCCCGTTTTGCGCTGCCGCCGACCAGCGCGCCGAAGCTTGGCGACGATGTCGTGGTGGTGCGCGGCGGCGCGCAGGCCCGCACCCGGCCGCTCGATGCGAAGGAAGAGGCTGCCCGCATCAGCGCGAAGCCGGCCAGCCGCTTCTCGCCGCACATCAACGTGAACGTGGATCTGGGGCGGGACTTCCGTTTCGTCGGTGCCGGGGCCGACCTGCTGTTGCGCGGCAGCGTGCGTTTGCAGAGTGATCCACTCACGACGATGCGCGCAACCGGCACGATCACGGTGGCGGAGGGCACGTACGAGGCGTTCGACCGGAAGCTCGCGATCGAGCGCGGTCAGATCAACTTCGTCGGCCCGCTCGACAATCCGGAGATCTACATTCAGGCGATGCGCCGCAATCAGGAAGTCGCCGCCGGGGTGCTGGTGACGGGCACGGTGCGCCAGCCGCGTGTGTCGCTCGTCTCAGAGCCGAACGTGTCGGACGAGGAGAAGCTCTCGTGGCTGATGTTCGGCCACGGCCCGATGGCGCGGGGCTCGGCCAGCGTCAGGCGATGGCGGGGGCGGCCACGGCACTGCTCGGGGCCACGGGCGGCAGACGCATCATCAAGGATCTCGGGATCGACGAGTTCAGCATCGGCACCAGCGATTCGGGCCTGTCGGACGACGAGCAGGTCGTGAGGGTGGGCAAGGCAATCTCGGACAACTTCGCCCTGGGATACGAGCAAAGTCTGACCAGCGCCGCGAGTATCGTGAAAATTACGTGGCAACTGTCGCGTCGCTGGCAATTGGTGCTGCGCACCGGTTCGCTGTCCGGCTTCGACGTGCTGTTCAACCGTCGCTTCGACTGATCGATGCCGGGACGGCGCGGCGCGCCAAATGCGTGGAAAAATACGGAAAAAAGGAGGTGCTGCCATGACAACGTTGCGCAGTTTCGTTCACTCGGCGCAGGAGCTGCGCCGGGGTCTTCGTTCGGGAGTCGCCATGGGATTGTTCGCGAGTCTGTTGGGCTTGTTCGGCTGTGATCAGCAGCAGATCGACAAGGTGCGTGAAAAAGCGCGCGATACGGTCAACGCTATCAAGCCGGATGACATGCTGTTGCGCAACCTCACACCGGGCGTCACGACCGAAGCCCAGGTGCGCGAGCAGATGGGCAAGCCGGAAATCGTCTGGGAGAACGACGACGGCTCACGGCGGCTGGAGTATCCGCGTGCGCCGGGGGGCTTGCGGACCTATATGGTTGACATCTCGCCTGACGGGAAGCTGCGTGGCGTCATCCAGGCGCTCTCACCCGAGAACTTCGAACAGGTGCACCCGGGCATGTCGCAGGACGATGTGCGGCGCCTGCTCGGCAAGCCGACGACCGTGGCGGAGTACCGACTGAAGAAGGAGACCGTGTGGAGCTGGCGCTGGCTTGAGGACGGCGTCAACACGGCGGGCATGTTCAACGCCCACTTCGGCCCCGATGGCCGGGTGACGGTCACGTCGCGCTCGGCGGATCCTGCGTCGGAGCGTCCCTGATCGGGGCAAGGCGATGGCCGATCGCTCGGCCTCGGCGACTCGGCTTTATGGCATTGCCTGCGATCGCTGGCCGTCGGCCTTCTCGGACGGCGTCGCGGACATGGCGTGCCGGTCGCGATGCGTCACCATGCGTTCGTGCAGGCGCACGATGATTCGACTGCCCGTTTTCTCAAACAGGAACGGCAGCAGTGCGTGCACGAGACACGCCAGACATGCCCCCAGCAAGGGCAGCGCGAAGGACAGTGCCGACCCCATGTGTTGGAGGTAATTTTCACCGACAGAGGCCGGATGCTGAGTGAAGATTTTCATGATGCCGCCTGTTTTCGGAATGTTTCTGAAGTTTACGTGCCAACGAGAGGTAAAGGGTTTCAAATTTCTTGCCGAATGGCGTAGGATTTGGAAAAATTTTCCTCTCTGGTGGCTGTCATGGACAAAACCGATCTCGCAATTCTCGAAAATCTGCAAGCCGATGCCTCGCGCTCGTTGGGCGAACTGGCGGAAGCCGTGCATCTGTCGCCCACGCCCTGCTGGCGGCGCGTGCAGCGCCTGCGCGAGAACGGCGTCATCACGGGGCAGGTCACGCTGTGCGATCCTCAGCAACTCGATTTGCGCGTCACCGCGTTCGTGTTCATCAAGGCGGCAGCGCACAGTGAGGACTGGATGGTCCGCTTCGTGGCGGGCGCACGGGAATTGCCTGAAATTGTCGAGATGCACCGGATGGCGGGCGAGATCGACTATCTGCTCAAGGTGTATCTGCCGGACATCGCTGCCTACGACCGTTTCTACAAAAAGCTCATTCGCGTGGCCGATCTGCAAGACATCAGCGCGAGCTTTTCAATGGAAACGGTGAAATTCACCACCGCGTTGCCGGTGGATCATCTGCGCTAGCCCGCGGGCCTGATGTCACCGAATGCTTCGTGAGAGATTCGATGCCAGGCGCCGCCGGCGCCCTGGCGCATCGAACGATTCATTCGGAGGCATCTCATGGCCCAGAACATCTACGACAATCCCGATTTTTTTGCCGGTTACAGCCAATTGCCTCGACAGGTGTGGGGGTTGGACGGCGCGCCCGAATGGCCGGCCGTCAAGTCGATGCTGCCCGACCTGCACGGCAAGCGCGTGGTCGATCTCGGCTGCGGCTTTGGCTGGGCTTCGCGCTGGATGCGCGAACAGGGTGCGGCCTCAGTGCTTGGACTCGACTTGTCGCGGAACATGATCGATCGTGCGAGCGCCGACACGTCCGATCCTGCGATTGCGTTTCGCATCGCCGATCTCGATACGCTCGACCTGCCGCCCGCGGCCTTCGATCTGGCCTATAGCGCGCTGACGTTTCACTACGTGCTCGACTTCGGGCGTCTGGTGCGCGCCATCCACGAGGCACTGTCGCCCGGCGGACATTTCGTCTTCACCATCGAACATCCGGTGTTCATGGCGGCGGCCCATCCGCAGTGGATCGCCGACGAAGACGGGCGCAAAACGTGGCCGGTCAATGGTTATGCGGTCGAGGGGGCGCGTCGGACCGATTGGTTTGCCAAGGGGGTGTTGAAGTACCACCGCACGCTTGCCACAACGGTGAATACGCTTGTCGACGCCGGCTTTCGGATTCTGAAGATCGACGAGTTCGCACCGACCGCCGCGCAGATTCGCGAGGTGCCGTCGTTGGCCGAAGAACTGGAGCGGCCGATGCTGCTGCTGGTGTCGGCGTCGCGATAGGGCGGCAGCCGGATCGGCGGCCACGCCGATGACGAGGTCGTCGCTACAAGACAAAACACCCCAACGCCAGACGAGCGGTCTGGCATTCGGGGTGTTTTCGGTGGGCAGCGCCGGCGGTTGTCATGCGACGGCGCTGGCGTATCCGGGCGGGACGTTGATGCTTTACTTCACGCGCATACCGGGCTTCGCGCCGTCGTGCGGCTCGAGGATGTAGAGGCCCGGTTCGGCTTTCTCGTCGGCGGCCGAGGCGGCGAGCACCATGCCTTCGGACAGACCAAACTTCATCTTGCGCGGCGCGAGGTTGGCGACCATCACCGTGAGCTTGCCCACCAGCGCTTCGGGCTGCGGATATGCGGACTTGATCCCGGAGAAGACGTTACGCGTTTGCGCTTCGCCCACGTCGAGCGTAAGTTGCAGCAGCTTGTCCGACCCGTCGACCGCCTTGCAATCGACGATGCGCGCGATGCGCAGATCGATCTTGGCGAAGTCGTCGATGTTGATGACCCCGGCTTGCGCGCCGTTCTCGGCCTTCTCGGCCTTCTCCGACGTCCTGGCGGCTTTGTCCTTGCCCTTCGCCGCTGCCGCCTCGGCCGCCGGTGCGGCCGCTTGCAGCGAGTCGCGGTTGGCCGCGAGCAACGCCTCAACCTGCTTGCCTTCGACGCGCGTCATCAAATGCTTGTAGGCGGAGATCGCCGTGTCGGCGGTGAGCGGGCGGCTCACGTCCTGCCACACTTGCGGCGCGATGGTCAGGAAGCGCTCCACGGCCTCGGCCGTCACAGGCAGCACGGGCTTGAGGTACAGCGTGAGCAGGCGGAACGCCTCGAGGCACACCGAGCAGGCCTCGTGCAGCGCGCCGGCTTGTGCCGGATCCTTCGCCAGATCCCACGGCTTGACCGTGTCGACGTAACCGTTCACGGCGTCGGCCTGTTCCATTACCAGACGCAGCGCCTTGCCGAACTCGCGCGCTTCGTAGTGCGCAGCGATTTGCGGGGCAACCGCGCGCAGTTGCCCCAGCAGTGGCGCCTGCATGGCGTCCGGCGACACGCGACCGTCAAAGCGCTTGAGAAGGAAGCCCGCCGCGCGGCTGGCGATATTCACGTACTTGCCCACCAGGTCGCTGTTCACGCGAGCGATGAAATCGTCGAGGTTCAGGTCGAGGTCTTCCATCGTGTTGCCCAGCTTGGCGCCGATGTAGTAACGCAGCCATTCCGGATTGAGGCCGGTGTCGATGAAGCTTTGCGCCGTGATGAACGTGCCGCGCGACTTCGACATCTTCTGGCCGTCCACCGTCAGGAAGCCGTGGGCGAACACGTTGGTCGGCGTGCGATGGCCCGAGAACTCGAGCATCGCCGGCCAGAACAACGTGTGGAAGTACAGGATGTCCTTGCCGATAAAGTGGTACTGCTCGGTTGTCGACCCCGGCTTGACCCACTCGTCGAAGTTCAGGCCGCGCTGCGCGCACAGGTGCTTGAAACTGGCGTAGTAGCCGACCGGCGCGTCGAGCCACACGTAGAAATACTTGCCCGGGGCGCCCGGGATCTCAAAGCCGAAGTAGGGCGCGTCGCGCGAGATGTCCCAATCGGCCAGCGTGGACTCGCCGTCTTCGCCGAGCCATTCCTTCATCTTGTTGGCGGCTTCGGGTTGCGCGAGTCCGGCCACCCATTTGCGCAGGAACTGCTCGCAGCGCTTGTCCGAGAGCTTGAAGAAGTAATGCGTGGATGTCTTGCGCACCGGCGTGGCACCCGAGACCACCGAGTACGGGTTGAGCAGATCGGTCGGCGCGTAGGTCGAACCACAGACTTCGCACGAATCGCCGTACTGGTCCTTGGCGCCGCATTTCGGACACTCGCCCTTGATGAAGCGATCCGGCAGGAACATTTCCTTGACCGGGTCATACGCCTGTTCGATATCGCGGGCTTCGATCAGACCCTGTGCCTTGAGGGCGAGATAGACGCCTTCGGACAATTCGCGGTTTTCCTCGGAATCCGTCGAATAGTAGTTATCGAACGAGACGCCGAAGCTGTCGAAGTCGCGCTTGTGTTCCTTCCAGACGCGTTCGATCAATTGCTTGGGGGTGAGGCCTTCCTTCTCGGCGCGCAGCATGACGGGCGTGCCGTGCGTGTCGTCCGCGCCGACGTAGTAGACCTCATGGCCCTGCATCCGCATGAACCGTACCCAGATGTCGGTCTGGATGTATTCGACCAAATGGCCGATGTGAATCTGGCCATTGGCGTACGGCAGGGCGGAGGTGACAAGAATGCGGCGGGACATGAGGATCGACTGTGCGTTGAGGGAACCGGGAAAGGTCGATTCTAGCAGGCGAGGCCAGTTGACGCCCAACCGCCCGACTCGGTCAATGAATCCGGCACGGCGGCGCAGAGGCGAGAGCGAGGCAATGGCCGACCGTTGCCGATGGCGCCGGCGACGTCTGTGGGGCGGTAATCCACGATGAACCAAAAAAAAGCCGGAACCAGGTTCCGGCTTAACTAGGCACACGTAACGTCAATAACAAAGAGGAGATGGAAGCGCCCACAGTCAGCACTTCCGAAGGGTCTGAGCGATGTGACACGGGTTTAGTTCAACTGAGGTGCCGATTTTCGATGGTGCGTCGCAGCATGCTGCTCGGGTGCGTCGGCAGAACGCAGGCCCGGCGGACCGGACCTGCGATTGTGCGGCGAAATCCCAATGCCCCGTCAGGTAGAAAGCGGGCGGCAGAAAGCGAATCGCGAGGCGTTCAGCCGCGCGGTGCGTGCAGCAGGATTTCGACGCGACGGTTCTGCGCACGGCCGGCGGCGGTGGCATCCGAGGCGACCGGCTGGCTCGAACCGACGCCCGTACCGCTCATGCGATTCATCGCGATACCACGGCTGTTCAGATACTGGATCACGTTGGACGCGCGGTTTTGCGACAGCGGGATGTTGATGCGATCGCCGCCTGTGCTGTCCGTATGGCCCACGATGTTGGCCGTAATCCCCGGATTCTGGTTGAGCGACGCGGCAACGTCGTCGAGCACGGCGCGGAAGTTCGGCTTGATGTCGGCGCGGCCGGTGTCGAACGTCACGTCGCTCGGGACGGCGACCTTGAGCGAGCCGTCCGGCTGCTCGGAGATCGTGGTGCCCGTGCCGGCCGTGTGGCCGCCCAAGGTGTTCTTGATCGCGCTCCAGTTATACCCCGTCGCGCCGCCAGCGGCGGCACCCACGGCGGCGCCGATCAGCGTGCCTGTCGTGTTGCCTCCGATGAGGTTGCCCAGTCCTGCGCCCACTGCCGCACCCACACCGGTGCCGACCGCCGTGTTCGTGCCCTGCGGCGTCTGGCAACCGGCCAGCATGGCGGCGGCGGTCAGGACGAGCGCGCAAGCGCGCAGAGAGTTCTTATTCATGTGAGGCTCCTTATCGATTAGCTAGCAGTCGTGAAACAACGCGTGAGCACTTCGCCGAAGCACGCGTGCGTCGCAGGGGTTTTGAACCTGCCGGCGCGCGGTCTTTTACAATAGCGCTGAGTGTCAACCGCAGGCAAGGACAGATTGCCATGCCGGCGGGTTCCCCATAACACGCGCGCCTCGCATGCTAATCGAGAGCGTGCGCCACGGATGTTACAAGTTGTTAGCGCTTGCCGGGGCTTTCCCGGCGCGCCTCGACAGAGCGAGAGACCCAAATGGAAGTCGCCCAAATCAATGAAGTGCTGCGTGGCATCGTCGATCCCGACACGGGGCTCGACCTGATTGCCGGAAAGTATGTGAAGCAGGTCGTGGCCGAGCATGGTCACGTCGGTATCCAGATCGAATTCGGCTATCCGGCGAAGAGCCAGTTCGAGGCGATGCGCACGCGCATTACCGATGCCGTGGGCAAGCTGCCCGGTGTCGAACGCGTGGCGGTCGACATCAGCCAGAAAATCGTGGCGCATGCGGTGCAGCGCGGGGTGAAGCTCCTGCCGAACGTGAAGAACATCGTGGCGGTGGCGTCGGGCAAGGGCGGCGTGGGCAAGAGCACCACGGCCGTGAATCTGGCGCTGGCGCTGGTGGCCGAGGGGGCTACCGTCGGCATTCTCGACGCCGACATCTACGGTCCGTCGCTACCCACGCTGCTGGGCATTCACGGCAAACCCGAGTCGAAAGACGGCAAGACGCTCGAACCGATGACGGCGCACGGCCTGCAAGCCAGCTCGATCGGCTTCCTGATCGAGCCGGACAATCCGATGGTCTGGCGCGGCCCGATGGTCACGCAGGCGCTCGAACAGCTGCTCAACCAGACGAATTGGCACGACCTCGACTACCTGATCGTCGACATGCCGCCGGGCACGGGCGACATCCAGCTCACGCTCGCGCAGAAGGTGCCCGTCACGGGCGCGGTCATCGTCACCACGCCGCAGGATCTGGCGCTGCTCGACGCCCGCAAGGGTCTCAAGATGTTCGAGAAGGTCGGCGTGCCGATCCTCGGTCTCATCGAGAACATGAGTCTGCACATCTGCTCGAACTGTGGACATGAAGAGCCGATTTTCGGCGTGGGCGGCGGCGAACGCATGAGCCACGATTTCGACGTCGAGCTGCTGGGCAAGCTGCCGTTGGAGATGAGTATCCGCGTGCACGCCGACGCCGGCATGCCGAGCGTGGTGGGCGACCCGGACGGCCGGGTCGCGGCGCTCTACAAGGCCATTGCCCGCAAGATGGCGGTGAAGATCGCGGCACGTCAGAAGGACATGACGAGCAAGTTCCCGTCGATCGTCGTTCAGAACACGTAAGGACGGCGCACAGGGGCCCGGGGAGCCCCGTGCGGCGCGGTGCGCGTGAAAACCTCACCGCACCGCAACAATCGCGTAAAATACGCCCAATTTTTCACGTACCACGCCCATTCAGGCCCACACATGAGCATCAAGTCCGACAAATGGATCCGGCGTATGGCCGAGGCGCACGGCATGATCGAGCCCTTCGAGCCGTCGCAGGTCCGGCAATCCCAGGACGGGCAGAAGATCGTCAGCTATGGCACGTCGAGTTACGGCTACGATATTCGCTGTGCGGCTGAATTCAAGATCTTCACGAACATCAACTCGACGATTGTCGATCCGAAGAACTTCGACGAAAAGTCGTTCGTCGACTTCTCCGGCGATGTCTGCATCATTCCGCCGAACTCGTTCGCGCTCGCGCGCACCGTCGAGTACTTCCGTATTCCGCGCAACGTGCTCACCGTGTGTCTCGGCAAATCGACGTATGCCCGTTGCGGCATCATCGTGAACGTGACGCCGTTCGAGCCCGAATGGGAGGGCTATGTGACGCTGGAATTCTCGAACACCACGCCGCTGCCGGCCAAGATCTACGCCAATGAGGGCGTGGCTCAGGTGCTGTTCTTCGAATCCGACGAAGTCTGCGAGACGTCGTACAAGGATCGCGGCGGGAAGTACCAGGGACAGCGTGGCGTCACGCTGCCGAAAACCTAGCCTGCGCAGGCTTGACTCGCCACCGGTGAGCACCCGCAACGTCGCACTGCCCAAGAGCCACGGCCATGTCGGACCGTGGCTCGTTCTTTTGTCGAAGGAACGCCAATGAAATTCCGTTTTCCGATCGTCATCATCGACGAAGACTTCCGTTCCGAAAACATCTCCGGATCCGGGATTCGCTCCTTGGCGGAGGCCATCGAAGCCGAGGGCATGGAGGTCAACGGTCTCACGAGCTACGGTGACCTGACTTCGTTTGCGCAACAGGCGAGCCGCGCATCGAGTTTCATCCTGTCCATCGACGACGACGAGTTCGGCACGTTTTCGAGCGAAGCGGGCGGTGAAGGCGAGGGCGAGCTGGCGCTGGCCATCATCAACCTGCGCGCGTTCGTGCAGGAAGTGCGCCGTCGCAACCCGGACATTCCGATTTTCCTGTACGGCGAGACGCGCACGTCGCGCCACATTCCGAACGACATCCTGCGCGAGCTGCACGGCTTCATTCACATGTTCGAAGACACGCCGGAGTTCGTGGCGCGTCACATCATCCGTGAAGCCAGGTCGTACCTCGACTCGCTGCCGCCGCCGTTCTTCCGCTCGCTCACGCACTATGCGGCCGACGGTTCCTATTCGTGGCACTGCCCGGGCCACTCGGGCGGCGTGGCGTTCCTCAAGAGCCCGGTGGGCCAGATGTTCCACCAGTTCTTCGGTGAGAACATGTTGCGCGCGGACGTGTGCAATGCCGTGGAAGAGTTGGGTCAGTTGCTTGACCACAACGGCCCGGTGGGCGCGTCGGAGCGCAATGCGGCGCGTATTTTCAACGCGGATCATCTGTTCTTCGTGACGAACGGCACGTCGACCTCGAACAAGATCGTGTGGCATGCCACCGTGGCGCCGGGCGACATCGTCGTGGTCGACCGCAACTGCCACAAGTCGATCCTGCACGCGATCACGATGACGGGCGCCGTGCCGGTGTTCCTCACGCCGACGCGTAACCACCTCGGCATCATCGGCCCGATTCCGAAGTCGGAGTTCGAGCCGGAAGTCATTCGCGCCAAGATCGAAGCGAACCCGTTCGCGCGCGAAGTGCTCGAACGCGATCCGAATGCCAAGCCGCGCATTCTCACGATCACGCAGAGCACCTATGACGGCGTCATCTACAACGTCGAGATGATCAAGGAATTGCTGGGCAACAACATCGACACGTTGCACTTCGATGAGGCCTGGCTGCCGCACGCGGCTTTCCACGAGTTCTATCGCGACATGCACGCGATCGGCGAAGGGCGCCCGCGCTCGGCTGAGGCTACGGTCTACGCCACGCACTCCACGCACAAGTTGCTCGCCGGTATTTCGCAAGCGTCGCAGATCGTGGTGCAGGAATCGGAGGCGCGAACCTTCGACACGTATCGCTTCAACGAGGCGTACCTGATGCACACGTCGACCTCGCCGCAGTACGCGATCATCGCGTCGTGCGACGTGGCGGCTGCGATGATGGAGCCGCCGGGCGGCACGGCGCTGGTGGAAGAGTCGATCGTCGAGGCGCTCGACTTCCGCCGCGCCATGCGCAAGGTGGCGGCCGAGTATGGCGATTCGTGGTGGTTCTCGGTCTGGGGCCCGGAGCATCTGGGCGACGAGGGCACGATTCAGCGCGACGACTGGGTGCTGCGTGCCAACGAGCGTTGGCACGGCTTCGGCGATCTGGCCGACGGCTTCAACATGCTCGATCCGATCAAGGCGACGATCATCACGCCGGGGTTGGACGTGGACGGCGAGTTTGGCGAGAGCGGCATTCCCGCGGCCATCGTCACCAAGTACCTTGCCGAACACGGCATCATCGTCGAGAAGACCGGGCTTTATTCGTTCTTCATCATGTTTACCATCGGCATCACCAAGGGCCGTTGGAATTCGATGGTGACCGAGCTGCAGCAGTTCAAGGACGATTACGATCACAACCGCCCGCTCTGGCGCGTGCTGCCGGAGTTCGTGGCGCAGTTCCCGCGCTACGAGCGCATCGGGCTGCGCGATCTGTGCGATCAGATCCACAGCGTGTACAAGGCGAACGACGTGGCGCGCGTGACCACCGAGATGTACCTCTCGGACATGCAGCCCGCGATGAAGCCGACCGACGCGTTCTCGAAGCTGGCGCATCGCCAGATCGACCGGGTGCCCATCGACGAACTCGAAGGGCGCGTGACGAGCGTGTTGCTCACGCCGTATCCGCCGGGTATTCCGTTGTTGATTCCCGGCGAACGCTTCAACGCCGCGATCATCGAGTATCTGCGTTTCGCGCGCGACTTCAACGAACGCTTCCCGGGCTTCCATACCGATATCCACGGTCTGGTCGTCGAGGAAGTGGACGGACGCCCCGAGTATTTTGTGGATTGCGTGCGCCAGTAAGCGACGCGAGCGCGCCTGAGGCGACATCCGGCCCCGTGTGAAAGCACGGGGCTTTTTTGTTTCAGCGAAGTCGGCATGCGGATGCCCAACGCGTGGCGTCGCGCCTTATACGCCCGTTTTTGCCGGGCGCATTTCGCGTGGTGAGCGTTGCTGGGCGTCGCCGGGCGCAAGATGCGTAGATGAGTCTGTGAAGTTGGCCGTGAAATGGCGGAAGATGGCCGGCGATCGTTGAAATGTGGCGCGGCATGCCCGATTTGTGGTTTGGCTCGAACTGCGCCAATTTGGGTGATTTCCCGTTAATTTGGACCGAATCGGTTGCTACACTCGACGCACTTTTTTCGAGCGGGAGGATTCATGGAAACCGGACAACTGGAGTTCAGCACCTACGGCACACTTGTCTGTGCCACGTTGGTGTTGTTGCTTGGGCGCAAGCTGGTCGAATGGATTGGGCCGCTGCGCACCTACAGCATTCCTGAACCCGTGGCGGCTGGCCTGCTGGTGGCCGTGGGCGCGTTGGCGCTGCGCCAGTTCGGGCAGGTTGAGTTGAAGTTCGACACGTCGCTGCAAACGCCGCTCATGCTCGCCTTTTTCGCGACCATCGGGCTGTCGGCCAATCTAGCGAGCCTGAAGGCCGGCGGGCGTCGCCTGGTGCTGTTCCTTGGCGTGGTGGCGGGCATGCTGATCGTACAGAACGCGATCGGCGTGGGACTTGCGTCCATGATGGGGCTGGCGCCGGGCGTCGGCTTGTTGGGCGGGTCGATTACGCTGGCAGGCGGACACGGCACGGGCGCGGCATGGGGTGACACGCTGACCGCGCGCTACGGTGTGCAGTCGGCACTGGAAATCGCGATGGCTTGCGCCACCTTCGGGCTGGTGTTCGGCGGATTGCTGGGCGGGCCGGTCGCGCGTTACCTGGTGGGGCGTCTGGGCACCAACGTGCCGGGCGCCGCCGCGGCGCAACAGACCACGCCGGAGGGCTTCGAGCAGCCGCACACGGTGCGGTTGATCACCGCGCAGGCGCTGATCGAAACGGTGGCGATGATTGCCATCTGTTTGCTGGGCGGCGAGGTCATTGCGCGCTGGCTGGCGGGCACGGCCTTCGAATTGCCGACGTTCGTGTGCGTGCTGTTTAGCGGTGTCGTTGTGCGCAATTTGCTGTCGCTCGTGGGCTACGAGGTGTTTGAGCGCTCGCTGTCGGTGCTTGGCAACGTGAGTCTCTCGCTCTTTCTGGCGATGGCGCTCATGACCCTGCGTCTGTGGGATCTCTCGACGCTGGCGCTGCCGATGATCGTGATTCTCGTTGTGCAGGCGGTCGCGATGGCGGCTTATGCGATCTTCGTCACGTTCCGCGTCATGGGACGCAACTACGATGCGGCCGTGCTCGCGGCGGGCCACTGCGGATTCGGGCTGGGTGCGACGCCGACGGCCATCGCCAACATGCAGGCGGTGACCGAGCGCTTCGGCCCGTCGCACATTGCATTCCTGATCGTGCCGATGGTGGGGGCGTTCTTCATCGACATCCTCAACGCGATCATCATCAAGGGGTTCCTGTCGCTGCCGCTGTTCTGATGCGAGGGCCGTGATCCCGCGCGTACGTCCATCTCGCGCGCATGAAAAATGCCACCCATCCGGGTGGCATTTTCGTTGGCGCCCGCCAGGTCGAACGACCTGGCCAGGCCGACTTACTTGGCGAGCTTCGCGCGTGCGGCGGCGATGGCGCGTTGCACTTGGGCGGGCGCGGTGCCGCCGATGTGGTTGCGGCTGGCGACCGAGCCTTCGAGCGTCAGGCAATCGAAGACATCCTCACCGACGAGCGGCGAGAACTTCTGCAACTCGGCGAGCGACAGGTCGGCCAGATCGATATCGCGATCCGAGCAGATCTTCACGGCATGCGCCACGATTTCGTGGGCGTCGCGGAACGGCAGACCCTTCTTGACGAGGTAGTCGGCCAGATCGGTGGCGGTCGAGAAGCCTTGCAGCGCGGCGTTGCGCATATTGGCTTCGCGTACCTTGATGCCCGGCACCATGTCCGCGAAGATGCGCAGCGTGTCGATCACGGTGTCGACCGTGTCGAACAGCGGTTCCTTGTCTTCCTGATTGTCTTTGTTGTACGCGAGCGGCTGCCCCTTCATCAACGTGAGCAGCGCGATCAGGTGACCGTTGACGCGACCGGTCTTGCCGCGCGCGAGTTCGGGCACGTCCGGGTTCTTCTTCTGCGGCATGATCGAGCTGCCGGTACAGAAGCGGTCGGCCAGATCGATGAAGCCCACGCGCGGGCTCATCCACAGCACCAACTCCTCCGAGAAGCGCGAGATGTGCGTCATCACGAGCGCGGCGGCGGCCGTGAATTCGATCGCGAAGTCGCGATCCGACACGGCGTCGAGCGAGTTCGCGCAGACTTCTTCGAAGCCAAGCGTCGCCGCGACCCGTTCCCGATCGATCGGATAACTCGTGCCGGCGAGCGCCGCAGCGCCCAGCGGCAGCCGGTTCACGCGGCGGCGCACGTCGAGCATGCGTTCCGCGTCGCGGCTGAACATCTCGAAGTAAGCCAGCAGGTGATGACCGAACGTCACCGGTTGTGCGACTTGCAGGTGAGTGAAGCCGGGCAGAATCGTGGCGCTGTGCTGATCGGCCAGATCCAGCAATGCCCGGCGCAGGTCGCCGAGGTGATTGCCGATGCGATCGATTTCGCTGCGCAGCCACAGTCGGATGTCGGTCGCCACCTGATCGTTACGCGAGCGTCCGGTGTGCAGGCGCTTGCCGGCATCGCCAATGAGGGCGGTCAGGCGCGCTTCGATGTTCAGGTGAACGTCTTCGAGATCCAGTTGCCACTCGAGCTCGCCACGCTCGATCTCGCCGCGAATCTGCGTCATGCCGCGCTGGATGTCGGCCAGATCCTGGGCGCTGATGATGCCTTGCGCCGAAAGCATATCGGCATGGGCAAGCGACCCTTCGATGTCGAACGGCGCCAGGCGCTTGTCGAAAAAGACCGACGCCGTATAGCGCTTGACGAGTTCGGAAACGGGTTCGGAAAAGCGGGCCGACCAGGCTTCGCCTTTCTTGTGGAGTTGGGAGGTCATTGTCGTAGCTTGGCTAATCGAGGCCCATCGGGGGCAGATGGAAGCGGACCGTGGCGGAGCACGGCAAACCGGGATTATACAACCCCGGCGTTGGCCCATCGACTCGGCCGACGGCGGGGCCAGCGCGCCCGAGCCAGCGCCGCATCGACAGCACTCAGGGCAGGGTGCCTCGGTCCGCGCAGCGTCGAGCGCGGCCGGGCCAGCGCGTGCCGGTCAGTGCGTCATCGACAGCGTCCAGACGCGCGGCGGCGCCGACAGGCACAGTCCCGAGGTCGCCTCGTCGAACGCCGCACGTTGCAGCGCTTCGAGCTTCGCCGCGTTGGCGATCCGCTCGCGGGCGTGGTGAATGCGCGCCATGCGCGATGGATCGTCGGGCAATGCGCACAGGCGACCGAGATCGCGCATGAGCGAAGTGCCGAGCCGGTCGAGCGCCGGGCGCAAACGCGTGGCCAGATCGACCGGCTCCCCGGGCGCGCTGCCTTCGCGCTTCCAGCGGGCCAGTAAGGCCGTCTGCACCAGCTTGCCCGCCTCAATCTGAAGACGGAAGAACGTGCGCGCCTGCGCGGGCGTCAGGCCGTACTGGGTGGCCCGGTCTCCCATGCTGTCAAGCAACGCCTGCTCGCGCGGGGTGTCCTGCACCGGCTTGCCTGACGTGTATTTGGTCCGCGCAACCGCTTCGCTGATCGCCAGCCGCTCCAGAATGCCGTGCATCAGCGGGTCGAGCACGGGATCGACGATCGGCCGCGGCTTGGGTGGACTGGCGGGCGACGTCGCGAGCGTTTGCGAGACGAGGCGTACGGCCAAACCGCGCACGCCGTGCGGCGCCGCAGCGAGTGCATGCGAAACGGGCGCGGGCGGGGGCGAGGATGCGGATGAGGAAAGGCTGGTGCTGGCGATGTGTGGTGACATCTGGATGGCCGGACCCGCCTGCGCGCCTGCGCAAATCAGGCCAAGCGCGGTGGCCGTGAGGCGTCTGGAGACCCGTCGTAAGCGGGTACCTCGCGCGGATACTGCGTTGGAATCGGATTGCATGATGGATGGGCCCCCAGCAGCCATCGAATCGAATTTCCGAAATATACCGTTCTATCGATCCACTGTCGTTGGGGAGAATCTCAAGCAGAGTAGCGCGCGGCCAAGATGGCGTTTCCGGCCCATCGCCGTTGTGCGCCGGCCCCGCGGACTGCGGAGCCGGCGCGGCGGCGTCACGCCGCGAGGACGTCAGCCCGTGTTGCGCAGCCCGGCGGCAATGCCGTTGATGGACAGGTGGATGCCACGTCGGGCGCGCTCGTCCGATTCCCCCGCACGATGCCGGCGCAACAACTCGACTTGCAAGTGGTTGAGCGGATCGAGGTAGGGGAAGCGGTTCTTGATCGAGCGGGCGAGCAGCGGGTTGTCCGCCAGTCGTTCCTCGTGACCGGTGATGAGCGCGAGCGCCTGCGAGGTGCTCTGCCATTCGGCAACGATGCGATTGAACACGCGCTTGCGCAGCTTTTCGTCCGGGACCAGTTCGGCATAACGCGACGCCACGGCCAGGTCGGTCTTGGCGAGCACCATGTCCATGTTCGAGAGCAGCGTCGCGAAGAACGGCCAGCGCTTGACCATCTGGCGCAAGGTATCGAGACGCTTTTCGCGACCTTCGGCGTCGGCCTTCGCGGCTTTGCCTTGCCCGCCGTCGAGAAATGCCTGCACGGCGCTGCCGAAGCCGTACCAGCCGGTGATGAGCAGACGGCACTGGCCCCACGAGAAGCCCCACGGAATCGCGCGCAGGTCTTCGATACGACGATTCTTCGGATCCGAGAACTTGCGCGAGGCGGGACGCGAGCCGATGTTGAGCTCGGCGATTTCCGCGATCGGGGTGGCCGAGAAGAAGTAGTCGGTGAAGCCCGGCGTCTCGTAGACGAGGTCGCGATACGCGGCGAAGGCCGTGTCCGAGAGTGTCTGCATGACCTGTTCGTACGCGGCCAGACGCGGCGGCTGGTTGCGGCTCGGCAGCAGCGTGGCTTCGAGCGTGGCCGCCACGATGGTCTCCAGGTTGCGACGCCCGATCTCCGGGTTGGCGAACTTGCTCGCAATGATCTCGCCTTGCTCGGTCAGACGAATCTGCCCCTTCACCGTGCCCGGCGGTTGCGACAGGATGGCCTGATAGGTCGGGCCACCGCCACGCCCCACAGTGCCGCCGCGGCCGTGGAACAGGCGCAGGCGAATGCCTTTCTCCTCGAACAGATGCACCAGCGCGAGTTCGGCCTTGTACAGCTCCCAGTTCGACGTGAGGAAGCCGCCGTCCTTGTTGCTGTCGGAGTAGCCGAGCATGACTTCCTGCTCGCCGCCTTGCTGCGTGACCACCTCGGACATGCCGGGAATGTCGAAGAACGCGCGCATGATGACCGGCGCATTGCGCAAGTCGGCAATCGTTTCGAACAGCGGGATGACCATCGCACCGACCTTGGGCTCGATGGCCTTCGCGCCGTTGCCACCCAGCGCCCCCTGGAAGAGGCCGGTCTCCTTTTGCAGCAGCATGACTTCCACCAGATCGCTCACGGTTTCCGTATGCGAAATGATGTAGTTGCGCACCGCGCGGGGGCCGAAGCGGGCGCGGATGTCGCGCGCCGCGGCAAACACGGCCAGCTCGTCGCGCGTGCGCTGCGAGTAGTCGAGATAGGGCGAGAACAACGGGCGCGGCTCGCGCAGTTCGCGCAGCAGCAGGGCGAGCTTCTGGTCTTCGTCGAGCTTCGCGTAATTGGCTTCGATGCCCGCCTTGGCGAACAGCTCGGCGATGACGGCTTCGTGAATGTCCGAACTCTGGCGCAGGTCGATGCTGGCCAGATGGAAGCCGAACACTTCGGCGGCACGCACGAGCGGCCCGAGGCGCTGGGCGACCAGGGCGCCGCCGTGATGCGCCATGAGCGACGCGACGACCGTATTCAGATCCGAGATGAATTCGCTCGCGTCGAGATACGGGCTGGCGCGACCGACCGCGACGCGGTGCGGCACATGGCCGACCCACTCGCGCGCCGTGGCGGCCAGACGCGCGTACACGCCGATGAGGGCGCGTCGATAGGGCTCGTCGGTGCGGTGTGGCGAATCGTCGGGCGAGCGGCGCGCGAGCGTGAGCAGCGCGTCGCTGGAGCCGGCGAGCAGTTGCGAGACGGACAACTCCGCGCCCAGCAAGTGCACCTGTTCGAGGTAGTGCGCGAAGATCTCGGTGGCCTGGCTCGTGATGGCCAGTTGCAGCGTTTGCGCCGTGACGTTCGGGTTGCCGTCGCGATCGCCGCCGATCCAGCTACCCATTTGCAGGAAGCGGCCGAGGCCTTCGGCGCGCACGGCGGGCACGGCGTCGTGAAGCTCGGCGCTCACGTCGTCGTACAGGGCGGGAATCTCGGAGAGGAACGTGCTGCGGTAGTAAGACAGTGCGTTCTCGATTTCATCGGCCACCGTCAGGCGCGAGCTGCGCAGCATGCGCGTCTGCCAGAGCGTGGTGACGTAGGCGCGCATCGATTCCGTGTTGCGCGAGGCCTCACGCTCGGTGAGGGCGTCGTCGCGATGGGCGAGCAGACGGGCGATTTCGCGCTCGGCGTCGAGAATGCTCTTGCGTTGGACTTCGGTCGGGTGGGCGGTGAGCACCGGCACGATGAGCGCGCTCGCGAAGAACGCCTGGAGCGTGGCAGGATCGGCGAGGCCGGCATCTTTCAGACTTTGCAGGGCGGCGCGCAGGCTGCCCGGCTGGGCGCGGCTACCGGCGAGCGCATGCACGCGGCGGCGGCGGTTGTGATGGCGGTCCTCGGCGATATTGGCCAGGTGCGAGAAGTAGCTGAACGCGCGCACGACCTGAATGGCTTGCTCATTGGTCAGGCCGTTGAGCAGGCTGTTGAGCGCCTTCGCGGCGCTGCGGTCGCCCTCGCGGTGAAAGCGCACCGCATTCTGGCGAATGGTCTCGACCAGATCGAACGC
Source organism: Pandoraea sp. XY-2 (assembly GCF_004193915.1). Taxonomy (NCBI): domain Bacteria; kingdom Pseudomonadati; phylum Pseudomonadota; class Betaproteobacteria; order Burkholderiales; family Burkholderiaceae; genus Pandoraea; species Pandoraea sp. XY-2. The sequence goes on from NZ_CP030849.1 coordinate 1,292,478, forward strand.
GTCGCTGCCTTGTTGCTCGCGCAGCACGTCGCCCAACAGACGGCCCAGGAAGCGGATGTCCTCGCGCAGCGGGGCGTCCTTGTCTTCACGCGAGCGGCGGGCCTTGCCCTTGGCCGGCCCATCCGCCACCTGGCGGGAAGTGGATGGGGCCGCGGCTGCTGCTTTCGCGGGGAAATCTTGCCGACCGACTTGGCGAGGCCCTCTTGCGGGGCTTTTACCTTTGCGCTGCTCTTCATGTCGCTCCTCTCACGACCCGCCGTTCGGGCCGGTCAAGCGTGTTACCATTTTTTCTTTTGGTCTTCACGCGGTTGCTGAATGAACTTCGCTGCTCCTGAAACCCTGGTGATCGCTTCGCGCGAGAGCCGGCTCGCCATGTGGCAAGCCGAACACGTGCGTGACGCGCTGCACAAATTATATCCGCAGTGTCGCGTGAGTATCCTCGGAATGACCACTCGCGGTGACCAAATTCTCGATCGCTCGCTCGCGAAGGTCGGCGGCAAGGGGCTTTTCGTCAAGGAACTCGAACTTGCCCTGGCCGATGGACGCGCCGATCTCGCCGTCCATTCGCTCAAGGACGTGCCGATGCAATTGCCCGACGGCTTCACGCTGGCCGCCGTGCTCGAGCGCGAGGATCCCTGCGACGCCTTCGTGAGCAACGACTACGACAGTCTCGAGGCATTGCCGGCCGGGGCGGTGGTCGGCACGTCGAGCCTGCGCCGTGAAGTGAGTTTGCGTGCCCGGTATCCGCATCTGAAGGTGGCGCCGTTGCGGGGCAACCTCGATACGCGTCTGGGCAAGCTCGACCGGGGCGATTTCGCCGCGATCATTCTTGCGGCGGCCGGTCTCAAACGCCTGGGATTGGGCGAGCGCATTCGCGCCACGCTCGCGCCGGAGGTGAGCCTGCCGGCCGCCGGGCAGGGCGCGCTGGGCATCGAAGTGCGCGCGGGACGTCCCGAAATCCTGCAATGGCTCGCTGCACTTCACCACGGCCACACCACGCTGGCCGTGAGCGCCGAGCGCGCCGTGTCGCGTGCGCTGGGGGGCTCGTGCCAGGTGCCGCTGGGCGCGTTTGCCGAATTTACGCCGCAGGGCGACCTGGCACTGCGCGCTTTCATTGCGTCGACGGACGGCGCGATGGTGCTTCGCGCTCAGGGCACGGCCAATGTCGCCGAAGGCGATGTGGCCGGCGCCGAGGCGCTCGGGAAGCGGGTCGCGCAGGAACTGATCGATGCGGGAGGCCTGGCATTGGTGCCGCCGCCCGAGCCCAAGGATCCTCCCACTTGAGCCCGCGCGCGCCGGTCTTGCCGCCCGCCGCTGGCGTTGCGCCAGCGTCCGTCTGCGGGCGCCTTGCCGGTGGGGCAATGTCGCCTCGCTCGCCGTGCGCCATCCTGACGCGCCCCGACGGACAAGCCCATGCACTTGCCCGCGCGTTGCGCGCAGAAGGCATCGACACGCTCGCATTCCCGCTGCTGCACATTGCCGCGCAGGCCGACCCAGATACATTGGCGGCGCTTGATCGCGCATTGCGCTCGCTGGCGTCCTACGCGCTGGCGGTGTTCGTCTCGCCCAACGCGGTGACGCATGGCCTGGCTCGGCTGGCGCTTCTGGCATCCCTGGATCATCGAACGAGCGACGACCTCACCGATGTCGGTGCCCACGTGGGCGACTTGTGGCCCGCGGCATTGCCGGTGGCCGTGGTCGGCCCAGGGAGTGCGCAGGCGCTGGCCGACGCGGGCATCGCCGCGCCACGACATCGGGTGATCGTGCCGCCGGGCGGTCCGGCGGCGCGTTTCGACTCGGAAGCGCTCCTCGCGCAACTCGACCTCGCTTCGCTGGCGGGACGCCGCGTATTGATCGTGCGGGGCGACGGCGGCCGCGAACTGCTGGCCGACACGTTGCGCGCCGGTGGCGCGCAGGTGGACCTCGTCAGCGCCTACACGCGCCGGGCGCCCGCGCCGGACGCCGCTGCGTGGGCCGCGCTGGAAGCCCGGCTGGCTTCGCCCGAGCGTTGCGCCTGGGTGCTGACCAGCTCCGAGGCGGTGCGTCATCTGGCCACACAGCTCGCTGCGCGCTACGGCACGCGCGATGGCATTCACACGCCGGGCACCCCGCAGGTGCTGGCGCAAATCCTGGCGGCGCGGTGCTTTACGTCGCATGTGCGCATCGCAGATGCCGCGCGGGCTGCGGGGTTTGATAGGATTACGCAATGCGCGCCCGGCGACGAGAACTTGTTGGCGGCACTCAAAACATGGGCGGATCCCATTCAAGTCAAAGCATGACGACAGATAATCGCGTTCCCGAGTCTTCCCAGAACCCGTCGGCGTCGACCGGCCCGGCGGCGTCGAATGCAACCACGGCCGGCGGTGCTCCCTATGGCACGACGGGTAGCCCGCCCGCATGGCAGCCGCCCGAGCCGCCGCCTCGGCGTCGAGGGTCGGGGCCGCGTTGCCCTGGCTGCTCTTCGTGCTTGTGTCGGCCGGGGCCGGCATCGGCGGCTGGTCGCTGAACCAGAAGCTCGACCGCGTGCAGCAGGAAATGGCGCGCCGTCAGCAGACGGGCGATGCACAGGTCATGCAGGCGCAGGTGCGAACGGCGCAGGCGCTCGATAATCAGCGCGATCTGCAAAATCGGCTCACGGCGCTTGAAGGGCGAGTGTCCGATTCGCGCAGCCAGCAGGCCGCACTCGAACAGCTCTATCAGGATCTGGCGCACAACCGAGACGAATGGGTGCTCGCCGAGACCGAGCAGATCGTCACGAGTGCGAATCAACAATTGCAGCTCACCGGCAACGTTCGCGGCGCGCTGATTGCGCTCGAGGGTGCCGACGCTCGCCTGGCACGCTCCGGCGCACCGCAGCTCGCAGGCGTGCGCGACGCGTTGAAGAAGGACATCGACCGGCTCAAGGCCGTGCCGGCGGCCGATTTGCCGCAACTGACCGGCAAGCTCGATCAGGCGATTGCCATGGTCGACACGTTGCCGTTGCAGGCCGAGGAGCGGCGCGTCGACCCGACGTCGGCGGCGGGGGGCGCGGCCGGTGCGGGCAGCGTGAGCGAAGCGGGCTGGATCGCGACGTGGCATCGCCTGTCCTCGGAGATGCTGGGCAGCCTCAAGCAACTGGTGCAGGTCCGCCGGTTGGACGACCCGGACGTGATGCTCGTGGCGCCGGAGCAGGGCGCGTTCCTGCGGGCGAATCTCAAGCTGCGCCTGCTCAATGCGCGTCTGGCGCTGCTTGCGCGCAACGCGTCAGCTGTGCATAGCGACGTGGTGGTCGCGCAGGCCGCGCTGGACAAGTATTTCGACGCCAAGTCGCGTCGCATCGCCGCCGTGAAAACGTTGCTCGACCAGGTCGACGCGGGCTCGCGCACGATCGAACTGCCGACCCTTGACGCCAGCCTGACCGCCATCGGTCAGGTCAAGGACGTCAAGGACAAGCCCTAAGGAGCCGGCATGCGAGGACTGATCTGGTTGACGCTCCTGTTCGCGGTCGCGGCCGGCTTTGCCGTGCTGGCGACGTTCAATCACGGGCAGGTGGTGATGCTCGTGCCACCGTACCGTGTTGACGTATCGCTGAATCTTTTTGTGTTGGCGTTGCTGGCCTTGTTCGTTGCGCTGTACGTCGTCATTCGTATTCTGCGCAACATCTACAAGATGCCGGAGCGCGTGGCCGCTTACCGCAATCGCCAACGCAGCCGTCGCGCGAACATCGCGTTGCGCGATGCCGTGGCGAATCTCTTCGCGGGACGCTACACGCGGGCGGAGAAAGCGGCGCGCGAAGCCGCCGAGCAAGAGGACAATCGTGGCGTGGCGGCGATCATCGGGGCGCGCGCGGCGCATCGTATGCGCGAGTTTGCGCGTCGCGACAGCTGGCTGGCCGAGGCGCAGGGGGCGAACCTCGAAGAGGCGCGTCTGTTGCAGACGGCGGAGTTGCGCGTCGATACCCGTGATGCGGAAGGGGCGCTCGAAGCCCTGACCGAGATGCGCGCGCAGGGCGCGCGCCGCATGCAGGCGCAGCTGGTCGCCTTGCGGGCACATCAACACCTGAAGCATTGGCCCGAGGTCCTGGCGCTGCTCAAGGTGCTGGAAAAGCGCGAAGCGCTGCATCCGGCGCTGGCGGCCAAGCTCAAGCAGACGGCCAGCGAGGGCATTCTGCGCGATCACCGCCACGATGCCGACGCGCTGCTCAAGTGCTGGAACGAATTGCCGGCCGATGCGCGCACGTCGGCGCGGATTGCCGATGTCGCGGCGGAGTTGCTGATTTCGCTCGACCGCCTGCGCGAGGCGCGCGATATCGTCGAGGCCGCGCTGGCCGAGCACTGGGACCCACGTCTGCTGCGCCGCTATGCCGATTGTGCCGGCGGCGATGCCCTGCCGCTCATCCAGAAGGCCGAGGCGTGGCAGCAGCGACATCCGAACGATCCCGATCTGCTCTTCGCACTGGGCAAGCTGTGCCAGCACCAGCGGCTGTGGGGCAAGGCGCAGACGTTCCTCGAAGGGGCACTGCGTCATACCGACGACCGGCATCTGCAGCAGCGCGTGCATCTCGCGCTGGCGCAACTCTTCGAGGGGCTCGAGCAGATGGAACTGGCCAACCGTCACTATCGGGCCTGCGCGACGGCGTAATTGGCTGGCGAGCGAGCCGTCAGGCTCGCAACGTCACTCGATGGCGGTTGCTTCGTTTCCCGAACTCTGACGCAACGGCAGTTCCGGCAAGCGGCCGAGCGCGACGATGGCCAGCGCGGCAATGAGGGCGCTACCGCCGAAGAAGGCACCGAAGGCGAGCCGTACATGATCTTCCATCCCGGGCGGTGCGCCGCCTGGGCGAAGGAAGTCGGTCAGTTCGCGCGGCGCGCCGCCGTCTGCCGAGACCAACAGCCCGACGATGAGCGCGCCGAACATTGCGACGCCGATCATCCCGCCGAGCGCCCGGAAGAATGCGTGTGCGGCCGTCGCAATGCCGATGTCGCGCGGCGCGACGGCATTTTGCGTCGCCACGGTCATCACCGGCATGGCCGAGCCGAAGCCGATCCCCACCAGTCCGAGACACAGCCCCACGACCCAGAGCGGCAGTGACTGCACGCCGAGCGCAATCGTCGTCAGTCCCAGCAACGCCACGGGCAGGCCGATCTGCGGCGGACGCTTGTAATGCCCCGTCGCGCGCATGTAATGCCCCGCGCTGAGCGCTCCCACCACGATGCCCAGCAGCGGCAGGATCAGCATCAGCCCCGAACGGCTAGCCGATTCGCCGCGCTGCAACTGAAGATAAAGCGGCACGTAGATCCCGATGCTGATGTTGACCATCATCACGAGCACGGCCATCGTCGATGTCATCCGGAACACCGGGTTGGCAAGCAACGCCACCGGTAGCAATGGTTCGCGCACCGCACGCTGGTGACGCAGGAAGATCGCCCCCACGATCACGCTCGCGGCGAGCAGGCCTGCAATGGGCATCGACACCCAGTCGTAGCGATGTCCGCCCCAGGTGAGCGCCAGCAGCAGGCAGACGGTCGCGGCGATGAGCAGCGCCGACCCGAGATAGTCGATGCTCGGCTTGCCCTCGCGACGGGGCAGGTGGCGCAGCGCGCGGTCGCTCAGGTAGATGGCGAGCAGACCGAGCGGGAGATTGATCCAGAAGATGAGCGTCCAGTTCAGGTACTGGGCGAATACCCCGCCGGTGATGGGCCCCGCCACGCCGGAGACGGCGAACATGCCGGAGATATATCCCTGATATCGGCCGCGCTCGCGCGGCGAGACGATATCCGCGATCACGGTGTTGGACAGCGCGATGAGGCCGCCGCCGCCCAGCCCCTGCACGCCGCGCGCCACGATCAGCGCGAGCATGCTCGGCGCCAGCGCGCACAGCACCGACCCCACGAGGAAAACGGCCACGCTCACGGCGATGACGACGCGCCGTCCGAGCAGATCGGAGAGCTTGCCGACGATGGGGGTAATGGCCGTGGACGAGAGCAGATACGCGGTGACGACCCACGACACGGCGTCGAAGCTACCGAGGTCTCGGGCGATGGTCGGCAGGGCGGGCGCGACGATGGTCTGGTCGAGCGAGCCCAGAAACATGATGAGCAGCAGGCCGGAGAGGATCGACTTGACCTCGGTGGGGGTGAGCGAGACGCCGGCCGGCGTCGTCTGAGAGTCATTGGCGGGCATGCGGATCTTTGGGGGCAAAAAACAGGCCGTCCCGGCAAGGACGGCCTTCTCGATGCGAAATATATTACTCCCAACGGATGGCCACGGTGGCGACCCGGCCAGCGGCCCCGTGGCGGGACGGTCTTGCCCGGCGAGATGCGGTTTCGTCAGCCGATCCCGCCGTACCCGTCACTGGTTGACGAGCCGCGCGGGCACGGCCAGCGTAAGCAGTCCGCCCAGAATCATGAAGATCGTGAGCAGGAACATGCCGCTGTTGGTGCTGTGCGTGGCGTCCTTGAGAAAGCCGATCAGGTACGGGCCCACGAAACCGGCCAGATTGCCCAGCGAGTTGATCATCGCGATACCGGCCGCGGCGGCGGTGCCGCCCAGAAAGGCCGTGGGCAGGCTCCAGAACAGCGGTAGCACGATCATGATGCCCATCGTGGCCAGCGTCAGGGCGACCATGGCGAGCTGGGTGTTGTGGCTCCAGGTCGTCGACAGGAACAGGCCGATGGCGCCGACGAAAGCGGGTATCGCAATGTGCCAGCGACGCTCGCCGCGCAGATCGGAGCGACGCCCGACCACGACCATCGCGATCACCGAGAAGAAATACGGAATGGCCGTAAGCAGGCCGATTTGCAGCGGATCGGTCACGCCCGTGCCCTTGATGATCGTCGGCAGCCAGAAGCCCACACCGTACAGGCCGATCACGAACGAGAAGTAGATCAGGCTCATCATCCACACGCGGGGGCTGGAGAACACCCGGCGCAGCGGCAGGTCTTCCTTGCTGAGCACATCGCTGGCGATGTTGCGCTCGAGCATCGACTTCTCGGCATCGTTGAGCCACTTGGCATCGCGAATGCGGTCGTCGAGCACGACCAGCACGATCAGCCCGATCACCACCGATGGGATCGCTTCGATCAGGAACATCCATTGCCAACCGGCAAGGCCATTCACGCCGCTCATGTCCTTGAGGATCCAGCCCGAGAGCGGCCCGCCGATCAGGCCTGACAACGCCACGGCCGTCATGAACCAGGCGGTCATGCGTCCGCGCCGCGAGGCCGGATACCAGTAGGTGATGTACAGGATGATGCCGGGGAAGAAGCCCGCCTCGGCCACGCCGAGCAGGAATCGCATGATGTAGAACATCTGTGGCGACGTGACGTACATCGTCGCGCCCGAGATGATGCCCCACGAGATCATGATGCGCGCGATCCACACGCGGGCGCCTACGCGATGCAGGATCACGTTGCTTGGCACTTCGAAGAGGAAGTAGCCGAAGAAGAAGATACCCGCGCCGAGACCGAACACGGTGTCGGAGAATTGCAGGTCGCCGACCATCTGCAACTTGGCGAAGCCGACGTTGACCCGGTCGAGATACGCGACCACATAGCACAGCAGTAGAAACGGAATCAGCCGCCAGCCGACCTTGCGGTAGGTGGCCGCTTCAAAGTCGGCCGACGACGCATCGGTCATGGGCGAGGGGGGCGTGGGAACGCTGTTCATACGAAAGCTCCTCCGGTTTGACGTGGTGTTGTCTGTCGTTATGGTGTGAGTGCGACAACTACGGGATTACCGACTGCAAAAACGATGGGTCGATCAGATGCAGCGTCCGCCGTCGACCTCCAGGCACACGCCGGTGATGAATGCGGCGTCGTCGCTGGCGAGGTAGAGGCAGGCGTTGGCAATGTCCTGCGGCGTGGAGAAGCGCCCGAGCGGAATGCCTGCGAGGAATTTGGCGCGGTTCTCGGGGGTGTTCGGCACGCCCATGAATTCGGCGGTCAATCCGGTATCGCCGATGACCGGGTTGACGCAGTTCACGCGGATGTTCTTCGGGCCGAATTCGGCGGCCATGGCCTTGCTCGCGGTAATCACGGCCCCTTTGCTGCCGTTGTACCAGACGAGCCCCGGGCGTGGGCGCACACCCGCCGTCGACGCGATGTTGATCATCACACCGGCGCCGCGCTGCAGGAAGTACGGCATGACCGCGCGCGCACTCCAGAAAATGCTCTTGACGTTCACGGCATAGACGCGATCGAACTCGGCTTCGGTGACTTCGAGCAGTGGCTTGTTGCGATGCGTGGTGCCCGCATTATTGACCACGATATCGAGATGGCCGAAGCGCGTGACGGCTTCGTCCAGCAGGGTGACGTGATCGTCCTCCCGGGACACATCGCCGCATACGAACGCCGCTCGCCCACCGGCCTTGGCGATGTCCTCGGCCACGCGTTCGCCGGCCTCGCGGTTCAGATCGTTCACGATGACGGCGGCGCCTTCGTGCGCAAACGTCTTGGCGATGCCCTCGCCGAAGCCGGAACCGGCGCCCGTGACGATGGCCACTTTCTCTTGCAAACGCATGCCTTGTCTCCTGAAGTGCCTGGGGATGGCGAAGCGTCGGACACAGGGCGTGCGCTCGATGCTTCGCCGCGATCTAGATCAGGGAGTGTGCCGCCGGTCCTGCGAATCAACCGTGCCGGATGGCCACGGTCTTGAGTGTCGTGAAGCCATAGAGGGCTTCGAAGCCCTTTTCGCGTCCGTGGCCGGAGTGCTTGCGCCCGCCGAAAGGTAGCTCCACGCCGCCGCCCGCGCCGTAGTTGTTGATGAAGACCTGTCCCGCGCGAATGTCGCGTGCCAGGCGCATCTGGCGTGCGCCATCGCGCGTCCAGACCCCGGCGGCCAGACCGTAGGGCGTGCCGTTGGCCAGCCGCACGGCGTCGGCCTCGTCAATAAACGGCATGGCGGCGAGCACCGGGCCGAACACTTCCTCGCGGGCGAGACGATGGGTGGCGGGAACGTCGCGCAGGAGCGTGGGGGCCTGATAGAACCCGGTTTCCGGTGCGCTGCCGACGACTTCACCCTGCGACATCACCGCAATGCCATCGTGCTGCGCTTCGGACAGGAAGTCCCACACGCGTTGCTGCTGGCGCGCACTGATCAGCGGGCCGAGATCGAGATCGTCCTGCGACGGTCCCACGCGCAGATGCGCAAACGCCTCGGCCAGACGCGCGAGCAGGCGCTCGTAGGCGTCGCGCTCGATGAGCAGACGGCTGCCGGCGGAGCACGTTTGTCCGGCGTTCTGCACGATCGCATTGACCACCACGGGCAGCACGGCGTCCATGTCCGCGTCGGCGAAAACGATCTGCGGCGATTTGCCGCCGAGTTCGAGCGTGACGGGCGTATGGTTTTCCGCGGCCATCTGCGAGATCAGCGTGCCGGTCGCGGGCGAGCCGGTAAACGAGATGTGATCGATGCCCGGATGCCGCGCGAGTGACGCACCCGCCTCGGCGCCGTAACCGGTCACGATATTGAGCGCGCCCGGCGGCAGCCCGGCTTCGATCGACAGCTCGGCCACGCGCAGCAACGACAGACAGGCGTCTTCCGCCGGCTTCACGACGCAGGCGTTGCCGCTCGCAAGGGCCGCGGCGACACTGCGCCCGAAGATCTGCAGCGGGTAATTCCACGGAATGATGTGACCGGTCACGCCGTGCGGCTCTCTCACGGTGAATACGGTGAAGCCGGGCTGGTAGGGGATCGTCTCGCCGTGCAGCTTGTCGGCGGCCCCGGCATAGAACTCGAAATAGCGCACGATGGCGGCGGCATCGGCGCGTGCCTGCTTGAGCGGCTTGCCGGTGTCGCGTGCTTCGAGCTGCGCCAACGCCTCGTGATGTTGAGCGAGCACGTTCGCCATTGCGTAGAGTACGCGGCCGCGCTCGGCGGCGCCGATGCGTCCCCAGTCGCCTTCGAAGGCCGAACGTGCGGCCTTCACGGCGCGGTCGATATCCTCGGCGTCGCCGCGGGCGATCTGGGTAAAGACTTGTCCGTCGGAAGGGTCAACAACGGGAATCGTCGGGCTCTTCGCGGGAGCGACCCATTGGTTGCCGATGAAGTGTGTAGCTTCGGGCATGACGACGTCACCTCGTGTGGGGGTGGCCCTCATTATCACTTAACTCGTGAGGGCGTTGACCGTCACATGCGTCACATCCGCACAAACACCTAAATTGATCGTATTGTAATTAAAGAGATTTTATTGCAATTTTTTATCACCTATCCTTGATCGTAATGAATCGCCAGACGGACATCTGGCGTAGCCCCACCGCTCGTCGCATACGGCTATCCGCGTCGTGGCGACAACGTCGAACGGAAGTATTCAGGAGTCCGCAGGCAATGAACGACGCAGTGACGCGTGAAACACTGATCCCTCGGTTGCGAGACGCGCTGGGCGCCCAAGCCGTGCTCAGCGATGCGCCCGATACCGTCGGTTACACCGAGGACTGGCGGGGACGTTATCGGGGCGAGGCGCTGTGTGTCGCGCTGCCCTCGACCACCGCGCAGGTGAGCGATGTCGTCAGGCTATGCGCTGCCGCGGGCGTGCCGATCTTGCCGCAGGGCGGCAACACGAGCCTGTGCGGCGGGGCGGTGCCGCCGACCGACGGCCCGGCGCCCGTCATTCTGAACCTGGCGCGCATGCGTCGCGTTCGGCAGGTCGATGCGGCCAACGGGTCGATGGTCGTCGAGGCCGGGTGCATCCTGAAAACCGTGCAGGAGACGGCGGCCGGCGTTGGACGTCTGTATCCGGTGAGTCTTGGTGCCGAGGGGTCGTGTCAGATCGGCGGCACGCTCTCGACCAACGCGGGCGGCACCAGCGTACTGTGCTATGGCAACACGCGTGAGAACGTGCTGGGCCTGGAAGTCGTGCTGGCCGACGGCACGATCTGGGACGGTCTGCGCGCACTTCGCAAAGACAACACCGGTATCGATCTCAAGCATCTGTTCATCGGGGCGGAGGGCACGCTGGGCGTCATCACGGCCGCCGCGCTCAAGCTGCATCCGTTGCCCACGCAGCATGCGCTCGCGTGGTTTGCGCCGCGCGATCCCGCCGCCGCGCAACAGATTCTCGGTAGGTTTCAGAACGCCTGCGGCGCGCGCCTGTCGGCTTTCGAGATCATGAACCGTCACCAGCTCGATCTGGTGCTGGCCAATGTGCCGAATCGCCGCAATCCGCTCGCGCACGCGCATGCCTGGCATGTGCTGGTCGAGCTGAGCGACACGCGCGACGCCGAAGGGCTCGAAGCCGTGCTGACGCAGACGCTGGGCGAGGCCATCGAGCAAGGGCTCGTCGAAGACGCCGTCATCGCCGCGAACGACACGCAGCGCGCCGATCTCTGGGAAGTGCGTCACAGCGTGAGCGAAGCCAACAAGAAGGCCGCCGTCGGGCTCACGACCGATTGCGCGGTGCCGGTGTCGAGCGTGCCCGAATTCATCGACGCCGCCACGCGCGCCGTACACGCCGTCGTGCCGGGGCTCGACATCGCCATCGTCGGCCATATGGGCGACGGCAACGTGCACTTCATCCCGATGTTCTCGTTTGCCGCCTGGGCGGCGCTGGCCGACAGTGCGTCGATGGCCGACATCATGCGCGCGTGCGTAAACGACGTGGCCGCACGGCTGTCCGGCACGTTCAGCGCCGAGCATGGCGTTGGCCAGACGGGCTTGCCGCTCATGCAGCGCTACAAGGCGCCGGCCGAACTCGCCCTCATGCGCACCGTGAAGGCGGCACTCGACCCTAACCAGTTGTTCAATCCGGGACGTCTCGTTCCCTGAGTCATTTCACGCATTGCTGTTTGTTGTGCCATAACCGCGCGCGCGGCGGCTGTGCCGAAGTCGCACACCGTCGCCGCGCCCACCCTCCCAGTCAAGACCGGAGACCAAGATGAAACGCAAGCCCTTCGCAAGCCCGCTCGATACTGCTGACATCGCTGACACCCACGCCGACAACGACGCCGCATCGCTAGCACAGCCGGGCCGCCGCACGGCCATGAAGACGGCGCTCGTCGGTGCCGCAGCCGTGGCGTTCCCGTTCGTGTGGACGTCCTCGCGCGCCGCCACCAAGCGCATCGTCGTGCGCGACGATGGCGGGATCTACAACAAGGCGTACGACGCCGTGTTCTACAAGCCGTTCGCCAAGGCGACCGGCATCGAAGTCGTGGGAGTGCAGGCCAACGCCGAGCCGACGGCGCAGATCAAGAGCATGGTCGAGGCGGGCAGCTACACGTGGGACATGGCCAAGATCAGCCAGCCCGCGATCCTGCTGCTGACGGGGGGCGGCAAGGAGTACCTCGAACGCCATGGTCTCGAGTCGGACCCCGTCATCGCGAAGATCCCCTCGCAGTACATGTCGCCGTTCGGCGTGGGAACCAACATTTACTCGACGGTGCTCGCCTATCGTACCGATGCGTTCAAGGGCCGCAAGGCACCGGCGTCGTGGGCCGATCTGTGGAACGTGAAGGACTTTCCGGGCCGTCGCTCCATCCGCAAGTACCCGTTCGACACCATCGAAGAAGCACTGCTGGCCGACGGCGTGGCGTCCGGCGCGGTGTATCCGTGCGACTTCGATCGTGCATTCAAGAGTCTGGACAAGATTGCGAAGCATGTGGACGTATGGTGGACCACCGGTGCACAGCTCGAACAGATGCTCGGCTCGGGCGAGGTCGACATGGTCGCCACGTGGGCTTCGCGCGCGCAGTCGGCGCAGGCCAACGGCGCGCCCGTGGAGATCGTGTGGAACCAGAACATCTGGGGGTGCGACAACTGGTCGATCCTCAAGGGCACGCCGAACGCCGGTGCTTGCCGCGAGTTCATCAAGTTCGTGAGCGATCCGAAGCGTCAGGCCGAACTGACCAAGTTCTTCCCGGCCGGGATGACGCAGCCCGAGGCGTTCAACTACGTCAAGCCCGAGATTGCGAAGCACTGCCCGACATTCCCCGCGAACATGAAGAGTGGCGTGCAGATCAACGCGAAGTTCTGGCAGCAAAACCAGAGCGTGGCGCTCGAGCGATTCAATCGTTGGATCCTGACCTGATCCTCACCTGCTGTTCCGTTTCATGCATTCTAGAGTGCTGATCTCATGACCGTTGCCAATCTCCAAGTGTCGGGTCTGTCCAAGCGCTACGGCGATTTCGTCGCGCTTGCCCCGACCGACCTCGATGTCGCCCAGGGCGAATTCCTGACCTTGCTCGGCCCAAGCGGCTCGGGCAAGACCACCTTGCTCTCGCTCATCGCGGGTCTGTCGCAGCCCGATGCAGGCGCCATCCGCATCAATGGGACCGATGTCACGTACGGCGCGCCGTACGAGCGCGACATCGGTATGGTGTTTCAGAACTACGCACTGTTCCCGCACATGACCGTGGCGGAGAACATCGCATTCCCGTTGCAAATGCGTCGCACCGACGCACAGGCCGCTCGCAAGATGGTCATGAACGCGCTGGAGATGGTGCATCTGCCGCATGTGGCAGAGCGCTATCCGCGCGAACTCTCGGGGGGCAGCAGCAGCGCATCGCCCTCGCGCGTTGCATGGTCTACCGGCCGTCGATCATTTTGATGGACGAGCCGCTGGGCGCGCTCGACAAGAAGTTGCGCGATCACATGCAGCTCGAGATCAAGCGGATTCACCGCGAACTCGGTACCACCATCGTGTACGTGACGCACGATCAGGAGGAAGCGATGACGATGTCCGATCGCATCTGCCTGATGAACGCCGGGGAAATCGCGCAACTGGGCACGCCGGACGATCTGTATTTCCGTCCGTCGAGCGTGTTCGTGGCCGATTTCCTCGGGGAGTCCAACCTGCTCGATGCCACCGTGCTGACGCGCGCGGGCGATCAGGTGCGCGTGGCGATGCCGGGCGTGGAAGGCGCGCAGGGTGCCGGTGCGATGGTCTATGACCCGAAGGTCGAGCCGGGCCGTGCGGTCAAGCTGCTGCTGCGTCCGCAGAACCTGCACATCCACGAGGGCGCCGACGGGGGCGATGGCGGTAACCGCGATGGCGTGGCAACGATCTCGGCGAAGCTGACCGACATCATGGTCACGGGCGGCATGACGAAGCTGTACCTGCAGTCGTCGGTGATGGGCGGGGCGGTGAGCGAGGGGGGCGAGGTGGGCAAGTCGCTCGTGGCGTCGTTTCCGACACATCGTCGTGGCAACCGTTTCGAGATCGGGCAGACGCTCGGTCTCGCATGGCGTGCCGACGACGCCGTGGCGATCGCGGGGTAAGCGATGAGTGCATCCGCCGTGGTTCGTCCTTCGTCGTCCCGTCCCGCCCAGCCGGCGCCGCGCCGGGCCCGCTGGCGTGAGCGCCTGCGCCCGCTGCTCATGGCCGCGCCCATCGTCATTCTGCTGGCGGTGATGCTGATTTATCCGGTCGGTCAACTCTTGCTGTTGAGCATTCGCGGCGAGAGCGGCTTCACGCTCGCCGAATATCAGCGCTTGTTCGCCTCGTCGGTGTATGTCGAGGTGCTGCTCATCACACTCAAGGTCTCTCTATACACGACCTTCTTCGCGGTGCTCACGGGCTATCCGATTGCGTATCGGCTCTCGACACTGAGCGGCGCGCGCAAGCAGCGGTTGTTGTTCTGGCTCCTGCTGTCGTTCTGGACGAGTTTTCTCGTGCGTACGTTTGCCTGGGTGGTCCTGCTCGGGCGCAACGGCGTGATCAATCGAACATTGCTCGATCTGGGTCTGATCGATGCGCCGCTCTCGCTGCTCTACAGCTTTCCGGCCGTGTTGATCGGCATGGTGCATGCGCTCATGCCGTTGGCGGTGCTCACGATGCTCTCCGTCATGGAGAACATCGACCGTCGTCTGCCGAGCGCGGCATCGACGCTGGGCGCGCGCCCCGGCACCGTGTTCTGGCGGGTGTATTTCCCCTTGTCGTTGCCGGGCGTGGCCGCCGGCGCGTTGATGGTGTTCGTCACATCGATCGGCTTCTTCATTACGCCGACGCTGCTCGGCGGTCGTCACGACACGATGATTACGCAGCTCATCATCGATCAGGTGATGCAGGCATTGAACTGGGGCTTCGCGGGCGCGATCTCGGTGCTGCTGCTCGCCGTGGTGCTGGTGGTGTTCTTCGTCTACGACCGCCTGGTCGGACTGTCGACGATGGCCGGCGGCGCGGGCGACATCAAGACCGGCAAGCGGCGCGGCGGGTGGAGCCGGGCGCTTGGCGAGAGCGTGCTCTCGGCGCTGGGCAGTGCCACCGATCTGCTGTTGCGCGCGATGCCCCGCCACAAGGGCGAGCAGGGCGATGGGCGCGTGCTGCGCACGATCGTGGTCCTGCTGGTGGTGTTTCTTGCCGCACCGGCCCTGCTCATGATTCCGATGTCGTTCGACTCGGCCTCGGGCCTGGCCTGGCCGCCGAAAGGTTTCTCGCTGCAGTGGTATCAGCAGATCTGGGAATCGCCGTTGTGGATGCAGGCGGTCACTCGCTCGATGCTTGTCGGCATCGGCGCGGGGCTGTTGTCGATGCTGATAGGCACGCCGGCCGCGTTCTTGCTGGTGCGCGGCGGCATGCGCGGCAAGTCGGCGATGCTCGCCTTCGTGCTCGCCCCTATCGTGGTGCCGCGCATGATTCTGGCCGTGGGCGTGTTCTATTTCTTCGCCAAGATCGGGCTGGTGGGCTCCAGCGTCGGGCTGACCCTCGCGCATACCGTCGTGGCCGTGCCGTATGTCGTCATCACGATGATGGCGGTGCTGCGCAACTACGACACGCGCCTCGACCTGGCGGCCTACAGCCTGGGGGCCCGTCCGTGGGCGACGCTGCGCCGCGTGACGTTCCCGATTCTCGGTGCGGGCCTGTTGTCGTCGTTCCTGTTCGCGTTCGCCACGTCGTTCGACGAACTCACGATTGCGCTGTTCACGTCGGGCGGTCTGTCGACCACCCTGCCCAAGCAGTTCTGGGACGAGATCACGATGCAGATCTCGCCGGTGATCGCCGCGGTCTCCACGTGCCTGTTCCTTTTCATCGCCGCACTCATCTGGGTGGCCGAGCGCTTGCGCCGGCGCAGCCTCGCGACCTGATGCGGTATCCGATTTCACCGAACTCACGATTCACGGACGTTTAACACATGCTTCGCTCTGCACAACTGAAGGGCATTCTGCCGGCGATTCCCACGCCGGTGAACGCCGACGACACGATTCACACCGATGCGGCGCGCGCGCTGATGCGGTATCTGCTGGGGCAGGGCATCGACGGCGTGGTGCCGCTCGGCGGCACCGGCGAGTACGGGGCGCTCTCGCGCGCCGAGCGCGTGCGCATGGCCGAACTCACGGCCCAGGAAGTGAAAGCGCACGGCCGCGACGTGCCGGTGATCGCCGGCGTGCTCGACCCGGGCTATCACGACGCCATCGAAGCCGGTCGCGACTTCGCGGCAGCAGGTGCCGACGGCCTGCTCGTGCTCACCCCGTACTACACCAACCCGACGCAAGCCGGTATCCGCGACTACTTCCTGCGCTATGCCGACGAGTCGCCGGTACCCATCCTGATCTACGAGATCCCGTATCGCACGCGCATCGCGATCGCCCCGGAAGTGCTGCACGAGCTGTCGCGCCACGAGAACATCGTGGGCATGAAGGCGTGCAACACCGACATGTGGCATTTCCTGCGCACGATCGCGGGCGTCGATGCGTCGTTCGCCGTGCTGAGCGGCGAAGACACGCTGTTCCCGCTCCATGTGGCGGCGGGCGCGCGAGGCGGCATCGTGGTGACAGCGTCGCTATTGCCGAGCGCATGGCAGCGCATCTTCATGCTCGCGTCAGAAGGCCGGACGGCCGACGCGCTTGAGTTGCACCGCTCGCTGATTCCGCTGATGAACCTGGCGTTTGCCGAGACCAACCCGGGGCCGATGAAGTCGGTGATGGACCTGATCGGCGTGGACGCGCCGGCGATGCTCGCCCCGCTGGTGCCGCCCGCACCGGCGCTGTCGGCCCAATTGCGCGAGGAACTGGCCAGGCAACTGGCGATCTTCGAGGGCCGCTGAGGCCGGGCGCGGTCTGGACCTGCCGCCGCTGGCGCGATTTAGCGGCGGAAGGTGGAGATTCGCGACTTCGAGATCGAGGTGGCGGCGACCTGCACGTGCGGCGCGAGTTCGGCCTCAACGCGCTCGCGTGTCCAGCGCGAGGTGGGCACCGAGATGTTGATGGCCGCGACGGCGTATCCATCGTGATCGGTGATAGGGGCGGCGACCGAGATGTCCCCCATCACGGTTTCGCTTTCGACGATGGCATAGCCGCGCCGCGCAGCCGTCTGGATGCGTTCGAGGAGCTTCTTCTCGTCTGTCGTGGTGTATGGCGTCATCGGTTCAAGCGAGGTATTCGCGAGGATTTCCCGCACGCGTGCGTCGGGCAGGCGCGACAGCATGGCGATGCCGGAGGCGGTGAACATTGCCGGCAGGCGGGCGCCGACGACGATGCCGATATTCACGAGATGCTGACCGGGAAAGCGCGCGACGTACACGATCTCGTGGCCGTCCAGCTCCTGCAGGTTGGTCGTCTCGCCAACGCGGCGGAAGATGTCCAGGAGATACGGCGCGGCCTTCTCGACGAGATCGTTCGCGCGGATGTAGTTGTAGGAGAACTGAAGCACCTTGGTGGTCAGACCGTAGGTGCGGGTCTCGGGCACGCGAAACAAATAGCCGAGCACTTCGAGGGTGTGCACGAGCCGTTGCGTTGCGCTGCGATCGAGCCCTGCCGCCTTGGCGATGTCGCCAAGCGTCATGTAGCGCGCCGGGCCGTCGAAGGCGTGCAGCACCTGAAACGTCTTTTCGGTGGATCCGACGAAGAGCGACGAGCGGGGCGTCGACGGCGCAGCGTCCGACACGCTGGCGGATTTGGCTGACGCGGTGGCCGGCGCGTCTTCAGTACGGCCGGATGACCGGGCGGGCAAGCGCGGCATGGAATGTACCAATATGTTCGGATTGTAACGATTGTGATTGTAATGCAATTGTTTGTGTGCAAGTGACGAATTACTGGGAGAGCCCGTCGTTGGGCGAGGAATGAGGCTGTGTGGCGAGCGCCACGGGGGAACATGAGAATAGGGGGAGCAATGCACGCGTTTTCCTGCGTGGAGGATTACCGTCGGGCTGCCCGGCGTCGTCTGGCGAAGCTGGCGTTCGATTACCTGGAGGGCGGGGCGGAAGACGGCGACGCGCTGCGTCGCAACCGCGATGCGTTCGCACAGTGGGGCTTTGCGCCGCGCGTGATGACCGATACGTCGCAATGTTCGAGTGCGACGACGTTCTGGGGGCGTGACGCCGCCGCCCCCATGGCCGTGGGGCCGACTGGACTCAACGGGCTGTTCTGGCCACGTGCCGATGAGCGGCTCGCCCGAGCGGCGGCCGACGCCGGGCTGCCGTTCGTGTTGTCGACGGCGTCGACGTCGCTGCTGGAAGACGTTCGCGCGGCGGTGCCCGATGGCGAGATGTGGCTCCAGCTCTATGTGCAGCAAGACCGGCGAATTGCCGAGAGCATGATGGGCCGCGCGCGTGAGGCGGGTTTCCGCACGCTGCTGCTGACGGTCGACACGCCGGTGCATGGCAAGCGCGATCACGACACGCGCAACGGCTTCAAACTGCCGTTGCGCATGACGCCGCGGCTCATCGCCGACTGCATGCGGCACCCGCACTGGAGCTGGCAGATGCTGGCCTACGGCGCGCCGCAACTGCGCAACATCGCCAGGAGTGTGGGCGAGCGCGCCGATCTGGCCCGTCACGCGGCAGTGCTGAGCCGTCAGATGGACCTGTCGCTCGGTTGGGACGATCTGGCCTGGGTGCGCCGCCACTGGCCCGGTGAAGTGCTCGTCAAGGGGATCCAGACGGTGGAGGACGCCCGACTGGCGCAGGCGCACGGCGCGGATGGCATCGTCGTGTCCAATCACGGCGGGCGACAACTGGGCAGCACGCTTGCGCCGCTCGAGGCGCTGCCGCCGATCGTCGAGGCATTGAGCGCTCGCGGGCCCGCGATGGCCGTGTTTCTCGATGGTGGCGTGCGGCGCGGCGCCGACGTGGCCAAGGCCGTTGCGCTGGGAGCCAAGGGGGTGTTGCTCGGCCGTGCGCCGCTGTATGGCGTGGCGGCGCGCGGCGGCGAGGGCGTGGCCGGGGTGCTCGCGCTGCTGCTGGGCGAGTTGCGCACGACGATGCAACTGCTGGGCTGCGCAAACATGGGCGACCTCACGTCGCAGCGACTGGTCCGACTGCCGTCAATACAGGCGAATCAGGCAAACCCGCTATAATGTTCCGCGCCCGATTGCCGTCGGGCGGCGTGGCATCCGGCGGGTTGGCGGGGCGTGCACGCCGTGCGGCGGCGTGCCCCTTTTCAAACACAGGAATGCCATCATGAGCTTCAACCACGTGCCTGCCGGCAAGGACATCCCCAACGATTTCAACGTCATCATCGAGATCCCGGCGCAAAGCGACCCGGTGAAGTACGAGGCGGACAAGGAACTGGGCCTGCTGGTCGTCGACCGCTTCATCGGTACGGGCATGCGTTACCCGGCCAATTACGGTT
Organism: Pandoraea sp. XY-2; assembly: GCF_004193915.1. Classification (NCBI taxonomy): domain Bacteria; kingdom Pseudomonadati; phylum Pseudomonadota; class Betaproteobacteria; order Burkholderiales; family Burkholderiaceae; genus Pandoraea; species Pandoraea sp. XY-2. The sequence continues at coordinate 1,311,957 of NZ_CP030849.1, forward strand.
TCATTCCGCAAACGCTGTCCGGTGACGGCGACCCCGTCGATGCGCTGGTCGTCACGCCGTTCCCGCTGCTGGCTGGCTCGATCGTGCGCTGCCGCGCGCTGGGTCTGCTCAACATGACCGACGAGTCGGGCGTGGACGCCAAGCTGGTGGTCGTGCCGGTCGACAAGATCTGCCCGATGACGGCGCACATGAAGTCGATCGACGACGTGCCGGGTTACCTGAAGGACCAGATCAAGCACTTCTTCGAGAACTACAAGGCGCTCGAGAAGGGCAAGTGGGTGAAGATCGAAGGCTGGGAAGGCATCGAAGCCGCCCACAAGGAAATCGTCGACGGCGTGGCCAACGCCAAGAAGTAAGCGATTTTCGCCTGCGGCGTCGCTCGTCGACGCCAGAGAAGCCCGGCCGTGTGCCGGGCTTTTTTGTTGCCCGCTGAAAGCCTCGCCAAGTTCGGCGACAATGGCTACCAGTTCCATGGATCAATGCCGACGGCCGCGACGTCGGCTCGCAGGTTCGCAGACGAGGTGAGCGGTGAGCAGCGACGTAGTCATCCGTGTAGTGCAATCGATTGAAGACGTGCCGGCCGACGCGTGGAATGCGCTCGCGCGCGGCAACCCGTTCGTGCAGCACGCGTTCCTGCATGCGATGCATACGAGCGGATGCGCGTCGAAGCGCACCGGCTGGCAGCCGGCCTATTTGCTCATGCAGGCCGGCGACAGCCTCGTGGGCGCCATGCCGCTCTATGTCAAATCACATTCGCGCGGCGAGTACGTGTTCGATCACGCGTGGGCCGAGGCGTTTGCGCGTCATGGCCTGAACTACTACCCGAAGCTGCTGTGCGCGGTGCCGTTCTCGCCCGTGACGGGGCCGCGCCTGCTGGCGCGCACCCACGCCGACCGGGTCGCGCTCGCGCGCGGCGCGATCGCGTTCGCGAAGCAACTCGAGTTGTCGTCGATTCACGTGCTGTTCGCGCACGACGACGATCTGGCGGCGCTCACCGAGGCCGGCTATGCACTGCGCGAGGGCGTGCAGTTCCATTGGGAGAACCCTGGCGTGGCCTCGTTCGACGACTTCCTCGCGCAGATGAATCAGGAAAAGCGCAAGAAGCTCAAACAGGATCGCCGGCGTGTGCGCGATGCCGGGGTAACGTACCGGTGGCTGCGCGGTGCCGACATCGACGAAGCCGCGCTCGATTTCTTCTATCAGTGCTATGACAACACCTATCGAGAGCACTGGAATGCGCCGTATCTGACCCGCGCCTTCTTTGGCCAGTGGCATGCGGCGATGCCCGACACGCTGCTGCTCGTCGTGGCCGAGCGCGAGGGCGAGCCGTTGGCGTGCGCGCTCAACGTGGTGAGCGGCGACACGATGTACGGGCGGTACTGGGGCACGACAGCATTCGTCTCCGGCATGCACTTCGAGACGTGCTACGCGCAGGGCATCGAGTATTGCATCGCGCATGGGCTGCGCAGCTTCGAGGGCGGCGCGCAGGGCGTCCACAAGATGTCGCGCGGCCTGCTGCCCACGCCTACCTGGTCGGCGCACTGGATTGCCGACGCGCGCTTCGCCGACGCCATCGCCGAGTTTCTCGATGCGGAGACCTCGGCGATGGACGAGCATATCGGCGAGCTGGAGGCTCATACGCCGTTCAAGCGCACGGCGTCCTGACGCCACAGCGACGCGGGTGCGCGCCGGGCAGGGCAGCGTCGCGCGTAATATACTGGCGATTCTCACGTCCGCCGCTCGCGTCGGGCGGGCGTCGGCCCCTAGCCGCTTCGCCTGCCGGCGTATCGGCTCAGGGACGATGCCTCGTAGCCGCCGACATGACCAACCGATTTCTCAATCTCTACAATCACGATTTCGCGCGTGTGGCCGTCGGAGTGCCGCAATGCCGTGTCGCCGATCCTGCCTACAACGCCGCGCAGACCATTGCCCTCGCGAAGCAGGCCGATGCCGCGGGCGCCGTGCTCGTCGCCTTCCCCGAACTCGGCATCCCCGCCTATAGCTGCGAAGACCTGTTCCAGCAACGTGCATTGCTCGACGCCTGCAACGTGGCGCTGGCCGACATCGTGGCGGCGAGCCGCGAACTGGGCGCCGCACTGATCGTGGGCATGCCGGTGCGCGTGCAGCAACGCTTGTTCAACTGCGCAGTGGTCGTCGCGCGCGGACGCGTGCATGGCGTGGTTCCCAAGACCTACTTGCCGAACTACAGCGAGTTCTACGAAGCGCGTCAGTTCAACGCGGCCGATGACGCGGGCGTCGACACGGTGATGCTGCTCGGCAATGAGGTGCCGTTCGGCGCGCTCGTCTTCGAGGCGGCCGACCAGCCGTTGCTGCGCTTTCACTGCGAGATTTGCGAGGACGTCTGGGTGCCCGTGCCGCCGTCGTCGTTTGCCGCACTGGCGGGCGCGACGGTACTCGTCAACCTGTCGGCATCCAACGTCGTCGTCGGCAAGTCGGCGTATCGCCATCAACTGGTCGGACAACAGTCGGCGCGATGCCTCGCGGCGTATCTGTATACGTCGGCCGGGCAGGGCGAATCGACGACCGATCTCGCGTGGGATGGCCAGGCGCTCATCTATGAAAACGGCGACCTGCTGGCCGAGTCGGCGCGCTTCGCCAGTGAATCGCATCTGATTTATGCGGACGTCGATCTGGAGCGGCTCGCGCGCGAGCGTATGCATCAGACGACGTTCGGGGTGTCGGTGCGCCGCCATGCCGACGAGGTGGCGCGCTTCCGCACGATCAAGGTCGACGTCGCGATGCCGCGCAATGCCGAGCTGCCGCTCGCGCGGGCCGTTGAACGCTTCCCGTACGTGCCGTCCGACCCGCGCCGCCGCGACGAGCGTTGCCACGAGGTTTACAACATCCAGGTGCAGGCGCTGATGCAGCGTCTGGCCTCGTCGAAGATTCAGAAGGTCGTGATCGGGGTGTCCGGGGGCCTGGATTCGACGCATGCGCTGCTCGTGTGCGCGAAGGTCATGGATCGGCTCGGGCTGCCACGCGCGAACGTCCTGGCCTACACCATGCCCGGTTTCGCCACGAGCGAGCGAACGCTGCGCCAGGCGCGCGAGCTGATGGCGGCGGTCGGCTGCACGGCGCGTGAGATCGACATCCGCCCGAGTTGCATGCAGATGCTGGCAGACCTCGACCATCCGTTTTCGCGGGGTGAGGAAGTCTACGACGTCACGTTCGAGAACGTGCAGGCCGGCGAGCGTACCAATCATCTGTTCAGGCTCGCGAATCACCTCGGGGCGATCGTGATCGGCACCGGCGATCTGAGCGAACTGGCGCTGGGGTGGTGCACGTACGGCGTTGGCGACCATATGTCGCACTACAACGTGAACGCCAGCGTGCCCAAGACGCTCATCATGCACCTCGTGCGATGGGTGGCGGAAACCGGGCAGTTGGGCGGCGCGGCGTCGGCCAAGCCCGCGAGCAAGACAGGCAAGGACGCCGAATCGCGTCGCAACGTGCTCATCGATATCCTGGAGACCGAAATCAGCCCGGAACTCGTACCGGGCAAGGCCAACGGCGCGCCGGAACAGCGCACCGAGCATTTCATCGGTCCCTATGAGTTGCAGGACTTCAATCTCTACTACACGCTGCGTTTCGGCTACGCGCCACGCAAGGTGGCGTTTCTGTCGTGGAGCGCGTGGCACGACGCGTCGACGGGACGCTGGCCTGACGAAGGACACGTCGCGCATCACGCGTACGATCTGGTGGCGATCAAGCGAAACCTGCGCATTTTCCTGGATCGGTTCTTCCGCACCAGTCAGTTCAAGCGATCATGCATTCCGAACGCGCCAAAGGTCGGCACGGGCGGGTCGCTCTCACCGCGCGGCGACTGGCGGGCACCGAGCGATTCGGAGTCGGTGGTGTGGCTCGCCGACCTGGACACCGTGCCCGACGACCCGCATGCCTGAGCCTACTGTGATCGGCGCGCCTTGCGCGGACCGGTACAATAGCCCGGCGAATTCTCAGAACAATCCAACCAAGATATCGAGGCGACAATGAAACGCGTAACTGCCATCATCAAACCCTTCAAGCTCGACGAAGTCCGCGAAGCGCTGGCCGAAGTCGGCGTGACCGGCCTGACCGTCACGGAAGTGAAGGGCTTCGGCCGTCAAAAGGGTCACACGGAACTGTATCGCGGCGCCGAATACGTGGTCGACTTCCTGCCGAAGATCAAGATCGAAGTGGTGGTCGGCTCGGCACAGGCCGATCAGGTCATTGACGCGGTACTGGGCGCGGCGCGCACCGGAAAGATCGGTGACGGCAAGATTTTCGTGACCGATGTCGAGCGCGTGATCCGCATTCGTACGGGCGAAGAGGGCGAGCAAGCGGTCTGACGCCGGTTCGGGCGTCGTCGCGAGGTTGCGGCGGCGAGCGGGGCGAGACGCCAAGGGCTGGACGGAGGAGGGCGACGACTGCGCAGGCGGCGTCGCCCTTCGGCGTTCATGGCGCTTGATGCCGCTTGATGCCGCTTGATGCCGCTTAATGCCGCTTGATTCTGCTTAACGCCGCGATGACGGCTAGGTGACGGCGATGTCGCTTCCCACGGTGCGATGCCTGCAGCGGCATGCGACGTGGTGTATGCGGCGCGCGTTCGCGCAAGACGTCGCGCGCCCGGGCGCGTGTGGATTACCCGCGCGGCGCTCGCGTCTGCGCACCCTGGAGCAGGACGACCAACGCGCCACTGCCGCCATCGCGTCCTTGGGCTTGCGCCCAGGCCAGCACTTGGTCCTTTTGCGCCAGCCAGCCGCGGACCTTGTCCTTGAGTACCGGTTCGCGGTTCACCGAACCGAGTCCCTTGCCGTGGATTACGCGCACGCAACGCAGTCCGCGCTTCACGGCGTCGTTCAGGAAGGCGGACAGCGCCTCGCGGGCTTCGTCGCGACGCATGCCATGCAAGTCGATCTGCGCCTGCACCACCCATTCGCCGCGCTGCAGCTTGAGCAGGGCGTCGTGACTGATGCCGGGGCGGCGATATGACAGGCGATCGTCGGTGTCGAGCAGGGCTTCGGGGTCGAACTCGTCCGACAGCGACTCGTGCAGGACGGCCGCTTCGTCTTCCTGCGTCTGACGGGCCACCGGCTCGGGCGGCTGGCGCGGATGCTCCACGCGATCGGTCGCGCCCTTGCGCGCGATCGGGGCGATGTCGCCCACGCTGTCGCGGAACACGTTGGCGTCGCGCTTGGCTTGCGCAGCGCGTTTGGCTGCGGCCAGGCGTTCGGCTTCGCGCGCGGCCGAATCCTTGGCGATCGCGTCGCGCAGGCCGGCGAGATCGCCGAGGCCGAGTCTGGGAGGCTTCTTGCTCATGGTCGTGCGAACAAGGACGGTGGGAGATCAAACGACAACGGCGCCCCAGCGTGTGAAATTTCACGTGGCGAGGGCGCCGTCGCAGGTCATTCAGCGGTTACTGGTCGAGGTTTTCGAGGTAACGCTGGGCGTCGAGCGCGGCCATGCAGCCCGTGCCGGCGCTGGTAATGGCTTGACGGTAGACGTGATCCTGCACGTCGCCTGCCGCGAACACGCCCGGCACGCTGGTGGCCGTGGCGTTGCCGTTCAGGCCGCTGTGCGTGACGATGTAGCCGTTCTTCATTTCGAGCTGCCCTTCGAAGATGTCGGTGTTCGGCTTGTGGCCGATGGCGATGAACACGCCATGCAGCGCGATGGCTTCGCTGGCGCCGGTCTTCACGTTCTTGATGCGAATGCCGGTCACGCCCGAGTCGTCGCCGGTGACTTCGTCGAGCACAGTGTCGTACTTGAGTTCGACTGCGCCTTGCTTGGCCTTTTCCAGCAGACGGTCGATCAGGATCGGCTCGGCGCGGAACTTGTCGCGACGATGGATCACGGTGACCTTGCTGGCGATGTTCGAGAGGTACAGCGCTTCCTCGACGGCCGTGTTGCCGCCGCCGACCACGCAGACTTCCTTGCCCTTGTAGAAGAACCCGTCGCACGTGGCGCAGGCCGACACGCCGCGGCCGGAGAAGGCGTCTTCCGACGGCAGGCCGAGATATTGTGCCGAGGCACCCGTGGCGATGATCAGGGCATCGGCGGTGTATTCGCCGGAATCGCCGATCAGACGCAGCGGACGCTCATTCAGATGCACCGTGTGAATGTGATCGAAGATCATCTCGGTGTTGAAGTGCTCGGCGTGGGCCTGCATGCGGGCCATGAGCTCGGGGCCTTGCACGCCGGTCGGATCGCCGGGCCAGTTCTCGACATCCGTCGTGGTCATCAACTGGCCGCCCTGGGCGATGCCTGTGATCAGCACGGGCTTGAGGTTGGCGCGCGCGGCATAGACAGCGGCGCTGTAACCGGCGGGGCCGGAACCGAGAATCAGGACTTTGGCGTGCTTGGCAACGGACATGAACGAGGACTCACCGGAAAGGGATGGGGGCTGGCGCCCGATCCGATCCTGCACCGCGATGGCGCGGCGCGGGGATTGGCGCAAACCGCCATTATAAGGGGCCGAGGTCGTTTCGTTGATCGAGTCTTGCAATCGACGCGATAGCCCGCGCGCCACCAGAGTGTGTCGGGTGAGCGCCCGGTCGCGGCGGTCTGCCGAAGGCCGCCGGGAGGCCCGGCGTTACGGCTTGTCACGTATTCGTACATTAAGTGGGGGAATAGTTGTTTACAATGGAGCCTTGCCGCGCGGCAGGCCGCCCGTCTGCCCGCCCAACCGCATGGCTTGATGACGACGAAATCTTCCTACTCTGCTGGTGCCGGATCGTCGTTACCCAACCGGGTGACGCACCTCTTCCATGAAATTCGCTGGATGGCGCAGGTCGCGCTGATGGTGTTCCTGCTGATGGCGTTGCTGTCCTATAGCCGTCTGGACCCCAGCTGGACGCATGCGGCGCACGTGGAGCGCATCGCCAATTGGGCGGGGCGCGTGGGGGCCTGGGTGGCCGACATGCTGCTGCTCATGCTGGGCCTCTCGGCGTACTGGCTGGTGGTGTTCATCGCCCGGCGCGTGATTTCCGGCTATCGCCGGATCTCGGCCAAGCGCGAAGCGCCCCCGCTGCGCGAACGGCTGGCCAGCGGCGGATGGGTCGAGATCGTTTCGTCCCTGATGCTGTTGCTCTCCAGTGCCGGCATCGAATCGCTGCGTCTATATCGCCTCAAAGCCCAATTGCCGCGCGCCTCGGGCGGCGTGATCGGCGAGACTGTCGGCGGCTTCTTCCAGCACGCGTTCGGGTTCACCGGCGGCACGCTGGCATTGCTGCTCATCTTCGTTTTCGGCCTGTCGCTGCTGTTCCATTTCTCGTGGCTAAGCGTTGCCGAGCAGTTCGGCGCGTTGATTCTCGATACCGGCACCGTGATCCGCCGCCGCCGCGAGGCGCGCCAGGACCGTCGGCTGGGCGAGGAGGCCGCAATTGCACGCGAAGGCGCCATCGTGCAGAACCGCGTGCGTGCGGAAGTACACGAACCCGTGCAGATCGTGCCGCCCGTCAAGGTCGTGGCCCGCAGCGAGCGTGTCGAGAAGGAAAAGCAGGCGCCGCTGTTTGCCGATTTGCCCGATTCGATCCTTCCGCCGCTCGCGTTGCTCGACGCCGCCCCGGCCGCACAGGAGACCGTCTCGGCCGAGACGCTCGAATTCACATCGCGCCTCATCGAGAAGAAGCTCAAGGATTTTGGGGTCGACGTGAGCGTCGTGGCCGCATATCCGGGGCCGGTCATCACGCGCTACGAAATCGAACCGGCCACCGGCGTGAAGGGCAGCCAGATCGTCAACCTGGCGAAGGATCTGGCGCGGTCGCTGTCGCTCGTATCGATCCGCGTGGTCGAAACCATTCCCGGCAAGAACTTCATGGGGCTGGAACTGCCGAATCCGCGTCGTCAGACGGTGCGGTTGACGGAGATTCTCGGCTCCGAGATATACAACGACTCGGCATCGCTGCTCACGCTCGCGCTGGGCAAGGACATCAGCGGCAAGCCCGTGGTGGCCGATCTGGCGAAAATGCCTCACTTGCTGGTGGCCGGTACTACGGGCTCGGGCAAGTCGGTGGGGATCAACGCGATGATCCTGTCGCTGCTCTACAAGGCGACTGCCGAGCAGGTGCGGCTGATTCTGATCGATCCGAAGATGCTCGAAATGAGCATGTACGAAGGCATCCAGCATCTGCTGTGCCCGGTAGTCACGGACATGCGCCAGGCGGGCCATGCGCTGAATTGGGTCGTGGCCGAGATGGAGCGCCGTTACAAGCTCATGAGCAAGCTCGGGGTGCGCAACCTCGCCGGTTACAACAACAAGATCGACGACGCCGCCAAGCGCGAAGAGCACATCCCGAATCCGTTCTCGCTCACGCCCGACGCGCCGGAGCCGTTGCAGCGCCTGCCGTATATCGTCGTGGTGATCGACGAGTTGGCCGACCTGATGATGGTCGTCGGCAAGAAGGTCGAAGAGCTGATCGCGCGCATCGCGCAGAAGGCGCGTGCGGCGGGTATCCACCTGATTCTGGCAACGCAGCGTCCGTCGGTCGATGTCATTACCGGGTTGATCAAGGCGAACGTGCCGACGCGCGTGGCGTTCCAGGTGTCGTCGAAGATCGATTCGCGCACCATTCTCGACCAGCAGGGGGCCGAGACGTTGCTGGGCATGGGCGACATGCTTTACATGCCGCCGGGCACGGGATTGCCGTTGCGGGTGCACGGGGCGTTCGTGGCCGATGACGAAGTGCATCGCGTGGTCGAGCGCCTGCGCGAGCAGGGCGAGGCGAATTACGTCGAGGGCATTCTGGACGGCGTTGTCGACGGTGAAGACGGCGGCATCGACGGTGCCGGTGGCGCCGGCGGCGGAACCGGCGAGGGCGGTGGCGAGTCCGACCCGCTGTACGATCAGGCCGTGGCCCTGGTGCTCAAACAGCGCCGTGCGTCGATTTCGTTGGTACAGCGGCATCTGCGCATCGGCTACAACCGGGCGGCGCGACTGCTCGAACAGATGGAACAGTCCGGCGTTGTGTCGGCGATGGCGAGCAACGGTAACCGGGATATTCTGGTGCCGAATCGCGAAGGAGAGTAAGGAATATGTTGGGATTCAAGCGCGGCTTGCCGCTTATCGCGGGTGCTGTTGGTGTGACGCTGGCGGCGCTGGTTGCCCCCGCCTATGCCAGCGGCACGGCGCAGCTCAAGGCGTTTGTCGCGCAAGTGAAGTCGGCGCGTGGCGAGTTTGAGCAGAAGCAGGTCAAGGGCCAGCAGGATGGGGCCGTGAAGGTGTCGAACGCAGCCTCGGGGACCTTCGAGTTTGCGCGCCCGGGCCGCTTCATCTGGCGCTACGTCAAGCCTTACGACCAACTGCTGCAGGCCGACGGCGAGACGCTCTACATCTATGACAAGGATCTGAACCAGGTGACCGAGCGCAAGCTGGGCGCTTCGTTGGGCGCGAGCCCGGCGGCGATCCTGTTCGGCAGCAACGACATCGAGAAGAATTTCACCCTCAAGGACGCCGGCGTGAAGAATGGCATCGACTGGGTGGAGCTGAAACCGAAGGCGAAAGACACGCAGTTCCAGCGCGTGGGTATCGGGTTTCGCGACGGGAATCTGGCGGCGATGGAACTCTACGATGCGTTCGGCAACGTCACGTTGTTGACATTCGACAAGATGCAGAAGAATCCGCCGATGCCGGCGGACAGCTTCAAGTTCACGATGCCCAAGGGGGCGGATCTGATCAAGGGTTGAACGCACTTCGTCCGCGTCAGTCCGCGCTGTGCCCGTCCTCGGTGGCGTTACTTGCCGGCGGGGCGGTGTCCGGGCTGGCATAATGGGGACATCTGACGATCTGAAAGCGGCCGGGGATTCCCCGGCCGCGCTGCTTGAGAACATGTCAAACGACGCCCCTCTGTCGGCTTCGGTGCCTTTGGCCGAGCGCCTGCGCCCCCGTACCATCGACGACGTGATTGGCCAGCGCCATTTGCTGGGCAAGGGGAAGCCTTTGCGGGTGGCGTTCGAAGCGGGGCGTCCGCACTCGATGATTCTGTGGGGGCCGCCGGGCGTGGGCAAGACCACGCTGGCGCGCCTGATGGCGGATGCGTTCAAGGCATACTTCATCGCCCTGTCGGCGGTGCTCTCGGGGGTCAAGGATATTCGCGACGCTGTCGAAGCGGCGCAGATCCAGCGCGGACAGGGCAAGCAAACCGTGGTGTTCGTCGACGAGGTGCATCGCTTCAACAAGGCGCAGCAGGACGCGTTCCTGCCGCACGTCGAATCGGGGCTCTTCATTTTCGTGGGGGCGACGACAGAGAATCCGTCGTTCGAGGTGAATGGTGCGTTGCTCTCACGCGCGGCGGTGTATGTCCTCAAGAGCCTGAATGACGACGAACTCGGGGAGATGATCGTGCGCGCGGCGCATGAACTGGGCGACATCGGATTTACGGACGAAGCGCGCCAGGGCCTGATCGATTCGGCGGACGGCGATGGCCGGAAGCTGCTCAACAACGTGGAGATCGTCGCGCAGGCAGCGGCGATGCAGAACGTCACGACGATTGACGAAGCGTTGCTCGCCAGCGTGCTTGCCGAGAATCTGCGGCGCTTCGACAAGGGCGGCGATGCGTTCTACGACCAGATCAGCGCGTTGCACAAGTCGGTGCGGGGCAGCTCGCCGGACGGTGCGCTTTACTGGTTCTGCCGCATGCTCGACGGCGGCGCCGATCCGCGCTATCTCGCGCGCCGGATTGTGCGCATGGCGTGGGAGGACATCGGTCTGGCCGATCCGCGCGCGGCGCGCATCGCGCTCGACGCGGCAGAGACTTACGAGCGCCTCGGCACGCCTGAAGGCGAACTCGCCCTCGCGCAGGCCATCTTGTATCTTGCGGCGGCGCCGAAGTCGAACGCCGGCTACAACGCTTACAACCAGGCGCGGGCATTCGTCGGCAAGGACAAGTCGCGGGCGGTGCCGATCCATCTGCGCAACGCGCCCACGAAGTTGATGAAGGAACTTGGCTACGGCCACGAGTACCGCTATGCGCATGACGAGCCCGATGCCTACGCGGCGGGCGAGACGTATTTCCCCGACGATCTGCGCGCCCAGCATTGGTACCGTCCGGTGCCGCGGGGGCTGGAGGGCAAGATTGGGGAGAAGCTCAACTGGTTGAAGTCGCTCGATGCCGAGTGGCGGCGCGCGAACACCAAGGGGCGTGGTGCCGATGCCCCGGCGAAGTCGTCGGGTGCGGGGGCGATGCCTTCCGGAAAGCCCGCGCCGGCCGAGCCTTCCGACGATGAATCGGCCTGACGCGGACGCGCCTGCCGTCGCCAACACGCCAAATGGCGAAATCGCCGTGTGCGTTTGGTAAAATCCCTGGCTTGATGCTGCCTCCGGTGCCTTGATGGGCAAGCGGGCAGCCAGAACGAATTTTTTGGCCCACGACGGTGGGCCGCTAACGACAGACACCCCACCATGCTCGACATTCAACTTCTTCGCAAGGATCTCGACGGCGTTGCGGCGCGACTCAAGGCGCGCGGTTACACGCTGGACGTGGCGACGTTTGCTGCGCTCGAGGCGGAGCGCAAGCAGATTCAGACGCAAACCGAGGAGCTGCAGGCCCGCCGCAATGCGCTCTCGAAGCAGGTCGGCATGAAAAAGGGCAAGGGCGAGGACGCCTCGGCCGAAATCGCTGAAGTCGGCGGCATTGCGGACACGCTCAAGGCGTCGTCGGTGCGTCTGGAGGAGATTCAGACGCGTCTGTCGGACGTATTGCTGGGCGTGCCGAACTTGCCGCACGAGAGCGTGCCTCTCGGCTCGGACGAAACGCAGAACGTGGAAGTGCGCCGGTGGGGCACGCCGCGCGCGTTCGACTTCACGCCGCGCGATCACGTCGATCTGGGCGCCGCACTGGGTCTGGACTTTGACGCGGCGGCGAAGCTCGCCGGTGCGCGCTTTTCGGTGATGAAGGGCGGTATTGCCCGTCTGCATCGTGCGTTGGCGCAGTTCATGCTCGATACGCACACGAGCGAGCATGGCTATACGGAAACGTACGTGCCGTACATCGTGAATGCGGCGTCGATGCGTGGCACGGGGCAGCTTCCGAAGTTTGAGGACGATCTGTTCAAGGTGCCGCGCAAGGTGGGCGGTGAGGACGGTGAGCGCATCGAGAACTTCTATCTGATTCCGACGGCGGAAGTGTCGCTGACGAACCTTGTGCGCGACGAATTGCTGGCGGGCGATGCGTTGCCGCTGCGCATGGTGGCGCATACGCCGTGTTTCCGTTCGGAAGCGGGCAGCTATGGCAAGGACACGCGCGGCATGATTCGCCAGCATCAGTTTGACAAGGTCGAGTTGGTACATGTGGTGCGTCCGGAGGAGTCGTACGATGCGCTGGAGATGCTGGTGGGGCATGCGGAAGCGATTCTGAAGAAGCTTGAACTACCGTTCCGCACGATTGTGCTGTGTACGGGCGACATGGGCTTCGGCAGCGCGAAGACGTACGACATGGAAGTCTGGATTCCGGCGCAGAACACGTACCGCGAGATTTCGTCGTGTTCGAACATGGAGAGCTTCCAGGCCCGACGGATGCAGGCGCGTTTCCGCAATGCGCAGGGCAAGCCGGAGTTGGTGCACACGCTCAACGGATCGGGGTTGGCCGTGGGGCGCGCACTGGTCGCGGTGCTGGAGAACTACCAGAACGCGGACGGCTCGGTGACGGTGCCCGATGTGCTGCGTCCGTATATGGGCGGCATCGAGCGCCTCGCGCCGGCTGCGTAAAAAAATTTGGAAAGGGGGTTGGCGGCTGACGAAATTCGGCTATAATCTCTTTCTCGCTGCTTGAGGCCACTTGGGCAGCGAACCAAAGCAGAAAGAACGCTTGGAGAGGTGGCAGAGTGGTCGAATGCGCCGGACTCGAAATCCGGTGTACGGTTATACCGTACCGTGGGTTCGAATCCCACCCTCTCCGCCAAGCATCTTGCTTTGCAAAGAAGTGCCCGCTAACCTAGCGGGCATTTTTGTTTTTGCGGTGGGGATTTTTTTGTCCTATCTTGTTCACCGCGCTTGCCAGTGAGTCGACGGCCAGGTGCGCATACCGTTGCGTGCTACGTGTATCCCGATGCCCGAGGATACGTCCCACCGTGAATAGATCGACTCCCGCATTGACCAACGCACTGGCCGCACTGTGCCGCAGGTCATGGAAGTGCAAATGCGACATTTCTACATCTCGTCGTGCTCGCTCGAACGCCCGTTGAATCGTGATCTTTGGCGTGGCTTGCTTCAGGCTCCGTGCACAAGTCGCAATACGCGGGTTTATCGGCACAAGACGGGGTAACCCGTTCTTTGTGTCCGCAGCCCACTTCGGATTTTGCGCTACGTGCATGCTTCCTTTCCCGATTCTCGCGGGCCACGAGTCAGCGATGAAGAGATATTTCGAAAGGTACCGGGAAAGAATTGATGCGCAGGAACGAGTAATCAAGCAGCGAGAAGACGATCTTGAATTGCAGCTTGAGGATGATCTTTTCTGGACATCCGACGATGAGCCGGAAAGTGACGCGCAGCGTATTCAACGACATCGAGCAACGTTCCGTGCCGTATTGAAAACCTGATCCGCTCTAGAACGGCCCATCATTTGATGGGCCATCCCCGCGACTACCGAAGTTACCGAAGTAACCTCGGTTTGTCGCCACGCTTCGCCGCACGAATAATGACGTGAGGCCCCATCAACCTATCCGTCGCCACCATCGCTTCCGCGAATGTCTCAAAGTAAATTGCGTGCTCGGGGTCGGACACATGCGCTCGCCTGATTTCGCCCGCTGACTCGTCCCAAGCGTAACCGAGGTACTTCTTGTATTCGTGGAACCAGACAACATGCCCTTCACGCGTCAACGACTTGGGAAGGTCGAGCCGGTCATCCCCCTGACCTCCGCTTCCTTCGTCCTTCCCGCTGGTTCTGTTTGAATCACTCATCAAAGTCTCCTGAGATGTCGATGAATTTAGCCGCGCTAACGACTGAATTCATCATCGCAGGAGTGCCGAGCCTTGCGTTTCAGCAACTTCCGAATATCCCGGCCTATGCGTCGACACTCAAAACGTTTCGACGCACCGCGAAAACGTTTGTGTCGTATGACAGGCGAAATGAATGTGGGCCAAACGTCTGTAGACGACAGCTTGACGACATGCACGGTGCCCAGCCAACTGATGGCACGATTTATGACATCATTTGATGCTATAATTATGCCACTCACATCGATGGAGGTGACATATGCGCACTACTTTGGCGTTGGACGACGAACTTCTCGCGAAAGCGCAGGCATTCACGGGCTTGCAGGAGAAGTCAGCATTGATCCGTGAAGCGCTCAAGGCTTTGATCGAGCGCGAAAGCGCCCGTCGTTTGGCTCGTCTGGGGGAACAGAGGCAGACCTCACCGATATCCCCCGCCGCCAAACGGAGCCCGCATGATTCTGGTCGACACATCGGTTTGGATCGACCATCTGAGGGCCGGTGACGCCACACTCGTCCGGTTGCTAGAGACTGGACGAGTGTTGGCTCATCCCTACGTGATTGGCGAACTTGCGCTTGGCAGCCTCAAGAATCGCGATGTAGTCGTTTCGACGCTGGGCGATCTTCCGCGCGTTACGGTGGCAACGGATGACGAGGTCTTGCGTTTCATCGGGGAGCAAACGCTTTTCGGTTTGGGCATCGGCTATGTCGATGCCCATCTGCTTGCGGCAACACGCCTCACGCCCGGTGCCACCATTTGGACACGAGATAAGCGTCTAGCCGCAACGGTCGAGCGACTATCTCTCGCTGCAAAGATTCTTCACTAAGAGAAATCGGCGGTCGTCGGAATTCCGTTCCAGAAAGCCCGGTGCCGATGGCGAACATGGTGGGGGGATTTTTTGACCACAGCATCCCTTTATGATCGTTTTGGCTCTGGCGAGTGGTCCATTCCACCGCCCTCCCCAGCATTTCACACCCCTCGCAATCCGGGTGGGTTCGAATCCCACCCTCTCCGCCAAGCATCTTGCTTTGCAAAAAAGCGCCCGCTAACCTAGCGGGCATTTTTTTCGTCTGTACGCTTCGAATATTAGACATTTGTCTAATATTTCCGGACTTACGACGCCTGCTGCGTCACGCGATTGGGTTCTACTACGCCGCGCCAATGCGACTTCACGTAGATCTCCGTTGTCGTCACGCCATCGTGTCCGCATAACACTTGGATACGCTCGCATGGTACGCCTGCAAGCCACATATCGGTTGCCCCTTTGCCCTTCAGATCCTATAGCGCGAAGTCCGCAATACCTGCTTTCGTACGAGCCACTCTGAACGTCGCGCTCAGGTGCTTCTCGGCATAGGGTTTGCCGTTGCTACGGTGGAGGAGGGTTATGCCTGCGATTTTCTTGCCGGAGCTTCGAGCGAGAGCCAAGCACTCATCAATCTCGGGCGAGATCAATATTTTCAACTCGGCTCCCGTCTTTGACTGGGTGTGATTTGCTCGGCTAAATCCGGACCAGCCGCGATGCGAGCTTTTTGGAGAATTAATCTTTTGCAGCGACAGCAAGATGGAAAAACCCTTGGTAGATCACTCGGGGGCATTTCCCAACAGCAGCGCTTGCGCCTCGACGACCACCTCCACCAGTAGATCGGCAAGCAACCGCACACGTGGTGAGCGTTTGACATCGGGATGCATCACCAGCCATAGCTTTCTTACCGTGGTGCAGACGGGGTCTGGGACCAACGACAATGCATCGTCGTTGGCTGCCAGGAAATGAGGGAGTACCGCGATTCCAAGACCCACACGGGCGGCGTTGAGCAATGCAGTGAGATCGTTGCTCTTGAAGACAAAACGCCGATTGCCGGCAACCTGGGTCAGCCAGCGCTGCTGCGGTACTTGGTCAAGACTATCGTCGTAACCCAGAAACTCCCAGGCATCCGCCGGCCGGCGAATATAACCATGGGCTGCGTAAAGTCCATAACCCATGTCCCCAATGCCACGCGCAGCCAGTCCCGCCGCAGTCGGCCGCGACATTCTGACCGCAAGATCGGCCTCGCCCCGCGCCAGATTGGCATCCCGCGCTTCACCAATAACCTCAAGATCGATGTTCTGCCACCTGGAGCGCATGGCGGCCAGGCGAGGCACGAGGAAATGACCCGCCAAGGCAGGTGGGGCCGACAGCCGGACCGTTCCCTGCAAGGATGAAACGCCGAGTGCCACCCGCGAAAACGCCTGGGCTTCGTCGTCCAGTCGGCCAGCCTGGGCGACCAGCGTCTCGCCTTCCGCCGTCAATGACCAGGCTTTGGGCAAGCGGTCGAAGAGCCTGATCCCCAGCGACTGTTCCAGTGCCTCGACGCGCCTTGCCACGGTCGAGTGCTCGACGCCGAGCCGGCGAGCCGTGCCCGACAGGCTGCCCGTGCGCGCCAGTTCCAGAAAATAACGGACGTCATCCCACTGGAGAGCGCGCTTTCCAATGCCAGTGATGGCTGTGTTTTTTTGCACGGTAAATGTCGATATTCGGAGAATTGATGGGTAATTTTGCTAGACGTAAGCTGCGCTTGCAAGCTCATCCATCAGGAGAACACCATGACACCGCGCGAATCATTTCACGCTTCATCAGCAGCGTCCCGGATCGTTATCGGTCAATATGGCGACGCGTCGGCAATGACCACCGTAGACGAACCGTTGCCTCCGCCGGCGGCCGGCGAGATCCGCGTCCGGCACACGGCGATCGGTGTCAACTATGTCGACATCTATCACCGCATCGGCCTTTACCGGCTGCCCTCCCTTCCCGCAGTGCTCGGTGTCGAGGCCGCTGGCATCGTCGAGGCACTCGGGCCAGACGTCCACACGGTGCGCCTGGGCCAACGCATTGCCTACGCCGGCTTACCCACCGGCGGCTATGCCAGCGCCCGCAACCTGCCGGCCGACCGGGCCATCGCATTGCCCGACGACGTACCCGACGATGCGGTGGCCAGTCTGCTGTTGCGCGGCATCACCACTCACATGCTGCTGACTTACGTCTATTCGCTGAAGGCCGGCGAAACGGTGCTCGTGCACGCCGCGGCCGGAGGTCTCGGGCTAGTGCTTGTGCAGTGGGCGAAGGCCATGGGCGCTCGCGTCATCGGCACCGTTAGTTCATCGGCCAAGGCGGAACTGGCCATCGCACACGGATTGGACCACGCCATCAATTACCGCGATCAGGACTTCGTGGCAGAGGTCCTGCGGCTGACGGATGGGCAGGGCGTCGATTACGCTATCGACGGCATCGGTGGAAAGACCCTGCTCGATACTCTCGGCTGCGTACGTCCCTACGGTATGGTCGCTAATGTCGGCCAAGTGGCGGGTGACCCCGGACTGCTCGATCTGTCGCTGCTCGGTCCGGCGCGCTCGGTGGCGCTCTCCCGGCCCGGTGTCTTCCGTTTCATGACGGATCTGGAACGTTACCGCGAAGGTGCACTGGCCACGATCCGGCAACTGCAGGCCGGGCTGCGGCCGACGGTCGGCGATATCCTTCCATTGAGCGAAGCGGCGGAGGCACATCGCCGGCTGGAAGCCGGGCAAACCGTCGGTGCCATTCTCCTGCGTCCCTAAGCAAAAACAACGAGGATCATCATGCTGTTTCTCATCCTTCTCGACTATCTGCGCCCGCTGTCCGAAGTGGACGTCCACATGGACGACCATCGCGCCTTTCTGAATCGCCATTACGCGGCGGGGCACTTCCTGCTCTCGGGCCGGAAGGCGCCGCGAACCGGTGGCGTAATTCTCGCCAGAGCCAACGCACTTGAAGAAGTCTCGCAATGGATTGCCGAAGACCCCTTTCATCAGGCCGGGGTCGCCAGCTACCAAATCATTGCCTGGGAACCGACGATGGCCGCTCAGGGCATGCCCGCGTTCGGAGCGTAGCGTTGCCGAATGCCAAAGACACTGTCGTCGCCGGCCAAGCCATTGGCGGCGACGATCAGTCATCGGAGCATGCTGGAAACAGAAAATCGAGAGATTTCTCGCGCGATTGAAAGGCAAATATTGAGGCACGTTGCAAACCTGAGCGCGCGGAACCACAAGAAATCTCGGCGATCGGTCTGCCGGCGACGAAGTGCGTTATCCCGATGATGGGTTGGCGGGGATCCTGCTCGACGGGTGGTGGAAATTCGCTCGAAGGAACGGGAACTAGACAAATAGATTACTTAGAAAAGAGGACATTGAAATGAACAGCACCCAGAAACCAGTTGCCGTTATCACTGGCGGCGGTACGGGTATTGGTCGGGCCACAAGCGAGAAACTGGCAGCAGCCGGATGCGCGGTGGTGATCATCTATTCGCGCAGCGACGCAGAAGCCAACGACACGGTGAGCGCTATTCGCGCTAGAGGCCAGGACGCCATCGCCATCCAAACCGATGTTGCGGACGACGCCCAGGTACGGCGCACGATGGCCGAAGTCGTCGAGTCTTTTGGGAACATCACCTATCTCATCAACAACGCCGGCATCACCCGACAGATGCCATTCGCTGACCTGGAGGCAGTTGCCGATGACGTTTGGGACGATCTTTTCGCGGTCAACGTCAAAGGCGCATTCAACTGTAGTCGGGCGGCAGCACCGCACTTGCGCGCAGTACCCGGTAGTGCCATCGTCAATGTAGGCAGCATAGCCGGAGAAACCGGCTATGGCTCGTCGCTCCCCTATGCCGTTTCCAAGGCGGCCCTGCATGGCATGACCAAATCTCTGGCACACGCACTGGCGCCGGAAATCCGTGTCAATTGCATCGCGCCCGGAGCGGTCGAAACCCGTTGGTGGTCCGGCATTGAGGCCAAGATGCGCCAACTCTCGGGCAACCTTCCGCTTCAGCGCATCTCGACACCGGAGGATATTGCAGAGACCATCTCCCTGCTGCTCACGTCCCGCTCATTGACCGGCCAGATCATCAAGGCCGAGAACGGGCAAACACTTTGAAGATCAGGCGTGAAACGGCATGCTGAAGTGGTGATGCGAATGGAATGTGCTGCACACTTCACCATCATTGAGAAATGTCGCTTTGCCTCATCCCCCCATGCCATGACGGTGGAACGAGCGCTTGCCTAAGTTAATTTCTACCGACGGCACCTTTTGCTTGATTGCCTCCAAAATGAAAGCACCCTGCCGCGATAACCGTGTGTAGGGTGGGGGCATCTCCTTGAACTCAGCGAAGATGGATCCTGGCGGGGCCGTAAGCCATCTCGAAGGAGGATTCAATCGAGTAGGTTCATTGCCTCGTCCCCGGCGTTCTATTTGAGTGCAGCGCCAGCGCCGAATCAGGCGGCGTCGCGCTGGTGATCGTCGCTGGCCACTCGGCGATGATTGTCGAGAACGTTTTCGTCGATGACTTCGCCCATGGCGGTGTCTGCCGTATAGCCGGCAGCGCTCGCGGCGAGTCCGGGAAGCATCGTGCCTGAGAGGCATCGGACACGGAGACTATGGGGGCGGCGATCACCCCCACCGTTGCGCCCGGTTCGGCACCTGATGGCGTCATGGCCACGCCCGTCATACCCTGACGAGCGTGCCAAAGGTGCCACCACCTTACGGACCTGATTGCGCCGTTCAACGTGGTCAGCGCCGCAACGCGGACACAGTCGAGGATTCGTAGGCGAGGGCGATTCAGCATATGGGACACCGGCAGAGGCATCCGTCCGGCTGCAGCAGTTGCTCCACGCGTTGTGACTAATCACGAGCGGCTATGGGCGCGCCGTTCAAGGCTAAGTGAGCCAAGAAGCGGGACGAAGTATGTTGCAAGCGTGAATGCTCCCGCAACCGGTCGTGAGAACTGACATTCGCCAGGAGACGGCAACACGATTGCGGGAGCCTCTCCCGGCGAATTCGCCTGTTAAACACTGTCGAGCTATCGTCGAATGAAGGGGTTGGGGACGTCGAGGTTCGTAGAGATCATGACGCATTTCGTCTCAAGATATTCCTTGATCGTTTCAACGCCGGATTCGCGGCCGATGCCTGACTGCTTGTAGCCGCCAAATGGTGACGTGAAGCTCGTAGCGCGGTAGTTGTTCACCCAAACCGTGCCGGCCTTCAACCGGTCGGTCATGACCATCGCGCGGTGCAGGCTGCGTGTCCACACGCCAGCAGCAAGACCATAGGCAACGTCGTTGCCGATCCGGATGGCATCCTCTTCGTCATCGAACGGAATCACTGCGAGCACCGGTCCAAACACCTCCTCCTGCGCGATGCGCATGTCGTTGGTCACATCGGTGAAGATGGTCGGCTCCACAAACTGGCCTGCGCCCAAGTCCGAGCGTGCGCGCCCACCCAGCACACAGGTCGCACCTTCCAGCTTGGCGCTTTCGATGCATGCCATGATGCGTTCGAACTGGGGGCGCGTGGCAATCGGTCCGATTTGTGTATCCATCTTCGACGGATCACCGATCTTCGCCTGCCCCACAAAATCGATGAGTCGCTGTACGAAGGCCTCCTGGATATTGCGCTGCACGAGCAGCCGCGACCCCGCCATGCACGTCTGGCCGGACGCAGCGAACACGCCGGAAACAACTCCCTTCACAGCCTGATCGAGATCTGCATCGTCGAAAACAACGTTCGGCGACTTACCGCCGAGTTCGAGCGTCACCGTCTTCAGCCCGCGCGCCGCAAGTTCGTAAATCTTTCGACCAGCCCCCCGCCGCCGGTGAAACCAACGTGTGCCACCAGCGGATGCGTGACGAGCGGTTCGCCAACCTCCTGACCGAAGCCCGTCACGACATTGACTACGCCGTCAGGAAAGCCCGCCTGCTTGATAAGGCGCGCAAGCTCGATCATGGATGCGGACGTGAATTCGGACGGCTTGATGACCGCAGTGCATCCCGCCGCCAGCGCTGGTGCGAGCTTCCAACTCGTCAGAGCAAGTGGCGAATTCCACGGCGTGATGATCCCAACCACCCCCTTCGCCTCGTACTTCGTATACGCAAATACGCCCTTCTTGTCGGTTGGGATGACAGCGCCCTGAACCTTATCGGCGAGGCCTGCGTAGTAATGGTAATAGTCGCCCAGATAGCGCACTTGACCCGTCACTTCGGCCGCCAGCTTGCCGTTGTCTCGCATCTCGATCGCGGCGAGATGCGGCGCATTTTCGATGATGAGATCTGCAAGACGCCGCAGCAATGCGCCTCTCTGGGTCGCGGTGAGCGATGCCCAAGCCGCGCCGTTTAGCGCCGCATGTGCCGCAGTCACGGCGGCGTCTACGTCGCGTGCATCGCTGCGGGCGATCTCGGCCCAGACTTTTCCGTCGTAAGGGTTCTCCGTAGGGAAATACTTCCCGGTCGATGGCGCAATCTCCTGCCCGCCAATGAAGTTGCCATAGCGCGGGAGATCGGTTTCGCGGAGCTGTTGATCCATGGTGATGTCTCCAATCGGACTTGCGAAAATCAGATATAAATTCTGTAGGGTGAAACCCTATAGAATAATTCGTTGCGTTAAACAGAACGCAGTTCTATTATTTGTCAAAAGCCGCCGGGTTGCAAGGAAAGATCACAGCCTGAGACTGCGGCCGGTTCGTGAAGGTCTCAATGTTCTGGAGGAGATGATGGCGAAGGTAAGCAATGTCGACGTTCTCGTGGTTGGCCACGGCGTCGCAGGGTTGTCGGCAGCGGTGTCCGCAGCGCAGGCTGGTGCTGCGGTTGCGGTGCTGGAGCGTGCACCTTTCGAGGACTTCGGCGGAAACAGTCGCTGGACCGAAGCGTACATGCGTATGAAGAATGACAGCGAGGTCAGCGATGATTTCGAGAGTCACTTCGCTGAGAATGCGGGGGCGAATCCGGATCCGATGATTCTCTCCGAGGCGGTATCCGAGTATTCGCACTGGCCATCGATCGTCAAGGCACACGGCTTCCCCGACCCCGAATTGATCTCGTTCTTCGCCGCCGAGGCCCCTCCGCGCTTGCATGGCTCAAGCAGTTCGGCTGCCGATTCGAACCCATGCCCATTTACCTGCTCACCCAGAACACGACGCGCATCGCATCGGTGGGAGGCGGTCTCGCGATTCTCGTGGCGCTGCTCAAGCAAGCCCGGACGTTGGGCGTCGAATTCCATTACAACACCACTGCCAAGGCATTGCTGCAAGACGGCGACGGCAGCGTGACCGGCGTGCGTGCGGTGTCCACCGAGGCTGGCCCGTTGACGTTCCACGCGCGGAACGTCGTGCTTGCCTCAGGCGGATACCAAGGCAATCCGGAAATGCTGACGCAGTATCTCGGTCCGAAAGCGAGCAACATTCGTCCAGTCGCTCGCGGTGGGTATTACAACAAGGGCGAGTGCATTCGCATGGCGCTCGATCTCGGTGCCGCACCCGCAGGGGAGTTCGGTTCGTACCATGCGGAACCCGTCGACCCGCGCTCAGCGATGGCCGAAGCGGTTGTCTTCATCTATCCCTACGGCGTGTTGATCAATCGCAACGGCAGCCGGTTTGTCGATGAGGCACCGGGTACGGTCGACGCCCACTACGACAACATCACCCGTGCGATCGGCGAGCAGCCCGGCGGCGTGGCGTACGTGATCTTCGACAACAAGGTCAACGACATTCCGCGCTGGCAAACCAGCATTCGCAGCGACCAGCCCGCCATTCAGGCTGATTCGCTGCCGGAACTCGCGCGGAAGCTGGGACTTCCGGTTGACGCCTTCATCTCGACCATCGACGCCTACAACGCGGCCTGTCCCGCACCGGACGCGTTCGATGGCGGCATGACTCTGGACGGGCTCAGCACCAAGGGCGTCTGGCCGGCCAAGTCGAATCACGCGCGCACCATCGAAGCCGGGCCATTTTCTGCCTATCCCATCATTTCGGCGAACTGTTTCACCTTCGGTGGATTGAAGGTGGACACGCAGGCGCGCGTGCTCGATACCGACGGGCGTGCCATTCCGGGGCTGCTCGCTGCGGGCGAGACGGTCGGCATCTACCACCAGGTGTACACGGGATCGACTTCCGTGCTGCGCGGCATCGTGTTCGGCCGCCGTGCGGGGAAGACGGCAGCGCTAGAGCGCGCCTGAAACGACAGCCGTACTAAACGAGTGAAGCGAGGAGACAACTCATGAAACGTCGCGATTTTCTTCGATTAAGCGCCGCTGCCGGATTAGCGGGCGGGTTCGGTGTGGCCGACATCCAACGGGCGCTCGCCGCCGACGGCTTGGATCTTTACATGCTCAGCGCGTTCTCCGGCCCATTTGCCGCAAACGGCAAGTTCGGTGAAATGGGAGGCCGCCTCGCGGTCAAGAGCCTGTCGCCATCGATGGGCCGCAGCGTTGCCTATCACACCATCGACACGCAGGGGAATACCGGTACGGCAGTGCGCAAGATTCAAGAGGCGATCAACCAGAAGCAGGGACGCCTGTTCCTGGGGGGGCGCTGTCGAGCGAGGCGCTCGCCGTCAGCCGTGAAATCGAGCACGCCGGCGGTGTCTATATCACCTATGTCGGCGCCGACGAAATCACCGGATCGGCGTGCAACCGCGCGACGTTCCGCTGGGCCGTGCCAACCTACGGCGCCATTCGCCAGACCGTCGCGCCGGTGGCCGACATGTTCCCCAAGGCAAAGCGCTGGTACACCATAACCCCGCAATACGTGTTTGGCGAAGGGTTACTCAACAACGCCAAGGACGTGTTCCGGGAAAAGGGTATCGAACACGTGGGCAACAGCTATCACTCGTTGCAAGAAAAAGAGTTTTCGGGCTATCTGACCAACGCGGCGGCTTCCAATGCGGACGTTCTGTTGATCCTGAACTTCAGTCAGCAAAGCATCGATACCCTCAGGCAGGCGGTCAGCTTCGGCCTCAAGAAGAAGATGAAAATCGTCGTTGCATGGTCGGCTGGCCTTGACCAGTTTGCGACGCTCGGTCCCGATATCTGTGAAGACGTTTTCTTCGGCGTGCAGTACTGGCACGGCCACGATGCGCCAGCCAACCGGGCCTTCGTCGCGCTCAATCGTGAAGTCAATCGTGCGACTCCTACCTATTTCACTGCTGCTGACTTCGCTGTCACGAGCATGATGCTCGACGCGGTGCGTCGTGCGAGCACGACCGATCCGAAGCGCGTGGCGCAGACCCTTGAATCGATGAAATGGGCGGGCATCACCGGCGATGAGGAAATGCGCGCGTTCGATCATCAAGTGTCGAAGAACTATTTTCTGATGCGAGGCAAGGCCAAGGCGAAGATGCGCGATGCCGACGATTTTGCCGAAGTCGTGTCGTTCGGAAAGTCATTCCCGAACCAGGGACAGTCGCAGTGCAAGCTTGCCTGAAGACATTTTCATAATCTGACGACGGCGCCATTGGTCAACCGCCATGGGCGCCGCCGGCAAACCCGATTCAGGTGCAAGTCATGAGCATCTATCTGTTTCAGATCATCAACGGCATCGGTCTGGGGATGATCTACTTTCTCGTTGCAGTCGGACTGAGCATCACCCTCGGGTTGCTTGGATTCGTCAACTTCGCACACGGCATGTTCTATCTGCTGGGCGCATATCTGACGTTTCAGATCGTTTCGTGGGGCGGCAGCTTCTGGGCGGCGGCGGTGGCTGCTCCGCTGGTGGTCGCCGTGCTCGCATTCACGCTTGAACGTGCGATTCTCGTCCGAACGTACAAGTTGCCGCACAAGTACCAGATCGTCGCGACACTCGGCATCGTATTGATTGCGCAAGAGGCCGTCGTGATGCTGTGGGGACCCCTCGGCAACGGCGTGTCCGTGCCGGATTCGCTGGCCGGTGTGGTCTCGCTTGGGACTTTTCAATATCCGCTCTACCG
Source organism: Pandoraea sp. XY-2 (assembly GCF_004193915.1). NCBI lineage: Bacteria > Pseudomonadati > Pseudomonadota > Betaproteobacteria > Burkholderiales > Burkholderiaceae > Pandoraea > Pandoraea sp. XY-2. Next base: position 1,336,646 of record NZ_CP030849.1, read on the forward strand.
CGTGTTCGTCGTGGCCGTTGCTGCGGTGCTCGCGATCGCGCTTTGGCTGCTGCTCGAGCGAACGACGTTCGGCGCTCTCGTTCGCGCCGGCAGTGAATCTTCAGAAATGGTGAAGCTGCTTGGCGTCGATGTCCGAACACTGACCAGCTTGACGTTTGCGCTCGGCGGCATGATCGCCGCGGTCGCGGGCGTACTGATTGCCCCGATACGCGGCGCCGACCCCAGCATGAGCGGCGAGGCCCTGGGGATTGCCTTCGTGGTTGTCATCATTGGCGGCATGGGGAGCTTTACGGGGTCGATCGTTGCCGGCATTTTGGTGGGGGTCGTTCAAAGTGTGATGAGCACCCTCTGGTCGGAGGGGGCCCAACTGATGGTGTACGTCGTCATGACACTGGTATTGATCGCCGCGCCGCGCGGCATTCTGGGGAGAGCGTGATGAGCCGCATCATGAATTTCGCGTCACCCGTGCTGTTTCCTCTCGCGTTCGCGATTGTCTTGCCGTTCGTCGTGTCGTCTCCGACGCTGGCGGGTTCCGTGCTGGTGTACGCGGTGGCGGCGATGGCCTGCAACCTGCTTCTCGGTTATGGCGGACTGTTGTCCTTTTGTCAGGGCACGTTCTTCGGCTTGGGCGGATATCTGTTTGGACTCGCGCTGCTGCGGGGGCATTGTGGGGTTCTCACCGCGCTCGTCGTCGCAATCGTGGGGTGCGGCCTTATCGCCGGACTAATTGGCGCTGTAGCCATCCGGCGCAAAGGGCTGTATTTCGTGATGCTGACGCTGGCTTTCGCACAGCTTTTCTATTTCATCGCGTATTCGCTGCCCGCATTGACGGGCGGCGACAACGGGATGGAGGGTCTGCCTCGATTGCCAACGTTGCTGCCGTTCCTGAAAGGCCTGCCAGTGGCCGACAGCGTCGCGCTTTACATCCTGATCGCGATCGCATTCATCGCGGCGTATGGCCTGCTGCTTCGCGTGATCGACTCGCCGTTCGGTTCCGTCCTGATCGCGATTCGCGAGAATGAACATCGCGTCGGGCCGCTTGGCTATAACGTTCGGCACTACAAGACGCTCGCGTTTGTTCTGTCAGGTGCGCTGACGGGGCTCGCCGGCGCCATCGATGGCCTGTTGCTCGGCATGGTGCCGCTCTCAAATATCGACATCGGCACGAGTCAGAACATTCTGATCGCTGCCATTCTCGGCGGGGCGGGCTCGCTGAGCGGCTCGGTGTTCGGCGCAGCCGCGCTCGTGGTAGCGAGTGACTTTCTTTCGGACCTCTGGCCGCGGTGGCAGATGCTGCTCGGCGTACTTCTGGTCTTACTCGTCATTTTCGCGCCGGACGGCTTGTCGGGGCTCTGGCGGCGCCTTGTTTCGCGCGTGCGGCGCCAAACTTATGATCGAAAGGACAAGCAATGGACTACATTCTAGAAGCGCAAGCCGTTGGGGTGCGATTTGGGAACTTCGTCGCCAACAAGAACGTCGATCTGCGTGTGAAGCGCAACTCGATCCACGCGCTGATCGGCCCGAACGGGGCGGGCAAGACCACGTTCTTCAATGCTCTGTCGGGCCGCATCGAGACATCGTCAGGCCGGGTCATGTTCGACGGCTGCGACGTGACCCGCGTGCCCGTACATCGCAGATTGCATGCAGGCATGGCGCGCTGCTTTCAGATAACGAATCTGTTTCCCGGGCTAACGACGAGAGAAAATCTGCGCCTTGCCGCGCAAGGCTTGCGTTCGGTGCGTGCGCTCGACTTCTTTTCGAAACGCGAGCGCGACACGCAGGCCTCCGAGATGGCGGAATACCTCATCGAACGATTGGCGCTGCGAACAGAGGCCGAGCGCCGCGTTGGCGAGCTGTCGCATGGGCGGCAGCGCATCATTGAAGTCGCGATGAGCATGGCCGGCCGGCCGAAATTGCTGCTTCTCGACGAGCCGACGTCCGGCATGGGCGTCGACGATCTGCCTGTAATGCGCGCGCTGCTCAAAGATTTGAGCCGTGACCACACGGTGGTGTACGTGGAGCACAACATGCATCTGGTCATGACGCTTTCGGATCGGATCACCGTCCTCTTCGAGGGACAGGTGCTCACTGAAGGCACACCGGACGAAATCAGACGGGACGAGCGCGTTCGTCGCGTGTATCTGGGGGAGCGACATCATGTTGCGGGTTGACGGTTTGTGCGCCGGATACGGGAGCGCACGCATTGTGCACAACGTTTCGCTCGAAGTGGCTGCGGGCGAGATCGTTTGCCTGCTCGGCCGTAACGGCGCGGGTAAGACAACGACCCTGAGCGCGATTGCGGGCGCGCTCCCATTGTTCGCCGGGGAGGTTCGTCTCGGAGGCAAGGCGATCGTGCCCAGACGAGCCGATGTTGTTTCGCGGCACGGTCTGAAGTTGGTCCCGGAGCACCGAGGCATCTTCGCAATGCTCACGGTGGAGGAAAACTTGCGTATAGCGGCGCGACGAGACTCGATATGGTCCATTGACGCCGTGTACACGCTGTTTCCCCGGTTGCGCGAGCGCAGAAGGAATGGGGGGTCAGCCCTCTCGGGCGGCGAGCAGCAAATGCTTGCCATCGCACGTGCTTTGGTGAACGGCCCCAAGCTCTTGATGCTCGATGAACCGAGCGAAGGGCTGGCACCAGTCATCGTCGACGAAATCATGGCGATTTGTCGCACGATCCGCGCCGAAGGCATTCCTATTCTGCTCGTCGAGCAAAGCGTCGATGTCTGCATGTCGTTGGGGATCGCCATTACATCCTGGAAGAGGGGAATATCGTTTATCACGGTACCCGCGATGAGTTCGCAGGCGCCGAAGACGTCCGGAATCGGTATCTTGCAGTGGAGGTTGGGTGAGCGCAGCGCGGGGAGCGATCAATACCGAACGGATTCGTTTAATATACGGGCGATCCAGAGAGGGAGACTTATGAGTTCAGACGGTGTAGCAGCGGTTGAACGCGCACTCGATATCCTTGAGGCGTTCAACGAGCGTGATGGCGCGCTTACGCTTGCCGAAATCGCAAGCCGCACGGGTTTCTACAAGAGCACGATTCTCCGCTTGATTGATTCGCTGGAAAAATACGGCTACGTTCAACGTGCTTCCGACGGACTTTACCGGCTCGGACCCAAGACGCTGTCGCTCGGCTTCATGTATCAGCGAAATTTCAATACGTCTGATCTCGTCCCTCAGGCCTTGCGCCGACTCGTCGATGAGATCAACGAGAGCGCTTCGTTTTACGTTCGCGACGGCGATACGCGTGTCTGCCTGCATCGGCAGGACGCCGATCGTGCCATACGTGATTCGGTACACGTTGGTCACCGGCTTCCGCTGAACGTTGGGGCGGGCGGTCATGTCATCCTTGCGTTCAGCGGCTTGTCCGGCGATAAGTACGAACGCATCCGCGACCGCATGTACGCCGCCTCGGTGGGGGAGCGGGATCCCGAGACGGCCGCACTGGCATGCCCTGTGCTCGGCGTGCGCAACCAATTGGTTGGCGTGATTACGATATCGGGGCCGCGCTATCGGCTCGAAGCTGAGACCCTGGAATCGTATGTACCGACGCTGTTGAAGTTCGCTGCAGAGTTGACGAAACAATGCGGAGGCGACGAGACACGTTTGCTAAAGGCTGCACAGCAGCGCTAACCGAACCCATTAGGCGGTACTGCAAGAAGGCCGCCTGCTTTTTTAAGCTATTGATAGAACAGCGTTCTATCAGATAGACCTACGTTGATCGATTTTGGTCAATGTTTCAGAAAATAATTCTGAAATCGAGGTAAAAATGACTCAGGCATTGGAAGGAATCAGGATTCTCGATGTGACGAACGTCCTGGCGGGACCGTTCTGCGGGTATCAACTGGCGTTATTGGGGGCCGACGTCATCAAGGTCGAAACCCCGGGTACCGGCGACCTGGCCCGCCAGCTTGGCGCCGATCCGGCGCTGAACGCCGAGTTGATGGGGACGTCGTTTCTCGCTCAGAACGCGGGGAAGCGTTCGGTGACCCTCAACCTGAAGAGTGAGGCCGGCAAAGCCATCTTTCACAAATTGGCGGCGTCTGCCGATGTTGTCATCGAAAACTTTCGGCCCGGCGTAATGGATCGCCTCGGCGTCGGTTACGACGATCTGCGCGAGATCAATCCGCGCCTCGTATATTGCGCGATTTCCGGCTTTGGTCAGACAGGCCCGCTCAAAGATGCCCCTGCCTACGATCAGATCGTTCAAGGCATGTCTGGCGTGATGAGTGTGACGGGCGACGAACGGAGCGTGCCGATGCGCGTCGGCTACCCCGTCGCCGACACGTTGGGCGGTGTGACCGCGGCTTTTGCGATCAGCGCGGCGCTGGTGCGCCGGGCGGCAACGGGAGTAGGTACGTCCATTGACGTTTCGATGCTCGATTGCATGCTGGCGTCAATGGGGTGGGTCATCTCCAATTATCTGATTGCGGGGCAGCGGCCTAAACCGATGGGGAACGAGAACTTCACGGCTGCCCCTTCCGGCACTTTCGAAACGGCGGATGGCCTCCTCAACATCGCTGCGAACAAGCAGGAGCAGTTCGTTGCGCTCGTGGCGCTCCTCGGTATTCCCGAACTCGCCAGCGATGCGCGCTTTGCCCAGCGCGAGGCGCGCAAGCGGAACCGGGCGGAACTGAAAACGCTCATCGAGGCTGCCTTGAAGGCGAAGTCCGCTGCCGAATGGGCGCCGGCGCTGACCGGGGCAGGCATTCCCGCAGGGCGGGTGCTGGATGTGGCGAGTGCGCTTGCCGAGCCGCAGGTGATGCAACGCCGGTTGGTGAAGTCGTTTCGACGCGCCGTCAGAAACGAACGGGACGTATCGGTGGTGCTTTCCGGATTCAAGATGCGCGAAGCGGAACCGGACGTCGCTTGTGCACCGCCCGCGCTGGGCGAGCATACCGCTCAGGTGTTGGGCGAGCTCGGGTTTACGAGTCTCGAAATTGAACAGCTCAAGCATCAGGGGGCGGTATGAAGCAGACAACCGGAAAGCCATCGACGCCGCCCGAACAATGGTGGAAAACGTCGATCATCGACATTCAGCCCGGTGCAATCGGTATTCGCGGATACCCGATCGAAACCCTCATCGGCAATCTGAGCTACGCGCAAATGGTCTGGCTGATGCTGCGCGGCGAAGTCCCGTCGAGGCCGCTGGCGACGCTACTTGAGGCCGCGCTTGTCGCGGCTGTCGATCATGGGCCTCAGGCACCGTCGATTGCGATTGCGCGCATGAGCATGACATGTGGCGTCGACATCAATAACGCAATGGCATCGGCGATCAATGTGCTGGGCGACGTCCACGGCGGGGCGGGGCAGCAATGCATGGATCTGTTCAGCAGTGTGCTTGAATGCGCTAGCGCCGAGCAGTGCGACATCGCACATGCGAGCGATATCGTGGTGGACGATCACCAGCGCAATGTGTCGAAGATGATTCCTGGATTTGGTCATCGCTTCCACACCGTGGACCCGCGCGCCACGCGCTTGCTCGCGCTTGTCGAGCAAGCGCGGTGCGAAGGCATGGTCACTGGACAGTACCTTGCTGCGGCGAGGGCGATCGAGGCCACGCTCGCCCGACGTGCAAACAAGCCAATCCCCATCAACATCGACGGGGCGACGGCGGTGATCTATAGCGAGCTGGGTTTTTCGGCGGCGCTGGGGCGCGGGCTCTTCATTCTTTCGCGCTCGGTTGGCATCCTCGCGCACGCGTACGAGCAGTCGCAGGCACAAGAGCGCATCAAGGGTCCGATGCCGACCAGCGTTCCCTATACCTATACGGGACCGGGGCGACGTGACCTTCCCGCTTCGATCGATCGGTGTGCAGATGACCAGCATTGAAGCGATGATGAACGCCAACGCGTTCATCCAGCCGATCGACTGGGCCGACGGCGGGCGAAGTCGCATTGTGTCGCTGCGCGAGATCGAGCGGGCGTTCCCGGCCGTTGCACGCCTTCCGATGTCGATCCGAATCCTGCTCGAAGGCGTGGTGCGGCGCTTCGATGGCGAACACACAACGGGTGCGCATCTCAGCAATCTTCTCGCGTGGCAGAGCGGGGTGCGCGATGAAATTCCGGCCTGGTTCTCGCGGGTGTTGCTACAGGACGCTTCGGGCATTCCGCTGCTCAGCGATCTTGCGGCAATGCGCGCCGCCGCGTGGCGCGACGGCATTGCGCCCGAGTGTGTTCAGCCGCGTATTCCGGTAGACCTTGTCATCGATCATTCGGTCGTCGCGGATTTCTCGGGAACCCCTCTGTCGCAGGCGCAGAACCTTGCGCGCGAGTTTGCGAACAACGACGAGCGTTATCGGTTCGTGAAATGGGCGGAGCAAGCGTTCCATGGCTTGCGCGTCGTTCCGCCCGGTCACGGCATCGTGCATCAAGTCAATCTCGAATATCTCTCAACCGGGCTCGCGCAGCGCGACGGATTCGCCTTCCCCGATACCCTGATCGGAACCGACTCGCACACGACGATGGTGAACGGACTTGGCATTCTCGGCTGGGGTGTGGGAGGGCTGGAGGCAGAATTGGCCGTACTCGGTCTGCCGCTTTACGTGCCGACACCGGACGTGATCGCCGTTGCGCTCTCGGGGGCGCGGCAGGCGGGGACGAATGCCACCGATCTGGCGCTTTACCTGACAGGTGTGCTGCGCGAATACGGTGTGGTTGGCAAGTTTCTCGAATTTGTCGGACGAGGGGCGCGCCGATTGAGCGTTCCCGATCGCGCCACGATCGCGAACATGGCACCGGAGTATGGTGCGACGGTCGGCTACTTCGCGACCGACGAAAGTACGCTGGCGTACTTTCTAGACACCGGCCGCTCGAAGCAACGGGTCGATCGCTTCGGCGCCTACTGCCTTCGGCAGCGTTTGCTGGGTATCCCGGAAGCCACCGATCTGGATTATTCCGCGACACTCGAAATCGACCTTTCGCGCGTGGGCCGGTTGGTATCCGGCCCTCACCGTCCGCATCAGACATTGTCGTTGCCGGACGTTGCGGCAAGTCTTCCAGTCGACCCTTCGCGGGCTGATTCGTCGCGAGGCGACATGGCGGCGCTCGCTGACGGCGCAGTCGTGCTCGCGGCGATCACCTCGTGCACCAACACCGCCAACCCCGCCGCGATGTTGACGGCAGGGCTCGTGGCAAAGGCCGCCGTCGAGCGTGGCGTGACCGTGCCGCAATACGTGAAGACCGTGCTTGCGCCTGGGTCCCTTGCGGTTACGAAGTATCTGGAGCGCGCTGGCCTGCTCTCACCGCTGGAGGCCTTGGGATTCTACGTGGCGGCCTACGGGTGCTCGGCTTGCGTCGGAAATACCGGGGCTCTGCAAGACGGCGTGGAGGACGACATCGTTGCGAGGAATGTGACCGTGGCGGCCGTGCTTTCCGGAAACCGGAATTTCGAGGCGCGAATTCATCCGCTGGTCAAGGCGAACTATCTGGCTAGCCCTGCACTCGTGGTTGCTTACGCCCTCGCCGGCACTGTTCTGACGGATCTCGAAGCGCAGCCGGTGGCCACGGATCGTGACGGGCATCCGGTATTTCTGCGCGATCTGTGGCCGGATGACGCCACGGCGGAGGCGCTGCTTCGGCACGTTCTCGATCAACGCGATTACGCGTCTATCACCGACGCAAGTGGCGCAGCGCGACAGACGTGGAATGCAATCGCATCGGAGGGCGGCACAGTGTATCAATGGCAGGACGGCTCCACGTATTTCGTTGAGCCACCGTTCTTCGACAGGACAAAGCAAGCGATCGGCGCGGCGTCCATTACCGGCGCGCGCGTGCTTGCCGTGCTCGGCGACGCCATCACGACAGATCACATCAGCCCCGTGGGGCGCATCGCGGAAGAGGGCGATGCTGGGCGCTATTTGCGACAGCAAGGCGTTGCACCAGAAGACTTCAACACCTACGGCGCGCGCAGGTGCAATCACCACGTCATGGTGCGCGGAACCTTCGCGAGCCCGCGCTTGGTCAACGCGTTGGTGCACCCGCTTGTCGGCCCGCTTGCGCGTTCGGCGCGTGATGGGCACGTACGCACGGTATTTGAAGTCGCTCGGGAGAATGCGCACGATGGCGTGCCCAGCGTCATCGTCGCGGGGAAATCGTATGGCGCGGGTAGCGCGAGAGATTGGGCGGCGCGCGGAACGTCGTTGCTTGGCGTGTCCGCAGTTCTTGCCCGTAGCTTTGAACGTATCCATCGCAGCAATCTCGTTCTGATGGGCGTCATGCCGATCGAGTTGCCGGAATCGACGGATTTCGACGAGATGGAATGGCACGGAGACGAGTCGGTCGACATTCATTTCGACAGCGATTCGTTGACCTGCCGGCAGCCCGTGCGCGTTGTCGTGACCCGAGGGGAAACGACGGTGGCGCAATCGGCGGCGACGCTGCGCGTCGATACGTCCGCCGAGCTTCGGTATTTGCGATCGGGCGGCGTGCTCCGCTACGTGTATGAAGCGCAGATCGTGGGCGCCGCAGACGGCGATCGCCATCGAGCAAGCGATTGAATTGCCTATTGATATGGAAATCAGGAAATGAAGATTATCGTGACTGTGAAGCGCGTGGTAGATCACACCGTCAATGTCCGGGTGAAGTCGGACGGTACGGGTGTCGACACCGCGAACGTAAAGATGTCGATGAATCCCTTCGACGAGATCGCAGTGGAGGAAGCGGTTCGGCTCAAGGAGGCGGGCGTGGCCACCGAGGTGATCGCAGTTTCTGCGGGCGTGGCCCAGGCGCAGGAGACGCTGCGCACGGCGCTGGCGATCGGCGCGGATCGCGGCATCCTGATCGAGTCGAATGAGGCGTTGCAGCCACTGGCCGTGGCAAAGCTGTTGAAGGCCATCGTAGACCGGGAGCAGCCGCAACTCATCATCCTGGGTAAGCAGGCCATCGATGACGACTCGAATCAGACTGGCCAAATGCTCGCGGCCCTTGGAGATCTGCCGCAGGCGACGTTTGCGTCGAAGGTCGTTATCGCTGACGGCAGCGCGGTTGTGACGCGTGAAGTGGACGGCGGTGCGCAGACATTGTCGGTCAAGCTTCCCGCCGTGATCACTACCGACCTGCGCTTGAACGAGCCGCGCTATGCGACGCTGCCGAGCATCATGAAAGCCAAGAAGAAGCCGATCGAGACGATCAAGCCCGAGGATCTCGGTGTTGACGTCACGCCACGGCTGGCAACACTCAAGGTCGTGGAACCTGCGAAGCGCGTCGCCGGTGTGAGGATGCCGGATGTGGCGTCGCTACTGGAGAGGCTGAAGGCTGAGGCGAACGTACTCTGACAAACGGGCAAGAGAGGAAAGACATGACGATTCTGGTAATTGCAGAGCACGACAATGCGACCGTCAAAGCCGCGACGCTCGGGGCAGTGGCAGCGGCGAAGGCGATCGAGTCATTCGCGCAGCAGAGCGTGCACGTTCTGGTTGCGGGCCATCATGCGCATAGCGCCGCGGAGGCTGCGGCGAAGTTCGCAGGGGTGAGTAAGGTGTTGCTGGCCGATGCACCGCAGCTAGAAGCGGGCCTGGCCGAGAACATCGAGGCGACGGTGTTGAACATCGCGAGGAATTACTCGCACATACTGGTGCCGGCTACTGCATCGGGCAAGAATATAGCGCCTCGCATTGCTGCAAAACTCGACGTGGCACAGATTAGCGATATCACGGCAGTGTGCAGCGCAGACACGTTCGAGCGACCGATTTACGCAGGTAATGCGATTGCAACGGTGCAATCGCGCGATTCGATCAAGGTCATCACGGTCAGAGCGACGAGCTTCGACGCGGACGCAACTGAGGGCAGCAGCGCACCGATCGAAAGCATCGACGCGGCGCCCGACGCGGGATCATCGAAATTCGTGAGCCGGGATGTGACCAAGCTGGACCGCCCAGAATTGACCAGCGCGGGTACCATCGTGTCGGGGGGCGCGGGCTGGGTAGCGCAGAGAACTACAAACGCCTGCTGGAGCCCTTGGCCGACAGGCTGGGCGCTGCGTTGGGCGCCTCGCGCGCGGCGGTTGATGCGGGGTATGTGCCGAATGACTACCAAGTGGGGCAGACAGGCAAGATCGTGGCGCCACAGTTGTACTTTGCCATCGGCATCTCGGGGGCAATCCAGCATCTGGCGGGTATGAAGGATTCAAAAGTGATCGTGGCGATCAACAAGGACCCGGAAGCGGCGATCTTCAGCGTTGCGGATTACGGCCTCGTCGGCGATCTTTTTGAGATCGTGCCGGAACTGGTCCAACGATTGCAGTAGCGAAGATAGTTCCAGAAAATAACGGACGTCATCCCACTGGAGAGCGCACTTTCCAATGCCAGTGATGGCTGTGTTTTTTTGCGCGGCAAATGTCGATATTTGGCGAATTGATGTGGCATTTTGCTAGACGTAAGCTGCGCTTGCAAGCTCATCCATCAGGAGAACGCCATGACACAGCGCGAATCATTTCACGCTTCATCAGCAGCGTCCCAGATCGTTATCCGTTAATAAGGCGACGCGGCGGAGGCACATCGCCGGCTCGAAGCCGGGCAAACTGTCGGTGCCATTCTCCTGCGTCCCTGAGCAAAAGCAACGAGGATCATCATGCTGTTTCTCATCCTTCTCGACTATCTTCGCCCGCTGTCCGAAGTGGACGTCCACATGGACGACCATCGCGCCTTTCTGAATCGCCATTACGCGGCGGGGCACTTCTTGCTCTCGGGCCGGAAGTCGCCGCGAACCGGTGGCGTGATTCTCGCCAGAGCCAACGCGCTTGAAGAAGTCTCGCAATGGATTTCCGAAGACCCCTTCCATCAGGCCGGGGTCGCCAGCTACCAAATCATTGCCTGGGAGCCGACGATGGCCGCTCCGGGCATGCCCGACTTCGGCGCGTAGCTTTGCGCTCCATGCTCAAGCGGCAGCGCTGCGAACAGCGCGATCAAATCATTCGGATGCGTTCGCCAAGCCGATGCTTGGCCGTGAGAAGGTGCCGTGCCGACGATACGGTCACCTATCTTGAAGTCGGCGTTCGACCTGCCGGCGCTCGGATACGCTGACCTCGGCATCCCAGCCAAGCAAGCACGACGCGAAAGACCGAGGCTCACCGATCCGCGAAGCCTCCCTGTCATGCGACGACCCTATGACAGGGAAGCCGACGCGGGCTTTGCTTCTAGTGCGCCAGAAAGTCGATGACCATGCGATTGAACGCGTCCGCGTGCTCCCACTGCACCCAGTGTCCACAACGGTTGAACACATGCAATTGCGCATTCGGCAAGCCGGCCAGAAGTCGTAGGCCGACATCCATCGGCACGAACCGGTCGTCACGCCCCCAAACGAGCAGTGTCGGCGCCGCGACCTCGCCCAATCGTGCGCCATAGTCCGTGAACTGTTTCGGATTCGCGGCAAGGCTCTTCACGAAATTGTCGAGGTGGTCGCGATTCGCGAGCATGTTGTCGAGCCGGGCCTGCATCAGCTCCTCGGTGATCGAACTCGCGTCGAAGACGAACACGTTCATCATGCGCTTCAGGTTCTCGATGGTCGGCTCCTTGTACAGACCATTGAGCAGTTTGATGCCTTCCGTCGGCATGGCCACGAATTGGCTCGGCCCGCCGGTGCCGCCGCCCATCAGGATCAGCTTGCCGACACGCGTGGGATTCGACAGGGCGAAGGCCACGGTACTGTGTCCCCCCATCGAGTTGCCGATAATGTGCACGCGCTCGATGTCGAGCGCATCGAGCACGGCCTTGAGCACGCGTGCGTTCAGTTCGGAGCGCGATCCGGTGTTGACGACCGGATCGCTTTTTCCCCAGCCAGGGCAATCGACCAGCAGCACGCGGTAGCCGGCGTCGACCATCGGCTCGACGTTGCGGTTGAAATTGGCCCAGCCGGTCGCGCCGGGTCCAGAACCATGCAGCATCACGACCGTGTCGGCGCCACTGCCGGCATCGTTGTAGTGAATGCGAAATTCCGCGTCCGCGTCGCGGATCGTCACGAAACGGCTCGTGGACGCCTCCGTGAGCGCTATGCCGGCCGATTGCGTTGTCGTCATGATGACTCCCTCTACCAATATTGAATCGTTGAGGATGGCGCGCGTCGCGATGAAACGCGCCACCCTCCCAAAGACTTTCTCAAGCGCTCGGAGATGCTCGGCACCGGCCGGTCACCGCCCCGGCTGAGCGACGCCGGCGACCATGCGCGGTGCGAACGTGCTCACCACGCTCAGCGCGGCAACGGCTGCGATCACAATCAACGGAATGCTCGAGGACACCAGCATCGACGCACGTTGCCCCAGCGCGAACAACTGACCGGCGATCAGCGGCCCCAGGATCGAACCGAGACGCCCGACGGCTACCGCCGCCCCCACGCCCGTGCCCCGCACTTCTGTGGCATACGCCTGACCGGCCATCGAATACAGCACCGACTGCCCCCCGACCAGGAACAATCCGCAGAAGAAGGCGCCGCAGGCCATCGTCACCGCACCGTTGGCCCCCGACAACCCGGCCAGTGACAACGCAATGCCGAGGTACATGCCGATCACGGTCAGGCGCGGTGAGCAACGATCCATCACGCTCGCAATGCCGATCGCCCCGATGCCGCCCCCCACGTTGAACATCATGATGGCCATGCCTGCCTGCGCGCGCGACAGCCCGTTGGCCACGACCATCGACGGCAGCCAGTTCATCAGGAAGTACAGGACGATGAGCGTGCCAAGGTAGCTCGTCCACAGTGCGATCGTCGTGCGCGTGCGGCCCTCCTTCCACAGCGCGTGCGTGATGCTCGGTGTCGCGCCGGGCACATCGTGCGGCGCCGTGGTGCCGCCGACGCCGGAGTCACGCGTCACCCGCGTGGCGACAAACTGGGCAGACTCACGCAGATAAAGCCCCAGCAGCGGCACCATCAACATCGGACCGAAGCCGCCGACGTAAAACACGTGACGCCAGCCTTCGTCGCCAGGACTCATGATGCCGATCACGGCAGCGAATGCTGCGCCGAACGGCATGCCGCAATACATGGCGCCAACAGCCGTGCTTCGCTGGCCTTCCGGTGCGGCTTCAGCGCACAGCGCGATCAGATTGGGCATGGCGGCACCGAGACCGAGACCGGTCAGAAAGCGCGCCGTCAGCAGCGATTCGAAGTTCCAGGTGTGTGCCGTGGCGAGCGAGAAAATGCCGAACAGGGCGACAGACAACATCAGCACCCGTTTGCGTCCCCAACGGTCGGCCAGACGCCCGCCAAGTGCGGCGCCGGGCAACAAGCCGATGGCACCGGCGCTGAACGCCCATCCCATCTGCGCCACGGAAAGCGCGAACTCCTTGGCGATGCGTGGCGCCGCCACACCCGCCGACTGCAGATCGAGGCCCTCTAGCAGCGCGATGGCCAAACACAGTCCGATGGTCGCGAGGCGACCCTTGGCGGGCGCCGCGCCTTGCGGTGATGATGCTTGCATTGCTTTGTCTCCAGTTGCAGGAAAATCCGCTCTTCTCGGCGGTCAGGTTGAATCTTGGGCGTTACGCGCCTTACCTCTCGATGCCCGACGGCGCAAAGCCTGGGCTTTCTTACGCGAACGTCGCGCGTACGCTGCCAAGACCTTCGATTTCCGTGACGAACGTGCCTGCCTCGGTAACGGGGACCATCGGGCCGAGCGCGCCAGTGAGCACCACGTCCCCCGCGCGCAGCGGCGTGCCGAGTTGCGCCATGCGATCGGCAAGCCAGACCGCGGCATTCAGCGGGTTGCCCAGACAGGCCGCGCCGTTGCCGCGCGAGCGCACTTCGCCGTTGTGCGAAAGCGTCATCGCGCAGGCTGTCAGGTCAATGTCGGCGAGCGCGACCGGGCGGCTGCCCAGCACGAACAGCGCGCTCGACGCGTTGTCGGCCACGGTGTCGACGAAGCGGATATTCCACTGCTCGATGCGGCTGTCGACGACTTCCACGGCCGCGACCGCGTAGGCGGTGGCGCGCAGAATGTCGGCGAACGTGTGTTTCTCGCACGTGAGATCACGCTCGATCACAAGCGCGATCTCGGCTTCCACCTTGGGCTGGATGAGGCTCGCGAGCGGCATCGGCTGCGCATCGCCGTAAGCCATGCCGGCAAACAGCGCGCCGAAGTCTGGCTGATCCACACCGAGCTGGCGCTGCACCGCGAGCGATGTCAGGCCGATCTTCCGGCCGACGATGCGCTCGCCCCTGGCGGCGCGCGCGGCGACGTTACACTGCTGCACCGCATAGGCGCTCGCCATGTCGTCGGGCGCGATTTCGCCGCGAACCGGTGCAATGGGCTGGCGCGTGGCTTCGGCGCGGCGAAGACGTTCGGCGAGGGTCTGAATCAGCGGGGAATTCGACATGGGAGACTCCTTCTATCAGGCGGCCGCGGCCAGTGCCGTTTGCGGCATGGCATGCATCGCGGCAAAGCCGGCAATCCACTCGGGAATCGCACGGTAGTAATCGAGGGACGCACCGTACTCGCCATAAGCGGCGAGCGCCGCGAACGCGGCTACCCACGTACGGATTTCGTGGGCCGATTTGCCGCCGTCGCGCGTGATCGCGTCGTTGCTGATGTCATCGACAGCGCTCAGATGCCCGTCGCAGAGAAGCGTGAGAAACGCGTGGTCCCACTGCGGATTGAGCGGATGCAGATGACTCGTTCCCAACGTGAACGCTTCGGCGGCGGCCACCGTGCGTGCCTGGCGCGCCGCGCGCGACTCGGCGGACGGGTTGCGACCGGCGATCAGACGCTCGGCGACTTCCTCGGTCGCACCGATCAGCTCGGGCACGGGCGGCTCGTGCGAGATACCGCCCGATCCCACCACCAGCACGCGCTTGTCCGTGCGGGCCAGGTGCCGGCCGATGGCATCGCCCAGCAGGCGAGACCGGCGCAGCGTCGCCATCGGCGGCGCGACGGAGTTGATGAACACCGGCACGACCGGGTAGGCATCGAGCCCGCCCGTGAGCACTTCCAACGCATAGGCGCAGCCGTGATCGACCTGCATGCGGTACGACAGCGCGACATCAACCTCCGACGCCAGCACGTGCTCGGCAAGCGCATGCGCGATGTCTGACGGGACCGGCAACTTGCCGGCCAGGCTGTTGAAGTCGCCGATGGCCGTGGCCGCCGCGCCGATGCAGAACGGCGGCATGACGTCGTAGAAGAAGCCGTTGAAGTGATCCGGCGCGAATACGACAACCAGTTCAGGATCAAACGCTCGCACGCGCTCGCGTGCCTGCGCCTGCACCCGCTTCACTTCGGACACGATGTCCTCGGGCGGATCGAAGTAGCCATGCAATGGCGTGTGCGAAATGCATTCGAGATGAATCGGCATCACTCAGGCTCCGGCAACTTGCTGCATTACGACGGCGTGGGCGGGGTTCGTTGGCGCACGCAGCGGCGTCACCTGCCGCGCCGGATCGTCGCAGAGCGCTACCTTGCCGGCGAGTTCGGTCAGCGCGTCCGACACTTCCTGCGGAGCGCAGACACCCGCGACGAATCGATCGGGGCGCAGCAACACCACAGATTGCGAACGCGCGCCGAACCAGTCCTTCAATCGATTGAGCGGATCCCCGATCGCGATCACGCCCTCCGGCACATCGTAGGTGTGCGCCATCTGGACATCGGGCTTGGCCAGCACGAAGCGCACGCCAAGCTTCTCGGCAACGGCGCGCGCACGCACCGTCAGGCCGAACGTCGGGTCCGCTCCCCAAGCGAGCACGGCGAAGTGATTGCCGATGACGTCGTCGAGGCGCTGAAGCTCGCCGGTCCGTGTGCGGACATTGGGCTGAATGAACAGGCGGCCAACCGGCGAACTGGCAAATGGGTCGCGGCCATACACCCGGCGGCCGAGCCACGAATCCCGCTTCTCACTCATCAGGCCCAGCAGGCGGCCCGGCGCTGAGTTGCCCGAGCGCTTTAGCAGGCGCGCCAGCCAGCCGCCGCTGGATTTCGAGGGAGGAAGCAGCACCACGCCCTCTTCGTAGCGCGGCATCGGCTTGAACCGCATTTCCACGAAGTAGCGCCTGACCGACGGAAACCAGTTGAAGCTGCGCACGAAGGCGTCCCGGAAGCGCACGCCAAAGCGCGTGGTCGGTGCAAAGATGTCGCCCGCGACCTCGGAGAGGTGGATCATCGAGCGCGCATGCGGCCGGCGCTCGGCGGTGTATGTGTCGAGCAGGCTCGGGAGACTCTGCCCCTTGAGCACCATCGCAAGCTTCCAGCCAAGGTTGTTGGCGTCGCGAATGCCGCTGTTGTAGCCTTGACCTTGCCATACGGGCATGATGTGCGCCGCGTCGCCCGCCAGCAGCACGCGATCCACGCGGAACGTTTCCGCCAGCCGCGCGTTGTGCGTGTAGACCCGCTTGCGGATGTAATCGACCCGGTCCGGATGCGCGACCACCTTGCGAATCAGCGCCGCCATGTTCTCTGACCTGGAGAGTTCCTCTTCCGTCTCGCCCGGCATGACCATGAATTCGAAACGGCGAATGCCGTGCGGCAGGGCCGCCGAAACATACGGGCGCTCGTGATCGCAGTGCAGATAAACGTGAGGCGCGCCCACCGGGTCGTTACGCACGTCGACCACGATCCACTGGTTTGGCTTCGTGCGCCCTTCGAAGGGCACCTGAAGCAGGCGACGAATCACACTGTTGCCGCCGTCGGCGCCGACAACGTAACCCGCGCGAATCGTACGGACTTCGCCATCGCTCGTTCGCGTGTTCAGCGTCACCCCCCGAGCGTCCTGCGCGAGCGCCTCGACGCTGTGCCCGAAGCGCACGTCCACATGGGCGAAGCGCTCGAGCCCCTCGAACAGCACCCGATCGGCGAGCGGTTGAATGAAGGCGTTTCGGCGCGACCAGCCGAATTCGTCGGTGCGCGGCTCGATCGACGCGAAGCAGTGACCATCGCTCGTGAGAAACCGCATCCAGTGGTCGGGGGTCGTGTGCGGAAGCAGGGCATCGGCAAGGCCGACGGCCTGGAACACACGCAAGGCCTCGTCGTCCAGACCGATGGCGCGCGGATAATCGATGAGTTGATCCAGCTTTTCCAGGATTGTGACGCGCACGCCTTGCAAGCCAAGGATATTCGCGATCATCAACCCAACCGGGCCGGCCCCGACGATGGCCACGTCCGTCGTGATGTCGGCAGGGGTGTCGGCCACGGCATTGGCGGCTTTGTCGAATGTACTCATGTGTCTCGCTCCTTTTTTGAGCGCGAGCGCGCCCTGCACGCCGGTCTGGCGCGTTCGAATGGCGTGCTGCGTTCGTTGATTCCGTCGCGGCTCGTGTTGTCCGCTAATCGTTGGGCCGGGGTCGGTCGTCGAGCGAGGCGTCTTCGACGACACTCGCTCACACCGAAAAGAAGGTGTCTCCGCTAGCGCTCTGATTTTTCGATGAGTCTAGGCAGGTCGCGAAAAGCGCTCAACAATTTCAGCGAAATGTGCATAGAATGCACATCATTGATTTTAAATACGATTTCATGAGCAAATATCCGAACGTGCGCGGTTTGTCGCGCGGCCTGCTGGTATTGCGGGCGCTCAACGCGATGGCGCGGGGACGCGCGACGCCGCAGCAGTTGAGCGAAGCGACGGGACTTCACCGCACCACCGTGCGCAGACTGCTGGAGACATTGCTGGAAGACGGATTCGTGCGACGCAGCACCTCCGACGACACCTTCCGACTGGCGCTCGCGGTGCGCTCGCTCAGCGAGGGCTTCACGGACGACGAACGCATCGCGACCGTCGCACCGCCGATCATGGGGAAGTTGATGCAACGTGTGGTGTGGCCCTCCGATTTGACCACCCCCGACGGCGACGCCATGATCATCCGCGAGACGACACATCGTTTCAGCCCGTTGTCGTTTCACCGCGCCATGGTCGGACGGCGCCTGCCGATGCTGTTCACCGCCGCCGGACGGGCGTACTTCGGCATGTGCCCGGAGGCGGAGCGCGAGGACATTCTCGATTTGCTGCGTACGGGCGCGGGCGGGGAGTTGCAGCAGCGGTTCGCCTGCGACGACGCGTTCATCCGCAATCTCGTGCGCCAGACACGCGAGAATGGCTTCGGCTCGAATCATGGCGACTGGCTCGACCAGCGCAAGATCGGCGCGGTCGCGGTCGCCATTGCGTCGGAGGGCCGTGTGCTGGCAAGTCTTAACGTGATCTATCTCGATCAGGCTGTGAGCGCGGCCGAGGCCGTGCGGCGGTTCGTGCCGCCGCTTCAGGAGGCGGCGGCGCAGATGGCGGCTGCCGTGGCACCGGCCGCTCCCGTGCATGCGATGCCCGCCGACGATTAAGCGCCGCCGCTCGCCATGACGGTGAACCGCTGATTTTTTCCCGCTTGCATCCGGTATTCCACGGGACTCAGTCCACCAAGTTTCGATTTGATGCGGTGCCGGTTGTCGTGGTCGATGTAGCCCTTCAGGCCTGGTCGTGATAAGCCGAGCGTCAGCTGAGGTCGAATTGCACCATCACGACCGTCGCACTGTTCTCCCTCAGTAGCGAGAGTGAGCCCCCCAATCGTTGGGCACGCCGGTGCATGCTGTTAAGCCCGGTGCCGTGAAGGTGCCCGCCCTGAGGGGCGTCGGTATTGATTCGCATGCCCTGCATATCGAAACCGACACCGTTGTCTTCAACGCGCAAGGTGACCCGATTGCCGTCGTGCCGCAGTTCGACAATGATACGGGTTGCCTGCGCGTGCTTGAGCACGTTGGTCAGCGTTTCCTGGAGAATGCGCAGCAACTCCAGCGATTGTGCGGCGCTCAGCACGCACGTCGAGATACCGTCGAGCCGCCAGATACACTCGATGTTCTGCGTCTCGAAGAGCACCGAAATCCGATGCCGCAATGGGGCAATCTGCTCGGCGAGCGCCAGCTCACCTTGCTGATGCGTGGCCGCCGTGTCGATGACGAAACGCAGTTCGTCGCGCATTTCCTTGAGCAACGCGAGAAAGCGCGCCGGCGGCAACGTGTGCGGCGCATGTTCGATGGCCGCGATGCTCGACACCAATGCGCCGCCCAGTCCGTCGTGCAAATCGTGTGCGAGATTCAGCCGCTCGGCGAGGCGCGCGTTGACGACTTCGAGCTCGTGCTGACGATTGAGTGTATGCGCCAGTTCCTCGCGCGCATTATCGATGCCCACGCGTAGTTCGTCGTTGAACTGCGCGATTCTCCGCGCGTTTTCGGCAAAGCGCCTCGCAAGCACGATGGCCATGCCGATCATGAGCACCTGAGACGTTTGCGTCGTGTAATAGACGTTTGACGTGAGCACGCCAAAATACACCAGAAAATCATGGGTGCCGGCGACGACGAAGGTCAACGCGCACATTGAGACGATACGTTGTTCCAGCCTGCGCTCAAGCCATGTGAGGACGAAAAGCAGCACGCAACTCGCCAGATAGGTCACGCCGGGCACGATGGCCCAGATCGCGCGCGATGTCTCGATGCGATCGTGTGGCATGACGATCAGCCAGAGTGCTCCGGCGCCGAACGTTGTCCATAACAACGCTTCGAGGCGCGGCATGCGTCGGCCGCAAAAGCGCAACACGTACATCGTGAAGCTGCCGCAGTAAGCGAGAAATGCGATGGAGACGAAGATCTCCCACGCGTCGTTCGTCGCAAATGGCCACGGCCGGGTGACCACTTGATTGACCGCATAGAGCCACCAGGTGAGCGACATCATGCTGAACCAGCCGTAGGCCGATTCGTCGCGTCGATACAACCAAAGCATCGACACGAGTATGCCGAGGGTCAGGGTGATGGCGAGACTGAAGAGTTGCAGGTCGCGCCGTATCCATTGCTCCCGCTCGTAGCGCTCGTGCACGACGTCGGGCCTGCCCAGCACGACTGGGCCAAGCCCAGGGCTGTATGCCGCCAGGCCCGAGACGCGTACGAGTATCGTGTTGACGCCGGGACGTAACGCCGGCGTGTCCAGAATTTGGTACCTCGGCGTGTTCCACGCTCGCGTCAGTGGCTCGACAAGCGAGTTGTCGCGCGAGATCAGGACATCGTTCAAGTACACCGCACCGGCCATATTCACGTATTCCAGCAGCACGCCACGTGGCTGTGGGTGCTCCGGTTCCCGCCACGTAAGCCGATACCAGACCACGCCGTTGTAGTCCGGCCAGCGGCGTGTCCAGACGTCGGGCAGCGTGACGTCGGCCCAGCCGACGTCTGGGGCGTGCACCGTAGTCCAGTTGGCGGCGTCGGGGTTCATGCTCGCGACGCCATCGCTCGTGGCGCGCACGGCTTCGATGCGATCGAACATCGGCGCGCTGTTCTCGGGCGGGCGTGTCTGTCCCTGGGCGTCCAAGATGCCGGGGACCAGACCGATAAAACAGGAAAACGAGATAAGACAGCGCAGAGACAGAGACCTGCCCCGAGCCGAATGCATCGTGGCGATGCGGCGGGTCAGGGTAACAAGCCGAAGGTACGCGCTTCGAACACGGCCTGCGTGCGCGAGTTGACGGCGAGCTTCTTGTAGATGTTCTTGATGTGGCATGCGACCGTGAGACTGGAGATATTGAGCAGGGCTGCAATCTCGCGGTTCGTCATGCCTTTGGCGACGAGCCCGAGAATCTCGATTTCTCGCGGGCTCAATGCAGGCACGGCCTCGGCCGTCGGCGACTGACCGGTGACTGGCGTCGCCGCCGGTGCGTGTGGCATCGCTCGGCTGACGCCGACTAGGCTAAGAATATGCCTGGCAACAAAGGGATCGATCGGCGCACCCCCGCGCAGTGCGCTGCGTATCGAGAGCGCAATTTCCTCGTCGTCGCGCTCCTTGAGCAGATACCCGGTCGCGCCTGCCCTTAGTGCACGCACAATGATCTGCTCCGTACTCCACGCGGAGATTACCAGAATCGGAAGGGCGGGATCGCTTTCGTGCAACTCGCCGATCAGATCGACGCCGCTGCCGTCCGGCAGGCCCACATCGACCAGTATCAGCGCGCACGGCGTGCTTGCCAGATGCGCGCGCGCCTGCGCGAGGCTTCCGGCCACACAGACCATCTCATTGCGGTAGCCCAGCGATTTCAGAATGCCGCACATGCGCGTTTGTGTCGCCGGGTCGTCTTCCACGAGCAATAGCGGTCCGGGGAGCACCGGTTCGGCATCGACTGACGGGCTGGCAGGCATGGCTTGGGATTCCAGACAATTAAGCGGGGAGACAATGTCATGCAAATTAGCGCACCGCTATCGTAGCGCCCATCCCCCAAACAGGGTAGTCAGAGCCCGAATTTACTCAATTCGGGGGATGCCAGACATCACACATCGAATGCTACGTTTCGCACAAACGGGTTCGCGCTGCGCAAGGATCAACACAATGCGCACGACATCGACGTGACACGGCGTGCAAATCCGGGAGTCGGGCATACGCTTTCGGATTGGGGGGCAGCGTGGGAGAACGGTTTTCCGCAAGGGCGACGCCACGTCGCCTCAAGGCCATATGCGGCGTGGCAGGACTCATGCTCGCCGGGCCGGCCGTTGCGCAGACGTCCGGTCCGCTGTTTCTCGACTATCGCGGCGCCACAGGCGGGTGCTGTCACAACGCCAACGGTTTCGACGGCGCACCCGGTCAGATCGACGTCGAGCGCACGCTCTCGGGCCTGAACATTCTCTCGACGCATGGGGCGACCGGCGTCGCCGTCGACGTGAGCGGCGGCAACGGCGGTAACGGCGACGATGTCAGTGGCCGCGATCACTGGGGTGGCAGTGGCGGCTTTGGGCGCGTCGTCGATTTCGTGCTCGCGCAAAGCACCGTCATCAGCAACGGTTTTGGCGCCTCGGTCCTCTCCAAGGGGGGAGACGGCGGTCTGTGGGGCAATCGCGGCGAAGGCAACGGTAACGGCGGGAACGGCAATTTCGCACGCCTGACGCTCGATGGCGGCTCGGTGAGCGCTGTGGGCTACGGTCTGTCGGCGCAATCGATCGGCGGGAACGGGCAGACCAGCGCGATTCCCTGGGGGCCCGGCGTGAACGGCGGGGTCGGGGGAAACGCCGGGGACGCCAGCGTGGTCGTGCGTGGCGGGGCCACCGTCACCGCCAGCGCGAGCGGTGGAAGCGAGGGCGCGGCCATTCGGGCCGAATCGCTGGGCGGTCAGGGGGGATTGGGAATCGACGACTGGGAGGGCGGCTATGTGCTCTCCGGATGGGGCGGGAATGCGGGCAATGTCACCGTGTCGACGGCGGACGGCACCGTGACGGCCCATGGCGATGGCGAAGTCGGCCTGCTGGCGCGTTCCGTCGGCGGCAACGGCCCGAAACGCATGAGCGATAGCACGGACGTCAAAGGCTCGAACGGCGGTAACGCCGGCAACATCACCATCACGAACGGCGCGGCGATTTCCACCGATGGGGCTAACGCACCGGGCATTGCCGCCTACAGCCTTGGGGGGGACGGCGGCGATGGCGGCGGCGGTGTCACCGGTAACGGATTTCAGGGCGGCGATGGTGGAACGCCGGGGGCCGTCACGCTCACCAACACCGGCAGCATCGCGACGCGCGGCGTCGGTGCGATGGGGATGCGGGTTTCGGTCGTCGGGGGCGCCGGCGGGAACGGTGGCGAATCCAGTCCCTGGTCGGGGCATGGCGGGAATGGCGGTGCGGGTGGCAACACCGGAAATCTGGCCGTCGATATCAGAAACGACGGCACGATCATGACGTCGGGTAACGACGCCGTCGGTATTCTGGCGCACGCGGTGGGGGGCGGCGCGGGGGCGGCCGAACTGAGTCAGGGGATCATGAACATTGGCGGTGGGTCCGGCGGCAACGGCGGACTCGGTGGCAACACGACGCTCAGCAGCAACGGCTCGATTTTCACCACGGGCGATCAGAGCGCCGGTGTGCAGGTGCAGAGCATCGGTGGCGGCGGGGGGCACGGCGGCGACGCCGATACGACCGGCATCATCGTTGGCATTGCCACCGGCGGGCACGGTGGTGCCGGCGGAACCGGCGGCGATGCCCTCATGGATCTGGGCGGAGCGATCTCAACCGCTGGCGCAGGCTCGAGCGGCGTTCTGCTGCAAAGCGTGGGGGGCGGTGGTGGCGCTGGCGGGTCGTCCAGCGCCATGACCGTCGGTGTTGGACTGGGTGTGGCCGTCAGTCATGGCGGCAGCGCCGGGGGCGGTGGCGCGGGTGGCGTGGCGCATGCCACGCTGGACGACGGGAGCAGCGTCACGACGCAGGCCGTCGCAAGCGATGGCGTCGTCGTGCAAAGCATCGGCGGTGGCGGTGGCTATGGCGGACTCGCCAGTTCGGCCACGCTCACTATCGCACCGGATCTCGGCCCGGAGGTGCCTTCCGCCACGCTCAGTCCGCACGTCTCCATCGGTGGTAGCGGCGGCGACGGCGGCGGCGGCGGGTTGGCCCAGGTCGACAACAGCGGCGGTATCTGGACGCTGGGTGACAAGAGCATCGGCATACTGGCCCAGAGCATCGGCGGGGGCGGCGGTGCCGGGGGAAGTGCTGCCGCCGCGTTACGGGCGCAATCGATCGCCACGCCGAACCGTCGCTTCAACATCAGCGTGGGCGCGACGATCGGCGGTGCCGGTGGCAGCGGGGGCGATGGTGCAGTCGCGCTGGTCAACAATAACGTCGACGGCAGCGTGCTCACGGCTGGCGATCACTCGTATGGCATCGTCGCGCAAAGCATCGGTGGCGGCGGTGGCGTGGGCGGTATGGTGCAACAGGAAACCGCGAAGTCGTTCGGCGCAACACTCGGCGCACCCGGATCGGTTCAGGGGCTGTTGCAGTCGATCGGCAATTGGCTGACGACCTCCGGCAATTCGATGAACGTGGCGTTCGGTTCACTCACTGTTGGTGTGGATGTTCGCGTCGGTGGCACGGGCGGTGAGGGCGGGGCTGGCAACGTGGCCGCCATCAATAACCACGGCCCGGTGACGACATCGGGCACCGGCGCGGCGGCGATCGTCGCGCAGAGTATCGGCGGTGGCGGCGGTCAGGGCGGCACGGCTGCATCGACCAGCGTGTCGAGCCTGCTTTCGAGCGTCGATAGCTTGCTTGGCGTGATGGCTGGCAGGATTGGCACCTACTTCAACGTCTCACCCAATGTCGGGACGCATGTGGCCGTTGGCGGATCGGGTGGCTCCGGCGGCGACGCCTGGCAAGCGAATGTACTCAACACCGGAACGCTGTCCACGGCGGGCTTCGGTGCGCCGGGTATCGTCGCGCAGAGCGTGGGCGGCGGTGGCGGAGCGGGGGCGGCGACTTCGCAGAACCTCGAGCTTTTCCTCTCGAATTGGGCACCGAAGGACGCGCCAGGCATCATCGATGAGGTCACCCGCCTCATCGACCTGCTCGGCTCGAATCTCGCCAGCGCGCAACACAGCGTCAATGTCAGCGTTGGGGGGCAGGGCGGCAGCGGGGGAAGCAGCGGGACGGTCAATGTCGACGCCAGCGATGCTGCCAGTCGCATTCAAACCACCGGCGACAGTTCGCCGGGCATTCTTGCGCAAAGCATCTCCGGCGGCGGAGGGCAGGCGGCCGCGACGGATTACACCTTCGGCGCGAGCAGCCTCGGGGCCGCTGCCGGATCGACATCGCCGGCGGTGTCGCTCGCGCTTGGGGGAACATACACCGGCAATCTGGCGGGCAATGCGGGACAGTTTTCTCGCGTGAACGTCAAGAGTGGTGGCGTCATCGCGACCCAGGGGAACGACGCGAGCGGTGTCGTCGCGCAAAGCATCACGGGCGGCGGCGGTGCCACAGCGGTGGGCCTGACGGGGAATGCGAGCACGCATCTCGCTGCAGGGCAGCAGGTCGCCGCCCCGGTCATCACGTTGGGCAGCACGCTGAGCGGCGAACTGTCGCCGTCGAGCATGAATGGTGCGCCGGTCTCGGTCGTGGGTTCGGGCAGCATCGATACAAGCGGCGTGCTCTCACACGGCATTTTCGCGCAGTCCGTCGCCGGGGGCGGCGGCGCCGCCGGCATGACCGTCGACGCGTCGGTTGCGTCCTTGCTCGGGGGCGCGGTCATCAAGCTTGGTGCGTCGCCTGCGGGCGGCAGCAGTCTGCAAGCCAACGCCGGTAGCGTCACCGTCGATCTGACGAACCCTGCAGCCGACCAGGCGGTCGTGTCGACACGAGGGACGTTGTCGTTCGGCGTGCTGGCGCAAAGTATCGGCGGTGGCGGCGGGTATGTCGCGCTGGTTGAGGGCGGCAATCCGTCGGCGCTGCCGGTCACCAGCCTGACGCTCGGGGCGCAAGGCGACACGTTCGGCAACGGCGCGGACGTCGACGTGAGCGTCGCGCGTAACGTCGCTGTGCAAACGCTGGGTCAGGACGCGCACGGCATCGTTGCCCAAAGCGTCGGCGGGGGAGGCGGCATTGCAGGCGTGACCACCGCGCCGGGACGCGTCACGCTAGCGTCGGTCAACAATGTCGTCACACGCGCTGGCGCCAACGAAGGCGGCACGGTGGACGTGGTCGTCGATGGTAGCGTTCAAACGCATGGCGAGGGGGCGGCAGGCGTGCTGGCGCAGTCCGTGGGCGGTGGAGGCGGTATCACAGGCGATGCCGCCGCAGTGAGCTACGGTCTCGACATGGTGCGGCAGGCCAACGTCTCCGGCGCCGTGGGGGCGGGGGGCGCGGTGCAGGTGAATACGAGCGGCCGTGTGGTCACTGACGGCGGGCACGCCCCGGCCATTCTTGCGATGAGTCTTGGCGGCGGGGCCGTGTTCAGCGATGGCGGCGTATGGCTGAAACAGCCTGGGAGCGCGAGCGGCAACACGGGCGGCGCAATCGACGTGACGCTTCAACCGGGCAGCGTGGTTGCCGCCTTAGGCGCGGACTCCCCCGCGATTGCGGCGATCAGCATGGGCAACGCGGGCGGCGGTTCGATGCAGGGCAAGCCGATCGGCGTGACGATCGGCAGCGGCGCGAGCGTGATGGCCAATGCAACTTCGGGGATCGGCATTCTCGCCATCAACACCGATGGCGTGACCGTCGAGAATGCCGGTACGGTATCGGCGGCAACGGCTGTCGCGTCGCTGAGTCGCGCGAGTGTCATCAACAGCGGCCTGATGCAGGGCAATGTGGAACTGACGACCGACAGCACGGTTGAGAACCGCGCGGGCGGCGAGCTACGTACGGCGCAGTCGCTCTCGGCCGGGCTGACGCAAAACTACGGCACGATCAGCCCCGGGGGGGCGGGCGTGTTCCAGGCGTCGAAAATCATTGGCAGCTTCTCGCAGACGGGCACCGGCGTCTACGCGCCCGACCTCGATTTCACGAATCACAACAGCGACTTCCTGACGGTGACGGGGGCATTGACGTTCGGCGGCAGCGTCGTGCCGATCCTTCGCAATCCGGTCAAGAACATCTGGCTTGGCATCGGGCACTTCGACAACGCGTCGACCGGTGAGACGGCCGTCGCGAAGAGTACGGCGCTCGTCTTCAACTATCAGATGAAAGATCACTATGGCGGCTCGCGGGATCCGCTGATTTCGGTGGACGCCAACTTCCGGCCGCCGGGCGTGTCGCTCAATGCGAATCAGGCGTCGTTTGCGGACCTACTTCAGACCCATTGGGACGCCGGCATGGTCGCGGCGGGCCCCTTGTTCCAGCCGTTCGTGAGTGCAGGCGATGCGGCGTCTTACCGCAAGACGCTCGACGTGCTTTCCGGGGCGGCGTCACTCATGCGCGCAGGTTCGCGAGGGCATGAGAACTACGACTTCCTGAATCGCTTGATGAGCTGCCCGCAGTTCGTCACCGACGGCACGCGCATGGGCGAGGGCAGTTGCGTCTGGGCGCGCGTGATCGGCACCCGCGCCGATCGCTTCCAAACTGCAGATGATGTGGGCTTCCGCAGTCAGCAGGTGACCTATCAGTTCGGGGCTCAGAGGGAGTTTGCGCCTGACTGGTTTGTCGGCGGTTCGGCGAGTTACGTGGTGACGCATGCCCGCTCGTCGGATCGCTCGCTGGACATATCGAGCGATGGCTTCCGGGGCGGACTGACGTTGAAGCGTCAGATGGGGCCGTGGCAAATCGCGCTCGCCGTGCTGGGCGGTTACGAGAGCGGCACGCAGAATCGAACGATCGAATATCCGGGGGCGTCCGCGCGAGCCACGAGTCGGCCGGACGCCTTTTTTGTCGGCACACGATCCCGGCTGTCCTATCAATTGAACTACGCCGCAGGGTATGTGAAGCCCTACACCGATCTGGACGTCGTCTACGACAGGAATTCGGCTTACCGTGAAAGTGGCGCCGGCGTGTTCGATCTTGCGATGCAAAGCGAGGGGCGCACAACGGCGGTGTTGAGTCCCGCCGTCGAGGTGGGCGCACGTCTCGACTATCGTGGCACGACCGTGCGCCCCTATCTGTCGGCAGGAGTGAGCTTTGCGTCGAAGGGGGATGTGAGTACCGAGGCGTCGTTCGTCCAGTTCCCGAGCGCGGCGTTTCGCATCACGTCGTCGCAGTCGCGTGTCTATGGCAACTTTGCGCTTGGGGTTGAACTGCTGTCGTCGAAAGGGCTCGAGGTTCGGGCGGAATACAACCTGCGCACCGCATCGTCACAGACGGTACAAAGCGCCGCGTTGCGGCTGGCGAAGCACTTCTGAGTCCGAAGGAGGGATACGTCGCGGTCCCGAACGACGGTTCGGGACCGATGTCACGGATGACTCAAACGGCGTTGGCGGCGGCCTTGAGGACGTCGCTGACTGCCGAGATGAATGCTTCGGTGCGCTCGCCGCTGGTCTTGCCGTCCAGCCAGTTCGACGTAAAGCTGAACGTCACCGGCGTTTTGCCCACGAGCATCTGCCCGGCGAAGCACAGGGCGTGGAACGTCCCCCAGTCGAGACTGCCGCCCTTGCCATAGGCGAGCAGCCCCTGGGGCACCGTCATCCACACCGCGTCGGCCATCGCGGAGATTCGCTTGAATTCGACGAGCGACGTCGGCTTCGCGAAGACCTTTCCTGCCAGCACCTGCTGATACCAATTCACGAGATCGTTGGCCGAACTGGTCATCGATTGCTTGTCGTTGATGACATCGGTGCGGGGTGAGAGAAGATGATTGTCGTAATAGACCTTCTCGTTGTGCTCCAGCTTTTGCATGCCGTCCCAGCCGAGATCGACACCCGACGGCGCGCCCGCCAGATAGGAAAAGAGGACGCGCGTGGAATCGGGGATGCGAACCGTGTTCAGTCCCATTCGCCCGACCAGTTCGCGCACGCGCGCCGGCCCGACAGCGGCCAGCGTGATGTCGGTGCTGATGTTGTCGCTGTGCGAAATCATCGACTCGAGTGCGGTTCGGAACAGCGTTTGTCCATTCAGGCCGATGAGCACTGGGCTGCCCGGCGTGCGCACGGCGTCACTAACGGTGCAGAGTTGGCTGCCGGAGAGTTGATTGCGGCCGGACTCAACGTCGAGCAGGAACTGGCCGAGGATATACGTTTTGACGGCACTGCCGACGAACAGGCGTTGCTCCGGCGCGTAGCCGGCACGCCAGCCCGGCCCTTGGGGTGGGGTTGCGGCAACGAGGCAACTGGTCGTTTTCGGCGCGAGGGCGACAAAGCGGTTGATGGCGCCGTCGAGATCGGCGCGCCCGGCAGCGATGGCGCTGGTTGCGGGCGACAGCAACGTCGGCGCAGCAAGTGACGCCGCCGTGAGTTTCAGCGCTTTTCGGCGGGTGGGACGAAAATCGGTCATCGCAAAAGGCTCCTGGACAAGGGACGGTGAGCAGCGTGCCGAGCGCTGCTTGCCGCTGCGGCGAGGCCGGGGCAACGTTAACACGCGGGCGGCGCTGTCGCGATCCCTCGTTTTGGGTAGGCAGAGGGCCGACTGAATTCACTTCCGCAGCCACCGACGGCGCCACCAGGCGCTAAAGTTGAAAACGCCGGCTGAGGCGTTCCCGTTAGCCGCTTAACCCGTGCTGGCTCCGCGGGTTCATTACACCTCAGCGAAACAACCAGCCGGCGACCGCCTTCGTGTAGCGCGGCATGACCACGTAGACCATCAGCAACACGATCACCGCGCTACCGGCCATCCGGGCGACGATCGACTCGCCGGGGAAGGGCCACAGGGCGAATACCGGCCCGAGTATCCAAGGCACCAGGACCGACAAGGGAAAGATCGCCGACCACGTCACCAGCCACTGCTTCCATGGCGTGGCGGGCTTGTGCGCAGGAGGCTCGAACCAGAATTCCAGTCCCGTGCGGATCTGGTAGCGATCGCCCTTCGGCAAAAAGGGCTGCATACGCTTCAGGAAATCGCGACGTTCGGCAGACTCCATCCAGCGCGTGAGGTTTTCGAAACCATCAAAGCGAATGATCACTACATAGGTGCGCTGCTTACCGAGCGGCCGGATCACATCGGTGGAAAGATAGCCATCGAAGCGCTCACAAGCCTTTCGGATATCGGCGAGCCATTGCTCGTAGCGCTGCGTCGCTTCTGGAATGATCTCGTGGGTAATGATGCTCGTGACGATGTCGTTGGGCTCGCCGGTCATGATGGACAACGCGCAGGGCGTGATGGGGAGAACGCGATCATCAGATCACATTCCGGCGCGCTCACCAATAGTACAAAGGTGTGCCGCGCCGGCTCGCCGCCAAGCACCCCGCCAATTGGGGTGCCGAACAACCTGCTGGCTTCGTCGGCTCGCGCAAACACCGGCAGCGACCCTCGCACGAGGTGGACCACCAGTTCGTGCCCGGCGCGCGTGCGATAGACATACATATCGGCAGCCGTGAATCGCCGGTTGACGCTCAATCGGGGGAGGGCGCATTCTAACGAGTCGTCCGAGACGCGCGGCCCGGGCGGTTAATACCAAGTGACGATGGCGGCGCCGGCACGGAGCCATTAGTCTGCTTTGTGATCGGCCGTCAGGCGTTGAGGTACAACACCAGACGCCGGCCAGCACCGTCGACACTTCCGTCGCAGATGGCCCGCAGTACCGAGACACTTGGTGCGGCCGCCGCTGTGGCGGCCTTTGATGCAAACGCGGCCCACACTGGTTTCAATTCGAAGCTGCTCTCGCCAGTCCGCCCTTCCTTCCTCGGAGCTCAGACGATGAATACGATCACCACCCAAGACGGCACGCAAATCTTCTACAAGGACTGGGGCAGCGGCAAGCCCGTGGTCTTCTCGCACGGCTGGCCGCTCAACGCCGACGCCTGGGACGCGCAGATGCTCTTCCTGGTGCAGCACGGCTGTCGTGTCATCGCGCACGACCGCCGGGGCCATGGGCGTTCCAGCCAGTCGGCGCATGGCAACGATATGGATACCTACGCAGACGACTTGGCGTCGCTGCTGGACTCGCTCGACATTCAGGGCGCTACGCTGGTCGGTCACTCGACGGGCGGCGGAGAAGTCGCGCACTACATTGGCCGCCACGGCACGCAGCGCGTTGCGCGCGCGGTGTTGATCGGCGCGGTGCCGCCGATCATGGCCAAGTCCGCAGCCTATCCGAACGGCTTGCCGCTTGAGGTGTTCGACAACATCCGCAAGAGCGTGGCAGACAATCGCTCGCAGTTCTACAAGGATCTGGCAGTGCCGTTCTTCGGTTTCAACCGTCCGGATGCCAAGGTTTCGCAGGGCACCGTCGACGCGTTCTGGGCGCAGGGCATGACCGGCAGCATTCTGGGCCAGTATCTGTGCGTCAAGGAATTCTCGGAAGTCGACTACACGGAAGATCTGAAGAAAATGACGATCCCGACGCTGATCCTGCACGGCGACGACGACCAGATCGTCCCGATCGGCAATGCCGCCGAGCTGTCGGTCAAGATCGCCCCAACGCCAAGCTCAAGGTGTACAAGGGGGCTTCCCACGGCATGTGCGTGATCAACGCCGATCAGGTCAACGCCGACCTGCTGACCTTCATCAACCCGTGAGCATGCTGAACGTTTTCATCAGCATGTGATAACCGAGGTGCTCCATGACTCCCCTCCCGTCGTCGCCGGATGCTTCATCTGCGATCGCTCGCAAGACGCGTTCGCTACCAAGCTGGATCTACTGGCTCGCGCTGTTGCTATTGTGTAGCGCTTACCTGCAAGGCGGCATCGACAAGGCGATGGATTTCCCGGGCGCCATCGCCGAGATGCGGCACTTCGGCTTGTCGCCAGCCGCGCCGATGGCACTGGCCGTTATCGTGCTTGAGATCGGCGCGTCACTGTTGATCCTGACGGGCCGGTGGCGGTGGTTGGGGGCGTTGGCGTTGGCCGGCTTTACGCTGGCGGCGTCGTGTCTCGCCAACCGGTTCTGGGCCGCGCCTCCCGAGGCGCGGCTGATGCTTGCCAACGGCTTTTTCGAGCATCTCGGACTGGTGGGCGGATTCGTCGCCGTCGCTTGGTATGACCTGAGCGCAAACGTTTGCCGAAGCGCATGACGAAACGCGCTCGCGCGTCTCACTTCACGTGAGTGGCCTGGCTGCGGGCGCATGTATGGCGATCTCGGCATGTGTTCCTCGGGGTCGGCGCCTGTCGGGTGCTCGACAAAGGCTATTGCCGTATCCCAATGGGCAGGTGCAGCCCAACGCGCACTAGGGGGGCGCCTGCCGAGCGGCCCCCATCAATGGCCTTCACTGCGCCGCCCGCCGCACAAGTTTCGTGGCCCGCCTGACCCACATCCGGTCAAGTGCCCAGACCGCGAGCATCGTCGCGCCCATCAGCGGAAACACGACGCCCAACGCGACCAGGGACACAATCCAGCCACGCATGGGAACGCGCGTCGGCATTCGCGCGGGCGCGCCCAGCGAGCGAGACGGGCGGCGTATCCACCACATCGCGGCGCCTGTGGCCGCCATTGCGAAGAGCCCCATCGAAATCAGCGCGCATAGCCATTGATTTGCGGCGCCGAAGTATCGGCCCATGTGCAGCGACGTGCCATACGAGATCGCCTGCGCGACGCCACCATAGGCGTCGTAATCGATGTCGCGCAGCACCGTACCGCTGTACTGGTCGATGTGCAGGGTGCGTTCGTCGCGCGGATCAGGTGGGAAGTAAGAAACGGTGTAGACACCATCGGCGCGCGACGGAACGACCAGGCTGTATCCGGTGCTCACGCCCTTGCTTGCCGCAATTTCCATCACGCGGTCGATGGGCAGCGCACCCTGAGCGTCAAGTTGAGCGATCGTCAGCCCCTTCGTGCGGCCACTGCCACCGTGCGCGGCATGTTCGTCGGCGGCGCTTGCGCCGCCGGCTTGAGACGAGGTGCCCATGCCTTTCATTTCGGCCCGCTCTGGATCGCCGTGATCGCCGTGCATGTCGCTCATCTCGTGCGCTGGCACCTTCGAATTGGGCACCGTCGTGTCGCCCACGGCCCACGGCATTTGAGCGATCGGTAGATCATCCATCTTTGTCGGCATGCGCGAGCGTACCGGCGCTTCTCCCCACGCGCCGGCAGGATAGCCCATGCCCGCTTGCGTCGCGATCGCCTTGAACTGCTTGCCCCACGAGCCCGACCAAGGCAACCCGGTGAGCACGAATGCCAGTCCGCCCGCCGCGAGCCAAAGGCCCGCGACGCCATGCAGATTGCGCAGCAAAGGCCGGCCACGCAACTGAAGCCGCGGTTTGAGCGCACCCGCCCATGTCGCGTTGCCGCGCGGCCACCACAGCGCCACGCCGGTCACCACCATGACCAGTGTCCAGCACCCGGCCAGCTCCATGAGCAGTTCCCCGGGTTTGCCGAGCATCATCGCGCGATGCAACTGACGCACTTGCTTCATCAGCCGATGCTCGACGCTGAGCGTGCCTAGCACCTCGCCCGAATACGGGTTGACGTACACACTCTCGCGCTCGCCGTCGGGTAGGCGGAAAATGAATTCCGCGCTTCGTGCCGGGTCGCGATTCACCTCGACCGAACTGATCGTGGCGCCCCGCGCCAGCGATGCCGCGGCACGGTTCATCAGCGCTTGCTCGGTCATACGAGGTGCCTGCGACGCGGCAACGACCATACGGTCGTGATAGAGCCACGGTTCAATCTGTGGTTGAAAGACGTAGATCGTTCCCGTGACGGCCAACACCATGAGCCAGGGCATGACGAACAGCCCGGCATAGAAGTGCCAGCGCCACAGCGTGCGATAGCGGCCGGCGGCCTGATTGGGCGGCACGTCGCGCATCGCCGTGAAAGATATCCCCATGATTCGTGATCTCCTTGGCCTGCGATTCAGATGGCGAACTTGCCTTCGATGAAGAAAGTGCGGCCAGCGTAGGGGTGATAGACGAAGTAGCGCGTGTCGAACAGGTTATCCACGCCGATACCGATCTGCGTGCGCGCAGTCGGCTTGTAGGTGAACTTCGCATCGACGACGGTGTAGGTGCTCGTGCCGCCGAACGTGTTCGGATTGTTGTCGGTATTGGTCAGCGTGTTGTACTGACGGCCCGAGTAACGAATCGCGCCGGTCACTGCCGTCTTCGCATTGAAGCGGTAGGTCGCCACCAGATTCGCGCGCCACAGCGGAATCCGATAGAAATACTTGCCGACGGAAGCCGGATTATTCGTATTCGCCATGATCTTTGACTGCGTGTACGTCAGGCCGGCTGCGATGTCGAGGCCTTGAAAGAGGACGTCCTGACCGTCGAAAGCCGTATCGATACCGCGCGAGCGAACCTTGTCGATGTTCTGGAAGTTCGTGACGTTGGGGAACACGGTCGTATTTGTCTGACTGAAGATCGTGTTTTTTACGTCGTCCTGGAACAGCGAGACGCGCACCTTGCCGACCTCTAGTTGCCACTCGGCGCTCAACTCCTTCGCGAGATCGTCTTCTGGGCGCAGTCCCGGGTTGTTGTTGACGATGTTCGTGCCGGTGATCGAGCCCTGGAAGAGCTCGGAGACGGTCGGGAACCGGTAGGCGCGTGCGATGGATGCGCGCAGCGTCAGGTCCTGCGTCGCCGCGAACGCTAGCGACAGCTTTGGCGAAAAGTGGCTGTCGGACGATCCCACATACGGCAGCGTCATGCCGCCGAGCGTGCGCGCGCCCGAATAGGCGCGCCAATCTTCGTAACGCAGGCCGGTTGTGAGTCTCCAGCGCGGCAGGAACTGCCATGCATCCTGGGCGTACAGTGCTTGCGTGAGCGTATTGCCGCCGAACGCATTGGCGAGCGACGTATCGCTTCCGTCGACCCATGCCGCCGTATTGAACGTGCGGTTATCGAGGAAATACGTGTCGAAGTGATAACCGAACGCCAGCCAATGCGCGCCCGCCCCGACCTGGGCGGGCGTATAGGTGCTGCGCAGGTCAATCGACTTCCAGCCCGTACCGTCGCCATACGTTACCGTCCCCGGTCCGTTGCCGGGCGCTCCGGTGCTGGCCGTGCGGGCCTCGCTTTGCGAAATATCGAAGTACGACGCGATGGCTTCCCAATTCCAGCCGGATTTGTGGCGTGTCTTGAGCGACAGGCCGTAAAGCAGGTTCTCGCTCACGCCCTGACTCAGCGCAAATGCCGATGCCGGAATGACATATTGGTAGCCATTGATGTTGACCGCCCCTGAATACACCGGATTGCCGTTCGCGTCGCGCAGGAACGTGCTCGTCTGACTGTTGTAGTTCTGATGCCAGTAGCCAAAGCTGAAGCCGCCTTGCAGCGTCGGCGTGAAATCGTAGGTGGCCTTGAGCTTGAGCTGGTCTTGCGTCACACGCTCGATGCCTTCTCCGTTCACGCCCATCACCACACCCGGCACGCCGTTCTGGTCGCGATAGGAATACGCGCCGCTCACGACCTTGGCGCTTGCCGTGGCAGGCGTGGTCGATTGCGACGCCGCGTAGAACTGGAGCGGTTGTCCCGTGTTCTCCATGTGGTCCACGCCCACCAGCAGCGACAGATTGCCGAACTTGTCGCCAACGCTCGCACTCACGTTGCTGCCGTTGAAGCTTCGGTTCACCCCGAACAGGTCGAAGTGCTGGGTGAATCCCTGAACCTTCGCGTCGGTCACGAACTGCTCCGGCATGCGGGTCGTGATGAGCACTGTCGCGCCGATGGCGTTGCCCGGATAGAGCGCCGAGAACGGCCCGTAAATGACATCGACTTGATCGATCTCCTCCGGAAACACCATCGACCAACGTGGCGCGAATGTCCAGGTGTTGCCAAGGAAGTTGCTCAGCAGCAGACCGTCGGCGTAGACAAGGCCGCGAGCCGTTTGCGAGTTGCTCGTCCCACGCACGGCGATGGTGGAATTCAGATCGCCGATGAACCGGCGTCGAACGGCCATGCCGGGGACATATCGCAAGGCGTCTTCGGTCGTCTCGACGTTCTGGTACTGCAGTTGGTCCGCGGTGACCGTGGCGCTCGAGGCGGGCAAGTTCGGATCGAGTACGTGCTTGGGCGTGCGCTCGGCGGAGACCGCGACGGATGTCGGCGCGAGTTCGACGGCGGACGGTTGAGTGGTGTCGTCGGCGTACGCGACGGCCGGCAGCATGGCGGCCAGCGCGAGCGCCAGCGGCGTCTTGCGCGCAAAGGGGGAGAGCATGGATTTTCCTGACTGCGATGAGCGAATGACGACCGGCAGGCCAATGCAGTGCAATGGCTTGCCGGGCACGAAAAGGCGTCAATCAGGAACGGTGGGGCGGGGCCCGGGCGGGCGGAATGTAGGCGAGCGGACGGAGTTGCGGCGAGACGGTCGACGTCGGACCGGCCCGGGCGATCCAGACAAACGACACCGCACTGGCGTGCGGCGGCATGACCAACGGCGGATGGTTCGCAAGTAACGAGCAATAGCCGCAGGCGTCACCGTGCCCGCCATGATCGGCGGCCGGTGCGTGACGCATGTCCGCGTGCGAATCGTCGTGCGCGATGGTTGGTACGGCCGACGGCGTCAATCCGTCTGCCGTACAAAAGGTTGCGTCGATCTGCGAAACGCTGGCGCGGTGCGCGGCCAGCCACTGGCTCACGATCGGTGCGCAAAGCGCCAGGCACATGGCGGTCAAGCCAAGCCATGCGCTGAAACGTTTGCGTGAGCGAGTGAGCATCGTTGTGAAAGGCCGATTTTCGGTCCGCCGGGATGGCCGAATCTGGAATTCGCCAGGATCGTATCACGAATGCGTCGCATTCGCTAAATGGTGGGCCTCCGATATATCAAACGCCGCTTCGCCGCTTGTCCGCCGTCCACACCCAACGTGGCGACGACGAATTTCATGAGGTCTTGCGTCGCTTGCGTGTGGGCGTGGAGGGCGCCAGCCGGACGTCATCCGCTGCCAGCCTCGCCGCCAACGCGTCGCGCATCAACGCGACTGGGCGAGCAAGCCGGCTCGGCAACGCGCCGTGCACGAGCCAGACGTTCAGCCCGCTTCGGAACTCAGGCACGTCGAGGACTTGCAGCGCCTGGGCATGCGCACTGCGGGCAAGGACTTCGGGGGTGGCCAGTCCTACGCCGAGGCCGCGCGCAACCAGCGACAACTGCAACTCCGAGCCGAACGCTTCCACCGCGACGTTGAACGGCAGTCCGGCCATCGCCATCGCTCTGCCAAGTCCCGAGCGCATGCCGCAGCCATCCTGATTCAGAACCCACGGATGATTCGCAAGATCGGCGAGCGTGGCCGGCTTGTCGGCCAGCCCGAAGGCGCTGGGCGCGACGACCACCATGGGCTTGCGCGAGAGAAGCGTCGACGTCACGCCTTCGGGCAACGCAACGCTCTCCGGCAGTAGCACGACGGCGGCATCCACCTTTGCCTGCTCGAGACTTTGCAACAGTCCCGGCGACCATGCCGCCGTTACGCGAAGCGTCAGCTTCGGGAAAGTGTTGCGAAGAAAGTCGATGGGTTGTTCCAGCGCAAGCTCGGAGAGAAATGGCGGCACGCCAATACGGAATTCGCCCGACGGCTCCGTATCGGGCGAGGCAACCGCTTTCAAGTCGTCGACCGCGCGCAACACCGTGCGGGCCAATCCGTACACCTCGCGTCCGGCAGGCGTCGGTTTTAGCGGCTTGCTATGCCGGTCAAGCAACTCGATGCCCAGCATCTTCTCCAGATTCTGGACGCGTCGCGTGAGACCCGGTTGCGTGAGGAAGAGCTTCTCCGACGCCTGTGCCATCGATTCGCTTTCAACCACGGCGACGAAAGCCTGCAAGTCATGTGTGTTCAAAACAAACTCGCATAATGAATATAAACATAATTCAATTGTGGCATGACGCACCGGTTTCTACAATCGGCCGAACCGTCACGCCTTGTGACCTTCAGTCATTCATCGGAATCGAAACATGACTCAGCCGGCTTCCCCCTGTTCGCGCGATGCCGTCGCCGCGCCCATGCCACCATCGCCACCATCGCCAGCGACGCCAGCGACGCCTGCCACGTTGACCACGCCGTTGACCGTATTCTTTGCCGCCGCGGTCGGCATCGTCGTCGTGAATCTGTCGGCAGCGCAACCGCTGACCGGGCCTGTCGGTCGGGCGCTGAAGCTGCCCACGGAGCTTGCCGGTCTGATCGCAATGCTGCCGCAGCTCGGCTACGCGGCGGGTTTGCTACTGCTCGTGCCGCTGTGCGATCTGGTCGAAAATCGCAGGCTCATCTTTCGGACGCTCGCCTGCTGCGCCGCGTTTCTTGCGCTCGCCTCGTTCGCGCATTCGGGCGGCGTGTTTCTCGTGTCGGTGTTCCTGGCGGGCGCGACGTCGAGTGTGATCCAGATGCTCGTGCCGATGGCTGCGTCGATGGCCCCTGAGAGCCGTCGAGGGCGGGCCGTCGGAAACGTGATGAGCGGACTGATGCTGGGCATTTTGCTGTCGCGTCCGCTCGCGAGTCTGATCGCCGGCGAGTGGGGCTGGCGCGCATTCTATGGCGTTGCGGCGTTGGCCAACGCGTTGCTTGCGATCGTTCTGTACGCCCGGTTACCGAACCGCAAACCGCAGGCCGGGGCACGTTACCCGGCGTTGCTTCGCTCGCTCTGGACGCTTTTGCGCACAGAGCCGGTCCTGCAACGGCGCGCCATGCAGGCGGCGCTCGCGCTCGGCGCATTCAGCGCGTTCTGGACGGCTATCGCACTCCTGCTCGCGCAACCGCCGTTTTCGCTTGGAATGCAGGGCATCGCGGGCTTCGCACTGGCTGGCGCCACGGGCGCCATCGTGACACCGCTCGCCGGATATCTGGGGGACCGTGGGCAGGGCCGCACGACGCAGTTCGTCGCCCATCTCGCGATGATTGTCGCTGTGCTGATGCTTGGCGCTGCGGGCGCCGGATGGGGCGGGTTCTCGCCAACGATGCACCCGGGCCTGGCGCTTGCGCTTCTGGTTGCCGGCGCCGCAACGCTCGACGCCGGCGTCATTACGGACCAGACGCTCGGACGGCGCGCCATCAACCTTATCAATCCGTCGGCGCGTGGCCGGTTGAACGCACTCTTCGTCGGGATCTTCTTCGTCGGCGGCGCGTTTGGCGCGGTGCTCTCGGGGGCCGCGTGGGCGTGGGACGGATGGCGGGGCGTGTGCGTCGTCGCGCTGGGATTCACGGGCGCGTTGTTCGTCCTCGGCTGCGTGGACCGTGCTGCGGGGCATCACTGATCACTGGTGTG
Organism: Pandoraea sp. XY-2; assembly: GCF_004193915.1. NCBI lineage: Bacteria > Pseudomonadati > Pseudomonadota > Betaproteobacteria > Burkholderiales > Burkholderiaceae > Pandoraea > Pandoraea sp. XY-2. Next base: position 1,375,039 of record NZ_CP030849.1, read on the forward strand.
TGACGGTGGATGTGCGCGGGGAGGCGTCCACCGGGCATTCGTCGAGTCTGCACCACGGCGTCGACCGTCCGTTTCCGAAGGCGTCTCGAATGCCGGGCGGCCGCCTCAGTTGCGTGGCGTGTCCGTGGCGCGTCAATAACGTAGCCGGCCGGCGCGAGCGTGGCGTCGGTCACGCCAATGCGCCATGTCGCGACGCACTGTGTGAGTCCCCCCGCACACGGACACGCCCAGGCCATAGACGACGGCCGGACCCGTCGCGCGCATCCGGCGTGGAACGACTTCGGTGATCATGGGCACCGAAATGAACACCGTCGGCATTGTCAGCACTACCGCCACGACGAGAAGTCGCGCAGTGTCAGGCACCGCCGTCAGCCACATCGATGGCGGCCCGGGAGGCACCGCCAAATTTCCGCGTCAACCTCTGGTTGACACCCATGTCAGGCCAGCCGATGATGCAAGGTCATCGCCATTGGCGGCTCCCCGCCTCGGGCAGGCCCGTCCTACCGGCTCCTGAACGACGATGGCAGCGGTTGCGGGCGAGCGCGATGCCCATCCGGTCAATTTCGTCAATCCTCCCATAACTGTCTGGGGGACGCTTATGGGACGGTTGCCCTTTAAAGTCCGTGGCTGTGATGAGGTGACACCGGATTTCGGAGCGCTGGGCAGTCCAAATGCCACAATCGGCATGCGCACAGACCTTCGCGGGAAGGACGAATCGGGTCATCTGGAAATCCGTCGCTCAGTTCAAGCCACATGATCGTCCAGGTTCGAATCGCAGACATCGTGCTTGAGTGCGTGTATCAGACATCATCCCGTCGTAGATTGCGCTATTGACGCGTACGTGCGACATCGGTCACCGCCCCGGGGGGGGAACTGCGGCCAACGTACCACCACGAACTTTCCTGTCCGACGGTTTCGCCGTGCGGCGGGGAGACTCCGAAGATTGATCAGTGCGTGAGACGCGTGATAGGGTCGAACGCAAATCATTGATTGCACACACGCTAATGGCATCGAAGGGACAAGCATTCGCGGCGGAGACAGGGAATTTCCGCGGCGTTTTGGGGAATCGGGGAAGTCGTGATGTGTTCGGCCGTTGGTGGCGCCGCACGCGCGGTCTGGTCACCGGTTCGCTGCGGTCGTTCGTCATGCTCACGACGATGATCCCGGCCGGCATGGCCCTGGCCGCAGCACCATCGGTAGCGCCGACAATGCCCGCCGCCGCGGCCATGGCGCCGTTGTCGTCCGCCGTGCCCGACATAGCGCTCTATTATGGTCGCGACCTGCCGGTCGACGCGCTGCAGTCCTTCGATTGGGTCGTCATCGACCCGACACAAACTTCGCTGCCCGACGCATCGCTAACCTCGCATACCACCTGGTTCGCACGCCTGGATGCGCGCGACACCGCGCAAACGCCAGAGGCGTTTGTCGACGCGCGCGTCGCGCCGCTCTGGGCGCAAGGCTATCGTAATTTCCTGATCGACGACGGTACCCCGCTCGCGGCCGATGCCGAGAGCGACGCGCGCATGGCCGCGCGCGTGAAAGCGGTGCGCGCCCGTTATGCCGATGCGCGTCTCGTACTGCGAAACCATTTGGGCTTGGCGGCGTCTCTGGCCCCCGCGCTTGCCGGTGTTCTGGCCGACGGACTGTTGCATCGATACGACGCGCGGGCGATGATTTTCGTTGACACGCCGGCCGACGCGCGCCAATCCGCGCTCGATCAACTGAAAGCGTTGCGCGAGCAATCCCATCTTCCGACGTTTGCGATGGACTACTGCGCGAGCGCGGATGTGGCCTGCCGCCGCGACACGGCGCGCACGCTCAATCAGACAGGCGTGCGTGCGTTCGTCACCGATCCGGACGTTGAGACGGTCGGTGTTGGCCGCATCGAAGTGATGCCGCGCAAAGTGCTGATGGTGCAGGCGCCGGGCGACGGCGAACCGATCGACCTGACGACGGGTGCGCGCGATATTTCCATGCCGCTGAACTACCTCGGTTACGACGTGCAATACGTCAATGTGAACAAGGGCCCGATGCCGGCCAATGTGCGCAGCGACCGCTATGCGGGCATTGTCGTATCCATCGATCGCAATGTGAACAATGCCGGCGCGTGGCGACGCTGGCTGCTGGCCCGAATTCATGACGGCATGCGCGTGGCGGTGATCGGACAGTTCGGTTTCCCGATCGATCAGCAGACGGCTCAGGTGCTGGGCCTCGAACGTGTGGCGGGCACCGTGCCCGGCTCGGTGGTGCCGAGCGTGGTGAGCAAGGCGCCGATGATGGGCTTCGAGATCATGCCGACGCCCGACGTGCGCGACGCCCTCGGTGTGCGCGTGGGGCCGACCGGCCAGCCGCTGCTGCGTCTGCAAGCGGGCACCTACACCTACGACATGGCCGGCATGTTGCCGTGGGGCGGCTATACGCTCAACCCCTATGGGGTGACGTCGCTGTCCGGCATCGGGCAGGAGCGCTGGGCGATCCAGCCGATCGACTTCCTGCGTCAGGCGCTGGCGCTGCCGCAGATGCCGGTGCCCGACGTGACCACCGAGAACGGCCGCCGACTGATGTTCGTACACGTCGACGGCGACGGCTTTGCCTCGCGCGCGGAATTCCCGGGCGTCGACTATGGCGCGATGGCGCTGTATGAACAGATCTACACGAAGTATCCTGTGCCCACGACGCTGTCGGTGATCGAGGGCGAGGTCGGTGCGAAGGGGATGTATCCGAAGATTTCGCCGCGTCTCGAAGAGATTGCTCGCAAGATGTTCGCACTGCCGAACGTCGAGATCGGCACGCACACCTTCTCGCACCCGTTTAATCTGGAGCAGATCAACCAGACTACCGGCGAGCGAATCACCGGCAAGGCGAACAAGGAGTGGGGCGGAGACGATGCCTTCTCGCTCGACATCCCCAACTACAAGTTCAACCTCGATCGTGAGATCCAGGGATCGATCGACTACATCAACGGGCGTCTTGCGCCCCCGGGCAAGAAGGTCGTGGTGCTGCAATGGCCGGGCGATGCGCAGGCCCCCGCGATTGCGATTCGCAAGGCATGGGCCGCGGGCGTGCTGTCGATCAACGGCGGCGACACGATCATCACGAAGACGAACAACAGCTGGACCAACATCGCACCGTACGGCGTAGAGAAGGGCAGCCTGCCGACCGAGTTCCAGGTGTATGCCGCCGTGATGGACGAAAACGTCTACACGAACGACTGGCTCGGGCCCTACTACGGCTACACGCGCGTGCTCGAAACGTTCGCCATGACCGACAAGCCGATTCGCTTCAAGGCGGTGAACCTGTACTACCACATGTACTCGGGCACGAAGGTCGCATCGCTCAATGCGCTCAAGGAAGTCTATAACGCGGTGCTCAAGCAGCCCGTGTTCCCGATCTTCACCACGGAATACATCCGCCGCGTGCTGGACTGGCGTCGCGTGGCCGTGGCGCGCGAGGTGACCGCGGACGGCGCCACGCGCTGGCGCGTGCGCAGCGGTGCCGATTTGCGCGAAATGCGCTGGCCGGGCGAGGGTGTGCCGGTCATGGGGACGTCCGATGACGTCGCCGGTTATCTGCCGGGGCCGGGCGGGCTGTACATCCACATGGGGGGCGACACCGCCGAGTTCTCGATCGCCCCGAAGGGCGCCGAGCGCACGCCGCACATCGACGAAGCCGCTGGGTTCATCCGCGACTTCCAGCGCACCGGGCGCAATCTGTCGTTCCGCTTTGGCGGCTACTACAAGCCGTTCGTGAGCGTGGTCAATGCCGCCGGTTGCCGCATCAGCGTCGACGGTGTGGCCAAGGGGCGCGCCGATGGCGCGGGTCGCCTGCGCGCCGAGGTCTCCGGCGTTGCCGAGAAGCCGGTCGTCATGCATACCGTGGGGGTCGACTGTGACTGATGCCGTTCGCCCCGATCCCGACAGGATTGCCGACGCAGTGACTGGAAAGCCGTTCGACAAGCGCGAACGGCTGAGCGCGCCGTGGCTGACGGTCGCGATCGGCGCAGGCATCGTGCTCGCGCTTGCCGCGGCCCACCCGAGCGACGACGACCAGACGCGCGCGCTCGCCGCGCAACCGCCGAGCGAACTCTCGGTGGCCTACCTCGAAGCGTGGCTGCGCATTGAACCCGGCGCGCCCCGTTATCTCGATCTGCTCGGCCAACAATATCTGGGGCTGGGCCGTTGGGACGACGCAATGGGCGTTGCGAAGACGCTGCGCGGCATGTCCGACGAGCCAGACCGCCGTCGCGGCATTCTGCTCGCGCTGGCGGCCACGGAGCAGCGGGCGTACGAAGTGCCCGCCGACGATCCGCGTCGCGCCGAGCGCATGGCGCGATACGTGGAACTGCTTGACGCAACGTCGCAGTACCAGTGGGACGTGCCGACGCTGCGTATGCTGGCGGAAAAGGCCCGGCTGGCGGGTGCCCAGAATTTGATGCTGCGCGACTATCGCCTGCTGGCGGCCGCCGATGCCAAGAACGCCGCGCAATGGCAGGAGAAGCTGGCGGACGCCGCCTTCGCTCACGCCGCGTATGACGATGCCGCCAATGCCTATTTCGCCGCACAAGACGCGGCAACCACGCGCGACGATCGCCGTCGCCTGTTCCTCGCGGGCATCCGCGTGCTCGTGTCGGCGAACCAGATTTCGCGCGCATGCGCGGAAGGCGAGAAACGCGTGGGTGAACTGGTCAACGATCCGGTAACCCTGCGATATCTGCTCGATGTCGCTCGTCAGGCGGGCCGCCCGGACCTGATGACGAAGTACGCGCGGGCACTCACGCAACTGTCGAGCCTGGTGCCGCAGTCGCGTGGGGCGCATGTGCAGCTCGCCGGCTGGTTGCCGGGGGTGACCGCCGACGGCCGCGGGCTCGACGGCGCCGGTCGTGCGCATCTGCGCTATCTCGATGGCCCGGAAGGCGTGCGCGCACGCGAGCGCATGGACGCGTATCGCATCGTTCGTGTCGCCGATGTGGGCTTGGCCCGCGGCGCGAGTGCGGCGGATGCCGCATCGGACGCATCCACGAAAGCAACGAAAGCAACGAAGGCGGCGAACGCGGACAAGACGTTCAAGCCGGACGCTCCTGGGAAATTCGATTGGGAAGCCGGTACGGCAGCCGCGAAGCCGTCCGAGAGCGGTGCCAATGTCAACGGCGTGACGGCGAACGATTACGACGTGGCCTTCAAGGCGTTTGTCGAAGCAGGTCAGCTCGACGACGCCGAGAAGCTCGCGCAGCAGGCGCTGCAGCGCAAGCTCGATCCGCTCATCTGGACTCGCCGTCTCGCGCAGGTCGCGCAATGGAACGGGCACCCCTCGGTCGCGCTCACTTACTGGCGCAAGTACGCGGACGCCACGGGCAACGCCGAAGCATGGCAGAACGTCTATCAGCTCGCGCCGCAGCTCAATGACGATCAGGCCTATCTCGCGGCGCAGATCTTCGAAGCCGAGCGTCAGCCGAGCGATCTCAAGCTCAAGGACGATATCGTCAATACCTACGAACGTCTCGGCCGCCCCGACGAGGCGCTGACGTATCTCAAGCGTCACGCGGCGGGCAATCAGCGCCGCGCGCTGCTGGAGCGCGAGGGCGACGTCGCCCAGCGCGTTGGGCAGGACGCCGAGGCGCTGGCGACGTTCGAGACGCTGCAAAAGGAATTCGGTCCGTCGCCGGACTATGCGCTGCGCATTGCCAGCCTGATGTATCAAAAGGGCCAGGTGAAGCCGGCGCTGGCCGAGCTGCGCAAGGTGCGCGACATCGCCGGAACGCTGCCGGAAGACGCGCGCTACTGGCGCACGTACGCCGAAGTGGCACGCCTGGCGCAAAGCGACGAAGATGCCAACTACGCGTATCCGCGTCTGTTGCGCACGGGCAAGGCCGAGGCGCTCGACCTCAATGCGATGACCTACTTCTATCAGGGGTATCCGCTTGATGCCGGCCGCACGGCCGAAGCGGAATTCCGGCAGAACGATTCGGATCTTGCGCTCCAGTCGGCCATCTACTTCTACACGACGGCCCGCGCCTATGATCGGGTGCAGGCCCTGCTCGACGGTCTCGACGCCGAGCAGCGCGATCGCTTCGCCAAGTCGAGCGAACTGCTCTCCACCCGCGCGACCTATTATCAGCAGATTCAGCGTTGGGACGCGGCGCTGGCCGATCTGCGTGCGGCATCCCGCCTGGACAATGCGGGTGACGAAGTGCGAGTTGCCTACCTGTGGGCGCTGGTCGACTATGGCAGCGACGACGCGCTCGGCATGGCGCTACATGACTATCGTCCGCTCGTGGCCGGAAACGCCGAATACTGGGGGGCTTACGGGGCCGGTCTGCTGCGCCTGGGCAATGCACGTGAGGCGTTGACGTACTTGCGCCAACAGGCGTCGCTCTCGGACGACGACCCGCTGTGGATGCTCTCGCTCGCCGACGCCGAAGAGGCGGCCGGCGATGCCCATACCGCGTGGCGCATTCGTCGCGGCGCCTGGCGCGATCTGCAAACGCGTGCCCAGACCGGACAACTGCGCATCGCCCCGCGCCGGCGGCCGGGCGCGGTGGTGCAACGCCTTGCGGCGCAGACCTCGGATAACGACGGCGTGCTCGAAGCGCAAGCCGCGCGTGTCACGCTCGCGCAAGTGTTCTCGAATGGCGACACGTCGCGCCAGCTGTTGGCAAATCTGCTGCGCGATGACCGTCGTTCGGCCGACAGCGCCAAGGTCGGCGACTCGCTGCTGGGCGAATCGGCCGAGCTGGCGCCGCTCAAACCTGCCGGCGACGCGACCGACTCGCCGGCGACGCGCGCCCCCGCGTTGCTCTCGCGACAGGCGGTGCTCAGCGCGACCACGCGCGACGTCGGACTGGCGTGGGCGCTGTCCGGCGAACACTTCGATCTGGCCCGTGCCTGGCTGGCACGCGAATACGCAAATCGACTGCTGCGCCCGGCCGATGCGGAGATTGCCCTCGCGCTCGAGAACAACGACCGCGACAAGATGGCGCAACTGCTCGACCGCCGCCAAGGTCGCATGCCGATCGAAAGCGAGGTCGATGCGAACGAACGGCTCGGACGCTCGACCCAGGCCGAGACGCTCGCGTGGCGTGCGGCTGACGGTGCACCGAACAACGACGCCGTGCACACGACATTCACGGACACAATCCTGCGCGATCGATCGAATGCGGGCTTCGATCTCTTCTATTCGCGTCAGGCGCCGCTGAGCTATCTGGAGAGTTCGCTGGTCGGCAGTCTCAACCTCACCAGCCGCATCGGTGTGACGGTCGAGGCGATCCAGCGCAATCAGCGAACCATCGACACGTCGCAGCTTGCCTGGGTGCCGTCGCATGACCGGATCTTCAACTTCACCGTACGCGATCGCACCGTGGCGCGGGATCTGGCGCTCACCGTCGGGCATCGCAGCGAGTTGAACAGCTTCTTCACCGGACTTGCGTCGGCCGCATTCAACCGCAATACGCCCCTGACCACGACTTTCCAGGCGGGCTACAACCAGTTCACCGACATTGCGCCGAACACGCAGGTCGCCGGAACGCGCGACTTCGGCAGTGTGCAGATGCTGTGGGCCGGCGATGGTCGCTGGTACGGTCAGGCGAACGCCGAGTACGACCGTTTTCACGCGCAGGACCGCACGTATCTGGGACGTGGCTGGCGCTTCGGCGGCGAATTGGGGTACAAGCTGCGCATCGACTACCCGGACCTGAACATCAGGCTCGTGGCCGAGCGCGGCATTTATACGCCGGGCACAGCCACCATCCCGTCGCTCGCCGTGCTGCTGCCGACCGGCACCGCGCCGGTGGCCTCGGAGTTCATGCCGATCACGACGACCCAGTACGGTGTCATGGCAGGCTTCGGGCAGGACTACCAGAATGCTTACCGGCGTGCCTGGCGGCCGTATCTCGACGTGGGCTACATTCACGACAGTCAGCAGGGCTGGGGGCCGCAGGTCAACCTGGGCATCGCGGGGTCGGTGCTCGGCAACGATCACGCTCGCGTGTATTACTCGCACGACATCACCAACGGCACCGGTGTTGCCACAACGCAGGTCGGCATCGCGTACCGGCTGTTCTACTGAAATTTCGCATCCGCAAGGGAGAGCAAGACCATGAAGACAATCGTGAGTAAGCTGTGGCGCCGCCTGGCCGGCGCTGCCGTCCTGACCGCGCTGGTGGCGGGCTGTTCGACGATGAATGTCGGCGACGCCCCGAATCTGCCCAAGACGGCCGCCTGGGCGATTCTGCCGATCGCCAATACGACGGAAACGCCGGATGCCGGCCAGCGCGCCGAGAGTATTGCCCAAAGCATTCTGGTCCAGAACGGCTTTACCGATCTGCATCGCTATGTCGGCGATCCGGACGGCGGCGATTCGCTCGTCGGCGGCAACAGCGCACAAGCGCGCATGCGTGCCCTGGAATGGGCGCGCAAGACCGGCGCGAAGTATGCGCTCTCGGGGGCTGTGACCGAATGGCGCTACAAGGTCGGCGTCGATGGTGAACCAGTGGCCGGCGTGACGTTCGATGTCATCGATGTCTCGAACGGCAGCATCGTCTGGAGCGCGACCGGCAGCCGCAGCGGCTGGAGCCGTTCGAGCCTGGCCGGCGTCGGTCAGACGTTGATTCGCAATCTGCTGGCACCGCTGGCGCAACGGTAACGGGCCGCATCGTGAAAACCGCGACTCAACAGGACGCTGCCATCGACGCGAAGCCCGTCGGCCCGGAACAGGTGCGACGCTCGGAGCCGTTCGGCAACGTGAGCACCTATGGCCGACTGATCGCGCCGGCCGTGGCGCGCCCGGTAGCGGTCTTCGAGGTGGTCACCGGCATGGCGCTCGCCGTGGCGATTGCCTGGCTGCTGCGACCCGGCGATCCGCTGCTCATCGGGCTGGGCTTTCCATGGATGTGGCTCGTCGCCCTGGTCATGGCGCTGCGCTACGGCGCGCTGCTCGGCGTGGTGGCGGGGCTCGTGCTTGCCGCCGTCTGGTACGGCTTGTATGGCTTGCATGGCGAGCCGTTCCCGGCGATGTTCTTCGTCGGCGGCTTCACGATGATCGTTGTTGGCGGGCACTTCTGCGACATCTGGGGCAACCGCGCGACCCGGGCTCGGGGCATCAACACGTATCTGAACGATCGCCTCGTCGCCATTACGAACAATCACTACCTGCTGCGTGTCTCGCACGAACGGCTCGAGCGCGATTTGCTCACCAAGCCGAGCACCATGCGCGACGCCATCATGCGATTGCGAGAACTGACGACCTCCAACGAGGCGGGCGCCGCGGCGCAAACGTTGCCCAACGCGCAGCCGATGCTTGAGTTTGCCGCGCTGACGTGCCAGATCGAAGTGGCGTCGGTCTTCCCGGTGCACCTCGGGCGGCTGGTGCCCACGGCGGTGGCGTGCGTGGGCGAGGCGTTCACGCCCGTGGAGAGTGATCCGCTCGTGCAGACTTGCCTGCGCGAAGGCACGCTCTCGCATGTGCGCGACGACGTGACGGTCGGCGAGGGGAGTGCGTATATTGTGTGCGCACCGCTCACCGACACGGACGGCAACATCAACGGCATGCTGATCGTGCGCCGCATGTCGTTCCTCGCGCTCAATCACGACAACCTGCAATTGCTGCTGGTGCTGCTGGCCTATTACGCCGACGGCGTGGCGCAGCAGGGCGTGGTGGCGAGCGTGCGCGACGAGGTGCCAAGCGTGCCCTACGACTTCGCGCTGGAGTTGGGACGCCTTGCTCGCATGAAGCGCCAGAGCGGCATCCAGTCGTCGCTCGTGGCGCTCGTTTTCCCGCGCGGCGCGAGCGGCGATTCGCTGTTCGAGCAGACCGTGCGTTCGCGCCGGGCGCTCGACGCCTTGTGGATTCAGTCAGGCCCTCGTCAGCAAATCGCCATCGCCCTGATGCCGATTACCGATGAGAATGGCATCGACGGGTACCTCATCCGCATTGAGAGCGCGCTGCGTCAGCAATACGGGCTGGATTTCCAAACCGGTCACGTGGCGGTGCACTCGGCGAGCGTGGACGAGCGCGCCCCGGGCGAGGGGCTGAGCAAATTGCTGGAGCGCTGCCGCGATCATGCTTAAAAAACTGCTGGCGATCACGCTCGGTATCCTGGCCCTGCTCGCGCAGGCCCAGGCGGTGCGCACGCTCTTCGAGCCGGCCTGGCGGATCGACCCGCTCGTGGTCTTCTTTGGATGGCAACTGCTCACGGCAGTGCTCACCGCGACCTTCGTTCGTTCGGTACTGCCAGAGCATTACCACGGGCGTACCGGGGCGTTTTGGCACAGCCTGGCGATCAGCTTGTTCATGCCGGTGGGCGGTTTGCTGCTGTTCCTCGGCGTGATGGCGATCAGCGTGCTGTTCCCCGCGCCGAAAGAGCTCGCCCGCTCCGGGGCCGTTGACCGCCCGAGTTCGTGACGTATCTGGTCTCGCGCGTCACGCACGGCGCCGGTGCGCGCCTGCGTGCGCGTTTGCGCAACACGCAAGGCACCAGCGAAGACCGCGTGGCCGCACTGGTGTCGGTGCAGGCCCTGCCGTCGCGGGCCACCGGCGAGATCATGCGTGACCTGCTGGCCGATCCGGTGGAAGAGATCCGGTTGCTCGCCTACGGGATTATCGACGGCGTGGAAAAGCAGATCATGCAGCGTATTTTCGACGCGCGCACCCAGCGCGATCGTGCTGAGAACGACGATGATCGTGCCGACGCGAACCATCGGCTCGCCGAGTTGTACTGGGAGCTGATTTATCAGAACCTCGTGCGTGGCGAGGTGTACCGATTCACGATGGAGCGCGTGGAGCGATTTGCCCGCGAGGCGCTCGCCCATCGCGAGAGCGATGCGGTCATGTGGTACCTGCTGGGCCGTTGCGCGCTGATGCGTCACGATCCGGAGCAAGCGGAACAGTGTCTGCAGCGTGCCGAGTTCCATCAATTTCCTGCGGACCGACTCGTGCCCTGGCTTGCCGAAGTCGCGTTCCTCAAACATCAATATGGACGGGTCGGGCAGATGCTCGCCGGGCTCGGGAATGGCACGGCCACCCCGATGCTGCAGCCCGTCATGCGTTTCTGGACCCGCTAATGCGTACCAACGAACGTCGCGCTGACTCGGCCGACATCGCTTTGCTGCTCGAAGGCACCTTCCCGTATGTGCGGGGTGGCGTGTCGTCGTGGGTGGATCAGATGATCCGCGCATTCCCGGACCTGACGTTTGCCGTCGTGTTCATCGGTAGCCGTCGCGAAGACTACGGCGACATGGTCTATCCGATGTACGACAACATCGTGCATTTCGAGGCGCATTATCTCTACGAATTCGAGGCGCCCGCGCCGATGCGCGCCGCCGAGGGTGACGCGCAGGCGTTCGAGAAGATGGAGAAGATGCATGACATGCTGCGTCGGCGCGACGACCTGGAAGGCATCGGCAAGCTGATTCACGACGTGATTCCGATGCTCGCCGAAGACGGCGAGATCAGCGAGGCCAATTTCCTGCACAGCCGGCGCTCGTGGGACATGATCACCGATCGCTACAAGAAGTACTGCCTGGATCCGTCGTTCACGGACTATTTCTGGACGATCCGGATCATGCACAAGCCGTTGTGGCAACTCGCGCGCATTTGCGACCAGTTGATCCCGGCCAAGGTGTACCACACCGTTTCCACGGGGTACGCGGGCTTCCTGGGCGCGTTGCTGCGCTTCAAGCACCAGCGTCCGCTGCTGGTCTCTGAGCACGGCATTTATACCAAGGAGCGCAAGATCGATCTGCTGCAGAGCCAGTGGATTCGAGACAACCGGGGCCTGTTCGAGCGCGACATCTCGCAGGTCGGTTATTTCCAGAACCTGTGGGTGCGCTTCTTCGAAGCGATGGGACGCGTGTGCTACGAGGCGGCCGACGAGATCACCGCGCTCTTCGAGGGCAATCGTCTGCGCCAGATCGCCGACGGCGCGCCCGAGCACAAGACCCGCAACACGCCCAATGGCATCTCGGTGGCGCAGTTTGCGCCGCTGCGCGAGCAGCGTCCGGCCGACATCCCGCCGGTGGTGGCGCTGATCGGCCGGGTGGTGCCCATCAAGGACATCAAGACGTTCATTCGGGCGATCTTCATCGCCAGCCGCCACATGCCGGGGCTGCAGGGGTGGGTGGTCGGCCCCGAGGAAGAAGATCCGGCCTACGCGCAGGAGTGTCGTGACATTGCGGCGAGCCTGGGGTTGGAGGACAGCCTTCGGTTCATGGGCTTTCAAAAGGTGTCCGACATCCTGCCGCAGGTCGGCGTCATGGCGCTGTCGTCGATTTCCGAAGCGTTGCCGCTGGTGGTGCTGGAGGCCTATGCGGCCGGCGTGCCCGTGGTGACGACCGACGTCGGCTCGTGCCGCCAACTGGTCGAAGGCCTGGGCGATGAGGATCGCGCCCTCGGGCCTGCCGGCAAGGTCGTGCAGATCGCCAACCCGGAGCAATTCGCCCAGGCGCTGCTCGACGTGCTCGAGCCCACCACCTGGCATGCGGCCCAGCGCGCGGCGATCGCGCGCGTCGAACGCTATTACACGATCACCCAGATGCAGGACGCCTATCGCAGTCTGTACGAGACACTGCTGGCGCGTCCCGCCGCCGGGGTGGTTGCGGGAGACCACTGATGGCCGGTATTGGCTTTGAACTTCGCAAGATTCTCCGGCGCGACACGCTGACCAGCACGCTGGCGGCCTATGGCTACGCCGGGGTCATCAGCGCGGGCCCGCTGATTCTCTCGATTCTCGGTATTCTGCTCATCGGCCTGATGAGCCTCGCGGTCGTGCAACCGCCGGGCCTCATCGTGCAGTTCCAGGTGTCGGTGACGTATCTGATCGCGTTCAGTCTCATCGTCACGGGCATACTTCAACTCTCGTTCACGCGTTTTCTGAGCGACCGGCTGTTCGAGCGGCGTCCCGATCTGGTGCTGCCGAACTACAACGCGGTCGCACTGGTCACGACGGTCGGCACGGGCATCATCGGTCTCATCCTCGCGCTGACCGTGTTCCGCGGCCAGTCGACGGGCTATCGGCTGTTGATGCTCACGGGCTTCGTGATCGTGAGCAATATCTGGATCGGCGTGTTGTTTCTCACGAGCGTGAAGCAATACCGTGCCGTGCTGGGGATCTTCTTCGTCGGCTACACCGTGACGGTGGTGAGTGCGGTGCTGCTCAACCGCTACGGACTCGAAGGGCTGCTCGGCGGTTTCGTCATCGGTCACCTGATCCTGCTGCTCGGCATGGTCTGTCTGATTCACCGCAACTACCGCACGGACGAATATCTGCTTTGGCAGGTCTTTGCGCGTCGCTTCTCGTATCCGTCGTTGATGTTCGTGGGTTTGCTGTTCAATCTGGGCATCTGGCTCGACAAGCTGATGTTCTGGTTCTATCCGGTCACCGGGCAGGACGTGATTGGCCCGCTGCGCGCGTCGGTGATCTACGATCTGCCGGTGTTCCTCTCGTACCTGTGCGTGATTCCGGGCATGGCGGTGTTTCTGCTGCGTATCGAGACGGATTTCGTCGAGTACTACGATCAGTTCTTCAACGCGGTGCGTACCGGCGGCACGCTCAAGTACATCGAAGAATCGCGCGACATGATGGTGCGCTCGGTCCGCACCGGTCTGTACGAAATTCTGAAGATCCAGGCGGTCGTTACGCTGCTGATCTTCGCGTTCGGCGACAAGCTGTTACGGCTCATCGGCATTTCGGTGCTGTATCTGCCGCTGCTGCACATCGACGTCATTTCCGCGAGCCTGCAAGTGCTTTTCCTCGGAATTCTGAACATCTTCTTTTATCTGGACCGGCGTGGCACGGTGCTGGCGCTCACTGCCGCGATGGTCGTCGCCAACGGCCTGTTCACGTGGGCCACGCTGATGCTCGGACCGAATGCCTACGGCTACGGTTTCGCGCTGGCGCTGCTGGTCGTCGTGATGGTGGCGATGCAGTTGCTCGATCGCCGGCTCGATGCGCTCGAATATGAAACCTACATGCTGCAACAGCAGCGCTGACACTGCCGCTGCCGATCGCCATGTCTGACAACACGACGCAACCGCACGCCACTTGGTGGCGCTGCCCACTGGCTCGATTCATGGGCGGGGTGGTGGGGGTCTTTGCCGGCTTCTTCCTCAACACCGCATCGGCGCAGCCGCCTGCCTTCGGGCGCATTGCGTTTTTCTATGGCGCGACGCTCGATCCGAAGGCGCTTGCCGGCTACGATCAGGTGGTGATCGAGCCCGACAACGGCTTCGTGCCGAAGGCCGTCGACCCGGCCACCGAGCCCAAGGGCCGGCGCTGGATCGCTTACGTCAGCGTGGGCGAAGTCTTGTCCACGCGCGACTACTACGCCGCGATCCCGAAAGCCTGGCGTATTGGCCGCAATGGCGACTGGAAATCGGAAGTGATCGATCAGGCCGCCCCGGGCTGGCCTCAGTTTTTCGTGGAGAAGGTCATCGCGCCGTTATGGGCCAAGGGCTATCGCGGCTTTTTCCTCGACACGCTCGATTCGTACGAACTGGTCGCCAAGACCGATGCCGAGCGTGCGCGTCAGCAAGCCGGGCTGGTCGCGGTCATCAAGCGAATTCGGCGCCGTTTCCCGCGCGCCGAACTGATTCTGAATCGCGGTTTCGTGCTGATGCCCGAGGTGCACGGCGACGTGGCGGCCGTGGCGTTCGAATCGCTCTATCGCGGTTGGGACGAGGGGAATCAGCGCTACGTGGCGGTGCCGGAAGACGATCGCGCGTGGTTGCTCGCGCGGGCGCGCGAAGTGCGCGAGCGCTACGACCTGCCGGTGATCGCTATCGATTACTGCGCCCCCTCGGATACCGAGTGCGCCAGGCAAGCCGTTGCGCAGATTCGCGCGCAGGGCCTCATTCCTTACGTGGGCGACGGTCACCTCATGCAGGTCAATCCCGCCGCGGCGCAGAACTGACGCAGCGCACCGCGCGAGACAACGAAGAAGGCGGAAGACAATCCCGGCGAGCCGTCATCACCACGCCGGACATCAGACAGGTCAACACGCAGGCGAACGCAACCGGCCATTCGGGCGGTGGCGTCGTGCTGCGCTCATCCAATTGATTGTTGAGGGGAAGTCATGTGTGGAATCGTGGGCGGCGTGGCACGCCGTGACGTGGTACCGGTGCTGGTCGAAGGACTGCGCCGTCTCGAATATCGTGGCTATGATTCGTGCGGCGTGGCCGTACTCGACGCAGCGCATCGGCTCACGCGCGTGCGCAGCGTGTCGCGCGTGGCGCAACTTCAGGCGCAACTGGCCGACGCGGCCATGGGCGCGGGACTGGGCATCGCGCACACGCGGTGGGCGACGCACGGCGCGCCGGCGACCGAGAACGCGCATCCGATCTTCTCGCGCGAACGGATCGGGCTGGTGCACAACGGCATCATCGAGAACCATGAGGCGCTGCGCGAAGCGCTGCGGGCCAAGGGCTACGAGTTCACGAGCCAGACCGACACCGAAGTCATCGCCCATCTGGTCGATGCGCATTTCGCGGCGAACGACGGTGGCACGCTCGTGCACGCCGTGCGTTCGGCCGTAGCGCAATTGCGGGGCGCCTATGCCATCGCCGTCATCAGCAAGGACGAACCGGAGCGCATGGTGTGCGCGCGTCAAGGTTCGCCGCTCGTGATCGGCTTTGCGGCGGATGGGCATTTCCTCGCTTCCGACGCCATGGCGCTCGCCGGTCACTGCGACCGGTTCATGTATCTCGAGGAAGGCGACGTGGCGTTGCTCACACCCGCGCGCGTGTCGGTGCTCGACGCGCAGGGCGTGGAGGTCGAGCGTTCGGTTCGCGCGATGGCGGCGTACCAGTCCGAAGTCTCGCTGGGACCGTATCAGCATTACATGCAGAAGGAAATCTTCGAGCAGCCGCGGGCGATTGCGGACACGATTGCCGATATCACCGAGTTTTCTCCGGCCTTGTTCGGCGAAGGCGCCGCCGACGTCTTGCCGCAGGTGAACGGTGTGCTGATTCTCGCTTGCGGCACCAGCTACTATGCGGGGCTCACCGCCAAATACTGGCTTGAAGCGCTCGCCGGCATTCCCACGCAGGTCGAGATCGCTAGCGAGTACCGCTATCGCGAGTCGGTGCCCAATCCGCAAGCGCTCGTCGTGACCATCTCGCAGTCGGGAGAGACGGCCGACACGCTTGCCGCGCTCAAGCATGCCCAGAGCCTGGGACACGATCGCACGCTGGCGATCTGCAACGTGGCGACCAGCGCGCTCGTGCGGCAGACGGCGATGTCGTTCATCACGCGCGCGGGCACGGAAATCGGCGTGGCGTCGACCAAGGCGTTCACCACGCAACTCGTGTCGCTGTTCATGCTGGCCGTCACGCTCGGTGTCGAGCGCAAGCGCATCGATGCGAACGAAGCGGCGCGCCACCTCGCGCAGTTGCGTCACTTGCCGGCGGCGCTCACGAGCGTGCTCGCGCTCGAGCCGCAGCTCATTGCCTGGGCGGCGCAATTTGCCGACGTGCCGAGCGCGCTGTTTCTCGGGCGCGGGCTGCACTATCCGATCGCCCTCGAAGGGGCGCTGAAGCTCAAGGAGATTTCGTACATCCACGCCGAGGCGTACCCCGCAGGGGAACTCAAGCACGGCCCGCTCGCGCTGGTCAGCGAGCAGATGCCGGTGGTGACCGTCGCGCCGAACGACGTGCTGGTGGAGAAGCTCAAGTCGAACATGCAGGAAGTGCGCGCGCGTGGCGGCGAACTCTACGTGCTGGCCGACGGCGATATGCGCATTGCCAGCGCGGACGGTATTCGTGTCATCCGCATGCCCGAGCATTACGGTGAGCTGTCGCCGGTGCTCCACGTGGTGCCTCTGCAATTGCTGGCTTATCATACGGCGTGTGCCCGGGCGCCGACGTCGACAAGCCCCGCAATCTGGCGAAATCGGTGACCGTCGAATAGCCAACGGATGAGATGCCTCAAGGGCAAAGCATGAATACACTCGGAACCATTCTCGTGACCGGCGGCGCCGGTTACATCGGCTCGCATACCTGTGTCGAGCTGCTCGCGCACGGCTATGACGTGGTCATTCTCGACAATCTGGTCAACAGCCATCGGGAGGCGGTGCGGCGCATCGGTGAAATTGCCGGGCGCGCCCCGATCTTTATCGAGGGCGACGCGTGCTCGAAGCCCGTGCTCGACGACCTGTTCACTCGCTTTGGCATTACCGGCGCCATTCACTTCGCCGCGCTCAAGGCGGTGGGGAGTCGGTTGAAATGCCGCTCACCTACTATCGCAACAACATCGACAGCCTGCTCACGCTGGTCGAGACCATGCAGTCGCATGGCGTCAAGGACCTCGTGTTCAGCTCTTCGGCGACCGTGTACGGCAATCCGGCAACGGTACCCATCGACGAATCGTTCCCGCTGTCGGCGACGAATCCCTACGGTCAGACCAAGCTCATGGCCGAGACGATCCTGAACGACGTGGCCAAGGCGGACCCGAGCTGGCGTATCGCGCTGTTGCGTTACTTCAATCCGGTGGGCGCACACGAGAGCGGGCGCATCGGCGAGGATCCCGCCGGCGTGCCGAACAACCTGATGCCGTTCGTGGCGCAAGTGGCGGTCGGCAAGCTCCAGCGCCTGCGGGTGTTCGGCGGCGACTGGCCGACGCCGGACGGCACGGGCATGCGCGACTACATTCACGTGGTCGATCTCGCGCGCGGGCACCTGGCCGCACTCGATGCGCTCAAGCAACGCGATGGCGGCTTCACGGTCAACCTGGGCACCGGGCACGGTTACACCGTGCTGCAGGTTGTGAAGGCGTTCGAAGCCGCGAGCGGCCAGCCGGTGCCGTACGAAATCGTCGAGCGACGCGCCGGCGACATCGGTAGCTGCTACGCGGCGACCGCGATGGCGCGCGATCTCATCGGCTGGGAAGCCGAATACGGTATCGATCGCATGTGCGCCGATCACTGGCGCTGGCAGATGCGCAACCCGAACGGTTATCGCTGAGCCTGGTGTTTCGTCTTGGTCGGCCGACGTGTCGAGCACGGGGAAGGGGGCACGGGTTCGACGCGTCGGTACGCGTCACGCAAACCTGCGGGCAGGGCGCGCAACGCCTCGCCGCCGTGCGATGGCTTACGGCAGATTCTCGCGAAAGATCACCTGGCTGCGATTCGCCTCGATGCCGGCGGACAGATCGCGTTTTTCGCGCAGATTGGCGAAGATGCGCACACAGTTCATGATGGCGCTTTGCGGGCTCTGGGTGATGACGGCATCCATCGAGCCGTCGATGAGCAGCGCGCGGGTGTCGGGCGTCAGTCCGTGCCCGATGAAGACGACCTTGTGTTGCATGCCCGCCTCCTTGAGCGCCTGCCCAACGCCTTCCGAACCACCGCCGATGTTGTAGATTGCCGCGAGATCCGGATGCTGTTCGAGCAGCGCCCGCGTCTGTCGGTAGTTGACCGCTTCGTCGTCGTAGCCTTCGCGAAGCCCGACGACCTGCATCTGCGGGTATTGCTCTGAGAAGAGCTGCAGAAATCCCGCCTCGCGTTCAACGTGCGCCTTGTAACTGAGCGAGCCCGCGATGAGCGCCACCTTCGCGTGCCGCTTCGCGCCGACGAAGCGCGCGATCAAATACGCCGCCGTTCGCCCTGCAGAGCCATTGTCCAACCCGACATAGGCGATGCGCCGCGAGTGCGACAGGTCGGACACCAACGTCACGGCCGCCACACCCTCGTCGGCCAGCGTGTCGACCGCCTCGCGCACTTTGGGATGCTCCAGCGGCATGAAGGCCACCCCGTTGCAGCCGCGTCCACGTCGCAGCAATGCGGCTGACAGTGCGTCCGGATCGAACCCCTGGATGAACTGGACGCGACAGTTCACGTGATACGGCGCCCATTGGTTTTGCGAGCACTGTACCCATTCGCCCAGCATGCGAAGGAACTTGCTGCTGCGACCGGGCAGGACGAACAGCACCTGCGTGGGAGGCACCGCCCGAACCGCTTCCAGTGCCGGCTCAGGCAGGTATTGCAGCTCACCGGCCGCATGCAGCACGCGCTGCACGGTCGTCTGCCGCACGCCCTCGCGGCGATGCAGAACACGATCGACCGTGGCCGTGGAAACGCCCGCCAGACGTGCGATGTCGGCCAGATTGGGCATGTTTCGTCTCATTCGCTTCCCCTCGATGTGATGTGCGGCGGCGGTCTCGCTTGACGTGCCATCGCGTCGACGATCACAGCATACTTCATCAAAACGCATCAAATCACATCATGATTCAGAGTTGGTCGATCATGGCGTTGCGACCTATCGTACGTCTTCAAGACATCCACGAACGTACCGCCAGGCCGGTACGCGAATGCACAGGAGACATTGTGATGGCAGCAGTCGGTGAGTCGGCGCCGCGTCGGTTGGCGGGACGCGTGGCGTTGGTGTTCGGCGCGGGATCGGTCGGCGATGGGTGGGGCAATGGCAAGGCGGCTGCCGTGGCCTATGCCCGCAGCGGCGCCAAGGTCGTGGCCGTGGACCGGGCGCAGCAAGCGGCCGACGTCACATGCCGTGTGATCGCCGACGAAGGCAACGACGCCGTCGCGCTGGCCGCCGATGTTACGCGCTGGGACGACGTGCAGCGTGCCGTGGCGTCCGCCATCGAGACCTACGGTCGCGTCGACATTCTGCACAACAATGTCGGCATTACCTCCCAGGGCGGGCCCGTGGAAACCACCGAGGACGTCTGGGATCGCGTGATGACGGTCAACGTCAAGAGCATGTTCCTCACGTGCAAGGCCGTGCTGCCGCTCATGGAGGCCCAGGGCAGCGGCGCGATCGTGAACATCGGCGCGCTCGGCGGCGTGCGCTGGACTGGCTATGCCTATTGCGCCTATGCGGCATCGAAGGGGGCGGTGAATTCGCTCACCCAGAGCGTGGCATTGCAGTATGCGGCCAAGGGCATCCGGGCGAACTGCATTCTGCCGGGCGTGATGGACACGCCGCACATCTATCAACAAATTTCCGGCTTTTACCCGAGCGCGCAGGCGATGGTGGAGGCGCGCAACCGTCTGTCCCCGACCGGTCGCATGGGGGATGGTTGGGACGTGGCAAATGCGGCCGTATTTCTGGCGTCGGACGAGGCGCGCTACATCAACGGCGTGGAATTGCTCGTCGACGGCGGCATGCACGTTCGCTGCAACTGACGCCACGCCGCCGGGAGGATCAATCGGCGAACGGGGTGTCGGCATTTCGCGCCGTCGCGCTTAACGCCGCGCCGACGCTTGTGTAAAAAACCATAAATCAGGAGACATGCGCATGACCGACTCAACTTCTCAGGGCCGACGCAACATTCTGCGCGCGCTTTCCGCCTTGCCCGCACTGGGTGTCGCGGGCGTTGCCGGTGTGACGGGCGCGCTGCCGCGCATGGCGCGTGCCGCGGCGCCGGCATACGTGTTCAAGTACGGCAACAATCTGCCGGTCAGCCACCCGCTGAACGTGCGGGCACAGGAGGTCGCGGCGCGCATCGCTTCGGAGAGCAAGGGGCGCATGGAACTGCGCATCTTCCCGAACAATCAGCTCGGCGGCGACACCGACATGCTCGCGCAAGTGCGCAATGGCGGTATTGACATTTTCAACGCCGGCACGATGGTGATTGCGACGCTCGCGCCGATCAGTGCCATTACGGCGGTCGGCTTTGCGTTCTCCAACTACGACCAGGTGTGGCACGCGGTCGACGGCAAGCTCGGCAACAGCATTCGCGAGACCTTCGCGAAGACGGGGCTCTACACCTTCGAGAAGATGTGGGACAACGGCTTCCGCCAGATCACCAGCGGCAACAAGCCCATCACGAAGGCGACCGATCTTGCCGGCATGAAGATTCGCGTGCCGGTGAGCCCGATGGGCATTTCGCTGTTCAAGTCGCTGCAGGCGTCGCCGACGAGCCTTCAGTTCAGCGAGGTCTACTCAGCACTGCAGACGCATGTTGTCGACGCGCAGGAGAACCCGCTCGCCATCGTGGAGACGGCGAAACTCTACGAAGTGCAGAAGTTCTGCTCGGTCACGAACCATAGCTGGGACGGCTATCACCTTGTCGTGAATGGCCGTTCGTGGCGCGCGCTGCCGGACGACCTCAAGGTCATTGCCGCGCGGGCCTTCAACGAGGCCGCGATCCAGCAGCGCGAAGACGTCTACAAGCTCAACACGGGCCTGCAGAACGCGCTCTCGAGCAAGGGGCTCGCGTTCAATGCCGCTGCGCCGGAGACGTTCCGCGCCCAGTTGCAGAAGTCGGGCTACTACACCGAGTGGAAGAAGAAATTCGGCCCGGAAGCGTGGGCGCTTCTCGAAGCGACGGCCGGCAAGGTGGCCTGAGATGACTCCCCGTCCTGCGCATTCCCCGCACGGCGCGCCCGCCGGGGACTCGCTGCCGGCGAGCGGTGCCGCCGACCTGCCGTTGCATGGCTGGCGGGCGTTCGTCGGCAGCCTCGATCGCGCCATCGGTTGGCTCACGGAGATTCCCGCGGCGCTGCTCGTGCTCGCGGACATCCTCGTGATGCTCGCCGGGGTCATCGCCCGCTATGTGTTCCATGCCCCGCTGGTCTGGGGCGACGAACTCGCCGGCATCCTGTTTCTCTGGATGTCGATGCTCGGCGCCGTGGTCGCGTTGCGGCGCGGCGAGCATATGCGCATGACGGCGTTCGTCGGCAAGGCATCGCCGTCGACACGGGCATTCCTCGACGTGTTGGCGATCGCCGCCGCGCTCGCGTTCCTGCTGCTCATCGTGCATCCGGCGTACGAGTACGCGTCGGAGGAGGCGTTCGTGATCACGCCCGCGATGGAGATCAGCAACGTCTGGCGCGCGGCGGCGTTGCCGGTTGGCGTGGCCTTGATGCTCGTGGTGAGCGTATTGCGGCTGCTGCGCACCGCGCCCGCCGCGCGGGTGATCCAGGCCGTAGCGCTGGTGGGCGTGGTGTGCGTCGGCTTCTGGCTGCTCGGACCGGTGCTGGCGCCGCTCGGGCGCTGGAATCTGGTCATCTTCTTCGCGGGTGTCGTCGGGGCGTGCGTGTTCGCGGGCGTGCCGATCGCGTTCTCGTTCGCCCTGGCGACCTTCGGCTTTCTCGCGCTGACGACGCACACGCCGATGGTCGTGCTCGTCGGCCGGATGGACGAAGGCATGTCGCACCTGATCCTGCTGGCGGTGCCGCTGTTCGTCTTCCTCGGGTTGCTGATCGAGATGACGGGCATGGCGCGGGCGATGGTGCAGTTTCTCGCGAGCCTGCTCGGTCATGTGCGTGGCGGCCTGAGCTATGTGCTCATCGGCGGGATGTACCTGGTGTCGGGTATCTCCGGCTCCAAGGCGGCCGATATGGCGGCCATCGCGCCCGTGCTGTTCCCCGAGATGAAGAAGCGCGGGGCGGATCCCGGCGATCTCGTGGCGTTACTCTCGACGACGGGCGCACAGACCGAGACCATTCCGCCCTCGATCGTGCTGATCACCATCGGGTCGGTGACGGGGGTGTCGATTTCGGCGCTGTTCACCGGGGGCTTGCTGCCCGGCGTGGTGCTCGGCATTGCGCTGTGCAGCGTGGTGTGGTGGCGTTATCGCCACGAGGATCTGTCCGGTGTGGAGAAGGCGAAGAAGGGCGATGTGTGGCGCGCCTTCGTGTACGCATTGCCGGCGGTGGCGCTGCCGTTCGTGATTCGTGCGGCGGTCGTCGAGGGCATTGCGACGGCCACCGAGGTATCGACCATCGGCATCGCATATTCGGTCGTGGCGGGCTTGCTGCTCTATCGCAGGTTCGACACGCGGCGGCTGCTGCCGATGCTGATCGAGACGGCAGCCTTGTCGGGCGCGATCATCTTCATCATTGGTGCGGCGACCGGCATGGCGTGGGGACTCACGCAATCGGGCTTCGCGCAGGACTTCGCGGCCGCGATGGAACGCGTGCCCGGTGGAAGTGCGGGCTTCATCGTGGTGTCCATCGTCGCCTTCATCGTGCTGGGCAGCGTGCTCGAGGGCATTCCGGCCATCGTGCTGTTCGGACCGCTGATGTTTCCGATCGCCCGCGCGGTTGGCGTGCACGAGGTGCATTACGCGATGATCGTGGTGCTCTCGATGGGGCTGGGGCTGTTCGCACCGCCGTTCGGCGTGGGGTATTACGCCGCCTGTGCCATCGGCAAGGTCGACCCCGCGAAAGGCATGCGGGCGATCTGGGGCTATCTCGCGGCGCTCATCGTCGGTTTGATCTGCGTGGCGGCAATTCCCTGGATCTCGATCGGCTTCCTTCATTGACGAAGCCGCCGACACCGACGACACCGACGACACCACGGCGCGGCAAGTGAACCATGCAGTGGTATGCATCACCACATTCAAGGATGGCGGCGGGCGCGGTCGATGCGCCTCGCGTGGCGCCGCCCATCCGGACCTTACGCAAAAGACGATTACAGAGAAGACCATGAGCAGATTCTTCGGCGAGATTCGCCAGGTGGCATACCTTGTGCCGGACATCGAGGCGGCAATGACCTATTGGTCGAACGTACTCGGTGTCGGGCCGTGGTACTACAACCCCAAGGTGCCGATCCGCAACTACACCTACCGCGGCGAGCGCTTCGAACCGCACAACGCCGTGGCGCTGGCGAACGCGGGCGGGTTGCAGATCGAATTGCTGCAGATCCGCAACGACGTGCCGTCGATGTACCGCGACTTCCTCAATGCCGGGCGCAGCGGGGCGCAGCACGTGGCGTACTGGACCGAGGACTTCGACGCCGATCTGGCGCGCGCGCGCGACGCCGGGTTCGAAGTCTGCATGAGCGGTGAAGTCGGCGAGAACGGCCGCTTCGTTTATTTCGAGGACCGCAGCGCCGACCCCGGCTGTCATCCCGGGACGACGATCGAGCTGTCCGAAGTCGCCGGCCCGAAGGGCAAGCTCTTCACGATGATTCGCGAGGCTGCGGCCGCCTGGGACGGCACCGATCCCGTGCGCGCCTTTCCGGACCTCACGACGCTATGAGCGCGACCCTGTCTGCCACCTATCTGATCGAGACGCCGCTCGATCCGCGCAAGGTCGCCGAAGTCATGGCCGGCGAGCAGTCCTGCGGCACATTTACCCGCGTGGCGGGAGAGACGGATGCGCTGCGTGAGCGCGCGCGCGCCGTGGTCGAAGCGGTCGACCTCGTGGGCGACGTTGCGCAGCCGTCGTTGCCGAACGCCTTTCTCGAGCGCAAGGGCATCCGTGGCCCGTGGCATCGGGCCCGTGTTCGGATAGCGTTTCCGTATGACAACGTCGGCGTCAATCTGCCAACGCTCGCCGCCACGCTTGCGGGCAATCTGTATGACCTTGGCGAAGTGACGGGCATGCGGCTGGAGCGCATTGCGTTGCCGGCGAGCTACCGACAGCAGTTCGACTTTCCGCGCTATGGCATCGCAGGCACGCGCGAGGCGACGGGCGTGCGCGAAGGCGCGCTGGTCGGCACGATCCTCAAGCCGAATGTCGGCATGAGCGCCGCGGAAACGGCGGCGCTGGTCGCGCGACTGTGCGCGGCGGGCGTGGACTTCATCAAGGATGACGAAGTGTGTGCCAACCCCGTGCACGCGCCGCTCGCGCAGCGGGTGCCCGCGGTGATGGCTGCCGTACGCGAGCATCGGGCGCGCACCGGCAAGCAGGTGATGGTGGCCTTCAATATCACCGACGAAACGGATGCGATGCGACGTCATGCCGATCTCGTGACGCGCGAAGGCGGCAATTGCGTCATGGTGAGCCTGAACTGGTGCGGATTCTCTGCCGTGCAGACGCTGCGCCGTCACACCGATCTGGCAATCCACGCGCATCGGAACGGCTACGGTGCGATGTCGCGCGATCCGATGCTGGGCATGGGCTTTCAGGCCTATCAAACCCTCTGGCGACTGGCCGGTGTCGATCACATGCATGTGCATGGCCTGCAAGGCAAGTTCGCGCAGGCCGACGAGGAGGTGATCGAGTCGGCGCACGACTGCTATGCGCCGCTGGCCGTCGATGCTGCCGAGCAGGACATCGGGCGAGACCAGGTGATGCCGGCGTTCTCGTCGGGGCAATGGGCCGGCACGGTGCCGGCGACCTGGCGCGCCGTCGGCCGCGACGATCTGCTCTTCATGGCGGGCGGCGGCATTCTGGCGCATCCCGATGGCCCGGCGGCGGGCGTGCGGAGTCTGCGCGACGCTTGGGCGGCGGTGCGTGCCGGCCAGTCGCTCGAAGAGGCGTCTCGCGATGCGCCCGCGTTGGCGGCCGCGTTGCGATTCTTTGGCCATTGACCGGTGCTGCCATGCCTATCGAATCTCCGGCGGATATGACACATCGTCCCCAACTGCTTTATTACGGCGATGACTTCACCGGTGCGACGGATACCCTGGCGAGTGCGGCACGCGCAGGCTTGCGCAGCATTCTGCTGTTCGCGCCCCCGGATGCGGCGCGTCTCACGACGCTCGGGCCACTCGATTGCCTGGGAATCGCCGGCGTGTCGCGCTCGCTCGCGCCGGCCCGCATGCGTGAAGAGCTGGCGCCGATTGCGGCGCTGGCCCGGCACTTGCAACCCACGGTGCTGCATTACAAGACCTGCTCGACGTTCGATAGCGCGCCGGAGGTCGGAAGCATTGGCGAGGCCGTGAGTGTGTTGTCGTCGTCGATGCCGAGCCCATGGGTCGCGATCGTCGGGGGCCAGCCCAATCTTGGCCGCTACTGCCTTTTCGGCAATCTCTTCGCTGCGGCCGGCGTGGGCGGTGAAGTCGTACGCATCGACCGGCATCCGACGATGAGCCGTCATCCGGTGACGCCGATGCATGAAGCCGATCTGCGGCGTCATCTGGCGCAGCAGGGCCTGAACGATATCGGTCTCGTGCCTTGGACATGCTACGACACTCCGCCGGGGGACGACGTTGGGGAGACCGCTGCGACGAATGTCGTGTCGGCGCGTGTCGACGCGTTACGGGCCGAGGGTGTGGTCAACGTGCTCTGGGACGTGGCCCGGCAGGGCGACTTGCCGCAGATCGGCGCGCAGCTCTGGGGCGCGGCGCGGCGCTCACCGCTGCTGGCCGTAGGGCCGAGCAGCGTGACGCAGGCGCTGGCAAGCGCGATGTCGCGAAGCGGCGAGGCAGTGAATGACGATGTCCCGCCGGCGAAGGGTCCGGTGCTGGTGCTGGCGGGAAGCCTGTCGCCGGTGACGGCGGCCCAGGTGACGGCCGCGGTGTCGTTCGAGGTCGTGCGCCTCGACGCCGCCCGACTGATCGAGCCGGATGGTCGCTACTGCCGCGAGGCCGCCGCGCAACTGGCCACGCATCTTCGCGCCGGACGCCACACGCTCGCCTGCACCGTGCCGTTCGCCGACGCATCGACTGAATCACCCCCCAACCGTCGACGCAGAATCGGGCGGTCCCTGCGCTGGCATTGGCGCAAGCGGGCGGGCGGCTGCTCAGGCAGGTGTTGGACGAGGTGCCCGTCTCCCGCATGGCGATTGCCGGCGGTGACACGTCGAGCCACGGCGTGCGCGCGCTCGATGCCTGGGGGCTGGCTTACGCGGGCATGGTGTCGCCGGGGGCGCCCTTGTGCCGGCTTCGCAGCGATGCGCCAGCGCTCGACGGCATGGAGATACTGCTCAAAGGCGGGCAGATGGGCGGGGTCGATCTGTTCGAACGTCTGGTGCGTGGCACATCGTCACGCAACGAGTCACTCAGTTCTTGAAGGTTTTCGCCGTCTCCTCGGCGGCGAATCTCAGCTCCGGCTCGAAGGCGAGGAGATCGTCGAGCGTCAGCCGCCCGATGGGGGCCTGCACCGCAATGGCCGCGCAGGCGCGATTGCGGTTGAGCATGACCGGCACCGCAATCGCAATCAAGCCCTGCAAGTGTTCCTGATTGTTGATGCCCATCTTGCGCCGGCGCGTGCGCTCGAGTTCGGTGCGAAATTCACCGCGGTCGGTCAACGTCTGCTCCGAGAATTTGCGCAGCGGCAGGGTTTCGATCAGCCGTTCACGCCGTTCCTTCGGCAGGAAGCTCAGTAGCAGCTTGCCGCTGGCCGAGCAGTGCATCGGCACGTGCGAACCCGGCTGCAGGTGCATGCGCAGCGGCCATTCCGTCTCCACACGATCCACATAAATCACGTCGTTGCCCGAGAGCATCGTGAGGTTGCACGTCTCGCCGATACGCGTGACCAGTTGCTCGAGCAAGCCGTGCCGCGCGGCGGCGGCGCCGGTCTGCATCAGCACGTTGATCGCCAGCGCACGAACGCGCGGCGAGCATTCGTAGCGGCGGTCGTTGGCGCTGCGCGTGATGAGCCAGGCGTCCTTGAGCTGGGTGAGGATGCGATGCACCGTCTGCTTCGGCAAATCCAGCGCGTTGACGAGATCCATCATCGAGAGCGGCCCGCCAGCCGTCGCCAGGGTCTCGAGCACGCGGAACGCCCGCACCGCGGCTGCGTTCGATTGATTCGATGCCGTCATGTTGTCTCCTGATGCCATGCCTCGCGCAGTCCCGGTCTGCCGATGCGACGGGTTCCGACTCGCCGCACCTGCGACTCCCACATTCCGGCTTCGCTGTTTAACGTGATTTTGCATCGTTTTCATCGCTTTTGCGGACCACACCGGTCCCGAATATCGAGACGACCGATACACCTGTCCAATGTGTCCGGTTTGTCCGGGAATTTGAGACCTGCGACACCACCCGGTTGGCTAGATTGGAGTCGCGAACCCAAGCCACAACCGGCGCCTTGCGCATCAGGAGACATCACATGAATTCACGGGCCTTCGGAGCCATCGTTCCTCCAACCGGCACCCGCGCCGACGCGCTTGCGCAGCAGGACGTCGACGCTCAGGTCGCGGCACTCGTCGCCCGCGCGCAAGCGGCGCAGCGCGACTTCGCGAGCGCGGGGCAACACACGCTCGACATGGCGGCCAGCGCGGCGGCGTGGGCGATCATGGAGCCGTCGCGCAATCGCCAACTGGCCGAACTCGCGGTGCGCGACACCGGACTCGGCAACGTCGACGACAAGTTCCAGAAGAACTTCCGCAAGACACTCGGCCTGCTGCGCGATCTGCACGGGCGCAAGACGCATGGCGTCATCGCGCGGGACACAGAGAAAGGCATCGTAGAGATTGCGCGTCCGGTGGGCGTCGTCGCGGCCATCACGCCATCCACCAACCCCGCGGCCACCCCGCGAACAAGATTGTCAACGCGCTCAAGTGTGGCAATGCGGTGATCGTCGCGCCGTCGCCCAAGGGACATTCGGCGTGCGCGTTATTGCTCGGATTCATTCACGCGGAACTCGCCAAGGCCGGGTTGTCGCCGGACCTCGTGCAGATGCTGCCTGCGCCGATCACCAAGGCCGCCACGGCGGCGCTGATGCGTCAGGCGGACCTGATCGTCGCCACCGGCTCGCAGGCGAACGTGCGCATGGCCTATACGAGCGGCACGCCGGCGTTCGGCGTCGGAGCGGGCAACGTGGCGTCGATCGTGACGGCCAGCGCAGATTTGACCGATGCGGCGGGCAAGATTGCGCGCTCCAAGACCTTCGATAACGCGACGAGTTGTTCGTCGGAGAACAGTGTCGTGATCGAAAGCCCGGTCTACGACGCCATGATCGACGCGCTGCGTGCCGCCGGCGGCGTGCTGCTGAGCGCCAGCCAGAAGCGCGCACTTCAGGACGTCATGTGGGTGGATGGCAAGCTGGCGGGCGGCTGTACGGCGAAAGCGGCGCAAACGATCGCGCAGTTGGCCGGGCTCGACGACGTGGCGGCACAGCAACCGGCGTTCCTGATGGTCGAGGAGTCGGGCGTGGGCGCCGATCATCCGTTCTCGGGCGAAAAACTCTCGCCGGTACTCACGGTCTATCGTGCCGGGAACTTTGCCGAGGCGGCATCGCTCGTCGAGCGGATCTACGCCTACATGGGCGCGGGCCATTCCGTCGGACTGCATGGGTCGGATCCGGCGCAGGCGGTGACGTTGGCCGAGACGTTGCCGGTCGCACGCGTGATCGTCAACCAGGCGCATTGCTTCGCAACGGGTGGTAATTTCGACAACGGCCTGCCGTTCTCGTTGTCGATGGGCTGCGGCACCTGGGGGAAGAACAATTTCACCGACAACCTCGGCTTTCGTCAGTACCTGAACGTGACACGCGTGGCGTTCCCCATCGCATCGGCCGTGCCCGACGTCGACGATCTGCTGGGCGACTATTTCGGGAGGGTCGGACGATGAACGCGCCCATGAATCTGGCGTCGGTCGCCGACGTCACAGCCCACGAAACCCAGAGGACGCCGCGCACGCTGCGCGAGCTCATCGACACCCAAGCCGACGCGTTCGGCCAAAAGACCTACCTGCTGACGACCCGCGAGACGGGCGACGACACCGTCACGCTCACCTTTACCGGCTTGCGCGACGATTGCCGCGAACTCGCCCGACGATTTGCCGCCGCCGGACTGCGCCAGGGGGACATCGTGTCGGTCTGCATGGGCAACGGCCTTCAGACGGCACGGTTGATTCTCGCGGCGATGTACAGCGGCCTGATCGTCAACCCGATCAACCTGCTGTGCCAGCCTGCGCAGATGGAGTACATCGTAGAGCACTCGGACACACGGCTGATCTTCGTGTCCGAGGCGATGCTGCCCGCCATCGCGCAAGCGGTGGACGCGTTGCGCGCGCAAGGCATGACGCGACCCGTGGCGCTCGTCTGCACTTCGCCCGAGGCGACAACGTTGCCCGAGATTGCCCCGCTGACGCAACTTGCCGGGCCGGTACCGTCGGAGATGCACGGCGTCGCGTTGCTCATGTACACGTCGGGCACGACAGGCGTGCCGAAAGGGGTGATGCTCACGCACGGGAACCTGCTGGCCAACGCGGGGTTCATCAGCGCGGAGCATTGTCTGACGCCGGACGACCGTGTGCTCGCGTCGCTGCCGCTCTATCACATCAACGGACTCGTGGTCACACTGCTCGCGCCGTTGTTTCACGGCGGCTCGGTCGCGATGGCGCCGCGCTTTTCGGCGCGCACGTTCTGGCGCGACGTGACGGCCGCGCAATGCTCGTGGATCAACGTGGTGCCGACCATCGTGGCCTATCTGCTCGAAGGCGAGGTGCCGGACCGCACCGCGCTGGCGGCGCTGCGCTTTTGCCGAAGCGCCTCGGCGGCGCTACCGGCGGATCACCATCGAGCCTTCGAGGCGCGCTTCGGTATCGGCATCATCGAGACGATGGGCATGACCGAGACGGCGGCCCCAGTGTTCAGCAATCCGCTCGACGCGACCCGCCGACGCGTGGGCAGCATCGGCTTGCCGTCGGGCGGCGAAGCGAAGGTGATCCGGCGCGACGGCGCACCGACGGCCCCCGGCGAGACCGGCGAACTGGTGTTGCGCGGCGCACAGGTCATGTGCGGTTACTACAAGCGCCCGGACGAGACATCGGCCACCTTCACGGCCGATGGTTGGCTGCGTACCGGCGACCTTGGCTACTGCGACAGCGACGGGTATTTCTATATCACCGGACGTGCCAAGGAGTTGATCATCAAGGGCGGCGAAAACATTGCGCCGCGCGAGATCGACGAAGCCCTCATGCGTCATCCGGGCGTGCTGGAGGCGGCTGCGGTAGGGGTGCCGGATCCCGCGTATGGACAAGACATCGTGGCGTTCGTGGTGGTCCGCGAGCGGGGCAGTGACGCCAACGGCAGCGACTGCCCGCCGCCCGATGCGGTGGCGCTTCGCGAACACTGCCTGCAAACGCTGGGGCGCTACAAGACGCCAAAGGAATTTCGTTTCGTGACGGATTTGCCTCGTGGCCCGTCGGGCAAGGTGCAACGCCTCAAGCTGCTGAAAAGCTAACGCGCGGCAGCGCAAGGACGCAAGCTCAAGACCCAAGACCCAAGACCCAAGACCCAAGACTCAAGAAAGACCCACGGCCCGCGAGGGCAACCCGCTTCACTTTGCAGGACACGATCGCATGCGCAAGACGCGTGTGACGTAAATACATAGGAGACAACATGGACAAGCGCACCGGTCGCGTGAAGACGCGCCACATCATCCTGGCGGTCATGTGCCTGATGTATTTCATCTCGTACATCGATCGTGTCAACATCGCCGTCGCCGGCCCGTTCATCCGACAGGAGATGGGGCTGACGACGGTGCAACTCGGACTCGTGTTTTCAGCGTTCGCCTATCCGTATGCCGCGATGCAGATCTTTGGCGGGTGGCTGGCTGACCGTTTCGGGCCGAAGCTGGTGCTCACGGTGCTCTCGCTGATCTGGGGCGCCGCAACGCTGGCTACCGGGTTTGCCGGCAGCATCGCGACGCTGGTGGCGTTGCGCTTCGTGCTGGGCGTAGGCGAGGGCGGCGCGTTTCCGACGGCCACGCGCGCCTTCACGTACTGGATGCCGGTCAGCGAACGCGGCTTCGCGCAGGGCATCACGCACAGCTTTGCTCGCCTGGGAGGCGCCATCACGCCGCCGGTAGTGCTGGCGATCGTCGTGGCGTTCGGCTGGCGCGAGGCGTTCATCGTGCTCGGGGTGGTGAGCCTCGTCTGGACGATGCTCTACATGAAGGTGTTTACCAACACGCCGGAGCAACATCGTCGCATCACGCCCGAGGAGACGGCCGAGATCGGCTACCGAGCGGGCGATTGCGAACGGGCGAAACGTGCGTCGACGCCGTGGCGCAAGCTCGTGCGTCGCATGTGGCTGGTGACGTTCGTGGACTTCTGCTATGGCTGGCTGCTGTGGGTGTACCTCACGTGGATGCCTTCCTATCTGCGCGAATCGCAGGGCTTCGATCTCAAGCAACTCGCGTTGTTCACGTCGCTGCCGCTGCTCGCCGGCGTCATTGGCGACACGCTCGGTGGCGTGGTCTCGGACAAGCTGTACAAGATGACCGGCCGGTTGCGCCTCGCGCGGGTATCGGTGATGGTGGTCGGCATGGGCGGTTCGCTGGCGTTCCTGTTGCCGATGACGCGGGTGTCCGATCCGATGGTGGCGGTGTTTTTGCTCTCGGCATCGTTCTTCTTCCTCGAAATCACCAACCCGGTGCTCTGGACGCTGCCGCTCGACATTGCGGGCAAATATGCGGGCACCGCGGGCGGGATGATGAACACCGGCTTCGGCCTTGCCGGCATGATTTCGCCGGTGGCGTTCGGGTACCTCATCGAGACGACCGGCAGCTACAACGTGCCGTTCGCGATCTCGGCCGCGTTGCTCGGGGTGGGCGTGATTGCGGCACTGTTCATCGACACGAGCAAGACCGTCGAGAAGGATGAGGAAGCGGCGGAGCGCGAAGCGATCGCTGGAGCGGCTGACGCCGCGCCGGCCTGGGTCGGGGTCGGACCGCAGCGACATCCGCTGCGCCGGCCGTTGCGGTGGCGCCGGTAAGGGGGGCGGCGGCGGCGCCGCCGGCTTCACCGTAAAGGCAAGGACGTGTCCGCCCACCTCACGCGTGGGCGGTGCCGCTCGTGAGTTCGATGCCGCTGAACGAACTCGCTCGGGGTCTCGCCGCACAGGCGCTTGAAATGGCGTGCCAGATGACTCTGGTCGAAGAACCCGACATCGGTGGCCACGTGGGAGCCCGGCACCCCAGCGAGCAGGAGTCGCTGCGCAGCAGCAACGCGCACGCTGCACAGATAGCGATGGGGCGCCTCGCCGAATCGCTGTCGAAATGCCGTGGCGAAACGCGACACCGACAGCGCACACATCTCGGCCAACTGCGGTACGGAGAGCGCTTCATTGAAATGAGATTCCATGAACGCGCGTGCGTCGTCGAGCGTGCCGGTCGGCGCGGGTTTGCGATACGCCACAGCCCTTGAGGCCGACGAGCATGAAGTTGAGGTCGCGTTCATGACGAGGTTACCGTGGGGGTGGGCGGGCCGCCTTGCGCCATGGTCGGCGCCGATGCCGGCGTACTTGGCCCGGGAGCGTCGAAGCGCTGGATCCGGAACGGTTGCAGATCAATCTCCGATCGGCCGGTGGCAATCAGTTCCGCCAGCGTCTCGCCCACGCCTGGGCCGATCTGAAAGCCGGAACCGCTGAACCCAAACGCGTAATAAAGTCCGTCGGTCGTGCCGCTTTTGCCGATGACGGGCTCGCCGTCGGGCAGATAGCTCTCGACGCCGCTCCAGACGCGAATGATGTGCAGCGGCGCAACGCCCGGCACCAGCCGTCTGAACTGCCGCAGCTGACCGAGCGTGTTCTCGGGCAATACGGCAGCGCGCGATGTTGCCGCGTCGGCCGGACCCGGCGGGCCCCCGCCCAAAATGAGATTGCCGCGGGGGATCTGCCGGAAATAGATGCTCTCTTCCTTGATCGATGTGTAGACGCCCATCGACGAGCGAAACACGTAGGGCACCGGCTCGGTGACGGCCATCTGCGGACCGCGCACCGTCAGCGGCGCGGATTCGCCGAACTGCGATGCCAACGCATTCGTCCATGCGCCTGCACAAATGGCGAGGCGTTCGGCCACAAAGGACTCGCCGGAGAAGGTCTCGACGCGAAACCCCGTCGCGGTTCGCTCGACCCGGCGTACGGACGCATTTTCCCGAATGTCGGCCCCTAGTGCGCGCGCCGCGCGCGCGAAAGCGGGGGCGGCCAGTCGCGGGTTGGCGTGCCCGTCGAGCGGCGAGATCGAGGCGGCGAGAACGTCCGGTCCGAGAAACGGGAAGCGGCGGCGCATCGCTGCACCGTGCAGCACCTCGAGGTCGAGCCCGTAGTCGCGCGCCTGCTGGGCATAGTCGTCGAAATACTCGGCATCGTGCGCGTGATAGGCCACGCGCGTATGCCCGGAGGGCAGAAACTCGACGTCGCTGCCGAGCAGTTCGCGAGAAGCTCGCCATATCCGCAACGCGCGATTGGACATGGCCAACTGTGGCAGCGCCCGGCCTTGCCTGCGTACGCCGCCGAAGTTGGTGCCGCTGGCCTGCTGCCCGGTCATGTTGCGCTCAAGAAGCACCACGGATAGCCCGTGGCGGCGCAGGAAGTAGGCGGTACTGCAGCCCATGATGCCGCCACCGATCACGATGACGTCGGCATGTGCCGTGTGCGAAGCATGCGTGCTCATGAAAGCTCCATGCTGCGGGGCGTTGCGCTCGCCGCGTTGTCTTGTGTTGCGACGGTGACGTCTGCGCACGGCGCGGGGTCGAGCGCGACCGCGAGCGGCTTGACCGGTGCCTGACCGCGCAGCCGGCCGACGTCGGCCAGTGGCACTGCCAGCGCGGCAGCCATCACCTCCGCCCCTGCGTGCGCGCAAAAACGGCCCTGGCATCGCCCCATGCCGACACGCGAGAACGCCTTCGCCCGATTGGCCTCCACGGCGCCGTCCTGCGTGCAAACGCGGCGCAATTCTCCGGCGGTGATGCCCTCGCAGCGGCAGACCACCGTCGTGTCGGGCAATTGCCGCGCATGGTGGGCCGGCCAGGGAAATGCCGCACGCAGCCCGGCCGCAAAGCGAGAGAAGCGAGCCAGTTCGGCACGCAGTCGCGCGGCGTCGTCGTGTTTCGGTTCGACGCCTGCGTCGCGCAACGCGGCCAGCGCGGCAAGCCGCCCTGCGCGCTCGGCGGCATCGGCGCCGCGCACGCGCGCGCCATCTCCCGCAAGGTAGACGCCCGGGACACTGCTGCGCCCGTCTTCGTCGATCTCGGGAAGCCACTGTCCCGCGGCGTCGTCGAAGGCGAATGCGCAACCGGCGAGATCGGCGATCTGCGTTTCGGGGCGCAGGTGAAAGCCCATCGCGACGGCATTGGCCGGCACGTCGAGCGCCGTGCCGTCGGCCAATTTCACGTGTACGCCGCGCACGCCCAGCGCGTCATCGCCGTCGATGCGTACCGGCGTGACGCCACGGTGTATCGGTACGCCTGCCCCGCGCAGCGTGCGCAGCAGGGCCGCGCCCTTGAGCAGAACGGCCGGTTTGACCAGCAATTGCGGTAATGCGCGCAGGCGCGCACGTGCGGGAGAGGTATCCAGCACGGCGGCGGGCGTCATGCCGGCCTTCACGTACTGGGCGGCGAGCAGATACAGCAGGGGTCCGGTGCCAAGCATGACCGTTCGCTCGCCGATGGCGCAACCCTGCGACTTGAGGGCGACCTGGGCACCGCCGAGACTGTAGGTGCCGGCATACTGCCAACCCGGTACCGGCATGAGCCGGTCGGTGGCGCCGGTGCATACGATCAGCGCATCGAAGCGGGCGTGGCTCGCATCGTGCGCATTGGCCAGATGGACGACGCCCTCTCGGATATTCCATACCAGCGTTTCCGGCAGATAGTCGATGTGGGGACGCAGCGCGTCGAAGCGACTGTGCAGGCGCTGAGCCCGTGCGGCTTCCGTACCATAAAGGGCAGCGTAGGTGCGGCGAAAGCCCTCCGGCTGACGGCGATAGATCTGGCCGCCGTCGCGGCGTCCTTCGTCGATCACGAGCGGCCGCACACCCGCCTCGACCAGGGCTTCGGCCGCGCGGACCCCGGCCGGCCCGGCACCGATGACGATCACGCGAGCGGCCATAGTGCCTCCTCGCCGCAGGTCGTCGCGCGCATCGGCGCGGTGTCGTCGTCACCGCGCACGAGCCGTGTGACGATGTCCATGCCGGCCCTCACGGGCGTGGTGCAGGCGCGTAACCGTTGCCCGGTGCGGGTCCAGACCCAGCAGTCCTGGCACGCGCCCATGACGCAGAAGCCGGCGCGGCGCTCGGGACCGAATTCGGCATCCCGAAGGCCGCCCTGCGTCGTCAGAATGGCGACCATGACGGTATCGCCTTCGTAGGCTTGCACGGGGCGGGCATCGACGTGCAAGGACACCGTCGCGCGCCCGGTTTCGGCAACGCGCACGAAGCGTGCTTGCGAGGGATCTCGCGAGGGGCTCATGCGCTCAGCTCCGGTTCGCGTGGCATGCGATGAGCAACCTGCAGCGCATCGAGGTCGCCGCCCGCATGGTGGCAAAGAATGGCGGCACCGTTGTCGAGCACTTTGAGCGACGGGGGCGTCACGTTGCACTTGCCGTCGATACGCACCGGGCAGCGATCGCGAAACGCGCACAATTCCGCCACGTCGGCGCTGGCTGCCAAGGGCGGGAGGGGCTTCGTGACGCACGCGCGACGCTCGTCGAGCCAGCCCTGACGCAAGTCCGGTACCGACTCGACGAGCATCCGGGTGTACGGATGCCAGGGAGGCGAGCTCAGCACTTCGCGCGCCCCCGATTCCACTCGCTGGCCGGCATACAGCACCATCACTTCGTCGCAGATCGCCCGCACCGTCGAAATATCGTGGCTGATGAAGAGATACGACAGGCCCAGTTCCCGGCGCAGTTCCGCGAGCAGATCGATGATCGCGGCGCCCACGACGGTGTCTAGCGCCGAGGTGACTTCGTCGCAAAGGATCAGCGACGGCTCGGCCGCCAGCGCGCGCGCCAGATTCACGCGCTGCTTCTGCCCGCCGGACAAGCCGCCCGGTGTGCGAT
Organism: Pandoraea sp. XY-2; assembly: GCF_004193915.1. NCBI lineage: Bacteria > Pseudomonadati > Pseudomonadota > Betaproteobacteria > Burkholderiales > Burkholderiaceae > Pandoraea > Pandoraea sp. XY-2. Next base: position 1,411,389 of record NZ_CP030849.1, read on the forward strand.
CGAGCAGCGTGGCCGGTAGCCGAACCCGGTCGAGCAACGCCAACGTTCGCTGCTTCGCGGCGTTGCCGCGCAGGCCGTGGTACAGCTTGAGCGGACGCGCCAGAATGTCGGCAATGGTGTGACTCGGATTCAGCGCGGTGTCGGCGTTCTGGAAGACGATCTGGATGCGGCGATAGTGCTCGGCGTTGCGCTCGCTCAGCGAATCGGGCAGCGGCTCGCCGTCGAACCACACTTCGCCGCGCGCGCGGGGTACCAGGCCCGCGACCACGCGGGCCAACGTCGTTTTTCCGGAGCCCGATTCGCCGATCACGCCCAGCGCGCTGCCTTTGGCGATGCGAAGACTGACATCGTCGAGCACGCGCGTCGCCGGCAGGCCATGCCGGTCGCGACTGCCGTATCCCGCGTGCAGCCCGCGAATTTCGAGCAGCGGCGGGGCGGGCGTTTCGCTGCGTGCCGCGCTTGCGACCGACAGATCGTCGTGCCGGCGTGCGGCGAGCAACTCGCGGGTGTAGGCATCGTCGGGGCTGCGCAGTATTTTCGCGGTCGTACCGATCTCGCGGACCGTGCCGCCGTTGAGCACGACGATCTGATCGGCCATCTGCGCCACGACGGCGAGATCGTGCGAGACATACACCGCCGTGGTGCCCAACTCGCGAATCACCTTCTTGAACGCGGCGAGGACTTCGATCTGCGTCGTGACGTCGAGCGCGGTGGTCGGCTCATCGAACACCACCACGGCCGGATCGGTGATCAGCGCCATGGCGGCCATCAATCGCTGCAACTGCCCACCCGAGACCTGGTGCGGATACCGCTCGCCAATGGTCTGCGGTGACGGCAACGCCAGCGCCCTGAACAGCTCGACGGCCTTCACGCGCGCTTGCGCCGCCGTGGCGGTTTTATGAAGCAGGGCGGGTTCGATCACCTGATCCATGATCGTGCGTGCCGGGTTGAAGCCCGCCGAGGCGCTTTGCGCCACGTAGGCGACCGTGCGAGCGCGAAGCGCGCGCCGGCCCCGGTCGTCGAGCGAGAGCACGTCGACGTCGCCGATCCGGATCTGCCCCCCCGCGATGTCGCAGCCGTTGCGGGCATACCCCAGCAAGGACAGCGCGATGGTCGTTTTGCCGGAACCGGATTCACCGATAAGCGCGAGGACTTCGCCTCGCCGTACCGAAAAATCGACGCCGCGTACGATCTCCGTGGTGACCCCTCGGCTGCGGGCCACGACGCGCAGAGCGCGAACGTCGATCATCACGGGTGGGCACGAGGTGCCTGCTGAGGGCTGCATCGTCATTTCGGTGCTCCGGTGCCGAACGCACCGCGCCGGCGAAGATTGTCGATCAGCAGGTTCACCCCGATGGTCAGCGAGGCGATCGCCAGGGCCGGCATGAGCACGGCGGGCGAGCCTTCGGCCAGACCGCCGATGTTTTCGCGGACCAGCGAGCCCCAATCGGCGTTTGGCGGTTGCACGCCGAGGCCGAGAAACGACAGGCCGGAGAGCAGCAGCACGATGAACACGAAGCGCAGCCCGAAGTCGGCCAGCATCGGATGAATCATGTTCGGCAGTACTTCCACGCGGGCGATGTAGAGCAGCTTTTCGCCGCGAGCGCGGGCGACCTGCACGTATTCGAGCGTCATGAGATTTACCGCCAGCGAACGCGAGATGCGAAATGCGCCCGGAATATAGGCAAATGCGGTGACCAGAATCAGGAGCGTGTTGCCGGAGCCGAACGCCGCGATGACGACGAGCGCCAGCACTTTGCTCGGGATGGACACCAGCGCATCGAACACGCGCGAGAGCACCTCGTCCACCCAGCGCGGCGCGACCGCCGCACACAGGCCGAAGCAGGTGCCCGCCGTGCTGGCGAGCACGGCGGCCGCCAAGGCGATGCCGACGGTAAAGCGCGTGCCGATGAGGATCCGGCTGAGTATGTCGCGCCCGAGGTAGTCGGTGCCGAGCGGATACGCGGCGCTGTAGCTCGCGAAGACATCGGCCGACGTGAAGGCGCCGCCCGGATGCGGCGCGATCAGCGGGCCGATGCAGGCGATCACCAGCCAGAACAGCACCAGCGCTGCACCGGTCATGCCAAGCCAGGAGACGCGTTCGCGCAGACCGGCGAAGCGGCTCGATCGAGGGGCTGCAGGCGAGGTGACGGTGTCGGGCGCCGCAGGGGCGGGCAGGGCGGGCGGCAGGGCTTCCGCGGGGCTGACAGGAGGGCGAGATATCGGATTCATCGTTGACGCAGCCTCGGATTGGAGACGACCGCACACAGATCGGCGATCAACACGAGCAAGAGATAGGCCGCGCAGAACACCATGACGCAGCCTTGTACGAGCGGCAGATCGCGGTTGGTGACGGCGTCGACCAGCAAACTGGCGAGGCCCGGGTAATTGAAGATCGTCTCGACGATCACCACGCCGCCGAACAGATATGACAGGCTCAGGGCGACCACGTTGGCGATTGGGCCGATGGCATTCGGAAGCACGTGTCGCCAGACGACGCGCATGGGCGACGCCCCCTTGAGGATGGCCATCTCCACGTATGACGAACTCAACTGATCGATCACCGCGGCGCGTGTCATTCGCGCCATCTGCGCGACGATCACGCAGCACAGGGTCATGACCGGCATGGCGTAGATCCGCACCAGATCGTCGAACGAATTGACGGACGACAAATACGACAGTGCCGGCAGCCAGCGCAGCTTGACGGCGAAGATCAGCACGGCGATGGTGGCGACCAGAAATTCCGGCACGGCCACCGCCGAGAGCGTCAGGATATTGAGTACGCGATCGAGCAGCGAGCCGCGCCACATGGCGGCGGCGATGCCGATGGCCAGCGCCAGCGGCACCGAGACGAGCGTGGTCAGCCCCGCGAGTACGAGCGAGTTGGGCAGACGGCTGGCGATGAGTTGCGCGACCGGCAGATTGTTCGACATCGATTCGCCGAAGTTGCCCGCGCTCATGTGAACGAGCCACTGGAAGTAACGGGTCACCGCTGGCTGGTCCAGGCCGAGCTGGTGACGCAGCGCGGTGACGGCTTCGGGGGTCGCGGCCTGACCGAGCGCCATCTGGGCGGCATCGCCCGGCAGCAGGGCCGTGATCGTGAATACGATTGCGGACACCAGCACCAGTGTCAGCAAGGCCAGGCCGAAGCGTGCCGCGATAAGTCGTTGCACTTGGGATTTCATCGGAAACTTCTCCCGTTATACGACGCCGTTCGTGGGGAAACGACGGTGTCAGACCGATGCGCACCGTGCCTGGCGGCGCGCATCGCCCTCTTACTGCTGCAGTGCTCGGTCAATCTCAGGCGTCGAGCCAGACATGTTCCGCGAAGGCGAAGCCCATGAGACCGGCCAGCGGGATCGACCCCAATCCTTTGAGCTTGGTGGTGTGGGCGTCGAGTGACGAGAGGAACAAGGGAATGCCGATGCCGCCGTCCTGGTGAATCAGCGTCTGAATGTCGCCATAGAGCGCCTTGCGTTTCGCATCGTCGGGTTCACCACGCGCGGCCAGGAGCAACTGATCGAACTTGGGGTTCTTCCAGTTCGCTTCGTTCCACGGGGCATCCGAGCGGAAGAACTGTGTGAGCAGTACGTCGGCGCTCGGGCGAGCATTCACCGAACCGAAAGTGAGCGGGTGCTTCATCCAGTGGTTCGACCAATAGCCGTCGGCCGGTACGCGGGTGATCTGCAGATTCAGGCCGGCCTTCGGGGCGATTTGCTGAAGCATCATCGCCATTTCAACCGACCCTTCGGCGGCGGGCGTGGCGTAGACCTGAAGCGGCGCCGTGGGCAGGTTGGCCTTTTTGAAGTACCAGGCCGCCTTCTCGGGGTCGTAGGTACGTTGCGGCAGTCCGGCCATGTAGTACTTGTTGCTCGGGTCGATGGGCTGGTCGTTGCCGATCGCACCAAAGCCGCGGAATACGGTCTTCCGGATCTGTTCGCGGTCGAACAGATGCATCATGCCCCGGCGAAAATCCGTGTTGCCGGTGATGCCGCCCTCGTCGCGCATGATCAGGTCGGTGTATTGCCCCGTCTTGGTTTCGAGCACCGTGTATCCCGGTGTGGTCTTGATACGCTCGGTCGAGCGCGCACTCACGGCGTTGATCAGTTGAACGTCGCCGGAGAGCAGGGCATTGACGCGGGCGGATTCGTCGCCAATGCCGATCAGCTCGATTTCGTCGAGATAAGGCTGTCCAGACTTCCAGTACTTCTCGTTGCGCACCCCGACCGTGCGCACCCCCGGCGAGAATTCCTTCACCTTGAACGGCCCCGTACCCACGGCCGTCGTGAAATCCTTGGTGCCGTCCTTGATGATGAGGAAGTGCGAGGTGGCGAGAATCACGGGCAGGTCGGCGTTCGGGCCTTCGAGCGTGATGGTCACCTCGTTGGGTCCGGTCGCCTTCGCTTCCTTGATCTGGTCGGCCAGCGTTTTCGCCTTGGACGCGGTCGCGGGGTCCTTGTGTCGCAAGATCGAATACGTGACGTCGGCCGGCGTCAGGGGCTTGCCGTCGTGGAATTGCACGCCGCTGCGCAGTTTGATCACCCAGACCTTGGCGTCTTTGGTATCGATCGACTGAGCGAGCGCAAGCTTGGCGCCAAGCTTCGAATCCAGTTCGGTCAGCCCGTTGTAGATCATGTTGCCACGGACGTAGTCGGTGGCGAGGGCGCCCTTGGCCGGATCAAGCGTATCGGCGGCCGACGCCGATTGCGTGGCGACGCGAATCTTGCCACCGCGCTTCGGCGTCTGGGCAAAGGCCTGACCGCTCACGCTCAGCAGGCCCGTGCCGGTCAGGGTCAGCAGCCCGCTGGCGGCCATCGCGCGCAGCAGATCCCGGCGCTGGGCGCCGCGCTGACTCAGGCTCTCATCCGCTGCTGCGCTCAGGTCGACACCGTTGACCGATTTATCTGAATTCATTGCACATCTCCACTTGTGGGGTTGCCGAGGGATCAGGACTGCCAGCCTTCATCGGCGATTGCGCGCCGGGTAAATCAATAGAAAATATCTTTGATGCGGAAATACGCGCCGACGAGCGGCAGGAACCACGGTTTGCCGGTATGTCCCGGGATCGCGGGCCAGTCGAAATCACGCCAGGGGTTGGCCTCGACGCGGCCGTTCATCACATCGGCCATGATTTGCCCCATGTGGGTGGCCATCTGCGTGCCATGACCGCTGTAGCCCATGGAGTAATAGATGCCGTCGTGCTGTCCGGCGCGAGGCAGCCTGTCGGCGGTAATGTCGACCAGTCCGCCCCAGCAGTAGTCGATGCGTGCCTGGGCGAGCGGCGGGAACAGCGTGGCGAGGTTGGCTCGCAATATGCGTCCGCTGCGCTCGTCCGAAGGTTGCTCCGACGCGGTGAAGCGGGCTCGCCCGCCGAGTACGAGCCGGTGATCCGGGGTGGTGCGGAAGTAGTTGTGCATCAGGCGGCTGGTGACGTAGGCGCGGCGGTTCGGCAGAAGCTGGTCGAGCGTTGCGGCGCCAAGCGGCTCGGTCACGATGATGAACGAACCGACCGGCGCCATGCGCCGGCGATACCAACCGAATGGGCCATGACGGGACGGGCCGGTGGCGACGAGGACTTGCGTGGCGACGACTTCGCCGCGATCCGATTTGACCCGATACGTCCCGTCGCCCTGACGCGCAATCTGTGTCACCGGCGCATGCTCGTAGAGGCGAGCGCCGTGACGGACGGCGGCCGACGCCAGACCCGCCGCAAACTTGCCCATGTGCATCTGTCCGCCGTGGCGTTGCAGCAGGCCGCCGTGGAAGGCGTCCGAGGCGATTTCGGCGCCGATGCCGGCGCGGTCGATCAGTTGAACGTCGGGATCGACATCGCGCGCGATCAACTCGGCGGTCGCCGCCAGATGCGCCATATGGTGAGGTTTGGCGGCCAGCTTCAGTTTGCCGCGACGGCTGTAGTCGCAGTCGATGCTTTCCTCCCGGATCACACGTTCCACGGTATCGACGGCCGCCGCATAGGCGCGATAGCAGGCCCGCGCACGCTCGGCACCAAGTTGCGCCGTGAGCGCGACGTAGTCCTGCGCCACGCCGGTGTTGCAGTGGCCGCCGTTGCGACCTGATGCCCCCGCGCCGACCGCGCCCGCATCGAGCACGGTGACCGTTGCACCGCGCTGGCTCAGCGCCAGCGCAGCGGACAGTCCCGTGAAGCCCGCGCCGATCACCACCACGTCGGCGCGACCCTCCACCGGGCCCTCCTGGGTGCTGGTAAAGCGTGCAACGGTGTCGAGCCAGTACGATTCGAGTTTCATGTCGGGGCGAGGGTCCAAGGCCGCAGGGAAGCGCAACGCAAGCGTCGGTTACAACCCGAGCTGCACGGCAAGATCGATGATGTCCTTGACCGGCGTGTATTCGTAGAACGGCGCTTCGGGTTCGTGGCCGCGCAGCACCATGGCCTTGTGCTTGATACCGAGGTCGTGGGCCGTCATCAGGTCGTAGCGCGGGCTCGACGAGACGTGCAGAATTTCGTGCGGTTGCACGCCGAGCTTCTTGAACATGTACTCGAAGCCCTGCATGCGAGGCTTGTAAGCGCCGACCTCTTCCGCGGTGATCACGGCGTGGAAGGGGGCCCCCAGCTTCTCGATATTGCTCATGATCTGTTCGTTCGCGGCGTTCGTCAGGCCCACCAGCTTGTATTTCTTGGCCAGGCGCGAGAGGCCTTCCGGCACGTCCGGGTGCGGGCCCCAGGTCGGCACGGCCAGATAGATTTGCTCGGCCTCGTCGAGGTTGAACACCACGCCGGTGCGTTCGCAGGTGCGGCGCACCGAATCGACGACGACGTCGCGATACGGCTTCCATGCGCCGAGAACTTCATCGCGACGATAGGCGGCAAACACCTTGACGAAATTCTCGAGCGCCTCGCCCTGCAGACGGTTGCCGTAAATCTCGCGGGCCATGTCGGCCATGCGGAATTTGACCAGCGTGCCGTAGCAATCGAAGGTAATGAATTTCGGCTCGAAGTCGATCATGATCTTTATCCTCTGTGTAGGGCGAATCCCGAGGGATTCTTGGGCAAAAGGGCTTGAGTTAAAGCGGTCCGGCGTGGGTCGAGACTGGCGAAGCGGGCTTGCGGCCTGATGCGCGATCTGCGACGTCCCTGTGAAAAATTAAATCAGGTCAAAATCTCGGCTTGGCGTTGAAATATTCAAGGCAAAAATAGAATTCGATGCGTTTTGGGGGGCATGAACAGCACGAAATGCTTTGTGCTTTTCCGATGCCGTGTTAACCCGCATCAACGCTGGGCGACAAGGCGCTGCGGCAAACGCGAACGCCAGACGCTCATCCGTTCAAGTCGATGAGGACAGCTTTGCTTCGCAGATTGGCTTCGAACGCCTGACGGCCGAGATCCTTGCCCAGGCCGGAGCGCTTGAAGCCGCCCGTGGGGAGCACGAAGTCCGACGACCTGCCGTAACGGTTGACCCAGATGTTGCCCGCGTCGATGCCACGCACCATGCGCAAGGCGCACCCCAGGTTGGCCGTGTGAACGCCCGCCGCCAGTCCGTAGTCGTCGTGCTGCGCCAGTTGCAATGCTTCTTCTTCTGACGTGAACGTCTGCACCGTGAGCACGGGGCCGAACACTTCCTCGCGGACGATCTCGGCGTGCGGCGCGACGCCGGTCAGGACGGTGGGGGCATACCAAGCGCCATCCTGATCCGCGGCCGCGCGCTCGGCGCCGCAGTACACGTTGGCGCCCGCGTCGCGTGCCCGCGCGACAAGCGCGTCGATTCGCTGCGCCTGGCCTTCGCTGATGATGGGGGAGAGCGTTGTGCCCGCCGACCACGTGGCGCCCGGATGCAGTGACGCGAAGATGGCGCGCAGCTTTTCGAGCAGTGCGTCGGCGATGCCCGCTTCGACCACAAGCCTCGAGCCCGCATTGCACACTTGGCCCGCATTGCCGGTGATGCCCATGGCAACGCGTCGTGCGACCGCGTCCAGATCGGGCACATCGGCAAAGACCACTTGTGGACTCTTGCCGCCCAGTTCGAGCGTCACGGGTTTGGTCCCCGATTGCGCACAGGCCGCCATGATGGCGGCCCCGGTCCGCGTGGATCCGGTAAAAGTGACTTTCCCGACGCGTGGGTGGCGCACGAGTGCGTCGCCGGCCGTCCTGCCGTCTCCCTGCACGACGTTGAGAATATTGGCCGGGACGCCCGCCTGTATGGCAAGTTCGGCGAGACGCAGTACCGAGAACGGTGTCATCTCCGACGGCTTGAGCACGACCGCATTGCCTGCGGCGAGTGCTGGGGCGATCTTCCAGGCGGCCATGACAAGCGGGAAGTTCCACGGCGCAATGGCCGCCACGACGCCGATCGGCTCGGTGATCGTCATGCCGAGGTGCGACGGGTCGGTGGCCGCCAGCTCGCCCCCATGTTTGTCGGCGTGCTCCGCGTAAAAGCGTAGGCACTCGGCGGTGTAGGGCACGTCCCAGGCCGCCGCTTCGCGGACCGGGCGCGTAGAGCCGATGGCCTCCAGCGGCGCGAGTGTGCGCACGTCGGACTCGACGAGATCGGCGAGGCGACGCAGCACGCGCGCGCGCTCGCGCGGTGCGCAGGTGGCCCAACCGCTGTGGCGAAAGGCGTGCCACGCGCTGTCTGCCGCGCGGGCTACCGTGTCGGGTGAGGCTAGCGAGAGGTCGGCGTAGGGGCGACCGCTCGACGGGCAGATGACGTCCAGTGTGGTGCCGCCGGCTTCTACTAACTTGCCGTCGATGAAATGACCGGTGGGAATACCCACCTGCGCGGGATCGAAACTGTCCATGATGATTCTCCGGAGCCGTTACGGCGCACGCGCCGGGGCGGGCAATCGACAAAGGGGAGGGGCACGGGTAATCGTGGCCGCCTGAGCATGGCGACGCTCTTCATGGTAGGGGCAGCGGGCCGGCAGATTGCATCGAAACAATGACGTGGACCGCACGCGGCATGTTTTTTTGCGCGCGATGGCGGCATGAATGCGCCGTTTGTCCCGCGGCCTTCGATCGTGCGGGCGAACAACAGAATCGTCCTATGCAGCGTCTGCTCAGGTCGCCATAGTGCAGTCGTGGTGGGCGTGGCCCACTGTTTCGCATCCGGCAATGCCCCAAGGAGGCTCGGCGTGTCCGAATTCCATGCATCTTCCCAACTCGTCTACCGGCCATTTACCGACACGGATGTGGCGGCTGGCTATCGTCTGTCCAGCGCCGTGCGCTGGCCGCACAAACCCGATGACTGGCGATTTCTGGCGCGCCAGGGACAAGGCTTCGTCGCCCTGGATGGCGACGATGTCGTGGGTACCGCACTGTATTGGCAGCACGGTGAGGCCGGCGGCTCGCTCGGTATGGTGATCGTTTCGCCGGAACAGCAAGGACGCGGCATCGGGCGCGCGTTGATGGAGCGCATGCTTGATCAACTGGGAACCCGCCTGACGCTGTTGCATGCCACCCCGGCCGGACAACCGCTATATGAAAAGCTCGGGTTCAAAGCGGTGGGCAGCATCGACCAGCACCAGGGAACGGCGCGTCGCCCGCCGCTCATGGAGCTGCCGCCAGGCGAACGTTTGCGGCCGTTGAGTACCAACGATCCCGACCGGCTCGTCACCCTCGCCAGCCGCGCGAGCGGATTCGACAGGGGGCGCATTCTGCCCGCGCTTCTCGATGTCGCCGACGGCATTGCCATCGAACGCGACGGCGAGCTGCTCGGCTTCTCGTTGTTCAGGCGATTCGGCCGCGGCTTTGCGATCGGCCCGGTGGTCGTCGTCAGCGGCTCGGACGCCGAGTCACTCACCCGTGCGCGTGCCGAGGCCATGATCGCCCACTGGCTGACGCTGCATGAAGGCCGTTTTGTGCGCATCGACACGCCCTCGGACAGCGGGCTGACCGAGTGGCTCGAGGTGCTTGGACTCGAGCGCGTCGACACGGTCGTGAAGATGGCCCGTAACGGCACGCCGGTCGTCGACGACGAGGTTCGGCAATTCGCCATCATCAATCAAGCCATCGGCTGACGCGGGAGCGCAGATGTCGTTTCTTTACAAGGCCGATCCGGCACGCGGCGCGGTGTGGGCGCAGTTGTTCGCCCAGCGGGCGCCGGAGACGGCGTTCCGACTGTGGCCCGATGTTGGCGACGCGCGCGAGGTGCGTTACCTCGCTGCCTGGAAGCCGCCGGAAGATATCGACACGCTGCTGCCGAACCTGGAAGTCGTATTCTCGACGGGGGCGGGCATCGACCAGTTCGACCTGTCGCGGGTGCCGGATCATATTCCGGTCGTTCGCATGGTCGAGCCCGGCATCGTCGAAGGCATGGTCGAGTACGTGACGCAGGCGGTCCTTTCGATTCACCGCGACATCTTTGCCTATGCGCGGCAGCAAGCCACGCGTGAGTGGACGGAACTGAGCGTGGTGCCTGCAAGCGAGCGCCGTGTGGGGGTGTTGGGTCTCGGCATGCTCGGGCAGGCAGTGCTGTCGCGCCTGCATGCTTTCGGGTTCGACTGCGCGGGGTGGAGCCGAACGCCGCGGCAGGTGGATGGGGTCGGTTGCTACGCGGGATACGAGTCGCTCGGTGCCTTCCTTGCCCGCACCGACATCCTTGTCTGCCTGCTGCCACTGACGTCGGCGACCCGTGGCATTCTCGACAAGCGCTTGCTGAGCGGATTGCCGCGCGGCGCTTGGCTGATCAATGTCGGACGTGGTCCTCATCTCAATCAATACGCGCTCATGGAGTTGCTTGACAGCGGGCATCTGTCGGGCGCGATTCTCGATGTCACCGACCCAGAACCGCTGCCGCCGTCGCATCCGCTGTGGGCGCATCCGAAGGTGCGCATCACCCCGCATATCGCCAGCGCCACGCGACCGGAGACTGCGGTGGAAGTGGTACTGGAAAACCTGCGCAGGCATCGCGCCGGCTTACCGATGATCGGGCAGATCGATCGCACACACGGGTACTGAGCGCGCCGGGGTGCCCACACCGGCAGCACAAAATGCTGCGCGCGTCGCAATTTCGCGGCGCGCGTTTTTTTTACGGCTTAATTTGGCGACGCATCTGCGCTGCCGGCTCTTTAGTATGGACACAGGTTCATCCCCCGTCCCATCCGACACGCCGAGAGATCCCATGTCCAAGCAATCACTCCTCGATGCCGACCGCCGGCATCTCATCCATCCCGTCGTCAGCTTTCGCGCCCACGAGCAGCAAGGGGCGACGTTGCTCGAATCCGGGCACGGTGTTTATCTGCGCGACATCGACGGCAACGAGTTGCTCGATGCCTTTGCCGGGTTGTGGTGCGTCAACGTGGGGTATGGACAGCAGAGTGTGGTCGACGCTGCCTCGGCCCAGATGGCGAAACTGGCGTATGCCACGGGCTACTTTCACTTCGGCAGCGCACCGGCCGCGCAACTCGCCGAGAAGCTGGTGTCGATCGCGCCGCGCTCGCTGCAGCATGTGTATTTTTCACTCGGTGGTTCAGATGCCGTGGACGCAGCGCTGCGCTTCATCACGCACTATTGCAATGTGACGGGCCGCCCGGAGAAGAAGCATTTCATCTCGCTTGAACGCGGCTACCACGGTTCGTCGTCGATCGGCGCGGGCCTGACGGCGATCGCGTCGTTTCATCGCGGCTTCGACGTGCCGTTGCCAACACAACACTACCTTCCGTCACCCTATGCGTATCGCGACCCGCTCGGGCGCGACGGGCAGGCCCTCATCGCGGCAAGTGTGGCCGCGCTCGAAGCCAAGGTGGCCGAACTGGGCGGCAGCGACCACGTTGCTGCATTCTTCTGTGAGCCGATACAGGGTTCCGGCGGTGTGATCGTGCCCCCCGTGGGCTGGCTCAAGGCGATGCGCGATGCCTGCCGCCGCCTGGATATCCTGTTCGTCGCCGACGAAGTCATCACTGGCTTCGGTCGTACCGGGCCGATGTTTGCATGCGAGGCGGAGCACGTCGAGCCCGACATGATGACGATCGCGAAGGGGTTGACCGCGGGCTACGCGCCGATGGGCGCAGTCCTCATGAGCGACGCCATCTATCAGGCAATCGCCGACGGCGAGCAGGGGCAGGTGGTGGGGCACGGCCAGACCTATTCCGCGCATCCCGTGAGTGCCGCCGTGGCGCTCGAGGTGATTCGCCTGTACGAAGACGGTCTGATCGCCAATGGCCAGGCCGTGGCCCACGCATTCGGGGCCGGGCTGGATTCGCTGCTCGATCATCCGCTGGTCGGCGACTCGCGGCATCGCGGATTGCTGGGTGCCCTGGAACTCGTTGCGGACAAGACAAGCAAGGCGCGTTTCGATCCGTCGCTGCGACTGGCCGACAAGATTTCGGCCGCGGCGTATCGGAACGGCGTGATCTTCCGAGCGTTCGCCGACAACATTCTGGGATTTGCGCCGGCGCTTTGTTTCACCGAACAGGATGTAGCACTCATGGTCGAGCGGGTGAGGGCGACGCTCGACGAAGTGCTGGCGGACGATGCGGTCAGTGCCGCTCGGCGCGCCGCGCTAGGTGCCCGGAAAGCCGCGTAAACAGGAGATTGACGTGATAGGCGATACGGTTAGGGTCAAGCCTGTGCGGCCAATCCGCTGTGTTAAGATCGTTCACGATTCACGATTGACCGCGCCCTTGTTGGCGCTTCGAAATTACGATGGGCACGGACAGCAAACTCGACCGCATCGATCTGCGCATTCTTTGCCAACTGCAAAAGCGCGGGCGTATCACGAACGTGGAACTCGCCGACGCCGTGGGCTTGTCGCCCAGCCCCTGCCTGATTCGCGTCAAGCGCCTGGAGAAGGCGGGTTATATCGTCGGCTACGGCGCACGGATTCAACTCGAAAAGCTCGGCGACATTCAGATCGTGTTTACCGAGGTCACGCTCGCCGACCATCGACGGGAGGATTTCATCCGCTTTGTCGATGCCATCCGAGACGTCGACGAGATCGTCGAATGCCATCTCGCCAGTGGTGGCTACGACTACCTGCTCAAGTTCGTCACACGCAGCGTGAGTCACTATCAAAGCATCATCGAGGGGCTGCTCGAACGCGATATCGGCATCGAGAAGTATTTCAGCTTCGTGATCATCAAGTCACCCTTCGTCAAGACGCACTACCCGCTCGAAACCCTATTCCCGCCGCAAGGCTGACATCGTCGTCGGCTTGCGCAATCGTCTGCCCCCCGATGGCGGGGCGGTTGACGTGCGACCCTATCCCGCAAGTCGGAGAACCCCATCATGACGCTTGACCTCACGCGTGGCGATTTGCTGCGCACACAACAATGGATCGCTGGACATTGGCGGGGCGCCGCCACGGCGCAGCGCTTCACGGTCGTCGACCCGGCGACGGGCGATACCGTTGCGATGGTGTCGGATGCGCAACCGGCCGATGCGCGAGATGCGGTCGACGCCGCCGAACGCGCGCTGCCGGCGTGGCGAGCGACGTTACCCGCCGAGCGCGCCGCATTCCTGCGGCGCTGGCATGCGGCGATCGTGGCGCATCGCGACGATCTTGCTCGCCTCATTTCGCGGGAGCAGGGCAAGCCGCTGGCCGAGGCACTTGGGGAGGTCAACTACGGCGCGTCGTATGTCGCGTGGTTTGCCGACGAAGCGACGCGAGTGTACGGCGATCTACTCCCGACCCAGACGCGCGGCAAGCGCATGAGCGCCGTGAAAGAACCGATCGGGATTGTCGCGGCCGTCACACCGTGGAATTTTCCGCTCGCGATGATTGCGAGAAAGATCGCCCCGGCGCTCGCCGTCGGTTGCACCGTGGTTGCCAAACCCGCCGAGGACACACCGCTTACTGCGCTGGCACTGGCCTATCTCGCGCACGAGGCGGGTCTGCCGGCCGGCGTACTCAATATGATTGTCGCGTCGCGAGAGCAGGGGGTCGATGCCGTGGCGCAGTGGCTCGCCGATCCGCGTGTGCGCAAGGTGACGTTCACGGGATCGACACCGGTCGGCAAGCATTTGGCGCGTGAGTCGGCGGCCACGCTCAAGAAGCTGTCGCTGGAGCTGGGAGGCAATGCGCCGTTCATTGTTTTCGACGATGCGGATCTGCCGGCGGCCGTCGCCGGGCTGATGGCGGCCAAGTTCCGCAATGGCGGTCAGACGTGCGTGAGCCCGAATCGGATCTATGTCCAGGCGGGCGTCTATGACCGCTTTGCCGGGTTGCTGACCGAGGCCGTGGCCTCGCTCAGGGTGGCGCCCGCGACGGATGCCCTCGCGCAGATCGGCCCGATGATCAATGCGCGAGCGGTCGAGAAGATTGCGCGTCACGTGGACGACGCGCTCGCTCAGGGGGCGCGCGTGATGACCGGCGGGCAACGCCTTGCGGCCCTGGGGCCGAACTACTATGCGCCCACCGTGTTGTGCGACGCCCATGAAGCCATGGCGCTGTCATGCGAGGAAACCTTCGGGCCGGTGGCGGCGCTGTTCCGGTTCGAGACGGAAGGCGAGGGCATTGCGCGCGCCAACGATACGCCTTTCGGCCTCGCGGCTTACTTTTACAGCGAGAATCTGCGGCGCATCGAGCGGGTGGCGAGCGCGCTCGAAGCCGGTATTGTCGGTATCAACGAGGGCGCGCTCGCGAGCGAGGCGGCGCCATTCGGCGGTATCAAGGAATCGGGATACGGTCGGGAAGGATCGAAGTACGGGTTGGACGACTATCTCGCCATCAAGTATCTCTGTCAGGGCAATCTGGGCTGACGGGATTTGCCTGCACGAAGACTTTCGGTGCCGTCCCCGAGTCCCGGGCGGCAACCGCGCTCACCCAATGAACCTCGCTGGAAGACAAAATGCCCGAACTGCAACGCGCCATGGCGCCGTGTGATCGCCCCCGATCGTTTTTGGACCTCAAGGCCTTTGCGTCGGATGAGCGCCAGGGCACTGCCCCGGCGACGTCGGCAAGCGACGACCGCTTTCTGGCAAGCCGCCGTCTGGCGGATCTACTGCCGGGGCCTGTGACGGTCGGCGTCATTGCCCTCGACGCGGCGAACGGGGCGGTGTCGTCTCACCCGGCGGACGAATTCGTCATCGTCTGCGAAGGCGCGATCATGTTCCAGCAGGGGGCGCACGCATTCACGCTCGGCCCGGGGGGCAGCGCGGTGCTCCCTCAGGGCTCGGCATTCATGTGGTCGACGCAGGGCTCCACATCGATCGTCTTCATGCGCTGCGAGGGCGGGAATGTTGCCGAGCGCAGTCTCGTGCAGATTGATCCGAGCCCGTCGTTGGCGCCCTCGGGGCGCCTGCCGCTGAACTGCTTCTGACGCCGGCGCCCGTGTGCCGCAATTTCACGGACTTTCGCTCATCGGATGCGACATTCACGTGCGGCACGTGGGATTCGACGCCTTATCATCGCATCGCGATGCGTTACGCCCACTACGAACTCATGCATCTGCTCGAGGGCAGCGTGACCTTCGTGGACGAAACCGGACGCAGCGGCACGTTCTCGTGCGGCGACATCTTTCTCGTCGAACAGAACGCGCAGTGCAGTTGGGAAAGTCGGGGCAACGTGGCAAAGGTGTACGCGATCTACCGCCCCACCTGACGCCGCCTGCCGCCGGTGACGTCACGACGTTGACACGCCGCGCGTAATCGCGGCAAGGGGGCGGCAGACCCGATCGGCGTGGCGTCTCCCTTATAACCCTTCGGCGGCCCATAGCCATACTTTCTGAATAGCCGCGCGAGATACGACGGTGACTCCAGGCCAACGGCCGCAGCGGCCGCGAGCACCGTCATACCAGGCGAGTTCAGAAGCGTTGCTGCGATTTGCACGCGTCGCCGGGATTGATAGTCGACGACGGACTCGCCGGTGGCCTCGCGAAAGACTCGCGTCAGGGAACGCTGCGATAGCCCGAATTCGTAGGCGATACGCTCCAGGGAGATGGGCTGATCAAGCGTTTCATCGAGAAATGCGCAGATGTCGCGCACGATTTCGGCACGTGCATCGGCGCGGTTTGATGGCAACGCGGCGGCCATCAAGCCGGCTTGCACACAGCTCGCGGCCAACGTGCGGGCGGCAAGCTCCGCGCGGAATTCCGCAAGCTCACTCGTCGGGTCCTCGCTTGAGCGCGCCGTTCCCGTGGCGACGCGTGCTGCGTCGAGCAACAGCAGTGGCGCCGACCATATCGAGATGCGCGCACACGATAGCTTGCGTCGCGCCTTGCGTTCGCAAAAGACCACGAAATCGCTGGCGACGTACACCGCCACATGCGCCTGATCGGGGCGATAGCCTCGCGTGTCGTGCAGGCGTTGAGGCGGCACGACGACGAACGATTTCGGCGCAACGCGTACCGGCGCGACATTCGATTCGACGTTGAGGACGAGTTGTCCCGTCCTGGGGAGAAGGAACATGAACTCGTCGTCGTGCCGATGCGGACGCGTGCGGTATTCGCCGACCGAGACATGCCGGACATCGGCGACGCGGTCGCCTTCGAGATGACGAGGGGCAGTCGGATAGGGTTTCACCAGGCGCTTCCTTTGCGTGACGGGACACACTCGCAGCCCGTGCAGACGGCCGTGAACGCAACGCAGTGGATGGCGTGGGGCAGTCGACGCTCAGTATAACGCTTGACGAAGCGCGATGAGAGGCGCGGGAGAGGCGCGACGGCATCAGGTTGCCGGGTGACGGAAAACGGCAACGGCTGCCGCATCCCTGCGAGGCGACCGTCGAATCTTGGGGGCGAAAATACGGGTGCCGCCCGCCTTTGGCCGGATAGGGCGTGCCGAGTGGCCCGATCGGGCGCGACGTTTTTTTGGGGCTTCGGCATGCTTGCGCTACTTGACTCCCGGAACGCCCCGATGACCTTGGAAGACACGATCCCCCCAACCGATTTCCCCTTGCGCCGCCACGATGCGCCGGATTTGCGTTTCGTCAGCGTGTTTTCCGCAGGTGCGGGCGGCGGTAACCCTGCGCCTGTCGTGTTCGACGCAGACGCCTTGTCATCCGATGAGATGATGGCCATCGCATCGCGCTATGGCCACGAAAGCGCCTTCGTCTGCAAAAGCCGCGACCCGCGCCACACCGTTCGGCTCCGCTTTTTCGTGCCGGCGCACGAAATGGAGATGTGCGGCCATGCGACGCTCGGCGCGATGTGGTTGTTGCGCCAAGCCGGCCGGTGGACGACCCCCGATGCCACCGTCGAGACGCTAAGCGGCCTCGTTGACGTACGTTACGACGAGACGTCGCGACGTCTCGATGTCGGCCAGCCGCGTGGCATTGTCGAGCCCATTGGCGATCGGTCACTCGTGGACGCCGTATGTCGGGTGCTGAGACTCGATCCGGACGATCTTGCGCCCTTTGGCATCGTCAACGCTCGAACGAGTCGCACGAAAACGCTGATTCCGGTCCGATCTGTGCAGGTGCTCAATGCGTTGTCGCCCGCCCTGGAAGACGTGCGCACCTTGTGCGACGCACTGGACTCGACGGGGCTGTATCCGTTCGCGCTCGAGCGAGCACGGCCTCTGACGCTGCATGCGCGCCAGTTTCCACGGTTGTCGGGTTATCCGGAAGACGCGGCCACCGGTATCGCTGCCGCGGCAACGCTGTACGGCGCGATTCACTATGGTTTGCTGAACGAAGGCGAATCGTCGATGCAGGTCTATCAGGGCTTCGCGATGGGGCGTCCGTCGTGTATCCGCGTGGCATTACGTGATGCCGATCATATCGAGGCGGGGTGCTGGATCAGTGGCGCAGTGGAGTTTGCCATGCTGGAGCCGACGACATGAAGACCTTCAGCAATGCACAAGTGGCCAGTGTTCTCGACGTTGCGTCGGTGGCCGAGGCGATTCGCGCAGCCTATCTCGACATGGCGAGAAATGCCGCAGCGGTGCAGCCGCGTGTGCGAATCGGCCTTGATGACGTCAAGTTCAGTGCGATGAGCGCAATGCTCGGCTCGCAGCGCATCGCGGCGAGCAAGCTCTATACGACGATTGATGGTCGTTTTCGATTTTACGTCGCGCTGCTCTCGCTCGACGACGGCGCGCTGATCGCGCTGCTCGAAGGCGATGCGATCACGGGGTTCCGCACGTCCGCGACGACGCTACTCGCGGCGAACCATCTGGCGCGTCCCGACAGTCACACGCTGGGGATTTTCGGAAGCGGCATTCAGGCGAGGGCGCACGCGTTGGCGTTTGCGAGCCGTCCTAACCTGCGCAACGTCCGAATCCATAGTCACGACGTATCCAGCGCCCAGGCGCTTGCCTCCGACATTGAACGTGACCACGGCCTGGCGGCGGAGGTTACCGACGCTAGGTCAGCGGCCTCGTCCGATCTCGTCGTGCTTGCGACGCGCGCGTCGGCGCCGGTCATCCGTGGCGCGTGGCTGCATGAGGGCGCTTTCGTGGCGAGCATCGGTGCGACGCGCCCGGATCAACGCGAAATGGACGATGCATCGTTACAACGCGCATCACGCATCGTTGTCGACTGGACGGGGCAAACGCCGCACGAAACCGGAGACCTATGTCTGCCCGCGCAGACATGGCTCGCATCGTCGGCGCTCATTGATCTCTCAACGGTGATTTCCGCGGACGAGCACCGTAGTGCGGACGCTACCGACATCGTGATCTATAAAGCCGTCGGCATCGCGTTGCAGGATGCCGCCGTCGCCTATCTTGCCTACTCGCGCCTCACCGCGTAATGCACCATTCGCCGGCAATGCCGGCTGAAGTCAAGGAATCCACCATGAAGTCTCCTCTCACCTTACGCATATTGATCGGGATGCTGCTTGGCATCTCCGTTGGCTATGCCTGCCACACCTGGCTGCCGGCCAATGAAGCCGCGCGTGCCGGTGGATATTTCTCCCTGCTGGCCGAGCTGTTCCTTCGACTCATCAAGATGATCATCGCGCCGCTGGTTTTTTGTACGCTGGTGATCGGCGTGACGAAGATCGGGGATGTGCGTGCCGCGGGGCGCATTGGCCTGCGCACCTTGGCGTGGTTTCTCGCGGCGGGCTTTCTGTCGCTGGCACTGGGTGCCGGTCTGGCGAATTGGCTGAAGCCCGGCGCCGCGCTGGATCTGCCGTTGCCGCCCGCCGACGTGACAACCGGTTTGAACGCCGGCGGATTATCGCTCAATCAATTCGTCGTACATCTCGTGCCAAGCAGCATCGTTGCGGCCATGTCGAGCAACGAGATTCTGCAGATCGTCGTATTTGCCGCATTTTTCAGTGCCGGCCTGTTGGCGTTGGGCGAGAAGGGGGAGAGTATCGTACGCCTGCTCGACCAGACCTCGCACGTGATGCTGCGGGTCACGTCATACGTGATGGCCGCCGCCCCGCTCGCTGTCTTCGGTGCGCTGGCGAATGTCGTTGCGACGCGCGGGCTGTCGGTCCTCGTGACCTACGGTCGCTTCATGGGCGAGTTCTACGGCGGGTTGCTACTGCTTTGGACGCTGATTGTCCTGGCCGGCGGTGTAATGTTCGGTCGCCGTGTCTTTTCGCTTGTGAGGTATATGCGCGTACCGATGCTATTGGGGTTTAGTACCGCGAGCAGCGAATCCGCCTATCCAAAGACGCTCGAACAGCTGGAGCGGTTTGGTGTGCCCACGCGGATCGCGAGCTTCGTGCTGCCGATCGGCTATTCATTCAATCTCGATGGCACGATGATGTACTGCACGTTCGCGACGCTGTTTATCGCACAGGCCTATGGCGTACACCTGTCGTTTGCCGAACAGCTGTCGATGCTGGCGATCCTGATGTTGACGAGCAAAGGCATGGCGGCGGTGCCGCGCGCCTCGCTTGTGGTGATCGCAGCGACGTTGAGCCAGTTCAATATTCCGGAGGCCGGACTGTTACTGGTGATGGGCGTGGATCACTTTCTTGACATGGGGCGCACGGCGACCAACGTGCTGGGCAACGCCGTGGCTTCGGCGGCCGTGGCCAAATGGGAAGGGGTGCTTGCCCCGGCGACACACGACGACTCGGCGCCTTCGCTGGGCCTCACGCCGGATGAGCTGCGCGAACCGGCCGGGCTCGGCCTGGCGTTGGAAAGTGAGCCTAATCACGTTTGAACCCGTCGATCATGGGCGCGAATCGGCACGGCGGCCTCTCGAGTCGGCCGTGCGTCAGCCCGCGGACTCGATCGTGATCTCGGGATGCGTGCGGAATTGCGCCAGTCTGTCATCGTCGGCGCGCGCTTCGGTGATGAGCGTCCAGAGTCGTTCCAGCGGCGTCCAGTGTTGCTGACTCGCACGGTCGAGCTTATTGGCGGTGACCAGCACATACACGTCGGCCGATTGGCGGACGATGCACTCCTTGAGCCACGCCTGTTCGGCGGAGGCTTCGCAAAGACCGCGTCCGGCGACGACGCCGTCGGCACCCAGAAATGCCTTGTCGACCGACACGCGAGAGAGCGCCAGTTGTGCCAACGGCCCGAGTACGCTCATGCTCGACGGTCGCACGTCGCCGCCGATCAGCGTCACAGGCACCTTGTTGGCCGCCAGCGCACCGACGACGAGCAAGTTGTTCGTGACGACCTGCACCCCCTCACGCCCGGCAAGAAAACGCGCCATCGCTTCGGTGGTCGTCCCTCCATCGAGAAAGATCGTATCGCCGTCGACGACGTGTGCCACGGCGGCACGTGCGATGACATCTTTCTGTTCGCGGAAGCTCTCGCGACGCAGCTCCAACGATTCCTCGGGTTCGTGCATGCGTATCGGCGCGGCGGCGCCGCCGTAGGTGCGCACGACGCGACGCTCGTCGGCCAGGGCGCGCAGATCGCGGCGCACCGTTGCCTCCGACATGCCGAAATGGGCGCACAAGGCAGCGACATCCGTCATGCCTGACAGGACGGCTTTGAAAATCGCCTCACGGCGGTTCGCAACTTTCATGGGTGGATCGGTGCTGAGCAAAACGAGAGAAATGCGAGCGAAGGACGTGTTCGCCGCGCGGCGCGCATAGTGTAGCGTCCCCGCGTGCGGCAATCGTCCAACGCGCCGCCCCGAACGACGACGATACGCTCACGCTGGTGCTGAAAAAATGATTGATTCGATCATTTTGTCGACAATCCCGACGTGATGAAAGCCCTCGGGGAGTGGGTTTCACCTGGAAATTCCCCGATGGTCACAATGTTTGCACATTTTTCTGGCAGCGATTAGACTTCCGTCTGATCAAATCGATCAAAATAATGATTGATTGGTTTATATCCACATTGGTCGGGAGACAACCATGGCTCAAATTCGTATCAAGCGCGCCATCGAGCGCGTTCCGGGGGGGATGATGATCGTTCCCTTGCTGATCGGTTCGTTGATTGCCACCTTCATGCCGGGGATGCCGACGTTCTTCGGCTCGTTTACCAACGCGTTGTTCACGGGCGCGCTGCCGATCCTCGCGGTGTTCTACGTCTGTATGGGCGCCAGTATCGATGTCAAGGCAACGCCGTACCTGATCAAGAAAGGCGGGGCGTTGTTCGCCGCCAAGATCGGCGCGGCGATTGTGGTCGGTATCGTGCTGGGGCACTTCCTGGGTGAGGCACCGGTCGCGTCGGGCATGTTCGCGGGCATTTCCACGCTGGCGGTGGTCGCGGCGATGAACGACACCAACGGTGGCCTGTACATGGCGCTGATGGGGCAGTACGGTCGCTCGGAAGACGTGGGCGCCTATACGATCATGTCGCTCGAATCGGGCCCGTTTCTGACGATGGTCACGCTGGGTGTCGCGGGGTTGTCCGCGTTCCCGTGGCCGACGCTGGTGGGCAGTATCCTGCCGCTGGCCGTAGGGATGTTGCTGGGCAATCTCGATCGTGAAATGCGCGATTTTCTGGGGCGTGCCGTGCCGGTGATGATTCCGTTCTTCGCGCTGGCGCTCGGCGCGGGGCTTGATCTGCACAAGGTCTGGCAGGCGGGCCTGCTGGGCATCCTGCTTGGCTTTGCCGTCGTCGTGGTCACCGGTATTCCGCTTTACATCGTCGACCGCCTGACGGGCGGGACGGGCGTGGCGGGTACGGCCGCCGCGAACACGGCTGGCAATGCCGCCGCGGTACCGGCGCTGATCGCTGCCGCCAATCCGGTCTACGAGGCCGCCGCCAAGAGCGCAACGCTGCTGGTGGCCGCCTGTGTGGTGGTGACGGCCATCGTCTCGCCGATCCTGACGGCAGCGGTCGCCAAGCGTGTGGCGGCCCGGGGTCTGGGGGCTGCGGCCAAGGGAGCGATGCAGTGAGCATGCTCATTGTCGCCGACGATTTGTCCGGCGCGGCCGACTGCGCGATCGGCTTTACCAACGCCGGTCGTCGCAGCGTCGTGTCGCTCGATATCGAAGGCTTCAATGCGACGGCGCAAGTGGTGGCGATCGACATCGACACGCGCCGTCTGACGGCGCACGAGGCCGCCGCACGCGCAGTCGCGGCTTGGCAGCGGCTTGCCGCGCCAGAACGGCGTCTCTACAAGAAGATCGACTCGACACTGCGTGGCAACTGGGTCGCGGAAGTCGCTGCGCTGCAGCCGCTTGCGGGCCTTGCCATTGTGGCGCCGGCTTTCCCTGCCACGGGGCGTGTCGTGCGAGACGGAGAAGTGTTCGTGCGCGGTGTGCCATTGGCCGAGACCGACACCTGGCGACTGGAGCATGACGCTCAGGAGGCGCGACTCGCGCCGATGTTGGCGGCGGCGGGGGTGAGCGCGCAGATCGTGCCCTCGGCGCTGCTGCGCAAGGATTTTGCGGCGGCGCGTGCCGCGTTGACCGATGTCGTTGCGCAGGCGCGCGCCAACGGTGTGACGGCGTTGATCGTCGATGCGCAGACAGATGACGATCTCGTCATGCTGGCGCGCGCGAGCGTCGGGCTCACGGACATCTTCTGGGTCGGCTCGGGCGGTCTCGCTCGCGCACTGGCCGAGCAACCGGCATTGTTCGCGCCGATGCATGGCACGGGGAGCGCGCGAGACAATGCACATGTGACGAGCGACGCCGGAACGACCGGCCCCTTGCTGACGCTGGTGGGCAGTCTGTCCGCCGTGTCGCAGCAGCAGTGCGCGCGTTTGTGCGCGGAGCACGCGGTGGTCGAATGGATCGTGCCGCCCGCGGTTCTGCGCGCCGGCGCGTCGCATCCCGACAGCGCACGCTGGTGTGCGGCGATTGGCGATGCCCTTGGGCAGGGAAGCGACCTGCTGGTGCGAATCGGGCGTGACGATGCCTTCGATCCGCGGGAGGGGGCGCAATTGTCGGCCTCGCTGGCGGCGTTGATCGCGCCGCACTTCGCGCGCCTGTCGGGCCTTGTAGTCACCGGCGGCGAGACGGCGCGCGCGATGTTGAGCGCGGTGGGTATCGGCGCGCTCGAGCTGCTCGCGGAAGTGGAGCCTGGTGTCGCCGTGGGGCGGCCGGCCAATGGTGCGCCGATGCGCATCGTGACGAAGGCCGGCGCTTTCGGCGGCGAAGCGGCGCTGCATAGCGCCTACCAATATTTGCGCACGACGCCCGACCTGCGCGAGCGCCGTTGAGGCAACGCGAGCCGGTAGCGCAACAACAGAACATCATCCCGGAACAGGTTCCGGACGTCATCCCAACGAAATGGATATCAACGCAAACGCCATGAATCAATATCTCCCCGTCATTGGCATCACCATGGGTGACGCGGCTGGCGTCGGCCCGGAAATTATCGTCAAGAGCCTGGCGCACGACAGCGTCTACCAGCAATGCCGCCCCGTCGTGATCGGCGACGCGCGACGTCTCGAGCAGGCCATCGCCATCGTCAAGATGCCGCTGAGCGTGCGTCGTATCGAGACGGTCGCGCAAGCGCGCTTCACGCCAGGCGTGATCGAGTGCATCGACCTGGGCCTGATTCCCGAGGACTTGCCGTTTGGCCAACTGTCGGCGATCGCGGGCGATGCCGCGTACCGCTACATCGCGCACGCGGCGAAGCTGGCCGAAGCCGGGGAAATCGACGCGATCTGCACGGCACCGCTGAACAAGGAAGCGCTGCACGCGGGCGGGCACAAGTTTCCCGGTCACACCGAGATGCTCGCTCACCTGACGGGTATCGAAGAGGTGTCGATGATGCTTGTCGCGCCGAACCTGCGGGTGATTCACGTCACGACTCACATCGGCATCATCGATGCGATTCGCAAGATCGAGCCGGGTCTGGTCCAGCGTACGATCGAGCGCGGTCACGCTACGCTGGTCAAGGCGGGCATCGCGAATCCCCGCATTGCCGTGTGCGGCATCAACCCGCACGCGGGCGAGAACGGCTTGTTCGGCTACGGGGAAGAGGAAGAGAAGATCGTGCCGGCCGTGCAACGCTTGCGTGAGCGCGGCTGGGATATCGAAGGCCCGTTGCCCGCCGATACGTTGTTCTTCCGCGCCGGGCGCGGCGATTTCGATCTCGTGGTCGCCATGTACCACGATCAGGGGCATGGCCCGGTCAAGGTGCTGGGCCTGGAGGCGGGCGTGAACGTGACGGTCGGCTTGCAGGTGGTGCGCACGTCGGTCGACCACGGCACGGCGTTCGACATCGCAGGCAAGGGCATTGCCGACGAGCGCAGCCTGCTCGAAGCGCTGCGCCAAGGGTCTGAACTGGCTACGCGTCGGGCATGAATGCCGCTGACGCCGACGCGTCGAGCGTCGTCGTCAGTTGATCATTCCACCCCCATGTGTCCGCGATCGTTGATTTCGCGGATCAGCGAGCGCAACGCGCTGACGATGCGCTCGGTCAATCCCTCAGGCGGACGTCGCTGCGCCCATACGAGTCCCACATCCATCGACGGCACGCCCGTGCTCAAATCCCGTCGCAGGATTCGCCCACCGTCGATCGACCAGGGGCGATAGACGAGGTCCGAGAGAATCGATACACCATAGCCCTGCGCCACGAGGCTACGAATTGCCTCGATCGAGCGAGTCCGGAAGTGCACGACCGGTTCGACCTGCGCGGCATGCCAGTAGCGCTCGACCGTCTGCACGTGTTCATCCATATCAAGCAGCAGGAAGCGCTGTCCGCGCACGTCGTCGAGCGTGACGCTTGGTTTGTCGAGCAGCGGATGTCCGGGGCTGGTCCACAGCCGGCGCGTCGAGCGCAGCAACGTGTGCGAGACGAGTCCGTCAGCCACGACGTTCGACACTAACAGCAACGCCAGGTCGACCTTGCCCCCCAGTACGGCCGCTTCCAGTTCGCGGCGGTCGCCCTCGATCAACGTGAGTTCGACGTTCGGGAAGCGCTTGGACAAGGTGCTGGCCACCGAAGGCAGCAGATACGCCGAAATCGTTTCGGTGACGGCCAGTCGCAGACGGCCACCGGCATCGTCCGGAAGCGTGCGGGCCTCTTGCAGCGCGTCGTCGGTGGCGTTGAGGATTCGGTAGGCGTGACGCAGAAATCGCTCGCCGGCCTCGGTCGGGCGCAGCCCCTTCGCATGCCGCACGAAAAGCGGTGTGCCGAC
The DNA here is from genome assembly GCF_004193915.1 of Pandoraea sp. XY-2. Lineage (NCBI taxonomy): Bacteria > Pseudomonadati > Pseudomonadota > Betaproteobacteria > Burkholderiales > Burkholderiaceae > Pandoraea > Pandoraea sp. XY-2. Next base: position 1,436,708 of record NZ_CP030849.1, read on the forward strand.
GATCACCTCCAGATTCTGCAAGGCGATCGTTAGCGACGACTGCGACGCGCTGCATCGCTCGGCCGCGCGCATCACCTGTCCTGTCTCGGCCACGGCCACGAAATACTCGATCTGACGCAGGGTTGGTTTCATTTAAAAAATCAATATTGCAAACTATATTTTTTATATTAGTAATAAAAGTGACGGCTGTATAGCATCGGAACATCGATTCCTATAGAGACGCATGAGACATGGTTCAGGAGGTCAAGCCCGGGTTCTGCACGTTGTGCCGCTCCCGCTGCGGCACACTGGCTCGCGTGGAAAACGATGCGCTGATCGCGGTCGAACCCGATCCGTCGCATCCGAATGGCGCCGCGATGTGCCGCAAGGGCAAGGCGGCGCCGGAGCTGGTGCATCACCCCGACCGGTTGACCACGCCGCTGCGCCGCACGGCGCCGAAAGGGGCGGACGACCCGGGTTGGACGCCCATCTCGTGGGACGACGCGCTCACCGAGATTGCGGCGCGCCTGGGCGACATCCGTCGCGAGAGCGGTGCGCATGCCGTCGCGTTTGGCGTGACGACACCGAGCGGCACGCCACTATCAGACAGCATCGATTGGATCGAGCGCTTCATCCGGGTGTTCGGTAGCCCGAACACGGTTTACGCGACGGAAATCTGCAATTGGCACAAGGATTTCGCGCACGCATTCACGTTCGGGTGCGGCATGCCGACCGCCGATTACGCGCAGGCTGACGTCATCATGGTGTGGGGGCACAACCCCACGAGTACGTGGTTGAGTCAGGCGAACGCGATCGGGCGAGGGCGCGCGCGTGGCGCCAAGCTGCTCGTCGTCGACCCGCGCAAGACACCGCTTGCCGCCGACGCCGACGCCTGGCTGCCCGTGCGGCCCGGCACCGATGCGGCGCTGGCGCTCGGTCTCGCCCGTCGTCTGATCGACAGCGGACGCTATGACGAGACGTTCGTGCGCCGGTGGACCAACGCGCCGTTGCTCGTGCGCAATGACAACGGCCATTTCCTGCGCGCGTGCGATCTGGTGGCGACGGACGCTGGCGCACCGCCGGAAGCTTTCGTTATCTGGAATGAAGCGACTTCGGCACCGCAACCCTACGATACGACCCATGCGCTGAGCCGAGATGCTGCAAACGAAGCCGCCCTGCGCGGCGAGTTTGCGGTGATGTCCCGCGACGGATCGCGCATTGCCTGCCGGCCAGCGTTCGATCATCTCTGCGCGGGGCTGGCCGCTTACGACGCGGCGTCCGTTAGCGCACTCTGCGGCGTTTCTCCGGCGCAGCTCGACGCCGCCGCCGACCTCTTCACCGGGGCACAGCGCGTCGCTTATCACGCATGGTCGGGTGTCGCGCAGCACGCGAACGCGACGCAAATCGAGCGCGCCATCGCGGTCTTGTATGCACTGACCGGCAGCTTCGACAGACGCGGGGGCAATCGCGTGATGACGCGTCAACCGCTGAATGCCGTCAGTCAGCATGATCTTTTGAGTCCCGAGCAGCAGGCCAGGGCGCTGGGCATCGACGAACGTCCGCTGGGACCGCCTGCGCGCGGCTGGGTGACCGCGCGCGATACCTACCGCGCGATTCTCGATGGCGCGCCCTATCGTGTGCGCGCGCTGTTCTGCTTCGGTACCAACGTGCTGGCGTCGCAGGCGGATTATGCGATGGCGCGCCAGGCGCTCGAAGCGCTCGAGTTTCACGTCCATTGCGATCTGTTCGAGACGCCGTCGGCGCGTTTCGCCGATATCGTGCTGCCGGTGAACACGCCGTGGGAACGCGAAGGCTTGCGCGCCGGCTTCGAGATCGACGATCGCGCCGATGCACTGATCCAACTTCGCCAGCGCATGGTGTCGCCACGCGGCGAGTCGCGCAGCGACAACGACATCGTGTTCGATCTCGCGGTGCGCCTGGGAATGAGCGACGCCTTTTTCGGCGGCAGTCTCGATGCCGGCTGGAATCATCAACTCGCCCCGCTCGGGCTCGACGTGCAGACGTTGCGCGCCCATCCCGAGGGCATTTCGCGTCCGCAGCCGCAATATGAGCGCAAATACGCGCGTGCCGAGGCCGGCGATGTGCGCGGCTTCGCCACTGAAACCCGGCGCGTGGAGCTCTATTCCGAGCATCTGCTGCGTCACGGATATCCGCCGGTACCGGTGCACGTGGCGCCCCGTGCCGTGAGCGACGACGAGGCGCAGCGCTTCCCGCTGCTGCTCGGTTCGACCAAGAACGGCTACTACTGCCACAGTCAGCATCGCGGACTCGCGAGCCTGCGCATGCGCGCCCCCGATCCCGTGGTGCATCTGCATCCGTCGCTGGCGGCGCGAAAGCACATCGCAGAGGGCGATTGGGTGCGGGTGACGACGCCGGCCGGGGTCGCGCGCTTTCGCGCCGCGTTCGATACGGGATTGGGCGACGACGTGCTGCTTGCCGAATACGGTTGGTGGCAGGCTTGCGATAGTGTGGGACGTGACGGTTTTGCGATGGCGGGCGATGCGTCGAGCAACTTCAACGCGTTGGTGACGACGCAGGACATCGACCCGATCAGCGGTGCGTCGCCGTTGCGCTCGTTTCGATGCGACGTTGCGCGCGATCCGACGAGCGATCCGGCCCGCCGGCCATGGCGCGGCATGGCGCGCTTTCGCATTGCCGCGCTCGATGCCGCGGCCGAGGGGTGTGCGCCATCGCGCTCGATCCGCTCGACGACGTGGGGCTACCCGACTATCTGCCGGGACAGCACGTGACCGTGCGCGTATCGATCCCCGGGCAAGGGCAGCCCGTGACACGCGCGTACTCGCTCACCGGTCCCTCCAGCGAGCGCGACCGTCGCGGCTATCGCATTGCCGTGCGTCATCAGCAGGGGCGCACGTCCGAGGGCGCACCGTTTGACGGCGTGGTCTCGACTTGGCTGAACACCGGCGCTCGCGTGGGCGACGTGATCGAACTTGGCGCGCCGTCGGGGCGTTTCGTCATGCCGCTGCACAGCCGTCAGCCGGTGGTGTGCTTCGCCGGCGGCATTGGTATCACGCCCTTCCTCTGCTATCTGGAATCGCTGGCGGCGCAGGCCGAGCGCGCGCCCTTGCCGCTGCCCGAGGTCTGGCTGCATTACGCCAACCGCAATGGCGCCACGCATGCCTTCCGGGATCGGCTGGCGGCGCTTGCGCAGCGCCTGCCCAACGTGCGCGTCGTCAATTACTACGACGCACCGCGCGAGGCGGATGTTCTCGGTCGCGACTACGCATCGGCAGAACGGCTGTCTGCGGCCGTGGCGTCCGACGAACTGATCAAGCGACGCGCACGCTTCTACCTGTGCGGTCCGGCGCCCATGATGACGGCCGTGATGGAGGGGTTGGCGGCGCGTGGCGTACCCGCGTTCGACATGTTCAAGGAGGCGTTCCGTTCACCGAGCGCTGCGCGTGTGGACGCCGGGGCCGCGTGGCCCGTTACGTTCGTCCGCTCGGGCCGCGAGGCTGTCTGGACGCCTTCGCACGGCAGCCTGTTGTCGTTTGCCGAGTCGCTGGGGCTGGCACTGCCAAGCGGTTGCCGTGTCGGGCAATGCGAGAGTTGCGCGGTGCGCGTGCTGGCCGGCGAGGTCGAGCATCTGGGCGACGTGGCGCTCGACGAGCCCGGCATGTGTCTGGCCTGTCAGGCCGTGCCGCGCGAAGCCATCGTGCTCGACGCCTGACATCTCATTTTCACCTCGACGAGGAGCTGTACTCATGAAATTCATCGACGCCGACGCCACTCGCGCGGCATTGGCTTTCGGCCCGTTGCTCGACGCGCTTCGCAGCCTGTTCGTCACCGGATGCGAAGTGCCGCTGCGCCACACGCACGTCATCCCGGAATCGGGCTCGCGCGATGCGATGACCGTGCTCATCATGCCCGCGTGGCAGCCCGGCGGATATCTCGGCATCAAGACCGTCAACATCGCACCGGCCAATACGCAGCGCGGCGTGCCGGGTCTGCATTCGACCTACCTGCTCTACGACGCCACGACGGGCGTGCCGCTGGCGCAAATGGACGGCAACGAGATCACGTCGCGCCGCACGGCGGCAGCCTCTGCGCTGGCTGCATCGTATCTGGCGCGTGACGATGCGTCGCATCTCGCGCTGCTCGGCGCGGGACGCGTGGGGGCGCTCGTGCCGCTGGCCTATCGTGCGGTGCGTCCCATTACACGTGTGAGCGTGTGGGATCGCGATGTGCAGGCGTCCGGGCGTCTGGTCGATCGCCTGCATGCGCAAGGTCTCGACGCGGTCGTGTGCCACACCGCGAAGGCGGCCGTCGAGGGCGCGGACGTCGTCACCTGCGCAACGCTGGCGACCGAGCCCATCGTGCAGGGCGACTGGTTGGCGCCGGGCGTCCATCTGGATCTGATCGGCAGCTTTACGCCGCAGATGCGCGAAGCCGACGATCTCTGCTTTGCTGGCGCGTCGTTGTACGTCGACACCGACGAAGCGCTGGCGAAATCGGGAGAGTTGCTCGGACCGATGTCGCGAGGCGTGTTCGCCGCGTCGGACGTGCGCGGCACGCTGGCCGACCTGTGTCGCGCAGGACGCGGATGTCGTAACGGCGAGGGGGAGCGCACGGTATTCAAGGCCGTAGGGACAGCGCTGGAAGATCTCGCGGCCGCCACGCTCGTCTGGCAGGCGACACGACACGCTTGACACGACGCGGGCAACTGGCGATGGACGACGGCGGAGATGATAAATCGCTGTCGCAGGGCAGGGCACGGGGCGAGCATCGCGAGGTGCGGCGGTGCCGATCATGACAAACCTAAGGGAACACAGGCAATGAAACCGGGAAATTCACTTTCGAGCATGTCGGAGACGCCGCGGGACGGCGGACTTCTGGAACGTCTGGCGGCGGCGGTCACGCGTTGGTCCGAGCGCTGGTTTCCGGACGCCTATCTTTTCGCGGCGCTTGCCGTCATCGTATGCGCGGGCGGCGCGCTCGCCATCGGTGTCCCGGCGGTCAAGGTGGGCGTGGCCTTTGGCGACGGCTTCTGGAGCCTGATCCCGTTCACGATGCAGATGGCCATCGTGGCGATTTCCGGCTATGTGGTGGCCGTCTCGCCGCCCGCGGCGTTGCTCATCCGCAAGATGGCCACGCTGCCGCGCAGCGGTCGTAGCGCGGTGGCCTATGTGGCATTTGTGAGTATCGTGCTCTCGCTGTTCAACTGGGCCATCAGCCTGGTCTTTGCCGGCTTGCTGGTGCGCGCGATTGCGCGCCGCGACGATATTCGCATGGACTACCGTGCGGGGGGTGCCGCGGCGTATCTGGGCATGGGGGCGACGTGGGCGCTCGGCCTGAGTTCGTCGGCGGCACAGTTGCAGGCCAACCCGGCAAGCTTGCCGAAGGCGCTGGTCGAGATCACCGGCGTCATTCCGTTCGCCGACACCATCTTCCTGCCGCAATCGATGGCGATTGCCGCCGTGCTGACGGTGGTGTCGGTGGCGCTGGCTTACTACTCGGCACCGCGCGACGACCGCGCCACCGTCGCGGCCGAGCTCGGTGTGTCGCTCGACGATATGGCGAAGCCTTACGTGCGTGCGCAACGCCCGGGGGATTGGCTTGAACACAGCCCGGTAGTCACGGTGCTGATCGTGGCGCTGGGTGTGCTCTGGATCGGACATGAGTTCACGACAAAGGATCCGTTGCTGGCGATCTCCAATCTGAACACTTACAACTTCGTGTTCCTGATGTTGGGCATGTTGCTGAACTGGCGTCCCCGCCGGTTTCTCGATGCGATCGCGAAGTCGGTGCCGTCCGTGGCGGGCGTGCTGATCCAGTTCCCGCTCTACGGCGGCATTGCCTACCTGCTGACCAAAGCGCCGGGCATCGATGGGGCGACGCTTTCGCACCACCTGTCGAGCTTCTTCGTGGCGATCTCGTCACAGACGTCTTTCCCGGGTGTGATGGGCGTGTATTCGGCGGTACTGGGCTTCTTCGTGCCGTCGGGCGGCGGCAAGTGGATCATCGAGGCCCCGTACGTGATGCAGGCGGCCAACGACCTGCACGTGCACCTGGGGTGGGCGGTGACCGTGTACAACGCAGCCGAAGCGCTGCCGAACCTGATCAATCCGTTTTGGATGCTCCCGCTGCTGGGGGTGCTCGGTCTGCGCGCGCGCGACATTGTCGGATACACGTTCACGCAATTGTTGGTGCACTTCCCCGTGGTCATCGTCATGCTGTGGCTGCTCGCGCAGACATTGACGTATCACCCGCCGGTGATGCCGTGAGGTGCAGGCTGTCGCGCAACTTCGGACGTCGAAGCGGATTGCGATTGGCGCTACACTGTGCCCCGAGAAAAAGAGTCATTGCGCACTTCACGGGGGAGTTCGAAACATGTCAGCCAGAACCTTGCTGATCGCCTGCCTGGCCACCGCAGGAATATCGGTGGCCGGTGGCGCGGCCGCTCAGTCCTACTTGCAGAGTGGCGATCTGAACAGCATCCGCCAATCGAATCAGGCCGCGCCGGGTGGTCAGCCCGGCGTGGGGCTTACGCCACCCGCGTCGACACTTGACAGGGAGGGCGGCGTTGGCGCACGGTTCAAGCAGGGCATGGCGGAGGGTGAGCGGCAGGCACAACGCCAGCGTGAGTCGTCCGCGACGAACGATATGCAGATGAGGCAACTGACGGATCCGCAACGCGCGCCGCAAGGTCGTTTCCCGGGCGCGTCGACGAACGCGCAGGGTGCGGTCTACTTCAACGAGCAGGGGCCCACCGCTTGCAAGCGAGATCCGGTGTCGGGGCAGGTGCAATGTGGGGCGACCCCCTCACGATAAGCGCCGTCTTACCGCTTTCGATTATCGCGATGCCGCATCGTCCGGGCGGCACACCGACAGCACATGTTGTCGAAGCCAGCGATGAACGGGGTCCGCGTCCATTCGGGGATGCCACATCAACGACACGGCAATCTGTCCGGTCGTCACCGGCAGGTCGACCACGTGGACCGACGCGGATGAGGTTGCGACGCGCCGTGCGGCGCGTTGCCTCATGAGTGACGCGGGCACCAGCGCGATCAAGCCGGACGCCTGCGCCACGGACAACGCCGCCGGAAAGCTTGGCACCACCGCGACAATGTCGCGGTGCAGACCCAACGCCTCAAGTGCGACATCGACAGGCCCCCGCCCGGCGCCGTGCCGCGACGCCACGACATGCCCGAACGCGACGTATCGTTCGGCGGGCGACGCCACAGTGGGGCACCTCGGAACGTCACTTCGGCTAAGATGCAAGCATCGACGTCGTGGCCGATGCGATAGCTCCGAGAGCGAGGCCGTTCGAGCCCGCCATTCCGACAATCCGGCAATGAAGCCATTTGGCAACGGTTGGCGAAGTCTGTTCGCCTGCATGATCGTGGGTGCGGCAGGCTTATACACGGCTGCCACGCTGGCGCAACCGCCGCAGTACAAGAACGACGCCGAGTTGATGGGCGCGGCGATCGCGGCGCCCGAAGGTGTCGGTGAGGTGCTCGCGCGGCTCGTGCAGAAGTGCGGGCTCTACGGCGACGCCACGCGAACCCACGGGAATGCGGCATTGCGCGCATGGCAGACGCGTCATCGCGACTATCTCGCCGAGGGCCGTCGCGTGCGCGCCGAATTGCAATCCGCCTATACCGACCCCGACGAACGCGCGCGCTTCGACGACTTGCTGCGCAACCAATTGCCGATGCTTGTCGAGCGCCAGTTCGTCGTCTATTCCCGCAGCATCGACGATCAGCCGACCGAGAGCGCGAAAGCGGATCTGTGCGACGGCTATTTCTCGGCGGTGGATGACCGTCAGTTCGATCTCAAGGTGAACGACCCGGCGCTCGCCGCGTTCCTCGACCGGCGTATTGCGGCACGTGCCGCACCCGTCAGTGCGGACGATGCCGGTGGGGCAGCCCTCCGAGCCCGGGGCGGATGCCGCAGCAAGCGCGCCGCCCGCACCGGCGGCGCCGGCCAAGTGAGCACGGCTATGCGACCGCGACCGCGTCGCCGTCCTCCGGCCGCTCGCCCGTGAGCAGGTAACGCATGAGATCGCCCACGGGGCGAATGCGCTCACCGAAGGGCAACGGGTCGCGGCCGCGGAAGAAGAGTCCGCGCGCCACATCGCCACGCACCGCCTGGGCGAGTTTCAGATCGATGCAGAACTGCCCGATGCGCGCCACGCCGTCGCGCAGCCCGCAGGCCTGCAAGCAGTCGAATCCCTCCAGACACTGCCGCACCTTCGCCTTTGCTTGAAGGGCGGTCTCACGCGAGAGGTACTTTCTCAACCACGGTGTCAACACCGCACGCGCAGGCAGCCCGGCCACGCTGGTGAACTCGGCAATGTCTTCCGGCCGTGCGCTCGCCAACACCGCCTTGAATGCGGGGTGCGCGTCCGATTCCTCGGTGACCGCAAACGCCGTGCCCAACTGCACGCCTGCCGCGCCTTGTCCCAGCCAGTGGCGAACCTGCTCGTGACGGTGTATGCCGCCAGCCACGATCAACGGCACGCGGGCCCACTCGATGCCAAGCGTCGCGTAGATCTCGCGGCACTCCGCGAGCACGCGATCGAACGAGAAGCGCGCGTCGCCCAGATCCTCGATGCGCGACGCGCCAAGATGCCCGCCCGCATGCGCCGGATGTTCGATGACGATGGCGTCCGGCAGGCGGCCCTTCTTCTGCCACTTGCGCAACACGAGGCTGACGCCGCGCGAGTCCGACAGAATCGGGATGAGCGCGACGCCCGGATGAGACGCCGTGAGTTCCGGCAGGTCGAGCGGCAATCCGGCGCCCATGACGATGGCGTCGGCGCCGCTCTCGCACGCCTGCCGTACCAGCGATGCGTGTGCGCTCACCGCCTTCATGACGTTGACCGCCACCAGTCCGTTACCGTCGGCAATCGCCTTGGCGGCGCGGATCTCGCGGTCCAGCGCAATCAGGTTGACCGCCTCGATGGCCGCCTTCTTGCCCTCCGGGGTGTGAAGGCCGTCCACTTCGGCGAGCAGGTCAGGATGATGGTGGCGCAGATCGATGCTCGCGATCGTCCCCATGCCGTTGTGCCGTGCCACCGTGCCGGCGAGCCGGTGCGCGGAGATGCCGATGCCCATGCCGCCTTGCACTACCGGCACCAGCCGGCGGCCGGCCAGCGTCAACCATTGCTCGTTCATGTCAGTTCCGTTCGTCGAGGTGGACTCGCGCGGGCGATGGCGCCGTGTGACGGCGCGCCCACGCGAAAAGGGCAGTCTGGCACCTGCCCCGCGAACGGGTCTTGCGATGGGTCAAGCGCGGGCGCGCTCAGGCGGTGCGGAGCCTGCGGCATGACGTCGCAGCCGCTGGCCCCGCGTGTGGCCGCTTGTGAGCAGACGCTAGTCCGCGCGGGCTTTGGGCGGCGTGCCGCTCAGTTTCATGCCGAGGCCACGCAGGAACACGCGCAGCCCGTCGGTCTTCCCCAGTTGCGGACGATGACGGAAGACGTCGTAGTTGACGGCATCGATCCGGTCGAGGATGCGCAGCCCGCCATGCACCACGCAGCACAGTTCGAGCCCAAAACGGCCGGGGACGCGGTTGGCGAGCGGCGCGCCGCGCAGCATCATCCGCCGGGCAAAGTCGACCTCGTAGCGCATGAGCGCGCGCCAGCGATCGTCGAACGTCTGCGCGCCGATGTCGGCGTCGGTCACGCCGAAGCGCGCCATGTCGTCCTGCGGCAGGTACACACGCGCCTTGCGCCAGTCGACTTCCACGTCCTGCCAGAAGTTGATGAGTTGCAGGGCCGAGCAGATGTCGTCCGAGCAGGCGATGTTCTCGGGGGTGTCGAGCTTGAACAGGCCGAGCATGATGCGCCCGACCGGGTCGGCCGAGCGGCGCGTGTAGTCGCGCAGGTCGGCGAATGTCGCGTAACGCTTGACGTCGATGTCCTGATCGAACGCGCTCAGCAGGTCGGAGAATGGCTGGACCGGGAGCCGATGCTCGGCAATGACACGCGCAAGGGCCGCGAACAGCGGTTTGTCGGGCGACGTGGGCTGTCCGGCGGCGATCTTGTCGAGTTCCGCCTGATAAGCCGCGAGGCCGGCGTGACGCTCGGCGTCGGACGCATCGCCCTCGTCGGCAATGTCGTCGGCCGTGCGCGCGAAGTTGTAGATCACGCCGACCGGCGCGCGCATCTCGCGCGGCAGCAGGATACTGGCGACCGGGAAGTTCTCGTAATGCTCGATCTTGGCGTCGGAAGTCATCAGGCGGGTGGGGCAAATGGGGCAACGCGGCGGCGCTGAGGGCCCCGAGATTCTATGCTATCGTTCCGAATCCTGGCGGGAAAGTCGCGCCAATCCCCGGTATACTTCCCTCCTTGCAAGAATCCCCTGAGTTTTTTCCGTGGTGTCACCCCGTTCCCCTGCACGACGAGGAGCCTCGTGAGCGTCGCCGAACCGATCGAAATGTCGCCTGAGCCAAGCAGCGCACGCGTGGCGTCGGGCAGCAGTTTTTACGCTGCCATGCGCATTCTGCCGCCCGCGCAGCGCGAAGGCATGTTCGAGATTTATGCCTTTTGCCGCGCCGTAGACGACATTGCCGACGACGGCGACGACACGTCGGCGAGCCGCATGGCGCGTCTGGCCGCGTGGCGACGCGATCTGGCCGATCTGTACGACGCACGCCCGGCGCCGTCGCTCGCGAACCTTGCCCGCGTGGTCAAGCAGTTCGGCCTGAAGCACGATGACTTTCTCGCCGTGATCGACGGCATGGAAATGGATGCCTGCGGCCCCATCGTCGCGCCCGACTTGCCCACGCTCGATCTGTATTGCGATCGCGTGGCGAGCGCCGTCGGTCGTCTGTCGGTCAAGGTGTTCGGCATGCCCGAGCAGGACGGTATCGACCTGTCCTATCATCTCGGTCGCGCCTTGCAACTGACGAATATCCTGCGCGACATCGACGAAGATGCCGGCATCGGCCGCGTCTATCTGCCGCGCGAAACGCTGGCCGAGGCCGGCATCGTGGGCGCCACGCCGCAGAACGTCGTTGCCGCCCAGCTCGACCGCGCCTGTGCGCCCCTGGTGGCGCAGGCCCGAGAACATTATGCGAAGGCGCGCGCCATCATGGCGCCGTACCCGCGCCGCGTGGTGATTGCGCCCGCTGTGATGGCCAAAGCCTACGGCGCGATCCTCGACAAGCTCATTGCGCGCGGCTTTGCCGTGCCTCGCGAGCGCGTGCGTGTGCCGCGCTGGCGTCTCATGCTGATGCTGCTGCGGCAGATGGCGTTCTGATGTCGGGCACGGCTCACGTTATCGGTGCCGGTCTGGCAGGCCTGGCCGCCGCGGTAAGGCTCGTGAAGCGTGGCGTGCCGGTCGTGCTGCATGAGGCGGCACCGCAGGCAGGCGGACGCTGCCGGTCCTACTTCGACCGGCAGTTGAACGCGGTGATCGACAACGGCAATCACCTGGTGCTCTCGGGCAATACGACGATGCGCGAATTTACGCGCACCATCGGCTCTGAACACACATTGACCGGCCCCGATCGTGCGGAATTCGCATTCGTCGATCTGACGAGCGACGAGCGCTGGACGGTGCGTCTGTCGGAAGGGCGCCTGCCATGGTGGATCTTCGACAGCACCGCCCGCGTGCCGGGCACGAAGTGGTCGGACTACCTGTCGCTCGCGCCGCTGCTGCGCGCCGGGCCCGACGCGACGATGACCGACGCGATGCGTTGTCCGCCCGCGCTTTACCAGCGCCTGATTCACCCGCTGTTTCTCGCCGTGCTCAACGCCGATCCGGCCGAAGGCTCGGCGCAGATGGCGGCCGCCGTCATTCGCGAAACGCTCGCGGCGGGCGGCAAGGCGTGTCATCCGCTGATCGCGAGCGAGGGCCTGGACGTATCGTTTGTCACGCCTGCGCTGGCGTTCCTGGAAGCGAACGGCGCGCGCGTGATGATGCAGCACCGCGTGCGGGCGTTGGAATTTGCGCCGGACGACAGTCGTGTGGCGTCGATCGATTTTGGCGACGGACCGCAGGCGTTGGCGGCGGACGATGCCGTCGTGCTGGCGGTGCCGCCAAACGTGGCGGCCGGGCTGGTGCCGGACCTGACGACGCCCGACGAATACAGGGCCATCGTCAACGCCCATTTCCAGGTGCCGCCGCCGCCGGGCTGCCCGCCGATGATCGGCGTGGTGAACGGCGTGAGCGACTGGATCTTCGCGTTCGACGGCCGGTTGTCGGTGACGATCAGCGGGGCGGACCATTTGCTCGACGAATCTCGGGAATCGCTCGCGCTGCGCATCTGGGACGAGGTTGCGCGCGCCTGTCAGGTACCCGCCACGCCGATGCCGGTGTGGCAATTGGTGCGCGAGAAGCGCGCCACGTTTGCGGCAACGCCGGCGCAGGACAAGCGTCGCCCCGGCGCGCGCACGCGCTGGCGCAATCTCGCGCTCGCTGGAGACTGGACGGCCACCGGCCTGCCCGCGACCATCGAAGGCGCGCTGCGCAGCGGCAACCGGGCGGCCGACGTGCTGCATCCCGCCTGAGGCTTGTCGAACCGTCTCGTGCATGAGCCGGGCGACAGAACCCGGCACCTGTCGTCAATGACACTGTTTAACCGGCGCGTACACCGCGCCGATCACACGCCTTTGAGTAGGCAAGAATGCCATGGACACGATACGCGATGCTTCCGAAAAGGAAGCGCGACGCACGGCCACTGCCACGGCCGTGGACCTCAAACTGCATACCGAGCTTGCCCATAAGGTGAGCACGGCAATGGCAACACAGACGCTCGAGACGGGCATCGACCGCTCGATCACGGCGTTGCTCGACCTGCAACAAGACGACGGTCACTGGCTCTTCGAACTGGAAGCCGACGCCACGATTCCGGCGGAATACGTGCTGCTGCGTCATCATCTGGCCGAGCCGGTCGACGCCGAACTCGAAGCGAAGATCGCCGCCTATCTGCGCCGCATCCAGGGCGAGCACGGCGGCTGGCCGCTGTTCCATCAGGGCAAGTTCGACATGAGCGCGAGCGTGAAGGCGTATTTCGCGCTCAAGATGATCGGCGATCCCATTGACGCCCCGCACATGGTGCGCGCCCGCGAGGCCATCCTCTCGCGTGGCGGTGCGCAGAACTCGAACGTTTTTACGCGGATCTTGCTGGCGTTGTACGGTGTGCTGGAGTGGAAGGCCGTGCCGATGATGCCCGTCGAGATCATGCTGTTGCCGCAGTGGTTCCCCTTCCATCTGTCGAAGGTGTCGTACTGGGCGCGCACCGTGATCGTGCCGTTGCTTGTGCTGCAAGCCAAGCGCCCGCGCGCGCGTAATCCCAAGGGCGTCGGCATCGACGAGCTGTTCATCGGTCGTCCCAAAGACGTTGGCCCGCCCAGGCGCGCACCGCACCAGAGCCGCTTCTGGTTCACGTGCTTTTCGGGCGTCGATCATGTGCTGCGAGCCCTCGATCCGTTCTTTCCGAGAAAACTGCGAGAGAAGTCGATCCAGCGTGCCGTCGCGTTCGTCGAGGAGCGCCTGAACGGAGAGGACGGCCTCGGTGCGATTTATCCTGCCATGGCCAACGCGGTCATGATGTACGACGCGCTTGGCTATCCCGAAGCGCATCCGAGCCGCGCGATCGCCCGCCGGTCGGTCGAGAAGCTGGTGACGCCTGCCGATCACGAGACCTATGTGCAGCCGTGTCTGTCGCCGGTGTGGGACACCGCGCTGGCCGCGCACGCGCTGCTCGAAACCGGCGACAAGCGCGCCATCGAGCAAGCAGGCAAGGGGCTGAAGTGGCTCATTCCGCTACAGATCCTGGACGTGCGCGGCGACTGGATTTCCCGCCGCCCGAACGTGCGTCCGGGCGGTTGGGCCTTCCAGTTCGCGAATCCGCACTACCCGGATGTCGACGACACCGCCGTGGTCGCCATGGCGATGGATCGCTACGAGAAGCTCGTGGGCGCCTTCGGGAACGACACGGTCGACGCGAGCCCGCGGCCGATGCGTCACGCGATCGATCGCGGCACGGAGTGGGTCATCGGCATGCAGAGCGGGAACGGCGGCTGGGGCGCATTCGAGCCCGAGAACACGCATCTGTATCTGAACAGCATCCCGTTCTCGGATCATGGCGCCTTGCTCGATCCGCCAACGGTGGACGTCTCCGCGCGATGCCTGTCGATGCTCGCGCAATTGCCGCCATCGCCGGAGCGCAAGGCCTCGGCCGATCTGGCGTTGAAATATATTCTCGACGATCAGGAAGCCGACGGCAGTTGGTACGGCCGCTGGGGCATGAATTACGTGTACGGCACGTGGTCGGCGATGTGCGGCTTGCAGGCGGCGGGGGTGCCGCCGGCGCATCCGGCCATGGCGCGCGCGGCGCAATGGCTCCTCTCGATCCAGAACGCCGACGGCGGATGGGGCGAGGACGGCGAGAGCTACAAGCTCGACTACCAGGGCTACGAAGCGGCACCGAGCACGGCGTCGCAAACGGCGTGGGCGTTGCTCGGCCTGATGGCGGCGGGCAAGGCCGACGATCCGGCGGTCAAGCGCGGTGTCGCTTATCTGCTGAGTACGCAGAACGATGAAGGGCTGTGGGACGAAGCCCTGTACACGGCGACGGGCTTCCCGCGCGTGTTCTATCTGCGCTATCACGGCTATCGCAAGTTCTTCCCGCTGTGGGCACTCGCGCGCTACCGCAACCTGACGGTGCGCAATGACTGCCCGGTGCCGTGCGGGATGTGATCGCGCACGCCATGACCCCGCCCATCATCGTGGTGACCGGTATGCCCTTCGAAGCCCGCATCGCGCGCGGCGACGGGGTGGTCGTGGTCTGCGCGCAAAACAATACGCTCGCGTCAGACCTGGAGGCCGCGATGGCACGCGACGGCACGCGCGGGCTGGTGAGCTTCGGCACGGCGGGCGGTTTGAGGCCCGGCGTGGCGCCCGGTCGGTGGGTGATTGCGCATAGGGTATTGGATATGCCGCAGCAGGCGCACGCGTATGTGTCGTGCGTGCGCTGGGCCGATGCGCTGCGTCGTGCCATGCCCGACGCCTTGCACGCCGATCTGGCCGGGGTGACGGCCCCTGTCGTCAGGGCCGACGACAAGGCCGCCCTGTGGCGCGAGAGCGGGGCGGCGGCGGCCGACATGGAGTCGCACATCGTCGCACGCGTGGCACAGGCGCACGGACTACCGTTCGTCGCCGCCCGCGTGGTGATCGACCCGGCGGAGCGCTCGCTCCCCCCAGCGGCGCTCGCCGGACTTCGCAGCGACGGCTCCACCGATATCCTCGGCGTGCTGCGCTCGCTCGCCCTCAATCCGCTTCAATTGCCCGCGCTGCTGCGTGTCGGGAAAGACGCGAGCCGCGCCAATCAGGCCATGCGCCATGGACGCGAGGTCGTCGCGCGCGAACTGGGCGACGGATTCGGTGCGGTGGCTGCCGGCCTCTGATCACGGCGTCTTTCCCCGCCATCCGTCACCACGATCACCCTCAACAAAAATGCCAGCGCGTCGTTGTCGACGGGCTGGCATTTTTGTTTTCGGGCACACGTCGGTCGGTGTGCCGATTCAAGCGTCCGACGATTGCTGGCCGCGTGCTTGAGCGCGCCCCTTCCACATGCCACCGCGACCGCGCCAGTGCTGCAGCGCCGAGTCGAACGTGAAGACGGTATAGAGCGCAGCGACGAGCGGCAGCAGCGGGCCGAAGCTCGACGGCTGCCGATAGAAGCGCAACATCGGCACGTAGGCCAGCGTCATCGCCATCCACGCGAAGAGGCCGAGCCATTGGGCGATGCCCGTGGCAAAGATCGTCATGACCGGCGGCACGATGAACGTGAGCAGTAGCGAGACGAGGGTCCCCGCAAGCAACACCGGTGAATACTGCAACTGCGCGTAGGCCGTGCGCGACACCATCTTGCGAATCTCTCCGAGGTTGTCGTACGGACGCACGCTCAGGGCGCGCTCGGTCAACCCCAGCCAGATCGCGCCTTGCCGCTTGAGCAGGCGTCCCATCGCGCAGTCGTCGATGATCTCGTCGCGAATGGCTTCGATGCCGCCGCCGGCTTCGAGCGAAGCGCCATGGATCAACATGCATCCGCCCGCGGCCGCAGCCATGCGTTTCTTCGGATCGTTGACCCACGCGAACGGGTAAAGCATCTGGAAGAACAGCACGAACGCTGGAATCAGTGTGCGCTCGAACCAGGCGGTGCAGCGCAGCTTCGCCATCAGCGAGACGAGCACGCGGCCATCGCCGACCGCCCGCGTGACCAGTCGGCGTACGTTCTCGGGTAGATGGGCAATGTCGGCGTCGGTGTGCAGGAGGTAGTCGGGGGGATGCCATCGTCGTTCGTGCCCGGATCGCTCGCGAACGCGACCCCTTGACTCACGGCCCACAGCTTGCCGGTCCAGCCGCCGGGCAGGGGCTGGCCGCTGAGCACATCCACGCGGCGCGTGAAGCCGTCGGCCGCCGCCCGCGCGGCGGCTTCGCGCGCGAGATCGGCCGTGCCGTCGCTGCTCTGGTCGTCGACGACCACGATGCGCAGCCGCCCGGCATAGTCCTGGCGGCACAACGATGCCACGACCTGTGCGATCGATTCCGCCTCGTTGCGCGCGGGAATGACCACCGCCACCGACGGCCAGACTTCGGGCACAGGCAGACGGTCTTCATCCAGATCGTCTCGCTCGCGCGCACGCCAGAAGCCGCCTTGCGAGCTGAGCAGGTAGATCCAGATGCCCAGCGAAAGCGCGGCGATCCAGGCCAGAACGGTCATGTCAGATATCCGGCGGAGCCAAACCAGGCGAGCGCGTCCTGCAGGCCCGCAGCGTAGGGACGAGCAGTGTAGCCGAGGTCGCGTTTCGCCTTCTCCGATGAGAAGTACATCTGATACCGCGACATCTTCAAGCCGTCGACCGTGACGAACGGCTCCTTGCCGGTGAAGCGCGCAACGCCTTGCGCCGCCATCGCGAGCGGATAGAGCGGCCAGCGCGGCAGCGCGATCTTCGGAGCGCGGCGCCCCACCATGTCGGCGATGCCCGCGAGCATGTCACGCAGCGGCACGTCGTCGCCGCCAAGAATGTAGCGCTCACCGATGCGGCCGTGCTCCAGGGCGAGCAGATGGCCTTCGGCGCAGTCGTCGACGTGCACGAGGTTAAGACCGGTATCAACGAACGCGGGGATCTTGCCCTGCGCGGCCTCGACGATGATGCGTCCCGTCGGCGTGGGCTTGATGTCGCGCGGTCCGATGGGCGTAGACGGATTGACGATCACGGCGGGCAAGCCGTCGTGGGCGATCATCCGCTCGACCAGACGCTCGGCGGCGACCTTGCTGCGCTTGTACACGCCGATGGTCGTCGCTTCGTCGTTCGGGGAGGTTTCGTCGACGGGGCCGACGGCGTCGTGCACGCGCAGCGTGGCAACGCTGCTGGTGTAGACCACGCGCCCGACGCCCGCGCGCAGCGCGGCTTCCATCACCGTGCGCGTGCCGTCGATATTGGCCCGCATGATGTCGTTGGGGTCTTTCGCCCAGAGACGATAGTCGGCGGCCACGTGGAGCAGGGCATCCACGCCGGCGAGCGCGCGCTGCATCGACGCCGCGTCGCGCATATCGCCTTCCACGACCTCGACAGGAAGATCGGCGAGGTTCGCGCGCGGACTGGTGCCGCGCACCAGCAGGCGAACCTCGTGACCGCGCGTCAGCGCCGCGCGTGCTACCGCGGACCCGACGAACCCGGAGGCGCCGGTGACCAGGACACGCGACGGCATTTAGGCCTTGGCCCGGCGCAACTCGTCGAGCTTGATCTCGACGTGCTTCGAGAACACGAACTCGGCCGGACGCTGCTTGGCGAACGAAACGTCGTCGGCCATCGCGCCGTCCGTGCGGACCCCCTTGAGCGCCACGCCCAGCGCGCGCAACGGATGCGAGAGCGTCTCGTTCACGGCCGTGGCTTCGAAACCGCTGTGCACCATGCAGTCGGCGCACTTCTCGTAGTTGCCCACGCCGTACTTGTCCCAGTCGGTGGTGTCCATCAGTTCCGTGTACGTCTTGGCATAGCCTTCGCCAAGCAGGTAGCACGGACGCTGCCAGCCGAACACGGTGCGCGTCGGGTTGCCCCACGGCGTGCAATGGTACGAACGGTTGCCGGCGAGGAAATCGAGGAACAGGCTCGACTGGCTGAATGTCCAGTTCTTGCCGCCGTTGCCGCGCTTGAGAATGTCGCGGAACAGTTGCTTGGTCTTCGAGCGGTTCAGGAAGTGCTGCTGGTCCGGGGCGCGCTCGTAGGCATAGCCCGGCGACACGGTAATGCCGTCAAGGCCCATTTCCTTCGTGGAATCGAAGAACTTGGCAACCTTTTCCGGGTCGGCGTTGTTGAACAGCGTGCAGTTGATGTTCACGCGGAAGCCACGTGACTTGGCCAGCTTGATGGCGGCCACGGCGCGTTCGTACACGCCATCCTGCGACACCGCGGCGTCGTGCATTTCACGGTCGCCGTCGAGGTGAATCGACCAAACGAAGAACGGGCTCGGCTGATAGTCGTCGATCTTCTTCTCGAGCAGCAGCGCGTTCGTGCACAGATAGACGAACTTCTTGCGCGCGATGATGCCCTTGACGATCTCCGGCATTTCCTTGTGCAGCAGCGGTTCGCCACCGGCAATCGAGACCACCGGCGCGCCGCATTCGTCCACGGCATCGAGCGAGTCCTTGAGCGAGACGCGCTGGTTCAGAATGGGGTCCGGATAGTCGATCTTGCCACAGCCCGAGCAGGCGAGATTGCAGCGGAACAACGGTTCGAGCATCAGCACCAGCGGGTAGCGCTTGTTGCCCTTGAAGCGTTGTTTCATCAGATAGGCGCCAACATACGCCTGTTGCAGGAAGGGGATGGCCACGTTCGGCTCCTGTTCGTATTGCGTTAGCCGGCCAGCGCGTGATGCGCGGCGACCGGCTCGTCTTTGGTCAGTTCCGACGGCAGGCGAAACTGGATGGTTTCCTCGATGCCGTCCATGAGAGTCACTTCGACGGTGTCGATGCGGCGCAGCGCGTCGATCACGTCTTCGACCATGCGTTCGGGCGCGGACGCCCCAGCGGTGATGCCGATGCGGGCCTGGCCGCGCACCCATGCCGGATCGACCTCGGTGCCGTCGGCCACGAGATAGCTCGGCAGCCCCATTTCGGCGCCGATTTCGCGCAGGCGGTTCGAATTCGAGCTGTTCGTCGCACCCACCACGAGCAGCACGTCCACACGCTCGCACAGCTCGCGCACGGCGGTCTGGCGGTTTTGCGTGGCGTAACAGATGTCCTTGGTGTCCGGACCGACGATATCGGTAAAGCGACCTTGCAGCGCCGCAATGATACCCCGAGTCTCGTCGACCGACAGTGTGGTCTGCGTCACATACGAGACCGGCGTGTCGACGGCCAGCGGCAGCGCGTCGACATCGCGCTCGGTCTGCACGAGATGCACGGGGCCGTCGATCTGGCCCATCGTGCCCTCGACTTCCGGGTGCCCGGCGTGGCCGATCAGAATGACGTCACGCCCGGCGGACACGTAGTTCTTGCCTTGCAGGTGCACCTTGGTCACGAGCGGGCAGGTGGCATTGAGCACTCGCAGGCCGCGCGTCTGTGCTTCCTGTTCAACGACGCGCGCCACGCCATGGGCACTGAAAATAGTGACCGCGCCCGCGGGGGCTTCGGACAGCTCGTCGATGAAGCGCGCGCCCTTGGCCTTGAGCGAATCGACCACATGCTTGTTGTGAACGATCTCATGGCGCACGTAGACCGGGGCGCCGTACTTTTCCAGGGCGCGTTCCACGATCTCGATGGCACGTATGACACCCGCACAAAAACCGCGGGGTTGGGCAAGGAAGACTTGCATTCAGCTCTCCGGCTCAGGTCGGCCGGGATGACGGTTCCCATCGAGGTGCATGGCCTGATCGCCATGGCCTCATGGCGCCCGCGGCGCCAGTGCCAATGGCAATTCGCGCGCACCCTTGGGGGGACCGCCGTCCGGTCGTTTGACAAGCGACGATTGTAACCGCCGCCGCCAAATGCTGCTGAGCACTCCCGAGTAGAGAGACGCCAGCGCATATTTCGTAAATGTTGACGAATCGGCGCTTATCTGGATCTGATTTGCGTCGAAGGTGCCGCCAAGTCGCCACGGACGCCCGCGGCCCGGCGGTACCGGACACGTCAGGCGTCGTCACGCAGTTGATTTACTTGCCGAAACGCGCGTTCTTGTCGCGCAGGTAGGTGATCAGGCCGTCGATACCGCCCTGGGCGATGCGCGCCTTGAATTGCGGTTGATACAACTGGATGAGCCATGCGTTGGCCACGTTCTCGCCCATCATGTTGATGTCGTAGATCTTCCACCCCTTGTCCGTTTTGGCCAGACGATAGGCCACCGACAGATTGTCGCCGTTGCCGCTGACCGAGGCGCCCACCACCACGTCGCTGCTGTTCGCCGTGAGTTTGGCCGGCGTGAACTTGAACGCGATCTGGCTACCGCGCACCTGCGAGAGTTGCAGTGCGAAGGTGTTCACGAGCAATTGCTGGAACTGCTCGAAGATCTGCTGCTGCTGCGCCGGGGTGGCCGCATCGAACGCCTTCGAGCCAACGGCGTAACGCGTGGTCCGATGGAAATCGGTATAGGGCAGGAAGTCGCGGGCCACGACACGGGCGGTGGCGGCGACATCGCCGTCGCGGGCTGCCGCGTCGGCTTTGGCCGCCTTGACGACGGTCTCGACCGCCGTCTTCACCATGTCGTTCGGATTGTTGCTGCTTGCCTGTGCCCAGGCGCCAGAGGCGAGGCCGATGCCGCTGAATGCGACGGCCGAGAGTGCCGTCACCAGAAATTTGTTCATACCGTCTTCGTGGATTTCAATCGGGTTGGCCGTAGTGTAGTTCACGCGGCCTTGTATACTGCTGCGATTTCGTCAATTCACCGTTTCCTTGTCTTCCATGAGCTGATCGACGGACTTCGTCTGCGATTGGTTCCCCGGTATCGCTTGATACATTGCGTTTCGTGGCCTTTTAGAGCGCGGCGGCCGGGGCGGGGGACCTCGATTCTCTTCCGGAACCGCTACATGCTGACGTCGCTCGTCGTGCGCATCGTCCGTTTTTCGGCGAAGCACGCGTATCTGGTCATTTTCGCTTCGCTACTGCTCGTGATGGCGAGTTGCGTGTACGTCGCCAAGCACTTCGCGATCAACACCGATATCTCGGGCCTGATCGATCTGAATACACCCGCCGCCGAGCGCGGTCGTGCCATCGATCGCGCTTTCCCGCAGAAGACAGACCTCACCTTGGCCGTAGTGCAGGCCCCGGCGGCCGAGTTCGCCGACCGGGCCGCCGCCGAGCTGGCCGCGAAGCTGGTGACCGAGACCGACGTGTTCCGGGCGGTGAGCCGTCCCGGCTCGGGGGCGTTCTTTGCGCACAACGCGCTGCTCTTCGCGCCGCTCGACGACGTGAAGTCGCTCACGGGCAAGCTCGATGACGCCAAGCCCCTGCTCAACCGTCTGGCGCAGGACCCTAGCCTGACCGGTTTGTCGAACCTGCTGTCGGTCACGCTGCAAACGCCGCTCCTCAGCGGACAAGTCAAGCTGCCGGAAATGGCCAACCTGCTCGGGGATGCGGCCGAGACGACCGAGGCGGTGCTTGCCGGGCGTCCGGCGGCCATGTCGTGGCGAGCGCTCGTCGCGCCCGACACCGTGGCCCGCAGCTACGTCCAGGTGCAGCCGAAGGTGGACTACGCGGCCCTCGAAGCCGGGGCGAATGCCGCGACGCGCATTCGCGCGGCGGTGGCCGACCTGAAGCTGGGTGAGCGCTATGGCGCGACGGTGCGTTTGACGGGCCCGCGCCCGCTGTCCGACGAGGAGTTCGCCTCCGTGCGTCAGGACGCTGGTCCGAACGCGGTCGTCACGCTGCTCGCCGTGCTGGTCGTACTGTGGCTGGCGGTGCGCTCGGGCAAGATGATTATTGCGGTGTTCATCACGCTGCTGGCCGGGCTGGCCGTCACGTTTGCGCTCGGATTGATGATGGTCGGCGCGCTCAACATGATTTCGGTCGCGTTCGCGGTTCTGTTCGTTGGCATTGGGGTGGACTTCGGTATTCAGTTCGGCGTGCGCTATCGCGAGGAGCGCCATCGCCTGGACCATCGGCCGGGAGCGTCGGGCGACGAAGCACTCCACGGCGCGCTCACGAGTGCGGGCCGGGCAATTGCGATGCCGCTGTCGCTGGCCGCCGCCGCCACGGCCGCGAGTTTCTTCTCGTTTCTGCCGACCGATTATCGCGGCGTGTCCGAACTCGGATTGATCGCAGGCGTGGGCATCCTGTGCGTGGCATTCCCGTCGGCCATCACCTTGTTGCCGGCGCTCATCAGTGTGTTCAAGCCGAAGGGCGAACCGAGTCCGCCGGGCTTTCGCAGCCTCGGTCCGGTCGACGAATTCACCGAGAAGCACCGCAAGCCGTTGCTGTACGGCACGCTCGCCCTCGTGGTCGCGGGCCTGCCGCTGCTCGCCCATTTGCACTTCGACTTCAACCCGTTGCATCTGAAGGATCCGAACACCGAGTCGATGGCGACGCTGAGGGATCTGGCCAATTCGCCGGAGGCCGGGGTCAACGACGTGCAACTGCTCGCCCCGACGCTCGCCGCCGCCGACGCCGACGCCGCGAAGCTGCGCGCCGTGCCTGAAGTCGGCCGCGTGGTCACGCTCACGACATTCCTGCCGGCAGAGCAGCCCGCCAAGCTTGCGTTGATCGGCACGGCGGCCGAATCGTTGCTGCCGGTGCTTTCGCAAACGCCGCTGGCACCGGTAGCCGATGCGGCGCGCGTGTCGGCGCTCAAGACGGCCGCCGGTCAGTTGGAGGACGCCGCGCTCGATCATCCGGGCGACGGCGCAAAGCCGGCGCAGCGCCTGGCCGCTGCGTTGCGCAAGCTCGCCGCGGCCGACGCCGCGACACGCGATCGCGCGGATCGGGCAATCGCCGAGCCCTTGAAACTCGCGCTCGGTCAGTTGCGCGATGCCCTGCAGCCGCATGCCGTGACGCGTGAGTCGCTGCCCGAGGACATCACCTCGCAATGGGTGGCGGCCGATGGGCGCGCACTCGTGAACATCTCGCCGCGCGTGGCGAAGGGCGCGGATCCGAGTGACGACGCCATGCTGCGCAAGTTCAGTGCCGCCGTGCTGGCGACCACGCCGGACGCCGTAGGGGGACCGATCTCGATCCTGCGCTCGGCCGACACGATCATTCGCGCGTTCATCGAGGCGGGGGCGCTGGCGTTGCTTTCGATCACCTTGCTGCTATGGTTGGCGCTGCGCAACTTTGGCGACGTGCTGCGCACGCTGGTGCCGCTGCTGGTCTCGGCGGGCGTCACGCTCGAACTCAGCGTGCTGATTGGCCTGCCGCTGAACTTTGCGAACATCATCGCACTGCCATTGCTGCTGGGCGTGGGCGTGGCGTTCAAGATCTACTATGTGATCGCATGGCGTCACGGGCAGACGCGGCTGCTCGCATCGGGTCTGACGCAGGCGATCGTGCTGTCGGCCGCGACCACGGGCATCGCCTTCGGCAGCCTGTGGCTGTCGCATCACCCGGGCACGTCGAGCATGGGCAAGCTGCTGGCGCTCTCGCTCGTCTGCACGCTGATCGGCGCCGTGTTCTTCCAGCCGGTGCTCATGGGCAAGCCGCGCAAGAAGCCGGCGCCGCCGCCAACAACCTGACGGCAGCGACGCAAGGAAAAACGGCACCGAAAGGTGCCGTTTGTCGTTTTGGATGCGCTAAATCGGATGCGCTGAACCGAGCGGGATAAACCGCCGCACTCAGGTCGCCGACGGCACCGCCTCGACCTTGCCGCCGAGACGCTCGGCCAGCGCCCGGCGAATCGATGCCGCGATGCCCGGGGCGTCGAGCCCGACCGACGCGAGTTGCTGCGCGGGCGTGCCCTGATCGATGTAGGTGTCCGGCAAGCCCAATTGCAGCAGTGGGACTTGCACGCCATTGGCATTGAGCGCCTCGACACAGGCCGTGCCCGCACCGCCCATCACCGCGCCCTCTTCGAGCGTGACGACGAGGTCGTGCGTGCGCGCCATGTCAAGCAGCGTCGCGTCGTCGAGCGGCTTGACGAAGCGCATGTTGACGACACTCGCGTCGAACTCGTGGGCCACCTGTTCCGCCGGTGCGACCATCGAGCCGAACGCCAGCATCGCCACGCGACGGCCTGCCGGGGCGGCGCTTCGACGCCGTATCTGGGCCCGGCCCACGGGCAGCGTCGACAACCCCGATTCGATCGTTACGCCGGGACCGGTGCCACGCGGATAACGCACGGCACTCGGGCCGTCGATTCCGAGCGCCGTCTGCAACATCCGACGGCATTCGTTTTCGTCCGCGGGGGCCATCACCACCATGTTCGGGATGCAGCGCAGATAGGCGATGTCATACGCGCCCGCATGGGTGGCGCCATCCGCGCCGACCAGGCCGCCGCGATCGATCGCGAAGACGACCGGCAGGTTCTGCAAGGCCACATCGTGGATCAACTGATCGTAGGCACGTTGCAGGAACGTCGAATAGATGGCCACGACGGGCTTGAGCCCTTCGGTCGCCAATCCCCCTGCGAAGGTCACCGCATGTTGCTCGGCGATGCCGACGTCATAGTAGCGCTCGGGGAAGCGCTGCTCGAACGCGACGAGGCCGGAGCCTTCGCGCATGGCCGGTGTGATGCCGATGACACGCGGGTCGGCGGCCGCCGCATCGCACATCCATTCGCCAAAGATCTGCGTATAGGTCTTGGCCGAGACAGTGCCCGGTGCGGCCGGCCGAATGCCTTCGCTCGGATTGAACTTGCCGGGGCCGTGATAGAGAACCGGATCGGCCTCGGCGAGCTTGTAGCCGCGTCCCTTGCGCGTGACGACGTGCAGGAACTGCGGCCCCCTGAGCGCCTTGATGTTCTCGAGCGCGGGAATCAGCGCGTCGAGATCGTGGCCGTCGATGGGGCCCAGGTAATTGAAGCCGAACTCCTCGAACATCGTGCCCGTGGGGGAAACGAGGGCCTTGGCGTGCTCTTCGAGCTTGTGGGCCAGCTCGCGCATCGGCGCGGGCGCGTTGCGCAGCAACTGGCGCACGCTCTCCTTGCCCGCCGAGTAGAACTGCCCGGACATCAGCCGCGTGAGGTACTGATTGAGCGCGCCGACCGGGGCGAGATCGACATGTCGTTGTCGTTGAGCACGACGAGGAAGGGCAGGTCGTCGTGGACGCCCGCGTTGTTCAGGGCCTCGAACGCTTCGCCCGCCGTCATCGCGCCGTCACCGATCACGGCAATGGCGTGACGCTTCTCGCCCTTGACCCGGCTGGCCAGTGCCATGCCGAGTGCCGCCGAAATCGACGTGCTCGAATGCGCCGTGCCGAACGTGTCGTAAGGCGATTCGTCGCGCTTCGGAAAGCCCGACAGTCCGTGCCATTGCCGCAGCGTTGGCATCGCCCCACGGCGCCCGGTGAGGATTTTGTGCGGATAGGTCTGGTGTCCCACATCCCAAACGATGCGATCGTTGGGCGTGTCGAAGACATAGTGCAGCGCGATCGTCAGTTCGACCGTGCCCAGGTTCGACGACAGATGGCCGCCGGTGCGCGAAACGCTATCGAGCACACAGGCGCGCAATTCGTCGGCCACGCGGCGCAAGTCGGCGCGCGAGAGCGCACGCAGGTCGGCAGGGGAGGAGACGCTGGCGAGCAATTCGGTCATGGTCAAAGGTTCGTTCCCGCGCTCACTTCACCAGCCGGGCGAAGGACGCCAGCAGGCGGTCGATGTCGGCGGCCGTGAGGTTGCCCATCGTCGAGATGCGGAACAATTCCTTCGACAGTCCGCCTTGGCCGGCGTAGATCACAAAGCCGTCGGCCTTGAGCCAGTCGTGCAGGCGCGGATAGTCGACCCCGGTGGGCAGCTTGTAGGCCCGCAGCACCACGGACGACTCGCCCGGCGGCAGTGCACTGTCGATGCCCAGTGCGGCCAGACCGGCGCGCACCTGCTCGGCGAGCGCGCCGTAATGGGCGTGACGTGCTTGCCACCCCCCGGCGTCGTCGAGTTCGCGCAGCGCTTCCACGAGCGCGTAGTAGGCATGCACCGACGGCGTAAACGGCGTGTTGCGCTCGGCCTGAAGCTTCGCCAGACGCGCGATGTCGAGGTAATACGTGCGGCTCGCGGCCTTGGCGAGGGCGTCCTTGCGCACCATCACGAACGACACGCCCGGCACGCCATGCACGCACTTGTTCGCGGTGGCGGCCACGGCCACGATACCGGAATCGTTGAAGTCGAGGGCTTCGGCGGCAAAGCTGCTCACGCCGTCGACCAGCAGGCCGATGCCGCGCTCACGGCATGCACCGGCGAGACCGGTCAGATCGTTCAGGCGGCCCGTCGTCGTCTCGTGGTGGATGATCGACACGTGGGTGTACGGACGATCGCCCGCAGTGTCGAGCTTGTCGACGATCTGCGCCAGGTCCGGCGCTTGCATCCACTCGAAATGGATGACGTCGTGATCGATGCGGTATTGCTTGGCGATCTGAGAGATGCGCTCGCCATACACGCCGTTCTCGACGATCAGCAGGCGGCCACCTTCCGGCACGAGCCCTGCCGTCATGCTCTCGACGGCGGCGGTGCCCGAGCCGGTCATCAGCACCGGCGTCCACACGGCCGGATCGAGGCCATACACGGCGACCAGACGCGCGCGCGCCTCATCCTGCAGGTCGAAGAATTCGGGCTCGCGGTGGCACAGATCGGGTTGCAGCAAGCTCTTGCGGACACGCTCGGTCAGCGTAACAGGGCCCGGATTCAGTAACAGCATGGCGAAGGTTCCTCGGCAGTTTTTTTGAAAGGGGGGACGCTCAGGCAGAAGTCTGCGCGCGTTGTGCAATGTGGTCCATCAAGCGCGACTTGACCGCTTCGGGCGTGACTTTCGGGCGTGGCAGCCCGTCAGGCGTTCCCGGACGCGTGCTCAGACAAGCGAAGCGCGGGCCGTCGTTCAGGCGGGCGGCGGGGGCGTCGAACAAGGCTTCGATGACGTCCAGCGTGTCGCCTTCGAGCGCGAGCGCGTAGCCGCTGGCCGCCGCGACGCCCGCGAACGAGACCGTTGGCGAGACCGTGGCCTGTGCGCCGGTCGAGTCGTGCGACGCGTTGTCGAGCAGCAGATGCACGAGATTCGACGGGCCGTAAGCGCCCAACGTCGCGAACGCGCCCATGCGCATCAGCGCGGCGCCGTCGCCGTCGAGCGCGACCACGCGCAGGTCGGGACGCGACAACGCGAGGCCCAGGGCCAATGTCGTTACGCATCCCATCGACCCGACCATGTAGAGCTGGTTGGCGCGGTCGTCGAGCGCGTAGAGTTCGCGTCCGCAAAAGCCGGTCGACGCGAGCACGACGGTGCCTTCGAGCGGCGTCCGGGCGATGATGCGCGCCAGGGCGTCGCGACGCGTGGGCAACTCGGCCGGCGTGACGTCTCGCATGAGCGATACCGGGGCGGGTTGCGCCGGACGCGCGGGGCGCTCGGCCGGTTGTAGCGGGAAGGGTGCGACGCTGCCCTTTTGCATCACGAGCGCATAGGGGCGACCGGTCTCGTCCATGTGATGAACGGCACGCGCCAGCGCCGGCGCAATGGCCTCGGGTTCGGTCGGGAACAACTCCCAGGGGACTTCCATCAGGTCGAGCATCGCGGGCGTGATCGGGCCCATGAGCGCGTGTTGCGGCTCATCGGTAATGCCCGGCTGACCGCGCCACGTCACGATCAGCAACTGCGGCAGTCGGAAGGTCCACGTGAGCGAGGTCAGCGGGCTCACGGCGTTGCCCAGGCCCGAGTTCTGCATCATCGTGACCGCGCGAGCGCCATGGCCTTCACCGAGCGTCGCCCCGGCGGCGATGGCGACCGCGTCGCCTTCGTTGGCGGCCGACAGGTAGTGCAGCGTCGGATCCTGCAGCACATAGTTGATGAACGGCGTGAGGAACGAGCACGGCACACCGGTGTACCACGTGAAGCCGTGCTGGCGTGCGGCTTCGACGAACTGTCCGGCCTCAATCATGCGGGGTCTCCGTCGCGGCGCCGCCCAACGGCGTCTGGCCATGCGCGAAGTCGGCCGCGTGGCGGAATTCGTCCATGTCGTTCACCCCGCGCCAGTGGCCGTGCACGTATTGCACTTCGATGCTGGCGCCGTCGGCGGCGAGGGCGTTGATCAGGTCGGGCATGCCGAGCCGGTCGAAGTCCGCGCGGGCCTGCAGGGCCGCGAAGACGCGCAGCAACCGCGCGCGGGCGTCATCGCCTCGCACCCCCAGCAAGCCGATCCAGCGGCCATTGGGCGCACGCCCGGCGTGCGCAGCGTCGGGGCTGATCGTCTCCAGCAGTACGCGCTGGCCGAACAGGCCGCGATCGTCGCCGGCTGAACAATAGGCGAAGTCGCGCACGCTGGCGTTGGCCGCCTGCGCGGTTGTTGTCGCCGTTGAGTCGACCGCCACCGTGAAGTCGGCCTCGCTCTCGACCAGATCGCGCACGATGTAGCTGCGGAACAGCAGGTCGCCGTACGACACGACCGTGTCGTGCGCGAAGGCGTTCGCCACGCGCGCGAGCGAAGCAAGTTCGCCGGTCTCGGCGTAACGCTCGTTGATCGCGAGCGTGATGCCCGCCGTGTCGATCGCGTCGGCGCGATAGCCGCCCACGACGGTGATGTCGTTCACGTTCTGCTTCTTGAAGCCGTCGACGAGCCAACGCAGCAACGGCTTGCCCGCCACGGGAAGCATCACCTTCGGGCGGTCGGTCGTCACGCTCTCGAGGTTCTTGCCACGGCTCGCGGCCAGCACGATCGCCGAGCGCGGCCCGTTCGCGGCCGACAGGTAGCGGTCCTCGGCTTCGCTGTATTCGGCGGTGTCCTGCAGGCGGAAGATCTCGTCGACGGTCGCGATGCGGTCTTCGACGTTGACGAGCGTCTCGCTGCGGTGGATCTCGGCCGCCACGGCCTGCATGGCCGACGTGGCCGAGCGAATCAGGTGATTCGCCCAGATGGCGACGCTGATGCCCGCTTCGCGAAACACGTCGGTCGGCGTGCTGTAGTACTTGGTCGGCACGATCACGAGCGGGCAGCGGCGGCCCCACTCCCGGGCGAACTGCACGATCTCGTCGGCACGGCTCAGCTTGCTGTGAATCAGGATGGCGTCCGCCCCCGCCTGGCGATAGGCTTCGGCGCGGCGCAGCGCCTCTTCCATGCCCCAGCCGGCGATCAGCGCTTCAACGCGCGCCACGATGGAGAAGTCGTCGTCGGCCTGCGAGTCTTTGCCGGCCTTGATCTTGCCGCAGAACTCGTCGATATCGGCGAGTGGCTGGCGTTCGCCGCCGATGAAGCTGTTGGTCTTCGGAAAGACCTTGTCTTCGATGCACACGCCGGCCACGCCGCGTTGCTCGAGCTTGCGCACGAGGCGGCGCATGTTGTTGAAGTTGCCGTAGCCGGTGTCGCCGTCGAGCAGGATGGGCAACTGGCTGGCGTCGGCCATGAATTCGAGGTTGTCGACCACCTGCGTCCAACTCGCCTCGTTGTTGTCGCGCACGCCGAACTGCGCCGAAATCGCGAGTCCGGACGCCCAGATGCCCTTGAAACCGGCTTCGCGCACGATGCGCGCGGACAGGCCGTTGTGGGCTTCCATCAGGAATTCGAGCTGCGGGCTGCGCAGCATGTCGCGCAGTTGCGACGCACGGGTCGCGACCGGCGGAGGAGCGAATGTGTCGGGCGCGTTCATTCGGACACCATCGTGAGCGGTTCGAGTTGTGGCAGCACCTGGTCGGCGGCGCGCTTCACATCTTCAGGGTAGTCGATTTCGATCCAGGGGAAGCCGGTGACGTCGGCTGTTTCAAATTGCGCGCCGCGCTCGAGCAGCAAATCGCGCACGGCTTCCTCGTGCGGCAGCTTGGCACGACCCGATTCGACATAATCGCGCGTGATTTCCGCAAGGCGCGTGGCCGTCGCTTCGTTGAACCGGAAGAAGCCAACCGATTCGCCGACGGTGTCGTAGTCGAGACCGACCATGACCTGCTTGCGCAACTCGACCGGCACTCCGTTGCGCAGGCACAGCTTGACCGGCTCGTCGCCGACCTCGAAGTCGCGGTCGATGAGCAGGCGGTTTGCCGTCTTGCCCGCGACCAGGGCGTTGAAGATACGTTGGTCGTAGAGCACGTCGGCATCCATGACGAGTACGTCCCCTCCCGCTGTCATGGCGTCGGCGGCGGTGTGCAGCGTCAGCACGCTGCCCAGATGAAACTCGGAATTGAGACGGATCTGCGGCCGCGGCGTCCAGTTCAGCCGCTCGATGGCCTCGCTCACTTGCTCGTGATGGAAGCCGAGCGCCAACACGACGTCGGTGATGCCGGCCGCGGCCAGCATGCGCAAGTGGCGCTCCAGCAACGACATACCGTCGAACTCGAGCAGGCACTTGGGCGACTGCCTGTCTTCCGGCTGGAGCAAACGCAGGCCCATGCCTGCTGCGAGAATGATGGCCCGCATGGTCGATATCCTTCTTTAAAGCGGTGCGGTATCGGTGGCGGCAGGCAGCGACGCGCTGTCTTGCGCGGCCCGCTGGCGGCGCCAGCCGCGTTCGGAGAAATGCAGATAGACGAGGCCGGGCACGCCGAGCAGCAGCTCGCGCGTACGCTTGGCCAGCGAGAGGGCCAGCCCGGTGTCGGCCGGTAGACCCACGAGCGGGGCGAGCAGCAGGTACCCGCCTTCCTGCACGCCGAGTGAGCCCGGCACGAAGAACGCGGCGCCGCGAATGGCCTGCCCGAGGCTTTCGAGCAGCAGGGCGTCGACCCAGCTTACCGGGTACCCGATGCACTGCAGAATCAACCAGACCTCCCCGGTGCCGACGATCCAGCCCACGAGACTGAGCGAGAAGCTTGCGAGCACCTCACGGCGCTGGCCGTACATGCGTTGCACGATGTCGTCGACGGCGTCGGCCCGGTCGAGCAGCGACGACCAGTCGCGCTTGGACGACAGCTTCGAGAGCAGGCGAAACGCCCAGCCGAAGAGGCCGCGCCGCTGCGCCGCGTAAAACGCATAGAGCAGAGCGGAGATAAGCGCGGTGGCGAGCAGCATCGGCAGCCATAGGCTGTCATCGGAGCGGTGCGTGGCGCTGATGCCGAAAACGGCCAGTCCCAGGAGCGCAAACACAATCTGCGCCACGGCTTGCAGCGTCGTACTGACCGTGATGGCCGCCGCGGCTTCGCGCCCGGCCATTCCGCGCTGCTTCATCTGGCGCACCATCGCGATCGGCCCGCCGATCTGTCCGGCGGGCAACAGGCTGTTGACCGACTCGCCCACCCAGCGGGTGAGCGTGGCGCGGCGCAGCGAGCACGATTTGGCGATCAGCACCTGGATGGCGGCGGCGTCGAGCAGCAACGGCACGAGGTGAAACGCGGCGACAGGCAGGAGGCCCCAGCCGGCGACGGCCAGCGTGGACATCACCGATCCCGTGCCCTGCCAGATCAACAGGGCGACGAAAAGGGCGAAGCCAAGGGTGAGAGAGACGATGGCAGTCCGGTTCATTTAGCGTTTCGTCCGTCCCAATAGCTGACGAAACACTTGCCGGAATCCAAAATAGGCGACCGCGTCTTTCATGTTCGAGATGAAGCGCTGCCACGCGCCCATGCGCGCGTCGGTCACGTACTCGAACGTGAGCGAGATGCGCTCCTCGTTCTCGCCGAGCGGTGTGATGCGGTGATGCAGTTTGTCGCCGTCGAAGAACACCAGCGCGCCGGGCGGATACGCGACGGCACCATCGACTTGCGGCACGCCGGGGTTGCGCGTGTGAAGACGGTATTCGAGCAGGCAGCTCGATTGATCCACTACACCCAGCAACAGCGTGTAGCGGCGGCCCTTGTAGTAGGACGTGTCGTAATGCCAGCCGATGTGATCGCCAGGACGCGTGTAGTAGTAAAGCGCATAGGCGTGCGGGTCGTCCTGCGGCGACGGCAGCAGCTTCTCGCCAGCCAGACGCTCCAGGAAGCGCATCAGCGCCGGCGAGCGGTACAACTCGACCACGAACGGGGCGTGCTCGTCGAGCGTGTGGCGGCTCACGCTGCCCCCCTGCTTGTGACCGGGCAGGTAGTTACGGTTCACGTTCGGTGTCACCGCGCGGGCGGCAGCGATCAACGGTTGCATGACGGCGTCGGGCAGGAACGTCTCGAGATAGACGAAGGCGTCCTGCGATTTGAATTCGCGCGTGAGCGCGTCGACGTCGATGACGTCCAGCGCCCGTTCGATGTCGGCATCTGCCGTGAAAGCCGTGCGCGCTGGCGGCGCGGCCGGCTCCGCAGCGCCTGCCGGGGCGGCAGCCGACCGTTGGAGCGCATCGCTCATCTCCACCGGCAGCGGGCGGCGCATTGCGCGCACGTAGTCGACGATGACCAGCAGCGCGAAGAGCGGCGCGCCGATGGCAGCGGCGATCAGGAAGCCGCGCGTGCCGTCGAACAGCGTGACGATCGGCATCAGGTAAAGCACGTCTTCCGTCTCGAACCCGCCGACGCGCGCTTGTGTCGTGCCGGCCTTGCCGACACGTTCCTCGATGCGCATGCGCAGGAAGAAGATCAGGGCGACGGCAACCCCGGCCATCCAGCCGAGCACCGAGGCAGACAGCGGCAGAGGCACTGCATATTGCCCCGGGGCACCGGCCGCCACGCCCATGCCGATACCGCCAAACAGCAGCACCGTGACGAAGGCGTCGGACGCGAGATCGTAGAAGTGACCGAGACGGCTCGTCTTGCCGCTGACGCGCGCCAGTTCGCCATCCGTATGATCGATGAAGTTCGACAGGACGAGCAGCACGGCGCCCAGGTTGGCCATCGCATAGCCGCCCTGCGCGAATGCCCACGCGCAGGCGAGGCCGACGATCAGGCGCAGCGTCGTGAGGTGGTTCGGCGTGACCCGCGTGTCGACCAGCGGCGTCACCATCCAGCGCGCAAGCCGCGCATCGTATTGGCGCGGGCGCGGTGGCACCGGGCGTGCGGTGTTGCTTGCGGCTGGCGCAACATCCGGCGCCGGAATAGTTCTCGGTATCGTTTCCATGAGGGGGAAATATATACCCATAAGGCGGTACCGTGCAGCGCAGGCGAATCGCTGGTCCGACCGCGACAACCATGGCGATTCAGGACACCGACGCGTGCGCAATGCTTGCACTGCGCCTGCGTGCCGCGCGTTGCGCGCGTCTCGCCGAATGCGTTTTCGATACTTGCCATCACCGGCGCAGTTTGATTGTGATTATATTCCGCAATACCTCATTTCGCATTTCAGGCAGCGGGCGTCGGGTCGACGGAAAATCGACGTGTCGTCGGGATAGCGGGGCCGGGACGATGCGCGGATAATGACGGGCTTGTTCGTCTCATGCTGCGGCTTAATACGACCGCACAATTCCCCATGTCCCAAACGATTGCCATTCTGACCGGCGCATCCCGTGGTCTCGGCGCGGCGCTCGCGCGCGGTCTGCTCGCCCCCGGCACCCATTTCGTGACGCTGGCCCGTCGCACGGACGACGACCTTGCGGCGCTGGCCAGCGCGCAAGGCGCGACGCTTGAACAAGTGGCCGTCGATCTGGCCGATGCCAATGCCGCAGCGCAGGTCGCCGAGCGCATCTTCGCGGCACTACCGCGCGATGCCTCGCGATACCTGCTGATCAATAATGCGGGCACGGTCAATCCGGTCGCGAATGCCGCGGCCCTCACGGACCCGGCGGCCATTGGCGCGGCCTTCGCCCTGAACGTCACCGCCGTCATGCTGCTCACGGCGCGCTTTCTCGCCGCTACGCAGGGACTCGCGGCCAAGCGACAGATCGTGAACATTTCGTCGGGTGCAGGCCGCAATCCGACCGCCGGCTGGTCGGTCTACTGCGCCACCAAGGCCGCACTGGACATGTACACACGGGTGGTCAACGCGGAGCATCGCGAGCACGGCGTTCAGGCCGTATCGCTCGCGCCCGGTGTGGTCGATACCGGCATGCAAGAGACGATTCGCGGTAGCAGCGTGGAGAGTTTTCCGGCGCTGGCGCGTTTTCAGGACCTCAAGGCCAGCGGCAAGCTGTCGTCGCCGGATGCGGTGGCGCAGCGCATTCTGGCGCTGACCGAGCGCGACGATTTCGGTCAGACCGAAATCGACGACATCCGCCACTACGCCTGATCCGACCCGACAGTCGTACACGCCTGCTGTCGCGGCTCGGCTGGCAAGCACGGAAGAAAGCACCGGGCGGCGTTTCGCCGGCCGGTGCCATCCCTTCGCCGAAGACGTCGGCGCGTCGTGCGGCCTACTGCTCGGTACTGGTGATGAAGACGCTGCCGTTGCGCTCCGGTGCGTACAGAATCAGCGTTGGCGCATGAATGTCGAAGGCACGTTCACACGCCTCCCCAAATGAATCGAACTGCACGGCCCAAGCACCGTTACGCACATAGCAGTGCGTGATGGTGTCGGTGCGCCGATCGAATTCCTGACCGAGAAACACACCCTGCGTGTAACACCAGACGACAAACCCGTGAAAGTCGGCCTGCTCTGGTGCCCGAAACACGCGCCAGCGAGCATCATCGCGCGCCGCCTGACGCGCCGTCGCGCCCGCTGCCCAACGCTCGAAGCCGTCGTGTCGTTTGCGTTGCTCCATGTCGTCGTACCCCCTTTTGGGTGAACCGCCCTTCGGGTGCCGAGATTCGACATCCCCGGGACGCGTTTCCATAGTCGGAATTTGTTCCAGGCATTTCTATCAGGCAATTCCGAAAGACGGCAGGGAATTTCTCCAAAGGGGAACGCGGCGGACGTCGTCAATCGTAGTGAATCGCCAGCCAGACGGTGGTTTCGCCCGGTGTCGTCCAGGCGACACGATGCTGGCGATGCGCGGCAATCGCGACGGCGTCGCCGGGCTTCAGTACGAGTGTCTGGCCGGGCGTGTCGGCGAAGGCCAAGCCCGCACCGCCCGTGAGCAGCACGACCCATTCGTGCTGCGCCTGGTCGTACCAGAAGCCTGGGGGAGACGCCTGTCCGGTCGAGACGATGCGCTCGACACGCATCCCGGGGTGCGCAAGCAGCGTAGTGAACTGCTCGGCTGCGGCCGGGTCCGGAGGCGACGGCAGGCCGGCAAATAGATTCGTATCGGGTAGCAGGGGCGTATTCATCGGTGCCGAGCGTTCTTTCGTCTGCGGGGGATAGAAAGCATACACGCGGCCCCGAGCTCAGTCGTCCAGCGTCTCGTGCACGGCGGCGTCGCCGCGTCGCCAGTAGGCGGCCGCCTTCACCCATTTCGGGTTGAGCCCGCGCGCGTCGACGAGATGGCGACGCACGGCCTTCGCCACGCCGGCCTCGGCCGCGACCCAGGCATGCACATCCCCAGCGGGTAGCGTGGCCACGCAGAGCGCGTCGATCAGCGCGGTGCTTTGACCGGCCGGCGTGCCTTCGCGATAGAGCCATTCGACCACGACGTCGGCATCGCTGGCGAAGCGCAGGCGGTCGGCCGGACTGTCGATTTCCGCGAAGACGAACGCCAGCGCGCCGGCCGGCAATTCGGCCAGACGCCGCGAGATCGCGGGCAGCGCCGTGTCGTCGCCGATCAAGACATAGCCGTCAAAGGTCGTGGGAATGACGAGCGAGCCGCGTGGACCGCCCACACCGATGCTGTCACCCGGTTGAGCCGAGCGCGCCCACTGCGTGGCGGGGCCGGAGTCGTGCATCGCAAAATCGATCACCAGGGTTTGCGACGCCGCGTCGTACCGGCGCGGCGTGTAATCGCGCATCAGTCGTGGTGCGTCGCCGGGCGCGGGCTTGGCGACCCCTTGCGCGCCGGGCTGCGGGAGCACCAGTTCGCCGGTCGCCGGGTCGGGGAAGAACAGTTTGACGTGGTCGTCGAAGCCGGGGCTGGTGAAGCCTTCGAGATCGTCGCCACCCAGGGTCACGCGCAGCATGTGCGGCGTGAGCTGTTCGACGTGACGGACTTCCAGCCGACGCAGGCGAAGTTCGTGGCGCACGCGTTGCGGTGTGCGATCGGGGATGACGGGCGGTGCTGCGTTATCTCTCATCAAAGTCGCTCCAGTTGTTGCGCCGCCGCGTCGAGAATGGCGGCGAATGCGTTGGCCTGCTCGGTCGAGAGCGGCTCGCCGCCCAGGCGCAGATGCACGGCGTATTTGAAGTTGTGCAGCGCGCGCATGACCTGCGGCGGCATGTCTTCCGAACGCTCACGGCGCGTCGTCAGCCGTGCGAGCAGTTCCGTGACCGCGACCTCGTTTTCCGCCAGATAGGCGCGGCCGGCATCGGTGATTTCGTAAGACTTCCGTTGGCTGTCGCCCGTGTTCTCCTGCACACGGAGATAGCCCATTTCTTCGAGCAGCGTGAGCGTCGGGTAGACCACACCCGCGCTCGGGCTGTACGTGCCGTTCACACTCTCCTCGATGGCTTTGATGAGTTCGTAACCGTGGCGGGGTTGCTGCGCGATCAGGTGCAGCAGCACGAGCCGCAAGCCCCCATGACCGAAGAGGCGGCCACCGCCACGTCCGCCCCTGCCGCCGCGCTCGCCGCGCCCTTCGTCGCCGCGTCCGAAGCGGGCGTCACCGTATCCCTCGCCACTGCCGCGCCGTCCATGGCGCCCACCGCGCCGGTCGTCGCCAACCTCCATGTTGTCCAGGTCCAGCGGGCCTCGGCCCATGAAATCGCCACGTGATCCACGCATGATGCGACTCCTTATCGATGTAGTTAAGACGTGTTTACGATATATCTAAATTACATCGAAAGAAAAGCTATTTTTGTGAAGATCACGTCGGAAGGGCGGGGGATGACCGTGGGGCGGGGACGGCAGGGAATTACGGAGTATTACGGGAGGGCTTCGCGAGGTGCGGAGATTGGATCGAAATGTGCATTTCGATAGGTTGGCGCCGTGCCGGAGTCGGCACGGGCGCGGTCGGACAATTGCTGGGGAACCAAGCGCCCCAGCGCGCTCAGCGCCGGGGGCGGCGGTGCTTATGGCATGTGCGGCAGATCGGTGCCGAGCCACTTGCGATAACGCTTGTTCAGCTCGCCGTTGGCTGTATTGCGCGTGACGAAGTCGTTGATCGCCGCGAGCAGTTCCGGCTGATTGGGACGCAAGGCGATGCCCATCGCCTGCTGCAGCAAATTGAACTTCGGCTCGAACTGGCCCGGTGCTCGCTGACGAATCGCGTTCGCGACCGTCACCGAGCAACCGATGGCATCGACCTGCCCGGTGAGCAGCGCCTGCATCGCGGACGCGTCATCGTCGAATCGACGGATCTCGGTGCCTTCGGGCGCCGTCTTCGTAACGGCCATGTCCTGGGTACTCGCCCGCGCGACGCTCACTCGCAAGCCCTTCAGATCGGCGGCGGACTTGATGGGCGCGCCGGTCTTGCCGAGCAGCACAATGGTCGCGGCGGCGTAGGGTTTGGAGAACTGCACCTGCTTGGCGCGCTCCGGGGTGATGGCGAGCGACGCGACCAGCACATCGACCTTGCCGCTGAGCAGATAGGGAATCCGGTTCGGTCCCGTCACCGGCATGATGTTGACCTTGACCCCCAGATCCTTCGCCAGCAGTTTTGCCACGTCGGCGTCGTAGCCGTCAGGCTGCATCTGCGCGTTCGTCGTGCCGTACGGCGGAAAGTCGATGAGCATGCCGACGTTGAGCGTGCCCTTCTTCCTGATGTCGGCCACAGTTTGCGCGTGGGCAGGCGTGGAAAACAGCGTCAGGGTGCTCGTGAGCAGGCCGCCCAGGGTGCCGCCGAGCGATCCGACGAAACCGGCCGGCATGGCCGCCACGCCGAGCGCGGTGAGAAAGCCGCGACGCGAGCGAAGGTCGGGGGTGACGGGAACGTTTGGCCGGCTGGCCGGATGCGTAAAGGAATGGGAATGCCGAACTTGCGCAGGGTGACGCGATAACTTGCGAGTCATGCTGGGTCTCCTGAGGCTGCGAAGGCGTTACCAGAATGCTGAGGTCGGGTGCGAGGCGAACGTCTCGCGGCCGTCTGACGGTTAACCCGAGCGATGGTAGCGGGCGGTACAAGACGCGTCCACTCCGCACAAACCCCAGCGAAAACCCTGAGTCCCGCACGAGCGGCGCCGTGTCGAGACAGTGATGAGGACGACGAAATCAGTGTCTCGGCGTGCACGAGACAGGAAGATGAAGACGAAAAAAACGGTGCCGAAATTCGGCACCGTGTTCAGGCACTGCTTGCCCGGTCCTGGCAAATCACATTGCCGTGGATGCCACGGCGGCGTGAGCGCTGGACTTACTGGGCGGCGTCCTTGACCTTCTTCAGCGGGCGAACCTTCACGCGCACCGACGCCGGCTTGGCGGGGAACCAGCGCTCTTGGCCCGTGAACGGGTCCTTGCCGAAACGCTTCGCCTTGGCGGCGATTTGTTGCGACGTGACCTTGAACAGGCCGTGCAGCGTGAATTCGCCAACACCCTTCTTGTGCAGCGAGCTGACGATGGTGTTCTCGAGCGCGGCCAGCACTGCCTTGACTTCCTTCACGGCGACTGCCGATTGCTCGGCGAGGTGGGCTGCGAGCTGGGTCTTGTTGAGTGCGTCCTTGATCGGCGACACCTTCCCGTTGGCGGCTGCCTTCGGAGCGGCCTTCACGGCTGCCTTCGGGGCGGCCTTCGGTGCTGCCTTTTTCGCTACCGGCGCCTTCTTCGCTGCCGGGGCTTTCTTTGCCACAGGGGCCTTCTTTGCTGCTGCTTTCTTTGCCGTTGCCATATCGATCCAATCGATGAGAATAAGAAAGTGCCGTCGTAGAACGGCCACCCGAATGATACGTATTGCTGCGCCGACGATTCTACCTAAGAAATCGCGTTGTGCGAGCCGTGCGCGAATTATGTTGCGTGCCTGCCGCACAAGGCTGAGCGGGGAAGCGCGCCGCATTTCGCTTCGTTTCATCGGGAACGTGGCGATCCGTCCTCGTGTTGGAGAATTTGCCTCTCGAATTTCGTGCGGCCTTCAGCACTTTTTTTGCGCGATTTTGGTGCGCATGCCTCGCGCCGCCGTCGACGTCGATGGCCCGCAAAGCCTTAAAAACGCTGCATTTCGCAGGTTTCGCAGCGACCGTCGCCGTTGCACCAGGCATCGGTCAGCGTGGTGCCATTCGCGCCGAACGTGATGTCGTGCTTCGCGCCGTAGCTGCCGGCGAGTTGCAGACGGTCGCCCGACAGTGTGCCCTGCACCGTGGTGTGAACGTTGGGCTCGACGTCGTCGACACTGCCCGTGACCTGCGCGCCATTGAGCGCGAGCGCCATCAGACGCGTCATCGGCGAGCCCCAAGGCTTCCACCACGGCGGCGCATTCGTGC
The DNA here is from genome assembly GCF_004193915.1 of Pandoraea sp. XY-2. Taxonomy (NCBI): domain Bacteria; kingdom Pseudomonadati; phylum Pseudomonadota; class Betaproteobacteria; order Burkholderiales; family Burkholderiaceae; genus Pandoraea; species Pandoraea sp. XY-2. Next base: position 1,475,960 of record NZ_CP030849.1, read on the forward strand.
ACAGACCGCGCCAGTGCCCGGACGGATTCACCACGAGCAAGGGGCGGCTGCGCCCGGTTGCGCCGCTGTGCCCGACGGCATCGGCGGCGTGTAGACGGTCGTGGAGGTCGTGGTGTCAGTCGTAGCGGTAGTCGCAGTCGAGGCGGCAGTGGTCACTGTGCCAGCGCTGCCGGCGGGCGCCGCGCTGTACGTGCCGGGGGCGCCGTCGACACGGGCCATACCGGGAGACAGGCCGTCGTTCGGCACCGGTGCCGATGCCGCCGCGCACACATGACACGACAGGTGCGACACGCTGTTGCGCGTCAGCGCACGCGTGGCGTAGAGGCGCTGGCCGCCTGCGGCGCCGTCGGGCAGCACCGTGACGTACGGCGTGTCGTCTAGCCGGTAATCGACCTTGGCGCACGACGGGGCGTCCGTTTGCAGCATGACGTCGGCGGAGAAGGCGCCGTTGACCGCACGTATCGGAATCACCGACACGGAGGCCGAACAGTCGGCGACGACCTGGGCACAGTCACACGCGGCGGCCGGCGCACGCGATGCGCCGCCGGACTGCGCGTATCCCTGGCCGGCGAGGCCGAATATGCCCGCGACGAGCCACGCCGTCGCGATGCTCATGGAAGCCAAACCCCGCATGATGTTTCTCCGAATGTGGCGGCAATCGTTATGCCGCGGATAGTCGATCAAAAGTTGTCGGCTGACAAGTGTCGAAAGTCGCGAAACGTAGGGGGACTCGGGGACGCGAAGCCGCATCACATGCCATCCCGGTGTCGCGCAATTATGAGATTTCGCCCGTGTCCCGACATCGAGAACGCGTTCTAGACTGCTAATGCCCGGCCCCCGCTCTCAACGAGAACACCGCTCGTTGTCCACTGGAGACATGCATGGTTGTCGATCGCACGAATGCCCCTGGTCTGCCTGATATTCCCTCGCCCAACGAATTCCCCACCGCCCCCATGCCTTCCGCGAATCGCGTGCTGGCCATGCTCGCGACGCTCTTCTTCGCCATGGGGCTCATTACGTCGCTGAACGACATTCTGGTGCCTCACTTCAAGGCCGCGTTCGACCTGACCTTTCGCGACGCGGCCCTGATTCAATCGAGTTTCTTCGCCGCGTATTTCGTCGTGTCGTACCCGGCGGGGCAATACACCGCACGCGTCGGTTACCGTCGCGCGCTGGCCAGTTCGTTGTGGTTGGCCGGCGTCGGCTGCGCGCTGTTCTTCCCTGCCGCCGCACTCATGTCCTATCCCTGCTTTCTCGCCGCGCTTTTTGTGTTGGCGAGTGGTATCACGCTGCTGCAAGTCGCGGTGAACGCCTACGTCGAGACGTTGGGCACGCGCGGGGCGGCGGCGAGCCGGCTCACGTTGGTGCAGGCGTTCAATTCGCTGGGCACCACCGTCGGACCGCCGCTCGCCGCGCTCTGGATCCTCGCGCCGCAGGCGCAGTCCGCAACCGGCCACGCCGTAGACAGCGTGCGCGGCCCCTATGGCCTGCTGGCGGCGGTGCTGGCCATCGGCGGCGGGGTGCTCTGGCGGCTGACGCCGCCGGAACACCGTGCGCGCCGCGTGTCGCCACCGAGCGTGCTCGGCAACGTGCGCAGTCTGTTGTCACACCGTCCCTTGCGTTACGGCATCGTGGCGCTGTTTCTTTATGTTGGCGCGGAAGTCAGTATCGGCAGTTTCCTGATCGCCTATCTGACACAAGCGGGCACGGGCATCGTCGACCATGCGCAGGCAAGCCGGTATCTGGCGCTGTATTGGGGTGGAGCGATGGCGGGGCGATTCGTGGGCGCGTGGCTGTTGCGCAAGGTGTCGCCCGGGCGGCTGCTGAGTCTTTGCGCGATCTACAACGTGGTGCTGATTCTCGCGTCGCTCGCGCTGCCAGCGTCGTTGGCGATGGCGGCGCTGCTGGCGTGCGGCCTCGGCAACGCCATCATGTTTCCGACGATCTTCTCGCTGTCGGTGGGCGGACTGGGGGCGCGTGTAAGCGAGGGGGGCGGGCTGATCTGCATGGCAATCGTCGGCGGGGCCGTATTGCCCTATCTGCAGGGGGCGCTGGCCGATGGTGTGGGGATCGCGCTGTCGTTCCTCGTGCCTGCGCTGGCGTACGGCTACATCGCGGGGTTCGGGGCATGGTGCACACGCACCGCGCCCGAATCTGCTGCCGGCGATCACGATGAGGCGGCGCTCGGGCCGGTGAACGCGAGCGGCCGGTCAACGTCCGACGATCAACCCGGCTTGCCGAACGTATAACGACCGAAGAAGAACAGCACGTTGCCGTTGCCCTTGCCGCCGGGCACATAGGTGGTCGAGACCGAGGCGCGCCCCACGCCGATTTCGGCGAGGGGCAGCGCGCCGGGGAAAGGCACGCCGCCGAGCGTGTCCGAGCGCGACATCAGAAAGACCGTATAGCCGAGCCCGAAACGCACGGGCCCGGCGTTGGCGATGTTCCAGATGCGGCCGTAGCCGGCCATCGGCGACCAGTCGTTATGCGAGTCCTTGAACGCCATGGCGTACAGCATTCGCGACCCCTTATTGCCGTCGGACAACACACGTCCGTAGCCGAGTCCCCACGGGTTTTCGTTGTACTGGGCGATCTTTTCGCTCGTGTAGGCGAAGCGCAGGTGATGGGTATGCAGCGGTACGTAGAGATCGCTCGCACCTTGCGTGGCAACGTCGCGCACTTCATCGACGATGGCGCCGGTCCACGTCGAGATGCCACTCGGGGCGTCGTCGGCATGGGCTGCCAGCGGTGACAACAACGTCAACGCCGCACCCAGCGCGACAAACGTGTGGCGGCCAGACGAGAGAGAAATTCTTGAGGGCGAGGCAGGCGGTGCGAGTCGAATCGATGGCGCGAGCCGCCCGGTGCGTCGGGGGTTCGTATTCATGGTTGAGCTTGTCGTTTTGCAAGAAACGTGTCGATCACGGTCGTCGGCATGGTGCCGGCAAACGGCACGCCGCGAACTTGGGACGTCGCCCCGACGCGCTTCGTGACCGGCATTCCAATCTTCCTAGACCTCGTCGCCGTTGCAAAAGTTCGAATGGCCGATTTTTCGCGTAACGGCCCAAGCCCGAAGCACGGGCTGATCGAACCTGTCGCTCGCCGAAGAAGTCGTTTCGCGTCAATGACCTATCGTGGATATCGACGTGTTATTCACCGGGTTGTGAACATTTTCTGTGGATAACATCTCGCCGCGTGCGCCCGCGTGGGCCATGCGAAATTGGGGTATCGCAAGACGCTCGACGGCGCGCAGCAAATGCGCGCCACCTTTTTTCTCTGTCCGATCAAGGACTTGAGAAAGCTATCCGCGAGTTGTCCACTGGCTTGCAAACAAATTCTGTGGATAACGAACTTCCGCGAAACCCGCGCCAGACGGCGTTTTTCTACCCGTGGCTCAACTTTCGCGCGCCCCCATTCTTCCCTGTCGAATCAGCCACTTGCCCTGCTTTTCCGCAAGTTATCAACGGGCTTGTGAACAAAAAATGTGGATAAGCTCGTGTTTTATCAATCTCAATATATGGGATCAATATTTACATATTGACATTTCGAGTGTCGCGCAATTACGATGCGGCTCATATCAGTGGACGGATACGTTCAGGAGACGAAAGTGACGGAACGACGCAAACAGAAAGTGGCGATCATCGGCTCGGGCAACATCGGCACCGACCTGATGATCAAGGTGATGCGCAACAGCGAACATCTGGAAATGGGCGCGATGGTCGGTATCGATCCGGCCTCGGATGGCCTGGCGCGTGCGCAGCGCCTCGGCGTGCCGGTCACCGCGGAAGGTATCGACGGCCTGCTGGCGATGCCCGGTTTCGAGGACATTCGCATCGCATTCGACGCGACCTCGGCCAAGGCGCATGCGCATCACAACGCGCTGCTGCAAGCGCGTGGCGTGCAGGTGATCGATCTGACGCCGGCCGCCATTGGCCCGTACGTGATTCCGTCGATCAACCTCGACGCGCATCTGGACGCGCGAAACATCAACATGGTGACGTGCGGCGGTCAGGCGACCATCCCCATGGTCGCGGCCATCTCGCAGGTGGCGAAGGTGCATTACGCGGAGATCGTCGCGTCGATTTCGAGCAAGTCGGCGGGGCCGGGCACGCGCGCCAACATCGACGAGTTCACGGAAACGACGTCGAAAGCGATTGAAGTGCTGGGCGGGGCTTCGCGCGGCAAGGCGATCATCGTGCTCAACCCGGCGGAGCCGCCCCTCATCATGCGTGACACGGTGTTCGTGCTGTCCGAGCCGGGGGATCAGGCCGCCATTGCCGCAAGCATTCAGGCGATGGTCGACAAGGTACATGCCTACGTGCCGGGCTATCGTCTCAAGCAAAAAGTGCAGTTCGAGTTGTTCGACGCATCGCGCCCGCTCAACGTGCCGGGCTTGGGCAAGCTCACCGGCCTGAAGACCTCGGTCTTTCTCGAAGTGGAAGGGGCCGCGCACTATCTGCCGGCGTATGCAGGCAACCTCGACATCATGACCAGCGCCGCGCTGGCCTGCGCCGACCGTATCGCCGCCACTCGCCTGGCGCTCGCGGCCTGACGGTCGCACGCGCTCTCAGGAGACACACCTCATCATGACGCAGAAAAAGCTTTATATCTCCGACGTGACGCTGCGCGACGGCAGCCACGCAATTCGACACCAGTACCGCATTGCCGATGTGAAAGCGATTGCCGCCGCGCTCGACGCCGCGCATGTCGACTCCATCGAAGTCGCGCACGGCGATGGACTGGCCGGCTCCAGCTTCAATTACGGTTTCGGCGCCCATACTGATCTCGAATGGATTGCCGCCGTGGCCGAGACGGTCACGCACGCCAAGGTCGCCACCTTGTTGTTGCCGGGCGTGGGCACCGTGCACGATCTGCGCGAAGCCTACGACGCAGGGGCGCGTGTGGTGCGTATCGCAACGCACTGCACCGAGGCCGACGTCTCGCGCCAACACATTGCCTACGCGCGCGAGCTGGGCATGGACACGGTCGGCTTTCTGATGATGAGCCACATGACCACGCCGCAGCATCTCGCCGAGCAGGCCAAGTTGATGGAGTCGTATGGCGCGACGTGTATTTATGTGGTGGATTCGGGCGGCGCGCTGGGTATGAACGACGTGCGCGAGCGCTTTCGCGCCTTCAAGGACGTGCTCAAGCCCGAGACGCTCACCGGCATGCACGCGCACCACAACCTGAGCCTCGGCGTGGCGAACTCCATCGTTGCGGTGGAGGAGGGCTGCGATCGCATCGACGCGAGTCTGGCGGGCATGGGCGCGGGCGCGGGCAACGCGCCGCTGGAAGTGTTTATCGCCGCGGCGTCGCGTTTGGGTTGGCACCACGGCTGCGATCTGTACACGTTGATGGACGCCGCCGACGACCTCGTTCGCCCGTTGCAGGATCGCGCGGTGCGCGTGGATCGCGAGACGCTGGCGCTCGGCTACGCCGGCGTGTATTCGAGCTTCCTGCGTCACGCGGAAGCCGCTGCCGCGCGCTACGACCTCAAGACCGTCGACATACTGGTCGAGCTGGGGCAGCGTCGCATGGTGGGCGGTCAGGAGGACATGATCGTCGACGTGGCGCTCGATCTGCTCAAGCGACGCGCGGCGTAGCGCCCGGACGCGCATCGCCCCAGGGATCTCCCAGGGAGCCGCGTCTCCCACGCCTTAACGCCAACGGCCCTTGCACGCAAGGGCCGTTTTTTTATCGACGAGAATCTCGGTCGACGAGCCTTAGCCCCCGTGACCGGACCAGCCGAGCTGGTGACTGATTTGCGCGGCGGCGTGCTTCACGCGCGGCACGAGTTCCTGCATGCGCTCGCGGCTCATGTACTTGGTCGTGCTCGAGACGCTGATGGCGGCCACGATATGCTGGCTTGCGTCATACACCGGCGCGGCCACACAGCGAATTTGCGGCGTGTCGTCTTCCAGATCGAAGGCGTAACCGAGACGGGCGTAGTCGTGCATGCGGGCGAGCCACGCCTTCGTATCGATCGACGTTGACGGCGCTTGCGACTGATAGTGAGCAAGTTGTGCCTTCCAAGCCGCTTCGTCCTGATCGAGCAACAGCGCCTTGCCCACGCCGGTCACGCAGATCGCCTTGCGTCCGCCAATGCGCGAGCTGATCTCCACGGCGCGTTGTCCCGGCAGTTTGTCGAGGTACATCACTTCCCAGCCGTCGGCGACGGCCAGATGCACGGTGTCCTGCGTCTCGCTCGCGAGCGATTCGAGCGTGGGGCGTGCGACGCGTGGCAAGTCGATTTGTCGGTAGGCAAGAAACCCAAGTTCGATGAGCTTGTTGCCCAGCCGGTAGCCGCGACGCGGCTCAAAACGCAGATACCCCGCGTGCACGAGCGCCGAGGCGATCCGGTGTGTGGTCGACGTTGTGATGCCGGTATGTGCCGAGAGTGCCGGCACGGTGTCGATGCCGGCGGCGACGGCTTCCACGATATCGAGGCCGCGGAAGAGCGTCTGGCTGGCGAGCGTGCGCGGACGCTCGGCCTCGGGAGGCTTCGGCTTCGCCATCAGGCCCCCCGAGCGCCAGCAGGCGCTCGTAGACGTAGCACTTGAGCGCGACGTAATGCGACGGATCGAGCACGGGCAATTCGACGCCGTGCAAATGACTGCCGTCGTCGCCTTGTTGCACGCTGCGGATCGTGCCACTGGCTTCGATGGGCATGTCGATGTCTCCGACACGCACGCGGAACGCGAGTTGCATGCTGTCGCCGGGCGCGCCGAGCGGCGCGTCGGCCAGCAGCGAGACCCCTTCGGCGCTGACGTCTTGCAGCAGGGCAAGGTGGCGCGCCTCACCCGCACCGACCGATACGACCAGCCTGGCGGGCACGCGCTGCGAACGGCGCAGCACCTTGCGGCGGATCTGCGCCGGCGCGGAGAGCACGGCGTAATCGAACGGCAGCCGCTTCACACGCTCCACCGTACAGACGAAGTGGTAAATGTCTTCGCCGGAGAATGTCCAGAGTTCGAGCCGTTCGCCGGCGTGTAGGGTCAGCGGCGCGACGCGGCCCGTCGGGGCGGTGATGAACAGCATCTGATTCGGCGCGTATCCGATCACACGCGTGCGCACCCGCTGCGACCCGGCGCCCGGCGGCAATTGGATCTGCAGCCAGTCGCCGGGGCGCAGATTCAGGTCGGTGAGCGCGTACTGCGGTTGCGTCGCGCCGGCGGCGGCAGAGCTCGCATTGTCGGGAGCCGCCGCCGTGGGCGCGGTAACGTCGGATGGGGCGAGGTCGTCTCCACCGAGGTTGGCGACCCGGTGCGGGGCGAACGACGCGAACAGCCAGTCGCGGCCCGCCTGCGTGGGGACGATATCGCCCGCGGCAAGCAGGGGTTCCCCATTGCGATCAACGATGGCCCAGGGCAGGGCGTCGCCCAGGGGGATCTCGTGGGGCGCGAGCGGGACAAGGGGAAGCGCATGGAGGGGCGCGGCAGACGTCTGAGATGAGGTATCGACCATTGGGGCAGGGGGCGCGCGGCGGGCGCGCTCGCGTTCGTGCGTTGAAATGTCGTGGATCGTTAGCTGGCCGGCATGGTATCGGCCCACCGGCTTCGCGGCAATCGTAGCGAAGGGGGACTCGCCGGATTGCGCGAGCGACCGCTGACGTCAGGTGTCCGAAAGTCTACCCCGGCGCATTGGCACTTGGCGAGAGGGGAGTTGTACTCTGCCCTGTGCAAGCTGCGTAAGTGGGCACTCGCTGGGGGATGGTTGCGACGCGGCACTGACGGGGTTCAACGGCTGGATTCGGGATGGGCGCGCGTGCTCGCTCCATGGGGCACGGCATGCGTCGTGCCATCTCCCTATAGTTGACGGTTTGCCGGCGCGCCCGGCGGCGACCAGGTGGGGGGGAGCGATGTGGTACCAGCAGTGTGCAGGCGCAAGCGGTTGGGGAGGGGCCTGGGGCCCGGCGCCGGCCGTTGGGCGGTCGGGACGGCCGGAGGCGACGATGCCGCGCCGCGCAGCGCAAACCGATATTGGCGCCCGTCTGGCGCAGACGGCCAACACGGCGAGCGATGCGCGCAGCGATGGGGGCGTGCTGTCACGTCGCGTCGATCCTGCGCTTGCGCAGGCCTTTGCCAAGGCGTGGGCGGGATTGTGGGTGACGACCGGGCCATGCCAGCACTTCTATCGCAAGGAGTTCGATCTTGCGCACGCGCGCGACGCGCGTCTGGCGCGCAACGTCGCGCAGGTCGAGGCGATGTTGGCGCCCACTCACGACGAGGGCGTGCATTACGGCACCGCTAACGCGAGTCGCCCGGCTACCGCTACCGTCAACGTCGACGCCAACGCCAACGCATCCGCCACGCCCACTGCTATCAAGGTCGATGTCGACCCGATGTGTCGCGACATTGCGCGATGGATCGACACGGTGGCCGCGACCGGCGATCGCGGTTGGCATTTTCGTGCGACGCGCGATGCCCTGTCGCTCATGGGCAACCTGTCGCTGCTCGCGATCATTGCCGCGTGCTTTTACCAGGAGGAGGGCGCGCCAGGGGACGACGGGACGCCGGGCGCCGGTCGCGGCGCCTCGATCGCCAACACCCCGTTTGGGGTGCCGTGGGCCGACTGGACGCTGCTGGCGTTCGAGGGCGCGAAGGGCGTCGTGACGCAGTCGCTCGGGTCGCCGACGCTGATTCGTCACCATGCCGTCGACGAAGTGCTCAAGCGCATGGACGCGGGATGCCGGCTGCTGGAAGCGTGCGTGGTACCGCCTGCGCCATCCCATGACGCGCCGTCGTCGTGGCGCGGCACGCTGAGCACGCTTACACGTGCGCGCGACGTCGCCACGCTCTTCACATTCGCCAACACGGCCGTGCCGCCCGCGCGGCTGGGTCTTTGGATGCCGTCCTGGTTCGCGAGCGAGCCGAGCCCGTCTAGCGGGACCGATGGTTATCGAGGCATCTTGCGCGTGGCCGGGCTCATGCTCGATTCCTGTCGCGCGGTGACGAGTCTGCTCGGCACCTGGGCGCGCAATGCGGTTTTCACGCTCGATGCGCAGGACTTGACGCGCCGATGGGAAGCGCTTTGCGAGCGGCTCGCGACGGTATCGGCCGACGATCAGGCGACAGTCCTCGATCGCGTCGATCGTGTGACGCAGCTCTCCGCGCATTGCGACACGCCGCTGCTGGCGGCCATCGCGTCGAGCGAGGCTTTACGTGAGCGCTTACTGGCGTGCGGCGAATCGTTGACGGCGAACGACATTGCCGCCGCTTGTGTCGCGTTCGACGTACAGTGCCACGCGTCGTGCGTTGATGGCCACCGCTATCTGAGCCTGAATCCGGCCGAGAGTCCGTGGGGATATCGATGGAAGGGGGATGCGTGGCAATGTGGGGGCACGACGCCAGTCCGAACGTCGTATCGGTTGCTGCTCCTGTATCAGCACTGGAGCGCGGCGTTACTGGAACGCGTAGTGTCGTCGTGCGGTACGCCGGCGGCGCAAGCGACCGAGGCGTCGCCGAATGATCGACCCACTGTCCCGCCGGGCGTTACACGCACGCGCTCGGGCGTAGCGCATGTCGATATCGAGTCGACGTGGGTGTGAGGGGATGGCGTACCGACGCACGCTGAGCCGTCATGACGGCGGCTTGGCGTTCGTTGATCGTGCGTGCGCGGCCATGGAAATGAATTGGCCGCCGGCCAGCGGCGGCCCGCAGGGGACTCGCAACGGGCGGCGGCCTAGGTTCTGGCGCCCCTGCGTTCCTGCGCTTACTTGATGAAACTCAGTTGTTCACTGATTTTCGCGAGAATCGGCGCTTTCTTCTCGTTGAACGTCACCTTGTTTTGCTGGATCAGGTTGTTGCCCTTTGTGTCGATCGACACGATGAGCGGCCCGAACACCTTCACGCGGTTGATCCACAACGTCTCCGGCATGCCCAGGTCCTGCCATTGCGCGCCTTCGATTTCCTCGACCAATGTTGCTGCCAGCACCGCGCAGCCGCCAGGGAAAATGGCGTGAATGGCCTTGTGTTCCTGGCAGCCGGCGGCCGTCTCCGGTCCCATGCCGCCCTTGCCGACGATCAGCTTCACGCCGGTCTTGCGGATGAATTCGCGCTCGAACTTCTCCATGCGCATGCTCGTGGTCGGGCCGATGGACACCATCTCGAAGCCGCCGTCGTCCTTCTTGCGCACGATGGGTCCCGCGTGGAAAATCGCGCCGCCTTCGAGGTTGACGGGCAACTCGCGTCCCTGTTCGATCAAGCGACGGTGCGCCACGTCACGACACGTGACGAGACGCCCGGTCAGGTACACCACGTCGCCGACGTTGAGGTCTTCCAGGTCTTCATCCTTGATCGGGGTCGTCAGGATCTTCTTCACAGCACCACTCCTTCGTGGGAAAGCACTTCGTAGGACAGGTCGGCGTTAAAGCGAATCTTGCCGCGACGGTGGGCCCAGCAACCGGTGTTGATCGCCACGCCGATGGTGGACGGATGGCGCGCCGACGATTCGATGTTCACGCCCATCACGCTGTGGTTGCCGGTCAACCCCTGCGGGCCGATGCCGACTTCGTTCAGGCCCTGTTCGAGCAGTTGTTCCATCAGCGCGGCGCGCGGGTTGTCGCTCTTCGAATCGACCGGACGCAGAATCGCCAGCTTGGAGAGCCGCGCCGCCGTCTCGACCGAGGTCGACACGCCCACGCCAACGAGCAGCGGCGGGCAGGCGTTCACGCCACGCTCGGTGATGACGTCCATGACGAACTCCGCCACGCCCTCGTAGCCTTGGCCCGGCATCAGCACCTTGGCGGCACCCGGCAGGGTGCAGCCGCCACCGGCCATATACACGTCGATCGTGCAGGTGTCCTGTTGCGGCACGATGCGCCAGTCGAGCCACGGAATCTGCGTGCCGGTGTTGGTGCCGGTGTTGTGCTCGTCGAAGGTTTCAACCGCGTTGTGGCGCAGCGGTCCGATGCGCGTGGCGGTTTCGGTCGCCTCGCGCAGAATCTCTTCCAGTTCGCCCAACAGCGGGAAATTGGCGCCGGCCTCGATGAAATACTGGATCACGCCGGTGTCCTGGCAGCTTGGACGATCGAGCTTGTCCGCGGCTTCCTGGTTACCCGCCATCGAGTCGTACACCGACTTGGCGAGCGGGTTGGTTTCCAGCGTTCGCAAATCGGCCAGCTTTGCCTTGACGTCCTTGGGCAATCGCTTGCCAATGTAGGCCGTGAATTTGGCCATGGTGTCCGTCAGGGACTGAATGGATGCTTCCTTGTCCATGGGGTGCTCCTTGAAAAATGGTTCGGTGGCGTGCTCGGTGCACTCAATGCGCGACGGCACCGTTTGCTGTGGATGCCGGCTTGCGGGTGCGGGCCAGCACGAGCGTCAGTGCGGCGGAGAGCACGAGCAGGCCGGCGACGAAATACAGTCCGCCCTCGAAACTGCCGGTCTTGTCCTTGATCCAGCCGATCATGGCCGGGCCGACGAAGCCGCCGAGGTTGCCGATGGAGTTGATGGTGGCGATGCCCGTCGCGGCGGCCGTGCCCGACAGGAACGTCGTCGGCATGCTCCACAGCGGCGGCTTGGCGCAACTGATGCCGATGTTCACGAGCGCGAGTGCGGCAATGAGACCGACGATGCTGGTGGCGCCCGTGGCCACGACCAGTCCCACGGCGGCCGCCAGGCAAGCGATCACGACGTGCCAGGCGCGCTCACCGGTGCGGTCCGAATGACGCGACCAGACGATCATCGCGACGACCGAGAGAAGCGGGGGGATGGCGTTGAGCAAGCCGACCGTCATCGACGAGACGCCGAGTTGCTTGATGATCTGCGGTGCCCAGATGCCCAGCGTGTAGAGCCCTGCCGAGGTGCCGAAGTAGATCAGGGAGAGCGCCAGCACACGCGGATTGGCCAAGCCGCTCAGGAGGCCGTGCGCCGCATGTCCCGCCTTGCCGGCGGCTTCCGCGCGCATCGTGTCGACCAACCAGGTGCGCTCGTCGTCCTTGAGCCACTTGGCCTGCTCCGGCTTGTCGGTCATGTAGAAGAAGACGACCACGCCCAATACCAGCGCCGGCACGGCTTCGAGAACGAACATCCACTGCCAGCCGGCCAGACCCGCCAGGCCATGCATTTGCAGAAGCGCGGCTGAGATGGGCGAGCCGATCGCGGTCGACAGCGGGGCAGCGGCCATGAACAGCGCCGTCACACCGGCACGGTGCCGCGCGGGAAACCAGTAGCTCAGGTAAAGAATGATGCCGGGGAAAAATCCGGCTTCCGCCGCGCCGAGCAGGAAGCGCACGATGTAGAAGCTGGTCGTCCCCTGAACGAAGGCCATGGCCGCGGAGATGATCCCCCACGTCACCATGACGCGCGCAATCCAGAGGCGGGCACCGACCTTGTGCAGAACGATGTTGGAGGGCACTTCGAACATGAAGTAGCCCCAGAAGAAAATGCCTGCGCCGAAGCCGAGCGCCGAGGCGCTGAAACCCAGATCCTTCTTCATGGTCAGCGCCGCGAAGCCGATATTGACCCGGTCGATGTAGGCGATGAAATACAGCAGCACGATGAAGGGAACGATGCGCCAGGTGATGCGGCGCAGCGTGCGTTTTTCCAGCTCGTTATCCATGGGGTGTCTCCTGTTGTTCCGACACGCAGCCGGGTCTGGCTGCATGGGTGTTGTCTGCCATCTGATGTGGCATGCCGGCCGACCTCGATGCACGTGTCCGAATCGGGCGTTCGCGACACGAGGCTGGCTGGTAACGGAGATTAATGCTTGGGATAAATAGTTGAATCGATGTAAAGTTAATTCATTGTTGCAAAAAAATTATGAATGAACGCGGATACCGAACTCCAATTCTTTTGTACGCTGGTCCGGCAGGGCAGTCTTGCGGCGACGGCACGCGAGCTGAACCTCACGCCGCCGGCCGTGTCGCGGCGGTTGTCGAATCTGGAGGATCGTCTTGGCGTGCGGCTGCTCAACCGGACGACGCGCCGCATCAGCCTGACCAGCGAGGGGGAGGTGTACTTCGCCCACGCGCAGCGCATCCTGAGCGATATCGACGACATGGAGCGCCTGGTATCGAGCAGCCGGGCGGCGCCGAAAGGGACGCTCCGGGTCAATGCGCCTTTGGGGTTCGGGCGCTCGTATGTCGGCCCGGCCATCTCGTCGTTCACGCTGGCGTATCCCGATGTGGAAGTGCAACTACACCTCACGGACCGGCCCGTCGGGCTCCCCGACGACGGCATCGATATCGCGATCCGATTCGGGGAGATGCCGGACTCCCGGCTCACGGCGCGCAGGATTGCCGCGAACCGGCGCATGCTCGTGGCCTCGCCGGGCTATTTGCGCGCGGCGGGCGAGCCGGCGTATCCGCATGACTTGACGCAGCACGAGTGCATCGTGCTGCGTCAGAACGACGGGGCTTACGGCAATTGGCGGCTCAGCCGGGGCGGGAATACCGAGACGATCAAGGTGCACGGCAAGCTGAGCACCAACGACGGGGAGGTCGCCCTGAACTGGGCGCTGGACGGGCGCGGCATCCTGATGCGCGCCCAGTGGGATGTGGCGAAGTATTTGCGCACCGGTCGACTGGCGCACGTGCTAACCGAGTACGAGACGCCGCCGGCCGACATCTACGCGGTGTATCCGGAGCGCCTGAACCTCTCGGCGAAGGTCACTTGCTTCGTCGACCATCTGCGCGACTATCTTGGCCAGCATGCCGACGGGCCGTCGCCGGTCGGTGCGAAATGGTAGGGCGTCGGTCGTCCGGGGGGGGCGTGTCGGCGCGTCGAGCGCGTCGCGTGTCAATCCGGCGTCGCGACCTCAAAATCCAGCAAGGCTGAACTCATCGATTTGCCGTGGGCGTCCAGCGCGAGCGAGCGCGTCACGCCGCCCCCGAGCGCCTTGCCCAGGACGAAATTGAACGCGCCCAGGCAAGGCAGTTCGTAACGCACGACATCGCCAAGCACGACGTCCCCCAGAAACGCCTTCACCCGCTCTGCCGTGACTTCGGCGCGCAAGTGCTCGTAATGCTTTGCGTCGTAGCAGATGAGCGAGACGTTGAGCGTGTTGCCCTTGTCGCCCGTGCGCGAATGCGCGAGTTCACGCAGCTTCATCTCAGATCTCCACGAAGGTAAAGGATGGCTTGACGTGCTCACGTGGCAACAGCACCGACTGGACCGCGAGCACCTCGCGTACGGACTTGGTCACGCCACCACCGCCGGCGGGACCGTTGGTGTACAACGTCTCGACTTCGTTGCCAATGCGTAATGCCTGCTCGGCGGATGACATACGTCCCGCCACGCGCACACGGACTTCATACGGCTCGGCGTGGCGCGCGCCCGCCGTTTCTCCGTGCAGCGAATTCATGCCGATCAGATCGCAGCGCAATTCGTTCGTCTGCACGCCCGTCAATGCCAGTCGTTCGCGAACGATATCGAGCGCTAGCCTCGCCCGTGCCACGGCGCCCGGGCCCCCGTAAGAGATCTGCCCTTCGCCAATGAATCCGTCGACGTAGCCGACGGAAACTTTGAGCGTGTCCGTGCGGGGGGTGCCGCGTCCGCCCGTCACCTGGATCCGGTCGGAGGCTTCTTCCGCCACGCGCACTTGCGAAAAGTCGGCCACGACGTCGGGCTGAAGATATCGCCGGGGATCATGAATCTCGTAAAGCAACTGCTCCTTGCATGTGGCTTGTGTCACGCGTCCCCGGCGTCGGGCAGCTTGGTGATGACGACCGATCCGTCGGGCGCGACTTCGCCAATCGGGAACCCGAGCGTCGCGAGGTTGGGCACGTCCTTGTAGCCCGGATCGGCGAAGTAGCCGCCGGTGATCTGTCCCGCGCACTCCAGCAGATGCCCGACGACGGTGGCCTGTCCCAGCGTTTCCCAATCGTCCATGCGCCATCCGAACTCGTGGATCAGCGGCGCGACGAACAACGAAGGGTCGGCCACCCGACCCGTCAACACGATTTGCGCGCCCGCCGCCAGGGCATCGACGATGCCGGCCGCGCCCATATACGCATTGGCCGACACGATACGATTCCCGTAAGACGCCACGCGCTCGCCCGTTTCTTCGAAGTGGGCGTCGCCTTGCAGCACGACGTCGAGCACGTCGTCGCCGGTGACGGCGGCGATCTTCACGTCGCCGAGCCCCAGTGCGCGAGCGATCTCCGCTGTCTTTCGTGCCGCCGCGAGCGGGTTGGCCGCGCCCATGTTCGAGATGATCCGCACGCCATTGCGCAGCGCTGCCGGCAGTACGGCGGTCATGCGTGCTTCCAGCAACGGGTCGTAGCCCGATTGCGGGTCTCGGCGACGTGCCTGTTGCGCGATCCCAATCGTGCGCTCGGCCAGGCATTCGAAGACGAGATAGTCGAGCGCACCTCGCTGCGCGAGTTCAACGGCAGGCTCGATGCGGTCGCCCGAGTATCCGGCGCCTGCGCCGATCCGGATTCGTCGCGAAGACGGGGTGGGTTGCGTGCCGTTCATGCGGGTCGGGTCCGTTCAGTAAGGCTTAAAGCGTGAAGATGCCGAGTGCGACACACGCGATCGTCATGACGATGGATGCGCCGAACAGCAGCGGAAACGTGAACTTCTGATGGTCGGCCAGATCGATGCCGCACAGGCCGACGACCAGGAAGGTGGCGGGCGTGAGGGGGCTGACCGGGAATCCTGTCGTCATCTGGCCCAGCAGGGCGGCTTGCCCGACGTGCACGGCCGGCACGCCCAGTTGTCCGGCGACCTCGGCAATGACAGGCAGTACGCCGAAGTAAAACGAGTCGGGGTCGAAGAGCATGCTCAGCGGCATCGACAGCAGACCGAGCGCGACCGGAATGTGGCCCGCCATGTCCGGCGGCACGAAGCCGACGGCCGCTTGCGCCATCGCCTTGAGCATGCCGCTGCCTTGCATCACCCCGGTGAAGACGCCCGCGGCGAGCAAAATGCCGGCCATCATCAACGCCGCGCGTGCGTGTGCGTCGATGCGTTTGCGTTGCATGTCGACGTCCGGGTAATTCACCATCAATGCGACGCACAGGCCCACCATGAACATGATCGCGGGCGGCAGCTTCTCGCCCATCACGACCATCGTGCCGAGCACGACCAGGGTAAGGATGATGTTGAACCAGAAGAGCTTCGGACGGCGCAGCGCCTGTTGCTCCGGCGAGAGTTCGCGTCTGGGCATCGGGATCGAACCGCTCGCGGCGGTGAGACCGAGCCGCTTCTCTTCCCGGCGGCCGAGCCAGTAGGCCATGCCGAATACGAAGACCAGCCCGATGGCTTGCACCGGAATCAGCGGATTGAACAGGCTCGACACCGGCAGGCGGAGCGACGCCGACGCTCGAATCATCGGCCCGGTCCACGGCAGGAAGTTGATGCCCGCGGCCATCGACACGGCGGCTGCCAGCACGCGGCGGTCCATGCCCAGACGGTCGTAAAGCGGGAGCATGGCCGGAATCGTCACGAGGAAGCACACGGCGCCGGAGCCGTCCAAGTGGATCAGCAGGGCCAGCAGCGTCGTGCCCATGACGATGCGCGTGGGTCGGGTGCCGACGGCTTTCAGGATGCGATCAATGATCGGATCGAGCGTGCCGGCGTCGGTGATGGTGCCGAAGTAGAGAATCGCAAAGACGAACATGCCGACGACCGGTGCGAGGCTCTTGAGACCGTCGATGACGAACTTGCTGGTATGAAAGCCGAACCCGCCGATCAACGACGCCACGATCGGCACGATGATGAGCGCCACGAGCGGCGACATGCGTTTCGAAAGTATCGCGCCGAGCAGCACGACGATGGTAGCCAGCCCCAGTAATGGCAGCATGTGCTTGTCTCCCATGTTGTTTTTTGATGCGATCGAGCGTAAGTTCGAGGCGTTGATAAATCAATTGAAATGATTTGATCGCAGCAATCAAAAAACATAATGGATTTGAATCTACGAGACATTCGGGCGTTTATCGCGGTGGCGCAGACGGGCAGCTTCACGCGCGCGGCGTCCCGACTGCATTTGTCACAGCCGGCATTGACTGTGCAGATTCGGCGGCTGGAGGAGACGGTCGGCGTGCGGCTGTTCGATCGCAACAGCCGCAATGTTGCGCTGACGCCGACGGGGCGCGAGCTACTGCCGTTGTTGCAGAAGTCGTTGCATGACATGGAGCATGTGCTGATCGATGCGCGTGCGCTCGGCGATGGGTCGAGCGGCACGGTGCGCATTGCCTGCCTGCCGACGTTTGCGGCGAGTGTGCTGCCGGAGTTGATCCAGCAGGTGAAGGCAGCGGTGCCGCGCGCCGGTTTTCACGTGAGAGATGCGGTGGCGGGCGTGGTCGAGACACTGGTGCGTCACGAAGAGGTCGATATCGGCCTGACGGGCGGCGAGTTGAGCGACGCGGAGGTCGACGTGCTGTACGCGGGCGCCGATCAACTGGTGGCGGTGCTGCCTGCGGGGCATGCGCTTGGGCGACGCAAACGCGTATCGCTGACGGATCTCGCCAGCGTGCCACTGGTGCTGACGGCGCCAGGCACCAGTGTGCGGGCGGTGGTGGACGGCGCGTTCGCGAGCGGCGGCTGCACGCCGGAAATTGCCTGCGAGCCGACGTATATGATGACGGCCGTCGCCATGGTCCGCGCGGGACTCGGGGTGACGATCCTGCCGGCGTCGGCCCGGGAAGTGCGGGCGGAACCGGAATTGCGGGTTCGCCCGATCGATCACGACGCGTTCGTGCGGCCCATCGCGTTGATCAAGAAGCGCGGGAGGACATTGCCTCCCGTCACGCAAACGTTTGTGGCGATGTTGCTGGAGAGGTTGGCGACGGGGTAAGCCGAAGGGGTAAGGGGCGAGAGGCCGGAGACCGATCCCGGCGCTCAGGCGGCCTTCGAGCAATATTGACGTCCAAGCCTCGCGATCGGCGCAGCGTTGCGCGTCAGCACTTCGTGCGACGTGGCGCGAACACACTCACCAATTCGTCTCACGCTCCGGCGTGGCGGTGATCTTGTGGATGGAGAGGTCGGCGCCGTAGTATTCCTGTTCGTCGTCGAGCCGCAGGCCCACACAACGTTTGATCACACCGTACACGACATACCCGCCGGCGAAGGCGATCACCACGCCCATCACGGTCCCGGCGATCTGTGCGAGGAAGCTCACGCCGCCCACGCCCCCGAGCGCCTTCTGTCCGAAGATGCCGGCCGCCACGCCGCCCCACACGCCGCACACGCCGTGCAACGGCCACACGCCGAGCACATCGTCGATGCGCAGACGGTTCTGCGTCACCGTGAACAGCCACACGAACAGGCCGCCGGCGACCGCACCGACAACAAGCGCGCCCAGCGGATGCATGACGTCCGAGCCCGCGCACACGGCAACGAGTCCCGCGAGCGGGCCGTTATGGATGAAGCCGGGGTCGTCGCGGCCGACCCACATCGCCACGAGCGTGCCGCCCACCATCGCCATGAGCGAGTTCACGGCGACCAGCCCCGAGATGCCGCCCACGCGTTGTGCGCTCATCACGTTAAAGCCGAACCAGCCGACAATCAGGATCCACGCGCCAAGCGCCAGGAACGGAATCGACGACGGCGGATGCGCGGCGACTTGTCCCTGGCCGTTGTAGCGTCCGCGGCGTGCGCCGAGGTGCAACACCGCCGCCAGCCCGATCCAGCCGCCGACAGCATGCACGACCACCGAGCCCGCGAAATCATGGAACGGTGCACCCAATGCATGCGTGAACCAGTCCTGAACCCCCAGATGGCCGTTCCAGGCGATGCCCTCGAAGAACGGATAAATCACGCCGACGAGGAAGAACGTCGCCACGGACTGCGGGTGAAACTTGGCGCGCTCCGCAATGCCGCCCGACACGATGGCGGGAATCGCCGCCGCGAATGTCAGCAGGAAGAAGAAGCGAACCAGCGCATAGCCGTTGTGCTCCGACAGCACTGTGGCACTCGACCAGAAATCGACGCCGTACGCGAGCGGATAGCCGATGAAGAAATAGGCGAGACCCGAGACCGCGAAGTCGGTCAGGATCTTGACCAGGGCGTTGACCTGATTCTTCTTTCGAACAGTGCCGAGTTCGAGAAACGCAAAGCCGGCGTGCATGGCAAGCACCAGGATCGCGCCGAGCAGAAGGAACAGCACGTCGCCGGGTGTATTGGAATTGGGCATGAATGTGCTCTTTTGGTGCAAACATGAAGAAGAATGACGATATGCAAGAGTAATGCCAGCAATTTGTATCCCATTGATTGATATTGATGTTTTGTCTGGTGATATGAAATTGTCGGCGCCATGCTGCACGCTCATGGTGCCGTGTGGCGTGTCGATGAGCGAAGTCCGTGCATTGACGTGACGCGCGATGGCCGAAAAAAGCGGAAAGGATGTGCAGCCGTTCATGCGATGCGTCGCGTGAACGCGCGGTATAGAATCTGACGGTCTCGCGGGGCCATGCGCCTGCCCGGTGTCGACGATGCCGGGCCGCGGGCCGCGCCATCATGCGACGACAACCAGATCGACATAAGCGCTATCACGCGCAAATCACTGAGGAAATCCGATGATCTTTGAAATCGCCCAGATCGAAGTGAAGCCCGGCACCGAAGCCGCGTTCGAGCAAGGTGTCGCCAAGGCGACGCCGTTGTTCAAGGGCTCCAAAGGCTGCCACGGTATGCGTTTGCTCAAGTCCATCGAGCAACCGACGCACTACAGCCTCGTGGTGACGTGGGAAACGCTCGAAGACCACACCGTCCACTTCCGCAACTCGGAAGCGTTCCAGCAATGGCGTGCGCTGGTGAGCGACTGCTTCGCGGCGCCGCCGAACGTCGGCCACGTCACGGAAGCGCTGATCGGCTTCTAAGCGCGTCGCGCAACACGCGCAATCCCCGTGTCGCGCGCATCAATGCCGTACCGCAGGCGGTGAGGGGGTAAGTCTCCCTCGCCGCCTTTGTCATTCATGGAATGGGCGCGCGATGGAAATGGGACGGGGGCGAGCGGCCAAGCCGTGACAGAATCCGGCTGAAGCCTAGGGTTAACGCGATGAGGCACGTCAAAAGTTTTCATATAACATGCAAACCAGAAAAATATCGGATGGCATGCCAGGATGACGACGAAGCCCAGAACCTTGACCGAACAGGTCGCGCAACAACTGCAGGACGCGATCCGGCAGGGGGCGTATCCGATTGGCACCAAGCTGCCGACCGGCAAGCAACTCGCCGAGACGTACGGCGTGAGCCAAGCGGTGATCCGCGAAGTGACTGAGCGTCTGCGCGCCCAAGGGTTGATCGACAGCCGGCAAGGGGCGGGCGTGACCGTGAAGGCCCGCACGCCTTCGAGCGGCTTCCAGGTTCCGGCCGGGCACGATGCCGCCGATCTCGCCAGCGTCTATGAACTGCGTCTCGATCTGGAGAGCACGGCGGCCGCGCTCGCCGCCGTTCGTCATACCGACGAAGACATTCGCCGACTCGCCGACATCCTGGCGAAACTCGAGACGAATCTGTATCACGCCGACAACGGCGTGGAGTACGACACCGCATTTCACGCCGCGATTGCACGTGCGACGCACAATCGTTACTACGCCGATCTTCTTCAGTACCTGAACCTGCAAATGCGGCAGGTCGTGCAAGCGGCGCGTTCGAACACGCTGCGCCACGAGGGACTCGCCGCGCAGGTGCATCAGGAACACGTGGCCGTTTTCAACGCCATCAAAGCGCGCGATCCGCTGCTCGCGCGCGCGGCGTCGCTCTCGCATCTGTTGCGTGCTTCGGCGCGTCTCGGGCTGACGCTGCCCGAGCGCGACATCATTACCGGCGCCATCGCGCCGACCCGCGCCTGACTCGTCGTCAGATGCCATCCTCCGCACCGTAACCCTCGACGCGTGATCCTATGACTCTCGCTGCTTTCGCTCAACGCCTTGTCGACGCCGTCGGCGCCGACAGCGTTTTCACCTCCCCCGACGACGTTGCGCCGTGGCTCGCTGACTGGCGCGGCATGTATCGCGGCAACGCCCAGGCGGTCGTGCGTCCGCGCACGACGGAAGACGTCGCGAAGATTCTTGCGCTGTGCCAGAGCACGGGCACGCCGGTCGTGCCGCGTGGCGGCAACACGGGCCTATGCGGTGGCGCCACGCCCGACGCATCGGCGCAGAACGTGGTGCTTAGTCTGGATCGCATGCATACCGTGCGCAGTCTGGATACCATCGCCAACACGCTGGTGGCCGAGGCCGGCTGCATTCTCGAAGACTTGCAACGCGCCGCGCGCGACGCGAACCGCCTGCTGCCGCTCAGTCTCGCGGCCGAGGGCTCGTGTCAGCTCGGCGGCAACCTCGCGACCAACGCCGGCGGCGTGAACGTCGTGCGCTACGGCATGACGCGCGAACTGGTGCTCGGCGTCGAAGCCGTGCTGCCGAACGGCGAGATCCTGCATGGCCTGCGCACCCTGCGCAAGGACAACACCGGTTACGACCTCAAGCAGTTGCTCATCGGCTCGGAAGGCACGCTCGGTATCATCACTGCAGCGGCATTGCGGCTCTACGCGCCGACCCCCGTGCGTCAGGTGGTGATTGCCGCGGTCACGTCGCCGCGTCAGGCGCTGGCCTTGTATGAATTGCTGTTTGCGGCGTGCGGCCCGCGCATGCAGGCGTTCGAGTTCTTCACGGGCGAGTGTGTCGACCTGGTGATGGCGCATGTGCCCGACGTGCGTGCGCCATTCGGCGAGCGACACCCCGGCTACGTGCTGATCGAGCTGGCCGATACGGCGGACGAACAAGCGCTGGCCGCCTTGCTGGAGCGCGTGATCGAAACGGCCATCGAGCGCGATCTGTGTGCCGACGCCGTGGTGTCGTCCACGCTCGGGCAGGTGGAGGCGATGTGGAAGTTGCGTGAGGAAATCTCCGAGGCGCAGCGCGCCGACGGACCGCACCTCAAGCATGACGTTTCGCTGCCCATCGAAGCGATTCCGGATTTCATGACGAGCGCCGAAGCGCGCGTGCGGCGCGTGTGCCCGCAGGTGCGTCCCTTCATCTTCGGGCATTTCGGCGACGGCAATCTGCATTACAACCTGTCGCGTCCCGCGGGCGAGGCGGCCGACTTCATGGCGAAGCACGGCGAGGCGATCACCGCCGAAGTGCTCGACGAAGTGGCGCGTTACGGCGGCAGCATCAGCGCCGAGCACGGCATCGGGCAGCTCAAGCGCGCGTCCTTCGCGAAGTACAAGTCGCCGCTGGAGTTGCGCTTGATGCGCGAGATCAAGGCCGTGTTCGATCCGGCCGGCATCATGAATCCGGGCAAGCTGCTGTAAGCGCGTGCTTTGTCGATGAGTGCCGGCGTCCCCGGCGCTCGATCGGTTTTCCCCCGGCGTGCGCCCGACGTTCCGAGCGTCGCCCTCGCATCCCTTGAGGAGTCGATATGATTGTTTCCCCCGCCGCCGGAGCGCCGCTGTGCCTCGGCCCGCTGCCCGAGATTGATCCACCGTCGTTCGTGGTGCCGTTCGGCGCCGTCGACACGCACGCGCACGTGGTCGCGGCGAGCGAGGCGTACCCGATGGTGCCCGAGCGCAGCTATACGCCGCCGCCCGCGCCCGAAGACAAGTATCTCGCGATGCTCGATGCCACCGGCATGACCTATGGCGTGCTGGTGCAAATCAGCGTCTACGGCACGGATAACCGCTATCTGCTCGAGACACTGCGCCGTCATTCCGACCGTCTGCGCGGTATCGCGGTGGTCTCGCCGGAGGTGACCGACGCCGAACTCGAGGCGATGCACGCGGCGGGCGTTCGCGGGCTGCGCATCAACGTGCTGTTCGGCGGCGGCATCGGCTTCAAGGCGATGGAAACGCTCGCGCATCGCATCAAGGATCTCGGCTGGCACATGCAGTTCCTGATGGACGTGAACGCGCTGCCCGAGCTCATGCCGCGCATGACGAAGCTGCCGGTGCCGGGTATCGTTGATCACATGGGACACACGCCGGTGGCGCAAGGGATCGATGCCCCCGGCTTTTCAGCACTGCGCTCGCTCGTGCGCGATCACGGGTACTGGGTGAAGCTCTCGGGGGCTTATCGCATCAGCGAGCGTTTCCCGACATTCGACGACGTCACGCCGTTCGCGCAAGCACTGATCGAAGACGCCCCCGATCGCATGGTCTGGGGCAGCGACTGGCCGCATGTGTCGCTCACGCGCATGCCGAACACCGGTGCGTTGCGCAATCTGCTGCCGCTGTGGGCGCCCGACGCCGACACACGCCGCCGCATTCTCGTGGACAACCCGGCGCGTCTCTACGGTTTTCCGGTAACGGTCTGACGCACTGACTTTGCCGGCATTGTCGGGCGCACCGCGCGCCCGCGTACGAACCCCGCTTCAAAGCACTTCAAAACGTCATGAGGAGACAAGATGGACTGGTATCGGCAGATGAACAAGACGGAGCGGCGCACGTTTGTCGCGGCATTCGGCGGCTGGGCGCTCGACGCGCTCGACTTCATGGTGTTCACCTTCGTCATCACGACGTTGATCACCGTCTTCCAGATCGACAAGGCGCAGGCCGGCATGCTGGCCACCGTGACCCTGTTGTTCTCGGCCATCGGCGGGTGGCTGGCGGGCGTGCTCGCCGACCGCTTCGGGCGCGTGCGCATTTTGCAAGCGACGATTCTGTGGTTCTCGATTTGCACGGTCCTGATCGGCTTTGCGCAGAACTTCGAGCAGATCTTCGTGCTGCGCGCGTTGCAGGGGCTGGGCTTTGGCGGCGAGTGGGCCGTGGGGTCGGTGCTCATGGGCGAGATCGTTCGCACCGAGTATCGCGGACGCGCCGTCGGCACGGTGCAAAGCGGCTGGGCCATCGGCTGGGCGGTGGCGGCGCTGTGCTACACGGCGTCGTTCTCGTTGCTGCCCGAGACTTATGCCTGGCGCGTACTCTTCTGGATTGGCGTGATCCCGGCGCTGTTCGTGCTCTTCATTCGTAAGAACGTACCGGAACCGGCGCTGTTCGAGCGCACACGCAAGCAGGAAGCCTCCGCGGCCAAGCGCACGTCGGCCTGGGCGATTTTCTCGCCGTCGCTCATCAAGACCACGGCGCTTGCCGCGCTGCTGTGTACCGGCGTGCAGGGCGGTTATTACGCCGTGACGACATGGTTGCCCACGTTCCTGAAGACGGAGCGTCATCTGTCGGTCATCGGTACCGGCGGCTATCTGCTCGTGATCATTCTGGGGTCGTTCATCGGCTATCTGACGGGGGCTTATCTGACCGACCGTCTGGGGCGTCGGGCCAACCTGCTGATTTTCGCCGTGCTGTCGGGCGTGACCATCTACGCTTATACCCAGCTTCAATTGAGCAATGATCAGATGCTCGTCCTCGGCTTCCCGCTGGGCTTCGCGGCGTCGGGCATTTTCAGCGGCATGGGGGCTTACTTGACCGAGTTGTTTCCGTCGGCGGTGCGCGCCAATGGTCAGGGCTTCACCTACAACTTCGGGCGCGGCTTCGGTGCGCTGTTCCCGAGCCTGGTCGGTTATCTGGCCAAGACCAGCGGTCTTGGTGCGGCCATCGGCATGTTTGCCGGCGGTGCCTATCTTGTCGTGCTGATTACCGCCTTGTTGTTGCCTGAAACGAAAGGGCGCGAGATCGAGTAAGGGCGTACGTTCCCGGGGGGGGCAAGCGCCGTCGTCGTGGCTCGCCGCCCGGGTTTTCTGAATCAAGGGAGTTCCGCATGAAGGTGCTTGTCCCCGTCAAACGGGTAGTGGATTACAACGTAAAGGTTCGCGTGAAGAGCGACGGCAGTGGCGTCGACATAGCGAACGTGAAGATGTCGATGAATCCGTTCGACGAAATCGCGGTGGAGGAGGCGGTGCGCCTGAAGGAAGCGGGCGTGGCGACGGAAGTAATCGCGGTGTCGGCGGGCGTGGCGCAGTCGCAGGAGACGCTGCGCACGGCACTGGCGATCGGCGCGGATCGCGCGATCCTGATCGAGTCGGACGACGAACTGCAACCGCTGGCCGTGGCGAAATTGCTCAAGGCCATCGTCGACAAGGAGCAGCCGCAACTGGTGATCCTGGGCAAGCAGGCCATCGACGACGACTCCAATCAAACCGGACAGATGCTCGCGGCGCTGGCCAAGCTGCCGCAGGCGACGTTCGCCTCGAAGGTGACGGTGGCGGACAACCGTGCGCAAGTCACGCGCGAAGTGGATGGCGGTCTGGAGACGGTGTCGCTGTCGCTGCCGGCGGTGATCACGACGGACCTGCGCCTGAACGAGCCGCGTTACGTGACGCTGCCCAACATCATGAAGGCGAAGAAGAAGCCGCTGGAGACGGTCAAGCCGGCGGATCTGGGGGTGGACGTGAGCCCGCGCCTGAAGACGCTCAAGGTGGTGGAGCCGCCCAAGCGCAGCGCGGGGGTGAAGGTGGCGGACGTGGCGGCGCTCGTCGAGAAGCTGAAGACTGAAGCCAAGGTCATCTAAGGGAGACGACGAGATGAGCATTCTGGTAATTGCGGAACACGACAATCAATCGATCAAGGCTGCGACCCTGAACACGGTGGCCGCCGCGCTGCAATGCGGCGACGACGTGCATGTGCTGGTGGCGGGCAACAACGCGAAGGCAGCGGCTGACGCGGCCGCGCAGATCGCCGGTGTGAAGAAGGTACTGCTGGCCGATGCGCCGTACTTCGGCGATGGCTTGGCCGAGAACATCGCCGACGAGGTGGTGTCGATCGCAGGGGCGTACTCGCACATCCTGGCGCCGGCCACGGCGTACGGCAAGAACATCGCGCCGCGCGTGGCGGCACTGCTGGATGTCGCGCAGATTTCGGACATCACGAAGGTCGACAGCGCGGACACGTTCGAGCGCCCGATCTATGCGGGCAACGCGATTGCGACGGTGCAAAGCGCGGACAAGGTAAAGGTGATCACGGTGCGCTCGACGGGGTTCGATCCCGTTGCGGCCAGCGGTGGCAGCGCGGCGGTGGAAACCGTGGCGGCCACGCCGGACGCGGGCGTGTCGCAGTTCGTGGGTCGTGAAGTGACGAAGCTGGATCGTCCGGAACTCACGAGCGCGAAGATCATCGTCTCGGGCGGCCGGGGCTTGGGCAGCGGCGAGAACTACACGAAGGTGCTCGAGCCGCTGGCGGACAAGCTGGGCGCGGCACTGGGCGCCTCGCGCGCGGCGGTCGATGCGGGTTACGTGCCCAACGACTACCAGGTCGGGCAGACGGGCAAGATCGTGGCGCCGCAGTTGTACGTGGCGGTGGGCATTTCGGGGGCGATCCAGCACTTGGCGGGGATGAAGGATTCGAAGGTGATCGTGGCGATCAACAAGGATCCGGAAGCGCCGATTTTCTCGGTGGCGGATTACGGTCTGGTGGGCGATCTGTTCACGGTGGTGCCGGAGCTGACGGGCGCGCTGTAAGCGAGTCGTGAGGTGAGGCTGCGGGATCGTCTCCCGCAGCCGATCCGCATGAGGAGGCTGGCCCGCGGCGGTGCGGCGTCTTCATGCGAATCGGAAAGTCACGAAGGAACAGCGATGGATAAAGTCGATTGCGTGGTGATCGGCGCGGGTATCGTCGGGTTGGCCGTCGCGCGGGCGATGGCCATGGCCGGCCGGGAAGTGATCATCCTGGAATCCGAGCGCGCGATCGGCACCGGCACCAGCTCGCGGAACAGCGAAGTCATTCACGGCGGTATCTACTACCCACCCGGCTCGCTCAAGGCGACGTTGTGCGTCGAGGGCAAGCATCGCCTGTATGCGTTTTGCGCCTCGCATGGCGTGGCGCATCGGCGTTGCGGCAAGTTGATCGTCGCGACCAACGATCGTCAGGTGGGCGAGCTCGAGGCCATTGCCGCCAATGCGCGCGCCAGCGGTGTAGACGACCTGCAATGGCTCACTGCAGGCGAAGTCGCCCGGCGCGAGCCGACACTCCAAACCTTTGGTGCGTTACTGTCGCCGTCAACGGGCATCGTTGACAGCCACGGTCTGATGCTCGCCTTGCAGGGCGATGCGCAAAGCGCGGGGGCCATGCTCGCGTTCGACGCGCGCGTCGTCGGTGCCCGGGTGGGGCACGCCGAGGGCATCGAGCTGGATGTCGACACGGCAGGTGTCACGTCGACGCTGCGCGCCAACATCGTCGTCAACAGCGCAGGTCTTTATGCCGTGGATGTCGCGCGCACGTTCGTCGGCCTTGCCCCCGAATACATTCCGCCGCGCTACTACGCGAAGGGAAGTTACTTCACCTGTGCGCAGCGCGCGCCGTTCTCGCACCTGATCTATCCCGTGCCGGAGCCGGGCGGGCTGGGCGTACACCTGACGCTAGATCTCGCGGGACAAGCCCGTTTCGGGCCGAACGTGGCATGGGTCGACGAGATTGACTACACCGTCAATGCCGCCGATGGCGATGGTTTCTACGCGGCGGTGCGGCGCTATTGGCCGGCATTGGCAGACGGCGCGCTGCAGCCCGGCTATGCCGGCATTCGACCGAAGATCAGCGCACCCGGCGAGCCGGCGGCAGACTTCCGCATCGATGGGCCGGCGGTGCATGGTGTCGCGGGACTCGTCAACCTGTTCGGTATCGAGTCCCCCGGACTGACGGCGTCACTCGCGATTGCCGAAGCGGTGCGCGCGGCGCTTTGACGTGCGTTTCGATGTAAAAACGCGAGAGGTGACCGGTGGTCACCTCTCGCGCATTAGGCCGCTATCTGGCTAACCCCGGCGTGCGGTTCCAACGGTGCCGCGGGCGTTGCGCGGCATGCCTGTCGGACAAGAATCGGTGTGAAGGTGGTCGTGGTGGGTTTGCCGGTCAGCGAACGGCAACCGGCGGCTTCCACGAGGCCGGGTTGGTCCAGAACACCCCGCGCAGGCGATCGGTGTCGCCGCAGGGCGTGCTGCGGGTCGGCTTGCTGATCTGACCCGCGCAGGTGCTGATATCGCGGCCCGATTGTTGCAGGCGCTTCAGGATCGTATCGAGCATGCCTGATTCGCGCCACTCGTTGAGTTTGCGGCGGCAAGTCGGCACGGAGGGGTACTGCATGGGTAGCTTGGACCAGCTTTCGCCCGTGAACAGCACCCACAAGACAGCATTAGTCAGCGTGCGCTGCTCGACTTGAGGGCGGCCACGCCGCTCCGTACGGACCGGACGGTCACAAATCAGATCACGCAGGGCGTGCCATTCAACGTCGCTCAGTTCAGTAAACATAACACCTCGACCCAAAACAAACGGAGGCGCCGCAGGGGGCGAGTCCGAGTTTCACGATCCGGCAGGTACCGATGCAATCCGGTAAGTGCTTATTCGTGAAACCTCGGCCAAGGCGGCGTCGTTCCCCGATGCTGGAAATACAAGCAACAAGCATGCCAGATCATCGGGTTCTCTTATGAAGAACGCCGCGGGCGGGGCGGACCACACTGCGAAGGGAGCGTTTGATCAGCAAAAAAACGCCCACTTGGCAGGTGGGCGCAGCTCCTGGGTGGCTATTGGGATAGGCAATCGCAAAAGCGTCAGGAGAAAAGGAATACGTGCCTTTTGGCCAGTCCGGATCGTTTATTATTCTCGGCCCCGGCCAGAGTGTCTCGCTCCACATGCGCCAGCTTGTCAAGCTTGCAACCGCCATGATGACAAAAAGCGCGCGTCGACGCGCTTCGGAATTACCCCCATTGCGGTGCATCGGCCGTGTTGCCGGCGAGTCGCCCAAGATGAGTGCTCACTTGCGCCCCGATAGGGCATGGTGACGCGAGGTAGGGCGCAACTCCGCGCGTACGCGGTGCAACCGAGTCTCGGGAGGTGAGAAAGTGGCCTGGTCGCCGGGTGGCGTTTCGTCATGGCCCGACGGCGGGCCTGTGGCCTATAATGTGCGCCTTCGATGAATATCGTCTATCGGTTGCGCGGCACCCCTGCACACCGGTCGGCGCCAGCGTGCGCAAACGGCATGAGCAACGACAGCGATAACAAATACTCCGTCCGGGCCTCGAGCGCGGATTGCGCGTTCTCATGACGTTCTCGGCGCGCGAGCCCGTGCTGGCCGGGGCCGACTTGGCGCGACGACTCGGCATCCCACGCTCGACGGTGTTCCGCCTGTTGCAGACACTCGAAGCCGAGGGGTTCATCGAGAAGGCCGGGGACGATCGTCATTACCGGTTGGGCGTGGCAGTGCTTCGCCTGGGTTTCGAGTATCTGAATTCGCTCGAACTGACCGATCTCGGAACGCCGGTCATCGAAAAGCTACGCGATGCCACGGGTTTCTCCAGCCATATTCTGATTCTCGATCAGCGCGACGCGGTGTTTGTCGCCAAAGCGGCGAGCCGTGAACTGGTGTTCGGCACGGTCCGCGTGGGCACTCGCCTGCCCGCCCATGCGACGGTCGTCGGACACATTCTGCTCGGCGACTACTCGCTGCCGGCGCTCAAGCAGCTTTACCCGGAAGCCAAGCTCGAAGGCTATACGGCCCACACGCCAACGACCGTGGAAGCGTTGTACCGCGTGGTCCAGGAAGACATCGCCCGCGGGTACAGCATGAGCCAGGCATTCTTCGAGCAGAACATCTCGACGATCGCGGCGCCCGTGCGCAATCATCTCGGAAAGATCGTCGCCGTGATCAGCGTGACGATTCCTCAGTCGCGCGTAGAAGCGGACCTGCTCGAGAGCGGCATCGTCGAGAAGGTCGTGTCCGCCGCCGACGAACTCTCGCACAAGCTCAACTACCGCTCGGACCGCGCAGGCGCAACGTCGGCGGCGACGAAGTAAAGCGCATCGGCTCGCGCGCGTCAGCCCACGCGCCATGCCTTCGGTGTGTCGTCAACGGGTCGTCTACGGTGCGCCCCCATCAGTGGGTCTGTATCAGCACGCCTTGATCACGCGCCGCTCCAGATGATTGCGCTTGTCTCGCGCAAACCACTTCGTCATAATTGTTTCGCCCAATAACCATCGTTCCATATTTGGTTAATGCGAGGCGAAGAGGTGCCGCTGTCCCGCGGCTTACTACGAGAGTCATCATGTCAGTTTCCCTGCGTCCGTCTGCGGCTCAGCGCCCGTCGCGAGTGCGTTTCTGGATGCTCTTCCTGGTCTTCGTCGGCACGGTCATCAACTATGTCGACCGAGCGAATCTCTCCGTGGCCGCCCCGATGCTCAAGCAGGAGTTCGGCCTGGACCCCGTCGCGCTGGGCTTTATCTTCTCGGCGTACGCGTGGACCTACGTCATCGCGAACATTCCGGGCGGCTGGGTCATCGACCGTTTCGGTACGCGTGCGATTTATGGCGTCGCCATTCTCGGTTGGTCGATGCTGACATTCATGCAAGGCTTCGCCTCGCGCTTTGCCGCGTTGTTCGCCATGCGTCTGGGCGTGGGTATCGCCGAAGCACCGACGTTCCCGGTCAATAACCGCGTGGTCTCGATCTGGTTTGCGCAACGTGAGCGTGGGGTGGCCACCAGTGTCTATCTGGTGGGCCAGTACATCGGCATGGCGGCCCTCACGCCCGTACTGTTCTGGATCGCCCACACGTGGGGCTGGCGCGAAATCTTCTACGCGACCGGTCTCCTGGGCATTGTCTGGGCGGGCGTGTGGTTCGTCGGCTATCGCGACCCGGATCAATGTGCCTGGGTGAACGCCGCCGAGCTGGCGCACATTCGTCGCGGTGGGGCGCTTGTCGAGGTGGCGCCAACCGATCGGTCCGCCGCGAACGCTTTCCCGTGGCGCAAGTTGCTCGCGCTGTTCCGGAATCGTCAGATCATCGCGATCTGCGTGGGCAAATTCGCGTCGCTCTCGTCGCTGTACTTCTTCCTGACGTGGTTCCCGACGTACCTGATCACCGAGCGCCACATGACGGTGCTCAAGGCGGGCGGCATGGCGTCCGTGCCCTTCGTGGCGGCGTCCATCGGCGTGGTTTGCGGCGGCCTGCTCTCGGACTGGCTACTGCGTCGCGGCGTTGCCGTGGGGACGGCGCGCAAGACGCCCATCGTGACCGGCTTGTTGCTGGTGCCGACCATGTCGCTCAGTGTGCTGACCGACGCCAACGGCCTTGTGATCGCCATCATGTCGTTCGCGTTCTTCGCGCAAGGCGTGGCCTCGGCCTCGTGGTCGCTGGTGGCCGACATCGCGCCGAAGGGCATGGTGGGCATCACGGGCGGGGCGGTGAACTTCGCCGGTAACCTGTCGGGCATCGTCACGCCGATTGCGATCGGGTTCATCGTCAAGGCGACCGGATCGTTCGGCTGGGCGCTCGGGCTTATCAGTCTCTTCGCGATCGCCGGCGTGTTGTGCTACCTGTTGCTGCTGGGCGAGGTCAAGCGCATCGAGCTCGATGACGACGCGCCCGGCGAGCGGGGGGAGCGGGGCGAGGGCAATGGTGCCAACGCGGATGCGCGCGCGGTTTGAACGGCCCGACCGACGTCACGCGGCCACGGCTTGACGGCGATAGTCGCCGGGACGCGCCCCGGTCCATTTTCGGAACGCACGAAAGAACGCGCTCGGATCGGCAAAGCCAGCGACAGGGCAATCTCGAGCATCGGCTTGGACGTGTGGCACAGCGCATGAATCGCGAAATCGCGCCGCAGTTGGTCTTTGATCGACTGATACGACTGCCCCTCGTCCTCCAGTCGCCGACGCAACGTCGACGGTGTGGTGTGGAACTCGCCCGCCAGCGCGTCGAAGGCCGGCCAGCGATCGGTCGGCATCGTCTTCAAACGCCGCCGCACGCGCGCGACCATGCCCTTCGTATTCTTGTATTTGAGGATGATGTTACCCGGCGCCGCGCGCAGGAATTCCTTCACCGACGCGTCGTTCTGCACCACCGGCAAGTCCAGGCAGGCCGCATCGAATTCGATGGCCGTATGTGTCGCGTGGAACACCAGACGCGGGGAGTACATCGTCCGATACTCGTCGCTGTATGCCGGCTCGGAAAATGAAAAATAGGCTGTGCTCAACGGCACCCGACGCGCGATCAGCCAGCACGTCAGCGCATAGAAGAGAATCAGCAGTGTTTCGTGCCCGAAGATGCGTGGCGACCGTTCGTCCGCGCGCTCACGGACTTCGAGTCGGGCCAGCGCGCCGTCCCGCACCAGGTGCATCTGCAGGTCGTCGAGCAAGAGTCCCATGAAACGCGTTGCACGTTGCAGCGCCTGCTCGAGGGTGCGGCACGCGACGACGGTGTGACACAGCATCGCAAAGCTGCCGACTTTCATGCGGCGCGAATCCTGCCCGAAGAATTCGTCGTCGAGCGCGACACTGATCAGCCGCCACAGCTGCGCATAGCGATCCGCGGAAACGCGGGCTTGCGGGTGCGCGAGCAGCGATGGCGCGATATCCGCGGCATGCAGCAATGCCGCCGGATCGCCGCCGAGCCGCTCGACGTGCGCCAATGCGTTAATCACGAAATGAATCGAAATGCTGCCTTTTTCCATGCGTCGCGAAACGGAACATCGTAGCCAGGGGACGCAACGATTCTAGCAGTGCGGCCCCTGAAGACGCCTCCGATGCCGTCCGAAAACAGGATCGGCGCTTTCCGAATTCGCGTTCAGCGTATGACAACGAGACTGGCGACGACTTATTTCGGTGCCATGCGCAGCGCGCCGTCGAGACGAATCACTTCGCCGTTGAGCATGACGTTCTCGACGATATGGCGCACCAGCGCGGCATATTCCGACGGACGACCAAGGCGCGGCGGGAACGGTACCGAAGCGCCCAGCGCGGCCTGCACCTCCGGCGTCATGCCGGCCATCATCGGCGTTTCGAAGATGCCCGGCGCAATCGTCACCACGCGCACGCCAACGCGCGCCAGCTCACGTGCGGCCGGCAGCGTCAGGGCGGCAACGCCGCCCTTCGAGGCCGCATACGCGGCTTGCCCGATCTGTCCGTCGAACGCGGCGACCGACGCCGTGTTGACGACCACGCCGCGTTCGCCCTCGGCGTCGGCATCGCCCGTGGCCATGGCCGTTGCCGCGATGCGCAGCACGTTGAACGTGCCGATCAAATTCACATTGACGATGCGGGCAAAGCTGTCGAGCCGGTGCGGGCCGTGCTTGCCCAGAATGCGTTCGCCCATGACGAGCCCGGCGCAGTTGACCACGCCGTTCAGACGGCCGAACGCGCTTTGGGCCGTGTCGACCAGGCGCTGAACGTCGTCTTCGCGGGTAATGTCGGTCGCGACGAAACGCGCGGCGTCGCCCAATGCCTCGGCCTGTCGGGCGCCGGCCTCGGCGTTGATGTCACCGAGCACGACCTTGGCGCCCGCGTCGACGAACATGCGGGCGGTGGCTGCACCGAGACCCGACGATGCGCCGGTGACGAGAAAGACACGATCCTTGATTTGCATGGGCTGCGATTCCTGAAAGAAAAGCGCGTCGAGGTTCAGACCGCGCCGGCAGAAGTCTGCGCGGCCTTGGCGATTTCCTGGTTGCGCAAGATGAAGCGCTGAAGCTTGCCGCTCGGTGTTTTGGGCAGTTCGGCGACGAATTCGATTTCGCGCGGATAGGCGTGCGTGGACAGCCGGTGGCGGACATGCGCTTGCAATTCCTGCGCGAGCGCGTCCGTCGGCGCGAACTGCGGGTGCAGCACGACGAACGCCTTGACCAGTTCGGTGCGCTCCGGATCCGGTTTGCCGACCACGGCGGTTTCGATCACCGCGGGGTGCTCGATCAGCGCACTCTCGACATCGAACGGCCCGATGCGATACCCGGCCGACGTGATGACGTCGTCGTTGCGTCCGACGAAGCTGATGCTGCCGTCGTCGTTGCGCTCGACAGTGTCGCCGGAGAGATAGTACTCGCCCACGAACGCAGGCGTGTCCCGCTCCCAGTAACCGTTGAACCACATCAGCGGCGATTGCCGTCGATCGAGGGCGAGCACGCCCGGCTGCCCGACCGGGCACTCGCGTCCGTCGTCATCGAGCACGACCACGCGATGTCCCGGCGACGCGAAGCCGGCAGTCCCGGCTCGCACGGGATGGGCCAGCGCATGGTGATTACAGACGACCATGCCGAGTTCAGTCTGCCCATAGTGGTCATGAATGGTGACGCCGAGGTGCTCGGCAAACCAGCGGATGACTTCGGGGTTGAGTGGCTCGCCCGCACTGGACACGGCGCGCAGCTTTCCTTTTACGGGCGCGGCCGCCTTGTCGCCGCCCGCGATCAGCAGGCGAAAGGCGGTCGGTGAGCCGGCCAGATTCGTGATACCCAGTTTCTGGATGATTCGGTACGTACTTTCGACGTTGAAGGGGCCGTCGTAGAAGGTGGTGGGAATGCCCATCGCGAGCGGGCCCGTCACCGCGTAGTAGAGGCCATAGGCCCAACCCGGATCGGCAATGTTCCAGAACGTATCGGTCGGTCGCAGATCGACGGCGTCGCGCATGTAGCCGACGAACGCCAGGATCGCGCGCAATGGCACCATGACCGGCTTTGCGGCGCCGGTCGTGCCCGAGGTGAACATCATCAGAAACGGATCGTCGCCGCGGCGCAGCACCGGTGCGAAGTCGGGGGCGTGTTGCTCGACTTCATGCCAGAAGCTGAAGTCGCCCCGGCGCACCCCTTGCCCGCGCGGTCCGCTGACCGTGGCGACGGGCGGGCAGAGGGCCACTTCGTCGAGTTTGGCCCGATTGGCACCGTCGGTCACCACCAGCTTGCTCTGGGCGCTGTGCAACCGGTGTTCGATGGCCTTCGGGCCGAATGCCGTGAAGAGCGGTTGATACACCGCGCCCGCGCGCCAGGTGCCAAGAATCGTCACGAGCAGTTCGGGGGTGCGCGGCAGCAGCCCGCTCACGCGGTCGCCGGGCTGCACGCCCTGTTCGCGAAGGAAATTGGCAAAGCGCGCGGAGAGC
The DNA here is from genome assembly GCF_004193915.1 of Pandoraea sp. XY-2. Classification (NCBI taxonomy): domain Bacteria; kingdom Pseudomonadati; phylum Pseudomonadota; class Betaproteobacteria; order Burkholderiales; family Burkholderiaceae; genus Pandoraea; species Pandoraea sp. XY-2. The sequence continues at coordinate 1,510,640 of NZ_CP030849.1, forward strand.
GTTTGCAATTGACGAAACGTCCACGTCTGGCTCGTGCCGTCTTTCCCTTCCCAGAACAGGGCGATGCGCCCGGGAAGCGCGTGGCGGTCACAGCACTCGACGCACGCGTTCATCGCGTCGAGTTGGCCGGCAAGCGTGGCGCGCACGGTCGCGTCGAGGTCGAACGCGCGGTAGGTGTCGGCGTAGTCGGCAGTCATGGGTCGTCTCCTGTAGTCGGATGCCGGTCCGCAACAGCGCGCCTATGATGGAAAGGCTCGGGCACGCATCGCGGACCGCCGTGGCGCCGTCTTGATCCGGGACGCGGCGCTCACTCGGCATTGGCAAAATTCATCCTAATGCGTGGCGTCGGCGAGAGGCAATGCCCAAACGGGTCAGAGTACGTGAGGGATTTATCCACTCCGTCAGTGGGGACTTGAATGGTGGCGGGGCTCCCCGCCGGGCAAGGCGCTTCAGTGACGCAGACCGAACCGAGGGTTTTACCGAGGGTGGCTTCGTCCGTTTCCGATGGCAATTCCGCTCATGCAGTTTGCTGCTTTTGGCTATGGTGCCGATGCGGCGCGATCCCTACACTGATTCCATTGATAGGGCACTGGTGCTGGCGATCCCTTCGGATAACGGCAGGGTGCAGGAGACAGAACATGGATTTCTATACCGAAGACCAACGCATGATTCGCGACATGGCGCGCACGTTTGCCAGCGAGCAGCTTGCGCCGAATGCCGCGCAATGGGACCGCGACTGCGCGTTGCCCAACGCCATGGTCGCGCAAATGGGCGAGCTTGGTTTGCTGGGGATGATGGTGCCCGAAACGTACGGCGGCTCGTACACGGATTACACGGCGTATGCCCTGGCGATGGAGGAGATTGCCGTCGGTTGTGCGTCGACAGCCACGATGATGTCCGTCCACAACTCCGTGGGTTGCGGGCCGATTTTGAAATTCGGTACCGACGCGCAGCGTGAGCGCTGGTTGCCGGATCTGGCTGCCGGTCGGAAGATCGGAGCGTTCTGCCTGACTGAACCGCAGGCCGGGTCGGAGGCCAATAATCTGCGAACGCGTGCCGAGCGCCGCGGCGACAAGTGGGTGCTCAACGGCAGCAAGCAGTTCGTGACGAACGGCAAGCGCGCGGCGATCGCCATCGTGTTCGCCGTGACGGACCCCGCGGCCGGCAAGCGTGGCATCTCGGCGTTTATCGTGCCGACGCATACCCCGGGGTTCGAGGTGGGGCATCCCGAGCACAAGCTCGGTATCCGGGCGTCGGATACGTGCCCGATCACCCTCGTCGACTGTGAAGTGGGCGACGATGCGCTCCTTGGCGAACCGGGGCAGGGACTGAAGATTGCGTTGTCCAATCTCGAGGGCGGGCGCATCGGCATTGCCGCGCTCGCGCTCGGCGTGGCGCGGGCGGCGTTCGAAGCAGCGCTACGGTATTCCGGCGAGCGCCAGCAGTTTGGCAAGCCGATCCGTGAGCATCAGAGTATCGCCAACATGCTGGCGGACATGACGACGCGTATCAACGCGGCAAGATTCCTGATCCTGCACGCGGCGGCGTTGCGCACCCAGGGATTGCCGTGCCTGTCCGAGGCGTCGCAGGCCAAGCTGTTCGCGTCGGAGCTGGCGGAGTCGGTGTGCTCCGACGCCATCCAGATTCACGGCGGCTACGGCTATCTCGAGGACTATCCGGTGGAGCGTCACTACCGCGATGCCCGTATTACGCAGATCTACGAGGGTACTAGCGAGATTCAGCGTCAGGTCATTGCCCGCGCGCTGGACTGATCGCGAAACGGCAAACGTGGCAAGCGATACGGCGACGAGATCATGGGCCTGGCGGCGACGATTGGCGCAGCATGGCCAAAGGGGAGGGGGAGTGACTCAGCATGAGCGCGCCGTCGAGGCGCAAGACGAAGTGTTGTTCGACGTGGTCAATGGATTCGGCGTTATCACCCTGAACCGGCCGAAGGCGTTGAACGCGATCACGCACGGCATGGTGCGATCGATGTGGCGCCAGCTCAATGCGTGGGCCGACGACCCCGCGGTGCGGGCCGTGTTGATCGAAGGCGCGGGCGAAAAGGCGTTCTGCGCAGGCGGCGACGTGCGAGCGCTCTATGAAAGCCGCGTGAACGACGCGAGCGATCACCAGGCGTTCTTCATCGACGAATACCGTCTCGACTATCTGATACACCGGTACCCGAAGCCATATATCGCTCTGCTCGACGGGATTGTGATGGGAGGCGGCATGGGCGTCGCGCAAGGGGCGGCGCTGCGTATCGTTACGGATCGCACTCGACTGGCGATGCCGGAGACGGGCATCGGCCTGTTTCCTGACGTGGGCGCCAGCTGGTTCCTCGGGCATCTGGCACCGACGCTTGCGCGCTATCTCGGTCTGACCGGCGCGACCATTACTGCGGCCGATGCCCTGTATTGCGGGCTCGCCGACGTCTGGCTCGAAGGGGACGCGCCGGAGCAATTACGGGCGGCACTCCGGCATTTCAATTGGCCGGAAGATGCACCTGCCAGCGATGCGAAGCTCGACGCAAGCGGGGCAGGAGGAGGTGCAGGCGGTGCAAGTGGGGCGGACGAGGCGGACGACGCTACTGCGGCCAGCGCGGGGGTCAACGCGGGGGCCAACGGCGCATGCCGGGCAGACCGCCATGCGTCGGTATCTGCGTCGGCCGATCTGCTGGAACGGCTTCGATCCGTTATCCTCCCGCTGGGGCGCACGTGGACCGACGCCGCGCCGTTGGCGCACGTGCGGGCCACCCTCGACCGGCATTTCAGCGCAATCGACGTGCCGGGGATTGTGGCGTCGCTCGCCAGCGACGCGCAGACCCCCTGGGCCATCGACACGCTCGCGTTGTTGCAGCAGCGCTCGCCGCTGAGCCTGTGCGTGACCGACCGGCAATTGGCGAAGGGACGTCGGCTCGATCTGGCCGACGCGTTTCGCATGGAGCTGGTGCTGGGATATCACGCGTTCGCGTCCGGTGATTTCGTCGAGGGCGTGCGCGCCCTGCTGATCGACAAGGACAAACAGCCGCGATGGCGCTACGCCACCCTGGATGAAGTCCCGCCGGCACAGGTCGAGGCCTTCTTCGTCTCGCCGTGGCCGCAAGGCGAGCATCCCCTGAAAGCGTTGGGAGATCATTGAACTTCGGCGAACGCATGCGACAATGCCCGCTTTGCGGGGGACCGCACCATCCGTTGGAGTCCAGATGCTTGTCGAAATCGCCCGTCTACTCTTAGACCTCGTCTTCTCGCTATTCGGCGCGTTGTTGCTGTTGCGCGTGTGGATGCAAGCGACGCAGTTGCCTCCGCGCAATCCGCTCTCACAAGGGGTGTTCCAGTTCACCAACTGGATGGTGTTGCCGTTGCGGCGTATCGTGCCGGGCGTGGGCGGCATCGACTGGGCGAGCTTGATCGCCGCGTGGCTGTGCGGCATCGTCTATCTGGTGCTGATCACCGCCGTCGTGGGCGTCTCGCCGGTCGCGGTGTTCCCGCGCGGCTTGCTGGTGGCGTTGGTGTTGGTGGCCAAGTGGGGCGCCAACCTCGTGATGTGGATGACGCTGTTGATGGCCGTGCTGTCGTGGGTCAATCCGCGTGCCGCCGCCATGCCGATTCTCCAGCACTTGCTCGACCCGCTGCTGCGCCCGATCCGTCGCGTCATTCCGATGGTCGGCGGCTTCGATCTGTCGCCGCTGGGACTGTTCCTGCTGATGCAGATCCTGCTGATCGTGCTCGCGCGCTTAAGCCTTTTCTTCGCGACGCTCTGATGCATTGGCGGGCAGCGTCGCTGCCTGCCGACACTCACGGGCGGTCGAGTTGACGGGCTATCCCGTTGACTCCATCGACCCCGCTGCCGTCCTCGCTGATGCGGTCGGTGTGGTCGATGCGGACCGCCGGCTGACGACACGCCCACCCGCTTGCCCTGCGTGATGCGCGTACGCCATCGTTGGCCGCGCCGCCTACGCGCGCTCTCTGCCCGCTCGCGCCAGACCCAGCCGATGCAGGACGCGGCGACCATCCTCGGTCACGATCACTTTGGCTTGTCCCTCGTCGACATTCACATGCACCAGACGCGCTTGCTCCAGCGCCGCGACGTCCGGTGGTTCGAGCGCATCGGCATCGATAGGGCCAAGGGATGCGGCCGCCAGCAACAGCGTGGCGATTTCATGCGGGCTCAGCATGGTCATGCTCCTTGAGGCGAAGGCTTTTCGTCAGCGTACCGGGCAAATGTAAGCCCTCGGCTACGCCATGTTTACCGCACGTTACGACTCGCCTCCGACCCCGCCTCCCCAGAAGATCCTTTGACGGTGCTGTGATGCGGCGGCCTGACGGTTCACGTCGGTCGCAAATCGCCGCGCGGTGACGCCGTACGCTAACGTCGGATCGCAAAGCGTCCGGCAAGTTCGTGTATTCGGGTTTCCCCTAGTATGACCGCTTTTTGCGTCTCGATGGCGGGCTTCCCCCCTGTTTTGACAGGGGTTGCCGCGAAACTCGAGGGGGCGCGCGCTCGTCTCGCCATCATTTGAACTATTTTTTTTCTTTTGACGGGGGGTGAATGAAAATATACTTTCTTCGTCACCCATAGAACGCCTTGGTCCATGATTAACGCCGATTCGTTGCCCGCCGATTTGCCGCTCACCGAGCGCATCGTGCGCGCCATGCCCGATCTGACGCCCGCGCAGCAGCGCATGGCGGCGTTCGTGCTCGAAAACACGTTTCGTGCGGCGACCATGCGTATCGACGAATTTGCCGACGCCGTTGGCGTGTCGCTCGCCACTGTCAATCGCTTCGCCCGCGCGCTCGGCTTCGACGGCTATCCGCAATGCCGGGCCGCGATGGTGCGCGGGTTCGAGGCCACACTGGCCCCAATCGAAAGCCTGCGCACGAGCAAAGCGCAGGCGAGCGCCAGCGCCGATGTGATGGCGGCGTCATTGGCGCAGGCCGCCGAGAACCTCGAATGGACGCGTCGCACGCTCGACGCCGGCACTTGCGAGCGTGCCGTCGACGCGATTCTGCAGGCGCGGCGCATCTACGTGCTGGGGCTTGGCGCGAGCGGTTATCTCGCCGGCCTGCTGCATCACGGTCTCGATCCATACTGTGAGAATGTGCAAGCGGTGGTCGGCGCCGGGGGATCGACGCATGCTGCGCGCCAGCTCTTCAAACTGCGCGAGGGCGACCTGGTGATCGCGCTCGCCTTCCCGCGATATGTGACGGACACCATCACGCTTTGCCGACGCCTGCGCGGGCGCGGGGTGCCCTTGTTGGCGCTCACTGACAGCCCGACGTCGCCGTTGGCTCCGCTTGGCGACATCGTGATTTTCGTGCGCAGCAAGCCGCGGCTGTCCAGCAACTCTGAAGCGAGCGTGCTGGCGATGATCGACGCCCTGTGCGACGCCGTAGCCCAACGCGCCAAACACGCCGTCGATCGCGCGACGGAACTCACCGATTTCCTGCTGCCGTGGCTCGATTCCGCCTCGCTGGCCCCGGCGGCCACGGCAGGCCGTCTGGCTAACGTGCCGGCAGGATCGGCCGTGGGTCAAATCGTTACGCCGCAACGCACGGCGGCCGCCACGGTCACGGCAAAGGCGTTGACAAGCGCGGCCACGGCGGCAGGCGTCACGATGCAAAGCCAACCGAACCCGGCCCCACCGGCCACGCCCCGCCTTGCGCCGGGCCGTCTGGACAGAAAGGACAAAGCCTCATGAGTCACACCCAACGCGCGGTCATCGCCATTCATGGCGGTGCCGGAACCATCAGTCGCGACACCTCGCCGGCGGAAATCGCGGCCTATCACGAGGCATTGGCCGACGCCTTGCGCGCGGGCCAGACCGTGCTCGCCGCGGGCGGATCGGCGCTCGATGCCGTCACCGAAGCCGTGCGTCACCTCGAAGATTGCCCGCGCTTCAATGCGGGACGCGGCGCCGTGTTCACCCACGAGGGCACGCACGAACTCGACGCGGCCATCATGGACGGTGCCACGCTCGACGCGGGCGCCATCGCCTGCGTGCATCGCGTGCGCAACCCGATTCTCGCCGCCCGCTCGGTGCTCGAACATAGCCCGCATGTATTGCTCATGGGCGAGGGCGCGGAAGCCTTCGCGGCGGCCAACGGGGCCGAACTGGTCGAGTCCGGGTACTTTTTCACCGAAGGTCGCTACGCCCAATGGCAACGCGCGCTGGCCGATGCGGCGGTTGCGCTCGACCACGACATGCCGCTCAAGAAAGAGCCGATCGATCCCGACACCAAGTTCGGCACAGTCGGGGCCGTGGCATGCGACATGCATGGACACGTGGCGGCCGCGACGTCCACCGGGGGCATGACGAACAAGGCGGTCGGCCGCGTGGGCGACACGCCGCTCATCGGCGCCGGGTGCTATGCGAGCGATGCGACAGCGGCCGTCTCGGCGACGGGGACCGGCGAGGCGTTCATCCGCACGGTGGCGTGTTACGAAGTGGGCGCGCTGATGGCGTACGCGGGCCTGTCGCTCGCCGATGCCGCCGAGCGCGTGATTCACGAGCGGCTGCCGCGCGTGCAGGGTCGCGGCGGCCTGATCGCCGTCGACGCGCAAGGCAACGTCGCACTGCCCTTCAATACCGAAGGGATGTATCGTGGCGTGGCCCGCGTGGGCGAGACGCCCGTGACGTCCATTCACGAGTAACGCTCGAAGGCGAGGGGCCTGGCCGTCATCGGTCTGGGCCTCGGTATCGCCTGGTATCACTTGGTATCACACGGCATCACGCCGAATCAAGATTCAGACCAGCAAGCGAAGATTAGCGAGGACAGGCGTGGCAGAGCGCAAGACAACCCCTACGATTTCGTTGCCCGACGAGCGCGTGCTCGACGTGCGCGGCCTTACCGTGCAGTTCGCGACGTCCGAGCGCATGGTCACGGCCGTGCGCGACCTGTCTTTCCATGTCGACCGTGGCGAGACGCTCGCCATCGTGGGCGAGTCGGGCTCCGGCAAGTCGGTGACGTCGCTGGCCGCCATGCGCCTCGTCGAGACCGGGGGGGGCGCATCGCCCAAGGCTCGATGGTCATGCGCCGCCGCAACGGCTCGCTCGTCGACCTCACGCGCGCGAGCGGCAGCACCATGCGCAGCATTCGCGGCGCGGACATGGCGATGATCTTCCAGGAGCCGATGACCTCGCTCAACCCGGTGTTCCCGGTGGGCGAACAGATTGCCGAATCGATCCGCCTGCACCAGGGCAAGGACACCGGCGCCGCGCGTGCCGAAGCCCTGCGCATGCTCGAACTCGTGCGCATTCCCGAAGCACGCCGCGTGCTCGACCGCTTCCCGCATCAACTCTCGGGCGGAATGCGTCAACGCGTCATGATCGCGATGGCGTTGTCGTGCAAGCCGGGCCTGCTGATTGCCGACGAACCCACGACCGCCCTGGACGTGACGATTCAGGCGCAGATCCTGCAGTTGATTCGTGCGCTGCAAGACGAGATGCACATGGGGGTCGTATTCATCACGCACGACATGGGCGTGGTGGCGGAAGTGGCCGACCGCGTGCTCGTCATGCATCGCGGCGACGCGGTGGAAGAGGGGCCGTCGCGCGAGATTTTCGCGGCGCCGCGCGAGCGCTACACACAGGCACTGCTCTCGGCCGTGCCGCGTCTGGGCTCGATGCAGGGGACCGACCTGCCGGCGCGTTTCCCGCTGCTGCGCTACGACGCCCCGGCCGACGCCAAGCCCCTGGCGGAAACGCCACAACCGCCGGTCAAGACCGACGCCGGCCCGATCCTTCGCGTGAAGGATCTGGTCGCCCGATTCGATGTGCCGTCGGGGTTCTTCGGTGGCGTGAAGCAGCGCGTGCACGCCGTCGAGCGCGTGAGTTTCGATCTGTACCCGGGCGAGACGCTGGGTCTCGTGGGCGAGTCCGGATGCGGCAAGTCGACCACGGGGCGCGCGTTGCTGCGTCTGGTCGCCAGCCAGGGCGGTTCCATCGAATTCGGCGGCAAGCCGATTCAGGATCTCGCCGGACGCGCGCTGCAGCGGCTGCGCCGCGACATCCAGTTCATTTTCCAGGATCCGTTCGCGTCGCTCGATCCGCGCCTCACCGTGGGCTTCTCGATCATGGAGCCGCTGCTCGTGCACGGCGTGGCCAGCGGAGTCGAGGCCGAGCGGCGCGTGGCCGAACTGCTCGAGCGGGTTGGCTTGCCGGCAGATTACGCCCAGCGCTATCCGCACGAGTTTTCGGGCGGGCAGCGCCAGCGTATTGCGATTGCACGGGCGCTGGCCCTCAAGCCGAAGGTCGTGATCGCCGACGAATCCGTCTCGGCGCTCGACGTCTCCGTGCAGGCGCAGATCATCAACCTGATGCTCGATCTGCAGAAGGAGTTCGGCATCGCGTTCCTGTTCATCTCGCACGACATGGCGGTCGTCGAGCGCATCAGCCATCGGGTGGCGGTGATGTTCCTCGGCCAGATCGTGGAGATCGGTCCGCGTCGCGCCATCTTCGAAAACCCGCAGCATCCATACACGAAGAAGTTGATGTCGGCGGTGCCGATTGCCGATCCGGCGCGTCGTCACGCCAAGCGCGAGTTGTTGACGGAAGAGATTCCCAGCCCGATCCGCGCGGTCGGCGACGAACCGCAGGTGCAGCCGCTGGTGGAAGTCGGCGCGGGGCACTTCGTGGCGCGCCACCGCGTGGCCGGCGTGTATTGATCGTGATTCAGTAGCTCAGGCAGTCCCCAGTTGCAGTTCTCGTTGTAGCCACAATGCCCGCCAAGGGATGCAGTCGCAAGACTCGCTCGCGGCGACCCCGTCAGACAAGAAGGAGAAAGACAGATGTCGAAAAACGCTTTGTTGGGCGCTCGCTGGAAAACCGCGATCGCGTCCGTTGCCGTGGCGTCCGCGGTGCTCAGTGCAGCCCCGGCGTTCGCCGCCAAGGATGTCGTGATGGCCGTGCAGTCGACGTTTACGACGATGGACCCGTACGACGCCAACGATACGCTGTCGCAAGCCGTTGCCAAGTCGTTCTACGAAGGCATGTTCGGCTTCGACAAGGACATGAAACTCATCAACGTGCTGGCCGACAGCTATACGGTGTCGCCGGATGGCCTTGTCTACACGATCAAGCTCAAGTCGGGCGTGAAGTTCCAGGACGGCACGACCTTCGACGCCGCCGCCGTCAAGGCGAACTTCGATCGCGTGACGAACCCGGACAACAAACTCAAGCGCTACAACCTGTACAAGGAAATCGCCAAGACGGAAGTGGTCGATCCGCATACGGTGAAGTTCACGCTCAAGGAGGCGTTCTCGCCGTTCATCAATACGCTGGCGCACCCGTCGGCCGTGATCATTTCGCCCGAGGCGCTCAAGAAGTACGGCAAGGACATCGCCTCGCACCCGGTCGGCACCGGCCCGTTCGAGTTCGTCGAATGGAACCGCACCGATTACGTGAAGGTGAAGAAGTTCGACGGCTACTGGAAGAAGGGCTATCCGAAGGTCGACACGATCACCTTCAAGCCGGTTGTCGACAACAACACGCGTGCCGCCGTGATGCAGACCGGCGAAGCCAGTTTCGCCTTCCCGCTGCCGTACGAGCAGGCCGCCACGCTGAAGGCCAGCGGCAAGGTCGATGTGATCGCCGGCCCGTCGATCATCCAACGCTACATCAGCTTGAACACCCGCCAGAAGCCGTTTGACGACGTGCGCGTGCGTCAGGCGATCAACTACGCCATCAACAAGGAAGCCCTGGTGAAGGTGGCCTTCGCAGGCTACGCAACGCCGGCCGACGGTGTGGTGCCCAAGGGGGTCGATTACGCTGCCAAGACCGGCCCGTGGCCGTACAACCCGGCCAAGGCCAAGGAACTGCTCAAGGAAGCCGGTTACCCGAACGGCTTCGAGACGACGCTGTGGTCGGCATACACGTACACCACCGCGCAGAAGGTGATTCAGTTCGTGCAGCAGCAACTGGCGCAGGTCGGCATCAAGGCGCAGGTGCGCGCGCTCGAAGCCGGTCAGCGTGTCGACCTCGTCGAGTCGGCGCCGGATCCCGACAAGGCCCCGGTGCGCATGTACTACGTGGGCTGGTCGTCATCGACGGGTGAAGCCGATTGGGCGCTGCGTCCGCTGCTGGCCTCCGAGTCGTTCCCGCCGAAGCTGTTCAACACGGCGTACTACAAGAACGATGCGGTGGATGCCGACTTCAACAAGGCGCTGCTCACGACCGACCGCGCGGAGAAGGCCAAGCTCTATACCGACGCGCAGAAGAAGATCTGGAACGACGCGCCGTGGGCGTTCCTCGTGACGGAAAAGCTGCTGTATGCGCGCAACAAGAACCTGTCGGGCGTCTACACGATGCCTGACGGATCGTTCAACTTCACCGATATCTCGATGAAGTAAGCGCCGCGCAAGTGTGACGTGCCCGCGCCGCCTGCATTGGCCGGCGGCGCGGTTTACCGCAAGACATGGTTTGGCAAGACGTTCGGCAAGACTGCGATGCTCAATTACTCTCTCAAGCGCCTGTTCGGCCTGATTCCCACGCTGTTGATCGTGGCTGTGCTGGTGTTCGCCTTCGTGCACATGTTGCCGGGCGATCCGGCGCGTCTGGCCGCCGGTCCGCAGGCGGACGAGGCGACCGTGGCGCTGGTGCGCCAGGATCTCGGCCTCGACAAGCCGTTGCTCACGCAGTTCACGAACTTCATCACGCACGCGGTGCGTGGCGACTTCGGGCTGTCGATGCGCAGCAAGCAGCCGGTCTCCGAAGAGATCGGCAGCCGCTTCATGCCGACGCTGTGGCTCACGCTGGTGAGCATGATCTGGTCGGTGATCATCGGCATGGGCCTCGGGGTCGCCTCGGCGGTCTGGCGCAACCGCTGGCCCGACCGGCTGGGCATGACGTTCGCCGTCTCCGGTATTTCGTTCCCTGCCTTCGCGCTGGGGATGCTGCTGATGCAGGTCTTTTCGGTGCAGCTCGGCTGGCTGCCCACGATGGGCGCCGATTCGTGGAAGAGCTATATCCTGCCGTCGATCACCCTCGGGGCGGCGGTGGCGGCCGTGATGGCGCGCTTCACCCGCTCGGCGTTCGTCGACGTGTTGCACGAAGATTTCGTGCGCACGGCGCGCGCGAAGGGGCTCAATGAAATGCGCGTGGTCTTCAAGCACGCGCTGCGCAACGCCATGATTCCCGTCGTCACCATGATGGGCTTGCAGTTCGGTTTCTTGCTCGGCGGCTCGATTGTCGTCGAGGTGGTCTTCAACTGGCCGGGGCTCGGGCGTTTGCTGATCGATTCGGTCGAGATGCGCGACTACCCGGTGATCCAGGCGCTGGTGCTGCTGTTCTCGCTCGAGTTCATTCTGATCAACCTCGTGGTCGACGTGCTGTACGCCGTCATCAACCCGACCATTCGCTACAAGTGAGGCACGCACCATGAACGCGGGTCAACCGACTACTACCGCCAACGCCGCGGCCTCCACCAGCCAAACGCGCGTGCGCACGCCGTGGCGTGAGTTCTGGCGCAAATTCAAGAAGCAGCACATCGCCATGGTCGCCGGGGCGTTTGTGCTCGCGCTCGTCATCATCGCGATTCTTGCACCGCACCTCGTGCCGTTCGATCCGGAGAACTACTTCGACTACGACGCCCTGAACGCCGGGCCGTCGGCGACGCATTGGTTCGGTGTCGACTCGCTGGGGCGCGACATCTTCAGCCGCGTGCTCGCGGGTGCACGGATTTCACTGGCCGCCGGGTTCGGGTCGGTCGCGCTGGGTGCGGTGATCGGCACGGTGCTCGGGCTGCTCGCGGGCTATTACGAAGGCTGGTGGGATCGCATCGTCATGCGCATTTCCGACGTGCTCTTCGCGTTCCCGGGCATTCTGCTCGCCATCGGTGTGGTGGCCGTGTTGGGGAACGGCATGATCAACGTGATCGTCGCCGTCGCCATCTTCTCGATTCCGGCCTTCGCTCGGCTCGTGCGCGGCAACACGCTGGTGCTCAAGCATCTGACGTATATCGAAGCGGCGCGCTCCATCGGGGCGTCGGACTGGACGATCATCATGCGGCACATCTTGCCAGGCACGGTGTCGTCCATTGTCGTGTACTTCTCGATGCGTATCGGCACGTCGATCATCACGGCCGCGAGTCTGTCGTTCCTCGGTCTGGGTGCCCAACCGCCCACGCCGGAGTGGGGGGCGATGCTCAACGAAGCCCGTGCGGACATGGTCAACGCCCCGCACATCGCCATCTTCCCGAGCCTGGCCATTTTCCTGACCGTGCTCGCGTTCAACCTGCTGGGCGACGGCCTGCGCGACGCGCTCGATCCGAAGCTCGATCGGCATTGATGACTGCGCAGGAGCGCCGCATGATACCGTCGACGGACCCGCGCGAAGCCTTGTTCGGTGCGCCCTACGTGGGGCATCTGCCGGCCGGGCCGCGCCATGCGATCACCGACGTGCCGGGCGTGTACGTCGGTCATGCCACGCTCGCGCAAGGCCCGGTGCAGACGGGCGTGACGGTGGTGTGCCCGACGCCCGCCAACGCTGCCGCCGCGGAAGTGCCTGACGCCGGCTGGGATCCGTTCCGGGACAAGATTCCGGCGGCCGCTGCCGTCATCAATGGCTTCGGCAAGAGCGTCGGATTGATGCAGATCGACGAACTCGGCGTGCTCGAGGCGCCGGTGGCGCTCACCAACACGTTTTCCGTCAGTCACGTGGTGCTTGGCCAGTTGCGCGCGGCGATCGCGGCGAATCCGGACATCGGCCGTGGCAGCCCGTCGCTGAATCCGACGGTGCTCGAATGCAACGACGGCTATCTCAACGATATGCAGGCGTTTGCTGTGACCGACGCACACTATGCGCAGGCGCTGGCGAATGCGTCGCGCGATGTCGCGCAGGGCGCGGTCGGCGCGGGGCGCGGCATGTCGAGCTTCGGCCTCAAGGGCGGTATTGGCTCCGCGTCGCGCATAGTCGAGACGGCCGGGGCGCGCTTTACCGTCGGCGTGCTCGTGCTGTCGAATTTCGGCCGTCCGTCGCAACTGACGATCGCCGGGCGTCATGTCGGGCCGGTGCTCGACGCGCGTCTGGCGCAGCCGGCGTTGAGCGCGGCACCCGAGCGTGGCTCCATCATCATGTTGGTGGCCACCGACGCGCCGCTCGATGCGCGCCAGTTGCGCAGGGTCGCCACGCGTACCGGTGCCGGCTTGGCGCGCACCGGGTCCGTGTACGGCCACGGCAGCGGCGATGTCGCACTCGCCTTCACCACGGGCTATACGGTGTCGCATGACGCGACGGGCCGCGTTGCGCCCGCCGCGCTTGTGCCGGACGCCTTGCTCGATCCGATTTTCCAGGCCACGGCGGACGCCACCGAGCAGGCGATCCTGCACGCGCTCTTTGCGGCCGAGTCGGTGCTCGGGCGCGACGCGCACGTGCGCCGCGCCCTCGCCGACGTGCTGCCCGACTGGGCCTCGCTGTAAGCCTTTCACGACAGAGCCGACATCATGCGAATCCTGATCTCCACCGATATCGAAGGCGTCGCGGGCGTCTTCCACGCCGAACAGACCCGGGCGGGCAATGGCGAGTACGAACGCGCGCGCCGCTGGATGACGCACGAGGCCAATGCCGCTGTCGAAGGCGCGTTTGCCGGCGGCGCGACCGAAGTGATGGTCAACGATTCGCACGGCGGTTTTCGCAACCTGCTGCCGGACGAACTCGATCCGCGCGCCCGCCTCGTGCTGGGCAAGCCGCGCTATCTTGGCATGGTGGCGGGGGTGGAGGCCGGTTGCGATGCGCTCTTCATGATCGGCTACCACAGCCGATCGCAGAGCGCCGGGATCCTGGCGCATACGATCAACAGCTTCGCCTTCGCGCGCGTGTGGCTGGCGGGGGAGGAAGCGAGCGAGGCCATGTTGTACGGCGCGCTCGCCGGCGAGCGCGGTGTGCCGATGGTCATGGCCAGTGGCGACGACGTCTTCTGCGAAGAGACGCAACTAATCTTTCCCCATGCGCATTACGTGCAGACGAAAGCCGCCTGGGGACAGGGCAGTGGCATGACGCTCAACCCGAGCCAGTCGTGCGACCTGATCCGCGACGCCGCCAAGGCATCGCTCGCGGACCCGCGCACGTGGCATGCCTACAGGGTCGAGACGCCCGTCGAGGTGCGCCTGCAGGCGCAGACCCCCGCGCTGGCCGACCTCTTCTGCCAGTGGCCGACGCTCGAGCGTGTCGATGGCGTGACGCTGCAATTCGTTGCGCCAAGCGTCGAGGCGGCCGTGCGGATACTGAACTGCCTCTCGGCGATGTCGTTCATGCTGCGCTGAGTGCCGTTTTGGCGCCACCTCCCGTCCCATGTTGTTAAGGCGCTACTGAATCAGGGTTCTCCGTCACGAAATGTCAATGCCTGGCATGCGATAATCCGTAATATTTCGTAACGGCGGCGCCGTGCTATCGGTTGCCCCCTGGATCATTGAGCACCGGCGGGGCCGGGCGAGGCATCATGGATATCAGAAACGCCCGACGGTGGGCGGAACCCGGCGCGAAGCGTTACGTCGGGGCGTTGCTCGTGGTTTTTGCCGCGTTTGTCGTGCGCAGCCTGCTGCACCCGGTGCTCGATCACTCGATGCCGGGCATCTTCTTTACTTGCGCCGTCATCATTGTCGAATTCACATGGGGATTGGGGCCGGCGATCATGGCCATGATCATCAGCATCCCGATTTTCGACTTCTTCTTCGTGCCGCCGTTTCGCGACATCGCTCAGTTCGACCGGCGCGATGTGCTGATCGTCTCCGGCTTCCTGTTGATTACGCCACTTGCCGTCGTGCTGATCGAGCGCCTGCGTCGCGCCCAGTACCGTGCCGAGCTGATCGCGGAGGTCGCGCAGACACGCTATGAGATGCTGCTGCGCGCCGAAAACGAGCGCATGCTCCTGTCCGACTCGGTGCAACTGGGCAATGCGCTGATGACGTATCTGACGAAGCACCTCGATACGATCTTCTATCTGTCCAATCCGGCCGCGCATTACGAATACATCGACGAGCATTTTCGCCGGGCGACGGGCGTCGCGCCCGATGTCGTCAAGCGCGAGGGGCTGCGCGCGCTGCTGCATCCGGAGGACGCACAGCGTATGGCGGGGCTGTTTGCCCTCGATGGCGAGCGCCCCCATCATGGCGCGCACAATCTGCGCATCCGCACGCGCGACGGCGGCTACGAGATGTGCCATTGCGAATTGCAGTATTTTCGCGCGCACGTTGGCACGTACGTGATTTTGCGCTTGCATGCGGGGCCGACGGTGCGTCCGGTCGCGCCGCTGCAGACGCTCACACCGGCAGCCACGGCGCATGCTGTCACCGAGACGCCCGTCGTCTCCGACGGGATTTGACCATGTTCCAGGACGATATTTTCTACAAGGGCGGCGAGCACGCAGTGCTGATGCTGCCGGGGCTGTCGAGCACGCCGCTCGAAATGCGTCCGGTGGCGAAGGCGTTGCATCGCGAGGGCTACACCGTCTGGGTGCCGCACATCGAAGGCTACGGACTCGGCGGGCCATGCACGGACTGGCGCGCCTGGATTGCCGCCGCGCGGGCGAAGTATCGTGAACTGCGGGCAACGCACGCGATGGTGTCGCTGTGCGGGTTGTGTATCGGCGCGACGTTGAGCCTGGCCGTCGCGGAGGAGGAACCGGATGTGACAGCGCTCTCGCTGCTCTCCGTCACCCTCGTGTACGACGGCTGGACCATCCCGTGGTATTACCCGCTCATCGATCTGGGCTTCCATACGCCGTTGCGCCATTACTATCGTTATCGCGAGCGCGCGCCGTTCGGCCTGAAGAATGAGGTGCTGCGAGCACGCGTGGCGAAATCGATGTCGCTGCACGATGCGTCCGAAATCGGTGCGGCGTCGCTGCCGCTCGCACACCTGTATCACGCGCGGCGGCTTGCCGCGCACGTGCGCGCGCGCCTGGCTCGGGTGACGGCGGATTGTCTCGTCATTCACGCGGTGGACGACGACACGTCGAGCCCGCACAACGCGCGCATCGTCTACGACGGGGTGTCGTCCAAGGTGAAACAGAAGTGCCTGCTCGGCGAGAGCTATCACATTCTGACGATGGACAACGAGCGCGAAACCGTTGCCGACGAGACGCGGCGCTTCTTCCGCGACGCCGTGGCGCGCCGTACCGGCGCCGCCACGTCCGAGACGCGCATCATCTCGAAGGCGCTGCTGCGCGCCAAGCGCCGGCAGTCCGCCGCCTGACCGAACGCGCCGGAGGTCGGCGCGTGGTGTCATCAAACTGCCATCGATGGGCGGTTATGGTCGTGGTTTTCCGATACGGCCACCCGCGTTAGTTGAGGGTGGCGCTGCGCTCATCCGGCCATGTCCTCGCTCATCATCGAATCCGTCTGCAAGCAGTGGGGCAATACACGTGCGCTCGACGGTGTGAGTTTCACCGCTGAAGCCGGCTCGCTGGTGGTGCTGCTGGGCCCGTCCGGCTGCGGTAAGTCGACGCTGCTGCGCATGATCGCAGGCCTCGATACGCCGAGCGCCGGGCGCATTGTGCTTGGCGGCGCCGATGTGACCGCGCTGCCACCTGCGCGTCGCAAGCTCTCGATGGTGTTCCAGTCGTACGCGCTCTTCCCGCATCTCTCGGTGCGCGAAAACCTGTTGTTCGGGCTTCGCGTGCGCGGCGAACCGGCGCGCGAGTATCCGCAGCGTCTGGCGCGCGTGGCGTCGCTGCTCGGGCTGGCGCCGTACCTGGAGCGCAAGCCGTCGCAACTCTCGGGGGGCAGCAGCAGCGTGTGGCGCTGGGCCGCGCGGTGATTGCCGAGACGTCCGTGTGTCTGATGGACGAACCCCTCTCGAATCTCGACGCCCAACTGCGTCAGGACATGCGTCGCGAGATCCGGGCGCTGCAACAGCAGCTCGGCATGACGCTTGTCTACGTGACCCACGATCAAACCGAAGCGATGAGCATGGCCGATCAGGTCGTGCTGCTGCGAGATGGCCGCATCGAGCAGTGCGGTGCCCCGCACACGCTCTACGCCACCCCGGCGACGCGCTTTGCCGCGAGCTTCATCGGCACGCCGCCGATGCAGTTGTTGCGTCTTGTACGCCATGGCGACGCCCTGGTGCCCGCCGGGCAGTCCGGCCCGGCGCTGGTGGCGGCCGGTGCGCGCAACGCCGCGCTGCTCGGCCTGCGCCCGGAGCATGTGCGCGCGGTTCCGCCCACCTCGCTGGGCGCAGTGCTCGCCAGAGTGAGCGCCATCGAATATCTGGGCGCGGACACGCTCGTTGCTTGCAAGCTTGGCGACGCGGGCACGATCACTACGCGGGTGCCCGGCCATCGGCCGTTCGCCGTGGGCGACGCCGTCGGTCTGCAATGGGCGGCGATCGACCAGCATCTGTTCGACGCGACCTCCGGGGAACGCCTCGTTGCGGGCGCAGCGGGCCGTGTGGCAATCGACGCTGCCGAGTCTGTCGTTGCAAGCACGGTCTGCGCACCTGAGGCCGCGCTTGCACCGGCGCGGCCGCTTCCGGGGGCGCAGTGACGTTGCAAAACCCAGAACAACACGTCTGACGCGAGGGCCGCCACCGGCCTGCCGCATCGGTTCGGTGCGGCGCGACGGCGGCACATCACCACAACGCTTACATGGGGAACCAAACGATATGCGACGCACGATCCTGAAAACGTTTTCGGCCAGTTTGGCCGCGCTGGCATTGGGTGGCCTGAGCGGCTCGGCCATCGCGCAGACGAAGCCGGTGGAACTCACGTTCTATTACCCGGTGGCCGTCGGCGGTCCGGTGACGAAGATCATCAACGATCTGGTGGCCGACTTCGAAAAGGATCATCCGAGCATCAAGGTCAAGCCGGTATATGCCGGGACTTACCAGGATTCCGTCGTCAAGGCCCTGACAGCCGCGAAGGCGGGCACGCCGCCGCAACTGGCTGTGCTCGCTGCCGCCGACGTGTTCACGTTGATCGACGAAGACGCGGTGGTGCCCATCGACAGCATCGCCAACACGTCGGCCGACAAGCAGTGGCTCGACGGCTTCTACCCGGCACTGATGTTGAACTCGCGCGTCAACGGCCACACCTGGGGCGTGCCGTTCCAGCGCTCGACCATCGTCATGTACTGGAACAAGGACATGTTCCGTGAGGCGGGGCTCGACCCGGACCGCGCCCCGGCGACCTGGGCCGAGTTGGCCAGCGACGCGCAGAAGCTCACCAAGCGCGACGCATCGGGCAACGTGACGCAGTGGGGTATCAAGGTGCCGTCCGTGGGCTTCCCGTATTGGCTGTTCCAGGCGTTCACCACGCCGGCGGGTATCGAACTGATGAATCCGTCGGGAACCAAGACGTTCCTGAACGCGCCGCAGGCCGTCGAGTCGTTGCAGTACTGGGTCGATCTTGCGACGAAGTACAAGGCGATGCCGACGGGGGCGATCGAATGGGGCACCACGCCGAAGGACTTTCTCGAGAAGAAGGCGGCCATCATCTACACGACCACCGGCAACCTGACCAACATCCGGACCAACGCCACGTTCCCGTTCGGTGTCGGCAAGATGCCGGCCAAGGTGCGCGGCGGCAGTCCGACGGGCGGCGGCAACTTCTACGTGTTCAAGAAGACCTCGCCGGAAGAAAAGCAGGCGGCGATGACGTTCATCAAGTGGGCCACTTCGCCTGAGCGTGCGGCGCAGTTCGGTATCGACACGGGCTACGTGGCCGTGACGCCGGCTGCTTGGGAAACCCCGGCGATGAAGCAATATGTGCAGAAGGTGCCTGCTGCGGCCGTGGCACGCGATCAGCTCGCGGTGAGCGTGGCCGAGTTCTCGACGCACGACAACCAGCGCGTGACGAAGGCCCTGAACGACGCCCTGCAAGCGGCGCTCACCGGCACCAAGTCGCCCAAGCAGGCGCTGGACGACGCGCAACGTGAAGCGGATCGCATCCTGCGTCCGTACGCTCGATGAGTCTGGCCGACGCCGGACTTCGCTGTCAGTCTCGTTGAAATGCGGGCCCTGAACGTCGCGACGATCGCGATCTTCACGGCCTCGCATGTTGAATCGATGGACCGTCGATGAATCGCTCTTCTGCTTCGTGGGTGCCCTGGCTGCTGTTGTCTCCGGCGCTGGTGTTGCTCGTCGCCTTCACCCACTATCCGGCCGTCGCCACGCTGTGGCACAGCTTTTTCTCGACGGGCCGCGCCGGGATGCCGTCTGTCTTTGTCGGCACCGAGAATTATCGGCTTCTGATCGACGACCCGGTCTTCTGGCAGGCGCTGCGCAACAACCTCTTGTTCGCACTGGTCACCGTGCCCGCCGCGATTGCGCTCGCGATCGCCATGGCGCTGTGGGTGCACCGGCAAGTGCCGGGGCGCACGTTATTGCGCCTCGCGTACTTCACGCCCGCGATTTTGCCGATGATCGCCGTGGCGAACATCTGGCTGTTTTTCTACACGCCGCAGTACGGTCTCATCGCGCAGATTTCGCAGGCGCTCGGGTGGGGCGATCACAACTGGCTCGGGCAACCCGACACCGCGCTCCCGGCGCTGATGGTCGTAACGATCTGGAAAGAGGCCGGGTTCTTCATGATCTTCTACCTGGCCGCACTGCAACAGATTTCGCCCACCCTGGCCGAGGCGGCGGCGCTCGAAGGCGCCTCGCGCTGGCAGTTCTTTCGCCGCGTTCAGTGGCCGTTGCTCATGCCCACGACCGTGTTCGTGGTGATCAATGCCGTCATCAACGCGTTCCGTCTCGTCGATCACATTATCGTGATGACGCGTGGAGGACCCGATAACGCCACGCAACTGCTCCTGTACTACATCTATCAGGTGGCCTTCAGTTTCTGGGATACCTCATACGCGGCAGCGCTCACCGTGGTCCTGCTCACGCTGCTCGCCGTCGTCGCCTTCGTGAAATTCCGTCTGCTCGACTCACGCACGCATTATCAATGACGACCTCTGCCAGCCCGAACACGCGCCCCCGCAAGCCCACAAAGCCAGGCGCCGCGCTTGCGGTGTTTTCCGCAACCGGTCACACGACGCCGCTCGACGTCGTCGGGGCATGGCTGCTCGGACTGCTGTGGCTGCTGCCGCTGCTCTATGCGCTGTGGAGCGCGTTCCATCCGTCGGCCTACGCCACGCACTTCTCCATGAGTGCGCCGCTTACGCTCGCGAATTTCGAGCACGCATGGCAGGCTGCACCGTTTGGGCGCTACCTCGTCAATACTTTCGTTCTAGTAACAGTGATCCTGGCGGCGCAATTCGTGCTGGGCACGCTGGCAGCGTATGCCTTTGCCCGCTTCACGTTTCGCGGCAGCGAGGTGGCGTTCATGGTCGTGCTGCTCCAACTGATGGTCATGCCCGACGTGCTGATCGTCGAGAACTATCGCACGATCGCCTGGATGGGACTGCGCGACACGATCTTCGGCATTGCGTTGCCGTACTTCGCGTCCGCGTTCGGCATTTTTCTGTTGCGTCAGGCGTTCAAGACCGTGCCGCGCGAATTGGACGACGCGGCGCGCGTGGAAGGCGCCAACGCGTGGCAGGTGCTCTGGCGCGTGTATGTGCCGCTCGCCCGCCCGGTGTATGTCGCCTACGCGCTGGTGTCGATCAGTCACCACTGGAACAACTTCCTGTGGCCGCTCATCGTCACGAACTCCGTCGAGACACGTCCGCTCACGGTCGGCCTGCAGGTGTTTGCGTCGACCGATCAGGGCATCGACTGGACGATGATCACGGCCGCGACGCTGATGACCGCCGCGCCGCTGTTCGTCGCATTTTTGCTCTTTCAGCGCCAGTTCGTGCAGTCGTTCATGCGTGCGGGCATTCGATGAAAGGCATGGCGGCGCGCGACGTCGCGCGACCGCAATAGGCAAAACGGCACGCTGGGGAGCGTGCCGTCGCGTCGCTTGCGCTGGTGAAGCCGGGCGCTTGCAGGCTTACTTGTCGGTGGCCTTGACCAGCAGGATCGGCAGCGTGGTGATGCGCAGCAGCGTTTCGGCAACGCTCCCAAGCAGCAGTCGGTTGATGCCGCGGCGGCCGTGCGTGCCGAGCACGATCACGTCGGCATTCCACGCTTGCGCTTCGCGCAGCACTGCGTCGGCGATTTCGTCGGTGCCGGCTTCGAGCGTAATCATGTTCGTCTCGGCATCGACCCCGCGCTGCTTCAGGTCGGTTTGTGCCTTGGCCAGAATTTCCGCGGTTTCCTTCTCGAACGACTCCTGGCTCTCCAACGGCACGAAGCCGCTGTAGGCGCCGGCGGCGTAGGCGTTGGCGAGAGAGGGAACGACCGACACCAGGCGAATCTTGCCCTGGCTGAGCGCCACGAGCTTGACGGCTTCATCGATGGCGCGGTTCGAGGGCGTGCTGCCGTCGATCGAGACCAGAATGCGTTCGTACATGATGGTGTCCTCTATGTGCGGGAAGTGCGTGAAGGCTTGGTGCCTGGGCGGCATCGCGACCGCGATGCACGACAATTCGTTGGAATATTTTCATTCTCGCATCGCGGGCATCGAAAGTCATCCCGCGACATGGCGCGGTATTGACCGCACGCAAGCATCCATCGGAATGTCACGGGTCGGTGCGTATCCGCCGGGGCGACTCGCGTCGAGAGGGGAAGGGTGTTTCAACGTCCGGAACGCCAGGCGGCCTTGGGGACCGCGTGACTTAGTTCGGCCGGCAGGCGATCACGAGATGGGCGACACCGGCCGTCACGTCGCGCGTGAGGACGTCGTAGTCCTTTTGTACGCATTGCGTGCGGGCGCGCTGGTCGCAGTCGCCGGCGGTGCTGGCCGAGCACCGAATTTGCTGGGTGGGACGCCCGTCCGAGGTAAACAGCGGGGCCGACGAACTGCAAGCCGACAGCGCAACCGTCATAAGCCCCGAGGCGAGCAGCGTAGCGATCTTGGCGAGATTTGTCATAGAGGTCGTCTTATAAGCTCTCGGGAGTATAGCGCGGCGCTGCGACGTTGCTGCGCAAGGCTGCCCGCCTTTGGGGCGACGCCTCGAGCGGGCTCAACGGGGCGTGTCGGCACGCGTGGCGACACTGACCCGTCGCTGGCGGCGCAGCGTGTGCAGACTGTCGAACACGATGAGCGCAACGCCGAACCAGATGGGCACGTACGTCCAGAGCCCGCGCGCGGTGAAAGGCTCGCCGAGCACGACGATCGACACGGCGAACAGCAGCACCGGCTCCACGTACCCGAAAATGCCATACAGGCCGATGGGCAGCAAGCGCGCGGCACCCAGTGTGCTCGCCAGTGCGCTGGCGCTGAGCAGGCCGAGTGCGGGCAGCCAGAACCAGTAGCGCGGCTCGCCGAGCACCGTGGCGTTTTGTGGCCACGCGTGCCAGAGCACGAAGACGGCCACCGGCGTCATCGCGAGCACTTCCATGATGAAGCCGCTGAGCGCGTCGAGCCTCAGCCGGCGGCGCAGCAAGAAGTAGGGCGGATAGCCGAACACAATGAGCGCCGTGACCCAGGACAAGGCGTGCGTTACCCAGAGTTCGTGTGCGACGCCCAGCGCGGCGATGATGACGGCCGCCGTCTGCAGTCGGCTCAGACGCTCTTGATAAAACGTGCGGCCGGCGAGCACCATCGTGAGCGGCAAGAGAAAGTAACCGAGCGAGACGTCGAGCAATCGCTGTTGCAGCGGTGCCCAGACGAACAGCCAGAGCTGAACGCCCAGCAGCGCTGAGCACAGCAGCACGGCGCCGAGCAGCGCAGGGCGATGCAACACATGCGAGAGCGTGCTGCGCAGCACATGCCACCGGCGCAGTGCCGTCACAATGACGAGCGTGCCGGGCAGCGTGAGCAGCATGCGCCAGGCGAAGACGTCCAGCCCGGACAGGGGCGCCAGTTGCGCGACGAGCGCCGGCATAACGGAAAACATGACGGATGCCGAGACAGAGAGCATCACGCCGCGACCGGAAAGCATGGGGGTCCTGTGAGCGGGGCAAGGAAAGGGCGAGGCCCGGGTCAGATCGCGAGCATAGCAAATTCGCACCAGATCGGGGCGTGCCTGCCGTATGGCAGCGGAACGGTCCGCGATGCCCGCGAACGCGTATGATCGCAATTCGTCGATCGTTTTCCATTATTGCCGCCGCGTGCGGCATCTTTGCAGGAGATTCGTGCATGTCGTCCGTACCCGCTGTTGCCGAGTATGCGGCTTTCGCCGCTTCGATGGCCGATGCTGTGAGACCGCTGTCGTTGGGGTGGTTCCGCCGGCGCCTGGCGGTTGACGACAAGGCTGATGAGAGCCCGGTCACGATTGCGGATCGCGAGGTCGAGACGGCGCTGCGCGCGCAGATCGCGGCGCGCTATCCGTCGCACGGCATCTGGGGCGAAGAGTTCGGCAAGCAGGGCGTGGACGCGGAATTCGTCTGGTCGGTCGACCCCATCGACGGCACGCGCAGCTTCATCACGGGACACCCGCTGTGGGGCACGCTGCTCGCCCTGTTGCACCACGGCCAGCCAGTCGTCGGCCTGATCGACATTCCGGCGACCGGCGAGCGCTGGATCGGCGTGAACGACGCCGCCAGCGGCGTGCGCGAGGCCCGCTTCGGCGGTGCGGTGTGCGCCACCAGCCCGGTGACGACGCTGGCCGACGCGACCGTCTATGCGACATCGCCCGACATCTTCAACGCGGCGGAGTATGCGCAATTCGAGCGGCTGACGAAGGCGGTCAGCCGTCGCCGCTTCGGCGGAGATTGCTACGCCTACGGGCTGCTGGCGAGCGGACACATCGAGTTGGTCATGGAAGCGGGATTGCAAACCTACGATTATCTGGCCGTGGCGCCGGTGGTCGAGGCGGCGGGTGGCGTCATCACCGATTGGGAGGGCCGGCCGCTTACGCTCACCTCGCAGGGGCGCGTGCTGGCCGCCGCGAATGCCGAGCTGCACGCCGCCGCGCTGGCGTGTATTCGCGCGGACTGAGGCCGTCGACGGTAGTTGTCGCCCGGTCGTCGTTGTGCCGGTCATCCTCGCTGGCGGGTTACGTGATCGGGCGCGCAAGCCCTTGCCAGATGCGCGGCAGCAACACCCCCAGCACGATGCCGCGTGTCGCGAGAAATGCCATGAGGGCGACCCACAAGCCGTGATTGCCCCAGGCATCGAGCGTGAACGGCATGACCGCGCCAAAGACCAGCAGGCCGATCAACGAGGACGTCAGCAGTTCCCTCGTACGCGTCGCGCCGATGAAGACGCCGTCGAGCTGGAAGCACCACACCGCCACGAGCGGCGAGAGCACGGCCCAGGGCAGGAATTCGCGCGCCGTCGTGCGCAGTGCCGGCTGATCGGTCAGCGCATCGATGATCGCGCCACCCGCCACGGCGTAGACGAGGGAAAACGCGACGGCGCACCCCAGCGCCCAGCCCAGCGACAACCGGATGGCATGCAGCAGCGCCGCTCGCTGACGCGCACCGACATAGGCGCCTACAAGGGCTTCGGCCGCGTGGGCGAAGCCGTCGAGGCCGAACGCCATGAACGTCTGGAAGTTCAGCAGCAGCGCGTTGGCGGCGAGCGTGACGTCGCCAAGTCTCGCACCCACGCGAGCGAACCAGGCAAAGGCGAGTTGCAGAAACAGCGTGCGCAGGAAGATATCGAGATTGAGCCGCAGCAAGCGCCATAGGGCGCCGCGCTCGACCAGCGCGGCCAGTCGCAGCGGCGGCAAGCCGGGCGTACGTGCGAGCCAGAGCAGCCATGCGCCCAGCGCAAAGCCGAGCACATCGGCCAGCGCGGTTGCCCCTGCAATGCCCGCCACCCCCAGTCGAAGCCCCGCACGAAGATCAACACCGCCACGATGTTCACGAGATTGATGAACACCTGCACGGCAAGTCCTTGCCGCACGCGTTGACACGCCAGCAGGTAGCCGAGCACCACGTAGTTGCCGAGCGCCAGCGGCGCGGCGAGCACGCGGATGCTTGCATATTGTCGTCCTAAGGATTGGACTTGGGCGCTTCCCCCAGCCACGACACCCCCAGCGACACCAGCGGCTCGCGAAAGACAAGCAACACGGCGCCAATCGCGAACGCCAGCGTCAGCGCGCGTGCGAGCGTGTCGCGCAGACGCTCGGCGTCGCCGGCACCGAACGCTTGTGCCGCGAGGCCCGTGGTGCCCATGCGAAGGAACGAGAAGCCCCAGAAGAGCAGGTTCAACAGCAGCGCACCGAGGGCGACGCCGCCCAGATAAGCGGCGCCCGGCAGATGACCGGCCACGGCTGTGTCGACGGCCGAGAGCAGGGGCTGAGTGAGATTGGCGAGCACGATAGGCACCGCCAGACGAAGCAGTTGCCGGTGGCCGACGGCCGCAGGGGCAGGGTTCATGAGTGAGTTGGGCAGCGGCCGGTCAGGGCGATTGCCATCGAATCGGGGAATCGGGTAATCCGCCAATCCGGGAAAGCGGAAAGGCGGGAAACCCGGTATTCGGGAAGCCACAAGCGGCGGCAGGTTGCGAGTGCGCCGATTATAAGGTCTGGCAGTCGTCCGGGCGATGGGCGCCCGCCGCGGCGATCGGGGGTGTGCCATTCCCGAACGGTACAATGCCCGACGTCTCCGTTCGTCACAAAAGGCCGCATATGCCGTCTTCGCCGTCCTCGCCTTCGCGCCGGATGCCCTCGACTCTCGTTTCTGTTTCGAGGCTCGCGTCCTCCCTGCGATCTTCGGCCTTGCGGGTTGCCCGCCGTCGTTATGCATTGGCGGGCGCCTTGTGTCTGCTGAGCCTGCCGGTGCTCGCCGACGTGACCCTGCAACGGGGGCCGCCACCGCCGCGCTTCGAGGATCACCACGCGGCGCCCCACGGACAATTCTGGGTGCCGGGCTACTGGCAGTGGACAGACGGTCGCTACGACTGGGTCGACGGACATATGGAACCCAAGCGCCCGGGCATGCGCTACACGCCGCCGCATTGGGAGCAGACGGGCCGTCACGAATGGACGTTGCGCGACGGCGCCTGGGCGTCCACCGGCTGGGGGCCAGGCACGATTCACGAGATTCGCGCGCCCAAATGACGTGGTAGCGAAGCGCTTCGCACGCCGGCTGATTCATCAGCCATCCGACGTATGTGTCCGCCGGACAAGCGTTGGAGGCGGTGCGACGGATGTCATCGGCGAGCGTCAATAAAAATGCCCGCGCGAGGCGGGCAAAAATCACTACAGGGGAAGTCACGCGATATGAGTGGCGATCGGGCGAAAGAGTTCCCCGCGTTTTGCGACTGGCAGGGGGACACTCGATCGACGTAAAATGGCGCTTTGTCGCTACACCCCCCTCATGTCGGACGCGGCGCACGACGCCGGTGGATGACATCAGCGCGGGGTGAGATTTTCAGGTGTCGAATGTCGGTAAAGCTGGTCGTGCGGAGTTGCCTCGTGTTGGCCGCGTGCCTGAATGCCGGGATGCCGGTGGGCGCGTACGCACAATCCTTGTTCTCGGATATCAATCCACCTTGTTTTACTGAGCGGAACGCAGTGTCCTACGGGTTGTGGGATCGCGGTCTCGCACCTCAGTATTTCGTGCCGCCCCCCCGGCGCCTGCGCCGCCGGTGGCCACGGATCCTGATGCCGCCTCCGACCCCATTGCCTTGTTCGCGGGGGATGATCCGAACGCGGTCGCCGCCGCCGTCGAGCGCGACGCCGCCAAGCGCGCCGCGCCATCAGTGGCGAGTGACGTGGTCGCTGCCGGGGACGCGGCGGCCGAGGCCCCGCAGCCGGCATCGGATGCACAAGCGTCGCGCGTCGATCCGTCGCAAGACGCGCCGGAGGCGGACGGCATGGCAAGCGCGCCGTCGGCACAGGCGCCGGCGCCATCGCCGCCACTACCGGCCGCCGATTTTGCCGTGGCGCCGGAGCTGAGCGCTGACGGCACGGCCATTACCGCCGTCGACCTGGATGCGGCGGCATCGGCGGCATCGGCCGAGCGCGGCGAGCCGCCGCCGGCCCGGATATCGCGCCGCCCAATGCGTTCCTTGCGCGTGCCTCGTGTCTGCGCGGACTGCCGCGACACGAGAGTCGCGCGGATCGCAACATCCGCATGTTGATGCGTGGAGGGCTCGTGGTGCGCGACGCGCAGTTGCCGTTCGTCGCTACACTCAGCCGCACGCCCGGCGAGGGGGCCGTGGGCCTCCAGGTAATCAACGAGCGGCCCTACCAATTCAACGTCGGCATGAACAACAGCGGCATGACCTCCTCGGGCAAGATGCAGGGCACGGCGAATCTGTTGATGCACAATCCGCTGGGCATGTACGGGAAGTTCAATACGACGCTCAGTCAGGATTTGCAGAATGCGCGTCGCGATGCGACGAACCGCGATCTGTCGGCCAATTACTCGGTGCCGATCGATGCCGACTGGACGGTCGGGATCACCGGCAAGGCCAACGCGGCGAAGGACCAGATCGACGCCGGCATTACGCAGACACAGACCTTGCAATGGCGCGTGCGCCGCGCGTTCGACTTCACGGCGAATGGCTCGACGGGTCTGGAATTGCGCTACAACAGGAGTCGCACGGAAGACCCGAACGCGCTTCACACCTACGACAGCTATGCCGAGTTGGGGCTGAGCCACACGCACAATTTCGGGGCGTCGAAGCTCGATCTGTCGGTGATGCAGCGCCTGAACGCGCCGTGGATGCCATCGTCGAGCGGCCTGCCGGGCTGGTCGTATCGCTTCCAGTCGGTGGACGCGAAGCTCACCGTACCGTTCTGACGAAATCCATGACGGTATCGAGCGATACCGTTCGCACGAGCGTCGCGGGCATGTCCGTGAAATGCTCAACGTCCCCGAACAAAATGACGGGCTTGCCGTAACGCACGGCGAGCCCGACTTCGTCGCGTGTCCCGTGCTGGCCGGGCAGGGCGACGATGACATCGCTGGAAAGCACATTGATGTGATTGCGCGAGAGCGTGCCTGGCGGCGCATCGGGCAGATGGCGCGGCAACGGGCTCACGATGGGCACTTCCACGAACGGATTCGGATAACCGGGCGCGGGGCGGAACCTGACCGGCTCGTCATCGTTGCCGACGGCCTCGGTCGGCACGATGCCGATGCAGCGGCCCAGGCGCTGCGGAACGGCACAGAACGCTTCGCTCACGCTTGCCATCACGCCCTGCCCCCGCCGGTGAGCAGGTGGAACCCGGCCATGGCGATCGCGCGGCCGAGCGGCGCGGCCAGTTCAGTCCACGGCTGTTTGCCGGAACCCATGACACCAATGGTTTGGGGACGCACGGAATGGCTCATATCGGATGGCGGAATCGAGGGGGAGGGGAAGCAGCGGTGCCGATGATAAACGACTTTGCCCAGCGCGATCGACGGCAGGCGACGTCGACGACGTGTCGGGCCCGCCAGAAGGCGTTGGCAGATTGTGGGGATGACCGCGCAGCGGGGGGCACACGGGCAAAAAAAACCCGCCGGCTTGGCGGGTGAGGAAGCAGGCCTTCCACGGGGAAGTGAAAGCCCGATCTCGCGAGGTGTTTGCGAGACCCGTGTAGTATCGTGACCCAAACGTCTGCTGGCTATGGGCCAAGTCCTAAAGTGCATGTAAGACGCTTTCCATTTCCGTTTCCCAACCTTTCTGACGTACACGGGGCGATAGATGACCGAACCGACTGACAATACACCGGCCAGTGCCGCCCACATCGCTGCCATGCAGGCGTTGCGCGCCGCGCTGCTCGCCCAGCACAAGGTGCTGATCGCCAACGATCGTCTGCAATACGAAGCAGTCTTCGGACCGGTGCCCACCGGACGCTTCGTGCAGTTGCTCACCGAAGACGCCTGGTTTCGCTGGCTCGACCCGCTCTCGCGTCTGATCGTCGCCCTCGACGAATGGCTGGAGCAGACGCCGCCGCAGGCAGACGCCGGCATTGCCCTGGCCGACGAAGCGGCCAAGCTGTTCCGTCACACCGACGTCGAGTTCGGCGAGCGCTATCGCCTGGCCTTGCAGCAGGCGCCGGACGCGGTGCTCGGGCAGAGTCAGGTGGTGGCGGCGCTGCGCGGCGCGCCGCAGTCGTCGCCCGCCGCATCCGGGAAATCCGATGCGCCGGTTGCGAAGGAGCCCGATGCGTCGGCAAACGAAGGCGACGGCGCCTGAGCAGGGAGGGGGAAGACCGTCAAGCCGAAAATTTGTTCCGCGGCTGATCGTTTTTTGAGCATGGCTCTTGACAGCCTTTGTTCGTGAGGCGTTCGAGAAGGTAAGGGCAGGTTATCCAGTGGGTTATCCACACAGGGTGTGGACAACTTTTGCCGGCGCGGCGCCGGCGGCAGGTGGCTTGCGCACCGTCGACCGAGGCCCGCGCGCACCGGTTACGCCATCGCAACCGAGCGACGAGGTGCAGGCGACGTGAATCGATGACGTGGGGCGCGGCGATCGCGCAGCGGCCTGGCCCCGTAGGAATCCTTCACGTTGGCCCTATCTCGATGGGGTCGCCGCTGCGACAATGGCGCTTTGCGTGCTGTCCGACGCGGGCGGCCTGCGTCGTCCCCCGGGCATCCGCCCGCTGCGATTCATTCCCATGACAACCACGCCCATTGTGCTGTTGGTGCTGCTCTCGGCACTGATGCACGCCACCTGGAACGCCTTTCTCCACGCCAGTCCCGATCGCGTCTGGCAAGTCGGCGTGATGGCGGTGCCGCAAGGACTCGCCGCCGTGGCCGGCATCGTGTGGTTGCCGCTGCCGCCAGTACAGGTCTGGCCGCTTGTTCTGCTCTCCGCCGGCGCGCAGGTCGCGTACACGGCGGCGCTCATCCGGGCCTATCGCGTCGGTGAGTTCGGGCAGATCTATCCCATCGCACGCGGCATTTCTCCGTTGCTGATTTCGGGGGCGGCGTTGCTGCTGGCGGGCGAGTGGCCGACGGCGATGGCGGCGTGGGGCATCGTGGGTATCTGCGCCGGCATTCTGACGCTGGCGTTGCGTGGGCGCCGCTTCTCGGGCGACAGCGTGCCTGCGGCGTTGCTCACGGGAGTGTTCATTGCGGCGTACACGATTGTCGACGGCTTCGGCGTGCGATTGTCGAACGGCAACGGCTTCGGGTACCTCGCATGGGCCTACCTTTTCGCGAGCGTGCCGGTGATCGGTGCCGTGGCGAAGTGGCGGGGCGGATTGCGCGGCATGTTCCTTGCGCCGCGCCGCCGCGTGGCCGAAGCGCTGGGGGCGGGCATCGTCGCGCAATGCGCCTATGCCATGGTGGTGTTCGCGCTGCAATACTTGCCCATGGGTGTCGTGTCGGCGTTGCGCGAGTCCAGCGCCATCATCGCGGTGCTGCTGGGCTGGTTGTTCCTGCGCGAAAAGCTCAATGCCCGCCGTCTCGTGGCGTGCGGCCTCGTGGTCGGCGGGGCGGTACTCATCAAACTGAGCGCTTAGGTGCGCACCCGAGCGCTGACCTGAGCGGCACCTGCGCAGCGACTACGTGGCGACATCTGCGAAGGCACCCGTCGATGCATCAGTCACCCGATCAGCGGCCACGGCGGCCATGCGTCGTACCTGGGTGGGGTGTGCTCAGCCGCGTGGCCAGAGTTCGGCGCGATGCGCCGTGATCGCCGCCACGACGATCTCGCGCATCCCATGTCCGTCGGTGGATTCGAGGTGTTCGAGAATCGTCATGCGCATGCGCGGCGCCCAGAAGCGTCGCAGGTGGCCTGCAATGTTGTCGAGCGCCTCGCTGCGGTCGGGCATCGTCTCGAAGAAATCCCCGATCTGATTGGCCATCTTGACCAGATTGTCGGTGTCCATGATCTGTTGTGTCCCCTGAATTCGTTCTCGGTGCGTTGGCCGCCGTCATTTACGTGGCCAATCGCGCGTCCGCCGCACCGTCTGATGGCAATCGACGATGAGGCTCGCCGCAGCCGCCGGCGATGGACGCGGATTGTCCGTCGCAGCGCGCCGCCTCGAAGGTCTCCCCGATGACGCGGCGCGCGTTGCTTCCCTTTTTCCTGCCCTGACTCAGTTCGCGTTGGCCTCGCTCGCACCACGAGCGTGTTCGAGGAAGGCCTCTTGCTGGCGATTGAAGTCCGAGTACTGACGCTGCCATTCCGACGGCTGCGCCACCGGCGTGACCTGCACCGCTGTCACCTTGTACTCGGGGCAATTGGTCGCCCAGTCGGAGTTGTCGGTGGTGATCACGTTCGCGCCCGACTCCGGGAAGTGGAACGTTGTGTACACCACGCCGGGCTGCATGCGGTCGCTCACGACGGCACGCAGCACGGTCTCGCCCGCGCGACTCTGAATGCCGACCCAGTCGCCGTCCTTCACGCCGCGTTCTTCTGCATCGTGCGGATGGATGTCGAGCCGGTCCTCGTCATGCCAGTGAACGTTGTCCGTGCGGCGCGTTTGCGCGCCGACGTTGTACTGCGACAGAATCCGCCCGGTGGTCAGAATGAGCGGGAAACGGCGCGTGACCTTTTCATCCGTGGGCACGTACTGCGTGATGAGGAACTTGCCCTTGCCGCGCACGAATTCGTCGATGTGCATGACGGGCGTGCCGTCCGGTGCTGCTTCGTTGCACGGCCACTGCACACTGCCCAACTGGTCGAGTTTCTCGTAGCTCACGCCGGTAAACGTCGGCGTGAGGCGTGCGATCTCGTCCATGATTTCCGACGGGTGCGAGTAGTTCATCTCGTAGCCCAGTCGCTTGGCCAGTTGGATCGTGACTTCCCAGTCGGCGTAACCGGCGCGCGGCGGCATCACCTGACGCACGCGTGAGATACGACGCTCGGCGTTGGTGAACGTGCCGTCCTTCTCCAGGAACGACGAGCCCGGCAGCAGCACGTGCGCATACTTCGCCGTTTCGTTCAGGAAGATGTCCTGCACGACGATGCACTCCATCTGTTCGAGCGCATGGGTCACGTGCTGCGTGTTCGGGTCGGACTGCACGATGTCCTCGCCCTGGCAGTACAGGCCCATGAAGGTGCCCGCGATCGCCGCGTCGAACATGTTCGGAATGCGCAGGCCCGGCTCGGACTGGATCTCGACGCCCCATTCCGCTTCGAACAGCGCGCGGGCAGTCGAATCCGACACGTGACGGTAGCCCGGCAGTTCGTGCGGGAATGCGCCCATGTCGCACGAGCCCTGCACGTTGTTCTGGCCGCGCAGCGGGTTCACGCCCACGCCTTCACGGCCGATGTTGCCGGTGGCCATGGCGAGGTTGGCGATACCGATCACCGTCGTGGAACCTTGCGCATGCTCCGTCACACCCAGACCGTAATAGATCGCCGCGTTGCCGCCCTTGGCATACAGACGCGCGGCACCGCGCACGAGGTGCGCCGGCACGCCGGTGTGCACTTCGGTGGCTTCGGGCGAGTTTTCGGCGCGGGCAGTGAACTCGCGCCACTGCTGGAACGCGCGGTCCTCGCAACGCTCGGCAATGAACGCGTCGTCCATCAGGCCTTCGGTGACGATCACGTGCGCAAGCGCGTTGATCATCGCCACGTTCGTGCCCGGACGCAGTTGCAGGTGGTAGTCGGCCTTGACGTGCGGGCTGTTGACCAGGTCGATGCGGCGCGGATCGATCACGATCAGCTTGGCGCCTGCGCGCAAGCGCTTCTTCATGCGCGAGCCGAACACCGGGTGACCGTCGGTTGGGTTCGCGCCCATCACGAGAATCACGTCCGAGTGTTCGACCGACTTGAACGTCTGCGTGCCGGCCGATTCGCCGAGCGTTGCCTTCAGGCCGTAGCCGGTCGGTGAGTGGCACACGCGTGCGCAGGTGTCGACGTTGTTGTTGCCGAACGCGGCGCGCACGAGCTTTTGCACCAGGTAGTCTTCTTCGTTCGTGCAGCGTGACGACACCAGACCGCCGATCGAATCGCGCCCGTACTTGGCCTGAATGCGCTTGAACTCGGACGCCGCATAGTCGAGCGCCTCGTCCCACGACACGTCCTGCCACGGATCGGTGATCTTCTTGCGAATCTTGGGCGTAAGGATACGGTCCTTGTGCGTGGCGTAACCCCAGGCAAAGCGGCCCTTCACGCAGGCGTGGCCTTCGTTGGCCTGACCGTCCTTGTGCGGCACCATGCGCACGACTTCGTTACCCTTCATCTCGGCCTTGAACGAGCAACCCACGCCGCAATAGGCGCAGGTGGTGATCTTGGCGTGCTCGGCCTGGCCGAGATGGATGACCGACTTTTCCTGCAGCGTCGCGGTCGGGCAGGCGGCCACGCAGGCGCCGCACGACACGCATTCGGAATCCATGAACGACTGATCCTGTCCCGCCGAGACGCGCGCTTCGAACCCGCGGCCCGAGATCGTCAACGCGAATGTGCCCTGCGTTTCTTCGCAGGCGCGCACGCAACGGTTGCAGACGATGCACTTCGAGGCGTCGTAGGTGAAGTAGGGGTTCGACTCGTCTTTCTGGCTGTCGAAGTGATTGTCGCCGTCGAAGCCGTATCGCACTTCGCGCAGGCCCGTCACGCCGGCCATGTCCTGCAGTTCGCAGTCACCGTTGGCCGCGCAGGTCAGGCAGTCGAGCGGGTGATCGGAGATGTACAGCTCCATCACGCCCTTGCGCAGTTCCTGGAGCTTCGGCGATTGCGTGCGCACCTTCATGCCCGGTTCGACGGGCGTGGTGCACGACGCGGGGTAGCCGCGTCGGCCTTCGATCTCGACGAGGCAAAGACGACACGAGCCGAACGGCTCGAGCGAGTCGGTGGCGCACAGCTTGGGCACGTTCACACCGCCTTCGGAGGCGGCGCGCATGATCGACGTGCCCGCGGGCACGGTGACCTGTTCGCCGTCGATTTCCAGCGTGACTTCCTGCGTCGATTCGCGACGCGGGGTGCCGTAATCCTTCTCAAACATCGGGTCCATCATGGTGGGCGATCTCCTAGGCGGCCTGGGTCGGCAGATTCGACGGTTCGGCCGCGCCGAAGTCTTCGGGGAAATGGTTCAGTGCAGACAGCACGGGGTAGGGCGTCATGCCGCCCATCGCGCACAGCGAGCCGGAGAGCATGGTGTCGCACAGGTCGCGCAGCAGCTTGATCTGCTTGGGACGGTCGCGTCCGTCGATGATCTTGTCCATCACTTCGACGCCGCGCGTCGAACCGATGCGGCACGGCGTGCACTTGCCGCACGACTCGATGGTGCAGAACTCCATCGCATAGCGCGCGAGCGTGGCGAGGTCGACGGTGTCGTCATGCGCCACGATGCCGCCGTGGCCGAGCACCGCCCAGAGTGCGGCGAACGCTTCGTAGTCGAGTGGGGTGTCCCATTGCGATTCGGGCAGATAGGAGCCGAGCGGGCCGCCGACCTGTACCGCGCGCAGCGGGCGACCGGTGATGGCGCCGCCGCCGAACTCGTACAGGATGTCGCGCAGCGTCACGCCGAAGGCCTTCTCGATCAGGCCGCCGTACTTGATGTTGCCCGCGAGCTGGATCGGCAGCGTGCCGCGCGAGCGACCCATGCCGAAGTCCTTGTAGAACGCCGCGCCGCGATCCATGATGATCGGTACCGACGCCAGCGAAATCACGTTGTTGATGACGGTGGGCAGGCCGAAGAGACCTTCGATGGCCGGTAGCGGCGGTTTGGCGCGCACCACGCCGCGCTTGCCTTCGAGACTTTCCAGCAATGCGGTTTCTTCGCCGCAGACGTAAGCCCCGGCCGCCTTGCGCACTTCGAGATGGAAGGTCTTGCCCGAGCCCAGGATGTCATCGCCCAGGTAGCCCGCCTTGCCGGCGTTGACAATGGCTTCGTTGAGCACATCGATGGAATGCGGATACTCGCTGCGCACGTAGATATAGCCGCGCGTGGCGCCCACGGCGATGCCGGCAATCGTCATGCCCTCGACAAGCACGAGCGGATCGCCTTCCATCAGCATGCGGTCGGCGAACGTGCCCGAATCGCCTTCGTCCGCATTGCAGACGATGTACTTTTGCGCGGCGGGCGTGTTGAGCACCGTCTTCCACTTGATGCCGGTCGGGAACGCCGCACCGCCGCGACCGCGCAGGCCCGATTCGGTGACTTGCGCGACGATGGCCGCGCCGTCCAACGCGAGCGCATTGCGCAGACCGCGATAGCCGTCATGTGCAACGTAGTCGTCGACCGATACGGGATCGGTGATGCCCACGCGCGCAAACGTCAACCGTTCCTGCTTCTTGAAATACGGAATCTCTTCGGTCAGTCCGAGGGCGAGCGGATGATCGCCACCGGCCGTGACATTGGCATCGAACAGGCTCGGGACGTCGTCGACATCGACCGGACCATAGGCGACGCGCCCCGCCGGGGTCGCGACTTCGAGCAACGGTTCAAGCCACAGCATGCCGCGCGTACCGTTGCGCACCAGTTCGATGTCGATACCGCGCTGGGCGGCTTGCGCCAGGATGGCGTCGGCGACGTCGTCGGCACCGAGCGCGAGCGCGGCGGAGTCACGCGGCAAATAAAGCCGTACCTTGCCGGAGGACGGTTGGGCGGAAGTGGAGGATTGGCTCATGCGGCATCCTTGGCGCGGGCGACCAGACGGTCGAATTTCTCGGGGGTGACGCGCGCGTGAAGCTTGTCGTCGATCGTGATCGCGGGTGACGTCGCGCATTGGCCCAGGCAATACACCGGTTCGAGCGCAACGTCGCCGTGATGACTGTGCATCGTGCAGCCCAGCACGCGTTCGGCATGCGCGACAAGCGCGTCGGCGCCCATGCTCTGACACGCCTCGGCGCGGCAGATCTGCACGACGTGGCGCGGCGGCGGGCTGGTGCGAAAGTGATGGTAGAACGTGATCACGCCGTGCACTTCGGCGCGAGACAGGTTGAGGGCGTTGGCGATGACGGGCACGGCGTCCGGGGGACGTAGCCGAAAGCGTCCTGAACGTCATGAAGGATCGGCAGAAGCGGACCTTCCTGAGCCGAATGAGCGTCCAGAATCGCGTGCACCGTGGCGATGGAAAAAGCCTCGCGCATGGCTGTTGTCTCCTGTTTGGCACCCTGCGGGGAACGGGGCGCCTGAGGGTGTGAGTTATCTGTTCTTGTCTTGCCCTGGGGCGAGAGGCCCAATGGTCACATCCGGCGACGCTGCTCGGGTCTAGCGATCAGCGCGGCGCCGGACGAGCGTGCGGCACATAGCCCCCACCATATGCCGCACGAGCTCGGCCTCTCGCCCGTGGCTTACTTCGTCAACCTGCGTCAACAAGTCGGTGCTGCGGTACATCCGTATGTGAAACACGATATATGATATACGGTATACGTGCAATAGATTCGGGGCGGGTTTGACAGGCTCGTTTACCCGAATTGGGGGCTGGTACTCGGCGCCAGAATCCCCCGCAATTGTCGAGACTGTAGGGGGGCGGCAGAAGGGATGCCGGCGTGACGCGGGACTTGGGCGGGAACGCGATAGGGCGGGGGCAAAAGAAAAAAGCCAGCGACATACCGATGTCACTGGCTTTTTTTGGGGCTCGCGTCCGTTGCCGGGCGCGGTGCAGCGGCACAAGCGCGTTATTCGAGGAAGTCGCAATGCTCTTCGACGAAGGCGGCCAGGCCGAGGGTGTGGTCGCGCGCGAGCTTCTCGGCGAGTTCCGTGTCGCGCTTCTCGAGGGCGGTAATGATCTTCAGGTGATCGACAATCGAGCGGGCGGCCCGGTCGTTCTGAGCGATCGTCACCTTGCGGATGGCGCGCACGTGAATGAACAGGTTCTTGATCGTATTGGCGATGGCTTGCGAGCCGCCAAGATTGATCAGCGCCTGATGGAAGTCGATGTTCGCGTCCGAATACTCTTCGATATGATCCGTCGGCGGCGCGTTGACGAACTCGTCGAACAGATGGCGCAGCCTGGCGATTTCCTCGTCGGTTGCGTGCAATGTCGCCAGACGCGCGGACATCCCCTCGAGCGCTGCCCACATCTGAATCATCTCGACGATTTCGCGCTTGGTCTTGCGGATGATGAAGATGCCCCGGCGCGGCACCGTCCGCAGAAAACCTTCCTGTTCCAGCAAGGTCATCGCTTCGCGAATCGGCGTGCGCGAAACGCCAAGCACCTGGATGAGCTGACGCTCGTCCAGGCGAATTTCTTCCTTCTGGTTATATATATCGGCATCGGCGATGGCTTTTTTCAGCAGCGCATACGCCTGATTGCGAAAACTCGTGGTGGTGTCGATCGGCTCCAGCGCGAGCGGAGTCACGCGCGCCGGAGTTGGGGTGATCAGGGACATGCAATAGTCTCCTAGGTATTACGGCCCCTTCAGAGGCGCAATGCTTGCTGCCCCACGATGGTTGCCGGCTTGGTAACGAGTTTACCCGATTCATTTGCCTGCGTGGTTTCCGCCAGGTAGGCGAAGCGGCCGTTCTTTTCGGCCTTTTCGAGCATCGAGGCCGGCAGGGCGACGAAGAGGTGAACCATCGCAACACCGGTGGCAAGGGCGGAAGCAAGGGCAAGCAAAGTCAGCGCAGCGACGAACATGGTGATACTCCTGATAAAAGTTGACGAATGAAATGTGGGGGAGAACTTGCTTTGCATTGTATGTCGCGCTGCAACAAGTCTCAAGATATACCACATACCAAATACCAATATTTATCGTTTTTCGGGACGTTCCCTGTGTCGTTGCGATGCTTGACTGCCCGGATTTGTCTTTTTTTCCGATTTTGTTCTGTGGGTCGAGGGTGGCGGTGAACCTCCTGGGTGGTCCGTCAGGCTTGCATTGGTGCGGATTTCGGGACGCCCGTGGCGCGCGTGGTTTCAGGGAGAACCCGAAGTGCTCTGAACGTGGTGCAAAGGCGAATTATTGCGTTGCCGCGAAACCACATCGGCAATGGCGTGGTTCGGTGCGACGGGGCGCGGGTTATCGGCGAAAAATCGACCGCGGCCGGCGATTCGGTGGCGGCCCACTCGAACGACGGCAGGGCGGGGCGATGAACCCATTCCTACCTTCGCTTGCGTGCGCCGCCTCTCTATATATAGAGGGGCTCATTCTCGCGGGACAGTCCTGTCAGTCCCGCGAGGAGTGTTTCATGGAAACAACGTTTGGCTCAGGCCGCTTTGGCCAGACGCGCTTGCGCGGCCGCGACCGCGTCGGGCTGCGTCATGAACTCGCGCTGCTTGATCAACGCCAGCACCACGTCGAGCGTCGGTGTCGGCACGTTGGCGAGGCGCCCCATCTCTTGCACCACCGAGACGAGCGGATCGATTTCCATCGCACGGCCACGTTCCAGATCCTGCAGCATCGACGTCTTGTGGGCACCGACCGCACCCGCACCGTTGATGCGACGCTCCACGTCGACGCGGAAATGCACGCCGAACTTGTCGCCGATCGCCTTGGCCTCGAGCATCATGGCGCGCGCAATGGCCCGCGTGCCCGGATCGCTCGCGATGATATCGAGCGTGCCGTGCGTGAGTGCCGAAATCGGGTTGAAGCAGAGGTTGCCCCAGAGCTTGAGCCAGATTTCGTCGCGGATATTCTCGCGAATCGGCGCGTCGAGTCCGCCGGCGGTCATCAACTGCGAGAGCTTCTCCACACGCTCGGTGCGCTCGCCGCTGGCTTCGCCCAGCGGGAACTTGTTCCCGTAGACGTGCTGGATCACGCCGGGGGCCACCACTTCAGTGGCCGGATAGACCACGCAGCCGATGGCGCGCTCGGGGCCGAGCTGACGCCACTGACGGCCGCCCGGGTCGATGCTCTCGAGCGTCGTGCCTTCAAGCGCGCCGCCGTGCTTATAGAAGTACCAGTAGGGGATGCCGTTCACGGCCGTGACGACCGCCGTATTCGGACCGATCAGGGGCTGCATCGCGTCCAGTACCGCGGGGACCGAATGCGCCTTCAACGCGATGATCACGTAATCCTGCGGACCGAGTTCACGCGGATCGTCCGTGCAACGCAGCTGAGCGACGCGTTCCTCGCCATCGATCAACAGCTTGAGTCCGTGCTCGCGCATGGCGGCCAGATGCGGGCCGCGGGCCACTAGACTGACATCGGCTCCGGCGTGTGCGAGTTGCACGCCGAGATAGCCACCGATGGCACCGGCGCCATAGATGCAAATCTTCATGAAGTCTCTCCCTCCAAAGGTGAATCGAAACCTGGGCCTGGTACTGGCCATTTATTTTTCTAATACCAAATGTTGTATATCGTATATCACAAGATCCGGAGCGCCAAGCCTTCTGGGGGCAATTCCCGTCATGGTTTCCCCGCAGACGCACCCAAAACCGGCGTCGGGATGTGTGAGCACATCGGGCATGAGAAGGGGGCCTGGAAAACGCGTTGCGCGTCCCTTAGGTGAATTATTACGGTGTATTACAAGAGATTCGCGAGAATGCCCGAAGTGGGTATATTGTGAGAAAAACTATCAAAAATATCGTCTTGTGTTGGTTTTAAAAATTGCCAAGGAGGCCGATATAAAAAGGCGGAATGCCTTATCAGGCAAGCCTTTCAGATCAGGTTAACTCCTTAGTATTTTCGCATTGCGTTGTTGCGTCGCTCGGGCCTACAGTGGCGTTACTGTATCTAGCCGCCACTTAGAACAGTGCCTCGTGTGCCGGAATGGTTTTCGCTGCAATGGACGAAAACGACTGCGGTACACGAAGCGGACGACGAGGATCGCAATAAATTAGTGTTGACTTATATCTGATATATCGTATATTTCGTTCGGTATATTTACGGGAAATGCAATGGCCCCCGTAAGCATCAGAGACAAGTCGACGAGGCGAAGACCTCGTAAAGCATACCCAGGGGCACAGACCCCATCCGGAAGGTGTTGTTGTTGTGAAGCTGCCAAACAACTGGAAACCGATGGAGGAGGTACAAGTGGAGACGAAAAATCAACACGGTAAGCAATCCGTGTTCGCGAGCCCTTGGGTTCAGCTCGTGTTCGGCGTGATTTGCATGGCGATGATCGCCAACTTGCAGTACGGGTGGACGCTGTTCGTCAACCCGATCGATGAGAAGTATCACTGGGGCCGTACGGCCATTCAGGTGGCGTTCACGATTTTTGTCGTGACCGAAACCTGGTTGGTGCCGATCGAAGGGTATCTGGTCGACAAATTCGGCCCGCGCCCGGTGGTGGTCGGGGGTGGTCTGTTGTGCGGTGTCGCCTGGGTGTTGAATGCCCATGCCTCGTCGCTGCCGATGCTGTATTTCGCGGCGGCCGTGGGCGGGGTGGGTGCCGGTGCGGTATATGGCACCTGCGTGGGTAATGCGTTGAAGTGGTTCCCGGATCGCCGCGGTCTGGCTGCGGGCTTGACCGCCGCGGGTTTCGGCGCCGGTTCGGCACTGACGGTGGTGCCGATTGCCAACATGATCAAGTCGAGCGGCTACGAAAACACCTTCCTGACCTTCGGTCTGGGCCAGGGGATCATCGTGCTGCTGCTGGGTCTGGCGCTCTGCAACCCGCCGGCATCGATCGAGGCACTCAAGAAGTTGGCCCCGGGTGCCATGCGCTACAACGCCAAGCCGACGGAAGTGATGCGCTCGCCAGTGTTCTGGATGATGTATCTGATGTTCGTGCTGATGGCCGCCGGCGGTTTGATGGCGACGGCACAGCTCGGTCCGATCGCCAAGGACTACGGTCTCGATCAGGCCCCGGTGTCGATCCTCGGTCTGACGCTGCCCGCACTCACCTTCGCACTGGCTATCGACCGTGTGCTCAATGGGGTGACGCGTCCGGTGTTCGGCTGGATCTCCGACAAGATCGGTCGCGAAAACACGATGTTCATCGCCTTCGCGATGGAAGCCGTCGGGATTTATGCCTTGGCCAAGTTCGGCCAGCATCCGGTGGCCTTCGTGATCCTGACGGGGCTGGTGTTCTTCGCCTGGGGAGAGATCTACAGCCTGTTCCCGGCGACCTGCGCCGACACGTATGGCTCGAAGTACGCCGCCACCAACGCGGGGATGCTCTACACCGCGAAGGGGACCGCCGCGTTGCTGGTGCCCTTCTCGAGCATCATCACCACGTCGACCGGCAGTTGGCAGGCCGTGTTCATGATCGCTTGCGCCATGAACGCCTTCGCCGCCTTCCTTGCCTTGTTCGTCCTCAAGCCGATGCGTGCCCGTCTGGCACAGCGTTACGCCAGTGACTACAAGGCGCAAGCCAGCGAGCCGGTCGTGCAGGCGGCGGATCTATCGCGCAGTACCACGTAACGTGAACTGACGATATGAAGACGTCGCCTGAGCGGCTGGATTGAAGAGATGTTTGACCGGCGTGCAATCCGTGCCCTTGCGGGGCCGGTTGCACGGCCGGGTGAGCAAGTAGCGCAGCAGTTTGGGAATACCCATTAATCGTCAGACAAGACGACGCAACACTGAAACCGGAAAAATTGGAGGAGAGAATTATGTCCATTGCGATGACCGTGCCAGTCGGCAAAGCGGAAAACGACACCGCGGGCAACACGCTCAATGACACCAGCCGACACGCGAACATCGTGTCCGAGGCAGCAACGACTGATGGCTTCCATCTGATCATTGACGCCCTGAAAGCGAACGACATCGACACCATCTTCGGTCTGGTGGGGATTCCCATCACCGATCTGGCGCGACTCGCGCAAGCCGAAGGCATGCGTTTCATCGGCTTCCGCCACGAACAGCATGCCGGGCATGCCGCAGCCATCGCCGGGTACATGACGCAAAAGCCCGGCATCTGCCTGACCGTGTCGGCCCCTGGCTTCCTGAATGGCCTGACCGCCCTCGCCAACGCGACCACCAACTGCTTCCCGATGATCCTGATCAGCGGTTCGAGCGAGCGTGAGATCGTCGACTTGCAGCAGGGCGACTACGAAGAGATGGACCAGCTCAATGCGGCCAAGCCGTATTGCAAGGCTGCCTACCGCGTGCTGCACGCCGAAGACATCGGCGTGGGCCTGGCCCGCGCCATTCGCGCCGCCGTGTCGGGCCGCCCGGGCGGCGTCTACCTGGATTTGCCCGCCAAGCTGCTGGCCCAGACCATCGACGCACAGAAGGCGAAGGACTCCCTGATTCGCGTGATCGACGCCGCACCGCGTCAGATCCCGGCACCGGATGCCGTCCAGCGCGCGCTCGACGTCATCAAGGGCGCCAAGCGTCCGCTGATCTTGCTCGGCAAGGGCGCTTCGTACGCACAAGCCGACGCCGACATTCGCGCCCTCATCGAGAAGACCGGCATTCCCTACCTGCCGATGTCGATGGCCAAGGGGCTGCTGCCCGACACGCATGAGCAATCGGCCGCGGCCGCACGTTCGTTCGTGCTGCAGGAAGCCGACGTTGTCGTGCTGATCGGCGCGCGCCTGAACTGGCTGCTCGCGCACGGCAAGGGCAAGACGTGGGGCGCCGCCCCGAAGAAGTTCGTGCAGATCGACATCTCGCCCACGGAAATCGACAGCAACGTGGCCATCGCGGCCCCGGTGATCGGTGACATCGGCTCGTGCGTGTCGGCACTGCTCGCCGGTGTGGACGCCAACTTCGGCAAGCCGTCGACCGAATGGACCGGCGCCATCGCCGAGCGCAGGAACAAGAACCTGGCGAAGATGGCGGCAACGCTGGCGCAGAATCCGTCGCCGATGAACTTCCACAGCGCGCTGGGTGCGATTCGCGACGTGCTCAAGCAGCATCCGGACATCAACCTCGTCAACGAAGGTGCGAACACGCTCGACTACGCGCGCGCCATCATCGACCAGTACCAGCCGCGCAAGCGCTTCGACTCGGGTACGTGGGGCGTGATGGGCATCGGCATGGGCTTCGCCATCGGCGCGGCCGTCACGAGCGGTCAGCCGGTCGTGGCCATCGAAGGCGACAGCGCATTCGGCTTCAGCGGCATGGAACTCGAAACCATCTGCCGTTACGAGCTGCCGGTCACCACCATCATCTT
The DNA here is from genome assembly GCF_004193915.1 of Pandoraea sp. XY-2. Taxonomy (NCBI): domain Bacteria; kingdom Pseudomonadati; phylum Pseudomonadota; class Betaproteobacteria; order Burkholderiales; family Burkholderiaceae; genus Pandoraea; species Pandoraea sp. XY-2. The sequence goes on from NZ_CP030849.1 coordinate 1,553,300, forward strand.
CAACAACAACGGTGTGTATCGCGGCACCGACGTCAATCCGACGGGCGGCAAGGACGTGGCACCGACGGTGTTCGTCAAGGGCGCGCGCTACGACAAGATGATCGAAGCGTTCGGCGGCATCGGCTACCACGTCACCACGCCGGAAGAACTGACGAAGGCGCTGCAGGAGTCCATCGCAGCAGGCAAGCCGGCGCTGATTAACGCCGTCATCGACGAAGCGGCGGGCACCGAAAGCGGCCGTCTGACGAACCTGAATCCGCAAAGCGCGGCGATGAAAAAGTAACTCGAGTCAATTAAGGAGACATGACATGAGCAAACCCCTCGAAGGTATCAAGATCATCGACTTCACGCACGTTCAAGCCGGCCCCGCCTGCACGCAGTTGCTGGCCTGGTTCGGTGCGGACGTCATCAAGGTGGAACGCCCGGGTTCGGGCGACGTCACGCGTAACCAACTGCGCGACATCCCCGACGCCGACGCCTTGTACTTCACGATGCTCAACAGCAACAAGCGCTCGCTGACGCTGGACACGAAGACGCAGGAAGGCAAGGAAGTTCTCGAAAAGCTGGTGCGTGAATCCGACGTGCTGGTGGAAAACTTCGGCCCGGGCGCGCTGGATCGCATGGGCTTCTCGTGGGAGCGTCTGAACGAACTCAACCCGAAGCTGATCATGGCCTCGGTGAAGGGCTTCTCGGACGGTCACCACTACGATGACCTGAAGGTGTACGAGAACGTGGCGCAGTGCGCAGGTGGCGCGGCATCGACGACGGGCTTCTGGGACGGCCCTCCGACGGTGTCGGCCGCGGCGCTGGGCGACAGCAACACCGGCATGCACCTCGCGATCGGCATTCTGACGGCCATCATCGGCCGTGGCCAGACGGGGCGTGGTCAGAAGGTCGCCGTCTCGATGCAGGATTCGGTCATCAACCTGTGCCGCGTGAAGCTGCGCGACCAGCAACGCCTGGACCGTATCGGCTACCTCGAAGAGTATCCGCAGTACCCGCATGGCGAGTTCAGCGACGTGGTGCCGCGTGGCGGCAACGCCGGCGGTGGCGGTCAGCCGGGCTGGGTGCTCAAGTGCAAGGGCTGGGAGACGGACCCGAACGCGTACATCTACTTCACGATTCAGGGCCACGCCTGGGAGCCGATCTGCCGCGCGCTGGGCAAGCCGGAGTGGATCGAAGATCCGAACTACGCCACGCCGCAAGCACGTCAACCGCACATCTTCGACATCTTCGCGACCATCGAAGCCTGGCTGGCCGACAAGACGAAGTACGAAGCGGTCGACATCCTGCGCAAGTTCGATATCCCGTGCGCACCGGTCCTGTCGATGAAGGAAATCGCGAACGACCCGTCGCTGCGCGCGTCGGGCACGATCGTGGAAGTGCCGCACAAGGAGCGTGGTACGTATCTGACCGTCGGCAGCCCGATCAAGTTCTCGGGTCTGAAGCCGGAAATCACCGGTTCGCCGCTGCTGGGTGAGCACACCGACGAGATCCTGGCCGAGCTGGGCTACAGCAAGGACCAGATCGCGAACCTGCATTCGTCGCGGTCGGTTTAAGTCCGCGAGGGGGGCGAGTCAGGCCGAGCCCGGCTCGCCGCCAATGCGCCGCCTGTGCCGACGCCGCCTTTGGGCGGTGACGGCGCGCGGGACGCAAGGCAGGAAATGTTCATGGGTGCGGCGCCGAGCGGAGCCAGCACCCATTTTTATTTTCGGGACCGTGTTGTCCTCTAATTGATGTACTTTATTGGCATGTTTGATATCCCTGCCAATCGCATTTCCCACAAAATTATTGGAGACATCATGAGCGCATCCGTCGACGTCAGTCAGTTGGTCCAGGTAGTGGGCGACGCCATCGTCGTGGCCGATCCGAACAACATCATCACGCTGTGGAACAGCGGCGCGCAAAAGATGTTCGGCTTCTCCGAGGCCGAGGCGCTCGGGCAGCCGCTGGACATCATCATTCCCGAGCGGCTGCGCGCGCGCCACAATGAAGGCTATGTGAAGACGATGGAGACCGGGCAGACGAAGTACGGCAGCGATCTGCTCAAAGTCCCCGCCGCGCACAAGGACGGCCGCGCCATGTCGATTGCGTTCACCGTGGCGTTGTTGCATGGCGAGGGCGGCGAAGTCACCGGCATCGTGGCCGTGATTCGCGACGAGACTGCGCGCTTCCAGGAAGATCGTCAGTTGCGCAAGCGCGTGGCGGAACTCGAGGCGAAGGTGGCCGCCACCGCAGGCTGATCATTCGATGTCGGTCGACGCAGCGCGGTGCGCCTGGGGTCGCCGCTAACGCCCGGCCGTCACCGCAAGAGACAGGAAGCACCGATTCGCAACGCGCCCGAAAGGGCGGCGTCGCGAATCGGTGCTTTTTGCATTTCGGCCGCCAGGCAAAGGCGATGCGGCGGGATGAAAATATTTTGTATTCAATATATTCACAGGATTTGCAAGGAATCCGCACCGCAGGCGACCGAATTTCATCGCTGTGACACATGCCTGTAAACCCGTAGCCCGGTCGGATCGCATGGACCATGTTGCGGTGCGGACTCCCTTGATACATGGGGATTCTGGCGATTTTTTGCCGATCGATGCGGCGAGACAGCAAATCTCATCGGCAACAAAAAGCCGTTGATAAAATATCGTGTATGAAATACTGTATATCACAACAATCGATCCACGATGGGGATGGCGCCCGCAGAGGCGACAACCATCGAGCGATCAGGCGAGCCTCGCGTGTCGTCGCGTCTCGCGCACCGATTACATAAACGCCGTCGCATCAGGAGGAGACAAACCATGATCATCGTCGCCAGCATCCGGCGCGAAGCCCGCCCAGCGCGTGGCACGCACATTCAGCAGGTCGCGGCATGTGCCGTGCGCCATGCGCAAGTTCAACTGTCGGCGTCGGGCGCGGCTGCCCGGGCCACTTGCTGAGCGGAGCCGATCATGGGCAAGGCACTTGAAGGTGTGCGCATTCTCGACTTCACGCACGTGCAGTCGGGGCCGACTTGCACGCAGTTGCTCGCCTGGTTCGGCGCGGACGTGATCAAGATCGAGCGCGCGGGACACGGCGACGTGACGCGCGATCAACTGCGAGACATTCCCGACGCGGACAGTCTCTACTTCACGATGCTCAACAGCAACAAGCGTTCGATCACGCTCGACACGAAGCACCCGGAAGGCAAGGCGGTGCTCGAGCGCATGATCCGCGACTGCGACGTGCTCGTTGAAAACTTCGCCCCCGGCGCGCTCGATCGCATGGGCTTCACGTGGGAGCACATCCACGCGTTGAACCCGCGCATGATCGTGGCCTCGGTCAAGGGCTTCGGACCCGGTCCGTACCAGGACTGCAAGGTCTACGAGAACGTGGCGCAGTGCGTGGGCGGTGCGGCGTCGACGACCGGTTTCGACGACGGCCCGCCGATGGTCACGGGCGCGCAGATCGGCGACTCGGGCACGGGACTGCATCTGGCGCTGGGCATCGTTACGGCGCTGTATCAGCGCACGATGACCGGACAGGGCCAGCGCGTGCTCGCCGCCATGCAGGACGGGGTGTTGAACCTGTGCCGCGTGAAGCTGCGCGATCAGCAGCGCCTGGAGCGCGCGCGCGTGATGGAAGAGTATCCGCAGTTCCCGAACGGCGAGTTCGGCGACGCGGTGCCGCGTGCCGGCAATGCGTCGGGCGGCGGTCAGCCGGGCTGGATTCTCAAATGCCAGGGCTGGGAGACCGACCCGAACGCGTACATCTACTTCATCGCCCAGGCGCCCGTGTGGGGCTCGATCTGCAAGGTGATCGGCAAGCCCGAGTGGGTCGAGCATCCCGACTACGCCACGCCGCGTGCCCGTCTGCCGCGTCTGCGCGAGATCTTCGACACGGTTGAGCATTGGACCATGACCAAGACGAAGTTCGAGGTCATGGCGATCCTCAACGAGTACGACATCCCGTGCGGTCCGATTCTGTCGATGAAAGAGATTGCCGAGGATATGTCGCTGCGCGAGACCGGGACCATCGTCGAAGTCGATCACCCGAAGCGCGGCAAGTACCTCACCGTCGGCAACCCGATCAAGCTCTCGGCCAGCCCCACGCACGTGGAGCGCTCGCCGCTGCTTGGCGAACACACCGACGACGTGCTTTCGGAATTCGGCTACAGCACACAGCAGATCGCGGCACTGCGCGAAATCGGCGCGGTATAAGCGGCGCCGCGTAAGCGTCGTCGCACGAACGCAAGTCGTCTGCACGAGGCAGATGGGAATGACGTCACGACATCGCGTCCGGCGCGCGAACGGCGAACCCTGCCGTAGCGCCGGGCGGTTACAGATAAGGCATACGCATGAAGCTCTGGACCCGTTTCAAGACCGCACATGGTCGCATCGGCTTTGGCCTGCTGCAGGACGACCATATTCTCGAACATCGCGGCGATCTCTACGATCAGCCGATCGCCACGGGCGCGACGATCGCGCGCGATACGGTCGACCTGCTGTGCCCGTGCGAGCCCTCGAAAATCGTGGCGCTGTGGAACAACTTTCACGCGCTCGGCGCGAAGCTCGGCAAGGCCGCGCCGTCGCATCCGCTCTTTCTCATCAAGCCGGCCACGTCGCTGAACGGGCCCGACGCGGTGATTCAGCGTCCCCCGTCGTATGCGGGCAAGATCGTGTTCGAGGGCGAACTGGGCGTTGTGATCGGCAAGCGCGCGAGCCAAGTGAGCGAGGAAGCCGCGCGCGATTACATCCTCGGCTACACGTTGGTCAACGACGTGACCGCCGCTGAAATCATCGAGCAGGACGGCAACTTCGCACAGTGGACGCGGGCCAAGGGCTTCGACACGTTCGGCTGTCTCGGCCCCGTCATTGCACAGGATTTCGACTGGCGCGAGGCAGAGGTCGTCACGCGGCTCGACGGCACGGAGCGTCAGCGCTATCCGCTCGCCGACATGATCTTCAACCCGTGGCAACTCGTCGCGCGTATCTCACAGGACATGACCCTGATGCCGGGGGATGTGATCGCCGTGGGCACCTCGATTGGCGTGGGCTCGATGAAAGAGGGCGCGCTGGTCGAGGTGAGCATCGACGGACTGGGGACGTTGGCCAACCGCATGGGCGGCTGAGGGAGCAATCGATTTCACGGTGGTCGGCCGGGGTGGCAAAGGCCTGAGTCGATCGCCCTTTTTCATTCGGCGGATCCGGGATCTGTCCGGCGCGAGGCGGCGTGATCGCCGCCGCGCGCAGCGGGAGGCGGCACGGGACTCTTGTAGGCCATCATGCCGTCGATGAGCGCAGCGCCTTCGGCCAGCAGGAATTCCCGGAAGGCGAGCGCGACCGGCGGCAGCCGCTTGCTGCGACGATGCACGACGTACCAGCTTTGCCAGGCCGGAAAGCCCTGGACGTCGAGCACCGTCAACTGACCGGTCTGAAGCTCCATGCCAACGGTATGGGCCGACAGGAAGCTGATGCCCATGCCCGCCACGACCGCTTGCTTGATGGTTTCCGTGCTGGCGATCTCCATCGTGATCTTGAGTCGCTGGGTGCGCTGACCGAAGGCGTCCTGCAGGGAATTCCACGTGTCGGATCCGCGCTCGCGGCTGATGAACGGTTCTTCCGTCAGACGCGAGAAGGGAATCTGACGCTGGCTCGCCAGCGGATGATCCGGCGGTGCCACGATGACATACGGATGGGGTGCGAAGGCTTCGTTGATCGTGTCGATCTCCGGTGGCGGACGCACCATCACCGCCAGATCGGTGAGGTTTTCGGTGAGCTGATGCAGGAGTTCCTCGCGGTTGTGAACCGTGAGATTGAGCGTCACGCCGGGATGGCGTGCGGTAAAGGCCGCGAGCAACCTGGGAAAGAAATAGTCGCCCGCGCTGATCACGGCCACGTTGAGCTTGCCGCCCGTGATGCCCTTGAGGTGATCCATTGCCTCTTCGGTTTCGCGAAAGAGCGCAATGATCGCGCGGCTGTAATGGAGCATTTCGGCGCCCGCCGGCGTGAGAAAGACCTTCTTGCCCAACTGCTCGAAAAGCGGGAGGCCGACGTGACTCTCGAGCTGCTTGACCTGTGTCGAGACGGCCGGTTGCGTGAGGTGAAGCTCTTCGGCGGCGCGCGAAAAGCTCAAATGGCGCGCCACGGTTTCGAAGACCTTGAGTTGACGAAGCGTGGCGTGTTTCATGCGGCGGTCATCCTGACATCAGTGGGGCGGCGGAATGATTTCCGCGCGCGAAGCGTTGTCGAAGAAGTATAAGTAATCGTTGATGGTTTGCATAATTAACTTTAACTGTCTTTTATGGATTGGGCTGCGTAATCTGCAATGGCAGCCCGCATGAAAGTGGTGTGACAGCAAAGCGTCGGTGACCTGTCATGTCAGGCGAGCGCGGGTCTGCGTGTTCTGGAGACGATCACTGTTTTGGGAGAGCGCCATCATGTCTGTCATCGAATCGCATATCAAACCCGCCGCCCTGGCACCGGTTGCCAACGCCCATCTGCATGCGTTCAACAACGCATTCGTCGAATTGGGGCTGGACTGGTATTGGGATCACCCCACCTATGCCCGTTTGCTGCACGCGACCGGGAACCAAGATTTACCGCTGGCGTATCTCGAAGGCGCTTCGGCGCAGGCGTTGCGCATGGCCGAGCTGCTGCTGATCGGGGCATATCTCGACGGACATCAGCCGCATCTGCTGCGCGCCTACGAGCCGGAATTCCTGTGCGACCTGATTCACTGCACCAAGGTGCGTTGCTTCGAAGCGGCCAATGAAGGGCGTTCGATGCAGTCGCCGAGAGCCGTTGCGGCCTGAGTTTCACAACACGACAGGGGCTCAGACCCCGAGACAATAACTATGCATATTGGCATTCCAAAGGAGACGGCCGCCGGCGAATCCCGCGTCGCGGCCACACCGGAAACGGTGAAGAAGCTGGTGGGCGCAGGGCATCGCGTCACCGTGGAGCGTGGTGCGGGCGAGGCGGCCAGCGTGCCTGATGCCGCGTATGTCGCAGCGGGCGCGTCGAGCGGTAGCGCGGCCGAAGCCCTTGGCGCCGAGTTGGTGCTCAAGGTACGCGCGCCGTCGATCGCGGAAATCGCATTGATTCCACGTGGCAGTGTCGTCGTCGGCATGCTCAATCCGTTCGATGCCGAGAACAATGCGCGCATGGCGGCGGCGGGTGTCATTGGCTTCGCCTTGGAAGCCGCGCCGCGGACCACGCGCGCGCAAAGCATGGACGTGTTGTCCTCGCAGGCCAACATCGCCGGCTACAAGGCCGTGATGCTTGCCGCCAACCTGTATCAGCGCTTCATGCCGATGCTCATGACGGCTGCCGGCACGGTCAAGGCCGCGCGTCTGGTCGTGCTGGGCGCCGGCGTCGCCGGGTTGCAGGCCATCGCCACGGCCAAGCGTCTCGGTGCGGTCATCGAAGCGTCGGACGTGCGCCCCGCCGTGCGCGAGCAGATCGAATCGCTCGGCGCCAAGTTCATCGACGTGCCGTTCGAGACCGACGAGGAACGCGAGATCGCCAAGGGCGTGGGCGGCTATGCGCGCCCGATGCCGGCGGCATGGCTCGCGCGCCAGTCGCAACTCGTGCACACGCGTCTCACACAAGCGGACATCGTCATCTCCACCGCGTTGATTCCGGGGCGCGCCGCGCCGACGCTCATCGCCGAAGACACCGTCAAGGCCATGAAGCCCGGCTCGGTGATCATCGATCTGGCGGCAGGGCGCGGCGCGAACGGCGGCGGCAATTGCCCGCTGTCGGTGGCCGACGAGGTCGTCAAGGTGCATGGCGTGACGATTGCGGGCTACACCAACCTCGCGGGCATGGTGGCGGCCGACGCCTCGGCGCTGTATGCCCGTAATGTGCTCGACTTCCTGACGCTGGTGATCGACAAGGAAGGCAAGCTCGTCATCGATACCAACGACGACATCGTCAGTGCGTGCCTGATGTGCCGCGACGGTCAAGTGCTGCGTGCGGCATAAGGGGGAGACACGACCATGGAAATGATCAATCACACGGTGATCAATCTGATCATCTTCGTGCTGGCGGTGTACGTCGGCTATCACGTGGTGTGGAACGTCACGCCTGCGCTGCACACGCCGCTCATGGCGGTGACGAACGCGATCTCGGCCATCGTGATCGTGGGCGCGATGCTCGCGGCCGGGCTCACGGAAGGCGCGCTCGGCAAGACGATGGGTGTCGTGGCCGTGGCGCTTGCGGCGGTGAACGTGTTCGGGGGCTTCCTCGTCACACAGCGCATGCTCGAGATGTTCAAGAAGAAAGACAAGGCCCGGCAAAGACCGCGGCCAATGACGAAGCCGCAGCCAAGGGAGCGCACTGACATGAGCATGAATCTTGTGACGCTGTTGTATTTGGTCGCGTCGATCTGTTTCATTCAGGCGCTCAAGGGCCTGTCGAACCCGAAGATGGCGCGACGCGGCAATGCGTTCGGCATGATCGGGATGACGATTGCGGCGCTTACGACCGTGGCGCTGATCTTCGAGTTGCGCAAGCTCTCGAACGGCAACTTCTCCGGACTCGGATTGATCCTCGCGGGCCTCGTGGTCGGCGGCGGCATCGGCGCCTTCGTCGCGCGCAAGGTCGAGATGACCAAGATGCCGGAGCTGGTCGCGGCCATGCACTCCCTGATCGGTCTGGCGGCCGTGTGTATCGCGGTGGCGGCGGTCGCGGAACCGGCGGCGTTCGGCATTGTGCCTGCGGGGCAGACGTCGTTGCCGGCAGGCAATCGTATCGAGCTGTTCATCGGCACGTTCGTCGGCGCCATCACGTTCTCGGGGTCGGTCATCGCCTTCGGCAAGCTCTCGGGCAAGTACAAGTTCCGTTTGTTCCAGGGCGCGCCGGTGGTCTTCACGGGCCAGCACATGGTGAATCTGGCGCTGGCGATTGCGATGCTCGGCTTTGGTGGCGCGTTCTTCGTCTCGCAGAGCTGGACGCCGTTCGCCATCATGACGGCCATTGCGTTCGTGCTCGGTGTGCTCATCATCATCCCGATTGGCGGCGCGGACATGCCGGTCGTCGTGTCGATGCTGAACTCGTACTCGGGGTGGGCGGCCGCCGGTATCGGCTTCTCGCTGAACAACCCGATGCTCATCATCGCGGGTTCGCTCGTGGGTTCGTCCGGCGCCATCCTGTCGTACATCATGTGCAAGGCCATGAATCGTTCGTTCTTCAACGTGCTTCTCGGCGGCTTTGGTGCCCAGGCGGGGGCGGGTGGCGCAGCGGGCGATCAACCGCAGCGCCCGGTGAAGTCGGGTTCGCCTGACGACGCTGCATTCCTGATGAGCAACGCCGAATCGCTGGTGATCGTGCCGGGTTACGGCCTGGCCGTCGCCCGCGCTCAGCACGCCCTGAAGGAGTTGACCGATAAGCTCGTCGAGAAGGGCGTGAGTGTGCGTTACGCGATCCACCCGGTGGCGGGGCGCATGCCGGGTCATATGAACGTGCTGCTCGCGGAAGCCGAAGTGCCGTACGACCAGGTGCTGGAGATGGACGAGATCAACGGCGAATTCGGCCAGACGGATGTGGTGCTGGTGCTCGGCGCGAACGACGTGGTGAATCCGGCCGCGAAGACCGATCCGACATCGCCGATTGCCGGCATGCCGATTCTCGAGGCGTACAAGGCCAAGACGATCATCGTCAACAAGCGTTCGATGGCGGCGGGTTATGCCGGGCTGGACAACGACCTGTTCTACCTCGACAAGACCATGATGGTCTTCGGCGACGCGAAGAAAGTGGTCGAAGAGATGGTCAAGGCAGCGGCCTGATCGCCGCGACCGTTTGACTTGCGTAATACGGGGCGCGCCGCCGAGCGCGGCGCGCCGGAGCCACTGCGGTGGTTCGTTCGCTTAATTTTCCGCAGGGCAATCGCACATGAACGTATCGCTGAGACAACTGAAGGTTTTCATGGTCGTGGCGCGCAGCAAGAACTTCAGCCGCGCCGGGGCCGAGATCGGCCTGACACAACCGGCCATCAGCCGGTGCATCAATGAACTGGAAGGACAGCTTGGCCTGCGTCTCGTTGACCGCACCACGCGCGAGGTCGCCCTGACCGACGCCGGTGTGACGCTCGCCGCCAGTCTCGACCGTGTGCTCGACGAACTCGAGATCGCCCTGTTGCAGACGCATGGCGCGGAAGCCCGCACGACCGGAAGGGTGCGCATCGGCGCCGCCCCGACCATCTCGGCGACGCTCATGCCGCGTGTGCTGTTGGCGTCGCAGGCGACGTATCCGGATGTGGCGCTCGCCCTCGTCGACCAAATGCAGCGCGCCGTTCTGGACAGCGTGCGCGCGGGCGATGTGGACTTCGGCATCGTGGTTGCGCCGCAGGGCGCGGACGACCTCACGACCGAGCACCTGATGAGCGAGCCGTTCTGTCTGGTGTGCCGCAGCGATCATCCGCTGGCCACGCAGGCGGCCGTGCACTGGTCGGAGCTCTCAGGCGAAAACCTGGTGCTGCTCAATCAGAGTTCGGGCAGCCGTGCGCTGATCGATCGCGCGCTCACCACGCAAAAGGTGCAGGGAACGATCACGCAGGAGCTGGGGCATGTGAGCACCATCTTCCGCATGGTGCAGGAGGGGCTGGGGGTGAGCGTGCTGCCGCCGCTCGCGTTGCCGTTGCCGGAGAACTCCACGTTGGCCGTGCGTCCGCTGTTGCCCGCGTTCGAGCGCAACATCGTGCTCGTGCGGCGCAAGAACCGTTCGCTCTCGCCCGTTGCGCATACGGTGTGGGACCTGATTCACCGTGTCGTTCGCGAGCGCAACAAGAGCTTTGCGCTGGCGATGGACCGCCAGAGCGCTGCTTCCACGACGGCCGTCAACTGAATCCCTGAGTCGAATCAACGGCTTGCGTTCTCTCATCAAGGACTTGTCCACAGACTTGAACACAAAATCTGTGGATAAATCGTAGGCGCTCGCAGGCAGTTTGCCTGCGGGGAGCGCCTCCTGATCCCTTCGGTCGAAAACGCCATACCGATCAAGCGCTTGGCAACCGTGCCTCATTCGTTGTCCACAACGTTGTGAACAAAAACTGTGGATAAGTCGCGGCTTAACCGAAGGAGACACTTACGGCGCCCCGGGCGCCCACCGACCATCACTTCAGTGTGAGGGATGCCTCGCCGATTCCGTCGATCGTGCCGCGCAGTACGCCCGCACCGCGCACGGGAATCATGCCAACGTAAGAGCCACAGGTGATGACGGCGCCCGCGTGCATCGTGATGCCGCGCTTGCCGTTGTGATTCACGAGCCACGTGAGCAAGGTGCGTGGATCGCCCCCCGTGTTGAACCCCGTGTCCGCCGGCGCGATGTTCACCCCATCGAGCGAGAACGTAAGCTTCGGCGTCAGGTAGTCGAGCGACGCATCGTAAGCGCGCCCGCTCCCGATCACGAGCGCACCGTTGTTCTGCAAGTCGGCCAACGTGAACCGACTGTCGAGACCGCTCGTCGCGAAGCGGCTGTCGGTGATCTCGATTGTCACGAGCGTTTCGCCAACAAACATGAGCGCCTCACGCTCGTCGTAAATCCCCGGCTTGATATCGCGGGCCAATCGGAACGCGATCTCCAACTCCAATCCCGGCCGGAAGAAGTCACCCAACGCCAGCGTGCCGCCCGCGTCGCTCACGACGGAGGCGGGAATCGGCGCGCAATTCGGCAGATCCATCGGCGCTTTCGCCCCTACTTTCCACGCTGCGATCGTCTCGCCGAGCAAATCGAGGGTGCGCAATTGCACGGCGTAGGCGGCGTCGAAGTCCACCGGCAGCAGCGCCGGGGCGGGGGAGGCGATCGGCGTATCGCCGCGACGGGTGTCGGCCAGCAATTGGGCCAGCGATTCGACGGCGGGGGTCTCGAACATCTTGCAAGTCTCCTAGGGAAAAGGCGATGCCCCCAGCGATGCGCTGGCGACAAATGACTCCACATCGTATACAAAATTCAGTCGTCGTTGCGCGGTGCGGTGAACATGACGCCTACTCGGTGAAAACACCACCTAACGTAGTCAAAGTCCTGGGGATCTGCGAGAATCGGACTTCGTAATATTTCGTAATATTTCGCACGACGTGGTAGCGGGGACGCTTGCCACGGCTTGCGAAAGTGCAGTGCGTGCAGTCGATGACCTTCTTCTCCAAGCGAACGACCTGGCCAAGCCTATGCACTCTGTGACCCTGAACGTCCTGCGTGATCCTGTCATTCATCCGCCGGACGGCGAGACGACGGCGCCGATCAGCCGGCAGGCGCTGCATCTTGCCGTGATGGACCGCCTGCGCAAGATGATGATCGAAGGCACCCTGCCGCCGGGCGCGCACCTGAACGAGCGCGCCCTGTGCGAGCAACTCGGTGTGTCGCGCACGCCGCTGCGCGAGGCGCTCAAGATGCTGGCCGTCGAGCGGCTGATCGAATTGCTGCCGAATCGCGGCGCGCGTGTCGTGACGTTGTCGGCCAGCGATATCGCCGATGCCTTCGAACTGCTCAGCGGCCTGGAAGCGCTGGCTGGCGAATTGGCTTGCGCGCGCATCACGTCCGCGGAAATCGACGACATTCAGGCGTTGCACAGCGAAATGCTGACGTGTCACGCGAACGGCGACCTTCCCGGCTATTTCGACTGCAATCAGCGGATTCACGATCGCATCAATGCGTCGGCGCGTAATCCCGCCCTCACGCAAATGTACCAATCGGTCAATCAACGGCTGCAGGCGCTGCGATTCCGCTCCAATCTGCACGCCGGCAAGTGGGAGCAAGCCGTCGACGAGCACGTTGCGATGCTGCGCGCCCTGCATGCGCGCGACGGTGCCGCGCTCGGTCGACTGTTGCGCGGGCATCTGATGGCCAAGTGTGCCACCGTGCTCGCCCATCGACTTGCCGCCGCGTGACACGCCGGTGCGGCGCAGGCGTCGGAATGCGCTGGCGTGTTCACACGTTCACACGTTCGCCCGTTCATGCGTTCACAGGCTCACGCCGCGCGCCCCAGACTCACCAATCCTTCGTTGAGCATGGCGGCGACATAGGCGTCGGTCTTGCTGCGCAGGTGCGCTTCCATCAGCGTGCGCAGTCGCTTGCCATCGCGTCGCCGTAGTAGCGCGAGCATTTCCGCATGTTCATCGACGGCCTGACGCCAGCGCTCGGGCGTTGGCGTCAATCGCTCGCGCACATGCCGCAAGCGTGCGTTGAGATTGTGGAAATACTCGGCCAGCGGGCCGTTGTCCGCCATGCGCAGAATGCTCAGGTGAATCTGCTGATTCAGGGCGAAGTAGGCGGCGTGATCGGCGCGAGCGTAAGCCGATTCCATGTCGGCTTGCAGTTGCGTGAGGGCGTCAAGATCGGCTTCCGACGCCTTTTCGCACGCCTGCTCGCCCGAGAGTCCTTCGAGGACTGCCATCACGGCGAGCAGATTCACGACTTCGTCGACACTCACACGCGCCACGCGTGCGCGGCGCGTTTCCGAGATTTCCACCAACCCTTCGTTCGCCAGTCGCTTGAGCGCTTCACGCAGCGGCGTGCGCGAGACAGCCAGCGCGTCGCATAGCGCGCGTTCCGAGAGGGGCGCGCCGGGACGAAGCTCGCCGCGCACAATGCGCGCCTTGAGGGCTTCGTAAGCGGCGGCGTTCAGCGAGGCGGACGTGCTCATGCGCAATGATCGGCAAAATGGAATGCCAATTTTGATGGGGATGTTATCCGTCGTCAATCGATAATGCGCGCTTTTTCCACGTTAACCCTAAATTTTACGATTGCCGCTTGCCAATCCCATCTCGGAGATCTTATCGTTTATAAAAATTGGTATACCAAAACGAGAAGCTGGCCGACATCGGGTGCGTGCTGGCGTTGGAAGGAGGCTATGTGACATCCACCGTTCTGACCGAGCGACACGGCGCCATCGCGCGGGTCACGCTCAATCGTCCTGAGAAGCTCAACGCGTTGACCAAGCCGATGTGGGAGGCCTTGGGCGACACGATCCTCACGTTGTCCGAGACGCCCGACGTGCGCTGCATCGTGCTGCGTGGGGCGGGCGAGAAGTCCTTCGCGCCGGGCAACGACATTGCGGAGTTCGAGACCGATCGCGCCAACGTCGAGCAGGCAAGAACGTATGGCGCACTCATGCACCGTACGCTCGACGCCTTGTCCCGATGCCCTGTGCCGCTCGTCGCGATGATTCACGGCATTTGCGTCGGCGGCGGCATGGAGATCGCGGCGGCCTGCGACGTGCGCATCTGCGGCGAATCGAGCCGTTTCGGTGCGCCGATCAACAAGCTGGGCCTGGTGATGGCGCACGCGGAGCTGTCGGGCCTGGTCCGCCTGCTCGGTCCCTCGCGCGCGCTCGAGATCCTGCTTGAAGGCCGGATCTTCGATGCGCAGGAGGCGTTGCGCATCGGGCTCGTGACCCGCGTGGTGGCCGACGGTGATGTCACGCGCGAAGCCCTGGAGAGCGCGTCGCGCATCGCTGCCGGCGCGCCGCTGGTGGCGCGCTGGCACAAGCGCTTCGTGCGCGAACTGGCCAGCGGCCAGCCGCTCAGCGCCGCACAGATCGACGAAGGTTTCGCGTGCTTCGGCACGGCCGATTTTCAGACGGGCTATCGCGCCTTCCTCGCGAAGACGCCGCCCGTGTTCGAGGGGCGGTGACATGACCGATACCGTCAAACCGGCAGGCGGGCCGTTGCAGGGCGTCAAGGTGATCGAGCTGTCGCACATCATGTCCGGCCCGGTGTGCGGCATGATGCTGGCCGACATGGGCGCCGACGTCATCAAGGTCGAGAAGATGGACGGCGACGACGCCCGTCGTTTTGCGCCGATCCTTCCGCACGGCGAATCGGCGTCGTTCATGATGCTCAATCGCAACAAGCGTGGCATCGCGCTCAATCTCAAGACGGAGGGCGGCTGCGCGGTGTTGCGCGAGATGCTGGCGAGCGCCGATGTCGTCACCGAAAACTATCGCAAGGGGACGATGGAGAAGCTCGGTCTTGGTTACGAGACCCTGCGCGCAGCCAATCCGGCGCTCATCTATTGCTCGATTTCCGGCTATGGACGCACTGGCCCGTACGCCGACAAAGGCGGCTTCGATCTGATCGCGCAAGGGCTCTCAGGCTTGATGAGCGTGACCGGCGAGCCGGGCCAGGCGCCCATCAAGGCGGGCTCGCCGATTGCGGATATCAACGCGGGCATTCTGGCGGCGCTCGGCATCTCGGCGGCGTATGCACATCGACTGCGCACGGGGCAAGGGCAGATCGTCGACACGTCGCTGCTCGAAGCGGGATTCCAGCAGATGTACTGGGCGGCGGCCAACCTTTTCGCGAGCGGCGAGAATCCGCCGAAGCTTGGCTCGGCGAATCCGACGAGCACCCCCTATCAGGCGTTTCGCACGCAAGACGGGTGGATCAATATCGGCGCGGCCAATCAGGCGAACTACGAGCGGTTGCTGCAGGTGCTCGACGCCCCGGAGATCGGCGGTGATCCGCGTTTCGCCACCAACGCCGGGCGCACGGCGCACCGTGCCGAACTCGTCGAGCGCCTCACGGCGTACTTGATGCGCGACACCACCGAGCGCTGGGTCGAACGGCTCGACGCCGTGGGCTTGCCGGTCGGTCCGGTGTTGTCGATCTCCGAAGCGGTGACGCACCCGCAGATCGTGGCGCGCGAGATGGTGGTGGAAACCGTGCACCCGCTGGACGGCCCGACACGCAGCATCGGTCTGCCGATCCGCTTCTCCGAGACGCCGAAACGCACGGGCGGTCCCGCGCCGCGGCTTGGCGAACATACGTGCGAGGTGTTGATGGCGTATGGCTTCGACACGACGCGGATTCGCGACTTGATCGCGCAGGGGGCGGTGCATGCGCTGGAGGACCGGCACGCGTGAGTGCATGACGTACGCCGCCCGTCGGCGATGCGGATTCTCCGCGTGTTGAGGCGCGGCACAGAACTTCCCTCCCGGTGGCCGGTCGGTTTTAGACTGGCGCACGACAGGCCACCGATCAATCCGACCCGACGCCCAACGTCGACAGGAGGGAGCGCATGACTTCTGGCAGTATTTCCGGCAATCGTCTCGGCCCGTCGCCGGCCCGATGGTCGCGCCTTGACCACGCGCGTAACATAGGGCTTCACTCGCTTGCGCGCCATCGTCTGCCGATGGGCGCGCTGTTCCTCTTCCCTTCGCGAGGTGAGCATGCCGGCACGTATTGAAGATTACGCAATGATTGGCGACTGCCGAAGCGCTGCGCTCGTCGCGCGCGACGGCTCGATCGACTGGCTCTGCTGGCCGTATTTCGATTCGCCCGCGTGTTTCGCGGCGCTGCTTGGCGGCCCGGAGCATGGCCGGTGGAAGCTCGCCCCCGACGATCCTCGCGTGACCTGTACGCGTCGTTATCACGACGACACGCTGATTCTCGAGACCCGCTTCGAGACGGTGGAGGGCTGCGTCGCCGTGATCGACTTCATGCCGTTGCGCGACGGCGCGGCCGACCTTGTGCGGCTGGTCAAGGGCATCCACGGAACGGTGACCATGTCGATGGAGTTGATCCTGCGCTTCGACTATGGGGCGTCGGTGCCTTGGTCGCGTCGGCTCGACGGCGACGATTCCACCGGGCCGGGGATGCGGCTCATCGCGGGACCCGACAAGGTCGTGGTGCGCACCCCCATCGAGATTCAGGATGTGCCGGGCAGTCTGCGCGCGCGCTTCGATGTGAAGGCCGGTGACACCGTGCCGTTCGTGCTTTCGCGTGTGCCGTCGCATCACGCCGATCCGCGCGAGATCGATCCGCTCGCCGCCCTCGCCGATACCGAGCGTTACTGGCGCACCTGGGCCCACCGCTGCCAGCTCGACGGCCGTTGGGCCGACGCGATTCGTCGCTCGCTCATCGTGCTCAAGGCGCTCACGTTCGTGCCGACGGGCGGCGTGGTGGCCGCGCCGACGACGTCGTTGCCCGAACAGCTCGGCGGCGAGCGCAACTGGGACTATCGCTATTGCTGGTTGCGCGACGCCACGCTCACCTTGCAGGCGCTCATGCTCGGGGGCTACTACACCGAAGCGAACGACTGGAGCGATTGGCTGGTGCGCGCCGTGGCCGGTGCGCCGTCGCAGGTGCAGATCATGTACGGACTCTCGGGCGAGCGGCGTTTGCCCGAGTGGGAGGTCGATTGGCTGCCCGGCTACGAAGGGGCGAAGCCCGTGCGCGTGGGCAATGGCGCGGTCGGGCAGTTGCAGCTCGACGTGTATGGCGAAGTGATGGACGCGTTGCATCAGGCGCGTCTGGGCGGATTGACGCCGGACGAGGCCACCTGGGAGGTGCAGACGAAGCTCGTGGCGCACCTCGAGACGGTGTGGCGCAAGCCGGACGAGGGCATCTGGGAAGTGCGCGGCGGACGCCAGCACTTCACCTACTCGAAGGTCATGGCCTGGGTCGCGTTCGATCGGGCGATCAAGTCGGCCGAGCGCTTTGGCTTGCCGGGGCCGATCGATCACTGGCGCGACTTGTGCAAGGAGATTCACGCGGACGTTTGCGCGCATGGCTTCGACACGACGCGCAATGCGTTTATGCAGGCCTATGGCTCGTCGGAGATGGATGCGAGCGTGCTGATGATTCCGCTCGTGGGCTTCCTGCCGGCGAACGATCCGCGCGTGATCGGCACCATCGAAGCGGTCGAGCGCGACCTCATGCACGACGGGCTGGTGCAACGCTATCGCACGAGCCGGGTCGACGACGGGCTGCCGGCAGGCGAGGGTGCATTTCTCGCATGCAGCTTCTGGATGGTCGATTGCCTGGTGATGATCGGCCGTCAGCGAGATGCCCGTGAACTGTTCGAGCGGTTGCTGTCGTTGCGCAACGACGTTGGCCTGCTGGCCGAGGAGTACGACACGCATCATGCGCGTCAGGTCGGCAACTTCCCACAGGCGTTTTCGCACATCGCGCTCGTGCACGCGGCCATCCGACTCGAAGCGCTTGCCGACGACGACCGTGCGGATAATTCGGTAGACGAACTAGATGCCGATGACGAAGATCGCTTCGAGCATGTAGGGTATCGCGCGGTCAGGGCTTGAGATGGCGCAGGCGGCGCAACGTGGTCGACTCCGCCTGAAGCGGGCTAGAATTCTGCTTTCGCTTAATTCTTTTGAGAGACAGGGTTGACCACCGTGTCTCGTCACCACGCCGCATGACGCAAGACAAGACACTCACCGCGCTGCTGTGGATCGTAGCGGCGGGCTTTTTCATGCAGGCGCTCGATACGACCATCGTCAACACGGCACTGCCGGCGATGGCGGCGAGCCTTGGCGAGAACCCGCTGCGCATGCAGCCGGTGGTCGTCTCGTACTCCCTGACGATGG
The DNA here is from genome assembly GCF_004193915.1 of Pandoraea sp. XY-2. Classification (NCBI taxonomy): domain Bacteria; kingdom Pseudomonadati; phylum Pseudomonadota; class Betaproteobacteria; order Burkholderiales; family Burkholderiaceae; genus Pandoraea; species Pandoraea sp. XY-2. The sequence goes on from NZ_CP030849.1 coordinate 1,571,594, forward strand.
CCATGCTGACCCCGGCATCGGGCTGGCTGGCGGACCGGTTCGGCACGCGGCGCGTCTACTTCGTCGCGATTCTGTTGTTCGTGCTCGGCTCGATCTGCTGTGCGATGGCGCACACGATGACGCAACTGGTGCTCGCGCGTGTGTTGCAGGGGGCGGGCGGCTCGATGCTCCTGCCGATCGGGCGTCTCGCGGTGCTGCGCACCTTCCCGGCGGGGCAATATCTGGCGGCGCTCGCGTTCGTATCGATTGCCGGGCAGGTCGGGCCGATGATCGGCCCGGTGCTGGGCGGCTGGCTGGTGCAGGTTGCCTCGTGGCATTGGATCTTCCTGATCAACGTGCCGATCGGCATCGTCGGCAGTCTGGCGGTGCGGCGCTACTTGCCGCGCCCAGTGCGCGACGAGGGCATGGATGCCAGTTTCGACTGGGCAGGTTTCGCGCTGCTTTCGATGGCGATGGTGTCTTTCACACTGGCGCTCGATCACCCGTTCTCCGACAGGGGATGGGGCGTGTCCGTGGGGTTGGCGCTGCTTTGCGTCGTCACGACGCTGGGATATTGGCCGTATGCGCGGCTTCGCGTCGCGCCGCTGTTTCCGCTCGAACTGTTCGCTACGCGTAGTTTCCGCCTGGGGCTGCTGGGCAATCTCGTCGCGCGGATTGGCAGCAGCGCCGTGCCTTTCCTGTTGCCGCTGCTGCTTCAGGTGGCCATGGGGTACAGCCCTCTCGCGTCGGGCCTGATGATGTTGCCGGTCGCCCTGGCGGGCGTGGTGGTCAAGCGCATGGTCACGCCGCTGGTGGAGCGCTACGGCTACACGCGTTTTCTGATGGTCAACACGGCGGTGGTCGGCGGTGCCATCGCGAGCTTCGCGCTGTTCGGCCCGGGGTGGCCGATATGGCTGGGCCTGGGGCAACTGGCGATCTTCGGCGGCGCGAACTCGATGCAGTTCGCCGCGATGAACAGCGTCACCCTGAAGGATCTCGGCACGCGTCGCGCGAGCGCGGGCAACGGCCTGTTCTCGATGGCACAGATGCTTGCGTTGGGACTGGGCGTGACCATCGGCGGCCAGTTACTGGCACTGTTCGGTCAGTTGGCCGGGCAGGCAGGCGAGGGCGGTATGGGCGGTACGGTGGCGGGGTTTCGACTGACGTTCGTATGTGTCGGGCTGATTACGCTCGCGTCGGCGCTGATTTTCCGCCGCGTGGAAGATCCGGCGGCGGGGACCGCCCAAGCCGGTGGCGAGGCGCGACAGGCGTCCGCCACCGATCTCAGGCATTGAGCGCGCGGGTTACTTCTTTACCAGCGCACACTTCGAGTCGGCCAACGGGGCAAACGCCTTGTCGGCCGGAATCGTCTCCAGGAGACGGCTGCGACGGCGTTCAGCGCTCGCAGTGCGGCGTGGCGCCCTGCGCGCTTGTGGCAATGGCGTTACCGATGCTCAGCGCCAGCCGGTCGACGAGCTGGCGCTGCGCCGCGACAACGCCATCGATGCCACCCGCATCGCCCGACGCGGGGGCGGTGCCCGAGAAGCGGCAAGTGAGTACGACGTCGCCCGGCACCCGGCGAACGCTCCACACGGCCGTAAGCGCAGCCTGCTCACCCGGCACCGACTCGAAGCGCTGCACCGACGTCGAGACGCGATACACGGTCAGGCCGTCCGCGCGGGGCAGGCCATAGACGTCCATTGCGCCGAGATGCTGTGTGAGATTGCGTGAGATCGCCGACGTCAGCTCGGTCTTTAGCGGGGCGGCCCAGCGCGATTCCTCCAGAATGTCGACGCGACCGCCACCCCGCGTGACAACGATCTGCGGCCGGTCGACCTGCTCAGGCACGGCGACCGGCGAGACTTCGACCGCATAGCGTGCCACCGGTGCGTTGGCGCCACTCTTGGGCGTTCCCGTGCCGTCGGTCAGTGTGTAGAAGCGCGACGGCGGCGATGCACAACCGGCGAGCGTCAAGGCAAGGGCGGCGAGCACGGCGCCGGCCAACGGCTTCGCGCGGCGGCGCGGGCTACGGGTCATGTCGGGCGGCCTCGTCATGGTTGCGGATCCTTGGGTTTGCCGCGCAGCAGCGCCTCGGGATGCTGCTGCAGATAATCGGCCAGCGTGCCCAGCGAGCGCAGGGTCTTCGTCAGTTCCTGCATGGCCTGGCGAACGTCCTGCTGCACCGGGGCGTCTTCGGAGAGGGTGCGCTCGGCAGCGCCGAAGCTCTTCTTCGCCTCGCTCAGCGTGGCCTTCGCCTCGGGCGCAATCTCGCCGTCGAGCTGGCGGAACAGACCCTGCGCGCTGTCGAGCGTTTTGTCGAGCTTGCGAAGTGACGAATCGAGATTCTGACCAATGCTGTCGAACGGAATCTTGTCGAGCTTGGTCGCGATGTCGGCAATCTGGAGCTGCAACTGGTCGAGCGTGTTGGGCACCGTCGGCATGACGACCACGTTGTCGACTTCCTCGGCGCGAGCGGGCTTGGCGTTCGGGAAGAAGTCGAGCGCCACGTACAACTGGCCCGTCAGCAGATTGCCGGTGCGTAACTGACCGCGCAGACCGCGCGCCACGAGCGAATTCAGAATCTGGCGGCTGGCAAGTTCGTCCGGCGGCAGGTTGTTCTTCGGATCGCGGCGGCGCAGACGATCCGGATAGACTTCGACCGTCACCGGCATGTTGATCTGCTTGGTCGCCTGGTCGAATTCCACGCCGATCGACGTCACTTCACCCAGCGTGATGCCGCGGAAATCCACCGGCGCACCCACCGCCAAACCGCGCAGCGACTGCTGGAAGCGGAATACGACCGTCATCGGATGCGTATCAGGGGCCTTCATGGCGGTGGTTTCATCAGGGGCCAGGCGGAATTCCTGCCCGGCCTTGGCCATCACGCCGGCGCCCGACTCGTTCGGTGCCTGGAAGGCGATGCCGCCGATGACCACCGACGCCAGCGATTGCGTATTGACCTGAAAGCCGCTCGAATCGAGCCGCAAGTCGATGCCGCTCGCATGCCAGAAGCGCGTGTTGGAGCCGACATACTGGTCATAAGGGGCCTGGACGAACACGCGCAGCGTCACGCCCTTGCCGTCCGGGTCGAGCGCGAAGGCTTCGACCTGGCCGACCTGAATGCGGCGGTAGTAGATCGGCGAGCCGATGTCGAGCGAGCCGATGTCGGCCGCATGCAGCACGAAGGGCTTGCCCGGCTGGCCGCTGGAGACGACCGGCGGCACTTCGAGGCCCACGAAATGCTCCGACGATTCCTTCGACTTGCCGGCATCGGCGCCGATATAGGCGCCCGAGAGCAGCGTCGACAGGCCGGAGACGCTGCCGCCGGCCACGCGCGGTCGCACCACCCACCAACGCGAATCCTTGACCGCGAACCGCTTGGCGTTCTGCGTGAGGTCGACCGTCACGCGCACGTGCGACAGGTCGTCGGACAGCTCGATATTCTTGACGGTGCCGATATCGACTTCCTTGTACTTGACCTTCGTCTTCCCGGCTTCGAGGCCTTCGGCCGTCTTGAAATCGATAACGACGCTGGGGCCCCGCTCGATGATCGCCTTGGCGACGAGCGACAGGCCGATCACGGCGGCCACCAGCGGAATGAGCCAGACGAGCGACGGCGCCCAGCGTTTGCGCGGCTCGATGACCGGCGTGGGCAGCTCGCCGGCGCCGGGCGGCGGCGCGGCGTTGGGGGCTTGCGGATCTTTCGGGTCAGTCATGATCGTCCTGTTCGGTATCGTCGTCGCGGATCTGATCCCAGATCAACCGCGGGTCGAACTGCATCGAGGCGAGCATCGTGAGCACGACCACCGCGCCGAACGCCACAATGCCGGGACCGGCCTGGATCACGGCCAGCGACTGAATGTTCACGAGCGCGACCATAAGCGCGACGACGAAGACATCGAGCATCGACCAGCGGCCGATAAACTCGATCATGTGGTAAAGCTTGGTGCGTTGATGCGGGTTCCAGCGGGCACCGCGCTGCGCGGTGAGGCATAGCAGCGACAGCGCAATAAGCTTGAGCATCGGCACGAGAATGCTCGCCGTAAAGACGACGATAGCCAGATCGTACTCGCCGCTGACCCAGAAATAGATCACCCCGCTCATGATCGTGTCGCTGGAATTCCCGAGCAGCGAGCGCGTCTGCATCATGGGCAGGACGTTGGCGGGAATGTACAGGATCGCGGCGGCGATCAGCAAGGCCCAGGTGCGCGTGAGGCTGTCGATCTTGCGTTGATGCAGGGCCGCGCCACAGCGCGGGCAGCGCGCGGTCTCGAGCGTTCTGACATAGCGCGAAAGCCGTCCGCATGCGGTGCACGCGACCAGTCCGGCGTCTTTGGCGGTGAGGTATTTCATCGTGGCACCGTGCGCGATGGCGAGGCGTCGGGCGCGTCCGCATCCGGTGTGTGGTCGATCACGAGCCAGAGATTGCGCAGGTCGTAAGACAACACCATTGCCAGCAACACCGTGAGCGCCCCGAAGGCCCATAACGCGATGCCGGGCAACACGCTGGCCATGGACGAGAGTTTGACCACCGATACCAGGACGCCGAGCATGAACACTTCGATCATGCCCCAGGGCCGGCAGAACTCGATCGCGCGCATCACATGGAAGACGGCATACGGGCGCCGCCCGACCGAGAGCGGGCCGATCAGATGGACCAGTGCGAGCAATTGCGACAGGGGCGAGAGCACCGTGGTGGTGAAGACCAGCAAGGCGACGAGCCACATGCCTTCGCGATACAGCGCCCAGGCGGCGCCGATGAGCGTGGTGCGCGTGTAGATGCCCTGCACCTCGATCTCGACGATGGGAAACGCGTTCGCGATGGCGAACACGATCAGGCAAGTCAGAGTGAGCGCCAGCACGCGCGACAGGCGCAGGTCGGGGGCGCGGTAAAGCACCGAGTGACAGCGCACGCAGCGGGCCGCCTCGCGCGGGGGCACGTCTGTGCGACGGTGCAGCGTGTCGCAGTTGGGGCATGCCATCAGGTTTGTCACGTCATCTTCAGGGGGCAAGGGGTTCATTCCCGGGGACGGTGACCAAAGTGACGCTCAGAATACCAAATTGTTGAGGAAGTTCCTGCATTGTGCGTTGCGGTGCAACATTCGGCATGGTTTGTGCTGAGTCACGGAAAACCGCAATGGTTTGCTCTATACTCAACGGACTCCCGCAAAGTTTTCGAATATTTGAGGAGATTTCCCCCATGCTGAATATGTCGAGGCGCCAGTTCCTGAAAGTGAGTGGCGCAACATTGGCCGGGTCCAGCCTGGCAATGCTCGGGTTCGCGCCCGACGCGGCGCTGGCGGAAGTCCGTCAGTTCAAGCTGGCGCGTGCGACGGAGACCCGCAACACCTGTCCGTACTGTTCCGTGGCCTGCGGCGTGCTGATGTATAGCTACGGCGACGGAGCGAAAAACGCGCGGAAAAGCATCTTCCACATTGAAGGCGACCCTGACCATCCGGTCAATCGCGGCACGTTGTGTCCGAAGGGGGCGAGCCTCATCGACTTCATCCACAGCCCGAACCGCCTCACGCATCCGGAATACCGCAAGCCGGGATCGGACAAGTGGGAGCGGATGTCCTGGGACGATGCGCTCGATCGCATCGCCAAGCTGATGAAGGACGACCGCGATGCCAACTTTGTCGAGAAGACGGACGACGGCCTGACGGTTAATCGCTGGGTCACGACGGGCATGCTGGCCGCCTCGGCGTCGAGTAACGAAGTCGGCTATATCACGCACAAAGTCATCCGCAGTACCGGGATGCTGGGATTCGACAACCAGGCACGTGTCTGACACGGCCCGACGGTGGCAGGTCTTGCCCGACGTTTGGCCGTGGTGCGATGACGAACCATTGGGTCGACATCAAGAACGCGGATCTGGTCCTCATCATGGGCGGCAACGCCGCCGAAGCGCACCCATGCGGTTTCAAATGGGTGACTGAGGCGAAGGCGCACAACAATGCGCGCCTGATCGTGGTCGACCCGCGCTTCAACCGTTCGGCATCGGTCGCCGATGTCTACGCGCCGATTCGTTCCGGCACGGATATCGTCTTCCTGGGCGGGCTGATCAATTACCTGCTCACGAACGACAAGATCCAGCACGAATACGTCAAGAATTACACCGATTTCACGTTCCTCGTGAAAGACGAATTCGCGTTCGAAGACGGTATCTACTCGGGTTACAACGCCGAGAAGCGCACTTACGACCGCAGCTCCTGGGACTACCAGAAGGGGGCGGATGGCTACGTCGTCACGGACCCGACGCTGCAACACCCGCGTACGGTGTTCCAGTTGATGAAGCAGCACTACTCGCGCTACACCCTTGAGATGGTCGAGCGCGTGTGCGGCACGCCGGCCGAGAAGATCCAGCATGTCTACCAGTTGATCGCCGAGTGTTCCACGCCGACGCGCACGATGACCATCATGTACGCGCTGGGCTGGACGCAGCATTCGATCGGCTCGCAGATGATCCGCACCGGCGCGATGGTGCAACTTTTGCTGGGCAATATTGGCGTGGCCGGTGGTGGCATGAACGCGCTGCGCGGGCACTCGAATATCCAGGGGTTGACTGACTTGGGGCTGATGACCGACTTGCTGCCGGGCTATCTGACGTTGCCCAAGCAGGCTGAGCAGACCGCCGAGCAGTATCTGGCGGCGCGCACGCAAAAGCCGCTGCGCCCGAACCAGCTCAGTTACTGGCAAAACTATCCGAAGTTCTATGTAAGCCTGATGAAGGCGTGGTGGGGCGATGCCGCAAAGCCCGAGAACCACTGGGGCTACGATTATCTGCCCAAGCTCGACAAGCCATACGACATGCTGCAGGTGCTCGAGCTCATGAACCAGGGCAAGATGACCGGCTACATCGCGCAGGGCTTCAACCCGCTCGCGGCGGGACCGGGCAAGTTCAAGTGGGATCAGGCGCTCGCCAAGCTCAAGTTCCTGGTCGTCATGGACCCGCTGGCCACGGAGACGTCGGAGTTCTGGCGGAACTTCGGCGAGCACAACAACGTGGATTCCAGCAAGATTCAGACGGAGGTGTTCCGCCTGCCGACAACGTGCTTCGCCGAGGAAGACGGCGCGCTGGTCAACTCGGGGCGCTGGCTGCAATGGCACTGGAAGGGGGGCGAGCCGCCGGGTGAGGCGCGCACGGACATCGAGATCATGACGGGGCTGTTCCTGCGTCTGCGCGAGATGTACAAGACGCAGGGCGGCAAATTCCCCGATCCGATTGTCAACCTGTCGTGGCCGTACGCCCGGCCGGAGAGCCCATCTCCCGAAGAACTCGCCAAGGAGTATAACGGTCGTGCGCTCAAGGACCTCGTCGATCCGAAGGATCCGAGCAAGGTCACTCGCAAGGCCGGAGAGCAACTGGCGGGCTTCGCCGAGTTGAAGGACGACGGCAGTACGTCGTCGGGCTGCTGGATCTTTGCCGGCGCGTGGACGCAAGCGGGTAACCAGATGGCACGCCGCGACAACAGCGATCCGACCGGCATCGGGCAGACACTGAACTGGGCGTGGTCGTGGCCCGCGAACCGTCGCATTCTATATAACCGCGCGTCTGCCGACCTTGAGGGCAAGCCGTTCGATCCGAAGCGCAAGCTCGTGTGGTGGAACGGTAAAGCCTGGACGGGCGCTGACGTACCGGACTACAAGGTCGACGAGGATCCGGCGCTCGGCATGAGTCCGTTCATCATGAACTCCGAGGGCGTGGGGCGCTTCTTCGCGAAGGCGAGCATGGCGGAAGGGCCATTCCCCGAGCACTATGAGCCGTTCGAGACGCCGCTCGGGTACAACCCGCTGCATCCGAAGCAGCCGGCGGCCACGAGCAATCCGGGCGCCCGCGTGTTCCCGGACGATCTGGCCAAGATGGGCACGGTCGACAAGTTCCCTTATGTGGGGACGACTTACCGTCTGACCGAGCACTTCCACTACTGGACCAAGCACGCGTTGCTCAACTCGATCATTCAGCCCGAGCAGTTCGTCGAGATCGGCGAAGCGCTCGCAAAGGAGATCGGCATTGCGTCGGGCGACATGGTCAAGGTTTCGTCCAATCGCGGCGTCATCAGGGCGAAGGCGGTCGTGACCAAGCGCATTCGTGCGCTCAAGGTGGACGGCAAGATGATTCACCACGTGGGCATTCCGATTCACTGGGGCTTCAAGGGGCTGACCAAACCCGGGTTCCTCGCGAATACGCTGACGCCGATCGTGGGCGACGCGAATTCGCAAACACCCGAGTTCAAGTCGTTCCTGGTGAAAGTCGAGAAGGCATAAGGGGGCGCCATGGCATTGCAATCACTGGATATCAAACGGCGCTCGGCCACCACCCTGCCATCGCCCTCGGTGCGCGAGTCGTACACGGGCGAGGTCGCCAAGCTCATCGACACGTCGAAATGCATCGGCTGCAAGGCTTGCCAGACGGCGTGCATGGAGTGGAACGACTTGCGCGACGAGGTCGGCACGAACGTCGGCGTGTACGACAACCCCGCAGACCTGACGGCGGATTCGTGGACGCTCATGCGCTTCACCGAGTACGAGAACCCGAAGGGCGACCTCGAGTGGCTGATCCGCAAGGACGGCTGCATGCATTGCGAAAACCCGGGCTGCCTGAAGGCATGCCCGTCGCCGGGGGCCATCGTGCAATACGCCAACGGCATCGTCGACTTCCACGAAGAGGCTTGCATCGGCTGCGGGTACTGCATCACCGGCTGCCCGTTCAACATCCCGCGTATTTCGCAGAAGGATCACAAGGCGTACAAATGCACCTTGTGTTCCGACCGGGTGTCGGTGGGACTGGAGCCGGCGTGCGTGAAGACGTGCCCGACCGGCGCGATCCTGTTCGGCACCAAGGACGCCATGAAAGATCAGGCGGCCGAGCGCATCGAAGACCTGAAGTCACGGGGTTTCGAGAACGCCGGGCTGTACGATCCGGCGGGGGTGGGCGGCACGCACGTGATGTACGTGCTTCATCATGCCGACAAGCCGTCGCTGTATCACGGTCTGCCGGACAATCCGCGCATCAGTCCGATGGTGACGCTCTGGAAGGGCATCGCCAAGCCGCTGGGCGTGGCCGCCATGGCGCTGACGGCGCTCGCCGGGTTCTTCCACTACATCAAGACCGGTCCGAACGAGACGACCGAGGACGATGAGGCGGCGGCCCGCCGCTACGACGCATCCCGAAAGGGTAACGGTCCCGATGGCCAGAAGAGCGCCGCCACGCACGAGGAGGTCTGACCATGTCGAACGAACGCAGTGATCGTCAGGCGGGCAACGACGATCTGATCGAGCGCTACAGTGCCGGGCAGCGCATTAACCACTGGATTGTCGCGGGCACGTTCATTCTGCTCGCACTGTCCGGGCTGGCGCTGTTCCATCCGTCGATGTTCTGGCTGGCCACGCTGTTCGGTGGTGGATCGTGGACACGGATTCTGCATCCCTTTGTGGGGGTGGTGATGTTCGTCACCTTTGTGTGCCTCGCCCTGCGGCTCGCGCGCTACAACCGGTTCGAATCGCGCGACACCGAGTGGATGAAGAAAATCGGCGACGTGCTGAACAATCGCGAAGAGAATCTGCCGGAAGTCGGACGCTACAACGCCGGCCAGAAGCTGCTTTTCTACGTGATGGTGTTGTGCATGATCGGGTTGCTGCTCTCGGGCATCGTGATCTGGCGCGCCTACTTTTCCCTTTACTTCCCGATCGGGGTGATACGCCTGGCGTCCGACGTGCACGCGGTGTGTGCATTCGTCTTGATTTGCGGCATCATTACGCACATCTATGCAGCGATCTGGATCAAAGGTTCCGTACGCGCGATGACGCGCGGCACCGTCACCCGCGGCTGGGCGTGGAAGCACCATCGCGCCTGGTACAAGCAGCTCAACAAATGAGTCCGGCCCCGGTGGCCGGGCGCTCTTACGAGGCCGGCTACCTTGCAACGCATCCTTGAACCCGGACAGATCGAGTCGCTCGATCGGACCGCCATCCCCCGTCTACGCATGCCGCAACGCGCCGAAGTTTTCTCGGCGCGCGCGGCACGATTGCGTCAACTGGCCGACGGCCATCCACTCGGCGACTACCTGCGCCTCATGGCCTCGCTGGTCGACGCGCAGCAGCGCGTGCTCGACACTTTTCAGGCGGAGCGTCCGACGGCCGAGTCGATCGAGCAGGCGCAATTGCACTGCATGCCGCTCGTGCCCGCGAGCGGGGGATACGACGCGGGCCGATGGCAGCCGCTGCTCGCGCGGTTGCTCGATACCATGTCGGCACTGCCGGACTTGCCCGCGCCGGTACGCGCTGTGCTTGAACGCGTTCGTGCCTCCAGTCCGGCCGCGCTCGACTCGGCGGCGCAATCGTTGCTCGCCGGGCATGGCAAGGGCGTCGATGCCGCCAGTGCGCCGTTCCTGACGGCGGCGCTGCAAGTGCTCTGGACGGGCGTGGCAAGCACGTTCGACGCGGGCGACGTGCCGATGCTCGACGTCCCCAACGTCTGTCCCATGTGCGGCACGCTGCCGGTGGCGAGCGTCGTGCGCATTGGCGGGGCGCATGAGGGCTATCGTTATCTCGCGTGCGGGCTGTGCTCGACCGAGTGGCATATGGTTCGCGTGAAATGCACACATTGCGAAGCGAGCCAGCATGTCGCTTATCACGTGCTCGACAGAACCGGGGATGCAGCGGCATCAGGGGCGGACCTGCAGGCGGCACATGTCGGAGGGGACGTTCTCAGGGGGGCCGATGGTCGTCCGGCGCTCGACGACGCGGCCAAACGCGTGGCGTCATCCCCGATCCGGGCAGAGTCGTGCGACGACTGTCATAGCTATCGCAAGATCTTCTACCAGGACAAGGATCCTTTCGTGGAGCCGGTTGCCGACGATCTCGCGAGCCTGGCCCTCGACGTTCTGATGGGCGAAGCGGGGTACGCGCGCGCCAACGGCAATCCGTTGCTCTGGCAGAACACCGAAACGGCGTAGGGAATTGCGGGGGTGCGGATGGCCGAGCACGATCTTGAGTTTGCGGGGGCGGCGGATCTCCCGTCGCTAGACCGGCTGCTGGGGATGCCCGACTTTCAGGCAGCGTTGGTCGACTTCGGTCGCACGCAGGTGACCGACGCGTTGCGTCGCGATCTCGACGCGTGCCGCGCGGCGGCGCTTGCGGGCACGCTTACACACGACACGCTGGTCCCGGCTGCCTTCGGGGCGCGCGTGACGCGTGCGTTGACCGAGCGCAACCGGGCGGCGCTGCGTCCGGTCTTCAATCTCACCGGCACCGTGCTGCACACGAACCTTGGGCGGGCGTTGCTGCCCGAGGTTGCCGTGGAAGCGGTCATGCAAGCGCTCACGGCGCCGGCCAACCTCGAATTCGACCTCGCGACCGGCGGACGCGGCGACCGCGACGATCTCGTCGCGCCCTTGCTGTGCGAGTTGACGGGCGGCGAGGCGGCAACCGTGGTGAACAACAACGCGGCGGCGGTGCTGCTGATGCTGGCGACGCTTGCGAAGCGCCGCGACGTCGTGGTGTCACGCGGTGAGCTGGTGGAAATCGGCGGTGCGTTTCGGATTCCCGACATCATGACGCATGCTGGCGCGAAACTTGTCGAAGTGGGCACGACCAACCGTACGCATGCGGCCGACTACCGCAATGCCATCGGCGAGAAGACGGCATTGCTGATGAAGGTCCATTGCAGCAATTACGCGGTCACCGGCTTTACCAAGAGCGTTGACGTTGCCGAGGTCGTGCAGATTGCGAAGCCGCACAGCGTGCCGGTGGCGGTCGATCTCGGCAGCGGCACGCTGACGCCGCTGGAGCGCTGGGGGCTGCCGCACGAGACCACCGTGCAGGAGACGATAGCCGCGGGGGCCGATCTCGTGACGTTCTCCGGCGACAAGCTGCTGGGCGGTCCGCAGGCGGGCATGATCGTCGGGCGCAAGGATCTCATCGCGAGGATCAAGAAACATCCGCTCAAGCGAGCGCTGCGCGTGGGCAAGCTCACGCTTGCGGCGCTGGAGCCGGTGTTGCGTCTGTATCGCGATCCCGATCATCTGGCCGAGCGGCTCACCACATTGCGGTTGCTCACGCGAACGCGCGCCGACATGATGGCGCAGGCGCAGCGTCTGGCGCCGGTGCTCGCGCAGTCGCTGGGCGATGCTTATACCGTGAGCGCCGCGCCGATGGTGAGCCAGATCGGCAGCGGCGCGCTACCGGTCGAGCAGTTGCCGAGTTATGGCTTGACGATCATGCCTGCGGGCGGCAGCAAACGCGGCAGCGGACGTGCGCTGGCAGCGCTCGAAGCCGCGTTGCGCGCGCTGCCGTATCCGGTGATCGGCCGGATTGCCGATCAAACGCTATGGCTCGATCTGCGATGTCTCGAAGCGACTGACGAAGCGCGTCTGGCGTTGCAGTTCGTGGAGCTACGCACATGATCGTGGGCACCGCCGGTCACATCGATCATGGCAAGACGAGTCTCGTTCGCGCGTTGACCGGGGTCGACACCGACCGTCTGAAAGAAGAAAAGGCGCGCGGCATTTCCATCGAATTGGGGTACGCCTACACCCCATTGCCGGATGGCGAGGTGTTGGGATTCATCGATGTTCCCGGCCATGAAAAGCTGATTCACACGATGGCCGCGGGGGCCGTCGGCATTGATTTCGCGCTGCTCGTGATTGCGGCGGACGACGGCATCATGCCGCAGACGCGCGAGCATCTCGCCATTCTTTCGATGCTGGGGGTGAGGCGTGGCGTGGTCGCGCTATCGAAAGCGGATCGCGTCGATGCGGCGCGGCTGGCCGCTGTGACCCAGGAGATTTCGCAATGGCTTGCGAACACGCCGTTCGCCGCGGCCGAGACGGTGCCGGTGTCAGCGACGACGACGGGCGACACGGGCGTGGCGGTGCTTCGTGAGCAACTGACGCAGGCGGCGCAGGCATTGCACACGTCAGGCAATGCGACGCGTCGCGAGGACGCATTGTTTCGTCTCGCCGTCGATCGTGTCTTCACGCTGGCAGGCCATGGCACGGTCGTGACCGGCACGGCGTTCGCTGGCACGGTGCGCGTGGGGGACAACCTTACCGTGATGCCGCAGGGACTGCCGGTGCGCGTGCGCAGCGTGCATGCGCAGAACCGTCCGGTGGAAGCGGGGCGCGCCGGGGAGCGTTGTGCGCTGAATCTGGCCGGGGTGGAGCGCGACCAGCTTCGGCGGGGCAACTGGATCGTGGCGGCGGGTTTGCCGGGGCCGTCGACGCATGTGGATGTCGAACTGCATTGGCTCGAGGGCAGCGCGCCGCTCACGCAGTGGTTTCCGCTGCATGTGCATCTCGGGACGACGCATGGGCAGGCGCGCACGGTACTGCTGGAGGGGGACACGCTGGCACCGGGTGGCACGATGCGCGTGCAATTGGTTTTCGACGCGCCGGTGTGCACGATGCCGGGCGACCGCTTCATCGTGCGCAATCCGCAGGCGACGGCAACGGTGGGTGGCGGGCGGGTGCTCGACCCGGCGGCGCCGGAGCGCAAGCGGCGTTCGGCGACACGGTTGGCGTGGCTCGACGCGGTGGCGCGTTCTCTCGACGGTGAAGGACTGGACGCGCTGCTTGCGCAGTCTGCGTTTGGATTGACGAGCGCGCAGGTCGTAGCGCTCACCGGATTGCCGGCGGGGCAGTGGCAGTGGCCGGCGAACGCGGTGGTGCTGGCGGGGGCGGAGGGCGAGTCGCTCGCGTTCGCCCCTCAGGCGTGGGACGCCGTGCGCACGCGCGTGCTCGATGTGCTTCGCGACTATCATGCGCGCCTGCCGGACGAGCCGGGACTCGATGCGGCGCGGCTGGGCCGCATGACGTGGCCGTCGCTGGACGCGTGGCGTTGGCGCGTCGTGGTGCAGGCCATGTTGCGCGACGGGGCGCTGGCGCGTACCGGGGCGTGGTGGCATCTGCCGACGCACCGCGTGGAGATGACGGACGCGGAGAGTGCGCTGGCCGAGGCGTTGACGCCGCTGCTGGCGCAGGGGCGCTTCGATCCGCCTTGGGTAAGGGATATGGGCCGTGCGTTGAGCGTGCCGGAAGAGCGGGTGCGCGCGGTCTTGCGCAAGCTTGCGAGACAGGGACGAGTGCATCAGATCGTCAAGGATCTCTTTTTCGACGACGCGAGTGTCCAGACGCTCGCCGGCATGATCGCCGACGCGGGCGGCAAGGTCGAAGCGGGCGCGTTTCGCGACGCGACGGGCTTGGGACGCAAGCGTGCGATCCAGATTCTGGAGTTCTTCGATCGTGCGGGATATACTCGCCGCGTTGGCGATTGGCATGTGCGGCGCCCCGGGGCGGAATGGGGCGCGGCGTAAAGTAGTCGGGATGCCGAACTCAGGTGATTCAAGCGATGCCTGAGCCCGTGCATGACGATTTACTCAGTCACATTGCGTTGTCCAAAGGAAGGCATCCGTATCCGGTGATGCGGCCGGGCTTCAAACCCGGTTGGGGGCGTCAGCCGCTCCCAGGTCGGTTCGACTCCGGCTGCTTTCCGCCACAAGGCTTTCAGCGATTTTGCGTTCCGGAAATCCGCCATATTTTTGTTACGCAAATATCATCTGCTCCGCAAAATTCACTTCGTGGACTTCGCTTTGTCGCAGCGTCGATTGCGCACGTAGTGCCCGGCCATCACGCGCCAGTTCCAGTCAAGCCGGGCACGGCGCCGATGGCCAGGCCTTAGATGGCCCCGATGAGCGTCATAGGCCTCCCTGCCAGCCGGTCAGTAGGACTTGTACGGCAGGAATTTGCCGGAAAGCACCACGTTGACGCGGTCGCCCTTCGCGTCCGCCTGACGCTGAATGTCCATCGAGAAGTCGATTGCACTCATGATGCCGTCGCCGAATTCTTCGTGGATCAGTTCCTTGATGGTCGTGCCATAGACGTTCACCAACTCGTACCAGCGGTAGATCAGCGGGTCCGTCGGAACAGCCGTCGGCAGTGAGCCCTTATACGGAACGATCTGCAGCCATGCGATGGCCTCGTCGGAAAGCTCGAAGATCTCACCGACGACGGCAGCCTGCTCCCGGCTCAACTGCATTTGACCGAGGCATGCGGCAGTCGTCCACTCCTTGGCCATGCCGACTTTTTCCGCAACATCTGCCCACTTGAGGCCCTTGCGAACCTTCGCCGAGACGATCATCTCGGTAACCTGCGTGCGACTCGAAATCATGTGACTATCCTCGAAAAAACTACCACTGGAAAATTAAGCCGTATTGCCCATGCGGAGCGCGCGGCCCTGATCAAGCTCCGTAACGTTGTCCTGAGATAAGCCTGGACGAACAATTTGCGTCGTTTGATGCGTTTCACGACCGTGTTCAATATCCTGTTGAATCGTGGCGGAGCGTCTCACCAGAAAATCGATAAGATAGTTTCGAATCCGGTAGAACTGGGGATCGTGGACAAGCGTCTCTCGCGTTCGCTCCCGTGGCATCGTATTCACCACAATTTCTGCAAGGCGTGCTCGCGGCCCGTTACTCATCAAGAAGATTCGATCAGCGAGCAATATCGCTTCGTCGACATCGTGCGTGATCATGAAAACGGTCTGATGCGTCGCCAGGCAGATGCGCAGAAGTTCATCCTGGATAACACCGCGCGTGAGCGCATCGAGTGCCCCGAACGGCTCGTCCATCAGAAGCATCTTGGGTGCGACGGAGAATGCACGAGCGATCCCCACGCGTTGGCGCATGCCACCCGATAGCTCCGATGGCTTTTTGTCGATCGCGCGCGTGAGGCCGACCATATCGAGGAAGCGCATTGCGCACTCTTCGATTTGCTGGCGCGTCCAATCCGGATACCGGGAGCGAACGGCGAATTCGACGTTCTGCTTCGCGGTGAGCCAGGGTAGCAACGCATGACCTTGGAACACGACCCCGCGATCGAGGCTCGGGCCTGCAATCTCTCTCCCGCCCATGACGGCACCGCCGCCGCTCGCCTGCTCAAGCCCTCCGAGTACGTTCAAAATCGTGCTCTTTCCGCAGCCGGAGTGACCAATTACGCAAATGAACTCGCCACGATCAATCTTGAATGTCACGTCTTCGAAGACCGGCGGAAGATCGGCGCGATAGCGCTTCGAGAGGTTGTCGACCTCAATGAAAGCACTGCCGCTTGCGGCACGATTGTCATTACTCTGCATAGGTCACCTTCCTTTGCAGGCGGGCAAAAAGTTGATCAAGCAGCATCCCAACCACGCCGATGACGAGCACCGCAAACAGGACATTTGTCAGCGAAAGATTGTTCCACTGGTTCCACAGGAAATAGCCGACGCCCGTTCCCCCGACCAACATCTCAGCAGCCACGATGACAAGCCACGCAATCCCCATCGAGATGCGCATGCCGGTGATGATGGTTGGCGCAGCGGCGGGCAAGACAATCTGCATCGCCTTACGCAACGGCGAGACTTCGAGAGTGCGGGCAACGTTTAGCCACTCACGTCTTACGTTCGCCACGCCGAACGCGGTATTGATCAGCATCGGCCATAGCGAGCAGATGAAAATCACGAAAATTGCAGAGACAGAGGCGTCCTTGATCGTGTACAGCGCGATTGGCATCCACGCGAGCGGAGAGATCGGCTTGAGCAACTGAATGAATGGATCAAAAGCGCGATATAGCAGCGGAGACATGCCAATCAAGAAGCCCAAAGGGATCGACACGACGACGGCGAGTAGATAGCCGCCAGCGACACGCAGAAGCGAATGGCCCAACTGAATGCCGATTCCTTTGTCATTGGGACCATGATCGTAAAATGGGTGCGCGAGGTTCTGCGCTGCGACAGCAAAGAACTGTGCGGGTGTGGGGAAACCGTCGTTCTTCGGCTCCGACGATGGGGCGTCGGGCGTCTGCCCCATCAACTGTGCATACTCTTTTTGCTCCGCTGTCATTGGTGTGTGCTGAGCCTGCTTCCCCGCCGTAGTCGCGAATTGCCAGCAAACGAGAAAAATCGCAACCATGGCGAGTGACACCAGTGCAGCTTGCAATCGAATTGAAGACTTCATCTCATATCCTCTGAATCAGGTCCGCCTGATCGCAAAACTTGCAAGGTAGTTGGCCGGGTTGGCAGGGTCGTATTCACGGCCCATCACTGAGAATTTCCGCATCCCGCCAGCCAACGCATCGTGGTCGACTTCCTGCCCCAGTGCCTTCATTTGCGCACTCGCATCTGTAAGCAAGAACACCTTCTTGGCAAGGTCGTCGTAGGAAATTTGCTTCTTGATGTAGCCCCATCGCTGCATTTGCGTGAGCATCCAGGTGGCCATCGAGTACCACGGAAGCGGTTGAAAATCCGTGCGATCTGGCTGATCACGCACATTTCCGAGCCCATCGGCGTAGTGGCCATTGAGCGCCTGCAGAATGACCGATTCCGGCTGGTTCAGATAGTTTGGCGTCGCGATGGCGCGCGCGATCGCTGGACGGTTCTCTAACTTGTGAGCGCTCGCGGACGCCTTCAGCAACGCACGGTATAACGCCACGAATGTGTTCGGGTTCTGGTCAATGAACCCCTGCGCTACACCGAACGCACAGCACGGGTGCCCGTCCCAAATGTCGCGCGACAAGATGTGAATGAAACCCACCTGGTCATACACAGCGCGTTGATTGAAGGGATCCGGTCCGAGGAACCCATCAATGTTGCCGGCCCTCAGATTGGCGATCATTTCCGCAGGCGGAGTCACGCGGAGCTGAACATCACGGTCGGGGTCCAGTCCATGCTCTGCCAGGTAGTAGCGGAGCAGGAAGTTGTGCATGGAATACTCGAACGGAATGGCGAACTTGAAGCCCTTCCAGTGCTTCGGGTCCCGGTTGTCCTTATGCTTCAGCGCCAACGTGATTGCCTGACCGTTGACGTTCTGAATAGCCGCAACTCGCATGGGCTGGGCGGACGACCCGAGCCCCATGGAAATAGCGAGCGGCATCGGTGCCAGGAAATGCGACGCGTCGAGCTCGTGATTAAGCATTTGGTCTCGAACCAGCGCCCAACCGGCCGTCTTGCGAAGCGACACGTTGAGACCCTGCTCCCGATAAAAGCCCATGGGATCCGCCATGATCAGCGGTGTGGCGCAGTTGATCGGGATGAAACCTATCTTCAGGTCCTTCTTTTCCAGAGGACGCCTTTCTTCCGCCATCGCCTGAAGGTCGGCCAATGGGAGCACGCTGGCAATGGCGGCACGCGCGGCGTTGATGCCGACCGCACGAAGGAATCGCCGGCGCAGCGCGTCGTGGGGGAACAGCGCCCTGACGGCTGCCATTTCGAGGAAATGGCGCGACTGGACGTCTTCATCGCGCACTGGGCGGTGAGCTACAACGCCATCGTGTTCGTCCTGACTGGCGTGCCTGCCACATGAGCAGCGCTCCAGCGAGTGGTCTGGGCTATACGGACGATACGGATTTTCATCTTTCATGTTCGACGCACCTGGTTTGATCCGGACTCGGGTTGGCCGCCCCACGGGCGGCAAGGCATTCAAGCGACTAGCCGCTGCTGCGTGAAGCCCGCTTCGAGGCGGGCAATGACTCGACCATCGAGGCGTTGCTCAATCCGAATCTGACCATCTCGATCATCGGGAGCACCCCATGTACCCTTGGCGCTCGGGACGCCGTGGATAACGATGGGGAATGCCTTCGTTTTCAGGCGAATCAGCGGCGTGCTGTGAACATAGCCGGCATGCTCGCGGTTGAGCACGTGATGCGAAAGCGCCCCCGCTTGCCGCGCGATCGGCTCGATGAATCGGCACGGCACGCCGGCAACGCTGATGCAATCGCCAATCGCATAAATGTCTTCGATGCTTGTCTGCATCGTGTGCGGATCGATAACGATGCCTCGATCAAACGCAAGCCCGGCCATTTTCGCGAGGCGGGTCTCAGTGACGAGCCCCGTCGCAGCGACGACTTCGTCAACGCGAATTTGCTCGCCGCCTTGCATTTGAAGGGTCCTTTGGCCGTTTTCCGCTTTCTCGATCCTCTCGATGCGACGCCCTCCCAAGAATCTGACACCTGCATCCTGTAGGCCCGTCAGCAGCCTGTCAGAGACGACCGCCGGAACCAGACTGGCCAGCGGGCCGGGGTTGACATCGATAAGCGACACGGCATGGCCTGCACGCGCAAAATCCTCCGCGAGTTCGCACCCAATCATCCCGGCACCGACGATCGCAACGGTCTTTTTCGCGCCATCCAGGCGTGCGTGAATCCCCGACCATCCCGCCAAATCATTGACACGCCAACATAGGGAGGCCGGCATCTGCTCCGGTAGTGCAGGGCGCGCGCCCTGCGCGATCGCGAGCTTCGTATAGCGAATTGCGCCTCGCGTGGTACGTACCTGTTTGATGGACGGAGAAATGCCGACGACAAACGTTTCCGTCATCAGACGCACATTAAGGCGCCGCGCTGCATTGGCGGCGGACTCCCGAACCAGATCGGCAGGCTTTAAGCTGCGCCCGAGCGCGACGGACAGTTCGGGCTTGAGGTATCTGTCGCCGTTGCATGCGGTCACGAGCGTAATAGGTACAGTGGGGTCGAGCGCACGCAACGCCTCTGCTGCGCTCCAACCGGCAATGCCACCGCCCACGATCACGACGCCGAGCTCACGCGTCGGCGCAACGACCGCGGCATCGTCCGAGCGTGCAGTGCACTCCAACGGTTCGTAAGGCTCGAAATCCGCCTTTACAACGCCACAGAGCGGACAAGCCCAGTCCTCCGGAATGTCCTCAAATCTCGTCCCCGGTTCAAGCCCGCTATCGGGGTCGCCCAATGCCTCGTCGTAAATCAAGCCGCAGGCGCGACAGAGGAATTGCCGCCACGGCAAATTCGTCGGGGTGCTCATTCGGGGATCTCCTCTTTCGACAGACGAGCCATCTCCCAACGCAGGTGCTTGATGGCAGGCGTTACGATCGCGACGAACTGAGCCTCACGAATACGGCGTTGCGGCGCAGCGCTCATAAGGTAGCCGCGCGCACCCTGATGCATAAGCGCAGAATTCGCGGCACGCAGTGCCAGTTGCGCGCCTTGTACGCGTGCATCCAGCACATGAAGTAGATAGTCTTTGCTGCCGTCGTATGGCGTTTGCGCGAGCTTGGCGACGCGACTCCCCAACTCGTCGTACTCCGCTTGAAGCTCGGCCGGACCGTCCTCCAGAAATTGGTTGACGTGACCAAGGACTGGCTCGACTTCGCGGATAGAGTCGATACTGCCCTGTGCAATGCCCATTGCCATGCCGGCTTGCAGCAACACAAATACAGCGCGTATCTTCGCAATGAGGGGACGAGCAGGATCCGCGATCATTGCGGCGTCGTCGACAAAGTAATTGTCGAGGCGCACGCCCCAGGTGCTGGTTCCTTCCATGCCCGAAAATTCGGGCATTGGCGCAATACGACCTCGGGCGTCAGCTTCAGCAGGAACATAATCTCGTGCGACACCGAGCCATCGTCGCGGAACACGCCTGCCATGGCGCCGCAGTAATGTCCCGGCGCGATATGGCTTACCCACGGCAGCGCGCCGCTAACGTGATAGCCACCGGGCACCTTCACTGCGCGTAGCAGCATCTTTTCGATGCCGGCAATTGCTTTCATCGGGTTCGAAAGCGCCGTACCTCCGAAGGTACGCCCCATCGTGTGATCATCGAGCAGTTCGCCAGTCAGCGCAGGATTACCGGATTGCTCCATGTAAAGCCCACAGACGTCATGTGCCCATGTGAGAAAGCCTGTTGATCCACAACGGCGACTCACCGCACGCATAGCGTCCAGCGCCAGGCCAACCCTACGACCGCCTCGCTCGAGGTGCGCGCCGAATGCACCTGCGGCGCCGAGCGACCCCAGGATTTCGAGCGGGTAATGGCCCTCATCGATACGATGCGCGGCTTGCGCGAGCGGGCCGTCGGAGATGGCTGTCACGTTTGCCATGACGTGGGAATCGGTCCACGTCGAATCGATCCGGTCGCCAGGAAATTCAACCGCTTTCATGATGCGATACTCCCGTTATTCAGTGTGATGGAGCGTGCGGCGGCTTACTCCGCGAGCGCGATGCTGAACGGGACGGGATTGCGCATGGTGTTTGCAACGGGCGAGTAGTGATTGGCGTGCTTGACGATGTCGTCCAGTGCTTCGCGCGTGGCGTCGCCCTCGATGAGGACCTTCACACGAATTTCCTGGAAGCCCATTTGCGCGGGTTGACGTTCGGCGCCACCAGCGCCCCACGCGGCGGTATTGCCGATGTCGGCTTCCAGGAAGATTTCGAGACGCGAAAGCTTGACTTGGCGGTAGGTCGCCACCGCCGTAATGCCGACGCTCAGGCAACCGCCCAGCGCCGAGAGCGCGATCTCGCCCGGCGCAGGCACCGTGTTTTCACCGAAGAGATGGACCGGCTCGTCCACGACGACCGGGTTGTGGGTGCCGACATAGCTCCACGAGCGGAACTGCCCCTGCATGACCGTATGGACCTTGTTGCTGCCCTTGCGCTCGGGATTTTCACGGCCGGCGGCGGCAAACTTCAAAAGGCCTTCGCGGTCGATGGGGCGCAGGTAGGTGGTGACGGTTTCGGTACTCAAGGTAATTCTCCTGGTGACAGACGTGGCATATGAGGCGGATGAAACGATCTGCGAGATCGCACATCCATCAATGCAAAGACCGTGCCAGGGGGTGTAAAAATCTATAGGGTGCTGTATTCCTTATATTTTTTATGGCCGACCACGCTGCAAGCCCAATGAGCACCCAATCCCAAATTGTTTACAATGTCGACAATTTGTCGAACATTGTCAGTCTCATCTAGCCGCAGATTTTCTGCCAGCGATACGAGAACTGACGCGTCGTCAACCCGAGGCGTTGCGCTGCGCGCGACTTGTTGCCGCCAGCCAAGCGCAATGCCTGACGCAGTTCATCTTCCGAATGTGAGTCGTTCGCCATGTACTGACGCACCCCTTCCGGAATTTGAACCCTCTGCTGCAGGGTCGAACCGGGAGTCTCAAACAGTGGCGCCGGTTCCGCTGCGGGTAGAAACCGTTCAACATCTTCCGAATGGAGTATTGGCCTGTCGGCGAGCAGCACGACGCGTTCGATAAAATTCGAAAGTTCGCGGATATTGCCAGGCCATTGGTGGTCCTCGAGCCTTGCGAGTGCATCGGGCGCAAGATTGACGTTGCGCTGGTTTGCCTGGTTTGTACGGCTGAGAAAATGCAATGCCAAAGCGCGAATGTCACCTTTGCGCTCGGCTAACGACGGAAGACGAATGGGAATAACGTTGAGTCGGTAGTAGAGATCCTGTCTGAACAGGCCGTTCGAAACATCTGTTTCCAGGCTTCTGTTCGTCGCCGCTACAAGTCTGACGTCCACCTTGATTTCACGCTTCCCACCCAGCCGGGTTATCGTTCCCTCCTGCAATGTGCGAAGCAGCTTTCCCTGCAACGTGAGAGGCAGCTCACCAATTTCGTCAAGGAAGATCGTCCCCGAAGACGCCTGTTCGAAAAGTCCCTCTCGCACACCCGTCGCACCCGTAAACGCGCCCCGCTCGTAGCCAAACAATTCGGATTCGAAAAGCGTGTCGGGGATTGCTGCACAGTTCACCTTTATGAACGGCTTATCACGGCGTTGACCCGACAAGTGCAGTGCTCTGGCGAACAGCTCCTTGCCGGTGCCTGAATCGCCGAGCAGCAAGACACTCGCCGATGCATCCGAGACGCGCTCCAGCTCCGAGATCGCTTTAAGCAGCGCGGGCGAAGTCCCCACGATTCCGTACTTCGCGCTCTCATGCTCAAGCGCGTGCATCAACATCTCGTTCTGCTCTTCGAGTGCGCGAGTCTTTGCCTTCATCATCGAATCAAGATGAAGAAGGTGGCCGGCCAGTGTCGACAAGATCCGCAAAATAGACACGTCGCTCGATAATGCGCGATTGCGGACACGAATTCGGTGGCATGCCAGGACGCCGACGCTTCGATCCTCAATTCGGATGGGGAGCGCGATAAACGACACGGGCCCCGGCGGAAGGCGGTCTCGTGTAACCGCCCGCGCAAGAAAGACATCGTCTCGATCGATGTCCTGCACGATCGTCAACTGGCCATGGCGCAGTACATGCCCTGTTATGCCTTCACCGACCTTGTAGTGCCCCCGTTCGATTTCTTCCGGCTTGAGGCCATACGCATATTGGATCCTGCAACTGTCAGTCGCGGCATCGTCCAGAAGCACGATGCGCCCGCGGTTCAGCCCGAGGAGTTCGGACATCAGATGGAGCGTTTCACGAAGAATGACGTCCGGCGATAGCCCTTTGCCTACGAGGCTCATTATTTGTTGGAGAAGGAGCATCTCCTGCTCTCTCCAGAATGCCGGCGAATCGCTTTCACTATGCTGGGAACTCATCTGGCCACCCGTGGGATAACAGATCCCATCATAAGATCAACCCGGGCATGAAACATATTCGTGGGCCGAATTCGCCAGCGATGTATGCGCACCCATTCGATAGGGGAAGCAACGAGGCGAGAGCGCCTGGTTAGGGGGGATAAGGCCGGCCAGACTATGGCTCAATTTTCGGCAAGACGGTAGGGGAACCTATATCTTGCGCCTGGCCGTCCGTCTTTTGATGTCTTCTTCCGATGCCTAGCTCATCGTCGGATCCTCGAAAATGACGTGAGCGGGCGCTCACTGGGTCAATACATGAATTACCTCCAGGTAGTTCATGTATTTGTCCGCACCTCCAATCGAACCTATTGGGCAGCCTCCGCCAACCCAGCCATCAGCACATACTTCACTTGAACATACTCTTCGATGCCGTAATAGCCTCCCTCCCGACCATAGCCTGACTGCTTGACCCCGCCAAACGGAACGGAAGCCGTACCTACCGAGCCTGAGTTCAGGATCACCATGCCTGCCTCGATGTCGCGCGAGAGGCGAAATGCCCGCCCGAGATCGCGGGTAAATGCGTAAGCGACCAGACCGTATTCGGTGGCGTTCGCACGCGCAACTACCTCCTTCTCGGAGGCGAATGTGTAAACCGGGAATACCGGACCGAAGAGTTCCGTCGAGCAGATATCCATGTCGTCGGCGACGTTCGTGAGGATAGTCGGCGCATAAAAGAGACCACCGTTGTCGTGCCGCCGCCCGCCGAGCAGCGTCTTCGCGCCGCTCTTTTGCGCCTGCTCGACGAGCCGCGACACCTTGTCGAGTGCCGCCTGATTGATCAGCGGCCCCACTACGAAGTCGGGCTGTAATCCCTGGTCGACACGGATGCGTTCGACGGCTTCCTTCAGGCGCAGCACGAAGCGATCATGAATGCCGGCCTGCACGTAGATGCGATTCGGCGAGATGCAGACCTGTCCCGAGTTGCGTAGTTTTGCCGCAACGAGCCCCGAAATTGCCTGTTCGATGTCTGCGTCATCGAACACGATGAACGGCGCGTTGCCACCGAGTTCCATCGTCAGCTTTTTCAGCGTATCTGCGCTTTGCCTTGCGAGCAGTTGGCCGATTCTGGTCGACCCGGTGAACGAAATCTTCCGGATGCGCGAGTCGCCGGTCATCATGCCGCCGATGGACGCAGGGTCGCCCGTCACCATTTCAAAAACGCCCTCGGGAATGCCAGCGCGCCTTGCATATTCAAGCAACTTGTAGGCAGTCAGCGGCGTCTCCTCGGCAGGCTTGATGATGATCGTGCAACCCGCAGCGAGTGCGGTCGCGACCTTGCGTGCAATCATCATGAACGGAAAATTCCAAGGCGTGATCGACGCTACAGGGCCGATCGGCTCCTTTGTAACCAGCACTGCAGCGTCGGCGGCGTGCGATGGAATCGTATCGCCATACACGCGCCGGGCCTCTTCCGCATACCATTCGATAAAGCCCAGACCATAGTCGATTTCGCCGAGCGCTTCGGTCAGGCACTTTCCGTTCTCACGCGAGATCAGTTCGGCAAATTCCCGCCTGTCTTGCCTGACCAGCTCGAACCATTTGCGAAGCAAGTCGCTGCGCTGCCTGGCCAGCGTTCGGGACCATTGATAAAAAGCGGCGCAGGTGCGATCGATCGCCTCACGCACGTCCTGTTCAGTATGATGCTTGACGTGACCCACCACGCTGTCGTCCGCGGGATTCCTGACTTCGATCATGAAGTATCCTTGAGTTCATGTTGGAAGGGTGATTGTCGTGAGCGGGAAATACGCCCAAAGCACGCGACGTGCGCGACGCTCGTCGACCGAAGACGCGCCCTCGGCACGACCGCATGCGACAACCTGTGGAAATGTTATGAGCGCGGGACAAGGCGGAAAACGCGCATTCGTCTGTGATTCTTGCCTGATCCTATGAGTGGCTGGTGCTTTTCCCGACTGGATGCGAAACTGCGCTCGTCGACCGCTAAGGTTTGTTTCGTCTCCGCCATGGAATCCGCATCGAAACGTCAGGGGCGCGTGCGCCAACAGATGATCGAGTTGTTGCTCGAGCTCGCGCCCAATGAGGGCTATAACCTTTCACCGCTGCCAGACATACGCTTCCTGCGTTCGAATCGGTCGTTGACCAGAACGCCAGTGCTCTATGAGCCGGGCATC
This sequence comes from Pandoraea sp. XY-2, assembly GCF_004193915.1. Lineage (NCBI taxonomy): Bacteria > Pseudomonadati > Pseudomonadota > Betaproteobacteria > Burkholderiales > Burkholderiaceae > Pandoraea > Pandoraea sp. XY-2. Next base: position 1,597,067 of record NZ_CP030849.1, read on the forward strand.
GTGATCGTGTGCCAGGGGCGCAAGCGCGGCTTCTGGGGCGATCAGGTCTATCTTTACGATGCCCAGCGCTATCTGGTGGTCTCGGTGCCGTTGCCGTTTTCGATGGAGACCGACGCGAGCGAAGCCGAGCCGTTATTGGCGATCTATTTGCGGCTGGATTTCGGCATTGCCGCCGATTTGCTGCTACAGCTCGAGGAGCACGAAGCGCTGACGCCGATGCCACCTCGCGGCATGGCAACGACCACGCTCGATATACCGCTGGGGCTGAGCGTCTTGCGCTTTTTGCAGGCCATGTTGAATCCTCTTGAGGCTCAGATCCTCGGGCCGGCGCTGGTGCGGGAAATTTATTTCCGGGTTTTCTTGGGCGAGCAGGGCGGCTCGATGCGCGCCGCTTTGAGTCGTCAAGGCAATTTCGGCCGCATTTCCCGCGCGATCCGCAAGATTCATACAAATTTTGCGGAACCGTTGACGGTGGAGGAACTCGCCGCCGAAGCGCGCATGAGCGTGCCGACTTTCCATGTGCACTTCAAGGCGGTGACCGACACCTCGCCCCTGCAGTACATCAAGTCCACGCGCTTGCATCAGGCGCGGCTGCTGATGGCGCGGCTCGGCACGACCGCGGCGGCGGCGAGTAGCCAGGTCGGTTATGAAAGTCCGTCTCAATTCAGTCGCGAGTTCAAGCGGCTGTTCGGCGGCAGCCCATTACAGGAAATCGCGCGCATGAAGCGCAATTTTGCGCTACCCGACGAAGGCGCGCCGTCGATTTTTGTGTCGTCGCACTAACCCATACACTCTGGACAACCTTCGAACATGGCCCGCCGCGACTCGCTTCCGCCACTCAATCCCACGCGCGCCTTCGAGGCGACCGGGCGTCTGCTCAGCATTTCGAAGGCGGCCGACGAGTTGGCCGTCACCCCCGCGGCGGTGAGCCGGCAGGTCAGAACGCTCGAGGATTTTCTGAAGGCGCCGCTGTTCGAACGGGTACGCGGCGGTCTCGTGTTGACCACGGTGGGCGCTCGTTATCTGTCGGAGTTGATGCCGCTTTTCGCCACGCTGCGCGAAGCGACGGAGGCGATCGTGTCAGGCAGCCAGAGCGACAATGTGCTGCGCATCCGCTCGCCGGCCACGTTCGCGGTGCGCTGGCTGATTCCGCGGCTGGCCAGCTTTCACCGGCTAAATCAAAACATCGATGTGCAATTGACCACGTCGTCGGCGCCGCTGAACTTCGCGCTGGAAGACATCGACGCGGGCATTCAACTGGGCGATGGCGACTGGCCCGGCATGAACACGCAGCGCCTGATTCCCAACGAACTGGTGCCGGTGGCTGCGCCCATGCTCAGCTTGAAAAAGCCGAGACAGCTCGAAGGTCAAACACTGCTGCATTCGCTCGCTCGCCCCGACGACTGGGGGCTGTGGCTGGCCGCCGCGGGCGTGTCGAGAATCAACGCGTTGCGCGGCATGCGTTATGAGACATCGCTGTTGGCATACCAGGCGGCGATCGAGGGGCACGGCGTGGCGATCGCACAGAAGGCGCTGGTCGAGAAGGATTTGGCCGACGGCACCCTGGTCATCCCGTTTGGGCCGACACTCGATCGCGGCGCATACACCTACTATTTCGCATGGCCCTCGGGCAAGCGGCAGACAGGGGCATTGCGCGCGCTTCGCGAATGGCTTGCTACCGTGGTGCACAGCTAGCGATGATGGTAGGGCACATCTCTTTACAAAAAGTCAAAAGGTACGGTCGATAAAGTCGTTTGTCCGCGCGGATTGCGCTCTCTATCCTGTTCTCAATGGCTGCAAATCGGTGACACGAAAGTCATTTGCAGCGCAGAACCGGATAGGAAAAAATGATAAGAGACAGTCTTCGAGGCGTACGCGTGCTGGATTTTTCGCACGTGCTGGCCGGGCCGGTTTGTTCCATGATGCTGGCCGATCTCGGTGCGGACGTGGTCAAGATCGAGCCGCCGTTCGGTGAGCTGGGGCGCAAGATCGGGCCGCCATGGATCAACGGCGAGAGCGTCGCCAATCTCAGTGTCAATCGCAACAAGCGCAGTCTGGCGATTGATCTGAAAGCCGAGGCTGGCCAGCGAACGATAAGGGAGATGGTTCGGCAGGCCGATGTGATTGTCGAGAACTTCCGACCCGGGGTCATGGCAACGTGGGGTCTGGATTATGCGTCGCTTGAAGCAACTCACGGCAAGCTCGTTTACTGCTCGATCTCCGCGTTTGGACAAACTGGTGCTGCGCGCAGTCGTCCCGCCGTGGACGGCATCATTCAGGCCGCCAGCGGACTGATGAGCACGCTCGGTGAGCCGGGCTCGGCGCCATTGAAGGTACCGGTTCCTGTGGCGGACATGGTGGGCGGCTATATGGCCAGCATCGCTGTGCTCGCGGCGCTGCACGAGGTCCATGGCGGTGGCGCCGGCCAGCACCTGGACATCAGCTTGTTCACAGCAGCCATCGCGCTGCAACAGGTCGGCTTCACGTCGTTTCTCGCCTCCGATACCAACCCGGAAAAGGTCGGCAGTGCCGCGCCTTATGCGTCTCCCAACGAAGCGTTCCAAACCCGTGACGGCTGGCTGATGATTGCCGCTTATCACCCGCAAAGATGGGTGTCGCTTTGCGAGGCGGTTGACTTGCCGCATCTCGCATCGGACCCACGTTTTGTCACCAACACGGATCGCGTGCGCAATCGGGCTGCCCTGCGCCGCGCGCTGGGGGAATGCTTTGCGACCCGCACCACATCCGAATGGCTCGACCTGTTGGCCACTCGCGACATTCTGTGCGCTCCGGTTTCGACATACAGCGAGGTGGTGGATTCTCGCGAGTATCGCGAAAGCGGTATCGATTCGAGCGTCGATCATCCGATTGCCGGTACGGTGCGGCTGCCTGGCTTTGTCTTCGGCAAAAGCGACGATACGTGTGCCGCGGATATTGCCGCGCCGTTAGTCGGGCAGCACTCAATCGAGGTTCTCGCGGAATACGGTGTTACCCACGAGGAGATCACCAGGCTGATCAGCCTGGGCGTGATTCAGACCACCGCTGCGCAAGATGCGCCGGTCTCTCTGTAGGAGGTGGGGGTGACGTTCGCTGCCGTACTTATCGAGAAGCCACGAAGGGTCACGTTGCTCAGGCTGGCATCTGACAATCCATGTAATCCGCTAACTGATGCGGTTGGTCGGATCGATTCCGACGACCCAGTGCATGCAACTTTCATCACTGGCTCTGACAGGAAATTTGCAGCGGGCGCTGACATAGCGGCGATGTCGGCGCTGACATATGCCGATGCTTCTCAATCGGACTACGTTGGCCGGAACTGCGATCGCCTCCGGGCGCGTTGCAAACCGCCAGTTGCTGGAGCGCTCGATATGGCTAATTCGATGGCAAGACACTCATCGCCCGTTTTAATCGCGATCCAGGAAGCCGAGGGCCGATCCGTTGAGTCGTCCCTGGACGACGGTCTGCTATTCGAGCGACGGCTTTTTCATGCTGGCTTCGCGTTGCACGATCAGAAGGAAGGCATGGCGGCGCTCTTGCAGAAGCGAGCGCCGGAATTTCTCAATAAGTGAGTATCAGTATGAATCGCTACGCAATGAACACCAGACAGGATGTCATGACGACCGACGACGCTCAAAGCGAAGGATTGATTTTGACCCGCGTCGCCAACGGTGTGATGACAATCACGCTGAATGAACCGAAAACCGGTAACGCGCTCGATGTGGCGATGACCGAAGCGCTGGCAGATGCCCTGGAGCGGGCGAGCGGGCTCTCGAACGTGCACTGCGTGTTGCTGCGGTCCTCGGGCAAGCATTTCTGCACGGGTGGCAACGTGAAAGACATGGAGGCTGGTGCCGATCTGATGCAAGGCTCTGTCGAGGCGGTCAGAGAGCGCCTCGCGGGTAGCCTGCATCGCATTCCCCGCGCGTTGCATGCGCTGCCGGTGCCATCCATCGCCGCCGTCAATGGTGCCGCAGTGGGCGCGGGATTCGACGTCGCATTGATGTGCGATTTGCGCATTGCCGCGGAAAATGCCCGTTTCTCGGAAAGCTTTCTGCGGCTCGGTTTGGTCTCTGGCATCGGCGGAGCCTGGTTCCTCACTAGGATTGTCGGGGTCGCCAAGACCATGGAGTTGACGTTGACCAGCGAATTCATCAATGCGTTCCAAGCGCTTGATGCCGGCATCGTCTCGCGAGTCGTGGCCGACGACGCATTGGACGCGGAGGCGGAGCGACTGGCTGAAACAATCGCCAGCAGCCCTCCCCACGCTTTGCGAATGGCCAAGCAACTGGTTCGCCAGTCGGCGCAAGCATCGTTGCCGACAGCCTTGGAGATGGCCGCATCGATGCAGGCCATTCTTCTTTGCGGTGACGAGCACAAGGCCGCGGTTCGCCGGTTTCTCAAGTGAAGCGTCGGTAGACGACGTGCGCTATGTAATACAAATAAAAATCAATGGAAGGAGACAGTCATGAACACGCATCATCGCCAACCGGCGGCGCTACGGCAAATGTTGAAGATCATCACAACCTCAAGCTTGGGAACGATGCTCGAGTACTACGACTTCTTCGTGTACGTCGCGCTGACGGGCACACTGACGCAATTGTTTCTGCCGTCGCAGGACAGAACCGTCGCTGCGCTCGCGGGCGTCGCGACTTTTGGCATTGCTTACCTCGCGCGACCCATCGGCACGATTATCTTTAGCCCCATGGCGGATCGTATCGGGCGCAAAAAGACCTTTGTCATCACACTTGCATTGATGGGTGTCGCGACTGTCGGCATCGGTTGTTTGCCGACTTATGGCGCAGTCGGGGTGGCCGCCCCGTCGCTTTGCTGGTGCTGCGTATTACGCAAGGCATTGCGCTCGGTGGGGAGTACGGCTCAGCTGTCGTCTATGTGGTCGAATACGCACCGAAGGACAAGCGCGGCATGTTCACGAGCGTCTTGCAGAGCACGGCCGGGGTCGGCCTGCTGCTCGCCCTAGCGATAGTGTCAGCGTTGCGAATGACGCTTGACGCCCAAGCATTTGCCACCTGGGGTTGGCGCGTGCCGTTCCTGGTCTCCGCACCGATCGTCGCGATTGCAACGATGATTCGGTTGGGCATGAAGGAGACGCCGGTGTTCGTGGAAATGCAGGTGAGCGGGCGTTTGTCGAAAGCGCCCCTGTCCGACACGGTGACCAGCAGATCCTCATGGAAAGCCATTCTCGTGGCGATTTTCGGTGCCCAAGGGGGCACTTCGGTATCGTTGTACACGTCGATTGTCTACATGCTGTACTTTCTGCAGAACGTGCTCAAGGTCGAGCCGACTCACGCCAGTCTTTGCGTGGCGGTCGGCATCATCATCGCGACACCGATGTTCCCGGTGTTTGGCCGCTTATCCGATCGAATCGGGCGGGCGCGTGTGATGTTCATCGGCATTCTGCTATGGATGGCCAGCGCGTATCCGGCCTTTGCGGGGATCCGCACGGGTGTGCTCAACGAAGCCTGGGGTGTGGTCGCGGCATTTATCACTCTACTCGCCGTGTTGACCGCCATGATCATGGCGCCGCTACCGGCATTTATCGCTGAGTGCTTCCCGCCTCAGAGTCGGACAACCGGATTCGGACTCGCGCAGCAACTGGGCAACATCCTGTTTGGTGGATTTTTACCGCTCATCAGCCTGTCGCTGGTAGCGCTGACCGGCAACCAACTGGCAGGAGTGGCCTATTCGATTACGTCGCTGGTGCCTTGTCTTGCGGTTACTTATTTCTGGGGATTCAAACGAGATCGCGCCAATCGCCAGCCGGATTTGATGAACGCGCCAGCACCGGCCGGTAAGTAACACGCCCGGCAACATTTTGCACTCGCTTGCTGTCGGTAACCACGTCGATAATCCGCCGTGAGGGGGGGCGCCGATTGCTAGCGGGAGGGGGATATCCGGAGAGCCGCCCGCCATCGCGCATCGGCCCTCTCGGAGATCTCGATCAGATTCGGGTCGGGATCGTGCAGCTAAATTGAGCGAATCTTGCTGCTCGCGCAGGATCGGCAAGTATGAGCTTCACACACCGTCAACGCGTTTCCGATTCGGAAAGGGGGCCTCGCCGATGGCGAGCCGGTCAACGTCGGTTCGCCGTCTTTGTCCTTGCTTCGGAGACGTAAGGCGTCTCACGCCGCCGGCGCAACGCTGACCCCCGTCACACCATGACGTTGCATGGCATCCGCCACGAACCCTTCGCGTTTCATGTCTTCCACGAACGTCGTCAGAAATGCCATAGCCGCTTCGCCGCGCGTGATCGGCATACCCATCGCTTGCTGAATGACCATGAAACGCTCGTCGAGCAGCCGATAGCCCGTCAGCGCGGCCACGTCGTGTTCGAGTTGTTGCTTCACGCCAGCGGCCACTTCACAACCCGTCTCGATGAACGTCTTGACCACCGTCGGCGATGTGGGCGCGCGCACGATTTCCGCGTGCTTGAGTTCGCGCGTCAGGAACAGGTCATACGCGCTGCCTTTACCGACGACAACGCGCGTGCCCGCCTGATCGACCTCGGCGTTGGTCGTCACCGGCGAGGCGTCGCGCACCAGGTAAAAGCCTTCGATGAGCAAGTACGGTGCCGTGAAACCGATCGTCGCGGCGCGGCGCGGATCGATGGCGAAAAAGCCCATGTCGGCCTGCTCGTTTGTCACCGTCTCCACCGATTTGCCGGCGGCATCGACCACGACAAGCGCAAGCTCGACGCCCAACCGCCTTGCCAATTCTCCCGCCAGATCGACCGAAATGCCAATGGGCCGGGACTGCCCATCAAGCCCCGCCAGAATCGGATTGCCAAGGTTGATGCAGGCGCGCAGCACGCCAGTTGGCGCAAACGCGGCAAGGAGGGTCGAATCGAGCGTCATGGTCAGGATCGGGAGGTCTGGGGTTCGAAAATATCGGCAATCTTGCCGATGGCGTCGCCGGTGTGGCGCAGGGGGAGGCGTTCGGTACACCGGTACCGGCCGTAAGATTGGCTCACGCCAACGCTCAGGCCATCCCGATGCGCCCTTTTACCAATGTCGCGGCGGCCGATGCGAGGGCATGACGCGTCAGCTTGCCCCGATCTCGCGGCCACGACGCTGGGGCTCGCCGAGGCGAATCGCTTCGGCGACCACGCTCAGCACTTCGGTCCCTGTGTTCTCCGAGTGCGCTTTGAGCACCTCGCCCAAGTGGGGGCGTCCGGCTTCGCGCAGGGCCGCCATGATCCGGTCGTGCTCTTCGTGCGATTCCTGCCAACGCGATAGATCCGCGTTCGCGGCGCCGCGTGCGCGGTGCACCTTGCTCATCAGCGTGGCATAGAGCGATGAGAGCACCGGGTTGGCCGCGCCGTCCACAATCATCTGGTGGATCTGCTGGTTGATCCGGAAGTACTCCGTCCGAAGGCCTTTGCCATGCGCATCGAGCATCTGCTCGTGCTTCCTCTCGATCGCGGCCAGCGCGCTCTCGGTCAATCGTTGAGATGCCAACTCGCCCGCCATGCGTTCCAGTCCATGCAGGATCTCGAACGTCGCGCGAAGCTCGTCGAGATCGAGTGGCGCGACCCGGTAGCCGATGTATTGCCGATGCAGCACCAGTCCTTCTGACACGAGCGTCTTCAGCGCTTCACGCAACGGCGTCTTCGAGACGTCGAACATTTCGCAAAGCGCCTTCTCGTCGATGCGCTCGCCCGGCGGCAGCTCGCCTTCTTCGATCATGACGCGCAAGCGCGCCGTAATCTCGGCCGCCATGCCTAGCGTGCGGAGTTTGAGGGACTTCTGAAGGGGAAGGGTCACGGTCTCTAGCGCGTTTATCAGTGTCATAAACATCCTACCACGTAGGGAAATCCCTAGCGTAGATTTCAATGAAATCAATTATTTACCGATATTGTAATTACAGATTACAGATTCTATACTCACTCTCAAGTCGCGACGAAAGGTATGTAAGTCATCTACTCTGGAGATTCACCATGCAGTCGACAGGCAGGGTTGCCGCTATGGCAGGCACGAAGAGCGCTGTGCGCTGGAAGATATTTTTCTTGATGTTGTGTCTGATCTCGATCAACTACATCGATCGGGCGTCGTTGTCGGTGGCCATGCCGCTGATCTCGAAGGAGTTCGACCTCACGCCCGCGATGGAAGGGTTGATCCTGAGCGGATTCTTCTGGACGTACGCCGTCATGCAGATTCCGGGCGGCATGCTGGCTGACAAGTACAAGCCGCGCATCGTGATCGCGCTGGCCACGGTTTTCTGGGGCATCTTCCAGGCGGCTGCCGCGCTGTGCACCAGCTCCATGGCACTTCTGCTCACGCGCTTCGGGCTCGGCGCGGCGGAGGCGCCGATCTATCCGGCGGGCGGCAAGCTGAATGCCATCTGGATGACGCAGTACGAGCGCGGCCGTGGCGCAACGCTGCTCGATGGCGGCGCACCGCTGGGGGCTGCCCTTGGTGCCATCATCATCACCTGGCTCATCACGATGCTTGGCTCGTGGCGTCTGGCGTTTGTCGTCGCAGGCGTGGGCACCGTGCTGGCCGGCTACGTCGCCTGGCGCTACATCCGCAACACCCCGCGTGAACACCCGGCCGTCAACGACGAAGAGGCAACCTACATCGAGGAAGCGCAGGCGAACGAACACCGCGCCGAGCCGGCTAATCTCTCCGGTCGTTCGCTGGATTTCTTCAAATACCGCTCGGTTTGGTGCATGGCACTGGGCTGGATGTGCTTCAACACGGTCTTCTACGGGCTGCTGACCTGGATGCCGAATTACCTGCACAAGGTGCACGGCTTCGACATCAAGCAGATGGGCGGCGCGAGCTTCATCATTTTCTTCTGCGGCTTCATCGGCGAATTGTTCGGCGGCTGGGTCGGCGACAAGTGGAAGGCCGCGGGCGGCTCACCCAATAAGGTCATGCGTACCCTCTTCGGCATTGCTGCCGTCATCGCGACCGCGTCGATCTTCTCGGTGGCGTACGTGAAGAGCGATGTCATCACCGTGGTGCTGCTGTCCTCGACGCTCTTCTTCCTGCGCTGGTGTGGCCTGTACTGGTGCATTCCGTCCATTCTCGGCACGCGCAACAAGGTCGGGTTCCTCGGCGGGGTGATGAATCTCGGCGGCAACATCGGGGGCATCAGTGTTCCGCTGATTGTCGGCGTGATCGTGCAGACCACCGGTTCGTATTTCCTCGCGCTGATGTTCTTCGCGGCCGCCGGTGTCGGGCTGTTCATCTGCTCGACGCTGATCGACTACGAACGCAAGCTTCCGGTTTGATTCATCGGACACACGTTTCTCCCTTGATCGGCACGCCGCCCAGGCGGCCGGTCATCGCATTTTTGGTAAGACCATGACGACCCAAAAACGTAAACTGCTTGGCATGCTCACGCCGTCTTCCAACACCGCGCTGGAACCGATTACCAGCGCGATGGTGGCTGACCTCGATCATGTCTCTGTCCATTTCTCCCGCTTTCGCGTCACGCAGATTTCTCTCGGCGAGAACGCGCTTGGCCAATTCGACCTGGAAAAGATTCTCGACGCGGCGCAGCTCCTCGCCGACGCCGAAGTCGATGTCATCGCGTGGAACGGCACTTCCGCCGGGTGGCTGGGCTTCGAGACCGACGAAGCGCTGTGCCGACAGATCACCGAAACGACAGGCATTCCCGCCACCACGTCCGTGCTGGCGCTCAACGAGATCCTCGCGCGCACGGGAGTGACCGAGCTCGGTCTCGTGACCCCGTACCTGGAAGACGTGCAGCAACGCATCGTCGCGAACTATGCGCGTCGAGGCATTCGTTGCACGGCAGAGCGCCATCTGGGGCTGAGCAAGAACTTCGAGTTTTCCGAGGTCAGCGCGCAGACGCTGGAGGCACTCGTCAACGAGGTGGCTCAAGCGCGCCCGCAAGCCATCACCACGTTCTGCACCAACCTGCACGCCGCGCCGCTCGCCCGCGCGTTGGAAGCCAAGACCGGCATTCCCGTGTACGACACCATCTCGACGGTGCTCTGGAAGTCGCTGCGGCTCGCCGGCGTCGACACGCGCGCCCTGAGCGACTGGGGCCAACTGTTCCAGCAAGGAGAGTAAGACGATGAGCGACACCTTCGATCTGGTCATTCGGCACGCTGACGTGGTCACGGCCGCCGATCGCTTTACTTGCGACATCGGCGTGCGCGACGGTGTGATCGCCGCGCTGGGCCGGAACCTGGCCAGCGGTGCGCGTGAGGTCGACGCCTCGGGATTGCTTGCGCTGCCCGGCGGTGTCGACGGCCACTGCCATCTCGACCAGCCGATGCCGGACGGCCTGCGCATGGCCGATGACTTCTTCACCGGTACACGCGCCGCCGTGTGCGGCGGCACGACGACGGTGATCCCGTTTGCCGCGCAGGAGAAGGGCGGTTCGTTGCGCGCGGCCGTCGACGACTATCACCGCCGCGCCGAGGGGCGCGCGGTGGTCGACTACGGGTTCCATCTGATCGTTGCGGATCCGACGGAGAAGGTGCTCCGCGAAGAGCTGCCGCAATTGATTCGCGAAGGGTACACGTCGTTCAAGATCTACATGACCTACGACGATCTGAAGCTCTCGGACCGTGAGATTCTGGAGGTGTTGTCCGTGGCCCGCGAGCATGGCGCGCTGGTGATGGTGCACGCGGAGAATTCGGATTGCATCGCATGGCTGACGGACAAGCTCGTCGGGCAGGGGCGCATTGCGCCGAAGTTCCATGGCCTCGCGCGGCCCGCGGCCGTCGAGCGCGAAGCGACGCACCGGGCGATCACGTTCGCTGAACTGGTGGACGTGCCGATCCTTATTGTCCATGTCTCGGGCAAGGATGCCATCGGTCAGATTCGTTGGGCACAGGGCCGGGGCATGCAGATTCTGGCCGAGACGTGTCCGCAGTATCTGTATCTGAGCGCCGAGGACATGAATCATCCGGGCGATGACGGTTACGCGGGCGCCAAATGCGTCTGCAGCCCGCCGCCGCGCGATGCCGACAACCAGGAGGCCGTGTGGAAGGCGTTGAAGCAAGGCGTGTTCTCGGTATTCTCGTCGGATCACGCGCCGTTCAACTATGAAGATCCCCAGGGCAAGAAACCGGGGGGCAAGCCCCAGTCGTTCGAGCATATCCCCAACGGCATTCCCGGCATTGAGACGCGCCTGCCCTTGCTGTTCGATGGCGTGCATCGCGGGCGCCTGTCGATTCATCAGTTCGTGGAGCTGACGTCGTACCGTCCGGCGCGGCTTTACGGTCTGTATCCGCGCAAGGGCACCATCGCGGTGGGGGCCGATGCCGACATCGTGCTGTGGGATCCGGAGGTGCGCACGACGATTCGCAACACCCAACTGCATCATGCCGTCGACTACACGCCGTACGAGGGGCGCGAGGTCGTCGGCTGGCCGGTCCACTGCTTCTCGCGCGGTGAACAACTCGTGGCCGGCGGGCAATATCTGGCGCCCACTGCGGGGCGAGGGCGTTTTCTGCCCGCAGACGCGCCATCCCTGGTGTGACGCAAGACAACAACAGTGGCAGGAGATTTCATGCGCTTACTTGTGGTGAATCCGAATATTTCGACAAGCGTGACGGGGCTGATCGAGGCCGAAGCCCGTCGTGCCGCATCGCCGGAAACGACGCTCGCCTTCGCGACGGCGTCGTTTGGCGTTGCCTATATCGAGACGCGTTTCGAAGCGCTCGTCGGCGGCTACGCCACGGCGTGTGCCGCTGCGGAACAGGCGGGCACGTTCGATGGCCTCGTGGTCGCCGCGTTTGGCGACCCCGGGTTGGGGGGATCAAGGAGTTATTCGACGTGCCGGTCGTGGGCATGACCGAAGCGGCGTTGGCGAGCGCGTGCCTGCTCGGCGCGCGCTTTTCGATCATTGCCATCTCGCACCGGATTCAAGCCTGGTATCGGGAGTGTGTCGAAGCGAACGGGCTGACGTCGCGGCTCGCCAGCATTCGCAGCCTGACGTCGCCCTTGCGCGATATTGCGACCGTGCAGGAGGACCACGCGGAGCGCCTCATCGAGCTGAGTCGGCAAGCCGTGGAGGAAGATGGCGCCGACGTGATCGTGGTGGCGGGCGCGCCGCTGGCAGGACTGGCGCGGACATTGCGCGATCGCATTCCGGTGCCAGTCGTCGATGGCGTTTCCAGCGCGGTCCGGCATTGTGAGTCGCTGGTGGCATTGCAGCCGGGCGTGGCGCGCCTGGGCAGCTTCCAGCGCCCGCCGGTGAAGCCACACGCGGGGCTGCCGCTCGCCGTGAGCCGGATGCTCGAAACGCCCGGCGCACGGGACGTTTGACGCCGGAGATTGCCCGGAAAAAACACCGTCAACGTTGGGGCCACGACAGGCAGAATGTCGTTCTGCCGTCACGGCTCGTGACGGCGACGCGCCCGTCGTGAAGCCCCATGATCGTTTGCACAATGGCGAGCCCCAACCCGGCCGAAGCGCCGCTGGTGCCGACGCCCGACGACTGCCGTCGTGATTTGTCCCCCCGGTAGAAGCGGTCGAAAATGCGTTCGATATCTTCATCGTCGATCGCGACGCCGGGGTTGGACACGGATACGTCGACTCGGCCTGCCTTGACCTCGGTGGAGATTTCAATCGTGCCGACATGGGTATGCCGGATCGCATTGGCGAGCAGATTCCCCACGGCTCTGCGGAACAATTCCAAATCGGCTTTCAGCATCGTATCGGCGCGGCCTGATACGTGAATCGCCGACCCGGCTTCGTCTGCCAACCCTTCAAAATAGCCGGCTATGTTCCCGAGTTCGTCGGCAACATTGAACACTTGCATATGGGTAATGAATTGGGGGTGCTCCGCTCGTGCGAGAAACAGCACATTCTCGATCATCCGCGACAGGCGGTCGCACTCCTCGAGATTCGACGCCAGCAAATTTTCATATTCGTCGACGCTGCGCGGTCGACGAAGGGCGACCTCTGTCGCCCCTTTGATATTGCCAATGGGCGTTCGCATGTCATGGGCGAGGTCTGCGGTGAACTGAAACAGTCGCTGAAACCCTTCCTCCAGGCGCGCCAGCATTCGATTGAGCGACATTGCCAACGCGCTGAGTTCCGTTGGCGATTGCACGACCTGCAGGCGGGTATCGAGACGGGTCGCAGTAATGTCGGTGGCGTCAGCGGTCATTTGACGTAGCGGCCGAAGGACAAATTGAATCAACAGATAGGTGGCAAGCATCGTGACCAGGCTGCCGACGATGCCCGCCATGGTGAGCTGATCCCGGTATTTGTCCAGCAACCGGAGCGGGGCCCTGACATCGCGAACCACGATCCCGTTCAAACGGGTCCCGTCGCGCAGCCGAACGTCAAAAGCAACGCTCCTGACCGGGATTTTCTGATCCGTTGTCCACGCGACGACATCCGACGAAGCGATCTTGGCGTTGTCCGACACGCGCGCCTGCTGCAACGGGATGGTGGCGGGGTCGAGCCGGAGGCCCTTGCCCGGTGCGGAATCCAGGTCGTCAACGACCTGATTCGGGCCATAGGAGAGGAGTCGATCGCCTTTCGGGTCGAACAGCACGAGGGACAACGCGCGATCGCCCAGCACGGCACTCACCAAGCGGGGCGTGTGCGACTTCACGTCGTCCTTGGTGTCGAGTTCGGACGCCAGACGTCTTACGTGACGACTGGCCAGCACGACATCCGAGTCGAGCTCCGTCATGACCTGACGGTCCAGTGCCAAATATAGATAGCACCCCACGAGGACAAAAACGGCAAGTAGCGTGACGCCGAACGACAGGGCCAGCGTTGCGGCAAGGGAACGGCGAATCATGATTCGTCTCGGACCTCGAGCACATACCCTACGCCACGCACGGTATGTATCAGCTTCAGCGCTTGGTCATCGTCGATTTTCGATCGTAACCGGCGGATGGCAACTTCGACGACGTTGGTGTCGCTGTCGAAGTTCATGTCCCAGACATACGAGGCGATTTGCGTGCGCGTGAGCACTTCCCCTTGCCGACCTGCCAGCAGTTGCAACAAGGCAAACTCCCGCGGCGTGAGTTCGATCCGATGGCCGGCCCGTTTGACACGCCGGCGCAACAGGTCAATTTCGAGATCCCCGACGCGCAGCGTTTCCGAGTCTCTCGGAGGCCCCCGCCTGGCAAGCGTGCGGACTCTGGCCAGCAGCTCAACGAAGGCGAAAGGTTTGACGAGATAGTCGTCGCCCCCGGCCTCGAGGCCGCGAACCCGATCGTGGACGTCGTCCAGCGCCGTGAGAAACAACACGGGCGTTCCCTTGGTCGCGCGAAGGCGTTTGACCACGGCCCATCCGTCCATGACGGGAAGCATGACGTCCAGAATGATGACGTCATACTCCTCTTCCTGGGCGAGCAGCAGCCCCTGCGCGCCGTCGGTTGCCAAATCCAACGAGATGCCGGATTCCTCGAATCCCTTTTTCAGGTAGGCACCGGTCTTCGGTTCATCTTCAATCAACAGAACGCGCATGCTTTGTCGCCTCGGAATAGGCGCGTCGCGCCGCATTGGCCGACGCTACGCTTGCCCATGATAGCCGAACGCGGAGCGCGTCTTGAACGCCATTTCGGCGATAGTCCGCTTCGGGCATTGTGTCGGCGCGTTGTCACGAGCGAGCGGCTTCGCGGGGCTGACCTGTTGACGAGCCTTGCGGCACGGCGGACGAGCCACGGTGCAAATTCCATTGCCGCCGGTGACCGTTCGCCGTGCGTATCAACTCGCGACACGATCACGAGCCAACGTACATCGCCGCCGTGTCGTTCGTGCTTTGCTGGCTCAGGACTTGCGGTGCAGCGCCAAGGCTCGACGTGCTCGCGGTTTGGGGTTGCGATTGCAGCTTGGCTTCTGCAGCCTGAATGTTGTCCGGATAGTGAGCGTTGCTCGCGGAGGGAACATAGCCAGCCTTCTCCATCTGAACGAGCTCATGCTGAACGCTTGCACGTGTTGTCTGCGATGCCTGAGCAAACGACAGGGCGGGGATGGCGAGCGCGCAAGCGACGATGACGGACTTTACGATCGATTTCATGATGTTTTGCCTCAACGGTTTGGTTGTGAGTGCCAACGCGAACGCTTCGCGCCGGCCGGTCCCGCCGTGACGTTGGCGTCTCAGCGTTGAAGGCATTTTGCAATTCAGGGGCTGACCTGATCGTTACCGGGAGATTACAAAAATGAAAGGTGTCTGCGGGGGGGCGGAAACGACGCCAGGTGGGGCGTCCGGCAGGGGCGAGGGCACGCCGCGCGTGCGAAGTGGCGTTACAGCGTCGTGCCGTTCGACGTGGCCAGCGCCGCGACGCCAAGGCCGATGTACAGCAGACCGGTCACGTATTTCCCGACCCCCGGCGTTGCGCGCCGGTGGGTGAGCGCCTTGCCGATCGTGCGGGCGAGTGCCGCGTACGTGAAGTCGCTCAATCCGCCGATCAGGACAAGCAGCAGACCGAGCGTGACGATTTGCAGGGGGACGTGGCCAGAAGCGGCGTTCACGAATTGCGGCAGGAAGGCGGCGATGAACAGGCCTGTCTTCGGGTTGAGCAGGTTGACGAGAAAGCCCTTCTTGATCGACGTGCCGAGCAAGCGTGCGGGCGGCGGCACTGCACCCACCGTTGCGGGGCGGCTACGCATCGCTTTGATGCCCAGAAAAATGAGATAGGCCGCGCCGAGCCATTTGATCACGCCGAACAGCAGTGGCGAGGCCAGCAGCAGGGCGGTCAGTCCGCCAGCCGCGAGGGCAACGTGGACAAGCGTGGCCAGCATCACGCCGAAGCACGACGCCAACCCGAAGCGAAATCCCTGGCTGGCGCTCGCGGTCGCGATGTAGATCGTATTCGGTCCCGGAATCGCAACGAGTACGGCGACGGTGACCAGAAAGTAGGGAAGCACGGTGATATCGATCATGGGCAGAGGGAGCGGTGCTTTCGGTGACGCAACGGAAGGCGCGGAAGCATTGGCCGGTGTCGCAGGCATGACGGTGCGCCCGGGCATCGTAACATCGTGACGGCTGGCGCAGCGGGGGCACGATGGTCTCGTTGGCGTCCTTGCCGGCGCGGCGCGGCGCGACATTGCGCCGTAGCCTACCCAGTGCGCGACGTGCCGCAGCGCGCAATACGTTAGATCGACGTTGACTGGACGCTGGCCGGGTGTCAGCCGATGATCAGGCGCCGTGAAACGGTGTGTTGCATGCCGCTGCCGGCCGAAATTCGGAAATGGCGTTACACTTCTAGCGCACGCCCCGCCATCCGGTGGCGGGCGACTCCCCAATTTCGGCCTGTTTGAACGTCAACATGAAGTCCCCTGGTATTGCCTCTGCCACGCCCACGTGCGACGCTGGCGAATGCGTCGAGCTTGTCGCAACGGCGACCCTGCCGACCCGATACGGCACCTTCACCTCTCACGCATTTCGCGTCAAGGGCAGCGACAACGAGCACCTCGCGCTGGTCATGGGCGATGTCGGCGGCGATGCGCCTACGCTCGTGCGTCTGCACTCCGAATGCCTGACGGGGGACGTCTTCGGTTCCTATCGCTGCGATTGCGGAGAGCAACTCGATGCGGGGATGCGCAAGATTGCCGAGGAAGGGCGCGGCGTGATGCTGTACCTGCGGGGCCACGAAGGGCGCGGTATTGGCCTGAGCAACAAGATTCGCGCGTATTTGCTGCAAGAGCAGGGCCGCGATACCGTCGAGGCCAATCTCGATCTGGGCTTGCCCGACGATGCCCGTGAATACGACTCGGCAGCCGCGATTCTGCGCATTCTGGGCGTGCGTTCGGTGCGCCTCATGAGCAACAACCCGAAGAAGTTCGACACCCTCGCGAAGCACGGCATTCCGGTGTGTGAGCGCGTAGCGCTCGACATCCCGATGCGCGAAGAGAACGAACGCTATATCCGCACCAAGCAGGTCAAGTTCGGGCACTACTTCGAAGAGAACGAGTAAGCCCGTGTCGCGCAGTGCCGCGACGAGCTTCCCAATGAACGCACACATCCTGCCCGCGAGGCGGGCGTTATAGTCATACGTCGGCCGAAACGCCTGACCTGTGGCGGGCCCGTTGCGCGCTTCACCTCGAAGAAAACACCGCGCGGCATGGGCAAATTCCCATCTGGTGTGCGGCGCAGCAATTTGTGCTTGACGTTGCAATTTGGCAGCAGTTACCATCCGCCCTGTCTTCCACTTAAGGGGTTTGTCCGTGAATTCCGATGCCAGTAGTAGTCGACCTTTGATCGACTGATTGCCTGAGGATCCACAGCCATTCCCTGTGCCGCGTCCTCATGCAGGATGCGGTGTCTAGCGCCACCGAACGCTCGCCTTGAGCGTGACCGCTCCGGCGCAATTCCCGCAGAAATTTCACTGTCGTGCCCGTGAGGGGCGTTGTCGTCTTGCGCATGCGTTTGGCATCGCAACGGCGCGCCCGCACCGGCCGGCCGTCCGTGCCGTGCGCGGTAGGGACGATTCGCAGCCATGCGAGGAAATCATGCGCGCTATTCAAACGTTGCAAACTTTTCAGGCTTTCCAGAGCCCACCGACGCTCCCCACCCCGGTGTCGCGTCTGACCATCGTCTGCCTGGCCGATGCCCTTGGGGCATTGCGCAAGCAGATGTTCATCGATCTCACTGCCCTCGGCCTGCGTGCCACGCGCGTCAGCATCACTCGCTGGAGCGATCGCGACGAAGCCTCGGCCACCGTCACGCTCGACTGTCCGGCCGCTTCGCGCGCGTCGCTCACGTCGCTCGTCATGCGCCTGTCCGGCGAGCGCAGCGTGCGCCGCGTGTTCTGGTCCGACGATGCGGCCCGACACGCGAGCGCTGGCGCAAGGTCCACACTCGGCTGATTCCGTCGTCCCTGTCGCAACGGTGTTTCTTGCCAGACAGGGCGCCAATGACTGCCGGTGTGCTGAATATAAAAATGTAAGGAGTCCAATATGGAAGATGGAAGTAGCCGAATGAGGCCCGTCGGGACCCTGTGCTTCGCACGTAGGGTTCCGACGGGCGATCCCCAAATCTTTTCACCATCACCGACCGCGCGCCGCGCGGCGCGGCTGGGTACGTTCGCGCGCTTTTTTTTCGGAGACATGACCTCCGGTAGCGCCTGACGAGACCGGCCGGCCGCCATACCCGCGTAAGCCGCGCCAGGAATTCGTCATGAACAAGCACCTTCACTCGCGCCGCAAGCAGCGCGGCTTCGTCGAACGCTCGACATCCTCAGACGTGCCGCCCGTCGGCCCCGACGTCGTTGCCCGGCTCGCCAATGAGCCGCTGCAGGACGTCCTGAAAACCCTCGACAGCGACCTGAAAGGTCTCACGCTCGCCGACGTCGGTCAGCGCCAGACCCGCTACGGCCCTAACGAAATCGCGCACGACAAGCCGCCGCACTGGGCGGTGCAATTGTTCGGCGCCTTCAAGAACCCCTTCGTGATCGTGCTGCTGGCGCTCGCCACCGTCAGCTATTTCACCGACGTCTACTTCGCCGATCCAGGCGATGAAGACTACATGGGCATCTCCATCCTGCTCACGATGGTGACGATCAGCGGCTTGTTGCGCTTTTTCTCCGAGTTCCGGTCGCTGCGCGCGGCCGAAAAGCTCAAGGCGATGGTGCGCACCACGGCCAGCGTTCGCCGCCGTGTGACGGCGACGGGCGAGCCGGAGCGTCACGAGGTCGCCATGCGCGAGCTGGTGGTGGGCGACATCGTGACGCTCCAGGCGGGCGACATGATCCCGGCGGACCTGCGTTTGATCGAATCGCGCGACCTGTTCATCAGTCAGGCGGTCCTCACGGGCGAAGCGCTGCCCGTCGAGAAGTACGACACGCTGGGTGCCGTCGCGCAAAAGTCCGCCGAAACGACGGCCGGGCAGGGCAATGCGAACCTGCTCGACCTGTCCAATATCTGCTTCATGGGCACTAACGTGGTCAGCGGCACGGCCACCGGCGTGGTCGTCGCCACGGCGGGCGACACGTATTTCGGCGCGCTGGCAACGAACGTGGTGAGTCACAAGCGGGTCGAGACGAGCTTCGATCGCGGCGTGAACAGTGTGAGCTGGCTGCTCATTCGTTTCATGCTGGTGATGGTGCCGGTCGTCTTCATGATCAATGGTCTGACGAAGGGCGACTGGGTGAGTGCGCTCACGTTCGCGCTGGCCGTGGCCGTGGGTCTGACACCGGAAATGCTGCCGATGATCGTGAGCGCCAACCTGGCGCGCGGCGCCATGGCGATGTCGCGCCGCAAGGTGGTCGTCAAGCGCCTGAACTCGGTGCAGAACTTCGGTGCCATGGACGTGTTGTGTACCGACAAGACCGGCACGCTCACGCAGGACCGCATCATTCTCGAACAGCATCTCGATGTGGCGGGCGACGAGCGCGAAGACGTATTGCGTCTGGGCTGGCTCAACAGCTATCACCAGAGTGGCCAGCGCAACCTGATCGACGTCGCGATCATCCGCCGTGCCAACGAGATCGGCGAGTCGGTGCAACCGCGCGACTTCGCCAAGATCGACGAATTGCCGTTCGACTTTGTGCGCCGGCGTCTGTCGGTGGTGGTGGCCGACGCGCACGGCGAGCACCTGATGATTACCAAGGGCGCCGTCGAGGAGATGCTGTCGGTCTCCACGCATGTGCAGACCCCGCAGGGCGTGCGCGCGCTCGACGATACGTCCCGAGCCATCCTGCTGGCGCGCGCCGAGGCGTACAACGCCGATGGGTTTCGCGTGCTCGTCGTGGCGACGCGCGACATCCCGGCAGGCGAGACGAAGACGCAGTACAAGACGTCCGACGAAGCGGGGCTGACGGTCTGCGGCTTCCTGACCTTCCTCGATCCGCCCAAGGACTCGGCCGCCCCGGCCATTGCCGCCTTGCGCGAGCATGGCGTGACGGTGAAGGTGCTCACCGGCGACAACCCGATCGTTACGATCAACGTGTGCCGTCAGGTCGGCCTGGAACCCGGCACGCCGTTGCTCGGCACGGACATCGAGCCGATGGATGACGCCACGCTGCGCGAGGCGGTCGGTCGCACGACCGTGTTCGCCAAGCTCGCGCCGCTGCACAAGGCGCGCGTGGTCAAGGCCTTGCAGGCCAACGGCCACACGGTGGGCTTCCTGGGCGACGGCATCAACGACGCCCCCGCGCTGCGCGATGCCGACGTCGGCATCTCGGTGGATACCGGTGCCGATATCGCCAAGGAAACCGCCGACATCATCCTGCTCGAAAAGAGCCTGATGGTGCTGGAGGAGGGCGTCATCAAGGGCCGCGAGACCTTCGGCAACATCCTCAAGTACCTGAACATGACGGCCAGCTCGAACTTCGGCAACGTGTTCTCGGTGCTGGTGGCGAGCGCATTCCTGCCGTGGCAGCCGATGCTCGCGATGCAACTGCTCGTGCAGAACCTTGTGTACGACATCTCGCAGATGTTCCTGCCATGGGATCGCATGGATCCCGAATTCCTCAAGAAGCCGCGCAAATGGGACGCGGGCAACATCCGGCGCTTCATGCTGTGGCTCGGACCGACCTCGTCGGTATTCGATATCACGACCTATGCGCTGATGTGGACGGTGTTCGGTGCGGGCGCGCTGTATCACGCGCACGGCGGCGATGCGGGGCAGGTCATCATGAACTCGGGCTGGTTCGTCGAAGGGTTGGTGTCGCAGACGCTGGTCGTTCACTTGCTGCGCACGCAGAAGATCCCGTTCCTGCAAAGCACGCCGGCGCTGCCGATCATGCTGTCGACGACGGTGGCGATCGCGCTGGCCTGCTGGCTGCCTTACTCGCCGTTTGCCGAAGCGCTGGGCTTCGTGGCACTGCCGGGGACGTATTTCTACTGGCTGGCTGCGACCATGCTCGGCTACATCGCCCTCGCCCAAGTGGTGAAGACGATCTACATCCGCCGCTTTGGCCGCTGGTTCTGATTGGGTATCGGCCGCGTCGACCGAGACGGCCGAATCATTTCCCCATTGATTTGATACAACGCTCCCGCCCGGCCGGGCGGTCGCCAACACTCACACACGCCCGCCCCGCCGCTCGCCGCACCGGGGCGGCACACGTAAGCAAGAGAACGACTCATGAAGAAGCAACTGATGTCTCTGGCGCTGCTCTGCCCGCTCAGCGCCTTCGCCGCCCATCCGCTGGTGTCCGACGATACCGGCACACAGGGCGACGGCAACTGGCAGTTCGAGACGAATGGCGAAGTGACGTCGAAGCAGCCGGAAATCGGCCGCCAGACGCTCTGGAACAGCACGCTCACCCGAGGGGTGAGAGAGGCGCTCGATCTGTATGTCGACGTTCCCTATACGCACCTTCAAAACCGCTCGGACACAGCGGGCAATGGTGTCGGCGATGTGGAGACGGGCGCCAAGTGGCGGATGTACGACGACGGGGCGTTCAGCATCGGCCTCAAGCCGTACCTGAGTTTCCCTACGGGCAACGACCGGCGCGGGCTCGGCAGCGGCCGGGTGAACGCCGGCGCGACGTTGCTCACGCAATACGAGATCGACAAATGGACGTTTCTGTTCAACGCCGGGGCCGCCTATCAGCCGAACCGTCAAGGCGATCGCCAGTCATTGTGGAAGGTTTCGGGGCGGTGCTGTATCGCGTGTTGCCGACAACGCAGCTCATTCTGGATGTGGGCGCTTCGCAGAACCCCGACTTCACGCAGCGGACGCACCCGGCGTTCATGATTCTCGGTGCGATCTACAGCCCGAAGTCGTGGCTGGATCTGGACGTCGGCTATCGACGCGGCCTCAATCCGCAGACCTATGACTATTCCTGGATGGGCGGGATGACCGTGCGCTGGTAAATGGATCCGCCGTTCGATCCGCCGGCGAGATGAGCCATGCCGGGGCGCGGCAGCGCATCGCAAAACGCCGCCACCGGGTAGCGGGCGGGGAGCGGGGCGATAACTTTGCAGTATAATTTTTTTTCAAAGTAATTGTCCGGGCGCGCTGCGTCGCTTATTTCCTTTTTCTCATGCCCAAATCGTCGCCGTCCAAGGCGCTCACCGTTACCAACCCGGCCTGTCTCATCGACGGTTCCGACGCCGAATTCCGGCATCTGATCAATGGCCTGTTGCCGTTCGCCGCGCGCCTGCTGTCCGTGCGCGACGGCTTCGGCAGCCTGATCGGCCTGACCGGCATTCAATATTCGCTGCTGCAGTCGGTCGTGCACCTGTCGTCGCTCGCGGATGTCACCGTCAATCAACTGGCCGAACATCTGCACCTGTCCGGGGCCTTCGTGACCATCGAGACGAACAAGCTCAAGGCGCTCAAGCTGATCGACAAGCGTCAGAATCCGGACGACCGGCGCAAGATGAGTCTGACAGTAACGCCCGCCGGTGCCAAACTGCTCCACGAACTGACACCCTCGCAGCAGCGCATCAACGACGTGCTGTTCGACGGCGTGACTCGCACCGAATTCAAGGTGCTGTGCGCCGTGGTCGATCGGCTCGTCGCCAACGGAGACCGCGCCACGCTCGATCTGGGCCACCAGTTGGCGACACGCGACACGCGCTAGGCGCGGCGCTTCCCGCTCGCGATCAGTGCGCGGCCCACTGGATCGTGTTCAGATCGACGCCGTCCTGATACATATCCCACAGCGGACTCATCTCGCGCAACTTGCCGACGGTGCCGCGCACCTGCTCGATCACGCTGTCCACTTCGACCTCGGTCGAGAAGCGTCCCAGCGTGAAGCGGATCGAGCTGTGCGCGAGTTCGTCGCTGCGCCCGAGCGCGCGAAGCACGAACGACGGTTCGAGCGAGGCCGACGTGCACGCCGAGCCCGACGACACCGCCACACCCTTGATCCCCATGATGAGCGATTCTCCTTCCACGAAGTTGAAGCTCACGTTCAGGTTGTGCGGCACGCGATGCGTCATGTCGCCATTGACGTATATCTCGTCCATCGTCTGCAACCCCGCCAGCAGACGGTCGCGCAGCACGCGAACGCGCGCGGCCTCCGCCGCCAGTTCGCACTTTGCCAGCCGGAACGCTTCGCCCATCCCCACGATCTGATGAGTTGGCAACGTGCCTGAGCGCATGCCGCGCTCATGTCCGCCGCCGTGGATCTGCGCCTCGATACGAATGCGCGGCTTGCGGCGCACGTACAGCGCGCCAATGCCTTTCGGACCGTAGAGCTTGTGCGCGGTGACCGTCATCAGATCGACCTTCAGCGTTTGCAGGTCGATCGGAATCTTGCCCGCGGCCTGCACGGCGTCGCAGTGGAACACGATGCCACGCTCGCGGCATAGCTCACCGATCTCCGCGATGGGCTGAATCACACCAATTTCGTTGTTGACCATCATTACCGACACCAGGATGGTGTCGGGGCGCAGGGCGGCGCGCACCGTCTCGACAGCAATCAACCCGTTCTCCTGCACGTCGAGATAGGTGACCTCGAAGCCTTGCCTTTCCAGCTCGCGCAGGGTATCGAGCACCGCCTTGTGCTCGGTCTTCACGCTGATGAGGTGCTTGCCCTTGCCGCTGTAAAAGCTTGCGGCGCCCTTGATCGCGAGGTTGTTGCCTTCGGTCGCGCCCGACGTCCAGACGATCTCGCGCGGATCGGCCCCCAGGAGCGCGGCGACATGCTCGCGCGCGGTTTCCACGGCTTCCTCGGCCGTCCAGCCGTAACTGTGGCTACGTGAGGCCGGATTGCCGAAATTGACGTTCAGGTACGGCACCATGGTCTCGACCACGCGCGGATCGACCGGGGTCGTTGCACTGTAGTCCATGTAGATGGGGGCTTCGAAAAGCGACGGCGTGATCGACGGCATAGGGGACTCCGAATCGTCCGGTGGACATCATGAATTGCGGCCGAGTGTAGCACCGCGTGTCTCGCGTTTCGTCCTCTCCCACATTGAAAAAAGGGTTTCATGCGGTCGGTTTTGGCGGTCGCTTGCCTCGGGTAAACGCGATGGGTTGTGCGCAATGCGGTGGTGCACTGTGTGCTGCGATTCCCTTGAAACCCCAATGCCAGCAAGACTTCTGCCCATCCTGTGTGCATCGACGCACCATCGAGATGCTCACGCACCGATACTGCTCTCAGGGTTTACCTTGCTTGATTAGCTAATTTTGTTAACGTTCAATAATGACTAACAAACAAAGCTAAATATAAAAGACTGTCAGAGGGGTGGGGCGAAGGAATCGAGATCGCCTTACCCGTCGGGCCGGCTTTCAAAGGAGGTAGCCATGAACCAGGTATCGACCGCAGTGCCGACTCAGGAGGACGAGGCGCGACAGTTCCGTCGCACGCTCGCCATGTTCGCCACCGGCGTGGCTGTCATTACCGCGCCGCGTGCCGAAGGGCCGCCCATCGGCATCACCGTGGCGTCGTTCAATTCGGTCTCGCTGGCGCCGCCGCTGATTCTGTTCAGCGTCGACCGGCGCTGTCTGAGCCTCGACGACCTGTGCGCCGCGGGGCGCTACACCGTGAATGTGCTCGACGAGAGTCAGCGCGAGACGTCGAACCGCTTCGCCGCCGCTCGTGGCAACAAATGGGACGGGGTGAGTTTCGACGAGGCGGGCATTGGCCGTCTGCCGGGGGCGCTGGCCGCCTTCGAATGCGAACCGCACGCCCAGCACGACGGCGGCGATCACGTGATTTTTGTCGGACGCGTCGTGCGTCATACGGCGCGGCACGACGGCCGTCCGCTCATTTTCTTCGGCGGGCAGTACCGCTCGCTCGACACCACGCCGGTCGCGGCGTGAGTTTCCCAGGATTTCAGGAGAGAGTCATGGTAAAGAACGGTAGTCAACATATCGGCCAATTGCGCGACGGTCGCGAGGTGTACATCGACGGCAAGCCCGTCGGCGACGTGACCACCCATCCGGCGTTTCGCAACTCCATTCGCAGTTACGCGAATCTGTACGATTTCCAGGCGCGTCCCGAAAACCTCGAGGCGATGACGTTCGCGTCGCCGGATACGGGCGATCGCGTTTCGCGCATCTGGCAATTGCCCACGAGCTACGGCGAGCTGGTGCAGCGCCGCGAGATGCTCGAAGCCTGGAGCGAACTGCATTACGGCTTCATGGGGCGCTCGCCGGATCACGTGGCGTCATGCCTGTCGGGGATGGTCATGGGCATCGACGTCTTCGAGCAATACGACACGCAGCGCGCCGGCGCGTTGCACGACTACTACAAGTACGCCCGCGACAACGACCTGTTCCTGACCTACGTGATCGTCAATCCGCAGGCCAACCAGTCGAAAGCCGCCCACGAGCAGGAGGACAAGTACCTCGCCGTCGGCATCGTCGATCAGGACCACGAGGGCATTACGGTGCGCGGCGCGAAGATGCTCGCCACCAGCGGCATCATGGCCAACGAGGTCTTTTGCAGTTGCATTCAGCCGCTCAAGGCGGGCGACGAGATGTACGCGCTGTCGTTTGCCATTCCGATGAATTCCAAGGGGCTGCGCGTTTTGTCGCGCAAGTCGTACGAGGGCAATGCCACGTCGGTGTTCGACAACCCGCTCGCGTCGCGCTTCGACGAGAACGACGCCGTGCTGTACTTCGACGACGTCAAAGTGCCGTGGGAGCGCATCTTCGTGGCCGGCGACACGGCCATGTGCGCAAAGCAGTTTCACGCCACGCCCGCCCACAGCTACCAGAACTACCAGTGCCAGGTACGTCTGATGGTCAAGCTGCGCTTTCTCGTGGGCATCGCCTTGCGCATTACCGAAGTGAACGGCACCAACGCGTTCCCGCAGGTGCGCGAAACGCTGGGACAACTGGCGGCCGAGGCGGCGATGGTCGAGGCATGGGTGCACGGCATGGAGGTAAAGGGCCGTATGGAGAAAGGCTACTACGTGCCGGACCGCAGCCTGCTCTATGGCTCGCAGGTGCTCACGCAGCAGCTCTACACGAAGGTGCTCAGCACGCTTCGCGAACTGGCCGGCGGCGGCATGATCATGTTGCCGTCGAGCATTCATGACTTCGAGAACCCGATGCTCGCCAGCATCATCGAAAAGACGCAGAAGTCGCCGGTGGCCGACGCCGAAGAGCGGGTCAAGTTCTTCAAGCTCGCCTGGGATGCCGTCGGCTCCGAATTTGCGTCGCGCCACAACCAGTACGAGATGTTCTACGCCGGCGCCACCTTCGTGACCAAGGGCCACGCCTATCGCACGTACGACTGGCAGAAGGCCACGCGTCTGGTCGACAACCTGCTCGGCACCTACGCGCTCTCGGACGAGATCGTCCGGCAGCCGGTCGCGGCCTGACCCACATCCACCCCATCCCAACGACAACGGCATTCCCTGCCGCAGCCAGAGACATAGACAAGGAGTTCCCATGGCGATCAACAAGCTGCATGACGAGTTTCACACCATCGATATGAAGGACGGTTGGGAAGTGCCGCCGGGATACCCGCCGGGCATCGAGCAAAAGATTCTCGCGGGCTCGCTCGACGAGCAGAACCGTGCGGGCAGCCGCACGCGCCTGCTGCGCTTCGCGCCGGGCATCTACACCAAGGCGCCGTTCGTGCATACCTATTGGGAAGAGGTCTATCTGGTCGCGGGCGATCTGACGGTCGGCAACGACGCGCAGGGCGAAGGCGGCGAAGCGTTCGCGCCGAACACCTATGCCTGCCGTCCGCCGGGCGCGTTTCATGGCCCGTTCAAGTCGAACGACGGCTGTCTGCTTCTCGAAATTCACTACTACGACCCAGCCTGACACGTGCAAGGCAGGGCACCGGGCGCGGCAACCCTCAGGGCGTTGCCCCGCCGTTCGGAGACCGTTTCACCCACACGACCCTCTACAGGCTATAGGGAAAACATCATGGTTACGTTTCGCGCAAGTCGTATCACGTCAATGGCCGCACTGGCGCTCGCCGCCGCCCTCGCTACGCCCCTCGCCGCCCGGGCGCAGGCCGGCAAGATGAGCGACGGAGTAGTGAAGATCGGCGTACTCACCGACATGTCGTCGATCTTCTCGGATATCGGCGGCAAGGGCTCGGTGATTGCCGCGCAAATGGCCGTCGATGACTTCGGCGGGAAGGTCAACGGCGTGCCGGTCAAGGTCATTTCGGCCGACCATCAGAACAAGACCGACGTCGCAGCGACAATCGCCCGCGACTGGTTCGACAACCAGCACGTGGACGTGGTCGAGGATCTGTTGCCGTCGTCCGTGGCGCTGGCGGTTGCCAATGTCGCCAAGGCCAAGCATCGCATCGCCATGGTGACCGGCGCGGGCACCACGCGGCTGGTGAACGAGGACTGCTCGCCGTACACCGTGCAGTATTCGTACGATACCTATTCGTTTGCGTCGAACACGGTCAAGGCGATGACCCGCAGCGGCGACAACAGCTGGTACTTCCTCACAGTCGATTACGCGCTGGGGCATCGCTCGAGAAGGACGCCACCGACGCTCTGCAACACGCGAACGGCAAGGTCGTGGGTCGCGCCAAGCATCCGCTCAATTCGCCGGATCTGTCGTCGTATCTGCTGCAGGCGCAGGCGTCTCGCGCCAAGGTGATTGCGCTGGCCAACGCCGGGGCGGACACGGTCAACGCTATCAAGACGGCCCGCGAGTTCGGCATCAGCGGCCCAGGCAAGCAGAAGCTCGCGGGGCTGCACATGTTCATCAGCGATATTCATAGCCTGGGCCTCGAGGCTGCGCAGGGCATGACGTTGACCACGGCCTTCTACTGGGACCGTGACGACGCGTCGCGCGCGTGGGCGCAGCGCTTCTTCGCGAAGACCGGCAAGATGCCGACGCTCGTTCACGCCGGCACTTACTCGTCGGTCATGCATTACCTGCAGGCCGTGCAGCGCACCGGTACCGACGACGCCGACACCGTCATGGCATCGATGAAGCAGGCGCCCATCAATGACTTCTTCGCCAAGGGCGGCCGCATTCGTCCGGACGGCCTGATGGTGCACGACATGTATCTCGTCGAGGTGAAGTCGCCCAAGGCGTCGACGAAGCCATGGGACGACTACAAGGTGCTGCAGACGATCCCCGCCAACGAGGCATTCCGCCCGCTCGCCCAGAGCCAGTGCGCGTTCGTCAAGAAGTGAAGCCAGAAAGTCAGGCCATGATCGGAGTCGGCAAGATGAATCTCATGCATTTCGTTGTACAGAGGGCGAACGGAGCCGTCGATCGCGATATCGCCATCAAACAGCTCGTGGTCGCGGGCTGGACGGGGCGGGACGCCGAAGCGATGGAGCATCACATCCGTGAGCTCGAGGCGCTCGGTGTGAAACGCCCGGCGGCCACCCCGATGTTCTACCGCGTGTCGAGCGACCGGCTCACCACGCAGGCGCATATCGAGGCGAGCGGGCGCGCCAGCAGCGGCGAGGTCGAGTACCTGCTCGTGCGCAGTGGGGCGAGACGTACGTGGGGGTGGCGTCGGACCATACGGACCGCGACGTGGAGACGTATGGGGTGACGGTCTCGAAGCAGATGTGCGAGAAGCCCTGTGCGGCGGTGCTCTGGCCGCTGGCCGACGTCGAGGCGCATTGGGACCGGCTCGTGTTGCGCAGCTACGCCAACATCGGCGGCGAGAAAGTGCTGTATCAGCAGGGGCCGGTGACGGCGATGCGCTCGCCGCAGGATCTGCTCGCGCGTTTCGTCGAGGCGGGCGGGCGCTTCGAGGACGGCACGGCCATGCTGTGCGGCACGCTCGCGGCCATCGGCGGCATTCGTTCGGCCGAGCGCTTCGATTTCGAACTCGAAGATCCGGTGCTCGACCGGCGTTTGCAACACGGTTACGGCATCACGCCGCTACCGGTGGTGGGGTGAGCGCATGCATCACGACGACATCATTCTCGAAACCCGGCAGCTCACCAAGGCGTTTCGCGGCTTCACCGCCGTGGGCGGCGTCGATCTGAAGGTCCGGCGCGGGGCGATTCATGCGCTCATCGGCCCGAACGGCGCAGGCAAGACGACGTGCTTCAACCTGCTGACCAAGTTCCTGACGCCAACGTCCGGCCAGATCTTCTATCGCGGCGAGGATATTACGGGCCTCGCGCCGGCGGCCGTCGCGCGGCGCGGCATGATCCGCTCGTTTCAGATTTCGGCGGTGTTCGGGCACCTGTCGGTCATCGAAAACGTGCGCGTGGCGCTGCAACGCGCCACCGGGCAGTCCTATCACTTCTGGCGCAGCGCACGCGCACTGGGCGATCTGGATACGCGCGCGATGGCCTTGCTCGACGAAGTGGGCATCGCGGCTTACGCCAATGCGCTGACCGTGTCGCTGCCGTATGGGCGCAAGCGCGCGCTGGAAATTGCCACTACGCTGGCCATGGAGCCCGACGTCATGCTGCTCGACGAACCCACCCAGGGCATGGGGCATGAGGACGTCGACCGCGTGGCGGCGCTCATCCGGCAGGTCGCGGCCGGGCGCACCGTGCTGATGGTCGAGCACAACATGAAGGTCGTATCGGGCATTGCCGACACGATCACGGTTTTGCAACGCGGCGAGATTCTGGCCGAAGGCGACTACGCCGCGGTCACCGCCGACGCCCGCGTGCGCGAAGCCTACATGGGCTCGGCGGACGCCACGCTGGAAGGAGCGCACGCATGAAGGCACACGAATCGTCTCTCGTTGCCGCCATTGTCCCGGCGCTGGCAGTCACCGGCCTGCAGGCCTGGTATGGCGAATCGCACATCCTGCATGGCGTCGATCTGATGGCGGGGCAAGGGAGGTCATCAGCCTGTTGGGCCGCAACGGGGCGGGACGCAGCACGACGCTGCGCGCCATTCTCGGGCTCACAGGGAGCCGCGACGGCTCGGTGCGCGTGTTCGGGCGCGAGACCATCGGCTTGCCGACGCGCAAGATCGCACGGTGCGGCGTGGGTTTTTGCCCGGAGGAGCGCGGCATCTTCGCGAGTCTGTCGTGCGAGGAAAACCTGTTGCTGCCGCCGGTGCTGGCGCCGGGCGGTGCCTCCGCCGGACAGGCGGGCATGTCGCTCGACGAGATTTACGCGATGTTCCCGAATCTGGCGCAGCGCCGGCACAGTCCGGGCACGCGTTTGTCGGGCGGCGAGCAGCAGATGCTGGCCATCGCGCGGATTCTGCGCACAGGCGTGCGCCTGTTGCTGCTCGACGAGATCTCCGAGGGGCTGGCGCCCGCCATCGTGCGCACGCTCGCCCGCATGATCGAGACGCTCAAGTCGCGCGGCTACACGATCGTGCTCGTCGAGCAGAACTTCCACTTCGCCGCCCCGCTTGCCGAGCGCTTCTATGTGATGGAGCACGGGCGCATTGCGCTGCAATTCGATGCTGCCCAGTTGCCCGCCCACACACAGACGCTGCAGACGCTTCTCAATGTGTAACCCGTTCTGAAGGCCATTGCCGTGAACCCTTTCGATATTCCTCTGCCGGCGTTGCTCAGCCAACTGATGCTCGGCCTGGTCAACGGCTGTTTCTATGCCGTGCTGAGCCTGGGCCTGTCGGTCATTTTCGGCTTGCTCAACGTCATCAACTTCGCGCACGGGGCGCTCTTCATGTTCGGCGCACTTGTCGCGTGGATGGGCGGCCAGTATCTCGGGCTGAACTACTGGACGATGCTGGTGCTCGCGCCGCTGGTCGCGGGCTTGCTCGGCGCGGCTATCGAGCGCGGGCTGCTCTCGCGCATTTACCAGCTAGATCATCTGTACGGATTGCTGCTCACCCTCGGGCTAACGCTTGTCATCGAGGGGCTGGGTCGGTCGGCCTACGGTGTGTCGGGCATGTCGTTCGAGGGGCCGGCACTGCTGGCCGGTGCCACGCGTCTGCCGTTCATGGTGTTGCCGAACTACCGCGCGTGGGTGGTGGTCGCGTCGCTGTCCGCCTGCGCACTCACGTGGTTCGTCATCGAGCGCACGCGCATCGGGGCGTTGTTGCGTGCCGGTACCGAGAATGCGCGGCTCGTCGAGACGTTCGGGGTGAACGTGCCGCTCATGGTCACGCTCACGTATGCGTTCGGCGCCGCGTTGGCGGCGTTCGCGGGCGTGCTGGCGGCGCCCATCATGCAGGTCTCGCCGCTCATGGGGCAGCCGATGATCGTGACGGTCTTCGCCATCGTGGTGATCGGCGGCATGGGGTCGATCGCCGGGTCGGTGCTGACCGGTCTTGTCCTCGGGGTGCTCGAGGGGCTGACCAAACTCTGGTACCCGGAGGCTTCGGCCACGGTCGTGTTCGTGATCATGGCGCTCGTGCTGCTCGTGCGCCCGCATGGTCTGTTCGGTGGTTATGCCTACAAGTGAGTCGTCGATGATGCGTCAATACCGTTTCGATCTTGTGTTGCTCGTGATACTGGCCGCGCTGCCGGCTCTCGGGTGTACCCCGTGTTCGCGATGAAGGTGCTGTGCTTTGCGCTGTTTGCCTGCTCGCTCAACCTGGTGCTCGGCTATACAGGGCTGCTGTCGTTTGGCCATGCCGCGTTCTTCGGCGGTGCCGCATACTTCGCCGGCTACGTGATGCGGGATCTGGCAGCGTCGCCGCTCTTGGGCGTGATGACCGGGGTCGCGACCGGCGCCGTGTTCGGGCTGATTATCGGCTTGTTCGCGATCCGGCGGCAGGGCATTTACTTCGCCATGATTACGCTCGCCTTCGCGCAGATGTTCTACTTCTTCTGCCTGCAAGCGCCGTTCACGGGCGGTGAGGACGGCTTGCAGGGGTGCCGCGTCAGGCGCTGTTCGGCCTGTCGCTCGACCACGACATCACCCTCTATTACGTGGTGGTAGGCGTGGTTGCCGCCACGTTCGCGCTGATCTCGCGGATCATCGCGTCGCCCTTCGGACGTGTGCTGGCGGCGATCAAGGAGAATGAGCCGCGTGCTATCTCACTCGGGTACGAGGCCTCGCGTTTCAAACTGCTGGCCTTCGTTCTTTCGGCAGCGATCGCCGGCCTTGCCGGTGCGCTCAAGACGCTCGTGCTCGGGTTTGCCACGCTCTCCGATGTGCATTGGTCGCTCTCGGGATCGGTCATTCTGATGACGCTTGTCGGCGGTATGGGCACTCGCTTCGGCCCGGTGGCGGGGGCGCTGCTCATCGTCTCGCTGGAGACGAAGCTCGGGGACATCGGGACCTGGCTGATGCAGGTCACGGGGTGGCAAGCATTCGCCGGACTGGGCTCGATGGTGAGCGTGGTGACAGGGGGAATTTTCGTGCTCTGCGTGCTTTTGTTCCGCCGCGGTCTCGTGGGCGAATGGCTCGTCTGGCAGCAGCGCTGGCAGGGGCGCCGCGGCCCTGGCGCTCGCCCGGCGGCGCTCGCCAGCGGGGTCGAAGGGTAGGGGCGAGCGGGGCGGTGGGTCGATGCGCCATCAACGCCTGCTGATGCGGGCTGGCGAGACGGCGGCGCAGGGCTTCGGCGCAGCATAAGATGCCTATGAAAGCCATGTTAAACTGGTTCGCGATAGTTGCAGGCGGCACTGGGTGCCGCCTGACCCGTTCCTGCAGCGCTTCCCCCGTCGAATGCGACTCACCGACCACACCGATTACAGTTTGCGCACCCTGATCTACGTCGCGGTTCACCCCGACGAGTTGGTGCACGTGCAGGCCGTGGCCGATGCGTTCGACATCCCCAAGAACCACCTCGTGAAGATCGTGCAGAAGCTCGGCCAATTGGGCTACTTGCACACGGTGCGCGGGCGCTCGGGCGGGATTCGTCTGGGACGCGCACCGGAGCGCATCGGGCTTGGCGAAGTAGTGCGGGCGATGGAGCCCGACTTCGCGATGGTCGAGTGCTTCCACCAAGGCGATAACGCCTGTGTCATCACGTCGGCGTGCAACCTGCGCGGCGTGCTGGGCGAGGCGTTGCGCACCTATTTTGCGGTGCTCGACCGCTACACGTTGGCCGATCTGGTCGGCCAACCCGCCGAGTTGCGTCGCTTGCTCGGGGATGCGGTGGCCGCGGTGATCCCGGTGGCCGACATCAAGGTCAAACGGCGGGTCACCGAATCGTCCTCCTGAAT
This sequence comes from Pandoraea sp. XY-2, assembly GCF_004193915.1. NCBI lineage: Bacteria > Pseudomonadati > Pseudomonadota > Betaproteobacteria > Burkholderiales > Burkholderiaceae > Pandoraea > Pandoraea sp. XY-2. The sequence continues at coordinate 1,629,885 of NZ_CP030849.1, forward strand.
CGCCTTGGGGGAACACGTCGGTTTCCCGTCGCGTTTCCCCTCCGCGCTTTCAAGCTTTCAAGCTTGACGTCGCACCAATCGCAACCCGCTCGCAAGACACCCTGCGGCCGAGAACGCCGCACCCCACGCCAACGCCCACAACGAACCTTGGGCGCCTGCTATGCCCAACGCCAGGGCCACGAGTGCAGCGCCCGTCGCTTGCCCCAGCAGTCGCGACGTTCCCACCATGCCGCTTGCCCCGCCACTGCGCTCCGGCGGTGCGCTGTGCATGAACGCCTTCAGATTCGGCGACTGGAAGAAACCAAACCCCAGGCCGCACAACGCCATCCGCCAGCCGATATCCCACAGTTGCGCATGCTCGGGCATGATCGCCAGCAACCCCATACCCGCGCTCAGCATCGCCAGGCCAATCGCGCCCAGCGCGCCGGGCGGATAGCGGTCGGACAGACGTCCCGCCAAGGGCGCAATCGCGGCCACGAAAAACGGCCAGGGCGTCATCAGAAAGCCTGTCTCGATAGGACTGCGATGCAGCACGTTCTCGAAATAGAACGGCAACGACACGAGTCCCAGTCCCTGCGTCGCAAACGCACAGATGGCCGTGAGCGTCGAGAGCGCGAAGGCGGGCAGACGCAGCAAGTCGACTGGCAGCATCGGCGCGCGATGGCCACGCTCGCGGCGAATCAGGGCCCAGCCAAACACAAGCGCGCCCACGAAGCACGTCACCGTCAGACGCCAATCGGCCCGTTGTGCGCTCTGACTCAGCGCGAAGATCAGCAGCGCAAACGTCGCCACATTGAGCAACGCGGCGATCATGTCCGGCTTGTGCGCGCTGCGCGGTGTGTCGGGCAGGTTGCGGCGCGAGAACGCCAGCGCCAGCAACGCCGTCGGCACGTTGATCAGGAACAGCCACGGCCAGCTCCCGAACGCGAGGACGAGCGACGCCAACGTTGGCCCGATGGCGAACGAAATACCGACGATCAACGCGTTCAGGCCCACCCCGCGCCCAAGTTGATGCGCCGGATACAGGAACCGGATAAGCGCGATGTTCACGCTCATGACCGCAGCAGCCCCCACGCCCTGCAAGACGCGAGCGCCTGCGAGAAAGCCGAGCGTCGGCGACAGGGCGCACAGCAGCGACGCCACGAGAAACACCGCCACGCCCGACATGAAGACGCGTTTGTGCCCGACGCGCTCGCCGAGCGAAGCGAACGGAAGCAGGGTCGCCACCATCGCCAATTGGTACGCGTTCACGATCCAGACCGATGCCGACGGCGTTGTTTTCAGATCGAGTGCCATCTGCGGCAGGGCCGTGTTGGCGATCGCGGTGTCGAGGCTGGCGAGCGAGACGGCGAGCAGAATCGCCGTCATGGCGAGACCGCGCCCGGTGGCCGGCGGCTCGTGCGTGTGCGCCGCCGCTGGGGCGCTGGCCGCCGCGGTATCGGCGATCGGGGCAGGGACGACATGACGGATCAGCCCTCGGCCAGAATCTGACGAATGGCCTGTTCGAACACTTCCGGCGGTTGTCCGCCGCTCACGAGATGCCGGTTGTTGAAGATGATCGCCGGCACCGACTGGATGCCGAGATTCTGGTAGTGGCGCTCAAGCGCGCGCACCTGCTCCGCATACTCGTCGGAGGCGAGGATCTCGCGCGCACGCGTCGTGTCGAGGCCGGCCTGCCGCGCGGCGTCGACGAGCACTTCAGGGTCGCTCGTGCGCTTGCCCTCGACGAAGTAGGCGCGCAACAGCGCTTCCTTCAGGGCGAGCTGCGTGTCGTTGCCGACAGTCTGCGCCCAGTGCAGCAGACGATGCGCGTCGAACGTGTTGTAGGCGTGCGTGCGCAGGTCCATGCGCATCGGGAACCCTTCGGCCGCCGCCCGCGCGCTGATGTTGGCCTGATTCTGTGCCAACTGTTTCGGCGACAGGCCGTACTTGCGCGACATGTAATCGGCGAGCGGAACGCCGTCGACCGGCATGTCGGGGTTGAGTTCGAAGGGGCTGAAATGAAGGTCGGCTTCGACATCGTCGCCCAGGCGGCCGAGGGCCGTCTTCAATGAGGCGAGGCCGATGGCGCACCAGGGACAGGCGACATCGGAGACAAAATCGATCTTGAGCGTGGTGGGCATGGTCTGTCGGCGCCGTGGCGGCGCGCGCAATGAAAAACGCGTCGCCTTGCGCGACGCAACACGGGCAATCGTCGCATAAATCGGTGAATCTCGCCGGAGACCACCCGGGCGGCGCCGCAAGCCTTTATTCATGCGGCATTCGGGGCGTAGGTGGGGCCGTTGCCTGAAGCGTGGCGTGTTTTGACTGTCGGAATTCTTGTTTCGTCTGGTGAATCTTTGGTTGGTCGTTGACCTGCGGCCTGTGGCAATGCGATATCGTGTGGGGCATTCATTCACGTGGATCTTCACTGCCTCATGTCCAACGACGTTCACTTCTATGACCCGGCCAAGGGTCACGGTCTGTCTCACGATCCGTTCAAGGCGATTGTCGCGCCGCGCGTAATCGGCTGGATCTCCAGCAACGATGCGCACGGCCGGGTCAACCTCGCGCCCTACAGCTTCTTCGGCGCTTTCGCGACGTTTCCGCCGATCGTCGGTTTCTGCAGCGAGGGCTACAAGGACTCGATTGCCAACATCGAAGCCACGCGCGAGTTCGTCTGGAATTTCACGAGCAAGTCGCTCGTCGCGAAGATGAACCGGACGTCGGCCCCCGTGCCGCACGACGTCGACGAGTTCGAACTGGCAGGGCTGACGAAGGCCGCCGGCGTCAATGTCGACGTACCGCATGTGGCCGAGTCGCCCGCCTCGCTCGAATGCAAGTTGCTGCAGATCGTGCGCCTGCACAATCTCGACGGCAAGCCGATGGACAACTGGCTCGCTCTGGGCAGGTCGTCGGCGTGCACATCCGCCGCGAGTATCTGCGCGAAGACGGCATCTTCGATACGGCGAAGGCGCATCCGGTGATGCGCGCGGGCTATCTCGGCGACTATGCGGAGATCGGGCCGATGTTCGATTTGCGTCGCCCAAAGGCCTGAATGGCGTCGCCATCGCGTGCCTCCGCGTCCACGGTGGCGCGGGAACCTGAAAAGGGCGCAGCAAAGCCGTCGCTGTCGCCGCGAGGGCCTGTCTAGGGGAATTACCGATCCAGCGATTCGCAACATTGCATACAATGTTTACAAAATTCGCCTGAAGTCAGTAGGCAATCTCGTAAATATTTAAACATTGCATACAATGTCGTCTTCGCCGCTCACCCTGTCCTCTGCCGATGTCTACCTGGCCATCAAGACCTCGCTGGCCGAACACGAGTACGCCGCGGGGCAGTATCTGCGTGAGACCCAACTGGCGGAGCGCTTCGGCGTGAGCCGCACGCCGGTGCGCGAGGCCTTGCGCCGGCTTGATGCGGAGGGCTGGGTCGAAGCGGTGCCCAACTATGGCGTACGCGTGCGGGCGTGGACCGAGCAGGACGCGCGCGAGATTTTCGAGGCTCGGTTGCTGATCGAGCCGTATCTGGCGGGTCGCGCGGCGCAACGGGCGACCGACGACGATGTCGCACGGCTGCGCGAACTGGCCGTGACGATGTTCGATATTGCGCGCGAGCCGCCGACGGCGGCGCTGACCGAACGCTGGTTTGCGCTTAACGATGCCTTCCACGCGATCATCAGCGGCGGCGCTGGCAACGGCCGCCTCGACCGCTCTCTCAAGTCGATGAAAGAGACGCCACTCGTCAAGTGGACGTTCGACACCTACAACCCCGAAGACCGCGAACGCAGCGCACGACAGCACCTCGAAATCGTCGACGCGTTTGCACAGCGCAACGGCGTCTGGGCCGAGGCGATCGTGCGCTGCCATATCGCTGCGGCGCAGAGCGTGGTGCTGGGCCGTGCGTCACGCACGCCGGCGGGCAACACCGTCGCGCCCGCGTTGGCAGGGGATTAGCCGGTTCCATCAGCAGTACCCGAAAACATCACGTCGATAACGACGGAGGAGACAGCGCATGTTGAGTTCGATAAACGCGGGGCCCCGGCTGGACCGGCTGCCCATTTCTGGGTTCCATCGCCGGATCCTGTGGCTGATCGGGGCGGCATGTTCCTCGATTCGTTCGACATCTATCTGGCCGGCGGCGTGCTGGGGGCCCTGGCCAAGAGCGGATGGTCGACAATGCAGCTCAACGCCACGTTTCTGTCGGCGACCTTTGTTGGCATGCTGCTCGGTGCGTTGACGGCGGGTGTGCTGGGTGACCGCAAGGGACGCAAGTTCACCTATCAGTTCAACCTGGCGATCTTTGGTCTGGCGTCGCTCGCCGGTGCATTCGCGCCCAACATGACGTGGCTGATCGTCTGTCGCTTCTTCATGGGGCTTGGGCTTGGCGCTGAGATCGTGGTTGGCTACGGCTCGCTCGGTGAGTTCGTGCCGCCCGCGGTGCGCGGCAAGTGGTCGGCCTACCTGTCGCTGATCACGAATTCCGCGTTGTTCTTCTCGACGTTCCTCGGTTATCTGATCATTCCCTCGATTGGCTGGCGCGCGATGTTCGCGATCGTGGGCGTGGGCGCCTTGGTCATGTGGTTCGTGCGCGCCAAGATGCCCGAGTCGCCGCGCTGGCTGGAATCGAAGGGACGTTTCGACGAGGCCGACGCGATTCTGCGTGCGGCCGAAGCCGAGTCGGCGCGCGGCGGCGTATTGCCCCCGGTGCGCCAGATGCCGCCGGTCGTCACGCGACCCACCACGCTGCTGGACCTGTTTACACCTTCGCAGATTCGTCGCACGGTGGTGGCGATCTGCGTGCAGATCGGTATCAACGTGGTGATCTACGGCTTCATCGTCTGGGTGCCGACGTTCCTGATGAAGCAGGGCATCGGCATGGCGTCGTCGCTCGGCTACACCACGTTGATGTCGCTCGGCGGTCCGGCAGGCGCGCTGGTGGGCGTGCTCGTGGCCGACCGGATCGGTCGCAAGAACGGCATGATCGCGGTCTCGGCACTCGCGGCGGTGGTGGGGTGGGCCTACGGCCACTCGACTAGCGTGGAAATGGCGACCGTACTCGGCTTCCTGCTGTTTACGCTGACCTATCTGATGGTGGCGCTGGGTATCGCGACCTATTGTCCCGAACTTTTCGCGACAGAGAACCGCATGCGCGGCAACGGTGTCGCGGGCTGTGCCGGCCGCATCGCGGGGATTCTCGCACCGCAGATGGTCGTCACACTCTATGCCTCCGGCGGTATCCAGCACGTCCTCACGACGATTGCGTGCGTGCTGGCGGCCATGTCGATCGTGCTCGCGCTGTTCGGCATCGAGACCAATCGCCGCTCGCTGGAGGACATCGCACCGAACGCGGGCGGGCTCGGTACGGCCGCGCTCGGCGAGTCGGAATTCTCCGGGAAATCGCAACGCTGACGTCCGGCGCCATACGGCGTCCGGATTCGAAACGACGCGCGGGTCGATAGTCCAGCGCGTCGGAAATCTTGCTTCACCGACTTATTGGAATTGTGATGAACGCCCAAGAAAAACGCAGTCAACTCAAAGCGAAACTGGCTCGGCAAGACGTTGTGGTCGCGCCGGGGATTTACGACATGATCTCGGTCGCCATGGCTGACGCGATGCAGTTCGACTGCCTCTACATGACCGGTTTCGGTACGGTGGCCTCGTATCTGGGCGTGCCCGATGCTGGCCTGGCGACCTATACCGACATGCTCAATCGTGTGACGGCGTTCTGCGGCAACAGCCGCACGCCGTTGATCTGCGATGGCGACACCGGTTACGGTGGATTGCTCAACGTCATGCACACAGTGCGTGGCTACGAGCGGGCGGGGCGGCAGGGATTCAGCTTGAAGACCAGGAATTTCCGAAGAAGTGTGGCCACACGCCGGGTCGCCGGGTGATTCCGACCGGCGATATGGTCAAGAAGATCCAGGTCGCGGCGCAGACGCGCGACGACGCGAACTTCCAGATCGTGGCGCGTACCGATGCCCGCACATCGCTCGGATTGGACGAGGCATTGCGCCGAGGCGAGGCCTATGTGAAGGCGGGCGCGGATGTCCTGTTCATCGAGTCGCCCGAGAGCGTGGAAGAGCTGGAGACGATCGGCAAATCCTTCGATGTGCCGTTGCTGTGCAATATCGTCGAGGGCGGACGCACACCGCAGTTGTCGCCGGCGCAATTGCAGTCGCTCGGGTTTTCCATCGCGATCTACCCGGCGACGGGCTTCCTGGCCGCCGCGCGCGCCCTTGAGCACGCGTACGCGCAGATCAAGGCCGGCAAGGGCACGATGAGCATCGACAACGCCCTGTATCCGTTCTCGCAAATGTGCGCGTTGATGGGCTTTCCCGAAGTGTGGGCGTTCGATCGCGCTCACGCGGACTGAGCGAGTGCAGGCGGCGAAAGGCACAATCAGTGGCTTTCGCCGCACTCGTGGCGGTGCGGCGGTGCAGGTTCAGCGCGACGGTTCGCCGTCGAGTCGGTCCGTCGGCAATGCGCGCGGCGATGTCGATCGGCTGGCGGGCAGGGCAAAGCTCGCGAGCAGCGCGATCGCGCAGGCCCCGATCACGAAGTACGCCGGCGCGGCCAGTGAGCCGGTCTCGCGGATCAGCATGGTCGCCAGCAACGGCGCGAAACCGCTGAAGACGAGGACGGAGGCGTTATACGAGAGTGCGATGCCGCTGAACCTCACCTGAACCGGGAACTGATCGGCAAGCACGGATGCCCACGTACCGCTGGCGAGCGAGAAGACCACCCCGCGAGGATGAACAGGGTCACCAGATTCACGGTGTGGCCGACCAGCGCGTAATAGAACGGATAACTCAATACCACCAGCAGCGCGGCCGACGCGCGCAGAAGGTACCGGCGCGGCACCTTGTCGCCAAGCCAGCCCGCGGCGAGCAGGCCAAACGAGCTGACGATCAGATAGGCGTTCTGCGCGATCGCTGCCGTACGTGGCGCATAGTGAAGTTGTTGCACGAGGTAAGCCGGCATGTGTCCGTACAGGATGCCATTGACCCCGGCCATGACCGCGATCGTGAGCGCGGCAGCGGCAACCGATTGACCGTGGTGCCGAAGCGTTTCGCGAAACGGTTGCTTGATCACGGCCCCGTGCATCTTCTTGAACTCCGGAGACTCGTCGAGGTTGCGTCGCATCCAGTACGACACGATGCCGCACAGGCCGCCGAACAAAAATGCGGCGCGCCAGCCATACGCCGCGGCATCCGCGCTCGACAGGGAACTCTGGATGACGAGGTTGACGACGGTCGCAAGCAATACGCCCACGTTCACCGCGCAGATGATGACGCCGGCGGCCAGTCCGGCGCGATGCGGCGCGGCTTCCACTGCATACGTAATGGCGCCGGGCATTTCCCCGCCGACACAGAATCCCTGAAGCATGCGCAGGACGATCAGCAAGATCGATGCGGTGATCCCCCAGTGCGCGTAGTTCGGCAGCAGGCCAAGGCAAATCGTCGCGGTGGTCACGACAACGATGGAGCCGAGAAAGACCGGCCGGCGGCCATAACGATCGCCCCAGCTACTCAGCACGATGCCGCCGAGCGGTCGAATCACATAGCCGATGGCCAGCACGGAGTAGGCGGCGAGCATGCTCAACAGCGCCGACGCGTTCGGAAAGAACTGCGCGGCGATGTACTGCGCAAAAAAGCCGTACACAATGAAGTCGTAAAACTCCAGTGAGCCGCCCAGGCTCGCGATGAGAATCATCTTCCATTGCGAGCGTGTCAGGCCGGCGGAGGGTGAGCGGCCAAGTTCGCCGACAGGGTTGCGGGTTGTCTCCATGACGTCTCCAGAAAGGGTTGGCTTCTTTGTCCAACGAGGGGTATGCGTGCGCGATGGCGGCCGATCAGGCGTTTGCCGTGCGCCGATGAGTCAGTGTCTCTTCAAGCAGTTGTGTCAGGGCATGCCTGTCAGGCGCGACACCGAATACGTAGCGGTCGGGGCGCACCAATTGGGCGACGGTGCCGGTTGACCTGAACCACTCGCGGATCGAGGCATCGTCGCCTGCGATCAGCTCGACGTCTGCGCGGGCCGCCTGATCCGGCAGATCCGGGCACTCGCTGAGCAACTCCGGTAAGGCAACCAGTGCGAATCGGTAGCCGACGACGTCGTCAAGTCGCCGCCCGTCGTTCAGGCGAGGCTGCGGGGCAATCTGTCCCGCAGTGCCCGAGGGGTCGTCCACCCACTCCCCCGGCCCAAGTTTCGGTTGCGGCGTGACGAAATTGCGGATCGCTGCAGCCATCTCGCCGTCGCGAGCGTTCGCAAGGTCAGGGTGAGTGGTCTGAATGACCGCGCCGAGCTGGACGGCGGTCTCGATGAATTCGCGAACGTGCGGCGAGCGTTCCGATTCATAGGTATCGAGAAGCGCGTCGCAGGCTTCGCCGCGAAGTACGGCCCCCAGTTTCCATGCGAGATTCGACGCGTCACGAATGCCGGCGGCCATGCCTTGGCCCATGAAGGGCGGTGTCTGATGCGCGGCGTCTCCCGCGAGCAGCAACCGCCCACGGCGCCAGCCGTTGGCAACGACGGAATGAAACGTGTAGACGGCTGAGCGCTCAAGCCGTGCATCGGCGGGCGAGATCCAGCGAGCGAGCTTGTCCCACAGCCATTCCGGGGTCGTGAGTTGCGTCGCATCGTCGCCAGGCATCACCATGATTTCCCAGCGACGACGGTTGCCGGGGCCGCGCGTATAAGTGGTCGGCCGCGCCGGGTCGCAATATTGAATCGAGACGTCGCCCAGTTCAGGCCGTGGCGCATTGAGCATCACGTCTACCACGACCCAGCGTTCGTGCGATTTCAGATCGGTGAGCTCGGTGCCCATGAAGCGCCGCGCAATGGAGCGCGCGCCGTCGCACCCGACGACATATCGCGCCGTGGTGCGTCCCAGTTTGCCGCAACGCGTGTCCTCGAAGCGGACTTCCACGCCGTCGGCTGTCTCGTCGAGCGAAAATACCTCGTGACGCAGACGGACTTCAACGTTAGGTTGCTGCGCGAGGCGCTCGCGCAATGCATTCTCCAGATCGGGCTGGTGGAATTTGTAGCTGGCGCACCAGCCGTGAGGTCCAATGTGGGTCGGACGTGGCCAGTCGATCAGCAATTGGCCTTGCGCGTTCACGAACTTCATTCCCGGGCCGACGAACAGGTTGGGGAGCAGGGCGTCTGCAATCCCGATCGTCTGGAACACGCGCATGCATTCGCCATCGAAATGCACCGCGCGGGGCAGCGCAAAGATGTCTTTGTCGCGCTCCAGCACCAGCACCCGCAACCCCTGGATGGCAAGCAGATTACCCAATGTGGCACCGGTGGGGCCGAGGCCGATGATCGCGACATCGTAGTCGCATGTAGGCGTTGGAATAGTTTGATTTGACATGTTCGTTTCCCGCTGTTCAGACACCGGGCGCGGCGTGCCGCTGCCGCACCCGGTCACGACCCTTACGCTTCGTCGGCAATCGAATTGCGCAGCACGCCAATGCGATCCACTTCCACTTCGACCACATCGCCCGGTTTCATGAACAGCGGCGGGTTACGTTTTGCACCCACGCCGCCCGGCGTGCCGGTCACGATCACGTCGCCGGCGAAAAGCGGCGTAAACGTCGAGAGATAGGCAATCTGCCTGGCGATGCCGTGGATGAGCATCTCCGTGGTTGCGCGCTGCACTTCCTGCCCGTTCAGGCGGGTGACGAGCGTCATCAGCGCGTTCGGCGCGATCTCGTCGCGCGTGACCATCCACGGCCCGAACGCGCCGGTGCGGTAGAAGTTCTTGCCCGGCCCCCATTGCGTCGTGTGACGCTGCCAGTCGCGCACGGAGCCGTCGTTGTAGCAGGCGTAGCCCGCGATGTGCTCCCACGCGTCGGCTTCGGCGATGCGACGTCCGCCGCGACCGATGATGACCGCGATCTCGCCCTCGTAGTCGAACTGCTGGGACTCGGGCGGGCGCAGCATCGGCTGAGCGTGGCCGACCTGGGAGGCGGGCAGCCGCATGAAAATCACAGGCTGTTCGGTCACTTCGCGATGCGTTTCCTTGACGTGCTCGGCGTAATTCAGACCGACGCAGAAGATCTGCTCAGGATTGGGGATGACCGGCAGCAGCGTCACGTCCGCGAGCGCGTAGTCGGCCTGCGCGCCCTCGATGGCCTGAGCCGCTTCCCTGAAGGCGTCGGCGGCAATCAGCGCCTTGAGGTCCGCGAAGCGACCATCAAGGCGCTTGCCCAGGTCGAAGATGACGTCGTCGCGAACCACGCCGAACGAAGGACCCTGGGAGGTGGAGAAGCTGGCAAGTTTCATTGATGCTCCGATGATAAATAACGGTGGTTTTGATCGGCACACCGCCGTAAAAAATTAGTGTGTTTATCGTATTTTGAGAATAAACTAAATTTAACGAATGGCACAACGTGTTTTTCGTTAGGGTTTATCACTATCGGAGGCAGACATGGAAGGAATGAAGCAGAAGCGGCAGGGTCTCTCGTTGAGCCACATGGGGTTCTATGTGAACGACATGGCGCGGGTCGAGGATTTCTATTCGCGGGTGTTGGCGTTTACGGTGACGGATCGTGGCAAGTTGCAGACGCCGAATGGCGAAGTGCGGTTGGTATTTCTGAGTCGTGATCCGGCGGTACACCATCAGATCGTGCTAGCGAGTGGGCGACCGGCGCATCTGGCGTTCAATCCGATCAACCAGATTTCGCTGGAGGCGGACAGTCTTGCGACGCTCAGGCAGTTCCACCAAAAGTTTGTGGCGGAGGGGCTTGACGAGATCCGCCCCGTGACCCACGGTAATGCGGTGTCGATCTATGCACGAGATCCGGAGGGCAACCGGCTGGAACTCTTCATCGATACGCCGTGGTACGTTGACCAGCCGATGCGCGTGCCGGTCGACTTCGACCGGCCGGACGCCGAACTGATGGCGGATGTCGAGCGCCACGCGCGCACCCTGCCTGGCTTCCGGCCTCGAAGCGTCTGGCAGGCGGAGATGGCGGCACGCATGGGGCTTGTGTGATCGGGTGACGAAAAGCAGGGGGGCAATGCGTCGTCGCTTGAATCGGGGTCGGACTTCGCGTGATGCCGCGGGGGAGTGTCCGACCCTCGCGCGCGCTTTGCACGTGCGAATGGGCCCGACCAGGCGGCTGCTCGCTCTGGCTATAATTCACGCACGTCCACAGGGTTCACTGTCCAGATGTCGAGCATCACGAGAGTCTTATCCATCCTCGATCTGTTTTCCGAGGCCAAGCCGTTTCTGTCTGCCGAAGACGTTGGCGCGGAGCTTGATTGCTCGATTCCGACGGCTTACCGCTATGTGCGAGAGCTGGTGGATGCGGGTTTGCTCGTGCGGTTTGCGGGAGGGGACTATGGGCTTGGGCCTCGCATCATCAAGCTCGACTATCACTTGCGCGTGTCCGATCCACTGCTTGCCGTCGGCCAGCCGATCATGCGCGAGCTCAGCGAGCATTCAGGTTTCGACGTCGTGATGTCTCGGTGGTATGGGAACGAGCTTGTCGACACCCATCGAGAGACGCACGACGCATCGCTTGACCTCAGGTACGGTCGGGGGCGTCCACGTCCCCTTTTTCTCGGTGCAGCGTCAAAGGCGATCCTGTCGACCTTCCCCAAGGCCAAGCTCGCGAGCCTGTTCGATCAATATCCCGAAGATATCGCGCAGAGCGGGCTCGGCACGACGCTCGAGGACTTTCGCGGGTCGCTGCTCAGGATTCGGCGCGCAGGCTTTTATCTCTCGAAAGACGAACTTGAAGTCGGGATTTCGGCGCTTGCGTCGCCGCTATTCACCGACGACTCGGGGGAGGCGGTCGGCGCGCTCGCGGTGATCGTGCCGACGCAGCGTCTGCAGTTCGCCAATCTCGATCGGCTCGTTGAATCGATCAAGGAGGCCGCGGCCCGAATTTCCCAGCGCACGCGCGCTGTCATCGAGAGCCGTCAGACCAGCGCCGATGCCTCATCGCAGGGTGGGGCGCGTCCGAGGCGATCCGCATAGTCGAATCGAAATCCGCAGGTCATGTCTGAGCGATGCCCGAACAATGCCTAAGCGAGTCATCCCCTGACCAGGGGGCAGGGGTCTCGTCTGCTTAGCGCTTCACACGCGAGTCTTTGCGCCAGCGAGCGCGACCTCGATGGCCGCCGCCTCCTTTTTCACTGCCGCCGCGAGTTCGGATTCCCGCTCCAGAATTCGCTCCGACAAAGCGGAAATCGCCACAGCGGCGATCACCTCGCCATCCGGCGAGCGGATCGCCGCCGCGATCCCTCCCATTCGATGCACGACCGCATCGATCAGCACGGCATAGCCCTTTTCCTGTACGCGCGCGATCGCCTCACGCAAAAACGTATCCGTTAGCATCGGGTAGTGCGTGACGCGCGGCGCAATCTGCGCCAGTACAGCCTCGCGCTCGGGGTCGCGCATGGCGCCAAGCACCGCGAGCCCGCTCGATCCCACGCCTAACGTGCGGCGGCTGCCTAGCGCCTGGAAATTCGCACGAACCGGGTACTCGCCGATCTGCAGGTCGGCGCATACCATCTCCAGCCCGCTCAACACGGACATCAGCGACGTGTCCCCGAATTCTCCGCTCAACCTGAGCAGACTCGGGCGCGCCACCGCGCGCCAGTCGATCTCCTCCTCCACGCCGTTGGCGATCCTGACGATCTCCGCACCGAGTCGGTAGTGCCGCGAGTCGGCGTCGCGCGCCACCATGCCTTCGCGAATAAGGATGTCGAGCACGCGCATCGTGGTCGAGCGGTCCAGGCCGCAGTAATCCGCGATGTCCACAAGTCGGACGTTGCGACCATCGCTCATTGCCTTCAGGACCCGGCACGCCTTTTCGATCGCGCCGATGGGATTGGGGGGATTTGCCTTCATTTCACCCTCTGCGTTTGCACTCAATGAAAATAGATTATTAATTTCTATGTCTATGCACCCGTGTTAACCCGCTAATTTGCAGATTTATCTTGGAAATAATGCCTGTATACGTAAAATTCGACCAAACAGAAGAATATCTCGTATTTGCATCAGATGCAAATTTAAATGGATCATATTTACGATAGGCAATCCCATGTCAGTGCTTGAGTCAACGCTGGTGCCTTCCAGCGAGTCTTTTGCCCGTCACCGGCGGGCAATGATCGACCGGCTGGAACGGCTTCGGTCGATCGAGGCGACAACGCGCGAGGTGTCGGCAGCCGCCGCGCCGCGTTTCCGCAAACGTGGGCAGCTCTTGCCCGCCGAGCGCTTGAGCGTGCTGCTGGACAGGGGGGCGCCGTTTCTTGAACTGTGTTCGATTGCCGGCTACGGTCTGGGCGCCACGCGCGCGGACGGTCGGGAAATTGCGGGGGGCGGCCTGATCGCCGGAATCGGTTCGATCGAGGGCACTGTCTGCATGTTAAGCGTCACCGATTCGGGCATCGACGCGGGTGCGTTCCAGCCGAAGGGGCTTGAGAAACTGCTGCGCATTCAGGAGATCGCGCTGGAGAACCGGCTGCCTTTCGTGCAACTGGTGGAGAGTGCCGGCGCCAATCTGCTGGCCTATCGCGTTGAGAACTTCGTCAACGGCGGGCAGAAGTTTCGTAATCTCGCGCGCCTGTCGGCGGCGGGCATCCCGGTCGTGACGGTCACGCACGGTCCGTCTACCGCCGGCGGCGCTTATCAGACCGGACTGTCGGACTACATCGTGCTGGTGCGCGGACGTTCGCGCGCGTTCCTCGCCGGGCCGGCATTGCTCAAGGCGGCAACCGGTGAGGTCGCGACCGAAGAGGAACTTGGCGGCGCGGAAATGCATACGTCGGTGTCGGGCCTCGGCGACTACCTGGCCGAAGACGATCGCGACGCGTTGCGGCTCGCGCGCGAAATCGTCGGTTCCTTAAATTGGCAGGCGCGTGCGCCGCTACCTCGGCAACTGGATTTCCGTGATCCGCGCTACAGCGCGGAGGAATTGCTCGGCGTGATGCCTGACGACCATCGCCGCCCGGTCGATATGCGCGAAGTGATCGCCCGGATCGTCGACGATTCCGATTTCCGCGAATTCGGAGCGCGCTACGGCTCGGCGACCGTGTGCGGCCATGCATCGGTGCAAGGGCGGCCGGTCGGCATCATTACCAACAATGGACCGATCGAGCCAGCCGGCGCGGCCAAGGCGACACACTTTATTCAGGCGTGCTGTCAGTCGCGGACCCCGTTGCTCTATCTGAACAACACGACAGGCTTCATGGTCGGCCGCGCGTTCGAGGAGGCGGGCAGCATCAAGCACGGTTCGAAGTTGATCCAGGCAATCAGCAACGCGAGCGTTCCTCAGATCACGATATTTTGCGGCGCGTCCTTCGGCGCCGGGCACTACGCGATGTGCGGTAAGGGCTTTCATCCGCGCTTCAGCTTTTCCTGGCCGAACGCGAAGACGGCAGTGATGGGCGCGGAGCAGGCTGCCCAGACGATGGTCAGCGTGAGCCGCGCGGCGATGCTTCGCAAGACTGGTGAAGTGGACGAAGAAAGGCTCGCGGAGATTTCCCGCAAGGTGATCGAGAACTTTGAGCGTCAGATGGACGTGTTCGCGACGAGCGCGCATGTGCTCGACGACGGTGTCATCGATCCGCGCGATACGCGCCGCGTGGTCGCCAGGGTGCTGGAACTCTGCGAGGCGGCCGCGCACCGGCAACTCGTGCCGATGCAGTTCGGCGTCGCGCGTCCGTGAGGGGCATCGACGCGCCGAGTCGCCAGGCTAACACTTTACCCAGAGACCGGAATCCATGAGTAGCATCAAACGGCTGTTGATAGCCAACCGCGGTGAAATCGCCGCGCGTGTCATCCGTAGCGCCCACGCAATGGGTATCGAAACCGTCGCGGTCTATTCCGATGCGGACGCCGACTCGCCACACGTGCGGATGGCGACGCGCGCCGTATGCATCGGCGCGCCACCGGCCACGGCGTCCTATCTGAACATCGCGGCGATCGTACAGGCGGCGCAACGTGCCGGCGCCGATGCGATTCACCCGGGCTACGGCTTCCTGTCGGAGAACGCCGCGTTCGCGCAAGCGTGCGTCGACGCGGGCCTGACGTTCGTCGGCCCATCCGCGCACGCGATCCGCGTGATGGGCGACAAGGCCGAGGCGAAGGTCTTCATGCGCGAAGCCGGGTTGCCATGCATTCCGGGCTACGACGGCGAAGCGCAGGACGCCGGCGCGCTCGCCGAGGCGGCGGCGCGCATCGGGTATCCGGTGATTGTGAAGGCGACCGCGGGGGGCGGCGGGCGCGGCATGCGTGTTGTCGAAGACGCGGGCGGGTTCCAGCGCGCGCTGGAATCGGCGCGCTCCGAAGCGCTTGCGGCGTTCGGCAGCGAGCGCATGATCGTCGAGCGGGTGGTGCGCGAGCCTCGCCACATCGAGATTCAGGTACTCGTCGATCGTTATGGCAATGGCGTGCATTTCGGCGAGCGCGACTGCTCGGTGCAGCGCCGACACCAGAAGGTGATCGAAGAGGCGCCCGCGCCCGGCCTGCCGGTTGAAACCCGCGAGCGCATGGGCAGCGCGGCCGTTGCCGCGGCGATCGCGCTCGGCTACGAGGGGGTCGGTACGTTCGAGTTTCTGCTCGATGCGTCCGGCGAGTTCTATTTCATGGAGATGAATACGCGCTTGCAGGTCGAGCATCCGGTCACCGAATGCATCGCCGGCATCGATCTCGTCGAATGGCAACTGCGCGTCGCGATGGGCGACGCGCTCGACTTCGGTCAGCAAGACGTGCGTCTTGCCGGGCATGCGATCGAAGTGCGGCTGTGCGCGGAGGACGAACGCAACGGCTTCCTGCCGCAGAGCGGTTCGATCGAACTGTGGGCGCCCCCGACGATATCCGCGTGGAGCACGCGGTGCGCAGTGGCTTCGTCGTCTCGCCGTACTACGACTCGATGTTCGCGAAGCTGATCGGTGCGGGCAAGACGCGCGAGGACGCGCGGCGCTCGCTGGTCAAGGCGCTGCGCGACACGGTGGTGCTGGGCATTCGCACGAACCGCCAGGCGTTGATCCGGTGTCTCGAACATCCGGCGTTCATCGCGGGCGGTGTGACTACCGCCTTTCTGATCGAGCACAAGGACGACGTCCTTGTGCCACAGGACGAGAGCCCGTGGCTGGCGCTGGCGGTGGCCGCCGCCGCACTGTCGCCCGGTACACGCACGAGCGGTTGGCGCGGCTCGGCCGTGTATCTCGCCGACGACGCTGGCGGCGCCTATCACCTGCATGTGGCACCGAGCGGCGAACGCGGGCTGTGCATCACATCCGATGCGCGCTCGATCACATTCGACACCTGTGAGGTCGAGCGCCCGCGCGTGCGCTTCACGTTCGACGGCGTCGATCGCGAGGCGGTCTGGGCGCTGTCGTGTGATCAGGTCCATGTGCAGATCGACGGTCATGCGTGGTCGTTCTCGGATCGCTCGTATGCGACTGCTGCGGCCAGTGACGGTGAACTCGATGGTCGTTTGCGCGCGCCGTCCAACGGGCGAATTGTCGCGCTGTACGCGAGCGCGGGACAGCGTGTCGCCGAGGGCGAGGCACTGCTCACGATCGAGGCGATGAAGATGGAGCACACGGTGACGGCACCCGCCGCAGCCGTCGTGCGCAGTGTGCTGATCGACGTCGGGCAGTCGGTGACGACCGGCAAGGTGCTGCTCGAATTCGAACCGACCGCGTGATTGTCCGGTGAGCGCCGATGCCACACGCCAACCTTCTTCATACGAACCACACGCAATCAGGAACGCTTGACATGTCGAATACTGGAAGCGGTGCCCTCGCCGGCATCAAGGTCGTCGATCTATCGCGCGTGCTGGCCGGCCCGGCCTGCGCGCAGACGCTGGCCGATCACGGCGCCGAGGTCATCAAGGTCGAGTCGCCCGCCGGGGACGACACCCGGCTCTGGGGGCCGCCGTTTCGTGACGGCGCGGCCTCGTATTACATGGGCGTCAATCGCAATAAGCGCGGGATCGTGCTCGATTTGAACCAGCCCGACGCGCGCGAGGTGCTGCTCGATCTTCTGCAACAGGCGGACGTGCTTGTCGAGAACTTCAAGGTGGGCACGTTGGAGCGCTGGGGCCTGGGCTATGAGGACACGCTGGCCGCCCGCTTTCCGAGGCTCGTGCATTGCCGCATCAGCGGCTTCGGCGCCGATGGCCCACTCGGCGGCTTACCCGGTTACGACGCAGTGATTCAGGCGATGTCCGGACTGATGAGCATCAACGGTGCTCCGGCGAGTGGCGCGACCCGCATTGGCGTGCCGATCGTCGATCTCGCGTCGGGGCAGGCGAGCGTCAACGGCATTCTGCTCGCGCTGCTGGAGCGGGCGCGCTCGGGGCGCGGCCAGTTCGTCGACATCGCGTTGTATGACGTGGCGTTGTCGCTGCTGCATCCGCCCGCAGCCAACTGGTTCATGTCGGGCCGCGTGCCGCCGTTGCTCGGCAATGGCCATCCGAACATCGTGCCGTACGACAAGTTCAAGACCGCCACGGTCGACGTGTTTCTCGGCGTCGGCAACGACCGGCAGTTCGCGATTTTCGCGCAGCACGTCGGGCACCCGGAATGGGCGGACGACGCGCGCTTTTCCTCGAACGGCGCGCGGATGACACATCGTGACCTGCTGCGCCAGATGATCGCCGAGCGCCTGTGCAGCATCGAGGGCAACGCGCTATGTCGCCGTCTCACGCACGCGGGCGTTCCTGCGGGCGCGGTGCGCGACGTCGGCGCGGCACTGACCGACGCTCATACGGCGCATCGGCACATGCGCGTCACGGTGGACGATTACGAAGGGGTTGGCGTTCCGGTGAAGCTCTCGCGCACGCCGGCGCAGATCCGTCGGCGTCCGCCGCAGTTTGCCGAGCACACGCGTGAGGTGTTGCGGGAACTCGGTTATAGCGACGAACGCATCGACGCGCTGGCCGGTGACGGCGCGCTGCGGCTCGCGCGCGAGGAGGTCACACCATGAGCGGGTCCGCGAAGCCAAATCGGTTGCCTTACAAAGGGATTCGCGTGCTCGACCTGAGTCAGGGCATCGCCGGGCCGTCGTGCGGCGCGTTGCTCGCGCGGCAGGGCGCGGACGTCATCAAGGTCGAGCCGCCGGCCGGCGATTGGGGGCGTCTGATGGGCGATGGCGAGAACGGCCTGACGGCGATCAGCATCGGCGCGAATGCCGGCAAGCGCGCGCTTTGTATCGACGCGACGCGTGCCGAGGGACGCGCGGTGCTGCATCAAATGGTCGAGCAGGCCGACGTGCTGATCGACAGCTTCCGCCCCGGCGTAATGGACACGCTCGGGCTCGGCTATCGAACCACATCGATGCTCAATGCCGCGCTGATTCATCTGTCGATCACGGGCTTCGGACCCAGCGGACCGTACCGTGACAAGGCGGGCTCGGATTCGGTGCTGCAGGCGCTGGGCGGAATGATGGTGATGAACCGTGACGGCGAGGGCGTGCCGCGCCGCATCGGCATGATGATTGTCGACGCGGTGTGCGGCGTGTATGCCGCGCAAAGCGTGGGGGCGGCACTGATTGGCCGGAGCGTGACGGGCCAGGGCGAGCATGTCGAGCTGTCGTTGCTCGAAGTGACCGCGGCACTGCAAACGATCCCGATTCTCGATCACTTCATGAGCGCGGGCCGCGAGCGGTTGCCAGCGACGGTGCCCTCGGGCACGTTCCGCACGCGCGACGGTTTCATCAATGTGGTCGCGTTGCGCAACGAGATGTTCTTTCGGCTCGCGCATGCGCTCGGGCACCCTGAATGGGCATCGCGCGACGCGTGGTCGTCCAACGCAAAGCGGCTCGTACGGCGTGTCGAGATCAATGCGGCGATCGCGGATGTGCTGTGTGAGCGCGACAGCGCCGATTGGCTCGAACGTCTGCAAGCGCATGACGTGCTGTGCGCCGTCGTGAACGATTACGGCGATTTCGTCGCCGATCCGCAGGTGGCGCACGCCGGCGTGTTCCGCAGTTTGACGCTCGGCGACGCGCCCGGATTGCCGTTCGCGGGCGTACCGGGACTGGCCGGCGGCGGCAAGATCGGAACGGTGCCGAGGCAGGGCGAGCACAGCCGGAACGTGCTGGTCGATTTTGGGTGGTCGGAAAGCGAGGTCGACGCGCTACTGAAGGCGGGTGTCGTGATCGAAGCGCAAACCGGTAACGGCTGGGCATGACGACGCCATCGAGCGACTTGTCCGAGGAAAGATCTAAAAGCAATGGAGTGAAGCATGGAGACACCGCAGCAAAACCCTTCTGACGGCGGACGCGACGCCGACGCGTTGCTCGTTGAAAATCACGGCCCCGTGCGCGTGCTGACGATGAATCGTCCGGAGCGGCACAACGCGTTGAATCACCCGCTCACGCGGGCGCTGCTCGCCGCGCTCAACGCGGCGCAGCATGACAGTGAATGCCGCGCGATCGTGCTGACTGGCGCGGGCCGGTCGTTCTGCGCCGGGGCGGATACCGGCGAATTCGCGGCGCTGTCGGGCGACGAAACCGCCTTCGCGCGCGAACGCGCCGAGTTGACCTGCGCACTGCACCGCGCATTCACGCAAGTGCGCAAGCCGATCGTATCGGCGGTGCGCGGCTTTGCGCTGGGCGGCGGCGCGGGCCTCGCGCTTGCGTGCGATCTGATGGTGGTCGCCGACGACATGCGCTTTGGCTATCCGGAACTCAGGCATGGCATCGTCGCGGCGATCGTGATGGCCAATCTGGTGCGACAGGTCGGGCAGAAGGTCGCGTTTCGGCTGGTTGCGACCGGCCAGACGCTTGACGGCGCCGGCGCGCTTGGCCTTGGCATCGCCACGGCCAGCGTGCCGGCCGCCGAGGTATTGCCGAACGCCCTGCAACTGGCCGAGGCGCTCGCCGCGCACCGTCCAGAAGCGATGGCGACGACCAAGAGCTTGCTGTATCGCGTGAGCGAACTGTCGCTGGAGCAGGGACTGCTCGCCGGGCGCGACACCAATATCCTGATGCGCGGTTTCTCGCGCGGGCGCGCGGCTTCCGGCGCGGCGCAATCGGCAACGGAGAACGCATGACGCCAATCGGACGCAATACGCCCGCGCAGCCCGAGGTGGTGATCTGCGAATGCTTCGCGCGCGACGGGCTGCAACACGAGACCACGATCCTGCCGGCGGCGCACAAGGCTGAACTGGTCGACGCGTTTGCCGGCGCTGGCTTCCGGCGCGTCGAGGCGACTTCGTATTCGAATCCGGCGGTCGTGCCGCAGTTCGCCGACGCGAGCCAGGTGCTGCGCTTGTTGCCGCGCCGGTCTGGCGTGTTCTATAAGGCGACCTGCGCGAATGTGCGTGCGGTCGAGCGGGCGCTCGCCGATGCCGACACCGGTTTCGGCGCGAATGAAATCAGCGTGCTTGTGTCGGCCTCGGAGTCGCATTCGCTGAAGAACCTGAAACGCAGCCGCGATGCGCAGTGGCAAAACATCGCCGAGATGGTCGAGCGGGCCGGTCCGGCGTTTCGCATTATCGGTACGGTATCAGTCGCGTTCGGCTGCCCGTTCGAGGGGCGGGTGGAGGAGGCGGAGGTCGTCCGTGCGGTCGAGTCGTTCGTCATGCGCGGCGTGCAGTGGATCACGCTCGGCGATACGACGGGCATGGGAACGCCCGCGAGTGTCGCGTCGCTGACCGCACGCATTGCGCGACGCTTTCCCGAAGTGACGCTGATCGCTCACTTTCACGACACACGCGGCACCGCGATGGCCAATTGCGTCGCCGCGTATGAGGCCGGGGTGCGCTACTTCGATGCGTCGTTCGGCGGCGTCGGCGGACATCCGGCCAAGGTGCGCTACGGCGGCGGCTATACCGGTAACGTGTGCACCGAAGATCTCGTCAATCTGTTCGAGACGATGGGGGTCGCGACCGGGATTGATCTCGCGCAACTGCTCGAACTGGCGGCCCGTTGCGAGGCCGCGCTGGGCAGACCGCTCAACGGCCGCGTAACGCGCTCGGGACTGAATCCTCTGCTCGGCGCGCGTGCGCAGCGGCTGGCATTGCCGGACTCGCTGGACACGCGCCACGGCGGACGAAATGGATAACACGGCAGTACCACAACATCAAAACACGGAGACAACGATGCACGCAGACACCCACTTGATCGGACAGGCGCCGACCAGCAGCGCGGACGCGATCTATCGCAAGGTCACGTGGCGGATCATTCCGCTGCTGTTCCTGTGCTATATCGCGGCCTATCTCGACCGCATCAACATCGGCTTCGCGCAGATGGCGATCCGCGCCGACCTCAACTTTTCCGGCACGGCGTTCAGCTTCGGGCGAGTGTGTTCTTCATCGGCTACTTGCTGTTCGAAGTGCCCAGTAACCTGTATCTCGAGCGTGTCGGCACGCGTAAGACGCTCGCGCGGATCATGATCCTGTGGGGGCTGATTTCGGCAGCCACGATGTTCGTGCGCACGCCCGGACAGTTCTACGCGCTGCGATTTTTGCTGGGCTCGGCCGAGGCCGGCTTCTTTCCCGGCGTCGTGCTGTATTTGACGTACTGGTTTCCGCCGCTGCGACGCGCGAAGATCGTTGCGTTGTTCATGCTGCCGGTCGCCTTCGCCGGCTTCATCGGCGCACCGGTGTCGGGGCTCATCATGCAGCGTCTCGATGGCGCGAACGGATGGCACGGTTGGCAGTGGATGTTTCTACTGGAGGCGATTCCGTCGGTGCTGCTCGGTGCGATCGTGCTCAAGTGTCTCACGGACCGGCCGCGCGACGCACATCGCTGGCTCGCTCCCGGTGAGATCGAACAGATCGAGCGCGACCTCGCGCGCTCGATGGTGCCGGCGGCGTCTCACGAGCGGGGCGTGTGGCACACGCTGTTGACAGACTGGCGCATGTACGTGCTGTTCCTGGGTTACTCGGCGCTGAACGCGTCGGTCATCGGCATCGGCATCTGGATGCCGCAGATTTTGCGTGAGGCCTCCCAAGACACGTCGTCGGTGTTCATCGGCATGTTGACGGCGATACCGTACGCCGCTGGCGGTATCGGCATGGTGCTGTTCGGTATCGGCTCGGACCACCTGGCGGAGCGGCGGCGCTTCTGCTCGGGTCTGCTCACGCTGACCGGCGTGGGATTCGTGCTGGCCGGAATGACGGCGCATAATCTCCCGATACTGCTGGTAGCGCTCTCGCTCGTGCTGGTCGGCAATCTGTCCGGCTATCCGGTGTTCTGGGCGCTGACGAGTCAACACTTCCGCGCGAGCACCGCGGCGGTCGGCGTTGCGCTCGTCAGCTCGATCGGTCAGCTTGGCTCGTTCGCGAGTCCGATGATCATCAACGCGTCGAAGAATCTGACCGGCAGCGTTGCTGGCGGACTCGACGCGATCGCCGGCCTGCTGTTCGTGGCCGCCGTCGCAATCCTGTTGTCGTTTCGCGGGCCGCGCGGCGGCGACGCGACGGCGCACTAGCGCACCCGCCGTGCCGGAGAGGGCCGGCTGGCACGGCGCAGTAACTGATTTACAACGTTTCTTGAGTTCCTGTTATGCACCCCATCGAAATTCCCCAATCCGTCGTCGATCGGGCCATCGCCCGGCGTGGCCGGCGGCACGTTTACGAGTCTCTCGACGCGTCGAAGACCGCGCTGCTCGTCATCGACCTGCAGAACGGCTTTGTCGCCCCAGGCTTTCCCGGCGAATTGCCGATGGCACGCGAAATCGTGCCGAATGTGAATCGGCTCGCGAGCGCGCTGCGTCAGGCGGGAGGTCACGTGTATTGGATTCGTCACACGCAGGTCGTGCCAGGCGAAGCGCCGTGGCAGCGCTTCGACGAATTCGGCGCGCGATGGGGCGCGAGTCTGGGCGAGACGTTGGTCGACGGACATCCCGGGCACGCGTTGTATCCGCCGCTCGACGTTCGCGATGCGGATGAGATCGTCGACAAGACGCGGTTCAGCGCGTTTATCCAGGGCTCGTCAGATCTGCATCAACGCCTTGCCGCGCGCGGCATCGACACCGTGATCGTGACTGGCACGGTGACGAACGTCTGCTGCGAATCGACTGCCCGCGATGCGATGATGCTCGACTACAAGGTCCACTTCGTCGCCGACGCGAACGCGGCCCGCACCGACGACGAGCACAACGCGACGCTGTGCAATATGGTGTTGTGGTTTGCGGACGTGCGCACGTCCGACGAATTGCTGGCGTTGGTCGACGTGGGCGCCGCGGATGCCGGCGGGGCTTCGGTTCGAGCAGATCCACGGTAGGCTCGCTGCCGGCGTTGCCCGGCGACGGGGCACCACACCGAGCGTGGCACTCGAAATGTAGACCCTCCCCAATGACCGACGCCGAGGATGCGGCCATCACGCGTGCCGCCGAGACGGATCCCGATAACCCACCGTTGACCGACCAGCAGTTGGGGCAGATGCGTCCGGCGCGCGAAGTGCTGACCGAGGTGTTGGGGAAAGGGCGCGCGGATGCTGTGTTGAAGCGTCACGTCGCGGCTCACCATCTTCTGCTCGGCTACATTCAACTGCCTCCCGGAGAATCTCGTTCGTCTACGTTCTATGTCGACCCGTTGGTTCAAGTGCGAGATTTTGTCCGGTGTTTCGGACGGCTGCTTCACGGGTATCCAACACGCCGGCGTGTGGAACGGGTATGGTTCGACGTTCGAGGGTTCAATTGAAACGTGGGCGGCAGTCGCGCGTGATAACGAGGTGAAAGATGATTGATGGTCTGATTGGTGGGAAGATCTACGGAAAGCCCGCTGAGCGCAAAGGGCAAGGCGGCACGGCATATGCCACTGCGAAGGTGCTCGCTGCCGGGGGCGACGGTGAGGCCCTGTTCGTGAACGTAATTGCCTTTGCTGACGATGCGCGGGCAGCACTGTTAGCGCTGGATGACGGAGATTCTGTTTCTCTGTCTGGTGCGCTCACGCCGAAGGTATGGACGGACAAGAACGGCGAGACGCGCCCCGCGCTGGATATGGTGGCGCATGCAGTGCTGACGGCCTACCACGTCAAGTGCAAGCGACAAGCCGTCCAACGAGAGTCTGCGCCGGCGAGCGGCGACCACGTTGAGGACGACGATCGCTAAAGGAGATGCGGGGGGCGGGGCGTTGTGATGTGGGATGCCAGCGCGTAGCGCTGGTTGCGCCAGCGTCTCATTGACGCAATCCGCCGGCAAGGCGGTTCCATGACGCCGGAATAGAGAAAGGGGTTACAAGCGAAGCGCTTGTAACCCCTTGAATTCGTTTGGTAGGCCGTGCGGGATTCGAACCTGCGACCAACGGATTAAAAGTCCGCTGCTCTACCAGCTGAGCTAACGACCCAACGAAGACCAAAATTATAGCGGCGCTGTCACCATAGTGTCAATACCTGGGTGGCGCGACGGCGGCTCTTTCTGGTGCGATTCGAGCGGTTGTGCGCGGCTTGTGCTCAAACGCTGCGCTCAATGCGCCACATCTGGTACTTGAACGCGCAGACGCCGCCCACGAGAATCGCCGCCGTCGCGAGGAACGATCCCAGCGCCAGCGTCGACACGCCCGACAACCCCTGACCGACCGTGCAGCCCAAGGCCGTCACGCCGCCGAAGCCCATCAGCACGCCACCCACCATGTGATTCGCCGTGTCTTCCGTGCCCAGAAAGCCCTCCCAACGGAAATTGCGCGACACCAGCGCATAGACGAACGAACCGGCGATCACGCCCAACACGCTCGAAATGCCCAACGTGATGACGTTGCTCGTGTCGCTCCACATCATCAGCCAATACATCGTGTACGCGAGCGGCGAGACGAACGACAACGCTTCCATCTTCCCTGAATTCGTGGCAACGAAACTCTCCTCCAACGTATTCGGATTCTCCGCCACGTACCCTAACTTGCCCGAGACGTACCACAGCGCCACGATGATCGCGCCCACGACGAGGCCGCCCAGCAGGTTGTCGAACGTCCAGAACTCGCGTCGTGCGAGCGCCGCGATCACGAACGCCCCGCCAATCGCCAACCCGAGAATGAGTTGCGCGCGGTGTACGTCACCACCAAACCAGCCGCCCAGCAATGTCGGCAGATCCTGCGATGTCGCAAACGTGGTTTGCACGCTGTCGATGGCCGTCACACGCAATACCGCGAACAAGCCCTTGAGCGTCATGTAGCCCGACAGACCGATCATCACGAAAACCAGCAGCGACTTAAGATTCCCACCGCCGATGCGCACCAGTGTCTTGCTGCCGCAACCGGACGCCAGCACCATGCCGAAACCGAACAGCCAGCCGCCAACGAGATACGACAGCCAGGTAAAGCGCGGCGTCGTGTAAATCGCCTTGATAGGATCGATGACACCCTGCGACGCCAGAACCCCCGTGCCGATGGTCGCGACACCGATGGCGAGCAACCACATCCGCATGCGGTTCCAATCGCCGATGTTCACGATGTCGGAGAGCGCGCCCATCGTGCAGAAATGCGTGCGCTGCAGCACAGCGCCAAACACGAAGGCCAGCGCAAAGGTGAACCACACTACGGTGTGGGAGAGGGCAGTGAGATCGACGTCGGTCATGAGGCGAGAAGGCGATGGCGGCCGTGCCCGGCCATTCGATTCGTTGTCGCGAGCCACGGGGCGTAGCCGGCATGATAATTATCAGACGTGCCGCGCACAGTCTGCGCGCGATCACATCGCGGGTGCGGTCGTCATGCCCTGCAGACCCGGTTGGACCCGCACACATCCCCTGAGACGCCGCGCTTCGAACGCTTGCAAAGCCCGTATTCTACTTGAGGTCGCGTTCGGCATCCGCAAAGCCGGGAAGGATGGGAGCGCCTGGCGGTCGCGCGACCGTTGACGATGACGGTAACGACGGCAACGACGGCAACGACGGCAACGACGGTAACGACGGTAACGACGGTAACGACGGCAACGACGGTAACTGGAAACGACAACGCCGCCCAAAGGCGGCGTTATGCGTTTGACGAGTGACCTCGCACGGTAGGCTGGTTCGCACAGTCTCCCGTGAGACGTCTTACTTCAGCTTGGCCACACGCTTCTTGGCCTCGGCTGCCGATTCGCTGTCCGGGTACTTGGCCATCAAATCGTGCAACGTTTTCTTCGCTGTCGCAATCTGCCCGGATTCCGCCTGGTTGCTGGCGATTGCCAGCATTGCCTCGGCAGCCTTCGGGCTCGTCGGGTACTTCGTCACGATCCCTTGCAGCGTCGCGGTCGACCCCTTCAGATCCTTGTTGGCGTACTGCGCATTGCCAAGCCAGAACTGAGCTTCGGGTTGATACGGGCTGTCGGGATACTTGGCCGAGAAGGTTCGGAATGCCGTTTGCGCGCCCTTATAGTCACCATTGCGGAATTTCGTCAGCGCGGCGTCAAAGACATCTTTCTCGCCCGGTTGGACGGTGCCTGTCACGCCGCCGACGGTCATCTGCTGCGGTTCGAATTTCTTCAGCCGACCGTCGAGGTCGTTGTAGAAATCCTTTTGACTCTGTTGCAGGTTCGCAAGCTGGTTTTTCAGATCTTCGTTCTGACCGCGCTGGTCGGCCAGATCACGTTGCAACTGCTGAATCTGATTGTTCAAATCCAGCACGTTGCGCGTGAGCCCCTCGATCCGCTGCTTGTCCGAATCCAGACGGCTGCGGATATCGAGGATCGCTTTGCGCGCCTCGTCGTCATCGAACAATCCGGCATGCGCCAGCGGACTCAGCACCGCAGTGCCGAGCGTCACCGCGCAGATCATGTTTTTAAGCAAACGAGACGTCATGACGATTCAATCAATAAGCCAGATCGGCGCGACGGTCCTGAGCCCAGCTGGCCTCGTCCGTACCCGTTGCCTTTTCCTTGCCCAGCGAAACGGCTTCCATCTGGTTGGTGTTGGCGCCCAGTGCCGACATCGCCTTCACCACCGATTCAGCACGCTTCTGGCCCAGGGCCAGGTTGTACTCGCTCGTGCCGCGCGGGTCGGTATTGCCCTGCACCAGCACGTGGCGCTGCGAGTACTTGTTCAGGAACGCGGCGTGCGCCTGGAGCATCGGAGTGTACTGAGCATCGACGCTGTACTGGTCGAAGCCGAAGTACACGCTGCGCTTGGCGAGCGGGCCGTTCGGGTTGTTCAGTTCGTCAGCCGAGGCGTCGACGGGGGCGACAGCGCGGGCGTCCGTGGCTTGACCCTTGTTGGCGTTAGCCTGATCGTCGAGCTTCACGCCCGACGAGCAAGCGGCCAGAGCGGCCAGCGAAGAGATGGCGAGGATATTACGAAGCAGGGAACTCATTTGAGCCTCCGATTGATGTTGCTGTTGATGTTATTGCATGAAAGGGCCCCAGGAGGGTTCGCGAACTTCCCCTCCCCGAACCTGAAGAATCTGCCGGGTTTGCCCGTCCACCGAGACTGCCGCGAGAACCTTGCGGCCCCCGACTGCGTTGCATAAAGAATGTACTTGCCGTTCGCGGCAAAACTCGGTGACTCGTCGTGGCTGGTGTCGGTCAGAGCCGTAACATCGCCAGTACTCATATCCTGCACGCACAGTTTGAATCCGCCGCCTTGTCGCGCAATGAACGCGAGCAACTTGCCGTCGGGACTGATTCGCGGGCTGACGTTGTAACTCCCCTTGAAGGTCACGCGCTGCGCAGCGCCTGCTCCTTCCCCACCGGCCGGCATTTTGTAGATTTGCGGACCACCGCCACGATCGCTCGTGAAGTAGATCCATTTGCCGTCCGGGGAATACTGCGGTTCGGTGTCGATCGCGCCGCTGCGCGACAGACGCTTGAGGCCGCCGCCATTGGCGTTGACCTGATAAATCTGGGTGTTGCCGTCGCGCGAAAGGGCTACGGCAAGCTTGCTGCCGTCCGGCGACCACGCGGGCGCCGAGTTGTTGCCCTTCTCGTTGGCCAACACGGCACGGCGGCCGGTCGGCAGATCGTGGATGTACACGACGGGCTTGCGCTTCTCGAACGAGACGTAGGCGACCTTCGTGCCATCCGGCGACCAGGCCGGCGAGATGATCGGCTCGCGGCTGTTGAGCGCAACGCGCGCATCCTGGCCGTCGGAATCCGAAATCTGCAACTGGTAGTGGTTGCCGCTGTGCAACACGTAAGACAGACGCGTGGCGAACACACCGCGGTCGCCCAGCAGCTTCTGGTAGATGTAGTCAGCGATCTTGTGCGCCGTCAGCCGCAAGTTCGCGGCCGACGAGGTGAGGGCCAGACCGCCGAGCGGTTGTCCGTTCACGGCATCGTACAAACGGAAGCTGACCTGGAAGTTGCCGTTGCCCGCGGGGACGATCGTGCCCGAGACGAAGGCGTTCGCCCCTTGGCACGCCACGTGCCGAGATCGACCGAATCGTCCACGCCGACGGCGGCGCCGCCGGTATCGATCTGATTGAAGCGTCCGCTGTTGCTCAGGTCGGCCTTGACGACGGACACGATGTCCGTCGGCGCGGCGCCCTTGAAATTGGACACGGCGATCGGGTAACGGTTGGTGCCGACGCCCGTGATGTCGACGGTCAGCGGCGTCTGCGCATGGGCGATCGTGCACGCTGCGGTGAGCCAGGTGGCCACCAGCGCACGCCATGCATATTGACTGGAAATTCGCATGCGTTCGATTGGTCAGTTACGCGGTGCAAGCGCCATTTTTACCACACTCGGATGAAAATGGACTCACGTCGCTCGGTTATCGTTCCCGTTTGACAACACTCTCAGCCTTTGGGGCTGAAGCGAAGGTTGACGCTCGGGGGGCTTTGCCATTGGTGTCGCGTGGCAATGGATCGGACTTGGTGATAGCGGACTGCACGGCGGCGTCCCAGGCGGGATTGCCGCTCGATTTGACCAGCTGCATGGACAGCACGCTGCCATCCGGCGCCAGACGTACCGAGACGACGGCCGTGGGATTGCCCGTGGTGTCGCCGCCATAAGCAATGTTCGGCTTGACCTTCGCGCGCACGCGATCGGCATAGCCCGCCGACGCTGTGCCGCCTGCGCCCGAGCCGGTACCGCCCGCCTGCGAGCCCAGACCGTTGCCGGTCGCGCCGGCCGTGCCCCCGGCCATCCCACGCAACGCCGCCAGACGCTGGGCGCGTGCCGCGTCGGCTGCTTTTTGCGCCGCCGCTTCCTGCGCGGCCTTGGCCTTGGCCGCCTTGTCTTGCTGGGCCTTCTTCTCGGCGTCTGCCTTCTTCTGTGCATCG
Organism: Pandoraea sp. XY-2; assembly: GCF_004193915.1. Lineage (NCBI taxonomy): Bacteria > Pseudomonadati > Pseudomonadota > Betaproteobacteria > Burkholderiales > Burkholderiaceae > Pandoraea > Pandoraea sp. XY-2. The sequence continues at coordinate 1,658,978 of NZ_CP030849.1, forward strand.
ACGAGTTGCTGCTGCTTGAGCGCTTCGGCCTTCTTCGCCGCTTCGTCCTTCTGATGCTTCAACTCGTCGGCCTTCTTCTGGTCGGCCAGCTTCTGCTGACGGGCGGCTTCCTCCGCCGCCTTCTTGCGAGCGATGTCGGCTGCTGCCTGCTGCTCGGCAAGTTGCTTCTGCTTGAGCGCTTCCTGACGGGCCTTCTCCTGCTGCGCTTCGAGCAGGCGTGCCTGCTCGGCGGCCTGCTGCTCCTGCTTGCGCTTCTTTTGCTGGAGGGCGATGTCGGCGTCTTCGACCGGCGGCGTCGGCGCGGCCACGGCGGGCGGCGCGGGCGTCGGCGGTGGCGTCACCACGGGCGGCGTCGGCTCCGCGACTTCGGACGGTGTCCACAGCTCGGCCTCTGACCCGGCCGGCGAACTGTTCTGCCAGCGCATGCCATAAAAGAGCAGCGCGAACAGCAGCGCGTGCATGAACAGCGCGAGGAGAAATGCCCGACCCGTGCCCCGCTCATCGTTGCGTGGGCCGATAGGGCGATTGGGACGGTCGGTGCGGGCTGCGGTGCGGCTCATTTCTGCTTGACGAGCAGGCCCACGCGCTTGACGCCCTGGGCCTTGAGATCGGACATCACGTTCATGACGATTTCATAGCGCACCGTCTTGTCGGCGGCGATGACAACCGGCTGATCCGGATTCGCGGCCTGGCGCCCTTGAAGGAAGCCGGTCAGATCGGCGGCGCCCATGCGCTGCTCGATGGTGTTCTCGCCATCCTTGTAGCGCACCAGCATCCGGTTGTCGGCTTCGATGTTGACGACCACGGGCGGCGTCTGCTGCTGCGGGCTCGCGTTGGCGACGCTCGGCAGGTTGACGATCGAGGGCGCGACCAGCGGCGCGGCCACCATGAAAATGACGAGCAGCACCAACATCACGTCGATGTACGGTACGACGTTGATATCCGCCATGGCGCGACGGCCGCGGCGAGCGTTGCGCATAGAACCTGCCATGTCTCGGCGCTCCCGGAGTGCTTAGTGAATCTGCCGTTGCAGGATGTTGGAGAATTCTTCGACGAAACTTTCGAAGCGGATCGACAGCCGGTCGATGTCGTTGGCGAAGCGGTTGTAGGCAACCACGGCAGGGATTGCGGCGAACAGACCGATGGCAGTCGCCACCAGGGCTTCCGCGATACCGGGCGCCACATTGGCGAGCGTGGCTTGTTGCACGTTCGACAGGCCGCGGAAAGCGTTCATGATACCCCACACCGTGCCGAACAGACCGATGTACGGGCTCACCGAGCCGACCGATGCGAGGAACGGGAGATTGGCTTCGAGCGAATCCATTTCACGTTGATAACAAGCGCGCATCGCGCGACGCGCGCCGTCCAGAATGGCGCTCGGATCGTGCAGACCCTTCTCGCTCGCCTTGATGTACTCGCGCATGCCCGATTCGAAGATGCGCTCGAGCGCCCCGTCTGATGACGGTTGTTCAGCGCGCTTTGATAGAGCGCCTGAAGATCGCCACCCGACCAGAAATCGCGCTCGAAGCGCTCGGTCTGGGTGCGCGCGCGGCGAATCGCGAAGATCTTGCGGAAGATGTGGGTCCACGAGAGCAGCGAGAGCAGCAGCAGCAGGCCCATGACGGCCTGAGCGAGCACGCTGGCATGCAGGACCAGCGAAATAATGGAAAGGTCTTGATCGGGCATGGTGTGGTTATTGACTGACCGGAATTCTTGTTGTTGGCTTCAGGCGGCTGCCGAACGGGGCGGTTCACCCGCTGTGGCGGCCGACAGCATGGCGAGGCGCACGTTCGCGGGCATCTTGCCTGGGCGCAGCGTGCTGGCCGCCACACAGCCGATTTTGATGCTGCCGCGCACTAACAGTTCGCTGCTGCCGTCCGGCGCCTCTCGCCAGGCTTCCTGGTGAAAATCGACAGAGGCGCCGCCAACGCGCTCGATGCGGCTTTTGATGGTGAGGAGATCGTCGAGCCGGGCGGGGGCCAGATAGTCGAGTGCGGTTGCACGCACGATGAAAATCATGCCGGTTTCGCGGGCCAGCGCGAGTTGCTCGATGCCGAGCGAACGGAGCCACTCGGTACGGGCCCGTTCAAAGAATTTCAGATAGTTGGCATAGAAGACGACGCCTCCGGCGTCCGTGTCCTCGTAGTAAACGCGAATTGACCAACAGGTATCAAAATCAGCCATGCCGCGCATTGTAGCGGAACCTTGGACCAACGCCAGTCACGGAAACACAATTTTTCAAACGGTAACGACGGCCTCATGTTTACGGGGAATTACTGAAAGCCCTACGGCGCACCAAATTGGGGCTGGTTTGCGCAGATCCCCGTGTGGCGGGGGATTGCGCTGGCGCCCGAGCGAAGGCCATCTTTATAATGGGGGCTCGCAAGCCCCCTGAATTTCAGACAGGACCCCATGGGTGCTCCCTGCATCGTGCGCCCCTGGGTTCCCTCATAGCGAATCAACCTGCGAGGCCCTCGAATTGACTTCCCCTTCATCGCAAGCAACGTCTGTCCGCGTCGCGTTTCTCGGCCTGGGCGTGATGGGTTATCCCATGGCCGGTCATCTGCAACGTGCCGGTCATCAGGTCACGGTCTATAACCGTACGGCCGCCAAGGCGCAGCAATGGGCCAAGGAGTATGGCGGTGCGGCCGCCGCCACCCCGGCCGAGGCGGCGCGCGACGCCGAGATCGTGGCCGCCTGCGTGGGCAATGACGACGACCTGCGCAGTATCGTGCTCGGCGAGCATGGCGCCTTCGCCGGCATGAAGGCGAACGCCGTCTTCGTCGACCACACGACGGCCTCGGCCGACGTGGCACGCGAACTCTACGCCGCCGCGCACGCGAAGGGGCTGCACTTTGTCGACGCCCCCGTCTCGGGTGGCGAAGCCGGTGCCAGGAACGGCGTGCTGACCATCATGTGCGGCGGCGATGCGCCGGCATTCGACCGGGTTGCCCCAACGCTGGGCGCCTACGGCCGAGCCGTCACGCGCGTTGGCGAGGCCGGCGCGGGGCAGGTGGCCAAGATGGTCAACCAGATCTGCATCGCCGGTCTCGTGCAGGGACTGTCGGAAGCGATCCACTTCGGCCAGCGTGCCGGTCTGGACATGCCGCTTGTGCTCGACGTCATCAGTAAAGGGGCGGCAGCGAGCTGGCAAATGGACAATCGCGGCAAGACGATGATCGACGGCAAGTTCGATTTCGGCTTCGCGGTGGACTGGATGCGCAAGGATCTGGGGCTCTGCCTGGCCGAAGCACAGCGCAACGGTGTATCGCTGCCGGTCACGGCGCTCGTCGACCAGTTCTATGGGGATGTGCAATCGCTCGGCGGTTCGCGCTGGGACACCTCAAGCCTGATTCATCGGCTGCGCATGCTGTCGGGCAAGGCCTGAGCGGCCGCGGCGCTTCGGTCACGGCATCGTGGCGCCACGCTCGAGACGTTGGGGCAGGGGACGACCCGAGAGCCGGCCGGGTCTTCGCCTGCCGTCATGGGGTCATAGATATAAGATATTCGGCATATCTCCGGGTTTGTCTCCAATCGTCAGCGAAGGCCGATTGGCACTAGAATGCGGAAAACGGGACGTCGCGGTGCGACGGCATGGCGGCGTGGCAGCTCGGGAGCGGGTTGGGACGGTGGCGTGTCGACGTCGGGCAGCAGGGAGACCACCGCGAGCGATAACGATCCAGAAAACAACTCGACCCCGAGACCCCAGTACCGACATGAGCAATCAGTCGAACGCCGCGGCCGTCCGCGCATTTCGCATTCTCGAAATTCTCAGTGCGTCAGGCACGCCAATGACCTTGGCGGAAATTGTCGCTGTCATCGGTCTGCCCAAGCAGACGGTGCATCGCATTCTCAAGCAGCTCGAAGCGGCGTTTCTCGTGTCGCGCGAAGCGGGCAGCCGGCATTACGAGCCGTCGTCGCGGGTGCGCGCGATGGCCGTCAATGCGTTGATGCACGTCGGCCCGGCAGCCGCGCGTCATGCGATTCTTCAGCAACTGGTCGACAAGCTGGGTGAGACGTGCAATCTGTCGATGCTCTCGGGCGACGACCTGGTCTATCTCGATCGTGTCGAGACGGATTGGTCGCGTCAGCTCAAGCTCGCGCCGGGCTCGCGTGTGCCGTTGCATTGCACGGCGAGCGGCAAGCTGCTGCTGGCGTTCCTGCCTCGCGCGCGCCGCGAGAAGTTGATCGCGCATCTGCCGCTGCGACCGCGTGCGGAGAACACCATCACCGATCTCGAGGACTTGCGCGAGGAGTTGAGCGAGACGCGCAAGCGCCGGGTCGGCACCAACAACGAAGAGCATGTGCCGGGCATGATCGCCGTGGCCGTGCCCGTAATGCTCGACCGCAATCGCGCGTGTGCGGCCATCGCGGTGCAGGCGAGCGCGCAGCGCCGCACGCTTGATGCGCTCATGACGTTTCTGCCGGAACTTCAGGCGGCGGCCGAGGCGATGGCGGCCACGTTCAACGAGTAGGCTGGGCGCTGCGAGGCGACACTGAGATGCCTCGGCGCCGCGCCACCACGCCACCGGCACGCTACGACACCGCGACCCCCACCGCTACTGGGCCTGCGCGGGACGTGTGGCGACGGCCGACATCGACGCCGGCGCGGGGATGCCGGCCGTCGATGTCGCGAAGATTTGTTCGAGTTGCTTCGCGCCCTGCGCCGACTCCGCGCGCATGCGCGGGCCGATGAAGACCGGATCGAGCATCAGGTACAGCAGATTCGGCGTGCGATAGACGACATCGCGCTCGAAGCGCGTACCCGTGCCGTCGGGCGTGAGCGTGTAGCGGACTTCTCCCGACGGACGTCGGTTCATCTCGCCCTCGAGGCGCCATTCGAGCGGTGGCTTCGCCTCGACGACCTTCCAGTGAATGATGCCGTGACGTCCCGCGAGGCGAAACTCTTCGGCGACTTTTTCCCCCACGACGAGCGAGTGATCGGTCGTGCCCTGCACGGCGAGCGACGCCGGATGCCATTTCGGCCAGTTGGCCGGCGTGGTCACGTAGTCGTAGACGGCCTGCGGCGGCGCCTGCACCGTGACCGTGCTCACGATGTGGGTCCGGCGCTCGAACGGCACCGGCAGCAGCGAGAGCAGGGCGACGACGACGGCCGCCCCGAGGAAGAACAGGAAGACCCGCTTCATCCGTGCGCGCTCACGCACCGGAAGGCGAATCGAGTTCGACATCGACCATCAGGTCGTCGGCCAGACTTTCGAGCGTCTCGCGCAGCGATTCCGTGCTGACGCTCGCGGGAACGTGCAGTCGGGCGGTCGCGCGAAACAGCGTGCCGCCCGACATCGATCCTTCGACGCACTCCGTGGCGAGTTCGTCGATGCTGATGCCGCGCGAGAAGAGCACGTGCGAGATTTCCTTGACGATTCCTGGATGATCCTGCCCGACAAGATCGAGCTGAAGCGCGCGTGCGGCCGGGTCGGCGGCGGCGCTCTGGGCGCGTGTGACGGCGATGCGCAGGCCTTGGGTTTCCAGCGCCTGCAGGGCTTGCGTGAGCGCGTCGGCGTGTTCGTCGGGAACTTGCAGATGGATGATGCCGGCGAACTGGCCGGCCAGATTGGCCAGACGGCTCTCCAGCCAGTTGGCGCCAGCGGCGCTCGCGCGATCTGCGATCGCGTTGACCAGACCCGGACGATCCGGGCCGATCACATTGAGAATCAGGGACGTCGTCATCACAGGCTCCGTCGAAACTGAGGGGGCAAGAGGCGGCGCAGGCAGCGCGCTCGATTTCCGATGGGAGGCGTTGCGCGCAGCAGGTTCAAGTGTAGTGCAATCGTGCGGTGCGCCGCTACGGCATGCCCGCCAATCCATCTACAGCGCAATCACGTGCCGAGTGGCCCAGCGTTGCCAAGCCCGACAAACATCGTGCCCACCGCGATGCCGAGCGCGGCCCCTGCGAGCACGTCGCTCGTCCAGTGATACGCGGCGGCGAGTTGGCCGAAGGCCGTCAGCGCAACGGCAACGGCGCACGGCCAGCGCAGCGCAGGGTGTCGCAGCGCGAGCACGGTGGCGAACGCCAGCATGACGGTGAGATGCCCCGAGGGGAACGACGCATACGCGGCAGTATCGCCGCCGAACCACCGGAATTGGAACACGCCGTCGCGCAGATAAGACGGATTGTCATGAACCCACGTGGCCGGCCACGTCCGCCCGAAAGCGAACTTCAGTCCTTGCTTGAGCACGCTGCCAACGCCCACGGCACCCGCCGCAAGCCACAGCGTCGTGGCCCACGCCGGGAGGCGGTGTCGCCAGACGAGCGCGGCGCCAACGATCCCAAACGTCGGCCAGGCCAGCACAAACAGTGGCGCGGGCAACTCCGCAACGTGCTGAATCCACGGCGTACCTTGCGTATGCGCATGCACGAAGTCCACCACCGGACGGTCGATCCACGGGATGGCGACAAGTGCCAGCAACAAGCACGCGAACGCGCTCACGCATGCGCTACGCAGGCAAAGGGAGGCGACGGCAGGGGCGGGCGCTAGCTCGTTCATGATGCGATGTCGGTAGAGAAATGGAACCGGATCCGAGCGGACCCCGGCGGCATCGACCGTCGGGGAAGCCGCGTCATGGTAACCGTCATTGATGACAACGGGGCAACGTTTTCCCCGGCCGGGGGGGCGTATGTGCCGGTCTGTGCCGTCATTGCGATTTGATGACGATCAGGGCACCCGTGTTGCGCGCATGACATGCTCGCCCGGGAAGGAAATGAAAGATTTTTTGCTTGGCGAGCGGCCATCGTCCTACAATCGTCCCCTACGCAAAAGTCGTGTGCCAGCCTGATGTCACAAGGCGCAGCGGGCGGTTTTCAGGGGGGCGGCGTTCAGCGCGACGACGACGCTGCGTGAACATTTCCGCTTCCTGCGCGGCGCGGGCCAAGTGGCTTCGTTCCGAACGTCGTGGATGTTGTAGTGGGCTTGACAAAACAAAACCAATATCGCTTGCGGGGGCAGTAGTGAACCGGGGATTCGAGAGCATCATTGATCGTCTGGCGCGTGAGTTTTGGCGCGCCGCGCACGTGCGCGAGCAGCAGCATGCGCAAATGCTGGCGCGCTCGCTGGCGGAAGTCCGCGCCGTGGATCAGGCATTGCGCGCCATGGAAGCGGCGCCGGTCGCCGACGCCGCCGCGCGTGAGCGCACACATGTGGCGTGGCGACAAGCCGAAGCGGCAGCGCAAGGCGCTCAGGCCAAACTGGAGGTCGCGCGGCTGGAGCGTTTGCTCGCCGACGGTCTCGCGCGCGATCTGCGCATTGCGCCGGCCGACCTGCGCGCGAGCACCACGCCGCCGGTGCTCGATACCCGGCATCTCCCAAAGATCTTGCCCAAGCCCGAGTGGGAAGCCTTCGCGCCCGAGAAGCCGGGCCGGCTCGCGCTGGCCATGCCGGGCGCGTCGGGGCGTTACGAGCAAGCCGTCGCCAAGGCGCGTGGCGAGTTCGTTCATGCGGAACGCGAGCACGAGGCATCGAAGGTCCGCCGAGCGCAGGGTTCGATGATTCTCCAGATCGCGCAGCAAAAGGCCACGGAAGCCGCACGGGCCGAGAGTGCACGTCACAACGCGGCCGTGGCCGATTTCGAAGGGGCACTGTTGCGCGGCGAAGCGGCGGCCATCACGGGCTATGCGCGCATCGTGCTCAGCCGCAGTCCGTATCCCGAAGCGTTCATGCAGACGCTCGCGGCGCACTACGTCGAGCACCACAAGTTGCTGGCCATCGGCTATGACGTGCCGACGCTCGACGCCGCCGTGCCCGTCGCGTTCGACTATCACTACCATGCCGCGCAGGGGCGCGTGGAGGGCGTGCCGGCAAGCGATGCCGTCCGCGCGAAGGTGTATGCCAACGCGTTGCGCCAGCTCGTGCTCCGCTCGCTGCACGAGCTGTTCTCGGCCGATCCGCTGCGTCAAGTGAACGCCATCGTCTTCAATGCGTATGCCAGCGATGGCGATACGCGCGTGTGTCTGGCGAGCGTCCATGTGGCGCGCGCCGACTTCGCGGCGCTCACATTGGCCGAGGGCGATCCGGCGGAACATTTGGCGGCGCTGGGGGCGCGCGTATCAGCGAGCCCTGAGGCGCTGGAGGCGGTCGCACCGGTGGCCGGTGTCGACATGACGAAGGTCGTCACGGACGCCGACGTCGCCGTCGACCGCCGCTTCAATCTGATGACACTCACCGACAAGGACTTCACGCAGGTGATGTTCCACCTGCTGCGCTCGCACGGTTTCGAAGGGCCGCCGCTTCTGCCCGGCGAGCAGGCCGGCATGCTGACCTGCCGCGCGTGGGATCCGCATCCGATTTTCGGGGGCGACGTTGTCGTGCACGTCTATCGCGAAATGCACCACGGCGCACGTCTGGAGATCGCCGCCGCGCGCACCATGCTCGCCGAGATGCAGAAGATTGGCGCCGCCCGTGGCATGTTGATTACCACGGGGGCGTTCGACGATGGGGTGGAAGAGTTCGCACGCGATCGTCGCATCGAGCTGCTCGCCGGGCATCATCTGGTCTTCCTGCTCAAGGAGAACGCGGGCGTCGATGCCAGCGTCGGGGTGCCCGAGGCACTCGCCCCCGCCGCCGCGCCGCTCTGACCGTATCGTGGCACCAAAAAAATGATCGGTTTTGGGTCTTTGCCAAGGGCCATGGGAGGGCGTAGGCTCGGCGTCATTCCCTTCCCGCTGCTTTTGTCCGGAGTCGTCGATGTACCAGCCCGTCGCCTTTGCCGAGGATCGCCCTGAAATCCTGCACGACCTCATTCGCACCCATCCGCTTGGCCTGCTCGTCAGCGCCGGTTCGCAGGGGCTGATCGCCGATTCGATTCCGTTTCTGATGTATCCGGAAGAAGGCGAGTTCGGCCTCTTGCGTGGGCATCTGGCGCGGGCCAATCCGCATGCTGCGGCGCTGCGTGGGGTCGGCGATTGCCTCGTGGCGTTTACCGGCCCGCAAGGGTACATCACCCCCTCGTGGTATGCCGCCAAGGTGGAGCACGGCAAAGTCGTGCCGACCTGGAACTACGCGGCGGTGCATGTATGGGGCAAACCTCAAGTGATCGACGATGCCTCGTGGTTGCGTCGCCTCGTCGGCGATCTCACGCAGTCGCAGGAGCAGGGGCGTGCCGCGCCGTGGGCGGTGGAAGACGCGCCGGCCGATTACATCGACGGCATGCTGCGCGCCATCGTCGGCGTGGAAATTCCGATTCGCCGCATCGAAGGCAAATTCAAGATGTCGCAGAATCGCGCGATGCCCGACCGTGTTGGCGTGGTGGATGGCCTGCGCGCCGAAGGCGCATTGAGCGAGCCGTTGGCCGCGCTCGTCGCGCTGCGAGGCGAGGTGTCCGTGGGGTGATGGCGACGAACGTCCAGCCCGCGGCGCGGTAACGCTACGAAACAATTCTCGGGCGCGCCGGACCGGTTGTGTGGGGGCGTCCCCGCATACAATGCGGCAACCCTACTCGGATGCCGCAATGAAGACGCTGCTCCTCGTGCTCGCGCTGGTGCTCTGTGTGCTGTTCCTGGCACAGGCGTGGCTGCCGAGTGCGCGCGCGGACGAGTGCGACAACCTCGGCCCCGCCCAGACCCTGCAATGCGCCGCTTACGGTGTGGGCAGTGTCGTCCCCGAATAGCGGTTCATCCGCTACAATCGCACCCCCTCACGTCTTACCGTAAGCAGTGCGATGAAGCAGTCTCGATGGACGGTCACCGCGGTGCGCGCAAGCCGCTTGCGCGCGATGGCCGGGCAGTTGGCCGCCTCTCTGGCCACCCTTACCCGAGTCGGGGTCGTGACGTGCGTCATGACCTTTTCGGGCCATGCAATCGCCGCCGCTTCGGCCTGCGGGGAGCATTACTGGGCCGCTACCGCGCCCGACATTACCCAGTCCGCCATGAATCGCGACGCGCGCGAAGTGTGCTTCAGCGCGTTCGGTGTCATGCATTCGGGGGTGACACGTACCCCGCTCTGGTCGGCCGAGCACCTGAGCGCAGCGGGCTTGCGTGACGCGCGCCAGATCTCGCGCGTCAACAATTTCCATGCCGAATCTCGCCTTCCCGCCGATGAACGGGCCGAGCTTCGCGATTACGTGCGTTCGGGATACGACCGGGGGCACATGGCGCCGTCGGCCGACATGCCGAATGCGCAAGCGCAGTCGGAAAGCTTTTCGCTGTCGAACATGGTGCCGCAGAACAGCGAGAACAATCGATATCTGTGGGCGGGCATCGAGTCGAGCGTGCGCAAGCTTGCGCAGGATCGCGGCGAGTTGTTCGTCATTACGGGCCCGCTGTTCAAGGGCAAGTCGATCACGCAGGTCGGCGATCGGGTGATGGTGCCCACGCAGCTCTACAAGATTGTCTACGACCCGAAACGCAAGCAGGCCGGTGCCTACCTGGTGGCGAACGAGGCCACGAGCGACTATTCGGTGGTGAGCGTGGCGGAACTCGAGACGCTCGCCGGCATCGACTTTTTCCCCGGCATGCCATTGGACGTCAAGCGCACGGCCATGCGCCTGCCCGCGCCCAAGGCGGCTGGCGGCAAGCGCAAGCGCGATCCGAGCGTGCCGTCGTATCGGGAGGTGCAGACGGTGCTCGATTTCTTGCGTACGATCATTCGCTAAGCACGACGCCGATCGCCACAGGCGTTGTCCTTGCCCCGCCACTGACGATGGCCACCCCGTCGGCCGATCTCAACTGACTGACTATCCCTCGATTCAGGAGTCCAGAATGTCCACTTCGTCTTCTGCCAATGCCGCGTTCGTCCCGTTCGCCAATGATGCCGACGCGCTCACGCTGGGTGAGCTGAACGTCGAAAACCATACGGACCACGTCGCGCTCTTTGGCAATCTGGAGATTCGCCGTGATGCCGAAGGGCTGCGTCAGGCGCAGATGCTCAAAGCGGTGCTCGACGCCGTGGTCGCGACGCTCTCCCGCGCCGATCTGCCGGCCCAGGCGGGCGCGCCGGGGGGCACGACGGCGCGACAGGTGAGAAATCCATTCGAATCGTGACCCTGGTGGGGAGGGGGCCCATTTCCTTCCCCCGGATTTACCCCAGCTTTGTCGCTTATTCGAACAATCGATGTTGCGCTGCACGATGTCGCGCGCCGGACACGCCTACGCGGCTTCGAACACCCGGGTCGTCCGGCCGGCCACCGCTTTCACACCTGCGACATGACTGGCCCCGTCGCACCGGTTGAAATCCATAATTCCAAGATCCATGCGGGTTGCGCGACAACTTGTCGCACCTGCGACATTCTGTCGCATTGACACCCTCTGTCATAAATCGCTCGTTGCGTCGGAGGGGCAGGATTCAACCTCACTCGCTCCCGTCTCGGAATCCATCGAAATCAAGGGGTTGGCTTGCGGCGACGCAGCACGGATGGGGGGTTTACGGCGGCTCGGCGAAGCGCATACTAGCCCTGCGTCTCGTCGATTCCGACAGTGTGAATCGATGACGGGCAAGGCTAAGAACACTAAACAACGCGAGGTAACTTATGCACATCCGTTGGAAAAAAGTGTATTCGAGTGGTTGGGGAACGATTCATCACGATGCACCCCGTTCCCATCGCAGCGCGAGCGAGCGCGAGCAGCTCTTTCAACGCCTTTTGACAATCGCGATCGCCTGTAGCGTCGGCGGATTCGTGCTCTTGTCGGTCGGTGCGGCCTTCCTGGGACGCTAAAGTCACCCATCTTCCTTTTCGTGCGCGGCACCGCCTCCGGCGGACGGCCGCGCCGCGTTGCTTCGGCTAACGCTTTTCCTCCACGACTTCCAAGCCAATGCCGCCTCCCGAGCTTATGCTACGGAGGTTTCGGCACGTTCGCCGCGTCGCTTCAATCACCCGATGCAACAGCACACCCGCGATGTTTTGAAACGTTTTGTTACATGAGCGCGGCGTTTCGGAAAGGCTGGCACGTCTGAATTACTACAAATCGCTGCCATTTCCCTTAAAGATTCGACGCCGCCTGCGATAAAGCGCGTTAAGCACGTTGATATCCATCGTCGATAACGTGGTCTCTCGTGGCGCCGGCGCAGCATTCTGCGGGTTCACGCTATTGCGTTAACGAAAGAATAGTGACATCTTGAAGCGACGGCGCTGTGTCGGAATTTTGGGTAGTCCTGGGTTCCGGATTTGCCCGGATTTATCCGAATTGTCTTGCGTCTCAGAATTTTCGATAAAGAAGAAAAAAGATTATCACGCGGGCCGGTTTGATTGATTTGTGAGGTGCGCCATGGAAATTCGCTGGGAAAAGTTGTACTCGGGCGGATTGGGTCGTTTTTACGACACTTCGGAATCGAGCCGTCGTCGGGCGCGGCGTGCGCAACTGGCATGGTTTGGCGTCGTCATCTCCGTTGGCATTGCCGTCGGGGCCGTCGCCATTGCTTGGCGCTGGCTCTGATGGTCGTCACGGCAGCGCACCGCTTGAGGATGACGGCAGCGGTGGTGTGGCTCGCGCTCGCGGCGAGCGCGTCGGTTCACGCCCAAACGTCATCCGCGACGCCCGCGCCGTCCGAACCGCTCGATGCTGCCGGGAACCCCTGCGGGGCGCTACGTGCACTGCCTGCCGACGTCACGCAATACCGGTACGAGGCATCGAACGGGTGCGACCGTCCGGTCTCGTTCTTTTGGCGGTGCAGCGCTGCGGACACCGAGCATTCGCTGGGCATCCCCGGCAAGGGGACGCAATCGACCTCGTGTTTGAAGGCGGCAGGGGCCGCCGGAGAGATCGTGTTTCGTTTTGGCCCGCCAGGCACCGGCAACTGAGCACCCACCGCGCCCGTCTTCCCGTTTGCATGGCGCAAGTATCTTGAGCATGCTGGCGCGGCGCCCAAGGCGGCCGCGCGCTGTCTTGACGGCCAGTCGCCACTGCCGCCGGGAATGGCTATGATGTCGTCATACGGCCCGCCGGCGTACCCGACGCGTGCCCTGGCAGGATCCTCGAGCCACGCCTGATCCGCTCGGTCCGGTCCGCCACATCAAACAAGCCCTCCCTAAGGACGCCCCCATGAACGACATCGTCACCCCGACTCAGCCGTCGCTCGACACCGCTGCCTTGCGCGAATTCGTCGATCGCAAATGGAATGAAGACATCCTGCACGCGCTGACCGACTACATTGCCGTGCCGGCCAAAAGCCCGGGCTTCGACGCCGACTGGGCACGCAATGGATACATCGATCGCGTCGTGCGCGACGCCGCGCAATGGGCCGAACGCCAGCCGGTGAAGGGGCTGAAGCTCGAAGTGATTCGCCTTGACGGACGCACGCCGGTTATCTTCTTCGAGGCCCCCGCTACGCGCTCGGGCAGCGACGAAACCATCGTGCTCTACGGCCACCTCGACAAGCAACCGGAGTTCGATGGATGGCGTCGCGATCTTGGCCCGTGGACGCCCAAGTTTGAAGACGGCAAGCTCTATGGCCGAGGCGGGGCGGACGACGGTTACGCCATCTATGCCAGCGTGACGGCGCTCGCGGCCCTTGATGCCCAGGGCGTGGCGCGCCCGCGTTGCGTCGGTCTCATCGAGACGTGCGAGGAGTCGGGCAGTTACGACCTGCTGCCTTACGTCGACGCGCTGCGTGAGCGACTGGGCCGTGTCGGATTGGTCGTCTGCCTGGATTCGGGCGCAGGCAACTACGATCAGTTGTGGCTCACGACATCGCTGCGCGGCCTGATCTCCGGCAGTCTCGAAGTGCAAGTGCTCGACGAGGGCATTCATTCGGGCGGCTATGGCGGAATTGCGCCGTCGAGTTTTCGCATCATGCGTCAATTGTTCGAACGTCTGGAAGACGCAGGCAGCGGCAATGTGCTGCCAGAGGGCTTTCATACGCCGATTCCGTTGCAGCGCCTGAAGGAGGCGGAAGCGACGGCGCGCATTCTTGGCGACGATGTCTGGAAGAAGATGCCGTGGGCCTGCGGTCAGGACGGCCTGTCGGTATTGCCGACCACGACCGATCCGAAGGAGGCGCTGCTCAATTCGACGTGGCGCCCGTCGCTGTCGGTCACCGCGGCGGCGGGACTGCCGGCGCTGTCGGATGCAGGCAACGTGCTGCGTCCGCGCACGGCCTTCAAGCTGTCGCTGCGTCTGCCGCCGCTCGTCGACGCCGCGCAGGCGGTGGCCGAACTCAAATCGCTGCTGGAACTCGATCCGCCCTACAACGCCAGGGTGACGTTCAAGCCGGACGCCGGCGCGGCCTCTGGCTGGAATGCGCCCGATGTTGCGCCGTGGCTCACGTCGGCACTGAACACGGCGTCGCAACGGCACTACGGGGAAGACGTGGCGTACATCGGGCAGGGCGGCACCATTCCGTTGATGAATACACTGCTGGCGGGTTTCCCGTCGGCGCAGTTCATGGTGTGCGGTGTGCTCGGACCGAAGTCGAACGCGCATGGCCCGAACGAATTCCTGCACGTACCTTACGCGAAGAAGTTGACGGCCGCGGTGGCCGAGGTCATCGCGCTCGCGCCGTAGACGGCGCTCGCGTTGTCACGACGCAGCCGGCCGGGCAAGCGCGCGGCGGCCTCGTCCCCCGGGTCGAGCGCGTTGCCGACGGGGGGGCAAGCCGCATCGAGGCATGCGAGCACCCGGTATAATCGCCGCTCTGCGATGTGGGCGCGGCGCGATCCGCCGCGCGGCGCACGGGCATCCGAAAGGGGACGATTTGAATCGCGTTGCGACGACATCCCGCGCGCCGAGGGGCGCGCGTTTCAATTTCCGAGCTATCGGCGAACGTTTGCGCGCCTACCGGATCGCTGCGGAGTTGCGTAGCGAGGATGTGGCGGAGCAGCTCGATATCTCACGCGCGGCGATCTACAAGCTCGAGCGCGGCGAGATCGTCAAGATCGATACGCTGGAACGGCTCGCGGCGCTGCTGGGCGTGTCGCTGGCGAATCTGCTGGGCGTGGAGGTCGAATATCACGACTCAGCGGTCAGCTACTTCGAGCGTATGCGCCAGTTGGAGCGCCGTTCCGAGCGTATCGTCGCGCATTTCGATCCCATTTCGTTCCTGCTGACGTCCGAAGATTACGACGTCTGGCTGCGCCACATGCTCGACGAGAGCATACCGCCCAAGCTCGCCGACCAGCGCTGGACAAACACGATCGATCGCGTGCTGGCCATCTTGCAGGAGCGCAAGTCGAGCTTCTCGCGCCAGCGGCTGGCGGTGACGAGCCTCATCGGGCTGCGTCAGATCGAGCAGTTTCTGCATCACGGACTCGTCGGACGGCTGGGACTCCCGCCTGGCGTGCAGCTCGAACGGAAGATGGCTGCGCGGCGTGAAGTGGCGCGCATCGTCGAGTTTCTCGTGACCGACACGACGGGCGTGCAGATCGGCATCGTGAGCGACAACATGCCCAACGAGTCGTTCCAGATCTTCGAGGCGCAGGGCGAAGCCTACGTGGCGGTCTCGCCGTTCCGGTTGGGCGAACTACCGAATCTGCGTACCGGCATCGCCACCATCACGACGTCACCCGACGGCGTTGGCATGTATCGCGCCATGATCGATCGTCTCTGGGCGGATGCCGCCAAGGGCAGGGAGGGCGCGGCGGTGCTCGAAGAACTGCTGGCCCGGTTCTGAAGGGGCGGGCGGGCCACGCGTCGACCACCGTCGTTGAGCATGCGCTTTGCGTGCGGGAAAACGACGAACCGGTTCCACAAAACGAAGTCTTCCCACACATTCGACATCACATCGCGGCAAACCACTCTAGTCTCCTTGCGCTTGACGACCATCCGGTCTGTTTACCTTGGAGACGATCATGGGAACCATTTCCGCCGCATCGCGCGGCTCGCCGGTGCAACTCATTTCCATCACCCGGTCGAAGCCGCCCGACGATGGGAACAGCTTCGGCTCGGACTTTCAGCGACTGGGATCGGTCGCCACGTCCGCGCTCAGTCCGACTGGCAAGCCCTGGCAGTCCTATCCCGTGCGGCCGCGAAGCACGCAAGCCAACAGTGGCATTCCGCTGGGGAGTTGGTGCGCGGAGCGCGATCGCGAGGTGCTTCACGCCAAGCGCCTGCGCGCCGACCCGCTGATGCCAAAATTCGTCGGCGAGGGACTTGGGCGCTGGCGCACCCAGTTTACCGACGCCGTCGCCGCCGACGTGACCTTCGAGCGTGAGCGTGCGTCGGCCATGCAGCGGGTCCGTCACAGGACTCCAGCCGAGCCGACCCCTTTCATTCGAACGTTTGCCACTGGCTCGGTGCGCGCGCAACTTGGCGAGATCGCGCGTCTGAGCGATGAGGTGGGCAAGCTGACTGCAACCATCCCGTCGTTGCCCGACGGGAGCGCCAGGAAAATTGCGCTAAGAAATCGCGATGACCTTGCTGCGCTCAGAGATGCGATGGCGCGATTGACCATGAATTCGCATGGCAGGAAGGACGATCTGCTTCGCTCGGAACTGAACGCCCTGATCGCGCTGAACGACATGGCGCGCGAGGCGGAGCGAGAGATGAGCAACGGTGGCGCCGACGTACCGCTGCGCCTGGCTGTACGCGATGGCAACTGGGTTCTCAAGCCTGCCGCGTCGACCTCCTGGTTCGCCAGGAACAAGACGCGGGCGGCCAATGATTCGGCTCGGCTGGCACTCCTCCTTGGCTACCCGGCCGACCAGCCTGTCACGCTCAAGATGATTCGCAGTCGGGGGTTCGGCGCGCACGAGTACACGACCGTGCTCAACGATGCCAGATCCAGCGGCCGCGACGCCGCGCGTTCCTGGCTCGCCGTCAGGGCGCTGGACATCGACAGTTGGAAGGCCGCCACCCGTGCTGTGTACGATGGCCTGTCACCGTCCGACACGTGTCGCGCGCCGGCGGACACACCGGCGCCTGCGCACGACGACAGCCTGCTTGGCGACGAAGTCGACTCAGGCGTGGACCCACGGAGTCCGAGTCGTGAGCGGTCGCGTCGGACCACGGCCAATCCGATCGATGCCACCCGGCTTTCCGATCTCGTTCGCCCCTCGCTGGCCGAGCCTTCCGCCGAGTTGGTGCTCGACGATTCTGAGGATTCCGACGATTCCGAGACATCGGAGATGGACGCGCGCGGTTACGCCCGCCTCGTGAGGTCAGACACCCCGTCGGACGTGCCCCACTTTGTCGCGCCGGACGGCAGTGAATACGCGCGCGTCACGCGAGCCGAACGCTCGCCGGCATCGACCAGCGCGACGTCGCAACCCTCGCGGCGCGAAATTTTTGCGCAGGCGTTCTGCAACGCGCATCCGGGCAGGCAGCATAGCCTGGGGGCAATGTTTGCTCGATCGATGGTGTCCTCGCCGTTGCCGAGCGAACAGGCCGCAGGCGGACACGGCCCCGTCGGCAGCGCTCGAGCCGTCGCGACGCCGTCGCCACTGCCACCGCCGCCGCCATTGTCGCCACCGCCGCCGTTGTCGGCACTGCCGCCCATTCCTGAGTAATCCACCGCTGCATTAGGCAGGTCAGGCCGCTACCGGAACACGGAGCGGCCTTTTTCATGCGAAAGCCGCGCGAAAGATTTTATGTGGCAAAACGCTTCGTGCGCGCGTAATAGTAAATACTTTAATTATTCGCAAGCCTTTTTAATCAACGGTTTGCGAGGTTTAAGCAACACTTGGGTTTTGCCGCGTGGGGGCTTGTCAGTAGAATGGTCGCGTTAAAAAAACGCTACGCGAAGCGAATAGCCTGTCAGGTTTTCTTCACGCATGGCGATCCATTGCTTGACTGTCATGCGTGATTCGTCCCCCACAAAACGGAGAACCCCATGTCACAGGACAAGGAACCGCGCCGGCGCTTTTTGCGCCAGGTGCTGGCGATCGTGCCCGCCACGACCCTCGCCACCGGTGCGACGTTGAGTCAGTCCGCCTGCAGCAGCGACAAGCCCGTCGCCCCCGCCGCGTCCACCGCGCCCTACGAGCCCAAGTACTTCACCGCCGACGAATGGCGTTTTGTGAATGCCGCCGTCGACCGCCTGATTCCCGCCGACGACCTCGGCCCGGGAGCGCTTCAGGCCGACGTGCCACAGTTCATCGACCGTCAGATGGAAACGCCCTTCGGGCACGGCAAGCTCTGGTATATGCAGGGGCCGTTTCATACCGATCAGCCTCCCGAGATGGGCTACCAGTTGAGTCTCGTGCCGCGCGACATCTATCGTCACGGCATTGCGGCGTGCGACGCTTACTGCAAAAAGCAGTACAACAAGGCATTTGCCGATCTCGATCACGCCACGCAGGAGACGGTGCTCGGCGATCTGGAGCACGCGAAGGTCGAGTTCGATAGCGTGCCGGCGCGCACGTTCTTCTCCTATCTGCTCGCCAATACGAAGGAAGGTTTCTTCTCGGATCCGATCCACGGCGGCAACAAGGACATGGTGGGCTGGAAGATGGTGGGGTTCCCCGGCGCGCGCGCCGACTTCCTCGACTGGGCGGATCAGCCGAACGTCAAGTACCCGTATGGGCCCGTGTCGATTTCCGGAAAGCGGGGCTAATTCATGGCCATCAAGAAAGACAAGGTCGACGCCGTCATCGTGGGCTTCGGCTGGACCGGGGCCATCCTCGGCCAGGAACTCACCGATGCCGGGCTCAACGTCGTGGCGCTCGAGCGCGGTGCGATGCGCGATACGCCCACCGACGCGCAGTACCCCAAAGTCATTGACGAACTCGAATACTCGGTGCGGGGCAAGCTCTTCCAGGAGTTGGCCCGCGAGACCGTTACGATTCGTCATACGCCGGACGATCTCGCGGTGCCTTACCGCCAGAACGGCTCGTTTCTGCTGGGTAATGGCGTGGGCGGCGCGGGCTTTCACTGGAACGGCATGCACTACCGCATCCTGCCGGAAGAACTGAAGCTTCGCAGTCATTATGAAGAGCGCTACGGCAAGAAGTTCATCCCCGACGGCATGACGATTCAGGACTTCGGCGTGAGCTATGAGGAACTGGAGCCGCACTTCGATTTCGCCGAGAAAGTGTTCGGAACGTCGGGCAAGGCCGGCAACCTGAACGGCACGATCGTGCCTGGCGGTAATCCGCGCGAGGGCGCGCGGTCGAGCGAATTCCCCACGCCGCCACTACAGACCACCTATGGCGCGACGCTCTTCGAGAAGGCGGCCCGCGAAGTCGGCTTCAATCCGTATCCGGCCCCCGCCGCGAATACCTCTCAGCCCTATACGAATCCGTACGGTGTGCGTCTCGGGCCATGCAACTTCTGTGGCTTCTGCGAAAACTACGGCTGTTACATGTACTCGAAGGCGTCGCCGCAGACGACCATTCTGCCGGTGTTGCTCAAGAAACCCAATTTCGAACTGCGCACGCATGCTTACGTCGTCAAGGTCAATCTCGACAGCGACGGCAAGAAGGCCACGGGCGTGACGTACATCGACGCACAGGGCCGAGAAGTCGAGCAACCGGCCGATCTGGTCATCATGGCCGCGTACCAGATGCACAACGTGCGCCTGCTGCTGCTCTCCGGCATCGGCAAGCCCTACGATCCGAAGACGGGCGAAGGCGTTGTCGGCAAAAACTATGCGTACCAGATGAACGGCGCCGTGAATGTGCTGCTGCCCAAGGGCACGCAGTTGAATCCATTCATCGGCACGGGCGCGGGCGGCGTGTCGATGGACGATCTGAACGGCGACCAGTTCGACCACGGGCCGCTGGGCTTTATCGGCGGCGCGAGCATCCGTCACGTGCGCACCGGCGGGCGTCCGATCAAGATGACGCCGAGCGTGCCGGGCACACCGTCGTGGGGCAGCAAGTGGAAAGCGGGTGTGACGGACGCGTATCAACGTTACATGACGATCGGCATTTCCGGCTCGGTCATGTCGTATCGCGACGCGTGTCTCGATCTCGATCCGACCTACAAGGACGCCTACGGTGTACCGTTGCTGCGCATGACGTTCGACTGGCATGACAACGAGTACGCCATGCTGGGCTATATGGGCGACCGCATGGAAGCGGTCGGCCGCGCGATGAATCCGGAGAAGGTGTTCCGCGCGATCCGCAAGAAGGGCACGCACTACGACACGCGGATCTACCAGAGCACGCATACGACCGGCGGCGCGATCATGGGCACGAACCCGTCGAACAGCGTGGTCAACAAGTACCTGCAAAGCTGGGACGTGTCCAACGTGTTCGTGATGGGCGCGTCGGCGTTCCCGCAGAACATGGGTTACAACCCCACGGGCGTGGTGGCGGCGCTGGCGTACTGGTCTGCGAAGGCGATTCGCGAACAGTACCTCAAGAACGCCGGCCCGCTGGTCCAGGCCTGAGGAGCGCAACCATGATCCGCAAAACGATGATGAAACGCTCCGCGATCACACTTGCCGCCGGGACCCTCGCGCTCGCGGCCTTTGCCGTGTGGGCGCAGAATGCGGCGGCGCCGGCCTCGGCACCGGCCGCACCAGCCGTGTCGCCGACGCCGATGGCGCCCGCCGCGAACGACCCGCAGGCGCAACTCGTGAAGCAGGGCGAATACCTCGCGCGCGCGGCCGATTGTGCCGCGTGCCACACGGCGCCCAAGGGGCTACCGTTCGCCGGCGGCCTGCCGATCGCCTCGCCGATCGGCACGATCTACTCGACGAACATCACGCCGGACAAGGACACCGGCATCGGCAGCTACAGCCTCGAGGACTTCGACAAGGCGGTGCGTCACGGTATCGCGAGAAATGGCGCGACGTTGTATCCGGCCATGCCGTACACGTCGTACGCGAAGGTGCGTCCGGCCGATGTCAAGGCGCTGTACGCCTACTTCATGAACGGCGTGAAGCCCGTCGCGCAGACCAACAAGTCGACCGATATCCCGTGGCCGATGTCGATGCGCTGGCCGCTGTCGATCTGGCGCAACATGTTCGCGCCCGCGGTCGTTGGCGACACCGCCTCGACCGATAACGATCCGATCTCGCGCGGACGCTATCTTGTCGAAGGCCTGGCCCATTGCAGCGCCTGCCACACACCGCGCGGCTTTGCGTTCCAGGAGAAGGCGCTCACCGACGACAGCACCGCATTCCTGTCGGGCGGTGTGGTCGACAACTTCCTCGCAAAGAATCTGCGGGGCGATGTCACCGACGGTCTGGGCAACTGGAGCGAAGGCGATATCACGGCGTTCCTGAAGGGCGGACGTAACGACCACTCCGCGGCGTTCGGCGGGATGACGGACGTGGTGCAGCACAGCACCCAGCACATGAACGACGACGACCTCACGGCGATTGCTAAGTACCTGAAGACGCTCAAGCCGGTTGATCCGAACGCCAAGGCGCTCGCCTATGACGACACCGTGGCCAAGGCATTGCGGACGGGCGCAGGCAAGGGCAACGGTGCGCTCACGTTCCTCGACAACTGCGCGGCGTGCCATCGCAGCACCGGCAAGGGTTACACGCAGACGTTCCCGACGCTCGCCCTCAGCTCGACGGTGAACTCGGCCGATCCGACCTCGCTCATCCACATCGTGTTGCGCGGCGCGGAAATGCCGTGGACGAAGTCGGCGCCCACGCATTACGCGATGCCGGGCTTCGACGACCGGCTGACCGATCAGGATGTGGCCGACGTGCTGACGTTCGTGCGCTCGAGCTGGGGCAACAAGGCGCCGGCGGTGACGGCCACCCAGGTGGCCAAGGTGCGCAAGGAGGTTGGCGCGGCGGCGCAGCCGCAGCGCTGAGTCGGCAAATCGTAGGGCCGGTGACCGGCCCCAGGGGGGAAGTCGAAGCCTCGCCAGGCAGCATCGCTGGCGGGGCTTCGTTGTTCTCGATCGGGCGGGGGAGGGAGCGGATTCCATCGTTATACTGACGGTTCTTGCGCAACCGTCTCCCCAACGTGAGGTATCGCCATGGCCCGAATGTTCGCCAAGACCTTGCCGTGTCTCGTCGCCGCCGCAACGCTCGCCCTGTCTGCGCTGTCGGCACTGGCCTGTACCCGTGTGGTGTATCTCGGCGCGAACGACGACGTCATTACCGCGCGCTCGATGGACTGGAGGGTCGACGTCGCCACCAATCTCTATGTGTTGCCGCGCGGCATGACGCGCTCGGGCGAGGCGGGGCCCAACTCGCTTCGCTGGACGGCGAAGTACGGCAGCGTGGTGGCCACGGGCTACGACGTGTCGACGACCGACGGCGTCAACGAGAAGGGGCTGTCGGCCCAGTTGCTCTGGTTGGTGGAGTCGCAGTATCCGACGTTCGACAAGGGGTCGAAGCCGGGGCTGACGATCGCGGCCTGGGCGCAGTACGTGCTGGATAACTTCGCGACGGTCGCACAAGCCGTGGCGGCGCTGGAGAAGACGCCGTTCACGATCGTGACGGACAACGTGCCCGGCGAGGATCGGATCGCGACGCTGCATCTGTCGATGTCCGACAAGTCGGGCGACAGTGCGATCGTCGAGTACATCAACGGCCGGCAGGTGATTCACCACGGCCGCCAGTATCAGGTGATGACCAATTCGCCGACGTTTGACGAGCAGCTTGCGTTGAACAGTTACTGGAAGCAGATTGGCGGAACGACGTTCCTTCCGGGGACGAATCGCTCGTCGGATCGCTTTGCGCGAGCGTCGTTCTACATCAATGCGATTCCGAAGACCGAATCGCCGGTCGAGGCGTTGGCGAGCGTGTTCAGTGTCATTCGCAATGCGTCGGTGCCGTTCGGCATCACGACGCCGGGCGAGCCGAATATTTCGTCGACGCGTTGGCGCACGGTCGTCGATCACAAGCGCATGCTTTACTTCTTTGAATCGGCGCTCACGCCCAACACGTTTTGGGTGGATCTGAACAAGGTCGATTTCGCGGCCGGGGCGCCCGTGAAGCGGCTCGATCTCGGCAAGGATCAGCGCAATACCTTCAGCGGTGAGGTCTCGGCCGATTTCAAGGTGGCGCCGCCGTTTCCGTTTCTGGGATTGCGCGACGTTCCCGTGCCTGCGTCGAAAGACCGGTCAGGAAGCACCGGCCTGTGAACGGCACGTGGCAGCCCTGACGCCGTCAACCGTCCCCGATAGCAGACATGCCCGGCATGCGCCGGGCATGTAAAGCGGGTGGCGCATCCGTCATCGCGCTTGCCGGCCCCGCCTCATTTCGCCCGCGTCACGCTAACCAATGCTTGATCGATGCGATGATCGCTTTGCGCGAAATGCCATAGCGATCCTGCAGCACCGGGAGGGAGCCCGCGTCCAGGAACTGGTCAGGCAGACCGATGTGGCGAAAGCGCGTCGATACCTCGGCGCGCATGAGCGCACTTGCTACCGCTTCGCCCAGACCACCGACCACCGTGTGGTTCTCCGCAACGACCACCAGACGCCCGCCGCGCGCGGCTTCGCGCACGATGGTTGCCTCATCGAGCGGCTTGATCGTTGGCACGTGCAGCACCGCCACGTCAACGCGATCCGACGCCAGTGCCTTGGCGGCGTCGAGGGCGCGCATGGTCATGAAGCCGGTCGAGATGATCAGGACATCGTTGCCATCGCGTATCGGCTTGGCCTTGCCGAGTTCGAATTTGTAGTCGTACTCGTCGAGCACCAGCGGAACGTTGCCGCGCAACACACGCATATACACCGGACCGGGGTGGTCGGCGATGGCCGGCACGATTTGCTCGATGTCCAGGGCGTCGCACGGATCGATCACGGTCAGGTTGGGCATCGCGCGAAAGATCGCAATGTCATCCGTGGCCTGGTGGCTGGGGCCGTAGCCCGTGGTCAGGCCTGGCAGGCCGCCAATGATTTTAACGTTGGCATCCTGCTCGGCGATGCCCTGCGAGATGAAGTCGTAGCATCGGCGCGCGGCGAACGTCGCGTAGGTCGACGCGAAGGGAATGAAGCCCTCCTTGGCCAGTCCGCCCGCGGCGGTCGCCATCAACTGCTCGGCCATGCCCATCTGGTAGAACCGCTCCGGATAGGCCTGCGCGAAGATGTGCATGTCCGTGTATTTCGCGAGATCGGCACTCATGCCGACAATCTCGGGACGCGCATCGGCCAGCGTCACGAGCGCCTTGCCGAACGGAGTGGCGCGTGTGCGGTGTCCCTCATCGACCGACGACGCGATGATGGCGGGCGTGGCGGGCATGGCGTTCCGACTGGTTTGGGTTGTCGTCGGTTGATCGGCTACGGACGTGTTCATGCGGCGCTCCCTTGCGCGTTGAGCGCGCTGAATGCTCGTTGCCACTCGGGCGGGTCGAGGCGGATGAAGTGATTCTTTTCGCGGGCTTCCAGGAAATCGACGCCTTTGCCCATCTTGGTGTCGCAGATGATGATGCGCGGCACGGGCTGGTCGTGCGACCGGGCATTGTCGAAGGCTTGCAGCACGGCGGCCAGGTCGTTGCCATTCACGCGTTGTGTGTAGAAGCCGAACGCCTCGAACTTCTGCACCAGCGGCTCGGTCGGCATGATGAGCGTTGACGGGCCGTCGGCTTGCACGCCGTTGACGTCGACGACGGCAATGATGTTGTCGAGCTTGAACGCCGAGGCCGATGTGGCGGCTTCCCAGGTCGGTCCTTCGGCAAGCTCGCCATCACCCATCAGCGTGTAGACGAACGACGTCGACTGTTTGCGTTTGAGGCCAAGTCCCATGCCGACGGCCATCGGCAGGCCAAGACCGATCGAGCCGCCCGACATTTCCGCGCCCGGCGTGTACGACATCATGCCCGACATCGGCAGTCGGCTGTCGTCGCAACCATAGGTGACGAGTTCCTCCCTCGGGAAGTAGCCGGCCTCGGCGAGCACGGCGTAATGCGCGATGGCGTAGTGGCCGACTGACAGCAGGAAGCGATCGCGTGCCTCCCATTCCGGCTCGTGCGGCCGCACGTTCATCGCATGCAAATAGGCGACGGCCAGCACGTCGGCGATCCCAAGGCTTGCGCGACATAGCCCTGGCCCTGAACCTCGGCCATGGTGATGGCGTTGTGGCGGATGCGATGCGCGCGCTGCGCAAGCGTACTCAGGGTATCGGTGGGGGGGATGCAACGCTGCTCATAAAGTCTCCTGTGCAAAGTGGACGTATTCCGGCGCGCGTCGGGCCACGCGCTGCATGGCAGCGCGCGCTGCGTTGGCCGATCGTTGGCCGATCCGGATTTCGGGGAAGTGGGGAAAATCAGGTCAGGAAGCCCGTCGAGAGCCAGGGCACGGCGGCGACCAACACCAGGCCGACGGCGAGCGCGACGATATAGCCGACGATGGGCCGCATGCCCTCGTCGGGATGAACCTTGCTGATGACGCAGGCGGAGTAGTAGCCGACGCCGAACGGCGGCGCGAACAGGCCGATGCCCATGGAGAGCACGACCACCATCGCATAGTGCACTTCGTTGATGCCCACGCTCTGCGCGACCGGGAACAGCAGCGGGCCGAACAACACGATGGCGGGAATACCCTCCAGTACGCTGCCCAGAACGATGAACGCCAGGATGGAGATCGCCATGAAGCCGACCGGACCGCCCGGAACGTCGCGCATCGCTGCGGCGAGCATCGTCGAGAAGCCTGACTGCGTGAGCGACCACGCCATGCCGGTCGCCGCACCGATAATCAAGAGGATCGCTCCCGTCAGCGAGGCCGTCTCGACCAGCATCGGATAGACCCGCTTGGGATCGAAGCGGCGATAGATCAGTATCCCAATCGCGGCCGAATAGACGATGCCGATGGTCGACACTTCCGTCGCCGTGGCAATCCCCTCGATCACCGCGACACGGATCACGAAAGGCAGCGCGAGCGCGGGCAGCGCGATGGCGAAACTCTTCGCGATCTCCCGGCCTGAGGCGCGCGCGCCGCTGCCCACCTTCTCGTTGCGATAGCGCCACCACACCAGTGTGCACAGCGTGACGCCGAGGATCGCGCCGGGCAGCAGGCCGCCGGTGAACAGGGCCGCAATCGATACGCCGGTCACCGAGCCGATGGTGATCAGCACGAGACTCGGTGGAATCGTCTCGGTTTGCGCGCCGGTGGCGGCGAGCAGCGCGACGAGGTCGCCGGGTTTGGCGCCTCGGCGTTGCATCTCCGGGAACAACACCGGCGCGACCGCGGCCATGTCGGCTGCCTTCGAACCGGAGATGCCGGAGACGAGGTACATCGCGCCGATCAGCACATACTGCAGGCCGCCGCGCACGTGGCCGAGCAGACTGCCGAGGAACGCCACCATCGAGCGCGCCATGCCCGTCATCTCCATGAGCAGGCCGAGGAACACGAACAGCGGCACCGCGAGCAGGATCAAGTGGCTCATGCCTTCGTCCATCCGACCCGCCAGAATCACGACCGGCGTGGTCGTGCCGAGCGACAGGTAGCCGAAGGTGGCGAGCGCGAACGAGAAGGCGATCGGCACGCCGGTGAGCACCATCAGCGCAACGAAGCCGACGAAGAAGATCAGCAGGTTCAGGTTGCCAAGCCCACGCAGCACGGGTTGCGCGAGCAGCAGCGCGCCGACGATCGCGCCGATCGTTACCGCGGCAGTGACGACCATGCGCAAGTTGCCGTGACGGGCCAGCCGCAGCAACGCGGTCAGCACCATCAGCGCGCAGCCCACCGGAATCGCGGCGGCCCGCCACGAGTCGGCAATTTCGAGCGCCGGCGTCGTGATGAAGGCCTGATCTGCCGCGAAGTCGTAAGCGCTCGGCATGAACAGCAGCAGGAACGCGAGCGGCGTGGCGATCGCCAGCACGTCGAGGAACGCGCGCCGGCCGGCGTTCATGCGCCCGACCAGGGCGGTCATGCGCATGTGTTCGCCGCGCTGCAAGGCAATCACGGAGCCGAGCATCGCCAGCCAGATGAACAGGATCGAGGCCAGCTCATCCGACCATACCAGCGGGCTGTGGAATACGGCGCGGCTGACGACCCCGGCGAACAGCGTGACGATCTCGGCCAGCACGAGCAGTGCGGCCGGCAGCTCGACACACTTCGCCAAGGTGGATTGCAGCGCGGCGATCAGCCCCCCTGGGCAGGGGCTGCCGGCAGTATGCCTTTGTTCATGCGAGTCTCCAGCCTGGCGCGGTTCATACGCTGTCTCCTTCGAAAGGCCTGTGGGGGCTCAGAGCGTGCGGCCCGCACTCTTTTGCAGCAGTGCCCAGGCCTGCTCGCCGAACTTGCCCTGCCATTCCTTGTAGAAGCCGGCGGTCTGGAGCTTGTTCTGGAAGGCCGCGGCGTCGACCGAGTTGAAGGCAATGCCTTTCGCGGTGAGGTCCTTTTCGAGGGAGTCGTTGAGCGCGGCGACATCGGTGCGCTGCTTGAGCGCGGCGGCCGTGATCTGGTCTTCGATCACCTTGCGGACTTCCGCCGGCAGCTTGCCCCACGACGCGCGGTTCGACAGGAACCAGAAGCCGTCCCACATGTGGTTGGTCTTTGCCACGTACTTCTGCACTTCGTAGAGCTTGGCCGAATTGATCGTGACCAGCGGGTTTTCCTGTCCGTCGGCGATCTTCGTCTGCAGCGCCGAATAGACTTCCGCGAAGTTGATGGTGAGCGGTGCCGCGCCGAAGCCCTGGAACATCGAGGTCCACATCGGCGACGGGGGGACGCGAATCTTGAAACTCTTCAGGTCGTCGGGCGTCTTGATCAATCGCGTCGACGAACTGATCTGACGGAAGCCGTTGTCGAAGATTCGCGGGAACGGGTGCAGACCACCGCGCTCGATCTGCGCGCGCACATAGTCGCCCAGCTCGCCATCCATCGCGCTCCACACATGGTCGTAGCCCTTGAACGCGAAGCCCACGCCACTGATCGCGGCCTTGGGCACGAGCGTCGAGAGGATCATCGGCGACAGCGTGAAGAAGTCGAGCGCGCCGGCGCGCAACTGCGACAGCATGTCGGTGTCGCCGCCGAGCTGGTTGTTCGGGAACACGCGCAGGTCGACCTTGCCGCCCGTCTCCTTGCGGATGGCCTCGGCAGCCTCAGTGATGCGTACCGTCAGCGGGTGGGTGATCGGCGCGTTGTTGGCGTATTTCAGCGTGAAGTCGGCCGCGTAGACGCGCGTGTGCTTGAGGATCGCCGGGGCCGCGATCGCCGTACCCAGGGAAAGCTTCAGCATCGAACGGCGGGAAAGGCTCTGCATGATGTGTCTCCTGAAGATTGCTTTTTTGGATTTGGGTGCCTGATGCGACCGGGCGCTAGTGGCGCTCGGTCGGTGCGGCGGTTGCGGCAGTGATTTCGGTCGGGATTTCCGTCGTGAAGCGGGGTAAGTCGAAGGCACTCACCGGCGGCGGGTTCGTGACCGGCGCACTGACCTCGACCAGGCATGACTGCGCGGCGCAGCCCTGCGACAGGCCCGAGGCCGGCAAGTCGGCCGTCAAGACGTTGGGATTGCCATGCTTGTCGCGCCCGGTGTCCGGTTCCGGGTCGTACCAGGCGCCGGTGGACATCCGCACCACGCCGGGCAGAATGCGATCGGTGATGCGCACGCCCGCGAGGCAGCGACCACGCGCGTTGAACACCTCGACGATGTCGCCGTCGTGGATGCCGCGTGCGGCGGCGTCGCGCGGGTGAAGGTAGAGCGGCTCGCGGCCCCTGACTTTGTTGGCGGCGCTGTAAGGGCTGCCGTCGAGCTGGCTGTGGAGTTTATGGCGTGGCTGGTCCGAGAGCAGGTGCAGCGGATAGGTCGTCGCGAGCGGTGCGCCGAGCCATTCGGCGGGCGGCAGCCAACACGCGTGGCCCGGACAGTCAGGAATATCGAACGAGGCGATCGCGTGCGAATACAGCTCGATGCGTCCTGACGGCGTATTCAGCGGCGCAGCGGCGGGATCGGCGCGAAACGCCTCGAGCATCACCACCGGCCGCGCGCGTGAATGGAGATCGACCATACCCACGTCGCGGAAGGTGTCGAAGTCCGGTAACACGATGTCGGCGCGCGCATAGCGCTTGCGCGTCTCCTCGTACATGTGCCTTAGCCACTGGTCGGCGTCGCGGCCCTCGGTAAATTCCGCGAAGACGCCGAGTCGTTGCGCGAGACCCGCGAAGACGGTGAAGTCATCGCGCGATTCGCCGACCGGCTCGTCGATCTTCGCCATCCACATCAGGATCGCTTCCTGTGACGCGTAGCCGAGGTCGTCGCGCTCCAACGACGTGGAAATCGGCAGCACGATGTCGGCGTATCGCGCGGTTGCCGTCCACGATTGCTCGTGGACGACGATCGTGTCGGGCTTCCGCCAGGCGCGCAGCAGGCGGTTGATGTCCTGGTGGTGGTGGAATGGATTGCCCCCGGCCCAGTAGACCAGGTGCGTGTCGGGATAGCGATAGCGCTCGCCGTTGTAGTCGAACGGCTCGCCGGGTTTGAGCAGCATGTCGGCGATGCGCGCCACGGGAATGAACTCGCTGACCGGATTGCGGCCTTGCGGCAGCGTGGGTCCGCCGAGTTTGTCGTGCGGCGTGCCCAAGGTGTTCACGCAGCCGTAGCCGACGCCGAAGCCGCCGCCGGGCAGGCCGATCTGGCCGAGCATCGCCGCGAGGGTGACGACCATCCAGAACGGTTGCTCGCCGTGATGCGCGCGCTGCAACGACCATGCGACGTTGAGCATCGTGCGGCTCGCGTGCATGCGGCGCGCAAGCGCGGTGATCGTGTCGGCTGATACGCCGGTGATCGGTTCCGCCCACGCGGGCGTCTTCGGAATGCCGTCGACATGTCCGAGCAGATACTGCTCGAATTCGTCGTATCCCGTGCAGTGCGAGGCGAGGAACGCGGGGCTGTGCAGGTTTTCGTGACGCAGCACCCAGGCGAGGGCAAGCATCAAGGCGGTATCGGTACCGGGGCGCGATGCGACCCATTCGACCTCGCCGCCGGTGTCGAGATTGTCCGAGACCGGGCCGACGTTGACGAACTTGACGCCGGCGTCGTGCATCGCGCGCAGTCCACCAGGAACGCGATGTCGCCCGACGCCGCCCGGTGCCGACTGGGCATTCTTCTGTGGCACGCCGCCGAAGGTCACGAAGAGTTCCGTGTGTTCGGCGAGCACGTCCCACGAATGGTGATAGCCGATCAACTCGTTCATGTCGTCGACGACATGCGGCATGATCACGTGGGCTGCGCCGAGGCTGTATGAATCCCGATGGCGGACGTAACCACCGACACAGTTCAGGAAACGATGCACCTGGCTCTGGGCGTGGTGGAACCGGCCCGCGCTCGCCCAGCCATAAGATCCGCCGAAAATCGCCGTGTTGCCGTAGGTCTCGCGAACCCGCGCAAGTTCCTTCGCGACGAGATCGAGCGCGACGTCCCATGACACTTCGACGAAGGGCTCCTTGCCGCGCAGATGCGTGGCGCTTCCCGGTCCATTCTCGAGCCAGCCGCGCCGCACCGACGGACGGCGAACGCGCAGGGCGCGCAGCGAAGCGGCGGTCTGGTAAGTGCCGATCGGCGATGGGTCGCCGTCTTTCGCATACGGGCGCAGACAGGTCTTGCCCGTGTCGTCGACGCCGGCCTCGTAGACGCCCCAGTGCGAGAGCGTGTATCGCGTCATGCCGCAGTCCCGACGGCGAGGGACTCCTCCAGGAACAGTTCGAAGCAGATCAGCACCGGATTGTCGCCGCGTACCACGCGACCCTGGTGAATGTTGCCGCGCGGGTCGATCAGTGCGATATCGAGCGTTGCGCGCGGACCGTTTGCGGCCTCGGCAACGACACCGTCGAGCACGAAGATCTCGGTGGCGATGTCGTCGACCGGCGCGGCGTTCTCGAAGCGCGCGCCGACGATGCTGCCGACACTGCCGCGAATCGTTGCCGCGCGCAGACCGTGTTCGCGGCAAACCTGTTCAATGCTCTGCACCAGATCCTCGTTGGGGCGAATGCGCGCGACCACGCATCGGCGGCCGGTAGACGCCGGCACTGGCTTGTGCGCGGCCTCGATGGGCACCGGACGAAACAGCGTGAAATTGGTTTCGTCATCGAAGTCCGCGCGCATCTCGGCGTTGGCGATGCCCCACGCGCGCGCCTCGGTGTCCTGCGCGACGATCACCTGGTCGGAGAAGATATGCCCCCCCTGCCAATGACCGTCGGCAGCGCGCCACATGGCATGGCAGTGGATGAACGGCCCGCCGTCGCGGCGACCGACCGTCGCGCAGGCCAGCTCGATCGTGACGGGTTCGTCGATGCGGTGCTGCTCGCTATAGAACGCCACGTGCTCGTCGTCGGGCGACGCCGCTGGGCGGACATAGCGCATCGAGTGCACTCGCAGGCCTTCGATACGCACGGTCGCTGCGGCCATGCCGGCGGCTTCAAGCGGGCCGAGAATGGCATCGCGCAAGCTTTGGCCGCCGGCCAGGGCGAAGGTGAGCGACAGGGCGTCGCCGACGATGGATTCGATCCGCTGCACAGCCGGGGGCCGGGCTGCTTCAAATGACGTTGGGAGGGCAGATTCAAGGTGTCTCCAGGCGTTTGGTTGGCGCGTGCGAGGGGGCTCGTTGTCGTCGCCGTCTGGCGACGGACCTGACTTACTTCGCGCGGCGACCGGCGCGAACTGCCGTCACCGATGCATCGGCGGGGCGGGCGTCTGATCGTTGTTTCAAGCGCGTCTCGATATTGCGTACCTCGGACTGCAGCATGCGAACCAGCTTTTGCTGACGGTCCTCGCCCATGCGGCTCTCGATCGCGCCGATCGAGAGTGCGCCGGCCGGGGTGCCCGATTCGTCGTGGAACACGATGCCCAGGCCCCATGAGCCGGGGTGAACCAAGCCGCGATGCATCGAGTAGCCTCGTTCGCGCGTCTCGCGCACCAGCGCCCACAGCCCCTCGGGCGTGATCGACGGGTAATGTTCGCGATAACTCGCCGCGTTCGCGCGCAGCGTTTGCTCGACCTCGTCGTCGTCCAGTGCCGCCAATAGCGCGATGGCGCCGGCACCCACGCCGAGCGGGTGGCAGTCCCCGATCGTCAGCACCTGCGCGCGCACCGGATACGCACCCTCCTCACGGTGGATACAAACGGCGTAATCGCCACGGCGCACGGTCAGAAAGGCGGTGTCCTCCGACTGATGCGCGAGCCGCACCACGCTGCCCACGGCGATGCGATGCGCGCCGAAGCGCTCGGCCGCCAGCGTGCCCAGCACGTAGCTTTCAATGCCGAGGTGATAGCGCTTGCTCTGCGGATCCTGCTCGATCAGACGGGCTCGCGTGAGCGCGCCGAGCAGGCGGTGTACCGTGGGCTGCTTCAGGCCGCTTTGTGCGACCAGTTCACGCAACGGCATGCCGACCCGGCTCTGCGCCGACACAAGACTGAGCAACGCCATCGCGCGGTCGATGCTTTGCGAGCCATCTCGTTCGATCGGCACCACGGCGGCGGTCGTGTCTTCGCCTTGCAACCGCTTGTTATCGGCGGACGATTGAATCATTTATTAAACTCCACATTGTGGACTATTGATTCTGAATTCGATGTGTGAATTAACACTTGCTTAATTCACATTGTGGACGGCTAATGTGTGTAACCCTGCGAAAATTATAGGGATTAGCGCTCCGTTATGAATCGTGGTTAACGAGCACTATCCACAAATGCGGGTAATCTCCTATTCTTCGTTCAACGTATTCCGTTTTATTTGCAGTCCACATTATGGATTTAAATAAATTAACGAGATCGCGAGGTGGTGTGTGAACGAATCCATGAACGCCACGGCGTCGATGCAAGGCAAGACGGTGATTGTGTTCGGCGCGGGCTGCCGAGGCGATGGCTGGAACAATGGCAAAGCGGCCGCGCTCGCCTATGCGCGTGCTGGCGCAAGTGTGTGTTGCGTCGATCTCGACGGCGATCTGGCCGACGGCACGGCCGATGCAATCAAGCAAGCGGGGGGCACGGCGCTCGCCGTGCGTGCCGATGTCACGGACGCCGCGTCGGTGGCACAAGCGGTTGCCGAGACGCTGTCGCGCCTGGGGCGCATCGACGTACTGCACAACAACGTGGGCGTGACGCACATGGGCGGCCCGGTCGAGCTGGACGAAGCGACCTGGCATCTCGCCATCGAATTGAATCTCGGCTCGGTCTATCGCACGGCCAAGGCCGTCTTGCCGCATATGATCGAGCGCGGCAGCGGCGTGATCATCAACATCTCGTCGCTGGCAGCGCTGGGGTGGACCGGCTATCCCTATTTCGCTTACTCGGCCTCGAAGGCGGCCGTGAATCAGGCCACCGTCAGCATGGCGATGCAGTACGCACGCCATGGCATTCGGGCCAATTGCGTGCTTCCCGGCGCGATTCACACCCCGTTGATCTACACGCAGATCGCGTCGCAGTACAGCAGCGTGGAAGCCATGATCGAGGCACGCAACAAGATGGTACCCATGGGCCGCATGGGCGACCCGTGGGACGTGGCCAACGCGGCCGTCTTTCTCGCTTCGGAGCAAGCTCGATTTATCACGGGCGTGTGTTTGCCCGTCGATGGCGGGCAGAGCTGCTCGATGGTTCCGCTCACGTAACGCACACCGTGGGCGATGCGTGACGTCGCGCGAATGCCCATCATCGATTCCGCAATTTCATCGACCCGTGCGGCGTTCAGCGCGGGCATCTCGAATTCGACACAGGAGCTACACATGCAAGCAGAGTCACGGGTCGCGGTGATCACGGGCGGCGCGGGCGGCATCGGCGCGGCGATCGCCGAACGGCTGGCCGACGATGGGTTCATGGTGATCGTCAGCGATCTGGAACTGGAGGCCGCGCAGGCCGTGGCGTCGGCGATCATGGCGCGCGGACGTCGCGCAGATGCCATGACGCTCGATGTGGGTAGCGACGATTCGATCGAACAGTTCTTCGCCGCGCTCGACGACCGACATGGCCGGTGCGACGTGCTTGTCAACAACGCCGGTATCGCGAGCCTCAAGCCATTCATCGATTTCCCGCTCGACACGTTCCGCCGCATCATGGAGATCAACGTGACCGGCCCGTTGGCGCTCGCGCAGCACGCGGCGCGCCGCATGCGCGCGCGCCAGTGGGGTCGGATCGTCAACATCGCGTCGACGAGCGGCATCCGCGCCGGTGCCGGGCGCACCGGCTACGGCACGTCGAAGACCGCGATGATGGGGCTCACGCGACAGATCGCGATCGAGCTTGCCCAGTCGGGGATCACGGCGAATGCAATCGCGCCGGGGCCGGTCGAGACGCCGCTCACCCGGCATCACTCGGCGCAGGCGCGCGAGACCTATCTGCGCCAAGTGCCGATGAAGCGCTACGGCCAGCCGAGCGAGATTGCCGCGGCAGTCGCGTTCTTCGCGTCGGAGGGGGCGAGTTTCGTGACCGGCCAGACGCTCGCGGTCGATGGCGGCTTCGTTGCCGCGGGCATCCTCGACGAATGACGCTGGCCTGCACCGAGCTTAAGGAAGAGACAAGATGAATACGCAACCCATGCTGGTTGGTTGGGCGCACTCGCGCTTCGGCAAGCTTGATGCGCCTGACGTGGAAACGCTGATGCGGGACGTGATTGGCGACGCGTTGGCGCACGCGGGCGTCGTGGCCGAAGACATCGACGCGGTGATGGTCGGGGTCTACAACAACGGCCTCACGCCGCAGGGCTTCGAGGGCGCTCTCGCTTCGCTTGCGCAACCGGGCCTGCGCTTCGCACCTGCGATGCATGTGGAGAACGCCTGCGCGACAGGATCTGCAGCGCTTCATGCGGCGATGGATTTCATTGCGGCAGGGCGTGGCAAGCTCGCGTTGGTGATCGGGGCCGAGAAGATGACCGCCGTGCCGGGGCGGGCCATTCCCGACATCCTGATGAGCGGGTGTTATCGTCGCGAGGAAAGCAACCCCGACGGTTTCGCCGGCATTTTCGGACGGATCGCGCAGACATACTTCGAGCGCCATGGCGACCACAGCGACGCGTTGGCGATGATCGCGGCCAAGAACCATGCGAACGGCGTGCGCAATCCCTATGCGCACTTGCGCAAGGATCTGGGTTTCACGTTTTGCAATACGCCGTCGGAACAGAATCCGTTCGTCGCCGGCCCGCTGCGCCGCACCGATTGCTCGCTCGTCTCCGATGGCGCCGCAGCGATGGTGATCGCCGCGCCCGAGGTCGCGATGACGATGCACCGTGCCATTCGATTTCGCGCACGCGTGCAGGTCAACGATTTCCTGCCGCTCGCGAAGCGCGATCCGATCGCGTTCGAAGGCGCGCGTCGCGCGTGGGGCACGGCGCTCGGCAGCTCAGGGGTGACGCTGGGGGATCTGAGTCTTGTCGAGACGCACGACTGCTTCACGATCGCCGAGATGATCGAGTACGAGGCGATGGGGCTTGCCGAGCCCGGTGAGGGTTGGCGGGTGATCGAGGAGGGGGTGACGTTGCGCGACGGGCGCTTGCCGGTCAACCCGTCGGGCGGGCTCAAGTCGCGCGGCCACCCGTTGGGTGCGACGGGGGTCTCGCAACATGTGATGGCGGCGATGCAGCTCACGGGGGAGGCGGGCGACATGCAGATCGCTGACGCCACGCTCGCGGGCGTCTTCAACATGGGGGGCGCCGCAGTGGCCAACTACGTCTCGATCATGGAGCGCGCCAAATGAGCTTCATCCACATGACGCCGAGCTCGGCACGAGTGATGAATCTTGCGTATTTCGCGACGCGCAACGCGCGTCGTTTTCCGAATCATTCGGCGATCGTTTTCGGCGAACAGCAATGGACGTGGCAAGCGTTCGACGCACGCGTTTCGGCGCTCGCGGCGGGCTTGCGCGCGGTCGGTGTGGGCGCCGGCGATACCGTGCTTGCCCACTCGCGCAACAGCAACGAGATGATCGAGGCGATGCTCGCCGTGTTTCGTCTGGGCGCGGTATGGGTGCCGACCAACTTCCGGCTCGCGCCGGGCGAGGTGGTCACCATGGCACGCGTGGCGGAACCGACGGTATTTCTGTGCCAGACGGATTACCCGGAACATGCTGCGGCGGTTGTCGCAGAGCGTCCGGGCTGCAACATCGTCTGGTTCACTGGTGAGAATGCGGCACCGGACGAATCGCCGCACGTGAGTGCGCTGATCGATCGCCACCTGTCGGCCCCGATGGCCAACGCGGTGGTCGAGCGCGACACGCCGTGCTGGCTGTTTTTTACGTCGGGCACCACCGGGAGTCCAAAGGGGGCGGTGCTCACGCACGGACAACTGGCGTTCGTCATCAACAACCACCTGTGTGATCTCATGCCCGGCCTGACGCACGAGGATGGCTCGCTGGTGGTCGCGCCGATTTCGCACGGCGCGGGCATGCATCAGCTCAACGTGATGGCGCGTGGCGGCACGACGGTGATGATGCCGGCCCAGAAGCTCGATCCGGCGCAAGCGTTCGCGCTGATCGAGCGGTATCGGTTGACCAATATGTTCACGGTGCCGACCATTCTCAAGATGTTGGTCGAGCACCCGGCTGTCGACGCGTACGACCACGCGAGTCTGCGCTACGTGATCTACGCGGGCGCGTCGATGTACGAGCAGGATCAGAAGCGCGCGCTGGCCAAGCTCGGACCTGTGCTGGTGCAGTATTACGGCCTGGGGGAAGTCACCGGCAACATTACCGTGTTGCCGACGCACGACCACAACGACGAGACCATCGCGTTGCGACCGCGGACGTGTGGGGTCGAGCGCAGCGGCATGCAAGTGACGATTCAGGACGATGCGGGCAACGAACTTGGGCCGGGCGAGACGGGAGAGGTCTGCGTCATCGGTCCGGCGGTTTTCGCTGGCTATTACCGCAACCCCGAAGCCAATGCCAAGTCGTTCCGCGATGGCTGGTTTCGCACGGGCGACATCGGGCATATGGATGAGAACGGTTATGTGTATCTGACCGGTCGGGCGTCGGATATGTATATCTCGGGCGGCTCCAATGTGTATCCGCGCGAGATCGAGGAATTGATACTGACCCACGGTGCGATCAACGAGGTCGCGGTGGTCGGCGTGCCGGATGCGCAGTGGGGCGAGGTCGGTGTGGCCGTCTGCGTTTTGCATGCCGGGGAGCGTCTGGACGAATCGGCGCTGCAGGATTGGCTCAAGACCCGTATCGCCAAGTACAAGGTTCCCAAGCGAATGGTCTTTTGGGACGCGCTGCCGAAGTCGGGCTACGGCAAGGTGCCGAAGCGGCTGGTGCTCGACGAGTTGAAGCGGCGCGATGAGGCCTCTCAGGAGGTGGAGATGCGGTCGGATTGAGGGGATGGGGCGGGGCGGTGAATGGGCCGCACTATCACCGCATTATATGCGGCGAATAGCTTGCGTTTGCGGAGAATGCGGCCCATAACCTCCGCATGAAAAGCGGCGATTACACTTATATCTGGCAGGCCGACGACGGGCCAAGTTGGCGCTACGATCTGGCTAGCATGGCCCCGTCGTTGGCCGACGTCAGCCGCGCCCAGGGTCTGTTGATGGGACGCCTGGCCGATGTCGGAATGACGTTGCGCGATCAGGCCAGTCTGTCGGCACTGACGGAGTATGTCATCAACACCAGCGAGAAATTGATGCGTCCGCGTACTACGCAGTAAAGCCGTTAACCGCGACAGAACAAGCATTTTTTCGACGCATCGAAAGTAGTTTGCCCGGCCACGTGATCCTGGCTCAGGTGGACATCAAGCGGATCGTGAGAACAAAGCGAAACAAGAGCCACCAGCATTTCAATCGAGTGGCACAGCTTTCACTGGACTACGTGATATGTCGTCGTGATTTTTCCGTGGTTGCGGCTATCGAGCTAGACGATCCATCGCATGACCGACAACGACAGAAAACGCGCGATGAGGAAAAGGATGCGGTGATGAAGGCCACCGGCGTGCGTCTCATCCGGTTTGACGTCAGACGCTATCCGTCCGAATTTGAAGTTCGCAAGCAAGTGCTTGGCCAAAACGAAAATGAGAAATGTCAGTCGGTGGCGGCTTAGAAAAATGCGAGGGTGAATCCAGAATTTGCGGATAACGGCCCACCGCATTGGATGGGCCGCAACCACAATTACCGCACCAATCGCGGTTTCTCGCCCCGCTTCGCCGTGTGAAGGATGACGTGGGGCCCCATCAACCTATCCGTCGCCACCATCGCCTCCGCGAACGTCTCGAAGTAAATCGCATGCTCAGGGTCGGACACGTGCGCTCGCCTGATTTCTCCTGCTGTCTCGTCCCACGCGTAACCGAGGTACTTCCTGTATTCGTGGAACCAGACAACATGCCCTTCACGCGTCAACGACTTGGGGAGATCGAGTCCGTCATCGCCTTGACCGTCGTTTCCTCCATCCTTTCCGTCGCTTTTGGTTGAATCGTTCATCCAAGTCTCCTGAAATGTGAGTGGATTGAGCCGACCTAACGGCTGAATCCATCATCGCAGGAGTGCCGAGCCTTGCGTTTCAGCAACTTCCGAATACCCCAGCCTATGCGTCGACACTCGAAACGTTTCGACACGCGGCAGAAACGCTTACAGCGTACGACAGACCAAGAGTGCCCCGTAAGATCAAGCAGGCAACATGTGATGCGACTGGGCATACTCGCGCAGGGCCTCATTCATGCGCGTTTGCCAACCATCGCCGGTGGCTTTGAATGCTTCCACCACGTCCCGGTCGGCACGCATGTTGAGCGCCACTTTTCGTTGACTCTCCGGCATTGCCGGGCGTCCCCGGCGCTTCAACACGGCATCGGCACGCTCTTTACCCAATACATTGGAAAGCACCTCGCGCGCGGGGCGCATCTTGCGCAACTGCTCATCGCTCAACGGTGCGCTATCCGAATCTGTTTCAGCGGCACGCGTAATAGCAGCATCCTCAGCGTCGGTCATCGGGGGAATTTACGCTTCGTCATACTTTTTCACCTCGCGTCGATTAGCTTTGCGGAGACTGATAACTCGAATCGACTCGTCTCTCACCGTAAACACCATGACATGGAGCCTGTCGCCAAGCGGGCCGAGCGCAACGAATCGCTCCTCGTCGTAGTCGTGCCGCTCGTCAATCGCCAGCAGTGCAGCCTCAAGGTCAAACAGTTCTGCAAGCGCCAGTGACAGCCCATGTTTCTCACGGTTCGCTTCGTCTTTCGCTGGGTCGAATTCGATTTGCATTTATTTATTGTATGGGCGAAAATTCTGTGCGTCAATGATTTTTTGTATGGGCATAAATTTGCATGACACAGCGTGAACCGCTGGAAAACGGGGCCGGCCTTCCGACCGAAAATCGTTCCGCAAGCATTTGCGCATCCCAATCGGGGTAAGGATCTTAGCCCTGCCGTCACCTCGCCGGATCGGAACATCAACGAGGCTCAACCTCATGATTCGAGCCGTTCTGGCGCGAGAATCATAATCCGCAGGTCCGGGGAGAGCCGAATCCTTGGTTCGCCTTCAAATCGAAAGCGGCTTCTCTTTGCCGATCGCTGTAGCCGCGGGTGGTCGTTACTTCGCGGACTCTCTCAAATGGTCGAGATAGTCAGCCCATGCCTGCATCAATCCCCGGCGCTTCTCTAGCCATTGCGTTCTGTTGTAGGCGCGCCCGAGCGAGTCGCGCACACAGTGCGCAAGTTGCATCTCTACCACTTCAGCGGGAAAGCCCAGTGCTTCGACTGATAGTGTGCGAGCCGTGGCGCGCCATCCATGTGGGGTGATGGTCTGGGCGTCGAATCCCATGAGCCTGAGCGCTGCCGATAAGGTTCCATCGCTGATCGGCCGTGCATCGCCGCGAACACTCGGGAAGGCGTGCCGTCCGGTGCCAGTCAGGCGATGCAAATCCCGCAGAATGTCGACCACCTGGCGAGCGAGCGGCACGACGTGCCCCGCACCGTTTGCCTTTTCCTCCTTCGTGCGTTTCATCCGGCTCGGCGGGATTTCCCATGTCGCGCCGTCCAAATCGAACTCCGACCACTCTGCCAGCCGTTGCTCGCCCGGCCGTTGGAAAAGGTAGGGGCTCAGTTTCAGCGCCGCTTCCACGACGGGATTGCCGGTGTAACCGTGGATCGTCCTGAGCGTCAGGCCAAGCTGCTCCGGGTCGATGATCGCTGCGTAGTGCCGCACGGGCTTGGGAGGGATCGCGCCGCGCAGGTCTGCGCTCGGGTCACGCGTGGCGCAGCCGGTGGCGATCGCGTACCGAAATGCTTGGCCGATGATCGAGCGCAGCCGATGGGCGGTCTCGAGGTTTCCCCGCGCCTCAACCCGTTGCAGCGCATCAAGGATCGTCGGCGCGTCCACGTCCGCAATGGGAATCCGGCCGAAGTAGGGGAAGACGTGCGCCTCCAAGCGCCGCAGGTTCCTCGCCGCGTGCGATTCGGAAAAATCCGCTGAAAACTTGCGGTGCCACTCCCGCGCGATACTCTCGAACGAGTTTGCCGCAGCGGTTCCGCGACTGGACTTTGTGGCCGCACGTGCTGCGCCCGGGTCAACCCCCTTGCCGAGCAGAGCGCGGGCCGCATCGCGCGCTTCGCGTGCGTCCTTCAGACCGACGGCAGGGTAGACGCCGAGCGCGAGCGTTTTCTGCTTCTGGTCGAACCGGTACCGCAGGCGCCAGTACTTCGCGCCGCTCGGCTGTACTTCAAGGTACGTGCCTGCGGAATCACCTAAGCGGTATTGCTTGTCAGCCGGTGCGGCCTTGCGGACGGCAATGTCAGTAAGCGGCATCTCACGGGTGGTGTTGGTGGTATCGGGTTCTCAGCCTAGCGCAGATGCCACCACAAATACCACCACGTACCACCGGAAAAGCGCGAATGGGAATCATCGACGGAGGAAAAGAAAAACCCCGAAGAGGCTTGCTCTATCGGGGTTTTGAGGAAGACTGAGACAGTCTTCGGAAGTGTTGTTGGTGGAGCCGGCGGGGATCGAACCCGCGTCCGCAAGTACTCTACGATCAGTTCTACATACTTAGTTCAGTCATTTGATTTAACCGTTTTGTCGCGGACGAACACGCTACGCAACAGCGATCCACTTGATTTTAGGCTCCGGCGCCGTGGCACCACCGAAGATTATCTGACGTGAATAACCTCGCTTGGTATTGCTACCCTAACCCGTCAGAGAGCTAGTGCGAGGCAGGCGCCCTTAGGCAGCCAGTGCGTACGAGTTATCGTTTGCAGTTACTAATTTTCCCATTGATTAACGAGGTGACGGGTCCTCGGTATGCCCTGATTCGCTTCGCTACCCACGTCGAAACCATGTCGGCCCCAGTGGTAACGCTGATTATGACACAAATGGCCTACTTAAGTTCAAAGTCCACCCGTGTCGTCGCCCCCTTGTCCTTGATGCCGTCCGCGTTGAGCTTCGGCGCCACCACGAACATCCGATCCGACGCGATCTTGCCGTCCAGCCACGACCGTACGCGCTGCGCCCGCCGATCCGCCAGCGCCCGCAGATCGTCGTCGCCCACCTTGACGTTCGTCTCCATGAGCTTTTCCATCTCGTCGTCCGGCAGCGATTTCGCAAACCCGATCATGTTGCGCGGCTTGGCAAAGTCCGCTGCCTTGTATGCGGCCGTCAAGTACTTGCTGCGCTCCTCCGGACTGACCTTCACGGTGTCCACGTCGATGCTCTCTCCCTTGCCGACCATCGCCTTGACCTTCTGCGCCTTGATCGCACGCTCCACCGCCACCTTGCGCAGACCGTCGGTATCCTTCGCCGGATCGACCCGGCCCTCGATATCGAGCTTCAACGCCGTACGATCCGTCAGCGCCTTGACCAGCGTCTCCAGCCGCTTCTCGCTCTCCGGCGTCAGACGCGCGCTGCCTGGCGCGAACTCCACGTAGCCCAGCTCCTGGTCGCCGCCGCCAAACGCCGACGCCAGCAAACTGAACGGCGCCGTCGCCGCCTTGACGATCAGGTTCACGAACGCCCGGAAAATCACCCCGCCAAGGCTGAACTGCGGATCGTCGAGCGAGCCGGAGATCGGGATGTCCACATCGATTTCGCCGCGCGAATTTTTCAGCAGCGATACCGCCAGACGCACCGGAAGATTGGTCGCCGTCGGACTGTCCACGTGATCCCCGAACGTCAACTGGTCGATGAAGATGTGATTGTTCGCCGTCAGCTTCGCCTGATCGAGCAGGTAGTGCACATCGACCGTGAGCTTGCCCTTCTCGATGGGGTAGCCCGCGTACTTCGTGGAGTACGGCGTGAGATTGGTCAGCTCGATACCGTCGGCCTTGGCACTCAGATCCACGAACGCCATCGGCGCAAGCGGATTGATCTTGCCGTTGATGCCGATCGGTGAATTCCGGTTGACCTTGCCTTGCAGCGAGACTGCAGCGGGCTCGGTCGTCGCCGTGCCGAATGCGCCGATTTGCCCACCGATATCCGTCAGGTTCGCCGTGTAGTTCGGCTTGACGAAGTTGTCCGTGAAGTTGATGTTTCCGCCTTGCAGCGTGATACGCCCGATGTGGACATCCGCAGGCAGCGCCTTGCCGGCGCCGTAGCCCGGGCCGCGCTGTGCCGTCGTCTCGCCAGGCTTCTGCGCTGGCGTCTCGACGCCCGTCGGTTGTCCCGCTTCCACGGCGGACGCCGCCGCATCGAGCGGTGGCTTGGCCGTCGATCCACCGAGCGGCACGCCTTCATTCGCACGCGTCAGCGAACGCGGTGCCGCTTCCTTGTTGCCGACCACATCGGCCAGATTCAAGCGCCCGTTCGCGTTGATGATCAAACGCGCGTAAAAGCGCGACAACGCAATGCTGCCCAACTGGACGTTAGGCTTGCCGCTGCCCACCGCCAGATTGATCTGCTGCACCGCCAGCGCATTCCAGCGCATGAAGTCATCCGTCGTGACCTTGTCGAGCAGACGTACGTTGCCCAATGTGGCATCGCCGCGATAGGTTGCCTGCGGGGTGTCGCCCTTCATCGCGAACGTGGCCCGCCCGTTGCTGGAGAGCAGCGCGCTCGCGATGCTCGCGTTCAATTGGTCACTCATGTACGAATCGAACGCCGCCAGATCGAGCTGCTGCGTCTTGATCTGAAGATCGGCCGCGAGCGGTTGCGGCGTGACGTGACCGGTGGCGTTAAGCGACCCTTTCTTATTGAGCGTGCCGCTGATGTCCACCTGCAACGGCTTGCTCATGTCCTGCGACGCGCCTTGCACTTTGACGTTGAGCGGTGCGAACGTCGCGTTGATCGGACGGCCTTTGACGTCGCGGTCTTCAAACCCGAGGCTGGCGTTTTCCAACGCCACCTTGCCGACAGTCCATTGCCAGCCACCGGCGCCCGCCTGCGCGTTCGATGAAGTCGCCGAGGCGGACGTTCGCCGGCCGCGCTCCGTGCCCACGCGCGCTTTGATGCCTTTGCCTTTGCGTTGGTTTGCCGCGGCTTTCGGCTGGCCGTCGCCGGTCAGGGCAAGCAGGTTGATCTTGCCGTCCTTGTCGCGACGCGCCGACACCTGCAGTCCGTTGACGGTGACCTCGTCGATCGCCGCTTGCCGCGCGCCCAGATCGAAGTGCGAGAGTTTCACTTCAGCCTTGGCCAGTTTGACCGGCGCGTCGCCCTTGAGACCGGTCAGCCATTCGATCTTCTCGAGCGTGGCCGTGGCCGGCGCAATCTGGACGTTGGGCTGCTTGTCGGGGGCAAACGCCGCGCTGAACCTGGCCTGGGCGCCGAGCGTGCCACTCTTCAGATCGCCCGCGAGCGCGCCTTGCGCGAAGGGCAGCAGGGCGGCGAGCGCAATCGACTGGGCCTCGAGTTCGCCGCTCGCGTTGTACGCGGGCAAGCTGAACTGGCCGTGGGCTTTGAGCGAGCCGCCGCTCTGGATACCCAGCGAGGCGTCGTACGTCGCGGGGTCCTTGCCGAGCGTCGAGAACTGCTTCACGCCGATCTGGATATTCTCCAACGCGAGGCTCGCCGGTTTCGCGCCGCGCTCGTCGGTCAAGCGCACCTTGCTGTTGACGAGCGAGACGTCGCCGACCAGCAGGTCGAGCGGCGCGGGCTCGGCAGCGGCCAACGCTTTCGCCTGGGCCGCTTCGGCCGCCGACGCCGGCGACGCAGGACGTGCCGTCTGCTCGGCCGGCACCTTCGGTGCCGCCTTGGCCGCTTCGCTCGCTTGCGGCGACGCCGCAGCCTGATCCACCGCCTTGCCCACCGCCTTGATGACCTGACGCTGCGGCAGCAGCGCCTTGGCGACATTGATCGAG
The DNA here is from genome assembly GCF_004193915.1 of Pandoraea sp. XY-2. NCBI lineage: Bacteria > Pseudomonadati > Pseudomonadota > Betaproteobacteria > Burkholderiales > Burkholderiaceae > Pandoraea > Pandoraea sp. XY-2. The sequence goes on from NZ_CP030849.1 coordinate 1,702,850, forward strand.
CCGTCTTTTTCCAGCGTGACGTGCTGGTCGAGACCGTCGACTCGCACGCTGTCGATGTGATAGATATTGCCCAGCGGCTCGACCTTGCCCAGCTTCACGTCGACCTGTTTGACGGCGACGAGCGGCGAGCCGTCCGGCTCGTTGACCACGGCGTCGGACAATCCCGCCGTACCCGTGAGCAGCACGTGATTGCCGTCTTTATCGCGGGTGAAATGCAGCTTCAGATCGGTACTGATGGCGCCGCTCTTGATCTGCGCGGGCACGTTGACCGGCGAATACCCGAGGTACTTGGTCAGGTCGAACCGGTCGAGCTTGATGTCGACCGTCGATTCCAGAGAATCGGCGAACGGCTTGGTCTGGCCCGAGATCCGCACCGGCGAGCCGTCGATGGAGGCCTGCAGCAGCGGCTGCACGAAGATGTCGGTGTCGGCCGGCAGGTTCGCGATGAACGGCACGCCGACCTGCAGATGGTCGATAACGTGCTTTTCGTTCTGCACGGCGTCGTCGAAGCGCACCGTACCGTTCTTGATCTGAACATTATTCAGTGCAAAGCGAGCGGGCTTGGACGGCTCGGGCGACGGCGGTCCCGACGTTGCGCGATCGATGATGTCCGAGAAGTTGAAGCGTTGAGGGGCCGTGCGCACGATGTTGAGCACCGGCGTGTCGACGTAAAGCTCGTCGACGACCGGCGCAAGGCGGAACAGCGAACCCCAGGAGGCGTTCACGCGCAGCATGCCCACGTCCACGAATGGCTGCCCCGGCGTTTTGTCGCCGATGTGGACCTGATGCAAATCCAGGCGCAGTGTGTACGGGTTGAAGCTGACGTCGCCCACGCTCACCGGTCGTTCCAGATAGGCCGAGAGCTTTTCGATGGCGTAATGCTTGACCACCGCCGGCACGGTGAAATAACCGATGACGCCGAACACGGCGATCACCCCGGCGGTCCACAGGCTGGTCTTGCGCGCACGGCGGCGCACGTTGGGGTCGCGCCCGAGCGCGCGGGCACGAACGAGACCCTGTTGCAGACGATTGCCGTCGGCGGACGATTCCGGCGAGGCTGAAGGGGGTTTGCGATCGTTCTCTTGCTCGGCCATGCGGTCTCCCGTAAGTCGCCAGTGACGCAGGCGCCGCGCCACTGTTGCGCGGCGAGACAGACCCGGGATCGGCTGCGGTGGCCCTGTCCCGGGAGGTAATGACCCGACCCGTCAGGCCGGCAACATTACCAGCGGGGCGATCGCCCCCGCGTGTTCGACGACAGCGTCCGCCTGCCACTCGGCAGGGGCCAGCGAGTCGCCGCAATAGCCATAGGCCGCCGCGACAGTCGCCATCCCTGCCGCCTTGCCCGCCTGAATGTCGCGCAGGTCGTCGCCGACGTACACGATGCGCCCGGGCGTGATGCCCATGCACTCGGCGGCGTACAGCAGGGGGGCGGGGTGAGGCTTGCTGTGCGGCGTCGTGTCACCCGACACCACGCACGCGGCGCCCTCGGCGAGCCCGAGCAGTTTGACGAGCGGATCGGTCAGACGCGCGGCCTTGTTGGTCACAATGCCCCACGGCATACCACGCGCGGCCAAGGCCTCGAGCAGCGCGGGAATCCCGTCGAACAGGCGACTCTGCACGCACAAGGCAGCTTCGTAATTGGCGAGGAAGGCGTCGCGCAAGGAAGGGAACGCCGCATCCTCGGGGCGACGCCGAAGGCGCTGCCGATCAGCCCGCGCGCGCCGTGCGACGCTTGCAGGCGCAGCGTCTCGTAGGGGCCCGGCGGCAGACCGCGGTCGGTGCGTACCTTGTTGACGGCGGCGACGAGATCGAGCGCGGTGTCGGCCAGCGTGCCGTCCAGGTCGAACAGGACGGCGTGAACGTTGCCGTTGAGCAGTTGCGCATCGGCGGCGAAGGGCGTTGCGGGCACTCGGGCGGGGGGCTCGAACATATCAGGCATCGCGGGTGCACGCGATCATGTAGTTGACGTCGGTATCGCGGTTGATCGCGTAACGCTTGCTCAGCGGGTTGTAGGTCATGCCGCGCAGATCCCGCACCGTCAGGCCGCTGGCGCGGGCGAACGACGCGAGTTCCGACGGACGGATGAACTTGGCGTAATCGTGCGTGCCGCGCGGCAGCATGCGCAGCACGTATTCGGCGCCGACCACGGCCAGCAGCCAGGCCTTCGGGTTACGGTTGAGCGTCGAGAAGAACACATGACCGCCCGGTTTGACGAGCGTTGCACAGGCCGCCACGACGGATGCCGGCGACGGCACGTGTTCCAGCATCTCCATGCAGGTCACGACGTCGTACGTACCCGCATCGCGCGCGGCGAGCGCCTCGGCGGAGATCTCTTCGTAGTCGATGGACAGGCCGGCTTCGAGGCTGTGCAGATCGGCCACGCCGAGCGCCTTTTTCGACAGATCGATTCCCTTGACGTGTGCGCCCTGGCGCGCCATCGATTCGGAGAGAATGCCGCCGCCGCAGCCAATGTCCAGCACGCGCTTGCCGTGGAGCGGCACATGCTGCTCGATCCAGTCGAGGCGCAGCGGGTTGATCTCGTGCAGCGGCTTGAATTCGCTGTGCGGATCCCACCAACGGTGGGCCAATTCACTGAATTTATTGAGTTCTTGCGGGTCGGCGTTCATCACTTGCTCATGGACAGGGACGGCTTGGGGACAGGCAGAATGCCGCGCGGCAGCACGTGCCCGGAGACCGGCTTGACCGGTGGGCGCCGTCGAGATGAGGCAAGTATAACGAAGGGAGTGTGCCCATGTCCAAAGCGCGAGGCATGGCGCGGCGCCGGGTGTGAAGATCCCCGGCGTCGCGCCATGCCTCGCGTCTACATCGTTGTGCTTACGCTGCGGTCGGTAGTAAGTCCGCCAGTACGGCATGCGGATCGTGATAGACCAGACCCAGCGCGTCGGCGACACCACGGTTGGTCACCCTGCCGCGTGCCACATTGAGTCCGGCAAGCAGGTGCGAATCGGCGCGCATCGCGGCGACCGGCCCATGATCGGCCAGTTGCAGAATGAACGGCAGCGTCACGTTGTTGAGCGCGAACGTGGAGGTGCGCGGCACGCCGCCGGGCATGTTGGCGACGCAATAGTGCACGATCCCGTCCACGACGTAGACCGGATCGGCGTGCGTCGTCGCGTGTGAGGTCTCGCAACAACCGCCCTGATCGATTGCGACATCGACGATGACAGCGCCCTTGCGCATGAGCCCGAGCATCGCGCGCGTAATGAGTTTCGGCGCCGCCGCGCCCGGAATGAGGACACCGCCGATGACGAGGTCGGCGTCGTGCAAATGCGTTTCGATGGCGTGTTGCGTCGAATAGACCGTCTGCACGTGGCCACCGAACTGCGCATTGAGGCGGCGTAACGCGTCGACCGATTTGTCGATCACCGTCACCTGCGCGCCGATGCCCACGGCCACCGTCGCGGCATTGGTGCCGACAACGCCACCGCCCAGGATCACGACTTTGCCGGCTTCCACCCCCGGTACACCGGCGAGGAGCAGACCCAGTCCGCCATGCGTCTTTTCGAGCGCGGTGGCCCCGGCCTGAATCGACATGCGTCCGGCGACCTCGGACATGGGGGCGAGCAGGGGAAGTCCGCCATTCGCAGAGGTCACCGTCTCATAGGCAATGCACGTGGCGCCGCTCTTGAGCAGGTCACGGGTCTGGTCGGGATCGGGGGCGAGATGGAGATACGTGAAGAGTGTGTGATGGGGCTGAAGCCGGGCGCGTTCGACGGCCTGCGGCTCTTTGACCTTCACGATCAGTTCGGCGCGATCGAACACGTCGACCGCCGTTGCGGCAATGCGCGCACCGGCGGCGGCGTAGACCGTGTCGTCCATGCCGATGCCGGCGCCGGCCTGGGTCTCGATCCACACTTCGTGCCCGCGGGCGACGACTTCGCGCACGGCGGCGGGCGTCATGCCGACGCGGTATTCGTGGTTCTTGATCTCCTTGGGTACACCGATTTTCATGATGCGTCTCCTTTTTTGTGATGTGACAGTAAAAAGTGACGACAGCGCATGCCAACATTTCAGCGGCGCCAATCAAAACGGCACCCGAAGGTGCCGTCTGGAAGCTCAGGCGAAGGCCGGTTGGGCCTGCGCGTCGGGCGCGCGGCTGTAGCGCGCCACCGACAGATCGTCGGCCAGAATCGCGGGCCGCCGTCCCGACATCAGGTCGGCCAGCAACTGCCCGGAGCCGCAGGACATCGTCCAGCCCAGTGTGCCGTGTCCCGTATTCAGGAACAGATTGCGCAGGGCGGTGGCGCCCACGATCGGCGTGCCGTCGGGGGTCATCGGGCGCAGCCCTGTCCAGAACGAGGCGTCGGCCGTGTTGCCGGCGCCTGGATACAGATCGTTCACGACCATTTCCAGCGTGGCGCGGCGAGCCGGATTGAGCGTCTTGTCGTAGCCGACCACTTCGGCCATGCCGCCAACGCGAATGCGGTCGTCGAAGCGGGTGACGGCAATCTTGTAGGTCTCGTCGAGCACGGTCGACACCGGGGCGCGCGATGCATCGACGATGGGCACCGTAATCGAGTACCCCTTGAGCGGATACACCGGAATGTCGACAAGGCCGCGCAGAAACGGTGTGGTGTACGACCCGAGGGCGACGACGTAGGCGTCGGCGCGTTGCACCGTGCCTGCGCAGACCACGCCATCGATCTTGTCGCCGACAACGTTCAAACCGTCGATCGGCATGTCGTAGCGGAATTTCACGCCGAGTGCCTCGGCCATCGCCGCCAGACGCGTGGTGAACAACTGGCAGTCGCCGGTTTCATCGTTGGGCAGGCGCAGGCCGCCCGCGAGCTTGTGAGCAACGGCCGCCAATGCCGGCTCGGCGCTGGCGAGTGCCTGGCGGTCGAGCAACTCGAACGGCACACCGGCCTCTTCAAGCACCGCCATGTCGCGCGCGGCGTTCGCCAGTTGCTCGTCGGTACGGAACAGTTGCAGTGTGCCCGCCTGACGACCTTCGTAAGGAATGCCCGTCTCCGCGCGCAGCGCACGGAAGCAGTCGCGGCTGTACTCGGCGATCCGCACCATGCGTTCCTTGTTGACGGCATAACGCTCGGGCGTGCAATTGCGCAGCATTTGATAGAGCCACTTGAGTTGCGTGAGCGTGCCGTCCGGACGGATGGCGAGCGGGGCGTGCTTCTGGAACAACCACTTGATGGCCTTCATCGGAATGCCCGGCGCTGCCCACGGCGAGGCGTAGCCCGGCGAAATCTGGCCGGCGTTGCCGAAGCTGGTCTCGAGCGCCGGTCCGGCTTGACGATCGAGCACCGTGACGTCGTGCCCGGCCTTCGCCAGGTAATAGGCGCTGGTGACGCCGATGACGCCGCTACCGAGAACGATGACCTTCATTGCGTTGACTCCTGTAAAACCATGGTTATCCAGTAATAATTGGCATAGTATTATCTGATTGGTAGGTTTAGTTAATGTATATATCTGAAATTCAGGAATAAGTAATGAGAGTCCAGCAGCAATCGATCCGAACGCTGGATCGCCTCGATCGGCGCATTCTCGCGCTGCTTCAGCAAGACGGGCGCATGTCGATGAAAGACCTCGCCGAGCAGGTCGGCCTGTCGATTACGCCCTGCATCGAGCGCGTGAAACGCATGGAGCGCGACGGCGTGATCATGGGGTACTACGCCCGGGTGAATCCGGCCGCGCTTGGCGCCGCGTTGCTGGTATTCGTCGAGATCACGCTCGATCACAAGTCAGGCAACATGTTCGATCAGTTTCGGCGGGAAGTGCTGCGCATCCCGGAGGTGATGGAGTGCCATCTCATCTCGGGCGACTTCGACTATTTGATCAAGGCGCGCATTCGAGAGATGTCCGAGTACCGTAAGTTGCTCGGCGACATCCTGCTGCAACTGCCAGGGGCCGTGCAGTCGAAGAGCTACGTGGTGATGGAGGAGATCAAGGAGACGCTCACCATCCACGTCGAGGAGTGAGCGGGGGGCAGCGGGAGGGCTTCGAGAAACCTAAATTGCCGTTGCGTTCGGCGTCCCTCTTTAGAAGAGTGGCATCTGCGGGTCGGCCTTGTCCGTCCCGGCTACGGTGGCTTGCGCGGCGGTTTGCCGTCCATTGGCGGCGCTTGAGGTTGCCGGTGCAGGGACCTTGAACTGATCGTTCCGCAACGGCGGTCGCGCCTGATTGAGACCCAACTTGCGTGCCGCCAGATGAAAGCGCTGACGGATCAACTCCGCATGCAAACCGGTGCCGCGCATGCGCGTGCCGAACTCGGAACTGTTGTGCTTGCCGTCGCGCACCTGCTCGATCAGGCTCATGACGTGGCGTGCTCTGAGCGGGTAATGCGCTTCGAGCCACGTCACGAAAACATCGTGAACTTCGCGCGGCAGTCGCAGCATCACATAGCCCGCGTACGTTGCGCCGGCTTGCGCCGCTGTCGTCAATACCCGTTCGATATCGAAATCGGTGAGCGCCGGCACGATGGGCGCCACGATCACCCCGGTGGGGATACCCGCGTCCGTCAGCTTGCGGATGGCCTCGATGCGACGTGCCGGGGTATTGGCGCGCGGCTCCATCTTGCGGGCGATTTCCGCATCGAGCGTTCCCACTGAGATGAATACGCGGGCCAGACCGCGCTGCGCCATTCGCGACAGGATGTCGATGTCGCGCGTGACCAGTGCGGATTTCGTGGTGATGCCGACGGGATGGCCGAAACGCTCGAGCACTTCAAGCACGCTTCGGGTGATGCCGTATTCACGTTCGATGGGCTGGTACGGGTCGGTGTTTGCGCCGAGTGCGAGCAGGGCGGGCTGATAGCCGCGCTTGCGCAACTCGGCGTCGAGGCGCTCGGCGGCGTTGTGTTTCGCGTAAAGGCGGGTTTCGAAGTCGAGCCCCGGCGAGAGGCCGAGATAGGCGTGCGTGGGACGCGCAAAACAATAGGCGCAGCCATGCTCGCATCCCCGATATGGGTTGATCGAACGGTCGAAGGGAATGTCCGTCGATTGATTGCGCGAGATGATCGTTCGCGCATTTTCCAGCGCGACTTGCGTGACGAACTTGACCTCGCATTCTTGGGCAGCATCCGATTCATGTCGGGTCTCATCGCTTTCGCGCCGGAATTCGGAAAAGCGCGATTCGAGATTGGCGGTAGCGCCTCGGCCCTTACGCGACGGGGGCGGCGCGAATGAGGAAGCCATGACTTGTCTCCTTGATGGCAGTCCGGGGCGCGAAGGCAGGGCGTTCGCGAGGAATGCTTGTCATTATACTGTGTTTTTGTACAGTATCCGAGGGGCGAGCATGACACAGAACGGACTGGCGGGCGAGGCGGGGTGGCGCGGGTGGGGAGCGTCGAGCGGTTGGATGGGCTGGAGGCGCTGGATGCCCTTATGCGGCGCTTTCTGGGGCGGACGGCGGCAAATATGGCGCGATGGCGCGTGCGATGGCGTCGAGTGCGGCGCCGTCCGCGTTCGGGCGTTGATGGGCGAGGTGAATCGCCCTGAGCGTCAGCAGCGAATACAGCGTCGCGTGATTGCCGCCCAGCGAGGCAAGCGCTTCGGTGTGGCGGGTGACGATGCCTGCGTCGCCCCGCGACACCGGGCCGGAGAGCGCACCGGCGAGTCCGCGCTCGCGGGCGGCGGTGAGGGTGCCCATGACCAGCGGCCACATGGCGTCTTGGGCGTCGGCTTCCGGCATGCCGATCGCTTGCCAGAGCTGGGTAGCTTCATCGAGCAGGCACAGCAGAAAACTGGCGGCGTAATTGGCGCCGGCGTGATATCGCATCCGTTCGCCCGCCGGGATCGACAGGGCGCGGCACCCCATCGCGCTCGCGAGCGCGTGGAGCACAGCGTTCAGCGGGGCGTCGGCTTCGATGGTAATGGCGCTGCCCGGCAGGCGCATCGCGTCGTCATCGAGACCGGCAAAAAGAAACAGCGGGTGGAAGCCGCCAATTTGCGCACCGTGTTGGGTGGCGGCCGCGAGCAGACCGACTTCCGAGGCGCCGCTGCAATGTACCAGTGCCTGCCCGGCGCTCGGCGACAGATGCGCGGCGCACGTGGCGATGGCGTCGTCGGGAACGCTCAGGAAGACAAGGTCGGCATGCGCGAAGACCGCGTTCATGTCGTTCGGCCGGTGAATTGGCAGGGCCTTACACGCCGGCAAGGCGACCGCGACGCGTTGCGCCGCATCGAGGCGTCGGCTTGCGATCGCCGTCACCTCATACCCCGCGCGTGCCGCCGCGAGCGCGAGGGCGCATGCAACGCGACCGGCGCCGATGAAGCCGAGTGTCGGTCGAGGGGGCGTGGTGGCGGAGCGTGGGGTCATGCTGACGCGTTACTGCGACAGGCGATTCGGCGTGTCGTGCGTTTCGAAATATGTCTGGAACGCCACGGCGAGGCCAACCATCATCAACATCGCACCCACGAACAGCGACACGCTTACGATGATGACGGCGATCCACCCCGAGCGCGATTTGCGCTGGGCGCTGGCGTTGAACTGGGCATCCCAGCGCTCGTCGGGCCGAAGTCCGTAGACAATCGCCGCCAGGAATGCGGAAAACAGCGAGATGGCGCCGAGAATCGTCAGGCCCCATCCGGCGGGAGACTGCAGCTCACTCGTGACCAGCAGCCCCCAACCCGCTACACCGCAGGCCGATCCCACGACATGGGCCCACCCGAAGCGGTCGCGCAGACCGTACAGGTAGAAACGATGCAGCCCCAGCGTGCCGAACAGCATTGCCAGGCCCGCGGTCAGGGTCTTGGATTTATAGGCGACTGCATTCATTGGGATGGGTTATCGGGCTGGCGTTTCGCGAATGACTTCGACCAGCGTCCAGCGCATGCTCGACGCATCGGCGGGCGGATTGACGACGGGTTCGCCGTGGATTTTCACGCGGTATTCTACGCCGGGCTTCCACGAGAAGCCATCGATGTGGGCATACCAGAGTTCCCACGGCGCTTTCCTGGAATCGTCGGCGTTGCGCACGCGCAGGCACTTTCGCGGCGCGACGCCCACGCAATCCGCCATTTGCGAATCGACATCGACAATACGGTCTTCTGTCTTGGTGGTGCTGGCGACCGGACGATCCAGCAACGTCTGAGAGGCGTAGGTCAGCGTCTCACCATTCGGGGTGCGCAAAATCAACTGTGTGTCGCGGCGTTCGAAACGGGTGACGCGGGGAAGCGTCTTCAGGTAGCGGTCTTCGAAGGCCATCGAGTCCGGGCAAGCCATGCGCGTGGCGGCCGGCGCCTGAAGGCTGACCTGGCCCTTGGCCGGCCCCACCGAGTACTGGCCGAAGATCCGGTTACATCCGCCCGAGCCAGAGAACGCCCCCTTGTCGTTAAAGGTCAGGTTGATGGCGCGGCTCTCCGGCAGACTTGGCAAGTCGTCGACACCTTCCCATCGCATCAGTTGCCAGGTGCCGAGGATGTCGGCCGGGGCGGTGGCGGCGGCCGGCGCACCGGGCGACGCCTGCGATGGACCGGCGCCGCCCGACGGGGCGGCGCAGCCGGCCAACATGGCCGCCGGCACGAGGAGCGTTGCCATATAGATGGCGAACGAGGCGGGCAGGAAAGAGCGTCGGCGTTGGGTCATGATCATGTCTTGGTGGAATTGCCGGGCGTGCCGGGAGGGCACGATCAGCGAAAGTGTCGCGGCACACGCAGGCGGCGGACGCCGTGCGCAGCCCTGAGTCCATGAAAGGTTGACCGAATGCCGGTCAGTGCAGTTCCTTGCATCGTCATTGCGGTGAGATTCCCGAGTCGATGTCGGTCGTCGTCGTGCGGCCGCGTCACGGTTTCCGATAAGTAATACGGTAGATCGCGCCGGCCTCATCGTCACTGATCAACAGTGAGCCGTCGGGTAACGTAAGGAGGTCGACAGGGCGGCCCCAGACCGACTCGTCGTCTCCCAGCCAGCCTTGCGCGAAGATTTCCTGCCTGGCGACGTTGCCCTTGGCGTCGAGCACGACGCGTACGACCCGGTAGCCGACCTTGCGGCTCCGGTTCCAGGAGCCGTGCTCTGCGATGAACAGACTGCCGCGATAGTCCTTGGGGAACTGTTTGCCGGTGTAAAAGCGCACGCCGAGCGCGGCCACATGGGCGCCAAGCTTTGCCACGGGGGGCGTGAAGTCCGCACAGCGTTTCTCTCGCCCGTATTCAGGATCCGCGATGTTGCCGGCATGGCAGTAAGGGAATCCGAAGTGTTCGCCGAGGCGTGTGAGGCGGTTCAGCTCGTCGTCCGGCACGTCGTCGCCGAGTTGATCGCGACCGTTATCGGTGAACCAGAGCGTGCGTGTCCTGGGTTGCCAGTCGAAGCCTACGGTGTTGCGCACGCCACGGGCGACGACCTGCCAGTCGGTGCCGTCCGGCTTCATGCTGCCGATCATCGCGAAACGATCGCCGTCGCGCTTGCAGACATTGCACGGTGCGCCCACGCCGACATACAGGCGCTGATCGGGGCCGAATGCGATGTATCGCCAGCCGTGGTGACTTTCGCCAGGAAGCTTGTCGTAGACGACGATCGGTTTGCCGGGATTGTCGAGCCGGCTTTCGATATTGTCGAGCTTGACGATGCGCGAGACGGCCGAGATATAGAGTGCGCCGTTGCGTAATGCGACGCCGACGGGCATGTTCAGCCCCGTGGCGACGGTCTGGACCCTGGCCGCATAGGCGCGCGACGGATCGAGCGTGATGGCATAGACAACGCCTTGTGCGCGGCTGCCGACGAATAAGGTGCCTTTCGGGCCAAGCGTCATGCCGCGGGCGCCGGGCACCCGGTCGGAGAGGACTTCGACGTGGAAGCCGGGCGGCAGGACGAGACGTTCGATGGGAAGGGCGTCGCGCGCCGTGGCGAGGCATGGGGCCAGCGCCAGCGCGGCACCGAAAAACAAACCGACTTGACGCACATGCTTCACAAGATGGATGACTCGCAAGGCGACCCGCACTGGCCATTGCGGCCGAGCGGGGCGTTGCCATCCACCGGTCAATCGTTGCATGCTGGACTCGCTTCACGCACAGAATGCGTGCATTGTAGACCAGTGCCCGCCGGAGCCAACGTGGCGGTCTTGTCCCCCAATCGGGGCGCGGCTTGGCGGGGCGCCGCCGGTGTCCGGGGAAGTGTTTGTTTTGACGAGGGTTTTGCGCTATAATGTCGCGTTTTCTGTCCGAACACTTCTGGATTCACAAGGATTTATTATGGTCGTTATCCGCCTGGCTCGCGGCGGCGCGAAGAAGCGCCCGTTTTACAACATCGTTGCAACCGACTCGCGTAACCGTCGCGATGGCCGCTTCATCGAGCGTATTGGCTTCTACAACCCGGTCGCTGCCGAAGGCACGGAAGGTCTGCGTATTGCTCAAGACCGTCTGACGTACTGGCAAGGCGTTGGCGCACAACTGTCGCCGACCGTGGCTCGTCTGATCAAGCAAGGCGCCAAGGCTGCTGCCTAAGCGCTTCGGCTAGTCAAGCTATCAGCATTGCCGTCGGTTTGCCGATGGCATGAGAATTGAACGGCGGTGCCTGCTCCCGAGCGATCTGGAGCGGTCATCGCCGTGTGTTCGTCACAACGTTGGATTGGCATGGTTCGTTCCGCTCGACCCGCACGTGAGCGGGTACCGCTGAAAATCGGTGCTGAGGCGCGCCGCGCCGCCGGCATGCGTGCCGAGCAGGTGCTCGCCCCGGTGACCGAAGTGCCCGACGATCTCGTCGAGCTGGGTTACATTGGCGACGCCTACGGGATTCGCGGCTGGATCAAGGTGCAGCCGCATACGGGCGAGGGCGAAGGTCTCTTGTCCGCCGATTGTTGGTATTTTCGTCGTCCCGGTGAGTCGGCCTACACCAAGGCCAATGTGCTGCACAGTCGAGGGCATTCCGGTACCGTGGTCGCGCAATTGCGCGGCAGCGAAAACCGGTCGGCTGCCGAGGCGCTCAAGGGCCTTCAGGTCTGGGTGCCGCGCAGTGCGTTTCCGACCGCCGGTGAAGACGAGTTTTACTGGGTGGACCTCATAGGTGCCCAGGTAACGAATCTGCAGGACGAATCGCTTGGCAAGGTCGTCGGGTTGCTCGACAACGGCGTGCACACCGTGTTGCGTGTCGCTTACGAGGCGCCTGCCGTCGACGACAAGTCGGCGAAGACCGCTGAGCGTCTGATCCCGTTCGTCGCCAAATATGTGCAATCCGTCGATATCGAGGCGGGGCGCATTGTGGTCGACTGGGGTCTCGACTACTGAGATACCGATTGATCGCCCGGCCGCTGTGGTGTCCGGGCACCTCTGGACGGAACCGGTTTGATGCAGTTTGACGTCGTGACGCTCTTTCCCGAGATGTTTCGGGCACTGACCGACTGGGGCGTCACCAGCCGGGCGCTCAAGCAGTCGCGCTACGGTCTGCGGTTTTGGAATCCTCGCGATTTCACGCATAACAACTACCGCACGATCGATGATCGACCGTACGGCGGCGGCCCGGGCATGGTGATGCTCGCCAAGCCGCTCGACGACGCCATCGAGGCAGCAAAGGCTGCGCAGGCGCAAGCCGGCGTACCGCGCGGCCGGGTGTTGCTGATGTCGCCGCAAGGCAAGCCACTGACGCATCGTCGTGTCGTGGAACTGCGCGAACAGGAGCAGGGATTGATTCTGCTCTGCGGGCGCTACGAAGCTATCGATCAGCGTTTGATCGATCGCGTCGTGGACGAAGAGGTCAGTGTTGGTGATTTCGTGCTGTCGGGCGGAGAGTTGCCCGCCATGGCACTGATGGACTCGCTGATCCGGCTGCTGCCGGGGGCACTGAACGACGAGCAGTCGGCCGAGCAGGACAGTTTCGTCAATGGCCTGCTCGATTGTCCGCACTACACGCGACCCGAAGAGTACGAAGGGGTGCGTGTGCCCGACGTGCTGTTGGGCGGGCATCATGCAGAGATTGAAAAATGGCGACGCCGCGAGGCGTTGACCAATACCTGGCGCAAACGCCCCGATCTGATCGAGAGCGCACGCGCCAACGGATTGCTCAGTCGTGCCGATGAGGCATGGCTGGCAAGCCTGCGGGTCGATACGTCGGCCAAGTAGGTAGCGGGTGTCGTCATGGGGACGGCATTCGGTTTGCACCCATCCTCTGTCGGGGCCGGCATGCCGGTATATAACGCCGATACGATGGCACAAGGAGTGGTAAATGAATCTGATCGCCAAGATCGAGCAGGAAGAAATCGCGCGTCTGACCGCGAACAAGACGATTCCCGAATTCGCCCCGGGCGACACCGTGATCGTCAACGTGAACGTGGTTGAAGGTACGCGCAAGCGCGTTCAGGCATACGAAGGCGTCGTCATCGCCAAGCGTAACCGTGGCCTGAATTCGGCATTCATCGTCCGCAAGATTTCGTCGGGTGAAGGCGTTGAGCGTACGTTCCAGACGTACTCGCCGCTGATCGCCAGCATCGAAGTCAAGCGTCGTGGTGACGTTCGTCGCGCCAAGCTGTACTACCTGCGTGAGCGTTCGGGCAAGTCGGCACGTATCAAGGAAAAGCTCTCGTTCAAGAGCAAGACCGCTGCTGCCCAGTAAGTCGGACGCCGCTACGCCTGGCGACCTCGTGGCCGGGCGCAGCCAAAGCCGTATGGAAAAGCACCCTTCGGGGTGCTTTTTTCGTTGTGCTGTCTTTCATCGACGCCGATGTTGCGGCGTGTCCTCGTCATCGAACGCCACGAATTGCCGTGCCATTGGCATTTTGTTTGCGTGTACGTGTTCAGGGCTTCCTCGCTAAAATAGTGAAGTTCTCCACCCAGCAAAGGTCTACGTGGCGCCACCTCTGATCCTGCATCCTGAAGCGTTACCCATCGTCTCGACGGGCGAGGGGGAGCCTGCGGTGCCGGCGGAGCGGCTAACGCCCGCCGCGTTGCGTGACCGGCTCGCGAGCCCGCCGATCTGGACGCCGGAGGCCGGCGCGATCGAACTCGCGCCGCCTGCGCAATTTACGCCGCGCGCGGCGGCCGTGCTCGTGCCGTTGGTGATGCGCGCGCATGGCACGACTGTGCTGCTGACGCAGCGAACCCAACATCTGAGCACGCACGCCGGGCAAGTGAGTTTTCCTGGCGGTAGCCGCGAGCCCGACGATCTGTCGCCGATCGCCACAGCCTTGCGTGAGTCGCGTGAAGAAATAGGTCTCGATTCGGGGGCGGTGGAAGTGATCGGACGCCTGCCCGACTACGTCACCGGAACCGGCTTTCGTGTTGCACCGGTCGTGGGCCTGGTCAAGCCGCCGTTCGATCTCATCGCCGACGCCGGTGAAGTCGACGAGATTTTCGAGGTGCCGCTGGATTTCCTGATGGACCCTGCACATCATCAGATCCGCGTCTTCCACTATCAGGTGGGCGAACGCCGGTTTTACGCGATGCCTTATCCGAAGCCCGCGGGAGGTGAATACTTCATTTGGGGTGCAACGGCCGGCATGCTTCGTAATTTCTATCAGCTCCTGCGGGCCTGACGCGAGAGACCGATCGTTTTCGCGAGTTGTCTGCCTATAGCGTGAAGTGAGTGCGTCGTGCAGGCGCCTGGGGCGGGCATTTGCGAGAAGCTGTGCTATCGTTACACCATTCCGTCTGGTGATCTGAACGCACGCATGACATTCTTTTCGGTACTCCTCGCGCTGATCCTCGAGCAGATGCGTGCCCTCTCCACGCAAAACCCGATCTACAACCTGATTCGCTCCCACGCGACCCATACGTCGCAATCGTTCGATGCCGGGCTACCCCGCCATGGCGTGCTTGCGTGGCTGGTCGTAGTGCTGCCGTTTGTGCTGGCGGTCGGCGTCATCTACTACCTGCTCATGCGGGTCAACATTTTCCTGGGCTTCGCGTGGAACGTGCTCGTCGTCTACCTGACGATGGGATTCCGGCAGTTCAGTCACTACTTCACGGACATTCACGTTGCGCTGAACAACGATAACGTGAACGAAGCACGAGAAATCCTGCATCAGTGGATTGGCATCGACACGGTCGACATGCCGGTGGACGAGATCGTGCGTCACACACTGTTGCACGCGGTCATTGCCTCGCATCGCCACGTTTTTGGCGTGTTTTTCTGGTTCCTGATGCCGGTCGGTCCGGCGGGGGCGGTGTTGTACCGTCTCGCCGAATATCTGTCGCGTCGCTGGACGGAACCCGCACCCGATCGCAGCCCGGCGTTCGGGGCCTTCGCGCGCAAGGTTTTCTATGTCATCGACTGGGTGCCGGCTCGTTTGACCGCCATCGGTTTCGCCATCGTCGGCAACTTCGAAGACGCTATTTATGCCTGGCGCCACTATGCCAAGCAGTGGCCGAACGAGAACGAAGGCATTCTGCTGGCCGCGGGTAGCGGCGCACTCGGCGCGCGATTGACCGGCCCGCTGGCCGAGGTCTCGAGCGTCGATGCGCTGAACCAGGGCGACGACGCCGTCCTGCCTGTCGGCAGCGAATGCACGCCGCGCACGCTTCAGGCAGCCGTCGGCCTGGTCTGGCGGGCGGTTCTGCTTTGGATGCTCCTGTTGCTGCTGCTGACCCTCGCCGTGTGGCTGGGCTGACGCTCAAGGAAGATCCCGCAAAAAACCCCGCAAAAGCGGGGTTTTTTTATGGCCGACTCGCGCTGGCTTCTCTCTACCGCCAACCGAGGCGTCAATAGGGAATCTCTTGCTCCGACTCGTGAACGAGCTGGGCATAGAGCGTATGGCGCTGTTGCGAGATGCTTCCGTCGGACACGGCCGCGAGAATCGCGCAACCGGGTTCTTTCAGGTGATGGCAATTGTAGAAACGACAGCCGGTGAGCAGCGCACGGAACTCGGGGAAGGCGCGCTCCAGTGCGCCTTCCTTGAGGTGATGCAGACCGAATTCCTGAAAGCCCGGCGAATCGATGAGCAGTCCGCCTTCGGGCAGGTGAAAGATTCGCGTGAAGGTCGTCGTATGCTTGCCCGAGTTCAACACCGTGGAGATCTCGCGTGTCGCGGCGTCGGCATCGGGGACGAGCAGGTTCACGAGGCTGGACTTGCCCATGCCCGACTGCCCGAGCAGCAACGACGCTTGATGTGCCAAGCGAGGCAGCAAAAGCGCCTTCGCCCCTTCCGGGTCCGCCCGCACGGAAAGCTCCAGCACGTCGTATCCGAGCGCGCGATAGGGCGCCAGGCGCTCTCGCGCAGCGGGCAAGGCCGCGGTGACATCGGTCTTGTTGAGCACGATCAGCGGTCGCAGTGCATTGGCTTCCGAGGCGACCAGTGCTCGGCCCAGCAAATCCTCACTGAAGTACGGCTCGGTGCCCAACATGATGACCAACTGGTCGATGTTGGCGGCGAAGAGCTTGCTCTTGAACTGGTCTGAGCGGTAAAGCAGGTTGCGGCGCGGCAGGATCTCTTCAATCACGCCCTGATCGCCGGTGCGCGCCCAGGCGACTTCGTCGCCGACCGCAATTTCACTCTTCTTGCCGCGCGGAAAGCACAGCACCGTTTCGCCATCGTCGGCTTCCACGACGTAGTGACGGCCGTGCGCCGCCGTGACTCGGCCGTGACGGCGTTCCTGCGCGGTTGTTTCGGCCGGCGCGGCTTTTCCCTTGAGGCTGCGCTTCATGCGTGCCCCAGCAAACGGTCGATGCGCTGGGAGGCGGGCGGATGCGAATAGTAGAACGCGGTGTAGACGGGGTCGGGCGTGAGCGTCGACGCATTGTCCTGGTAAAGCTTGACGAGGGCGTTGACCAGATCGCTGGCTTGCGTCTGGCTGGCGGCGAAGGCGTCGGCTTCGAACTCGTGCTTGCGAGATGTCAGGCTGCCGAGCGGGCTGGCGAAAAAGCCGAACACTGGAAGCACGAGGAAGAACAGCACCAGCGCCAACGCGTTGTTGCTGCCGGTCAGCGACGGCATCACGCCGAGATCGGTGTAGAACCATGTGCGGCCGATCAGCCAACCGAGCAGGGCAAGGAATGCCAGCGACAGCACGAAGGCGACGATCAGGCGCTTCGTGATATGACGACGCTTGAAGTGACCCAGCTCGTGGGCCAGCACGGCTTCGATTTCGGCGGGTGAGAGCCGCTCGATGAGCGTATCGAAAAACACAATGCGCTTGGTGCGGCCGAAGCCGCTGAAATAGGCATTGCCGTGTGCCGAACGCTTCGAGCCATCCATCACGAACAAACCGCGCGCCGCGAAGCCGCAGCGCTGCATCAGCCCCTCGATGCGCTGCGCCAGCGACACGTCCGAGAGCGGTTCGAACTTATTGAACATTGGCGCGATGACGTGCGGGAAGATGAACTGCACGAACAGATTGAAGCCGACCCAGACCACCCACGTGTACAGCCACCACAACGGTCCTGCGCGCTCCATGAGCCACAGCACGGCGAACAGCAACGGCAGTCCGAGCAAGACGCCGATGGCGGTGGCCTTGATCATATCGGCAATGAACAGCCCGAGCGACATGCGGTTGAAGCCGAAACGCTGTTCGATCACGAACTGCCGCACGTAAGTAAAGGGCAGGTCGACGAGGCCGGAAATCAACAGCACGGCGGCGATCAATGCGATCTGGCCCAGATAGCCTTCACCGAGCCACTCGGTCACGCCGATATGCAGCAGGTTCAACCCGCCGAGCAGCGTGAAAGCGACGAGCAGTACCGCCTGGGCAAAGATCTCGGCCATGCCCAGACGGGTGCGGGCGACCGTGTAATCGGCGGCCCGCTGATGGTCGGTCAGTGTGATCGTGCTGGCAAATCGCTCGGGAACGGCCGCCCGATGGGTGACCACATGGCGGATCTGACGAGCGGCCAGCCAAAGCTTGGTCATGACCATCGCCAGCAGGAAGATCACGAAGAGGTAAGTGAGCATGCGCTTAAGGAGAATCCGAAGTATGCGAGAATTATAAGTTCTTTCGACCGGCGGGGCGCCCTTGCCGGTCGCCTACCGACGCGTTTTCCAGAGTCTTCCGACCATGTCTGTCATTCCATCCCAACATCCCACGTCTGCCGATGCCGAGACGACGCTTGCGCGCGCCGAGTTCAATCTGGTCTGGCTCGATATGGAAATGACCGGCCTGCAGCCCGACAGCGACCGAATCATCGAGGTGGCGGTGATCGTCACGGACTCCGCGCTGACGCGCCGCATCGAGGGCCGGTGTTCGCGATCCATCAATCGGACGCCGTGCTCGACGCAATGGACGACTGGAACAAGTCGACACATGGGCGCTCGGGGCTGATCGAACGCGTGAAGGCATCGGCGGTGGACGAGGCGTCTGCCGAAGCGCAACTGATCGAGTTCCTCTCGCAGTACGTGCCGCCCAACAAGTCGCCGATGTGCGGCAATTCGATCTGTCAGGATCGCCGTTTCATGGCGCGTTACATGCCCAGGCTCGAAGCGTTCTTTCATTACCGGAACCTGGACGTCAGCACGCTCAAGGAGCTTTGCCGTCGCTGGGAACCCGCGGTCTACAAGGGCTTCAACAAGCGGGCCGCCCACACGGCGATGGCCGACATTCATGAGTCGATCGACGAACTGGTGTACTACCGCGAGCATTTCCTGAAGACGACCGTACCCGGCGCCCCCGAGGCGGCCGCACCCACTTCGGCCTGATCTTCACCACAGACACTTCACAACGCCAGCCACATCGCTGGCGTTGTGCTTTGGATGGCCGAGTGGCATGGCCCGGAACGTCCTGTCGTCAGTCCATCAGGCGGGTTTCGGTGCGCGAATGGCGCTCTTGGGACGGAAGGCCTTGCAGACGGCGTCGTCGGTCTCGATGTAAGGTCCGCCGATCAGGTCGATGCAGTACGGCACGGCGGCAAAAATGCCGGGCACGATCGACTTTCCGTCCATATCGCGCAACCCTTCGAGCGTTTCCTTGATCGACTTGGGCTGCCCGGGCAGGTTGATGATGAGCGCGGCACGCGCCGGCGTCTCGCGGATCACGGCGACCTGACGCGACAGGATGGCCGTCGGTACGAAGCGCAGGCTGATCTGACGCATCTGCTCTCCGAAGCCGGGCATCTCCTTCGTACCCGCCCGCAATGTGGCCTCCGGCGTGACGTCGCGTCGCGCAGGGCCTGTGCCGCCCGTGGTGAGCACCAGATCGCACTGCATCGTGTCGACCAGGTCGATCAGCGTGGCGGTAATGCCGTCGGCATCATCGGGAATCAGGCGAGTTTCGGCCACCCAGGGGGACCGGAGCGCGGCGCCAAGCCAGGCCTGGAGCGCCGGAATGCCCTGGTCGTCATAGGTACCCTGACTCGCTCGATCGCTGATCGAGACGAGGCCTACGCGAAGTTCGTCCGGGTGGGAGCGGGCGACCATCACTCTTCCTCGCGGGTTGGGAATTCCGGCAGTTCGTTCTCGGCGTCGTCTGAAGTTTCGGCGTGGGACGATCCGGTGCCCAGCAGATCCTTGAGCGCCTGGAATAGCTCGCGGAAGGCTTTGGGCGGCTTTTGCGCGGCCTGCTCACGGCGGGCGTTGCGAATCAGTGTGCGCAGTTGCTGGGCATCGGCTTGCGGGTGCTGGGCGAGCAGCTCGGTGAGCGCCTCGTCCTTGGCCAGCAGGCGCTCGCGCCAGCGCTCGAGCGCATGCAGCTTGGCCGTTTCCGCCTTCGAGACGCCTTTGATGACGTCGAGGGCGCGGCGAATCGCTTCGACTTCCGACTCGTGCAGCGTGCGCATTTGCTTGCCCACGTACTGCATCTGGCGACGGCGGCCTTCATGTGCGGTGATCTTGCGGCAGTCCTTGACGGCGCGTTCGAGGTTCTCGGGCATCGGCACGCGGGCGAGCGCGTCCTTGGCCAGATTGACCAGTTCTTCGCCAAGATCCTGCAAGGCATGCGACTCGCGCTTGCGTTGGGATTTGCTCGGGCCTTCGTCGGGAAGCTCGGCGTGGGCGATTTGGTTAAAGCGTTGATTGTGCGTCATGGGCGCTATTGTAGCGCGGCGCGCGGCGTCCAAATAGTTGCCGTGCCGACGCACGGCGGCGGGGAAGTCGCGCTAAGATGGCGGTTCCTATTCAGCCACTGACCGAATCGCGCCGATGTCCCAAGCGACCCAGCATTTCACGCATACCCAAGATCAACTCAAGGAAATTGTCAGCGACGTACTGCAATACGCTCGTTCGCTCGGCGCCACCGATGCCGCGGCTGAGATCTCCGAGGGCGACGGCTTGTCGGTCTCGGTGCGTCGCGGCAAGGTCGAGACCATCGAGCGCAATCGCGACAAGCTGGTGGGCGTGACGGTATTCATCGGTCAGCGCCGCGGCAATGCCAGCACGTCCGACTTCTCGCGCAAGGCGCTGCACGACACGGTCGATGCGGCCTATAACATTGCCCGCTTTACGGCCGAAGACGACTGCGCCGGGCTTGCCGAGTCCGAACTGCTGGAGATGCATCCGCAGGACCTGTCGTTGTTTCACCCGTGGGGCATTTCGGCCGACGACGCGGTCGAATTGGCGCGTCGCGCCGAGACGGCGGCATTCGAGGTGAGTCCGCTCATCCGGAATTCCGAAGGCGCCGGCGTGTCGGCCCAGCACTCGCAATTCATGCTGGGGACGACTCGCGGCTTCCTGTCGGGATATCCGTACTCGCGACACTACCTGTCGGTCTCGCCGATTGCCGGATCGGGCCGCCATATGCAGCGCGACGATTGGTATTCGTCCAAGCGCGCCGCCGAAGACCTGGCCTCGCCCGAAACGGTCGGCCGCTACGCCGCCGAGCGCGCGCTGGCCCGCCTGCACGCGCGCAAGCTGTCCACGCGCAAGTGCGCCGTGCTGTTCGAGGCACCGCTCGCCGCCGGTCTGCTGGGGGCGTTCGTGCAGGGTGTGAGCGGTGGCGCGCTGTATCGCAAGGCCACGTTCCTCGTTGATACCCTCGGCAAGCCGGTGTTTGCCGATCATGTCGGCATTTACGAAGATCCGCACGTGCCGCGCGCCATGGGCAGCGCTCCGTACGACGAAGAAGGCGTGAGGACGCGCGCCCGAGACGTGGTGAGCGATGGCGTGGTGCAGGGTTACTTCCTGTCGACCTATTCGGCCCGAAAGCTCGGCATGCAGACGACCGGCAACGCGGGCGGCTCGCACAACCTGCGCATGTACAGCAAGCTCACCGCGCCGACGGACGACTTCCGAGCGATGCTGCGCAAGCTCGGCACGGGCCTGCTCGTGACCGAACTGATGGGGCAGGGCGTGAACTATGTGACGGGCGATTATTCGCGCGGCG
Organism: Pandoraea sp. XY-2; assembly: GCF_004193915.1. Lineage (NCBI taxonomy): Bacteria > Pseudomonadati > Pseudomonadota > Betaproteobacteria > Burkholderiales > Burkholderiaceae > Pandoraea > Pandoraea sp. XY-2. The sequence continues at coordinate 1,723,996 of NZ_CP030849.1, forward strand.
CCTCGGGCTTCTGGGTGGAGAACGGCGAAATTCAGTATCCGGTCGAGGAGATCACGCTGGCCGGCAACCTGAACGACATGTTCCGCCAGATCGTGGCGATCGGGGCCGACGCCCTCGTGCGCGGTACCAAGGAGGTCGGGTCAATCCTGATTGAACAAATGACCATCGCCGGTCATTGATGCTGCGAATCGCCGTTGCGACGCCATAAACGCGTTGCATTTGTGCGCCGCAACGGGGCAAAACCCCATTTGCCGTGTCCGGTACAAGTAGTTTGCGTTATGCTTAGGGGTTTTCTTAAGCCGTGGCTTAAGAACAGACGCGGTAGTTAGGGTAATGGGCGCGCTCATAAGGCGCGCCTTCTCATAACTAGAGACCAGGAATTGGAGGAAAAAGACTCATGAAAAGCACCATGACCAAGTTGCTGAGCGCGCTTGTCGCGACCGGAATGGTGGCTGCGGCTCACGCAGCCGATCTGAAGATCGGCGTGGCCGAGGCACTGTCGGGCGGTGCGGCGCAATATGGCGCCGCCATCAAGAACGGTTTCCAGCTCGCGGCTGACGAAATCAACGCCGCCGGCGGCATCAACGGCAACAAGCTCGTACTGCAGGTCGAAGACGAGCAGGGCAAGAAGGAAGAGGCGATCAACGTCTTCAAGAAGCTGATCTTCCAGGACAAGGTGCTGATGGTTTTCGGCCCGACGTTGTCGAACTCGGCGCAGGCGGCCGATCCGATCGCGCAAGCCGCCAAGACGGTGGCGTTCGGCACGTCGAATACGGCTGACGGCATTACGTCCATCGGCGACTACATCTTCCGCAACTCCGTGACGGAAGCCGACGTGCTGCCCGAGACCATCAAGGTCGCGACCAAGCACACGGGCATCAAGAAAGTCGCGGTGCTGTATGGCAACGACGACGTGTTCACCAAGAGCGGCTACGACAACTTCAAGAAGGCGCTGGCCGATCTGAAGATCCCGGTCACGACGACCGAGACGTTTGCCAAGGGTGACGTGGACTTCAAGGCACAGCTCACGAAGATCAAGGCGAGCAACCCTGACGCCATCGTGCTGTCGGCCCTGATCGCCGAAGGCGCGCCGATCATGGTGCAGGCCCGTCAGTTGGGCATCAACGTGCCGTTCATCGGCGGCAACGGCATGAACTCGGTCAAGGTGTTCGATCTGGCCAAGGGCAGCTCGGACGGCTTGTGGGTGGGTAGCCCGTGGTCGATCGAGAACAGCACGCCGGCCAACACGAAGTTCATCGCCGCCTACAAGGCGAAGTACAACGTGTCTCCGGACCAGTTCGCGGCGCAAGCCTATGACGCGATGTATATCGCGGCGGGCGCAATCAAGAGCGTGAAGATCTCGGGCAACCTGGATGCCGACCGCAAGGCGCTGCGCGACGCGCTGCCGAAGGTCACGCACGACGGCGCCACGGGCAAGTTTGCGTTCCGTCAGGCCATGGGCAAGAACGGCAAGCCGGCCGGGTACGACGCACAACAGGCGCCTATCGTCAGCGTGACGAAGGGCACCAAGTACGTCATCGAGAAGTAAGCAGCCCGGCAGTACTTGAAGAAGTCCGCATGGGCGTAGAGCTGAAAGGCGCTACGCCCATCGGCGTTTCTGGCGCACGCCGTACCCCCGTGCGGCGCGTGTCCCCGTCCCTCAGGCTGGAATAGACACCATGCTGGAACAGCAACTCGTCAACGCACTCTCCCTCGGGTGCGTGTACGCCTTGTTCGCGCTCGGGTTCACCCTCGTGTTCGGCATCCTCGGCGTTATCAATCTCTCGCACGGCGCGGTCTTCATGGTCGGCGCCTATGCGGCGCTGCAAGCCGTCGTGCGTCTTCATCTGCCGCTGTGGGCGGCTATCGTCACGGCGGTCGTGGTGGCTGGCCTGGTCGGCCTGCTCATCGACGTGCTGGTGCTCAAACCGTTGCGCAAACGCGGTGCGCCTCACCTGATTCCGATGATTGCCACCATTGGCGTGGGCATTCTGCTCAACAACGGAGTGCAAGGTATTTTCGGCGCGGAGAACCTGCGATTCCCGTACGAACTCGTGCCGCAGGACACCCTGACGGTGGCCGGCGTGCACATGACGGTACTGGAACTCGCGATCATCTTCATCTCGTTTGCGCTCATGGCCGTGCTCATTGCCACGATCAAGAAGACGCAACTCGGGCGCGCACTGCGCGCCATTGCCGAGTCGCCGAAGGCAGCCTACCTGCTCGGGATTAACGTCGAGGGCCTGTTCCTGGCGACGTCGTTCGCCGCGGCGGGGCTGGGCGGCATGGCGGGGGTGCTGATCGGGCTTTACTCGAACGCCGTCTTCCCGCTGATGGGGCAGCCGATGTTGCACAAGGGGATCGCGGTCATCATTCTCGGCGGCATGGGCGACATTCGCGGCGCGATGATCGGCGGCCTCTTCCTCGGCTTCGCGGAAGTGTTGTCGGTCGCGTATATCGGCTCGAACATGCGCGACGCCGTGGCATTCGGCCTGTTGTTCCTGATCCTGCTGGTGCGTCCGCAGGGGTTGTTCGGCAAAGTGCTCGAACGCAAAGCGTAATCACGGGGGCGCAATGGACTGGTTTAACAATTTCTGGGCGGTTTATAGCAATCTGGTGCTGACATTCGGCACCAATGCGCTGCTGGCCCTGTCGATTTACCTCACGCTCTCGTGCGGCATGCTGGCCATGGCCAATGCCGCGTTCATGGGCATCGGTGCATACACGGCGGCGTTGCTCACGATGAACTACGACACGCCGTTTGCGGTGTCGTTGGCCGGTGGCATGGCAGCGCCCGCGCTCATCGCGTTCATCATCGGCAAGCCGACGCTGCGTCTGTCGGGCGTGTATCTCGCGATGGCGACGCTGGGCTTCGGCGAAGTCGTGCGTGTGCTGACGCTCAACGCCGAGGGGCTGACCGGCGGTGCGCTGGGCCTGAACGGCATTCCTCAACTCACGCAGTGGTGGCATGTGGCGGGGGCCGTGGTGATCTCGCTCGTCGTGCTGTGGCGCCTGCGCCGCTCCAAAGTGGGCCGTGCCTTCGAAGCCATCAAGGAAGACGAGACGGCGGCGGGCCTCATGGGCATCAACGTCACGGGCTACAAGATGTTGGCGTTCGTGCTGGGGGCGGTGCTCGCCGGGCTGGCCGGAGCACTCAATGCGCATCTGACGTTCTTCATCGGACCGAACGAATTCGGCTTCGACCGCGGCGTGGAGATTCTCACCATGGCGATTCTTGGTGGTATCAACGGGCTCGTGGGGCCGGTGCTCGGCAGCACGATTCTTACGCTGCTGCCCGAATTGCTGCGTGCGTTCGATGCCTTCCGTCTGGTGGTCAACGGTCTGATTCTGGTGCTGATCGTGCTGTTCCTGCCCAAGGGCATTTGGGATCCGGTGCGTTTTCGCCGTTGGTTCCGTGCCGGCAAGACGCGCTCGGCCTCTTCCACGTAAGCGGACGAGGGATACGACATGCTCAAGCTTTCCAATATTTCCAAACGATTCGGTGGTCTGCACGTTCTCCAGGACGTGAACATCGAGGTGCCGCAAGGCACGATCTTCGGCCTGATCGGCCCGAACGGGGCGGGTAAGACGACCGTCTTCAATCTGATCACCGGACTGTTGCAGCCCACGGGCGGCAGCATTACGTTCGACGGCGAGAGTCTCGTGGGGCAGAAGCCGCACAAGATTACGCAGCGCGGCATTGCCCGCACGTTCCAGAACATTCGTGTCTTCAAGGAGATGACGCTGATCGAGAACGTGGTGGTCGGCATGCACCGGCATCTCTCGTATGGCCCGGCGGGCCTGCTGCTCTCGCTGCCAGGGTATCGAGAGATGGAGAAGCGCTCGCGCGAACGCGCGCATGAGTTGCTCTCTTGGGTGAAGCTCGATCACAAGGCGCATGACATTGCCGACAACCTGTCGTACGGTGACCAGCGCAAGCTCGAGCTGGCACGGGCGCTGGCGACCGAGCCCAAGCTGTTGCTGCTCGACGAGCCGGTAGCCGGCATGAACACGGGCGAGAAGGTTGATCTCATGAGCGAGATCGAGAACATCAAGGCGCGCGGTTACACGATCTTCATGATCGAGCACGACATGCGCTTTGTGATGGGCTTGTGCGAACGCATCGCCGTGTTGAACTTCGGACGCATCATCGCCGAAGGCAGTCCCGACGAAATCAAGCACAACCCGCAGGTCATCGAAGCCTATCTCGGCCGCGATGACGATGACGACGATGCGGCTGCCCTCGCGGCTGGCGCGGAGGACAAGGCATGAGCGCGCTGCTCGAAGTGAAGGGCCTGAAGGTGGCCTATGGGCATATCGAAGCCGTGAAGGGCGTCGATTTTTCGTTGCGCGAGCACGAGATCACCTCGCTCGTCGGTGCCAATGGCGCGGGCAAGTCGACGACGCTGCTCGCCTTGTCGGGTCTCATCAAGAAGCAGGCGGGCACGATTCTCTTCGAAGGGGAGGACGTCGGCGGACTGGCACCGAACAAGATCGTGCAGCGCGGTCTGGTGCAGGTGGCCGAGGGACGCGCCACGCTCACGACGATGTCCGTGCGCGAGAACCTGGAGCTTGGTGCTTATACGCGTCGCGACAAGCAGAACGTGAAGGCGGATCTGGACAAGGTGCTGGGGCGCTTCCCACGGCTTGCCGAGCGTATCGAGCAGATGGCCGGCAACTTGTCGGGTGGCGAACAGCAGATGTTGGCGATTGGTCGTGCGTTGATGGCGCGGCCGCGTCTGTTGCTGCTCGATGAGCCGTCGATGGGGCTCGCGCCGATCATCGTGCAGGGCATCTTCAGCACCCTCAAGGAAATCAACGCCGAGGGGCTGACCATCTTCCTGGTCGAGCAGAACGTGCGCCAGGCGCTGAAGATTGCGCAACACGGCTACGTGCTCGAGACCGGCAAGGTGGTGCTCGAAGACACGGGGCGAAATCTGCTGGGCAATCCTCGCGTGCTCGAGGCGTATCTGGGCGGTTGACGTCTGGCGGTGGGGCGCGGTCGCGTGCGCGCTGCCCGTCGCTTCACCGTAGGACGAGGACGGCGTCGATCAGGCGGCGTCGACGGGCTATCTGACGATAGCGTGTCGACGCCGCTTTTTTTGTGCGAGGCAGCAGACGCAGTGAGCCGGCACGCTTGCGCAGACGGATCGGAGCCCGTTCCTGCCGCCCGTTGGGTTGATGTCCAAGCGACTTGGGCGGGCTTCAATTTGGCTGGAGGGGGAGAACGGACGACCAGACGCATTGGCAGACCAGCGCAATTGGTGCATGCTTCGGCTAACTGGCATAGGGCGGGGGAGAGGTGTACCCAACGCTACCGATTGTTGTTGCCTGCATCGGACATCCAGAATCAAAGGGTATCTCATGGACGCCTTTCTGATGGAGCGTGCGTCGCCCGGGCAGCAGGTTTTTGCCTGTTGCCTGGCGATTGTCATCCTCGCTGCCCTGATATCCACGGCGCCGCGGGCGACCGCTGCATTCCCGGCGGTTGCTGCGTTCCTGCCCATGTGTGGGCTGGCGGTCTTCACGACGGCGACGATCGCTTCGTTCTTGTTGGCGGCACAGTTTCGGGTGAGCCGGCTGCCGGTGCTCGGGCTGCTTGCCGGAGCTTATGCCTTCATGGCATTGACCGTCGCGATGCAACTGCTGACGCTCCCGGGTCTTTTTGCGCCGCAGGGGCTGCTCGGGGCGCTTCCGACGACATCCGGCTGGATCTGGGTCTTCTGGCATGTGGGGTTCCCCGCCCTCGTGCTCATCGCGATGACGGTGCGACGCCGTTTGACTCCGCAGTCCGTGACGGATTTGGCGCCCACCGGTCGTGCGATGTGGCTCTTTGTGGGCCTGCCGCTTGTGATGGGCGTGCTGCTCTGCCTGACGGCGCTGACCGTGCCACTGCCGCCTGCGTTGTCACCGGCGAGCGCGCCCGGGGATTTCTCCAGCGGCGGTGCTGGCATCGTGCTGCTCGTCGTGAATCTCGTCGCACTGTGCGCCGTACTGGCGATCGGTCGCCTGCACACGGTGCTCGACGTGTGGGTAGCGCTCGCCGTGCTTGCCTGTGTGACGGATACCGTGCTCAGCCTGATGAGTACGGTGCGATTCTCGCTGGGGTGGTACCTGGCGCGGCTATTCAGCATGTCGGCCCCGGGGTTGCTTGTCTGCGTGCTGGTGTGGGAAGTCACGCGGCTATACCGCGAGCTGGCGCGCGCGCACGAGCGTCTGATCGAATACAGCAACCGCGATGCGCTCACAGGCATCTTCAATCGCAGCTACTTCAACGACCGGTTTCCGCGCGACTTCGATCAGGCCCGCCGCTCGGGTCATCCGTTATCGTTGTTGATGGTCGACGTGGATCACTTCAAACGCTACAACGACGCGTATGGGCATCCGCTTGGCGACGAGTGCCTGGCACATGTGGCGCTGGCCATCATGCGGGCGACGCATCGACCCACGGATCTCGTAGCGCGATACGGCGGGGAGGAATTCGTGGTCGTCCTGCCGGAGACCGACGAGAACGGCGCCAGGTTCGTCGCTACGCGCGTGACGGAAAGTGTTCGGGCACTGGCGGAGCCCGATCCGGGGCCGCCGGGATACGTGACAGTGAGCGTTGGCTGCGCAACGTATGTGCCGCAGCAGGGGGGGGCAGGCGATACGCCGGCGCGTTTGATCGCCTTGGCGGATGACGCGTTATACGCCGCCAAGCGCCTCGGCCGTGATCGCGTACATGTGTCGGAGCACCTGCCGACAAACGGCGGCGAACGACACGGCGCGCTCGCGCAGGCGCCGCGCGAAAACCTTAGTGCATGAGCGGGGGGAGACGCCATGCGTTCGGCATGACCCACAACTGCCGATTGAACAGTGATGCGGGAATTCTCGCGAAGTGTCCAGCGACGATGGCCGCGTCGATCCGTTGCGAGCGATTGCCGACCTGAAATGCCTGCCGGAGGGCGTCACGGTGCTGATGCTGCTCGCAGCGTCACAGGCGTCGTTAGCGGTGAGCGGTGAGCGGCGTGGGTCTCGTCGCTTCAAATCCGTTCGTAAGTCACGAACGCATAGTCGAAGTCGTTCGGCGCGGGCGAGTGGTGGGTTTCGCGGGCAGCTTCCCGCCATTGGGTCGCGGGCAAATCCGGGAAGTGCGCGTCGCCTTCGAACGCCTTCGCGATCTCGGTGACAATCACTTTGTCCGCGCTTGCCAGCGCCTCCGCGTACAACTGCGCGCCGCCAATCAGGCAGATTTCCTCGACACCTACGCACAGCCGCATCGCGTCGACGAGCGACCCGGCCACGTCGCAGCCGTCGATCTTCAGATCCGGATTGCGCGATACGACGATATTGCGGCGGCCCGGCAACGGACGGCCGATCGAATCGAACGTCTTGCGCCCCATCACGATCGGCTTGCCCAGCGTCGTGCGCTTGAAATGAGCGAGATCTTCCGGCAGACGCCACGGCAATTGATTGTCCCGCCCGATCACGCCATTCTTGGCGCGGGCGACCACCAGCGTCAGGATCGTCATACGGCCACCGGTGCCTTGATATGCGGATGCGCTTCGTATCCGGCGATATGGAAGTCCTCGAAACGGTAATCGAAGATCGAATCGGGCTTGCGCGAGATCTCAAGCGTCGGCAGCGCCAACGGCTCGCGCGCAAGCTGCGTGCGAACCTGCTCGAGGTGGTTGTTGTACAGATGGCAGTCGCCGCCCGTCCAGACGAAATCCCCCACCTCGAGCCCGGTCTGCTGCGCCATCATGTGCGTGAGCATCGCGTAGCTCGCGATGTTGAACGGCACGCCCAGGAAAATATCCGCGCTGCGCTGATAGAGCTGGCACGATAACTTGCCGTCAGCCACATAGAACTGGAAGAACGCATGACACGGCGGCAGCGCCATGCGCGGAATCTCTCCGACATTCCAGGCGGACACGATCAGACGGCGCGAGTCGGGCGTCGTGCGGATTTGCTCGACGAGCTGTGTGATCTGGTCGATATGGCCGCCATCGGGCGTCGGCCACGAGCGCCACTGCGCGCCGTAGACAGGGCCGAGTTCACCCTCGGCATCGGCCCATTCGTTCCAGATGGACACGCCGTTTTCCTGCAGATAGCGCACGTTGGTGCTGCCCTGCAGGAACCACAGGAGTTCGTGCACGATGGACTTGATGTGCACTTTCTTGGTGGTGACGAGCGGGAAACCTTCCTGCAGGTCGAAGCGCATCTGGTAGCCGAACACCGAGCGCGTGCCCGTGCCGGTGCGGTCGGTCTTGTCTGTGCCATGTTCAAGTACATGGCGCATGAAGTCTAGGTACTGTTTCATAGGCCCATCCGTTTTGCCGGATTTTACCAGCCTCCGGGGGACGCCGTGCTGCGCGAGGGTCAGACGTCGGCGACACTCGCGGCGAAAGCCACCGGATGCTCGACCGTCAGGCGTACGCCCACGCGCTCGCCCGCCTCGTGGGCCAGTTCACTATCCACGCGAGCGATCACCTCGCGACCCGACGCCAGACGAAGCGTGTAAAGCTGATCGGCCCCGCGGAACGCACGCCGTACCAGCGTCGCTTCGAACGGGCTGGCCGGGTCGTGGGCAATGTCATCTGCGCGCAGCAAAACGTCGACGCTCACGGGGTACGTGTCCTTGGCGGCGCTGCTCAGCAGCTTGTCGGCCAGCATGGGCGAGACGGCCAGTTCCCCAAGTTCGAGCGAGATGCCGCCACCGTCGGCATTGCCGCGGAAGGTGCCGGGTATCAAGGCGCCGCGTCCGATGAAATCCGCCACCACACGGTTGGCGGGCATGCGCCACAACGCTTGCGCGGGCGACCACTGAGCGATGGCCCCCGCATGCATCACCCCGATGCGATCGGCCATCGCGAACGCTTCATGCTGGTCGTGGGTGACAAGGATCGCCGTCGCGCCGCTCGCCCGGATGATCTCCCGCACCTCGACCGCCAGTCGCTCGCGCAAATCAAGATCGAGGTTCGAGAAAGGTTCGTCGAGCAACAGCAGTGCCGGGGCGGGGGCCAGGGCGCGCGCGAGCGCCACGCGTTGCTGCTGACCGCCGGAGAGCTCGTGAGGGTACTTCTTCAACGCCCCCGCCAGCCCCACGCGCTCGGCGAGCCCCTCCACCCGCGCCTGACGCTCGCCCCGCGCCATGCGCCCGATGCCGAAGCCGATGTTCCGCGCAACGTCCAGATGCGGGAACAGCGCGTAGTCCTGGAACACAACACCGACGTGGCGACGCTCCGGCGGCTCGCTGAACTGCGCATTGGCGACTTCGTGACCATCGAGCACGATGCGCCCGCCCGCCAACGGCTCGAACCCGCACACGGCGCGCAGCACCGTCGTCTTGCCGCAGCCGGACGGGCCGAGCAGGCAGCCGATCTCGCCACGCGCGAGCGACAGCGACAAGTCGCGTACCGCGGTGTGGACGTGGCCGTCAGTCTCGTAATTTACACAGAGATGGTCGAGCAGCAGGTAGGGCAGGGGCATCGGCGTGGAAAAGTGTGAGTCGACGCAAGCACGTCAACGAAGCAGAGTCATGGAAACGAGCCGACGCGAATGGACATGAATGCCCGCAAGGTGGCATTTTCGCGGGAGGCCGGGCACTTTCTGCGGCCGTGCGCGTCAGAGTCGCAATCGCGAATGCGTATAATTTACAACGCTTTAGACCGGTAAGTGTCTACCAGTTCCCCGAAGTCACGCGACGGGGCAACGGCTGTGCGCCGTCGCCCGGGGGTTTTCCCGCCGCTCGCTCGTCCGCCCCATTTCCGCTACCCGTTACGATTTGCCGATGTCATCGACGCCCCCGTTCCGCGCCGCCGCCGATTCTGCCGCCATCGATCCCGTCATGGCCGAGCGTTCGCCTCCCGTCGCCCGCCGCAGGCGCGCTGGCCGTCTTTCCGGCGCCTGGGCGTGGCGGCTGGTCGCATGGGTTCCCGCGCTGGTTGTGCTCGTGCCGATGTTCGGCATTGTGGCGGCGCTCGGCGCGGGCGACGCGGAGACGCATGCCGTGCTGGCGCATATGCTCGATACGGTGCTGCCTGAGTACCTGCTCAACTCGCTTCGTATCTCGATGGCCGTGAGCGCCGGTGTGCTGGTGATGGGCGTGGCCAGTGCCTGGCTGGTCGTGCACTGCGCGTTTCCCGGGCGCCGTGTGCTGGAGTGGGCACTGATCCTGCCGCTCGCGATGCCCGCTTACGTTACCGCTTACGCCTATACCGATTTCCTGCAGTTCGCCGGGCCGGTGCAAAGCGCGTTGCGCACGCTGCTCGCGGTCGAACGTCTCGCCGGCTTCCCGGAAGTTCGCAGCTGGTACGGCGCTGCCTGGGTCTTCGCCGGCGCCTTCTATCCCTATGTCTATCTGCTGGCGCGCACGGCCTTTCTGGAACACAGCCAACGGTACCTCGAAGCCGCACGCACGTTGGGATGTACGCCTGCGCAGGGGTTTTGGCGCGTGGCGTTACCGCTGGCGCGACCGGCCTTGGTCGCGGGGCTGGCGCTGGTGCTGATGGAGACACTCGCCGATTACGGCGCGGTGGCGTACTTCGGCGTGCCGACGCTCACGACCGGCATCTATCGCGCGTGGTTGTCGATGGGCGATCGGGTGGCGGCCGCGCAACTCTCCGCCTGTCTGCTGTTCGCCGTCCTCGTCCTGCTGATCGCGGAAGCGCGCAGCCGGACACGCCTTCGGTTCTACGGGGCGCCGGGCCGGGCGCCGTCGACGTCGCGGCGTGCGCGTCTGTCCGGGGTGCGCGCCGCCCTGGCAACCCTCGCGTGCGCGCTGCCGCTCATCATCGGCTTCGTGCTCCCCGTGCTCATCATGCTGCGGCTGGCGGTCGCCGAGCTCGATCAGGTGCCTTGGCATCGGTACGGCGAGTGGGTCTTCAATACGGTGCGCCTCGCGGCGCTGGCGGCGCTTGTCGCCAGCGTCTTCGCCGTGGTGCTGGGGTACGCACAGCGACTGGCCCCGGGACGCGTTACGCGTATCGCCATCCGGCTCGTGGGCGTGGGCTACGCGATCCCGGGCGCGGTCATCGCCCTGGGCATTCTCACGCCGGTGCTCCGACTCGACACGTGGCTGGGCCACGTGTTCGGCGCTAACGGACTGGTGCTTGCAGGCACGAGCGGCGTGTTGATCTATGCCTATCTCGTGCGATTTCTGCCGGCGGCGCTACAGAGCGTGGACGCCGGCTTCGCCCGCATCCCGCCAAATCTTGATGCCAGCGCCCGTAGCCTCGGCGTGGGCGGCTGGGCGATGCTACGCCGGGTGCATCTGCCACTGCTGCGCGGCAGCGTGTTGACGGCCGCGCTGCTGGTGTTCGTCGACGTGATGAAGGAGCTCCCCGCCACGCTCGCACTGCGGCCGTTCAACATGGACACGCTGGCGGTCGTTGCCAGTCATCTGGCCGCCGACGAACGCCTCGCCGAGGCGGCCGTGCCGGCATTGACGCTTGTGCTGGTGGGCCTGTTGCCGGTGCTGGTGCTGGCGCGCGCCATCGCGAAGCGCGCCTGAATGGATGGGGCGGCGGCATCGAGGCTTCGCGCGACTTGTGGCGGGAACCCCGATCGAATTCCCGTTTGAAACGTTTCCTGGTTGCCGCTCCGATAGCGCCGCACTATAGTCAAAGCAGGCCCGGCAACGATGCCGGGATGATCGAGCGTCAACAAAATGATTGCGATCGTCATTTGCAAATGTTGGCTGTTCATGGCCTTGGCGTCGGCACCGCCACCTGAGGCACCGCTGAACACGGCAGACGGCGGCTGGGGCGCCGTGCTGCTGGCGGGAGCGATGCGCTAGCGGGTGTCCCGGGAGGGACCGGCACCGGCACTTCGAGACGGATGCGCGACGTCCGATGGGAACGTGTATTTCCGGGACTTGACGTCGGTTTCACCGCTTCCCGCGCCTGACGAGTCGCTTCGCCCTGATTCGACTCGCCGCTTCCCCGAATGTCGTAGTCGTTTGCCGTCGTTCACCAGGGTGGTCGTTGTCGCACGTTGACGCTTCGCGGGTGTTTTTCTGTGTCGTCGGGGCGGTAGACCGTGGCGTTTTCGCCACATGCGCCGCAGAATCGCTGTCAATGCAGTGCCTTTGGGAGACCAGGCATGGCGCTATGGCGGATCGATCTAGTCTCGTTGCGACTGTTCGTCGCCGTTTGCGAAGAAAGCAGCATTGCACGGGCGGCCGAGCGCGAATTCATCGCGCCCTCTGCCGTCAGCAAGCGGATCAACGACCTGGAGTCCCTGGTCGGTTCGGCGTTGCTCCAACGTCACAAGTGGGGCGTGCGGGCGACCCCGGCAGGCGAGGCTCTCCTGCACCACGCGCGCAATGTGTTGCGCAGCCTCGAGAAGATGCAGGGCGATCTGTCCGAGTACACCAGCGGTGTGCGCGGCCATATTCGCATCTTCGCCAACGTTTCCTCGATCGTCGAAACCCTTCCCGATGAACTCGGCGCGTTCCTGCGTCGCCACGACGGCGTGAAGGTCGACCTGGAAGACCACACCAGCGCACAGGTCGTGCGGGGGGTGGCGGACGGGGCCACCGACATCGGCATTTGCTGGGACGCCGTGGATACCCGCGACGTCGAGGTCTTCCCCTATCGCAACGACCAGATCGTGACCGTACTGCACCGCGACCACGCGCTGGCCGGCCGCGAACAGCTCGCCTTTGTCGACACGCTCGATTTCGATCATATCGGCGTGCATCCGGACAGCGCCATGTACACCGTGCTGCGGCGCTTGGCGGCCGAGCAGGGCAAGACGGTCAAATTTCGCATCCATGTGTCGACGTTCGAGGCGGTGTGCCGCATGGTGCGCGCCAATCTCGGGCTGGCCGTGGTACCGCGCGAGGCCGTCGGCAGTTACTCGCAGGCGACTGACGGGGAGGCGCTGCGCATCGTGCCGCTGACCGATCCGTGGGCGCAGCGCCGGCTGATCGTGTGCGTGCGACGCTACGACGCGTTGCCCGTCGCCTCGCGCATGCTCGTTGACCACCTGTGCGCTCGCAACATTGCGTAAAGCATAGGAACGCCAAAGGTTCGCCCCAGGGCGGCAAGCGTCGCGAACGGCGATGTCTGGCATGCCGAAACACAACTTGTCGGCGCTTCGGGGCAGCGGATGCTCTCAGAGCCGATAGCGATTCCGGCCGACGAGCTGGAGCGCGCCGATTTCCCGCATAGGGCGGGAGGAGACACGCGATGACACATACCGAAGCGCGCCGCGTGCGCGTTGCCGTAGGACGTTGGGCTCTCGTCTTCTCGCTGGTGGCGTCGGGCCTCGCAGCATTGGGGCTGAGCACCGGGGCCTGCGCCGCGAGCGCACAGGCGCTCGAAAAGCCGAAGCTCACGATCGCCGTGGGCGGCAAGCCCGGCCTCTACTATCTGCCGTTGACCATCGCCGAACAACTCGGGTACTTCAAGGACGAAGGACTCGACGTCACCATCGACGACTTCGCCGGCGGCTCCAAAGCCTTGCAGGCGGTCGTCGGTGGTAGCGCCGACGTGGGCGCCGGGGCTTTCGAGCATACCTTGCTCATGCAGACCAAGGGATTGACCTATCAAGCGTTCGTGGTGCTCGGCGCGGCCCCCAACTGGTGCTCGGTGTGGTCAAGGCCAAGGCCGCGGAGGTGAAATCGGTCAAGGACCTGAAGGGGATGCGCATCGGCGTGAGCGCGCCGGGGTCGAGCACGCATATGCTGGTCAACGTGGCGCTCGCCAAAGCCGGGCTCAAGCCGAGCGACGTGTCCATCGTGGGCGTCGGCAGCAATGCGACGGTCGTCGCCGCCGCACGTGGCGGGCAGGTCGATGCCGTCTCCAACGTCGATCCGATGATGACGCTGCTGCAGTCGTCGGGCGACATCAAGGTACTCGTCGACACGCGTACGCAGGCGGGCACCCGCGCCATGTTCGGCGGGCCGATGCCGGCGGCCGTGATGTACGCGCCGCAGAGCTTCATCGAGAAGAATCCGCACACCGTGCAGGCCGTCGCGAACGCCATCGTGAGGGCGGACAAATGGCTTCAGCACGCCACCGCCGCCGAACTGATCAAGACCGTGCCGGAGTCCTATCTGCTGGGCAACAAGGCACTTTACCTGGAAGCGTTCGCCAACTGCCGCGAGGCGTTCTCGCCAGACGGCATGATGCCCGCCGGCGGTCCGGCCACGGCGCTCAAGGCGCTTGCGTCGTTCACGCCCGAGGTCAAGCCGTCGCAGATCCGGCTCGGCGATACGTGGACCAACGTTTTTGCGGCACAGGCCAATCGGCAGTATCCCTGATGATGTCCAGACGAACGCGCGTCTGGATCTCATGACCTCACGTCCGTCCCGCGGCGGCCAGCGGACGCGGTACGGAACGTGCGATCGAGACGGGTGAACCCCTTAGGGAACATTCGAGGAGCGATCTCATGCAAGCCACTGTGCAACTCCACGGACGTGTGCTGTGGTTGAGCGACCGGGCTGAGGCCATGGCCCGGCAACTGGCGGGCGAATCGTTGACGCGCACCGAAGCCGGACCGTTGCGCGACCAGATATCCACCGACGAGATGACGCCCGCATGGGCGTGTCTGGCGTTCGATGAGACGCTCGGCGACTACGTCTATGTCGGATTGCGATGCAGTGCAGACGCAACGAATCCGGCCGGCGTGTTTCCCGTTAGGCAGAAGGCGGTGCGCGAAGGCGGCTTCGCGTTGTCGGTCGCCGGCATGCGCCGTGGCAAGGGGTCGTCGCGCGAGGCCAGTCCGTTCGCCGAATGGTGCGCGGGCATCCGGATCGTAATCGCCGAGAGTTTCGAGCGCATTTATGCGCAGAACTGCCAGAACCTCGGGCTGCTGATGTCGACTGACTTGGCGCTCGCGGAGCGGCTGCAAGCGGGGGAGACGGTCGCCATCGACGCCTTTCTCGAAGACTGCGATCCATTGGGCGAGGAGATCGTGCGCAGCGGGGGATTGTTCGGTTATACACGGCGCCGGCTGGCGGGAGACGTCGTGGCGCCGCGGCCCGCCCATGCGCCGGGACCGATGACCTACGGCGAGAAGATCATTGCCAGGGCGCTCGGCGTGCCTCGTGTGCGCGCAGGCGACGCCGTGTTCGTCCCCGCCGACTGGCGTTTTTCCCACGAATACGTGACGCCGATGGCCGTGAGCTTCCTGCGTCACGCCTTCGGCGACGCGGTGCCGGCGCTGCATGACCCGGCGTCGATGCTGTGCTTTGAGGATCACCTGACCCATCTCGACACGGTGTCCGTCGGCAGTGGCAGGCCGCCGCCGCTGGTGGATGCGGCGCAGCGTCTGGGTTCGGTCCAGCGCGAGTTCTGCGCGCAGCATGATCTGCGTCTGCATGGACGCGCGGCGGGCGGTGGCTCGGAAGGCATCTGCCATGCCTTGATGCTCGAGCGCTACGCGCTGCCGGGGCAGGTCATCGTTGGCACCGATTCGCATACGCCGCATTGCGGCGCGGTCGGTGCGTTTGCGTTCGGCGTGGGCGCCACGGAGATGGCGAACGCCTGGTTGACGGGCGACGCGCGACTGGCGGTGCCGGGCACCTGTCTCGTGCATCTGCGCTCGCGCTTGCCGGCGGGCGTGGGGGCGAAGGATCTCGCGCTGCACTTGCTGCATCTCCCGTACATCCGCGACGGCCGTGCCATCGGTCAGATCATCGAATTTTCCGGCGAGGCGGTGGCCCACCTGTCGACCGACGAGCGGGCGACGCTGACCAACATGGTGGCGGAAATCGGTGGACTGACCGGGCTCATCGTGCCCGATGCCGAGACCTTGAGATACCTGCGTGAACGGCGCGGCGTCGACGTTGCGTTGGCGCCGTGGATGACAAGCGATGCGCAGGCCGCTTACGCCCACGTCATCGAGATCGATTGCGCCCGGCTCGGCGCGATGGTGGCGAGTCCCGGCGATCCGGGCAACGGCGTGGCGCTCACCCAGTTGTCGGCGGAGGTGCCGATCGATATCGCGTACGGGGGATCGTGTACGGGCAGCAAGCGTGAGGACCTGCGCGCATGCCACGAAGTGCTCGCATGGGGCCTGTCGCAAGGGCACAAGGTCGCCGATGGTGTGCGCTTCTACCTGCAGTACGGCAGCGAAGATGTCCGTGCGTGGTGCGAGGCACAGGGCTACTCGGACGTGTTCGCGGCGGCCGGCGTCAAGGTGCTCTCGCCGGGGTGTGGCGCGTGTGTGAACGCTGGCCCGGGCGTGTCGCGTGCACCCGACGAGGTGGTCATCAGCGCGCAGAACCGAAATTTCCCGGGTCGTTCGGGACCCGGGCAGATGTGGCTGGGCAGTCCGGCCACCGTGGCCGCGAGTGCCTTGGCGGGGTACATCGTCGGCTTCGATCAATTACGACGCAACGGCTTCGCGGCGCATGCCGCGCGCCTGCCGGATCGGCGGCGTGGCGACGCGTTGCGCGCGGGTTGAGGAGAATAGCCGATGCCGGACGTGTCTGCTGCAACGCCTATGCCGTTGAAAGGCATTCGGGTTGTGGAGTTTTCTCATATGGTCATGGGCCCGACCTGCGGTATGGTGCTCGGCGATCTCGGTGCCGACGTCATCAAGGTGGAACCGGTCGGCGGCGACCCCACGCGGTGCCTGCTGGGTACGGGCGCGGGCTTCTTCCGGGCGTTCAATCGCAACAAGCGCAGTCTTGCCGTGGATGTCACACGGCCGGAGGGGCGCGAGCTGATTCTGCGCCTGGTGAGCACGGCGGACGTGCTGACCGAGAACTTCAAGCCCGGGCGCATGCGCCAGTTCGGCCTGGATTATGCGACGCTATCACGCTTGAATCCGGCGCTTGTCTACGTTTCGCTCAAGGGGTTCCTGCCCGGCCCGTACGCCGCACGCACCGCGCTCGACGAAGTCGTGCAAATGATGGCGGGGCTCGCGTATATGACGGGACCGCCCGGTCAGCCGCTGCGTGCGGGGGCCTCGGTCAACGACATCATGGGGGCGTGTTTGGCGCGCTCGCCG
The DNA here is from genome assembly GCF_004193915.1 of Pandoraea sp. XY-2. Lineage (NCBI taxonomy): Bacteria > Pseudomonadati > Pseudomonadota > Betaproteobacteria > Burkholderiales > Burkholderiaceae > Pandoraea > Pandoraea sp. XY-2. Next base: position 1,740,943 of record NZ_CP030849.1, read on the forward strand.
CGCTGGCCGCGCTATACGAGCGCAAGAGCACCGGGCGCGGACAGGAGGTGCAGGGTGCGCTGTTCGAGAACTGCGTGCTGCTGGCGGCGCAACACATGCAGCAGTTCGCGGTGACGGGCGTGGCGCCCGACCCGATGCCCGCCCGCGTGTCGGCCTGGGGGATTTACGACGTGTTTACGGCGCGCGACGGCGTGCAAATCTTCCTCGCGGTGGTGAGCGACACCCAGTGGCGCATCTTCTGCGACGTGTTCGGCCGGCAGGATCTGGCGGACGACGCGCGACTCGCGACGAACAACGATCGGGTACTCGCGCGTGACTGGCTGCTGCCTTTGCTGCGCGAGATGATGTTGGGGTTCGACGCCGGTTATCTGGCGGCCGCGTTCGAGCGGCACGGTCTGCCGTTCGCGCCGATCGTCACGCCCCAGGCGCTGTTCGACGACCCGCATTTGCGCGCGAGCGGCGGACTGGGCGATCTGGTGACCGAGCAAGGCGAGCACACGCAGGTGCCGCTGCTGCCGATCGCGATGGCGGGCAGCGCTTGCCCGCGCGCCGGCCGTTGCCCGCTGCGGGCGAGCATACGTTTGAAATCTTGCGGGATCTGGGGTATCTCGACGGCCAGATCGCGCGGCTGCTGACGGACGCGGTGGTGGCCGGTCCGCTGCGCGACGGTTCGGCCGGCGAGACGCCGAGGCTCGGCGACGCCACCGGTCCCGTTTTGCGGGAAGACGGCACGGATCGGGGCTGATTTCGGAAGTGTCCGAGCAAAGAAGGCGTTCCGTCCGCTTGCCCGCGGACAGTGCGGCGCGGTACGGTGTGGACATCCTCCTTCATCCCTTGCTCGCTCGCCATGACCGAATCGCTCGATTTGCCTGAAAGCCCCGACGCCCGTGAATCGTCTGTCGTCGCCGACGCACCGCTGGCCGGCGTCACGGTGCTGGATCTCACGCGCTTGCTGCCCGGTCCGCTCGCGGGACTGCGCCTCGCGGAACTGGGGCGCATGTCGTCAAGATCGAAGACACCGGGGCCGGCGACTACGCCCGCGAGATGATGCTCAACGATGGCGAGCCGCCGCCAAGTGCATTCTGGCGTTTGCTCAATCGCGGCAAATCGGTCGAGCGACTCGATCTCAAACGCGATAGCGACCGCGCGGCGTTCCTCGACTGGGTCGTTCGCGCCGACGTGTTGCTGGAGGGGTTTCGCCCAGGGGTGATGGCGCGGCTCGGTTTCGATTACGAGACGCTGGCGCGCCTCAGGCCGTCGTTGGTGATGGCATCGATCACCGGGTACGGTCAGCAGGGGCCGATGGCGCAGGCCGCCGGACACGACATCAATTACATCGGCTACGCGGGCGTGCTCGACCAACTGGGTGATTCAAACGACGCGCCGATCGTGCCGAATTTCCAGATTGGCGACTTGTACGGCGGCGGGCAGGCGGCGGTCCAAGCCGTGCTGGCGGCGCTGGTCGCGGCGCAGCGCACCGGCCGCGGCCGGTGGCTGGACGTCTCGATGACGCACGAGGTGTTCCGCGCGAATCTCATTCCCGCCGTCGCTCTGCATCGGCAAGGGCATGCGCCGCGGGCGGGCGCGGACTTGCTCAACGGCGGCGTGCCTTGCTATCAGGTCTATCGCACGCGGGACGGACGTTACATGGCCGTGGGCGCTCTCGAACTCAAGTTCTGGCAAACGTTGTGCGACGTACTGGGGCGCAGCGAATGGAAGGTGCGGCATTGGTCGCTCGGACAGACGATCGGCGGCGACGACGCACGTGCGCTTCAGGCTGAACTGGCGGCGGTATTTGCGAGCGCGTCGCAGGCCGACTGGACGTTGCGTTTTGCCGATGCCGACTGCTGCGTGACGCCAGTGCTTCGCCTGGAGGAGGCCATGAACCACGCGCTGTTCGCGCAGGCCCGCGAGGCGCTGACGCCCTGACGTCGGGCGAGGCTGCGTTACCGAATGTCACAACTTTTCAAGGGGCAACGACACGAAGTCTGGCCTTTGTTCGCGTAGAGTCATCGCTTGCCCACCCTGATACCGCCATGACACGACGGCTCGCCTTGCGCCAAGCACGAAACGGGATCGCCCATGCCGCGGCAGGGCGAATGACGGCAGTGGTGGTTATGGTTGCGGTAGTGATGGCGGCGATGTGTACGGGATGCGTCTCCTATCAAGACGCGCCCACCGATCATGGCAAAGTGCGCTCGACTGCCATGACGACCGCCGATCTCGCACAGACGGACATCAATCGCATGGCGACGCTGGGCATGCGGGCCAACCTCGAGGGCTTGTACCGGCTTGCCGACAAGCTCTACAAGCGCAACCCGCGCGAATGGCGCAAGGGCGGGGCTGCGACACAGGCGCAGGCGATGACGCAATTGCGCGCGGACATCGAAGGGCGACGAAACCTGCCGGCGCTGCGGAATTTGCGCGACGTGAAGGCATTATCCCTCTCGCTCGACCCGGCCTTCAGTGGCGATCGCGTGGCCGCGTTCGTCTACAGTCTTTCTGACACGATCGTCGCGGCGCATGGCGGGACGACGGTCTTCTACCTGAGCGATGGCCTCGACGCACAGCGAATCTACAATGCGGCACGCAACGTCGAGATCGCGGCGTGGCTGCTGTCGAGTCGTCACGACATGACGGGCAAGTCGCTGCTGCTGGCTAACGAACTTACCGACGTGCGCAACGTGAGCTTCGAACGGGAGTTCGGCAAGATCATCGGTCGGCTCGATCTGCTCGCCGAGATGCTCGACGAGAAGTATCGGCGCGCCGGCATCGGGTACGTCCAGAATGTGCTCGGCGCACAGTTCCTCCAGTTCCTGCCTGTGCGATGAGGCGCTGGGGGGGGGAGCGTTGCGGATGTGCAGATGTGTGGCGTTGCTGAGGCGTGGAGGTGAAGAGGTGAAGAGGTGAAGATGTGGGTGATGCGGTGATGCAGTGATGCAGTGATGCAGTGATGCAGTGATGCAGTGATGCGGTGATGCGGTGATGCAGTGATGCGGTGAGGCAGTGAGGCGGTGATGCGGTGATGCGGTGAGGCGCTGACGCAATGTCACGCGTCGGGCGCACATGCGGCGTGAATGCTGTATATTTACACAGTGTTTTCGTTGCGAGCCATGTCCTCCTCTACACGCAAGATCATTCACTGCGACGCCGATTGCTTCTACGCCTCTGTCGAGATGCGCGATGACCCATCGTTGCGGGGCATTCCGCTGGCCGTCGGCGGCCAGCCCGATCAGCGAGGTGTGGTCGCAACGTGCAACTACGAGGCACGCGCCTTCGGGGTGCGCTCTGCCATGCCCTCGGCACAGGCGCTCAAGCTCTGTCCCGAGTTGCGCATCATTGCGCCGACGATGCGCCGTTATCAGGAGGCATCGCAGCGCATCATGGCGATCTACCGCGATTACACGGATCTCGTCGAACCGCTTTCGCTCGACGAGGCGTATCTCGATGTCACGCACAGCGAGCGTTGCGACGGCTCGGCCACATTGATCGCCCGCGAGATTCGCGCACGGGTCGCAGAGGAGGTCGGGCTCACCGTCTCGGCCGGCGTCGCCCCCAACAAGTTCATCGCCAAGATCGCCAGCGACTGGCGCAAGCCCGACGGCATGTTCGTCGTGAGACCGGCGGAAATCGACGCCTTCGTGGCCGCGCTCCCGGTCGAGCGCCTGTTCGGCGTGGGGAAGGTCACGGCGGAGAAGCTCCGGGCGCTTGGAGTGCAGTCCTGCGGCGATCTGCGCAGCCATTCGATGGCCGATCTTGCCGAGCGTTTCGGCGTGTTCGGTCAGCGCTTGTATGAGCGCTGCCGCGGCATCGACACGCGCGACGTCAGCCCGGACCGGGAACGCAAGTCGATCAGTGTCGAGACCACCTACACGCGCGATCTGCGCACGCCGGCTGACTGCGAGGCGGCCCTTGAGCCACTGCTTCGTCAGTTATCCGAGCGGATCGAGCGGGCGCGCCGCAGCGAGCCGCTGGCGATCGCCAAGGTGTTCGTCAAGATTCGTTTCGCCGACTTTTCAAGAACCACGGCAGAAGCCGGCGCGCTGAGTGTCGATGCCGCGCAATGTCGCGAATTGCTGGCCGAGGCCGTCGGCCGGAAACGCCGGCCGGTGCGCCTGATGGGCGTGGGGGTGCGCCTGCTCGAAGCCCAGGCCGCGCGCCAACTGCGCTTGTTCGACGACGAGGTCGACACGACCCGACTCACCCTGCCCGGGACGGGCGATAATGCATCAACGCAGGCATAGATCGTTCGGCCGAACCGCAGCGCGTCGGTGCACGGATTCACCACGGCGGCGGCGCTCTGGAGTACCACGGGGATCGGCATTATCTGCGGCTTGGGCCGTTGGCATATCGCGCTGGCGGCGATGGTCCTGCTGCTCGTCGTACTGGCGATCGGCGGGCGTATCGAAGACGTCGCTCACCGATGGCTGGGACACGACGAGCTGCCGGGGCCGCCGTCCGACATGGGCACGCCGGTGCCGCGCGAGCCCGACGACAAGTAAGCGCCATCCGGCGTGACCGGGACGGGGCACGTCGACCTCGCTCCCCGGTGGACGTCATTGGAAGATCCTGCGGATACCAAAGAAAATGCCCGCCGAGGCGGGCAAATGACGTTGTCGCAGTACCCCCAAAAGGACGTAAGAGGGCGATTGCATTTTGGTCAGCGGCCGGTCGTTCGCCAATCGGGGTTGCCCGATTAGGGAAAGCACGCCCATGAGACGCCGTCGGTTCGACGCGAGACCGGCGAGACGCTTACCGCAGCGCGCGCAACTCCCTGGCACGTGCGCGCGCCACGCGCAGGCCGTCGGCTTGAAGCGTGAGTGTGGCGGCATCGGCTTGCTGCGAGGCGTCGGTTGCTGAGGTGTACGTCACAACAGCAGCCTGTCGCTCACGTCTGAAGCGCCCGGTGATCGGGGCGCACTCGGCGGCGGCTTCGTCCGCCAGCCGGATCGGGTCCGGCACGAGGTCGACGTAACGGGCGACGTGGCCGTATAGGCATGTGCGGTACTGGTCGGCAGCGGCGTCGGCAGCCGCCAGATGATGCTCGCGCAACTGGGCGGCATCGGGCGCGCCAGAACGCGCCGAGGTCGATGCGCCGCGCGGCGCTGTCGAGGTGGCGCAGGCGGTCACGAGCAGCGCGGCCGCGAGGCAGAACAGGGCCGGCACCACCCCGCGAGTGCGAGTCAAAATCGGAAGCTTCCGAATCATAAGGTAATCGAGGCCGATGGCATAAAGTCCGCGATATCGCTATGGTACGGGATTGGACAGAACCTACAATGGCGCGCATGTGTTGCGCCGATCTGACATGAGCGAATTCCAGAAGGGGTTGGTTTGGATCCGGCGCGATTTGCGCTGCACAGACAATGCAACGCTTGCGCACGCACTCGCCACGTGCCGAGAGGTGTACGTCGTGTTTGTGTTCGACACAACGATTCTCGACGTCCTGCCGCGCGACGATCGTCGTGTCGCGTTCATCCACGACAGCGTGGGTGAATTGGCCACCACGCTGACGCATGCCGGAGGCGCATTGATCGTGCGGCACGGGGATCCGGTGACCGAGATTCCGTGGCTGGCGAAGTCGCTCGGCGTACAGGCTGTTTTTGCCGGGCGCGATTACGAGCCCGCCGCCGTGGCGCGCGATCGCTCGGTGGCGCGCTCGCTCGACGAACGCGGCATTGCCTTCGAAGGCATCAAGGATCAGGTGATCTTCGAGGCGAGTGAGATTCTCACGGCGCAGGGCGAGCCCTACAGCGTGTTCACCCCGTACCAGCGCGCTTGGTTGAAGCAAGTGAGACCGGTGGATTTGGCGCCGCACGGACGCGACGCCGATCGGCAGCGATTGGCCGTGCCGCCGCCGGGCAGCGGTGCGCTCCCGTCACTGGCGTCGTTGGGTTTCGAGGTATCCGACGCGCGCCGGATGGCCATCCCTGCCGGGGAGTCTGGCGCCCGTCAATTGCTGGACGATTTTCTGCCGCGCATGACGCATTACCATGAGCGACGCGACTACCCTGCCGTACGCGGGCCGAGCTATCTGTCGGTACATCTGCGTTTCGGCACGATTTCGATACGCACGCTCGCCCGCGAGGCGCATGCCGCCATGTTGCAAGGGGGGACGCCGGTCGCGGCGCGCAAACATGGCTCAGCGAGCTTATCTGGCGTGAGTTCTATTTCATGATCCTGCACCATCATCCGCGCGTCGTGGCCCAGGCATTCAAACCGGCCTACGATGCTATCGAATGGGCTGCCGGCCAAGCGGCCGATGCCGATTTTCAGGCCTGGTGCGAGGGACGCACGGGGTATCCGCTCGTCGATGCCGCCATGCGCCAGATCAACCAGACCGGCTACATGCACAACCGCCTGCGCATGGTAACGGCGAGCTTCCTGGTCAAGGATCTCGGTATCGATTGGCGGCGCGGGGAAGCGTACTTTGCGCACGCGCTCAACGACTTCGACCTCGCAGCGAACAACGGCGGCTGGCAGTGGGCGGCGTCGACCGGATGCGACGCGCAACCGTATTTCCGCATCTTCAATCCGGTGACGCAGTCGGAGAAGTTCGATCCGCAAGGGCGCTTCATTCGGAAGTACGTGCCGGAGCTGGCCAATCTGCCCGACAAGGCGCTGCATGCTCCCTGGCGGGCCGACGCGCAGACGCTGCTCGATGCCCACGTGGAGCTGGGACGCGACTATCCGCCGCCGCGGGTGGCGCACGACGTGGCGCGCAAGGAAACGCTGGCACGATATGCGGTCGTGAAGACGCCGGCGGTTTCCGGCACGCACGATGATGGTTCGGATGCCGACTGAGCAACGATCGGTGTATACCCCCGTCAACTTTTCACGCGTCTCACCGTTGATAGAGGTAAGGCACGCGAGAGGGCCGGGCTTCGGTGGTGCATCGGCAACGTCGGGGGGCGTTTGCGGGTGTCGGGGGAGAAGCAACACAATAACGACGGCACGGCTCGGGAACGAGCAAGGGCAAGCCAAAACCACACGGGACAGCGAGCGGATGCTTCGCCGCGCAGACGGCAGTCTCGCAATACGGGGTTAGCGATGAGCGAGTGCCCGGAACGTTAGCGTTTCGGGCATTTTTTTATGCGGAGATCGGTGGCCTTGGCCGGGCCGTCGCGCGTAGCATGGCCCATACCGCCAGATTGAACGGCAACGTAAAGTACGGCCAGCCGAACGGACCGAACACGGTGCCGAGCGCAACGCAAATGATGGAGGCCAGAAAGGCGCCCGCGAAACGTACGGTTGGGCGATGTCCGAACATCCCTAGGCCGAGTGCAGCGAGAAACGCGTTGATGCCAATGCCCCCTGCCTGCGTGGCCATTGCCGGCCAAAGTGTCGCCAGTGCGGCGAGACCCGACCAGACGGTGACGCCCGCCGCGAGCGCCCACAGCGTGGCGCGGGGGTTCCAGAGGGCCAGGACGTACCAGGTCAGCAGGCCCAGCACCAGTGGGGCGACGAAAACGACCTGACCGACCGAGCAGAAGACGAAACCCGGCGTGCCGGTGTCGCAGGCGAGCGCCCCGGCCCGCGGTAACCAATGCAGCCACGGCTGCATCGCCCAGGTGAGTGCCATCACACCCACGAACGGGCCGGTGAGGGCAGGCAGTGCGTAACGCGAGAGGATCGCGGTTGCGATCACGGTCAGGCAGACACAGACCGCCAGCCATGCGAGGAGCGTGGCGTCGGGTTGCCATAACGCGCCGAATGCAATACCGGTGAGGGTCGCGTTGTATCCCAATCGCCCGTTACGAAGCAGTGCGTGTGGCAGTCGTAGCGTGACGGCGAGGCACGACGCGGCGACGCTCGCCGCCAATCCTGTGATCGCAGCCGAGAGGTTGGCGAGGGCGAGTAGGACGAACAGCAACAATCCGACCCTTGCCGAAGGGACGAAATAGATCTGCGCAAAATTCGCCGCCATGCCGGGCAACGCATCGATCCATCCTCGGCGCTTGGCAGCGGCACGCGGCAGGGCCAACGTCGCGGGCGATGCCGTGGGCGGCGAAAGGTGAGGGATTGACATGGGCGATCGTGGAGAATCGGGCGAATCGGGGGGCTCGCGGCATCCGGTGCACAGCGGCTGAGCGGTGGGCGAACAATGGGCGCGAGCTTACGCCGAACCGGCGTTTTCGGGCGCGTCGGCGCCTTATAGTGGGTATAGCGTTGGCATTGTGTCGGTAGTGCTCCGATAGCGCGCAGGTATGGCGGCGAGGCTGCGTCTGACCGGCGCCCCAAAAAACAAAACCCGCGCACGAGGGCGCGGGTTGAGTGCTGCGCGGAGATTTTCCGCGAAGCGTTTACTTGCCGCCGCCCTTGGCCGGCTTGACCGCCCAACTGTCCTTAAGCGAGACGATGCGATTGAACACCGGCTTGCCCGGTGCCGAGTCCTGACGGTCGGCTACGAAGTAGCCGTGGCGCTCGAACTGCACGCGATCTTCCGGCGCAACACTCATCAGGCCCGGTTCGACGTAGGCCTGCGTGACGCGCTTGGCGTTCGGATTGATGGCGTCGAGGAAATTCTTGTCTCCCGCATCCGGATTCGGATCGACGAACAGACGGTCGTAAATGCGCACCTCCGCCGCAAGCGCGTGCGGCGCGCTCACCCAGTGGATGTTGCCCTTGACCTTGTAGTTGTCGGCGCCCGGCGTACCTGATCGGCTGTCCTCGAAATACTGGCAATGCACGGCAGTGACGTTGCCATCGGCGTCGGTATCGAAGCCCGTGCACTCCACCACGTAACCGTAGCGCAGTCGCACCTTGTTGCCGGGGAACAGACGGAAGAAGCCCTTGACCGGCTCGGCCTGGAAGTCTTCGCGCTCGATCCAAAGCTCGCGCGAGATCGGGAACGTACGCATGCCTCGCTCCGGCGCGTGAGGATGCACCGGCGCCTGGCAGTCTTCCTGCTTGCCTTCCGGATAGTTGTCGATGATCAGCTTGAGCGGGTCGAGCACCGCCGTCGCACGCGGTGCCTTCGGGTCGAGGTCATCGCGCAGGGCTTGCTCGAGAACGCTCATGTCGATCCACGACGCCGACTTGGCCACGCCAATGCGCTCGCAGAACAACTGCAGGCTTTCCGGCGAGAAGCCGCGACGGCGCAGGCCGACGAGCGTGGGCATGCGTGGGTCATCCCAGCCGTCGACGTGCTTTTCGTCGACCAGTTGGCGCAGCTTGCGCTTGCTCGTAATGGCGTAGGTCAGTTGCAGGCGCGCAAATTCGATCTGCTGCGGCATCGGCCGCTTGAACATGCCCGCGTCGGCCAGCTCGCCGAGTACCCAGTCGTAGAACGGACGCTGATCTTCGAATTCCAGCGTGCACAGGCTGTGCGTGATGTTCTCGATGGCATCCTCCAGCGGATGCGCATAGGTGTACATCGGGTAGAGGCACCACGCGTCGCCGGTGCGGTGGTGGTGCGCGTGACGGATCCGATAGATCGCCGGGTCGCGCAGATTGATGTTCGGCGAAGCCATGTCGATCTTGGCGCGCAGCACATGCGTGCCGTCGGCGAACTCGCCCGCGCGCATGCGACGGAACAGATCGAGGTTCTCCTCAACCGAGCGGTTGCGGAACGGCGAATCCTTGCCCGGCTCGGTGAGATTGCCGCGGCTGGCGCGCATGTCGTCGGCGCTTTGGCTGTCAACATACGCCTTGCCGCGCTGGATCAGGATCTCGGCGCCCTGATACAACTGCTCGAAATAGTCGCTCGCAAAGTAGAGGTGTTCCTTTTGCGGCGTCTGGTAGCTGAAGCCGAGCCACTTGACAATGTCGATGATCGAATCGACGTATTCGGTCTCTTCCTTCTCGGGGTTGGTGTCGTCGAAGCGCAGATGGCACACGCCATCGTAGTCGCGCGCCACGCCGAAGTTCAGGCAGATGGCCTTGGCGTGGCCGATGTGCAGATAACCGTTCGGCTCCGGCGGGAAGCGCGTTTCGACGCGTTGGCCCCATTTGCCCGAGCGATTGTCTTCGTCAATGATGTTGCGGATGAAATTGGATGCCGCGTTCAGCTCTGTGCTCATGCCAGTCCAGTGTTCGGAGTTTGGCGAATATTCTACCGTACCGCACTGCACCACGGACAGGCGTCGACACGCCCTGTCGACAAAGGCAAGTGATCTCGGCCCGCAGGTGTTACCCGTTGGACGCTTGGACCGATGTCCGCTGGCCCGGCCAAGTGGCGTAGGACAACAGCCAGAGGGAGATGATGTTGACGACCGGGATGAAGGCCAGCACCGTGAACCAGGGGGACAGGCCGAGGCGGGTCAGAATCCGCCAGACGGGAACACCCACGAGCACGATAGCGACGAGCAAGCCAATGAGACTGGACATACGATATCTCCCGATAGCCCCGCCGGCGGCGGGGCGTGGCACCAAGTCCAAGTATATCGCGCGGATCCGCCTTCGCCGCGTCTGGATTGTTCTATCCTGAAAGCACTGCCGGCCCTGCCGGCGGCTCCAAGAGTCACCCTCAAGGGAGAACATCATGGAACTGCACCTCCACTCGCATCGCTACACGCACCGCTCGCCCGACTGGGCCGCCGCCGCCGTTTCCGGTTTTGTCGCCTGCGCCTTCTTCTCGGCGGTGGAAATGCTGATGGTGCTGCTGGTCTCCGGCCAGAGCCCATGGGTGCCATCCCGCATGGTCGCGGCCATCGCGCTGGGGCCCGGCATTCTGTCGCAGCCTGCCACGTTCGATCTGTCCATCGTCGCGATGGCGCTCATTGTCCACGCAGTCATCGGTGTCGTGCTGGGCGTGGTGCTTGGCGCGATCGTCGCCCCCTTCCGGCTGGATTCGGATGTGGTGACGGTGTCGGTGGCGGGGGCGATCTTCGGGCTGGCCGTGTACGCCGTCAATTTTTACGTCATGACGCAGTGGTTCCCATGGTTCGTCGCCTCGCGCGGCTGGACGATGGTGGCCGGACACGTGATCTTCGGCGCGTTCGCGGGCTATATGTATTGGGTGCTCGCCCAAATCGACGACCGCGCCGCCGCGTCGTAACCTGACTTCAGCATGGGACTGCTTTGGTGTCGAGACAGTAATTTTCTGTTATCATTCGCCATCTGCACCGTTTTTTTCGTTAATTTCGAACCAAGCGGTTGGCAGTCACGCGAGGCATGAATGGCGGGACCGGCTGAGAGCTTGTCCCGAGGCGGCTGGCGTGTGGCACGATTATCACTACAAATGTGCCGCACGACTTTGCTACCGCATGTCACGCTGAACGCTTGGCGTGAATCCTCGCGTCCAACGTTCTTGCCGTCGCCCCCGATTGGGCGACAGCGCATCGTTCCCCGAAACTGGAAGTCGTACAGAACGCCCTCATTGCGCCCGCATTGCGCAATGCCGGTGCGCACGTGGCCTTGCGCTACGTGACGCGTTCACCTGCACCGCCTGTCGTATGTCAGTCACGCGAATGTCGTGTGTTTGTCATATGGAGCAGATAGGCTGCGTGCACTTCACGGAAACATTTGTGCAGATTTGCACTCTCATCACCGTAAGCCGATTCGAGAGGGATAGTTATCAGTCATATTTTTTGCAGTAAGAAGGATTCAAAAATGAAAACAACACAATTTCAAGAATTTCAGTACATCGTGCGTGCCGTCGAGCGCGACAACGCTCGTTGGGACGCGTTTTACGAGATTCACCGCCCGACCCATGGCGGGTTGGAAAAAGTCGGGGCCTACCAGGTCCAGACCGCCTACGGCTTTGCCACGCAAGGCAACGCCCTCGACGACGCCGAGCGTAATGCCCGTGCCGACATCGAGCAGGGCATCGTCTACTTCCAGTAAGTCGATTTCCCCCATTCATTCCCTGTGCGCGATACCGGCATCGTTGTGTGGCGACGGTGCTATAGTCCCGCCTTTCGCAACGTATGGCGGGAGAGTCGGGAATGGAATGGATGTGCGAGTCGTTCGATGCGCTGGGCAGCTCCCTGCTTTACCGTATTCTGGCCGCGCGAAATGCCGTGTTCGTGGTCGAGCAGCAATGCCCGTATCAGGACATCGACGGACGCGACCCTCACAGCCTGCATCTCGTCGCGCAAGTGCGCGATGCGGCGGGTGCGCTGCAGATTGCCGCGTATTTGCGCCTGTTGCCGCCCGGACTGGCCTACGACGAAGCGTCGATCGGGCGTGTGATCACGGCGGCGTCGCATCGGGGCACCGGCCTCGGGCGCGAATTGCTGGCGCGGGCCGTGGCGATCGCCGAAGAGGCATGGCCGTTGGCCTCGCTGCGCATCGGGGCCCAGGCGCATCTCGAGGCATTCTATGGCGCCTTCGGTTTCGTCAAGGCCAGTGAGCCGTATGACGAAGACGGCATTCTGCATATCGAAATGCTGCGTCCGCCGGCGGCGTCCAACAGAACAACCTTCAAGCCATAGCCAAGCCGTAGCCGTGCATTATCGGCCGGGCCCTCGCGCCCGGCACTACAATATCTCCCATCGTAGTTCTCCCGTTCCCCCGACACATGGCCTTGTATTCCATTTCGGGCGCCCAATTGGCGTTCGGTCACGTGGCATTGCTCGACAATGCCGATTTTTCGCTCGAAGCCGGTGAGCGCGTTGGGCTTATCGGCCGCAACGGCGCCGGTAAGTCGTCGCTGCTCAAAATCGTGGCGGGGCTGATGGTCCCCGACGACGGCCTTGTGGCACGGCAGGCCTCACTCAATACCGTCTATGTGCCGCAGGAGCCTGTGTTCGATCCCGACCTGACGGTCTTCGACGCCGTTGCGCTTGGCCTCGGCGAATTGCATGGGCTGCTCTCCGACTACGAACACACGGTCGACGCGCTTGCCGATGCCCCTGAGGGCGCCGAGCACGACGCGCTGCTCGCGCGGTTGAATACTTTGCAGGCGTCGCTCGACAACGCGAACGCGTGGCAACTCAAGACACGGGTGGAAACGACGGTCGCGCAACTCGGCCTCGATGGACACGCGCGCGTCGGGTCGCTCTCCGGCGGTATGCAAAAGCGTGTCTCGCTCGGGCAGGCCTGGGTGGCCAAACCCGACGTGCTGCTGCTCGACGAACCGACCAATCACCTCGATTTCGAAGCGATTCGCTGGTTGGAGGATTTGCTCATCGGCTATCGTGGCGCGCTATTGTTCATTACTCACGACCGTAGTTTCCTGGATCGTGTGGCCACGCGTATCGTCGAACTGGATCGTGGGCGTCTGCTCTCCTATCCGGGCAACTTCACCCAGTTTCAAGAGCGCAAGGCTGCGCAGCTCGAGATCGAGCGCGTGGAGAACGAGAAGTTCGACAAGCTGCTCGCGCAGGAAGAAGTGTGGATTCGCAAAGGTGTCGAAGCACGCCGTACGCGCAGCGTGTCGCGCATCGAGCGCCTGAAGACGATGCGTAGCGAACGTGCCGATCGCCGCGAGATTCAGGGCAACGTGCGCATGGATGTGGCGCAGACCGAGAAGTCCGGAAAGATCGTGGCGGAGCTGACCCATGTCACGAAGGCTTACGGCGAGCGTGTCATCGTGCGCGACTTTACGGCGACGCTCATGCGCGGCGACAAGGTCGGTCTGGTGGGCCCGAATGGTGTGGGCAAGACGACGATGCTCAAACTCATTCTCGGCGAGATCGCGCCGGACAGCGGACAGATTCGTGTCGGTACCAATCTTCAGGTGGCGTACTTCGACCAGATGCGCGCGCAACTCGATCCCGAGAAGAGTCTGCTCGATACGATCAGCCCGGGCAGCGACTGGATCGAAATCAATGGCGCGCGCAAGCATGTCATGAGCTATCTCGGCGACTTCCTGTTCTCGCCGGAGCGCGCGCGCTCACCGGTGAAGTCGCTCTCGGGCGGCGAGCGCAATCGTCTGCTGCTCGCGCGCCTGTTCGCGCGTCCGGCCAACGTGCTGGTGCTCGACGAACCGACCAACGATCTGGACATCCCGACGCTCGAACTGCTCGAAGAGTTGCTCGAGGAATACAGCGGTACGGTGTTCCTCGTGAGCCACGATCGCACGTTCCTGGACAACGTCGTGACCTCGGTCATCGCGGCCGAAGGCGACGGAAACTGGCGCGAGTATGTCGGCGGGTTTACTGATTGGCAGGTACAGAGCCATCGGTCCGCTGCGCTCGCCGCGCAACGCGCCCCCGTCGAAGTCGCCGCGAAGGACACGGCAACCGCATCAAAGCGCAGTACGAATCGCACCGCCAAACTGAGCTACAAGGAGCAGCGCGAACTCGACGGCCTGCCGGCGCGCATCGCTGCGTTGGAAACCGAGCAACAGGAAGTGGGGGCAAAGCTCGAAGACGGTTCGATCTATGCGAAAGATCCGGCCGCCGGTGCGGCGTTGTCCGAACGTTTCGACGCGATTGAACTGGCGTTGCTCGAAGCGCTCGAACGCTGGGAAGTGCTCGAAGCCAAGCAGCGCGGCGAGGGCGCATAAGCGTCGGCATCCAGTCAGCGAGCGGCGAGCGGCCGGGTACCCGACCGCGTTGCATTGGCCCCTTGGTGTTCTCGCCCGATCACGTCGCGAGTGACAGTACAATAGGCCGCGATGCATCGGGCGCGGCTCGCCTCCGGACAACGCATGCCGGGCGCTGGCCGTGTTCAGCGTGCCCATTCTGTGGGCGCCGCAACTCAAGTCGTTGATACGGCGTCACTTTTGTCATGTGTTCATGGGTTTTCCCCGTGGTTGTCCACAGGAACTGTGGATAATCGCCGGGCCTCGTACCCTAATTCAGTCACGCTATGTCGAAAAAAAATACGCCTGCCCAATACAGCGAAGCGTCCATCAAGGTCCTGAAGGGCCTTGAACCGGTCAAGCAGCGCCCGGGCATGTACACCCGCACCGAAAATCCGCTGCACATCATCCAGGAAGTCATCGACAACGCCTCTGACGAAGCGCTTGGCGGTTACGGCAAGCAGATCCTCGTCACACTGAACAAGGATGGTTCGGTGAGCGTCGAGGACGACGGCCGGGGCATTCCCGTCGGCATTCACCCGGAAGAGGGCGTGCCGGTCGTCGAGATCGTCTTTACGCGCCTGCATGCGGGCGGCAAGTTCGACAAGGCTGCCGGTGGCGCCTACACGTTTTCGGGCGGCTTGCACGGGGTTGGCGTGTCGGTGACGAACGCCCTGGCAACGCGACTGGCCGTCACGGTCTGGCGCGACGGCCAGGTCTCCGAGCTGGAATTCGCCGATGGCGGCAATGTCGACGTGGCATTGCACTCGCGCGCCGCACAACGCGGCGAGAAGAAGAGCGGCACGCGCGTCACCGTCTGGCCCGATTTGAAGTACTTCGATAATCCCACGCTGCCGCTAAGCGAGCTGCAACGTTTGCTGCGCTCGAAGGCGGTGCTGCTGCCGGGCGTGCGCGTCACGTTGCGGCAGGAGAAGACCGGCGACGAGCAGACGTGGTGCTATGAGCATGGTTTGCGCGGTTATCTTGTCGAATCGCTGGGCGGCGCCGAGCCGCTGATCCCGCTGTTCGAAGACGAGCGCTATGCCGATGGCAACGAGGAAAGCTTCGCCGAAGGCGAGGGCGCGGCCTGGGTCGTGGCATGGACCGAAGATGGCGCGCCGGTGCGCGAGTCATACGTCAACCTGATTCCGACACCGGCAGGCGGCACCCACGAATCGGGTCTGCGCGAAGGGTTGTTCCAGGCGGTGCGCGGGTTCATCGAACTGCACAACCTGCAGCCCAAGGGCGTGAAGCTGCTGCCGGAAGACGTCTTTTCGCGCGTCTCGTTCGTGTTGTCCGCGAAGGTGCTCGATCCGCAGTTCCAGGGCCAGATCAAGGAGCGCCTGAACAGCCGCGACGCCGTGCGTCTGGTGTCGTCCTTCACGCGCCCGGCGCTCGAGCTGTGGCTCAACCATCATGTCGAGCATGGCAAGAAGCTGGCCGAACTCGTGATTCGTCAGGCGCAGGCGCGCACGCGCGCGGGCCAGAAGATCGAGAAGAAGAAGAGTTCCGGCGTGGCGGTGCTCCCGGGCAAGCTGACGGATTGCGAGACCGAGGACATCACGCGCAACGAACTGTTCCTGGTCGAGGGCGACTCGGCGGGCGGCTCGGCGAAGATGGGGCGCGACAAGGAGTTTCAGGCGATTCTGCCGCTGCGCGGCAAGGTCCTCAACACGTGGGAGACCGAGCGCGACCGACTTTTCGCGAACAACGAAGTGCACGACATCGCCGTGGCCGTCGGTGTCGACCCGCATGGCGCGAACGACACGCCTGACCTGTCGAATCTGCGCTACGGGAAGATCTGCATTCTCTCGGATGCCGACGTCGACGGCTCGCATATCCAGGTGCTGCTGCTCACGCTGTTCTTCCGCCATTTCCCGCAACTGATCGCGAAGGGACATGTGTATGTGGCACGCCCGCCGCTCTATCGCGTCGATGCGCCGGCCCGTGGCAAGAAGCCCGCACAGAAGCTCTACGCACTCGACGAGGGCGAACTGGAAGCGATCCTCGACAAGCTGCGCAAGGATGGCGTACGTGACACCGCGTGGTCGATCAGCCGCTTCAAGGGGCTGGGCGAAATGAGTGCCGCACAGTTGTGGGAAACCACCATGAATCCCGACACCCGCCGGTTGAGCCCCGTGGCGCTCGGGGGACTCGATTTCGATGCGACCGTGGCGCGCATGAACATGCTCATGGGCAAGGGCGAGGCGGCGCAGCGACGCAGCTGGCTCGAAGCCAAGGGCAATGAGGTGGAGGCCGACATCTGAGCGGATTCCCGGCATCGGTGCAGTGGCGGGTGCCGCACGCGCTGGCAGGCCAGCGTGAGCGCTCACATCGTGGGATAATCCACGCTTCACCCTTCCGGGAGTCGCGTTATGTTGCGTTCCATGCGTTGCATTTTTGTGTCGCTGTTGGTTGCCGGCGCAAGCGCCACCGCGCTGGCGCAGTCGCCTCAGCCGCGCGTCTTCTTTGTGGCGCCGACGGACGGCGCAACGGTGTCGAACCCGGTCGCGGTCAATTTCGGCGTCGAGGGCATGGCGATCAAACCGGCAGGCGACATGACGCCCAACACCGGTCATCACCATCTCATCATCGACGGCGATCCCATTCCCGCAGGTCAGGTTGTCCCCACGGACGACACGCACCTGCATTTTGGTAAAGGGCAGACCGAAACGAGCGTCAATCTCACGCCCGGCGATCACACGCTGACGCTGCAGTTCGCCAACGGTGCTCACCAATCGTACGGTCCCGCCATGAGCCAGACCATCAAGGTGCATGTCAAAGGTCGGTAACTTCACCGTTTCGATGGCGCGCCGCATTCGAGCGATCTGCCGACATTGCGCGCCGCAACGTTTCGTTGGGCCCGCGCTGGCCGCCGTGCTGCTTGTCGCGACGCCATTCGCACACGCGGAACTCTACGGTTATGTCGATGAGAACGGCGTCGCCCATCTCGCGGCACGCAAGCTCGACGCGCGTTATCGTCCGGTCGTCGGGGCGGGCGGCAACGTCGACCTGCGTGCGCCGCACGGCGATACGGCCGGTGGCGTGGATCGCTCGCGCCTGTACGATGCCCTCGCCCGACATCCCAATCTGAAGACGCTGGCTCCCGTGATCGCGCAGGCTGCGCAGCGTTATCACGTCGATGTGGCGTTGCTCAAAGCGGTCATTGCGGCGGAGTCGGGATTCGATAGCGCCGCAGTGTCACCCAAAGGCGCCGTTGGCTTGATGCAAGTGCTTCCGTCAACGGGCGAGCGCTACGGCGTGCGCGCAGACGCGCGGCACACAGTCGCCGACAAGCTCGCCGATCCGCGGACGAATGTGCTGACCGGAGCCCGCTATCTGCGTGATCTGCAAACGCGTTATCCCGACCGTCTCGAACTGGTGCTCGCGTCGTACAACGCGGGCGAGGGGCGGTGGCGCGTCACGCCGACCAGATCCCGCCGTATGCCGAGACGCGCGACTACGTGGCGACCGTGCTCGCACTTTATCGACGCTTCGATCCCGATGCGCCCGCGCTGGGGCAGGGCGGCGGGGCGTTACGTATGAGCGGGGCGAGCCCGGGCGGCGCTCACGTGGGGCGCGTTGGCGGCGCGCGCGTGAGCGGCTCGCGCGACGGTCGCATCCACGTCATTCTGGGGGCGCCGTCCGGACTGCCCGTCGTGCCGGCTGCTATGCCGAATGCGTCGGTCCGAGAATCGGCGCAAGGGGCGCTGTCGTCTTCGCCAACGATTGATTGAGGCACCCCAGCAACGCTGCCAGGGGCGGCGTCACGAAGGCGCCGGCGGCGCCGTCGCCTGTCGATTGCCACGGTCTGACGCTCGGATTTGTCCGAAATGCGTGCGCAATTCTGCCGATTCCCGCGTCCTCTGATCCGAAAACACGTCTCGCTTTGCCAATCGGACGTGTTTTTGCCGAAATGTGCCGACGAGCTTGGTATGATCTCGCGGTCAACGTCTCCTCGAACTCTCGTCAAACGTTCGCAGCAAACCCATAGGTTTTATGGAACAAGTAGAAGATCTCTTTACGCAACCGTCGGATGACGACACGCTGACGCTCGGCGCCTATGCCGAGCGTGCCTATCTGGACTATGCGATCAGTGTGGTCAAAGGCCGCGCACTACCGGATGTGTGCGACGGCCAGAAGCCGGTGCAGCGCCGGATTCTGTTTGCAATGAATGAAATGGGCCTCGCGGCCGACGCCAAGCCGGTGAAGTCGGCGCGCGTGGTCGGCGATGTGCTCGGCAAGTTTCACCCGCACGGCGACCAGTCCGCCTATGACGCGCTGGTGCGTCTCGCGCAGGATTTCTCCATGCGCTATCCGCTCATCGACGGTCAGGGTAATTTCGGCTCGCGCGACGGCGACGGCGCGGCGGCCATGCGTTACACCGAAGCGCGTCTGACGCCGATTGCGAAGCTGCTGCTCGACGAGATCGACGCGGGCACCGTCGACTTCGTGCCGAACTACGACGGCTCGACGCAGGAGCCGCGACTATTGCCGGCGCGCCTGCCGTTCGTGCTGCTCAACGGGGCGTCGGGGATTGCCGTGGGTCTCGCGACGGAAATTCCGTCGCACAATCTGCGCGAAGTCGCGTCGGCGGCGGTTGCCCTGATTCGCAACCCGAAGCTCGACGACGCCGAATTGATGGCGCTCGTGCAGGGACCGGACTTCCCCGGCGGCGGCCAGTTGATTTCGAGTGCTGCGGAAATTCGCGCGGCCTACGAAAGCGGCCGTGGCAGCCTCAAGATGCGCGCGCGCTGGAAGATCGAAGAGATGGCGCGAGGTCAGTGGCAGGCGGTGGTCTATGAGCTGCCGCCGAACACGTCGGGTCAGAAGGTGCTCGAGGAAATCGAGGAAATCACCAACCCAAAGGTCAAGCTCGGCAAGAAGACGCTCACGCCCGAGCAGCAGAATCTCAAGCAGTCGATGCTCGGCATGCTCGACGCGGTTCGCGACGAATCGGGCAAGGACGCCCCCGTGCGACTGGTGTTCGAGCCGAAGTCGAGCCGCATCGACCAGCAGGAATTCATCACGATGCTGCTCGCGCACACGAGCCTTGAGTCGAGCGCGTCGGTCAACCTCGTGATGGTCGGCGCCGACGGCCGCCCGACGCAGAAGTCGCTGCGCGACATTCTGTCCGAGTGGATCGGATTCCGCTTCGAGACGGTCACACGTCGTTCGCGCCACCGTCTGGGCAAGGTCGACGACCGGATTCACATTCTCGAAGGCCGGATGATCGTCTTCCTGAATATCGACGAAGTCATTCGCATCATTCGCGAGTCCGACGAGCCAAAGGCCGCGCTGATGAGCGCGTTCGGGTTGAGCGAGCGTCAGGCGGAAGACATTCTGGAAATCCGTCTGCGTCAGCTCGCGCGTCTGGAAGCGATCAAGATCGAGCAGGAGCTGGCGTCGTTGCGCGACGAGAAGGCGAAGCTCGAAGAATTGCTCGCCAACGACAGCACGATGAAGCGTTTGATCATCAAGGAAATCGAAACCGACGCGAAGCAGTTCGGTGACGATCGTCGCACGCTGATTCAGGAGGAGAAGCGTGCGGTGGCCGAAGCGCGTGTGGTCGACGAGCCGGTAACGGTCGTGGTGTCCGCCAAGGGGTGGGTGCGCGCGCTCAAGGGCCATGGCCTCGATGCACAAGGCTTCTCGTTCAAGCAGGGCGACGCGCTGTATGGCGCGTTCGAATGCCGCACCATAGATCCGCTGATCGCGTGGGGCAGTAATGGCCGCGTCTATTCGGTGGCCGTGGCGCTATTGCCGGGCGGGCGGGGCGATGGCGTACCGCTCACGTCGTTGATCGAACTGGAGTCGGGCTCGCGCTTGCTGCATTACTACGCGGCGTCGGGCGAGCAACCGCTGCTGCTGGCAACGTCGACGGGCTTCGGTTTCACGACGAAGCTGGGCGATATGGTCAGCCGAGTGAAGGCCGGCAAGTCGTTCATGACCATCGACGAAGGCGCGGCACCGCTGGCTCCCACGCCGATCTGGCAGGGTGCCAGTGCGGTGGCGTGCCTGTCGAGCGACGGTCGACTGCTCGTGTTCGGCATGGACGAGATGAAGTCGCTTACCGCGGGCGGACGCGGTGTCACGCTGATCGGGCTCGATGACAAGCAGACGCTGGTGTCGGCCGTGCCGATCGGCGAAGCGGGCGTTACCGTGTATGGCGAAGTGCGCGGAGGCAAGCTTCAGGCCGAGACGCTCTCTGGGCCGTCGCTCGCCCCGAACATCGGCAAGCGCGCCCGCAAGGGACGTGCGCCGGCAGTCAAGTTCGCGACGTTCAAGCCGCGTTCGCTCGAGCCGGTACTGCCGGCCGCCCCTTCGGCATCCTGACGGGAGTCACGCATGAACGTTTATGCCTTGAGCTTGTTCTTGCATCTGGTGAGTGTGGCGGTCTGGATCGGGGGGATGTTCTTTGCGCTCGCCTGCCTGCGTCCGGCATCCTCCGAATTGTCGCCGCAGCAACGACTGCCGTTATGGGAGGCGGCGCTCTCGCGCTTTTTCACCTGGGTCGGCGTGGCCATCGTTCTGATCCTGCTCTCGGGCGGACACATGATGCTCGGGATGGGCGGCATGCGCGCCCGTTGGCCCGTGCATGCGATGGCCGGCATTGGCGTGGTGATGATGCTCGTCTTCGGTCACATTCGCTTTGCGCTGTTTCCGCGTCTGCAACGCGCGGTGCAGGCGCAGTCGTGGCCGGACGGCGCTGCCGCGGTCAATGGGATCCGGCGGCTCGTGATCCTGAATCTTGTATTGGGCGTCGTCGTCATCGGTCTGGCAGCGTCGCTGCGCGGCTGATTGCGGACCTCGCGGGACCTCATGCGCCTGGCGGCGTCGTCTCATGAAGGCGGCCCGCCACTTCGCGGCAAATCGCGACGAACGCCTGCACCAATGGGCTCGTGTCGTCGCGTCGCTTGGCCAGCAGCAGGGGCGTGTGCGCGTCGGGCTCGCTAAGGTCCATGAAGCATGCGCCCTCGATCTGGATGCATCGTACGGCGGCCGGGAGTATCGCCACGCCCAGCCCGCTCGCCGCGAGTGCCACGATGGTGGTCGACTCGCGGGCTTCCTGTACGACGCGCGGCGAAAACCCTGCGCGCTCGCACATCCGCCGTATTTTTCCATCGATCGCCGTGCCCACATCGTGCGGATGCATGATGAACGCCTCATGGGCGAGGTCGGCCATGGACAGGCTTGCGCGCCCTGACAGCGCATGACCCTGGTGCAAGACCACGACGAGCGCTTCGTCGATCAATGTCTCGAAACTGAGCCCTGCGATTGGCGGCGCGTCGTCCGCCTGACGCACCAGGCCAATGTCCAGCGTGCGCTCGGTGAGCGCGTCCCGTTGCCGCTCCGAAGGCGATTCGATCAACGTCAGCGTCACGCGCGGATATCGCAGGCGATAGCCGGTGAGGACCCGTTTCATCAGGTTCGTCATCGGTGCGGACGTCGTGAACGCGATGCGCAATTCCCCGGCGTCGAGTCCCGCAATCTGTTGCACCTCCTGACGGGCGGCTTCCGCGTCGGCGAGGATCTGACGCGCCCGCACGAGGAACGCCCGCCCGGCGGTGGTCAGGAAAACGCGTCGCTGTGAGCGCTCGAAGAGCGCCACGCCCAACTCGTCCTCCAGCGCGCGGATCTGCATGGAGAGCGGCGGCTGGCCGATATTGAGCTTCTGCGCCGCACGGCTGAAATGCAACGCTTCAGCGACGGCCACGAAGTAGCGCAGATGACGCAGTTCCATCCTTCAGTCCTCGATTGATCTGTTTTATATATGGAAATATCGATTAAATATATATTGGACGTGGGGTAACGGCAAACCTATCATTCGCTGTATACATTTCCCCCCAGACTCGCGTGAGCCGGTCCAGCGTCATGGCATCAACGAACTCCCTTCCGCTTCCCAATGGCATGGCCTCAAGCGCCGGTACGTCGGCATCCAAGCTTCCGGCGGGTGTCGCGCGCGGTACACGCGAATACGCCGTCATCAGCCGGGCCCTCTTTTTCGGCGGGTTCTCGACGTTTGCTCAGCTGTACTGCATGCAGTCGCTGTTGCCGCTGCTGACCACGACCTTCGGCATCACGCCGGCACAGGCGAGTTGGTCGGTCTCGGCAGCCACGATGATGATGGCGCTGGGTCTGCTCGTGACCTGTGTCGCCGCAGATCGTGTGAGCCGCAAGCGGATGATGACCATTGCGCTGCTCAGTTCGTCGGTGCTCACGCTTGCGAGTGCCTTTTCTACCAACTTCGAGACGATCGTCATCCTTGGCGCCCTCAAGGGCCTGGCGCTCTCTGGACTGCCCGCGATCGCAATGGCATACCTGAGCGAGGAAATCGATCAGCGCTCGCTCGGAATGTCGATGGGGCTCTACATTGGCGGGAACATTCTCGGTGGCATGGCCGGGCGCGTGCTGTCTGCGTTGATTGCCGACCTGTTCTCGTGGCGCGTGTCGGTGGCGGTAATCGGGCTGGTCTGTCTGGCGATGGGGCTGGAGTTCGCCCGCAGCCTGCCGCATTCGCGTCGTTTTTCGCCGCGCGACATGACGGTGCGCGAAGCGATCGGACATGCGCGGCGGCACCTCGGTGATCCGGCGCTGCTCGGCCTGTACCTGTTCGCCGGCCTGATGATGGGCAGCTTCGTGAGCGTCTACAACTATCTGGGCTTTCACCTGTCGGCGCCGCCATTTCACTTGCCGCACGCCGCCATTGGCGCAATCTTTGCGATGTATCTGATCGGCGTGATTGGCTCGTTCATCGCGGGACCGCTGTCGGACCGCGTGGGACGTCCCCGGCTGCTGTGGGTGCTGGTGGCGTTGGCGTTCGTGGGACTGGTGACCCTGCTGGCGTCGCAAGTGCTGGGCGTGGTGATCGGTCTCGCGATCTTGACGTTCGGCTTCTTTGGGGCGCACACCGTCGCCAGCAGTTGGGTGGGGCGCCGCGCGACCGAGGGGCGGGCGATCGCCTCGGCGCTATACCTGTTTTTCTACTACATGGGCTCAAGCCTGCTCGGCAGCTACTCGGGCGTCATGCTCAAGTCGCACGGCTGGCACGGCGTGATTGCGCTGCTGGCGGTGGCGGTTGTGATATCGCTTGCTGTCGCGATAGCCATGCGGCGCGCTTACGGCAGCGGCAAGCCGCGTTGATCGTCACCGGCAACGCGCACCAACGCGCACCAACGCGCAGAACGATTCCCCGGCCCCTGAACCGGAACGTCCGAGCACGCCGAACATAGGCGCGTGACGCGCCATCAGCGCGTCGCCGGCGCGATGCCCACCTCGTTTGCGTCACCCCGATCCCATGGGGCACACCGCCGAACGCACCGACCAGAAAGTCGATCATGACGCGCACGCGTGCGCTGAGGTGTCGGCGGCTCGGGTACATGGCAAGTATGTCGATTTCAGGCAGACGATAGTCGGGCAGCACCTGAACGAGCGTGCCCGCACGCAGATCGTTGCCGATCAGGAACGTGGGTTGCCAGATGATGCCTTGTCCGGCCAACGCCGCCGCGCGCGCCGTATCGCCGTTATTGGTATGCATGTGGCAGTCGACCCGCACGGCGTGGGTCTTGCCGCCACCGTCGATCAGTTGCCACTCGTCGCCGGTGGCCGCATACGTGTATCCGATGCAGCGATGCGTGAACAGGTCCGCCGGCACGGTTGGATGTCCGACGCGGTCCAGGTAGGCCGGCGACGCACACAGGATGTTTTGCGATGTGGCCAGTTTGCGGGCGGCGTGGCTGGTCGGACCGGCACGCGAGATGCGGATCGCCAGATCGTAGCCTTCGTCGACGATATCGACGACGCGGTCGATCAGCGCAACGTCGAGTTCGATGCCGGGATAGGTCTGCGTGAACCGAGGCCATAGCGGTGCCAGATATTGAATCCCAAAGCTCACGGGCGCATTGATGCGAAGTCGTCCACGCGGTTCGACCGCTGCGGAGCTCACAAGTCCTTCGGTCTCCGCGACATCGTCAAGGATGGACTTGCAGCGGGCGTAGAGCGTCTCTCCGCCTTCGGTGAGCGACAGCGTACGCGACGTGCGATTCAGCAGGCGCGTGCCCAAATGCGCTTCCAGTTCGTTGACATAGCGAGTGACGTTTGCGGGCGACGTGCTGAGCGCCTCCGCCGCGCGCCCAAACCCCCTCCGACTGACCACGGTCACGAAAACCTCAAAGGCGCGAAGACGGTCCATACCCATTCGCAATCATTCATAAAAGATGAATGATATAAACATTTTCTATGCCTTTTTGCAATCAAATATGAAACCTATAGTCTCTTCACGGGCCAGGGCATACCGCACTGGCCGAC
Source organism: Pandoraea sp. XY-2 (assembly GCF_004193915.1). Classification (NCBI taxonomy): domain Bacteria; kingdom Pseudomonadati; phylum Pseudomonadota; class Betaproteobacteria; order Burkholderiales; family Burkholderiaceae; genus Pandoraea; species Pandoraea sp. XY-2. The sequence goes on from NZ_CP030849.1 coordinate 1,765,661, forward strand.
ACAGCGGTTCAGGAGATTGAACATGCAACGCTTGACAGGGAAAGTCGCCATCGTCACGGGGGCCAGTGCGGGTATCGGACGAGCCACCGCTAAGCTTTTCGCGAAGGAAGGCGCCAAGGTGGTGATGGCGGCGCGCCGCTCGGCGGAACTGGAAACGCTCGCGGCGGAGATCGTCAGCGAAGGTGGCGAAGCCGCGTATCTGGCCGGCGACGTGCAATCGGAGGACTTTGCGAAGGCGCTGGTCGCGCTTGCGGTAAGCCGCTTCGGCCGTCTGGACATCGCCTACAACAACGCCGGCACGCTCGGTGAGATGGGACCGACCACCGGCATTTCCGAAGCGGGCTGGAACGCCACGCTGGCGACGAACCTGACGAGTGCCTTTCTGGGCGCGAAGCACCAGATTCCCGAGATGCTGAAGCAAGGCGGCGGATCGATCATCTTCACGTCGACGTTCGTGGGTTACTCGTTCGCGTTTCCCGGCACGGCAGCCTACGCGGCGAGCAAGGCCGGGCTGATCGGGTTGACGCAGGCGCTTGCCGCCGAGTACGGTGCGCAGGGTGTGCGCGTCAACGCCGTGTTGCCCGGCGCCGTGGACACGGAGATGTATCGCGACATGAACGATACCGACGCGTCGCAGGCATTCGTGACCGGGTTGCATGCGCTCAAGCGCGTCGCGAAGCCAGAAGAACTGGCGCGTTCGGTTCTCTATCTTGCGTCGGACGATTCGTCTTTCGTGACCGGTACGGCGTCGCTGGTGGATGGCGGCGCCTCGATCACCCGTACGTGAACCTGTGGGCGACGTTCCGTTGTTCAAGACGGGACGTCGTCATCTCAATGCATTCACTGAATAGGAAATCACTCATGGACCTGCAATTGAAGGGCAAACTCGCGCTGGTCAGCGCAAGCACGGCCGGCATCGGTCTCGCCATTGCCAGCACACTGGCGCAGGAAGGCGCGCGCGTGATCGTCAATGGTCGCGCCCAGTCATCGGTCGACGACGTGGTTGCGCAACTCAAAGCGAACACCGGCGGCGACGTGTGCGGATTTGCGGGGGATCTGAGTACCGCGGCGTCAGCGGACGAACTCGCGCGGCGCTATCCGAATGTGGAAATTCTGGTCAATAACCTGGGCATCTTCGAGCCCAAGCCGTTTGAAGCCATTCCCGACGAGGACTGGCAGCGCTTCTTCGACGTCAACGTGCTGAGTGGCGTGCGTTTGGCGCGTCTGTTCCTGCCGGCGATGCGGCAGGCCAACTGGGGCCGCATTATTTTCATTTCAAGCGAAAGCGCCGTACAGATTCCCACGGAAATGATTCACTACGGGATGACGAAAACCGCGCAGCTTGCAGTCTCGCGCGGGCTGGCGGAAGCCGTTGCCGGCACGGGCATTACCGTCAATAGCGTTCTGCCGGGGCCGACGAAATCGCGGGGCGTGGGGGAATTCGTGGAGACCCTTGCCAAGGCCGACGGCAAGTCGTTCGAGGCGTTCGAAAAAGAATTCTTCGAGACGGTCCGCCCGACATCGCTCATCAAGCGATTTGCTTCGCCGCAGGAAATTGCGTCGCTCGTGGCATACGTCGCCAGTCCGCTGTCGTCGGCGACGACAGGCGCGGCGTTACGAGCCGACGGGGGCGTGATCAAGAGCGCGTTCTAGACCCACACGAGCATTGGCCGGCGCTGCCCAGTGCTGGCTCGATGACGGATCGGCGGGGAGCGGTTGTGGTTGGGGGAGGAAGACGGCCGCAAGGCGGCACGCCTCCCATCACAACGCCATGCGCCGAGCGTCAGGCGGCCATCGAACGATGATCAGGCGAGTTCGGCGATCAGCTCGATCTCGACACACGCTCCCAGCGGGATTTGCGCGACGCCGAACGCCGAACGCGCATGCTTGCCGGCCTCGCCAAAGACTTCGGCGATCAGTTCCGATGCGCCGTTCGTCACCAGATGCTGATCGGTGAAGTCCTGCGTGGAATTGACCAGGCTCATCAGCTTCACAACGCGCTTGACCTTGTTCAGGTCACCCGTGTGCGCGTGCAGCGTGGCGATCAATTCGATGGCGATGGCACGCGCCGCGGCCTTGCCTTCGTCGACGCTCACGTCTTGACCGAGCTTGCCGGTCCAGATCTTGCCGTCTTTCTTGGGCAGGTGGCCCGAGAGGAACACGGTGTTGCCGGTCTGCGCGCTCATCACGTAGGCGGCAGCGGGCGCGCCGGCGGTCGGCAGTTCGATACCCAGTTGCTTCAGTTTGTCGTAGACGGACATGTACGGCTTCCTTGCAGATGCGTTGAATCGGACCGAGCCATCGGCCCGATAGGTTGGTTGAGTGCGAGCCTGTCGATCGCGTCGACGACCGGCCTGAATCGCTTCAGGCCGGCAGGGGCGACAAACGGATCAGGCGGCGCGCCGCGCGAGCGCTTCGGCGACGAGCGCCCCGAGGCGCGCAACGCCCACCTCGATCTTCTCGGGCGGCACGGTGACGAACGACAGCCGGAGCGTATTCGCGGGCGGCGTGCCGACATAGAACGGCGCGCCGGGCACGAACGCCACATTCTGCGCAATCGCTTTTTCCAGCAACTGCATGGTGTCGATGCCGGCGGGCAATGTCAACCAGACGAACATGCCGCCGGCCGGTGGGGTCCAACGGGTGCCTGCCGGCATGTGCTTCGCCAGCGATGCCAGCATCGCGTTGGCCTGCGCGGCGTAGAGCGTGCGGATCGACGGGATGTGCGTGTCGAGGAAGCCGTCCTTCACGACCTCGTAGGCGATGCGCTGCGTGAGACTCGGTGTGTGCAGGTCGGCGGCCTGTTTGGCCTGCACCAGCTTGGCGATCACTGTCTGTGGGCCGATGATGAAGCCGAGGCGCAGCCCCGGCGCGAGCACCTTCGAGAACGATCCATGTAAAGCACATGCGCCGGGGCGAGCGACATGAGGCTCGGCAGGCGCTGGCCTTCGTAGTCGAGTTCGCCGTACGGATCGTCTTCGATGATCGCCAGGCCGTCGCGCTTGGCAACGGCGGCCAGCGCTTCGCGGCGCGCCATCGGCAGGCGGCGTCCGGTCGGGTTCTGGAAGTTCGGCATGGCATACAGGAAGCGCGCACCCTTTGTTTGCTCGGGCGTGAGCGCCTCGGGCAGCAGACCGTGGTCGTCGGTCGGCACCGGCACATACGTCGGGGCGAACAGCGAGAACGATTGCAGCGCGCCCAGATAGCTCGGCGCTTCGACCAGCACGCGGCTGCCTTCGTCGATGAAGATCTTGCCGATCAGGTCCAGGCCCTGCTGCGACCCCGTGGTGATCAGCACGTTCTCGGGCGCGAGCGTCAGGCCATCTCGCGAGTAGCGCTTCGAGATCCATTCGCGCAGCGGGGCGAACCCTTCGGTGGCGCTGTATTGCAGAGCGGCCTGCGGCGAGTCGGTCAGTACGCGCTCGGCGGCCGCGCGCATGCGCTCGACGGGGAAGGTCGCGGGCGACGGCAGGCCGCCGGCGAACGAAATGACGTCCGGGCGCTCCGTGACCTTGAGGATTTCGCGAATCGCCGAGCTGGTCAGATGGCGGGCACGTTCGGAATATTGCCAATCATGCATGAGGGTCTCGCTTTGAGAGGGCGGCCGGATCGACCGGCCGCTGATATCGGGCGTTGCGCATGCCGAGCGCGTGGGGGCTGGCGCAAACGCCGGGGGGAGACGCGTCGCGGCGCAGGGATCGCATGCGCCGTGGCGTGCCTTCAGACCGGTTTGCCCGTGAGTCGCGAGGCGCCGATCTTCATGTGCTTGCCGAGTGCGATAGTCAGGACGACGCCCGCGGCGAAGAGCCACGTTGCCGTGTCGACGTGTTCGCCGAAAAAGAGGGCGGACAGCGCAATCGTAAAGAAAATCTGAAGCAATTGTACTTGGCCCACGCGTGCGATGCCGCCCATGGCGAGACCCGCATACCACGCGAAGAAGCCGATGAACTGCGAGAAGAGCGTCACGTAGGCGAACGCACCCCATGCCTTGCCGCTGACCGGCCACGGCTGATGCCACGCCAGCCAGCCCACCGGCAGCACCAGCACCGGCGCCGACACTACGAGCGCCCAGCAGATCACCTGCCAGCCCCCCATCTCGCGCGCGAGCTTGCCACCCTCGGCATAGCCGAGCGCACCGATGACCACCGCCAGCAGCATCAGCCCGTCGGCCGCATGCAGGCTGCCGCCCCCGGCGCGCAGCGCGAAGGCCATCACCAGCACGCTGCCGGCGAGGGCACAGCCCAGAACCCGCGCGACGGACGTTCACCGCCGAGCCAATAGGCATAGATCGCGACACAGAACGGCTGCAAGCCGTTGACGACCGCGCCGTGCGACGCCGGAATCGTCTTCATCGCCCATGCGGAAAACACCGGGAACGCAATGATCACGCCCAACGAGGTGATGGCGAGACTCTTGATCTGGCGTGGCGTGGGCCATGCCTCGCGACGCCACCAGAGCAGGGCGCCCGCGAAGACGGAGGCGACCAGCGCGCGCCCCAGCCCATTGAGCAACGGGTTGACTTCCGCGACGACGATGCGTGTCATCGGCAACGTCAGGCTGAAGATCAGCACACCGATCAATCCGATCAGCATGCCCCGGGATTCACGCGAATTCATGGTGTCGCCTCGTATGTCTGGTCCTGCGTCATCCGCCCGTCATACGGTGTGCCGGGCGTTCGGTGCGGCGGGCCTAGCGCAACGTGCGCGGCCCGTCGGGGGTTTCGATTTCGGCGGTGAGCGACGGCTCGACCAGCGTGGCTTCGACGTTGACGAGCGCGTCGGCCCCAAGCCACTGCAATTGCGCCTGGATCGCCGCCGCCTGCGGATGGAAGCCGCGCAACGCGGTAACGGCACAATCGGCGCTCGGCAGCGCATCGCTCGGGTGCTGCGCCGAATCCCATTGGATCAGCGTGGGCAGCAGACCTTGTCCGGCGCCTTGCCAAGCGGGCAGGCTGCCGTCGTCGGGCACGCCGATCCGCCACGACAGCGCGCCGCGCTGCATCGCCATGACTGGCGCCAACCGCTGCGGATACTGCGCTTGCCAGCGTGGCAGCGAGCGCGGACGTTCCACGCGCGCCACCCAGTGCGCGAGGTAGGGGCCGGCCTCGAGGCGCGCCTGAACGGCCTCGTCGTCGAGGCCGAACCAGCGCGGCCGGTCTGGCGGCGGGGCTTCCGGATCGATGGCGATGATCTCTAGGTAAGCGCCACCCCACAGGCCCAGCAAACTGTTATGCGTGCCCATGCGGGCGTGCTTGCCGCCGCGCTGCGGTACGACCTCGGTGAGGCCGAGCTGCTCGATGACATGGGCTTCGCCCGCCTCCAGCGTTTGCGCGGCAACGACGAGATGATCCAGTTTCAGGACTTGGGGTGCGGTCATGGCGGGTTCGGGCGGCAAAATCGATAGCTTACTCCGCCTCGTTCCTTCCTCGGGTCATCCACGCGAGAGTCGCGTCATCGTCCGATTGGCCATGCGCACGGCGAGATCGCGCCACGCCAGTCGCCACCCGGCGCGCACGAGGCGCTTGCCGGCAGACGCGGTGAGTGTGGCCGCAGGATGGCTCACGCGCAGACGCACGCCGTCTTGCCATGTGCCCAGCCACACGCGCTGACCGGCCCGAATCTCAAAACTCTCGCCGGCTTGCAGCCAATGGTCGGCGGGCTCACCTTCCACGGTCAGCCACAGGACGCCTTGCAGCACCTGAAGCGATTGCGGCAGGTCGGCAGCCGGGGCCTGCCAGAAGACGGTCTGTTCCCGGTCCAGTTCGAAGAGTCGGATTTCACGCATGGCGGTCTCCAGTTGAGAAGACACTTTATCGGTTAACTCCGGTACAGTACCGGTACAGATGACAAAGTAATCTTCGGTACAGTTAAGGATTGACAGAGAATTTGGCGCGCGTAGAGTGGCGACCGATGGACAATCCCCGCAATACCGGGCCGACGCGCAGCAGACACTTTGACCGCGACGCGGCGCTCAGCTTTGCCCAGGTGGATAGACGATGACGACAACGACCCCCATTTCTCCGCTGGTGCTGGCCGATAACGCCGCGCTCGACACGTCGCGCATGACGCTTGTCGATCAGCTCGTGCATTGGGCGAGCCTGCGCATCGAGGAGCGCGTCTTCCTGCCCGGCATGCGCATGCCGTCGATTCGCTCGCTGGCGGAAGACAAGCGTGTGTCGCGCTTTTCCGTCGTCGAGGCGTACGAGCGGCTGGTCGCGCAGGGCTATCTCGAGGCGCGGCGCGGCTCGGGCTTTTACGTGCGCGAGCGGCCTGTGATGCCCGCGCAGAACGCGGCGGCGCCGATGGTCGCGCAGGGGCCGATCGACGTGGCCTGGCTCGTGCGCAGCATGCTTCACTCGGTCGCGCCGGAGCGCGGTCCGGGCATGGGCTATCTGCCGCCGAGCTGGCTCGATGCCGACATGATGACGTCGGCCATGCGCTCGATGAGCCGTCAGTCGAGCGCGCATCTGCTCCAAAGTGGTAACCCGCACGGCTTCCTGCCACTGCGCGTGCAACTTCAGACGCAACTCGCGGAACTCGAAATCGGCGCGCGCCCCGAGCAAATCGTGTTGACGTCAGGCATTACGCAGGCGGTGGACTTTCTGCTGCGCCTGTACGTGCGCGCGGGCGATACGGTGCTGGTGGGGGACCCGGCGTGGTTTGTCATGTTCGGACGCATCGCGTCGCAAGGCGCCCACACCATCGGCGTGCCGTACACCCCCGACGGACTCGACATGCCGGCGCTGGAGCGCCTGGTACAGCAGCATCGGCCCAAGTTGCTGATCCTCAATTCGATCCTGCAGAATCCGACCGGAACGTCGCTGACGGCGGCGCGCGCCTTCCAGATCCTGCGTCTGGCCGAGCAGTACGACTTCATGGTGCTCGAAGACGACATCTACTGCGATCTGTGCCCGTCGCACCAGCCGGTGGCGCGACTGGCGAGTCTCGATCAGCTCAAGCGCGTGATCTACATGGGCAGCTTCTCGAAGACGCTCGCCGCGAACCTGCGGGTGGCGTTCGTGGCGTGTTCGCCGGCGCTGGCGAAGACCTTCGTCGATCACAAGATGCTGTCCGGCTCGACGACGCCGGAGATCAACGAGCGGATCGTCTACAAGGCGCTGACCGAGGGGCATTACCGGCGTCACGTAGAGCGCTTGCGTACGCGTCTCGACGAGGTGCGCGACACCACGCGCCGGCGTCTGGAGCGCATCGGCCTGCGCATGTTCGGCGAACCGACGTCGGGCATGTTTTTCTGGGTCGACACCGGCGTCGATACCAGCGCGGTCGCCGCCGCGGGGCACGAAGCGGGCTTCCTGTTTGCGCCGGGGGCGTTGTTCTCGCCGCGTCAGGCGCCGAGTACCTGGATGCGCATGAATATCGCCTGTTCCAGCGACCCCGCCATGCTGACCTTCCTCTCGCGGCAGCTCGAACTGGCCGCCTGAGCGGGTGTGGGGGCGGTTCGACCGTCTCGCTGGCACGGCGCTTCGCCAGGTTTTGCCGTAATTTCCCGTATCGTCGCGCAAGCTGCCGCGAAATAACCCTGCTGCCGGCCTTGAAATGCCGGCCCGCCGTCCCTATTTTCATCGGGTACCGCCGCTCCGGCAGCGCGCGCGCAAGTGCGCCGGCCGGCGGTCAGTGTCGATATTCCATCCATCTCACCGATTCACGAGGATTCCCGACCATGGCGCAAGACACCATGAGCTTTCAGGCAGAAGTCAAACAGCTTCTGCAACTGATGATTCATTCGCTGTACAGCAACAAGGAAATCTTCCTGCGCGAACTGATCTCCAACGCTTCGGATGCCGCCGACAAGCTGCGCTTCGAGGCGATCAACGACGCCGCGCTGTACGAGCAGGATCCGGAACTCAAGATTCGCGTGTCGTTCGACAAGGACGCCCGCACCGTCACCATCGAGGACAACGGCATCGGCATGAGCCGCGAGGAAGCCATCGCGCATCTCGGCACGATCGCCAAGTCCGGCACCAAGGAGTTCTTCTCGCGCCTGTCGGGCGATCAGCAGAAGGACGCCGCGCTCATAGGCCAGTTCGGCGTGGGCTTCTACTCGGGCTTCATCGTGGCCGATCGCATGACGGTCGAGTCGCGCCGCGCCGGGCTGCCGGCTTCGGAGGGTGTGCGCTGGTCGTCGGCGGGCGAGGGCGACTTCACGGTCGAGACCATCGAGCGCGCCCCGCGCGGCACCGCCATCACGCTGCATCTGCGCGAGGGCGAAGACGAACTGCTCTCGTCGTGGCAACTCCAGTCGATCATCCGCAAGTATTCGGATCACATCTCGCTGCCGATCGTCATGCGCGGCGAAACATGGGACGAAGAAAAGAAGGCGATGGTGCCCGCCGAGTCCGACGAGACCGTCAACCAGGCGAGCGCGCTGTGGACCCGCAGCAAGAGCGAAATCACGGACGAGCAGTACACGCAGTTCTATCAGCACATCGCGCACGATATGCAGGCGCCGCTGGCGTGGACGCACAACCGCGTCGAGGGGCGCAGCGAATATACGCAACTGCTTTATGTGCCGGGCCATGCGCCGTACGATCTCTGGGATCGCAATTCGCAGGGCGGGCTGAAGCTGTACGTCAAGCGCGTGTTCATCATGGACGACGCGGAACAACTGCTGCCGAACTACCTGCGCTTCGTGCGCGGGGTGGTCGACTCCGCCGATCTGCCGCTCAATGTGTCGCGTGAAATCCTGCAGGAAAGCCGCGATGTGAAGGCAATCCGCGAAGGCTGCGCAAAGCGTGTGTTGGGACTGCTGGAAGATCTGGCCGAGAACCAGAAGGACAAGTACACGCAGTTCTGGGGCGCGTTCGGGCAGGTGCTCAAGGAAGGTACCGGCGAGGATCAGGCGAACCGCGAGCGCATTGCCAAGCTGTTGCGCTTTGCGAGCACGCACAACGATTCGGCCGAGCAGAACGTGTCGCTGGCCGACTACGTGAGCCGCATGAAGGACGGTCAGGACAAGATTTACTACGTCACGGCCGAGAGCTGGGTGGCGGCGAGCCACAGCCCGCATCTGGAAGTGTTCCGCAAGAAGGGCGTGGAAGTGTTGTTGCTGACCGATCGCGTCGACGAGTGGATGCTCTCGTACGTGCACGACTTCGACGGCAAGGCGCTCGTGAGCGTGGCGCGTGGCGATCTGGATCTGGGCGCGCTGGAAGATGCGGGGGAAAAGGCCGCCCAGGAGAAGACCAGCGGCGACCTCAAGCCGCTCATCGAGAAGATGAAGGAAGTGCTCGGTGACAAGGCCAAGGACGTGCGTGTGACGTTCCGTCTGACCGATTCGCCGTCGTGCCTGGTGTCGGATGAGAACGACATGAGCGGCACGCTGCAGCGCTTGATGAAGGCGGCGGGGCAGAAGATGCCGGAATTCCGTCCGATTCTCGAAATCAACCCGGAGCATGCGTTGATCCAGCGTCTGACGGCAGAGCGTGCCGATCTGGCGGACTGGGCGCAACTGCTGTTCGATCAGGCGCTGCTGGCCGAAGGCGGCAGCCTGGAAGACCCGGCGGCGTATGTGAAGCGTACGAACGCGTTGCTGCTCGCCGCGCAGTGAGCGCGCCAGTGCAGAGCGCGCAGCGCTGACCATGGTGTTGCCGATGGGCCCCCGCGTCGATATGTCGCGGGGCCTTTTTGCTTTTTGGGCGCGAGCGTTACGGGGCGGCGGATCAAGGGTGTTGGACCGGTGTCCGGAGACCGGCTTCAATGCCGCCGCTGCGTGACGTGTGGGCGGTGCGCCGTCGCCTTGCGCCTTTATAATGCCGAGCCATGACTTTCCGATTTGATGTGGGGGGGCGGCGCTGGCAGGCTGTCCCGGCGCCGGCGCTTTCGCGTCGTCATAAAGATTGGCTTACCCGGGGCGGCGCGCTCACGCGCCATCTGTCGACCCTGGGGCGCGTGAGCGTGCGCGTCGTGGCGGAGCGAGTGATGCCCGCCGACGCGGACCAGTGCCGCGCCATCGGTGTGCCATTGCGCACGCCGATGTGGGCCCGCGATGTCATCCTGTTGGTCGACGGCGAACCGGTGGTCGTGGCGCACAGCGTCACGCCGCTCGCCTATAGCCGCTCGATCTGGCAGGCCATGCGCCGTTTGCGTACGCGGCCGCTGGCCGATCTGCTCTATCACGATCCCACCGTCACGCGGTCCATGCTGGTGTCGTGCCCGCTCGCGCCACGCCACCTGTTGCACGGCCGTGCGCGTCACGATGCGCGCGACCCGCTCGTCGGTGCGAATCCACGTGCGCGGTTGTGGGCGCGTCGTTCGGTCTTCGTACGCCGTGGCGCGCCGTTGCTTGTCACCGAAGCGTTCCTGCCGCGTTTCTGGCGGCGTTTGGAAGCGACGCACGGTGCGCTGGCTCACGACGGATGCGTGTCATGACGACGGACCTCACCCCCGAACGCAAACGCAACTTTCCGCCGGTGGTGGACGCGCAAACGCGCGTGCTGATTCTCGGTAGCCTGCCCGGCGACGTCTCGCTCGCGCATCAGCAGTATTACGCGCATCCACAGAATCGCTTCTGGCATCTGGTGGGCGATACGATCCGCGTCGACCTGCCGTCGCTCGCCTACGATGCGAAGCTGCAGGCACTGCTCGCCCATCGCATCGGGTTGTGGGACGTGGTCGCCGAGGCCCGGCGCGAAGGCAGCCTCGACAGCAATATCCGCGACCATACGGGCAACGACCTGATGGGTCTCATCGAGACGCTACCGGATCTCGAGGTGATCGCATTCAATGGCGGCACGGCGGCCCGGTTGGGCATGAAAGCGCTGGCGCATCATGCGCAGCGGTACCGGATCGTGATGCTTCCCTCCAGCAGCCCGGCCTACACATTGGCCTATGCGGAAAAGCTGCGCATGTGGCAGGCATTGATCGCGTGACGGCCTGTCGAGCGGCGCGTCCGGGGTCGCTCGGTCATGCCCGCGCGTGGCTGCACGCCACTGTGCGAGGCGCGGGGGGAGCGATCCACGGGTGTCGGCGCATCAAATCCTGGCCGAACCTTTGGACTTGTCGTTCGAACCGACGACGTTGCGGATCAACTGATCCATCTCCTTGATGATGTCGGCAAGCACCTGCGTGATCACCGCGAACTCCCTGCCATGCTCTCCCGCCCGAGCTGCCGAGATGCGCGCATTGAGCGCAACGATATTGGCTTGCATCGAAATACCGCTGAGGCGCTCCACGAGGTCGGTCTGGCGTTTGCGCACGGCAACTTCGCAACGGTGCATTTCCTCCTGATAGGCCTGCGTGACGGTCTGTAGCAGGTCAAGTAGCGGGGTGGCCTGTGCGACCAGCGCATCGAGGGATGACGCTTGCCGTTGCGGGTCCGCCAAAGGGGCGTCTATCGCGGCTCTGACCTGGGCGATGAAATCACGGATACGTGCGTCGGCGCGCGGACTGCCGAAATAAAGCTGCTGCAAGGCGCTGGAAAACGCGCCGGGGAAGCGCTCATTGCCCGTCGCGAGATCCGAATGCGCCGACTCGAACATCGACAGACACTGGCGTGCGATATCGAGCGCGGCCGTGTCCCCACGCGAAGCGAGTAACAACTGAAGGATGATTCGTTGCGACAGCATGCGCTGCCTGCCGGAGAGGTTGATCAATGTGCCGAGGGTTTCGGCGGACACTTCGGCCTCGGTTGACTGCGTGGAGAAAGCGTTCATGCCATGCCTTACAGAGAGTGTCGACGCAGAGGCGCGCCGCGCTGACCGGCAAAGCAAAAGCGCCCCGAAGCGAGATGCCTGCGAGCCGGTTGCCCGGTGCTTGGTCATCTCGCTTCGGGGCGCCATTGCCCGGGACGCTCCTTGCCGGAGCGTGTCATCGCGACTTGCCAGTTTGTTTTCAGGCCGCCGTTGGCCTGTGCGTGTCTTCTGCAATATCCATGCCATCGCTCATTGCGGCGGCCCTGAGCGTCGGGGCGCAGCGAAATGGTGCGGCGGATCCTGCCCGGGGGCACTGATCTTGTGCCGGATGCGTCATCGCGACGCGTGCGTTGCGGCGTCTCGACGGGGGACGGGAAGCGAACCCGGTACAATGCGTTCCCATCGGAATCTCCCGAGTTTCATTGAAGGACACATGACCCTCATCAAACGCAAATCCATCGAAGCCGAAGCGTTCGTCAGCGACGAGCGCACCGTCCGTTCCCCGCGTCCCGCGTACAAGCCGCGTTTCGCGCCGGTGACGTTTTCCGAAATGGGTGGCGTGCGTTACCTGCACTTCGGCACCCCGTGGGTGCAAGGGGCAATGCGTCTGTCCAAGCCTGACCGGATCGAGCTGGAATACGCGCAACAGATGATGGCGTGGCTGCTGTTCATGCGTGCGCCCAAGCACGTGGTGCAACTGGGTCTCGGCACTGGGTCGCTCACCAAGTTCTCGCATCGCCAGTTCCCGCGTACACAGGTCACCGCCGTGGAGCTGAACCCGGCCGTGGTCGTGGCGGCGCGCACCATGTTCAGCCTGCCGGATGACTCGCGCCGATTGAAGGTGCTGGAAGCGGATGCCTGGGATTTCGTTACCGACCCGGCGAGGCACGGCACGGTCGACGTGTTGCAAGTCGATCTCTACGACGCGACCGCACGTGGCCCGGTGCATGACACGCCCGCGTTCTACAAGGCTTGCCGCGCCACGCTGAGCGCACCCGGCATGCTGACGACGAACCTGTTCGGCGATCACGACAGCTATCCGAAGAACATCCGTCGCCTGCGTCAGGCCTTCGACAATCGTGTGATCGAATTCCCGGAAGTGCACGACGGCAACGTGATCGTGCTGGCCTTCAACGGTCCGCTGCTCTCGGTGGAGTGGAAGGATGTGGAAGCCCGCGCGAAGGTGGTGGAAGCCGCCACGGGCCTGCCGGCCAAGCGTTGGGTCAAGCAGCTTCGCTCGGCCAACGGCGACGGTGGTCCGGTGCTGACGATCTGACCTCAGAGCGTCGGCGCATTTCGGCGCACCTCTGCGCGGCGATGCCTGTCGTGGATGTAAAAAAGCCAGCCGCGAGGCTGGCTTTTCATTGGGTGCGACGGGTGTGGCCTTCTCAGGCTGCGACTTCCTCGATGCTCAGTGTCTCGCCGCCGGCCACGATCGCCAGCAGGCGGTCGACGTTGGGGTGCGCGCCCGGACGATTGCGCGCATCGGCCGTGTGTTCGCCGAAGACCGCCAACCCATGCTCGGCCGCCTTGGCGTCGAGCGTGCCGAAGGCCTGCTTCAGATAGTGGTACACGGCGAGCGAGCCTTGCTTGCCCGGTGCGTTCTCGATGCTCGCCACGACGGCGCCCGTGCCGTCGCGAAGCGCAATGCGCGCGATGCCCTCGATGCTGCCGATGGCGGCCATCCGTGCGAGGTTGTCCTTGAAGACCGGGGTCGGTTCGATCATTGCCATGGGGTGCGGCTCCTGCGGTTACGTTGCGTTCGAAAAATGTTGCGGGCCGAATGGTATCACTCCGGCCCGCGCGGCTTCACACAACGCTCACGCGCGCCGCCATTGCAGGATCGTCAGCGTCAGCACGCCTGCGATCAGGCCCCAGAACGCCGAGCCGATGGACAACAGCGTCAGGCCCGACGCCGTCACCATGAACGTGATGAGCGCCGCTTCGCGCTGGCGCATGTCGTGCATGGCGTTGGCCAGGCCGTTCATGATCGAGCCGAACAGGGCGAGCGCGGCAATCGAGACCACGAGGGCCTTCGGAAACGCCGCGAACAAGGCAGCGATGGTCGCCCCGAACGTGCCCGCGATCAGATAGAACGCGCCGGACCACACGGCGGCCGTGTAACGCTTGGCCGGGTCCTCGTGGGCTTCGCGTCCGGTGCAGATGGCTGCCGTGATGGCCGCCAGATGGATACCGTGCGAGCCGAACGGCGCGAGCAGTACCGAGGCGATGCCCGTCGTCGAGATGAGGGGAGAGGCCGGCACGGTGTAACCGTCGGCACGCAGCACGGCGAGCCCGGGCACGTTTTGCGAGGCCATCGCCACCACGAACAGCGGGATCGCGATGCTGATCGCGGCCGACAGCGAGAACGAGGGCGTCGTCCACACGGGCTTCGCCAGCGCGACGTGGAAGTGGCTGAAATCGAGCAGGCCCGCGCTGCCCGCGACCGCCGTGCCAACGATCAGCGCCAGCAGAATGGCGTAACGCGACGCGAAGCGCTTGACGACGAGATACGTGAAGAACATCGCGAGCACGAGCGCCGTCTGGTGCTGCGCGGCGACGAAGATCTCCAGCCCGATGCGAAACAGGATCCCCGCGAGCAGCGCAGACGCCAGCGCCGGCGGTACGCGGCGCATGATCGTCTCGAAGCCCCCGGTCAGCCCGCACAGGGCGATGAGGGCATTGCAGACGATGAACGCGCCGATGGCCTCGCCATAGGGCACGCCCGGTAACGAGGTGATCAGCAGCGCGGCGCCCGGCGTGGACCACGCCACGACCACCGGCGTGCGATAGCGCAGCGATAGCCCGATGGTTGTCACGCCCATGCCGATGGAGAGCGCCCAGATCCACGACGAAATCTGCGCGGGGGTGAGATGGGCGGCCTGTCCGGCCTGGAACATCAGGACGAGCGAGCTGGTATAGCCCGTCATCATGGCAACGAAGCCGGCGACGATGGCCGACGGCGACGTGTCCGCCAACGGCCGGAGCGGTGGCAGGGGAGTCGTGCTGGACGTCATGATGGGAAGCGGTCTCTGGGTTCTTGTTACGTTGTTGGTGCGTTGCGTTGCCTTGCCGCGCCCTGCGACGTCGGGCGGCGAGCCTTACTTGCTCAGCGCGCGCATGGCCGACTCCAGTCCTGCGAGCGTGATCGGATACATGCGGCCGGCGAATACCTGACGAATGACCGAGATCGACTGGCGATATTGCCATATCGCCTCGGGCTCCGGATTGAGCCAGGCGTGACGCGGGTAGCGGTCGATGAAGCGGCGTAGCCACACCGCCCCGGCTTCTGCGTTGTTGTACTCGACCGAGCCGCCTGCCTGCAGCACTTCGTAAGGACTCATCGTGGCGTCGCCCACGAAGATCAGCTTGTAGTCGGGCGGGTATTTGCGCAGCACGTCCCACGTGTCGAAGCGCTCGTTGTGGCGGCGTCGGTTCTGGCGCCACAAATAGTCGTAGACGCAGTTGTGGAAGTAGTAGAACTCGAGATGCTTGAATTCGGATTTCGCTGCGGAGAACAGCTCTTCGGTACGCGCGATGTGGTCGTCCATCGAACCGCCCACGTCGAGCAGCATCAACACCTTCACGTTGTTATGACGCTCCGGCACGAGCTTCAGGTCGAGCCAGCCGGCGTTGGCTGCCGTCGAGCGAATGGTGTCGTCGAGGTCCAGCTCCTGCGCGGCGCCCTCGCGCGCGAACTTGCGCAGGCGCCGCAGTGCCACCTTGATGTTGCGCGTGCCAAGTTCGACGGCGTCGTCGTAGTCGCGGTAAGTGCGCTGGTCCCACACCTTCACCGCCGTGCGATTGCCGTTGCTCTCGCCGCCGATGCGGATGCCTTCGGGGTTGAAGCCGCCATTGCCGAACGGCGAGGTGCCGCCGGTGCCGATCCACTTGTTGCCGCCTTCGTGGCGGCCTTTCTGCTCGTCGAACAGTTGCTTCAGGCGCTCCATGAGCTTGTCGATCCCGCCCAAAGCCTGAATGCGCGCCTTGTCTTCCGGCGACAATTCGCGTTGCATGCGCTTCTTGAGCCATTCGAGCGGCACCTCGCCCGAGGCGTCGACGATGTGTTGCACGCCTTTGAAATACGCGCCGAAGGCCTGATCGAACTTGTCGTAGTGCTTCTCGTCCTTGATCAGCGATAGACGCGCCAGATAGTAGAACTCGTCGAGCGAGGGCGCGATGACCTGACGCTGCAGCGCTTCGAGCAGCGTCAGGTATTCCTTGACCGAGACCGGCAGCTTCGCCGCGCGCAAGGTATAGAAGAAGTCGATCAGCATGACGGCGGCGCGCTTAACGATTGGCGCGATTCATGAAGACGAGGCGCTCGAACAGGTGCATGTCCTGTTCGTTCTTGAGCAGGGCGCCGGCCAGTGGCGGAATCGCGAGCTTGTTGTCGGCGCTGCGCAGCGCTTCCGGGCCGATCTCCTCGGCCATCAGCAGCTTGAGCCAGTCGATCAGCTCCGAGGTCGACGGTTTCTTCTTGAGTCCGGGAATATCGCGCACCTCGAAGAAGGTCGCCATCGCGGCGTTCACCAGCTCGCGGCGAATGTTCGGGAAATGCACGTCGATGATCGACTGCATCGTCGACGGCTCGGGGAACTTGATGTAGTGGAAGAAGCAGCGGCGCAGGAAAGCGTCGGGCAGCTCCTTTTCGTTGTTCGACGTGATGATGACCAGCGGGCGGTGGCGTGCCTTCACGAGCTGGCGCGTCTCGTACACATAGAACTCCATGCGGTCGAGTTCGCGCAGCAGGTCGTTGGGGAATTCGATGTCGGCCTTGTCGATTTCGTCGATCAGCAGCACGACGGGCTGGTCGGCCTCGAAGGCCTGCCAGAGCACGCCCTTGACGATGTAGTTGGCGATATCGCGCACCCGCTCGTCGCCCAGTTGCGAATCGCGCAGTCGCGAGACGGCGTCGTATTCGTACAGGCCTTGCTGGGCCTTGGTGGTGGACTTCACGTGCCATTGCAGCAGTGGCATGTCGAGCGCGGCGGCGACTTCCTCCGCGAGCATCGTCTTGCCGGTGCCGGGTTCACCCTTGATGAGCAGCGGTCGTTGCAGTGTGGCCGCCGCGTTCACGGCGAGCTTGAGGTCGTCGGTCGCGACGTACTGGGAAGAGCCTTCGAAGCGCATTGTCTGAGCCGTCCGCAAACAGCCGGCCTACCGGCCGGGCAGGGAAAAAGTTCAGTATAAGACATTGCGCATACGGCTCGCTCGGACAGCGGAAATCGGCTGTGACATCAAAGGCTTGCGGGAAAACTTCGGAGAACTGTGCGGGTCAGCCCCGAGTTTGCGGACCGAAGGCTGTGGGTTACAATCGATTGCTTTTTTCACAGGACGGTGGCCTTGGAGTCGGGCCGTCGACCTGCGTGTTGCGGGCCGGTATTCCAACCAAAAACGTTCCCAAGAAGACCATGAAAAAGTTCCTCACGATGATGGCGCTGGCGCTCGGCAGCACGTCGTTCATGTCGCTCGGCGCGGCGCATGCGGCCGATCTCAAGCCCAATCTCGACGCGGCGAAGGACAAGGTCGCCATGTGTATTGGCTGCCACGGCATTCCCGACTATCGCACCGCGTTTCCCGAGGTCTATCACGTGCCCCGGCTCGGCGGACAGAATGCGAAGTACCTTGAGAACGCCCTGAAGGAGTACGCCAAGGGCGACCGCAAGTTCCAGACGATGCATGGCATCGCAGCCACGTTGACCGAGCAGGACATCGTCGACATTGCCGCCTACTACGCGGCGCAGACGGCGTCGACGCCGGTCAATCCCCAGAAGTAAAACGTGCGTGGCTGAGGAGAACACGATGAAGCATTCGATGGTAAAGGCCGCCGCGGCGGCATCCCTGGCGCTCGGCGCCGTGCTCGCGGGTGGGGTCGGCTCGGCGTTTGCCGCCGGCAACGTCGCCAATGGACGCGCGCTCGTCGAGAAAGGCATGTGCGTGAGCTGCCACGGCGCCAATCTGAACGCGCCGATCAGCCCTGAGTATCCGAAGCTGGCCGGTCAGTATGCAGACTACGTTTATAACGCGCTGCGGGCGTATCAGAACGAAACCAGCCTGATTTACGGTCGCAGCAACGCGATCATGAAGACGCAGGTCATGTCCAATCCCGCCACGGTCGGTAAGGACGGCAAGCCGCGTCCGTTCACCTCGCAGGAGTTGCGTGATATTTCGGCCTATGTCGAATCGCTGCCCGGCGATCTCGTCACGAAGAAGTAAGCAGACCGGCCGCGCTATCCGGCATCAGGCACGACGGTGACCCTCAGGGGGACCGTCGTCGCTTTTCATGGGCGTGAATGGGGGGAGCGTCGCTGTCATCGGGGCTGTCGGTCGGCGTTCGTCGCTCACGAGCCGTCGATACGTCGATGTGCCGACGTGCCTGCCTCCCGATGTACCTATCCACCTATCCGCCGATAAGCCGATAAGCCGATAAGCCGATAAGCCGACGTTGGCGCTCAGCGCGACGCTTGCTGCTCGATACGCTGCAGGTAGGCGTCCGAGTCGGGCGGCTGGCCGCTGCGTTGCGCTTCCCAGAGCGTTTGTCCCAGGCACTCCATGATGCGGTGCTGCGCCTCGTGGGGCGAATCGAGCCGTTGGCTCAGTTTCTCGTAGGCGGCACGAATGCCCGGCGGCTGGTCGATCGAGACCTGCTCGCTGATCGCCAGATGCATCGACAGATGCAGGAACGGGTTCGTCTGCCCGGCCTCGGGCGAGTAGTCGCGGGCGTTGGCGTCTTCGGTGTCGGACAACGCGTCGTGATACTCGGGATGGGCTTGGATCCAGTCGGCGGCCATGGTCTCAAGCGGCGTGAGAATGCTGCCGCTGCGCTGCTTTTGCCAGGTGGTGCAGAAGAATTGCCGGACTTCGTCACGGCTCGGATTGAACATGGGGACTCCGTGGGGTTCTGATGTCGCCGCTTGCGGCGCGCCGCCCCTTGACTACAATGGCGGATCGATCGCTGCCGTGCATCGTGCCAGGCGCAGGGGAAACGCGCCGCCAACGCCTGAAAATCTCGCCGTATTGTCGCTCAATTTATCCAGTCATGTCGCAAAGCCCTCGCGCGCACGCGCCCTCCGGCAACGCCGCCGTCATGCCGCCGGCCCCCCGTCCCTCGGCCTGGACCGGCGTCGCGCTGATCGCCGTGTCGGCGTCCGCGTTCGGCGCCATGGCCATCTTCGCACGGGCGGCGGCGGCGTCCGGTGCCGACATCTTCGCGATGCTGTTGTTTCGCTTTTTCGTCGCCGCGGTCCTGCTGCTGGCCTGGTGTCGGTTGCAGCGGGTGCGCTTCCCGTCGCGCCGTCAGGCGCTCGGCATTGCGCTGATGGGCGGCATCGGCTACGTCGGCCAGTCGCTTTGCTATTTCGGCGCGCTGCAATACGCGCAGGCGTCGCTCGTCGCGCTGCTGCTCTATCTCTACCCGGTCTTTGTGACGATTTTGGCGGCCATCTTCCTCCATGAACGCCTCACGCCCGTGACGCTCGGCGCGCTCGCGCTCTGCTCGCTGGGCACGGCGCTCACCGTCGGGGGGGACAGGGGCAGCCGCTGGGCATGGCGCTGGCCGTGGTGGCGGCGTTGATCTATTCGGGCTACATCGTGATCGGCACGCGGTTGACACGCGGTGTCGATGCCCGCGCCACGGCAACGCTCGTCTGCCTGGCGGCCACCGTTTCCTTCGGAGCGATGGCGGCGGTGCGAACCACGCAAGGGCTGCCGCTGCACTGGCCCGCAGGCGCCGGGGGCTGGGCGGCGCTCGCGGCCATTGCGGTGTGTTCGACGGTCGTTGCCATTCTGACCTTCTTCGCTGGTTTGCAACGACTGGGGGCGGGACGCGCCTCCATGCTCTCGACGCTGGAGCCGGTCGTCACGGTGCTGCTCGCGGCCATGCTGCTGGGCGAAACGCTCACGGCGGCACAACTGGGCGGCGGCATGCTGATTCTGGCGGGCGTGGTCTGGCTGTCGGCGCGTGGCGCCGCCGCAACCCCCTGATCTCGCGGGCATTTTTGCCACGTCAGCGCGTGTCGCGCGGCAACGGTACAATCGCCGGTCATTCGCCACTCATCTCCCGAGGTCCATTGTCATGAGCATCATCGCCAAAGAAGCCATCGCCCAACTATTCACCGATGCCCGCACGCACAATGTGTGGCTCGACAAAACGGTCAGCGATGAAACGCTGCGTGAGCTGTACGACCTCGTCAAATGGGGCCCGACCTCGGCCAACACCACGCCCGCGCGCGTGGTCTTCGTGAAGAGCCCGGAAGCGAAGAACAAGCTGCTTGAATGCATGGCGCCGGGCAACGTGGACAAGACCCGCACGGCGCCCGTGACGGCCATCATCGCGTACGACCTGAAGTTCTACGAGCACCTGCCCAAGCTGTTCCCGAACGGGGCCGACAAGATGGTGCCGATGTTCTCGGGCGACCCCGCCAAGGCTGCCGGTGCCGCGCACATGAACAGCTCGCTGCAAGGCGGCTACTTCATCCTCGCTGCCCGGGCGCTGGGCCTCGACTGCGGCCCGATGGCCGGTTTCGACGCACAGAAGGTCAACGACACCTTCTTCGGCGGTACCGAGTGGCGTGTGAACTTCATCTGCAATCTGGGCTACGGCGATCACGGCAAGCTGTTCCCGCGCAATCCGCGTTTGTCGTTCGACGAGGCGGCGCGCATCATCTAAGCAGGATTTGTCGCGCGCCGCGCGTATTCTCGGCGCGTACAGAACAAACGGGCGGTCCCGATGTCGGGACCGCCCGTTGTCATTTGTGTCGTCTGCGTCGTTTGCGACGGCGTTACCGGGGGAGCGCCGGTCAGCCCTTCGGCGCGGGTGTCTTGGGGCGGAAGTCGCACAACGGCTCGATGGCGCAGTGCCAGCACTCCGGCTTGCGCGCCTTGCACACATAGCGGCCGTGCAAAATGAGCCAGTGGTGCGCATCGTGCTTGAACTCGCGCGGGATGACGCGCTCCAGCGCCAGTTCCACGGCCAGCGGATCCTTGCCAGGCGCGAGACCCGTGCGGTTCGCCACGCGGAAGATGTGCGTATCGACAGCAATGGTGTCTTCGCCGAACGCGGTATTGAGCACGACATTGGCCGTCTTGCGACCGACGCCCGGCAGCGTTTCGAGCGCTTCGCGCGAGCGGGGCACTTCGCCGCCGTGCGCGTCGAGCAGCAACTGGCAGGTGGCGATGACGTTCTTGGCCTTGGTGCGGTACAGCCCGATCGTCTTGATGTAATCGGCAACCCCGGCCTCGCCCAGCGCAAGCATCTTTGCCGGGGTGTTGGCCACCGCGTAGAGCTTGCGTGTGGCCTTGTTTACGGAGACGTCGGTCGCCTGGGCCGAAAGCAGCACGGCGATCAACAACTCGAATGGCGACGTGTACTCCAGCTCCGTCGTCGGATGCGGATTCAGTTGCTGCAACGTTTCGAACAGGGCGCGTCGTTTGGCGTCGTTCATGGCGGGTGGCGCGTGGGTTGGGGCGTCTGTCTTGTTATCAGGTGACGGCGTGTGCGGCCGCCCGCCTAGACTTTTTGCGGGGCGCTGTCGGCCCCCGAGGGGGCGGCATCGTCGTCTGCGCTGAGGCCCAGGCGTTTGCGACGGGCTTCCGCTTCGTCGATCTGTGCCTGCACGGCGGCCGAAACGTGCGTCGTGTTCTTGGGCGCGAGCCCTTCGGCCGCCAGCGCGGCCTTTTTCTCTCTCGCGCGCGCCAAAGCCGCTTGAATGATGGCCTGCTTGCGAGCTGCGGCCGCAGCGGCTTCATCGGCGACGGGGAAGGCGCCGGCGCCACGTCGCCCGTTTGCACTACCGGCGACACATCTTGCCCCGAGGCGGGCGCCGAAGGCGTGCCGGGCGCTGCGGGGGCAACCCGCGCCGCGCGCGCGGCCAGCCGCGCTTCCCGCGCTGCCCGATCCTTCGCGAGACGGGCCTGATTCACCTCGAAATGCGAGCGCGCGTCGTCGGCTTGCGTTTGCGACCAGGCGTCCCAGCCGGTGCGCTCGCCGGTGACCGGCACCATGTCGATGCAGTCGACGGGGCAGGGCGGCACGCAGAGATCGCAGCCCGTGCAACGGTCCTCGATCACGGTGTGCATCAGTTTGGCGGCGCCGACAATGGCGTCGACCGGGCAGGCCTGCAGGCAGAGCGTGCAACCGATACACAGCGATTCGTCGATGACGGCGCGCGGCCGGGGACGCTCTGCGCCATTGTCCGGATTCAGCGCGATGATGGGGCGATCCAGCAGCTTGGCCAGACGCGCCACGCCCTCGGCGCCGCCGGGCGGGCACTGGTTGTAGCTGGCCTGGCCGCTGGCGATGGCGTCGGCATACGGGCGGCACCCGGCGTAACCGCACTTGGTGCACTGCGTCTGGGGCAAAAGGGCATCGATGCGCTGCGCGAGCGCGCTAACTTCGGACACGTGGTTTGAGGGGGATTCGGCGGAAAGTCGAATTATCCTGCATTTTCCGGAAACACTGAAACCGATGTGCCATAATTCCGCCCGATGAGAACGACCGGCCGATCATGACTACACCTCAAACCAAGATCAAACGCGACCCCGAACGCACGCGTCAGCGCATTCTTGCTGCGGCGATCGAGGAGTTTGCGGAGCGGGGTTCAAGCGGTGCGCGCGTGGACAGCATTGCACGCCGGGCCGACATCAACGAGCGCATGTTGTATTACTACTTCGGCAACAAGGACCAGCTCTATCTGGCGGTGCTCGAGGAGGTCTATGGCGAGTTCAACCGCGCCGAACACGCGCTCAGGCTGGATGTGCTGGCGCCGCTCGACGCCGTGGCCGAACTGGCCCGCTTCGTGTGGGACTATTACGCCGACCATCCGGAACTGATTCGGCTCATCAACAACGAGAATCTGCACGACGCGAAGTCGATGCGTCAGTCGACCGAGATTCGCCAACAGGTCTCGCCGATTGTGGAGCTGCTCGCACAGACGCTCAAGCGCGGCGAAGCCAGCGGCGAAATCCGGCCGGGCGTCGATCCGGTCGATCTGTACGTGACGATCTCGGCAATGGGCTATTACGTGATGTCGAACCGCCACACGCTGTCCATCGTGATGGGGCGTGATTTCATGGCCGGCGACGCGCGCAAGTCGTATTCGTCCTTCAATACGCAAATGCTGCTGGATTCATTGCGTACGCGATGACCGATTAAGCGTGCGGCGCTTGCCGTAGGCTCGTTAAAACAAAACCGCCGCGAGGGCCGAAGCCCCGCGGCGGTTTTGTCATGGCCGCCCGGCGAACCGGTGACGGTTCAGGCGTGCTTGGCGATGAAGTCGCGAATCTGCGGATAAATCACGCTGCGCCAACGGCTGCCCGAGAAAATGCCGTAATGACCGCAAGCCGGGGCGGTAAAATGCGCCCGCCGTTTGGCGGGGATGCCGATGCACAGCTCATGCGCGGCCTGCGTCTGTCCGCTGCCGGAAATGTCGTCCAGCTCGCCTTCGATGGTGAAGAGCGCCGTGGTCTTGATGTCTTGCGGACGAACCCGTTGGCCAGCCACATCCCACGTACCTCGCGCGAGGCTGAAGTCCTGGAAAACGGTCTTGATCGTGTCGAGGTAGTACTCGGCAGCCATGTCGAGCACCGCGTTGTACTCGTCGTAGAAGCGACGATGCGAGTCGGCGTCGTCGTTGTCGCCGCGCACCAGATCCAGATAGAAATCCCAGTGCGACGTGAGGTGACGATCAGGGTTCATCGCCACGAACCCGGCGTGCTGAAGGAAGCCCGGATAGACCAGCCGGCCCGAGCCCGGATAATTGGCGGGCACCGGATGGATCACGTGATTCTCGAACCACTCGTACGACTTGTTCGTCGCCAGCGAGTTGACCGACGTCGGACTCTTGCTCGCGTCGATCGGGCCGCCCATCATCGTCATGGTCTTGGGCGTCGTTTCGCCATTCGATGCCATGAGCGAGATGGCGCCGAGCACCGGCACGGTGGGTTGGCACACCGAAATGACGTGCAGGTTCTCCGCGCCGATGTGGCGAATGAACGCCTGGATGTACGCGACGTAGTCGTCAAGATGGAACGCGCCGGCCTCGAGCGGCACCATGCGCGCATCGACCCAGTCGGTGATGTAGACCTTATGGTCCTTGAGCAGCGTGGTGACGGTGTCGCGCAGCAGCGTGGCGTGGTGGCCGGAGAGCGGCGCGACCACGAGCACGACCGGGTCGTCCTTGAGCTGCCCGACGGCGCCGGCATCGTCGGCGTACCGCTTGAAGCGCAGCAGGCGGCAGAACGGCTTTTCCATTGCCGTGACTTCCACGACCGGAATATTGTGACCGTCGACTTCGACGGCCTTGATATTGAATTCGGGTTTCTCGTAATCCTTGCCGAGCCGGTAGAGCAACTCGTATCCCGCGGCGATGCGGGGCGCGCCCGGCATCATGGCCAGCAGGCTGCTCGGATTGACAAACGTGGTCGCCGCTGCCTTGGCCCAAGTGGTGAGGGGGTTCAACCACGCACGGTTGTATTCGTGAATCTGATACAGCATGTTGTGAGCCCAGAGGCGGATGGTGAGCGAATTATGCAACCGTTTATCGCGGCTGTGCAACGCAGCATAACCCTGATATATGGCATTTCTGCATCATTGCGATAGCTTTTGACTATTTTGACAATTGTTTTCAATTATCGTTGCTGCGCTGCAACAAATTGGGGTGCAAAAAAAGCCCGCCGGGTGGCGGGCTTCGACTTCGACGATGCCGGATGGGCTTAGCGCAGCACTTGGGCGATGGCCGAGGCGACGCGGTCGATGTTCTTGTCGTTGAGCGCGGCCACACAGATACGGCCCGTGCTCACGGCATAGATGCCGAACTCTTCACGCAGGCGTTCGACCTGGTCGGCGGTGAGGCCCGAGTACGAGAACATGCCGCGTTGTTTGATCACGAACGAGAAATCGCGCTCCACGCCATGCGCACGCAGCTTCTCGACCAGGGCGAGACGCATCGCGCGGATGCGCTCACGCATTTCGGCCAGTTCCTCTTCCCACAGCGCGCGCAGTTCGGGGCTGCCCAGCACGGCGGCGACGACCGATCCGCCATGCGTCGGCGGGTTCGAGTAGTTGGTGCGGATCACGCGCTTGAGTTGCGAGAGCACGCGGGCCGATTCGTCCTTGCTGCCCGTCACGATCGACAAGGCACCCACGCGTTCGCCATACAGCGAGAACGACTTCGAGAACGAACTCGACACGAAGAAGTCCAGGCCGGTGGAGGCGAACAGGCGCACCACGGCGGCGTCGGCGTCGATGCCGTCACCGAAACCTTGATAGGCGATGTCGAGGAACGGCACCAGTTTGCGGGCCTTCACGACCTCGACGACTTGCGCCCACTGGTCCATCGACAGGTCGACGCCGGTCGGGTTGTGACAGCAGGCGTGCAGTACGACGATGGTGCCTTCGGGTTCCTTGCCGAGCATGTCGAGCATGCCCGCCAGGTTCACGCCATGCGAGTCGGCGTCGTAGTACGGGTACGAGACGACGTTGAAGCCGGCTTGGCTGAACAGCGCACGGTGGTTTTCCCAGCTCGGATCGCTGATGGCGACGGTGGCATTCGGGTTCAGTTGCTTGAGGAAGTCAGCGCCGATCTTGAGGGCGCCGGTGCCGCCCAGGGCTTGCGCGGTGACCACGCGGCCTTCGGCCAGCACGGGCGATTCCTTGCCGAACAGCATTTCCTGCACGGCCTTGTCGTAGGCGGCAATGCCTTCGATCGGCAGGTAGCCGCGCGGCAGACCGGCGGCCACGCGTTGTTCTTCGGCGGCCTTCACGGCCTTGAGCAGGGGGAGCTTGCCTTCCGCATTGAAATACACGCCCACGCCCAGGTTCACCTTCTCGGTGCGGTGATCGGCGTTGTAGGCTTCGTTCAGGCCAAGGATGGGGTCGCGCGGGGCGAGTTCGACAGCGGAGAACAGGGTCATTTCGACGGCTCGAGGCAGGTAGTAGGAAAACGCGGCGGGTCGGCGGCATCAGACGCGCGATCAGCTCAACGCGACATTTTAGCGAAGATTCTCCACGCTTGTGGGAAACACCGGCCCACGCCGCGCGAAATTGCCCGCTTTCGGCACGAAAACTGCCACGTATTGCCAGAAATTGACGACATCGCCCTGTCGTGGGCCATGTGGCGACAGCGTCGGCTCTGATTCGCGCCGCTGCCCGATCCGTTGTCACCCATGGGCCTCAGGGAATCGTCCGACGCGCTAGAATGCTCGATTACGTCCCACACGCTTGCGCGCTCGCCATGACTCCTGCGGCTGACCACGATCTCGACGAAAGCAAGTTCCTGACGTTTCCGGACTCGCCTTATCAGCTCTACTGCCCATTCGACGCGGCCGGCGATCAGCCGGCGGCCATTGCCCAGTTGACCGAGGGCGTGGAGGACGGGCTCGCCTTTCAGACCCTGCTTGGCGTGACCGGCTCGGGCAAGACGTTCACGATGGCGAACGTCCTGGCGCGTCTTGGCCGGCCGGCCATCGTGTTCGCGCCCAACAAGACCCTCGCCGCGCAGCTTTACTCGGAATTCCGCGAGTTCTTCCCGCGAAATGCGGTGGAGTACTTCGTCTCGTACTACGACTATTACCAGCCGGAAGCGTACGTTCCACAGCGCGATCTCTTCATCGAGAAGGACTCGTCCGTCAACGAACACATCGAGCAGATGCGTCTGTCAGCGACGAAGAGCCTGCTGGAGCGGCGAGACGTGGTGATCGTGGCGACCGTCTCGGCGATCTACGGTATCGGCAATCCGAGCGAATACCATCGGATGATTCTGACGATTCGGCAGGGCGACAAGCTGGGGCAGCGCGAGATCATCGCGCGCCTGATCGCGATGCAGTACACCCGCAACGAAACCGACTTCGGTCGCGGCACGTTCCGCGTGCGCGGCGACACCATCGACATCTTCCCGGCGGAACACGCCGAACTGGCGTTGCGCGTCGACCTGTTCGACGACGAAGTCGATACGCTGCAACTGTTCGATCCGCTCACGGGACGCGTGCGGCAGAAGGTGCCGCGCTTCACGGTGTACCCGTCGTCTCACTACGTGACGCCGCGCGATACGGTGCTGCGCGCCATCGAGACGATCAAGGACGAACTGCGCGAGCGCCTCGACTTCTTCTACAAGGAAAACAAGCTGGTCGAGGCGCAGCGCCTTGAGCAGCGCACGCGCTTCGATCTGGAAATGTTGCAGGAGCTGGGTTTCTGCAAGGGCATCGAGAACTATTCGCGGCATCTGTCCGGCGCGGCACCGGGCGAGCCGCCGCCGACCCTCGTTGACTATCTGCCGCCCGATGCGTTGATGTTCCTCGACGAATCGCATGTCCTCATCGGGCAGTTCAACGGCATGTACAACGGCGACCGGGCGCGCAAGGAGAACCTCGTCAACTACGGCTTCCGGCTGCCGTCGGCGCTCGACAACCGTCCGCTCAAGTTTGCCGAATACGAACGCAAGATGCGTCAGGCCATCTTCGTGTCGGCGACCCCGGCCGATTACGAGGCAAAGCGCACCGGGCAGGTGGTGGAGCAGGTGGTGCGCCCGACCGGATTGATCGACCCGATCATCATCGTGCGTCCGGCGCAGACACAGGTCGACGATGTGCTGAGTGAGATCAACAAGCGCGTGGCCGTGGGAGAGCGCGTGCTTGTGACCACGCTCACCAAGCGCATGTCCGAGCAACTCACCGATTATCTGTCGGATAACGGGGTGAAGGTTCGCTATCTGCACAGCGACATTGATACCGTCGAGCGCGTGGAGATCATTCGCGATCTGCGTCTGGGCGCGTTCGACGTGCTGGTCGGGATCAACTTGCTGCGCGAGGGGCTGGATATTCCCGAGGTGTCGCTGGTGGCGATTCTCGATGCAGACAAGGAGGGGTTTCTGCGTTCCGAGCGGTCATTGATTCAGACGATCGGGCGCGCGGCGCGTAACGTCAATGGAACGGCCATCCTCTATGGCGACAAGATGACCGATTCGATGACGCGCGCGATCGGCGAGACGGAGCGTCGCCGTGCCAAGCAGATGGCGCACAACGAGGCGCACGGCATCGTGCCGCAGGGGGTGAAGAAGCGTATCAAGGACATCATCGACGGTGTCTACGACCCGCAGGACGCCAAGGCGGAACTCGCCGAAGCCAAGGAGCAGGCGCACTACCAGGACATGTCGGAAAAGCAACTGGCGCGCGAGATCAAGAAGCTCGAAAAGCAGATGCAGGAGCATGCGCGCAACCTGGAGTTCGAGAAGGCCGCCAAGGCGCGCGACCAGTTGCTGCACGTCAAGGCACTGGTCTTCGGCACCGATGGGGCGAGCGAGGCGGAGTTGGGGCCGAAGGCATGAAAACGACCTCTGTTCTCTTCGTCTGCATGGGCAACATCTGCCGCTCCCCCAGCGCCGACGGCATCTTTCGTCACCGGCTGGCCACCGCTGGGCTCACCGACGTGATCGCCGTCGATTCGGCGGGCACGCACAGCTATCATCTCGGTCACGCCCCCGACGAACGCACGCAGGCCGCTGCCGAGCGGCGAGGCTACGACCTGAGCGCACTGCGCGCGCGCCGCGTCGATGCCGATGACTTCGTGCGCTTCGAATGGATCGTGGCGATGGACGACGCCAACGTCGCCGAACTCGTGGCGCGCTGTCCGGCTGAGTATCGTCACAAGATCGTGCGTCTGATGGACTTTGCCACGCGGCACGACGCCACCGAAGTGCCCGACCCGTATTACGGCGGTGCACAAGGCTTCGAGACCGTGCTCGACTACATCGAAGACGGGCTCGACGGCCTGCTCGCCCATCTGGAAACGCAACGCTGAGCGTCAGCGACGTTGCTTTGCGCGGTCTGTCCTGTAGTACTGTGCTTTTCTCCTCCCCCTTCACCTCGTCTCCCATCGATGCTCACTTCGCTCACTTCGTACTGGCGTAAATGGCGCGCGTCGCGTCACGCCGGCCATCAGCTCGACGAACTGCTTGCGCACGCCGATCCGTCTGCGCCGCTGGCGGTCCGTAACCAATGGCTGATCGAATTGGCGCACTGGGTGCAAAAGCGCGGCGCCCTCGTCAACGAGGCGCGCGGGGAGGGGGAGGCGGCGCGCTATCGCCCGCACACGCGGCTGCGCTATCTGCTGCAGATGCTCGAGCGGAACCCCGCATGGCGACTCCCCGTGGCGCGCACGCTGCGCAGCGTCGTTGCCGAGAGCGACGCCATTTCGCTGCTGTGCGATACAGGCATGCCGGTGCGCCCAGGGTTTTGGGGGGCGCTGGTCGAGCGCGTCGAGAAGGCGCTGATTCCACCACCGCCGACGCGGCGCGATCTCTCGGCACTGTGCTCGCTGATGTTTCCCGATGGCGACGCCGCCGACTGGATCGCCGCCATGCCGCCGGCATTGCTGGCCGACCTCATCGCGCTTTTGCATGAAGGCGAGGACGAGGATGACAACGCCGACTGGAACCCTTTCGGCGAAGACTTGCTCGTCGCGATGCACCACCTCGTCGACCAGATTGGGTCGACCGGGCTGTCGCAGGCGGTGCGCTCGCGCCTGGCATATCCGCGCGCCACCGAATCGCCGTTCTACCAGATCGGACGCGCCATGCAGGCGCTCGAATCGGCTGGGCAGGCGTTCGCCCATGGTGCGCCACCGTCGCAGCACTTCGTGCAGCAGATCAACGTATTCCGCGCGCTGATCGACGACTGCGCGCGCGCGGCGCGTCAGGTCTATGCCCATCTGGACGAAAACGGCGTGAGCGTGGACATCGTATTTCAGGTCGAACGCACCAAGGCGCGGATCCGTCGGCTCGAGCGTCTGCTCGAAGCCTGGCTGACGCACGGCGAGAGCGGCGATCGCGCCGTCGCGCGGGTGCAGCTCCTCGCCGATCTGGTGCGTGCGAACCGGGCGAGCCAGAGCGTGGGCGAATTGGCGCGCACTTCGTTCGGGTTGCTCGCGCGCAAGGTCGTCGAGCGCAGCGCCGAGACGGGCGAGCATTACATCGCCCGAAATCGCAGCGAGTACTTCACCATGCTGAAGATGGCGTGCGGCGGCGGGCTGGTGACAGTGGTCACCGTCTACGTCAAGTTCCTGATTGCGAGCGCGCACCTGCCGAGCGTCGTCGAGGGGTTCCTTGCCGGGGCCAATTACGCGCTCTGCTTCCTGTTCATGCACTTCTGCCATTTCACGCTCGCGACCAAGCAGCCGGCCATGACCGCGCCGGCCATCGCCCGCAAGCTCGACGACGTCGACACGCCCGCCGGTATGGACGCCTTCGTGGGCGAGGTCATCGCTCTGGTGCGTACGCAAGCGGCGGCTATCTTCGGGAACCTGGCCGTGGTGTTCCCGTTCTGCCTGCTGGTGCAATGGACGGTGTCGGCGGCGCTTGGCATGAACACGATTCCGCCTGAAAAAGCCCATGCGACGCTGAATTCGTTCTCGATATTGGGCATCACGCCGCTGTTCGCGGCCATGACGGCGGTGCTGTTGTGGTTCTCCAGTCTGATTTCAGGCTGGGCCGACAATTGGTTTGCGCTGCACGGCATCGGGGATGTCCTGGCCTACAACCGACGACTGCGCTTCGTCTTCGGACGGAACGGGGCGGCGCGGCTGGCGGACGCATGCCGCCGTCACATTGCGCCGGTGCTCGGGAATCTGACGCTCGGCTTCATGCTGGGTCTCGTGCCGGCGGTGCTGACGGCGTTCGCGCTGCCGTTCGAAGTGCGCCACGTCACGCTGTCGACCGGCGCGATCGCGACGTCGATCGGCGTGCTGGGCATGCCGGTGCTGCGCGATCCGGCACTCTGGCTGGCCGTTGCCGGTGTCGGGTCGATGGCGCTGCTCAACGTCGGGGTGAGTTTCGCGTTAGCATTCCACATGGCGCTCAGATCGCGTCCCCTGCGAATGGGCGACCGCCGGCACATTCACCGTGCCCTCTGGCGCGCCGTGCTGCGCAATCCGCTGGTGCTGCTGTTCCCCCTGCGCGCCCCCCAGGCGAACGCGCGTCCCGAAAATTAGCAAATTTCCCAAATGGACGACGGAACTTTTGCAAAAAATGGGCCAGAAGTACTTGACTGATTTCGTAGGGAATTTATACTTGACGAAAATAGTCGAGATTAATCCCTGCATCCTCATGAGACTTACCACGAAAGGCCGTTTCGCCGTCACGGCGATGATCGACCTGGCCATGCGCCAGGACGCGGGTCCCGTGACGCTTGCGGGCATTAGTCAGCGTCAACGGATTTCCCTCTCTTACCTGGAACAGTTGTTCGGCAAGTTGCGCCGCCACGAGATCGTGGAGAGCGTGCGTGGGCCGGGCGGCGGATACAGTCTGGCGCGTCGCGCGGAAGAGGTGACGGTCGCGGACATCATCATCGCGGTCGACGAACCGCTCGACGCCACGCAGTGCGGCAGCAAAGGCAATTGCGAGAAGGGCCAGGACGGCCATCGCGGCCACTGCATGACGCACGAGCTGTGGGCAACGCTCAACCAGAAGATGGTCGAGTATCTCGATTCGGTTTCGCTGCGCGACCTCGTCGAGCAGCAGCGCAGCAAGCAGGCCCAACAGGCCGTGCTGCACGACACGCGCGAGTCCGGCACACCCAGCCAGACCATTGCCACGCGCATTCCCAATTCGGTCTTCGATATGGCCCGTTCTTAACTGGCGCCACGGCACGATCCTGGAGCACCCATGAAAAACGATACCCTCAACCTCCCCATTTACATGGATTACAGCGCCACGACGCCGATTGACCCGCGCGTCGTGGACAAGATGTTGCCGTACCTGCGCGAGCAGTTCGGCAACCCGGCATCGCGCAGCCACTCGTTCGGCTGGGCTGCCGAGCAGGCCGTGGAAGAGGCACGCGAGGAAGTCGCCAAGCTGGTGAACGCCGATCCGCGCGAGATCGTCTGGACGTCGGGCGCCACCGAGTCGAACAACCTCGCCATCAAGGGCGCGGCGCACTTCTACCAAGGCAAGGGCAAGCACCTCGTCACGGTGAAGACTGAGCACAAGGCAGTGCTCGACACAACGCGCGAGCTGGAGCGCGAAGGCTTCGAAGTCACGTATCTGGATGTCAAGGACGACGGTCTGCTCGATCTCGACGTCTTCAAGGCCGCGCTGCGTCCGGACACGATTCTCGTGTCGATCATGGCCGTGAACAACGAAATCGGCGTGATCCAGGACATCGAGGCGATCGGAGAGATCTGCCGCGAGAAGGGCATCATCTTCCACGTCGACGCCGCACAGGCCACGGGCAAGATGCCCATCGACCTGGCCAAGCTGAAGGTCGACCTGATGTCGTTCTCGGCACACAAGACGTATGGCCCGAAGGGCATCGGCGCGCTGTACGTGCGTCGCAAGCCGCGTGTGCGCATCGAGGCACAGATTCACGGCGGCGGTCACGAGCGCGGCATGCGTTCGGGCACGCTCGCCACGCACCAGATCGTGGGCATGGGCGAGGCATTCCGTCTGGCGCGTGAAGAGATGGCGACGGAAAACGAGCGCGTGCGCATGCTGCGCGATCGTCTGCTGCGCGGTCTGACGGAAATGGAAGAAGTGTATGTGAACGGCGACATGGAAAAGCGTGTGCCGCACAACCTGAACATCAGCTTCAATTTTGTCGAAGGCGAGTCGCTGATCATGGCGATCAAGGACGTTGCGGTGTCGTCGGGCTCGGCGTGCACGTCGGCCTCGCTGGAGCCTTCGTACGTGTTGCGTGCGCTGGGTCGCAACGACGAACTGGCGCACAGCTCGATTCGCTTCACGGTGGGTCGTTTCACGACCGAGCAGGAAGTCGACTATGTGGTCGATCTGCTCAAGGCCAAGATCGGCAAGCTGCGCGATCTGTCGCCGCTGTGGGAAATGTACAAGGACGGGGTCGATCTGAATTCGATCCAGTGGGCCGCACACTGAGCATTCAAGGAGTTAGCCATGTCTTACAGCAAGGAAGTTCTGGATCACTACGAAAACCCGCGCAACGTCGGTTCGTTCGAAAAGGGCGATGACGCCGTCGGCACGGGCATGGTCGGCGCACCGGCGTGCGGCGACGTGATGAAGCTGCAGATTCGCGTGAACGAAGCCGGCGTGATCGAAGACGCCAAGTTCAAGACCTACGGCTGCGGCTCGGCGATTGCATCGTCGTCGCTGGTCACCGAGTGGGTCAAGGGCAAGACGCTCGATCAGGCGCTCGATATCAAGAACACCCAGATCGCGCAGGAACTGGCGCTGCCGCCGGTGAAGATTCACTGCTCGATTCTGGCCGAAGACGCCATCAAGGCGGCCGTGGCCGACTACAAGCAGAAGCACGGCCAGACGGCCGAGCCGGCCAAGGCTGCGTAAGCGGCACGACGGATAAAGGAATCAGGCAATCATGGCCATTACATTGACCGAGAAGGCCGCGCAGCACGTTTCGCGTTATCTGACGCGGCGCGGCAAGGGCGTGGGCCTGCGGCTGGGCGTGAAGACGACCGGCTGCTCGGGCCTGGCCTACAAGCTGGAATACGCCGACGACGTGGCGGGCGAGGACACCGTCTTCGAGAGCCACGGCGTGAAAGTGATCGTCGATCCGAAGAGTCTGCCGTATATCGATGGCACCGAGCTGGACTTCGCGCGCGAAGGCTTGAACGAAGGGTTTCGCTTCAACAATCCGAACGTCAAGGATGAGTGCGGCTGCGGCGAGTCGTTCCGGATCTGACACCGCGCCGTTGCGCAAGATCGTCGGGTTCCGGCAGGACGACGAAGGCCAATGGGTCGCGCGTCTGGCGTGTGGGCATGGGCAACATGTCCGGCATCTTCCCCCGTGGCAGATCCGGACATGGACGCAAAGCGCGGCAGGTCGCGACGCGATGCTGGGTAGCCGGTTGCGCTGCCGCAAATGTGAGCGCGGCGAGCCGCCCGATGCGTGAGGCGGTGGGCTTCGCGTGGCGGCGGTCACCGTAGCCGCGAAATACGTCGCCGGACCGTCGGACGGTTCGGCGCCAAAGCAGCAGCGTAGGCAACCAGGCGGCGCGAGCCGCTTTTTTTACGGGCCGACGGCGGGGGGGCATGGCGCGCATGGCGCGACGTTCCCTCGCATGGGCGCCCTGGATGGATGATGAGTGCGCGATGAGTGCATTGACTGACAACTACTTCACGCTGTTCGATCTGCCGCAGCGATTTGCGCTCGACGCAGACGCGCTCGACACGGCCTACCGTGCCGTGCAATCGCGCGTGCATCCGGATCGATTCGCGAGTGCGAGCGATGCAGAGCGCCGTGTGGCCATGCAATGGGCCGCGCAGGCGAACGCCGCCTACCGCACGCTGCGCGACCCGCTGCAACGCGCGACGTATCTGCTCACGCTGCAGGGCATCGATGTGGGCGCGGAGAACAACACCGCGATGGCCCCCGATTTCCTGATGCAGCAGATGGAGTGGCGCGAAGCCATCGACGACGCCGTGGACGCGCGCAATATCGGCGCTCTGGAAACCCTTGCCAAATCGTTGCGCGAGGATCGTCGCGTGCGGCTGGCCAAGCTGGGCGACTGGCTCGAAAGCCAGGCGTGGCAACCGGCCGCCGAAGCCGTGCGGCAACTGATGTTCATTGCGCGCGCCGACGAAGACATCGCGCAGCGCATCGAAATGCTGGAAAACGCGTGACGGCCCGGTGCGGCGCCGTCACATGTCATTGAGAACTGCTTGAGAACAGGGCGGCCGCGCGAGCGCGTCGCCCGCATTGCAAAGTCATGGCCCTTCTGCAAATTTCCGAACCCGGCATGTCCCCCGCGCCGCATCAGCGGCGACTCGCCGTGGGCATTGACCTGGGCACGACGCATTCGCTCGTGGCCTCCGTACGTAGCGGTGTGGCCGAAGTGCTCCCGGACGAACAGGGCCGCGTGCTGCTGCCGTCCGTCGTGCGCTATCTGGGCGGTCCCCGTACCCAGATCGGCTACGACGCTCGTGCGGCCGCCGCCAGCGATCCGCGCAACACCATCGTCTCCGTCAAACGCTTCATGGGCCGGGGCCTGGCCGATGTCGCCCATGCCGACAACGCGCCGTACGATTTCGTCGACGCGCCGGGCATGGTGCAGATGACAACGGCCGGCGGCGTCAAGAGCCCGGTGGAAGTGTCTGCCGAAATTCTCGCCACGTTGCGTCAGCGCGCCGAAGACACGCTCGGCGACGATCTGGTGGGCGCTGTGATCACCGTGCCCGCTTACTTTGACGACGCGCAGCGTCAGGCGACCAAGGACGCCGCGCGTCTGGCCGGCCTCAATGTGCTGCGGCTGCTCAATGAGCCGACGGCGGCGGCGATTGCCTACGGTCTCGACAACGCGGTGGAAGGTCTTTACGCGGTCTACGACCTGGGTGGTGGCACGTTCGACATCTCGATTCTGCGACTGACGAAGGGCGTGTTCGAAGTGCTTGCGGCGGGCGGCGATTCGGCGCTTGGCGGCGACGACTTCGATCAGGTGATCTACCGCTGGGCGGTGGAAGCGGCCGGTCTCGACGCGGCTTCGCTCACGCCTGAGGATGTGCGCGGCTTGCTCGATCACGCGCGCACCGCCAAGGAAGCGTTGACCGACGCCGCGCAAACGACGATCGCCCTGACGCTGTCTGGCGAGCGCAACCTCGCGCTGACGCTCACGCGCGACCAATTCACGGCGCTGGGCGCGCCGCTCGTGCAACGCACGATCGGCCCGATGCGCAAGGCGTTGCGCGACGCCGGCATGGGCCCGGAGGACGTCAAGGGCGTCGTGCTCGTCGGGGGCGCCACGCGCATGCCGCAAGTGCGTGCCGCGGTGGCGACCTTCTTCGGACGCGAACCGCTGATCGATCTCGATCCGGACCAGGTGGTGGCGCTCGGCGCTGCCGTGCAGGCGAACCTGCTGGCGGGCAATCAGGCTGACGGTGACGACTGGCTGCTGCTCGACGTGATTCCGCTGTCGCTCGGTGTCGAGACGATGGGCGGCCTTGTCGAGAAGATCATTCCGCGTAACGCTACGATTCCCGTGGCGCGTGCGCAGGAATTCACCACGTTCAAGGACGGCCAGACGGCGATGGCCGTTCACGTGCTGCAAGGCGAGCGTGAGCTGGCGTCCGATTGCCGCTCGCTGGCCCGGTTCGAATTGCGCGGCATTCCGCCGATGACGGCCGGCGCGGCACGTATTCGCGTGACGTATCAGGTCGACGCCGACGGGCTGCTCTCCGTCTCCGCCCAGGAGTTGCACTCGGGCGTGGCGGCCTCTATCGAGGTCAAGCCGTCGTATGGTCTGGCGGACGACGATATCTCGCGCATGCTGCAAGACAGCTTCGGTTCGGCCGAGGCGGATATGCGCGCCCGCGCGCTGCGCGAGCAGCAAGTGGAAGCCGAGCGTCTGCTGGTTGCGATCGACAGCGCCTTGCAGGCGGACCCGGAACTGCTCGACGCCGACGAGCGCGCACAGATCGACGGCTTGCTGGCTGAGTTGCGCCAGAAGGCGTCCGGCGACGATCAGATTGCCATCAAGACGGCGACCGAAACGCTCTCGCATGCGACCGACGCGTTTGCCGCGCGCCGCATGGACAAGAGCATCCGCGCGGCGCTGGCCGGCCGGCGCGTGGCGGACATCGACAAACTGTAAGACACACACGGAAAGCCAAAGCCATGCCTCAAATTGTTGTATTGCCTCACGTCGAGCTGTGCCCGGAGGGCGCGGTGCTGGACGTTCCGACCGGCACCACCGTGTGCAGAGCGTTGTTGGACAACGGCATTGAAATCGAACACGCGTGCGAGTTGTCGTGCGCGTGCACCACGTGCCACGTGATCGTGCGCGAGGGTTTCGAGGCGTTGGAGCCGGCCGAAGACGAGGAAGAGGATCTGCTCGACAAGGCCTGGGGCCTGGAGCCGACGTCGCGCCTGTCGTGCCAGGCGAAGATGCCCGCCGACACCGATCTGGTCGTCGAGATTCCGAAGTACACGATCAATCACGCCAAGGAAAGCCACTGATCGACGCCGTTTGGCGTTGCGTGGCGACACGTCAGAAGAAGAGGACTCTGCCCATGAAATGGACCGACATTCAGGACATCGCGATTGCGCTTACCGAGGCGCATCCCGACATCGACCCGCAGTACGTGCGCTTTACTGACCTGCATCAATGGGTGATGGCGCTCGATGGCTTTGACGACGCGCCCGACCGTGCCGGTGAGAAGGTGCTTGAAGCGATTCAGATGGCGTGGATCGACGAGGTCTGACCCGACGATCGCGCAGGGTGCGCGACGCTGCCGCAGACGCAAAAGCCGCTCATGACGAGCGGCTTTTGCGTTAACACGAGATCCGTCGCGGCACGAACGGCGTGACGCGGATCCCACCCCCTTAGCCCGCGCGCACCAGCCCGTTGTTCTCGAGCCGCACGCGATCCCCCGGCTGCACGCCAGGGGCGGACTGATAGGTCCAGTAGCGCGTCTTGCCGGTATCCATGCGCACGTACACGCGATACACGGTTTCGGAGCGAACGCGCTTCTCGACTTCGTTGCCGGCCAGACCGCCGCCCAGCGCGCCGACCACGGTCATTGCCGTGCGGCCGTTACCCGCGCCAAACTGGTTACCGAGCAGGCCGCCAGCAACGGCACCGCCGACGGCGCCCAGGCCCGAGGCCTGACCTTGCGTGCTGATCGGTTCCACTGACTGCACCGTGCCGCACGTCGAGCATGTCGCCGCCTGGCGCTGTGCGGGGGCGGCCGAGGATTGGGCATATGACGGCGGCGGCGCCGGGGCCCGTTGTGCCGGCGCCCGCTGCGACGCGTACTGAGCTTGCTGCGGCGCGTATTGCGTCTGCTGGGTCGGCTGCTCCGTCACCTGCGAGCTGCGCATCGCGTTCGAAGACGGCTGTTGGGCCGACGTCAGCGCGTACTGCGAATGATCGACGGTCGTTGCGGGGCCGTCGGTGCTTTTGGCGACAGGGAGCACGCCCGTGATGGCGGCAACGCCGAGCAGGCTGACGACCACGATGCTGCCGGCTGCGGCAGCGACCAGCGGATGCATGCGGCGCGGTTGAAGATCGTTATTCATGTGGTTTTTCTCCATCGTGCGGTTGTCGCGAACCCCATTCTTCGTGCTGACAGGCACGGGAGGCTTCGCATGAGAAAAGTCTCCGTCATGGCAGGCGCGGCATCCGTTTCATTTTGTAACGCGATGTAAGATGTGCATCGCGGCAGTCCCAGGCGAGTGCCCTTTGACTGATCGCTAATTCATTGAAAAATATGAGAATTTTTCGCAATTGATGGGGCGCTGCGTCGTCATCGCGCACGGTTGTCATAACAAATGAAACAAGTCGCGCCGCGCGCATAATGGCACGCATTGTCCGTCAACGTCCTTCTTGCCGATTCGTCCCAACGCCATGATCGATACGCTGCCGCCGCTGGATACCCCGCTCGACGCCGCAAGCCACGCGCACCTCTATCCGTACGTAGTACAACGCGCGTGGGTCGACGTCCACGATCCGCAAGGGGAGGTCAGCGAACCGTTTTCGGACGACGTTTTCGTGACGCTCGTGCTCGATGGCACGGCTGGACTGCGCCGGCTGCAGGGCGAGGATTTGCGCGCGGCTGGTCTGACGTTCGAGGCGGCATTTGCGCAAGCCGCGTCGAACCTCGCGCGCGCATGGAAGGCGGGGCATTTCGAGTTCGGCATTGCGCGGCTCGACGACGGCACGCCGATTGCCGGCTGTCGCGGCAATTGGATGGCACCGGCTGGCGGCCTGGTGCTGGGCAATCTCTACCAGTCGATGGTCGAGCATTTCGAGGTGACGGACTTTGCGGCCGTCCCCGTCAATCGCACATTGCTTCTCGCGTTTCCGACCGATGCCAAAACGCTGTCGTCGCTGGCGTTACGGCAATTGGTCGAAGGGGCGGCGAGCGGTGCGATTCTCCCCATCGCGCGCACTTGGTTGCGGCTCGATGGGGAGTGGCCGTCCGCCTATCGCGGCGTTCCGGCCTTCTAAGTGTCGCAACCGTTCCAAACGACTCAGTCTTCGCGGCGCAGGTGCGGGAAGAGCAGCACATCGCGAATGTTCGGGCTGTCGGTGAGCAGCATGATCAGACGGTCGATGCCGATGCCGCAGCCGCCCGTCGGGGGCATGCCGTATTCGAGCGCGCGAATGTAATCGGCGTCGTAATACATGGCCTCTTCGTCGCCCGCGTCCTTCTGCTCGACTTGCGCACGAAAGCGTGCTGCCTGATCTTCCGGGTCGTTCAACTCGGAGAAGCCGTTGGCGATCTCGCGGCCCGTGATGAACAGTTCGAAGCGCTCGGTGATGCCCGGCACGGTATCGGACTCGCGCGCGAGCGGCGAGACTTCCACCGGATAGTCGACGATGAAAGTCGGCTCCCACAACTGGCTCTCGGCCGTCTCTTCGAACAGGGCCAGTTGCAGCGCACCGAGGCCCGCGTTCTTGAACTGCGGCGCATCGACCTTCACGCCATACTTGCCCAGCGCGCCACGCACGAATTCGATGTCGGCCAGTTGCGCTTCGGTGTACTCGGGCGCGTATTTGCGAATCGCTTCGACGATCGTCAGGCGGTGGAACGGCTTTGACAAATCCAGTTCGCGGCCCTGGTATTCGATGGTTGCGGTGCCGCGCGCGTCGAGTGCGGCGTTGCGGATCAGCGCTTCGGTGAAGTCCATCAGCCAACGGTAGTCCGTGTAGGCCGCGTAGAACTCCATCATCGTGAATTCCGGGTTGTGGCGCGGTGACACGCCTTCATTGCGGAAGTTACGGTTGATCTCGAACACACGCTCGAAGCCGCCGACGATCAGGCGCTTCAGATACAGCTCCGGCGCGATACGCAGATACATCTGCATGTCGAGCGCGTTGTGGTGCGTGATGAACGGCTTGGCCGCGGCGCCGCCCGGAATCGGGTGCAGCATCGGCGTTTCGACTTCCATGAAGTCGGCGTCCGTCATGTACTTGCGCATCGAGGCGATGGCCTTCGCGCGGGCGCGGAACGTGCTGCGCGTTTCGGGCGAGGTAATCAGGTCGACGTAGCGCTGACGGTACTTCGTCTCCTGATCCGACAGGCCGTGGAACTTGTCCGGCAGCGGGCGCAGCGCCTTGGCGAGCAGCCGCAGTGCCTTCACCTTGACCGACAGTTCGCCGGTGCGCGTACGGAACAGCGTGCCGGTAGCGGCGACGATATCGCCGATGTCCCAGCCCTTGAAGGCGGTCATGGCATCGGCGCCGACGTCGTCGCGGCCGATGAAGAACTGGATTTGACCGCTGCCGTCCTGCACGGTGGCGAAGGCGGCCTTGCCCATCACGCGCTTGAGCATCATGCGACCGGCCACCGACACGGGGACGGGCTCGGCTTCGAGCACCTCGTTGTCCACGTCCTGATAGCGCGCCTGCAGGTCGCCGGCGTGCTGTTCGGGACGGAAGTCGTTCGGGAACGCCACGCCGTTGGCACGCAGCGCCTGCAGCTTCTCGCGACGCTCCGCGATGAGCTTGTTGTCGTCGTGCGGCAGGTCGCCCGCCGGGGTGCCCGTATGGGCCGGAGTATTGTGATCGGTCATGATGCGAGCGATGAGGTTATTCGGTAAAACGCAGCGTGTGCAGCAGGGCATTCTTGAGCAAGCCGTCGGGCGTGCCCAGCCAGATCAATTCCGTGCGGTCCTGATGCGGTCCGGCATTGGCCGCCGCACTCGGGTCCCGCACGAACAGCGCCGCGATCGCCTGTGAGCGCGGCTCATACAAAATGTGGACATACTCGCTCGGGCAATCGTGCGGCTTGCAGCTCTGCACCAGCAACCAGGGCTTGCCCGCGACGCTCACGCGTTGCGACGGCGTCGATGTGCCACCCTGACGCACCCACGCGGGAACGTTGCGTGGCGTGATGATGCGCGCATACGCCCCCGAGAAGTCCGGGCGCTTGAGCAATTCATGCAGGTACGGTCCCGTCTCGGGATTGGCTCCCGGTGCGCCCGGTGTACTGGCCGGGGCAGCAACGGCGGCGCACTGCAGACACAGCGCGCTCACCCCCCACACGGCTAGCGTGCGGACAAACGCCATTCCTTACACTCCCTGCTTGAGACTCGCGGAGATGAAGTCGTCCAGGTCGCCGTCGAGTACCTTGCCGGTATTACCGGTTTCCACGCCGGTGCGCAGGTCCTTGACGCGTGACTGGTCGAGCACGTACGAGCGAATCTGATGGCCCCAGCCCACATCGGTCTTGCTTGACTCCAGCTTGTCCTGCTCGGCGCGACGCTTGCGCATCTCATGCTCGAACAGGCGCGAGCGGAGCATGTCCCACGCTTCTGCGCGATTGCGGTGCTGCGAACGGTCGTTCTGACAGGCGACGACAATGCCGGTCGGGATGTGCGTCAGACGGACGGCGGAGTCGGTCTTGTTGATGTGCTGACCGCCTGCGCCGGACGCGCGATACGTGTCGGTACGCACGTCGGCCGGATTGATTTCGATGTCGATCGAATCATCCACTTCCGGGTACACAAACAAGCTGGCGAACGACGTATGGCGACCGCCCGACGAGTCGAACGGCGACTTGCGCACCAAACGATGCACGCCGGTTTCCGTACGCAGATAGCCGTAGGCGTAGTCGCCGGTGACCTTCAGCGAGGCGCTCTTGATGCCCGCGACGTCGCCGTCCGACACTTCGAGCACTTCGGCCTTGAAGCCCTTGCGTTCGCAGTAGCGCAGATATTGGCGCAGCAGCATGCCGGCCCAGTCGTTGGCCTCGGTGCCGCCGGCGCCGGCCTGGATGTCGATGAAGCAGTTGTTCGGGTCGGCCGGGGTGTTGAACATCCGGCGGAACTCCATCTCGCCCACGCGAGCGGCGAGACCCTGCGTGTCGCTCTCGAGCGCCAGCAACGAGTCTTCGTCGCCCTCGTCGCGGGACATTTCGAACAGTTCCTGCGTATCGGAAAGGCTGGCGTCGAGTTCGGTCAGGTT
Organism: Pandoraea sp. XY-2; assembly: GCF_004193915.1. Lineage (NCBI taxonomy): Bacteria > Pseudomonadati > Pseudomonadota > Betaproteobacteria > Burkholderiales > Burkholderiaceae > Pandoraea > Pandoraea sp. XY-2. The sequence goes on from NZ_CP030849.1 coordinate 1,807,195, forward strand.
GCTGACGATGCTGTCGAGCGCCTTCTTTTCCTTGCCCAGTGCCTGCGCACGCTTGGAATCGTTCCAGATGTTGGGGTCTTCTAGTTCTTTGTTGACTTCAATCAGGCGAGCTTGCTTGACATCGAAGTCAAAGATACCCCCTGAGCTCGCCAACGCGGGTGCGCAGGTCGGCGAGCAGGGATTCAAGTGCGTTAAGGCGTTCGGCTTCCATGAGCTTTGACAGGGGCGAATTCGGGGAAACGAGGATTATAGCGCAGCGAAGCCCCCGTTTCCCCACTTTTCCCGGGCAGTTGAGACGCCGTCCTGACGGCGGGTGACTGCCAGCCGCTGGCCGGATTTCGCTGTCGGCGGGCAAGACGGGCGGCCCTGGCACCGCATACGGTCAGCCCTGGGCGTGTTCGACGATCATCTGCACGCGCGAGACGCCGTTGAAGGTGTCGGCGGCCAACCGATAGGCAAATCGCGCACGGCTCGGCAAGGTATCGGCGTGATTGAACCAGATGGCGTTGAAGCGCATGCGCCCGCGACCGAGTTGCAACTTCAGGTGCTTGTCCTTGAGGATGGCTTGGGAGAGCACATCGAACTCGCCCGAGAACACGGGCGGCGGGAAACCCTGTCCCCACACTTGTGCGTCGAGCAGGGCGACAAAGGGCGGCACGAAGCACTCGTCGCCGATGTCGCCGTCGGTCTCGATCACGCGTGAGAGCGCCGTCTCGTCGAGCCACGCCTGTCCCACGGCTTCGAATGCCGACTGGAAGCGCGGCAGGGCGTCGGCAGCGATCGTGAGGCCTGCGGCCATCGCGTGACCGCCGAACTTGCCGATGAGACCCGGTTCGCGCTTGGTGACGAGATCGAGCGCGTCGCGCAAGTGAAAGCCGGGGATCGAGCGGCCGGACCCCTTGATCTGGCCGTCGTCGCCCGGGGCGAACACGATGGTCGGACGGTAGAACTTTTCTTTTAGCCGTGCGGCGACGATCCCGATTACGCCCTGGTGCCAGGTCTCGTTGAACGCGCACAGCGTGGTGGCGGCGCGAGGGTCGAAGCGCGCCAGATCGGCCAGGGCTTCCTGCTGCATCCCTGCTTCGATCTCACGGCGCTCGCGATTCATCGCGTCGAGTTCCTGCGCGAGCGTCCAGGCGCGAGCGTCGTCGTCCGTCAGCAGGCATTCGATGCCGAGCGACATGTCGGCAAGGCGCCCTGCGGCGTTCAGACGCGGCCCGAGGCCGAAGCCCAGATCGAAACTGCCCGCCTGGCGCGCATTGCGGGCGGCCGCGCGAAAGAGCGCGTTGATCCCGGGATGCATGCGCCCTGCGCGCATGCGCGAGAGGCCTTGCGCCACGAGGATGCGGTTGTTGGCGTCGAGCTTGACCACGTCCGCGACCGTGCCCAGTGCGACCAGGTCGAGCAACGTATCGAGCCGCGGCTGTTCGCGCGCCTCGAACGCCCCGCGCGCGCGCAACTCGGCGCGCAGCGCGAGCAGAACGTAGAACATCACGCCGACACCGGCCAGGTGCTTGCTCGGGAATGCGCAGCCCGGCTGGTTGGGATTGACGATGCAACGCGCGTTGGGCAATTCGTTGCCCGGCAGATGGTGATCGGTCACCACGACTTCGATGCCGAGCGCCTGCGCGGCGGCCACGCCCTCGAGGCTGGCGATGCCGTTGTCGACGGTGATCAGCACGTCCGGCGGCCCCGCCTTGCCTTGCGCGGCCAGAGCCACGATTTCGGGCGTCAGGCCATAGCCGTATTCGAACCGGTTCGGCACCAGGTACTCGACCTTCGCACCGAACATGCGCAAGCCGCGCACGGCCACGGCGCAGGCGGTCGCACCGTCGCAATCGTAGTCGGCCACCACGAGCATGCGCTTGCCGGCGGCCATGGCGTCGGCGAGGAAGGCGGCCGCCTCTTGCGCGCCCTTGAGCTGGGTCGGGGGGATCAAACGGGCCAGCGCCGTTTCGGTCTCGGCGGTCTCGGCCACGCCGCGCGATGCGAACAGGCGGGCAAGCACCGGGTGGACGCCGTCGCGCGCGAGGGCGTTGGCCGTCGCGTCGTCGACATGACGGGTGACGATGTCGGTCATGCAACTTCCTCGCCAAGCCGCGCGAGCGGCACCATGCGGGCGGCGAGCGCCTGACGGCGCCAGAACTTGCGCAAGTCGCCGCCGCGCGAGCGCATCGTCACGCTGTGACTGTCGCCGCACAATGTGAGCGAGACTTCGCGGGCCTGGCCCTGGGCGACACGCGCGAGCGCCGGCGCCAGCCAGTCACGGTCGATGTCGACGAGGGCATCGCGCCAGCGCGCCCAGTCTTCCGTCAGGAAATGCGGCGTGAGCGTGTCGAGTTGCACGACGGTTCTGCCGTTCGCGGCGGCAAGGCCGGCGTCCGTGCCGTGCAAGGCGATTTGCAGATGGTTCGCCAGACCGCGGGTGGCGGGGGCGTCTGCCAGGATCGTCACGCAGGGCCGGTTCAGGCGCGGCGCGGCAATGCGCTGACCGCCGCCGTACAGCCAGATGGCATTGACCGGCGGCAGGCCGCGGGCTTCGCGCGCCTGATTGGCGGGATGGTCGTACCACGCCATCTGGACTTCGTTCTGCCATTTGCGCCACGTCAGTTCGGCCTTGCCTTGCGGCAGCCAGATGTCGACATTGCGGCCGGCCGCGCGCGCGGGCGACGCGGTCAGCAGGTCGCCCAGCGCCGGCGCGCTCAGGTACCACCGGTCCGGGCGCGGGGCGACGAGGTCGCCGCCGACCTCCGCGAACAGGGCGTGCGCGGTGGCGAACAGGGCGGCTGAATCCTCGTGGCTCAACGCGAGTTCGGTGGGATCGGTCAGTACCAGGTGGTCGGTGGCGATGTGGATGTGCGCCGGCTGCGCGCAATACCAGAACCGGGTGTCGAGCATGCCGCTGTCCTCGAACAGCATGAACGGCGCGAGCGGCGCGCGCGACGGCCCGCCGGGCAGGCCGAAGGCTTCGGTCAGCCAGCGTTCATGGGGCAGCGTGGGGACAAACGGGTCGGCCGGCACGTCCTGCGCAGCCTGGACGCCGCGCGCGAGCAACTTTTCGAGCGCAGGCAACTCCAAGTTGGCCAGCAGTGCGGGCAAATGGGCCGACGCGGGCAGCGCGAACGGCAAGAGAAAGTGCAGGGCAGGTGTATCCATATCGAGGCGAATTGTATGGCAAACTTCGCGCTGGCAGTTGGCTGACCCTCACGTCGGGGGCTGAACGAGCCATGTGTCGAGCCGGGTTCGGGTCAGGTGGCCGCCGGGCCGCGACGACATGGTGGCCACGTGGCGGTCAGATACATGGGCGCTGGGCACCGGTGCGGACTGGCGCCGGAACGCTCCGATCGATCCTTATCAAGAATCAGGAATCCGTTTGAAATTCCCATACGAATGGCAGATCGGCTGGCGCTATACGCGCACCGGCAAGCGATCATCCGGCAACGGTTTCATTTCCTTCATTTCCTTCATCTCCATGGCCGGCATTGCGCTCGGCGTGGCGGCGCTCATCGTGGTGCTGTCGGTGATGAACGGTTTTCAGAAGGAAGTTCGGGACCGCATGCTCTCCGTGCTTGCGCACATCGAAGTCTTCGCGGTCGACGGCAATCTGCCCGACTGGCACCGCACGGCGGCCGAAGCGTTGCAGAACAAGAACGTGATTGCGGCGGCGCCCTACGTGGGCGAGCAGGCCATGCTAACGCGCGAGGACAACGTGCGCGGCGTGGTGTTGCGCGGCATTGTTCCGAGCGAGGAAGCCAAGGTGTCCGATCTCGGCAAGCAGATTACCGAGGGCTCGCTCGCCAATCTCACGCCGGGCAGCTTCGGTATCGTGCTCGGTCGCGAACTGGCGCGGGCGCTGGGCGTGAGCATCGGCGACAAGATCACCCTCGTCGCCCCGCAAGGGACGATCACGCCCGCAGGCGTGTTGCCGCGCGTGAAACAGTTCACGGTGGTGGCCGTTTTCACGGCGGGGCACTACGAATACGACAGCTCGCTGGCGCTCATCGATCTGCACGATGCCGAGACGCTCTTCCGACTCGACGGCCCGACCGGCGTGCGGCTGAAGATCCATGACATGGAGCGGGCGCCGCTCGTGGCCCGCGAGTTGGCCAAAACCCTGTCCGGCAATATGTGGGTGCGCGACTGGACGCAACAGAACAAGAACTGGTTCATCGCGGTGCAGACCGAAAAGCGCATGATGTTCATCATCCTGACGCTCATCATCGCCGTGGCGGCCTTCAATCTGGTGTCGTCGCTGGTGATGACGGTGACCGACAAATATGCGGACATCGCCATTCTGCGCACGCTGGGCGCACAGCCCGGCTCGATCATGAAGATCTTCATCGTGCAGGGCGTGACGATCGGTTTTGCCGGAGCGCTGCTCGGCGTGGCGCTGGGCTGCCTGATTTCGGTGAATATCGGCACCATCGTGCCATTCATCGAGCACTTGCTGGGTATCCACTTCCTGCCGCAAGACATCTATTTCATCTCCGAATTGCCCTCGGATCTGCAGTCGTCGGACGTGATCCGCATCGGGGTGATTTCGTTCATCCTCTCGGCGCTGGCGACGATCTACCCGAGCTGGCGTGCCTCGCGCGTCAAACCGGCGGAGGCCCTGCGCTATGAGTAACGCGAAAAATCAAGCGAATGCATCGTTGGCCGGTGTGCCGAACCTTGCCTATGACGGACCGGTGCTGCGCGCGCGCGATCTGCACAAGACATTCCGTCAAGGCCAGCTCAATGTGACGGTGCTCAACGGCGCGAGTCTCGACGTGGCCCCCGGCGAGAAGGTGGCCATCGTGGGCGCGTCGGGATCGGGCAAGAGCACGTTGCTGCACGTGTTGGGCGGGCTCGACGATCCGTCGCGCGGCGAGGTGTCGCTGCTCGGCAAGCCGTTTTCGTCGTTGCGCGAGCGCGAGAAGACGTCGCAGCGCAATCAGTCGCTGGGCTTTGTCTATCAGTTCCACCACCTGCTGGCCGAGTTTTCGGCGCTCGATAACGTGGCGATGCCGCTGCGCATTCGCCGCTTGCCGACCGAGCAGGCGCAAGCGACGGCGCTGGCCATGCTTGAGCGTGTCGGGCTCGGCTCGCGCGTGAAGCACCGTCCCTCGGAGTTGTCGGGAGGCGAGCGTCAGCGCGTGGCAATGGCGCGCGCGCTGGTCACGCAGCCGGCTTGCGTGCTGGCTGACGAGCCGACCGGCAACCTCGACGGGCATACCGCCGAGACCGTGTTCGAACTGATGCTCGAGTTGTCGGAGACCCTGAAGACCAGCTTCGTGATCGTGACGCACGACATCGATCTGGCGAAGCGCTGCGATCGTGCTCTGCGACTGCGCGATGGGGTGCTGGAACCGGCATGACCGTGGTGCAAGCGCGTTAGCGCGAGCGGCGGCTGACGTGAGCGAAACGCCGGGGTTCTCCCCGGCGTTTCGCATTTCGCGAGGCGGCAGCCGCCGTCGATTTCGGCAACGTCCTAGACCGTAACGCGGTGTCTTCCGATGGTCATCGCCAGAACGATGTGCGAGCCTTGTCAACGACCCGTAGAATTGACGCTCAAGGACCTTTGACCATGTGGATCGATACCCATTGCCATCTCGATGCGGCCGAGTTCGACGCCGACCGTGCGACCGTGATCGCCGACGCCACTGCTGCCGGAGTGGTGGGGCTCGTGGTGCCCGCCGTCGAATGCGCAACGTTCGACGCGGCGCGGGCCGCGGCTCGCGCAATCCCCGGCGGCGCTTACGCGCTGGGGATTCATCCGCTCTACACGCCACGCGCGCGCGACGAGGACATCGCCACGCTGCGCCGTGCCGTGGCGAGGGCGATGGGCGATCCGCGCTTCGTCGGTATCGGCGAGATCGGTCTCGATTTCTTCGTGACGACGCTGGACCCCGAGCGTCAGCAATTCTTTTATGTCGAGCAGTTGAAGATCGCGCGCGACTTCGATTTGCCCGTCATCCTTCACGTGCGTCGCTCGCAGGATGCCTTGCTCAAGCAACTGCGCATTTTCACCCCGCGCGGCGGCATCGCGCACGCGTTCAACGGTAGCCGGCAACAAGCGGACATGTTCGTCGAGCGTGGCTTCTGCCTGGGGTTTGGCGGGCAGATGACATTCGAGCGCGCCCTGCAGATTCGGCGTCTCGCGTCGGATCTGCCGCTCGATGCGCTCGTGCTGGAGACCGACGCGCCCGATATTGCGCCGCAATGGCGCTACAAGCAGCGTAATAGCCCGGTCGAGTTGGCGCGCATCGCGCAAGTGCTGGCGGACCTGCGTGGGGTGACGACTGCAGCCTTGGCGCAGGCGACTTGCCGCAATGCTTGGCGCGTGTTGCCGCGTCTGGCTGGCGCCATGGCCATGGCGCCGGGCGACGGGCCGGCTACCGGCGTTTCTCTGATCGCCGACATCTCCGACATCTCCGATAGCTCTGACGGCTTGGCGCGCTGACGATGCGGCGTTGCGCGGTCGCGAATACATGACGCGGTGACGTCATGAGACTTGTGCTGCTTGCGTGGGTCGCCGGCGTCTGGTGGTTGCAACAGGCGGCCGTGTTGCCTCAGGGGCGAGCGTTCGGTGCCGCGCTCGGCGTTGCCGCGGGCCTGTTTGCCATGTGGGCGGTGTGGGCGATCTGGGGCGTAGTGGGGTGCGATCGCGGTGCTGCGCGCGCCAGCCCGACGACGCGGGACAGTGGCGCACGCTTCGCACGAAGCGGCGCGCACGCCGGCGTGCGCTGGCGTCACCGGAGCGTGGTGGCCGTACTGGCGCTTTGCTCGGGTGTCTTCGGTTATTCGTGGGCAGCGTTTCGGGCGGAGGCGCGATTGAACGATCGGCTGCCCGTCGAACTGGAAGGGCGCGACGTGATGGTCGTCGGTGTCGTGTCCGGACTTCCTGCGTCGACGGATGATGGGCGGCGGTTCGCTTTCCATGTGGAGCGCGCGTACGTCTTGGACAAACGATGTGAGATGCCGATGTCCGCGACGGTGCGCTCAATGTCGGACACGCGCGGCGACCGACGCGACGCCGATACCCGCGCCGTGCCGTGCCGGGCGGTGCGTGTGCCGAAGGCCATTGAGTTGGTGTGGCCGGGGCGCTCGCGATTGGGGGGCAAACCGGGCCGGGGTGGGGCGGCGGCGGGAGATCCGCACGCCGGTGAGCGATGGCGCTTGCCGGTGCGGCTCAAAGCGCCAAGAGGTTTTGCGAATTGGCATGGGGCCGATGCCGAGTTGACGGCGCTGGTGCGCGGCATTCGCGCGACGGGATACGTGCGGGCGTTGAGCGGCAGAGACGGCGCGACTGGGACAATGGCGCCGCTTCGTCTGCAAGCGGAGACGGTGCCCGGGTATCGATTCGTAGCCTGGCGGGAACGGCTGCGCGACAAACTTCGTGCCGGACTCGGGCCGTCGGCGCGATACGGCGGCGTTTTGATCGCGCTGGCGTTGGGGGAGCGGGGGGATATCGCGGCCGACGACTGGCAGGTTTTTGCGGATACCGGTGTAAGTCACTTGCTGGCGATTTCCGGATTGCATGTGTCGCTCGTGGCGGGGGTGCTCGCGACACTGGTTGGCACGCTCTGGCGGCGCGCTTGCGGACGGCGCTTCAGTTTGCCGCTATGGTGGCCTGCGCCCAAGGCGGCGGCCGTCGCCGGTCTGCTGGCGGCGATGGCGTACGGGGCGGTGGCGGGGTGGGGCGTTCCGGTGCGGCGCGCCGTCGGCATGGTGGCGATTCTGGTCTTCGCCTTGCTCAATGGCCGTATGGCGGCGCCATCGTATGTGCTGGCGTGGGCGTTGGCCGCCGTTGTCGCGCTCGATCCGTGGGCCGTGGTAACGCCGGGCCTGTGGCTCTCGTTTGGTGCGGTCGCGGCACTGGTCCTGGGCGCTGGGCGGAAGCAAACGCCGCGGGTGGCACGTCGACGCGGCATCCCGGAGGTGGCGCGGTCGCCGTCAACAGCGAGCACGATGGGGCGCGCGTTGGCGGATGTGCGGCGTCCAGGCGAATGTCGGGACGTTCCGCTTCAGGGCGCTCAGCGTCAGGGCGGTGAACGTCGGCCGGGCGACAGTCGGGACGGCGGACGTCAGGGCCTTGAATATCAGGCAGGCAAACGTCGGGGCGGTAAACCTCAGGACGCTGAACGTCGGGAAGGCGTGATCCGCCGCTGGCGCGCGGCGACCCTGGCCCGTCTGCGGCCTGCGGTGCGCGCACAATATGCGGTCACGATCGGACTGGTGCCATTGACGTTGGCATGGTTTGGGTCGGTGCCACTGCTTGGGCCACTGGCAAATGCGATTGCCATACCGGTGATGACGTTGATCGTGACACCGCTGACGCTGGCGAGCCTGTTGCTGCCCGAGATGTTGGCCCATTGGGCGTTGGCGGTAGCGCACGCGGTGGTCGTCTGGCTGGCCAATTGGCTCGGCATGCTGGCAGCGTGGCCCTGGGCGGTGTGGCGAGCGGCCGTTGCGCCGCCCTGGGCGCAGGCGGCCGCTGTCGGCGGCGTGCTGCTCTGTCTGATGCCTTGGCCGGCCGCGATGCGTCGGCTGAGGGGGGGGCGCGTCGGTGTTCGTTTTGCCGGCTTCGCGTTGCTGGGGCCGGCGTTGCTCGCGTCGCCGCCGCGGCCGGGCACCGGAGAATTTCGGGTCACCCTGCTCGATATCGGGCAGGGCAATGCGGTGCTCGTCGAGACGGCGTCGCGTACGCTGTTGTTCGACGCCGGGCCGCCGCTGGGGCGATATAGCGATGCCGGGCGCCGCGTGATCGTTCCCTATCTGCGCGCGCACGGCATCCGGCGGCTGGATCGGCTCGTGATCAGCCACGCGCATGACGATCATTTCGGCGGCGCACTGAGCGTGCTGCGGGCGTATCCGTCGGCGCAGGTACTGTCGTCGCTGCCGGCGACGCATGGGGTGCGAAGCGCCGCAGCGGCCCATCGCACTTGCCTGGCCGGGCAGCAATGGACGTGGGACGGCGTCACGTTTCGCTTCCTGCATCCTGATAAAGGGGCGTTGCGCGACGGCTGGGAGGGACGCATGGGACCGAACAGCGTCAGTTGTGTGCTGCGCGTATCGAACGCCGAGCACAGTGCGCTGCTCGCGGCGGATGCCGAAGCGCCGCAGGAGCGCACCATGCTGGCACGCTTCGGTGCCGGTTTGCGCTCTGACATCCTGTTGGCACCGCATCACGGTAGCCTGACGTCGTCGACAACCGTGTTCATCGAGGCTGTATCGCCAGCGCACGTGGTGTTCCAGGCGGGCTACCGCAACCGCTTTGGACATCCAAGGCCCGGGGTCGTGGCTCGTTATCAGGCAGCCGGCGCGCGGATTTGGCAAAGCGTGACGCACGGGGGCGTTCGGTTTTCGTTCACAAAGGATGGAATCGAGGCGCAGTCTTACCGCGAGCAATATCGACGGTACTGGCACGCGGAAGTACCGGATACGTCATGACGTTGATGTCATGCCACCGGCAAGCGTGGACATTCCGGCGCTTCGCCACGGGATCGCGGAGTGTGCCCGGGCGTCGCGATTCGACGGAAACCTCTACCGGTACTTAACGAGCGGTTCGCTAGAATGGCCCGATGCGCCGGATTGCGGTGCGCTCGCGCATGCACCGGCTGGGCCTGACCCACACAGTGATTCCCGTCGATCTGCACCGATTGCCGCGGGCTGTCGTCCCTGGTTTTCAGTGGCCGCCGGGCGGCCGATTTCAGCACATTTCGCACAAGGCCGGCTCGCCACGACAACGAATGCCATGACAAGAGACATCCTTCATTTTTCGCACGGCAACGGCTTTCCTGCCGGCGTCTATCGCAAGCTGCTGGGCGCGCTGGCCGACGATTACGACGTTCGCGCCATCGACCGCATCGGTCACGACCCGCACTATCCCGTCACGCCGGGCTGGCGCTATCTGCGCAACGAACTGGTCGACACCCTCATGCGCGAATACCGCGGTGAGCCGGTCTGGCTCGTCGGACATTCGCTCGGCGGCTTCCTGAGCCTGATGGCCGCGCTCAAGGCGCCGCAGTGCGTGCGCGGGGTGGTCATGATCGATTCGCCCATCGTTACGCCCGGCTGGCGCACGCAGATGCTCCGCTTGGGCCTGCTCACCGGACTGTACGAGCGAATGTCGCCTGCGGGCGTGACCAAGCGGCGTCGCGATCACTGGCCCGACTGGGAAACGGCCTGGCAACATTTCGCGAGCAAGCCGGTGTTCGCCGGCTGGGATTCGGACGTGCTGCGTGACTACATCGACCGCGGCACGATGCCGACCGGCGAGGGCGAGGCCCGGCGTCTTGCGTTTGCGCGTGACATCGAATATCGGATCTATCTGACGCTGCCGCCGCTGCTCGCCGTGCGTGCAATGCGCGGCGTGCCGGTGCCAGTCGGTTTTCTCGCGGGCACCGAGTCTCGCGAGCTACGGCAAGCCGGGATCGGGGCGACGCGTCGTATCGTCGGCACCCATCTGCGTTACGTGCAGGGCACCCATCTCTTTCCGATGGAGCATCCGCTGGAAACGGCCGCCGCCGTGCGCGACATGCTCGCGGAACTGCGCGGCGAGCGCCGGCGTTCGCTGGCCGCCTGAGACGCCCGGGCGGGAATCGCGTCGCGGGGTGTCCGATCCGGGCGCATGCTTGCCGGTCGGGAGCGATGTCCCGGCCATGCGGAGCGCCGCGCAGGGCGCCTGTCAAGGTCAAAATTTGCCGCGCCGCACGTCGAGGGCGGGGCCGCTTTCGGGTATAATCCGGCTTTCCCGCGAGCAATTACTGCGATGACCAAATTTGTTTTTGTCACGGGCGGCGTGGTTTCCTCTCTTGGTAAGGGAATTGCTGCCGCATCTCTGGCCGCGATTCTCGAATCGCGTGGCCTCAAAGTCACCCTCCTCAAGCTTGATCCCTACATCAACGTCGACCCGGGCACGATGAGCCCGTTTCAGCACGGCGAGGTGTTTGTCACCGAGGACGGTGCGGAAACCGACCTCGATCTGGGCCATTATGAGCGCTTCATCAGCGCCAAGATGCGTCGTGCGAACAACTTCACGACGGGCCAGATCTACGAATCGGTGATCCGTAAGGAGCGCCGTGGCGAGTATCTCGGCAAGACCGTTCAGGTCATTCCGCACATCACCAACGAAATTCAGGCTTTCGTCGAGCGCGGTGCGCGTTCGACGTGGGACGGCCATCCGACGTCGCCATCGTTGAAATCGGCGGCACGGTCGGCGATATCGAATCGCTGCCGTTCCTCGAAGCCGCGCGTCAGATGAACCTGCGCCTGGGCCGCAACAGCGTGGCCTTCGTGCACCTGACGCTCGTGCCGTACATTGCGACGGCTGGCGAACTGAAGACCAAGCCGACGCAACACAGTGTGCAGAAGCTGCGTGAGATCGGCATTTCGCCGGACGTGCTGCTGTGCCGCGCCGACCGTCAGATTCCGGAAGACGAGTGCGCCAAGATTTCGCTGTTCGCGAACATTCCGCAGGACGCCGTGATTTCGGTGTGGGACGTCGACACGATCTACAAGATTCCGCAGATGCTCCATGACCAGGGCATGGACAAGATCATCTGCGACGAACTGAAGATCGAAGCCAAGCCGGCCGACCTGTCCATGTGGACGCATCTGGTGCACGCGGTCGAGAATCCGAAGCACGAGGTCACTGTCGGCATGGTCGGCAAGTACGTCGATCTGACCGAGTCGTACAAGTCGCTTATCGAAGCGCTGCGTCACGCCTCGATCCACACGGAAACGCGTGTGAACATCGAGTACATCGATTCGGAACAAATCGAGAAGGACGGCACGGACGCGCTCAAACATCTGGACGCCATTCTCGTACCGGGCGGTTTCGGCCGACGCGGTACCGAAGGCAAGATCAAGGCGATTCGTTATGCGCGCGAGAACCGCGTGCCGTATCTCGGCATCTGCCTGGGTATGCAGCTCGCCGTGATCGAATTCGCGCGTGACGTGGCCAAGTTGTCCGACGCCAACAGCACGGAATTCGAGCCGTCGACGCCGCATCCGGTCGTCGCCCTCATCACTGAGTGGCAGGACCGCGACGGCAAGATCGAGCAGCGTACCGAAAATTCGGATCTGGGCGGCACCATGCGCCTGGGCTCGCAGCGTGTACCCGTCAAGACGGAAACGCTCGCGTCGCGCATCTATGGCGATTCGGTCAATGAGCGTCACCGCCACCGTTACGAAGTCAACAATCATTATGTTCCGCAGCTCGAAGCCGCCGGTCTGGTGATCTCGGCGCGCACGCCGAGCGAGAACCTGCCGGAGATGATGGAGTTGCCGCAGCAGGTGCATCCGTGGTTTGTCGGCGTTCAGTTCCACCCGGAGTTCACCTCGACGCCGCGCGATGGCCATCCGCTGTTCAAGGCGTATGTCGAGGCGGCGCTGGCGGGTCAGCAGTCGCGCAAGAAGGCCGCCTGAGGCCCCGCCCGCCGCGAGCGAGACATAAGGAGTTCTCATGAAACTGTGCGGTTTCGAGGTTGGCCTGGACCAGCCGTTTTTCCTGATCGCGGGGACCTGCGTCGTCGAATCGGAGCAAATGACGATCGACGTCGCGGGACAGCTCAAGGAAATTACGAGCGCGCTGGGCATTCCGTTCATTTACAAGTCGTCGTTCGACAAGGCGAATCGCAGCTCCGGCAAGTCGTTTCGCGGCCCGGGCGCGAGGCTGGCCTGAAGATCCTCGAGGAAGTGCGCCGCCAACTCGGCGTGCCGGTGCTCACCGACGTGCATACCGAAGAGGATGTGGCCGTGGCCGCGCCTATCGTCGATGTGCTGCAAACGCCGGCGTTCCTGTGCCGCCAGACCGATTTCATTCGTGCCTGCGCCCAGTCGGGCAAGCCGGTGAACATCAAGAAGGGGCAGTTTCTTGCCCCGCACGACATGATCAACGTCATCGACAAGGCCCGCGACGCCGCGCGCGAGGCCGGCCTGCCCGATGACGTGTTCATGGCTTGCGAGCGTGGCGTTTCGTTTGGCTACAACAATCTGGTCTCGGACATGCGCTCGTTGGCGATCATGCGCGAGACCCGTGCGCCGGTTGTGTTCGACGCGACGCACTCGGTGCAGTTGCCCGGCGGCCAGGGCACCAGCTCGGGCGGTCAGCGCGAGTTCGTGCCGGTCCTCTCGCGTGCCGCCGTGGCCGTGGGCGTGTCGGGCCTGTTCATGGAGACGCACCCGGATCCGGCCTGCGCGCTGTCGGACGGCCCCAACGCCGTGCCGCTCGGACGCATGCGCGAACTGCTCACCACGCTCAAGACGATTGATGCGGCGGTGAAGCAGGGCGAGTTCCTGGAAAATAATTTCAGTTGAAATGAGACACGCCGTCCTGGGGCCACTATCAGCACGCCCACAGGACGGGTATAGCGCTCGGATGCCTTGGCAGCGTGGCGTCGAGTCGTTAAGCTTGTCGCGCAGCGGTCGTCGGAAGTCGCCGCGAGGGCAAGCCCACAAGGAGATGCCCGCGTGCGGTACGCCGAGCGCACCGTCGACATCGATGTCATCCCGCAGGCCGCCGTACCTTATTTCGAGGTGCCGTTGTTTCCCCGTCCATGCAGTACCGCGTCGTTGCGCGCTTGAGCGCCGCACCGGCATCCACGTCAGGGTTCGGCGCGAGCGCCCGACGTGAACAGGGCAGGTGACGGGCCGCGGCGCGAAGCAGGTTCCCTTTAGCGTTTTTGTCATACAGATACCGAGGAATACATGAGTGCAATCGTAGATATCATCGGGCGCGAAGTGCTGGACTCGCGCGGCAACCCGACGGTCGAGTGCGACGTGCTGCTGGAGTCGGGCGTGATGGGCCGTGCGGCAGTGCCGTCGGGCGCATCGACCGGCTCGCGCGAAGCGATCGAATTGCGTGATGGCGACAAGGGTCGCTATCTCGGCAAGGGGGTGCAGAAGGCAGTCGAGCACATCAATACCGAGATTTCGGAAGCGATCATGGGCCTGGATGCGGCGGAACAAGCCTTCCTGGACAAGACGCTGATCGAACTCGACGGCACGGACAACAAGTCGCGTCTCGGCGCAAACGCCATGCTGGCCGTGTCGATGGCCGTGGCCAAGGCCGCGGCGGAAGAAGCCGGCCTGCCGCTGTACCGCTACTTCGGCGGTTCGGGCGCCATGCAAATGCCGGTGCCGATGATGAACATCGTCAACGGCGGCGCGCACGCCAACAACAGCCTGGACATCCAGGAATTCATGGTGATGCCGGTGGGCCAGTCGAGCTTTCGCGAAGCCCTGCGTTGCGGCGCCGAAATCTTCCACGCGCTGAAGAAACTCATCGCCGAGAAGGGGATGAGCACGGCCGTGGGCGACGAAGGCGGCTTCGCACCGAATTTCGCGTCGAACGAAGAGTGCCTGACGACCATTCAGCAGGCGGTTGAGAACGCCGGCTACCGCATGGGCGACGACGTGCTCCTGGCGCTGGACTGCGCCTCGACCGAATTCTTCAAGAACGGCAAGTACGAGCTGGCCGGCGAAGGCCTGTCGCTGACCTCGGAAGCGTTCGCCGACTACCTCGCCAACCTGTGCGACAAGTTCCCGATCGTGTCGATCGAAGACGGCATGTCGGAAGACGACTGGGCCGGCTGGAAGGTCCTGACCGACAAGCTCGGCCATAAGGTGCAGCTGGTCGGTGACGACCTGTTCGTGACCAACACCAAGATCCTGAAGCAAGGCATCGAGCAGGGCGTCGCCAACTCGATCCTCATCAAGATCAATCAGATCGGTACGCTCACCGAAACGTTCGCCGCCATCGAAATGGCCAAGCGCGCCGGCTACACGGCCGTCGTGTCGCACCGTTCGGGCGAAACCGAAGACTCGACGATTGCCGACATCGCCGTTGGCACGAACGCGGGCCAGATCAAGACGGGCTCGCTCTCGCGCAGCGATCGTATCGCCAAGTACAACCAGCTTCTGCGCATCGAAGAGGATCTCGGCGATATCGCCTCGTATCCGGGCAAGGAAGCGTTCTACAATCTGCGCTAATTCCGTTTCCCGGGAGGTTGCGCCCCGACGGCTGTCGAGGCGCGCTTCTCGGCATTCTTGCCAGGCGAAAGCATGCGAATGGTGACCTTGCTGCTGGTGCTGCTGCTGGCGGTGATCCAGTATCCGCTCTGGTTCGGCCATGGTGGTTGGCTGTACGTGCACGAACTGCGCGACGAGTTGAGCGCCGAACAGCAGAAGAACGAGCAGTTGAAAGAACGTAACGATCGTCTTGCCGGCGAAGTGCAGGATCTGCAGGACGGCACGTCGGCGATCGAGGAGCGCGCGCGTTTCGAGCTGGGTATGGTCAAGGACGGCGAAGTGTTCGTTCAGTTCGTGGCGCCGGACGGCTCGGGCGGTCCGCAGGCCGCTTCCGCCGCGGGTGCGCCACTGGTCTCGTCGACCGAACCGGCACACAAGTCGGTCGCGGCAGCGCCACCGGCACCGCCGACTTCGTCCCCAGCGAAGCGCGGGGCGCACGCGGCGCACAAGGCTCAGCATCACTGAGCGTCGCCGGCACAACGCGCAGACAGTACGAAAAAATGGCGTTCCCACGGGAACGCCATTTTTTCATGTCATCTCGCGGTGCCGCACACTAGAAGCCGATGCCCACACCCACCGATGCGCGTGGGCCATAGCCGCCATATCCGCCCGGTCCGTACCATCCCGGTCCGTACCATCCCGGGCCATACCACGCAGGACCACCCCAACCACCGTAGAAATACGCGTTGCTGGCGTTGCTGCCCAGCGCAGCCTCGATGGCGCGCTGTGCGCGTTCGTGCTCGATGGTCGCTTCCTGCTCGTCGTAGATGCGTTTGTTCAAGCGTGTCAGGTCCTGCTTCTGGGCATCGGTCATTGCCGGGATGCCTTGCGTCTGCGGCAGACGTGCCGCGGGCGCGTCAGGCGGTGGCAGTGGCGCACAGCCGGCGGCGAGCATCAGGAGCAGCGCGCCGAGGACACCGAGGGCGCCGACGACAAGCCGAGGGGGCCGTTCACGCGTGGCGCGCGTAGTGCTGGCGTTGAACGCGAGTCGCGGCATGAGCGATGCGCCGAGGGCGATAGCGGGGTGGCGAGCCGAACCACCGCCCGCCACATCCTGCATGCGGTGCCTGGTGACGTCTATCCGGCGCATGCCTGCGATCTCCGCGTCGCTCAATGTTGCGCGGACGGCGCGGCGTGCAGTTGCTCCGTAAAGAGCTGCGCCGCATCCACCTTGTCGAAACGATAGGTCTGGCGGCAGAACTCACACGCCACTTCAAGATCGGGACGCTCGTCGAATACGCTCATGACTTCTGCTTCGCCGAGCGTGCGCAGCATGTTGGTGACCCGCTCGTGCGAGCACGTGCAGCGAAACGCCGTGACGGCCGGCTCGAACACGCGCACCGTTTCTTCCCAAAACAAGCGCTGCAGCAGCGTTTCCCGATCGACGCTCAGCATTTCGTCTCGCTTGAGCGTATTGCCAAGCTGGCAGACGCGATTCCACATGTCCTCGTCTTGCTCGGGCGCACGCTCGGCACCGGTGCCGGCCGTGCCGCCATGGCCGGGCAGCTTCTGCAGCAGCATGCCCACCGCGTGGCGGTCGTCTGACGCGAGCCACAGGCGTGTGTCGAGCTGCTCCGAATGATGCATGTAGTGTTCGAGCACCGACGCCAGATCGGGCAGGGGGCCGTGTTCATCCGACAGCGGCACCACGCCCTGGTAAGGCTGTTGGCCCGGTTGCTTCACGCGCGGGTCGAGCGTAATGGCGAAGCGTGCGCGGCCGTCGACGTTGACGAGCGCCTTGAGGGTCGCGTCGTCGGGGATCTCGCCGCTGTACTTTGCCGTGGCGCGCATCGTCAGGTCGGCGTTACATTCGACGACGATCATGGTGACCGGGCCATCGCCGTGCAGTTGCAGGATCAGGGCGCCGTCGAATTTGACGTTGGCGGTGAGCAGCGCCGCCGCGGCCATCATTTCACCGAGCAGATGACGTACCGGCGCCGGGTAGTCGTGACGCTCGAGCACGGCGCGCCACGTCGCGTCGAGGCTGACGTATTCGCCGCGCACCGGGGCGGCGTCGAACATGAATTTCTGAAGTTGATCGGACACGGTTGAATTCCTGAAAAATGCGGCAACGGCGGTTGTCGTGGCGGGCCGCGTTGCGCGGTAACGACCGCGCAGATTCGAGCCGGATGCTGCACGAACGCCGGTGGTTGGCGCGTCAATACTGCGTAATCTGGGGGCGCGCACCGCATTTTCAACACACCGGCGGGGCGATCAGCCGATGCGCACCAACTGTTCCTTGAAGACCTGACGGCGTGCCGCATAGCCCTCGGCGTTGCGCTTGAGGTTCGCGACTTCCTCGTCGGTCAGCTCGCGCACGACCTTGGCGGGCACACCCAGGATCAGGGAGCGGTCAGGGAACGTCTTGCGCTCGGTGACCAGCGCGCCCGCACCGACCAGACAGTCGCGGCCGATGACCGCGCCATTGAGCAGCACCGCCTGAATGCCGATGAGCGAGTTTTCGCCCACGGTGCAGCCGTGCAGCATCGCCTGATGGCCAATGCTCACGCCGCTGGCCAGCGTGAGCGGGTACCCCGGATCGGCGTGCAGAACGGCACCTTCCTGTACGTTGGTACCCACGCCGACCTTGATCGGCTCGTTGTCGCCGCGAATCGCGACCCCCGGCCACACGCTGCTGTTCTCGGCGAGGATCACATCTCCGATGATGCTGGCGGTGTCGGCCACGAAAGCACTCTCGTGGATCTGGGGGGTCTTGTCTCCAAGTTTGTAGATCGGCATGGCGGCTTCGGTTCGCGGTTAAAATCGATGAATTAGGTATTGTAACGTCATGACCGATTTCACTCCCACGCCCAGCGGCCGTGCCGCGCGCAACGCCGACCCCGGCCATGGCTCCGAAGCCTGCACATCCGGCAACGCGCATCTCGCGTTCACCGGATCGGCGTGTGCCCGCGAGCACACGCTTGCGCTCCTGCGCCTGTGCGATCCGTATGAGAAGGCGCACGGCGTGACGGCACTTCGCGACGTAGTGCGAGACGGCCGTGCACGCTGGCACCCGAGCGTCGCTTCGAGGTGGCCGAGCCGGCGGCGCCGGCGCGCGCGGGGGAGGCCGGCATTCCGGGACGTCCCGCCGCGCCCCGGCTGGTGTCGCCGCGAGAATTGAAGCACCGCGCCGCGACGTCGGTCGAGGGCCGTGCCGCCTTGCTGCACGCGCTCACCCACATCGAATTCAACGCGATCAATCTTGCGCTCGACGCCCTGTGGCGCTTCGACGGCCTGCCCACCGATTATTACGACGACTGGCTTCAGGTCGCGGCGGAGGAGGCGCATCACTTCTCTCTGCTTGCCCAGCACTTGAACACGCTCGGTGAGCCGTACCGCTACGGCTATTTCCCGGCGCACGACGGCTTATGGGAGATGGCGCGCAGGACGTCCGGCGACTGGCTGGCTCGCCTCGCGCTGGTGCCACGCACCCTGGAGGCGCGCGGGCTCGACGCCAGCCCGCCGATCAAGGCCAAGCTGGCGAGCGCGGGCGATGCCGCCGGGGCCGCCATTCTCGATATCATCCTGCGCGACGAGATCGGACATGTCGCCATCGGGAACCGTTGGTATCGCTGGGGATGCGAGCGCGCCGGATGCGATCCCATCGAGACCTATGCCCGGCTCGCGGCGCAATATGGTGCGCCGCGTCTGCGCGGGCCGTTCAACCTGGAGGCCCGCCGGGCGGCGGGCTTCGACGACGACGAACTGGCTGCGCTGCAGGCGCTTGTGTAACGGCGCGGCCGATTCGTCATTTTTGACGCTGATAGACTCGGCGTTCCTCGATCGTTTCGATCTTCACTTTCTGCCAGCGCCATGACCGATTCGCGATCCGAATTTCTGACGGTGCGCGGCCTGCGCCACCATGTCCGGCAGTGGGGTACGCCCGGCGCGCCGAAACTGTTCGCGTTGCACGGCTGGATGGACGTGTCGGCGTCGTTCCAGTTCGTCGCGCAAACGCTGGCGCAGCGCTGGCATGTGCTCGCCCCGGACTGGCGCGGTTTCGGCCTCACCGACTGGCCAGTGGCGCAAGGCCGCTGCGGCAGCTACTGGTTTCCAGACTACCTCGCCGACCTCGACGCCCTGCTCGACGTCTACACGGAGCCCGGCGAAGCTGTCCGGCTGATTGGTCACAGCATGGGCGGCAACGTCGCGTGTCTGTATGCCGGGGTGCGGCCCTCGCGGGTTCGGCGTCTCGTGAATCTGGAGGGCTTCGGTCTGCCACCGTCGCAGCCGATCGCGGCGATCCGTCAGCTCGGCCGTTGGCTCGACGATTTGCAGCATGCGCCGACGTTGCGTCCTTATGCCACGCTCGACGCGGTGGTGGCGCGGCTGCGCAAGACCAATCCGCGCCTCACGAAGGTGCGGGCGGACTGGCTGGCACAACGCTGGGCACGCCAGGACGTCGATGGACAATGGCATTTGCTTGCCGATGCGGCGCACAAGATCGCCAATCCCTACCCGTACCGGCTCGATGAAGCGATGGCGGTATGGGGCAACGTGAGCGCGCCCGTCCTGCATGTGGAGGCCACGGACTCGGACGTGCTGCGACATTTCGTCGGGGCACAGGGGACGGCGGCGTTCCGGGAGCGCTTCGAGGTCTTTCCGAATTTGACGGAGGCTTTCGTGGATGATGCCGGTCATATGCTGCATCACGACCAACCCGACGTCGTTGCCCGGTTGATCGACGACTTCTGCCGGGAGTGAGGCCGCGGGTCACTCGCGCCGCGCTCACTTGAGCGGTAGAATAAAGGCGTCACAACCACGTCATACGGCGGTGCCGGGCGGACGCGATATGTCATCCCCCCGGCGGCTCATCATGTTCAACGCGGATCTTCATTGTCATTCCCGAGTGTCCGACGGCACGCTCGCGCCGTCCGAGGTGGCGCAGGTGGCGTTTGAGGCCGGTGTCGACCTCTGGTCGCTGACCGACCACGACGAGATCGGTGGCCAGCGCGAAGCGCGCGCGGCGGCCGAAGCGCTCGGCATGGGGTACGTGAGCGGTGTGGAGATCTCCATTACGTGGGCCAACCGCACGGTGCATATCGTCGGGCTGAATCTCGATCCCGATAATCCCGCGCTGATCGATGGACTGGCGGCCACGCGCGGTGGCCGGGCGTTGCGAGCCCAGCAGATGAGCGAGCAATTGGCGGCCGCCGGCATTCCGCACGCCTACGAGGGGGCGCTGCGTTTCGTCGGGAATCCCGATCTGATTTCGCGCACGCACTTCGCCCGATATCTCGTGGCAATCGGCAAATGCACGTCGGTTTCCGATGTGTTTTCGAAGTATCTCGCGGAGGGGCGGCCGGGTTACGTGCCGCACCGCTGGGCCACGCTGGAGAATGCCGTGAGCTGGATCCGCGGGGCGGGGGGCATTGCCGTCGTGGCACACCCGGGACGCTACAAATTCACGCCGCTCGAGTTTGGGGTACTGTTCGATCAGTTCCGCGAACTGGGCGGGGAGGCCATCGAAGTGGTGACCGGCAGCCATACGCCGGATCAGTACCGCGAGTATGCCGACGTCGCGCGCCGCTACGATTTTCTGGCGTCGCGCGGCTCGGATTTCCATGGGCCGTCCGAGAGCCGTGCGCTGCTCGGCAAGCTGCCTGCGCTGCCCGACGATCTCACCCCGGTCTGGAGCCGCTGGCAGTAACTTTCCGACACTATGTCGCAATTCTTCCAGATCCATCCGGAAAATCCTCAGTCACGACTCATCAAGCAGGCCGCCCAGATCATCGACAAGGGCGGCATCGTGGCGTTGCCGACCGACTCCAGCTACGCGATCGCCTGTCACATCGACGACCGGCAGGCCGTCGAACGCCTGCGTCGTATTCGCGGTCTCGACGACAAGCAACTGCTCTCGCTCCTGGTCCGCGATCTGTCGGAGCTGGCCGAGTTCGCCATGGTGGATAACCGGCAATACCGGTTGATCAAGGCGACGACGCCGGGGCCCTATGTGTTCATTCTCGAAGCGACGAAGGAGGTGCCGCGCCGGCTCTCGCATCCGTCGCGAAAGACGATCGGTCTGCGGGTGCCGGATCATGCCATCACGCTGGCGCTGCTCGAGGCGCTGGGGCAGCCGTTGCTCGCCACCACCCTGATTCTGCCGGGCGAAACCGAGCCGCTGAACGACCCCGACGAGATTCGTGAGCGCCTGGAAAAGCAACTGGATCTGGTGATCGACGGCGGGGCCTGTCCTAAAGAACCGTCCACGGTGGTCGACCTGACGGTGACGCCGCCCGAGGTGCTGCGTCGCGGTCGCGGCTCGCTGGCGCCGTTCGGTCTGTCGTGAACGGGCGCGTGTCGCTCGCCTTGCAATACGCGGTAATACTGGCGCGCAGGTCGGCTTGCTACAATACGCGGCTATGAATGCAGACCTGATCCAGACCGTTGCGGTCTATGCGCTCCCCGTCCTCTTCGCGATTACGCTGCACGAGGCCGCGCACGGCTATGTCGCGAAGTATTTCGGCGACCCCACGGCCTATCTGATGGGGCGCGTGACGCTCAATCCCCTCAAGCACATCGATCCGATCGGCACGGTGCTCGTGCCGCTTGCCCTCTACTTC
Organism: Pandoraea sp. XY-2; assembly: GCF_004193915.1. Taxonomy (NCBI): domain Bacteria; kingdom Pseudomonadati; phylum Pseudomonadota; class Betaproteobacteria; order Burkholderiales; family Burkholderiaceae; genus Pandoraea; species Pandoraea sp. XY-2. The sequence continues at coordinate 1,828,773 of NZ_CP030849.1, forward strand.
ATGACGAGCGGAGCGTTTCTGTTCGGCTATGCCAAGCCGGTGCCGGTGGCGTTCGGCAGCCTGCGCAATCCGCGGGTCGATACGATCTGGGTGGCGCTGGCCGGTCCGTTGTGCAACTTCGTCCAGGCCATACTGTGGGCTGTGTTCGGTGTGGGGCTGCAAATCGCCGGCGTTCACGAGCCGTTCTTCATGATGATGGCGCAGGCCGGTCTCCTGGTGAACCTCGTGATGTGTATGTTCAACCTATTTCCGGTGCCGCCGCTCGATGGCGGCCGCGTGCTCGTGTCGCTGCTGCCGGCGCGTGCAGCCTATCGCCTTTCCCGCGTCGAGCCCTACGGGTTCTTCATCGTGATGGCGCTGGTGGTGAGCGGTGTGCTCGGCCGTGTCTGGCTGTGGCCGCTGATTCAGTGGGGGCGTGACTTCATCGTCTGGATGCTCACGCCGCTGTTGTCGCTGATTTCCTGAAGTTTTTGCAGAACATAACGAGACCATGTATCCCGAACGCGTTTTCTCCGGCATGCGACCGACCGGTCGTCTCCACCTCGGCCATTATCATGGCGTGCTCAAGAACTGGATTCAGCTTCAGTCGGAATATCCATGCTACTTCTGTGTGGTCGACTGGCACGCGCTCACCACGCACTACGAGACGCCGGAAGTCATCGAACAGAACGTATGGGACGTGCTGATCGACTGGCTTGCCGCAGGGATCGATCCGAATCAGGCCACGCTCTTCATCCAGAGCAAGGTGCCCGAACATGCGGAGCTGGCGCTGCTCATCGGCATGAGCACGCCGCTGGGCTGGCTCGAGCGCGTGCCGACGTACAAGGAACAGATCGAGAAGCTCAGGGAGAAGGATCTCTCGACGTACGGCTTCCTCGGGTATCCGGTGCTGATGGCGGCCGACATTCTGCTCTACCGTGCGCTGCACGTGCCGGTGGGGGAGGACCAGGTGCCGCACGTCGAAATGACGCGCGAAATTGCGCGCCGCTTCAACTATCTCTACGGCCGCGAAACCGGTTTCGAGGAAAAGGCATTGGCAGCCGCACGCAAGCTTGGCGGCAAGCGCGCGAAGCTGTATCTCGAACTCCGGACGGCATACCAGGAGCAGGGCGACGACGAAGCGCTGGAACAGGCACGCGCGATGCTCTCCGAGTCGCAGTCGCTGTCCATGGGCGACCGCGAGCGGCTCTTCGGCTATCTCGAAGGCGCGCGCAAGCTGATTCTGGTCGAGCCGCAGGCGTTGCTCACGCCGGCGTCGCGCATGCCGGGACTCGACGGTCAGAAGATGTCGAAGTCGTATAACAACACCATTGGCTTGCGCGAAGACGCGGAATCGATCACCAAGAAGGTGCGTACGATGCCGACCGATCCCGCGCGCGTGCGTCGAACCGATCCGGGCGACCCGGAGAAGTGTCCGGTGTGGCAACTGCATCAGGTCTATTGCGACAACGACACGCGCGACTGGGTGCAGAAGGGCTGCCGCAGCGCCGGGATCGGTTGCATCGAGTGCAAGCAGCCGGTCATCGAAGGCATTCTGCGCGAACAGCAGCCGATGCTCGAGCGCGCCCAGAAGTACATGGACGATCCGTCGCTGCTGCGCGCCATCGTGGCCGATGGATGTGAGAAGGCGCGACGCTCCGCGCAGGAGATCATGCGCGACGTGCGTGAAGCGATGGGGCTGCAATATTCATGACGCACGCGGTCGCTCCCGGCGTGGTGCAAGGCGGTAGTGCGCACGGTACTGGCGCGCCGTCGCCGTGGCTGGTGCGCTGGGCGCATCTGATGCCGTCGGGCGGCCGCGCACTCGATCTGGCCTGCGGTCAAGGACGCCACGCGCGTTGGCTCGCGTCCCGCGGCATGCACGTCATCGCCGTGGATCGCGACGAGGCGGCGCTTGCCACGATGTCAATGCTGGCGAACGTGACGACGCTGACCGCCGACCTGGAGGGCGCGCCGTGGCCGTTGGCCGAGGGCGAGCGCTTCGATGCCGTCATCGTGACGAATTATTTGCATCGACCGCTCTTGTCGCGTATCGCAGCCAGTGTCGCGCCGGGCGGCGTGCTGATTTACGAAACCTTTGCGCAGGGAAACGAACGGTACGGAAAGCCGTCCAATCCGCAGTTTCTGTTGGCTCCCGGTGAACTGCTCGACGTGGCGCGCGAGGCCGGCCTGCGTGTGGCGGGTTTCGAGGATGTCACGTTGGCGGCGCCGCGCGCGGCGTGCGTGCAGCGCGTGTGCGCCACGCGTGCCGTCCCCGGGGAAAACCCCGGCAATGCCGCCCTGTACGAGCCGACGGCGGAATCCGCTACAATCCACCCTTATCGCTGAATTGTTCGATCAACCATGACTACCCAAACTCCGATGCAAGGCAGTATCGTCGCGATCGTCACCCCGATGGCAGAGGACGGCAGCCTTGACCGTGAAGCACTGCGCAACCTGATCAACTGGCACGCCGACGAGGGCACCGACGGCATCGTGATCGTCGGCACGTCGGGTGAATCGCCGACGGTCAACGTCGAGGAGCATTGCGAACTCATCGAGATCGCCGTGCAGCAAGCCGCGCAAGCCGGCGAGTCGCGCGGCCGCAAACTGCCGGTCATTGCCGGCACGGGCGGCAACTCGACGGCCGAAGCCATCGAACTCACGAAACATGCGAAGCAGGTGGGCGCCGACGCGTCGCTGCAGGTCGTGCCGTACTACAACAAGCCCACGCAGGAAGGCCAGTACCAGCACTTCCGCGCCATTGCCGAAGCCGTCGAACTGCCGGTCATTCTCTATAATGTGCCCGGCCGTACCGTGGCGGATGCCAGCAACGACACGCTGCTGCGTCTGGCGCAAGTGCCTGGCATCGTTGGCGTGAAAGACGCCACGGGCAATCTGGATCGCGGCATTGACCTGATCCGGCGTGCCCCGAAGAGCTTCGCCGTGTACAGCGGCGACGACCTGACGGCGGTTGCGCTCATGCTGATGGGCGGTCAGGGTAATATCTCGGTCACTGCCAACGTGGCACCGCGTGCGATGCACGAGTTGTGCGTGGCTGCGCTGGCCGGCAATGTGGCCAAGGCACGGGAACTGCAATTCCAGTTGTTCGAACTGCACCGCGCCATGTTCGTCGAAGCCAATCCGATCCCCGTGAAGTGGGCGCTGCAACAGATGGGCATGATCGCGTCGGGCATCCGCCTGCCGCTCACGCCGCTGGCGCAGCCTTACCAAGACACGGTGCTTGGTGCCCTCAAGTCGGCCAACATTGCCGTTGTCTAACCTGTCGTTCCGGCACCCGGGTTCGATTGCCCACCCCTTTTTTTGCGACTCATGAAACGAATCGTCAGTAATTCCGTAGCTCGTCCCGTGCTGGCATGGGCCGCTATTGCCTCGTTGGCCCTCGTCGCCGGATGCAGTTCGCTCTCGAGCGCCTTGTCCTCTGACAAGGTCGATTACAAGAGCTCGAAGACCGGCCCCTCGCTCGACGTCCCGCCGGATCTGACGAACGTCCAGGCGACCGACCGGAAGTACGTGTCGCCGGCCGGCATCGCAACGTTGTCGACCTACGAGAACCAGCAGAAGGTCGTCGCGGCCAACCCGACGGACACGGTGCTGCCGGCGGTGCCCGGCATGAAGGTCGTGCGCGACGGTAACGAGCGCTGGCTGGTGATTCAGAAGGCGCCGGGCGACCTGTGGCCGACGTTGCGTGAATTCTGGCAAGAGAACGGCTTTGTGCTGACGATCGATTCGCCGGACACGGGCGTGATGGAAACGGATTGGGCGGAAAACCGCGCCAAGCTGAATCAGGACATCATCCGCGATCTGCTCGGCAAGGTGCTCGACAGCCTGTATTCGACCGGCGAACGCGATCGCTTCCGCACGCGCGTGGAACGTGATCCGAATGGCGGTACGGACGTCTACATCACGCACCGCCGCATGGTGGAAGTGTTCACGAACGCGCAGAAGGATACGACCAAGTGGGAGCCGGCGCCGAACGATCCGGGTCTCGAGGCGATCTTCCTGACCAAGTTGATGCAGCGCTTTGGCGTGCAGGCCGATCAGGCCAAGGCGCAAGTCGAAGGCGCCAAGGCGGGCGGCCCGTCGAGCCAGATCGTGAAGACGGCCGACGCCGCGTATCTCGACATCAACGAGCCGTTCGATCGAGCCTGGCGCCGTGTCGGCGTGGCGCTCGATCGCGGTAACTTCACCGTGGACGATCGCGACCGCGCGAAGGGCATTTACTTCGTGAGCTACGTGGATCCGGCATCGCTGGCGAAGGACAATGGTTTCTTCTACAGCTTGTTCCATGCGAAGGAAGTGCAGGACAGCAAGAAGGCCAAAAAGCTTAGCGTGAACGTGCAGGGGCGCGGCGATAACCAGACCCGTGTGCAGGTGCTCGACGATAAGGGTAACGTCGATAACTCGCAGATCGCACAGACGATCATCAGTGTGATCGGCAACCAACTCCGTTAAGGCGGGGCGTGCGGTTCGCCAGTCTTGGCAGTGGCAGCGAAGGTAATGCCCTGCTGGTGGAGGCGTCGGAAGGCGCCTCCACGACACGCATTCTCCTCGATTGCGGTTTCTCGATGCGGGAGGTCGAGCGGCGCCTGACGGCACGCGCGATCGATGTGGCGTCGCTCGACGCCATTGTCATCACCCACGAGCATGCCGACCACATCGGCAGCGCACTTTCCCTCACTCGCAAGTACCGGATTCCTCTCATCATGAGCTGGGGAACGGGGCAGGCCGTCAAGGTCCACGCCACGCTCAAGGGCGAGGGCGATGCGGCCCTCGTGCGCTGGTGCCGCGCCGATGAGCGGCTTGCCGTGGGCGATATCGAGCTTCATCCTTACACGGTGCCTCACGACGCGCGCGAGCCGCTGCAGTTCGTGTTTTCCGACGGCGCCCGCCGTTTGGGTGTGCTCACGGATGCGGGGTGCGCGACGGCGCATCTGGTCGCGGCACTGGGTGGCTGCGATGCCCTGGTGCTCGAATGCAACCACGACCGCGACATGCTGGCGAACAGCAAGTATCCGGCATCGCTCAAGGCGCGCATTGGCGGCACCTATGGCCATCTGGCGAACGACTCGGCGGCGGAGATTCTGGGAGCGATCGACCGGAGGAAGCTGCAGCGCGTGATCGGTGCGCATTTGAGCGAGCAGAACAATACGCCCGAGCTGGCGATGGCGGCGATGTCGTCAGTCATCGGCTCGGCGGCCACCGAGATCCTCGTGGCGACGCAGGCGGGGGGCTTCGATTGGCTGACGTGCTAGCGATACAGAGCGTGTCTTGATGCAGGCAGGGTGCCTGGCGTTGGACGCGAAGCGTTGCGACAAACAAAAAAGCCGGTCTTTCGACCGGCTTTTTTCTCAACTGCCTTGCGGCAGCGATAGCTTACTTGCTGGCAGCAGCGTCAGCAGCCGAAGCAACGGCATCAGCAGCAGCGCCGGCAGCCGAAGCAGCCGAGTCAGCAGCAGCGCCGACAGCCGAAGCAGCCGAAGCAGCCGTGTCAGCAACAGCAGCAGCAGCCGAAGCAGCCGTGTCAGCAGCCGGAGCAGCGGCTTCTTCCTTCTTGCCGCAGGCGGTCAGGGCGATAGCCAACAACGAAGCGACGAGGAGAGACTTCTTCATGATCACGTCCTTTTATGGTAGAAGACAAGCGAATGAATATTAATTACGGTAATACGCTCTTGCCAGCGCAAAGCCGATTGCGAGACATTGGCAATTGAGGATTACCCTTGGTCATGCAAGCTGCTTGGCGAGAAATTATATTGGGTTTTCCCCAACCCGTCACGTCAATCTCGCGTCATTTCCCCGCTTTTTTCCTTACGGCGCGCAACTTTAGCGGGGTCTTCGGGTCGCTTTCCACCTGCAGCCACCCGGAAGCATACCAATCGTACAGAATTTCGACGATTTCTTGGTCTTTTTGCCCCAAATTCGCACATTCGCCTGCATTTAACTGACGGTGGTCAGCGAGGCGCCGTAAGGTCGCGCGCGCATCGACAGGGACGTCGAGCGGCTCGCCGTTGACGTAATATCGGTTGCGTCGATACAACAATTGCGTCTTGGGCGAGAGGGCCAAGCCGCGCGCGGCCGCTTCGCGCACGAATCTTGTCGCCGAAAGCGGGGTTTGCGGCGGATCGAAAAACACATGCGACTTGGGCTCGCTCAGCCAACGCCCAAGGAAATCCTCGACCTCTTTTTGTCCCCAACGCACCTTTTCGAGCTGCGCCACAAGGGTCTCGATCATGGCATCGGGTAGCGCCGCCGGATGTTTGACGGCCGATTGTCCCGGGTCGGCGTAACGGCCCGCAAAATGGCGGGCGAACGGTAGTGCGGGCGCGTTTTCCGCGAGGTAGTACAGAAAGTTCTGAAGCATTTCCTGCTCCAGCGGCGCGCGAAAGCCGATTGAGTAGGTCATGCACTCGCCTTGCGCTTCGCCATCATGCGCATACCCCGGCGGCAGGTACAGCATGTCGCCCGGCTCCAGCACCCACTCCTCTTCGGCCTCGAAGTGCTTCAGGATGCGCAACGGTACGCCATCGAGCCACGTGGTGTCGCGCTGCGGCCCGATACGCCAGCGTCGCTTGCCATGCGCCTGCAGCAAAAAAACGTCGTAGGAATCGAGGTGCGGGCCGACGCCGCCGCCGTCGGTGGCGTAGCTGATCATCACGTCGTCCAGACGCGCGTCGGGAACGAAGCGAAACTGTTGCATGAGTGCGTCGACGGCCGGCGAGTGGAGATTCGCCCCCTGCACGAGCAGCGTCCATTGCTTGCGACTCAGTGGCGGCAGATCGTCCGCATCGAACGGCCCATGTTCAAGTTGCCAACGTTTGCGGGCATGGCTGATCAGTCGGGATTCGACGTCGTCCCGCGCCGCCAGCGCGAACAGCGCGTCGCGCGAGAGTGGCGCGGTGAAGCCGGGAATGGCCTGGCGGATGAGGAGCGGGCGCTTGTGCCAGTAGCGCTTCATGAATGCGTCCGGCGCGAGGCCGCCGAGCAGAGGCGAGGGGAGGCGGGATGTCGTCATGGGTGGATCAATGCATCAAGAGAGGGCTGCGCCATGCACGCCGTTGTACGATTCAAGGTGGCGTCGGGTTGCGCGCGGGGCGATGTCATGCAGCTGCGCGTATAATGCGGGCTGTTTTTCGGAGAGTTTGATGAAGATCGAAAAGAATACCGTCGTCTCGGTGACTTACAAGTTGTCGGACGCTCAGGGCAACCTGATCGAAGAAAGCGGCGCCGAGCCGATGGTTTACCTGCACGGCGGATATGATGGCACGTTCCCCAAGATCGAGGAAGCGCTCGACGGCCAGGACGTGGGCTATGAAACGCAACTGCAACTGGAACCGTCCGACGCGTTCGGCGACTACGATCCCGAGATGATCAAGATCGAAGCGCGTGGTCGTTTCCCGGATCCGCTCGAAGTCGGCATGCAGTTCGAAGGCTCGCCGGAAGATGGCGACGAGGAGGCCGACACGCTGATCTACACGGTGACCGACGTTGCCGAAGACAAGGTCGTGCTCGACGGCAATCACCCGCTCGCGGGCATGGCGCTGCGTTTCGACCTGAAGGTGGCCGACGTGCGTCAGGCGACGGAAGAAGAAATCGAGCACCAGCACGCCCATGGCGCGTCGGGGCTTGAAGTCGTCGACGAAGACGAAGATCAGGACGACGCGCCTACGCTGCATTGAGGCTGACGCGTCGCGCTGCCCGCTGCCGCCTTGTGGCGCATGGCCGGGCAGGTGACGCAAGACGCACGCGCCGTACGCGGGCTTTCGCCGAATCCGGCGCATTGCGATATGCAATGCGCCGGATTCGGCGTTTGCGTTTTCAGGCGAGCATTCAGTTGCCACGCCTGGGGGTGCGCGTACCCGTGTTCGGATGGAGCGCCGGCCCGATGGGCATGACCCCTTGATTGGGATCCGACGCGGCCGGGCCCAGGTCGTTCGACATGCCGGACGACGGGTAGAGCGCCGAATAGGGCGCTGCATAGGGCATTGCGTGGGGCAAGCTGCCGGGCGCCGGCGCTGCCGCACCGGCGGGGGGTCCGCCAGACGCCGGTGTTGCGCCGCCGCGCGGGGTGTTAGTTGCCGCGGCGCTATTGGACGGTAGTGTCACCCCCTCGAAACGGAAGAGTGACGACGCGCCCGGATCGACCAGCACGCGCACCCATCGATTTGCGGTTGGCGAGCCGTAGGTGCTCAGTTGGGTGAACGACTTCACCGGTGCGCCGCGGGCATCGCGCAGCGGTTGCACGTGACGCATCGTCTTGCCGCTGTCGATGAGCAGCACCGGTCCTTTGAAGCGATTCGTGAGCCGTAGCAACTGCGTCCGGAATTCCTTGAAGCCGTCGACGCCGTGGCGTCCCACGCGATCCGAGAAAAGACTTCCCAGCCCTGCGCGTCGCGCCGGTTCGAACGCGGGATCGGCCTGCGCAATGATGACCATGCCGACCGCCTCCTTCTGCTTCGCGTAGACGAGCGCATGCTGCAGCCAGACGCGCGTCGCCACGGCCCGGTCCTCGAATTCGCCGTTGCGTCCCCCGCCGAGCGGTAATTGTTGTTGTTGCCGGGCAGATTCAGGCCGACGAATACCACGCCGTTATAGAACCATCGCACATTTTCGTGATACTGGCGAAAACGCGCCATGTCGCTTTGACGCGTGAGATCGAGTGGCGCGTGACCCACGGGGCCGGGGCCGAGCAACGCATCGTCGCTGAACGCTTGATCGCGCAGGAAGTCGAGCCGCTCCACGGGGTTGTAGCCGCCCTCGGTGGCGCGCTGGCAATCGGCCCAGTCGTTCGCCCCCGGTACGTAGATGAGCGGCTTGGGCGAACTGGCGAGAAGTCTCAGGCGCTGCGTGACGAGTTCGTCGCGACACGACTCCGTCACGCTTTTGAGATTGCCCGCATGGACGACGAACACGGCCTGACTGTCACCAATGCTCGCGAGCACGTTGCGCACCACCGGCACCTCCGTGTTGCCGAAGGGGGTGTTGCCCAGCACCGCGAATTCGAACGGTGGCGGCTTGCGCGGGCCTTTGGCGCCGGGCTTGGTCGTTGTCTTCCCCCTGGAGGTCGTGGCCATCCTGGCGTTTGCCGATGCGGCCGTCGTCGGTGCGGTGCCCGTGACGAGCGCGAACGCGAGCGCCAAGAGGCACACGGCGCGCAGGCCGTGGCTTGTGTGACGAGGGGCGCGCAGGCGAGGCAGGCTCGGCATGAGGGGCGACGTCAGTGCTTGCGACCGTCCATCAGGCCGCGCAGTTCATACAGCAGCTCGAGCGCTTCGCGCGGGCGCAGCTCGTCGGGATCGATCTGCGACAGACGCGCCAACGTCGCCTCGGCGGCGGGATCGAGGGCGGCGGCACGGTGCGTCGAGCCACCGCTACCCTGCGTCGCGAGCGGGCCGTTCGGCACGCTATCCGAAGTGTCCTCCGATGCGTCATCGATGTCGGCATCGACCGGTGCTCGCGGCGCAAACAGATCGAGTTGTGGGGCGGCCGGATCGAGCGCCTGCTGTTCGAGTAACGCGAGATGCTTGCGCGCCGCGCGAATGACTGGCATCGGCACCCCGGCGAGTTGCGCGACCTGCAATCCGTAGCTCTGGCTGGCCGGGCCGTCCTGCACCGCATGCAGGAACACAATCCCTTCGCCGTGCTCCACGGCGGACAGATGCACGTTCGCGCATTGCGCAAACTCGTCGGGCAGTTGCGTCAGTTCGAAGTAGTGGGTGGCGAACAGCGTGTAGCTGCGATTGTGCCCAAGCAGATGCCGCGCAATCGCCCAGGCCAACGCGAGACCGTCGAACGTTGACGTGCCGCGCCCGATCTCGTCCATCAGCACCAGACTCTGGTCGGTCGCCGTGTGCAGAATCGCAGCCGACTCGGTCATCTCGACCATGAACGTCGAGCGTCCGCCCGCGAGGTCGTCCGACGCGCCAATTCGCGTAAAGATGGCGTCGAGCGGGCCAAGTCGCACCGCCTCGGCGGGCACGTAGCCGCCGACGTAAGCGAGCAGGGCGATGAGGGCGGTCTGACGCATGAAGGTCGACTTGCCGCCCATGTTCGGGCCGGTGATGAGCATCAGGCGGCGCGCGTCGTCCAGCGAGCAGTCGTTGGCGATGAAGCGTTCCACTTGTCGTTCGACGACCGGGTGGCGACCCTGGCGAATGTCGACCACGCGATCGTCCACCAGCTCGGGCTTGACCCAGCCGAGCGTTTCGGCACGCTCGGCCAGCGCGGCGAGAACGTCCAACTGGGCGAGCGCCTGCGCAATGCGTTTGAACTCGGTGATGTGCGGCAGCAGTGCTTGCATCAGCGCGTCGTACAACAGCTTCTCCCGCGCGAGCGAGCGCTCCTGCGCGGACAATGCCTTGTCCTCGAACGTCTTCAGCTCCGGCGTAATGTAGCGCTCGGCGTTCTTGAGCGTCTGGCGGCGGCGGTAGTCGTCGGGCACCTTGTCGGTCTGGCCGCGCGTGACTTCAATATAGAAGCCATGCACCTTGTTGAACTCGACCCGCAAATTGTTGATGCCGGTGCGCGCACGCTCGCGCGTTTCCAGATCGACGAGGAACTGGCCGCAGTTCTCCGAGATATCGCGCAGTTCGTCGAGATCGGCATCGTGACCGCGCGCGATGACGCCGCCGTCACGCAGCATGGCCGCCGGTTCTTCGGCGATGGCGCGCGTGAGCAACGCGAGCGCGGCCTCTGGAATCGCGAGGTCTTCGTGCAGCATCGCAAGCAGCGGCGAGCGCGCTTCGACGGCACGCAGCGTGGTGTGCAGTTCGGGGAGGCGGCGCAACGCATCGCGCAGGCTCGACAAATCGCGTGGTCGCGCGGTGAGCAGCGCCAGGCGCGCCGTGATCCGCTCGACGTCCGCCACATGCCGCAATTCGCTGTTCAGCGCGCGCCACGTGCCCGGGCCTTCGAGCAGCGTCGCAATGGCCAGTTGACGCGACTGCGGCACCTGCTGATCGCGCATCGGATGATGCAGCCAGTGGCGCATCAGCCGGCTGCCCATCGTGGTGCCGCAAGTGTCGAGCAGCGAGAGTAGCGTCGGCGATTCGGTGCCCCGCAGCGTTTCGGTGAGTTCCAGATTGCGCCGCGTGGCCGCGTCGAGGCCAATATAGGCGGCTTCCCGCTCCACGTTCAGACTTTGCACATGGCGCAAGGACTGGCCCTGCGTGGCCGCCGCGTACTGCAGCAATGCGCCGGCTGCGCCGAGCGCCGGGTTCAGGCCGTCGCAGCCGAAGGCCGTCAGGCTCGCGACCCCCAGTTGATCGCGCAGGCGTTGCGTGCCGGCGGCCGTGTCGAAGTGCCAGTCGGGCACGCGCGTCGTGGTGCCGAGGGAGAAGCCCTCGAAGGCTTCGAGGGCGCTGTCGGGCACCAGCGTCTCGGCCGGGCGGATGCGCTCCAGCTCGCGCGGCAGCTTGTCGGCGGCGACTTCCATCAGGCGCAGCTCGCCACTGGCGAGCGACAGCCAGGCGAGGCCGGCGACACGCTCGCTGGCGCGTCGCGCCGGCGGCATTTGTACGGCCAGCAGATACTGGTCGACCTTGTCGCTGAGCAATGCGGCGTCGGTCAGCGTGCCCGGCGTGACGATGCGCACGACCTTGCGCTCGACCGGACCCTTGGCGGTGGCGGGATCGCCGATCTGCTCGCAGATGGCCACCGACTCGCCGAGCTTGACGAGCTTGCCGAGGTATTGCTCCACGGCGTGATGCGGCACACCGGCCATGCGAATCGGTTGCCCGCCCGACTGGCCCCGCGCGGTGAGCGTCAGGTCGAGCAGTCGTGCCGCTTTGGCTGCGTCGTCGTGGAACAGCTCGTAGAAATCGCCCATGCGATAGAAGACGAGCATGTTCGGATGGTCGGCCTTGATGCGCGTGTACTGCTGCATCATCGGCGTCATCGGTGCGGCGGCGGCGGGGGTGGCTTGGGCTTGGGTGCTCGTCATGAATTCGGTCGGGTCGGGCAGATCGGGTCACGAGGGGTGGCGGGGAGACCCTGCCGGCGTCCGATACCGCGCCGATTCAGCGTGGCGCGCGCCGCGTCGCCCCCTCGTGGCGCGTTGGATGCGCAATTTTACGACGGGTTCGGCGAACATCGTTAGCCGCCATCCGGCAATGTCGCAAGCGCGTGTCGATGAGGTGGTGACACGAAGGCGGCAAATTTTGCTCAAGTTTCCAGAAAATGTGCCGTTTCGGGGATAAGCACCCGCAAAAATAACCAAAAAGCATCACAAGCTACTTTCGCACGGGCCAGCATGGTGAAGTCGTTGAAGGGACGGGTCGCAGCCACGACGGCCCTGGTCTCGATGATATTGATCGTCGGCGTCGCCGTCGGCATCGAATTCTTTGTCTACGGGGAGTTGCGAAGCTCGATGCAGGCGCAGCTCGACACCCAGGTCCAGCTTGTTGCCGAACAGCTCGACGACAAGATGCGCGGGAAGTTTCTCGCTCTGCATCGCATGGCGCGCCACCTTGGCAATCCGGACGCGATGACGCTCGCCCAGTTCGATGCCTTCGCCAACATGTCGGTGTCGATGCCCGAGACCTTCAACACGATTTTCGTAGCCGCGCCCGACGGCCGTATGCGCTACGACTCGACGTTCCCCGCCACGGCGATCAACATTGCCGATCGCGACTATTTCCGGCAGGTGCTCGCGGGCGCGCCTCAGGCGGCGTCCGGACTGATCGCGGGCAGGATCACCCGCTCGCCGGGCATTATCCTCGCGGTACCCGTCGTGGGCGCGCAGGGCAAGACGATTGCCGTGATCGGCGGCGCGATCAATCTGCTGCGGCAAAACTTCATGGTCGATCTGGCGAGCAATGCGGTCGGCGCCAGCGGGCGCTACTGCGTGACGACGAATGAAAATCCCGCGCGCTACGTCATTCAGGCGGACGTGACGAAGATTCTCTCGCCCGTCGGCCCGGCGCAGACGCTCTGCGGCGTGCACGATCCGGGGCCGAACCCTCTCTTGCGCATGCATCCGTTGGTGGCGCGCGCGACCATGGCCACGACCGGCTGGTCGGTCGTCGCGGTGGTGCCCGGCGCCGAAGCGTTCGATCCGCTTGCGCGCGTGCGGCGTCGCGTGATCCTGCTCGCGATCGCCGCGATCGGGCTGGCCGCGTTCGCGATGTGGTGGATGGCGCGGCACATGTTGCGTCCGCTCGATACACTTCGCAACCTCGTGCGGCGCAGCGCCGGCGACATGCGCGCGGTGCAGTCGCTGCCTGTTCAGCGTGCCGACGAGATAGGCGCGCTCGCAAACGCGTTTCGCGACATGATGGAGCAACTGCGCGATCGTACCGAGGCGCTCGAGGGCTCGCGCGAGGCGGCGCGGGCGAGTGTGCGGCGCATGCAGGAAATTGCGGATCGGGTGCCCTATCTCGTCGCGTTTCTCGACAGCAACGAGCGCTTTGCGTTCGTGAATCGGGCCTGTGAATTGCGTTTGCGGCGGCCGCGTGAACGCATTCTCGGGGCGACGGCGAGCGAGCTGCTCGGCCCATCGCTCTATCGCGAGTTCGCGCCGCATCTCGCCCGGGCATTCGCGGGCGAAGCCGCCACGTTCATCTGGGATTTTGGCGACGACGCGGCGTTCCGCTGCTTTGAAGTGAGCTATCAGCCGGAATGGGCCATGCACGATGTCCTCGCCGGCGTTCATGTGTTTGTCCGCGATATCACCGTCGAGCGCTCGAACGAGCGGCGCTGGCGGCGCGAATCGCACACCGATCATCTGACGGGGCTGCTCAATCGCAAGGGCTTCGATCAGGCGCTGGCGGGTGCGTTGCGCGTGGCGCGCGAGGGGGGCGGCGCGCAGGCGCTGCTGTTCGTCGATCTGGATCGCTTCAAGCTCGTCAACGACACGTGGGGGCATGCGCTCGGCGACGAGTTGCTGCGGCGTCTGGCCAAACGGCTGGTCGCGAGCGTGCGCGAGGGCGACGTCATTGCCCGCTTCGGTGGCGATGAATTCGCCGTCATCATGCGCGACGTACAGGATATTCTCGATGTGGAGCGCACGGCCATGTCGATTCTCGATGCAGCATCGCGGCCGATGTCGCTGTCCGTCGGGGCCGTCACGGTGGGCGCGTGCGTGGGCGTGGCGATGGTCGCGAGCGGTGAAGTCAAGACGCCCGACATGATGTTCGACGCGGCGGACCGCGCGCTGTACGACGCCAAGCATGGCGGCCGCGGCCGCTTCGTGCTCGGCGACGGTGCATGCGTGGCGGATTAGGCACAACCAATCGAATGCGCCACAGCGATCAGCTTCCCCGAAGATACGAGCGCGAATTGTCTGACGCACAATAGGCGACGCCCTCCGTTCGCCTCGACGTGCGGCCGACGGTTCGGGCGTGGGACGTTTCTTTACAGGAGGCGGGCATGAAACTCGAAGGCGGACGAAGCCGGGCAGCATCGCGGGCGGCTTCCGACGCAAGGTGGCGCGAACCCGGGGCGCGCCGTGAGCCACCGCAGGCTTCGCATCGGGGGCCGCGCGCGCGGCACGACGCCGATGCGCACGACGACAAGTCGAGGCACCTGAGCTTGTCGATTCGCGAAAATGAAGTGTTTCATATGCTGGTCGACGGCCTGGCCGTCAATGAAGTCGCGCACGCGTTGCATTTGAGCGAGCGGACGATTGCATCACACGTTGCACAAATTCTGCACAAACTCGCGCTTGACGATCGTGCGGAGCTGACCGACTACGCCATACGGCACGGGCTGATCGACGAAGGGTCGGAAGGCGTCGCCTGACGGCGCCAGGGCGAGGTGGCGGCGCCGAGCGGCCTGCGGGCAGCCGGCGCCCCGCTTTTGGGGCTAACCCGGCGCGTCGCGCGCGGTCTCGAGATCGCACGCGACGCGCTCGTCAAACGGCGCGCGCGCCAATGCCCCCGGCGTCCGCGCATGCCCCTGTCTGGCCGTGGTCCCTCAGTTGCCCCTCAGTTGTCCCGAATAATCCCGTTTGATCTCGTTTGATCTCGTTTGATCCCGAATGCCGCCGAGACCTGCATCGACGCCCGACGCGATCGCGCCGTCGGTGATAAGGTACGGCTCGACACCATTTTTCATGCGAGGTCTGTGGCATGGCGCGCGCGGCGTTTGACTCGCGGGCGGCCGCACGACTCGCGATCCCACGAAACGAGACGGGCAGCCGGCGTTGATGCGGCGCGTCGTCCAGACAACCGAGGAAAGACACGATGAAGGCGATCGAGATCACCCAATACGGCGCACCGGAAGTGCTCAAGCTCACAGAGCGGCCGCGCCCCGAACTCAAGCCGGGCGAAGTGCTCATCAAGGTCACCGCGTCGGGCGTGAACCGTCCCGATGTGCTCCAGCGCATCGGGCAGTATCCCGTGCCGCCGGGCGCCTCGGACCTGCCGGGGCTCGAAGTGGCGGGCGAGATCGTCGATGGCAAGCTCGACGGCCCGGATAACCGCTGGGGATTGAAAGTCGGCTCGCGCGTCTGCGCGCTGGTGCAGGGCGGGGGCTATGCCGAGTACTGCGCCGCACCGCTCGCGCAGGTGCTGCCGGTGCCGCAGGGGCTCTCGGACGTCGAGGCGGCGTCGCTGCCCGAAACGTTCTTCACCGTGTGGAGCAATGTGTTCGATCGCGCTCACCTCGGCGAGACCGAGTCGGGCGAAAAGGAGACGTTGTTGGTGCAGGGCGGCACGAGCGGTATCGGCGTGACGGCGATCCAGCTCGGCGTGGCCATGGGCCATCGTGTGTTCGCGACCGCCGGTTCCGATGAAAAGGCTCGCGCGTGCGAAGCGCTCGGCGCGGAGCGGGGCATCAATTACAAAACCGAGGATTTCGTCGCCGTCACGAAGGCACTCACCAGCGATCGCGGCGTGGACGTCGTGCTCGACATGGTGGGGGGCGACTATCTGCCGCGTGAAGTGCAGGCGCTGGCATTCGATGGGCGCATCGCGATCATCGCGCTGCTCGGCGGCAGCAAGGCCACGCTGGATATGGGGGCGCTGCTGCGCCGCCGCCTGACGGTGACTGGCTCGACGCTGCGTCCGCGCTCTGTGGCGTTCAAGGCGGCGATTGCACAGAACCTCTACGAGAAGGTCTGGCCGTTGTTCGCGGCTGGCAAGATCCGGCCGGTGATTTATCAGACGTTCCCGGCCGATCAAGCAGACAAAGCCCATGCATTGATGGAAACGAGTACGCACGTCGGGAAGATCGTGCTGACCTGGTAAGTCATCTCGCGTCGGCGCACGAGGCGAATCCGCGTGAAAGCCCCATTTCATGCGGATTCGCACGTTTGAAAGTCGGCGAAATTGACCCCCATGCCCCTGACGCACTAGAATGAGAGGTTTTTCGTCCTTACGCATTGGGGGATCACGCGTGACAATCGGTACTGCGGGTACTGCGGCTTCGGCTCGCACCCTAGGCCGCAAGGCGGGCAAGCTCGTCGTGGGCAATTGGAAACTGCATGGCAGTCTGGCCGGCAACGAGGCGCTGCTGGGCGACCTGCTGGCGTCACCGGTGTTGAGCGCCCCGGGCGTGACGGCGGCCGTGTGTGTGCCGTTCCCCTATCTCGCACAATGTCAGGCTCGCCTCTCGGGGCAGGTGCTGGGCTTCGGTGCGCAGGAGGTGTCGGCGCAGGTGAGTGGTGCCTACACGGGCGAAGTCTCCGCGCCGATGATTGCCGAGTTCGGCGCACAGTTCGTGATTGTGGGGCATTCGGAGCGTCGCACGTACCACGGCGAGACCGATGCGGGCGTCGCGGCAAAGACCTTGCGTGTGCTCGACGCGGGCATGACGCCGATCGTATGCGTCGGCGAAACGCTCGCCGAGCGTGAAGCCGGCGAAACAATGTCTGTCGTGACGCGTCAGCTCGATGCGGTGCTCACGGCGCTGACGGCGGCGCAGGCGGTGCAGATTGTTGTGGCCTATGAGCCGGTCTGGGCGATCGGCACAGGCAAGACGGCAACGTCGGCCGAGGCGCAGGAAGTGCATGCGCATTTGCGCTCGCTGCTGCGTGCGAAGGGCGAGGCGGTGATGGATGTGGCGGTGTTGTACGGTGGCAGTGTGAAGCCGGATAACGCGGCCGAGCTGTTTTCGATGGCGGATGTCGATGGTGGGTTGATCGGCGGGGCGGCATTGAAGGCGGTCGATTTTCTGGCGATTTGCGAGGCGGGTCTGTCGCGCTGACGCCGATGCCGGGTTTCGTAACGGCACGAAATGGTTATGATGCAGTGCACCAAAAATGCACGGCAAATCGGATTCTTCTATACGGGTGATGAGATGGGGTTGTTGAAAACGTTGTTGATCGTGGTGCAGGTGCTTTCCGCGCTGGGCATCATCGGTCTGGTGCTGCTCCAGCATGGCAAGGGTGCCGATATGGGCGCTGCATTCGGTAGCGGTTCGTCGGGCAGTCTCTTCGGTGCGTCGGGTTCCGCAAACTTCCTGTCGCGGACCACGGCAGTGCTGGCGGCCGTGTTCTTCGTAACCACGCTGGGTCTCACGTATCTTGGTTCGTACAAGCCGGCGGCAAACATCGGTGTCCTTGGTAATTTGCCGGCCGCAACGTCGCCGATGACGGCGTCGGGCGCGGTCGCGGCAAGTGCGCCGGTGAGTGCTTCCGCAGCCAATCCGCAGGACGTGCCGAAGTAAGGCGCAGCACGGTTTGCGACGTGTAATAAGCTGTAAAGAAAATCGAAAAAAAATCGATTTGTGCGTTGAACAAAATGCTGAAGAGCGCTAATATAGCGGTCTTGAAGCGATTCGTAAGTGACAGCGGATTGCAGAATTTGAATGCCGACGTGGTGAAATTGGTAGACACGCTATCTTGAGGGGGTAGTGGCGAAAGCTGTGCGAGTTCGAGTCTCGCCGTCGGCACCACAGTTCTCCGATGCCAGCCTTGCGTTTATGCTTTGGCTGGCATTTTATTTTGTGCTCACTGTTCATCCGCTTTTTGGCCCCCACGCCAATGACGAAAGCGGTTTTTGGACTAACCAAAAAGAGGGTAGAGTTGAACCTCGGAACCTATTATCCCGTCCTGCTGTTTATTCTGGTAGGTGGCGGTCTTGGGGCGCTACTGATTGGGGTCGGTAAATTCCTCGGCCCCAACAAACCCGACAGCGCAAAACTCTCTCCGTACGAGTGTGGCTTCGAGGCATTCGAAGACGCGCGCATGAAGTTCGATGTGCGCTACTATCTCGTCGCCATCCTTTTCATCCTGTTCGATCTCGAAACGGCATTTCTGTTTCCGTGGGGCGTCGCCCTGCGCGATATCGGCTGGGTGGGCTTTATCTCCATGATGGGTTTCCTGCTTGAGCTGCTGATCGGTTTCGTGTTCCTCTGGAAGCGCGGTGCGCTCGACTGGGAATAAGGCCGGCATCGTATTGGCCGCATTGCAGAAGGATTCAGGGTAAGCATATGAGCATCGAAGGGGTTTTGCGCGAAGGGTTCGTCACCACCACGGCTGACAAACTCATCAACTGGACGCGCACGGGTTCGCTGTGGCCGATGACGTTCGGCCTGGCCTGCTGTGCCGTCGAAATGATGCACGCTGGCGCGGCGCGTTACGATCTGGACCGGTTTGGCGTGGTGTTCCGCCCGAGCCCGCGTCAGTCGGACGTGATGATCGTGGCCGGTACGCTGTGCAACAAGATGGCACCCGCGCTGCGCAAGGTGTACGACCAGATGGCCGAGCCGCGTTGGGTAATCTCGATGGGGTCGTGCGCCAATGGCGGCGGCTACTATCATTACTCCTACTCGGTGGTGCGCGGTTGCGATCGCATCGTGCCGGTCGACGTCTACGTGCCGGGCTGTCCGCCGACGGCCGAGGCGCTCGTCTACGGCATCATCCAGTTGCAGTCGAAGATCAAGCGGACTGCGACGATCGCGCGTAAATAACCGCTCCCGCCCATGTCTAAACTAGAACAACTCAAGACCACCCTGCAAAACGTGCTTGGCGCCCGCGCCGAGCAGTTGGTGGAAGCCCTCGACGAGCTGACGCTGACCGTCAAGGCGAGCGACTATCTCGAGGTTGCGCGCGCGCTGCGCGATCATCCCGAGCTCAAGTTCGAGCAGTTGATGGACGTTGCCGGCCTGGACTACTCGGCCTACGGCGACGGTGCCTACGACGGCCCGCGCTACGCCGCCGTCTCGCATCTGCTCTCGCTGACCCACAACTGGCGTCTGCGCGTGCGCGTGTTCGCCCCGGACGACGATCTGCCGGTCGTGGCGTCGCTGATCGATCTGTGGAGTTCGGCCAACTGGTTCGAGCGTGAAGCGTTCGATCTGGTCGGTATCGTGTTCGAAGGGCACCCGGATCTGCGCCGCATTCTGACGGACTACGGCTTCATCGGTCACCCGTTCCGCAAGGACTTCCCGACCTCGGGCTATGTCGAAATGCGTTACGACCCCGAGCAGAAGCGGGTGATCTATCAGCCGGTGACGATCGAGCCGCGCGAAATTACGCCGCGCATCATCCGCGAAGAACATTACGCCGGTCTGAAACATTAAGGTGGCCTTGTGGCAGACATCAAGAACTACACTCTGAACTTCGGTCCGCAGCACCCGGCAGCGCACGGCGTGCTGCGCCTGGTGCTCGAGCTGGATGGCGAAGTGATCCAGCGCGCCGATCCGCACATCGGCCTGTTGCACCGCGCGACGGAAAAGCTCGCCGAGTCGAAGACGTTCCTGCAATCCGTGCCGTACATGGATCGTCTGGACTACGTCTCGATGATGTGCAACGAGCACGCCTACGTGATGGCGATCGAGAAGCTGCTCGGCGTCGACGTGCCGATTCGCGCGCAATACATCCGTGTGATGTTCGACGAAATCACGCGGATTCTGAATCACCTGATGTGGATTGGTTCCCACGCACTCGACGTGGGCGCGATGGCGGTGTTCCTGTATGCCTTCCGTGAACGCGAAGACCTGTTCGACGTGTACGAAGCGGTCTCGGGTGCCCGTATGCACGCGGCCTACTACCGTCCGGGCGGCGTGTATCGCGACCTGCCGAACGCGATGCCGCAATATCGTGCATCGAAGTTCCACAACGAGCGCGCCATCAAGAAGATGAACGAAGCACGCGAAGGCTCGCTGCTCGACTTCATCGAGGACTTCACCAACCGCTTCCCGAAGTGTGTCGACGAGTACGAAACGCTGCTCACCGACAACCGTATCTGGAAGCAGCGTCTGGTGGGGATCGGCGTCGTATCGCCCGAGCGTGCCATGCAGCTCGGCTTCTCCGGCGCTATGCTGCGCGGCTCGGGCATTGCCTGGGATCTGCGCAAAAAGCAGCCGTACGAAGTGTACGATCGTCTCGATTTCGACATTCCTGTGGGCAAGGAAGGCGATTGCTACGACCGCTATCTGGTGCGCGTGGAAGAAATGCGCCAGTCTGTCCGCCTGATCCGCCAGTGCGTGACGTGGCTGCGTGCCAATGAAGGTCCGGTGATTACGGACAATCACAAGGTGGCGCCGCCTTCGCGGGTCGAAATGAAGTCGAACATGGAAGAGCTGATTCACCATTTCAAGCTCTTCACCGAAGGCTTCCATGTGCCCGCCGGCGAGACGTATGCCGCCGTCGAGCACCCGAAGGGCGAGTTCGGCATCTATCTGGTGTCGGACGGCGCGAACAAGCCGTACCGCCTGAAGATTCGTGCGCCGGGCTTTGCCCATCTTTCCGCGCTCGACGAGATGGCGAAGGGTCACATGATTGCCGATGCTGTGGCGATCATCGGGACCCAGGACATCGTGTTCGGCGAGATCGATCGTTGAACGCGCAGCGGGCGCCTCTGGCGCCCGCAAGTTTTAATTCGGCAGGGTTTCGCAGGTCGATGCCATTGCCGTTCCAGTTGCCGTGCCTGTGAGTCGCGGGTGGCCGAAAAAACCGGTCTGCCAGCGCTGGCGCGAGCGGGGATAACGTTTTAAAGAACCGTCGGATCGGAAATGCTTTCTCCCGAAGCCCTGAAGAAAATCGACCGTGCCGTTGCCAAATACCCTGCCGACCAGAAACAGTCGGCGGTGATGCACGCCCTTGCCGTAGCGCAGGTCGAGAAAGGCTGGTTGTCGCCCGAAGTGATGCAATTCGTGGCGGACTACCTCGAAATGCCCGCAGTCGCGGTGCAAGAGGTCGCAACCTTCTACACCATGTTCAACACGCGCCCCGTGGGCAAGTTCAAGTTGACCGTGTGCACGAACCTGCCTTGCCAGCTTACGCGTGGCGAAGAGATGGCGAAGTACCTGAAAGAGAAGCTGGGTGTCGACTACAACGACATCACGCCGGACGGTCTCTTCACGGTCAAGGAAGGCGAGTGCATGGGCGCTTGCGGTGACGCACCCGTCCTGCTGGTGAACAACCATCGCATGTGCGGCTTCATGAACGAAGCCAAGGTCGACGCGCTCCTCGACGAGCTCAAGGCCCAGGGCGCCGCGGGAGAGAAAGCATGACGTCGCTGCACAACCGTCACATCAAGCCGCTGATCCTCGCCGACCTCAATGGCGAGAACTGGCACCTCGAAGATTACGTCAAGCGCGGGGGTTACCAGCAGCTTGCCCGCATCCTGAAGGAAGGCCTCACGCCGGAGCAGGTCATTGCCGACGTCAAGGCATCGGGCCTGCGTGGCCGCGGAGGCGCAGGCTTCCCGACGGGGCTCAAGTGGAGCTTCATGCCGCGCGCGTTCCCGGGGCAGAAGTACCTGGTCTGTAACTCGGACGAAGGCGAACCCGGTACGTTCAAGGATCGCGACATCCTGCGCTACAACCCGCATGCGCTGATCGAAGGCATGGCCATCGGCGGTTTCGCCATGGGCATCACCGTCGGTTACAACTACATCCACGGCGAAATCTACGAAGTGTACGAACGCTTCGAAGAGGCGCTTGAGGAAGCGCGTGCTGCCGGTTATCTGGGCGACAACATTCTCGGTACGGACTTCTCGTTCGAGCTGCACGCGCACCATGGCTATGGCGCGTACATCTGCGGCGAAGAGACCGCGCTGCTCGAATCGCTTGAGGGCAAGAAGGGCCAGCCGCGTTTCAAGCCGCCTTTCCCGGCGAGCTTCGGTCTGTACGGCAAGCCGACGACCATCAACAACACCGAGACGTTCGCCGCGGTTCCGTTCCTGCTGGCCACTGGCCCGCAGCAGTACCTGGAAATGGGCAAGCCGAACAACGGCGGCACCAAGATCTTCTCGGTGTCGGGCGACGTCGAGCTGCCGGGTAACTACGAAGTGCCGCTGGGCACGCCGTTCGGCGAATTGCTGGAACTGGCCGGTGGCATGCGCGGCGGCAAGAAGCTCAAGGCTGTGATTCCGGGCGGCTCGTCGGCACCGGTCGTGCCGGCCGGGCTGATGATGGAAACGACGATGGACTACGACAGCATCGCCAAGGCTGGATCGATGCTGGGCTCGGGCGCCGTGATCGTCATGGACGAGACACGCTGCATGGTGCGCTCGCTGTTGCGTCTGTCGTACTTCTACTACGAAGAATCGTGCGGTCAGTGCACGCCGTGCCGTGAGGGCACTGGCTGGCTGTGGCGCGTGGTCAATCGAATCGAGCATGGCGAAGGCCGCCAGGAAGATCTGGACCTGCTCAACTCGGTGGCCGAGAACATCATGGGCCGCACCATTTGCGCGCTGGGCGACGCCGCAGCGATGCCAGTGCGCGGCATGCTCAAACACTTCTGGGACGAGTTCGCCTACCACGTCGAGCACAAGCATTGCTTGGTCGGCGCTCACTAATCCCTTTTGACGCTTGGCATTGAACCGCTATGGTTGAAATCGAAATTGACGGCCAAAAGGTCGAGGTGCCCGAAGGCAGCATGGTGATCCAGGCTGCCAAGAAGAACGGCACCTATATTCCCCACTTCTGTTACCACAAGAAGCTGTCCATCGCCGCGAACTGCCGCATGTGCCTGGTCGAGGTCGAGAAGGCCCGAAGGCGGTGCCGGCCTGTGCCACGCCGGTGGCCAACGGCATGATCGTGCGCACCAACTCCGAGAAGGCTGTGAAGGCGCAGCAATCGGTGATGGAGTTCCTGCTGATCAACCACCCGCTCGATTGCCCGATCTGCGATCAGGGGGGCGAGTGCCAACTGCAGGATCTGGCCGTCGGTTACGGCAAGTCGGCGTCGCGCTATCAGGAAGAGAAGCGTGTGGTGTTCCACAAGAACGTGGGCCCGCTCATCTCGATGGAAGAGATGTCGCGCTGCATTCACTGCACCCGTTGCGTGCGTTTCGGCCAGGAAGTGGCCGGCGTGATGGAGTTCGGCATGCTGGGGCGCGGCGAGCACTCGGAAATCACGTCGTTCGTCGGCAAGACGGTCGACTCCGAACTCTCGGGCAATATGATCGACCTGTGCCCGGTCGGTGCCCTGACCTCGAAGCCGTTCCGCTACAGCGCCCGGACGTGGGAGCTGTCGCGCCGCAAGTCGGTGAGCCCTCACGACGGCGTGGGTGCGAACCTCGTGGTGCAAGTGAAGAACAATCAGGTCATGCGCGTTGTGCCGCTCGAAAACGAAGCGCTCAACGAATGCTGGATCTCGGACAAGGACCGTTTCTCGTACGAAGGTCTGAACAGCGACGAGCGCCTTACCAAGCCCATGCTCAAGCAAGGCGGCGAGTGGCACGAAGTCGACTGGCAGACGGCGCTCGAGTACGTCGGTCACGGTCTGACGGACATCATCCGCGACCACGGCGCCGATGCCGTCGCCGGGCTGGCCTCGCCGCACGCCACGATCGAAGAACTGCACCTGCTGCAAAAGTTCGTGCGCGCCTTGGGCAGCGATAACGTCGACTTCCGTCTGCGTCAGACGGACGTGTCGGGCGGCACCCAGGGGGCTCCGTGGCTCGGCCTGCCGATCGCGGACCTCGACACGCTGCAAAGCGCGTTGGTCGTCGGCTCGTTCCTGCGCAAGGATCATCCGCTGTTTGCCTCGCGTCTGCGTTCCGCCGTGAAGGCCGGTGGCCAATTGCACGTGCTGCACGGCTCGGACGACGATCTGCTGGTGAAGCTCGCCAACAAGATCATCGCCGCACCGAGCGCATGGGTGAGCGAGCTGGCCGGTATCGCGCTCGCCGCTGCGGCGGCCAAGGGCGTTGCCGCCCCGGCCGAACTCGCCGGCGTGAACGTCAGCGATACGGCCAAGGCCATCGCCGCCTCGCTGGTGAACGGCGAGCGTCGTGCCATCCTGCTGGGCAACGCCGTGGTGCAGCATCCGCAATTCGCACAACTGCACGCCATCGCGCAAGTGATCGCCGATATCACCGGCGCCACGCTGGGCTTCCTCACCGAAGGCGCCAACACGGTCGGCGCCTACGCAGTGAAGGCCACGAATGCCAAGGGCGCTGCTGCGCTGTTCGCGCAACCGCGTCAGGCGTATCTGCTGCTGAACGCCGAGCCGGAGTACGACTCGGCCGACGCGAAGCAAGCGCTCACGGCACTGAACGCGGCGAAGATGGTTGTCTCGCTCTCGCCGTTCAAGCACGGCCTCGAGTACGCCGACGTGCTGCTGCCGATCGCCCCGTTCACGGAGACGGCCGGTACGTTCGTCAACGCCGAAGGGCTGCCGCAACACTTCAACGGTGTGGTGCGTGCGCTCGGCGAGACGCGTCCGGGCTGGAAGGTGCTGCGCGTGCTGGGCAATCTGCTCAAGCTGCAAGGCTTCGCGCAGGACACCGCGGAACAGGTGCGCGACGAAGCGCTCGCCGGATTCTCGGCCGCCTCGCTCGATAACCGCGCCAAGGCCGCGCTGGCCGCACCGACGGCAGCGGGACAGGGCCTGGAGCGTCTGGCCGACGTGCCGATCTACTCGGCCGACGCGCTGGTCCGCCGTGCCCCGTCGCTGCAACTGACCAACGACGCCAAGGCCGCGTTGCGTGCCACGCTCCCGGCGGCGCTGTTCGATCGCCTGGGCCTCGTCGTGGGCGATGCCGTGCGCGTGCGTCAGGGCGATGCGGTGGTCACGCTGCCGGCTGCGCGTTCGGAAACGTTGCCTGCCAATGTGGTGCGCGTGCCGGCGGCCACGCCGGCATCCGCCGCGCTTGGCGCGATGTTCGGTGAAATTTCGGTGGAGAAGGCGTAAATGAGCCTGAACGAAGTCATCAATCAATACGGCACGCAACTGCTGGGCGTGGCCTGGCCGACGGTGTGGGCGCTGGTCCGCATTCTCGTCGTGGCCGTGATCCTGCTGCTGTGCGTGGCGTACCTGATTCTGTGGGAGCGCAAGCTCATCGGCTGGATGCACGTGCGTCTGGGCCCGAACCGCGTGGGCCCGGCCGGTCTGCTCCAGCCGATCGCCGACGTGTTGAAGCTCCTGCTCAAGGAAGTCATTACGCCGTCGCAGGTGAGCAAGGGCATTTACGCGATCGCGCCGGTGATGGCCGTGCTGCCGGCCTTCGCGATCTGGGCGGTGATTCCGTTCCAGCCGGGCGCCGTGCTGGCCGACGTGAATGCCGGTCTGCTCTACGCCATCGCGATTTCGTCGATCGGCGTGTACGGCGTGATTCTGGCCGGCTGGGCGTCGAACTCGAAATACGCCTTCCTCGGCGCCATGCGCGCGTCGGCCCAGATGATTTCGTATGAAATCGCCATGGGCTTCGCGCTGGTCACGGTGCTGATGACGGCCGGTTCGCTCAACCTGTCGGACATCGTGCGCTCGCAAGAGCACGGCATGTTCGCGGGCCTGGGGCTGAACCTGCTGTCGTGGAACTGGCTGCCGCTGCTGCCGATGTTCGTCGTCTACTTCGTCTCGGGCATTGCCGAAACGAACCGCCACCCGTTCGACGTGGTGGAAGGCGAATCGGAAATCGTGGCCGGTCACATGATCGAATACTCGGGCATGGGCTTCGCCCTGTTCTTCCTGGCCGAGTACATCAACATGATCATCATCTCGGCGCTGGCCTCGGTGCTGTTCCTGGGAGGCTGGAGTGCGCCGTTCGGCTTCCTGTCGTTCATCCCGGGTGTGTTCTGGCTGGCGTTCAAGGTGTTCCTGCTGCTGTCGGTGTTCATCTGGGTGCGTGCGACGTTCCCGCGCTACCGCTACGACCAGATCATGCGTCTGGGCTGGAAGGTATTCCTGCCGCTGACGATCATCTGGGTGATCGTGGTGGGTGTCTGGATCATGTCCCCCTGGAACATCTGGGGCTGAGGCGAACGGAGTAGAGGAATCCCATGGTAAGGGCAATCAAAGACTTTTTCGGCAGTTTCCTGTTGTTGGAACTGCTCAAGGGCATGGCGCTCACAGGGCGCTATACGTTCGCACGCAAGGTGACGGTGCAGTTTCCGGAAGAGAAGACGCCGATGTCGCCGCGTTTTCGCGGTCTGCATGCGCTGCGCCGTTATCCGAACGGTGAAGAGCGCTGCATCGCCTGCAAGCTGTGCGAAGCGGTGTGCCCGGCAATGGCCATCACGATCGAGTCGGATGTGCGCGACGACGGCACCCGCCGCACCACGCGCTACGACATCGATCTGACCAAGTGCATTTTCTGCGGCTTCTGCGAAGAAAGCTGCCCGGTGGACTCGATCGTCGAGACGCACATTCTCGAGTACCACGGCGAGAAGCGTGGCGATCTGTACTTCACCAAGGAGATGTTGCTCGCGGTGGGCGATCGTTACGAAAACGAGATCGCGGCGGCCAAGGCGGCCGATGCGCCGTACCGTTAAGCAGGGCAGGGCGCAGCGCAGCGACGGTGCGCCCGGTACGGCAATTGACGTTGGCTAATTCTCGCAACACCCGGTGATTATGGAATTCACAACCTTTCTTTTCTACGTGTTTGCGCTGATCCTCGTGATCTCCGGCCTGAAGGTCGTGACCGCGCGCAACCCCGTGCAGTCGGCACTGTTCCTGGTGCTCGCCTTCTTCAATGCGGCGGCGATCTGGATGCTGCTCCAGGCAGAGTTCCTGGCCATCATGCTCGTGCTCGTGTATGTCGGCGCGGTGATGGTGCTGTTCCTGTTCGTGGTGATGATGATCGACATCAATCTCGACGAACTGCGGCGCGGTTTCGGCAAGTTCATTCCGCTGGCGAGCGCCGTGGGCGCGATCATGATCGTCGAAGCGGCACTGGTGCTCATGCGAGGCTACGGTGCCACGCGCGCGCCGGTCAAGGCCGTCTCGGCCCCGGACGTGGCGAACACCAAGGCGCTCGGTATCGCGCTGTACACCGACTATATCTTTGCCTTCGAAGTGGCAGGTCTGATCCTGCTGGTGGCGGTCGTGGCGGCAGTCGCGCTCACGATGCGTACCCGTAAGGACCACAAACAGACCGACCCGAGCCAGCAGGTGCGCGTGAAGGCGCGCGACCGCGTGCGTCTGGTGTCGATGCCCGCCGAAGCCCGGCAGCAGTCCACCGGCACCGACACGCCGGCGGCGGAATAAGGAGACAGCATGATGTCGTTGTCGCTAGCGCATTACCTGGTGTTGGGCGCGATTCTCTTCGCGATCAGCATTACCGGTATCTTCCTCAACCGCAGAAATGTGATTGTGCTGCTCATGGCCATCGAGCTGATGTTGCTCGCGGTCAATCTGAACTTCGTCGCGTTTTCGCATTACCTGGGCGACATTGCCGGTCAGGTATTCGTGTTCTTCATTCTTACGGTGGCCGCGGCGGAAGCCGCGATCGGGCTGGCCATTCTGGTCACGCTGTTCCGTAAGCTCGAAACGGTCAACGTCGAAGATCTCGACCGCCTCAAGGGTTAAACAAAGCGAACGCTGTTATGGCATCCACATTGAATCCCAACCTGCTGCTCGCGATCCCGCTGGCGCCGCTCGTCGGCTCCTTGATTGCCGGCCTGTTCGGCAAGCAAGTCGGACGCGCGGGCGCCCACACGGTCACGATCCTCGGCGTGCTGGTCGCGTTTGTCCTCTCGGTCATGACGTTCATCGACGTCATGAACGGGGCGAGCTTCAACGCCACCGTCTACGAATGGGCCCGCATCGGCGAGCTCAAGCTCGAGATCGGCTTCCTCGTCGACACGCTCACCGTCACGATGATGTGCGTGGTCACTTCCGTCTCGCTGATGGTGCACATCTACACCATCGGCTACATGGCGGAAGATCCTGGCTACCAGCGCTTCTTCTCGTACATCTCGCTGTTCACGTTCTCGATGTTGATGCTCGTGATGAGCAACAACTTCCTGCAACTGTTCTTCGGCTGGGAAGCGGTGGGCCTGGTCTCGTACCTGCTGATCGGTTTCTGGTACACGCGTCCGACCGCGATCTACGCCAACATGAAGGCGTTCCTGGTCAACCGCGTCGGCGACTTCGGCTTCCTGCTCGGTATCGGCCTGCTGCTGGCCTTCACCGGCACGCTGAACTACGGCGAAGTGTTCGCGAAGGCCAACGAGGTCGCGGCCCTGTCGTTCCCGGGCACCGACTGGCGCCTGATCACCGTGGCCTGTATCTGCCTGTTCATCGGTGCGATGGGTAAGTCGGCGCAGTTCCCGCTGCACGTGTGGCTGCCGGACTCGATGGAAGGCCCGACCCCGATTTCGGCACTGATTCACGCGGCCACGATGGTGACCGCGGGGATCTTCATGGTGAGCCGCATGTCGCCGCTGTTCGAACTCTCGGACACGGCGCTGTCGTTCATCACGATCATCGGTGCGATCACGGCGCTGTTCATGGGCTTCCTGGGCATGATCCAGAACGACATCAAGCGTGTCGTGGCCTACTCGACGCTCTCGCAGCTCGGTTACATGACGGTCGCGCTCGGCGTGTCGGCCTACCCGGTCGCCATCTTCCACCTGATGACGCACGCGTTCTTCAAGGCGCTGCTGTTCCTCGGTGCGGGCTCGGTCATCATGGGCATGCATCACGATCAGGACATGCGCAACATGGGCGGCCTGTGGAAGTACATGCCGATCACATGGATCACCTCGCTGCTGGGCTCGCTCGCGCTGATCGGGACACCGTTCTTCGCCGGTTTCTACTCGAAGGACTCGATCATCGAAGCCGTGGCCGCCTCGCATCTGCCGGGCTCGGGCTTCGCGTACTTCGCCGTGGTCGCCAGCGTCTTCGTCACGGCGTTCTACTCGTTCCGCATGTACTTCATGGTCTTCCACGGCAAGGAGCGTTTCGGTCAGGTGCATCACGACCATGACGCGCATCACGAGGAAGAAGAGGAAACCGCCGATCACCACCACGGTCTGGCCCCGGGTCAGAAGCCGCACGAGTCGCCGGCGGTGGTCACGATCCCGCTGATTCTGCTGGCGATTCCGTCGGTCATCATCGGTGCCATCGCGATTGCCCCGATGCTGTTCGGCAGCTTCTTCAAGCAAGGCGTGGCGTTCAAGGACGTGATCTACGTTGGCGAAAACCATCCGGCGATGGAAGAGCTGAGCCACGATTTCCACGGCTGGCTGGCGATGGCGTTGCACTCGTTCGGCACGCTCCCGATCGCCCTGTCGGCGCTGGGCATCGTGCTCGCGGCGTTCTTCTACCTGAAGCGCCCGGATATTCCGGAAGCACTGAAGCATCGGTTCTCGGGCATCTACAACCTGCTCGACAACAAGTACTACATGGACAAGATCAACGAAGTGGTCTTCGCCAAGGGCGCGCTCAAGATCGGTCGCGGCCTGTGGAAGGCGGGCGATCAAGGTCTCATCGATGGCGCGGTCGTGAACGGCAGCGCGCGTCTGGTGGGCTGGTTCGCCGGTGTCATCCGCTTCGTTCAATCCGGTTACATCTACCACTACGCGTTCGCCATGATCCTCGGCATGCTCGGGCTCCTGACGCTGTTTGTGACGTTGAACGGCAAGTAATAGGGGGAGCCAACAATAATGCAATCGCTACCGCTTCTGAGTCTGGCCATCTGGCTACCCATCATCTCGGGGATCGTTGTCCTCGCGGTGGGTAACGACCGCAACCCGGGCGGCGCACGTGCGCTGTCGCTCATCGGGTCGCTGATGAGCTTCCTGGTCACGCTGCCGTTGATCTCGAACTTCGACGCCAATACGGCGGCGTTCCAGTTTGTCGAGAAATCGAGCTGGATCGACCGCTTCCACATCAACTACTTCCTCGGCATCGACGGCATCTCGCTGTGGCTGATCGTGCTGACCTCGCTTATCACGGTGATCGTGGTGATCGCTGGCTGGGAAGTGATCACGGAGCGCGTCGCCCAGTACATGGCCGCGTTCCTGATCCTCTCGGGTCTGATGATCGGGGTTTTCTCGGCGCAAGACGGCCTGCTGTTCTACGTCTTCTTCGAGGCCACGCTGATCCCGATGTACCTGATCATCGGTGTGTGGGGCGGCCCGAACCGGGTGTATGCCGCGTTCAAGTTCTTCCTGTACACGCTGCTCGGCTCGCTGCTCATGCTGGTCGCGCTGATTTACCTGTACAACGTGACGCACTCGTTCACGCTGACCGACTGGTACGCCGCGAAGCTGCCGATGAACGTGCAGATACTGCTGTTCGCGGCGTTCTTCATGGCCTTCGCCGTGAAGGTGCCGATGTGGCCGGTGCATACCTGGTTGCCGGACGCCCACGTGGAAGCGCCGACCGGCGGCTCGGTCGTGCTGGCCGCGATCATGCTCAAGCTCGGGGCCTACGGTTTCCTGCGCTTCTCGCTGCCGATCGCGCCTGACGCCAGCCACTACCTGTCGGGCTTCATGATCACGCTCGCGCTGATCGCCGTCGTCTACATCGGCCTCGTGGCCCTGGTGCAGACCGACATGAAGAAGCTGGTGGCGTATTCGTCGATCGCTCACATGGGCTTCGCGATTCTCGGCTTCTTCATGTTCAGCGAAATTGGCATGCAGGGCGCACTGGTGCAGATGATCTCGCACGGCTTCGTCTCGGGCGCCATGTTCCTGTGTATCGGTGTGCTTTACGACCGCATGCACTCGCGCAACATCGCCGACTACGGCGGCGTGGTGAACACGATGCCGAAGTTCGCGGCGCTGTTCATGCTGTTCGCGATGGCCAACAGCGGTCTGCCGGCGACGTCGGGCTTCGTGGGCGAATTCCTGGTGATCCTGGGCGCCGTGAAGCTGAACTTCTGGGTGGGTCTGCTTGCTGCGACCTCGCTGATCACCGGTGCGGCGTATTCGCTGTGGATGTACAAGCGCGTGATTTTCGGCGCGATCGCCAACGATCACGTGCGCGAGCTGGTCGACATCAACAAGCGCGAATTCTTCATGCTGGCCGTGCTGGCGGCGCTCACGCTGTTCATGGGTATCTATCCGAAGCCCTTTACCGACCTGATGCACACCTCCGTCGTTAACCTCCTCGCCCACGTGGCGCAGACCAAGCTGCCTTAATCGGGGAGGATATCCAGATCATGCAAAACATCAATCTGCTGCCTGCGTTGCCGGAGGCCATCCTGCTGCTCATGATCCTCGTGATCATGATGTGCGACGCGTTCCTCGGCCAGACGCGCAAGCTCAACTATGTGCTGGCGCTCATCACGTCCGCGGTCGTGTCCGTGCTGTGGGCATGCAACGCCAGCGATCCGGCGTCGCACTACCTGTTCGGTAATGTGTTCGTCGCCGATCCGATGTCGAACCTGCTCAAGGCCTTTGGTGGCCTCGCCACGTTCGTCACGTTCGTCTACGGTCAAAAGTATCTGGAAGCCCGCGGTCTCGCCCGCGGCGACTTCTACGTCCTCAGCCTGTTCTCGCTGCTGGGCCTGTCGGTGATGATCTCGGGCAACAACTTCCTGACCTTGTACCTGGGTCTGGAACTGATGTCGCTGTCGCTGTACGCCCTTGCCGCCGTCTGGCGCGATTCGACGAACGCGACCGAGTCGGCCATGAAGTACTACGTTCTGGGGCGCTCGCCTCGGGCTTCCTGCTGTACGGCATGTCGATGATGTACGGCGCGACCGGCTCGCTCGAACTGTCCAAGGTCTTCGAAGTCATCGCCTCGGGCGCTGTGAACAAGGTCGTGCTGGTGTTCGGCGTTGTGTTCGTGGTGGCAGGTCTGGCGTTCAAGCTCGGCGCCGCGCCGTTCCACATGTGGGTGCCCGACGTCTACCAGGGCGCGCCGACCCCGGTCACGCTGCTCATCGGTGGCGCGCCGAAGCTGGGTGCCTTCGCGCTGCTGCTGCGCTTGCTCGTCGAAGGCATGCTGCCGCTGGCGATCGACTGGCAGCAGATGCTGATCATCATGGCGGTGCTCTCGCTGGTGATCGGTAACCTGACGGCGATCGTGCAGACCAACGTCAAGCGCCTGCTGGCCTACTCGACCATCTCGCACATGGGCTTCGTGCTGCTGGGCATGCTCTCGGGCGTGGTGGGCGGCAAGATCGACGGGATCGCCGACGCGTACGGTTCGTCGATGTTCTACAGCGTGATCTACCTGCTCACGACGCTGGGCACGTTCGGTATCGTGCTGCTGCTCTCGCGCCAGGGCTTCGAGGCCGAGAATCTCTCCGATCTGAAGGGCCTGAACCAGCGTAGCCCGTGGTTCGCGTTCGTGATGCTGATGCTGATGTTCTCGCTGGCCGGCATTCCGCCGCTGGCAGGCTTCTACGCCAAGCTGGCCGTGCTGCAAGCCGTGGTGAACGCGGGCATGGTGTGGTTGGCGGTGGTGGCGGTGTTGGCCTCGCTGATCGGTGCGTTCTACTACCTGCGTGTCGTCAAGCTGATGTACTTCGACAAGGCCGACGACCACAATGCGCTGCAGGGCAGCGGCACGATGCGTTTCGTGCTGTCGCTCAACGGTTTGGTCCTGCTCTATCTGGGCCTGATGCCGGGCCCGCTGATGGACTGGTGCCTGCGCACCATCAAGCTGACGCTCGCCAGCTGAGCGGCTGAGCGGCTGAGCGCGTTAGACTACACGAAGGCGGCCGGGCGGGTCGAAATGACCGGCCCGGCGCACGATACACGAACCGGCGGAGGGATGATCGATGGGTATGTCGGCAGGCGGTATGCTGGTGATTGTGCTGTCCTTGTTGGGCGCGAATCTGCCGTTCGTGAACCAGCGCCTGTTTGGCGTCATCGCGCTCAAGCGAGCAGTCAAGCCGCTGTGGTGCCGACTGGTCGAGATGGCGGTGGCTTATTTCGTGGTGGGTGCGCTCGGTTATCTGATCGAGTCGGGCATCGGCAACGTGTTTTCGCAGGGCTGGCAGTTCTATGCGGTCACGGCCAGTCTTTTCGTCGTGTTCGCGTTTCCGGGCTTCGTGTACCGGTATTTGTGGCGTCATCGACCGGCTGCCGTTGTGGCCTGAGATGTTTGCTTCGCAAGACGCCGCCCTTGGGCGGCGTTTTGTTTTGGGTTCGCCAATTTTCAGCCGTGGAGGGCTTATGACCCAGCGTCAATTCGACGATCGACATCTGATTGAGACGCGTCTTGAGAGCGATACGGTCTATGACGGTTCGTTCCTGACCATCAAGCGCGACCGCGTGCGTCTACCCGACGGCAAGACGGCAACGCGCGAATACACCACCCATCCGGGGGCCGTCATGGTGATTCCGCTCTTCGACGACGGCCAGGTGCTCATGGAGCGTCAGTATCGGTATCCGCTCGAGCGCGTGATGACGGAGCTGCCCGCCGGCAAGCTCGACGATGCGGAGGGCGGTCTCGCGTGCGGCCAGCGTGAGTTGCTGGAAGAGACGGGGTATCGTGCCGAGCGCTGGGATTACCTCACGCGTATTCACCCGGTGATTTCGTACTCGACGGAATTCATCGACATCTGGCTTGCGCGCGACCTCACGCTTGGCGAACAACGCCTCGACGAGGGCGAGTTTCTCGACGTGTTCAAGATGCCCGCGACCGAACTGCTGCAATGGGTGCGGGACGGGCGTATCACGGACGTCAAATCGATCATCGGCGCGTTCTGGCTGGAAAAGATATTATCGGGCGTGTGGCAGCCGAACGAGCGGTCGCCACAACGCTGATCCATCGTCATTTTTTCGATCCCCGGTCTCGTGACCCACGGGGTCGGGATACATCCATTGCGTCATGAAGGTTTTTGACTTGCGTTGTGCACACGAGCACACCTTCGAGGGCTGGTTCGGCTCGGAGGACGATTACCTGTCGCAGCAAGCGCGGGGGCTGGTGACATGCCCCGTCTGCGGCGACGCGCAGATTGCCCGCATGCCGTCTGCGCCGCGCCTGAATCTGTCGGGGGCGACGTTGCGTGCCGAAGGCGCGCCGGCCGCGCGACCGCCAGGCGAAACGGCCTCGCGGGACGTCGCCAAAGCGAAAAGCGAGCTACAGACGCTCTGGATGAAGGCGGTGCGTCACGTCATGGCGAACACGGAAGACGTGGGCAGCCAGTTTGCCGAGGAAGCCCGCAAGATTCACTATGCGGAAGCCCCGGAGCGCAATATTCGCGGCACGGTGTCGCGCGAAGAGAGCGAAGCGCTGGCGGAAGAGGGCATCGACGTCATGCCGCTGCCGATTCCCGACGGCTTCAAGGATACGTTGCAGTAAGCCCGTAACCGTCTGGCGGATGACGCCAGCACGCCGCATGCAGGAGCTAGCGATGGCAACTCTCGAGTACTACTTCGAAGACTTCACGGTGGGTGACACCTTCGATCTGGGCGAATACACGTTCACGGCGGACGAGATCGTGCATTTTGCGCGGCAATTCGATCCCCAGCCGTTTCACATCGATGAAGCGGCCGGGCGCGAGTCGCATTTCGGTGGGCTGGTGGCCAGCGGCTGGCACACGTGCAGCATCATGATGCGGATGAACGTCGACCAACTGCTCTCGCGCTCGTCGAGCATGGGGTCGCCGGGCGTCGAGCAGATCGAGTGGCTCAAACCGGTGCGTCCGGGAGACACGATCACGGTCACGAGCAGCACGCTGGAAGTGCGCGCGTCGAAAAGCCGTCCCGATCGGGGCATCGTGCGCCAGCTCTGGACGGCAACGAATCAGCATGGCGAAGAAGTGTGCCGGTTCCGCGGAACCGGGCTCTATTTGAAGCGCGGCGACTGAGTCACGCGAGCATCGGGCTCACCGGCGCTCGCGTCGGCCTGCCGCGGTGGACTCAATGTGACAGATCGCTCACCGAGGCCGCCGGGGCATCGCGTTTGACCTGCGAGATGCCGTCTTCCATCTGCTCGGCGCTCGAGAACATCTGGCTTTGGCCGATGATCTCGCCATTGCGCGCCTTGAGCACGAAATACGGGCGGCCGGACGTCGACGTCTTGCGCTCGAAACGGTGGTCCTCGGCCGAATTTTTGCGAACGGACTCGATGCCGTTCTGCGCAGAGGCCCGCGCCTTGTATGTCTCGGACGAAAGGATAATGTGCCCGCTGTCGGCCATCAGGTGAAAGTGGAATTCACCGTTGGGACTGCGCTTGAGTTCGAACTTGCCTGACATATGTGGATCTCCCGGATCTTCCAAAAGCCAGCGGCGAGGGACTGCGAACTGCAAGGGGACGACGGCGGCCAGCCGCGTCGCAGACGTTTGAAAAACGTCTGCAGGTACGTGTTCGGCGTGTGCGACGCGCCTACGCATCGAGCGTAATGCGCCTAGATTAGCACCGCCAGCGTCGCGGCGAAACCGCAGTCTGTTGCGAAGTGTCAACCACTTCGCGCTACGCCCCGCCGGACCGCCACCGCTCGCCCCGCGGCCTAATGGCGCGCGTATTGTGTCGCGCCGAACAGTATCTCGCGGGCCTTGGCGTCCTGAAGCGGCTTGCGCGCGTCGGCCAGCACCTTGATGCCGCGCTGCACGGCCGGACGGGCCTCGATGGCGTCGAACCAGCGCTGCACATTGGGGAAGTCCGACATCACCACACCTTGATTCTTCCACGAGCGCAGCCACGGCCAGATGGCAATATCCGCAATCGTGTACATGTCGCCCGCCACGTACGGGTGATGGCCGAGCCGCTTGTCGAGCACGCCGTACAGACGCCGGGCTTCATTGGTGTAGCGCTTGATCGCGTAATCGATTTTCTCGGGCGCGTAGATCCGAAAATGGTGCGCCTGACCGAGCATCGGCCCCACGCCCCCCATCTGGAACATCAGCCATTCGAGCGTCTCGTACTTGCCGCGCACATCCTCGGGCAGGAAGCGCCCGGTCTTGCCCGCCAGATACAGCAGGATCGCTCCCGACTCGAACAGCGAGATCGGCTTGCCGTCCGGCCCGTCCTCGTCGACGATGGCCGGAATCTTGTTGTTCGGCGAGATGGCGAGGAAGGCGTCCTTGAACTGGTCGCCCGCCCCGATATCGACGGCATGTGCGTGGTAGGGCAACCCGCACTCTTCGAGCATGATGTGGACCTTGTGGCCGTTGGGCGTGGCCCAGGAATAGAGTTGAATCAATTGTGGCTCCTTGTTGGGGTGTCGGTCGACGACGGGGCGCCGGGGGCGCTCGGCGCGCTCGCGTAGCGCGCCAGTTCCAGCTTGGCGATGGCGTTGCGATGGACTTCGTCGGGGCCGTCCGCGAAGCGCAACGTGCGCGCGCTCGCATACGCGTAGGCCAGCGGGAAGTCGCCCGAGAGCCCCGCCGCGCCATGGGCCTGCATCGCCCAGTCGAGCACCTGGCACGCCATGGTCGGCGCCACGACCTTGATCATGGCGATCTCGGCCCGCGCCGCCTTGTTGCCGACGGTATCCATCATATAGGCGGCCTTGAGCGTGAGCAGGCGCGCCTGTTCGATCAAACACCGGGCTTCGGCGATGCGCTCGCGCGTGACGCCCTGCGCCGCGATCGGCTTGCCGAACGCGACCCGTGAGAGCGTACGCTGGCACATCAACGAAAGCGCACGCTCGGCCAGCCCGATGAGCCGCATGCAATGGTGGATACGCCCCGGGCCGAGACGCCCCTGCGCGATCTCGAAGCCGCGTCCCTCGCCGAGCAGGAGACTGCTGGCCGGCACACGCACGTCATCGAGCACGATTTCCATATGGCCGTGCGGGGCGTCGTCGTAGCCGAAGACGGTGAGCGGGCGCACGCGCGTCACGCCCTTGGCGTCGGCCGGCACGAGAATCATCGACTGTTGGGCATGCTTCGGCGCCTCCGGATCGGTCTTGCCCATCACGATGTAGACGGCGCAACGTGGGTCGCCCGCGCCGGTCGACCACCACTTGCGGCCATTGATGACGTAGTCGTCGCCGTCGCGGCGAATGCGGCACTGGACGTTGGTGGCGTCGGACGACGCCACGTCCGGCTCCGTCATCAGAAAGGCGGAGCGGATCTCGCCGCGCAGCAGCGGTTCGAGCCATTGCGCCTTTTGCGCGTCGGTCGCGTAGCGCTCGAGCGTTTCCATGTTGCCGGTGTCGGGGGCGTTGCAATTGAAGACTTCCGGCGCCCACGGGACCTGTCCCATGATCTCGCACAGCGGTGCGTATTCGACGTTGGTCAGGCCCGCGCCGCGCCCCGAGTCGGGCAGGAACAGGTTCCACAGCCCGGCCTGCTGCGCGAGCGGCTTGAGGCGTTCGATGACCGGCGACGGCTGCCATGCGTCGCCTTGGCGCCGCGCTACCTCGATCGCTTCGAGATAGTGACGCTCGTTCGGGAAAATGTGCTCGTCGAAGAATGCGGTGAGGCGCTCGCGTAATGCCTCGACTTTCGGGCTGTAGGTGAAATTCATGAGGTCTGCGTTCCGTGACTGCCTGCGTGATCGAGATCCCGGGACCCGCACTGCGCGGGGGCTGTGCTGCGCTGCGCGTACATCCAGGCGAGTTCGGCCATCGGCCGCGCGCGCTGGCCGGCATCGAGCGCCTGCTGGCTGACCGCCGTGCCGTCGGCGACGCGCTTCATGATGCCTTGCAGAATTGCGGCGATACGGAACATGTTATACGCGAGATAGAAATACCACTGCGCGGGCCGGGCAATCCCCGTGCGCTCGCTGTAGCGGGCGACGTAGGCGTTTTCGTCCGGTATGCCGAGGGCGGCCCAGTCGAGGCCGGCAATGCCGCGAAACACGCCGGGGGTGACGTGCCATGCCATGCAGTGATAACTGAAGTCGGCGAGCGGGTCGCCGAGCGTCGACAGTTCCCAGTCGAGCACGGCGAGTACGCGCGGCTCGCTCGGATGGAAGATCAGATTGTCGAGGCGGAAGTCGCCGTGCACGATGCTGGTGCGCTCGGGCACGCCAGACGGCAAATGCGCGGGCAGCCACTCGATGAGACGGTCCATCGCGTCGATCGTCTGCGTCTGTGAGGCGCGGTATTGCTGGCTCCACCGGGCGATCTGTCGAGCGATGTAGCCGCCAGGCTTGCCGTAGGACGCAAGGCCGATGGCCGCGTAGTCGACCCGGTGCAGGGCCGAGATGACGCGGTTCATCTCGTCGTAGATGGCACCGCGCTCGGCCGGTGTCATGCCGGGCAGCGAGGGGTCCCACAACACGCGCCCCGGCACGAAGTCCATGACATAGAACGCCAGCCCGATCACGCTTTCGTCCATGCACAGGCCCCGCATGCGGGCGACGGGGACATCGGTGCCGGCGAGGGCATGCATCACACGATATTCGCGCTCGATGGCGTGGGCGGACGGGAGCAGTTTGGCGGCCGGTGCGGGCTTGGTGCGCAGCACGTAGGCGGCGTCGGGGGTCGTCAGGCGATAAGTCGGGTTGGATTGGCCGCCGTTGAATTGCGTGATCGTCAGCGGCCCGACGACGCCGTCGACATGCGCGGCGAGCCAGCCTTCGAGCGCAGCGGTATCGAAGGGCGCGCGCGCGTCCAGTGCGCGTTCGCCGGCAAATGTGGAATAGTCCTGCGCGAGCTCCTCGGCCATGCTGTCTCCTGCATTCCCGGTGCTACGTTGTTCGTGACGATTTCGACAGTTTCGACTGCGTTGTTTGTTGCTTGTTGCTTATTGCGTGTGCGGACGCTTCACGTCGCGCGATGGCCTGACGAGCTTATCCTCGGGCTCGCGTGCGCACAAACGACGCGAAGATCTTTTCCATGACGGTCAGCCGGTTATCGCGATGCAGCACTTGCGGCGGCGCAAAGTTCATCAGGCGCACGACCCAGTCTTCGGGCTTGTCGCCCACGTCGAGCGCGTTGATGCAGGCGGGGGTTTGAGCGAGCTGGCCCAGGAAGAGGCGTCCGAGCGGATGCATGGCATGCGAGAGAATCGCCCGATTCACGCCGCCGTGCAACACCAGCAGCACCGTATCCCACGACGTATCGGCGCGCAGCTCCGCCAGCGGCGGCACCACGCGGTCGAGCAACTCGCGCACCGACTCGCCGTTCATGAAGCGGGTGCTCTCGGGCACGAGGCCGTCGAACGCGCCGAGAAACGCCTGCGCGATCTCGCCCGGCGGCAGGTCGGCAATGTTGCCGGCGCGAATTTCCTGCCAGCACGTCCACGTCTCGATGTCGATCTGTTGCCCGGTCTCGGCCAGCACGCGATCGGCCGTCTCGCGGGTGCGCGGCAGGCCGCTCACGATCACGCGATCGAAGCGGATGTTCTCGGCGGCAAAGGCGCGTCCGGCGGCGCTGGCTTGCGAGCGCCCCAGCTCGTTGAGCGCGACGGCGTCGGCGTCGATAGGCTTGCCGCTGTCGTCGAAGTAGGTGACGTCGCCATGACGCATCAGGTAGATGCGGCGGCGCTGTGGCGGCGTGAATGCCAAGGGACCGGCGGCGGCGCCGGATTGGCCGAGTGAGTCGCGCATTCGGTAACTCTCCTGAGAGGGGCGCCGGCAGTCTAACGGGGCGCTGCGGCAAGGCCTTGACCGACCGCGCGCGTTCAAAGTTCGTGCGCGGTCGGTCAAGCCATCAGGCGTATTTTGCCGGACGTTTCTCAAGGAAGGCACTGATTCCTTCCAGACCGTCCGCATGGTGAAGCGATGCGACGAAGCTATCGCGCTCGGCGCCCAACTGCGAGGTGAGCGTCTCCCGGGCGCCGCTTTCAATGAGCGACTTGATCCGGCCGACGGCGTTCGGCGAGAGCTGCGCGAGATCGGTCGCCCAGTTCAGCGCCTCGGCACGGGCTTGTCCCGGCGCGACCACGCGGTTGACGAGACCGGCCGCGGCCAGGCGTGCCGCCGCGACCGGCTTGCCTTCGAGCAGGATCTCGGTGGCGAGCGGGCGGGGCAGGGCTTGCGAGAGGAACCACGAGCCGCCGCCATCGGGCGTGAGGCCGACTTTGACGTAGGCCATCACGAACTTGGCGTTGTCGGCCGCGACGAGCAGGTCGCACGCGAGCGCGAGCGAGAAGCCCGCCCCGGCGGCGGCGCCCTCGACGGCCGCGATGACCGGCTTCGGACACGCACGCAGCGCCTCGATCCATTCAGCGAGCGCGTCGATGCTTGCCGCCTGTACCGATGGGTCCTTCTGACGATTCTCCAGCAGCCGGTTCAGGTTGCCGCCCGCGCAAAAGAAGTTGTCGGCGCCGGTGAGCACCACGGCGCGCACGGACGGATCGCGCTCGGCCGTGCTCAGCGCTTCGACCCCGGCGGCGTACATGTCGGGGTGCAGCGCATTGCGCGCCCCCGGGTTCGACAGCGTCAGCACCAGCGTGTGGTCAACGCGTTCGGCAAGCAGTTCGGCGCTCATGTGGCGAGTCTCCAGATCACTGTTCTTCGGTCAGCAGCGACACGCCCAGTTGCGCGCGGCGCGTGAGCCACGGCGACGGACGATAGCGCTGATCGCCATAGAATGATTGCAGATTGCGCAGCACGGTAAGCAGTTGGCGTGCGCCGACGGCATCGCCGAGTGCGAGCGGCCCTTTGGCGTAGCCCAGGCCCAGCGTCACGGCGCGATCGATGTCGCCGGGTGCCGCGATGCGTTGCTGCGCGATGTCGGCGCCGATGTTCACGATGGTGGCGATCACGCGCTGTGCGACGAAGCCCGCCGAGTCGCGAATCACCGTCGCGGGAGTGCCGCCGTGCGCAAACAGGGCGTGTGCGGCGTTGCGTGCTTCGGGTGTCGTGATCGGCGTGGTCATCAGCGTGTGGCGCTTCG
Source organism: Pandoraea sp. XY-2 (assembly GCF_004193915.1). NCBI lineage: Bacteria > Pseudomonadati > Pseudomonadota > Betaproteobacteria > Burkholderiales > Burkholderiaceae > Pandoraea > Pandoraea sp. XY-2. The sequence goes on from NZ_CP030849.1 coordinate 1,869,529, forward strand.
CGCCGGCGAGCGGCAGCAGCGTGTCGACGGCCACCGTGCGCGCCGCGTCGAGTCCCTGTTCAACGGCGCAGGTCGTGGCGTCGAGGCCGAGCGGCGTGACAACGATCAGCGCCGTTGCCGATGGCTTGTCGCCGCTTTCGAGGGGCACGCCCGTCGCGCCGAGCAGTTCGACCACGGCCGCGAAGCCGCGCGTATCGGCCCGGCTCACCCAGACGCTGGCGGGCAGGGTGTCGGGCGCCGGGGCTTCAGGCGGCACTTGCTGTTTGCCGTCGACATAGCGATAGAAGCCTTCGCCGACCTTGCGGCCCAGCAGGCCGCCCGCGAAGCGTACCGCTGTGATCGGCGACGGACGGAAGCGGGCTTCTTCGTAGAACTGGTGGTAGATCGATTCCATCACCGGGTGCGAGACGTCGAGTGCCGTGAGATCGAGCAGTTCGAACGTGCCAAGACGAAAGCCCGCCTGCTCGCGCAGGATACGGTCGATGTCAGCAAAGCTCGCCACACCTTCACTCGCCACGCGCAGGCCTTCGGTGTTCATGCCGCGCCCGGCGTGGTTGACGATGAAGCCCGGCATGTCCTTGCAGCGCACGGCCGTGTGCCCCATGCGCTGACCCAGCGCGAGCAGCGCATCGCCGACTTCGGGGGCGGTGCGCAGGCCGTCGATCACCTCCACCACCTTCATGAGCGGTACCGGGTTGAAGAAGTGGTAGCCGGCCACGCGCTCCGGGCACTCGCACGCGGCGGCGATCGCGGTGATCGATAGCGACGACGTGTTCGACGCGAGAATCGCGTCTGCCGCGACGATGCCCTCTAGCGAGCGGAACAGATCGCGCTTGATGTCGAGTTTTTCGATAATGGCTTCGACTACGAGTTGGCAATCGGCCAGATCCTCAAGGACGCTGCATGCCTGCAGACGGCCCATCGTCGCCTCGACACTCGACGCTTCGATCTTACCCTTCGCGGCGAGCTTGTCGAGCGTGTCGCGCAGGGTGCCCAGTGCGGCTTGCACGGCGCTGGCGTTGGTGTCGTAAAGTTTCACGCGCAGGCCAGCCTGCGCGGCGATCTGTGCGATGCCACGGCCCATGGCGCCGGCGCCGACGATACCCAGCACGTCGATAGTCTTGCCGGGGGCGTTCGCGCAGGCCTGGGAGGAGGATGCAGTCATTCGGAGTGTCTCGAAATGGGGGTCGATGGTCGTCGATCGGTGTCGCGCGATGGGCGCGCCCGGCGCTGGCACGGCGGGGATGCAACATTCTATCGTCCGACCGGTCGGTCTGGAAATGAATTTCCTGACGACTCGCCGAGCGATGCAAACCGGTGCCCATCACGCGTTGGCGCTATTGTCGCCGATCTTGCCGCGGCTGCCAGCGCTTGTTCCGCTGGGCGGTCGGCCGGGGGCGTAGTGCATCGGACCGTTCTTGGACCTGCCGTTGGGCCGAGAGGCAGATTTCGGGACATCTTCCCGTATGCGTGTCTCACGACCGATCGTGCGATGCCGTTACACTGCGGGTGGCCGCCAGTCGCGTCGGCGGCACGCATCGCCAAGGTTGACCCCGTGGCTCTCGCTGCATGACGTGAAGAGCGTGTGGATCGACAACGATGCTGCAACCGTCGCACCACCGTCGCGCGATCGGCCGACAACGACGCGCTACCGCTCCATCGGCGGCAGCGCACCAGGGACGCATCATGACACTGCACACGTGCCGCGGCCTCGGCCACAACCGAGGCGCTAGCCGTGACGCATCGGAGACATCATGTTGAAGCTGTACGGTTTTCCCATCAGCAACTATTACAACAAGGTCAAGGTAGTACTGTATGAGAAGGGCTTGGCATTCGAGGAGTCGGAGTCGATTCCCTGCCAGGATGAGTCGCTGCTGCAATGCTCGCCGCTCGGCAAGGTGCCGTATCTGGAAACGGAACAAGGGTTCCTGTCCGAGTCGCAGGTGATCTGCGATTTCCTCGAAGCGACGCATCCGTCGCCCGCGCTTTTCTCGAAAGATCCGTGGCGGCAGGCGAAGGAGCGCGAACTGCTCACGATGGTGGAGTTGCACCTGGAGCTGGTTGTGCGCGACATCTACGGGCAGGCGTTCTTTGGCGCGACGGCCTCGGATGGCACGCGCCAACGCACCGAGAAGCTGCTGCGCCGCAACATCGTGGCGTTCAAGCGGCTGGCGAAGTTTGCGCCTTACCTTGCCGGCGATACCTTCTCGATGGCCGACGTCGCCGCGGGCATCCATCTGCCGATCCTGGGGATGGCCACGCAAGCCGTGTATGGGGAGGATTTCCTGCAAGCGGCCGGCATCGACTGGAAGGCGTATGGCAAGGGGCTCGCCGAACGCGAGTCGTTCCAGCGCATGCGCGCCGAGCAGAAGGCGTACCAGCAGGCACAGCAGGCAAAGAAGGCGGGGTAATTCCGCCGAGCCTGCCACCGCCGCGCATCACGCGCCGAGGCAAAAACGAAAGGGCAGCGATTTGAAAAAGATCGCGGCCCTTTTAGCGTCTTGCTGACGCGGTTCGCGTCAGATCTTGGCGAGTCGTGTCAGCGCCTCGCGCAGCGTGTCGTCCTGCTTGGCGAAGCAGAAGCGCACCACGCCGGATTCATGCGGCTCATGGTAGAACGCCGAGACGGGAATCGCTGCCACGCCGATCTCGCCGGTCAGCCACAGCGCGAAGTCGGCTTCGCTCATGTCGCTGATCGCGCTGTAATCCACGCACTGGAAGTAAGTGCCTTCGCACGGCAGCAGCTTGAAGCGCGTGCCCGCTAGCCCTTCGCGGAACAGGTCGCGCTTCTTCTGGTAGAAGCCCGCAAGTTCGAGGTAGGGCGCGGGGTCGCGCATGTAGTCGGCCAGACCGACCTGCATCGGCGTGTTGACCGTGAACACGTTGAACTGATGCACCTTGCGGAATTCGGCCGAGAGTGACGCCGGCGCCGCCACGAATCCGACCTTCCAGCCGGTCACGTGATACGTCTTGCCGAAGCTCGACACGATGAAGCTGCGGCGCGCGAGTTCGGGATGGCGCGCCACACTCTCATGCCGCTTGCCGTCGTACACCATGTGTTCGTAGACCTCGTCCGAGATCAGCAGGATGTCGGTGCCGGCCACGATCTCGGCGAGCTTCGCGAGATCGTGTTCGTGCCACACGGTGCCGCTGGGATTGTGCGGCGTGTTGAACAGGATGAGACGCGTGCGCGGCGTGATCGCCGCCGCAAGCTTGTCGAACGGAATGCGAAACTCGGGTGCGTCGAGCGTGATGAACACCGGCTTGCCACCGGCCAGCTCGATCGAGGGCACGTAACTGTCATACGTCGGCTCGAACACGATCACCTCGTCGCCCGGATGCACGCACGCGAGAATGGCCGTGAGCAGGGCCTGGGTGGCACCGGCCGTCACCGTGATTTCCGTGTTCCAGTCGTAATGCTGCCCGTACAGCTTGCCGATCTTGTCGGCGATCGCCTGACGCAGTGCCGGTACGCCGGCCATCGGCGGGTATTGGTTGTGGCCATCGCGCATGGCTCGCGAGACGGCATCGACGATCTTCGGATCGCACGCGAAATCGGGGAAGCCCTGCCCGAGGTTCACCGCCTGCTTCTCGGCGGCGAGCGCCGACATCACGGTGAAAATGGTGGTGCCGACGTTCGGCAGACGTGACGCAAGCGGCGGGGCGACCAACGCCTGAGCGGCGGGCGCGACAGATGCGGTGTGGGGCGCGTTCATGTAGGCAGTGGACGATGCAGTGATCAGGCCGCCATTCTACCGCCGCTGCGCCCGGCCTGCGGGCGATGCCGGAGGTTGGGCCGCGTTTTCGGACATGCCGCGGCCATGCGTCCGCCGATTCCGATCGGACTTTCGGACATTACCCGTTCGCATTGAGCAGCGACGCGAACGCGCTCGCCGTCACGATGCGAAAGCCGAACTGGCGTGCCACCCGGCTGCGCAGCTTAAGCACTGCTTTGTCCTTGCTGACGAGCCAGTGTGCATGACCGTCGCGTGCGGCCTCGAGGAATTTCTGATCGTCGCGGTCGCGGCACAACGGCAGCGGGGCGCCCGGCGTGGCGTCTTCCGGCACGACAATGCGATGCGTGTTGGCGTCGACCCAGGCGAGCGCGGCGTCGTTGTCGATTTCGCGCGACGCGAATTGCGGATAAGTAAGCACCACGGCGAGTTCGTCACGGCAGCGCGACGCCATGAGCGCCGTGAGGCGGCGCTCGACGAGGGCATCGCGCAGTGCTCGCACAATGGGGTCGTCAAAGACGAGCAGGTCGATCCAGACATTGGTGTCGAGCACCACGCGCGGTGGCGTGGCGAGCGTATCGAGATGCTCGGCGAAGGCCCGTTCGGCGGGCGTGGCAACAGCGTTCTGAAGCATTGGATAGAATGTCGGTTTCTCGTTTTCGCAGGGACGCTGCACCCGATATGATAATTGTTCTCTCGCCGGCCAAATCGCTCGACTACGAAACGCCGCCGCACGTGAGCACGCACACCGTGCCACAGTTCGTCGACGACGCGGCCGAACTGATCGACGGTCTGCGCGAACTGAGCCCGGCACAGGTGGGCTCGCTCATGAGCATTTCCGATCAACTTGCCGCGCTGAACGTCACCCGCTACGCCGACTGGAACGCCCGCTTCGACACGAGCAATGCCAAGCAGGCCGTGCTGGCCTTCAACGGCGACGTCTACGAGGGCCTCGCGGCCCGCACCCTGAGCGCCACGCAGCTCGACTTCGCCCAGAAACATCTGCGCATTCTGTCGGGCCTGTACGGCGTGCTGCGCCCGCTCGATCTGCTGCAGCCCTATCGTCTGGAGATGGGCACGCGCTTTGCCAATAAGCGCGGGCGTGATTTGTACGCGTTCTGGGGCGAGCGTGTGACGCAGACGATCAACGCGTCGCTCGCGGAGCACGCCGAGACGCGTCGCGTGCTCGTGAACCTGGCGTCCGAAGAGTATTTCAAGGTCATCAAGCGCCGTCTGGTGGCGGCGCCGGTGATCACGCCGGTGTTCGAGGACTGGAAGAGCGGCAAGTACAAGATCATCAGCTTCTATGCCAAGCGCGCGCGCGGCCTGATGGCGCGTTACGCCATCGAGCGCGGCGTGACCGACGTGCAGCAGCTCAAGGCCTTCGACAGCGAAGGCTACGCGTTCGACCACACGGTTTCGAACGATGCGCTTTGGGTCTTCCGCCGTCGCGTGGCCTGAGGTTCGTGAGCCTTCGACCCTGGGCAAGTGTCCCGGGGTTTTTGATTTCCGCCAGCGAGACAAGTCATGACCGTCCAGATCAGCAGCAAGTTCGATAGCGGCGCCATCGAAGTGGTGAGTGCCGAGCGTGCCGACGACATTCACGTGCGCATTGCCCGGGACGGTGCCGCCGAATTTGCGCAGTGGTTCCATTTCCGTGTGCAGGGGGTGGGCGGTACGCCGTGCCGAATCGTGTTCGATAACGCGGGGCAAACCTCGTATCCGCGCGGTTGGGAGAACTACCGCGCGGTGGCGTCGTACGATCGCGTGAACTGGTTCCGCGTGCCGACCTCGTACGACGCGAAGGTCATGACGGTGTCGTTCACGCCGGCGCATGACAGCGTGTATCTCGCGTATTTCGAGCCGTATGCCGAGGAGCGTCACCTGGCACTGCTCGGCACGGCGCAGAACTCGCCGAGGGTGAGTTCGCGCTCGTTGGGGCAAACCGTCGACGGGCGGGATATGACGTTGCTCACCGTGGGCGAACCGCGCGCGGGCAAGCGCAATCTCTGGGTGATCGCGCGTCAGCATCCCGGCGAGACGATGGCGGAGTGGTTCGTGGAAGGGCTCTTGCGCCGCCTGCTCGGGGCGGGCGACTGGGCGGGCGACCCGCTCGCCACGGCGGTGCTCGACGAAGCGGTGCTGCATATCGTGCCGAACATGAATCCGGACGGCTCGGCGCGCGGCCATCTGCGGACCAATGCGGTGGGCGCGAATCTCAATCGCGAGTGGCTGGCGCCGGACCCGATGCGCAGCCCGAGGTGTATCACGTGCGCGCAGCCATCGAGACGCTCGGCTGCGACATGTTCTTCGACATTCACGGCGACGAGGCGCTGCCCTACGTATTCCTGGCGGGCAACGACGGCGTGGAATGGGCGACCGACGAGACACTCGCGCGCGAGAAGGCCTTCGGCGAGCGCCTGAAGGCGGCGAGCCTCGATTTCCAGGACAGGTTCGGCTATCCGCCGGGCAAACACGGGCCGGACTCGCTCAAGCTCGCGTCGAAGTGGGTCGCCCATCGCTTCGGCTGCCTGTCGCTCACACTCGAGATGCCGTTCAAGGACAACGCGAACCGTCCCGATCCGCACGTCGGGTGGAGCGGCGCGCGAAGCGCCGCGTTGGGCGCGTCGATGCTTGCCGCGATCTGGGCACAGATGCAGGCCGATAACGCGTGAGAGGGGAGGGACGGTCAGCGCGAGCGCCGACCGTCACCCGGCGCTCAGTGCGATTTCTTTTTCGTCGCGGTCTTCTTGGTGCTGCTCGACTTCGCCGACGACTTGCCGCGCGACGCCTTGGACGAGGTGCCATGCCGGCCCGATTTCGCGGCCGCGTGCTTCACCTTGCCGTGCGAGCTGCCGCGTTTGGCACGCGTCACCGGCTGTTCGACCTGTGATAGCGGCGACGTATAGTTGAAGCCCATCATGCGACCGTCGGCGTAGCCGCAGCGAATATGGATGTTGTCCGTTTGGCCGCTGGTGCGCTTGCCGACGCCGTCGAGTTCGACCATCTGCGTGACGTCCACACGTTGCTTGTGGTCGTCAAATGGCCCTGACCACGGCAAGACCTTGGCATGCTCCGAATCGAGCGCGTTCTCGGCATACTCGACGCTCTCGTATCCGGGCAGCGTGGCAACGACGAAACTGGCGTGCGCGGCGCAATCGGCCACCAGCGGATCGGCGTGACGCGTGTTGACGAACTGCTCAACCAGCGCGCGATGTTGTTCGAGGGTGAAGGCCTGTGCCGGGGCCGCAACGGCGCACAGGCAAAGAGGGACAGCGACGGACACGACGGACGCGACGGATGCGATGGGGGCTGCCTGTGCGGCTGCGACGACCTGTCGCGCGGCGCGCATCACGACGCCGGCGGCGCGTTGAAAAAATCGATTTGACATTGCTTGAAGTATTCTCGGGGGCGCTAAGGCATTGCAGAGCAATGCGGGCATGCGATGACCCATCGTAGGAGTCTTCGGCACGCGCCGCTCGCGAAGAGGCTTGACCGCATTATGATAGACAACGGCAAAGCGGCTCCCATCTTAACCGAAAAAAAGTCGCCGACGCCCGCCGGGTAAGCCCTCGGACGTAACAGGACTGACCGCGAAAGTTACAGAGCGCTACAATGCGGGCCTGACCGACGCGTCGCCGCGCAGAAAACCTCGCGCATGCGGCAGGCACGCCTTTCGTTCGCCCCGCGTTTCTTCATTTCAGCATGTTCGCAAATTCACGCACCGTGGCCAGTGCTCAAACCGGCCCGCACGACAGACTGGCGGCGCTCGTCAGACGTCATCGCGACGCGGTCTTTCGCAAGCCGCTCGCCGCCTATAGCGCGGGGGCGTTCGAGGCCGCCATCGTCGCGTGGCGCAGCGCCGGCGCCGCACCGCTGATCATTGATGCAGGATGCGGTGTCGGCGAAAGCACGTTGCGGCTGGCCACGCAGTTTCCCGATCACTTCGTCATTGGCATCGATCAATCGGAGAGCCGCATCGTGCGCGGCAAGGATTGGTGGGGCGGGGCGTGGCCCGAGAACTTCGTGTGGGTGCGGGCTGATCTGGTCGACTTCTGGCGGCAACTGTTCGAGGCCGGCATTCGCCCGGCACGTCATTACCTTCTCTATCCGAACCCGTGGCCGAAGATCGGCCAACTCGCCCGACGCTGGCATGCCCACGCGGTGTTCCCCACGGTGGTGGCGCTCGGCGGCGTGCTGGAGTGCCGCAGCAACTGGGATCTCTACATCGAGGAAATGGCGTTGGCCGTCGAGTGGCTCAGCGGTGTGCGCCCGGCCGTGGAGGTCTGGACGCCTGAGGGGGGCGTCGCTCCCATGACGCCGTTCGAGCGCAAGTATCTGGCATCGGGACATGGGCTGCATCGATGTGTCGTGACGTTGCCGTCGTCGTTGCCATCGGCGCCGGGTGACAGGTGGAGCACGCCGAACGCGTCGCCCAAATAAAATGGCCGCGCACTGATCGGGCACGGCCATTGTCTTGCTGTCGTCGCGCGTCGCTTCGACACGCCGCCGATCAGTGGAAATGCGGACGGCTCGGTTCGGCGTCCTCCGGCATTTCCGCATGCACGATTTCGCCCACCGGATCCGGATACAGCGGCACGCCGCAATCGTCGCAATACTCCGGATCGAAGCGCCCCGGGTGCTTGCGAATCTCGGTCACACCGCAGGCCTTGAGCAGATCGGCGACTTCCTCGAGCGCGCCGCCTTCGATCTCGCCATTCTCGCGACCGTAGAGCGGCCACACGACCCCATAGATGACGTCGTTGCTGCCCCGCTGCGTGAAGCCGATGCGGTACTCGTCAATGTTCTGCTCGCCGAAGCCCGCCACCACGGCGCGCAACTCGGCCGGCGTGAGGGTGAGCACGTCTTCGAGATAGCGCAGCGCCGTGCGGATCGTGTGGGGCCGGATGCGCTCGTCGGCTTCGCGGCAGCTCGCATAATAGGCGTCGGGCAGCAGGCACTCGATTTCGCAGCCGGGTAGCAGTGCATTGAGGTTCGGGCCGCCCTGCGTCGACCATGCCTCCTGGCATTGGCCGCGTTCGGCGTGGCGCGCCCCTTCTTCCTGCCAACGGAACATCGGCGCGCCCTTGGGTACGCTGACGGCCGCGAGCAGGAAGCGCGGGTCGGCGAGAATCGGGGCCGTTTCCGGCAGGTCGCTGCCGGGTTGCTTGACTTCGGTGTTCTCGACCGCCGCGCGTACCAATTGCTGTGTGACCTTCCACGACTCGCAGTGCGTGCGCGGCAGTTGGTCGATGCTGTAGAGATACGGCGAAATGGTCACGCGCGCCGGTTCGGCCAGCACGTGAGCGTGCAGATGCGCGCGAACGGGCATGAGCGCGTCGGCTTTCACCGGCCCCGAGGGAATCGCGTAACGGGTCCAGGCGAGGATGGGGATGGCGACGAGCAGACCGTCCCACACCTGACCTTCGGCTTCCGGTTCGGCGGATTCGCTTTGCGACTCGATCAGATCGGCGAGCGCGCCATAGGCCTCGCTGTGGTTGGCCTGAAGATGGTCGAGGGCGGCGTCGATGGCCGGTTGGTTACCGGTGCGCAGCACGCGCGTGAGCAACGTGTCGAGCTGGGCCTCCCAGAAGCGGTCTTCGATACGGCTGCCGGAGGCAGCGAGCGCGAGCGCATGGCCGACCAGCTTTTCAGCGTCGGGCGTCAGTCGTTTGGCGGTGCGTGAGCGCATAGTCGTGCAAAGCAGAAATACATGGACTCACGATTGTACGGCATGCGTGAACGCGATTGATGGGACGCGCGCACCTATTGCATCGTGCCGGCCCTGAAAATGACGATATGGCGCGGCCTTGGCGCCCCGGGCCGTCAGAAATCGAACGCGAGATTGGCGGGCGCCGAGAGTCGGGTTCGACGCGTGGCCATCTGGGTGGCGCCTGTCACCGGGGCCAGCGCGGCCCCTTCCAGCGAGAGCAAGGCAAGCTTGCGCTCGACGCCGCTGGCGTAGCCGGTGAGCGTGCCGTCTGCGCCGATCACGCGGTGGCAGGGCACGATGATCGCGATCGGATTTCGGCCGTTCGCGGCACCGACCGCGCGCGATTTGTTGAGGTCGCCCAACGCGTGCGCGAGGTCGCCGTAGCTGCGCGTCTCGCCAAACGGAATGCGTTGCAGTTCGGCCCAGACGCCTTGCTGAAACGGCGTGCCGTGCGCCGCCAGCGCCAGATCGAAGGTGCGCCGTCCTTCGTGAAAATACTCGTCGAGCTGGCGCTTCGCGTCACGCAGGACCGCGACGTCGGCGCCATCGCGGCGCGTGTCGCCCGCTTGCGGAAAATACTTCTGATGCGAAAAATACACGCCGGTGAGGGCGTCGCCGTTGGCGACGAGCAGCATGTCACCCAGCGGGCTGTCGTAATACGTTTCGTAGTGGGTCATGCGCACACCTCCTGCAAAGTCTCGACCGGCTGGCCCGCCGGTCCCTGTGCTGCCGCGCGCCAGACGTGCAGCGCAGCATACGCCCGCCATGGCGCCCATTGTGCCGCCCGCGCGGCGACCGCACGGCCATCGGCTGCGCCCAGTGCCTGACGCAGGACCAGATCGTCGACGGGCATCGCATCGGGCGAGCCGAGCGCGCGCATTGCGATGTACTGCGCCGTCCAGGGGCCAATGCCCTTGATCGCGAGCAAACCGTCGAGCGTGGCGTCCAGCGGTACCAGGGGATCGAGCCGCAAGCGGCCGTTGACCATCGCTTGTGCGACCCCGTGAATGGCGGCGATACGACTTCGAATGATACCGGCTTCGCCGAGGGCGTCGGGGGCGACGGCGAGGAGTTGCGCGGCACTTGGAAACGTATGCGTCAGCCCGTGCGCGGGGCGGGCAGTGGCGTGCCGAAGCGTTGCGCGAGCCGGCCGAGCAAGCGTCGCGCCCCTTTGACGGTGATCTGCTGGCCGACGATGGCGCGCACGGCGATCTCGAAACCGTCGACCGCCCCCGGCACGCGCAGGCCGGGCGTCGCCGCGGCGAGTGGGCCGAGGTGCGCGTCGATCACGTCTGGACGCGCGCCGAGATCGAACAAATGTCGAAGCTTGGCCAGCACCTGCGGCACGCTGCCGGCCAGCGTGGGCGGCAATGTCACCTGAAGCGCATGGCGATCCGGCAGTGGGGTGACGCGACACCAGCCCGAGATCGTCTGTCCGTCGGGCTGTTCAAGGCTCAGCGTACGGGTGTAGACGTCGTCATCGCGTCGCTCGACCCCTTCGATGGCGCGCTCGCCGAGAAAGTCGAGCAGGGCGTGCCAGGCGAGGGGCGGACGATACGCGAGCTGGAACACGAGATCGCTGCCGCGCAGGGCGTCGTGGTGGGCGTTCAGGCGGAGCCGGCCGGGGGGAAGCCGTAGCGGGTCTTGAAGAGTCCGTTGAAGCGCCGAACGCTGCCAAAGCCGGCGGCGAGCGCAACGTCGGTGACGGGCATGGCCGTATCGGTCAGCAGACGTTTGGCGAGCAGGAGTCGTTGCGTCTGCGCGTACTCCACGGGGGAGACGCCGAATTCGTCAGCGAAGATGCGGCGCAGGTGACGTTCGGTGATGCCGATTCGGTCCGCGAGGGCAGGGAGGCTGGCGTGATTGAGGAAGCCTTCGTCAATCATGGCGGCTGCGGCGTCGGCGAGTTCGCGGGTGGCGTCGAAACGGGCGAGGCCGGGCGCGAGTTCGGGACGGCATTTCAGGCACGGACGAAAGCCAGCCTTCTCTGCGGCGGCGGCGCTGCCATGGAACGAGCAATTTTCAAAGCGGGGCGTGCGCACGTTGCACACCGGCCGGCAGTAGATGCCGGTCGATGACACGCCGACGAAGAACCAGCCGTCGAAGCGCCGGTCACGGGCGGAGACGGCCTTGTAGCAGACTTCTGGGTCGAGGGGCATGGACATGGGGCGGCGTGGGTCCGGCGGCACGAGGTCAGAGACTATGCCTGCCACTCTACGCGCGAGGCGCATGAGGTGCTAGTCATTTTCGGACATGACAGCGACACATCCCCCCAACAAGACAAAACCCGGCACGGGGCCGGGTTTTGCGGACTGCGGGGCAACGAATCGTCACCCGGCAGCGTGGGTCACGACAGCGTGGCTGATCAGGCAGCAGCCAGCAACTGACGCAGCACGAACGGCAGAATGCCGCCATGCTTGTAGTAATCGACTTCGATCGGCGTGTCGATACGCAGCAGGACTTGCACCTTCTGCGTGTCGCCGTTCTTGCGATGGATCACCAGCGTGACGTCCTGTTGCGGCTTGATATCGGCCGACAGACCTTCGATGTCATACGTTTCTTCGCCCGTGATGCCCAGCGACTGGGCGCTGTCCGACCCCTTGAACTGCAGAGGCAGCACGCCCATGCCGACCAGGTTCGAGCGGTGAATACGCTCGAACGAGCGCGCGATGACCGCCTTCACACCCAGCAGTTGCGTGCCCTTGGCCGCCCAGTCACGCGACGAACCCGTGCCGTACTCTTCGCCACCGAACACCACCGTCGGGGTGTTCTCGCCGACATACTTCATCGCAGCGTCGTAGATCGACAACTGTTCGCCGCTCGGCTGGTGAATCGTCAGGCCGCCTTCCACGCGCGAGCCGTCGGCCTGCACCGGGATCATCAGGTTCTTGATGCGCACGTTGGCGAACGTGCCGCGCATCATCACTTCATGGTTACCACGACGTGAGCCGTAGCTGTTGAAATCGGCCTTGAGCACGCCGTTTTCGAGCAGCCACTTGCCTGCCGGCGAGCTTTCCTTGATGGAGCCGGCCGGGCTGATGTGGTCGGTCGTGACCGAATCGCCGAACACGCCCAGTGCGCGCGCGCCATGGATCGGCTTGATGTCGGCGTTCGGCTCCATCGTGAAGCCTTCGAAGAACGGCGGCTCGGCGATGTACGTCGAACCCGGCCAATCGTAGACCTGGCCCTTCGAACCCTTGACCTTGGCCCACAGAGGGCTCGGGTCCTTCACCGTGTCGTAGTTCGCCTTGAAGGTCTTCGCGTTCATCGCGAACTTCATCAGCTTCTGGACTTCTTCGCTGGTCGGCCAAATGTCGCCCAGGAAGATCTCCTTTCCGCCACGGCCCTTGCCGACCGGCTCGGTCATCAGGTCGCGCGTGACGTTGCCGGCGATGGCGTAGGCCACGACCAGCGGCGGCGACGCCAGGAAGTTGGCGCGGATGTTCGGGTGAATGCGCGCTTCGAAGTTACGGTTGCCCGACAGTACGGCGGCAGCGACCATGTCGTTCTTCACGATCACGTCGTTGAGCTCGGCCGTCAGATCGCCAGCGTTACCGATACAGGTCGTGCAGCCGTAGGCCGTCACGCCAAAACCCAACTTCTCGAGGTACGGCAGCAGGCCGGCCGCTTCGAGGTACTCGGTCACCACGCGGCTTCCCGGGGCGAGCGACGTCTTGATGTGCGGTGCGACCTTCAGGCCGGCTTCCACCGCCTTCTTGGCCAGCAGGCCGGCAGCGAGCAGCACGCTCGGGTTCGACGTGTTCGTGCATGACGTGATCGCCGCGATCAGCACGTCGCCGTTGTTCACGTCGATGCCGCCGGCGGTCTTGTAGGTCGTGTCGAACTGCGCTTCGGTCTTGTTGAAACCGTTCTCGGCGACCGGCTTCGTGAACAGGTCCTTGAACGTCGACTTCACGTTGCCGATTTCGATGCGGTCCTGCGGACGCTTCGGACCGGCCAGCGACGGTGCAACCGTGCCCAGATCCAGCGAGAGCGTCTTCGTGTAGTCGATGTCGTTCTTCTTCGGAATGCCGAACAGCTTCTGGGCCTTGAAGTACGATTCGAAGGCGTCGATTTCCGACTTCGTGCGCCCCGTGCCCTTGAAGTAGTCGATCGTCTTTTCGTCGACCGGGAAGAAGCCCATCGTGGCACCATATTCCGGCGCCATATTGGCGATGGTGGCGCGGTCCGGCAGCGCCAGGCTCGTCGTGCCTTCGCCGAAGAATTCGACGAACTTGCCGACGACCTTCTCGCGGCGCAGCATTTCCGTGATCGTCAGCACCAGATCGGTGGCGGTCACGCCTTCGCGCAGACGGCCCGTCAGTTCCACACCGACAACGTCAGGCGTGAGGAAGTACACCGGTTGACCCAGCATGCCGGCTTCCGCCTCGATGCCGCCCACCCCCCAGCCCACCACGCCGATACCGTTGATCATGGTCGTGTGGCTGTCGGTACCGACCAGGGTGTCCGGGTAGAACACGTGGTCCTTCTTGTGCACGCCACGTGCGAGGTACTCCAGGTTCACCTGGTGCACGATGCCATAGCCCGGTTGCACGACGCCGAATGTGTCGAACGCCTGCATCCCCCACTTCATGAACTGATAGCGTTCGTTGTTGCGCTGGAATTCCAGCTTCATGTTCAAGTCGAGCGCCTTCTTCTCGCGGAAGTGATCGATCGTGACCGAGTGGTCAACCACCAGATCCACCGGCACGAGCGGCTCGATGCGCTTGGGGTTCTTGCCCTGGCGCTCGGCAACGTTACGCATGGCGGCCAGGTCGGCCAGCAGCGGCACGCCCGTGAAATCCTGCAGCACGACGCGTGCCACGACGAACGGGATTTCGTCGACGCGCTCGGCATTCGGCTTCCAGTTGGCCAGCTGCTGGACGTGCGCCTCGGTGACCTTCTTGCCGTCGCAATTGCGCAGCACCGACTCGAGCACGATGCGGATCGACACCGGCAGGCGTTCGACGTTCACACCCAGGGCTTTACCCAGTTGGGGCAGCGAGTAGAACTTGCCTTTCTTGTTGCCGCCGAGCTTGAACTCTTTAAGCGTTTTGTGGAGGTTGTGGGCCATGATCTTTCCTTGAGTGATACAGAAAAACGAAGCGGTGGTAATGCCATTCAATGAAGCCCGGCATCGCAGGGGCGCCGGCGTGGGCGCCCCTGCGATGCCGGTACGGCGAGCGACCGGCGTAACCCGTACGCCGGGGACTGCATGTCATGCCGAGGCGGCAACAGGAAAGCGGCCGGCGCCTCGAGCGATCGATGTCAACCGAGCGTGGCTCAGTTGGTCACATTGATCAGTTGAACCGATTGCGTCGGGGCGAGCTTGTCGTGCTCCGCCATTTCGCGCGTCAAACACTCGTCGGCCAGTCGGCTGCCGCCATCACGGTGCGTAAACAGCATGGCCTTGGCCGGAATCACCACCAGATCCAAACCGCTGGCGGCGTCGTAGAAACGGTCTGCGCCGGTCGTCGTCTGTTGACGCGGCAGCTTGTAGTTGCGGCCTTCCCAGAACATGGTGAGCACCTGGTCGCGCTTCATGTCGCCCTTGATAAAGAGCTTCTCGTTTTCCTTGCAGCTCCAGAGTTCCGAACCGTCCACCGGTTGCACCGGCGCAGCGGCGACGGTCGCCTTCTTCTTGGCGGGCGCCCGCTTCAGCTTCTTCTTCGGTGCGGCCTTCTTGGCCGCAGTATGGCTGGCCGGTTCAGCGGCAAACGCGGCAGGCACAACGGCGGCAGAGCAGAGGGCGACCAACACGGTCAGGCAAAGCTTCTTCATGGTGAATCTCCAAACAATAGGTAAGGTGCGACAAAAACGCAGATTATCGTACGAAGTTTGCGTTGGTCGGCGTCACCATACAAATTTTTTCAATTCCTTCGTGCGAAGCGCCATCGGCGTCGGCGGTACGGACCGGCGTCGCTGAGCGGGGTGTTGCAGTGCGGAATTCGAGAGGGCGCGGGGCCGGACGGCGCTCGCGCGTGAAACCGTTGTCGAGCGAGGACATGACGGGTGTCGGGCGGGATGCTTGGCGAAGCCAACGCCGGGAACCATGCGGCGCGCTCGCTGCGGACATTGCGCGCTCACCGGTCGCCCGGTATGGCGCGCGGGGCACGGCAGTCAGGCGTGGCATTGGCTTGGCCAAGAAATCGCTCGGTGTTGCGTGACGTCGTGCCGAGGTCATAGCGCGATAGATGGCGCGGACCGTTGCGCAAAATGTCGTCACTGGGCTGCGGACGTTAGAGCCGTTCCGTCGATCGCGGGAGTTGCGCCGGCAGTGGGGGTAAGCCGCCGGCGCAGTTTCGGCCCCCGACGACGCTCATGACGCCGTCCGGGGTCGAGTCCCTGGGGGATTAGCCCAGCAGATGTGCCACGCCAGCGCGCTCTTCTTCGAGTTCGTTGAGCGTGAAGTTCATCTTTTCTCGCGAGTAAGCGTCGATCTCGAGGCCTTCCACGCGCTTGTACTTGCCGTTTTCGCAGATCACCGGCACGCCGTAGATCACGTCTTGCGGAATGCCGTACGAGCCGTCCGACGGGATACCCATCGTGACCCACTTGCCGTTCGAGCCCAGCACCCAGTCATGGATGTGGTCGATGGCCGCGTTGGCCGCCGAAGCGGCCGACGACAGGCCGCGGGCTTCGATGATGGCGGCGCCGCGCTTGCCAACCGTGGGCAGGAACACGTCGTTGTTCCACACGTCGTCGTTGATCATCGACTTGACGCTCTGGCCGTCGATCGTGGCGAAGCGGTAGTCGGCGTACATCGTCGGCGAGTGGTTGCCCCACACGGCCAGCTTCTCGATGCTCGCGACCGGCTTGCCGGTCTTGGCGGCGAGTTGCGACAGGGCGCGATTGTGGTCCAGGCGCAGCATCGCGGTGAAGTTTTCCTTCGGCAGGTTCGGTGCCGACTTCATGGCGATATAGGCGTTGGTGTTGGCCGGGTTGCCGACGACCAGCACCTTGACGTCACGCTTGGCGACTTCATCCAGGGCCTTGCCCTGCACCGTGAAGATTGCGCCGTTGGCTTCGAGCAGATCCTTGCGCTCCATGCCCTTCGAGCGCGGACGGGCACCCACCAGCAGGGCGACGTCGGCATCCTTGAAGGCGACCTTGGGGTCGTCGGTCACAACCACGCCGGCGAGCAGCGGGAATGCGCAGTCTTCCAGCTCCATCACAACGCCCTTGACGGCGGCTTGAGCTTGCGGGAGGTCGAGCAGTTGCAGGATGACGGGCTGATCCTTGCCGAGCATGTCGCCATTGGCGATGCGGAACAGCAGGGAATAGCCGATTTGGCCAGCGGCGCCGGTGACGGCGACACGCATTGCGGGTTTTGCCATGAGAATCTCTCCAGACGTGTACAAATTCCTGCGAAGCTCGGAGTAAGCTCGCCGTCCGGGTGGCATTTTCGCCAGGCTGACAGCGCCGCGTCACACAAAGCCCCTAAAATTCCTTGACCTACGGAAGCTTGCGGGCTGCGGGGTCGACTGCCGTGAATAAGTGCGAAGCGCCGGACTCTCTTATAAGATAGCCGTGCTGCGTCTGCAGGCCCCTGTTAGCCCGCGCCAGTGTAGGAGTCGCCACAACGAATGTCAACTGTATCTTATGTCTTATATAAGACATAGGATTATTGCTGTTATTCGATAGACGAAGGTCTTGATTTGTGGTCAAATCGCCGCCATGAATGCGAATGTTCGCGACACATCCAACCCCACGACGCCTGTCGATGCTCCGCAGCGACCGGACAGCGCGCGTGACGCCGCACCGGCCTCCCAGGCCCCGCAGAGTGCGGCTTCGGCAGGAGCGTCGCCGACCTTCAGCCCGCTGTACCAGCAGATCAAGGGGCTCATTACCCAGGGTCTGCAAGCCGGCGAATGGAAGCCCGGCGAAATCATTCCCAGCGAAGTCGAGCTGGCCGCCCGTTTCAAGGTGAGCCAGGGAACGGTGCGCAAAGCCATCGACGAACTGGCCGCAGAAAACCTGCTTGTGCGCCGTCAGGGGCGCGGCACGTTTGTCGCGACCCATCACGAGGACCGGGTGCAGTTCCGGTTTCTGCGACTCGCGCCCGATTCGGGCGAACCCCATCACCCGCCCAGCCGCCTGATCGAGTGCCGCCGTATGCGTGCACCGGCGGAAATCGCGCGCCAGCTCGATTTGCGCGCGGGCGATGGCGTCATTCTGATCCGCCGCATGCTGGATTTCTCGGACCGTCCCACGGTGCTCGACGAAATCTGGTTGCCGGGCGCGCTGTTCCGCGGCCTGACGGCGGAAAGGTTGAATGAATACAAGGGGCCGATGTACGGCCTGTTCGAAGATGAATTCGGCACACGCATGATCCGCGCCGTGGAAAAAGTTCGCGCCGTGGCCGCGGACGACATGACCGCCGATCTGCTCAAGGTGCCGAAGGGGTTTCCGCTGTTGAGCGTCGAGCGTGTTTCCTACACTTACGGGGACAAGCCGGTGGAAGTGCGCCGGGGCTGGTACGTGACGACGGAACATCATTACCAGAACGAATTGAGTTGACGCATTGAGAGGGTGGCGACTTCCCAGGGGCGAGCCGGCGTCGTGGCCGGCGAGTGCCTGAAAGTCCAGGCATGAGCGGCGGCGGAGTGCGTGCTGTCGGCAGGAATTTCCGGAGCATTGGAACCGGTATGGTGCAACGCACTAGAATCGGCGCTAAAATCTGGGGCTGATGTAACTACATGGGGTCTAGCATGGCTGAAGTGGTAAAAAAAGAGCGGCCAGTCTACAGGAATATCGGTATTGGACAGATTGTCTCGTACCGTCTCCCGCTGGCTGGGATCGTGTCCATTCTGCACCGTATTAGCGGTGTGATCTTGTTCCTTCTGTTGCCGTTCGCGCTTTATTTGTTCGAACAGAGCCTCACGTCGGAACTCAGCTTCGACGTTCTGCGAAGCATCGCCTCCAACTGGTTTGTCAAACTTGTCATCCTGGCACTGTCGTGGGGCTTCCTGCAGCACTTCTGCGCCGGCGTGCGCCATCTGCGCATGGACTTCAATCACGACGCCGTGAGCAAGGAAGGCGGCAAGAATTCGGCCGTGGTCGTGCTGGTCGTGTCGCTGGTGCTGACGCTGGCCGTCGCCCTCAAGCTGTTCGGAGCGTTCTAAGATGGCACAGAACAATATCGGTTCGAAGCGCCTGGTCGTCGGCGCCCACTACGGCCTGCGCGACTGGATGGCGCAGCGTCTGACCGCGGTCATCATGGCCGTGTACACCGTGATCCTGCTGGTGTGGTTCTTCACCGCCAAGGATTTCTCCTACGAAGGCTGGGCAAGCATCTTCTCGCATCAGTGGATGAAGCTGGCGACGTTCGTCACGCTGCTCGCGGTGTTCTATCACGCGTGGGTCGGTGTGCGCGACATCTGGATGGACTACGTCAAGCCGGTCGGTGTGCGACTGGCGCTGTACACGTTGACGATCGTCTGGCTGCTGGCGTGTGCTGGCTACGCCGCGCAGATTCTGTGGAGAGTGTAAAGAATGGCTGCAATTAAAAATTCGCTGCCGCGTCGCCGCTTTGACGTTGTCATCGTGGGCGCAGGTGGTTCGGGCATGCGCGCGTCGCTGCAACTGGCCAAGGCCGGTCTGTCGGTCGCCGTGCTGTCCAAGGTGTTCCCCACCCGTTCGCATACCGTGGCCGCTCAGGGCGGCATTGGCGCCTCGCTCGGCAACATGAGCGAAGACAACTGGCACTACCACTTCTACGACACCATCAAGGGCTCCGACTGGCTCGGCGACCAGGATGCGATCGAGTTCATGTGCCGTCAGGCGCCGAACGCCGTCTACGAACTGGAACACTTCGGCATGCCGTTCGACCGTAACGCGGACGGCACGATCTACCAGCGTCCGTTCGGCGGTCACACGGCCAATTACGGCGAGAAGCCGGTCCAGCGCGCTTGCGCGGCCGCCGACCGTACCGGTCACGCCCTGCTGCACACGCTGTATCAACAGAACGTGGCGGCCAAGACCCACTTCTTCGTGGAGTGGATGGCGCTCGACCTGATTCGCAACGAAGACGGTGATGTGCTGGGCGTGTCGGCGCTCGAGCTCGAAACCGGCGAAGTCTACCTGCTTGAAGCCAAGTGCACGCTGTTCGCCACCGGCGGTGCCGGCCGTGTGTATGCCGCCTCAACCAACGCGTTCATCAACACCGGCGACGGTCTTGGCATGGCCGCGCGTGCGGGCATTCCGCTCGAAGACATGGAATTCTGGCAATTCCACCCGACCGGCGTGGCCGGCGCGGGCGTGCTGATTACCGAAGGTGTTCGCGGTGAGGGCGGTATTCTGCGCAACTCGAACGGCGAGCGCTTCATGGAGCGCTATGCCCCGACGCTGAAGGATCTGGCGCCGCGTGACTTCGTGTCGCGTTCGATGGACCAGGAAATCAAGGAAGGCCGTGGCTGCGGCCCGAATGGCGACTACGTGCTGCTCGACCTCTCGCACATCGGTGCCGAGACGATCATGAAGCGCCTGCCGTCGATTCGCGAAATCGCCCTGAAGTTCGCCAACGTCGACGCGATCAAGGAACCGATCCCCGTCGTGCCGACCATCCACTACCAGATGGGTGGCATTCCGACGAACTACAACGGCCAGGTTGTCGTGCAGCAGAACGGCGAATCGACCCCGGTCAACGGCTTCTACGCCGTGGGCGAGTGCTCCTGCGTGTCGGTCCACGGTGCCAACCGTCTGGGCACGAACTCGCTGCTCGACCTCGTGGTGTTCGGCCGTGCGGCCGGCAACCACATCGTCGACTTCGTGAAGAACCACGGCGAGCACAAGCCGCTGCCCGCCGATGCCGGCGACAACGCCATGGCGCGTCTGGGTCGTCTGGAAGCCTCCAGCACGGGCGAGTACGCACAGGACATCGCCAACGACATCCGCGCGACGATGCAGAAGCATGCCGGCGTGTTCCGTACGTCCGACCTGCTCAAGGAAGGCGTGGACGAGATCAAGCAAGTGGCCGAGCGCGTGTCGCACGTTCACCTGAAGGACAAGTCGAAGGTGTTCAACACGGCGCGCATGGAAGCGCTGGAAGTGGACAACCTGATCGAAGTGGCCAAGGCCACCATGATCGCAGCCGAAGCCCGCAAGGAAAGCCGTGGCGCGCACGCGCACAGCGATTATCCGGAGCGCGACGACGCCAACTGGATGCGCCACTCGCTGTTCTTCAGCGAAGGCAACCGTCTGGATTACAAGCCGGTGCAGTTGAAGCCGCTGACCGTCGACTCGGTTCCGCCCAAGGCGCGGACGTTCTAAGGGATTCGCAAGATCATGAAACGTATTTTTGAAGTCTACCGCTACGATCCGGACAAGGATGCCGCACCGTACATGCAGACCTACGAGGTCGAACTCGACGGTCATGAGCGCATGTTGCTCGATGCGCTGGTCAAGCTCAAGAAGCTCGATGAAGGCATCGCGTTCCGCCGCTCGTGCCGCGAAGGCGTGTGCGGCTCGGATGCGATGAACATCAACGGCAAGAACGGTCTGGCCTGCCTGACCAACATGAACGATCTGCCGAACAAGATCGTGCTGAAGCCGCTGCCGGGGCTGCCCGTCATTCGCGATCTGATCGTCGACATGACGCACTTCTTCAACCAGTACCACTCGATCAAGCCGTACCTGATCAACCCCGAGCCGGCACCGGAGAAGGAGCGTCTGCAGTCGCCCGAACAGCGCGATGAGCTCGATGGTCTGTACGAATGCATTCTGTGCGCGTCGTGCTCCACGTCGTGCCCGAGCTTCTGGTGGAACCCGGACAAGTTCGTCGGTCCGGCCGGTCTTCTGCAGGCGTACCGCTTTATTGCGGATAGCCGCGACACGGCCACCGGCGAGCGTCTGGACAACCTGGAAGATCCGTACCGCCTGTTCCGCTGCCACACGATCATGAACTGCGTGGATGTGTGCCCGAAGGGTCTGAACCCGACGAAGGCCATCGGCAAGATCAAGGAGCTGATGGTGCGTCGCGCCGTCTGACCTAGCGATCATGCCGGATATCAATCACCAGTCCGATCCGGTCAAACGTGCCCGCCTGCGTTGGCGGGCACGCCGCGGTTTGCTGGAAAACGACCTCATTCTCGAACGCTTCTTCGCGAAGTACGAAGCCTCGATGACCGACGAGGATGTGGGCGCCCTCACCAGGTTGCTCGATTTGAGCGACAACGATTTGATGGATCTGCTGCTAGCGCGTAAAGAGCCCGACGCGGATCTGGACGGGCCGGACGTGCAGCGCCTGCTGGCGCTTTTGCGTGCCGTGTAGGGGTTTAAGTATTTTTTTGAGGAAGCGATATGACTCCGTCTGATGTTAAAGCCACCCTATCTTTCTCTGACGGTTCGCCCAGCGTCGAACTGCCGATCTATCAGGGAACGATGGGCCCGGATGTAATCGATATCCGCAAGCTGTACGGCCAGACCGGCAAGTTTACGTATGACCCGGGCTTCATGTCGACGGCGGCGTGCAATTCCGCCATCACGTACATCGATGGCGACAAGGGCGAGCTGCTGTATCGCGGCTACCCGATCGAGCAGTTGGCCACCCACTGCGACTTCCTCGAGAGCTCCTATCTGCTGCTCAAGGGCGAACTGCCGAACGCCCAGCAGAAGGACGAATTCGTCAAGACCGTGACCCGTCACACGATGGTGCACGAGCAGATGAATTTCTTCTTCCGCGGTTTCCGCCGTGACGCGCACCCGATGGCTGTGCTGACCGGTTCGGTCGGCGCCTTGTCGGCGTTCTATCACGACTCGCTGGACATCAACAATCCGACGCACCGCGAAGTCTCGGCCATCCGCCTGATCGCCAAGCTGCCGACGCTCGTTGCGATGGCGTACAAGTACAGCATCGGCCAGCCGTTCGTGTATCCGCGCAACGACTTGTCGTACAGCGCGAACTTCATGCGCATGATGTTCGCGAACCCGTGCGAAGAGTATGAGGTCAACGACGTGCTGGTGCGCGCCCTCGACCGCATCCTGATCCTGCACGCCGATCACGAGCAGAACGCCTCCACGTCGACCGTGCGTCTGGCCGGTTCGTCGGGCGCCAACCCGTTCGCCTGTATCGCTGCCGGTATCGCGTGTCTGTGGGGCCCGGCGCACGGTGGTGCGAACGAAGCCGCGCTGACCATGCTCGAGCAGATCGGTTCGCCCGACAAGATCCCCGAATTCATCAAGCAGGTGAAGGACAAGAACTCGGGCGTGAAGCTCATGGGCTTCGGTCACCGTGTGTACAAGAACTACGACCCGCGCGCCAAGCTCATGCGCGAGACGTGCTACGAAGTGCTCAACGAACTGGGCCTGCACGACGACCCGCTGTTCAAGCTGGCCATGCAGCTCGAGAAGATCGCGCTGGAAGACGAATACTTCGTGTCGCGCAAGCTGTACCCGAACGTCGACTTCTATTCGGGTATCGTTCAGCGCGCGCTGGGCATCCCGACGTCGATGTTCACCTGCATCTTCGCCCTGGCCCGTACCGTGGGCTGGATCGCGCAGTGGAACGAAATGATCGGTGAGCCGGACCAGAAGATTGGTCGTCCGCGTCAGCTGTTCATCGGCCACACGCCGCGCGAAGTCGTGACCATCGACAAGCGCTAAGCCTGTCGGAGGCGTTCGGCACGGCGCCTCCTTGCCGTGCCGGCACTGCAACCTTGCCGAAACGGCAAGGCGGTGCGGCGCCGCAACGAGCCCTCGTTGCGCTATATTCGAAGCCACGGCACAAGCTGCCGTGATTCGCACAAATCCCCGGTTGATCGTGCGTTTACCGCCCGGTTTCCCGGGGATTTCGTATTCCGCCGGCGCGAAAGCGCTATGGCATAATCAAAAGTTCACGGAACGACGTTTGTTCCTACAACGATATTTAGCCCCGCGTTTTTATCATGGCCAAGACGCTGTATGACAAATTGTGGGATGCACATGTCGTGCATACCGAGGACGATGGCACTACGTTGCTCTACATCGACCGTCATCTGTTGCACGAGGTGACCAGTCCGCAGGCGTTTGAGGGGCTAAAACTCGCGAAGCGTCCGGTCTGGCGACTGTCTGCCAACCTCGCGGTGTCGGATCACAATGTGCCGACCACCGACCGCACGCAAGGTATCGCCGATCCGATTTCGCGTCTGCAGGTCGACACGCTCGACAACAACTGCGACAGCTTCGGCATCACCCAATTCAAGATGAACGACCTGCGTCAGGGCATCGTGCACGTGATCGGCCCGGAGCAGGGCGCCACGCTGCCCGGCATGACGGTGGTCTGCGGCGATTCGCACACGTCCACGCACGGCGCGTTCGGCGCACTGGCGTTCGGCATCGGCACGTCTGAAGTCGAGCACACGCTCGCCACGCAGACGCTGCTCATGAAGAAGAGCAAGAACATGCTCGTGAAGGTCGAAGGCACGCTGCCGCGCGGTTGTTCCGCCAAGGACATCGTGCTGGCCGTCATCGGCAAGATCGGCACGGCCGGCGGCACGGGCTACACGATCGAATTCGCTGGCACGGCGATCCGCTCGCTCACGATGGAAGGCCGGATGACCGTGTGCAACATGGCCATCGAGGCCGGTGCGCGTGCCGGTCTGGTGGCGGTGGACGACACGACGATCCAGTACGTGAAGGGCCGTCCGTTCGCACCCTCGGGTGTGGAATTCCAGCAGGCCGAAGCCTACTGGCGTACGTTCCACACCGATCCGGGCGCGGCGTTCGACCACGTGGTCGAGATCGACGCGAACACGTTGCGCCCGCAAGTGAGCTGGGGCACGTCGCCGGAGATGGTCGTGAGTATCGAAGACCGTGTGCCGGATCCCGAGAAGGAAAAGGACCCGGTCAAGCGCAGTGCCATGGAGCGCGCGCTCGAGTACATGGCGCTGACGCCGAACACGCCGATGGCCAGTGTCAACGTCGACAAGGTGTTCATTGGCTCGTGCACCAACTCGCGTATCGAAGATATCCGCGCGGCGGCGTACGTTGTGAAGACGCTCGGTCGGCGTGTGGCGCCGAACGTGCGGCTGGCGATGGTCGTGCCGGGCTCGGGGCTGGTGAAGCATCAGGCTGAGCAGGAAGGGCTGGATCAGGTCTTCAAGGCCGCCGGCTTCGAATGGCGCGAGCCGGGCTGCTCGATGTGTCTGGCGATGAACGCCGACCGTCTGGAACCGGGCGAGCGTTGCGCCTCGACCTCGAATCGTAACTTCGAAGGCCGTCAGGGCGCGGGCGGGCGTACGCACCTCGTGAGTCCGGCGATGGCCGCGGCCGCCGCCATCGAAGGCCATTTCGTCGACGTGCGTCGTCTGGTCTGACGCACTCGCATCGATATAACCGTCGTTTGACATCGACTTTGACAGAGAAAAAACCATGAAGAAACTGTGGATGCTGATCGGTGCGGTGCTGGTGCTGGGCGTGTCGGGCTGCAACACGATGGCGGGCCTTGGCAAGGATACGCAAGCCGCTGGCTCGGCCCTCGAAAACGCCGCGAAGAAGTGATGCGACGGTGCGCATCGCGCGGGCAATCGCCGCGCGTGCGCACCGATGAAATTTCCGGTTTTGACGGCCAGGGCGCTTCGCAACCGGCCGCAGCCGAACTGTTTTGATCAGGTGGTTCGTGATGGAAAAATTTACCGTCCATACGGGGTTGGTGGCGCCGCTGGATCGCGAAAACGTCGATACCGACGCGATCATCCCCAAGCAATTCCTGAAGTCGATCAAGCGCACGGGCTTCGGCCAGAACCTGTTCGACGAGTGGCGTTATCTCGATGTCGGCCAGCCGGGCCAGGATTGCAGCGGGCGTCCGCTCAACCCGAACTTCGTGCTCAACCAGCCGCGTTATCAGGGCGCCACGGTGCTGCTCGCACGCAAGAACTTCGGCTGCGGCAGCTCGCGTGAGCACGCCCCGTGGGCGTTGCAGCAGTTCGGCTTCCGCGCGGTCATCGCGCCGAGCTTCGCCGACATCTTCTTCAACAACTGCTACAAGAACGGGCTGTTGCCTATCGCGTTGTCGGAGATGCAGGTCGATCATCTGTTCAACGAGACTGCCGCGTTCAACGGCTTTCAGGTGACCATCGATCTGGACAAGCAAGCGGTGATGACGCCCGACGGTCGCGCTTACGAGTTCGACATCGCGCCGTTCCGCAAGTACTGCATGTTGAACGGTTTCGACGACATTGGCCTGACGCTGCGTCACGCCGACAAGATTCGCGCCTACGAGGCCGAGCGGCTCGCCAAGCAGCCGTGGCTCGCAACGCGCCTGCCGGGCTGAGGCCCGCGCACTCAAGGAGATCGCATGAAAATTGCAGTGTTGCCGGGTGACGGCATTGGTCCGGAAATCGTGACGGAAGCCGTCAATGTGCTGAACGCACTTGGCGAGACGTTTGAACTGGAAGAAGCGCCCGTGGGCGGCGCGGGCTACGAGGCGGCGGGTCATCCGCTGCCGGACGCCACGCTCAAGCTCGCCAAGGAAGCGGATGCCATTCTGTTCGGCGCCGTGGGCGACTGGAAATACGATTCGCTCGAGCGCGCACTGCGTCCCGAGCAGGCGATTCTGGGGCTGCGCAAGCATCTGCAGCTGTTCGCCAACTTCCGTCCGGCCATCCTGTACAAGGAACTGGCCGACGCATCGAGCCTGAAGCCGGAAATCGTGGCAGGGCTCGATATCCTGATCATTCGCGAGCTGAACGGCGACATCTACTTCGGCCAGCCGAAGGGCTTCCGCCAGTCGCCCGATGGCGCTTTCGAAGGGGCGCGCGAAGGTTTTGATACCATGCGGTATAGCGTGCCGGAAGTGGAGCGCATCGCGCACGTCGCATTTCAGGCCGCGGCCAAGCGCGACAAGCGCTTGTGTTCGGTGGACAAGGCCAATGTGCTCGAGACGTCGCAACTGTGGCGCGACACCATGATCGAGGTCGCCAAGCAGTATCCGGAGGTCGAACTCTCGCATATGTACGTCGACAATGCCGCGATGCAACTGGTCAAGGCGCCGAAGAATTTCGACGTCGTGGTGACCGGCAACATGTTCGGCGATATTCTGTCGGACGAGGCCGCGATGCTCACGGGGTCGATCGGCATGCTGCCGTCGGCGTCGCTGGATGCCAATAACAAGGGGCTGTACGAGCCGTCGCACGGTTCGGCGCCCGATATCGCCGGCAAGGGTGTCGCCAATCCGTTGGCTACGATCCTGTCGGCGGCCATGATGCTGCGTTACACGCTGGGCCGCGCGGAACAGGCTGATCGCGTGGAAAATGCGGTGAAGAAGGTGCTGGCGCAAGGGCTGCGCACGCCGGACATCTGGCAGGAAGGCGCGACCAAGGTCGGTACGCGCGAGATGGGTGCGGCAGTGGTTGCCGCGCTATAACGTTGACGGGGCGTCGTGAGACGCCCCTCGGCGCAATTGCAACGATAAGAGAGTGGATAAATGAAAACCGTAGGTCTGGTAGGTTGGCGGGGCATGGTCGGTTCGGTTCTGATGCAGCGCATGCAACAGGAGAACGACTTCGCCTTGATCGAGCCGGTGTTTTTCAGCACCAGCAACGCGGGCGGAAAAGCCCCGTCGATGGCGAAGAACGAGACTTCGCTGAAAGACGCCAATGATGTCAACGAGCTGAAGAAGTGCGACATCATCATTACCTGCCAGGGCGGTGATTACACGACCGAGATCTTCCCGAAGCTGCGCGCGGCGGGCTGGAGCGGCTATTGGATCGACGCGGCCTCGACGCTGCGCATGAAGGACGATGCGATCATCGTTCTCGATCCGGTCAACCTCGACGTGATCAAGCACTCGCTCAGCAAGGGCACCAAGAACTTCGTTGGCGGCAACTGCACGGTGAGCTGCATGCTGATGGGGCTGGGCGGTCTGTTCCAGCACGGTCTGGTCGACTGGCTTACGTCGATGACGTATCAGGCGGCATCGGGCGGCGGCGCGCAACACATGCGTGAGCTGCTCACGCAATTCGGCAGCATCAACGCCGAAGTCAAGGCGCTGCTCGACGATCCGCACTCGGCCATTCTCGAGATCGACCGCAAGGTGCTCGCAAAGCAGCACGCGCTCACGGCCGACGAGACCAAGCAGTTTGGCGTGCCGCTGGGCGGCAACCTGATTCCCTGGATCGACAAGGATCTGGGCAACGGTCAGTCGAAGGAAGAATGGAAGGGCGGCGCCGAGACCAACAAGATCCTGGGGCTGGGCGACGGTTTCCCGAACACCCGCGCCATTCCGGTGGACGGTCTGTGCGTGCGCATCGGTGCGATGCGTTGCCACAGCCAGGCGCTGACCATCAAGTTGACGAAAGATGTGCCGTTAGACGAGCTGACGGACATCATCGGCCAGGCCAATGACTGGGTGAAGGTCGTGCCGAACACCCGCGAGGCGTCGATGACCGATTTGACGCCTGCGGCCGTGACCGGCACCATGACGATTCCGGTCGGTCGCCTGCGCAAGATGTCGATGGGGCCGGAGTATCTGTCGGCGTTTACCGTCGGCGATCAACTGTTGTGGGGCGCGGCGGAACCGCTGCGCCGCATGCTGCGAATCCTGCTCGACGCTTGAGCGTCGCAGCGCATCGGTAAGGCGTGAAGAACGGCGGCCCGCGAGGCCGCCGTCCGCGCTTTGGGAGGCACCCCTTGTAGCCGGGGCGGCCAGTGACAAACGACTGACAGGCCTGACAAGACACAGTGCGGAAATACTCGATCGGCAAGCGTGCAAACTCGTCCCGTAATGCGTTCCGCCTGAGCGCGGCAGCGGCCGTCTTGTGGAGCCTCGGGCTGCTCAACGCCGGTGCGGCGGAGTTCGGCCCGCAGCAGGTGCGCTCGGGCCCGGGCCAGCCGTTGCGTGCTGTCATCGTGCTGGGCAACGTGTCGCAGGCGGAAGCCGACGGATTGTCGGTGAAGCTCGCGCCGCGCGACGCGTTCAAGCAGGCCGGTCTGCGCTACGACCCCACGCTCGAGAAGCTTTCCGTCTCGGTCTCGCCAACGGCGGGGCGCGCGCCCGGTTACAGCGGCACGTATCTCGTGCATGTCGATTCGGCCGAGCCGATCAGTACGTCGTTCCTCGACCTGTTGCTGGTGCTCGAATGGCGCACCGGCCGTCAGTCCAATGCCGTGACGCTGTCCGCCATCCCGGAAGCGAGCGCGACCCAGGCCCAGGCCGTCGTGCCCGCAGCGGCGGCGAGTCAGGCCCCGCCCGCGGCGTCTCCCGCGTCCACCGCGCCCGCCTTGTCCACCTCCGCGTCCGCAACCTCTGCCCAGCCGGGCAAGGCGTCTGCCGTCGGCGTCGGGGCGGGGGCGAGCGCAAGGTGGGGCATGGCGAATCGCTGTCGTCGATTGCCCGTGAATTCACGGGCGGCGAAGGCGGGGTGACGCTGGCGCAGATGATGAGCGCGCTGTTCGAGGCAAACCGCTCCGCGTTCATCGGCAACGATCCGAATCGACTGCGTCAGGGGGCGACGCTCACGCGTCCGTCCGACGCGCAGGTGCAAGGCATTCCTCCCGCGCAAGCCCGCAAGTTCGTGTCGGCGGCACGGGAACAGTTCGACGCGTATCGCGCGCGGCTGGCCGAATCGACGGCGCAGCAGGCAGCACCGGCCGGTGGCCGCAGTGCACAGGGCGCGATCGAAGCGGGCAAGGCACCGGAAGCTGCCACGCCCGCGACACGCGATGAATTGAAGCTGTCGCGACCCGGTAAGGGAGGGGCGGGCGGCACGGCCGGTCGAACCGGCGGCAGCGAAGAAGCACAAATCGCCCAGGGCAAGGCGCAGGCCGAGGCTCAGGGCAGGGTGAACGAGTTGCAGAAGAACGTTGCAGATCTCCAGAAGTTGTTGGCGATGAAGAATCAGGCCGTCGCCAACCTGGAGCAACAGGCCGCCACCGCTTCCGGGGCGACTGCGCAGGAAAAGACGGCGAAACCGGCCGGCGGCACGACGACGGCTGCGGCGGCAGCGGCCAAGACGGCAACGAATTCCGCCAACGGCAATGGCACTAACGAAACCGACGCCGCTGCGCGCGCTGACAGTGCGGCTGAGACGGGCGTCGCTTCGGGGGCTGCCGTGACCGAGGCCGCGGTGGCTGCCTCCGCCGCATCGGCGAGCACGGCAGCATCGGAGGCGGCGGCTGCGGCGGCGGTACCCGCAAGCGATGTCGTCGCGACGACGGCGGCCAGTGCCGCGGTTGCGCCAGCGAAGCCGGCGCCGAATGGCGCGATGAATTGGCGTGCCGTGAGCCAGAATCCTTACGTGCTGCCGGGCGCTGGCGCGCTGGTGGTGCTGCTTGGCTTGTGGGCACTGTTGCGCCGCCGTCGCGCGGCGGCACCGGTGGGGCAGCCCGGGCCGTATGACGACGGGCGTGATATGCCTGACGACCACGAGGGCCACGATGTGCCGCATGACGGTGCACCTGGCGCCACGCAGGCGTCGGACGGCGTGGCGGTGGCGGCTGCGGGTGCCGCAGGCGCCGCGGCACTGTACGCGGCCAATCAAGCGCAAGCCGAAGCGCGGCAGCCAGCGGCCGACGATGCCTGGTCGGCATCGGACGAGGGCGTTGCCGCCGTCCACGCGATTCAGCACGAGTCTGCGGTGGACGAAGCCGGTGGACCCGATGCGTGGAACGCTGAGCCAGTGGCCCTGAACGACGAGTCCGTCGACGAGCATGACGAAGGTCGCGATGTGTTGCCGGTGTCGTCGGCCTCCGTGGCATCGTCTGAAGCGGTGGCTGAGCCGTTCGTGGGCGAGGCGACGGCCCCTCCGCAGGAAACACCAGCCGAAGCCGCCAGCGAGCCGGAAATCGATTGGGGCGCTGCGTTTGCCGAGGAAGCCGGCAAGGCCGCCGGGGACTCCCACGAAGCGCCCGCCGCCCATGACGACTCGGCGGCTGCCACCTTGTCGGCGCTCGAAGCGCTGGGTGCCGCCGCCGCTGTAGGCGGTGCTGCCGCCACGTCAGTGTCTGCGCCTGAGTCAAACATTTCCGCGCCGGCCGAGCCCGTCGACGCTTCGCTCGACGGCAGCGTAGCCGGCATGCTGGGCGATCTGGATCTGGCGATCCCGGGACAGGCGGCGCATGTAGGCACGATTTCGAGCGATGCGTTGCCGTCGCTCTCGAAGGGGATGGGTTCGGTGCAGTTCAAGATGGCGCCGATGGACGATCCGCTGCGCTCGCATGCCAGCGCGGACGAAGAGGCATTCGACGAGCCGGACGGCGAACTGAGCGATGCAGACTTCGACGCCGCGATGCAGCAGGCCAGTCACTCGCCCGTCGCGTCGCGCAGCTATACGGACACCGCGCACGAGGCACCCTCGCTCAAGCCGTTGTCGTTCGATCTATCGGACTTTAGCCTCGATCTCAAGGGCGACGACGCGCAGGCGAGCCCGGCGTTCGTGAGCGCGCCGACGCTGGCAACCGATATCGGAACGGAAGCCCTGATCGAGCACGAGGTGCTGCATGCACCGGCGCCGGAAACGCCGTATGCGGCCGAACCTGCGGCGCCGCAAGTGCCGCAATCGGTTGCGCCGGTGCCCGCCGTGCCGGCGTCACCCGTCGCCGCGGCGTCCGTCGAGCCGGGCGTGCCGGATGAATACCATACGAAGCTGGAGCTGGCCACTGCGTATCAGACCATCGGTGACGACGAAGGCGCACGCGAACTGCTCGAAGAGGTGATTGCCGGTGGCGACGCCGCGCAGCAGTCCGTCGCCCGCACACGGCTCGCCGAGCTTGGCAAGTGACGCCGGGAAGTTGACGCCACGACAGGCTGACGAACCCACCACAGATTGACCGTAGTTTGGGGCGCTCGTAGGTTGAGCGCCCATTTTTCTTTTTCATATGCGAATCGCACTGGGCATCCATTACGACGGCACGGCGTTCTCCGGCTGGCAATCGCAGCCGCATGGCAACACCGTGCAACAGACGCTCGAAGCCGCGTTGCGGGAATTCGGCGGCGTTGCGCTGCCCACGACCGTCGCGGGCCGCACCGATACCGGTGTGCACGGCATCGGTCAGGTGGCCCATTTCGACACCGATCTGGACCGCGCCATGTTCTCGTGGGTGCGCGGCGTCAACGCGTTTCTGCCCAAGTCGGTCGCGGTGCAATGGGCGCAGGCGATGCCGGACGATTTCCACGCCCGCTTTACCGCCTTCGAGCGCACGTATTTCTATGTGCTGTACGTGCATCCCGTGCGCTCACCCTTGCTCGACGGCCGATGCGGCTGGTTGCACACGCCGCTCGATCTCGAAGCGATGCGTGCCGCGAGCCAGGTGCTGGTCGGCGAGCACGACTTCTCGGCGTTCCGCTCGTCCGAGTGTCAGGCCAAGACGCCGGTGAAACATCTGTACGCCATCGACATCGAGCAGCATGGGCACTTCTTTGTGTTCCGCTTTCGGGCGAGCGCGTTCCTGCATCACATGGTGCGCAACATCATGGGCTGTCTGGTCGCCGTGGGCCGCGGGCGTCAGCCGGCCAGTTGGACGACGGATGTGCTCGCGAGTCTCGACCGTCGTCAGGCCGCCCCGACGTTCATGCCGGACGGGCTGTATCTGGCGCGGGTGGGGTATCCTGAGCGTTTCGCGGTCCCCGAGCCCAACTGGGCTGCGTGGCCGTTCCCGATGCCGTGGGCAAGTTCATGAAATCCCGTACTCGAATCAAGATCTGCGGCCTGTCGCAGCCGGCCGACATCGATCACGCGGTGGCGCTGGGCGTCGACGCCATCGGCCTCGTCTTCTACCCGCCGAGCCCGCGCTACGTGGATCTGGCGCGCGCGGCCGAGCTGGCCCGCCGGGTGCCGCCGTACGTGAGTCTGGTCGGCCTGTTCGTGAACGCGACGGCCGATGAGATCGCCCGGACGGTCGAGGCCGTGCCGCTCACCGCGCTGCAGTTCCATGGCGACGAAACGCCGGCGCAGTGCGCGGTGTTGGCGGCCGCGGCGGGCAACCGTCCGTACATGCGCGCCATGCGTATCGGCCCGGAAACGAAAGACAGCGGCGATTTGCTACAATTCGCCAATGCATACACCGCCGCGCAAGGCATCTTGCTCGATGCCCTGGTCGAGGGCTACGGCGGTGGGGGAAAGGTTTTCGATTGGTCACTTATTCCAAAAGACATCGCGCGTCGGGCCGTTTTGAGTGGTGGCTTGAGCGCACACAACGTTGCTGAAGCCATCGGCCGGGTGACGCCTTACGCCGTCGACGTGTCGAGCGGTGTGGAGGCGTCGCGTGGCGTGAAGGATCACGCCCGCATGACGGCGTTCGTGCACGCAGTGCGTGCCGCCGACGCCGAATGAGCAACCCGCCGGCGCGCCCCGCCTGGGCCGCGCACCGGTACTGCGAAGAGTGACAACCATGTACGATTTTCCTGACGCCCGCGGCCATTTCGGTCCGTACGGCGGTGTCTTTGTGGCCGAGACGCTGATTCACGCCCTCGACGAGTTGCGCGAGGCCTATGCGAAGTACCAGCACGATCCGGCCTTCCTCGAAGAATTCCATTACGAACTGAAGCACTACGTCGGCCGTCCGTCGCCGATCTATCACGCCAAGCGCTGGAGCCAGGAACTGGGCGGCGCGCAGGTGTACCTCAAGCGCGAAGACCTGAACCATACCGGCGCGCACAAGGTGAACAACGTGATCGGGCAGGCGTTGCTGGCGCGTCGCATGGGCAAGCGCCGCGTGATTGCGGAGACCGGCGCCGGCCAGCACGGCGTGGCGACGGCCACCATTGCCGCGCGCTTCGGCATGGAGTGTGTGGTCTACATGGGCTCGGAAGACGTCAAGCGTCAGGCGGCCAACGTCTACCGTATGCAACTGCTGGGCGCGACCGTGGTGCCGGTGGAATCGGGTTCGAAGACCCTCAAGGACGCGCTCAACGAAGCCATGCGCGACTGGGTGACCAATGTCGAGAGCACGTTCTACATCATCGGCACGGTGGCCGGGCCGCATCCGTACCCGATGCTCGTGCGCGATTTCCAGAGCGTGATCGGCGAAGAGTGCAAGGTGCAGATGCCCGAGCTGGCCGGCCGTCAGCCGGATTATGTGCTCGCCTGCGTCGGTGGCGGCTCGAACGCCATGGGTATTTTCTACCCGTATATCGACGTTCCGGACGTCAAGCTGGTGGGTGTGGAAGCGGCGGGCGACGGCATCGAGACCGGCCGTCATGCGGCGTCGATCATCGGTGGCACGCCCGGCGTGCTCCATGGCAACCGCACCTATCTGCTGCAGGACGCCAATGGTCAGATCACCGAGACGCATTCGATCTCGGCAGGGCTGGACTACCCGGGGGTGGGCCCGGAGCACGCGTGGCTGCATGACATCAAGCGTGCTGAGTACGTGGGCGTGACCGATACCGAGGCGCTGCGCGCGTTTCATGACTGCTGCCGGATCGAAGGCATCATTCCGGCGCTGGAGTCGAGCCACGCGCTGGCTTACGCGTGCAAGCTGGCGCCGACGCTGCCGAGCGATCAGATCGTGCTGGTCAATCTCTCGGGGCGCGGCGACAAGGACATGCACACCGTGATGGCACTGCCCAGGCCGGCGCCCAGCGGGGCATAAGCAGCATTTGCGACATTGGCGACATTGGCGACATTGGCGACATCGGCGGCGTCGCGAGACGCCATCGATGACAGATCCTAAAATCCTCAGATTCCAAGATCCATCAAGGACACCAGAACCAGCATGACCGATCTGACTGATCGCAAGGCGCCACTTGACGTTCTCGGGGCCGAGCGCCCCATGGACGCCACCGAAGCCGCCGCCGCACGTCTCGAGGCCAGGGAAGCGGCCGGCGAGCTGCGTGCGCGTTGGGCGCCGGGCGACATCACCTTGCGTCATGCCGACTTCCTGGAGCACTTGCACGAACTCGACGACGGTAGTGTCGACCTGATCCTTGCCGATCCGCCTTACGGGCTCGGCAAGGATTATGGCAACGACTCCGACAAGCGCTCCGGCGAGGATTTCCTCGGCTGGACGTATGGCTGGCTCGAAGCGGCCATACCGAAGCTCGCGCCGCGCGGCTCGCTGTACCTGTTCTGTACGTGGCAGTATGCCCCCGAGCTGTTCGTGTTCCTGAAGCGGCGCATGCTGATGATCAACGAGATCATCTGGGATCGCCGCGTGCCCAGCATGGGCGGCAGCACCCGGCGGTTCTCGTCGGTGCACGACAACATCGGCTTTTTCGCGGTTTCGAAGGACTACTACTTCGATCTCGATGCGGTGCGGGTGCCGTACGACGCCGCGACGAAGAAGGCGCGCTCGCGCCGTATCTTCGAGGGCAGCAAGTGGCTGGAACTGGGTTACAACCCGAAGGATCTGTGGTCGATCTCGCGATTGCACCGGCAAGACCCCGAACGCGTCGATCATCCGACGCAGAAACCGCTGCATATCATCGAGCGCATGGTGCTGGCCAGTTGCCCGCCCGGCGGTCTCGTGCTCGACCCGTTCATGGGCAGCGGCACGACGGCCGTGGCATGCGCGTTGCACGGCCGGCGTTTCGTCGGCTTCGAGCTGAACGCGCATTACCACGCGCTCGCCCACCAAAGACTTCAGAGACTTTCCGATCATGTCCCGCATTCAAGCGACGTTCCAAGCCTTGCAAGCGCAGGGTAAAAAAGGCCTCATCCCGTTCATCACCGCCGGCGATCCCGAGCCGGGCTGGACGGTCAAGCTGATGCATGCGCTGGCCGACAACGGAGCCGACGTCATCGAACTCGGCGTGCCGTTCTCCGACCCGATGGCCGACGGCCCGGTGATTCAACGCGCCTCCGAGCGTGCGCTGGCCCGCGGCGTGAGCCTGGCGGAGGTGCTCGGCTACGTGGCAGTGTTCCGTCAGACCAACGACCGCACGCCGGTCGTGCTGATGGGCTATGCCAATCCGATCGAGGCGATGGGTCTCGACACCTTCGCCGAGCGGGCCGCCAAGGCCGGTGTCGACGGCGTGCTGGTCGTCGACTATCCGCCCGAGGAGGCCGAGACCTATGCCGGGGCGGTGCGTGCGCATGGCATCGATCCGATCTTCCTGCTCGCACCGACCTCGACCGAAGCGCGGATTGCCGCTGTGGCGCGGCAGGCCAGCGGTTATCTCTATTACGTCTCGCTCAAGGGCGTGACGGGGGCGGCGAGCCTGGATCTGGAAAGCGTGGCCGCGAAGATACCTGAAATCAAGGCCGTCGCACCCCTGCCCGTGGGGGTGGGCTTCGGTATTCGCGACGCCGCGACAGCGCGCGCCATCGCGAGCGTGGCCGACGCCGTGGTCATCGGCAGCGCCATCGTTCAGCGCCTGGAAAACACGCCGCGTGATCTGGAAGGCCATAACGCGGTAAAATCGCTCGCTGAATTCATCGGCGGTATTCGCCAGGCGCTCGACGAGGGCGCCAAATCGGCGTAGATTTGCGGCGTTTGTTCGCGGGGTCGATTCGTCGAACCGCCCGGTGAAACGCTGAATTGACACGGCCGTGTTGCACGGTCGCCAGAAACGCCCGCCCCGCCTGGCGCGGGCGTTTGCCAAGGAGAAACTATGAGCTGGCTCGATAAGCTGCTGCCCCCGAAGATCAAGCAAACCGATCCGACGCAGCGCAACAAGAGCATCCCGGAAGGGCTGTGGATCAAGTGCCCGTCGTGTGAGGCGGTGCTGTATCGCAACGACGTGGAAGCGAATCTGCACGTGTGCCCGAAGTGCGATCACCACATGCGTATCGGCGCCCGTGCGCGTCTCGACGCGCTGCTCGATCCGGAAGGCCGTTACGAACTGGGCCAGGAGATCGTGCCGGTCGACGCGCTGAAGTTCAAGGACAGCCGCAAGTATCCGGACCGCATCAAGGAAGCGATGGACGACACCGGCGAGACCGATGCAATGGTGGTCATGGGCGGCGCGATCCATACGCTGCCGGTCGTGGTCGCCTGCTTCGAGTTCGCATTCATGGGGGGCTCGATGGGGTCGGTGGTCGGCGAGCGCTTCGTGCGCGGCGCGCAGAACGCGCTGGAACAGGGCGTGCCGTTCGTCTGCGTGACCGCTTCGGGCGGTGCGCGCATGCAGGAAAGCCTGCTCTCGCTCATGCAGATGGCCAAGACCACGGCCATGCTCACCAAGCTGGCCAATGCCAAGCTGCCGTTCATTTCCGTGCTGACCGATCCGACGATGGGCGGTGTGTCGGCGAGTTTCGCCTTCCTCGGCGATGTGGTGATCGCCGAACCCAAGGCGCTGATCGGCTTCGCCGGCCCGCGTGTGATCGAGCAGACCGTGCGTGAAAAACTGCCGGAAGGCTTCCAGCGTTCGGAGTTCCTGCTGCAAAAGGGCGCGATCGACATGATCGTCGACCGTCGCAAGATGCGTGAGGAGATTGCTCGCCTGATCGCCCTGATGCAATGCCAGCCGGCGGACGCCGTCGCCTGAGCACGGAAAATTCACGGGCGCGACGGCGTCGCGAGCGCTGCTGCGGTGCCCCAAAGGGCGGTGCAACGGCGTAGAATGTCGCAACGCCACGCCGTGCCGCTCATGCGGCGCTTGAACGCATCACTCAGCAGGATAGAAAGCGCGGACGTTACGTGACGTCCGCGTTTTTGTTTTCCCGCCCGACCATCCATGCCGACCTACTCCACTCTCGACGCCTGGCTCGCCCATCTGGAAACCGCTCACCCTGTGGGCATCGATATGGGCCTCACGCGCATTGGCCGCGTGAAAGAGGCGCTCGGACTGCAATTCCCGTGCCCCGTCTTCACGGTGGGCGGGACCAACGGCAAGGGATCGACCTGCGCGATCATCGAAGCCATTCTGCTCTCGGCGGGTTATCGCGTGGGCTGTCACACGTCGCCGCATCTGATTTCGTTCAACGAACGCGCCCGCCTGAATGGCGAGAACGTCGACGACGCCACGCTGCTGAAGCATTTCGAGGCGGTCGAGTCCGCGCGCACGAGCTTCGAAACGCCGGTCTCGCTCACGTATTTCGAGTTCACCACGCTCGCGATCATGCACTTGTTCGCCACCGCCGGGCTCGATGCCGTGATTCTGGAAGTCGGCCTGGGCGGGCGTCTCGATGCGGTGAACATCATCGACCCCGACTGTGCGGTCGTTACCAGCATCGACATCGATCACGCCCAGTACCTCGGCGACACCCGCGAGGCGATTGCCATCGAGAAGGCGGGCATCTTCCGTGCGGGAAAACCGGCGATCTGTGGCGATCCCGTGCCGCCAGCCTCGCTGCTGGCCGAGGCGGAGCGCATCGGCGCGGACCTGTGGCTGTTCGGTCGCGATTTCAACTATCAGGGCGACAAGCAGCAGTGGAGCTATGGCGGACGCCAGATGCGCCGCCCGTCGCTTGCGTATCCAGCCTTGCGGGGCGCGAACCAGTTGCTCAACGCGTCGGCGGCGCTGGCCGCGCTCGAATCGATGCGCGACACGCTCCCGGTGTCGGCGCAGGACATTCGGCTGGGGCTCTCTTCGGTCGAGTTGCCGGGGCGGTTCCAGGTGCTGCCGGGGCGTCCGGCCGTGGTGCTCGATGTGGCGCACAACCCGCACGCCGCTGCCGCGCTTGGCCACAATCTCGACGGCATGGGCTACTTTCCATACACATACGCCGTGTTCGGGGCGATGGCCGACAAGGATATCGAGGGGGTGCTGCGGCATCTCGTCGACAAGGTCGATCACTGGCGTCTGTGCGCGCTGCCGACCGAACGTGCCGCGAGTCCACAGAAGCTGGAAGCGAGTCTGCGGGCGGTGGGGTTCGCGCCGGATGCCGATCATTCGGTCGAGACCTTTGAATCTCCCGAGAAAGCTTATGCCGCCGCGCTCGAGCAGTGCGGCGAGAATGATAGAATCGTGGTTTTTGGATCGTTCTTTACGGTGTCCGGCGTCATGTCGCACCGCAAATTACAGCGCCATTAAGGCATGACGGGACGTTGGCCGTGACAATTGCTTACGAGAAATGTCATGCGCTGGGCGCCCCCGATGCGCGATCATCATCCGTCCAACGACGCGAGTTACGACCAGAGCCAAGGGCCTATGGGATTGTTTTCCTTCCGCAAGAAAGACGCCGAAGCCGTTCCCCCCAAGCGCGGTAGCCGCCGGAGCGGCCGAACCGGCGCCCGTGCGGCGGGAGGGGTGAATACGGCGAGCACGAGCAACTCGACCCGCTGCTGCCCGAGAAGCAACGCGCGCGCCGCCGTCTGGTGGGGGCATTGGCGCTGGTGCTCGCGGCCGTCATCATTCTGCCGATGGTGCTGGCCCCGGAGCCGAAACCGTCGGCTGACAACATCGCGATCCAGATCCCCGGAAAAGACACCAACTCGCCGCCCGTGCGTGTGAAGCCGAAGGCGGCCACGCCGCCGACCGACGCGTCGCTCGACAAGGGCGAAGTCGCGCTCGACAGCAACGCACTGGGAGGCGCGAGTGCCGCCAAGCCGGCGGTCTCGACGCCTGCCCCGGCACCGACGGCCGTGCCGCCGTCCGCCGCGATGGCTCCCTCGCCAAGCACGGTGCCGGAACCGGCCGTGGCGCAAGCGAAGCCGGAGATCAAGCCCGACGTCAAGAAGCCCGAGCCGCACGCGGAGGTGAAGCCGGCCGCGAAGCCGGAGTCGCACGACACGGCCAAGGCGCAAGCCAAGACGCCGCCGAACAACAACGTCGCCGATCCGATTGCGCAGTTCGCCCAGAACAACACGACGGCCAAATCCGCGAAATCGGCGGATAGTCACGACAGTGGACAGAAGCCGGCGGCATCGGGCGGCAAGTACCAGGTGCGCATTGGCGCATTTTCGACGCAGGACCGGGCGCAGGCCTGGCTCGTCAAACTGAAGCTCGTGAATGTGCCGAGCTACATGGTGAAGAGCAAGGTGGGTGGCCGTGAGCTTTACCTGCTGCGCGCAGGACCGTTCGCCGATCGCGCGAGTGCGGAGGCGGCGAGCAAGAAGATTCGCGACGCCGGACTGACGGCGCAGGTCGCCGAGGCAGGCTGAGTTGAGCGATCCGGTGCATGGCGGTCTGCTGACCGTGGTGGATTACGCGGCCATTGCCATCCTGCTCGGCTCGATGCTGCTGGGCATGTTGCGCGGCCTGGTGCGCGAGTTGTTCAATCTGGTGGGCTGGGTCGTGGCGTTCTTCGTGGCCCGCGCCTTCGGTCCGTCGGTCGCACATTGGTTGCCCGCCGATCTGCCGGGCGGCGAGATGACGCAAGGTGCCATCGGCTTCCTGCTGGTGCTGGTCGCGGTAGTGTTCGGCGCCGGTATCGTCAGCGCGCTCGTCGGGCGCATGACCGATCTGATCGGGTTGCGTCCGGCCGATCGCGGATTGGGCATGGTGTTCGGCATCGTGCGCGGCATGTTGCTCTTGATGTTGTTGATGGTCGCCGCCAAGTTAACGTCATTGCCGCAACAACCGGTGTGGCAGCAGTCGCTGGTGCGTCCGTGGGTCGAGGTGGGGTTGTCGCGGCTCATGCCGTACCTGCCCGAGCCGGTGCAGCACTACCTGCACAATCCCGAGGCGGCGGTGCCGAGCGTCAATCCGCTGGGAACGCCGATTCCGTTGCCGCAGTTGGCGCCGTATCGTGGCACGCCGGATGCGGGCGGGCAGGGGGCGCAGGGTTCGACGCGCCATTCGGACGGTGAGCGAGCCAAGGGGACGTCCGGGGCTGCCGAGAGCTCGGGGACGTCAGCCCCAATGGGCGGTGGCGCCGTTCGCGGCGATAGCGGCGGTAGCAGCAGCGGTAGCCTCGGCACGGGGCTGACGGGCGATGGTCTGAGCGGCCAAGGCGCGCTCGGTCAATCGCAGGGGTGGGGCATGCGTGTCGGTGGGGCGGGCGGGGCAGGCGGGGCGGGCGGATCGGTCACGCCGTCGACCGGCCTGCACAAGGTTTCGGAATGACGGATAATACGGTCCGTTAGTTGCAGATTTCGATGTTTTTTGAAGGATTCATGCCATGTGTGGCATCGTCGGTGTAGTTTCCAAATCCCCGGTCAACCAGTTCATCTACGATAGTCTGCTGCTGCTGCAGCACCGCGGCCAGGATGCCGCCGGTATCGCGACGACGGATGGCCAGTCCTTCTACATGCACAAGGGCAACGGCATGGTGCGCGACGTGTTCCGCACGCGCAACATGCGCGACTTGCCGGGCAACGTCGGTATCGGCCAGGTGCGCTACCCGACGGCCGGTTCGTCGAGCGCCGCACAAGCCCAGCCGTTCTACGTGAATGCACCCTACGGCATAGTGCTCGCCCACAACGGCAACCTGACGAACTGGGAACAGCTCAAGGACGAGATGTTCCGTGTCGACCGCCGCCACATCAACACCACGTCCGATTCCGAAGTGCTGCTCAACGTGCTTGCGCACGAGCTGCAGGAAAGCTCGCGCGACGGCCTGAGCGTCGGGTCGCTGTTCGAGGCGGTGGGCAAGGTGCATGGTCGTCTGCGGGGCTCATACGCCATCGTCTCCATCATCTCCGGTTTCGGTCTGCTCGCCTTCCGCGACCCGCACGGCATTCGTCCCCTTTGCATCGGCCGCTTCGATGGCCCGAACGGCACGGAGTGGATGGTGGCGTCGGAGTCCGTGGCGCTCGAGGGCATGGGCTTCGCGTTCGATCGCGACGTCAAGCCGGGCGAGGCGGTCTTCATCAGCAACGACGGTGAGCTGACGTCGCAGTTGTGCGCCGTCGCCGCATCGTTGCATCCGTGCATTTTCGAACTCGTGTATCTGGCGCGTCCGGATTCCGTGCTCGACGGCGTGCCGGTCTACGACGCGCGCCTGCGCATGGGCGACTACCTCGCCGAGAAGATCCGGCGCGAGATCGACTATCAGGACATCGACGTCGTCATGCCGATTCCGGACTCCAGCCGTCCGGCCGCGATGCAGGTCGCCAAGCGACTGGGCTTGAATTATCGCGAAGGCTTCTTCAAGAACCGCTACGTTGGCCGTACCTTCATCATGCCCGGCCAGGCGATGCGCAAGAAGTCGGTGCGCCAGAAGCTCAACGCCATGCGCGTCGAGTTCAAGGACAAGAACGTGCTGATCGTCGACGACTCGATCGTGCGCGGCACGACCAGTCAGGAAATCGTGCAGATGGCACGTGACGCCGGTGCGCGCAAGGTGATCTTCGCGTCGGCCGCGCCGCCCGTGAAGTTCCCGAACGTATACGGCATCGACATGCCCACGCGTAGCGAGCTGGTGGCACATGACCGCAGCGACGAGGAAGTGGCGCGCATCATCGGCGCCGACGCCCTGATCTATCAGGACGTCGAAGACATGAAGGCGGCCGTGCGTGACATCAACCCGGCGCTGGCCGACTTCGACGCCTCGTGCTTCGACGGCAACTACATCACCGGTGACGTCACGCCGGCGTATCTGACGCGTCTGGAGCAGCAGCGCAAGGCGCCGAAGGCCCCGGTGGTGGAGTCGGGTGACGGCGACGACAACGAGCCGCGCGGGCGCAGCTCGGCCTCTGAGCCGACCCAGGTGCCGCGGGCGGTGGGGATTTTCCCTCCCCGTCGGCAACGTGCTACACTCGTTTTCACGTCGATTTGAATTCAGCTTGCGGACGTGGGGGAACTTCCCCGAAACAGCTAAAGCGAGGCCTAGACAGATGGATTTCGAGCCCGTTTTGCTGATCAGCGAAACGGGCTTTTCTTTTTTTGGCCGACGGGCGGGCCACCCTAATGACGAGACACACGATGGACTCCTTCGACTTCGATACCCTTGCGGTGCGCGCTGGCACGCAGCGCTCCGAATTTGGTGAGCATTCCGAGGCGCTTTACCTGACCTCGAGCTTCGTATTCAAGAGCGCGGCCGAGGCCGCCGAACGCTTTGCGCATTCGGAGGAGGGCTTCACCTACTCGCGCTTTACCAATCCGACCGTGTCGATGTTTCAGGACCGTCTGGCCGCGCTCGAAGGCGGTGAGGCGTGCATGGCGACCGCGTCGGGCATGAGTGCCATCGTCTCGGTCGTGATGTCGGCGCTCTCGGGCGGCGACCACCTCGTCAGTTCGCAAAGCATTTTCGGCTCCACGCTCAACGTCTTCTCCACGATCTTCAATCGCTTCGGTGTCGAGACGACGTTCGTCGACCCGACGGATCTCGACGCCTGGCGCGCCGCGATCCGTCCGAACACGAAGATGTTCTTCCTCGAGACGCCGTCCAACCCGCTCACCGATATCGCCGACATTACCGCCATCGGCCAGATCGCGAAGGAAGCGGGTGCCTTGTTCGTCGTCGACAACTGCTTCTGTACGCCGGCGTTGCAACGGCCCATCGAGTACGGCGCTGACGTCGTCGTGCATTCCGCGACAAAGTTCCTCGACGGTCAGGGCCGCGTGCTGGGCGGGGCGATTGTCGGCACGAAGGAATTCATCATGGGCAAGGTGTTTACGTACGTGCGCAGCGCCGGTCCGACGCTGTCCGCGTTCAATGCCTGGGTGTTGCTCAAGGGCTTGGAGACGTTGTCGCTGCGTGTCGAGAAGCAATCGGAGAACGCGCTGGCGATCGCGCAGTGGCTGGAGCAGCAGCCGCAGGTCGCCCGTGTGTATTACCCGGGACTGCCGTCACACCCGCAATACGAACTCGCCCAGCGCCAGCAGAAGGCAGGCGGCGCGATCGTCGCGTTCGAACTCAAGGGGGCAACCCCGGCCGAACAGCGTGAGAACGCCTGGCGTGTGATCGACAACACGCGGGTGTGCTCGATCACCGGCAACCTCGGCGATACGCGAACGACGATTACGCATCCCGCGAGCACGACGCACGGTCGCATCACGCCGCAAGCGCGCGCGGCGGCGGGCATCACCGAAGGCCTGATCCGTCTGGCGGTCGGTCTGGAGTCGCCTGCGGATATTCGGGCCGATTTGGCTCGCGGTTTCGTGAGTTGAGCGGAGTGGCCGTCATGAGTCGATTCTGGAGCGCGGGCGTTGCGGATCTGACGCCCTATGTGCCCGGTGAGCAGCCGCAGATGCAGCGTCTCATCAAGCTCAATACCAACGAGAACCCGTACGGTCCGTCGCCACGCGTGCTCGCCGCGATTCGCGAGGCGCTCGGCGGCGACGCCGATGCGCTCAAGTTGTACCCTGATCCCGACGCGCGCCGCTTCAAGCAGGCCATCGCCACGCGGTTCGGTCTGGAAGTGGCCAACGTGCATGTGGGCAATGGGTCCGACGAAGTGCTGGCGAACGTGTTTCAGGGATTGTTGAAGCACGACAAGCCGATTCTGTTTCCGGACATCACCTACAGCTTCTACCCGGTGTACTGCGGGCTGTACGGCGTGGCGTTCGAGAACGTGCCGCTGACGGACACGTTCGAGATTCGCGTCGACGATTACCTCAAACCGAACGGCGGCATCATCTTCCCGAACCCGAATGCGCCGACAGGTCGCCTGCTGGCCGGTGGCGAGATCGAGCGTTTGCTGGCGGGAAATCCGGATTCGGTGGTCGTCATCGACGAGGCCTATATCGACTTCGGTGGCGAGAGCGCAGCGAAACTGATCGCGAAGTACCCGAACCTGCTCGTGGTTCAGACGCTTTCGAAATCGCGCTCACTGGCGGGGTTGCGTCTGGGCTTCGCCATCGGGCATCCGGATCTGATCGAAGCGCTCGAGCGCGTGAAGAACAGCTTCAACTCGTACCCGCTCGACCGTCTTGCGCAGGCAGCCGGCGTGGCCGCCATCGAAGACGAGGCGTATTTCGACGAGACGCGCCGGGCGGTAATCGCAAGCCGTGAGGCCCTGGTGACGCGCTTGTCGGCGCTTGGTTTCGAGGTACTGCCGTCGACGGCGAACTTCGTGTTCGCGCGTCACCCGTCGCACGATGCGGCCCAACTCGCGGCGGCGCTGCGGGAACGCTCGATCATCGTGCGTCACTTCAAGCAGGCGCGCGTGGCCCAGTTCCTTCGCATCACGGTCGGCACGGAGGCAGAGTGCGTCGCGTTCACGGACGCATTGAAGGAAATTCTGGCGGGCTGATATGTCTAGGGGCGTCTCGGCGTCCCGCAAGACGACAGGGACGGGATGACCGATCCCCTGAG
This sequence comes from Pandoraea sp. XY-2, assembly GCF_004193915.1. Lineage (NCBI taxonomy): Bacteria > Pseudomonadati > Pseudomonadota > Betaproteobacteria > Burkholderiales > Burkholderiaceae > Pandoraea > Pandoraea sp. XY-2. Next base: position 1,913,916 of record NZ_CP030849.1, read on the forward strand.
GGCCGGCAGCGCGGGGACGTGGAACGTTTCCGGGGCTGTCGGCCCTTTTGTTTCATGTGATGAGATGTCTCCGTAGTCCCCGGGAAACGCATCGGCTGGGTCTCGGTGGGCGGGCAACAGGAATCCGCCGCCTGCGTTATGCTGTTGGGCGTGTTGCCAACCGGAGACTTCAGCATGTCGCACAACGTAGAACTTTTCATTAACGGGCAGTGGAAGGCAGGCGCGGAAGGCCTCACGCTGCCGATCGAAAACCCGGCCACTGGCGAAACCATCGGAACCGTCGCCCGCGCGACCCAGCCGGATCTTGACGCCGCCCTCGCGGCGGCCGAAGCGGGCTTTGCCAAGTGGCGCGAAATCGCACCGTTCGAGCGCGCCAAGCTCATGCGCAAGGCCGCCGGTCTGCTGCGCGAGCGCGTCGGCGACATCGCACGTCAGATGACGATGGAGCAGGGCAAGCCGATCGGCGAAGCCAAGGGCGAACTGCTCTCGGCGGCCGACATCATCGAATTCTTCGCGGAAGAGGGCAAGCGCGCCTACGGCCGTCTGGTGCCGGCCCGTGTGCCGAATGTCTACCAGATGGTGATCCCGACGCCGGTTGGTCCGGTGGCGGCATTCACGCCGTGGAATTTCCCGGTCAATCAGGTGGTGCGCAAGGTCTCGGCCGCGCTGGCCGCGGGTTGCTCGGTGATCGTCAAGGCACCGGAAGAAACGCCCGCCTCGCCGGCCGGGCTGATTCGCGCCTTCGCCGACGCCGGACTGCCCGACGGTGTACTGAACCTCGTGTATGGCGTGCCGGCCGAAATTTCGTCGTATTTGATCCCGCATCCGACGATCCGCAAAGTGTCGTTCACGGGTTCCACGCCGGTGGGTAAGCAACTGGCGGCGATGGCCGGTCTGCACATGAAGCGTGTGACGATGGAACTCGGCGGGCATGCGCCGGTGCTGATTTTCAACGATGCCGATATCGCCGCCGCCGTGCGCAATCTTGCCGCCGGCAAGTTCCGCAACGCCGGTCAGGTGTGTATCGCGCCGACGCGCTTCCTCGTACAGCGCGGCGTGTACGATCAGTTCGTCGACGCCTTCGTGAAGGCCGCCGAAGCGGTGCGCGTGGGTAACGGGCTGGATCCGGAAACGACGATGGGGCCGCTGGTCAATGGCAAGCGTTTCGAGGCGATCAGCGCGATCGTCGACGATGCGGTGGCCCAAGGCGCTCAGCTCAAAACCGGCGGTAAGCGTGCGGCTGAAGGCGGTCACTTCTACGCGCCGACGGTGCTGTGCAACGTGCCGTTGAGCGCGAAGATCATGCACGAAGAGCCGTTCGGCCCGGTCGCGATCGTCAATCCGTTCGATACGGAAGAGGAAGCCATTGCCGAGGCGAACCGTCTGCCGTACGGCCTGGCCGCATATGCGTACACGACGTCGCAGGGCACGGCGCATCGCCTGTCGGCGCGCGTCGAGACCGGTATGCTGACGATCAACCATTCGGGGCTGGCCCTGCCGGAAGTGCCGTTCGGCGGTGTGAAGGACAGCGGCTACGGTTCGGAGGGCGGCCCGGAAGCGCTCGAAGCGTACCTGCAGCCGAAGTTCGTGTCGCGGCTGGAGGCTTGACGCGGGCTGGCCCGGGTTGTCTGCGACAAGTCAGCAGATAACGGTCGGGTAGCAAGCCGATGCGAGCTATCGCATCGGCTTTTTTGTTGCCCCGTCGGCCGACGCCATATCCATGGATGCTCGATACGGGCGTGCGTTGATGCTGCGCGCTGCCGGGGCAAACGCGTCGCTCATCACGTCGTGCGATGCATTGTAGTAAGTCGTGTCGATGTCGAGCAGGCCGAGCATGGTGTGGTCGAGCTGGTCGGTTTGATAGGGCCGGGATTCCAGCGTTGCGCGTCGCTTCGCATCGATCCTGTCTCGCGTCCAGACGAGCATCGGGATCTCGTAGCCGGAGGCATCGGCGACAGACTGCCCTGTGTGATTGCGCGTGTGACCAACCTCCTGGGCGTGGTCTGAGCTGAACAGCAGGCTGGCGTCGGACGTCGCCGAGGCCGCCATGGTCTTGCGGATCAGACTGGCGACCACGTAATCGTTGTAGGCGATGGCGTTGTCATATTCGTTGCGCAGGCGACGCACCCAGAGCGAGCGACCTTGCGTCGCGAGTTGGCGCGCGATGGCATCGTCCGTGTTGTCGAAGCGTGCAAAGGCCTCCGGGTAACGCATATCGTAGGTCGGGTGCGCGCCGAGCAGATGCACGACGATAAGCTTGCGGGGGGCGTCGCTCGCGAGTGCGGCTTCGACCTCCGGCAACAGGTTGCCATCGTAATTGTTCTCGCCGCGCCCCAAGCCCTTGTTGATGAAGACCCGCTCGTCGGCGCGATTGGCCACGAGTCCCAGCCAGCCGTCGTTGGGCGCCTGATTCGAGATCCAGTAGGTGCGATATCCTGCTTCCTTGGCGAGCATGACGAGATCGGGCTGATGCGTCCAGGCGTCGGGATCGGCGAGGCTTGCGGGTGTAAGCATCTTGATGAGCGAGGCCATGGTCGCGGGCTCGGACGACACCACGTCACGGAAGACGGTGAGTTCGCGCCGCAATGTGTCGAGCATCGGCGTGGTGTTGCGCGCGTAGCCGTAGAGCGACATGTTGTTGCGGTTCAGGCTCTCGCCGATCACCCACACAACGGTCTTGCGCGCGGGCCCCCGATACTGCACGCGCCAGTCGCTGCGCTGCGCCATGTTGCGGTCGAGTTCGCGTTGAAGCGTGTCGGCATGCGCGAGTTGTCGCTGGTAGTCGAGATAGCGGATCGGCCAGTAGAGCAGCGGGTTTTCCTTGGCCATCGTCGGATTCAGATGCAGCGCGAGAAAGCCCAGGAGCAGGCTGGTTACGGCGATTTGGCTGCGGCGTCGCATTGGCGGCGGAGCGTTCGCGGCCTCCGCCCGCGACAGGCGGCGCTCCAGCATGACGACCACCGACATCAGCACGGCGAAGACACCGCTCGCCTCGGCGAGATCGCGCCAGTGGTGGCGGAAGAACTCGCCGGCTTCCGAAGGGTTCGTGTTGAACACCGCTTGCAGGACCAGCAGATGGTTCGGGCGCAGACCGAAATAGTCGCGCAGGAACCCTTTGGTTGCTGCGTCGAGAAAGAAGACGGCAACGATGCCCAGCGTTGTCGCGCTCAGCCATGCCGGGCGCGTGCGCAGCATCAGGCACAAGCCCGTGAGCCCGGGTAGGGCGGTTGCCATGAGTGCCGCGCTCTTGCCGTACTCTTTGGCGCTGAGCATGCCGAACGCCCAGAACAGGGCCAGGCCGCCCAGTCCGATGAGCAGGCGGTAGAGAAGTGGTTTCAAGGTGCGTGTCTCCCAATGCGTCGCGCACGTCGTTGCGTGCCTGTCGATGGCCGCTTGACCGGCGCCGGGCCAGTTCCGGTTGGCATGCGGCGTGGCGCCTGGCACCGGTCAGCGCCGCAATTCGACCAGAAATTGGGAGATTGGTGTCGTGGATGCGAATATTTTTGGGCGAATTCTATTCGATATTCAGCGCATTCCGACCAATGCGCCTGCACCCGACCGATCGACTTAGCCTGAAGGGCCGCGGGCGAGACGCTCGCGCCGCCACGCGGCGGGGGGCTGGCCGTAGTGCTGGCGAAACGCGTGGGACAAGGCGCTTTGGTCGTTGAAGCCGACTTCCAGGGCGATGTCGGCGAGCGTTGCGTCGCCCGCGCTCAGCAATGTGGCGGCGCGCGCGAGCCGCAGGCGCATCAGATGCTGGTGAGGCGTCTCGCCGGTGATCGCGACAAAGGCATCATGAAAACGGCGCACGCTCATGCCGGCTTCCCGTGCGAGCGTTCCCGTACCCGGTGGCGTTGCCAGCGCAGTGCGCAGTCGGGCGTCGATGCGCGCCAGGTCCAGCCGAACGGAGCGCTGTGCGGGGCGAGACGACGCCAGCCGCGCCGTGAGGGCGCCCAGCCAAGCGCGCACGACAGGGTCGTCCGCGCTCAGGGGACGCTCGCCGTCCATGCGCGCGCTCACGCGCCGAGCCATTGCCAGCAGGTTGGCGTCGAGCGTGAAAAAAGCCTCGTGCGCAAACGCGCGCTGCGAGCCGGTCGTCGCCACCAGACGCGACGGCACATCCAGCACGACTTGTCGGTTGGGACCGTCGCCCCGGTACTCATGCCGCACGCCGGCTGGAATCACCACGCCGTTGCGCGCGCCTACACGCCCATATTGCGTTGCGTTGCCGTCCAGCGACATCGACATGCGCCCGGACAGTCCGATCACGACCTGATGAAAGTCGTGGGTGTCGGTGCGATCGGTCGGACAGTATTCGCGGAGCGCGAGGATCGGGATGGACATGGCAGGAGGAGGAGAATACGACCGTGAGCGAACGGCGAATTATTCGACGTTATCACCGATCGACGAAATACGGCGCACAAGGGGGGATGACCTCACGTTCTCGGTGAGTGCGCGCACGTGGCTGATATAATGCCAGCTTCCGAATGTTGGCGACCCGCCTGCGCGAGACCCTCCGCCGCGGGCGTTTTTGTTTGTCGCCGACGCGATGCATCCACGCCAAATCATGACCACTGTCCGCACCCGCTTTGCGCCTAGCCCGACCGGTTTCATCCATCTGGGCAACATCCGTTCCGCTCTCTATCCGTGGGCCTTCGCGCGTCACAATCACGGCGCGTTCGTGTTGCGCATCGAAGACACCGATCTCGAGCGTTCGACCCCGGAAGCCGTGCAGGTCATTCTCGAAGGCATGGAATGGCTCGGCCTCGATTACGACGAAGGTCCGTTCTACCAGATGCAGCGCATGGACCGCTATCGCGAAGTGCTTGAGCAACTGAAGGCCGCCGGTCACGTCTATCCGTGCTACATGAGCATGGAAGCCCTCGACGAACTGCGCGAGCAGCAGCGCGAGCGCGGCGAAAAGCCGCGTTACGACGGTCGCTGGCGTCCGGAGCCGGGCAAGGTGCTGCCCGAGCCGCCGGCCGGTGTGCAGCCGGTGCTGCGCTTCAAGAACCCGCTCGCCGGCAGCGTAGTGTGGGAAGACGCCGTCAAGGGCCGCATCGAAATCTCGAATGACGAGCTCGACGACCTTGTGATCGCGCGTCCGGACGGCACGCCGACCTACAACTTCTGTGTTGTTGTCGATGACATCGACATGGACATCACGCACGTGATTCGTGGCGACGACCACGTGAACAACACGCCGCGTCAGATCAACATCTTCGAGGCGCTCGGCAAGCAGCCGCCGATTTACGCCCACCTGCCCACGGTGCTCAACGACCAGGGCGAAAAGATGTCCAAGCGCAACGGCGCCATGAGCGTGGTCCAGTATCGGGACGAGGGCTTTCTGCCCGAGGCGGTAGTGAACTACCTGGCCCGTCTGGGCTGGGCGCATGGTGACGCCGAAGTGTTCTCGCGCGAGCAGTTCGTGACGTGGTTCGATCTCGATCATCTGGGCAAGTCGCCCGCACAGCACAATCCCGAAAAGCTGCTGTGGATGAATAACCAGTACCTCAAGCAGGCGGATAACGAGCGCCTGGCCGGGCTGACCGAGCCGTTCCTGCAGAAGGCGGGCGTGTCGATCGAAGGCGGTCCGTCGCTCGCAGGTGTGGTCGGGCTGTTCAAGGACCGGGCGAACACGATCAAGGACATCGCGGCGAGCGCCGAAATGTTCTACCGCAAGCCCGCGCCGTCGGACGACGATCTGGCCCAGCACATGACGGATACCGCGCGCGCGGCGGTCAAGGATCTCGGCGCGGCGCTGGCGGCGCTGCCAGAGTGGACGAAGGCGGCCATCTCGCCGGCGTTCAAGGCCACGCTCGCCCAGCACGGCATGAAGATGCCGCAGCTCGCGATGCCGGTGCGTCTGCTCGTGGTCGGTACGACGCACACGCCGGCCATCGACGCCGTGCTCGAACTGCTCGGCCGCGATGCGGTGCTGGCGCGTCTGGGCGCCTGAGGCACCACGCGTGAGACCTTTCCGGGCCGCCAGCGGCGGCGCCGGAAGCACAAAACCCCGGGATGCGTGAGCATCGCCGGGGTTTTTTACGAGGGACGCCATCACATCCGGCGTCCCTGCACAGGCCTTACGACGGCAGGTTGCCTTCCGAGACAACAGCGCTCGCGGCGCTGGCCCTGGCCGGCGATGCCGGGCGCTTCGCACGCGAATAGCCTTCGAGCAGCTTGACCATTTGCGCGTAGATCTTCGGGTTGCCCGCCAGCACTTCGCCTTCGAACAGGAAGTCCGATTCGCCGGTGTAGTTGCCGACCAGACCGCCGGCTTCGGTAATCAGCAGGCTGCCGGCCGCCATGTCCCACGCGTTCAGGCCCTGCTCGAAGAAGCCGTCCATGCGGCCGGCCGCGACGTTGGCCAGATCGAGTGCCGCCGCGCCCGGACGGCGAATGCCCGCGCAGTGCTCGGTCATCGTGCCGAACATCTTCAGATAGTTCTCAACGCCTTGCAGGTCGCGGAACGGGAAGCCGGTGCCGATCAGGCCATCGGCCAGACGATCGCGGCGCGACACGCGAATGCGCTTGCCGTCGAGAAAGGCGCCACGGCCACGCGATGCGGTAAACAGTTCGTTGCGGGTCGGATCGTAGATCACGGCTTGCGAGACGATACCCTTGTGGGCGAGTGCGACCGACGTGCAATAGTATTGCAGGCCGTGAATGAAGTTGGTGGTGCCGTCGAGCGGATCGATGATCCACTGGTATTCGGAACCCGACTTGCCATGTTCCTCACCCGATTCTTCGGCGAGGATGGCGTGGTCCGGATAGGCTTGCAGAAGGGTTTCGATGATCGCTTGCTCAGCCGCTTTGTCCACTTCCGTCACGAAGTCGTTGTGCTGCTTCTTGGTGACCTTGACAGTGTCGATGTCGAGAGAGGCGCGGCTGATGATGTTGCCGGCGCGGCGCGCGGCCTTCACCGCGATATTGAGCATGGGATGCTGCATGACAGATTCCTGTTAAGGCCATTGCCGACGGTACGCGCGACCCCCTCTGGGCCGGCCGTCAGGCATGGCAGACAAAGCGAACAAATTGAGCAAGAGCGATGCCCTGCAAGCGCCGCGCACCGGGTGGCGGCTCGTTTGCAAGGACGAAAACGCGTATTTTAGCAAAAACGCGGCGTGTGCGCTGTGGCGTCTTCGGGTTTTGGGCCTTCTTCTGACCCTTTTAAGGGTTCCGAGGTTTCGTGCCAGTGCCGGCGCGGTCCGGCGATCGGGCCGTCATGGACGCCCGCAGCGCACGCGATTCAGGGCAAAATAGCGATGTTCGCCGTTGAGCGGCCGTCCGATCTGAACGACAAGCGGAGACCGTTCCCGATCCCGGTGACGGCGCGTCGTGTTTCCGCATGCCTCTGTTTCCACTCCTCATCGCTGCCTCATGTCACAGTCTGTTGTTGCCCATCCCGCGTCGTCGTTGTTCGATCAAGTGCGTTTCGTGCTCAACGAGACGAGCCATCCCGGCAACGTCGGCTCGGCCGCCCGTGCAATCAAGACGATGGGGTTTGGCCGGTTGGTCCTGGCCGCACCGCGCGCGGGGGCCGACGTGCTGCGCGATCCGGAAGCCGTGGCGCTCGCGAGCGGCGCCGACGACGTGCTGGCGAATGCGTGGGTCGTGCCCGATCTCGATTCGGCCTTGCAGGGCGTGAGCTGGGCCGTCGCCTTGTCGGCGCGTTCGCGTGAATACGGGCCGCCCAATGCCGAGCCGCGCGAGAGCGCCGCAATCGCAGTGCAGCATGCGGGGCAGGGCGAGGCGGTGGCGTTCGTGTTCGGTAGCGAGCGCACGGGTTTGTCCAATGACGATGTCGAGCGCTGCAATGCGCTTGTCCATATCCCCGCCAACCCGGTGTACAGCTCGCTCAATCTCTCGCAGGCGGTGCAACTCATCGCTTACGAAGTGCGCATGGGCTGTCTGACGCGCGAGCGCGGCGAGGGATCGCATGCCGCGACGGTGGCCGTGTTGCCCTCGGAACTCGATGCCACCGCGCATGCGTCGCTGGCGACACGCGATGACGTCGAAGGCATGCTCGTGCATCTGGAGCGCGCGCTCGTCGAACTCGATTTTCTTGACCCCGAGAATCCGAAAAAGCTCATGACGCGCCTGCGCAGACTTTTCGCGAAGAGCCATCTGGAGCGTGAGGAGGTCAACATCCTGCGCGGCATCGCGAAGCATATTCTGGAGCGCAAGCTCCGGCGCTAACGCGCCACCGCTCAACGCGCTTGAAGCGCCAACTGTATCCGCTGTGCCCAACCGTCACGACCGTCACGACCGTCATGACCGGCATGGCCCCAGGTAACGCCGCGACGATCCGCGACAGAGCGGCCGGACGCGCACCACAGGATCGAATCCAGACTCATGTTCACCCGCCTTCGCGAAGATATCGCCGCCATTCGACAGAAAGACCCGGCTGCGCGCAGCAACTGGGAAGTCTTCACGTGCTACCCGGGCCTGCATGCCGTGATGCTGCATCGCGTTGCCCACGGATGCTGGACGTCCGGCTTCAAATGGCTCGGCCGCTACGTGTCGCAGTACGCGCGCTTTCTCACCGGCATCGAAATCCATCCGGGCGCGACACTTGGCCGCCGTGTCTTCATCGACCACGGCATGGGCGTGGTGATCGGCGAGACGGCCGTCATTGGCGACGACTGCACGATTTACCAGGGCGTCACCCTCGGCGGCACGTCGCTTGCGCGCGGCGCGAAGCGCCACCCGACGCTGGCGCCCGGGGTGATCGTTGGCGCGGGCGCCAAGGTACTCGGCGGCTTTACGGTGGGTGAGGGCGCGAAGATCGGCTCGAACGCGGTGGTGGTGAAGGCGGTGCCCGCCGGCGGCACGGCGGTGGGCAATCCCGCGCGCATCATTCGTCCCGACGCGCCCCGCGAGGACGCGCAAGCCAAGCCGAACGACAACGCGCGCAAGCCGGAATTCTCCGCTTACGGCATTACGCCGAATGCCGATGATCCCGTCTCGCTCGCCATTCACGGGCTGATCGAGAACGCGACCGATCAGGCACACAAGATCGATGTGATGGTGGCCGCGCTCAATCAGCTTGGCGCGCATCTCGAAGCGCTTGGCGCGAGCAAGATCGATACGGCAGAACTGCGCAAGCTGGGCAAGGAAATCCAGGACATGTAACGCGCCATGGCGCGACGTCGCGCCTGGGCTTGCGTTTGAGCTTGTGCTTGCAAAGAAGGCCCGTCATCCGCACGGGCCGTCTTGTTTTGAGGGGCCGACGCCTTACGTGTTGTCCGGCGCGGAGCCCGCAAGATCGATGGCCCGCAAGCCGTGGCTGTCCCATTGCAGATAGCCGCCACGCGGCGTCGCCACATCGAACTCCCAGTCGGGCAACACCCAGCGCACGCGTCGAGCGTCGGCATGGCGTGCCGGACGATGCGTGTGCCCATGCACGAGGGTGCGCTCACCGGCGGTGTCGAGCAGGGCGGCGATGGCCTGGGCGTTTGCATCGGCATAGGCCATGCGATGGGCGCCCTTGGCGGCACTTCGCCGCCGGATGCGATTCGCGATGGCCATGCGCAAGCGCAGCGGCAGCGTCAGGAAAAACGCCTTGCCGAGCGGCGAATGGGCGACGCGGCGAAAGCGCTGATAGCCCACGTCGTCGGTGCACAACTGATCGCCGTGACTGAGCACCAGCGCCTGCCCGAGAAACGAGAAGACACACGGATCGTCGAGCAGGATCGCGCCGGCCGCGCGCGCAAAGCGCTTGCCGAGGAGGAAGTCCCGATTGCCGCGCATCACGGCGATCGGCACGCCGCTCGCGGACAGTTCCGCCATGGCGGCCGTCATGCGACGTGCGAATGCGCCGAGGGGTTCGGGGTGGGGCGTGGCGGTTTCGGTGCGGGGGTCGGCCGGCGTGGCGGTGTCGAGCATGTCGTCGCCGATCCAGTATTCGAACAGATCGCCGAGAATGAACAGGACGGACGCTTCACGCGCGGGCCCGCGCAGGAAGTCCTCGAAGACTTGCACCGTGCGCGGCAGCGCCGGCGAGAGGTGAAGATCGGAAATGAAAAGCGCGGGCCCGTCGCCCCGTGGTGTCACGGGACATGGCGAGCACCGCGCCGTCGATGCTGACATCGAGGGTCTGCGTTGGCGGTGGGCGCGCTTACGCGACGATCACGGCCTTCTCGATGACGACGTCGTCCACCGGCACGTCCTGGTGGAAGCCCTTCGAGCCGGTCTTCACGCCCTTGATCTGGTCGACGATGTCCTGGCCTTCGACGACCTTGCCAAACACGGCGTAGCCCCAGCCTTGCGGCGTCGGTGCGCTGTGGTTCAGGAAGTCGTTATCGCTGACGTTGATGAAGAACTGCGCCGTGGCCGAATGCGGATCGTTCGTGCGGGCCATGGCCAGCGTGTACTTGACGTTCTTCAGGCCGTTGTTGGCTTCGTTCTCGATCGGCGCCTCGGTGGGCTTTTGCTTCATGCCCGGCTCGAAGCCGCCGCCCTGGATCATGAAGCCGTTGATCACGCGGTGGAACACCGTGTTGTCGTAGAAGCCGTTCTTGACGTAGTTCAGGAAGTTCTCGACCGACTTCGGTGCCTTGTCGGCGTCCAGTTCGATGCGAATGACGCCGTGATTCGTGTGCAGTTCAACCATGATGCTTTCCTTCAGATGAAAGGGTCCCGTTGGGCCGGAGAATGTCAGCGCTTGACGACGCTGACCGATTCGATCACGACGGGCGTGGCCGGCACGTCTTGGTACATGCCCTTGCGGGTCGTGGCAACGCCCTTGATTTTCTCGACGGTATCCATGCCGGATACCACCTTGCCGAAGACCGCGTAGCCGTAGCCGTCCGGGTTGGGGTAGTCCAGTGACGCATTATCCTTCACATTGATGAAGAATTGCGCGGTCGCGGAGTTCGGATTCGACGTTCGGGCCATCGCGATGGTGCCGGTCACGTTCTTCAGGCCGTTCTGCGATTCGATGGGGATCGGCGCGCGCGTGGGCTTTTCATTCATCTCCGGCGTGAAACCGCCGCCCTGAATCATGAAGTTGCCAATCACGCGATGGAAGATCGTGCCGTTATAGAAACCGCTGTTGACGTACTGAAGGAAGTTCTCGACCGTTTTCGGGGCGGCCTTCGGGTTGAGTTCGACGACGAAGTTGCCGGCCGACGTTTTGAACTGCACTTGCGGCTGGACGTCCTGCGCGAACGCGCTCAGGCTCGTCCCCGACAGGACGGCCGCAGCGAGTGCGCCGCCGAGCAGCGCGCGACGCAGGCGATTCGGAAAATTCATGCATGTCTCCGTAGGCAATGAGGAATCGATTCTTGGCAAGACGGGGGCGGGGTTCAGTTGCCCGACTTGCCGACGTTCTTGAGCGCGGCGTCGTCGCCGGTCTTGGGCGCTGACGGGGTCTGGCTCACGGGGGCGGCGCGCTGCGGGGCGAGCATGTTGGACAGGATTTTTTCGCGGTTCGACACGCGCGCGGTCGGCGCTAGCTTGAGCGATTTCTGATACGCCTGCTGCGCGAGCTTGGCGTAGATGTCGCCGAGATTCGCGTATGCCACGGCGAAACTCGGGTTATTGCGAATCGCGCTCTCGAGGGCGGCGCGTGCCTTGTCGTACTCACCGACCTGCGCGTAGAGCGCCGCGAGGTTGTTGAACGGCTCGGGCAGTTCCGGGAAGTCTTGCGTGAGCGCGGTGAAGGCGTCGATGGCCTCGGCGTTGCGGCCCATTTCCATGAGCACGCGCCCGCGTGTGAAGCGCACCTGCGCGTCGCGCGGATATTGCTTGAGGTGTTCGTCGGCCTTCGCGAGCGCGTCGTTGAACTTGCCGGCGGCGACCAGTTTGTCGATGGCCGACTCGCTGGCCTGCTGCGGTGTTTGCAGCGGCGCGGGCGGCGGCGGATCGGTGATGGCCTGTGCCCCGGCGGGTAGCGAGAACAACGTGCCCGCGAGGCCGAGGGTAACGCCGGCAAGCGCCAGCGCGCGGGCGCTGCGAGCGGCAGCGGCGAGCGGGCGGCGTGCATGGAGCAGGCGCGTTGCGGGGGACAAAAGTGACCGGCTTCGTTGCGTCATAGTGGGTGCTTGGGATACCTGAGAGGTGCGCAAGAGATGCTATACTCGGCCGCATTCTAACAAAACACCTGCGCCCGGCCCGCGCCATTTCTCGTTATGGCGGCGAATGCGGTTCGCAGGTTTGTTTTTTCTACCGCACGGCGCGCAGCCCGCCTCGCGATGTCGCCCCCGTCACGCCATGTGTGACGGCGCCGGAGCCATCGTCGCAGCGTCCGGCGCTGGTGCCGCCCGGTCAAGCGCTTATCTATGGATTCACTGCGTGTCTACAACTCGCTCGCGCGAGACAAACAGCCGTTCGTACCTCTCGTTCCCGGCGAAGTCCGCATGTATGTCTGCGGGATGACGGTGTACGACTACTGTCATATCGGCCATGCGCGCGTGATGGTGGTGTTCGATATGGTGCAACGTTGGCTGCGAACGCTCGGGTACCGCGTGACCTACGTGCGCAACATTACCGATATCGACGACAAGATCATCAAGCGCGCCGTCGAGAATGGTGAAACGATGCGCGAACTGACGACGCGTTTCATTGCCGCGATGCATGAAGATGCCGACGCGCTCGGTGTCCAGCGCCCAGATCACGAGCCGCGCGCCACCGACTTCATCCCGCAGATGGTCGACATGATCGGCACGCTGCAACGCAACGGTTACGCGTATCAAGCCGACGACGGCGACGTGAACTACGCCGTGCGCAAGTTTGCCAGCTACGGGCAACTCTCGGGCAAGTCCATCGAGGATCTGCGCGCTGGTGAGCGGGTTGCCGCCAATGCCGCGAAGCAGGATCCGCTCGATTTCGTGCTGTGGAAGCGCGCCAAGGAGACCGAGCCCGACGAGTCTAAATGGGCCTCGCCGTGGGGCGCCGGCCGTCCGGGCTGGCACATCGAGTGCTCGGCGATGAGCTGCCAGTTGCTCGGCAATCACTTCGATCTTCACGGCGGCGGGGCGGATCTGCAGTTCCCGCACCACGAGAACGAAATCGCCCAGAGCGAAGGCGCGACGGGCGAAACGTTCGTGAACTACTGGATGCACAACGGTTTCGTGCGTGTGGACAACGAGAAGATGTCCAAGTCGCTTGGCAACTTCTTCACGATTCGCGAAGTGCTCGCGAAGTTCGACGCGGAAGTCGTACGCTTTTTCATTTTGCGCGCGCAATACCGCAGCCCGCTCAACTACAGCGATGCGCATCTCGACGACGCGCGCGGCGGTCTGACGCGACTGTACACGGCGCTCAAGGATGCGACGGGCGACGGCGCGCCACTCGATTGGAACGAGCCGTTCGCGCAGCGTTTCGCCGCGGCGATGAACGACGACTTCAATACGGCCGTGGCGATCGCCGTGCTGTTCGACCTCGCCGGAGAAATCAACAAGCAGCGCGATCCGGTGCTCGTGCGTCAGTTGCAGGGGCTCGCCGCTACGCTTGGCCTGCTTGGGCGCGATCCGCAGTCGTTTCTGCAAGGGGCGGCGGGGAGCGACTCGGCGGGCGACGACGACGCCTTGCGCACGTCGGTCGAGGCGCGCATTGAAGCCCGTGCGCAAGCCAAGCGCGAACGCAATTTCGCCGAGGCCGATCGTATTCGCGCCGAACTGCTGGCCGAAGGTATCGTGCTGGAAGACCGTCCCGGAGGCGCCACCGAATGGCGTCGTGCCTGAGCGCGACGCATCGAGGCAAATTTCATGGTGACTCGTAACTCCGTGGCCGCTAAGGTGGCGACTAAAACTGCCGCAGCGAAGGGCGCGAAGGGGGCCGTGAAGGCCACCCGATCGGTCGCGCCGACCGACGATGGCGAACGCCGCGCGCCGGCCAAGGTGGCCGGCAAGCGCGCGACGACGAACGTCAAGTCGGGTCGCAAGACCGCGACGGGTAACGCGGCGGCGAAGGCAACGCAGGCCGGCGCCGCCCGCAAGGCCGCGCCGCCGCCGGCGCAAAAAGCCGCAAAGAAGGTTGCGCAAAAGGTCGCGAGAAAAGTCGCAGAGAAGGGCGTAGAAAAGCGCGTACAAAAAAGCGCGGAAAAGGCTGCAAAGCCGGTCACCGACAAGGTCGCAAAAAAGGCCGCACCGAAGGCGGGAACGAAGGTCGCGCGCAAGGCGCCGGTGAAGGCCGCGCCGTCGACGCCCGACGACGCGCGCCGGGTCATCGCCAAGCGCGATGGCGAGACGCGTATCGTGACGCCCGAGATCGAGCGCATCGACCACGACATCGTCGAGCAGGTCGTGACAGGCGTGGTGCCGCTGCCGGTCGCGGCCGGGGCGACGCGTCCGCTCTACTGGGATCAGGCCTGCGCCGATCTCATGAAGCGCGACCGTATTCTCAAGAAGTTGATCCCTCAATTTGGGCCGGCCCATCTGACCGGGCGCGGCGAGCCGTTCGTTACGCTGGCGCGCTCGATCGTCGGTCAGCAGATCTCGGTCAAGGCCGCGCAGGCCGTGTGGGATCGCGTGCAGGCCGCCTGTCCGAAGCTCACGCCAGCGCAGTTCATCAAGGTAGGGCACGATGCGCTCGCCGGTTGCGGGCTGTCGCGCCGCAAGGCCGAGTACATTCTCGACCTGGCAACGCACTTCAAATCGGGGGCGCTACACGTCGACGCCTGGGCCAGTATGGACGACGAGGCGGTCATTGCGGAGTTGACCGGCATTCGCGGCATCGGTCGCTGGACCGCCGAAATGTTCCTGATGTTCAACCTGCTGCGCCCCGACGTTCTGCCGCTCGACGATGTCGGGCTGATCAACGCCATCAGCGTCAATTATTTCAGCGGGGAGCCCGTCACGCGCAGCGAAGCGCGTGACGTGGCCGCCAATTGGGAGCCGTGGCGCTCCGTCGCCACCTGGTATATGTGGAGAAGCCTCGAACCGGTGCCCGTCGAATACTGAACGTTCAGTCAAAGACGTATAATCCGCGTCCATCCCATCGTATCCAGTCATTATTAACGTCTATTGTGGATTGAGTGGCAATGAAAGTTGTCTATCTCGATCGGGTAGACGTTGCCGGCGGTACAATACGCTGCCGCATTTCCGGGGGAAGCCTGATGAAGAACACCTTTTTGGATTTTGAACAGCCCATCGCCGAACTCGAAGCGAAGATTGAAGAGCTGCGCTTCGTGCAAGACGATTCAGCCGTCGACATTTCCGAAGAGATCGAGCGCCTCTCGAAGAAGAGCCAGCAGCTCACCAAGGACATCTATACGAACCTGTCGCCGTGGCAGGTTTCGCAAATTTCGCGTCATCCGCAGCGCCCCTACACGCTCGACTACGTTCGCGACATCTTTACCGATTTCCATGAACTGCATGGCGATCGCTCGTTCGCGGACGATCTGGCCATCGTGGGGGGCATGGCGCGTTTCAACGGTCAGGCCTGCATGGTGATCGGTCATCAGAAGGGGCGCGATACGAAGGAGCGTGCACTGCGCAACTTCGGCATGCCGCGTCCCGAGGGCTATCGCAAGGCCATGCGCCTGATGAAGCTCGCCGAGAAATTCGGTCTGCCGATATTCACGTTCGTCGACACGCCGGGCGCCTACCCGGGCATCGACGCCGAAGAGCGTGGCCAGTCCGAAGCCATCGGTCACAACCTGTTCGTCATGGCCGAACTCAAGACGCCGATCATCACCACGATCATCGGTGAGGGCGGCTCGGGCGGCGCCCTCGCCGTGGCGGTTGCCGACACGGTCATGATGCTGCAGTTCTCGACGTATTCGGTGATTTCGCCGGAAGGTTGCGCGTCGATCCTGTGGAAGAGCGCGGCCAAGGCGCCCGAGGCGGCCGAGGCGCTGGGTCTGACGGCGCACCGCCTCAAGGCGCTGGGCCTGATCGACAAGATCGTCAACGAACCGCTGGGCGGCGCGCATCGCGACCCGCTCGGTATGGCCGGCATGCTCAAGCGTGCGTTGGCCGACTCGCTGCGCCAGTTCCAGGGCAACAGCCACAAGGAACTGCTCGAGCGCCGCTTCGAGCGCCTGATGAGCTATGGCAAGTACAAGGAAGCGGTCGCGAAGTAACGCGCCTGCCACGGCGTCGTCGCCCGTGGTGGCGATGACGCCGGATGCCATGCCTCGTCACGATGCTTCCGCTGCCGCGTGCGCTTCTGCCCGAAGCGACGCGGCAGTGGTCCATGTGGACGTCGCGCTGCGCCTCGCCCTGGCGATGCACGCGACGCCGCATGCGACGCCGCACCTCGCGTCATCCCCCCCTCCCACGGCACCCCGCCTCTGGCCGTCGCGCTGAGCGGCGGACTCGACTCGATGGTGCTGCTCGATGCGCTGGCGCATTGGGTTCAGGCGCGCCGAGACGCGGGCGAGGCGATCGCACCACCGCTGGCCATCCACATCCATCACGGACTCTCCGCGCACGCCGACGCGTGGCTCGCCGCGTGCGAGCGCGAGGCGCGTCTGCGCGGTTTTGGGTTCGAGGCGCAACGGGTGAGCGTGCGGCGCGACGCCCGGCAGGGCATCGAGGGCGCGGCGCGTGCGGCGCGCTATCAAGCGCTGGCGGCGTGCTGCGACGCACATGGCGTGGGCTGGCTGTTGAGCGCTCACCACGCGAATGATCAGGCCGAGACCGTGCTGTTGCAGATGCTGCGCGGTGCGGGGCTGCCCGGCGTGGCGGCAATGGGCGTGGAGGGCGTGTTGCCGGTCGCGGCAGGCGAGCCGAGTCGTGCACGGCTGCTGCGGCCGTTGCTCGACGTCTCGCGCGAGACGTTGCTGATGTATGCAAAGGCGCGCTCGCTGTCATGGGTCGACGATCCATCGAACGACGATCGCCACTACTTGCGCAACGCACTGCGTCACGATGTCATGCCCGCAATCGCGGCCCACGTGCCTGCGTATCGGGAAACGTTGGCGCGGTTTGCGCGTCATGCCGCGCAAGCGCAATCGCTGCTCGACCAGCTCGCGCAGACGGATTTCGACATGGCCCGCGTGATCCAGGCATCTGGCGACGAGTGTTTGCAGCGCAGTCGATTGCAAGCGCTGGACACGCCACGACTGGCGAACCTTCTGCGGTATTGGGCGGCGCGTCGCGGATTGGCGATGCCGCCCGAAGCGCGGCTGGACGAATGGGTGCGACAGATTCGCGACGCGCACGACGACGCATCGCTCGAATTGCCCCATGGCGGCGCGGTCTTGCGTCTGTATCGCGACGCCTTGCAATGGACCGCGGTGTACGACGCGGTCCAGCAGGACGAAGGAGCCTCCGATGTCGTATTGCGATGGTCGGGTGAGCGCGAATGGTCGTTGCCGCAATGGCAGGGAAGCATTGTGTTCGTGCCGGTCGCCGAGGGCGAGGGCGAGGGGGGCGAGGCATCCATCGACGAGCGCGTGCTAAGGGCAAGGCCGCTCGTGGCGAGGGCGCGCGCGGGTGGGGAGCGATGGCGCGAACACGCGCAGGGTCATTCGCGTTCGCTGAAGCACTGGTATCAAAGCCGCGGCGTCGCGGCGTGGTTGCGTCATGTGCCGATCGTCTGGCAGGGAAACGACATCGTGTTCGTGCCCCGCCTGGGAATCGACGGGGCGGCACAAACCGGTGAATACCGCGGTGCGCGCTGGCGGATGATGTGGCGCGACGAAGCGTAAGCGACCGTAAACGGCACAATCTGCTGTCGAATGCGGCGCGTTGCGTCCTGGGCAGTGCAATCTGCGCCAGACTGGCTCAGGCGCGATACATTCGTGCGATAATCAAAAGTTCCGCGAATCGAAACGCTACCGATACCCTTCGGCGGGTCTCCGTGCGTGATTCATAAACGGTTTCAAATCAATGTGTTAGCAATGTTATGGCTCTGATCGTACACAAATACGGCGGCACGTCGATGGGCTCGGTGGAGCGCATCAAGAATGTCGCCAAGCGCGTGGCCAAGTGGCACAAGGCCGGTTACAAGATGGTGGTGGTGCCGTCGGCCATGTCTGGCGAGACCAATCGTCTGTTGGGGTTGGCCAAGGAGATTTCGGCCCATCCCGATCCGCGCGAACTCGACGCCATTGCCGCCACGGGCGAGCAAGTGAGCGTTGCCCTGCTGGCGATGGCGCTCAAGGAAGCGGGCGTCGATGCCGTGAGCTATGCCGGCTGGCAAGTACCGATCAAGACCGACAGCGCTTTCACCAAAGCCCGTATTTCGGAGATCGACGACACGCGCGTGATGGCCGATCTCAATGCCGGGCGCGTGGTCGTCATCACGGGTTTCCAGGGAATCGATCCGAACGGCAACGTGACCACGCTGGGTCGCGGTGGCTCGGACACGTCGGCGGTGGCGGTGGCCGCTGCGCTGAAGGCCGATGAGTGCCTGATCTACACCGACGTCGATGGCGTGTACACGACCGACCCGCGCGTGGTCGACGACGCGCGCCGCCTCGACAAGGTCACTTTCGAAGAGATGCTGGAAATGGCCAGTCTCGGCTCGAAGGTGCTGCAGATCCGCTCGGTGGAATTTGCCGGCAAGTACCAGGTCAAGACGCGCGTGCTCTCGAGCTTGACCGACCCGATGATCGCGCTGGACGAAGAAGCGCGCTCGGGCACGCTGATTACTTTTGAGGAAGACGAACAAATGGAAAAGGCCATCATCTCGGGTATCGCATTCCAGCGCGACGAGGCCAAGATCACTGTGCGCGGCGTGCCGGATCGTCCGGGCATCGCCTACCAGATCCTCGGTCCGATCGCCGACGCGAACATCGATGTCGACATGATCATCCAGAACCTGAGCATCGAGGGGAAGACCGACTTCACGTTCACCGTGCCGCGCGGCGACTACCAGCGCGCCATGACGCTGCTGCAAAAGGATGTGCAGGGCCACATCGGTGCCGCCGAAGTCGTGGGCGACCCGAAAGTCTCGAAGGTGTCGATCGTGGGCGTGGGCATGCGCTCGCACGTCGGTATCGCCAGCAAGGCGTTCCGCACGCTGTCGGAAGAGGGCATCAACATTCAGCTGATCTCGACGTCCGAAATCAAGATCTCCGTGCTGATCGACGAGAAGTACATGGAACTGGCCGTGCGCGCGCTGCACAAGGCGTTCGAACTCGATCAGGCCTGAGCGTCGTTGACGACACCGAGTGTGCCGCATGCGCGCAAGAGGCATGCGGCGCGACGCGCGATTTTCGCGCGGCAGTGCGGGGAATGTTCCCCAAGCGTGTCGAAGGCATGACACATGCGCAAATTTTGTTGGTTTTCGATGCGCATAATGTTTGACGACATCACGAACAGTAGGTAATATCACGCCTTCGTTACATCACCTCCCTGATGTGACGACAAGTTTGGGAGACGTGGCCGAGAGGTCGAAGGCACTCCCCTGCTAAGGGAGCATCTGGGCCAAAACCTGGATCGAGGGTTCGAATCCCTCCGTCTCCGCCAAGTCGCCTTGGCGGAACACCCCCGGCGCTTCGCGGAGCGCCGGGGGTTTTTTCTTTCCCGAGTTCGCGCGTTGGCGATACCTCGCGCGTCGATACTCTTTCTGTTTCGAGCGAGGACAACGATGTCGATCATCACTACCGATTCCGGCCTGCAATACGACGAGCTGCAAGTGGGCGATGGCGCCGAAGCCACGCCGGGCAAGACCGTCACCGTGCACTACACGGGCTGGCTGACCGACGGCAAGAAATTCGATTCCAGCAAGGACCGCAACGACCCGTTCGCCTTCGTGCTCGGCGGTGGCATGGTCATTCGCGGTTGGGATGAGGGGGTTGCCGGCATGAAGGTCGGCGGCAAGCGCAAGCTGGTCATTCCGCCCGAACTGGGCTATGGCGCACGCGGCGCCGGCGGCGTGATTCCGCCCAACGCCACGCTGGTCTTCGAGGTCGAACTTCTGGACGTCTGAGCGATCCAAAGCCGTCACCAAGCGGCATCATCGATGCAATAGACACCCCCGGTGCCTCGCAGGTACCGGGGGTGTTGTCTTTTTACGTGGGCCTTCGCCATGCGCGATGGCTGCACAAAGGAGCCTTCATTAGGTGTCTCACCCCGCCATGTCTGTTTCCCGATTCTGGTTTCCGTTCTCGCTCGTGCTCTTCGAGTTTGCCGTCTACATCTCGAATGACATGATCATGCCCGGCATGCCGATGGTCACGCGCGAATTCGGGGCGTCGGCGGACATGACCACGCTCGCGCTGACTGCGGCCATGCTCGGCAACGCCAGCCTGCAATGGCTGCTCGGACCGCTCGCCGATCGCTTCGGACGCCGTCGCGTGCTGCTCGGCGGTCTCGTGATGTTCATCGTCGCCTGTCTGGCCACGCACTACGTGCAGACGATGCCGCAGTTCATTGCGCTGCGCTTCCTCCAGGGCATGGGGTGCTGCTTCGTGCTGACGGTGGGCTATCCGACCGTGCACGAAGCGTTCGACGAGAAGACGGCGGTGCGTGTAATGGCGCTCATGGCGAACGTCTCGCTGCTCTCGCCGTTGTTCGGTCCGCTCGCGGGCGCGGCCGTGGTGTCGTACTGGCCATGGCGCAGTATCTTCTGGCTCATCGCCATCGTGGCCGTGTTTTCGTTCGTGGGGCTGTATCGCACCATGCCGGAACTGTCGCGCCATGACCGCACGGCGCTGAACGCGAAGCAGCTCTGGACGGGCTACAAGCTGCCGCTCTCGAGCGCGCGGTTCTGGCGCGGTGCCGTGCTCACGGGGCTTGCCATCACGCCGCTGCTGACATGGATCGCCCTCGGCCCGGTGTTCCTGATCGAGCGCGCCGGTTTGTCGCAGATGCAATACGCGTTGCTGCAAGTGCCGGTCTTCGCGGCGCTGATTCTCGGCAATGTGTTGCTTGCGCGTCAGGTCGGGCGCTGGTCGAATGGCCGATTGCTCGCGATGGGCGTGGCGGCGATGCTGATTGGCGCGGCGGTGTCGCTCATCGGCACAGTGATTCTTGCGCCGGGCTATCCGGCCCTGCTGGTTGGCACGTCTTTGCATGCGTTCGGCATGGGCCTGTGTTACGGCGTCGTGTATCGCCAGTCGTTGTTCGCTGTCGAGAGTCCCAATCGCGCGACGGTGGCCGGCATGCTCAGCATGATCACCATCGTTGTGGCCGTGGCCGTGATCGAGACGATGAAGGTGGCGTACCTTCACTTCGGCGATGCCGCGCTCGGCATCGGTGCGATGATGGCAGCGGCGCTGGTCGCGGTGCTTGCGGCGAACTTTGTCCCACCGCCCGCGCAGGACGCGCTCGCGCAGCCCGGCCGGCCTTCGTAAGTCCGACCGCCCCAATGAAACGCCAGCGAAAGCGTCGCTGGCGTTTTTTTATGCGTCGCGTCAGCCGTGTGCGCGGTCGTCGGTCACGGTCTGCGTGGTCGGCGAGTCCGCTTTCTCAGGGGGCGTTGCCGGGTTGGCAGCCGGCGCATTGGGCACCGGCTTGCCCGTGACATTGTCTGCGGCCGGCGCGGGCGCCGCGTAATAATCGCGCTCCCACTGTTCGTGATTTGCCTTCGCCTGCTGCAACTCCGGCGTGAGCGGCGCGAAGGCCAGCAGCAACTTGTTGAGCCACGATACCGGGACTTTGCATGGGCGCTCGAAGTCGACGAACAGCACCACGCGTGTCTCGGGCGTATCGTTGTGCACCTGATGGGGATAGGCGTCGTCGAAGATCACGGCGCGGTTCGCTTGCCAGACATAACGCTGAGCGTCGACTTCGATCCAGCAGTGCTCCCGCTCGCGCGGCACCTTCAGTGCAAGGTGCAGGCGCAGCACCCCGTTGTAAGGACCGCGATGCAGCGGGATCTGCTTGCCCGGCGCGAGGATCGAGAAGAACGCGGTGCGCAACCCGGGAATGCCGTCGAGGGCGGCCGCAGTGGCCGGGCAGCGCGCGAGATTGCGCTCGGCGCGCATGCCGTAGCCAAGAAACACGAAGGTCTGCCACTGATGATCCTGCGTGATGGTGGCGACGTCGGGCGAGATTTCGTGAAACGCCGGCAAACGCCCGGGCGTGGCGAGGACGGCGTCGAGCTCCGCGGCGATGGCCGGCGCCTGCGCTTCGAGGGCTTCGACCCACGGGAACTGCGCGTTGTCGAAAATGGGTCGGTCGCCGACCAATGACCCACGCGCAATACGACGTTGCGCCGCTTCCACGCATTGAAAGAAAAATCGGGCGAGCCAGCGAGGCAGGGTACGGTTGGGGTTCTGCGCGGGCGATCGTGTAGCACTCAACGTCGGCCTCCAGGGCGGAAACAGGGGAACCGGGCCGGCGAGATTGTGTCTTTCAGTGCGGTAACCGCCGGGCTTTTGGGTACAATTGTCGCGCGGTCCGGCCATGTCGCCAAGCCTCGTGCGGGAATTGTGCGTGACGGCACAGGGATGCGCCATGACGAGATGTTACGCGCCGTTATGCCACGTCGCCAAACACGGTGGCGGGGCGAAGGGGAGGGGGCTGGATGCGTCCGGGCCCCGGCAGGCTGGCGCTGGCCGACCAACACAGGAGACGCATGAAAGCGCCCACTTCACGGCACTCATACACGGCACGCGGCTCGCTCAACCGCTTGGTGACTTCTCTGGTCCGCGTGCTGAGCGTCGTTCCCGCCCTCGTTCCGGCGCTCGCCGTCGCCCTGTTGCTGGCGCCGTCGGCGCAGGCGAAGTACGCCATCGCCCAATACGGCGAACCGAAGTATCCGCAAGGGTTCACACACTTCGACTACGTCAATCCCGATGCGCCTCGTGGCGGCACGCTGACGCTGGCCAACCCCGATCGCCGCACCAGCTTCGACAAGTTCAATCCATTCACGCTGCGCGGCACGTCGGCCCCGGGCGTGCTCGGCCTCATGTTCGAGACGCTCGGCATTGGCAGCGCCGACGAACCTGCCACCGTCTACGGCCTGCTCGCCGACGACATCGCGGTGGCTCCCGATGGCGCGTCGGTCACGTTTCACCTCAATCCGGCCGCACGCTTCAACAACGGCGACGCGGTGACGGCG
This sequence comes from Pandoraea sp. XY-2, assembly GCF_004193915.1. Lineage (NCBI taxonomy): Bacteria > Pseudomonadati > Pseudomonadota > Betaproteobacteria > Burkholderiales > Burkholderiaceae > Pandoraea > Pandoraea sp. XY-2. Next base: position 1,936,827 of record NZ_CP030849.1, read on the forward strand.
CAAGACGTCAAGTATTCGTTCGATACGCTGATGAGCCCGCAGGCCTCGCCGGGCTTCAAGGTGATGTTCGCGGACGTGAAAGGTGTGAGCGTGCTCGACGCGCGTCGTGTGCGCTTCGACTTCCGTCGCGTGAGTCCCGACCTGCCGCTGCTCGTGGCAACGGTGCCGGTGTTTTCGCCCAAGTGGGGGCCGGCGCGGATGGCAAGCGCAAGGCCTTCGATGCGCTGACGTTCGAGACGCCCATCGCCAGTGGTCCGTATCTCATCGAGTCGTATGACGGCGGAAGGCGCATCACCTTCCGGCGCAACCCGACGTACTGGGGCAACGCGCTGCCCGTGCGACGCGGCACCTATAACTTCGAGCGCATCGTCTACAAGCTGTACTCCGACGACATCGTGCGGCTTGAAGGCTTCAAGGCGGGCGAGTTCGACGCCATCACCGAATACCGTGCCAGAAGCTGGGTGCGCAGCTATGTGGGGAAGCGCTTTCGCGATGGCGAACTGATCAAGCGCGAGTTCGCGCATCACAACACGGCGGGCATGCAGGGCTTCATCCTGAACCTGCGACGCGACAAATTTCGCGATGTGCGCGTGCGCCGGGCGCTGGATCTTGCGCTCGATTATCAGTGGCTTAACCGTCAACTGTTCTACAACCAGTATCAGCGCATCGACAGCTATTTCACCAACAGCGATCTCGCCGCGCGCGGACTGCCGAGCGAGGCGGAACGCAAGCTGCTCGAACCGCTGCGCAAATCGCTCGATCCGGCCGTGTTCGGGCCGATGGTCGTGCAGCCGACGACGACCCCGCCCGCCAGTCTGCGTGAGAACCTGCGCCAGGCGCGCGAGCTGCTGGCGCAGGCCGGCTGGACCTATCGCGACGGCGCACTGCGTAACGCGAAAGGCGAGCCGTTCGTCTTCGAGTTTCTCGATGATGGCGGTGCGATGGGGCCGGTCGCGTCGGCTTACGCACGCAACCTCGCCAAGCTGGGTATTACGCTGAACTTTCGCACAAGCGACTTCGCGTTGTATCAGAAGCGTCTGGAGGCGTTCGACTTCGACATGATTTCGCTGCGCTATCCCGATTCGCAGATTCCCGGCACCGAATTGCTCGACCGCTTTGGCAGCCACTCGGCCGACGTGGAAGGCTCCGATAACGCCATCGGTCTGAAGGATCCGGCCGTCGATGCGCTCCTGGCGGATCTCGTGCGTGCGCATACCTACGACGACCTCGTGGCCGCGGCGCGCGCGCTCGACCGCGTGCTGATGCATGGCTACTACATCGTGCCGCACTGGTTCTCTTCGACGCATCGCATGGCCTACAAGCAGTATCTGCACTTCCCGGACAAGTTGCCGAAGTACTACACCGCTGAAGGCTGGCTCGTGTCGACGTGGTGGGATTCGCGTGTGGGGCAGACGCAGGCGGCGACGCCAGGGGCGTCGATGTCCGCTGCGCCGTCCCCGGCGTCTGCCGCGTCCCGATAGCACGTCACCGAGTCAGGAACCGACAGGAGCTGCCCCCCAACCATGTGGTCCTACATTCTCAAACGCCTGCTGATCATGATCCCGACGCTGCTCGGTGTGATCACGCTGACCTTCGTGGTCATCCAATTTGTGCCCGGCGGTCCGGTCGAGCAGGTCATGCTCGAACTCAAGGGGCGCGGCGGCGGCGGGGAAGCGAGCGGCGGCGGCGCCGCGAGCGACTATCGCGGACGGCGCGGCATCGACCCGCAACAACTGGCCCAGATCAAGGCGTTGTACGGCTTCGACAAGACGCCGGCGGAGCGCTATTGGCTCATGCTCAAGCGCTTCGCGAAATTCGATCTCGGCCAAAGTTACTTCCATCACCAGAGCGTGTGGTCGCTGATCGTCTCGAAGTTGCCCGTGTCGATCTCCCTGGGCCTGTGGACGTTTTTCCTCACGTACCTGATATCGGTGCCGTTGGGTATCGCCAAGGCGGTGCGCAACGGTTCTCGATTCGACACGCTCACGAGTCTGGTGGTGCTCGTCGGCTACGCGATCCCGGGCTTCGTGCTCGGGGTGTTGCTGCTGGTGCTCTTCGGCGGCGGCACGTTCTGGCAGTTATTCCCGTTGCGCGAACTCGTCTCCGATAACTGGAGCGATTTATCGTGGCCGGCGAAGATCACCGACTATCTGTGGCACATCACGCTGCCGGTGACGGCGTCGGTCGTGGGGAGTTTCGCCGTCGTCACCATGCTCACGAAGAACGCGTTCCTCGACGAAATTCGCCGCCAGTATGTGCTCACCGCACGCGCCAAGGGACTCTCCGAGCGCAAGGTGCTGTTCAAGCACATCTTTCGCAACGCGTTGATTCCGCTGATCACCGGTTTCCCGTCGGCCTTCATTGGCGCGTTCTTCGCGGGCAGCCTGCTGATCGAGACGCTGTTCTCGCTCGATGGGCTGGGGCGTCTCTCGTACGAATCGGTGCAGCGGCGCGACTATCCGGTCGTGCTCGGCTCGTTGTATCTGTTCACGCTCATCGGCCTGGTGACCAAGCTCATCTCCGACCTGTGCTACGTCCTGGTCGACCCGCGTATTCAATTCGATCGACTGGAGCACTGACGTGACCCGATCCGCCACGCCAACGCCACGCCCGTCGTCGTTCGCCCCATCGCGGTCGCCGCGTTGGCGTGTCTGGCGGCGCTTTCGCAACCAGCGACTGGGGTATTGGAGTCTCGTCGTGTTCGTCGTGTTGTTCGGCATCAGTCTGTTTGCCGAGGTGATCGCCAACGACAAGCCGTGGGTCGTTCGCTACGAGGGGCACTGGTATTTCCCGCTCGTGGAGACCTATCCCGAGTTGACCTTCGGCGGCGATTTTCCGACGCCGACCGATTACCTCGACCCGTTCATCGAGAAGCGCATCCGCGCGGGCGATAACTTTGCGATCTATCCGCCGGTGCGCTACCACTACGACACCATCAACTATTTTTCGACCACACCCAATCCTGCGCCGCCGTCGTCGGAGAACTGGCTGGGCACGGACGATCGCGGCAGAGACGTGTTCTCACGGTTGCTCTACGGGTTCCGGTTGTCGGTGATCTTCGCGCTGGCGCTGACGGTCTCCGGCACGCTGCTCGGGGTGCTGGCCGGCGCCGTGCAGGGCTTCTACGGCGGGCGCATCGATCTGACGCTGCAGCGCCTGATCGAAATCTGGGGTTCGCTTCCGGAGCTGTACCTGCTCATCATTTTTGCGTCGATCTTCGAGCCTCATCTGTGGCTGCTTTTCGTGCTGCTCTCGCTGTTCGGCTGGATCGGCTTGTCCGACTACGTGCGCGCCGAGTTCCTGCGCAATCGTCAGCTCGATTACGTTCGCGCTGCGCGGGCGATGGGACTTTCGAACTGGCAGATCATCCGGCGTCACGTGCTGCCCAACAGCATGACGCCGGTCATCACGTTCCTGCCGTTCCGCATGAGCGGTGCGATTCTTGCGCTGACGAGTCTCGACTTCCTGGGCCTTGGCGTGCCGCCGCCGACGCCCAGCCTGGGCGAGTTGCTCAATCAAGGCAAGGCGAATCTCGATGCATGGTGGATTTCGCTGGCCACGTTCGTGGTGCTCGTGCTCACGCTGTTGCTGCTCACGTTCATGGGCGACGCCTTGCGCAATGCGCTCGACACGCGTGTAGCGGACAAGCAGGCCGCCGCCGGGGGGGCAATGTGAGCGCGCCCTTACTCAGTATCGAAAACCTGTCGGTGTACTTTGGCGACACCGAAGCCGTGAAGGACGTGAGTCTTGCCATTGGGCGGGGCGAGCGGGTCGCGCTGGTCGGCGAGTCGGGCTCGGGCAAGAGCGTGACGGCGTTGGCCATCCTGCGCCTGTTGCAGGACGCGCAGGTACAGGGACGGATCATGCTCGACGGTGTCGACCTGGCCGGCATGAGCGAGCGCGAAATGCGAGGCATCCGCGGCAACGACGTCGCCATGATCTTTCAGGAGCCGATGACCGCGCTCAATCCGCTCTATTCGATCGGCGACCAGATTGCCGAGGCGCTTGAGCTGCACGAAGGGCTTCTTGCCAGGGAGGCGAAGGCGCGCGCGGTGGAGCTGCTGCGCCGCACGGGCATTCCCGAGCCGGAGCGCCGTGTGGCGCACTTCCCGCACGAGCTGTCAGGCGGGCAACGCCAGCGTGCCATGATCGCCATGGCGCTCGCGTGCCGGCCCAAGTTGCTGCTGGCCGACGAGCCGACCACGGCGCTCGACGTCACCATTCGTGCCCAGATCGTTGAACTATTGCTGGCGCTGCAACGCGAAGCCGCCGAGACGCGTGGCATGGCGGTGCTGCTCATCACGCACGATCTGAATTTGGTGCGGCGTTTCGCGCAACGCGTCGCGGTGATGGAGAAGGGCGTTCTCGTCGAATGTGCGGACACCGAGACGCTCTTCACCGATCCGCAACATCCGTACACGCGCAAGCTGCTCGATAGTCGTCCGCAGCGGGAGATTCATCCGGTGTTGCCCATTGCGCCGGTGTTGCTCGAGGCGCGCGGGGTCGCGGTCGACTACCCGACCTCGCAGCCCGGCATGCGCGGCTGGTTTCAGCGCGGACGATTCCGCGCGGTGCATCCGGTCGATCTGGCATTGCGCCAGGGCGAGACGTTGGGCGTGGTGGGCGAGTCGGGCTCCGGCAAGTCGACGCTCGCGATGGCGTTGCTGGGACTTCAGCGCACGAGTGCCGGGCAGGTCGAATTCCAGGGCGAGCCGCTCGCCGCCTATCGTGGCAAGGCGCAGCGCACGCTGCGCTCGCGCATGCAGATCGTGTTCCAGGACCCGTTCGGCTCGTTGTCGCCGCGCATGACGATCGACGAGATCGTGGGCGAGGGGCTCGCGCTGCATCGGCCGCAACAGACGGAAGACGAGCGGCGAGCCCGTGTCGCGGACGTGTTGCGCGAGGTGGGAATCGATGCGCGTGCCATGTCGCGCTATCCGCACGAGTTCTCGGGCGGTCAACGCCAGCGCATTGCGATTGCGCGCGCGCTCGTGGTCGATCCGCAGGTGATCGTGCTCGACGAACCGACCAGCGCGCTCGACGTGTCCATTCAACAGCAAGTGCTCCATTTGCTCGCGCAGTTGCAGATCAAGTACAACCTGAGCTACCTCTTCATCAGTCACGATCTGGCCGTCATGCGTGCGATGGCACATCGTATTCTGGTCTTCAAGGACGGGCGACTGGTCGAGCAGGGGGACACGGAGTCGATATTTTTCGATCCGCAAAACGATTACACGAGGACGCTGATCGCGGCGGCCATGGGGGAGGACCCCATGACGCCCCGGTGAAATATCACGCAACGTCGCGGAACATCGGCTAAATCGCAAGGGCTTGATTGCTAATGAAAATTTTCCGATTGCACTGATTGTTTTTTTCTATTACCTTTTGACATCATGTGACGTTCACATTACTATCGCGTACCAATTAAGTTGAATATTCAACGAGTTAACAGTCAGTCAAGACGACAGGTTCGGCGGTGGGTCAGCCGGGCGTAACTCGAAGGCGTTCGACACGGCAGCATCCTGTTGCACCTGACGAGCTACTCATCGGCCATCCGACACACTCAACCCGGCGACTAATGCAGACGATCCCTCCGCGCATCCGCAAGACACTCCTTCTCGCGTTCACTGCCGCCGGCCTCGTTACCGCCTCGTTGTCGGCGCAGGCTGACGACTACAACAACGGCCCGACCGCCGCCGCCCGAGCGGCCGCTGCCACCCTCCAGGCCGGCGGTAGTTTCAGCGCTGCCCAGAGCGCGGCGACCGCCGTCGCGGCATCCGATGCGCCGCAAGCGCCTGTCGAAGAATCGCGTGTGCAACGTGCACAGAAGCTGCTCTCGAACGTGACGGACAAGGCCTCTGACGTGGTGCTGGGCGCGTTGAACTACATCGGCGTGCGCTACAAGTACGGTGGAAATACGCCGGACAGCGGTCTGGATTGCAGCGGCTTCGTGCGTTACGTGTTCCAGGACACGCTCAACTTCATGCTGCCGCGCCGCGCGGAAGAAATGAGTCAGGTGGGCGAGCGTATCGCCAAGACCGATCTGAAGCCGGGCGATCTGGTGTTCTTCAATACGATGCGTAGAAGCTTCTCGCACGTCGGCATCTATATTGGCGGCGACAAGTTCGTGCATGCCCCGGCCACCGGCGGCAAGATTCGTGTGGAAGACCTGCGTGAGTCATACTGGTCGGCCCGCTACAATGGCGCCCGCCGTGTCGAAACGCTCAAGGCCAGCGCCGAACTGACGCGCGTCGAGCAGCTCTTCAAGAACGACCACCCGATGTAAGCGTTCGATGTCCGCGGCGTTGGCGGATATCCAGACGAGACAACAAAACGAAATGCCGCCCAGTGGGCGGCATTTCTCATTTCAGGCGCCGGCTTTCTGCGCTTGGCCGGGTGCCTGGCGCGGCCCGGCGTTGCTTCGCTCAGCGCGAGGCTTGCGGCATGCCGCGCGTGGCTTCCGTCTGTGCCTCGGCGAGCTTGCGCTGGATCTGCGGCCACATCGCGGCAACCGCTTCTTCGCCAGCCAGAATGGCGCGATTGCGGCCCTGGAAGTCGGAGGCCCCCATCTTTGCCAGCGACGGACGAATCACCACGTCCGCATTCTTCTCCAACTCGTACTGCTTGATCGACTGCCCCATGATCGTGAACGTCTGCATGAGGATGTCGAACTGGCCTTGCGTGGCCTGTGCGGTCGGGTTGGCCGAAATGTCGACGGCAATCACGAAGTCGGCCCCCATCCGGCGGGCGTATTCGGCGGGCACCGGCGCGACCAGACCGCCATCGACGTAATCGCGCGTGCCGATATGCACGGGTTCGAACACACCCGGCACGCTGCTCGACGCGCGTACGGCCTGTCCGGTATTGCCGCGGCGGAACAGGATCGGTGCACCGCTCTGCAAGTCGGTGGCCACGATGCCCAACTGGCGCGGCATCTGTTCGATCGGGCGATCCTTGAGGATCTTGTTGACGTAGGACTGCAGGGCTTCGCCGCGCAGCATGCCGCGAGAGCGGAATGGCATCGTCCAGTCGCTGATCGATGCCTCATCCATCGTCGACGCCAGGCGGTTGAGCTGGAAGCCGTTCAGACCGGAGGCGTACATTGCGCCGACGACGCTCCCCGCACTGGTGCCGACCACGATGTCCGCGTGTATGCCACGGGCCTCCAGCGCCTTGATGACGCCCACATGCGCGAACCCGCGCGCTGCGCCGCCGCCGAGCGCAAGACCGATCTTCAGCGGCCGGACGACCTTCGGCGGCGCCGCCGGGGTGGCGGGGGCCGTCGGTGTCTGCGCGCTCGACGACGTGCTGTCGGCAGAGGTCACGGGCGCATTGCCCCCTGGCGCGCTCGCGCACCCGGCCAACACGGCGGCCATGGCGAGTGCGCTCAAGGCCGTGCGGGGTGAGGCGGCGAGCGGGACGCGCGCGCTGGCGAGGAAGGGCAAGAGGGGGCGCAAAAGAGGGAGCAAAAGCGAGTGCGAGTGAGGCCGCGCGGGGCGGGGGCGCCGTGGACTGTCGGTGTGACAGGGCGACGTAGTTTTCGAATCGACGACAACAAGGGGAAACTCCGGCAGGGCAGGACAAACGCGCGTGGCGCCTTCGATCCGGGGGATGGCGGGCGACTGGCGCGCGTCGACGCGCAATTTTACGGCGGTTGGAGCCGCCCGGGCGCAATTCAGTTCACTTTTCGAGGAGATCGTCGAGAGGCGCGCACCTGACCGGAACCTTTGACGGGGTGCCTCGTCTTATCAGCCGCAACCGACGGAGCGCGCCAGGTTCGGGTGCCTTCTGTCCCCAGGGGCGGCGGCCTTGAGGATTTGCCGGCCGCACCCCGCGCGCCACCGCCCCACCTAGCCGCGCCCTGCACGTTTCCCATAATGAAGATGCGAATTAACGATAATGGGAATCATTTGCAATATTGGTCATCATTCATTATCCTGTTCCTCTCTACGAAACCACGACAGCGGGGGAATGGCCCATGAAGGCGAAGACGATCGGCAAACTGGCGCGACTGACGGTACTCGGTACGTTGATGGGCGCGACATTCGGCGCGCAGGCCGACACCGGTGGCGTGCTGAACCTGTATTCGGCGCGTCATTACCAGACCGACGAACAGCTTTTCGGTGCGTTCACGCGACAGACCGGCATCAAGATCAATCGGATCGAAGCGGACGACGCGGCGCTACTGGAGCGGTTGAAGAGCGAGGGGCGAAGAGTCCGGCGGACGTCATTCTGATGGTCGACGCGGCGCGTCTGGCGAAGGCGGACGAGGCAGGGCTGTTCCAGCCGACCCGGTCGACGACGCTCGATGCGCGCATTCCAGCCAAGCTGCATGCCGCGGGCACGACGGCCGGCACTGACTGGTACGGCTTTTCGACGCGGGCGCGTGTGATCGTCTACAACAAGGACAAGATCGACCCGAAGACGGTGCAGACCTACGCCTCGCTGGCCGATCCGTCGCACAAGGGGCAAGTCTGCACCCGGTCGGGCTCGCATCCGTACATGCTCTCATTGGTGGGCGCGCTGATCGCGCGTGAAGGCGCGCCGGCGACGCAAAAATGGGCCGAAGGCATGGTGGCGAACTTTGCGCGCGCGCCGCGCGGGGGAGATACCGACCAGATCAAGGCGGTGGCGACAGGGGAGTGCAGCGTGGCGCTCGCGAACTCTTACTATTACGTGCGCATGGCGCGTTCGGAGAAACCTGAGGACAAGGCGCTGATGGCCAAGGTGGGTTTGATCTGGCCGGATCAGACGGGCAAGGGCACTCACGTGAATGTCGCGGGGGCGGGCATTGCCAAGCATGCACCGAACCATGCCAATGCCGTGAAGTTCCTGGAATATCTCGCGAGCGACGACGCGCAGCGGTACTTCGCGAACGGCAACAACGAGTGGCCCGCCGTGCCGACGACTCGCGTCGACAACCCGGCACTCGCCGCGCTGGGCCCATTCAAGGCAGAAGACGTGCCCATCGGCACCATCGCGAAAAGCCTGCCGGAAGCGCAGCGTATCCTCGATCGAGCGGGCTATAAATAAGCTGATGCGTGATCGTGGGGGCGCGACGCCCCCGCGATCATCGGCGTGCATGCAGTCAATCGACAAAGGGCACCGGGTGAATTCCGGTGCCCTTTGTCGCTAACGGTCGCTGATGACCTGTGCGATGCCGGACAATCAGGTCGATTCAGTGGATCGACCCGCGGGATCCGTGTGCTCAGGCGATGCGCTTGGCAGTGCGCTCAGTCGATATCATCGCCCGGCTGATACATATGGTAGTCGCCCGTGGCATAGACCCCTTGTAGGGCATAGGCGACTCCTCGTCGTGCTCGAGCGGGTGCGTCTCGGCGATACGCAGTGAGTCGCGCACTTGCGGCGGCTCGCATTCCGCGACCAGACGCAGCGCTTCGGCTTCATCTTCGGCCACCACGTCGTAGGTGGTGACGAACGCGGGCGGCGGGCCATCGGGATCCTCATCCTCCAGCGGCTCATACCATTGCCCTTCCACGATCAGATGCATCACGTGGGCCACATCCGATTGCGCGTCGCGTGCGGCACGCAGGGCCCACAGGGCAGTGTCGCTCCACTTGTAGAGCTGCACGGCCTCCAGCGCCGACGCAAGCGCCTTATCGTTATCGCCCGACTGCTTGTACGCCAGCGATAGCTCGGCGAGCACGTCGGCCATTGCCACGTTGCTACCTTCGTCGTCACGCTCGTGCTGGTGCAGCGATTCGTAGGTGGCAATGGCGGCCTTCGGCTCACCTTGGGCGTTGAACAGGTGCATGCGCAGTGCAATGGCGTTTTCGATGAAGGCACGTCCGGCCTGTGCGAGGTGCGGGCTCTCAAGCACACGGTCGAGACGCGTTTGTGCCGACGTGAAATCGCCGTGGCGGGTGAGGGCGTTGGCGTGATTGAAGTCGACGATGACGACGTCTTCGTCCGGCGCGCAATTGCCAGCCGCTTCGTATGCCTCGATGGCGGCCGGGAAGCGCCCCAGATCGGAGCGGTAGTTGCCGAGCAGTTGCCAGAGCAGCCAGACGCCCGGCGCATGCGCGACACCGGCTTCCAGAATGGTCACGGCCTGTTCCATGTCGTCCATATCGGCGTAGGCCATTGCCTGCACCTCATAGGCCCCGAGTACTGCATCGACTCGAGCCGCTTGCCGATCTCCAGCGCCGACTCGGGGTCGCCGGCTTCGAGGTGGGCAAAGGCTTCCGCCATCAAATCGTCTTGCTCGGACATTGCAATCTCTCCTTCGGGAACCGCGTTGGGGAACGCGTGTTGGCGGCCAGTGCGCGGTGCCGTTCCATCATATAACAGTCATCGTGACAGCCCGCGCAGCGGCGGGGGGGCGCAATGAAAAAGCCGCGACACGCGGGTCGCGGCTTTCTCTCATGACGCGCAGGGGGCGAAATCAGCCGCCGCGGCGCATCAGGTCGAAGAACTCGGCGTTGTTCTTCGTCTGCTTGATCTTGCCAAGCAGGAATTCCATGGCTTCAGCCTCATCCATATCGTAGATGAGCTTGCGCAGCACCCAGATCTTTTGCAGGATTTCCGGCTTGATGAGCAACTCTTCGCGACGCGTGCCCGACTTGTTCAGGTTGATGGCCGGGTAGACGCGCTTTTCCGCGAGACGACGCTCAAGGTGCACTTCCATGTTGCCCGTGCCCTTGAATTCTTCGTAGATCACGTCGTCCATGCGGCTGCCGGTTTCGATCAGCGCGGTGGCGATAATCGTGAGCGAGCCGCCTTCTTCGACGTTACGCGCGGCGCCGAAGAAACGCTTCGGGCGCTGCAGCGCGTTGGCATCCACACCGCCGGTGAGCACCTTGCCCGAGGCGGGGATCACGGTGTTGTAAGCGCGGGCCAGACGGGTGATCGAGTCGAGCAGAATGATCACGTCCTGTTTCATTTCGATCAGGCGCTTGGCCTTCTCGATCACCATTTCGGCGACCTGCACGTGACGCGTGGCCGGCTCATCGAATGTCGAAGCGACCACTTCGCCTTTCACCGAGCGCTGCATTTCCGTCACTTCTTCCGGGCGCTCATCGATGAGCAGCACGAAGAGCTTGGCTTCCGGATGGTTGGTGGCAATCGCGTGAGCGATGTGCTGCAGCATCACGGTCTTGCCCGACTTCGGCGAGGCCACGAGCAGACCGCGCTGGCCCTTGCCGATCGGCGCAATCATGTCGATGATGCGGCCCGTCACGTTCTCTTCACCGCGAATGTCGCGCTCGAGCAGCAGCGGCTTGTTCGGGTGCAGCGGCGTGAGGTTCTCGAACATGATCTTATGTTTCGAGGCCTCGGGCGGATGGTCGTTGACCTTGTCGACCTTCACCAGCGCGAAGTAGCGCTCGCCGTCCTTCGGCGTACGCACTTCCCCTTCGATCGTGTCGCCGGTATGCAGGTTGAAGCGGCGGATCTGCGACGGGCTGATATAGATATCGTCCGTGCTGGCCAGATACGACGTCTCGGGCGAGCGCAGGAAACCGAAGCCATCCGGCAGCACCTCGAGCGTACCGTCGCCGTAGATGGTCTCGCCGGTCTTTGCGCGCTTCTTCAGAATGGCGAACATCAGCTCCTGCTTGCGAAGGCGGTTTGCGTTCTCGATATCGAGACCGTTCGCCATTTCAAGCAGTTCGGAGACGTGCTGGGACTTTAGTTCGGATAAATGCATACGGGGGTGCCGTCCGACGGACGACAAGTGAAGGATCAGGGAAAAGTGAGCGAACGCTCGAAGAACTTTGAGATGCTTGTTGCCGGATTATATAGCAAGCAGCGCCGCGCGCAAGCACTGCGCCGCTTGTCCGGCGCCGGGCTGTCGCACTGCGGCGACAAAGGCCCGGCACCTGCCGTCATTGGCTGGGGATTACAGATGCTGGTCGAGGAAGGCGGTCAGTTGACCCTTCGCAAGGGCGCCGACCTTCTGGCCAGCGACGGCGCCGTTCTTGAACAGGATCAGGGTGGGGATGCCGCGGATGCCGAACTTGGCCGGCGTGGCCTGGTTGTCGTCCACGTTCATCTTGGCGATTTGCACCTTGTCGCCGTATTCCTTGGCCACGTCTTCCAGGATCGGGGCGATCATCTTGCACGGACCGCACCATTCCGCCCAGAAGTCGAGAAGCACCGGCTTGTCGGAATTCAAAACGTCCGCGTCGAAGCTGGCGTCGGAAATGTGCTTGATTTGTTCGCTCATGAGTATTGTTGCCTCGTCTGACTATTCGGAAACGTCCGGTGAAAACAGCGCGCTTTCACCGACGCCGGAGACGTCACCCGGCTTTCCCGGGCGTGCATTCTCCATATGGAGGCTGCAATCGCGTGCTTCAATAGCGTTCGCCAATGCAGTTTGTGCTCATCTTAGCGGAAATCGCAAACGCTTGCGCGTCGTGCCTGAGCGCGCCGCGAGGTTGCCGTTGGGAGCGCCCGCGCCCCACATTCTCGCGCGTCGGGCTTCTGTTGGCACGCCGACTCTGGTAGAATCTGTTCCTGACGGGCCTCCTCGCATGGTGGCGCGGCCAATCTGGTCAGGTCGGGAACGAAGCAGCCACAACCGTTTTCTGCCAGTGCCGAGGGTCAGGCTCGTCACCTACCCCCTTGTTTTATCAATGTTCTCAGCGCATTCGCGCACATTCCGCCTCCGCTTTCACATGCCGCGTGACGTAGCGATCGGCCGTTTCCATGGTGAATGGACAGGGCGCCGCCGTGGTTCGTCGACGCCCGCTGACGGCGACCGTGTGCGTCCCGTCGGTGCTATTTCAACGCGTATCGCGTGGGCCAGGACCGCTTGGTAGAATCGCGCAACATTTTTTTCTATCGCACCGATAGCCTGACGGATTTCCCGGACTGACAACGCCCGATTGGGCGTTGACATCGGTGCGGACGCTCAACGCCGAACTGTTACAATTTGGCATGACCTATCAAGTACTCGCGCGCAAATGGCGCCCCAAAGGCTTCTCGACCCTGGTGGGCCAGGAGCATGTCGTGCGTGCGTTGACGCACGCGCTCGAGCAACAGCGTTTGCATCACGCCTACTTGTTTACCGGCACGCGTGGCGTCGGCAAGACGACGCTCTCGCGCATTCTGGCCAAGGCGCTCAATTGCGAGACGGGCATCACGGCCGAGCCGTGCGGCGTGTGCAAGGCCTGCCGGGCGATCGACGAAGGGCGCTTCGTCGACTACGTGGAAATGGACGCGGCATCGAATCGCGGCGTCGACGAAATGACGTCGCTGCTGGAAAAGGCCGTCTACGCGCCAGCGGATGCGCGCTTCAAGGTCTACATGATCGACGAAGTGCACATGCTGACGGGGCACGCGTTCAACGCGATGCTCAAGACGCTGGAAGAGCCGCCCGCGCACGTCAAATTCATCCTGGCGACGACCGATCCGCAGAAGATTCCGGTCACTGTGCTCTCGCGCTGCCTGCAATTCAATCTCAAGCAGATGCCGGCCGGGCACATCGTGTCGCACCTCACGACCATTCTCGGCGAGGAAGGCATCGAGAACGAGACGCAGGCATTGCGTCTGCTCGCCAAGGCGGCGGGCGGCAGCATGCGCGACGCCTTGTCGCTCACCGATCAGGCCATCGCCTATGCCGCGGGACCGCTGACCGAGACGGCCGTACGCGGCATGCTCGGGGCCATCGATCAGAGCGTGCTCGTGCGTCTGCTCGACGCCCTCAACGACGAATCGCGCACCGACCTGCTGGCCGTTGCCGACGAAATGGCCGAGCGCAGTTTCTCGTTTGCGGCGGGATTGCAGGATCTCGGCAGCTTGCTGCACAAGATTGCGCTGGCGCAATACGCCCCCCAGGCCGTGTCGGACGAATGGCCGGAAGCGGCGGACGTGCGACGTCTGGCGCAGGCGTTGTCGCCTGAAGCCGTCCAGCTGTATTACCAGATCGCCACGCGTGCGCGTGGCGATCTTGGACTTGCGCCGGACGAATACACCGGTTTTTCGATGGCGCTGCTGCGAATGGCGGCGTTCACGCCGTTGCTCGCGGGCGGCACGCTGGCGGAACCGCCAACGCCGCAGACGGCGGGTGTCGCGCGGGCTGCGGCCCAGCGGCCGCACCGTCGCGGGCCCCAATGGCGGAAACGGGGCGTGCGTCCCCATCGTCTGCGGCATCGGCGTCATCGCGTTCGCCCACCTCAGCCGCTTCCGGTGCATCGTCGGCGGATTCGCCGCCTGCCGCCCCGGCCGCCCAACCCGAGGCACGCCGTGCCCCGTCGGCGCGAAGCAGTGCGCCGGCCGATGGCGCCCCGATGTCGCCCGCCCGCGCGGCCCTTGCCGCCCTCAATGCTGGACGCAAGGGCACGGCAGGGCGCGCAGCCGGCGGCGCAGGCGCCCCTCGCGGCAGCGCGTCGCGCGCCCCGGACGAGGCGCCAGCCGGTGCCGACCCGGAGCCCGAGCCTGAAGGGGCTGCCGGTGCGGTAACGGCAGCGCCTGCGGCGACCCCGCGTGCTTGCATCTATCGTGAAGCCGACGGTGTCGCACCGGTCTTTACCGGCGAATGGCCGGCATTGGCCGCCGGTCTCCCGGCACGCGGTCTTGCCCAACAACTGGCGTTTCAAAGCGAGTTGACCGAAGTCGCCGGTCGCGCGTTGCATTTGCGCGTGCCGCTGCGTCAGTTGGCCGACGCGGCCACCACCGACAAGCTGCGTCAGACGCTGACCGAGCACTTCGGCGCCGAGGTGCAACTGCATGTCGAGCTGGGGCAGGTGGGGACGACAGCGGCTTCGCTCGCCGCGCAAGCGGCGGCGGCGCGCCAAAGCGCGGCGGAACAGGCGATCGCGGACGATCCGCTCGTGCGCGAACTGATCGACGAATTCGACGCCCAGATTCTGCCGGGCAGCGTTCGCCCGTTACAATAAGGCCGTTCGCTGTCGCAATTCGGTGCCGGGTTTTCGAAGAAAATCCTCAAACGCGCGTTACACACGACGACACACGACGACACACCGCGATGCTCTGCGCGTACCGTATTCGACGCGCGGCATCCGACCTACCTCATACGATTGATTCAGGAGTCACCATGCTGAAGGGAAACATTGCAGGTCTGATGAAGCAGGCCCAGCAAATGCAGGAAAACATGAAGAAGGCGCAGGAGCAGCTTGCCCTGATCGAAGTCGAGGGTCAGTCGGGGGCGGGGCTGGTCAAGGTCGTGATGACGTGCAAGAACGACGTGCGTCGCGTGACCATCGACCCGAGCCTGCTGGCGGACGACAAGGACATGCTCGAAGACCTCGTGGCGGCGGCGTTCAACGACGCGGTGCGCAAGGCCGAAGCGACGGCGCAGGAGAAGATGGGCGGCCTGACCGCCGGTCTGCCGCTGCCGCCGGGCTTCAAGATGCCGTTCTGAGCGGTCCTCCGCCAGTTTCAAGAGATACACGACGCATGTCCCAGCTCTCGAGCCTGCAGGAACTCGCCGATGCCCTGCGCGCGTTGCCGGGGGTCGGCCCGAAGTCCGCGCAACGCATTGCTTACCACCTGCTGCAACGTGACCGCAAAGGTGCGGTGCGGCTGGGCGAGGCGCTGGTGCATGCCGCCGAGCAGATTCGCCATTGCGCGCGCTGCAATACGTTTACCGAAGTCGAGATTTGCGAGACGTGTCTCGATCCCGAGCGCGACACGAGCCTGCTGTGCGTGGTGGAAACGCCTGCCGACCAGAACATGCTGGAGCAGACGCTGACCTTCAAGGGGCTGTATTTCGTGCTCATGGGGCATCTCTCGCCGCTCGACGGCGTGGGTCCCGGCGAGATTCACTTCGAGCAACTGATTCGCCGCGCCACGGACGGCGTGGTCAAGGAAGTGGTGCTCGCCACCAACTTCACCAACGAGGGCGAAGCCACCGCGCACTATCTCGGACAGATGCTCAAGGCGCGCGGTTTGCGCGTGAGTCGGCTGGCACGGGGGGTGCCCGTGGGGGGCGAACTCGAGTATGTGGATGCCGGTACGATCGCACGTGCCGTGCTCGACAGACATACGCTCTGAGCATGACGCGCGTGTGTCGCGGTCCAACGCTGCGCGTAGGTACTGCTCCTCTCATCCAATCGGATTAGCTGTTATTCGGTATTTCTGCACCTATCCCGGTCTTCTAGACTGAACCTGCCGACTTGATGACCCACCAGCACGGGGCATTCAAAAAGTTCACAAGCGGCGCGGGGCCGTATTCCCGTCGCGTAGATCCGGTCGATGACCCAATAACTGCGCACGGGCACTGCTTAGGCAGGGAGTTAAGGTATGGCTAACGATACCGGGCGCACCCTGATTTACGCCTCCCGAAAGCACAACGACGGTCTGTTGTCTTTCCTGGGAGAGCAAGGCTGGCAAGTCTTGCCGGCCAAGAGCGCCAGCGACGTCAGTCGCATTCTGAATCCGGGGACGACCAGCGCAGCACTCATCGACCTGGCGAGCGGTTATAGCGACCGCGAGATGGGCGCATTCGAGTCCTGCATGCAACCCGCCACGGTCGGCTGGGTTGCCGCGACGAATCCCGAACAACTGACGACGAAAGCGATCCGCCGGCTGATCCGCGACTATTGCTTCGATTACGTCAACGTTCCCTGTACGAACGACCAACTCGCCCATTCGATCGGACATGCCTGGGGCATGGCATCGCTCTCGGAGGCGCAGTTCGTCGCGCCGCAAGTCGGCGGCGATCAGGAGATGGTCGGCACGTGCGAGGCGATGCAGCAACTCTTCCGCACGATCCGCAAAGTGGCCAATACCGAAGCCCCGGTGTTCATCTCGGGTGAGTCGGGCACGGGCAAGGAGCTGAGCGCCGTGGCGATTCACGAGCGCTCCTCGCGGGCCAAAGGGCCGTTCGTCGCGATCAATTGCGGGGCAATTCCGCCGCACTTGATGCAATCCGAACTCTTCGGCTACGAACGCGGCGCCTTCACCGGCGCCAATGCGCGCAAGATCGGCCGTGTCGAGGCCGCCAATGGCGGCACGCTGCTGCTCGACGAAATCGGTGACCTGCCGATCGAAAGCCAGGCGAGCCTGTTGCGCTTCCTGCAGCAGGGCGCCATCGAGCGTCTCGGCGGCCATGAAGTGATTCCGGTCAACGTGCGCATCATTTCGGCGACGCACGTCGATTTGGAGGAAGCCGTCAAAGAAGGGCGGTTCCGCATGGATCTGTTCCATCGCCTTTGCGTACTGCGGGTGGACGAACCGCCGCTGCGCGCGCGCGGGCAGGACATCGAGATCCTCGCGCACCATATTCTGCAACGCTTCAAGGGCGACAACCATCGCAAGATCCGCGGCTTCACTCAATGCGCGGTACAGGCGATGTACGAATATCACTGGCCGGGCAACGTACGCGAGCTGATCAACCGCGTGCGCCGCGCCATTGTCATGGCCGACGGCCGCATGATTTCGGCCAAGGATCTCGACTTGACGCCGTGGGTGCCGACCCTCGTGCGAACGCTCGAGGAAATTCGCGCGGAGGCCGAACGAACGGCCATCGAGCAGGCATTGCTGCGCCACTGTCATCGGCTCACGGACGTGGCGGCAGAGCTGGGCATTTCGCGCATTACCCTCTACCGGCTCATGTGCCGATATGGAATGCGTGGTGACGAATCGGGCGTGCCGGCCTGATGTCTTCTGGCGAAGAGAGGGCGGCCGTCCTGTGATGAGCAGGGCGGTCGTTTCTTTTTGGGCTCCTGAATATCGTCGCGTCGGGGCCACAAGAATGACCGGCCTACGCTGTGTTTTCACCGCTGTCCTCGCAATCCACGACTTCTGCCATCGCCAATAACGACGGGCGAATCCGGCGAACCTTCCCGCAGTCCCCTTGAACTTCTTCCATACGCATTGCGTTGTCTCTCCTGTCGAGAGCACGCGTCTCGCGGCGTCATGCGTGTGCGTCTGCGGCGCGTCGTCACCTGCGTTTTCTCAACGTCGCGAAGTCCTGCCCGCGGTCGGGGGGAACGCGCTTTGCCGCCACCGAAAATGGGCGCGGCCGGTGGTCGCGCAGACCGATCAAAGATGAAACATCCACGGCACCGTACGGCGTCGCGCCTCGCGCGGGCATCTGTGACGACGCTGTGTCGTTATGTCGCAGGCGGATAAAACTGCCGCAATTCTGTCACCGGAAGCCCTTGTCAACCGGGGCTCCAGGGCAAGCGTCGCTGGCGGCGCCGATATCGTTCGCAGTTCGGAATGTTTGTGGAATGCGTCGGTGATGTGGCATCGGCGGCCTGGCATGGCCTGCGTATCAATGCTGAAACGTTTTCGCGCATTGGCCCAGGCGTTCGACTAAGTCGAAAAATCTAACGTCAATGTTTTCAATCACTTAAGTCGGGTGGCACGGAAGTCGCTTTATTGAGCCGGGCAAGGAGGGCACAGCGATGCGAATTCTCACCACCGACATTCAGTACCGAGTACGACAAGGCGCAGGCGCGCTGGCCGCTGCCATTGCCGCGACGTTCGGTCTGTGCGCTGCACCGGCGCAAGCGCATGAATTCTCGCGCTCGCCGCTTATGCATGTGGCGATGCTGACGGGCTCAATGGTGCCGACGTCGTTTTCGACGACGCTGCCTGCGATGCGGGTCACGGATGCCGACCCTGCCATGGTGGCACCGGTCTCCGACCTGGTACCGGTCGCGGCCCGGACGACGACGGACGAAGCTCCGGCCGCTGCCGGCGGCGACGACACGAGTCCCACTGCCAGCGTCCAGGACATCGGCGTGACCGGGGTGCCCCTTGCGGCAGCCCGCATCGATGACGCACAACTCGGGAGCCAGCGCGGCCGCAATCTGCAAGGCGGCGCGATGGTCCAGTCACCTGGCATGACGCTCGCCAACGGCGTGACGTTGTGGGACGAACTGCCCGGCGCCGTGACGCCGATGCCGCGTCCGCAACAACTGTCGAGCGGCGTGAACAACGTTCAGGTGACGCGTGTGACTTACTCCACGCGGTGAATCAGATGACTCAATTCTCCCTGGTGCATGCCGGCAGCGTCCTCGCCACGATGATGGTGGCGCTGACCCCGGCGCTGCTCCCCGGCCGCGCGCACGCCGAACCGGCGACGCCCGGGGACCTGGTGATCGAACGCAATATCGGCCCGGAAGTCGCCTATCGCGGCTTGCCCCGTGAGCAGAACCCGATTGGCATCGCCGTACCGGCATTCCCGACGGGGCCGTTCAACACCGCCATGGGGGCTGTCAATCAGGTCATGGATAGTGAGTTGACGGGCCGCGCCTCGGTCGGTCTCGTCACGGGGGCCGTGCACTCCGGCATCGACCCGGTGATGGGAGTGCTGGTGGGCAATGCCCGCGGTGGCAACGCCCTCAACACCTCGAACGGCGTGGGCGGCGGCTTCAGCGCGGGCGTCGGCGGTGGCGGTGGTATCGGCAGCATCGGTACGCTCGTACCGTCAGTGATCAACTCGGCACTGGCACCGCTCACGAGCATTGGTGCGGCGGGAGCGGCGAAATGAGCGCGCATCGCCTGTCGCATCGTGCCCATCGCGCCATCGCTCTGGCGGCAGCCACCGCCCTGAGCGCCGTCGCAGGGGTGTCGTCGGCACAAGACGTGTGGATCGTGAACGGCGAACTCGCCGGCACGCACGCCACCATCGATAACGGAGTGGCGGTGGGTGTGACCGGGGCCCTTGGTGTCAATCAAGCGGCCGGCGTGAACAACGCCCAGGCCAACAGCGCGGTCATCGCCAATGGCGGCGGAGTGAGCGTCGGCGCGTCGAGCACGAATCAGCAGGCGATCGTCACCACGACGACCGGCGCGGCCAGCGCCGCAATTCAAGGCAACGCATTTTCGGGCACCTCGGGGCTGACGCAAGTCAACCAGTCGAGCGGTGCCGGCAATCTTCAACGCAACGCCACGGTCATTGTGACGGGCGATGCGGCTGGAGTGGCGAGCGTATCGGATACGGCACTATCCGCTGCGATCGCTAAGGGTGGCCCGGCTGGGCACGACAACCTCAACGATCTGTTCCGCACGGCGTCGATTTCCGGTGACGCCTTCCGCGGTGCGAACGGTGTGGTCCAAGTGAACCAGTCGGCTGGGATAGGCAATGTAACCGCAAATGTTTTTGTGCTCCGTCCCCGGCGGGCACATCTTTTTAACTGGGTAACTCTCTCGTCAAGGAGATGGTCATGAAAACGAAAGCAATTGCAGCGGCCGCACTGCTGGTAGCAACGGGTTCCGCCATGGCGTACCCGTCTCATCACCAGCAATACAGCTTCTCGTTCATCGGCAACGAAACCAACGTTCTGAACCTGGTCGGCATTTTCGGTCTGGTCGGCATTCGCGGCTGCGTCACGGTGGACAACACCGGCAACGCTGTCGTGCAAAGCAATCAGAGTGTCGACGCGCATCACGTGCATCTCACGGGGCCGCTGCTTGGCAGCTACGTGACGGGCGACGTGACGTACGGCGTGCATTCCAAGACCACGACGGTCTCGAACCAGGGTAGCGCGTATCTGCTCGCCGGTTCGACCACGACGTCGTATGACAACACGACAAAGTGGGTGAACGCCGAGGCCAATGGTCACCTGAACACCAGCCAGTCCTTCCAGGCCGGTGCCGGCTATATCGCGGGTGAGTCCCACTCCGGCTCAGGTGGTTTCGTTGCCGGTGGTGGATATGAATACTCCAATATTGCCGGTGGCGGAGGCGCTATCGGTGGCGGTCATTTCTGGCTGCCGGGCGGAGGCGGCGTGTATGGCGGCTACATCTTCGGCAACTTTGGCGCTGGCCAGGGCGCGGTGTGGGGCGGCTACGCCTACCATCAGCAAGAGCAGGAGGCCGCTGGCTTCCTCGCGGCAGGCTTCCTGAACACGCAGAAGAGCTTCGACGCAGGGTTCCACGGCTTGTTCAACTATGGTCAGGCTTCGGTCCATAGCGAATCGATCGCCGCAGGCGCACTGTGGGGTTTCTCCGACACGTACATGAAGTCGACCACGTGGGTCCACGGCTCGATCACGTATCACATCAACACGGCGCAGTACCAGACGATGGGTGCCACGCTGGGCCACGGCGCATTGGCTAACGCCAACGGCAACATCGGTGTGAACGTGGCGGCAGGTGCCGACAACGCGCAGGCCAACAACGTCGCGATCGCTTCGCTCAATGCCCAGCCGGTATATGCCTCGGCACAGGTGTTCGCGAACCAGTCGTCGCGGGGTTCGGCCAGCATCTCGCAGTTCTATGTCACTTCGAGCGTGGGGGATAACGCCCTCGCCGGTGCGACTGGCAATGTGGGTGTGAACGTGGCCGCAGGTGTGGGCAACGTGCAGCAGAACGGCCTGGCCGCCGCCGTCTCGCAAAGCGGGCACGGCTGGTACTCGGGCGGTGCGGCCAACTCGACGGCGCAAACCGACCAAATGGCCTCGATGCACGCTTCGGGCGACTTCATCGCCAATGCTTCGCTGGGTAACGGCGCACTCGCGTACGCCAGCGGCAACATCGGTGTGAACGTGGCTTCGGGCATCGGCAACGTGCAGAGCAACAGCCTCGCTGTCTCGGCAATCAAGTGAAGTACCGAACCGGTCCGGGGATTCCCGGACCGGTTTTTTCATGAGGTGTGACATGAATGATGCGCGTCGTGCCGCAGTGAGGATCGCTACTGTTTGCGCTCTGGCGTGCGCAAGCGTGGCCGGGCACGCGCAGTATGCATCGGTGAACCTCGAATCTTCGACGGGTGTACCGGCGGTCAAGAAGATGCGCTCGTTCAAGTCGATGCACTACGTGAATCTGGTCCAGCAGGAATACGACTTCAGCTGTGGATCCGCAGCCTTGGCAACGCTGCTGCGATACGGCTACGGGATCGACATACCCGAGCCGGAAATGATCCAGCGAATGATGGCGTTCTCCAACCCGGAAACGGTCATCAAGAATGGCTTCTCGATGCTCGACATGAAGAAATTCGTGGAGACGCTGGGACTCGAGGGGCGAGGATTCAAAGTTGACGTGAACGCGCTTTACGACTTGCGCATCCCGGTCATCGCGTTGATCGACGTCAACGGCTATCAACACTTTGTGGTCATCAAGGCAGCGAAGGACGGACGGGTGTTCGTGTCCGATCCGGCGCTAGGCAATCGCATTATCGAGCAGGCCGATTTTGCCAAGCAATGGAACGGCTTGGTGTTGGCGGTCGTCGGCAAGCCGTTTTTGGAGGATTCACCGCTGCTCAAAGGAAACGAATCCCTGGCAGTCAAGTTGCGCGACAGCGCCTTGGCGACCGGGACATCTCCGACCCCGATGGTGGACTTCGGCATCATCCGGGCGGATCTGTTTTGAGATCAGACCATCATGAACCGATTTGTCCCGATGCTGGCAATCCCGCTGCTTGCAAGTGCCGTGCCGGCATTCGCATCGAGCGTGGTGCCCGAGAGCTGGACGCCTGTGAGCGATGAAGTGCTCGCGCACGCGACCGGCAAGTACGCACAACAGAACATGATCACGGGCTTTCAGCTCGTCATGCAGTCGCAATGGCAGATGCCGACCGGTGCGAGCCTGATGGCCACCGGCGTGCTGGGTGTGAATCAAAACGGCGGCGGCCTCCAGGTGCAGACCGGTGCCGCGACCGGCATTATCCCCGGTCTGGTCAACGCGACCGGACCGCTTACGCAGTCAGTGTCGGGCGCGGCAAGCGTACTGATCAACGGCGTCGCCCAGATCACCCAGGTGGCCGGCGATGCGAACAACGCCCTGAACAAAGCCATCATTCAGTTCGGTCCTGGGGTAACGATCGCGTCGCTGGTGCCGGTCGGCGGGCAGGGCGCGAACAGTTCGCAGACCACGGTGGGCAATTTGAACGCCAGCGTGGCCATTTCGTCGGCCGGCATGCAGATCACGTTGAATACGCCGAACGGCAATCTCGGCCAGAGCGTGGGCGGCGGGGCCGGTGCTGCGATGAACCAGATCATGCAGGTCGTGCAGGTGGCGGGTAACGCCCAGCAGGTCATGAACACGATGCAACTGAATCTGCAGACGAGTCCGCTTACGTCGGCCGCCCTGCATCAGGCCGGCATTCAGAGCGCGTTGGCAAACATCGCCGCGATCCGCCGATGACGGTCGAGGATCGTCAAGCCAGGTCGACGACGTGACGCGCAAGTGAAGGGTAAGGCAGGAGCAAGTGAAGTGACGGCGCCGCGCTGCCATGGATGCGCAGGGTGACGCCGGTAACCGTGTCCGGCAACGTTGCAACCCTTGGCCGGACGCCAAGATAACGAGAAGTGGGGCGTCGCCGCAGGTCGCTTGCGGTGAACAAGAAGGTGATGTCGGCAGAGCCCGGGCATTGCACGTCCACCGGAATCGGAATGGGTTTCGCACGCATCACCCCGCAGTCGAGCAGCAAGGACAACCGTTGTTGGCAATACGTGTTTGTTGGATTGCGCGCGGACGCCTGTCCGCACCTTTACCCGGGGGGATCATGAACACTCATCGCTTTTTTCCCGTTGCCGCTATTCCGTTGGGGGTACTGCTTTTCACGCTATCGGCCCAGGCTCAGGAGCATACGAACCCATCGCCGGACGACCGTCTGCAAATGTTGATGGACATGGTCGACCGGCAGCAGCGGGAAATTTCTTCTCTCAAGCAGCGCCTCACGGATATCGAGATGGCGCAACGCGGACGCGGTCTGACCGCTTGGGATACTGCGCAGATCGCGCAGGTCTCGCCCGGTGACGGATCGGCCGCCGGTTCGGCGGGCACGCCGGGCGGCGGCGCCGCCGGCGCGTCGGGGCCCTCGTCGGCCACGCCGATCGGCGAGACCCAGCAGATGCAAAAGAGCACGAGCGATTCGCAGCGCACGCCGGCCGAAGAGGCGGTTGTGCAGGCCCAGCACGCGCCGCTGTTTGACCACAAGCTGACCATCGATACGGGGATCAGCTACAGCTACTACGACCGGCGTCAACTCGTACTGAGCGGCTTTCTCGCCCTCGATGCCATCTTTCTCGGTCAGCTCAATCTTGGCGAGACCAAGGCCAACGTCTGGACGTTCGACGTCAACACGCGCTACGGGATCAATGACCGGTTGAGCGTGGCGTTTGACGTGCCGTATCTCTACCGCAACTCGGACTTCATCTCGGGTGGGGTGGGCGGCGCGGCATCGTCGGTGAGCGACATCAGCAAGAACTCGGCGAACATCGGCGACGTGAATGCGTCCCTGTACTACCAGCTCGTCAAGGAGAACGCGAACTGGCCCGATATCGTGGCCTCGTTTCGCGTGACCGCGCCGACCGGTACGTCACCGTTTGGCATCAAGCTCGGCACGCCCGATCCGACCAATAACAACCTGACGACGCCGTCGCGGCTGCCGACGGGGAACGGCATCTGGGCGTTCACGGCCGGCCTGTCGTTCCTGCGCACCTACGATCCGATCGTCTTGTTCGCGAACGTGGCGTACACCTACAACGTGGCCCGCACGTTTGACGACGTGTCTGCTGTCGAAGGCACGACGCAACCCGCGAAGGTCAAGCTCGGCGACATCATTCAGGTGGGCGCGGGCATGGCATTGGCGCTCAACGACAAGACGGCGCTGTCGATCTCGTACTCGACGGCGATCTCGCGCGCGACGAAGACGGCCAGCCCAGGCGGCGCCTACACCACGGTGGCGGGCAGCTCGACGAACGCGGCGTCGCTCAATTTCGGCATCAACTATGCGATCAACAAGCACTGGACGGTCAACGGTTACGTCAATGCGGGGATGTCGCCGGATGCGCCGAACTATGTGATCGGTTTGCGCTTCCCGTACACGTTCTGACGACGGGGGCACCGCACAGGTGTGCAAGAAGACAGCAGGAACGGGGTTTGCGCGTCGCCGGTACCGGCGACGCGCATGGAATCAGGGTCAAGGAAGGCGTACGGAATAGCGACGGGCGCGGCGCGAAGCGACCCTCGGTTAGCGCGACGGGCGGGGTGGCATACGGCTAACCCCTGCGTTGACGGACAGACGGGTCGGCTGCATTCCAGCGGCCAGAGCAGGGGGTGAAACGTGCGAAATCGCAGCGATCATGCGCGGCCCATCCGGCACGGAAATCGATGCCTGCGTGGGTTTTGGCAGTGGCGCGGGAGGGACGACTTCGTCCCAGAGCCGCACATTGTTAGCCGTTGCCGCCACGGCGTGGCCCGGTGCAATGGCGACGGGCGCGATGCCCGGAACGTTGGCGACAATGCTGTGCTGCAGGTTCGCCGCACGCGTGCTGGCGAGCAAGGCGTCGCTGACCGCGACCGGAACGCCACGCATATCGGCGGACTGAGCTTGCGCGGAGATGGCAAAGCACGCCGCCACCAGACAACCCATAGCAACGCACGTCATCTTGACGCTGATCTTTTGGTTCATGGCATGCCCCCGGCCTCCAACGACTGTCCTCTCAGCACACGTTGTATTTTATGGCGCGATTCGAGAAAAGGAAGGGAAAAAAGTAATAGCGGAATGTTAGAAAATTGAGTAAATAACTTACGCAGATTGCGGTTTGTCGCGCAGAGGCCACATGGAGCGGCGTTCGTGAGTTCAGGAACAGCTGCCATGCGGGTTTCGTGCGTAGATTGCGCTACAAGCGAGGTGACGCCTGATGTTTGCCTCATGACGAAGGCTGGAGGGTTTCTTCGGTTTTCGTGGCCGCCTGGGCATGTGTCGAACATGCGACGGGGGGGGGTAACTCATGAACGCATCGGGCTTGATAACAAGCGGGGCGGCGGCCCGGGGGGGCTGACCGGAACGACGGGGGAAACCATGCGTGTGCTGGTCGTGGGTGAGGCTGCCAGTTGGCTGAGCGGCCTGCAGGTCGCACTGCAGACCGACGCGAACGCGACGCCGCCGGTTTTGCGTCACGTCGACGAGGTGGCGGCGCAGGACTGGCTCTGGTTGCGCGAGTTGCCGTCGCGTCGCGCGCTTGTGCTTGCCGAGTCGGTGGCCCGTACGCCAGACATCGATGGTCTGTGTGCGACTGCCGCCGACTGTGCGCCGCCTGTCCCGGTGCTCGTTATCGGAGATGCGGGTTTTCCCGATGAAATCATTCGCTGGCTGCAGGCTGGCGCGGCGGCATGTCTGCCATGGCCGAGTTCGGTCGCGCGCACGCGTGCGGTCTTCGATCTGGCGTTCTCGGGCGGTCGATTCGTTCCCGACGAGGCCATCTCGGCATTGCTCGTGCTTTGGCGCCAGGAGGCACTGGGCGAAGCGCTGCCGCTCTCGCGTCTGCCGGTGTTCCCGATGGGCGGCGACAAGGCGACGCAACTGGCCGAGTCGGCGCTGCTCGGTATCTCCGCGCGGCAGTACGAAATTCTGGCACTCCTATCGCGCGGTTTATCCATCAAAACGATCTGCCAGCAACTGGCGATCTCCGAGGGAACCGCCAAGACCCACGTGTCTGCCCTGTATCGGCGGCTCGGCGCCCGCAATCGTGGCGAGGCGATCTACATCGCGGCGCAGCGCGGGGCGCGTCATCTGTTCGAGACCTGACGAGCGACCCCGGGTTGCCCGATCGGATTTCGCGACCATTCAACCCGGAACTTTCCGGGAATCGCTGCGCGATGGTTGGCCGATCGCGGACTGTCGAATTACTATACGAGCTTCGTTTGCCACCCATTGCGACAGGCGCCGCTGACGGCGGCGCCTCGAAGTCGACGGCGATGCCCGTCGACGAGGCACAGGAGTCCACGCGTTGTCCAAGTCGTCCAAGCCGTTCGAGTCTGCATTGCCGCAAGGTCCCGCCCCGGCGTCTACGGCATCCGCCGCCGGCCCGTCTTCCGAAGCCACCTCGTCGCAGGGGGGGGCGCCGCCGGTCTGCCGGCGCGCGGTGCGCTCGCCGGCGTAAAGGTGCTCGAACTCGGCACACTCATCGCGGGTCCGTTTGCCGCGCGCATGCTGGGGGAGTTCGGCGCCGAAGTCATCAAGATCGAGGATCCGCAGCACGGCGATCCGTTGCGCAAGTGGCGCAAGCTGCACCCCGACGCGGGCGGCACGTCGCTCTGGTGGGCCGTGCAGGCCCGTAACAAGAAGTCGGTGACGATCAACCTCAAGTCTGCCGAGGGGCAGGAGATCGTGCGCAAGCTCGCCGCGCAGGCCGACATCGTGGTCGAGAATTTCCGTCCCGGGCTGCTTGAGCGATTCGGATTGGGGTACGAGCAACTCTCGGCCGACAATCCGGGGCTCGTGATGGTGCGCCTGTCGGGCTACGGGCAGACTGGGCCGTACCGTGACCGGCCCGGCTTCGGTGCGATTGCCGAGTCGATGGGCGGACTGCGCCATATCACCGGGTATCCGGACCTGCCACCGCCGCGCATCGGCATTTCCATTGGCGACTCCATCGCGGCGCTGCACGGCGTGATTGGCGCGATGATGGCGTTGCATCACCGCAATGTGAACGGCGGGCGGGGGCAGGTGGTCGACGTCGCCCTTTACGAGGCCGTTTTCAACCTCATGGAGAGCGTGGTGCCCGAGTACAGTGTGGCCGGCATGGTGCGCGAGCGCACGGGCGCGTCGCTGCCGGGGATCGTGCCCTCGAACACCTATCCGTGCGCCGACGGCATGATCGTGGTGGGCGGCAACAGCGATCCGATCTTCAAGCGGCTGATGCGCGCCATCGGCCGGCCCGATCTGGCGGACGATCCCGCCCTGGCGCACAACGACGGCCGCGTGCCGCGCACGCAGGAAATCGACGACGCCATCGGCCAATGGACGCGCGCGCGTCCGATCGATGATGCCCTGGCGGTCCTGCAAGGGGCCGACGTGCCGGCAAGCCGTATCTATACCGTGGCCGACATGTTCAAGGATCCGCAGTTCATCGCGCGCGAGATGATTCAGCGTCACACGTTCCCGGACGGCACGCCCATCGATCTGCCGAACGTCACGCCCAAGCTTTCGCAAACGCCGGGGCAGACGCAATGGCTCGGCCCGGCACTTGGCGAGCACACCGAAGAGGTGCTCGGGCAACTAGGTTATGATGCCGAACGAATCAAGGCACTGCGCGAGAACGGCGTCATTTGAGCTGAGCCGATCTCGCGCTAGACCGCGGGGCGCGGCACTGTCCGCGGCTCGCGAATAAGCACGTTACACCAAGAAAAAACGCTGCAACCACGGAGACAAACCTCATGCAAAGACGTCAGTTCGTCACGACGCTGGCCGCAGCCGGCTTGATCGGCGCAGGCATTCGCCCGAGCTTCGCGCAAGGCAAACTCGAGAAGACCAAGGTCGCGATCGCCGTCGGCGGCAAGAACCTGTTCTATTACCTGCCGCTCACGATTGCCGAACGCCTGAATTACTTCAAGGACGAAGGTCTCGACGTCGAAATCTCGGATTTCGCCGGTGGCTCGAAGGCGTTGCAAGCCCTCGTGGGCGGTAGCGCCGACGTGGTGTCGGGCGCTTACGAACATACGATCCTGTTGCAGGCGAAAAACCAGTTCATCCGCGCCTTCGTGCTGCAGGGGCGCGCCCCGCAGATCGTCTTCGGCGTGTCGAACAAGACCATGCCGAATTACAAGTCGCTGGCCGACCTTCGTGGCAAGAAGATCGGCGTGACGGCGCCGGGCTCGTCCACCAACATCATGGCGAACTTCGTGCTGGCCAAGGGCGGCGTCAAGCCCAACGAGGTGGCGTTCGTTGGTGTCGGCGCGTCGTCCGGTGCGCTCGCCGCGATTCGCTCGGGCAATATCGACGCCATCGTCAACCTCGATCCGGTGATCACCATGCTCGAGCGCGACAAGGAGATCCGCGTGATCTCGGACACGCGTACGCTCAAGGAGACGGTGTCGGTGTTCGGCGGCCATATGCCGGCGGGGTGCCTGTACACGAACGAATCGTTTATTCAGAAGAATCCGAATACGACGCAGGCGCTGACCAATGCCATGGTTCGTGCGTTGCGCTGGCTTCAGACGGCTGGGCCGGCGGACATCATCAAGACGGTACCCGACGCCTATCTGTTGGGCGACCGCGCCTTGTACCTCGATGCCTGGGGCCGCGTGAAAGAGGCTATGTCCCCGGACGGCCTGATTCCCGCTGACGGCCCGGCCACGGCGCTGCGTACGTTGCAGGCGTTCGACGAGTCCGTCAAGGGCAAGCCGATCGATCTGGCGAAGACGTTCACGAACGAATTCACGAAGAAGGCCGACGCCAAGTACAAATGATGACAGCGCCGGCTCTGAGTTTCGACAGCATTACGTGTACGTTCGTCGCGCGAGACGATCGCGCGAAGCGATACACGGCCGTGGCCGACACGTCGCTCGACATTGCGCCGGGCGAGTTTGTCTCGGTCGTCGGCCCCACCGGTTGCGGCAAGTCGACGTTGCTCAACGTCGCTGCCGGGCTGCTGGTGCCGTCGTCCGGCACCGTCAAGGTGTTCGGCGAGGCGCTCAAGGGCATCAATTCGCGCGCCGGCTATATGTTCCAGGCCGAAGCGCTGATGCCCTGGCGCAACGCCATCGACAACGTGACCGCGGGGCTGGAGTTCCGTGGCGTATCGGCCGATGAAGCGAAGGCGCGCGGACACGAGTGGCTCAAGCGCGTGGGGCTGGGCGGGTTCGGCGATCGCTACCCGCACCAGCTCTCGGGCGGCATGCGCAAGCGCGTGGCCATGGCGCAGACGCTGATTCTCGATCCGGACATCATTCTGATGGACGAGCCGTTCTCGGCGCTTGACATCCAGACGCGTCAGCTCATGGAAAACGAGTTGCTCGATCTGTGGGCGGCCAAGCGCCGGGCGGTGCTGTTCATCACGCACGATCTGGACGAGGCGATAGCGCTATCGGACCGTGTCGTGGTGCTCTCGGCAGGGCCGGGCACGCATCCGATCGGGGAGTTCCGCATCGATCTGCCGCGTCCGCGCGATGTGGCGGAAATCCGCACGCATTCGCGCTTCACCGAGCTGCACGCCCAGATCTGGGACGTGCTGCGAGAGGAAGTGCTCAAGGGCTATGCGCAACAGTTGAAGGCAGTCTGACACGTCATGTGGCAAATCACCGACTTTCTGTTCGGCGGGTGCGGCTGGATGCAATGGCTGGACTGGCTCGACTGGCTGGATGGGGTCGATTTGCTGGATGGCTTTGGTGGGTTCGATTGGCTTGTCTGATCGCTCGTCTGATATTCCCGGAATTCGTTCGTCATGCGTAATCGTTCGATCATGCGGCACTTGCGGTTGTGGCAATGGCTGCTGCTGGTGGTGGCTTTTCTCGTCTGGTACGTCCTGACGAGCCCGACGCTGCTCCCCGCGTTCTACTTCGACAGCCCCGACAAGGCGGCTTTCTTCTTTGGCGAGCCGCAGAAGGTATTGCTCCAGATCTGGCAGTGGTTCGCCGGCGGGGAGATCTATCTGCATCTCGGCGTCACGCTGCTCGAGACCGTGCTCGCCTTTGTCATCGGCACGGTGTTCGGGCTGGCGGTGGGACTGTGGCTGGCGCTCTCGCCGAGCGCCGGTGCGCTGTTCGATCCGTACATCAAGGCGGCCAACTCGATGCCTCGCGTGATTCTCGCGCCGATCTTCGGCGTGTGGTTCGGGCTTGGCATCTGGTCGAAAGTCGCGCTGGGCGTCACGCTGGTGTTCTTCATCGTGTTCTTCAACGTGTACCAAGGCGTAAAGGAAGTCAGTCCGGTCGTGCTGGCGAATGCCCGCATGCTGGGCGCGAATCAGCGCCAGTTGCTGCGTCGCGTGTATCTGCCGAGCGCCACCAGTTGGGTGTTCTCCAGCCTGCATAATTCGGTCGGACTCGCGTTCGTCGGTGCAGTCGTCGGGGAGTATCTGGGGTCGGCGCGCGGCGTGGGCTACCTGATTCTGCAAGCGGAAGGCACGTTTGACATCAACGCCGTGATTGCCGGCGTATTGATCCTGACGGCGTTTGCCCTCGTGCTCGACGGGCTTGTGGGTGTGGTCGAACGGCGTTTGCTCGTGTGGCAGCCGCAGGCCGGCGAGACCGAGAAGATGTGAGGTATGGCCGCTGGCGACGCCGATGTCGCCGGCGGTCGTGACGGCATGGCGGCAAATTTGTGGCAGATCGGTGGCCGTTGTGTTGCCTCCGAATCGCCGCAACGACAGGCGTGATGCTGTGACGGCGTCATATCCGGGCACCTTTCCTCGGTTACAATTGCCGCATGCGAATCCTGCTCAGCAACGACGATGGGTATCAGGCGCCTGGCCTGGCCGCGCTTTACGAAGCGCTGGCACCGCTTGGCGACATTACCGTAGTGGCGCCCGAACAGAACTGTAGTGGTGCGTCCAATTCTCTGACCCTGCAACGGCCGCTGTCGGTGTTCAAGGGCGGCAACGGTTTCACGTTCATCAACGGCACCCCGACCGACTGCGTGCACATCGCGCTGACCGGGCTGCTCGAAGAAAGGCCCGATATCGTTGTGTCCGGCATCAACAACGGCCAGAACATGGGCGAAGACACGCTCTACTCCGGCACGGTGGCGGCGGCCACCGAAGGGTTTCTGTTCGGGATTCCCTCGTTCGCCTTCTCGCAAGTCCATAAAGGCTGGGATCACCTCGATAGCGCGGCGCGCGTGGCGCGCGAGGTCGTCGAGCGGTATATGGAGCGCCCGCTGGGCGCGCCCTTCCTGTTGAACGTCAATATCCCCAATTCGCCGTACGACCGCCTTAAGGGCGCAGTGGCGACGCGACTTGGGAAGCGGCATCAATCGCAGCCGGTGATCCGTCAGGAGAATCCGCGCGGCGAAACGATTTACTGGATCGGGCCGGCTGGCGACGCGCGCGACAGCAGCGAAGGCACCGATTTTCATGCCGTGGCGCACGATTACGTCTCGGTCACTCCCTTGCAACTGGATCTCACGCATACCGCACGACTTGGCGTCGTGCACGACTGGCTGGCCAGCGCAGGGGTGACCCAACGATGACGACACCGCCAAAGCGTTTTCCTCTTCCCTTGGCCGATGTGATGAGCCGTCGGCAACGTCAGGCGCCGGTGCTCGACAAGGCGTCGCGGGCCAGTCCCGCCGGCGCGCCGCCTGCCGCGATGACGCGCGCCGCGGCGCCCGCAAGTCAAGGGAACGGAAAGACGCCGACTGGTGGCACGCTTTCTCCGAATACACACGGCGGCCTGCGGGCTGCCGCGACGCCAATGGCCGGCGCGTCGGCGCGTCCCGGCGGCGCACAGACGCCGCACGCGGTCGTACCGAAAGGACTTGCGCGACCCGCGTCCGCCCCCCACGCGCAGCCCGCGCCGCATGCTGCGAAAGGTGCGCCGCGGCCCACCGTCAAAACAACGGGGACGGGGCATGCCCAGCCGGGCGCGGCCGTCGGTGCCAGGGGCGCGGTGCGTGGGGTGACGGCAACGAAGGTTTCGGCGGGTGGCACGGGACGCGCGAGCGCCTCGGCGCTCGGGAATTCGCCGGATGGCATCGGACTGACCTCCGAGCGGGTGCGCGCGCGGATGGCTGAACGCGTAGCCGCATCCGGCGTCAAACACCCGGGGTGCTGGCGGCGCTGGCCACGGTGCCGCGTCACGGATTTGTCGACGCGGCGCTCGCCAATCAGGCCTATGAAGACGCGGCGCTGCCGATCGGTCACGGGCAGACGATTTCCAAGCCATCGGTCGTCGGGCGCATGATCGAGCTGCTGCTTGCTGGCGGGCGTCCGCTGGAGAAGGTGCTGGAAATCGGCACGGGATGCGGCTACCAGGCGGCGGTCCTGTCGTGTGTGGCGCGCGACGTGTACTCGATCGAACGCGTGCGTCCGCTCCATGAGCGTGCCAAGGCCAACTTGCGACCGCTGCGGGTGCCGAATATTCGCCTGCATTACGGAGACGGGCGGCTAGGGCTGCCGGCGGTCGCGCCGTTCGACGGCATTGTGATTGCCGCTGCCGGACTGGAAATCCCGGACGCGCTGATCGATCAACTCGCCGTTGGCGCACGCCTCATCGCGCCAGTGGGCGGTGAGCAACAGATTTTGACCCTCATCGAGCGCACCGGTACGCGCCAGTGGCGCGAGACCCAGCTTGATAGGGTGTTATTCGTCCCCTTAAAATCGGGCATCATCTAAGCCCGACGGGCCTTATTCTGCGGAGGATTTGAGTGAATTTGCGAGCGGGTTTCCAACAACGCGTCGCCAGCGTCCTGTTGCTGAGCATGCTGGCAGCGTGCGCATCGCGACAAGTCGGGGCGCCGGTCGTCGACCGTACCGTAGGCGGTGTGGCGACCGACGGTAGTGCGCCAGGCGCAGCGCCTGTCATCGACAACACGCCGGTGCCGGCGGGGTATTACCGCGTAAAGCCCGGCGATCGCCTCTATCGCATCGCGCTGGAGAACGGTCAGAACTATCGCGATATCGCGCGCTGGAACAATATCCAGAACGCGGATCAGATCGAGGTTGGCCAGGTCTTGCGTGTGAAGCCACCCGCCGGGGATACCGGCACGCCGTTGCCGGCGCCGCTCGCCAGCAACAATGTGGCCTCGGTGCCACCGGCGGTCGTGACGCCGCCGGCCAGCGCGTCGGCGACGGCCGCGCCGTCCGCACCGTCCGCTGTGTCGAGTGGCGAGTTGCAATTGTCGTGGCCGGCCAAGGGCAATGTCGTTGGCCGCTTCGACGATTCGAAGAACAAGGGCCTGAACATTGGCGGGACCGTCGGAGAGCCTGTCTATGCGGCGGGAGCGGGCAAGGTCGTGTATTCAGGGGCCGGCCTGCGCGGTTATGGCAACCTCGTCATCATCAAACACGACGCTACCTTCTTGACGGCGTATGCGCACAACCGCACACTGTTGGTCAAGGAAGGCGACTCCGTCACGCGGGGTCAGAAAATTGCCGAAATGGGTAACTCGGATGCGGATCGTGTCATGCTGCATTTCGAGGTGCGTCGCGACGGCAAGCCTGTAGATCCGATGAAGTATTTGCCGCCTCAATAAACTAGGCAGGGTCGAATGCTCAAGAGAAAGCGTCGCACTTCGCAAGAGGAAGACCTCGCTGCCCCGGAGCCCGATCAGGAAGTCGACGATCGGCAATCCCGGCAGGACGAGGACGTGGACGACGCTTTCGACGAGCGCGAGGCGGCGGAGGACGACGACGTGTCGTCGTCCGACGCGGCCGAAGCCGGTACCGCCGCCCGCAAGCGCAAGCCCGAGGCCGAGGACTTCGGCACGGTGCTGCAGGCCGAACTCACGGCGGATACCGTCCAGCACTATCTCAACCGTATCAGCGTCAAACCGCTGCTCACGCCCGCGGAAGAATTCGATTACTCCACGCGTGCCCAGGCTGGCGAGTTTGCGGCCCGTCAGGTCATGATCGAGCGCAATTTGCGTCTCGTTGTGAGCATTGCCAAGGGCTATCTCAATCGCGGTGTGCCACTGCTCGATCTGATCGAGGAGGGTAATCTCGGCTTGATGCATGCGATTGAAAAGTTCGACCCGGGGCGCGGGTTTCGTTTTTCCACCTATGCCACGTGGTGGATTCGCCAGAGCATCGAGCGCGCCATCATGAATCAGGCGCGCACCGTGCGCTTGCCGGTGCATGTGATTCGCGAACTCAACCAGGTGCTGCGCGCGAAGCGTCATCTTGAAAAGAGTGCGGCGTATGTCGATGGTGGCGAGCAGCGCGACGCAAGTATCGAAGACATTGCCGATTTGACCGGCAAAACGCCCGAAGAGGTGATCGACATCCTCGCGCTCAACGAGCATGTAGCGTCGCTCGACGCGCCGCTGGAAATCGATCCGGGCAGTAGCTTGCTCGATTTGCTCTCGGATGATCACAGTGCGGCCCCGGAGCAGGAGGTGCAGCATCGCGAGCTGGAAGACCTCATGCGCCTTTGGCTCTCGCGCCTGTCCACCAAGCATCGCTACGTCATCGAGCGACGGTTCGGACTCAACCGTGTGGAACCTGCCACGCTGGAAGAACTGGCCGACGAAATGGGGCTGACGCGCGAGCGCGTGCGACAGATCCAGCAAGAGGCGCTCGTCAAGCTCAAGCGCTATTTCGCATCCAACGGGGTGCGCAAGGACGCCGTGCTCTGATTGGTGTCGACCTCGACGACCGCCGCCATCCGCCGCCCGCGCCGTCGGGGGGCGAATGCCATGACGTTGCCGTGATGCGGCGGCGCGCACTGAATTTCACTTCACATTCTGACCATGTCATCTCCTGTCCTCGTCTTCGATATTGAAACGATCCCCGACGTTGACGGCCTGCGCAAGCTCGAGCCGGCGTACGCCGGGCTGTCCGACGATGCCGTGGCCGACGCCGCCTTTGCCGCCCGCCGTGAAAAGGTGGGGCACGACTTCCTGCCGTTGCACTTGCAGCGCGTTGCGGCAATCTCGTGCGTGTTTCGCGATCGCGACGGTTTTCGTGTGAAATCCCTCGGTACGCTCGACGATGGCGAGGAGGCACTCGTCTCCGGCTTCTACCGCACGATCGAGAAGTACGCGCCGCAACTCGTGTCGTGGAATGGCGGCGGCTTCGACCTGCCCGTGTTGCATTACCGCGCGATGATTCACGGCATTGCCGCGCCGCGCTATTGGGACATGGGTGAGGACGATCGCGAGTTCAAGTGGAACAACTACATCAGCCGATATCACCAACGTCATCTGGATTTGATGGATCTTCTGGCGATGTATCAGGGCCGTGCAAACGCGCCGCTCGACGACCTGGCCAAGCTGTGCGGGTTTCCCGGCAAGCTTGGCATGGACGGCGGCAAGGTTTGGGAAGCGTTCCGCGCGGGCAAGCTTGAGGAGATTCGCAATTACTGCGAGACGGACGTGGTGAACACGTATCTCGTCTATTGCCGCTTTCAGTTGATGCGGGGCGGCTTGCGTCAGGCCGAGTACGCGCAGGAGATCGAATTCGTGAGACGCTCGCTCGAAGAGGAGGCGGCGCCGCACTGGAAGGAATATCTCGCCGCCTGGGCGTGATCGCCTGAGTTTGTGACGGGGGGAATGTCGGCGCTGCGCGAACGAGCGTACGTCAGTGGCGAGCGAATCGATTAAAATGTTCGGTTTGCTGTCGCACACGAGAACAACCACGTGACCCGCTCCTCCCGAAATTCCTCACGCGGCCGGCCGGCTGCCGAGCCCGGCATTATCGATATTGAATCGCTCGACATGGAAGCGCGCGGCGTCGGCCGCACCGCGCCCGAGGGCGAGCCGGGTACACCGGACTACAAGCCCGGCAAGGTGATCTTTGTCGAAGGCGCGCTGCCGGGCGAACGCGTCACCTATCTCAGCTATCGTCGCAAACCCAAATTCGAGCAGGCCGAAGCCGTTGATGTGCTGCGCGCCAGCCCGATGCGCGCCAAGCCGCAGTGTCCGCACTTCGGCAAGTGCGGTGGGTGCTCGATGCAGCATCTCGAACCGCGTGCACAAATCGCTATCAAGCAGCGTGTGCTCGAGGACAATCTGGCGCGTCTGGGCAAGGTGAAGGCCGAAGCCATCCTTCGGCCCATCCAGGGGCCGGACTGGGGCTATCGTTTCCGCGCGCGTCTGACGGTGCGGTACGTCCCGAAAAAGGGGGGCGTGCTCATCGGATTCCATGAGCGCAGGAGCAGCTACGTGGCCGACATGGACTCGTGCGAAGTGCTGCCCCGCCACGTTTCGGACATGCTCGTGCCGTTGCGGCGCCTGGTCGAGTCGCTGTCCATTCGGGAACGTCTGCCGCAGATCGAACTGGCGATCGGCGCCGAGGTGACGGCGCTCGTGTTGCGTATTCTCGAGCCCCTCACGCCAGCGGACGAAGACCTTCTGCGCGCC
The DNA here is from genome assembly GCF_004193915.1 of Pandoraea sp. XY-2. NCBI lineage: Bacteria > Pseudomonadati > Pseudomonadota > Betaproteobacteria > Burkholderiales > Burkholderiaceae > Pandoraea > Pandoraea sp. XY-2. Next base: position 1,973,455 of record NZ_CP030849.1, read on the forward strand.
TTCGCTGAGGCAAATCACGTGCAGTTCTGGGTTCAACCGAAGGGGCCGGACACAGCGGTGCCGTTCTACCCGCTGGACCCGGAATTGCATTACACCCTGCCGGAATATCAGATCCGGATGCCGTTCAAGCCGACGGACTTCACGCAGGTCAACCATCAGATCAACCGTGTGCTCGTGCATCGCGCGTTGCGCTTGCTGGCGCCAGCGTCGCATGAGCGTGTGCTCGATCTGTTCTGCGGCCTGGGGAACTTCACGTTGCCACTGGCGCGTCGCGCCGGCACCGTCATGGGGATCGAGGGCAGCACCGCGCTCACGGAGCGCGCGCTCGCGAACGCGCAACGTAATGGCGTGGCCGAACGGACCGAATTCGCGTGCCGGAACCTGTTCGACATCACACCGGAGGATATTCGCGCCTTGGGTGCGTTTGACCGCTACCTGATCGATCCGCCGCGCGAAGGGGCGCTGGCGGTATCGAAGGCGCTCGCCGAATTGGCGCAGCAGGGCTACGACGGCCTGCCCAAGCGCATCGTCTACGTTTCCTGCAGTCCGGCAACGCTGGCGCGTGACGCGGGCGTGCTAGTGCATGAGGCGGGCTATCGCCTGACGCTGGCCGGGGTGGTGAACATGTTCCCACACACGTCGCACGTCGAGTCGATGGCCGTGTTCGAGCATGAGAGCATCGGCCAGCCGTGGGTGCCGACGGTGCGGGTGTCGGCGTCGGATGCTTCCGCCGATCAGGGCGTCGAGGGCATTCAGGGCATTGAGGGCGTTGAAGCGATTGCCGGTGCTACCGGTGGCGACGGCGTGATTCACGACGAGGCCTGATCGGACGTGATGGTTGGCGTTGGCCATTGGTTGCGGCGGCCGCGGCGCCGCAGCGGCCGATGGCGCCGGGCGGGCGAAGTGCGGGGCTGAGCGCCCCGGCCCACTAGCGCATCGGGTGGGCCACACATCGCAAAATCCCGTTACACAAAGAAAAAGCCAGTCCTGAAGGACTGGCTTTTTCGCTTCCATGGCGTGGTGCGGAGTTGCCCGCCGCACCACCCGCCGGTCGTGTCAGTTGCGATTGCCGCCGAGCACGCCGAGAATGGCCAGCAGATTGGTGAAAATGTTGTACAGGTCAAGGTAAATGGCCAGCGTCGCGGTGACGTAGTTCGTCTCGCCCCCATTCACGACACGCTGCACATCGAACAGGATGTACGCAGAGAAGATGGCGATGGCGATCACCGAGACCGTCAGCATCAGCGCCGGCAGTTGCAGCCAGATATTGGCGACCGAGGCCAGCAGGATCACGAGCACGCCCATGAACAGCCACTTGCCCAGCCCGCTGAAGTCACGCTTGCTGACAGTGGCGACCGTTGCCATGACGCCGAAAATCACGGCGGTGCCACCGAACGCCATCATGATGAGCGATGCGCCGTTCGAGAATCCCAGCACGAAGCTCAGCAACCGTGTGAGCATCAATCCCATGAAGAACGTAAAGCCCAGCAGCAACGCCACCCCCACGCCGCTGTTCTTGAAGCGCTCAATGGCGAACATGAAGCCGAATGCGATCGCGAGGAACGCGATCATGCTGACCATCGGGCTGCCCGCGAACAGCGCGAAGCCATAGTTCACGCCCAGCCAGGCCCCCGCAATCGTCGGCAGCATCGACAACGCGAGCAGCCAGTACGTATTGCGCAGCACCTTGTTGCGCATCTGTACGGTCGTGACGTCGCGCATCCCGCCGTAGCCGAAACGTTGGAAATCCTGGTTCATATCTTGTGTTCTCCGTGGTCATTGTGCCCGCCGGCGGGGCCGGCAAGCGCCTCTTGACGCTTACGACAACCGGCTTTTGTCGCCGGTCGATCCCCCGCAGCCATTCGTCTGGCTCGTCGTCGAAGTCACAGGATACCGAAAGATGGCGGGGAAAGCGCTCGGACGCTTCTCAAAATGTCAGGGCGAATGCCCGAATTTCAATCCGCCGCGTCGTTGTCCAACCCTCCTATGTAGGGAGGGTGTCGGAATCCCGCGATGATCCTGACTTCACGACAAGCCGGATCGTCCCGGCCGTCCTGCGTTTGAGCGGTATGCGCACTGTAGGTTCCATCCCCATCATAACAGCCTTCGTGCTACAATCACGGGTTCATGTTGGTTGTATAACTGCTTAATTTTTTGGAGTTTTTCATGGCAGTCGAACGCACTTTGTCGATTATCAAGCCCGATGCCGTTGCCAAGAACGTGATCGGCCAGATCTATAGCCGCTTCGAGAACGCGGGCCTGAAGATCGCTGCTGCCAAGCTGGTGCATCTGTCGCGCGCCGAAGCCGAGCAATTCTACGCCGTGCACAAGGAACGTCCGTTCTTCAAGGATCTGGTCGATTTCATGGTCTCGGGCCCGGTGATGATCCAGGTTCTGGAAGGCGAGAACGCCGTGGCGAAGCATCGCGATCTGATGGGTGCAACCGACCCGAAGAAGGCTGAGAAGGGCACGATCCGCGCCGACTTCGCCGACAGCATCGACGCCAACGCCGTGCATGGCTCGGACGCCGCTGAAACGGCTGCCGTGGAAGTGTCGTTCTTCTTCCCGGGCATGAACGTCTACGCGCGCTAAGTCGCGTCTAGCCGCTCCATGGCAGGAAGTTACCGAAGGGATGTTGAAGGACCAAGGTCATGACCAACCTCACGAATCTGCTTGATTACGATCCGGACGGTCTGGCCGCCTATTGCGGCTCGCTCGGCGAGAAGCCGTTCCGTGCCCGCCAGCTCCAGCGTTGGATCCACCAGATGGGCGCCGCCGATTTCGACGGCATGACCGATCTGGCCAAGTCGCTGCGCGAGAAGTTGCACACACGCGCGACGATCGCGTCGCCCGATGTCATCACCGACCACCTGTCGGCTGACGGCACGCGCAAATGGCTGCTGGACGTGGGCAACGGCGATGCCGTCGAGACGGTCTACATCCCCGAGGAAACGCGCGGCACGCTCTGCGTCTCTTCGCAGGCGGGCTGCGCTGTCAATTGCCGGTTTTGTTCGACCGGCAAGCAGGGTTTCTCTCGCAATCTGTCGCTCGGCGAAATCATTGGTCAGTTGTGGATGGCCGAATTCGCATTGCGCCGCGACCTCGGACGCGAGGGCAAGAACGAGCGTGTTATCACCAACGTGGTGATGATGGGCATGGGCGAGCCGCTGCTCAACTTCGAGAATGTTGTGGGGGCGATGCGCCTGATGCTCGATGACAACGCCTATGGGTTGTCGCGGCGCCGTGTCACGCTGTCGACCTCGGGTGTCGTGCCGATGATGGATCGGCTGGGCCAGGAGTTGCCCGTGGCGCTGGCGGTGTCGCTGCATGCGCCGAACGACGCGCTGCGCGATGTCCTCGTGCCGCTCAACAAGAAATATCCGTTACGCGAGCTGATGGGCGCGTGCGAGCGTTACCTGGAAGTGGCGCCACGCGATTTCATCACGTTCGAGTACTGCATGCTCGACGGTGTGAACGACACCGAGGCGCATGCGCGCGAGCTGGTCGCACTGACGCGCGACGTGCCGTGCAAATTCAATCTGATCCCGTTCAATCCGTTTCCCGAGTCCGGGCTGTTGCGCTCGAAGGATCCGCAGATCAAGCGCTTTGCGCAAATTCTGCTCGACGCGGGCCTCGTGACGACCGTACGAAAGACGCGCGGCGACGATATCGACGCCGCTTGCGGTCAACTCGCCGGCGAGGTGCAGGATCGCACGCGACTTGCACAGCGCGGTAAATTCGGGAAAATCGCGGTCGAGGTGCGTACCGTATGACGTTGCGCATGGGCGAGCGCGGACCGTGGCGAGGGCCGTCGGCCCCGCGCGTGCCATGTCGCTCGTCGGATCTGTCTCGCACGACAGCATTCCTTGCGCAGGGCGCGTTTTGTGTCCTGCGCGATTCCTTCAGTTCCTTGCAGAAACTTCTGATGCGCCGAGCAGATCCTTACGCCGCGCGCACGGCAGGTGATGGCGGGGAATTGTGGTCAGCATATCCTCAGCCGCTGCGGGCGGCTGCTTACGAACGGGGGCGTATCGATGGATAACCAGAATCAGGCGGAAGCCGGCGGGCAAGCCGAGGCTCAGGGCCCGGGCGCGTCACAGGGCGCGGCCGCCGGATGGGCTGAGCTGGGGGCGCAGGTGGGGGCGCAACTGGCCGCATTGCGCGAGAAGCGCGGCATGTCGATCGAAGACGTGTCGGCGCGCCTGAAAATCTCGGTGCAAAAGCTCAAGCGTCTGGAAACCGGCGAGTGGGAAGCGCTGCCGGAAATCCCGTTTATTCTGGGGGTCGTGCGCAGTTATGCACGTATGCTCGGGGCCGACCCGGAGCCGATGATCGAGCCGCTGCGCAGTTTCGGCCGCGCCGCTGCCGTCGATGTTCCGCAGGCGCCGGTGGGCCAGCCCAGCATCCCGAAGAGCCCGGTGCGTTTCCGCTCGCCGGTCGCCGCGTCGCAGGCCAAATGGCCTTGGGCATTGGTGGCTCTGGTCGTGATCGCGGGCGCCGCGTGGTACTTCGGCAACGCCCACAAGGCGGGCCGTGGGTCGGTCGAGCCGGCCGAGCTGGCCAGCGCTGTGTCGGCGCAGGGTGTGGAGCCCGCCAGCCAGCCAGTGGTTGCCGACGCCAATGGCACGCCGCCGGGCGCGGAAAGCGCGAACATCGGCAATACGGAAAGCACGGTCGACAGCGCTTCGGCCACGACGGCGGCGGGCCCGGGCCTGCTCGCCGCGGCCGACCCGACGCATGTGGTTGCCGGGCTCGCCGGGGCGAGTTCGCCGTCGGCGGCGGCACCCACGCCGGCATCTGTGGTCAGCGCGGTCGCGCCCGGGACTGGCAAAATTTCGTTGCGGCTGAAATCCGATAGCTGGGTCGAAGTGCGTTCGAAGGGGGGCAAGGTGCTGTTCTCCCAGCTGATGCGCGCTGGCACCGCACAGGAAATTACGGGCGATGCGCCGCTCAAGATCGTTGTGGGCAACGTGGCGGGCGTCGAATCGCTGGAATTCAACGGTCAACCGGTCGAGATCAAGTCCCGCAATGCGGGTAATGTGGCGCGTCTGACGCTGCAGTGAGACCGAAAGAGGGTAATCATGGCTTCTGTAGAATGCATGCCGATCATCGGCGGTCCGGCACCTCGTCGTCAGTCGCGTAAGGTCGCCATCCGCTGGGGCGGCCAGCTCGTGACGGTCGGTGGAGACTCGCCGATTCGCGTGCAATCGATGACCAACACCGATACCGCAGACGCGATCGGCACGGCCATTCAGGTCAAGGAACTCGCACAGGCGGGTTCGGAACTGGTGCGCATCACGGTGAACACGCCGGAAGCGGCCGCCGCCGTGCCGGCGATTCGCGATCAGCTCGATCGCATGGGCGTGGCCGTGCCGCTCGTGGGCGACTTCCATTACAACGGTCACAAGCTGCTCGCCGACTACCCGGCGTGCGCCGAGGCGCTGTCGAAGTACCGCATCAATCCGGGGAACGTCGGGCAGGGTGCCAAGCGGGATACGCAGTTCTCGCAGATGATCGAAATGGCGATCAAGTACGACAAGCCGGTGCGAATCGGCGTGAACTGGGGCAGCCTGGACCAGGCGTTGCTCGCACGCATCATGGACGAGAACGCTGCGCGCGCCCAACCCTGGGACGCGCAAAGCGTGATGTACGAAGCGCTCATCACGTCGGCGCTCGAGTCGGCGGCGTTGGCGCAGCGCGTGGGTCTGTCGGCCGACAAGATCCTGCTGTCGTGCAAGGTGAGCGCCGTGCAGGATCTGATCGCCGTGTATCGCGAACTGGCCAAGCGCTGCGACTACGCGCTGCATTTGGGATTGACCGAAGCCGGCATGGGCTCGAAGGGTATCGTGGCGTCGACGGCGGCGCTGTCGGTGCTGCTGCAGGAAGGGATCGGCGATACGATCCGCATCTCGCTCACGCCCGAGCCGGGCGGTGCGCGTACCGCGGAAGTTGTCGTGGCGCAGGAAATCCTGCAGACGATGGGCCTGCGTGCGTTCGCGCCGATGGTCATCGCCTGCCCGGGTTGCGGCCGCACGACGAGCACGGTGTTCCAGGAACTCGCTTCCAGTATTCAGACATATCTGCGTGAACAAATGCCGGTATGGAAGGCTCAATATCCTGGCGTCGAGACCATGAACGTGGCGGTGATGGGCTGCATCGTGAATGGTCCGGGGGAATCGAAGCACGCGAACATCGGCATCAGCTTGCCGGGTTCGGGCGAGTCGCCGGCCGCGCCGGTCTTTGTCGATGGCGAAAAGGTCCGCACGCTGCGCGGCGATCGTATCGCCGAAGAGTTCCAGCAGATCGTCGACGAGTACGTGAAGACCCGCTACGCTCAGACCGAAGGAGCGGTCACCGCCTAAGCAGGCAGGACACAAGAAAATATGACTGACGCAAAGAAGAAGCGCCCCGCCAAACTGGCCGGGGTCAAAGGCATGAACGACATCCTCCCGCAGGATGAAGCCTTGTGGGAGTTTTTCGAGGAATCGGTGCGCGCCATGCTGCGCGCCTACGGCTATCAGCAGATCCGCACGCCGATCCTCGAGCACACGTCGTTGTTCACGCGTGGTATTGGCGAAGTGACCGATATCGTCGAGAAGGAGATGTACAGCTTCACCGATTCGCTCAACGGCGAGCAGCTCACGATGCGCCCCGAGGGAACGGCTGCGGCCGTTCGCGCCACGCTCGAACACAATTTGCTGTACAGCGGCCCGAAGCGCCTGTGGTACTTCGGTCCGATGTTCCGCCACGAGAAGCCGCAGCGCGGCCGCTATCGCCAGTTCCACCAGGTGGGGGTTGAAGCACTGGGGCTTGCCGGCCCGGATGCGGACGTCGAAATCATCCTGATGTGCCAGCGCCTGTGGGACGATCTCGGCCTGACCGGCATCCAGTTGCAACTCAATTCGCTGGGCCAGGGCGAAGAGCGTGCGCGTCATCGCGCCGATCTGATTGCCTATCTCGAGAAGCACGTCGACCTGCTCGACGAAGACGGCAAGCGCCGTCTCTACACGAATCCATTGCGCGTGCTCGATACGAAGAACCCGGCGATGCAGGCGATGGTCGAAGGGGCGCCGAAACTCATCGATTACCTCGGCGAGGACTCGATCAAGCACTTCGAAGGCGTGCAGTCGCTGCTCAAGGCGAACAACATCCCGTTCACGATCAATCCGCGCCTGGTGCGCGGTCTGGATTACTACAACCTGACCGTGTTTGAATGGGTGACCGACAAGCTGGGCGCGCAGGGCACGGTCGCCGGTGGCGGCCGCTACGATCCGCTTGTCGAGCAACTGGGTGGCGACGCCACGCCGGCGTGCGGCTGGGCGATGGGCGTTGAGCGAATTCTCGAATTGTTGCGTGAAGACGACCTCGTGCCGCAGGCCGAAGGGGCCGACGTCTACGTCGTGCACCAGGGTGAGGCGGCGGTTGCGCCGGCCTTGATCGCGGCCGAGCGCATGCGCGACGCCGGGTTGAACGTCGTGTTCCATTGCAGCCCGGACGGCAAGGGCAGCAGCTTCAAGTCGCAAATGAAGCGAGCGGATGCGAGCGGCGCGAACTTCGCCATCATCGTCGGTGAAAACGAAGTGGCGTCGGGTACCGTCGTGGTCAAGCATCTGCGTGCCGCCGATCCGGCGAACAACCAGACGAGCGTGGCGTTCGAGGCCCTCGCGGAGCACCTGATCGACGCCATCGTCGCCAGTGCCGACGAAAGCGTGAACGAAAGCCTGGCCGACGACGGCACGGCGAATACGACGCTTCATTAACCCAAGACGCCAGACACGGAGAACCCCGGCGAATGAGCAGCTATCACGAGGAACAGGAACAGATCGAGAACGTAAAGGCCTGGTGGAAGCAGTACGGCAATTACGTTGTCTGGATGCTGGTCGTCATCATGCTGGCCTATGGTGGCTGGAACCTGTGGCGTTATTACGACCGCAAGCAGACTGTCGAGGCTGGTGTGCTTTACGGCGAGCTGGAAACCGCAATCGACGCCAAGGACAAGGCGAAGGTGGCGCGTATCGCGTCGGACATGGAAAGCAAGTTCAGCGGTACGCCTTACGCCCAGATGACGGCGCTGCTGGCAGCCAAGTCACTGGCGGACGCTGGCGATGTGGCGCTTGCGAAGGCGCAACTGCAATGGGCTGTGTCGAACGCGAAAGACGACGAGTACAAGCAACTCGCCAAGCTGCGTCTGGCCGGTGTGCTGCTCGACGAGAAGGCGTACGACGAGGCGCTCAAGCTGCTCGACAATCCGCCGGCGCCGTATGCCGGGCTGTTTGCTGATCGCCGTGGCGACGTGCTCGTCGCACAGAGCAAGATGGCCGACGCGCGGGCCGCATACAAGCTGGCACTCGACAAGCTCGATAAGCAGGACTCGGGCATGCGCCAGTTCGTTCAGTTCAAGCTCGACGCGCTGGGGGCCTGACGCGCGTCGGCATTCCGTTGGCAAGTATTACCCTCCCATAACGCAAAATCGGGTACATGATGATCTTTAACGACTTCCGTCGATCGATGCCGCAAACGATGGCCATGTCACAGTCCGTCTCGACGCGCCGTGGCATTTTCAAGCGCGCGGGCAGCGCCGTGACGATGCTGGCCGTGCTGGGTACGCTGGGAGGGTGCGGACTCTTTGGCAGCAAGCCGGCGCATGAGCCGACGCCGCTCACGGAGTTCAAGCAGGCGCTGAACGTCAAGCAGATCTGGACGGCGAGCGTTGGTAAGTCCGGCGCCTATAGCTTCGCACCGGTCGCCGTGGGCAATGCCGTGTTTGCGGCGGGCGCCAACGGCAGTATCGTGCGCGTGGATGCCGACACGGGCGCCTCGACTTGGTCGGCCAAGGCGGATACGAACATCACCGCCGGTCCGGGCAGCGATGGCGAGACGACGGTCGTCGCGACGCACAAGGGCGACGTGATCGCGTTCGATCACGACGGCAAGGCGTCCTGGAAGGCCAATGCCGGTAGCGAAGTGCTCACGGCGCCGCTGGTCGGTCGGGGTCTGGTCGTCGTGCGCGCGATCAACAACCGGGTGACGGCGTTTGACGCCACCACCGGTTCTGTGCGCTGGTCGTACTCGCAGCCGACGTCGACGCTGACCCTGCGCACCGGGACCGGCATGACGTTTTTGGGCGATCGTGCGGTCGTGACGGGCTTCCCGGGTGGCAAGCTGGTGGCGCTCGATGCCAACACCGGCAACCCGCTTTGGGTCACGCCGCTGTCGTACCCGAAGGGCGTGACCGAGGTGGAGCGTGTGAACGACGTCACGGGCACGCCGGTCGTCTTCGGCCGCCAGGTGTGCGGCGCCACGTTCCAGGGTCGTGTGGGATGCGCCGACGTGCAGACCGGCAATGGCCTGTGGGCGCGTGATTTTTCGTCGCCGAATGGTGTGACGCAAGACGAGCGCGTCGTGGCGGCGGTCAACACGGACGGTGCCGTCTACGCTTTCAACGCTGCCGATGGCAGTACACTGTGGCAGAACGACAAGCTCAAGTACCGCGATTTGTCGGCGCCGTTGGCGCTCGGCCGCGTCGTGGTGGTGGGCGACAAGCAGGGCTATTTGCATTTCCTGTCGCGTGAGAACGGCGAACTGCTCGCCCGCGTCAAGCTCAGTGGTGCGATCAGCGCACAGCCGATTCTCGCCGGCCAGACGCTCGTCGTGCAAACGCGCGACGGCAACATTTACGGCTTCCGTCCGGATTAACCGGTGACCGGCAGCACCCGGGCATTTTCCGGGAACGGCCGGCAGCGCGCCGGCCGTCTTCGTTTTTAGGCTTATTCATGAAACCCGTGATCGCGCTCGTAGGGCGCCCCAACGTCGGCAAATCGACGCTATTCAACCGTTTGACCCGCTCGCGCGACGCGCTCGTCGCCGACATGCCAGGGCTCACGCGCGACCGTCACTATGGCGAGGGGCGCGTTGGCGAGCATCCGTACCTGGTGATCGACACCGGTGGCTTCGAACCCGTGGCCAAGGACGGCATTTTCCACGAAATGGCCAAGCAGACGCGTCAGGCCGTGGTCGAGGCCGACGTGGTGATCTATATCGTGGACGGGCGTCAGGGCCTGACGCCGCAAGACCAGATCATCGCGGACTATCTGCGCAAGACGGGACGCAAGATCATGCTCGTGGTCAACAAGGCCGAGGGCATGAAGTACAGTGCGGTCGCGAATGACTTCTACGAACTCGGCCTGGGCGATCCGCTGGCGATCTCGGCGGCACACGGCGACGGTGTCAAGGAAGTCATCGACGAAGCCATCGCGCCGTTCTATGCCAATCAGGACGAGAACGAGGACAGCACGCGCGACGACGGGCGAGTGAAGATCGCGATCGTCGGGCGTCCTAACGTTGGCAAGTCGACACTGGTCAACACGCTGCTCGGCGAAGAGCGCGTGATCGCGTTCGACATGCCGGGGACCACGCGCGATTCGATCCACATCGAATTCGAGCGTCAAGGGCGAAACTACACGTTGATCGATACGGCGGGGCTGCGTCGTCGTGGCAAGGTGTTCGAAGCGGTTGAAAAGTTTTCGGTTGTGAAAACACTGCAATCGATTGCCGATGCGAACGTCGTGATCCTCATGCTCGATGCCCGTCAGGACATCTCCGATCAGGACGCGCACATTGCCGGCTTCATCGTCGAGTCGGGACGTGCGGTGGTCGTCGGCGTGAACAAGTGGGACGGGCTGGACGAGTATTCGCGCGACCAGATCAAGCAGGAGCTTGAGCGAAAACTCAAATTCCTTGGCTTTGCGAATTTTCACTTTATCTCGGCGACGAAGTCCACAGGCATTGGCCCGCTGATGCGTTCGGTGGACGATGCGTACGCGGCGGCCATGACCAAGTTGCCGACGCCGAAGCTCACGCGCGCCCTCAACGAGGCGGTGGAGCACCAGCAGCCGCGGCGTTCCGGGTTCTCGCGTCCGAAGTTGCGCTACGCGCACCAAGGGGGCTCGAATCCGCCGATCATCGTCATCCACGGGAATAGTCTCGATGGCGTGACCGACAGCTATCGCCGCTATCTGGAGAATCGTTTCCGGGAAACTTTTAAGTTGAAGGGCACTCCATTACGCATAGAGTTTCGCAACAGCGCGAACCCTTACGCCAAGGGCGAATGAAAGCCAAACCCGGGCGGGGTTTTGCTGGCGACGCTAGCAAAATCAGCTATAGTGTGGAAGTCAAGGCGGGAAGCGCGCACACGCCTTGACTTACGGTCATTTGCTAAAAATACAACGGAGTTATATATGAGCAACAAAGGGCAACTTCTACAAGACCCGTTTCTGAACGCCTTGCGTAAGGAGCATGTTCCCGTCTCGATCTATCTGGTCAACGGTATCAAGCTGCAGGGAAACATCGAGTCGTTTGACCAGTATGTCGTCCTGCTGCGCAACACGGTCACCCAAATGGTTTATAAGCATGCCATTTCGACGGTCGTGCCTGCGCGTCCGGTGAATTTCCATCCGGAAGCCGAGCAGTCCTGATTCAGGCTCGCCCGACCGGGAGTCACTCCGGCCGGGCGAATTTCTCTTCCCCATCGCCCGCTCTTGTCCAACAGTCCCAATACCCACTCCCCGCGTAGCTTGACCATCAACGCCGCGCTCGTCGGCATCGATTTCGGCAAACTCGATTTCGAAGCCAGTCTCCAAGAACTCGACCTTCTGACGCAATCCGCAGGCGCCACGCCTGTCGTGACCGTTACCGGCCGTCGCCGTAGCCCGGACGCGAAGCTGTTCATCGGTAGTGGCAAAGCCGAAGAACTGCGTGCCGCGATCCACGAGTACGACGTCGAACTGGTGATTTTCAATCACGCCCTGACCCCGGTCAGCAGCGTAACCTCGAACATCTGCTGCAGTGCCGTGTGGTTGACCGCACCAGCTTGATCCTCGATATCTTTGCCCAACGCGCCAAGAGTCATGAGGGCAAGCTGCAGGTCGAACTTGCGCAGTTGCAGTATTTGTCCACGCGCCTCGTGCGCGCCTGGACTCACCTGGAACGTCAGAAGGGGGGTATCGGTCTGCGCGGACCGGGTGAGACGCAGTTGGAAACCGATCGTCGTCTGCTCGGCGAGCGAGTGAAGTCGCTCACGGTCCGGCTCGAGAAGCTCCGGCGCCAGCACGACACGCAGCGACGTGCGCGCAAGCGCAGCGGCACCATGTCGATCTCGCTCGTGGGCTATACGAACGCGGGCAAATCCACGCTGTTCAACGCGATGACGAAAGCCAACGCTTACGCCGCGGATCAACTGTTCGCCACGCTCGATACCACGTCGCGTCGCCTATATCTTGGCGATGCCGGGAACATCGTGCTGTCCGATACTGTCGGATTCATCCGCGAGTTGCCGCACCAGTTGGTGGCGGCATTCCGGGCGACGCTTGAGGAGACGGTGCACGCCGACATGCTGTTGCATGTGGTGGACGCCTCGAGTCAGGTGCGTCAGGAGCAGATGGCCGAGGTCAACGCCGTTTTGGCGGAGATTGATGCCGCGGACATCCCGCAGATTCTCGTCTGGAACAAGATCGACGCGGTGCCTGAGTTGGCCGCACAGGGACCGAGGATCGAGCGGGATGAAACCGGGCGCATCACGCGAGTCTTTTTGAGCGCGCGAACCGGCCAGGGCCTCGACCTGCTGCGTGAGGCCATCAGCGAGGCGGTTGTGGCCAGCACTGCTGGGTTACAATCGCAGCAAGAAGCGCCCGATGTCCGGCTCATCGACCGTTGGGACGATGCGCCGCGCGCAGAAGACAGATAACACGAGACGTTGCACCATGTAGGTCGGGTTGCCATGGGGATTTCCGGCATCACGGCCCAACGAGGGCGACGACCTGGCAAGAGACCAGACGGAGGCCGGTCAAGGCCGCCGATCGGCACACCAGATTCGGGAACCACGCGCGAACCGGCAGCATGCGCACTCCGAAGTGGGCGTGCCGGTCGCAACGCCAAGACCGCTTCAGTCACCACGCTTCTACCTATGCTTCCAAAAGCTTTGATGCGACGAGTTGGCTTGATCTTCTCCCTGAACGACCCGCGCTGGGGCGGGACGGCGGCGGCGATTCGCCGTCCGGTAATCAGGAACCGAACCGCCCCGATCGTTCGAACAATCCGAATTCGCAGGATCAGAAGGAGCCGCAGCGCGGACCGCAAGGTCCGCAGCAGGACGGCCCGCCCGACCTCGATGAACTGTGGCGCGATTTCAATCGGCGTCTTAACCGTATCTTCGGCCGCAAGGGCGGTGGGAGCGGTAACGGCGGCTCGAATAGCGGCGCCGGGGGCTCGCGTGGCTCGGGTATCGGCGTCGGCGTGGTCGTCGCGCTGGCATTCCTTATCTGGCTGGCAACGGGCGTCTTCATCGTCCAGGAAGGGCAGGTCGGCGTCGTCACTCAATTCGGCAAGTACAAGTACACCACGACGTCAGGTATCCAATGGCGTCTGCCATATCCGTTCCAGGCGGTCGAGATCGTCAACATGTCGCAGATCCGTTCGGTCGAAATCGGCCGCTCGAACACCATTCGCGACACCGATCTGAAGGACTCGTCGATGCTCACCGGCGATGAGAACATCATCGACGTGCGCTTTGCCGTGCAGTACCGCATCAAGGACGCCACCGAGTTCCTGTTCAATAACGTGGATGCCGAATCGTCGGTGAATCTGGCCGCGCAAACGGCCGTGCGCGAGATTGTCGGCAAGAGCAACATGGATTTCGTGCTCTACGCTGGCCGCGAAGAAATCGCCAATGAACTCGTCACGTCGATTCAACGCATTCTCGACGGTTACAAGACCGGCATCCTGGTCACGAGCGTGACGATGCAAAGCGTGCAGCCGCCTGAACAGGTGCAGGCCGCGTTCGACGATGCGGTGAAGGCGGGTCAGGATCTGGAGCGTGCCAAGAATGAGGCGCAGGCCTACGCTAATGACGTGATTCCGCGCGCCAAGGGCACGGCGTCGCGTCTGACGGAAGAGGCGGCCGGGTACAAGGCGCGCGTTGTGTCGCAGGCGCAGGGCGATGCCGATCGCTTCAAGTCGGTGCAGGAAGCGTATGCGAAGGCGCCGGGCGTCATTCGCGAGCGGATGTATCTCGACACGATGGAGCAGATCTACTCGCGCACCACGAAGATCATGGTGGATTCGAAGAACAACAGTTTGTTGTATCTGCCGTTGGACAAGATCATGGAGCGTTCGCGTGGCGACGCGTCGGCCCCGGCACCGGCCTCGGGCGCCAGCACGGGGAAGGCCGCGGGTTCGCCCGCCGCCGATGACGGCAGCGATGTTGACCATGATCGATCGCGCGCGGCACTGCGCAACCGCGAACGCGATTCACGCTAAGGGGATAAGCGCATGAACCGTATTGGAACCGTTATTGTCGCGCTGATCGTTTTGTTGATCGTGCTTGCCTCGACCATGTTCGTGGTGGATCAGCGCCGTTATGCCGTGGTGTTCTCGCTGGGCGAGATCAAGGACGTCTATAGTCAGCCCGGCCTGAAATTCAAATTGCCGCCGCCGCTCCAGACCGTGTTGTATCTGGATAAGCGCATCATGACCATCGACAACCCCGAGCCGGAACGCTTCATCACGGCCGAGAAGAAGAACCTGATCGTCGACTCGTACGTGAAGTGGCGTATTGTCGATCCGCGCAAGTTCTATGTCAGCTTCAAGGGGGATAGCCGCCTCGCGCAGGATCGTCTGACGCAGCAGATTCGCTCGGCGTTGCAGGAAGCATTCACCAAGCGCACCGTGACCGAAGTCGTGTCGTCGCAGCGCGATCAGGTCATGCAGTGGGTGAAGCAGAAGGTCGGCGAGGACGCTGCGCAAGTCGGCATCGAAATTGTCGATGTGCGGATGCGCCGGGTCGATCTGGCCGCAGGTATCAGCGATTCGGTCTATAGCCGGATGGCGGCGGAGCGCAAGCGCGTGGCGAACGAATTGCGTTCGACCGGCGCGGCCGAGGCCGAGCAGATTCGCGCCGATGCCGACCGCCAGCGCGACGTGGTCGTGGCGGAGGCCTATGCCAAGGCGCAGCAGGTCAAGGGGGAGGGCGATGCGACGGCTGCCGGTATCTACGCGCAGGCGTTCGGTCGCGATCCGCAGTTCGCTCAGTTCTATCAGAGCCTCGAAGCGTACAAGGCCACCTTCCGTGACAAGCGCGACGTGATCATTGCCGATCCGAACAGCGATTTCTTCCGATTCATGCGTGGTTCCGGCGGCGCGGCTGGCGCGCCGGCCGGAAAAGCGCGAAAATAGCGTCCTTGACATCCGAGTAGCTGCCACCGCCCGCGTCAATCGCGGGCGGTGGCATTTTGGCCGAGTCCCCTGTGAGCACCAGCACGCTTCTTCTCGCTTTGGCCCTCATGCTGATCGTCGAGGGAATGTTTCCGTTTGTCGCGCCAGACCGGTGGCGGCAAAGTTTTCGTAAAATAACGGAAATGCCGTCCGGCCAGATTCGCTTTTTCGGTTTGGCCGCCGTCTCGCTGGGGCTGATTCTGATGCTGCTGGCCGACCACTAAAAGGCGCTTTCTCGCGCCGCCTGAATACCGAAATACCCATGCCGAACTGGCTACTCCCCGAAAATATCGCCGACGTGCTGCCTTCCGAGGCACGCAAGATCGAAGATCTGCGCCGGCTGATGCTGGACCGTTTCCGTACCTACGGCTACGAACTCGTGATGCCGCCGATGCTCGAGTACGTCGAGTCGCTGCTGACCGGCACCGGCCATGACCTCGATCTGCGCACTTTCAAGCTCGTCGATCAGCTTTCCGGGCGCACCATGGGCCTGCGTGCGGACATTACCCCGCAGATTGCCCGTATCGATGCCCATTTGCTCAATCGCAAGGGCGTGACGCGTCTGTGTTATGCCGGAAGCGTGCTGTTTACGCGTCCGCGCAATCTGCTGGCGACGCGCGAGCCATTCCAGATCGGTGCCGAAATCTTTGGGCACAGCGGGCTCGAAGCCGATCTCGAGATCCAGGAACTGCTGCTTTACTGTCTCCAGCTTGCCGGTCTGAAGCAGATTCGTATCGATTTGTGCCACGCCGGTGTGCTCGAAGCGCTCATCGAAGGCGTGCCGGCCGCTGAGGCCGTCGAGAGCGAGTTGTTCGGGGCATTGGCCACGAAGGACGTGCCGCAGCTCGAGGCGTTGACCCGCGATCTTCCGGCGAGCCTGCGCGATGCCTTGCTGGCGCTGACCACGCTGTATGGCGAACCGGCCGAGACGCTCGCTCGTGCCCGCAAGGCGTTGCCGGACCTGCCCGGCGTGAGGGCGGCACTCGACGATCTGGCCTATCTGGCTGCGGCGCAAAGCAAGGACGGGCCGGCCGTATTGTCGATCGATCTGGCCGATTTGCGCGGCTATCAGTACCACAGCGGCGTGATGTTCGCGGCCTATGTCGACGGCATCCCCAATGCGATTGCGCGCGGCGGCCGTTACGACAAAGTGGGCCAGGCGTTTGGTCGAGACCGTCCGGCAACGGGTTTTTCGCTGGATTTGCGTGAGTTGGCCGCGATTTCTCCGATCGAAGCGCGGAGTAACGCGATTTTGGCGCCGGCCGACGATGTGCCGGGGCTGCGTGCGAAGATCGACAGCCTGCGCAACGCGGGCGAAGTCGTTATTCGCATGCTGCCGGGCCACGATCAGGATTTCGAGGAGTTCACGGGCGACCGCGTCCTTGTCGAAAAAGCGGGCCAATGGGTTGTGACACCCCGGTGAACGTCGCTGAAAAAAGCGGCACTAGCCTACGCCAACACGGGTAGAATACGTTTTTAACCAAACCAACTATTGTTATGTCCGGCAATGCTTTGAATCAGGGGCGCAACGTCGTCGTTATCGGAACTCAATGGGGCGACGAAGGTAAGGGTAAGGTCGTCGACTGGCTGACCGATCACGCGCAAGGCGTGGTGCGTTTTCAAGGTGGCCACAATGCCGGACATACGCTCATCATTGGTGGCAAGAAGACAATTCTGCGCCTGATTCCCTCGGGCATCATGCACAAAGACGTCACCTGCTACATCGGCAACGGCGTGGTGCTCTCGCCGGAAGCGCTGTTCAAGGAAATCGAGGAGCTGGAAAGCGCGGGCCTGAATGTGTGCGGCCGTTTGCGCATTTCCGAAGCCTGTACGCTGATTCTGCCGTATCACGTCGCCATCGATCAGGCGCGTGAAGCCCGTCGCGGCGCCGGTAAGATCGGTACGACCGGTCGCGGCATCGGCCCGGCTTACGAAGACAAGGTCGGCCGCCGCGCGCTGCGCGTGCAGGATCTCTTCGATCCGGAGACTTTCTCCGAGCGTCTGCGTGAAACCCTCGATTATCACAACTTCGTCCTGACGCAATACTTGGGCGCGAAGGCCGTTGACTTCCAGGAAACGCTCGATACGATGCAAAGCTACGCTGCGCGCCTGCAGCCGATGATCGCCGACGTGTCGCAGATGCTCTACGCGGCCAACCGCGAAGGCCAGAACCTGTTGTTCGAAGGTGCTCAGGGCACGTTGCTCGACATCGATCACGGCACGTATCCGTTTGTGACCAGCAGCAATTGCGTCGCGGGTGCCGCTTCGGCTGGCGCGGGCGTCGGTCCGCAACAACTCCATTACGTGCTGGGCATCACCAAGGCCTATTGCACGCGCGTGGGAGCGGGGCCGTTCCCGAGCGAACTTTACGATGCGGACAACCCCGCCCGTCAGGAAGCGATCGGCCTGCAACTGGCCACGGTCGGCAAGGAATTCGGTTCGGTGACGGGCCGCCCGCGCCGTACCGGCTGGATGGATGCCGCAGCACTCAAGCGCTCGATTCAGATCAACGGCGTGACCGGCCTGTGCATGACCAAGCTCGACGTGCTCGACGGTCTCGACACGGTGCGTCTGTGCGTCGGCTACAAGATTGGCGACAAGACGGTCGACATCCTGCCCCGTGGTGCGGTGGATGTAGCCCGATGCGAGCCGGTGTACGAAGACTTCCCCGGCTGGTCGCAGAGCACGGTGGGTGTGACGGCATGGGACCAATTGCCGGCTCAGGCGCAGAACTATCTGAAGCGCATTGAAGAGGTGAGCGGTATTCCGATCGACATGGTGTCGACCGGCCCGGATCGTGACGAAACCATCTTGTTGCGTCACCCGTTCAAGCACTGAAACACCGTAGCGTTGGCACAGCACACCATGAATCTACCCCAAAACGACGACAAGAACCTTTGGGTCTCGTGGGACGAGTATCATCGGCTCATCGAGCGACTTGCGCTCAAGGTCTACGAATCGAACTGGAAGTTCGACAAGATCCTGTGCCTGGCCCGGGGTGGCTTGCGTGTGGGCGATCAACTCGCGCGCATCTACGACGTGCCGCTCGCGATTCTGGCGACCAGTTCCTATCGTGAAGCCGAAGGTACCGTTCGCGGTGACCTCGACATCGCTCACTTCATCACCATCACGCGCGGCGAGCTGGAAGGCCGCGTGCTGCTGGTCGACGACCTGGTCGATTCGGGCGTGACGCTCGAGCGCGTTGGCAAGCACCTGAAGGAGCGTTTCCCGAAGGTGACCGACGTGCGCTCGGCGGTGCTGTGGCACAAGGCGTGTTCGAAAGTGGCGCCCGATTACGCGGTCGATTTCCTGCCGACGAATCCGTGGATTCACCAGCCGTTTGAAGAGTACGACACGCTGCGTCCGCACAATTTGTCGGCGTGGATCAAGCGCGGCACCTGAGCGACGACGGGATGGCTGAACGTGCCGCTAGGCGGCGTTCGGCAAGGGGGGGAACCCCGACAAACAGGCGGTGACATCGTGAGATGCGCCGCCTGTTTTGTTTTGAGCGCGCGTCGTTGGTGCGTTGTCACTTGATTGCGGCGTGATCGAATGGCCTTACGGCGAGGGCATATGGCGGCTGATTTCCTTTCTGCTTGAGGCTTCGTCGGTTCGCTCGATGTGATCTGATGCCGTATGAATCTCGATTTTTGGAATTCCCGCGGCTGCGGTCCCGTCATGAATCAGTGGTGGCGTTCCTATCCCTTGATTGGCACAGTAGGGCTCGCGAGCGTGCTGGCGATCGCCAGCACGCCGAGTGGCGCGGCGTCGGCGGTGGCCGGGGTGCGGACCGCTGACGGGATTCGGTATGTGTCGGTGACCGACCAGACGTCGATGGCAAAGGCCAAGGTGGCCGCGCTGGATCGTTGCCGAACCCAACTGGCTTCCGGTCGCCGGGGCGGGCGATGCGAAGTGTTGATGTCCGGTAATGGGCCGGCTTACTGGGCGGTCGTGCGTGCAGTCAATGGGGAGATCGGCATCGCGCTGGGTGACACGCAGACGTCTGCCGTTCAGGACGCCTTCGTCGTGTGTCAGCGCGCAGGGCAATGTTCGCTCGATAGCGCGCAGGTGTGGTTCGATAGCGGTCAGCGCCCGGGGAGGCGTTTGCCGACACCACAGGCGGCGTCAGCGTCGCCCGCACCATGCCGGATTCCTACCGGGCAGGTGGTTCGCATGCAGACACGATGCATCGACGGTGCATGTGTGCGAACGTATGAAAACGGATGCACCATTCGCTTCCAGGCGGCTCGTTGTTTCGATAAGGGAACGAGCCAATATGTTTGGCAACCGAACGGCTGTGACGAAGATGACTGATGGCGCGCATCCTGCATCACGATGAACAACGGGCGCACAGAGGCGCCCGTTGTTCATTCCTCGCTGACTTGATGCGGTGCGTCAGCTTGCCGACATGCCGCTGTGGCGTAGCAAGGCATCGACTTCCGGTGCGCGACCCCGGAACGCAATGAACGACGCCATCGCTTCGCGACTGCCGCCCACCGCGAGAATTTCATCGCGATAGCGGGCGCCGGTGGCGGTATCGAGAACCGAGCCGCCGACCTTCGCCGCCTCTTCGAACGCCGCATACACATCCGCCGACAGCACTTCGGCCCACTTGTAGCTGTAATATCCGGCCGCGTAGCCGCCTGCAAAGATGTGGCTGAAAGTATTCGGCCAACGCGAAAAATCCGCCTGAGGCGTAACGTGCAATCGATCGTTGATGCGTTGCGAAAGCGCCAGCACCGACTCGTTGCCGTGCGGATCGAAGTCGTAATGCAAGTGCATGTCGAAGTCGGAGAAGACCAACTGACGCAGCATCATCAAACCGCTTTGGAAGTTGCGGGCGGCCAGCATCTTGTCGAACAGGGCTCGCGGTAGCGGGGCGCCCGTCTCCACATGAGCGGTCATGTGCTCAAGCACATCCCACTCCCAACAGAAGTTCTCCATGAACTGGGACGGCAACTCGACAGCATCCCACTCGACACCATTGATGCCCGCCACGCCGGCATCTTCCACTTGTGTGAGCATGTGATGCAGGCCGTGCCCGAACTCGTGGAACAGCGTGATGACGTCGTCGTGCGGCAGCAACGCCGGCTTGTCGCCGACGGGAGCAGGGAAGTTGCACACGAGGTACGCCACCGGCGTTTGCAGCGCGCCGTTTCGCAGGCGCTTGCGTGTGCGGGCACTGTCCATCCAGGCGCCGCCGCGCTTGCCTTCGCGGGCGAACAGATCCATGTAGAACTGCGCAACGAGTTCGCCATCGCGTTCGATGCGGAAGAAGCGAACGTCCGGATGCCACGTTTCGGCGTCCTGCGGGCGAATCGTCACGCCGAACAGCGTGCCGGCCACGCGAAACAGACCGTCGAGCACCTTGGGCAGTGGAAAATACTGCCGGACTTCCGATTCCGAGAAATCGTAGCGTTGCTGGCGCAGCTTCTCCGATGCGTAGGTCGTGTCCCAGGGTTGCAGCTTCTCGATGCCCAGCGACTTGGCGGCAAACGCTTGCAGTTCGGCCCAGTCTTGCTCGGCGTACGGACGCGCGCGGCGGGCGAGGTCTTCGAGGAACTCGAGGACTTGCGCGGGCGATTCCGCCATTTTGGGCTCGAGCGATACCTCGGCGTAGTTCTTGAAGCCGAGCATGTGCGCTTCCTCGCGGCGCAGCGCGAGTTGTTCGACAACGATCTCGGTGTTGTCCCAGTCCGCCTCGCCGTTGCCGAATTGCGGGCCGAGTTCGGAAGCCCGGGTCACATTGGCCCGGTACAGCGTTTCGCGAAGCGCGCGATTGTCGGCATATTGCAGCACCGGAAAGTACGAGGGGAAATGTAGCGTGAATTTCCAGCCGTCCAGGCCATCGCGCTGTGCGGCGGCACGCGCCGCGGCCTTGTCGTCGTCGGGCAGGCCGGCGAGTTCCTGCTCGTCGGTCACGACAAGCGAGAATTTGTTGGTCGCGTCGAGCACGTGATCCGAGAATCGCTTGGCGAGGTCCGCCTGTGCTTCCTGGATGTCGGCGAATCGCGGTTTCTGGTCTTCAGGAAGTTCGGCGCCGCCCAATCGGAAGCCGCGCATCTCGTTGTCGAGAATCTTCTTGCGCGCCGGAGAGAGATCCGCGAATTCCTGGCCGGCTGCAATGGCCTTGTACTTTTCGAACAGCGCCAGATTCTGGCCGACGCTGGCGGAGAATTCGGTGACGCGCGGCAGGTTATCGCCGTATGCCGCGCGAAGCGCCGGGGTGTCGGCGACGGCGTTCAGGTGTCCAACGATTTCCCAGGCCCGACCCAAACCTTCGGTGCCGTCTTCTACGGCGTCGAGAATGTTGGCCCATGTCGGCGGCGTGGAGGGATCTGCGGCCTTGTCCACAGCCGCACGCGCTTGCGCCAGGAGCACGTCGACGGCGGGCGTCACATGTTCGGGGCGGATCTCGGTGAAACGGGGAAGTCCCTGGATATCGAGCAGAGGGTTGGTTTGTGGCGTATTCATGCGTTCGTTGTCCACGGGGAGGGGCTTACAAAGAGTGTGGGGGCATCCCGGGCAATTTTCCAGTCGTTTTTTTCAACCGGTCCGATTGGGCATGTTGGCGGCGGAATTCCTGGAATGCGACGCCCGGCCGCCATTCAACGGCTTCCGCCGGCCATTCGACCACGGGCCCAAAAGCAACAAGGGCGCACCCGACCGAGAGGTCGGGCACGCCCGGCTTGACGCGCGGTGCTGACGATCAGGCGTCGAGGGCGCGCTCGGCGGCCTCGAGCGTATTGACGAGGAGCATGGTGATCGTCATGGGTCCCACGCCGCCCGGTACCGGCGTGATATAGCCGGCCACGTCCTTGACGCCGTTGAAATCGACGTCGCCGCACAACTTGCCTGCGTCGTCACGGTTCATGCCGACGTCGATCACTGCCGCACCCGGTTTGACCATATCGGCCGTGACGATATTGCGCTTGCCCACGGCCGCGACAATGACGTCAGCGTTGCGGGTGTGGGCGGCCAGATCTCGCGTCTTGCTGTTGCAGATCGTGACGGTGGCGCCTGCCTGGAGCAGCATCATCGCCATCGGCTTGCCAACGATGTTCGACGCGCCGATCACCACGGCCACCGCCCCGCGCAGCGGGAAATCGACGGATTCGAGCATCTTCATGCAGCCATAGGGCGTGCACGGGCGGAACAGTGGTGCCCCCGTCATCAGGGCGCCCGCATTCGACACGTGGAAACCGTCAACGTCCTTTTCAGGCGCAATGGCCTCGAGCACCTTGTGGCTGTCGATGTGCTTAGGCAGGGGCAGTTGAACGAGGATGCCGTTGATCTTTGGATCGCGGTTGAGTTCATCGATGCGGGCAAGCAGGGCGCTTTCCGTCAGATCGGCCGGATAGCGGTCGAGCGAGGAATACAGGCCGTTGTCTTCGCAGGCCTTGACCTTGTTGCGCACGTAGACCTGACTGGCCGAATCTTCGCCGACCAGCACCACGGCAAGCCCGGGTTGGTGGCCGCGGGCGGTCAGAACGGCGGCGCGGGTGGCAATTTCGGCGCGAATACGTTTGGCGAGGGCGTTGCCGTCGATGAGGGTGGCGGTCATGATGCGTGGATATCGTAGGAAGGAAGGGGGCTGGCCCGAGGGGCCGGATACAGCCGCGCCGGTCAGGCAGGTGACAGGCGCAAAGACCGTATTATAGCGGCGCGCCGCAACGCGCGGGGAGGGCGGCGCGGCGGCGGGGGCGGCGGCTGCGGGCGAGCCACTGCGCTGCACGGCTGACGCTGCTCGCCGCATCTCCTTGGCGAGCAACATCATGCCGACGCAACCGGTCGAGACGCTACCGGTCGTTGGTCCGGCACTCCGGCCCCTCCCGCCAGTCAGCCAGCGCGATGACAATCGGACGGCGGGCGGCGGGCGGCGGTCGGGGTCAGGGGCGAGGCGATCCGCCGGAACGTTTCGAGAGTGCCAGGCGGAGCAGGTCGGCAACGGTATTGACGTTGAGCTTCTCCATGATGTTGGCGCGGTGCGCCTCGACCGTCTTGATGCTGATGCCAAGATCGTCTGCGATCTGCTTGTTCAGGCGGCCGGCGATGATGCGCTCGAGCACCTGATGTTCACGACTTGTCAGCTTGGACAGCAGATCCTCGGCGGCTTGCAACTCGCGTTGGCTGGTGGCGTCTTGCCGTGCTTTCGCGAGCATCCGCTCGACTTGAGCACGCAATTCCGCTTCGTCGAACGGCTTTTCGATGAAGTCCATCGCGCCCTTCTTCATCGTGTCGACGGCCATCGGCACGTCGCCATGGCCCGTCACGAAGATGATGGGAATGTTGAACCGGTTCTCGACCAGTTTTTCCTGAAGCTCCAGGCCGCTCATGCCCGGCATGCGAACATCCAGAATCAGGCAGCCAAGCTGATGCCCGTTGTAGTGCGAAAGGAATTCCTCGGCACTGGCAAAGCCTCGTACGTGGTAGCCATTGGCCTCGAGTAGCCAGCGAAGCGAGTCGCGGACCGCCTCGTCGTCATCAACGACGAAGACGGTTTCTTGTTCAATAGTGGTGTTGGGTGTCGTCATAGTCCTCCCCCGGATCCGGATGTCGTATCGCCTTCTAACGGTAACAGAATACAAAAAGTACAACCATTCCGCACGCCGTCGACGTCATTGTTTTCTACCCACAGACGGCCGTGGTGCGATTCGATGATCGAACGGCAGATATTCAGGCCCATGCCCATGCCGTCCGATTTAGTACTAAAGAAAGGTTCAAACAATCGTTCGATGGTGGCCTCGTCCACCCCAGGTCCATGATCCGACACCTGGAATTCGACAGATTTATCTCGCCGTTCCACGTGCAGACGCACGCTCAGGTCGCGTCGCTGGCCGGGCGGCGGCGTGTAGCCGTGCATGGCCTCGGCGGCGTTCTTGAGCAGATTCACGAGCACCTGTTCGATCAGCACCGGGTCGACGTTGATCTGTGGCAGTCCTGCAGGCAGCTCGGTCACAATGCGAATGCGGCGCTTGCGCGCTTCAATCTCGGCGAGGCCCACGGCATCCGCGACGATCTCGTAGATCGACGAGGGTTGACGCTTCGGTTCGCTACGTTTCACGAACGCGCGAATCCGCTTGATGATCATGCCAGCACGCACCGCCTGCTGTGACGTTTTTTCCAGCGCGGGCAGCAACGTTTCCGGCGAGGTGCGCCCGGCGCGCACCAGGGCCGCCGTGCCCATGCAGTAGTTGTTGATGGCCGCGAGCGGCTGGTTCAGTTCGTGGGCAAGCGACGAAGCCATCTCGCCCATGGTCGTCAGACGCCCCGTGAACTGCAGGCGTTCTTCTTCCTGACGGGCCAGCTCCTCCGCATGACGGCGGGCCGTAATGTCCGTTGCCACCTGCAACTGTGCCAAGTGGCCGTCCACCCACTGGATATATTGACGCCGGACTTCGAACCATTTCTGGTGCGCCGGCAGATAAATTTCCTGTGTCTGCGCAGCCGTGTCGGTGAGCGACGCGGCAGGCAGGCCGGCAAAGGCATCGACCAGATCGATGTGATCGAGCGACGCAGGGGAGAGTTCGCCGCCACCGGACAACTCCAGGTGGCCTTCCGGGCGCGTACCGAACAACTGACGGTAATAGCGATTCGCGAACAGCAATTCCGCCTTGTCGACGGCGAGTACCGATACCGACGCGTCGAGGCTCTCCAGCACCGTCGTGAACCGCTCATGGGCGGCGGCGAGTTCCTCGCGCGCCCGCTTGGGTTCGCTGATATCGGTCAGCGACGACATCCAGCCGGTCTGACGGCCATGCGCGTCCACGAGCGGCGAGACGAACATGCGCGCGTAGAAAATCGTGCCGTCCTTGCGCTGCACGCGAATTTCGAAGCCGTGCGAGGGCGCCTTGCCGCGCAGCGTCATGTCGATGCGACGCTGCATTTCGTGGATGTCGTCTTTGGGCCAGTAAGGGTAGGGCGGCGCCCGGTACATGAGGTCCTGCTCGTCCCAGCCTGTCATCCGGCAGAACGCGGGGTTCACGTAAGTAATGTGGCCCTGCAGGTCGAGCACACGCATGCCGATGACGATGGAGTTCTCCATGGCCCGCCGGAACGACGTCTCGTTGAACAGCGCCTGCTGTGCCTCGAAGCGCTGGCGCGTATGCCGCCACAGGCTCCAGAGGCTCCAGAGCACGAAGCATGACAAGCCGGCGATCAGCCACACCAGCGTGTTGTTGACGAAATTACCGACGGCAGGATACGAGTAGATGCGCACTGCGAGACTGTGCCCGGGGGATCGAGGAGCAGCTCGTAGGAGACATCGCGCGGTAACGGCGGGCGTGTCGATGTCGTTGCCAGCTCGTTGTTGTGAGTGTCGATGAACGACACCTTGAACTTGTCGCCAAGCTCCTGCGGCAACTCGTGGATCAGCAAGCCCTCCACCGAATACACCGCACTGATCGTGCCTAGAAATTCGCGCTCGCGCAGCACGGGCACCTGCACGACGATGTAGCTTGCGCCCGAGGCGTCATAAATCAGGGTGGAATAGGCCGAGCGGCGTGAATCGCGGGCGGCGCGGAACGCGACCAATAATTCGTCTTCCATCGGATGCTGCGCCGAGCCCTGCAATCGCGACGCGAACGGGGAATCCGCCGGCGCCGCCCACTTGGGGCGCTGCGACGCGTCGAGCCAATTCATGAAGACGATGTCCGCATGATTTTGCATCAGTTCGTTCGCCGTATTCTGGAAGTGCGCAACGTCCTGCGGCTTGGCTGCCGTGTCGCGCGCAAGCGAGCTGATCTGATCCTGAATGGCCAGCATGTTGAGGCGAATCTGTTGCTGCGCCCATGCCACATTCCGATACAGCGTGTCCTGCTGCTGCTCCGTCTCCCGGCGGTTCAGGCTCCACAGGATCAGACTCATCACCACGAGAAAGATCACAATGGAGACGAGCGGGACCAGCAAGTAGTAATGCGACTCCGCGAACCCCTGCAACCAGCGGTTGGAGCGGGCAGACGTAGCAGCGGACCGGGACGGCGGAGCGGAATTGGCAAGGCGGGGCGAAAGCATGGCGAGATTGTAGCGCAGGCCGGGCGGTTTCCCGCTGCCATCAACGGTGACTGCTTGCTTTTCGGAAGCCTCCGAGCTTTTGCGTAAGACGGCCGCGCAATTTGCTCTTGAGACCGAGCGGTACGCTGGAAAATCGTGGTGTGATGGCACCAGCAACCTATTGATTTTATGTGCACTGCAGCAGAATTCCGCATTATAAAATTTACTATCGTAATCTGAAATTTCGCTTGCGAAGGCGGGAATAACCTTCGTACAATGCCCCGGTAAAAAAGCCGGTGGGCCCGTCCATAAAGCGGGATTCGACCGTCACGCCAACCCGCTAACGACAGACAAGGAGACACCATGTCCGCCGTACCTGAAGAAGCCCTCAAGATCGTGTCCCCCGCGGACGCCGATCCCCAAGAAACGCAAGAATGGCTGGCCTCGCTCGAAGGCGTGCTGGCGGCCGAGGGCCCAGAGCGTGCCCACTACCTGCTCGAGAAGCTGATTGAGTTCGCCCGCATCAACGGCGAACATCACCCGTTCTCGGCGAATACCCCGTACATCAACACCATCCCGCTCGACCAGCAGGCCCGTATCCCCGGCGATCAGGATGTCGAGCACAAGATTCGCTCGTACACGCGCTGGAATGCGATCGCGATGGTGCTGCGCGCCGGCAAGGACACGAACGTCGGCGGTCACATCGCGTCGTTCGCCTCGGCCGCAACGCTCTATGACGTTGGTTTCAACCACTTCTGGCATGCGCCGTCCGACAAGCACGGTGGCGACCTGATCTTCGTGCAGGGCCACTCGTCGCCGGGCGTGTACAGCCGCGCCTTCCTGTTGGGCCGTCTGGAAATGCCCCAGCTCGAGAACTTCCGCCAGGAAGTGGACGGCGGCGGTCTGTCGTCGTATCCGCACCCGTGGCTGATGCCTGACTTCTGGCAGTTCCCGACGGTGTCGATGGGCCTGGGCCCGATCATGGCGATCTACCAGGCGCGCTTCATGAAGTACATCGAGTCGCGCAACATCGTGAAGACCGAGGGCCGCAAGGTCTGGGCCTTCCTCGGCGACGGCGAGACGGACGAGCCGGAATCGCTCGGCGCCATCGGCATGGCCGGTCGCGAGCATCTGGACAACCTCGTGTTCGTGATCAACTGCAACCTGCAGCGCCTGGACGGCCCGGTGCGCGGTAACGGCAAGATCATCCAGGAACTCGAATCGGAGTTCCGCGGTGCCGGTTGGAACGTCATCAAGGTGATCTGGGGCAGCCGCTGGGACACCTTGCTCGCCCGCGACAAGAAGGGTTTGCTGATGACGCGCATGATGGAGTGCGTTGACGGCGAGTATCAGACCTACAAGTCGAAAGACGGCGCCTACGTGCGCGAGAACTTCTTCAATACGCCGGAACTCAAGGCGATGGTCGCCGACTGGTCCGACGAAGACATTTGGGCGCTGAACCGCGGCGGCCACGATCCGCACAAGATTTTCGCCGCATACCAGGCGGCCACCCAGCACAAGGGTCAGCCGACGGTCATTCTGGCCAAGACCATCAAGGGCTACGGCATGGGTGAAGCCGGTCAGGCCATGAACATCACCCACCAGCAGAAGAAGATGCCGGTGGAGTCGCTCAAGAAATTCCGCGACCAGTTCAAGCTGCCGATCGCGGATGACCAGATCGCCGACGTGCCGTACCTGAAGTTCGAGGAAGGTTCGAAGGAACTTGAATACATGCGCGCGCGTCGCATGGAGCTGGGCGGCTATCTGCCGCAGCGTCGCACCAAGGCCGCATCGTTGCCGGTGCCTGCGCTGTCTGCATTCGATGCGCTGCTCAAGGCGACCGCCGAAGGCCGCGAGATTTCGACGACGATGGCGTTCGTGCGGATTCTCAACGTGCTGCTCAAGGACAAGGCGCTGGGCCAGCGCATCGTGCCGATCGTGCCGGACGAATCCCGCACCTTCGGTATGGAAGGTCTGTTCCGCCAGATTGGTATCTGGAGCCAGGTCGGCCAGCGCTACATCCCGCAGGATCAGGATCAATTGATGTTCTACAAGGAATCGGAGAGCGGTCAGATTCTGCAGGAAGGCATCAATGAAGCCGGTGGCATGTGCGACTGGATCGCGGCCGCAACGTCGTACTCGACGCACGGCGAGACGATGATCCCCTTCTACATCTTCTACTCGATGTTCGGCTTCCAGCGCGTGGGCGACCTGGCCTGGGCGGCCGGCGACATGCGCGCTCGCGGTTTCCTCGTGGGCGGCACGGCCGGACGTACGACCCTGAACGGCGAAGGTCTCCAGCACGAAGACGGTCACTCGCTGCTGTGGGCGTCGTCGATTCCGAACTGCTTGCCGTACGATCCGACGTTCGCTTACGAACTCGCCGTGATCGTTCAGGACGGCCTGCGTCGCATGGTGCAGGATCAGGAAGATGTCTATTACTACCTGACCGTGATGAACGAAAACTACGCGCATCCGGCCATGCCGGAGGGCGTGGAGCGCGACATCCTGAAGGGGATGTACGCGTTCCGTCGCGGGGCGGACGACAGCAAGGCACCGCGCGTGCAACTGCTGGGTTCGGGCACGATCTTCAACGAAGTGATCGCCGCCGCCGAAATGCTCAAGAACGATTGGGGCGTCGAATCGGACCTGTGGAGCTGCCCGAGCTTCACGGAACTGGCTCGCGAAGGTAACGACGCGGCGCGCCACAATCTGCTGCACCCGACCGAGCCGGCGCGCTTGTCGCATGTCGAGTCGTGCCTGAACGACACCCGTGGTCCGGTCATCGCATCGACCGACTACATCCGCACGTACGCCGATCAGATTCGCCCCTTCGTGCGGGGTCGTTATGTGGCGCTCGGTACCGACGGCTACGGCCGTTCGGATACGCGCGAGAAGCTGCGTCACTTCTTCGAGGTGGATCGTAACTGGGTCACGGTCGCTGCCCTCAAGGCATTGGCCGACGAAGGCACGCTGCCGGCGACCAAGGTTGCCGAAGCGATTGCCAAGTACAACCTGGATCCGAACAAACCCAACCCGATGACCGTCTAAAGGCCGCTTCGCGCGGCGCGTGTGACCGCCAGCCGCCTCAAGCGGCAGGCGGGGCGCGCCGCACGTCAAGCGCAGCCTCGAGGAGACTGTGGAAAATGAGTCAAGTGATCGAAGTGAAAGTCCCCGATATCGGTGACTTCAAGGACTTGCCCGTCATCGACGTGCTGGTCAAGGCGGGCGACAAGATCGATGCCGAGCAGGCCCTGATCACGCTGGAATCGGACAAGGCGACGATGGATGTGCCGAGCCCGGCCGCTGGCATCATCAAGGCGCTGAGCCTGAAAGTCGGCGATGAAGTATCCGAGGGTTCCCTCATCCTGACGCTCGAGACCGCAAACGGTTCGGGCGCATCAGCGAATGCGGCGGCGCCCGCGCCGGCCCCTGCGGCTGCCCCGCAAGCGGCCGCGCCGGCCGCGGCACCTGCTGCGGCTGCTGCACCGGCGACCCCGGCCGCCAGCGGCGGTACGAGCAAGATCGACGTCAAGGTGCCGGATATTGGCGGTTACGACGACGTGCCCGTGATCGATGTGCTGGTCAAGGTGGGCGATACCGTGACGGCCGAGCAGTCGCTCGTCACGCTGGAGTCCGACAAGGCATCGATGGATGTGCCTAGCCCCGCGGCTGGTGTGGTCAAGGAATTGAAGGTCAAGGTCGGCGACAAGGTGTCGGAAGGCACGCTGATCGTTGTGCTCGAAGGCGCTGTTGCCGCCGCACCGGCGAAGGCCGCTGCCGCTGCCGTAGCGAGCGCACCGGCCCCGGCGGCACCGAGCGCTGCCCCCGCAGCCCCGGCTCCTGCTCCGGCCCCGACCGCCGCGCCTGCGACCCCCGCCGCCGCGTCGGACCATCCGCCGATCAGCCACGCCAGTCCGTCGGTGCGCAAGTTCGCCCGCGAACTGGGGGTGGATGTGACGCAAGTGAAGGGGACCGGCCCGAAGGGCCGCGTGGTCGTTGACGATGTGCGTAACTTCATCAAGAGCGTGCTTGCGGGCAATCGCCCTGCCGTGTCGGGCGCCGCGCCTGCCGGTGGTGGTGAGCTGAACCTGTTGCCGTGGCCGAAGATCGACTTCTCGAAGTTCGGTCCGATCGAGCCCAAGGCGCTCTCGCGCATCAAGAAGATTTCGGGCGCGAACCTGCACCGCAACTGGGTCATGATCCCGCACGTCACGAACAACGACGAAGCGGATATCGGCGAACTCGAAGCGTTCCGCGTGCAATTGAACAAGGAAAACGAGAAGGCCGGCGTCAAGGTCACGATGCTCGCTTTCGTCGTCAAGGCCTGCGTTCTGGCCCTGAAGAAGTTCCCTACGTTCAACGCAAGTCTGGACGGCGACAACCTCGTCTTCAAGCAGTACTTCCACATCGGTTTCGCAGCCGACACGCCGAACGGTCTGGTTGTGCCGGTCGTTCGCGATGCCGACAAGAAGGGCGTGTTCGAGATCGCTCGCGAGACCTCGGAACTGGCGAAGCTCGCCCGCGAAGGCAAGCTCAAGCCTGACCAGATGCAAGGCGGGTGTTTCTCGATCTCGTCGCTCGGCGGTATCGGCGGCACGACCTTCACGCCGATCATCAACGCACCGGAAGTGGCCATTCTGGGCCTGTCGCGTTCGTATCAGAAGCCGGTGTGGGATGAGCGCAAGCAGCAATTTCTGCCGCAACTGACGCTGCCGCTGTCGCTGTCTTACGATCACCGTGTCATCGACGGCGCCGAGGCGGCACGCTTTAACGCCTACCTGGGGCAACTGTTGCAGGATTTCCGTCGCGCGATGCTGTAATGGCAGGCGCCGCCGGTTGCGCGCAAGCGCAAGCCCGGCGGCGCTCGCGCGAACGCTTCAGGATCTGGACGGGGAGGGCATCATGACCACCGTGGTAGTCGTCAAGAAGGCCGGTGAGATCGCGATTGCCGCCGATTCGCTTGTGACGTTCGGCGATACGCGGCTCTCGCAATCGTACGAGGAAAATCGCAAGGTTTTTCTCGTGGGCGATTCCTATGTCGGCCTGGCGGGCACGACCGCACACTTTCCGGTCATGCGCGCCATTCTCTCCGGCATGGCGGACGAATGCCGTCTGCACTCGCGTGACGAGGTGTTCCGCACGTTCTGCCGCGTCCATCAGAAGCTCAAGGAAGAGTATTTCCTCAACACCAAGGAAGAGGAAGACGATCCGTACGAGTCGTCGCAGATCACCTGCGTGATCGCGAATCCGACGGGCATCTACGGGATTTATTCCTACCGGGAAGTGTTTGTTTTCGATCGGTTCTGGGGGATTGGCTCAGGGCGCAATTTCGCGCTCGGCGCCATGTACGCCCTCTATGACCAGGATCTGAGTGCCAGCGCCATCGCCGAAGCGGGCGTGAAGGCGGGGGCGGAGTTCGACAAGAGTTCCGCCGCCCCGTTTCAGGTGCACACGTTTCCGATCGATACCACCATCAAGTCATAAATGCGACAGGGAGACCCCGCATGAGTCTCATCGAAGTCAAAGTACCGGACATCGGCGCAGAGGGCGTGGATGTCATCGAAGTGATGATCAAGCCGGGCGACAAGATCGCCAGGGATGCATCGCTCATTACGCTTGAGTCTGACAAGGCGTCCATGGAAGTGCCGTCGGAAGTGTCGGGCACGGTCAAGGAAGTGAAGATCAAGGTGGGCGACAAGGCCAGTCAAGGCACGCTGATCGCGCTTGTCGAAGTGGACGGTGCCGGTGCCGCCAAGGCCGAAGCCCCGGTGGCCGCCTCCGCGCCGGCAGCGCCTGCCGCCGCCGCGCCTGCGGCAAATCCGAGCGCCCCGACCCCGGCCCCGGCTGCGGCCAAGCACAGCGGCGGTGCCGACACCGAGTGCGACGTGCTCGTGTTGGGCGCCGGTCCGGGCGGATACTCGGCGGCTTTCCGCAGTGCCGACCTGGGCCGCAAGACCGTGCTCATCGAGCGCTATGCGACCCTCGGCGGCGTGTGCCTGAACGTCGGTTGCATCCCGTCGAAGGCGCTGCTCCATACGGCGGCCGTTCTCGAAGAGGCCCAGACGCTCGGTCATCACGGCATTTCGTTCGCGAAGCCCGAGATCGATCTCGACAAGCTGCGCGCCTACAAGGAAAGCGTGGTCGGCAAGCTCACGGGCGGTTTGGCCGGCATGGCCAAGATGCGCAAGGTGGAAGTCGTGCGCGGCGTCGGCACGTTCCTCGATCCGAATCACATCGAAGTCGTCGCTGAAGACGGCAGCAAACGCACCGTAAAGTTCGCGCAGGCCATCATCGCCGCGGGTTCGCAGGCGGTGAAGTTGCCGTTCCTGCCGGAAGACCCGCGCATTGTCGATTCGACCGGCGCCCTCGAGTTGCGTCAACTGCCGAAGAAGATGCTCGTGATCGGCGGCGGCATCATCGGTCTGGAAATGGCGACGGTATATAGCGCCCTGGGCACCGAGATCGATGTCGTGGAAATGCTCGACGGCCTGATGCAAGGCGCCGACCGCGATCTGGTCAAGGTCTGGGAGAAGATGAACACGAAGCGCTTCGGCCGCGTCATGCTCAAGACCAAGACCGTGGGTGCCGAGGCCAAGGCCGATGGCATCTACGTGAAGTTCGAGGGCGAGGCGGCACCGGCGGAGCCCCAGCGTTACGACCTCGTGCTGGTCGCCGTGGGCCGCAGCCCGAACGGCAAGAAGATCGGCGCCGAGAATGCGGGCGTCGCCGTGGGCGATCGCGGGTTCATCGATGTCGACAAGCAGATGCGGACCAACGTGCCACACATCTTCGCGATCGGCGATATCGTCGGTCAGCCGATGCTGGCCCACAAGGCCGTGCATGAAGCCCACGTCGCGGCGGAAGCGGCGGCAGGCGAGAAGGCTTATTTCGACGCCATCCAGATTCCGTCGGTGGCCTACACCGATCCGGAAGTGGCTTGGGCCGGCAAGACGGAAGACCAGTTGAAGGCCGAAGGTGTGAAGTACGGCAAGGCCGTGTTCCCGTGGGCGGCATCGGGTCGCGCGATCGCGAACGGCCGTGACGAAGGCTTCACCAAGGTGCTGTTCGATGAAGAAACGCATCGCATCGTTGGCGGTGCCATTGTCGGCACGCACGCCGGCGATCTGATCGGCGAACTTTGCCTGGCCGTCGAGATGGGCGCGGATGCCGTCGATATCGGGAAGACGATTCACCCGCACCCGACGCTGGCCGAATCGGTCGGTATGGCAGCGGAGATTTACGAAGGTGTTTGCACCGACGTTCCGCCGGCTCGCAAGAAGTAAAAAGGCGCGTCGGTGTCTGGCGTGCGCCTCGGACGATTCCGGGGGGCGCGCGCCGGGCATGCATGACGTGACCGACGTCCGCCGCGCCGCATTCGGGGCGCGGTCGGGCGCCAAAAAACCGCCATTTCGCTCCGAGATGGCGGTTTTTTCTATGGCGGCGACGTCGCCGTTCGCCCCCAAAACGAAAAACCCGGCACGAGGCCGGGTTCGAACGCTAGCGTCGCGAGACGCTATCGATTACTTCTTGGCGCTGGAGGCAGCACGCGAAGCCTGAGCAGCAGCCTTCGTCGCGACGCTGCTCGCGGCAGCAAAGTTCGTCTCGGCGATTTCAACGGCTTGCTTGGTGGCCTTCTGCACGCTGTCGAACGCGCTGCTGGCTGCCGACATGGCCGACTTGGCCAG
This sequence comes from Pandoraea sp. XY-2, assembly GCF_004193915.1. Classification (NCBI taxonomy): domain Bacteria; kingdom Pseudomonadati; phylum Pseudomonadota; class Betaproteobacteria; order Burkholderiales; family Burkholderiaceae; genus Pandoraea; species Pandoraea sp. XY-2. The sequence continues at coordinate 2,007,402 of NZ_CP030849.1, forward strand.
TGCAACGGCAGACTCCGAACCGGCCGGGGCGTTCTTGGCCAGATTGTCGAACAGGGCTTGCACGTTCTGCGAGCTTTCCGCCAGTTGGGCTTCGGCCACCTTCGTTACTTCGGCTTGCGTCGACGAAGCGATTTCGTACAGGTGACGGCCATACGCGATCGCCTTTTCGGCGGCGGGCTGGACGAGGTTGGCTTGCAGGGCGAGCAACTCTTGCGCGTCTTTCACTGCGAAGGCCTTCTGTGCGGTCGAGGCGGACTCGGCCAGCGATGCCTTGACAGCTTGCAGGTTCAGCTCAACGAGCTTTTCCATGCCTTCGAACGCTTTGTTGGTCAGGCCAAAAAGGGTTTCGAGATTGGCTTTGTGGGCGGCGGCGAATTGCTCGGGGTCAGAAACGACATGGCGTTCTCCTATGATGGTGTCATACACAACGTATCGACCCACTCCGTGTTCGCTAATGAGTTCTCACCTTATCTTGGTGAAAACACGGTTGGGGCCTCTAAATGGGGTGCGATTTCTTTTGTGCATCGCACAATTGCAAGTGTAGAGATATTTTTGTCGCTGTCAAGTCTTTTTTGTGCGCTGCAACAATTCAATAAAAGCTTACAAAATCAACCGGTTGGGATCCCATGGCCGACGTGTGACACCGCGTTGCGGCGAATGGCGGGCACCGTCCGGAAACGCTTCATTGGTGCGGCTCCGCACCGTTTTGGCACCCGGCGCACCCCGTGCGCCGATGTTACTATCGTCGAGTTCCGGCACTGGCGAGACATCGTCGCGGTCAACGGCTCGCTGCCTTACCGAGCGTGGCTCGCGTGGTCCATGCGCCTGTGCCGATGTCATTCAACGCCCTTTTGCGTGCCGCCACTGCCGGCCATTCGCGTCGATGCAAGCGTTCTACAGCGATCATTTCGTGCTGCCGTTGCCACCGGGGCATCGGTTCCCGATGGAAAAGTATGCCCGTCTGCGCGAGCGTGTGGCGGGGGAATTGCCGCACGTCGCGCTTGCCGAGGCATTGTCCGCGGACGACGTGATGCTCGGTCGCGTCCACTCGCCGGCGTACGTGGCGCGAGTGAGCGCCGGTCAGTTGGATCCCAAAGAGCAGCGTACGATCGGATTCCCATGGTCACCGCAAATGGTCGAGCGCTCGCGCCGGTCGGCGGGGGCGACGGTGGCGGCCTGCCGGGCCGCGCTGACCGATGGCGTGGCTGCGAATCTCGCTGGGGGAACCCATCACGCGTATGCCGACCGTGGCGAAGGCTTCTGCGTGTTCAACGACGCAGCGGTCGCGGCGCGCACGATGCAGGCCGACCTCGGCCCGGGCACGCGTGTGGCGATCATCGATCTCGACGTGCATCAGGGCAACGGCACGGCGGCCATTTTCGAGCACGACCCGAGCGTGTTCACGCTGTCGCTGCACGGCGAGCACAACTACCCATTTCACAAGGCGCGCGGTGATCTCGACGTGGCATTGCCCGACGGCTGCGGCGACGACGATTACCTGGTCGCGCTCGGCCACGCACTGACCGATCTCTTCGCGCAATTCACCCCGACCCTTGCGATTTATCTCGCGGGCGCCGATCCGCTGGCGAATGATCGGCTTGGCCGGCTGGCATTGACGCATGACGGCTTGCTCGCGCGCGACCGTCGGGTGCTGACGGCCTGCGCCGAGCGCGGGTTGCCGGTGGCTATCGCAATGGCAGGCGGCTACGGCCGCGACATCGAACAGACGGTCGCCGCGCATTTTGCGACGATCCGCCTCGCCGATCAGTTCCAGCAGGCGGTCCGCCGTGGGCACCCTGCGCCGGCAGAAGGTGCGCTCGTATGAGCGAGCATCGCACGGTGTCACCTTCGCCCGCGAATGCGCCACAGGGTCGCGAGATGGCCGGCACCGAACGTGCGGCGATCTGGCGCGCGGCCATGCCGTGGTGGTTCGTGTTGATCTGGAGCACCGGTTTCATTGTCGCCAAATACGGCATGCCGAATGCCGAGCCGCTAACCTTTCTTGCGCTGCGCTTCGGCGGCACGCTGCTGGTCATGCTTCCCATCGCCTGGTTGACGGGCATGTCATGGCCGAGGCGGCGCGCGGTGGAGGGCCGGGCGGTAACGGCCGGCACGATCGGGCGCATCGACTGGCCGCTCATTGCGCATCTTGCCGTGTCCGGCACGCTGATTCAGGCGGTGTACCTCGGCGGCGTCTGGGCGGCGATCAAGCACGGCGCGCCTGCCGGGCTGGCAGCGCTGGTCGTCGGCATCCAGCCGTTGTTGACGGCACTCTTCGCACGTGTGGTCGGTGAGCCGGTCTCGCGCCGGCAATGGTTGGGGCTGCTGTGCGGATTCGCCGGCGTCGGGCTGGTGGTGGCCAACAAGGTTGGCGTTCGCGGCATCGGCGCGGTTCCGGTGGCCTTGTGCGTGTTGAGCCTGCTCGCGATCACGGCGGGCACGCTCTATCAAAAACGGTTTTGCGCCCATTTCGATTTGCGTGTCGGCACGCTCGTGCAGTTCGGTGCGGCGTTTGCGGTAACGCTGCCCGCCGCGTGGATGCTCGAGACGATGCAAGTGCGCTGGAACGCGCAAATGATCGGCGCGCTGGTATGGTCGGTGCTGGCGTTGTCGATCGGTGCCATCTCCTTGCTGTTTCTGCTGATTCGACAGGGCGCCGCGACCAAGGTATCCAGCCTGATGTATCTGACGCCTCCGACGACGGCGGTCATGGCCTGGTTGCTGTTCGGCGAGACGTTGTCCCCGCTGAGTGCCGCCGGGATGGTCGTCGCGGCCCTTGGCGTTGCGCTTGTCATCGAGCGGCGGGCGATGCCGGCCGCGTCGTCGCCATGAGCCGGGCGACGCATTTCCCCCTTCGTTTGCCGTGAGCCAGTCTAATGAAACACCTACACCAACACCCGCACCAGGACGCCGCACAGCCCTCGGCGCAGAACGCCGAGGCAGCCGACTTGCATGCGCAGCCGGGGACGGGGGAGGGGGCGCCGCGCCCGACGATCGGCAATGACGCCGAGCAGCGTGTGACCCATGTCGACGAGGCCATTCGCAGCCGGCGATCGATTCGGGCGTACTTGCCCACGCCGGTGCCGCAGGCAACGGTGGCGGACATTCTTGGCGTGGCCTCGCGTGCACCGTCGGGCAGCAACATTCAGCCTTGGCAAACGTATGTATTGACCGGCCAGGCGCTGACATCCTTGACGTCGCGCCTGCTGGAGGCGTTCAACGATCCGGCGCAGCGCTTGATGCATCAGGAGGAATACGCCTACTACCCGCGCGAGTGGACGGAACCTTACCAGGCGCGGCGGCGCAAGGTCGGTTGGGATTTGTATGGACTGCTGGGTATTGGCCGCGCCGACAAAGACCGCATGCAGGGGCAGCACGCGCGCAACTTCTGTTTCTTCGACGCACCGGTCGGACTGATCTTCACGATCGATCGACACCTGGAGCAGGGGAGTTGGCTGGACTACGGCATGTTCCTGCAGAGCGTGATGGTCGCGGCGCGGGCGCGAGGTCTCGACACTTGCCCGCAGGCCGCGTTCGCCACGTTTCACCAGGTGATTGCGGCGGAACTGCGCCTGCCCGAGACCCGAATGGTGGTGTGCGGCATGGCATTGGGGTATGCGGATCCGGAGGCCATCGAAAACCAGCTTGTCACCGACCGCGCGCCGCTGGATGAGTGGGCGCATTTCCTAAGCTGAATTACCTCCGGATTTTGGCGTTATTTGGCAATTTGTTGCGAATGTGCAGTTTGGCGGATTGCGCCGCACAAAACTGCCAGATGCCGGATTAAGTATTTCAGCTAAGTCATTCATATTGCTTATTTTTTGGGAAGTTACTAAACTTCTTCCAAACTCGTTGCCTGTCAACCTTACGCTACCCCCAATCTATGTACGCGATCACCACCCTTGCGCGTCTGTGCCGCTCCCGCCTCTGGGGTGCTGCCGTCGTGGCGATCTCGCTCGCCGCCGGTGCCCCCGCCGTCGTTCAAGCTGCCGGTAAGACGAGCGTATGCTCGTCCAAGGCGGCCAAGACGGCCGCCCAGAAGCGTGCGTGTGCCAACACCAAGGCGACGAAATCCGTCGCTGCGTCCCATTCTGGTGCCAAACGTGCCGTTGCCAAGACCGCCTCGCGCGAGAAGACCGGCGCCAAGGCGCGCAAACTGGCTGCCGTCGAAGAAGACGCGGCCACCAAGCGCGTCGCCATCAAACACGTCGTCTACAAACACGGCAAACGTCGTGTCGTGACGTCGTATCGCACCGTCAACTTTACGCCGCAGGCGCAGGATCGGCTGTCCGCCGGGCGCGCATTCGGTCTGCATGAATCCCCTGACGCGCTGGCGCTGCGTTCCTCGGTGGCCTATGTCGTCGATGAGCGCACCGGCGAATCGCTGTTCGACAAGAACTCGCAAGCCGTGTTGCCGATCGCGTCGATCTCGAAGCTGATGACCGCGATGGTGTCGCTCGACGCGGGCGTGCCGATGACGGACATGATGGAAGTGACGGACGAAGATCGCGATTACGAGAAGGGTACGGGGTCGCGTCTGTCGGTGGGGTCGCGTCTGTCGCGTGAAGACATGCTGCACATTGCGCTGATGTCGTCGGAGAATCGCGCGGCCGCTGCGCTGTCGCGTTACTTCCCGGGCGGTCGTCCGGCGTTCCTCGCGGCGATGAACCGCAAGGCGAAGCAGCTCGGTATGAACGACACGCACTTCAACGATCCAACGGGCCTGTCGAGCCAGAATGTGTCGAGCGCACGTGATCTGGTGAAGATGGTCAAGGCCGCTTATCAATACCCGATGATTCGCCGTTTCTCGACGGACAGCAATTACGACGTCAATACCGGCCGTCGCGAATTGCACTATGTCAGCACGAATCACCTGATCGGACACCCGGGCTGGGAAATCGGTCTGCAGAAGACGGGCTACATCAACGAAGCGGGACAATGCCTCGTGATGCAAGCCAACGTCGATGGCCGTCCGGTGATCATGATTCTGCTCGATTCGACCGGCAAGTACTCGCGCTTCGCCGACGCCACGCGCGTTCGCAAGTGGCTGCTCGAAGGGGGCGGCGCCACGCCGCAACGCACGGCGGGTACGGCACCGACGGCACAAGTCGCGACCAATAGCGAACACGCGCTGTAAGTCGCCCAAACCGTTGCCAAACAAAAGGCGCTCCCTCGGGAGCGCCTTTTGCATTCTGCAACCGGATTCGCGAAGCGCGATCTCGGCTCGGGCTATTCGGCTGTCGCTACATGCGACACGTTGCTGCCGACGGCAGGGTTCGGCGCGTGAAAGCCGAGCGACGCGGAAATCTGCAGCGCTGTCTCGTTCAGATTTGCGAGCCACGCGTCCTGCAAACGGTCGGCGGGTGCCGACAGCGAGAGTCCCGCCACGAGCTTGCCGCTGTCGTCGTAGATGCCCGCCGCAATGCAGCGAACCCCCAGTTCGAGTTCCTCGTTGTCGCGGGCATAGCCGGACTTGCGCACGTGGCTCAACTCGCGCTCGAGTTTTTGCAGATCTGTGATGCTGTTGCGGGTGTGTCCCGACAGGCCGGTGCGCGTGGCATACGCGCGCACGCGCGCGGCTTCGTCTGCCGCGAGGAAGAGCTTGCCGACCGATGTCAGGTGCAAGGGCGCATGGCCACCGATGGCGCGCACCACCTGCATCCCCGAACGCTCGCTGTAGGCCCGCTCGATATAGACGATTTCATCGCCCTGGCGCACCGACAGGTTGACAGTCTGGCCGGTCATCCGGTGCAGGCCGCGCATCGGCGCGAGGGCGGCATCGCGCACCGACAACCGTGCCTTGACCAGGTTGCCGAGTTCGAGCAGGCGCATGCCCAGACGGTACGTGCCCGGATCACAGCGGTCGACAAAGCGGCAGGCGACCATGTCGTTCAGGATACGGTGCGCCGTGGACGGATGCAGTTCCGTGGACTGCGCCAATTCCTTCAGGCTGACGGGATCGGCATGGGCGGCAAGGGCATCGAGCAGACGCATCATGCGCTCGATGACCTGGATGGACGTGCGCGACTCCGTACTTTGACTACCTTCGTCTTTCATGGGGGAGGGCCGAGTTTCGTATAGGGGTGATTCTATATCATATTGTGAAAAATTCGCACCCTTCCTGTAGAGGACTTCTGCGAAAAGTGGGCGTGCCACAGGAGAGCGTCGTTGCCGCAGTCTCGGCTGACTGAAACCGAAAGTGGTCTCTCGTCCAGACGACTACCATGGCCTTGTCATTTCATTCGGTGTTCGGCTGGATCGAAAGACGAGATCGGCACGCTCAAGGAGGTTCGGGGAATGTACAGGTACGGATTTGCGCCGGGGGCGGGGAGTTGGCCGCAGCCAAAGTGCGCGCATGGCCGGGAGGCCGCCACTTACGGAAAGTCGATTGCCGAAAAGCACGCGGAAATCGTCGGACAGTTTCGGCAGATCGCCAACGCGAAGGCGCAGTTGGGATTGGACTGTGGCGCGCTGTCTCGCCTGGAAAGTGCCTTCTTTTCGACTTACAAGAAGGCGACGTCGGGTTACTGGGGCGGCGGACTGTGGGACGGGGTCTATCGGTATGTCGGCAACGCGAGCCGATCGGGGCCGTACTGCCAGGTCGGCGAGCAGTTGAATGATCACGATGTCGACAGTCTCACGCCGTCGGCGAGGCGGTTTTCGGCGATTCTGGGGCATTTGACGGAGGCGCTGCGCAAGGAGCAGGAAATCCTGGCGAAATGTCTCGCCACGGCGCAGCGCTCGGTGGCGTCCAGCGGGGCGACCTTTGACGACCGCGCTATCCAGATGGCGGCGAGCCAGAGCCAGTCGACCGAGCGCGCCGATGGCGTCGCCGAGATCGAGCGATGCCTGGCTGGCGTGCGCGAGTCGATCGCACTGGCCACCAAGGAGGTGTGGCCGGAACGCAAGCACTACGGCAAGCGCGTTGTCATGACGTCTTCCCTATACTCCGCGGCGGCCGCCGTGGCGGTGGCGGGATTGTTTTTGTCGGGCGGTCTTCTCGGCGTCGTGGCGACGGTGATGACGCTGGTGATCCGCGGGGTCAGCCTGGGAAGTATTCGTGGGTTCGATCGTGAGCGAGGATGGAAGTCGGTAGAAAGTCTGTTGGCAAGCACCAAGCAATTCATTGAAACGGAGGGGACTATGATGAGATCGTATTTGGACGTGGCCGATCGGCGTGCCGCGCTCGAGCGTGAAAGTATGGTGTGGAATCTTTTGACGGGCATCAAGACTGGCCTGGGCCAGGTCAATAGTCACGTGGACTCGCTGGACAGTCGGGCAGGCGTCCTTTCGACGCAAATGGCCACCGTGGCGAATCGAATGGACGGTCGATTGGATGGGATCACCGGTCAAGTGAACACCCTCACCCATCGGTTCGACGGTTTCACCACGCAAGCGTCCAGCTTCACCGATCAAGCCGGTAAGCTCACCGGTCAAGTCGGTAAGCTCACCGGTCAAGTCGATAACTTCACCGGTCAAGTCGGTAAGCTCACCGGTAAAGTCGATAACTTCACCGGTCAATTCGATCACCTCGCCGGTCAAGTCGATAACCTCACCGGTCAAGTCGATAACCTCACCGGTCAAGTCGGCGGCCTCACCGATGGATTCGGAAAGCTCACCGATCAAGTCGATAACCTCTCCGGCCAAGTCGGCAGCCTGACCGATCGATTCGGAAAGCTCACCGATCAAGTCGGCAGCCTCAGCACTCGGCTCGATGGCGTCACCGGTCAAGTCGATACCCTCACGAACCGATTGGACACCCTGTCGTCGGAAGTCGCCGCAGGGTTCGCGAACACCGACGCCAAATTTGAAAGCTTCAGAAAAGACTTGCAGCGGTTGACGCGGGTGCAGGAGATGATGGCGGCGCGCCTGGCGCTCATGCCCTATCCTGCAGCGGCGCCCCGCGCCGAGCGACGCGGGCTGACGCGGACAAACTCGTTGAGCGCGTTGAGCGACGCGGCCCCCCGGATGGCGTAAGCGACGGCGCGATATGCGGGAATCCACGCTGGGCCAGACCGGCCCAGCGACTTATAATGGCCCATTATTCCCGGAAAGAGGATTCCCCCAATGCGCGTCGGACTCTTTGTCACGTGTCTGATCGACCTGATGCGTCCGGAGATCGGCTTCTCGACGCTCAAGCTGCTGGAGACGGCGGGCTGCGAGGTCGTGATTCCCGATTCCCAGACCTGCTGTGGTCAGCCCGGCTATAACTCGGGCGAACGGGCCATCGCCCGCGATCTCGCTCAGAAGTTTCTCGAGGAGTTCGAATCGTTCGACTACGTCGTCGTGCCGTCGGGATCGTGCGGTGGCATGGTCAAGGCGCACTACGGCGACCTCTTCGCCGACGACCCCGAACTCATGGGCCGGTACGAGCGACTGCGCCCGCGCGTGTTCGAGCTGACCGATTTCCTCGTCAATGTGCTGCACATCGATACCGTGCCCGGCGATTACAACGGCGAAGTGACCTATCACGACGCATGCTCGGGGTTGCGTGAGCTGGGCGTCAAGACGCAGCCGCGCGCATTGCTCGCGAAAATGCCGGGCGTCAAGATGACGGAAATGAAGGACTGCCAGGCTTGTTGCGGTTTCGGAGGCACCTTCGCACTCAAGTACGGCAACATCTCGACGGCCATCGTCGACGAGAAGTGCGCGAACATCGCCGCGAGCGGGGCGCCAGCGGTCGTGCTGGGTGACCTCGGATGCATGCTCAACATCGAAGGACGTCTGCGCCGCACCGGCGACACGAAGACGCGCGTGCTTCACATTGCCCAGGTGCTCGCGGGCGATGTGTGAGCTCGCCGCTGTCCTCCCGACCCTCCCGACCTTCACGCCCGTGTGCGCGATGACGCACACCGGCGGCCATCACCTCCAGTGAGTCGCGATGCAAGTTCAATCGATGCAATTCAAGGCGCGCGCCGGGCAAAAGCTCGCGGACCAGCGTCTGCAGGCCAACCTCCGGAAACTCTCGACCAAGTTCGTGACGGCGCGCGCCACGGCCATCGAGGAAATCGACTTCGAGGCCACGCGCGAGGCGCTCAAGGCGCGTCGTAATCGCGGGCTCGAGACGCTCGATGTCTGGCTGGAGATTTTCGAGCGCGAGGCCACGCGACGTGGCGCCACGGTCTTGTTCGCCGAATCGACGCAGGACGCCGCCCGCCTGATTGCCGAAATCGCCCGCAAGCACGACGTCAAGAAGGTGATCAAGTCGAAATCGATGGTCACGGAGGAATTGCAGCTCAACAAGGTGCTCGCCGACATGGGCGTGCAATCGGTCGAGACCGATCTGGGCGAATACATCCTGCAGATCAACGACAACGAACCGCCGTCGCACATCATTGCGCCGGTCGTGCACAAGGACAAGGACGAGGTTGCCGACCTGTTCGCTCGCGTTCACCATAAGCCGCGTCTGACCGACATTCCGGCGATGACGCGCGAAGCGCGCGAGATGCTGCGTCCGCAGTTTCTCTCGGCGGACATGGGCGTGACCGGCGGCAATTTTCTCGTCGCCGAAACCGGCTCCGTGGCCGTGGTGACGAACGAAGGCAATGAAGGCATGTGCACGATCATGCCGCGCGTGCATGTGGCCGTGACCGGTATCGAGAAGGTGTTGCCCACGCTCGAGGATCTGGCGACGGCCATGCGTCTGCTGCCGCGCTCCGCGACCGGGCAGGGCACGTCGAACTACTTCTCGCTGCTGACCGGTACGCGCGTCGAGGGTGAACTCGATGGCCCCGACCATATGTACTTCGTGCTGGTCGACGGTGGCCGCTCGGGACTGATCGGCGGCGCGTTTCAAGACATGCTGCGTTGCATCCGTTGCGGCGCTTGCATGAATCATTGTCCCGTATATCAGAAGATCGGCGGGCACGCCTACGGTTGGGTGTATCCGGGGCCGATGGGGTCGGTGCTCACGCCGAGCTATGTCGGCCTGGAGAAGACCCTCGATCTGCCGCAGGCCGCCACGTTGTGCGGGGAGTGCAATCGCGTCTGCCCCGTGGGCATTCCGATTTCCGACCTGCTTCGCAAGCTGCGCGAGCGCCAGGTCGATCGAGGCCTGCGTCCGTGGCAGGAGCGCACGGCGCTCGCCGCGTGGGCGTTTGCGGCGCGTCGCCCTCGTCTGTATGCCGCGCTTGCCGGCCTGGGTGCGCGTGTGCTCCATTGGATGGGGCGCGAGCGTGGCAGTCTCTCGAAGCTGCCGCTCGCCGCAGGATGGAGCGATACGCGGGAAATGCCTGCCCCGAGCGGCAAGACGTTTCGCGCGATGTATCGCGAGCGTCGCGCGCCGCGGTAAGCGCTTAAGCGTTCAGCGATGTGGAATGACCGGTGGCCTTGACGTGCCGGCGTTCAAAGCAAAAGCCGGGCACCGAATGTCTGACATTGGCATCCGGGGCCCGGCTTTTTTATTGGCGCGCCCGTCAGGTTCTGGCGGGCAACGCCAGGCGTTTCTCGATGCGTCGCTGCAGTGCCGACAACCCGGTCGACAGCACCCAGTAGATGGCGGCGCAGGCGAGATAGAGCGGCAGCGGCTGGTAGGTCGTTGCAATGACCTCCTGCGCGGAGCGCAGCAACTCGGTCACGGTAATGACCGAGACCAGCGATGTGTCCTTGATCAGGCTGATGAGGCTGTTGCCGAGACTCGGCACAGCGATGCGCAGGGCTTGCGGGGCGATGACGTAACGCAGCGTCTGCCAATAGGACAGGCCGAGGCTATAGGCCGCGAGCCATTGTCCGCGCGGCATGCCTTCGAGGGCGCCGCGCATGCTCTCCGACAGATAGGCGCCGACGTTCAGGCTGAGCGTGAGCACGCCGGCGGGTGTCGGATCGAGCGCGATGCCAACGCCCGGCAGGCCGTAATAGATCACGAAGATCTGCACCAGCAGCGGGGTGCCGCGCATGATGCTGACATAGGTGCGGGCGATGCCGCGCAGCACGCGGACGTTGCCGATACCCATGATCGCCACGATGACGCCGATCGCCAGGCCGAACACCATCGACATCAAGGCGAACTTGATCGTGAGCACGGTGCCTTGCAGCAGCACGGGCATGGATTGGGCGGCGAGTTCGAATGGATTCATGAGGGGGGTGTCTGGGGGGGAACGTGGGCCTGAACGACGACGGCCGGCACCCGCTTGGTTTGCGTGGTGCCGGCCGTGATGCGACCGAAGTGTGTCGCGCGCGGCGTGCGGGTTACTTCGCCGGCTTGGACGTGTCCTCGCCGAACCACTTCAGCGCGAGCTTGCCGAGCGAGCCGTCCTGCTTCATGGCCGTGAGGGCATCGTCGATGGCCTTCGCGAACTTGGGGTTGCCCTTGCGGAACGGAATGCCCACCGACTCGCTGGCGCCTTGCAACACGGCACCCGAACGCAGCGGCAGGTTCGACGTCTTGATCAGGTAGGCGAGCATCAGGCGATCGTTGAGGGCCGCGTCGATGCGCCCGGCGGCGAGATCGCGCAGGTACTCCGGCGCGCCCGGATAGGTGCGCACGTCGATGCCCGGCACCGCCTTCGCGAGCTTGTCGTAGTTGCTGCCGAGACTTACGCCGAGCTTGTGGCCCTTGAGGGCATCGAGCGAATTGAACTCGCGTTTGTCGTCCTTGCGCTGAATGAGCTGCGCGGCCGAGAAGGTGTACGGCTGGCTGAAGTCGAGCGAGCGCTTGCGTTCATCGGTGATGGCCACTTGATTGACGATGACGTCGAATTTACCGGCCACGAGACCGCCGATGATGCCGCTCCATTCCGTCGTCACGAACACCGGTTTCACGCCGAGACGTTCGGCAACGGCCTTGGCGACGTCGACATCGAAGCCTTCGAGCTGGCCATCGGTCGCGCGATAGTTGAACGGCGGATAAGTCCCTTCGATCCCGATTTTCAGTACGCCCGCCGATTTCACGGTGTCGAGCAGATCGGCGGCGCGCGCGGGTGCGGTGCCCAACAGCGCAACGGCGGTTAGTGGCACGAGGCACAGCGTCTTGAGCCAGTTTTTCATGATGTTGAGGTCTCCCTGTGTCAAATAAAGGGGGCGCGACGTGCGGCCGATCAGGCCGTACGCAGCGCTTGCACGCATTCTCGCACCAGCTCGGGGCCGCGGTAAATCAGCCCGCTGTAGATTTGTACCAAACTGGCCCCGGCATCGAGCTTGGCCTGCGCGTCGGCACCCGACAGGATGCCGCCCACGCCGATGATCGGCAGCGCGCCGCCCAGCTCGGCGGCCAGTGCGCGGATCACGCGATTCGAGGCTTCGAACACGGGCCGCCCCGACAGGCCGCCGGTTTCGTTGGCATAGGGCAGGCCCGCTACCGCCTCGCGCGAGAGCGTTGTATTGGTGGCGATCACACCGTCGAAACCATGACGCGTGAGTGTGCCCGCGATGACCTTGATCTGCTCGTCGTCGAGATCCGGCGCAATCTTGAGGGCGATGGGCACGTATTTGCCGTGGCGGTCGGACAGCGCGCGTTGCTTGTCCTTGAGCTTGCCGAGCAGGGCGTCGAGTTCGTCGCCGCCTTGCAACTGGCGCAGGTTTTTCGTATTGGGCGACGAGATGTTGACCGTCACATAGGTGGCGTACGGGTACACCTTCTCGAGGCAGATGAGGTAGTCGTCGACCGCGCGCTCGATCGGTGTGTCGGCGTTCTTGCCGATGTTCAGGCCCAGCGGTCCCTTGTAGTGCGCCGACTGCACGTTCTGAAGAAACTGCTCGACACCGCCGTTGTTGAAGCCCATGCGGTTGATGATCGCTTCGGCTTGCGGCAGGCGGAAGATGCGCGGCTTCGGATTACCCGGCTGCGGACGCGGCGTGACCGTGCCGACTTCCACGAAGCCGAAGCCCAGTGCGGCGAGGCCGTCGATGCAGCTCCCGTCCTTGTCGAGGCCTGCGGCGAGGCCCACGGGATTCGGGAAGCGGATGCCCATGACCGTGCGCGGATCTTCGGGCAGCGTCTGACCGATGAGACCGGCCAAGCCGAGCGAGGCAGCACTGCGCAGCGTGGCCAGCGTCAAATGGTGGGCTTGTTCGGCATCAAGACAGAACAGGGCGCGACGGGCCAGAGGGTAGAGGGGCGCAAGCACGATGTCGGGTTCGGCAGAATCGGAAAGTCGACATTTTACCGGTATCCCGGTCGCCGAGCGCGCCAATTTTCTACGCTCTGCGTACTCCTGAACGGCGGCGGGCTGGCAAGGGAATGAGCGCGGTGCGCACGGGTGGCCGCCCCGCGAATCGCGCGCCCGACAGCACCCCGGAGCACAGTCCCGACGTTACTCGCCGGCGGCGTCGAGCATGGCTTCCGGCATGTCTTGCCATTGGCCGTCGAGCAGGCCTTGCAGGGGGCGGAAGTTCGCCTTGTAGACCATCTTGCGGCTTGCCTGAATCCAGTAGCCGAGATAGACGTGCGGCAGTCCGAGCGCGCGCGCCTGCTCGATCTGCCAAAGAATGTTGTACGTGCCGTACGACGCGCCTTCGATGTCGGGATCGAAGAACGTGTAGACCGACGACAGGCCGTCGCTCAGGATGTCGACCATGCTGATCATGCGCAACGTGCCTGCGCCTTGATGGCCGGGCGGCTCGCGAAATTCCACCAGTCGGGAGTTCACGCGGCTTTGCAGCAGAAACTGCTCATACTGCTCGCGGCTGTCATGGTCCATACCGCCGCCCGCATGACGTTGCGACTGGTAGCGCATGTAGAGCTGGTAATGCTCTTCGGTGTAATGCAACCCCGAGACGTTGACCGCGAGGCCGGCGTGGCGGCGCCAGATACGACGTTGTGTGCGGTTCGGCGCGAAGCGCGCGATCGGTACGCGCACGGGCACACACGCGCGGCAGCCGTCGCAATACGGGCGGTACGTGAACACGCCGCTGCGGCGAAACCCGGCGCGAACGAGTTCGCTGTAGACGTCCGAGTTGATCAGATGGCTGGGCGTGGCGACCTGCGAGCGTGCCGTGTGATTATCGAGGTAGCTGCATGGGTAGGGCGCCGTTGCGTAGAACTGAAGGGCGGATAGCGGGGAGAGCGGCAGTTCGTTCGGATGGGTCACTGGGAAACCTCGTGAGCCTTGTCTGCTGCGTTACCGTAGGCCAGTGTGCTGAGCATTTGCTTATCCAGACGCCAGACCGGGGCGGGCGCCACGACCGCCTTCTGCACGTGCGTCAGAAATGTCTGGCGGGGAATTTCGCTGCCGCCGAGCGACGCCAGATGAGCGGTACTTTGCTGGCAGTCTATCACCTCTATTGCGTGCGCGCGTGCAAACGCGACGAGCGCGGCGAGGGCGATTTTCGACGCATCGGTGCGGCGGGCGAACATCGATTCGCCATAGAACATGCGTCCGAGCGCCACGCCGTAAAGACCGCCGACGCGCTCACCTTCGTAGAAGGTTTCCACGCTGTGGGCGAGTCCGGCGTCGTGCAGTGCGCGATAGGCGGCAACGATCGCAGGTGTGATCCATGTGCCGTCCTGAGCGCGCCTGGGGGCTTGTGCGCAGGCTTGCATGACGGTGGCAAAGTCGGCGTCGAGACGGATTTCCCAGGCGTCGTCGCGCAGCACGCGACGCAGCAGTTTGCGGAAGTTGTGGCTGACGACGAAATTCTCGGGACGCAGCACCATGCGCGGGTCCGGGCTCCACCAGAGCACGGGTTGACCCTGCGAGTACCACGGGAAGATGCCTTGCCGGTAGGCGGCAAGCAGACGTTGCGGCGAGAGGTCGAGGCCGGCCGCCAGCAAACCCGGCGCCTCGCTCGATGCGCCGAGCGCTTCGTCCACCGGGGGAAAGGAATCGTTTGCTTCGAGCCAGACGACCATGTCGATGTCAGCGTTCCGGCGTGTCGGGTGACGTGGTGCGATGGGCCGCGCAGGCCGGCTCAGACACGCAGCATCGGCGTGAGGATATCTTCGGTGTGCGCCGTATTGACGGGCAGCGACGGCACCGGCACGCCGGGCGCCGCAGCGCCGTTGGGGGAGGCCTCGAGGTGCACGCCGAAGGCCCCTGCGCGACGGTCTTCGAAGAAGAAGCGCAGCGTCTTCGCCACCGTCGGGAAGGCGATGTCATCCCACGGAATTTCGTGCTCCGAGAACAAGGCGACTTCGAGGCTCTCTTCTCCCGCGGCGAACTGCGGCTCGCGCATCTGCGCCAGATAGAAAATGTGGACCTGATTCACATGCGGCACGTTGAGCAGCGAGAACAGGGCGCCGACCTCGACGGTTGCGCCGGCTTCTTCCAGCGTTTCGCGTGCGGCGGCCTGTGCCGTTGTCTCGCCGATTTCCATGAAGCCGGCGGGCAGTGTCCAGTAACCCAGGCGCGGCTCGATTGCGCGCTTGCACAGCAGCACCTGATCACCCCACACGGGTACCGTGCCAAGCACGTTGCGCGGGTTCTCGTAGTGAATGGTGCCGCAATGGGTGCACACGTGCCGCTCGCGGTTATCACCGGGCGGAATGCGCGACTCGACCGAGTGGCCGCAGGCGGAACAGAATTGGATGGGAGGGCGTCGGTTCATGGTTGCTGCGAGTGTATCATCGGCAACGCACGCTGTGCGGTGGCGCACGTGGTGGGCCGGGATATCCCGGGTTGCCGCCGCGTGCGGCGAACCGGCGTTAGCGGCCGCGTGGTCACAAGGAAAATAATCGGCGAGTTATGTTGCACTGCGGTGGCAATTGTCATATACTTTAATTCTTCAGACGCGGGGTGGAGCAGTCTGGCAGCTCGTCGGGCTCATAACCCGAAGGTCACAGGTTCAAATCCTGTCCCCGCAACCAAATTCGAAAGCCTGATTTCTTTACGAAATCAGGCTTTTTGCGTTTCGGCTCGGCGGTGTCGCGGTATCACGCCCGTGTCCGCCGGTGTCGTGTGCGCGTCGTGTTCCGGTCGGAAGCGGGCGCGCCCGCTTCCGCGCCGAAGAGCGTTATTGGCGTTATTGCGACGTCGGTAGCAGGCGTTGCTTGAGCTTTGCGCCGAATACATTCACCACGAGGCCCGCCATGACCAGCGCCGCGCCCGCGATTTGCGGCGCAGTGAGTTGCTCGTCGAGCAGCAGTGCCGCCGATGCCAGGCCGATGATCGGCACGAGCAGCGAGAACGGCGCGACCTGACTGGCCGGATAGCGCGTCATCAAACGACCCCACAGCGAATAGCCGACGAGCGTCGCCACGAAAGACAGGTAGGCGACCGCGAAGATCGATGCCGCCGAGAGATGCGCGAGTGAGTTCGCGATTTGCTGCGGGCCTTCGAACCAATACGACAGCAGCGCGAATGGAATCGGCGGGATCAGGCTTGCCCAGACCACAAGGCCGACGAGATCGACGTTGCCGATCTTCTTGGTGACGATGTTGCCCGTTGCCCAGGCAAGCGAGGCACAGAGGGTGAGCGCGAAGCCGAGCAGCGTCATGGCGCCGCCGCCTTGCATGCCGATGACGGCGAGGCCTGCCGCCGCGATCAGCAGGCCGGCCACGTTCTGCGCGCGGAAGCGTTCGCCCAGACACGCCACGGCGAGCCCCAAGGTGAAGAACGCCTGTGCCTGAAGGACGAGCGAGGCAAGGCCGGCGGGCATGCCAACGTACATCGCAGTGAACAGGAGCGCGAACTGCCCGAACGAGATTGTCGCACCGTAAGCGATTAGCCATCGCAATGGCACTTGCGGACGTTTGACAAAGAAGATCGCGGGGAAGGCCGCGAGCAGGAATCGCAGCGCACCCAACAGCATGGGCGGCACGCCGTGCAACCCGACCTTGATGACGACGAAGTTCACGCCCCAGGCGAGTACGACGATGAGTGCCCGTAACAAGTCCTTCGGTGCCATGCTGGCGTCTCCTTGTGCGGCATTGGTGTGGCGTTCGGGAAGGCGAAAGTGTACTCCTGGGGCGTCGACGTGTGGTGGCGAAGTCCTCGCGCCAATGCCCTCGTGGCCTGATGCGGCGCGGGGCCGAGGGGGCGCGCTCGCGCCGGCGCCCGATGGGGGCATGACGTATACTTCGTGTTTTGCGTATCAAGAGACGTCGTCTTGCTGGGGTGAGGCGACGTTTGCCGTAGCCGAGGAATTTGCATGAACCTGCCTGCCCGCCGCGTCAGTGTCGCGCCGATGATGGATTGGACGGATTCGAACTGCCGGGTCTTTCATCGTCAGTTGTCGCGTCACACGTGGCTCTATACCGAGATGGTCACGACCGGTGCGCTGTTGCACGGCGACGTTGCGCGCCATCTCGATTTCGATGCCGTCGAGCATCCCGTCGCGCTGCAATTGGGCGGTAGCGAGCCGCAGGACCTTGCGCGGGCCGCGAAGCTTGGCGAACAGTGGGGGTATGACGAGATCAACCTGAACTGCGGCTGCCCGTCGGAGCGGGTACAGCGTGGCGCGTTCGGTGCATGTCTGATGGCGGAGCCGGCCCTGGTGGCCGATTGCGTCAAGGCGATGCGCGATGTGGTGCAGGTGCCGGTGACGGTCAAGCATCGCATCGGGATCGACGACGTCGAATCGTTCTCCTTCGTCGAGGATTTCGTCGGCAGCATTGCGCAAGCCGGTTGCACGACCTTCATCGTGCATGCGCGCAATGCCATCCTCAAGGGGCTGAGCCCGAAAGAGAATCGCGAGATTCCGCCGCTCAAGTACGACTATGCGTATCGTCTGAAGCAAAGTTTCCCGCAGCTCGAGATTCTGATTAACGGCGGCGTGAAGACGCTCGATGAAGTCGAACTGCATTTGCAGCACGTCGATGGCGTGATGCTGGGTCGCGAGGCGTATCACAATCCTTATGTGCTCGCGGAGGTCGACGCGCGATTCTATGGCGACACGTCTGCAGTGAAATCACGTGAGGCGGTGGAAGACGCGTTGATCGAATACGCGGCGGCGCAGGTGGAGAAGGGCCAATATCTCGGCGCGATTACACGTCATGCGTTGGGCTTGTATCGCGGTGTGCCGGGGGCGCGGGGATGGCGTCGGGTGCTGTCGGATCCAAAGCGTCTCAAGGCGGGGATCGGTGCGTTCGAAGAGGCGCGTGCGCAATTGCGCGCAGGGGCGTTTTCTGAGCGCGATGCCGTGGAGTCTCTTGCGACGGCGTGACGTCCGGCATCGAGATGTGGCGTTGCGTTGTGAGCGCTCGCCGCGTGAGATGACGATCTCGCGCATCGATCGTGCATGCCGGCCGAGAAATATTTGGATCGAGCGAAAATAGTGCTTGGCAGCGCAACAAAAACGTCGCTATAATCTTGTTTCTGTTCAGCAAGCAAGTGATGTTGCTGATCACGGCGGTGGCCGTAGCTCAGTTGGTAGAGTCCTGGATTGTGATTCCAGTCGTCGTGGGTTCGAGTCCCATCGGTCACCCCAAAATTCCCTTGTAGTTCAAAGCGTTTCGCGCGTCATTTCTCTCCCGATTCGGGAATTCTCCAAAAGTCTTACTCCAGCATCAGCCAACTGCGGTCTTGCCACCGACGCCGGCGCCATTCCCGTGCTCGACAACGATAGGCAGCGGCTCCATCGCGGGCGCGACCACGACACAATTCCTGCCCTTGGCCTTTGCAGCGTAAAGCGCAGCATCGGCTCTCGCCATCACGGACGCCAACGTGTCGCCATCGCGAAACGCATCGACGCCCGCGCTAAGGGTCGACATCACCTCCCTGCCGGGCACACAGGAGCCCGAGGTGGCCACGATGTCGCGCAACCGATTGATGAGGTGTCCCGCATGCTCCCGGGTTTCACCCGGCAGCAACAACGCAAACTCTTCGCCGCCAATGCGCCCGACGATGTCGGTGGCGCGCACCGCCCCGGCGATCAACGACGCCACATGCGCAAGCGCAAGATCTCCCGCCGCGTGCCCATAACGGTCATTGATGCTCTTGAAGTTATCGATGTCCAGAATCGCGATCGAAAACGTCGAATGCTTGTGGGCGCACTCCCTGGCGATGGCCTCCGCACGCGCGATGAACGCTCGCCGCGCGAGCAGGCCGGTCAGGTCGTCGAACGTCGCCAGGCGCTCCATGCGGTCGGCCAGCCGGTCGTGCGCCAACAGCACCATGCCGACCGACAGACACGGCAAGGTCAGCGTCGCCATGCCCAGGAACATGACGTTCAACGGCGTCGGTTGCAGGAACGTGGATTCATGCGCCAGACCCAATCCATACGCAATGGAACGAACGGCATGCACAACAGCACCGAGAATCGCTGCAATGGCCACAAAGTAATACGCGTATTTAGGGCGTTCCCGCG
Organism: Pandoraea sp. XY-2; assembly: GCF_004193915.1. Taxonomy (NCBI): domain Bacteria; kingdom Pseudomonadati; phylum Pseudomonadota; class Betaproteobacteria; order Burkholderiales; family Burkholderiaceae; genus Pandoraea; species Pandoraea sp. XY-2. The sequence goes on from NZ_CP030849.1 coordinate 2,026,584, forward strand.
GTCGGTATTTCAGCACCGCCCCACCGATACTGAAGCGGACGTAAGCAATACACCCCGAGATCATGGTGCTGCGAGCGTCGACGTGGGGCGAAAGAAAGGTCCAGTAGATCAGCATGACGAGGATGACGCCGAGCGCGACATACTCCCAGGCGTACGAGGCTCGGGCGTTAAGGAATTGCCGGAAGCCGTGCAAGCCGATCAGCGAGGCGATGAGCAGCCCGCTGCTCGATACCGCGACGACAATGTCCGAGGGACCCGTCAGGAGCAGGGCCGCCACGATCGCCAGGAGTGCGCTCGCCAAACACCACAGGCGTACCCCCGGGACTTTCGTTCCGAACAACGAACCCAGAACGGCTACGCTCATGACGCAAGACAGAACCGCAATGCTGATAAAAACTGCCGAAATGGGCATGGCCGCGTGACTGATTATGATGTTTTGCCTACTGACGCAGTTGCCAGACAATACGACCCCGTTCCCTCGGGCGACATCCCCATGTCGTGTCGTTTTGCCAGCGTCTCGGCTTGTTTTGTCGTCAGCATAGCCGAATTCGATGAAGGCGCCATGATCTCGTTGATCCGTGGCCAATGCGCCGCCCGGCGGAAGTTGCCCCCTTGGGCGAATCTCGTGCACAGCGGGCGCCGGGCGCTCGACGATGTCCGCGCGTCAGCGCAGCCCGCATTTTGCCTGCGCAATCCGCCGACGCGCCCCACACGACGCTCTCAACATCGCAACATTTGATCTATGTCTAATTCCAAGCATGGCACACGCGCCCCGAGGGAGCGCGTCCGTCCATAATGGGCTCGTCATGTTCGCATGACCCTGTCTTCCCGGGCGTGTCATGGTGCCCCATGCGTCCCGGCTTTGAAACCCACCTCGCTCAGGTGGGTTTTTTTTCGCCGGTTCGCGGCATTGTTCTCTCGTTTGGAGTCAAGCCTCTATGTGGCCGATGAATGGTGAAGGTGCTACGCTTTTCAACAGGGCAGGGCGTTTTCAAGACAAGCGGAGTCCGTCATGAGCTATGCATCGCACGAGCAGGTCTACGACTATCGCGCGGGTTATCAGATTCGCGTGCGGGCCTTTCAGAATGAGTACGCGGGACCGTGGGACTCCCTGGTCCAGGTCATCCGGCACGGCAAGCCGGAGGGGCCGGAGGTGCGATCCCCCGACGGGCATCGCGACAATCGCCTCGACGCCGAAATGGCCGGGCGCAAGGCGGGGGAACGCATCGTAGACGAGTTGCTCGGCGACGCCTACGACTGACGTCGACCCACGCCAGTGGGCGTCACCCTGCCGCCATCGTTCCGACACGCCGCCACCGCGCATCTGGTGATACTGCCGCGAGGCCATCCTCCGCCAGCTTCTCCAGATGCGCCTGCAGCGAGCGCCGCGCCACTGCGTGACGTGCCAGGGGCACGTCGGCGTAGACCACCGGAATGAGCATGTCGAGCGTGGCCGGGCCGATTTGCGCAAGCGCCTCGAGCGTGCGCGATTCGCGCGCGAGTCGATGCGCCATGAGCCGCGCAATCCGCTGCGCCGGCCGATCCATCACGAAGCCGTGTCCCGGCGCGAGCCACGCGGGCGCAAGTGCCGCAAGCTTCTCGAGCGACGCCAGATAGGTCGCCATATGCCCGTCAGGCGGGTTGATGACGACCGTCGAACCCTGCATGACGTGATCGCCAGTGAAGACCAGCGCCGCGTCGTCCAGTCCGAAGCACAGATGATTGGCCGCGTGCCCCGGCGTATGAATGGCCCGCAAGATTCGGCCGTCCGGCAAGGGCACCGCATCGCCATCGGCGAGCGCCACGTCAGGGATGAACGCCGCGTCCTGCCCGTCGTCGTGACGCGCGCGCATGCCATACGTCGTTGCGCCCGTCGTCGCCTTTAGCCGGCGCGCCCCCGGCGAATGATCGCGGTGGGTGTGCGTCACGAAGATCTGCCGGATGGCGCCGGGCACCGCGGCCAGAATCGCGTCGATGTGCGCCGGGTCATCCGGGCCCGGATCGATGACGGCCCACGCATTGTCGGGCCCACCGCCCAGGAGGTACGTGTTCGTGCCGGGGCCGGTCATCATGCCGGGATTCGGGGCGGTGAGACGCAGCACGCCCGGCATCAGCGTCACGCTACGCCCAGGCACGATGTCGTAGCTGCCGGTGCCGAGTTCATGGGGATCGGTCAGTGTCAGTTCGGCCCATGCCGGCTCGTCGGGCGTGACCGGCCAGCGGCCGCGTTTGCCGGTGGCCAGTCGCGGCTGAATGCGTGGCACCGCCGCCAGCGCCCTGGCGGCCGCCAGGGCGGCATCCGCCGTGCCGACACCGTCCAGCCATTGCAGCAGCTTGCGCGTGGGAGGCAACAGCCGAAGTTGATCGGCATGCTTGAGCGCATATTGGGGGCGCATCCAGCGGTGCGCCGCCGTCTCGACCTGATCGACTTCCACCTGCTGGCCCGCGGGCAGCATCGCCAGAAAGAACCGCGTATCGAAGCGCTTCGGCAGACCCAAAGGCGTGACCCAGTGGCTCAAATAGTGCAGACGTTCCGGCGTGAGCCTGACGCCGAACGATCGGCATAGCGACACCAGATCGATCCGTCCCTCATGCAGCGCATCGCGTTGCGCGCGCATGGCGACGAGGCGAGCTGCGTCGACCGGCATGCCCGAGATATCGTCGGCAAACAACACGCCGGTTTCCTCGAAGCACTCACGTATGGCGGCCACGTAGTAATCGAGGCCGCCGTGCGCGAGGGACAGGCGTTGGCTGGCAGTGGCGTCGTCGAGGCCGTCGCAGGCGGCGTGGCCGAATGCGCCGGCAGCATCGGCCGCATCGACAACGCCGCCGGGGAAGACGTAGGCATCGGAGCTATGGTCGTTCGCCCGAACGGCGCGCCGGAGCAACAAGACTTCCATGCCGCTTGCGCGCTCGCGCAGCGTGACGAGACTGGCGGCCATGCGCAAGCTGGACGGCACGGGAGGCGCTTCAGGACGATCGGACATGAGGCATGCGCGCGCAGGCCGCGCGAAATCGGAAAGTCCCTAGTTTGCCATTGGACGGACGCCGCCGCACGCGGGGTGGCCGCCGATGCGCGACAGGGACGTCGGGGTCGTCGGCGGCGACGCGATAGTGTCGTGCGCCTGGGCAGCGTTGCTCAGGCGAAGTCGCCAGGGTCGTGGCGCTCAGTCAGCGTCGTTCGCCACGCAGATCGGCACCGTCATGTTGGGTTGGGCTGCGCCGTATTGCGGCGCGGGCATGCGTGCAACGACGTCCTGCAACCATTGCAGGGTCGCTTCCGGTTGCGTCACGGGCAGCATGTGCCCGCCGTCGACGAGCGTCAGGCGCACGCGCTCGCTGAGCGCCGGCATCGTCTCGCCATGCACATGGCAATCCAGGATGCGGTCGCGGCGCCCGTAGAGAATGTCGACGGGCACGGTCAACGCGGCGTAACGTGCGGCGAGGCCAGGCATGTCGCGTTCGGCGGCGAGCACGTCGGCGCAGCCGGCCTCGAAGTTGCCGGGACGAAAGCCGAGCACGCCGCCACCGCGAATGAGGAAGTCCTTTGGTGCGTCTTCCGGGCCGAAGACATAGGCGAGCGTCGTGCGGCCCGTCATCATGCCGACAGGCACGGCGAGCGTGCGCGCGATCCAGCGACGCCACCCGGCACTGCGAATCGCGAGCGAGCGGAACGGCGCCGGCACGTCGGACACCGGTTGCGTCAGCGGGGCGATCAACGCGAGCGCCCCCACCCGCTGCGGATGGTCGAGCGCCAGCCTGAGCGCTATTGCGCCGCCCAGTGAGTGACCCACGACCAGCGGCCGGTCGAGTGCGAGCGCGTCGATCAAGCGCGCGACCGCGTTCGCCTGTGACGCGAGTCCGCCGTCGCGCTGCGCGTCGCGCGTCGAGTAGCCGGACCCTGGGCGGTCGATCAACACGATGCGATTCGTTTGGGCCAACGTCGCCAGCGGCAGATAGGCAAAGTTGCGCAACTGGCCGCAAAGGCCGTGGATGAACACGATGGCCGGTCCACGCCCGATGTCGACGTAGTGCAGGCGGTCGCCATCGATGTCGAGATATTGCCCGTCCGGTGGCACGGCCGCCTCGGCGCGACGCTCGACGCGGCGCGTGAAGCGTCTCAGCACGAACACCACGGCGGCAATCGCAATGGCGAGGCAACCCAACAAGTAGACGATGAGCATGGCGTCGAGTGGATCCGCAGGCAAGTTCGGTTAGGCCGCATCGTAGCAACGTGCGGCAGGGGTTGGCTATGGGGCGACGCGCCGCATGTCTGGCGTCGTCGTCGAATGGCGCGGGCTATTGTGTCGTGGCAGCTACGGCACTCGATGCGTTGGCGTCGCGCACCGTTGTGCCCGGCACGACCGAGCGCGTGGCGCGACGCTCGAAGCGCATGGCGCCGTCGTCGACGCTGCCCCAGCGCATCAGTCGAAGATCGCGCAGGTAGCTCTGATAGAACACCCAAGGCTTGCGCCGCCCTTGCTTCGGTAGCACGCCCGCGGCGCGCTGAATATAGCCCGACGTCAGGCCAATGGCCGGCAACTCGCCATGCTCGCCTTCGCGCAGGCGCGGCACACAGGTGTCGACATCGTGTGCGTTCATATGATTGATGAGGCGGCAGACGTATTGCGCAATCAGCTCGGCCTTGAGCGTCCACGACGCGTTGGTGTAACCGAAGATCGACGCGAGATTGGGCACGTCGCTGTACATCATGCCCTTGTAGGCGACCGCGTCGCAGAGATCCACCGGTTTGCCGTCGACCCGCAGGCGCGCGCCCCCCATCAGTTGCACGCGCAGGCCGGTGGCGGTCACGACGATGTCGGCGTCGAGCGTCTTGCCGCTCTTGAGTGCCAGTCCGCGTGGCGTGAACGACGCGATCTCGTCGGTCACGATGGCCGCTCGTCCACCGCGCAGTGCTTTGAAGATATCGCCGCCCGGCGCGAGACAAAGGCGTTGATCCCAAGGCTGATAGCGCGGCGTGAGATCGCGTGCGACGTCGGCATGACCCTGCACCTGTTGCGCCGCGCGCCGGATCAGCACGCGGCGGATGGCATGCGGCCAGCGTCGCGCCGCCTGATAGAAGCCGAGCGCAATGAGCACGTTCTTCATGCGGACGATGCGATGCGCAACGCTCGCCGGCAGCCACGCGCGCAGCCGTTCGGCAACGCCGTCGCGCTGCGGCATCGACAGGATGTAGCTTGGCGAGCGTTGCAACATTGTGACGTGCGCCGCGCTCGCCGCCAGGCTCGGCAGCAGTGTCACCGCCGTGGCGCCGCTGCCGATCACGACGATGCGCTTGTCGCGATAGTCGAGATCGGCCGGCCAATGCTGCGGATGGACGACGGTGCCGGTGAAGGTGTCCGTGCCCGGCCAGGTTGGCGTGTGTCCGGCGTCGTAGGCGTAGTACCCGCTGCACATGAAGAGAAAGCGACACGTGAGCGATTGCGTATCCTGAGCGCCGTCGGCGTGCGTGCGTTCGATGTCCAGCGTCCAGCGGGCGATGTTCGAATCCCAGCGGGCTTCAAGCACCTTGTGGCCGTAGCGGATCCGAGCGTCCAGGCCCTCTGCGCGGGCGGTGTCGTTGAGGTAGTCGAGGATCTTGCCGCCCTCGGCAATCGCCTGGTCACTTGGCCAGGGGCGAAAGCTGAAGCCCAGCGTGAACATGTCGGAGTCCGAGCGTACGCCTGGGTAGCGGAAGAGGTCCCATGTGCCGCCCAGCGACTGGCGCGCTTCGAGCATGGCAAAGTGCGTGCCCGGGCAGCGCTCGCGCAGGTAATGCGCGGCGGCAATGCCGGAGAGCCCGGCGCCAACGACGATGACGTCGAGATCCGTGGCGGCGCTGGCGATATCGGTGGTTGTGGTGTGGGTGTTCATCGCGATGTCCTTCGGCCGTCGTCCGTTACTGGGGCGTGGTGGGGCGCGTTGTCGCGCGGCCTTTGTTCGACGACGGTTTGCGCGACATGGCCGTGCGCCGGTAGAACCATACGACCATGCCTTGATAGCGCGCACCCAGCAGGCGGGCCAGCTTGTCGACGCGGCGCGCATCGGGGCCCACGAGCACGCGCCGCGCATTGCGCTCGACGCCTGCCAGCATTTGCCGCGCGGCGTCGTCAGCACTCGTCACGTCGATGAGTTGGTTCGCACGTTGCCGGTGTGTGAGTGCATCCACGCCGGTGAGCGCGGCAATGCTGTCATCGATGCGCGAGGCCTGCACGATTTTTGTCGCTACGCCGCCCGGATGCACGCAGGTACAGGACACTGGGGCATTCGCCAGATCGAGCTCCATGCGCAGCGCCTCGGTGAACCCGCGTACCGCGAACTTGCTCGCGTTATAGGCGGATTGCGTTGGCATCGCAATGAGGCCGAACAGGCTGGACGTATTGACGACGTGGCCGTCGCCGGACGCGGTGAGGTAAGGCAGGAACGCCTGCGTGCCGTGCACGACGCCCCAGAAGTTGATGTCCATCAGCCATGTGAAATCTTCGTGGCGTGCGGTCGCGACCGGCACCGATAGAGAGACACCGGCATTGTTGAAGATGAGATTGACCTTGCCGTGCGCGGCGGCGGTCTCGCGGGCCCAGTCGAAGACGGCCGCGCGGTCGGCCACATCGAGCCGATGCGATGTGACGCGCACGCCGAAGGCGCGGCAGGCGATGGCCGTGTCCGTCACGCCCGCTTCGTCGATATCGGACAACGCGAGATGCGCCCCTCGACGCGCCAGTTCGAGCGCCAATGCACGTCCCATGCCGGAGCCTGCGCCTGTGATGGCCGCCACCTTGCCCGTGAATGTCTTCATGGTGCTGTCTCCCATCGGTGCCGCGTCGATCCGCTGTTTGGCTACGAGGATCGCGTTGCCTATAATTTGGTGATGTGTGTCACCACTTTAATTTTGCGTCCGAGTGATGTCAAATAGCGAAATGGAACAAGGACTCGAATCGAGGGATACCGCGTCGACAGCATCGGCATCGGCATCGGCACAGGTCGGCACGGACGCGACACCGCCCGGGGCGACGCCCGGACGGCGCTACGGTGGCGTGGGGCAGGCGCAGCGAGAGCAGGCGCGCCGTGCGGCGCTGATCGACGCCGCCACGGAAGTCTTCGGCACCGTGGGTTTTCGCCGCGCCACGGTGCGCTCGGTCTGTCGTCTGGCCAAGCTCAACGACCGGTACTTCTATGCGGCGTTCGAGAATCTGGAGCATTTGTTGCGCGCGACGTACGCCCATCACGCGCAATCGTTGCTCGGCCAGTTGCAGGCCGCCGTTGCCGAGAGCGCACCGACCCTGGACGCCCGCCTCGACGCCGGCCTGCGCACCTTCTTCGCGTTTTTGCGCCAACCGCCTGCAGCGCGCGTCTTGCTGCTCGAAGTGATGGGGGTGAGTCCGGAGACGGACCAGACGTATCAGCGCTACATCTTCGAGTTCGCGAAGCTGATCCTGGCGATGGCCGACGCACCGGCGCCCATCGGTGAGGACGCGCAAGCGCAGGCGAGAATCGTCGGCCTGGCGCTCGTGGGCGCAATGACCAACGCCGGCACCGCCTGGGTGCTCATGGGCTACCAGGATACTGAAGCGTGCATGGTTGCCAGCTGCCGTCGCGTGCTGCGTGGCGCGCTGGTTTGATGCCGCGTTGCCGTTCATGCTCGCTACAATACGACTTTCGCGTACGGCGCCAGGGTGCGTCGACGCCTTCTGATTTCTCACTCTCCAAAGGTCACCCATGACCACTATCGGAACACCGCTGTCGCCGAGCGCGACGAAGGTCATGCTGTTGGGCGCCGGCGAACTCGGCCGTGAAGTGCTGATCGCACTGCAGCGTCTTGGCGTCGAGACGATTGCCGTCGATCGTTATGAAAATGCGCCGGGGCAGCAGGTGGCGCATCACGCGCGCACTATTGCGATGACCGATCCCGAGCAACTCAAGGCGTTGATCGAAGCCGAGAAGCCGGATCTCGTCGTACCCGAAATCGAAGCCATCGCCACGCCGATGCTCGAAGCGCTGGAGGCCGACGGCGTGGTCCGCGTCATTCCCACGGCCCGTGCCGCGCGTCTGACGATGGATCGCGAAGGCATTCGCCGTCTGGCGGCCGAGACGCTCGGTTTGCCGACGAGCCCGTATCAATTCTGCGATTCGCTGGCGCAACTGCAAGCGGCCATCGATAGTGGGATCGGCTACCCGTGCATTGTCAAGCCGGTGATGAGCAGTTCGGGCAAGGGACAGAGCAAGATCGACGGCCCTGACGACGTGAAGGCGGCATGGGACTACGCCATGGCCGGTGGCCGTGTGAGTCACGGTCGCATCATCGTCGAAGGCTTCATCGATTTCGACTACGAAATAACGCTGTTGACCGTGCGAGCACGTGGTGCCGACGGCCAAGTCGAAACGCACTTCTGCGCGCCGATCGGCCACAAGCAGGTGAGCGGCGATTATGTCGAGAGCTGGCAGCCGCATCCGATGTCGTCGGTGGCGCTCGAGCGTGCGCGCGTGGTGGCGCGCGAGGTGACGAACAACCTTGGGGGGCAGGGCATCTTCGGTGTCGAACTGTTCGTCAAAGGGGATGAGGTGTGGTTCAGCGAAGTCAGTCCGCGTCCGCACGATACGGGCATGGTCACGATGATTACCCAATGGCAGAACGAGTTCGAACTGCATGCGCGGGCGATTCTCGGCTTGCCGGTCGACACCACGCTGAAGACGCCGGGGGCGAGCGCGGTCATCTATGGTGGCGTGGATGCGGCGGGCATTGTGTTCGACGGCGTCGATCAGGCGCTTCAGGTGCCGCACACCGATATTCGTCTGTTCGGCAAGCCGGAGAGCTTCGTGAAGCGTCGTATGGGGGTGGCGCTGGCGTACGACAGCGATCTGGAGGTAGCCCGTCGTCACGCGGTCGAAGCCGCGAGTCGGGTGAAGCCGCGCGCGGTGTGATTGCGTGGCGCTGACGCGCCGGTCGAGCCAAACGAAAAAACCCCGCGAGAGCGGGGTTTTCAGTTCGGGCGGGCCATTTTAGCCCTGCCCGAGACGCGTCGATCGCGTTAAGCGATCAGCAGCGAAACATCCGTCGCTTAGACCGGCTGGATGTTGCTGGCCTGACGGCCCTTCGGTCCCATCTTCACTTCGAAGGTGACCTTCTGGTTTTCTTGCAACGACTTGAAGCCCTTCGACTGGATTTCCGAGAAGTGAGCGAAGAGATCTTCACCACCTTCGTCCGGCGTAATAAAACCAAAACCCTTGGCGTCGTTGAACCACTTGACGGTACCAGTTGCCATTTCTTAAATCCTTAAAGTTTTCAAATGAGCGAGCCAGAAGCTCAGTGAGCGCATGACATTAAAGCTGATCAGGTACAACCGAGGCGACGCTAGGGCGACATTAGATGAACACAAGACTCGCCATACAACGTTCATGCAGTCGTTTTTTTACGGGAAAGGTGGGAAGGTGTCAAGCGGGGAAACATTGGGATTGTTGATCTACGCCAGTTTTCGATGATTTTTCGCTGCGTTGCGATAGGTATGCATGCGTTCCGGACGACCGGTTTCCCAATATCGGAATGTCTTATCCGGACAGTGTGCCCGGCGAATCGGCCCCGTCGGCAGTCACACGTCGACGACGCAAAGACACGCGCAAAAGCCGAGTACAGGCGAATGTCATGTGGCGCGGGCGCAACGCGAGCGATGGCGGGCGATGGCGGGCGCGATGCGGGCTCGCGACGTCGACTGTCAACGATTTTGCTGATGCACCGTGAAGGTGATGGGTCGCCATCGGCTGCGGCTTGGCGCGATGGCCGGCCGATCGCCCGGAAGACGTCCTGAGCCGCAGCGAGCGTTTTGATGCGCTGCCGCATGACGTTGGGGTGAACTAAGTATTTTCCCTAGGGTATCGGAGGGCCGCGTGACGGCTCGATTTCACGTCTGGCAAGATTCGATTCTGCTACCCTTCACTCCGGTGGGGGACGTGCCGTTAACGGCTAATGACAGTCGGATAACCGGCGTCGTCATGGCCTCACCATCGGGTTCGGCGAATGCGTTCAACGTGTGCGTCTCTGCCCGGAACTTGTTTCTCGGCGCGCAGTGCGAGCGCGATACCGGGGCGCTACGGCACAATGCCGGGCGATCACGCTAGGCGGCCGCGAAGTGCCGCGTGTCTTTCGAGACCTTACGTGGCAACCAACCAGGCACCGACGCTCGACTCCTTGCAATCGCTGCTGGCGACGGTCCAGCGCAATGAGCGCTCGCTAAAGCGATTCCAGGATATCGAGTTGGCGCTCATGGGCGCCCCGGACTTCGGCGAGTTTCTGGAAGTGGTGCTCAATCGCCTGCGTCACGATTTCGACCTGTCGGGCGTACGGCTGATGCTCGCCGAGGTCGACGACACCCTGCGCGATCTCATCGATACGGCCGAGGGCATTCGCGCACTCGACGCCGGTCTGTGCATTGCGCAGGATGCCGGCACGTTCGCGGCCGTCTGCGGCGACGGGCAGCTTTGGATCGGTGCGCCGCGCGAGCGCCACGCGCCGCTCTTCGGGGCGCGTCCGCCGGCCAGCGCCGTGGTGATGCCCCTGGCACGCAACGGCCGGTATTTTGGCGTGATCGCGCTGGGGAGTCGCGACGCGCGCCGCTTCGCGCCGGAGATGGCCACCGATTTCATCGAACGCTTCGGCGCGGTCGTTGCGGTGTGTCTCGAGAACATGTGGAATCGCGAGCGTCTGAAGCGTATCGGCCTGACCGATCCGCTCACAGGCTTGTCGAACCGACGCTACTTCGATCAGCGCTTGCGGGAAGAGGTGATCCGGGGGGCGCGTTATGGCGCGCCGCTCGCGTGCCTGCTCATCGACATCGACCATTTCAAGCGCGTCAACGACAGTCATGGTCATGCCACGGGCGACCGGGCCTTGCGGGCGGCCAGCGCATGCATGCGTGCGCAACTTCGGGTGACGGATACGCTCGCGCGTTATGGCGGGGAAGAGTTTGCTGCGTTGCTCGTGCAGACCGAGCAGAACTGGGCGGGCACGGTCGCCGAGCGAGTGCGTCGGGCCGTGGCACGGCTGGACGTGCCCGACGACGATGGCGCGCGCGTACCGCTCACGATTTCCATCGGGCTTGCCAGCGTGGATCCGCGCGATGTGTCCGACCGGGACACGCTGCCGATGCGTTTGCTTGGCGCCGCCGATGCGGCGCTCTACGCCGCCAAGCGCGGGGGGCGCGACCGCGTGGTCGTGGCACCTGCGGCGAGCCTGGGCTGAAGGGGGCGACCGTTCGCGCCGGCCGTCTCGGGGCGTCGCTTTCTGCGCGCTTAACGCACGCTGAACCACCCGATCAGCAGCGACACCGTTACCACGGAGAGCACCGTCGACATCAGAATCGCGCGCGAAGCGACGGTGGCTTCGCGTCCGTACAATTGCGCGAGCATGAACGGACCGGTGCCGATGGGCAGGGCCGAGAGCAGCAGGGCACTGTGCGCCCAGATCGCCGGAAGATCGAAAACGCGGAACGCCAGGAACGCCGTGATTGCCGGTTGAAACACCAGCTTGAGTCCGACGAGACGCCCGACCGCCCGTGCCATGCGCGGCTCTCGCGCCGCGCCCGATCGCTGCGCGAGAAACAGGCCGATCGCGACCAATGCGCAGGGACTCGCGGCACCGCCGAGCAGTGTCGTGAGGTGCAGCACGGGGGCGGGCAACGCGATACCGGCGCCCGCAAATGCCATGCCGGCGAACGGTGAGACGACAAGCGGATTGCGCACCAGCGCGCGGACCACGAAGCCTGCCGTGCGACGCCAGTTCGGCGTGGCTTGCAGATCCGTCTCGATGATCGCGATCGAGATCGCGAAGAGCACGGTGGCGGTGAGCAGCATCGCAACGACAACCGCCGGCACGCTGGCCGGACCGAAGACCACGAGACACAGCGGCAGTCCCATGAACCCGGCGTTCGGATAGGCGGCGCCCATGCCTTCGATGCTCGCATCGGTCAGCCGTCCGCGCACCGTGCGATCGGGCAGGAACGACAGTGCGAACGTTGCCGCCATGCCGCCGCCGAACGCCCCCAGAAACCCCGGATTGACCAGTTCCGCCCACGTAATCTGCGCCATCGACTGGAACAGTACGGCGGGCAGGGCAAGATAGACGACGAAGCGATTGAGGGCGTCGAGGGCGCCCTCGCCGAGCCAGGCCCGGCGAGCGCAGAGATAGCCCACGAAGATCAGCCCGAAGACGGGCAGGGCAGCAGAGATAACGGCTTGCATCGTCAGTTGGTCCCCGCCAGTCGGGCGAGCCACGCGCGTCGCGACTGGCCGCCGTCGGCTTCGGTGTGTTCGCGGGCGGCGGCTTCGGCGCCGATGGCGTCGCCCGCGGCGATGCGCGCGGCGATTTCCCCATGCTCATGCCAGACGACTTCCTGCATTGGCATCGCGCCGAGCGTTGCCGCCATCGCCCGCATGATGTGCGGCCATTGCGGCGCCACCGTCTGCGCGATCAATGGGTTGCCCGAGGCGTCATGCAGCGCCGTGTGGAAGGCAACCTCCACGCGGACTTGACGCGCCACCGGCGTGCCTCGTGCCATCGCCATGCCGGCGGCGACGGCGTCCTGCAGGCGGCGCAATTCGGCGTCGGTCAGCGTGCCCTGTGCCATGCGCGTGGCTGCCAACCGGGCGGCCAGACCGTCCAGCGCGGTGCGCACCTGATAGAGCTGGCGAAGATGGTCGGCGTCGATCGGCGCGACCTCGAGCCCTTGGCGCCCGCTGTCGCAGACCAGACCGTCGCGCTTGAGCAACTGCAACGCATGGCTGACGGGCTGACGCGACACGCCCAGCGCATCGGCCAACTCGGCCTGCCGGATGCGCTCGCCCGGCGGCAATGTGAGATCGGCGATGGCGTCGCGCAGACGCGAATAGACCAGGTCGATCAGCACCGGCGTGCTGGCGAGTGGCCCAAGGGGCGCAAGCGCTGCATGAGTCGCGGGCGACGGACCGGACGCTGGGAAGTCGGCGTGGCTAGCGGAGTTCGACATGGGATTCGGGCACTTACCGACATCGATGATATCTGGAATTCCGAATTCTACTCGTGCAAGCGAACGCCCGGGGACGTTTTTTCGATCGACAGCCGTCGTTGCGAGGGAGGGGAGGAAGTTCGGAAGCGCGCAAGTTCGGAGGCGCGAGGGGGAGGCGTCAGTCGCTAGGATCGAGTTCGGGCGGCGAGACGGAGGTGGCGCGCGCGGGTGTTTGTAGCAGTGCCTGCATGGTCGTGCGCGTGCGCTGCAGACGTCGGGCGAGGGCCCAGGCGTCGGCTTCGCATTCGAACAAGCCGACGATCAGATGCGGTTCCGCGGCGAAGCCGTCGGAGAACAGTCCGATATTTTTGGCGATCATCTCACTCGTGCGTTCGACCGAAACGGTGTACTGACGGGGCGAGCGGTACTGATTGATGACCACGGCGAAGGCGCGGGAAAACGCGTCGGACATACGGAAACCTCCTCTGTCGGCGTAGCGCGGTGTCCCGGATGTCGAGCGCTGGAGACTTGGCGCGAAGCGTTGCACTTCCGGTGATTGTAGGCGATGGCGGCGTGCGCGTCGGGAGAAAACGATGCCAGTGCAAGCGTGGGGATGCGAGGCCTCGGCCTCGGCATAAAAAAGGCCGCCGAGCGGGTCGGCGGCGCAACAGAGAGGGTGACAGCGCAACCGAGGTTGCCGGAAACCAGCATAGGTGGCGGCGATGACAGCGGCGTGACCGCCGTCACTTCAGGGGCGGTAGGCCGTGGCAGGCGTGATAGGGGCTGACCAGGGTCGAAAGCGTGAACGCTACGCAACGCCATCCAGAATCGGATGGCGGGTTGCCCGCCTGCGGCGCCCGGTGGCTACACCAATACGGGCAACGCCTCCATGACCAGCAACGCGACGAGGGCGCCGACCACGGCACCGACCGCGCGCAGACTGTAGCGCGTGGCCCGTGTGGTGACGGGAATGCCGCCAACGAGCAATGCACCGGCCACGGCCATCGGCAGGAACAGGGTCAGGTCGTAAAGGTTGAAGTGAAGTACGGGCATCGTTCTTGTCTCCTCGCCTGAATTTCCCTTCCACTATAGGACGGTTGCGGAGGATGCCCAAGTTTGGTGCGTTGCAGCATGTTGCTGCACGGGAAACGATGCCCTTGCCGCGTCAGTCTTCCTGACGCACCGCGTGCATCTTGCGGCGAGCGTTCCACATTGCCATGTCCTTGCGCGTACGTACGCGGTCACTGACGATGACGCCCGGCGGTTGCGCGCGGGCGGCGGAGATACCTACGTCGTCGGCTTCGCTGCGCGCCTGTACCATCATGACGAGCGTAAATAGCGAGGCGGCAAGCGCCAGCAGGATCAGCTTCATAGGGGCCCCGGTAAATCTCTGATGATCTGGTCGGTGTCATGCATCGTCGTCCTTGTCCTGACCAGTCCTTGGCGTGGACTGTGCCGGCAATGGTGGCGCGATGCTTCTTGTGCACTGATGATGGACGACGTTGCTGCGACTGCCTTTCGGGACGGGGCTCGGTGTGCCTGACGCGGCCTGATCGCCATTCGCGTCTCACATGGCGCGAAGCATCATAGCCGGTAAATGTGACAAATCTCCCGGCGGCGAAAATCTCGCGTCGAGCGCGGTGCAACAGATCACCGCACGTCACCCACATCCTTTACCGTATAGCGACGTGCGCGGCGAAAAGTTTAGAAATCGTGACAAATTTTTTGAGACGTGTGGGAATGGCGTGCGAAAGCGATGGCATGCCACGGGGCGCCTGTGTCGGCGCGGCTGCCGTAGGTCGTTATGCATGGCCGCCCCGGCGATCGTCCCGGTTCGGCACTGGGGGCGAAAGGGGAGGGGGCGTTTCTCGTCGAAGGCCGTACGACCTCAAGCGGGTCGGATCGCGTGAGCGTCACCGACTTGGCACCGTCCACGCTCGGGCCGGCCGGTCGCACGTGGATCGGTTTTCCGGGGGCTCGCGCGGCGTTCGGTTTAATGGGTCCGGCGTACCAGCATGATTTTGATCTCGCCGATGGCCTTCGCTGGGTTCAATCCCTTAGGGCAAAGGTTGGTGCAGTTCAACATCGATCGGCAGCGAAACAGCCGATACGGATCTTCGAGATTGTCGAGTCGTGCGTTCGTCCGGTGACTGGAGGCGCTCGCGTTCGGGGGGCGGCGTAACCTGAATCAATTCCGTGCGAAGTCAAGTTGCGCGACATTGCTCATCGCGAGCGTTTGGCGCGGATAGCCTGCAAATGTTGCACTGCGATGCAATAGGTCGTTTGGCGGCGTAATCCGGCTTCGCAAACCTGATGGGTCTTCCGTCCATCGGTGTACCTCGCTCAAGTTCGCTATCAGAATAATTCGAACCCGTCTATTTCCCGGATATTTAGTAGGCCATTGAATCGCTTTCATCCGGCGCGCAATGTCGGCGTCAATTTACATAAATAATCGGTGTTTTTCTGACATCAAACTTCTCAAATGCCGGCGCCCGGGGGGCGTAACGTCATTCAATTTTGCTCATCTTTGGGAGTCGGGCCAACTTTCACGTCAACCAGGCGCTCCCGGTCGATCTTCTCGACACCGAGCGCGAGCGATGCGTAGATCCACGTGTGTAGATATTTTATTGCCTTGTCCTGCAAGCCTGTCCGCTGTTTCGGCGTGCGACTTAACAAAGGTTAGGCATGCCAAAAATTTCTGTTGCACCGTCGCAGCAATCCCATCATTTTGATAGAAACCCTTTCCGATTCTTCCGATAATTTGCGCACCCGGGGTACTTTGGCCGTGAAATACGGGGCATGGCGTGTAAGGGGGACAGCGAGAATGCGGAATAGACACGTTGCGGTGAATGATCGTGGGCCGGCAACTCATGCGAACACCCCGTGGCGGAGCGCGCGCCGGCTATCTGCGGAGCGTGCGAAGCGCGGCGGCTACTTCAAGCTTTCGTGCATAGCATTTGCCGTCGCGGGGGCACTTCCCGGCGCAACTCACGCAGCCACGTACGTGGTGAATAGTCAGGCGGAGCTTGTCCAGGCAATCAACAATGCCAATGCATCGAGCGACGCAAGCGCGACCATTCAACTGGGCAGCAGTTTCTCGGCCAGCGGCACGCTGCCCACGGCGACAAAAGCCATCACGTTAGATACGCAGGGCTTCACGCTGTCGGGATCGGCGTTAGTCTGGTCTGGCACGCCCATCACGTTTGACGGAACGCTGGTGGGTACCGGTGTCGGCGCGACCGCCGCGAGGGCGGGCATCAATTTGAACGGCGTTTCTTCCACGACATCATTCGTCAATAACGGCAACATCTCGGGGGCCGGCATTGCCGGAGGTGTCGTCACTGGCGTGGGCGCCGTCGTGAATGCGGCGTCACTCGTGAACAACGGTACGATCACCGGGGGCAGCGCTACCACGATAGCCCCGGCGGCGCTGGCACGCAGATCGGGAACGGCGCGGTGGTGACCAACAATGGGTTGATTCAGGGGGGCAACAGCACAGGGGGGGCCGGAGGCACTGGCGTCAACTGGTCTACAGGCGGCGCAACGCTCGTCAACCACGGCACCATACAAGGCGGTTCGGATCTGACCGGTGTCAACACCACAGGCAGTATTGGTGTCGCCGTGCGAGCGGCTGGCAGTCCCAACGCCATTGTCAATACGGGCACGATCGTGGGGGGCAATGGCGGCATCGCCATTGCCAACACGGTCGGTGTCAGCGTCGTCAATAGCGGCCTGATTCAAGCCGGTGCAGGCCAGAGCGTTGCCATTCGAAGTACCACCGTGGCAGCATTTTCGCTCGAGCTTCAGGCCGGCTCCACCATCGTTGGCAATGTTGTCGCGTCAGCCGCGGGAACGAACAACGCTTTCATTCTGGGCGGCAGCACCAATGCGGTGTTCGACATCTCCACTGTCGGCAGCACGGCCCAATACCAGAATTTCAATACCTACACGAAAACCGGCACGGGCACCTGGTCGCTAACTGGCACGGGCATTACGTCCACGCCGTGGACGATCTCGCAGGGCACGCTGCAAATCGGCAACGGTGGCACCAGCGGTAGCGTCATCGGTGACATCACCGACAACGCCACGCTGGCCTTCAACCGTAGCGATACCTTCACGTTCGATAACCTTGTCGGCGGCACAGGATCGGTGAATCAACTGGGTTCCGGTACCACGGTGCTTACCGCAGCGAACACGTACACCGGCGACACGAACGTGCTCGCCGGCACGTTGGCCGTGGGCGATGCCGCGCACGCGACGGCCTCGATCGCGTCCGCGCAGACGAGCGTCGCCGCAGGTGCGACGCTGGGCGGCTACGGCATCGTGTCAGGCGCGGTGACGAATAGCGGCACGGTGGCTGTCGGGAATGCCTTGAGCGCGTTTGCAACAAGCGGCAACGGCACGTTCACCATCGGTGGCGATCTGACCAACGCGGGCACCGTCAACCTCGCTGCGGCATCGGGCGTCATCGGCAACACGCTTAACGTGGCCGGCAACTACATCGGCGCGAACGGTTTAGTCACGCTGAACACCGTCCTCAACGAGGGCGGTGCCGCGACGCAAACGGACCGGCTCATTGTCGCCGGCAACACTGGCGGCGACACGGCGCTGAGGATCAATGGCACGGGCACGGGGGTCCTGACCGTGGGCGACGGCATCCGCGTGGTGCAAGTTGGCGGCACGTCTGCCACGAACAGCTTCCGCCTCGCCTCGGCGTTGCAAGCGGGTGCGTATGAGTATCTGTTGTATCGGGGGAGTCCGACCGGCGCAAATGACTGGTATCTCCGCTCGTACCTGCTCGCTCCCGCGTCGACGGGGTCTGCCTCGACAACCGACGCACCGATCGCCTATCGTCCGGGTATCGCCGGCTACGCGGTGGCGCCGCAACTCAATACGGACTACGGTTTCAGCATCCTCGGTCGCCTGAACGAACGGGTGCGCGACATCGCGAACCCGGACCCCGCGCCCGAGCATGCCAACGGCGTCTGGGGTCGCATTGGCGGGCAGAATCTCGATGCCGAGGCAAGCGATCGCTACGCGACGAACGAGCGTACATTCTTCGCGCAGATCGGCCGTGACTGGACGCTGGCGCGCGACGACGATGGCGCCAGCACGCACGCCGGTGCCACGATGACGTTCGGTTCGTCGTCGGCCTCGTTCACCGACAGCGCGCGAAGCGTCATCGGCTCGACCACGACTGGCAGCGTGCAGACACAGGCGCAGTCAATCGGTGGCTACTGGACCCGCTACGCCGCGAACGGCAGCTATTTCGACGGCGTGGGCCAACTGACGCATTACCAGAACCGCTACGCCGATATTTATGGCGTCGGCGCGAGCCAAAACGGTTTCGGTGTCGGCCTGTCGGGCGAAATTGGCCAACGGATGGCCCTCGGTTCCACTGGCGTGGCGATCGAACCGCAAGCGCAGTTGCTGTACCAGTACGTGCACCTGAACGGCTTCGGCGACGGCATCTCGCCGGTTGGCACGAATACGACGAATGCGCTTCGCGGGCGTATTGGCTTCCGTCTGCTTAAGTCGGGGATGAGCAACGCCCTGCATACGTCGACCGTGACGCCGTACTTTGCTGCCAACGTGCTGCATGACTTCTTTTCGCCGGGCCAGACCACGGTGAGCGGCATTGCGTTCCCGACGCAGTTGGGCAAGACGTGGTACGACGTCGGCGTCGGCCTGACGGGTAGCTTCGGCAAGCGTTCCCAAGTCTATGCGAGCGTGAAATACGAACACAGCATTGGCGGGGCGTTCCGGCGGAATGTGTTCGGCCAGGTGGGGTATCAATTCGCCTGGTGATGCTGGGGAAAGCGGGCGAAGCGACAAGCGAGACATAGGGGGCGTCGTTCAGCGCACGCCCACGCACGCGGCGCACCCCACACACCTAGCCGATGTCACCCGCCGCCTCGCGAGGTAAGATAGCGGCCATCATCGCAATGGTTGCCACGCTCCCGGCGGCGCGGCGCCATGGCCGACTTCCCGAACCCTCCCGGATTTCGTCATGCTCGAACTCATTTCCGAACACCGTTGTTTCGGTGGTGCGCAACGCTTCTATCGCCATACGTCGACGGTCATCGGCCTGCCGATGCGTTTCTCGGTGTTCATCCCGCCTCAGGCGCGTGACGGCCGCGCGGTGCCGGCGCTGTTCTATCTCGCGGGGCTGACCTGCACGGAAGAAACGTTCATGGTCAAGGGCGGCGCGCAATGGCTCGCTGCAGAACACGGCGTGGCGCTGATTGCGCCCGACACCAGCCCGCGTGGCGCTGGCGTGCCGGGCGAGACCGATGCCTGGGATTTCGGCGTCGGCGCCGGCTTTTATCTCGACGCGACACAGGCACCGTGGTCCGCGCACTATCGCATGTACAGCTATATCGTCGACGAACTCTACGGATTGGTGACGCAATCGTTGCCGATCGACGCGGGACGCATCGGCATCTTCGGCCACTCCATGGGCGGGCATGGTGCCCTGACGCTCGCACTGCGCAACCCTGACAAATTCCGCTCGGTGTCGGCATTCGCGCCGATCGCGGCGCCAACGCGTTGCCCATGGGGCGAGAAGGCATTCGCGGGATATCTGGGCGCGGATCGAGAGACGTGGCGCCAATATGACGCGAGCGAACTGATGGCGAAGGCCGGGCAGGTGGTGTTTCCGGGCGGTATCCTGATCGATCAGGGCTTGAACGATCAATTCCTCGAATCGCAACTGCATCCGCACCTCTTCGAGCGCGCCTGCCAGGATGCCGGTCAGCCGTTGAACCTGCGACGCCACCACGGCTACGACCACGGCTACTACTTCATTCAGACCTTCATGGCGGATCATCTGTCGCATCACGCCGAGCATCTGCGCACTTACTGAGCGCGCCCGATTCCCTCGGACCGATCACGCCTTATGACGGCGAGGCAGTCAGCGCGTTGGCAAACGCGACAGCCGGACAAAGACATCGGGCGCGGCGGTCAATCCTGACCCGCCGCGCCCGACATCGCGTCCGACATCCGATGACGCGTTACTTCTTGGTCGAAATAATCGCGTCGGCCACGTTCCTCGGCGCTTCGGCGTAATGCTTGAATTCCATCGTGTATGTGGCGCGTCCTTGCGTGAGCGAGCGCAACGAGGTCGAGTAACCGAACATTTCCGACAGCGGCACCTCGGCGCGCACGATCTTGCCGCCGCCCACGATGTCGTCCATGCCCTGCAACATGCCGCGCCGCCCGGACAGGTCGCCCATCACGTTGCCCATGAACTCTTCGGGCGTCTCGACTTCGACCGCCATCATCGGCTCGAGCAGCACCGGGTCGGCACGGCGCATCGCCTCCTTGAACGCCATCGAGCCCGCCATGCGGAACGCGTTTTCGTTCGAGTCCACGTCATGGTACGACCCGAACGTGAGCGTAACCTTCACGTTGACGACCGGATAACCGGCCACTACGCCGTTGTTCAGCGTCTCGCGAATGCCCTTGTCCACGGCCGGGATAAACTCGCGTGGCACCACGCCGCCCTTGATCGCATCGACGAATTCATACGGCTTTTCCTTGTCCGGCTCCAGCGTGATGACCACGTCGCCATACTGGCCGCGTCCGCCCGACTGCTTGACGAACTTGCCCTGCACGTCTTCGATTTTCTTGCGCACGGTTTCGCGATAGGCGACCTGCGGCTTGCCGACGGTGGCTTCCACGCCGAACTCGCGGCGCATGCGATCGACCAGAATTTCGAGGTGCAGCTCGCCCATGCCCGAGATGATCGTCTGGCCGGACTCTTCGTCGGTCTTCACGCGGAACGACGGGTCTTCCTGCGCCAGCCGATTGAGCGCGAGGCCCATCTTCTCCTGGTCCGCCTTGGTCTTGGGCTCGACCGCCTGCGAAATCACCGGCTCGGGGAATTCCATCTTCTCCAGAATGATCACGGCGTTCGGATCGCACAGCGTGTCGCCGGTCGTCGCTTCCTTCAGACCGACCGCCGCGGCGATATCGCCCGCCCGCACTTCCTTGATCTCGATGCGTTGATTGGCGTGCATCTGCAAGATACGCCCCAAGCGTTCCTTCTTGTCCTTGGTCGGGTTGAAGACGGTGGCGCCCGAGTCGATCACGCCCGAATACACGCGGAAGAAGATCAACTGGCCGACGAACGGGTCCGTCATGATCTTGAAGGCGAGGGCGGAGAACGGCTCGTCGTCCGACGGGTGACGTTCGATCTCCTTGTCGTCTTCGTCGTGACCGGCGATGGCGGGCACGTCGACGGGCGACGGCAGGTAATCGATCACGGCGTCGAGCATGGCCTGCACGCCCTTGTTCTTGAACGCGGTGCCGCACAGCATCGGCACGATTTCACCCGCGACGGTACGCTTGCGCAGCCCCTGCCGGATCTCGGCCTCGGTCAGCGTATCGCCGCCAAGATACTTCTCGAGCAGCGCCTCATCGGCCTCGGCGGCGGCTTCGATCATCTTGTCGTGCCATTCCTGCGCCGTGTCCTTGAGATTGGCCGGAATGTCGACGTATTCGAACTTCACGCCCTTCGATTCCTCATCCCAGACGATGCCTTTCATCTTCACGAGATCGACCACGCCCTGGAAACTGTCCTCGGCGCCGATCGGAATCTGGATGGGCACGGCATTGCCGCGCAGACGCTCGTGAATCTGCTTGTGCACGCGGAAGAAGTCGGCACCCACGCGGTCCATCTTGTTGACGAACGCGATGCGCGGCACCTTGTACTTGTTGGCTTGCCGCCAGACAGTCTCTGACTGCGGTTGCACACCGCCGACCGAATCGTAGACCATGCAGGCGCCGTCGAGCACGCGCATCGAGCGCTCGACTTCAATCGTGAAGTCGACGTGGCCCGGCGTGTCGATGATGTTGATGCGGTGTTCGGGATAGTTGCCAGCCATGCCGCGCCAGAAGCAGGTCGTCGCGGCAGACGTGATCGTGATGCCGCGCTCTTGTTCCTGCTCCATCCAGTCCATCGTGGCAGCGCCTTCGTGGACTTCGCCCAGCTTGTGGTTGACGCCTGTGTAGAACAGGATGCGCTCGGTCGTCGTTGTCTTGCCAGCGTCGATGTGAGCACTGATGCCGATGTTTCGGTAGCGCTCGATGGGGGTCTTTCGGGCCACGGTACACCTCTTTTCCAGACGGTGGGAAAAAGCATAGCAGCAGCCATCATACTCCAATGTCTCCATGCCGCGCTGACCGTGACATCGGCTGGAAGCCCAGCAGGCATGGGGGTTTGCGCCGGGCGGCGGCACCGCCTGCCGGCCGGCGCGGCGCCTCGCCGGCACGCCCCAGCGGCACGGCCGGAACGGCGAGGGCGCCGATGATGCCGATGATGCCGATTACGCGGTATGGCGCGCCCGGGCGAACGCCAGCACGTCGCCCCGCGGGCCGTTGGCGGCCGTCCGGGCGGCGTCGTCGAGCACGGATGTGACGACGTCGCCATCGGTCAGCCGAAACACGGCGACGGCGTCGCGCAGATTGCGCGCCTGATCTTCCAACGACCCGGCGGCCGCCGTGGCCTGCTCGACGAGCGCGGCATTTTGCTGCGTGACCTGGTCCATCTGCATGACGGCGGTGTTGACCTGCTCGATGCCGCCCGATTGCTCGCTCGATGCTGCCGAGATCTCGCCCATGATGTCGGTCACGCGCTGCACGGCCTGCACGATTTCCGCCATCGTGCGACCGGCGTCGCGCACTTGTGCCGAGCCGTCTTCGACCTTGCCGACAGACGTCTCGATGAGTGTCTTGATCTCCTTGGCAGCGGCGGCGCTGCGTTGGGCGAGTGTGCGCACTTCGCCCGCCACGACGGCGAAACCGCGACCCTGCTCGCCGGCACGCGCCGCTTCGACGGCGGCGTTCAGGGCGAGGATATTGGTCTGGAAGGCAATGCCGTCGATCACGCCAATGATGTCGTTGATCTTCGTCGAGCTGGCCGCAATTCCCTGCATCGAGGCGACCGCACGTTCGACCACCCGGCCGCCTTCACCGGCGATTTCCGACGCGTTCGTGGCCAATTGGCTGGCTTGCCGCGCGTTATCGGCATTCTGGCGCACGGTGGCCGTCAACTCTTCCATCGACGAGGCGGTCTCTTCCAGGGATGCGGCCTGCTCTTCGGTGCGGGACGACAGATCGGTGTTGCCGGCAAGCAATTGCCCCGACGCCGAGGCGATGGCGGCTGTGCCGTGTCGTACGCGTCGCACAATGTGTTCCAGACTTTCATTCATATGCTTGAGCGCGCCCATCAATTGGCCCGTCTCGTCGCGGCTTGTCACGTCGATGCGGCTCGTGAGATCGCCCTGTGCCACGCGCTCGGCCACGGCCACGGCGCGCGCGAGCGGACGCGTGATGCTGCGCGTGACCGACCAGGCGGCGCCGATGCCCAGGAGGGTTGCCGCTGCACCGATGGCGATGAGCAGCCATTTGGCGAAGACGATGCCGGCGCGCGTTGTGGCGCCGGTGTCGTCGACGATCCTTTTCTGGAGCGTGACCAGTTCGGCGGCTTCGGCCTGCATGGCGTCGAGCGCGGGGAGGGCGTCGCGATGGGTGACGTCCAGCGCCAAGTCTCGCTCGCCCGAGGTCAATGCGGCGAGCGTCGCACGACGTGCCGTCACAAACGCGTCGTTGTGTTGCCGGATCGAGGTCATCAATTGTTTGCCTTGCGCCGACACCACGTACTTGTCGAGCACGGCCTGCGCCTCGGCGATCCGGCTGAGATTGGCGTCGATACGCTGGTTGATGGTGTTGCGTTGCGCGGCGTCGGTGATCGTGAAGATCTCCAGCATGCGGCGGCCGTTGCCACGCACCATGGCATCGATGCTGTGTGCCGCATCGGCCTTGGCCCACGCGCTGGTGAGTAGTTCTTCGTTGTCGCGCTCGATGGCGACGAAACGCATCAGGGCGATGACAAGCATGGTCAACAACAGGGCTAGCAACGTGCCGAAACCGATGGCCAGTCGGGTTCGGATCTTCAGGTCGGCGATTCGCATTCGGGTGACTCCATTTAGGGATTGGATGCCGGGACGACATGGGGGACGTTGTGGCCCACTTGCGTTGCGAGGCCGGGTTGCCGATCGCTGCGCGGTGCACGCCGACGCTCAGCAGGAAGACGCGACCTTGTCGCACGCACCGACGTCGGCGCGTGCGACACGCCAAGCAACGCGTGACGGGGGGATCAATGAAGCCAGTTCGCCTATCTCTATCTACGACGCGAAATGCGCTAACTGAAGGTTTCCTTCAGCAAAACGGGCGAGGGCGCGGCGGCGAGACGCTCGGCATCTCGAACGACAAGACGCCCGCTACACGAAGCGCACGGCGTAGATAGGGGGCAAGTGCGTGGACAGGCATTGCCACTGCTCGCCTGCGTTGTCGCTGACCCACAGCGCGCCGGTGGTCGAGCCCATGGCGAGCGAGTGGCCGGTGGCGTCGATATCCAGGCCGTGGCGATAGATCAGATCGTAGGACGGCACCTCCGGCAGTCCGTGCGAGAGCGATGTGAACGACTCGCCGCCATCGCGCGTGCGAATGACGACGAGACGGGCGTCGACCGGCATGCGACAGGCGTCGCGCTGGGCCGGTACGAACCACGCGACATCGGGGTCGTGCGGATCGACGGCGACAGCAAAACCGAAACTCGACGGTGACGCTTGAATCCGCCGCCACGAGGCGCCGTAGTCGAGGCTGCGGAAGATGCCGTTGTGATGCTGTGCCCACAGGGCGTTGGGGGCGTCGCGGCATTGCACGAGACGGTGGACGTCCTGCGCATTCGGATCGAGGCGTCGTTCGGGCGGCATGTAATCGGCTTCCATGCCGCTGGCCGCCAAAGCCCAGGTGTGTCCGTCGTCACGTGTGCGCCAGACGCCGCCGGTCGAGATGGCGACGCTCACCTGTCGGCTGTCGCGCGGATCGATACAGATCGAATGAATGCCGGGGTGATCGTAGCCGCCCCCCATCCATTCGGCGCGCTCGGGGCGATCCCACAAGCTTTGCACCAGTGTCCAGGTGCGGCCTCGATCGTGGGAGCGGAAGAGGCCACCGGGAATCGTGCCTGCCCAGAGAACGCCGGGGGCGTCGGGCCCCGCGGCTTCGAGCGACCAGAGCAGTGAGACCGAGGGTGCCGACGGTGCCGACAACGCCTGCGCATCGTCCGCCGATGCTTCGGACTGTTCTATTTGTGGGGCGAAGGCCGGCGGTGAGAGTTCGGTCCACTCGTTTGCGTCGCGTTCGCGGCACCAGAGCTTCACGCCGAAGTGACCCAGATTGAGCGCGGCGTAATCGGTGCCGTCGCGCGGGTCGCGCAGCACCATGCTCACGGGCTCGCCGGGAAAGTCGGGCGCGCTCGACTTCAGGCGCCAGACGGCGTCCTCACGCTGCCATGTGAACAATCCCTTGCGGGTGGCAACCAGCAACGTGGCTCCGGTGACGTGTTTCACGATCTGCCTCCTTGGCTCGCGCGAGTCTTGTTCGATGCTCGCGCATTCATCTGCCGCTTGCGCCGTGCTCCCTTATCCGCCCGAGAGCGCCTGGGCGACATACACGCGGCTGGCGTCGTTCAGCGTGTCGCCCAGCGTGTGTCGGTCGCGGATCAGCCGGCCATCGACAAAGACCGCGACGTGCGCACGCAATCGTCCCTGATCGTTGAACAGGTAGCCACGCAACTCGGGCGTGAGCGTCACGCATTGCGCGAGCACGGCATGGACAGTCGGTCCATCGATGCATTGATCGTCAACGCAGACGTGGCGCTGAATTGCGGGTGCGAAGGTGACGGTCGCCATGTCCTGGTTTCGCGGATGCCGTTGAGGCCAACGGATCCATCTTCCGAAGAGAACGAGACCTTCAGTGTAGACAATGCGGATGGCTTGCATGGTGTGCAGTGCAGCACTGTTGTGCGTTCGCCGCGCTATGTTTGCCGGAAGATAGCGGGCTCGTCTTCCCTTGCGGCCAATCATGAGGCGCGAGAGCGCGGTTTGGTTTCCTTTGCATAACGAGCAGCGAGTATCGAGTCTTGTGGGGCGTCGCCGTAGGGTGTGGCATCGCATATCGGACACTCCCCATCCCACTTCACCGCGTTATTGTTCACCATTATCGGAGTGCCCGCGAGCGCAGTGCCGCAGGCAAACTCCAGGAGGGAGCAATGGCAAAGAACCGAGGAAAAGACATTGGCATGGGACGCTGGTCGGATGCGGCGATCAAGCGTCAGTGGCGCTTGCACAAGGCGGGCGAGGCTTCGCAGAAGGAGGACTTGACGGTCAGGCGGCCGCCGGAGATGGCGAGGTGTGAAGGCTACTTCGTATGGAGCGGCCGCCAGGCGGCGTTTATCGGTCGGCACGACGGCGCGTTAAGGCATGGCGCGCGTCATTACGCGACCTGCACGGCACAGGCCAAGCGTTATGCGAATGTGGCGGAGGCCCGGGCGGCGGCAGACGCCTTGGTGGGTGCGGTACTGATCATGTACGGCTACGCCGCCAACTCCCCACTCTATGCCGTGGGGCGATGACGGCGTCCGCCGGGCCGAGCGGCAACGTTACTTGCCCAACTCGTGCCCGATGACCCCGCCGACGACCGCGCCGCCGATGGTGCCGGCAGTGCTGCCGCCGGTGGCTTCGTGCCCGATGACCCCACCCGCGGCAGCGCCGCCCAGCGTGCAGCCGACCAGGGGCGAGCCCATCGCGAGTGCCGTGATGACAACGAGAATCGACTTCGTCGTATTCATGATGCGTCTCCTGAAGCAAGGGGTGGCCGTGCGACCCGCAACGACGTGAATCCAGCTTAGATGGCACGCGTTTCGCGGACTATCGGTCGCGGCTGAATCGACTGTAGGAATCGGATGACAGGGGATGACCGGCCGGAGGCGGAGCATGGGCGGGCAGAAACGACGAAGGCCGCACAGCGTGCGGCCTTCGTCATGCATCTGGTGGGGCGTGAGTGACTCGAACACTCGACCTACGGATTAAGAGTCCGCTGCTCTACCAACTGAGCTAACGCCCCGGTGCTGCCGGGAACAAAAAAGGCTGCACGTGGCGCAGCCTTCGCTGTCGTACTTTGGTGGGGCGTGAGTGACTCGAACACTCGACCTACGGATTAAGAGTCCGCTGCTCTACCAACTGAGCTAACGCCCCGATGCTACCGGGAATAAAAAAGGCTGCACGGCGTAGCAGCCTTTTTCAAAATTCGTTTGGTGGGGCGTGAGTGACTCGAACACTCGACCTACGGATTAAGAGTCCGCTGCTCTACCAACTGAGCTAACGCCCCAACGAGACCGAGATAATATCGGCTCTTCCGTAAGGGGTCAACCCTTAATGGTGAAAATCCGCAAAAACGATTTACGTCAGCAGGGGTACCAGCTCGAACGCCAGCACGGCAAGCACCGCGCCGACGACAACGAGTAGCGAGCGCCAGCACATGCGAACGGCTCCTTTGCAGGGCATGGCGCCGACAGCGATCGCGCCGAATGCCGCGATCGCAAACATGCTCATGAGTTCAGCGTTGGAAAGGTGGGGCACGATCATCGCCGGTCTCCCTGCCGCTATTGCGCGAGTCAAATCATGTTTCAAGTATAGAAAACGGCCCCGTCCAAGCAAAGCGGCGCGGCAACCGGGATTTCCCCAGTGGCCGCGCCGCGCGTTGTTGCGTTGCGATCTGTCCGAAACGTTCGATTCACGCGATCCAGGCGCCGCAAACGATCCTCAACGTTATTCGGGCAGATCGAGAATCAGCACGATCGTCCATGCATCTTCGCCCTCGTGGTGGTACTGACGCTCCACCACGATAAACGGTTGCTTCTTGTCGCCTTGGCCGAGGAACAGCACGTCGCCTTCGGCCGGCATGCATTCGATCGGCGGCAGCGCGAGAGGGGTGCCCTTGGGGACGAGTTTTTCGACCTTCTTCGCTGCGCGTTCGGTCCACTCGATATCGAATTCGATCTGACTCACCGGATGATCCTGTCTATGCAAAATGAAACGGCTGCATGGTAGCACGCAGCTTGCGCGACTCAAGAAAAAAGCCCGCGCCTTGGGCTGGGCGCGGGCGAAGGTCCCATGCGCTCGCGGGAGCACATGGCGACAGGAGAGGCGCCCGTGGGGAAACCGTCGGTGTCTGCCCGACCAGAGGGGAAGTGTTCTGGACGAGCGGGCGTGCCGGTTGCCCGGTCAGGCTCAGGCGCGTGCCTGTCGGCGGGACAATACGAGGTGACGCAACACAGGCTGGCGATGCCGTCCTGCCTGTGTGCGTCACGTCGTGCTGCCGGGGTACGGCAGCACGACGAGGGACGGCGCGTGCGGCGCGGCTCGGAGGGGGGGTGGAGAGCGGCGACCGACGCTGTCGATTGAGCGCTGCGGCGTGCCGCAATGCTCAGCGAGGGCGCAAGGCTTACGGATTCGAGTACTTCATTTCACCGTTCTGGCGTGCGCGCACGAGATCGTCATACACCTGGGCGCGCGTCTTGCCCGGCGCTTGATTGGGCTGCATCGTGGCGAGCACGGGATACTCGTAATCGTTCTGCGGAATCAGACCCTGCGCGCGGGCATCGACCAATTCCTGGCGAACCTGCTCGCGCGAGACCTGCGAGGTTTGTGACACCCATGCGAATTGCGAACCCTCGGGATAGGCATCGCTGCTCCGACCCGCCTGTGCGAAGGCGGCGCCGGCGGCGGTGACCATCAAGACCGACATCAGGGCTGAGGCGATGTGCTTGCGATTCATGACGTTGACTCCTGTCTTTCTCAGTTGCGGGGGCGCGCAATGCATCGGTACCGGCGTTCGCTTTCGTGGGCTTCGGTATGCGTTGTGTGCGACCGTTGAAGACAGTCTAAGCGTCTGGCTATCACGGAAAAATGGCAATTGAGGGAATAAATACTTCCGGGAATCGCAACAATGCGCGACGTGCGCCAAAAAAAACGCCACCCGCAGGTGGCGATCACGACGCAGTGGCGATGGCTGCTGGTGTTGCGTTCAGCGAGTCGCAATGACGACGGCGGCGCCGGCCATCACCGTACCGGTCGCGCGATTCAGACGTCGCACGGCGCGTGCCGAACTGAGCAGTCGGCGGGCGCGGGCAGCGAGCGCGATGTAACTGCCGAAGACGAGCGCGAGAACGCTCAGCGTAACGCCCACGATTTCGAGGTAGCCGAGCGCTGTCACCCGTTGGAGATCGAGCAGATTGGGCAGCAGGGCGAAGTAGAACACGACGACTTTCGGGTTGCCCATCGTGACCGACAGTCCCCCGAGAAACAGACGCCACGATTGCTCGCGCGGCGCGGCGGCCATCGGTTCTGCAGGCGCGGCGACCGGTGCGTGCCACATCTTCCAGGCCAGGTAGAGCAAGTAGGCGGCGCCGGCGTATTTGATCGCGAGAAACACGCCCGCGAAGGTATGGGCCAGTGCGGCGACGCCCAGCACGGCAAGCGTCAGCCACACGACATCGCCGATCGCCACGCCTGTTGTGAACGCGATGGCGCCCTGCGTGCCGCGTCCGAGCACGCGCGCCACGATGGCCGCGATGCCCGGGCCGGGCGTGCCGGCGCCGACGAACAGGGCGAGCGCGAACGTAAGTAAAGGGGTCCACTCCATCTCAGTGTTTCCTCGCGATTGAGACGTTCAGCGTTGTCTGGAAAAGTGTCGACGCGCGTGCCTCGACGGGTGCTCCTGTGCGCTCACTTGCACACAGGAATGCCCACTCAGGCGCCGAGCCAAGGCAGTCCGCGAAAGCACCAGCCGCTCACCGTCTTCCGATGGCCGGCCTTGTCCTTGTCGCCCTCGAAGCCTTCGAGAATGTCGAACGACTGCGTGTAACCGGCTTCATAGGCGACCTTGGCGGCGGCCTTCGAGCGGGCGGCGCTGCGACACAGGAACAACAGCGGCGTGGTCTTGTCCGGCGTCTGGGAAGCGAGTTGCTCGAGGAAGTGTTCGTTGGGCACGCCGCCCGGGTATCGAACCCATTCGACGTTGGCGTATTGACCATCGGGTACCTGCGGGCGGCCGACCCAGTCGAGTTCGGCACGCGTGCGCACGTCGATCAGGCGAACGCTGGCATCGGCGCCAAGCAGTGCCAGGGCTTCGTCCGGCGTCACGGCGCCTGCGTAGGCGAGCTGAGCGCTCGCGCGGCGTTGGGAGGCTTGCTCGAGAATGGCTTTGGCGCTTGTCATGGGGCTGTGATCTCGTTGGACGATGATTGTGCTTTATTCTAGCGTGCCCTTCGTGCGCGAGGCACTTTACGTGTTGCGTGGCATCGGGGTTGGCCGGCGCGCAGTCAGTGTTTGGCCGCGCGTGATGGCGGTGCAGGGCGACGCACAATTTCGGTTCGCACCGATCGGACGTTGGCACTCAAAAGGTGCATAATCGCGAAATGCACCAATGCGGTGATGTTTCGGCGTGAGTTGCACTGAATTGGGGAATTGTGGCCTGTGAGCGGGGATTCCGGGCTGGACGCACCAGAATAGAATATTCGCTTAGAAATCAGAGGGCGAGGGTCAGGGAGGGCAGGGTGATGAATTGTTGGCACGCTTCCTGCTTATCACTGGCGAATCCGAACACGGAGTTCGTTAAGACGGTACGGCGACGCGGGCGATAAGCGCCAGCAGCGCCAGATTGAATCTTTCGGGAGATAGCATGAGCAAATCTGTGGCAGATGTGATGAATCTGGTTAAGGAAGAAGACGTCAAGTTCGTCGACTTCCGCTTTACCGATACGCGCGGCAAGGAACAACACGTCTCGGTGCCGGTGTCGCACTTCGACGCTGACAAGTTCGAGAGCGGCCACGCTTTCGACGGTTCGTCGATTGCTGGCTGGAAGGGCATCGAAGCCTCGGACATGCTGCTCGTGCCGGACGCGAACACTGCCTACATCGACCCGTTCTACGAAGAAAACACGCTGGTGCTGACCTGCGACGTGATCGAGCCGGCCGATGGCAAGGGCTACGACCGCGATCCGCGTTCCATCGCCAAGCGCGCTGAAGCCTACCTGAAGAGCACGGGCCTGGGCGACACCGCCTTCTTCGGTCCGGAGCCGGAATTCTTCATTTTCGACTCGGTGCAGTGGAGCACGGACATGTCGGGCTCGTTCGTCCGCGTGAATTCGGAAGAAGCCCCGTGGTCGTCGGCGAAGGACTTCGAAGGCGGCAACACGGGCCACCGTCCGGGCGTGAAGGGCGGTTACTTCCCGGTCGCACCGGTCGACTCGTTCCAGGACATGCGCTCGGAAATGTGCCTGTTGCTCGAGCAACTGGGCGTGCCGGTCGAAGTGCACCACCACGAAGTGGCGGGTCAGGGCCAGAACGAAATCGGCACGAAGTTCTCGACGCTGGTCGAGC
This sequence comes from Pandoraea sp. XY-2, assembly GCF_004193915.1. Taxonomy (NCBI): domain Bacteria; kingdom Pseudomonadati; phylum Pseudomonadota; class Betaproteobacteria; order Burkholderiales; family Burkholderiaceae; genus Pandoraea; species Pandoraea sp. XY-2. The sequence continues at coordinate 2,057,847 of NZ_CP030849.1, forward strand.
GCGCCGACTGGACGCAGATTCTGAAGTACGTGGTGCACAACGTGGCACACAGCTACGGCAAGACGGCAACGTTCATGCCGAAGCCGATCGTGGGCGACAACGGCTCGGGCATGCACATCCACCAGTCGGTCTGGAAGGATGGTCAGAACCTGTTCGCCGGTAACGGCTACGGCGGTCTGTCGGAGTTCGCGCTGTATTACATCGGCGGTATCATCAAGCACGCACGTGCCCTGAACGCGATCACGAACCCGTCGACCAACTCGTACAAGCGTCTGGTGCCGCACTTCGAAGCGCCGGTGAAGCTGGCCTACTCGGCCCGTAACCGTTCGGCCTCGATCCGTATTCCGTACGTTGCCAACCCGAAGGGCCGCCGCATCGAAGCGCGCTTCCCGGATCCGATGGCCAACCCGTACCTGGCCTTCTCGGCCATGCTGATGGCCGGTCTGGATGGCGTGCAGAACAAGATCCACCCGGGCGAAGCTGCCGACAAGAACCTGTACGACCTGCCGCCGGAAGAAGACGCAAAGATCCCGACCGTGTGCTCGAGCCTCGAACAGGCGCTGGAATACCTGAACGAAGACCGCGAGTTCCTGACCCGTGGTGGCGTGTTCACGGACGGCATGCTCGATTCGTACATCGCGTTGAAGACGGACGAAGCGCGTCGTATCGCCATGACCACGCACCCGCTCGAGTTCGAACTGTACTACTCGCTGTAATTGAATCGCTGCGCAGGGAATGCGCCGGCATGACGGAACGCCAGCGGCCGACCGTCATGCTCGACAGGCAAGGGGGATGGCCGCGGCCGTCCCCCTTTTTTATCCGCAGCGCGCATTCGCTAAGTAGCCAGCCATGAACCTCTCGCCTCGATCCTTAATGAACAGTGTCCGTGCCGGTGGGAAAGGGCAGACGAAGCGCGCCGAGCACGCCGCTGCCGCGGAAGATCCCCATGCCGCCGATATGACCCCCGACGCCGCCGGCCAGACGACGGTGTTGCCGCCGGGCGTCGATCCGTGGGAAGCCAAGCTCGCTGCGACGGGCGTGTTGCCCGGTCTCGAAGCGTTGCCCACCGTCTTGCTCGTGCTTGAGAAGCAATCGCTGCGTGTCGTGTTTGCCAACCCGGCCGCCGAGGCGCTACTCGCGCTTTCGCGCCGTTCGCTGTCGCAAATGACGTGGAATGATGTCTTCACGAACGGCGAGGTGCTCGGCTCGACGATGGCCGATCTCATCGCCAACCGCTTTCAGACGACGCGCCTCGATTTGGTGCTCGAGCGCACCGCGCAGGAGCCTCTGCACACGCATGCGATTGTTGCCGCCCCTGAGGCCGCCCCCGATTTCGTGATCGTTGAGCTGATCGAGAACGAACAGAAGATCAAGAACGAGCGTGAAGAGCGCATCATCGATCAGGCGCTGATGAACAAACAGCTTATCCGCAACCTGGCGCACGAAATCAAGAACCCGCTGGGCGGGATTCGCGGCGCGGCGCAGTTGCTGGAATTCGAGCTGGATCAGCGTGAGCTGCGCGAGTACACACAGGTCATCATCAAGGAGTCCGACAGACTTCAGACGCTGGTCGACCGCCTGCTCGAACCGCACCGTCATCCGTTCATTGCCACCGACGTCAACATCCACGAGGTGTGCGAGCGCGTGCGGTCGGTGGTGCTCGCCGAGTTTCCGCAGGGGCTGTCGATCGAGCGCGACTACGATGTAAGCCTGCCCGACTTTCGTGGCGACAAGGAACAACTCATTCAAGCCCTGCTCAACATCGTTCGCAATGGTGCCGAAGCGCTGCGCGGGCAGATTGCACGGGGCGATGCGCGCATCGTCTTGCGCACGCGAGTGGCGCGAAAGATCACGATTGCCAAACGTTTGCACAAGCTGGCATTGGAATTGCATGTGATCGACAACGGGCCAGGCATTCCCGCCGACATTCGTGACCGCATTTTCTATCCGCTCGTCTCCGGGCGAGAAGGGGGAGCGGTCTGGGACTCACACTGGCGCAGTCGTTCGTGCAGCGCCACGAGGGTTTGATCGAATGCGAAAGCCGGCCCGGACGGACGGATTTCCGAATCCTGCTGCCCCTGGGCTGAAGCGGCCCTCACGCCGTCGGCCGTAGCACCTGCGGCCGGGCATAGACGTTAAACGGTGAACAATGAAGCCGATCTGGATAGTAGACGACGACCAATCGATTCGATGGGTGCTCGAAAAGGCGCTCTCACGAGCCAATCTGCCGGTGCGCAGCTTTACCGGTCCGCGCGAAGCCAGCGCGGCACTCGAACACGACTCGCCGCAGGTGCTGGTCTCGGACATCCGCATGGCGGGCGGCTCCGGGCTCGAACTGCTGCAGACGGTCAAACAACGACATCCCGGACTGCCGGTCATCATCATGACCGCGTTCTCGGATCTGGACAGCGCCGTCGCGGCCTTTCAGGGCGGTGCGTTCGAATATCTCGCCAAGCCGTTCGACGTCGATCGCGCGGTCGAGCTGATTTTGCGCGCGGTCGAGGAAAGCCTGCGCGAGGCGACGGACGACGAACGCATCACCGAAGAGCCGGAAATTCTCGGGCAGGCGAGCGCCATGCAAGACGTGTTCCGAGCGATCGGTCGTCTCTCGCATTCGAGCGCCACGGTGCTTATCACCGGCGAATCGGGCTCCGGCAAGGAACTGGTCGCGCGTGCACTGCACCGCCACTCGCCGCGCGCCGGCGGGCCGTTCATCGCGCTCAACACGGCGGCAATTCCGAAGGATCTGCTGGAATCCGAACTGTTTGGCCATGAGCGCGGGGCGTTTACCGGTGCGCAGGCCACGCGGCGCGGGCGCTTCGAGCAAGCCGAGAGCGGCACGCTGTTCCTCGATGAAATCGGTGACATGCCGCTCGATCTGCAAACGCGTTTGCTGCGCGTGCTCTCGGACGGTAACTACTACCGCGTCGGCGGCCATAGTCCGATCAAGGCGAATGTCCGCGTGATCGCGGCCACGCACCAGAATCTGGAAGATCGTGTGCGGCAGGGTCTGTTTCGCGAAGATCTGTATCACCGACTGAATGTGATTCGCTTGCGTTTGCCGTCGCTGCGCGAGCGCAATGAGGATATCCCGCTGCTGGTGCGTCACTTTCTGCAGAAGAGCGCGCGCGACCTGGGCGTCGAGACGAAACGCATCAGCGAGGCTGCGCTGGCGCATCTGACGCGCTTCCCGTTCCCGGGCAATGTGCGTCAACTGGAAAACCTGAGCAACTGGCTGACGGTCATGGCCCCGGCGCAGACGGTGGAGATCAAGGATTTGCCGCCGGAGTTCCAGACGCTGGCAGCGGCGCCGGGGGCCGGAGTGGGGGCGTCGGCAAGCATGCCTGCCTACCCCGCCGCGACGCCCCAGGCGGCAACGGGGACCACCGCCCCGGTGCCGGCCATCGCGGGTTATGGCGGCGTGGACGCGGGGCTGTCGGCCGTCGGCGGGATCGCGGGTGTCGGTGGTGCCGCTGCGGTCGCGGGCAATGTTGGCGCGACGGGAGACGTCACCGGTGCGGACAGCTGGGAGCCGCTCTTGCGCCGTGAAGTGGCGCGCCTGCTTCGTTCCGCGTCGCCCGACGTGATGGATCAATTGACGCGCCGGTTCGAGACGGCGTTGATCAACGAGGCGCTCGACTTCACGCGCGGACGCAAAGTCGAGGCGGCAAGCCGCCTTGGCATCGGACGGAACACCATCACGCGCAAGATCCAGGAACTCGGGCTGGAAACCTGACGCCAATCACGGTAGGCTCCCAGGTTTGACGATTCGGCCACAAGGGAGCTTTACCATGGCAAGACGCATCCTGTTGACGGGCGCCACCGGGCAGGTGGGCTGGGAGCTGGCACGCAGCCTGCAGGGTTTGGGCGACGTGCACGCCCCCGGGCGCGACGAGATGGACCTGCTCGACACCGACAGCGTCGTGCGCACCCTGCGTGACTTCTCGCCGGATCTGATCGTCAATCCGGCGGCCTATACGGCCGTCGATCGTGCCGAGACGGACGAGGCCGCCGCGTATCAGGTGAACGCGGTCGTGCCCGGCATCATGGCCGAAGCGGCCAAGCGCACCGGCGCACTCGTCGTTCACTTTTCCACTGACTACGTCTTCGACGGTACGTCTTCCACGCCCTACCGCGAGGACGAACCCACCAACCCACAGAACGCGTACGGCCGCACCAAGCTGGCAGGCGAAGCGGCCATCGCGGCGAGCGGTGCGAATCATCTGGTGCTGCGTACAAGCTGGGTGTACGGTGCGCGCGGTGCGAACTTCCTGCTCACCGTTCAACGACTGGCCCGCGAGCGCGACGAATTGCGGATCGTGGCTGACCAGCACGGTGCGCCGACGTGGTGCCGCACGATCGCCGAACTGACCTCGCAGGCGCTGGTGCAAGGTTTCGGAGCAAAGGGAAGCGACGCCGACTTCTGGCGCGAACATGGCGGTTTGTACCACCTGACGGCCGCCGGGCAGACGACCTGGCACGGGTTCACTGAAGCGATTCTCGATCTGAGCGCAGTGCAGAAGCGTCCGAACGTTGTGGCGATTCCGACTTCTGCCTATCCATTACCGGCCAAGCGCCCGGCGTATTCGGTCCTCGACAACGACAAGCTCGCACGCACCTTCGGTCTTCGCGCGCCCGACTGGCGGGACGCGCTGACACTCTGCCTCGGCTGACACGACCCTCCTGCCTGACGCGCCCGCGCACCAAATCGGAATTTCCTCGGTGCGCAGGGCCGCACGTCTTCGGCAACATGGTGCTTTTTTGCGCGCGCCCATGAGCGCGCGCCAAGGAGCGACGCATGAGGTCGGTTCAGAGCGGGATATCGGGCGGGGCCCAAATATCCGTTGTTAGCCGCCCAATCGACGGGCGTAGCGACAGCACATTGTCGTCTTCCGATCTGGCGGCACGCAGTGCCCCGCCGCCCGAGGGGCTGCGCCATGCGGTGCTGCGTGCCAGCGCGGACGAGCGTCGCGTGATTTCGCTGCAAGTGGCCTGGCTGGCACACAGGTTCGCCGGGCGCCCCGAGACCGCGGATCGATTTGGGATCGATGCGGCGCCGCAGGGCGGCGCGAGCGCCATGGGCATCGACTTGCCATTCGATAAAAATGCGCTGCGACAGGCTTGGCGCACCCGCTTTTCCCATCTGCTGGACGGTACGCGGGTCAGCGCAGTGGCACGCGATCTGATGAAGTGGTGCGCGGTCCCTGACGGCCGGATGCCGGTCGTCCCTCAATGGCATTGGCTCTCGTCGACCGACGAAGCGGCGACCGACGTGCGGGCATGCGAGCGTTTGCCCTTGCGTGAATGGCCGGTCGCTGTGCTGAGTGTTGCGCTAACGCTGTCGAATCTGCGCAATGCAACGCTGCCCGATCTGTCGATGCCGAACGGTGATTTGCGCGGTGTGACGGCGCCAGGCGCTCAGTTTGGCGGCGGGTATTTCAGCGGGGCATGGTGGACTGGCGCATCGTTGGTAAATTCGGGATTTGCGTACTCGAATCATGTCAATGCCGACTTCGAAAAGACAGATCTGCGAGGGGCCTGTTTTCGGGCGGCGGATGTCAGTGGCGCACGGCTCGTGAAAGCCGATCTTCGTTGTGCCGATCTTTGGCATACGGTGATGTGCGGCACCGACCTGAGCGAAGCGAGATGCCAGGGACTGCAGTTTGTGCAAGTTCGTCTCGATGGCGCATCGTTCCACCGGGCCAAATTGCAGCAGGCGAGCTTTACCGGGGGCACCGCCCACGGCGCGAAGCTGATCGGCGCAAAGGCCAAACACTCGCAATGGACGTCGGTGGCCATGCGCAACGCGCAGGCCATCGGCGCCGACTTGCGGGGCGCCGAATTCCGACACTGCGAATGCCCGGGGTGGGACGCGCGCGGAGCGAAGCTCAACGGCGTGTTTTTTGAATCCTGCGATCTGCGCCATTCCCGATTCAGCGGGGCGAGTTTGAAGCACGTGCGCATCGGGGCCAACTGCAATCTGGCCGGCACGCAATGGCACGGCGCCCGCGTTCGCCTCGACGCCGCGTGGCTGCGCCACCTGACACCGTTCGAACTTGAAAAAGTCGTGCAATCGTTGACGACGTTGCCGCTCGACCAGCCGGCGATGCGCGCGAGCATCTTCATACAACTATTGGTCGCGCTCGCCAGTTCGCCAGGCATTCTGGGCGGGGGGCGCGAGGTCGCGCCGCAGCTCGAGCGGCTGCCTGCGTCCGTGCAGCGCAGCGACTGGCTCGGTCGTTTGCTGGTCGGCGGGGGCGAGGCGGGAGCCATTGGCGGACATGACGGCATTGCCGAACTTCGGGCGCAATGGCTCAGGCGCACGCTTCACGAACTGGTGGACGAGCGGTGGTTGCGGCCACGGGCGGAATGGGGGACGGCGTCGCTCATGACGGCGTTGCACCGGCGCTGCAGCAATGTGTCGTCGCAGGCCGTATGGCCGCTGGCCGGGGCGATGTGCCAAACCCTCTACTGGGCCGGAGAAGGCGTGGATGGCATTGGCGACACGCGTGTACAGGCGCTGCGGTCCGCGTGGTTCGAGGCGCTGCCGCCACAGGTGCACGTGGCGCTTTCGGCGGATGGAATCGATGCATTCGATGCGTCGTACATCGTACTGATTGGGGCGGACGGCGGGGTTGCGGCACGTCTGCCGAGGCACCTGCTGGCGAGTGTGCTGGAGGGGGGGGCGGGGCGTCCGGCGACGCAGGGCAACGTGTCCCACGTTTTCGAGACGCTGCCGGGCTGGCGATGGGTCGGTACGCGGGTCATCGTGCGCGATGCGGCGTCGCCCGACGATTTTGTCCCGGGCAGCATGGCGCAACTTCAGGGGCTGCTCAGGGAGTTCGGCTTTCTTGCCGGGCTTTGGCCAATAGAGCATCCGCTCGCCCCCTTCGTCCGGCTTGTCGGGCGTTGGTTTGGCATGGGCGGCGCCAACCACGCCGATGCCGCGTGTCATGGGGCATGGGATCCGTGGCACTCGGCCGTCGGCATGGCGACAGTGCAGGCCGTGTCAGCGCCATTGAGCACGGCCGACCGACTCGACGCCGTGGTCCGTTCGTCGCGCTCACCGAACCATGCGCAGCTGCGGCGGGCAGGACATGCCGACATCGAAGATGTTTTCCGCGAGATTCCCTTCGTCATGCCCGCCGGCGAGCCGCCGTTGAGCGTTGCCATGGCACGGCACGTTCGATGGGTGTCCGTCGTCGCCGGATTGAGTTGGCTGGCGACCCAACCGGAATGGCACCGACCGTGGTCGATCGCGAACGGCGCCTCGGGGGCGCCGGCAAGTGAGCGGTTGCCGGCAGATGAGTTGAGGGCTTATCGCGACTACGCGCTCGCGGCCCTGAACGAAACCCTGCGAGGAGACGCCGCGTCGCGTCACTTGCCGCAGGCGCTGGCGTTGCGCGAGTGTCTGGCCGGCGAGACGAGCGCGGTGGAACGACTGGCGGAGCGGTTGGCCGACTGGCTGACATGCCCGGACATTGCACAGTTGCCGGGGCTGGCGCAGGCGTGCCGTCAAACGCTGCCTTGGTTCTGGGCGATCCGTCTGCCGCTCCAGGCGGGCGCGATTCGTCGATGGATGCTTTCAGCGGGGGAGGCCAACGACGGCTTTTCGGCGGGGACCGATGGCGATTAATCAGGAATGAGCCGGTTTTTGCCCGATGTTTCACCGTCAGGGCATGTCGTCTTTCGTGGTAAAACGTGCTTGCGCGCCAAGCGTTCCCGTTCGCGGTGACGCTTTTCGGACGTCCGGACGCTTCAAGTGCCGGCCGTTGGTGACTTTTGTTGGGTGTTGGCTGCGGATGCCATTGCGAAGCGGGGGGCCAAGCGGCGGCCCCGTGCGTTGGGATACGGGAAGGCCAACGCCCTGTTTTCAGGCAATCAAGGGTTTCATACTCTCCCAGGCATCATGGACTCGACTGGTATCGCGTCAGGCTATCCGGGGTTCGTGGCTGTGAATCGTCGCGAGCTTGACGCTCACATTCCACTCTCCTGGCCGTTGTTCGACGCCGACGGCACACCGCTGCTGGCGGCGGGCGAGCGTTTGCCTTCAGAGGCCGATCTCGACTGGCTCTTCACGACGTTCGCGCCGCACCGGCCGCTTCCCGAGGGGGCGACCACGGGCGAAGCGGCGGGGCGCACGGAGGCCGCAAATTCCGCGTCGCCACTAGGGACCGGCGCATCGGCCGTGTACCTGCAAGGGTTGCCGGTGCCGTTGCCAGTCGGCGCATGGATACAGGTGCGTGTCTCGCCGGACGCCGAGAGCCCACGCGTACGCGCTCGCCTGATTGGCCGCGCGCCCAACGGTATGTTGATCATCACGCCGCCCGCTTCGGGCGACACGCGTCGACCGGTGACGGCGGGCGACCGGCTTGCGCTCTGGACATTTCCGGGCGACAACCTGTACGAATTCACTTGCGATGTGCACAGCGTGCATCAGGGGCCGTTCGACTATGTGGTGCTTTCGCGTCCTTCGCAGGTGCGTGAGACGCCCGTGCGTCGTACACCTCGCGTCGATACGCGGCTGGTGGCGCGACTCTCGCCACTGGACGAGACGTCGCGGGTCTCGTTCACGCGCATGCTTGCGGACCCGCAGGACACACCTGAGTGGCTCGTACTGGTGCGCGATGTCAGCGCGGATGGCGCGGGAATCGTGGTGAAGGCGCCGCTGCCGGAAGGCTGTCGTCTCGTCGCGTTGCAGTTCCGTGTGCCGATCGGCGCCGATGTGGTGGCGATTCTCGGTATGGCAGCGGTTCGCAGCGTGGAGGGTCCGCGGATCGATGGAACGTGGGCCTACGGTCTGGAGTTCACGCAGATGGACACGCGAAACAAGGCGGCGATTCGCTGTTTTGTCTATGAGTCGCGCCTGACGGATCCGCGCAGCGGCCAATGATCCGCAAAGCCTTCGATGGAAAAAACGGCACCTGAATCAGGTGCCGTTCGCATGGCGTGCGCGTAGAGCGCGGAGCGCAGTGCCCAGGACGTGTCAGGACGCCCGTCAGTCCTTGAAAGTGGCGATGACGGGTGTGTGATCCGACGGCTGTTCCCAGGTGCGGGGTACGCGGTCGATCTCGCACCCGGTGCAGCGCTCGGCCAATGCGGAAGACACGAGAATGTGGTCGATGCGTAGCCCTGCGTTGCGTCGGAACGCGCCCATGCGATAGTCCCACCAGCTGAACGTCTTCTCTGGTTGATCGAACATGCGGAACGTATCGCGCAGCCCGAGTCCTTGCAGCCGTGCGAACGCTTGGCGTTCCTGCGGCGACACCAGATTCTGACCTTCCCATTTCGCGGGATCGTGTACGTCGCGGTCTTCGGGGGCGATGTTGTAGTCACCTAGCAGCGCAAGGCGCGGGTGGCGCACCAATTCGTCGGAGAGCCAGTGCGTGAGTGCGTCGAGCCAGTTCAGCTTGTAGACGAACTTGTCCGAATCGACGGCTTGTCCGTTCGGGAAGTAACCGCAGACCACGCGTACGCCGCCGATCGTTGCGGTAATCAGACGCTGCTGCTCGTCGGCAAAATTCGGCAGATTCTTGACCAGGTCGGTCGCTTCTCCCACCTTCGCGTGGTTGACCAACATTGCGACGCCGTTATACGTCTTCTGGCCGGTGAAGTGCGATGTGTAACCGAGCGCGGCGATCTCGGTGATGGGGAAGTTCTCGTCGGTCAGCTTCAGTTCCTGAAGGCACAGCACGTCGACCGGGTTGCTGCGTAGCCAGTCCTGCACATGACCGAGACGAACCTTGAGCGAATTGACGTTCCAGGTGGCGAGTTGCATGAAAATTCTTATCCCTCTGATGGGTGCGGGTTTCGTTGGCGTTTCGTCGGGCGGATCGGTGTCTGGATGTCCATCCGGCAACCCATTTTTCGCCCGGTTGGGGGCGCGACAGCACGCCGTGATACCCGGCATTGTAGGCGACTATCGTGCGGGCCGTGATCGCCCGGTGACGCTGGCGCGCCCTAGCCAACGGTGAACACAGTTCCCCCCGGTCCCGCATAAATGACCACGCCGTACGGACCCACTTTCCGCGCACATTTCCACGCCGAAGCAAAATCGGAATAGCGTGCAATGTTGGACGGCTGCTCAGGATCGCCGGGCATTGGTCGGCCGTCCTTGGCGATGAGAAAGGTGCCCTTCGCACATTGCCATACGGCAAATCCTCTAAATGCCACTTGACCCGGTGGACGTATCGCACGGCGTCTTTCTTCAGCGTCGCCTTTACCTGGGCCTTTTCTGATTTTTTTCGCCCATCCCACGACATTTTCATAGCGTTCTTGCCTCGACATGAGAACTCCACTTCCGGTATTGAGGGTCAACAGCTCTCTGGCAGACATTGGCGTGATCTGCGAGTCGTTGCGATGCAAATCAGGACGTGCGTGATGCGTTGTCGCTCCGTTTAGGCCGCGCTTTCGGAGAAAGCCTCTCCATTTCGACGCTACCGTATCGACTCTGCCTAGAGGGATGGGCAATTATTTCTTCGTCGCTTGTTGTAAACATCCGCGCTAACCACTGAGGTTGGATTCGTATAGAAAGGTCACTCGTCGATAGATTGATCAAACACTTCAAGGTCACGATGAAATCCGACAGCAAACTACTCAGCCTAATAGAGAATTTCCCGGTTCCGGCGAGTCTTAAGGAATCGGATACCGGAAAGTACGTGTTCAGCAATTGTCATAATGTTCGGCAGTTTCAGGCTATGCCTCACGCGTTATCGACGCCTCAAGGCTCGTCGTCGTGGGAATCGCTTCGTTGGTGATCGGCACCTATCCGTTGTTCTGTGTCCTGCGCGAGGGAGGGTTTGTGGCCGTGGTCGCCGCTCTGGCCGCGTTTGCCATCATGACGGGTTGCATGGGGGGCGTGATCTTTGTCTTTCTCCCCGACCTGTTGAGGCGCAACTGGGGCGACTTCGGTATGGCTGTCACGTACTCATTTGCTACGGCTCTGTTTGGTGGAACCGCGCCCGTCGTGTGCGCCTATCTGATTCAGGTGACAGGCTTTCTAAGCGCGCCGGCGATCTATATCTCAGCAAGTGGCTTGCTGGCAGCGCCGGTGGCCTACCATATCTGCCGTACCCATCGTCACAGAACGCTTGATTTTGCCGGTTCCGACGCCGGTGGCCCCTATGCGTCTCGCGCTGGACGTTGACTGCAATGGAACCGATGACGCGATTGCCGCTCACCTATCTGATTACCCCGAACCGCCACGAAACGAGCCGCTGGACGTCTTCATTGAGCAACTTGACTGCGCATTGCGCTCCGGCGTCCGACTGGTGCAGTTACGTGCCAAGACCGTGACGCCTGAGCAGTACGCATGGTTGGCCGAGAAATCCGTGGCTTGCTGTCGACGTTACGATGCGCGCCTCGTGCTGAACGCGTCGCTCGGCGAGGCCGAGACATTGCGGGCGGATGGCGTACACCTCACGAGCACACGGTTGATGACGTGTCGGCGCCGGCCACTTCCGCATGGGCAGCTAGTGTCCGCCGCGTGCCATGACGAGCGCCAAGTCAAACATGCAACTGAGATGGGGGCTGACCTGCTGACCATTTCACCGGTCCTTCCCACAGCGACACACACCTCGGCAGTCCCCCTTGGCTGGTCGCGATTTCGTGAACTGGCGGCGCTGACGTCGGTTCCCGTCTATGCATTGGGCGGAATGTCGCTTGGCACCGTGGCTGAGGCTCGTGAAGCGGGGGCACACGGCATTGCCGCCATCCGCGCGTTTTGGGGCGCGGCGGTCGAGCGCTCATGATTTGCGCAAGGCTGATGGCGTGCGAGGGCGCAGCGTTGTGTGGCGTTGCGTCATGCCGTCGACGACGCCGTCTTAATGTTCAGAGCTATCGAGCGGTGTGTGACGCTCACCGAGACGTGTTCGCACATGCATGAAACTTCCACGTGGCAAGTCGCATGCATGTCCTTCAGTCCAGTAGTGTTCGGCAGGCTCAGGTCTTGGAAGGCGGTGTGTCGCTGGCAGTGCCAGCGGGCAACTGCGGCACCGACACGAAATCGTCGAGCGAGAGGCCCTTTTCCTTAAGCAGCGCCTCCAGCACCGGTTGCAGACGGCCGAGACTCTCTTGCACGGCTTCGCGCACCGTGTCGACCACCACCTGCGTGCTCCGCTCGATCTCGATGTTGACGCGTGTGCCGGCGAGCTTGTCCTCGAACGTCGTCATGCGGCGCGTCTCGGGAATCAGCCACACTTCGAACCAGCCTTCCTGTCGATTGACCTCCGAGACTGTCAGGCTCGCGCCGTTGATCGCGATATATCCCTTCGCGAAGACGTACTTGCGGAACGCTTCGGGAATCGCAATGCGCAGCACGCGGTTGGTGTCCGACGTGCGAACGCTGAGGATGTCGGTCGAGAAATCGATATGGCCCGAGAGTGGATGGCCACCGATTTCAGCGCCATCCTTGGCGGCACGTTCGACGTTGACCTTTGCGCCCGCGCCGAAGCCGCCGAGCGTCGTGACGTTCAGGCTCTGCAGAATCACGTCGAACGACGCGCTGGTGGGCGAGAGCAATTGCGTGACCGTCAGGCAAACGCCGTCGACCGAGACGCTGGCCCCAGGGTAAGGTCTTCGCAGAAGCCTTCGGGGAAGGCCAGCTCGAGGGTGCGCATGCCGTCGCGATCGTCGATGGACGAGAGCGTGGCCGTGCCTTGAACAATTCCGGTAAACATCGTGATGTCGGTAACTAGAGTCGTGGGGTGCTGTGTCGCAGTATTCTACTGCGTTGCGTCAGTATGCCGCTCGCCGTGCGGCGTGCTACGATGCCGCCTTTTCACGGGATCGACATGAGTTTCGAAGGTTGCCTGCTGGCGGAGGATTTTTACTATTGGGCGGAGACGTCGCCCGCGCCGGACGGGCAATTTCACGGCGTGGTGCATTTCACCGGCTGGCGCGACGTGGACGACGTCATCGAAACGCTGGACCCGCCGCTGACCCATACTACGCCTGAGGCCTATCGCTGGGCGAACGACGCGCTCGAAGCCGCTCACGCGCTGGCGAAGTCGCTGGCCGCCGACGGTAGTCTCGGCATCGATCTCTGAACCACCGAATCACCCCCGGCCTGCCTGAGGGGCAAGCCCACCACGGACAGCATCATGACACAGACGAAATTTGAAATTGAGAAGCGCAAGGGCCTGAAGATCGACGGCAGCGTGCGTCGCGGCCCGCAACGCGGCAAGCAGGTTGGCGTGCAAAACAAGGGCAATGCCGCCGGCAGCAAGCTGCTGGGCGCGTTGCTCGGCACCGCGTCGGAAGACGACACGGCGGCCGCCGACACTGCCGGCACGACCGGCAAAGACGCGACAAAGCAGGGCGCTGACAAGGACTGAGCGCGTCGAGTGCGCGGCGGACGCGATGATCCCACGTTCGCCACATCCACCACATCCGCTACGGTGGCCCGCTCGAGAATCGAACGCGTCAACTGAACGCATCAGGCGGTCGTGTCGGCCCGCGTGCCGGTCAAGGAACGATCGCCAGGAACAGGAAGGCGGCGAACAGTACCAGATGGACGGCGCCTTGCAGCACGGTCGTGCGTCCCGTGCCGAGGGTGATCACGCCAACGAGCAGCGTCACGGCAAGCAGCACGGTCTCCTTCGGCGCAAGCCCCAATTCGATGTGCTGATCGAGCACGAGCGAGACGGCGGCCACGGTCGGAATCGTCAGCCCGATACTCGCCAGCGCTGAGCCGAGCGCCAGATTCAGGCTCGTCTGCAGCTTGTTCGCACGTGCGGCGCGCAAGGCCGCCAGTCCTTCCGGCAACAATACCAGCGCGGCAATCACAATACCGACGACCGCTTTCGGCGCGCCAGCCTCGGCGACCGCTTGTTCGACGGCGGGCGAGAGCTTTTTCGCCAGGCCGACCACGGCCAGCAACGCCACGACCAGCAGCCCCAGGCTCAGCACGGCCGTGCGGCGCGACGGCGGTGCCACATGCACTTCCTCACTCGGCGCTTTGGCCAGGAAGTAATCGCGATGGCTCACCGTCTGCACGAATACGAACACCATATACAGCACCAACGAAATCATGCCCTCAAAGGCCAGTTGCGACGCCGTGAGTCCCGGGCCCAGTACCGAGCTCGTATAGTTCGGAAGCACCAGTGTGAGCACCGACAGCGCGCACAGCACCGCGAGCGCGGCGCTCGCGCCTTCAACGTGAAAGCCCTGCGTGTGATGGCGCACCCCGCCGAAGAGCAAGCACAGCCCGACGATCCCGGTCGAGACGATCATGATGGCCGCGAACACCGTGTCGCGGGCCAATCCCGCCTTGTCCGGTCCTCCCGAGAGCATCACCGAGACGATCAGGGCCACTTCGATGATGGTGACGGCCACGGCCAGCACCAGGGTGCCGAACGGCTCGCCAACCTTGTGGGCGACCGTTTCGGCGTGATGCACGGCGGAGAATACGGCGCCGGCCAAAGCGGCGGCACACACCACCAGCGAGGCGCCATAGGGCAGCCAACCGGCGAGGCCGAGCACGACAAGGGCCACAATCGGCATGTACATGGTCCAGTGGCCCAGCATGGCGGTCTTTGAGGAGGACATCGTCGGAGACTCCAGAGTTCGGGGAACGGACAGGGCGCGAGGGACAGCAGATCCAGCAATGGCGAGAACCTTGCCTCCGTGAGCATGTCGAGGCGGCGAGTCATGGTCTCAGAAAAGTGACACCCCGACAACAGAAGCCCTTGATACGCCGCACCGTGAACCGGGCCATACCGATCTGTCGAGAGGCCCATGGACAAACGATCTTCCGCGACCACGCCGTTGACGCTGCGTTCGAGTCCGTCGAGGAAATCGATGGCGCGAACAACGATTCCGAGCGCCGTCGCTTTGAGGGCCGCGCCGCCATTGACGCGTTGGGGGCGACCGGCGTAGTGTCTCGTGCATTCCTCTTACCACTGAGCCATCGACGGGTAACCCTGTTGCTCACTTCTATCGCGACACAAGGAGAACTGTTTTGAAACTGCTGCGTTTCGGCCCCAAGGGTCAGGAAAAGCCGGGGCTGCTCGATGGCGACGGCAATGTGCGAGACCTCTCCGGCGTGCTGGCCGACATTACGCCCGAGACGTTGAGCCCGCAGGGGCTGGCGGCATTGCGTGCACTGGATCCGGCGACGTTGCCGGTGGTGAGCGCGCCGGGGCGTCTGGGGGTGCCGTTCTCGGGGGTGGGCAAGTTCCTGGCCGTCGGTCTGAACTACAGCGACCACGCGGTGGAAGCGGGTTTGGACGCGCCGTCCGAGCCGGTGCTCTTCACCAAGTGGGAGAACTGCCTGAACGGCCCGAACGACCCGGTGGTGCTGCCCAAGAACGCCGTCAAGGGCGATTGGGAGGTCGAGTTGGGCTTCGTGATCGGCAAGACGGCACGCTATGTGCCGCTCGAGAATGCGCTCGACTACGTGGCGGGCTATTGCCTCGTGAACGACGTCTCCGAGCGCGAGTTCCAGATCGAGCGCGGCGGCACGTGGGACAAGGGCAAGGGCTTTGACACGTTCGGTCCGGTCGGCCCGTGGCTCGTGACGACCGACGAGATTCGCGATCCGCAACAACTGGGCCTGTGGCTCGATGTAAATGGGGTGCGCCGTCAGACGGGCCACACGTCGAAGATGATCTTCAGCGTGGCGTATCTCGTGCATTACATGAGCCAGTTCGCCACGCTCAAGCCGGGCGATCTCGTGACTACCGGCACGCCGCCGGGCGTCGGCCTGGGCCAGAAGCCGCCGGTGTTCCTCAAGCCGGGCGACGTGATGCACCTGGGCATCGACGGTCTGGGCGAGCAGACGCAGGAAGTACACGCCTACGACACGCGCTGGCTCGACTGAGCGTGTGGCGGATGGCTTTCCGGTCCATCGCTCAGGCCGGCGGATGTCCGGCGTTCGGCCCGGAAAATTCCGTCTCGGCATAGTCCGTCGGCGCAAAGTCATGCGTGGCATGGGCTGCGCGGTTCGCTTCGCGTGCGATTGCTGGCACACTTGTCCCATTCGTCTGCACATGTCCGCGCCACTTGCGCGCGGACGCAACTATCGAGAGACCAATGGAACGATGTCCGTGGAGCGATGGCTTCGAGCAGTATCGTCAGTATCACGACGAAGAGTGGGGGGTGCCGCTGCGCGATTCGCGCGCGTTGTTCGAGCTGTTGATGCTCGAAGGCGCGCAGGCGGGGCTCTCATGGTCCACCATCCTTAAAAAGCGCGATAACTACCGGCTGGCGTTCGATCACTTCGATCCGGTGCGCATTGCGGCGTTCGGGCCGGAGGACGAGGCGCGCTTGCTGGCGGATGCCGGGATCGTGCGCAACCGTCTCAAGATCGCCGGCGTGATCAAGGGGGCGAGGGCCTACCTGGCGATGGAGGCCGCGGGCACGCGATTTAGCGACTTTGTCTGGCAGTTTGTGGGCGGCGAACCGTTGCAGAACCGCTGGACAGCGCTTGGCGAGGTGCCGGCGAGCACCGCCGTCTCCGATGCGATGAGCAAGGCGCTGAAGAAGGCGGGCTTTACCTTTGTGGGCTCGACGATCTGCTATTCGTTCATGCAGGCGGCGGGTCTGGTGAACGATCATCTGGTCGCCTGTCCTCGTCACAAGGCGGTGAAAGCGAAGGCGTTGACGGCGAGTCAAAGCGCCAGCGTGCAAGCCCGGAAACGCCGTGCGGGCGCGTCGTCGGCTACAATCGCGCCTGACGAATCAGGATCTGCCTAATGTTCAGCTACCGCCACGCCTTTCACGCCGGCAACCACGCCGACGTACTGAAACACTTTATCGCCGTTGAATGCATCGATTACATGCGCCAGAAGGACGTGGCGTTCTGGTACATCGACACGCATGCGGGCGCAGGCGGTTACGCGCTCGACGGCAAATGGGCCGACAAGACCGGTGAGTTCGAGACCGGTATCGGCCGTCTCTGGACGCGCGACGATCTGCCGCCGCCGCTCGCGGACTACGTGACATTGGTGCGCGAATTCAATCCGGACGGCAAGCTGCGCTATTACCCGGGCTCGCCGTTCTTTGCGCTGCAACTGCTTGGGGATCGCGATCGGTTGCGGTTGTTCGAGATGCATCCGACCGAACAGGACGTGCTGCGCGAAAACTTCGAGGCGCAAGGGCGGGAAGTGGCGCGTCGTACGATGATTTTTGGTGCCGACGGGTTTGCGGGGCTCAAGACGATTCTGCCGCCGGCGTCGCGCCGGGCGTTCACGCTGATCGATCCGTCGTATGAAGACAAGCGCGATTACACGCGTGCAACGCAGACCGTGCAGGAGGGGCTCGACCGCTTTCCGACGGGGATGTATGCCGTATGGTATCCGCTGGTACAGCGTCGTGAGGCGGGGCAGTTGCCGGAGCGCATGAAGCGGCTCACGATCAATGGGCAGCCGATCAAGAACTGGGTGCATGCTGCGCTGACCGTGTGTAATCCGGTGCCGGGCGGCATGGGCCTGCACGGTAGCGGCATGTTCATCGTGAATCCGCCGTACATGCTGCAGGACACCCTCAAGACGACCTTGCCGTATCTGGTCAAGACGCTCGGGCAGGACAAGGGCGCGCATTTTCTGCTCGAAGGCAGACAGAGCTGATATGTCGACCCGAAAGGGTCAGTGCACCGCCGCCGTACCGCATCGTTGTCGCCAATGTTGGCGTCGGCTGCGACATCGGTGTTGGCTATGACGCCGGTGACGACATCGATATCGGCTGCGGCGTTGGTATCAGCACTGGCATAGGCATCTGCATAGGCTTCAGCGCAAGCCGTTCATTTGCCGGAGGCGGGCACTTCGTACGGTAGCGACAGCAGTTCGTCCGGCGAGAGATAGCGCCATTCGCCCAGTGCGAGATTGCCCATCGGCAGACCGCCGATCGCGATTCTGACCAGCCCTTCCACCCGATTGCCTGCGGCGGCGACCATCCGTTTGACCTGATGGTATTTGCCTTGTGTGATCGTCATGGCAATCTCGTGAGACGAGGCACGCATGACGTCCGTTGCGGCGAGAGGCTCCGTTTCGTCGCGCAGCAATACGCCGTCGCGCAAGGCCTGCAGCATGTCGTCGGTGACCGGATGCTTGGTCGTGGCCACATACCGCTTGGGCACGTGGCGACGCGGTGACATCATGGCATGCAGGAACGCACCGTCGTCGGAGAGCAGCAGCATGCCGGTCGTATCCTGGTCGAGGCGACCGGCCGGTTGCACGCCACGCACGGCCATCGGCAACGGGAGTAGCGAATGCACACCCTCGTGATGCGTCGGGCTCGTGGAGCACTCGTAGCCTTGCGGCTTGTTGAGCAGCACGTAGACGTGTTCGCGATATTCCCAGGGCTCGCCGTCGAGCGTGAATTGCAGGCCTTGCGGGTCCAACGACTCGCGCGGATTGTCGTGCACCACGCCGTCGATGGCAAATGCACCGGTGACAATGAGTTTGCGGCACATCTTGCGACTGCCGAAGCCCTGCGATTGCAGTAAACGATCGAGCTCGATGATGCGATCTCCGTCCGGGCGTGCATGAAAAAAGCCGATGACCTTTCGATCATCGGCTTTCTTGAAATTTTTGGTGCCCAGAAGAGGACTCGAACCTCCACGGTGTTACCCGCTAGTACCTGAAACTAGTGCGTCTACCAATTCCGCCATCTGGGCTTCGTTAGCTCGCTTGCTGCTTGCTCGCTACGAAGAAGCAAGATTATGCCGAGGGGCTTACATACTGTCAAGCGATTCGCGGCAAAAAAAAGATAAGTCGGGGGGGGCGGCCTATCCGATCGGGTGCGTCGCCAAGCTACGCGACGTGGCCCATATGCTCCGAGCGAATCATGTCGATCAAATGGCGCAATCCGGGAAGCGTTTGACGTCGGCTCGGGTAATACATCGACAGCGGCGGCCCGTCGACGGCCCAGTCCGTCAACACGGCTTCGAGCGTGCCGTTGGACAGTGCCTGCGACACGTTTCGCGCCAGCACATAGGCCAGGCCCAGGCCGCCCGTTGCCGCCGCAATCACGCCGTCGCTCTCGTTGATGCTCAGCGCCCCCGGCACATCCAGTTCGATCGCCGTTGGCCCGTTGCCCAGTTCCCACTTGTAGAGCGTGTTGTCGCCCAGGCGCATCCGGATGCAATTGTGCGACATCAGATCCTGCGGCACCTTCGGTCGGCCATGCCGCGCGAGGTACGCGGGCGACCCGACCACGATCCACTTCAGCGCGGGCGTGAGCGGCGTTGCGATCATGTCGCCCGGCACCGTGTCGCCATACCGCATCCCGGCGTCGAAACCTTCCGCCACGATGTCGAGCATCCGGTCGTCTACCGTGACATCCAATTCGATGTCCGGATACGACGCCACGAATCGCGGCAGAATCGGATCCAGCAGCAACCGCGCTGCATCGCGCGGCACATTCAGTCGCAAACGCCCGGCCGGCGACGCACGGTAGCGGTCCAATGCGCCAATGGCCGAGGCAATCTGCTCGAGGCCCTGTTCCAGCTCCTTCGCCAGTGCGGCGCCCGCGGCCGTTGGCGACACGGAGCGACTTGTGCGGTTCAGCAACTTCACGCCCAGGCGCGCTTCCAGATTGCGCATCGCATGACTCAGGGCCGAGGTCGTTACCCCCAGTTCGGTGGCGGCCTCCCGAAAACTCTGCCGGCGGCAGATGGTGACAAAGACGTTCAAATCGGCAAGCTCACCGCGAGTGAAGGCAGGCATGTCATTCCCAACAAGTATCTAGCAACCGAAATCGAATACGCGCTACACGCGCGGCACGCCCAACCCGTTAGGTGGCCGTTGAGCAATATTCAATTTTTTATGAGGCAAATTCTACCGATTTCGCTCTGATTCTGGACATGGGCCGTGAGTGGCGTGACACGCGCGCGACACGCTTTGCGGATCGCTCATGCGGATGACTTGCGTCGGGTTTGGTCTTTGGACGATCGGGGGCGATGGTTGGCAGTGCGCTGGACCGACGGTGCGACGGCATGCCGCTATCGGCGTCGGCGGCCGGGGAGGGGGGGCGGTGGGCGAGCGCGCATGAAAAAAGCCGATGATCTATCGATCATCGGCTTTCTTAAATTTTTGGTGCCCAGAAGAGGACTCGAACCTCCACGGTGTTACCCGCTAGTACCTGAAACTAGTGCGTCTACCAATTCCGCCATCTGGGCCTCGTCGACTTGCTGACTGCTTGCTCGCCGCGAAGAAGTGAGATTATGCGTATGCCGTGCGGCACTGTCAACACTTGGGCGGAATAATTTTTCTTTTTTCTCACCCGCCTGCAAGCCCACGCTCAAATTCCGCATAGGTGGCAGTTTTCGCGAGGTTTGCCGTATGATTGTCCCTGACTGTGCGACCCCGCGTTTTCGCGCAACGCACAACACCACGGACCGTCGGGCGCCAGATGTGCCCCTCGGCCGGACTCAACCGGCACAGCAACGCTACCGACCTTTGAGCAAATATCCCTATCCGATTCCGAGCCGCGAAGAAATCCTCGGTGTCCTGCGCACCGCCGATGCCGCGCTGTCCGCCAACGATATCGCCGAAGCCCTGGCGATCAAAAAGCAGGAGCGCGAAGGCTTCTTCAAGCGCCTCGCCGCCATGGAGCGCGATGACCAGATTCGCCTCGACCGCCGCGGCTATTATCAACTGACCCACCCCTCGAACTTCATCGCCGGCCGTGTCATCGGTCACCGCGACGGCTACGGTTTCGCCGTGCGCGACGAGGGCGGCGACGACCTCTTCCTTCCCAGCGAAGAAATGAAGAAGGTCATGCACAACGACCGCGTCCTTCTGCGCGTTGCCGGCTACGATCGCCGGGGACGTCCGGAAGGGCATATCGTTGAAGTGGTGAGCCGTGCCAACACGCACGTTATCGGTCGCCTGCTCAACGAAAACGGCGTGATGGTCGTCGCCCCGGAAGACAAGCGCATCGGCCATGACATCCTGATCCCGCCGCGCGCCCAGGGCAAGGCCAAGGTCGGTCAGGTCGTGTCCGTCGAACTCACCGATTACCCCAGCCGCTATAGCCAGCCCATCGGCCGCGTCTCGGAAGTCCTTGGCGACATCGACGACCCCGGCATGGAAATCGAAATCGCCGTGCGCAAGTACGGCGTGCCCCACCAGTTTTCCGCCGAAGCGCTCGCCGCTGCCGGGGCGCTGCCCGATGAAGTGCGTGCGCCTGATCTGCGCCACCGCATCGATCTGCGCGATGTGCCGCTCGTCACCATCGACGGAGAAGATGCGCGCGACTTCGACGATGCCGTCTACTGCGAGCCGGCCAAGGTCGGCCGCAGCGATGGCTTCCGCCTGATCGTCGCCATTGCCGACGTCTCGCATTACGTGACCCCCGGCGGCCCCCTCGACGCGGACGCCCTGACGCGCAGCACATCGGTCTACTTCCCGCGACGCGTCATTCCGATGCTGCCGGAAAAGCTCTCGAACGGCTTGTGTTCGCTCAATCCCGACGTGGATCGCTGTGTTCTCGTGTGTGACGCCCTCGTCACCCCGAACGGCGAAGTCAAGGCCTATCAGTTCTATCCGGCCGTGATCCACTCGGCCGCACGCCTGACTTACACCGAAGTGGCCGCCGTTCTCGGCAACACCAAAGGCCCCGAAGCCCAACGCCGCGCCGCGCTGCTGCCGCATCTGCAGAACCTGTACGAGCTGTACAAAGTGCTCGCGAAAGCGCGCAAGACGCGTGGCGCCATTGAATTCGATTCGACCGAGACGTATATCGTCTGCAACGCGCAAGGCAAGATCGAACAGATCCTGCCGCGCACGCGCAACGATGCTCACCGTCTCATCGAGGAATGCATGCTCACGGCCAACGTGTGCGCCGCCGACCTCCTCAAGCGTCACAAGCAGGCGGGCCTGTACCGGATTCACGCCGGTCCGTCGGGCGAACGACTCCAGGTGCTGCGCACGTTCCTCAAGACGCTCGGGCTGTCGCTCGGCGGTGGCGACGAGCCTGCGACGTCCGATTACGCGGACCTGATGACGCAGATCGAGTCGCGCCCCGACGCACCCATGCTCCAGACGATGCTCCTGCGCTCGATGCAGCAAGCCGTCTACAGTCCGGACAACATCGGCCACTTCGGACTGGCGTATCCTGCCTACGCACACTTCACCAGCCCGATTCGCCGCTACCCGGACCTGCTCACGCACCGTGCCATCAAGGCGATTCTGGCGGGCAAGAAGTACGAGCCCGAAGTGCCGGCAGGTGTGGAAATGACGACCGGCCTCTCGCCGCACGCGCGCAAGCTTCAGAAGGCCGACGACTCCGCCGCCGGGAAAGCCAAGAAGGCCGCAGGCACCAAGAAGCACGATGCCATCTGGGACGAGCTGGGCCTGCATTGCTCGGCGAATGAGCGTCGCGCCGACGAAGCCTCGCGCGACGTCGAAGCGTGGCTCAAGTGCTATTTCATGCGCGACAAGCTCGGCGAGGAATACGGCGGCACGGTCAGCGCCGTCACCTCGTTCGGCATCTTCGTGCAGCTCGACGATCTCTTTATCGAAGGCCTCGTGCACGTCACGGAGCTGGGCAGCGATTACTTCCAGTTCGACGAAGTCCGCCACGAACTGCGCGGCGAGCGCACCGGCATCCGCTATCGACTGACCGACCGCGTACGCGTGCAGGTGAGCCGTGTGGACCTGGACGCGCGCAAGATCGACTTCCGTCTCGTACGCGAAGTCAACGCGCGCGCGCTGGCGAAAACGTCGGGTCGCACCGAGCGCGGCGGCGCACCGGTGCCGGCGCCCGCCGCCGGTGCGCCCGGACTGGCCGGTTCGGCGGGTTCCGTCGCTGCCCGGCCGGGCATTCGCCAGATGCCCAAGGGCGGTGCGCTGCTCAACGGCGTGCAACTGGCCCCGGCAGGCAAGCATCCCGCCAAGCCGAAGTCGGTGAAAGTGAATGCCGCGAGGGGGAGCGAGGGGCGACCTCGCCCGCCAAGCCCGGTGGCGGCAAGGCGCCGGCCAAGCGTTCGGGAGGTCCGGCGAAGAAGCCGCGTCGTTGATTCGCGCAGCGCGGTGGAGGGTTTGCAGTAAGATGGGCGCCTTGTGCCGGCGGTGACCGGCAGCGGGGGGTCCGTGATGGATTGCGGCGGCGGTGGCCCATGCGGGCTCCGCCGCCGTCGTGCTTTGTGCGGCGCCCTTTGTCGGCGGCCGTGCCGGCGCACGCTATTTTGAGGATGTGAAATGAGTCAATTGAAATTGCTGTTCGGCTTCCATGCCGTCACGGCGCGTCTGCGCCACGATGCCGGTAGCGTCGAAGAGATTTACTACGATCCGAGCCGGCGCGATCGCCGCATGACCGACTTCCTGAAGCACGTGGAGTCGCTCAAGGGCGCCCCGGGCGTGAAGATCAAGGTCATTCAGGCCGACGGAAAGCGCTTGGACGGCATGGCCGGTTCGTCGCGCCACCAAGGCGTGGTCGCACGTGCCCAGGAAGTGTCGCTGGCGCTGAACCTCGACGAATTGCTCGACGGCATCTCCGGGCCGCCGCTGCTGCTCGTGCTCGACGGCGTGACCGACCCGCACAACCTCGGCGCGTGCCTGCGCGTCGCGGACGGGGCCGGGGCGCATGCGGTGATCGCGCCGAAAGACCGCGCCGTCGGCCTGAACGCGACCGCCGCCAAGGTGGCCAGCGGTGCGGCGGAAACCGTGCCGTACATCATGGTGACGAATCTCTCGCGTACGCTGCGTGAATTGCAGGAGCGCGGCATCTGGGTGGTCGGCACCTCCGACGACGCACCCAACGACATCTACGGCACCAAGCTCACCGGGCCGATGGCGATTGTCATGGGCGCCGAGGGCGAGGGCATGCGACGTCTGGTGCGCGAGCACTGCGACGAATTGATGAGCATTCCGATGGCCGGTGGCTGCGAAAGCCTGAATGTCTCGGTCGCAAGTGCCGTCTGCCTGTACGAAGCGGTCCGCCAGCGCGCAGTCGCGGCCAAGGGCGCAAAGTAAGGAACGTGCCGTAACGACCGCCAAGTCCGGAGCGTGAAGTTCAGGACGCGAGTTTTGAGACGCGCGGTCGAGCACGTGAGGCTCAGGACATGCGGCCGAGGACGTGAAGTTCAGGACGCGAGGTCGAGGACCTGCGGCTCAGGGCGTACAGTTCAGGGCGTAAAGTTCAGCGCGTAACGTTCAGGGCGTGATGCCAGGCGCGCGAGGTCGCCGGGCATCACCGTCGCGCGTGCGCTTAGCGCGCCGCGTCGATCAACGCTTCGAGCTTGATCGCATCGGCGGCAAATGCGCGAATCCCTTCCGCGAGCTTTTCGGTGGCCATGGCATCGTCGTTGAGGGCGAAGCGGAACGACGGCTCATCCGTTTTCACGCGATCGATGCTCGCAGCGCGGGCGTCCTTCGCGTCGAGCCGTCGAGGGACTTCGCTTTGTGTCGTGCGGAGTTGTTCGAGCAGGGCGGGGCTGATCGTCAGCAGATCGCAGCCTGCCAATGCCAGGATCTGCCCGGTCGAGCGGAAGCTCGCGCCCATGACTTCCGTGTCATGGCCGAAGTGCTTGTAGTAGCGATAGATGGCGGCCACCGAGCGCACGCCCGGATCGTTCTCTCCCGCGTTGTCCGCCTCGACCCAGTTCGCACCCGCCGACTTCTTGTACCAATCGTAGATCCGGCCGACAAACGGCGAAATCAGCCGGGCGCCAGCCTCGGCGCAGGCCGCCGCCTGCACCAGCGAAAACAGCAGCGTCATGTTGCAGCGAATCCCGTCGCGCTCGAGAATCTCGGCCGCACGAATGCCTTCCCACGTCGAGGCAATCTTGATGAGCACGCGGTCGCGCTCGATGCCTTGCGCCTCGTACATGGCGATGAGCTTGCGCGCACGGACTACCGTGCCGGCCGTATCGAACGACAGTCGCGCGTCCACTTCCGTCGACACGCGACCCGGCACGATATCCAGAATCTCCTGCCCGAAGGCAATCAGCAGACGGTCGATGATCTCCGCGGTGGATTCCGCGCGGTGTTCACTGACGATGCGGGTGAGCATCGGGCGGTAGGCGTCCTTCTGGACGGCACCGAGAATCAGCGACGGGTTGGTCGTGGCGTCTTGCGGCTTGTAGGCGTCCATCGCCTGGAAGTCGCCGGTGTCGGCGACAACGATCGTATGGCGTTTGAGCTG
Organism: Pandoraea sp. XY-2; assembly: GCF_004193915.1. NCBI lineage: Bacteria > Pseudomonadati > Pseudomonadota > Betaproteobacteria > Burkholderiales > Burkholderiaceae > Pandoraea > Pandoraea sp. XY-2. The sequence continues at coordinate 2,082,936 of NZ_CP030849.1, forward strand.
GTCGAGCTGATTCATGAGAGCGGCCTTGCGAGAAATGCACTGCGTGACATGAAGTCCGGGATGCGACCGGGCGATGAAAAACGGCGCGGCCCGCCTGACTCCGGTAAACTTCCGACTTTACCAAACTTTGCCGGAAATCCCCATGACCCAGGACGAACTCAAGCGCTTGGTCGGCCAGGCCGCCGCCGACTATGTGAACCAGCACGTGCCCGAGGGCAGCGTGATCGGCGTGGGCACCGGGTCCACCGCGAACTGCTTCATCGATGCGCTCGCAGCCCACAAGGGCCGCTATCGCGGTGCCGTCTCCAGTTCCGAGGCCAGTACCGAGCGTCTGCGCAACCATGGCATCGAAGTCTTCGACCTCAACCAGATCGACAGCCTGCCGGTCTATGTCGACGGGGCCGACGAGATCAACGCGCTTGGCCACATGATCAAGGGCGGCGGCGGGGCGCTTACTCGCGAGAAGATCGTCGCCTCGGTGGCGAAGGAATTCGTGTGCGTCGTCGACGCGTCCAAGGAAGTTGCCGTGCTTGGCGTCTTCCCGTTGCCGGTGGAAGTGATCCCGATGGCACAGGCGAGCGTTGCTCGTGCGCTGACGGCACTTGGCGGCAAGCCGCAAGCGCGCGTACGTGCCGATGGCAGCCCGTACATGACCGACAATGGGTGCGCGATTCTCGACGTCCATGGCCTGCAGATCCTCGACCCGGTGGCGTTCGAGACGCAGGTCAACCAGATCCCGGGCGTCGTGACCGTGGGGCTCTTCGCGCAGCGGGGCGCGGACATCACGCTCATGGGTACGCCGCAAGGCGTGCGCACGCTCGACTACCACAACTGATCCCGGGAGGGCAGGATGGCTGGATCGCGTCGTCTTCCCGAAACCTGGTTCCGCCGTGGCCTATGGCTGATCGCCGTGTTGTTTGCGGCGTTCCTCATTGGCCTGGGCGGGCTCGTCGTCGACAAATTGCCGGGCGTAGCGCCCGCACCGACGCTCGACTCGTTCGTCGATCGCGGGCAGGCGGCCAGTGCCGACGCCGCCATCAAGCAGGCGCAGACACAGCTCGAAGATGTCGAGAGCCGGTTGGAGACGGCGCGTTTGCAGCTCAAGGCGCGGAGCACGGCGTATCGCAGTGCGCGAGAGTCGTTCAACGATTGGGTGGCCACGCGTACGGCGACGGCGCAGGCCAGTCAGGATACGGTACTCGTTGCGCGCACGCAGGCGCTCGATGCCTTGAAGGCGGCGCAGCGCGACGTCCAGACGCAAGTCGATGCCCTCGAGGCAAAACAGCTGGATGCCCAGCGCGCGGTGCAGTCGGCGCGCACGGCGCGCTATGCGCTGAACACGGCGGCGGGAGAAAAGCTTGCGGCGATCCAGCGTGCGCAGGATTTGAAAGTATTCGGCATTCGGCTCGCGCTCACGCTGCCATTACTGGTGGTGGCGGGATGGCTCTTTGTGCGTCAGCGCAAGAGCACGTGGTGGCCATTCGTGTGGGGCTTCATCTTCTTCGCGCTGTTTGCGTTCTTCGTAGAGCTGGTGCCGTACTTGCCGGACTATGGTGGGTATGTGCGGTATCTGGTAGGCATCGTGCTCACGGTGATGATCGGACGCTACGCCATCGTGTCGTTGCAGCGATACCTGGCGAGGCAGAGGGCGGAGGAGCAGTTGCCGGACGAGGAACGTCGCAAGACGTTGTCGTACGATTTGGCGCAGGCGCGGTTGGCGAAGTCGGTGTGTCCGGGGTGTGAGCGTCCGGTGAAACTGGACGATCCGAATCGCGACTACTGCGTCCACTGTGGCATTTGCCTATTCGACCATTGCGGTGTGTGCGACGCGCGCAAAAACGCGTTCGCGCATTTCTGCCACCATTGCGGAGCGGGTTCGACCGGCAAGTCGGCCGTGGGTGGCACAACGCTCGCTTGACCATCGCATCCAGCGGATCCCTATCGAAAGAAAACAGGCATGCGACCGGATCGCATGCCTGTCTTACGACGCCCATGGCATTGCGCCACAGGACGTATGCGGGGACGGATCGGGGCCCCTTTCTGCAGCGAGTTGGGTTTATGTCTGAGAGGCGGAAAGGGGCCCCGATCCGTCAGGGGGGAGGTGTTTACTCAGAGGGCGGTGGCACATAGCCTTGAGCGACATCGGCGCCGTCCCCGAAGAAATACTTTTCGGTTTGCTTGACGAGGTATTGGCGGGCGCGCGGATCGGCCATATTCAGGCGATTTTCATTGATCAGCATGGTTTGTTGCTTGAGCCAGCCGGCCCAGGCTTCTTTCGAGACGCTTTCCCAGAGGCGTTTGCCAAGTTCGCCGGGCATGGGGGGGAAATCGAGACCTTCGGCTTCTTTGCCGAGTTTGACGCATTGAATCATGCGAGCCATGGGGAACTCCTTCGTGAACTTGTTGGGGCGTGAATGAATGTTGGGCGCTTGATTCGAGCCCCTTGGGGGGAATCGAAATGCGACGAAAAAGAGCGCTGCGGCCGAGAGCGGTAGATGGGGGCAGGGGCGGGAGACACAAGGGGGAGCCTTGGGCGTGCGCCGCCTGCCTGACCTTCGTTACAGCTTCTTGATGAGCACCAGCGAGCGGCGCTGCCAGTTATACAGGCGGCGGCGGTCAGCGGGCAGATCGTCGACGCCGGCCTTGACGAAGCCTCGCTTGAGGAACCAGTGCTCGGTGCGCGTGGTGAGGACGAACAGGCGATCCAGACCGCGGGCACGGGCGCGTTGCTCGATGTGTTTGAGCAGGCGTTCGCCGTCTCCGGAGCCTTGAGCTTCCGGGTCGACGGTCAGGCAGGCCATCTCACCGATGCGTTCCATCGGATACGAATAGAGCGCCGCGCAGCCAAACAAGCGTCCATCGTGCTCGATGACCGAGAAATGATCGATGTCGCGCTCCAGCTGGTTGCGACCGCGACGCACCAGCGTACCGTCGGCCTCGAGCGGTTCGATGAGTTGCAGGATGCCGCCGACGTCGTCGATCGTTGCTTCGCGTAGGCTCTCCAGGTTCTCGTACGAGATCATGGTACCCACGCCATCGTGCGAGAAGAGCTCCAGCAGCATGCTGCCGTCGAGCGCGAAGGGCACGATGTGAGCACGGCCGACACCTGCGCGGCAGGCGCGCGTCGCGTACTTGAGATAGAACGCCGAATCGCGATCGAGCGTGCCCTGCGACTGCAGGCGTTGGGCGTCTTCGAGCGTGAGTTCGTGCTGCAACTCGTTGTACTCGTTCATCACGCCGGGCGTTTCCGTGATGAAAATGAGCTTGTCGGCGCGCAGCGCGATGGCCGCCGACGACGCCACATCTTCCATCGTCAGATTGAACGACTGACCGGTCGGCGAGAAGCCCAGCGGGGAGAGCAGCACGATCTTGCCGCTCGCCAGCGACAGGCGAATCGACTCGGCATCGACCTTGCGAACCACGCCGGTGTGCTGAAAATCCACGCCGTCCACGATGCCCACCGGGCGCCCCGTGACGAAGTTGCCCGACACGACGCTGATGCGCGCATTACCCATTGGCGTGTTCGGCAGCCCCTGGCTGATCGACGCTTCGATGTCCAGCCGCAGTTCCCCGGCCGCTTCCTTCACCGCTTCAAGCGCGGCCGCGTCGGTAATGCGCAACTGCTGGGCGAAGTGCGACTCGATATGTCGCAGGCGCATCTGCTCCTCGACCTGCGGTCGCGAACCGTGCACCAGCACGATATGCATGCCCATCGCGCACAGCAGCGCGACATCCTGAATCAGGGTGTCGAGCCCGCCGGCCGCGACGAGTTCGCCACCAAAGGCGACCACGAAGGTCTTGTCGCGGAACGCATGGATATAAGGGGCGACCGATCGCAGCCAGTCCACGAACTGGGCTTGGTGGGCGGTCTCTTCGTCTTGTAGGGCGGGGTCGGGTTCGGTCAGCATGAGTGTACGTGCGCAAACATCCGCAGATTATATAATGCGCGCCCATGGCAAGTGATGAACGAAATCGACAATCTCCGCCCCCGAAGCCGAAAGTGATGGCTCCGGGGCATACGCGCGCCCAACCCACGGTCACCGCGTCGACCCCAAAGCCCGCCAGGCCGCCCAAACCCGCGAGCACGGGGCAGGCCGGCGGCCCGAACCCGGCAGCGGGGCGACGCACGACGCCGGCCGAGCGCGCCGCGCGCGACGCCGAACGCCTCGCGGCGCGCCAGTCCGCCGCCAATCCGCTTCCCGACATCGTCTTTCCCGAGGCGCTGCCCGTCTCCGGCCGGCGCGAAGAGATTGCGCGCGCCATCGCCGGCCATCAGGTCGTCATCGTGAGCGGCGAGACCGGCTCGGGCAAGACCACTCAGCTTCCCAAAATCTGCCTCGCGCTCGGCCGCGGGCTTGGCGCGGGCGGCACCGGCCTGATCGGCCACACCCAACCACGTCGGATCGCCGCGTCGGCCACCGCGCGCCGCATCGCCGACGAACTCAACACCCCGCTTGGCGACATCGTCGGCTTCAAGGTGCGCTTCAACGACACCTTGTCCCGCGGCGCGTCCGTCAAACTGATGACCGACGGTATTCTGCTCGCCGAGACGCAGACCGATCCGCTGTTGCGCGCGTACGACACCCTCATCATTGACGAGGCGCACGAGCGCAGCCTGAACATCGACTTTCTGCTCGGCTACCTCAAGCAGTTGCTGCCACGTCGGCCCGACCTGAAAGTCATCATCACGTCGGCCACCATCGACGCCGATCGCTTCGCCCGGCATTTCGGCACGGGCGAGGGCGACCACCTGCGTCCGGCGCCGGTCATCGAAGTGAGCGGGCGGCTGTACCCCGTGGAAGTGCGCTACCGCCCGATCCAGGACGATGCGCGCATCGCGAACGCGCTGGGGCGCGAAGGCAGCCGCGCCAGCGCGCGCGATCGCGAACGGGACCTGATGGACGGGATCGTCGACGCCGTCGACGAACTCTGCCGCGAAGGCGCCGGCGACGTGCTCGTCTTCCTGCCCGGCGAGCGCGAAATCCGCGAGGCGGCCGAGTCGCTGCGCAAGCATCATCCGCCGCACACCGAAATTCTGCCGCTCTTCGCGCGGCTCTCCGGCCCCGAGCAGGAGCGCGTGTTCAAACCGTCCAACGCGCGCCGCATCGTGCTGGCCACCAACGTGGCGGAAACCTCGCTCACGGTGCCGGGTGTCCGCTACGTGGTCGACGCCGGTACCGCGCGCGTCAAGCGATACTCGTACCGCAACAAGGTCGAGCAACTGCAGATCGAACCGATCTCGCAGGCCGCCGCCAACCAGCGCGCGGGGCGCTGCGGCCGCGTGGCAGACGGCGTGTGTATTCGCCTGTACGACGAGGCCGACTTCCAGGCGCGCGCGCGCTTCACGGATCCGGAAATCCTGCGCTCGTCGCTCGCCGCCGTCATTCTGCGCATGCAGTCGCTGCGGCTCGCCAAGGTCGAGGAATTCCCGTTCATCGAACCGCCGCCCGGCCGGGCCGTTGCCGACGGCTATCAACTGTTGGGCGAACTCGGTGCGGTCGACGACACCAACCAGCTCACCCCGCTTGGGCGCGAACTGGCGCGTTTGCCGCTCGACCCCCGCGTGGGCCGCATGATTCTGGCGGCGCGCGACCAGCAGTCGCTGCGCGAAGTCCTCATCATCGCGAGTGCGCTGGCCGTGCAGGATCCGCGCGAGCGCCCCCTCGAAGCGCAGGACGCCGCCGACAACGCCCATCGCAAGTTTGCCGACGAACGCTCCGAATTCCTCTCGTGGCTCAAGATCTGGCAGTGGTTCGAAGAGGCGATCGCACACAAGAAGTCGAACCGGCTGCTCGGACAAGCCTGCCGCGACAACTTCCTGTCGCAATTGCGCCTGCGCGAATGGCGCGACGTGCATAGCCAGTTGCTCACCGTCGTGCGCGAACAGGGTTGGCGCATCAACGCGTCGGAGGCGACTTACGAGCAGGTGCATCTTGCCCTGCTCGCGGGCCTGCTCGGCAACATCGGCTGCAAGGCCGACGACGATCCGCACTTCCTCGGCGCGCACGGCATCAAGTTCCACATCTGGCCGGGATCGTCGCTCGTGAAGAAGGCCGGGCGCTGGGTGATGGCCGGCGAACTCGTCGAGACGAGCCGCCTCTACGCACGATGCATCGCCCGGATCGAGCCGGAGTGGATCGAACGCGTCGGCAAGCACCTGGTGAAGACGTCGCTCTCCGACGCGCATTGGGAGAAAAAGGCCGCGCAAGTCGTGGCGTACGAACGCGGCATGCTCTATGGCCTGACGATCTATGCGCGCCGACGGATGAACTTCGGCCCGCGCGATCCGCGTCGCGCCCGCGAAATCTTCCTGCGCAGTGCGCTCGTGGAAGGCGAATGGGAGACCAAGCTCCCGTTCTACGCCCACAATCGCAAGCTGATCGCCGACATCGAACAGCTCGAACACAAGTCGCGCCGCCAGGACGTGCTCGTCGACGACGAACTGATCTACGCGTATTACGATGCCCATGTGCCCGCCGATCTCTACGACGGCGCGAGCTTCGAGCACTGGTATCGCGAAACGGCCAAGGGCTCGCCGAAGCTGCTCTACCTCGTGCGCGACGATCTGATGCGTCACGAGGCAGCGGGCGTCACGACAGACTTGTTCCCGAAGCAGACGGCCATTGCGGGCATCGACATGGTGCTCAGCTATCACTTCGAACCGGGCTCGCCGCGCGATGGCGTAACGCTCGCCGTGCCGCTCTACGCGCTCAATCAGGTCGACGCGCGCCGCTGCGAATGGCTGGTGCCGGGCATGCTCAAAGAGAAGGCGCACCTGCTGATGAAGTCGCTGCCGCAGAAGCTGCGGCGTCACTTCGTACCGTTGCCCGAGTTTGCGGCCGGCTTCGTCGACCGGGCGGCGTTCGGACAGGGGCGCTGCTCGATGCGCTCATCGCCGACGCGCGCGAACAGACCGGCGTCATGCTCAAGTCCAGCGACTTCAAGTTCGAAATGCTTCCGGCGCACCTGTCGATGAACTTCAAGGTGATCGACGAACACGGGCGTCAACTCGGCATGGGACGCAATCTCCCGCAACTGCGTGCCGAACTCGGTCAGCAGGCGCAGCGCACGTTTCAGCAGTTGGCGGCGAAGAGTGGCGCGACGCCGACCCGTGGTTCCGCCGTCGAGCCCGACGCACACGGTGCATCGGTGGCGTCGTCGCCGGCGGCGCGCGGTGCGGGCCGTGCGAGCGCACAGTCAGCGCCTTCAACGGGCGCGGTCGAGCCCGGCCGCTACGACAACCTCTCAACGTGGAGCTTCGGCGAACTGCCCGAAATGCTGGAAATCCGTCGCGGGGGCAGACGTTGTTCGGCTACCCGGCGTTGGTCGACCGCGGCGATCACTGCGATCTCGAAGTGTTCGACGATCCGGACGAAGCGCAACGGCAGCATCGCGCGGGGCTGCGTCGACTCTTCGCGATTCAACTGCGCGAGCAGGTGAAATACCTGGAGAAAAACATCCCGGGCCTTCAGCAGATGGCGATGCAGTACATGAACCTGGGCACGCAGGAACAACTGCGGGAGCAGATCGTCGATCTGGCGCTGGAGCGTGCGTGCCTTCAGTTGCCTTGGCCGAGCGATAACGCGTCGTTCGTCGCGCGAAAGGACGAGGGGCGGGGACGCCTCACGCTGCTCGCGCAGGAGATCGCGCGGCTGGCCGGACAGATTCTCACCGAGTACGCAACCTTGCAGAAGAAGCTGGCCCAGGCCAAACCGTTCGCGCAGGCGTATGCGGATCTGACGGCGCAGATGCAACGGCTGATCGGCAAGCGGTTCCTGATCGACACGCCGTACGCGCAACTGGCGCATTTCCCGCGCTATCTGAAGGCGATGGCCGGACGTATCGACAAGCTCAAGGCGGATCCGACCCGCGACGCCCGTGCCATGAGCGAACTGGGGCCGTTGCTGCAGAACTGGCAGCGGGCGACGTCGCAACGCCGCGATCAGGGCGACGCGCGACTCGAGGAGTTCCGCTGGCTGCTCGAAGAGTTGCGCGTCTCGCTATTCGCGCAGGAGTTGCGCACGCCCATGCCGGTGTCGGTCAAGCGTCTGCACAAGGTTTGGGAGGCGTTGCAGCGTTGACGCGCTGGGGGCGCGGCCATCGTGCGCAACGATGGCTGCGAGCGCTGCGATCCCGTTGATCCCGACGAGCGTCGCGGACTTGGCGACCAAGCGGATTCGGTGGATGCCAACTCACGCGTGTAATTACGGCGTTCGGCCCCGGCGCCAACCCCTGACGCCATTTCGATAGGTCATCCGCCTGCCGGTTTGCGCTACGTCAGAAAGTGTCGAAATTGTGTTTCGATACGTAAAAAAGGCGCGCCGGACGCGCGTTGACGGGGCGTTCCCAGCCTACAATGGCGAGTCGCCACGACGTATCGAGACCGGGCGGTCCATGCGCCGTCCACGCGCCGGTTTCGCCACTTTTCCTGCCCAATTTTCTCCCGAGAGACGCTGCAATGCGCAAACTCCTGATCGCTGCCGGTCTGGCCGCTTCCTTCGGTCTGGCGGCGCTCGCTGCGCCGGCCAAGGCTGCGGCGCCGGCGCCCGACAGTGTCGTGGTCGTGCTCAACTCGGCCGACGCCAGCGTCAGCCTGATCGACAAGGCGGCGCAGAAGGTCATCCAGACGTTCCCGGTTGGCAAGGAGCCGCATCACCTCATGGCCACGCCCGACAATCAGTCGCTCATCGTGGCGAATTCGGTCGGCAACAACCTCATCTTCCTCGACCCGAAGACGGGACAGGTGCAGCGCAAGATCGAGAACGTCGAGGACCCCTACCAGATTGGCTTCTCGCCGGACAAGAAGTGGTTCGTCGCCAACGCCCTGCGACTGGATCGCGTGGACGTGTATCGCTATGACGGCAAGAACCTGAGCGTGGCGCAGCGCATTCCCCTCAAGAAGATGCCGAGCCATCTGGTCTTCACGCAGGACAGCAAACTTGTCTTCATCTCGTTGCAGCAGTCCAACGAGATCGCCGCCATCGATCTGGCCACCCAGAAAGTGCTCTGGACGATGAAGGTGGGCGACAGTCCGGCAGGGGTGTGGCTCACGCCGGGGGACAAATACCTGCTCGTGGGAATGACCGGCGCGGACTATGCCGCCGTGGTCGACTGGCGCAATCAGAAGGTGATCAAGACGATCCCGACGGGCAAGGGGGCGCACAACTTCCGATCGCTTGCCGATGGCAGGCACGTACTGATTTCGAATCGCGTGTCGAGCACGATCAGCATCGTCGATCAGGAGACGCTCACGAACGTCGGCAACATCACCGGCCTGCTGCCGGGACCGGACGACATGGAACTCTCGGCCGACCGGAAGACGCTGTGGGTAACGTTCCGCTGGGCCCGCAAGGTCGGCATCATCGATATGACGCAGCGCAAGCTGATCAACACCATTCCGGTCGGACGATCCCCTCACGGGATCTATTTCTTCGACCGCGCCCCGGTGCTGTAACATCGGGACATCGCGGCGAGGGCGCCACACCGACCGAGCGTCCCCGCTCGGGGCGCACGTTCCTCAACGCGATGGATTCCGATTCTCGTCCTGACGGCACCGACCGTATCGATACTGCATGAATGACATTCTTCGCGCGCTGGGCCGCGCGCTCGTGAGCCTGTTGCATCCGCGCATGCTGTGGCTCACCGCCATGCCCTTTGTGGTCTCCGGCCTGATCTGGGGCGCCGTGATCTGGTTCGGCTGGGTGCCGTTCACCGATTTTCTGCGCGTCTGGCTCGAACAGTGGCAGTTCACGCAATGGATCTACCGCTTCTTCGGCTATTTCGGCATCGATAGCGTGCGCATGGCGCTCGCGCCGTTCATTCTCGTCGCGCTGCTCATCCCGCTGATCGTGGTCACGGCGCTGCTGCTCATCGCGGGGTGGTCGATGCCCGCGGTGTTGCGTCACCTCTCGCGTCGCCACTACATTCATCTGGAAGCGCGGCAGGGCGGCTCGTTCTGGGGCAGTCTCGGCCAGTCGCTGGGCGCCACCGTGGTCTTTCTCGTTGCCGCGCTGCTCACGCTGCCGCTGTGGCTCGTGCCGCCGTTCTTCGCCATCGTGCCGCCGTTGTTATGGGGCTGGCTGACGTATCGCGTAATGACGTACGACGCGCTGGCGTATCACGCGAGCGCCGAGGAGCGTCGCCGGATCGTGCGCGAGCGGCGTCTGCCACTGCTGGTGATCGGCGTGGCAACCGGGCTGCTCGGCTCATTGCCGACGCTGCTGTGGGTGTCGTCGGTCATCATGATCGTGATGTTCCCGGTCATCGCGCTGCTGGCGATTTGGCTGTACGTGGTGATCTTTATATTTTCAGCGTTGTGGTTCGCGCACTATTGCCTGCGGGCATTGACGCGATTGCGTGCGGCGGAGGCGGCGCGTCATGAGCCGATGCTCGCGGCAACGCTGCTGCCTGTGGCGAGCCCGCCGTCGCGAGAGAGCGAGGACCTGCCGCCTGCGTTGCCGCCGGGACGAGGGTCGTCGAACGGTTCGCCGTGAAAGTGGCACAATCGTGTGACTGCGCGCTGCCGCCGGGCGGCGCCGCGCGCTCTCCCCAGGCCCTGACGACAAGATAAAGGAAGCATCATGGCGGTCGGCATCATCATCATCGGCGACGAGATTCTCTCGGGGCGCCGTCAAGACAAACATCTCCCCAAGATCGTCGAACTGCTCACCGAGCGCGGCATGCAACTCGGCTGGGCCGAATATGTGGGTGACGACCCTGAGCGCATCACGGCCACGCTGCGACGCACGTTTGCGAGCGAGGATATCGTTTTCGTCACCGGCGGCATCGGGGCGACGCCCGACGATCACACGCGTCAGTGTGCCGCGGCGGCACTCAATGTCCCGCTCGTGCTCACGCCGGAAGCCGAGGCGCTCATCATGGAGCGCATCGCCGACACCAGTCCCGACGGACGTGCGGACATGAGCCAGCCCGATAACCGGCATCGTCTGAAGATGGGCGAGTTTCCGGTCGGCGCGCGCGTGCTACCGAATCCGTACAACAAGATTCCGGGGTTCTCGGTCGAGCGGCATCACTTCATGCCGGGATTCCCGGTCATGGCGTGGCCGATGATGGCGTGGGTGCTCGACACGGACTACGCCGAGTTGCATCACCTGACGAAGCACGCCGAGCGATCGGTGCTGGTGTTCGGGTTGGCCGAGTCGACATTGACGCCGCTCATGGAGGCCATCGAAGCCGAATACGGCGGCGTGAAAGTGTTCAGTCTGCCCAGCGTGGGCGACGCGCAGCGTGGCGCGATCTACGCGCGCCGACATATCGACCTGGGCGTGAAGGGCGACCCCGCACGGGTTGGCGCGGCGTTCGAGCGACTGATTGCCGGGGTGAATGCGCTGGGCGGCGAGATCGTGCATCCGACCGACGCTCTCGCGCTGCCCGAAGGCACGCTGCCGTCGGGAAATTGACGGGCGGGCGCTACTGCTGCGAGAGCGCATAAAAACGGCGCTTGCCTGTGAAGGGCAAGCGCCGTTTTTCGTTGCTGGCGCGCACGGCGGGAACCATGAGCGCCCCGCGCGCCGGTCAGAATCCGGCGAGCACGAGTTTGCCGATGGTGCGTCCGCCTTCGAGCTGCGCGTGGGCGCGGCGCAGGTTCGCCGCGTTGATCGGGCCCAGAACCTCGCCCACCGTCGTGCGCAGCGTACCCGCATCGACCCGGCGTGCCACTTCGGTCAGCAGCGTGTGCTGCGCGATCATGTCCGGCGTTGCGAACATGGCGCGCGTGAACATGAATTCCCAGACGAACGTGGCGCTCTTGTTTTTGAGCAGACCGATGTCGAGCGGACCTGCATTCTCCACGATGGAGCAGATCTTGCCTTGTGGGGCGACAACCTGCGCCATGGCGGGGAAATGCTCGTCGGTGTCGTTCAGGCACAGCACGAAATCCACCTGTGGCATACCGATCGACTGCAACTGCGCCGGAATGTCCTGGGTATGGTCGATCACGTGTTGCGCACCGAGCTGACGACACCAGTCGGCCGATGCCGGGCGCGACGCGGTAGCGACGATGTGCAGCTTGGCAAGGCGTCGCGCGAGCTGAATGGCGATCGAGCCGACGCCGCCGGCACCACCGACGATGAGGATCGACTTGCCCTCGTCGCCGCCGTCGGGAGCGATGCCAAGGCGGTCGAAAAGGGCTTCCCACGCCGTGATCGTCGTGAGTGGCAAGGCAGCCGCGCCCGCGAAGTCGAGCGACGTGGGCATGTGGCCGACGATGCGCTCGTCGACAAGATGGAACTCGCTGTTCGCGCCTGGGCGCGTGATGCTGCCCGCGTAGTACACCGGGTCGCCAACCTTGAAGAGGGTGACGTCCGGGCCGACGGCTGCGACGGTGCCCGCCGCATCCCACCCCAACACGCGCGGCGTGGCTTCGACCTTATCTTTCGGGGCGCGAACCTTGGTGTCGACCGGGTTCACGGAAATCGCCTCGACCTTGACCAGCAGGTCGCGCCCCGCGGGTGTTGGCGTCGGCAGTTCGATGTCTTCGAGCGACTTCGGGTCGTCAATCGGCAGGTAATGGGTCAATCCGACGGCTTTCATTTGCTTTCTCCTGAATATGCGGGGCGTCGCCGGAAGCGCGCCGGCGACGCCCCCGATGCGATAACGAGAGACTAAGACTAGTCGATTGCTTTGATAATTCGCATAATGCGGAAAAGATCTTTTGGAAAATCCATCAAATGGCATTGGACCTCGATACCGTGGCGTTGTTCGTGCGCGTGGCGGCGCTCGGGAATGTGTCGGCCGCGGGGCGCGAGCGAGGGCTGTCTCCGGCCACGGCCAGTACGCGCCTGACGCAACTCGAAGGCGCGCTCGGGCACGGTTGCTGCATCGAACGACACGCAGGGTGGCCCTCACGCAAGAGGGGGAAGCCTTTCTGCGAGAGGCGCAGACCTTGCTGGCGGCCGAGGCGCAAGCGATGGCAAGCGTTGGGCAGGGACACGCAGCGCCGCAGGGGCGTTTGCGGGTGTCATGCTCCTCGTCGTTCGGGCGTCAGCATGTTTCCCCCGCCTTATCGGCGTTCCTGGCGCGCTACCCGGGGATTTCGCTGGACTTCCGGCTCACGGATCGCGTCGTCGACCTGATCGAGGCAGGCATGGATCTCGCGATTCGCGTCGGGGCGTTGCGTGACTCCACGCTCGTTGCTCGCAAGCTCGCCCCGAATCGCCGGACATTGTGTGCGTCGCCCGCGTACCTCGCGGTGCACGGCGCGCCGAAGCACCCGGGCGAGCTTGCCGCGCACGATTGCCTGATCCTGGGGAGCAGCGCGATTGGCGGTTCGTGACGCCTGGTGGTCCGCTGAGCGTGCGTGTCGGCGGGCGTCTGGCGTCGGATAACGGGGAAGTGCTGCGCGACGCGGTTCTGGCGGGCCTGGGCATTGCGCTCAAGTCCACGTGGGACGTCGGCGCGCATCTGCGCAGCGGCGCGCTGGTGCCGGTGTTGCCCGCCTATCCGCTCGCGGAGGAGGTGGCGATCTGGGCCGTCTACCCGAGCCGGGCGTTCGTGCCGCCGAAAACCCATGCGCTGATCGAATTCCTGCAGGCGCGCTTTGGGCCGACGCCGTATTGGGATGACGGCGATGCCCGTCGGCCGGCCTATCGAGGCCGTAACGCGACGAAGCGTCAGTGCAGGTGATGGGGCCGCGTGAGTTGTGCGCCGGCGTCCTCGTGACCGATCGCCGGGCTGGCGTGGTGAAGCACAAGGCGCCAGCCATCGGCTTCCTTCATGTAGACGTTCGTGGCGAGCACGAAGGCGTAACGGGCTTCGGGACGGGTCTCGACCTGTACCTGTTCCAGCACGTTATGGACCGCGCACAGCGGATTGCGCGCGACCTGGAGATGACTGGCCGTGACGTGCAATCCGTCCTTGGCAAGGATCTGCCGCCAACTCTCGCGAACCGCCGCCGGGCCGACGTGGCGGGGTCCTGCCGGGTGAATGCAGACGATTTCCTCGTCTTCCGACCAGACGTCCATCAGCGTATCGGTATCGCCGGCGCGCAGTGCTTCGTAGTAGGCGCGCTCGGCGTCTTCCGGACTGAGAAAAATGGCAGCGGGCATAACGGCAGCCTCCGACGGGGTGGAGCGCCAGACAATGAGGGGCGCCTGGAGAACGCGCCGATTATGGAGCGTTTGCCGGGGCTTGTCGAACGTAGGGAGGGCGAAATCGCGCCATCGCGCGCGACGCTTGATCTGGCGCAACACGACGCGGGTGCGGGGCCGTTAGCGTATCGCTAACCTGCGAGGCAGCGATGACGGGTGACGGCGCACTGGCGGGATCTTCGGCTGCGGGGACGCTCGTGCATCCCCGTTGGGGGTGTCAGCAGGAAACGCCGGCGAGTTCGTGCAGCGCGGCGGCGTCGATGATCTTGACGTGGCGCTGCCGGATTTCGATCATGCCGTTTTGCGCAAAGCGAGAAAACAGTCGGCTGACCGTTTCAAGCTTGAGGCCGAGGAAACTTCCGATTTCTTCGCGGCTCATGCGCAGCACGAATTCATGGGCGGAGTAACCGCGCGCGGACAGCCGCTCGGACAGGTTGAGCAGGAAGACAGCCAGCCGTTCCTCGGCGCGCATGGTGCCGAGCGCGAGCAGTTGCTGGTGCTCGTTGCGGATTTCCTGACTCATCAGGCGGTGCAGCTGGCGCTGGAGCGACGGCACCTGACGCGACAGCGTCTCCAGTTCGCCGAAGCGGGCGATGCACAGCTCACTGTCTTCGAGCGCGATGGCGGTGCTCGGGTGATGGTGGTCAGCAATGGCGTCCAAGCCGATGAGTTCGCCCTGGAGGTGGAAGCCGACGACTTGCTCGCGGCCGTCGGGGGCCGTGACGCAGCTTTTGAGCGAGCCGAACCGAATGCCGTAGACGGCGTGCAGATCGTCGTTCGCGTGGTAGAGCACTTCGCCTTTCTTGAGGCGGCGGCGCTCGCTTACCAGTGCATCAAGTTGTTCCAGTTCGGGTTCCGGAATGCCGACCGGCAAGCAGAATTGCCCGAGCGAACATGTGGAACAGCGGGGCTGAGCGATGGGAGTGCGACCGATCTCTGTGGTCATGAGGGCCCCTGAAGTTTTTTGGAGAGTCTATCATGGCGCGTTGACCTATCGTTTTCCCTTTCCGCACGTCGGAATGTCGACGAGGCTTTACGGGCGTCGGTGTTTCAGTAATAATTGCGCACATACCGGACGTCCGTCTCGCCGCACAATCGGCCTGGGCGTTTTCCCGGCAGGTCGTTTCGAAGCATTCAGGTCGCGCCGCCGTCACTACGACCGAACACAATCGGGCGCGCGCTTATGCGAAGCGGTTATGACCGTTTCTCGTGTTCCAAGCATCCATTTATTCCTGATACCGGGTCGCCAAGCCCCCGGTCTGCTTAGTCGCACATGAATACCCAAGAGGCGAAACTCGTCCTCGAGACCGCGTTGATTTGCGCGCAGGAGCCGCTCAAGGTCGGCGATCTGCGCAAGCTCTTCAATGACGCTGTGTCTGGCGACACGGTGCGCGCGCTGCTCGAGGAAATCCGCGTGCAATGGGATGGCCGAGGCGTGGAATTGGTGGCGTTGGCCACCGGCTGGCGTTTCCAGAGCCGTCCGCGCATGCGTGAATACCTTGATCGCCTGAATCCAGAGAAGCCGCCGAAGTATTCGCGAGCGGTGATGGAGACGCTGGCGATCATCGCGTACCGTCAACCGGTCACGCGCGGCGATATCGAAGAGATTCGCGGCGTGACGGTCAACACGCAGATCATCAAGCAACTCGAGGATCGAGGCTGGATCGAGGTGATCGGGCATCGAGATGTGCCGGGACGCCCGGGTCTGTACGCAACGACCAAGGACTTTCTCGACGATCTGGGGCTGCGGGCGCTCGATGCGTTGCCGCCGCTCGAAGATCCGGCCGCACAGGCGCAGATCGACTTGCTCGCGCAGCAGAACATCGAATTCGGCGAGCGTGCCGAGGCCGACGCGGGGGACGACGCGACGTCTGATGACGTGCCTGTCGCCGATGCGCAAGCGCTGGCACGTCTGGCGCAAGCGCGTGCCGACGACTTGCCGCTTGCACAAGGGCTGCCCGAAGATCGGCGCCCGGTGCCGGTCGTGGGCGACGGGCCGACGGAAGACGCGTTGCTCGACGCCGTGATGGCGGAAGGCGAAGGCGATGATGGGGTGACAGTCCCGGTCGAGGCGCCGGCGGAGATTGCGCCGGCAGACGCTGAACGGGCATCGCTCGCGGAACTCGCGGGCGCGGCGCACGTCAGTGAGCAGGTCGTTGCGGCGCTTGACGACGCGACGCAAGCGACGTCTGGCGACGGCGAGGCAGACCGAGGGCCGGTGTCCTCCCATTCTGCATTGTCGGTGGAGGTCGCGCAGGACAAGGAATTTTCCGAAGAATCGGAGTCTGCGGTGTCGGTCGGCGACGATCCGCCGCAAGATGCGCAGGAGGTAGCGACGTCGGCGGCAGATCCCGCCGCGTTGGTAACACAAGAGGTTTCCCCGCACGCTGCCGACTCGGCAGCGAACGAACCCGCCACCGGGCAGCGCCTGTCCGGTGAGGGCGATGACGACGAGAGCGACGGGGACGACAAGAGTCTCGTCACGGGCACCTGAGGCGTCGGCGCATCGCGTCGCGCGCACCAGCAGGGCCGTTAGCGATAAGAACGAAGTCGCGGCAAGCATTTGCCGCGCATTCATGGTGCGAACACGGATCGGGGCAGCCATTTACGCCTGCCCGCGACGATCCCGTTTTCCAATGAGGTTGTGTTGAAACAAATCGAAGAATCCCAGGACCTGCACGCACGCGATGCGGGTGCCGAAGCCCGTGCGCCGGAAGGCGAGGGCGGCGACGAAAAAGCATCGCGTCGTGGCTTGCGCCGTGGTCCGCGCAGTCTGATTGCCCGCCGTCGTGCGGCTCAGCAATCCAAGCGTGAAGGCGACGACGGCGGCGCAGGTGAATTTGCCGCATCGGACATCCCGCGCGGGGAACCGAACGGCGATGCGCCGCAAGCGCAAGCGTTGGGCGCCGACGGTGCGCCGTTGGCCGCTCAGGCGCGAGGCCGCAATGCCGCACCCCGTAAGCCGCGCAGCGGCAAGCGTGACGGTGCCGCACAGTCCTCGCCGCCGGCGCAGTCGGCGCAAGGCGATGGCAGCGCAGCCAGCGGTCATGGTGCGACGCCGACAGGCAGGGCGCCGCAGGGTGCCAAGGGCCGTGGTCGCAAGGAGTCGACGGGCGGTGCCCGGGGCGGCGCAGGTGTCGGTGGCGGCAAGGGCGGCAAGGGGGGCAAGGCGCCTAAGGGCGGTGACGACGATCTGTTCGCGTTCGTGACGTCGGGTGGCTTCGATAGCGACGAGTCCGAAGGCGATGCCAAGGCGGCTGCCAAGCGCGGCCGCCGCCCGGCCGACCGTCGCGTTCTGTCGCCGGACGATGAGGCGCCCAAGCTGCACAAAGTGCTGGCCGAGGCCGGGATGGGATCGCGTCGCGAGATGGAAGAGCTGATTCTCGCCGGGCGCGTGTCGGTCAACGCCGAGCCCGCGCACATCGGTCAGCGCATTCTGCCGACCGATCAGGTCCGCATCAACGGCAAGCTCGTCAAGCGTCGCATCACGAGCAAACCGCCGCGCGTGCTGCTCTATCACAAGCCGTCGGGCGAGATCGTCAGTCATTCCGATCCGGAAGGCCGCGCGTCGGTATTCGATCGTTTGCCGCCGATGAAGACGGCCAAGTGGCTCGCCGTTGGACGCCTGGACTTCAACACGGAAGGCCTGCTGATCCTCACGACGTCGGGCGATCTGGCGAATCGGTTCATGCATCCGCGTTATGGCATCGAGCGTGAATATGCCGTGCGTACCGTGGGGCAATTGAGCGAGGCGTCGCGTCAGCAACTGCTGCGTGGCATCGAGCTGGACGATGGCAAAGCCAATTTCCTGCGGTTGCAGGACGGCGGTGGCGAAGGGTCGAATCACTGGTATCACGTAGCGTTGACCGAAGGTCGCAACCGCGAAGTGCGTCGCATGTTCGATGCGGCGGGCCTGATGGTGAGTCGTCTGATCCGTACGCGTTACGGCCCGCTGACGCTGCCGCGCGGTCTCAAGCGCGGCCGTTACGAAGAGCTGGACGAGGCGCAGGTGCGCTCCCTGTTCGCGACGGTCGGCATGAAGATGCCGGGCACCGGCTCGGACGACAAGGGCAGTGTGGGTGGTCGTGGCGGCAAAGCCGGCGCACCGAAAGAGCCGCGCCGTCAACCGGATCCGATGCAGACGGCCTTGGGCGTGTTCAGTCGCGAGCCGGGCCAGTCGCGCCGTCCCCGTCCCAATCCGCTGACGGCCTTCGTTGGTCCGAGCGGCGGCTACCCGGGGCAGTCGCCTTCGCCGCGAGGTGAGGGACGACGTTTCGGCGGTGGGAATTCGTCGGCAGGCGGCGGTGGTTTTGGCGGTCAGTCGCGCGGCGGTAACGGTGGTGGCGGCAACGGTAACGTCAATGGCAATCGCAGTCGTGGCGGCAACCGTGCTGGTGGAAGTGGTGGCGGCAATACGGGCGGTGGCAATCAAGGCAACCGTGGCAATCGCGGCGGCAACCGTTCGCGTTGATTTCGTTGGAACGCCCCTAGGGCGGACGGCGGCGGGCAGGGGTGCCAGCGTATTGCCCCTGGCCTGGCGTCCGCAATAATGGGCACGTTCGTTCGTTGGGCCCATCCTGCATGCGGCAATGCGGCAACGGCGCCCGTCCGGCGGGTTTTGGGGGCGCCAAGCGTTGCAAATCGGCCCAAAATCATATAAAATCAACGAATAAGCTGGTCCGCGTGCTGTGACTTCTGTTGCGGTGCGCACCTCATGCGCAATGAGGCTGTAAGAAATGGGCGTTTCGCCCATTTTTTTTTGCCGCGAGCGTTTTGCGCGCGGCCGATGCCGCCGCGTTCGGGAGTGGGTGTGCCGACACGGGTACGCCGGCCCGGACGGTCGAGGGCCGGTATCGTGCGGCGCCCCATGCGGGGCGCGCAGACCTGTCGGGCGCTGCTAATGCGCGCGAGTTTTTCTAGGGTGAGCAAAGTTGCAATTGCCAGAACTGATCGAGACCACGGTCGAAGGCCTGGGTTACGAGCTGGTCGATATTGAACGTGCCGGCGGTGGTTTGCTGCGCGTGTACATCGACAAGCCGGAAGGCATCGCGATCGATGACTGCGAGACGGTGAGCCGTCAGCTCTCGCATGTCCTGATGGTCGAGAACGTCAATTACGACCGACTCGAAGTGTCGTCACCGGGGCTGGATCGTCCGCTGCGCAAGCTGCGTGACTTCGAGCGTTTTGCCGGTGCGGAAGTGAGTCTTACGTTGCGTGTGCCGCTGGAAGGTCGCAAGCAGTTTCGCGGCATCCTGCAGGCACCGCAAGGTGAGAACTTGAGCCTGGAGTTCGAAGGCAAGGGCGGCCCGGCGCTGCTCGACTTCACCCTCGCGGATATTGACCGTGCGCGCCTAGTGCCGCAGATTGATTTTAGGAGTCGCAAACGATGAGTCGCGAAGTATTGCTGTTGGTCGATGCGCTCGCGCGCGAAAAGAACGTCGACAAGGACGTCGTGTTCGCCGCGCTTGAAGCAGCATTGGCCTCGGCCACCAAGAAGCGCTATGCCGAGGACGTCGACATTCGCGTACATATCGACCGCGAGTCGGGTGAGCACGAGAGCTTCCGTCGCTGGGTCGTGGTGCCGGACGAGGCGGGCCTGCAAGAGCCGGACAAGCAGGTTCTGGAGTTCGAGGCCAAGGAAGACGACCCGTCCATCGAGATCGGCGAGTTCGTGGAAGAACCCGTGGAGTCGGTCGAATTCGGCCGTATCGGTGCGCAGGCGGCCAAGCAGGTCATTCTGCAGCGCATCCGCGATGCCGAGCGCGAACAGATCCTCACGGACTTCCTGGATCGCGGCGAGAAGATCATGACCGGTGCGGTCAAGCGTCTCGACAAGGGCAACCTGGTCGTCGAGTCGGGGCGTGTCGAAGCGCTGCTACGTCGCGATCAACTGATCCCGAAGGAAAATCTGCGTATCGGCGACCGTGTCCGCGCGTACATCGCGAAGGTCGACCGCACGGCGCGCGGCCCGCAAATCGAGCTCTCGCGCACGGCGCCGGAATTCCTGATCGAACTGTTCGGCATGGAAGTGCCGGAAATCGAGCAGGGTCTGCTGGAGATCAAGTCGGCCGCTCGCGATCCGGGCGTGCGCGCCAAGATCGCCGTGGTGGCATATGACAAGCGTATCGATCCGATCGGCACCTGCGTGGGCATTCGCGGCACGCGCGTGCAGGCGGTGCGCAACGAGCTGGGCGGTGAGAACGTCGACATCGTGCTGTGGTCGGAAGACCCCGCGCAATTCGTGATCGGCGCGCTTGCGCCGGCGTCGGTGCAGTCGATCGTCGTGGACGAAGAAAAGCACAGCATGGATGTCGTCGTCGACGAGAACGAACTGGCGGTGGCGATCGGTCGCAGCGGTCAGAACGTGCGACTCGCATCGGATCTGACCGGTTGGCAGATCAACATCATGACGCCGGACGAGTCGGCCGAGAAGCAGAACGAGGAGCGTGGCACGTTGCGCTCGCTGTTCATGCAGCGTCTCGATGTGGATGAAGAAATGGCGGACATTCTGATCGAGGAAGGTTTCTCGAGCCTGGAAGAGATCGCCTACGTGCCTTTGAACGAAATGCTCGAGATCGAAGCGTTCGACGAGGACACGGTGCATGAGCTGCGCAATCGTGCGCGCGACGCCCTGCTGACACAGGCGATTGCCACCGAGGAGAGGGTCGAGGGCGTTGCGCTCGATCTCAAGAGCCTCGACGGTATGTCGCCTGAGTTGCTGGCCCAACTGGCCGAGCACGAAATTCAGACGCGCGATGATCTGGCCGAGCTGGCCGTCGACGAACTGACCGAGATGACCGGCGTCGACGAGGAAGCCGCGAAAGCCCTGATCATGAAAGCGCGAGAGCACTGGTTCCAATGATGACCTGCCCTGGCATGCATATGGAACAGTGAACTTTGAAGTTAACCGCAAGGCGCCTGGCCTTGCTTGAAGAGGTTTGAATGGCGAGCATCAACGTAGCCCAATTTGCTGCAGAACTCAAAATGCCGGCCGGCGTGTTGCTGGAGCAACTCAAAGCCGCCGGCGTGGAAAAACTCAGCGCCGACGATTCCCTGACGGAAGCCGACAAGGCCCGTCTGCTGGAGCACCTGCGCCGTTCGCACGGCGCCGGCGACGGCGACAAAAAGAAGATTACTCTGACGCGTCGCCAGACCTCGGAAATCAAGCAAGCCGACGCGACCGGTAAGGCGCGCACGATTCAGGTGGAAGTGCGCAAGAAGCGCACCTTCGTCAAACGTGACGACGTCGCGGAAGGCGCGGAGAGCGCGGCGGCTGCCGCCGAAGACGAAGCCCTGCGCCAGCGTGAAGAAGACGCGCGTCGCGAAGCGGAGCGTCTGGCGGCGGAAGCGGCTGAGCTCAAGCTGCGCCAGGAACAACTGGAGCGCGAGGAAGCCGAGCGTCGCGAGCGCGAAGAGAAGGAAGCCGCCGAGCGCCGTGCGCGCGAGGAAGCGGAGCGCGCCGCGGCGGCCAAGGCGGCCGACGAACAGAAGGCAAAGGCCGAAGCGAAGGTGGAGGCCCGGGTCGACGTCGAAGCCGAGAAGGTGTCCAAGGCCGACGCCGAAAAGGCGGAGCAAGCCGAGAAGGCGGCAGCGGCCAAGGCCGAAGCCGAGCGCGAGCAGGCCCGCAAGGCCAGCGAGGAAGCGCGCGCGGCCGCCGAGAAGGCGAGCGCGGCGGCCGACAAGGCCCGTGCCGAAGAGGAAGCGATTCGCAAGCGCCGTGCGGCGGCAGAAGCCGAAGCGCGTGCAATTCGCGAAATGCTGAACGCGCCGCGTCGCGTGCTCAAGGCGCCGGAGCCGGCACCTGCCGCGCCGGCGGCTGCAGCCAAGCCGGAAGCGAAGGGTACCCTGCACAAGCCGGCCAAGCCGGAAGGTGCCGCGTCGGCCAAGCCGGCGGACAAGAAGCCGGCGGCAGCCGCTCCGGCCTCGACGACCGCGGGCGCCGCCGACAAGAAGGACAAGAAGCCAGGCGCGTGGCAGAAGGATGCCGATAACCGCAACAAGCGTGGCGGCATGAAGACGCGCGGCGACACGAGCGGTGGTTCGGATGGTTGGCGTGGCGGTGGCCGTGGCGGCCGTCGTGGCGACCGTCATTCGCAGGACGATCGTTCGTCGTTCCAGGCCCCGACCGAGCCGGTCGTGCGTGATGTTCACGTGCCGGAAACGATCAGCGTGGGCGATCTGGCGCACCGGATGTCGGTGAAGGCCTCGGAAGTCATCAAGCTGATGATGAAGATGGGCCAGATGGTGACCATCAACCAGGTGCTCGATCAGGAAACGGCCATGATCGTGGTGGAGGAGCTTGGCCACCGCGCGATCGCCGCAAAGCTGGACGATCCGGAAACGCTGCTGGCGCTGGGCAACGATGCGACGGAAGGCGAAGCGCTGCCGCGTCCGCCGGTGGTGACGGTGATGGGTCACGTCGACCACGGCAAGACCTCGCTGCTGGACTACATCCGTCGCGCCAAGGTGGCGGCGGGCGAAGCCGGCGGTATTACGCAGCACATCGGTGCGTATCACGTCGATACGCCGCGCGGTACGGTGACGTTCCTCGACACGCCGGGTCACGAAGCCTTTACGGCCATGCGGGCTCGCGGTGCGCAGGCCACGGACATCGTGATTCTCGTGGTCGCGGCGGACGATGGCGTGATGCCGCAGACGAAGGAAGCCATTGCGCACGCCAAGGCGGCCGGTGTGCCGATCGTGGTGGCGATCAACAAGATCGACAAGCCGGATGCGAATCTGGACCGCGTGAAGCAGGAACTCGTGGCCGAGGGCGTGGTGCCGGAAGAATACGGCGGTGAATCGCCGTTCGTGCCGGTATCGGCGAAGACGGGCGCGGGCATCGACGATCTGCTCGAGAACGTGCTGCTGCAGGCGGAAGTGCTGGAGCTGAAGGCGCCGGCGGAAGCCGCGGCCAAGGGTATCGTGATCGAAGCGAAGCTGGACAAGGGTAAGGGTCCGGTGGCGACGATTCTGGTGCAGTCGGGCACGCTGCGTCGCGGCGACATGGTGCTGGCCGGTCAGGCCTACGGCCGTGTGCGTGCGATGCTGGACGAAACCGGCAAGAACGCGAAGGAAGCGGGTCCGTCGATCCCGGTGGAAATTCAGGGTCTGTCGGAAGTGCCGGGCGCGGGTGAAGAAGTGCTCGTGGTCCAGGACGAACGCAAGGCCCGTGAAATCGCACTGTTCCGTCAGGGCAAGTTCCGCGACGTGAAGTTGGCCAAGCAGCAGGCCGCGAAGCTCGAGAACATTTTCGAGCAGATGGCCGAAGGCGAAGTCAAGTCGCTGCCGCTGATCATCAAGGCCGACGTGCAGGGTTCGCAGGAAGCGTTGGCGCAGTCGCTCAACAAGCTCTCGACGCCGGAAGTGCGTGTGCAGATCGTGCACGCCGCGGTGGGTGGCATCAGCGAAAGCGACGTCAACCTGGCAACGGCTTCGAAGGCGGTCATCATCGGCTTCAACACGCGCGCCGATGCGCTGGCACGCAAGCTGGCCGAGTCGAACGGTATCGACATTCGCTACTACAACATCATTTATGATGCCGTGGACGAAGTGAAGGCGGCAATGTCGGGCATGCTGTCGCCGGAGAAGAAGGAAGTGATCACGGGTCTCGTCGACGTGCGCCAGACGTTCAGCGTGCCGAAGATCGGGAAGGTCGCCGGCTGTATGGTGCTCGACGGCTTCGTCAAGCGTTCGTCGCATGTGCGTGTGTTGCGCGACAACGTCGTCATCTTCACGGGCGAGCTGGATTCGCTCAAGCGCTTCAAGGATGACGTGAAGGAAGTCAAGTCCGGCTTCGAGTGCGGTCTGTCGGTGAAGAACTTCAACGACATCACGGAAGGCGACCAACTGGAAGCGTTCGAAATCACGGAAGTTGCGCGCTCGCTGTAACGCGATTTGCACAATGAATGTGGAATGGCCCACCAAGCCGGGAAACCGGTGGGGTGGGCCATTGCATTACTAGCGAGTTTGTCATGGCAAAGAAACGTGGTGTTCCGGGTCGAAACCTTCGCATCAACGATCAGATCCAGCGCGATCTGTCGGAGTTGATTCAGCGCGAGGTGAAGGACCCGCGTATTGGTCTGGTGACGCTGCAAAGCGTGGAAGTGACACCCGACTATGCGCATGCAAAGGTATTTTTCACGACGCTCACCGGCGAGCCGAAGGCGACCGGTGAGGCGCTCAACGAGGCAGCGGGCTTCCTGCGCAATCTGCTGTTCAAGCGGTTGCACATTCACACGGTGCCGACGTTGCATTTCCACTTCGACCAATCGATCGAACGTGCGATCGAGATGTCGCGACTGATCGATACGGCGAACGCGACGCGAGCAAGCGACGAAGCGAGCGACGGCGTCGTCGAAGAAGACGCGCACAGCCACAAGGAAGACGACGGCAAGTCCGTCGATTGACGATGCCCCGTGCCGGGCGGCCCGATGGGCCTGCCCGGCGGTGCGGCACGACCTTTGCACTTGCGATGAGTGCCAGGGTTTGAATTCCACAAGACTCTCTCAAGCACTCTGCGCATCATGACGGACCCGCGTTCGCAGGCACCCCGCCAAAAACTTCCCCGTTTCGCGCTCGATGGCGTGTTGCTCCTGGACAAGCCGCTGGGCTTGTCATCCAACGACGCGCTGATCCGTGCCAAGCGATTGTTGCAGGCGTTGAAGGCGGGGCATACCGGCACGCTCGATCCGTTGGCGACCGGTCTGTTGCCGCTTTGCTTCGGCGAGGCGACGAAGTTCTCGCAGGACTTGCTCGACGCCGACAAGACCTATGAAGCGCTGGTGCGTCTTGGCGAGACGACGACCACCGGCGACGCAGAGGGCGAGGTGTTGCAAACGCGCCCTGTGACGGTGGACGAAGCGGCGATTCGCGCGGTGCTGCCACGCTTCACGGGGCCGATCTCGCAGGTGCCGCCGATGTATTCGGCACTCAAGCGAGACGGCAAGCCGTTGTACGAATATGCGCGCGCGGGGCAGACCCTCGAGCGCGAAGCGCGCGCGGTCACGATTCACGCGTTGGAGATGACAGCGTGCGCGTTGCCGGCCGTCGCCGAGTTCTCGTTTCGCGTGACTTGCAGCAAAGGCACGTACGTGCGGACGTTGGCCGAAGATATCGGTGAGGCGCTGGGCTGCGGCGCGCATTTGCGCGCGCTGCGCCGCACGGCCGTCGGTCCGCTCACGCTCGACGGCGCGGTGACGCTGGAAGATTTGGGGGCGCTCGATCACGCGCAACGTGTGCAGAGGCTGGCACCGGTCGATGCGTTGCTCAAGACGCTGCCGACGATCTGGCTCGACGAAACGCTCGCCAGGCGGTTCAGCCACGGACAACGTCTGCGTCTGGACGAGGTGCGCTGTCCTCAGGCGCTGCGCGCGTGCGCCGGCGCATCCGAGGCGATCGAGGTGAAGGTGTATGCCGAAGCCGATGGCGACGCCGCCGCGCGGTTGCTGGGCGTTGCGCGACTCGATGGCGAGGCGCTGCTCACGCCGCAACGGCTCTTGAAGACCCAGTAAGCGAAGTCATCGCAGCAAGCGCAGTCGGCGCCGTTCAGCCGCGGCCAGCCGATGTTGCGACGAGCCACATGCTCGCGCGCCTCGTCGGTTCCCGAGGGGCGCACCTCGCGCCATTCAGCGGTCGGGCGACCGCCGTCGACCTCAGTGGGCGACGTTCTCCGGCTTGAGTTCCACGATGGCGTCCAGCGCTGCCTTGACGTCCATCGCGTACTTGGCCAACGCTTTCTGCTCGTCCGTTTTCGGTTCGAACGACGGAATGCCGACCGGGTGATTGCTCTCATCGACGGCGACGAACACCATCAGGCAATCGGTCGTCTGACGCAGCTCGCCCCACTTGGGATCGCCCGCGTGCACCGAGACATGGATGTGCATGCTGGTGCGCCCGGTGGCCACGATACGCGCACGCAGTTCCACCAGATTGCCCACCAGAATCGGACGGCGGAAGCGGATGTTGCCGACACTGACCGTCACGCAATAGCGACCCGACCAGGTGGCTGCGCAGGCATAGGCCACTTCGTCGATCCATTTCATCAGCGAGCCCCCATGCACCTTGCCGCCGAAATTGACGGCGGCCGGTTCGGCCAGAAAGCGGAAAGTGACTTCTGAGCGTTCGTTCGGGTTCTGCGGGGTCGTCATGATGTTGGTTTGGGCTGGGGATGTGACATTCCCGAGCGTCGTGCGGTATTCCGGTATCGCGTCGGGGAGTGCGCCATCATACTTCGATTGCGTAGTCGTTGCCGACGCGCGTCGCGAATCAACTTCACTGTTATGCGTTGCGCGCATCGTCGGCGTGGCCAAAAAAAACCCCGCTAACGTCAGCGGGGTTCGAGAGGTGTCCGGCTGCACAGGGCAGGGCCAGACACTGGGGAAGACTTCGCTTCAATGCGCGCCGGCCGCGGCGCCGGCACCGCCGCCGCCCTTCATCGGCCGCGTGATCCATACCATCGAGATCATCAGCACGAACAGCAGCGCCGAGATCCAGAAAATATCGTTCGCGCCGAGCATCGCCGATTGCTGCGTGACCAGACGGTCGATGTAACCGTTGGCCTGGGGTGTGCTCATGCCGAGTTGATTCAGGGTCTGCACGGACGCGTTGTACGTCGGGTTGTAGGGCGTCAAATGCTCCGTCAACTGCGCATGGTGCAGGATGATCCGGTTCTCCCACACGGTCGTCGCAATCGACGTACCCACCGCACCGCACGTGATCCGCACGAAGTTGGACAGCCCCGCTGCCGCCGGAATACGACTCGGCGGCAACCCGGACAGGATGATCGCGGTGAGCGGGATGAAGAACATCGACATCGGCACGCCCTGCAGGAACGTCGGAATCATCAGCGTGCGCGTATCGACGAGCGTATTGAAGTGCGAACGCATCAGGAACACCAGCGCGAACAGCAGGAACGAGACGGTCACGACCCAACGGGCATCGAGCTTGGGCAGCGTTTTACCGATCACTGGCGAGAGCAGGATGGCGAACAGGCCCACCGGTGCTAGCACCAGGCCGGCCTCCGTCGCGGTATAGCCGAGATGGATTTGCAGCCACTGCGGCAGAATCACCAGGTTCCCGAAGAACAGGCCGTAACCCACCGAGATCGCCACCACACCACCGGTAAAGTTGATCCGCTTGAAGAGCGTCAGATCGACCACCGGATGTTCCTCGGTAATTTCCCAGATGACGAAGAAACAGAACGACACCAACGCCACCAACGCCAGCACGACAATCGTCGACGAATTGAACCAGTCGAGTTCCTTGCCCTTGTCCAGCATCACTTGCAGCGAGCCGACCCACAACACGAGCAAGGCCAGCCCGACGGTATCGATCGGCTTGCGTTGGGTGGGCGTTTCACGCTTGGCATAGATCAGCCAGGTGGCGTAAGCGGCGCCAATGCCGACCGGGATGTTGATATAGAAGATCCAGGGCCAATGGTAGTTGTCCGAGATCCAGCCGCCGAGAATCGGGCCCATCACGGGGGCGACCAGCGTCGTCATGCCCCATAGCGCGAGCGCCATCGAACTCTTCGCGCTCGGATAGCTGGAGAGCAGCAGCGATTGCGAGAGCGGGATCATCGGACCGGCCACCGCACCTTGCAACACACGGGCCGCCAGCAGGAATTCGAGCGTGGGCGCCATGCCGCACAGCCACGATGCCAGCACGAACAGCAGGATCGACGAAATGAACAGCCGCACCGCGCCGAAGCGCTCGGTCAGCCAGCCCGTGAGCGGCACCGAGATGGCGTTGGCCACGGCGAACGACGTAATCACCCACGTCCCCTGACTCGACGAGACGCCAAGGTCGCCGGAGATGGCGGGAATCGATACGTTGGCAATCGAGGTGTCGAGCACGTTCATGAACGTGGCGAGCGACAACGCGATGGTGCCGAATACCAACTGGCTCCCCGTCAGGGGACCAGGAGCGTTTTGAGTTGCCATGAGATGTCAAAGGGGTGGGGGCCACCCCCTCCGCTTTACAGGGGACGTGCGCGAGCCGGCTGGTTGCGCGTGTCGCTGGCGCCGTTTGCACCTGAGGCAGCCGCGGCACCGGCGTTTTCGGTGATGATCTTGGCGACGATATCGTCGGCGTCATGACCCACCTTGTCGTACACATCGGTGGCGTACACCGGCAGAGCCGGCGCTTCCCCCAGTTCCTTGCCGTCCGTATTGCGCACGTCGACCTTGACCTGCATCGACAGGCCGACACGCAGCGGATGTTGCTGCAACTGCTTCGGATCGAGTGCGATACGCACCGGCAGACGCTGCACGACCTTGATCCAGTTGCCCGTCGCGTTTTGCGCCGGCAGCAGCGAGAACGCGCTGCCCGTGCCTGCCGAAAAGCCCGCCACGGTGCCCTTGTATTCCACCGACGAACCGTACACGTCCGCCGTGAGCGTCACCGGCTGGCCGACGCGCATATGCGCGATCTGCACTTCCTTGAAGTTGGCATCGACCCAGACTTGATTGAGCGGCACCAGCGCCATGAGCGGCGCACCCGTCGCCACGCGCTGACCGACCTGCACGGAACGCTTGGCCACGTAGCCGTCGACCGGCGCCGGGATCGACGTGCGGGCGTAGTCGAGATACGCGGCGCGGACCTTGGCGGCGGCCTGCTGCACGTTCGGATGGGTTGTCACCGACGTCTTGTCCGTCAGCGCCCGGTTCGACACCCACTGCGCCCGGGCTTGCTCGAGTGACGCCTGTGCCGTCTTCACGGCGTCCTGGGCGTGGGCGAGTTCTTCGCGCGACACGGCACCCGTCGCAATCGCCATTTCACGGCGCTTCACGTCGGCTTGCGTCTTGGCCAATTCGGATTCGCGCATGGCCACGGTGGCGGCATAGGCGTCGTTGTTCACGAAGTACGTGCGCACCTGACGCACGGTTTGCGCCAGATTGGCCTCGGCTTGCAGCAGCGCGACGCGCGCGTCGGTCGGGTCGAGCGTGACCAGCGGCTGGCCGGCCTTGACCATTTGCGTGTCGTCGACCTTCACGCCGGTCACGGTCCCCGGCACCTGCGGGGTGATTTGCACCACATTGCCCGCGACATAAGCGTCGTCGGTGTCTTCGTAGAAGCGCGCATACAGCCCGTAATAGGCGCCGTAGGCGATGGCCGCGATCGCGATCACGGCCGTTAGCGTCAGCATCATGCGGCGGCGCTTGCCATTGGCCTGAGCCGGTTGGGCAGGCGTTTGTTGTTGGTTCTCGCTCATCATTCGCTCCGTACTAATCTCTTAATGTGCTTTGACGTTGTCTTGTCTGTTCTGTGTGATGTGCGGCGGTCGCTCAGTGCGTCTGCACGGCGTCGCCTTCGGCCTTGGCGGGGCGTTCCTGCCCCACGACGAGACCCGCCGCCTTGGCGTCGAAGCCACCGCCGAGCGCTTTGATCAAGCCGATCTGCTGGTCGCGGCGCGCACTTTCGATGTTCACGCGCGCCTGTTCCTGCGCCAGCAGCGACGACTCGGCGGCGAGCACGGTCAACTGCGGCGTGAGACCGGCCTTGTAACGGTCGATGGCCAGATCGTAGGCGCGTTGCGCGGCGTCTTGGGCCACGCGTTGCGAGACCATTTGCTTGTCCGCCGAGCGGATCGACGACATGCGATCCGCGATGTCGCCGAGTGCCTTGTTCAGCGTCGAGTCGTAGTTCGCCACCGCGCTTTCATAGGCCGCGTACTGCCCCTTCAAGTTGGCGCGCAGACGCCCGCCATCGAAGATCGGCAGCGAAATGACCGGACCGTACTGGATGTTCTGGCTGGTCGGATCGATCAGCTTGCCCAGTCCGAAGGTGGAAAAGCCAAAGGCGGCGTTCAGGTTCACGTCCGGGTAGAAGCGAGCCTTCGCGACGTCGATCCCCTTGAGCTGCGCTTCCACGCCCCAGCGGGCCGAGACGATATCGGGGCGACGGCCGAGCAGTGTGAGCGGCAGGTTGTCGGGCAGGGCGGGTGTCGCCAGTTGCGCGAGCGTCGGACGCGCAATGGCCAGACCGCGATCCGGCCCCTTGCCGAGCAACACGCCAAGTTGATGGCGGGTGAGCAGGATCTGGCCGTCGAGTTGGGCGATTTGCGTCTGAATGTCGGCGGTATTGCTCTCGGCCTGCTTCTGCTCGACTTGCGTGTCGAGACCGGCCCGCACACGGTCTGACGTCAGTTGCCCGAGGCGTTGGCGTTGCTTGCCGATGCGATCGAGCACGTCATGCTGTGCATATTGCTGGGCGAGCTGGTTATACGAACGCGCCACGGCGGTGGCCAGCGCGAGTCGCACTTCCTGGTCTTCGGCTTCTTCGGAGCGTTCGGCCGACGTGGCTTGCGCCCGTGCCGAGCGGTTCTTGCCCCACAGGTCGAGTTCCCACGACAACGAGGCCGTCAAGTCGCCCTGCGTGAACCACGTGCCGCCATAGCCCGGCGGGTAAATCGTGTTTTCGGTGAATTTCTCGCGATAGATGCTGCCCGAGGCATTGACTGCCGGAAGCAGCGCGGCCGCAGCGCCTTCGGTCTGCGCCTGCGCACCCTTCAGACGAGCGACCGCCATGGCCAGATCGGGGTTGCCGGCAAGGGCTTCGTCGATCAGCGAGACGAGTTGCGGATCGCCGAACCGCTTTGCCCAATCCGTGCCCGGCCACTGGCCGCCCTCGGCGGGCAGGCTGCGCTGGGTCTGATACTGATCGGGGGTACTGATCTGCTTGTCGCTGTGGATGCCGGCAAAATTCGCACAACCGGCAAACCCCAGTGTCACCGCCGCCAGACAGACGGCGGAAATGATGGAGCGGGCCCGCAGATGCGGGAGGAACGGTGAGGCCACTTTCATCGCAAAGCCTTTACGAGTGACGTTAGGCACCGACAATAATCGGAAACCGGGTGATGGCGAGTACCAGGAATAGTGGACTCGACATGCTTTTTTGGGGAGTCTTGAGGGGGCGTCGTCGTCATCCGGTTTCGCCGTTGGCGATTACGCGGCGCAGCAGGCTCTTCAGGAAACCCACTTCCTCTACGGAGAACCCGCGCATCAGATGATCGGCGGCACGCACGAAGATGTCCGGCATCCGGTCGGCCATGGCGTATCCGGCCTCGGTCGCACTCAGGTTCACCGTGCGGCGATCCATCTTGCTGCGCTCACGCACGAGCAGGCCTTGCGCTTCGAGCCGGTCGAGAAGGCGGGTGACAGCACTCGCATCGATACAGTAGTCGCGAGCCAGATCGGCCGCCGTCTTGCTCTTGCCCGTGGCCACCTTGTAAAGCATGGTCGCCTGGGTGCTCGTCAAGCCGTATTGCGACGTTTCGTTGGTCAGCTCGGCCAGGATCAACTGGCGCACGCGGGCGACAAGATACCCCAGGGAGTTGTCGATATCGTAGGTGCAGCGCGGAGGATCGCTCTGGGGAGCATCCGGCGGCGACGTCGGCGCGGCATCGGAAGTGGAAGCGGACGGATCGATCATTTTCGTGCTGCTGCAATAGTTGACTTGTCACGATTATAGCGGTTACTTAATTAATTTCAAGGCCATGCAATAGTTGACTAGGCAAATATTTCGATAGAAATTGGAGGCTAGGCTCTAAATTGCTGTGCGACGTGGAGGTCTGCGGGGGTGTGGCAGGGGAGTTGCAACTCGGCGAATGCGGCGTAGTTGACGTTCCCACGGAGGAGGCCATTGTTGCATCGCAGAAAGACCATGACGTGAGACACGCGCAAGTGGTAGAATCGCGGATTCTCCAAAGGCTTTTTTCGAGCACCTCTTCATGACCCGCGCTCTCCGTAACATCGCCATCATCGCGCACGTCGACCACGGCAAAACCACGCTCGTCGACCAACTGCTGCGCCAGTCGGGCACCTTCCGCGAAAACCAGCAAGTTGCTGAACGCGTGATGGACTCGAACGACATTGAAAAAGAGCGCGGCATCACGATCCTCGCCAAAAACTGCGCCGTCGAATACGAAGGCACGCACATCAACATCGTCGACACGCCGGGACACGCGGACTTCGGCGGTGAAGTGGAGCGTGTGCTTTCGATGGTCGACAGTGTGCTGTTGCTCGTCGACGCCGTCGAAGGCCCGATGCCGCAAACGCGCTTCGTGACCCGCAAGGCCCTCGGCCTCGGTCTGAAGCCGATCGTCGTGGTCAACAAGATCGACCGTCCGGGCGCGCGTCCGGATTGGGTGATCAACCAGACGTTCGACCTGATGGACAAGCTGGGTGCCACCGACGAGCAGCTCGACTTCCCGGTCGTCTACGCGTCGGCCCTGAACGGTTTCGCGAGCCTCGACTCCGATGTTCGCGAAGGCACGATGCGCCCGCTGTTCGACGCGATTCTTGAACACGTGCCGGTCCGCGAAGCCGATGTCGACGCCCCGCTGCAACTGCAGATCAGCTCGCTCGACTACTCGACATTCGTTGGCCGTATCGGTATCGGCCGTATTACGCGCGGTCGCATCAAGCCGGGCCAGCAAGTGGTGATGCGCTTCGGTCCGGAGGGCGAAGTCCTCAAGCGCAAGATCAATCAGGTGCTGACGTTCCGCGGTCTGGAGCGTGTGATGTCGGACGGCGCGGAAGCCGGCGACATCGTGCTGATCAACGGGATTGAAGACGTGGGTATCGGCGCAACGATTTGCGACGTTGACACGCCGGAAGCCTTGCCGCTGCTGACGGTGGACGAGCCGACGCTGACCATGAACTTCTGCGTGAACACGTCACCGCTGGCCGGCCGTGAAGGCAAGTTCGTGACGAGCCGTCAAATTCGCGACCGTCTGCACAAGGAACTCAACCACAACGTGGCGCTGCGCGTGAAAGACACCGCCGAAGATTCCGTCTTCGAAGTGTCGGGCCGTGGCGAACTGCACCTGACGATTCTCATCGAGAACATGCGTCGCGAAGGCTACGAACTGGCCGTGTCGCGTCCGCGCGTGGTGCTCAAGGAAATCGACGGCGTGAAGCATGAGCCGTACGAAATGCTGACCATCGACCTGGAAGACGATCACCAGGGCGCGGTCATGGAAGAAATCGGCCGCCGCAAGGGCGAAATGCTGGACATGGTGTCGGACGGCCGTGGCCGTACGCGTCTCGAGTACCGCATTCCGGCGCGTGGCTTGATCGGCTTCCAGGGCGACTTCCTGTCGATGACCCGCGGCACGGGCCTGATGAGCCACATTTTCGATGCTTACGCACCGCTCAAGGATGGCACACTGGGCGAGCGTCGCAATGGCGTTCTGATCTCTCAGGACGACGGCGCTGCCGTGGCCTACGCGCTGTGGAAGCTGCAGGATCGCGGCCGCATGTTCGTGTCGCCGGGCGACGCCCTGTACGAAGGCATGATCATCGGTATCCATAGCCGTGACAACGACCTAGTGGTCAACCCGATCAAGGGTAAGCAGCTCACGAACGTGCGCGCGTCGGGCACCGACGAAGCCGTGCGTCTGGTGCCGCCGATCTCGATGAGCCTCGAATACGCCGTGGAATTCATCGACGACGACGAACTGGTCGAAGTCACGCCGCAGACGATTCGCCTGCGCAAGCGCTACCTCAAGGAACATGAGCGCAAGCGCGCGTCGCGCGAAGAGAAGTAAAGCCGGCGAGGGTGTCGCGGCGTAGCGGAGAATCTTCTGTTACGTGCCGATGCCAATCTGTTGGAAAGAAAGCCGGTGCCTCGCACCGGCTTTTTTATTGTCCGTTCCCTTGACGTTCTTGAAGCATTCGCCAGACATGACCGAATTTGTTAGCACCGATATCCGCGGCCGCATCGGCTTCATCACGCTGACCCGACCGAAGGCGCTCAACGCGCTCTCGCACGACATGATTCGCGCGATCACCTCGGCCCTCGATGCATGGCGCGACGATCCGCACGTGCTCGCCGTCGTCCTGCGGGGCGAGGGGGAGAAGGGTTTGTGCGCGGGCGGCGACATTCGCTATTTCCACGAGGCGGTGAGCGCGGGGCGCACCGACATCATGGATTTCTTCACTGACGAGTACACGCTGAACTACACGATCGCCACCTACCCGAAGCCCTATATCGCGCTGATGGACGGCGTGGTGATGGGCGGCGGCATGGGCATCTCGCAGGGGGCGGCGTTGCGACTGGTCACGGAAGCCACGCGCATGGCGATGCCCGAGACGGCCATCGGACTGTTTCCCGATGTGGGCGGCGGACGCTTTCTCGCGAATCTTGCCGGTCATCTTGGCGAGTACCTTGGCACGACGGGCGTGGTGTTCGGTGCCGTTGACGCATGCGAAATCGGTCTGGCCGACGCGGTGGTGCCGCGTACCGAATTACCAGTGCTCTGTGAACGGCTGGCGAGCGGCGATTGGCCGGGCAGTGACGCGGTACTCGACGCGGCGCGCGCGTTCGCCCGGCAAAGCGTGCCGCCCGCCGGACTGGCCCCGGCCAAACTTGCGCCGCTGCGCGACGTGATCGACCATCACTTCGGTCTGCCGGATCTGCCGGCGATCCTGGCGTCGCTCAAGCGTGAAGCGAGCTGCGAATTCGCTGGCTGGGCGCAGGAGACGGAAGATCTGTTGCGCGCCAAGCGCTCGCCGCTGATGGTTTGCGTCACGCTGGAACAGGTGCGCCGCGCACGCAGGCTGTCGCTCGCCGACGAGTTGCGCGAGGAGTGGCTGATGATGCGCTGCGTCTTCAATCTTGACGGCCGTACCGGGGCGGAGGGCATTGAAGGCATTCGCGCGATGGTCGTCGACAAGGATCATGCGCCGCGCTGGCAGCACGCCAGCATCGAAGCGGTCACATCTGCCGACATCGCGCGATTCTTCGATGGCGATCGGCTTGGCGCGGACCATCCACTGCGCGAACTCGGGCGATAAGCCCGTTGCGCCGTGGAGGGTAGCGCTGGCCCGAGGGCTTATACCGCAGCCTGACAGAACTGATCGCCAACGGCCAGATCGAGTTTGCGGCAGATGTCGGCGATGCTGCCGACCATGACGATGTGCGACATGTCGCGATAGACGCGTACCTCGTGCCCGGTTTGCGCGTCGCGTTGCTGAACATCGCGCACGCTGCGCGATGCCTTGACCGCTTTTGCGGTGGGGCATGCGCGACGCGTCGCCGATGCCACGGCGGCGGCGAGTGTGCGGGGCAGGGCGGTGGAGCGCGAGCGCGCAGGCACGGTGTAGGAGCGTGCGATGGCCGGGGCGGCGGCAAACGGGCCGGACAGGGCCGAGAGACCGTACACCGCAGACAGCCGCGTCTGCGACGGCACGCGCACGCGGGGTTGACCAAAAGACGTACGCAGCAAACCAAAGAGTCGAGCCATGATGCGATCCTTCCTCCAATGTGGGTCTGAGGGGCGCGTCCTGCCACGACCTTCGCGAATCGTGGGCACAGCAGGGCACGGGCGCCGGACCCAGCCCGGCGCAGTCGGAAATGCAAATCTTCAGTGAGTGGGGCGCTGCGTTATCGAGACGCGGCGCAGCACCCGGGGTTGCGTCTAGAGGTCGTTGTTGCGGATCAGGCCGACCGCAATCCCTTCCAGCGCAAAGTCGCCGCTGCCTTCATTGACATCGATGTTCTCGAAGTCGGGGTTTTCGGCGATCAACTCGACGCCGCCGGGCACACGGTGAAAACGTTTGACGGTCACATCGTCGCCAATGCGTGCCACGACAATCTGGCCCTCGCGCGCGTCAGCGGCTTTTTGTACCGCCAACAGATCGCCATCGAGAATGCCCGCGTCGCGCATGGACATACCGCGCACCTTCAGCAGGTAATCGGGCTGGCGCGCGAACATGTTCGGGTCGCACTGAAAGTTGCGTTCGATATGTTCCTGCGCCAGGATCGGGCTACCTGCGGCAACGCGCCCGACGAGCGGCAGCGACAGTTGCATCAGGCCCATATGCGGCAAGGTGAACTGATGCATGCCGCCCGCTTCGTCGAGCCGCTTGAGGCGGATGCCGCGCGATTGGCCGGCGGCCAGTTCGATCACCCCTTTGCGCGCCAGCGCCCGCAGGTGCTCCTCCGCGGCATTGGCGGAAGAGAAGCCGAGTTCGGCGGCGATCTCGGCACGCGTCGGCGGAAAGCCGGTGCGCTCGATCGCTTGTCGGACCAGTTCGTAGACCTGCTGTTGGCGAGCAGTAAGTTTGATCATGGCATCACTGTATGGAAGCACAGGTGGCTGTATTTTTGTACAGTGTTTGCAAAAACGCAAGGGAAAACTTCATGGACTGCATGAAGTTGCTGTCCCGCGCGTGAAACGTTGCATTCCCGCAGGATCCCCCGCCGGCGCGAACGCGCTAATCCATGATTCGATATAAACAATCGCTTAAAGATTATTTTTAATTATTTAGACGTCCCCATAGACTGGCCTCCTACAGATGAAAAACGAGAGGGAGTGCAAGTCATGAGCCAAGCCATATGGGGATGGAGAGCCAGGCGTCTGGGTGCCGCACTGGGAGGGCTGGCACTGACCGCCGGCCTGTCGATTCAGGCACAGGCCGCAAGTCTTTCGCTACTCAACGTGTCGTACGACCCGACGCGTGAGTTGTATGCCGACTACAACAAGGCATTCGAGGCGCACTACAAGCAGACCACTGGCGACACGGTGACGCTCAAGGCCTCGCACGGCGGCTCGGGCAAGCAGGCCCGCACCGTACTCGACGGCGCACCGGCCGACGTCGTGACGCTCGGCATTTCTGCCGACATCGACGAACTGGCGCAGGCCGGTCTCGTGAACAAGGATTGGCAGAAGCGCCTGCCCGACAACGCCACGCCGTACACGTCGACCATCGTGTTGCTCGTGCGTAAGGGCAACCCAAAGCAGATCAAGGACTGGAACGATCTCATTAAGCCGGGCATCAGCGTTGTTACGCCGAACCCGAAGACGTCGGCCGGTGCCCGCTGGAATTATCTCGCCGCGTGGCTCTACGCACTCAAGCAACCGGGCGGAAACGAGCAGACCGCGAAGGCCTTTGTCGCGGCGCTCTACCACAACGTGGGGGTGCTCGATTCCGGCGCGCGAGGTGCCACCACCACCTTCGTCGAGCGCGGCATCGGTGACGTGCTGATTGCCTGGGAAAACGAGGCGCTGCTTTCGGTGAAGGATCTCGGTCCGGACAAGTTCGACATCGTCGTGCCGTCGTCATCGATTCTCACGGAGCCGCCAGTCGCCGTCGTCGACAAGAACGTCGACAAGCACGGAACCCGCAAGGCCGCCGAAGCGTATCTGCAATGGCTGTATTCGCCGCAAGGGCAGGAGATTGCCGCAAAGCACTTCTACCGCCCGCGCTCGCCGGAGATCGTCAGGAAGTATGCGTCGCAGTATCCGAAGCTCAAGCTCTACACAGTCGACGCCGACCTGGGCGGGTGGACGAAGACGCAGGCCAAGCACTTTGCCGACGGCGGCATCTTCGACCAGATCTACACCAAGAAGTAACCCCGGAATCTCGGAAGACAAAGGGACGCACGCATGAGTACCGCACTGTTTCCTCTCTGGCGCAAGCCGAGCGCCTTGCCGGGCTTTGGCCTGACGATGGGCTACACCGTCGCCTATCTGAGCCTTGTGGTGCTGGTGCCGTTGCTGATGGTGTTCATCAAGGCCAGCTCGCTCGATTGGGCGAGTTTTGTCGCCGCCGTGAGTTCGCCGCGCGTGCTGGCCTCTTACCGCCTCACGTTTGGCCTCTCGCTCGCGGCGGCCATTCTCAACGCGGTGTTCGGTTTCGTGCTGGCCTGGGTGCTCGTGCGCTACAGGTTCCCCGGCAAGCGTTTCGTTGATGCGCTGATCGACCTGCCATTTGCCTTGCCGACGTCGGTCGCGGGGATCGTGCTGGCCGCGATCTACGCGCCGAACGGCTGGATCGGACGCTGGTTCGCGCCGCTCGATATCAAGATTGCCTTTACGCCGTTGGGCATCTTCGTGGCGCTGACCTTCATCGGACTGCCGTTCGTCGTGCGCACGCTCCAACCGGTGCTCGAGGCATTCGAACGCGAACAGGAAGAGGCCGCCGCGTGCCTGGGCGCAACCCGTTGGCAGACACTGCGTCACGTGATTCTCCCGGCGGTGCTGCCCGCGCTGCTGACCGGTTTTGCGCTGGCTTTTGCGCGCGCGGTGGGGGAGTACGGCTCGGTTATCTTCATTGCCGGCAACATTCCGATGGTCTCGGAAATCACGTCGCTGCTGATCGTCACCAAGCTCGAGCAGTACGACTATGCGGGCGCCGCGGCGCTGGCCGTGGTGATGCTGGTGATCTCGTTCGTGTTGCTGCTGTTGATCAATACCCTGCAATGGTGGCTGCAACGCCGTCATACGGGCCGGCGCGCCAGTGGCGCGTGATTCAGGAAAACGTTTCGATCATGTCCGATTCACTTGCACTGTCGCCGGCCTTGCTGCAACCGTCCCAGGTCCGCCGGGCCGATCCGACCGACGAGCCTGCGTTCGTCAAGGCCGCACTCATTGCCGTGGCGTTGTTGTTCTTCGCCTTGTTTCTGCTCTTGCCGCTCGCGTCGGTCTTCGTCACCGCGCTGGGCAAAGGCTTCGTCGCGTACTGGGTTGGGTTGACGAACGACGACGCGCTGTCAGCCCTTCGTCTCACGCTGCTGATCGCGGTCATCGCCGTGCCGCTCAACCTGGTGTTCGGTGTGGCGGCGTCGTGGGCGATTGCGCGTTTCGACTTCAAGGGCAAGAGCGTACTCACGACACTCATCGACCTGCCGTTTTCGGTCTCGCCGGTGATCGCGGGCATCACGTTCCTGCTGATCTTCGGCCGTCAGGGACCGCTGTGGGACTTTCTCGACGCACACAACCTGAAGATCGTGTTCGCGCTGCCCGGACTGATACTCGCGACGGTGTTCGTCACGTTCCCGTTCGTCGCGCGCGAACTGATTCCGCTCATGCAGGCGCAGGGCAGCGAAGAGGAGGAGGCGGCGCGCGTGCTGGGGGCCAGCGGCTGGCAGGTCTTCACGCGCGTGACGCTGCCGAAAATCAAATGGGGCCTGCTATACGGCGTGATCCTTTGCAATGCACGGGCCATGGGCGAGTTCGGTGCCGTGTCGGTCGTCTCCGGGCATATTCGCGGCGAGACGAACACGCTGCCGCTGCACGTGGAAATTGAGTACAACGACTACCACACGGTGGGCGCATTTGCGGCGGCGTCGATTCTCGCGTTGCTCGCGCTCGCCACGCTGGCGCTGAAGCTGTGGGCTGAGCGCAAGCTGGCGCAGGACAAGGCCGCGCGTCGCGAAGACGCCGTGCAGGCTTGAGCCGATATCGCTTCGAGGAGCAAGACAATGAGCATTCAGGTACAACAGGTGTCGAAACGTTTCGGCGATTTCGCGGCACTCGACGACGTCACGCTCGAATTCCCCACCGGCGAGCTGGTCGCGCTGCTTGGGCCGTCCGGCTGCGGCAAGACCACGCTGCTGCGGATCGTCGCGGGGCTGGAGTTCGCCGACGCCGGTCGCGTGGTGCTCAACGGCGAAGACGTGGCGACGGTCGGCACGCGCGAGCGTCAGGTCGGCTTCGTGTTCCAGCACTATGCGCTTTTCCGTCACATGACCGTATTCGAGAATGTGGCATTCGGCCTGCGCGTGAAGTCGCGCCGCGAGCGGCTTTTGGACGCGCAGATCCGCACCAAGGTGCATGAGCTGCTCAGCCTGGTGCAACTCGACTGGCTGGCCGATCATTATCCGGCGGAACTCTCGGGCGGACAGCGTCAGCGTATTGCGTTGGCGCGTGCGCTGGCCGTCGAGCCGAAAGTGCTGCTGCTCGACGAACCTTTCGGGGCGCTCGACGCCAAGGTACGCAAGGAGTTGCGCAGTTGGCTGCGCCGGCTGCACGACGAGCTGCACATCACCACGATCTTCGTCACGCACGATCAGGAAGAGGCGCTCGAAGTGGCCGACCGTATCGTGCTGATGAATCGTGGCAAGGTCGAACAGATCGGCGCGCCGCAGGACGTGTACGACACGCCGCGCAGCCCGTTCGTCTATGAGTTTCTCGGCGCCGTGAACCGTCTGCCGGGCGAGTTGCGCACGCACGACTTCATTGCCGATGTCGGTGCCGGCGGGGGGACATTTCGCGTGACGGTGCACAAGGACGATCTGCCTGCCGCGCCGCAGGACGGTCGTGCGATGGCGTACGTGCGCCCACACGATCTCGCGCTGCTGCCGGCGCACGACGGCGGGCCTGGGATCGACGTGGCCGTGCGCCGGGCGATTCCGCTGGGCGGCACGGTGCGCGTGGAACTTGCCGCGCCGGGCGGGGCGGTGTGGGAGGCGGAACTGACCCGCTCGGGCTGGCAGGCGCTTGGCGCGCAAAGTGGTGCGCCGCTGCGGGCGGTGCCGCGTCAGTTGCGGGTGTTTGCCGCGCCGGCGTGAGCCGAACGGCGCATCGACGGGGCGAACCCGCGCAAGCCGTGTCGTCAACCCGAAAGACATGATCGACGATCGAAGAAGACGTTACGACGAAGACGTCATGACCAAGACGTCACGAAACGATAAGCACCAGGGTGGAGTCCCCTCATGAATTTTCAGCAATTGCGCTACGTGCGCGAAGCCGTTCGGCAGAACCTCAACCTGACGGAAGCCGCCAGTGCGCTGTACACGTCGCAGTCGGGCGTGAGCAAGCAGATCAAGGATCTCGAAGACGAACTTGGCGTGGATGTTTTCGTGCGTCGCGGCAAACGGCTCACGGGACTTACCGAGCCTGGCAAGGCCGTGCTGCAACTGATCGAGCGCATGTTGCTCGACGCCGAGAACCTGCGCCGTGTGGCGCGTCAGTTCGCGGATCAGGACAGCGGCCATCTCGTGGTGGCAACGACCCACACGCAGGCGCGCTATGCGCTGCCGCAGGTGATCAAGCAATTCACGAGCGTCTATCCAAAGGTGCATCTGGCGCTACGGCAGGGCAGCCCGCGTCAGATCGCGCAGATGGTGATCGACGGCGAGGCCGACATCGGCATCACGACCGAGGCGCTCGATCGCTTTCCCGATATCGTCACGTTCCCGTGCTATTCCTGGCATCACGTCGCCGTCGTGCCGAAGGATCACCCGCTCACCGGGTGCGAGCGCGTCACGCTGGCGGATATCGCCGACTATCCCATCATCACCTACGACGGCGACTTCACGGGTCGCTCGCATGTGGACAAGGCGTTCTCGGACCAGGGCCTGGTGCCGGACATCGTGCTCACCGCGCTCGATACGGACGTGATCAAAACTTACGTCGAGATTGGATTGGGGGTAGGAATCGTGGCGGCGATGGCCGTCGATCCGCGCAAGGACCAGGATCTGGCGGTGCTGGAACTCGACAACGCGTTCGAGCCTAGCACGACGCGCATCGGCATGCGTCGCGGTGCGTTCCTGCGCTCGTATGCCTACCGCCTCATCGAAATGCTGGCCCCGGCGCTCAAGGAGCAGGACATCTCGACGCAACTGCGAGAAGCGCTCGACTTCGCGGCCTGACGCGCCGTCGTGCCGGGGCGAATGCGCGCATGGGTAAGCGGCGACAGGCGTTGTCTGGCGCTATCAGGGGTCGTGAGGCGTCGTGAGGCGTCGTGAGGCGTCGTTAAGCCCGCCGCTGCCGGCCGGGGGTGGCCCGGCCACGATTCCGTCCAACGCGGCGGGATCACTATTTTCAGCGATTGGGAAGCCGGGCAGTATTGGATACAATCATTGCCATGACTTCGACCTCATTCAACCCGATTCCCCATTACACGGTGTCGTCGGGCGATCTGCCGCGCATCGCGTTGCTCGCCACGGGCGGCACGATCGCGGGCAGCGCGTCCGACGCCACGCGCACGGCCGCTTATCAGGCCGGGGCGCTCGGTATCCAGGACTTGCTCGCGGCGGTTCCGGCGCTGGGCAGCGTTGCGCATATCCACGCGGAGCAGGTCGCGCAGATCGATAGCAAGGACATGAGCGTGGCGCTCTGGCA
Organism: Pandoraea sp. XY-2; assembly: GCF_004193915.1. Classification (NCBI taxonomy): domain Bacteria; kingdom Pseudomonadati; phylum Pseudomonadota; class Betaproteobacteria; order Burkholderiales; family Burkholderiaceae; genus Pandoraea; species Pandoraea sp. XY-2. Next base: position 2,124,900 of record NZ_CP030849.1, read on the forward strand.
GAAGCTGGCCGCGCGCGTGAATGCGTTGCTCTCGCAGCCCGATGTGGCCGGTGCGGTGATTACCCATGGCACCGATACGCTTGAAGAAACGGCGTACTACCTGCATCTGACGGTCAACAGTCGCAAGCCGGTGGTGCTGACGGCGGCGATGCGCCCCGCGACGGCGCTCTCGGCCGACGGCCCGCTCAACCTGCTCAACGCCGTGCGCGTGGCCACCGACCCGATTTCGGCCGGACGCGGCGTGATGGTCGCCATCAACAACCAGATTCATTGCGCGCGCGACGTCATCAAGACAAGCACTTATAAGGTCGATGCGTTCCACTCGCCGGAGATCGGCGTGCTCGGCTGGGTGCAGGACGAACGCGTGGCGTATCAACGCGCGGCGTTGCAGTACCACACCGTCGAGAGCGAGTTCGTCGGGCTCTCGGGCGAATTGCCGGCCGTGGAAGTGGTGTCGAGCTACGCGGGCGTGTCGCGTATCGCGGTCGATGCGCTGGTCGACGCGGGCGTGCAAGGTATTGTGGTTGCGGGCACGGGGAACGGTTCGCTGCATTCGCTGCTGCAACAGGCGCTCTCGGAGGCCGTGCAGCGCGGCGTGGCGGTCGTGCGGGCGGCGCGCGTGGGCAGCGGGCACGTGATGCATAACGGTGCGGCACCCGACGATCAGTACGGTTTTGTGAGCGCCGGCAACCTGCACCCGTTCAAGGCGCGTGTCTTGCTGATGCTGGCCTTGCAGGCCGGCGTGCCGCGCGAGCGCATGCAGAGCCTGTTCGACGAGTATTGACGTTCAGATCTCAGGAAACGCTGCTTTTTTTGGGGCACAGCGGTGCTCGAAGACGTGTCCGAAGAGGTCGTCGCGATGGCGTACAGCAGTAGCCCACGACGATGGCGCGACAAATCGGCGATGTGGAAGCGGACGGCGCAGACAAGAAGCGAATGACCCGGCGTCAGCGTTTCCTGGACGAGATGGGGTAGCTCGTGCCGTGGCCGCGAATGTTCACTGCAATTGAGCCGTACTATCCGAAGCGGGCAGACGCGCTGTACGACAGCACCACGATGCGATCGTTTTCCGGAATCGATCTGAGTGTTGAGAACGTGCTGGATGCGACCACGCTGCTGAAGTTCTGGCGTTTGCTGCTCCTAGATGAACTGAGGTGCAACTGTTCAGTCTGTTCGCCCTGGCGAATCTGGTGATTGCGCGAAACGGGCTACTTTCAGCGCATAAGAGTCGTCCGTCATGGGTGTGAACTGCTGTATTTGAAACGCTTTTACGCCCCCTTCGAACTGGCTGCACTTCACTTTGGCATCGAATTTTGCCGTGAACATCGCCGAAAATCTCGCGCGAAGCTTTTAATCGGCGTTTTCATAGCGCGTCTTGCCCATCATGACCGATTGCGTCGCGTCCAGAACTGTTCAAGGTTACGAATGATCTCGGTGCCATACATGCAGCGCGCCTGCTCGCGGCAAAAAGTCGCCAGATAGCCGCGGAACTGGTCCAGTGGCTCGGTCGCATGACGAAATGCCTTGCGATTGCTAACAATGCCGCGCGAGCCGAGGTCGACGATCTCTGCGGCAATGCGGTCGATCGCCACATCCATATCGGCCGCGCCCACCACTTCATCAACCAGCAGCCTGCCTTCGATACTGTCCACAGCCACCTTATGGTTCCGGTAGATCAGGCGGTTTGCCAAGCGTCGTCCGACGTACTGCGGCAGGCGCAGATTGGCGACACCGGGAATGAAGCCTTCGGAACGCGCCGGCAAAGAAATGAACGCCGATGATTCCGCTATGACGTGGTCGCAGACTAACAGTAGCTGGCAGCCGCCACCTATGGCATGTCCGTCCACCGCCGCCACCCAGGGCTTTTCCAGTCCCAGGTCCGGGGCATCCGCCCATGGCGAGCCGCCGCCCCACAGCCCGCGATGCAGTTTGCTCACCAAGCCCAATTCGCGTTCGATATAGAACAGGAAGGGCAATTGCCCCGAATATAGCTTGGTCAGATTGACGCCCGAGCAGAACACACGGCGGCCTCGATACTTCTGGTGCAGCATAATCCCGCCGCGCAGCACTCCGAGTTCGGTCCCGCCATCCAGCAGCACCACGTCGATGGCCAACTCCATGGCACGCACCACATCATCGTCTTCGGCGTTCAGATAGCGCGGGTTGCATAGGCTCAGGTAGCCCTGTCGACCACGTCGCTGCAGGCGCACCAAGCCAAGCTCCAACTCGCTGCCAGCTTGGTAAGCCGGCAGTATTTCATGCGCCTCGGGCAGCGGCAGTCGCATCGACGCCATCAGATGCCGGCCGACGCGTGGTTGGGCCAGCCACTGCGCCAGCACCAGGCCGACGCTCAACTCATGTCCCAATTTGTCGTTCAATACCAGCGCCGCGTCCTCACTTAGCTGCGCTGGCGTCGGCAACAGACCGGGGACTTGCGTCGCTGCCAGCGTCACTAAAGCATCTATTCGCGGAGAATCGCTGAAGTCTCGAGTCAGCAGGCTATAGATACCTTCCCCGTGAACTGCAACAAGGGCTGCGCGGGCATCCGCTACGGCTTCGCGAAACAGTCTTACCAGCCGGCGTTCGCCATCGCCCCATACGGAGCGGGGCGGCAAGGCCGCCAGCAGCAAGTTCAGCCCCTCTTCACACCACTGCCGCAGTTGTTCGCTCTGACCAGTATGCCATTCCAGAGCTGGCACCGGCGCGCTCAGCAGCCAGTCGCCCAGGGCCGGCATGTCGCGCAACGTGTCGTCGGCATCAAGAGCCATCGTTTAATAATCCATCTTGTCGTCAACAGCGTGGCCGCGTTTGGGCACCAAGACCGTTCTACGATACTCGCAGACCACCACGCCATGCTGATTCTTTCCAGTCGTTTTGACCTCAACGATGCCGGCGTGTGGTCGCGAGTTTGAATCGCGCTTGAACAATACTTCACTCTCGCCGTACAGGGTGTCGCCAGCAAACAGCGGTGCCGGCATGCGGATATCGGTCCAGCCCAGATTTGCGATAGCTTTTTGGCTGATATCGCTAACGCTCATGCCGCCCAGGACCGATACGGTGAAGCCACTGGCGATTATGGTGCGGCCGAACTCGGTCGCTTTGCCATACTCGTTATCGAAGTGCAGCGGGTGGGTATTCATCGTCAGTAGACTAAACCAGATATTGTCGGCCTCGGTAATCGACCTACCGGGACGATGCTGGTACACGTGCCCTATCTCGAAATCCTCGAAGTAGCGGCCATAGCTGGCACGGAAGACATTTGGTGCCACTTGTTTCATCTCCCTACTCATTTTTCTCTCAACTCCATAAGACGAGTGCTACGTCCCTAGTAGCCCCAGCTTCCTGATAAAGTGATCGACTGCCAGCAAATCGAGGAAGGCATGACCAGTGGAAGAAAACACGGTTCGTTGCAGTTGCAGTTGAGCAGGGTCCAAGGTGCTCAGCCGTTCCAGCGAATACGCGCTGCGATGCACTTCGCCCGCCTCCTTCAACGCCGTCTGCATATCTTCTACGATGACGATGGAATCGTGAGCCAGCACCTCGACCGGGATTTCACGCGAAGCCGGCGTGTGATTGCCGAAGCAATTAATGTGCAGGCCGCCGGCGCGCTTCAAGACGGACGCGGCCAGTAAGGGGACCGTCGCCGTGGTCGCGGTGCTGATGATGTCCGCATCTTGCGCCGCCTCTTCCGCACTACTGCATGCGTTCAGATGAATTTCCGGGAATCGCGGCTGATGCTCACGCACGAAAGCGGCCACCCTCTTGGCATTGCGTGAATAGATGTTGACCTGTTCAATGGGACGCACAGTCGTCGCCGCGCGCAATTGCGACGATGCCTGCACGCCACTACCGATCAATCCCAGAACGCTGGCGTTGCGCGGCGCACACAGGTCTGTGACAAAGGCCGCAACGGCTGCGCATTTCAGATGGGTGACGGCATCACCATCGAAGATGCCAATCAGTCGCCCGCTGCTCGCTGAAAAAGCGGCCACTAGCGCATGGACACTCTTCAACTCCGGATTGCGCTGAGGAATGACGGTACCAAGCTTGGCGACAAATAGCTGGTGAGTCTCGCTATAAGCTGGCATCGTATCGAAGGCGAAGAAAGGCTCATCGCGCTGGATGCTGCTGCGCAGAGGAACAGTCACGCCCTCCAGCCCGACCGCGTACGCTGTGCGCATGTTGTGCGCAAGTTCGGCGATATCTCCGACGGCACTGAGCGCTACATAGTCCAGACAGGCCGGGCCGGCGGTGGGGCGGTTCAATGCCCCGTGCATGCCTGTTCTCCTTGGAGGCGCTGATACAACCGCAACATTTTGTGCGCGCGCGCCACGAAGGGTGGGGCGATGATGCTGCCGTTGACGATGGAAAATCCCGTCTGCGCATCGGCATAGGCGGCGATGGCGCTGCGGTAGGTCTGCAACTCTTCTTCCGGCATAGCAAAGACGCGTTTGACGATGGCCACTTGGGCAGGATGCACAACCGCGCGAGCGGTGAAGCCCTCGGCTCGGCCTTCTCGGCAATCCAGTTCGAACGCCGTCAGGTCCATGATGTCGGCACTGCTTTCAAAGTTCGCGGTGTCGATGGCCGAAATTCCGTGCTGGGCGCAAGCCGCGCAGAACCTGCCGCGCGCATAGGCGAGATAGGTGGCGTTGCTGCGGTACATGGATGCAGTCATATCAACCCGTCCAAACATCATGGCGTCGCTAAGTGCGGCGATCTGTTCCAAATGCTCCACTCCCTTGGGTGTCTCAATGATGGGAATGATATGGATCGCCAATGCATTCTCGTTCAATATCGAGCGGCACAGCGTGACTTCAAAGTCCGACTCAACTTTTGGCAACTGAACGAAAGCGACGCTGGTGGGCATTTCGCGCAGAAATTCGATCAGCGCGCACAAGTCCTGCAATCCAGTCAACGACATCAGACTGTTGATTCGGATACCGAATCGTATGCCGGTTGCCAACAACGGCCTGAGGTCAAGCGTCGCCAACATGTTGCGCGCGTGTTCCTTGTGCCGTGCATGAACCGAATCTTCGAGATCGAGAATCACGACATCGCTACCAAAGCTGGGGTCGTCGGCCTGCGGATTGAACTTCAGCAGCGAGGTGTTGATATAGGAAGTATCCATGCAAGTTCCATGTCCAGGAATTACTGGTCCGTCTCAGTCAACTTGGCGTAGCACCGGTGCTGGGCTGCCAAGAAATGACCAATGCTGTCCTCGTAGGGGGTGGAATAAGACTCCTCCAGCAAACGTCGGCTCATTTGCGTAGCGACCCGGCCATTCGTCGCAGTACGCGCGATGATGGAGGCCAGATGCTGCGGAAACTCTGCCACCGGGCAGACGGCGTCTACTAGACCCTGCGCCAAGGCGTCATGGGCGCCAAACGAGCCATTCAGCAGCATCAACTTACGTGCCGGACGCAAGCCGATTTGCATAGCGAGGCGGAACATGCTAATACCCGGCAGGTAACCCTGAGCCAGTTCTGGCACGGCGAAACTGCTCTCGTCACTGGCTAGGCAAGCGTCCGCACACAAAGCGATCTCGAAATGGGTTCCGCTGCACGCGCCATCCACCAGCGCTACGCTGAGCGGAGCCAACCCGCGAAAGCGCTTCAGCAATTGTTCGCGTTTGCTATATAAGTGCAGGTTCGGCAAGCTGAGGGCGTCATCTTGACGCGTCAGCCCCAGACCTTGAAAAACGATTAGGCGGCAGCCCGCGTCAGCCTCAATGCGGCAGAGCACCCCTTCCAGACGGGCCAGAAAAGCGGCGTTCTGCATCCCGTCAGCGTCCGCAGCCTGACAATCAACCAAGGCGACGCCAGGCATGCGGCTGATGCTATCCAGCGCATCTTGCTTATTTCGATCAGCCACTAGTTTCAGCATGAAAGATTTCCTCACATCGATTAAATTGAGCGGGCGGCGAATCTTCAGGCGGCGCTGTCGCCCCCATCGATAACGATATGGCCACCGGTCATCCACGACGATTCCTCAGAAGCAAGGAAGAGCGCCGCGCCAGTCATGTCCTCCGGCACGCCGGTGCGACCCAGCGGCAGTTCCTTGGAGCGCTCGCGCCACAGTTCCGGCTTGTCGCGCCATTGGTGGGCATTGCCATTTGTAGCGGTCAAGCCCGGCGACAGGGTATTAACGCGGATGCCGTACTGAGCCAACTCCAGCGCGGCGCTCTTACTCAGCATCGCCAGCGCGGCCTTACTGCACTGGTAGGAACTAAGTCGGCTGATCGCCTTGTAGGCGCTGACTGAGGCAATGTTGATGACGCTACCGCCAGCCTTGCGCTGGATATTTGCGCGCGCAAAGCGCTGCGTCGTAAAGAAGGGGAAGCGACTGTTGATCCGGAACGTGTGGTCGTAGTCTTCTTGAGAATGCTCTAAGAAGGGGGTTTCCGCGACGACGCCAACATTGTTGACCAGGATATCCGCCGGCCCCAGCAGCGAATCGGCTGCCGCGAACAACTGTTCTACTGCATCGTCATCTTGACAGGCCAAACGAATCCACTCGACCGCCGTCCTTGCAGTGCCGCTTCCATTGCAAGCACCTGCGCGCCCTCGCCATGCTGATAGGCAGTCACGAGTAGATCTGCACCTTCATGCACGAAAGCGCAGGCGATAGCCAACCCAATGCCGTTCGAACCACCAGTGACGATGGCCTTTTTGCCCGCCAGCCGGTCGCTCATGCTGGCGCTCCAAGCAGCTCATTGTGCGCCACGCGTTGCCCGGAGCCAGTATCGGGGTGAATGCCACCACGCAAAGCGCCGGAGTCGACCGCGCCGTAAGAAGATCGGTAAGTCTCCGGCAATTCCCTGCTGTTGGGCACTGACAGCCAGAGCCGCAGCAAATTGCGGTGCTGAGCGGGATCCACATTGTTTCGGAAGGAGCGTCGCGAGTGGTAGGTCACGAAAGAATTGAAGAAAAGCATCTGCCCCGGTTCCAACACGAAGGAATAGCTGAAGCGCGGATCGTTGCACACAGCATCGAGGTAATCGAGCGCCTCGATCTGGGCAGGCTGCAGCCGCGGCGCGCGCGGATCGTCTTGTGCCCAGTCGATAAAATCGCGCAGATAGGTGCTGACAAAGCGGCCGTCATGCACGGCGAAAATGGGGCGCATCTCCAGTAACCGTTCACCGGGCGCATCCCACTTCGGTTTAGCGTAGCAAAAGGGACGATATAGCACGTCCAAAAGATCGGGACGGGTGCGCAGAATCTCATCGTGCACTGCGATGCTGCTAAGCAGCAGGGACTCGCCACCCTCGGCGGCAGTATGCAGAGACAGCATGCCGACCACATCGCACAGGTCGGTATGGTATTGCAAGGCGCCACGACTATGCACGCCACGCACTTCGGGATCATCCGGCTCGCCGCCGGCATCCTTGATACTCATCATCAGTTCGCCGGCATCGGACTGCGATACGCAGTCGCCCAAGTATTGAGACAGGCCCCAGAAAAGGCAGCGCATCTCTTTTTCACTGTATTGCCGCGAGGGCAAGCCATCCACTCGCACCGCGCCGCGCCCATTTTCTAGCTCGACTCCTAGGCGATGCAAGGTGACGGCTAATGTATCCAGAGGGAGGTCCTTTGCGTGCATTTGCTCCAGCGGCTTATCGCTGTTCATCGCCCGCGCTAGGGCGCCATTCAGTTCGGCCAGCTCTTCGGCCGTCAACCTGTGTACCCAGGCCGGATCGCTGCTCAGTTGCGCGGCGCTCCAGGCCAAATTGGTCTTGATTTCAGTGTGCATATGCGTTCCCTTCCATGCGCAGTCAGAGTGTGGTCAACCCGCTTGCACCACAGCCGCAGCCTCGACCGGCACGCAATTGATGATGCGCACCAGATCCGTGATTTCGTCGCACGTCTGGCCCGCGCGCATCATCACGCGTAGGCCGGCCGTGCCGCGTGCTACGACCGGGAAGAAGACCGGAGACACGTAGTAGCCAGCTTCGTACAGTTCGATCGCGCACTGGACCACGTCCGTATCAGGCACGCTAACAAGACGAATCGGGAAACTGGATCCGGCTTGCGGCGTCGGCCGCAGCTCGTCAAACAATGCGATGTTCGCCGCCAGCTTTTGCTGCAGTTGTCCCAGTTCCGGCGTCCGATGGATGTCAGCCGACGCTAGGCAGGCACCGACGGCGGCCGTATTCATCGGCTGGGAATAGCCGATGGCACCGGCGTAGCGGTCTATGATGCGCAACTCCTGCTGGCTGCGCTGGCCCAACATGATGGCCGCCCCGCTAGCGCCAAAAGCCTTATTGAGCGTGGCGACCACAATCGTGCGACCATCCAGTTCCTGCAAATGGGATCGCACATAGCCGACGCCGCGCTCCCCATAGGCCGACAGCGAATGGCTGTCGTCGTAATAAATATGCAGATCGTATTTCTGCTGCAGTTTGGTCAACTCCTCTACTGGCGCGTAGCCCCCAAGCTGTCGGCACCATCGCAAACATAGGAGACGGTGCCGTACTTCTTGCAGGCATCCTCAATGAACTGCAGGTCATGGTGGGGGCAGGTTTCGACTTGTGTTTCGTCGGCACAGATGGGCTTGGTGTGCAGCATGGAGACATGGCAATTCTTGTCAAAGACCATCACTGGCTTGCGGCCACCGGTCAGGTGACCGGAGGCGATCAGTGGAAGCACGCCCGAGGTCGCAACGCTGGCCGAAATTGCGGTGACGATTTGCGAGCGGAACAGCTCGGACAGAGACGTTTCAAGCTCAATCAATGCCGGGATCTGGACGCGCGCGCGCGTAATGCAATGATCGAGTACGCCAAAGCGGCGAAGGGCCTCGATCGCCCCATCTATGATTTTCGGATGCTGGTCGAGGTCGAGATAGGAGCAGCAACTGAAATTGGTGAAGCTATGCCCATCAGGAGTATGTAGGCGGTTGTTGCGCAACTCGCCCACAATTCCGGCCAAACCGTGGCGTTCCGCCTCGTCCCAGAATGGGTTGCCGATGCTGACCATCTTCTCATTGTTCCTGAACAGATTACGTGTCTTCATCCGGATACCTTTCGTGATTTAGCTCTGCTGTTTAGGTGCAACTGCCTGTCCCGCCGAGCAGGGAGAGAGATGCCGCAGACTTCTGGGCGCTTAGAAGCGGGCCAAGCAGCATTCGATGGTGGCGCCGGGTCCCATCGTCATCATCACGGCATATTCGCCACGTTGAGCCACGTCTTCCTCAATCAGGCGCTGGTGGGAAAACAGGAAGGAGCCAGAAGACAGATTGCCCAGGTCTTTCAGCACAGCTTCCGTATGCCGCATTGCATGCGAGGAAAGGCCCAGATTAAACTTGATCGCATCGATCACCTTGCGGCCGCCGGAATGGATGATCCAATGCTTGATGTCATGCAGCTTCAATCCGAATCTGCTTAGCAGAGCCCTGATAGGTTGCTCAACGTTGTTGCCGATGACATACGGGACGTCACGGTCGAGGTAGAACGAATATTTTCCTTCTTCGTAATCGAAGCGCATGGCGTCAATATGCTCTTGCATCATGTGCGAAGTGAAGCCAAGAATCTCCGGCGCGGTGCGCGAGACGTCTGCCCCCTGGTAGCCGAACACGGCTGCCGCAACACCGTCGCCGAACAGGGAATTGACGACCGCTGTGCGCATGCTCATGTCGAAGACGTACGAGGCAGAGCAGATTTCCGCGCAGACCAGCAAGCTGCGGCTGCCCGGGTGCAGGCGGCAGAAATTGACCAGCGGCTGCATTCCGTTCAGACCGGCGTTGCAGCCCATGCCGACCACGTCCAGGCGGTGCACGTCGCTGCGCAGGCCGGCGGCCTTGATCAGATGAGCCGACAGGCCGGGACACAGGAAGCCGGTCGAGGTAACACAAACGATATAGTCGATGTCGGTCGCTTGCAGGCCGGCACGCTCCAGTGCGCGCGCGATTGCCGCTCGGCCAGCCACAATGGCTTGCTCGCGGTGCTTGCGAGCGAGTTCTAGGCCGCTTTCATCGGCAAGGCGGCCGCTCTCATTGGGCTCTCCCAGGTTGAGAAAGCGAGAAGAGACATGGGTACTGGAAAACAGCTTCGATATCTTTCTGTCCGTAACACCAAACAATTCGACCAGTTCTTCTTGGCGGTACCTTTTCCCAGGATTTTCCGTGGCGACACTCAACAACCGAGGACCTTCAGCGTGCATGCTTCCCGCATTCATGAATTCACCCTTCGAAAGTTCTGTTCATATAAAAACGCTTGTGTAAAAGCTTCAAACTCGCGCTGCATGGAATGCGTTTCCGCGCTCAGCAACTTTTTGGCCAAGCGCAGTGCCATTGGATCGACCGCCGCCGCCTGCTCGGTCAGCGCCATGGCGTAGCTGCGATAATCCTCGCCCTCATAGGCCACCAGCCCCCAATTCCAAGCCTGAAATGCGTCGAGGCGATGCTGGAACAGGATCATTTCCTTGGCTCGCCCAAGCCGATCAGGGTCGGCAGGCGCCGTATGCCGCCCGCTGCCGGCGTCAATCCCAGACTCAATTCCGGCAGAGCAAAGATGGCGCCTGGGCTGCAAACTCGCAGATCGCAGGCAAGCGCCAGTTCCAGCCCGCCGCCGATAGCGGCGCCGTTAATGCATGCCACTGTAGGAATAGGCAATTCAGCAAGCTGATCGAAGACAACGCGGCTAAGCAGCTCGATACCATCCTTGAAACACCGTCCCTTCAACTCTTCGCGATCGGCTCCGGAGCAGAAAGAGCGCTCGCCCGCGCCGCAGATCAACAAGGCGCGTAGGGCCGGCTGGGACTTAATTTCCTGCAGGGCGGCCAACAGGGATTCCAGTAATGCGGTGTTGTAAGCATTGGCTCGTTCAGGACGGTTCAACTGCAGAATGCAGATGTGCTCCCGGCCAGCCTCAGCCGGCAGTTTCAGCAATAGGTCCGCGCTCATGCGGTTCCTCCCTTCGCGGCCAACCGCCGTGAAGGGGCTCGTGCCAGATGCCGGGAAAGGAGTAGGTAGCGGGCGAGCATCAGTAGCGCAGCTACGGTTAGACCGATGACGAATCCCCACCAAACCTGCTGCGCCGCCGCATCTGGCCGATGCGCAGCGCGCCAGGCGAGCGGAAAACCAATCAGCCAGTAGGCAACGATGCAAATCAGTAAAGGCCGGCGGGTATCCTTGAAGCCGCGCAGGGCGCCACCGCATGCAACCTGCAATCCGTCCGACAGCTGGAAGGCGGTAGCGATCAGCAACAGTGAAGCGGCAAGCGCGGCGATCTTGTGATCGGCCGAATACAGCAGGGCAATCTGCCGATGAAAGATCAGTAAGAACAGGGCCGACACGGTCATGACGGCGAAACAGACTAGGATCCCGCAGACGCCCCGCCAGCGCGCTTCGCTCAGGTTACCCTCACCCACTGCATGCCCCACCCGCACCGAAATTGCTGCCCGAGCGCCATCGGGATCATGTACATGATCGAGGTGTAGTTCATCGCAATCTGATGCGCGGCCACTGCGCTAATCGAGACGGTGCCCATCATCAGGGTTACCGCGATGAAAAATCCATTCTCGGCCAGGACCGTGCCAGAAATCGGCAAGCCCAAGCGGAGAATCTCCAGCACCGCCAGCGGCCACGGCCTGGCAGTCGGCGCGCGCCGCAACAGTACAAAGCGGCGCGAGCCGAGGATATAGCCCAACATCAGCAACAGCATCAACCACATCGACAGAGCACTGGCGACGCCACAACCTACGCCTCCCAGTGCGGGCGCGCCCAGATAACCATACATAAAGACGACATTGCCTGCGACATTGAACAGCAACCCTACGACGGAGATGCCGAGAATCAGACGGGTCAAGCCCATTCCTTCCAACACGAAGCGAAAGACGAGAAAACAACAGACGGCTGGCGCGCCCCAAGAGATCGCGTGCACAAAGCGCTCTCCCATCTCACGCAGAGCGGGGTCAATTCCCATCGCCACCAACAAGGGCGCCGTTAGAAACTGCAGGGCCGCCAATATGAGCAGAGATAGAGGCAAGGCCAGCAACAGTCCGTGGCGGACATAACGACCAATCTCGTCATGATTTCCTGCACCGTAGTGCTGCGAAACGAGTGGCGACAGTGCCGTCAGCACGCCTTGTGAGGCCAGGAACAATAAGAGCCAGACATTGCTGCCGATACCAACGGCCGCCAGGTCGAGGCCGCTGATACGTCCTGCCATTATGACGTCGATGAAATGCATCGCCGAGATCAGCAGATTGCTGCCAACCAATGGCCACGCCAGAGTGAATAGGGAACGCACCTCACGGCGAAAGGTAAAGCCGTTGTGATTCATCATGATTGACAAGCGCCGTGGCGCTTCTTTAGGCTGCGCCACGATACGGAAAATAGGTGCGTCAACAATGAAGTGGCGGAGTTTGCAACGCTTTTCATTGAGGAATTTAATAAATTTATTGGCAATATGAACCGCCCCGGGTTTTTAGGAGACTCTACCTTTTGAGAGAATGAAGTTCAGAGGAAATCAGTTAAGTTTTACTCGGAAGGTCGCATGGTCAGAGAAGCGCGCCGCGATCATCTGTCTCAGCGGGCAGTTGTCGGGTCGATCGCTGTCAAGATCGGTCGCATGCCGCAGACTTTGTTGAACTGCGTTTACCGCACGAGCGCGATACGGAGTGGCGCGGCGGCGCGAGCGTTGCTCAACAGCAGCAAATCAAGACGCTTGAGTACGAAGCCAAGGAACTGCGTAAAGCCGATGAGATCCTGAAGCTGGCCAGTGCGCATTCTCGTGCAGGCGGAGCTCGACAGCCGCTTCAAGTCATGAGTGCCTTCATCGAATCCTAGTGCTCACCGACCAATCGTCGCAATACGTAGAAAATACGAGGATGCCAATCTCTGTGAGTAGGTGCGTATGTCTGGCCCACTTGCGAAAGCCGGACAAGAGGTGACGTGTGAGTAATCTTAAAAAAGCCGCGCAAACGAACATGCTGCCCGGGTGTTTGGCGGAACCGCATAGCGGCTCAAATAGACCGCGTGACGGGCCTCATCTGGGTGCACGCCACCGTCGAATCCGTCCCAAGTATGGGATTCGAAATTCGACAGCTCATGTAAATTTTTGACTTTTCGGTGATAGCTTCTCTTTTCCTGCGCAATACGTTCGATCATCAAACGATATGAGCATATTTTGTTGTATTCGACGCTCTGAAAGATCACGTTCGGGATGAGTCTGTCGGCACAGGCATCTCCCACCTTATCGACGGCGACGACATATCATTCTTCATCTCGGAACTGGTGCCGGGCTGCTCCGTCGGTCCGCATTATCGTCAGGACGATTCCGAGATTTACTTCGTCATCCGCAGCGAAGGGCTGATGTGAACGTTAACCTTGCCGCATCGCACAGAGACCGCATTGCATGACTAATCGCTCGTTGCTCAAGAGCGAGGCTAACTTGATAGGTCGATTGGAAAATGCCGGAGTCTGGCATTTCGTTCTTCTCTTTGCGTGTCGGCGAGAACACCTGTTGAGCGATCGCGTGTGTTGGTTGACGAATCTATGAATGGGGAGCAAATGAATGGACCGTGCAGTTGATCGCAATTTTGAACAGTATTTTGATACGGCGCCAGGCTGCTGGGGTTGCAAAAACGAGAAATCGGTTTTCATGTATGCGAATGAAACCTACGCGAACCTTGTCGGAATACGTCAGCATCGAGACATTATCGGGCGTACGGATTTCGATATACCGTGTAAAACCATCGAATGCGCGGAAGACTTCCAAATACAGGATAAGGAAGTCATGTCATCGAATCGCGCGCTCCGGGTTTTCGACTGGCATCCTTATGCCGATGGATCTTGGCAGGCGCATATCTTCACCAAAACTCCAATGCACGCCCAAGACGGAGCCATCATCGGGACAATATTCCACGGCGAGGATATTTCGGCGTTTCCTGATTATCGGGCTTTGGGCCCATTGCTCCAGTGCATGAAAGGCGAGCAACCACGAAACACGCCTTCGCGGCAAACGACCTATTTGATCGATTCAGCGCCCGATGATCCAGGCTTGACTCCCCGAATGCGTGAAGTGCTGTTTTTTATCCTACGGGGGTGGAGCGCGAAAATGATCGCCCAGGTGTTAAGTGTCTCGCATCGCACCATCGAAATGCACGTGGATGTGTTACGAAGCAAATTTGGCGCTCACAACCGTTCGGAACTGACCGACTCCGGCATCGCTCTGGGTTATTTCAATCGCATTCCCGAGTCTCTATTCAATCAACAACTGTCGGTAGTGTTAGAGAGCTACTAGGGAAACGCCAATTAATAGGTCATCGCGCGAGATTTTCGGCGGTAGCGACGCTAGAACTCGATCCCGAATTGAAGGGCAGTCATGTTCGAGGGGTGACATGCCCGCCAGAAAGCCGAGTACCTTGGCCTAGAGATTTTCTCAGGCGAGGTCACATTTGTGTGCCCAACGTTATTTGCTCAAGGAAGGCACGGCGGTGGATGCGGCGCTAATAGCCGCGCTCAGCTCAATGAAGAAGCAAAGCAGCGAACGAGCCCCCGAATTGCATCAGGCCAAGAAGGGCAACCAGCGGCACTTCGATATGAAAGGGTATATCGGCGTCGATGCCGACTCGAGCCTGGCCCATTTCGTGGTGGACATGGGGCCAACGTCAGCGATGTCACGCGAGCTCGCGCCTCGGTGTGTGGCAAGGACGCCGACATGACCGGAGATCCCGGCTACGAGGTTATTGACAATCGTGAAGAGATGCAGAGGTGCAGAAGCTGAAGTTGCGTTGGAACGTGGCGTCCTGCCAGATTTCGCAGCGTTTGCTCCCCTGCGGCGCTGTGCCGCTGATTCGGAGCGACCGAACGAGTTCTGAACACCGCCATTAGCGGGTCGAGCGGCGCGCTACGCTTCAGCTTAGGCGCCAGCTTCTATCTGAAGGCGTTGATCTGGCGCCGGACCTTGCGGCCCGGCGCCCATCGTCATCCACCGCATCTCCCTGATGGCCTGACGCTGCCTACGTGGTCAATGCCTTACGCCACGGTATGGTTGGCCAGCATTTCCAGCGCACGCACCATGCCCGAGTGATCCCACGCGGCGCCGCCGTTGGCGGCACAGGCGTTGAACAGCTCCTGGCACGTGGCCGTGTTCGGCAACGATACGCCGAGGGCCTTGGCGCTCTGCAACGCCAAATTCAGATCCTTCTGGTGCAGCGCGATGCGGAAGCCCGGCTCGAAGTTGCGCTTGACCATGCGCTCGCCGTGCACTTCGAGAATGCGCGACGACGCAAAGCCACCCATCAGCGCTTCACGTACCTTGGCGGGGTCTGCACCTGCCTTCGATGCGAACAGCAGGGCCTCGCCCACGGCTTCGATCGTCAGCGCGACCACGATCTGGTTGGCGACCTTGCAGGTCTGCCCGGCACCGCTCTCGCCCACGAGCGTGATGTTCTTGCCCATCAGTTCGAAGAACGGCTTCACATCGTCGAACGCCGCTTGCGAACCGCCGACCATGATCGACAGCGTGGCGCCCTTTGCGCCGACTTCGCCGCCGGAGACCGGAGCGTCGAGGTACTCGCAGCCCAGCGCCTTGACCTTCTTGGCGTATTCCTTCGTTTCGATCGGCGAGATGGAGCTCATGTCGACGACGATCTTGCCCGCCGTGAGGCCTTCGGCCAGACCGTCCTGACCGAACAGGACGGCGCCCACGTCAGGGGTGTCCGGCACCATCACGAAGACGATGTCGGCGCGCTTGGCGACTTCCTTGGCCGACGTGCAGACCGTGGCCTGACCGTCGATCAGGTCTTGCGGGGGCGTGCGGCGCTCATACAGGAACAGCTTGTGACCGGCGTTCTGCAGATGCTTCGCCATCGGCGCGCCCATGATGCCCAGACCAATGAAACCGAGTTGTGCCATTTCGAGACTCCTTGTTGCCAAAGTTTGAAGTGTTGTCGCTGACGAGCAGACGAGTGGGGCGGTCGTGCAGCTTCGCGTCCCCCGTGCTCCGGCCGCATGCCCCCTGCATGCGGCCGGCGGGGCCCTTCCTCGTCGAAACCCTGTCAGCCGGCGCACCGCCTCGGGCGAATACGCCTTCGTTTCGTCCGCACGCCACCGGGGGAGATGCCGTGCGGGGTGTATGGGGGAGCGTAGGAATTACGCCGCTTCGCGCAGGCCCGCTGCCTTGAACCAACCGAGGCCCTCGGTCGTGGTGGTGGCGGGCTTGTACTCGCAACCGATCCACCCCTGGTAGCCGATACGGTCGAGGAACGCGAACAGGTAGGCGTAGTTGATCTCGCCCGTGCCCGGTTCGTTGCGGCCCGGGTTGTCCGCCAGTTGCACGTGAGCGATGCGCGCCAGATTCGTCTCGATGGTCTTGGCGAGTTCGCCTTCCATGCGCTGCATGTGATAGATGTCGTACTGCAGGAACAGGTTGTCCGAACCCACGGCGTCGAAGATCTCCAGCGCCTGCTTCGTGCGGTTCACGAAGAAGCCGGGAATGTCGTACGTATTGATCGGCTCGACCAGCAGTCGGATGCCTTCGGCCTTGAGGGCATCGGCGGCGAAGCGCAGGTTCGAGACGAGCGTGTCTTGCGCGACTTGCGTCGACAGATCCGCGCCTTGCTTGCCCACGAGGCAGTTCAGTTGCTTCACGCCCAGCGCCTTGGCGTAGGTGATGGCTTCGCCCACACCGTCGCGGAATTCGGCCACGCGCTCCGGGAAGATCGCGATGCCGCGCTCACCCGCATCCCAGTTGCCGGCGGGCAGGTTGTGCAGCACGAGGTCGAGCTGGTACTGGTTCAGCTTGTCTGCGATCTGGTCGCGATGAAACGCGTACGGGAACAGGAACTCCACGCCGCGAAAGCCCGCTGCGGCGGCCGCCTTGAAGCGGTCGAGGAACGGCACCTCGTTGAACAGCATGGTCAGATTGGCGGCAAATTTCGGCATTGCGCTGACTCCTCTTTCTCTCTTTTAGGGGGTGGTTTCGACGATTTCGATGCCAGGGTGTTGCAAGGTTGCGGGGCGCCTGCTTTTTTCGTTCAAGGGGTCTAGCCGAGAGCGCAGGGGACGCACGCGCCCCGCAAACCGTTTTACAGCGTTGATTCAGCCCGATGACTTAGGCCGACACTGCGTTGTCTTCCTCCACGACGTCGATGATGTCTTCGAACTCGTTGACGTTGTTGATCTCGGTGCCCATCGCAATGTTGGTCACACGCTCGAGAATCACTTCCACGATCACCGGCACGGAGAACTCGGCCATCAGCTTGCGGGCCTGGGCGAACGCCGGTTGGATGTCGTTCGGCTGGAACACGCGGATCGCCTTCACGCCGAGGCCTTCGGCCACCTTCACGTGATCGACGCCGTAACCGTTGACTTCCGGCGAGTTCACGTTCTCGAACGCGAGCTGCACGCAGTAGTCCATGTCGAAGTTGCGCTGCGCCTGACGAATCAGGCCCAGGTACGAGTTGTTCACGACCACGTGGATGTACGGCACCTTGAACTGCGCGGCCACGGCCAGCTCTTCGATCATGAACTGGAAGTCGTAGTCGCCCGAGATCGCCACCACGTCCGACGACGGCGAGGCAACCTTTGCACCGATGGCGGCCGGCACCGTCCAGCCCAGCGGGCCTGCCTGGCCGCAGTTGATCCAGTGGCGCGGCTTGTTCACGTGCAGGAACTGCGCAGCGGCAATCTGCGACAGACCGATGGTCGAGACGTAGCGCACATCGCGGCCGAAGAACGCGTTCATCTCCTGGTACACGCGCTGCGGCTTGATCGGCACCTGATCGAAGTCCGAGCGGCGCAGCATGGTGCGCTTGCGCTTCTGGCATTCGGCCACCCATTGCGCACGATCCGGCAGACGACCGGCGGCCTTCAGTTCCTTGGCGACTTCGACGAACAGCGTGAGCGCTGCCTTGGCATCGGAGACGATGCCGTAGTCGGGGCCGAACACGCGGCCGATTTGCGTCGGCTCGATGTCGACGTGCACGAACTTGCGGCCCTTGGTAAACACGTCGACGCTGCCCGTGTGGCGATTGGCCCAGCGGTTGCCGATGCCCATCACGAAGTCCGAGGCGAGCATCGTCGCATTGCCGAAGCGATGCGAGGTCTGCAGTCCGACCATGCCGGCCATGAGCGGATGGTCGTCGGCGATGGTGCCCCAGCCCATGAGCGTGGGCACGACCGGCACGTTCACCGTCTCGGCGAACTCGACGAGCAGGTCGGCAGCGTCGGCATTGATCACGCCGCCGCCCGAGACGATGAGCGGGCGCTCCGACGCCACCAGCATCTGAATGGCCTTCTCGATCTGGGCGCGCGTGGCCGCGGGCTTGTACACCGGCAGCGGTTCATAGGTGTCCGGATCGAATTCGATCTCGGCGACCTGCACGTCGAACGGCAGATCGATGAGCACCGGACCGGGACGGCCCGAGCGCATCAGGTGGAATGCCTGCTGGAACACGCGCGGCACGAGCGCGGGCTCGCGCACCGTCACGGCCCACTTGGTGACCGGCTTGGCGATCGTCTCGATGTCGACGGCCTGGAAATCTTCCTTGTACAGACGAGCGCGCGGCGCCTGACCCGTGATGCACAGGATGGGAATCGAATCGGCCCAGGCGGAGTACAGGCCGGTAATCATGTCGGTGCCCGCCGGACCCGACGTGCCGATGCACAGGCCGATATTGCCGGCTTCGGCGCGGGTGTAACCTTCGGCCATGTGGGACGCGCCCTCGACGTGGCGTGCCAGCACGTGCTCCACGCTGCCAGCCTTGCGCATGGCCGAATAGAACGGGTTGATGGCAGCACCGGGTACACCGAATGCGGTGGTGATACCTTCTTTCTCGAGCACTCGAATTGCGGCCTCTACGGCGGTCATCTTGGCCATGTGACGTCTCCAATGGGTAATGAGTCAATGTGTTGGGAGCCACTTTAAGCCGGTACGATTTGTTTGATAAGATCACAAAAGATCGTTTTTTTAAGAACAAAAAGTATCGAATGGAGGGGGCATGGACCGTTTCAAACAGATCGAAACCTTCGTGCAGGTGGCCGAAGCGGGCAGTCTGGCCGCCGCGGCCCTAAAGGAAGGGGTCTCGCCGGTGATTCTTGGGCGGCGCATCGACGCGCTGGAAAAGCGTCTGGGCATCAAGCTGATGTACCGCTCGACGCGTCGGCTTGCGTTGTCGGAAGAGGGGGGCGCGTTCCTTGAGCGCTGCAAACAGTTGCTCGGCGACTGGGAGATGGCCGAGAACGAAATCAGCGCGGGGCGTCATGCCGTTTCGGGGCACCTGATCGTGTCGGCGCCGGCGGCGTTCGGGCGCAAGCACGTCGCGCCGCATGCGCCGGCGTTCCTGCGCCTGCACCCCGAGGTGCAGATTTCGTTCAACCTGACCGACCGCGTGGTCGACCTCGTGCGCGAGGGGTACGACATGGGCATTCGCATCGGCGGCTCGGTCGACCCGAATTTCGTGGCCGTCAAACTCGCCCAGAACCGGCGCGTGGTGTGCGGCACCCCGGCATATTTCGCCCGCTACGGTCGTCCGAAGACGCTCGAAGACCTGGCCAGGCACAACTGCCTCGCGTTCAACCTGCAAGGCGGCCAGCAGCGCGGTTGGTACTTCAAGCGCCAGGGCAAGCTCGTGACGATTCGTGTGGCGGGCAGTCTGGACTGCAACGACGGCGAGTTGCTGCACCGCTGGTCGCTGGAGGGCATCGGGCTGGGCTGGCGCTCGACGTGGGAAATCCAGCGCGAACTGCTCTCCGGCGAACTGGAGACCGTGCTCGACGAGTACGCGCTACCCGACTACGACATCCTCGCCGTCTACCCCAGCAGCGCTTCCAGCCCGCGCGAGTGCGCCTGTTCATCGAGCAACTGCGGCAAATCTATGCCCGTCCGAACTATTGGCTGGAAAACACTTGACCGGTCCTGATGAGACGGCAGTTGATGATCGACGTGAAATCCGCTAGAATCGCGGGTTCTGCAACCTTGCTGCACTGGTTTTGACGCCCGGGCGGCTTTGTCCATAAGGAGCTTATATATGCGTCATTATGAAATCGTATTTATCGTTCACCCCGATCAGAGCGAGCAAGTGCCTGCGATGATCGAGCGCTACAAGAGCATGGTGACGGCCAAGGCCGGTCAGATCCATCGCATCGAAGACTGGGGCCGTCGTCAACTCGCGTACATGATCGAGAAGCTGGCCAAGGCTCACTACGTCTGCATGAACATCGAATGCGACCAGGAAACCCTGGACGAGCTGGAACACGCATTCAAGTTCAACGATGCCGTGCTGCGCCACCTCGTGGTTCGCATGAAGAAGGCCGAGACCGCACCGTCGCCGATGATGAAGGAAGTGGCCCGCGAAGAAGCCAAGAAGGCTGCCGCGACGCCCGCGACCGAAGCTGCCGCATCGTAATTAGCGCACCGGAACGCATCAGGGAATCCACGGAAACGTCGACCGCGTGAATCGCTTACGGCTTGAAGCCAGCATTGTCGAAATCGGCACGCTGCGCTATACCCCAGCCGGGCTTCCCGTGATCGAGGTCACGCTGGCCTATGCTGGAACCGTCGAAGAGTCGGGCGTGGCCCGGCAGGTCGAGTTCTCGATGCCAGCCGTTGCGATCGGTCCCCTCAGTGCCAAAGTCATGGCGTTGGGACTGGAGAAACCGGCCCAGTGGGCAGGGTTTCTGGCCAAGAAGCATCGCAATAGCCGCACCCTGGTGTTTCACATCACAGCATTGCAAGTATTTGAAAAGGATTGTTGAACATGCCGCGTCCTAACGGTAAAAACAAGAAGTTTGATCGCCGCCGCCAACAGCAAAACCCGCTGTTCAAGCGCAAGAAGTTCTGCCGCTTCACCGTCGCTGGTGTTGACCAGATCGATTACAAGGATATCGAGACGCTGAAGGACTTCATCGGCGACAACGGCAAGATCACCCCGGCTCGCCTGACGGGCACCAAGGCGCACTACCAGCGCCAGCTCGACACGGCCATCAAGCGCGCGCGTTTCCTCGCGCTGATGCCGTACACCGATCTGCACGGTGCTTAATCGCCAGTCGACGAAGGAGAATAGATAATGCAAGTGATTCTGCTGGAAAAAGTCGTCAACCTGGGTAACCTGGGCGACATCGTGAAGGTCAAGGATGGTTTCGCACGTAACTTCCTGATCCCGACCAAGAAGGCGCGTCGCGCCACCAAGGACGCGATCGCCGAGTTCGAAGTTCGCCGTGCCGACCTGGAAAAGGCTGCCACCGAGAAGCTGGCTGCTGCACAAGCCGAAGGCGAAAAGCTGTCGGGCCTGACCGTGCAAATCTCGCAGAAGGCCGGCGTTGACGGTCGTCTGTTCGGTTCGGTCACCAACTTCGACATCGCCGAAGCCCTGGGCACCCAAGGTTTCAAGGTTGAAAAGATGCAAGTGCGTCTGCCGAATGGCCCGCTCAAGACCGTGGGTGACTTCCCGGTCCAAGTGTCGCTGCACACGGACGTCGTTGTCGACGTGAACGTGTCGGTGCTGGGCGAGCACGCGTAAGCCGTATCAGCGTCAGCTTCCCGACGCGAACAAAAAAACGGAAGTCGGTCCGCCGGCTTCCGTTTTTTTATGTCTGTCCCCTCTGTGGTGTCGGTTGCCGGGCTTTCCGATGGCCGCGCATGCGCAGGTCTATGCCGACCGCGTCCCGGTTGCGCATTCCCTTCCACGTTCCTCACGTTCGATAGCGCCGCCTTATGTTGCCTCCCGGGAAACTGCTGAACAAAACACGTTCGGAAAAATCGCCGCGCAAGCGCGATTTCGCCGGATCGGATCGTGAGCGCGGGGGCGGTATAATGCCCGGCATGAACGCTCCCGATCCCCAACTCGATTCCCTCAAAGTGCCGCCGCACTCTATCGAGGCGGAGCAATCCGTGCTCGGCGGGCTGCTGCTCGATAACGGGGCGTGGGATCGAATCGGCGACTTTCTGGCCGAATCGGACTTCTACCGCTATGACCACCGGCTGATCTATCAGCACATCGGTCGGCTGATCGCCAGCGACCGTCCTGCCGACGTGATCACCGTTTTCGAATCGCTCACCTCGGCCGGCAAAGCCGAGGACGTGGGCGGGCTCGCCTACCTGAACGCCCTGGCGCAGAATACGCCGAGTGCCGCGAACATTCGTCGTTACGCGGAAATCGTGCGCGACCGTGCGGTGTTGCGCAAGCTCGTGACAGTGGCCGACGAAATTGCGTCAGACGCTTTCAATCCACAGGGCAGGGAAGTGCGTCAGATGCTCGACGAGGCGGAAGCGAAGGTGTTTGCCATCGCGGAAGAAGGCTCGCGCAGCACGAACGGCTTCCTTGAACTGCAGCCGCTGCTCACGCAGGTGGTCGAGCGCATCGACGAGTTGTATCACCGCGAAGGCGGTAGCGACATCACCGGTATTCCGACGGGCTTCGTCGACCTGGATCGCATGACGTCGGGTTTCAACGGCGGCGATCTGATCATCGTGGCGGGCCGTCCGTCGATGGGTAAGACAACCTTCTCGATGAACATCGGCGAGCATATCGCCGTGGAAGAAGGGCTGCCCGTCGCCGTGTTCTCGATGGAAATGCCGGGCACGCAGTTGGCCATGCGTATGCTGGGCTCGGTGGGGCGTCTCGATCAGCATCGTCTT
Source organism: Pandoraea sp. XY-2 (assembly GCF_004193915.1). NCBI lineage: Bacteria > Pseudomonadati > Pseudomonadota > Betaproteobacteria > Burkholderiales > Burkholderiaceae > Pandoraea > Pandoraea sp. XY-2. Next base: position 2,147,482 of record NZ_CP030849.1, read on the forward strand.
CGCACCGGCAAGCTGGTCGACGAAGACTGGCCAAAGCTCACGCACGCCATGCAGAAGATGAACGAGACGCAGCTCTTCGTCGATGAGACGCCTGCGCTCAATCCGATGGAATTGCGCGCGCGCGCACGTCGTCTGGCACGTCAGTGCGGCAAGCTGGGGCTGATCATCATCGATTACCTCCAGCTCATGAGCGGTTCGGGCAACGGCGAGAACCGCGCGACCGAAATCTCCGAGATTTCGCGTTCGCTCAAGGGGCTCGCCAAGGAGCTGAACGTGCCGGTGATCGCGCTCTCACAGCTCAACCGTAGTCTTGAACAACGCCCGAACAAGCGTCCGGTCATGTCGGACCTGCGTGAATCGGGCGCTATCGAACAGGATGCCGACATCATCCTGTTCATCTATCGCGACGAAGTGTACAACCCCGATACGCCCGACAAGGGCACCGCCGAGATCATCATCGCAAAACAGCGTAATGGTCCTATCGGTCAGGTGCGTCTGGCGTTCATTGGTGCGTATACAAAGTTCGACAATCTGGCCGGCCCCCAATATTGACGCATTGATTTCCGCCCATTCGTAAGGGCGTGCGGTAACGCGCGCCCGCAACGAGGTAGAATGTGACGTTTTTGTGTCGACCCGTCCCCTATTAATATCCGGAGTTTTCCAATAATGTTCGGTCGCTTCATGCCCACCGAGGGCAAGTTCTTTGAGCTGTTCAACCAGCACGCGGCGTGTATGGTTGCCGGCAGCCGCGAGCTGTCTGCCATGCTCAACGATCTGCCCAATGCCGAGGCACGCACCGTTGCCGTGCAGAACAACGAGAAGAAAGCGGATCGCATCACGCACGAGACCATCGACCTGATGCACAAGACGTTCATCACGCCGTTCGATCGCGATGAGATCCACAAGTTGATCAGCACGATGGACGACATCCTGGATCTGATGGAAGACGTGGCGACAGCCGTGTGGATGTACGACGTGAAGAGCGTGCCGTCCGAGGCGCGCACGCTGGGTGAGATTTGTGTGAAGTGTTGCGAACGGGTGCAAAGCACCGTGGCGCTGCTCAACGACATGGATCGCGCGCGCGAGATCCTGAAGCTCTGCGAGGAAATCGACGGGCTCGAATCGGACGCCGACCGCCTGTTGCGTGCGTCGCTCTCAAAGCTGTTTCGCGAAGAATCCGACGTGAAGGAGCTGATCAAGCAAAAGGCCGTGTCCGAATTGCTCGAATCGGTGACCGATAAGTGCGAGGACGTTGCCAACATCATCGAAGGCATTGTGCTGGAAAACGCCTGAGCGGAGACTTTCGATGGCAACGCTGCACATCAGCCTTTGGCTGATCGGACTGTTGGTCGCACTTGCGCTCCTGTTCGACTTCATGAATGGCTTCCACGACGCCGCCAACTCGATCGCTACGGTGGTCTCGACGGGCGTGCTCAAGCCGCATCAGGCGGTGGCTTTCGCCGCCATGTTCAACGTGATCGCGCTGTTCGTCTTTCATCTGAAAGTCGCGGCGACGGTGGGCAAGGGGACGGTTCATCCCGAAATCGTGGATCACTACGTGATCTTCGGCGCCCTCGTCGGGGCGATTGCGTGGAACGTGATTACTTGGTACTACGGCATTCCGTCGAGTTCGTCGCACGCGCTGATCGGTGGGTTGGTCGGCGCTGCGGTGGCCAAGGCCGGCACGGGTTCGCTTGTCACGAGTGGACTGCTGCAAACGGTCGCGTTCATTTTCATCTCTCCGCTGCTCGGTTTCGTGCTCGGTTCGTTCTTCATGCTGCTGGTGTCCTGGTTGTTCTTCCGAACGCCACCCGCGCGCGTGGACCGCTGGTTCCGCCGCCTGCAGCTGATTTCGGCCGGTATGTACAGCCTGGGACACGGCGGTAACGATGCCCAGAAGACCATCGGTATCATCTGGATGTTGCTGATCGCCGCGGGCATGTGGCCGCAGGAGGCTGCGGAACCGCCGCTGTGGGTGATCGTGGGCTGCTATCTGGCGATCGGTCTGGGCACCATGTTCGGTGGCTGGCGCATCGTGCGCACGATGGGGCAGAAGATCACCAAGCTCAAGCCGGTCGGTGGCTTCTGTGCCGAAACCGGCGGGGCGTTTACGCTGTTCTTCGCGTCGTGGCTCGGCGTGCCGGTCTCGACCACGCACACCATCACCGGCGCCATCGTGGGCGTTGGCGCCACGCGCAAGCTCTCGGCGGTGCGCTGGGGGGTGGCAGGCAACATCGTCTGGGCATGGGTGCTGACGATCCCGGCCTCGGCATTCATCGCCGCGATCGCGTGGTGGGTCGGCAAGCAGATTCTGTGATGTCAGTTCGGCGGGCTGCCGTCTCATGACGGTGTGACCCGCCCAGGCAACAAAATAAGCGGCTTCGGCCGCTTTTTTTGTGTCCTGCTTCAGCCCCGCGGGCGGCATGGCGCCATTGACAGGCCGCATCGACGCCATCGAGAGAATCAATTTCTATAGCTAATGGCGATCAATTATTATCTCGCCATAGCATTTAATCGATCCTCGTGGGAGGCTAACATGGCCGCATTGATCCATCGTTGCTTGTATCGCCGTCCGGTCACCACGCTGGTGGGCGTCGCGATCAATGTCGGCGGCGCCGCGACGCTGCTTGCGCACCTGCGCTGACCCTTCAGTTCACGCTCAACCGATTCTTGTTCGCCTGAAGTGATTACATCGAGCTGTTGGCGAAGCGAGCGATCGGATCATCGTCTTGCGGGGCTGGGGCGGTGAGGTTGGCTGTGCGACTCGGCACCAAGACCTGCGGCGTTACCATCGGGGACGGGGGCGCCCCGGTAAGCGGGTGGTTCGGTGCGATGTTCGGCGGGTTCACGGGCTCGCTCAGCGGCGTTGCCGCGGCGGGCGTTTGAGCGAGCGAGGCCGGCGCCGACCGATTTACGTAAGTCGTATTACCCGCGGGTGCCTTGTTCGCTGCGACGCGTCGAACACCATCGATCCGGCGTGCCCAATACGGAATGAAGAGGCTCTCCAGGCGCACCGTGCCGCCGGTGTTCGGCGCATGTACGAACTGCCCCTGACCCACGTAAATGCCTACGTGCGAGTGGGCGCGTCCCGTCGTGTTGAAGAAGATGAGATCGCCCGAGGCGAGGTCGTCGCGCGCCAACGGTGTGCCCACACCACTCATGTCGGCCGTTGTGCGGGGCAGGTTCACACCGGCGGCGCGCGCGACGACGTAGCGCACGAGGCCGCTGCAATCGAAACCGGAATCCGGGGTATTGCCGCCGTAGCGGTAAGGAATGCCAACGAGGCTCATCGCTTCGAGCGTGATTTCCTCCTGACCCGCGCTGCGCTCCGGCCCCATCGTACGGTTGCCGTAGTTCGCACTGCCGCCTTGTCGGATTGATGGACCCGACGAACAAGCCGCGACCAGCAACGTCAACGCCAACGCACCCACGCAACGGCCCCACGCGTTCGGCAGGACGGCCGGATGCGTCACGTCGCGGGCAAGGAGGCGAGAGAGGAGTCGCATGCGCCGAGTTTACGACGCTTATCGGGCCGATGCACCGTAAAAGCGCCGAAAGACGGGCGTTCTGTGGCATCGACGTCACAAATCAGCGGATTCCCGGATGACGCTGCCGTCGGTGCGCTCCGTCTTGGCGACGCCGGCAGCCAAAAAAAACGGCGCCCGAAGGCGCCGTCGTGTTGAGCGTGGAGCGAAGCGCGTAGAACGAAGCGGTTCGCCGTCCGCGGTCGGCAGACGTCAGAGGATTTCCGCCGCGTAGTCGGCCAGACGCGAACGTTCGCCGCGCGCCAGTGTGACGTGCCCGCTGTGTCCCCACCCCTTGAATCGATCGACCACATAGGTGAGGCCCGAGCTGCCTTCGGTCAGGTACGGCGTATCGATCTGCGCGATGTTGCCCAGACAGATCAGCTTGGTCCCCGGGCCGGCACGCGTGACGAGCGTCTTCATCTGCTTCGGCGTAAGGTTCTGCGCCTCGTCGATGATGACGAACTTGTTCACGAACGTGCGACCGCGCATGAAGTTCATGCTCTTGACCTTGAGTCGCGAGCGAATCAGTTCCTGCGTGGCCGCGCGGCCCCATTCGCCGGCGGAATCGTCGGTCTTTTGCAGCACTTCGAGGTTGTCGTCGAACGCGCCCATCCACGGTTGCATCTTCTCTTCCTCGGTGCCCGGCAGGAAGCCGATGTCTTCACCGACGGGCACGGTCGCGCGCGTGACGATGATTTCGTTGTAGCGCTTCTCGTCGAGCGTTTGCGCCAGACCGGCGGCCAGCGCCAGCAACGTCTTGCCGGTACCGGCCTGACCGAGCAGCGTGATGAAGTCCACTTCGGGATTCATCAGCAGGTTCAGTGCGAAGTTCTGCTCCCGGTTGCGCGCCGTGATGCCCCACACGTTGTTCTTGTGGTGTCCATAGTCGCGCAGCGTTTGCAGCAGCGCCGTCTTGCCGTTGATCTCGCGAACCTGCGCGTAGAACGGCGCCTCGCCGTTGTTCGTCTCCAGATAGACGAACTGGTTGATGAGGAAGCTCGCGCAGAGCGGCCCGGTAATGCGATAGAACGTGGTGCCGGTGCGATTGTCCTGCCAGCTCTCCATGCCCTTGCCATGCTTGGTCCAGAAGTCCGTCGGCAGGGGCATCACGCCCGAGTAGAGCAGATCGCTGTCCTCGAGCACCTTGTCGTTGAAGTAGTCTTCCGCGGGCAGGCCGAGCGCATGCGCCTTGACGCGCATGTTGATGTCCTTCGACACCAGCACGACCTGGCGATCGCGGAACTTGTCCTGCAATGCCCGCACGACGCCGAGAATCTGATTGTCGGCCTTGCCTTGCGGCAACCCGTCGAGCGGCGGCACGTCGGTCAGGTCGGTCTGGAAGTACAGGCGGCCCGTTGCGTCCTTGTTGCCGAGCCGCGAGAGGAGGATGCCTTCGGTCATCGACTTCGTGCCGCTCTCGGCGACCAGCCCGTCAAGGGTGCGGCTCACCTGACGCGCATTGCGCGCCACTTCCGACATGCCCTTCTTGTGATTGTCCAACTCTTCCAACGTCATCATCGGCAGATAGACGTCGTGCTCTTCGAAGCGGAACAGGCTGCTTGGGTCGTGCATGAGCACGTTCGTGTCGAGCACGAAGAGCTTGGCGGGTTCCTGGTCCTTCAGACGTGCCCGTTTCGAGCCCGTGCCTGTTGACGTAGGCTTGACGGCCTTGAGCGACGGCGTTGCCCCGTTCGACTCGGCCGCCGGCGGCGACTGGGGCGAGCGTGCGACGGGCGACGGTTGTACTGTCGTCTGCGGTGCCGCGGAGGGTTTAGGTACGACCTTCAATTCGGCCGCGCCGGCACCCGTGGCACCGGACGTCTCGCCCAGTGCGAGTTGCTCAGACGAGGGGATCGGTTTCTTGGCCTCCGTGCGCGAAGGTTTGAGGCGAGTGGGGAATTGTTCCGGGGCAAGCAACGAGCCCGGTTTGGTCGGCGCCGATGGCAATGGCATAGATTTCCCGTTTCAAGAAAACACAACACGACTCGGCCGGGACAGACTGCGGTACCCCACGTCCCGGCAACAAAAAAGCCGCCTGCCCGGACGCACCGGAGAGGCGGCTTGGCTGAAGGCGCCGCCGTGGCAACGCCTGCAATAGTCTGGTTCAATGCGCTTCATCATTACGGCTGACTATAACGTCTCTTGCCGTGCTTGTATAGCGCCGAATGTCCGCACTGGCGGTCGCTTTCGGTCCTCGTGCAACACGCGACGGAAGCGCACTTGCGCGGGGCCGGCGACGATGCCCGGCGCCCGATGCGCCGCGGCACTGACAAGCCCTCCAGCGGATCAGAGCGCCTGCACGACGCTCAGCACTTCGGCAACGTGATCGGGCACACGTACGCCGCGCCATTCGTTGCGCAATACGCCTTTTTCGTCGATCAGGAACGTGCTGCGTTCGATCCCCAGATGTTCCTTGCCATACAGTTTTTTCAACTTGATGACACCGAACAATTGGCAAACCGCTTCGTCGCCGTCCGAGATCAGCGGGAAGGGCAGTTCGAGTTTTCGCTGGAAGTTTTCATGCGAGCGAAGGCTGTCGCGCGACACGCCGACGATTTGCGCCCCGGCGGCCTGAAACTGATCGTAGTTGTCGCGGAAGTTCATGCCTTCCGTCGTGCACCCGGGGGTATTGTCCTTCGGGTAAAAATAGATCACCACTTTCTGGCCGCGATACGCCTTGAGCGAAAAATCGCCGCCGGTGGCCGGTGCGGTGAAATCGGGCACGGGGGTGTCGATGGCTACCGTCACTATGGTCTCCTTGGGTGGCCTTGCAAGGCCGGAACGGGGAAGTGGATCGAAAGCGGGTTCAGGCAGTGGCCAGGCCCTCGAGAATCAGATCGCCCGAGCGGCCCGGAATTTCGCCCCACACGACGGGATGCGCCGGCAGCGAGGCAAGATCGAGCGTCTCGTAGTATTGGCCCATCGTCACCAGGGCGTGCCCTTGGCGGCGCCATCCAGCCAGCAATTGACGGAACAGCGGGGCCAGTTTCTGCCCTTCGAGTTCTGCGTGAAGGGTGAACACGTGATGTTGCGCCGGATCGCGGGTCAGGGCAAGCAGATGCTCGGCCACGCCGTCGAGGTCACGTCCGTCGATGCCCAGCAACTCGTCGACCGTCGGCAGGGTCGTCGGCATTTGCACATGCTGTAGACGCACGCCATCGACGATGGGGTAGTGCGGGGCGATGCCGCGTCCGTCCGACGCATACTTCATGCCCCAGGCGTCGATCTGCCGAAACGCGTGATGATTCATCTGCCAGCCAGCCGCGCCATGCGTGAGCGGTGGCGCACCGAAGACCTGGAGGAAGCGCGCATGGGCTTGCGACATCTGATGCTGCGTCCAGGCGGCGTCGCGTGTGCGCACGTTGTCTTGCCAGTACGTGTGGTCCCACGTGTGGATGCCGGTCTCGTGGCCCGCGTCTCGCACGGTGCGCATGACGTCGGCCGCACGCCGCCCGATGTCCGGGCCGGGGAGCAACGTGCCGTACATGAGCGTTTTGAAGCCGTAGTGCTCGACCACCGACGTGCGTGAAACTTTCTTCAAAAAGCCTGGACGGAAGACACGCTTGAGTGCCCAACCGGTGTGGTCCGGCCCGAGGCTGAACAGGAACGTCGCTTGCGCTTCGTGCTCGGCCAGTGCGGCGAGCAGATTGGGCACGCCTTCGCGTGTGCCGCGCAGCGTGTCGACATCGATCTTCAGGACAATGTTGGCCATAGCCGCCCTTGAGTGAGATATCGCAATGACCTCGAGCGATATCCTGAACTGCGAAACAAACTACCGAGTCAAAAACGCCCGATGCGCCGAGGGCGCATCGGGCGTGCAATGCGAAGGGCTGCAATGGGCGGCAATGTGCTGCCCGCAACCCCGAGGCGGTCGGCCCGACGCAGGCCGCCCGACCGTGTCGCGGATGTCCCTGACTGTCGCTTACTCGGCCTCGACCAGACGGCGCGCTTCGGCGACATGGCCACGATACGCTTCGAAAATCTTGCGCAGCGCGTCGTCCATCGACGTGGTCGGTGCCCAGCCGAGTTCCTGCATGGTGTTCTCGATCTTCGGCACGCGATTCTGCACGTCCTGATAGCCGTTGCCATAGTAGGCGCCCGACGAGGTCTCGACGAGTTGAACCTTCTTGGCCGTGTCGGCGTACTCGGGATATTCGGCGGCCAGCTTGAGCATCATGTTGGCCAGCTCGCGCACCGAGAAGTTGTTCGTCGGGTTGCCGATGTTGTAAATCTTGCCGCTGGCAATGTTGTTCTTGTTATCGATGATGCGCACCAGGGCGTCGATACCGTCGTCAATGTCGGTAAAGGCGCGTTTCTGGCTGCCGCCGTCGACCAGGCTGATGTTCTCGCCGCGAGCGATGTGGCCGAGGAACTGCGTGACCACGCGCGACGACCCTTCCTTCGGCGTGTAGATCGAGTCGAGACCGGCGCCAATCCAGTTGAACGGGCGGAACAGCGAGAAATTCAGGCCTTCCTGCATGCCGTAGCCCCAGATCACACGATCCATGAGTTGCTTCGAGCACGCGTAGATCCAGCGCGGCTTGTTGATCGGACCGTAAATCAGCGGCGAGTTTTCCGGATCGAACTCGCCGTCGGTGCACATGCCGTAGACCTCGGAGGTCGACGGGAACACCAGGTGCTTGCCGTACTTCACGGCCGAGCGCACGATCGGCAGGTTCGCCTCGAAGTCGAGTTCGAACACACGCAGCGGAGCCTTCACGTAGGTGGCCGGCGTGGCGATGGCGACGAGCGGCAGGATCACGTCACACTTGCGAACGTGGTACTCGACCCACTCCTTGTTGATCGTGATGTCGCCTTCGAAGAAGTGCATGCGCTCGTGGTTGATCAGATCGCCGAGGCGATCGGTGAGCATGTCCATGCCATAAACTTCCCAGTCGGTCGTCTCCAGGATGCGCTTCGACAGATGGTGGCCGATGAACCCGTTGACACCGAGAATCAGGACTTTTTTCATATTGCGGTCAGTGATTGAGCTGGGAAAACTGTGCCGGCGTGACTGCTTTGCCGTCCAGCATTAGTTCATGAATGACGACAGCATTTGCGTCGCCACAAACGCCAAGGAGCGCATTATCCACTACTTGCAGTCCGCAGGGCAAACCGGCGGGCGCCGGCACACGTGACAAACGGGCGTGCGTGACAACCCAGCGACGGTCCGCCACATCGGTAAACGCCCCCGGATAGGGCGGCGCGACCGCGCGAATGAGGTTGTAGACGTCCTTTGCGGGCTTCGACCAGTCGATGCGGCCGTCTTCCGGTTTGCGTCCGCCGAAGTAGCTACCTGCGCTCAGTTCATTCACCTGTCGCGGTGCAATGCCGGCGATCAGGCCCGGCAGGCAGCGCCAGAGCGTTTGCTCGGCGGCGACCGTGACTTTCTCGAAGACCTCGCCCGCCGTATCGTCCGGCAGGATCGGCACGGCGGTCTGGTCGATGATGGCGCCGGCATCCGGTTTGGCGGCCATCTCGTGCAGCGTTGCGCCCGTTTCTGTTTCGCCCTTCAAAACCGCCCAGTTCACCGGTACGCGGCCGCGATACTTCGGCAGCAGCGACCCGTGCATGTTGAAGGCGCCGCGCGAGGCGATTTCGAGCACCGCCACGGGAATCATGTGGCGATAGTAAAAGGAAAAGATGAAGTCCGGCGCGATGGCGCGCAGCTGTGCGGCGAGCGCGGGATCGGCCGGATCGTCGGGGGTGACGACCGGGATGCCGTGCTCGGCGGCGACACTGGCGACGCTGCCGAACCAAATGTTCTCGTTCGGATTGTCCTGATGGGTGACGACGAGTGCGACGTCGACACCGCGCGCGAGCAGCACCTGCAGGCAGCGCACGCCCACGTTGTGGTAGGCAAAGACGACAGCTTTGGCGGCTTGGGGCACTTGGGTGCTCATGAGGCGTGCGATCCCAGTTCCGTGGCGCCGGTCGTCTGACGCACGCTCGACGATGCGCCGGTCCCCTTGTCCGGTTGGCCGGACGACGGGTCCTCCAGCACGGCTTGCACCAGATAGCGCGGACGCTGGCGAACCTGCTGATAGATGCGGCCGATGTACTCGCCCAGCAGGCCCATGCCGAACAGGATCACGCCCAACAGACAGAACGTGACGGCGAACAGCGTGAACACGCCCTGAACTTCCGAGCCGAAGAGGAAGCGGCGGGCGATCAGCACGATAAACAGCAGTCCCGAGGCCGCCGACAGCGTGATGCCGACGCCCGAGAGCCATTGCAACGGCACCACCGAGAAGCCGGTGACGAGGTCGAAATTCAGGCGAATCAGGCTATAGAGCGAATACTTCGACTCGCCGGCGAAGCGCTCTTCGTGGGCGACGTCGACTTCGGTCGGGTTTTGCGCGAACGTGTAGGCCAGCGCAGGGATGAACGTGTTGATCTCACGGCACTGATTGACCGTGTCGACGATATGACGGCTGTAACCGCGCAGCATGCAGCCCTGATCGGTCATGCGAATGCGCGTGATGCGCTCGCGCAGGCGGTTCATGGCGCGCGAGGCATGGCGGCGGAACCATGTGTCCTGACGGTTCATGCGCACCGTGCCCACGTAGTCGTGCCCGGCCGCCAGTTTCTCGACGAGCTTGCCGATTTCCTCGGGCGGGTTCTGCAGGTCGGCGTCGAGCGTGACGACCCATTCGCCACGCGTGTGTTCGAAGCCGGCCAGGATGGCCATGTGTTGTCCGTAGTTGCCGTTGAACAGCACGACGCGCGTCGTGTCCGGGCGCGCGCGGAACTGCTCGGCAAGCAATGCGGCCGAGCGGTCGCGGCTGCCGTCGTTGACGAACACCACTTCATAAGCCACGCCCAGCTTGTCGAGCGCCGGATACAGCCGGGCGAACAGGGCGGCGAGTCCGGCCTCTTCGTTATAGACCGGGATGACGATGGAGAGTTGTGGACAGGTCATTTTTGATGGTCGGCGCAGAGGGCATTGACGGCTTCGCAGACGCGCGCAACGTCGGCATCCGTCATGGCGGGGAAGAGAGGCAACGTCAGGATCGAACGGCCCAGACGCTCCGTATGCGGGAACTGCCCTTCCCGGAAGCCGAGCCTGCGGTAGAGCGTAAACAGGTGGATGGCCGGGTAATGCACGCCACTGCCGATGCCGCGCGCCTTGAGTTTTTCCATGAAACCCGCGCGATCGATCGTGAGGCGCGCCAGCGGCAACTCGACCTGGAACATGTGCCAGTTCGAGTTCGTGAAGTCGGCGTGCGGCAGGCCGAGGCCGAGCGCCACGGCCGCGCCGCCCGCGAACGTATCGAAATACAGCCGCGCCAGCGCCGTGCGACGGCGGTTGAATTCCGCCAGATGCGGCATCTGGCCGAGGCCGACGCGTGCGGCGACGTCCGTGAGGTTGAACTTGCCGCCGAGCACGTCAACGTCCATGCCATCGAAGCCGGTGCGGGTCACGCCCTGCAGACGGTACTTCTCGGCCAGGCGGGCTTCGTCCTCATTGTTGAAGACGAGCGCACCGCCTTCGATGGAGGTCAGGTTCTTGTTGGCGTGGAAGCTGAACGAGACGAGGTCGCCGAAGGCACCGATGCGCTTGCCGCCCCAGGTCGAGCCCATGGCTTGCGCGGCGTCCTCGATCACGCGAAGGTTGTGACGGCGCGCGATGTCGTACAGCCGGTCCATGTCGAGCGGCAGCCCGGCCAGATAGACCGGGATGATCGCGCGCGTCCTGGGCGTGATCGCCTTTTCGAGCAGATCGAGATCGAGATTGCGGGTGGCTGGGTCGACGTCGACGAATACGGGCGTCGCGCCGACTTCCAGAATCACGTTGGACGTCGCGACCCACGACAGCGACGTGGTGATCACCTCGTCACCGTCTTGCACGCCGGCCAGGCGCAGGCCAATTTCGAGCGTCGCGGTGCCCGAGTTGAAGACGCGCACCGGGCGTGCGCCAAAATAATCGGACAAGGCCTTCTCGAAGGCCTGCACTTGCGGGCCGGAGGTGATCCAGCCAGAACGCAGCACCTCGGTAACGCCGGCGATGGTGGCGTCGTCGATGCTCGGCCGCGTGAACGGCAGAAACGGAAGATTCGGTTGGGCGGTTGCCGAGTCGCTCATGATTAAGACCAAGCCTCAGATAAACAGGGGGAGACGCGCCGGCGTTTGCTTGTTGCGGCGCGTCCGTGATTTCGGTCCGTCAGCAGCCTTAGCTGCGCGCAAGAATATAAACGCCGACCAGGATGATGCCGATGGCCACGACACGCTGCATGGACAGTGCCTCGCCAAACAGGTACCACGCGGCAAAGGCATTCACCACGTAGCCGAGCGAGAGCATCGGGTACGCGATCGAGACCTCGACGCGAGAGAGTGCCAGAATCCAGACGACCACGCTGATCGCATAACAGACGAGCCCGCCCATGATCGGCACTTGCGTGGCCAGCTTGAGGCCGATGGGCACGATGTTGGCCCGCGTGAACTCAAGCGCGCCGATCGAGCTGGCACCCGCCTTGAGCAACAACTGGGCGCACGCATTGAGCAGCACGCCCGTGAGAATAAGTGAAAAGGTGGCGAGATTCATGGAACGTTGATGAACGTTTGTGAATAATTATGGATACCGCAAATTGGCTGGCGCTTAGTTTCCCTAAGCGCGCCAACCTGTTCGTGTCGCTGTCGCCGGCCAAAGCCGTTGACGGCAAGCGGATCAAACGACAGCCAGATGCGCTATTTTACGTTGTCTTCCGCCTGTGGTTTCGTGATCACGACGCGGCGGGCATCACGCGCGACGATCCGCATGGGCAAGTGCTCGGTTTCGAGCTTGCCGAACGTGTCCGGATCGACCAGCGCGAGCGCTTTCGGGTCGGCGCGCCAGCGAGCGTAGAAGTCGTCGAGCGTGGGCAGCCATTTCTGCGGTTCCTGCTTCACGCCGAATTCCAGTTCGTCCGGGTGCTGCACCATGATCATCGTGCGACCGAGGTAGTACGGCAGGGTGTGATCGAGCACATTGACGGAATAGAACGGCACGTTCGGCCCGAGGCGCTGCATCTCGGCCTTGATGGCCGGCACAAGCAATACGCCGGAGCTTTGGCGCCCGAACACTTCGTGCCCCATGCCGCCGACGCTCACGAGCAACAGCATGCCGCCGGCAAAGGTGAGCAGGGCGCGCCGCGCACTATGTCGCGCCAGTCGCCATGCCACGAGCGTGCCGGCCAGGCCGAGGCCGATCGCGACATACAGCCAGATCTGGAACGCCTTGTACAACTCGTTTGGATTGCGCACGCTCCCGGGGCGTCCCGCGAAGATGGCCACCATCACGAGCGCGGCAATCAGCAGGATCGCGTAACCGGCCATGTGCAGGCGCACGGTGTCGCGCCTCAATTGCGCCAGATACAGGCCGAAGAGCAGCGCCATGGCCGGCGCGATGGGCAGCAGATACGAGATCAGCTTCGAGTGCGAGGCGCTGAAAAACACGAAGATGAACGCCGACCACACCCACAGCATCAGCGCGGGGGCGAAGCCGTTGGGCTGGCGGGGCATGCGCAGCGTGGCGCGTACGGTGCCCGGCAGGACCGACAGCCAGGGCAGGAAGCCGACGAGGAACACGGGCACGAAATACCACGGCGCGCCATCTCGGTTATGGCCCTCCATCGCGAAGCGTCGGAAGTGCTCGTTGATGAAGAAGAAGTCGAAGAATTCGGGGTTGCGCATTTGCACCAGCACGAACCACGGGGCCGCCAGCGCGAAAAAAACGATCAGGCCGCTGCCCAGGTACAGGCGTCGCCACAAGGCCCAGTCCCGTGCAATGAGCGTATAGAGCACGAGCACGGCGCCCGGCAGCACGATGCCGACGAGCCCCTTGCTCAGCACGGCGAGCGCCATGGCCGCCCAGCACAGCCACATCCAGGCGCGCACGGCGGGGCGCGCAAGCCCCGGGCGCTGTGCCAGCAGCAGGGCGCACAGCGAGAGTCCCATGAAAAACGACAGGCCCATGTCCAGCACGTTGAAGTGCCCGAGCAACGACCACAGTGGCGCGCTGGCGAGTGCGACGGCCGCGAACAGACCCACGCGGGCATTGAACACGCGCCGGCCGGTAAAACCGACCATCAGCACGCCCGCGAACCCGGTGAGCGCGGTCCACAGCCGGGCTTGCCATTCCCCAAGCCCGAATGCCGCGAACGTGAGCGCATTCATCCACGTTTGCAGCGGCGGCTTCTCGAAATACTTGTAGCCGTTATAGCGGGGCGTGATCCAGTCGCCCGTGATCCACATCTCGCGCGCCATTTCCGCGTAACGGCCTTCGTCGCTCGCGATCAGGTGGCGGTAGTCGAGCACGCCGAACCACACGAGCGCGAACGCCACGAGCAGCAGCCAGAAGGCGGCCGGCGAGAGCGGGTAGGCCGCGGGCGGCGACGCGGGGGCGGGCAGGGGAGAGGACGCGAGGGGGCAGCAGCCGACAGGCCGGAGGCGAGCGGGCGGCGGCTCACGCAGTCGCCTCGGTCTCGATGAGCAGGGCGAGCACGACGCGGCGCCCTTCGCTCATCAGGATGTTGTAGGTGCGGCAGGCGGCCTGGGTGTCCATGGAGTCGACGCCAACGCGCCGGCTGGTGAGCGACGTGGTCAGGCGCGGATGCGCGAAGCGCAGGCGCTCACCGCTGCCGAAGATCACGACTTCGGGGTCGAGGGCATGCAATTGGTCGAAATGGGCGGATTCGAGCGCGTCGAAGCGCGACACCGGCCAGGCCTGGATCTCGCCCTCGGGCGCAATGATCACGCTGTGCTCGTGACGAATCTTGTTGACCTCGACATAGCCCCGGCCGTAGCCGGTGACCGTGTTCAATGCTTGCGACGGGTCTTGATGCAGTTTCACTTTAGAAAGATTCCCTGCCCAGGGCTTGCCCCGGGGGTGGATGCACGTCGGCAGATCGTTCAACGGGCGGGCATCTTGCCTCGCATGGCGCAAACCGTCAATGATGCATTGCCGAACTCTGTCATAATTGGCTAAATTATAGCTTTTTGCCGTACGCAGCACGGCAAAACCGTTGCAGTGCGGCATTTGCCACGCCTAAACCGGGGAAATGCGGTGCCCTGTGCGCTTCGCGTACATCGCCGTTCGACCGCCGGTGCGTCGTGCGTCCCGCCTGCCTACCGGCTCGTCCGGACCCCTGCGCCGCCCGCCAAGACCACAATCGCCGTGAAACCGATCCTCAAATCGCTGAAATTGCAGAATGTCTGCTACGACATTCGTGGACCCGTGCTCGAACATGCCAAGCGCATGGAAGAAGAGGGGCATCGCGTCATCAAACTGAACATCGGCAATCTGGCGCCGTTCGGTTTCGAGCCGCCCGACGAGATCGTGCAGGACATGATCCGAAATCTGCCGAATTCGGCCGGTTATTCGGACTCGCGGGGCGTGTTCGCGGCGCGCAAGGCGATCATGCACTACTGCCAGCAAAAGCGCATCAAGGACGTCCAGCTCGACGACATCTACCTCGGCAACGGGGCCTCCGAGCTGATCGTGATGGCCATGCAGGCGCTGCTCAACGATGGCGACGAGGTGCTGGTGCCCGCGCCCGACTACCCGCTCTGGACGGCAGCCGTCAGCCTGTCGGGCGGCACGCCGGTGCATTACGTCTGCGACGAGCAGGCGGACTGGCAGCCGGATCTCGCCGACATCCGCAAGAAGATCACGCCGAATACGCGTGCGATCGTCATCATCAACCCGAACAACCCGACCGGCGCGCTGTACTCGGACGAACTGCTCAAAGACATCGTCGAGCTCGCGCGTGAGCACAAGCTCATCATTTATGCCGACGAGATCTACGACAAGATCGTCTACGACGGCGCGGAGCATACCTCGATCGGTTCACTGTCCGAGGACGTGCTCACCATCACGTTCAACGGTCTGTCCAAAAGCTATCGCGCGTGCGGTTACCGCGCGGGCTGGATGGTCGTGTCGGGCGACAAGCGTCCGGCGAGCGACTACATCGAAGGGCTGAACATCCTGGCCTCGATGCGCCTGTGCCCGAACGTGCCGGGCCAGTACGCCATTCAGACGGCGCTCGGCGGCTACCAGAGCATCAAGGACCTGATCGTGCCGGGCGGACGCCTGTACGAGCAGCGCGAGATCGCGCACCGCATGCTCACCGACATTCCCGGCGTGACCTGCGTGAAGCCGAAGGCCGCGCTGTACCTGTTCCCGCGTCTCGATCCGGCGATGTATCCCATCGCCAACGATCAGGACTTCATTCTCCAGTTGCTGCTTGAAGAGAAGGTCCTGCTGGTGCAGGGCAGCGGCTTCAACTGGATGCATCCCGACCATTTCCGCGTAGTGTTCCTGCCTCACGAGGGCGACCTGGAAGACGCCATCAGTCGCATTGCCCGCTTCCTTGACGGTTATCGCCGTCGCCACGGCAAGTGATGCGCGCCACCCGATTTCGACTTTTGAGTAAAACCGCATGAAACCGATCAAAGTGGGCCTGCTCGGCCTTGGCACGGTAGGCTACGGCGCCTTCCAGGTACTGGCTCGCAACCAGGAAGAAATTCAACGTCGCGCCGGCCGGGGGATCGAGATTACGAAGGTCGCAGTGCGCAATGTCGACCGCGCCCGAGGCCTCGTGGGCAGCGCCGCTGTCGTGACGGGCGATCCGTTCGACGTGGTCAACGACCCGGACATCGATGTCGTGGTCGAGACCATCGGCGGCTACGACCTCACGAAGGAACTGGTCCTCAAGGCGATCGAGAACGGCAAGCACGTGGTCACGGCCAACAAGGCACTGCTGGCCCTGTACGGTAACGAGATTTTCGCCGCCGCGCGCAAGGCCAACGTGATGGTCGCCTTCGAAGCGGCCGTCGCTGGGGGCATTCCCATCATCAAGGCGCTGCGCGAGGGCCTGACCGCCAACCGCATCGAGTGGATCGCCGGCATCATCAACGGCACCACGAACTTCATTCTTTCGGAGATGCGCGACAAGGGCATCGACTTCGACGTGGCCCTTGCCGACGCGCAGCGTCTGGGCTACGCGGAAGCCGATCCGACGTTCGACATCGAAGGCGTTGACGCCGCACACAAGCTCACGCTCATGAGCGCCATCGCGTTCGGCGTGCCGGTGCAGTTCGAGCGTGCCTATGTGGAAGGCATCACCAAGCTCTCGGCGCTGGACATCAAGTATGCGGAAGAGTTTGGTTACCGCATCAAGCTGCTGGGCATCACGCGTCGCACCGAGGCCGGCATCGAACTGCGCGTGCATCCGACGCTGATTCCGGCCAAGCGCCTCATCGCCAACGTGGAAGGCGCCATGAACGCCGTGCTGGTGCAGGGCGACGCCGTGGGCGCCACGCTCTATTACGGCAAGGGCGCGGGCGCCGAGCCGACCGCCTCGGCCGTGGTCGCCGATATCGTCGACGTGACGCGTCTGCAAACGGCGGATCCGGAGCATCGCGTGCCGCATCTGGCGTTCCAGCACGACGCGCTGTCGAACACGCCGGTGCTGCCCATCGACGAGGTGACGACCAGCTACTACCTGCGTCTGCGCGTGCTCGATCGTGCGGGCGTGATGGCGGCGCTCACGCGCATCCTTGCCGATCTCGATATCTCCATCGACGCGCTGCTGCAGAAGGAATCGCGCGAAGGTGAGCATCAGACCGACATCATCATCCTGACGCACCAGACCCAGGAGAAGCACATCAATACGGCCATTGCGAAGATCGAGGCGATGGAGACGGTGCTCTCGAAGGTCACGCGCATCCGCATGGAGGCGCTGAGCTGAGCGCCGGCCATACGAACCGATACGACAGGACACGACCCACATGAAATACATCTCCACGCGCGGCGCGGGCCTGACCTCGGGCGAGCCGCAATCGTTCTCCAGCATTCTGCTTGGCGGTCTGGCCCCGGATGGCGGTCTGTACCTGCCAACGCAATACCCGCAGGTGACGGCCGACGAGCTGCGCGCCTGGCGCCAGTTGTCGTACGCCGAGCTGGCCGCGAAGGTGCTGGCCAAATTCGCGGGCGACATTCCGGCCGAGATCCTGGCCGACCTGACGGCGCGCACGTACACCGCCGAGGTGTACCGCAATGTGCGTCCGGGCGAAGACGCGGCCGACATCACGCCGCTGCTGCCGCTGGGGGTCGAAGGGGGCACGCAGCTCTCGCTGCTGGCGCTCTCGAATGGCCCGACGTTGGCGTTCAAGGACATGGCCATGCAGTTGCTGGGCAATCTGTTCGAGTATGCCCTGGCGCAGCACGGCGATGCACTCAACATTCTCGGCGCGACGTCCGGCGACACCGGCAGCGCGGCCGAGTACGCCATGCGCGGCAAGGAAGGCATTCGCGTCTTCATGCTCTCGCCGGCCGGCAAGATGAGTGCGTTCCAGACGGCCCAGATGTACAGCCTGCAGGATCCGAACATCTTCAACCTTGCCGTCGAAGGGGTGTTCGACGACGCGCAGGACATCGTCAAGGCGGTGTCGAACGATCACGCCTACAAGGCGCGCTACAAGATCGGCACGGTCAATTCGATCAACTGGGCGCGGGTCGTGGCGCAGGTCGTGTACTACTTCAAGGGCTACTTCGCCGCGACGGGCGGTAAGTCGGGCCAGGACGGCGAGGTGTCGTTCACGGTGCCGTCGGGCAACTTCGGCAATGTGTGCGCCGGCCATATCGCCCGCATGATGGGCCTGCCGATCCGCAAACTGGTCGTGGCCACGAACGAGAACGACGTGCTCGACGAGTTCTTCCGCACCGGCCACTACCGCGTGCGCAAGTCCGCCGAGACGTTCCACACCAGCAGCCCGAGCATGGATATCTCGAAGGCGTCGAACTTCGAGCGTTTCCTGTTCGATCTGCTCGGTCGCGACGCGAAGGCGACTGCCGAGCTGCTCTCGAAAGTCGAGCGCGAAGGCGGCTTCGACCTGTCGGGCACCGAAGCCTTCGCCCGCGTGGCACAGTTCGGTTTCGTCTCGGGGCGCAGCACGCATGCCGATCGCTTGGCGACGATCCAGGACGTCGCCAAGCGTTACGACGTGGTCATCGACACCCACACGGCCGACGGTGTGAAGGTCGCGCGCGAAGCGCTCGAACCCGGCGTGCCGATGGTGGTGCTCGAGACCGCCCAGCCGGCGAAGTTCGCCGAGACGATTCGCGAGGCGTTGCATCGCGAGCCGCCGCGCCCGGCGGGCTTCGAGCAGCTCGAATCGCTGCCGCAGCGCTTCGAGACGGTGCCGAACGACGTCGCGAGCGTGAAGGCCTATATCGCCGAGCACACCGGCCTGTAAGGCGGCGCTCGCCCTGTCCTCCTGATGTCTCCCTTCACTTGCGCGCCTTCACCATGCTGAGTACACAAGACGCCCTGAATGCCGTGCTGGCAGCAGCCCGACCGCTGGATCGGCAGGAGACGGTCGACACGCTTGCGGCCAACGCTCGCGTGCTGGCCGCCGACGTGATCGCCACGCTAGACGTGCCGCCGATGGATACGAGTGCCATGGACGGCTACGCCGTGCGGGTCGCGGACCTGATCGGGGACGAGACCGTGCTGCCGGTCTCGCAGCGCATTGCGGCGGGGCACGCCCCTGAACCGCTCGCCCGCGGCACGGCGGCGCGCATCTTCACGGGCGCGCCGGTGCCGCCGGGTGCCGACGCCGTCGTCATGCAGGAGCAGTGCGAAGCGCGTGAGGACGGGACCATCGTGATTCGCCATAGGCCGGCGGTCGAGGAGTTCATCAACCGCCAAGGGTCGGATATTCGCCGTGACAGCGTCGTGCTCGCCGCCGGAACCCGGCTGAGGGCCCCGGCGCTGGGGCTCGCGGCGTCCGTAGGCATGGCGAAGCTGCAAGTCGCGCGTCGCTTGCGTGTGGCCGTCTTCTTCACCGGTGACGAGCTGACCATGCCTGGCGAGGCGCTGCGCGCAGGCAGCATCTACAACTCGAACCGCTTCGTGCTGCGCGGGCTCCTGGAGAATCTGGGCTGCGAGATGACCGATTACGGCATCGTGCCCGACAATCTGGCCGCCACGCGCGCCATTCTGCGCGATGCGGCGCGCGGCAACGACCTGATCATCACGTCCGGCGGCGTGTCGGTGGGCGAGGAGGATCATGTCAAACCCGCCGTGCAAGCCGAAGGCCGCCTCAATCTGTGGCAGATCGCGCTCAAGCCGGGTAAGCCGCTCGCATATGGCGAGGTCAATCGAACTGGTGGCGAGACGGCGCATTTCATCGGCCTGCCCGGCAATCCGGTGTCCAGCTTCGTGACGTTCCTGCTGTTCGTGCGCCCGTTCATTCTGCGTTTGCAGGGGGCTACGGCGGTGACGCCGCGTCGCATTCCCATGCGCGCGGACTTCACGCAGACGAAGGCGGACCGTCGCAATGAATTCGTGCGCGCCCGCATCAACGAGCAGGGTGGCCTCGACGCGTTTCCCAACCAGAGCTCGGCGGTGCTGACGTCGACCGTGTGGGGCGACGGCCTCATCGACAATCCGCCGGGGCATCGCATCGAAGCCGGCCAGACGGTGGCGTTCCTGCCGTTCTCCGACCTCCTATATTGAGAGACAGGTGCGTCGCCGATGCGGCGCGCCAGCCAGACTATGCAGATCGAACTTCGCTTTTTCGCCAGTGTCCGCGAGGCGCTCAATGTCGCTGAGGAGCGTGTGGATGTTCCCGCCGGGATTGCCACGGTGGGCGACGTGCGTCAGTGGCTGTGCGGCCGTGGACCGGTGTGGGCCGAGACGCTCGGCGCGCAGCGCGCGCTGCGCATGGCGCTCGACCATACGATGGTGCCGGCGGCCACGCGCCTGACCGACGGCTGTGAAGTCGCGTTCTTCCCGCCCGTGACGGGCGGTTGAGCCACATGTCGTCGCCAGCGTAGCGATTCACGGGACAGGAGATACCACCAGCATGCCGATTCGTGTACAGACCGAGGATTTCGACCTGTCGGAGGAGATTCGACGGCTGCGCGCCGACGATCTGCGCGTGGGGGCCGTGGCGAGCTTCGTGGGCACGGTGCGCGATTTGAACGACGGCAACGACGTTTCGCGCATGACGCTCGAGCACTACCCGGGCATGACTGAGAAGGCGCTCGCGGCGATCGTCGAGCAGGCGTGCGCGCGTTGGCGCTTGTTCGACGCGCTGGTGATTCACCGCTACGGCGAACTGGGCCCCGGCGATCAGATTGTGCTGGTGGCCGTCACGTCCGCCCATCGGGGGGATGCGTTTGCTGCCTGCGAGTTCATCATGGACTATCTGAAGACCGAGGCACCCTTCTGGAAGAAGGAAGCGACGCCGCAGGGCGAGCGCTGGGTCGACGCACGCGAGACGGACACGGCAGCGCGCGAGCGCTGGGCCACCGGCGATGCGTCTGGGACGTCTGAAAAGTGCTGACTACCTCTTTTATTATTCAATAACATCGGCGAAGATTTTGCATTTTCGCCGATCGTGTTATTCGTGAGGCCGTGCGGGCCTTGCCTGCTTCACGCTGTCCAGTAGCGCCCGTTGCGCCGGGGGCAGCGTGTATTCCCATCCGAACAAATTCAACTGAAGGCTTTCCGCGATCCGGATGGCCGGTTCCGCGAACGCGAAGGCGGCTTGCGGTTCGAAGAGCCTGTCCAGCGTATCGAAGAAGAGGGCGAGCCAGCGGCTGAAATGCTCGCCGCTCAGGTGGCCGAACGGCTGATGCGCCTGCGTCACATTGCCGCGGTAGCGTTTGGCGCCAAGCACGATGCTGGACCAGAAAGCCACCATTTTTTCCAGATGCATATCCCAGCGGCCTTCGAGCGCCTGCCGGAACACCGGGCCGAGCATCTCGTCGTCGCGGATGCGCCCGTAGAAGGTGTTCACGAGCAGTCGCACGGCGTCTTCGTCGATCTCGGCGAGGCGCGTTGCGGGCCACGGATCCGGCGGCTGGCGGGAGGTTTGTGCTGACATTGCGAGTGGCACCTGGGCGGGCGCGCCGGCACTTCTCGACGTTCTGCCGTCGGCGCGACGCGTGGTGCGGGAGGCTGAAAATCGCTATTATGAGCTTCAATGCCGGGCGTGTCCTGCGGTCGTTTCACGCCCCTCCGTATGGCGCCATCTCGCCCGCTGCTGGCGCAGGTGCCGACCCGTTCCGGCCTCGCACGACAATGTCAATCGTCGCGCTGCCATGCCCTTGAAACCGCAGGGGCTTGTCCGCACATCCGATCCAGAGAGATTTCTTACCGGAGCCCTAGATGCGACAAGACAAATTCACCACGCAGTTCCTGGAAGCGCTGGCTGATGCCCAAAGCATGGCAGTCGGTCGCGACCAGCAATACATCGAGCCGCTGCATCTTCTCGCAGCGCTGCTTGCTCAACCCGAGGGCGCCGCGCGCTCGTTGCTGCAGCGTGCCGGTGTGCAGGTGCAGCCGCTCGCGCACGACATCGAGACGGCCCTCGCGAAGCTGCCGCAAGTTCAAGGCACCGACGGCAACGTCCAGGTCGGCCGCGAACTCGCGGGCCTGCTCAATCAGGCCGACAAGGAAGCGCAGAAGCATGGCGACAGTTATATCGCCAGCGAAATGTTCTTGCTCGCGCTGGCCGACGACAAAGGCGAAACGGGCAAACTGGCGCGGGCGCGTGGCCTGACGCGCAAGTCGCTCGAAGCCGCCATCGAAGGCGTGCGCGGCGGACAATCCGTCAACAGCCAGGATGCCGAGAATCAGCGCGAAGCCCTCAAGAAGTACACGCTGGATCTGACCGAGCGCGCGTCGCTTGGCAAGCTCGATCCGGTGATCGGCCGCGACGACGAAATTCGTCGCACGATCCAGATTCTGCAACGCCGCACGAAGAACAACCCGGTGCTCATCGGTGAGCCGGGGGTGGGCAAGACGGCCATCGTGGAAGGGCTCGCTCAGCGCATCGTCAATGGCGAAGTGCCGGAGTCGCTCAAGAACAAGCGCGTGCTTGCCCTGGACATGGCGGGGCTGCTCGCCGGCGCGAAATTCCGTGGCGAATTCGAAGAGCGGCTGAAGAGCGTGCTGAGCGACATCGCCAAGGATGAAGGGCGCACGATCCTGTTCATCGACGAAATTCATACGATGGTCGGGGCGGGCAAGGCCGAGGGCGCCATGGACGCGGGCAACATGCTCAAGCCGGCGCTCGCGCGCGGTGAATTGCATTGCATCGGCGCGACCACGCTCGACGAATACCGCAAGTACATCGAGAAGGACGCCGCGCTGGAGCGTCGTTTCCAGAAGGTGCTCGTCGACGAGCCGAGTGTCGAGGCAACGATCGCGATTCTGCGTGGCCTGCAGGAGAAATACGAGCTGCACCACGGGGTGGAGATCACCGACCCGGCCATCGTGGCGGCGGCGGAACTCAGCCAGCGCTACATCACCGACCGGTTCCTGCCGGACAAGGCCATCGACTTGATCGACGAGGCCGCGTCGAAGATCAAGATGGAAATCGACTCGAAGCCGGAAGTGATGGACAAGCTCGACCGTCGCCTGATCCAGTTGAAGATCGAGCGCGAAGCCGTCAAGAAGGAAACCGACGAAGCCTCGCAAAAGCGCCTGGCGCTGATCGAGGAAGAGATCTCGCGCCTGGAGCGCGAGTACGCCGACCTCGAAGAAGTGTGGACCGCGGAGAAGGCGGCGGTACAGGGCAGCGCCCAGGTCAAGGAAGAGATCGAGCGCGTGCGTGCCGACATTACGAAGCTGCAACGCGAAGGCAAGCTCGACAAGGTGGCTGAACTGCAATATGGCAAGCTGCCGCAGCTCGAAGCCCGGTTGAAGGACGCCGACGCGGCGGAAGCGGCGGGCCAGCAGTCGCATCCACGCCTGTTGCGCACGCAGGTGGGCACCGAAGAGATTGCTGAAGTGGTCTCGCGGGCGACCGGCATCCCGGTCTCGAAGATGATGCAGGGCGAGCGCGAAAAGCTGCTCCACATGGAAGACAAGCTGCACGAGCGCGTGATCGGGCAGGACGAGGCGATTACGGCCGTGGCCGACGCCATCCGGCGTTCGCGTGCCGGGCTGTCGGATCCGAACCGTCCGTATGGTTCGTTCCTGTTCCTCGGGCCGACCGGTGTGGGCAAGACCGAGCTGTGCAAGGCGCTGGCGATGTTCCTGTTCGATGCCGAGGATCACCTCATCCGCATCGACATGAGCGAGTTCATGGAGAAGCACAGCGTCGCTCGGCTGATTGGCGCGCCTCCGGGCTATGTCGGTTATGAAGAGGGCGGCTACCTGACGGAAGCCGTGCGTCGCAAGCCGTACAGCGTGATCCTGCTCGACGAAGTCGAAAAGGCGCACCCGGATGTGTTCAATGTACTGCTGCAAGTGCTCGACGACGGGCGCATGACCGATGGCCAGGGCCGTACGGTGGACTTCAAGAACACGGTGATCGTGATGACGTCGAATCTCGGATCGTCGATGATTCAGTCGATGGTCGGCGAGCCGCAGGACCGCATCAAGGACGCCGTGTGGGTGGAAATCAAGGATCACTTCCGTCCGGAGTTCCTGAACCGCATCGACGAAGTCGTGGTGTTTCACGGTCTCGACCAGAAGCACATCGAGTCGATTGCCACGATCCAGATCGAGATCCTGCGTCAACGTCTGGCCAAGCTTGAAATGACGCTCGACGTGACCAAGGCAGCACTCACGCATGTGGCGCGCGAGGGCTTCGACCCGGTGTTCGGTGCGCGGCCGCTCAAGCGGGCGATCCAGCAGGAGATCGAGAACCCGATCGCCAAGCTGGTGCTGGCGGGCAAGTTCGGGCCGAAGGACACCATCCCGGTCGACTGGCGCAACGGGCGATTCACGTTCGAGGGCGACGCCGCCCGGCCGGTGAACGAGGCGACCGAAGCGACGCCACCGGCCGCCGAGTAAGCGCGAACGCGGTTCCCGCGCATTGCATGGGCCGCATGATCCGTCCCCGCGTATTGCCATATGCGCGGGGATTTTTTTCTTGCGGGTCGCGCGTGCGATCCTGTCGGCAGTCGGTCATCAGGACGGCGATTGGCTCGGACGGAGGACGTATCGGGCACGATAGGCGTAGTTGAGGGCCGACGCGTGGCCTGCTTTCCCGTTTTTCCGCTTTCCCGATTTGGATGCTGGTGATGAATACTGCAACGTGTGACCGGGTCGACGCCCACGATGCCCATGACTCGCAGGACGAGGGGGTCTACGTTTTTGTCTACGGCACGCTGCGTGCCGGAGAAATCAACGACGTGTCGTATGCCGCCGAGCGACACGGTATCGAGGCGCCTGTCTATGTCGGCACCACATCGCTCGGCGGGCGGCTATACGACTTCGGGGACTATCCGGGCATGGTGCTCGACGCCACGGCGTGCGACGGCCACAGCGCAGGCCGCGTCACCGGTGACATCTACCGCATCGCAACGGCCCTGGTCCCCGTGCTCGACGAGATCGAAGCCGTGTATCCGGGTGAGGCGGGGTTGTTCGTTCGAGACATGCGCGAGGTCGCCTGTGACGGCAAAACCTACGCCTGCATCGTCTATCCGGTAAGCGAATCGGCCGTCCACGCATTGCCGCAGATTGCCGATGGGGACTGGGTCACGTATCGCCGCGCGCGCGACGCCAACGCGGCGTAATTCTGGCGTAGCCGTGGTGTCGCCGCGGCACGGCTGTGACAGCGCGCGAGCGACATGCGCTATCGAATCTCCACGGATTGCCGCGACATCGATGCTCGAAAGCGGAACGGATTGAGCGAGGTGCCGACGTCATAGTGATCGATGCCGTCCACGCGCTTGAGCACTTGCGCCAGACCCACCGTGAGCGGCAGCACCAGCCATTGCATCGCACATTTGAAGACGAATTCGAGTCCGGCCATGCGGGCCATCGCGTCCAGGTCGAGCACGTAGGCGAATGCCACCGTCACGAAGACGACCGTATCGAGCATGGCGGCCAGCGCGCTGCCCGCCATGAGGCGCAGGCTCGCCCGCCGGCCGTGCATCGCCACCTTCATGCGCGCGAGCGTGGCGGCGTTCGCGAACTCGCCCACGAAGCATGCGGACACCGACGCCAGGAACATATGCGCGATGGCCTCGTACCAGTGGCGCTGCACCTCGTCTGTGAATCCGGTTTCTGCCGCCCAGGCTGCTTCGGTTGGCAGCCGCGTCATCAGCCAGAGAAATCCGATCATCACCAGATTGGCTGCGAGTCCGCTCCAGATCACGATGCGGCTGATGCGATAGCCGTAGACCTCCGTGAGCACCGACGCAAAGAGGTAAGCAAACGGGAAGCTGATGAGGGCGGCCGAGAATGTCAGCCGCAACGGCTCGTCGCCGACCGACCAGGGCAGCGTGACCTCGCATACGCGAGCGCCCAATGCGTTCGAGATCAGCAGGAAGCTCACGAAGGCGATCGCGAGCACGATGACGGCGGGCGTCATGCGCGTGGCCTGGCGTGCGGCGAGTGCCGCGGGCAGTGGGGCAGGGGAGATCGTCGAGGTCATTGGCGAATGGTGCGCAGATTGGTGAGAGCGATGGCATGTGTCGAGCGCACGGGATTGATATCGAGTCCGTAACGCCGCGTGAAGCGTGCGCCGACCGCCAGTCGTGTTGGCGCGCATCGCGTGAGCACGTCACTGAAGAGCGTATCCACGCAGTGCTCGATTAGCATCGCGCTATCGCGAAACGACAGGACGTACGCGAGCAGTGCGCGGCGACAGATGGGTGCGCCGGTGTAGTCGAACCAGACGGTTCCGTAGTCGACGCCGCCGGTGAGCGGGCATCGCACGCTCAACAGGTCGGAGATCAGGCATTCGCGAATCGGCGAGGCCAGCGCCCCACCGACGTCGCTGGCGAGGCACAGGACATTCGCCTGCACGCCACCGCGTACCACGCTGACCGGCGCGAGGTCGAGACTCTCCGCACCCGGCCCGCAGGCGGCCGTGGTGCGAACGGCTTGCCTGACCGGTGTCGTGCGCACTAGAACATACGCTTGCAGGCAGCGCGATAACTCGCCCGCCACGTGCGCTTCCAGCGCGTCGGGAGATTCGAAGCATCGCTCGCGCAACGTCAGGAAATAGCGTTGCGCGTCCGACATCTCCAGCGTGTACGGGGAATCGCACGGAATCACGATTTCCGCCACGGCGATCTGGGGGCGCTCATGCATGTCGAGCCAAGCGACCTCATAGTGATTCCATAGGTCGTAACCGCGTGGCACCACTGCGGGCGATGCGTGCAGCGAGGTCGTCTGGGTGGGAGGGCGGGTGCGGAGAATCGGATGAATGACGGTCTTCTGACTGAGAGGTGGCCCGTCGGACGGAGGGCGGACCTCGTGAGGAGAGACGGCGCGTGAATCGTGATGCGTCATGAGTGTGAAATCTCCGATCGATCGGTCAGTCACCATAGCGCGCGACCGCTTGCTTGCTCAATGCGCCGATTCCGAAAATGGACCGTGTGTGATCCACCATGGCGGGCAATATGGGTTGACGATGAACGCAACTGTGCCGTTGCCGCCATGTCCGATTTTGACCAGCAGGCCTGGCGTCGATGTGGGACGATTCATGCGTTCCCATTCTTCCCGGCGGCCAACCGTGCCGTCATGCCGACTATGCGTTCGTCCGACATTGCCCGTTTGCTGACGCTCTCCGCCATCTGGGGCGCGAGCTTTCTTTTCATGCGCATCATCGTCCCCGTGCTCGGGCCGCTGCCCACGGCGTTCCTTCGTGTGACCCTGGGCGCCATCGGTCTGGCGGTCATCCTGCTGGTCATGCGCGTGCGCTGGGAGTTCAAGGGGCGGCTTGGGGTGTCGATGCTGCTCGGCGTCATCAATTCCGGCATTCCGTTCGCGATGTACTGCCTCGCCGCGCGCGTGCTCCCGGCCGGTTACTCGGCGATTCTCAACGCAACCACGCCGCTGATGGGCGTCATCATCGGCACGTTGTTCTTTCGTGAGCGCCTGACGGGGGCCAAGGGGTTGGGCGTCTTGCTCGGGCTTGTCGGCGTCGCCGTACTGACGCGTGCCGGACCGGTCACGATGTCGGGGCCGGTGGTCATGGGGGCGTTGGCGTGTCTCGTCGCCACGTCCTGCTATGGCCTGGCGGGCTATCTGACCAAACGCTGGATTTCCGACCGGGGCGGCCTCGATGCGAAGCTGGTCGCCTTCGGCAGCCAACTGGGGGCGGCCATCGTGCTGCTGCCGTTCTTCGGCTACGTGTCGGCAACGTCCGGCATTCCCGGCCCGGCGACCGGCGGCGTCTGGGCCGCAATGGCCGCGCTCGGCTTCCTTTGCAGCGCGGTGGCCTACATGATGTTCTTCCGCCTGATCGCGGATCTCGGCCCGTTGCGCTCGCTGACCGTGACGTTTCTCATTCCGCCGTTCGGTGTGCTGTGGGGCGCCTTGTTCCTCAATGAAGCAGTCACGATGGCGCACGTTGTCGGCGGCTGTTTCATCGCGCTCGCTGTTTGGTTCGTGTGCAAGCCGCCCAGGGTGGCGACGGCCGCCCGTCGGGCCGCATCGTAACCACCGCGCCCGCGCCTGTTCGCGAGGTTGCAAAGCCGGGACTCGCCGTCACCGGCTTTTTTTCATAATGTGGAATGATCTTGCGGTGCGTAAAAATTTGCGCTGCTCGGCACAACGATGCCATTTCAGAACGGAAAATATCGTTTCGCATCGAGAAATAATATTCGTATATTATTGATTTTTATAGTTAAAAAATTTTACTCCATGTCGTGGCTCGTTCTGTTGCGTTGCGTGAAAAATCCCTAAACTCTTATACAAGACATGCCGGTTTCAAGCCGCACAGGCCGTCAGGCGTCACCGCTTTGTTTGTATCGAGAAACCAGGAGAGATCATCATGACGACACGTCAAGACCAGGTGAAGCAACTCGAGCAGGATTGGGCGAACAATCCGCGCTGGCAGGGCATCAAGCGTGGCTACTCGGCCGAAGACGTGGTGCGCCTGCGTGGATCGATCCAGCCTGAACAAACACTTGCCCGCCGCGGTGCGGAGCGCCTGTGGCAAATGATCAACGACGAGCCGTTTGTGAACGCCCTCGGCGCGCTGACCGGCAATCAGGCCATGCAACAGGTCAAGGCCGGTCTCAAGGCGATTTATCTGTCGGGCTGGCAGGTCGCCGGCGACGCGAACATGGCGGGTGAAATGTACCCCGACCAGTCGCTGTATCCGGCCAACTCGGTGCCGCAAGT
The DNA here is from genome assembly GCF_004193915.1 of Pandoraea sp. XY-2. Lineage (NCBI taxonomy): Bacteria > Pseudomonadati > Pseudomonadota > Betaproteobacteria > Burkholderiales > Burkholderiaceae > Pandoraea > Pandoraea sp. XY-2. The sequence goes on from NZ_CP030849.1 coordinate 2,176,097, forward strand.
CGTGCGTCGCATCAACAACACCTTCACGCGGGCCGATCAGATCCAATGGTCGGAAGGCAAGAACCCGGGCGACGAAGGCTATATCGATTACTTCGCGCCGATCGTGGCCGACGCGGAAGCCGGTTTCGGTGGCGTGCTCAACGCCTTCGAACTGATGAAGGCGATGATCGAAGCGGGCGCCGGCGGCGTGCACTTCGAAGATCAGCTCGCGTCGGTCAAAAAGTGCGGTCACATGGGCGGCAAGGTACTCGTGCCGACGCGCGAAGCCGTGGCCAAGCTGGTGGCGGCACGACTGGCTGCCGACGTACTCGGCGTGCCGACCGTCCTGATCGCCCGGACCGATGCCGAAGCCGCTGACCTGATCACCGCCGACGTCGATCCGATCGATCAGCCGTTCTGCACCGGCGAGCGCACGGTCGAAGGCTTCTACCGCACGCGCAACGGCCTCGATCAGGCGATTGCCCGTGGTCTGGCTTACGCGCCGTACGTCGATCTGGTGTGGTGCGAGACCGGCAAGCCCGATCTCGAATTCGCCAGGCAATTTGCCGAGGGCATTCACAAGCACTTCCCCGGCAAAATGCTTTCGTATAACTGCTCGCCGTCGTTCAACTGGAAGAAGAACCTCGACGATGCGACCATCGGCAAGTTCCAGAAGGAACTCGGCGCCATGGGCTACAAGTTCCAGTTCATCACGCTGGCCGGCTTCCACAGCCTGAACTACTCGATGTTCAACCTGGCGCATGGCTATGCCCGTCGTCAGATGAGCGCCTTCGTGGAGTTGCAGGAAGCCGAATTCGCAGCGGCCGACAAGGGCTTCACCGCGGTGAAGCACCAGCGCGAGGTGGGTACGGGCTACTTCGATGCCGTTACGCAGACGATTGAGCGTGACGCATCGACCACGGCCCTGAAGGGTTCGACGGAGGACGAACAGTTCTTCGACGAGAAGAAGGCAAAGGTCAAGGCAGCCTGACCGGGCTGAGGGAGGGCGCGGTGCGCCCGCCAGCGACGATGCGCGTGGGGGCACATCGTCAGCCGGCGGTGCGACATCGCGCGATGACCGCGCGTCCGGCCTATCCGGCCGGGGCGGCCCTGACTGCGGTCCCGTCGCGGTGAGGGTGCCATGCACGCCTGAACGAGAGGAGGCTCGTGAGCGTATCCCGCTCACGGGCCTTTTTTCATGCGCGGCCGAGTTGCCGCGAGTGGATCAGCGGTAGACGAGCACCGGAATCTTGGAGTGCACGAGAACACGTTGCGTCTCGCTGCCAAGCAGTAGGCTGGTCAGCCCGCGCCGTCCGTGGGAGGCCATCAGGATGACATCGCATCCGTGACGTTGCGCCGCGTCGATGATGCCGAGATAAGGCGCCGGGAAGGTGGAGCTGTCGCGCTCGAACGGCACGCCCGCCGCCGCGGCGGCTTCGGCCAGCTTGTCGAGGTGTGCGCATGCCTCTTCGGCAATGCGCTCGCTGAAGGTGGCCGGCGCTTCCAGTACGTACTCGCTGAAGGGCGAATACGGATACTCCGCGAGGCAGCAATAGCCCGTGACCTTCGCGCCGAGCGCGCGCGCCAGTTCGAGTCCGCCCGTGACCGCCTTTTCGGAAAGCTCCGAGCCGTCGGTCGGAATGAGGATGTGGGTAAACAGCATATGACCTCCCGCAGTTGGCGTTGCTGAACACGCGTTCACAGGCTCGCGCAGGTATCACGGTCTTGCAGCCCGTCCGCTGTCCCGAGACATCCGGTGCCAGTCAGGGCCATGTCTTGCCCTCAAGCCTGCGCATCGCCAGCGGACCCTTCGTTTCGATTCTATGGCTTTGGCGCGACGCAACAACGGGGGCAAACCCGATAGTCCCGATAGGGCGGTAATCCATCAGGTCCCCTCACGCGCCCTCACTCGCCCTCACGCCCCCTCGCACCGCGGCGCGCCGCCGCTCAGACGGCCGCGCTGTGCGGCGCGACGGGTGCCGCGTCATCTCGCCAGTAGACCGAACTGCTGTAGTGGTGCTTGAGATGGTCGATGAACAGGCGCACGCGCAGCGGCAGGTGACGGCGTTGCGGGAAGACGGCGTGAATGCCGATGGGCGGCGCGGCAAAATCGTCGAGCACGCTCATGAGCCGGCCCGCGCGGATATCGTCGCCCACCTCCCACCAGGAGCGCCACGCGAGGCCGTAGCCGTCCAGGCACCAGTCGTGCAGCACGGCGCCGTCCGTGCATTCCATCGTGCCGCTCACGCGGATGGTCACGACCTTGCCGTCCTGCGAGAAGGTCCAGCCGCGCTGCTGATTGGCCGTCGATCCGAAAGCGAGGCAGTTGTGACGCGCGAGGGCATCGAGCGATTCGGGGCGTCCGTGGCGTGCGAGATACCCCGGCGCCGCCACGCACACGCGGCGGTTCTCGCCCAGCCGCAGCGATACGAGGCTCGAATCGGGCAACTCGCCCAGCCGGATCGCGCAATCGAAGCCTTCGTTGACCAGATCGACGAGACGGTCGGAGAGGTCGAGCGTGACTGTGACGTCTGGATGCGATTCGATGAACACCGGCAGCAGCGGGGCGACGTGCCGTCGCCCGAACCCGGCCGGTGCCGAGAGCCGCAGATGGCCGCTGGCTTTGACCCCGCCCGCCGATACGGCGGCCTCGGCGTTGTGCATCTCGTTGAGAATGCGTTGGCAGTCCTCGAGAAACGCCGATCCCTCGAACGTGAGCGTGACCCGCCGCGTCGTGCGCACGAGCAGCTTCACGCCCAAGCGGGACTCAAGCGCGTCGATGCGCCGCCCGATCACGGCCGGCGCCACGCCTTCGAGCGCTGCGGCCGCCGACAGACTCCCCTTGGCGGCCACGGCGACGAACGTTTCGATTTGTTTGAAGCGATCCACGCGGCGGATTATGTACTAAAAAGTCAAAGATAAAGTGATTTTTGTGCACTTTTATGGTGATTTCTATCAATAATACAATTGGCAGGCAATGACAAGCGATATTGAGTGATACCCAAGTTATGGCTTCGCGTATTCAGGCAGTGATTTTTGATGCTTACGGCACGTTGTTCGACGTGTACTCCGTCGCGGCGGCCGCCGAGCAGCAGTTCCCGGGGCGCGGGGCGGCGCTTGCCGAGCTGTGGCGGGCCAAGCAGATCGAATACACGCAACTGCGCTCGCTCTCGGGCCCGCGCGGCGAACGCTACCGTCCGTTCTGGGACATCACCATCGACGCGTTGCGCTACGCTGCGGCACGTCTGAATCTCACGCTCTCGCCTGTCGCCGAGAAGCGCCTGATGGACGAGTACACCTGTCTGTCCGTCTTCCCCGAGAACCCGTCTGTGCTGCGCGCGTTGCGTGCAATGGGTCTCAGGCTCGGCGTGCTCTCGAATGGCGATCCTCGCATGCTCGACGTCGGGCTGAAGAGCGCTGGGATCAAGGATCTGTTCGAGCATGTGCTGTCGGTCGACGCGGTACGCAAATTCAAGACCGCCCCGGAGGCCTATCAACTCGGCCCCGACGCGTTCGGCCTGCCTGCCGACGCCATCGTTTTCGTCTCCAGCAACGGCTGGGACGCGGCCGGTGCCACCTGGTTCGGTTACCCGACGTTTTGGGTCAACCGGGCCGGGCTGCCGGTCGAACAGCTCGGCGTCACGCCGCAAGGGATGGGGCGCGACATGCGCGACTTGCAGCGGTTCGTCGAGGGAGTGACGGGAGCGCGCGCCTGACGCCCAACGCGGTGTGAGGCCTAGTGCAAAGCCCCTGAAGTTCTTCCTTGCGGCGCACTCCCTTATATAAATGAAGATCGTTGGAGATCCCTGATGTCCCTGATTCTGCCCCCCGGCATGCAATTGCATGTTGATGCCAGCACCGATATTCGTTCTGAGTACGAAGCGATCCTGACCCCCGAGGCACTCGCTTTCATCGCCAAGCTGCACCGCGCCTTTGAACCGCGCCGTCAGGCACTACTTGCGGCCCGCGCGGACCGCGCCGCACGACTCGACGCCGGCGAAGTGCCCGATTTCCTGCCCGAGACGCAAGCGATCCGCGACGGCGAATGGCGCATCGCGCCGTTGCCGGCGGCGTTGCAATGCCGTCGTGTGGAAATCACGGGGCCGGTCGAGCGCAAGATGATCATCAACGCGCTGAACTCGGGGGCGGACAGCTACATGACCGACTTCGAGGACTCGAACACGCCGAACTGGCATAACCAGTTGCAAGGGCATATCAACGTGCGCGACGCCGTGCGTGGCACCATCAGTCTCGAACAGAACGGCAAGCGTTACGCCTTGAACGACAAGGTCGCCACGCTGATCGTTCGTCCGCGCGGCTGGCATCTCGACGAGAAGCACGTGAGCGTGGACGGTGTGCGCATGTCGGGCAGCCTGTTCGACTTCGGCCTGCATGTGTTCCATAACGCGAAGACGTCGCTCGAGCGCGGCTTCGGGCCTTACTACTATCTGCCGAAGCTGGAGAGCCACCTCGAGGCGCGCCTGTGGAACGACGTGTTCGTGCTCGCCCAAACCGAACTGGGCCTGGCGCAGGGCACGATCAAGGCGACGGTGCTCGTCGAGACGATTCTCGCCGCGTTCGAAATGGACGAGATTCTGTATGAACTACGCGAGCACAGCGCGGGCCTGAACGCCGGCCGCTGGGATTACATCTTCTCGTGCATCAAGAAGTTCAAGGTCGATGCCGACTTCTGCCTGGCCGATCGCAGCCGCATCAACATGACGGTGCCGTTCATGCGGGCCTATGCGCTACTGCTGCTCAAGACGTGTCACCGCCGCAATGCGCCTGCCATTGGCGGCATGAGCGCGTTGATTCCGATCAAGAACGATCCGCAAGCGAACGAGCGGGCGATGGCCGGCATTCGCGGCGACAAGGCGCGCGACGCCGCCGACGGTTACGACGGCGGCTGGGTGGCACACCCAGGGCTCGTGCCCGTGGCGATGGAAGAGTTCGTGAAGGTGCTGGGCGAGCGTCCGAACCAGATCGACAAGCAACGCGACGATGTGAGGGTCTCGGGCCGTGACCTGCTGACGTTCCAGCCGGAAGCGCCGATTACCGAGGCGGGGCTGCGCAACAACATCAATGTCGGCATCCACTACCTGGGATCCTGGCTGGCGGGCAATGGTTGCGTGCCGATTCACAACCTGATGGAAGATGCGGCAACGGCCGAGATCTCGCGCTCGCAGGTGTGGCAGTGGATCCGCTCGCCGAAGGGCAAGCTCGACGACGGCCGCAAGGTCACCGCCGAGCTGGTGCGCGAGCTGATTCCGCAAGAGCTTGCCAATGTGAAAGCACTCGTGGGGCAAGTGGCGCCGACGTATGATCGCGCGGCCGTCATTTTCGAGCAGATGAGCACCAGCGACGATTTTGTCGAGTTCCTTACGTTGCCGCTGTACGAAGTGGTTTGAAGCGTGATGAAGGGCTCCGATGGGGGCTGAAACGGTCTGACTAGGCTTGAGTCCGATTCACGCCCTTATCGTGACTCGGTGATCGCATCGCTGTACGAATGGGACGATGGCTACATCGTCCCATTTCGTTTTGAGCGCGAGTTTTGTCTTGTCTTGGGTGCCGCGCTACACTGAACTTCGACGGATGGATTCTCGTGCTATTCGCCCGAGTTTCCATGGTCGGCGTTGCGCTGGGGCGTGACGTCGACAATGCCCAGCCCCGTGTTCATGTGAGGATGCCGATGTCGCTCGACTTTCCCGATGATGCCGCCCGCAGCCTGCCAAACGGTCCACGCGCGCAGGCGCTTGTACCGCGGGGGCCTGGCAAGGTTGTAGAGATTCGCCCGGAAACGCTGCGCGGCCTGTACCCGCCGCTCGAGCCTTTCGAGCACGGCGTGCTCGATGTGGGCAATGGGCACCAAGTGTATTGGGAGCGGTGCGGCAATCCGCAGGGCAAGCCGGCGGTGTTTCTGCACGGCGGTCCCGGGGGCGGTTGCTCGCCGGAGCATCGGCGGTTGTTCGATCCGGGCAAATACTGCGTCACGCTGTTCGACCAGCGCGGCTGCGGACGCTCGTTACCGCATGCGAGTCTGGACCACAACACGACGTGGGACCTGGTGGACGACATCGAGCGCTTGCGCGTCAAGTTCGGATACGACCGGTGGCTGGTGTTAGGGGGCTCGTGGGGGAGCACCTTGGCACTGGCCTACGCGCAGGCGCACGTCGACCGAGTAAGCGAATTGATCGTGCGCGGCATTTTCACCGTGCGCCGCGACGAGTTGCAGTGGTATTACCAGAAGGGCGCATCGTGGCTGTTTCCGGATCGCTGGGAGTCGTTCCTCGCGCCGATCCCGCTTGAAGAGCGGGGCGATCTGATGCGTGCTTACCAGAAGCGGCTGACCCATCGCGATGAGGCCGTGAGAATCGAGGCGGCGCGGGCATGGAGTATGTGGGAGGGCAGCACCATCACGCTGCTGCCTGACGACCATCTTGCCGAGGCGTTCGGCGATCCGCGCTACGCAATTGCGTTCGCTCGCATCGAGAATCATTACTTCGTCAACGACGGGTTTCTCGCGCCGAACCAGTTAATCGATGGTGCGCGCGGCCTGCGCGACATTCCGGGTGTGATCGTCCAGGGCCGGTACGACGTGGCGACCCCTGCCCGCACGGCTTGGGACTTGCACAAGGCGTGGCCGGAGGCGGATTTCTATTGGGCGTCCGACGCCGGACATGCCTTCAACGAGCCCACGATTCTGCACTGGTTGATCGAAGCGACCGATCAGTTTGTGTCGACGCGCTGAGATCGACGGGGTCGTCTGGCGAGCGCCGATTGGCAGTGCTTGCGCCTACGTGTCGGCCTCTTTCGATCCGGCGCGCGTAACAAAAAACCCCGGCGTTGACCGTTGACGTCAACATCCGGGGTTTTCAGGCATTTGCGCAGGACCGATGGGGTATCGGTCCTGACGACCTCAGGCCGTTCAGTCGTCGCGACGCTTGTTGAAGCCGCCACCGTTGCGATTGCTGAAGCCACGATCTTGACGCGGGGCGTCGAAGCTGCGCGTGCCGCGATCCTGACGATAGCCGCCTTCGGCCGGGCGCGGAGCGCGACGCTCGAAGCGGTCGGTCGCGCTGCCGTTCGAGAAGCCATTGCCACCATTACCGCCGTTACCCGCGCCGTTCTGCTGGTAACCCCCTTGGAAGCCATTGCCCTCGCGACGCTCGAACGGGGCACCGGCCGGCTTGTTGCCGCCGAAACGCTGACCGCCCTGATAACCGCCGCTACCGCTGCCGCCGTTACCGGCGCTGCTGGCGTGACGCGGACCGTTGTTGCTCCAGCGGCTGCCGCCGCCGTTGCCTTGACCGTGACGCGGACCGCTGCGGCTCGGGCCCGGACGCTTGCCGCCGGCACCAGCCTTCGGTGCGGCACGGCGCGGTTCGAAACCGGCCACGACATTCACCGGCAGCAGTTCACGCGTGTAGCGTTCGATGCGACGCACCGCGCCGATTTCGGCGTGCGCGGCCAGGCTCACGGCCACGCCACGACGACCGGCGCGGCCTGTACGGCCGATACGGTGGACGTAGTCTTCCGCAAACTTCGGCAGATCGTAGTTGAACACGTGCGTGATGCCCGGCACGTCGATGCCGCGTGCGGCCACGTCGGTGGCGACCAGCACGCGCACACGACGCTCGCGCAGGGCGCGCAGTGTACGGTTACGCACGCCTTGCGGCATGTCGCCGTGCAGCGCGGCGCTGTCGAAACCGGCTTGTTCGAGCTGGTCGGCGATCAGGTCGGCGTCGCGCTTGGTCGACGTAAACACGATGGCCTGGTCGAGCGAATCGTTGCCGAGCAGGTGTGCGAGCAGGCGATCCTTGTGGGCGCGATCGTCCACGTAATGGAGCGTTTGCTCGATGTTGGCGTTGGTGCGCTGGTCGGAGCCGCGCGTGATCTCGATGGTTTCCGGATCGCGCAGCAGACGACGCGTGATTTCGCCCATGCGGCCGTCGATCGTTGCCGAGAACAGCAGTGTCTGGCGCGATGCCGGCGTGGCGTCGACGATGGTCTGGATGTCGTCGATGAAGCCCATGTCGAGCATGCGATCGGCTTCGTCGAGCACCAGCATCATCAGTTGCGACAGATCGATCTTGCCGCTGGAGATGTGATCGAGCAGACGGCCCGGCGTCGCCACGATGATCTCGGGCTGCTTGGCCAGCATTTCGAGCTGACGGGGGTAGGGCATGCCGCCGAGAATGCTCACCGTGCGCAGGCGGCGCAGTTGCTTGCCGTACGTGTCGGCCGCGGTCGAGACCTGTTGCGCCAGTTCGCGCGTCGGTGTGAGCACGAGCAGCAGCGGCTGGGCGGCCACGCGACGCACGCGCTGGCCCTTGCGGGGCTTTTCGCCCGGCTCTGCCGGCACGTTGCGCGGATGCGCGGCCGGGGCGCGGCTGTTCAGCTCGCCGCTGGCCTGCATTTCCGCGAAGCGGTGGATGGCGGGCAGCATGAAGGCGGCCGTCTTGCCGGAGCCCGTCGGGCTCGACACGAGCAGATCGCGACCGGCGAGCGCGGCGGGAATCGCGCGCTGCTGCACCGGCGTCGGATGGGTATAGCCTGCGGTGGTGAGCGTCGACAGAATCGCCGCGTTCAAGCCGAGTTCGGCGAACGTGGGCGTGCCGTCGTTGCTGGCTGCCGGAGCGGCATCGACAACAATAGCGTTAGCGTTTTCTTCGGACGAAGGGAAATACGTCTGCGCGAGCGCAGACATCTTGGAAGTTTGTTCCATGAAGCCTCTTGCGGATCAAAAAGGTGATGTCGGGGCGTTGGCGCCAATCGGCAAACCCAATTCGTCGCAAGCAGGAAGCAAATCGCGGATGGGGCAGAAAGCGGATCGAAATCCGTATCGTAAGCCAGGGACGGTGGCGGGTCGTTCCTCTATCAGGAACGCCAGTACCGGCAAGAACTACAGCGGCTTATCACAGGATTGGGGCAAAACGCAGTTTTTCGTCGCCTCGCAGGAAGTTCAATGACGATCCGCGAAGCGAAGCGCGGATTATAGCAGTGTTTTTGGGGAAGTGCACGTTCGGATTTGCACGGAGTGATGGGGCGGTTGCGATGCTCGGCTACGCGGAATGCGGCAAGCTGGCACCGTCAAGGGGCGGGCGACCGTCGGTGCCGCTAGGTGGCTCGCCGCCCACCCGATTACAATAGCGCCATGTCTTCGATTACGCTTCTCGCCCTCGATACCTCGACCGAATTCTGTTCGGTTGCCGTATACCGTCACGATCTCGCCAGCGATGCCCCGGCCCTTGTGGTCGAGCGCCACCTCGATACCGGCCCGGTCTCCAGCACTCATATTCTGCCCGCCGCGCGCGACGTGCTGCGCGAGGCCGGTGTCACGCTCGCCGAATGTGACGCAATCGCCTTCGGGGCGGGGCCGGGGTCGTTTACCGGGTTGCGCACGGCCTGCGGCGTCGCGCAGGGGTTGGCGTTTGGCGCCGCACTGCCCGTGGTGCCGGTGGGCACGTTGCTCGCGTGTGCCGAAGCGGCGCGCGCATTGCGCGTCGACACGCGACGTGTGCTCGTCGCACTCGATGCGCGCATGAATGAGGCCTATTGGGCCGATTACGCCTGGGAGAGTGCCACGAACGACTGGCGCGAAGTTCTGCCTGCGTCGCTCGACGCTGCCGAACGGGTGCGCGCACCCGACGTGGATTTCGTCATCGCGGGCAATGCCGCGCTGGCGTTCGGCGATCGTTTGCAGGCGAGCGCGCAGGCGCAGGCAGTCCTGGCCAACGCCATGCCGCGTGCCCGTTACATCGCAGCGCTCGCGGCCCGCGCCTTCGCGCGGGGCGGTGCCATTCCCGCCGATCAGGCCATGCCGGTCTACATCCGCAACAAGGTGGCGCAAACGACCGCCGAGCGCGAAGCGATCAAGCAGGCTGCCGCCCAGACCGCGAAGGCAAATGCCCCGGAGGTGCCCTGATGCGCCAGACCGGTCCGAACCATTATTCGCCGATGACGCTGGCCGATCTCGACGAGGTCGTAGCCGTCGAAGTGCGCGCGTATCCGTATCCCTGGACCCGCCAGAACTTCGCCGATTCGCTCGACGCCGGGCATCAGGGCGTCTGCCTGCGCGCGGTCGACGGCACACTGCTCGGTTATTTTTTGATGATGCCGGTCGTCGACGAGTCGCATTTGCTCAATGTGTGCGTCGTGCCGGAAATGCAGGGCAACGGGCTGGGCGTGCAGTTGCTTGACGAGGTGGTGCGCGTCTCGCGTGCTCAGGGCATGAGCGGCGTATTGCTGGAGGTGCGTCCGTCGAACGTAAGGGCGCTGCGCGTGTACGAGCGTTTCGGATTCGTGCAGATTGGCCGGCGCAAGGGATATTATCCGGCGAGCGGGCGTCGTGAAGACGCCATTGTGATGCGCCTGACGTGGGAGACTGATCGTGCCGTGGCCTAAAGCGATTCTGGAAGAGTTCGGGCTGTGGCCGGTGTGGATGTCGCACGAGGCCGTGGCCAAGGCGGCGATGGTAACGTCGACTGACGAGGAAGGCGACGTCGCGACACGCGTCGGTGCGGCCTCCCCCCTTGGGGGCGAAGCCCATGCCGACGACCTGCCGCCGTGGGACGTGACGCCAAGCGTCGCTCCAGCGATGGCGCGTGCTACGGGAAGCACCGCGATATCGGACGAAGTGCCCGCCGCCCCTGTCCGCCGTGGGTCGGCACCGGTGTCGGCACAGACACCCGAGTCGCGTGGGGCCAACCGCCGCACGGAGGACCTGCCGCCCGACGACAGGCCGATGTGGCTCGACGACGATGGCAGCGGCGACGGCGACGCAGCGGCCGATGCTGCGCTGTGGTCGATCATGCGCGATGCAGGCGAGGCCGGGGCACCGTCGCGCCCTGCGCTGCCGGGCGTCGAGACACTGGACTGGGAGGCGCTGACGGAGCGCGTCGCCAATTGCCGCCTGTGCGGCCTGTGCGAAAAGCGCACGCAAACCGTGTTCGGTGTAGGTGACCGCGAGGCCGACTGGCTGCTCGTGGGGGAAGCCCCGGGGCAGCAGGAGGATTTGCAGGGCGAGCCGTTCGTCGGTCAGGCCGGCAAGCTGCTCGACAACATGCTGCGCGCCGTGACATTGCAGCGCGGCGAGAACGTGTATATCGCGAACGTGCTCAAGTGCCGTCCGCCGAACAACCGCGATCCCGAGGCGACCGAAGTGGCGAGCTGCGAGCCTTACCTGAAGCGTCAGGTGGCGCTGCTCAAGCCGCGCGTGATCGTGGTGATGGGGCGTTTCGCCGCCCAGAGCATTCTGCGCACGCAGGCGAGTATCGCCAGCCTGCGCGGGCGCGTGCATGAATATGAAGGTGTGCCGGTGATCGTGACGTACCATCCGGCCTACCTGTTGCGCAGTTTGCCCGACAAGGCCAAGGCCTGGACGGATTGGTGCCTGGCGCGGGCCACCTATGAGGCTGTGTGCGAATCGACTCCCTCCAACACGCCTACGGCGAACTGATCGAGACGCTGCGCGAGGCGCCGGTGCGCGACCTCGCGTGGCTGCTGTTGTCCGCAGATCTGCTTAGTGCCACTCGCTTTCCGGCGGCGTTGGCGCAGTTCGACGGTGTGCCGCGACAACCGGCCGCCCCGACCTCTCGGGGGACGCATGCAACGCAGCCCGACATCGCCGACCCCGCTCCTCATTCCCGAATCCTGCACGACTGGCTACTGGCCTGCGATGCCGACGTCGAGCCATTGCGCGATTTTCTTGCGCGCGGCGAAAGCCATCGCCTGGGTCGCTATGCGGAGCAATTGCTGCACTTCGCACTGCTGCACAGTCCTCGCTTCGATCTGCTCGCCGCCGGTTTGCAGGTGCGTGACGCCCGGCGCGGCAATATGACGCTCGGCGAGTGCGATTTCCTGTTGGCCCGGCGCGCCGACCGTCAATTGCTGCATTGGGAACTCGCGGTGAAGCTGTATCTGTTCGTGCCGCCAGCGACGCCATCGTCGGGACTCGACGAACGAGCCGTGCAGTTTCACTGGCTCGGACCGAACCTGGCCGACAGCCTGGCCGACAAGGTGGCGCGGTTGCTCGATCATCAATTGCGCCTGACCACGCTGGATGCAGCGCTTAGCGCATTACCCGTCGCCGGACCGTGGCTGCCGCAGGTCTATCTGAAGGGCTGGCTTTTCCATCCACTCGCGCAACGTGGGCAGTTGCCGGCGGTGGCGTCCGAAGCGCACGGTCGAGGCTGGTGGGCGACGCTCGACGAGTGGTGGGCGCACGCGCAGTCGACACAGCATGCGCCGAGCGCCGCACGCGAACGCACGTGGGCATTATTGCCGCGCGCGCGTTGGCTGGCCCCGCGCGCGTCAGCGATTCGTCGGCGCTATCGCTGGCGGCGATGCATGCCCGAATCGAGACGCACTGGCGAGAACGCGGCGCCGAGCCGTTGCTCGTCGTGTCGCTGAACCGGCGGGCGGACGAGGGGGATTGGTTCGAGGATGAGCGCGGATTTATCGTGCCCGATTTCTGGGCACCGCGCGCCCGGCATCGCATCGAGGAATTGAGCGAACGGGCCGACGCGGCCGCGCGTCGCGCGCTGGCGCAGAGTGCCGACGACGGCGCGCCGTCGATCTGAGTCGGCGCATTGCGCGTATTGCGAGCATTCAGCGCATTCAGCGCGTGAGCGCCTCACTGCGTCACTGCTTGGGCCAGACGGCGTGGAAGTGATGCACGGGGCCGACACCGTGGCCGATGTGCAATGTGTCGCTGGCGGCAAGCGCGCCGTTGAGATACGCCTTGGCGTCGCGCACGGTGTCCGACCAATCGTTGCGACGGGGTCGCAACGCGGCCAGCGCGGCGGAGAGCGTGCAGCCGGTACCGTGGGTGTTGTGCACGGCGATGCGCGGGGCGGTGAAGCGCTCGACCCCTGTCGCGCTCACGAGCCAGTCCGGGCTGAGATCGCTGGCCAGATGGCCTCCCTTGACGAGCACATGGCGTGCGCCCAGCGCGCGCAGCGCTTGCGCTTGCCGTTCCATCTCGCGTTCGTCGGTCGCGGGCGCGACGCCGAGCAGCGCCGCGGCTTCCGGCAGGTTGGGGGTGATCAGGTCGGCCAGCGGCAGCAGTTCATCGCGCAATGCGGCGACGGCGTCGGGTTGCAGCAACGCGTGGCCGCTCTTCGAGATCATCACGGTATCGAGCACGACGAAGCGCGGTTTGTACAGCCGCAATCCAGCGGCAACGGCGTGTACGACGTCGGCATTGCCAAGCATGCCCAGCTTGACGGCATCGACCGTCAGATCCTGGAAAACGGCATCCATTTGCGCGGTGACGAAACTGGCCGGCGGCGTGTGGATGGCGGTGACCCCCCGCGTGTTCTGTGCGGTGAGGGCGGTAATCACGCTGGCGCCGTAGGCGCCGAGCGCGGAAAACGTTTTTAGATCGGCTTGGATGCCTGCGCCACCGCTGGAATCCGAGCCGGCAATGGTGAGGACGATGGGAACGGACGACTGACGCGAAGACATATCAATGCTTGATTTCGCCGATGAGCGCGACCGAATCGAATTCGCGCTGATTGGCCTGGTGACGCCGCATGACGAGCCACATCGTGCCCGAGACAAACACGCCGAACAGAATGATGACGACCCCCACCGGCACGTTGAACCAGATCAGCAGCGCGTAGAGACACAGCATGATGAGCACGGAAAGGTTCTCGTTGAAGTTCTGCACGGCGATGGAATGGCCCGCCGAGAGCAAGACGTGACCGCGATGCTGGAGCAGGGCGTTCATCGGCACCACGAAGAAACCCGCGAGCGCGCCGACGATGATGAGAAAGATGTAGGCAACGATCAGGTACAGCGGCACTTTCCAATCGGCGCCCCACGGCAGCAGGTCCTTCGAGAAGAAGGCCATCGCCATCACCGCGATGCCCATGGCGATGCCGACCGGCAGCACTGAGAGTGAACGCTTGAGCGGGATGCGCGAGGCGGCGGCGATCGCGCCGATGGCCACGCCCACAGCGGACACCGCCTGCAGGATGGCCCCTTCCGACAGCGTCATGCCGAGCGCTTTTTCGGCCCAGCGCAGCACAATGAACTGGAGCGTTGCTCCCGCGCCCAGAACAGGGTCGTGACGGCGAGCGAGATCTGGCCCAGCTTGTCGCGCCACAGCGTGGTGAAGCAGTCGGCAAAATCGGAAACGAGTCGAATTGGATTGCGTTGCTGACGCGCGTAACGCGCGCCCGTGTCTGGGATACGCAAATTGAACAGCGCGGCAATCACGTAGATGACCATGATGACCACCATCGAGGCCATCGCCGGCGTGTTGATGACCTCTGGCGTGCGTTGGAGCACCCATTCGGAAATATGCGGGCTGATGAGTGTGCCGCCGAGGACGGTGCCCAGGATGATCGAGCTGACCGTCAGCCCTTCGATCCAGCCATTGGCCGCGACCAGTTTCTCCGCGGGCAGCAATTCGGTAAGAATGCCGTACTTCGCGGGCGAGTAGGCCGCCGCGCCGAAGCCGACTACACCATACGCGATCAGTGGATGCGAGCCGAACAGCATCATCAGGCAGCCCGCGACCTTGATCGAGTTGCTGATGAACATGACCTTGCCCTTGGGCATCGAGTCGGCGAAGGCCCCGACGTAGGCGGCGAGAATGACGTACGAGAGCACGAAGAAGAGCTTGAGCAGTGGCGTCATCCACTGCGGGGAGTGCAGATCTTTCAGGAGCGCGATTGCGGCGATGAGCAATGCATTGTCGGCCAGCGACGAAAAAAACTGCGCGGCCATGATGGTATAAAAGCCTTTCTTCATCGTTCCTTGAGTCGATCCCGTGCTGCGTAAAACTTGCGTGTCTCGGTTGTCGGTATCCGCAGCGCCCGCAACGGGCTTCCCACGGAAGAAACCGGGCTTAAACATCGGGGTATCGGCGCGCTTCGGCCAATCAACTGTCGTTATTCAGCCGTATATTCGGCCTTGATGCTCCCCGTGTCGGGCGCCCGGTCGCCCTCGGTCTGAGACCGGTCTTGTTATCGGGAGAAAAATTTGGCAAAACAAGTTGTGCGCACGGCTTTATAACACGAAAATATGCCGATGCGTTATGCCGCCAGCCTGTCCTGGCGAGCGTCTCCTTCGATCCCGTGTCCGCTTATGCCTCGTCCAATCAAAGTCTCGATTCACACCGCAGCCCTCGCTCACAATCTCGATGTCGCCCGCCGCAGTGCGCCCAGCGCCAAGGTGTGGGCCGTGGTCAAGGCCAATGCCTACGGGCATGGCATTGAAAACGCGTATCCCGGATTGCGCGACGCCGATGGCTTCGGCCTGCTCGATCTCGACGAGGCCGTGCGTTTGCGCGAACTCGGCTGGGCCGGTCCGATTCTGCTGCTCGAAGGATTCTTCAAACCCGAAGATCTGGCCGTCGTCGACAAGTATGGGCTGACGACGACCGTGCACAGCGACGAACAACTGCGCATGCTGGAGACCACGCGCCTGAGCAAGCCGCTCAACGTGCAGCTCAAGATGAATTCGGGCATGAACCGTCTCGGCTTCGCCCCGAGCGTTTTCGCGCCGCATGGGAGCGCGCTCGCGCGATTCCTGGCGTGAGCCAGATCGTGCTGATGACTCACTTTTCCGATGCCGACGGTCCGCGTGGCATCGCGTATCAGATGGAAGCGTTCGAGCGTGGCGCATGCGACGTGCCGGGCGAGCGCAGCCTGGCCAACTCGGCCGCCACGCTGTTCCATCCGGAAGCGCACGGCGCATGGGTGCGCCCGGGGATCATGCTCTATGGCTCCTCGCCCAAAGGTCTCGAAGTCCCGGCGGCCGCGCTCGATCTGCAACCGACCATGACGCTCGAAGCCGAGTTGATCGGCATTCAGGACGTGCCGGCGGGCGGTACGGTCGGTTACGGTAGCGTCTTCACCGCCGAGACGCCGATGCGCGTGGGCACAGTTGCCTGCGGCTATGCCGACGGCTATCCGCGTGTTGCGCCCTCGGGCACGCCGATACTGGTCGACGGTGTGCGCACGCGCACCGTGGGCCGCGTGTCGATGGACATGCTGGCCGTCGATCTCACGCCGGTGCCGCAGGCACGCGTGGGTGCGCCTGTCACCTTGTGGGGGCGGGGCCTTTGCATCGATGAGGTCGCAGCGTCGGCCGGCACGCTTGGCTATGAGCTGATGTGTGCCGTGGCGCGCCGCGTGCCGGTGTACGCGAACTGAGCACCAGGACAGGATCGCCACGCATGGCCAAAGCCAAGACTGTCTATATTTGTACCGAATGCGGCGGGCAGACGCCCAAGTGGGCTGGGCAGTGCCCCCACTGCAACGGCTGGAATTCGCTCGTCGAATCGGTGGCGGAAGCGCCGACAGGTCATCGATACCAATCGCTCGCCAAGAGTACGCCGGTGCGCAAGCTCGCGCAGATCGAGGCGGCCGATGTGCCGCGCTTCTCCAGCGGCGTGAGTGAATTCGACCGCGTGCTGGGCGGCGGTCTGGTTGCCGGCGGCGTGGTGCTCATCGGCGGGGATCCCGGGATCGGCAAGTCGACGCTGCTGCTCCAGTCGCTTGCGCATCTGGCGCGCGAACGGCGCGCGCTTTACGTGAGCGGCGAAGAATCGGGCGCGCAGATTGCCTTGCGTGCGCAGCGCCTGGGCCTCGGCGCCGCGGGCGAGGGCGGCGGGGAATTGGATTTGTTGGCGGAAATCCAGCTCGAGAAGATTCTGGGCGCCATCGAGTCGGAAAAGCCCGACGTTGTCGTGATCGACTCTATCCAGACGGTCTATTCCGAAGCACTCAGTTCGGCGCCGGGATCGGTCGCGCAGGTGCGCGAATGCGCGGCGCAACTCACGCGCAGCGCCAAGCAGAGCGGCGTAACGGTGATCATGGTCGGCCATGTGACCAAGGAAGGCAGTCTCGCCGGGCCGCGCGTTCTCGAACACATCGTCGACACGGTGCTGTATTTCGAGGGCGATACGCACTCGTCGTACCGGTTGGTGCGGGCGTTCAAAAATCGGTTTGGTGCCGTCAACGAGTTGGGCGTGTTCGCGATGACGGAGAAAGGCCTGCGCGGCGTGGCGAATCCGTCGGCCTTGTTCCTCTCGCAACATGAGCAAAGCGTGCCGGGCTCGTGCGTGCTCGTCACGCAGGAAGGCACGCGCCCGCTGCTCGTCGAGGTGCAGGCGCTGGTCGACACGGCGCAGGTGCCCAATCCGCGGCGTTTGGCCGTGGGGCTGGAGCAGAACCGGCTGGCAATGTTGCTCGCCGTGATGCATCGTCATGCGGGCATCGCCTGTTTCGATCAGGATGTGTTCCTGAACGCTGTCGGTGGCGTGAAGATTTCGGAGCCGGCGGCCGATCTGGCCGTGTTGCTGGCGATTCATTCGTCGCTGCGCAACAAGCCGCTGCCGCGCGGCATCGTGGCATTCGGCGAGGTCGGGCTGGCGGGCGAAATCCGGCCGAGCCCGCGCGGTCAGGATCGTCTCAAGGAAGCCGCCAAACTGGGCTTTTCGATTGCGATCATCCCGAAAGCGAATGCGCCGAAGCAACCCATCGACGGCCTCGAAGTGCATGCCGTCGACCGTTTGGAGCACGCGATTTCCGTCGTGGCGGGGTTGTAGTCACGCTGGCGCTTGGGGCGTTCCGGGGCAGGCCTTCTCAGGGCATGCCATCGCCCAGGCGTCTAGGGTGCGCGCATGATTAAGGCCCGGATCAATTGACGTGCGCCTCATGCGCACCAGGGATTGGACGTGCGTCGAGCGCTTGTGGGCCCCTCAAATCGACCGGGCTTTCGTGTCGGCGGCGGGTGACATAGCGGTATCGCGACAATGCGCCGCCGCCCGGCCGCCTCGCGGTCTGATGCCGGTCAGACAATCTGCTCGAGCGCTTCCTGCGCGTCGAGCCATTCGGCTTCAATGTCTGACAGTTTGGCCGTGACGTCCACCTGCTGCTTGAGGCTGTCGGTCAACAAGGCTTTTTTCGCGTCTTCATAAGTGCCGCTGTCGGCGAGGATGGCGTCGAGTCGCGCCTTTTCGTCCGCGAGTTTCGCCATCGATTGCTCCAGCTTCTCGATCTTGCGTTGCAGCGGTTTGCGCAGTTGAGACAGCCGCTGGCGTTCCTGCGCTTCGGCGCGTTTCTGATCCTTGCGATTGACACCGTCGCCACCCTCTGCACTCTCACCGCTACCGTTGCTGGCGTCGCGTGCCGCGGCCCGTTGGTCGGCCGCGTGTTGCAGCAGCCAGTCGCGATAGTCGTCGAGATCGCCGTCGAACGGTTTTACTTCGCCGCCGGCCACGAGCAGGAACTGATCGGTGGTCGCGCGCAGCAAATGTCGATCGTGCGAGACGAGAATCAATGTGCCGTCGAACTGCGCCAAGGCCATCGTGAGCGCGTGGCGCGTTTCGAGGTCCAAGTGATTGGTCGGTTCGTCGAGCAGCAGAAGGTTCGGCTTGCGCCAGATGATGAGCGCGAGCGCCAGACGCGCCTTCTCGCCGCCAGAGAACGGGGCAATCGACGACGTGGCCATGTCGCCACGGAAATTGAACCCGCCGAGAAAATCCCGTAGCTCCTGCTCGCGCGTATCCGGGGCGAGTCGCTGCAAGTGCTGCAATGGCGAATCGTCGTGACGCAGCGTTTCGACCTGATGCTGGGCAAAGTAGCCGATCTGCAGGCCCTTGCCAGTTTTCACCGAGCCGGTGAGTGTCGCCAGCGTGCCGGCGAGCGTTTTGATCAGCGTCGATTTGCCCTGACCGTTGGCGCCGAGCAGGCCGATGCGTTGCTCGTTCTGCACCGACATCGTGACGTGCGGCAGGATGACTTTCTCGCTGCCGTCCTCGAGCGGGTAGCCGCAACGGACCGCTTCGAGCACGAGCATCGGGTTCGGTGCGCTGTCGGCTGGGCGGAACTCAAACGTGAACGGCGACGCGATATGCGCGGGGGCGATGCGCTCCATCTTTTCGAGCGCCTTCACGCGACTCTGCGCCTGACGTGCCTTCGTCGCCTTGGCCTTGAAGCGCGTGATGAACGACTCCAGGTGCGCAATCGTCTTTTGCTGCTTCTCGAAGGCGCTTTGCTGCAGCGTCAGTTGCTGGCCGCGCAGGATTTCGAACTGGCTGTAGTTCCCGCCGTAACGCTTGATCTGCTGATTCTCGATGTGCAGCGTGACGTTGCAGACCTCGTCGAGAAATTCGCGATCGTGCGAAATCACGATGAGCGTGCCCGGGTAACGCTTGAGCCAGTCTTCGAGCCAGACGATGGCGTCCAGATCCAAGTGGTTGGTTGGCTCGTCGAGCAGCAACAGATCGGACGGGCACATGAGCGCCTGCGCCAGATTCAGACGCATGCGCCAACCGCCCGAGAAGCTGGCGACCGGCAATTGCGTTTGCGCCAACGTAAAGCCGAGGCCGAGCAGCAGCGCCTCGCCACGGGCCGGGGCGGTGTAGCCGTCGGCGTCGGCGAAGGCCGCATGGGCGTCGGCTTGGGCATGCCCGTCGTGAGCGACTTCCGCCGCCGCAATATTCGCTTCGATCTCACGCAGCCGCGTGTCGCCGTCGAGAACGTAGTCGAGCGCAGTACGCTCGACCGCCGGCGTCTCCTGCATCACATGCGCCAAGCGCCAGCTACTGGGCACGAAGACATCGCCCCCATCCGCGTGCAACTGCCCGCGCAACAGTGCGAACAGCGTGGACTTGCCGGCGCCGTTGGCGCCGACGAGGCCGACGCGCTCGCCCGGGTTGAGCGTGACGGAGGTGTCCTCGAAGAGCGGCTTGGTGCCGCGCGCGAGGGAAAGGTGTTCGAATCGGATCACGAAAAAGGCCGAGGGGTAAGCGGGTCAGTACGTCCTTGGCCTGCGCGGTGGGCATGCGCCGTCGATCCAATGAGGACCGAACGTGCCATGCCGGCAAACCCACGCGCAGAGGACGGCAAAACCGCTATTTTACCGGTCTGCGCAGGCGAATGCGATGCGCCCCGTCGACCGGCTACAGAATTGGGGCGAAAAGCCGCGCCACGCGCATCACAATCTGGCGCCATTTCGGAATCGTCCGAAATTCGTCCTTGTTCAGCAGGGTGGCATGCTCGAAGTCGTGCGTGAGCATGAACGCGACGTCATCCGCAAAGGCGCGGTCGACGGTCAGCAGCATGATCTCGAAATTGAGGCGGAACGACCGGTTGTCGAGGTTGGCGCTACCGACGGCGGCCGCGCTGTCGTCGATCAGCACGACCTTTTGGTGAAGGAAGCCGTGTTGATACCGATAGACGTTGATGCCGCTGCGGGCGGCTTCGAAGGCGTACGACGTGGTGGCTTCGAACACCACGCGGTGATCGGCCCGGTCGGGGATCAGGATGCGCACGTCCACGCCGCGCAGCACCGCCAGGCGCAATGCGGAGAACACGGCTTCATCGGGCACGAAGTAGGGGGTGGTAATCCAGACCCGTTGTTGCGCAGCGTTGATGGCGGTGACAAAGAAGAGCGACGACGTTTCCAGCCGGTCGGCGGGGCCGCTGGGCACCACCTGGCAGTGCATGTCTTCGCCGGAGGCGACCGGTTGACGATTCAGCTCGGGTACCGTGCCCGTACTCCAGTGCCAGTCTTCGGCGAACGCGCGTTGAATGCCGACCACTGCGGGGCCGCGCACGGCAATGTGCGTGTCGCGCCAGGGAGCCAGCGGCGGTTTCTCTCCGAGGTATTCCACGCCGACGTTGTGGCCGCCGATGAACGCTTCGTTGCCGTCGATCACGACAATCTTGCGGTGATTGCGAAAGTTCAACTGGAAGCGATTCACGAAGATGCCGCGCTTGGCGGCGGCGAACTCGTGCACGAGGACACCGCCTTGGCGCAGCGTGTCGCAGTAACTGCGCGGCAAGTCGTGGCTGCCGATCCGGTCGTAGAGAAAGAAGACCTTCACGCCCGTGGCGGCGCGCGCGAGCAGGCGGGCGGACAGGGCGCGTCCAAGGGCATCGTCCTTGACGATGAAGAACTGAATGACGATGTAGTCGCGCGCGCGGTCGATGGCGGAGAAGATGGCGTCGAACGTGGCGTGGCCGTTCACGAGCAGGCGCACGCGATTGCCTGCCACGAACGACATGCCCGTCATGGCGGTGAGCGCCGCAAACTCGGGATGGGCTTCCATCGCGACAGGCGGCTCACCGCTCCATTGTGTTTCGCCGATGCGCGATTGCAACGCTTGATTCCGGGCGCGACGTGCCTCGACGTAGCCGATGAACTTCGATCGGCCGAGGAACAGGTAGGGGATGAGCGTGAGGTAGGGCATTGTGACGAGCGATACCGCCCACGCCACGGCGCCCTGCGACGTCCGTACCGTCAGCACGGCATGGATCGCGGCGATCGCCCCCAGTGCATGGATACAGGCGACGGCAAAGCCGACGTCGAGCCAATTGAGCACCATGACGGACAATCTTCCTCCATGCCGTGAGTCGCGCGGACCCGGGAACCCGAGTGTAACCGGGCTGCATGACCTTAGGCGAGCACTCGCTGCAATGGGCGAGCACCGAGGCGATTACGGCAGATCGGCGGCCTGCACCAGGAACACCATGTCGTCGCCGGCGCTCGTGGCGAGCCACGTCATCGGCAGATCGGGGAACGCGGCTTCGACAAAGTGACGTTCGTTGCCGATTTCCACGACCAGGACGCCATGCGCCGTCAGGTGCTCGCGCGCACCGGCAATGATGCGTCGAACCACGTCCATCCCGTCGTTACCCCCCGCCAGGGCAAGACGCGGCTCGTGGCGATACTCGGCCGGCAGCACCTGCATCGAGCCTTCGTTCACATACGGCGGATTGGTGAGGATGACTTCGTAACGCTTGCCCGTGGGCAGCGGTGCATACAGGTCGCCCAGATGCAGCGCGACACGGTCGTCAAGGCCGTAGTCGGCCACGTTGATCTTGGCCACGGCGAGCGCGTCGGGTGAAATGTCGACGGCATCGATCTGCGCGGCCGGGAAGGTCTCGGCGGCCAGAATCGCCAGGCAGCCCGAGCCGGTGCACAGTTCGAGGACCTCGGCCACGTCGTCGGCGTGATCGACCCATGGCTGCAAGGCGTCTTCCAGCAACTCGCCGATGAACGAGCGCGGCACGATGACGCGCTCGTCCACGTAGAACCGGTGGCCGTGCATCCACGCTTCATTCGTGATGTAAGACGCCGGCACGCGCTCGCCCGCACGACGGTTGACGACCGACAGCACGCGCTCGATTTCCTCGGGCAGCAAACGGGCGTCGAGAAACGGGTCGAGTGTGTCGATCGGCAGGTGCAGCGTATGCAGCAGCAGATAGGCGGCCTCGTCGTACGCCGTGGCCGTGCCATGCCCGAAGGCCAGCTCGGCCTCGGTGAAGCGCGAGACGGCATAGCGCAACAGGTCGCGTAACGTCTGGAAGGGATGGGTCTGTGTCGTCATGGTGGAATGCCTCGTGCGTCTCAGACCACCAGGCGCGTCAACACGCCCCGATAGATGTTCTTGAGCGGTTCGATGTCGGCCACCGCGATGTGTTCGTCGATCTTGTGGATGCTGGCGTTGCACGGACCGAATTCGATGACCTGCGGGCAGAGGCGTGCGATAAAACGCCCGTCGGACGTGCCGCCCGTGGTCGAGAGTTCGGTCTCAAGCCCCGTTTCCTCGCGGATGGCGCTCGCGAGCGCTGCCGACAGGTCGCCGCGCGGCGTGAGGAACGGCTGGCCGCTGATCGACCAGTCGAGCGTATAGGTCAGGCCGTGACGGTCGAGCAACGCATGCACCCGTTGCTGGAGGCCGTCGGACGTGCTGGCCGTCGAGAAGCGGAAGTTGAACATCACCGTCAACTCGCCGGGAATGACGTTGGTCGCGCCGGTGCCTGCGTGGATATTCGAGATTTGCCACGTGGTGGGCGGGAAATACTCGTTGCCGTTGTCCCACACGGTTTGCGTCAGCTCGGCCAGTGCCGGTGCGAATAGGTGCGTTGGGTTCTTGGCGAGGTGCGGATAGGCAATGTGCCCCTGCACGCCCTTGATGACGAGCTTGCCCGACATCGATCCGCGACGCCCGTTCTTGACCATGTCGCCCAGGCGCTGGCTCGATGTCGGCTCACCGACCACGCAATAGTCCAGGCGCTCGCCCCGCGCCGTGAGCGCTTCAACGACCTTCACGGTACCGTCGGTGGCGGGGCCTTCCTCGTCGCTGGTCAGCAGGAAACCCACGGAGCCGGTGTGATCCGGATGTTGGGCGACGAACTCCTCGGAGGCGACCACGAATGCCGCAAGCGACGTTTTCATATCGGCGGCGCCACGACCGTAGAGCATGCCGTCACGATGCGTGGGGGCAAACGGATCCGAATGCCATTGCTCCAGCGGGCCGGTCGGTACGACGTCGGTGTGGCCTGCGAAGACGAGCAGCCGTCCGTCGGTGCCGCGCGTGCCGCGCTTGAGCGCCCAGAGGTTGGTCACGCCGTTCGACGCGATGGTCTCGCACGCGAAGCCGATGGCTTCGAGGCGGCGCGCCAGGATGGCCTGGCAGTCGCGGTCTTCGGGCGTCACCGAGTGACGGGCGATCAGTTGCTCGGTGAGCGCCAGCGTGGCGCCTTGGGAGAAAGTCATGAATTCAGAATCGTGAGGCGTAACTGTCGGGCGTGAAGCCCACGGAAACCTGGCCATCGGTCACCAGCACCGGGCGCTTGATGAGCGACGGATTTTCGACCATCAGCGTGCGGGCCACCGACGTATCGGCCGCCGCCGCTTGTTGTTCCGGCGAGAGTTTGCGCCAGGTCGTGCCCTTGCGATTGAGTAGCGTGGCAAGCGGTACCTGGGCGAGCCAGGTGTCCAGCAGTGCGTCGTTCACGCCCGCTTTCTTGAAGTCGTGAAAATCGTACGCCACGCCATGCTCGTCGAGCCAGGTGCGCGCCTTCTTCACGGTGTCGCAGTTGGGAATGCCATACAGCACTGCTGTCATCGCCGAAACTCCTGGTGTCGCGATTGCAAAGACGCGCCGAAGCCGTCGCCGCCCGACAGGCGGCGACGCCTCGGATGCCGCGTCGCCTTATTCGCCGCGCAGCAGGTCGTTGATGGCCGTCTTGGCGCGCGTTTGCGCATCGACCTTCTTCACGATCACGGCGCAGTACAGGCTGTACTTTCCGTCCTTCGAGGGCAGGTTGCCCGGCACCACGACCGAGCCGGCCGGCACGCGGCCATAATGCACTTCGCCGGTTTCGCGATCGTAGATCTTGGTCGATTGCCCCAGATACACGCCCATGGAGATCACCGAGTTCTCTTCGACGATCACGCCTTCCACGACTTCAGAGCGGGCGCCGACGAAGCAGTTGTCCTCGATGATGACCGGGTTGGCCTGCAGCGGTTCGAGCACGCCGCCGATACCGACGCCGCCCGAGAGGTGAACGTTCTTGCCGATCTGGGCGCAAGAACCGACAGTGGCCCACGTGTCGACCATCGTGCCCTCGTCGACATAGGCGCCGATGTTGGTGTACGACGGCATCAGGACGACATTCTTGCCGATGAATGAGCCACGACGCGCCACGGCCGGCGGCACGACGCGGAAACCGCCGCGTGCGAAGTCGTCGGCCGTGTAGTCGGCGAACTTGCTCGGCACCTTGTCATAGAACTGGCTGAAGCCGCCAGCCGGCATCACGACATTGTCTTCGAGGCGGAACGACAGCAGCACGGCCTTCTTGACCCATTGGTTCACGATCCAATGGCCGTCTTGCTTCTGGGCCACGCGCAGGGCGCCCTTGTCCAGTTCGGCGATGACGTGGGCGACGGCCTCACGCACCTCGGCAGGTGCCGACTTTGCCGAGATCTCGGCACGGTTGTCCCAGGCTTGGTCGATGGTGGTTTGCAGTGGTTGCGACATGGCGAGAATCGGTTGCAGTGAGAATTAAAGGGATTGGCAGAACTGCACGATGCGCTGGGCGCCTTCGGTGCATTCATCCACATCGGCCACGAGGGCGATGCGCACATAGTTCTCGCCCGGGTTGGTGCTGTGCGCCGCGCGGCCCAGGTACGACCCGGGCAGTACGGCCACATTGTATTGCGCCAGCAACTGGCGCGTGAATTCCGTGTCGGACAAGCCGGTTTTTGTGTCGACCCGGGCCCACAGGTAGAAGCCCGCGTCCGGCAGACGCACGTCGAGCACGTCGGCGAGCATTGGCGTGACGGTCTGGAACTTCTTCAGGTACTTGCTGCGGTTCAGGCGCACGTGGGCTTCATCATTCCACGCTGCAACGCTCGCCGCTTGCACGGCCGGACTCATCGCGCAGCCGTGGTAAGTGCGGTACAGCAGGAATTTCTTGAGGACGGCGGCGTCGCCCGCCACGAACCCCGAGCGCATGCCCGGCACGTTCGAGCGCTTCGACAGGCTCGAGAACACGACCAGACGGTCGAAGCCCCGACCCAGTCGATGCGCCGCCGCCAGGGCGCCCAGCGGCGCATGTTCTTCGTCGAAGTAGATCTCGGAATAACACTCGTCCGACGCAATCACGAAGCCGAATTCGTCGGAGAGGTCGAACAGGCGCTTCCAGTCGGCAAGACTCAGCACGGCGCCGGTCGGATTGCCCGGCGAGCAGAGATAGACAAGTTGGACGTCGCGCCAGACGTCGGCTGGCACGGCGTCGTAGTCCGGGGCGAAATTACGCGCGGGATCGCTGTCGACGTAATAGGGCGTCGCGCCGGCGAGCAGCGTGGCGCCTTCGTAGATCTGGTAGAACGGGTTCGGACACACCACGCGCGCGCCGGGTTTGCTGCCGTCGACGACCGCCTGTGCGAACGAAAAGAGTGCCTCGCGCGAGCCCGTGACCGGCAGGACTTCCGTGGCCGGATTCACGTTGGGCAGTGCGTACCGGCGCTCCAGCCACTCGGCGATTGCCACGCGCAGCGGCTCGCCGCCCGCGGTGGCCGGATAGTTCGAAAGGCCGCCCAGCCCGTCGATCAGGGCTTCCTTGATGAACTGCGGCGTCGGGTGCTTGGGCTCCCCGATGCCGAAGCTGATGGCCTTGTACGCGCTGGCAGGCGTGATGTCCGCCACCAACGACTTCAGGCGTTCAAAGGGGTAGGGCTGGAGCTTGTCGAGTAATGGGTTCACGTGAATTCAAACAGACTCAGGGCTAGGGTTCGCGCTGCCGGGCAAGGCAACTTTCGAGGGCAATCCGGCGCCGTGCGGGCCGGCCGGGCGTTGCACCGCGCCGCCGCGCGGCACGACGAACGCTTTCCGGGGCCGGACTGGCAGGGCACAGGCCACGCAGGGCGGCGGTATCGTTCGTAACAACGCGCGAAGGACGGTTCCCGAACGCGCTAAAGAATGGCAAGATCGGCAAAGCGAAAATTATACCGTTATGGCGCGCACAAAGCGCGACCGCTGCGTAATTCAGCCTATTCCGAGGCGCCGATGGGGCAAGCCCAAGGAATAACTCAGATTTTTCAGGAGTCAACAGTATGACCGTAGCCGGCAACGGCGCACACGGCCCGGCGTCGACGGCGAGCGCGTCGCTGCGCGTTCGGGCGGCACCTGCACTGGCCATTCTTATGGGGTCGTCGGTGTGGGGGCTGGCCTGGTTTCCCTATCGCATGCTCGCCCAGTGGGGCGTGGCGGCGGTTCCCGCGCAGATCGGTACCGCAAGCGTCGCGCTGCTGTTGCTCACGCTCGTATATCGCCGCTCGCTCGGCACGCTGCGCTGGTCGTGGCTGCTCGCGGGGGTGGGGTTCGCCGGCGGCGCGACCAACGTCGCGTTTGTCTGGGGCACGACGCACGGTCATGTGATGCGTGTGCTGCTGCTGTTCTACCTGACGCCGGTCTGGACGGCGCTGTTCGCCCACTGGCTGCTGGGCGAGCGCGTCGGCGTGCGCGGCGTTGGGCTGATCGCGCTGGCGCTCGGTGGGGCGGGGCTGATGCTCTGGTCGCCCGCGCTGGGCTGGCCGCTGCCCAACAATCCCGGCGAATGGGCGGGTGCCATTGCCGGGCGGCCTTTGCGCTCAATAACGTGCTGCTGCGGCGCGTCAGTCAGGCGATGCCCGACGTGCGTGCCGAAATGCGCAGTTGGACGCTGTATCTCGGCTGCGTGGTCGGCGGGTTGCTGGTGTTGCCGTTCGATGGCGGGACCGACACGGGGCGCGCTGCCGTCTCGGTGCTCACGTCGGGTACGGCCGCCGCTGCCGTGGCGCTCGCCTTGGGCGGTGCGATTGCGCTGACCAACGTCGTGGTGCAGTTCGGGCTGGCCCGGGTGCCCGCCAATCAGGCGGCGCTCATCATGCTCTTCGAGATCGTGGTGGCGGCGATATCGTCCTGGTGGCTGGCGAGCGAAGGGCTGGGCGTGCGCGACATTGCGGGCGGACTGTGCATTGTGGCCGCCGGCGTGCTGTCAGGCATTTTGCCGGATTCCGGGCGTTGTAAATGCGCGACGGCGGGGGATGCGATGGTATGATGCGAACCGATGTCATATCGATGTCAGCGGCCAGTGCGCAGCAGTGCGCGCAAGGCCCGACAGGACCAGCTAAGCGCGTCTGCGTCTTTCCCATCATTCCATGACCGATAAAGCGAACCTGCCGTGCGTCTGACCTCCATCAAACTCGCCGGCTTCAAGTCCTTCGTCGATCCGACGAACTTCGCGGTGCCTGGCCAACTGGTCGGGATCGTTGGCCCCAACGGGTGCGGCAAATCCAACATCATCGACGCCGTGCGCTGGGTGCTCGGTGAGTCGCGCGCCTCGGAGCTGCGCGGCGAATCGATGCAGGACGTGATTTTCAACGGGTCGACCGCCCGCAAGCAGGCGAGCCGCGCCAGCGTCGAACTCGTGTTCGACAACAGCGCCGGGCGCGCCGCCGGGCAGTGGAGCCAGTACGCCGACATCGCGGTCAAGCGCGTGCTTACGCGCGATGGCACCTCCAGCTACTACATCAACAACCTGCCGGCCCGCCGGCGCGACATTCAGGACATCTTCCTCGGCACTGGCCTCGGGCCGCGCGCCTACGCCATCATCGGGCAGGGGATGATCTCGCGCATCATCGAGGCCAAGCCGGAAGAGTTGCGCGTGTTCCTCGAAGAAGCCGCGGGCGTCTCCAAGTACAAGGAGCGCCGTCGCGAGACCGAGAACCGCCTGCAGGACACGCGCGAGAACCTCACGCGCGTCGAAGACATTCTGCGCGAACTCGGCAGCAATCTCGAAAAGCTGGAATCGCAGGCCGTGGTGGCGAATCGGTACAAGGACTTGCATCGCGACGGCGAAGAAAAGCAGCAGTTGCTGTGGCTGCTGCGCAAGAACGAAGCCCAGAACGAACAAGAGCGTCAACAGCGCGCGATTGAATCGGCACAGGTCGATCTCGAAGCGCAGATGGCGCGTCTGCGCGGCTCCGAATCGGATCTCGAAACGCTGCGCGCCGCGCATTACACGGCCACCGATGCCGTTCAGGCCGCGCAAAGCGCCATGTACGAGGCGAATTCGGAGGTTAGCCGGCTGGAAGCCGAGATCCGCTACGTCGTCGAGTCGCGCAACCGCGTGCAGGCGCAACTGGCGGCGCTCACCTCGCAGCGCGAGCAATGGCAGGCGCGCTCGGCGCAGTCGGAAGAGGCCCTGGCGCTCGCGGAAGAGGAACTCATCATCGCCGAAGAGCGCGCGGCCACGGCGCAGGATCAGGCGGCCGATCAGAACGACGCGCTGCCGGCGCTGGAAGCCGGCTGGCGCGACGCGCAGACCCTGCTCAACGAGCAGCGCAGCGAGATTTCGCAGGTCGAGCAGAGTCTGAAGCTCGAAGCGGCGCACCAGCGCAATGCCGATCAGGCGTTGCAGCAGTTGCAGCAGCGTCAGGAGCGTCTGCAAGGGGAGGCGCGCGGGCTCGACAAGCCCGACGAAGCCGAGCTGGAGATGCAGCGCGCCGATCTTGCTGAACATCAGGCGATGCTCGAAGACGCGCAGGCCGAACTTGCCGACGCGCAGGAGCGGCTGCCGCGACTCGAAGCCGAGCGTGCCGAGGCGCAGGCGCGGGTGCAGTCCGAAGCCGCGTCCATTGCGCAGCTCGAAGCGCGCCTCACCGCACTCAAGCAACTTCAGGAGAGTGTGCAGACGGAGGGCAAGGTGCAGCCGTGGCTCGACAAGCACGAGCTGGCGCAATTGCCGCGTCTATGGAAAAAACTGCACATTGAGCCGGGCTGGGAAAACGCCCTTGAATCGGTGCTGCGCGAGCGTCTCGCCGCCCTGGAAATCAGCAATCTGGACTGGGTGAAGGCGTTTGCGAGCGATGCGCCGCCGGCCAAGCTGGCGTTCTATTCGCCGCCACCGGCCGCGCGTGCGCTCGACGCCCCGGCGTCGATGCGCCCGCTGCTTTCGTTGCTGCGCATCGACGATCCTGGCCTTCGTGCCGTGCTGCAGGAATGGCTCGGTCACGTGTTCGTCGCCGACGATCTCGCGCAGGCGATGGTCGCCCGGGCGCAACTGCCGGAGGGCGCGTCGCTCGTCGTCAAGGCGGGGCACCAGGTCACGCGCGTGGGTGTGCAGCTTTATGCCGCCGACTCCGAGCAGGCTGGCTTGCTCGCGCGTCAGCAGGAAATCGAGAACCTGGGCAAGCAACTGCGCGCGCAGGTGTTGCTGTCGGACGAAGCCAAGGCCGCCGCCGTGCGGGCGGAGGCTGCCTACAGCCAGGCGGCCCAGTCGCTTACCGAGGTGCGCGGGCGTGCCGAGCGCGCCACCCAGCGTGTGCATGCGCTGCAGATGGATGTGCTCAAGCTCACGCAAGCCTATGAGCGCTTCAACGCCCGCAGCACGCAGATCGACGAAGAGCTGCGTGAAATCGCCGCGCAGATCGAGGAGCAACTGGCGCTGCGCGCCGAATCGGAGGCGAACTTCGAGCAGAGCGACGCGCGTCTGGCCGAATTGCAGGCGACGTTCGAAGACGGGCAGCTCGAATTCGAATCGCTCGACAGCCGGCTCTCGGATGCCCGCAACCGCGCGCGCGAGTTGGAGCGTCTGGCGCAGGAAGCGGCGTTCGGTCAAAAAGGGATTTCAAGCAAGATCGACGAGCACCGCCGCAGTATCCAGACGGCGCTCGAGCAGGCCGAACGTTTGGTGGTGTCGATCGAGCAGGCACAGGCTGAACTCGCGCAGATCACCGAACAGACGGTCGAGAACGGTTTGCAGGACGCGCTTGAACTCCGCGCGCAGAAGGAAGAGATTCTCGGGGCCGCACGCATCGAACTTGAGGCGCTCACGCACAAGTTGCGTCAGAGCGACGAAGAGCGGCTGGCGGCGGAGCGCGGGCTGCAACCGCTGCGCGACCGAATCACGGAATTCCAGTTGAAGGAGCAGGCGGCACGCCTGAACCGCGAGCAGTTTGTCGAGCAACTGACGGCGGCCGAGGTCGACGAGGAGGCACTCGCCGTCAAGCTGACGCCCGATATGAAGCCGTCGTACCTGCAAGGCGAAGTCACCCGCATCAACAACGCGATCAACGCGTTGGGTCCGGTCAACATGGCCGCGCTGGAAGAGTTGGAGACGGCGCGTGAGCGCAAGGTCTTCCTCGACGCACAGTCGGCCGACCTGAACGATGCCATCGACACCCTCGAAGGCGCGATTCGCAAAATCGACGAAGAGACGCGGTTGATGCTCCAGGGCACGTTCGACGAAGTGAACAAGCATTTCGGCGAACTGTTCCCGCTGCTGTTCGGCGGCGGACAAGCCAAGCTCATCATGACCGGCGACGAAATCCTCGACGCTGGCGTACAGGTCATGGCGCAACCGCCGGGCAAGAAGAACTCCACGATTCATCTGCTGTCGGGGGGGAGAAGGCGCTCACGGCCATTGCACTGGTGTTCGGCATGTTCCAGCTCAATCCGGCACCGTTCTGTTTGCTCGACGAGGTAGACGCGCCGCTGGACGATGCCAACACCGAGCGCTACGCCAAGATGGTGGCGCGCATGTCGGACCGTACCCAATTCGTATTTATTTCGCATAACAAAATCGCGATGGAAATGGCCAATCAGCTCATCGGCGTCACCATGCAGGAACAAGGGGTGTCGCGGATCGTCGCGGTGGACATGGAGTCGGCGATCAATCTGGCCGAGATCGTCTGAGCCCGCGCCCACGATGGAGAAGAGAGAGGAACGCCGCGCATGAATGAACTGCAGCTCAGCTTGATTGGCGCAGGGGTAGTGGTACTGCTGGGAGTCGTGGCCTATAACGCCTGGCAGGGCAGCAAGGCACGCGCACGAATACCGCGTCGCATGCCGGTCGACGGTGCCGGCATCGATGCGACCGCCGGCGTGCCGGATGCCGACGACGATCGTCCGTTCATCGAACCGACGCTTTCGCCGCCGCGGGTGCCGGCACAGTCGAGCGAGCGCCGTGAGCCCACGCTGGGGCCAGCGGTGGCGGCCGGCAGTTCGGTGCAAGATGCGTTCGCGATCAACGAGGATGCCTGGGATGCGCCGCCGGCATCGCGCAAGCGCGCCACGCAGGACGCCGCAGCCCATGCCGCCCGCCCCGAGGAGTCCGTGACTGCCACGGCCGACACGGCGGTGGAGGCCGACGACGGCGCTCTCGACAGGCAAGCGCAGGCCCGCGATGCGCAGGAAGCGGCGGCCGCGAGCGCGGTCGCACGCTTTGACGCGGAACTGGCGGCCGATGACACGGTGGACGCTGCGGCGGCCGGTTCGGTCGCCACGGCGGCCGCGGCGCCCGAGCTCGCCAACGTCGACACCAACGAACCCGTAGCGAACGCCGAGGCAGTCGCGACGGCGGCTGCCACGCCCGAGGCAGCGACTGCGGCCGTGGTGCCCGTGGCAGCAGCGCCGGCTGCGCCGAGCGGTCCGCCGCCGATCATCGACGAGCGCATCGACTGCGTCGTCGCACTGCCGTTGGCCAATGTGATCGCGGCGGAGCGTTTGATGCCGCTGACGGTACGCATGCGCCGCGCGGGCAGCAAACCCGTCAACATTGAGGGCCGTGCCGACGAGCATTCGCCGTGGGAGTTGATTCGCTCCGGCGGGCGCTACCACCAGTTGCGTATGGCTGTACAGTTGGCCAACCGCGCGGGCGCCCTGAATGAGGTCGAGTTCTCCGAGTTTTCGAATCTCGTGCAGACCCTCGCCGATGCGGCTGACGCGTTGCCCGAATTGCCCGACATGGTGGAGACGGTCGCCCGCGGCCGTGAACTCGACAGCTTTGCCGCGCAATGCGATGCCCAACTGTCGGTCAACGTGCTTTCGGACGGCGCGCCGTGGTCGGCCAACTACGTGCAGGCCGTCGCCACGCAAGACGGGCTGCTGCTCTCACGCGACGGCATGCGGTTCGTCAAGCTCGATGCACGCCAGAATCCGGTGTTCATGCTGCAGTTCGGCGACACCAACTTCCTGCGTGACGACCTGACATACAAGGGCGGCGATCTGATCACGATGCTGCTCGATGTGCCGGTGGCCGACGAGGACCTGCTGCCGTTCCGTCTGATGTGCGATTACGCACGTTCGATCGGACAGCGCATCGGGGGCCGGGTGGTGGACGATCAGCGTCGACCGCTCTCCGATGCTGCGCTGCAAAACGTCGACAAGCAATTGCTCAAGCTCTACGAACGCCTCGAGGCGCGCGGTCTGCCGGCGGGCTCGCCGGTCACGCGCCGCCTGTTCAGCCAGTAATTTCGAACCGAAGCGCGGCAGACGACGACCCGTCGGAAGCCGCGTTCGAAGCACGCCGTTCACCGTCGGGTGAGCGGCGTTTTTTGTTCCAATCGATGGATGAATGCGATCGACAACGCGCAGTTGCGTACGTCGAAGGCATAATGTCCTGACTTCCCGTCTCCCGAGTCTGCTTGCATGTCCCAAACTTCTGTTCCGGGTCAGGGCGCGAACGCCCCTACCGCTACCGATGCATCGCCCGCCGCCCGCCGCGCGGCCGAGTTGCGTGCCGAGTTGGCGCGTCACAACCGCGCGTACTACGAAGAGGATGCGCCGCTGATTCCGGATGCCGAGTACGACCGCCTGTTTGCCGAACTGGTCGCGCTCGAGACGAATCATCCCGAATTGAAGCGTCCCGATTCGCCCACGCAACGTGTGGGTGGCAAGCCGGTGGAAGGGTTCGCACAGGTCGTGCATCGCGTGCCGATGCTCTCGCTGAACAACGGCTTTGCCGACGAGGATGTTGAAGCGTTCGATCGTCGCGTGTCGGATGGACTGCGCGATGGCGGCGCACCCACCGGCGATCTGTTCGGCGCGCCCGTCGAATATGCGGCCGAGCTGAAGTTTGACGGGCTCGCGATCGCATTGCGCTATGAGCGCGGGGTGCTCGTCCAGGCGGCCACGCGTGGTGACGGCACGACGGGCGAGGAGGTCACCGCAAACATCCGCACGATCAAGACGATTCCGCTGTGCCTGAAGACCGACAACCCGCCCGAAGTGCTTGAGGTGCGTGGTGAAGTGCTGATGTTTCGGGCCGACTTCGACAAACTCAATCGGGCCCAGGAAGCGGCAGGCGAGAAGGTGTTCGTCAATCCGCGCAACGCGGCGGCGGGCAGCCTGCGGCAGCTCGATTCGAGGATTACGGCGAAGCGTCCGTTGTCGTTCTTTGCTTATGGGGTGGGGGAGCTGGTGGGTGTGCCGATGCCGGAGACGCACTCGGCATTGCTCGATTGGTATGTCACGCTCGGCATTCCGGTCAACGAGCGGCGCGAAGTCGTGCAGGGCGCGCAGGGGTTGCTGGCGTTCTACCGCGCGGTGGGGGAGGCGCGTGAGTCGCTGCCTTACGACATCGATGGCGTCGTCTACAAGGTCAATCGTCGCGACGAGCAGGATCGGCTTGGATTTGTCTCACGCGCTCCGCGCTTCGCGCTGGCGCACAAGTTTCCGGCGCAGGAGGCGCTGACGACGTTGCTCGACATCGAAGTGCAGGTGGGGCGGACCGGGGCAATTACGCCGGTGGCGCGGCTCTCGCCCGTCTTTGTCGGCGGGGCGACCGTCACGAATGCTACGCTGCACAACGAAGACGAGATTCGCCGCAAGGACGTGATGATCGGCGATACGGTGATCGTGCGCCGGGCGGGCGATGTGATTCCGGAAGTCGTCGGGTCGGTGCTCGAGCGTCGACCCGACGATGCAAGAGCGTTCGTCATGCCGACGGCGTGCCCGGTGTGCGGATCGGCCATCGAGAAACTGCCCGACGAGGTGATCGCGCGATGCACGGGCGGCTTGATTTGCGCGGCGCAGCGCAAGCAGGCGTTGCTGCACTTTGCCCAGCGTCGGGCGCTCGACATCGAGGGGCTTGGCGACAAGCTCGTGGAGCAGCTGGTCGACCAGCACATCATTCGCACGCCTGCAGATCTGTTCAAACTGGGCGTGGCGAAGCTTGCCGCGCTTGACCGGATGGCCGACAAGTCGGCGTCCAATCTCGTGGCGGCGTTGGAGACGGCGCGTCACACAACGCTGGCGCGGTTCATCTTCGCGTTGGGTATTCGCCATGTGGGCGAGGCGACGGCGAAGGATCTCGCGCGTCATTTTGGCAAGCTCGACAATGTGATGGCGGCGAGCACCGAGGAGTTGCTGGCCGTGCCCGACGTCGGACCGATTGTGGCCCAGTCCATCGCCAATTTCTTTGGCGAACCGCATAATGTCGAAGTGATTGAGCAACTGCGGGCGGCGGGCGTGACCTGGGTGGAATCGGAGCCGGCGGCTGCGGCACCGCTGCCGCTGGCCGGCAAGACCTTCGTGCTCACAGGCACGCTGCCGACGCTCTCGCGCGACGAGGCGAAAGCCATGCTGGAGGAGCGGGGGGCAAAGGTTGCCGGTTCGGTTTCTGCGAAAACCGACTACGTGGTGGCGGGCGCAGAAGCCGGCAGCAAGTTGGCGAAGGCCGAGGCACTGGGTGTGCCCGTGCTGGATGAAGACGCTATGCGGGCGATGTTGGCCGCGCTTTGATGGGAGGATCCAATCGATGATTCGCGACATCCTGAAGATGGGCGATCCGCGCCTGCTGCGCATCGCCAAACCCGTGGAACATTTCGACACGCCCGAGTTGCGGGAGCTGGTCGCCGACATGTTCGACACCATGAAGCAGGCAAACGGCGCGGGACTGGCGGCGCCGCAGATCGGCGTCGATCTGCAGGTGGTGATCTTCGGCTTCGAGCATAACGAGCGCTACCCGGACGCGCCCGAAGTGCCTGAAACCGTGCTCATCAATCCCGTCATCACACCGCTCACGCAGGACATGGAAGAGGGCTGGGAAGGCTGCTTGTCGGTGCCGGGGCTGCGCGGCATGGTCAATCGTTATTCGATGCTGCGCTATGAGGGGGTCGACCAGTATGGCCGAGCGATCGATCGCGTGGCTGAGGGCTTTCACGCCCGAGTCGTTCAACACGAGTGCGACCACCTGATCGGCAAGCTCTACCCGATGCGCATTACCGACTTCAGCAAGTTTGGATTTACCGAGATTCTCTTTCCGGGACTTGATCCCAAGAGCGACGACTGACGCGGGGGACGAGGCGGCACCGCGTTAATCTGATTCGCGGCAATTGGCTGATCTTGCCGAGCGTCTGGACCGGATCGCGGGCTCGTCCGATAGCGCCCTCGCCTGAAAGACAAAACCCCATGCTCCGAGAAGCATGGGGTTCATGTGCACGATGAGCCTGCCGCGATGGCAGGCTTTTTCATGGGCTGTGTGCCGACTCAGAAGCCTTCACCGGCGCGCAGGTAGCGCCACTCACCAACGGGCAGGTTGCCCAGCGTGATGCGTCCCATGCGAACGCGCTTGAGGCCGGTCACATGCAGGCCGACCAGTTCGCACATCCGGCGGATCTGACGTTTCTTGCCTTCCTTGAGCACGAAGCGCAGTTGCTCCGGGTTCTGCCACTCGACCTGTGCGGGTTTGAGCGGTTGATCGTCGAGTTCCAGGCCGTGACGCAGCAGGGCCAGACGGTCTGCCGGGAAATGCGCCTGAACGTTTTCGACATGCTCGTTATACGAGACGCGCACGAGGTACTCCTTCTCGATATCCGAATCTTCCCCGATCAGTTGCTTGGCAATGCGCCCGTCTTGCGTCAGGACGAGCAGGCCGGTCGAGTCGATGTCGAGGCGTCCGGCGGGCGCGAGACTGCGTAGATGCGACGGCGAGAAACGCACGCCGGCATCGTCCTCGGCCCAATGATGCTCGCGCGTGACCAGCACGACAGCGGGCTCGTAGCCGTCTTCTGCCTGTGCGGAGACGTAGCCCACGGGCTTGTGCAGCAGGATCGTCATGCGATTGGCTTGCTCCTTGTGCGCAGCCTGCACGACGGTGATTTCCTGGGTCGGCAGGATCTTCGTGCCGAGTTCGGTCACGACCTTGCCGTCGACGCGAACCCAACCCTTGGCGATCCACTCGTCGGCTTCGCGACGCGAACACAGGCCGAGTTCAGACATGCGCTTGGACAGGCGCAGCGACCCAGCGGCGTCGTGATGGATCTTGATGTCGTCATCGGCATCGCGCGCGACGCGCGCGGGGCGTGCCGGCCGAGCGGTCCGCGTGTCACGATCGTCGCGGGCGAAGCGGCCGCCAGGCGCACCTTCGCCACGGGCGCCACCTTCGGCAGCGCGACGCGGACGGTCTTCGTCAAAACGGCGCGGGGCACGGTCGTCGGGTCCCCGTTTGGCCGGGCGGGTGAAATCGCCACGGGCGCCACCTTCGGCGGCACGACGAGGACGGTCTTCGTCAAAACGACGCGGGGCACGGTCGTCGGGACCTCGTTTGGCCGGGCGGGCGAAATCGCCACGGGCGCCACCTTCGGCGGCGCGACGCGGAAGGTCTTCGTCAAAACGGCGCGGCGCACGATCATCGGGTCCCCGTTTGGCCGGGCGGGCGAAATCGCCACGGGCACCGCCTTCGGCAGCGCGACGCGGACGGTCTTCGTCAAAACGGCGCGGGGCACGGTCGTCGGGTCCCCGTTTGGCCGGGCGGGCGAAATCGCCACGGGCACCGCCTTCGGCAGCGCGACGCGGACGGTCGTCGTCAATACGGCGCGGGGCGCGGTCGTCGGGACCCCGTTTGGCCGGGCGGGCGAAATCGCCACGGGCACCGCCTTCGGCGGCACGACGCGGACGGTCTTCGTCAAAACGGCGCGGGGCGCGGTCGTCGGGTCCCCGTTTGGCCGGGCGGGCGAAATCGCCACGGGCACCGCCTTCGGCAGCGCGACGCGGACGGTCGTCGTCAATACGGCGCGGGGCGCGGTCGTCGGGACCCCGTTTGGCCGGGCGGGCGAAATCGCCACGGGCACCGCCTTCGGCGGCACGACGCGGACGGTCTTCGTCAAAACGGCGCGGGGCGCGGTCGTCGGGTCCCCGTTTGGCCGGGCGGGCGAAATCGCCACGTGCACCACCTTCGGCAGCGCGACGCGGACGCGTTTCGTCGTCAAGTCGTGCCGGACGCGCGCCAGCAACGCGCTCGCGTTGGCCACGTGCGGGCGGGCGTTCGCCCGTCGAACGCTTTTCGTACGGCGTTGTGCTGCCGGCCGCAGGTTTGCGTGGCGCGGCGGCACTTCCAGCCGGGCGACGTGCACCCGCCGGCGTAGCCGCATTGTCCACCGGACGCGGTCGTGCCGGTTTCGCGGCAGGCTTCTTTTTTGCGCCGCTGGCGTCGAGCATCGACGCAGGCACGGCTTTGGTCGGACGGCTCAGCGCGCCGGACGAACGCACCGGAGCGCGAGTCTTGTCGAGAGTGCGGGGATGTTTGGCGCTCAGTTTGGTGCGCGGGGTATCGCTCATGATTCCAATGCTTCGAGTAATTCGGTCTCGACGGCGATTTGCAGACGACTGTCCTGCAAACGGCTGCCATCGAGCAGGAACGTGTCTTCGACACGCTCGCCGAGGGTGTTGATGCGGGCGGTACGCACGCTTACGCCGTGACGCGCAAGCACGCGAGCGACCGCGTACAGCAGACCGGTGCGGTCGTTGGCCGACACCGATAGCAAGTAGTACTGACCGCGATCGTCGGGGCGCAAATCGACGCGCGGCGTGACCGGGAAACTGCGCGAGCGTCGCGGCAGCCGGCCTTTGCTGGGTTCTGCCAGCGGCTCGACACGCGTGAGCAGCGACACCAGTTCGCTCTCCACCAGATTGATGATGTCGCGATAGCTCGTGTCCAGACCCGGGTCGGTCAGCAGAAAGCTGTCCAGGGCAAAGCCGTGGCTGGTCGTATGTACCTTGGCGTCGAGAATCGATAGCCCTTTGCGCTCGAAATAGCCGCAAATGCGCGCGAACAGATCGAGTTGGTCGCGCACGTAGACCATCACCTGCAGCCCTTCGCCGATCGGTGAGGGACGAGCCTTGACAATGGGGGTCGCGCTGCCCACGTGCCGCCAAAGATGGCGCGTCTGCCATGCGACGTCGGCCGGATCGTTGCGCAGGAAGTAGGCGACGTCCAGCGTGCTCCAGAGTGCCTCCTGCGCGCGCTCCGGCACGGTGTAGAGGCGCAGCAGCCCGAGGGCCTCTTCCTTGCGCGCTTTGAGCTGTGAACGCGGATCCGGATTGGCGCCGCCCAGCACCTGTAACGTCAGCCGGTACAGGTCTTCCAGCAGCTTGCCCTTCCAGGCGTTCCACACCTTCGGACTGGTGCCGCGAATATCGGCGACCGTCAGGAGATACAGTGCCGTCAGGCGCCGCTCATTTCCCACTTTCGCCGCAAAGCGGCGGATGACCTCGGGGTCGGTGGTGTCCTGCTTCTGCGCCACCGTGCTCATCGTCAAATGCTCACCCACCAGCCAGACGATCAGATCCGTGTCCTCCTTGTCGATGCCGTGACGGGTGCAGAAACGTCGGGCATCGGCCATGCCGAGCGTGGAGTGATCGCCACCGCGGCCCTTCGCAATGTCGTGAAACAAGGCCGCGACCGTCAGCGCCCAAGGTCGGTCAAAGTTCGCGATCAACTGGCTACAGAACGGGTACTCGTGCGCGTGCTCCGCCACGGCGAAACGGCGGATGTTGCGCACGACCATCAGGATGTGCTGGTCGACGGTGTAGACGTGGTACAGGTCGTGCTGCATCTGACCAACCACGCGACGAAAGTTGATCAGGTAGCGGCCGAGCACGCTCGTCTGGTTCATCAGGCGCAAGGCGTGGGTAATGCCCTGCGGCTGCTGGAGAATGCCGAGAAACGTGCTGCGATTCTCGGGGTCGGCCCGCCACTGCGCGTTCATCAGTTCGCGAGCGTTATACAGCGCCCGCAGCGTGCGCGCCGAGAGCCCCTTCACACCGACGACCTGTTCATAAAGCAGGAATGTCTCGAGGATCGCATTCGGGTGACGCTGGTACAACTCGTCGTCCACGATCTCGATCATCCCTTGCTTCTCGACGAAACGCTCGTTGATCACGCGCGTGACCCCGCTGGTTTGCGGGAACAGGCGCGCTTCGACGTTGAGCAGCAGCACCGTATTGAGTTGCGAGACGGCTTTCGCGGCCCAGTAGTAGCGCCGCATGAGCTGCTCGCTGGCCCGCTTGGTGGGGGTGGCATCGAAGCCGAGACTTTGCGCAAGCGACGTTTGCATGTCGAATACGAGCACGTCCTGACGCCGTCGCGCCAGCAAGTGCAGCCGTGCGCGCAGGCCCTTGAGGAATTGCTCGTTGCGGCGCAGCTCCTTGAGCTCACGATCGGTCAGCAGTTCCCGCGCGAACAGTTCCGCCCAGCTGTTGCCGAGGCCGGCGGCCTTCGTCATCCAGAGAATGACCTGCAGGTCGCGCAGTCCGCCCGGGCTTTCCTTGCAGTTGGGTTCAAGGCTGTACGGGGTGTCCTGATACTTGGCGTGACGCTGGCGGATCTCCAACTGTTTGCTGCGGAAAAACGCTCGCGGATCGAGATCGGCGGAGAAGCGCCGCTCGAAGTCGTCGAAGAGCGCCGCATTGCCGGTGAGCAGGCGGGCTTCCAGCAGACTGGTTTGTACAGTGACGTCGGCATGTGCTTCGGTGATGCACTCGTCGACCGTGCGGACCGACGATCCGATCTCGAGCCCGATATCCCACAGGAAGCCGATAAACGGCTCCACGTGCGAGGTGAGCACCTGCGCGTCGGCATCCGCGTGGAGCAGGAGAATGTCGACGTCCGAGTGCGGGTACAGTTCGCCGCGCCCGTAGCCGCCCACGGCGACGAGCGCGAAACCATCGGGCATCTCGCACTCGTCCCACGCGTCGCGCATGGCTTGATCGACCGCCTGGCACAAGCCATGCAGAAGCACGTCGATCTTGCCGTGCGTGGAAAAGCGGTCGACGAGTTCGGCCTTGCGGTCCTTGAGGGCCTGACGTAGCGGAGACGGGGCGTGCGCACGCGCGTGCATGGCGGCTTCCTGGTGGTGAAAGTAACGAGTCAGGCCGGGCGGCCGCTGCGGTGACAGGCGGCCGGACTTCAGTGGCTCAGGTAGCGGTGGCGAAAGATGTCACATACGACGAACCGGGCGGCGGCGGCGGCGTCAGGGCGGAGTGCGTGAGCACCTCGTGGCCCGTCGGCGTCACGAGCACCGTGTGCTCCCATTGCGCCGACAGACTGCGATCGCGCGTCTTGACCGTCCATTGATCGGGCATCGTCCGAATCTCGCGCTTGCCCGCGTTGATCATCGGCTCGATGGTAAAGATCATGCCCGCCTGCAGCTCGAGGCCGGTGCCCTGGCGACCGTAATGCACGATCTGCGGGTCCTCGTGGAATACCTGGCCGATGCCGTGGCCACAATATTCGCGCACCACGCTATATCCCTGCGCTTCGGCATGCGTCTGGATGGCTTGGCCGATATCGCCCAGATGCGCGCCCGGGCGCACCTGGTTGATGCCGAGCCACATGCATTCATACGTCACCTGCGCCAAACGCTTCGCCAGGATCGAACCTTCGCCGACGATGAACATGCGGCTGGTGTCGCCGAAGTAGCCATCCTTGATGACGGTGATGTCGATGTTCAGCGCGTCGCCGTTCTTGAGCGTTTTGTCGCCGGGAATGCCGTGGCAGATCACGTCGTTGACCGAGATGCAGGTGGCCTTGGGGTAGGGCGGATAACCGGGCGGTTGATAGTTCAGCGGTGCCGGCACGGTGCCCTGCTCCTTGAGCATGTATTCGTGGCAGAGCCGGTCGAGCTCCCCGGTCGTGACGCCGGCACGCACATGCGGCGTAATGAAATCGAGCACCTCGCTGGCCAGTCGGCAGGCGACGCGCATCATTTCGATATCGTGGGCATTCTTGAGGGTGATGGCCATTGCTGAATCGGAGAGATTGCGTAAACAGTGCCGCATTATCGCACCAACGGACGGTTTTCGCCCCGTCCGGCTTGGATTTCGGAGCGTTCCGACGAGGAATTTCCGAGGTTCCTGGCGCATCGCTCGGCCGCGCGGTGAACCGGCCGGAGCACCGCGCGGATCGGGCGTTTCCGACTTGTCATCACAAGTTCACGCGTCGCTTGAGTGCTGGTGGGGTGCGATGCTATAATCTCGGGCTAAGTCGAGGACGAATTGCTAATAAACCCAAGGGTTTTCCCTTGTGTTTCAACGGTCTTCGCCGGGTTTTCAGGGGTGTTTTTGCCCCAGTGTGGTGCCGATCGGTGCCGCATCCGGCGGGTGGCGGGGTGGCAGTGTCGATTGTCGGCTTGGAAATTTTGAAATCGCGGGCCGGCGCACCCAGGGTGCCCGATCTTCGCAGACGGGTCATGCAAAGCTGTGTGGCAGTCTGGCGAAACGGGTACGGCAGCCGGTCTAAGACCTAACCCTCACGGAGAATCACATGTCTGTCACTATGCGTCAGATGCTGGAAGCGGGCGTCCACTTTGGTCACCAAACCCGTTTCTGGAACCCCAAGATGGCCCCCTACATCTTCGGCCATCGCAACAAGATTCACATCATCAACCTCGAAAAGACGTTGCCGATGTACCAGGACGCACTGAAGTACGTGCGTCAACTGGCAGCAAACCGCGGCACGATCCTGTTCGTGGGCACGAAGCGTCAAGCGCGTGACATCGTGGCGGAAGCCGCGGGTCGCGCCGGCATGCCTTACGTCAACAACCGTTGGCTGGGCGGCATGCTGACGAACTTCAAGACGCTGAAGTCGTCGATCAAGAAGCTCAAGGACATGGAGCAGGCTCTGGAAGCCGGCGAGCAAGAGCGCATGAGCAAGAAGGAAGCGCTGCTGTTCGATCGCGAAATGGCCAAGCTGCAGAAGTCTATCGGTGGCGTGAAGGATATGGGCGGCATGCCCGACGCCATTTTCGTCGTCGACGTCGGCTACCACAAGATCGCCATCACGGAAGCCAACAAGCTGGGTATTCCGGTGATCGCCGTGGTCGACACGAACCACTCGCCGGAAGGTGTGGATTACATCATCCCGGGTAACGACGACTCGAGCAAGGCTGTCGAGCTGTACGTGCAAGGCGTTGCCGACGCTGTCCTCGAAGGCCGTGCAAACGCCGTCAAGGAAGTCGTGGAAGCCGTTCGCGGCGATGGTAACGACGAGTTCGTCGAAGTGAACGAAGAGGCGTAAGCGGCCGCCGCTGCGTAACAAAAGGGGCTGCTGGTGGCGCCCCTTTTTTTTAGTCCGATTTTCCCGCGTCGGGTGCGCGGGGCGCCACGGGGCGGGCAGCGAGGCCGTCCGGACGCCATCCACTCCCGACTGATTCGATATACAGGAGTAACGATATGCCGGCAATTACTGCAGCAATGGTGGGCGAACTGCGCGCCAAGACCG
Organism: Pandoraea sp. XY-2; assembly: GCF_004193915.1. Lineage (NCBI taxonomy): Bacteria > Pseudomonadati > Pseudomonadota > Betaproteobacteria > Burkholderiales > Burkholderiaceae > Pandoraea > Pandoraea sp. XY-2. Next base: position 2,218,657 of record NZ_CP030849.1, read on the forward strand.
ATGCGCCGATGATGGAATGCAAGAAGGCGCTGACCGAAGCCGATGGCGATATGGTCCGTGCTGAAGAAATCCTGCGTGTCAAGCTGGGCAGCAAGGCCAGCAAGGCCGCCAGCCGTATCACCGCCGAAGGCGTGATCGCTGCCTACATCGACGGCGGCAAGGGTGCCGTGGTCGAAATCAACTGCGAAACCGACTTCGTCTCGAAGAACGACGACTTCCTGAAGTTCGCGAACGACGTGGCCAAGCTGGTCGCCGAGCACAACCCGGCCGACGTCGCGGCGCTGTCGGCACTGCCGCTCGATGGCAAGACCGTTGAACAAGTGCGCGCGGACCTGATCGGCAAGATCGGCGAAAACATGACCATTCGCCGCTTCCAGCGCTATGACACGGCAGGCAAGCTGGCGGCTTATCTGCACGGCACCCGTATCGGTGTGGTCGTCGAGTATGACGGCGCTGACGCCGAAGTCGGCAAGAACGTCGCCATGCACATCGCCGCGATGAAGCCGGTGGCCGTGTCGGGCGATCAAGTCTCGCCGGAACTGATCGAGAAGGAGCGCAAGGTCGCTGCCGAGAAGGCTGCCGAGTCGGGCAAGCCGGCCGAGATCGTGGCCAAGATGGTGGAAGGCAGCGTGCAGAAGTTCCTCAAGGAAGTCTCGCTGTTCAATCAGGCTTACGTGAAGGACGACAAGTCGAGCGTCGAGCAGATGCTCAAGGCCAACAACACCACGGTCAAGGCATTCACCATGTTCGTGGTCGGCGAAGGCATCGAGAAGAAGCAGGACGACTTCGCGGCGGAAGTGGCGGCGCAAGTGGCTGCGGCCAAGCAGTCGTAATTCGCGCAGTACCGCAGTATCCGGGGGCGGCGGTGCCGTCCCCGTTGTTTCATCCAGAATACCCAACAGTGCCCGACCAGACTTCTTAAGGACCGCCATGTCTACTCCTTACAAACGCGTACTTCTCAAGCTCTCTGGTGAAGCCCTCATGGGTGACGATGCATTCGGCATCAACCGCGCGACCATTGAACGGATGGTTGACGACATTGCCGAGGTCGTTCGCCTGGGCACGCAACTGGCCGTCGTGATTGGCGGCGGTAATATTTTCCGGGGTGTGGCAGGCGGTGCCGCGGGTATGGACCGTGCAACGGCCGACTACATGGGCATGCTGGCCACGATGATGAATGCCCTGGCGCTGCAGGATGCCATGCGCCATGCGGGTATCGAAGCGCGTGTGCAGTCCGCGCTGCGCATGGATCAGGTGGTCGAGCCCTACATCCGTCCGCGTGCGATCCGTCAGCTTGAGGAAGGCAAGGTCGTGATTTTCGCCGCGGGTACCGGCAACCCGTTCTTTACGACCGACACGGCAGCGGCGCTGCGCGGTTCGGAAGTCGGCGCCGAAGTGGTCCTCAAGGCGACCAAGGTCGACGGCGTATACTCCGCAGACCCCAAGAAGGATCCCAACGCGGTAAAGTATTCGACCATCAGCTTCGACGAGGCGATCTCCAAGCACCTGCAGGTCATGGACGCGACGGCTTTCGCGCTGTGCCGCGACCAGAAGATGCCGGTGCGAGTCTTCTCGATTGTGAAGCCGGGCGCGCTCAAGCACGTCATTCTCGGCGAAGACGAGGGAACGCTCGTCCACGTTTGAGTTCAAATTGCGGCGTCGGCGTGCATGGGCGCGCCGACGCCGTATTATTTACGTTTGCGTAACAATTCAAGGTTTGGAGGTTGTCATGAGCGTTGCTGACGTCAAGAAAAGTGTCGAGCAAAAGATGAAAAGCTCGATCGAGTCGTTCAAGAACAACCTGGCGAAGATTCGTACCGGTCGTGCGCATGTCGGCCTGCTCGATCACGTTCAGGTGGACTACTACGGCTCGATGGTGCCCATCTCCCAGGTCGCCAACGTGAACCTCGTGGATAGCCGTACGATCGGCGTGCAGCCGTGGGAAAAGAAGATGGTTGGCGTGGTCGAGAAGGCCATCCGCGAATCGGATCTGGGTCTGAACCCGGCCACGCAAGGCGATCTGATTCGTGTGCCGATGCCGATGCCGACCGAAGAGCGCCGTCGCGAGCTGACCAAGCTGGTCAAGTCGGAAGGCGAAGCCGCCAAGGTCGCCGTGCGCAACCTGCGTCGCGATGCCAACGAGCAGCTCAAGAAGCTGGTCAAGGACAAGGAAGCGTCGGAAGACGACGAGCGCCGTGGCAGCGACGAAGTGCAGAAGCTCACGGACAAGTTTGTCGCCGAGATCGACGAACTGGTCAAGCAGAAGGACGCCGAGATCATGACGGTCTGAGTGCTCCGGCACTCACCACCGCAAGATCTCTGCTGACTTTCGCGCTCGACTCCCGCACCGTACCTCAATGGGTTTTCTCAGCTCTACGCGCTCCGTTCCCAAGACAGAGAGCATTCCTCGCCACGTTGCTATCGTCATGGATGGCAACGGGCGTTGGGCTACCCGTCGCAAGTTGCCTCGCGTGGCGGGCCACAAGCGTGGCGTCGATGCCGTGCGAGAGGCCGTGACGGCCTGCGCCGAAATCGGCGTCGAGTATCTGACGCTGTTCGCGTTCAGTTCCGAGAACTGGCGCCGTCCGCAGGACGAGGTGTCGACGCTGATGCAGCTTTTCATTCTCGCGCTCGAGCGTGAAGTCGGGAAGCTGCACAGCAACGGTATTCGCCTTCGCGTCATTGGCGCGCTCGATGCGTTCGAGCCGCGCATTCAGGAACTGGTCAGGCGTGCGGAAGCCCGCACACAAGACAATACGGGTCTCACACTGACCATTGCGGCCAACTACGGCGGGCGATGGGACATTTTGCAGGCGGCCCAGAAGCTTGCCGCAGCACGTGTGGCGGCCGGTGGTGCAGCGGCGCTCGACGCGTCGTTCACCGAGGACGATCTCGCGCCTTACCTGAGCATGGCCTACGCGCCGGAGCCGGATCTCTTCATTCGCACCGGTGGCGATCAGCGCATCAGTAATTTTCTGTTGTGGCAACTGGCGTACACTGAGTTGTATTTCACCGAAGAATTCTGGCCGGACTTCAACGCCAATACCCTTAAACGGGCCATCGCCGAGTTTCAGCAGCGCGAGCGCCGTTTCGGCCGTACCAGCGCGCAAGTCCAGAGCCCTCCGGGACATTCCGCCTGATGCTCAAGACACGCGTCATTACCGCTGTCGTACTTCTCGCCATTCTTTTGCCTGTGATCTTCGTCGGTACGCCGGCGCAGTTTGCATTACTTGCCGCCGTGATCGTGGCCGCCGCCGGATGGGAATGGGGGCGGCTCGTCGGTCTGAATGGCACGGGCGCCGTCTTCTATGGGGCGCTTGCCCTCCTGGGGGTGGGCCTGACATGGGCGGGCGGCTGGATGCTCTCGTCAATCTGGCTCAAGCCCGCGGCCATCTTTTGGGTGCTCGCGGGACCCTACACGCTCGCCCGCAAGCCGGCGACGCGAGGGCATGGCGCGGTTTGTTGCTGGTCGCCGGCCCGGTGTTGCTGATCGCGGCATGGCAGGCGCTGTGTCTGGCGCGTGATCGCGGCGTGGCATTCCTGCTCTCGGTGCTCGTGATCGTCTGGCTTGCCGACACGGGGGCATATTTCGCCGGCCGTGCGTTTGGCCGTCGCAAGCTCGCGCCGTCGATCAGTCCCGGTAAGTCCTGGGAAGGGGCGATCGGCGGGTGGCTGCTGGTGCTCCTGGTCGCTGCCGGGGTTCTCGCGAGCGGCTTGCAGGCGCCAACCCTCGTTTCTCATTTCGCCGGCACGCACGGTCTGGCACTTGGCGCATTGGCGCTGACGGTGCTGGTGGCTTTCTCCGTCGTGGGCGATCTGTTCGAATCTCAACTCAAACGGCAGGCCGGCGTGAAGGATTCCAGCGCGCTGCTTCCCGGCCACGGGGGCGTGCTCGATCGAATCGACGCGTTGCTCCCGGTGCTCCCGCTGGCTTTGCTCTTCGTCTGATCATGTCGCAACGACTCTCCATTCTTGGCTCCACCGGCTCCATTGGCGTTAGCACGCTCGATGTGGTGGGGCGTCATCCCGGCCGCTTCTCCGTCTACGCGTTGTCGGCGCACCGTAACCTGGATCGCCTGTTCGAGCAGTGCGTCGCGCATCGCCCGGCAGTGGCGGTGGTGGCCGACGCCGACGGTGCCCGCTCGCTGGCGGCGCGTCTGGCCGACGCCGGTCTGAAGATCGACGTGACCTACGGTCCGCAGGCGCTGGTCGAGATTGCGCAAGCGGCCGAGGCTACGATGGTCGTTGCGGCGATCGTCGGTGCCGCGGGGCTGCAGTCGACACTCGCGGCCGCGCGCGCCGGCAAGCGCATTCTGCTGGCGAACAAGGAGTCGCTGGTGCTCTCCGGTGCCCTGTTCATGGCGACGGCCGAACGCGCCGGGGCGACGTTGTTGCCGCTCGACAGCGAGCACAACGCCATCTTCCAATGCCTGCCTCAAGTGGCCGGCGAGAACCGCGTGTCGACGCGCGGCGTTGAAAAACTGGTGTTGACCGCGTCGGGCGGACCGTTCCGCGAGCGCGAGCTGGCGTCGCTCGAGAACGTGACGCCCGACGAGGCGTGCGCGCACCCGAACTGGGTGATGGGCCGCAAGATTTCGGTCGACTCCGCCAGCATGATGAACAAGGGCCTCGAAGTCATCGAGGCGCATTGGCTGTTCAACACGCCACCCGAGAAGATCGAGGTGCTGATCCATCCGCAGAGCGTGATTCACTCGATGGTGACGTACACGGACGGCTCGACGCTCGCGCAACTCGGCAATCCGGACATGCGCACGCCCATCGCCCACGCGCTGGCGTTCCCGGATCGGGTGACGTCGGGCGTGCCGAGCCTCAATCTCGCCGACATCGGCAAGCTCACTTTCGAAGCGCCGGATCTGCGCCGTTTTCCGTGTCTGCGTCTGGCGTTCGACGCGCTGCATCGCGGCGGTACGGCGGGCGCGCTGCTCAATGCGGCCAACGAGATCGCCGTGGCCGCCTTCCTTGAAGGCCGCCTTCGCTTTACGGCCATCGGCCAGGTGGTCGAGCAGGTGCTCGACTCGGTTGCCGTCGGTGAGGCGACGTCGCTCGACGTCGTGCTCGACGCCGATCGCCGCGCGCGCGAACTGGCGACGGCCATCGTCGCCAAACTGCCGGCCCGGGCGTCGTCCTGACGCCTGACCCTATGTCGTAACGCCTTCGCGCCCCCATTCGCTCATGACTCTGTTGACCACGTTGCTTGCGTTTGCCGTCGCCATTGGCGTGCTGGTGGTATTCCATGAGTTGGGGCACTACTCGGTCGCGCGGCTGTGCGGCGTCAAGGTTCTGCGTTTTTCGGTCGGGTTCGGCACGCCGCTGCTCAAGTGGACGATGGGTCGCGATCGTACGGAGTGGACGGTTTGCGCGCTGCCGCTGGGCGGGTACGTCCGAATGCTCGACGAGCGCGATGAAACCCAGGTCGTCGCCCCGGAGGATCGCGCGCGAGCCTTCAACCGACAATCGGTCTATAAGCGTTTTGCCATTGTGGCGGCCGGTCCGGTCGCGAACTTTCTTCTGGCGATCGCCCTGTACGCGGGCCTGAATCTCGCGGGCGTGACCGAACCCGTCGCGCGCATTGCGCCGCCGGCGGCCGGTACGCTGGCCGCTCGCGCGGGGCTGTCCGGTGGCGAGTTGATTACCGGCGTTCGAGAGAACGGGAAGAGTCCTGACGAAGCCGTCGGAGACGAAATGCCCGTTCGGTCCTGGGAAGACCTTCGCTGGCGCCTGGTCGATCCGATGATCGAAGGGCAGCGCGTTACGCTCGTGGCACGCACCCGCGACGGCCGTGCTGAATACATGCTGGACGCGGCGGGTCAGCACTTCGACGCCGATGGCGAGCAGGATTTCATGCAGCGCCTCGGTCTGACGCCGTCGGCTCGGGTCAAGGTGGGCCAGCTCCTGCCGGGCGGTGCGGCAGGGCCCGCTGGACTACGTGTCGGCGACGAGATCACGGCCGTCGACGGCAGTCCCATCGCGTCGGCCAAGGCGCTGGTGGACGCTGTACGTGCTCACCCGGGCAAGCCCATGACGCTCACTGTGCGACGCGAAGGCGCGCTGCACAACGTGACCCTGACGCCAAGCGCGGAAGTCGATCCGGCCGAGGCGGGCGGTGCGCGCGTGGGCAAGATCGGCGCGGCGCTGGCGGCCCAGGTCGATACGGTGACGGTCCGGTATGGGCTGGTCGAGGCCATCGGCAGGGGGCGCAGCGCACCTGGGATGTCACTTCGTTCAGCGTACGAATGTTCGTGAAGATGATCACCGGGCAGGCGTCGCTCAAGAATCTGAGTGGGCCAGTGACGATTGCGGACTATGCGGGGCGTTCAGCCCGACTCGGTCTGGATTATTTCGTTGCCTTTCTCGCGCTTGTCAGCATTAGCCTTGGCGTATTGAATCTGTTGCCGATTCCGGTTCTGGACGGTGGCTATCTGTTATATTATGCGGTCGAAGCGATTACCGGTCGGGCAGTCTCCGAGCGGTGGCAGGGCGCACTGCAACGAGTGGGCATCGTTTGCATCCTCGCGCTGTCTGCCGTAGCCCTATTCAATGACCTGTCGAAATTGTTGCACTAGACGGCGTCACGCGCCTGCCGTCGCAGGCAAATCCGAGTTGTTACGATTCAATTGTTTCTTGGGGAAGCAAGTTGTCGAATAAATACCACCTTGTTCCGAAGACCCTGGTGATTGCGGTTCTGGCGGCACACAGTTTCCTGGCGCGGGCCGTCGAGCCGTTCGTGGTCAAGGATATCCGAGTGGAGGGCTTGCAGCGCATTGAACCCGGTACGGTGTTTTCGTACTTGCCGGTCAAGCCGGGCGACAAGTTCAACGACGATAAGGGCACCGAAGCAATTCGTGCCCTTTATGCAACGGGCTTGTTCTCGGACGTGAGCGTTGAAGCGCAAGGCAACGTGCTGGTGGTGCACGTCAACGAGCGTCCCGCGATTGCTTCCATCGACTTCCTCGGCATCAAGGAATTCGACAAGGACGGTTTGAAAAAGGCATTGCGTTCGGTCGGCCTGACCGAAGGTCGCAGCTTCGACCGAAACCTGCTCGAGAAATCGGAACAGGAACTCAAGCGTCAATACCTTACGCGCGGTTACTACGCTGCCGAGGTGAAGACGACGATCACGCCGCTCGAGCGTAATCGCGTGGGGATCCAGTTCGCCGTGACGGAAGGCCCGAAGGCCACGATCCAGCAGATCAACTTCGTCGGTAACAAGGCATTCTCATCGTCGGATCTGACGGCCGAGATGCAACTTGGCACGCCGAACTGGCTGTCGTGGTATTCGAAGAACGACTTGTACTCCAAGGACAAGCTGACGGGCGATCTGGAAAAGGTGCGCTCGTTCTATCTGAACCGTGGTTATCTGGAATTCAACATCGACTCCACCGACGTATCGATTACGCCGGACAAGGATGAGATGTTCCTGACGATCAACCTGCATGAAGGCGAACCGTACAAAGTGTCGGACGTCAAGCTGACCGGCGAGATGCTGGGCAAGCAGGACGACGTGCGCAAGCTCGTGCAACTCAAGGCCGGCGATACGTTCTCGGCGGCCAAGCTGCAGGCCAGCACGAAGGCGATTTCCGACATGCTCGGCAACTACGGCTTCGCGTTCGCAAACGTGAACGCTCAGCCGACGATCGATCGGAAGGACCACACCGTGGCGCTCACGCTGACGGTCGATCCGGGGCGTCGCGTGTACGTTCGCAAGATCAACATCGTGGGCAACTCGCGTACGCGTGACGAAGTGATTCGCCGCGAAATGCGCCAGCTCGAAAGCTCCTGGTACGACGCCGACCGACTCAAGCTGTCGCAGGATCGTATCAACCGCCTGGGCTACTTTACCGACGTGAATGTGACGACCGAGCCGGTGGCCGGTTCGAACGACCAGGTCGACCTCCAGGTGAAGGTCGAAGAAAAGCCGACTGGCACGATCAACGTCGGTGCGGGCTTCTCGTCGACGGACAAGGTCGTGTTGCAAGCCGGTATCAGCCAGGACAACGTGTTCGGGTCGGGTACGTCGCTGTCGGTCAACGTGAACACCGGCAAGACGTACCGGACGTTGGCTGTCACGCAAGTCGATCCGTACTTCACGGTCGATGGCGTGAGCCGTATCACGGACATCTACTACCGCACGTATCAGCCGCTGCTGCTCACGAGCGATTCGGATTTCCGTATCAACACGCTGGGCGGCAATCTAAAGTTCGGCGTGCCGTTCTCGGAAGTCGATACGGTGTTCTTTGGTCTGGGCTTCGAACAGACGCGTCTGCATCTGACGAGCGACGGCTCGACCCCGCAGCGCTACATCGACTATGCCAACCAGTTCGGCTACGTCAGCAACAACTATCCGCTGACCATCGGTTGGTCGCGCGATTCGCGTGATAGCGCGCTGATTCCGAACCGCGGTCATTATCAGCAGGCCAACATCGAAATCGGTACGCCGATCGGCACGACCAAGTACTACCGTGCCTACTATCAGCACCAGTACTACTACCCGGTGAGCCGCGGCTTTACGCTGGCACTCAATGGCGAAATCGGCTACGGCCACGGGATGGGCGGCCAGCCGTTCCCGATCTTCAAGAATTACTTTGCCGGCGGTATCGGTTCGGTGCGCGGCTATGAGCCGAGTTCGCTGGGTCCGAAGGACACCAATGGCGAACCGCTGGGGGGCGCGTCGAAGCTGATCGGCAACATCGAGCTGACGTTCCCGCTGCCGGGTACGGGGTATGACCGGACGCTGCGTATCTTCACGTTCATGGACGGTGGTAACGTGTTCGATAACGGCCAGGCGATTACCTTCAATAACCTGCGTTATTCCTACGGTTTCGGTTTGTCGTGGATTTCACCGATTGGCCCGCTCAAGCTCTCGATGGGCTTCCCGCTGGTCAAGAAGGTGGGCGATCAGTACCAGAAATTCCAGTTCCAGGTCGGTACGTCGTTCTAACGACGGCGAGTCGATCGGTTCCGAACGTTTTATCGTTGTAAAGGGGTATGACATTGAACGGTATCCGTAAGCATTGCCTGCGCGGCTTCGCCGCAGCGTTGCTGGCTGGGGCAGCCTTTGCTGCCATGGCTCAGGATGCGCGCATCGCCGCCGTCAATTCGGATCGCATTTTGCGCGATTCGGCACCGGCCAAGGCCGCACAAGCCAAGCTCGAAGCCGAGTTCTCCAAGCGGGACTCGGATCTGCAGGCCATGGCCCAGCGCCTCAAAGCCATGTCGGACAAGCTCGACAAGGACAACCCGACGTTGTCCGACGCCGAGCGCGCCAAGCGTCAGCGCGATCTGGCCGCTGCCGACACGGAATTCCAGCGCAAGCAGCGCGAGTTTCGCGAAGACCTGAATCAGCGCCGCAACGAAGAACTCGCCGCGGTGCTCGATCGCGCCAATCGCGTCATCAAGCAGATTGCCGAAACCGAAAAGTATGATCTGATCGTGCAGGAAGCCGTCTACGTGAGCCCGCGTATCGACATCACTGACAAGGTGCTCAAGACCCTGAACGCAAGTTCGGGCGGCGCCGCCGCCGGCAAGTGACGGTCTCGCCTTTGATGCCGGGATCGCCGTCGGTTTCGTTGGCACAGCTGGTCGCCCGCTTTGGCGGCGACCTCGTGGGCGATGGCGAAGTCACCGTGGCCGGCCTGGCGCCGCTTGATCAGGCTGGGGCGAATCAGCTCGCGTTTCTGTCCAATCCGCTGTATCTCGCCGAAGTACCCAACTCGGGCGCGGCGGCGGTGATTCTCTCGAAGGCCGACTTCGACAAGCTGCCGTCGCATGAGGGGCGGGCGTGGATTCTCGCGCCGAATCCTTATGCGTACTTCGCGCGCGTCGCGCAGATGTTCGCGCAGGCGGCGGCGCCGGTTCCCGCAGCAGGCATTCATCCGAGCGCAGTCGTCGATCCGACGGCCGTCGTGCCCACATCGTGCGTGATTGGCCCGAATGTCGTGATCGAGGCAGGGGCTCGACTGGGCGAGCGGGTGCGTCTGGTGGCGAACGTGTTCGTCGGTCGAGGCACGACCTTGGGCGACGACGTGCTCGTGTACCCGAATGCCACGCTGTACCACGCGAGCGTGATCGGAGCGCGTTGCGTGATTCACGCGGGCGCGGTGATCGGTTCGGACGGTTTCGGTTTTGCACCCGATTTCTCCGCCGCTGGCGGCGAATGGGTGAAGATTCCGCAGGTCGGACGCGCAGTGATCGAAGACGACGTCGAAATCGGTGCGTCGACCTCCATCGATCGCGGGGCGATGGCCGATACGGTGATCGAGCGCGGCTGCAAGATCGACAACCAGGTGCAGATCGCGCATAACGTGCGGGTCGGCGCCTTCACGGTGATTGCCGCGTGTACGGGCGTTGCCGGCAGCAGTACCATCGGTAAATTCTGCATGCTCGGCGGCGCCGTGGGCGTGGCCGGGCATGTCACGATTGGCGACCGCGTCATCGTGACGGCCAAGTCGGGGGTGTCGAAGTCGATTCCCGGCCCGGGTACCTATACCAGCGCCTTTCCGGCCATCCCGAACGCCGAATGGAACAAAAACGCGGCCATCATGCGCAATCTGGACAAGATGCGCGATCGCGTGCGTCAACTTGAAGCGAAGGTCAAAGACCTGCAAGACAAATGAGCGAGACCACAATCAATATCGACATCCACAAGATCATGAAGCTGCTGCCGCATCGGTACCCGATGCTGATGGTGGATCGCGTGATCGGGCTGGAGCCGCACAAGAACATCCAGGTCATCAAGAACGTCACGATCAATGAGCCGTATTTCACGGGGCATTATCCGCAGCGTCCGGTGATGCCGGGCGTGCTGATCGTCGAAGCGCTGGCGCAAGCCGCCGCACTCCTGACGTTCTCCGACGAGCCGGTGCACGACGAGAACACGCTCTACTATTTCGTGGGTATCGAGAACGTTCGCTTCAAGCGTCCGGTCGAACCGGGTGACCAGCTCGTGCTCGACATCGATTTCCTGAGCGAGCGTCGCGGCTTCTACAAGTTCAAGGGCAAGGCGCTGGTAGACGGCAAGATCGCGGCGGAAGCCGAGTTCATGTGCATGGTCAAGAAGAACGGCGAATAACCGGAATTAAGACGCTCATGACGAATATTCACCCCACTGCAGTCGTCGATGCGAAGGCGCAACTGGCCGACGACGTCGTCGTCGGTCCCTATGCGATCATCGGGCCGAATGTAACGGTCGGCGCCGGTACGCAGATTCTCTCGCACTCGATTGTCGACGGTCATACGACGCTGGGCGAGGGCAACAAGATCGGCCCGTTCGCCTCCATCGGCGGTAGTCCGCAGGATATGAAGTACGCCGGCGAGCCGACGCGGCTCGTCATCGGCGATCGCAATACGATTCGCGAATTCACGACGATTCACACCGGTACGGTGCAGGACGGCGGTCTGACCGGCGTTGGCAACGACAACTGGATCATGGCTTACGTGCATATCGCGCACGATTGCCATGTGGGCAACCACACAGTCTTCTCAAGCAACGCGCAATTGGCCGGTCACGTCGTTGTCGGCGACTGGGCGATCGTTGGCGGCATGACCGGGGTGCACCAGTTCGTGCGCATCGGCGCGCACTCGATGATCGGTGGCGCGTCGGTGCTCGTGCAGGACGTGCCGCCGTTCGTCATCGCCTCCGGCGACCGCGCAGTGCCTTACGGTATCAACGTCGAGGGGCTGCGTCGCCGCAACTTCACGGCCGATGCGATCACGGCGCTGCGTCACGCGTACAAGCTGCTCTACAAGAGCGGGCTGACGCTCGACGAAGCGAAGGTGCAGATCGAAGCCTTCGGCAACGCGGGTGCTCCGGACGTGTCCGACGCCGTGCGCGCGCTGCTCGACTTCCTCAACGCCAGCACGCGCGGTATCGTGCGCTGACCCATGCCGCCGACCCTTCCCGGTGCCGGCCAGCGAACCCTGGCGATGGTGGCCGGGGAGCTGTCCGGCGATCTCATTGCCGGCAACGTGCTTGCCGGTCTCAAGCAGAGCCTTCCGTCCGACATCGCTTACGCAGGTGTCGGTGGTCCGCATATGGCGGAGGAGGGGTTCGATGCTTATTGGCCCATCGACAAGCTCTCCGTCATGGGCTATGTCGAAGTCATCAAGCATTTGCGCGAGATTCTCTCGATTCGCAAGCAACTTCGCGAGCGCTGGCTGGCCGAGAAGCCGCTCGCGTTCGTCGGCTTCGATGCCCCCGACTTCAACTTCGATCTCGAAATCAAGCTGCGTGAGGCGGGCATTCCCACGATTCATTTCGTGAGCCCGTCGATCTGGGCGTGGCGCGGTGGGCGCATCAAGAAGATCAAGCGCGCCGTCGACCACATGTTGTGCCTGTTCCCGTTCGAGCCGGAGATTTACCGTCGGGCGGGCATCGACGCGACGTTTGTCGGGCATCCGATGGCCGACAAGATTCCGATGGTGCCCGATGTCGCAGGCGCGCGAGCCAAACTGGCGCTGCAAGGCGCTGGCCCGGTCGTCGCTATTTTGCCGGGTAGCCGGACGTCGGAAGTGCAACGGCTCACGCCAGTGTTCTTCGCGGCCATGCGCCTGCTGGCCGAGCGCGAGCCGTCGATTCAGTTTGTGCTCCCGGCGGCGACGCCGCGGCTGCGCACGCTGATGCAGCCGATCGTGGACGCGCATAGCGATCTCAACCTGACCGTGATCGACGGCCGAGCACCGCTCGCCTTGGAGGCGGCGGACAGCGTGCTTCTCGCGAGCGGTACGGCCACGCTGGAAGCGGCCCTGTACAAGAAGCCGATGGTCATCTCGTACAAGGTGCCTTGGTTGACGGCGCAGATCATGAAGCGCCAGGGCTATTTGCCGTACGTGGGTTTGCCGAACATTCTGTCGGGCGAGTTCGTCGTGCCGGAGTTGTTGCAGCAGTTCGCGACCCCGGACGCACTCGCTGACGCCGTCTGGAAGCAATTGACCGACCCGGCGTTGCGAGCGTCCTTGCAGGTGCGCTTCACGAAGATCCACGAGCAACTGCGTCAAAACACGGCCGCGCGCGCGGCAGAAGTGATCGAGCGCGTGCTGCGTGAGAAGGGGCGGTTATGAGCGAGGAAGTGAAGGGGCGTCGCGGTGCGCGCAAGGGTACCTCGGGCGACGACGTACCGGCCGCAAAGCCGCACGCCCGCGCGCCCAAGGCGACGCTACCGCAAATGGCGCTTGATCTGTTCGCCGACGTGGCTGCCGATCTGACTTGCGGCGTCGACGAAGTGGGGCGCGGCCCGCTCGCCGGGCCTGTCGTGACGGCGGCGGTGATTCTCGACCCGGCGCGTCCGATCAAGGGGCTGGCCGACTCGAAGAAACTCACGGCGCAGCGTCGCGAGGCGCTTTACGAGGAGATCGTTGAACGCTCGCTCGCATATTGCATCGCCGAGGCGAGTGTGGCCGAGATCGATTCGCTGAACATTCTCCACGCGACGATGCTCGCGATGCAGCGGGCGGTGAACGGACTTCCGCGTGTGCCGACGCTGGCGCTGATCGACGGCAACCGGTGCCCCGCGTTGCCGATGCGCTCGGAGGCCATCGTCAAGGGCGACGACAAGGTGCCTGCGATTTCAGCCGCGTCGATTCTCGCGAAGGTCACACGTGACCGCCAACTGGTCGCGCTGCACGAGGCGTTCCCGCAGTATGGTTTCGACGAGCATGTCGGCTACGGCACGCCGCGCCATCTCGCCGCGCTGCGTCTGCACGGACCGAGTCCGCATCATCGCCAATCGTTCGCGCCGGTACGCGAGGCCTTTGCATTGTTCGGCGCGCTCACCGTCGCCCGCGTGGGCCATTCGTCATGAAGCTGATCAGTTCCAAAGACAACCCGTTCTACAAGCGGCTAAAACAGTTGGCGCAGTCGAACTCGCAGCGGCGCAAACTCGGACAGACGCTGCTCGAAGGCGTGCACCTGGCCGACGCCTATCTCGACGCGCTCGGACAGCCGCTTGTTTGCGTGGCAGCGGAATCGGCGCTGGAGAACCCCGAAGTGGCACAGATCTGGGCGCGCGTGGACGGCGATCGGCGCGTGTGTCTGCCACATGCGCTTTTCGAGCCGTTGTCGACGCTCGTCAACGGTGTGCCGCTGCTTTTCGTGATCGAGATGCCGTCAGGGCACCTGCCGGCAACGCAAACGACGGATTGCGTCATTCTCGACGCCGTGCAGGACGCGGGCAATGTCGGTTCGATCCTGCGTAGCGCGGCGGCGGCCGGTGTTCGCGACGTGTATTGCATGTCGGGCACGGCGCTCGCTTGGTCGAGCAAGGTGCTACGTGCCGGTATGGGGGCACATTTTTCGCTGAACATCGTGGAGCATTGCACGCCGGATTCGCTCGCGCCGCGCTTGTCGGTGCCGTTGCTGGCGACGAGCCTGCAGGCCAGCACGTCGCTCTATGCGCAGGATCTGCGCGCGCCGGTGGCGTGGGTGTTCGGAAACGAGGGGGCCGGTGTGTCCCCGCAGTGGCTCGAACGCGTGCAACGGCCGATCCGTATCCCGCAGCCGGGCGGCATGGAGTCGCTCAACGTGGCGGCTTGTGCGGCCATCTGCCTGTTCGAAGCGGTGCGTCAGCGGCTCTCCTGAGGTGACGCGCGGCGGGACGCACGTGGACATCCGGGATATCCACAAGAAGGGACGCTCGTGGCGTCCCTTCTTGCATTCGGCATGGCCGCAGCATGCGCGGCGGGCAACGTCAGTAGACGTCACGCTCCAGTTTGATTTCCTGCAGGATGGTCGTGGCGATTTCTTCAATCGACTTGTGCGTCGAGGATAGCCACTTGATGCCCTCACGTCGCATCATCGCCTCGGCCTCGTTGACCTCGTATCGGCAGTTTTCCAGCGACGCATACTTGCTGCCGGGGCGACGTTCGTTACGAATCTCCGAGAGGCGTTGCGGATCGATGGAAAGCCCGAAAATCTTTTCCTTGTACTGATCGAGCGTGGAGGGCAGCTTTTCACGCACGAAGTCTTCCGGAATCAACGGATAGTTCGCGGCCTTCACGCCGTATTGCATGGCGAGATAGAGCGTCGTGGGTGTCTTGCCGCTGCGCGACACGCCCACGAGGATCACATCCGCGCTTTGCAGGTTCTTGTTGGACTGCCCGTCGTCGTGCGCGAGCGAGAAATTCACCGCCTCGATCCGGTTCTTGTACGCCTCGCTGTCGGCGTTCTGGTGGACGCGGCCGATGGCGTGCATCGACTTGAGGCCCAGCTCCAGTTCCAGCGGTTCGATGAACGTCTGGAACATGTCGAGAATCACGCCCTGGCAATTGCGCAGGATCTCATTGGCCCGGGCATCGACGAGCGTGCTGAAAATGATCGGGCGGATATTGTCTGTCCGATACATTTCATTGATCCGTTGCGCCGTTTCATAGGCTTTATCGACGGAATCCACGAAAGGAACGCGAATCTGACGAAAACGCATCTCGAACTGCGCGAGGATTGAATGCGCGAAGGTTTCGGCAGTAATCCCCGTGCCGTCGGACACGATGAAGACCGGGCGCGCGGCCACCGGTTGGGTCGATGCGGCGGGGGATGTCGGGGAGTTTCCGGGTGTCGTGGCGTCGGTCATGCGCAGAATCGCAAAATGGTGCGTTGCACGGTAGAATAGCGGCAACTTGTTGGATAAGCAATTGTGCGACCGTCGCGCGCCGCCCGGCTCCAGGCCCATGGGGCGGGGCGTCACGGGAAGTGTGGAGGAGGCGACGCTCGTCGTCGAGACCTTGCCCCCGGTTCACGACGCCGCGTATGCACGATTTCTTATCCAACAGGTCGATCGGCCCCTGTCAGTCCCAGCCGATCCTCCGAGAATTTTTTTTCTTACCTTAGGGGCTTTTATGACTAACGCAGCACACGACGGCGCCTACGTGGTGCCGTTTGAGCATCTGCGCATGACCGACGTCGAGTCGGTCGGCGGCAAGAATGCATCGCTTGGCGAAATGATCAGCCAACTGGCCGGCGCCGGCGTGCGCGTGCCGGGTGGTTTCGCCACGACGGCCTACGCCTTCCGCGAATTCCTCCATCACAACAACCTGACCGAGCGTGTCGCCCAGCGCCTCGAGGGTTTGGATGTGGATGACGTCAAGGCGCTCGCGCAAGCCGGTGCCGAAATCCGTCAATGGATCGTCGACGCCCCGTTGCAGCCGCAGCTCGAGAAGGATATCCGCGAGCAGTTTGCCCGTATCACGGCCGATCAGCCGGACGCATCGTTCGCGGTGCGCTCCTCGGCTACGGCGGAAGACTTGCCCGACGCATCGTTCGCCGGTCAGCAGGAAAGCTATCTGAACGTCGTCGGCATCGAAGACGTGCTTGATCGCATGAAGCACGTGTTCGCGTCGCTGTACAACGACCGCGCCATCTCGTACCGCGTTCACAAGGGCTTCACGCATGCCGAAGTGGCGTTGTCGGCCGGTGTGCAGCGCATGGTGCGCTCGGACTGCGGCGCGTCGGGCGTGATGTTCACGATCGACACCGAGTCGGGTTTCCAGGACGTCGTCTTCATCACGGCCAGCTATGGCCTGGGGGAAACGGTCGTGCAGGGCGCCGTGAACCCGGACGAGTTCTACGTCTTCAAGCCGACGCTCAAGGCCGGCAAGTACCCGATTATTCGCCGCACGCTCGGCTCGAAGCTGCTCAAGATGGAATTCACGCAACCGGGCGAGCCGGGCCGCGTGAAGACCATCGACGTGCCGATGGAGCTGCGCAACCGTTACTCGATCACCGACGACGATTGCGTTGAACTGGCCAAGTTCGCGCTGATCATCGAGAAGCACTACGGCCGTCCGATGGACATCGAGTGGGGCAAGGACGGCAAGGACGGCAAGATCTACATTCTGCAGGCACGTCCGGAAACCGTGAAGAGCCAGGCGATCGGCAAGGTCGAGCAGCGCTTCAAGCTCAAGGGCGAGGCACCGGTATTGGCCACGGGCCGTGCCATCGGCCAGAAGATCGGTGCAGGCGCAGTGCGCGTGATCATGGACCCGAGCGAGATGGAACGCGTGCAGCCGGGCGATGTGCTGGTGGCCGACATGACCGACCCGAACTGGGAGCCGGTGATGAAGCGTGCCGCCGCCATCGTGACGAACCGCGGCGGCCGTACCTGCCACGCGGCGATCATTGCGCGCGAACTGGGTGTGCCGGCCGTCGTGGGTTGCGGCGACGCTACCGACGTACTCAAGGACGGCGCGCTCGTGACCGTCTCGTGCGCCGAGGGCGACGAAGGCAAGATTTACGACGGGCTGCTCGAAACTGAAATCACCGAGATCCACCGCGGCGAAATGCCGAAGATCCCGGTGAAGATCATGATGAACGTGGGCAACCCGCAACTCGCCTTCGACTTCGCGCAACTGCCGAACGAAGGCGTGGGTCTGGCGCGTCTGGAATTCATCATCAACAACAACATCGGGGTGCACCCGCGCGCGATTCTCGAGTACCCGAACATCGACGCCGACCTGAAGAAGGCGGTCGAATCGGTGGCTCGCGGTCATGCGTCGCCCCGTGCGTTTTACGTCGACAAGCTGGCCGAAGGGATCGCCACGATTGCCGCCGCCTTCTATCCGAAGAGCGTGATCGTGCGTCTGTCGGACTTCAAGTCGAACGAGTACAAGAAGCTCATTGGCGGTTCGCGCTACGAGCCGGACGAAGAAAACCCGATGCTGGGCTTCCGTGGCGCGTCGCGTTACATCTCGGAAGACTTCGCCGAAGCGTTCGAGATGGAGTGCCGTGCGCTCAAGCGCGTGCGCGACGAAATGGGCCTGACCAATGTCGAGATCATGGTGCCGTTCGTGCGTACGCTGGGCCAGGCGGAGCGTGTGGTCAACATGCTGGCCGGTTACGGCCTGAAGCGTGGCGAGAACGGTCTGAAGCTGGTGATGATGTGCGAAGTGCCGTCGAACGCCATTCTGGCCGATGAGTTCCTCGAGTACTTCGACGGCTTCTCGATCGGTTCGAACGACCTGACGCAGCTCACTTTGGGTCTGGACCGCGATTCGGGCATGGAGCTGCTGGCCAAGGACTTCGACGAACGCGACCCGGCGGTGCGGTTCATGCTGAGCCGTGCGATCAAGGCATGCCTGTCCAAGGGCAAGTATGTCGGCATCTGCGGTCAGGGCCCGTCGGACCATCCGGATCTGGCTGTGTGGCTGGCGAACGAAGGCATCGCATCGATGTCGTTGAACCCGGACACGGTGATGGAAACGTGGCAACAACTCGCCAAACTGGCGAAGTAACCATCACCGACGGTCACGATAGCGACCTCGGTTAAGACGCGTCCGAGCGGCACCTCGGACGCCGCCGAAAGGCCGACCCATCCCCTGGGATGCGCGCGCTGATCGGTGGGTTTCGTGCTATAAACCCCGGTATCACACCGGGGTTTTTTTGTGTCTGGGAGTTGCAATGGAACAGGCTTGGCTGTGGTTCGGCATTGCCGGATTGACCGTGGTGCTGGAGCTGGCAAGTGGTACGTTCTATCTCCTGATGGTGGCGCTCGGCATGACGGCCGGTGGTATTGCGGCGCTGTTGCGTATCGACTGGCCATTGCAGTGGGTGGCAGCGGCGGCGGTCGCGGGCGTGGCGGTCTGGATTCTGCGCCGCAGCCGCTTCGGTCAGCGGCGCATCAAGGTCGACGCGACGGCGGACCCCAATACCAACCTCGATATCGGGCAGCGTCTGCGCGTGGATGTCTGGGGCCCTGACGGTCAGGCGCGGGCGATGTATCGCGGTGCCGAATGGGACGTCGAGCTTTTGCCAGGCGAGTCGCCCAGCGCCGGATGGTTCGTCATTTGTGAGGTGCGCGGTAGCCGGCTGTACGTCGCACACGTGACTGCATAGGCACCGGGATCGGCGCGCAAACGCGCATCTCGCTTTCGCTTCGGCGTCGTCGCATGGCATGCATCGCATCGCATCGTATCGCCCGTGGTCGCGGGTGACGGGGAATTCGCCCGCCGTCATGGCAGGCGCTTCAAGGGGGGAACATGTTTTCCAACGTCGCGTTTATTCTCTTCATCATCGCCGTGATCGTTGCGGCACGCTCGATCAAGATCGTGCCGCAGCAGCACGCCTGGGTGGTCGAGCGTCTCGGCAAGTATCACGCGACGCTCACACCGGGACTGTCCATCGTCGTGCCATTCGTCGATCGCGTGGCATACAAGCATATGCTCAAGGAAGTGCCGCTCGACGTGCCGAGCCAGGTCTGTATCACGAAGGACAACACACAGCTGCAGGTCGACGGAATTCTGTACTTCCAGGTCACGGATCCCATGAAGGCGTCGTATGGGTCGAGCAACTTCATCGTCGCCATTACGCAACTGGCGCAAACGACGCTGCGCAGCGTGGTCGGTAAGCTCGAACTCGACAAGACGTTCGAAGAGCGCGAATTCATCAACCACAGTGTGGTGAATGCCCTCGACGAGGCGGCGTCGAACTGGGGCGTGAAGGTCTTGCGTTATGAAATCAAGGACCTCACGCCGCCGAAGGAGATCCTGCATGCGATGCAGGCGCAGATCACGGCCGAGCGCGAAAAGCGCGCGTTGATCGCGGCGTCGGAAGGCAAGAAGCAGGAACAGATCAACCTGGCATCCGGTGCGAGGGAGGCGGCGATTCAGAAGTCCGAAGGGGAACGTCAGGCCGCGATCAACCAGGCGCAAGGTCAGGCATCGGCCATTCTGGCGGTGGCGGAAGCCAACGCTGAGGCCATCCACAAGGTTGCGACCGCCATTCAGACGCAGGGCGGTATGGAGGCGGTCAACCTGAAGGTCGCGGAGCAATACGTGGAAGCGTTCAGCAAGATCGCCCGAACCAATAACACCTTGATCGTGCCGGGGAATCTGACGGACATGAGCAGTATGATCGCGTCGGCACTCAAGATCGTGCGCGGTACCGAAGGCGGATCGACGGCCGGTGGGTCGACGGCGAGCGGTGAAGGCGTCGGTGGCTTCGGCAATTCGGGTGCCCGACGGTAGTCCGGCCTCGCAAAGAAAAACGGCCCGCGCTGAACTGAACCGTCCAACGCCTGGGGTTCAGTGCAATGCGGGCCGTTTTCGCTGGGTAGCGGGCGGAGGCGGTGGTCTGCCTCGATGCACACGCCCACCGATGCAGCGCCTTACGTCGGCGTGCGCATCAGGCGCGCTCGCTCGCGTTCCCAGTCGCGCGCCTTTTCCGTCTCCCGCTTATCGTGCAGCTTCTTGCCCTTGGCCAGCCCTATCTCGCATTTCACTAGGCCTTTGCTGTAGTGCAGGTTGAGTGGTACGAGCGTGTAGCCGCGTTGCTCCACCTTGCCGATGAGCTTCTTGATTTCGTCGGCCTTGAGCAAGAGCTTCCGGGTGCGCACGGGGTCGGGGTTGATGTGCGTCGATGCGGATTGCAGCGGGCTGATGTGTGTGCCGATCAGAAAGATCTCGCCATGCTTGATGACGACATAGCCTTCCTTGATCTGCGCCCGCCCGGCGCGAATGGCCTTGACTTCCCACCCTTCGAGCGCGATGCCGGCTTCGTATCGCTCCTCGATGAAGTAATCGAAGAAGGCCTTCTTGTTGTCGATGATGCTCATGGATCCTTGGCGGGTAACTTGGTCGGACCCGGTGAGTCGGGCTCGGGTAAAATACCGATTTTAACAAAGAGTCTCGGCAACAGGCGGCTTGCGTCGCGCGCGCATCGATTCGACATCGATGGCCACCGCGTCATGCATGCACCTCGCCCGACAGACGATGGCCGAAGTCAGTAAAACCGTTCTCGTGCATTTCTCCGCCGAGCAAATGTACGACCTGGTGACCAATGTCGCCGATTACCCAAAATTCCTGCCCTGGTGCGGGGGTGTCGATATTCGGCACCAAGACGAGCACAGCATGGAGGCGTCGCTGATCATCGACTTCAAAGGGCTGAAGCACTCGTTCGCGACGCGCAATCTCCAGGAGCGTCCGCACTCCATTCAGATGACCTTCGTCGAAGGGCCTTTCAAACGCTTTCACGGCACCTGGAAGTTCACGCCGCTGCGCGAGAACGCTTGCAAGATCGAGTTCGGTCTTCACTACGAATTTGCGAGTTTTCTGCTCGAGAAGGTGATCGGCCCGGTATTCAGCCACATCGCCAATACGTTCGTCGACGCCTTTGTCAAACGTGCGGAGACCGTCTATGCCGGGTGAGTTGAACGTCGAGGTTTGCTACGCCTTGCCCGCCGAGCAGACGATCGTCGCGCTGACGCTGCCGCAAGGCGCCACAATGCGCGAGGCGATCGAGCGCAGCGGACTGCTGCAGCGGTTTCCGGCGCTGGACCTGTCGCGCATGAAAGCCGGCGTCTTCGGTAAGCTGCGCGCGCTTGACGCCGCCGTGGAGGACGGGGATCGCATCGAAATCTACCGGGCGTTGAAGGCCGATCCCAAGCTCGCGCGTCAGCGACGCGTGGAAAAAGTACGCAACGAAGGGAGCCGAGAAGGGCAGAAATGGCTGGGTAGCCGTCGCGGCAGTTGACGTCTGCGGTGCGTGACCCGGTGCCGCGCCGACCGGCACGCAAACCAAAGCGCTCACATGGGCGCTGAGAGGTGCGCTGAGAGGTGCGCTGAGAGGTGCGCTGAGAGGTGCGCTGAGAGGTGCGCTGAGAGGTGCGCGAGGTGGGGCGCTGGAGGCGGCGCCGACTAGCGTCTCTATACGAATCACGCCGGGCGAATCAGTGCGCCGGTTGTCGTGCATGCAATTTTACCGAGGCGCTGACACCCGCCAGCAGCAACGCGATGGCGGCGAGTTCCAGCAGGCGTGGCAAGCGCTGTTCGTAGACAAAGCCGTAAATCAGCGCGAAGAGCGTTTCAAACACGATCATCTGTCCTGACAGGGTGAGCGGCAGCCGTCGGCTTGCCGCATTCCAGAACGCATTGCCAATGGTCGATGCCCCCACCGCCACGGCGATGTTGACGAGCAGGAACATCTGCCAGTCGCGCGGTGCGTCGAGCACGACCGGGTGCGGGAGCCACACGGCCGGAATCGCCAGCATCAGCGCGAGCACGCCCGTGGCGACGCCCGTCAGCAGCGACCATTCCTGACTCGTGAAGTGTCCGAATCGCGCCAGATAGCGGGCGTTGGCCACCGCATACCATGTCCAACTCACGAGCGCCCCGACTGCGCAGCCAATGCCGGCGAGGGTGAGCCGCCAGTCTCCGCCGCTTGCCGAGGCGTGGGCGAACACGTCGACGTTGATGCAGACGATGCCCGCCGCGACCAGTGCCAGCGGCCCCGCCAGCCGTGACAGGGGAAGGGCGCCGTGGTCACGGCTGCCCACGAGCGTGACCGTCACGGGCAGCACGCCGACGATCAACGAGGCCGGCGCAATCCCCGCCATCTGGACCGCGCCCGCGAGAAAGAGGTAGTAAATGAGGTTGCCGACAAGACTCAGCCGGAACAGCGCGCGCCAGTCGTTGCCGGTGACGGTATGCCGTAGGCGCGCCCAGAGGGGGGCGAGCAGCACGGCGGATACCAGTCCGTACAGGACGTAACGGGCGGCCGACAGTTCCAGCGGCGAGAACCCGGGCAGCAGGCGAGGGGCCAGGAAGACCAAGCCCCACAAGGCGCCCGCGGCCAGTCCGAAAGAAATGCCTTGCCCCATGAAATTCGTACCCGTGATTGGTTTTGGCGAGATGCCGGTAATCCGTGCCGGACAGTGCCCGTGATGCCGGTCGGGGCGGTGCGAGTCGGTGCGGAAAGGGCCGAAGAATAGCATGGGGCTGGGGCGCGGCTCTTGTGAAATCCGGCAGCCAGCGAGGCTCGCAAGTTCGTCGCCGCGCGGGCGATACGTGTCAGATATGGGTTCGATGTGGAGCCAAATTGCGTCCGCGACGTGTCCCGGCGCCGTCCCGTGCGTGTCTGATCCGGCCCTCGGGGAAAAAGCCCCTTGACATGTGGGGCAGACGTGCCATGCGTCCTGCGATTTCTGTATAATTCGGTTTTGCGCCTATAGGATTTGCCATGCGTCTGATCCAAAAAGCACTCACTTTCGATGACGTGCTCCTCGTCCCGGCTTACTCTGCCGTTCTTCCGCGCGACACCAGCCTGAAAACCAAGCTCACGCGCAATATCACCTTGAACATGCCTTTGCTGTCGGCCGCCATGGATACGGTGACCGAAGCGCGTCTGGCCATCGCCATGGCACAACAGGGCGGTATCGGCATTATTCACAAGAATCTGAAGCCGGCCGAGCAGGCGCGTGAAGTGTCGAAGGTCAAGCGCTTTGAATCCGGCGTTCTGCGCGATCCGATCACGATTCCGCCGCACATGAAGGTGCGCGATGTGATCGCGTTGTCGCGCCAGCATGGCATTTCCGGTTTCCCGGTCGTCGAGGGCGCTCAGCTCATCGGTATCGTGACCAACCGTGACCTGCGTTTCGAGAGCCGCCTGGACGAGCCGGTGCGCGCGATCATGACGCCCAAGGAAAAGCTCATCACGGTACGCGAAGGCGCGTCGCCGGCCGATGCCGAGCACTTGATGCATAGCCACCGCCTGGAGCGCGTGCTGGTCGTCAATGATGCCTTCGAGCTGCGCGGCCTGATGACCGTCAAGGACATCATGAAGGCCACCGAGCACCCGCTCGCGAACAAGGACGAACACGGCAAGCTGCGTGTCGGTGCTGCCGTTGGCGTGGGCGCGGACAATGAAGAGCGTGTCGAGTTGCTGGTGGCGGCGGGCGTCGACGTGATCGTGGTCGACACGGCCCACGGCCACAGCCAGGGCGTGCTGGACCGCGTGCAGTGGGTCAAGAAGCATTTCCCGCAGATCGAAGTGGTCGGCGGCAATATTGCGACGGCGAGTGCCGCCGTGGCGCTGGTCGAACACGGGGCGGACGCCGTCAAGGTCGGTATCGGCCCGGGCTCGATCTGCACGACGCGTATTGTGGCGGGCGTGGGTGTGCCGCAAATCACGGCAATCGCCAACGTCGCCGAAGCGCTCAAGGACACCGGCGTGCCGCTGATCGCGGACGGTGGTATTCGTTATTCGGGCGACATCTCCAAGGCGCTGGCCGCTGGCGCGCACACCGTGATGATGGGCAGCATGTTCTCGGGCACGGAAGAAGCGCCGGGCGAGGTGTTCCTGTACCAGGGTCGTTCGTACAAGAGCTATCGCGGCATGGGTTCGGTGGGGGCGATGAAGGATGGCGCCGCTGACCGTTACTTCCAGGACCCGGCCAACAACGCCGACAAGCTGGTGCCGGAAGGCATTGAAGGCCGTGTGGCCTACAAGGGCAGCGTGATGGCCATCCTGCATCAGTTGACGGGCGGTATCCGTTCGTCGATGGGGTATCTGGGTTGCCCGACGATCCAGGACCTGCACGAGAAGGCGGAGTTTGTACAAATCACGGCCGCCGGCATGCGCGAATCGCATGTGCACGATGTTCAGATCATGAAGGAAGCCCCCAACTACCACGTGGAGTAATCGCCCATGAAGGCCATGTTGCGTACGGTACTGTTCCTCGATGCGGCGCTGAATCTGGCACTCGGTGTGCTGTTGATTGCGTCGTTCTGGTCATCGCTGTATGCGGCCATTGAAGTGCCCGCGCCATCGCCCGTGCTGTATGCGCAGGCGCTGGGTGTGGCCTTCGTCGGCGTGGCCTGGCTGCAATGGCACGCGACCGTGAACGGCCAGTTGACGGCGACCGTTGCGAAAGTGACGGGGCATATCAACTGGGTGATCGGTGCGTTCGTGCTGGGGTGGCTGATTTCCGGCCAGTTGGCGGTGACGGGGGCGGCAAGTGGTTGATGCCGGCGCTCGGGGCCGTCTTGCTGGTGGTGGGTGCCATTCTCGTCAAGCTGGCGTCGAGCGTGCGTACCAAAGAACGCGTGCAGGCGGCACAGCAGGCGGGCGGTCGCGGACGTGGCGGGGTCGTGCGCGACCCCCGGCGTGACGCTCCGTACGATGATCCCGATGCCCGGGCCGGCGACGAGTCCCGAGGCAAGCGCGCTGAACCGCGCATGGAGGCGCCTCGCGGCGGCTCCGCTTCCGTCAATACCACACCGGTCGCGCCTGCGGGCACCACCGGTATTGTCACGCCCGTGCCTTCCGCCACGGCGCCGACGTCCAACGAATCCACTTCCTCCGTACCTCACGATGCACGACAAAATCCTCATTCTTGACTTCGGTTCGCAAGTCACCCAGCTCATTGGCCGCCGCGTTCGCGAAGCGCACGTCTACTGCGAGATCCACCCGAACGACGTGTCGGACGAATTCATTCGTGAATTCAATCCGAAGGCGATCATTCTGTCGGGTAGCCACGCGAGCACGTATGAGGATCAGGATCTGCGCGCACCGCAGGCGGTCTGGGATCTGGGCGTGCCGGTGCTGGGCATTTGCTACGGCATGTTCGCGATGACGGTTCAGTTGGGTGGTCAGGTCGAGGCGAGCCATCATCGCGAATTCGGCTACGCCGAGGTTCGCGCCCAGGGCCATACGCCGCTGCTCGACGGCATTGAGGATTTCCGTACGGCCGAAGGTCACGGCATGCTCAAGGTGTGGATGAGCCATGGTGACAAGGTCACGCAGTTGCCGCCGGGTTTCGTGCTGATGGCGTCGACGCCGAGCTGCCCGATCGCCGGCATGGCCGACGTGTCGCGTCGCTACTATGCGGTGCAGTTCCATCCGGAAGTCACGCACACCGTGAAGGGCCGTGAGCTGCTGGAGCGTTTCGTGCTGGAAATTGCCGAGGCGAAGCCGGACTGGATCATGCGCGACCACATCGAGGAGGCCGTGAAGGCGATCCGCGAGCAGGTGGGCGACGAGGAAGTGATTCTGGGCTTGTCGGGCGGTGTCGATTCGAGCGTTGCGGCGGCGCTGATTCATCGCGCCATTGGCGACCAGCTGACGTGCGTGTTCGTCGATCACGGTCTGCTGCGTCTGAACGAAGGCCAGATGGTGATGGAGATGTTCGCGGGCCGCCTGCATGCGAAGGTCGTGCATGTGGACGCCGCCGAGCAGTTCATGGGGCATTTGAAGGGCGTGACTGATCCGGAGCAGAAGCGCAAGATCATCGGGCGTGAGTTTGTCGAAGTGTTCCAGGCGGAAGCGAAGAAGCTGAAGAATGCGAAGTGGCTGGCGCAGGGCACGATCTATCCGGACGTGATCGAGTCGGGCGGCGCGAAGACGAAGAAGGCAACGACGATCAAGAGCCACCACAACGTGGGCGGCTTGCCGGAGACGCTGGGTCTGAAGCTGCTGGAGCCGCTGCGCGACTTGTTCAAGGATGAAGTGCGCGAGTTGGGCGTGGCGCTGGGTCTGCCGCACGATATGGTCTATCGTCACCCGTTCCCGGGCCCGGGCCTGGGTGTGCGCATTCTGGGCGAAGTGAAGCGTGATTACGCCGATCTGCTGCGTCGCGCCGATGCGATCTTCATCGAAGAGCTGCGCAACACGGTCGAGCCCAACAGCGGCAAGACGTGGTACGAGCTGACGAGCCAGGCGTTTGCGGTGTTCCTGCCGGTCAAGAGCGTGGGCGTGATGGGCGATGGCCGCACGTATGAGTGGGTCGTGGCGCTGCGTGCCGTGCAGACGCAAGACTTCATGACGGCGCATTGGGCACACCTGCCGCATGACCTGCTCGGCAAGGTGTCGAACCGCATCATTAACGAAGTGCGTGGTTTGAACCGGGTCGTGTATGACATCTCGGGCAAGCCGCCTGCGACGATCGAGTGGGAGTGATTCGGCGTCCGGCACTGGCCGGCATCCACGGTCAGTAACACACACCTAAGCCCGCGATTTCGCGGGCTTTTTTGTATTCGTGTCTGGCAATGGCGGTTGTTGCGGGCATTCACTCATGAACGTCAATCATCGCCTTCAAGTTGAAACGATCCCTTCATGACGCTGACGCATTTTCCGCCAACACGAATCCGTGTCTGCCCGTCATGCAAGTCAATTCTGGCCCTGAGAATGCTGGGTCGGCCCATGTCAACGCCTTGAGCAACGCATAATGCCAACTCTGGCACCCCGCGCACGTGTGCGATGAGCGCTGCAGTCGCTGCTGTTGCGCTGCCTGTCGCGGGGTCTTCTGTCATGCGTGGTGTGAACATGCGGGCCTCCAAATCACAGGCGTGCCCCGCTCTCGCATGGTCGACATCGCGCGTATAAGCGTAAATTGAGACAGCGCCGTCGATTGGCAGAAGGCCTTTGAATGCCACTAGATCGGGTACGCATCGCCTTAGCGCATCGCGTGAAGCAAGTTCGACGACGAGAAACGGGAGGCCAACTGACGCGACCTGAGGCGCATGAGCGTCGAAACGAATATCGTCAACGCTGAGTGAGAGACAAGCCGCCACACGATTTTCGGCGACATGTGAAAGCTGCGCCAACGGTTCCGGCGCAATGAGTTCAGCACCAAGAATCGTCCCTCCCTCCTTCAACAGGTATACCGGAACAAGACCGGCGAGCTCCTCAAAGACGAGCAAGTTCGGCACCTCCACACCATGTGACGCAGCCTGTGAGGCGAGCACGAATGCGGTGCCGATGTTCGGGTGTCCCGCGAAAGGTATCTCGCGACTTGGCGTGAATATCCTTACCCACGCAGTGTTTGAAGCATCGCTGGGAGGCAAGACGAATGTCGTTTCGCTCTAAGCGAACTCGCTGGCGATTGCCTGCATCTGACGGGTAGACAAGCCGGCGGCGTCAAGCACGACGGCGACGGGATTGCCCTTAAATTTCTCGGCTGTGAATACATCGGCGGTGACGTAGCGTCGATTCATAGTTTGCTTTGGCCCGTTGATCGTCATTCCCAATCTCGATGATCGGTTGCAAGGCGTCAAAGTGAGAGACAGTTCTGCCCTGAAAGGCGGGGCCAGCGGACAATTTGGCGCATGCGTCGAATGATCGGTAGTCGCCGGCTAGCGTCCGACTGCCGAGCGCGACGATCACATCGGGCGCGGACCCCATGCGGTCGATATCACATGACCTCGTGCAGTCCTTTGACGATCTCAGTAGCCGCCGCTCAGTCAACGATGAAGAGCTTGGCACCCGTCTTCGTATAGGACTGGTGCGGCTCCGCGTTATCGCCAACCTGATAACTCATGCCGGTTGTCAAGACGAACTTCCGCCCATCTTCGAGGGTTGTTTCCAACTCGCCTTCCAGGCAGAAAAGAACGTGACCTTTTTGACACCAATGGTCCGCAAGATAGCCAGGAGCATATTCCACCATCCGCACTCGAATTTGATTCGGCTTTTCACCAAAAAAGCGTGTGCGCCAATAAGCTACCCCGGTTTCCCCTCTGTGCTCCGTTGTCTCGACTTCTGCCCAGTGGGTCGTGCCGAAGGCAAATGCGTCCATTTTCATAAGGCTATTTCCTCGTCAATGTTGGTCTTGTGCGCATGCGCCAATCCGCCATCGTGCTCCGTGCCTCATTACCGCATTCCGACGGCTTGGCGCCAGGGGAGATTGTTGCGGGATGACCGAACTTATTGTTCACGAACTACGCAGCAATGTCGAAGGCTCCTTCATGGCCGAGCTGTGACCGACGCGGTTAGATGTGGCGCACATGGCGACCGTTCGATCCCCCGCGGGCCTGCTTCGGTTCTGTTGCGCTCAGACAGTGGCCTGGTGTTTACCTCGCGAAGCTACACGGTGCTGGCGCGCGGTTACCGATTGCGCCAAGCATTAATCACGCCGCATTGCCCGCAACAGGACGACATGGTTGAGCGCGTGATCCGTACCTTGAAAGAGCACTGCGAGTATCGGCAACGCTTCGAGACAATCCAGCATGCTGCAAGCGTAATCGGTGCCCGGATACGCTTCAATAACCACCGGCGCCCACACCAGGCGCTCGGGTTGAAAACCCCCGGTTGAGGCATTCGCATTAGCCGCTCAATCTGAGCAGGTGCCGCTGAGTCGTTACATTAGCGCGAGTGGTCCTCCTTGTGAAGTTCGCCCCGCCACGGCTGGTGAATCTGCCGCGTCATGGTGGAGACGGCCACGACGGCCGCGGCGATACCCGATGCCGCGCCAACGCCGAGTGCCCAGCGTGGACCCAGATGGTTCGCCACCCAACCCACGATAGGTGCACCAATCGGCGTACCCCCGAGCGCGATGGCCACGCGCAGTGCCATCACCCGTCCCCGCATGGCGGGCTCGGTCGTGAGCTGCATCAGGCTGTTAGTCGCGTTGGTGAAGGTCAAGGCGGCTACCCCGATGACGACCAACGCACCGGCGAACAGCCAATAGTTCGGGGCAATAGCGGCCAGCGCGCAACCGAGTCCGAAAATCGTGGCACCGATCAGCAGCGAGGTGAATTGTGGCCGACCGCGGCCGGCGGCCATCAGTGCTCCTGAGACAGTACCGATGGCCATGATCGACGACAGGAGGCCGTAGCCACGTGCATCTGTATGGAAGACACTGACGGCCATGGTTGAGATGAAGATCGGGAAATTCAGTCCGAACGTACCGATCAGGAACAACATGGCCAGGATCGCCTTGAGGTCTGGTCGAGACCCTACGTAGCGTAATCCCTCGGTCAGACTACCCTTGGTTCGGTGTGCCCGTGCGTTCGCATGCAGACCGGAGGTACGGAGCAGAAACAGGGAGGCCAGTACTGCGACGAAGCTGGCCCCGTTTAACAGAAACGCCCAACCGACGCCAACCGAAGCGATGACCAGACCGGCCATCGAGGGCCCGATCATTCGCGCCGCATTGAACGAGGTCGAGTTGAGCGCGACCGCGTTGGGCAGGTCCGCATCGCCGACCAGTTCTGTCACAAAGGTCTGGCGCACGGGGGCATCAAAGGCCGAAGCGCAGCCGGACAGAAAAGCGAATACATAGACATGCCAGAGATGGACGCGACCCGTGACGGTGAGAAGCCCCAGCGCCAAGGCAAGAATACCCATCATCGCCTGGGTCGCCATCAGGAGCTTGCGCTGGTTGTAGTGATCGGCCGCGAAGCCAGTCCAGGGCAGCAGCAGGAGTTGTGGCCCGAACTGGAGCGCCATGACCGCGCCCACGGCCGACGCATCGTGATGGGTGAGTTGGGTGAGGACAAGCCAGTCCTGGGCCGTGCGCTGCACCCATGTCCCGACATTCGAGACCAGCGTTCCAGCCGTCCAGATCCGGTAGTTGAAGTTCCTCAGCGAACGGAAGACGTCCGTTGCTGCCGCGCTCACGAATGCTCTGGCGTATTGCCGCCGTGGAAGCGGCCAAATAGCCGTGCAGAAAGTAGTCCGATGGCGAGGATGCCGAGCCCGAATGCGACGGCATCGCGCGTGCTCCTCAGGTCGAAATCACCCATGCGGAAAATGAGCGAGTGGCTGATAACCAGATTGAGAAACCCCCAGAGCACATTTACCGTTGATGAGGATAGGCCTTGCCCTGGCGGTTTCGCGAATGGGCTCTGGAACGGTTTTCCCATCACGCCGGCGACGAAATGCGGCACAGCGTTTGCGAGTAACGCACCGCCGAAGAAGTAAGAGACGAGATGAAGCCATACCATTTTCAGGCGCTCCTTGTCGACAATAGGTCGATGACGTCTTGAGCCGTGCCCGTTTCCCCCAACTTCGGAAAAACGTTCTTGATGCTGTAGTCATGCACCTCGGAACGTGCGTCCGTCATGGCGTCGAGGGGCAGGGCGACATTGAAGCCGTGCTCGTACGCCTGACGCGCGGTCGCTTCGACGCCAGTCCCGGTGGCGACACCCGTGATAACGACTTGGGTGACGCCCAGCGTCTTTAGCTGGTTCTCGAGGCCGGTGTTGGCGAACGCACCCCAGGTTCGCTTGGTCACGACGATGTCGCTGGGCTGCTGATCGAGTTCGGGGATGAAGTCGGTCCACCCCGCCGGGAACGATCCGCTGTGACGCGGCCGCTCGGTACGCCCCGGCGCTACGCCGGCAACGTTGACGAGAACGACCGGCCGGCCGCGTTCGCGAAACGCATCGAGCAGTGCGCGCGAACGATCCACTATGCCGTCAACGGGATGAATGAGAGGGGAGCCGACGATGCCATTTTGCAGGTCAACGATGATAAGCGCGGTATTCGGGTCGAGCGTGGTGAGGGCCATGCTATTTCCTGAAACGGGGTGGTGCTGGCTCAGAAGTCGGCGAGGCGCTGCAGCAGCTTCACTGCAGCCGCGAGTTCGCCTTGCTCCTGAGGGGATAGTTGCGCCTGCAGGGCGCGGACCAGCCAGTCTTCTTTGGCAGTCCGGCTCTCCTTGAGGGTCTTCCGAAAACCAGGCGTCAGGTCGACGAGGGTTTGCCGACCATCGGTGGGATCGGGTTTGCCGCTGACGGCCTTCATCGCCTCTAGTCCGGCCACCGTGATACGCATGGACTGCGGACGGACGCTCTCCGCACGGGCCAGGGCAGACACGGTGGCGGGCCCGTCGCGGTCCAGACGGAGAAGTACCGACTTCTG
The DNA here is from genome assembly GCF_004193915.1 of Pandoraea sp. XY-2. NCBI lineage: Bacteria > Pseudomonadati > Pseudomonadota > Betaproteobacteria > Burkholderiales > Burkholderiaceae > Pandoraea > Pandoraea sp. XY-2. The sequence goes on from NZ_CP030849.1 coordinate 2,250,014, forward strand.
GGCGGACGTGAAGTCACCCGGATGGGCTTGCTCCCTCACCCGTCGAATCAATTTGCCTAGTGAAATGCGCAATTCACCCGCTAGGATGGCCGCTGATGGTGCCTTGGATGTGAGTGACGACTTGATCATGTCCAAACCATAGCATGACTGCAGTTTAACTGTACAGTTTTGCTGTATTGATAATCGCGCTGTGGAGCCGGAATGCGAGAAGTATGTGAATCCAACGCCTGTGGCGGCTGCGACGTCGGCGCCGGTCAAGCGGATCACGCTCGACGCGTCGTTGCTGTTCGGGTTCAACCAATTCGCGCTCAGCGATTTGCGGCCGGAAGGGCGCGCGAAACTTGACAGTATCGCGGCCTCGCTTGGCGATAACGTGGCGCACGGTGAGCGTATCAAGGTCGCGGGATACACCGACCGAATTGGATCGCAAGCCTACAATCAGCAGTTGTCGCTTCACCGAGCCCAGACCGTTCGCGACTATTTCGCCAGCCGTGGCATCGATGCCCATCGGATTGATGCCGTCGGTATGGGGAGTGCGAACCCGGTGTCTTCGGGATGTCCCGACGGACGTTCGACGGCCGCCTTGCAATGCCTCGCAGTTGACCGCCGAGTGACCATCGAAACGGTCCCTGTCGTCGCCAGTCAACCGCATTGATCGAGTTCCGCAACCTGTGCGCCGGACAGAGGCTTGCCGATTTGTTTTTTTGGACGATGCCGTTCAGTCAGCGCACTGAACGGCATTGGGGTGAAGGGGCGGGTGCCACCACTGGCAACGCCAACGCTCGCCTTGGAGCTCAGTCGACAGCACCGCGCCCCAACCCCGTTATAGCTTGCAGGATTGCCACACGCGCCTGCCCCAGAATCTGCCCTTGCCAAATCGGGTCCTCGAAGCAGAACGCCGCGCGAACCGCGGCTCGAATTGCCGCTGCCTGTGCAGTCGGTGCTTCCGGATGCTGACGTAGCCACGCATCGGCCCGCAGCATGTGCAGCATGTCGATCAGGGGGACCGTGCCATATTCGATGGCCATGGCGGTCACCTGCACATCCGGACACGCAAACCGCAAAGTGTCGAGCAATGGTCCGCCAACGTTGGATGCCACCGTCGTGCCGTCGACCGGACTGGCCAAATCGGCACCCCACCAGGCGCGCGCGCGCCTGAGTTCGGCAGCGTCGACGCGTCCCACGCTGATCTTCTCGCCATGACCGGGGGGACCGAGTCCGGTATGAAAGTCGATCCACCCCACCGCTTCGCACGCCTGTGCATGCTCGTGGATCAACGCGTCCATCAGGCGGGTGCTCGCCACCGGAGCACGCCCGCCGTAGAACAAGCCATCTGCAAATTGATATTGTCCAAGGGTCAACGCGCGCTGATACGCGGGTTCACCGTGTGCGGCGATATAGTGCGTGATCGCCGCGACATTGTCGTCCGAGGGCGGCCACGTCTGTGGCACAAGCAAGGCATGCAGGTCGGCATACGCATCGTTGATCGGCACCGGCTGCGTGAAGTCGATGCTGTTGCGGTTCAAGTCCACATTGTCTTCGTTGGTCCGCGAGAGCCACGAGAAGCCGTAAGGATTGATGGCATGCACGACGAGGATTGCCACATCAGCCGCCGCCAGGCGGGCCTGTAGCCCTGCATCGCCCAGCAGTGCTATTTGCGCCGCACTGCCGCAAAAGCCCTCTACGCCATGCGTGCCCGACGTCAGAATCAATAGCCGACGCGTATGCGGTGCCCCAAGCCGCACAACATCCGTGGCCAACACCTCGCCTTCGCGCCCGGTAATGTCGGGAATCACATGGCTCGTCACCGCGACGCCAGCCGCACGCGCAGCGTCGGCGAACCGCTCGCGCGCCTGGGCATAGGTCGCAGAGAAAAAATTGGCTGCCATAACGTGTCACGCGACCAGGAAGGCTTCAGCCAGTCGAACCCAATACGTGGCGCCCAGCGTCAGCACGTCATCGTTGAAGTCATAGCTTGTGTTGTGGAGCATGCATGGGCCGAGCCCGTGCCCGTGCGCGCGGTGATCGCCCAGCCCGTTGCCGATATACGCATAGCACCCCGGCCGCTCTTGCAGGAAAAATGAAAAGTCCTCCGCGCCCATGGTCGGGTCGATCGGGTAGACAACGTGGTCGCGCCCGACGATCTCTCGCATGACATCGACGGCGAACTGCGTCTCGGTCGCCGTGTTGACGGTCGGCGGGTAATTGCGCACGAACGTGAAGTCCGCCGTACAGCCATAGGCGGCCGCCGTCGACGTGCAGAACTCCCGCATGCGAGTCTCCACCAGATCGAGCACTTCGATGGAGAACGTACGCACGGTGCCGGCCAACGTGGCGGTGTTCGGGATGACGTTGATCGCTTCGCCCGCCTGCATTTGTGTGATGGATAGCACGGCGGCGTCGATCGGACGCTTGTTGCGCGTCATGATGCTCTGCAGGCCGGTACCGATCTGCATGGCTGTCAGGACCGGGTCGATGCCATCGTGCGGCATGGCGGCGTGCGCGCCCGTCCCCTTGACGACGATCCGGAACTCATTGCTCGACGCCTGCGTCGCACCCACGCGCGCACCAAAACTACCGGCGGCGAGTCCCGGCCAATTGTGCAGCGCGAACACCGCGTCGACCGGGAATCGCTCGAACAGGCCGTCCTGAAGCATGGCCTTGGCGCCGCCACCGCCTTCTTCCGCGGGCTGGAAGATGAACACGATCGTGCCGTCGAACGTGCGATGCGTGGCAAGGTGCTGCGCAGCGCCCAGCAGCATGGCGGTATGACCATCGTGACCGCACGCATGCATCTTGCCGGCATATTGCGAGGCGTGCGCAAAGCTGTTGAGTTCCTGGATGGGCAGGGCATCCATGTCGGCACGCAGACCGATGGTCTTCTTGCCGGTGCCGTTGCGCAACACGCCGACGACACCTGTCTTGCCGAGGCCGCGGGTGACCTCGATACCCCAGGATTCGAGCAGACGCGCAACGATGTCGGACGTTCGCGCTTCCTCGTAACGCAGCTCCGGGTGGGCGTGGAGGTCGCGGCGAATGGCCTGCAACTCGGTAGAGCGTTCAGCGATTTCGGGAATGATGGACATGTAAGCGGGTTCTCCATGGAGGCCCCGATGGCGCCGCCGCCGGCGATCGTCAAGAAAGCCGGGGCGCGACATTGGCCATGGGGCGCGTTGTGGGACAGAAGTGAGTCAGACACGCGCGAGACGACGTCCCGCGCATGGGGAGCGATGCGCGAATCGTTACTGCAGCGGCATGCGCGAGCGGTCTTGCAGCATCAGGATCGTGATGAGGCCCACTGCCGCGCCGAACATTCCGTAGTACACGACAGCGAGCTTGTCCCCCGTCCAACTGATGAGAAGCGTGGCAATGGCGCCGGCGAAGCCGCCGAAGATCATGACCGCGAAGTTGTAGCCAATCGCCATCGACGTGGCACGTACCCGCGATGGGAAGAGTTCACAGACGAAGGCGCAATACGAGCCCTGGAACAGGCCGAGCGAGAGCATCAGGCAGCACTGCACGAGGATCAGCATCGGCAGTGTCGGCGTGTGACTCACGGCCAGGAACAGCGGATACGTGATGACCAGGCTGATCACGCCGGACGCGACCATCGGCTTCTTGCGGCCGATGACGTCTGAAATCCGACCCGATGCAAAGGTGCCGACGATGTAAGCGACCGCCGCGCACAGCGACGCGATCACGCTGCTTTTGAACGGAATGCCCAGCGACTTCGTGGCGTAACTCGGCATGTAGTAATAAAAGATGTACGTGCCAATGGTGCCGTACACTGTCAGGCCGAAGCCGGCCAGCACCTGTCGCCAGTGCGTGGTCACCGATTCGATGAAAGGCGAGCGACGGGACTCGGCATGCTGGGTGGCGTGTTTGAACACCGGGGATTCGTCCAGGCGCGAGCGCACATACAGGCCGACTGGCACGATCAGCAGGCCGATCGCGAAGGGAATGCGCCATCCGAATGCGTCGATCTGCTCCGGTGTCAGGGTTTGCGTGATGCCCACCGATACGATGGCCCCGAGCAACATGCTGCAGGCCTGAGCGATCATCTGGAAGCTGCCGTACACGCCGCGTCGTTCGACCGGGGCATGCTCGACCAGGAAGGCGGTGGCGCTGCCCACTTCGCCGCCGGCGGAAAAGCCTTGCAGGAAGCGGCCGATCAACATCAGCACCGGTGCGGCCATGCCGATTGACGCATAGGTCGGCGCAAAGGCGATGGCGGCGACACCGACCGCCATGACAGAGATGGTCAGCAGCAGGGCCGACTTGCGGCCATGCCTGTCGGCGACGTTACCCAAAACAATGCCGCCGAGCGGCCGCGTGAGGAACCCCACGCCAAACGTCGTCCAGGTGGCGAGCAGGGCGGCGGTCGGGTTATCGCTGGGAAAGAACTGGCGGGCGATGTTGGCCGCGAAAAACGTGAAGACCGTGAAATCGAACCATTCGAGCGCATTGCCGATCGTAGATACCGCAATCACGCCTACGTCGATACGTTTGCCCGATCGTTCCGGGGCTGTCGGGGTAGCGGCGCTGTCGCGCTCAACTGAAACTTCCATGGAGAGGCTCCTGTCTCGAAGTTTGACCGTGGCAAGCCGGATTTACTTGCTCCGACTGATTCTGCTTGTGTAAAAAAATCAATAAAAGCTAGAATTTGTGATCCGTCATCGCAAATATTTTGATGAATTCGCGGTCGACGGGATCTCGACACGACCTGCGAGGAAACCCGTGAGCAACCTGCGATTCATGCGCACTTTCATAGCGGTGGCGCGGTACGGCTCGTTCGCTTCGGCGGCCGAACGTCTGGCGATGACGCAGTCGGCGGTGAGCATGCAAATGCGCGCGCTGGAAGAGGAGTTCGGTCACGCAATATTCGATCGGGTGGGGCGTTCGATTGCACTCAACGCCATGGGCCGGGCGTTGCTGCCGCACGCGCAGTTGTTGCTGGCGCAATACCAGAACATGCGCATATTGGCGTCCGGCATCGAGTCCCCCGTCGGCCCTGTCGCGATTGGTGCGATCGAGTCAGCGGTGAGCGCGTTGGCGCCCGCCGTGCTGCAGATCAAGCAGGCGCGCCCGGGCCTGGAGGTCTCGATCGTGACCGCGCGCTCGATGGAACTGACGGCCCAGCTCGACGCCGGTGATATTGACTGCGCGGTGCTGGTCGAGCCGCCGGGGCGTCGGCCCGCGGGGGTGCGCTGGACGCCCTTGTATCGAGAGCCTTTGGTGATGCTTGCGCCTTCCGGGATGAAGCAGGCGTTGAGCGCGCGGCTGCTGGCGACGGAACCCTTCCTGCGATTCGACCACACACAACGCACGGGGGCGCTGATCGATCGCGCTTTGCGGCGTCAGCGCATCAAGGTCAACGAATTCCTGGAGTTGAGTTCGATTGAGGGCATTGTGGGGCTGGTGCGCCAGGGACTCGGCGTCACCGTCGTGCCAATGCTGCGCAACGCCACATGGGCGCAAGAAGACACCTTGCGCGTCGTCGCGCTGCCCGACGTGACCGAGCAACGTAGCATTGGTCTTCTGGCGCGTGTGCGCGACGACAAGACCGGCATTACGAGCGTCATCGCGCAGCAGGTCCTGGCACAGGCTTGAGTTTGCGGGCAGCCACGAGTGGCGTTCTCAAGCAAGCTCCAGACGGAGGGGCGTCCATCGGAATGTCAGCCTGACGATCGTGGCCGTGCCTGTATCGATAGTTCCCGAGGGATAGAGCCGCTCCAATCTTTTGCGCGATGGGGGAGGGAGGCAGCCATACCGATTTGATCCGGTGAAGGCAGGCGCGCGACGCTCACACCGAGCGCGTCAGTCCGCCATCAACGCGAATGTTCTGTCCGGTGATGTACCCACCGCCTTCCGACGCGAGGAACGCCACGGTCGCGGCGATCTCTTCCGCCGTGCCGTAACGCTGCATCGGCACGCTCTCACGGCGCGTCTCCTGCTGCGGCAGGCTGTCGATCCATCCCGGCAACACATTGTTCATCCGCACGTTGTCCTTCGCGTACTTGTCTGCAAACAGCTTCGTGAACGATGCCAGACCGGCGCGAAACACCGCGGAAGTCGGAAACATCTCGCTCGGCTCGAACGCCCACGCCGTCGAGATGTTGATGATCGCGCCCGCGCCTTGCTTCTGCATGACCGGCGTCACCAGCCGCGTCGGGCGTATCACGTTCATCAGATAGGTGTCCATGCCGCGGTGCCAGTCGTCGTCCGAAATCTCCAGAATCGGCGCGCGCGGTCCGTGACCGGCGCTGTTGACCAGCACATCGATACGTCCCCAGCGTTCGACGGCCAACGCGACCAGCGTCGCCAGCGCCTCGTTCGATTGATTCGACCCCGTCACGCCCACGCCACCCAGCGCCGTGGCCAGGGCCTCGCCCTTGCCCGACGACGACAGGATGCCGACTTTGAAGCCATCTGCCGCGAGACGCCGCGCCGCGGCAGCGCCCATGCCACTGCCGCCCGCCGTAATCAACGCCACTTTTTCCACTGTCATACCTAACCTCCAGAGACGCCGGCATGCCCACAACGGCAGCCCGCATTACGATTCGCGTCTGAAAGCGTAACATCTCGGCGCATCCCCGATGACACACCGGCTCGCTACCAGGGAACCCGGTGTTACGTGGGCGGCCATCGCTCAGAAAAACCGCGCCTCGGGGCGGCATTGGGCGTGAGGCGGGTCGAGCGACATCCGGCCGAGATGGCCGTCATAGGGGCCGGCCCGCTTGTCGAACCGTTGTTTGATGAGGCGCCGGCCGCGGGGGATTGCGACAAACGGTCATCGCGTTGCGTCGCTTGCGGGCGGGTAGGCGCTATGCGCCGTCGCACGACAATGGCGCATACCGCGAGTGACTTCGTGTCATCATATGGCATGGTCCAGATCCCACTCTTCCCGCTTGGCAACGCCCTGTTTCCTGCTGGGGTGTTGCATCTGCGCATCTTCGAGGTGCGCTATCTCGACATGATCAAGCGATGTCTCGCCGAGGGCACCGAATTCGGTGTGGTCGTCCTGCGCAAGGGCAGCGAGGTACGCTTGCCCGACGGCGTCGAGGAGCCCGCCATGATCGGCACGATGGCGCGCATCGACGACTGGCGCGCGACCATGCCGTCGCTGCTTGAGCTCGTGTGCCGTGGCACGACCAAGTTTCGGCTCGCGTCCGTCGAGCAGGGGAAGTACGGTCTCTGGACGGGCGAAGCGCAAATGCTGCCGGACGATGTCGACATCGCCATCCCGGACAACTTGCAGATCAGTGCCGACACACTGGGCAAGCTGATCGCCGGCTTGCAGCGCGACCCGGCACGCGCGGCAAAATTGCCGCTCGCACCGCCGTATCGTCTGGATGAGTGCGGGTGGGTCGCGGATCGATGGGCCGAGCTGTTGCCGCTGCCGCCGCACGAGAAAGAGGCCCTGCTGGGCATCATCGATCCGGCGGCGCGTCTGTCGCGCATTCAGGCGTTCCTGACCGATCACGGCGTGCTGTCCTGAACGCCAACCCGGGCAGGGTCCGGGCGCTCGTTTCGTCAAAGCCGGCCACACAGGCGATAATGCCGCTTGCAACGACTTTCCATGCCGACGTTCCGCGCCGTGCCGCAGCCAGCGGTACCGGGGGGCGGCGGCATCGTCACAGAAATCCATGACAGTCCAGATCAACGAAGAACTCAAGGCATACATCGATCCGCTCACGCCTGATGAATATGCGGCGCTCGAACAGAGCCTGCTGGTCGAGGGATGTCGCGACGCCCTTGTACTGTGGGGCGACGTGCTGGTCGACGGCCACAATCGCTACGCGATTTGCCGCAAGCACGACATCGAATTCCGTACGGTGCAGAACCTGTCGTTCAAATCCATGGACGATGTGCGCCTGTGGATGATCGACAATCATCTGGGCCGGCGCAGCGTGTCCGATTACCAGCGCGGCGTGCTGGCGTTGCGCAAGAAGACAATTCTCGAAGCCCGCACCGGTAGCGACAGTCCGACGAAAGCCGAGGCGCCGCCGGCCGCTTCGGCGAGCGATGCGGCCGAGGCAACGGGGGCCAATGCGTCGATCCCCGCGCATACGATGGCGCTCACGCGCGCGGCGTTGGCGCGTGCGGCGCGATTGTCGAGCAATACGCTGGGGCAGATCGAGCAGATCCACACGGCGGCGGCGCCGGAGTTGGTGGATGCCGTCAAGCGTGGGGAGGTGTCGATCAACGCGGCAGCGGCCGTCTCGACCTTGCCGCAGGCGGCACAGGTGGCCGCGGTGGTCGCTGGCAAGCAGGAGTTGCGTGAGCTGGCGCGTCAGGTGCGTGAGGCGCGTCCGGTCAAGCCACGCAAGAGGAAGGACGATGAGATCGCTGACGAAGACGACGGCACGCCGCCGTGGGACACCACTGCGGAGCCGACCGACGAACTCACGCGTCTGTCAAAGGAACTCAAAGCCATGACCGCCGAGCGCGATGCGCTCAAGAAGCGGGTGGCCCATCTGACCATTGCGCTGGCGGAGGCGCGAGCGGGCAAGTAAGTATGCGAACACCCAGATCCCAAGCCCTTCATGAGGCCATCCGCGACACGCTGCGAGACGAAATCTTGCGCGGCGTGCTCCCGGGTGGGTATCAACTGCGTCAGGAAGCCCTTGCCGAGCGCTTCAACGCAAGCCGGGTGCCGGTGCGCGAAGCGTTGCGGCAATTGGAAGCGGAGGGGTTGGTTACCCACCATCTGAACCGTGGCGCGACCGTAACGAGCATGAACCTCGAGCTATTGTGCGAGTTGCTCGACATTCGTGTCGCGCTCGAATGCCATGCCGCGAAGCTTGCCGTGCCCAACATGGCGGAGCGTGACTTCCAGGGGATGGAACAGATCCTGGCGGACTATTCGGCGTCCGAAGCCGTCTCGGAATGGGCCGAATACAACCGGCGCTTCCATCTTGCGCTGTCGGCGCCCGCCAACAACCGCCGTTTGCGGATGCTCGTCGAAGCCTACTGCCTGAACACCGACCGCTACTCGCATCTGGCGATGTCCCAGGCGACCGGCAAAGAGAACCCGCAGCACGATCACTACGAAATTCTCGCAGCGTGCCGGCGTCGCGACGTGGTGGCGGTCGTGTCCCTGCTCGAGGCGCATATCCTCGCCACCCGTAACGAAATCAAGGCGATGGCGCGCGAAGACGCCAGCTTCCTCCCGCAGGCTGCCGTCTGAGTCGCCACGGTCGATCGCAGCGGTCGACGCCCCGATTCGCGCTTATTTGTGAATTCAGTGCACGAATCTTGTTCGTCTGCGGGGGCTTCTTGAGTGCGCGCGAATCCGGGACACTGTGCGCTTCCGTCGCGCCGTTCAACGGGCGTTGATTTCCCTGGCGCGACGCATCTCACAGGAGTTGCACTCATGAGTCTTCCCGCCTTTGGCCTCGGCACGTTCCGTTTGAAGGGCCAAACCGTCGTCGATACCGTTACCCAGGCGCTCGCGCTGGGATACCGCGCGATCGACACCGCGCAGATCTACGAGAACGAAGCCGACATCGGGCGCGCAATGGCGGCATCGGGCGTCAAGCGTGACGCGTTGCATCTGACCACCAAGATCTGGGTCGACAACTTTTCCCGTGACAAGTTGATTCCGAGCCTGAAGGACAGTCTCTTGAAGCTCGGCACCGACCGGGTCGATCTCACGCTGATTCACTGGCCGTCGCCGGCCAACACAGTGCCGATGGCGGAATACCTTGGCGCGTTGCGCGAAGCCCGCGAGCAGGGCTTGACCTGTGCCGTCGGCGTGTCCAATTTCACCGTTGCGCTACTGCAGCAGGCCATTGACATGGTGGGGCCTGGCGAGCTGGCGACCTTGCAGATCGAGCTGAGTCCATACCTGCAGAACCGCAAACTGGCGGAATTTGCGCGGTCGCAGGGCGTTCACGTCACGTCATACATGACGCTGGCGTACGGAAAAGTCTTGAACGATCCGGTGCTCGTGAAAATTGCCGAGGCGCACGAGGCGACCACGGCGCAAGTCGCGCTGGCGTGGGCGATGCAGCAGGGATACGCCGTCATTCCATCGTCCACCAAGCGCGAGAATCTGGCGAGCAACATGAAGGCGTGCGACCTGAGGCTAAGCAATGACGACATGGCACGGATCGCCACGCTCGATCGCAACGAGCGTCAGGCCAATCCGGCGTCGCTCGCGCCGGCTTGGGACTGAAATACGCGCGAGTCGGGGGATTGCGGGTGCGGCGGGGGATTGCGGAGCACGCGCTCGATGTGTGACGGTGGCGGGGCGTGTGCGAGAATAGCGCATTGCCGATAGCGGCCAATTGCGCTGTGCGGGGCGCGTCCGAAACGGGGCGGGCGACGCGCGGCGGCTTTTCGTCAACGTTTCATGAATCGAGATTTACCCGCCACCGACGAGACCTACATGGGCCTGGCGCTGCAGCAGGCCCGCGCCGCGATGGTGCAGGGCGAGGTACCGGTCGGCGCCGTCGTCGTTTGCGACGGACAGGTGATTGCCGTCGGACACAACTGTCCGGTCGGCGGCCATGACCCGTCGGCTCATGCCGAAATGCAGGCGCTGCGCGCGGCGGCACAGGCGTTGGGCAACTATCGCCTGCCGGACTGCGAGCTGTACGTGACGCTCGAGCCGTGCGTCATGTGTGCGGGTGCGATCATGCATGCGCGCGTGAAGCGCGTCGTGTATGGGGCGGCGGATCCCAAGACCGGGGCGTGCGGCAGCGTGGTCGACCTGTTCGCGGAACCTCGGCTCAATCATCATGCCGAAGTGCTCGGCGGGGTCATGCGCGACGAGTGCGTCGACATTCTCCAGACCTTCTTCAGTGAACGACGTGCCGCTGCGAAGGCGCGTCGCTCGTCGGCGGCCGCCGAGGCGGTGGGCGAGACCCCAACCCCAACACCGGGATCCCTCAATTGACGCAGACCAGGCTTCTCGAACTGATTGCCCCGTCGGGCTACGCGCCCGACCCCGACGTCGCCTCGCGCGGCATCGCGACATTGGAGCGACTCGGCTACACCGTCAGCAATCGCGAGGCGCTTGCGCGTCGGTACTTGCGCTTTGCGGGAACCGATGCCGAGCGCGTTGCCGAAATCAACCAGTTGGCGGGGCGTGACCATCCCGTGCCCGAGATCGTGCTCGCGGTGCGCGGCGGATACGGCGCCGTGCATCTGCTCGACCAGCTCGACTACGACGGCCTGCATCGCCGGTTATCGGGAGCACCGGTCGCCATCATCGGTCATAGCGACTTCACGGCCGTGCAGTTGGCACTGTTGGCGCAGGCCCATCTCACCACGTTTGCGGGGCCGATGTTGCTGGCGGACTTCGGGGCCGAACCGCTGAGCGATTTCACCCTGACGCAATTCCAGTCCGTATTGCGTTCGCCGAGTCATGTGGCCGAGTGGCAGGGCGATGGGGCGAGCGGCGATATCGACGTATCGGGCACCTTGTGGGGCGGGAACCTGGCGATGGTCTGCAGTCTGATCGGTACCCGGTACCTGCCGCAGATCGAGGGGGGCGTGTTGTTCGTCGAGGATGTCAACGAGCCGCCGTATCGGGTTGAGCGGATGCTGTACCAGTTGCATCAGTCCGGCATTCTGGCGCGTCAACATGCGTTGGTGCTTGGGGATTTCTCACAGTACCGAGTGACCGAATACGACAACGGATACGACATGCCGGCGATGATTGAGAGCGTGCGTAAAGCGATCGGCATTCCGATCGTGACCGATATGCCGTTTGGTCATTGCCCCGACAAACTGACCTTGCCGGTGGGCGGACAGGCCAGACTGCAGACATCCGGGGCGCAGGTCACGCTGACGCTTACGGGATATCCCTGTCTGTATGCGTAATTTCCAAGCGAGCGCCGACTGAGCGTTCGGTAAAGCGGCATAGTGGCAAGCGAAAGCACGCCGGGTCGATACAACGGCCCGGCGTGCTTTTTTGTTGTTGCGTAGATTGATGCGTATTGGGTGAAGATGTAGGATTTTTTATGCTATTTGAGGGTATTTTTGGCGGATTTGTCGCAGGCTGAAATCCGTGGGCGGGGAGGGCGCCGAATGAGCCTGGGCGAAGGAGTACGCGTGAAAGGGCGGGGTCGTGCGGGGGCGACTATACGTTTAAGCACAGCCTGAATATCCGAATCTGGCTATGTTTCCGCGGGATGGATTTGGCTACACTGCTTCGATCGTTTCGCCATTCCCCGAATGCCAGGACACCATGGCCAACCACATTGCAAGTTCCAGCGACTATCCGCGCGACCTCATCGGTTATGGCCGTCACGTACCGTTTGCCGACTGGCCGGGGCGTGCGCGCATTGCCGTTCAGTTCGTTCTGAATTACGAAGAAGGCGGCGAGAATTGTGTATTGCACGGTGATCGCGCGTCCGAGCAATTCCTGTCCGAGATCATTGGCGCGGCGGCGTACGAAGCGCGTCACATGAGCATGGAGTCCATTTACGAATATGGGTCGCGGGCGGGCGTGTGGCGCATCTTGCGCGAATTCGAGCGCCGCGGGCTGCCGTTGACTGTGTTTGGCGTGGCGATGGCCATGCAGCGCCATCCCGAGGTGACAGCCGCTTTTCAGGAATTGGGGCATGAGATCGCGTGTCACGGGTGGCGCTGGATTCACTACCAGAGCATGGACGAGGCGACTGAGCGTGAGCACATGCGCATTGCCATCGACATCTTCAAGGAAATGACGGGGAGCGCACCGCTGGGTTGGTACACCGGTCGTGACAGCCCGAATACGAGGCGTCTGGTGGTCGAGCAGGGCGGGTTCGTGTACGACTCCGACAACTATGGCGACGACCTGCCGTTCTGGACACAGGTGCGGACCGGGACGGGGGACGTCAAGCCTCACCTTGTCGTGCCTTACACCCTTGATTCCAACGACATGCGCTTCGCGGCACCGCAGGGCTTCAATACGGCGGATCACTTTTTCCATTATCTGCGCGATGCCTTTGACGTCTTGTATGCGGAAGGGGACGAGGCGCCGAAGATGTTGTCGGTGGGCATGCATTGCCGCTTGCTGGGTCGCCCAGGGCGAATTGCCGCGTTGCAGCGATTCCTCGATCACATTGAGAAACATGATCGTGTGTGGGTGTGTCGTCGAATTGACGTGGCACGTCACTGGCAGGCCCGCCATCCGTACGTGGCGGCGTGAGCGAGCAGATTTGGGTGAGGCGGCTACGTCGGGAACCGGCGTGGTCACTGGTAGAAATTTGAATCCGACAGGCGTCACTGGGCTGTGCGAAAAGCATGGCGGGGCGCCACCTTTGTTCTCCGGGAGAGCAGTGAATGAACGCCCCGTTGTCTATGACCCAACGTACCGTTGCCGAACTGTCGGCGTTGCCCCGTGCCGAGTTCGTTGCGGCGCTCGACGGCATCTTCGAGCATTCGCCTTGGGTGGCCGAAGCGGCTTGGGACGACCGTCCGTTTGCCACCGTCGAGGCGTTGCAGGACGCCCTGTGCCAGGCCGTCATCGATGCTGGCGAAGGCCCTCAGCTCGACCTCATCCGTGCTCACCCGGAATTGGCGGGCAAAGCGGCCGTACGAGGCGAACTGACGGCCGAGTCCACGCGTGAGCAGGCAGGAGCGGGGCTGGACCAGTGCAGTGCCGGCGAATTTGCGCGACTGACCGAACTCAACGATGCGTACAAAGCCAAGTTCGGGTTCCCGTACATCCTGGCGGTGCGTGGGCATACGCGTGCCAGCATCATCGAAAACTTCGCGGCGCGCGTTGCAAACAGCCGGGCGGACGAGATCGAAGAATGCTTGCGACAGATCTTCCGTATCGCCGGATTCCGTCTGCAGGATCTGGTTCGCGACTGAACCGTAAGGAGACCGGGCGGATAGTGTCGGCCCGAGCGGTTCCCGTGCGTTGCAACCCGATTCGCCCCGTTTCAGACATTACCCAGCACCAAGGAGTTGGCATGGCCCTCGCCCCGCAAGACCCGAACGCACCGGAATTTGTGCGCCGTTACGTGAACTTGGCTGATCCGCGCCTGGGTGCGCAGGCGTTGGAGGCCAGCGACGAATTCTTCGCCGCCAAGGAGCGCATGCTCAATCCAGAGCCGGCCGTGTTCATCCCGGGCAAATACGACGACAACGGCAAGTGGATGGATGGTTGGGAGACACGTCGCAAGCGTGTGAACGGCTACGACTGGTGCGTGGTCAAGCTGGCGCGACCGGGCGTGTTGTTTGGCGTTGACCTCGACACCAGCCACTTCACCGGCAACTTTCCGCCGGCCGCGTCGCTCGAGGGTTGCCACAGCCCGGACGGCGCCCCGGGCGAGTCGGCCGAGTGGTTCGAATTGCTGGCGTCGACCAGCTTGCAGGGCAATGCGCACCACTACCATGCGATCACGCAGTCGCGTGCGGTGACCCATGTGCGAGTGAACCTGTACCCCGATGGTGGTCTGGCGCGTTTGCGCGTGTATGGCTTGCCGCAGAGCGATTGGGCGCGACGCTCGCGTGACGAGTTGATCGACCTGATCGCGATGGAGAATGGCGGTTACGTCGTGGCGGCGAACAACCAGCATTTCGGCATGGCGTCGAACCTGTTGATGCCGGGCCGAGGGGTGAACATGGGGGATGGGTGGGAGACGCGTCGACGTCGTGAGCCGGGTAACGACTGGGCGATCATTGCGCTGGCGCAGCCGGGCGAGATTGCCAAGATCGAAGTGGACACGGCGCACTTCAAGGGCAACTTCCCGGACCGTTGTTCCATTCAGGCGGCGTATGTGACGGGTGGCACCGAGCAGTCCTTGATTACGCAGTCGATGTTCTGGCCAGAGCTGTTGCCGGAGCAGAAATTAGCGATGGACAAGCAATTCGGCTTTGAGGAGCAGGTACAGAAGCTGGGGGCGATCACGCACATTCGCTTCAACATCATTCCGGACGGGGGTGTATCGCGTTTGCGGTTGTGGGGCCGGTTGAGCGAAAAGAAAGCGTAAGCGTGAATGAATCCCTCTCGCGCCCGGCAGGGCGTGCGAGAGGGGGGGAAATGAAAAAAGGGAAAAAAAGGAGAGTGACATGGCGGGAGCGGCGTTGAAGATCGAGCGATTGACGCGAGAGGCGTTTGCGCCGTTTGGCGATGTGATTGAGTTGTCGGGAGCGAAGCATTTCGGGATCAATGGCGGGACGACGGAGCGGTTTCACGATTTGGCGACGGTAGATTTGGGGCCGGAGGGCGGCCGCACCTTAGTCAATGTGTTTCGTGGCCAGCCGAGGCAGTTGCCGTATGAAGTGACGATGTTGGAGCGGCATCCGTTGGGGAGTCAGGCGTTCATTCCGTTGAAGACGACGCCGTACTTGGTGGTGGTAGCGCCGGCGGGCGAATTGGATGTGAGTCAGATGAGGGCGTTTGTTTCGGAGGGGTGGCAGGGGGTGAACTATGCGCGTGGCGTGTGGCATCACCCGTTGTTGGCGTTGGATGAGGTGAGCGACTTCGTGGTGGTGGATCGGGGTGGAGAGGGTCACAACTGTGACGAGCAGGATTTGCCGGGCACGTATGTGTTGACGCGAGCGGCGTTGGAGGCGGTGCGTTCAGCAAGAAAGGCTGCATAAGCAGAGCGGTAGCGAAAGACAGGTGCGGGACAGCGAAGACGCCGGGGAGAGCCCGGCGTTTTGCATATGGGGGGGATGAAAAAGCGAGGGAGGGAGGAGAGCGAGAGGAGGCGCTAGGAGGCGCTAGGAGGAGATAGAAGGAGGTAGGAGGAGAAGAGGGACAGGAGAGGTGTGGGCGACGACGCGGCCGTCCTGCGGCAGATGCGGAGCACGCGCGGGGCGGGTGCGGCGTCGCGATGGCGATGGAGACGGGCGGTGTCGACGGGACTGGGGCGGTGTGGGGGGAGGCGAGGGAAGCGGGCGGTGTCGGTGGGGGGACTGGGGGCGTGGAGGGGGGACGGACCGGGGCCCCTTTCTGCAGCGAGTTGGGTTTATGTTTGAGAGGCGGAAAGGGGCCCCGGTCCGTCTAGGGGAGCGGTGTTGAGGCCCCGGTCCGTCTAGGGGAGTGGTGTTGAGGCTCCGGTCCGTCTAGGGGAGTGGTGTTGAGTTCAAATCACCAGCGTGGTGCGAAATGATGGGTGTGTTGCACGGAATTCGTGCGAAAGGGTAAAAAAGCGGCACGGGCATGAATATTGCACGATCTCGGCACAGCAATTTGCGGAGAAGCAAATGGTCGAGAGCTACAACGAGATGGCGAGCATCACGGGTGCGACGCGGGCGCATTACCGGCGGTTTGACGATTGGCTCAAATGCCAGTCCGAGGATGTCTTGCACCACAAGCGGGCTGAGGCCGACTTGGCGTTCCGGCGAGTGGGGATCACATTTGCTGTTTATGGCAATGAGGCGGGCACAGAGCGCTTGATCCCATTTGATTTGATCCCAAGAATTGTTCCTGCTCACGAATGGCAGACCTTGCAGGCGGGTTTGCGCCAGCGCGTCGACGCGTTGAACCGGTTCGTTCATGACGTCTACCATGAGCAGGACATCTTGCGTGCCGGGGTCATTCCGGCGGAGCAGGTATTACAGAACGCGCAGTATCGTCCCGAGATGCAGGGGGTGAACGTGCCGGGCGACATCTATGCACATATCGCGGGTGTGGATGTGGTGCGTGCGGGCGCGGGCGACGACGGGGTTTTCTACGTGCTGGAGGACAATCTCCGAGTGCCGTCCGGCGTGTCGTACATGCTGGAAAACCGCAAAATGATGATGCGGTTATTCCCTGAACTGTTCGCGAGAAACCGGATTGCGCCGGTCGAGCATTATCCGGACCTTTTGCTCGACAGTCTGCGCGCCGTGGCGCCGGTGGGGGTCGACGATCCCACCGTCGTCGTCATGACCCCGGGCATCTACAACTCCGCGTACTTCGAGCATGCCTTTCTGGCGCAACAGATGGGTATCGAGTTGGTCGAGGGGCAAGACCTGTTCGTCGAGGACAACCTCGTCTACATGCGAACCACCAATGGTGCGAAGCGCGTCGACGTCATCTATCGCAGAATCGACGACGACTTTCTCGATCCGTTGGCCTTCCGCGCCGACTCCACCTTGGGCGTGCCTGGTTTGCTCAGCGTCTACCGGGCGGGGCGTGTCACCTTGGCCAATGCCATCGGCGCCGGCGTTGCCGACGACAAATCCATCTACCCGTTCGTGCCGGACATGATCGAGTTTTACCTGGGTGAGAAGCCCATTCTCAACAACGTTCCGACCTACCAATGTCGTCGAGCGGACGATCTCGCCTACACCCTCGACAACCTTGGCGAACTCGTCGTCAAAGAAGTGCATGGTGCCGGAGGCTACGGCATGCTCGTGGGCCCTGCGGCCACCCGAGCCGAAATCGAGGCATTCCGGCAACGGCTCATCGCCAAACCCGACGGCTACATCGCCCAACCTACGCTCGCACTGTCCGCATGCCCCACCTTCGTCGAGGCCGGCATTGCACCGCGACACATCGATCTGCGTCCCTTCGTGCTCTCCTCCGGCAAGGGCGTCACCATGGTGCCGGGCGGACTCACCCGCGTTGCGCTTACCGAAGGCTCACTCGTCGTCAATTCCTCCCAGGGCGGGGGGACAAAAGACACCTGGGTGCTCGAAAAATAAGCCACGTTCGCCGGAAACGACAAAAAATCCTATCGGGAAGCCATCATGCTCAGCCGTACCGCCGATCACCTGTTCTGGATGGCTCGCTACATGGAGCGGGCCGAAAACACCGCACGCCTGCTCGACGTCAACTTGCAGAACCTGCTGCTCCCGCAAGATGCCATCGATGACGACGACGATGCCGACGGCGCCCGTGCGCACGCCGGCACCTTCAACGACGAGGCTGGCTGGCGCGCCACCTTGCGCATCTCCGAACTCGAGCCCGCGTTCAATCGCAAACATGGGCGTGCCACGCGTGCCAATGTCCTCGACTTCGTCGTACGTGACCGCGATAACCCGTCGAGCATCGCTTGTTGTCTCGAGGCGGCACGCGAAAACGCGCGCGCCGTGCGGGGTACGCTTACCACCGAACTATGGGAAACCGTCAACAGCACCTGGCTCGATTTTCCGCGCATGCTCGACCTGCTCGAGCGCGACCCGGCCCAACTTTTCGAATGGGTCAAAGTGCGCTCGCACCTCTCGCGCGGCGTCAGCTTCGGCACCTTGTTCCAGGATGATGCCTTCTACTTTACTCGGCTGGGCCTATTCCTCGAACGCGCCGACAACACCGCGCGAATTCTCGACGTCCGCTTCCACGAAGCCGTGCGCACCGACCGGGCGGGCCCCGACGCCTCCCATCCCACCGACTTCTACTACTGGTCCGCCGTGCTGCGCAGCGTGTCCGGCTTCGAGATCTACCGCAAAGTGTACCGAGACGTGATTACCCCAGAGCGCGTCGTCGAACTGCTCATGCTCAACGCGCACATGCCACGCTCCTTGCTTGCCTCGCTCAGCGGCGTATGCGAAAACCTCGCCACCCTGTCCAATGCCCAGTCCGGGGATGTAGAACGCTACGCGGGAAAATTGCAAGCCGAACTCAAATACACCGACATCCAGCAGATCCACCAACAAGGCCTACATCCCGTCCTGACCGCGTTCCTTGAGCGCGTCTCCGTGCTCGGCAACAAGATCAGCCAGACCTTCCTGATCCCGCTCGCCGCCTGATGCCATGCGCCTGACCATCCGCCACGAGACGACCTACCGCTACGACACGCCGGTGCGTTACACCATCCAGCAGCTTCGGCTCACGCCTGCGGCGTCCGAAGTCCAGCGTATCGCGCACTGGCGGCTGAGCGCGCCCGGCAAACTCACGCCCGCGCGCGACGCGTTCGGGAACGACATGCATACCCTGGTGCTTCATCAGCCGCACAGCGAAATCCGCCTCATGGCCGAAGGCGAGATCGACACCACACCGCTCATCGATGGACGGCTCGGCGAGACGACCCACGCCGTACCGGTGTTATCCTTCGCGAGCCCGACGCCGCTCACCGCGCGCAGCGACGCCATCGACGCACTTGCCGCCGTCGCCGGTCTCGGCTCGCCGGGCGACCTGTTGGCGCTCGCCGCCACCATCTGCGAACATGTCGACTACGCATCCGGCATCACCGCCGTGACCAGCACCGCGGCTCAGGCACTGGCGCTTGGGCGAGGTGTCTGTCAGGATCACGCCCACCTGATGCTCGCCGTATGCCGAGCGCGAGGCGTGCCCGCGCGATACGTCAGCGGATATCTTGATCCCGGCGACGTACCGCATGCGGCCAGCCACGCATGGGTCGACGTATGGGTCGATGGGGAGGGATGGGTCAGCGTCGACGTCACGCACGCCTGTTTCGCCAGCGGCAACTATTGCCGATTGGCCGTCGGACGCGACTATGAGTCTGCCGCGCCCGTCAGAGGCATGCGCAGCGGCGGTGCGACAGAAGCGCTGCACGTATCGGTCAAAGTCGATACCGTGCCGCGCGTCCAACAACAATAGCTTTCCGCGTGCCCGGGCAGCGTGCCGGGCACGGCAAGACAGGAACGACATGACGTATTGCGTGGCCATGAAGCTCGATGCCGGGCTCGTCTTTCTCTCCGATACCCGAACCAATGCGGGCGTCGATCACGTAAGCACCTTTCGCAAGATGCTCGTGTTCGAGCGTGCGGACGAGCGCGTGCTCGTACTGCTCTCGGCCGGTAACCTCGCGCTCACCCAGGCCGTGCGCCAACAACTGGTCGAAGCGCGCGACACCGAAACGCTATGGAACGCCAAAAGCATGACCGACGTCGCGCGCGTTGTCGGCCAGGCAATTCGAGACGTCCACACACGCGATGCCAAGGCGCTCGAAGCCTTCGGTGTCGACTTCAATTGCAGCTTTCTGCTCGGCGGCCAAATCGCCGGTGCGCCGAGCCGCCTTTATCAACTGTACTCCGCCGGTAACTTTATCGAAGCGTCGTCGGTCAACCCATACTTCCAGATCGGCGAGTCCAAATACGGCAAGCCCATCATCGATCGGCTCGTCACGCCCGCGACCTCGCTCGACGACGGCGCCAAGTGCGCACTGATTTCCATGGATTCCACGCTTCGCTCCAACGTCTCCGTGGGGCTGCCGCTCGATCTTCTCGTGTATGAAGAAAACAGCCTGCGTGTGACGCGGTTCGCGTCGCTCGACGACGAAAACGTCTACTACAAGATGATCCACGAATCGTGGGGGGCGCGCCTGCGCCAAGTGTTCGACGAACTGCCCGAACCGCAGTGGGCTGCCAGCGAAGTTAGCGTGCCGGCATCGCTGCCGCCACGCGCCGCGCCTCCCGAAGGCGCGCCGGGCGCGGACGACGCGTCCAGCGTGCAGTCGCTCGCGCAATCGTTCTCGCTAAAGATGCCGAGCTGAGCCGTCGCGGCATGACCATAAAAAACGGCGTGACCGCGAAGTCACGCCGTTTTGCCGGGTAGGGTAGCCAAGGGGGCAGGGCCTCAGCGAGACGCTGCGCGCGCCAACAGCGCGTCGCCCCGGTCACTGCGCCAATATAGCCATACGCTGATGGCAAGCGTCAGCACTTCAGTGATCAACAGCGTGTACCAGATCGCCGCGCCACCGAACCCAACATTGAGCAGCCAAAGAATGCCGAGCAGCAACACCCAGCTTCGCAGCATGGCAATGGCCGCCGACGGTCCCGGTGACTCCACGGCCGTCAGAAAGCCCGCCACGATCAAATTGCCGGCTGCCGGCAGAAACGCCAGCGCATACCAAAGCACCGCGTGCTCGAGAATCGACCATGCCTGAACGCCTGCCGGCAAGAACAGGAATGTCAGCGGGCGAGCGAGTGTAGCCATGGCGACAGCCACCAGCACCGAGAACCCCGTCACCGCCATGACGCCGAGCCGGAACGACTCGCGCAATGCGTTCAGATCGCGCGCGCCACGGTAGAAGCTGATCATCGGCTGCATGCTCTGCACGAGCGCGACCATCGTCACCGTGGCACCGAGCGTCATGTATTCCAGAATCGCGTAGGCGGCCAGCCCGGGCTCGCCAAAGTTCCACAGAATGACGCGATTGAACGCGAACACAGTCACCGCCGGGGCGATCGCCCCCAGAAACTCCGAGGCACCGTTGTACATCACACGCCAGATATGGACTTCGGTGTCTGCGAAAGCCCGCCATGCAGGCACGACCTTCTTGGCCAGCACGAAGTGATAGGCGAGCATCACGCTGCTGGAGACCATCATCGACAAGCCGGTGGCGAGCGACGCCCCGTACATGCCCATCTCCTTCACCACGATGAACCAATAGTCCAGCGCCACATTGGCGAGCGCGCCAAGAAACATCGCGTACAGTCCGAATCGCGCCGCCGGCGCGCCTTCCACGCGCAGGAACAGCTCCATCGCGTAAAGACCGTTCGCGAAAAGCACGAACCAGCCCCAGCCCGACAGAAAGCCCACCACGTGTTGTGTAATTTCGCCGTGTGCGCCGAGCGCAGCGGCGATTTCGTGACGGAAGTACAGCACCCCGGCGCTCATCGCGATACTGAAGGCGAGCATCACCCAGAGCACCTGCGAGAATGCGCGACGCGCCTGTGCGTCGCGTCCCTCTCCCAACAAGCGGGCGATGAGCGTGGCGCCGCCCACACCGATCATGACACTGAACGCATACGGGACATACAGCAACGGGACGACGAGATTGAGCGCTGCCAACGCCTGTTCGCCGACATATCGACCGATGAATATTCCGTCGATCAACGTGTAGACCGTGTATACCCAGCCGGAAAGAATGGTGGGAATCGCGAGCGACGTAAATTGTTTGAGCAGCGGCGTCCTTGTGCCCTGCGTGGATTGATGGAGCGTGGAATGAGACATGGTCCCCCCGATGACACATCGCCGCGTCGTGTCGGGACGCAGCTCACCGTGGCTTGCACATCGATACTTCGAGATGGGAGATCGACCGGGCACGCGCAAGCGATGGCGCACCCGTCCCGCCCACAACATCACGCGCAGCGGTGGCGCGCAGACGTCGTCAGGCAGTCAGATCGGACGGCGGAAACATTGCCTGGTGCAGATGCACCCAGACAACGCCTTGCCGGGAAGCGGAGAAAAGCAGGAAATTCATGATGTCTGATTCGTGATGCGCCTGCCGCTGTCGGCATCGCACCCGTAGTTTGACGTGATGGGAAGGTTGAGCGGATGCCGCCTTCGCAAATACGTCACGCCCGGACTGCCGGACGCGTACTACAGACCCGCGTACCCGTACCGAAGTTCCCAAGTGATTGTTTTGTCGGGGAACAGTCGAAAACGTCCACGTCTCTTTCACCGCTTACAACGCCGTGCCGTGCATCAGCGCAACGCAACGCGATGACGTAAAAAAAAAGGGGCGCCGAAGCGCCCCAACATGGGTCCAGCAAGAAAGACGTTCGTGAAGGTTACTGCTGCGCGCCGCCGTTGAACCACGCGGCAATCTTCTGGCGTTCGTCGTCGGTCATCTGGGTCACGTTGCCCAAGGGCATCGCCTTGAGCGCCACCGCCTGCTGATAGATCCGCTGGGCGTTTTGCGAAATCTCGGCCGGCGTATCGAACATCACCCCTGCCGGTGCGCTGCCCATCATCGTCGGCTTGGCCGAGTGACACGTCGCGCAGCGTTGCGTCAGGATCGGCTGGATTTCCGAGAGCTTCACGCTCGACGCCACCGCTTCGCCATGCGCGCCTGCGGCGGGCGTCGGGGCGGGGCGCGGTGCGGCGAACACGGCAACCCCGGCGAGCAGGGCCGCGCCAGCGACCGGCAGCACGTACAGATTCTTCCCCGCGTGACGCAGCACGAAGAACTGACGAATCATCGCGCCCGCGGCCATGATGATCGAAAGAATCACCCAATTGTGCGGATTGCTATAGGTGAACGCGTAGTGGTTGCTGATCATGATGAACACAACCGGCAACGTGAAATACGTGTTGTGAACCGAGCGCTGCTTGCCCAGCTTGCCCCAGATCGGGTTCGGCACCTCGCCCTTCGAGAGCGCATCGACGCTCTTGCGCTGTCCCGGGATGATCCAGAAGAACACGTTTGCCGACATCGACGTCGCCATCATGGCGCCGACAATCAGGAAGGCCGCGCGCCCGGCAAAAATATGCGTCGTGGCATACGTCGCGGCGACCACGAACAGCGCAACCGCAATGCCCAGCACCCGTTCGTTCTTGCCCAGCAGGCGGCACAGGAAATCGTAGACAAACCAGCCGCCAATCAGAAACGCCACCGCAAGACCCACCGCCTGACCCGGCTGCAGATCCATCACGGTCTTGTCGATGAGATACGTCTGCGGCTGCAGCAGGTACAGTGCACAGAACAGGCCAAAGCCCGAGAGCCACGTCGTATACGACTTCCACTTCGACCAGTGCAGGTCTTCCGGCATTTGCGGAGGCGAGTTCAGGTACTTTTGCGCGTGGTAGAAGCCGCCCCCGTGCACCGACCACATCTCGCCGAACACACCCTTTTGCTTGTCGTCGGCAGCCTTCGGCGGCTTCAGACCATTGTCCAGCATCACGAAATAGAACGACTCGCCAATCCAGGCAATGGCCGCTATCACATGCAGCCAGCGCAACAACAGATTGACCCAGTCGGTAATAAACGCTTCCATCTTATGTTCTCCTCAACTGCCTGACGTTCACGCTCACGCTTATCAACTACCGCGATACGTGGAAAAGCTCCACGGCGACACCAGAAGGGGCACGTGGTAATGCTGGGAAGGCTCGGCCACGCCGAAACGCAGCACAACGCGATCCACGAAGCGCGGCGACGGGACGTCCACGCCCTGGGCGGCGAAGTAGTCACCTGCATGGAACACGAGTTCATATTCGCCCGCGACGAATTCCTCGCCTTCGAGCAGCGGCTTGTCGCAACGGCCGTCGTGATTCGTCTGCACGTCGCGCAGCGAGCGGCGCTCGCCGTCCACACGCCATAGCTCGACACGGATGCCCGCGCCTGGCTTGCCGTGCGATGTATCAAGTACGTGGGTAGTCAGTCGTCCCATGATGTCTCCTGTAATGGATGGGTGCATTGTAGGGAGATGGCGGCCTGGCAACGGGCGCAATACCAAAGATAAAAACGCGCACATACCACGCCACGCCGGACAAATACGTGACAGGCATTCCTGCGTTATGCCGACGTGCTCAGCGTACCCCGCGCGCCCTGCGATGGGGATTTTTGGGAGCACTATTTGTTTCGTTTATCCGCTGTATAACGCCATTCATATGATGTGTGTCCGCGACCGGATGCGCATCGCCCGGAAAGCCCAATGGCGACGTACCTGCCTCGGGAAAACCCGAGCGGCAAGATAAGCATTCAGGCATACGTTCCATGAAAAAAACACTATAGCCTCCGACGGTCTTGTCGCAAAAGGCGTCGACCTGCACCATTGAGTCACCCAAAAATAGCAATCAAACAGCCCCCCTTGGGACGGAGACGCAATGAGTGTGACAACCAACACCGTGGATCCGGTCGACGAGCGACTGCCGATCGGAAAACTGTTCATGCTGGGCCTGCAGCACGTGCTCGTGATGTATGCGGGGGCGGTCGCCGTGCCGCTCATCATCGGCGGCGCCCTTGGCTTGCCCAAGGACCAGATCGCTTTTCTCATTTCCGCCGACCTGATGTGCTGCGGCATTGCCACGCTGATCCAGAGCGTGGGCGTGGGTCGTTTCGGCATTCGCATGCCGGTCGTCATGGCCGTCACGTTCGCCGCGGTCGGTCCAATGCTCGCGATCGGCACCAATCCATCGCTCGGGTTGCCCGGCATTTTCGGGGCGACCATCGCCGCCGGTATCATCGGTACGCTGCTCGCGCCGGCCGTTGGCAAGCTGCTGCGCTTCTTTCCGCCCATTGTCACGGGCATTGTCATCACGTCGATCGGCCTGACCATCATCGGCGTGGGGATCAATTGGGCGGCGGGCGGGGTGGGCAATCCCGATTACGGCGACCCGGTCTACCTGGGAGTGTCCTTCGCGGTACTCGTCTTCATCTTGTTGATCACGCGCTTCGTGAAGGGCTTCTTCTCGAACATTGCCGTGCTGCTCGGTATTCTGTTCGGCTTCGCCATTGCGTTGATGCTTCACAAAGTCAATTTCGACGGCCTCGATCAGGTGAAGTGGTTCGACGTCGTGCTGCCGTTCCACTTCGGCATGCCGGTGTTCGATCCGTGGGCGATTGTGACGCTCACCATCGTGATGCTGATCACGTTCATCGAATCGACGGGCATGTTCCTGGCGCTTGGCGAGATCGTGGGCAAGCCGGTCGACGAGAAGGCGCTGGTGGCCGGTCTGCGTGTCGACGGCTTGGCCACCGTGATCGGCGGCCTGTTCAATACGTTCCCGCATACCTCCTTTTCGCAAAATATCGGCCTCGTGGGCGTGACGGGGGTGAAAAGTCGCTGGGTGTGCGTGGCGGCGGGCGCCATCCTGCTCGTGTTCGGCTTCATTCCGAAGATGTCGGTGGTTGTGGCCTCGATTCCGCAATTCGTGCTGGGCGGCGCCGGCGTGGTCATGTTTGGCATGGTGCTCGCCACGGGCATCAAAATTCTGTCCAAGGTCGACTACTCGCACAACCGCTATAACCTGTACATTGTCGCCATCAGCATCGGCATGGCGATGATTCCGGTGGCGTCGAACAAGTTCTTCTCGAAGATGCCGGAACAACTCGCGCCGTTGCTCCACAGCGGGATTCTGCTGGCCACGCTCTCGGCGGTGATTCTGAACGCCTACTTCAATGGCTTCAAAGCGCCGGCCGCCAATGGCCACGGCGAGCAGAACGGGTCAGCGATGGGACTGGAGGCGCATTGATGAAAACGCTGCTCGTCACGAATGCCGACGTGCTGGTCACCATGGATGCGGGCCGCCGCGAAATTGCCCGAGGCGGCCTGTACATCGAGGACAATCGGATCGTGGCCGTCGGCACCCGCGATACGCTGCCGGACACGGCCGACGAAGTGCTCGATCTGACCGGGCACGTCGTCATCCCCGGCCTGGTCAACACGCATCACCACATGTACCAGAGCCTCACGCGCGCCATTCCGGCGGCGCAGGACGGCGAACTGTTCAACTGGCTGACGAACCTGTATCCGGTGTGGGCGAACCTCACGCCGGAGATGATCCGCGTTTCGACCCAGACGGCGATGGCCGAGTTGCTGCTCTCGGGCTGCACCACGTCGAGCGACCACCTGTACATCTACCCGAACGGCTGCAAGCTCGACCACAGCATCGAAGCGGCCGCCGAGATCGGCATGCGCTTTCATGCCAGCCGTGGCAGCATGAGCGTCGGGCAGAGTCAGGGCGGGCTGCCGCCCGATCGTGTCGTGGAGCGCGAAGACGACATTCTCACCGACACGCAACGCCTCATCGAAACGTATCACGACGCAGGTCGCTACGCGATGCTGCGCGTGGTCGTGGCGCCGTGCTCGCCGTTTTCCGTGAGTCGTGACCTGATGCGCGAGTCGGCGAAGATGGCGCGTCACTACGGCGTGTCGATGCATACCCATCTGGCGGAGAACGTGAACGATATCGCCTACAGCCGCGAGATGTTCGGCATGACGCCGGCCGAATACGCGCAGGATCTGGGCTGGGTCGGCCACGATGTCTGGCATGCCCACTGCGTGCAACTCGACGACGCGGGCATCGCGCTGTTCGCCAAGACTGGCACCGGCGTGGCGCATTGCCCGTGTTCGAACATGCGGCTCGCATCGGGCATCGCCCCGATTCGACGCATGCGCGACGCGGGCGTGCCCGTTGGGCTGGGGGTGGACGGATCGGCGTCGAACGATGCGGCCAACATGATCGGCGAGGCGCGCCAGGCATTGCTGCTACAACGCGTGGGCTTCGGCCCGAGCGCGATGACCGCGCGCGAGGCCCTGGAGATCGCCACGGTGGGGGGCGCGCGCGTGCTGGGGCGAGACGACATCGGCGTGCTCGCGCCCGGCATGGCGGCGGACTTCGTGGCGTTCGACACACGTGGCATCGGCATGGCGGGTGGCCTGCACGATCCGGTCGCGGCGCTGGTTTTCTGTAATCCGGGACACGCTGCCTATAGCGTGGTGAACGGGCGGGTGGTGGTGCGCGAAGGGCGTCTGGCGACGCTCGACCTGCCGTCGCTCGTCACGCGTCACAACGCGCTGGCGCAGCAACTGGCCGAGGCATCCCGATAAGGCCCTGTCGCGCCGGCCGCCCCTACATGGTGTGCGGCTGGGCACGGCAACAGGCCGGCGGGACGTCGGGGGTGGTGTGCCTGTACGTCGGGCATGCTGCCGTGCGGTTCGGCGGAGCGGTGGGGGCCGCTCCGCCGGTAAAAACCGCGCGGGAATCCCTAGGCGAATCGATGGCGCAGTCAAGCGCAGGTAACTGCAGGTGACGACGGCGGCGACGGCTTAGGTCTGGGGGCGCATCTCAAGTAAAGTCCGCGTGGCGTCGGAAATGACGCTGCGTAGCCAGCGCACCTCATCCGAATAGTGTGTGCGTTCGTGCCACAACTGGTAATACTGCATCGGCGGGAAGTCGATGGGCGCTTCGAGCACGGTGAGCGGCAGGAACTCCGCGTAATAGTCGGCAAACAGGCGCGTCGTGGTGAAGATCAGATCGGATTTGAGCAGAACGTAAGGCGCCAGATTGAAATACGGAATCGTCACGACCACATTACGCTTCAGGCGCTCGCGCGCCAGGTGCATATCGATGGCGCCGCGTTGCGCAACGGAATAGGGCGTGGGCGCGAGATGCGGGCTGGCGAGATACTGGTCGAGCGTGAGGCCGCGTTTGGCGTAGGGGTGCGTATTGCGCACCAGGCAGACGATCTGATCGACGAACAAGTTCGAGAGGTGAAGCTGCTCCGGCGGCTCGGGCCAGTTGCCGATCACGATGTCGACCTTGCCATCTTCGAGGGCGTGCTCATAGTCGAAGGCGGGCCCCAGCGAATGCAGTTCGAGATGAGCGTTGGGCGCCTGCTGGCGAAAGCGTTCGACGACTGTCGGTACGAATAGCGTATTCAGATAGTCGGGCGAGCCGATGCGGAACGTGCGAACCGTCGTCGCCGGATCGAAATTCGATTGCTGAACCGTGATGCGCTCAATCTCGCGCAAAGCGTTCTGTGTCGGCTCCAGCAGCGATTGACCGTACTCCGTGGGCACCATGCCCGATTTGCCGCGCACCAGCAGCGGATCGCCGGTGATGTCGCGCAACCGCCGCAGCGCCGCGCTGATCGCCGGCTGCGACTGGTTCAGCTTGACGGCCGCGCGCGTCACGCTGCGCTCGATCAACAAGGTATGAAGGACGCGCAGCAAATAGGTGTCAATCGGTTCGCGGTTCTGGCTCATAAGGAATATAACAATCCGAATATGTCGGACTGTGAATTGCATAAGGAAATCATTATGAAGCACAAGTCGCACACGCTTCTATAGCGGAAAGCCCCTACCGGCGACCGTAGCGCCTGTCGTTCGCGAGGCGACAGGCGCTGCAACAATGTTAATCGCGGGCTGGCTGCACTGTCGGATCCCACGCGAGTTTGCCCGCGTCGGGGGCGGCGACCGACAGCGGCTGCCGTGCCGAGCCCGCGTAAAACACCAGCAGTTCGGCGCCGGCATCGCCCGTCCGTCCCCGATGCGGCACATCGACCAGTTCCATGATTGTCTGCCCGGCGGTAAACGAACGTTGTGTGCCGTTATCGGCGCGCTCGACGGTCAACTGGCCCGAAGTAACGTAGCCAATGGCGGGCATGGGGTGGAGGTGCCAGTCCAGCCGGGTGTTCGGGGCAATGGAGATGCGCACGAGCGTGGGTTCAGGAACGCCGCTCGGGTAGGCCGTGTAGCCGGTCTGGTCCCATGAGGACGAGGTTTTGACGAGGATTTCGGTGCTCACGCCGGAGGGGCGGGCCTCGGCACCGGCCGGCGCCGAGGCCGTCAACAGCGGGGCGGCGCTCAGCAAGGCAAGGAGCGCGCGGTAGCGGGCGAGCATGGCGCGTGAGGCGGTCATCGACAAGCGGATAGCGGTCATGGCTGGAATGAGAGTGTGGATGAGGGCGATGGAATCGCCGGAGCGAGCCCCAAAAAGCACGAGGAAAGATCGAGGAAAGGGCAGAAAAAGGAAAAAGGCCGGGCGCTCCGGCGTGTTTGGCCGCGTCGGTCGGCGCGTTGCGGGCCGCTAGTGCCCAACCTGCGCAGACTTAAGCGCATTCATACGCGCAGGCACAGGCGCGGACATACGCACCGCCATACGCACCGATTGACGTGGCTTCGGGCAGCGTAAGACAGTCGATGCCATGTCGGCCCCTGCGCACGTCACATTTCGGATGCTTCACAACCGCTGGGGGCGGCCCGGGGCGCATGACATGCATCGGTGTTAAAATGTCAGGTTTCGTGGCGCAATTTCGTGCCGCCGCACCTCATCTCCCGGATACCACCTGTGCTGTCTACTGCCAATATCACGATGCAATTCGGCGCGAAGCCGCTCTTCGAGAACATCTCCGTCAAGTTCGGCGGGGGCAACCGCTACGGCCTGATCGGCGCCAACGGTTGCGGCAAATCGACTTTCATGAAGATCCTTGGCGGCGATCTGGAGCCGAGCGGGGGCAACGTCATGCTCGAGCCGAACGTTCGCCTGGGCAAGCTCAAGCAGGACCAGTTCGCGTATGAAGACATGCGCGTGCTCGATGTCGTGATGATGGGGCACACCGAGATGTGGGCGGCCATGAGCGAGCGCGACGCCATCTACGCCAATCCGGAGGCGACGGACGACGACTACATGCACGCGGCCGAGCTCGAGGCGAAGTTCGCCGAGTACGACGGTTACACGGCCGAAGCGCGTGCCGGCGAATTGCTGCTCGGCGTGGGCATTCCGACGGACCAGCATCAGGGGCCGATGAGCAACGTCGCGCCGGGCTGGAAGCTGCGGGTGCTGCTCGCGCAGGCGCTGTTCTCGAATCCGGACGTGCTGCTGCTCGACGAACCGACCAACAACCTGGACATCAACACGATCCGTTGGCTGGAAGACGTGCTCAACGAGCGCAACTCCACCATGATCATCATCTCGCACGATCGCCACTTCCTGAATGCCGTGTGTACGCACATGGCGGATATGGACTACGGCACGCTGAAGATCTACCCGGGCAACTACGACGACTACATGCTTGCGTCGGCGCAGGCCCGCGAGCGTCAGATGGCAGCGAACACCAAGGCCAAGGAACGTATTACCGATCTGCAGGACTTTGTGCGCCGTTTCTCGGCGAACAAGTCGAAGGCACGTCAGGCGACGAGCCGCCTCAAGCAGATCGACAAGATCAAGGTTGAAGACCTCAAGCCGTCGTCGCGTCAGAATCCGTTCATCCGTTTCGAATTCGAGAAGAAGTTGCACAACCTTGCGTTCGAATTCGAGGGCATTTCGAAGTCGTACGATCGTCAGATCTTCAAGAACGTCTCGGGCGCCGTGCGCGCTGGCGAACGGGTGGCGATCATCGGCGAGAACGGCGCCGGCAAGACCACGCTGCTTCGCAGCCTGATGGCGGCGTTGCCGGTCGACGCGGGCAATGTGAAGTGGGCGGAGAACGCGAACATCGGTTACATGCCGCAAGACACGTCGGAAGCGTTTCCGCAAGACCTGACGCTCACCGACTGGATGACGCAGTGGGGCAAGGAAGGCGACGACGACCAGGTGATTCGTGGCTCGCTCGGCCGTCTGCTCTTCGGTGGAGACGATGTGCGCAAATCGGTGCGTGTGCTCTCCGGGGCGAGAAGGGCCGCATGATCTGGGGCAAGCTGATGCTGGGCCGTCACAATGTGCTGATGATGGACGAGCCCACCAACCACATGGACATGGAGTCGATCGAGTCGCTGCAGATCGCGCTCGACAAGTATCCGGGCACGCTGGTCTTCGTCTCGCATGACCGTGAATTCGTGTCGGGCCTGGCAACGCGTGTCATCGAAGTGAAGAACGACGGTACGCTCATCGATTACCAAGGCACGTACGACGAGTATCTGGCGAGCCAGGGCGTGGAAGTCTGAGTCGCGTTCGGTCTCCGTCGTTCAAACGAAAGAACCCGCTTCGGCGGGTTTTTTCATTGGTGCTGCGGCGTTCCCGTTCGCCGAGCGGTCTGACGGTTCAACCGTCCTTTCCGTCAACCCGCGACATCACCAGATAGGGCGCATAGCGCATCAGATAGACGGCAAATGCCGCCAGCCAGCATACGCCCGCTGCGTCAATCCAGACGCTTGTGGCACCACTCGCCAACCAGGGGCCGAAGACGCGCAAGAGTGCCGCGGCAATGATCAATCCGTAACAGGCCATCTCGAAGCGCCCGGCGATCAGCGCGCGGCCGGTATGTCCCAGTGCCGTACGAGTGATCATGCCCATGATGGCGCACCCGATCGCGCCGACCGTCAAGGCGTGGATCGCAAGGGAGTGCGCAATCGTTCCCGCGGCCGCGAGCGCCAGAAGCGCAAAGCCGATCGGAATCCACGCATAGGCCACATGCAGGATCGCCAGTATCGGTCGAGGCCCGGCACGCCAGGAACGCCATCCTGCCAGCCGGATACCGTGAATCAACGCCGTGAGTCCGGCGCACACGATCGTCAGGGCGGGCAGCGCCAGGAATGCATCTGCGAGAAGCGTGATGACGACGCTCGGGGCGGCCAGCGTTTCAATCCACTTCCAGCGCTTCGCGCAATAGCCCGGCACCGCGTTCGAGGTGAACATCGGGACTACGCGCCCCGCGATCACCGTGACGAACATGACGACCAGTCCGATGGCGGCGTTAGCGGCCTGTAACGAGAGATCAACGCGTCCTTGCCACGCCCACCAGTGGAAGAGGGCGTTCAACGCTCCGAAAGCGCCGAGGGCGACGGGGAGAAATATGTTGCGACGATTGTTCGCCTTGATCAGCACGCGCATCAGCACGATGGCAACCACGGGAAGAAAAAGGGAATCGATGCCCGCGGCGAGCCATTCGGGCCCGTAATAAACCAGTACCCGTCCCGCTGCCCACAAGCCCCACAGCCACATAAGCGGTGCACCCCGGGGCGTATCGAGCGAGGTCCACGCGCGAACCGCGGTGAGCAAGAATCCCACGACGATGGCGGCCAAGCCGCCAAATATCATCTCGTGAACGTGCCAGACGAGGCCGTTCACGGGCGCGGCCCGACCGGCGACGGGGTAGCCGTGAAGCGTGGCCAGCCAAAGCGCAATGGCCAATACCGCAAAGCCTGCGCCGCCCAGGTAAAACGGGCGAAAGCCAAGCCGAAGCAGGGGCAGCCCGGGGGCCGATTGCGACGACGGTTTCGTGGTGGGTTGGCCGATTGACATCGTGACCTCCGCGATAAGATGCATTACAAATGCATCTTATAGCATCATTGGGCGATCGGGGAGAAATGTCCTTATGGGGAGGCGACGTGACGATAGCGATATTTGGCGAACGGGGCGGGCGAAATACCCCGTCGAGAATGCTTGCCTTTTTGGACACCCGATGCCGTAGGCGCGTCGGTCCTGTGCGGGCAATCGGTGCTTGCGTCATCTGACCGCAGCTTAGGAATCTCGGAAGCTGCGTGTCGGAGTCGACTGATTTCGTCGCAAGCGTGCGAGATGCGTGGGCGCGCGGACTACAATGATCGCTCGTCGGGAACCTCCCCGCAGGAGACATCGCATGATCACGTACGACAAATTTTTCATCGACGGCCGGTGGGTGACGCCGGTCGGGCGCGCAACGCTGGACGTCTTTCACTCGGCTGACGGGACGCTCATGGGCCGCATTCCAGAGGGCGCAACGGACGACGTGCAGGCGGCCGTTGCCGCCGCGCTGAATGCGCGCGATCGCTGGGCGGCCACGCCGCCTGCCGAGCGGGCCGTCTACCTGCGCAGGATTGCTGCGGGCCTGAAGGCGCGCACGGACGCGCTCGCACAAGTCATCACCGGCGAGACCGGCATGCCGATCAAGCTCGCTCGCGCTATTCAAGTGGGCGGACCTGTCTATCACTGGAATCAATACGCCGAATTGGCCGAGACGTTCGAATTTGAAGCGCGCGTCGGCAATTCGCTGGTGGTGCGCGAGCCGGTCGGCGTGGTAGCGGCCATCACGCCGTGGAATTACCCGCTGAATCAAATCACGCTGAAGGTGGCGCCAGCGCTGGCGGCCGGTTGCACGGTGGTGCTCAAGCCGTCGGAAGTGGCGCCTTTCAACGCGTTCATCCTGGCCGAGGTCATCGCCGACGCGGGGCTGCCGCCCGGAGTGTTCAATCTCGTGACCGGGCTCGGGCCCGTGGTCGGCGAGGCGTTGGTGCGGCATCCGAACGTCGACATGGTGTCCTTTACGGGATCGACGCGGGCAGGTAAGCGCGTGTCCGAAGTCGCGTCGCAGACGGTCAAACGGGTCGCACTGGAACTCGGCGGGAAATCGGCATCGGTCGTGCTCGACGATGCAGATCTCGCCGCCGCGGTCAAAGGCACGCTCAACGCCTGCTATCTGAATTCCGGCCAGACGTGTTCGGCGCACACGCGCATGCTTGTGCCTGCCTCACGTTATGAGGAAGTCAAGGCATTGGCGAAGGAGGCTGTCGCGCGCTTCACGCTGGGGGATCCGCGCGAGGAAACGACGCGTCTCGGACCGTTGGCGTCCGCCGCACAGCGCGAGCGAGTTCAGACCTATATCCGCAAAGGTCTGGCGGAAGGCGCGGAGTTGATCGCGGGCGGGGATGCTGTGCCGGCCGGGTTCGAGGCGGGGTTCTTCGTGCAGCCGACGGTGCTGGGTCGCGTGGCGCCTGACGCGACGGTCGCGCAGGAGGAGATTTTCGGTCCGGTGCTCTCGATCATCACGTATCAGGACGAGGCCGATGCCGTGCGTATTGCCAACGACTCGATCTACGGGCTGGGCGGCGGCGTGTGGTCGGGCGACGAGGCGCGCGCGGTGCGGGTGGCGCGTCAGATCCGCACGGGGCAGGTGGATATCAATGGCGGGGAATTCAACGTGAAGGCGCCGTTCGGCGGATTCAAACAGTCCGGGCACGGACGTGAGAACGGCGTGTACGGCTTCGAGGAGTTCCTCGAGTACAAGTCGCTTCAGTTCAAGGCGGCGAAGTCGTAGACCGGCTCTCGCAAAAGCGCATCGCCTTGCCCTCGCGAGTGATGCGCGCCCACACGGCGGCCTTCTCGGCGTCGTTCAAGAATACCCAGTTCGACACTTCGTCGGCGGTGCGCCCGCAACCCTTGCAGACGTCGTCGAAGAGCGTCGAGCAAACGCCAATGCAGGGGCTGTCGGGGCGGTCATGCAGTTCGGACATAGGGGGCGTGTCGGCCAAAGGCGGGATGGGCGTTCAAAACAGGCGCCATTATCGCATTGATGGCCGGATTGCCGTTGAATCCCCCACCGCGGGGTTTGGTGGCGGACATGCCGGTGAGTTCAGGTGGGGGCCGGCCCAAAGGGATAGCCATAAGGATGATTTATGTTGCGTAGCTGGCAACTGTTTGCGCTGGGCTCGGCGTTCTTCGCCGCGCTGACGGCGGTTTTCGGAAAGCTCGGGGTGGCGCAGGTCAACTCGAACATGGCCACGCTGATACGCACGGTCATCATCTTCGCCGTGACGTTGGCGATCGTGGGCATGCGCGGCGAGTGGCAGCGCCCGGCGAGCCTGAGCGCAAACACATGGTTGTTTCTGGTGCTCTCCGGCGTGGCGACCGGTTTGTCGTGGCTTTGCTACTTCCGTGCGCTGCAGTTGGGACCCGTGTCGGGCGTTGCGCCGCTCGACAAGCTCAGCGTGGCGATGGCGATGATCATCGGCTGGAGCGTGCTCGGTGAACCGTTCTCGCTCAAGGAAGCCCTTGGCGGGGCGCTGATCGTCGCGGGCGCCCTCGTGCTCGTGTTCTGAGCTTTGGCTGGGGAATCATGTCGACTCGGGGCGCCGGGCGGCCCTCCGGTGACGATCCGCCCCAGCCGGACGTTCGCTTGGCTACCAGCGGAATACGCTATACCCGATCCGCACCTGCGACCGAGAGTGGCGGTTGTAGTCGAGCATATCCTCGCCATAACCGGTGAAGTAACCGAGCCACAGGTAGCCGCCGGTGCCCGGTATCAGCTTGCCCAGCGGATAGGTCACCTGCAGGTCCACGCTGCCATAGTTGCGTTTCATGCCCTTGCGCAAGGTCGCGCCGATCTGCCACCCATTCGGTTTGCCCCACAACACGAGCAGATCCAGGTAGCCGCGGTAGTCCTGGATGTCGGGGTTGTCTTTCTTCTCGAGATACGCATAAAGCTTCGGCGCCACCGTCCAGTGGTACTCGGCGGGATTGCCGAACTTGAAGATCGGTTTGACGAACAGTGTGTTGATGCTGCGAGAATCCTCGCCCGCCTTGCCGTTGGACTCGTGCTCGAACCCTGCCGCGACGCCCAGAGACGAGAACCAACTCGCGCGCACGCCGGTGTCGGGGACGTAGTAGAAGAGGCTTGGCCGATAGTTGGAGTCGCGAAACGGGGCCGACTCGGCCTCCAGATCCCAGACCGATAGTTGCGTATAGCCGAAGTACAGGTTGTCGAGGAAGGCCTTCGAGGCGGGATTTTCCGGCTTGAGGATATGGAACTTGAAGCTGAGCTGGAAGCGTGCGTTGGCGTCGCCGTTCTTTCCGAATGCGATGTACATCGGCTCATTCGAGGAGATGCGCGCAAACTCGGCGTCGCTAGTCGGTGCAATCGCGTCGGGAGCGGTGCTGGCGAGTGCGTTGGAGGCGGCCGCGGTGAGCGCAGCGGCTGACGCGGACGCACCGACTGCGGTACCCGGCGCGGCACCGCCGCCGCGAGCGACCGGGGTGGCGGCGACCATGGGCAGGGTCGGTGCGGCACGATCGAGCACGATCGTGGTGGTCGAGGCATCCCAATCGACCGGCTCGACGCGCACCGAGCCGCGTAGCTCTTTCGGCAGGTCGGCGGCGTATGTGATGCGCCGGAACTGGCCGCTCGAGAGTGTCACGTGCGCGGGCGCGAGCGCCGCGCGCTTGAGGGAGATCAGCGTGGGTTTAAAGTCGTCGTTCGAGATACGCACGACGATCTTGTTCGGCAACGCAAGCGTCTTGTGCCCCTGGCCGTCGTGCGTGGCCAGCAATGTCAGTTGCAACGGCGCACCGCCCGAGAGGGCGCGCGGTGGTTGCAAGAGCGATAGGTCGGCACGTGCCGCGGTGCTCAGGGTCAGGCAGAGGGTGGCGGCAACGAGTGAAATGGCGCGAAACGGTGATGGGGCGAATGCATCGGGATTCGTCTTGGGCATCGGACCTGTCTGGGTTGGCGACCCCGGGCCGGTGAGCCCGATGTCTGGGTCGACTCGCCCCGGGCGTCGCCGGGGTGGGCTTTCGGTGGACGGCGACGATTGCACCGCGCACCGACCCGGGGTGGGCCGGTTGAAGGCGGCGGGCGCGCTTACAGCCGCCCGTGCCAGTCGCGGATGAACGTCTCAATGGGGCCCGGCGGAAGGGGCCGCGTGCAATGGTACCCCTGCCACGCATGGCAGCCCATCGACGCGAGCGCATCGCGCTGGGCACTCGTTTCGACGCCTTCCGCCACAGTCTCGATTTCGAGCTTGCGGGCAATGGCGATGATGGCACGAATCAACTCGGTGTCGTAGCCGCCCAGCAGCACGCCGGCCACGAACTGGTAGTCGATCTTGACGGTGCCGAACGGCCAGCGCTTCAGGCGCACAAAGCTTGAGTAGCCGGTGCCGAAATCATCGAGCGACAGGCGCACGCCCATCGCCACGAGTTCGTTCATCAGCGTTGCAGCCTCGTCGAGGTGTGAGATCAGCGACGACTCGGTGATCTCGATTTCGAGCTTGTCCGGCGGGACTCGATGGTGCTTGAGGGCGTAGCGGATCGTGTCCAGGGTGTGCACGCGCATTTGTTGCGCTGACAGGTTCACCGCCACACGCGGATACTCGTGGCCGTTCGTATGCCATTGATCGAGCTGACGGCAGGCTTCGTGCAGTGTCCAGTCGCCGATCGGGCCGATCACGTCGCAACGCTCGGCAGCCGGGATAAATTCTCCCGGCATGATCAGTTCGTCGTCGCGCTGCCAGCGGATGAGCGCCTCGAGTCCGGTCAGCCGGTGCGTGCGCATGTCGATCTGTGGCTGGTAGTGCAGCCGGAA
This sequence comes from Pandoraea sp. XY-2, assembly GCF_004193915.1. Taxonomy (NCBI): domain Bacteria; kingdom Pseudomonadati; phylum Pseudomonadota; class Betaproteobacteria; order Burkholderiales; family Burkholderiaceae; genus Pandoraea; species Pandoraea sp. XY-2. The sequence continues at coordinate 2,287,078 of NZ_CP030849.1, forward strand.
TTCCGACCCCGACAGCGCGCGTTCGATGGCGTTGCGCCAGTGATGTTCGTTGCCGGCTTCGTCCGGCGGATTGACACTGTCTGTGGGCGCCGCCGGGGCTTCGGTCACGAGAAACCGCGAGGCGCTCTCGCGAATCGCCTGGTCGGCGACATCCGACGTGTGCTCAAGCAGAGTGGCGGGCCACACCGGCACCTGGGGCAGATGGGTGATCCCCGCCGAGATGATCGGGTAGAGCAGGCCGTTACCGCAGGGCACCGGCGATTCGCCGGCGCGAATGAAGCGGCGGGTGATCTGTATCGCCGCGTCGCGGCTGCCAAGATCGCGCAGCAAGATGGCGATCTGCTGATCGGACACGCGACCGATGATGTCACGGCGACGAATGCGCGAACCGACGCGAAACGCAACGGTGGCAAGCAGATCGGCGTCCGAAATAGCCGGTTGGCGGGTTGCCATGCGCTGACCACGGCCCACGTGCAGCACGACCAGCGCACAATGGCAGCCCGGCGGGTTTGGCGTGCGCAACTCCAGGCTAAGGGCGCGCAGGAGCCGCTGGCGATCCAGCAGTAGGTCGGCGAGCACGACTTGCCGTCGCAACGCGTTGGTATCGTTCATCTCGGCAAGCAGGCGGACGTCGCCCGTAAGGTTGAACGTTTGTCATCGCCGCGGGCAGCGCCACCCGGCAGAGGAAGCTCACGCGTCGAACAGGTCGTGCCGCCAGAAAGCCCTTGAATCATGTTCTGCATAAGACGCGAAAATGTGTCGGCCGTCGTGCGAGGAGGCGGATAAGGCTTGCCGGCCATGGCACCGCGTTCCTCGCGCTCGGGCAGACCGCGCACTAGGCGTGGCCCGACAAGAAGCTCGTGCCCGGTCGGGAAACCGGGTCCTATGTCCATTAACGGCACCCGTCTTTGAAAATTGAGTTCGGGTTTTACCTATGGCCGGGACGACTGGGTTGCGCCAGCCACTCGCGACCGCGTAGCATGACATCCCAATAAATCTTTGGCAGCACGTACTTTTTCAGCACCCACGCGATACGGTTCGCTTTCGTGCCGTCGAGGGGGAACGTGGGCATGAGCTTGCCGCCATAGCCAAATTCCGCGAGTACGATCTTGCCGTGTTCGACCGTGAGCGGACAAGCGCCATAGCCGTCGTAGTGCATGGGCAGTGGGCGGCCGTCCATGGCGGCGAGCAGGTTCTCGGCAACGACAACCGCCTGCTTGCGTGCGGCGGCCGCCGTCTTGGCGTTGGGTGCGGAGATGGCATCGCCCGCGCCGAAAATATTGGCAAAGCGCGCGTGGCGCAGTGTGGCCGGATCGACTTCGCACCAGCCGGCCGCGTCGGCCAACGGGCTTGCGCGCAGCACATCCGGTGCACTTTGCGGCGGGACAACGTGCAGCAAGTCGAAGGGCTTGTCGACGAATTGCGATTGACCGTCGGCGTCGAAAATCTCGAAGCGGGCCACGCGACGTTCGCCATCGACCGCCCGCAGATGCGAGAGATGATTGAGCGAAATCGCGTAGCGCTTGACGTATTCCATGAGCGCGGGGATGTAATCCTTCACGCCAAAAAGGGCCGGAGCCACGAGATGGAATTCAATCTTCGTCTTGTTGTGCACACCGTTCTGACGCCACGTGTGTGCCGACAGATACATGGCCTTTTGCGGCGCCCCCGCGCACTTGATCGGCATCGGCGGTTGCGTGAAGAGCGCATTGCCACCCTTGAAGTCGCGCACCAGCGACCACGTGTAGGGCGCGAGATCGAAGCGATAGTTGGACGTGACACCGTTACGTCCGAGCGTGTCGGTCAGGCCGTCGATGGCCTCCCAGTTCAGTTGCAGGCCCGGCGCCACGACGAGGTAGCGATAGCCGAGGCGACGACCGTCCGAGAGCAGGATTTGCTGGTGGTCCGGCGCGAAAGCCGTAACGGCCGCCTGAATCCACGTCACGCCGTTGGGAATGACGCTCGACATCGGACGCGCCGTGCGCGCCGCGTCGAACTCGCCGGCACCGACGAGCGTCCAGGCCGGCTGGTAGTAATGCGTGTCGGCGGGGTCCACGATCGTGATCGAGAGCGATGGACGGCGGCGTCGCAGACTGGCCGCCACGGAAATCCCCGCCGCCCCAGCACCCATGATCACGATGTCGGCGGTGCTTTCCGTCGCGGGGGTGGGCGTAGCGGATACATCGCTGGACATAAGGTCTCCGACAAATAAGCAAAATTGAAACGGATGCCGACATATCGATGGGCATCCTGAACGCCGCGCGCTGACGGCTCACACGAATTGGTTCCGACCTGCGTATTCGTGTGCGGGACATTGTATATAGAAACTGTGTCGGTTTGCCCTTGTTTTCAGGGGAAACGCCGCCATTCTTCACAATCGTCGCCACGTTCATGGCAAACCGAGCCGGGATTGGCGAGCGAGCGGCGAGCATGCTTGGGAGACTGTCAAGGCGTGCACGCTTTGTCGTGGCAGGGGGAGCCGATACCGCTCGCGGAGCGGCAGAGGGGCGCCGCAGGACAGCGACGCTCGCGACGTTCACATGGGCGAGTGATTGTGGTCGCAGGCGACTTCGATCGGGTCGATTTCGTTGTGGCACGCGCAGGCTTCGCCATGCGCGCCTTGCATGAGGGCACGCAAGATGCCGCAATCGCTGGTTTCGTGGCGGCTATGGCATTGCGCCTGAAGATGCAGCAACTGTTGTTCGAGCGCCTGCAACTCGTGAATGCGGGCATGCACGCGAGTCAGGTGGGCTTCGATCAACTGGTTCGCGTCTTCGCACGTCACGTTCGTGTCGTGGGCGAGTTCGCCGAGACGTTTCGCATCGGCGAGCGGCATGTCGAGCGAGCGGCAGTGGCGGATGAAACGCAGTGCTTCCAGATGGTCGTCGCCGTAGGCACGATACCCGGCGTCCGTGCGCGGCGGGGCCGCCAGCAGGCCTGCCCGCTCGTAATAGCGGATCGTTTCGACATCGGTGCCCGCTGCGCGGGCCAGCTCTCCGATTTTCATGCTTGACTCCGTAGTGACTACAGGGTTTTGAATGGAGGGTAACACGAATCAGTCAATCAGGAGTTCCCATGTCCCACCCCTCGGATTCGGCCCGTCTGGCCGGCTCGACGGCGACAGATCACCCCGCGCATGACCCCGGTCATCGTCACGATCACGGGCATCGGCACGACCCTTCGCACGCCAACGATAGCGAACACGCGCACGCTCAAGGACACTCGCACGACCACTTGCACGACCACGGTCATGCGCACGATCATGCCGCCACATGCGCCTCAAGTCCCGCGCATGCACACGACGACTCGTTGTGTTGCGCAGGCGCTGCGCGTTTTGCACCCGACGAACCGATGCCGTCGACGGGGGCGCCGCAGGCCCGTTTCCGAATCGATCAGATGGATTGCCCGACGGAAGAGCGTCTCATCCGCGATCAGCTTGAGCATCGGCCCGGCGTCGATGCGCTGTACTTCAATCTGCTCAAGCGAGAATTAACGATCGTTTTTGACGGCAACGCGTCGTCGACCGACGTTGCCCGGCATGGGGAGGCGGTCGCAGACACGTTGCGCAAGCTAGGCATGACGCCGGTGCCGCTGGTCGGCGGCGACACCGATGCGCCGCCGCCCCCGCGAGCCGCAAGGCAGACATTGCTCGTCTGGTGGCGGGCGTCTTGCTGGCTGCGGCGAGCGAGATCGCGGTCTGGTCCGGCGTGCCTGAGCACAGTCCTTGGGTCGGCGCCGTGGTCGTGGCCGCCATTCTCGCGTGCGGACTACCAACGCTCAAGAAGGGCTGGATCGCGCTGCGTCACCTCACGCTGAACATTCATTTCCTGATGTCGCTGGCCGTGATTGGCGCGATGTGCATCGGTCAATGGCCGGAAGCGGCGATGGTGATCGTGCTGTTCGCCTTATCGGAAAAGCTCGAAGCCGCATCGCTCACGCGGGCCCGCCGAGCCGTCGAAGCGCTAATGCGCCTGGCGCCCGATCAGGCGTCGGTCGAACAGCCGGACGGTAACTGGTTGGACGTGCCCTCGGCGTCCCTTTCGGTGGGCACGCGCGTGCGTGCGCGGCCAGGGGAGCGCATTGCCATCGACGGCGTGATCGAGCAGGGCAGTTCGGCGCTCAATCAGGCGTCGATCACCGGGGAGAGCGTACCCGTCGATAAGACGGTGGGCGACGAGGTCTACGCGGGCAGCATCAACGAAAGCGGTTTGATCGTGTATCGCACGCGCGTTGCGCCGGGCGATACGACACTTGCCCGCATCGTGCGTATTGTGGAGACCGCACAACAACAACGCTCACCGACGCAGCGTTTCGTCGACAAGTTCTCGCGGATCTACACGCCGGTTGTCGTGCTGTGTGCGTTGCTTGTCGCGCTCATGCCGCCGCTGGCCTTCGGTCTGGCGTGGTCGCCCTGGATCTACAAGGCGCTGGTGATGCTGGTCATCGCGTGTCCGTGTGCGCTCGTGATTTCGACGCCGGTCACGGTCGTAAGCGGTCTGACGGCGGCAGCCCGTGCCGGGATCCTGATCAAGGGCGGCGCATTTCTGGAAACCGGCCGTCTGATCCGCGCGGTCGCGCTTGACAAGACGGGCACGCTGACGCGTGGCGAGCCGCGCCTGACCGACGTGGTGCCGTTGGGCGAAACGTCACACGACGAGGCACTCACGCTCGCCGCCGCGCTCGACGCGCAGACCACCCATCCCGTTGCGCGCGCCGTGGTCGACGGTCATACGCGAGCGGGCCTCGGCGCATTACCGTCGGTCACGGAGGTCGAAGCGCTCGCGGGAATGGGCGTGAAGGGGCGTGTCGGTCAAACCCTTTACTACCTCGGCAACCATCGTCTGATCGAATCGCTCGGCGTGTGCAATGCGCACGTGGAGGCGACGTTGGCACGTCTCGAGGCGCAAGCCCGCACGGCCATCGTGCTGGCCAGTGAAACGCAGGCGATCGCCGTGTTGGCGGTCGCCGACACGCTGCGCGCGGAAAGCCGTGACGCCATCGCGCGTCTGGCCGGCATGGGCGTTCACACGGTAATGCTGACCGGGGACAATCGTGCGACCGCGGAAGTGATCGGTCGGCAGGCGGGCGTGAGCGACGTGCGTGCCGAAATGTTGCCGGAAGACAAATGGCAGGCGGTGTCGGCCTTGCGAGAGACGTACGGGTACGTGGGCATGGTCGGCGACGGCATTAACGACGCCCCTGCGCTCGCAGCCGCGGACGTCGGTTTCGCGATGGGGGTGGCCGGCACCGACAGCGCGCTGGAGACGGCCGACGTTACGCTGATGGATGATGACCTCCACAAGCTGCCGGCCTTCCTGGCGCTGTCGAGGCGTGCCGCAACGGTGCTCAAGCAGAATATTGCCGTGGCGCTCGCCATCAAGGCCGTGTTCTTCGCGCTGGCGGTGGTCGGGCTGGCGTCGCTGTGGATGGCGGTGTTCGCCGATGTGGGGGCCAGTCTGCTGGTGATTGCAAACGGCATGCGCCTGCTGCGCACGAAGGTGGCGTGAGCGCTTAGCGGGCGCGCATGCCGCGCTCCAGCGTGTGCGCATCCGGCAACTGACCCAGCACGTGCGCCGCGCGGCTTGTGGTGTTGACGATGATCGTATCGAGGCGTCGGATCATGGCACTGCGCTGTTCGTCGCGCAACGGCATGGCTTCGCACATTCGCTGCGCGACGACGGCATCGTTGAGTTGCCCAAGGAGCGTCTGTGCGGCATGCAGCGTGCTCTCGTAGGGCGAGCAGACCGATTTGCGCAGCCAGGGTGCCAACAGTTCGGCGCTGTAACGGGCCTTCTTGATCTTCACGCGCAACGCGTGCAACTGCTCGGTGTCGAGCATGGCCAACTGGCGACAATCCGGAAACAGCGCGATATATTGGGCGCGCAGCATGTTGCGGGCATGCTTCGCCAGCGCGCGCGACCGCTTGCCTGGCGTACGAGAGGGGCGACGCAATGCCTTGGCCGAGCGAATCTTGCATCGACCGTCCTCGCGCATCCCGAATGCGTTGAGCAGCAACCCATGCAATGCCTGTTGGCGCTCGCCGGTCAATGCCGCGGCAACTTGTGCGCGGGCGTCGCGGCGCAGGTGTTCCACATGCCTTTCCACCGCAGGCCAGTCGATGTCGGGAAAGTCGGCGCGCAACGCGGGTAATGTCGTTGTCGCTAACACATCGGTATCTCGCGTAGGGCCCATCGATTGCCCCAGCCAGCGCAATTCCCCGTTCAACCGATGGTGCCAGCGAGGTTTGAGCCACGGCGAAAAGACATCGATCAGCGCACGCAGACGACGTATCACAATTCGCAACTCGTGCACGACCTCGGCGTCAGTGGACGCGGCGTCGCTGTTCTCGCCCGCGGTCGGTAACGACGGCCATGGTTGCAGAATCTGCGCGGCGAGGGTAACGAGCAGGCGTGCGGCGGACATGCGCCGCATGCGCCCGGCGCCAAGCGCCGTGCGCGTCTGAGTGGGGCGCTGGCCGGCAACGGGCGGTCCCTCGATGGCGGCGGCGATGGCCGCTGTCGTCACGCGTGTCATGTCACGCAACATAGCATAGTTGCCCGGGGCCAAGCGCCAAGGAAGACCGATACGAAAGGGTGGCGCGGGGACTGCGCGAGGTACGGCGATTCGCAAAAAGCCATCGGCAATGCGTGTCAGAACGGCGGGTGTTGACGGCTGGGGAAGACAACAGGAGAGTCTCTGCCGGCGTGGGGCAGGAGACGACGCTGGGAGCGTCTCGTCGCGGGCGCCCGGTGCCCGAGCTGCGGTGTGCAGGACACCCGCGAGGCACGCAGCGTCACATCAGTCGTGGACCTCGCGAGAGGATGACGTGACGCATATCCATTGCTGCACACCGCAGGGCGGCCATGCGAGCAAAAAAGATAGGCCGGCCCGAAGGCCGGCCTGCGCGCAACTGGTTTTACTTCTTGTTCACAGCGTCCTTGAACGCCTTGCCAGCCGTGAACTTCACGGTCTTGGCGGCCGGGATCTTGATCGCTTCGCCGGTCTTCGGGTTGCGGCCGGTACGTGCGGCGCGCTTGCCCGAACCGAACGAGCCGAAGCCGATCAACTGGACCGCGTCACCCTTGGCGACGGCCTTCTTGATGGTCTCGAGCAGAGTGTCGAGGGTTTCGCCGGTTTGAGCCTTGCTAGCACCCGTAACACCAGCGACGGCGTCGATCAGTTCCTGTTTGTTCATGTGTGTTTCCCTTGAGAGGTGGTGAATACCGGCGACAACTCTAACACTTTCGCCATTTGGCGAGTGTCGGTGTTGTATCCGCGCCATAAGGCACGCGGCACATGCCAGAAAGTCGCCATCGCGACACGTCACGCAAACGCGATCCTAAGATCCATCCCGTCACGCCTCGAGAGGGCGCCGACACTGGCCGGGCAGCCGCATTATAGAGCCATCGGCGCGCTGTGGGCCAGTCCTGACAACGGTTTGCGGCGATTTTGTTGTGCGATGCCGCGTACTTTCTCGTTCGTGATGACAAAAACCCGGTAACTACGGGCATCTCCGGTCATGCGCCGGCGCAATCCCTTGCTGGGCGGGCTTTGGGGGTTTCCCTAGCCGATGGGGGCTTGCGTACTGGCGTGACTTTTGGTTGGCGTCAACTTGCCCCGCGAGCTGCTCGATGCGTCACATCGGTCGGAATACGAAGGACTTCGCGAGTGTTCGGTCAAGTCGACGCGCTGCGTTGGCGCGCGATTCCGCCAAAACCCCTGCGGCCCGATGGGGACAAATGAAAGCAATTCCCGTTTGAGGTAAAATAATGGGGTTTTCCCGCCCAAAACCGGGAGTGCGTCTCCCTGGCGCGCCTGGGGTCCGGGCATCGGGGCCATCAAGGACGGCTCGCGCATTCGCATGTCAGGCGATTCGGGCATTAGTTCCGTCGATGTGCCGCGCCGCCGCCCGTCGTCATACGTCAAGCCAATATGAGTACTCAGAATCAACAGACCGTGCTGGAAGTCCACCACTGGACTGATACGTTGTTCAGCTTCAAGACCACTCGCGACGCTTCGTTCCGTTACGTCAATGGCCAGTTCACGATGATCGGGCTGGAAGTGGAAGGCAAACCGCTGCTGCGCGCCTACAGCATGGCGAGCGCGAATTACGAGGAAGAGCTTGAGTTCCTGAGCATCAAGGTGCAGGACGGTCCGCTGACCTCGCGTCTGCAGCACTTGAAGCCGGGCGACAAGGTCATCGTTGGCCGCAAGCCGACCGGCACGCTCATCGACGACAACCTGTTGCCGGGCAAGCATCTGTACCTGCTTTCGACGGGCACGGGCCTCGCGCCGTTCATGAGTATCATCCGCGACCCGGAAGTCTACGATCGCTACGAGCACATCATCCTGGTTCACGGCTGCCGCTTCACCAGCGAATTGGCGTATCGCGATCTCATTACGCAGCATCTGCCGGCGCACGAGTATCTGGGTGAATACGTGCGCGACAAGCTGATCTACTATCCGACGGTGACGCGCGAAGAGTTCGAAAACCAGGGCCGTATCACGGAGCTGGTTGAATCGGGCAAGATGTTCGCCGACATCGGTTTGCCGGAATTTTCGCCGGAAAACGACCGCATCATGTTGTGCGGTAGCCCGGCCATGCTCAAGGACACCCGCGAGCTGCTGGAGAAGCGTGGCTTCGTGGAAGGCCATAACCACGCCCCGGGGCACTACCTTGTCGAGCGTGCGTTCGTCGGCTAATCCGTCGACACGCATGCCTACGGCAGCGCTTGCCGTCGTGGGATAAAAAAAACCGCTCGATCGAGCGGTTTTTTTGTCATCGGAACCGGTTAGAACTGGTTCATGGTGTTGTCTTTCCCCGCTGCCTTGAGGGCCGCGGCGCCACTGAAATACTCCTTGTGGTCGTCGCCGATGTCCGAGCCGGACATGTTCTGGTGCTTCACGCAGGCGATGCCCTGGCGGATTTCCTTGCGCTGCACGCCAGCCACATAGCCGAGCATGCCCTGATCGCCGAAGTATTCCTTGGCCAGGTTGTCGGTCGAGAGTGCGGCGGTGTGGTACGTCGGCAGTGTGATCAGGTGGTGGAAGACACCGGCTTCGCGCGCCGCATCGGCCTGGAACGTGCGAATTTTTTCGTCGGCGACGGCGGCCAATTCGGTGTCATCGTATTCCTCGCTCATCAGCTGGCCGCGCTCGTAGGCTGAGACATCCTTGCCGGCCGCCTTCATCGCGTCATACGTCTGCTGGCGGAAGTTCAAGGTCCAGTTGAACGACGGGCTGTTGTTGTACACCAGCTTGGCGTTCGGGATCACTTTGCGAATCTCGCTGACCATGCCGGCGATCTGGGCGATATGCGGCTTTTCGGTTTCGATCCACAGCAGGTCGGCGCCGTTTTGCAGTGCGGTGATGGAATCCAGCACGCAGCGTGCTTCGCCCGTGCCAGCGCGGAACTGGAACAGGTTGCTGGGCAGGCGCTTGGGACGCAGCAGCTTGCCATCGCGCTTGATGACGACGTCGCCATTGCCGAGGGCATCTGCGGAAATTTCGTCGCAATCGAGGAAGGAATTATATTGGTCGCCCAAGTCGCCCGGCGTGTGGGTCACGGCGATCTGCTTGGTCAGTCCGGCGCCCAGCGAGTCGGTACGGGACACGATAATGCCGTCGTCCACGCCCAGTTCCAGGAATGCGTAGCGAATCGCGCGAATCTTGGCGAGGAAGTCTTCGTGCGGCACGGTGACTTTGCCATCCTGGTGACCGCATTGCTTCTCGTCGGACACCTGATTCTCGATCTGAATGCAGCATGCGCCGGCTTCGATGAACTGCTTGGCCAGCAGGTAGGTGGCTTCCGCGTTACCGAAACCCGCGTCGATGTCTGCGATGATTGGCACGACGTGGGTGACGTGGTTGTCGATTTTTTCCTGGATGGCGGCCTTGGCAGCCCCTTCGGCCGCGTCCAGTTGGCGGAACAGACCGCCGAGTTCTCGGGCGTCCGCTTGGCGCAGGAAGGTGTACAGCTCGCGGATCAACGCGGTGACAGAGGTTTTTTCGTGCATCGACTGGTCCGGCAGCGGTCCGAACTCCGAGCGCAGTGCCGCAACCATCCAACCCGACAGATAAAGGTAGCTGCGGTCGGTGGTGTTGAAGTGCTTCTTGATGGAGATCATCTTCTGCTGGCCGATGAAGCCGTGCCAGCAACCCAGCGACTGGGTGTACTTGGACGGGTCCGCATCGTAGGCGGCCATGTCGGCGCGCATGATCTTGGCCGTGTACTTGGCAATGTCCAGACCCGTTTTGAATCGGTTCTGGGCACGCATGCGTGCGGCATATTCGGGATTGATGGCATCCCAGGCGCTGCCTTGTTTCTGCTTCAAACCAGCCACAGCGGTGATGTCGTCTTGATATTGGGTCATGTGCCTCTCCTGAGAGCAAAGCGCGTTTGAATAAAGGGTTCAGCGTGTCGCCCCCGTATGTCGAAGCGAACTGCATGACGAAATGGTACCGCCGTTTGGCGCGGCTGGGCCAAGTCTTATATAAGACATAAGAGTTAATTTATGCTTATTTTTCAATAACATAAGTACGAGATTTCGCAATTCGAAACACGTTTTCGGGTGGCGGAAAAATGAGGCGAGCGAAATTCCAAGAGAATTCCGCAATGTGAAATGCGCTTTCGTTGGCTGGAGATGGGACACGCGCCGATGGCGCGAGCAACGAGCGCTGGCGGAAGGATTGTGTGGACGTCTGTTGAGACGAGGCGACGTTCCAACGGGCGATGAATGGCGCGATCCAACGTAGGGACTAGCTTGCTACGCAAGCCGCTAGCCGGCCCCGCTGGCGGCCTGATCTCATCTTGGGAGGCGGGAGTGCCTCGGATCGAGAGGCCAGCGGTCAGGCGCGCGTCGGCATGACCTTGCGTGCGACTCGCTGCTAGGGCTTTGCGCTCAGGTCAGCGCTGGCTTCTGAGGTCGGGGCAGCGGAATTCGGTGCGGGTCGTGCCCACACGCTGCAAGGATCGCCGCTGCGGGCGCGTTTCCAGGTCGCGCACGCGAACAGTGCAAAGCCGCCCGCGCAGACGATAGCGACGAGGTCAACGCCGGCCAGCACCCAATCGCCCGCAGCCATCGAGCGCACGAGATTGTCCGGCGTGAGCACGGCGTCGGCGGCCGGGATAACGAGGCAGACGAGCGCCGTCGCCGCGAGTAGTCCCGTGGCTGCTACCGCCGGCGCCGCGAGCGCGGCGAAAAGCATCGAGGCGGAGAGCGTGGCGATGAAGATCGAGAGCGCCGTCATGTCGGGGGCGACGAGCGCACCGACGAAGGCCGCGGCAATCCCCAGGCATGTGCCGAGAAACACGCCGGCGGTGGCCTTGGCCATCCCTCGCAGATGGGCGGGTTGTACGGCTGCGCTGCGCTTGCGACGCGATTCGAGCCAGAGCAGGTTGCCGCTGTAGACGAGCACCGCACCCATCAGGCCCAGGACGAAGTACACCCAGCGCATGGCATCGCCCGCGAAGTTACCGAAGTGGGCGCCGTAGATCATGCTGAGCATCGCGTGGTTGGCGTCCCGTACGTCGGGGCTGTGCTGACCGACGATCGCCCCGTCGTTCAGGCGCACGGCCACGGCCGAGAACACACCCAGCGAGTCGCTGGCCTCGCCGTAGACTTCGGCCACCGCGTCCGGCTTGCCGTAGCGGGTCCACGCCACGGCGGTCGCTTCCATGTCGGGCGCCGCGTGCTCGGCGCGGGCGAGCAGGGCCGTGAGACCAAGCGGCTTGCCGTCGACCGGTGCGATCGTTGCCGGCACCGCCCCCGTTATCTGCGGAATTTGCGATAGCAGCTTGTTATCGAACGTCACGACGTTGAACGCCATCATCAGCGGCAGGAGGAGGCACAGCAGCGCCCCTGTCAGCGCGAAGACAATATGAAACGGCAGACTCAGCACGCCGATGGCGTTATGCGCGTCCTGCCAGAAGCGCTTGACGTTGCGTCCCGGGCGCAACGCAAAGAGGTCTCGCGTGACGCGCGGCAGATGCACGATCACGCCCGAGATCAACGCCATGCCGTAGAACAGCGACACCACGCCCATCAGATACAGGCCGTAGGTCGGAATCGACAGCGAGTAGTGCAGCGCATTGATCGTGCCCGACAGGCCCGGGCGCGCATCGCCGATCACGAGCGACGGCGCGGTACCCTCGGCGTCAGCGTGCAAGCGTGCCTGTTGCCATTCGCCGTTCGGTTCCTGCCAGTAGGCAAAGGGCGTCGGCGAGTGATTGGGCAACACCACGCCCATCTGCTCGCGCGCGGCCGGGAATTGCATGCGAACCCGCTCGGCGAGCTGTTCCGTTTGCGCGAGCGAGAGCGGTGCATGACGCGTGGCGGGCTGCTCCCAGCGTTCGATCTCATGATGGAAGATGGTCAGGGCGCCGCCGAGCATGGCAATGAACAGCGCGAAGCCGGCGACGATGCCGGCCCATGTATGGACACTCAGATATTGACGAAGGGTTTGGGCGCGCATTGAACAATCCTTACCCGACGGCGCGCGCCAACAGCAGCGCAACCCAGGTGACGACGGTGGTGGCGCCAAGGCCAACCCACGCGTGTTTTGCGGTGCGGCTCGCGTAGGCTGCGGCACACAGGCCAAGCCACAGGAGCGGGAAGAGCGCGATGACGGGAATCACCGCCGTTTGCCAACCGGCTGGCGTCAGGTGGGCGATAGCGCCGCACAGCGCCATCGCCGCGAAGCCGCCGAGCACCAGGCCCGCGAAGGTTCTACCCCACATGGGCGTCTCCGCGCAGAGCGCGCCAGCCGCCCACCGCATACGGCCAGAAAAGCTGGCCGAAACACAGCGACATGAACGCCGCCGCGATGCCGGCCGAAGCGCCGGCCGCGAGCCACCAGCAACTCAGGCTGGCAGTGGCGGCCAACAGCGAGAGCGACCGGGCGGGCTGTGCAGCCAAACGTCGTGCGCGCACACGCTGGTGCTCAGAGGTGAGATAGCAGGCGCCGCCTGCCAGCCATGCCAAGGCAATAGCCAATCCAATCAACATGCTCGGGAATCACATGAAAATGTGGCCTGCAAGCGACGACGCCACCCTTTGGCGCCGCGTCGGTCGAGGCCGATCGAAAACCGTTCCGGACAAACGCAGCGGCCACACATTTTTCCGGTGATGATGCGAATGTAAACAACAACGATTCGCATTTATAACATGAATCGTCAGAATCCCGAAATAGCGCGCCTGAAAATGGGGTGCCGCGCCTGAGCACAGGTCAGGCATCAGGCATCAGGCATCAGGCATCAGGCATCAGGCGTCAGGCGTCGGGCGTCAGGCGTCGGGCGGCAGGCGGCAGGCGGCAGGCGGCAGGCGGCAGGCGGCAGGCGGCAGGCGTCGGGCCGCCTCGCCTCATCAGGCCGGTCGGCGCTCCAGCAACACCGGGATCGACTTGGAGGTTGGCGTTCCCGCACCCTCAGCGATGGCGTCGAGTGGCACCAGTCCGTTGGTCTCGGGGTAGTATGCCGCGATGCAGCCACGCGGAATGTCGTAGGCAACGAGCAGGAAATCATCGGCGCGACGCGCAATGCCATCGTGCCAGACACTCACGAGGTCAACGTGCTCGCCTGCACGAAAGCCTCGCGCATCCAGATCTTCCGGGTTGGCGAAGACAACGCGGCGCTGTCCGAACACCCCACGATATCGGTCGTTCAGGCCGTAGATTGTGGTGTTGTATTGATCGTGGGAGCGAATCGTGGCGAGTTGCAGCACATCGTCGCCGCGCTCACCCGCCTGGCGGCGTGCCACGTCGATCGGCATCTCGTGCGGCAGCGGGTGTGTCGTGAAGTTGGCGCGCGCGTTGGCGGTCAGCCACTGCCGTGTTGACGGCGGCACCGGCAGCCGGAAGCCCCCCGGATGGCGTACGCGACGATTGAAGTCCGCGAAGTCATCAAAGGTGGCGGCCATGGCGTCGCGAATGCGATCGTAGTCCTCCACGTACCAGTGCCAATCCTCGACACCGCCGAGCGCGCGGCCCATCGTTGCCTGCGCGATGCCCGCGACAATGGCCGGTTCGGAGCGCAGGTGCTCGGACGCCGGGGCGTTGATGCCATACGACAGGTGCACCATGCTCATCGAGTCTTCCACCGTGACACCCTGCGCCGCGCCTTGCTGCATGTCGATTTCGGTGCGGCCCAGGCACGGCAGGATCAGTGCATCGCGCCCGTGCACGAGATGGCTGCGATTGAGCTTGGTCGCCACGTGCATCGTCAGGTCGCACTGGCGAAGCCCCTCCCAGGTGCGCGGCGTGTCGGGTGTGGCCATCGCGAAATTGCCGCCCATGCCGATGAAGACCTTGACGCGTCCGTCGCGCATGGCTGAGATCGTATCGACGACGCTCAACCCGTCGCGTCGCGGCGGCGCGAACGCGAACGCTTCGCCAAGCCGGTCAAGGAAGGCGGCCGACGGCTTTTCATTGATGCCGACGGTGCGGTCGCCCTGGACGTTGCTGTGGCCGCGCACGGGACACAGACCCGCCCCCGGGCGTCCGATGTTGCCGCGCAGGAGCATTAGGTTGACGATCATCTGAATGGTCGCCACGGCGTGCTTGTGCTGGGTAATGCCCATGCCCCAGGTCGCAATGACGCGCTCGCCGCGCAGATAGACGTCGGCAATCTGGCACATCTGGGCTTGCGAGACGCCGGACGCGCGCTCGAGATCGTCCCAGCGTTCGCTGCGTACGTCGGCGGCGAAATCGTCGAAACCGTGAGTGTGTTCCGCGATGAAGGCATCGTCGAGCAGTGTGGGTTCGCCATTGGCGCGCGCGAGGGCGTCGCGCTCCAGCACGCGCTTGATGACGCCCTTCACGAATGCGAAGTCGCCGCCGCACGCCGGCGTGATGTAGTGGCTGCTGATCGCGGTGCCGCCGAGGCTCAGCATCTCGGCCGGACTTTGCGGGTCGGCAAAGCGCTCCAATCCGCGTTCGTGCAGCAGATTGACCGACACGATGGTCGCGCCGCGCCGGGCTGCCTCGCGCAACTCACCGAGCATGCGCGGATGATTGGTGCCCGGGTTCTGGCCGAACAGCAGCAGCGTATCGGCCTGTTCGAAGTCGTCGAGGGTGACGGTGCCCTTGCCGATGCCGATCGTGGGCGGCAGGCCAACGCTCGTCGGCTCGTGGCACATGTTCGAGCAGTCGGGAAAATTGTTTGTGCCGTACTGGCGTACGAAGAGTTGATAAAGGAACGCAGCTTCGTTGCTGGTGCGACCGGACGTATAGAACGCCGCCTGATCGGGGTCGGGCAGGGCGCGCAAGTGCTCGCCGATCAAGGCGAAAGCGTCGGCCCAGGCGATCGGTGCATAGCGATCGGTGGCGGCGTCGTAGCGCATGGGATGCGTGAGACGGCCGTAGCCTTCGAGCGTGTAATCGTCCAGCGCGAGCAAGTCGGTCACCCTGTGCTCGGCAAAAAAGTCAGGGGTGACGCGGCGCTTGGTGGCTTCGGCGGCGACCGCCTTGGCCCCGTTTTCGCAGAATTCGAACGTCGAGGCGTGTTCGCGATCCGGCCACGCGCAGCCCGGGCAGTCGAAGCCGCTGGGTTGGTTTGCGCTGAGCAGCGTGCGGGCGCCTTTGAGCGGAATGCCTTGGGTGACGAGTTGAATGGCAACGTTCTTGAGGGCTCCCCAGCCGCCGGCGGGGCGATCGTAAGGGGCGATTTTCGAGGCGGACATGGTGCGTTTTCTGATGAGAAGAGGGGGCGCGGCGCGTCGGCATCTGGGGAATGCTTCGGCCATAGACAAACGGCTAACGTTAAATAGGCAAAATGATGCATAATCTAACGAGGTTACAGCGGTATTTTGGTGCCAACGTCGATCCGAAAATCCCCGTGAAATGGACGTTGTCAGGCATCTTATCAGGATATTGCATAAATTGATTTATGCAATTAATAGCATATAAGGTGAGTCAATGAAGCAGATATCGATCGCCCCGCAGCTCCGGTTTCACCACGACGGCAACGATCTTCCGCTCGACAAGGTGCTGTCGCTACTCGCCGAGGTGCAGGCGCACGGCAACCTGCAGGCGGCCAGCCAAGCGCTCGGGCAATCGTATCGAGGCGCGTGGGGCCACGTGAAGGAGGTCGAGGCGCTCATGGGGGCGCCCTTGCTGACGATGGCGCGCGGCCGTGGCGCGGTGCTCACGCCGCTTGCTCAGCGGCTGCTGTGGGGGCAAAAGCGCCTGCAGGCTCGGCTCGGTCCCCTGCTGGAGACGATGGCGTCGGAGTTGCAGACCGAGCTTGATGACCTGCTGCTGCAGGACAGCGACCAACTGCGACTGTTTGCCAGTCATGGGCTGGCGATCGCGGCGCTGGTCGATTTCGCAGGACGCGCGGGCCTGCCCATCGAAGTGAGCTATCGCGGCAGCATCGAAGCGATTGCCGCGCTCGCGAAGCACGAGTGCGAGGTCGCGAGTTTTCACGTGCCGATCGGCGCGCTTGCAGAGCCGGTGCTCGATCACTATGGGCCCTTGCTCAAGGGCAAGTCGTATCGGGTGGCCGACGTCGCTTCGCGCCGTCTCGGGTTGCTCGTTGCACGCGGCAATCCGCTCGGCATTCATACACTGGCCGACCTGCCGCGCACGGGGGCGCGCTTCGCGAACCGGGAGCGCGGCTCCGGCACCCGAATCATCTTCGATCTGCTGCTCGCGCGTGAGGGGATCGATCCGGCTGCCGTTGCGGGAGCGGAGAACATCGAGTTCACGCACGCCGCCGTGGCGGCGTACATCGCCAGTGGGCGCGCCGACGCGGGACTCGCCATCGAGGCAGCGGCAAGCCAGTTCGGGCTCGATTTCCTGCCAATCCTGACGGAGCGCTATTGCCTGATGTTTCCCGAGACCGGCAGCGAGTCCGCGCATTTGCGGGCGCTGCTTGAAATTCTGCAAAGCGACGCGTATCGGCAGGCGGTGCATGCCATCCCCGGCTACAGCGAGGCGGCGACCGGTCGCATCGCCCCGCTGTCTGAGGCGTTCCCCTCTTTGGGTTGAGATGTAATATGCAATGATATGCATATGTTGCGCACGAACATCAGCTCGGTCGAACGGCCAGCCGGCGCGGTTTATGCGGCGTTGGAATGCTGCTGTGCAGCGAGCGTGGGAAAAACGAGCAACCCAAGCTATCGGTGTTTCCACGAGGCTTGTTGGGAGGGGACGTTTGGACTAATGTCCTAACTGTCGAGCCCCCAGAAACGCGCCGCCATCATATGCAACAAAGAACATATGAGACGCCGTTTCGCCCCAGGAGACATACGAGATGGTGCCCACCCCTCACGCGACGCTCGCGCCGCTGCTGGCTCGCCACGCCGGCCGTGCGCACGAGTTGTTGCCGCTGTTGCATGCCCTGCAGGACAGCGACGGTTACGTCGACCCCGCCCATGTGCCGGCGATCGCCGCCGCGCTGAATCTTTCTCGCGCCGAAGTACATGGCGTGATTACCTTCTATCACCACTTCCGCAGCGCGCCGCCGCCCCCGATCGTGGTGCAGGTCTGCCGCGCGGAGGCATGTCGCAGTCGGGGTGGCGAAGCGCTCGTAGCCCATATCGAGGCGAGTACCGGCGCACCCGTGGACGGCGCGCCGTGTCGCGGGGTCGGCGTCGAATCGGTGTATTGCCTCGGGCAATGTGCGTTGTCCCCGGCCGTGATGATCAACGGCGAACTGCACGCGCGCGTGAGTCCGGCGCGCTTCGATGCGCTGCTGCCGGCGCGCAAGGCAGGTGACCATGTCTGAGTCTTCGAAGCGCGGTCCGTACCGCGTGTATATCCCGCGCGATTCCGCTGCGCTCGCCTTGGGCGCGGACCGGGTCGCCGCCGCCGTGGCAACGCAAGCCACCCAGCGAGGCATTGCCGTCGATATCGTGCGCAATGGCTCTCGTGGGCTGTTTTGGCTTGAACCGCTCGTCGAAGTGCAGACCCCCGCCGGGCGCATCGGGTACAGCAACGTGCAGGCCGCTCAGGTCGCCGCCTTGTTCGACAGCGGCTGGCCCTCATGTGCCGTTCAGGACGCCGAGCGCGAGGTTCCCGCTGACAATCCCGACGGGAGTTGGGGCGCCCCCATGCCTGCCTGCGTCGGACGGGTCGATGCGATTCCGTATCTGGCGCGGCAACAGCGCCTGACGTTCGCGCGCATTGGCGTGACCGACCCGCTCAGCCCGGCGGACTATGAAGCGCACGGTGGCCTGGTCGGACTGCGCGCATGCCTGGCGCTCGACGCCGCGGCGGGGTGCCAGACCGTACTCGACTCGGGCCTGCGCGGACGCGGCGGCGCGGCGTTTCCGGCGGGCATCAAGTGGCAAACCGTCAGCCGCGCCCAGGCGGCAACCAAATACGTCGTCTGCAATGCCGACGAAGGCGACTCGGGCACATTTGCCGATCGGCTCATCATGGAGAGCGATCCGTTCGTGCTCATCGAAGGGATGGCTATCGCAGCGCTATGCGTGGGGGCGAGCGAGGGCATCATCTACGTGCGCAGCGAGTATCCGCACGCCATTGCGGCACTCGAGTCGGCGATTGCCGTCGCGCGCCGGGAAGGCTGGCTCGGCCCGGACGTGCTGGGTTCGGGACGCGCTTGCGAGTTGCGCGTCGCCAAGGCGGCGGGCGCTTATATCTGTGGCGAGGAAACGGCGTTGCTCGAAAGCCTGGAAGGCAAGCGCGGCGTGGTCCGCGCGAAACCGCCGATTCCAGCGGTGGCCGGACTCTTCGGGCAGCCGACACTCGTCAACAACGTCGTGACCCTCGCGAGCGTGCCGTTCATCTTCGCGCATGGCGCCGACGCCTATCGCGAGTTCGGCATGGGCCGCTCGCAAGGCACACTGGCGGTGCAACTCGCGGGCAACGTGCGTCGCGGCGGACTGGTGGAGCTGGCGTTCGGCGTGACGCTGCGCACACTGCTCGACGAGTTCGGTGGCGGCACGGCCAGCGGGCGCCCTGCCAAGGCCGTTCAGGTCGGGGGGCCGCTCGGAGCGTATCTGCCAAGCGCGCAGTGGGACGTGCCGATGGATTACGAGGCGTATGCCTCGCTCGGCGCGGTCGTCGGTCACGGCGGGGTGGTCGTCCACGACGACACGGCCGACCTCGCGGCGTTGGCGAGCTACGCGATGCAGTTCTGTGCGCACGAATCGTGCGGCAAATGCACGCCGTGCCGCATTGGCGCGACGCGCGGAGTCGAGGTGATCGACCAGATCCGACGCGGAGACACCTCCGTGCGTCAAATAAAACTGCTGCGTGATCTGTGCGACACGATGGTGGCGGGGTCGCTTTGCGCGATGGGCGGCATGACGCCGTTCCCGGTGCGCTCGGCGCTCGAACATTTCCCGGCAGACTTCGGTCTGCCCGATGGCGCCGGGCGCGCCGAAGCCGCCTGACGCGCAAGCGTTCGGCAGGGAGGAGAACACATGATGCATCCGAGCACCTCAGTTACCCCGGGCCACGACCTGGACATGGGCACGCCGCTGCGCGAGAGCGATGTCGGCATTACCCTCGAAATCGACGGCGAGCGCGTGACCGTGCCGGCCGGCACGTCGATCATGCGGGCGGCGGCGGGCCGCGACGTCAACATCCCCAAGCTCTGTGCGACAGATTCGCTCGAACCGTTCGGGTCTTGCCGCTTGTGTCTGGTCGAGATCGAGGGGCGGCGCGGATTTCCCGCTTCGTGTACGACACCCGTCGAGCCGGGCATGAAGGTACGCACGCAGTCGCCGGCGCTGCAGGATCTGCGTCGCAACGTGATGGAGCTTTACATCTCCGATCACCCGCTCGACTGCCTGACCTGCGCGGCCAACGGCGATTGCGAATTGCAGGACATGGCGGGCGTCACGGGGCTGCGCGAGGTGCGCTATGGCTTTGAGGGCGAGAACCATATTCACAGCGCGAAGGACGAGTCGAATCCGTATTTCACGTATGACCCGTCGAAATGCATCGTCTGCAACCGTTGTGTGCGGGCGTGCGAGGAGACGCAGGGCACGTTTGCGCTGACGATTTCCGGCCGCGGCTTCGAGGCGCGGGTCTCGGCCGGGCAGGATCAGCCGTTCATGGATTCGGAGTGTGTGTCGTGCGGCGCATGCGTGTCGGCCTGCCCGACGGCAACGCTGCAGGAAAAAAGCGTTATCGAGATGGGGCAGCCCGAGCACGCGGTGGTGACCACGTGCGCGTACTGCGGTGTGGGCTGCGCGTTCAAGGCTGAAATGAAGGGCGGGGACGTGGTTCGCATGACCCCCTACAAGGATGGCGGGGCGAATGAGGGCCACGCCTGCGTGAAGGGGCGCTTTGCGTGGGGGTACGCAACGCACAAGGAGCGCATCACCAAGCCGATGATCCGCAGCAAGATTACCGATCCGTGGCGCGAGGTGTCATGGGACGAGGCGCTGGACTACGCGGCGTCGGAGTTCCGGCGCATTCAGGCGACGTACGGGCGCGATGCCATTGGCGGCATCACGTCGTCGCGTTGCACGAACGAAGAGACGTATCTCGTGCAGAAGCTGGTGCGTGCCGCGTTCGGTAACAACAACGTCGACACCTGTGCGCGCGTGTGCCATTCACCGACCGGTTACGGGCTCAAGCAGACGCTTGGCGAGTCGGCGGGCACGCAGACGTTCAAGTCGATCGAGCACTCGGACGTGATTCTCGTGATGGGCGCCAATCCGACCGATGGGCATCCGGTATTTGCCTCGCGACTCAAGCGTCGTGTGCGCGAGGGGGCGAACCTGATCGTGATCGATCCGCGGCGCATCGACATCGTCGACGGGCCTCACGTGAAGGCCGCATTCCACTTGCCGCTGCGCCCCGGAACGAACGTGGCAATGGTCAATGCCCTCGCGCATGTGATCGTCACCGAAGGGCTGCTGGCCGAGGACTTCATCGCCGAGCGCTGTGAAGACCGGGCCTTCGCGCAATGGCGCGACTTCGTGGCGCTGCCGGAGAATTCTCCCGAAACCGTGTCGGTCGTCACCGGCGTGGACGCCGAGCAGATCCGCGGCGCGGCGCGTTTGTACGCCACGGGCGGCAACGCGGCAATCTATTACGGACTGGGGGTGACCGAGCATGTTCAGGGGTCGACCGCGGTCATGGGCATTGCCAACCTGGCGATGGCCACGGGCAATGTCGGGCGCGAGGGCGTTGGCGTGAACCCGTTGCGCGGCCAGAACAATGTTCAAGGGTCGTGCGACATGGGGTCGTTCCCCCATGAACTGCCCGGTTATCGCCACGTCTCCGATACGTTGGTACGCGAGTCGTTCGAGGCCGCTTGGGGCGTCACGCTGCACGCCGAGCCGGGGCTGCGGATTCCGAACATGTTCGACGCGGCGGTGCAGGGCAGCTTCAAAGGGCTTTACTGCCAGGGCGAGGACATCGTGCAGTCCGACCCGAACACGCAGCACGTGGCGGCGGCGATGGAGGCGATGGAGTGCCTCGTCGTGCAGGATATCTTCCTGAACGAAACGGCCAAGTACGCGCACGTGCTGCTGCCGGGCACGACCTTCCTCGAAAAGGACGGCACATTCACGAATGCGGAGCGGCGCATCTCACGCGTGCGTCGGGTGATGGCGCCGCTGCCCGGCATGGCGGACTGGGAGGTGACGATCGCGCTGGCGAAGCGACTGGGGTACGACATGCCTTATACGCATCCGTCGCAGATCATGGACGAGATCGCCCGCTTGACCCCGACGTTCAGCGGCGTGAGCTACGCGCGTCTCGATGAAGCCGGCAGTCTGCAATGGCCGTGTAACGACGAGGCGCCCGACGGCACACCGATCATGCACGTGCACGAGTTCGTGCGCGGCAAGGGACGCTTCATCATCACCCGATATGTGCCGACGGACGAGAAGGTTACGCCGCGCTACCCACTGCTGCTCACCACGGGACGCATTCTCTCGCAATACAATGTCGGCGCACAGACACGTCGCACGCACAACGTGGCCTGGCACGATGAAGACCGGCTCGAAATTCACCCGGTCGATGCGGAGGATCGCGGCATCAAGGACAACGATTGGGTTGGCATCCGCAGCCGCGCGGGCGAAACAGTGCTGCGTGCTGTCATCAGCGAGCGCATGCAGCCGGGCGTGGTGTACACGACCTTCCATTTCCCGGAGTCGGGCGCAAACGTCATCACGACCGACAACTCGGACTGGGCGACCAACTGTCCTGAGTACAAGGTGACGGCCGTGCAAGTGCTGCCGGTGGTACAGCCCTCCGCATGGCAGTCGGAATATTCGACATTCAACCGCACGCAGCTCGCGCTGCTCGATGCGGCCCATATGCCCTCCGAGCCGGTACCGGCGAAGTAGGGCGCGTTTGGTAAATTGACGTGGAGTCGGCGTTTGACGATGTTCAACCCATTAGGTGACCGGGACGGCCGGCAGCCCGCAGGCGAACCGCAGGCCGAGGGGCCGGGCGATGCCGACGTGATCGACGGGACGGTTGGCGGGCGTGTCGCGCCGGTGTGCGACGCGGCGCCCGCCGTGCTCGACCCGGACAGTCTCGCGCCGAGTACGACCTTTGCCGTGCGGCGCTTCCGTCATGGGGCGTGGCAGTCGGCGAGCGACGAATTGGCCGAAGAAGTGCCCGTAGCGCTGGAGTTCAATGGCATCTCCCACGTGGTGATGCTCGCCACGCCTGCAGACGTCGAAGACTTTGCCTTGGGCTTCGCGTTGTCCGAGGGCATTCTGAACGACCGGCGCGAGTGCTACGGCATTGACGTGACGGCAACGACACAGGGCGTGACGGTGCATCTCGACGTCTCGTCGCGCGCGTTTGCCGGACTCAAGGAACGGCGCCGCAACCTCACGGGGCGTACTGGCTGCGGACTGTGCGGCACGGAAAGTCTCGATCAGGTGCTGCGGCCGTTGCCGGCCGCCGGTGCGCCGCTGCGTGTGTCGCACGCGGCGCTGGCCGCCGCGTATGCCGGGCTGGCGCGTCATCAGCCGTTGAACGGTGTGACGGGCGCCGTGCACGGCGCGGCCTGGTGCTCGCGGGAGGGCGAGATACTTTGCTTGCGCGAAGACGTCGGCCGGCACAACGCGCTCGATAAGCTGATCGGCGCACTCGCGCGCAGCGAACAGCCGTTCGATCGTGGCTTCGTGCTCATGACGAGTCGTGCGAGCGTCGAAATCGTGCAAAAGGCCGCGCAGGTCGGCATTCCGATGGTCGCGGCCGTTTCGGCGGCGACGGCCCTCGCGGTGCAAACGGCTGCGGCGGCGGGCGTCACGCTGGTCGGCTTCGTGCGCGGGGAGCAGTGCGTGATCTACACCGGCGGGGCGGCGCTCGACGCCAGCGCCTGACGCCAACCAACGAGCAGGAGCTTCCTGATGGACGGTAATAACCTCGTGCGCATGGCCAATCGCATCGCGGACTTCTTTGAATCGTTACCTGATCGCGACGAAGCGCTGGATGAAGTCGCCGCGCACCTGCACAAGTTCTGGGATCCACGCATGCGCGCCGAGATCCTCGCACTGGCCGACACGCCGGTCTCCGCCGAGATGCACGTGCTGGTGCGTGAAGCGCTCGTCCGCCATCGTGAGCGGCTGACGCCGGCTGGGTGAGGCCGGTTCCAGGCGAAGATACGTGGCTCGCAGTATAGTGGGGACTGCCGTCGCGCTTCGGCGCGGCTTTACCCGCGGAGGACTTGATGAGCGATACCCAGACGCGCAAGCCGGTCCAACAGAAGTCTGAGCCGGAGGACGTCGTGGAACGCGACCTCGACGAAGCCCTCGAGGAGACGTTTCCGGCAAGTGACCCCGTTTCCATCGAAATCGACAAGCCAAAACGTGCACCCAAGTCGACATCGGGTGACTCGGCAGGTCCCGCGGGCGGGGCTGGCGGCCGAAAATAAATCTCGGCCCGGTGGTGGTTTGCCGCCCGGCCGGGGCGAATTCGTGGCAAAATTCCGCGCCTGACTCTCTCAGGCTGGGACTGTAGGAATTCAATGGCGGCAGGTACGGTAAAAAAAGTTCGACGCTACGCGCTGGAAACCATCGATGTGATGGGGCAGAGCGGACTGGGTGTCGTCGAGCGCCCCGACGGGCGTTTCGTCATGTATCCGGAGTATTGGACGCAGACGCAGGCGCTTAGCCAGAAGATGCGCACGTTGTACCGCCGAAATTGTCAGCTCGAGTACCAGTTGGCGAAGCTCACGCGCGAACTCGATCGACTTCGCACCGTAGTCGATACGCCGCGCCCTGCCGGAAATCCGCAAGCATCGCTGCCCGGCACCGACGTGCCGCAGCCTGAACTCGCCCTTGAGCGCAAGCCCGCCGCCGAACTACCGCCGCGACGACGCAAACGCGCCGCCTGAGTCCGCCGTCTCGGACAGCATGCCGAGCCAGCTCTCCCGATCGACTTCGTTAAGCCACCGAATTTCCCTCAACGTCCAGTTACTTGCCCGCTTCGCCGACCATCATGGCGCTTACCGCATCGCAACTCGAAACCTTCCATAACGACGGTTATCTGATTCTCCCGCGCTATGTGGCGCAGGCCGACTGCGAGGCGATGCTGGCCGACGCACGAGCGCAACTGGCGTCGGCCACGTTGCCGCTCGAGTTCGAAGCGGATGTGGGCTACGCGGGGGCACCGGTATCGCGTGACGCGCAGGGTGGTCAGACCGTTCGTCGTCTGCTCAAGGCCTACGATCGCGGCGATGCGCTGCGTCGCTGGGCAACGCGTCCGGATCTGGTCGAGTCGCTCGCGCAAATCTTCGGCGAGGATGTGGTGCTCACGTTGGCGCATCACAATTGCGTGATGACCAAACATCCCCATTTCGGCACGGCGACCGGTTGGCATCGCGATATCCGGTATTGGTCATTTCCGCAGAATTCGCTGATCTCCGTGTGGCTGGCGTTGGGGCCGGAGACGCGTGAGAACGGTGCGCTACGCTTCATCCCCGGGTCGCATCGCGAACAACTCCAGCCGCACCAGCTCGATTCGCTCGACTTCCTGCGTCCCGACGAGCCCGACAATCAGCCGCTCGTCGCACGTGGTCGGCAGGTGGCCCTGGCGCAGGGCGATGTCGTGTTGTTTCACAGTGGTCTTTTCCACGCGGCCGGACGCAACGAGGGCGATACCACGAAATTCTCCGTCGTGTTTGCGTATCGCGGCGAGAGTAATCCGCCAACGCCGGGCACACGCTCCGCGTCGGCCGGCGAAGTCGCACTGGGCCACTGACGTGCCTTGCGCCGGGAACGCCCGTTCTCCGGCGTCGCCAATCATTTTGGGCGCTTTCCTAATTCGGTCGGCACCTTTTCCCGCGTAGACTCTCCGGCCACCCTGATGGTGTTGTGCGCTGGCACTTCTGAGCCGCATCGTCCCGATGTCGATGCCGTGCCACGCCGGTAATCTGCCTGACGCCATTCCATACAAGTGTCGTGATGCGCTGCTGTCGCCCCCGGTCGACGCGGCGTGCACGGCCGTTTCCGGAGAAGACCCGTGTCCCATTTGCCTGATACGCCCGTAGCACCGCCCGTCGCCTCGGCGTGCGCGACCCCCGACGCGCTCGCCGTCGTCGGCCGCGCCACCTGGGGATCGCGGCTGGGCTTTATTCTCGCGGTGGCCGGTTCTGCCGTGGGACTTGGCGCGGTATGGAAATTCCCCTACGTGGTGGGCAAGCACGGCGGTGGCGCGTTCCTTGCGGTCTATCTGGGCTGCGTGCTGACGCTTGGTGTCGCGCTGCTGCTTGCCGAAATGGCGATCGGCCGGTTGACGGGCAAATCGATCACAACGGCGCTGCGTGAATTGGGCGGGCGCCGCTGGGCCTGGGTCGGACGCATTGCGACATTCAACGCGTTCGCGATTCTGTCGTTTTACGTCGTCGTGGGTGGCTGGACGGTGGCGTATCTCGTCCGGGCGATGACCGGCACGGTGCTGGCCAATGACACCGAGCGTCTGGTGGGCGAGTTCTCGGCGTTCATCGCGGATCCGGTCGCGTCGCTGACCAGCATGGGGGCCTTTCTTGGGCTGACAACCGTCATCGTTGCCGCGGGCGTGCAAAAGGGCATCGAACGGGCAGGCAAGTGGCTCATGCCCGCGTTGTTCCTGCTGATGCTGCTGGTCATCGCGCGCGCCCTCACCCTGCCGGGCGCGATGGCCGGTGTTGCCTGGTTCCTGACGCCGGACTTTTCAGTCATATCCGGTGCCACGCTGCTCGAAGCGCTGGGTTTGGCGTTCTTCTCGTTGTCGCTCGGCGCGGGCATGATCGTGGTCTACGGCTCCTATCTGCCCAAAGACGCACGCCTGGCCGGCTCGGCCGTTTGGGTGGCGACGCTTGCGACGCTGGCCTGCTGCCTCGCCGGGCTGATGATTCTGCCGGCGGTGTTCGCGTTCGGCGTGGCACCCAACGCTGGGCCTGGTCTGACCTTCATCACGATGCCCGCAATTTTCGCGCAGATGCCATTCGGCCATCTCGTGGCGATCGCATTCTTCCTGCTGCTCCTGTTTGCAGCGCTCACGTCCGCCGTTTCGCTGTTCGAGCCGGTCGTCGCATTTCTCATCGACGAATATCAATGGCGCCGTGGACCGGCCGTGGCGGCGGTGCTGGTGGCCACGTTCGCCTTCGGTGCCCCCGCCGCGTTGTCGTTCGGTGTGTGGTCGGACATGCGTGTTTTCGACCGTACGATTTTCGAGCTGATGGACTATGTGACTGTCAATCTGCTGATGCCTGCGGGCGGGTTGTGCGTGGCATGCTTCGTCGGCGTACGGATTTGGCCAACGGCGCGCACCGTACTCGATGGCACGCGAGCGCAATGGTTCGTGCCTGTTTGGCGAGCGCTATTGCTCGTGCTCACGCCGATTGCCATCGTCGGCGTGTGGTACCAGAGCCTCTGATACGCACGACGGGCCGTCGCGCGCCTCCGCGACCTGGACAACTTACGCGACGCGCCGGCGAATTACGCAACCGGCGTTCGCATGGTCACCCATTCCTCGGCGGCGGTCGGATGTACCGCCAGCGTGCGGTCGAAGTCGGCCTTCGTGGCGCCCATTGTCAGGGCCACGCCGAGCAACTGCACCTGTTCGCCGGCGTGATCGCCTACCATGTGGGCGCCGACGATCTTGTCGGTGGCGCCGTCAACGAGCAGTTTCATCAGCACCCTTTCCTGACGGCCCGACAGCGTTGCCTTGAGGGGCCGGAACGACGCTTTGTACACCTGAAGCTGTGCATAATCGGCGCGCGCTTCGCTCTCGGTGAGACCCACCACACCGATCTCGGGCGTGCTGAACACGGCCGTCGGAATGCGCTTGTGATCGACGCGTGTCGTGCGTTCCCCGAACACCGTGTCGGCGAACGCCTGTCCTTCGCGAATCGCCATCGGCGTGAGGTTGACGCGGTCGGTGACGTCGCCCACGGCAAAGATCGACGGCACGTTGGTGCGCGAGAACTCATCGACGATCACCGCGCCCTTTTCATTGAGCGCCACACCGCTCGCGGCCAGGCCGAGACCTTGCGTGTAAGGCACGCGTCCGGCTGCGCTGAGCAGCACATTGGTGTCGTGCGTGCTGCCGTCGGACATCGTCACGCGCAATTGGCTCGGCGCTTTGTCGACGCGTGCCACCGTGCGCTCGAGCAGGATTTCGATACCGCGGTCGCGGTACGCGGCTTCGAGCGCGGTGCGAACGTCGTCGTCGAAGCCGCGCAGCAAATGCGGGCCGCGATGCACGAGTGTGACCTTCGAGCCGAGTCCGGCAAACACGCCCGCGAACTCCAGCGCGATGTAGCCGCCGCCGATGATCGTGATGCGCTCGGGCAGGGATTCAAGGTGGAACACTTCGTTCGACGAAATCGCATGTTCGCGGCCAATGAAGTGCGGCTGGTCCGCCGGTTTTCCCCCGGTGGCGATCAGGATGTGCCGCGCCGTGATGCGCTCGCCCGTGGCGGGCAGCACGACCGTGTGCGGACCTTCGACCACGGCCCGCGCCTCGACGAGTTCGGCGCCCGCGCGTTCGAGGTTGGCTCGATAGATGCCTTCGAGCCGCGCGATTTCGCTGTCCTTGCGTGCAATAAGCGTTTTCCAGTCGAACGTGGGGGAGGGTACTTGCCAGCCGAAACCAGCGGCATCTTCGAACTCATCGGCGAAACGGCTCGCATAGACGAGCAACTTCTTCGGCACACAACCGCGAATGACGCAGGTGCCGCCGACGCGAAACTCCTCCGCGACTTTCACACGGGCGCCGTATTGCGCCGCGACGCGTGCTGCGCGCACGCCGCCCGAACCGGCACCGATCACGAAAAGATCCACATCGAACTGGGACATTGCTGACTCCTGTTGGTCGTGCCGCGCGTCGAACCGTGGCAGCGCAAGTGCGCGCAGTGTGTCGACGACCTCGGCTTCTGGCGATGAGCGATTGTGCCAGAGACCGGCTCGGGACGTCGGCGGGCCACTACGATTTCAGAGCCATCCGAGGCCCGAGTCGGCGATTGTCGCATCGCCGGCGCCGATCGCACGCGGACGTGTCACGCGTAGCCATTCGATGTTTCTGAAATGAAACAATTCGTGGGTATCGCCGCGGCAACGCGCATGTCACGGAAATGGAAGTGTCCAAGAATCAATGGGTTGTGGCTCGTGGTCCGAAAGTTGCTCTGAATCGCTCGGGACAGGCGGGATTGACCGCAGACAGAAGACGATGTGGACGAGGATGTCATGATGAAGTCGCGCTTTCGCCTCATGGGCGCCATGCTGGCGCTGGCGTGGCTGTGTTGCTTCTGGATACCGGCATCGGCACATGCCGCGAATCCGTCGGGCTCCCTGCGTCACGCGGGGGCATCGGCAAGCAAGAAGACCACGGCCGCACACACCCGGCATGGCGTCCGGCTGTCGCGGGCCGCACGCATGAAGCGTGCGGCCCGAGCGCCCGACTTCGCACCGCCGGGCGCCCCTCCGCCGGCACTCGTCGGTGTCGCGCCAGCCCCGTGGCACGATGTGTTCACGGATGCAGGCGTCTGGGCGTCGGATCCGATTGTCGTGAGCGGCGGCACACTCGGCGGCATGCTGGGGAATGCCGGGGTGACGCGATCCGACGACGGCATGGTCACCGGACCTCACGCCGGGCTGACGGGCCTGTATCAAACCGTCTGGCATCGTGCGCTGTCCAATCCTGCATCGAGCACACAACTCTTCGCCGGCGCACCTGAATACTTCGGCCTGCATTTCTAACCCCATCGGGTGCGTGTGCCCCATCTGCCCCATCGCGGTCGACCGGCCGCGTCGCGGGACACCCATACATACCCGGTGCGATCCGGGCAATGCGCATGCCGCATTCCCCGCTGAGTTGATCGGTATCCGATGCATTGTGCGCGCCGGGTCGCGCGTCGCACGCTGCGCATTGCACCCGCGCCGGCCCCGCACCCCCAGCCTTTCAGCCTCATTGGCGCGCTTAGCGCTCAAGCTTGCCTCGCCAAGCGCAATGCGGTTAGCATGAATCAGCAGCTAACGTGTGGCATTCCCTCAGCACATGCCGATGGCGGGCATGCCATTCCGTCTCCCAGCCCCCTTATGAGCCCACCTGATGTGTCTGTACAACGTCATCCCCAGAGGAAAGCGATACCCATGCGTGGCGACCGATATCTTGGCGCGACGCGCACGCAACGCAACGTGAAAAGCGAATCGATTTAGGCGATGTCCGCGGCATCGCAGGGAGAAGTGAAAGGCATGGCATTACTCAAGGTCGACGTGGTGAGCACCGAGCGGGCGATATTTTCGGGCGAGGCCCGTTTCGTCGCGGTGCCCGGCACAGCGGGCGAATTGGGCGTGCTCCCCGGGCACACGCCGCTGCTCACGGGCGTGCGTCCCGGCACGGTGAGGATCGAGGCGAGTGACGGCACCGATACGTTTCTTTACATTGCGGGCGGCTTCGTCGAGATTCAGCCGAATCGGGTGACGATTCTGGCCGACACCGCGATCCGCGCCGAGAGTCTCGATGAAGCCCGCGCCGAGCGCGCGCGCGAGGAGGCCAAGGCGGTGCTCGAAACCCATGCGAGCAATATCGATTACGCCAAGGCGCAAGCGGAGCTGACGGAAGCCGTAGCGCAATTGCAGGCCATCCGGCGCATTCGCAAGCAAAAGGGGGCTCGCTGAGCCAGTGACACGGCGCATCGGCGCCAACGCCAACGCCAGCAAGACGGGCAGTCCTCACGGGCTGCCCGTTTTTTTTCGCCCCGCGCTCCTGAGGTGCAACCCCCTGAGGTAAACCCCGAAGCGATTCGACTTGCGCCATCTTTTTGAAATAACTATATTTCTCTCAGATAACAGTTATTGCACTGAGATAACTGTTTAGTGAGAAATGCGTTCGTCGCATGATCGTCATCTCAATGCCCGCGTGATGACACGCGTGGCGTGCCCTTGGAGTTCAAATGAGCGAGACAGCAAAGCAATCGGAGCAGGAAGTTCTTTTCACGCAGGTCGGCCGTGTCGCGGTGATCACGTTGAACCGCCCGCAGGCGCTCAACGCCTGGACCATCGCCATGCGCGAACTGATCATCGATGCGCTCGAGCGGTTCAATGCCGACGACAGCGTGGCCGCCGTAATCATGACCGGGGCGGGGCGCGCCTTCTCCGCGGGGCAGGATCTGGCCGAGGCAAAGCATTTCGACGGTGACACCGCCATCGAATGGATCAAGGGCTGGGAGCACTATTACGACGTGATTCGCAGCCTGAAGAAACCGCTTGTCATGGCGCTGAACGGTACGGCAGCGGGTTCGGCCTTCCAGGTGTCGCTGCTTGGCGACATTCGCGTCGGCCATCCAGGTGTGCGCATGGGGCAGCCGGAGATCAACGCCGGGATCGCCAGCACGACCGGCCCGTGGATCATGAATCACATGCTCGGCCTGTCGCGCACCATCGAACTCACGCTCACCGGCCGTCTGATGGAAGCTGACGAGTGCCACCGCCTCGGCTTGATTCATCACCTTGTACCGGAGGAGAAGGTGTTCGAGAAGGCCCTGGAGATCGCCTCCGAGCTGGCCGAAAAGCCGCCGGTGGCCATGCGCCTGGACAAGCAGCGCTTTCGCGAGATGACCGAAGGGACGTTCCAGGACGCCATCGCCGCCGGCATGCGCATTCAACGCGAGTCGTATGAATCGGGCGAGCCGGCACGCATGATGGCGGCGTTCTTTGCCAAGCGCGCGGCCAAGGCCGAGACAGCGAAGGCCTGAGCGCTTCCGTCCACTGTTCAATCACGTCGCGCCGCTCGGCATTGTGCTCAGCATTGCCGGGCGGCAACCATGACAGGGCATGCGCACCGCGTCTGTCCACACGTTAGCGGAGTTTCTAATGTCACATTCGCACGACCCGCAAAACCCGTCCCGTCGCCGCCTGCTGCAGATGGCCGGCACCGCCGCGCTGGCAGGCGCTTTGCCGTTGGCCGCATCGCGCACGGCGTATGCCCAGGCACGCCAATTGATCGTCTCCGATCCGGGCGGCCCGTACACGACGGCGTACCGCCGCGCGTTCTACGATCCGTTCGAGAAAGCCACTGGCATCAAGGTGGTGAGCGTGGCGCGCGATTCGCAGCCGGTGGCGCAGTTCGCCGCGATGGTGCAGACGAAGAACTTCGTGTGGGATGTGACGACGCTCACGCTCTCAGCCGACATTCCGTATCTGGAGTCGAAGGGCTTTCTCGAGCCCATCGGCATGAAGGTCGCCGACTTCCCCGGCATCATGCCCGAGGCGGTGACGCCCGACTGGCTGGGGGTCGACGTGTATTCGACCGTACTGGCCTACCGCACCGACAAATTCCCGAAAGACGCGCCGCAGACGTGGGCGGACTTCTGGGACGTGAAGCGCTTTCCGGGACGCCGCTCGCTGCGCCGCAGCCCGCTCGACACGCTCGAGCAGGCGCTCATGGCCGACGGTGTGTCGATCGACAAGCTCTACCCGCTCGATCTCGACCGCGCCTTCAAGTCGCTCGACAAGATCAAGCCGCACATCGATCTTTGGTGGACGTCCGGCGCGCAGGCCATGCAAGCGATCCAGAACGGCGACGTCGACATGATGTCGACGTGGAACGGTCGCGCGCAGGCCGCCATCGACAACAAGGCGCCGGTGAAGATCGTCTGGAACCAGGGGCTGTATTCGATTGAAGGGTGGGGCATTCCGAAGGGCACGCCGCGTGCCGAATTTGCACGGCAGTTCGTTCGGTTCTGCGGCGACCCGTCACGCCAGGCGTTGATTACCCAGGACCTTGCGTACGGTCCGACGAACCTTAAGGCGTTCGACGCGATCCCTAAGGATCGCGCCCCGTTGATGCCCACGGCCCCGGCCAATTTGAAGGGCATGCGTTTGCCAAGCCCGCAGTGGTGGGCCGAGAACCGCACGAAGGCCACCGAGCGTTTCAACGCATGGCTGTTGTCGTAAGCCGTCAGGTACCGCGAAGCAGGAAGAGACGACTATGAGTACCAAACTGGAAACCATCGGTCTTGCCAAGACGTATCGCGAGACCCCGCGCTCCTGCCGACCGACCTGCGGGTTGCGGCGGGAGAATTTCTGACCTTGCTCGGGCCGTCCGGCTCGGGCAAGAC
This sequence comes from Pandoraea sp. XY-2, assembly GCF_004193915.1. Taxonomy (NCBI): domain Bacteria; kingdom Pseudomonadati; phylum Pseudomonadota; class Betaproteobacteria; order Burkholderiales; family Burkholderiaceae; genus Pandoraea; species Pandoraea sp. XY-2. The sequence goes on from NZ_CP030849.1 coordinate 2,319,566, forward strand.
CACGCTGTTGCAGATGATTTCGGGGCTGGTCGAGCCGAGCGCCGGGCAACTGCTCATCGACGGGCGCGATGCCACCCACCAAGCCCCCGGCAAGCGCGGCATCGGGATGGTGTTCCAGAGCTACGCGCTCTTTCCGCACATGACGGTCTGGGACAACGTGGCGTACGGCTTGCGCATGCGCAAGCTGCCGCGCGCCGAGCTGGCGCCGGCCGTCGACGCCGCGCTCGCGATGGTCAAGATGCAAGCGTTCGCGCAGCGACTGCCGTCGGAGTTGTCGGGTGGGCAGCAGCAGCGCATTGCGCTTGCCCGTTGCTTCGCGTTCCGTCCCTCGATCATCTTGCTCGACGAACCGCTCGGCGCGCTCGACAAGAAATTGCGTGAGCACATGCAACTGGAAATCCGGCGTCTGCACCAGGAGTTGGGCGCGACGTTCATCTACGTCACGCACGATCAGGATGAGGCGCTCACGCTGTCCGACCGTATTTGCCTGATGAATCAGGCGCGCATCGAGCAGATCGGTACGCCGACACAGTTGTATGACCGCCCGGCAACGCGCTTCGCGGCGGATTTCCTCGGCCATTCCAATTTGCTCGACGGCGTGGTCGAGCGCATGGACGATGGCCGTGTTGCGCTACGTGTGGGCGAGCGGTGGGTACCGATCGGCCCGAGTCCCGACTTGCCCGCGGCGGGAGAGGCCAGTCTGCTGGTGCGTCCGGAGGCCGCGCGTCTGACGTCGCCCGAAGAGGGGGCGCTCGCCGGCACGATTCGCCAGGTCGTTTTCGTGGGCTCGGATACGCGCGCCATTGTCTCGCTGGGGCAGGGGAACGATGGGGCGCAAGGGGCCGACTTCACCGTGCGCTGCCCGCGCGACCTGACGCCGCGTGTCGGTGAGCGCGTCGGACTGGCGTGGGATCACGGCCGTGCGACGCTGCTCACGCGCTGAGCACATTTCGTCAACGCCCTCGTCATCCGCTTCAGGAGTTTTTGTCATGTGGCTTGTTCAACGCCTACCTCAGGCGGGGCCTCGTATTGCCTGGCCGCGACAGGTGGCTCGGTGGTTGCCGGCCTTGCCCGCGTTGCTGTTCCTCGTGGTGTTCTTCATCGTGCCGGTCGTCGAGATTCTGCAGGGCGGCCTCTACGATGCCGACGGTGTGCTGTCCGTCGCCCAGTTTGCCCGCATGACGCACTCGGCCGTGTACATCAAAGTGCTGGCTTCGACGTTCTGGATTGCGTTTCTTACCGCCGGGCTTTCGGTCCTGCTCGGTTATCCGGTGGCGTATCTGCTCGCGCGGCTGTCGGCGCGCTCGCGTGAGCGCTGGTTGCTGTGGATCGTACTGCCGTTCTGGACCAGCTATCTCGTCAAGACGTATGCGTGGATGTTGCTGCTCTCGAAGACCGGTCTGCTCACGGTCGTGGCCACGCATCTCGGGCTGATCGATAGCGCGGGCACGCTTGCGCCGTCGCTCACCGGTGTGCTGATCGGCATGGTGCACGCGATGCTGCCCCTCGCTGTCATGACGATGTTGCCGATCATGCGCGGCATCAACATGCAACTGGTGCAGGCGGCGCAAACGCTCGGGGCCGACCGCACGACGGGCTTCTTCACCGTTTTCCTGCCGCTGTCCGGGGCGGGCGCGGCGGCGGCCGGGTTGCTGGTCTTCATCACGAGCCTGGGCTTTTTCATCGTGCCCGCACTGCTCGGCTCACCGCGTGAATCGATGGTGGCGCAGCTCGTCATCTCGTCGGTACTCGATCTGTTCGACCTGCGCTTTGCCGGCGCGCTCTCGAGCGTGCTGTTGCTGTGCTCGATTGTCGTGTTCTTCGTCTACGACCGCGTCGTAGGGCTGTCGTCGCTCGCCGGCGAAGCGCCGGAACGCCGAGCGGGGACCGGTGGGCGCATGTTGCCCATGCTCATCGCCATTGGGCGGCTCGCGGGCAAGGTGTCGCTCTCGGGCGGACGCCCGCGGGCGGGGGGCGGCTTCGGTCTCAAGGCGTACACGGGGGCGGTCGTGTTTGCCCTGGTGTTGCCGATTGCGTTCGTGGTGCCGCTGGCGTTTACCAAGCAGTCGTTCGTGGCGTTTCCCCCGCAACTCTTCACAGTGAAATGGTTTGTGGCGTTCATCGAGTCGAGCGTGTGGCAGGCGGCGTTGCTGCGCTCGCTCGGCGTGGGCTTCGCCACGGCGACGCTCGCCCTCATCCTCGGTTTCGGCGCCAGCCTGGCGCTCGTGCGGCTGCCCTCGCGGTGGCGCAAGCCGCTGTTCGCCATGTTCATCGCGCCGTTGATCGTGCCGCGCATCGTGGTCGCCGTCGGCTTGCTGTATTTGTTTGCGCGCTGGGGGCTCGCAGGCACCAATGCCGGTCTCGTCATCGGCCACACGGTGCTTGCGATTCCCTATGTCGTGGTCACGCTTTCGGCGAGCTTCAAGCGCTTCGACTGGCGGCTCGACGATGCCGCCAAGATGCTCGGCGCATCGGCCTTTACCCGGGTGCGCACCGTGCTGCTGCCGTTGCTCGCGGCGAGCCTGGGGTCGGCATTCCTGTTTGCCTTCATCGTGTCGTTCGACGACCTGACCATCGCCATCTTCGTGTCTGGCGGCATCAACACCACGCTACCCAAGCAGATGTGGGACGACATCCAGTTGGCCGTCACGCCGACGCTGGCTGCCGTGGCGACCTCGCTGGTGTTTCTGATGGTGTTCATCGTCTGGCTATCGTCGATCTTTAAACGCAAGCGCTATTGATATCTGCGGAACTCCGTATGTCTATGTCCAACGTTGCCCGAGTCGCGCCGGTGAATGCGCAGACGCTTTCTTCCGTGCATCCTTATACGAAGTACTTTCCCCAGCGGGCCGAGGGCGACCGGCTCGATGTCGTACCGCTGCTCTTGGCCGGGCTCCACGGCACGTCGGCCAAGCCGGTCGTCGTGTTCGAGGGTGAAGCCATCGACCGGGCCCAGATGGCCGCGCGCGTGGGTGCCATGCAGGGCTGGCTTGCCGCGCAAGGCCTCGTGCCGGGCGACCGCGTGGCAGTGATGCTGGGTAACAGTGCGGCGCAGGTGGCGTTGATCTATGCGCTCATGCTTTCCGGTCTGGTGTGGGTGCCCGTCAACACGCGCCTGAAGGGCGACGGTATCGAATACCTGCTCGGCCACGCCAAGCCGACGCTGCTCATTGCCGAACCGGCCTTCGCCGACGTGCTCGACGCCGGTGTCACCCTCGCGGCACAGCAGCCGGGGCACCACGGGACGCGCGTCGTGCGTCACTGGCTCGCGGACGTCATGACCCAGGCCGCCGCGTACATGGGTAGCGCGCCGGCGGCGGCGGAGCTCACGCCCGCGTCGGTGCTGTGCATCATCTACACGTCGGGCACCACCGGCGCGCCCAAGGGGGTACTGTTCACGCACCGCATGATGCGCGTCGCCAGTGAGGCGGCGCTGCGCGTGGCCGACGCACACGACGGCGACCGGCTGTTTCTGTGGGAGCCGCTGTGCCATATCGGCGGTGCCCAGATGCTGCTGCTGCCCTTTCTCGCCGATGTCGAGATGCACGTGGTGGAGCGATTCTCGGCCAGCCGCTTCTGGCAGCAATGCACCGCTGCGCAGGCCACGCATCTGCACTATCTCGGCGGCATCCTCGACATCCTCATGCAACTGCCGCGCGAGGCCCAGCCGGCGCAGAACTCGTTGCGCGTGGCGTGGGGCGCGGGCGTGTCGGCGAGCACCTGGCAAGCCACACGAGAGCGGCTGCAATGCGAGTTGCGCGAATGCTACGGGATGACGGAGTGTTCGAGCTTCGCCACCCTCAACGACGCGGATGTGCCGGGTGCCATCGGTCACGCCCTGCCGTGGCTGACGCTGGCGTTGCTCGACGACGCGGGACAGCCCGTGCCCGACGGCGAACCCGGTGAGATCGTGCTGTCGAGCGACGTGGAAGGCGTCTTCCTGCCGGGCTATCTCGATAATCCGGAAGCCACGTCGAAGGCGTTGCGCGACGGCAAGCTTTTCACGGGCGACAGTGCACGACGTGGCCCCGACGGCAGCCTGGTCTTCATCGGCCGGCGCACGGACAGCATGCGGGTGCGCGGCGAGAACGTGTCGGCCTGGGAAATCGAGCGTGTGTTTGCGCGACATCCGGCGGTGGTGGCCTGTGCCGCCATCGGCGTGGCGAGCGACATCGGAGAGCAGGATGTGATGCTTTACGTCCAGTTCCGCGACGGCCAGGCACTCGACTGGACGGTACTCGCGCAATGGGCCGCCGACAAACTCGCCAGCTACCAGCGGCCGCGTTACTATCGCGCCACCGAAGGTTTCGAAACGACGCCTTCGGAGCGCATTCGTAAGCATCTTCTCTCGCGCGATACCTCGCAGGCGTGGGAGGTGACGGTGGCAACGTAACCCGTGAGGGCAGGGCGGTCGTCACCGGCGCGGTGACGATGACGGTGATTCTGGCGTTATCGGTATAAGATAGACTGTTATTTTTATGAGATAATTCGTCCCTGCCTGCCCCATTTCCTTGATATCGTGGCCACCACCAAGACACCCCGCACCCGCGCCAAAGCGGCAATCGCCAGCGAGATAGCTGCTGCTCCCGCCCCATCGACCGAATCCACGCTTTACGTGCAGTCCGTGGAGAAGGCGATGAAGGTGCTGACGGCGTTCGACGGGTCGAAGCGCCATCTGTCGCTTTCGGAAATCGCCGCGGCCACGGGGCTGGACATCAGCGCGGCGCAGCGCTTCACCTTTACGCTCTCGGCGTTGGGCTATCTGCTCAAGGACGCGCAGAGCAAGAAGTACGAACTCTCGCCGAAGCTGCTGGACTTCACCTATCACTACCTCGTCTCGAACGAACTCGTGAGCCGCGCCGCTCCGTATCTTCAGCAACTCGCTGCGGAAACCGAGGAGGCGACGAACCTGACGGTGCGGCTCGACACGGACATTGTGTTCGTGCTGCGTATTGTGAGTCGCAGCGTGTTCAATGCGAATGTCATCGTTGGCTCGCGCCTGCCGGCCTATTGCACGGCACCCGGGCTGGCGTTGCTGGCGACGCTCGACGATGCCGAGGTCGACGACATTCTCGCGCGCACGAATCTCGTGCAGTTCACGCCGGCGACCGTGGCGCAGCCGCGCAAGATCAAGGAACGGCTCGCGCGCATTCGCAAGCAGGGATATGCGCACACGGAAGACGAATTCTTCATGGGCGACATTTCGACGGCGGCGGCCGTGGTGAACCAGGACGGCCGGGCCATTGGGGCGATCAACATTGCCGTGCCGCGCGTGCGGTGGAACGCCGAACGCGACGAACGGCGCTTCGCCGACCTCGTGATCCAGACGGCCGGCGCGTTGTCGGCGCGGCGGCGCCAGGAGAGCTGACGCCGCGTCAGTCGGCCGCCACGTGCACGATCTCGTCGTGCTTGTCGATCTCGCCGGGGGCGCGCTTTTTCAGCCGAATGAAGAGCAGCAGCGGCATGACGGCGATCGTGAGCGCCATCATGAGCCGGAAGTCGTCCAGGTAAGCGATCATCGCCGCCTGTCGCGTGACTTCCGCATTCAGAGCGGCCATCGCCGCGGCACCGTACGTCTGCACGTAAGCCTCCACGCCTTGTGCAAACGGCGTAATGCGCTCCGAGAGCACCGCATGGTTGACCTGGGTGTTCTGGGTGAGCAGCGTCTGCACGACCGAGATACCGATACTGCTGCCGATGTTGCGCGACAGGCTGTAGATGGCGGCGCCGTCCGCGCGCAGCGTGCCGGCGAGCGTGGCAAACGTGACCGTGGTGAGCGGCACGAAGACGAAGCCGAGACCGAAGCCCTGAATGACCCCCGGCCAGACGATGTCCGACGGCTGCAGCGTGAGCGAGTAACCGGCCATCAGATACAGCGAATAGGCGGTCAGTGCGAAACCGAAACCCAGTAGGTAGCGAACGTCGACCTTGCCGACCAGGCGTCCGACGATCAGCATGGCGGCCATCGTCCCTGCGCCGGAGGGGGCTGTCACCAGCCCGGTGAGAATCGCGGGGTAGCCGAACAGACTTTGCAGCATCGGCGGGAGCAGGGCGCGCGTGGCGTAAAGAATGATGCCGACGACGAAGATGTAGACGACACCCGTGTTGAAGTTCCGGTCGCGCAGCAACGCGCGGTCGAAGAACGAATGCTCGCCGGCCGTCCATGTATGGACGACGAAGTACGCAAAGCAGATGATGGCGCCGAGCATCTCCAGCCAGATCTCGGTGGCGTTCAGCCAATCCTGCTGTTCGCCGCGATCGAGCAGCAGTTGCAGCAGGCCGATGGCCAGACTGAGGGTGACGAAACCGAGCACATCGAATTTCCCGGCCTTCTGCGCCGGCGGCTCTTTTAGATAAGCGGCAATGCCGAGAAACGCGATCAACCCAATGGGCAGGTTGATGTAGAACACCCAGCGCCAGTTGTAGCTGTCGGTAAGCCAGCCGCCGAGCGACGGGCCGAGAATCGGCCCGACCATCACGCCCATGCCGAACACCGCCATCGCCGAACCGTGCTTGTGCGGTGGGTTGATGTCGAGCATGGTCGCCTGCGACAGCGGCACGAGCGCCGCGCCGCAAATTCCCTGGAACAGCCGTGCGGCCACGATTTCCGTGAGCGAATGCGCCATGCCGCACAAGGCCGAGGCGATCGTGAAGCCGGCGACGGACCACAGGAAGACGCGCCGGCGCCCGAAGCGCGCACAGAGCGTGCCGGTAAGCGGCGTGGCGATGGCGGCCGCCACGATATAGGACGTCAATACCCAGGTGATGGAGTCCTGCGAGGCGGAAAGACTGCCCTGCATGTGGGGGAGTGCCACGTTGGCGATGGTGCTGTCGAGTGTCTGCAACACCGTCGCGAGCATGACGGACAGGCTGACGAGCGCGCGATGCTTGCCCGGATCGTCAGCTGTTTGGGGGGATGACACGGTCATTCCTTTGCCGGATCGTGATGGTTATCGTGATGGCGGTACGACGCATCGATCCGTCGCACGCGTTGTCTCTCGCGCCGGCGGGTCACTCCGGTGCTGTCTCCTCGCCGCGACGCCCCGGTGACGGGCATTCGGCTTCGGCGCGCGTCAGATTCGTCAGCACCTTGCCCAGCAAGCGCGACAGTTCGGTCCGTTCAGCCGGCGTGAGGTCGGCCAGCGCTTCGCGTTCGGTCGCGTTGGCGAATGCGACGATCATGTCGATCTTGGCCTCCGAGGCCTCCGTCAGATAGAGCAGCTGCGCGCGTTTGTCGTTCGGATCCCGTTCGCGCCGCACGAGCCCCTTGTCCCTGAGCCGGTCCAGCAGTCTCACCAGCGCCATTGGCGTCAACTCCATGCGTTCGGCCAACTCGGCCTGTGTCTGGACCCCATAGCGATGCAACATAACCAGCACGCGGCATTGCGCACGCGTGAGGTCGAAGTTGCCGCGGGCACGCCGGTCGAACAAGCGCGAATGAACGCGCGCGACGTCATGTACCAGCGTGCCGAAACGGGAAGACCAATCGATTTTCGGCATATCGGAAGGTGCGCCGGGGTCGCCTTCGGGGCGTCCCGGCAAGATCAATTAGTAAACAGGTTTATCATTTTGCCAGACTCTTTCTTCGGACTGCAACTGTCGCAAATAGGTGACACCCATACCGGACGGCAGAAGGCACCGAAATGCGGTCGGCCGGTTTCGCCCGGTGTGACGCGGGTTCGCGGGCGGTGGGCACGATCCCCGGACAGACGCTGTTGCGCCGCCCGTGAAAATCTGAAAAAGCCAAGAAAAATAAGCACTTGACACTTCGCCTTGGCGGATCAAGAAAGGATATGTGCGATGTATCGGCGAGCACGCCCGTGCATGGCACTCATCCTCTATTGACCTTAAGGAGTATCAATCATGTTTGACCTCGCCCAAGCCTCGGATGTCCTGTCCATCACCCCGGCCGACCTGTCGTCCGGCCAGCGCCGTCCCACGTCGTTGCCGGCTGCGGTGCGCGCCCCGGCGGCCGATCTCGATGCGATGCGAGAAGAGCGTCTGCCCTTCATCGTCACCATCGCGAGCGACGACGCAGCGTTGCGCGACGCCGTCGCCATGCGTCAGGCCGCCTACGGCCGCCACCTTCCCGATCTGGCCGCCACGTTGAGCGAGCCGGAGCCCAGCGACCGCGAGCCGGGGGCCATCGTGCTCGTGGCGCGCGCTCGGCTCGACGGCGCGGTCCTTGGCACCATGCGTATCCAGACCAACCGTTACCAGCCGTTGCATCTCGAGGACTCGGCGCCGTTGCCCCAGTGGCTGGACAGCGCCGCGTTGGCCGAGGCGACGCGTCTGGGCGTGGTGGCCGGGCCGGCCGGACGTGTCGTCAAGACGGCGCTGTTCAAGGCCTTCTATCAGTATTGCCTGCTGTGCGGTGTCGACTGGATGGTGATTACGGCGCGTCCGCCGCTGCATCGGCAGTATGAAGCCCTGATGTTTATCGACGTGTTCCCGTCGCAAGCCCTGATCCCGATGGCGCACGTCGGCGGCATCGGACACCGCGTGCTGGCGCTGGACGTGGCGCAGGCGCGCACGCGTTGGCAGGCGGCGGCGCATCCTTTGTTCGCCTATATGTGCCTCACCCATCATCCCGACCTGCGGCTGGGGGTGCCGGGAATGCAGGACGTTGTCCGGGCGTCATCGGGCGAAGCCAGTGTTGGCGCGCATTTGCGGGATTTATCTTTTGCTGGCGACGCGGTACGATGCGATGCATCAGGCTTCAGCTTGTCGGTGTAATGCCGTTATTCGAACTAACGTTATCCCGTCGCCTGCCACATTCGGTTTTTTCGGCGATGGCGATAACGCGCAAGACGGGCAAAAGAGACCTGCCCGTGTCGGCCTGCATCGGGGTCGCACGGGCCAGGACCGGCCCGGCCGGCAGGGCGTGCCGAGGGGTACGCCTTGCCCGGCGAAGATCGCGGGGGCGACCAACAAGATAAGGGCTTAAGATTTCTATGGCGGGGGAACTCGGCAACGAGCGTGACGATTACAGCCGCAATTCGACCGATTTCTCTGACGAGTTGGCGGAACTCTCCGGTTCGCGGCGCCGTTGGCGCGTGAGCGCGCGGCTCGACGAGCTTTTTCGCACGATTTCGCTGTACGCCGTGCCCGCTGCCATCATGCTGCTCTCCGGTCTGGTGCTGATGTTCCAGGAGAGCCAGTACGCCGTGCGGGGTGAAACATCGTTGACCTTTCAGGCGAAAGGCGATGTACCCGCGACGTTCGGCCCGCCGATGGTGCAGGGCGTCCTTGAACGCGCGCCCGCCGTTCGGCAGTTCAGCACGCATCTGTCGGAGGCCCCGGTGTGGTTCCGGGTCACCGTGCCGCCCGTGGGCGCCGCCCAACATACGGTCATCGAATTTCCCTCGCGCCATGCGCAAACGCTGATCTGCTGGCGCAACCCCGACGCCCCGGCCATCGGACGCGCGGACCGCACCGCCGTGCGCGGGGCGATCCGAATGTCGAAAGCGGGCTTTGCGATCGATCTCGGGCAACTCGTCGCGCCGGTGACCCTCCTCTGCGAGGGCACATTCTCCGGGCCGGCGCATCTCACGCTGGTAGCCTGGCCGGCGTCCGAACTGAATGTCTCCGAAAGGGAGTTCCATCGCAGCAACGGCTTGCTCGAAGGCGGGCTGTTGACGCTTTCGGCATTCGTGCTCGTCACCGCCATCATCAACAAGGAATGGCTCTACGTCCTGTTCGCGGCGTGGCTGATCGGCAACTTGCGGCTCGCGGCGAACTCGCTCGGGGCCGACACGCAGTGGCTGGAACGCGCCATTCCGACCGACCTTGACGCCCTGGTGCGCAAGGCGACATTCGCCATCTACTACGTGCTGACATATTCACTGTTCACGCAGCTCTTCAAGCGGGAGTTGCGCCGCATTGGCTGGCGGTGGATGGTGATGGTGCTGCAATGGGCCGGCGTGGTGCTCTGCTGCGCGGCCATCGCATTGCCGTATGCGCATTTCATCCCCGTGCTGTGGGTGGTGGCCGCCCTGGGCATCGCCATCGTCCTGATGCTGCTGACCCGCATTCTCGTGCTGACGCGCTCGCGGGTCGCGATGTGGTACAGCGCGTCGCTATCCATCGTCCTGTTTGCCACGTTTTCCGAAGTGATCGCCGCCGCGTTCAATGCGCGCGCGTTGGCGACGGCGTTCAACAGCGTGACCGCGGCGCTGTTCTCGAGCCTCATGGCGGCGCTGGCCATTGCCGAGCAGATGCGGGCCGAGCACCAGGGCAAGCTCGAAGCCCAGACCGAACTGCGCAACGCCTACGATGTGACGCCTGTCGGTCTGTTCACCCTCGACGATCAGGGTATTTTCGTCCGTGGCAACGCGGCGTTGCACACCATGCTGGGCATTCCCAATACCGAAGGGCGAACGTTCCGCTGGGACCAGTACTTCGGCCAGAGCACTTGGCGCATGCTGCTCGACGTTGCGCAGCACAGCGAGGACTCGGAACTCGAAATTCTCTCCCTGCCCCGCGACGACGGCCGCACCAGCCGCTATCTCGTCAAGGCTATTTTCTCCGCAGGACGAATCGAAGGCTCGTTGCAGGACATCACCGAACGGGCTCGCACGATGGAGCAATTGCGCTATCTGGCGGAGAACGACCCGCTCACCGGCGTCTCTAACCGGCGCGGCATCGAAAAGGCGCTGGCCGAGGCGATCCGTACCTTATCCGACGCCCGGCCGGCGGCATTGGCGTATCTGGATCTGGATCGGTTCAAGCTAGTCAACGATCTCTTCGGTCATGCGGCGGGCGATGAGGTGCTGCGCCAGGCATGCGACCGGATGCGAGCACGCCTGTCGACGGATCAGAGCGTGGGGCGCACTGGCGGCGACGAGTTCATCGTGGTGTTTCGCGATGCGACCATCAAGGAGGCGGCCGCCGTGGCGCGCCGTCTGGTCGACGCGATTTGCGGCGAGCCTTATCAGATCGGGGAGCGCGCGTTTCAGGTGCGCGCGTCGGCCGGGGTCATCGAGCTGACGACCGATATGCGGGTGCCCGACGCGATTTCGTCGGCCGACCGCGCCTGTCGCGAGGCCAAGAAGAGTCGCCGAGAGTTGGTGGTCTATGAGCGCGGGGCGGCGGCATTTCGTGAGCGCCTCGCCGAATTGCGGTTGATCGATGCGCTCGACGCGGGACTCACGCCCAACACCCTGTTTCTCGAGATGCAGCCGATCATGGAGATGGCGTCGCCCGGCGAGTCGCTCAACTTCGAGGTGTTGCTGCGCATGCGCGATTCCGACGGCAATATCGTACCGGCCTCGCGCGTCATCAGCGCGGCCGAGGAGAACGGCAGCATCGGCATGATCGATAAATGGGTACTGACGAATACGCTCGCCTGGATCGACCTGAACCGCGACCGTCTCGCAAAAACACGGTTTGTGTGCGTCAATCTGTCGGGGCGTCGCTCAACGACGAACATTTCATTCGGGACATCTTCACCACGCTGGCGGCCCATGAGCGTGCCGTCGGGTTGCTGTGCATCGAGATCACGGAAACCGTGGCACTGCACGATCTCGACAATACGCGTCGCTTTGTCGATCGGATTCACCAACTGGGCGGGCGCATCGCGCTCGACGACTTCGGTGCGGGCTTCAGTTCTTTCTCATACCTGAAGGATCTGGCGGTCGACGCCATCAAGATCGACGGCGCGTTCGTGAAAAGCATGGCGGCGCATCCGGCCAATCTGGCGATTGTCGAGGCGATTGTGGCGCTGGCGAAGAATCTCGGGATTCGCAGTGTGGCGGAGTGGGTGGAAGACACCGCCACGCTCGAAGCCTTGTCGGAACTGGGGGTCGACTATGTGCAAGGCTTTCTGATTGCGCGCCCGCAAACGCCCGAGGCTATCCTGGCTGCCGACTCGGCCGTCAGTTTCGTTCGCGATCCGCAACTGGCGTCATTGCTGCTCGAGTTGGGGGATGCGTACTACCCGCGTCATCGCAGCAACTCGGCATTGCACTGATTCGATTCTCCCGACGCGACGCTTCGACAACCCGTCGGCGAGGAGCGTCCGTTGGCCGACAAAAGTCGCATCAGTTGCCGATTTGTCGTGCGAATTATCTGTATTTTTCGCAATACTGTATTGCCCGCGCGATTTCCGCCCGGCACTCGATCCGCAGTGCCCAATATGCCGGAAACCCCCATGAATCGGGCGTTTCCGCGTCAAGTCATTTTTTTCGGGGCGTCATCAAAACGTAACCCGAAGTAAGAATTCCAATTGGAATAAATCTTGTCTCCGGCAAAGACCGGGTGGCAGAATCAACGCATCGACGTGGTGGAGCGCATCCTCCATGCGCCGGTGAACCGTATCCGTGGGTGGGGCATGTCGCGGACTGCAATGCGGCGCATCGGCGTTCGGCACATGACAGGCACGCGATATGCAACGGGGTTAGGACCGCGCACATTCACGAGATGCGCGCGGCGCAACCGTAGGACCTAGCCAAAACAACGACAATGATTTCGACGCTTCTCAAACTCGTCTACCGCTACAGCCATACGGCGAAGTGGCGGCACAACGAACGCCTCTGGCCGCACGCGCGCATCGAGCGCGACGCCATGGGAGCCATCGAGCGCTTTACGTGGCGCTCGCGCCGGGTACCACTCGTTCGGCGCGCCGAATTGCAGCGCCTGCGCCGCTTGCCGTGCCACATCATCGCCAGCGGACCGTCGGTGGCCGATATCGATTACGCAGCGCTGCCGATGCATCACGTCATGGGCGTGAATGGGGCCATCGCGCTGACCGACCACGCGCCGGTCAAATTCAATTTTTACTGCATTCTCGACGCCGGTTTCGTACGTCAGCGTCCGGACCTGGCGCGCCGCGTCGTGGCGCGCGATCTGGTGTTGTTTGTCACGCCCGTCGTGCTCGCCCGTCTGCTGGACACATTCCCGGCGTCGGCGTTCGGGTGCCGCTTCTATCTTGTCGACGATATTTTCAAGCGCGGGATGGAGGCGGCCAGGACCCCCGAAGCCCTGCGTGCAAATCCGCAGGTCGCGGCAAGCGCGGCGTTCCAGGGCGAGCAGGGCCGCCTCGGGTACAGCTTCGATCTCGACCAGGGCTTCTTCCACGGTGGCACCGTGGCGTATTTTGCACTCCAGGTGGCGACGTGGCTGGGCTTCACCGAGTTGTATCTGCATGGGGTCGACTTGCGCGACGCCGCGCAGACGCCACGGTTCTACGAGACCCTGCAAACGCGTGCGCCGACGCGGTTGGATGTGGAGTTCTCCAGCCTGATCGAACCGTCGTTCCGCCACGCGGCGGCGGTCTTGCGCGCACGCGGTGTGCGCGTCGAGAACCTGTCGCACGCGAGCGCGCTGGGGGACGACATCTTCGCCAAAGTCGACTGGCGCGCGCTGCGTCGCCGGAACCTGAGTCTGGTCGTGCCGGACGCCGGCGGCGAGAGCGCCGGTCTCGGCAGCATGCCGACTTGGCGCTCGACCGGCACGCACGGTCGGCCGTAACGTCTGACACGCGCGGCGCCCACGCCAGCCGATGCGCGAAAGTCCTTGCCGAGAGGGCCTCCGCACGGTGGTCTACCTGCTACAATCGCACTCCGGGTTTTCCTGAAGCACGAGCGATTATGGGGTTTGGCTGGTTCGGACTGTCGACGTTTTGGTTGCTGGCGTTGTGCTGGCCTGGCGTGCGGGGTCTGCTTGGCGGTGAGATACGAATCTTCGGCCCCGGCACGCTGCGCATGCTGCTCGGCATACCGCTCGCGATCGGATCGAGTGCCACGCTCGCCGCGCTGACGGGCGGGGAGGGCAACAGCGCGGGTGGCAGCGTCGGCCAATCCCTGTCTCACGGCTTGCACGTCGCGTTGGGCGGTACGCTCGCGATGGGCGTGGCGAGCTTCGTCCTGCTCTTTTCCCTTCCGCTGGTCTTCGGCACCACTTGGTGGGGCATGTTCGCGCGCGGCAAATCGTCCGACGACGATACCGAGGCGCCCGCCTACGAATCACGTTTCGATGGGGCCGCCCGCGAGCCGGCGCGGGGTCTCTCGCACATGTCGTTTGACACGAGTGAGCGTGGTGAGCGATTTACGCCCACGCTCGGACAAGGGCATCACGATGTCGGCAGCCTGAGGGAAGATTCGGTGCCGCGCCGCCGTGGTCTGGCGGCACAGCCGCGCTGGAAGTTGTCCGACGAGGAGCGCGCGCGGCTCGACGCCATGCGACCGCCGCCGTTGAGGGTACGGGGTGCGCCGCGCACCGAGCCGTCGTTCGCGAATGGCGCGCGACTTCGTCCGACAGGCAAGGGTGCCTCGGTGGGACGTGCAGGGACCGCCGTTGCTGCCACCGTCGCCGCCGCAGCGACCGCGAGGGCGAGCGGGGCTCCCGTGTCTGCGGCGTCGGTCAGAACCGCGACATCCGTTGCGTCGACCGCTCCCTCAAGCGTTGCTGCGCCGCTCACGGCAACCAAGGCAGCCATGCCCGCGAAGCCGCCTACGCCCGCCGATCCACTGAATTCGACGCCGATTCCGGGGGCGACGGGATATCGCCGCCCCGTGGGCGTCGCGCCCGCCCATCTGCGCGGCACGATCGTGCATAGCCCGTTCCGCAAGCCGCAGCTCGGGCTTGAAGAAATGCCGCCACGGGGGGCGCGGCCTGTCGCGTCGTCTCCGGCGGATGCCGGGACGCCGGCGATCTCCGACACGTCGGCCAACGTTGCGGCGTCGGGCGCTGTCGCGCCTCGCCCGGCGGCGCCTGCAATGCAGGGGGCCGCGTCCTGGTCCGCGACCGATGCTGCCTCACCGCTTTGCGCCGCCATCTCCGCATTTTCGCCCGTCGATTTGTCGGCGAAGGACGTTGACGCACCCGCCTTCGAAGCCTTGCCGCCCGCGCCCACCTCTGAGGTGCTGGCCCAACAAGCGGCCGCGCGTGCCGCCGAACAGGCGCGCGTGCAGGCCTTGGCCGTGCTGCGCGACGAGGCACAAGCGTTGCTTCGCGACTTACGTCAATGGACAGCATCCGACACGGCGCAGGCCGCTGGTGCGCCCGCGTTGGCATCGGTGTGTCCGGCGACCACCGTCGATCGCCGGGAAAGCGTCGTGATGGACGAGGAACGCTTGAGCACGGACGCGACGAACGCCATCGAACCTGTCGCCATGGCGCAAGCCATGCCGCAGTCGGCCGCGACCGACCCATCGCCACCGGCCGCCGGGGGCGTCGACATGATCGCTGCAGCGCCGTTCGCACCCGTTTCGCCTTCTGACCATGCGTTCTCGCCGCCACATCGTCCGTTCGTCTTTGCGGATGTGTTGGCCAGCGTCGAGGCTTTCGATGTACCTAACGACGTACCGATCGATGTACCTTCCGATGTGCCACACAACGCCACGCGCGACGAACCGGGCTACCCGGCAGAGGACGCTGCATCCGTAGACGTACCCGACGCGCTGGAGGCCGAAGCGTCCGCGTCGAAGCCGCATTATGTCTTGCGTGCCGACGGCAGCTGGGCGCGCGCTGAAGCGTCTCCCCATCTCGGCCATCCCACCTACGCACCGTTGACGCAAGACGAAGCCATCTCGTCATTGACGCCAACCATGCCGTCGCCCGCGGCCGCCGTGCCTGCCATTCCGGCGTTCGCCGCGTCATCGCCGTTCGGCATGGCGACAACGGCTGAGTCGCGCGCCGCCAGCTTCTCGGGGAACACCCCGTACGAAGTTGCGCCGCCACGCGTCGTCATCGATTACGACTTGCCGCCACTCGATCTGCTCTCGCCAGTGACGTCGCTGGATGTCGCCAATATCGTTTCGGACGAAGCGCTCGCGGCCGTGAGCCAGTTGATCGAGCAGCGTCTGGCCGAATTCAAGGTGCCGGTCACGGTGGTAGGCGCGTCGGCCGGCCCGGTCATCACGCGTTTCGAAGTCGAGCCGGCGGTGGGGGTGCGCGGGGCGCAGGTCGTCGGACTCGTGCGGGATCTGGCGCGAGCGCTGGGTGTGACGTCGATCCGCGTGGTCGAGACGATTCCCGGCAAGACCTGCATGGGGCTGGAACTGCCCAACGCGCAGCGGCAAATGATTCGGCTGTCTGAAATCCTGGCCGCCCCCGTGTTCGACACCCATCGCTCGCACCTTGCGCTCGCCATGGGCAAGGACATCACGGGGGAGCCTGTCGTAGCCGATCTGGCGCGTGCACCGCACCTGTTGGTGGCGGGCACGACCGGCTCGGGCAAGTCGGTGGCCGTCAACGCGATGATCCTGTCGTTGCTCTACAAGGCAACCCCGGACGACGTGCGCCTCATCATGATCGATCCGAAGATGCTGGAGCTATCCGTCTACGGCGGCATTCCGCACTTGCTCGCCCCGGTCGTGACCGACATGAAACTGGCGGCGCATGCCCTGAACTGGTGCGTGGGCGAGATGGAAAAGCGTTACCGGCTGATGTCCGCGCTCGGCGTGCGCAATCTGGCCGGATACAACGAGAAGATCGATGCCGCGCGCGCGGCGGGCGACAAGGTGCGCAACCCGTTCTCGCTCACCCCGGACGCACCGGAGCCGCTGGATCGTCTGCCATTCATCGTCGTGGTCATCGACGAGTTGGCGGATCTCATGATGGTGGCGGGCAAGAAGATCGAAGAACTGATCGCTCGGCTGGCGCAGAAAGCGCGCGCGGCCGGCATTCACCTGATTCTCGCGACGCAGCGACCTTCAGTTGACGTCATTACCGGCCTCATCAAGGCGAATATTCCGACGCGGGTGGCCTTTCAGGTGTCGTCGAAGATCGATTCGCGCACGATTCTCGACCAGATGGGCGCGGAATCGTTGCTGGGGCAGGGCGACATGCTGTTCCTGCCGCCGGGCACGGGGTATCCGCAGCGCGTGCATGGCGCGTTCGTTGCCGACGACGAGGTGCATCGCGTCGTCCAGCACTGGCAGCAGTATGGCGAGCCGGACTACGAAGAAGCGATCCTCGCGGGCGATCCGAGCGAGGCCGCTTCCACCGATCTGTTCGGCGAGTCGTCGGGCGATGCCGAGGCCGATCCGCTCTACGACGACGCGGCGGCATTCGTGCTGAATTCCCGTCGCGCCTCGATCTCCGCGGTGCAGCGGCAATTGCGCATCGGCTACAACCGCGCCGCCCGTCTCATCGAGCAGATGGAATCCGCTGGACTCGTCAGTCCGATGGGGCGAAACGGCGCGCGCGAAGTGATTGCGCCGGGCGACTAATCGCCATCCCTTACACCTGCCTTACGACCCGCCCTCCGAGTCGAACTCTTTGGCACTCCGTGCCGATATCAAGACACGCGCCGCCCGTGGCGCGTGCGATCAAACCCCTTGGAAACCCGCGTCAATTGGCGATAGCAGCGCGTATACCCGCGCGAGCGTAGGGGTATTCCCGCCTTTGCGGGCAAAACTCAGCGAACACATAATCGGCGCGCTAGCTTGGTCGTTCAACGCGTGCGGTACGGTATCGCCCTGACACGAATTACAACATCGGGGGGATGCGGCGGGGGGGAAGTCGACTCGCGAGTCGCGCATTCTACGGCAGGGCCTGCGACATCAGGAAATCGCAGCAGAAAAGCGTCATATCGAAACGCATCGCACCGAAGGAGACCCTTATGCAATTCCGATTCAAGGTCATGGCTGGCGCCGTGGCATTTGCCCTGTCCGCCTCGATGGCTGTGGCGGCCGATCCGATCAAGATTGGCGTATCCGGCCCGTTCACCGGCGGCTCGTCGTCGATGGGTGTTTCCATGCGCGACGGCGTGCGTCTCGCTGCGTCGGAAATCAACAAGTCGGGTGGCGTGCTGGGCCGCCAGATCGTGCTGGTCGAGCGCGACGAAGAAGCGAAGAACGAGCGCGGCGTACAGGTCGCGCAGGAACTGATCAACAAGGAAAAGGTGGTCGCGACCGTCGGCTTCATCAATACGGGCGTGGCGCTCGCCTCGCAGCGTTTCTATCAGGATGCCAAGATTCCGGTGTTCAACAACGTGGCGACGGGCACGATCATTACCCAGCAATTCAAACCGCCTAAGTACGCCGATAACTACGTCTTCCGCAACTCGGCCAAGGACAGCATCCAGGCGCCGATGATCGTGGAAGAGGCGATTACGCGCCGTGGCTTCAAGAAGCCGGCGATTCTCGCAGACTCGACCAACTACGGCCAGCTCGGACGCGAGGATCTGGAAAAGGCGCTCGCCGCCAAGGGCATCAAGCCGGTGGCTGAAGAGAAGTTCAACATCAAGGACGTCGATATGACGGCTCAGTTGCTCAAGGCCAAGCAGGCCGGCGCTGACGTCATCCTCACGTACGGTATTGGCCCGGAACTGGCGCAGATCGCCAACGGCATGGCCAAGCTCGGCTGGAAGCTGCCGATGGTCGGTAGCTGGACGCTCGCGATGTCGAACTACATCGACAATTCGGGTGTGAACGGCGAAGGTGCCCGTATGCCGCAAACGTTCGTTCAGGAGCCCAACACGCCCAAGCGCAAGGCCTTCATCGACGCGTATCTGGCCATGTTCAAGCCGAAGAACAACCGCATCGACTCGGCGGTGTCGGCAGCGCAGGGCTACGACTCGGTCTACCTGCTGGCCGCAGCCATCAAGCAGGCCGGCAGCACGGACGGCCCGAAGGTGCGCGCCGCGCTCGAAGACCTGAAGGCGCCGGTCGACGGCGTGGTCACGACCTACGATCACCCGTTCACGCATGACGATCACGACGCCATCACCGCCAATATTCCGGTGATGGGTGAAGTGAAGGGCGGCCGTGTCGTGTATGCCTACGACAGCGATCTGAAGGCGGGCAGCAAGGTCCGCGAGAAGGCTGCGAAGTAACTCGCCCTCCCACCCGCTTGCATTTCGGTTGCGCGTTGCAGCCATGACGGATGAACAACGGCGCGCGTTGCTTGTGATCCGGGCCCCTGGCAATGGGGTGTCCGGGGCAGCGCGCGCGCCGTCTGTTCAACCGGGCCATGCACCGGCACTCGGGACCGGCGCGCGGCACACGTTTCGAATACCTCCCGTGCATCGCTCGTAGGCTCGCACTCGCGAGAGAGGACCGCATGACCATCCTGATTCAACTCATCTACAGCGGTATCGCGCTGGGGATGATCTACGCCGTGATCGCCTTCGGTTACCAACTGACGTTCGCGACGTCCGGCACGCTGAACTTCGGCCAGGGCGAATCGCTGATGCTCGGCGCACTGGTTGGCCTGACACTGGTCGATACCCTGGGTCTGAATTACTGGCTGATGATCCCCATTGTCTGCCTGTTCGGTCTCGTGCAAGGGGCGCTGGTCGAGCGCATCGGCGTGAAGCCTGCCTTGCGGATCAAGTCGGAGTTCGGCTGGATCATGTCGACGATCGCGTTGGGCATCATCTTTCGTAATGTCGCGGAAAACGTTTGGGGACGCGACGATCTCAAGTTTCCTTCGCCGCTGCCCGAGTCGCCCATCCACCTGTTCGGCGCAAACGTGTTGCCGATGGAGCTGCTCGTTGTGGTCGGCGCGCTGCTCATGATGGCCGCCGTCGAGTTCTTCAACCGGCGCTCGATTTATGGCAAGGCGGTGGTGGCCACGTCCAACGACCGCGACGCCGCCGGACTCATGGGCATCAACACCAGTCTGGTCATCACCTTCTCGTATGCGCTGTCGTCCATGGCGGCCGCTTTCGCGGGCGTGCTCGTCGCCCCGCTGACGCTTACCGGCGCCACGATGGGGGCGGTGCTCGGGCTCAAGGCGTTCGCCGTGGCGATCATCGGTGGGCTCTCGAGCGGGATGGGCATGCTCGTGGGTGGCGTGATTCTCGGCATCGCCGAGACGACGACCGCATTCTACATATCGACCGGCTACAAAGACGTGCCGGGTCTCGTACTGCTGCTGCTCGTGCTGGCCGTGAAGCCGGCGGGCCTGTTCGGCAAGACCGCCATCAAGAAGGTGTAACCATGACCGCTCAGACCTCCACCGCACGCGGGGCCCGCGATCTCGGCGGCCTGCGCGTGACCACGAAGCTGGCTGCCATCGTGGGCATCGTTGCGCTGTTCGGTTTTCCGATGGCCATCGGCAATCCTTATTACATCCACATGATCGAGACGATCATGATCTACGCGATCCTGCTGTTCGGGCTGGACATCGTCGTGGGTTACACCGGGCAGGTGTCGCTGGGCCATGCGGGCCTGTTCGGCATCGGCGCCTACGTGGCAGGGGTGTTCTTCACCAAGCTCGGACTCACGCTCTGGCTGGCGCTTCCGGGCGCCATCCTGATTACGGCCGCGTTCGGCGCCGTGCTCGCCTTGCCCGCGCTGCGGGTGATCGGCCCGTATCTGGCGATGGTGACGCTCGCATTCGGCACCATCATCCAGATTCTCATCAACGAGATGGATTTCCTGACCGACGGGCCCATGGGCATCACGCTCACGAAGCCACTCGTCGGGGGCATCCGATCGATGAGACCGAGTACTACTGGCTGGTGGCCGCGTTGCTGCTGGCGAGCATGCTTGTGGCGCACCGGATTCTCAAGTCGCATCTCGGGCGCGCTTTCGAGGCGTTGCGGGATTCACCAGTGGCGTCGGACTGCATGGGCGTGTCGGTGTATCGCTACAAGGTGTATGCGTTCGTGATCAGCGCTGGTTTCGCCGGTCTGGCGGGCAGTCTGTACGCCTACTCGGAGCAGTACATCTCGCCGAACACGTATAACTTCGAGCTGACGATCCTGTTCCTGCTCGCCGTCATCATGGGCGGGCGCAAGACGCGCAGCGGCGCGTTGCTAGGCGCGGCGATCGTCGTCTTGTTGCCGCAATTGCTCGACGACATCGGCACCTTCCGGATCGTCGCGACAGCCATCGCCGCGGTGACCGCCGTCGTGGCGGTGACCGCCATCGCCCGCGGGCGCACCTCGCTCGCCAAGGCGGCGGTGCCGATCGTGGGGACGGCGGCCTTGGCCGGTGTCACCTGGTGGCGCGACAGCATCACCGATTGGCGCCTCACGATCTTCGGGCTGATGATTCTGTTTGTCGTGTACTACCTGCCGGACGGCATCATCGGCTTCGTGCGCTCGCGCATTCTGCATCGCCGTCGCACGTTGACCGTCTCGGCCACGCAAATCGACGAGTCGGTCGACGGCGAGCGCGACCCGGTCCTGACAGCGGCGGCGGGCGGTCCCGAGGAACTGCTCAACGTGCGCCAGCTGCTCATGCAGTTCGACGGTCTGAAAGCGCTCAATCAAGTGGATCTGAGTGTGAAGCGCGGCACGATTCACGGGTTGATCGGCCCGAACGGCTCGGGCAAGAGCACGATGATGAACGTGCTCACGGGCATCTACGTGCCGACGGCGGGCAGCATCGAGTTCGCGGGTCAGTCGATCGCGGGGCGTTCGTCGTCGGATATTGCGCTCTCGGGCGTGGCCCGTACGTTCCAGAACGTGCAGTTGTTCGGCGAAATGACGGCACTGGAAAACGTGCTCGTTGGCTTGCATCACACGTTCGGCGCGACGCTGATCGATGTATCGCTGCGTCTGCCGCGTTACAAGCGTGAGGAAGGGGCGGCACGGGCGCGGGCGATGCGACTGCTCGACTTCGTGGGGCTGGCGTCGCTCGCTGACGAGGAGGCGCGCAACCTGCCATACGGCAAGCAGCGTCTGCTCGAAATCGCGCGCGCACTGGCACTCGATCCGCGTCTGCTGTTGCTTGACGAGCCGGCCGCCGGTCTGACGGCCCCCGACATTCGTGAATTGCTCACGATCATTCGCAAGATTCGCGACCACGGCATTACGGTCATCCTGATCGAGCACCACATGGACGTGGTGATGAGCACGTGCCAGACGGTCTCCGTGCTCGACTTCGGACAGAAAATCGCCGAGGGCCTGCCAGCGCAGATCCAGGCCGATCCGAAGGTGATCGAAGCGTATCTGGGCGGCGCATCGACGGCGCACTGACGACATTCGCGCATGCGGCGCACGGCGGGGACGATGCCCTGCGCCGCAGCCACGACGGACAAACGGAACCACTATGCTTTCCATTCGTAATCTGCAAGCCGGCTACGGCAAGGTGCAGGTGCTGCACGGCATCGACATCGATGTGCCGAGCGGCCAGGTCGTCACACTCATCGGATCGAACGGCGCGGGCAAGACGACGACCATGCGTGCCGTGTCCGGCATGATCAAGCCGATGGCGGGCGAAATCACGCTCGGCGACAAGCGTATCGATGGACTCGACTCGCATCGCATCGCCAAGCTTGGCCTGGCGCACTCCCCCGAAGGCCGACGCGTGTTCTCGACCATGTCGGTGATGGACAACCTGCGCCTGGGCGCCTTCCCGCGCCTGACGGGGAGCCGCCCGCGCGGCGATGTGGCGGCCGATCTGGAGCGCGCGATGGATCTGTTCCCGCGTCTGAAAGAGCGGCGCAATCAGTTATCCGGCACGCTGTCGGGCGGCGAGCAGCAAATGCTCGCCATGGCCCGCGCGGTGATGCTGCGCCCCGACATCATATTGCTCGACGAGCCGTCGATGGGGCTGGCGCCGATCCTGGTCGACGAGGTCTTCCGCATTATCAGCAACCTGAAGTCGGAGGGCGTGACGATGCTGCTCGTGGAGCAGTTCGCCGCGGCCGCGTTGGCCGTGGCCGACTATGGCTACGTGCTGGAGAACGGCCAGATTTCCGTGCACGGCCCGGCGGAAAACCTGCGCAACGACGACAAGGTGCGCGCCGCCTACCTCGGCGGCAGTCACTGACCTTTGCCGGCGTACCTCGCTCAGTAGGTGGCGGAAAGCTCGCGTAGCGTGTTGAACGTCTCGCGCAGTTCGGTCCTTAGCGTGGCCACGAGGTCGGCGGCGGGCATGGCGCGAGCCAGCGGCGCCGCCTGACCGGCCCACTGGGCCGCGTAATCGCTGTTGCCCTTGGCCTTGGCGGCGGCGTTGATCGCCTTGCCTGCGTCATACGTCACCGGATAGGCAGGCAGGTCGGGGCGGTCGGCTGCTTGCTCCAGCGCATAGAGGCGGTTCACGAAGCCGCGGGCCGGACGCCCGGAAATTGCACGAATCAAGGCGGTTCGCGGCGCAGCGCCGCCGGTCAACCGTTCGCGGTAGGCCGCATCGGCCGACGATTCGGGGCATGCGACAAAGGCGGTCCCGAGTTGAGCGGCCTGCGCACCGAGCGCGAGCACCGCTGCGATGCCCGCGCCGTCCATGATGCCGCCCGCGGCAATCACCGGCACCGACGTGTGCGTAACGATCAGCCGCACCAGCGCCAGCGTGCCCAGTTGTTCGTCATCGGTTGGGACGCGATCGCCAAGATCTTCGAAGCGGCCACGGTGACCGCCTGCCTCGTACCCTTGTGCCACGATAACGTCGACGCCCGCGGCCTCGATCGCCTTGGCTTCCGCCAGGTTCGTCGCCGAGGCGAACAGCACGATGCCCGCAGCGTGCAGTGCATCGATTCTCTCCTGCGACGGCAGTCCGAAATGGAAGCTGACTATGGCCGGTCGTTCTTCCAGAAGCATGGCGAACATGGCGTCGTCGGCCGCAAATGTCTTGTAGATCTCGCCGAGCGTGGTCGGCGGCGCGGCGTCGAAACGCGCGAACTCCGGGGCGAGATAGGCCAGCCAGGCGGCGTCGCGCGACGCGTCGAGCTTGGCGGGCGCGTGGCAGAACACGTTGACGTTGAACGGCTTGCGGGTCAGCGCGCGCGTATCGTGAATGGCCTTGCGCGCGGCGTCGGCATTCATCGCGGCAACACCGATCGAGCCGAGCCCGCCCGCGTTGGAGACGGCCGCCGCGAGGGCGGGCGTGGACGTGCCAGCCATCGGGGCCTGAACAATCGGCGTTGACAGGCCGAGTCGTTCGATGAGTGCGCGATGGCGGGATTGCGAGGTAGTGGAGCTTGACATGACGATCTGCACCTTTGAGTGTTCGGTAGGGGGAAACCGGACCCGTCGCAGCAGGGAGTCGATTCACTATGGCATACGCCCGGTGCGACAAAAGATATCACTAAAATGTATCTTTATGTCGACCACTCGCGGCATCGGCGGGGGCATTGGTTCGCCATTTCGGGGTCACGCTTCGGGGCCCGCACGCTCGTCGGGGCCTTTGTGGGTTTTGCGGGTCTCCTCGGCGCCCATCAGATCGGCGGCGCGCGAGCGCTGCATATCGGCCCGCCTGAAGTAGCCGATGACGGTCGCCACGCTCGTATGTCCCGTCATCGACATGGTTTCGGCCAGCGGCACCTGCTGAAGCGCAGCCTCGGTGACGAAGCCGGCGCGCAGCGAGTGGGCGGAGAAGTCGCCCGCAAGACCGGCGAGTGCGCATCGCTCGCGCACGATGTCGCGCACGGCGGCCTCGGAGAGCGGTTCGCCCACGTGTCCGCCGCGTCGAACGCGCCGAAAGATCGCCCCTTCCGTGATGTCCGCAGCCGTCAGCCAATCCGTGAGCGCCACGGCCGCCGCACCCGTGACCGGCTTTTCGTTCTCAGGGAGGTCTGCGCCCTGTTGATTCGTCTTCGACCAAGCGAGCGTGTAGACGTAATGGTCTGGTCCGCTGCGCCGCACGTTCTCGCATGTCGCCCGTACGACTTCCGAGCGCCTGCGGCCGCCGCTCGCCCATGCGAACAGCAATAGCGCGCGATCGCGCTTGCCGCGCAGGGTGTCGTCGCAGGTTGCCAGAAGCGCACGCAAGGGCTCGCGCGTGAGTGCTTCTTTCTTTGCCGTGCGAACGCCACGCTTTGCGTAGGCACGACGTGTCTTGGCAAGCAGTTCGCGCACCGCCGGTTCCGCGCACGGGTTCGGCAGGTGGTGCGACGTGTGCAGCTTGGCGATGACGCTCAACCGGTGGAACAGTGTGGCGAGCGCCGGTGGCCCCACACGGGCCTTGAGGCCTTGAGCGACGAGTGCGGCATCGAGTGCGTCGGGCATCTCGGTCCTGAGACCTTGCTTGCCTTGATGCAGCGCATGGTCGACCACGAACTGCACGATCACGGCGACCGGCAGCGGTGCGACGAGCGCCTGCCCGTACCTCAGGCGATACCAGCCCATCCAGTAGCGCATGGCCGATTGATAGCTCTGACGCGTGTTCTGCGAGTCGCCTTCCCGGGCGAGCGATTGTGCCGCGTTGAGCGCGTCGTCATGGAGCGTCGCTGGATTGCGCGGCGGGGGCAGGCCGAGGGCCGACGCACCTCCCATCACTGTGCTGGGCACCGATTCGGCGGGCGATAGGTTCGACGCTGTAATTTTTTCACCGGACATATGATTTCATATGTAATATGTATTTAATATAATTCATATGGCAAATAACCTACGATAATCTTCCATTATCGTGGGTTATTTAGCAATGCCTTCGATATTCAGGAGCGTTCCACGATGACGACGTCCCAAACCATGACATCTCTCATGACCACGCCGCTGCCCCGGCAAGGTGGGCGAGGCATTTCGGAGCACGACGTCTGGATGGCGGCCGATGCGTTGCTGATGGCGGGGCAGCGTCCGACCATTGAACGCATTCGTCAGCAGTTGGGCCGTGGGTCGCCCAATACCGTGAGTCCCTATCTGGATGCGTGGTTTGCCGGACTTGGCGCGCGCTTGCAGGGCGCAACGGCCGCCGCGCCCGGGTTGCCGGATGGCGTGACGATGCCGGAATCGGTGGCGCGTGCCGCGCTCGATCTGTGGGCGCTGGCGTTGAACGAGGGGCGTGTCGCTCTTGCGGAGGACGAAGCGGCGCGGCGCGCGGTGCTGGATGCCCGCGAAGCCGAGCTGGCAGCGGATCGCGAGGCGCTGGAACAGGCGCGGGCCGTGCTCCACGAGCGCATTGCCGCTGCTGAGACGGCGGCTGCGGATGCTCGCCAGGCGAGGGAGGAAGCGCAGGCGCAGGCGCGGCGCGCCGAGGCGCTGCTGATTGAGGCGCAAGCCGATGCGGTGGCATCGCGGCAAGCGCTGTCGGTGGCGCGCGAGCGTACGCAGGCGCTTCAGGAGGAACACGCGGCGCAGCGCACCCATTGGGATGCCGAGCGCACCCGGCTTGGCGAGCGGGCCGAAGCGAACGAGCGCCGCTTGATGCTCGAACTGGACGCCGCGCGCGAGTCGATCAAGTCGCTTCAGCAAGAGCGCAAGCACGTGCAGCGTCAGCTGCAGGATGCCGAAACCGCGCTTGCGGCGATGACCGAGGCGCAGCACGCGATGCGGGCCGCGAAGGCACTGCAGGATGCGGTCGTGGCGAGGCTGCGCGAGCAGGTCAGCGCGCAGGAGGCATTGGCGGCAACGTATCAGTCGATGCTGGCCGCGCCGACGACGTTATCGTCCGGGCGCGGCAACTTATCGGGAAGAAAGCGTCGCGTGAGCCATGCGGGCGTGCCGACAACGTCAGTGTTGCGTCGCGTACGCCGACCATGACACATGGGTAGCGGGCGTGTCTGAGATTTGTCGGCATTGTGGCGAACCGTCGCTCAGCAAGTCAGTCGTCCAGGCATGCGCGCAACGTTTGCGCGAGACGGGCGGCTTCCCCGGCATCGGCGACGTTCGCGAAGCCAAGTACGAGGCCACGCGGCGTGCGCGGTGTATGCCCGTTCGCATACCAGCTCGAGAGGGGCAACACGGCAAGTCCCGCCTCGCGGGCTCGGGCGGCAACGGCAACGTCGTCGACCGGGCCGTGCGGGCCTTCCGGGAATCTCACCGCGAACTGGACACCACCGAGTGGCAAATCGAGGCTCAGCCGCTCGCCGAACGCCTGTGCCAGCGCTTGCGTGATCAACACGCGGCGCTGTCCGTACAACGTGCGCATTCGCTTCACATGTCGCGCAAAATGGCCTTGTGCCATGAAATCCGCCACGGCCGCCTGCAATAGCGCTGGAGAACCGGTGTTCATGCTGCACGCCACCCGCGCGACGCGCTCCACAGCACGCTCCGGCACGACCGCGTAAGCGAGCCGCAGGCCGGGGAACATCAGCTTGCTGAGCGTGCCGCAATAGATCACGCGATCGTGCCGATCGAGGCTCTTCAGCGCCGGCAATGGCCTGCCCGAATATCGGAACTCGCTGTCGTAATCGTCCTCGATGATCCAGCGAGACGCTTTCTCGGCCCAATTCAGCAGTGCCAGGCGTCTTGCGAGCGACAAGGTGTGACCCAGCGGGCTCTGGTGCGATGGCGTGACCAGGGCGAAGCGCGCTTCCGGGTCCAGTTGTATGCCGCGCTCTACGTCGATCCCCTCATCGTCGACCGGCACGGGGACGAACTGCATGCCGGACTCGGACAGAAAATCGCGCGCGAGCAGATAGCCGGGCTCTTCGAACCACACGCGATCGTTCGGTTTCGCGAGACTGCGCAACACGAGTTCAAGCGTCGCGCGGTAGCCGCCGGTTATGAACACTTGCTCGGGCACACAGGTGACACCGCGAGACAGACCAAGATAGGTGGCAATGCGTTCTCGAAGCGGCCGGTAGCCCATCGGATCCGGGCAGGAGAGCATCGCGCGATCGCCGCTGCGCACACGAAGCGAAACCAGTCGACTCCATATCTTGCGGGGAAACGCGTCGAGCGCCGGTTGCCCGGCCTGCAACGGTCGTGGCTCGCCGCTCATGGCGACAGTGATGGCCACGTGGGGCAGTGCCGGTCGACTCGGTGACGCGGTTGAGGATTTCGCTGGGTCGGCGCCTTCTACGTTCGCTCTTTCAGTGTGCGGCACACCTTGCGGTGTCTGGCGATCTGTTCCGTAAGTCGAATGCATGATCGACGGCGGCAGCGACGGGGAAACAAACGTGCCGGCCGCGCCGCGCATCTGCAGATAACCCTCGTCGACAAGGATCGTATAGGCCAGTTCGACGGTGCCGCGAGCGGTGTTCAACTGCGCGCAGAGGCTGCGAAGTGCCGGCACGCGATCTCCAGGACGCAGATGCCCCGCGGCAATCGCCGTCCTGAAACGCTCACAAATCTGCAGATAGATCGGCTGCGGTCGCTGGCGATCTATCTGGATGTCCAGGGCGGGCGTTCGTGCGGGCATGAGTGTCTCGTGGATGAGGGCGGGCCAAGTTGATTTGGACTAGTCATATCGACGATTTTTGGCCCTTATTGTTACGACATGATTGTTACATACTGCCCTCAAGCAATGCCATGGCGAGGACACTTCCACGCGATGCCACGCTCAGTACGCGTCTCGCGCGTTCAGTTACCCCTTTGGAGAATCTGCCATGAAAATCGTGGTAATCGGTGGTTCGGGCCTGATCGGCTCACGTCTCGTCACCCTGCTCAGCCAGGCAGGCCATCAGGTGCTCGCCGCGTCCCCGCGCACCGGCGTCAATTCCGTGACCGGCGAAGGTCTGGATGCCGCGCTCGTCGGCGCGGATGTCGTGGTGGATGTCACGAACGCACCGTCATGGGAACCGCAAGCGGTGCTCGACTTCTTTCGCACCTCGGCGCGCAATCTCGGCAAGGCTGAGGTGGCCGCGGGGGGGCGCCATCATGTCGCGTTGTCGATCGTCGGTACTGACCGCATGCCGGAGAACGCGTATTTCACGGCCAAGGTCGCGCAGGAGGCTGCGATCGAAGCCTCCGGCGTGCCATACACGATTGTGCGCGCCACGCAGTTCATGGAGTTCATCGGCGGCATCGCGGATTTCAGCACGGACGGTGGCAACGTGCGCGTCGGCGACGGACTGTTCCAGCCGATCGCCGTGGACGACATCGTGGAGATCCTCTCGCAGGTCGCACTTGCGGCGCCGCTGAACGCGACGATGGATATTGCTGGTCCGGACCGTGCATCTCTCGCGCAGATCATTTCGCGCTATCTGAGCGCGAAGGGCGATGCCCGCCCCGTGGTGACGGACCGCAATGCTCGGTATTACGGTGGCGTCGTCGAGGAACTGTCGCTTGTCCCGCTCGGCGACGCGCGGATCGGCCGTATCAGCCTCGATCAATGGCTCGCCCAAACGAGCCAAGGCTGACAGTTCGGGCCGGCCATGTTCCCTTATGGAGTGAAGTGATGAAACGGATGGTTTTTTTCGGCGCGGCGCTGATGGGCCTGTGCCTGACGATTGCGGGGCCGGTCACGGCCGCGCCCGAGGCGCATGTGGTGCCCCTGAGTTCGACGCCGTTGCCGGAATACCCGGGCAAGGAAGCCCAGATGATCGTTGTGGAGTATCCGCCGGGCGCAGTCGACCCCGTGCACCGTCACGACGCGCAAGCGTTTGTGTATGTGCTCGAGGGAAGCATTGTCATGGGCGTCAAGGGGGGCAAAACGGTGACGCTCAAGGCGGGGGATACGTTCCACGAAGGCCCCAACGACATTCATACGGTAGGGCGCAATGCGAGTACCACGCGCCCTGCCAAGTTTGTCGTGTTCCTGATCAAGAAGCAGGGCGCGCCGATCCTGACCCCGGTGAAGTAACACCGCCGTTCCAGCCGGTGCCGGCAACTCCGGCGTCCCCGACCGGGCGAGCGTGGATGGCCGCTGCTCAGGCCATCGCCGCAGCACCGGGGGCGCCCGGCAGCGCCGATAAGATCCGGGCGAAGGCGTCGCCCGTGACGGGTTTGCCGAGCAGGAAGCCTTGCAGCTCGTCGCAATCGAGGGTCTTGAGCGCCTCGCGCTGCGACGGCGTCTCGACGCCTTCGGCCACCACATCCATATCGAGCGAGTGCGCCAGTGCAATGATGGCGGAGACCACGGCGCTGCCCTCGCGGCCGCAGGTGTCCAGCCCGCTCGTGAAGAAGCGGTCCATCTTCAATTGCTTGACGCGAAAGCGCTGCAAGTACGCCAGACTCGAATAGCCCGTGCCGAAATCGTCGATGGCCACTTCAAAACCCTGCTCGTGGAAGGCGCGGATCACGTCGATCGTGTGCTGGGCATCGAACATGGCCACCGTCTCGGTGATTTCGAACATGAGCCGATCGGCGGCGATGCCCGCCTCGCGCACGATCTCCACGATGTTTTCCACGAGTTGCGACTGGGCCATCTGGCGCGGCGAGAGGTTGATCGCGACCTTGACGGGCGGCAGGCCCGCGGCGTCCCATTCCTTGATCTGCTGGCACGTCGCCCGCACGACCCAATAGCCGATCGGCACGATCTGGCCGGTGCGCTCGGCGACGGGGATGAAGTCGGCCGGTTGCAGTTCGCCGAAGGTGGGATGCGACAACCGCAGCAATGCCTCGGCACCCGCGAGCGCCTCGGTGTCACCCCTGTACTTCGGCTGGAAGTGAAGCGAAAAATACTGCTCGTGTTCCGCGTCGTGCAGCGCCTGCTGGATCTCCCA
Organism: Pandoraea sp. XY-2; assembly: GCF_004193915.1. Taxonomy (NCBI): domain Bacteria; kingdom Pseudomonadati; phylum Pseudomonadota; class Betaproteobacteria; order Burkholderiales; family Burkholderiaceae; genus Pandoraea; species Pandoraea sp. XY-2. Next base: position 2,349,731 of record NZ_CP030849.1, read on the forward strand.
CGTGCGTTGCGCGGCGGCATTCATGCGCGGCTCGAAGTAGCGGAAGATGCCACGCCCGGCGCGCTTGGCTTCGTACATGGCGGTGTCGGCGTGCTTGAGCAGGATGTCGATGGTATCGCCATCGTCGGGAAACACGGCGATGCCGATGCTGGGCATGACGTGCAGCGATTGATTGCCCACGCGAAGTCCGTCGCGCATATCGTCGAGCAGGCGTTGCGCCACGCGCCCCGCGACCGCCGGTGACGACAGGGAGCCCAGCAGTACCACGAACTCGTCGCCGCCGAGTCGGGCGACCACGTCGTCGCCATTGACGTTTTTGCGAAGCCGTTTGGCGAACGCGCGCAATACGTCGTCGCCCACGTTGTGGCCGAGCGAGTCGTTGATGGTCTTGAAGCCGTCCAGATCCATGAACAGCACCGCGAAACGGCGCTCGTCGCGACGCGAGTTCACGAGCATGCGCGCAGCGGAGTCGTGCAAGGCGCGGCGATTGGGCAGATCGGTCAGCGCATCGTAGGTCGCCATTCTGGCGATCTGCGAGTTCAGTTGCAGAACGGAGTTGGCGAGGAAACTCGTGCGGGCGTCCAGGCGCGAGACGAGCAGGGTGGTGACGAGCATCAGGAAGGTGAACAGGCTGACGGTCGTGACCAGCCACGGGGAGCTCACCCCGCCCGCCGCGCCACAGATGGCGCCCGGCACAAAGTTGGCCGCCGACATGCCGGTGTAGTGCATGGCCGTGATCGCCAGTCCCATGACCCCAGCGGCGCCGATGCGTTTGGCCATGACGTAACGCAGACTGCCGTCGCGCAACGTGCGCGCAATCCACAGTGCCGCCGTGGCCGCCGCCATCGCGATCAGGATCGAGGCGGCAAAGCGTCCCGGATCGTACTCGATGCTCGGATTCATCTTCATGGCGGCCATGCCGGTGTAGTGCATGGCCGCGATCCCGAGACCGAGCGTGACACCCGCGGTGACCAGCCGTCGCTTGGTGAAGTGTTCGCGGGCGACCAGCCAGAGCGCCGCCCACGAGATAACGACGGCAATGCCGAGCGAGGCCGCGGTAATGACGGGGTCGTATCCGAGCGCGAGGTTGGCGTGCGAACCCAGCGGCGACCCGATCGGCGCGAGCGACAGCGCGAGCATGCCGATGAAGTGCATCGACCAGATACCGATGCCCATCGCGGCCGCGCCCACGGCGAGCCACGCGTGACGCATGCCGCGGTGCGTCAGGAGATAGATGCGACCCGAAAGGTCGAGTGCGGTATACGACGCGAGCACGGCAACCGCGAGCGATAGTGCGACGAGCCAACCACTGTACGAACTGGACATATGAGAACCGACCGAAAAGTCCTGCTTAACTGGTTATCGGCAAGGACGGCCGATAGTTGAGGGGCACGTAGGAATGTTTCCGACAGCGCTCGGCCGATTCGGTCGGGTGGCGCGTGAGCGGGGACTTCACCGATGTTCGGGCGCGTCGTGCCGACCCTCGACACTGCCGATATCATGGGGAATAATCCGTCCATGCCCGCCTTGAGCCGTGTCGTGGGTGGACGACCCGGCACGCGGCGTCGCGCCCATCACCTGCGTCACCCGCGTCCCTCTTGGGCGACCAACCGTCGGAATCGCGAAGTCTCGGACATGACACGCGTATGACGTCGGATGCCAGCGGGCGGTAGATTACGGCAGCCGTCAATTTTGCCTGATTTCCGCGGGATTTCCTCGCACTGCGTCAATTTTGATAGTTAAATGCCCTGCTGGCGCCGTGAAACGTGCCGTCATGCGGCGCGCTCACCCGTGCCGGTGGCGTGTGCGGAATGGCTGCGGCATTGCACGAACAGGGAGCCGGTCATGCCCGCTAAATTGTCGTCTGCCTCGCGCTCGGCCACGGCCAGCCCCGCCGCATCCTCCGCTGCGTTTCCGGTCGCAACATCGCCCGCCGTTCCCGTCGTGCCGTTCGAAGCCCGCATCGCTGCCGGGCGCAAGCTGCGCGACACGACACCGCGTGGTAGCCACGCTCATGTCGGCAACGTCGACCGAGACGTTGTGGAATTGCTGCGCACCAGCAGCGAGGGACGCGTCGATGCGCTCGTGCCGCTGCGCTACGGACGCATGCTCGCTTCACCCTTCGCTTTCTATCGGGGCAGCGCCATTGTCCAGGCCCACGATCTGGCGGGTACCCCACACACCGGTCTCACGCTCCAGATCTGCGGCGATTGCCATCTGGCCAACTTCGGCGGCTTTGCCACACCGGAGCGCACCCTGATCTTCGATCTGAACGATTTCGACGAGACAGCGCTTGGGCCTTGGGAGTGGGATCTAAAGCGCTTGTGCGCCAGCCTGGTACTGGCTGCCCGCCAATTCGGCTTCGGCGATACGCTGGGCGTCGAGATGGTGCGCACGGCGGTACAGACGTACGCGCGGCGCCTGAATGAATACGCCCACATGCCGACGATTGCGTTATGGCATGAGCAGGTGACGTTCGAGCGCATGCTCGACCTCGCTCAAAGCGACCGCGTGCGAGAGGGCGTGAAACGCGGCATTGCGCGCGCCACCGGACGCACGCACGAAAACGTGCTCCCCAAGTTCGCCCAACAGGTGGGCGATCATTGGCAGATTCGTGACGCACCACCGAGCATTTTCCATGTGCAAGGCGCCACCACGCTGTTCGGCACGGAAGATGACTGGCTCGGCGCGGGCGATTGGCGCACGCTGTTCGCCCCCGTCTACAAGAGCTATCTGAACTCGCTCTCGCCCGATCGTGCGCTCATGTTGTCGAGCTACACGCAGGAGGATCTGGCGTTCAAGGTCGTGGGTGTCGGTAGCGTCGGCACCCGGTGTCTGGTGTTGCTGATGATGGACACGCACGAGCAACCGCTCTTCCTGCAGTTCAAGGAGGCGTCGAAGTCGGTCGTCTCGCGCTTCTTCAAAAGCGCTTCGTCGAAGCACGACGGGCGTCGCATCGTGGAGGGGCAGCGACTTATGCAAGCGGCCTCCGACGCCTTTCTGGGCTGGGGCAGCGGCCCGTTCGGGCGCAGCGTGTATGGACGTCAACTGCGCGATATGAAGGTGTCGGCGCAATTCGAGCTGTTCCGCGCCGACGGCTTTCGCGAGTACGCCGGGCTTTGCGGATGGGTCCTGGCGCGCGCGCATGCCAAAGCGGGCGGTTGTGCGGCCGAGCTGGTTGGGTATGTGGGCAAAGGCAACCGGCTCGGGCAAGCGTTGGTCCGTTACGCGACAGATTACGCCGACCAGGTCGAACGCGACTACGAGGTGTTCCGAAAGGCATGTCGTGACGGTCAGCTCGAGGCACGCACCGATGCCGACATGGCCGCCGATTTCATTGCGTGAGCCGAACAGGGGCGATGCAGGCTTCCCCAATGCATCGGCGATCGGGCGTGACTAAACTACTATTGACAAGCGCGAATTCACAAGCGCGATACTAGGTACGCTGGACGTCCACCGCCACGCATGCTTGCATGCGGGCGTCCTCCGGAACTGACATGAACCGCCCGCCCGCCAATTCGACGTTGCGCGCAGTAGCGACAAAGCCGTTTGGCATACGTCTGAAATGGCTTCTCTTGCTTGCGGCCGCGTCACTGTGCGCCATCGGGGTCTATTTCGTGGCACGCGAGATGCAGACTTCGCGCCTCCAGGCTAAGTACTTTGCGGCACTTGACCGCCAGGTTTCCTTCAGGGTTGCGCAAGGCCCGAGCGACACCATCCGCTTCCCTTCCCACGGCGGTCCCTACGATCTGCGCATGGGCTACGAGCGAATACCCGAGTTTGCCGCTCGCCTCACCGCACGTGGCTTCGTCGTCACGGCACAGGCGCGCGACTCAGCCATGATGGCCCGCATCGCAGACCAGGGACTCTTCGTTCCCTACGAGGAAAAGGCTCAAGCCGGCCTTCAGCTCTTCGACGCGAGCGGCGCGCCGCTTTACAGGGCGCGCTACCCGTTGCGCACCTACGCCAATTTCGACGCTGTACCACCGGTTGTTGCCGATGCGCTGACCTTCATCGAAGACCGATCACTGCTCGATGCCGCTGAACCGTACCTCAATCCCGCGATCAACTGGAAGCGCTTCTCGCTCGCCGTCATTGATCTGGTACTCAAACATGTGCTCCATCACCATGCAATGCCCGGCGGCAGCACACTCGCAACCCAGATCGAGAAGTATCGTCACTCGCCGGGGGGGCGTACCGTCAACCCGTCCGAGAAGCTCCGGCAGATGGTCTCGGCGGCGTTGCGCGCCTATCTCGGCGGTGAGCGGACGCTCCGGGCACGCCGCGGGCTCATCGTCGCGTACCTGAATACGGAGCCGCTGGGTGCGCAGCCAGGCATCGGCGAGATCGAAGGCATTGGCGATGGGCTCGTGGCCTGGTACGGCCGCGACTTCGACGAGGCGAACCATCTGCTCGCAGCGCTCGACACGGACGCTCGAGGTCAAACCGGGGCGCCTGTCACCGGCGGACTCACCAACGAAGCGCTCGCATTCAAGCAGGTGCTCTCACTCTTGATCGCGCAACGCGCACCGTCGTATTTCCTTACGCGGAACAATGCAGCGCTCGAGACGCTGACGAACAGTTACCTGCGGCTGCTTGCCGACAACCACGTCATCTCGGCGCGGCTGCGCGACGCCGCGCTCGGTCAGCCCCTGCAGGTAAGGCACGGTCTGGCTACCGCGCCGGCAATTCCGTTTGCCAAACGTAAGGCGATTTCGGTATTGCGCGCGCATTTGCTCGAGACACTCGGCCTCAAAAATACCTACGCGCTCGATCACCTCGACCTCACTGCCAACTCGACGCTCGTCGATGCGCTCGAGCAAGCCGTCAGCAAGCAGCTTGCGCGTGCGCAAACGGTGGCTGGCGCGCAGCAGGCCGGCCTCTATGGCTTCGAGATGCTTCGCCCCGGCGACGATCCTGCGAAGATCGCCTTCAGCTTCTCGCTCTATGAGCGCCGCCGCGGTGAGAATGTGCTGCGCGTGCAAACCGACACCGTGAACGAGCCGTTCGATATCAACCAGGGGGCGCGCCTCAATCTCGGCTCGACCGCGAAGCTTCGCACCCTCGTCCTGTACCTGCAGATCGTCTCCGATCTCCACGCGCACTATGCCTCGCTCACACCGCCCGAACTTGCGGGCGTGAAGCCCGACGCGCTCGACGCCCTGACATCGTGGGCGCTCAACTATCTTGCGCATACGACCGACCACTCATTGCCGGCGATGCTGGACGCCGCCGTCGAACGCAAGTACTCGGCCAATCCCGGGGAAGTCTTCCACACCGGCAGCGGCGAACAGGCGTTCTCGAACTTCGAGCCCGCCGACAATGGCCGCATCCTGAGCGTGCACGAAGCGTTCCAGCGCTCGGTCAACCTCGTGTTCGTGAGGCTGATGCGCGACATTGTCCACTACGAGATGGTCAGGCAGGCGGGGCCGTCGGCGCACTGGCTCACGGATCCGGCGCTGCGGCGGCAGTATCTGACACGCTTTGCCGACGAAGAGAGCCTGACCTTCCTCGACCGCTTCAACAAAAGGTATGCGGGGCTTGCGGCCGACCAGGCGGTGGGGAAACTTGTCGCGGGGATGCCCAGGTCGCCGGTGAGGCTCGCGGCGGCCCTGCGCAGTGTGGCGCCCGAGGCCTCGCTGGCCTGGTTCGAGGGCCAGATGCGCGCGGCGCTCAAGGGTACGCCCGCGGCCATGATGAGCGCTGACGTCATGGCGGGGCTATACGCGAAGTATGGCCCCGACAAGTTCGACCTCAACGACCGGGCCTATCTCGCGCGTGTTCATCCGATCGAGCTCTGGCTTCTCGCTTACCTTCGCGCCCATCCGAATGCCACTGAGAGCGAATTGCGAGACGCGAGCCGGGACGTGCGTCTCGAATCGTATTCGTGGCTCTTCAAGACGCGCTTCCATGCTACCCAGGACCGCCGGATCCGGGAGACGATCGAGCGTCAGGCCTACGTCCCGATCGTGCGCGCGTGGCGCTCGCTCGGCTATCCATTCAAGACCATCACGCCGTCCTATGGGTGCGCCATCGGCGCCGCGGGTGACCGGCCAGCCGCGCTTGCGACACTCATGGGCATCATCGCCAACGACGGCCGAAAGGTGCAGGAGGAAAGCCTGAGTTCGCTCACGTTCGCGGCCGCTACGCCATACGAGACGCATTTTGCCCGTGCATTCGATGCGGGGCAGGTCGTGATTGGGCCCGCAATCATCGACGTCGTGCGGGGCCTGCTGCGTGACGTCGTGACGGGCGGCACGGGAAAGCGCCTCGCCGACGGACTGCCGCTAGGCCGGGGCCGCACCCTCGAGGTCTCCGGCAAGACCGGCACCGGCGATCAGCGTTTCAACGTCTATGCACGCGGTGCCAGGCTCATCGAATCGCGCAAGGTCAACCGCACGGCGACATTCGTGTTCATGATCGGAAACCGCTTCTACGGTGTGTTGAGCGCCTACGTGCACGAACCCTACGCGACACGCTACACCTACACCAGCGCGATGGCCGTCCAGCTCCTGAAGTCCCTCGGACCGACACTCGCGCCGCTCGTCGGCAAGACAATCGTCGCTCAACCGCTGCCATGACGAACGAACGCATCGCTACGTTTCAACAATGCCCCACTTGATACGCGCCCAAAGACGCTCGTGAGCCAGGTAACCGACGGACGTGTAGATGTTGCTGATGATCATGAAACCGACCGCGGTGTGAATGGTGCCGGTAAGCAGGTAGAGCGTCCCGAAGTCGAGACACATGACCAGAATCCGATACGTAAGCGCCTTGGTTATTGAGCGACGGCTGCTTACGGTTCTCATGATCCATCCCCTTAACCGATGTACGGCTGTGGTTCGTTGACCATGTGGAGCATCATCGCGATGGTCACGTGGTGACAGGTCCTGCTATCAGGTCGATTTCGCCTCGTACGGGAGGCGTTGTCCAGTGGGAAGCGATGGGGTGCGTGACCATTCATGCCATGAGCCACAACGCCGGGCGTCATGAAGATGTGTTTGTGCATGGCATCGTGCTGCGGATCAGGAAAATCACGTAAGAAGCATAAGTCGACCAATGAAACGCTCGTTGATACCGGTCAATGCCAATTCGCGTTGACACGCATTCGATATCGGTGCGCCGTGCAACGTGGCACGCCGCCGGTCGACGTAGGGTCCGGTTGAGGACTGCTTCGCAGGAATCGTCCGATGGAGTGAGGCAATTGGGACGCGATATTGTCCGAATGTTGCTACTTTTTTCTCTAAATTACATGAGATTTTCATTTCAAGTGATTGATTTTAATTGAAATTTATGAAATTAATTTCAATGCGACCTTGGCGCTGCATCGTTTGACGGCGTCCGCCTACACATCTTTCGGACTTCGCCGATTCGCCAAACGAGACGGGCTCTCTACAATCGGTTTCAACAGGTTCGGCACCGATTACCCAAGCGCAGGCGGTTGTGTGCGAAGTGACGGGGCGCCGGGCGCAAGGCAAGCACACGCATCTTCGGACGAGGAGATGTTTCACCTAGGACTCGGTCGTCGTCGGGGTGGCGCACGTCAAGCGTGCAGGAGGTGAGGCCCAAGGCAGCAATGCCACGGACGCGACGACTCAATTTCAGGAGGTCAACCATGAAACAAGCCAATCTGCTCAAACTCGTCATGGCCGGTGCACTTGCTACGACCGGCATCGCCGCGCATGCCCTCGATCAGGGCGGCATCATCAAGATTGCCGATCAGTCGGGCGCCAGCGGTGTGATGAGCGATACCGGCCGCAAGATCGACGATTCGGCACTCACCGCCAAGGTCAAGGCCGAATTGCTTGCCAAGAAAGACGTGCCGTCCACCAAGGTGCATGTCACGACGCGTCATGGCGTGGTGCATCTGACCGGTTCGGTGCCGCAATCCGCTCAGAAGACCCTCATCGTCGACACGGTCAAGGGCGTTGAAGGTGTCGTCGATGTGAAGGACGACATCAAGGTAATGGGCAAGTAACCGCAACGGCAATCGCAACCGTAACCGCACATTCTCTCTCTGTCGGCGGCGCGTGCCGCGCGCCTCGACATTACTGGAAGAAGGAGAAAATCATGACCATGCAAACCGGTCGGGGCGAAACGCCCCAGTCAGGCGCCCGCATTGTAGGCGATTCGCACAAGTTGCCCGAGGGGCCAGGCCCGTCGGTGATGGCCGCCGATACGCTCGATGCTGAAGACGTTGTGAACCGCGCGGGCGAAAGCCTCGGGAAGGTCAAGCACATCATGCTCGATGTGCAACGCGGCACAGTCGCCTACGCGGTGCTGTCGTTCGGCGGGTTTCTCGGCATGGGCGACAAGCTGTTTGCCATTCCTTGGCATGCGTTGCAGCTCGACGTCGGAAACAAGCGTTTCATTCTGGATATCCACAAGGAAGCGCTCAAGAAGGCGCCAGGCTTCGACAAGGATCGTTGGCCAAGCATGGCTGACATGCAGTGGGCCGAACAGGTGCATACGTATTACACCGTCGACCCCTATTGGCATTAAGCTCGGTGAGGTCTTGCTCATGTCGAGTCAATCCGAGATTTGCTGGATGACGAAAGCGCCACGCCGGTACGCACATCTGCCAGAGCCGTACGACCCAGGCAAGCCGCCCGGGACACCGCCGCCGAAAACGCCGCCCGACGAGGACGCGCCGTCGCCGACACCTCCACCCGACAGACCGCTGGATCCCCCGGTTGAGGAGCCGCCGCTGCGGCCGCCGGGCAAATATGTCCGCTTTGGGCGATCCACTTGACGGGCAGCGGCGGCACACGGAGCGACTCCTGTCCGTCAGGGCCGGATCGCCAACGGAGGAAAGTCATGCCTTATCGTCAGACCGAGGAGCTGCCGGCAAGCGTCAAGGATCACTTGCCCGCGCATGCGAAGGAGATTTACCTCAAGGCGTTCAATGCGGCCTGGGACGAATACCGGGATCCCGGCGAGCGGCGCGGTCATGAATCGCGTGAAGCAACGGCACACAAAGTGGCTTGGGCCGCAGTGAAGAAGACCTACGAAAAGGACGAAGGATCCGGTCAGTGGCGCGCGAAAGCACGTCACCAGTGATCGCCCGTTCCGGGTAGCGGCGTCGCGGCGTGCAGTCTGCAGGATTTGTCGCGTTGGCGTAGAATCGGCCTCCTTTATGGGGCGGCGGCGACGCGCGCCAGGTTGGACATCCACCGCCTGCCGCGCCCGATATCGTTCGCTTGTCGTTGCCGACAATCTTGCCAGTCCCGGACTGGCTGTCATGACCGATTCCCAATGAGTGCCCCCCAAATCCTGCCCGCCCAGGCGGCCGAAGCGTTGCCTCCGTCGTCCATTCCCGTCTGGCTCTCGTTCGTGGCGCTTGCCATGGGCGGCTTCGGCATCGGCACCGGCGAATTCGTCATCATGGGGTTGTTGCCCGACGTCGCCCAAGGCCTGAACATCACCATTCCGCAAGCCGGCCATGCGATCAGCACGTATGCATTGGGCGTCGTGATCGGCGCACCGCTGCTCGCCGTGCTGGGGGTGCGCCTGCCGCGCCGTGCGTTCCTGATCGCGCTCATGGCGATGTTCGCCATCGGCAATCTGGCCAGCGCTCTCGCGCCGAGTTACCTCGCGCTGATCGTGTTGCGTTTTCTCAGCGGCCTGCCGCACGGCACTTACTTCGGTGTCGCCGCGTTGGTAGGGGCATCGCTCGTTGCGCCACATCGTCGTGTGCACGCGGTGGGGCAGATCATGCTGGGGCTGACGCTCGCCACGCTCTTTGGTGTGCCCCTGGCCGCCGGTCTCGGGCAGTGGCTCGGCTGGCGCGCGGCGTTCGTCCTTGTCGGCCTCATCGGCGCGTTGACAGCGGTGATGGTCTGGCGCTGGGTACCGGACGTGCCGGCCCCTCATGGTGCGAGTCCGATGCGCGAGCTGAGCGCGTTGCGCAATGCCCAGGTGTGGCTCACGTTGGGCATCGGCGCGATCGGCTTCGGGGGCATGTTCGCGGTATTCAGTTATATCAAGCCGACGCTCATGCAAGTCGCCGGCGTTCCCGAAGCATGGGTGCCGTTCTACCTTGCGCTGTTCGGTGTCGGCATGGTCGCGGGTACGGTGGTCGGGCCACGTCTGGTCGCGGCCGCGTCGCTCATGCGCGCCATCGGCGGCACGCTGATCTGGTCGGCGCTGCTGCTCGGGGCCTTCACGTTCACGGCGTCGAGTCCTTGGCTGGCCGGTGTCAACGTGCTTGCCATCGGCACGATCATCATTATTGGTCCGGCGTTGCAAATTCGCCTGATGGATGTGGCCGGTGAGGCGCAGACACTTGCGGCGGCGCTCAACCATTCGGCGTTCAACATGGCCAACGCTGCCGGTGCATGGCTCGGTGGTGTGGCGATTTCCGCAGGTTACGGCTGGACGTCGACCGGGTGGGTCGGTGTCTTGCTGTCGTGCGCCGGCATGTTGATGTTCCTCTGGGCGCGCCACGACGCCCGTCGAAAGGCGCGACAAGCCAGCTGAGCCGGCGGATGCGCGCGGCGGCGCTGTTCAGGCCGTGAGGGCCACGCCGCCGTTCAGACGTTCGAGCACGGTGGCGCGCACGGCGCCCGGGGCGTCTGCGAGCAACGCTGGCCAATGGGCCTGAGCGTCGCGGACGGTCTCGCGCGCAATGGCGCTCAAGCGGCTCACGCGCAGCAGCCCGGCCCCCTTGAGCAACGCATCGAGCGCCGGCCAGTCGAACGTGCACAAGGTCTTGTCGATGGCGCGGTTCACGCCGTAATGCGAGGCCGGCACGTCGCGGAAGAAGGCGGCGACACACACCGGGTCGTACACCGGCGCTAACTGGGGCGTGTGGGCGTCGGGATAGATGACGGCCCAGTTTTTCAGGTGGGCATCGGTATTGCCTAGCAGAATGAAGGCGATCAGACGACGCAAGAACTCGCGTACGTCGCGCACCGGTTGAGCGGATAACTGATCCAGCACCCGCAGCATCGTCGTGTAGTCAATATCGAGCCCACGCCCGTACTTGCTGCGCGGTGGATATTGCAGCACCTGCGCGAATTCCTCCATATGCACGCGCCGTCCGTCGGGTAGCCGGTCGAAGCGCGGCACGGCGAGGATATGTTCGAACGGTACCTGCTCGGGCAAGTCGGCATCGCGTCGCGAGATGATTTCGGCTTTCGCGCAATCGAGGCCCAGGGCCTCGCACAGTCGGTAGCCGGTGAATTCGTTCTCCACGAGATCCGGGTGGCGCGTCGTCGGCAACTTCAGAATGACCGAGCCCGCGCGCCCCTGGCGCTTGACGACGTAGCGCCGTCCATCGCGAACGGCCGAGAACTTGGTCACCACGCCGGGTAGCGATGCGGCGTCTTCCACCGGCGTATCGACGAATCCGGGTTCCACCATTTCCAGACCAAGCGCCGTGTGCCAGCGATGCACGATGTCGGGCACGCCCTCGCGCAAGGGCACGGGCTCGACCTCGAGTGCGCCCATCAGGTCGTGTCCGGCGGCGGCGAGCAGTTCGAACTCGTCGTCGGGGCTGCAGCGGCGCTCGGCGGCGAGCCGCTCGCGGTTATGGCCCTCGGGCAGCAGGTTCTCGAAATACATCGGCCAACGGCCGTCGGTGCGCACGAGACGCGCATCGTGGGGCGACGCGAGAATCGCTCGCGTGGCCGTCTCGTTGGCGCCGCGGTAGGCCAGGGAGAGCGCCGGCCGCTGGGCGTCGGCGATGTAGTCTTCATCGAACGACATGCGCAGGATGTCACCGTACTGCGACAGATAGCCGATGGGGCGGCGCGTTCCATCAGGCATGTGCAGGTAGGCGCGCAGGTATTTGATGTTCATGAGCAGTGGCGTGATCCCGTGGCTGGTTAGCCGGCAAGCGTCTCGACGATGGAGGGCGGGGCGGCGATGCCGCTGGGTTGCGCGAGGTATTTGCCCCCGGAGCGAAGAAAGGCCTCGACCTCCTGTCGCAGACCCGCCGGTACCAGCATCGGTTCGAGGCCGAGGGCGCGCGCGGCCTCGAGCACGGTCGACAGGCGCGGATCGAACGCGCCAGACTCCACTTTTTGTACGGTCATGCGTGACAACCCCGCCTGATCGGCGAGTTCCGCCTGCGTCAGGCCGGCTGCCTTGCGTGCCGCGATCAGCGGTGCAACGAAGCTCATCATGATGTGCTTTTGCATGGAAAAGATGCTTTATCTTAGCATTTTCTCGAGAGAATTTCCATGAAGGCTAATGATGATGATCTTTTGTTGTTAAAAGATCATGATTGTTATCATTAATCCTCGCGACCCGCATGCACCTTGCCACGCGTTGCCTTGACGCGGGCGCGACCTTGTTTGGCGTCTCGTCGGCGGACTTGACTGCCGAGCGTGGGCCGGGTCGGAACCCGCCGACGCGGCGCCACGGCGGCCGCATCGACGAGCGCCTGCAGACGTGCAAGGGCATCGGCCCGGTTGAGTTCCTGCGAGCGATGCTGCTGTGCCTTGATGACGATCACGCCGTCCTGAGTGATGCGCTGGTCCAGCCGGGAGAGCAAACGCGATTTGACATCGTCGGGCAAGGACGAGCGCATCACGTCGAAGCGCAGATGAATGGCGCTGGAGACTTTATTGACGTTTTGGCCGCCGGCGCCCTGAGCGCGCATGGCAGTGAGTTCGACGTCTTCGGGAGCAATGAGAATGCGACGGTTCATGAGGCAAGGATACCGTTCTCACCGTCTCGCTCACAAGCGCGCCGAACGACGGCGCCGTGCCGTGGCGGGCGTCGGTAGGACGGCGCCTCGCGGGCGTCGATCAAACGGCGCCTTGACCGACGGGCTGGGGGTGACTGCCGAGGCCGCGGTTCGATGCCTCAGCGGTTGTGTGCACGCCGGCCGCTGCCTCGGCGCGCACCGAGAAGCCGAACGTATTGAGACCGTTGGCGCTATGGGCCCAGACCGTGCCGCCATGCATGTCGGCAATCGCCTTGACGATGGCCAGCCCCAGGCCATGATTCTCGCGGCTGTTGGTGCGCGACGCCTCCGCCCGGTAGAAGCGGTCGAACAGGTGCCGCAGCACATCGGGCGAAATCGACGGGCCGGGATTCACGACATCGATGCACACGGTGCGGGCGTCATCGGCGTCATCGGCGTCAATACGCAGGTGGACATCGATATTTGCCCCCGGCGCGCAATGTTCGATGGCGTTCGTTACCAGGTTAGCCAATGCGCGACCGAACAGCGCCTTGTTGACATGAGCGACGGCGCTGCCATGCAAGCGGGCGGTGACCTGCGCCTCTTCCAGCAGAATCTCCAGAAACTCCAGGGTGTGCGCCGCCTCGCTCGCGAGCGACACCGCGCTCAGCCCCGTGGCCCGTTCGCCCTGATCGGCGCGCGAGAGAAACAGCATGTCGTTGATGATCGTGCGCATGCGTCCCAGCTCTTCCAGATTCGATTGCAGCAGCGCCCGCAAATCCTCGACCGGCCGCTCACGTGTGAGCGCCACTTCCGTCTGGCCGATCAGAATCGTCACCGGGGTGCGTAGCTCGTGCGCGACGTCGGCATTGAACGACTCCAGGCGTTCGTAGGCGCTATCGAGCCGGGCGAGTGCGCCGTTGAACGAATGTGCCAGATCGTCGAGTTCGACGGGCAGTGAACGCGTGTCGAGCCGTTGCGAACGGTTGTCCGGACGGATCTCGGACGCTTCGCGCGTCAGCCGAGTCAGCGGCGCCAAGCCCAGTCGTGTCGCGGAATAGCTGAGCACCAACACGCCCAGGCTGCCGAGCGCCGAGAGCACCGCGAGTCCCACGCCGAAGGCGCGTAGCGTGCGTTCGTTGCGCGAGTAGCTGGCGGTCACCTGCAGGGAAACGGTCGGACGCGTGCCATAAGGCGGCAGAATTTCGCGCGTGCTCAGTATGTCGTGGCCCCCGCCATCGGGGCTCAGCCGAACGTAGCCGTTGGCCAGGCGTTTGACGAACATGCCGCTCACGGGCTTGCCGAACGTGTAATTCGGGTCGTCGCTTGTCACGGCGTAGGTCGTGGTGCCGTCGCGCGGCGTCATGTCGGTGAGCTTTTCGCGCACGATCTGCCACTTCTGCGGCGTGGCGCCGTGATAGACGATGATGTGGGCCATCTGGGCACGGTCGTCGAGCGATTCCCGCAGATGCCGCTCCAACTGGATGCGCAGCATCAAAAAGAGACCGGCCCCCACCATGGCGAACACTGAGAGCGCCACGATCGCGAACATGGCGGCCAGGCGGCGGGAGATCGAATGGCTCACGATGACAAGGACATGGCAACGACGCGCGGCACTCAGACCTCGCGGACCTCCAGCACGTAGCCCATGCCACGCACGGTGTGCAGCAGCTTGGACTGGAACGGCCCGTCGAGCTTGGCGCGCAATCGCTTGATCGCTGTCTCGACCACGTTCGTATGGCTGTCGAAATTGACGTCCCAGACGAGTTCGGTGATTGCCGTCTTGGACAGGATGTCGCCTTGCCGGCGAGCGAGCACCGATAGCAACTGGAATTCCTTGGCCGTGAGATCAAGCCGTTGGCCATCGCGTGTGGCCCGGCGACCGATCAGGTCGACGTAGAGTTCGCCGACCGAGATCAGCGTCGATTCCTGCACTCGCGTGCGACGGGCGAGGGCGTGCAGGCGCTCCACCAGCTCGATGAACGAGAAGGGCTTGGTCAGATAGTCGTCTGCGCCTTCGCGCAGGCCGCGCACGCGGTCGTTCACGTGATCGCGGGCCGTGAGCATGATGACGGGCGTGGACTTGCGCTCGCGCAGCGCGGCGAGCACGGCAAAGCCGTCGCGCTTGGGCAGCATGACGTCGAGCACGATCACGTCGTAGTCGAATTCCAGCGCCAGATGCATGCCTTCCTCGCCATCGAGCGCGACATCGACCACCCAGCCTTGCTCGGTCAGCCCGGCGCGCAGGTAGTCCACGACCTTGTGTTCGTCTTCAACGATCAATACTTTCATCTCGCCACCTCATCTTTGCGCATTATACGAGTCGGCGCTGACCTCGGAGGGTTGCCAGCCGCCGCCCAGCGCCTTGACCAGCGCCACCGACAAGACCCATTGCTGAGCGCGAATCTGAACATCCTGGTGCTCGCTCGCCAGGCGCCCCTGCTGCGCCGTGATCACACTCAGATAGGCCGTGAGCCCGCCCGAGTAGCGGTCGGTGGCCAGGCTCAGGAGTCGTTGCGCGTCTACGACGGCCGCATGCGATTCCCGCGAGGCGGCGTCGAGCACCGACAGGCCGGTCACGCCATCCTGCACTTGCTGGAACGCGGTGAGCACGGTCTGTCGGTAATTCGCCTCGACGGCGCGATATCCCGCACTCGCAAAGTCCACATTGGCCTGACGCCGTCCGCCGTCGAAGACCGCCTGCGTGGCGAGCGTGCCCAGTGTCCAGAGCAGACTGGGCGCCGAGAGCAGATTCGCGAATTCCGTGCTCTGCCAGCCAATGCCGGGATTGAGTGTGAGGCTGGGAAAGAATGCCGCCTTTGCCACGCCGATCTGGGCGTTCGCCGCCGCCATGGCGCGCTCGGCCGATGCCACGTCCGGGCGACGCTGCAGAATGTCGCTCGGCACGCCGACCGGGATCGACGGCAGCGTGGCAGGCAGTGTTCCCGCAGGCACGGAAAAGGCCGGGGCGGGCACGCCGACGAGCGCGGCAATCGCATGCTCGTATTGGTCGCGTTGCTGGTGCAGCAGACGCGCTTGTACCCGCGTGGTGTCGACCTCCGATTGTTGTTGAAGGACATCCAGACCCGACACGGCGCCAAGATCGTGCTGCGCGCTCACGTAGTCGAGCGCCTTGCGTTGCAACGCGACGGATTCGTCGAGCACCTTGATTTCGTCGTCGGCGGCGCGCAGCTGGACGTAGGCGGTGGCCAACTGTGTCGTGAGCACCAGACGCGCGTTGGCCAGATCGTCCCCCGCCTGTTCGGCGGAGGCGCGCGCCCCTTCGACCTGACGACGGAGGCGGCCGAACAGATCGGTGTCGTAGCTCACGCCCAGACCCGCCTGCACATTGTTCTGAACGGTCGACATGCTGGTGGACGTATAGCTCGTGACCGGCCGGTTTGCCGAGACGCGCTGGCGCGCCAGACCGACCGACGCGTCGATTTCCGGCAGTCGTTGTGCCGAGGTGCCGGAGAGCGTCGCCTGGGCCTGGTCGTAATGCGCCACGGCGGCGGCGAGGGTCTGGTTCTGCGCGAGCGCCTGCGTTTCGAGCGCCTCCAGCACCGGGTCGCGGAAAGCCTTCCACCAATCCGGCTGCAGCGCCGCGTGCGACGGCTGCGCGAGCTGCCACCCGGTGTCCGTCCTCCAGTCGGGCGGCACCGCGACGTCAGGCCGACGGTAATCGGGGCCGACCGCACACGCACCGAGCAATGCGGCGGCGCCGAACAGCGCGATGCCAGAGCGCGCGCCGCGCATTGGGGCGTTCACGACTGGCCCCTGGCGCCTTGCCGTCGGGTTTGGCCGCCGGGGCGGTCTTGACCGCCAGCGCTTTGGCCTGCACCTGATCGCCGTCGTCGATCGAATCGCTCGGATTGACGATGACACGGTCGGTCGGGGAGACCCCGGCGGACAATTCCAGCGACTGTCCCAGATCGCGCGCGATCGCAATCTTGTGTAGATGCACGACACCCTGGTCGTCCACGACCGCCACGCGCGGGCCCTCGGCGCGGAACAGCAGGGCGTTGGCCGGCACGCTCAGATGGGCTTGCACGGCACTTGGCAGCGCAAGCTGCACATAGGCGCCTGGGCGCAGCCTTCCGTCGGGATTGGGGAGGGCGGCGTCGATTTGCAGCGAACGGGTCGCCACGTCGATGGCGCCGGACACATGCGTGACCTTGCCTTGAAAGTGCATGCCGGGCAGTTCGGCTTGCGTCACGACTACGGGCTGACCGACGCTCACGCCCTGCGCATAGGCCTGCGGCACTTGCACGGTGACGCGCAGCGGATCCGTCTGCGCCAGCGAAAACAGTGCGCGGCTGTTGCCGCTGCCCGCGTCGATGAGGTCGCCGACGTCAACGTTGCGCTGGGTGATCACGCCGTCAAAGGGCGCGACGATTCGCTTGAAAGACTCGAGTTGCTGGAGCCGTTTGACATTGGCATCGGCCGCCGCCAGGTTGGCGATACCCTGCGTGTACGTGCTCTGGCGCTCGTCGAGTTCCTGCTGCGAGACGGCGTCGCGCTGACGAAGTTGCTGCCAGCGCGCGAGCGACGATTTCGCAAGTCCAAGGCTGGCATCGATCTGGTTGCGCTGGGCGATGGCCTGGGCGAGTTCCTGATCGATTTCAGGGGTGTCGAGTTCGGCCAGCAACTGGCCCTGCCTGACGCGGGCGCCGATGTCCACGTAGCGACGCCGCAGATAGCCGGTCGCTCGGGCGTAGATCGGGGACTCGACCGCGCCACGCAACGTGGCGGGCAACAGTGTCTCGCTCGCCGGCGTCGCTTGCGGCGTGACGACGCTGACATACTGGATGGCGTTCTCGGCGGTGGCCTTGGCGATGTCGCGACGTTGCAGCGCATTGGAGATCGTCGTACGTGCCGCGCCGGCCGCGAGCAGCACGGCCACGACGATCAACACGCGCCTCGCGCGCCGGAATTCGCCCTGTCGCGGGGGCAACTGCCGGCCGTCGGCGCGATGGTGTTCGGGAATGGCCAGTTCGGCGTGATGTTTTTCGGTCATGGAGGGCCCCGTCAGGATGGGGTATCGGGTTCGGCGCGGCGCGCCTTGCGTCGCGCGAGTCGCGTATGCACGCCGGCGAAGACCAGCGGCACGAAGAAGAGCGTCGAGACCGTGGCAAACAGCAGGCCGCCGATCACCGCGCGGCCCAACGGCGCGTTCTGCTCGGCACCTTCGCCGAGACCGAGGGCCATCGGCACCATGCCGATCATCATGGCGAGCGCCGTCATCAGCACCGGCCGGATCCGGCTGGCGCCGGCTTCGAGCGCCGCCTTAAGGGGCGCCATGCCGGCTTCCATGCGCTGGCGCGCGAACGCCACCACGAGAATGCTGTTGGCCGTGGCCACGCCCATGGTCATGATGGCCCCTGTGAGCGCAGGAACCGAGAGCCGTGTGCCGGTCAGGAACAGCATCCAGACGATGCCCGCGAGGGCGGCGGGCAGGGCGCTCACGATGATGAGCGGATCGACCCACGACTGGAAATTCACCACGATCAGCAAATAGACGAGCACGATGGCCATTGCCACGCCCAGCCCCAGCCCGAGGTAGGAGCTTTGCATCGTGCTGACCTGGCCACGCACCGTGATCTGGCTGCCGCGCGGCAAGTCCTTGCGTGCCTGCGCCACGAGCCGGTCGATATCGCGCGCGACGCTCCCCAGGTCCCGGCCTTCCACACTCACGAAGATGTCGATCACCGGCCGGATGTTGTAGTGGCTGACCACGGCGAAGCGCTGCGTCGGCTCGACCTTCACGAAGTTGGCGAGCAGTTGCGGCTGGCCGTTGTTGGTCGTGCCGGCCACCGGCAGACGCAGCAAGTCGTCGATGGAATTGATACGGTACTGCGGCGATTGCACCGACAGGCTGTACTCCACGCCGTTCTGCGGGTTGAACCAGAAGCCCGGCGACGTCTGCGAGCTGCCGGAGAGTGAAATCAGCACGTTCTGGGCGACGGCGTTGGCGTTGAGATTGAGTTGCTGCAAGCGCGTGCGGTCCATGTCCAGATGGATCGTCGGCGCGTTGATCCGTTGCTGGATATGCGTGTCGACGGTGCCGGGCACCTGTCGCACCTGCTTGAGGAGCTTCGTCGCGGCGTCGAAATTCGCCAGTTGTCGAGCGCCGCTGATCTGGATGTCGATGGCCGCCGGCAGTCCGAAGTTGAGAATCTGCGTGACGATGTCGGCCGGTTGGAAGAAGAACTCGACGCCGGGGAAGCGCTGCGGCAGTACCGCACGAAGCTTGTCGATATAGCCCGTGCTCGGGTGATGGTCGGGTGCGAGGGCGATCTGGATTTCGCCGTCGAGCGTGCCGATGGTGCCCGCGTTGCTGTACGACAGGTTGATGCCGCTGTAGGGCAAGCCAAGGTTGTCGAGAATGGTTTCGAGTTCGCGGGCGGGCACGATCTCGCGCACGACCTTCTCGACTTCATCGGCCAGACGCGCCGTTTCCTCGATGCGCGTGCCGGTGGGCGCGCGCATGTGCAATCGGATATTGCCGGCGTCCACGCTCGGGAAGAAATCCGCGCCCAACGCAAACACCAGCCCCATCGACAACACGCAGAACGCCAGGAAACCCGTGGCGAATACGCGCCGGCGTACCAGCAGCGTCGAGAGCACGGCGATGTAGGCGGCGCGCATGCGCTCGAAGGCGGCGTCGAAGCGCAAATAGACGCGCCGGAACGCCCCGGGCGCCGCGGTCGGATCGGTTGCGCGAGCGTGTCCCATGAGCAGCATCGCGAGCGTGGGCACCAGCGTGCGCGACAACAGGTATGAGGCCAGCATCGCAAACACGACGGCCTCGGCGAGCGGCACGAACAGGTAGCGCGCCACCCCCGTCAGGAAGAACATCGGCACGAACACGATACAGATGCATAGCGTCGAGACCAGGGCAGGCACGGCAATTTCGCCCGCACCGTCGAGAATGGCCTGGTGCAGCGGCGTGCCCATATGCAGATGGCGCTCGATGTTCTCGATGGTCACCGTCGCGTCGTCGACCAGGATACCCACGGCCAGCGCCAACCCGCCCAGCGTCATGATGTTGATCGTTTGACCGAGCGCATGCAGCGCGAGCAGCGACGACAGAATCGAGAGCGGGATCGAGATGGCAATGATGCAGGTGCTGCGCCAGTTGCCGAGGAACAGCAGGATCATGGCGGCCGTGAGCGCGGCGGCGATGAGCGCTTCGCGAATCACCCCTTGCACCGCCGCCTTCACGAACACCGACTGATCGAACAGCGCGGAGATGTGCAGGTCCGGCGGCAGCGCGGCGCGGGCTTCGGGCAGCAGGGCCTTGAGCGAGTCGACCACCGACAGCGTGGAAGCATCGCCCGTCTTCATGACCGACATCAGCACGCCGCGCTGGCCGTTCTGGCGCACGATGTTCGTCTGAGGCGAGAAGCCGGTGCGCACGTGCGCGACTTCGCGCAGATAGGTCGTGGCGCCATTTACCGTACGCACGGGGATGTTGTTCAGGCCCTCGACAGTGGCCGGCGACCCGTTCATGTCGACGCTGTACTCACGCGGGCCGATCTTCGTTGTGCCGGTCGGCAGGATCAGGTTCTGGGCGTTGACGGCAGCCACCACGTCCTGCGCCGTCAATCCCTTGGCGAGCAAGGCGCGCGAGTCGATGTCCACGGAGATCAGCCGCGTCTTGCCCCGTACGGATAGGGCACGGCGGCCCCCGGGATCGTCACCAACTGCGGCCGCAGGAAATTGAGCGCCGTGTCGTTGAGTGCGGGCTCCGACAGGCTGGGGCTCGACAAGCCGAGCTGCATTACCGGGATCGACGAGGCCGAGTAGCTGATGATGAGCGGCGGCGTGGCGCCCGGCGGCATCTGCTTGACCTGCGCCTGCTCGATCGCCACGACCTGGGCGATAGCCGTCTGGAGGTTCGCGCTCGGCTGGAGGAAGATCTTGATGATGCCGATGCCGGGCAGCGATTGCGACTCGATGTGCTCGATATTGTTGACGGTGGTCGTCAGTCCGCGTTCGTTGCCGGAGATGATCCGGTTGGCGACATCCTGTGCTGCCAGGCCGTTATAGGTCCAGATGACGCTGATGACGGGGATGTTGATCTCCGGCAGCACGTCGACCGGTGTGCGCATGAGCGCGAGCGGCGTAGCGAGCAGGATCAGGATGGCCATCACGATGAACGTGTAGGGCCGCTTGAGCGCAACGTTGACAATCCACATGATTCAGACGCGCTCGGGCGCAGTCGCAGGCGTACGGGGCAAGGGCCGTCCGGCGCGCGTGCGCCACGGCGCGGCACCGGTCCCGGAAGGAATGTCGCCATGGTAGGGGCGCACCCCCAACGCCAAAATGGCGCGAAAGTGGCGAAATTGACAGAAATCTCGGCGCCGGCCGCACAGCCTTGTCCAACAAGGCGCTGTGCGCGGTCACGACGATGGTCGTGGGATATTACGGTGTGTTGCGCTTTCAACGAGACGCGCAAAAAAAAGCTGGGGGCAATGCGTCCCCAGCCATTCCTGCTTCGTCGCGGCCGCGCTCAGTTGGCGGCGGGCGGTGTGTCGGTCGTCGGCTTCTCGATGATGACGCGACGGTTGTCGCGCGCGATAACCTTCATCGGCAGACCGAGCGTCTCGAGAACGGTGAACTTTTGCGGATCGACCAGCGCAAGCGCCTTGGGTGCCGCCATCCAGACGTCGGCAAACTTGTTGAGCGTCGGGATCCAGCTATCCGGCGCTTGCGAGATGCCGAATTCGAGTTCGTCCTGCACCGCCACCATGATCATGGTGTGACGCAGGTAGAACGGCATCGTGTGGTCGAGCGTGCCGACGGAGTAGAACGGCGTATCCGGTCCCAGGCGATCCATTTCCGCACGCACGGCCGGCACCAAATCGATCCCGGAGCTGCTGCGCCCGAAGGCTTCATGTCCGGAACCGCCGATCATCGCAAACGCCAGCCACGCGCCTGCAAAGGCGACGAGCGCCTGCTTCGTGCTGCGCGTGCTCAGCCAGCGCGCGATAGCGAGGCCGATCAGTCCGGCGACGCTGGCGGCGTAAAGGTAGTACGAGAAGGTGCGGTAGGCCTCGACCGGGTTGCGACTATCCGAGTGATGGGAGAGAAAGACCAGGCACGTCACGATCGTCGCCACGAACAGCACGGCGGACACGACGAGGTGCTTGCGCAGCGACTCGCGCGAGAGGCCCGCGAGCCCCAGCCCGATCAGCAGTGCCAGGGCCGGCGCGACCGGCAGCACGTACGACAGCAGTTTCGAGTGCGATATCGAGAAGAAGCAGAAGATGAACACGGCCCAGACCGTGAGCATCAGTACCGGGCGGAACCCATTGGCCTGACGCGGTGCAGCGCGCGACGCCGAGACGACGCGCGGAATCATCGACAGCCATGGCAGGAAGCCGATGATCAGCACCGGCACGAAGTACCACAGCGCGCCCGGACGATGGTGATCCGGCTTCAGGAAGCGGTTGAAGTGCTCGTTGATGAAGAAGAATTCGAAGAACGACGGGTTGCGCGCCATGACCGCGGCGAACCACGGCACGGTGACGGCGAGCATCACGATCAGACCGCTTGCGAGGTGCAGGCGCTTCCACAGCGCCCAGTCGCGCGAAATCAACGTGTAGATCACGAGGACCGCACCCGGCAGCACCACGCCGATCAGCCCTTGCTCAGGATCGACAGCCCCATCGCCGCCCAGCACAGCCACATCCAGTTACGGACCTGCGTGTCGGTAAGCCCGGGCGTTGCGCCAGCAGCAGTGCGCACAGCGCCAGCGCCATCATGAACGACACGCCCATATCGAGCACGTTGAAGTGGCCGAGCAGGCTCCACAGGGGCGCACTCGCCAGCACCAGTGCGGCGAAGAAGCCCGCGCGCGCGCCGAATACGCGACGACCGGTGTAGCCGACGAGCAGCACGCCGCCGAATCCGGTCAACGCCGTCCAGAGACGGGCCTGCCAGTCGCCGAGGCCGAAAATCATGAACGTCAGCGCGTTCATCCAGGTCTGGAGCGGCGGTTTCTCGAAGTATAGGTAGCCGTTGTAGCGCGGGGTGACCCAATCGCCGGTCGCCAGCATTTCGCGCGCCATCTCGGCGTAGCGGCCTTCGTCGCTAGGCACCAGATGGCGCAGGTTCAATACGCCGAACCAGACCAGCGCGAATGTGGCCAGCAGCCAGAGCAGGGCGGCAGGAGAGATCGGCCAGGGTTCCAGCCCGGCGTCACGTTGAGGGCGTATGGACATGAATGGGAGGTTTCCGGTCTTGTTGAATGAGGTAAGTGTCGTGAATAAGGCGCATGACTTTCAGGCGCCGGTGTTGCCGGCGGCATCGGGGTTAGGCAGCGTCACGCGCACATGCAAGCCGCGCGGCGGTGTCGGGCCGGCATCCGCCAGCGTCACCCGACCGCCGAGGCGGTCGACGATCGCGCGCGCGATGGCGAGGCCCAGGCCCGTGCCTTCGCCGCCGTGATCGCGGGCTTCGCGTTGGTCGCTCGCGCGGTAGAACGCATCGAACACGCGCTCGCGCTTGTCGGCGTCGATCCCTGGCCCCGAGTCGATCACGTCGATGACCACCTCGGCCGCCGTGGCCGACAGGCGCACGCCGACGCTGCCGCCCGCCGGCGTATAGCGCACGGCATTGCCGACAAGATTGCTCAGCAGCGTGACAATATCGCGTTTCGCTCCCGTCACGCGCAGATTGGGGCGCCCGGGCGCCGCCTGAGACGTATCGACCAGGTCGAGAACTATCTGCTTGCGGTCCGCCAGCACGAATACGTCTTCGAGCGCTTCGTGCACGGCGGGCAGCAGCGTGAGCGGCGTGGCGGCAACCGTCGGGGCGCTTTGCGCCCGAGCGAGGGTCAGCAGTTGTTCGAGCAGCGCGCGTGTGCGGCGCAGCCCGCTCTTGAGCTTGGTCAGGCGATTGCGCGTCTCGGTATCGAGGGGCACCGGGTCGAGTGCCCGGTCAAGGTTCTCGGACTGAATCACCAGGGCGGTCACCGGCGAGCGCATTTCGTGCGCGGCGTCGGCCACAAACCGGCGCTGCTCGTCCAGCGCCTTGGCGAGTCGCGCCAGCAGACGATTGATCGACACGATGAACGGCTCGATCTCTGTGGGCGCATCCTGCGCGTCGAGGCCGCGCAAATCGGTATCGCGCCGAGTGTCGACATCGTCGGCCAGCCGCTGCACTGGCCGCCATGCGCGGCGCACCGTCACGACGATGGCGCCGATGAGCAGCGGCACGAACCCCACGAAGGGCAGCGCGGTGCGCAGGCCGCTGTTGCGGGCAATCTCGTTGCGTCCTTCCGTTGGCTGGGCGACGACGATACGCAGCTCCGGCTCGATAGTACGCACGAAGGCGCGCCAGGTGTGGTCGCCCGTATTGACCGTGTGAAAGCCGTCGGCCAGCGTGACCGGGAAGCTGCCGCCGAGCCGCTGTACCGTGAGACGGTAGTCGTGATCCTCCACCGGCAGGCCATGCATGGCGCTATCGGCCTCGGCGAGATTGCGGGTGTCGACGAGCGCGGCGAGTTGCAGCAGTTGATCGTCCTGGAAACGGTAGGCCTCGCGAAAGGCCGCCGCGTAGGAGACGAAGCCCGCGACGATGGCCAGTCCCAGCGCACAGGCCGAGAGCGTGACCACCAGTCGCGACTGCAGCGAACGCATCATGATCATGGCTTGGGCACCAGCCAGCCCGCACCACGGATGTTGCGGATGACGTCCGCCCGAGCTTCTTGCGAATGGAATGGATCAGGAAGTCGATCATGTTGCTTTCGATCTCTTCGCCCCACCCGTAGAGGCGGTGCTCCAGTGCGTCGCGCGAGAGGATCGTGCCCGGGCGCAGCATCAGTGCGTGCAGCAGGGCGTATTCGCGTGCAGAGAGCACACACTGGTTCTCGCCGTAACTGGCCTGGTGGGTGGCGGGATCGAGGACCAGCGCGCCGTTCGTGAGCACCGGCGCGGCAACGCCCGCCTGCCGGCGGATCACGGCGCGCATGCGCGCAAGCAACTCGCCCACTTCAAACGGCTTCACGACGAAGTCGTCGGCGCCCAGATCAAGCCCGTGGATAATGTCGTCGGCACCGTCGCGGGCCGTCACCACGATGATGGGCGTGCGCCCGCCCGCCGTGCGGTGCACCCGCAGCACCTCCCAGCCGTCTCGCCCGGGCAGGCCGAGGTCGAGCAGCATGAGGTCGTAGCTGTGCGCGGCCAGCGCCGCCAGGGCGGCGTCGCCGTCACGACACCAGTCGGCCGCATAAGAGGCGTCCTTGAGCGCCTGCATCATGGCCTCACCGATCATGGTGTCGTCTTCTACGAGCAATATCCGCATGGTTTTCCGAACGCTTCCCGACGCCGCCACGCAGACGAACGCCTGATACCCCGCTCGTCACGCAGGACGGCACGGGCGCACGATAGCGCGCGAGAATTAGGAGAAACTTAGTCCGCGACGCCATACGTCCGCGCGACTATGCCATGCAAACCAATAGCCAATCAATGACTTAGCAAGGTTTTTTCACGTAACCTCGCCATGGCGGGACCGCATCGGCTTTGTTGTGAGGCTTCGCTGAAGCCGGTTGGCGTCGTTTCACAGCGGATCGGGAGACAGATTCGGCGACCCAACGCCAGCGGGCCGGCGAGTGCCGGCCCATGCGTTTGAAATGATTGTCTGGCGGCAGATCGGACCCTCTCGAACCCTCCTCGAACCCTTTCGCCGGGAGGCCGCTTACTGAGCGCGCAGTGTCTTTGCGGCCGCGACCATGTTTTGCAGTGCCGGAATCACTTCCGCCCACTGGCGCGTCTTCAGGCCGCAGTCCGGGTTGACCCACAGACGCGAAGCCGGAATGCGCTCGGCTGCCTTGCGCATGAGCGACACGATGTGCGACTGCGTCGGGATATTCGGCGAGTGGATGTCGTAGACGCCCGGTCCGATTTCGTTCGGGTATTGGAACGAATCGAAGGCATCCAGCAGCTCCATATCGGAGCGCGATGTCTCGATGGTGATGACATCGGCGTCCATGTCGGCGATGGCGGCGATGATGTCGTTGAACTCCGAATAGCACATATGCGTGTGGATCTGGGTGTCGTCCTGCACGCCGTTCGCGGTGATGCGGAACGACTCGACGGCCCAGTCCAGATACGTTTGCCATTGCGCACGGCGCAGCGGCAGGCCTTCGCGCAGGGCTGCCTCGTCGATCTGGATCACGCGCACGCCTGCTCGCTCCAGATCCAGCACTTCCTCACGAATCGCCAGCGCCAGTTGGTGGCACGACACCGAGCGGGGCTGATCGTCGCGCACGAACGACCAGTTCAGGATCGTGACCGGACCGGTCAGCATGCCCTTCATTGGTTTGCGGGTCAGCGATTGCGCGTACCGGATCCACTCGACGGTCATGGCCTTCGGGCGGCGGATATCCCCGAACATGATGGGCGGCTTCACGCAGCGCGACCCGTACGACTGCACCCAGCCGAACTGGCTGAAGGCGTAGCCGTCAAGCTGCTCGCCGAAATACTCGACCATGTCGTTGCGCTCCGCTTCCCCATGCACGAGCACGTCGAGACCGAGGGCCTCCTGCTCGCTTACGCTGCGCGCGATTTCGGCCTGCATCGCGGCGACATAACCGGACTGATCGAGTTCGCCGGCCTTGAACTGGCGGCGTGCCGTACGGATTTCGGCCGTTTGCGGGAACGAGCCGATCGTCGTGGTCGGAAAACTCGGCAGGTTCAGCGCGGCGGCTTGCTTCTCGGCGCGCACGGTGTACGGGTGCTGACGACGGCCCAGCGACGCGTCGATCTTCGCCACCGCGGCCTTGACGGCCGGATTGTGGACGCGCGGCGAGGCGCGACGGCTGGCGATGGCGGCGGCATTGGCGGCCAGCTCGGCGCGCACGGCGTCGCGGCCTTCGTTGATGGCGCGCGCCACGATTGCGATTTCGGCGAGCTTCTGCTTGGCGAAGGCCAGCCATGATCGGATTTCGGCATCGAGGTTCTGCTCGCTGTCCAAATCCACCGGCACATGCAGTAGCGAGCACGACGGTGCGACCCACAGGCGATCGCCTAATGCCTGGGCGACCGGCTCCAGCCAGTCCAGCACGGCGGCCAGGTCAGACTTCCAGATGTTGCGGCCGTTGACCACTCCAAGCGACACGACTGCATCCGGGGCAGGGCGTCGATGACCTTGGCGACCTCGCTTCGGGCATTCACGGCATCCAGATGCAGGCCGTCGACGGGCAATCCGCAGGCCAGCGGCAGGTTCTCCTGCAGCTCGCCGAAGTACGTGGCGAGCAGGCGCTTGACCGGGGCGGCGGCGAGCGCCGCGTACGCTGTCTCGAAGGCGTGTTGCCATTCGGCGCCGAGTTCGGTCACGAGGATCGGCTCGTCGATCTGCACCCATTCGACGCCCAGCGCGCCGAGCGTCTCGAGCAGTTCCAGGTAAACCGGAAGCAGGCGCGGCAGCAGGGCGAGCTTGTCGCTGTCGTCCTTGGCCTTGCCGAGCCACAGGTAGGTGACCGGGCCGATGATGACGGGCTTGACCTTCACGCCGGCAGCACGGGCTTGCGCGAGCTGTTCGACCAGGCGTGACGCGTCGAGCGCGAATGTCGTGGCGGCGAAGAATTCGGGGACGATGTAGTGATAGTTCGTGTCGAACCACTTGGTCATTTCCCCCGCGGCGACCCCGCCGCAGCAGGCATCGTGCGCTTCGGCGCCATGGGCCGACCGGCCGCGAGCGACGCGGAAGTAGTTGTCCAGCGCATCGCCGTGGAAGCCTTGCACGCGTTCAGGCAGATTGCCCAGCGTGAAACTCATGTCGAGGACGTGGTCGTAGAACGAGAAATCGCCGACGGGCGACAGATCCAGGGCGGCCTGATCCTGCCAGTGGCGCAGGCGCAACGACGCGCCGAGCGCTGTCAGGTCGTCGCGTGACGATTGCGCTTTCCAATACGTTTCCTGACCGAACTTCAGTTCGCGCTTCGCGCCAATGCGCGGAAATCCCAGATTGTGTGTCTTTGCCATGGTCTCTAATGACGCCTGTCGCCAGATGAATGAATTCGTGACGATGATCATAGAGACTTTGATCCATGAATGAAAATGGTCAAATTTTTGATTCACGTTAATTTAATTCATAAATATGGCCGTCAGGATGGGTCAGAATTTTCGCGGGAAGGTGATACGTGTCAGGCATTCCACCGGTTGCCGGTCGCGTATTCCGTCGCGGGCATCGTCCAGGGCATTGCGCATCGCATCAAACACGATTGACTCGCGTCAACGTGCGCCTCTGACGGTCGGCATACCCTTTTCAAGTGCTTTGAGCGCGGCACCGGCCAGGGTCCGCCAGAGCGGATCACACTGCAAGGAGATAAGCCGATGGTCGATTCCACGCATTTCCCGCTTGCGCAGGAGTTCCATCTCAGTCTGCGCGTAGCCAATCTGGCCGCTAGCACCGCCTTTTACGCCGCGCTTTTCACCGTTGCGCCCAAGGACACCACGGCGCGATACAGCACGTTCATCCTGCCGCATCTGCACCTGAATCTGGTGCTGCTGGTCAATGACAGCCAGGAGCCGCTGGATACCTACAGCCTCTATCACCTGGGGCTGGGCGTTGCGGACAGGTCGCAGGTGATTACGGCCTATCATGCGGCGCTGGACGCTGGGGCGCCGATCGTCAAGCCACCGCGCACGACTTGGCGCGGCACTCCGCTGCACGAACTCTGGCTGCGCGATCCCAGCGGCTATTTGATCGAAGTCTATGCCCGACTCACCGCGGAGGAGTTGGCGCAAATGCCGACTGACCAGGAGCCGACGTTTCTCGTGCCAGGCACCGGGACATCGCCGCGCGCACCGTGATTGACCGCGATCAATAGGCTCGATACACCGGCGACTACGGCCAAGAAAAGCTGGCCGGACGGGAGACCCGGGCCGTGTTTCCGCTATGCGGTCAGCCGATTAAGAAATGGACGCGGCGGCACTTCGTGGTTGGCGCGTGATACGCTCACGCGACGCTGCGGCTAACCTGCCGCCGTGCGAAATCACTTTCGTCAATTTCCATGAAGAAAAGAGAATTTCTGGTCGGTGCCGGCGCACTCGGTATGTCGGTGCCTGTGTTCGCCAAAACAGCGGCAACGCCGGGATCGCCGGTCACAACGCCACTCGTCACCCTCAGCGGCGCGATCCGGCATCACAACCGTGGCGCTGTCGATCCGGCGCTGGATCAACTCTTTCACAAGCAACTGGTGAAATTCGACGCCGCGTACGCGTTCGACTTCGGCACGCTGACGCGCCTGCCCGCGCAGACCATTCGTCCGACACTGGAATACGATGCCCGGCCGCACACCCTGCGAGGCCCACGTCTGACCGACGTCCTGGCGCAGGCGGGCGTACCCGCCAATCCGGCGACGCAGGTCTTGTTGCGCGCTATCGACGGGTACATTGTCGCGACCACGCTGGCGCAATTGCGCGAGTATCGCTTCCTGCTCGCCACACATCTGGACGACAAGCCGCTTGCGCTGGGTGGCTTGGGGCCGCTGTGGGCCGTCTACGACCCGGCCGCGATCCCCATACTGGCGGGCAAACCCCTCAGGGAGCAGTTCGCGCTTTGCCCGTGGGGCATTTATCACATCCAGATCAACGCTGTGCCCTGAACCGTGCCCGCGTTGGGGCGGGCGCGTCCGGTCAGGAAGCGTCGGCGCGCAAGGCGGGGCGACGCAAGGTAAGGCGTCCCGCGATACGTCCGAAGGCGCGCAGTTGTTGCGCGATCACGCCCATTCCATACCGGCGCGAACGGCCTTCGGGGCGGGGAGTTGGTCGCGAATGCCGGTCGGCTCCACGGCGCGCTCCCAGGAGGCGGTACGAAATACCACGTCCCACCACGGGACCAGCACGCCGAAGTTGCAGCCGTACCGCGTGCCTTCGTGCCCGTAACCAATGGCGTGATGACGACGGTGAAACGTCGGGCTTACGATCAGACGTTCGAGGACAGGGCCGTACGGTAGACGTGCATTCACGTGCTGCACGCTCTGCAAGAAATTCCCCACTGCCACGAGCACGACGTATTGCGCGGGTTGCACGCCGATGAACAGCGCAATCGACGCAAAGAAGGCGGCTTGCAGCATGTTGTCGAGGAAGTGGTTGCGGTCGTCTGTCCACATCGACATCTGCTGCTGGCTGTGGTGCACCGCGTGCAACTCCCACCAGACCCCGAAGCGATGCTGCCAGCGGTGATACCAGTAACCCGCAAAGTCGAGCACGATCAGGTACAGCAGGAACGACACGAGCGGTTGATCCGTCACCCCCGGGTACAGGCCGTCCAACTGAGCGTTCGGCAGGCCGTGGATCACCATCTGACTTTGCAATGCGCTGAAAACGGGTTGCAGCACCAGGAAGAAAAGCAGATTGAGAATGCCGAGCTTGGCGATCCACGTGTAGATCACGTCGGCGCGCACCTGGCGGCGATCCTGCCACCGTTCGACTGGACGCAACGCCTCGAGCGGACGCAGCAGGGCGTACGTCACGCCGATCTGAAAGACACCGACGAGCACCCAGTACAAGGCGTCATAGATGTCGTCGGCGTAGCCCATCAAGTTGAAGTGGAACAGCAGCGGCTGCACCCCATCGACGTAGACGAGCGTCTGCACAGCGGCGATGCCGCTGTCTACGAAGTTGATGGCTTCCTGAATCATCTGAGGTCTCGTCAGTCCGGATTCGGCGAAAGTACGGGCGCGCGATCAGCAAAGAAAATACCATGCGGCGACCGATTGACGGCAATTCGGTCGATGAGCTTGCGCGTCGTCAGGTCGATCACCCCCACATGACGCGCAAACCGGAATGTCACCCAAAGATAACGCTTGTCGGCGGACAATTCCATATCGTCCGGCCCCGGCATCAGGCCGGTAATATCGCCCACCTTGGTCAGTGACTCGTAATCGAGAATGCTGATCGTGCTCTCGACACGGTTACTCACGGCAATGTGACGGCCATCGGCGAGCGAGCGGAAGTTGTGGGCGCCGCGTCCCGTCGGAATTCGTTTGACGATCTTCTGCGTGCGCCAGTCGACCACGGCCACGTCGTCTTCCCCCGTCATGCCGACGAGCAGATACTTGTCGCCCGGCGTCATCCACAGCCCCGCGGGCGTCTTGCCAAGTGGCATGCGCCACTTCACCGTTTGCGTCGCAAGGTCGATGGCGGCCAGCTCGCCCGTGTCCTGCACCGTCACGAACACGGTCTTGCTGTCCGATGTGAAGGTGATATGGCTGGGTGTCTTGGCCAGCGGAATGCGCTTGGCGATCGAGAAGTTCTGGCCGTCATAGTGGTAGACGTCGAGACGGTCAAGGCGCAGGGCCGTCGTGACGAACCATTTGCGGTCGGGCGAGAAGCCGAGCTGATAGGGGTCTTCGATGTCCGCGACCTGACGTTGCAGCTTGCCGGTGTTCGGATCGAGGAACATCAGGCTGTTCGAGACCGAATTCGCGACGATCAACGACCGTTTGTCCGGGGTGATCATCAGGTGATGCGGCTCCTTGCCCGTCGGCATGGTGCCGACGACTTTGTGCGACGCCTGATCGATGAGGGAAAGCTGGGCTGCGCCGGAATCGAGCACGATGACGGTGCCGGCATGCGCGGGCGAGAGCGGGAGCATCGCGGCGACCACGGCCGAAAGCGTCGCCAGGGTGTGGACACGGCCGGTCAGCCGGGAAAACTTGAAAGAGAACGCCATGAGAGCCTGAGGTGGGGCGTAGGACAGTAACGCAGGGCCGGTAAGCCATGCGTCGATTCCTTCGTTAAACGCGCCACGTGCCCGGCGCGTTGACAGAAAAATGGGACGAGACGGGACGAAACACGGCAAAACGGGATAACGCCGGAAGACGTGGGAAGACTTGGGGAAGACGTGGGGGAGACACTGGGCGAAACGTGGCGCGAAGCGGCGGGATGCCGCAGTCCGACAAAACGCATCCGATCCCCAGGCTCACAGGCTCAAGTCGCGTCTTGTCACGCGCAAGGCGTATCGGGCAGCGCCACGCCATCCCATGTTTCCAGCAGGGCAAGTGCCTCGCGCGTCCAGTCCAGCCAGCCTTGCTCGTACCGCACGCCAAGTAACAGAATGTGCCGTTGCAGTGTGGCGGCGCGCGTTAGCGCCTCGTCTGCGGGAAAGTCGCGTGCCTCGATGGCCCGGTAGGCAGCGAGCTTTTGGGCGTGGAGTGCCGCGCGTCGCTGCAATTCCGGCTGCAGGCCGAGCGGCCCGATGGCGGCATCGGCACGCAGTCGCACCATCAGATCGTCGCGCAGATCGGCGGGGCCGTGGGGGTGGCCGCCCAGTTGAGCAATTCGTCGCGCCCGGCGTCGAGCACGCGGTAGACGCGCTTGCGCGTGCGCCCGCCATCCGGCGCGGCCATCGAATCGATCCAGCCTGACGCTTCCATACGCGCCAGTTCGCGGTAGATTTGTTGATGGCTGGCATGCCAGAAAAAGCCGATCGACTTGTCGAATCGGCGAGCAAGGTCGTATCCGGAGGACGATTTCTCCATCAACGAGGTCATCAGGGCGTGGGCAAGCGGCATGTCCGGCAGTGTAGGGACTCTATTTAGACTATGCAACCAGTTGCATAGTGGGCGACGGCCCCTTAAAATCGCCCTCGAACTATGCAACCGGTTGCATAAACCAAAGACGCGCGAACGACGCGTCCTGTGCTTGCCGGGTAGTCCCTGCCAAAACCTGCGGCCTGCGCCGAATGACAAGTGAGACAACGATGAGCGGCTATCCCCACCTGATGCAGCCCCTGGATCTGGGCTTTACGACGTTGCGCAACCGTGTGCTGATGGGCTCGATGCACGTCGGGCTCGAAGAGGCGCGCAATGGCTTTGCCCGCATGGCCGAGTTTTACGCGGAACGCGCGCGTGGCGGCGTGGCGTTGATGGTGACGGGTGGCATCGCGCCGAACGACGCCGGTCGGCCCTATGCGGGCGGCGCCAAGCTCAGCACCGAGGAGGAGGCCGAGAAGCACCGTGTCGTGACGCAGGCCGTGCATGCCGCCGGGGGCAAGATCGCCTTGCAGATCCTTCATTTCGGGCGCTACGCCTACCATCCCGATCTGGTCGCGCCCAGCGCATTGCAGGCGCCCATCACGCCCGCCAAGCCGCGCGAACTGACGAGCGACGAGGTCGAGGCGACCATCGACGACTTCGTCAACTGCGCCGCGCTCGCGCAGCAGGCCGGATACGACGGGGTCGAAATCATGGGGTCCGAGGGGTACCTGATCAACGAATTCATTGCGGCGCGCACCAACCATCGCACCGACGCCTGGGGCGGCAGTTATGAGAACCGGATCCGCTTCCCCGTCGAGATCGTGCGCCGCGTGCGCGAGCGCGTGGGGCGCGAGTTCATCATCATCTACCGCCTCTCGATGCTCGACCTGGTCGAAGGCGGGTCCACCTTCGAGGAAGTGGCGCAACTGGCCCGGGCGGTCGAGGCGGCCGGGGCGACGCTGATCAATACGGGGATCGGCTGGCACGAAGCCCGTATCCCGACGATCGCCACGAGCGTGCCGCGCGCCGCATTCGCATGGGTCACCGGCAAGCTCAAGGGGCACGTCGGCATTCCGCTCGTCACGACCAACCGCATCAACATGCCGGACGTGGCCGAACGCATTCTCTCCGCCGGGGAGGCGGACATGGTGTCGATGGCGCGCCCGCTGCTGGCCGATCCCGAGTTCGTGAACAAGGCGGCGGCCGGCCGTGCCGCGACCATCAACACGTGCATTGGCTGCAATCAGGCGTGTCTCGATCACACGTTCAGCGGCAAGATCACCTCGTGCCTGGTCAATCCACGTGCGTGCCATGAGACGGAACTGCGCATCGAGACGGCAGGACGCACGCGTCGCGTGGCCGTCGTCGGTGCGGGCCCGGCAGGTCTGGCGGCAGCCACGGTTGCGGCCCGGCGGGGACACGACGTCACGCTCATCGAAGCCGATGCCGAGATCGGCGGGCAGTTCAACATGGCCAAGCGGATTCCCGGCAAGGAGGAGTTTTTCGAGACGCTGCGCTACTTCCGTCACGAGCTCGATGCCACGGGCGTCAAGGTGCAACTGGACACGCGTGCGACGGTGGCGTCGCTGGTCGACGGCGGGTACGACGACATCGTGCTGGCCACCGGGGTCGTGCCACGTCGGCCTGCAATCGAGGGACTGGATCACCCCAAGGTGCTCAGTTATATCGATGTGCTGCGTGGCGGGGCGTCGGTCGGCAAGACCGTCGCCGTGATCGGGGCAGGTGGCATCGGCTTCGACGTGGCCGAGTTCCTCACGCAAGCCGGCGAGAGTGCCACGCTCGTGCCGGCGAAGTTCTACGCGGAGTGGGGCATCGACCCGACCTACGCGCATGCCGGCGGCCTGCGCTCGCCGGTGCCGCAGACGTCGCCTCGCAAGGTCTACCTGATGCAGCGCAAGACTTCGAAGGTGGGCGACGGACTGGGCAAGACCACGGGATGGATTCACCGCACCGCGCTCAAGCATCGCGGCGTGGAAATGATCCCCGGGGTGACCTATCGCCGGATCGACGACGAAGGCTTGCACGTCACCATTGACGACACGCCGCACGTTCTGCCCGTCGATAACGTAGTGCTGTGCACTGGACAGGAGCCTTTGCGCGAGCTCGCCGAGGGCCTTCGGGCGGCGGGTGCGCGCGTGCATGTCATTGGTGGGGCCGATGTGGCGGCCGAACTCGACGCCAAACGCGCGATCCAGCAGGGCACCGAGGTGGCGATCGACCTGTGACGGTGCCGGGCGGGCGCGAGCGGCGCCGAATCGTTGTGCGACAATGTCGCCTCGTCGATTTCGGCCGCTCGTTTATCGTCCGCCGGCGTTGTCGCAATGCCAAAGCGTGGGCGCCAAGTGCCGGGCGTCACGTGTCCGAGGCACGCTGTCGATTGTCGCCGTCACGGCGGTGTCCGACGCGGCCCGCGTGGGAGCCTGAACCGTGTGGCCGACGGTGTCATCGTCCATGAAGCGCACGTTTCTCTCTACCGTTTCGCTCACCGGCCGCCTGCGGTGGCTGAATCTCGCTGTCGTCTGCGTTGTCGTCGTGCTTTGCAGTAGTTTGCTCGCCTGGACTTGGGGAACGTACCAGCGCGCGAGCGACGCGTCCCTTGCGCTTGAGGCCTTGCGTGCCACGCTGCTCGCGATGGAGAAGGCGTCGGCGGAGCGCGGGCCCGCCAATGCCGTGCTGGGCGCTGATCTCCCGCTTCCCGACGCATCGGTCATTGCGCTGCGCAATGCGCGCGAGGCGACCAACGCGCGCCTTCAGGAACTGTTGTCTGCGCTCTCGGCCGATCGGTGCGACGCATGCGGCAGCAGCTTGCGGATAGTCGAACGCGCGCGCCTGGATCTTGCGGCGGCCAGCGCGAACGTCGACCTGTTGGTGCAACGTCCACGCGACATGCGCGGCGACGCGGCCGTGCGCGATGCCGTCGATCGCATGATCCGTGTCATCCCCGAGTTCACCTCTGTGGCATCGTCGCGCATCGACGTGATTTCGCGAGGCGCGCCAGACGCGCTTCACTACGTCGTCCTCGCGCGTCTGGCGGCGGATCTGCGCGAGTTTGCCGGACAACTCGGCTCGCGCTTCACCGCGGCACTCACCACCGGGAAGCCGCTCGCCGAGGTCGATCAGCGCGCGATTGAACGCACGCTCGGACGCGTCGAGCAACTGCACGATATGATCGCCGCGCGCATGATCGATCCCCCTGAACTCAGCCCCGAGACGCTTGACGCCCTGAACACCCAGTACTTTGGCGCGGGGCTGCATTATGTGGCGACGGTGCGCACGCTGGCCAGTCAGCCCCAACCGGTCGCGCCAACGACGGCCGAGTTTGCGCGCCAATACGTGCCGACGATGCGTGCGATCACCGACTTCCGCGACAATATGCTGACGCTGGCCCAGCGCAAGGTCGACGCCCGCGCCGCGCTCGCGCTCAAGTGGCTGATTGTCACGGCGATCGCTGCGCTCATGCTGGTGCTCGGGATGATCGTTGTGTTGCGGCGCTTCCGCCGCAGCGTGGTGCAACCGTTCGAGGCGGCAACGCGTTTCGTCGAGGCGCTGGCGCAGGGCAATCTCGACCAGGCGGTGCCGGGCGACGACATGCCGACGCAACGTCCGCAGGTGCGGGCCGTGTTCGATGCGCTGCGCGTACTCAGGCTCAACGCCCTTGAGTTAGGGCAATTGCGGCGCGATCGCACTCGGTTGCTGGGGGAACTGGAAATGAGCGGGGACACGGACCCGCTCACGCAACTGATGAACTGGCGAGCGTTCGAGCGGCAGGCGCAGGCGCTGTGTGCGATGCCGTCGCCGGGGTGGGTGGCGTTGATCAAGCTGGATATCGACAACTTCACGCAGATCAACGCGACCTGGGGACACGGGGTCGGCGACGATGTGCTGCGCCGTGTCGGCGCGGTGTGTCTCAACACGTGTCAGCCGGGGGATGTGGTGGCGCGGCTGGGCGCGGACGCGTTCGCGATCGTGGCCCGTGTGCTCGCCCCATCTCGCGCGCAGCAATTCGCGGAGCTGATGCGCGGGCGTATCGAAGCCACCGCGTTGACGTTACCGAACGGCGAAGTCGTGCCGCTCACAGCGAGCGTCGGCATCGCCATCGCAGATCCGGCGACGTCGGGGCCGACGCCGGTGTCCAACGGCGGGCCGGCCAATGTCTCGGCACTCTTGAGTCAGGCAGAGCGCCAGCTCGACGCCGCGCGCCGCGCCCGTCGGCGGGCCATCGAGTAGGGCGCGTCGCATCGCGTCAAGGCAAGGTCCGCGGGCCAGCGCGCCGAACGCGCACGGCCCATCAACGCCCGTGCGTCACAACGAAGTGCCGCACATCGATGCGTTGTTCAGCGAACGCCGCCTCGCAATATTGGAGATACAGGCGCCACGACCGAATGAACGTGTCGTCGAAGCCTTGCGCACGCACCGCGTCGATCTGCGCTTCGAAGGCGGTACGCCAGTGCTGCAACGTTCTGGCGTAATCGAGACCGAAGCGCAATGTCTCGACGGCGGTCATCCCGCAGGCCTCCGAGGCGCCGACAAATCGCTCCGCGCTCGGCAGCATGCCGCCCGGAAAGATGAATTCGCGGATGAAGTCGCTCGACGAGCGATAGGCGTCAAAGGCGCTGTCGTCGATGGTGATCGATTGAATGAGCGCACGGCCTCCGGGGAGCAGGCGCGACTTGAGCATGGTGAAGTACGCCGGCCAAAACGCTTCGCCCACGGCTTCGAACATCTCGATCGAGACGATGGCGGCGAACTGGCCTTGCACATCACGGTAATCCGTGAGCGAGACGTCCGCCAGGTGGCTCAGTCCCTCGGCGTCGATGCGGGCTTTGGCGAGCGTCAGTTGCGCTGGCGAGAGTGTGATGCCATGCACTGCGATACCTTGCCGGGCCGCGTGCAGCGCAAATCCGCCCCATCCGCATCCCACTTCCAGCACCCGGTCGCCCGGACGCAGCGCCAGCGTATCGATGATCCGTTGATACTTGGCGTGCTGGGCGTCGGCAAGCGAACGGCGGGGATCGCCCTCGAACCACGCGCTGGAATAGGTCCATGTGGCGTCGAGCCACAGTTCGTAGAAGCGATTGCCGAGATCGTAATGCGCGTGAATGTTGCGACGGCTGCCCGAGCGGGTGTTGCCGCGCAGGCGATGGCGAAGGTGATACCAGATCCGTGCAATCCGCGAGCCCGTGACGCTGCTGGAGATCGACGCGAGGTTGCGTATCGCGAGCCGGAGCAGCGCCACCATATCGGGCGAGTCGACCCAGCCGGCCCGATAGGCGTCTGCGAAGCCAATGTCCCCGGCGTGCATGATGCGGCGGCAGGCACGCCAGTCGTGCAGGTGAAGCGTTGCGCCCGGCGAACTGTGGGGATCTCCGAACACATGCAGGGTGCCGTCGGGACAGATCAGCGTCAGGTGTCCGGCGTGAATCCGGCGCAGCAATGCGATAAACAGGCGCGCGGAAATCGGTGCGATCGGACGCACGGAAAGCAGGCGGAGCGGAATCATGGACGGATCTCCCGGTCGGCGCAAGCGGCGCGCTCCGGCGCCGTTGCACGTAGCGTTGGCGGCGTCTTGCCGAAGAACGGCACGCGCTTGAGCCAGAGCCTCAGCGCTTGCCAGTGAATTCTGATGACCACGTTCAGCGCATTGAGGGGCTGCGAAAGCACGGCGGACAGAACGCGCCGCCCCGTGAACGGTTCGGCCCGCATGGCGATCGCCGTGCGCAGCAGCAGCGCATCGCCGACGCGGTAGTCGATGGCGACTGACCATATCGCGCCCTTGCGGCGCACGCGAAACTCGTATTGCCCCTGCACGTCGCAAAACGGGGAGACATGAAAGACTTTGCGGCAGACGAGCCGCATATCACCACGAATGGGCGCATGATCGTCGGCGCTGAGCAGATACCCGTGGTGTTGACCGAAGGTGTTGCGCACATCCGCATACAAGGCGCGCAAATTTCCCTGACGATCATGGCAGTACCAGAAGCTCACCGGATTGAACGCGTAGCCGGCCATGCGTGGAATCGTTTGCAGCCAGACGGCGCCGTCGGCGGGAATTCCCGCCTCCGCCAGACGTGCGCGCATCCAGGGCAGGAGAGCACTGCCGTCGCGGGGACCGTAGTCGCCCGATTTCAAGGCGAGTGGGCGTCGCCGGTCCAGCGCGAACCATCGGCTGCGCAGGGCGTCGAGACGCCCGACGTCGCAGGCGATCTGAAACATCGAATAAGTGAACGCATGCCGGACCGGATGCAGCCGTTCATGGGTCACGAGGCCGCGCAGCAGCCAGGCAGGTGGTGTCGAGGGGTCGCCCGTGGCCTCCTTCGTGCTCATGGTTGCGCCCACGTCGGCATCACGCCGAAGTCGTCGGCCACCCGCAGCGCGGATTTCAGGCCGTCCTCGTGAAAGCCATAGCCGGTCCAAGCGCCTGCGAACCATGTCCGTTGGCGGCCTTGAATATCGGGTAAGCGCGATTGCGCGTCCACGGCCGCCAGATCGAGCAGGGGGTGTTCATAGGCATAGCGTCCCAACACCTTGTCCGGCGCTGGCTCGTGGCTCGGGTTGAGCGTGACGATCACGGGGGACGTGAAGGGCAGGGCCTGGAGCTGGTTGATCAGATAGCTCACGCACACGGGACGGTGCGCGTCGGCGGCCGCGTTCGCCTGACTGACGTAATTCCACGCGGACCAGACGCGACGGCGGCGCGGCAGCAGCTTCGGATCCGTGTGCAGAACCGCGGCGTTCGGTTGATAACGCACCGCACCGAGTATCTGATGCTCGGACGCGTTGGCGTCGCCCAGCAACTGCAGGCTGTCCGGGGCGTGCCCGGCGAGCACGACCGCGTCGAAACGCTGCGATTCGCCGTTGCCGAAGGCGATTGTCACGCCATCGCGCTCGCGCGTCACCCGCCGTACGGGCGTTCGCAACCGGACATCGTCAAGCGTTGCCAACATGCGGCGCACGTAGGCGCGTCCGCCCCGGCGACGGTTTTCCATTGAGGACGATGCCGAATCTGCAGCAGCGCGTGATTCAGGCAGAAGCGCAGGAAGGTCGCAGCCGGAAAGTGCAGAATGTCGGCCGCCCGGCTTGACCAGATCGCGGCGGCCATGGGCAAGAGATAGTGGTGCTGGAACGGTTGTCCGTAACCGTTCGCCACCAGCAGGTCGCCGACGGACTGGCGCTCGCGCACGGCGCTTTGCAGGTGTTGCTCCGCCGTCGCGTTGAAGCGCAGCACGTCGCGGAGCATCCCCAGAAAGCGCGGGGAATAGAGGTTGCGACGTTGGGCAAATACGGTGTTCAGGTTCGTCCCCGCCCATTCGAGCGCACCGCCGTCGACCGACACCGAGAACGACATATCGCTCGCGATGGCGCTCACGCCTAGTTCATCGAACAACGCGATCAGGTTGGGATAGGTGCGGTCGTTGAAGACCAGGAAGCCCGTGTCGACAGGGGCACAATGCCCGTCGAGCGTGACATCGACCGTGTTCGTATGTCCTCCGGCATAGTCGCCCGCCTCGAACACTGTCACGCGATGCTTGCGCGCGAGGAAATAGGCGCTGGCCAGTCCGGCGATGCCCGCGCCCACCACGGCGACACGTTGTCCGGGCGGCAGGGTGGCGGTCGATGCATTCATTGGCTTGTCTCGTCGAAGTTTTTTGCTTATACGAAACGCAAGCGCGCGCGGATGCACGCGCGTTTGAAAAAGCGGTGAGTCACCCACGAATGCGTACGCCGCGGCCGGATACGCAGGGCGCGCCACGTCATGGCGGCGGGGCGGCGGCTCATCCCCGTTGGTGCCGCTTTTCGAACAGATAGTGGCCCACGCCCCACTCGCGGCCATGACCGTAGCCGAACAGTTCCGCGACTGCCATGTAGAACATGCGCCAGCGCTGGAACTGAACGCCGGCCTGCGGGCCGTAGCCCGCCTCGAGCATCGGCAGGGTTGTCGCACGCGACGCGTCCAGGGCCGCCAGCCAGTCGTTGGCTGTGCGCTCGTAATGTCGACCATCGACCCACCAGCGGTTCACGATGCGCAGGTCGTCCTGGAAGTGCAGCAACAGATCCGCGCTGGGCATGGTGCCGCCGGTGAAGAAGTGTCGCGACATCCAGTCGCTGCCATCCTTGTTCTGGAAGGGGTAGGCAACATGTCGATGCGCGAAGAGATGAACGAACAGCGTGCCGTCGTTGTTCAGCCAGCGGGCGATCTTGCCGAGCAATGCGCCGTAGTTCTTCATGTGCTCGAACATTTCGATGGACAGGATGCGGTCGAATCCTCCGCGCACGCCGTCATCGAACTCAAATTCCGCCACATTGCCGGTCACGATCTGCAGATTCCGAAGCCCGCGGCGCGCCGCCGCCGACTCGATGAACCGGCGTTGACCGTGAGAATTCGACAGCCCGACGACCTGCGCACCGGGATATTGCGCGGCAAGCCAGAGCGAGAGCGACCCCCAGCCGCAGCCAAGATCCAGAATCCGTTGACCGTCGGCGATGTCGGCGCGCTGCGCGTAAAGGGCCAGCATCGCCTGCTCGGCCTGGGCCAGCGTCTCGTCGCCATTCGGGTAATAGCAGCACGAATACTTGACGGCGGGACCCAGGTGCTCGGCAAAGAAGTCGCTTGGCACCTCGTAGTGCTGCGTGTTGGCGGCCTGCGTATCCACGGCAATCGGACTTGCGCGCAGTTCGCTGACGAACGCGGCAAGCGATTCGACGCTTTTCTCGGGATCGTGCGCATGCGCCTCGCGCAGGCGCTGGCGCATCAGCATGCGCATGGCCGCGCGCAACACCATATCGGGCACAAGGCCCCGCTCGCAGAGCCGGATCAATCCGGTTTCGTCGGGCGCTTCGGCTCGCGCGGCGGGCGGTTGCGTAAGGGAGGCGGTCATGGCGATGGGCTCCTGACTTCAATGCACGGATTCATGGCAGCGGCGTTTCCGCGGACTTCCTGGGTGGCCAGGGAATGAGCACGCTGGTGGTTTGCATGTACGTCTTGTAGGCGGGGCGAGAGCGCATCAGATGCGCTTCAAGCAGCGGAATGCCCGACACTTTGAGCAGTAGCCACGCCATGAGCAGCGGCGCGAGCAGCGTCGTCCACGCCCAGGGCGCGCCGAATGCGAGAACCGGGTAGGCACACCAGTGCAGGCACTCGAAGAAGTAATTGGGATGCCGCGAGTATCGCCACCAGCCGACCTGGCAGACTTGGCCACGATGGCTAGTGACGGCGGTGAAGCGTCGCAGTTGACGGTCGGCCGACGCCTCGCCCGCAACGGCGGCCAGCCAGATGAGTGCGGCGACGGCCAGCGCCCACGGCGCCGGCGCGTGGACGTTGAATGCCGGCACGAAGAACGCCGCCGCGAGCAGCATGGCGATCACGCCCTGCAACTGGAAGAACCAGAACATGTTGCGTCCGGCATGCTCGCCCCACTGTTCGCGAAATTGCCGGTAACGCGCATCTTCCGGATGCCCGAAGTTGCGACGCCAGAGATGCATTGCGAGGCGCAGGCCCCATACGGCGCCGGCCACCCCGACGAAGCCGCGGTTGATCGCGTGGCCGGTGCCGAGTCCTGCCGCCACGATCGCCACGCACCCGAGCGCGGCCGCCCAGACCGGGTCGACCATGCCGGCGTTGTGCGAACGCCATTGGTAGCACCAGGCGAGCGTCAACGCAGCACACATTCCAGCGAACGAAACGACGACAGCAAACAGCATGCAGGCTCCAGATAGGGATTCGGGGCTCGATGCTGCTGTATACGAACGTCACGCATTGCCGGATGCACGCGCCGGAGACATTGTGGAATCAAAGCGGGGAGAGGGCGTACCGGAAAGCGAGGAAGGGGTTGTCCAACGTACGGACAACCCCTTCAAACGACATGATGGCGGTGGCGCGGAAGGGCGCTCAGGCGGGTCGGATGGTGCCGGTTGCGACCACGGGGCCGGTCGGTTGGCCGGTGGGCGAGCCGCCCGGCGGTTCGACGGACACCGCGAGTACCGCGTTGCTGTCCATCTGCGCGAGGATTTGCGGCGACAAGGTCATCGACGCGGGTTGATCCGACGCAAATACGCCTAGCGGGATGGGTTTGGCGTTGTGCGGGATCAACCACAGCTCGGTGGCGCGGCCGGCGGCAATGACGGGCTTGAGAACCGGCACCACGACCATGCTCGAGCGACGCCTGTCGACCGTTGCGGTCCAGTGAGCGACGCCATCCTGGCGTGCGATGGTCGACACCATATAGGCATTGGCCGTCACGGCGGACGGACTGCGCGAGGGCATCAGCGTGACGACGTTCACGGCAAGCAGCGCCAGCGCCGCGAGGCTTGCGCCGAGCCCCACCCATCGCCAGAGGCGCAAGTTGTCCCACCAGGTGGCGGCCGGTCGCGGGCGGGGGGTGCGCAGGGCATCCGGCACGGCGCCAAGATCGCGCTGGATGCGTTGCCACACGCGCGGCGGGGGGGCGATGGGCTCGACGTCTTCGGCCAGTCGCGCGATGCGCGATTGCCACTGGTGCAGGGTTGCCTGGATCAGCGGATTCGCGTCGGCGGCCTGCTCGAGTTCGCGCCGTTCGGCGGCACTCAGCACGCCGAGGGCATATTCGGCGCAGCGCAGCTCGTCGTCTTGGTTGGCGGGCGTATTCATTGCTCGAGGCACACTTTCAGTTGCATTAGGCTGCGGCGAATCCAGCTTTTCATCGTGCCAAGCGGCACGCTAAGGCGAGCCGCGAGTTCGCTGTACGATGCGCCGGTAAAGAACGCCTCGCGCACCACGCCACGTTGTTGCGGCTCGAGGCGTTGAAGGCATTGCTCCAGGCGTTGCCGTTCCTGGGACGCCTCGGCAAGCGTGGCGGGCGACGGGTCATCCGATGGGATGGCGAGGGCGTCGGCGTCGTCGAGGGCGGCCTCACGGTGCTCGCGCAGTCGGTCGATGGTTCGGTTGCGGGCCAACGTGATCAGCCATGTCATGGCGTTGCCGCGCTCGGGATCGAAGCCGCCCGCGCGTCGCCAGACGCTGACGAACACCTCCTGAAGCAGGTCCTCGGCTTCCGCCTTGTCGCGCACCATTCGCAGGATCACGCCGAACAAACGTGCCGATGTCATCTGATAGACGGCGGCAAAAGCTTCGCGATCTTCCTGCCCCACGGCCGATAGTGCCCGGTTCAATGCGTCGCGCCGTGCCATGTCGGCACTGGGGTCGTTCTGGCGCTGCGAGGGGGATGGACGTGCTCGATTGGCACTGCTGGGCATGTCGTTCATGCGGACGTGGCCTTCGTGTGGGCCATAGCATTGACGTTCCGCGCAATATAGCACCTTCGGCGCGAAATGGCGCGTTGTGTCCGGCATGAGAAGGCGAGGATTCGGCAT
Source organism: Pandoraea sp. XY-2 (assembly GCF_004193915.1). Taxonomy (NCBI): domain Bacteria; kingdom Pseudomonadati; phylum Pseudomonadota; class Betaproteobacteria; order Burkholderiales; family Burkholderiaceae; genus Pandoraea; species Pandoraea sp. XY-2. The sequence continues at coordinate 2,393,227 of NZ_CP030849.1, forward strand.
GGCGTGCTGACCGACGATGAGCGTGTTGAGTCATACGGATCAGGCACGCGTCCGGATGCGTGGCATCGGCGTATTCTCGGTTCGCCTTTGGCTCTCGTTCAGGGAGTGAGCAGTGCGACAAGTCCAAACAGTCGTGCCAGGGGCGGTACGGACATCAGCAGTATCAGCGCGCCCCCGGTCAGGCCCAACACCCGCCAGAGATAGGGGTTTCGGGGCTGTCCGCGATCGGTACGTTTCGTGCGCAGCACCCGCTGGACCACGAAGATCAGCGCGACATTGACCACGACCAACAGTTCGAATGCCAATGTGCGGGCCAAGGGGAGAGGGTCGGCGTCGGCGCTGACATGGCGCAGCAGTCCCGCATAGACCCCGAGGACCAGCACGCCCGCCAGCGCGCCCACGCAGGCGACTTGCAGGAAGGCGCGGGACGATAGGAGTCGTGCCCCGGCGTGCCGGGGAGGGGTCGTCATCAGGTGAGCAGCTTCCGGTTCGTTCTCGAATACGATCGAGCAGACTGGATCGATCACGAGTTGCAGGAAGACGATGTGGACCGGCGCGAGCATGGGCGGCAAGCCGACCAGAATCGGCACCACGGCTGCCGCGACCATGGGAACATGCACCGCGATGGTATAGCTGATCGCGAGAACGAGATTGGCGTAGATGCGCCGCCCGAGACGGATGGCCGACACGATCGGGGCGAAGTTGTCGCGCAGCAGGACCAGCGCGGAGACTTCGCGAGCCACTTCCGCGCCGCGCAATCCCATCGCAATGCCAATGTGGGCCGCCTTCAGGGCCGGTGCGTCGTTCACTCCGTCGCCCGTCATCGCCACCACTTCGCCGTTGTCTCGCAGCGCATTCACCAGGCGCAGCTTTTGCTCGGGGCGGATGCGGGCGAAGGTCTCGACGTCCTTGACCGCGTCGTGCACCTGCGCGTCGTTCATGGCCGCCAGGGCCTGCCCGGTCACGATCCGTCGGCAGTCGATGCCGACCTCGGTCGCGATGGCTTGCGCCGTCGACGGATAGTCGCCGGTCACCATGACCACGCGAATGCCTGCGGCATGACACTGCGCGATAGCCTGTGCGACTTCCGGCCGGACCGGGTCGGACAGACCGACCAGCCCCAGGAACGTGAACGCAAAGTCGTGCTGGTCCTTCGGCCACTCGGGGTGCGAATGCGAGGCCTTCGCCACGCCCAGTACCCGCAATCCGCCCGACGCCATGGCTGCCGCCTGATCCAGGACCGCCTGGGTTGCCGTCTCGTCCAGATGGCAAAGCGCACAGACGGCTTCCGGTGCCCCCTTGCAGGCCACCGAATGATGGGTGGGTTCTCGGGTGCGCCACGCGTGGGACATTGCGGGCACCTCGGGCGTCAGCGCGTACTCGTGCACCAACGACCAATCCGTGTGCAACCGTCCGGTGCCCGCGAGGCCCAGGCGTCCGGTCTCGTGGAACGCCCGCTCCATCGGGTCGATGGGTTCGATTTCGCTGGCGAGCACGAGATACTCGATCAACTCGTGAAAGGCGGTGTCGATCCGCGGGGTCGAGGGATCCACGTCAAATCGTCTGCCATGGGCGACGAGCGCGCTCACCGACATGCGATTCTGGGTCAGCGTGCCCGTCTTGTCGACGCACAGCACCGACGTTTGACCGAGTGTCTCGATCGCGCTCATCCGGCGCGTGAGCACCCCCTCTTTGGCGATGCGGCGCGCGCCCAAGGCGAAGAACACCGTGAGGATGACCGGGATCTCTTCGGGCAGGAGGCCCATCGCCAGCGTAATCCCGGCGAGTATGCCGGGAAGCCATTCGCCAACGCGCCAACGGTAAGTGAGCGTGAGGAGAAAGACCATGGCGATGGCGACGGCGGCAAAGCGGTTGACGAAGGTTCTCGTCTCGATTTGCAGCGGGGAGAGCGCTTCCGAGATGCCGCTCAGCGACTTGCCGATGCGACCGAGCGTCGTATTCGGTCCGGTGGCGGTCACGACCATGCGGGCCTGACCTTGTACCACCATGGACCCGAAAAATAGCTGGCTGTCGACGGGCTCGGCCTGTTCGCCGAGTTCGCGGGAGCGGGCATCGAGGGGGGGGACGGCCTTGCTGACGGCAACGGATTCCCCCGTCAGCAATGATTCGTCCACACTGAGTTCGTGGACTTCAACGGCAAGGCCGTCCGCGGGCACACGGTTACCTTCGTCGACAAATACGATGTCGCCGGGGACCAGTTCCGAGGCCGAAACCAGTTGACGGCTGCCGTCGCGAAGCACCTTGGCGCGCGGTGCCGACAGTTCGCGGAGCGAGTCGAGCACCTGGGCGGTGCGATGACTCTGATAGACGGTGAGAAGGACAATCGCCGTGACGAAGGCAAGCAGCGTCAGCGCTTCGGCGCGATCGCCGAGAATGAGATAGACGGCGCTTGCCGCAAGCAACAGCAGGAACATCGGCTCGCGCAGCACTTCCCATAACGTGATCCACCAGGTGCGGCGCGTCGCGTAGTCCACGACGTTCCAGCCGAACCGAGCGCGCTGGGCCAGCACCTCGGCGCTCGAAAGGCCGTGTTCGGCGTCGGGCGGCCGGATCGGGTTGGTCTCGGGTGTGCTGGCGATATCACTGGATCCACTGGAAGCGGATATGGACGGCGTTGCCCGCATGCGTGTCGGCGCCGGGACGTCTCGCGGCGTGGAAGTGTCGGTCACCGGCGGTTTGGCCTTGGGCAACGCTTGCAGAGATGCAGCACGGCTGGCGCGTCCGGATCGTCCCAGGAGAAATGGAGGTCAACGGCGCCGCGTTTGGGCACGCGGACATTCCTGGATTCCGATCTGGCGGGGGTGTGCACCGCGACCCGATAGTCGCCCGCGGGTAACCTGACAAAGAGGAACGGTCCCTCCGTTCGCACCGCCAGGACGTGTCGCCCGGCCCCTGCGGTGATAGTGACATCGACGTCGGAGAGATAGCTTCCCGACGTCGATGTGAACGTCATCCGGAGGTTGTACTGCGGCGCTGCGGCGCGAAACACCTGGACTTCGTCCTCGCCGATGCCGCCGGTGATATACGAGACGCCGTCTTCCGATTGCGGTTGTGGCGTCGATGCCGCCAGCGCGACGCCAATCATGCATAGCCATGCGAAAAGTGGCACAAACAGCGAAACGCGGGCGCTTCTCGACATAACCATTCTCCCCATATCGGTCTCGTTTCCAGAATGGCCGGTGGCGCTCGTTTGGGTGTTGATCGATGTCAAGGAGCCGCTTTGGACGTCATCGCGTTTGGCGAGGTGTTTGCCGAGCGTCAACCGGCACGCGCGAATGCCGCGCTGTCGGTCGGCGGCAGCCTTGATGGGCCCGCGCCGCACGTTGAAACGATCGAAGGCTTGACCTGCCTCAAGGCACGCCTTGGGGCGTCGCCTACCCTGAACATGCACGATTAGCCCGGCATTCGCGCGGTTTGAACGCGCGTTGGTGCTGTCAGGATTTAGGTTCAGGAGATTGATGAGATGGAAAAGAGAACCATGAAGCGCGCGTTGTCGATCGCGTCGTCGGCGGTTTTGATTCTCGCCGCAATCCCGGCGCTTGCCCAACCGAAAGACGACGACTGGGGCTGCGACCGGGGATATGGGCCGGGCATGATGGGCGGCGGTTATGGCTACGGACCGGGCATGATGGGCGGCGGTTACGGCTACGGGCCGGGCATGATGGGCGGCGGTTATGGCTATGGGCCGGGCATGATGGCGGGTCCCGGCTGGGGGCCTGGCCCCGGGGGGTGGGGCGGGCCGGGGGGCAGCGTGAAGACCTCAAGTTGAGCGTCGATCAGGTCCGAAACAATATGGACGGGTGGCTCAAGCGCATGGGCAACGCGCGCGTCAAACTCGGCAAGGTGGTCGAGCGAGATGCCGACACCATCACCGCCGATGTAGTGACGGCGGAGAAAGATGTCATTGTTCAGCGCTACGAAGTCAACCGGCACTCCGGGTTCGTTCGACCGGTGCGTTGAAGGCAGAGCGCGTCGCGCACCACCTCATTGCATCCCGATGGGCGAGGCGGGTGTCGGGATCGTGGGGCTTACTCCGCCGATACTGGCGCGGGCGAGGTAAAGAAGCGTTCGCGCATTTCTTCCAGCCCGAGCGAGGCGAGTACCTCTTCCAGTCGTTCGGCGGGGCGGCGGCGCGGCAAGTTTTTGTACTGCGCGACGATCAGCTCATTCTTCATCGAGTGTTCCCAGCCCACCAGTTCGGTCACGCTGACGTGGTAGCCGTGCGCCTCCAGTTGCAGGCAGCGCAGCACGTTCGTGATCTGGCTGCCGAATTCGCGCGTATGCAACGGATGGCGCCAGATTTCCGTGAGCGGATTGCCCGCCAGTTGTTTGCCTTTGTGCTTGCGCAGCACGCCCGCGACCTCGGCCTGGCAGCAGGGAACCAGCACAATGTGACGCGCCTGTTTGGCCAGCGCGAAGCGAATCGCGTCGTCGGTGGCGGTATTGCAGGCATGCAGTGCGGTGACGACGTCGACCGTCGGCGGCAGTGCCGGCGAGGTGATCGACTCAGCCACGGACAGGTTCAGGAACGACATCCCGGTAAAGCCCAACCGCTCGGCCAGCGCTTGCGAGGTCTTGACCAGTTCCTCGCGGGTTTCGATGCCGTAGATATGCGAGTCGTCCGCGAGCGCCTTGAAGAACAGGTCATAGAGGATGAAACCCAGGTACGACTTGCCGGCACCGTGGTCGACGAGCGTGACGCGACCACGCTCGGCCTTGACTTCCTGGAGCAGCGGCTCGATGAACTGGAACAGGTGATAGACCTGCTTGAGCTTGCGCCGGCTGTCCTGGTTCATCTTGCCGTCGCGCGTGAGGATATGGAGTTCCTTGAGCAGCTCGATGGACTGGCCGGGGCGGACTTCGTAGGTATTTGACATGAGCAGACTGAGTAAGCAGCGGGCGGTGATCCGTCCCGTAAATACCGGCAGTTTACCGAAAAGACTGGAAATCCGTTCGCGACGCCCGAGGATTACAAGGATCGCTGGGCAGTCGACGAATTCATAAGGAAGGTCTGGTTTGTCTCGCTGACGATTTGAGGGCATGAACCGCCAACGCGCTCCCGCCGCACGTGGGGCGGTTCCCATGAGTCAATCGCAGGATTTCGCAAGACCCGTTACCTTGGCATCCCGTCACCGGTCAACCTTGATATTTTCCCTACTGGCTTACGATCCATCGAGCGATTCCCGGCCAGTGCTCCTTCAGCGTGCGGGCGCCCATAAAGAGACCAATGTGGCCGCCCGGCACCGTCTGAGCGACGATGCGCTCTTTTGGCGTGCCGAGATACTTGGCGGCGTCGAGCACTTGCTCGGGCGTTGTAATGTCATCGCGGGCGCCTGCAAGCAGGTAAGTCGGGCAAGTAATGTCATGCAGATCGAGTTTTCGGCCAAGCCCGACGAATTCGCCCCTGGCCAGTCGATTTTCCTGGAATAGTTGCTGGATCACCTGGAGGTACCAGCGCCCCGGCAGGTCGATCGGATTCTCGTACCAGCGCTCGAACGCTTCCAGTTTTTCCAGATAAGCGGGATCGTCGATGTGTTCGTACAGGTCGATGTGTTCCAGGGCATAGTGCTCGATCGGGTTCATGTTCTTCCAGCCCTGCAGCATGAATTTGCCCCTCATCAGTCCGTTGCCGAGCGTCACGAGCTCCTCATAGAAAGACAGGGGGGACTCGTGCGCCATCTGCTTGATCGCGCCATTGCCTGCACTCGTGTCGATCGGCGCACCGGCCAGCACGAGCGCATTCACCTTGTCGGGAAAGCGCGCCGCGATCATGGCCGAGGTCCATCCACCCTGGCACAGTCCGACAAGGTTGACGCGGCCGCCCAGATCATCGATCGCAACGAGAATCTCAGCGAGATAGTTGTCGATATCGAGGTCCTTCATTTCGTCCGTTGCCGATTTCCAATCGGTCAGCGCTACATGGCCGATGCCGTTGTCGAGCAGCGTCTCGACGAGACTTTGTCCCTTGTGATAGTCGGCAATCATCGCAGTATGCCCAGCGTAGGGTGCGTCGACGAGCGTCGGAATCCCTCCCGGCCTGCCATATTCGCGCAGCGCCATGGTGCGCAGGTCCAGACGGACCTCGTTCGGGGTTGCGAGCTGGGGTCTCAACTCCTCCCGGATCTTGATTTCCTCCTCGATGAACTTGAGATTTTTTACATAGAGCTCGCTTTGCTTGTCGAGCAGCGCTTTGGCCATCGCCATCGGCCAAAATGCCGGAACGCTCAGGAGCGAAAGTTCGGACGAGTAGACGGAAGATTTGTGCGGCATGGTGGACTCCATTGGGCGGACCTGCCCGATCGCTGCGAAGTACGGTTGGGCTGCGGGCCTGGGTCAATGCGGCTTGGACGGCAGCGGCGAAAGGTGTCGCTCGACACGCTCGAGATGGCGTGCCTGGCGGGCAGCGCGATGATCGAGAAGCGGGTAGACGGTTATCTTGATCACACTCGCAACCGCTACTCGGTTCATGATCACTTCCTTCGTGCCCGTCAGATCCAACCGCATTTGCGGTGGACGTTGTTCGCAGTGTCGACGTCGCCGATCCTATTTCGCAATGGTTCCGACTCTCGAATACCTGTCGATTACTGTCCGACAAGGGTCCAGACGTGCCGTGCGATCATCAAGTCTTCATCGGTCGGAATGACCCACGCCTGCGCCCGGCTCTCCGACCGCGTGATGCACGGCTCGCCCGCCTGATTTGCTTTGTCATCCAGATCCACGCCGAGCCATGTGGCTTGAAGGCAGACTCTGCGTCGAATTTCGCTTGCGTGTTCGCCGATCCCTGCGGTGAAAACGAGGGCATCGACGCCACCCAGGGCTGCTGCCAGGGAGCCTAATTCCCTTCCGATGCGATAGACGAACAAGTCGACGGCCTCTCGCGCCGCGGGTTGATCGCTCGCCAGCAAGATGCGCATGTCGTCACTCAGGCCGGACACGCCAAAGAGGCCCGATTCATGGTAGAGGAGGTGGCTGATCTCGCCGACGGTCATGCTCTTTTCCTGCATCAGGTAGAGGACGACACCCGGATCGAGGTTGCCGCAGCGGCGGCTCATCGGCAGGCCATCGAGCGCCGTGAAGCCCATCGTCGTCGCCACGCTTTTTCGGCCACGCATCGCGCACATGCTGGCGCCGCTTCCCAAGTGGGCAACCACCACGCGGCCTTCGGCAGCCTCGCGATCAAGGACCTCTGGAAGAATGCTGGCGATGTATTCGTAGGAAAGCCCGTGAAATCCATAACGCCGGATGCCGTCGGCACTCATCTGGCGGGGCAAGGCGAAGACGGTCGCCACTGCTGGCTGCGTATGATGGAAGGCGGTATCAAAGCAGGCGATTTGCGGCAGAGTAGGGTGTAGCTTCGAGAGGCCCCGAATGGCGGCAACGTGATGTGGCTGATGAAGCGGCGCAAGTGGAATGAGACGCTCGAGTTCGGCGATAACGGCGTCATCGATGCGAACGGGCGCCGTATAGCGCGGACCGCCGTGCACAATGCGATGGCCGGCCGCTATCAGGCGTTGGTCCGGATAGTGTCGATCGAGCCAGAGCCGCAGCACATTGAGCGCATCCTCGTGGGTCGTCCCAAGCGGGTAATCGTTGGCCATGAGAGTACCTGCTCCATCCTTCACCATGAAATGGAGTTGGCCTCCGATGTCTTCGACCTCGCCTTCACAGACGAGATCCTGTCGACTCGGTAGCATGTGGCCCGGAAAGACTGAAAACTTGATGCTCGACGAGCCAGCGTTGAGCACAAGGATTGTATCGCTCACGACTTCGCCCCTCCGCTTGTGTGGCGCGCAAGCAGCAACGCAATCGCGCAAGAGGCGAGCCGCGCGACGGTTTTGTCGGCGCGGCTCGTCAAGATGATCGGTACGCGCGCACCTAGGACGATGCCTGCGATCTCGGCACCGGCGAGATACTCGAGCTGCTTGGCAAGCATGTTACCGGCCTCGAGATCTGGCACGACGAAGATATCGGCGCGGCCAGCGACCGGTGATTTGATGCCCTTTGTCTTCGCGGCTTCTTCTGACACGGCGTTATCGAATGCAAGCGGCCCATCGAGGATGCCGCCCGTGATCTGGCCGCGATCGGCCATCTTGCATAGCGCAGCGGCGTCGAGTGTGGAGCGCAATTTCCCGGTCACGGTTTCGACCGCGGACAGGATCGCGACGCGAGGTTCCGCTATGCCCAGAGCGTGCACGAGGTCGATCGCGTTCTGAATGATGTCGCGCTTGTCATCGAGGCTGGGCGATACATTGATGGCGGCATCCGTGACGAACAAGGGCCTTGGGTAGGCGGGGGCGTCGATCGCAAACACGTGGCTGATGCGTCGTGCGGTACGCAGGCCTTGCTCGGCGTCAACCACGGCATGCATCAGCTCATCGGTGTGGAGTGCACCCTTCATGAGCGCTTGGACCTTGTTGGCGCGCGCCATCGCAACGGCTTGTGCGGCTGCAGCTTCGCTGTGCTCGGTGGACACGATTTCGTAGGGCGTGAGGTCAACCTGGGCCCGATCTGCCGCGGCGCGGATCTTGGCTTCCGGACCCACAAGTATTGGGACGATCAGGTTCGCACGCGCGGCCTCTATGGCACCGACGAGTGACGCCGTGTCCACTGGATGCACAACGGCCGTGCGTAACGGCTCGAGCCCGCGAGTCATTGCAATGAGACGCTCGTAGCGCCGTCCTTTTTCAATCAGTTCGAATTCGGGAAGCGCTTCGGCCGGACGCAGAATTTTTTCAGTTGGAGCAACGACCAGTGCGACGCCTGTGATGACGTCCTCTCCACGCTGGTTGACAGCCCGGCATTGCAGCGTAATTCGATGCGTGACGTCGTCCTTTTCGGTGACGCGAACCGAGACGGTAATCGTGTCGCCGAGCTCAATCGACTTACCGAAGTGAAGAGACTGAGCCACGTAGACAGTGCCGGGCCCAGGAAGGCGCGTGCCGAGTATGGTCGAGAGCAAGGCACCCGCCCACGTTCCGTGCGCAACGACCGCCCGGAACGGGTCACTTCGGGCTAGACCGTGGTCCAGACTCAGGGGCGCTGCATCGCCCGCCATGACCGAAAAAAGTTCGATGTCGCGTTGCGTGAGCGTTCGCACGAGGCTCGCCGAGTCGCCGATGTTCAGCTCGGTGTATGTGCGGTTCTCGATTTGTTCCATGTAAGCCCTATGACCCCTGCGTATCGCGCCGCTCGATACCGAGCAATCGCGACAGCTCGCGTGACTCGAAGACTATCGTCGATGGAAGAGGATCGCACGTTGATCGACATCAAAGCCGCGAGGTCTACATGGCAATGGAAAGCGGTATATCCTCAATGATGCGAGAGACCGCGCATGGTCCATCGGGCCAACGCGACTGAGCTGGAATCAAGAGCCGGGGAGGTCACCCAGTCGCTGATCGAAATCGCTGGGGAACAGGATGCACAAGCGATTATCGTCGGCAAGCGGGGGGCTGGACGTATTGCCGCATGAAAAGGAGCGGAGATGATCGAGATCGTGACCGACCTGCCTGACGGCGTGGCGGGATTTGTGGCAAAGGGGCGGGTGACAAGGAAGGACTACGAAGACGTCCTGATTCCCGCGATGGAAACAGCGCTCAAGGCCCACCGCAAAGTGCGGTGCTATTACGAACTGGGGCCGGAATTTACGGGCATGGATCCCGCCGCGGCGTGGGAAGACTTCAAGCTTGGCATTCAGCATTTGTCGCAATGGGAACGCGTTGCGGTGGTGAGCGACGTCGAGTGGGTGCGGATGGCCCTAAACGTTTTTCGCTTTCTGATCCCCGGGGAGTTTCGAATCTTCGACGCCGGTCAGGCAACGCAGGCGCGTCAATGGATCACAGAGGGCAAGGCGCCGGCGGACGCCGCATCCGGGCATGTTTAGCCCGGGCCTGGACAGATCGGCATCTTTTATTCGCATAATGTACATTATGTTAAATAACCTATCGGCATAGGAATAACAGGTACGCGACCGTCCGGTAGAGTCAGCAGTCGGCGGACACAAATTAGGTTAACAAAACCCGTTTTTGGGACACAAATGTGCGACTTCAGCCAATTTGCGGAATCGCAGCAATTTTCTGTCTTGCAGACGGTGACTCGCAGAATCGTGGCAAATTTGTGTCCATCTAGGCAGGTGCTGTTGTTACGTCGATCAATGGTATTTGGAGTTTCCCTACTGTTTCCCTGGCGCGTGGATGGTCCGCAGTAGCAGCTCTAGCGAACCAATGCTGGTGATCCCTTGGTGCCGAGAGGCAGATCGGTCAATGAGAACTGCCCGAATGCCTGCGGAATTGGCACCTGCGTAATCACCGGCGAGCGAATCCCCCACCATTACGGTGTGCTGGACGGCAACCCGAAGCTCGTCGCATGCCCGTTCGAACATTCGAGAATTTGGTTTGAGCCATCCGGATTCAAATGACCAGATGCAGGTCGTGGGCGTGATGGGCAAACAATCGAGCGCCGGTTGTGCGTACGGGCTCGTCAAATTGGACACTAGCCCGATCTTGACGCCCCTTGCTGCAAGGACTCGTAGGGTTTTGTCGGCATCGGGAAATAGCCTGATACTCGCCAGTTCGATCTGCAAGTCCCTTTCGAGTGAGGCCAACATGTCGGCGCCGGCATGGACGTGATTGGCCATATCCTCAAGCGTCATGCGACGCGTCATCACCATTTCAAGCGCTGCGCGCGGATCTGGTGACAGCTTCGCCAACTTCAAGAACGGGTGCTTTCTCCGACCGACGTTACAGAGGGTTCCGTAGGCGTCGAAAAGCACGGCGTCGATTGTCGCGGAATGCTCTTGCGGTGCAATTGGCATGATCGGCGTCCGAAGGTCTGCGGGCGAATCACAAAGACCGCGTGACATGTTCATGTGGGCATACCGGCCCATACTTGTTTCGAATCTATCTCCCTCTCCCCTGCCCGCTGCATTTCCGAACCTTACGCCTCGCTCGTCCGTCGCAAGGCTAACGCCACAGGTGTGAAATTCTAGCGAGTTCTTTTAGCAGTCTTTCGGCGGGAAGTCTGCCACGAGGTCCCAAGTATGCCAACGTCGAGGATGGAATGCTGTAAGGCTTGCCAAAGAGTGCCCAGTTGTTTCCCCCAGCATCTTCGACCTGTTGCAAAAATGTGTTCGCCAATCGCCGGGCACCTGCATGCAATAGTTGCTCGGCTGTGTGAGCATCCGATACTGCGGTCGCCAATGACGCCGCATCGCGGAACGCCTGCCGTGCGATCTGTTGAATCCCCACGAGACCCGTGCCAAGAAGGGGTTTCGACGTGGGATTGGCAGGCGCTTCTTCAACCGTCCACAAGTCGTCCGACGAAGTTTGGATGGCCATCAGACCGACCCAGTGGCTCAGCATTTCGGCTAATGGCGGCACCACGTAGACGATCTGACGATCGGGCAATCTGCGCCGAACTTTGAGCACAGTTTCATGCGGCTGAATGGAGAGGTCCGCGCCTGATAGTGCTTGAGCTTCGGGCAGGCTTAGCGTCCCGTAAAAGCAAAGCGATATCAGGAGTTCACGTCGCAACCCTTCCGGCGTGCCATCATTCTTAATCGCCTGCCAGAGATAGGCCATTGCAGAGGAACCAATAGGCTCGCTGCGAATTTGCTTTACGCTCCCTGCGATCAGCGGGTTGGCAAGGGCCAGCGGCCCGGTTTGATACGGACGGATTTCGTGACAGTTCGTGGCATACTGAATGCTGCTTAACCATTCGTAGAATAGGCGGACTGTGACCATTGTCGTGCGAATGCTCGATAGCGCGAGTGGGCCACGAAATGGTGCCCATTGTGCATCGGTGCCGTTGCCCATGATCCACAACGCCCGTGGATTGGGCTCCAGCAGGAAGGCCTCAAATGCATCAAAATCACTGCTGTCAAGCGAACTCATGGCCTTGCCACGTTGCACGTAAGCCCAATTTACAATTTTTTCGAGGGCGCGTTTGTAACTCGTGGCGGCTGCGGGATGATCCCGAAATGTATCCAACCACGCGTTGATGGCCTGCAGGTCATTTTGCAACGGTATCGACGGACCTTCCGGCGCGCGGAATGTGCCATCATGACCATCGAGTTCGGGCCCCGGATGCAAAAGCGCTAGGCGTTGCGGGCGATCCAGCTTGGTAGTGGACGCGGTATTTCGTTCCTCCACGCTCGTCGGTGGTGCGCTGATCTCGCGGTCTGTGCATTCAAAGTGCCTCGATAGGCGTGTGGCAACCGTCGGGATCGCGGCGACAAGCCACGATGCTAGATGAATCCATGTGTCATAGCCTTCGCCCGCGCAAACGAAGGTCCAGATCTGGGTCGCCATGCCGGGCGAATCCGATTCATACGCGTAGTTCAAGTGACGCGGCCACGGCGGATTTGCCGAATTGAGTTTCGGGCGAAATTCATTGAGCAGCTCCATCCATCGAGGGTTGCGGGGGCCTGGCGAATCCAGTGTTTTGATCTGGCTTTGCCAATGCACGCACACGGCGTAGTCAGCCAGAAAGCTCATTGCACAGTATGCGACCCATGTTTCCATCGTCACGATAACGTCGACCGGCCATGAAGCCATTCGACTGCGCAACGACGTCAGTGGCTTAGGCGCGCGTACGTCACGTGCTCTTTCGAATCGCTGTCGCCACAGAATATAGGCGCTGAGCTCAGGCGGCTCATCAGGAGGCGAGACGAGCATTGCGCCATCTTCATGTTGTTCGAGCCATCGCGTGACGTAGCTCCGATTTGATGCATCGCCACCGAGCCCGAGCGAGTTCCACAGCCAGCGGCGAAAGGCACGAAACAACGACACCATGTGTTTTTCGCGGACGTTGATCTGGCTGAAGGTCAAGGGGCCAGAAGACCGCAAGCTGCCAATGACGGCGATTTGTCTTGAGGGCGCTAGAAGCGATGCGGGCGTCCGTGACCCGCGGATGTGATTGAGCGCGTGAAATACCGATATCCTTCGCTCTCGCTCAACGTCCGAGAATGAACAAGACCAATTGGATTGATTTGGCCACGTGAGGCTTAGCGTGGCGAGCTCCGTTAGCCAGCGTGTCAACGACGCATATTCAGTCTCTGCAACAACAATGTCGGATAATGCGTTTCCCGTTGATGTTGGGCCCCAGGCGGCGCCGTACCAATGACCGCATGACGGGCAACTGAACGGCGCATCAAAAGTTGCATGTGTCAGTGCATATCGTGGCGTGCGAGCGCCACACTGAGGACAGTTTGAGCGTAGCGTATCCCCATGGATCGGGCATTTCTCCAGCGCTTCAATTTGACAGGCTGCATGATGAAACCCGAGGCTCAGGCAGGTCGGGCAAAATCTGAGCGTCTCGTCGCTGGCGAGCCCGCTTGCCCAGCGACCGGGTTCGGACTGTAGCACCCCGTCACGAATTTGCCGGATCAGGGCGCTTTCGGACTTGCGTTGCGTCATCCACTCCCCCCACAGCAATTCGCGGGGATGGCGCCGAGAGTAATCGTTGGGGGCAAGTGGTTTGCCGAATACGCTGGCACACAGTTCCGCGGCGCCCATGGCATTCGCAATCGCAAGCTTCCCCAAGCACGCATAAGCGCTCTCGCCTACGACAAACCACGCTGGCGCCCAGGCCAACCCGTCTCGCAGTGCACCGTGTGCTGCCTGGCCGCCGAGTGGGGTCATCAAGAGATTCATAGACCCGCCGGATCTTGCGAGAGAGTCGCCTCGAAGCCGCTGCGTTGTACCGCCTGGATCCATGCGTCTCTTGATGCCTGGAAATCTCTGCCATCGTCGTCCATGTGGGTGCACAGGAAGTCACGAATGGCCCCTCCGACCCATTTCATGCCGATTTCTGCGTCGTGGCCCGTGCGGTGGTTGCCGAAGGTGGCGAAAGCATCCCAGCATGCCGGTGCCTCACGCTGTATGCGCCAGCCGGCATCGTAGGCGCGCGGTAGGAAGAAGGAGGAGATGCATACCCCGCTGCGCGACGGAAATTCAAAGATGTCAGGATTGTCATAGCACTGCAGCGTTACAAGAAGATCCTGTTCCGAACGGACGCCATGAAATGCATAGGGCGAGAGCAGAAACCTGCCAATTAAGTCGGTTCGTTTCGCTGTGCGCAGCTCGGTTCGCAGCGTGTGGAGCTGGTGGTGACCGAACAGCACCACCACGAGGGAGATGCCCTGGCGCGTCAAGTCGTTGGACAAATCACGCATGTGCGTGAAATCCGCCGTTTTCCAGTTCTGAGCTTCGTCGACAAACAGCAGAATCCGGTCGCTCGCGTTCGTCTGCGCGGCCGCGAGCATCAGCGAAAAAACACGGATCCGGCGTGCGATTGCGGTCCCCGTGTTTGGGCTGCCATGGCCCAGATCCAGCAGGAGATCGGTGTATAGGGCGCGCTCGGTGGGATGGTCGTGCTCTTTCGCGCTCACGCGCAACCGAGGAACATTGGCGAAATGCTGTGTGACAGTGGTATCGATCAGGTTGATGGCGAACGTTTTGCCAAACCGTGATTCGGCAACGAAGCATACCCCCGATTCATAATGAATCAAGGCGTCTTCCACAATATCGAATGCCTCCTTGATCGCGGGCGTCGGCGCGATGACTTGGTCCTTGATCAATGGATGCACGTTTAGCTTTTCGTCCCGGAGCTGAAGAAGCTCGGGCAAAGTCATTCGCGTGCCTTGCGGTGGTTTCGTCGTTCTCATGATCTCTCTCCTAGCGCCCTTTCCACACCACTGGTTTGAGTCGATGTGTCAGCGAGCGAATGTGTGGCACTCGCGCAGGTCGCTTCGGCGCTGCTGTCGCGTCGATGGTGACGCCGCTCTCACGTGCCAGATTGGCAAGCTTGGTCGCGTCGCGAGATATCTTGGTTGGACGCTTGCGTGATTGTTCTTCGATACGTGTGGCTAGCGCTCGTGCAACTTCCTGCATGGGATCGTCATCTGGTGCATAGCGGTGCTCGTTGGCCTGAATCGTCCTCCGCATCTCCAGGGTGTGGGCATGTCGCCCCCACCCTGCGTGCAGTATTGTCAATTCGCCAAACGCAAAGCCATTGCTTAGATAGGCGTCGCATTTGCGCGCATCGCGCGGCACATGCACCACAATCCTCTTGCCGATTAAATGCCACGCGCTTTGCAGGTTCTCGTTGCTGTATCGTGCGCCGCCAAATTCGACATAGGGCCGCCGGCCCTGCCGTATCGCGCCACGGACGACGGGCGTGACGATCTCCACACCCAATGCGGGCGAGTTCCACGAGGGTGTAGGCAAGGCCGGCAGCAAGGGGCCATCGAACCCACGGTGAGCGAAGGCACGAAGCACCTCTAGTGGTGACTGTCCTCCGAGTGCCCGATGAGGGGTGGCGTTGTAGTTGGCACACAGTACGTCCGCGAGATAGAGCAGTTGCTGGTACGTGATCCCCAGTCGGCTCGCGGTACGCACCGGATCACGCGCACGCGTGTCGCCCGGATGTGACCCGGTTGTTGACGGCAGGCGATGGAAGCCTCGTGTTTCCAACGTTTTGAACCAGCGCTCAAGCAGCGCGTTGTGTCCCCAATCGGCCAGTCCACCATACGCGATGATGCAGCCGAGCCGACGACGCAGATGCTCCGCGATAACGTGGCTGTAGTGCTGCACCGCATTGTCCAGGTTCAGCACACAAGGGCTGCACTGGGCCAATTCGGGAATGAGGCCGGACGGAAATCCTGCGTCTTGGGCATATTTGACGCCCAATATAGACGCTTCCATCGGCTGCCACGGGACGTTTGCAGCAACGAAGGCCGCTTCTATCGTTTGGGCGGACGGCTGCGTAGCAATGCCGACAGCGTAGCCCAAGACGCACCTCGAGTAACTGTCCAGATAGGCAATAAGCCATAGGCGCTCGATGGGCACGAACTGGGGGCCTACCGGGCCGGTAATCTCCAGCGTGCCGATGCAATCAATTTTGTGCGCATCACACTGTGCAATGTCAAAGGGTGCCATCGCACAAATCGGTGAGCGACGGGCGGTACCAAAGCGCAGTTTGTAAGCGGCATTGTCGCCAAATCGGGCGTCGACGGCGCTGTGCGGCGAGCACTGGACAAGCTGAGTGACGTAGCGTGCCACGGATCTGCGCCCTTGGCTTTTCGTGTTCAGGGGGTAACTCCGCTGGGAGATGCCAGCGTCGAAACACCAGCCGCAGAGCCGCGTCCACGCTGTTTTTGCCGATACCCTAGCTTCGGCGACCTCCCCAGTAATGCGTCGGCCGAGAATGAGCGCGTCGAGTTTGTCTCGAATCTCAGGGTGCTCAGTCAGAAATTGCGTGAATGCGCCCGCGTGTCCGCTCCTGTCGGCGGGGCCCGGGAGTGATTTGTTTCGGTGATAGCTGCATGTGCGCGCCCCGCAAAGCAGCCCTGCCCAGCCGTACAGACGCCCATCGTCGGCGAGTGTCACGCACCGATTGAGTTGCCGTATCAACACACTGCGAGACACCTGCGCGATCTGTGCGGCGCGAGTGAGGTGGCCGGTTTCCAGATAGAATGCGATGCCGGCAGACAAGCGTTCGAAGCGATCTCGCACAGCATCAGTGAGCTGACTGGAGTCCACGCGTCGCCAGTCTTCGGTGTTGCGCCACTCCCATGGGAGGGTCCGGGCGGTCAGTGGCCTGCTCACGACGGCACTCCCGCGCGCACAAGTTCGGTGCGCAGCGAAAGCGGCTCGTTGCCCAATGCGAGCGCGAGGCATCCGCTTTGAACGAGTCGAAACGCCGCAGCGATGTAAGTGTCACCCCGGCCAACTTCGTCCAACCGTGCGACATCCTTTAGCGAGATGGCATGCCCCGTGTCGAGCAGTGCCCCGACGGCCATGGATTCATGCGTCAATGGTATGCCGCGATACAGTGCAAGCCAGTGAATAATGCGCAACCAGTTGTGAAGATGTGCGCTATCGGCATGTAGGTCGTGCTCACGCAGGCGACAGTGCTGGGCCTCATATGCTTGGGCAAGTCGCGCGCGGGCTTGCTCTTTTGCCGGGTCAGTTGCTTCCCCCAGGCAACGCCACTCCCACGTCCCGTCGTGTCGGCGTACTTCCGCACACCAGGCGATCAATGAGCTGCGTGGGTCAGTCGATAACTGACGCGGCGCCGGCGCGTAGTTCACGGAAACGATGTCCGGCGTCGACTCAGCCAGTACAAAGTGGGCCAATTCCAGCTTTCCACTCAGCGCCCAGTCGCGATCCGATTTTGGACTGTAGACGTAGCAGAGGTTGGCTTTGCGATGCCCGCGCTTGTCATACGCGTCGGCCAGTGCCGCGCGCATGCGAGTCCCTGGGCGTGCGTTGGCCGTGGGCTTTGAGGTAGTGCTGGACATGGCGGGTCTCCCACGCTCAGTGGCGAGACGCACGTCTCATGAAGGTCGTACCACAGCGCTCCCCACGTGACGAAAGCAGGATGCACCAATCCAGCCTTGACATGGCCGCCTATGCGACCTATGTTCAAAGCGAGTGCCCCACCGGTCAAGGGGGTGTGCTAGCGGTAATCAACGGGTTCTGTCGCGCCAACGGCAGAGCCCGTTTGTATTTTCATGTTGGCGCTCGTATGCGTCTCCTTTCGGATCGTTGTGATCCGCTTCCTATATCGATAGGTCGTAACTCGCGCAAGGTCAAGTCCGGCGCTCGGTTGTGCGACTCGGTTGTGCCATCCAACAAGCCGCGAACGCGGGCTACAGGTGTTCGCCAAACGCCTTGTCCATGTCCTCAGCCCGCTTGCGTCTCTCGGGGTGCAAGTATTGTGAGGTGGTGGCCAGGCTCGCATGCCCCATCTGGTCTTTCACCACGTCGAGCGCAGCACCCCGCGCCACGGCGTGTGTGCCAAAGGTGTGCCGCAACCAATGGGGGGTGGCTTGGCGGATCTGATGGGCTGCCCCTGGATTGACCGTTTCATAAACGCTTGCCGCCTCAGCAAGCGTTTGGCGAAGCATATGGGCGAGTCCATTGGGTGACAGGGGCTGACGTGGATGGCGCTGCGCGTCCTTGCCCAGGCGGCCGATGAGCGGGACATCTGGATCGATGTGGTCTGCCACGTCCCCCATACCACGCTGCGCAAGATAGCGTTGCAGCATTTGCACCAAGGTCGTAGCCAACTCGACCACCCGCGTATGCTCACCTTTGCCCGTGACGACCAGACGCCAGCGCATACCGAGCCCGTCGAGGTTCTCGCATGACAAGTCCCGCACGCGTGCACTGGCAAGCTCAGATAACCGCAGGCCAGTGGCATAGGCAAAGCGCAGCACGAACTGACGGCGTTGGGCTACCGGATCGGCGGGGTCGAGCCGGTCTAGGTAGTCCTTGAGCAATCCCCAGTGGCCCTGGGACAGACTGCGATCGCGGTTAGCACCACGATGCGGGTGCCCCGGTTTCGGTTTGGCGATGAGCAGCCACGGGTTGTAACGCAGGTACTGCACCGCCATAAGCCAGTTGGTCATGCGCTGCAGCACCGTCATCGACAGGCGAATGCTCGCCGGCGCGAGTGCGCTTGCGAAGGGGCGCCACGTGGCGCTGTAGCGAGGCAGGTGTCGTGATGCAATCCAGTGTGGCGGGGGCGCGGCGAGAAACTCTCGGTAGGCCGCGCAATCCTGCACGTCCACATCGGACAGCGCCTTACCCCGCTCGAACCAAGCCCAGTTCAAAAAGCGCTCGGCGTGACTGCGATACGAGCGCCACGTATTGCCACCGATCGGGTGCAGCGTGGCGAGCCAGGCCTGCACGGCGCCGAGATCGTGCGTGACAACGAGCCGACAAGTGCTCCCCATCAAGCGATTGTGACCATCTTGTCCGTCCAATCCCGTCGGGACGCTCAGGAACTCAAGGGGCGCTACACCGCCCAGTTGCGGTCGTAACAAACGCTGCACGTCAAGCCCCGCAGCGCGGCGCGGCACCAAGGCGTAGGCAGGTACGCTCTGTCCTAGCGAGCCCTCGTGGGCGTCTAACCATCGCTGCAGGCGACCGGCTGCGACCGGCCCCAAGCGGTGTACGCGGGCGTGCCAGCTCGGTCCATGCGTACGAATAAAGGCAATCAGATCCAGCAGCGAGAGGATGCCGGCGGCCTCCAGTCGCCCGGCAATCGCTCTATGGAACCAGCCGCGCACGTGGTGATGCACTTGTGGCTTGACGGCCAATAACTGCTGCAGGCGGGCCAGCGCTCGCAATTGGCCCGCCCGCAAGCGGTCGTTGCGCGCTTGACGCCGGTCGGTGCGCACCTCCGGGTGCGCTTCTTGAAAGAGCGCCAGCAGCTCCTTTTGACTAAAGCACTCGTAGGGATCGTAGGCTTCGGCAAAGGCTTCCAACGTGGGCACGCAGCTCGCGGATGCCGCATCACCGGACACCAATGATGGGCCGATGAGCACTTGTGGTGCGATGCCGAGGACTCGTGCACCGGTGTAGTCCCGCTCGCGGCGTGCGGCGGTGACCAATTGCTCACGTATCCAGCGCAGCGTCGTTCGAGCCCGGCGCAGATCGAGGCCGGTCTCCAGGTACTGGTCGGCCAAACGCTCGAGCGGCAAGCCTTCCAGATAACCCCGGAAGAACGCGAAGTGTTCGAGGCCGAGGTGCTCGCGGGTGGCCGGAAACGGGACGGCGCGTCCCTCGGTGCTGATGAAGGCGACGTCCGCCGCGTCGGATGTGTGGGATTTGGCGTGGTGCATGGTCTTGCGCGGATTAGCTGTGTTGCGGGGGCGCTCCCCCAACTCGTGCGTGACTCACGGGGCCATCGCACGACGACGCCCTACCCGGCTAACCAGGGGGTGCCGCGCAGAACGCCGCTAGGGCGTTGATTCGCAAGAGGATAGCGCTCGGACCTTGCGCCGGTGTCAGATTTATTCGACAAAATCCGCACTGATGCTTATGGCACTAATCATCAGTCAATTTTGAGAAATATTTCCGATGGATGTTCTGACCCCCGATGGGCTTGGGCGTGATTTCTCATGGATGCGTTGGCGCGTTGATTACTTCGGCTGAATCAGGTTGCGAGCGAGGGCCCGGGCGCGAATTTTGATGATCGCAATATCGCCAACGCTATGCATAGGCCCCGCTCTGCATCCGTGCCAGGAGTGCCGACAAAAGCTCCTGCCCCAAAATCGTGTCTGAAAATTCCGCGGGACACCGGCCGCCAAGTGCCGGGGTTGGTTGCTGTAACCACTGGCCGGTCCAACGAGGCGGATCGAACCCGTCTGCCTGCCCCGACTGGACAACCATGGCCTCAACTTGCCCGATTAACCGGACAAGGCCAAGGACACGTTCGGCCTGGTCGACGGACAGGTGCTTCCGTTGCTTCACCTTGCGGTCGATTGCGGATCGCGAGAATCCTAGCGCTTTGACGAGGAATTCCTTGCTGATGTGCATGCGGTTTGCCACGCGCAGCACGTCACTTGCTCGCACGCCGTTCCTAATTCGTAAAACGCGCTCATGTATCGTGGCTTGGTACATTGCCCGAGCCTCGGAGAGGATGGACGTTGCGCGTTTGCCTCCCCTGTTGCCCTTAGGGGAATTCCACGTTGCAGGGGCTGCCATTTTGTCTTAGCGGGAGAGATACATGAACACGGCGAACACGAAGGCGATGGCAATCACACCCGCCCAACATTTCTGCGCTCCGGGACTGGATTGATTAATCGCGTCCGCAAGGTGGCTTCTTCTACGATACCTTCGACGTGCCATTTGCAGTGCGCTCCAAGGTGTCAGATTGTAAAATCTGGCGACGTGCCAACGATTCGATATTGGCAGTCTGCCGGCGAGCGTGTGTAAGGACTTTACGCCACATCCGTGCAGAATGGGGCTTGAAGCCTAACCCATTGAAACATCAATCTTGTCGCCAACAGCCCACCCGATTGCTTTCAAGACCTCGGCAAGTGGTCGACGCGATACATCAGCAATGCCGTCGGGAACTGGAACAAGACATGTTCGGCACAGCCGACGTATGGAACGTAAGGTAACTGGCCCATGGGGATGTTCGCAAGTTCATTGTCGGAGTCTGACAGGGGGGGCCATGACGCAAAAATTTTTTCCGAACCCGTTGCCTACGCCCACGCTACCTATTCCTCATCGACACCTTGTTGCATTTCGGTAGGCAGTCGGTCAAACGCATCGCGACGTGGCGAATCGACTACCAATCGGCTCGACCGCATAGCGCCTTTGGGCAACTGGCGCCGGTCTAATTCCGGTAACTGCATCAACCGAAAGCTGGCCAGCCAGCCAACTTACGAATGGTGTACGCGGCTGGGTAAGGTCAAAAGGGTGCGATGACTTGGCCCAACAACTCGCGGTCTACACCGCGCGGAAAATGACCGACAAGGCCTCGTCGCTGGAGCAACCTCCGGCTTGACGTCGCCGAGAAGGTCTGAACCGGCCTATGGGAATTTTCTGCTGCCGCGATAGCCTGGATTACTGGTCGTAATCGACGGGTTATTTGGGGACGTATACCGAGCAACAAATGGCTCGTTCGAGATCCCCACGCTGGGAGCCTCGACAGGAAACGAAACCTCTCGTACTGGATCAAGTTTTTGGACGAGCGTCAGTATGGCTTGGCCTTCTCCGCACGGCATTTCTCGAGCTCACGCGACAGTGCATCAATCTCCGACTGCATGTTGGCTGCTCGCTTGAGCAGTTGCCCCACCCGAAACCAATACTCATCACCCAAGTCGCCATCCGCCGAGGCGAGTTCGTGCAACTTGCGAAGTGCAATGGCCAGATCGATCTGATTCTCCGAAGACATCGACATGCTCCTTTTGTCGGCCCACATGCTACGTTCCCGTGCGAAATTCGGGTGGCGCGCACTTACGAGTTTATGTTCTCGGACCAGCTTGCCTGCCTCGAGTTTGAACTCTCGGTCGAGCACTCTTCTCGTTCCCAACGGCCATCTCCGATTTCGCCTTCACATTTTGACAAGGTGTTTTTGCAAACGGTAGCAGCCGAGTGTGGTCGATGTGATCTGCTCGGCTAAATCCGAACCAGTTTGACTGTTGGTTTTCAGGCAAAGCATCGCGCACACCGCCGGAACCACGGATTTGGCCATTTGGCCGCGACGCTTCCAACGGCGTGGCTTTCCCAGTCGCCATAGACGATCCGAGAGCGATTTAACCAACAGACTTGCCGCTACCCGCAGCATCCGCACTGCTGCTGGATCGGCGGACATTTGACCGAGCCGAACGAGCAGAAGACGCAACAGTCACCGGAGTTGGGGCGCAACAGCATCATGCAGTGACTGCACTCGTAGTAATACTGGCAGGCGTTGGTGGGCATGGTTTCGTGTTGGGCAAAACCGCAATGCGGGCAGGTCAACAAGGACTCGAGGATGACGGCGTTCATCGCGGCCTCACTTGCGAACGGCGGACGGATAGCCCGCGTTCCCCGTCGCTTGCGTCAACGCCTGCGGCTGGGCCTCGTCGGGATCGTAGGTGACGGTGGCGGTCTTCTTGTCGAAATCGACCTTGACGGTGCGGACACCGGTCACCCGCTTTAATGACTTCGTGACCGTTATCGGACACAGATCGCACGTCATGTTCTGCACGTCAAGCGTGACCGTCTCCGGCGCGCCAGCCAGTGCCGCCAGAGGCAAGGCCGCGAGCACGGTCATCAGCAGTTTGCGCATGGAAACTCCCTTTCATTTCAGTAGAGCAACGGTGCGAGCCAAGGCACGGCCAAGAGGCCGAGCAGCGAGAGGGCAATGATCCAGAACACACGTCGCTGACGATGGATCGGACGAAGATTTGCGCAGGGCATGTCGGGCGCGCAGACCTGCGGCACCCCATAGAGCTTGCGGAAGGCCAGCCCGAGAAACAGCAGCGTCAGGCCGATGAAGAAGGGCCGGTACGGCGCCATCGCCGCCAGGTTTCCGATCCATGTGCCACCGACGCCAAGTGCGAGCAGCACAAGCGGACCGACACAGCATACCGATGCGCCCACGGCGGACAGCACGCCCGCAATGAGCGAACCTTTCCCGCTGAGTCGCGCCATACGCTTCTCCTTGAATTAGTTTGCGTTGGTGATACTCTAAATCCCGTACTTAAGTACGGAGTCAAGGAGACATGTCGTGGCAACACTGAGTATCGGCAAGTTGGCCGAGGCTGCCGGGGTGAACATCGAGACGATCCGGTATTACCAACGGCGCGGCCTGCTGGAGGAACCACCCAAGCCGCCAGGCGGGCATCGTCGCTATTCAGCAGAGCAGCTCAAGCGGGTGCGCTTCATCAAGCGAGCGCAAGCGCTGGGTTTCACGTTGTCTGACGTTGGCGGCCTGCTGGCGCTCGATGCAGCGTGCGCCTGTAAGGAGACGCGGGCGTTGGCCGAGCGCAAGTTGGCACTCATCGAGCGGAAGATAATCGACCTTGCCGCAATGCAAAAGGCGCTGGGCGCGCTGGTGCAGCAATGTGATGCGGGTGGCGGCGGGCCCAACTGTCCGATCATTGATGTGCTGGCTGGAGAATGAGCCTGAGCGCGCGAGTCCGTCGCCCCGCTGCCGCCGAGGGTGTGTTGATTGCCGCGCGCATGCATCGCTGTCGCAACTGTTCGACGCGTTGTTATGGCGGTGGCCGAGGCAGACCTGCAATGAAACCGCGTTGTCCGCACACTACGCATTTCCCGGCAACGCCACCGGCTGTGGATGTCAACGCCACGCAATGTGCAACGGTCTATAGTTCAAATGTGCAATTAAGGGACGGACCGTCCCGGGCGGTTCCCGAATTTTGGCGGGTCGACATGATGATTGCGATCATCATCTGCAAAGTGTGGCTGGTGCTGCTGCTCGGGGCAATTCCTTCCGAACCGACAGTACCGGGTGCCGACATCGGATCAGCCACGTTTTCCGGCGTCGTTGCCGACATGCCCCGCTAGCGCGAATTCAAAGCGTCCGGAGCAGACTCTGGACACCCGCTTCGCCTTCCAATCTCTCCACGCTCGTGCTGCCGTCGGGGTCATTCCGCTCACGGCAGCCCCGCGCTTGCCATGAACTGCTTTCACGGCCATAGGATGCAGTTCAAAGTGTCCGAGTGCGCCAGCGCGGTACAAACATCGGCACGCGCTCGCGGTAGTCCGCATACGCCCGCCCAAAACGCTCCATCAATCGAGCCTCTTTTCGCGTTGCTAGGCGCACATAGGCAAACACGATAGCCGGGGCCAGTCCCAGCGTGAAATGAGGGGTATACGGATTCTGTGGTTGGTTTCGGCTTGTGCGGCGCAGCAGTGGCTGAAGTGGGGCAATCGTTGATTCCGAGGGCACAAAACGGCCATTAGCGACCGCCCGCGAGCACTGCAACGGAGACATCCGAATGTTTCCTCCGTACTGCCAAGCTGGCATTCCATTCGAAAGCACCACACCCGGCAGGTTGAAACTTTCTGGCGCGAAGCGTCGCACTGGCAACGCTCCATTCAACCCTCGTTTGATAGAAACGTATACCCCCGTACCCTATATGTAGTAAGATAGCCCCCTACACTATTTGGGGGCTGGCCGTGAGCCATACGATTCGCGAAAAGCAGAAGCTGCTCAACCGGGTTCGCCGTATCAAGGGCCAGGTCGAGGCCATTGAGCGAGCACTTGAAGAGGAGCGTGGATGTATGGATGTGCTTCAGCTCATCACTAGCAGCCGGGGTGCAATGAACGGGCTGCTCGCGGTCGTTCTCGAAGACCACATCCGCACGCATCTCGTCGACGCAGAACCGCACGACGACGAGCACGGCAGCGGCACCGAGCAACTGATCGAAGTGGTGCACAGCTACTTCAAGTGAGAGAGATATGAGCAAATTTGAGGACGCCGCTTTCGGGGCGGGACACGATCACATTTTTCTGGGCGCAGCCCACGAAGACAATGAGCGCAGAACCTGGATGGTGATTGCGCTGTGCAGTGCGATGATGGTGGCTGAAATTGTCGGCGGGAGTCTTTTTGGCTCTCTCGCACTCGTCGCCGACGGTCTGCACATGTCAACGCACGCTGGAGCGATGCTCATCGCCGCTTTGGCTTATACGTACGCCCGCAAGCATGCTGGCGACTCCCGCTTCGTATTTGGCACCGGCAAGCTGGGAGATCTCGCGGGCTTTACCAGCGCCATCGTACTCGCGATGATCGCGCTGCTGATCGCGTACGAAGCTGTTTCGCGCTTTCTCTCGCCCGTG
This sequence comes from Pandoraea sp. XY-2, assembly GCF_004193915.1. NCBI lineage: Bacteria > Pseudomonadati > Pseudomonadota > Betaproteobacteria > Burkholderiales > Burkholderiaceae > Pandoraea > Pandoraea sp. XY-2. The sequence continues at coordinate 2,418,334 of NZ_CP030849.1, forward strand.
CCCATCCACTTTGGTCAGGCGATCCCCATCGCCGTACTTGGACTGCTGGTTAATCTTGCGAGCGTCTGGCTGCTAAGCGGCGATCACCACGGCCATGGACATAGCCACGGGCATAGTCATGGCCACAGTCACGAGGAAGAGGTGCATCGCATCTTCGGTAGCGCCGGCGTATTCGCCTTATCGGTCTTCGAAGACGGGGTGCCGCCTGTCTTCCGCATTGCACCAGAAACGGACTCTTCGAAGCTCAACGCCGATGCTGCTTCGGTTACGACGATCCGCCCCGACGGCACGCGCCAGACGTTCGCACTTGTCGATCGCGGTGGCTATCTGGAGTCGAAGGACCACATTCCTGAGCCCCATGCATTCAAGGCCGTTGTCCGCCTGCCCGATGGTGAACATCAAGTCTTGTTCGAAGAACACGAGCACGCCGATGCTCAGGATGGAGCAAACCGTGACCACAACATTCGCTCGGCCTACATTCACGTGATTGCCGACGCGGCGGTTTCCGTGCTGGCGATTATTGGACTGCTGCTTGCGCGTGCTTTCGGCTGGGTCTGGATGGACCCACTTGCGGGTGTGATCGGCGCACTGGTGATTGCGAACTGGTCGTGGGGCTTGATGCGCGATACGGGCGGCATCCTGCTCGACATGAATGCGGACAAGCGTATGTCCGAGAACGTCCGTCATGTCATCGAAGACAACGGCGATACCGTGCTCGATCTCCATGTCTGGCGCGTCGGTCCGGGGCATATGAGCGCGATCGTTGCGGTGGCCACCGATGAATCGCGGCGCAACCCGAGCTTCTACCGCGCAGCACTCAAGCGCTTCAAGGGACTGTCGCATGTGACGGTCGAAGTGAACCCGACCCGCGCAGTGGCCTGAGTGATGCCAGTCAAATCGCCATGCATCGATGTCTGTGCGTTCGATGGTAAGACCGGGCTTTGCATCGGCTGCTTTCGGACGCCCGACGAAAGCAGCGGCTGGAAGAAAATGACGACCGCCGGCGTCATCAGATACTCAATGAGAAGACCCGGCGACAGGCGAAGGTAGCACGTGAGGTAAAGGTCGCTGAGGTGAAAAGCTGAAGGAATAGACGCGTTCCCCGGCACTGCCTGGGGGGGGCGGAGTGCACCGTATTGCGGACGTTTGAGCGGGGAGCTTGTCACTGGCAGAAACGGCCTAGGGTGTGAGGAAACGCCGATTGATCCGCAGCATACGCGGCGGCCTGCGAGTCCTGCCTTGTTTTACTGTTTCCGCGGTCAATTTGGTGACGACGATCTGCTGAACGGCTCTGATGCCCTCCGCACCGTCGTCTTCGGTCCGCTCGGAAGGCGCAAAGGGCGGGTGCTTACGCACCCGTCAGCCGCATTGCTTTCATCGTTTTCGAGAACCCCAGTGTTTTCAGCACTCGCTTGAGGTTGTAGGCGAGCACATCCAAGCTCATCTCGGTGCCCACGTTGGCCAGCCTGCGTGCCAGGAAGTGTGTGTAGCCCATCCAGTGCTTGAACGTCCCAAAGACATGTTCGACCGGTTCGCCTGCGTACTGTCATCGCATCCGGAGTCTTGTCGAGCTAGCGTTGGACGGCTTCAAGCACAGTCTCATGCTCCCATCGGGGGATTCGTCGTTCGGGGCTCGGCGTGCACTGTGACTTTATCGCGCATTGAGAACAGGCGCTGCTCCAGTAGCGGCGCAGTTGCAAACCGTTTTCCCCCGGCTAAGGATTAGTTATCGATATATGGACAGCGCCGAACTCTCATGATTGCGTGCATGTGGAGGCTCGAATGATGTCCATGGGCATCGCCGAATGAGTTGCTGAATGGAGGCATGCGGTGGTGCGCAACATTGGGCTCGTGAACTGACCAAACTGGGACATCAGGTCAGGTTGCTCTCACCGAGATTTGTGAAGGCATTCAACATCGGCAACAAGAGCGATGCGGCGGACGCGCGAGCGATCTGGCTAGCTGTCCAACAGCCGGGCAAGCACGTTACCGTAAAGACCGAAACGCAGCAGGCAGTACTTGCCATGCATAGGGTTCGGGAGCGGCTTCTACCTCGGGCTGACCGGGGTCGCTTGCGGCTGGTACTATCGCAAGGTGCTGACGCAGGGTCCGTGGGCCGTCGTGACCCATGTCATCTGGCCGGTGGCAAGCGGGCTCTTCCTCTTTTTCATCGCGGTCTACAGCATCCCGACCTTCGACTGGGCCACCAATGTCGTCGGCATGGCCGGCATTCTCATCGGTATCGTTCCGCTGCTGCTGAACCGCAAAAAGATCTGGGTAGCCCGGCGAGGCTGATCCGGCTGGGCGCCTGGCATTGGCCGCACGGGTCACCCGCTGACCCGTGCGAGCGGTGGAATTCGCGCATCGCCTCCCCGCGGCTGTCTTCATCATGACAAATTCGTCATTTTGCCGTCATGTTATCGATGGCAGCGCCCGGATAATCTTGCCCCATACCGCAAGGTACCGACCGGGCCAGTACCGCGGTACCGACTGACGGACATCGCTCCAAATGGCGTTGTCGAAACAATCGGATACGGATACATGCAAACGCACTTCGGCAGACGCACCTTCGTGAAGGGATTGGGGGCCGCCGGCCTTGCCGGCGGGCTTGGCCTGTGGCGTCCCCCAGTCTGGGCGATCTCGAGCCCGGGCCAGCCCCATGTGCTCACGGGCACCCAGTTTGATCTCGATATTGGTCAGACCCCCATCAACATTACCGGCCAGACACGAACGGCCACACTGATCAACGGCACCCTGCCCGGCCCGGTCCTGCGCTGGCGTGAAGGCGATGACGTTACCCTGCGCGTCGCGAACAAGCTTCAGGCGCAGACTTCCATTCACTGGCACGGCATCCTGCTGCCGAGCAACATGGATGGCGTTCCGGGGCTCAGCTTCAACGGTATCGACCCCGGCGAAACGTTCACCTATCGCTTCAGGGTGAAGCAACACGGCACCTATTGGTACCACAGCCATTCGGCCTTGCAGGAGCAGACGGGCGTGTACGGCCCGTTGGTCATCGACGCGAAGGATCCGGAGCCGTTCAAGTATGACCGGGATTACGTGGTCATGCTTTCCGATTGGACGGATGAAGACCCGCGGCGAATCCTGGCAAAGCTCAAGAAGCAGTCCAATTACTACAACTTTCACCAGCGCACGATCGCCGACTTCTTTCACGACGTCAGAACCCAAGGGTGGAGCGCGACGATCGCCGACCGAAAGATGTGGGCAGAGATGCGCATGAGCCCGACCGATCTGGCGGACGTCAGCGCCTACACGTACACGTATTTGATGAACGGGCAGGCGCCCAACGGCAACTGGACGGGCATCTTTTGCCCGGGCGAGCGCATCCGCCTGCGCTTTATCAATGGGTCGGCCATGACCTATTTCGACGTGCGAATCCCCGGCCTGAAGATGACGGTCGTGGCGGCCGATGGGCAATACGTCAATCCGGTCAGCGTGGATGAGTTCCGGATCGCGGTCGCCGAAACGTACGATGTGATCGTTGAACCGGCAAATGGATCGGCTTATACGATCTTTGCTCAGTCGATGGATCGAACCGGCTTTGCCCGCGGCACGCTGGCCGTGCGCGAAGGCTTGGCGGCCGAGGTGCCCTCCCTCGACCCGCGCCCGCTGCTCACGATGGATGATATGGGCATGGGCGGCATGGATCACAGCGCAATGCCCGGCATGGATATGTCGAGCACGAGCGACGAAGCGATACAGACCATGGATGGCACGCCTGCCAAGGATCCCAACGCCATGCCGGGCATGGATATGTCCAGCATGAGCGGTGAAAACCTGCAGACCATGGACGGCACGTCGGGCACGGATTCGGGGGCGATGCCGGGTATGGACGGCATGTCGGGATCGGCCACCGGCGCTGCGGCGGGCATGTCTGGCATGGATCACGGAGCCATGTCCGGCATGGGCGCCATGGGTGCGATGCAATCGCATCCCGCAACGGAAAGCGGAAATCCGCTGGTCGATGCGCAAGCCATGAGCCCCACGCCACGTCTCTCCGATCCGGGGATCGGACTGCGCAACAACGGACGTCGCGTGCTTACCTATGCCGACCTCAAGAGCGCATTTTCCGATCCCGACGGACGTGAACCGACGCGCACGATCGAACTGCACCTGACCGGCCACATGGAAAAGTTCGCCTGGTCGTTCGATGGCGTAAAGTTTGCGGACGCGAAGCCGATTCGCCTCAAGTACGGCGAGCGGGTCAGGCTGGTGCTGGTCAACGACACGATGATGACGCACCCGATTCATCTCCATGGCATGTGGAGCGATCTGGAGGACGAAGAAGGAAAGTTCATGGTGCGCAAGCATACGATCGATATCGCCCCGGGGTCGAAGCGAAGCTATCGCGTCACGGCCGACGCCCTTGGGCGGTGGGCCTATCACTGCCACCTGCTTTTCCATATGGAGACGGGGATGTTTCGCGAAGTACGCGTGGAAGAATGATGCGAATGGATAAACCGATGTCGTCGACGATCCCGCGGCGCCTCCACCCAATCGCCCTGGCCTTCGGCGTGGCGGCCGCCTTCGCTCACGCCGTTCCTGCCCTTGCGCAGTCGGCGGCTTCCCCGGCGCACGCGCACGATCAGGCCGCGTCGGGGGACGTGGAGATTCAACCCATGCAACCCGCCGCATCGACCCCGACCGCGTCTCCGGTACCGCCGCTCACCGACGCGGATCGCAATGCCGTATTCCATGGCGGGCATATGCACGATATGGGCGACGCGCAGATCAACTACCTGGTGCTGTTCGACAAACTGGAATGGCAACGCGCCGGCGGCGGCAATGCGTTGAACTGGGAAGGGACAGCCTGGGTGGGCGGCGATATCGACCGCTTGTGGATCCGTTCGGAAGGCAAGCGGACGGGACATGGTTTGGAGGGCGCGGAAGTCCAGGCGCTTTGGGGTCATGCGATCAGTCCATGGTGGGACGTGGTCGGGGCGTTCGCCACGACTTCAAGCCGGGACGGTCCCAGACGTGGGCCGCGTTAGGCCTGCAGGGGCTCGCGCTGTACAACTTAGACGTGGAGGCAACCGCCTATGTCGGTCAGGCCGGGCAGACCGCCGCCAGGCTGGAAGGCAAATACGAGTTGCTCATTACCAACCGACTGGTGCTTCAACCGACTGCGGAAATCAATATCTACGGCAGGAACGATGCGAGCCGGGGTATCGGTGCGGGCCTGTCGTCCACCTCGCTCGGCTTGCGCCTGCGATATGAACTCGATCGCCAGTTCGCCCCTTATATCGGCGTCAACTGGGACCGAAGCTACGGAAATACGGCGCGTTTCGCCGAGCAAGAGGGCCAGCGACGCAGCGAAGTGTCCTTTGTCGCTGGCGTTCGCGCCTGGTTCTGAGTCGGCGTTCGCACGTCCGGCGCACGACGTCCCCCCCCCCCCTTTTTTGCCTCACCCATTACCCACGGAGTTACCGATGAATCTTCGACACGTCGCCTCTCGCCTCGCGGTGATCGCCGCCACTGGAGCCCTTGCCTCGGTCGCCTATGCGCATCCCAAGCTGTTGTCCTCGACGCCGCAGGAAAATGCCGAAGGCGCTGCCCCGGAAAAGATCGAGCTGCACTTTTCCGAGAACCTGATGACCCAATTTTCCGGCGCGGCGCTCGTCATGACGGGCATGCCGGGCATGTCCAGCCATGCGCCGATGCGGGTTGCCGCAAAGGTGTCGGGCAGCGACGATCCCAAGGTCATGGTCATCGCGCCGTCGCAACCCCTGCCGGCCGGCACCTATCGCGTCGACTGGCGCGCCATTTCTTCCGACACGCATCCGGTGACCGGGAAGCTTTCGTTCACGGTGAAGTGATCGGCATGGACAGTTGGGTCAACATCGCCGTCCGGTTCGCGCTCTACCTGGATCTCATGCTGCTTTTCGGATTGCCGCTCTTCGGGCTCTACGCGTTGCGGCGCCATGAACGACATTCCACGGATTTCGTGAGGCCGCTGCGCTCGCTGCTCGTGGCGCTGGTTGCCATCGGCATCGCGTTGTCTGTCGGCAGCATGATCGTAATGGGCAAAGCCATGACCGGCGCGTCCGATTACGCCTCGATCGGGGCGCACGCGTTTTCGATGCTGATCTCCGGTACGGCCTTCGGCGCGGCGTGGCTGGCTCGCATCGCCGCCCTGGCGGCAAGTCTTGCCGCCGCGCTCGCCCTTGCACGCCGCCCTACGACGTCGCTGGCGGTGGCCACCGTCTCCGGCGGTATCGCGCTGGTTACGCTGGCCTGGGGCGGACACGGGGTGATGGACGAAGGGGACAAAGGTGTCCTCCACCTCACGTCCGATGTCTTCCACCTCATTGCGGCCGCCGGATGGGTGGGCGCATTGACGGCATTCGGGCTGCTACTGCGCGTGGATCATTCGACGCCGCAAGCGCGCATCGCCCTGTTGAGCCGGACGCTGAACAGTTTTGCGGTCGTGGGCGCCATGATCGTCGTGACGCTCGTCGCCACCGGACTGATCAACTACGGCATGATCGTCGGTCCCACGTTGAGCGGTCTGTTCACCACCTCCTATGGGCAGTTGCTCGTCGTGAAGCTGGCACTCTTTGGCCTGATGCTCGGCCTCGCGGCGGCGAATCGCTACCATTTGGCGCCCTTGCTCGAGATCCGGGTACAAAGCGGGGATTTCCAGGGGGCGATATCCGCGCTGCGCCGGAGTCTCTTTATCGAAGCCAACGCTGCCACGGCGATCCTCGCTGTGGTCGCGGCGCTAGGCACGTTGAGCCCCGAATGACCGGGAGGGACGCCGCGGCATGCGCCGCGGACGTCCAGGCCGGGCATGGGATAATGCCTCGCTGCGCGGATGACGCCCACCCACGGCCCTGGCGGCATCGGCCGCCGGCCCGCCCAATTCTGATATGCGCATACTCATAGTCGAAGACGAGCCCAAAATGGCCGCCTACCTCAGGAAGGGTCTGATGGAGGCAAGCTATACCGTCGACACGGCGAACAACGGCAAAGACGCGTTGTTTCTCGCGTTGCATGAAGATTTCGATCTGATCGTGCTTGACGTGATGCTCCCGGAACTGGATGGCTTCGAAGTCCTCAAGCGCCTGCGGATACAAAAGCAGACGCCCGTGCTTCTGCTGACGGCGCGGGACACCGTGGAAGACAAGGTGACCGGCCTGGAGCTGGGTGCGGACGACTATCTGTCGAAACCGTTCGCCTACGCGGAATTCCTGGCCCGGATTCGATCACTCCTGCGGCGTGCTCCACGGGGTGTGCGAGACACGCTGGTCATCGCGGATCTTGAAATCGACCTGATCAAGCGCCGTGTGCGCAGGGGGCAGATCCGGGTCGACCTCACGGCGCAGGAATTCTCTCTGCTTCAGTTGCTGGCCGAGCGCCAGGGCGAGGTGCTGACGCGAACGTTCATTACCTCGCAGATATGGGACATGAACTTCGACAGTGACACGAACGTCGTTGATGTCGCCGTCAAGCGGCTGCGCGCCAAGATCGACAATGCCTTCGAGAACAAGCTGCTGCACACGGTCCGTGGGATGGGCTACGTGCTCGAGGATCGCTCGTGAGCTTCGACGCCAGGCCCTACTCCCTGCTGCGCCGTCTGACGGTGGCGTTTTCGACGGTCGCCATACTCGTATTCGCCCTGGTGGGCACGTTCCTCTATGATTCGTTGGCCACCGAGCTGCAGCGGCGCGACGACATCGAAATTACCGGCAAGCTGAACCAGTTCCTCCAGCTCATTCGCGATCAGGGCTCGATGGCGGCGGTACGGTCCAATCCCACGCTCTTCCACGAGGTGCTGCTCTCGCACCCAGGGGTTTATCTCGGCATCTTTGACGAGAACAACACGCCGTTGGTGGAACACTCGGACTTGGATGCGGTGGACCTGTTGCCCGTCGTGACATCGCACCACGCGTTGGGCGTGCCCTATACGTGCGAGCCCGAGGGAATCGGTCTGTCGCGATGCATCTCCGGGCAGGAGGTGTTGCCGGGGGGCGGCACGGTTCGCGTCTCGCTCGTGCGCACGGCGTCCGATCGCCGATCGCTGCTCGACAGGTACCGCATTGACGTACTTCTTGCGATGGCCGCAGGGGCGGTGCTGGTCGGCACATTGGGGTATGCCATTGCCAGTCGCGGGTTCCGGCCGGTGAGGAGCATCGGTCGCCAGACCTCTCGCATCGAAGCGCACAATCTCGGCGAGCGACTCGACATTCGCGGTGGACCGCTGGAACTTCAGGACATCGCACTGTCTGTCAATCGGATGCTGGACCGGCTGGAACGCGCGTTTGTGAGGCTTTCGCAATTCTCGTCCGATCTCGCGCACGATATGCGCACGCCGCTTGCCAACGTCATCAGCTCATCGCAAATCACGTTATCGCGCACGCGCACGATCGAGGAGTACGAGGCGCTTATCGACTCCAACATCGAAGAATGCGAGCGGCTCCAGCGCATGACGGAGAATATGCTGTTCCTCGCTCGCACCGATAATGCCACACAGCACTTGGCGCTTGGCACGCTCGATGCGCAAAGCGAACTGCTCAGGCTTGCGTCTTACTTTCAGGGACTGGCGGAGGAGGCTGGCGTCGACATCGTTGTCGAGGCAGACGCACGCATCTGGGCGGACGCGGGCATGTTTCGGCGTGCTGTGAGCAACCTCGTATCGAACGCGCTGGCGCATGCCATTGCCGGCACCGCCATTACGCTTTGCGCCCGTGAATCCTCGCGCCACGCCATCGTCAGCGTGATGAACCTCGGGGAGTGCATCGCCCCCGAACATATCGAGAAAATCTTCGAGCGCTTCTATCGCGTCGATCCGTCTCGCCACGGATCCGCGAAAAACACGGGGCTTGGCCTGGCGATCGTCAAATCCATCGTGGAACTTCACCGCGGCAAGGTCGATGTCGTGAGCTCGGAGGGCAAAACCACCTTCACCTTGCGGTTTCCGCGTCAACCGGGCGCATAACGGCGCCCACTCGCCCCGTTACAAGACCACGGGCTTGTCGCTCAGCTCGTTCTTGCCAACGCCTTTTGCCGGGAAGTGTTGCCGCAGATGCCGACCAATGGACTCGACGCCGGCGATGACACCCGCTTCGTATTCGCTTATCTGAAAAGCGGTTTCCATTTGCCGGCATACGGCCTTCCATTCTCGCGTGCCAACTTTTTGATGGATACCGCGATCCGCCACGATCTCGACACTGCGGTCCGCCAGCAGCAGGTAAATCAGAACGCCATTGTTGTGCTCGGTATCCCACAAGCGTTGTTGGGAGAAGACTTCGATGGCCCGTTCGCGGGCGGTGAGCCCCTTGAGCAGTCCGGCCCAGCTCAGCGCGCCTTCGACGACAAAGCAGAGTTGACCGATATGGCTGGCTTCGCCGGCCGAGATGGCCCGCTCGATCGCCTTCAGCGCTTTGCGCGGGAAGGTTTGCCTGACCTTCCAGTGCGTCATCAGCAGGTGTCGCCCCATGCGCCCGAAGTTTGGCATCACCATCTCCCCGAGGTGCCACCGCCGCCGAATCCACCGCCGCCCCCCCGAATCCGCCCCGCCCGGACCCGCCGAAGCCGCCCATGCCGCCAATTCCCCGGAACCCGAGATGGGACCCGCCAAACATCGTAAAGAAGAGGGCGATCGCGCCGGCGAGTACCCCAAGGACGAGCGTTCCGGACAGTATCCAGCCGATGACGCCGACAACGCCGCCCGTGGCGACGGCGCCGGGACCCCGACCGAGAATCGATCGAAGCACGCCGCCAACGACCAGCGTCAGCACCAGAAGGACCGGCAGGAAGGGGCGCACCGAGCCGCTTACGTCACCGCTGGCGCGCTTCGGTGGCGGTAACGGCTCGCCGTTGACAACGCCTATGATGCGTTCGACGCCAGCGCTCACGCCGCCATAGAAGTCGGCTTGCTGGAAGCGTGGAACGATGTCCTCGTTGATGATCCGGTTGCTGATGGCGTCGGTGAGCACGCCCTCGAGACCGTAGCCGACCTCGATGCGCACTCGCCGGTCGTCCTTGGCGACAATCAGCAGCACGCCGTCATCCGTGCCCTTGCGCCCGAGCTTCCATTGTTCGACGACCCGAATGGAGTACTGGGCAATATCTTCGGATTGCGTGGTCGGTACGATCAGAATGCCGATCTGACTGCCCTTCTCGGCCTCGAAGGCTTGCAGCTTTTGCTCCAGGGCGGCCGTCTGTTCAGGGGTCAATGTGCCGGTCAGGTCGGTGACACGGGCGGTCAATGGGGGAATGGCAACTTCGGCGCTCGCCCCAAAGCACACGCAAAGGAGCAGCGCGGGGAACAAGCCTTTGACTGCCTGAAGCCATTTCACGTTGACCTCCCGGAGGGGCTGACGGGATATGCGTTGAACTTGACTCGCAGCGGATTGGCGATCGCCGACGCCTTCGCCACCGCGACGTCGGGCGGTGCCTGGTATCCGAGACGCATCGCCGTCAAGTCGGAACGCCGTTAGCTGGAACGCCTTGCGTCCTGCCTCGGCCACTCGACAAACGCAAGCAGCCAAAGCCCGATCAGATTGAACAAGGGCACGAACGCCAGTATCGCCCAAAAGGGCGACAGGCCGATCCGCATCAGAATTCGACCGATCGGATAAATCAGCACCAGCGCCATGACGGCGAAGGTCAACCAATGGACCACGCCGTATCCCGCCATATCGAACCAATGAACCATCACGATAATCTCCTTGGTGGCTTTGTCGCGGCGTCCCGCCGGGCCGCTGATGTCAGTGAGGACGTGCGCTGGGTGCCGTGTTTCCCCATCGCGGGATGAATCGTGGGGTTCGACGGCAATAACTGGCGTATTCCTGGCCAAACTCGGCGACGGCCTCACGCTCCTCCGCCAACGCGAGATGGACATACATCCAGACCAGCACAGGAAACATGAGCAGGGTGAGGAGCGTCGGCCACTGAATCAGAAAACCCAGCATGATCAGGAAGAACGCCGCGTACTGGGGATGGCGCATGCGTGCATAGAGTCCGGTGGTTGCGAGCCGATGCTGCGCTTGGGCCAGATACAGTACCCGCCAGGCAGAGGCGAGCATGACAAATCCGCCAAAAATCAGCCCGTTGCTCACCAGGTGGAACGGCCCAAAGTGTGGATTCGTGCGCCAGCCGAACATCATCTCGAGCAAATGTCCCGCGTCGTGTGAGAGGAAATCAATCCCCGGAAAATGCTTGTTCAACCAGGGCAACATGAGATAGATCGTGAGTGGGAATCCGTACATCTCCGTGAACAGTGCTACGAGAAACGCCGAGAATGCGCCGAAGGAGCGCCAGTCGCGCGAGGTCCGGGGTTTGGTGAAGCTGAAAGCGAAGATGATGAAGATGGCCGAATTGACGAACACCAGCCACCATAGACCATACCCGGGTTGAGTATCGTGCTGCATGTTTACTCCCCTTTTCCGTCCACACGCCGGGACGGTCTTTCTCCCGAATGCCGATGGCCGTGGTGGTGACCGTGATGCATGAAGAGATGCATCAACGGACAGGCGGCGAACAGAAGGAACGGCAGGTACGGAATGACGTGAGCCCGGTGCTCCGTGAACAGGAAATACGCAATGACGATCAGGAAGCCGATCAGAACCCACCTGGACCTGGACAATGTCCTGTGAGCCTCGTGCGACGTTTCCTGCTGAGGCATCTGGTTGTTCATATGCACTCCCGGTCGTCAGGTTATCGACAATAGCGCGCCCCGCCCAGCCGCCCCGCCTTCCCGGGAGGATGCCGATGTGCAAGGCCAGCAAGGTTTTGTTGAAAGCATTGCCCGCGACGCCGGCCGCGAGGGTATTTGCGGAATCGACGGAATCAGGTCTTGTGAAAGCCAGTTCATTTGCGCCCTCGTTCTCATGGCTTGTTGCGGGATTTCAATTCCTGGTCCACCGCGGCATGGATATCTAGCTCGGTTCGCCGCGAAATACGCAAGCTCATCCAGATCACCCAGACGGGGCAGGACAGCACCAACAGGGCCACCAGCACCGACAGAAGCGAAATGCCGTACGCATAAAGGATGGCGATGGCCAGTAGCGTTGCCAACGTCGCACAGATCCCGACGGCGAACTTCATGTCATCACCTCCTCGTGGCCGCTCAGGCGGACGCGCTTGAGCATCGCCGAGTTGGCGACCACGCTCAGCGATGACAGCGACATGGCCGCGGCCGCGACGATGGGATTGAGTAGCCCCAACGCCGCGATCGGAATGCCGATCGTGTTGTAGAAGAAGGCCCAGAAGAGGTTTTGCTTGATCTTGCGCATCGTGGCTCGCGACAGCTCGATGGAGGCGGCCACGTCGCGCACGTCGTCACGGATGAGAATGATGCTGCCGGTCTCCTTGGCGACGTCCGAACCCGATCCAATGGCGATGCCGATGTCGGCCGCCGCCAGCGCCGGCGCGTCGTTGACCCCGTCGCCGACCATGGCGACCACCTCCCCTTCCGCCTGCAAGCGCTGGATGGTCTTGACCTTGTCGTCCGGCATGACTTCCGCGATCACGCGGTCGATCCCCACCTGCCGCCCGATCGCTTGCGCGGTCCGCGTGTTGTCGCCGCTCAAGAGCACAACCCCGATACCGCGTGCCTTGAGCAGGGCGATGGCTTGCGACGCCTCGGGCTTCACTGTGTCGGCCACGGCGACGATGCCGAGGAGATCCTGCCCGCTGCCCACGAGCATGGCGGTCTTGCCGTCGGCTTCCAGGCCGGCCAGCATCGCTTCGGCCGTCTCGATCGCCCCGCCCTGTAATGCCAGCATGCGCCGGTTCCCCAGCCAGGCCCGCCGTGCGTCGACCTCGCCTTGAATGCCCATTCCCGAGAGCGCCTGAATATGGCTCGCCTTGAGGATCGGTAACCGACGATGCTGCGCGGCGCGGACGATGGCTTGACCGAGCGGATGCTCGGAGCCGGATTCCACGGCAGCGGCCAGCGCAAGCAGGTCGGCCTCCTGGTGACGCCCGAGGGGCACGATGTCGGTCACGGTCGGTTCGCCGCGCGTGATCGTGCCGGTCTTGTCGAAGACGACGGTACTGAGTTTTTCGGCACGTTCCAGAACCTCGCCGCCGCGGATCAGGATGCCCGAATCCGCCCCCTTTCCCACGCCGACCATCAAGGCCGCAGGCGTTGCCACGCCCAGCGCGCACGGACAGGAAATGATCAACACCGCGATGAAGGCAAGCACCCCTTGTGGGAAATGCCCCGCAAGCGTCCAACCGACGATCGCCAGCAGCGCGACGCCCACGACAGCCGGCACAAAGTAGCCCGTCACCCGGTCGGCCAGACGTTGGACCTGTGCCGAGCTCGCCTGCGCATCCTCCACCATCTTGATGATCTGGGCCAGTGCGGTGTCCGCGCCAATCTTGGTCGCCTGGAACGTAAACGCACCCGATCGGTTGAGTGTGCCGCCGATGACTTTGGCACCGAGGGCTTTGTCGACCGGCATCGACTCACCGGTCAGCATCGATTCGTCAACGCTGGATTGCCCCTCGGTGACGGTGCCATCGGTGGGTATCTTCTCGCCCGGGCGCACCACCACCCGTTCCGAGACCATGATGCTTTCTGCGGGAATCTCGACCTCGTGACCCTCGCGAATCACATGGGCCTTGGCCGGCTTCAGGTCAAGCAGGCGACGTACTGCGGCAGAGGATTTTTTCTTGATGATCTCTTCCATGTATCTGCCCAACAGCACAAAGGCAATGATGACCGCAGATACCTCGAAGTAGACATCGCGCTCGGCGACTCTGACAGGCAACCAGGACGGAAAGAACAGGACGACGATGCTGTATGCATACGCGACCGAAGTGCCCAGCGCGATCAGGAAGTCCATGTTGATGTTGCGCGTGCGGATCGCGTTCCATGCGCCCTTGTAGAAACTCCAGCCGCCGATGAACTGCACGGGCGTCACCAGCAGGAAGAGCCAGATTCCCCATGTGAACCACGGCAGCGCCGGAATCGGCGCCCATGTCAGGAGCGTTGCCCCGGCGGCCAGCGCGAGGAACGCACCGGCGCGCAACACTGCCAGCGCGAGCACGCCGGTCAAGGCGATGGTGACGCGCGTTTTCATCGCCTTCAATTCCGTTTCCGGCGACTCGAACGTTTGCAGGCACCCTTGACTGCAGAAGTAGTACGTGCGCCCGCTTCGCTCCGACGATAAGGCGGTGGCCTTGTCGACCATCATCCCGCAGATCGGATCCTTCGCGAGTCGCATCTCACTTGCGCGAGATGCGTTGCTAGCGTGTTGTCCGGCATGATCGCTGTGCATGGCCATTTCGAATACGCGAATGGTTTGACGTCGCTGGGCCCGGATCTGCCGATAGGCGTGTTCGGCAGACGCATCGACTATCTGCCCATCATCCCGCCCATTCCGCTCCCCATTCCGCGCCCCATGTCACTGCCGGTCCCCTCTCCCATGCTCTGGGAACCCATCATTGATTGCATCATTTCCTGCATGAGGTCCAAGTGCTGAGATGTCATCTCCCGGCATGCCCGCGTTTGAGTGCCTTGTCTGATGGTGGCTGAGCGCATTGCGCCCGGTTCAGGCATTCCTAGGCTTTCGTGCATGGTGTGCATCGCAGCCTGCATCACCACCGCGCGCTCTTCCAGCAGCGCCTGACGCGCTTGCGGGGTCTCGGCGCGCGACAGCCTCATCCTTATCGCACGCAGGTGTGCGATCTGGTCGTCGAGTTCGGCGCTTCTCGGTTGAGGGGGCGCCACACGCTTCGCCGCACCCGCCCTGCCGTGGCTATGGTCGTGGTTTGTACCCGGTGCCGTTGCTGCGGGGAACGCGGACGGCATCGCCACAAGGAGGGAAAATGCGGCGACGAGTGCATTGAATCTCATGTTGGCCATGGTGAAAGCCCCTTAGGACTGTAATGAGACGAGATGGGGACATGCAGATCCAGTATCGCCGCTTCGCATCTTTGCTGATTGACGGCCGTCAAACTCGGGGCACTTGTTAATTGAATGCGCGATTGGTTCATGTCGAACGACCTGAAAAATGGGCCGATGATGTGGCCATTGTGGGCTTGACTTTCGTCAACCGGCACGCCCTAGCTGCTGCCTAGGATGTAATTGACTCCGCGGCGATGGGGCAGTCACGTGCAAACCAGGAGGGTGTGGGCAATGTTGTCATCAATGCTACGGGGCTGGCTGACAGCGGTCGGATCTGCGCTTGCCGCGTCTGGTGCCCTTGCCGAAGCCCCCTTGCACGCGTCAACCGATCACGCGAGCGATCTCACCGACGCGATGCAGCAGTTATTGCTGGCGATTCTGCTAATTCTGCTGGTGTGGAGTGGCGCCTTGCGAGGCAAGGCAGATCGAGGGCCACAGGGCATCGTTGTCGGCGGGATTATCGGGGTATCGCTTGGTGTGTTTCCGGACTGGTATGGCTTGGGGCCATCGCGGGCATCATCGGGCTTCTCTTCACACTCGTAGACGAAGCGCCGACCGGATGGCGTAGCGCTGACGGGTTGGGAAGCTTCGATGGCGATTACCGTCGAGACGGGTTCGGTGGAGGTGGGGCAACTGACGCACACGTCACTGCGCATTCGATTGCTTGACGTTGAGCCAATGAGCTACCGTGAACATGCGCAGGCGCAGCGCGCCTGTGGCACGGAGTTAAAACTGACGACTTCATGTCCACCCAGCAACAGACAATTGGCCGAAGTGTCAACGCCGAGTTGGAACTGGCCCACTGGGGCGGACCAAATCTTGGACCGGTTTATGCCGCAATTCCGAAACTTTCGCGGCATTCGAGCGGGCTGAGTGAGCCGAGGGAGACCTTGATCCGCTTTGCGTTATACGAGCGGATGTATGGGCAACGACATCGATGAATTGATCAACTCCGTCTTCAGCGCCTCAAAGAAGCCTTCGTAGGCCGCGTTACCGGGAGAGCATCCTTGGTGGGACATCGAGCGAACCAGCCCAGCATCGCGTACCGGCTCTGGCGTGATCTCGGCTATGCAGTCGGGGCTCTGCTAGTCGGCATCACCGCCGACCTGTTCGGCCTGGCTGCCACCATGAGGCTGGTCGCGGGCCGGGCCTTCGCGTTCGGTGTCATCGCGGCGATGTGGATGAGTGAGCCCCGATTGTTGGGGAGTACCGCGAAATGATAGCCCTGTCGAAAGCGCGCCTTCACGGCGCGCTCGTGAGCAAGGGATCTACACGAAATCGCCGGCCAAATAGATGCTATTCGTAGTCAGCGCATATTGCCCGTGTGGCCCAGCGAATAGCGACCGGGTTGCGGCCAGACGGTCAGGCCGTGCGGTTCCATGCCGACTGGAATGGAGCGGACGGCACCGGTTGTCGTATCCATCGCGTAGACCACGTCGTCGTACCGGCCGGACAGCCACAGTGTCTTGCCGTCCGCGCTGACATTGCCCATGTCCGGACTGCCGCCGCCCGGAATCGGCCAGGTCGCGACCACCTTGCGTGTCGCAAAATCTAGCACGGACACGCTGCCTTTGCCATGGCGCGGCCCGTGCACACGATTGGAGCCGCGATTCGCGATGTACAGATGGGTGCCGTCGCGACTCGGGTACAACCCATGCGCGCCGACGCCGGTCCTGATGAAGCCCGTCTTCGTGAAGGTATCGCCATCGATCACAAAGACCCCGGCGGCCATCATGTCCGCGACATAGAACACCTTGCCATCCGGCGAGACGCGGATGTCCTGCGGCATACCCTTCTTTTCCAGCTCAAGATAACCGATGACCTTGCGATTGACGAGATCAATCTTGGCCAGCTTCCCGCCGAACTCACAGGTAAAGAGCGCGTACCTGCCGTCGATCGACAAATCAGCATGGTTGATGCCCTTGCACTCTGGCACGGACAGGCTCGACTTCAGCGCCATCGTGTGCGGATCGCGAAAGTCCAGCCGAGCATGGGCTTCCGCCACCACGATCGCTTCCTTGCCGTCCGGCGTGAAGTACATGTTATAGGGATCGTCAACCTTGAGTTCCTTGCCGGGCTTGCCTGTCCTCGGATCGATCGGCGTCAGGCTTCCGTCGGGGCGGCCTTCGGCGTTGTTGGCTACCCATAGCGTCTTCAGGTCCCATGACGGAACGACGTGTTGCGGGCTGTAGCCGACGTGAAACTTTCCCACCACCTTGAACGTCACCGGATCAATCACGTAGACGTCGTTGGAGCGCAGGTTGGGCACATAGATCCGCGGCAGCGCATCCGCCACCGTCGCGCTGAAGTGGCCGGCGCCTGCTTCACTGTACAGGTTGCTTGCGTCCACCACGGGGGCATGTCGGCCACGGTAGCAATAGCCGTTGCTGCGGAGGCTATGCAGGTGACGCCTAAACCGGCTAGGGCAACGCCAACAGACGAGACAAGCAGCGACAAGCGACGAGAACACTGATGCATGGTGAGTTCCGTTATCAGATGAATGTGTAAGGAAGAGTTAGATGCCGGCGGATCCGTCAGCGGCCCGCGGTCTCATTTCTGACGGCAGCGATGGTTCGCGACACAATCGCATCGGTTCCCAGTCTACCGAGCTCAGCTGTTGAGCGACGCGGATCACCGCCATAGACACCGTCAGCCGGTCCGAGTTTCGGACCGCGTCGCAACCGATCCTCGCGAACCATTTGCGGTGCCAGCGCGAGCAGCAACGACGTATCCCCAAGTCCCGCATGTGTGCCGATCTCGTCATCGCGGTAACCACGTTGGCGCAGAATTTTCGCGTAGCCATCGGAACTGGTGCCGTAGTATTCGGTTGGCACGAACGCTCGGGCCGCTGAGCCTGACCACGCTTTGTTGAGCTGGGCAACAGCCCGCCTGATGTCGTTCTGATAACCGCCGTGATCGCCGAGGAACACAATGTTCCTGAACCCGTGGATCCTGAAGCTGTTAGCGGCGGATTCCAGCGTTTTTTCAAACACGTCGTCCGGCACCGTGATGGTGCCGGGAAAGCGCATGTGCGAAGTAGGCGGAGCGTAGCTGCCCTCTGGCACATAGGCGATCACGGGCGCAACGAGCGCATTGCCGAGTCCCTCCGCAATACGCTGTGAAAGCACCTTCACCCGCGCGTTGTGCTTGCCGAGCGCGACATCAGGGCCGCTTTGCTCGGTTCCGCCGATCGGGATCAGGATGGTAGTCTTTCCCGCCTGAATCTGGTCGCGCAGTTCGGTCCAGGTCAGGTCCTCAAGGAACACGGTTCTCGATGCTTGTGCAAACGCGGCCTGTGTGGCGATGAGCAGAATGGCAGAAGCAAAAGCATGCCGAAGTGGTAAGCGCATGAACAGTCCTCATGGAAAATGCGAATTGGGGGCATGCCAAGATAAGGGGAAATTTCCCACATAACGCTAAAAGCAATATGGCTTATTAAACCGCAACGGGAATTGTGGGGGCCGGTTGGTTTAAATTAATGCGGGCACGCCACAAGTACTCCCTACGAGAAGTTGTCTGTTTTCCTGAGGGCAAACAACGCGCTCGAAGCCAACCGACAACTTTTGCGTCAGCTCGCCGCTCGCGACACGTGGACCTCGACGGTTAGATGCGAGAGTTCGTTCAAGTGCCTGAGTGCAGCGCGATAGAACATCGCGCGTGCGCGCGGCGCGACGAGTGGCTATCGAAACAATTGCGCCCATATGTTCCGGGCCGAGGCGCCACACATGCAGGTCCACGACCTTGTCGCCCTTGTTCTCTATAAGTCGACGTACCTCGTTGGACAGTCGCTGGTCTGGGTTCATGTCAAGCAGAATGGCCCCTGTGTCTCGCATTAGACCCCAAGACCAATTCGCAATTACCAGGGCACCAATCACGCCAGCAAGCGGGTCCATCCAGAGCCAACCGAGCGCGCGGGCCAGCAGCAGCCCGATGATTGCCAGCACGGAAACAGCGGCATCGGCAATGACGTGAACGTACGCAGAGCGAATGTTGTGATCACGGTGTGCCGCAGCAGGTGAGTCGCCAAGACGGTGAGCGTGCTCTTCGAATTCGACGCGGTGTTCGCCATCAGGTAGGCGGATTACTGCCTGGAAAGCATGCGGTTCGGGGATACTCTCCGTTGACTCCAGATACTCGCCACGGTCTACAAACACGAAAGTTTGGGACCTCCCATCGGGGCGCACAGTATTTACCGAAACGGCCTCTGCGATCAGTTGTGATGATCCGTCTATCGGCGTGATGCGAAATACTGGGGCACACCAACCTCGAAAATCGTTACGGCAAACTCAGTGGCGCCGCTGAGGATGTGCTTCGCTTCGCCGCCATGAGCGTGTCCAAGGCCGTGGTCATGTCCGTGGTGATCGCCGCTGAGCAGCCACACACTTGCGAGGTTAACCAGCAGGCCGAGAATCGCGATAGGAATCGCCTGATCGAAGTGGATGGGCACCGGGAAAAAGAAGCGTTTAACGGCCTCGTATGCGATCAGTATCGCGATCATGGCGAGTACGATGGCGCTGGAAAAGCCCGCGAGATCTCCCAACTTTCCTGTGCCAAATACAAAGCGGCGATCGGCAGCATGCCTGCGAGCGTGCGTGTACGCCAACGCGGCGATAAGCATCGCGCCAGCGTACGTTGACATATGCAAGCCGTCGGCGACGAGGGCCAGTGAGCCGAACAGACTGCCGCCGACAATCTCGACAACCATCATCGCGCTGCATAGAGCGATCACCATCCAGGTTCGGCGCTCGTTGTCTTCGTGGGCCGCGCCCAAGAAGATGTGGTCGTGTCCCGCGTCGAACGTGGAATCTTCAAAGTTGCTCATAATTGTTCATTTGAAATAGCTGTGAACGACGTCGATCAGTTGCTCAGTTCCACTGCCACGCTCGTCGGCGTGTTCTGCGTCAACCAGATGCGTTCGAATATGGTCTTCGAGAACCACGGCGAGCAGTCCATTCATGGCGCCGCGACAACTTGTGATTTGCTGTAGCACGTCCATGCACCCGCGCTCCTCGTCGAGCGCGCGCTCGATAGCCTCAATCTGGCCCTTGATCCGCCGGACTCGGTTAAGCAGTTGCTTCTTTTTGCGCACGGTATGACTCATCGCCCCCCTTAAAATACTCTAGGGGGGTATACTAACATTGTGACGATGCGCGTTTGTGCAATGCCGAGATATTCGCCCGCCGACCGTGCCATAGCCTCAGGCAAAACCCCCATGCCCAAGGCGATGAGTGTGAACATATTGGCTGCGGTTGACCAGCGAACGCCAACTGCGCACAAACAGCGGCCACCCGCCCCACAGCACTGCCGGCGTTGCCAACGCGAATTCCAGCCACTGCAAGGCGCGCGGAGAAATCAGTTGCGTCGAGGCGTCCGGCCGGAGGTCCGCGCCCATGGTCATCAGGAATACGGGCACAACACCAGCGCAGCGCTCACCCGGAAGCGCCGCGTCATGTCGGCCAGTTCCGGGCTTTCTTCCACGGCAATGGCCTCGTTGGGTTCCAGCGCCATGCCGTACGTGGAACAGACCTCGGGCTCCGCCTGTCTTACTTCAGGATGCATGGGGCACGTGTATGCCTCAGCGGGCTGTTTCGCTATGTCCCCGGCACTGGTGACGGGGGCGCGTGCGGCATATTTACCAGGGTCCGCCTCAAAGCGTTGCTGACAGCTTGTCGAACAGAAGTAGTAGGTGACGCCCCGGTGCGACGTGTGGCCCGCCGCGGTACGCTCCTCCACGGTCATCCCGCAGACCGGATCGATTCTGGCCATGATGCCCCCCACCGTACTGGAACGATTTCAGCTTAGAAATTCCCACGGTAGGACGGTCAACCTGTTTTTTGGGTGCGCTCGCAAATCATGCGAAAAATCCGCTTGACATTACAACTATAGGAAGGACTACATTTGAAACGTACCGCGCCACTGACGACAGGGCTTGACCCGTCATTGCATCGCCTTGAGCGGGAGGTTTGGCCATGGCGAATGGCGTTCCGACACTGAACCACACGCCCACGCGCGTGGCCGCCAGGTCGCAATACAGTCGAGAACAATGAAAACGCGTCACGCAAGTTACGTAAAGCAGGTAGTGACAGCCCTCGTGGTGCTGTGGAGCATGCTGTTCATGCAGCTCGCCGTCGCCGCCTACGCTTGTCCGCACGCTTCGATGGCGTCGACCGAACAGTCGATGAACGACTTCACGTTTGCCACGTCGGGTTGCGCCCAACGCGACGCGGCCCAAGTGGGGCTGTGTCAAGCGCAAGGCGATGTCGGCAAGCAGTCTGTCGATACGTCGACGGACCTTGATCATCCCGTTGCACCTGGCCCCGCGCGTGTGTTCCCGATCCCCCGGGTAGCGGCCTCGCGGGCCAGTTCCTCGTCGCTCGCCCGCCCCGAGCTCGCTCGCGTCACCTCTCCCCCTCTGTCCATTCGCTATTGCTGTTTCCGGAGCTGATCCGCTCACCTTGGCCTCATTCGCGCGTCACAGGCATCTGTGGTCGCGAGAACTCTCTTTTGAGTGATTGCCGGCAATCACCTTTCAGGCCCGCTGGCGCCGCGCATCGCGAATTGCTCGCGATCGCCCACCCAGCTGCTTAGCGGTTGCTCGGCACGTAATGCCGAACCGGATAACGAGCCACTTACCTTCGCATGGGCTCGTGCCGCAATTTGAGAATTTTGGAGAGACAGAGCATGAAGAAAACATCCGTTTTGCTCCTGGGCCTTGTGGCCCTTGCGTCGGCCACGGCCGCTTTCGCCGGCCCCGACTTGGACGTGACCCAACGGCAGCGCCAGGTCGCGCAGGCCAAGACTGCCCCGGTCGACCCGCAACAAATGATGGCGCAGTGCCAAGAAATGATGAAGAGCATGCCGATGGACATGCACTCCGGCGCGATGGGGATGTCACAAGGCAGCACCACGATGCACGGCATGGCAAGTGCGGAATCTCCGGCGCCGGCGCCCGCCGACCTCAAACAACTTTACCGAGGACAGTAGTCGACTCGATCTGATTTGACCGCCGCCGGCATCGCACCCCCGAGTTCGATGCCGGCGCCCAAAGTGATTTCATAAGCTCGATTGGCACGACCGCAGTCCGTGGGCAGCCCCGCATGGCCACCCGCAAGACGCTAAGCGATCGGGCGCAAGGAGAGACAAATGAACTGCAGCCGCAAGACGATGATCAACCTCGCCCTGGTGATGGGCGTGGTGCTGGTGGCCGCCTATTTTGCCCTACCGCAATTCCATGCCCTGGTGCTTGGCATCGCGCCGTTTCTGTTAGTCCTGCTGTGCCCACTCTCGATGTTTTTCATGATGCGCGGCATGGGTTCGCACAACCAGGCGCACGATGAGAAAGCCGAGACCGGGCAGGCCACCAAGTCCGTGACGCAAAAAAACCTGGAGAAATGAGCGCATCCTAATGACAAACGCCTTCACCGCGATGCGGTGAGCGCCCCAGAACCACGGAGAACAAGATGAAGCGCAAAATTCGCCCGCGGATGACCGCGCTCGCCCAAGTCATCGCTCTGGCTGCGATGGCAAACGGCAGCTTGCCGGTAGCCACGGCAGCGCCCCAGGCCCCGGGGGGACACGCACCGAATGGTGTGAGCGCCCCGGCGGAAACCGTCTATCTGATGCATGTCCACGGGCTTTCGTATAGCACGGACGGTACCAAGATCCTCATCCCGAGTCACGTCGGATTGGCGATCTACAGCAATGGGCACTGGTTGAAGGCTGAAGGTCCGCCGCACGACTACATGGGGTTCTCGGCAACGCGCGACGCGCTATACAGTAGTGGTCATGCTGCGCCGGGGACCAAGCTGAACAATCCGTTCGGGCTGCTCAAGAGCCAGGACGGCGGCCGCACCTGGAAAAAGCTCGGCCTTGAAGGACAGGCGGATTTCCACACCATGGCGACGAGCTATGGGACGAACACGGTGTATGTCTTCAACCAGCGCCCGAATGACCGGATGAAACAGCCGGGCATCTACTACACGCAGTCTGATGGCATGCAATGGATTGCAGCGGCCGCCAAGGGCTTGGCGGGCGACGTCAACGGTCTGGCGATTCATCCGACCATTTCCCGCGTGGTCGCCGTGACCACGGATCAGGGTCTGTATATCTCGGAAGACGCCGCCGACCATTTGCGCCAACTGCAAGGCGGGCAAGCGCTTGCGGCATGGTTCGATTTGGACGAGACGCATCTCTGGTATAGCCACTATGCCGGCAAGCCCGCCTTGACGCGCATCAACTGGCGAGACGGCAAAGATCCCCAGGAAGTGACGTTGCCGCCGCTGACGGATGACGCGGTGGCCTTCATCGCCCAAAATCCAGCCAAGCACGGCGAAATCGCGATCGCGACATTCAAACGCAACGTCTACCTGTCAGAGGATCGGGGCCGTACATGGAAGCAGATCGCCAAGGAAGGGCAAACGCAATGAGCGGCGACGGCAGCCGCTGGACCGAGGAGTGAACATGCTACTGGACAAGATTTCGGTATTCGACATTGTGCTAATCGTTCTAGCGGTCATTGGCTTGATCGCCGTGCTTGGCGTGGCGGGCATGTGGGTGATGCACACTGGCATGATGCACGACATCGGCAGCTGTTATATGGGTGGCGGCGTCATACCCCGACGCTAGCGGCGCTCATACCGCCGGCCCTGGTCAGGGCTGCAGTGCAAGGAGGCTCAATATGTGCAATGGCATCGACACGTCGCGACGTGAACTCCTTCGCGCGACGCTATCGGGAGCGATCTTCACGATCGGCACCGCGGGACTACGGTTATCCGGAACGGCAAGCCCGCTGGAATCGGTTGGGCAGCGCCCGTTCACTGCCGACCTTCATGTTCAGCTACGGGCAAAGCGGGACCAAGTCGCGATCCTGCCGGGGCAGCAAACCGCCGTCTGGCGCTATGACGGCGTCGTCCTCAAGGGGGATCCGCATGCCTTCGAACGCTTGCCCGGCAGCTACCTGCCGATCCTGCGGGTGCGACGCGGCCAGAAGGTACGCATCGACCTGATCAACCAGTTACCCGAAGCCACCACCATCCATTGGCACGGCCTGTCCGTGCCCGACACCATGGACGGCCATCCCCGGTATGCGATCGCGCCCGGCGAGCACTATGTGTACGAGTTCGAGGTACGCAATCGCGCCGGCACGTATTGGTTCCACGCGCACCCCGATGGCCGCACCGGCGCCCAGATCTACTACGGTCTGGCTGGACTGTTGATCGTGAGCGACGACGAGGAAGCCACGCTCGGCCTACCCAGCGGCCCTTACGATGTACCGCTCGTGCTGCAAGACCGTGACTTTGATGGCGATAACCAACTCGTTTATCTCAGTGGCGCGGGCGGCGACATGATGGGCGGGATGGGTGACATGATGGGGGGCGGAATGAGGAATGGTCGCGGCATGATGGCCACCGCGCGGCAGATGATGGGTTTTCTGGGTGATCGCATTCTTGTCAACGGCAGACCCGACTTCGAACTGCCGGTCGCGGCCCGCGCCTATCGCTTACGCCTGGTGAATGCCTCGAACGCACGCATCTTCAAGCTGGCATGGAACGACGGATCGCCGCTTGCGGTCATTGGCACCGATGGCGGATTGTTGCAACAGCCGCTTGCCCGCCACTATGTGACGCTGGCACCTGCGGAGCGCATCGATGTGTGGGTTGATTTTGCCCTATACCCGGTCGGCAGCGAACTGACACTGCGTAGCCTGTCATTCCACGGGGATATGGCGATGGGCGACATGATGAGTGGCACATCGCTACCCAACGGAGCATCCTTCCCGGTCGCGAAAGTCCGCGTGGTGAGGACAGTATCGGAAAAACCGCGCTTGCCAAAGCGATTGGCAGCGCTCCCAGAGGCGCAACCGCAGCGTGCCGTCAATGCAGCCAATCCCAGGATTTTCAACGTCACGATGGGCATGATGACGTGGGGCATTAACGGTCGCCGTTTCGAAATGGACGGCGTCGCGCCAGACGAAACTGTGCATCACGCTACTGCGGAACTCTGGGAGTTCCGCAATGAGGAAGTCATGTCGATGGCGCATGACATGCACGTCCATGGCCTGCAGTTCCGCGTCGTCGGGCGTGCCGTACGCCCCGGTTATGCGTCAGCGAGAAATTCCGTGGCGGGCGGTTACGTGGACGACGGCTGGAAGGACACCGTATTGGTGATGCCCGGAGAGCGTATCCGGCTGCTGCTCGACTTTGACGGCTACCCCGGGCTGTTCCTCTACCACTGCCATATGCTGGAGCACGAGGATGTGGGGTTGATGCGTAACTATTTGATCAAGACGTCCTAGGTCTTGCCGGGTTGGGGTTTCTTTGTCGAGGAGAAGATCATGAGCTTCAGATATGTGATTGCCATTGTTCGAGACGATGTGCTGGAGCCACTGGAGAGGCGCCTCGCGGCCGTTCATGTGCCCGGGCTCACTGCGACCACAGTAAAGGGGTATGGCCATTACGCGAACGTCTTCGCGAGCGACTGGATGAGCGAGCACATCAAGCTCGAGATTTTTGCCGACGAAGCCGACGTCAAGGCCATCACCGACGCGATCCGGGAGGTGGCGCACTCCGACGTGCCGGGCACGGGTATCGTGGCGGTCTTTCCCGTTGAGGACTTCTTTCATATCCGGACACCGTAAGACTGCGGTGGACGGGGCGGGCTTGGCCCGCATCCCGCCCTGAATTTGCCATGCATGACGATCAGGAAAAACGCCCCGACGCGGGATGCCGCACATAGCTGATCGCGACCGCCGGGGGATCAGCGGGGTCGCGACGCTCGTGCAGTTCGGGGCATCAATGGAGCCGCCGGCGCGCGCCAGAGCGGGTGGCGCGCCGGTCGAAGCTGACATCGGTGCGCGGCGGCCTGGCGAACGCATGACAGTGAGTTGCCGCGGGCTGCAGGTCTGGTCGTGCGTCGCACGCCCGAGGAAATGGCCTCGCTCAAGTAAGCTGTCGCGGCCCTGGCCGATCCCGGTTCCGAACAGTCCCCCCAGATGCAGCTTGCCGCCCAACAACGTGAAGGCCGCCATCGCCAGCATCAGCCCGCCGCCAATCAGTTAGAGCGGCGTTTGCTGCGTGACCAACAGACGGCGCAGGGCCACGGCCACCCATCACGAGCGGCAGGATGACCGTGGCGATACCCCCAAGCTCATCGCCACCAGCTTGCGACGGTTCTGGAAGGAACTGTCGAAATACGCCGGCAGCATGACCGAAATGCACACGGTGCAAACAGGGCGATCACGCCCGCGCCAAACGCGGCGATCACCGATTCCCCGAAGAAGATACTCGTTCCCATCATTCGCTCCTTGGAATTCCGACCCGGCCGCAACGAGCGGAGTGCGACGCCGGTGCCAGCCGATCGTCGCGGCACCCACCCGCATCAATGCATTATTTCGCGGCTCGGATCGCTGTCACGGTCTGGACATCGTCCTTCGACACCAGAGTGAAGTCGACCTTCTGGCCGACCGAAACGCCATTGAGTAGTTTGGCATCGGCCACCTTGAAGCCCATGGTCATGGGCCCCCAGCCCAACGCATTGATCGGCCCATGGGCCAGCGTCACGCTGCCCCCTTGCTTGTCGACAGCCTTGACCACGCCGGTGCCCGTTGCGGTGACCGCAGCAGACTTGTCTGCCTTCATGCCTCCCATCTGGCTCATGCCACTCATGGGCTTCATATCGGCCGCGCCGGCGGCCATGGCCGGCAGGGAGGCGCCGAGGGCGACACAGGTGAGCATTGCACTGATCGTTTTGAACATGACAGACTCCTTTTACACATAGTGAGAAAAACACCCTTTCGGGCAAGGGAACTACGTCCGGCGATGATTCCGGCCACGCATGAGCCGGAAGGCCGCCGGGATCACGAACATTGACAGGAGCGGCGCGGTGATCATGCCGCCCACCATGGGCGCCGCGATCCGGCTCATGACCTCCGAGCCGGTGCCGCTGCCCAACAGAATCGGGATCAGGCCGGCGAGAATGACGGCGACCGTCATCGCCTTGGGGCGCACCCGCAAGACCGCCCCCTCGCGGATGGCGTCGTCCAGGCTCTCTGCAGTCAACGTGACGCCCAATGCTTGCCTTGCCGCGATGGCCTGCTTCAAATACAGCAGCATGACCACGCCAAACTCGGCGGAGACGCCCGAGAGCGCGATGAAGCCGATGCCGGTGGCCACCGACATGTTGTAGCCGAGCAGATAGAGAACCCAGATGCCGCCCACTAGGGCGAAGGGCAGCGTCGTCATGATCAGGGCAGCCTCGTCAAAGCGACTGAAGGTCATGAAGAGCAGCACAAAGATGATCACCAGCGTCGCGGGCACGACCAGCTTGAGGCGTGCGGCGGCGCGCTCCAGGTATTCGAACTGACCGGAATAGGCAATGCTCATGCCGGGTTCGAGCTTGACCTCCCGCGCCACTGTTGCGCGCAAGTCGCCCGCGACCGACGCCAGATCCCGGCCGCGCACATCGACGTAGACCCAGCCCGAGAGCCGGGCGTTTTCCGTCTTGATCATCGGCGGGCCATCGCTGACATCGATCTTGGCAACTGTCCCCAGCGTAATCTGTTGACCGGCGTCGGTGAGGATCGGCAGATTGCGCAGTCCCTCGAGCGAATCGCGAATCTCGCGCGGATAGCGCACGTTGATCGGATAGCGCGCGAGCCCCTCCACGGTTTGCCCGACGTTCTCCCCGCCGATGGCCGAGGACACAATTGCCTGCACGTCGGCCACGTTCAGGCCGTAGCGCGCCGCGGCCGCGCGGTCGATGTTGACGTCGACATACCGCCCGCCCGTCAAGCGCTCCGCCAGCGCGGAGCTCACACCCGACACCGTTTTCGCAGCCCGCTCGACGTCTTGCGCGACGCGATCTATCTCGGCCAGGTTCGTCCCGGAGATCTTCACGCCAATCGGACTTTTGATGCCGGTGGCCAGCATGTCGATGCGATTGCGGATCGGTGGCACCCAGATATTGGACAGGCCAGGGATCTTCACGACCCGGTCGAGTTCATCGACCAGCTTGGCCGGCGTCATGCCAGGGCGCCACTGATCGCGTGGCTTGAACTGGATGGTGGTCTCGAACATTTCCATGGGCGCCGGGTCCGTCGCACTCTCCGCACGCCCCGCCTTGCCGAACACACTCTGGACTTCGGGCACCGTCTTGATCAGACGATCGGTCTGCTGCAGCAACTCCGCCGCCTTTGCCGCAGATAGCCCCGGCAGTGCCGAGGGCATGTACAATAAATCGCCCTCATCGAGCGGCGGCATGAACTCGCCGCCCAGGCGGCTGATCGGCCACGCGGTGGTCAAGAGCGCCAGCATAGCGATCACCAAGGTGAGTTTCGGCCGCACCAGCACCCAGTCGAGGAGCGGGCGATACATACGGATGAGCGCACGATTGAGCGGGTTTCGCGTCTCGTCCGGGATGCGCCCCCGTATCCAGTAGCCCATCAGAATCGGGATCAGTGTGATCGAAAGCAGCGCAGCGCCTGCCATCGCGTAGGTCTTCGTGAAGGCGAGCGGGCCGAACAAGCGCCCCTCCTGCGACTCGAGTGTGAACACCGGAATGAACGACAAGGTGATGATGAGCAGGCTGAAGAACAGCGCCGGCCCGACTTCTGCGGCCGCTTCGCCGATCACGGTCCAATGCGCGCTGCCTTTGAGGGACTCGCCGGGATGCTCGTGCGTCCACATCTCAATCTTCTTATGCGCGTTCTCGATCATCACCACCGCCGCATCGACCATCGCACCGATCGCAATGGCGATGCCGCCAAGCGACATGATGTTGGCGTTAATGCCCTGATAGCGCATGACGATGAAAGCGATCAGCACGCCAAGGGGCAGTGAAATGATCGCCACCAGAGCCGAGCGCAAATGCCACAGGAACACCGCACAAACCAGTGCCACGACGATGAACTCTTCAATCAGCTTGTGCTTGAGGTTGTCGATCGAGCGGTCGATCAGCTTGCTGCGGTCGTAGGTCGGCACGATCTCGACCCCGGCAGGCAGGCTTTTTTGCAGCTCGGCGAGCTTGTCCTTGACCGCGGCGATGGTTTCGCGAGCGTTCTTGCCCGAGCGCAGGATGATCACGCCGCCGGCGGTTTCTCCTTGCCCGTTTAATTCGGCGATGCCACGCCGCATTTCGGGGCCAACCTGAATGGTAGCTACATCGCCAAGCTTGGCCGGAACTCCGGTGGCCGAGACGTTCAGCGGAATGTTGCGGAAATCGTCGAGCGATTTCAGATAGCCGGTCGCGCGCACCATGTATTCGGTCTCCGCCAGCTCGAGCACCGAACCCCCGGTTTCCTGATTGGCCTTCTGGATGGCATCGATGACCTTTGCCTGAGGGATATGGTAGGCGGCCAGTTTCATGGGGTCGAGCACGACCTGGTATTGCTTGACCATGCCACCAATGGAGGCAACTTCAGCGACGTTGGGCAGGCTTTTCAACTCAAAGCGCAAAAACCAGTCCTGCAGGCTGCGCAGTTGGGCGAGGTCGTGCTGGCCCGTTTTGTCGATCAATGCGTACTCGTAGATCCAGCCCACGCCAGTCGCATCCGGTCCCAATGCGGTCTTGGCCGTGACGGGCAGGCGGCCTTGCACCTGGTTCAGGTACTCAAGCACGCGCGAGCGCGCCCAATACAGGTCCGTGCCGTCCTCGAACAGGACGTAGACGAACGAATCGCCAAAGAAGGAATAGCCGCGTACCGTTTTCGCACCGGGCACCGACAGCATTGTCGTCGACAGCGGATAGGTCACCTGGTTTTCGACGATCTGTGGGGCTTGGCCCGGATAGCTGGTACGAATGATGACCTGCACGTCCGACAGGTCCGGCAGTGCGTCGACCGGTGTGGTCTTGACCGCCCACACGCCCGCGGCAGCAACAAAGAGCGTCGCCATCAGAACCAGGAAGCGATTGACGATCGACCAGTGGATCAGCCTCGCGATCATGAGCCGGCTCCTGTCTTCTCCAACTGCTTGACGACGAACTCATCGCCGCTGGGGACGAAGCCGAAATGCACGGTATCGCCCGCTTTGATGCCGGTCGCCATGGACGGGTCGGACAGCTTGAACGTCATCGTCATCGGCCCCCAGCCGAGCGACTTGACCGGGCCGTGCGAGACCGTGATTTGCCCGTGTTCGAGTTTTTCCACCTTGCCGGTGGCTTCGTTGAGCGCGGCGGGGGCGCTCGCGCCACTTGCCGGCTGGACCGTGGCCTGGGCGGGGGCGCCCGCGAGGCGGGTGAGGACACCCTGCAGGCTGGCCTCAGAGTCGATCAGGAACTGGCCGGAGACGACGACGCTCTGTCCTTCCGACAGACCCTCGAGAATCGCCGTCTTGCCGGCACCTTCTTGCCCGACTTTGACCTCTACCGGCGCGTAGCGGCCGCCGTCCTGCGCGACGATCACGACGTTGCGCACGCCCGTGCGAATCACCGCCTCGGTTGGAATGGTGAGAACCGGCTTAGCCGCGCCATTCTGCACGCGGACCTGCGCGAACATGCCGGGCTTCAGGCGCCCGTCGCGATTAGGCAACTCGACCCGCACCTTGAGGGTCCGGCTGGCCGAATCGGTTTCAGGCAATACGGCGATGACTTTGCCCTTGAAGGTTTCGCCAGGATACGCCGCCAGACGGGCTTCCACCAGGCGGCCAACGGCGACCAATCCACCCTGGGATTCCGGCACGGCCGCTTCGAGCCAGACGGTGGCCAATCCGTTGATTTTCGCGAGTGTCATGCCGGCGGCAATGCTCATGCCTTGACGCACGTCGAGCGACTGGATAACCCCGGCGATGGGCGAGGTCATCGTGAACGTCGATTGCGACACACCCGTACGCTCGACCCGGGCGATGAGCCCGGCGGGCATGCCGAGCAGCATGAGCCTTTCGCGCGCGGCGTCGACCAGGCCCTTGTCACCGGTGCGGAGCACCGCGAGGAACTCGGCCTGTGCACCGCCCCATTCAGGCACCAGCAAGTCCGCAAGCGGTGCGCCTTGCGCGATCACGTCCCCGGGCGCCCTGGCGTAGACGCGTTGCACAAAGCCGCCACTGCGCGCTTGCACCACCGCCACGTCCCGGCCATTGAAGACCACGTTGGCCACCGCATCGATCGGTGCGTCAAACGTGCCTTGCTCGACCCGGGCCAGACGGATGCCCAGATTTTGCGCCACGCCCGAATCGATCTGAACGCCCGCGGCATCGCCGCCTTCACCTGCGTACTTCGGCGTCAGTTGCATGTCCATGAAGGGCGATTTGCCGGGCTTGTCGAAGTGCTGGTTCGGCACCATCGGGTCGTACCAATAGAGCACTTTCCGATTGGCGTCGCCTTGAGTGGGCACGCCATTGGCGGCGGCCGCTGGCGCACTCCCCGTAGCGCTGCCCGCATGACGCAGCGCGTACCAGTATCCTGCGCCGGCGCTGGCGGCGGCTACCAAGACAATCAATGCACCAAGTGTTATGTGACGTGGCTTCATTGTTCGTCCCCGCCATACGTGAAGTAAAGTTTGGCCGCGATCTGCGCGCGCTGGTTTTCCAGATCGATTGCCTTCATGCGCCGCTCGATCAGATCGCGCCGGGCAGCGAGTACCGTGCCCATGTCGGT
Organism: Pandoraea sp. XY-2; assembly: GCF_004193915.1. Classification (NCBI taxonomy): domain Bacteria; kingdom Pseudomonadati; phylum Pseudomonadota; class Betaproteobacteria; order Burkholderiales; family Burkholderiaceae; genus Pandoraea; species Pandoraea sp. XY-2. The sequence goes on from NZ_CP030849.1 coordinate 2,449,805, forward strand.
CCTGCCGCTGCGATAGCCGGCCGTAAGGAGGTCGACCTTTTGGCGTGCGAGCGGTAGCCACGTCTGGTTGACGCGATCCAGTTGGCGGGTGAGTGACGTGTATTCGGCCAGGCCGTTATCGAGCTCATTGAGGTGATCGCGCAACATGGCGTCGCGCTCCGCGTCGGCCCGCTCCAGATCGGCCGCCTTGGAGGCGATCATCGGGTCTTGCCGGCTCTTCGAGAAAATCGGCAAGCCGATCGTGAACTGGACCGAAACCATGTTGCCAAACTGCGGGCCGCGACGCTGGTAGGCCAGCTCGACGCCCCAGTCGGGCTTTTTTTCCGCCTGCGCTTCATGCAACTCGGCCCGGGCTTCGCCTGACTTTGCGGCAAACAGTTCCACTTCCGGGTGATGATGCAGATGCGCCCGATAGCGTTCTGGATCGACCGCCAACGCCGGCGCGTCGCCGGGCAAGGGATCATCCGCGTCAGCGCCCACGTAACGACGCAATGAAGCGATTGCCATGGCGATATCGCGTGTCAGGCCGTCACGACGATCCGCGAGGTCGGCCTGTTCCTGCTCGGCCATCACGGCGTCGGCCGGTTGGCCTTTGCCGGAGGCGACCTGAGCCCGCACGGTGTCGGCCAGCAGGCGATTCTCCTGGTCGAGCTGGTCGAACAGCGCCAGCTTTTTTTCCAGGTAGTAGCGATCGAGCCAAGCGAGCGCGGTGCCTCGGCGCACTTCAAGCAGCGAGACCTGCTGCTGCTTCTGGGCCAGCACCGAACGGGCATCGGCCACTTCGACGCGCGCGCGACGCTTGTCGCCATTGGGCACCTCTTGCATGATGCCGATCTTCTGCATGGTCATGAAGTCGCGCTCCAGTGCCCAGCGGGTATCTCCGGAAACAGGGTAGTTCTCGACGCCTGCGATCAGCTTTGGATCCGGTAAAGCGCCCGCCGGAATCGCCGCAGACTGGGCCGATCGGAGGTTGGCGGCACTGGCCGTCAGCGCCGGGGATTGTTGTTCGGCGACCTTGAGCGCGTCGCTAAAGGTCAAGGGCGCGGCCTGGACGAGGCCGGCCACCCCTGCCAAACACAAGGGCAAGGGGATGAGCATCCAACGCGTGAACATGTTATTGACTCCGTGACGAGACAACGTGCGCGTGCGCACAGCCTGCGACCGCCGAGCGCACGCTCAGCGGATCATACTGTCAGGAAATCAAAGCGAAGTGGGAGGTCGCCACAGTCCTTCGGGGACGTGGGAAAGCAGTGCTCGCGTGGGCACTGGCGTAACCCGCTGCGCAGCGGGCAATGGATGGAACAGCTTGACCGGGCTGGTCGGATGATAGGCAGCGCCAATCTTGCAGTCCTGACCAAGCTTGCAGAGCGTGCCGGCCTTGAGTTTGCCGGGCTGGGCCACTTTGGTAGCGGTTTCGTCACAATGGCCGACCGGCATCGCCATCTCCGTCATGCTCGCGTCTGCCGCCTGCTGCATCTGGAACTCACCCATATAGCCCGCAGATGCCAGCCCGACCGTGGGCAGCGCTAGCGACAGCACGATAAGCAGAAGCAGGCGGATGATTCGCATGGCAAGTAGTATAAATCATTGTGCGCGACAATACGCTCCTAGAAAACCCAAGGCGAGAGTCAGGTGTGGCGTCAGTCGCTGCCTTGCCGGCGACCGACCGCGCAGGGCTGCCAAAGGTCGCAGTTGCTCCAGGATTGCGCACATGACTTTGGTATAGTCCTCCAGTTCCTCGAGCCGGTCGTCGATTCGCTCGGCCAGCATAGCGTCGGTCGTCGATGCGGGACGGGGGGAGCCATTGAGAACCGTACTGGCGTCAGCGAACGGGCCGCAGGCGGTTTGCGCATCGAAAGCTCGACTCAGTAAGCCGCGAAGCAACTCAAACATCGATCGAAACGCTTATGGAGGCCACCATGCAAACCTTTTTCATTCTCAATGATGCCGCCTACGGGAGCGAACACAGCTAAAATGCTCTGCGTCTCGCCAAAGCGCTGGTCAAGCGTGAAAGTGGGACGGTCCGACTGTTCCTGATGGGAGGCGCAGTGGTCTGTGCTAAGTCAGGCCAGCATGTTCCCGAGGACTATTAGAACGCGGGAGATATGCTGTGCACGGTCGGGGGCGGCGGCGGTCTGTACGGCACTTGTCTCGACGCTCGAGGAATTAGCGTCTATGAACTTATCAAGGGAACTCGCCGCAGCACCTTGAGCTAAATGACTGCCTGGACAGCTGAGGCAGACAAGGTACTGGTGTTCTGACGGAGGCGCTGACGATGTTCTCCACGCAATTCCCCAGCAAGGAATCGGCCCTTTTCCCACTCTTTCGGTTGTGGGGGGCTGGGCAAGCGACGCGGCGAAGGGCCGTGGTTTTTCGTGGGCGTCGACAAGCTGCGCTTCAACCTCAGCTTGGAGATCTGCCCCATGCACACATCTGACATTCGTCTCGGATTGCGCGAGAACTTGGGCCAGTTCTCGCTGCTCGTGCTGGTGAATGCCTTTGTCGGGGCGATGGTCGGACTTGAGCGCAGCATTTTGCCGGCCATCGCCGCGTACGAATTTCACGTCGCGGCGCGGGCAGCAATTCTCTCCTTCATCGTTGTCTTCGGCATCGCCAAGGCGCTGACCAACTACTTTGCAGGACGACTGTCCGATCGGTACGGCCGCAAGCATATACTGGTCGCCGGGTGGCTGGTGGCCGTGCCGGTGCCTTTCGTCCTGATGTGGGCACCCGATTGGAACTGGATCGTCGCTGCCAATGTCTTGCTAGGCGTCAGTCAGGGCCTTACCTGGTCCACCACGGTCATAATGAAGATCGACCTAGTTGGCCCCAAGCAACGCGGCCTGGCGATGGGCCTCAACGAATTTTCCGGCTATTTCGCCGTGGCGGGCAGCGCGCTCGCCACCGGCTGGCTGGCCGCCCGCTACGGGCTGCGCCCGGAACCGTTCTACCTGGGTGTCGTCTACGTTGCCTCGGGTTTGACACTCTCGGCTATGGCGGTTGGCGAAACCCGGCACTACGTGGCACACGAAGTGCAGGCGCACCACACCGAACATGAAGATGCGCTGCCCACCCAAGGCGAAATCTTCCGTCGCGCCTCGCTCACCGACCGCAATCTGTCGAGCATCAGCCAGGCGGGGTTGGTGAATAACCTCAACGATGGCATGGCGTGGGGTCTATTTCCGCTGGTCTTCGCTACCGCAGGTATGTCGCTTGCTCAGGTCGGCACGCTTGCAGCGATATACCCTGCCGTGTGGGGTATGACGCAGATTTTCACGGGAGCCCTGTCCGACCACATTGGCCGCAAGCAGTTGATCGCTTGGGGATGTGGACGCAGGCGGCAGGCATTGCAATCACGGCATCAAGCAACGGCTTCCTGGGCTTCGGTGTGGGCGGCGTACTCTTGGGCGTCGGCACTGCGATGGTCTATCCGACGTTGCTGGCCGCCATTGGTGACGTGGCGCATCCTGCTTGGCGGGCCTCGGCCGTGGGTGTGTATCGGCTGTGGCGCGACCTGGGCTATGCAGTCGGTGCACTCCTGGCTGGTGTCACAGCCGACTTCTTCGGTTTGGCGGCTGCAGTGTGGCTGATCGCCGGACTCACCTTCTTGTCCGGCGTGATCGTCGTCGCGCGGATGAAAGAAACCCTGGTCAAGAGTGCCTCGTGAGCAACACACGGGCGAACGGCTATGAACGGCCGAAAAAGCGGCATGCGAGACGAGGCGTATTGCGGGTACGCGCAGGTTATATGCCCGGCGAGTTCTCCGAAGGTTTTGCAAGCAGATCGCGTTCGAATCGGCCATATCGCAATGCAAGTGTGGGTAAAACGAGAAGGTTCAGTGCCGTTGACGTAACTAGCCCCCGAGAATCACGATGGCCATCGGCCCTTCAATCTCGTTGCCAGCGGCACCGCTGGTCAGCGCGAGCGGCACGAGCGCGAGTGCTGTCACGAGCGCTGTCATCAGGATCGGAATTAACCGTTCGGATGCGCCCTGCACTGCGGTCTCCGGTCCCCAGGTATGGCCATCCACGTGCACCAGGTGTTCGTAGTGACTGATCAGCATGATGGAGTTGCGCAACGAAATCCCGAAGAGCGTCACGAAACCTACCATGCCGCCTAACGACAGAGTACCGCCCGTGAGCGCTACGCTCAGGACGCCACCCACCAAGGCAAACGGCAGGTTGATCATTACCAGGACCACCCCTCGACGACTCTTCATCGCGAGAAACAACAGCATCGCAATGCCGAGGAGCGAAATCGCTCCGTACACGACCAGGTCATGCTGAGATTGTGTACGCGCTTCGTTCTCGCCCGTGAACACGGCATACGTTCCCGACGGCAACGTGATTTCCCGGCTCACACGCGCCTGCGCCTCCTTGACGAAATCATTGACCGCCCGGTTGCCGAGGTTGACTGAGACGGTTTGCATGCGTCGACCGTTGTCGTGCGTGATTTGATACCGGCCCGACACCTGACGTATCGACGCCAGGTCTCGAAGCGACACGGCAAGTCCATCCGGATTGCGCAACTTCAGCGCACCGATATCGTCAGGTGTCGCCCTGGCCGATGGCGCCAGGACGACGACGACATCGTATGTTCGGATGCCTCGGTAGATCTGGGAGACGGTGGTGCCCTCATTCGCCGCCTGGATGGTGTCGAGCAGTTCGAGCGGCCGGAAGCCCCAGCGGCTCAATGACTCGGGTTTGAGCCTCACTTCCAGCTCAGGAATGTCCGGGGGAGATTCGACCCGGACGCTTGCCGCACCACGAATCGAACCCAGTAGTTGAGCGATCTCCTGCGCCTTGCGGTCGATGACGTCGAGATTGTCGCCGAACACGTTCACGGCCACAGGCGCCGTCGCACCCGATATCGTCTCGTCGATCCGTTCAACGAGAAACGTATTGACCGAAGTCGTCAATCCCGGAAAGCGAGCGAGCGCCTGTTGGATGCGGTAGAGGGCCCAGCTTTGGCCAGTCGCGCTCATTGGCTCAAGATCGACCTCGAATTCTGAAAGCTGAACGCCGGTCGGGTCGACGACGCCATGGGCACGCCCCGCCCGTTGTGCGACCAACCGAACACCGGGCACCTTCATCAACACTTGCGACACTCGGGCGCCGACGCGCATCGATTCTGCAAGCGACGTGCCGGGCGCAAGCCCCATGTGCACGATATAGTGACCTTCGCGAAGTTCGGGGATGAAGTTGCCGCTCAGAAGCGGTAACGATCCGAGCGCGACGACGCACATCAGCCCAACGGCGATCATCACGGACTTCACGTGCTGGTCGACCGTCAGGAGCAGCGCTGCATAACGAGCCTTCAGGCGGGCAATCAGACGCGGCTCATGCTGTGGCAATGGCCCGCCTACCAGTAGCGCCAAGGCCAACGCGGGTGTGACGGTGAGTGCCACGCCAAGCGACGCGAGCACGGCCAGGATGTACGCAATACCAAGCGGCGCGAACAATTTTCCAGCGACACCCGATAACGTCAGCACCGGCAGGAAGATCAGCATCACGATGAACGTCGCGAACACCACGGCGCTGCGCACTTCAAGCGAGGCGCGCAGCACGACGCGATAGGCCGGCTGCGGCGTCGGGAGGGTCTGATTCTGCCGCAGCCGCCGATAGATGTTCTCAACGTCGATGATGGCGTCGTCGACCACTTCGCCCAGCGCGATCGCGAGCCCGCCGAGCGTCATGGTGTTCAGACTGACGCCGAATGCGGTCAGAACGATAATCGCAACGAGCATTGACAGCGGAATCGCTACCGCTGAAATGACGGCCGTGCGCACGTTGAGCAGGAACAGGAAAAGGACAGCGATCACAAGCGCCGCGCCAACGAGCAACGCAGTGCGGAGGTGGCTCAGCGCCGCATCGATGAAGCTGGCGGGCCGGAATACCTCGGCGTTGACCTCGACGCCTTGCTTCGCGAGAATCGGCTTGATCGACGCCAGCGATGTCTCGATGCCTTTTGTCACCTCGAGCGTATTGGTGCCATATTGGCTTTCCAGAACAACCATTACGCCGGGATGCGCCATGATCGATGCGGCGCCGACCGCCGGCGCAGCGCCCCACGCCACGGTGGCGACGTCCCCAATGCGGACGGCAGCACCATGGCTCCAATGCAGCACCACGTTGGCCAGCGTCTGCGGCTCGGCGATCTGACCGTCCGCGTTCACCGCGATACGCTGGTTGTCCCCCTCGATGAACCCGGCGCCCTTCACTCCCGTTGATGCTTTCGCGGCGGCGACCACGTCCTGGATCGATAGCCCATAACGTATTAATTTGGTCGGATCGACCTGGATCTGCATCTGCCGGGTCTGGCCACCGAAAACAATGGCATCGGCAACACCGGGAACGCTCATGAGTTGCGGTCGCAACGTCCACTGCGCGATATCGTATAGCGCCTGAAGTGAGCGCGTGTTGGATGTCAGGCCAATCGTTCGCACAACGCTTGTCGTCGTCGTCAGCGGCAACAGTCGTGGCGGATGGACGCCCGACGGTAGCGTCGCGGCCAATTCATTGACCCGCTCGGACACGAGCTGACGGACCTGCATCACATTCGTATGCTCGTTGAATACGAGCGTGATGGCCGACAGGCCCTGCATCGACCTAGATCGCATCGACTGGAGTCCGACAAGGCCGCCCAGACCGTTCTCCAGCCGCTGTGTCACGAGCGTCTCGACTTGCTCGCTGGTCAGGCCCGGTGCTTCTGTTTGCACGATGCTCATCGGCGGAGCGAACTCGGGAAAGACGTCGAGCTTCGCGCGCGTGAGCGAATAAACGCCATAACCGGCCGCGACGACGGCCAGCGCGTAAATGACGCCTCGAAAGCGCAGTGAAAAGCGAATGATCGCGTTAAGCATGAGGGAACGTATCGGTCGGTGCGCGTTGCGGTGGGCGAATTAGTCGTCGCACTCCGGAGGGTCTTTGCAGACGGTGGCGATACCTCGCGGCTTGAGTTCTTCGGAAAGCAGCAACTGCGCGCCTTGAATGACGACCTGATCACCGGCGTGGAAGCCCGGCGTATGGCTCACGCTGGGATCACCGTCGCCCGATCCGGGAACGAAGCGGCGCGTGAAGCTGTCAGGCGCGGTCTCGACATACGCCCACCGCTGTCCGCCATACCAGAGAACGGCGTCCCCCGGAACGACAAGTGACGCCTTCGCCGCGCCAGTTGCAGGAAGATTGGCGAGTGTTCGCGTGCCGGCCGGGAGCATCTGGGAGACGAGGTAAAGCCAAGGCTGGCCCTGAAGGGCAGGATCGGTGCTCGGCGCCGCCGAGAGTCGCTGGGCTGGCAACGTCTTGCCATCCGGCGAATCGACGGTAATCTGTGGCGGGGCATCGGTGCCGTTGCCCGCCGGAAGCGTGACACGCAGCACAGTCGCTTGCCCGGCCCGGAGATGCTCCATGACGCGGGATGTCGGTGTCTGCGCAGCCGCGGCAAGCGCCTCGCCGAATTGCTGGCGTAACGTCGCGCCGAGTCCGGCCACTGCGATCTTGGCGGAACGCAGTTTTGCGTCGTTCGCCCGCATCATGGCATTGGCATCTGAGACGGACTTGCGGGACACATTTTGATCATCTTCAAATAGTGTCCGACTCCGTGCATATTGGTCGCGCGAATTGTCCGCTTGCGCGGTGAGCGTGTCGAGATCCGCTTGCGCGGCGGCGAAGCGGCTGCGCAAATCGAAAAGGGGCTGCAAATCAAGCACTGTCGCGTAGGCCGGGCGCGTCTGTTCGCGTGGCGCGTCGATAAGCGATGTCACCTCGATATGGCTCGCGCGTTGAGCATCCGGCGCAACCACGACGACGGTTTCCCCGTTGACCGTACGTACGGAAGGTTGTGAAGTGTCCTTCACGGCAGTGCCGGCAGCCGACGGCTGAAGGGAAAGTGTCCGATAGACGTACCAGATGGCACCAGTTGCCAATGCGATCGTCGTGGCGCAGAGAATGATCCAACGTAGCTTCATTTGCGCAACTCCTTTTCAGTCACAGACGGCTTCAATGCGGGGGCGTCGCCAGTAAGAGGACGCTGCATGGCGTCTTCGAGCCGACCCGCCGCCTGTTGGGCACTGATGGCGGCATCGAGCCGGACGAGCTGATTCGTCTGGAAATCGGCACGGGCCTGTGCATAGGTCAGTCGGCCGGCATCCCCGGCCGCAAACGCCGCGGCCGTACTGTCAAGCCGTCGGCGGGCTGCTGCGAGGCGCGCGTCCTCGATGCGCAGCGTTTCCACGTTCGCCTGATAGAGGTCGAGCGCCCTGTCGATCTCGCCGAGTATCGTGTCTTGCAGTGCTGCCGTTCGCGCAGCCGCCTCCTTGCGATTCGCTTCGGCTTGAGCGATGCTGCCTTGGTTTTGATTGAAGATCGGCAGGTTGATACCGGCGAGACCGAACGCGATTTTGTGTGTGCCGGTGTCGTAGGTGTAGCCAGGCCCCAAATGAATGTCGGGATATTGCTTTGCCACTTCAAGCTGTAGCGCGGATTCGGCGGCGGCGTAGTCGGCAAGCGACATGCGCAGATCCGGACGATTGAGGATCGCCGCCTGACGCACATCGGCGTCGGGCGGTGCCGCCGGAACCATGCCGAACATTTGGAGATCGAGCTGAACAGCGTCCAGCGATCGCGTCGGAACACCGATGGCGGAGGCGAGTTGCGCGCGAGCGCCCTGCTCCGCGCCGCGAACTGTCGCGAGCTCTGCTTGTGCTTGCGTGGCTGCAACGATGGCAGCGTCGACGTCCGGTCCGGCGTTTTCGCCGACGGCACGGCGCTTCTCCACCATCGCGACGATCTCCCGGAGGACATCGGCCTTGCGCGAGAGCAAAGTCGCCTTCTCACGAGCGGCGTATATCGCGAGCAGCGTATCGCGCACCCGTGCCTGCACTTTCCAAGCGGTGTTCATGACGCTCAACCGAGCGGATTCTGCAAGGTGTGCGGCCTGCTCGACCCGATAGCCTCGCTTTCCGGCAGTTTCTATGGGGATGTCGAGCGCAAGGCCCCACGTGTAGGCGGTACCAGGCCCAGGATTCGGCGACGAGCGCTGGAACGGCAACTGCAACACGGGGTTTGGCAGCGCGTCGGCAACGTCGATTCCACTTTTTGCTGTCGCCCACTGGGCGCGTGCGACGCGGAGTTCCGGACTGAAATACCACGCCGCCAGCGTCTGACCTGTCCGTGAAATTTCGCACCAACGGAATCTAGAGATAATGGCTCCTCAGCTCAGACGATGAGTTGGTATGAAGAAGAGCCGGTACAGTGACGAGCAGATCGTGCGAATTCTGCGCGAAGCGGATCGAGATGCGATCCCCGAGGTGGCCAAGCGCAATGGCGTGAGCGAGGCGTCGATTTACGCCTGGCGCAAACGGTTCGGCGAGATGGTCAGCGACGACGTCAAGCGACTCAAGACGCTTGAGGCCGAGAACGCGCGGTTAAAGAAGATGGTAGCTGAGCGCGATCTTGAGATTGAGGTCATGAGGGAGATCAGCGGAAAAAAGTGGTGAGCGCACAGGTTCGCTGTGAACAAGCCCGGTTCGCGATGGCACGGGGTTTGAGTCAAAGGCGAGCGTGTGCGCTGATGCAGGTCAGCCGTTTGAGCTTGAGCTATACATTAAAGATGCCAAGCAAGAATGCGCCGGTGATCGAAGCTATGCGAACGTTGTCGGGACATTACCCGCGCTTCGGCTCTCGTCGCATTCGAGTGCTGCTAGGACGCGAAGGCATCGTCATTGGCAAGGATAGGTGTGCGTCGCTCTGGGCCAAGGCGGGCCTGCAAGTGCCGAAGAAGCGCCGCAGACGCCGCATCAGCGGCGCTCGGCCAAGGCCGCATGCGCCGGCGGCGCGCAACTCGGTGTGGTGCTACGACTTCGTATTTGATGCCTGTGCGAACGGTCAGCAGGTGAAATGCTTGACTGTGGTCGACGAATATACGCGCGAATGTCTGGCGATCGATGTGGCGGGATCGATCCGCTCGCGCCGAGTCATTGAGGTGCTAAGTCGGTTGATCAGCGTGCACGGAGCGCCCCGTTATCTTCGGTCGGACAACGGGCCGGAATTTGTCAGCACGGCGCTGCTGAAATGGGCTGTGCAGGAGAACATCGAGACAGCGTTGATTGATCCGGGCAAACCTTGGCAGAACGGCACCAATGAAAGCTTCAACGGAAAATTCCGTGACGAATGTTTGGCGATGGAGTGGTTTCGCAACCGGATCGAAGCGAAGATCGTGATCGAAGACTGGCGAACACACTACAACGAAGTGCGCCCGCATTCGAGTTTGCAGTGCCTGACCCCGGCAGAATTTCGCCGGGCTAGCGAATGTAGTTCAACCACTGGGGCTGTGAATCTCTAGAAACCAGTGGTACGAAAATGTCCGTCAGGTCAGTATGGTGACCGCCATCGCGCGGAAAGCTGAGCACCGGCTTGCGTGCCATCGGCCGTACCCTTCGTTGCGAAATCGCTGGATTATGCCCTGCAGACCATAATTGGGAACCCCGGCCAGACTTCAAGATCGACTTCGATTTTTCTTTAAAATCAGTGATGTAAGACCATTTTTGCGAAAATTTTGCGAATCCCGGCCGATCTTCTATGTTCGGGTTGAATTTTTATGAACGCGTAGCCATGCCTACGAGCAACGGCGAAACTGCCTGACAGCACTTCGGGGTCGGGCGCCTTGGTCTATAGCTCGGACTCCCCCGTCAGCAACGATTCGTCGATCTCGAGCCCGTTCGCCGCGCACACGATGTCGTAGACGACGATCTGGTAGCCCAGTTCGACCGCGATCAGGTCATCCTTCACGATGACGCCCGGGTGGACCTCAATCGTCTGCCCCGCGCGCCGCACGCGCGCGCGGCTGGTGCAGAAGCGCGAGCCGGTCGAGCTGACGCTTCGCGCGCCATTCCTTGACTATCCCGACGAGCGAGTTTGTGATCAGCACGCCGCCGAAGAGCGCATATGGACCGCCGAAACGGACAGTACCCCGAGCACCACCGCGCAGAGCGTGCCAAGCAGTGCATTGATGCGCCTGAACACGTTGGCGCGCACGATCTCGCCGAAGCTGCGGCTCGTCCGCCGCAGGACGCGGTCGACAGCGCGGCGCCCCCGGGCGCTCGGCCACCTCGGCGAGGCTCAGGCCGTCGGGAAGATCCGCCATCGCCGGCTGCCCAGTCACTGGCCGTTCCCCGTTTCTGACTATACCGCCGCAGTGTCGGGCTCGGCCAGTTCGTCGCGCTCGAAGCGTCCGTAGCGTAGCGCCAGCGTCGGCAGCACGATCAGGTTGAGGGCAGTCGACGTGATCAGGCCGCCGAGAATGACGATCGCCATTGGCCCTTCGATTTCGTTACCTGGCGCGCCGGTTGTCAGCGCGAGCGGCGCCAGCGCGAGCGCGGTGACGAGTGCGGTCATCAGGATCGGCACCAACCGTTCCGATGCCCCGCGCACCGCTGTATCCATGTTCCACGTCAATCGATCGACGTGTATCAAGTGCTCGTAGTGGCTGATCAGCATGATCGAGTTTCGCAATGAGATGCCAAGCAATGTGACGAAACCCACCATACCGCCAATGGAAAGATTCGCCCCCGTCAGCACCACGCTCAGTACCCCGCCGACGAGCGCGAAGGGTAGGTTGACCATGACGAGCAGTACGCCACGACGGCTCTTCATCGCGAGGAACAGGAGCAATGCGATGCCGATGAGCGATATCCCCCCGTACGCCAGCAGGTCGCGCTGCGATTGCGCGCGTGCTTCGCTCTCCCCGCTGAAAACGGCGTAGGTGCCCGGTGGCATTTTGATCTCACGGTTCACTCGCGCCTGAGCCTCCTTCACGAAATCACTGGCCGGCCGGCTACCAAGGTTGACCGACACTGTTTGCACGCGCTGGCCACCGTCGTGCGTGATCTGATAGCGGCCGGCGACCTGACGGATCGTCGCGAGCGAGCCCAGCGGCGCGGCAAAGCCTTCGGCATTGCGCACCATGAGCTTGCCGATGTCACCGACGGTCGTGCGCTGCGTCGGATCGAGCACGACCGCGACGTCATAGGTGCGGCTGCCCTTGTAGATCTGCGTGACCGTTGTGCCAGCATAGGCGGACTGGATCGTATCGAGCACTTCGACGGGCCTGAAGCCCCAGCGGCTCAACGCGTCCGGCTTGAGCTTCACGTCGAGCTCGGGTATGCCGGGAGGCGAATCTACCCGCACGCTGGCGACGCCGTGGATCGTGCCGATCAGCTGAGCGATTTGTTGCGCCGTGCGATCGATGACATCGAGATTGTTGCCGAACACTTTGACGACCACCGGGGCCGTTGTTCCCGAAATGGTCTCGTCGATACGTTCCTCGAGAAACGTATTGACTGAGGTGCTCAGGCCCGGAAAGCGCGCCAGCGCCTGGCGAATCCGATAGAGCGCCCAGTTTTGGCCCGATGCGCCCATCGGCTTCAGGTCGACCTCGAACTCGGAGAGCTGCACGCCGGTCGGGTCGACCACCCCGTTCGCGCGGCCTGCGCGCTGTGCCACGAGACGCACGCCGGGCACCTGCATCAACGCCTTCGATACCTGCGTGCCGATGCGCATCGATTCCGCGAGCGACGTGCCCGGCTCCAGTCCCATATGGACGATGTAATGGCCTTCGCGCAGTTGCGGAATGAAGCTCCCGCTCATGAACGGCAGCGACGCGAGCGCAGCGACACACATCAGCGCCACCGTTACCATGACCGCTTTCACGTGCTGCTCGACCTTTGTCAGCAGCGCGATGTAACGCGCCTTCAGGCGCGCGACGAGACGGGGTTCATGCTCGGGCAAAGGCCCCTTCGCCAGCAGGGCAAGCGCCATGGCCGGCGTGAGCGTCAACGCGACGCCGAGCGACGCGAGAACGGCCAGTATGTAGGCAATGCCGAGTGGCGCGAAGAGCCGTCCGCCGACACCCGAGAGCGTGAGTACCGGCAGGAAGATCAGCATCACGATGAAAGTCGCAAACACGACGGCGCTACGGACTTCGAGCGAAGCACGCAGCACGACGCGAAACGCGGGGAGTGGCTGGGGTCGCTTGCGATTCTCGCGTAGACGCCGATAAATGTTCTCGACGTCAATGATCGCATCGTCCACCACTTCACCGAGCGCGATTGCGAGGCCACCCAAGGCCATCGTGTTCAGGCTCACGCCGAACTTGGTCAGCACGATGATCGCAACCAGCAGCGACAGCGGAATCGCGACGGCCGAGATCACGGCGGTGCGCACGTTGAGCAGAAACAGGAACAGGATGGCGATCACGAGCACGGCGCCGACGATGAGTGCCGTCCTCAAGTGACCCACCGCGGCATCGATGAAATTGGCGGGCCGGAAAACGTCCGCGTTCACGTCGACGCCTTGCTTTACAAGCGCCGGCTTGAGTCCGGCGAGCGCATTTTCGATGTCGTGCGTCACGGCCAGTGTGTTGGTGCCGTACTGGCTTTCCATCACGATCATCACGCCGGGCTTGCCCATGATCGAAGCCGCGCCGACAGGCGGCGCACTGCCCCAGGCCACATTCGCGACGTCGCCAAGCCGAACCGACGCACCGTTGCTCGAACGCAGCACGACGCCGGCCAGTTTCTCCGGCGTGGCGATCTGGCCATCGGCATTGATGGCGATGCGCTGGTTATTGTTCTCGATGAACCCGGCGCCCCGTACCCCGGTGGCTTGGCGGGCCGCGGCGATCACGTCCTGGATGGACAATCCGTAGTGCATCAGCTTCGCGGGATCGACCTGGATCTGCATCTGGCGCGTCTCGCCGCCGAACACGATTGCATCGGCCACGCCGGGGACGCTCAGCAGTTGTGGCTTGATGGTCCACTGTGCGATGCCATAGAGATCCGCGAGCGAGCGCGTCTTCGACGTGAGACCGATGATGCGCACGACGCTCGTCGTCGTGGTAAGCGGCAAAAGCCTGGGCGGCTTGACGCCTGCAGGCAACGTGGCCGCGAGCCCGTTGATGCGCTCGGTGACGAGTTGCCGGACCTGCATCACATTTGCACTGTCATCGAAGACGAGCGTGATCGCGGAGAGACCCTGCATCGATCTCGAACGCATCGACTGCAGCCCAACCATGCCGCCGAGGGCATTCTCGAGCGGTTGCGTGACGAGCGTTTCCACCTGCTCGCTCGTCATGCCTGGCGCTGCCGTCTGCACGATGCTCATCGGCGGAGCGAATTCGGGAAAGACGTCGAGCTTGGCGCGCGTGAGCGTAAAGAGCCCGTAGCCGGCCGCGACGACGGCCAGCGCATAGATGACGCCGCGAAAGCGCAGCGAAAAGCGGATGATCGCGTTGAGCATGGAACGTGAGGTCGCGTTGATCAGGGCGGGTGAGGCGTGGGTCAGTCGTCACACTCGGGTGGATCCTTGCAGGCCGTGGCGATACCTTGTGGCTTGAGCTCTTCGGAGAGCAGCAGTTGGGCACCCTGCGTCACGACCTGGTCGCCGGCTTGGAACCCTGACGTCACCATGAAACCGTGGTCGCCCTCGTCGCCAGCGGGCACGAAGCGCCGCGTAAAGCGATCGGGAGCCGTCCGCACGTAGGTCCATGTTTGCCCGCCGTACCATATCACGGCCCGTTCTGGGATCCGCAGCTCGGATGCAACCTGGCTTGACGTCGGCACGCTCGCGCTCGTGCGCAAATTTGCCGGCAGCGCATCGTCGGCGACGTAAAGCCAAGGGCTGCCCTGCACGGCCGGGTCGGCGAGCGGTGAGGCGGAAAGCTTTTGAGCGGGCACCGAGCGGCCGTCGGGCGTATCGATCGTGATACGCGCGGGCGGTGCCATGCCGAAGCTGGCCGGCAACGTGACGCGCAGCACCACGGCTTGCCCAGACTGGAGACGCTGAAACAGTTTCGAGGTCGATGCCGTCGCGGCATTCGCAAGCGCGTCGCCAAACTGCTGCCGCATCGTAGCGTTCAGCCCGTTCAGCGTGGCATGGGCCGATTGGAGCCTCGCCTCGTCGGCTTGCATCGCCGACTGCGCATCTTGAAAGCTCTTCTGCGAAATGTTGCGATCGTCCGCGAACAGCGTGCGGCTGCGCTGGTACTGGGCGCGCGAGCTTGCGACCTGCGCAGTGAACGTTTCGACGTCCGCGCGGGCGCCCGCCAAGCGGTTGCGCAGATCGAAGAGCGGCTGCAGATCGATGACGGTGGCGTAGGCGCTGATATTGGCCTGGCGCGTGACGGCTGTGAGCGGCGCGACCTCGATGTGGCTGGCCCGCTGCTCCTCGGGACCGACGACGACCACCGTTTCGCCGTATACCGTCTGTACGGCGCGGGGCGGGGCGGATTGCGTTGCCACGGTCGTCGACGTGCTGGTGTCCAGGAACGTCTGATAGATGTACCAGCCTGCACCGACAGCCAGAGCCAGCGATACGACGGAGAGAGGGATCAGTCGGAGTTTCATCGTGGTGTCTCTTCACTGAGGGTATCGCTCACCGCCTCGTGACCGAGGGGTTGCTGCATCGCATCTTCGAGTGCGCCAGCGCCTTGCTGGACCGCGATCACGGCATCGAGATGGACGGTTTCACTGGTCTGATAGCCCGCTTTCGCCTGCGTGTAGGTCAGTCGGTCCGCGTTCCCGTTGGCGAAAGCGGCGGCCTGGCCGTTGAGCTGTCTGCGGGCACTAGCGAGATGGGCGTCCGACAAGCGCAATGCTTCGACGCTTGACCGGTAGCGCGTGAGCGCATGCGCAAGATCGGCGAGAATCTTGTCCTGCAGCGCGCCGGCACGGGCCGCAGCTTCCTGGCGTCTTGCTTCGGCTTCATGGATGCCGCCTTGATTCTGGTTGAAGATCGGCAACGTGATGCCTGCGAGCCCAAATGCGATCTTGTGCGTGCCCGTGTCGTATGTATAGCCCGGTCCGAGGTGGAGGTTCGGATACTGCTTCGCGACTTCGAGCTGAAGAGCCGATTCGGCCGCAGCGTAATCGGCAAGCGAGGCGCGCAGATCTGGGCGATGGAAGATCGCCGCGCGCTGTGCATCCGCGGTCGGCGGTGCGGGCGGAACTGCGCCGAAGGCGGAGAGGTCAATTTCGATGCCGTCGAGCGCAGCGACGGGTATACCGATAGCGGCAGCGAGCTGGGCTCGCGCATCCTGATCGGCGCTGCGCGCCGCAGCCAGATCGCTTTGCGCCTGCGTGTCGGCAAAAATGGCAGAGTCGACGTCTGGCCGCGAGAACTGCCCTGCGGCTAGACGCTTGCGGCTCATCTCGGCAATCTGCCGCTCGGATTCGGCCCTGGTGGACTGAAACGCAATGCGCTTGCGGGCAGCATAGAGGGCGAGCATCGCAACTCGGACTTGCCTGCGGACCTTCCACGCCTCATTGACGAGGCTCAGCCGCGCGGCTTCCGACAGGTGAGTCGCCTGATCGACGCGATAGCCGCGCTTGTGCGCCGTCTCGATCGGGATGTCGAGTGCCGGGCCGAAGGTGATCGGGGATCCCGGCCCCGGGTTGGGTGTCGAATACTGAAACGGTAACTGCAAGACCGGGTTGGGAGTCGTGTCGGCGACGTCGATGCCGGCCTTGGCAGTGCCCCATCGGGCGCGCGCAACGTCGAGGGCGGGGCTGTAGTAGAAGGCCGCCAGCGTGAGCATTTCGCGATTCCAGCGCGCGGGCGGCCACGGTGCGACATTGTGCCCGGCCTCGCGCACGACGAAGGAGTGTAACGCCTCGCTCGCAAGCGAGCGCTGCTCGAAATGTCGGGCAAGCTGAGCTGGGGCGATCGGCTGGGCATGATAGGTCGTACAGCCGGCCAGCCCGACGAAAGCAATCAATATCGCTCGGCGCATTCTGAAATCCATCGGTCGTTCTGCTGCCCACGAGGGGCAGCGTCCGACACGGATGCTACGCCACCGCTTGTGAAGTTTTCGTCAAGAAAATGTTCGGCCGTCGCTGGTCCCAAGATGCTCCAAGCTGGCGGACGGCAGGCGCAGCGAGACACGGGTGCCGCTGCCGGGCTCGCTGGCCAGTTCGATCGACCAACCATATCGGTCGCATATCTTGCGGACAATCGATAGGCCGATCCCAAAGCCCCGCTTTCCTGACTGCTGGTCTTCCGCTTGGTAATACCGATCAAAGACATAGGGCAACGCGCCCGTTGGAATACCCGGCCCGGTGTCCTCAATGTGCAACCACCCGCCCAAATAGGAAATACGCACCCGCCCTCGGTCGGTGTGCCGCACCGCGTTCTCGATGAGGTTGGACAGCACGATCGCGAGCGCCGAGCGGTTCGCCATTACGTGATGAGCGTGATCCAGGTCAACGACGGTCTCGAGCTTCTTTTCCGCAAGGCGATTGGCAAAGGGCATCAGAGCGGATTCGACCAGGTTTGCCATAGCCACCGGTTCGATGTCGTGTGCCGACTCTTCTCTGGCGAGCATCAGCAATGCGTTAGTGAGTTCGCGCATATTGTCGGCGGCGTGCTCGATCTGCTGGAGCCGCTTGCGCGATTTTCCACTGATTGCGGAGTCCTGCGTGAGTAGTTCGCAACTCGTCGTGATCGTAGTGAGGGGCGTGCGCAGTTCGTGGCTCACGTTGCCGGTGAACTCCTTTTCGCGCTCGATCATCTCGGCCATGCGCCGATGGTAATCGTTGAAGGCGTCGACCAGTCCGGCGAGTTCCGTTTCATCGTACTTGCCGGGCTGGATCGACGGCGTTTCTCCGAACCGAAGTGTCTTCACCTGACTGGCGAGACTGGCCACCTGCCGCACCAGCAGGCCCGACAGACCGAAGGATAGCCAAATCGTGAGCAGCGCGAAAACACCCGTCCCGGCCATCAGCGCATTGATGACTTCCTTGAAATGGTGTTCGTAGGCGTTGAAATTGTAAATTCGATATAGACGTGTGGTACCGAACGGGGTGATCGCGACGTGAATCTCACGGCCGTCGATGATGATTTGATGCGTCCCGTCAGGAAGGTTTCTGACGGATGCCGGTAGAACGATCGACGGATGGTCCGATGTTGACACGTACCCATTCAACTGTTGGTCGAATGGAGGCAGGAGCGTGGGATCGACTCGATAGTTCTTGAGGACATTCGTCATGTCGTCGTGGATCAACGCCACAATCAGTTTCTCCTCCTGCGCTTCGGCCAGCACTCTCACACCTAGTGCCTGAGCAAGCAACAATGCGATAGTCAGCGCCGAAAAGAAAAGTGCCACCTTGAAGCGCAGGCTATTTCGCATCTCGATCGCACTCCAGAAGCCGGTAGCCAACGCCGTGGACCGTTTCGATAAGGTCCGCCTCCCCTGACTTGGAGAGCGCCCGACGTAAGATGTAGACGTGAGTGCGCAGTGTGTCACTGTCGGGAAGCTGTTCGCCCCAGACTTCGGTTTCGAGCTCGGCACGAGTGAACATGCGGTTTGGCGACTGCAGCAGAATGCGCAGCAACTGCAGACATTTTGGCGAGAGCTTGACTGGGCGGCCGGCACGATCGACCGTCATCTTCGATACGTCCAGGTGCACATCAGCGAACCGGAGATCCACGGCTGCGACCTGACCACGATAGCGCTTGATCATGGCGCTCAGCCGCGCGCCAACTTCCTTGAGTGAGAACGGCTTGATTAGATAGTCATCGGCCCCATGCTCGAAACCGAGCAGTTTGTCGTCGAGCGCATCTCGAGCGGTCAGCATCAGCACCGGCGTGTCTCGACAAGCTTCTCTGCGCAGATTGCGGCAGAGCGACAGACCGTCCATGCCGGGCAACGATAGATCGAGGAGGATCGCATCCCACGAGCCGGCGAGCGCCATCCGTAGGCCCATGTTGCCATTGGACGCAACATCGACCTCGTAGCCGGTTCCCTCCAGATAGTCATACAGGTTCGCGGCGATCGCCGGATCGTCTTCGACAATCAGCACTTTCATGGAATTATCGTTCCTTTGATTTCCTCGAGAAATCTCTTCAGCGAGGCTCACTGTGGTGTCTGGCGATGGCCTGACGGTATGCCAGAATAAACACCCCAGATATTTGCGGTGTGACCCGCTAGGTGGCAATGCCTGGAACAACCGCTGCACTGGCATATCCAGCGGAATGTGAGCGCCGAGAAGCGTTGTCACAACGCCAACCAATCTTGTGTGGCAGTCAATTGCGGCGCGAAAGCAACAGACTAGTCCCGCGCGATGTGGTCTCGGGAAACAGACTGTCGGCGGTGTAGCGCAGATAAGTTTTGCTGATTCCCATGAAAAAATGGGCGACATGTTCTCACACCCAACCTATGGCCTAGATGATCGCCAGCCAGATGGCTTCGCCGGATTGCCGCGCCGCTGCGGTTCGGCGGCTCGCTGCCACGCAGTCGCCACTGCAACCGGGACGTGCAGTGGCAAATGCCGAGCCACACGTCCGGCAAGCACCACCGGCAGGGCCAATCACGAGCGTTAAGCGTGAGGAAACGCATGCCGCTTATCGGTTCCGTGTCGCTCATCCGAAATCTTGACTCGCTTTTCCACTTCACGGAAGCATCAATCCTCCGTGTCGTGCGTCAGTGAGATGACCGCCCCCGTCTCGGCGTTGACTTTGACGTCGAACACTTTGGTGTCGGCCACGACTTCTACCTTATAAAGGTTACCCTGCTTTTCGCTGTCGAATTCGGCTTGTGAGGCTTTGCCGCTGACGTGCTTCTCTGCAATGGCCACGGCTTGCGTCAGCGAGATATTGGCGTTAGTGGCAGCCATTGCATCGTTTTCCCTATGCTGTCCTGCATATGCGAGGGTGCCGAGTGTAGCCAGTGTGACGGCAGCAAGAGAAAGCTTGGTGTATCGGTACATATAATTTCCCCAAAAACACGCGGGAATTCGCGCAATGACAAGCGTATGTCCAAACACTTAGCAGTGCATTAGCGGTTTCAGACGGGAAAGCGCTGCGATAATATATTTCGTAATGCATGTATTTAATAAAAAATTGCCGGGAAGGCAGCGCAAGCCGACACCATTAAAGGTATGTTTGCAAGTCTGATTGGTGGGGAAGTCAGGACTATGCGAGGGCCATCGCCATAATTTTGAACCACTGGAAGGCGGGAGCCCAGGAAAGATCACGCTCATCGACAGAACGATCGTTGCGGCTTACTGCATTTTCCTCTAGCTCTCGGCTAGGCACGTCGCGAGTCTGCCGATATTCGGCGCCTCACACAGACGCGCACTGAAAGGGCTGCGGCCCTCCCTTTTGGGTGAGAAAGCTATGGAGAATTGTGGCGCCGACGTGAGCGCGCAGGCTCTCATACTCTCTGCGCGCACTGCACCGCATGCCATAATGACGCGATATGGAACCGCCGCGGCTACGGCGCCAAGCAGCCAACGCTCACGAACACCCAAATTGATCTTCCGTGGGGCTGAGTGCCGCGGCATTGACCAAAACCACCCAAGAGCCAACGGTGGGGGAGCATGGATCGGCCGTCGGAACGACGCGTCTCATCGACGAAGAAAAGTCCCGGATACGACTCTAGAGGGCAATGCCATGCGAATTCTAGTTGTTGAAGATGACAGAAAGATCGGCGCGTTTGTCATCACCGCGCTGGAACAATCTGGGTTCGCTGTTGACCATGCGGAAGACGGCGTGAATGGACTCGATCTGGCGCTCTCTGCCTCGTATGACGCAGCGGTCATCGACATCATGTTGCCCCGCTTAGATGGATTGTCGATCATTGAGGCGCTGCGCCGCCAGGGGGTCGCTACGCCGGTCATTATCCTGAGCGCCAAGCGGACCGTGGATGACCGCGTCAAGGGTCTTCAGATGGGAGGCGATGACTATCTGACCAAACCGTTCGCGCTGGCTGAGCTGCTTGCGCGCCTTCAAGCGCTAATCCGCCGTGCCACGGGGACCACTGAGCCAGCCCGGCTGGTCGTGGGTGAGTTGGTCCTTGACCTGCTGACCCGCGAAGCGAAGCGGTGCGGGCAGAGGCTCGATCTGCAACCGCGCGAGCTTTCTCTGCTCGAATACCTGATGCGCAATGTGGGCCGCCCGGTTTCCAAGAGCATGATCCTGGAGCACGTCTGGGACTACACCTTCGATCCCCAGACCAACGTTGTCGACGTGCTGGTCTGCCGCTTGCGCAACAAGATCGACCGGGACTTTCCCGTGAAACTGATCCATACGATCCGCGGGGTCGGCTATGTCCTTAAAGCCCCTTGATGCCCAGCGAAAAACGATCAGCTTCCGGCTCGCGCTCTGGTACTCGGCGTTCTTCATCCTCGGCGCCCTGGTGCTTTTCTCGTTCGCGTATTTTCTGCTGGCCGCCTCGCTGCGTCAGCATGATCGCAACAGCGTCGAGCAAAAGCTTCATCAGTTGGCGGCCCAGTATCAGGCCGCCGATCTCACGGGGCTGAAAAAGGAACTGGCCCTTGAGGCACGGCTGGGGCGAGCCAAGCCGTTTTTCATCCGCATTGCCGGGCCACGCGATACCACGGTCTTTGTCGAGATTCCCGATCAATGGGCAAAGTTCGACCTGAGCGGCCTCGAGCATATGCCGCCGGCGGATTCGAGCGCCTTGATCCGGCTGCCCGCCAAAGACGACGAAGCTGTCCTGGAGATCGCCGGCACGCGCCTGCCAGACGGTGGCCTGCTGCAAGTCGGCAAGAGTACTGAGGAGCGCGACAGCGTCCTGGAACGCTTTGGCTGGATCGTGGCCGGCGTCATGGGCCCGACGATCGTGGTCGCCCTGCTCGGCGGGGCGTACCTCGCCCGACGCTCCCTGCGGCCGATTCGCCAACTGATCCAGACCGTCCGCACGATCGAATCCGGTGCCATGGCGGCCCGGGTGCCGATCCGCGAGACCGGCGACGAACTCGACGAGCTGGGGGCGTTGTTCAACGGCATGCTGGACCGGATTGCAACCCTGATCCAGGGTATGCGCGGCGCGCTCGACAACGTCGCTCACGACCTGCGCACGCCGATGGCGCGCCTCCGAGGCATCGCGGAAATCGCCCTGCGCTCGGAGGCGGGGCCAGAGGCTTGCCGGGAAGCGCTGGCGGACTGCGTGGAGGAGTCGGATCAACTGATCCGGATGTTGAGTACCTTGATGGACATTTCCGAGGCTGAAACCGGTACGCTCAAATTGCAACTGGAATCCGTTAACCTTTCTGAGCTCTTGGCCGATGCCATCGATCTCTACCAGCAGGTGGCCGAGGAAAAATCCATCACCGTCTCGCTTGCCGCACCCCAGCCGATCTGGGTCACGGTGGACCGCAATCGCCTGCGCCAAGTGATGGCAAATCTGCTGGACAATGCCATCAAGTATAGCCCTGTGGGCGGGCGCATCGACGTACAGGCCCGGCTGCGGCCAATCGCGGTCGAGATTCGCGTGGCGGACACCGGCATCGGCATGACACCCGACGAGCTATCGAAAATCTGGGACCGCCTGTACCGTGGCGACCGCAGCCGCTCACAGCGTGGCCTGGGACTGGGCCTGAGCCTGGTGAAGGCCGTCGTCGAAGCACACCAGGGCCACATCGAAGCGTCGAGCATGGCCGGCGCCGGCTCGGTCTTCACCATCACGCTTCCCGCCTTGGCCGGCGAGATCCGCCTTCCCCGGACGACCCGTCAATCCTTGCCAAGCTGTAATGTTCGGGCAAGCTTCCGGCAAGATTCAGCGGCCACTATAGCTCCTGTAAGGCTGGCATGCCGCCCCTCCCCCGCAAGCGACACTGCGACTGAACCTCGACACGGCCTCGACCTTGCAACGCAAATGATTCACTCAGGGAGTATCGGCCATGAACGGCAAGCAAAGGAAGCGGGCGATATGCGCGGTGTTGGGCGCACTCACGCCGGGCGTCGGGCTGCTTGGCAGCGCCCATGCGGCCGGTGACGGGACGACCCAGTCTCCGGCCTACCAATCCAGCATCAAGGTGCCGAACCAGCAAATCGGGGAACGTGGTGAAGCGGCCAGACTCGCCGCACTGGCCAAGATCGATGCGACGAGGGCGACCGCAGCCGCGCTGGCCCAAGTCCCCGGGACCGTGCTGAAGGTCGCCCTCGACAACGAGAACGGCAACCTAGTGTATAGCGTGGAGATCAAGACTGCCGGCAATGAAATCAAGGACGTCAAGGTCGATCCGGGCAACGGAGCCGTCGTGCATGTGGATATCGCCGGCGACCAGGAGGACACAGAGGAATAGCCGTCCAGGGCTAGATCCATTTTCCACTACCGCCGAGCGATCGGCACCCGACCGCCAAGCCGCGATTTGAAGGCGGTTACGAAAACGTCAAATGGCTTGGCACGATGCAAGGAGTTGAAATGAACAAGCTGCTATCAATCCTCATTACGGCGGTATTTTCCGCGCTCTCATTCTCTGTGGTTGCTGCTGACGCGACGGCTTCAGGCGTCGGTGCTGCGGCGTCCCAGCCGCAAGTCGCCGCCCCTGCCAAGACGTATGCCAAGAAGTACCAAGAGAGCGGGAAGAGTGAAATGAAGGAAGAGAAGCACGAAAACAAAATGCATGAAATGAAAGAAACCAAAGCGCAGGAAAGAAAGGAGAAATGAGCGCTGGCCACTGCCAGTAGCCGCGATGGCGGCCGTGCCGCGCATGTCCTGATGACATTGACGAGCGCCCGGGCACGGCATTATTCCATCCGATTGTCAGGAGATTCACGATGAAATCCATCACGCGCATCTGGGCGGCGGCCATGGTTATGACGAGCCTGGGAGGAACGGTCTTCGTGGCCGGTGCACAGACCGCTTTCCCTCCCGAAAAAATGCAAGGCGCCATCGCATATGTGAGTGGTGGCATTGGACTGGACGAAGCAAACGCCCTCAAGCTAGCCGCCGCGCGGTATCCGCTCGAATTGGAATTTGCCCGCAAGGCAACGCCGCAGAATGAATACGTATCGGATGTCGGCGTTGTCATCAAAAACCAGGCGGGTAAGTCCATGCTCAAAGCCACTTCGGACGGCCCGTACTTCCTCGCGAAATTGCCCGAAGGCAAATATACCGTCAGTGCTGAGCGGCACGGCGACATGCAGCAACGCGTCGTGCAGATCCGGGCGCACCAGCATGCGCATCTGATTTTTGTGTGGCAGAAGTAGCAACAGGTGTGAGCGCGATCCATGCCGCCGAGCGGTGCCTTGCCCCAGGTGATCCGGACCTGCATCTCGTGCCGAGCGCGACTATCGCGTGCATCCTCCTCCCAACGTCGTCCAGACCAGACATGCTTGCCATGGATATTGCAAATCTAGTCCAGAACTACGGTTACCTCGCCGTCGCTACGGGAACGTTCCTGGAAGGGGAAACCATTCTGGTCATGGCCGGCTTTGCCGCCTATCGGGGTCATCTCGCGTTGCCAACCGTGATATTGATCGGCACGCTGGCGAGCTTCATTGGAGATCAGTTGTATTTTCAGATGGGGCGAAGATACGGGCCAGCGCTGCTGGCACGATTTCCGTCGGTGCGACCACGCGCGGCACGCGCCCAGGCGCTGCTGTGGCGGCATCACCTGCCCTTGATCCTGTCCATCCGGTTTCTGTATGGCCTGCGCATCGCCGGACCTATGGCGATTGGCATGAGCGAGGTGCCATGGCTGCGGTTCTTTGTCCTCAATTTGATGGGAGCCGCGGCCTGGGCCAGCGTCATCGCTGGTGCGGGCTTTGTCTTCGGGCAGGCGTTGACGGATCTGCTCGCAAATGCCGGTTATTACGAGACCCTGGTGCTGGCGGCGATCCTGCTCTGCGGCGCGCTGGGGTGGCTATACGTGCATCGGAGACATCCGGGCAGCCGCAGAGCGTAGCTATTGGACGATATTTTTCAAGAAAGGAGCCATTATGCTGAGCTGCATCAGGAAACACGCGCGATCGACTGCACTGACCGTGGCGGCTGTCGCAGCGCTGCTCAGTGGCTCACTGACCGTGAGCACGCCAGCTGTGGCAACGGAACGCCCGGTCGCACCGGAGAAGAATCCACCGGGTGACATCCCGGATACCCAAGTCTTTATTACCTATACGTCGCCCTTGGGTTTCTCGCTGAAGGTGCCGGAGGGTTGGGCGCGAACGGATCGTCGTGACGGAGCAAATTTCTCCGACAAGTACAACGCGGTCAACGTCACTGTCGCGTCCGCTGCCAGCGCTCCCACGGCCACATCTGCCGCCGATCACGAGGCCGCCGATCTGGTCAAGGCAGGGCGTGCGGTCAAGATCGAGGCGATCAAGCAGGCCATGCTGCGATCAGGCCCTGCGCTCCTGATTGTGTACACATCGAATTCCGAACCAAATCCAGTCACAAACAAGCCATTGCGCCTGGAGAGCCATCGTTATCTGATTTACCGCGGCGACAAGCTTGCCACCCTCGAGCTATCAGCGCCGCTCGGAGCCGACAATGTCGACCAATGGGAACTCATGTCAAATTCATTCCAATGGCGCTAAACCTTGGCCATTGGAAGCATTTGAACTCTACCGCTTCTACCACAGCGGCGAGGACGAGACAGTTGCGCTACGTGGCGTGTCGCTGCGGCTTGGGCGGGGGAATTTGTCGCTATGATGGGGCCATCCGGGAGCGGCAAGTCTACGCTGCTGGCATGCCTGGCCGGACTGGATGAGCCCGATGGCGGGCATGTCGAGGTGATGGGGCTGCGCATGTCGCGGCGGCCCGAAGCCACGCGTGCCGCCTTGCGAGCCCGGCACATTGGCATCCTGATGCAAGCGGGCAACCTGTTCGAGCACCTCACGGTGGAGGCCAATATGGAATTGCAGATGGCGCTGTCTAAACAATCCGGCCGGAGCACACTTGACCACCTGCTTGAGGTGATGGGCCTGACCGGGCAGCGCCGTGCACATCCCTCGCAACTGTCGGGTGGCGAGGCCGCGCGCGCGGGCCTCGCAGTGGCCTTGTCGTCAAATCCTCGTGTGCTGCTGGCAGACGAACCCACGGCGGAAGTGGATGCGGCCACGGAAACCAACATTCTGAACCATTTGATGACACGGTGCCGCGAAGGGGCGGCGGTTCTGATCGCGACGCACAGCAAGGCGCTTGCGGCGCAGGCCGACCGTGTCCTCGGCATTCGAGATGGACGCATCACTCATGTCTGACACCCTGATCGAGGCCCAAGCCGTTGGCCGGCGCTACCCGCAAGGCGGAGTATCCATTGCCGCGGTCGCCAGCGCGACATTTCGATTGCGCGCGGGAGATCGCGTGGCGCTGGTCGGCCGATCCGGGAGCGGCAAGTCGACCTTGCTGCACCTTATGGCAGGACTCGACGTGCCGACCAGCGGCGAGCTTACGTGGCCTGCGCTAGGCGCCGCCGAAACGCTGCTGCCTGAGAAGATCGCGCTGGTGTTTCAAGCGCCGAGCCTGCTAGAGCCATTGACGGTGAGCGAGAATGTGGCACTGCCGCTGCTCATGGCAATTGCGACACCCGATATTGACAACGCGGTCGCAAATGCGCTTGCCATCTTCGGCCTTGAGAGCCTGGCGCGCAAACTGCCCGAAGAGCTATCCGGTGGGCAGATGCAACGTGTCGCCATGGCCCGTGCAATTGCCGGAAATCCTCGCGTGATCCTGGCTGATGAACCGACCGGTCAACTCGATCAGCCAACCGGTCGCGCCTTGCTCGATGCGCTTCTCGCGCATCTCGCTGGCACTTGCACGGCGCTTGTCATCGCCACACATGATCCCGCAGTGGCTGAGCGCATGGAAAGGGTTTGGCAAATGGAGCACGGCACCCTCAATAAAACCATGACAGCCATGGAGGGCGTATGACCTGGTTGTGGTTTTTCGGCCTCATCAAGGAGCGCAAGGCTCGCCTCGCGGGCACCGCGGCCGGCATCGCGATCACCGTGGCGTTGCTGGCCTCGCTCGGCGCTTTTCTGGCCCAGAGCACCGCGTCCATGACGCGCCGCGCGCTCGCCGGTGTGCCGGTTGACTGGCAGGTGCAATTGGTCCCCGGGACAACCGTGCAGTCGGTTGCCACAGCCATTGGCAAAGCCACTGCGGTGTCCACGGTGCAAACGGTTGGTTATGCCGATGTGAACGGTTTCGAAGCCCATACCGGCGCCACCGTACAGACCACCGGCAAAGGCAAGGTGCTCGGCTTCGATGCCGCCTATATCCGCGATTATCCGGCGCAGTTCCGGACGCTGCTCGGCAGCCTGGATGGGGTTCTGCTTGCGCAGCAGACGGCGGCTAACCTGCATGCCACGCTCGGTGACGTTGTCACGATTCATCGTACCGGCCTTGCACCGGTCGACGTCAAGGTGGCCGGTATTGTCGATTTGCCGCATGCCGATTCAATGTTTCAGGCCGTCGGCGTCACGCCCGGGGCGGCGCCGCAGGCACCACCGGATAATGTCCTGCTGATGCCCATCGACGAGTGGCACCGCCTCTTTGACCCGCAGGCGGCAATCCGGCCGGATTCGGTTCGCATTCAACTGCATGCGCGAATCGCGCCTGCCACACTTCCGGGCGATCCGCAGGCGGCTTTTGCAGTGGTGCAGGGTGCGGCGAAAAATCTTGAGGTGCGCATCGCGGGCAACGGCATCGTGGCGGACAATCTGGCGGCGAGGCTCAACGCCGTGCGCGGTGACGCGTTGTATGCCAAAGTGCTGTTCCTGTTTCTCGGCGCGCCGGGGGCACTGCTGGCCGCCTTTCTGACGATAGCGGTGGTGGCATCCGGCGCCGGCCGGCGCCGGCGCGACCAAGCATTGCTGCGAATTCGCGGGGCCTCGCGCGCGCAAATCATGAAACTGGCGACGGTCGAAGCAATGTGCATTGGCATGGGTGGCACGATCGCCGGACAGAGGTGGCCTCGCTCATTCGGACAGTGCTCTGAGATTTTTAAGTGGAACGTCCGAGGCAATCATGCTGCCGATTTGATCGCAGGCAGCGTCGCGAAGTATGCCTCATCCGGCGTTTGATCCGCCAGGCTCGAATGTGGCCGCTTCCGGTTATACAGATCGATGTAATCGCCGATGGAGCGCCGGGCATGGCTGACCGACTCGTAGGCTTTCAGATAGACCTCTTCGTACTTGATGCTGCGCCAGACCCGCTCAACGAACACGTTATCGCGCCAGGCACCTTTGCCGTCCATCGACAAGCGGACCCGCCGGCCCAGCACGGCATCGGTGAACGCCCCCGCCGTGAACTGGCTACCCTGATCGGTGTTCACGATGTCCGGCAACCCGTAACGGGTGAACGCTTCTTCCAGCGCCTCAACAGCGTGCGAGGCTTCCAATGTGATGGCAACTCGGTGCGCGAGAATCTTGCGGCTCGCCCAGTCGACCACCGCCGTCAGGTACACAAAGCCACGCGCCATCGGAATGTACGTCGTATCGAGTGCGAACACCTGATTCGCCCGGTCGATCTTCATGCCGCGCAGCAGGTACGGCCAGATCTTGTGCTGTGCATTGCGGCGGCTCGTGTTCGGCTTGCAGTACAGCGCTTCCACGCCCATGCGCTTCATCAGCGTGCGTACACGTCGGCGGCCGACTTCATGGCCCGCCCGGCGCAGCAGGCGGGCCAGCATCCGCGCCCCGGCGAACGGAAACTCCATGTGCAGTTCGTCGATCCGGCGCATCAGCTTCTGATCCGCTTCGCTCACTGGCTGAGGTTGGTAATACACGCTCGATCTCGCCACGCCGACGAGACGGGCCTGCTGCGCTATCGGCAACGCATGCGTACGGTCGATCATTTCTTTGCGCTCAGCAATCCCGCCTTGTCGAGCGCGCCGCTTAAAAAATCATTTTCCAGCGCCAGTTGTCCGATCTTCGCGTGCAGCGATTTCAGATCAACTGGCGGCTCGCTTGACGGCGCACCGCCCGCGCCGAATACGTCCGCCGCGCGCTCCTGCAATTGCCGCTTCCATTCCGTGATCTGGTTCGGATGCACATCGAACTGCTGTGCCAATTCCGCCAGCGTCCGCTCGCCCTTGACCGCCGCCAGCGCCACTTTCGCCTTGAACGCCGCTGAGTGCGTTCGTCGGGTTCTCTTCGTCATTTCCTAGGTTCCTTTGCCTGCATTATCGCTGGCTCAGACCTCAGCCGTTCCACTTATCTGGCTGTCCGAATTTCCGCGGCCACCTCTGACTGTTTCTCGCCACACTCTTGTCCAGGATGCTTCTTGGCGGCGGTACTTTCGCCGTTTCCGCCATCGGCTGGATCACAGCCGCTGTCCTGGCTGGCGTTGTGCTTACCCCCGCCGCCATTCTCGCCACGGCATGGATTGATGCGAGACAGACGACAGTCGCGACGGCCCGGATGACAATTGGCCCCGATCGCGCCCGGCCCTGGCAACGCATCGGCCTTGATTTCATACTCATAGCCCTGTCGGCCCTCGTCTTCTGGAGAACGTGGAGCACGGGCTATCAGGTCGTGCTGGCCCCCGAGGGGACGCCAGCGTCATCGGTGGATTACCCAGCCTTTCTCGCACCGGTCTTGCTATGGCTGGGCCTCGGGCTGCTGACGGTCAGACTGTGTCTGGTGGGGCTCAATCGCGGCCGCGAACACCTGGCCACGTGGCTGAACCCTATCGCGGGGACCCTGGCGGGCGTCGTGGCCGCCGCCATCAGCCGGCAGCGCAAACGCATGACGCAGGGTGTCGTCCTGGTTGCGCTGGCCTTCGCTTTCGCGACCTCGACCGCCGTCTTCAACACCACCTACAACGCGCAGACGCGCGTCGACGCGGAGCTCACGAACGGTGCGGACGTGACGGTCACAGGCACGTCCCGGGCCCCCGCTTCAACGAAGCTTAGGGAACTTGCAGCTTTGCCCGGCGTGCGCGCCGTGCAACCGATGCAGCACCGGCTGGCCTACGTCGGTACTGACCTGCAAGACCTGTACGGTATAGACGCCACGCACATCGGCGATGCAACGAGGATGTCGAATGCGTATTTTGCGGGAGGAAACGCAAAAAAGACGCTCGATCTGCTCGCGCGAACGCCTGACGGCATTCTCGTTTCGGAAGAAACCGTGAAGGATTTCCAGCTCCATGTGGGCGACGAGCTCAATCTGCGGCTGCAAAATGCGGTGGATCATCAATATCACGTCGTCAAATTCCACTTCGTCGGCGTAGTGCGTGAATTTCCGACCGCGCCGAGAGACTCTTTCCTGGTGGCCAATGCGCGCTACGTTGCGCAGCAGACCCACACCGACGCGGCCGAGGTCGTTCTGCTCAAGACCTCCATGGGGCCCGCGCAAGTGGCGCCGGCTGCGCGGGCGGTTGTCGCAGCACTCCCGGGGGTCAAGGTCACCGACCTAGGGCAGGCCCAGCACCTGATCGGATCCAGCCTGACCGCTGTCGATCTTGGTGGACTGACGCGACTGGAGCTTGGCTTCGCCGTGCTTCTGGCGGTTGCGGCGACGGGACTTATTCTCGCCCTCGGACTTGCCGACCGGAGGCGCACCTTCGCCATCCTTTCCGCCCTCGGAGCGAAACCCCGTCAACTCGGCGCTTTTCTCTGGAGCGAAGCCTCATTGCTCTTTCTCGCCGGCACCAGCACCGGCATACTGACGGGTTTTGCGCTCGCCTGGATGCTGGTCAAGCTCCTGACCGGGGTTTTCGACCCACCGCCCGAGCGACTCACTGTGCCGTGGCTTTATTTGACCGCCTTGGTCGGTGTGGCGTTCGGTTCGGTCGTTGTCGCGGTGGCCGGAGCTCTGCGGGAAACGCGCATCCCTGCGGTACAGCGCATGCGCGAACTCTAACCAACGGAGATGCTTTTTTGCGGGTACCCGCAGCATCCGCGTTGTTGCTGGATCGGTGGACATTTGACCGAGCCGAACGAGCAGAAGACGCAACAGTCACCGGAGTTGGGGCGCAACAGCATCATGCAGTGACTGCACTCGTAGTAAAACTGGCAGGCGTTGGTGGGCATGGTTTCGTGCTGGGCAAAACCGCAATGCGGGCAGGTCAACACGGATTCGAGGATGACGGCGTTCATCGCGGCCTCACTTGCGAACGGCGGACGGATAGCCCGCGTTCCCCGTCGCTTGCGTCAACGCCTGCGGCTGGGCCTCGTCGGGATCGTAGGTGACGGTGGCGGTCTTCTTGTCGAAATCGACCTTGACGGTGCGGACACCGGTCACCCGCTTTGATGACTTCGTGACCGTTATCGGACACAGATCGCACGTCATGTTCTGCACGTCAAGCGTGACCGTCTCCGACGCGCCAGCCAGTGCCGCCAGAGGCAAGCCCCTTGCGCAGCTCCAGCCGCAGGTCCAGCGCCTTGATCTGGTTGCTGCGCCGGTAGCCGCGGAAGCCCATCGCCATGCCTGCAACGCCCGTCACCACACCCACGTAACCAGTCCAGTCTGCCATACCCCCTCCCTCATGACGACCCGGTCTCAAGATACAAGCGAGTTTTTTCCGTTGGTTAATGAATCTCGTGCTCTCGGGCGTCGACTTCAAAGGGCGCAGCGTTATATCCAACTGTGGCGATCTGCTGGAGATATGCGGGCAGGAACGCGGCAATCGAGCCAGCGACTTCGTACTGGTGGACGTGTCGGCATTCGTGCGTCAGCAGCCGGCGCACCAAATGACCCTGAACGATAAAAATCGCATAGCCCAACGTGAGGCCCGTAAAGCCTGGTCCGAGCAGACTGGCACTCAACGCGACGTTCCGTAACCATGGGTCCTCCGGCAACGGCAGTGTTGGTGCGATAACCACTCGAATCCTTTCGGGTGCAAGAACACCGACGGCGCGTGCGTCCGCGATACCTTGCGGCGTAAGCATCGCCCCTGTTAAAAGTGCCTGCCGCTCTTGTTCCTCTGCCCAATTTATCGCCGCAGGCACTACCTGCGGCAGCAGAACTGCGAGATTGGTCATCGTAAGTCTTCCTCGTTATCCGCGATTGGCCAAGGCGCGCTCGATTTTCTTGTCGGTCTTGTACTGGCTCAGCGCATACACAGACCAGATCGCAGCCGGAATCCAACCGATGATCGTGAGCTGGAGAAGCAAGCAGATGATCCCCGCGAAGGGACGCCCGATCGTGAAAAATTGAATCCAAGGCAAAATCAACGCAAGCAGCAGACGCATGTAGTTCCTCTACGATTTCATTGCCGGCTTCCGGCCGGTTCGGGGCGTTTCACGCCAGGGAATTCCTCACTCGCAGATCGAAATGATCTGGTTCAATTGCTCACACGCGGCCAGGAAAACCTCCTGCGGCGCTTGCTTCCAAGGATGCGGCTTGGCGCCGCGCGCCCGCCAGTCGAAGGACTTCGGCTGATGCCCCAAGACGTAACTGGTGACGTGTTTCGGCCCCTTGAACTTGATAGCGAACGGATTGGTGTCGTTGTACTCCGCCGTCGTCATAGGCAGGCCAATGACGATGCTGGTTGTCTCGTTAAACGCTCTAGGCGACAGAACAAGCATCGGATGCATATTCTTCATTTCTCGACCGACTTGTGGATTGCAGTCGATCCAGATGATGTCGCCGCGATCCGGTGCCCAAGCGACCTTCGACATCAGAAAGCCTCCACCCCAACAGGGGATGCAGCCATGGCTTCTCCGCCATGCTTCGACAGGTCGAACTTGGCGAGCTTTTCAGCAAGGGTGAGCTTACGAGGGCCGACAGGCTTTACGGTGACGCCAACCTCATCGGTTGTCACCTCCACCTCAAGACCCACTTCAAAGTGCGCAGAGCGCGCGACTGCGGCTGGAATCCGTACAGCCAAGCTGTTTCCCCATTGCTGAATAGTCAGTGTTGCCGTCTTTGCCATGATGATTTACCTCCATTACGTATCGACAAGTATAGACACAATCTTCCTGCGTTTCAACACGTATAAACCTCTGGCGTCGTCAATCAGTGGCGAACATTTCTTCTAGCCCCTCAATCGCTTCGAGAAATTCACGCTCCGTTACTTCAAGGTACGGAGAAACGTGATCGAGGTGAGTTTTTATAAGTGGCAAGCATCACAATCTAGGCAGGGACACGGTTGGCCGATATGACTCTCATAATTGGGATGCACCTCTGTGGCTGATGCTGACCGTCGTTGTTGCGTTCCGAAGATCGAGCGGGCCGCGTCCGCGTCTGCCAGCGGGCCTTGTCCGCCCCGGTCAGACAACCCACAGCGGTCGGTCAGTCGAATGAGCGTGTTGCGGACTTGAGCACCATAAAGCGGCCGTTGGCGACCTCACCCAATCGGCCACAAACGGCCTCTCGGCTTCGCAACTCGAATCGTCGACAATCCTGCGAAAGTAACGAAGTCTGACACTCAACCAGGTCAGACTCGGTGAGCCACGCAGGACCGGGATCTTCGTCCGGGACGTTGCGCGACATGAAGCCCCAGTCGGGACCGGCGCGCAACATCGTATATCTGGCGCCGAGGTCGGGGGTAAGAGTCCACTGCGCCCCGGACGCGGGAAACGTGCCGCCAACAGTTTGCCCGCTGCGGTCAGTGAGCGCGATCTGCGTGTGTTCTCGCCGCTCGTTACCCGAAACCTTTCGTTTCCCCGTCAACAGATCCGTCGTGCTCATTGCCTGAGATCGAGACGATGGGGTTTATCATTATTCTGACTATGGAAGCCATATCCTATTCTGATTGATCACCCAGAATAAGTCGTAAGGACACCCACCATGAATACCGGACAACGCCAAGTCTCGACTGCTGACCAACTTCTTTCGGCGGCTGCCGATGTTGGCGTGCGGCATATCACGGTGATGGCTGAGTTGTCGGGCGTACCGACGCTGCGCCTGTCGCCTGGGCAGACGTTGAGCGGGGCCGACCCGCAGTCGGCCGTGCGCTTCGCGGCAGGCCAGGACGGTCTCCAGCTCCGTGCCGACAACCACGTCGAGAACCTGCGGCTGGTCACTGATCCCGACAGGCGGGCGATCTTCAATGACACCACCGTTGAACAGCTTGGTCGCCTCGTGCTGTGCAATCTGGGTGTAACGGGCGTGGTGCAGCTGCTGGCGCGTGACCAGGTGCGCGGTGGTCACGTCGAGGTGCGTGACGTTGACATCGTGGCCGCGGACGCGCGCGGATACGACGAGCGCCCCAAGGGCTATGGCGTGGAAGTGATTCCCGGCGCATTCACGCTTTGGAACCAGCAGGCTGATCCCGCCGTCACGATTACAGCGGACCTCACTGGCCTGTCGGCTGGACGTGCCGGCGCTCCGGTACGTGGCAGTGGCATCTTCGTCAGCGGGGCAGGCGACGTAGGCGGCCGGCTGGTCGCGCGTCGGCTGGAAACCGGCGCGGTCTACAGCGACGGCGGTATTGTGCCGGGGACGCCGGACCGTATCACCGGGGGGGTGTTCACTGTATACGGCGCGTTCGTGGACAGCGTGCGCAACCACGGTCCGGTCACCACCTATGGTCCCAACGACATGGTGCTGGATAACTGGGGCACCGTGGACCACTGGGTCGCCGAGGACAAGATCACCTCGTACGGTCCGAGTGGCATCGGCTTCGTCAACTTCGGTACGGTCAGTCTGCTACAGGTGAATGCGCCTATCGAAACCTTCGGTCAGGGCGCACGCGGATTCAACGTGTACACGGGGACGGTGCAGTCGGCGGAGTTCGAGCGCGTGGTCACGCACGCCGATGGCGCGGTCGGCATCCAGATCAGTCAGCCGGTGGGCCGGATCACAGTGCGACGTGGCATCGAAACTTACGGTGGCACGGGTGATTCGCTTGTCAAGGGCGTAGTCGTCAGGCTGTCAGCCATCGCGCTGAGCGTCAAGCCAGGTGGTTCGGCACGCGAGGTGGAGATTGAGGGCGGCGCCATCACCCACGGGCAAGGCGTCAATCCCCTTGAACTCCATGGCACCGTCGACTCCCTCCGTGTCAGCGGCGGCTTCGTCGCAGCCGGCGGTGGCTTCGACAAGATCTGACGACAGAACAGTTCTCCGCACCCGATAACCTTGGAGGAAGAAAGCCATGCCCAGCGAACCGATCCGCGATCCCGTCAGTGATCATCTGCTGACGCCACAGAATGCGGCCTTCATCATTATCGATTATCAACCGGTGCAGATAAATTCCATCGCCTCGATGGACCGTCAGTTGTTGATCAATAACATCGTCGGAACGGCGAAGACTGCTGTCGCCTACGGCTTGCCGATTGTCCACACCACGGTCAATGTCAAGACTGGCGCGAACAAGCCGCCGATCCCGCAACTCCACAAGGTGCTCGGCAATTATCCCACCTACGATCGCACCACCATCAACTCGTGGGAGGATGTCGAATTCCGCAAGGCGGTTGAAGCCACCGGTCGCAAGAAGCTCATCATGACGGCGCTGTGGACCGAGGCGTGCCTGACCTTCCCCGCGCTGGATGCGTTAAAAGCCGGCTACGAAGTCTATGTCGTTGCCGACGCGGTCGGCGGCACCTCACTGACCGCGCATGAGATGGCGCTGCGCCGCATCGAACAGGCCGGTGGAAAGATGATCAGCCTGACGCAGCTATTGTGCGAACTACAACGCGACTGGCAGCGCAAGGACACGGTAGAGAGTTTCATGGATATCTTCATTGAAACTGGCGGCACCATGGGCATCCAGCTCTCGTACGATCGCGGTTGATGATTGCGATCGGGGCCTGAGCTCCGATCCAAAAGCGGGGCGCTCCCTGCTCATTGCATATGGTCAGCGGCTTCGACAAGATCTGCATCCGACCATTCCCTTTATTCAACTGACACGGAGACGCATCGTGGAGCGCACTGTTACGAGCATCTTGCCTGCCCAGGACCTTATCGACGATGGTGACATGCACCTTCGCCGCGCCTTGCCGCAGGAGCAGCAAACGGCCCTCGGCCCCTTCGTTTTCATCGACCATTACCGCCACCATAGCCTGCGCGGTATTGGGG
The DNA here is from genome assembly GCF_004193915.1 of Pandoraea sp. XY-2. Classification (NCBI taxonomy): domain Bacteria; kingdom Pseudomonadati; phylum Pseudomonadota; class Betaproteobacteria; order Burkholderiales; family Burkholderiaceae; genus Pandoraea; species Pandoraea sp. XY-2. The sequence goes on from NZ_CP030849.1 coordinate 2,485,513, forward strand.
ATCGGCCGCACCCGCACGCGGGCATCGAGGTCGTGAGTTACCTGTTCGACGGCAGTGTCGAGCACCGTGACAGCATGGGCTTTCGCGATACCCTGGCAGCCGGCGACGCACAGTTCATTCGCGCCGGGCGAGGCATTCTGCACGCAGAGCAGCCCCAGAGTGGTCGTCATGGGTTGCAACTCTGGACCAGCCTGCCGCCGGAGCTCAAGTTAGTCGAGCCGAGCTACACGTCGATACGCGCGGCCGATATCCCCGAGATCGTCGGGGAAGGTTCGCGCTTGTACGTCGTCGCGGGCGATGTGGGCGGTGCCCATGGTCCAATGGCCCTGAGCGGCGGTGCGATTTTCGCGCGCCTGCATCTGGATCCCAACGCCAGCGCAACAGTGGAGGTGGCCGCCGGCCCTGAGTTGGGGCTCTATGTGCTTCAGGGGGAGGTCGATGTCGACGGTACGCAGTTGTCCGCCGGCACGCTCGGCATGCTCGGCGATGGTACGCAGGTGCGCATCGCCGCGCGTGGCGACGAACCGGTGGAGCTCACGGTGCTGGGAGGCAACCCCGTGCAGGGTGCGGTGCTGTTCTCGGGTCCGTTTGTCATGGACACCCCCGAGCGGCTGGAGCAGGCGAAGCGCGATTTTGCCGCCGGCCGCATGGGCAGGCTGGAGGGGGTGCCGTTTTGATGCGCGCGGTTACCTCGCCGATGTGGCTGCGCACTTCCTGCGCGCCGTGAACAAAAAACAGTAGTGTTTCATCCAGGTGTGGAAATGGTTGGCATATGCATCCGGCGATCTCCGGCTGGACGCATCAGTTGACGAAACGAATTTATCCACATCCGCTTCTGCAAATATGTGTATTCGACCTGAACGGCTCCTATCAGGAAATGCGGATGTCCCTTTAGGGTCGGGCTGCGTCGGTCAGCTCCCTGAACTCGTTGCTCTAAAGCGGTCACTGAAGTTCCGCAGCCCCGAAGCGGCCAATCGGCGGTGCGTGCTCCCGACCCACTGCAGCCGCTCGAGTCTCGACCGCCAATGTCTCCTTGATAGCGAAGAAGAAGCTCGGTGTCCGGTGGTGCACGTTCGATCAGGAGCGCGGAGCGGTGGTCGAGGGCTCGAACGTCACCATTGCGACGGTGAGCTCAATTGTTGAATGAGCGTTCGCTAGCGGCCCATGGCGGGCGTTAGCAAAGGCGTCGACGAGCAAACCACGACTCGCCTTGCGCCTCGCGTGAGAGCCACGTAGAGATGTTGGGCAGTCATGCGCTCGGGCTCAAGAATGACCGCGACGTCAGCCTCCAGGCCTTTCAGAAGTAGCGTGCTTCCAACGGCGCGCCGACCCAGCGGCCGACCCAGGTGGCGGTTTCGCTCGCGGGCCTGAATCGCCGCTCCAATGAACCCACCTTCGCCCTCGGCTGCTCTAAGCGCTGAGATACAGCAGTGCATCACTTCGGGTCGGTAGACACGCGCACCCCGTTGGTCAGCGAGGGACTGGAGCAAGTCAATTGAGGTCGTGTGGCTGGGAGCTGCCATGAACGCCACTGCTGCGTCTTCTGCAGGCGTCGCGGGCGTGCGGGCTCGGCCGCCTCGTATCGTTTCGACTCGCGTGAGCAAGTTCGTAGCGCCCACCCCAGTCATCAGTGAAGTCGCGAACTCGGCAATTTGTCGCAGCGCGTTGGGACTCGCCAAATCGAACTGGCGGGCGAAGTTCACCAAGTCTCTCAGATCGACCGCCTCGACGGAAGTGGCGCCTGGCGTCTGCATGGTGAGTTGATGGCGACCATTAACATTGATGGAGTCGCCAATGACGAGAACGCGGCCGTCTCGGTTTGGCGCTTCTGTCCGGGCAGCCACCAGTCGCTGCTGCAGTTCCGTGCCTTGATTTAGTTGAACCCACTGGACTCCCTCTGGCGCTCCACGCAGGTCCACAGGTTGACCGGCCTGCAACCATGTGCGGGCTTGAAGTAGCCAGGCACCCAGCGCATCCATGCCTGCGAGTCGCCATCGCCAAGGAGTCTGAAGTGCGCCGATGGGCGGGAACGCAACTTGAGCCTCACGCTCCCAGTGGACCAGTGGATCGCGGAAGCCGAATATCGCCTGCATCGGGTCACCAAGGATGCAAGTGGGCAGTATTTGCGCGATGGAACAGACGATGGCGTGCTGCGCGGTGTTGCAGTCCTGATACTCATCGACCAGCAAGCGCGAATATGTCGAGGTTAAGGGGTCACTGATGTGACCGGCCTGTAGGAGCCCTTGCACGGCACCTCGGATAGCAGGGTAGTCGGCGTTCGGGTTGGACAGTTCGAGAATGCGCGCGTCGAGGCCCGTCCGGAGCGGAAACTTGCCCGCTAGCCGCATCGCGAAACCGTCGATGGTCGACACCCTGTACGCTGAGCTCGGGACGCCACCACGCAGGAGCCTAGCGCGTAGAGCGGCAACTCCAGCGTTGGTGTGCGTCAGCACCAAGACTGGCTTGTTGTGGGTGTGCTGACTCAGCGCGTCCGCGATGAGCTGGGTCTTGCCGCATCCGGCTGGGGCAGTAACTGAGCCTAGGCGCGCCCGAAAGATGTCGATTTCAGGCGGCGGCACTGGTCCACCCCCAGAGCCGGTTCGTAATTTGGACGAAGCCCGCCTCTGCATTCGCTATATGAGGGCCGACGACGTCCTTGGCGATTTCCTGGAAACCGCTCACTGACTTGAACCAGCCGTTCTTGTTATTGCGGGCGGCAAGTCCGAGCAATGCTCGGCTCGCACGTGTGTAGCCACCATTCAGCCGTTCGGCCTCTATGGCATCCAAGGTGACTTGTCCGTTCGACTTCGACTTGATGTGCTCGGCCATGAGCTCGCGGCCGACCATCTCATCCGCCTTATTCAGCAGCGCGTGCACCGCGTCATTGCTTGAATGGCGGAATAGCTCGTCCTCGAGTGCCAAGCCTGGCCGCCACGTGAGGTACTGGCCGCCAGCCGCAACGAATCTCTCGACGAGTCCGACGGTTGAAACGGGCTTGTCCGCGTCGACGAAGACGAGGACGCGATAGCCCAACTTGAGGAACGCCTCCCCTCGTGTGAAGCATTGGTCGGGGCTTCCTCCGCCAGCGTCCACGTATGAGCCTCCGTGGGCCAGGAATGACGTCGCGCCACAGCGGACCCACCACTGGTCCATCCCGCGAGCGAATCCGACCTCGCTGGCGCCTTCGCAGACGATGACGGATTTGGACAGGAAGGCCTCGGCCGCCTTGCGCAATGTGCCCTGGATGCCGTCGTCCGTACCGGCGCATGTCGCCGTGTGAATGCCCAAACGCTGGCGCACGACGAAAAGCTGGTTGCCGGCGAGCTCCCTGAGCGTCACCGGTGAATGGGTTGTCATAAAGACCTGCAGCGGCTGGGTCGCGTCCTTCGCTCCAAGTGAGTCGAGCAGTCGCATGAGCCGGTGCGGCTCAAGTCCGTACTCGACTTCGTCTACGAGGGCGACGGTGGCGGCCGCCGCTGCGGCCCTTTGCAACCCCGCGACAAGAAGTCGCCCCGAACCAGTGCCCAGCGACCGCAAAGGAATGCCGGTCTCGCTGTGGAGCGCGATGGCACCGTCGCCAATCGACACCGAGTGAGCATCAAGTAGCGCCTGAGCGCTCGCACCGACGGCTACCCCAGGCCGGTAGCTGTCTGGGTGACCACTTGCAGGGTCTCGGCGAGTTGAGGGCCAGCCTGCGCGCCGAAGGTGGCCCGGGCGGCGCGTGCCGCGCCGGCGAGTTCCGAGCCAAGGTTCGCGCGTTCTTCCGTGAGTCGGTCCCTAGCCCACGAAAGGTTCGTGTTTGCGTATGTGCCGATTCGGGCTGGCGCTAGGAGGCTGCGGTCCTTCCAAGCTAGGGACCGTTCCAGTTGCTGGTGGGCGGCTCGGTCGGAATAGAGCATCCAATTCGGCTCGAGGTCGCCGTTGACCTCGAGCCTCAGCGTCAGGACCGTTTCTAGACCTGCGCGCGGCTCGTCTTCAAGCAGCCCGGTGCCGAGATCAAATCCGCGAAGGAACTCTCCGTAGGTGTCGATGTTCTTCAGTGCGTCGGGCAGTGCGCCGAGCGTGACCGCAATCACGATGGTCCGAGTGACGTTCAGGCCGAAGAAGTCCGTGTCGCCGAAAGGTGCGCTCCGCCGCGCTCCAAGGCACAGGTCGATGGCATCGAGGATGGTCGACTTGCCGCTGTCACCCGGGCCAATTAGGCAGTTCACGCCATTGGACGGTGTCCAATCGAGCGCCTGTATCGAGCGGAAATTGCGAATTTCAAGGTGACGGACGCGCGTCATGTTTCCTCTCAGTTGGTCTGGCAGATATCCCGACGGAAGCTGCCCAAGGGATGCACGTGTACGCATCAGGTATCCCTTAACGTCAGCTATCTCAGGCAAACCGGTCACCGAGAATCAAGACGCTGACCGAGTGAATCGCCCCGGATTTTGAACTGACCCCGTAAAGTTGGACGGGAAAGTTATGCCATTATGGGCTGGGTTCTGTACTGCACAGGACTCAGCCCTTTTAGCTTGAGCTTGATGCGATCGTGGTTGTAATAACGGATGTACTCGGCAATCGCTCTGCGTAGTTGTTCAACGCTGTCAAAGTGCGCCAGGCGAAAGCACTCGGATTTGAGCGTGCCGAAAAAGCTCTCCATGGCGGCATTATCCAGACAATTGCCTTTGCGAGACATACTCTGTGACATGCCCCGCGCGGCAAGCCGTTCCCGATATGCCCGCATTTGATAAGCCCAGCCCTGATCGGAATGAAGCATTGGCGCTTGGCCCTCGGCCAAACGCACAAAGGCCTTGTCCAGCATGCCTTGGATGAGTGCAAAGTCTGGCCGCTCACTGGTCTGCCAAGCCACGATCTCACCGTTGTAGAGATCCAGAATCGGTGACAGATACAGCTTCTTGCCGCCAACGTTGAATTCCGTGACATCAGTCACCCATTTCTCGTTGGGTCGTTTTGCCTCGAAACGGCGAGCCAATAAATTAGGCGCGATACGCCCGACCTCTCCCCGATAGGAGCGGTACTTCTTGGGGCGTACGAGCGACTTGAGCCGCAGTAGTGCCATCAAGCGTTGCACCGTCTTGTGATTCACGGGAGTACCGTTCTGGCGCAGCGCGGCCGTCACCCGGCGGTAGCCGTAGCGGCCCTTGTGGTGCGCAAAGACCTGCGCGATCTTCGCCTTGAGCGCGCCATGACGATCCCCGGCCTTGGCCGCCGTCACTTGGTAATAGAACGTGCTACGCGCTAAGCCAGCAATCTTTAACAATGCCCCGAGCGGGTGTGACCTGCCCCCTTCAATAGGGCCAATGGGCTTCTAGCAAAGTCCCGTTAAACCAGCTCCTGGAAAGCGGCAGGAGCATCCGCGGTTGCTCGATGTTTCGCCGCAAACTCTGACGGCGCAAGGTAGTTCAGTGCGCTGTGCGGCCTTTGCTCGTTGTAGTCCTGACGCCATGCCGCGATGACAGCCCGAGCGTGCGCGAGCGTCGTGAACCAGTGCTCGTTAAGGCATTCGTCGCGGAACTTGCCGTTGAACGATTCGATGTACGCATTCTGCGTTGGCTTGCCCGCCTGAATCAACTTCAGCGTGACGCCGTTTGCATACGCCCACTGGTCAAGCGCGCGGCTCGTAAATTCGGGTCCCTGGTCTGTGCGCACCGCCTTGGGATAGCCACGGAAGCGAGCTGCACGCTCCAATGCCCGAGCGACATACAAACCTGAGATGCCATGGTCGACGACAATGTCGACAGCCTCTTTCGTGAAGTCATCGACCACGGTCAGGCACTTCACGCGCCGGCCATTGGACAGCGCATCCATCACGAAATCGATTGACCACACCTCGTTGGGCGCGCCCGGCAATGCCAGTCGCTCGCGCTCAATCATGACGCCGTGGCGCTTGCGACGGCGCCGCACAGCCAACCCTGCCTCACGGTACAGGCGATAGATGCGCTTGTGATTGGCGTGCATGCCTTCGCGTTCCACCAGGGCATGCAGCCGGCGGTAGCCGAATCGACGACGTTCGTGCGCCAACTCCACCAGACGCGCCGCTAGCACCTCATTCTCGTGGTCCGACTTCGCGTCGTAATGCAGCACGCTGCGAGAAAGCCCGACAAGCCGGCAGGCGCGGCGCTCGGAGATGTTGACCTTCTCCCGAATCGCCGACACTGCTTCGCGTTTGGCTTGCGGGCTCAGGGCTTTCCCTTGACGACGACCTTCAACGCTTCCATATCGAGCATTGCTTCGGCCAGCAGTTTCTTCAGCCGGGCATTCTCCACCTCGAGGTCCTTGAGCCGGCGCGCTTCCGAGACTTCCATGCCGCCGAACTTTGCGCGCCAGTTGTAGAACGACGCGTCACTGAACCCGTGCTTCCTGCACAGTTCCTTGACCGGCATGCCGGCTTCAGCTTCCTTCAGAAACCCGATGATTTGCTGTTCCGTAAATCGCTTCTTCATGTTCGTCTTCTTCTCCGAAAACGAACTTTACTAGACTCCGGCTGGCCCTGTTTGTAGGGGCAGGTCAGGTGATGCTCACGCAATGCGCTCACCGCTTGTGCTTTTTCTTTGGCGCTGTCTGCTCCTTGGCGCGGAGCAGTTCGTCCAACTTTTTTAGGTACGCCACCTCCGCGCGCAGGTATTCGATTTCTTTGAGCAGGTCTTCACGCGGACGCTCGTCGTCGGGCGTCGTCGGCTGGGTAGGCTTGTTGGGTTGTGACATCTTAGGTGGCCGGCCTTTGGAGCGCGGCTTGAGAGCTTCGAAACCGCCTTCATGATACTGACGCTCCCAACGGCTGACGCTATTGCCTTCGCGCAAATCGAATACCGCGCATGTGCGCTGGTACGACAGCTCGTGTCGCCACATATGCTGGAGCACCGACATCTTGAACTCGGCACTATAGGTTTCGTGCTTCTTGCGAAGCCCCGCCTCTCCATGCTCCCGATAAGCATTCACCCAACGCCGCAGCACCGTACGACCAACACCATACTTCTGGCTCACATGCTGGCTGCCACGCCGACCGTCTAGATATTCACGAACTGCACGGCGCTTGAACGCCTCGTCGTACTTCGTCATGCAAAAACCCCCAAGGGTTGGATTTATGTCCAACTCTTGGGGGTCAGTTCATTTCGAGGAGGCCGGTTGGTTTAAGTTAATGCAGGCGCTTCAGCAGTATTTCTGAGTTGCCCGTAGTAGTCTGCCTCAGCCTCGGCTGGCGGGATATAGCCCAGCGGTTCCATCAGCCGATGATGGTTGTACCAAGCGACCCATTCCAGAGTTGCAAGCTCGACGGATTCCCTTGTTTTCCAAGGCGCGCGCCGGTGAATCAGTTCCGTTTTGTACAGGCCGTTGATCGTTTCCGCCAGGGCGTTGTCATAACTGTCGCCGCGGCTGCCGACCGATGGCTCAATTCCAGCTTCGGCAAGTCGCTCGGTGTACCGAATGGAAACATACTGCGCCCCCCTGTCGGAATGATGGATCAGCGTCCCGTCGTCGCCGGGTTGGCGGGCGTACAGCGCCTGTTCAAGCGCATCAAGTACGAAGTCGGTGCGCATGGTACGACTCACCCGCCAGCCAACGATGCGCCGCGCAAACACGTCGATGACGAACGCCACGTACAGCCAGCCTTGCCACGTCGAAACGTAGGTGAAATCGGAAACCCAGAGCTGATTTGGCCGGTCGGCCTTGAACTGCCGGTTGACCCGGTCCAGCGGGCACGGCGCGGATGTGTCGGGAACCGTTGTTCGGACCCGCTTTCCGCGAACCGCACCTTGCAATCCCAGTCGCTGCATCAATCTCTCGACCGTGCAACGGGCCACCCGGATTTGCTCCCGGTTCATCTGTTTCCAGACCTTATCCGCGCCGTAGACCCGCATGTTGGCGTGCCAGACACGCTGGATATCCGGGCACAGCACGTCATCACGCTTCGCTCGGGCGCAGCGCTTCGACGGATCGCGAAGCTGGGCAGCATGGCGCCAGTAAGCCGACGGGGCAATCCGCAAGACCTTGCAGATCGACTCGACCCCGAAGGTATCTCGATGCTGATCGATGAAGGATTTCAGGACTTGATACGGCGGTCGAGTTCCGCCTGGGCGAAAAACGCGCTGGCCAGCTTGAGAATCTCGTTGGTCTTGCGCAATTCCTTGTTCTCGCGCTCCAGCGCCTTCAGGCGCTCACGCTCGTTCGTGGTCAGGCCGGCACGTTCGCCGTTATCGATCTCGTCGCGCTTGACCCAATCGTTCAGCGTCTGCGGCGTGCAGCCGATCATCGGCGCAATCGACTCGACCGTTGCCCACAGCGATGGATGCTCACTACGCTGCTCGCGCACCAGGCGCACTGCGCGCTCCCGGACTTCCGGTGAAAACTTGCTTGGCTTCTTGTTCATGGCTCCATTTTCTCAAGAGTTGGAGCCTCCTTCAAATCCGGGGCGATTCAAATCACGAAGGCTTTGAGTCAAGGAGACCGGACTAGCATCGATGCACACCACGCATAATTGCCTAACTCGGTTCGCAGAATTGAACCCATATTCTGTCCACGGCAGAGTCCACAACCGCTTTGCATCTATTTTCTGTCGCGCGACAGAAACGCACTTAAATTGTGTTCACATTGCTGGACAAAAATTAGGGTGTTGATGCCGCTCTTGAATAGGTAAGTAATTGATTTTGTTAGTGATGTTGAGCGGCTTCGAGTGCCCTACTTTGTGTCCGCCAACTTCAGCGGACACAGTTTAGGTTAACGTGATCCGCTCGGCTAATTCGGGCCAGTTTGAACACAACCGCCTGGGCACCGAGTGTACTTGAATCAGATGCCGATCCATGATGGGGTCTTCCGGGCAGCACGAGCCATGCCAATGTTAGTCGAGCACATTTCCCGGATAAACCGCCATGCGGAGTTTCCCGCGCATTGTCTCTGTCCACCTCAAACCCATCCATGGCTTGCTGCGGCGTCAGCATCGGCGGCAAACGCCGCCATCCCCTCCCCGGCGGGTCATTTGCACGTCGGCGCTAACAGCGACTCGGGCATGTCACAACGAACGTCAGAATGCGCTGACACCACAACGCGATATTCCCGTCCTCCAGCGTCGGCTACCGAACCGATTGCCCCGGCCAAATGACGCATTGTGGAACTCTCAACGATGCCGTTTGAGTGTGCAAGCCATGAAACCGCCGCGCGTCGGCGCGCCGATAGCCATGGCACACAAACCTTCGCAGAAGCGCACGCAGGCAGCGGGATGGCATATCTGTTTCACACATCTCGACCGCACTGTGCTGATGACGCGCCTCAGGCCGTCGTCGACACTACGACAGTTCACAAATTTCCAGTCAGAACTCCCTGAGGGGGCAACGATTGAGATCGGCCGTACTCGTCATCTAGGCGATAGTGCCGGGAGGCTAGTTTAATGAACAATGCCAAATGTACGTTGTCTTGGGGAATTTCCGTTCTTGTCATCGTGGCCAGTTTGAGCGGCTGCGCGGGGATGTCGCGGCGCGGCACAGATACTGCGGTAGGAGCGGGCGTTGGTGGGGTGGCCGGCGCAGTACTGACCGGCGGGAGTGCGGTGGGCACCGTCGGGGGCGCTGTTGTCGGTGGCGTCGTTGGGAATGTGATCGGCAAATAGCATTCGCCGTCTTCCCTTGTCGAGTCCTTTTCGAAATCTTGAGAATACCGCCGCGGAACACTGGCAGTTGGTTCCTCTGTCGACGAGCGTACCGACCAGACTGACAAATTCGCCTGAAGTGACCGAGATATTCGGTCAGTCTCCTCTTACGGGGTGGATATCGTGTCGCTCGACCGCACTGCACTCCATAAGAATCAATCGCTCTGGGAGAAGCTGGGACCAGGCCTGATTGCCGGCGCGGCAGACGATGACCCGAGCGGCGTCGCCACCTATTCCCAGGTGGGCGCCGCATTCGGCTACGGCTTGCTGTGGACGGCTTTGGCGACGTATCCGCTCATGATCGGAATTCAGGTTGTGAGCGCGCAAATCGGTCGCGTCACCGGGGACGGCATCGCGGCGAATATTCGAAAGCACTACCCCGGCTGGATACTGTATGTCCTGGTTGGACTTTTGCTTGTGGCCAACACGATCAATATCGCGGCGGATGTGGGTGCGATGGGGGCGGCATTGAAGCTCCTGATCGGTGGTCCGGCTGTCTGGTACGCGGTCGCCTTCGGCATGGGGTCGCTGACGTTGCAGGTTTTCATCCCGTTTCCGCGTTATGCCTCCATTCTTAAGGTGCTTACGCTTGCGCTGCTCGCGTATGTGGCCACGGTCTTCAGCGTCAAGATTTCTTGGGGGACGTGCTGTATCGGACCGTAATTCCCGATCTGTCGTTCAACGGCGGCTACATCGTGGCGGTTGTCGCGGTGTTCGGCACAACCATCAGTCCCTATATGTTCTTCTGGCAAGCGTCTCAGGAGGTGGAGGTCCAGCGCGCAACAAAGGGGCAGGAGCCGCTGACCGAGGCCCCATCGCAGGCGCGGCGAAACTTGCGCCGCATCAGAATCGACACCTATATCGGAATGGCGTTCTCGAACGTGATCGCCTTCTTCATCATACTGACTTCCGCTGTCACGCTATATCAGCACGGAGTGAGAGACATCCAGACGTCGGCGCAGGCAGCCGCAGCCCTACGGCCGCTTGCCGGCGAAGTCTCGTTCCTGCTGTTCTCTGCCGGCATTATCGGATGCGGGCTGTTGGCGGTGCCGGTGCTGGCGGGTTCGTCGGCCTATGCAGTCGCCGAGGCTTTCTGCGGCTAAAAGCGCTGGGCTGGCTAGCCACCGGCACCATGGCTTGCGCAGTTCTCACCATGTTCGCCACTTGGGGGCAGTGAGCTGTTTGCATGCCGAAGCACGTGACGCGATTGCTATGCCCTTTCCAACAAGTGTATTGCTGGGCAACGGCGCCCGCGTTTTCGATATCAGACGCAGGGAGCGTCCAGCACGCTATATGGTTCGTGCGCTTACGTACGGACCATCATTGCAGTTGGGCCTATCGTGAATAACACGACGAATGCTCTAGACGCGAGTTCACGCGAACTAATGCCTGGAAGTTGCGGGCGAGGACAACGACCATGAGAGGCCATAAGCAATTAAGCAAGCGAATGATCGCCTTGCAACTGGCGATCCGCGAGACGCGGCTTTCTCTCAACAAGCAGGAGCGTAACCTGTATCAGGCGGCAGTTCTTGTTTGGGAAGAGGAAGGCGGACGATCGTCCCGATGGCTACCCGCCCAGGATTTTTCCGTCCATGCGTGAAAGGAATGCTTAAGGCGCTCTGACAATGAGTGATTGACATTTCCATTACGGCGGAAAAAAATCCAGAAGTGGGATGTTGAGCGGCAACAGCTCGAAGCAACCGCCGGGGAGCCCGGCCACGCGGAGCCTCGGTCAATCATGGTGGCGCCATCGATTCACTCGGACGCACACATTACGCAGCGATTCAGACGCGCACGTGTCCAATCTCGGGGCATGGAGGGGAGGAAAGGCATGCTTGCGCAACCGAACAAAGGCGCCAACGATCTGCTGTCCGTCTTGCCGGACGACGAGTGGGCGCGAATCGCCCCAGAATTGACGTTGATCGAAATGCCGCTTGGAAGGGTCATTTACGAGTCCGGAGACCGTCTGGATCATGTGTATTTCCCTACCACAGCAATCGTCTCATTGCTTTATGTGATGGAAGACGGCTCGTCCGCCGAGATTGCCATTGTGGGCAAGGAGGGGGTCGTCGGCATTGCCCTGTTCATGGGCGGCGAAACTACGCCGAGCCGTGCGATCGTGCAAAGCGCCGGGTACGCCTATCGGCTGAGCGCTCGGTTGCTCAAGGAAGAGTTCAGGCGCGCTGGGCCCATGCAGCGATTGCTATTGCGCTATACCCAGGCATTGATTACGCAAATGGCGCAAACGGCCGTCTGTAACCGTCACCACTCGATCGACCAGCAGCTGTGCCGGTGGCTGTTACTGAGCATCGATCGCCTGCCGTCCAATGAGTTGCGGATGACACAGGAGTTGATCGCCAACATGCTGGGCGTTCGCAGATCCGGTGTCACGGAAGCCGCACTCAAGCTTCAGACTGCCGGGCTTATCCGTTACAGCCACGGGCATATCGAAGTGCTGGACCGGGTCGGACTCGAAAAGCGTGTCTGCGAGTGCTATGGTGTGGTGAAACGGGAGTTCGATCGATTGCTTCCCGAGATCCAGGCCATTTGACGTCGCCCCCGCCAGCGGGAGTGTCAACGAGCGTTCCATCGAGTCTTGCCGCACTGGCATTTCGTTCGCCCCAACCCGCTGTAGTCGGGAATGTCTGCCGTTGGCCGAGTCAACGGTGCGATTCACAGTGTCCAGCGTCTCGCCCCTAGTCCCCACCGCCTTGCCGCCTTTCACGAGGCGCTTGTCCTGTTTGCTCCGGTGCAGGTTGCCCGCGTTGTCCGCGCGACACTTGCGCGGGCTCTGAACGGGGCCCCACTTATCTGTCTCGTCCCGGGCCGCCCCGCGGTCGTAACCGCCGTGGCCATCTGCCCCGTGGTCGTAACCGCCTTGCCCATAGCCCCCGTGATCGTAACCGGGGCCGGGTCCCCACCAGCAGCCGCCCAACGTGACGACGACAAGCATCAATAGCAAACTTCGAACCGCTTTCATGGCACCCTCCTCCGGGAAAGGCATTTTCGCCGGGGTAACCGGCACCTATGCCCTCCGTACGTCTCTCAACACAAATGGTCGGCCGCCTGATAGTCCTAACGGTCCCTGGTGAGATCCTCCCTGATTTCACCCGCCTCGCCTGACGGCGTCGCCTCGTCATTTCTGCGAGGCACGTCTTCCTGACTATGCACGACTTGGAAGAAATCTTCCTTGATGCGTGAGAATTTCGCTTCCAACGCTCTGATTCGCTCTCTGACCTGACTTGGTGTCATAACCCTCTCCGTAGACTCAAGTGCGTGCCTATGCCCATGGCTCGTAACCACTTTGCTCGTGGGGGATATGGGGTGTCCGTCCGGTATCGCACATGGCGATGAAGAAATGCTGCGGAATATGACAAACACTGAACCGGCCGATCTCGCGCCGCGATGCGTCACCCCTGCCCCGATCGTGTCGGTGGATTGGTACGCTGACGTACCGTATCGGTGTCGGTCTGCCGTGTAACGTGAGGTCAATACCGGAATAGCTGCAGCTCGATAACGTCTTGCGAAACGCCTTCGGCGAGGTTCCATGAAAGCCACTCGGAAATTGCAGGCGCTCGGGCAGAGTCTGTGGCTCGACAACATCACGCGATGCTTGCTGGTTGACGGGACGCTGGCCTGTTACCGAGATGAATACGACGTCACAGGTTTGACGTCGAATCCCAGCATATTCCTCAAGGCGATTCGCGATACCGCAGCGTACGACATGGACATCGCGAAGCCGGCCGATCCGACGCTCACCGACGAAGCGTTGTTCTTCTCCCTTGCGATCAAGGACCTGACCCAGGCGGCCGGGCTGTTCCTTCCGGTGCACCAAAAGACCGACGGTGTCGATGGATGGGTCTCGCTGGAAGTGTCGCCGTGGCTCGCCGAAGACGCCGTCGGAACAGTAGCAGCCGCCAAGCGCCTGCATGCAAGCGCCGATTGTCCCAATCTGTTCATCAAGATCCCCGGCACGCCGATCGGCCTCGTCGCGATCGAGGAGGCAATCTTTGCCGGCGTGCCGATCAATGTCACGCTCCTCTTCTCTCGAGAGCAATACGTAGAGGCGGCAAACGCCTATTGGAGAGGCCTGGCGCGCAGGCGTGATGCCGGGCTTGATCTGCACGTGGCATCCGTGGCATCGCTTTTCGTCAGCCGCTGGGACACCGCCATCACAGGGGAGGTGCCGTTCGGATTGCGCAACCGTCTCGGCGTGGCTGTGGCCAAACAAACGTACGGCGCCTACCGTGAGCGCATGTCGCACCCGATGTGGCACGAGTTGTCCGAAGCTGGTGCAAGCTCCCAGCGCCTGTTGTGGGCCAGTACGGGAGTCAAGAGCCGGGAACTCTCGCCGGGCTACTACGTTGAAGCACTTGCCGCACCGGATACGATAAACACGGTGCCGGAGGCAACCCTTCTGGCATTTGCGACGCACGGCGAATTGATCAGTGTCAAGCGCGAGGATGGTGGTAACGCCGATCCGGTGCTCGCAGACTTCGCGCACGCCGGCATCGACGTTGCTGCACTCGCCGCACGCCTTCAGCGCGAAGGCGTTGCGTCGTTTCGGCAGGCATGGACTGAACTCATGCAGGTCATTGCCGACAAACGCACACTCGACTGACACCCGAGCCCGGCGGCACAGCGTACGCCCCGAGCGCACTGATGGCCGAAGCGCCGCGTGTGGCGGGGTCGGGCGATTCCTTTACGTGTGCTTCTTCAGATCGTGGCGTGCGTCGCCGACGACTGACTGAACTTTGCCGACATGCTTCTCGATCTTGCCGTCGACCCCCAATTTCGTGTTGCCGACCACCTTACCGGTGACCTCTTTGATTTTGCCGACGGCTTCCTTGACCCGGCCTTTCACTTGGTCTTTGTTCATGATGATTTACGTTCTCGGTGGATAAGAAATTGAGCCCCTTGACCGGGGCTCGGGTGTCGCGCGCTTTCGTGGCGACATGCATCACACGCCGATTGACGGTGTCGAGCAAGATCTGGATTGCGCGCCTCATAGTCGACCCATCAAGAGCAGAACAATCACGACGGCCAGCAGCAATCCCACTGCGCCGCTCGGCGCAAATCCCCAACCCGAGTTGTACGACCAGGCTGGGAATGCTCCTATCAACAGAAGTGCCAGAACAATCAGCGCCACAATTCCTAAAGACATGATTGACTCCCCGCTTTGGTTAGAGGGAGATTTCCAAGCCCTCACAATAAGGGTAGTCGCACAACGACGGCACGTCGGTTCGGTGCCGTACTAAGACGGCGGACGAGGCTCGTTCGGTATTGGAAGCCTCTGATCAGCGCCGCGATCAGGTGTGGCGGCAATAGATTTCTGTTCGGTAGTGGACAGACCTACGGAACAAACGCTCCTAGTTTCGAGTGAGCGATGTTGCCAGATCGCACTACCTTCGTGAGTCAAAGGGCGTAGCAGTCAACCGTTTCACCATTCGATGGAGATGTCAGCGATGCAGCACGATGATCTTGATCAGTTGTGCGTCGACACCCTGCGCACCTTGTCGATCGACGCGGTGCAAAAGGCGCAGTCCGGGCACCCGGGCACGCCGATGGACGCTGCTCCGACGGTTTATTGTTTGTGGCAACGTTTCCTGCGTTACGACCCGGACCATCCGCTCTGGCCTGCCCGGGATCGCTTTGTCTTGTCGAACGGGCATGCCTGTGCGCTGCTGTATAGCTTGCTGCACGTTTGTGGTGTCAAGAGCGATGATGCAGCCGACGAATTGGCCGTGACGATCGACGACCTTAAGTCCTTCCGACAACCGGGAAGCCGATGCACCGGACACCCCGAGTACGGTTGGACGACGGGTGTCGAGACCACGACCGGTCCGCTTGCGCAAGGCATTGCCACGAGCGTGGGTATGGCGATCGCACAGAAATGGCTAAGTGCAACCTACGACCGTCCGGGGTTTCCGCTATTCCGCTACAACATCTACGCGCTTTGCGGTGACGGCGACATGATGGAGGGGCTCGGTGCGGAAGCCGCCTCGCTCGCCGGTCATCTGAAGCTGGCCAATCTGTGCTGGATATACGACGACAACCACATCACCATCGAAGGATCCACCCGCCTGGCGTTCACCGAAGACGTCGGTGCGCGCTTTGCATCGTATGGCTGGCATGTCGAGTGCGTAAGCGACGCCAATGACCTGACGCAGTTGTCGCGCGCTTACCAAGGCTTTCTCGACACCGGCGACGCGCCAACCCTCATCATCGCGCAAAGCCATATCGGCTATGGCGCGCCACACCGCCAGGACACGCGTGAAGCTCATGGAGCGCCGCTCGGCGCGGCGGAGGTGCGTCTAGCCAAGGAATTTTTCGGCACCGATCCCGACAAGCAGTTCGATGTGCCCGATGGCGTAACGTCGCATTTGCACGGAGGCCTCGGCCGCCGCGGCCGCGACGCCCATACGCGTTGGCTCGAGCTTTTTGCGGACTATCGGGCCCAGTACCCCGACTTGACCGATGCACTGGAGCGAATGCAGGCGCGGGAGCTACCCCCTGGGTGGGACGCCCCCCTGCCCGCTTTTACCGCGACGACGGCCAGTCTTTCGACCCGCGCTGCATCGGGGCAAGTGCTCAATGCCATTGCCGAGCGTGTACCCTGGTTACTAGGGGGCGCTGCCGATCTCTCGCCATCGACGCTCACTCGCCAGACCTTCGATGTCGTGGGCGATTTCCAGAACCCCGGTGCACAGGCTGGCGGCAACTATCGGGGCCGGAACTTTCACTTCGGTGCGCGCGAGCATGCCATGTGTGCGATAGCCAACGGCATGAGTCTGTCGTCGCTACGACCGTTTGTCGCCAGCTTCCTCATCTTCAGCGATTACTGCCGGGCGGCACTCCGGCTGGGTGCGATGATGGAACTGCCGCTCATCACGGTTTGGACGCATGACTCCATCAGCCTGGGGGAAGACGGGCCGACGCACCAGCCGGTCGAACAACTTGCCTCGCTGAGGGCCATGCCGGGCATGACCGTACTGCGTCCGGCCGACGCCGGGGAAGTGACCGAGGCATGGCGCGTCATCATGGAACGCAAGCGCGGGCCGGTCTGCCTCGTACTCACACGTCAGGCCGTGCCAATTCTTGATCGGCAACGTTACGCAAGTGCCGCAGGCGTTGCCCGAGGCGCTTATATCCTGGTTGATGCCTGCAAGGAAATGGGCATTGAAGGCGGTACCCCGGACGTGCTGCTGCTGGCCACTGGCAGCGAAGTTGCGTTGTGCGCCGCGGCGTACGACGAACTGAAGCGGGATGGCATTTTCGCTCGGGTGATCAGCATGCCGTCGTGGGAAATATTCGAGAGTCAGTCGCTGGCGTATCGCGACCACATTCTGCCGCCCTCCGTCAACGCGCGAGTTGCCGTGGAGGAGGCTTCCACCTTTGGATGGGAGCGCTATGCCGGGCATGAAGGCGCCATTTTCGGGTTGCACACGTTCGGCAAGTCCGGCCCGCGCGAGGCGCTGGCACGTCATTTTGGCTTCGACGTGGCGCATATCGTGACTGCCGCCAAGGCGCAACTCATGCGTCACGGTACGAAGCCGCGCGGGACACCGTCATGAGCGAATCCAGAACGCTTGCATCGGGGATCGCGTCGGTCAGCCCATACGCTGGACAGCAGCTCTCGCCGGACAAGCTGGTCAACGTCTCGCGTCTGGTAACGGCCTACTATTGCAACACGCCCGACCCGGACATTCCGGCGCAGCGCGTAGCGTTTGGAACCTCCGGCCATCGCGGTTCGTCGTTCCTGACGACGTTCAACGAAGCGCATATCCTGGTGATCAGTCAGGCCATCTGCCGCTACCGCCAACGGCATGGCATCGATGGACCGATATTCGTTGGCATCGACACGCATGCTTTGTCCGAACCGGCGTTTGCAACTGTCATGCAGGTGTTCGCAGGCAACGGTCTCGACGTGATGATTTCGGCGGGTGGCGAATACACGCCAACGCCTGCGGTGTCCCATGCCATCGTCACATACAACCGCGGGCGTACGGCAGGGCTCGCTGACGGTGTCGTCATCACGCCGTCGCACAACCCTCCCGATAACGGCGGCTTCAAGTACAACCCGCCGCACGGCGGGCCGGCGGAGTCCGCGGTGACCACCTGGATCGAGACGCAAGCCAACGTGCTGTTGCGCGGCGGACTGCGAGCGATGCCAAGGATCAGCGTCGAGCAGGCCATGCGTGCATCCACGACGCACCCCTATGACTTCCTGAACACTTATCTTGACGACTTGCCCAACGTTATCGACATGGACGTGTTGCGTGCTTCAGGCATTCATATGGGCGTTGACCCACTGGGGGGCGCCGGTGTTCACTATTGGCCGGCCATTGCCGATCGGTATCGACTCAATCTGACGGTCACCCGCACGACCGTGGACCCGACATTCGCCTTCATGACCGCCGATTGGGACGGCCGAATCCGAATGGATCCGTCGTCGGCCTTTGCGATGCAAGGCCTGATCGCCCAGAAAGATGCGTTCGACGTCGCCTTCGCCTGCGACACCGATCATGACCGGCACGGCATCGTGACGCCAGGCGGGGGCTTGCTTGCGCCCAACCACTATTTGGCCGTGACCGTCGAGTACTTGTTTGAGCACCGCCCTGAGTGGCCGGCCGACGCCGCGATTGGCAAGACCGTTGTCGGCAGCCAGTTGATCGACCGTCTGGCGTCGAAGCTCGGGCGCCGTCTTTACGAGGTTCCCGTCGGGTTCAAATGGTTTGCTGCCGGGCTGCTCGATGGATCCCTGGCGGTCGCCGGAGAGGAAAGCGCAGGCACGAGCTTCTTGCGGCGCGACGGTGCCGTCTGGACAACCGACAAGGACGGTCTGATCCCTGCACTGCTGGCAGGCGAGATGCTGGCGCGCACCGGGCGGGACCCCGGAGCGCTGTACAAGACACTGACGTACGCATTGGGCTCCCCCGTGGAGGCCCGACGCGAAGCGAGTGCGACACCCGCACAGAAGGCTGTGCTCGCGGCCTTGTCAGCCGACAAGGTGCGATCGAAGCGGCTCGCCGGAGAGCCGATTAATGCAATTCTGACCCTGGCACCCGGCAACGACGCGCCAATCGGTGGCTTGAAAGTGATGGGCGATCATGGCTGGTTTGCCGCGCGCCCGTCTGGCACGGAAGCGATCTATAAGATCTATGGAGAGAGCTTTCAGGGCGAGCGCCACCTGCAGCAACTGCTGAACGAGGCGCAAGCCATCGTCGATGAGGCGCTGGGCGACGTAACCTCGCCGCCGTCATAGCAGGCGTCCCCCCAAAGCCTGCCTGAAGCAGGCCCCTCGTGGATCAGTCGACCCTGGCTGGTCAGGGCACTCGCACACTATCGAAACTCGAGTGGCAAAAATAGCGTGATGCCCGGAGATGTCGGAGGTGCGTATACGACGGGCGGCGGGCCGTAAACATACCCGCCGTCTCCATACGGGTTGTAATGACGTTCCCTGTCGTGCCGATGGTCGTAAGGTGCCCGTTGACGCTCGCGCCTGTCCCCCTGTCGCATATCATGATGCGCCCCCTGATCGCGATAGCCTGGCTGCGCTTGAGGCACCGACGGCGCAAACACGCCGAAGATCACCAACGCAAGACCGATCGTCCTGATGGGATTCATGCAATGATTTGGTGTGAGTAAGGATTTCATCATTGACTCCTGCTTTCTCAGCGCTTGTGGCCCACGCGATGTCCTTGGTTGCGGAATATCAGGTCGGCATTGTGCTTCTGCACGTCGGACATGCTGTTGTAAAGCGTCTCGAAGGCGGGCGTCAGTTTCTTGATACCGTCGGCATGAGCCTCCGCAATTTGACCGTAGGACCGCAAATCGTCAACGGCGCTCATATGGCTTGCGTCATCGG
This sequence comes from Pandoraea sp. XY-2, assembly GCF_004193915.1. Lineage (NCBI taxonomy): Bacteria > Pseudomonadati > Pseudomonadota > Betaproteobacteria > Burkholderiales > Burkholderiaceae > Pandoraea > Pandoraea sp. XY-2. The sequence continues at coordinate 2,505,027 of NZ_CP030849.1, forward strand.
CGCGTGCTTTAAGTAGCGACTGCGTCCTGTTGGCGTTGTCTCGCATTATTTGCGCAACGGGTTGCCACAGCGACTCTTGCGTCGACGTGATTTGCAGTCGCGTATGCAGATTGCTAATGCGGGTTTCGACGGGCGTGCGCGATGCGATATTTGCGTAATGGGCCCCCATGTGACGGTCCGTGGCAGGGGCTGCGCCCGACGGCGAGCAGATGACGGCGAGGCCGGCAACGATCAGGACTTCAAGTACGCGCGCGACGTGAAGTTGCTTTGGAATGCGGGAGTTTTTCATGGCATTTCTCAATAGTAGGTCGGCGACAATTTGTGCGGTCAGCCCGTGATTGGCTGCCATCGCGGGCGAGGAGCATATCCCTTATCTCTCCGCACCGAGGTTATGTCTGTTCGCTGGCGGACCCTCCTCTCTGTTCTCCCGGGATCAAGCTTTGTTCGCTATCGGACAGACGTACGGAACGTCCGCCCTTAGCCTCTGCATCGTGCCATCGATATGAGTTCGAGCGGCACTGACGGCCCTTGAACAGCCTGGGTCGTCGGCGCAGAGCGGCTGGTAAAGCACTTTCGTCAAGACGATAGGGAGAGGCAGATGTTCACATGCAGAACCTGCGGCGAGTTGAGCGACTTTCCGGATGTGACGCCGGAAATCAACGACCTCGGTTTTTATTTCGATTGCCCCGACTGCGGTGCGAGAAACAAGCTTGTCAACGTGGCTACAGCGGGCGAGACAGCAGCGCTGGTGCAGCTTTCCGACGAGTAAATCGCCACACCAAAAGGTCTGGTGCTCTGAGTGGAGAAAGCAAGATGAACTACGAAGATCGTGACACGTACGGAATGTACAAGGTGCGAGAGACGGTGCGTCCCGGCCCCGGTACGGTGCGGGGACCCGGTCCCAGTCTGATGGGCGCAGACACGCTCGTCGGTAACAGCGTGATCGATTCGCATGGTGACGACCTGGGTGACATCAAGGAAATCATGCTGGACGTTCGGGCCGGCAGGATCAGCTACGCTGTTCTGTCATTTGGTGGCTTTCTGGGCATGGGGAAAAAGCTGTTCGCCGTGCCCTGACAGGCATTGAAACTCGATACGGAGAACAAGTGCATGGTTCGCGTCCATCGGCCCGCTTGGCGCGGGGCGCTCACTGGCGGCTTGGCAATCGCGCTTGGCCTCGCGCTTGTGCCCGCAAAGGCCGAGGACAGCAGCATGACCTCGGAGGCCAAGAGCGACATGCACCGTTCGGAACGTGTCATGTCCGACAGTTGGATTACTACCAAAGTGAAATCCGAGCTCCTCGCGAATAGCATCAGCGACGGCACGAACGTCAGCGTGAAGACCACCCACGGCGTAGTCGTGTTGACTGGGACGCTTGCCAGTCAAGACGCCGTCAGCGGCGCGAAGCGCATTGCGGAACATGTCAAGGGCGTCAAGCGCGTCGATAGCTCGGGATTGACCGTTGGCCCGCGATAGTTTGCACAGGTTCGATAACAGCATGACGAGATCGGCGAGTCTCACCGAGGAAGCGAGGTGATTGTCGTGCGTTATGCGGTGCTTCGGTTTGTCACGAGGGGTTTCATTTTGCGCGGCCCATAGCGGCGAGTGCCGCTTGCAAACGAGCATCACGCCGCATGCCCGTCAATCGATCGAGCCCATGGACTCGCTCGCATATTCTTACGAATCAGGAGGTCCACCGTGTGGTCATTCGCATGGATCAACCGGGGCGCGGCCCGTCTTTTCGGACCTAAAGGAAGTTATGGCGGCCCAATCTCGCAACGACTCGACGCCCGCCCGCCCCTACCCGCGAACGGCTCGGAAAGCGTCGACACGGCAGCGTCCCTGGTCGAGCCGACACCGCGCATGCCAGTGGACGCGCGGGGCCTGGCACTGGGCATTCTGGCGACGCTCGCCATCCTATTCGCCCTTGAGTGGGCGCAACGATTTGTCGTCCCGGTACTGCTCGGCGTTTTCCTTGCTTACACCCTGAACCCACTGGTCGTCGGGTTGGGGAAGCTAAGAGTCGGACGTTATGCTGGCGCCGTTATCGTGATGCTCGCCGTCGTCGGCATATTCGTGTCCGGCAGCTATCCCTTGCGCGATCAGATCGACAGAGTGGTCGAGCAGTTACCTGCGGTCACACGGACGTTCTCGGCCTTATTGGATAACCTGCACAGCGGCACATTCGGCAATCTTCAAAAGATGAAAGCCGCTGCGGGGGCGATCGAGAACGCGGCCAATCGGGCCTCCGACCTGTCCTCGCCGCCGAGGCAGTCGGTGACGCATGTCGTGCTGGATCAGCCCGCTTTCAAGCTGAGCACCTTTCTGTGGGTGGGTTCAATGGGGGCGCTGGGATTCATTGCCCAAGCCCTGACAGTGATCCTGCTGGCATTTTTTCTTTTGGTCAGCGGAGACACGTTCAAGCGCAAGCTCGTGCGGTTGGCGGGGCCGTCGCTATCGTCGAAAAAAATTACCGTGCGCATTCTCGACGACATCAACAACTCCATACAGCAATACATGCTGATGCTGCTCGTGACCAATATGCTGGTCGGCGGGCTCAGTTGGGTTGCGTTTCGCGCAATGGGTCTGGATAACGCCGGGGCCTGGGCCCTGGCGACGGGACTTTTGCATGTGGTGCCCTACCTCGGGCCTGGGGTGAGCGCTGCGGCGACTGGTATGGCCGCGTACATGCAGTTCCAATCGTTCTCGATGGCGCTGCTGGTCTCGGGGACGTCTCTTGCGATTGCGACGCTCGTCGGCACCTTCGTCTCCACGTGGATTACCGGGAAGATCGCCAAGATGAATCCGGTCGCCATCTTCGTCTCGCTGCTTTTCTGGGGCTGGCTCTGGGGAATCGCCGGCATGCTGCTGAGCATCCCGATCATTGTCATCGTGAAGGTCATATCGCAGCACGTGGAGCATTTCCAGCCTGTGGCGGAACTCCTGGGCGACTAGATCGACGGCAGCCCCGCCACATGCGGTAGATCGGAGACTACGCGGCTGTCTTCAGTCCCGGCATCGAATTGACCGGGTCGGTGCTGGCTACAGCAAACGATATCGCGACTGGATTCATGCTGTCGACCATCGAGGACGGCATCAAGATAGTGGCGCCGCGTTCTTTGGTCGTCTCGTAGATGATATTCATGGCGCGCAGTTGCAACGCCTGCGGATGTCCTTCGTAAATTGCTGCAGCCTCCACAAACTTCGCCGCGACGATGGCTTCCGCGGATCCGAGAATCATGCGCGCCTGCTTTTCGCGCTCGGCCTGAGCCTGCCTCGACATGGCGTCCTGGAGGGCGACCGGAATGGCGACGTCGCGCACCTCCACCGACATCACGGCGATACCCCATGCGGCCGTCTTGGCGCCGATTTCTGCGCGCAGTTGTTCGTCCGAAGCCTTCCGATCGGAAAGCAGGGTCGATAGCATCGACGCGCCTATCATCTCGCGCAAGGATGTCTGAGACACCCGGTCGATCGCCTGCCGGTAATCGGTGATCGCCAAAGCGGCCTTCTGGGCATCGTCGACGTGCCAGAAGATGATCGCGTCGACGTTGACTGGCACGGTGTCCTTTGTCAGCGCTTGCTCGGCGTTGAATGCCGTGGTTTGTATGCGTTCGTCGATCACTGCCGTGATGCTATCGATGACCGGCAGAATCATGAACAGTCCCGGGCCCTTCACGCTTTGCAGTTTGCCGGCGCGCAGGATCACGAACTTCTGCCATGCGTTAGCCATCTTCAGCGTCGAACCCAGCAATACGGCAGCGACAAGAAAGCATGGTGCCAGATACGGACTGATGTAGACGCCAGCCACCGCTCCCGCGAGAAGCAGTACCAGTACCAAGAATGACGTGATGGAATTCATGATGAGTGCTCCTGTGCGGGCGGATTTCAGTCCACCGGCGTATCGAGATGACCAAGATGCGGGGCCTTGACGCCACGCCCCTAACTATCGTCTCGTTTGTGAGCCGGCGGATCGTCCCAGTAGCCCGCGCGGCCGAAGTGGTTATGGATGCTGATTTCCTGGCGTCGATCGAGTCGGGCCTTGGCATCGTAGGGCGGCGCGGCTTTCACTGCTTCGCGCGTCAGCGCCAGCGACACAGTCGCGTCTAGCCAGTTCATTTGCTCGATCACCTTCACGGGGACGGCCACCAGATGGCCCATCCACCAGTTGCTGGTGTTCACGATGAGGTAGCGCAGCGCCCAGGTGTGAACATCCACGAGCAAGCCTTCCACGTGTCCGATGTCCCCGTCGCTCGCATGGATGTGATAGTTGGTCACCGCATCGGCACTGCGCAGATGCCGATCGTGTCGCGGCCTATTCACGCTCTCGTCATTGGAATTCGCAGCTTCTCGTGCCGCGCGAAATGCATCCAGCTCAGAACGGCTGCCGCTTGCGAGGCCGCCCGGAAACGCGCTTTCTCCCCATGCGCTCATGCCGCCCCAGTAGTCCGGATACCCGTAATACGCCAGATAGTCGGCTTCATGCTCGCGGGAAACCGGCTTGTGCATGTCGATGTTCGGACTGTGCTTGACCTGGTCCCTGGTGATCGTGACCGGGATGATGTCGTCGAGCCAGTCGCTCTGGCCAATCGAGATCGGCGAGATCAATACCTGCCGGTTCGCAAGCCACGTCCCGGTTTCCACGACGAGGTATCTGACGACCCACGCCTTGTCGTCGAAGTACAGATCTTTCACGAGACCGACATCACCGTCAGTCGCGCGGACGGTGCAGGCCTCCAGTTCGTCCAGGGTTCGTAACATGGCAAACCTCCCGTGAATCGCCTGTCAATGACGGCGTCCGCCCGTTGCATGTACACAAACACCACGCGATGGAGACGATCGGACGCCGAAGTCGCCTTCACCCTACGTCAAAGTTTCCAGCGCGTCCGTTCGGTATCGAACCGACGCGCTCGGGAAAAGCCGCGACCATCATTTGAGGCATATGCCGCGCATGTGCGAAGAGGAGTCGATCATGAGAAAGGAACGGATACTGCTTCATGTCTACGGAGAACGTCAGGACGCAGTCTGGACATTGACGTGTCTGGATCTGTCGTTTTCCTCCAGCGCCACAGATCTGATGCAAGCCAAAGAATATGTCAGAGCCAACGCCCACGAGTACCTGCAGGGAAAACTGGTCGGTGAGAATGTCCAATGCCCGGCCGTGCCGGTGAGCGGGCGCGACGTTTCCCAGCGCAAGGTGAAATACTGGCTTGCTCGAATCTGGCAGCACTTCGACCCCCGCACGCGAGACCACATTTACGACGAGGTCGTCGGTCTGGATGACAAGCATCCCGTATTCTCCTGATAGCCGTGCAACGCCGGAGACATCGGCATGTGGAAACCGCCAGGAATGGATTACTTTGTCGGAACCCCACGGGGGACGAGCGACTTCGGGCCTGTGGAAGCCCCGATTCGCGCGGAATTGTTCAGCCGCGACCGACTGGAGCAACATGCACTCAGTCTGGCCCGTGCCCAGCAAGTCGCCGCTCATCCGCCGCGCACCCGAGGGCTAACCTCACGCGCGGCCGACAATGAGCGCATATTGCGCGGGTGCTATGACGCAACTGCGCACGCCACGTTGCAACGTCGCTCGATCACCCCGGCTGCGGAATGGCTACTAGACAATTTCCGTACCGTCTCGGACCAGTTCAGAGAGGTCCGGAACGGTCTGAACACGAAGTCTTTTCGATCATTGCCGCGGCTGCTTGACGGCCCGTTGCGTGGCCTCCCGCGCATCTATGGAGTGATGTGGGCCTTCGTGGCTCACACCGACAGCCGTTTCGATCCTGCGCTGCTCACGTGCTTTCTGCTCGCCTATCAGAAGGTCGAGCCGCTGACCATGGCAGAGCTTTGGGCCATGCCACTCACACTGCGCGCCGTGATGATCGAGAATCTCCGGCGCCTCTGCGCGCAAGTCACACGAGCCCAGGTGAGCCGTCAGGCCGCCGACCGATATGCGGATGACCTACTCGCGCACAAAGCGTCTGCATCCCCTGCTGCCGGTGATGCCGCAACGACAAACGCGCGCGTCGTCGAGCCGTTCGAACCGGCTTTCACGGTCCAGTTGATTCAGCGCCTGCGCTATCAGGATAGGTCCCTGCAATGGCTAAGCGACCAACTGGCGCAGCAAGGGCAATCGGCCGAGGAGGTCGTCCAGGCCGAACACGCCAGTCAGGCGGCCGCGAACATGAGCGTGCGCAATGTCATCACCAGTTTGCGCGACATGCGGGCGTTCGATTGGCAGCCACTGTTCGAGGACGTCAGCCTGGTCGACGCGCATCTGCGCCACAACGCAGGTTACGCGGAAATGGACTTTGCGACTCGCGATGGCTACCGGCACGAGATCGAGAAATTGGCGGCAAGATCGCGCTTGTCGGAGCTTGAGGTCACGCAAGCGCTGAACACCCGGGCGGCCGCCGCAGCTTCTGGCACGGGCGATGCGGCTGACGCCGAAGACATGGCGCGTCGCGCGGACCCGGGCTACTATCTTCTGTCGGCCGGCCGGCGCGCCTTTGAGCGTGAGATCGCGTATCGTGTGCCGATCGCCCGTCGCTGTCGGTTGCATGATGCCCGGCAATGCGCGGTGGCCTACATCGTGAGCGTTTGTCTGCTGAGTGGCTTGATCCTGGCCATTCCCGTCTTGCTCAGCGCCACGGCGGGGGTGGGCGTCGCCGGTCTGGTTGTATTGGCCGTATGTGGTCTGTTCCCGGCGTCGGAGCTTGCCGTTTTGCTCATCGACCGCGCGTTAGCCCGACTGATCCCCCCCGCCACTTGCCGCGCCTTGAGCTGGCCGACGGCATTTCGCCTGAACTCAGAACGTTCGTCGTCGTACCGATGATGCTGACGAACGAGGCAGACATCGCCGCACAGGTCGCACAGTTGGAAGTGCACTATCTTGCGAATGCCAAGGGTGACGTCCGGTTTGCCCTGCTCTCCGATTGGCGCGACGCCGATGCGGAGCACATCGACAGCGATATGCCGCTTCTGGCGGCCGCCAGCGCCCGCATTGCGACGCTTAATTCCCGCTATGCAGACAGCACTGCCGATACCCTACGATTCTTCCTGTTCCATCGCAGGCGCCGTTGGAATGAAACGCAGCGCAAATGGCTGGCATGGGAGCGCAAACGGGGCAAACTCCACGAGTTCAACCGGCTGCTGCGAGGTGCCACCGACACCTCGTTCATGGACATCGAAGGACGTGCGCCGTGGACACCTCCCGGTGTCCGGTACGTCATCACGCTCGACAGCGACACGCGTTTGCCTATCGACGCCGTGCGGCAGCTCGTTGGCACAGCCGCGCACCCGCTGAACCGTCCGCACTTCGATCGGGGCTCGCGGCGCGTGGTCGCTGGTTACGGCATTCTGCAACCGCGCATCACGCCAACACTGCCCGCCATGCACGAGGGAACCCTCTATTCGCGCCTGTTTTCGGGACGCTACGGCATCGATCCCTATGCCGGCGCCGTGTCCGATGTGTATCAGGATTTGCTTGGCGAGGGCAGTTACATCGGCAAAGGCCTGTATGACGTCGATGCGTTCGAATCCGCGCTTGCAGACCGAATTCCGGAGAACACGATTCTTAGCCACGACCTTTTCGAAGGCAACTTCGCCCGTTGCGGATTGGTCACGGATGTCGAACTGTTCGAAGACTTCCCTTCGCATGCGCAGGTCGCCGCCATCCGGCTGCACCGGTGGATCCGCGGTGACTGGCAACTTCTGCCGTGGATTGTCGGCAAGCGCGGCGGGGCGATTCCGGCGGCGGCTCGATGGAAGATGCTCGACAATTTGCGTCGCTCGCTCACTGCGCCAGCGGCGCTGGCTACGCTGGTGTGCGCATGGGTAGTCGCACAGGCGCCTGTCGGGGTCTGGTCGGCACTGGTATTGCTGGCGATTTCCGCCTCCACGATATTCATGATTGCGGCAGGCCTGATCCCGTCACAGACTGGCATTTCGATGTCGAGCCACTTGCGCGCGGTTGGCCGCGACATTGGCAGCGGCGTCGAGCGTACGTTTATCGTAGCGTCGATGTTGGCGAACCAGGCGTGGCTCGCCGCCGACGCCATCGCACGCACGCTATTCCGGCTGACCGTCTCACGGCGCAGACTGCTCGAATGGGTAACGGCGGCGCAGCTTAAACTGCATGCGGGGCGCTCGTTCGGGAATTTTATTTGGTCGCTTCGCGGTGCCATCACACTCACGGTATTGTGCGCGGCCATCGTGACATGGCTCAGACCTGCCAGCCTTCTCTGGGCAGCGCCGTTTCTGATCGTCTGGGGCCTCTCTCCGTTCGTCGCCCAACGGATCAGCCGCCAGCCGCGCCCCGCGCGCTCGTCCCTCGTCTCGACGGAAGATAACGAGGCACTGCGAATGGCCGGCCGGCGAATCTGGCGTTTTTTCACTACCTTTGTCGACGACGACAATCATCACCTCCCGCCCGACAACTTCCAGGAAGACCCGCGCCCCGTGGTGGCACACCGAAGCTCGCCGACCAACTTTGGCCTCTATTTGCTGTCGGTACTGTCTGCCCGCGACTTCGGTTGGATTGGCGTGACGGAGACGCTCGAACGTTTGGAGCGAACGCTTGGCACGATGTCGACCCTTGCGCGCTACCAGGGGCATTTCTTCAACTGGTATGACACCCAGGATCTGAGCCCTCTGGCACCGCAGTATGTGTCGAGCGTTGACAGCGGCAATCTGGCAGGCCATCTGCTCGTGGTGACGAGCGCGTGCGAAGAAATTGCTCTCGAACCGGTGTTCGGCCGCGCGCAGCTCGATGGAGTTCTCGACACGGTTGCGCTCTTGCGCGACGCCATCGCTCACGAGAGCGACGACCGGCGAACCCTCACGGTGAACCGGAACCACTTATACGAAGAGCTCAATGCGCTGGAACACATGCTCCTCCAGCCGGTGCCGTCCGAACCGATTGACGTCATCGCCGATGCATCCGAGGGGTGGCGCCGGCGCTGGTGCGAGATCGACCATCTCGCGACGACGCTGCTCGATCTCGCCCAGACATTCGTGAACGAACGTGGTGACGCTGCGCATAGCGAAGTGCTCTACTGGGTCGGCGCGATCCGGAACAATGTCAAGAGCCACCTGCTCGATCTCACGCCGGACGTGTCGCCTGCCGGCCAATCGCCCCGGTACTTCACGGCGTCACCTTTACCCGGTCCGGACATCGCCAAACGATTTGAAGCCGTTGCAGCATTGGCTCGCCGGCTATTCGACGAGATGGATTTTCGCTTCCTGTTCGCCTCCGACCGGCGCTTGTTCTCGATTGGTTATCGAATGGCGGACGCCGAGCTGGACAACTCGTACTATGACCTGCTTGCGTCCGAGTCGCGATTGACGAGCTTCATTGCCATCGCCAAGGGCGACGTGCCGGCAACGCACTGGTTCCGGCTCGGGCGCATCATGGCGCCTTACGGCAAGGCAGCGGTGCTGATGTCATGGTCAGGCTCGATGTTCGAATACCTGATGCCGTCACTGGTGATGGACTATCCCCACAGGAGCCTGCTGGATTCATCGTGCGGGCTTGCCGTCGCGAGTCAGATTGCCTATGGCAGGACGCGTAGCGTGCCGTGGGGAATCTCCGAGTCGGCCTGTAACATTCGGGACCGTGCGATGACCTATCAATATGCCGATTTCGGCGTGCCCGAGTTGGCATTGAAGCGTGGGCTTGCGCGGTCTCTCGTGATCGCGCCCTATGCTACGGTGCTCGCCGCAATGTATGATTTGCCGCACGCCGTGACCAACCTGAAACGGCTCGACGGTGTTGGCGCTCGCGGTGTCTTCGGCTATTACGACGCCATTGACTACACCCCTTCTCGGCTACCGAAAAACTGTAACGCCGTTCCGGTTCGCACCTACATGGCCCATCATCAGGGCATGTCGCTGGTCGCGCTGACGAACGTGCTGTTCGGCGACATCATGCGGCAACGCTTCCATCGTCAGCCCGTCGCGCGGGCCGCCGACTTGCTCTTGCATGAGGCGAACCCGCGCGAAATCAGCGCGGTGGATCTCGCGCCCGACATCGCGGACACGCCAACGGGTATCGAGGCGATTGTGCCGGTCATGCGCCGATTCTATTCCGCAGGACAGACCCCTCCCGCCACGCACTTGCTATCGAACGGCGAATATTCCGTCATGATCACTGCCGCCGGGTCTGGATACAGCCTATGCGGCAACGCTGCCGTGACCCGCTGGCGCGAGGACCTTACGTGCGACCGCTGGGGCAGCTATCTGTTTCTGCGGGATACGGCAAATGACGCTGTCTGGTCCGCGACCTTCCAGCCTGTGGACATCGAGCCAGACGCCTACGACGTGGCGTTCTCCGAGGACCGTGCAAGCATCGTCCGGCAGGAAGGCTCGCTTGTCTCGACACTGGAAATCATGGTGTCGCCCGAAGACAACGCCGAAGTCCGTCGCCTGTCCATCACCAACGAGGGCGCGCTGACGCGCGAAATTGAGGTCACTTCCTACGCTGAAGTCGTGCTGGCGCCGATGGCGAGCGACACGGCGCACCCTGCGTTTTCCAATCTGTTCGTCCAGACCGAATACCTGCCGGAAGTGCAGGGTCTGCTCGCCATGCGCCGCCCTCGCGGAGGCACGGATACGCCCTTGTGGGCGGCGCATGTGCTGGCGCGCTCGCCGCATGGCGGCAATGTGGGCTATGAGACGGATCGGGCACGTTTCATCACACGGGGGCGAACGATTCGCGACCCGTTGGCGGTGATGGACGGCCGTCCGCTGTCGAATACGGTAGGCCCGGTACTGGACCCGATCTTCAGCCTGCGCACGCGCATTATCGTTGCCCCCGGTGCGACCGAGCATCTGGTGTTTTCTACGATGGTGGCGCCAAGCCGTGAGGCATTGCTCGATCTCACCGACAAATATCACGACCCGGCAAGCTTCCAACGCATTTCGACATTGGCGTGGACACAGGGACAGGTCAATCTGCACTATTTGGGTATCACCGCCGATGACGCACACCTCTTCCAGTTCATCGCCAACCGGGTGCTCTATGTTGACACCGCGATGCGTGCTGCTGCCGAGGTGCTCAAACGCAACACGCTCAGTGCGCCATCGCTATGGCGATTTGGCATTTCCGGAGACTTACCTATCGTACTGGTCCGCGTGGACGATCAGGACGACCGCGACATTGTCAGACAGTTGCTGCGTGCCCACGAATACTGGCAAGGCAAAGGCGTTCCGGTCGACCTCGTGATTCTTAATGAACGCAAGGTGTCTTATATCGAGGATCTGCAAGTCTCCCTTCAGACGATGGTCAGCGGCACACAGGTCACATCCGGGCCTAACGACGGCCGTGGCAGCATTTCCGTCATTCGCGCCGACGGCCTGGAGGCGGCGGAAATGACATTGTTGCTAACGGCCGCCCGTGTCGTGCTTGCGGGGGCGAGACAAGGCAGCCTCGAAGAACAGGTCGTGCGCATGGGTCGTAGCATTACCCACATGCCATTGAGTATCGGCCGAACGCGGGCAACGCGTGGCGACGACATCGCCGACACGCCGTTGCCCGCCCCTGCGCTTGAGTATTTCAACGGGCTGGGTGGGTTTGCCGAGCAGGGGCGCGAGTACGTGACGGTACTCGGTCCGGGCCAGCGCACACCCGCGCCATGGCTGAACGTCATCGCCAATCCGGAATTTGGTTTTCAGGTCTCCGAGTCAGGGGGCGGCTACACTTGGTCGGCCAATAGCCAAGCCAATCAACTGACGCCATGGTCGAACGATCCGGTCGTCGATCCGTGCAGTGAGGCGTTCTTTTTGCGCGACGACGAAACCGGACATCTCTGGAGCCCGACCGCATCTCCAATCCGTCTGGAGAACACTCGCTATATTGCCTCTCACGGTTTTGGATACAGTCGTTTCGAACATGCCGTGTATGGCATCAAGACCGAACTCGTGCAATTCGTGAGTTGGCACGACCCCGTCAAGCTCTCCGTACTCACTATCGAAAACCGTTCGAAGCGCCCGCGCAGACTCTCTGCTGCGGCATACGTCGAATGGGCGCTAGGTGCCGGACGTGCCCGCAATGCACCGTTTGTCGTCTCCGAGATCGATTCCGTCACGGGCGCAATGTTTGCCACCAACGCATGGAACGCCGAGTTCAGTGAGCGCGTTGCTTTTCTGGACTGGCTTGGCAAGCAGTCCAGTTGGACCGGCAACCGCACGGAATTCATCGGCCGCAACGGCGATCTCGCCCATCCTGCGGGGCTGATATCCGATGCGGCGCTTAGTAATGCGACGGGTGCGGGCATGGACCCTTGCGGCGTGCTACTCACGCACATCACATTGGCACCCGGCGAACGCGTCGAACTGACCCTTCTTCTTGGGCAGGCGAACGACCGTGACGCGGCAAGGAGATACATTCAACGCTACCGTGGGACGTCGTCCGCCACGGTCTTGACATCAGTCAAATCGGAATGGCACGCGATTCTCACGCAGCTTCAGGTCGAGACACCGGACCGGGCGACCGATCTTATGCTTAACGGCTGGCTGCTCTATCAGGTGCTGTCTTGCCGCATGTGGGCGCGCGCCGCGTTCTATCAGGCGAGCGGCGGGTTCGGATTTCGCGATCAACTGCAGGATTGCATGGCGCTGTGCCATGCGCGCCCCGATCTTGCCCGGGCGCATTTGCTCAAGGCGGCCGCAAGGCAATTTGTCGAGGGGGATGTGCAGCATTGGTGGCATCCGCCCTCAGGTCGTGGCGTGCGCACCCATATCTCGGACGACAGGCTTTGGCTACCATACTCGGTCATTCATTACGTCAGAGTGACGGGTGACACGAAGATCCTCGACGAGCCGGTGCCCTATCTGGAGGGACGCGCTGTCCCCGACACCGAAGAGAATGCGTATTACGTGCCGACAGTCACAGCGCAGAGCGGAACCCTGTTCGAGCATTGCCAGCGGGCCATCGATTGCAGTCTCGCAACGGGCACTCATGGCCTGCCGCTCATCGGCGGGGGCGACTGGAACGACGGTCTGAATCGCGTCGGGATGGAAGGCAAAGGCGAAAGCATCTGGCTTGGCTGGTTCCTGCATGCCACCGCGTTGCCCTTCGCCGATTTGGCGCAGACGCGCGGAGAGGTCGACGCCGCAGCGCGATGGCGGGCGCACGCTGAGCGTTTGCATGCCGCGCTGAACAATGGCGCCTGGGATGGCGCGTGGTACCTGCGAGCCTACTTCGATGACGGAACACCGCTCGGCACCGCGGGCGATGCGGAGTGTCGTATCGATTCGATTGCTCAGAGCTGGAGTGTGATTTCCGGGGCGGGAGATGTAGACCGGCAGCGTCGGGCGATGGAATCTGTCGAGCACTATCTGGTACGCCCGGGCGACGACCTCATCCTGTTGTTGACACCACCGTTCGACAAGATGGCGCGAGATCCCGGGTACATCAAGGGATACCTGCCGGGCATTCGGGAAAACGGCGGGCAATACGCGCATGCCGCCACCTGGTGCATGATCGCATACGCGAAAATGGGCGACGGCAACCGTGCCGGCGACATGCTCAAGATGCTCAACCCCATCAATCATGCCGACACGCGCGCCGGTGTACATGCCTACAAGGTCGAACCTTACGTTATGGCTGGGGACATTTACGCCTCCCCCACGCATGTGCGTAGAGGCGGTTGGACCTGGTACACCGGCGCTGCGGGGTGGATGCATCGCGGTACCGTGGAGTCCATTCTGGGGCTGGACAAGCGCGGCAACGCACTGCGCATTACACCGTGCATTCCGCGGGAGTGGCGCGGGTATCGCTTGATCTACCAATTTGGCGAATCGCGTTATCTCATCTCTATAGCCAATCCGCATGGCCAGAGTCAAGGCCCCGCATCCGTTACCGTCGACGGGCAACTTTTGGAAGGAAGCGATCCAGACATACCGCTGGTCGACGACGGACGTACTCACCGAGTGCAGGTCAGTCTTCTTCCGCCAGTGTGACGCCTTTCTTCACCACTGAATTGGACGATGATTCTGATGCAATTGTTTAAAAAAACATTGAGACAAATAAATTGAAATTTAAATTTCATAAAAAATAAATCGCTTGTTTGTTTATCAATGCGCGCGTATAAAATATTTAGCGACCATCAAGTCCGCCGCTTTTCGATGGCGCGTCGATATTCCGATCGCTGCGAGACACTTCCGATCTCTGACCCTCTTGGTTGTCCATTTATCAACGCCGCCATACATTGTAATTAGAGATGGTAAAGCGTTGGATATAAGATTTGGGTATTAGAGAGGTGAATTATGAGTTCCGGTATTGTCAAATGGTTCAATGACAGCAGGGGTTTTGGCTTCATCACACCGGATGATGGAGGCGCAGATCTCTTCGCTCACTTTTTTAAAATTAGCGCAGATAATCGCGAAGAATTTCGAACGCCGCAGGAAAATCAGCGCGTCTCCTTTAATGTTGTGCAAAGTCCGAAAGGGCCACAGGCGTCCAACATCAAGCCGGCCTGACGCGCGGCCTGGCCAGGTCGACCGAACGCAAGCACGCCTGTTCGCGGCACCCGGCCGGAAGATGACAGTTATTTAAACGGAGGCCACCATGCTCTCCCTCTCGAAGCAAGCCATCCTTGCCGCACTGCAGCGCGTTTCAGGACACGATCCCGAGCCCCTGTCAGACGCCCTTACCGACGCACTGCTCGCTCGCGACCTGATTCGACGTGTGGGCAAACACCTTGAGCCGACACAATTCGGCAAATCCTATAGCCGCGCCGCAAGCACGCTCAGGTGGGGGTGGTAGGCATCGGCGTCACCGATTCAGGCCCCGGTCCTGAATCGCGAGCAGGAGAAGATATTATGGCTAGCATGTCCTGGTTCGTCGGCGCTGTAACGGTTGCCGCTGTCCGGCAAGCACGTCCTCTCGGGCCCCGGATAGCTGCCCAGAGTTGCTGCCTGCGCCAGTCGCCGACCGCTAGTTACTACTTTCGGAGGTCAACTGACCAATGTTGCTTCACGCTTTGAACGGTTCGTCCTATATCAGGCTACTCGCCACAGAGTTCTGAACGTTCCGTTGCGAAGCGAAGCGTCGAGATGCCAAGCGGCGTCAAAACACGCTGCTTGATAGCAGCTTCAAGCGGCATATCTGCAGCCCGCTCAATAAGCCTAGCGACGAATATGAGACCAACATTCGAGTAACGCCAAGCGGTGCAAATCTCGGAGATTCGCATACCGCAGATAAGGCCCAGGAGCAGAATGAGTGCGTTGCGCTCGGGGTGCCAACTGGTCGCCTCAGTGACGCGGAGCAGGTGGCGGATTTGGGCGGGTTTGAGGGTCCTGGCGCGTTTGATGTGCATGGTTTCTCTGTCCTCGTAATGCGCTCGAAATTGAGTCTGTTACGAGAGAGAAACGCCGGGCGCTCCTTTTCATGGTAAACACCCGTGGTGGTTACCATCCTGGGAAAATGGCAGAGAAACCTCTCCCATACTTCCCTGGTTTGCGGAAGCCCAATGCCGAGGAGAAAATTACGGGGAAGTGTTGGCGACACAAACTCTCGGAGATCCCGACTCATCTCGCGCAAAAGCCCACCGCTCCCGGCGACGGCAGTTACCGCATGCACCCGCTTCGCAGTCGACAGTGAATCCGCGGCTAGCTCGCGATATCCGATGATTTTCGACCGTGCCCCCTTGGAACTTTCAATGATCTCGGTCGCCAACCTAGCGGTCGCGTCCGATCCAGCATCATCTGCGCAAATGACGTGATCGATGGCAATCGATTCACTCCACGGAATCTCTGCTTGGAGCCAGTCACGAAAGTTTTGACACAAGGAGACTGGATCGGCATGAATGCACACCAGGCATCATTACCTGATTCGGTTCGCAGGATTGAACACAAATTCTGTCCACCACAGAGTACGCGACCGTTTTGCACCTATTTTCTGTCGCGCCACAGAAACGCACTTAAATGGTGTCCACATTGATGGACAAAAATTAGGGTGTCGATGCCCTCATCAAATTTTTAAGACATTGATTTTATTAATTTTTCCAGACGGTGGCGAGCGCCCTACTTTGTGTCCGCCAACTGCACCCATCAAGGGGCTGGCAGCGCGCGATCGGTCTTGCAGCGTTTCAGCGAAAGCGGCTTGGCTGCAAAGATCCGCACGACCTTGCCGGTTCGTCTTTCGACTTCCATATCCACGCACGCGCAGCCGTAACCGTGACTTCCCGCGTTGGTGACAACCCAGCCCTTTGTCGACATGTCGGGAATCTCGTCGAACCCTGGAGCCGGCGGCTCGCCCATCACGGAAAGCGTCCAACTGCCGTCTTTGTCGTCGAGCCACCAGTTGCCTGGCGTCGGGTTCTGCAACCAACCACAGCGATTTTCCCGGTTGCCCGAAACCGCAGGCGCACTGAGTGCCATCAAGAGGCAAACGGCAAGCGCGGGCGCCAAGCGGCGAGAACGAACGATTTTCATGGGAAAGACCTTCCGATCCAGGTACCCCCTGGGCAAGGCGGTTGCCGAAACCATCAGCGACGCGAACGCAATCAGTGCAGCCACTCCGGCGGTATCCCTGGCAATCTTACCCGCTCGCAAGCGTTCTTGGTCCCGAACAAGGCCCACCCTACGCCGGCGAGGCTCAGCGTGACGAGGAAGATCGGCGCGCCCAGGTCATGCGCCCAGAGATGGCTGTGCCGGGCGCTCATTGCACGCTGGCGCTGGCACATCAAGGCATGTGCCGTGCACGCGCCGACCGATCGCGTAATGGCTGCTTCCGACGGGCGGGCGCCCTGCCCCATTGTGTCCAGCGTCCCAGAAACGACATACAGATTCCGGCAGCATATTTCGGACGACAACCGCCCCAAACAAAGCGGCGACCGGTCTTGCACCGGTCGCCGACATCATTGCGCTGGGTCAGGCTGACGTAGCGGCCGCCGCCGCGTGCCCTCGCCCTCGCCGGTACAGGCCGAGCGTGGCAACGAGCCCGCACAACGCGGCGAAACTCAACCAGTAACCGGGTGAAGCCTTGTCGTGCGTGATCTGGATCAGGTAAGTCGAGATCGCGGGGGTAAAGCCGCCGAACACCGCGGTCGCGAGACTGAACGCCAGCGAGAAGCCCGCCACCCGCACTTCGACGGGCATCACTTCCGTCAGTGCGGCGACCATGGCGCCGTTGTACATCCCGAAGAAGAACGAGAACCACAGCAGCACGGTCAGCATGCGTGCAAAGCTCGGTGCGTCGGCGAGCCAGGAGAGCGCAGGATAGGCCGTGAAGATCGCCAACACGGAGATGGCGAGCAAAACCGGCTTGCGCCCCACACGGTCCGAAATCGCGCCGCCGATCGGCAGCCAGATGAAATTCGACGTGGCCGCGAGCAATGTCACCATCAGACTGTCTGACGTCGAGAGTTTGAGCACAGACTTGCCAAACGTGGGCGTATACACCGTGATGAGATAGAACGTGGTGGTCGTCATCGCCGTGAGCAGCATCCCGCCAATGACAATACGCCAGTTGACACACAGCATCGCAAAGATTTCACGCACCTGCGGACGATGCCGCCGCGCTTCGAATACCGCGGTTTCCTGCAGAGAACGGCGCAGCACAAACAGGAACGGCACGATTGCGCAGCCGATGAAAAACGGCACGCGCCAACCCCACGCGACAATCTGATGCTCGGAAAGCCAATGATTCAGGCCATAGCCGATCGCCGCCGCCATCACGATCGCGACTTGCTGACTGGCCGACTGCCAACTCGTGTAGAAGCCCTTGTTGCCGGGCGTGGCCATTTCCGCCAAATAGACGGATACGCCCCCCAGTTCCGCGCCCGCCGAAAAACCCTGTAACAGGCGTCCCAGCAGCACAAGGGCAGGCGCGAGCAGCCCGATGGTCGCATACCCCGGCACACACGCGATCAGGATGGTGCCGCTCGCCATGATCGACAGCGTGACGATCAGTCCGGTGCGCCGCCCCACCCTGTCGATGTATGCGCCGAGAAAAATCGCACCCAGCGGGCGCATCAGAAAGCCCGCGCCAAATACCGCGAAGGTGAGCATCAACGACGCGAAGTCGCTCGTCGACGGAAAGAAAATCTTCGAGATCGATGTCGCGTAGAAACCGAACAGAAAGAAATCGAACTGTTCGATAAAGTTGCCGCTTGTTACCCGTAGCACGGCGGCGGCCCGGTTCGCTCGCGAGCCGCCACCACTGGCAGAGATGGATTCTGTGGGGGTCATGGTGTCTCCTGATTATGGGTATGTGTAAGTAATGGGTACCGTCGGGACCCTGCGGGATTTAATCTGTGCACAGGCTTGACGCGTTACCTTGGCGCTTCTCAATCGACGATTTGAGTAACGCCGCCGAGCGAAAAATGCCGTGCGCGAACTTTCCGTAAGGCAGTGTCGCGAACAGCGCCATGACAATGCCCAGATGGATGGCGAGCAGTGGCGGCATCGCGGGGGTTGCACGAAACCCGAGCAACGCGAGCCCGGATACGCTCGTCAACATCAGAAGCGCGATGAAGCCGCGGTCCATCGGACGTTGACGGGCATCAGTGCGTTCGGGATTGCGCGTGAGGTTCAGCCACCACAACCCCGCCGGCCCGACGAACAGTCCAATGCCGCCCGCGGTGCCCAGCAACACCGGGATGCTCAGGTAGGGATATGGCGCCTCCAGACTGAACGCATAGTGATAAAGCGTTGCAACCGCGGTTGCCGCGAAACACAACAGGAACCCGTAGAACGTGAGGTGATGGAAGCGGCGTCGCGCGAGCGTGAATGCATCGTCCGATTCGTTGCAGCCGTCGCCGTGCCCACCGTCGAGATACTTGAGCGTCAGCGCGTGCTTTGCGGCTTCGACGGCGGCAGGCATGCTCGCGCTCGCGGTGCCCGCCGAGACGTCGCGCCAGAAGCGCGTAACGCCCACGCCCAACGCCAGCATCGCGAACAGAAAGACCGTGCCGAACATTGTCGCGAGCAGGTTGTGCGGGAAGATCGCGTAGAAGTTTGCCGACGCGGCGTCTGCGGAAAGACCACCGCGCAATGCCATCCCGAGCATCAGAAAGAGCGCGAGACCTGCCGCCAGCGCGACCGACAATGTCACGCCGTTACGCTTGTAAAGCGCGCCAAACGCCCTGGGAAACGCATATTCGGTATACGTTTCGAGGCGGACCTGCGCCATCGATTTGGGCACGTTAACCGCGAATTCGTGCGGCGGCGCGTACTGGCAAGCGTGATAGCACGCGCCACAGTTGTGGCAAAGGTTCGCCAGATAGTTGACGTCCGCCTTGCCGAAGTCGAGACGCCGCGTCATTGCCGGAAATACGGCGCAAAATCCCTCGCAATAGCGGCACGCGTTGCAAATCTGCATCTGCCTCGCCACTTCGGCTTCGCTGTTGCTCAACGGCACAATGGGAATCACGCGCGTCGCGCGGCCCGATGTGCTGTGTTGCGTTTCCTTGGTATCGAACTGCGGCGCGCTCCGCGTGCGTTCGGGCGTGAGCACGTCAGACTGTTGCACTGTGAGCCTCCGTGGTGTTGTGTGCGGCGCGCGCGGCCTGCGTGCCAGCAATGCGTCCGAACGCTGTGCCGATCGACATGCCCACGCCGGCCGTATAGCCCTGGCCAAGCACGTTTCCGGCCATCATTTCCCCTGCGACGAACAGGTTCTCGCTCGCCTTGCCGCCGAAGTGAACCTGCGCCCGGTCGTTGGTTTTCAGACCGAGGTACGTGAACGTAATGCCTGGGCGCAACGCGTAGCCATAGAACGGTGACGTATCGATCCGGCGTGCCCAGTGCGTCTTGGCAGGCGTGAGGCCTTCGGTGTGGCAGTCGTCGAGCGCGGTGTGGTCGAAGGTGCCGATGCGACAGGCGTCGTTGTAGCGGGTGACCGTTTCCATGAAGCGCGCTTCCGGCAGCCCCAACTTGCGCGCGAGTTCCGGCAGCGTATCGGCCCGTTCACCCGGGAACACCGGCGGCATGAAACGGCCGATCGCCTTCGCGTCGATGATGGAGTAGCCGATCTGGCCCGGCTGATGCGCGACGAGCCGTCCCCAAATCGCATAGCGCTTGGGCCAGAAGTCTTCGCCCTCGTCGTAAAAGCGCTCGCCGTCGCGATTCACCACGACACCCAGCGACACACAGTCGATGCGGGTGCAGATGCCGCCGTCATAGAGCGGCGCACGCGCATCGATGGCAACACAGTGGGATTGCGACGGGTCGCCGATCAGATCCGCGCCGGCATCTGTCATGTGCTGGATCAGCACCCCCGTGTTAAAGCGCGTACCGCGGATCAGGAAGTTGTCTGCCGGCCACTCGCCGCGCTCGTTCTGTCCCCACGCGTCGCGCAGCCAAGCGCGATTCGATTCGAAGCCACCTGCGGCGAGAACGCACGCGCGTGCCTCGAACCGCTTGTCACCGCTGCGCGCGGCGACGAAGTGAGCGCCATCGAGTTCCAGGGAATCGACGGGGGTTTCGTAGCGGATGTCCACGCCGAGCGCTTCCGCGCTTCGGTAATACGCGTTGACAAGCGCTTTGCCGCCCCCATGAAGAACGCGTTCGTGCGTGCCACGTGTAGCGCGCCGGAGAGCGGTGGCTGGAAACGCACGCCGTGTCGCTGCATCCACGGCCGGCACGACGACGATGCGCGGATCGTCAGACGTGCAAGCGCCTCGTTGGTGATGCCGCCCGTGACCTTGAGCAGGTCCTGCCAGAACTCTTCTTCCGTATAGGCATCCACGAGCACGTCTTGCGGCGCATCGTGCATGCAACGCAGATTTCGCGTGTGTTGCGAGTTGCCGCCGCGCCATTCGCGCGGTGCCGATTCGAGAAGCAGGACCGACGCGCCGGCCTCACGCGCCATCAACGCAGCGCATAGCGCCGCATTGCCTCCTCCAATTACCAATACATCGACCATTTGACTTGGCTCCTTTCGGACGCATCATAGGGATGCCAAGTCTGTTCTGCCAGTCGTGTCCCCTCAAGGGGTCTTCACTGTTTGTGAAGACTGCGGCACGCGCAGACGTGCGCCGGGCCAGCGGCTTTCGTGCACGAGTTGCCGCGCGACATCGGCGAGGACGACGCGCGCAGCAAGACCCGCGGGCGACAGTTCGTCGTCGGAGACACTGGCGATCATGTTGGGCCGCGTGGCGTAGCGCTCTGCGACGGGCACGCTCACGAGCAGACCGTTCGCGGATCTGGCGAGCGCGGCGCCGGGCTGTATCGTGGCACCCATGCCCGTTTGGACCAGATCCATGAGCAGCGCAAGACCGTCCACTTCGGCGACCACGTTGGGTTCGTAAGCGGCGCGTCGAAACGCCGACGACAGCAGCGAGCGCAGCCCATGCGTGCCGCTGGGAAGGATGAGCGCAAGCCTGCCGAGGTGCTTTAGTCGCACGGATGTGCCTGTCGGCATGCCATCGAGACCCTCGGCGCCGATCAGGAACAGCTGCTCGTCGAGCAGTGGCATCACGCTCCACCGCTGCGCGGGTTCCTCGCGAAAGAGCACCGCGAGATCGATCTGACGCGCGCTAAGCATGGGGGCGAGATAGCCGGAGAGGCTTTCGACGATGCGCAGTCGAACATCGGGATATCGCGCACGCATGGCTTGCGCGAACGCGACGCCGAGCACGCTCGCCGTGCTTGGTGCCATGCCAACGCTCACGTGTCCCGACAGACGGGCGGAGCGCGCGGCAACCGCGGCATCGTCGATATGGCGCAGCGCGAGTTGTGCCTGACGCCAAAAGGCGATGCCGGCGTCAGTCGGCATCACGCCGGCGGACGTGCGCTGCAACAGGCGGGTCGAGAGTTCCCCTTCGAGACGGCTGATCTGCTGGCTCAATGCGGAGGTGACCACACCGAGGTCCAAGGCGGCCCGCCCCATGCTTCCGTGTTCCACCACACTGACAAAATACCGGAGTTGTCTCAATTCCATTTCGCGATCGACCGAGAAGTTTTGGCTAGCATGCGTCGAAGGCGACGATATTGGCAAGTCCCAACGCCACCGTCGGCAGTGACAATCCTCGCCCGCCCGTTGGCGAATTGACGGCACGACCTCGGCGTCATGGAATTCGGTTCCGCAGAATGGCTTGAATGCCGTCCTGAGCCCTCCTACATCATCTCCGGACGAAGCAACTGCCCTCCTTTCTTGAATCGATTCAGGCTGAAGGGGGTGACATCGGCATAGGGCGTTTTATTCTGCGCCATTTCAGACACGAGCAACCCGGCCCCCGGACCTAGACCAAACCCGTGCCCGCTGAATCCCGACGCGACGATCAGGCCCGGGATTTCATCAACGGTCGAGATCACCGGCACGAGATCCGGCGTCGTATCGATGAGGCCCGCCCACGCCTGCAATATCCGCACGCCCTTCATTTGAGGAAAGCAGGTCGTCAGGTTGTTGACTGCCTGCGCCAACCATTCTTCGTCAATGGCCGGCTCCAGCACGCGGATACGCTCGAACGGCGAGATTTCGTCGAGCGCCCAACTTGCCGACGCCTCGGGCCCATTAAAGAAACTCTTCCCTATGCGAATCTTCAACTTCTTCGTCAACTCGGAGCGATAGGTCTGATAGAACTTCAAGGCGTACCGAATCCCTTGCGGGGCCAGCTCGACACGACCATAGCCGGGTACGGCAAGCGTGTAGCCCCCATCGAGACGACGACGCAACGCAAATCCTGGACCATTGAATGTGCCGCCAGGCAACGCCGGGACTTGCGACGTGCGCATTGCGGTGCCGACCACATTGGCGACCGGCAACTCAACGCCATGGCGTTTCAACAAGCGCGAACTCCACGCGCCTCCGGCACACACGACCGTCGTCGCGCGAATGAGACCGCGCTCTGTCCACACGCCGGCGATACGACCCGCGCTGATGTCGAATCCTCGCGCGGCACATGTCTGCAACACGTAGGCGCCTAGTCCTTTTGCCCCCTCGGCGATGGCAGGCGCCGCCTTACTCGGTTCGGCCAACCCGTCCGACGGCGACCAGAGGCCGCCCACCCACCGCGCCGTCCCCGTCGGAATTCGGGATTTAAGCTCCGCTGCCGAGAGAAGATCGAACGAATAGCCAATCGCCTTTGCGCCGACCGCCCACTTTTCCCATTTCGCAATGTCTGCCTCCGCCGTCGTCCCATACAGACTGCCCTGACGGCGGAAACCGAGATCGCGACCGATCTCGTTTCCGATCTCCGACCACCGCGTCAAGCTGCGCATTGCCATGACCAATTCGTCATGCCTGCGATTTTGCTGACGCACCCATCCCCAGTTGCGCCCTGACTGCTCGGCGCCGATGAATCCCTTTTCCACCAGAGCGACCGACACCCCCTGACGTGCCAACTCGTACGCGGCAGTGGTTCCAATGATGCCGCCGCCGACGATCACAACGTCCACATCGGTGGGCATCACGGGACTATCGCTGACTCTGTCGATTTGCAACATGGATATCTTGTTTGAAGTTCCGTTGTCCGCCGCCCTCTGCCTCAGGGCGACCCGTGTGCCGCATCCCCTTCCCTACGTTGCGCGATTCGCAATGGCATGCGATGCGCTCGGCGATCACCATCAGGCGAAACCCAGGATCGCTTTCGTCTCAAGGTACTCCTCGAATCCATGGATGCCGTATTCGCGTCCGTTTCCCGAGCGCTTGTAACCGCCAAACGGGGCATGGGCGTCCCACGCCGGATGGTTGATATGCACTTGCCCCGACCGGATACGCGAGGCAACCGCGCGCGCCTGCATCAGGTCCTCGCTCTGGACGTGCGCACCCAGGCCGTACTTCGTATCGTTCGCGATCGCAATCGCCTCATCGACGGTGTCGTACGCCATGAGGCTCAGGACCGGCCCGAAAATCTCCTCCTGTGCGATGCGCATGTCGGCCGTCACGTCGGAGAAAATCGTCGGCCGAACAAAGTAACCTTGGCTTAAACCTGGCGGGAATCCGGGACCACCGCAGATGAGCCTTGCACCCTGCGCGATACCCACATCGATCATGGCCCGCACGCGGTGAAATTGTGCTTCGTTTGCAATCGGCCCGAGCGTTGTCTGCGCCGAACCAGGATCCCCCACGACCATCGATTCAACGGTCGCGCAGGCCATGCGTTCGACGTCGGCGAGACGATCGCGAGGGACAATCATTCGCGTGGGCGCACTGCACGACTGCCCTGCGTTGCGAAACGCGGCCATGACGCCCAAGGCCACTACCCGCCCAAAATCGGCATCCGGTAGCAGGACGTTCGGTGACTTTCCTCCCAGCTCCAGTGTGACCCGCTTGACCGAGTCTGCCGCCGCCTTCGCCACGAGCGCGCCGGCCCGGTTGGAGCCGGTGATCGAGATCATGTCGACTTGCTCATGCGCCGCGAGGGCTTCACCCACTTCCGGGCCACTGCCTTGCACAAGGTTGAATACCCCCGCCGGCACCCCGGCATCGTGAGCGATCTGCGCGAATAGCTCGGCGTTCAGGGGCGATAACTCGCTGGGCTTGAGAATCACCGTACATCCTGCGGCAAGCGCGGGCCCCACCTTTGCCGTAATTTGGTACAGCGGCCAGTTCCAGGGGGTGATCAACGCACAGACGCCGATGGGCTCACGGGCAATGGCCGTGTGACCGTCAACCTTGAGAAAAGGGTAGCCAGCCGCGATTTCGCTTGCCACACGAAGATGCTCCGCGGCAAACGGGACGTGCGAGGCACGAGCGAACGATATCGCTGCGCCCATTTCCGACATGATCGTCTGTGCGAGCAGTTCCTTTCGGTCGAGAACGAGGCGATACATTCGGTTCAGGATCTCGACGCGATCCGCCACCGGCGTATCGGACCATGGGACGAACGCCCTTCGGGCCGCGGCGACCGCCGTGTCGACATCTTCCCGCGATCCGACCGCCAGCTGGCGAATCGCGTGGCCAGTCGCCGGGTTGACGACGGGCACCGTCCGGGGATTCGCCGGCGCCAACCACTCGCCATTGATGTACAGCGTGCGCGTGCTGTCCATTGCAACGTTGTCCATCGTCGTAGCTGTGCGAGTCATGATTCCGACCTCTCAAACGCGGAAAGTGATTCAGATGGGCTCAAGATAAAGAAGCAAACGGGTGCGGTGTGTAACACGCGGTAAATTCGACATTAAATCTTTATTAATGGACGCACCATCCAGCCAGGATCTCGCGCCGTCGGCCGCCGCCGATTCGCATCGAAAGCGCCGTCAGGATTTTGTCCTGTGTAATATCGAGAGAACATGACATTAATGGTGACTTAATGATCGATCTGGACGATCTGCGTCTGTTCCGTGCCCTGGGCGCTTCGCGATCGCTCGCCGCCGCAGCGCGTTTGCTGAACCTGACGCCCCCCGCGGTCACCGTCCGTCTGCAGCGCGTGGAGGAGCGGCTGGGTGTTCGCCTTGCGGTACGTGGCGCGAAAGGTATCTCGCTGACCGATGAAGGTCAGCGCTTTTTGCATGAGGCGTCTGAACTCCTTGAACGTATCGACGCAATTCCGTCCCGAGTGTCGGGCGAACCCGGCAGCCTCACCGGCAATCTGCGCATCGTTGCGCCGCTTGGCTTTGGTCGCGCGCACATTGCGCCCTTGGTTCGCGAGCTTCATCGGGCACACCAAGGCCTTTCGATTTCACTGGTGCTCGCCGACAGTCCGCTCACCGCAGCGTCAGGCGCGGATGTCGTCATTTCCATTGGCAACGTCAAAGCGTCTTCCTGGGTGGGGCATTACCTGGCGCCCAATGAACGATATCTCTGCGCGTCTCCCGCGTTTGCGCGCCGCCTGCCGGCCGTCGTGCATCCGTCCGAGCTCGATCGGTATGAATGTCTATGCTTGCGCGAGAACGACGAAGACGCCACGCATTTGCGATTCATGCGTAACAACGATCGCGGAACGGGTGCAAGCAAGGCCGCCACCATTCGAATGACCGGCACATTGTCGTCAAACGATGGCACGGTCATCAGCGATTGGGCGGTCGCCGGACTTGGCATGATGGAGCGGTCCGAGTGGGATGCCGCGCGACTGATTGCCGCCGGAAAACTGGTTCGCCTACTGCCGGAATGGCGCTTGGCGCCCGCCCCCATCATGGCGCTGGTACCCACGCGTCACGGACTTTCGAGCCGTCAGCGAGTGTTTCTCGAAACGGCCAAGCGTGCCTTCGACCCACCGCCGTGGCGTCGGTGACGCTCTGACAGCGACCATGCATCCCGTGGTTCAGCGCACCTTGCACCAAAGTGGACCACGGGTGCTCCCAGGAAGGTCAGGCAAGTCCGACACGACAGCGTATTGCGACCCGCCGGGACTGGAAAATCAACGGCGAACGCAAGAATGACATCCCCCTCTTGCCTGGACATCCGGCATGGAGTAAAACGTCGATCCATCCATGTCAACCTAGCCTAGAACCGCACATCTATGGACCAACCCGCCAAGCTCAACGCCGATTCGCTGGGCATCGTCGAATCGGTGATCATGGGCATCGCCGGCACCGCACCGGCCTACAGCGTCGAGATCACGACGTCGACCATCATCGGGACGGCCGGCACGCTCTCCCCGGCGAGCATCCTGGTGTGCGGGCTGATCATGTTCGGCATCGCGTACGCGTTCATCAACATGAACCGTGCCCTGGCCAGTGCCGGCACCTCCTATTCATGGGTGAGCATGGTATTCGGGCGCACGCTTGGCTTCTTTGCCGGCTGGGCATTGCTGGTGCTGTGCTGCGTGTTCATGGTGTCGGCCATGATTCCGGCGGCCAATGCCACACTGCTCATCTTTGATCGACCCATGATGAATAACGTGCACTACGTGACGCTGATCGCGGCCGCATGGCTCACGGTCGTCAGTGCAATCGTCGTCAAGGGCGTCAAACTGACCAGCTACGTGCAGGTCGTGATGACCATCATCGAGGGCATCATCCTGCTGGTGATCATCGTCGCGAGCTTCTTCGTGTTCCCTCACGCACAGCAGCACGCGTTCTCGTGGCACTGGTTTTCGCCCCTCGCGTTCACGCCCGCGCAGTTCGCCAGCGGCGCCCTGGTGGCGATCTTCTTCTTCTACGGCTGGGACGTGACCATGAACCTCAGCGAGGAGACGCGCGACTCGAACCGCATTCCCGGCCGGGCGGCGTTCTGGTCGATGGTGTTCCTGATGGTGTTCTTCCTTGTCTTCATCGTCATCGCCCTGCTGGGGCTGTCGGACGCCGAGATCCAGCACTTCAACACCAACATCATCTTCGCCATTGCCGAGAAGCTGTTCGGACCGACCTGGGGCTACGTCGCGATCATCGCGGTGTTGCTGAGCACGGTGGGAACGGTCGAGACGCAGATGTTGCAGTTCACCCGCACGCTCTTCGCCAAGAGCCGCGACGGCGCCCTCCACCATCGCTATGCGCGTCTGCATCCGCGTTGGCAAACGCCCCACGTTGCGATCTTCTTCATCTGGATCATCGGGCTGGCGCTGCTGTTCATGTCGTCTTATCTGCCGACCATCAACGTCATTCTGCAGGATTCGATTACCGCGATCGGCTTCCAGATCTGCTTCTACCTTGGGCTGACCGGACTCGCCTGCGGCTGGTACTACCGCAAGGTGTTGACGCAAGGCCCGTGGGCCGCCGTGACGCATGTCATCTGGCCGGTGGCAAGCGGGCTTTTCCTCTTCTTCATTGCGGTTTACAGCATCCCGACCTTCGACTGGGCCACCAATGTCGTCGGCATGGGCGGCATTCTCATCGGTATCGTTCCGCTGCTGCTGAACCGCAAAAAGATCTGGGTGGCCCGGCAAGGTTGACCCGGCGGGCGCCCTGATATTGGCCGCACGGGGCTCAGGCTCCCCGTGCGAGCGGCGGAATTCGCGCCCCCCCTCCGCGCGGAGCCCACCATCATGACAAATTCGTCATTTCGCTGTCATGTTGTCGATGTCAGCGCCCGGATAATCTTGCGCCATGCCGCAAGGTACCGGTCGGGCGCACACCGCGGTACCGACTGACGGACATCGAGCCATACGGCGTTGTCGAGACAATCGGATACGGATACATGCAAACGCACTTTGGCAGACGCACCTTCGTGAAGGGATTGGGGGCCGCCGGCCTTGCCGGCGGACTTGGGATGTGGCGCCCGCCCGTCTGGGCAATGTCGAGCCCGGGCCAGCCCCATGTGCTCACGGGCACCCAGTTCGATCTCGATATTGGTCAGACCCCCATCAACATTACCGGCCAGACACGAACGGCCACACTGATCAACGGCACCCTGCCCGGCCCGGTCCTGCGCTGGCGCGAAGGCGATGACGTTACCCTGCGCGTCGCGAACAAGCTTCAGGCGCAGACTTCCATTCACTGGCACGGCATCCTGCTGCCGAGCAACATGGATGGGGTTCCGGGGCTCAGCTTCAACGGTATCGACCCCGGCGAAACGTTCATCTATCGCTTCAGGGTGAAGCAACACGGCACCTATTGGTACCACAGCCATTCGGCCTTGCAGGAGCAGACGGGCGTGTACGGCCCGTTGGTCATCGACGCGAAGGATCCGGAGCCGTTCAAGTATGACCGGGATTACGTGGTCATGCTCTCCGATTGGACGGATGAAGACCCGCGGCGAATCCTGGCAAAGCTCAAGAAGCAGTCCAATTACTACAACTTTCACCAGCGCACGATCGCCGACTTCTTTCACGACGTCAGAACCCAAGGGTGGAGCGCGACGATCGCCGACCGAAAGATGTGGGCAGAGATGCGCATGAGCCCGACCGATCTGGCGGACGTCAGCGCCTACACGTACACGTATTTGATGAACGGGCAGGCGCCCAACGGCAACTGGACGGGCATCTTTCGCCCGGGCGAGCGCATCCGCCTGCGCTTTATCAATGGGTCGGCCATGACCTATTTCGACGTGCGAATCCCCGGGCTGAAGATGACGGTCGTGGCGGCCGATGGGCAATACGTCAATCCGGTCAGCGTGGATGAGTTCCGGATCGCGGTCGCCGAAACGTACGATGTGATCGTTGAACCGGCAAATGGATCGGCTTATACGATCTTTGCTCAGTCGATGGATCGAACCGGCTTTGCCCGCGGCACGCTGGCCGTGCGCGAAGGCTTGGCGGCCGAGGTGCCCTCCCTCGACCCGCGCCCGCTGCTCACGATGGATGATATGGGCATGGGAGGCATGGATCACAGCGCAATGCCCGGCATGGATATGTCGAGCACGAGCGACGAAGCGATACAGACCATGGATGGCACGCCTGCCAAGGATCCCAACGCCATGCCGGGCATGGATATGTCCAGCATGAGCGGTGAAAACCTGCAGACCATGGACGGCACGTCGAGCGCGGATCCGGGGGCGATGCCGGGCATGGACGGCATGTCGGGATCGGCCACCGGAGCTGCTGCGGGCATGTCTGGCATGGATCACGGAGCCATGTCCGGCATGGGCGCCATGGGTGCGATGCAATCGCATCCCGCAACGGAAAGCGGAAATCCGCTGGTCGATGCGCAAGCCATGAGCCCCACGCCACGGCTCTCCGATCCAGGGATCGGACTGCGCAACAATGGACGTCGCGTGCTCACCTATGCCGACCTCAAGAGCACATTTTCCGATCCCGACGGACGTGAGCCGACGCGCACGATCGAACTGCACCTGACCGGCCACATGGAAAAGTTCGCCTGGTCGTTCGATGGCGTGAAGTTTGCGGACGCGAAGCCGATTCGCCTCAAGTACGGCGAGCGGGTCAGGCTGGTGCTGGTCAACGACACGATGATGACGCACCCGATTCATCTCCATGGCATGTGGAGCGATCTGGAGGACGAAGAAGGCAAGTTCATGGTGCGCAAGCATACGATCGATATCGCCCCGGGGTCGAAGCGAAGCTATCGCGTCACGGCCGACGCCCTTGGGCGGTGGGCCTATCACTGCCACCTGCTTTTCCATATGGAGACGGGGATGTTTCGCGAAGTACGCGTGGAAGAATGATGCGAATGGATAAACCGATGTCGTCGACGATCCCGCGGCGCCTCCACCGAATCGCCCTGGCCTTCGGCGTGGCGGCCGCCTTCGGTCACGCCGTTCCTGTCCTTGCGCAGTCGGCGGCTTCCCCGGCGCACGCGCACGATCCGGCCGCGTCGGGGGACGTGGAGATTCAACCCATGCAACCCGCCGCATCGACCCCGACCGCGTCTCCGGTCCCGCCGCTCACCGACGCGGATCGCAATGCCGTATTCCATGGCGGGCATATGCACGATATGGGCGACGCGCAGATCAACTACCTGGTGCTGTTCGACAAACTGGAATGGCAACGCGCCGGCGGCGGCAGTGCGTTGAACTGGGAAGGCACAGCCTGGGTGGGCGGCGATATCGACCGCTTGTGGATCCGTTCGGAAGGCAAGCGGACGGGACATGGTTTGGAGGACGCGGAAGTCCAGGCACTTTGGGGTCATGCGATCAGTCCATGGTGGGACGTGGTCGGGGGCGTTCGCCACGACTTCAAGCCGGGACGGTCCCAGACGTGGGCCGCGTTAGGCCTGCAGGGGCTCGCGCTGTACAACTTCGACGTGGAGGCAACCGCCTATGTCGGCCAGGCCGGGCAGGCCGCCGCCAGGCTGGAAGGCAAATACGAGTTGCTCATTACCAACCGACTGGTGCTTCAACCGACGGCGGAAATCAATATCTACGGCAAGAACGATGCGAGCCGGGGTATCGGTGCGGGCTTGTCATCGACCTCGCTCGGCTTGCGCTTGCGATACGAACTCGATCGCCAGTTCGCCCCATATATCGGCGTCAACTGGGACCGAAGCTACGGAAATACGGCGCGTTTCGCAGAACAAGAGGGCCAGCGACGCAGCGAAGTGTCCTTTGTCGCGGGCGTTCGCGCCTGGTTCTGATGTCGACGCTCGAAAGTCCGGCGCACGCCGAGCTTTCCCATTTTTGTCTCGCCCATTACCCACGGAGTTACCCATGAATCTTCGACACGTCGCCGCTCGCTTCGCGGTGATCGCCGCCACGGCGACCCTTGCCTCGGCCGCCTACGCGCATCCCAAGCTGCTGTCCTCGACGCCGCAGGAAAATGCCGAAGGCGCGGCGCCCGAAAAGATCGAACTGCACTTTTCCGAGAACCTGATGACCCAATTTTCCGGCGCGGCGCTCGTCATGACGGGCATGCCGGGCATGTCCAGCCATGCGCCGATGCGGGTTGCCGCGAAGGTGTCCGGCAGTGACGATCCCAAGGTCATGGTCATCGCGCCGTCGCAGCCCCTGCCGGCTGGCACCTATCGCGTCGACTGGCGCGCCATTTCTTCCGACACGCATCCGGTGACCGGGAAGCTTTCATTCACGGTGAAGTGATCGGCGCGAACCGTTGGGCAATCGTTGCCGTTCGGTTCGTGCGCCAATGCGTAGCTTGTCGGAGCCAACCCGTCGGCCAATAGCGCCCCCCGCGCCTCGTTACAACACCACCGGCTTGTCGCTCAGTTCGTTCTTGCCGACGCCTTGTGCCGGAAAGTGTTGCCGCAGATGCCGGCCAATGGACTCGACGCCGGCGATGACACCGGCTTCGTATTCGCCTTTCTGAAAGGCGGCTTCCATCTGCCGGCACACGGCGCTCCATTCTCGCGCCCCGACTTTTTGATGGATGCCGCGATCCGCCACGATCTCCACGCTGCGGTCCGCCAGTAGCAGGTAAATCAGAACGCCAGTGTTGTATTCGGTATCCCATAGGCGCTGCTGGGAGAACACTTCGATGGCACGTTCGCGGGCGGTGAGCCCCTTGAGCAATCCGGCCCAGCTCAGCGCGCCCTCCACGACGAAGCAGAGTTGACCGATATGGCTGGCTTCGCCCGCCGAGATGGCCCGCTCGATCGCCTGCAGCGCCTTGCGCGGGAAGGCTTGCCCCACTTTCCAGTGCGTCATCAGCAGGTGTCGCCCCATGCGCCGCAAGCTTGGCATCACCATTTCCCCGAGGCGCCGCCGCCGCCGAATCCACCGCCGCCGCCACCGAAGCCGCCTCGCCCTGACCCGCCGAAGCCGCCCACGCCACCGATCCCACCGATCCCCCTGAAACCGAGATGGGAGCCGCCAAACATCGTAAAGAAAAGTGCGATCGCGCCGGCGAGCACACCCAGGACGATGGTGCCCGATAGAATCCAGCCTATGACGCCGACAACACCCCCCGTGGCGACGGCGCCGGGGCCACGACCGAGGATCGATCGAAGCACGCCGCCGAGGACGAGCGTGAGCACCAGAAGGACGGGCAGGAAGGCGCGCACCGAGCCGCTTCCGTCATCGCTGGCGCGCTTCGGCGGCGGTAGCGGCTCGCCGTTGACAACACTCATGATGCGTTCGACGCCAGCACTCACGCCGCCATAGAAGTCAGCTTGCTCGAAACGTGGAACGATGTCTTCGTTGATGATCCGGTTGCTGATGGCGTCGGTGAGCACGCCCTCGAGACCGTAGCCGACCTCGATGCGCACTCGCCGGTCATCCTTGGCGACAATCAGCAGTACACCGTCATCTGTGCCCTTGCGCCCGAGCTTCCATTGTTCGACGACGCGGATGGAGTACTGCGCAATGTCTTCGGATTGCGTGGTCGGTACCATCAACACCCCGATCTGACTGCCCTTTGCGGCCTCGAAGGCTTGCAGCTTTTCCTCCAGGGCGGCCGTCTGTTCGCGGGTCAATGTGCCGGTCAGGTCGGTGACTCGGGCGGTCAATGGGGAATGGCAACCTCGGCACTTGCCCCAAGGCACAGGCAAAGCAGGAGCGCCGGAAACAAGCCTTTGACGGCCAGATGCCATTTCACGTTGACCTCCCGGGGCGAACCTATTCACTATCGCCGCTCCCCACCCTCTCACATTGACGCGTGTCAAAGGTCGGCATCGCCATGACGGAGACGGCGAGCGCCTCGGGTGAGCCGCTGCGTGCGACATGCGCCGCGACAGGCGAGATCGCGGCTTGACCTCCGTCAAGCGGTGCGCTTGGCGCGCTGCCTATGATGAATCTGACCGCAAGATGGAAGGATCCCATGGAAACCCGTCAACAGTTTTCCCTTTGGTACCTGCTCGCGGCCGTCACGGCGATGCTGATCCTTCAGAGTTTCATTTCCCCTTCGGACGTCGAGACGCTGCCGTACAGTGATTTCAAGGTGCTATTGAAGGCGGGCAAGCTCAAGAACATTACGCTCGGCGAAGGCGCTATCACGGGGACGCTCAATACCGACGGCATCGAGAATTTGCTCCCCAAACCCCAGGCTGACGCGATGCAGCATCAGGGAAAGGGCGAGCACGCCTTTTCGACGATCCGCGTCAATGACCCCGCCTTGGTCCAGGAACTCGAAGCGGCAAAGGTGCGCTTCGTCGGGCAGGCCGACAACAAGTGGATCGGCGCAGTGCTGTCATGGATTGTCCCCGCAGCGCTGTTCTTTGCCTTCTGGAGCTTCCTCAGCAAGCGCGTTGGCGGGGCCGCCGGGGGAGTCATGGAGATCGGAAAGAGCAAGGCCAAGGTCTACATGCAGCAAGAGACCGGTGTGACCTTCGCCGATGTTGCCGGCATCGACGAAGCGAAGGAAGAACTCGCTGAAATCGTGAACTTCCTGAAAGATCCCGACCGCTACCGGCGACTGGGCGGCAAGATTCCCAAGGGGGTATTGCTGCTTGGCGCCCCCGGCACCGGCAAGACACTTCTGGCCAAGGCGGTCGCGGGCGAGGCGGCTGTCCCGTTCTTCAGCATCAGTGGCTCGGAGTTCGTGGAGATGTTTGTCGGCGTCGGGGCGGCGCGAGTGCGTGACCTCTTCAACCAGGCCGAAACCAAGGCCCCCTGCATCATCTTCATCGACGAACTCGACGCGCTCGGCAAGACCCGTGCCCTGGGCACTTTTACGGGCAACGACGAACGCGAACAGACGCTGAACCAATTGTTGGTCGAGATGGATGGCTTCGATACCAACAAGGGGGTCATCATCATGGCGGCAACCAATCGGCCCGAGATTCTGGACCCGGCGCTGTTGCGCCCCGGACGCTTTGACCGCCATGTCGCGCTGGACCGCCCCGATCTCAAGGGCCGCGAGCAAATTCTCAAGGTTCACGTCAGGCACGTTGTCCTGGCGCCCTCTGTCGAGTTGGCTGTGCTCGCGGCGCGTACCCCCGGCTTCGCTGGCGCCGAACTCGCCAACCTCGTCAACGAGGCCGCGTTGCTGGCCGCGCGCAAGGGCAAGGATGCCGTGGAAATGGTCGACTTCGACGAGGCGCTGGACCGCATCGTCGGTGGCCTGGAAAAGAAGAATCGCGTGATGAATCCACAGGAGAAGGAGACCATCGCCTTCCATGAAGCGGGTCACGCCATCGTGGCGGAAATGCGCCCCCACGCAGACCGTGTGTCGAAGGTGTCCATCATTCCGCGTGGCGTGTCGGCGCTCGGCTATACCCAGCAGACGCCTACCGAGGATCGCTATCTGCTCAAGCAAAGTGAGCTGCTCGACCGGCTCGACGTGCTGCTCGGCGGGCGCGTGGCTGAACAGCTTGTCTTCGGCGATGTGTCCACCGGGGCACAGAACGACCTGCAGCGCGCGACGGATATTGCGCGCCAGATGATTACCCAGTTCGGTATGAGCGAGCCGCTTGGGCTGGCCACTTACGAGGACATGCCGAATCCGCTCTTCAACGGCATCGGTGTGATGCCGCATGAGCGCAGGGCGTGCAGCGAGGAAACCGCGCGACTGATCGACTCGGAGGTTCGGAAGATTCTGGCGGAGGCCAGTGCACGGGTGCGACAAACGCTTCAGGCCTGTCGCCCCAAGCTCGACGCCTTGGCTAAACGCCTCCTTGTCCAGGAAGTGGTCGGACGCAGCGAGCTTGAACTCTTGCTGTCCGAAAAGGTGACTCAGCTATCGCCCACGAGGCCGTCGGTGCCCGTGGTGTCAGTGCAGCGTGAATCGGGGCAGCCGCATGAAGACGAAGACACACGATCATCCTGACGAGGCGGAGGTCAGTTCCGTCACGGCGGACGACTACGAGCGGGAACTGCGTTTGCTGCAAATTGAACTGGTCAAGCTGCAGCGGCACTTCCTCAGCCATGCAAACGAAAGAATCCTCGTGATCTTCGAAGGCCGGGACGCCTCCGGGAAGGACGGCACCATCAAGCGGATCGTCGAGCATCTCAGCCCTCGGGAGACGCGCGTGGTCGCGCTCGGAAAGCCCTCCGACCGCGAACGTGGCTCGTGGTACTTCCAGCGGTACGTTGCCGAACTCCCCGCCCCCGGCGAATTCACGCTGTTCAATCGCAGTTGGTACAACCGCGCAGGCGTTGAGCACGTCATGGGGTTTTGCACCAAGACGGAGCATGAAGAATTCATGTCGAGCGTCGGGGCATTTGAAGGCATGCTGGTGCGCTCGGGAATCCGCCTTATCAAGTATTACCTCGACATCACCAAGGACGAACAGCAGCGGCGCATTGCGTCGCGTCGTCGGGACCCCCTCAAGCAGTGGAAGGTCAGCCCCATCGATGAACAAGCGGTGGCGCTGTGGAAGCAATACAGCAAGGCGAGAAACGAGATGTTCTCCCGTACGAACGACGGCGTGCCGTGGAATGTGGTCAGAGCCGACGACAAGCGGGTCGCGCGCCTCAATGTCATCAAGGACCTGCTCGCGCGCCTGCACTACGCCGGCAAGGACACGAAGCTGATTCGCCCGAATCCGGACATCGTGTTTCCTTATGCCGAGGCGCATCTGCTGAGCGGCGCGATCGCGAAGTAATGCGGCGCCAGTGACGAACGCACGCCGTGTGATGCGATGAAGATCGGCGTCATCCGCGTGGATCGTCTTCCGCGCGCTCCAAACGCACGCCGTGGCGGAATAGCAACGTGCTCTGATCGACGTGGGCGTCCGCGCCCCGGGCAATTCAGTCTATGAGCGAAAACACCGGCAGACGTTTGGGTCACCTGTCGATAAAGTGTCGGCCAACTGACTTGCGAAGCGTCCGCCATTCGTGGCGCACCATTGCGATGCCGCGCTCCCAAAGTCAACCTCTTGCCCCCACTGCCAGTCCTGGAGGTAGTCGTGCACCGTTTTACCCTGAACACCAAACTGCTGTTGGCCTTGGGCCTGATGTGGATCAGCCTACTGGTCATTTGCGCCTGGGGCTCGATCAACACGCGTCAGACCATGTTTGCAGAGCGCGAGCTCGGCCTCAAGAACGTCGTGGATTCCGCGACCAGCGTGATTAAGAGATATGCAGATGCCGCTGACAAAGGCACGCTCACCAAAGCCGATGCGCAACGCGACGCGATTGCCGAAGTGCGCGCCATGCGTTTTGGCGACAGTGGCTATCTCTCCATTTCCGACACGCACGCGAATGTCGTGATGCATCCCATCAAACCGGAATTGGACGGAAAGAACCTCTCCGACTTCAAGGATTCGACGGGCCAATACGTGTTCCGGGAAATCTCGAACGTCGGCCGGGCCGGAGGCGGGTACTTCACCTACCAATGGCCAAAGCCCGGTCACGACAAGCCGGTTGGCAAGATCAGCCGTGTCGGATACTTCGCGCCGTGGGACTGGTGCATTACGGGCGGGGTGTACACGGACGACATCAACGATGCGTTTTACCGCTCTCTCGCCGAATGGGCCGGACTGCTGGTGGCGCTCGGCACCATTGTGTCGGCGGCAATGTTGTTGATCATTCGCAACATCAAGAAGAGCCTGGGCGGCGAGCCGCGCTACGCCGTCGAGATTGCCGGGCGAATTGCCCAGGGCGATCTTGCCATGACGATCGAAACGCAACCGGGCGACACCACCAGCCTGCTTGCCGCCATGCGCACCATGCAGGAAAGCCTCTCGTCCACGGTCGACCGTATTCGCGGCGGTACCGAATCGATCACGTCGGCCGCACGCCAGATCGCCGCCGGCAACACCGATCTGTCGGCGCGTACCGAAGAACAGGCGGCGTCGTTGGAGGAGACGGCATCGTCCATGGAGCAACTCACCGCCACGGTCAAGCAGAATGCCGACAATGCGCGGCAGGCCAGCGCGCTGGCGGTGAATGCCTCGGAAATCGCAGAGCGCGGCGGAAATGTCGTCGGGCAGGTCGTGGGCACGATGCACGGCATCTCAGACAGTTCCGGCAAGGTCGTCGACATCATCAGCGTGATCGACGGCATTGCCTTCCAGACGAACATTCTTGCCCTTAACGCCGCGGTCGAAGCGGCGCGAGCCGGCGAGCAAGGCCGAGGCTTCGCCGTGGTTGCAGGCGAAGTCCGAACCCTGGCACAGCGCAGTGCGGCGGCCGCCAAGGAAATCAAGGCGCTGATCGAGAGTTCGGCTCAGCAAGTTCGAGAAGGATCGATGCTGGTCGAGCAAGCCGGCCAAACGATGACAGACATCGTCCAGGCGGTGAAACGCGTCACCGACATCATGGGCGAGATATCCGCCGCGTCGACCGAGCAAAGTCATGGCATCGAGCAGGTCAATCGTGCCGTGACGCAGATGGACGAGGTCACACAACAGAATGCCGCCCTCGTCGAAGAGGCGGCCGCCGCCGCCTCGTCAATGGAAGAGCAGGCGATGCGCCTGCAAGGGGCCGTCACGGAATTCCGTATCGCGCCCGAGCCCGAAGCCGTCCGAGTCACCGAGCGCCCGTATCTGGTCGGAAGCAAAAAACTGGCGGCCTGAGCGCGCGCATCCCCAACGGCGGTGGATTCCGGATGAGTCCGAAACGTCCGCCCTGACGTCTTTTTATGCCACCGACGTCTGGCGATCCACCGCCCGCCGACACACGGGCGCTCAGTTGGCCGAGCGCAACGTGCCGATTCTGTACTTGAGCATCGTCTGGTCGGCATAGGGTGAATGGGGGCGGCCCTTCGTCTTGGTCAAATACGCCTGTGTGGCTTCTTTTCCGCACCATGCGAGAAAGAGCGACGGATCCGCGGGATGCTGGGGCACATAGGGTGTGAAATCGTAAACCTGTCCACGGATTGCCATCCAGCAGTCTCGCCCGGTGGCGTGCCGGGCGACATCCTGCAGTGTATAGCCGACCTCTCGGACTGCCTCCGCCCGAGTATCGGGCGCCTCGGGCACGAAAACGCCGGCCATCCAGAATCCGCCGATGGCAAGGAAGAAGAGAATCGTCGAGACATTGAAAAGTTGCCGCATCATCGGAAGTCGAAGCGCTCGTAGTGGATGGATCGAGCGGGCAGACCGAGTTCGTGGAGTCGCGCCGTGACGGCTTGCACCAGCCCTGCTGGCCCACAGATTTGCACCTGCCTTTGTGCGAGGCCAGCCACCTTCGACAGTACGGCTGGCACATCGGGGAGCGATTCGCCGCTGGCTTGCGCGATCAGTTCGAAATTCGATTCAACGTGTGCCAGCGCCTTCAACTCGTCGAGGAACGCCGCATCGCGTTCATGACGGAACAGGTAGATCAGTGTCGTTGTCCGAGGTAGCTTCCCGCGACGGATCGCTGCCATGAAGGGCGTAATGCCAATGCCACCGGCGATCCAGAGTTGGGGCTTGTCGGCGTTATCCGCCAGGAGATGTCCAAAGGGGCCTTGCAGTCGCACCAGTGCGCCCGGTGCCAGTGTCTGTATACGTTGCGTGCACGGCCCGAGCGCCTTGACGCCCACCGAGAGCACGCCGCCCGGACCGATACCGCTCACCGAGAAGCGGTGGAATTCCTCACAGCCGCGATAGGTGGGACTGTCGCCAAAGGCCGCCAGCACGAATTTTCCTGGCTGGACCCGAAAAGCCCCGCTGTACGGCGCCAAGGTGGCCTCGATCGTATCCGCCGCCTTCGATGCGACGCGTGTGACGCGAAACAGATGGGCGCTCAGGCCGCGATCGATCACCAGCAAGCGCCACGCGAGCGCTATCGCTGCGAGTCCAATGACCGCGAGAAAGCCCCCCACTTCGCCCCGCATCGCGACAATATGCGAGAGCCCGCTGACAATCCCCAGCGCGGCGAGGTAATGAAGCGCCCTCCAGCGTCGGTAGCCCAGGTGTTGGTTGAAGGTACTGGCGAGTCCGGCCATGAGGAGAAGGAGACCCACCCAGCCCAGCCACTCGGGCCAACTGCCATACCAGGGCGCGATGGCTCGCCATGCCGAGCGAAACGACGTCGTCAGCCCTGCCACGCCCAGTGCCAAGGGATGGCAGAGCAGGAGCACATAGCCAATGACACCGCTGCGGTGATGCCAGCGGTACATGGTGTCAAGGCCCCCCAGCATCCTGGACCAACGCGGCTCGCGCACCATCAGGGCGAGACTGCCCACCAACAATCCAGTTCCGGCCCAGCCAGCCATGATCGAGACGGCACGCCAGTGCGGCAAATGCGTCGGGAAGGTCCATGCGACGCCGGCGAGGCTGAGCACGACAAGGAAGGCCGGCGCGACCAAGCCACCGGCCCCGGTGTGCCAGTTCCACGTGCTCATGGGGCCGCCCTCCCGGCAGGAGCCGGATCGTCAGTTGCGTCGCGTCCCCGATCACGTCGGCCGATTGCCAGTGGCGTGCGCCCGCCCATCACAACATCTCAAGTGCCAGCGCAATGCCCTGCCCCCCTCCGATGCACAGCGTCACGATCCCGCGCCGGCCGCCGCCGCGTGCCATCTGGTGCAAAAGACGCGTCGTCAGAACCGCGCCGCTCGCACCAATCGGATGCCCGTGGGCAATCGCACCGCCTTCCGTATTGACAACGTCCTCCGCAAATCCCAATTCGCGCAGGCACGCCAGAGCGATCGCCGCAAACGCCTCGTTGATCTCCACCCGGTCCACGTCGCGCGTGGACCAGCCGGCGCGCTCCATCGCCTGCCGCACCGCAGGAATCGGTCCGAGGCCGAAGAAGCCCGGTGCCACGGCGCCAACTCCATAGCTGACGAGGCGCGCCATTGGACTCAGGCCGTTGCGCTCGGCCCAGTCACGTCCGGCAACGATCATGGCGGCGGCGCCGCTGTTCAGGCCGGGCGCGTTGCCTGCCGTGATCGTGCCGTCCTTGCGAAATGCCGGTTTCAGTGCAGCGAGCGACTGCGCGGTGGTGTCGGGTCGATTGTGTTCGTCCCGGGCAAACACGATCACGCCCTTTCGAGCAGGAACGTCGACCGGAGCGATCTCGGCGTCGAACAGACCCGCAGCCTGGGCCTGAGAAAAGCGTTGCTGCGAGCGCAGCGCCCAGCGGTCCTGATCTTCCCGGGAGATGCCGCACTTTGTCACGAGGTCCTCGGTATGCCAGCCGGAATGCTGGCCGCTGAAGGCATCGTTGAGTCCATCCATTAGCATGCTGTCGAATAACGTCACATCGCCCATGCGCGCGCCCCAGCGTCCCTGCGGCAACAGGTAGGGCGCACGATCCATGTTCTCCATGCCACCGGCGACGGCGCAATCGATCATGCCGGACCAGATCTCGGTCGCTGCGCTGGCGATCGCCTGCGCGCCCGAGCCACAGACCCGGTTCACGGTGAGCGCAGGCACCTCGACCGGCAAGCCACCAGCAATGCCCGCCTGGCGCGATGGGTTCATCTTTGCACCGGCCTGAATCACATGCCCCATGACCAGCGATTGAACCTTGTCCGCGGACAGGTTGGCACGCTTCAGGCTCTCTCGTATCACCACGGCGCCGAGCTCGGGCGCCGGCATATCCTTGAGCGTCCCGCCATACGTGCCGATCGCCGTACGGACCGGGCTACACAAAACGACCTCGATGATTTTCATGGACTTGCTCCAGACGGTCTTGGCGCGCACTGTTTGCGGCAGCGGCTCGACAACGTCAGGAGCGTCGATGCCGCATCGGTTGACCCGAGACAGGCCGCTATTCAAGCTTGAAGCTCAGCTTGGCAGTGATTCGATAGTTGATGATCTTTCCGTCGGCCACCTCGGCCGAAAAATCCTCGATGTAGATGGATTTGACATCGCGAAGGGACTTTTGGGCCGCGGCGACGGCTTTCGCCGCGGCGTCCTCCCAACTCTTGGGGGACTCGGCGAGAATTTCGATGACTTTGACAACGTTCTTTGACATGACGGCTCCCGCTAAGGCGCATGGCAACTCATGGGAAGGTTCCCGGGGAAAATTGGCGATTGCCATGAGCCAAGCATGGTCGTTGGCGCATCTGCCGTGTTGACCGACGTCAAACGAAGACGCCCGTCACAGGTCAGCCAACCCGCGCCTATAAAGCGCGCCCATGCCTCATCCGTTCACCCTTTCACCAACGGATGGCCTACCGTCTGGGCGAGCACCGGAATTTCGTCTTCGTTGAGCGACATCGCATTGGCCAGCAGCCGATGATTCAACCAGCCACGGACGACACACGCCAGCCCGGCCGACGCACAGTACAGGGAGACGTTCTGTGCAATCGCGCCGACGGCGATGCCGGCGAACGAGTCTCGCTGGGACTGCGGAAACTGATCCGCGCGCACGTGATTGACCACGTACACGAGATCGAGCGGCGCCGAACCGACGAAGTCCTGATATCCGGTGAGGTTTCTCGCGTCGACGGCATGCTTGAGGCGCAGTCTGTGCGATGCCGGTTCGTACTGATACACGCCCTCAGGCAGGGCGACATAGACGTCGATTTCGTTCACCCCGTGCGCAGAGGGCGCGGTGCGCCCGCCTGTGTCGGCGCGATTGACGCCGTCGGCCGCCCAGAGAAGATCGCCGAGCTGCTGAAGGGAAAGCGGTGTTGGCGCAAATTCACG
The DNA here is from genome assembly GCF_004193915.1 of Pandoraea sp. XY-2. Lineage (NCBI taxonomy): Bacteria > Pseudomonadati > Pseudomonadota > Betaproteobacteria > Burkholderiales > Burkholderiaceae > Pandoraea > Pandoraea sp. XY-2. The sequence goes on from NZ_CP030849.1 coordinate 2,546,610, forward strand.
CACACTCTTGCGACGGGCCAGTGAAATCATCAAGTTGGCACCGTCATCCAGATTCGGCGGCGGTAGCGCAATGACCGGCATGGACTCGCAGGCGACCGGAACAGGAGATGCATTGTGCACGATGGCGTACGCAGGTAGCTTGGCCTCATTCATCGCAAGAATCCTCGAAAGACCGACGGCGGGCGATGTTGCCCGGCTGTTTGGAGCATAGACAGCCGATCTCATTCGACCTTGATACGGGTCAACGACGGACAAAGGCACGCCGGATTCCAGGCAGCGTTTTGCTCGGTTCGTTCATCTCACTCAGCAAAAGCATGCCGGGCGCCCGGCCGACGCCGGCAAGACGCTCAGCACCGCGTCGGCAGCCCGGTCAGGCCGAAAAATCGTCACGCCTTTGAGCCGGAGTTGCCATGCGCGAAAGAGCAACTCCCCTACCCGCTCGCGCGACACCCCGCTCGGCACCAGCACCGTCTTCGAGATGCCTGCGTCGATGAACGGTTGCATCGCCGCCACCATATGCAAATGGTCGTCTCCGCTGACCTGGTTGGCCGTGACGAAGTAGTCCGGCAATGCCGCCTGCTCGCCAACCAAGGCGCGGAAGCGCCGATACGCGTGATTCTCGATACGGTAGGCGCGCGGTGCCTGATGCCGCAAGCGCAACTGACGCTGATACGCCAAGGCGAAGGCCGGCTCGATACCGCTAGAGCAGTTGCCGCCGAACGCCAGACTGACGCTGCCTGTGGGGGCTATCGACAGCAGATGGCTATTGCGCAGCCCATAACGCGCAATATCGGCGCGCACGGCATCCGGCAACGCCGACGCAAAGCGTGCCGTCGACAGGCTGCGCTCGCCGCTGAACAGCGGATACGCCCCGCGCTCGCGCGCCAATGCCGCAGACGCCGCATAAGCGTTGTCGCGCAGGCATCGTCCGATGGCGCTGGCAAGGTCCCTGCCCTGCGGCGTGTCGTAGCGCAGACACATCATCGTCAGCGCATCGGCCAGCCCCGTGACGCCCACACCGATCCTTCGCTTGCTTCGAGCTTCGTGTCCATGCTCCGGTAACGGCCATCGCGTGACGTCGATTGCGTTATCGAGCATTCTGACCTGGACATGGACGAGCCGCGCCAGACCCGCAAAATCGAACGCCGGCGTTCCCCCCACGCCGAACGGATGCCTGACGCGCCTCGACAGATCGATCGGACCTAGCACGCAACTTCCCCACGCCGGGAGCGGTTGTTCACCGCATGGATTCGTCGCGACAATCGATTCGATGCCGGCAAGGTCATTGGATTCGCGGATCGTGTCGATGAACAGCAAGCCCGGCTCGGCGCTTCCGTGGGCCGCTTCGACGATCCGCGCCCACAATTGCCGTGCGGGCACCCGGGCGTAGCACCAGTTGCCGTTATCGAGCAAATGCGCGCCCGCCGCCAGTCGTTGCCGATTGGGGGCCGCGCGATGCTGAAGCGGCCACTCGGTATCGCGAGCAACGGCGTGCATGAACTCGGCGGTCGCCGCCACCGACACATTCAATGTCGCCCAGCGCCGGCGTCCGCGCTTGGCATTGATGAATTCGTCCAGATCGGGGTGATCGCAGCGCAACACCGCCATCTGCGCTCCGCCGCGCGTATCGGTCAAGGCCAACGATTGGCAGGCCAGATCGAACCGCTCGATAACGTCGCAAACATCGCCCGTGCCATGATCCGACGCAGACACCAATGCGTCGACGGGCGCCACTGACGAGAAGTCGTACCCGACACCACCGCCCATGCGCAGGGTGGTCGTGGCCTGCGCGAGCGCGCGCGCGATGTCGGTCTGACGGGCCACCTGCACGTCCGGACCGACGATCGGGTGCACGAAGCAGTTCACCATCGTGGCGTGTTTGCCGGTGCCCGCGTTGGCCATGATCCGGCCCGCCCCGATCGCGCCGCGCAGCATGTTGCCATAGAACTGTCGCGCCGCATCGCGACGTCGATCCGGTGGCTCAGCGTCGGCCAGCGCGCGCGCTACCCGTCGGAAGACGTCGTCGCGCGCCGCCTCCCCTGGCGCAAGATAGCGATCCGCCAGCACCGCGTCGCAGACGGTCGACGCCGAATCGTGAATGACCGGCATGGGGATGGCTCCTGCGTCAGGATCGATGCCAGCGCACGTGAAGTTCCGATTCCGCGTGCCCGTAGTCGAGATCCAGCTTCCCGCCATAGGCATGGTGAATGGCATTGCCGATATCGCGCGCAATGTGCATTCCGGTGGTCGTAATCGCCGTACCGTCCTCGCCCGACGTGATTGCCATCACGCGCTCCATCGGATGTTCCCGGTGCAGCCGCTGCGCGCGATGATTCACCAGACCGAGAATTTCCTGTCGATGCGCAGCCTCGAAGGTGCCATCCAGTACCAGACGGGCCGCGGGCACGCCGTCGGCGATGCGATGACAGGCCGAGCAAGTGACGGTGACCGCGTCGGGCGGCACGGCGCGCCATTGCCAATGCCCGCGCAGGTAGACGGCGTGACACACCGGGCAAGCCGCGAGTGCGGGGGACGCTGAGGGTTGCTTGTAACTGTCGGGGACATGCTCGTCCGGAAAACGATCCCACCTTGTGGGCCGGACCATGGCAGACCTGGCTCTGACTTTCATGGCGTGACTCCTTGAAACGCTGGCGCAGGCTCGTGTCGAATGTGCGTCCGCCGCAGACGCCACCGACAGATGCCAGGCGGTCGACATGAACGCGACCCGCCATGCTTGCCCGCCAGATATAGATACAGTAAGCGGTTGCGCGCGCGAGAACTTGGCCTGGATCAAATGGCGCGACATCTCTCGCGACGCTTCGTGATGCGAGCGCAGAGGCCCCTCTCTCATGGACCATCGGCACGCGCGGCACACACGGCGCCTTCAGCGCGGCAAGGTCATCGGGTCGTATCGATTGCGCGGATTCCACAACATCCACCCGTTGGTCCCCGCTGCGTCGGCGGCATCGATTTGTGCGCGAATCTCGACGGCGCCGAAATTTCGACGGTCGAAAGCGTAGTCCCGAAACGCTTGCAGCCAGGGTCTGAAACGCACGCCGGGCAGTCCGGTGCGGCGCATCGCTTGCGCGAGAGAGCGCGACACGATCTCGCCCGGATGATCGGTCGGCGGATCGGATCCCGGGAGACCCCAGGTGAATCCCGACGGGTAGAGCATGGGGGACACGTAATCGACCTGTTCGCCGAGGGTCTCGAGCTGCTGCCCAATCGCCGTGTCGTTGAGGTTCCAGCACACGTAACCGAAGATATCGACCGACAGGTACACGTTGTAGCGCAGCAAGCGCTCGCGCGCAGCGCTCAGGAAGCCGGTGATGGCGCCGACCCGGTGCTCTGCGGTGTTGGTCTCGTGAAATTGCAACCCGGGCGCGTCCGGGAATCGCAGGTAGTCGAATTGGATCTCGTCGAACCCCATGCGCGCCGCCTCCTCGGCGACGTCAAGATTGTGCGTCCATGCGGCGGAGATCGTCGGATCGATCCATCGGAGCTGTTCGCGGTCACGCCACACGTTGCCCTCGGCATCGCGCACCGCCCACTCCGGATGGGCCCGCGCCAAAGGATCGTCCTTGAACACCACGATTCGGGCAATGAGGTACAGGCCGCGATCATGCAGCGATTTCACCAGTGCCGGCAGGTCCTTTACCCGTGGCGCGTTCGCGGGCACATGCGCCTGCGCACCGATGCCCTCCCGCGCAGGACTGCGATAAGGCGTCATGCCGCGATCGCCTTTGACATCGATGACAAGCGCGTTAATGGCGGTACGTTCGGGCAACGCCAGCACGGCATTGAGCAATGCACGGCTCGCGATGCCGTACACGGAGAGATAGACGGCTTTGGGGTGGATGGGCGTCATGGCAACGCTCGCGCGACCTCCCTCGCGCAGCGAGGCTTGCACTCTCGCATACCCCGGCGCGCGCACCGAGACGGCCATCGGCGCGCCCGGCGCAATATCGGGGAGCACGATCTCACCGCTGCGGTCGCTTGTCCAGGCGCGGCCCCCGCTCACGAGCGTCGCGCCCGCGATCGGCTCGCGGGTCGCCACGTCGACGACGGTCGCCGCGACGGTGTCTGCCGTGGCCGGCGGCACGGGTTGCAGGCACAGGAGCGAAAGACTCCAGACGATCCATCGGCTAATCATGATGCGTTTGTGCGTTGCGCAACATGCCGCGCAGGCACGTCATGTCGCAGTGCTGCGTCATGAGATATCGCGGCATCGCCATGGCATTCGACTGCGGCGTGACGGGTTTGGCATCGAGAGAGAACCCATTCGTGTAGCCCTCGTCGCGTGCCATGGCCTCTAATTCAGTATCGTAAATGCCAAACGGCCACGCCAGTAGACGAACGGACCGATGCAGTTCGGCCTCGATCCGATCTCGGGAACGGCGAAGCTGATCGTGCGCGAAGCGCCGGTAAGCCGCAGGCGCCAGCCGCGCGCGTTCCGTCTTGAAATTGGGATGCCATTCGGTGTGAGACTCGATGTCGAAAGTCCCCGATCGCGCAAGCGCGCGCAACTGATCCCACGTCATGGCATATGACGCATTGGAGATCGCCGACGGGTAAACGAATAGTGTGACGGGTACCGAGCGCCCCTTTAGCAGCGGCCACAGCACCTGGTAGACGGACCGGTGGCCATCGTCCACACTCAGGACGAGTGCGCGCGGCGGCAGGTTGTCCTGCCTGCCGGCATGCCAGGCGATGACGTCGGCCAGCGGTACCACCCGATAGCCGTTCTCCTCGAAAAAGCGCAGTTGCGACTCGAAGGTCTCCGTGCGCACCGTGGTCGAATCGGTGACGCGCTCCGCGAAGCGGTGATAGACGAGAATCAGGACGTCATGTCGCGCGGGGGCGGCATTCGTGATGCCAGCACACGTCAAGCCCATCAGAGCGCCGGCCAGGAGGGCAAGCGCGCGTCGGCGAGCGCCCCTGCGCACGCCTGTCACCTCGCGCGATCGATCGCGAAAAGTTGCTCGTGGCGATGCTGACAAGCGGCACATCGCTTCGCCGTCGGATACGCCTTCAGCCGGGCAAACGGAATACTCTGGCGGCAATCGATGCAGATGCCGTACTCGCCACGGCGAATGCGATCGCGCGCCGCCTCAATATCCGCGAGTTGTTGGCGATAGTGGTCGAGCATGGCATCTTGCAGGCGTTCAGCGGTTTCCTCGTTCGCGAGGTCGGCGTCGTCGTGAGGCTCCGATGCCGCGAGCTCGCCGAGTGGCGGTTCGGTGGTGGCTACCGCCGCTTGAATGCGCTTTTCCTCCGTGTCCATCTGCGTCTCCAACGCGCCAAGTCCCGGGTTTTTGAGGCTTTCCATCGTTGGTCTCCCATCAAAGGCGCAGATCGGCATCGGATGGCGTACGCCGGCCTCGAGCGATCATCGGGGCCACCACCGCGCCCGCGACAGCCGCCAACGCGGCGATGGATGCCGCGGCCGCTACGCTCTGCCAGGGATGGTCGTGCACGTAATGGTCAGTGGTTCGCGCCCATCCCGACACGCGCTGCTGGCTCGTTTTGCGCAGCGTATCGAGCTGTGCGGTCAGTTGCTGGAGCCTGGCAGTGAGTGCGGGACGCGCTTCGTCGGATGCCGGATTGGCTTCGTCGGCGATATCCCGCAGCAACGCCTTGATATCGGCAAGGAGGGCCTCAGCGTCGTTGACCAAGGTCTGACGGTGATTCATGAATTCAGTCCGAATGTCGTTCATCTCTCGCTCCCATCGAATTCGACAATGCGCCGCCGTGGTCGGCGCGGGCCAGGTTCACTATAGACATCTGCGCACGGCGTGCCATGACATGGCGCAAATCGGCGTGATCTTCGTGTATGGGGTTCAGGGGAGACGACCGCCCGCCGGGGCTACATCGTCTTTTTGAGCATGGCGCGCAGCCGGGACAGCGGGCGGGTGTTGAGGACGTCGGCGGCCTCGAGCCAGCCGCGTCGGGCCTGCATGAGGCCCAACGCCAGATGGTTGAAGTCGGCCGTGCGGTGCGCGTCCGAGGCAATGCTCACCCGCACACCGCTCGACTTCGCCAGCCGGCAGCCGGCGTCCCACAGGTCCAGTCGGCGCGGCTGTGCGTTGGCTTCCACGAAAGCACCGCGCTCGGCAAGCGCCTGGAAAACGCGTGCGGCGTCGAACCGGCAAGCGTCGCGCTCGCCGATCAAACGAGCAAAGGGATGTGCGAGGATACTGAAGTGCGGATGGTCGATCGCCCGCAACAGCCGCGCGGTCTGCTTGTCGGCGGGTAAATCGAAATGGCTGTGAACCGCGCCAACGACCAGGTCGAGCCGCCCCAGCACAGCGTCGGGAAGATCGAGCGATCCGTCTTCCAGGATATCGACCTCTACGCCCTTGAGAATCTCCGGCAATCCGCCCTTTGCATTCAGCGCGTCAATGGCGTCCGACTGCGCGGCGAGACGGCTGGCGCTCAGCCCATGCGTGATGCCCAGACGCGGCGAGTGATCCGTGATGGCCAGGTACTGAAGCCCTTGACGGCCGGCCGCCATGGCCATGGCTTCGAGGCTGTCGACACCGTCGCTTTCGTTCGTGTGAACGTGAAGATCGCCCCGGATCTCGCGGGCTTCGACCAGGCGCGGCAGTGTGCCATCGCGCGCCGCCTCCAACTCCCCGGTGTCCTCTCGCAATTCCGGCGTAATCCATGGCAAGCCGAGCGCCTCGTAGATCGACGCCTCGTCGCGGCCAGCGACTTTTCGCCCTTGCCGGAACACACCATACTCGTTCAGTTTCAGCCCGCGTGCCTGCGCCATCTTGCGAAGCGCCACGTTGTGCGCCTTCGAACCGGTCAGATAAACGAGCGCCGCGCCATAGCTCGACGCGGCCACCACCCTTAGGTCGACCTGCATGTCGTTCATCAGCACCGTACTTGCCCGCGTGCTTCCGGCGGAGATCACCGACCGCGTCTGATCGTAGGCGAGGAACGCGTGAATCACGGCTCGCGGCCGGCCGGAAGCCACTGCGATATCGAGGTCCCCCACCGTATCCCGCCCACGCCGGTAGCTGCCCGCGACCGCCATCTCCTGCGCCGCGCCGGTTGCACGGAGATACGCCATGAGGGGGTCGACGGCGCGCATCGCGATATCGAGGCTGAAGCGGCGGTGCCGGTCGAGCCGCGCCTGCACGGCGTCAAGCAGGCGCTGTTCCGTGCGCGGGCCGAATCCGGGCAGCGTGCCAATGCGGTGTTCGCGGGCTGCGGCGGCCAGATCCTCCATCGTATGTACGTCCAGGTCGTGCTCGAGCCGGTGTACACGACGCGGCCCCAGGCCCGGCAGACTGAGCAGCGATTGAATCTGTCCAGGCGTTTCTCGGCGCAGGCGCGTCAGTAGTTCGCTTGCGCCGGTTTCGGCGATCTCGCGCATCTTTCCCGCGAGATCGGCGCCGATGCCCGGCAGTGTAGTCAGGTCGATGCCGCGCGCCAGCAGGACACCCACGTCTTCGGTCAGCGCACCGATCGACCTGGCCGCGTTGCGGTAGGCCCGAACCCTGAACGGATTCGCGTTTTCGACGTCGAGGAGGTCGGCGATTTCGTTGAAGATCGCAACGATCCGGTCGTTGGTCACGCCCGCGCGCGGTACCACGGTGGCGGCAACTTCCTTCGTGATAATTTCAGGCTTCTCAGAGGGTTCTTTCACGCCTTGACTCCAGCAGACATGGGGCGCGACACGCAGGACACCGGCTATTGCATAGGCGATGCGTGGGCCATTAGCGCGAGCGCAGGCAGGCGACGACCTCGTCATCGCTGACTTGGGGAAATTTTCGGTAGAAGGCGCCCACCGCGCTGAAATCGGCCGGTGTCTCCAGACAGATCACTTCGTCGGCATAGGGCGCGATGTCGCGCAAGGCATCTCGCGGCGCCACCGGCACCGCGCATATCAGTCGTGCTGGCCCGAGCTGTCGTACCGAATGCAACGCCGCGATGATCGATGCCCCCGTGGCGATGCCGTCGTCCACGACAATCGCCAACCGGCCGTCGGCGCTCGTGCGCTGTCTTCCCGGCGTAAAGCGGGCACGGCGACGCCGGAGGGTGTCGAGTTGCACCATTCGTTCGTGTTCGACATAGGCACTCTCGCCGCCCGCCAGCTTCGCGTATGGCGTCAGGTACGTCCAGCCGCTCTCGTCCACGGCGCCGACCGCCAGTTCGGGATTGCCGGGAGCGCCCAACTTCCTCACCAGCACAATGTCCAGATCGCCGCCGAGGGCATCGGCCACGATGGCGCCAATCGGCACCCCACCGCGTGGCACGGCCAGGATCAACGGGTGCTTGCCCGAGTACGCATTGAGTGCCTTGGCTAGCTGGCGTGCGGCATCGGCCCTGTCGATAAATGGCATTGACGTTCTCCTCGAACGGCGGCTGAGCGCCCCCATAAGATCATCCTAGTCATCGGGGCAGGTGCCGGTTTAGCCAAGGTCAAGCATTCCCGTCAGGTGTTCGCACGAAACGGTCTGCGTAAGGATTGCCTGACACGGGGCGTGCGTCTGCCTACAGAGATCTCAGCCGCGCCTGCTTTCCCCCCGACGCGGGTGTCGCGATACTGGGTTTCAAGCCCCTACCCCGAAGACAAAACATGCCACTTGAGGGCAGCGCCAGACAGTGCGCGAGTGTGGGTAGGCACATGCAGGAAGACAACCGGAACATTGGGCGCCCGGGCGCGCGCAATCGGTGCATGCAGGCCAATGGCTGGCCGGGAGATGGCGATGTACGAATCACATTTTTTGGCCCACGCCGAGCGTCGCTTCGGTGCCGGCGAGGCGTTTTCGACGGTCAATGACGGCATGTCGAGCGGGCTGATCGCGCATCCCCCCGCCCAATGCGGCACATGCGTATTGCGACACCTCTGTGTTGCGTCGAAGCTGAACGACCACGATGCGGCACGCCTGAAATCTGTGGTGCGTACCTGGCGGATGGTCCGGCAGGGACACGCGCTTTACCGGACCGGCGATTCGTTTCAGAGTCTCTACGCGGTCCGCTCGGGGTCGTTCAAGACCGTGGCGCAACATTCGCTGGGGCGACAATACGTGTCGGGATTTTATCTTCCCGGCGAACTGCTCGGGCTGGACGGCATCGTCGCCGAGTCACACCCCTGCGATGCCTTCGCCCTGGAAGATAGCGCCGTCTGTGTGATTCCATTCCAGCCCCTGGAGGTGCTGTGCCGCGAATTGACGCCGCTCCAGCAGCATATTCACCGGCTCATGAGTGCCGAGATCGTTCGAGAGACGGCGCAAATGGTGTTATTGGGCAGCATGAGTGCCGATCAGCGGGTCGCGACCTTCCTTCTGAATCTTTCGAATCGCTTCGAGCAGCGGGGGTACTCGCCCCGCGAGTTTACATTGCGCATGACGCGCGAAGACATCGGAAGCCATCTCGGCATGAAGCTCGAGACGGTCAGCCGGTCGTTATCGCGGTTTCAGCGCGGTGGCTTGATTCTCGTTGCGGGAAAGCGGATTACGCTTCTGGACCGCGACGCGCTTGGCGCATGCTGACGATGCCGACGTGAGGGCGGTCGAACGTGCGACGCCACGCCATGCGAGGCTGGTCGCGCAGACGTCAGAGGTTATCGCCCTCGTCGAAGAGATGATGGCGAAGCGCGTAGCGCACCAGTTGCACCTCATTGGGCATCTGCATTTTCTCCATGAGACGCATCTTGTAGGTGCTGACGGTCTTGGGGCTGACACACAGCGCATTGGCGATGGTGGTGAGCGGTTCGCCACGCACCAGACGACGATAGACTTCCAGTTCGCGGTTGGACAGGCGCCGATGCGGCACGTCGTCGCCATTTCCCTGGAAGCTCGACGCCAACTTGCCCGCGATCGACTGGCTGACATAGGTGCCGCCCATCGCCACATGGTTGATGGCGGTGACGAGTTCGTCGGCCGCGCTTTCCTTGGTCAGATATCCTGCAGCCCCCGCCTGAAACGCACGCACGACGTACTGCTCCTCCGAGTGCATGGTCAGCACCAGTATGCGCAACGCCGGATGGGAATCGCGCAGCAGCCGGATCAGTTCCAGACCGCTTCTTCCCGGCAGCGACAGATCGAGCAGCAATACGTTGGGAGAGCAATCGTTGACCATCAACGGGATCGCAGCGCCGTCCGCCGCTTCGCCGACGACGTCAAACATGCCCGCCCCCTCCAGGATATGTTTGAGTCCGTCTCGCACTACGGCGTGATCGTCCGCGATCATGATACGCGTCATGCCTTGCCTCCGAATTTGGTGGCAACCGCTTCCCTGAGGGCTGCCCGGCAGAGCCTTCGATTCGCGTACCCAGCGACACCGACGAGGCGGTGGCACGTTGCGGATGACCCGCAGCCGTCCGATCTTGAGCTATTCAGTGACCCACGCCCCCAATTTACGGCGGGAATCACCGAGCGCAAACCACCGCTCGGGATTCGCTTATTCAACGGTTTGCGAGTGCGCTTCGGACCCGCAGTCGTTCTTCTATTAACTAAAGCGCATTTCTCTCAGCTTTCAAGAGATATTACCGTCCAGGATCGGCAGGCGTATCAGCCGAAAAGATGAGAGGAATCCTTCCAAACAACCCATGGGAAGCACGATCCGGCGGTATCGCATCGAGCAAGTGCGCCCAACGGACAGTTCGTCCCGGCACGCGGGAGAATCGCAGCGAATCCGAGCGCGAAGACGACCTGATTTGCGAATGAAAGTCGTCAATCCATCGACCACACGCTTGGCACAGCGGGATGCCGTTTATTGGCGCGCTGGCGGCGTCGATGCGGTTTCGCGCCACGTTTTCAAGACGCTGCATCGTGACGAATTGACTTGGGTCATGGCGCCTCCCCGCACCGGCTAATAAATGCCGAATACAGACGCGCTCGTCAATCCCTCCGGATCGTGCCAGCGATCCCAAGTGTTTATGAGGTTCTCATGTCTACGCTGCGACAACATTACAAGGCATTCGTCATCGAAGCTCACGCACAACTTGTCGGTTGCGGCGGATTTGCCGTACCGAGCCACGATCGGCGCTATCTGCCTGTGGCGATCGTGCGCGGCGCAACGGCAAGGCACGACGGCTCTCTGTCGGATGACGCGCCGGCCGAAGGCGTTGTGATTCAGATCACATTGAACGAGCGGTTGGACGCAGACCCCTATCGCGCGCTCCGATGCGCGATCGATTATGCGTGTCAGGTGATCGACGGGCTGCGGTCGCCCGAATTTGAAGATATGCCGCGCGGCGTCGCGTTCATCCCGCTTCCGCAAACGCTGCACTAGTCCGCCTCGCGAGGGTGCCTGAGCGGCACCCTCACATGCCGCCTGTGCGGCTTACTGAATGGTCAACTCCCGCTGACCGGCATCGGCCCGCTTTGGCAGTACCAGTTCCAATACCCCGTCGCGATAATTCGCAACGGCCTTGTCCCGGTCCACCGCCTGTGACAACGAGAAGCTGCGGTACATATCGCCTTCATACCGTTCCCGATGCACGAAGTTACCGTTGTCCTTCTTTTCCGTGGTGTTGCTGAGGTGCGCGCTGATGGACACCTGGTTGCCGTCGAGCGCGACCTTGATGTTTTCCTTGCTCACACCGGGGATATCGGCGCGTACGGTAAATTGCTTGTCGTCCTCTTCGACATCGAGCTTGATTTGCATACGCTTCGAACTCTCCAGCGCAAGCGGACGCCAGAACGCGTTACGAATGAGGTTCTCGAACGGTTCGTCGAAACTCAGTGGATCGAATCGGGTGAGGTTTGCCATGACTGACTCCGAGGGATAAGGGGCGCAGTGCGCCCAGGGGGCTGCGATCCATGTCGCACGTTGTCTAATCTAGTTCGCGAGCGCGCCGACGAATTGACTGACATCAAGAGAAACCTCGCCGGCGCTCATGAAATCGACGGCGCGACGGCATAACCGAGCCAGAGGGCGGCGATCACCAGCACGATGCCGGGAACGACGAGCCTCGCGAAACGTGGCCCCCCGGATACGAACGCGGCAATCCCCTTGACCATGGCATTTGTCGAGGCTCCGGCCAGTATCGGAAGGCCAACGTCGGTGACGCTGAGCCGGCCCTGTTCGGCCAGCGCGGCGGCACTGGCCGCGATGGAATGCGCGTCCGCCAAGCCGCCCACCAAGGCGACCGCCAGCAAGCCCGATCTCCCGAACCAATGCGAGAGCGCCCCCGAAGCGAACATGGCGACGGACACACTCGCGGTCAGCACCAACGCGGACTTCAAATCAATGGCGGTTCCAATGTGGACCAATTGCGGCGTGGCGCACCGGTTCGCGCGCCAAAGCGCCCAAAGGCCGTACGACAGCGCGACAACGGCGCCAGCGCCGAGCGGCAACGCAAGATGGAGCAACACGGCCGGGAAGACCGTACCGATCACAATGGCCAACTGCATCATGGTCGAGACGCTGGAGAGCGCGGCTCCCGCGACGGCGGGCAGCAACAAGGCCGGGTTTTGCCTGGCCTGCAGGCCCATCGCGCTGATGGTGGCGATGCTGGACGCGAACCCGGAAGCGAACCCCATGACCGGCAATCCCGCGTTCGGCCCAAGCGCGCGTTGGGCAAAATGACCGATCACGGCAATGGAGAGCATGACGACGGTGAAGCGCCATATCGTGGACGGATTGACCGAGTCGAAGGCATCGATAGGCCGATTCGGCAGGATCGGCAGGATCACGAGGGCAGCGACCGCGAGCAGAAGCACATCCTGCAACTCGGCTTCCGTCACGACGCGCGTCACGAGCCGATGCAAGTGAAAGCGCACCTGCATCACGCTCGCGACGGCCACGGCGATCGCGATCGTCAAGGCGGGGTGGCGTTGCGCCATCGCACCGAGCAGCAGCGTCAGCATCAGCGAGATCTCGGTCGTGATCCCCGGATCGTCGTGGGGACGCAGGTAGGCGGCGATCAACACGGCGCTGAGCGCCAGCACCACCGCGGCCAGCAGCCAAACGCCCCCAATGCCAAGGCCGCCGCCCCAGAACGGCTGTCAGCGCAAACGTCCGGATGCCTGCCGCCGCCCGCTCGCGGCTCGCCCCCTTGCGCCGCTCACGTTCGGCACCGATGAGCAAGCCGATCGCCAGTGCGGTCGCATACGGCAGAATGTCGAGCATGGCTTCGGTCATCGCGCGCCCGTTTATTTCGTTTAGTGCACGGTATAGCATAAGTGACGGGGAGCGTCGGCGCCGCGTCGTGGCGTGCGATGTTGATCGAACGCAATGGCGCTGCCCGCGTACCGTCTATGCTATTAACGATTCATCGATAAGGATCGCCGTGCCCGGCGACTTCGACCATGGAACCTGTCTCCCAACTGCTGTCGCCCCATGGCTTTCCCAAGCCATTCCGGCGGATCCTCGTTGCCGTCGATCCCAGTGGCGCGTCGCTGAACGCCATTCCGTATGCCGCCCATTTCTGTTCGCCGGACACGCAAGTGCTGGTCTTGGGATTCTTCGAGGATCCCGAGGCCTACCTGACGCCCCACTCCCGTACGCCGGCCGATGTCAGCGCCGCGTTCGACGAACTCCGCCGCGACGAACTCGTGGCGCTGGAGGGCGCGCAGGCGGTCTTGCAACGTACTGGCGCACAGGTGAACAAGCGGCTGCTCGGGCCCGCGCTGGGCAACCGCGAAATCTCGGCGGGTATTGCCCGAGTGGCCGAAGAATGGAATGCCGACCTGGTGGTCGTCGGCGCCGAACCGGCCGCCGGCATTGCCGCCCTGTTGGGTACCAAGGTCTCCGCCGCACTGGCCGAGCACACCCACCGCGCCATCCTCATGATTCCCAAAAAAGCGACTGAATCGTCGCTGCACCACGCGCGCCGGATCCTGTTTGCGGTCGACGGTAGCGAGGCATCGCTGCACGCGGTGCGCGTGGGGATGCAGGTGGCGCCGCCGCATTCGAGCCTGCTGGCTATTTATGTCGAGGACCGCGGGGTCGACGTGTCCGAATTGGAGGAATCCCTTCTCACGCCGGCGCCCAGCGTTCCCCATGCTGCAAATGCGCTCGCGCAAGCCTCGGCGATCATGACTGAACTGGGCGCCAAGGGGAACATCGAGCGCCGTGTGTCGCACACGCGCCTGGCGGAAGACGTGGCCGCCGCCCTGCTCCGGGAGGCGCAGGAATGGGATGCGGATCTCGTCGTCGTGGGCGCGCAGGATCGTCACGGGTTGTTCTCATGGTTCAACGGTCATGAGAACGAGCGGGTCGCCCGCGCGATCGATCGCCCGTTGCTGGTCGTCAATCAGGCGGGCTGACGCGTCGGGGCGAGACCCCCGCGCGTCCCCGGGTTGACCACACCGCCGCACGCCACGCACGCGCTATGGCGCGGGCGACTTGATGATGAGCACGGGCCGATCGGCACGCTGCAGCAGGCGGTTGGCCTCGCTACCGAGCGTGACGCGCGCGAGGCCGCGGCGGCCGTGCGATCCCGTGACCACGAGATCCGCGCCCACGCGCCGAACCTCCGTCAGCAGCCGATCGGCGATGTGCATATGGCTGTCCATCAACGGTAGCGTCGCGAAATCGGCCGCAACGCCCTCGCGCGCCAGAATGTCCAATGCCGCTTCCCGAACGGCCAGCGTCTCGGCGTTGAGCGCGTTCTGCATCTCGGCCACCGACGGCAGCGCTGCCGCCATCAAGGGGAAATAAAGTGCCGGGTCGACTTCGACGTAAGCGACGCGAAGGCTCGCCCCGAGCGCCTTGGCGAGCCTTGCGGCGTGGGTCAGCGCGGTTTCCGAGGGCGGACTGGCATCGAAAGCCACCAGTATGTTGCGGTACATGATTTCTTCCCCCTGGTTTTGCATTCCCCCAACCGCCGACGCCACTGCCATTCTCACTATTCGCAGCGACGTTTCGATGGAACGGTAACGATATCGGCATGACCAAACCCGCGGCTGTAGTCGAGCACCTGAAGCGCCCAACATTCAAGCTTCACAATGGTGGAGCGGCTCGAACCGTGTTCGGGAACGCGTGTCCACGCGTCTGGAAAACGCTCATCGAGCAGTCGCATCGCCAGTACGCGCTCGGACGATTCATCCGACAAGATTTCGGCAAAGGCGTGGCCCGACAGGGCCTTGATGTCCGGCCATCCGATATAGGGCTTGTAAAGACAGAACGAGACCTGTGCGGCGCGCTCGATATTCGCCATCTTGCGGCTATCGCGCCCGGTGGCGAAATAGATGTCGAGTCCGTGATGGACGAAACAAACGACATCGGACTGCGTGTTCCCGTCCGCCATGAGCGTCGCGAGCGACAACTCCCGGCACGAGTCCAGCACGTCCAGAATGACGGCCTCCAGGTCTGCGTTCATCAGGCCTCTCCTGTGTCTATCGTGTCCGCGTTGCGTGCGCCGCCCCATGGGCATCACCTGACGCGCTTACTCGACCGTTAGCCGATCCACGACGGCGCATACGCCATGCGTGGTCATGGCCGCGCCCCGGATGGCTTCCTTTTCCGCCAACGAATGGACCGTGCCGGTCAGCAGCACCTCGCCATTGCCCAGGACGGAGATGTCGAGGTGGCGCGCCTCGCGCTGCGCCTGACGCGCCAGCGCGGCGGCGATATGCCCGACAATCTCCGTGCGATGGGGCCCACTGAGCACCTTGATGTCGTTGATGACGCCCTTGACGCCTCGCAACGTACGAACGGCACTCTCGGCCAACACGCGCTGCGTGTAGGTCTCGACGTCGCCCGCCAGCGTGACCCAGCCGTTCTCGACCTTGACGTGCATGCCATCGTCCGGCAGGCCGGCGTGCCACTTCAGCACGGCAAGCGCGGCTCTTGCGATATCGGCATCGGTATGACGATCCTTCGACATCGGCACGACTTCCAGTCCGATCACAATCGCGCGCGCCCCCGCGACCCGCGCCGCGACGCGCTCGGCTTCGCACTTCTCAAAGAAACTCGCGACCTCGCCCGAGAGCGTGACAATGCCGTCGCGCACCTCGACGCCAATCTCGCTGGCATGAACGTTCGTGTCGCGCGCGAGTTCGTCCATCACGTCGCGCTGCAGTTGAGCATCAGTCTTCATGGGGTACTCCGTGCCACAGAATTGGGATGGCGCCATCGCAAACGTCGCTGACAGTTGCGGGTATCGCGCCGGGTTCTTTCACCTTAGCGCCTCGGTGGGCGCATTGCCGGCCTCTCTCAGCAGCGCTTGACCGACATCAATTTCATGCAGGACGTCACGCGCCGCACGCAAGCCGCGCGAGCTTGATTCGCATCAACCCGATGGCGGGAATCTCGCCGCCGAGCGGGCTGGCCGCGTTATAACAAAGCATGCCTGCGCGGCAATCCGCCTTGACGCAGGCGAATGCGCGGGTGACCCATGCGAGGAGGAAGGAAATGAGCTTACGGAGAATTTGTGTCCACATAGACGACACCGCGACGAGCGCGGCACGGCTGCGCTTCAGCGGGCTGCTTGCCCGCCACCATGACGCCAGTCTCGCGGGCATCTACGTGCCCCACCGCCCGGGCGCGGTGCATTCAGGACAACGCGAATCGTCTGGAGACCACTACCGGACGGAGGGGCGCGCTCAGACGGCGTTGCACGCGGCCGAGCATTTGTTCCAGGAGGTTTGTGCCGAACACGATATCGCCGGAGACTGGCATGCGCCGTTCGGCGCGCCGACGACCATCCTGTCGACCTTCGCCAAAAGCACTGACCTGTGCATCGTCGGTCAACCCGACTCGCCGGGTGGGGTCGCCGCCCTCGGTGTCGATGGCATCGGCGACATCGTCGTCTCGGCGGGCGTGCCGGTGCTCGGACTTCCGCACAACGTGACGCTGCCGCAGGAAATCCGGCGCATCGTGATTGCCTGGAACGGCTCGCGTGAAGCCAGACGTGCGATCGGCGACGCCTGGCAACTGCTCGGACGCGCACAGGACATCTTCGTCGTCGGGATCAATCGCTCCCCGGCTGGCGACGATCCGTCACTGACCGATATCGTGCACCTGCTGGAGAAACACGGATTGCGCGCGAAGCCGGTGTCGGTCCGACAGGATACCGAAGCCAGCGATGGTGTTCAGTTGTTGGCCGTTACCGAGGAGTACGAAGCGGACTTGCTGGTCATGGGCGCCTACGGACACGGTCCGACGCGTGAACTCGTGTTCGGTGGCGCAACACGCACGGTGCTCAAGCACATGTCCACGCCGGTGCTGCTGTCTCACTGACGTGATCCTGCACTGCAGTCGTCGGCGCGCCAGCGCTGTCGGCTGCAGTGGCTTCCCGCCGACTACTACATCAGCAGCATCGCAAGAGCCGCCGCGCCCATCACCCCGGTGGCCATCCATCCCAAGGTGAGAATGGGCCAGCTCGCCGTGTATTTACCCATCACCGATTTCTTTGAGGCGAGCAACAGCACAACGACCATCAGCGGCACCGCCACGACACCGTTGATGACGGCACTCCAGAACAACGCCTTCATCGGGCTGATCGGCGAATACTGAATGCCGGTGGCGGCGAGCAAGCTGAGCGCGATGATGCCGTAGAAGCCCTGCGCGGCGCTGGGCTTGCGCTCGAGCCCCTCCTTCCAGTGCATAGCCTCCGCCATCGCATAGGCGCCGGACCCTGCCAGCACCGGCCCCCCTATCAGACCCACACTCACGATCCCGACGCTGAACAATGCATACGCCAGGTCGCCGGCCAACGGCCGCAACGCACTGGCCGCCTGCGCCGCGGTGTCGATGCCCCGGATACCGCTCGCATGGAGCGTGACGGCCGTTGCAAGGATCACGAAATAGGCGGTGATGTCCGAGTAGAACATCCCCGTCCAGGTGTCCCATCCGATTCGCCGAAGCTCGCCGCTGGCGGCAACGGCGGCCACGTTGTCGTCCTTCAACGGCAGTGCCGCAGGGTTCCTTTCCATCTCCTCCACCTCCTCCGACGTCTGCCAGAAGAAGAGATAGGGGCTGATGGTCGTTCCGAACACTCCGACAACGACGGCCGCGCTGGCCGAATCGATGGTGAGATCGGGCCACAGCGTACGCATTGCCACCAGTCGCCATGGCACATGCACCGTCAGCAGGACGGCCGCGTAGGCGAGCAGCGACACGGTCAGCCATTTCAGGAAGACAACGTAACGGTGGTAAGGCACGAAGACCTGCAGGAGCAGCGAGCCGAGTGCAAAGCCGATGGTCATCCAGTGTCGATCGATGCCGCTGGTCAGTTCCGCCACCTCGCCCATCGCGGCCAGATCGGCCGCAATATTGAGCGTATTGGCAAAGAGGAGCAGGACGATCACGCCGCGCAGGACGATCGGCGGAAATGACGTCCCGATATTGGCGGCAAGCCCTTTGCCCGTGACGCGACCGATGCGCGCGCAGATCAACTGCATGGCCGCCATCAAGGGGAACGCGAGCGGCATGGTCCACAGCATGTTGAATCCATACTGCGCGCCCGCCTGGGTGTAGGTGACGACACCGCTCGGATCGTCGTCCGCGACGCCCGTGATCAGCCCGGGGCCCACTCGCCTGAGCGGATGCTCGCTCAGTCTTTTGCGCAGCCCCTGAAGCCAAATCGACGACCGCGCACCCTGTGTTTCCAGCCCCATTCCCGCCCTCGCGACTCAAGACGCCTCGCGCGCCCGCCCTTGGCGCGAACTCGTAATTTCGGGCAACGTCACACTTACGAAACCACCGATTCCAGGGCGCGCCTTGGCGCGTGGGCCTGCGAGGGGCCTCGGCCCACGCGCAGCAGGATCTGCGGATAGTCCCCGCTGCCTGTCATGGCACCGATAGCCGAGCGCAATGTCTCGACTTCGATCGGCTGGTTGAGGAACGAGGCATCAAACCCCTGGGACGTGAGCGTCAGTAACACCCGCTGCATGGCCTGACCGGCCAGCAACCAGTTTTCAGGGCTGTCCGAGCGCGTTGCGAGACACACAAGCAAGGGCGAGCCCTCCACAAGACGGCGGTGGCTCGCCGCCAATCCGCCGCCGACGTCAAATGTGCGCACAACAGTGGCCAGGATCGGCGAAGCGAAGTCGAGCAGGCTTGCTGCGCTTGCCGAGTAGCTCGCCATGCCGTCATCGCGCCGCGCGGCATTGACCCACAACGCCAGTTCGCGGCGAAAGCGCGGATCCCCCAGTTGGATTCGATCCGCCTGATCGATCAGGTCCGCCAGTCGCAAGCGCTCTGCGTCGTTCGCTATCGGGGCGAGTTGGGCGCCTTCCGCCTCGGCCGCCGCCTGTAGCGACGCGATCGTCGCTACAGGCACTGGCGCCGGGTCGAAGGCCTGACGATTGGTCACCCGATTGGGGATGGCCGCGAACAGCGTTGCAATCTGTCCGTCCACGAACCCCTCGTCCGAGATTTGCACACTCGCGAGCACGTCGGGCTCGGCGCTCGAGGGCATGATCCGGATCACATACGGACAACGGAAGTGGCTAAGGGCGACGCGCAGATTGAACACGGCCGCCCCGCAACTGATCGCCAGCTCGCGGTCATAGGTGTCGCTGACCGGCAACGCCCGGGTGCGGTCGGCGCACAACAGGACCGTGTCGTCGCTGAGCACGAAGCGCCAAGGCTGCGTGTTATGCGTGGAAGGCGCGAGGATGGCGTATTGCAGGCAGAACCGCAGCCGTTCTGCGGCCGTCGCGGTCTTGGCGAATGCCTGATCGTCGACGGTCCACGCCTGGAGTAAGTTGTCCTTGGATCGGGGCACGAGAGCCTCCTTCGGTGTAGGGCACGACGACGCGGGTACCGCGACGTGATATCGGCCCGGCAGGCGCTTGGTGAGCGAGTTTGGCGAGCGTTTCAAGCCTATTGATCGTATTGCCTGAAGTCTGGTGCAACGGGCGCGATTGCGCATTGACGAACATCAATGGGCGGCAGCGCCGCCCGCAACGGGCCGCGGGCTTATCCGCGGAAAATGTCGAACGGTTCGATCCGCAACACTTTGCGAATGCCGATATAGCTGGAAATGGCCGCAATCAGCAACACCATCGTGAAGGAGAACGCGAGATTCCAGAACGTGGTGATGGCCGCGTAGTTGGGCAATACGCGCTTGGCAAGCGCAATCACCAGCGTGACCAGGCCCACGCCGATGCCATATCCCGTCAACGCGGTAAATGCGGCCATGAAGAGAATCATCTTCACCAGTTCGCTGCCTTTTGCGCCGATCGCTTTCAGCGCGCCGAATTTGTCCAGGTTTTCGAGCACGAACGAATAGAACGTCTGGCCCGAAATGGAGACCCCCACGATGAAACTGATGATGGTCATGAGCAGAATATTGGTGCCGATGCCGGTCCGGTACGTATAGAAATTTGCCACTCGCTGGTTGAACTCGTCATTGGTGAGCGCGATGTAGCCGAGCTGTGCCACCTGCCGCTTGATGGCCGGAATCGCCGCAGGCGACTTCGGCTGCACCAGAATGTAAGAAAGGGTGAATCGGGTGCCCGGAATGTACTCGGCGGCCCTGCTGTAGGTGGTATAGAGCGTTGGCACGCCGTTCAACCCGTTCGCGGACACCTTCGCCAAACCCACGACAACGCCGCGAAAGTCATTGATTTCGAACGTGGTTCCGATCGTGGGATGCTCCAGCTTGGCGATTTCGGGATCGTCGACGACGAGAAACGCGTTGTCGGCATAGATGTCCAGAATGTCCCCCTTTTCCATATGCGGGCGGCCAAACAGACTCGCATCGTCGAGGCCGACCACGCTCACCGATTGGTAGACGCCGCTGGCCAGCCTGACCTGGGCGCCGCCGATGAACAACGGCGCGGCATATTTGACACCGTCCATGCTCAGTACCGCGTCCAGCAGGAAATTGGGCAGCGGAATGGCGGAGCTCGGTGTATTGACCGCGGGATCGATGACCCACATCTCGGCGCCGACATTGGTGATGGTCGAATGGGCGCGGTTCAGGATGCCCGCAAACATCGCCGTCATCTGTGTCATCAGGAAGACAGCGAACACGATGCCGACCAGCAAGGCGGAGAACTTGGCCTTATCGTTGACGAGCAACCGATAGCCGATGCGCATGATGCCGGTGGATCGCACGCTCACCCTCCCCGGGTATCGGAGGTGTCCATCATTGCTGTCCAATGAAGACGTCGACGAGAAGTCCCGGATACACCCTCGGCAAGTCTGCTGCCTTGAACCGGAAAATGACCGGCAGCACACGCAGATCGACCTTTTCCCGCCGCTGGTTGGCCAACTCGATTTTGGGCGATACGAGCGGCTGTACGCGAACGAACTCCAGCGGCACCTTCAGATCGGTGCCTCGCACGGAAAGCTGCGCGCGCATGTGACCGGCAGCCGGCAGCCGCGACACCAGGATTTCATCGACATAACAACGTACCGCTAGATAGTCTTGGGGCCCGCCCATGACAATCAGGGGATCGAACCCTGCTGTGTACGTATCGTAGACGCCCTGCGAGGAGACATAGCTGCCCACGGTGGCATTCAGGGCCAGCACCACGCCGTCGGATTTGGCGGTGATCGCATATTTTTGCAGTAGCGCGTTGGCCGCGCCATAGGCCTGGGACAGTGCGTCATACTGGTGCGCCTGATTGTCCACGTCGTAGCGCCACGCGCCTGCGCGAGTCAGCGCATATTGACTTTGCGCGACTTCCAGTGCCGCTTTCGCCTGACCGACCGCGTCACGGGCCGTATCGAGCACGTCCTTGCTGATCGATCGGCTGTCCATCTCGTAAGACGCTCGCCGCTTGTCGTACTGGTCCTGCGCTGCCGTCAGATTCGCGCGCGCCTGGTCAACCTGCGCCTTGGCAACGGCCAGGGTTTCCTTCCTGGGTTCAGCCTTCAGTTGGTCGAGGACGGCACCTGCCGCGAGCATTTGCGCGTGCAACTGCTCCGTCGTCGCGCGCTGGACCGCATCGTCGATCCGCAGCAACGTCGCGCCAGCGCGCACCTTATCGCCTTCATGCACGAGCACCTGCGTCACGACGCCCGAGACCTCCGGGTACATGTTGATATTGGCGCCCCCGCCCTGCTCGCTTTCCACGATACCGGTTGCGTAGATTGCCGTCGGATACGGATTGCTCACGGGCGTGAAGACAGGCGCTTCCGGCTTACGCTCGAGCGAGAAAACGTAAGCGCCCAGCAAGGCAGCGAGAATACCCGCCCCTGAGACAACGAAGAGCCATCGATTTCTCAAGGGTGCCCCCCATTCGCCGAGACGATGCGTCCGTCCTCCATATGAATGATCCGGTCCGCGTATTCGTTGATGCGGGCGTCGTGCGTCACGATGACGATGCATCGGTTCCGGTCCAGGATCTTCTGCTTGACGAAGGCGATGATCATCCGGCCCGTATCGCCGTCCAGCGACGCCGTTGGCTCGTCGAGCACCAGTATCTGAGGCGAGCCGATGATCGCCCGAGCAATTGCCACGCGTTGCTGCTCGCCTCCCGAGAGCTTGACGGGCACCACCTCTGCACGGTCTTTCAGGCCGACGATCGCAAGACTCTGGCGGGCCGCCTCGAGCGCTTCGTTCCAGTTCTGGTGCTTGAGGACGAGCGGTATCGCCACATTTTCCGCGCTCGTCAGCCTGGGGAACAGGTGATAGTCCTGGAACACGAAGCCGATCGTGTTCAGCCGAAAATCCGCCAGATCGTCTTTCGACAACGCCCAGATATCGCTGCCGCCCACCCACACCTTGCCGGCATCGGGACGCAGGATGCCGGAGAGCAGGCTAAGGAGCGTGGTTTTCCCGCTTCCCGACGGTCCGACGATGAAGAGCATCTCGCCATAATGGGCGACCAGGTCGACCGCATTGACGGCTGTCGTGCGGGCCGCCCCTTCCCCGAACCCTTTGCTCAGTCCGGTGGCGACGATGGCTTCGGTGGCGGGTGCGCCGGGCATAGGGATGAGCTTCCACGGTGACGAGCGAGCGTAACGTCGGGACGCCAGGGGGACTCGCGCGATTGGCGACGACGCCCCGCCGCCGATCAGCCGCGCGCGGCGTTATGCGCCGACGCCGCCGGCCTCGCACGCGGCGCGCTCTGTTCAACCGGATCCGAGAGTGCGCCGAACGCGCTCATCGCCGTTTGGGTCAGTTCGCCCCACGCCGTCCACCAATTGGCGGGGCTTTGCGTATCCATCGCCTCGCCCGCCGTCTCGGAGAGCACCCGTTGCCATGCCTTCTGCGCCGCCAAGTACTGTTCGGCCCAGACCGTGGGCCCGCGGGCACTCATTTTCACCAGCCCTTGCCAGATCAGGTTCTGCATCGCCAACTGCTGGTTCATGAAGGCGAGCTGGCTATTGAAGAGCGCACTGAAATCCGACGCACTTTCCAGTGCACTGGCGAACGCATTGTCAGCCTCGATCAGACCTTCGTCGGCCTTTAGCTGCATCTGCCGCAGACACTGCACGTTCTCAACCCAGTTCCTGTGAGCATCGAGCGCCGCGAACACTTGCGCCTTGCACAGGCTCAAGGGGGGAATCAGGGCCTTGGACATCGTCGCGTCTCCCGAATGGATTGCGAGTCACACGACGCGACCGCAACGCGCGAAAAAAATCGCCCGCCGAAGCGGGCACAAACCCAACTTGCCTGCGTTCGGAACGGGGCCGTATCCGAACGCAAGTGCCGGAGGACCGGCAAGATCGGGTGTCGCTTGCGTCGGTTGTGCTGGAACCGGCGATGTCTCCACGATAGTCCGTTGCCGCGGCCCGGGCCTTGACATATCTCAACGTCGGCCGATGCGTTGTTCACAAGAAACACGTGGAGAGGCACCGTTTGATGCACATCAACGTCTCACCGGACACCCGCCGCCTACCGCGCCTGCCGGCACTACGCTGGGAACCTAAGGCACCGCCGATATCGGCCCTGAATCCGCGCTGACGGGACGCGCCTCCGTAGCGCTCTGCAAGGAATACGCACTGTGTCAGACGACATCGAGAAGTCACCGGAAGCTGAGGCCGTCGGTCGTCCCGACCTGCGAGGCTCGTCGCCGGGAGAAGCCGATACCCACGCCGACCTTCCGTTCACCGGACGCCGGCTGCGCGCCCGCAGAGTCCAAATCGACACGTTGCGCGAAGCCGTTGCCTACCTTCGGCGCGATAGCCTGATCTGTCGCTCGGAAGGTTTCGCGGCACAGACGCGTCTGCAGCTTGAATACCGGACGGCAAGCGTCGTCGCAACGCTACAGACCGTGACGGGCGATTGGGTGGAACTCGACGAGATCGGTTTGAGCGAAGCCGCCCTGGCCGCGCTCGATGTGTCCGAGGGCGAATGGGTGCGCGTGCGTCACATGCCGCCGATCGAGTCCTTTCGCCACGTGCGAGGCCGGATGTTCGGCGAGGCGTTTACGCCCGCAGAACTCGATGAGGTGATCGGTGATATTGCCGCCGGCCGCTATTCCTCCATCCATATCTCGGCATTTCTGACCGCATGCACGGGGAATCGGCTCTCGGACGACGAGATCATTTCCCTCACGCGCGCGATGGTGGCCACGGGCGAGACCCTCCATTGGCAGGCGGACTGCATCGTCGACAAGCACAGCATTGGTGGCCTGCCGGGCAATCGCACCACCCCGATCGTGGTCGCTATCGTGTCGTCGCAAGGGTTGATCATGCCGAAGACGTCGTCTCGCGCAATCACGTCGCCCGCGGGGACCGCCGACACCATGGAAACGCTGGCCCCGGTCGATCTGCGTGCCGACGAGATGCGCCGGGTCGTGGACGCCGTGGGGGGCTGCATCGTCTTTGGCGGCGCGGCGGGCCTCAGCCCGGCCGACGACATTCTGATTCAGGTGGAGCGCCCGCTCGATCTGGACAGCGAAGCGCAGATGATGGCCTCCATCCTGTCGAAGAAGCTGGCCGCCGGCGCCACGCACGTGCTGATCGACGTGCCGGTCGGCCTGACCGCCAAGATTCGGTCTCAGTACGCCAGCACCCTGTTTTCCGAACGGCTGCGCACGATCGGCCGGGCGCTCGGACTCGACGTTTCGACCTATGTCTGTGCGGGCGCTCAACCGATCGGCCGCGGGATCGGCCCCAGTCTGGAGGCGCGCGACGTGTTGTCCGTGCTGCAAAATCGCAGCAATGCCCCGGCCGATCTCGCCGACAAGAGCGTGGATATCGCCGGCCGACTCCTGGAAATGGGCGGCAAGGCCCTGCCCGGCGAAGGCCAGGCATGTGCACACCGCATTCTGTCCAGTGGGCTCGCGTGGCGGCAATTCCAGAGAATCTGCGAGGCTCAGGGCGGCATGCGCGAGCCATTGGTCGGGCGGCATAGCAAACCCGTAACGGCCCGCCACAGTGGCGTGGTGACCGCCGTCGACAATCGCCATCTGGCGCGGGTGGCCAAGCTGGCGGGCGCACCGGCCGCGCCGAGGGCTGGGGTGGTCTTCGAAGCACCGATCGGAACCCACGTGGCTTCGAGACAGCCCCTGTTCACCATCTATGCGGAAAGCGAGGGAGAACTCGACTACGCGTACGAGTACGCGTGTCGCTTTCCAGCCATCGTCGCCGTGGGGGAATCATGAAGGATGTCGTGGTCTATTCCATGCCCGGGGACGAATCCGTGGCACGATCGCTCGCTCGCAGCCTCGCTTGTCCGGTGCAGCGCCTGGATATTCATCGATTTCCCGATGGCGAACAACGAGTGGCGCTCGAAGGGCCGCTGAGCGGGAAGGCGGTCGTCATAGTCTGCTCGCTCCACCGCCCCGATGCCAAGATACTGCCGCTGATTTTCGCGGCGGACACCGCGCGGGACCTCGGTGCACGCCACGTTGTGCTGGTAGCGCCCTACTTGTGCTATCTACGCCAGGACGCGCGCTTCCATCCCGGCGAATCCGTGTCCGCTTATAGTTTTGGACAGTTACTCAGCGCGCACATCGATGGTCTGGTGACGATTGAGCCACATTTGCACCGGCTGCCATCGCTCTCGGCGGCCTATGCCGTTCCGGTGCGCTCTCCTCATGCCGTAGCCGCCACGGCCGAATGGATCGGGGCGAACGTGTCGAATCCGCTCATTGTGGGGCCGGACGACGAGAGCGCGGCTTGGGTGGCACAAATCGGCGAGCGCATTGGCGCGCCGTCGGTCGTCGCGCACAAGACCCGCGAGGCCGACGCCAAGGTCGATGTTCGGTTGCAGGTTCCAGAGGCGTTTGCGAAGCGCACGGCAGTGATCGTCGACGACATTCTGGCGAGCGGGCAAACGATGGTGGCCACCGTCGAGGCGCTGGTTCGCGCCGGCTTCGGCAACCCGATCTGCATTGCCGTTCATGGACTGTTCGACGGCATCAGCGTCGACGATCTCCTCGCCGCTGGCGCCGGCCGGGTCGTGACCGCCAATACGGTGCCGCACGCGTCCAACGCCATCGATGTGACGCCAGCGCTGGCCGAAGCCTTGCGTGACTTGCTTCAGAGTCTTCCGAAACGTCCGTGAGCGGCACCGGCGGCGGCAGGCAGACTAGACGTCCGCTCTGCCGTGCATCGCACCCCTCACGGCGAGATGATGACCTTTAGCGCGCGCGTCTTTGCGGCGTCACCGAACGTCCGGTACGCATCGAGAATATCGGCGAGCGAGAAGTGGTGAGTGATCAGCACGCTGGGCGAAAGACGTCCCGACTGCACCGTCTTGAGCAACATGGGCGTGGCCGCAGTGTCGACCAACCGGGTCGTGATGCTGATGTTCCTGTCCCACAGCGATTCGAGATGTAAATCGACCTTGCTGCCATGCACGCCGACATTCGCGATGACGCCCCCGGCCGCGACGATGGCTTCGCAGAACTCGAACGTCGCCGGCACGCCGACGGCTTCGATGGCCGTATCGACACCGCGCCCGCCGGTCAGGTTCCGGATGGTCTCCTCGGCAGTTTTCCCGGGAGACAGCACCGTCGTGGCGCCGAGTCGCGTCGCCACTTCCAGCCGCGAGGCATCCGGATCCACGACGATCAGTTGAGCCGGCGTGAAGAACTGCGCGGTCAACAGGGCCGCAAGACCGATCGGACCCGCGCCAACAATCGCCACGCTGTCGCCCGGCTTGACTTTGCCGTTGAGCACGCCGCACTCGAATCCGGTCGGCAGAATGTCGCTGAGCATGACCAGCGCGTCGTCATCGACGCCGACAGGCGCATGGTAAAGACTGGTGTCGGCGTGCGGCGTGCGGACATATTCGGCTTGTGTGCCGTCGATCCGATTGCCGAGAATCCAGCCACCGGCCGCGCAATGCGAATACATGCCACGTCGGCAAGCCTCGCACTTCCCACATGATGAAATGCACGAAATCAGCACGCGGTCGCCGGGCTTGAACGCGGTCACGGCGGCGCCTATCTGAACAACCTCGCCCACGCCCTCATGCCCCAGGATTCTCCCCGGCGCCACGGTCGGCACGTCGCCCTTGAGAATATGTAAATCGGTACCGCATATCGTCGTCTTGGAAACATGGACGATAGCGTCGGTTGGTGCGATCACCTCCGGTATGGGTCTGTCCTCCAGCGCGATTTGCTGTGGACCGTGGAATACCAGCGCTTTCATATTCGAACTCCGTATCACGTGGCGTCAGTGCGACATCAGCACCGGCACCGTCATGGTTTCAAGTAGCGTGCGGGTCACCCCGCCCAGCACCCATTCCTGCATTCGCGAATGGCCGTAGCCGCCCATCACAATGAGGTCGATGTTCATATCGGCCGCGCGGGAGAGCAAATCCTCGCCCACGGCGACGTCGTTGGCGCCGCGTTCGGGCGTCACCCGCACATTGACGCCATGACGGGCAAAGAACATGGCGATATCGAGCCCCGGAATCGGCCCGAGAACGTCCGCTTTGTTTCCTCGACTGACGTGCATCACATGGACGGTCTTCGCCGCCTGCAAGAAAGGCATGGCGTCGGCCGCGGCGCGCGCCGCTTCACGCCCGCCGTCCCACGCGAGCAGGATGTTATTGAACGCGCGCGGGACCTTGCCCGCATACGGCAAGATCAGGACAGGCCGGCCAGCGGCGAGCACGACCGATTCGACGAACCCCATGGCCGGTATCGTTTCGGGGTCGCGTTGGTCTTCCTGTCCGACGATCACCAGATCCGCATAGCGTGCATGGGTTTGCATCTCGCGAATCGTGTCGAATCGGGGCGCCAGCCATTCGGGACTGACCGCCTGACGGCGACAGATCTCCATGAACATCTGCTCCGCCTGCTCAAGTCGCTTGGCGTCGCTCTCCGGCGATGACGGCGGCGGTACCCCCATGCCCCCAATATCAGTGACGTCGGAAAATAGCGGCATGTGGAACGGCAGGTAGATGGCCGTGAGGTGGGCCGGTAGCCGACAGGCAAAGTCCACGGCAAGCTCGACGCGTGCGCGGCATTGCTGACTGTTATCGACGTGTACAAGCAGCGTCCGGTAGGTCATGGTGACTCTCCAATGGGGCGATCACCTTGTACTCTAGTTCGACGCCGGCCGCCTCCGTTGACGCGGATCAAGGCCTGACTTGACGACGCCGCCGCTTTTACGTCCGCGCTCCGGGGTTTTGGGCTTGTCACGCACGATGCCTTCCGGATTGACTAGGATGGGAAAATTACGCCAGCAGTGCTACAAAGACGGAATCCTCGGCATGAGAACCGACAGGGGGCAACGTACATGACCAAATTGACGTTTCGTGGGGTAATACAATCGCTTTCGCAGCAGACCGATGGCATCACCCTCGCCCTGTTGTGTTCGATCTGCCTCGCGCTTGCGGCATGGAACTGGGTCGCCGTACGCACCACGATGCAGGCCAACGTCGACGCGCGATTCGACTTGCGCACAACAGCCGCGACGGACAAGCTCGCGATCGCCCTCTCTGCCTATCGCGACACCTTGCATAGCGCGCTCGACCGGCTGGCGATGGCGCCTCGCCCCGACGAAAATGCCTGGGGAGCGTATGCGCAAAACATGCGGGTGGCGGAGCGATTGCCCGGTCTGGTGAGCTTCGCCCGATGTCAGCGCACGGGCGACACCATCGAGCGCGTTGTTGCCTACACCATCGGCGACGACACGGTGTTCGGTCCGAGCGGTTCGATGGCACTGCCAAGTGGTACAAAAACAACGGGGAACCTTTTTACGAGGACATCGCCGGCGACGGGACGCGCGTATTGGATTTTCCTGTCCGACACCAGCCGCCCGTCGGTATGCGCGTACGCGGTTGCGGATATCGACGCGCTCGTACACGTCGCCATCGGGCCGCTTCTCCATGACATCGCGTTGACCGTCAGTACCCGGGACGGCGCGAACCAACCCACCCCCATCTTCGACAGCCTCTATCCCCGGGCGCCCGGCGAGCCCCGTCCCCCCATCGACTACCAAACGCAAGCGAGTCTGCCGTACGGGGAAAAACCTGCGCTGTTCCTCACCTTCACCGCGTCCAATGAATTTGCCTCGCTGCGCGGGGCCGGCGTGGCCAATTGGGCCCTCGGTCTGGGGCTGTTCATGACGGCGGTGACGACGTTCGCCTGGGCCCTCGCCTTGCTGGCGCGGCGTCACGCGCAACGGCTCAGCGAGCGCGACGCGGGGAGAAGCGACGCTCCGAAAGCCGACTTTTCAGCGTGATTCAATCCGTGCGCGAGGCCATCATCACCATCGACGATCAGCAGCGGATTCAGATCTTCAATCCGACGGCGGAAAGCGTGTTCCGATGCAGCGCCATGGAAGCGATCGGCGAGCCGCTCGCGCGGTTCATCCCGGCGCGGTTTCGGGAGGCGCATTATCAGCATATCGAGCGTTTTGGCATGACCGGCGTGTCGGAGCGCCTGATGGGGCGAGGCAGGCCGCTCTGGGGATTGCGCTCGGACGGCGAGGAGTTTCCGATGGAAGCGTCGATTTCGCAAAGCACCGACGCGGCCGGCAAGTTCTATACAGTGGTATTGCGTGACGTGACCGAACAACGACAAATTGCGAATGCGCTGCAAACGTCTCGCACTGAACTCGAAAAGCTCAATGCACGTCTCGAAGCGGTTCGGGAGGAGGAAAAGCTACGGGTCGCCCGGGAGTTGCACGACGACCTGGGCCAACGGCTCACCGCCTTGAAAATGGACACTGCGCTGCTCAAGCGCGCCCTGGGCGTTCAGGCCCCCGTCAGCGGCGATGTCAAGAGAATCGAGCAATCTATTGACGGTATGGTCGCCGCCGTGCGCCAAATGGCCGCTGATCTGCGCCCCCCGATGCTCGATGATTTGGGGCTCGGTCCCGCGATCGAGTGGTACACCCGGGACTTTGCACGCCGGTATGGCGTGGCCGTCGATTTTACGGAGGCACACAGTCTGCCCCCGATTCCCGCCCCGGTCGCGACGGCGCTGTTCCGGATTGTTCAGGAGTCCCTGAACAACGTCGCGAAACACGCCAGGGCGACGTCGGTCACGATCGAATTGTCATGCGATCGCGAATGTCGGCTTCGAATTTCCGACAACGGTCGAGGCCTGCCCCCAACGCGCCCGAAATCGGAATCGCTCGGCTTCATCAGCATGCGTGAGCGGGCACGGTTGCTGGGCGGTACGCTGGAAGTCCGCAGCCCATCCGAGGGCGGAACAGTTGTCACCACCGTGATTCCCCTGGAAACGTCGCCACCGGCCCACTCGCGCGACGCCTGAATCCGGCTATGGCGTGCGAATCTGGAGTACCGCGGCACCTGAAAAGGCACCTCGCCGCAGATCGCTCAAGGCGACATTTGCCTGTTCGAGCGGGTAGATTTTCGTCGTGACGTGCAACGGGATTCGTTCGGCGAGCGCCAGAAACGCCAGCCCATCGTCTCTCGTCAGATTGGCGACCGATCTGACCTGCCGCTCACCCCAAATCAGCCGGTAGGGGAACGCGGGGATATCACTCATGTGGATGCCGGCGCACACGACGGTGCCGCCCCGATCCACAGCCGCAAGGGCTTGCGGGACAAGATCGCCGACCGGAGCAAAGAGGATCGCCGCATCCAGACGGCGCGGTGCCGGCGCGTCGCTCGCGCCCGTCCAGCAAGCCCCATTGGCCAACGCAAAGGCCATCGCCGCTTCGTCGCCGGGGCGTGTGAAGGCATAAACTTCCCGCGATTGGGCTTGGGCGATCTGGGCAATCAGATGGGCGGCGGCACCGAAGCCGTACAGGCCGATCCGTCGTGCATCGCCTGCCATGCCGAGCGAGCGGTAGCCGATCAGCCCGGCACACAGCAGCGGCGCGGCGGTGGCGTCGTCGTAGCGCTCTGGCAACTTGAAGGTGAAGCGGGCTTCGGCCACCGCGTATTCCGCATAGCCGCCGTTAAGCGTATACCCAGTGAAACGTGCGGCCTCACATAGGTTTTCCCGACGACTCTGGCAAAACCGGCAGTGGCCGCATGTCGCGCCCAGCCAAGGCACGCCGACCCGATTCCCGACCGCCAGTCCGTAAACCTGCGCGCCGAGTGCCGCCACCGTCCCAACAATCTCGTGTCCGGGGATGATCGTGTCGGGCACGTCCGGCAGGTCGCCATCCACCACATGGAGGTCGGTGCGACACACGCCGCACACGCTCACGCGCACCAAGACCTGCGTGGGCCCCGGGACAGGAATCGGGATATCCACGAGCGAGAGCGTGCCGTCCCGCTTCGACAACTGCATTGCTCGCATTCGGGCCTGCCAAGGAAATGGGGGAAAGAGGCGCGGCTAATGCGACAGGGCCGCCATCTCGCCCAGGCGCTTGGTATCGAGCAGCGTGATTTCGCGTTGCCTGACGCGCAGCGCATTCTGCGCCTGCATGCGCGAGAGCATTCGACTGACCGTTTCCAACTGCAGGCCGAGGTAGCTGCCGATCTCCTCACGCGTCATGCGCAGCAGGAACGAACTGGGGGAGTACCCACGGGCGGCGAGCCGCGCCGAGACGTCCAGCAGGAAGCCGGCCAACCTGGCCTCGCCGCGCGCGGTGCCCAGGCGCAATAACTGGTTCTGCTCTCGCACAATGCCTGCCGCGATCAGCCGATGCATCTGTCGCATGATCATGGGCACCTGCCCGGCAACGGCTTCCAGATCCGCGAACTTGATCGCGCAGACCTGGCTATCCTCCAGCGCCACCGCTTCCGACACCTGCCGGCCACTGGCGATGGCGCCCAGCCCAAGCAGTTCCCCGCCCATCATGTACCCCGTGACTTGTTCCCGGCCGTCCGGGTGCATGATGACCGTTTTGAACGAGCCCGCACGCACGGCGTATAGATGTTCGAGAGGGTCGCCCGGTCGAAACAGCACTTCACCTCGGCGAACGGTACGACGCACCCGGGTCACGCCGTCCAGACCGCGGGCAGATGCATCGGAAAGGCCTTCCGGCAGGCAAAGCTGACGCAGGACGCAGGTGCTGCACCGGGGCACACCGTCATCGATATCGTTGAATGCCCGATGCACGCGAATGCTCTGTGGGTAGGCCTCGGGGGCGGGATCGAGCGGGCGGAAGGAAGCATACATGGCGAACTCCGGTGGACTGGCCTGTGCAATCGACGCCTTCAGTATTGGAGACGGACACCGGAAAGAAAATAAGCGCGCGACGCGATCTTTTGTCAGCCGTGACGGCGCTCTGTAGGCCATGGCTGACAGACCGCGCTGTAAAACTGCCCGGTCAGAGGCTGTCCCGTAACAAATTGTGCTTGATCGCGTAATGGACCAGATCGGTCTGGCTCCTGAGGTCAAGCTTCTGCAACACGCGAGCCTTGTAGGTACTCACGGTCTTCGCGCTCACGCACAGGGTATCGCCGATATCGCTCACGCTCAGACCCCGTGCCAGCATCAGGAACACATCGAATTCCCGGTCGGACAGGCGCCGATAGCCCGGCGTATCGCCAACGGTGCTCGCCAGATCCTGTGCGATCCGCTCGGCCATCGCCAGGCTCAGATAAACGCCACCGGCAACGACTTTCCTGACGGCCAGCACCAACTCGGACGGTGCACATTCCTTCGTCATATATCCGGCCGCGCCGGCTTTGAGCGCACGCACGGCGTACTGTTCTTCGCCGTGCATGGTGAGTACGAGAATCGCAACGCGAGGAAATGACGCCTTGATCTGCACGATCAGGTCGACGCCGCTGCGTCCGGGCATCGAGAGATCCAGCAGCAGGACATCACAGGGGGTCTGCTCGAGCAGCGCCATCGCCTGCGCGCCGTTCGCCGCCTCTCCCACAATCTCAAGGTTCTCGCTGCCGGCCAGGATGCGCTGCAACCCCGCCCTGACCAGCGTGTGATCGTCCGCTACGATGATGCGAGTCATGCGCCGTCCCCTGCGTCGCGTATTGAATTCGGAGGTATCGCCTTCGCGATACGCACGGGTGTGAGATCGCACGTCCCGCCCGACGATTCTACACGCGTGGGCCGTTCGCGGTCCTCTCGCATCGTGCCATGCCTGTGCGACCTCGGCTACCGCTACCGAAGGCTCACGACACCGCATTGCCCGCCTCGGCCGCAGCCGGGGGAACGAGGATGACGGGGCGCTGCGCCTGTCTCGCGCAGTTCTCCGCCACACTCCCCAACGCCAAGCGTTGAAAGCCGCGTCGGCCGTGCGTCCCGATGACGATCACATCGGCCTGGTCTTCATCGGCTGCCACGTTGATCTGGTGCGCGACATCGCCCCCAGCGGCAGGAGTTCCCGTATCTCGACGTCACCGTCAACGCCCTCCCCTTGAGCCGCTGGGTGGCCGTATCGCGAATCGCCTTGCCCTGTAGCCGCATCGCTTCGATAAAGGGAAGCGGATCGGCATCGGCCACGTAGGCCACCGGGATGTCCACGACAAACAGAACATGCAGGTGCGCGTTACGCGCCTTGGCGAGCGCCAGCGCATAGTCAAACGCCTTATCGGCCGTGGGGCTGCCGTCGATGGCGACCAGGATACGCTTCAACATGATCTCACCCCTGATCGGTGGCGGTTGCCGCCGTGGACGGGCCCTGCGGCGATGGGGCGGGCCCGGTCACCAACATGACGGGCCGATGCGTCTGGCGAAGCACTTGCTCGGCAACGCTGCCCATCAAGAGCCGCCGCACGCCCTTGCGTCCGTGCGTGCCGAGCACCAGGAGATCGGCATGCCACCGCTCGGCTTCCCGAATAATGGCGTCGGCAATCGTGCCACCCCATGCGCGCAGATCGATGGAACGCGTGTCGGCCTGGATCCCTTCTTCACGCAGCGTCTTGTAGGTATCGCTCAACGTCTGCTGGTTCTCGGAAATCAAGGCGTCGCGGACCGCTTCGAGATCGATATGGGAGGCGAACGCGGCCTGATAGTGGGCAAAAGGATCGTCGATCACATTGACTGCCCGAACGACGTCGTCGGGCATCGCGAATCGGATGGCTTCATGCAAGGCGTGCCAAGACGTCTCACTACCGTCCGTGGCAAGAAGAATTCGATGAGGCATTGCGTCGTCCTCACTAGGGTCAACGGGTGAACTCGACGACAGGCCGGGGCACAGCGAGCGCGTAAAACGCGGCAGCGGCGAAGTTCGCGCGGGCCGAGTCAACCGCCTGCCATCATGACGATTACACGGTAGCGGCAGTTAAGCGAGCGGTGGGCGAACGCGAACACGGTCCTTGATACACATCAACGTCCACGGCCACGTCGGAGGATGATCCGGCACGAGCGGGCTATCCTGCCAATACCGGACGGCATCTGGCCTCCCGGACATCGTGCGAGGTGTGTTCATGCAGTTGCGCTTCCTGGGGGCCGCCGGCACCGTGACCGGTTCCAAGACCCTGCTTTCGGCCGCCGGCAGGCAAGTTCTGATCGACTGCGGCGCCTTTCAGGGTGTGAAGAATTTGCGTGCTCGCAACTGGGCGGCGCCCGCGTTCGACGTCCAGCGTCTCGACGCCGTGGTGCTCACGCACGCCCATATCGACCATAGCGGTTACCTGCCGGTGCTCGCGCGTTATGGCTACAAAGGTCCCGTGTATTGCACATCCGCAACGCGCGATTTATGCGAGATTCTGCTGCTCGACAGTGCGCGACTCGAGGAAGAACAGGCGGCGTTCGTGAACCGTCACGGAAAATCGAAGCATCAGCCTGCCCTCCCGCTATTTACCGCTGAAGACGCACACCGCGCGATCGCGCTGCTCAAGCCGCTGCCATTCGATACGCCGTTTCAAGTGTCCCCGAGATCACGCTGCACTTCTGGCATGCCGGCCATATTCTGGGCGCGGCGATGGCGCAGTTCAATGTCGGTAGCCGGAAGCTGCTGTTTTCAGGCGATCTGGGACGGCAGGACGACCCGATCATGCTGGCGCCGGCAGTCCCCGAGTCACCGGATTTCCTGGTGTTGGAGTCGACGTATGGGGATCGGCTGCACGACCGGACCGATCCCGGCGCGCAACTGGCGGAAATCCTGAACCGAACGTTCGCCCGCGGGGGCACCGTGATCGTGCCGGCGTTTGCCGTCGGTCGTGTGCAGAGCCTGCTTTACTGGATTGCGAAGCAGAAGGCGTCTGGTGGCATTCCGGACGTGCCGGTCTATCTCGATAGCCCCATGGCGATCAATGTCACGAACACTTACGCGGCGCACCGGACCGATCACCGACTGAACCCGGTCGAATGCGCGGAGATGTGTGGCGCGGCGACCTTCGTCTCCGGTGTGGAGCAGTCGAAATGGCTCGATACCCGCGCCGTCCCCTTGGTCATCATTGCGGGGAGTGGCATGGCCACCGGCGGGCGCGTACTTCACCACCTCAAGGCGATGGCAGGCGACTGGCGCAACACCGTGCTCTTTACCGGTTTCCAGGCGCCCGGCACCCGCGGCGCGACCCTGGTCAGTGGCGGCAGCGAGGTCAAGATTTTCGGCGAGTACGTTCATGTGGGGGCCGAAGTCGTGCAGCTCGACACGCTGTCCGCTCACGCCGACTACAACGAGACGCTCGCCTGGCTTTCGAAATTCGACAAACCGGTCCGGCATATCTTTCTCAATCATGGCGAGCCGGCCGCATCGGACAGCCTTCGCCGGCGAATTGCGGAGCGCCTCGGCTGGCCTTGCCATGTCGTGGAACCGATGGAGCAGGCCTACCTGGAGGGAGATGAAGCCGTTCCTGGCCACACCCCCACCGCGACCGGCGAGTCCGACGAACGCCACCGCCGCCCGCGCGCATCCGAGGAGTTGGGTCATGAAGATTGAGTTTCCGCGCGTCGCGCCGGCCTATAACGGCGACGACATGACGATCGAGTTCGCGGCCGATCTTAACCACAAGCGTGTGCTGTGTGCGATCTCGGCCGAAGCGCTGGAGGATCACTTCGGCGCGAAGTCGTGCAACGTCGACGATCTGATGGCGGCATTCCGGGCGAATCGCCCGGCCATCGAGAAAATGACCGAGCGCTACCTCGGGCTGTGCCTCGGCGCGCCGGTGCTGCTGCGCAGCGGCCATTTCCGGTGGGGCATGGAATGTCCGCCGTCCCGGGATGGCTAGTGTGTCCGCGCCACACCTCTCATCGGCAACGCCACCCCATACTCGCCTACATCACTCGCGCACGTCGCACTTCGGCAAGATAAATCAGGATCAGCGAGACCCACACGACGCCGTAAAGGAGCATGAAACAACTTGAGCGGATCTTGACGATGTCGAGCAGCGCGCCGAACAGAATCGGCAGCAGAAACCCGCCCAGGCCACCGGCCAACCCCACGATACCGGTCACCACCCCCATGTTCTCGGGAAACTCGTCCGCCACGTATTTGAACGTCGAGGCCATCCCGAACGCGAACACGGCGCCCAGCACGAAGGCGAGCATCACGAACCCCACCACGGACACGCTGATGTGGAACGTTTGCGGTCCCTGGATCGTGTAGATCACGAAATCGGTCTTCGGATACGACAGCAGGAACAGGCAGATCCACGCCACCCACAGGCACCACCACGTGACCGCGTGCGCGCCGAACTTGTCGGCGAGCACGCCGCCGACCGCGCGCAGCACCGAGCCGGGCAGCGAAAAACCGGCCGCCACCGCCGCGGCCATCACCACCGTCATGCCGTATTCGGCCTTGAGATACTGGGGAATCCATAGCGACAACGCCGTGAAACCGCCGAAGGTGATCGAGTAGTACTGGCACAGCCGCCATACGCGTGCATTGCTCAAAACCTTGAACGACGCCAGAATCGATCCGCCCTTCTTCCCCGCACCCGGGTCCGGCGCGGACGCCAGCCAGAAGATCACTGCCGTGACGAGCAGTACGACCGCATAGATGCGTGGGACCGCACGCCAGCCGTACGCCGCCTCCAAGCTCGGCGTGATGAACAGGTTGACGGCCGCCCCTGCCGTGCCTGCCCGAAAAAGCCCATCGCGAAACCACGCCTGGCCGGCGGGAAGAACCG
Organism: Pandoraea sp. XY-2; assembly: GCF_004193915.1. Lineage (NCBI taxonomy): Bacteria > Pseudomonadati > Pseudomonadota > Betaproteobacteria > Burkholderiales > Burkholderiaceae > Pandoraea > Pandoraea sp. XY-2. Next base: position 2,583,793 of record NZ_CP030849.1, read on the forward strand.
TGCGACGTAGGGGGTACCCACAGCGAACGACGCGCCCACGCACCCAAGAAATAGCCCGATAACAAGGAATTGCCACAACTGCGTCGCGTAGCTGACGACATACACCGGAATCGCGCACGTCACCAGCAACACGGTCATCACGAGGCGCCCGCCAAAGCGGTCCGTCCAGATGCCGAGCGGCAGGCGCATCACCGCGCCGGTCAGCACCGGTGTCGCAGTGAGCAGACCGAATTCCGTGCTGTTCAGGCCAAGGTCTTCACGCAACTGGATGCCCAGCACGCCGAACATCATCCAGACCACGAAACAAACGAGAAACGCGAACGTACTCGCGAACAACACCGAGTACGCCTTGACGCCCGGCGCGGGCCCCTGGCCGGCGACCGGAGGTGCCGTGGCAACGCGTGCGGTATCCATGCCCTCTCCCTTATTGGACCAGCGGCCCGTCGGCGCTCGCGAAGGTCACGCCTTCGAGATCGGCTTGCGCGGCAAGCAGTTGCACATACTGACGCGTGGCGCGCAGGCGTACCTGCTCGGTGAGCATCGTGGCAATGTCGTCCTTCACGGCCTCGAACGGCACCAGCGCACCCGGCACCCGGTGATCGATTCGCACCACGTGAAAGCCGAAGCGGGTCTTGATCAGCCGCGGCAGCACGCCCGTCTCGTCTGAACCGAAAATGCCTTGCGCGAACTCCGGCACACAGCTCGTGCGCTCAAGCTGCCCCAGACTCCCTCCCACTTGTGCGGACGGGCAGTTCGACCGCTGCGCCGCCATCGCTTCGAATTGGTCCGGCGATTGCAGGATCGCGTTCAGCGTTTCTTCCGCCTTGGCACGCACCAGCGCGAGCGGTGCCCGTCCGGTCACACCGAACAGAATATGGCTCGCGTGCACCAGTTCGCCGCTGGTAAAGCGCTCGCGGTGCTGATCGTAATAGCGGCGCGATTCCTCGACGGTGGCGACAGGCGTAGCGACCTCCTTCGCGAACACGGCATCGGCCATCGCATCGGGCGGGTCGGTGTCAAGCGCGAGGCCCAACTCGACCGCGCGTTGCCGCAACAACTCGCGGATCGCGAGCGCATAGCGGGCCGTCGTCTCCACATCAAATGCCGGGCCGGCGGCGGCAGTCGGGGCATCGGCAAGTTCTGCCATGGCCTCGTCAATGGCGCTGGCGTGAATCTCGATACCGTTCACGCGCAGCGGCGCGCGTGCGGCTGTCAACAAGGTTTGCATGTTAAGGGTCCTTGGCCGTAGGGACGTTGTTCGACGCTTATCGACGTTTAGCGGCGATTAAGAACGCCGCGCCTCAGCGCTTGCGCACCAGTTGATACGGGCGGATCAGATAGACCACGGACGCCAGACCGCTCCAGATGTGCACCATGCGCGTGAAGGGCGATACGAGGAAGATCGTGAAGCCGAGCGCGATATGCGCGCGATAGGTCAGCGGCACGCCTTCAAGCAAGGTCGCCACGCCCGGCTGGAACGTCACGATGCCTTTCACGTAATCGGTCAGTTGCTCGAACATCGCGCCATCCATATGGCGCATCGAGAGCAACACCGTGCCGAGTCCCAGCGCGAGCTGAATCCAGAGCATGAACACGATGACGATGTCCCAAGTGCGGCTCGTGGCGCGCACGCGCGGCGTGCCGATGCGACGGGCGATGAGGATCGTCAGGCCGATGATGGCGACCACGCCCGCGGCGCCGCCACCGACCATCGCGATCAACTGGTGCTGCGACGCCGTCAGAAATGGCGAAACGAGCCAGTGCGGCGCCAGAAACCCGGCAAAATGCCCGGCCACGACGACCAGCACGCCCCAGTGAAACATGTTGCTGCCCAGGCGCAGCATGCCGTGCTTGAGCAATTGCGACGAATCGCTCTTCCACGAATACTGCTCGCGGTCGAAGCGGATCAGGCTGCCGAGGAGCAGTACCGTCAGGCAAATGTACGGATAGACGCCAAACAGAAACTGATGAAAGAAAGCTTGCATGGTCACACTCCTTGCCTTCCGAACTCAGCGCCCGGGACGGCGCGCATGAAACTGAATCGGTTCACCGACGGTATTGCCCTGCCCGCTCGGATGGCCCGCGCCCATGAAACGCACCGGGGCATCCTGATAGCTGGCGTCGATGGCATCGTAGTCCGCCGCACGCGGAATATGCGAAGCGTCGTCGACGTGTTCGGGCGGCGTCTGCGTCTCGCGCTGCGCCGTGGTTGCGCCGCACAGCCAGAGCAGCGCGCGCGTGAGTCCGGCATAGGGCGATCCGCGTTTGGCGAGCCCGGCATCGATGGCCTGCAGGAGATGCTCGATATCCTTGAGACGCGCCAAGCCTTCCGATTCCGTCAGGATGCCGACGTACTCGAGAAACGCGGGCAGATAGTCGGGTAACTCGCCAGGTGCCAGGTAGATGCCGCTGCGCTCGTACGTCTGCATGAGGTCGACCATCGCTTGCCCGCGATCGCGCGACTCGCCGTAGACGTGCTCGAACAGGTAGAGCGACGTCACGCGGCCACGGTCGAACTGTGCCACGTAGTTCTCCTGCAACGTGAGCAGATCGCGCTCGCGCCAGTAGGCGAAGAACGCGTCAAGCTCACGCCGTGCGGCGCCGCCAATGCGCGGACTGCCCAGCAACGTCTGCTCGATCTCGGGCAACGCGAGGGCCACCTCGTCGTCCGGGTAATGCAGCAGCGCACCGAGCAGGCGGCACTGCAAGCCGAGGGGGGTATCGGAGGCGGACATCTCAAATCTCCTGAATCGGAATGGTCCGCTTGTTCTTCTTGACCGGGTTGAACAGGTTGCCCGTGTCGTTGCCCGACGAGCATCCATTGCCGAACGAGAAGCCGCACTCGCCGTGCATGTCGAACGTGTTTTCAGCGTATTCGCGGTGGGCGGTCGGGATCACGAACCGGTCCTCGTAGTTGGCGATCGCCAGATACCGGTACATCGACTCGACCTGCGCCACGGACAGACCGGCTTGCGCCAGTACGTCGTCCGCCTGCACGCCGTCGACGTGCCGTGCGCGCATGAACGCGCGCATGGCGAGCAGGCGCTCAAGCGCAAGCTTCACCGGCGCTTCGTCGCCGGCGGTCAGTAAGTTCGCGAGATAGCGCAGCGGAATGCGCAGCGACGCCACGTCGGGCAGCGCGCCGTTCATGCCGAGATCGCCGCTGTTGGCGGCGGCGTTGATCGGCGAGAGCGGCGGCACGTACCAGACCATCGGCAGCGTGCGATATTCCGGATGCAGCGGGAAGGCGATGCGCCAGTCGACCGCCATCTTGTAGACGGGCGACGCCTTGGCGCCTTCGATCCACGCGTCGGGCACGCCGTCGAGCCGTGCCTGAGCGATCACCGCCGGATCGTTGGGGTCCAGAAAGACCGACAACTGCGACTCGTACAGGTCTTTCTCGTCGGCCACGCCGGCCGCCTCGCTGATGCGGTCCGCGTCATAGAGCAGCACGCCGAGATAGCGAATCCGGCCCACGCACGTCTCCGAGCACACGGTCGGCTGCCCGGCTTCGATGCGCGGATAGCAGAAGATGCACTTCTCGGCCTTGCCGCTGTGCCAGTTGTAGTAGATCTTCTTGTACGGACAGCCCGACACGCACATGCGCCAGCCGCGGCACTTGTCCTGGTCGACGAGCACGATGCCGTCCTCCTCGCGCTTGTAGATCGACCCGGACGGGCACGATGCGACACAGGCCGGGTTCAGGCAGTGCTCGCACAGGCGCGGCAGGTACATCATGAAGGTATTCTCGAACTGGCCGTAGATGTCCTTCTGCACCGCTTCGAAGTTGTAGTCCTGCGACCGCTTGGCGAACTCGCCCCCGAGAATCTCTTCCCAGTTCGGTCCCCACTCGATCTTCTCCATGCGCTCGCCGGTCACCAGCGAACGCGGCCGTGCCACCGGCATGGCTTTCGCATCCGAGGCGGTCTGCAGATGACCGTAGTCGAATGTGAACGGCTCGTAGTAATCGTCGATCTCCGGCAGATGCGGATTGGCGAAAATGCTGGCGAGCAGCTTGAGCTTGCCGCCCTGCAGCGGTTCGAGCTTGCCGTTGGCCTTGCGCGTCCAGCCGCCGCGCCAGCGTTTCTGGTTCTCCCAGTCTTTCGGATAGCCGATGCCCGGCTTGGTCTCGACGTTGTTGAACCAGGCGTATTCCATGCCCTCGCGGCTCGTCCAGACGTTCTTGCAGGTGATCGAACAGGTATGGCAACCGATGCACTTGTCCAGATTGAGCACCATGGCAATCTGCGCGCGCACTTTCATTGGCGTTCTCCGGTCGGGGCACGAGCACCTGGTCGGCGGTATCGTCGAGCCAGTCGATACGATTCATCTTGCGCACTACCAGGAACTCGTCGCGGTTCGAGCCGACGGTGCCGTAATAATTGAAGCCGTACGAAAGCTGGGCGTAGCCGCCGATCATATGGGTGGGCTTGACGCTGATGCGCGTGACCGAATTGTGAATGCCGCCGCGCGTGCCGGTGATCTCCGAGCCTGGCGTATTCACGATCTTCTCCTGCGCGTGGTACATCATCACGGCCCCGCTCGGAATCCGCTGACTCACCACGGCACGGGCGCACAACGCGCCGTTCGCGTTGAAGCACTCGATCCAGTCGTTGTCGACGATGTCCAGCGAGCGCGCATCGGCCTCCGACATCCACACGATCGGTCCGCCGCGCGACATCGTCAGCATCAGCAAGTTGTCGGTGTAGGTGCTGTGGATGCCCCACTTCTGGTGCGGCGTGAGGAAGTTGAGCACCTTTTCGGGGTTGCCGTTGCTGCGCTGGCCGAGCATGTGCGCGTAGCTGCCCGTATCGATGGGCGGCTTGTAGACGCACAGCGACTCACCGAACGCCCGCATCCACGGATGGTCCTGGTAGAGCTGCTGACGTCCGCTCAACGTGCGCCATGGCACCAGTTCGTGGACGTTGACGTAACCGGCGTTGTACGACACGTGCTCCGACTCGATCCCGCTCCACGTGGGCGACGAAATGATCTTGCGCGGCTGTGCCTGAATGTCGCGGAAGCGGATTTTCTCGTCGGCGCGCGCTTCGGCAAGGTGCGCGTGCGGCAGGCCAGTCACCTTCGTGAGCGCCTGCCACGCCCGCACGGCCACCTCGCCGTTGGTCTCGGGCGCCAGCGCGAGGATGACCTCGGCGGCGTCGAGCGCCGACTCGATGCGCGGCCGACCATTCGACACTCCGGCCTCCGAGACCTTGTAGTTGAGCTGCCCGAGCAGGTCGATTTCCTCGTGCGTCTCCCACTGGATGCCCTTGCCGCCGTTACCGAGCGAATCCATCAACGGCCCGAGCGACGTGAATTTCCGGTAGGTATTCGGATAGTCCCGCTTGACGACGACCACGCCTTGCGCCGTCTTGCCCGGCACCGGGTCGCACTGCCCGGCACCCCAGTCCTTCACCTCGTAAGGTTGCGCGAGTTCGCCGGGGGCATCGTGGGCAATGGGCGCGAGCACCACGTCCGTCTCCGTGCCGAGATGGCCGTCGCACAGCTCGGAGAAACGCTTGGCGATGCCCTTGAAGATCTCCCAGTCGCTGCGCGCCTGCCACGCCGGATCGACGGCGGCCGAGAGCGGGTGAATGAACGGATGCATGTCGGACGTGTTCAGATCGTCCTTCTCGTACCACGTGGCCGTGGGCAGCACGACGTCCGAGTACATGCATGTGGTGGACATCCGGAAGTCCAGCGTCACGAGCAGGTCCAGCTTTCCTTTGGGCGCTTCGTCGCGCCATTTGACCTCTTCCGGACGCGCGCCGTGGGTCTTGCCGATGTCTTCGCCCTGCACGCCGTGCGTGGTGCCCAGCAGATGCTTCAGGAAGTACTCGTGGCCCTTGCCCGACGACCCGAGCAGATTCGAGCGCCACACGAACAGATTGCGCGGGAAGTTGTCGGGGTGATCCGGGTCGGTACACGCCATGCGCAGCGTGCCGTCCTTGAGGGCGTTCGCGACATACTGCCCGGCCTTCGACGGATCGGGTAGCGAGCGGCCGACATCGAGCGGATTGGTTTGCAGTTGAGGCGCCGTTGGCAGCCAGCCCATGCGCTCGGCGCGCACGTTGTAGTCGATGGGGCGGCCGTGGAACGGGGCCTTGTCCGCGAGCGGCGAAAGCAGGCCCGACGGATCGCTGTTGTCGTAACGCCACTGGTCCGTGTGCGCATAGAAGTACGACGTCGCGTTCATCTGGCGCGGCGGGCGGTGCCAGTCGAGCCCAAACGCCAGCGGCGTCCAGCCCGTTTGCGGGCGGAGCTTTTCCTGGCCGACATAGTGCGACCAGCCGCCGCCGGATTTCCCGATGCATCCGCACATCACCAGCATGTTGATGATCGCGCGGTACGACATATCCATGTGGAACCAGTGGTTGATACCGGCCCCGATGATGACCATCGACTTGCCCTGCGTCTTGTGCGCGTTCTCGGCGAACTGGCGTGCCACCGAAATCACGTCTTCCCGCTTGACGCCGGTGATCGCCTCCTGCCATGCCGGCGTGTAGGGCACATCGTCGTCGTAGGTGTGGGCGATGTGCTCGCCACCCAGGCCCTGATCAAGCCCGTAGTTCGCGATGAATAGATCGTAGACGGTCGCCACCAGCACTTCGCCTTCGGTCGTCTGGACACGGCGCACCCCCACATTGCGGCGCTGCACCGACGCGTGCGACGTGCACGTGAAATGCGCGTGCGGCTGGTTGCCAAAGTACGGGAACAGCACGGGTACGACCTCGTCGTGACCCTCCACCAGCGTGAGGCGCGGCTGGATGGGTTTACCGTCGGGACCCTCTTCGCGCAGGTTCCACTTGCCCTTGTTGGCATCGTCGCCTTGCGCCCAGCGATAGCCGATGGAGCCGACCGGCGCCACGAACTCGCCGCTCAACTCGTCGATCACGACCGTTTTCCAGTCGGCGTTGTGCGGTTGGCCCAGCGCGCCGTCGAAATCGGCCGCGCGCAGTTGGCGCTCCGGCACGTAGCCGTCGCCCTGTTTGACCATCCGCACGAGACACGGCATGTCCGTGAAGCGTCGGCAGTAATCGATGAAGTAATCGCTCTTGCCGGCCAGGTGGAATTCGTTGAGGATCACGTGGCCCATGGCAAGCGCCAGTGCGGCGTCGGTGCCCTGCTTCGGATGCAGCCACAGGTCGCCGAACTTCGCCCCTTCCGCATAGTCGGGGAAGATCGACACGATCTTCGTGCCCTTGTAGCGCACCTCGGTCATGAAGTGGGCGTCCGGCGTGCGCGTCTGCGGCACGTTCGAGCCCCACATCACGATGAACGTCGAGTTGTACCAGTCGGCCGACTCAGGCACGTCCGTCTGCTCGCCCCACGTTTGCGGCGAGGCCGGCGGCAGATCGCAGTACCAGTCGTAGAAGCTCAGGCAGACGCCGCCGATCAGCGACAGATAGCGCGCGCCGGCGGCATACGACACCATCGACATCGCCGGAATCGGCGAAAAACCGGTGACGCGATCCGGGCCATAGCGCTTGACCGTGTAGACGTTGGCGGCGGCGACGATCTCGTTGACTTCGTCCCACGAGGCGCGCACAAAGCCGCCCAGGCCGCGACGCGCCTGATAGGCCCGGCGCGACGCCTCGTTTTCCACGATGGAGGCCCATGCCTCGACAGGCGCGAGCGATTTGCGCGCCTCGCGCCAGCGCGACACGAGTGCGCTTCGCACGAGGGGATACTTGAGACGATTGGCGCTGTAGAGATACCAGGAGTACGACGCGCCACGCGAGCAGCCACGTGGCTCATGGTTCGGCATGTCGGGGCGCGTGCGCGGGTAATCGGTCTGCTGCGTTTCCCAGGTGACGATGCCCCCTTTGACGTACACCTTCCAGGAGCAAGACCCGGTGCAATTGACGCCGTGCGTGGAGCGCACGATCTTGTCGAACTGCCAGCGTTGACGGTACGCGTCTTCCCAGCCGCGGTCTTCGTCGGTCGTGGCACCGTGCCCCTCGGAGAACTGGGGACGTGAAGACGTGAAAAAACGAAGACGGTCAACGAAATGACTCATGGCGTTTCCCTGGCATGAGTCGGCGCAAGATGGCGCCGACAGGCGAGCGAAAGCGGGAACGCCACACGATTCCGAAGTGTTGGGGGGCGGTTCCCGCCGGCTTAAGGCAACGACTGCGCAGTCGGGTCTTCGAACACGAGGCGATTATTCGCCTTCGTTTGTGACATGTAAAGCGCGTCGCATCGAAGGTTTGCCTTGGCTCAACACGTGGCGATATTTCTTGTAGTGCTATATAAGCCGCGCCCTGACTCTGCTTGACGTTGACGGCCCTCGCGGGCGTGCGAACCGCTATGTTCAATCCGATATAACGGTTTTGGCTAGGCCCGTCGGGCCAGCACCTCGTCGCGCGGGCCGGCGTCGACGACGCGGCCTGCGTCCATCACCACGAGCGTGTCGAACCGGTCAAGCAGGCTCGGCCTGTGCACCGACGCGACGATGCAGGCGTTCGGGAACGCTTCATACAGGCGATCGAATACCCGCGCCTCGGCCAGCGGGTCGAGCGCGCTGGTCGGTTCGTCGAGCAGCAACAGCGAACTCCCCTGGGCCGCCAACGCGCCCCGCGCAAGCGCGAGCCGTTGTCGCTGACCGCCCGAGAGGTTGCCACCGCGCTCATTAAGCAGGCTGGCCATGCCGTCGGGAAGATGCTGGAGGACGTCGTCGAATGCCCCCGCATGCACAGCGGCCTGCACGGACTGCGCGGCGGCCGGTTCCCCGAACGTCAGGTTCTCCTCCACGCTAGCCTCGAACACTTCGGCTTCCTGCGGGATCAGCGTGGCCAGCGTGCGCAGATCGGCCCACTGTGCCGCCGCGCCGTCGCGCAGCAGTTGACCCTGCTGCGGGAGATAGAGACCGGCCAGTGTGCGCAGCAGGGTGCTCTTGCCACCCCCGCTCGGGCCGACCAGTGCCACACGCGTGCCGCGCCGGAGCACGAGATCGATACCGCGAAGTCCGCCGCGCGCGTCGTCGGCGTAAAGCCAGGACACGCCGCGCAGTGTCAGCGTCTCCCACGGCGCATCGGGCACGACGCGGCGCACAGTCGCTTCGGGATCGCCCGGCGCCGCCCAGATCGGCTCGGCGCTGCCGTAATCCGTGTGCATACGGGCGAAGCTCTGGAAGTTCGACGCCATCGAGCCAACCACTGTCGCCGCTTGCTGTGCATACTGGTAAATCATGAACACCGTTCCCAGCAACACTGCCTGCCCCGGCACGCGCGACTGCAACACGTAGACGACGACCAGGATCCACGTCAGCCCCATGCCGAGAATATCTACGGCGAACCATTTGCCCTCGTTCACCACGACGGCGCGGCGCAGCGGCGCCATCACCGTCTCCATGCGACGCCCCAGCACTTTGCGAGATGCGGCCTGCAGACGCAGGCCGATCACCGTGCCAGCATTACCGACGAAATCGAGCAGCGCCGCGGCGTAGCGTCGTTCGGCATCGTTCTCCGCTCGGGCGAGTTGCATCAGTACGCGGTCGAAACGCAGGATGATGAGGGCCACGACGACATAGCCCGTCACGGCAATCACACCGCTCGTGCGAGACAGCAACGCCAGCGCCACCAGCGGCCCGACGAAATTAAAGGCGCTTTGCAGATAGCCGAACTGATTCTGGGCGAAGTCGGACAGCGCGCGACTGGATTGCACCACGCGGTGTTGCAACTCGCCGGAGTGTCGGCCATCGCGCCATGCCAGCGGTGCGGTGGCGATCCGCGCGTACAGTTGATCGGCCAGCCGGACACGCACACGAACCCCGACGTTGCGCTCCAGTATCCGGCCCGGACCGTGGAGCAGCCATGACACCAGATAGACGCCGACCAGGTAGACGATCCAGCGGCCCGCCGTCGTCATGTCGCCTTGCTGCAGCGCATTGATCGCCTGTGCCGCCAGCCACGGCAGGGTCAGACGCAATAACTGCGCGGCCGACAACAGCCCGGCGGCGCCGAGCAAATGCAGCCGCACGCCGTGGGCGTGGCGCCAGAGCGCGCGGTAGAGATCTCGCGCCGCACCACCCAACCCGATGGCGGGCGGTTGTACTGGAGCGTCAGGCACCGTCATGCGTGCATCGTTCCTTCGCCGTTAGGCTCAGCCCCTGGTCCGCATGCCCCTCGACGGGCGGACGGCGAACCGGGAAGTCGTCAGGCGCCGGAGGTGGCGCCAGAAGTGGCGTCGAGTGCGGTCAATATATTGGAAAATCGACCAGGCGTCGCGCTCACAGGCTGGAATGCGCGTGCCGTTCGTCTGGGTCGCGCGCGTGTGCGTGGGTTCTCGCTTGCCCGGTCGCTGCTGCCGACGCCGTCACGGCAGGGGGCGCCGGCGTGGTGTCGGGTCGCGTTCGGCGATCGCGCGGCGAAGGGGCCACATAATGGAAGCGCAACGCCGCGTCGGGATAGTGATAGGGGACCATGGCGAGATTGACGGCGCACGAGTCGCAGAACGGCAGGCGCGAGCACAGCACGATCGAGCGAACGACGTTCTCGCCCACCGGGTAATCCGCATAGATCTGCGCCAGAATCATTCGCTCGGTATCGAGCGTGCGGGACTGCGCTCCGCCGGTGGCGGCGTTGAACGTCGGCAGGTCCGCGTCGGCCATCGCCAGGCGTAGTTCGGGCGGCTCGGTGAAAATGGCCTCCTCCCCCGAGCGCGCCGCTTTGCTGCGTTGTGCGATGACGTTGTGCTCACGCCGCGCATACGCCCTGCCCGCGTCCACGATCCGTACGCTCGGCGTGTTCGTGCGCAGCGTGGTGCGCTGGAGCCCCGACAGGCAGTAGTAGAGGGTTCTCGTCCCGTCGACGAGTGTGACCTCCGCCACCGCAATATTCGCGTTACGCGAGACTTCTCGCATCCGGTCGCCGACATCGCGTGCCGCGCGCGCCGTACCGCCGACCAGTGCCTGGATCCCCGACATGCCGGGAAACAGCGTCTCGAAGATCGACAGCACCTCGCGGGTCGTCTGCACGTCCCCGACGAACGGCAACTGCGACCATACGGCCAACGGCGCGGGCCGCGAGACGAAGTCCCTCGCGATCGCATTGATGAACGCCTCCGCTTGCGCCGGGTAGTGCTGCCAGTGGTTCCACAGACGATTGAACATCGGCATCAGTGTGGTATCGATCCCCGGCGGCGCCGCGAATCCACTGGCGCCGGGCGATGCCTCGGGTGTTCTGGACGCGGCCACCCGATGTTCGATCGCTTGCGTCAGGTCGCGAACCGCTTGCCTGGCCTCGACGACGGACAGCGAAATGTCCTCGAGCCCGCGCCACACATCCGCCGGCGACGGTGCCTGCTGCCAGAGCTTGAGATACAACTGCAGGAACGTGCGGCCTTCGCCATAGGCGATCGCCGGCATCACTACGACGTTTTCGGCCGCCGCGCGATGGTTCTGTGCCGTGCGGTACGCGCGAATGTCACGGTGCGTCGCCTGGCGAAAGTGCAGGTGTACCTGACGTGCCGATTCGTGTTCACCGTATTCGTCGTGTTCGTCGCGCTCGGGCAGCCTGAAGCGGTAGAAGACGTCGCTGGACAGTTGCACGATGCCGTGCAGCGCGCCTTCGCTATCCCGATACGTCCCGAAGGGGGCCGCGATGCGCATGCCGCCGAGCGTGAGACGCACGCGGCGCCCGCCGACCGGTCCCTCCGTGGTCGGCTGCTCGTAGTAGGCCAGTTCGCCGTTCAGTTCCGGCGCATACACCGACGGATCGACGAGCGGCGAGTCCGCCGAGACGCGCGGCACGCCATGCTCGTCCATGCGCCCCAGACGCCCGAACGCAAAAAACACCTGGCCGCCGTCCGCCGATGGCATCAAGCGCGAATACACGGCGACACGCAGGCGTACGAGCGGCGACGCGTCCAACGCCTGATGCTGCGTCAAGGTTGCTCCCTGCTCTGTGACCGTCACCTCGTCGTGTCGCTCCGAGTGGCATTCCAGACACATGCCGTCGATATCGATCCCCGTGCCGCGCGAGATGCGGCACAGCGACTCCGGGCCTCGCTCGCGGCGAATGTCATCGAGCGGCCGGAGATCCGAAGCGTGTTTGCGCGTGTGCGCCACCGTCGCACCGTACAGAACGCCGTCGATGTCGAACACCTTCACCCCGTTTTGCGTCAGGTCCGGGAGGAATTCGACACGGACGTTGGGCGGCAATGACCATTGCACGCCTCGGCCAAGGGGGCCGTCGAACGGCTCATGTTTGATGACGCGCGGCAACGGCGCAGCCTGTGGCGTTGCCTGTGGCGTTGCGTGAGAGGACACCTGGGGCAATGCCTGTGCGGATGCCGGGATGGGCGTTTCCGGCCAGAGGTGTTGCAGCAGCGCGATGGCATCCTGATGGAGCGTATCGGCGCGCACCATGGCGGCAAGACACTCGAGCCCCGACATCGTCAGGCGCGATGCCAATGCGCCCGACCCGCCGATGTCGGCCGCCGCGTGCCGACGCGAGCGTGCGCTCAAAGACGCATCCGGCAGACCGCGGCGGTCGCGGGGAGCACGCTTCACGACGGTATCGATCAGCAGCTCGGCGATTTCCTCCATGTCCGGCGAATCCAGGACCGACGAATCGGGATGCGGCCAGCCCGCTGAGATAGTGGCGCCGGCGACCGCCAACGTGAACCGCACCTTGTCGCCTTCGCCGATGCGGGACTCGATCGACGACCAGCGCTCGCCCCAGAAAACAGGCCCATAGGTCTCGGCAAGGCTTCTGCCACCCACGCCGTCGGTCGAGTCGACGTTATGTAACGGTGTGATGAGCGCGGGTGCATCGTGGGCGAGCGAGAGGGCAAACTCGCGCCAGACGCCGTCCTCGCCCCTCAAGTGCAGGGAAATCGCGTGAGACGCGTCGTAGACGATCCCTCTCGGGGGCAAACCCGGCCGCCCCGCGCGCTCGACGAGCATCGACATGCGGGTTGGGAGCAGAACCTCGGCCTCGGCAAACGCCGCGCGCGTTTGAGCGTCCGAAGCGGCGACGGATTCCCGGATCAGCGCGACGACGGCGTGCTCGATATCCCCCCGGTAGGCTTCCAGTCCCGCGCTCAGGGCCTCGCGGCTGTCGGCCGGCGCCGGCGGGCGACCGAGCGATCGGGCGTGCGGTGCCGGCAGGCACTGCGCCATCACCCCACCGCCGTCGGGGCGGTAAGGCCACACGCGCAGCAACGCGTGAATGCCGAACACCGCGTCAGAATGCGGCAACGCTATCGGCGCCGTGGTTGGTCCCGTCTCGATACGAACCTCTCTGCGGCTGATCGACCGTGGCCCGGCAACCGAGGCCCCCGGGGCGACGGCCGCGACCGCTACGCCTGTCGTACAGACCACCGCCAACAAGCCCAGCGCGAAGGCCGCATTGGCGGTCTCACGGCCCGTTGCGCCAACCGCTGCGCGAGCGACGGGTTCGGTCGGCAGCGGTTGCGGGGCCGAACGCAGAGGCGCCTGCGTCTGGACAGCGCGACGACGGGGCACCGAAACACCGGCCCGCCAGTCGTCGACGAATGCGGGGCGAGCGATGCCCCGTCTTGTATGGTGCGCATTGGCGGCCGGTCGATGCGCGTGGTGCGGCATGGCGTAATGCAATCGAGTCATTCAGCGTTTCTCCGTGAATTCGGCGGCGTTGTGCCATCGCGAGATCGCGAAAGACAACATCCGCAGCGAGGGGGAAACGCTAACGCGGCACGCGAACCTGCGATTGCTGAAACGAACCGGCGATTGTGGCAGTCCTCACCCACTTCACCGCCACGGGGGGAGAAATGCGGAAATCGCTGTCCGCGTTGCAAATGGCCGCCGCGCCATGAACCCCGGCGACCGGTGGCACCCACGGCGGGCGTGGCGCGCGCCTGCGATGCCCCTGCGTGTCCCCATCCTACTGACGGTCATGCCGACGTCAACGCGTCAGCGTTAAGATGTGCAACCTTGTGCTGCTTAACGTGAGTTGTCCCCCTTGAAAACCGACATCGAGACCGTCCCGGGTCCCGCCACGAGGCACGGGCGCGCCGCCCTGGAAGTGCTGCGTGCGTTTCTCCTGCTGGGCGTGACCAGCTTTGGCGGACCGGTCGCCCACATCGGTTACTTCCGTCGCGAATTCGTGGAGCGGCGTCGCTGGCTTGATGACGCGAGCTTCATCGATCTGGTGGGGTTGTGCCAGTTTCTGCCCGGACCGGCGAGCAGTCAGGTCGGGTTCTCCATTGGACTTCAGCGGGCCGGATGGCTGGGCGGCATCGCCGCGTGGTGCGGGTTCACGCTGCCGTCGGCGCTGCTGCTTCTCGTGTTTGCCGTCGTGGCGCCGCACCTGGGCGGTCCGGTCGGCGATGGCGTGCTGCATGGCTTGAAGCTGGTGGCGGTCGCCGTCGTGGCGCAGGCCGTATGGGACATGGCGAGGCGATTATGTGCCGACACACGCCGCGCGGGGATCGCGTTGGCTGCCATGACAGTGCTCGCGTTGACGACCACCCAGTTTGCGCAGCTCATCGTGATCGCGCTGGGCGCGGGGCTTGGGGTTCTGCTGCTGCGCTCGGGCCACGCGATGGCTGCACCGCCGTTGCCCTGGTCAGCGCGATTTCGAATCTCACGTACGGCGGGCGCCGTGGCGCTGATCCTCTTCTGCGTGCTGCTGGCTGGGTTGCCGTTCTTGCGTCATCTCACCGACGCGCGGTCCGTGGCCATATTCGACGGCTTCTACCGATCCGGCGCGTTGGTGTTCGGCGGCGGTCATGTCGTGCTGCCGCTGCTACAGGCGCAGACCGTGGCGACCGGATGGGTGTCGAACGGCGACTTCCTGGCCGGTTATGGTGCGGCGCAGGCGGTGCCGGGCCCGCTCTTCACGTTCGCGACCTACCTTGGGTGGCGCTCGGGAGCCCGCTGCATCCGTGGCTTGGCGCCGTGCTTGCGACGGCGGCGATCTTTCTTCCCGGGCTCTTGCTCGTCGTGGCTGCGCTGCCGCATTGGCAGGCGCTGCGTGAGCGTGCGTCGACGGCGGCCATGCTTGCCGGGGTGAATGCGGCCGTCGTGGGCATATTGGCCTCGGCGTTGTACTCCCCGGTGTGGACAAGCGCGGTGCACAGCGCCGCCGATTTCGCAGTGGCCGCGATTGCGTTCGTGCTGTTGACGCGGTGGAAGGCACCGCCGCTTGCCGTGGTTGCGCTATGCGCTCTCGCCGGGGCGGCGGGGCTTGCCTGACGGGCCTGACAGGGCGCGACGTTGAATACCGCCTGACAGATCCGTGCGCGGCGTGGGCCACGCGGGGTGCATCAGGCCGATTCGTTATCGCATCCGGACACCGGGGGCGAGCCGGCCTCCGTGCGCGATCTTGCTTGCGTGATGTTGCTGAACGGCGGGACGTCTTGCGTGAGCCAGACGTTACCGCCGATCACCGAGCCTTGTCCGATAGTGACGCGACCGAGGATCGTTGCGCCGGCGTAAATGACCACGTTGTCTTCCACGATCGGGTGACGCGGTAGGCCTTTGCGCGGATTGCCGTCGTCGTCGGCCGGGAAGCGCTTGGCGCCGAGCGTGACGGCTTGGTAGACGCGCACGCGCTCGCCGAGAATCGCGGTTTCCCCGATGACCACCCCTGTCCCGTGATCGATGAAGAAGCCGGCACCGATCTGTGCGCCTGGGTGAATATCGATTCCTGTTTCCGAATGGGCTTGCTCGGCGATGATACGGGCGAGCAGCGGCAATTCCAGTCGATAGAGTTCGTGGGCGACGCGGTGGTGAATCATCGCGTGAATGCCTGGGTAGCAGATCAGTACCTCGTCGACGCTGCCGGCGGCTGGGTCGCCTTGATAGGCGGCGAGCACGTCACGGTCGAGCAATTCGCGGATGGCCGGGAGGCGTTGGGCGAATTGCTGGATGGTGGCGTGGGCGCGTTCCTCGATGCGTGCGGGCGTGAGGTTGGCGTCGTGGCGTGCCTTGTGGCGCCATTCCATGCGGGCTTGTTCGGCCAGGCCGTTGAGCACGCTGGTCAGGGTATGACCGACGAAATAGTTCTCGCCTTGCTGGTGCAGGTCTGGCGGGCCGAGGCGCATGGGAAAGAGCACGCCTTTGAGGGCGCCGATGATGTCGGCGAGGTGTTCACGGGAGGGCAGATCGCGTCCACCGGATTCGAGCAGGCGGCGTTGGCCGTCGCGCCAGCGCAGGCGAGCCGAGTGCAGGGAGGAGACGATGTCGTCGATGTCGAAAGCGGCCACGAGGGGGGAACTCCTGAAAAGCGGGTGCCGGGGACGGTGTCTTCGGCGGAAAGCGAAAGAAAGGGGAGGCGCCCGAAAGCGCGTCAGCCAAAGAAGGATAACGGGTTTCCAAAGCATCAGTGGCGAAGTGGTTTATTTGGGCGGTGCCGGGCTTAGGTCGTTGGGTGGAGGGACTGGGGGCGTGGAGGGGGGACGGACCGGGGCCCCTTTCTGCAGCGAGTTGGGTTTATGTTTGAGAGGCGGAAAGGGGCCCCGGTCCGTCTGGGGGGCAGGTGTGGAAAGCGTCAAAACGCGCCAAAGCGGTGCCAACGAGGTGCCAACGAGGCGGACAACCAGCGCAACGGAGGCACCGAATGGCAGGCGATCGTTGCGTACGTCGCGTGGGAAGAACCGGAGATGCCAGATATGAAGCGTCAATTCCGACACCTCGACGTTCCCTACAGATCGCAGTGGGGCGATCCGGCGTTGAACCGAGAGATAAGAAATGGATGCATGGATCCATGCGACGACCCTGCTTGGAGAAACACAGGATTCAGGGATGAAACAGCGTATCGATTCTGGAGCCGAAGGGTATGCGGCATCGCATGCCTTGAGTCGATTCTCGATTTTCTAGGCATTGCACATGAAAATCGAAAGCGCATGCTTGGCGAGGCGATCGATCACGGCGTCTATGAGATAGACGGAGAAGATTCCGTCAAAGGACTGATATACCGCCCATTTTGCCGATGGATTCGTTCGCGGTATCGGTTGAATGCCCGCATCTATGAGGGCGCGCCACTAGCATCGGTGACGCAAGAGATCTCCCCGACTTGCATGATCATGGCGTCGGTCAGTCCCGAGATTGCCACACCCCAGCAACCGAACCATCGACGCGGCGGGCATCTGGTGCTGATTCATGGGGCGGATGCCGGCCACATCTGGTTTCACAATCCGTCCGGCATACCGCCGTTCCAATGTGACGCTAACCTTGCGATCGACCACGCAGAGCGCTTTCATGCTGGACGCGGCATGCTGATTGATTTTGGCGAAGGCGCAAACGTCCCCCTCGCCCGAACCAGACCCTTACAGGGCCCGCTTGACCGTGCGCGCTGCGCCTGAAATATCCTGCCCGACGCCATCGACCGTATTGCAGCCTGCTAACGAGAGCAGCGAACCGACCACCAGGAAAACCGCCAAAATACGCGCCAACATATCGACCTCGATACAAAAAACGAAATAACCACGAGTTTCCGGCCACCATCGGAGCCTCCCAAGGCCCGGAACCCGGCTTCTTGTTGATGAGCGAGGAAGCGACTACCCTCGCCTCAAAACGATGCGCAATTGTGCTTCAAATTCACCTGAACCGGGGCAAACATGAAAGCCCCACGTCCCCGCCCTACAACACCGCCAGCGTCCGCCGAATGTGATCGGCAAACGCAACACTCAAGTGATTCGGACGCGCGCGATCGAACTTTACCGTAATCCCGACCGACGGCAATGGCGGCAACGTATCACCTGTAACAATGCGTAAATCCTGGGGCACGGCCGTTTGCGTCATCACCGCGAACGCCTGCCCCGAGCGCGCCAGCGCCGTCAATCCCGCCAGATTGCTGCTCGCATAGGCAATGCGGTATGCCCTGCCCGCCCGCGCCAACGCCTCGCATGCCGCCATATGATCCAGCGTATCCGGGTCGGACAACGCCAGCGGCAGCGCCACGTCGGGATTCGAAAGCACCGCCTCCAGGCCCGGATTCCCGATCCAGACCAACGGTTCCCGTCGGATGACGCCCTCATCGTCCATGCCGTCCGGCAACGAAATCAGCGCCAGATCCAACGTATGGCGCGACAATTGCTCCATCAAGCGCGGTGTTGGCTCGCAAATCACCTCCACCAACGCATGCGGATGCGCCACCGCAAACTCACGCAACAGATGGGGCAGAAACGCGGCGGCGTAATCGTCCGGACACCCGAATCGAATCGTGCCGCTCAACCCGCGGCCCGACATCTCCGCCATGGCCTCGTCGTGCACCCGCAGAATCCGCTGGGCGTGCCCTAGCAAACGCTCGCCAGGACTCGTCAACACCACGCCGCGGCCCGTGCGCTGCAACAACGGCTGATCGACGATCGCTTCCAGACGCTTCATCTGCTGGCTCAGCGCCGACTGCGTTCGCGCGATGCGCTGCGCCGCACGGCTGAGCGAACCCGCCTGCGCAATGGCAACGAACGAACGCAGCAAATCGATTTCCAGGGACAGGCTCAAGATATTAGGCTCGCTTCTATCTTCCATTAGCATTATTCGCTTCCATGAAATCAGAGCGCTGCCTAGACTGCAAGCGGTAAATGCCCCGCCCCATCGCCGTTGCCCATCGGAGACACCTGCATGTCCAAGAACCAAGACGCCGATTTCTGGCGCAACGCCCGGCAGCATCTGATTCGTTACGGCGGCACCTTCGAACCGATGATCATCGAGCGGGCGCAAGGCAGCTTCGTCTACGACGCCGACGGCCGGGCCATCCTCGACTTCACCTCCGGACAGATGAGCGCCGTGCTCGGTCATAGCCATCCGGACATCGTCGCCGTCGTCACCGAATCCATCCGCACGCTCGACCACCTGTTCAGCGGCATGCTCTCCCGCCCCGTGGTCGACCTCGCCACGCGGCTCGCCGACATTACCCCCGAGGGCCTCGACCGGGTCATGCTGCTGAGCACCGGCGCCGAATCGAACGAGGCCGCCATTCGCATGGCCAAGCTCGTCACCGGGAAATTCGAAATCGTCGGGTTCGCGCAATCGTGGCACGGCATGACCGGTGGCGCCGCCGCCGCGACCTACAGCGCGGGACGTAAAGGCGTCGGGCCGGCCGCGGTCGGTTCGTTTGCAATTCCCGCGCCGTTGACCTACCGCCCCCGCTTCGGCCCGGCCGATCAGTACGACTACCTCGCCGAACTCGACTACGCGTTCGACCTGATCGATCGCCAGTCCAGCGGCAACCTCGCGGCCTTCATCGCGGAACCGATCCTCAGCTCGGGGGGCATCATCGAGCTGCCGCCGGGCTATCTCGCAGCGCTCAAGCGCAAGTGCGAAGAACGCGACATGCTGCTCATTCTCGATGAAGCGCAGACCGGCATCGGCCGCACCGGCACGATGTTCGCGTTCGAGCGCGACGGGGTCACCCCCGACATCCTGACGCTCTCGAAAACCCTCGGTGCCGGACTACCGCTCGCCGCCATCGTGACGTCCGCCGAGATCGAGGAACGCGCCCACGAACGCGGCTACCTCTTCTACACCACCCACGTCTCCGATCCGCTGCCCGCCGCCGTCGGCTTACGCGTACTTGACGTCGTCGCGCGCGACGGGCTTGTCGCGCGCGCCAACGTCATCGGCCAGCGTTTGCGCAACGGATTGCTGGGGCTGATGGACCGCTTCGAATGCGTGGGCGATGTGCGCGGACGCGGCCTGCTGCTCGGCATGGAAATCGTCAAGGATCGTCGCACCAAAGCGCCGGCCGACGGACTCGGCGCGAAGATCACACGCGAGTGCATGAACCTCGGCCTGAGCATGAACATCGTGCAACTGCCGGGCATGGGCGGCGTGTTCCGCATCGCCCCGCCGCTGACCGTCAGCGAAGACGAAATCGACCTCGGGCTGGCGTTGCTCGGACAGGCCATCGAGCGATCGCTGTGAGGTCGAGCGCGTCGTCAGGGCCCCACTCACCCCGGCGACGACGCACGGCGCACGACCGTCGTGGTTTGTCCCGCATAGCCCCAGTTGTCCGTGTCGATCTCCTCGATCACGATGTGCGTGAGGTGCGGCGGCTTGTGCAACACGCGCTCCAGCGTCTCGGTGACTTCACGGATCACCTGTGCTTTTTGCTCGGCGGTATTCCCTTCTCGAGTGATACGAATGCTGACGAACGGCATGATTGACTCCTCAAGATGCCGCGGCCGGTGAATTCACCGAACCGCTGTGCCATGAACAACGAAGGCGAAGCGCCGTGTCGATCAGCGTCCGGCGCTGAAACCGCCGTCCACCGGAAGAATCGTCCCCGTCACATATTCGCTCTGCACGAGGTACTGCACCGCCCGCGCGATGTCCGATACATCAGCAATGCGTCCGAGCGGATGCATCTGCCCCAGCGCGTCGTGCGTTTCAGGAGCATGCATCGGCGTGTCCACGACCCCGGGGGCTACGGCGTTGACCGTTACTCCGTAGGGCGCCAACTCCAGGGCCAGTGCACGCGTCGCCTGATTGAGCCCCCCCTTGAGCGCGGCAGCCATCAAGGCGGGAACACTCGAATGCGCCTGCAACGCGATCGACGCGGTCACGTTGACGATCGCGCCGCGACGGCGTTCGCTCATATGGCGCGCCGCCACCTGTGAAAAGTACAACGCGCCCTTCAGGTTCGTGGCGATCTGCTCGTCGATCTCGTCCGGCGTGAAATCCACAAACGGCTTCGCCGTGAAGATGCCCGCGTTATTGACGAGCACATCGACGTGACCGAACGCCTCGATGGCGCGTGCGAAGGCCGCTTCGGCCACCTTGGGGTCACCCACATCGCCCGCGACCGGCAGGAATCGCTCGCCCACCCCGAGCGCCGTGCGCGCCGCGTCGAGCCGAGCGCTGCTCCGCCCAGTCCCCACGACGTTGAAACCCTCCTTCAGGAAAGCTTCCGCCAACCCGAGGCCGATGCCACTTGAGGCACCCGTGATAATGGCCGTGCGTTCCGAATGGTTCATGATGTCTATCCTCAACTTGAAGTGGCCTGCCGGGACGGCGGATCATCCACACGCCCCGCGGGTTGAGCACCACTCTATTCGTGAATGAAGACGCGAAAAACACATCCGGATACACTTGTCTTTTTACATGATGTAAATAATCGATATGCAGCGGCAATTCGGCGACATCCTGCTTGGCAGCATAGAGTTGTTCTGTCTGGCCGCCGAAGCGGGCAGCTTCACGGCGGCCGCTAACCTGGCGGGGGTGACGCCGGCCGCCGTCAGCCGGTCGATCGCCCGTCTCGAGCAACGCCTCGGGGTACGTCTCTTTGTCCGCTCGACAAGGCGCATCCGTCTGACCGAAAGCGGTAGCACGTACTACGACGAATGCCGATCCGCCCTTGGCATGCTCTCCGAAGCCGAGCACCGTGTCTCTGGCGCCCAGTCGCAGCCGTCCGGCACCCTGCGTATCAGTGTGCCGACGACCTACGCGCACTATCGACTGCTGCCGCTGCTGCCCACGTTCCAGGCGCAATATCCGCGTATCAAGGTGCACGTGCACGTGAGCAACCGAAACGTCGACCTTCACGAGGAGCGCTTCGACTTCGCCATCCGCTTTCGCGCCCAGCCCGAGTCGAGTATGGTGGCGCGCCCGCTCGAAGACGCCGCACTCGTCGTCGTCGCCCACCCGGATTACCTGATTCGCGCGGGGACGCCGCAGGTTCTTGACGATTTGGCCGAGCACGACTGCATCGAGTTTGACCTGCCGAGCACCGGGCGAGCGATACCGTGGCTGTTCCGCGAGGCGGGCCGCGACATCGAGCATGCCGTGGATGGCAACTTTCGTTGCAGTGACGATGTGCTCTCGGGCGTCACGCTCGCCAAGGCCGGCGCCGGTCTTTTCCAGACCTATCGCTTCATCGTCGAGGAAGATCTGGCGGCCGCGCGTCTGGTGGAGGTGCTGACCGCTTACGGGGGACGCTCGCGCCCGGTGAGTTTGATGTACCCCCACGGCAAGACATTGCCGTCTCGCGCCCGCGTCTTCATCGATTTCTTGCTGCAAACGTTGGCGCATTCGTCCGCGCCTCGTAACACTGACTTCCGCACGGCGGCCATTCCAGCGCCGCGGGGCTCGGACTAGACTCGGCAGTAGCGCCGCCCCCCGGTTACCCACGAACACATTGCACAATGCAGAGGTTGCTGTGAAGCCCCCCGCCGAGTCGTCCCAATCCGTCAGTGCCGATACCGCCAACGCCACCCATACCGCCAGTTACACCGACCGTCATGCCCGGTACTGGCATCGTAATCTGGTCATTGGTGTGTTTGGGTCATTTACCACGCTGGTAAGCTTGAGCATGCTGTTGCCGTTCCTGCCACTCTATGTCCAGCAGCTTGGCGTTGCCTCGGAGTCCGCCGTCATTCAATGGTCGGGCGTCGCGTTCAGCGCAACGTTTCTCGGCACCGCCGTGACCGCCCCCCTCTGGGGCCACCTCGCGGACCGTTTTGGCCGCAAGCCGATGCTCATCCGCGCGGCCGTCGGCATGGCCATCGTGATGTCGCTCATCGGCGTCGCGCACAATGTCTACCAACTCGTGGGGCTGCGTCTGATCGCCGGGCTGATCGGTGGCTATGCGTCGGCGGCGACGGTGATGGTGGGGACACAGGCACCGCGCGAACGCGCAGGTTGGGCACTCGGCGTCCTGTCGACGGGCGCCCTCGCGGGTAGTCTGGTCGGGCCGCTGGTCGGCGGAATGTTGCCACCGCTATTGGGTATTCGCGGCACTTTCTTCTCCGGCGGCGCGATGATTGCGGTCACGGCACTGCTGACGATTTTCGGGATTCGCGAAGACTTCGATGCGTCGCGCGACGGCAAACGCCACGCTCCATCCGGGACGCGCACCCACGATCATTCGCCTCGCGCCGGAAACATAGCGGCCATTCTGGCGACGGCCATGATGGTATTGCTGGCGAACATGTCCATCGAGCCGATCATTACGGTCTACATCGCGAAATTGGGCGTTGACAGCGCGCATCTCACGCGGGTCGCCGGCGTCGTCATGGCAAGCTCCGCGCTGGGTAGCATTCTCACGGCAGCGCGCTTGGGCGCGCTCGCGGACCGCGTCGGGAGTTGGCGCGTCATCGTTGGATGCCTTATCGCGACGGCACTGGTGATGGTGCCGCAAGCGTTCGTCACCACTTGGTGGCAATTGGCCGCACTGCGTGTGCTCATGGGCATGACGCTCGCGGGACTGCTGCCCGCCATCGGCAAACTCGCCCGTCACTCGGTTGGCGAGCGCCACACCGGCAAGATGCTCGGCTATCTTCAGTCGGCACAATTCAGCGGCCAGGTGATCGGGCCCGTCGTCGGTGGCCAGATCGCCGTCGCGTTCGGATTGCCGTCGGTGTTTTTCATGACGGCGCTGTTACTCCTTGCTTGCAGTGTGTTGGCGAACGGCGCGCGGACCCGAAGTGCCGAACGCGCCCATCGACTCGCCTGAGGGCGGGAGCGACACACGGGCTGCCGGAGCACCCAACGCGTCCTCCAGAAACGCTATCGACGCCTGAAGCCGTGCAGTCGGCCCTCGCCGCGTGGGCACCAGCAAGATGACCGGCGCACTGTCGAACGCCCAGTCCGCCAACACGCGCACGAACTTGCCCGACGCGACCGACTCGCGGGTATCCCACTCCGAGCGCAAGACCAGACCCAGCCCCTGCTCCGCCCATTCGCGTGCCACGCTGCCATCGTTGCTCGTGTAGGCAGGTGCGACGCGAACACTGTTGCGCGTCGATGCGCGCCGGGTTGACGAAGCCGACGAGGCAGACGACTTCGCCCGGCGATGAAAGCGCCACAACGTCACGTCCTCGTCGTTCTCGCGAATGCAAACGCAACGATGCTGCAGCAACGCGGGCGCCACGTGGTGACGGCCATAGCCGAACGGGGCCGCCACCCGTAGCGTGCCGGTCAGGCGCGTGTCCTCACGACGGAACGATTCGCTCAGCGCATCGAGCTGCGCGAGCAACGCCGAACCCTCGCGCCAGCCGTTCCCCCTCGGCGGTCAGGCGCAACTGACGCGACGTGCGCGTGGCAAGCGCAGCCCCAGTGTGGCTTCCCGCTTTCGCAGCCGCGCCGACAATGCGGGTGGCGTGAAGTTGAGCAGGCGTGCCGCCGCACTGAGCGACGCCGACTGCGCGAGCGCTTCGACCAGACGCGGGTCCTCGAGCTGGATCATTCATTTGAGCTTAATGTTTGATGTTGCGACATTTAACGGCGAGGCCCCCTATAGTTCCTACACTACCTGCTTCGACGACGCCTTACCAATCCACCACTCTGCCACTCTGCCACCGCGCCACCGTGCTATCCCGCGCACGCGCGACGCCGTTGGCCTGTGCCCGTGCCCACCGCCAGAGACACCGCACCATGACCGCCAAACCCGCCCTTCCCCCGACCTCGTTGCCCATGCTCGACACACCGGCCGCCGTGATCGACGTGCCGCGCATGCAGCACAACATTCGCCGGATGCAGTCCCGCATGGACGCGATGGGCGTGCGCTTTCGTCCCCACGTCAAGACCAGCAAGTGCGTGGAAGTGGCACGCGCACAGATCGAAGCGGGGGCCGCTGGCATCACCGTCTCCACCCTCAAGGAAGCCGCCCGCTTCTTCGACGATGGCGTGACCGACATCCTCTATGCCGTGGGGATGGTCGCGAGCAAGCTGCCGGCCGCCCTCGCCTTGCGACGCCGCGGCTGCGACCTGAAGATCCTCACGGACAGCCTCGCATCGGCGCAGGCAATCGTGGCGTTCGGTGCCGAGTTCGGCGAGACATTCGACGTGTGGATCGAGATCGACACCGATGGTCACCGATCGGGCATCGCGCCCGACGACGATGCGCTGCTCGACGTGGCGCGCGTGCTGCATGACGGCGGTGCGGCGCTGGGCGGCGTGATGACGCATGCCGGATCCAGCTATGACGTCGACACGCCCGAAGCACTCGCCGCCATCGCCGAGCAGGAGCGCGCCGGCTGCGTGCGCGCCGCCACGCGTTTGCGCGAGGCCGGGCTGCCGTGCCCCGTGGTCAGCGTCGGCTCGACGCCGACCGCCCTCACCGCCGCGCATCTCGACGGCGTGACCGAAGTGCGTGCAGGCGTGTACGTGTTCTTCGATCTGGTCATGCACAACATCGGCGTATGCACGACCGACGAACTGGCGCTGAGCGTGCTCACGACGGTGATCGGACATCAGGCCGACAAGGGATGGGCCATTGTCGACGCGGGCTGGATGGCCATGAGCCGCGACCGGGGCACGCAGAAGCAGAAGCGCGATTTCGGCTACGGACAAGTGTGCCGCATCGACGGCAGCCTCGTACCCGGATATCAGTTGAGCGGCGTGAACCAGGAGCACGGCATCCTGTCGCGCGATGGCGAACCGGACCGCGACGTCGTTGCGCGATTCCCCATCGGCACGCTGTTGCGCATCCTGCCCAATCACGCGTGCGCGACAGGCGCGCAATTCCCGGAATACCACGCCATCGCCCCGGATCGCGACCTGGAGGTCTGGCCACGATTGCACGGTTGGTGAGCGAAAAAGTTGGTCATCGGGTGGCGTTTCGATGCGGGGGCGTTTCGATGCGGGGGCATGTCGACGCGGGGCACGTCTTGGTGCAGCTCGTGCGCGACTTCGTCTGGTTCAGTGCCTTGTGCGGCGTTCCGCTTTTTTCTCCTGCGCAGCAAGCGATTGGCTTATGCTTCAGGCTTTCCCACCCGCACGCCCGTGACCGGAGAAGCCATCAAGGTGCCACGTCAATCCGCCCAACCGACTGTCGAAACGCTCAACGAACAAGGGCCGGCACCGCGCTATCTGCAACTCAAGCAGTTCATCTGCCGACAGATCGACAGTGGCGCCTGGCCCCCGCATCACCGCATTCCGTCGGAAAACGAGTTGGTCGAGTTCTCGGGCGTAAGTCGCATGACGGTCAATCGCGCGCTGCGAGAACTCAGCGCCGAGGGGCGTCTCGTACGCATGCAGGGCGTCGGCACGTTCGTGGCCGAGCCGAAATCTCACTCCCCGCTGCTGGCCGTCAACAATATCGCGGACGAGATCGCCGAGCATGGCCATCGCCATCGCGCCGAAGTGAAGCTGCTGCGCGAAGAACTCGCTGGCCCGAACGCGCGCTTGCGATGGACCTGCAGGAGCGCGAAACGCTGTTCCACTCGGTGATCGTTCACTACCAGGACAACGTGCCGGTTCAGATCGAGGATCGCTGCGTCAATCCCACGCTCGCGCCACACTACCTCGAACAAGACTTCACCCAACTGACGCCCAACGCCTATCTGCAGCGGCTCTCGCCGCTCACGTCGGGCGAGCATGTGGTCGAAGCCGTGACAGCCACCCCCGAAGAAGCGCAACTGCTGCACATCGCACGCACGGAACCGTGCCTGCTCATCCGTCGGCGCACGTGGACGGGCAAGCGCGTGGTCTCCGTTGCCCGGCTGCTGCACCCCGGTTCTCGCCACCGACTGGAAGGCCGTTTCGGCGCGACCGAATAAGCGAGCGGCAAGCCAACGATCAGCCGGCGCCGGCGCATCGGGCCCGAGCATCCCCCTCAAGCCCCTCCTCCTGGCTCACAGAAGTACGTAAAAACCCTAGTTCACGGTAACTTGTATATACAATACTGTACAAGTCATTCTCCGCTCCGAATTAGAGGAACACGTTGTGAGTCAAGTCACCCGATACCGCGATGTCACGATCCGCGCCCCGCGCGGCACGCAGCTCAATGCCCGTAGCTGGCTCACCGAAGCCCCGCTGCGCATGCTCATGAACAATCTGGACCCGGACGTCGCCGAGAACCCGAACGCGCTCGTTGTGTACGGCGGCATCGGCCGCGCCGCCCGCAACTGGGAGTGCTACGACAGGATCGTCGAAACGCTCAAGACGCTGGGTGACGATGAGACGCTGCTCGTGCAGTCGGGCAAGCCGGTGGGCGTGTTCAAGACGCATGCCGACGCGCCGCGCGTGCTCATCGCCAACTCGAATCTGGTACCGCACTGGGCGACGTGGGAACATTTCAACGAACTCGACGCCAAGGGGCTGGCCATGTACGGCCAGATGACCGCCGGCTCGTGGATCTACATCGGTAGTCAGGGCATCGTGCAAGGCACTTACGAGACCTTCGTCGAGGCCGGCCGCCAGCACTACAACGGCAATCTGACGGGCCGCTGGGTGCTCACCGCCGGCCTGGGCGGCATGGGCGGCGCGCAGCCGCTGGCCGCTACGCTGGCCGGCGCTTGCTCGCTGAACATCGAGTGCCAGCAGACCAGCATCGACTTCCGTCTGCGCACGCGCTACGTCGACGAGCAAGCCAAGGATCTCGACGACGCCCTCGCGCGCATCGCCAAATACACCGCGGCCGGTCAGGCCGTGTCCGTCGCCCTGTGCGGCAATGCGGCCGAAATTCTGCCGGAACTGGTGCGCCGTGGCGTGCGTCCGGACATGGTCACCGATCAGACCAGCGCCCACGATCCGCTCAACGGCTATCTGCCGATCGGCTGGACCTGGGACGACTACCGCGAACGCGCCCGCGCCAGACCCGCCGAAGTCGTCAAGGCCGCGAAGCAGTCGATGGCGGTGCACGTCAAGGCCATGCTCGACTTCCAGGCGATGGGCGTGCCGACCTTCGACTACGGCAACAACATCCGCCAGATGGCCAAGGAGGAAGGCGTCGAGAACGCCTTCGATTTCCCCGGCTTCGTGCCCGCCTATATCCGTCCGCTCTTCTGCCGTGGCGTCGGGCCGTTCCGCTGGGTCGCGCTGTCGGGCGATCCGGAAGACATCTACAAGACGGACGCGAAGGTCAAGGCGCTGATTCCCGACGACGCGCACCTGCACCGCTGGCTCGACATGGCGCGCGAGCGCATCAGCTTCCAGGGCCTGCCCGCACGGATCTGCTGGGTCGGGCTGGGGCTGCGCGCGAAGCTCGGACTGGCGTTCAACGAAATGGTACGCTCAGGCGAGCTTTCCGCACCGATCGTGATCGGCCGCGACCACCTGGACTCGGGATCGGTCGCCAGCCCCAACCGTGAAACGGAAGCCATGCGCGACGGTTCGGACGCCGTGTCCGACTGGCCGCTGCTTAACGCCCTGCTCAACACCGCAAGCGGCGCGACCTGGGTGTCGCTGCATCACGGCGGCGGCGTCGGCATGGGCTTTTCGCAGCACTCGGGCGTGGTGATCGTGTGCGATGGCACCGACGCCGCTGCCGCGCGCATCGCGCGTGTGCTGAACAACGATCCGGCGACGGGCGTCATGCGCCACGCCGATGCCGGCTATGACATCGCCGTGGAATGCGCGCGCGAGCACGGCCTGAACCTGCCCATGCTGGGCACCTCGAAATAAGCAAGACAAGCCACACCCCCCGAATATGTCGAATCAAGGAAATCCGTCCATGGCAAAACTGTTTGTGACGCCCGGCACGCTCACGCTGACGCAGCTGCGCGACGTCTACCAGAACCCGACCACCGTCACGCTCGACGAGTCCGCCTATGCGGCCATCGACAACAGCGTGGCTTGCGTGGAAAGCATCGTCGCCGAAGGCCGCACGGCTTACGGCATCAACACCGGCTTCGGTCTGCTCGCCACGACGCGCATCGCCAAAGACGATCTCGAAAACCTGCAACGCTCGCTCGTGCTCTCGCACGCCGCCGGCGTGGGCGCGCCGCTCGACGACGCGCTCGTGCGCCTGATCATGGTGCTCAAGATCAACAGCCTGGCGCGGGGCTTCTCGGGCATTCGCCGTAAAGTCATCGATGCGCTCGTCACGCTGGTGAACGCCGAGGTGTATCCGCGTATCCCGCTCAAGGGCTCGGTCGGCGCCTCCGGCGATCTCGCCCCGCTCGCCCACATGTCGCTGCTGTTGCTCGGTGAAGGTCAGGCACGCTATCGCGGTCAGTGGATCAGCGCCCGCGAAGCCCTCGCAGTGGCCGGACTCGAACCGCTCACGCTCGCTGCCAAGGAAGGCCTCGCGCTGCTCAACGGCACGCAAGTCTCAACGGCCTATGCCCTGCGTGGTCTTTTCGAAGCGGAGGACATGTACGCGGCCGCCAGTGTTTGCGGCGCTCTGACGGTCGAAGCCATGCTCGGCTCGCGCGCCCCGTTCGATGCCCGCATTCATGCCGCTCGCGGCCAGCGTGGCCAGATCGATGCCGCAGCGCTCTATCGTCATCTGCTCGGCGAGACCAGCGAGGTCGGCGAATCGCATGCGCATTGCGAAAAGGTGCAAGACCCCTACTCGCTGCGCTGCCAGCCGCAAGTCATGGGCGCGTGTCTCACGCAGATCCGTCAGGCGGCCGAGGTGCTCGCCGTCGAAGCGAATGCGGTGTCGGACAACCCGCTCGTGTTCTGGGAACAGGGCGACGTGATCTCCGGCGGCAACTTCCACGCCGAGCCGGTCGCCATGGCCGCGGACAACCTCGCGCTGGCGCTGGCCGAAATCGGCGCGCTGAGCGAGCGTCGCATCTCCCTGATGATGGACAAGCACATGTCGCAATTGCCCGCGTTTCTCGTGGCCAACGGCGGCGTGAACTCCGGTTTCATGATCGCGCAGGTGACGGCCGCCGCACTCGCCTCCGAGAACAAGGCATTGGCACATCCGGCCAGTGTCGACAGTCTGCCGACCTCGGCCAACCAGGAAGATCATGTGTCGATGGCCCCCAACGCCGGCAAGCGGCTTTGGGAGATGGCCGATAACGTCAAGGGGATTATCGCGATCGAATGGCTTAGCGCCTGCCAGGGGCTGGACTTCCGCGAGGGGGTCAAGTCGACCCCGGCACTTGAGCGCGCCCGCGCTCTCCTGCGCCAGTCGGTTCCGTTCTACGATAAGGACCGCTATTTTGCGCCCGACATCGAGGGAGCCAGCGCGTTGATCGCCCAGCGGCAGCTCAGTGCGCTGGTGCCGTCAGGCACGTTGCCTAGCGCGCCAGTCATTTAAATCGCACAGGCCTCTTCCCCCGCCGGGGCGAAGCGAGCTGCGATTCGCGCCACCGGCGGTTGGGGACAGGGCTGCCTGTCCCCCCGCATCCCCTTGCCGCCCGCGATCGCGGGCTGGCTCATCACGCATTCAGGAGACAGCTTGAAAAACCTGCAACGCAATCTGAGCGCGCGGCACATCCGCTTTCTGGCGCTCGGCTCCGCCATCGGCACGGGCCTGTTCTACGGCTCGGCGTCCGCCATCCAACTGGCCGGTCCGGCCGTCATCCTGGCCTATGTTCTGGGCGGCGCCGCCGTGTACATGGTGATGCGCGCGCTGGGCGAGATGGTCGTGCGCCAGCCCGTCTCCGGCTCGTTCGGCCGCTATGCGAGCGACAACCTTGGCCCCCTGGCGGGGTTTCTCACGGGCTGGACCTACATTCTGGAGATGGTCATCGTCTGTCTCGCGGACGTGACCGCGTTCGGCATCTATATGGGCTTCTGGTTCCCGGACGTGCCGCAATGGATCTGGGTGCTTGGCATCGTGATGCTGATCTGCGGGCTCAACCTGTGCAACGTGAAGGTGTACGGGGAGATGGAATTCTGGCTGGCGCTGGTGAAGATTCTCGCCATCGTCGCGATGATCGTGGGGGGCGGTGTGATTCTGTTCGCGGGCGTGCAACTCCATAGCGAGCATGCCCCTGCGGTAAGCAATCTCTGGTCGCACGGCGGTTTCCTGCCCAATGGCTGGGGCGGACTCGTGGCGTCGCTGGCCGTGGTGATGTTCGCCTACGGCGGGATCGAGATCATCGGCATTACCGGCGGGGAGGCCAAGAATCCGGAAACCGTGATCCCGCGCGCCATCAACGCCGTGCCGATGCGCATTCTGCTGTTCTACGTGTTGACGATGTGTGTGCTCATGGCGATCTTCCCGTGGACCGGCATTGGCAGCCAGGGCAGTCCGTTCGTGCAGATCTTTTCGGGGCTGGGCATCAAGTCCGCCGCCGCCGTCCTCAATGTGATCGTGATTTCCGCCGCCATCTCGGCCATCAACAGCAACATTTTCGGCGCGGGCCGCATGATGTTCGGCATGGCCGAACACGGTCAGGCGCCGGCCGCGTTTTCGGCGACGTCGCGTCATGGCGTGCCGTGGGTCACGGTGCTGGTGATGACGGCCGCGCTGCTCG
The DNA here is from genome assembly GCF_004193915.1 of Pandoraea sp. XY-2. Lineage (NCBI taxonomy): Bacteria > Pseudomonadati > Pseudomonadota > Betaproteobacteria > Burkholderiales > Burkholderiaceae > Pandoraea > Pandoraea sp. XY-2. The sequence continues at coordinate 2,614,825 of NZ_CP030849.1, forward strand.
GCGGCGTGGTGCTCAACTACCTGATCCCGGAAGGCGTGTTCCTGATCATTGCTTCGATTGCCACGTTTGCCACCGTGTGGGTTTGGCTGATGATCCTGCTCTCGCAGGTGGCGATGCGCCGTCGCCTGTCTGCCACGGAAGTCGCCGCGCTCAAGTTCAAGGTGCCGCTGTGGCCGGTCGGTCCGGCGCTGGCCATCGCGTTCATGCTGTTCGTGATCGGGGTGCTGGGCTATATGGAGGACACCCGTGTTGCGTTGTATGTCGGTGCCGGCTGGATCGTGCTGATGTCGGTGGCCTATCAGTTCGGCGTGAAACCCAAGGAAGCGCAGGTGCGCGGCCCAATGAGCCTGGAATGAGCCTCTCATGAAACGTACCTACTGGAAGCACTGCCGCGTCGCCACGATGCGCGACGGCCGATACCACGCCATCGACGACGCCGCGATCGTCACGCATGGCAAGCACATCGAGTGGATTGGCGCGCGCAGCGAGCGCCCGGCCTCTAGCGTGGACACGGATGCGTGCATCGATCTGCAAGGCGCGTGGGTCACGCCCGGCCTGATCGATTGCCACACGCATCTGGTGTTTGGCGGCAACCGCAGTCTCGAATTCGAGCAGCGGCTGCAGGGGGTGAGCTATGCGGACATCTCTGCGGCTGGCGGCGGCATCAAGCACACGGTGCGGCACACGCGCGACGCCACCGAAGATGCGCTCTTCGAATCGGCGCGCAAGCGGCTGCTTGCGCTCATGCGCGACGGCGTCACCACGGTCGAGATCAAGTCCGGTTACGGTCTCGATCTGAACAGCGAGCGCAAGATGTTGCGGGTGGCGCGGCGGCTGGGCGAGGCGTTGCCTGTCACGGTGAAAACCACGTGTCTGGCGGCGCACACGGTGCCGTCGGAGTTCGCTGGAAAGGCCGACGAGTATGTGAATTACGTGTGCAGCGACATCCTGCCGGCACTCGCCGAGGAAGGTCTGGTCGACGCGGTCGATGCGTTCTGCGAGACGATTGCCTTCTCGCCGTCGCAAGTCATGCGCGTGCTGCTGCGTGCGCAGAAGCTGAAGCTGCCCGTGAAGCTGCACGCCGAGCAGCTCTCCCCGCTCGGGGAGCGAGCCTCGCGGCGGAACTGGGCGCGCTCTCAGCCGATCATCTGGAATACATGAGCGCCGACGACGCCGCCGCGATGGGGCGTGCCGGCACGGTGGCCGTGTTGCTGCCGGGTGCGTTCCACATGTTGCAGGAGACGCGGCGTCCGCCGGTGGATTTGCTTCGCCGCCACGGTGTCGACATTGCGGTGGCATCGGATCTGAACCCGGGCACTTCGCCGGCGTTGTCGCTGCGGCTGATGCTGAACATGGCATGTACGCTTTTCGGTCTCACGCCGGAGGAAGCGCTGGCGGGTGTCACACGCAATGCGGCCAAAGCCCTGGGCATGCTTGGCACGCACGGCACGCTGGAAGCCGGGAAGATAGCGGACTTTGTGGCGTGGGAAATCGACCGGCCGGCGGAACTCGCCTATTGGCTGGGCGGCGAGTTGCCCTCAAGGACCGTGCGCCACGGCGAATGGCGCGACCTCGCCACGGTTTGATCCCACTGAGCACACAGGAGACTTTCATGGCAATGCAACTGCAACCGGTCCCCGGCGATCCTCCGGTCTGGCGCGGTCGCACGGATATCGGCGAGCGTGGCGACACGCGCCGGCTGTTCAACGTCGTGCGCGAGATCGATTTGCGCACTGAAGCCGCGGCCGGCGGGGCGCCTGTGCTGCTCGGCTTTGCCTGCGATGCGGGCGTCAAACGCAATCAGGGGCGGGTTGGTGCCGCGCAGGGGCCACGAGCGATCCGGCAAGCGCTGGCGAACCTGCCGGCGCACGAGATCGCGTGCCTGTTTGACGCGGGCAATATCACGTGTGACGGCGATGACCTGGAGACGGCTCAAACGGCACTGGCCGTCGCGGTCCACCGCCAGCTAGATGCGGGCGCGCAACCGGTGATTCTCGGCGGCGGCCATGAAATTGCGTGGGGCACGTGGCAAGGACTGCGCGCGCATCTCGACACCCATGAAGACCGCTCGCGCGTGCTGATCCTGAATCTCGACGCCCACTTCGACTTGCGCACGGCACGGCCGGGCACGTCGGGCACACCGTTCGATCAGATCGCGCAGGCCTGCGAGGCGGCCGGACTTCCGTTCGACTACGCCTGCCTGGGCGTGAGCCGGTTGAGCAATACGGCATCGCTGTTCGAACGTGCCCGTGCGCTGAAGGTGACGTACGTGGAAGACACCGAGATGCAAGACCGGCATCTGGACGCCCGCCTCACACAGATCGATGCACTGATCGCAGGCGTCTCGCACGTCTATCTGACGATCGATCTCGATGTGCTTCCGGCACCGGTCATGCCGGGCGTATCCGCACCCGCCGCGTATGGCGTGCCGATATCCGTCGTCGAAGCCATCGTCTCGCACGTGCGCCGCTCGGGCAAGCTGCGCGTGGCCGACCTCGCCGAGTACAACCCGCGCTTCGACCCACAAGGCGCAGGGGCTCGCGTCGCCGCCCGCCTCGCTTATCGTCTGCTGTAACAACTCATTTGCCATATCCGGGGCGCCGTCGTGCGCCCCACTTTCTCTTTCCCCAATCCACGTGCTTCGTGCACTTCACGCGCCCCACTTGCACGACCCGCCTCACCCGCTTCTATCGTCTACTGTCAGACGGACCGGGGCCCCTTTCCGCCTCTCAGACATAAACCCAACTCGCTGCAGAAAGGGGCCCCGGTCCATCTCTCTCAACGCCCTTAACCCCTCCCCCCCTTTATCCCTTCCCCTTTATCCCTTCCCCTTTTATCCCTTCCCCTTTTATCCCTTCATTTACCCTCTCGCCCCCAACGCCTCCACGGATACCTCCCCCTCCGTCTCAAACTTCCAGCCTCCAGCCTCCAGCCTCCAGCCACCGAGACGAACGTCACCTCTTCCTCTTCACGTCTTCCTATTCCCACGCCCTAATAGAAAGTATTAGTTTTTCTTATTTTGGTTTTGGTTTGCGCCCCTCAAAACCTACAATTCTTAAAAATTCTTATACAGATTCATCGCGACTCGACAGGATGGCCATTTTCGCCCTCTTGTACGCGCCGCAAGACCTGGAGACACGCGGATGAAAAAGCGCGCAGACCTCGACGTCAGATCGCTACGGATCTTCGAGGCCGTCGCGTCGGCAGGTAGTCTCTCTGCCGCCGCCGACACCCTGGGCGTCACCCAATCCGCCATCTCCCAAGCCATCGCGCAAATCGAACAGACCGTCGGCACGCGCGTGCTCGATCGCTCACGCCGCCCACTCAAGCTCACCCCCGCCGGACTCGCACTCTCACGTCACGCTCGCCAGATCGTGGACGACATGGACCGGCTCATCGCACAGGTGCAAGACGCCGACGTCGCCAGCCGCGCCGCCGTACGCGTGGGCATGATCGATTCGTTCGCCGCGACGGTCGGCCCATCCATCGTGCGGCAGATGTCAGACAGCACCAGCGAGCTATTACTCTGGTCAGGCCTCGCCAATGGCCACGCGCAAGCGTTGCTCGCCCGTCAACTCGATCTGATCGTGACGAGCGACCCGATGCACGACATGGAGCGTCTCGTGCGCCGCCCTATCTTCACGGAACCGTTCATCGTCGTCGTGCCCAAGGCCCGCGAGGCCGATTTGGCGCAAGCCGATCTGAGTGAGCTGATCCGCACGTTGCCCTTGATTCGCTTTTCCGGCCGCTCGCACTTCGGTGCCGTGATCGAACGGCACTTGCGCCGCACCGGCCATTCGCCCCGCATGCATCTCGAGATCGATACGTCGGATGTCGTGATGTCGATGGTCGCCGCCGACCTGGGCTTCACGATTGCCACGCCGCTGTGCCTGTTGCAGGGACGCGCGTCGCTGCCGCAGGTGGCCGCACTGCCACTGCCGGGCCCGACCCTGTCTCGCACGATCTATCAGGTATCGCGCGAGGGCGAAGTGTCGGAGATGGCCTCGCAGTGTTTTCTCGCCAGCCGAATGGCCCTCGCGCAGGAAGCCTTTCCGGAACTGCGCCGCGTCATGCCCTGGCTGGGGGAACGGCTGGCGCTTTGCTGAGCCCGGCCAACGAATGCCAGCCACTGCCCCGGGCGCCGGGCCAGCTGAATCTCACCTGAAGTGCGCCCGTCGTTCAACGCGAATAACACATAACCTTCCAAGGAGACACGCATGAACCTGTCACGACGCAATTTTCTCCACACCAGTGCCGCCCTGTCGGCTGCCGCTGCCGCGGGCGCTCTGTCCCTGCCGGGTCTCGCCCGCGCCGCAGACGCTATCCCCGTTCAGTACGGCGGCTCGGCATGGCTTGGACACTACCCGGCTTACCTCGCGATGAAGTCGGGGGCGCTGGCCAGCGCCGGCATCGATCAGCAATGGCAGTCTTTCGGCACCTCGTCGGCCCGCATGAGCGCTGTGCTCTCCGGCGGGATCGATATCGCCTGCACCGGCATCGTGTCGGCGCTCGCGCTGATGGCGCGGGGCTCCAAGCACTTCTCGATTGTCGCAGTACCGGAGAGTTTCGGCCGCGTGGAGGGGCTGTTCGTGCGTGAAGGCGTGAATTCGCTGCAGGACCTCAAGGGCAAGAAGCTGGGTGTCACGTTTGCATCGAGCGCGCACCTGCTGGTGCTCGATCTGCTGGGCAACGCCGGTCTGTCGAACGACGTCACGGTGCTCAACGTGCCCGCCCCTGAGTTGCCCGGCGCGATTCAATCGGGCCAGATCGATGCCGCCGCCGCGTGGACGCCGCAGTTCAATCGCATCCGCGCGATGTCCGGCATGAAGCTGCTGGCCGACGACACGCAGTTCTCGCTCTACAAGAAGTACCACGTCACGCCGGGCCCTGACGTGCTCATCGTGCGCAATGCCTGGGCCGAGAAGAACGCCGACGCGGTTCGCAAGTACCTCAAGGTGTATTTCGATACCTGTCAGATGCTGCACGACAAGCCGGACGACGCCGCGCGCTCGCTGATCGCGCTGACCGGCATGTCGGCGCTCGATCAGCTCGAGACGATCAAGGGCGCGGAGTGGTACGGCCTCGCGCAGCAAACGCAACTGCTCAAGTCGCCCGGCAGCTATGTCGACGGCCTGCAACGTCTGGCGGAAATGCTCGTCACGTATAAGCAGATCGACAAGGCGCCGGCCGTGCGCCAGTGGATCAACACGTCGTATCTGTAAGCCCCGCGGCTGGATCAGTGCGCCGGTGCCGGTCTATCGCGGTATCGGCGCGCGCTCGAGGAGTCTGATTGTGAATCATCGTCAACCGTCCCGCGCCACGTTGCTGGGGGTGGGATTTGTGTCCGTCGTCGTGTTCCTTCTCGCATGGGAAACGGCTTGCCGCACCGGGATCGTCGATCCTCTGTTCCTGCCACCGCCGTCGGCCGTCGGGGAACGCATCGTTTCGATGCTGTCGGACGGCACGCTGCTCGCCAACGTGCTCGCCTCGACGCGCCGCGTGATGACCGGCTTCATCGCCGCGACCGCCGTGGCCATTCCGCTGGGCATCGTGCTCGGCACGTCGAGCTACGCTCGTGCAGCGTTCGACCCGATTCTGTCGTTCTTGCGACCGCTGCCGTCAATGAGCTGGATTCCGCTCTCCCTGTTGTGGTTCGGCATCTCGGAGACGCAGAAGTACAGCATCGTGTTCATGGGAACGTTCGCCCCGGCGCTCGTCTACGTTATCGAAGCCACGCGCAATGTCGACCCACTGCTCATTCGCGCCGCGAAGAATCTGGGGGCGAGCAACGCCCAAGTGATGCGTGAAGTGATCCTGCCCGCGAGTCTGCCGCAGATTATTAGCGGGATGAAGATCATTCTCGGCCTGTCGTGGACGTGCGTGATCTCCGCCGAGCTGGTCGCTGCGCGCGAGGGCTTGGGCTTTCTCATCATGAACGGCAAGGAGTTCTTCCAGACGGAAGTCGTCGTGCTCGGCATGGTGATGATCAGTGTCACCGTGCTGGTGACGGATATCGTATTTCGCGCCATCGAGCGCAAGGTGTTGAGGTGGCAGGCATGAACGATCGAATCGATTCCCACATGGGGGCTGCGCACGCGAGTGGTGCCGCGTCTGCAAGCCGCGCCGAAACCATGATCGCCATCGATGGCGTGTCGAAGCGTTACGGCGATTTTCAGGCACTCGAGCGTGTGGACATGAATATTGCACGCGGCGAGTTTGTGGTGTTGCTCGGGCATCGGGCTGCGGCAAGTCGACGCTGCTGAACCTCATCACGGGCTTCGATGCCCCGACCACCGGCCGCATCCGCGTGAACGGCCGCGAGGTCAAGGGCATCGACCCGCATTGCGGCATGGTTTTCCAGCAGTACGCGCTGTTCCCGTGGCTGAGCGTGCTCGATAACGTGGCGTTCGGCCTGAAGATGAAGGGCCTCGACAAGGCGTCCCGCTACGCCACGGCACGACGCTACATCGACATGGTTGGCCTGAGGGGCTTCGAGGATCGGTATCCGAAGGCGCTCTCGGGCGGCATGCGTCAACGTGTGTCGATCGCCCGCGTGCTCGCGAATGACCCGGACGTGATTCTGCTCGACGAGCCGTTTGCCGCACTCGATGCGATGACGCGTCAGGTGTTGCAGGAAGAGTTGCTCCAGATCTATCAGAAGAGCGGCAAGACCATCGTCTTCATCACGCACTCCATCGACGAAGCCCTGATGCTGTCGACGCGCATGGTGATCATGAGCGCGCGACCGGGGCGCGTGGCCTGCGACCTGCCGAACGATCTACCGATGCCGCGCGACGCCCAGGTTCAGCTCTCGCCGCGCTACAACGAACTCAAGTCGCAAATCTGGAACACCGTGCAGACCGAAGTGATGCGCAGCCTGGAAAGCCAGGCTGCATAACGTTCGGTGAGCCCCCGTCCTTCTATCGTCATGCCCAATCAAGTCAATCCCTCCCGCCGCGCGCGGGACACTTTCCCTGCGTATCAGGCGGGGGCCGGCTGGAACGCCCTGCTGCCGGCGCGCACGGTGCACACGCACCCGCCCGTCGCCCGCAGCTTCGACGTCATCGTCATTGGTGCGGGGTTCACCGGACTGGCCGCCGCACGGCGCGTAGCGGAATTGCGTCCTGAGGCGTCGGTGCTCGTGATCGACGCCACCACGGTCGGCAATGGTTCCGCAGGCCGTAATTCAGGCTTTCTCATCAACCTGCCGCACAACACCGGCATGGGCGGGCACGGCAGTCCCGTGGAAGTCGCGCGCAAGCAGATCCGGCTCTATGACATCGGCCTGAGGTGGCTGCATGAACTCGTCACCACGCATGGCATCGATTGCGACTGGAACCCGGTCGGCAAGTACCACGCGGCCGCCACGCCCGATGGTGAGCAGCGCCTGCGCGCCACGCTCGCGCAATATCGCGAATGGGGGGTGACTTACCGGGAACTGTCGCGCGATGCCCTGCAAAGCGAGATCGGCACCGACTATTACGGCTACGGCTATCACTCGGAGAACAATGTCTTCGTACAGCCTGCCGCGCTCGTGCGCGGTCTGGCCGATAGCCTGCCCGCCAACGTCCGGCTGTGGGAAAACGAGCCTGTCCTGTCGCTCGACGGCACCGGACCCTTTACTGTGACGACGGCGCGCACGCAACTGCACGCCGCGCAAGTCATCGTGGCGAACAACGGGTTTGCACGCAAGCTTGGGCTGGCCCGCGACCGCGTCTTCACGATCTACACTTACGCGGCCATGACCGACGCGCTGGCGGCCGAAGAGTTGGCCAAGCTCGGCCCCGCGCGCGAATGGGGCGTGATTCCGGCCAATCGTCTCGGCACGACGCTGCGCAAGACCCACGGCGGCCGGTTTGTCGTGCGGAGCGCCTATTCGTACGAGAAGGAACGTCCGATGGCCGAGGTGCGCGCCATGCTCACGGACGCGTATCGACGCCGCTATCCTCAGCTGGACTCGCACAAGTTCGCGTTTGTCTGGGGCGGTGTGACGGCGCTCACCCGCAACGGTGCGCTCTACTTCGGCGAGATCCGCAAGGGCCTGTTCGCCTCGCTCGGCTGCAACGGCGCGGGGGTGCTCAAGGGCAGCATGTTCGGCAAGCTGCTCGGCGAGATGGCCTGCGGCCGGCAGTCGCCCGAACTGGCCGATGCGCTGGGGTTCGAGCGGCCGACGTGGCTGCCGCCCGAGCCGATCCGACGCGTGGCGATCCTGTCGGCGATTCACTATCAGAAGCATCGCGCCGGAAGGGAGCGATAGGCCGACACGCAACGGCGAGCGCGGCTTATTGCGTCTGCGCCGCCGCCACGTTCGCATGCCGGCGATACCAGACCGCATAGATCACTGACAACGCCACGACAAACGGAACGCCGTAGACCAGCGTCAGGCGGAATTCGTCGGTGAAATAGGTGGTCACGAGTGTCGCCAGCATGAGCAGCGCGCCCGCCAGACTCGCATACGGATAGCCCCACATGCGAAAGCTCAGCGACGCTGCCTCGTGCGCACGGCGGAAGTACAGGTGCGTGACGAAGATCATCAGCCACGTGAACATCGCACCGAACATCGACACGGACATCATCAGCGTGAACGACGCCCGCGGCACGAACACGTTGAGCGCGACCGCCAGCCCGATGCCGATGGTCGAGAGCATGAGCGCCGCGACCGGTACGCCGTTACGACTCACCTCGCCGAACCGGCGCGGCGCGTACCCTGCCCGCGACAGGCTGAACATCATGCGCGTGGTGATGTAGAGCTGACTGTTCATCGCGGAGAGCGCGGCCACCAGAATCACCAGGTTGATCACCCCCGCCGCGCCCGGGATATGCGTCGCGGCCATCACCTTGACGAACGGACTGCCGTCTTCACCCGCCGCGCTCCACGGCACGATGGCAAGCGTCAACGCGAGCGTGAGCAGATAGAAGAACACCAGACGGAACATCGTCGCCCGGAAGGCGCGCGTGATCGCCCGCTGCGGATCCTGCGCCTCGCCAGCGGCCACGGCAATCATCTCGATGCTCAGGTAGCTGAAGATCGACACGATCACGGCGACCCACATCCCCCATCCCCCTTCGGGAAAAATCCGCCGTGCGACGTGTAGTTGGCCAACCCGATGCCGCTGTCCACCGGCGCCCGAAACACCACATAGGCCCCGAGCATCAGGAACACGACAATGGCCGCGATCTTGAGCATCGAAAATCCGTACTCGACCGCACCGAACACCTTCACGCTCGCCGCATTGATGCCGATCAGGCCCGCCGAGAAGCCGACGATCCAGTACCAGCCGGGCACTGTCGGGAACCAGTACTTCATGTAGACGGCAATGGCCGTGACCTCGGTGCCGACCGCGAACACGATCGACGACCAGTAGCCGTAACGCACGAGAAACCCCGCCAGCGGCCCGATGTAGTGCTCGGCATAGGCGCCGAATGACCCGGACGTCGGGTGCGCCACGGTCATCTCCGCCAGACACCCCATCAGCAACAGCGCGATCAAGCCGCCGATCGCATAGCTCACCAGCACGCTCGGCCCGGCAAAGCCAATGGCGAACGCACTGCCCAGAAAGAGGCCGGTGCCAATCGCACCGCCAATGGCAATCATCGACAATTGCCCACTGCTCAGGCCGCGATGCAGCCCCTTTTCTCGCTCGACAATGCTGTCGAAGCTCGCTTGTGTCGTCTTCAATTTCGTCTCCTGTGAGTCGGATGGTGCTGTTCAAAAGCTGTGTTCGATGCCGAAGCCGATGCCCCGGTAGTGCGCGCCCGGCGGTGCGCTTGCGCCGTTCGCGCCGAGCGTCGGACGCGGCGAGACGCCGTAGCGGCCCCAAGCGCGATTGATGACCTGGTAGTACGCGACGTACACGTCCGTGCGCCGTGAAAAGTCGTAGCGATAGCCAAGATTGAGCTGCGTCGCGCCAAGCCCGTCGGTACTGCACGATGCACCGCCCGTGCGTGAACACGCGCCGTTCGTCGCATAGCCGCCGCCGAGCCAGACCGAGTGACGGCCACCGCCAAACCAGTGCTGGACCATGGCGTAGAACGCATCGCGCCGGTAGCGGTTGAGATTGCCGACAGTGCCGTCGTCCGTGTGGTAAGTGAGCCGATCCCAGCCCGCGACCCACTTGGTTTGCGCGTAGGTGAAGACGACAAGCACCTTGTGCGCGTCGTCGCGCGACCCCGTGGCGTGCGATCCGACATTGGACGGATTGGCGGACGACGGCGCGCCGAGCCATGCCAGCCCGAAGTAGTCCTTGTGCAGCGCGTACGCGTAACGCACGCGCAGCGGGCCGTTCAGATACTCCAGTCCGGCCCCGAACATATGTGGCGAGATCTCGCCCGCCGGCGTGACGACCTTGCTGTTCGACGGCGAGTACGAGAACCGCAGTTGCAACCCGGCCCACGTCGGTGTCCAGTACTGAAGACTGTTGCCCTGCCGCCGGTTGAACGTGGCATCGACCGCACTGCCCACCCGCCCCGATTGCGTCGTCGTGTTCGGCACGTTGAATCCGGGATTGCTCAGGATCGTGCTCAGGTCGCCGGTGTATGGATTGCGCACCGGCGAGCCGACCGCGAGCGTCGACCATTGATACGGCGTGTCCCAGTTGCCCAGAAACGCCGTACCGAACGGCCCGCTCAGGCCCACATTCGTATTGCGTCCCGCGATCGTGCCGGTGGATTTTCCGTCGAGCGCGACAGGTGTCTCGATCTGCCAGATCGCGGCATACCCGTCGCCAAGATCTTCCTTGCCGCGCAGGCCGAAGTACGAAATGCTCGACAGCATGCGCGCACCGCTCGCCGTCGGCGCATTGATGGCCCCGACGGCGCCTGGGTCGGACGCGGCGCAGACGCGCTCGCCTGACGCCCGCTCACACTGACCCAATCGGTCATCGGCGTGAGGTGGCCGTAGACCTGCACCTGAGCGTGCGACACCTCGCAAGCGCCCGGACCCAGCGCCAACGCAAGGCTCCATGCCGCCGCCAGCCTCGTGCCCACCCGCGTCGTCAGGTGCCGCGTGGTCCCGACACACCGCCAGCCACGACGTGCCCCTCGATACCGTAACGTGCCGCGCATGTCCGCTTACCCTGCCAACGTGAAACCGCAAGCGGACAACCGCGCGTGCAGCCGTACGTGTTGGTCGCTCGTCAGTTGCGTAAGCGGCGCGCGCACTCGCGCCCACGCCGGATCGTCACGCTGCGAGGCCAGCACCGCCTTGAGCGCCGGAATCATCGGGAACGACTGCACGATGCCGCGAACGACGTCAGCCTGTGCCTGAAGCGCTGCGCCGGCATCGTCCGCCCACTCGCGACACAAGCGCCCGATCATCGGCGCATTGATGTTGACCGTCGCGGAAATGCAGCCTTTCGCGCCCTTGGCCGACGCGCGCGACACCAGCGACTCAGATGCCGGGAAGATGCCGAAGCCGGGGAAGGCGTCGAGCATCGCACTCAGGTGAGTCCAGTCACCCGAGCTGTCCTTGATGCCAACCACGGTCTGCGGGAAGTCGCGCCTGAGCCGCTCGATCACCGGCAGCGTGATGGGCACGCCCGAGAGCGCCGGGATGTGATAGAGGTACAGCCGCAAACGTGCATCGTTCACCTGATCGATCACGCGGGCGTAGTAGTCGTACACGCCATCGTCGGTGACACCTTTGTAGAAAAACGGCGGCAGCATGAGCACCCCCGCGCATCCTCGCTCGATCGCATGACGCGTGAGCGTGACGGTCTCGGGCAACGAACAGCAGCCGGTGCCGGGCAGCATGCGCCGCACGTCAAGGCCGTTGTCGACCAGATGATCGAGCAACGCCATGCGCTCGCGGGCGTCGAGAGAATTCGCTTCGCTGTTCGTACCAAACGGGGCCAGGCCCACGTCGTGCGAGAGCAACCATTCGCAATGCGCGAGAAAACGGGGGCATCCGGCGTCATATCCGCCTGAAACGGCGTGACGACGGGCGCAAACGCCCCGGTCAATTCGTGATCGACCATGACAGTTCCTTGAGGGAGGGAGAGATGAACGGCGCTGCCTGCGCCGAGAGCCGCCTGTTCGCTGCTGACCCGCCGCTGATTCGATCAACGGTTCGAGGGCTCAACGGCGCAATGGCTCACCGGCGCAGGCAGGCGCGGACCGCATCAGGGCGATGGGTCGATGTCGTGCAGGAAGTGCAGGATTTCGCGACCGAGCGACTCGTCGCCGGAATCGAGATGCGCAACCACCGACGTATGGTTGTGGTCGCGCACCTGTAGCCAGCGCGGCGCGCGGGCGTCGCGCTTGGCCAACCGATGACAGAACTCAAGCGCGTAGGTGTCGAGATGGGGATTTTCGAACTCCGCCACGACGGTCATCACGGGCACCGGCATCGCTTCGGCATGCGCCATCGGCGCGTCGGCCTCGTGGCGTGCAGGCGCGTCGCCGTAATACGCCACCACACCGGGGGCATTCGGATTGTCGGGCAGCACGTCCGCACGCAGTCGCGCGCTGATGAGCACGGTCCCCGCCACCTCGGGCTGCGCCGGCCGCACCCGCGGATCGCACAGATAGCTGGCCACGTGCGAGCCGCCGGCCGAATGACCGATCAACAGCATGCGCCTTACGTCGGCCCCACCCTCGCCCGCATACTCGCCGATATGTTCGCGCACCCAGCGCACCGCGGCGCCCACGTCCTGCGCGCCGCCCGGGAACGGCGCCTCGGGCGCGAGCCGATACTCCACGTTGACCGCCACGCAACCGTGACGCGCGAAGTATCGGGGCACGTTGCCGTAGATCTGCGCATTGGCGTTCATGTCGCCGCGAACGAATCCGCCGCCATGCACGAAGATGACGACCGGCGCGGGCTCGCGCAAACGCGACGCCGGCCGATAGACGTCAAGCCGATGCCGCGCATGCGGGCCATAGGCCAGATCACGCACGACGGTGTACGCGTCGGTCGACGCCTGCGCGAGCAGCGGCGTGTAGGTCTCCAGCACGAGGCGCCGTCCGGCAGCGATATCGTCGGCCCAGCGCGGCCCGAGCGCGCGCATGCGCGCTCGGGCTCGCGCCCATCCGTCTGCCGTCGCCGCAATCGTCTGCCCGGTCATCAATAGACCCCCATCAGCTGCGAGAGCTGCGCGACATACCCGGCGTAACGCGGGTGCTGCTTGATCGTCTGCGGCGAGCGCGGACGCGGCAGATCGATCACGACTTCCTGCTGGACCTTACCCGGACGCGCCGACATCACGATCACGCGATCCGACAGGAACACCGCCTCCTCGATGCTGTGCGTGACGAGCAACACCGTTTGCCGATGCTCCTGCCAGATGCGCAGCAGTTCGACGTTCAGGTTGTCGCGCGTGAGGGCGTCGAGCGCACCGAACGGCTCGTCCATGAGCAGCACTTTCGGTTCGAGCGCCAGGATCTGGCCGATCGACGCGCGCTGGCGCATGCCGCCGGACAACTCGTGCGGATGATGATCGGCGAACTGGGCGAGCCCCAGCATCTCCAGCAGCGCCGCCACGCGCGGCTCGCTCTTGGCTTTCGGGATCTTGCGCAGACGCGTGCCGAGCAGCAGGTTTTGCCGCACCGTGAGCCACGGCAACATATTGCTCGTCTGGAACACCACGCCGATCTCGGGGGCCGGCCGCGTCACGCGCTGGCCCGCCACCCGCACCTCGCCGCCGTCGTGCGGCACAAGGCCGGCAACGATGCGCAGCAGCGTGCTCTTGCCGCAACCGCTCGCGCCGAGAATCGACACGAACTCGCGATTCGCAATCGAGAGCGATACGTCGTCGAGTATCTTCACCGGTGAGGCCTTGCGCTGCTTGGCGGCGAAGGTCTTGTCGATGTGGCGCACTTCGATCATCGCGTCCTGGACCTGTGCGGCGCCCGCCGGTGCCACTTTCGTGTCGCCGGCGGGGCGCGACGGCGCGGGGAACGGCGTCACCGTAGTCGTCGAGATAGTCATACGTTGATCCCTCGCCACCAGACAAAGCGCGCCAGACGCTCGATCACCCAGTAGAGCACCACCGCCAGCAGCGTCACCATGAGGATGGCCGCGAACATGACGTCGGTGCGCGCCGCCGCCGACGCGAACACGATCAGATGCCCCAGCCCCGCTTCCGAGCCGATGAACTCGCCCACGATCGCGCCGATCACCGCGAGCGGCATGGCGATCTTCAGCCCATCGGCGAACGCGGGCAGCGCCGCCGGCAGGTACAGGCGCCAGAAGGTGTCCCACGGGCTCGCGCCCAACGCGCGGAAGTGCTCGTCGAGGTTGCGCGCGACACTGGCGAGTCCGCTCATGGTCGCCACGACGACCGGGAAGAACGCGAACAGGAAGGTCGACGCCAGCTTCGACGCAAACCCATATCCGAACCACACGATCATCAGCGGCGCGAGCGCGATCTTCGGCATGCTCTGCAAGGCGGTGACGAGCGGGTACAGCGTGCGACGCGCAAACGCGCTGTAGCTGATGACGACGCCAATCACGAGCCCACCCGCCACTGCCGCCACGAAGCCGGTCAGCACTTCGACCGTCGTGATCCAGGTGTCCTCCAGCATTTGCGGATGCACTTCCCAGGCCGCGCGAAAGATCGCCGACGGCGGCGGCATCAAGTACGACTGCACCTTGAAGTACGTCACGGCCAATTCCCACAGGGCGAGCAGCACGCCCCAAAATACGATCGTCTGTGCGATGCGTTTCATTCGATGTCTCCTCCGGAATCTCGGCTGGCTAGGTCTTTCCGCCCGACTTGTCCTTGACCATGCCCGGCGGGGCGGCACGACGAAGCGTTCGAAGCGGAACCGGTCGAAGCTCTCGATAGAGCGCTCCCACACCTTCGCCTCGTACGGGTGGTCGTCGTCGATCTGCGTCATTTCGCAATACAACTCGACGTTGTTGCCATCCGGGTCCTTGAACACGAGGAAATAGTTCGCCCCCGGCCCGTGACGCCCGATCCCACGCACGATCTCGACGTCATGCGCACGCAGCACCGCCACGGCTTGCTCCATCTCCTCGACACTGTCGACGAGGTAGGAGAAGTGCTCCATGCCGGGACGGCCGTAACGCGGCAGATCGTCGATGTCCGGCGAATCCTTCGGAATCTGCGAGAGCGCCAGATCGTGGTGGTCGGTGCCCGCGCGCAGGAACACCATCTGGTCGCCAATCCAGTCGGAGACGGTCAATCCGAGCACTTCGGTGTAGAACTTCGCCGACTTCTGGATATCACGCACCACCAACACCAGGTGGCCAAGGCGCTTCGGGTTGAGCTTGGGTTTGAGGCTAGTCATCTCGACTCCTTGCATTGCAGCGTTTCAGCGACCGTCATTCGACGAACTGGTTGGTATAGATGTCGGTGGCCTTCAGCGTGGAGGGCAGGTTGAAGGCGTCGCGCACAAACTGCGCGGTCGTCGCCATGCGCGCCACCGGCAGCCAACCCGGCTTGTGCCCCTGCGTTTCGCGGTCGGTCTCCAGCACGCCGATCTGCCGAATCTGTTCGACCATGACCTGTTTGTCGAGCATGGGGTACTGGGACACGATCACCCCCGCCGACGCCTCCGGATGCTCGCGCATCCACGCATAGCCGCGATAGGTGGCCTGCACGAAGCGACGCACCACGTCAGGCTTCTTCGCAATCATGGTCTCGGTCGTGACGATGCCGTTGCCAACCATGTCGAGCCCGAAATCTCGGTAGCGCAGCGATCCGATCTCGCGCCCCTGCTTCGCCGCGAGCGATTTGAGCACCGGCAGGTTAGCGCCTTCCCAGCATTCGGTCAGATCCACGCGACCTTGCAGGAACGACGGATTGATCGTCGACGGGTCGAGCCGCAACAGCTTGATCGCCGTCGGCGGCAAGCCATTGGCCTTGAGCCAGGCCGGCACGATGTTCTGTAACGGCGACGCACCGCCGCCGCCCATCGACAAACCCTTGAGATCGGCGGGCTTCGCAAGGGTCCGCCCCGGTTTGACGAGGTAGCAGATCGCGCCGGGCCAGACGGCATTGATCGCGCCCACCATCTTCGTCTTGCCGCCCTGCGCGCGGTTGAGCATCACGCTGATCGGATCGCCGTAGCCGAACTCGAACAGGCCTTGATCGACTTCATTGACGGTGCGCTGCCCGCCATGGCCAACGACCGCCGACACCTCGAGGCCTGCCTCGCGGTAAAAGCCCTGGTGAATGGCAACGAGCACCCCCCGGTGCTACCCTGTGGCAGCCACGAGAGGTTGAACTTGACCTTCTCCTGCGCGACGGCCGGCGTCGGCCACAGCGCGCCCGCACCGATCGCACCAACCGTGCCGATCGCCCCCATTGCTCCCATCGCACCGATCGATCCGGCACACGCAAGCACCGTCCACCACCGCCTTGCCCACTGCCACTGCTCCATTGCCGCCTCCTCCTGGCCGCTACCTGAGCGACCGTTGTTATCTTTGCTGCGCAACGACGCGGTTCTCGATGACGCCAATGCCCTCGATGCCCGCCACCATCACGTCGCCGGCCTTGAGATAGACGCCACGTCCCATGCCCACACCGGTCGGCGTGCCCGTGGCAATCAGATCGCCCGGCTTGAGCGTGAGAATGTCGGACAGATAGGCGATCTGCTCCGCAATATTGAAGATCATCCCCGACGTCGTGTCGTCTTGCATCATTTCGCCATTCACCGACAGCGTCATACGCAGTTGCTGGGGATCGAGAATCACCTCGCGCGGCACAAACCACGGCCCCAGAGGGGCGAAGGTATCGAAACTCTTTCCGCGAAACCAGTCGTGCGTGAACGGATAGTCGGTGCGGCGGTTCAGGTCGCGCGCGCTGACATCGTTGATGACCGTGTAGCCCGCGATCCATTCATGCGCCTGCTCGACCGGAATATGCCGTCCCGGACGGCCGATGACCACCGCCAGCTCGACCTCCCAGTCCACGCGCTGCGCATGCGGCGGCAGCACGACGTCCGTGCCGGTCGCCGTCACGCTCGTCTCCGCCTTCATGAACATGTACGGCGAACTCTCGCTGCGCGGCGCGAGCTTCGTACCCATTTCGGCCGCGTGTTCGTAATAGTTCGAGGCCGTCGCAAAGATGCGGCCCGGCTGATAGGGCACGCACAGGCGATAGGCGTCGCCCGCCAGCGCGCCGACCTTCGCCGGAACGCCCGCGTCCAGCGCACGGCGCACAGCGGCGTTGATCGCTTCGCCGTGCACATCCCAGTCCGAGAGCAGCGCCGTCAGATCGTGCGCCGCCAGCACCGCATCGTCCACGTCCGCGCCCATGTGGCGCAGCACGGCTTCCAGATCGTACAAATGCCCATGTTGCACAAGCGCGGTACGCCGCGCGGCAACGGCGCCCGGCGCCAGCGATTCATAAGTTGCAAGTCCAAACCAGGTCACACCTTCCTCCTTGTCTTCCCTCAGGGAACCGACGTGGCGCGTTGCGCATCGGTCGTTTTTTTGATTGCCATGTGGACATACAATACATAGCATATGTATACATAGCAACTGATTTGTATTTTATTTTCCTATCCAAACGATCCTCACGATGAAGGCCTCCATGACCGATGCTTCGCCACTCCTCTCCCTCATCCCGCTTGCGCCGATCGCCCGCGCCCGATTGATCGCCGCGGGACTGCGTCTGCACGAGATCGACGCCGGTTGCGAGGCCGTCGATCGGCCCGATGCCATCCGGCTCATGTCCAATGCGTCCAACGTTCGCTTCGTGCTCACCAATGGCACGACAGGCCTCACGGCCGTGCAGATGGATGCGCTACCGAAGCTCGAACTCGTCTGCGCCTTCGGGGCGGGCTACGAGAACATCGACGTCGCCGCCGCCACCGCACGTGGCATCGCCGTCGCGCACGCGCCCAATACCAACGGCGAGACCGTCGCCGATCACGCCCTGGCCCTCATGCTCGCCACCGCACGCGGCCTCATCACGCTCGATCGCGCCGTGAAAGCCGGTGGCTGGGCGAAACACCGCGCACCGCGCCCGACGCTGCATGGCGCGCGACTCGGCATCGTCGGACTGGGTCACATCGGTCACGCGATTGCGACGCGCGCGGAAGGCTTCGGCATGTCCATCCGCTATCACACGCGCACACCACGCCGCGACTGCCGCTGGCACCATGTCGCTGACGTCGGCGCTCTGGCCGACGCCAGCGACTTTCTCGTGCTCGCCTGCCCGGGCGGTGCCGCGACACATCACCTCGTGAACGCCGACGTGCTGGCGCGGCTCGGCGCCGACGGCTTTCTCGTGAACGTGTCGCGCGGCAGCGTCGTCGATACCGTGGCCCTGATCGAGGCCCTGTGCGACGGCGTGATTGCAGGGGCCGCGCTCGACGTGTTCGAGCACGAACCCGAGGTGCCGTCGGCATTGCGCATGCTGGAGAACGTTGTGCTGACGCCGCATGTCTCCGGACGCTCGCCGGCCGCCTTGCACGCACAGATCGACGCGCTGCTCGCCAGCCTTCACGCCCATCTCGCGGGCGCGCCGCTGGCGTCCCCCGTCAATGCGGTGGCGCGGCATGTCGCGCGATAACGGGTTCAGGTGAAAAAAGAAGCGGGCAACCAGGAGACCTTCGGAGGTTGCCCGCCTCAACACTTCACGCTTTGGAGGCCCTGTGAAGTCGTGCGCGGCGACGGCACGACGTGTCGTGCCGCCTTGACGCTGTGCTTAACGTGCCGGCCAGGGTTTCGCCGGTGCACCCATCACGGGCTCACCCAGCAACGGGCTCGACAGGGCGTAGGCGCCGTTCTCGGTGAAGGCCCACATGATGTTGCGGTCGTACTCGGTGTACATCGCGAACACCCCCTTGCCCAGCGTGTAGACGGGCAGCTCGGACTCGTCGGCCAGCCCCGGCACGAAGTAGCCCGCAATGCGCGGCTTGGCCGGATCCTTCACGTCGAAAATCTGCACCCCCGCGTTGTAGAACGAGTACGGCACGATGCCCTGGCGCCACGTACCCGGCTGGCCGATCGAATTCGAACGCTTCGGACCGAAGTTACCGCCGCGCTGGCAAAAGCTGGTGAACGGCGCGCCTTCGGGGACGTCGGGCTCGGGCAGTTTCGCCGCGACCTTCATCTTGGCCGGGTTGCGCGCATCGACCACGAAGATGTCCTTGTACGGCTCATAGCAGTCGCGGTTCATGGGGTAGCCGCTGGTCAGCACGTACCCCGTGCGCTCGTACTGGCTCACGTCCGCATTGTCGTACTCGGTGCCCGCGAAGCTCGGCGCCGTATTCACGTTGCCCAGTACCTTCGGATGCGCCGGATCGGACAAGTCGAACGACCACAGGCCCAGACCGCCCATCGCGCCGAAGCCCACCTTGCCGCCCTGCTCCAGCGGCTTGGGCAGGAAGATCGGCATGCGCGAGCCCATCCACGAGGTGCGGTTGCCCGCCCGCGGATTCTGCAAATAGGCCTGTTCGTGCGCCGCATTGCCAAGAATCTGCCCCGGCACCGAGATCTGCGAGACGAACTTCGGATTGGCCGGATCCGACATATCCCACACCTGGTAGCCCGGCGAGTAGAGATAGTTCGGGTACTCGGTGAGTGCGTAGCTGTCGTCCGGCGCCGACGAGAGAATCATGTACTTGCCGCCGTAGAACTCCGGCGAATCGAGCGAGCCCGAGCCCTGCTGCTGCCCGACCGGCGCGTCCGGATGCCGGTAGTCGGTGGTGCGCGTGGCGATGAGCTTCCAGTCGGACGGCAGCGGCCCATCCATCTCGAAGACCTTGAAGCCCTTGAGCGAGTTGTAGTGGCGTTGCGCGGCCACCTTGTCCGGCTGCTTCGACTTGTCGGTCATCAGGCCGTAACGGCCGATTTCGAACGACGCCACGAGAATCGGCTTGCGCCGCGTCTTGTTCCACACGATGGTGGCGCCGCCCAGATAGCCGTGCACATTGTTCGGATCGAACTTCTCGCTCGATCCCTTCGGGCCCCATACGCCGCCGGTCGAATACACCACCTTGCCATGCGCGGGATCGGTCACGTCCATGATGCGCAGGTAGTCGCGATCGTGGATATAGAGGTAGCGCTTGCCGTTGAAGTCGGCGATGTTGTTCCATGCGTGGAACGGCGAATTGACGCCCGGGTAGAACGCCAGGACTTTCACGTTCTTTGTGTAGCTTTTCTTGTCCCACGTCGTCAGTTCACCGGGAAAGCGCTGACCGGTGTGTACTTCCGGTGTGGCCTTCGGCCAGATGAATTTGCCTGTTGCCGGATCCATGCCGTAATCGACGCCCGCCTTGAGCGGCTTGGGCTCGCGATCCGGCGTGAGGCGCAACCATCCCGCCAGGTACGGATCCTTGACGTTCGGCATACCGGGCGTACCGGTGGGCTGTGCGTCCGACGGCGTGGCAGCGGGCGCCGCCGGCGCGCTGTCCGGTGCCGACGCGTGGGCCGCGAGCGTCATCGTGAGCGCGGCGAGCAATGCCGTCGCGGTCAACGAAACGCCGAGTGTGGGCTTGCGAAACATGTCTTCCTCCTTCGTCTCAAAAATCTTCTCGCCAGCGCGTCAGTCAGGCGCTGGCGGCGTGATGTCGCCGATCGGAACGCGTCAGAACGCGTGGCGGATGCCGAACTGCACGCCCGACGGGTTCTGTGTGCCGGTCGGCGTGACCTGGAACGTCACCGGGTAATGCACCGTTGTGTCGTTGCTGTGCTGCACACGGGCATAAGTGGCGTACAGCGTGGTGCGTTTGGACAAGCCGTACATATAGCCGATCACGAAGCCGTTGCCGTTCGAGAGCACCTTGTTGTCCTCGTCCTGGCGATGGACAAAGCTCGCGTAGAAGCGATGACGGTCGGTCAGCGCATACCTGACACCGGCCTGAATGTCCCAGCCGCGCACATTGAATGCGACGTAGGGCGGATAGGCGTAGTAGCCGTTGTACGTGTGGTAGATCAGGGTCGGCTCCACACTGCCGAATTTGTAGGTCGCCGCGAAGTAGTTGTCGCGCGACGAGTGGATCTGGCTCGACGAGTAGATGTCGCGCGTGTATTGCAGTTCGCTGACGGCGCCCAGGAAGATGCCGCCGTTGCGGTAATCGAGGCCGGCTGAGTAGAAACGGCCCGAACGCGTGCCGTCGCCCACGCCGGTCGTCGCCATGAAGCGGCCCATCAACCCGTGCCACCGGGGCGTGTTGTACTGAATGGAGTTGTCGACGCGATACGACGCATAGAAGAACTCCATGTTGTTGACCATACTGAAGTCCGCCGCCCAGCTCGGATCGGCGTAACCGGCAATCCAGTACGACGGCGTGAACTGACGGCCGAGCGACACTTCGCCCCACGCCCCTTCAGGCCGACGAACGACTGGCGCGCCTGCGCCGATTGCGTGCCGTTCGCGGCCGAGAACATGGGCTCATACGTGAAGAATGCGCGGTTGCCACCACCCAGGTCCTCGAACCCGCTCAAATTGAAGCGAGAGGTGTTCAGCCCGCCGCTGGAGACCCGCGCGACCTTGCCGCCATTGGCCCCCGATCCCCACAACTGCTCGACGTTCAGGTCCACAAACCCCGAAAGCGTCACGCCCCCGGACGATTGCGCGTACGCACCGCACTGCAGTGCGCCCAGCAACAATGCACACAACACTCGCTTCTTCATGCTGTCTCCTGAGTTTTTTCGTTTTTGTCGCGGCGCCCCTGACCGGGTGTCTGCCGCCCGCGCTACATGTATACAATCAGTCGAATGATTATACATAGCAAAGAAATTGAATTTCTACCGCTATTTGTTTATACAAACGGTCGATTTTTTTATAGCGGGTCACCCCGGATGGCCACTGACCCGTGAGCGCCGGACGCCAAGCGCCGCCGGCGCTAGGCGTCCGGCGCGGAGAGGCGGTGTTGCGAACGCTGTCGCCGAGCGAGGACGGCGCGGTATCAGAGCCCCGTGCGATCGGCTTGCAGCCCTTCGTGACGCAGCGCCGGCGCGTTGTCCTTGCCCGTGCCGTCCTTCGACGCACCGCCCCAGCCGTGGGCAGTGACATCGAAGATCACGCCATTCGGATCGAAGAACTTCACTTCATAAAAGATGTTGCTCTTCACCGGCACTTCGCCCATGTAGTAGCGCCCCCCGCAGCTTCGATCTTCGTGCGCGTGGCCTCGACATCCTCGACCCAGATGCCGATGTGATGCAGCCCCACGTACTCGCGGCCGCGATCACCTGCGGCTTCGTCGTTCTTGTAATTGAGCAACGCCAGGTTGATAACGCCGTCCGACAGATAAACGCCCCGGGCGAGCGATGAGTCCGTCTCGCCCACTTTCTTGAAGTCGAATGCCTGCATATAGAACTCTGCCGCCTTCCACGGATCGGGCACCGAAAGCGCAATGTGACGCAGTTTGGCCATGATGAGATGTCTCCTTCGAATTGAGGTGTCGACGCGTGCCGGAACGCCCGGCAAACGCTCATGTATACTATCTCAGCATATTGCATCCAAAAACGTATTTTTGAATGCACTTGGATCAACCCGCTGCGCTTTCCATCTGGGGATGGCACCCCGATGGCGCCTCCAGACGTAATGGCGAAGGAAAATACTCGTATAATCCCCATGTATACAATCGAATCAAAAAGACACATCCACGGAGCGAGATAGACAAGCATGGCCGAAACCATTGCCGCACGAATCTGCCGGGTGCTGACCGGCGAGATCATCGACGGACGCCTGCCGCCGGGACAGAAACTGGAGGAAGTCGCACTGGCCGAGCGCTTCAAGGCGTCGCGTACGCCCATTCGCGAAGCGCTGCGCGAACTCAATGCACGCGGTCTCATTGAACTCACCCCGCACAAGGGCGGCGTGGTGGCGAGCATCAGCGTCGACGACCTGTCCGACATGCTCGAAGCGATGTGCGAGCTCGATGCCCTGTGCTGCCGGCTGAGTGCCCAGCGCATGAGCGCGATGCAGAAGAAGCAGCTCGAGATGATTCACATCCAGAGCAAGCAGTGCATGGATGCGGGCGACGAAGCCGGCTATCTCGCGCTCAACCGCGAGTTCCATCAGTTGCTGAGCGCGGGCACGCAGAACAAGACGTTGATGGCGCTGATCGACAGTCATCGCGAACGTCTGGCGCCCTTCCGCGCGGCGCAATCCGATGTCGAAGAGCGCTTCGCCGTGTCGTTCGACGAGCACGAGCGCGTCGTCGAGGCCGTGCTCGCGGCTGACGCCGAAGCCGCCTATAACGCCATGCGCAGCCACACGGCGCGGTTGAGCATTCATGTGCTCGAACGCCTGCAACACAGCCGCAAGCTGAGTTAAGCCCCGCCCCCGCTCGTCTGTCCAGGCCGGCTTCGTTCACACGGCCGGCCGATGCGCTGCTGACGCTGACGCCCCCGATGCCCACACGCACGCATCGGTTTTTCTGGGGGCCTCGCTCCAATTCCCCGATTGGTATATCGGTGCCCATCCGCGCAACGCGAGTCGCGACGCCGCTTGGCACGCAACTGTCACTCATAAAGCGCAGCCCGCGCGAGGTTGAACATTGCCGTCGCCGTTTCTAGGCTCCATCCGTGAAGCGCGTTGCCGCGTTTCGCGCGCGGCCGGCAGGCCGCTGGCTTAGAGACCGCCATCGTCCGATGGACGGCATCCAACTCAGCCTTTCGTGGAGAAACACATGTCGCAAATCACCGATGTGCTGGTCAGCATCGACACCAAGACGATCGTCGACCGGTACGGCAAGAACTCCAGCATGGCGAATCCCCCGCTCATCGACTTCAAGCACGTCTTCATGATCGTGGCGCAGGGTAATGTGGTGAGCGGACAGGCGGGCGGCGAGCTGGACGTCGCGGCGACCGTCGGCGACGTCATCCGGTGGCGCGAATGCTCGCTCTCGCTCGGCTTCGAGCAATCGTGCATCTTCTACAAGTTCATCGGCAATCAGGGCAACGACCTGATCTCCCCGCCCTCGCCACGGGAAGCGGAGGTCACGATCCCCGTGCCGAATCCGCCCGACCCGACCCATCCGAAGAAGCAGACCTGCTCGAACTACTTCTGGTCGTGCGAAACGCTCAAGACCGGTCGCGTCACCTACCACTTCCAGTTCATGATCCTCGATCGCAGCGGCAATTTGTGCGGCTGCTACCAGTGGGATCCGTTCATCACCATTCGCAATCACTGACGAGCGCCGCGCCGCGATCCACGACGCGCCAATCCGGGCGCCCGATCGCGGTCACCTCGGCTCACGGCAAGGAATCCCAATGTCCGACGCAACCCCCTCCGACGGCGATGGCGCATGCCGTGCGATTGCCGACGTTCTGCTTGTCATCGATACCGTGACGCTGCTTGACCAACACCCCGAAGCGACCGACGCGCCCGTGGGCGTAGACGCCGATTGCTGCTATGGGCTGGCCGCGGATAGCGCGGCGCTCACCGGTGTCAATGCGGCGCAATGGCGTGTCGCCGTTCGCCCCGGCGACCGCTTGCGGCTGCGCTGGACGCCGCTCGCCATGCGTGGCGAACATGCCGTGATGCTCCATCTTTGCCTCGATGACGAGACAACGCTGAGCGGCCTGCAGTTGCATTGCCTGGCGCACGCCACGCGCTACGCGCCGCAGTCGGGTTCGCCGCAGGTCGCCGTCGCGCGCGACGCCCCGGATGCCTTTTGGCAAGCCGATGTCGCGGGCAGCGGCACCGCGGCGCTGACGATCGAGGCCATTGTCACGGACCGCGATGCCAATGTGCTCGGCCGATTTCGCTGGCCAGTGCGCGTGGTTGTGCCCTGAGCGTCGGTCATTCATTCAAAAATCGAATGCCATACATTTTGATATTTAATTTGTCGATGGATGGCGGGTTCGCTATCTTGTGCATCTTTCCCGATGGTTTCGCCCCCACGAAACTCCGCGATCAGAACGACACAGGAGCCATCAATCATGTCGAAGACCACGTATTACGCGCCGCAGGGTGGGCATCCGAGCCAATCGGAATTGCTCACCGACCGCGCCATGTTCACCGAAGCGTACGCCGTCATTCCCAAGGGCGTGATGCGCGACATCGTCACGAGCCATCTGCCGTTCTGGGACAACACGCGCCTGTGGGTGCTGGCCCGTCCGCTCTCGGGCTTCGCCGAGACGTTCGCGCAATACATCATGGAAGTCGGTGCGGGGGGCGGCAGCGACCAACCCGAGCAGGATGAAAACGCCGAGGGCGTGCTGTTCGTCGTCGAAGGGGAGATCACGGTGACGATCCAGGGCAAGGCGAACCGCCTCACCCCGGGCGGCTATGCGTTCCTGCCGCCCGCGACCGACTGGCAAGTGCGCAACCACAGCCAGGGCACCGCCCGCTTCCATTGGATTCGCAAGCACTATCAAGCCGTGCCAGGTTTGCCGGCCCCCGAGCCGTTCGTGAAGCACGAGCAGGACGTCGAGCCGATTCCGATGCCAGGCACCGACGGCCGCTGGGTGACGACGCGCTTCGTCGACATCCAGGACATGCGCCACGACATGCATGTGAACATCGTGACGTTCCAGCCCGGCGGCGTGATCCCGTTCGCGGAAACCCACGTCATGGAGCACGGCTTGTATGTGCTCGAAGGCAAGGCCGTCTATCGCCTGAATCAGGATTGGGTGGAAGTCGAAGCCGGTGACTTCATGTGGCTGCGCGCCTTCTGCCCGCAGGCGTGCTACG
This sequence comes from Pandoraea sp. XY-2, assembly GCF_004193915.1. Lineage (NCBI taxonomy): Bacteria > Pseudomonadati > Pseudomonadota > Betaproteobacteria > Burkholderiales > Burkholderiaceae > Pandoraea > Pandoraea sp. XY-2. Next base: position 2,640,390 of record NZ_CP030849.1, read on the forward strand.
CCGGGGGCCCTGGCCCGTTCCGCTACTTGCTGTACAAGGACGTCAACCGTCACATGAACCTGACGCTGGGCGCCCAGCCGAAGTAAGGGCCGAAACACGCGCTGAAACAGGTGCCGGAGCAGGCGCCGAAGTCAGCGTCTGCGCTGCGTGCCCCTTGGCGCCCATCCCCGCACGCACCCCGCCGCGCGCGTCGCTCACTTCGGCGCGCGCGGTTTCGTCGCGAGCATCGCGACGAGCACTTTGGCGAGCGCCATCACCATGGCGTGCGCCGTCGGTCGGTGAAAGATCGCCAGCTCGAAGGCGTCGATGACCGGTAGCCCCTGCGCACGGCCAAGCACCGCATGCCGCGGCAGCACAGCGCGCGGCGGCACCAGACTGATTCCCATTCCGTCGGCCACCGCCCCCTGAATGCCGCTCAGGCTGGAACTGGTGAAGCTGATGCGCCAGTCGCGTCCCATCGTCTCAAGCGCCTGAATCATGTCGTCGCGATACAACCCGCGCGCAGGAAACGTCACAAGCGGCACCGGATCGCATCCGAACGACGGATGTGCCGCGCTGTCGATCCACGCCAGCTTCTCGGGGCGGCTCGCCACCGATTCGCGACTGCCGCGACGCTGCTTGACCAGCACGAGATCGAGTTCGCCGCGATCGTAGCTCGCGAACAAATCGCGGCTCAGGCCACTCGTGACTTCGAGCTTGACCTGCGGATACTGCCGATTGAAACGCGCGAGCACCTGCGTCGTGGCACCGGTCGCGAAATCCTCCGGCACGCCCAGCCGCACCGTCACTATCACGGCCCCGGAGAGTGCCTCGAACATCTGGTCGTTGAGCGCGAGCATCTGTCGCGCATGGCCGAGCAATCGCTCGCCCGCATCGGTGGCATGGACGTCGCGATTGCCGCGTTCGAGCAACTTGTGCCCGACCAGGTCTTCGAGTCGCCGCACCTTCTGGCTCACGGTGGATTGCGTCGAATGCAGACGCGCGGCCGCCGCCGTGAAGCTGCCGCAATCCGCCACCGTGATGATCGAGCGCAGCAGATCCAGATCGAAGAGCGGGCGATTCGATTTTGCACTGCCAGCCATGTGAAGTATTTACGTTGCCAATGGATGGCAGCACTTGTATCACGCGCAACAACCGGGCGTCAAAGCCCCAGTGCCCGACCATCGCTGCGAGGATCGTGGGCACCGCTCATCTGCCCTTGCGCACCGATGCGAATCGCACCGGGATGGCCCGCCAACTGACTCTGCGGCGGCAGCTCGCTCATCTCGTGCCCTCGCGCCGCCAGCGCCGCGAACACATCGGCACCGGCATCCTGTTCGAGCTTGAGGGCATCGCGGCTGTCGGAGAAGGTCTTGCCGAGCAGGAAGCGCGGCCGTCCCAGCGCGGTGAGCGGATCCATCTCGTAATCGATCAGGCGGGTGAGCACCGCGGCCAGCGTCTGCGGTTGCCCGTCGGCGCCCTGCGTACCGTACAGCAGTTGCGGGCGTCCCTGCTTCAGATACATGCCTGGATTGAGCGTATGGAACGGGCGCTTGCCACCGTGCAGCACGTTCGGACTCCTGGCGTCGAGACTGAACGACGCGCCCCGGTTGTGCCACAGCACGCCCGTGTCCCCCAGCACCACACCGCTGCCCCAATCGAAGTAGACCGTCTGCAGCATGCTCACGCAGTTGCCGTGACTGTCCGCGGCACCGATGTACACCGTGTCGCCGGTCTTGAACACATGCGGCCACGGCATGGCGCGATCCATGCGAATGCTGCGGGCATGCGCGTCAAGGTGGGCGCTTGCCAGCAAGCGATCTACCGGCACATCGACGAAATCGGGGTCGGCTACATAGCGATTGCGGTCGATGAACGCGAGCTTCACCGCTTCGACCAGCACGTGATAATAGTCGGCGCTGCCCTCGGGCATCGACTTCAGATCGAAGCGATCGAGAATGCCCATGATCTCCAGCGTTGTCACGCCCTGCGTCGGCGGACGCAGCCCGAGCAGCTCGCCGTCACGATAGGCCACGCGCAGCGGCACTTCCTCGCGCGCCTGCGCCCGTGACAGATCGCCGGCGCGCAGCGGCGAGCCGGCCTGCTTGAGGCCTGCCGCGATGCGGCCGGCCAGATCGCCTTCGTAGAACTCGCGCCCGCCATGGGTGGCAATGCGATCGAGGCTGCGCGCCAGTGCCGGCTGATGAAAGCGCTCGCCCGCCTGCGGAATGCGGCCGTTCGGCATGAAGACCGAGGCGAAGCCTTCCCAACCCGACAATTCGCCCGCGCGCAATGTTTGCCAGAAGTGTTGCGACGGGGTGACCGGGAAGCCGTTTGCCGCGTATTCGGTGGCGCGTGAGAACAGCGACGACCACGCCTGTTGCCCGCCCCATTGCTGGCGACTGAGGTCGAATGCCTTGTCCCAGATCGCCACGGTCGCGGCCGTCGTCAGCGCCGCCCCCGGGCCGCGCACGGGGATGGCGCCGCGGTAGGCCGGCACCTGTGCGGCGGCTTGTCCGATGCCCGAGAGCGTGCGCACGTTGCCTTCGCGGTCGCTGATCACCATGAAGGCGTCGCCGCCCAGACCGGTGAAGTGAGGATACGTCACGCTCAGCACCGCGCCGATCGCAATCGCGGCTTCAATGGCGTTGCCGCCCGCGCGAAGCACTTCGAGTCCCGCCTCGCTGGCCAGCGCGTGCGGGCTCGTGACCATGCCCCGCGTCGATTGCGCAAGGCGCGGGCCGGCGTCGGCTCGCGCGTCGCTGTGGACGGCTTGGGCGGCTTGGGCGGCGTCGGCCGACGGCGCGGGCAGCACCGCGCTACCGGCCAATGCGGCCGTGCCCCGCAGGAAGTTTCGCCGCGTGGTACTACCGGCGGCGTCGCCCGTCGCGACCGGAGGTGTCGTGGTCAGCCCATCGGCCATGTCTTGTGCGAACGTCATGCCGTTCGTCTCCCCAAACAATGTCATTGGAAGGCGAAGCGCGCCCGACACCGGCAGACGCTTCGCCTCGATCCCGTCCGTGCGTCGAGCCGGAACCGGCTCGCACCGTGCCGCCGCCCCGGCTTGATGCGCGAAACGGCAGGCTTGCGTCAGACTTCCGCCTTCCAGCCCTTCCAGTGGCGTTGATGCGTCACTTCCGGGGCCGAGAAGCGCTCCTTCACCCAGGCGTAGACCGGGCCGAGGGCATTCATGGCGACGGCCGCCCGAGTGCCGCCAACGGGTCCTGCGCCACCGGGCCGAAGCCGCCGAACAGCGTGGCGAAGTACGTCGCGAACCCGAAGAACATGCCCGGAATGAAATTCAGTGCCGGGAACACGCGGGCCAGCGCCATCATCGAGCCGTTGCCCGCGAAGAGAATCACCATCTCCGCGGCGACGAGGGTGTTGCCGCTGAACTGGGCGCCCGCTTGCTTGAACCCCAGCACGATGAGGCATGCGAAGCACGCGCCCACCGGCAGCGTCGCCCAGATCCGTTTGAGGTTCACCCACGTGGGGCCCCCATGGCAAAGGTGGCGGCCCAACTGATAAAGATCGCCCAGGGCGGCAAATGCAACGGCAGCATCGCGATCGGGATGGTGGTGACGGCCAGTAACGAGGCAACGACTTCCGCAGGCAGCTTCTTCATGAGTGTCTCCTTGAGTGTGATGAGAACTGCATTACGCGCAACAACAGGAATGCCGGTGAATCTCGCAGTGATGCTGCGTCACGACCGTGATCCGGCCACGTTTGATCACCCACAGGCGTGGCGGGATGTCGAGCAGCGCATCGGCCACCTTGAACGTGTCGAGAATGATGAGATCGGCTTGTTTGCCCACCGCGATGCCGTAGTCGTGCGAGAGTCCAATGGCGCGCGCGGCGTTATGCGTGCCCATGTCCAGAATCGCCTGCTGGTGCTCCGGCACGCCGAATTGCGCCACGTGCGCGAGCAGATTGCCGATCTGCAACATGTCGGCCTTGCCGAACGGCGTGAAGGCGTTGCGCACGTTGTTGGACGAATACGCCACGTTGACCCCTGCGGCATGCAACGCCTTGACGGGCGTGAGACCGCGCCGAGGGTTCTGCACGTCCTTACGCCCGCCCAGGTAGAGATCGGTCGCGGGCAGCGTGACGATGCTGATGCCGGCGAGACGGATCTGCTCGATCACGGGCGCGAGTTCGTCGTTGTCGAGCGCGCCCAGGCTTGTGACGTGCCCCAGCGAGACCCGGCCCTGGTAGCCGGTATCGATCGTGCGCCGCGCAATGTACGAGATGGCCGCGAAACGCTGATCGCTGGTGTCGTCGGCAAAGTCCGCATGCATGTCGATGGGCGCGTCGAAGCGCTGCGCCAGCTCGAACACAATGTCGATGTGGCGCTTGGTGTCTTCCCAGTTCAGCTCGTTGTAGGGACATCCGCCGACCACATCCGCCCCCATGCGCAGCGCGTCGATCATTAGCTCGTAGGTGCCCGCCGACTTGAGAATGCCCTCCTGCGGGAACGCCACGATCTGCAGATCGAGCAAGCTCTGGTACTCATCCTTGAGCGTGAGCAGCGTCTCGACGCCGATCAGCCCTTGAATCAGATCGACGTCCGGATGGGCGCGAACGGCGACGGTGCCGTTCTTGATCGCCATGTCGAGCACCTGACGCGAGCGATCGAGCACGTCCTCGCGCTCCTGCCGGCTCTTGAGAATGCCGGTCACGCGGATGGCCTCGTCGAGCGTGCCGAAGCGTGCGGGCAGACGGCGATGCAGCAGTGCCTTGTCCAGGTGCAGGTGCGCCTCGATAAGTCCGGGAATCGCCGCGCGGCCTTGCGCGTCGATCTCCTCGGTCGCGCTGGCGTCGATGCCGGGCTCCATCGCAGCGATGCGTCCGTCTTTGATGGCGATGTCCACGAGCGGCGCATCGTCGCGCACGCACACGTGTTTGATCAGCAGGTCCACATGCATGGTGCGGTCTCCTTACGTCTCAGGGTTGAAGGAAATGCTGGCAAGCGCCGGCCGGGTGGCAGTGAGTCGGTGCCCCGCCTTCGGGGCTTGAAGCAAGATTAGGGGAGTGCCCGCGGGCGGGGCATCGGGATTTGCTGGTTTTCGTCTAAGAATTTCCCTAGACGCAGTGCAGCAAGCGAAACCGAGCGGGAACGCGTGTGGTCGATGGTCGCGTCGGGAATGTCGGGCGCGTTGGGGGCGTGGGTCGCGTGTGGGATCAGGCGTCGGTGCCGGCGACGATCAAGCCGTGTTCGATGGCGTAGAGCACGAGGCCCGCCGTCGACGGAATGTCCATCTTGGTGAGGATATTGGCCTTGTGCGTACTCACGGTCTTGGCCGAGAGCGACAGGCAGCGTGCGATCTCGTTGATGCCATGGCCCTCGACGAGCATCTGGAAGATCTGGAATTCGCGGGCCGTCAGCCCGCTGTGCGGCAACGCCTCGGCCGGTTGCTGCAACTGACGCACGAGCTTTTCCGCGACCAGGGGCGAGACGACCGTGCCGCCGCGTGCCACGCGCCGGATGGCGCTCATCAACTGCTCCGACTCGGCGTTCTTGGTGAGGTAGCCGGCGGCCCCGGCGCGGATGGCCTGCACCGCGTATTGCGATTCGCGATACATGCTGAGCACGAGTATGGGGAGCGCCGGATACGTTGCCTTGATCTGCGCGATGAGGGCAATGCCGCTCTTGCCGGGCATCGACATATCGAGCAGCAGCACGTCCACGGCGATCAGGCGAAGCCGGTTGAGGACATCCGCGCCGTCCACGGCTTCCGACACCACGCACATGTCGGGTGCCATCGAGATGATCTTTTTCAGCCCATCGCGAATGATCGCGTGGTCGTCGGCAATCATGACACGCATCACCACTCCCTCTCGTTCGTCAGGTTCGTCAGGTTCGTAGGGTTCGTGAGGTTCGATGGGGTCGCCGGGGTCGTTGCGTTCATCACGCTGGCGGCGTCATCGTCGCTCACCCCTGCCGCAGGTGCGCGCGCAGGAATTCTCACCCGCACGCGCGTTCCCTGTCCCGGGGCGCTTTCGATCTCGAACGCGCCGCCCAGCATCAGCGCGCGTTCGCGCATGCCCATCAGACCGAGGCGCTGACCGTCTCCGGCCCGTGCAGTGTCCATGCCCCGGCCATCGTCCGCGATGCTCACATAACAATCGCCGTCGCGCAGCTCGAGCGCCACACGCACCTGCGACGGCTGCCCATGTCGGCTGGCATTCGTGAGCGACTCCTGCACGATACGGAAGATCGCCGTGCTGCATTCGCTGTCGAGACGCGTGGTCAGCGCTTCCGGCATGTCCAGCTCGCACGGCAACCCATGCCGCTGCGCGAACGATTCGGTCAGCCACTCCAGCGCCGCGTGCAGGCCCAGCTCGTCGAGCACCGCGGGCCGAAGGTCGGCCGCGATGCGATGCACGGCGTCGATGGTCTCGTCGACCAGGTCCTTGAGCATCTGGATATGGGCGGACCGATCGGCCGGCGACGCGACGGGTTGCGTGTCCAGGTAGCTCAGGCCCAGCCGAAGGCCGCCCAGCCACTGCCCGAGTTCGTCGTGAAGTTCGCGCGAGAGTCGCGTGCGTTCCGCTTCTCGCACCGTTTGGAGATAGGCGGAGAGCTGACGCAGTTGCGCGCGCGAGTCGAGCAATGCGGTTTCGGAGCGCTTGCGGTCGGTGATGTCGCGAGAAATCCCAACGGTGCCCACGATACGGCCAGCCGCGTCGCGCACCGGCATCTTGACGGTGTCGAACCAGCGCGGCGCGCCGTCGGCCCCCGGCCGGCTCTCTTCGTAGCGCCGGCGCTCGCCGCTGGCCACGACCGCTTTGTCGGTGGCAAGGTAGACCTTCCCCCATTCCGACGACCAGACTTTGTCGGGCGTGTTGCCGATGATCTCGGCTTCCGTGCGGCCGCAAGCCACCAGGAAAGCGTCGTTGACGAGGATGTAGCGCGACTCGGTGTCCTTGAGCCAGGCCTGGTCAGGAATGTTGTTCAGAATCGCCCGGTGCAGCTCTCCATGCGTCTCCACTTCGTCTCCTTGGCTGGCAACGGACTGCCGCAGCGGCGCGGCGACGTCACGCCCTCACGCGCTCGCGAACGGGGCGCTCGCCCCGTCGACAGCACGTCGTGACGTCGGTGCCGGTCCGCCCCCAATATAGCCAGACCGGCGCCTGGGCGCGCCTCTAGTTTTCCCGCATATTGCCGTGCTGCGGGGCTGACGCACGCCCGGCACCTCAGCGCTCATACCCCCGGAACAGCCCGCACAGTCGGAATACATCTTCCGTGAATGGCGTGCCCTTGACCTTGCAATAGCGGCTCGCCAGCTTCATCAGTTCCTTGATGTCGCGTCCGCTCGCGTTCGGGTAACGGCTCGCGAGCGACTCGATCAGGGCGTCGTCGAGCGGCGCACCGACCTGATCGGCCTGCATCCGCCAGAGCCGGCGCGCATGCGACGGCGATGGCGTCTCGTAATGGATCGTGGCGATACAGCGCGACAAAATGGCGTCGTCGACGTCGCCGCTCCGGTTGGTCGTCATGAACAACAGGCCATGGAAGTATTCCAGCGAACGCAGGAATTCCGCGACGATGGCGTTGTGCTCCAGATCGTTGTCGCGCCGGCGGATGTACACGTCCGCCTCATCGAGCAGCAGGATGGCATTCCAGCGCATGGCCCGACGCAGAATGCTCATGAGCGTGGCCCCGACCGACGCCGCCGTCGTCCCCAATTGCCCCGAATGCACACGGTAGAGCGGCTTGCCGACGACTTCGGAATAGATCTCCGCCGTGAGCGTCTTGCCGAGTCCCGGCGCGCCCTGGCAAAGGATGGTCGCACCGCCCGATTTGCCCGGCACGAAGTCCGGCATCATCACATCCATGTTCGATGTCAGGATGTCGATCAGGTCGTGATGATGCGCCGGCAGCACGAGCTTGTCGCGCAGCCCCGGCTGATACGCATACTCGGTCATGTTCTGCACGTGCACCCAGAGGTTGCGATGCCAGTCCAGGTGAAACACATGCACATAGCAATGTAGTGGAATGGTCTCGAACCCCTGCGCGACCTCGGCGTTGCGCCAGAAGTCCGCATCGCACGCCATCTCGAAATTGCGCTCCAGGCGCTCTTCGTCGTTCACGCACTTCGCGGCCGTGCCGTCCACCACGCGAATCAACTCGGTCGCGCCTTTTGCATCGACGGAGAACGCCGCGCGGCGCAGTACGAACTGCGCGCCGAAGGCACGCTGCACGCGCAGAAACCGCTGCGCATGCTGTTCGTATTCGCGCTTGAACTCGGCGCACTCCTTATAGAAACCGAACTCGGCGAGCAGCTCGGGAATGGTGCGATTGGCGATGTCGTCGCGCGTGAACACGAGCGACGTGGTCATGCCCGAGCGGCGCAGGCGATGCTCCGTCAGATTGGAATTGGCCGACTGCATTGTGTTCGCCAGCATGTCCATCACGACATAAGGCGATCCCTGCTCCGGCTCCACGTAGCGCAAGCGGCGAACGAGCCACGGCAGCAGGGCGCCGTCACGGTGACGTTGGTACACCCAGCCGTCGATGACGTCGCGCGCAAGATAGGCGACGAGGCCCGGCACCAGCTTGTCCAGACTTGGGATCACGCGCGCCTGCGGCGCATTGAAGACGTTGTCGAGCGCGAGCATCTGGAACATCAGCGCCCGTTCGTTCTGCGTTTTGCACAGCACGTAGAGCGTATTGAGCGACTTGGCGTCGAACCAGTGGCTCGACACCCGCAGGTTGCCGCGACACACGCCGTAAGCCGTCAGTTGTTTGCCCAGCGTTGAATCGCTGCCGATCAGTTGCAGCAGCGGATGAATCAGTGACTCGGGAATTTCGAAATCCATGAACGGCACTCCCCGTAAGGCGTATGGCCCGTGCGTACGTTGCCCCGTGGCAAGGCGCGTGTCAGGCGAGGAAGAAGTCGATGGCACGCGCAACGACGTCCGGCTCGATGATGTGCCGTCCGTCGAACTCGACGAACTGCACGTCGTAGCCCGCCGCCGCGAGCTTGCTGGCGTTTTGGCGGCCGCTTGTCTCGATGGGCAGTTGTTCGTCGACGCGTCCGTGCGCGATGAAGACGCTGGGCTGCCCTTCCTGAACGAAGATGGACATGAAGCCCCCGAGAACGCGATCACGTGAGTGGCGATGTCGCCGTTCGTCACCCCGATGGACAGGGCGTAACTCGCCCCGTCGGAAAAGCCCGCGAACGCCACACGCCCTGTGTCGATGCGATACCGGCTGGCGACCTCGCGCAGCGCCGCTTGAAGTCGCGCCAGATCGGGGCCGTTGCCGCCGATCACGATGTCCCACGTCGGAAAGGTCGAATGCGGTGCGAGTACGAGAAACTTGTGACGCTGCGCATGCGGCTCGATGAACGGCAACACCTTTTCCGGAAAGCCACCCGCGCCATGAAACATGACAAACAGAGGAACGGCGGTGTCCGTGGGGAGATCGGGCGGCACGTAAAGCACAGTGTCACGCTGCTCACTCAACCCAAGTGCGTGACGGCCGGACGGCCAGTGGGACGGCAAGGCCGCGCCGGATGACGCCGGCGCAGGCACCGCTGCGCCAACGTCGGGAGAGGCGGACGTCAGAACGTCCGGTGGCATTCTTCCGAACAACGAAGGGTCGAACATAGCGAGGAGATTGTCTCGTGATCGTTGATATTATTGATATATTGTATATCAACACAGATCTCCGCCGACATCCGGTATGCCTTTGGACAGCCGCGTTATTCGGCCATATAGGCGGTCAATCCTGCCACGAGCGCGTCGAAGGTGACTTTGCAGCGCGGACTTTGACGCAAGTCTTCGTGCATCGTGACCCACGTTTGCAGTGAGAAGCGAAAGGCATCGGGCAGCACGCGCACGAGCCGGGCATCTTGTTGCGCCAGCGGCACCTGACACGCACCGATGCCGTAGCCTGCCCGGATCATGGCCAGTTGCGCCAGATCGCTGTCGGCGCGAAACGCAAAACTATCGCGTGACCAGACGGGCATGCCCCGTGTGGCCTCACGGATGAACGGCGTCATCTGATCGAAGCCGATCATTGTGTGATGCGCGAGATCGGCCAGCGACGTCGGCACGCCGTGGTGCGCCAGGTAATCGTCGCGCGCATGCAGGCCGACGTCGATGTTTCCGACGCGACGCGCCATCAGCGCGTCCTGCTGTGGCGGCGCCATTCGCACGGCAATATCGACCTCGCGATGCAGCAGATCCTGAATGCGGTTCGTGGGTACCAGTTCGATGACGAGGTGCGGGTGGGCGCGTCGCAGCGCGCTCAGGATCGGTGGCAGCACCTCCACGCCAACGACCTCGCTCGCCGAGAGGCGCACGACGCCGTTCGCCCCCTCCCCTTGGCTTGCCGCCGCCCGCTCGAATGCCTGCGCGGTGTGTTGCATCGCCTGCGCATGGGGCCGTAGCGATGCCGCGGCATCGGTGGGCAGCAAGCCGGTCTGCGAACGCGTGAAGAGCGTTTGCCCCAGCACCGCCTCCAGCGAGGCGATATGACGGCCGACCGTCGGCTGCGTAATGCCCAGCGCACGCGCCGCGCCGGAGAGCGAGCCCTCGGTCAGCACAGCGAGAAACGTCCGGCAGAGATCCCAGTTCAGGGGCGTCATCATACAAAAATGTATAGTCGATAGATGGTTTTAGGTAATTTTAATTGAATTGCCTCGCGCGGAGAATGGCGTCACCGACAACATTCAAGGAGCGGCATCATGCACTACGGGTCCCAACACAAAGTCTCTCGCGCGCTGGTCCTCGGGGCGACCGGTGGTATCGGCGGCGAAGTCGCGCGTCAGTTGCTCGCCGCCGGCTGGCATGTGCGCGCGTTGCGTCGCGGCGGTGCGCCGCGTGCCGCTGCATCGTCCGCCGGCATCGAGTGGCTCGACGGCGACGCCATGCAGACCGGCGACGTCCTCGCGGCGGCACGCGACTGCGAGGTGATCGTGCATGCCGTCAACCCGCCCGGCTATCGCCACTGGGACACGCAAGTGTTGCCGATGCTCGACAACACGCTCGCGGCCGCCACGATGCATGGCGCCACCATCGTTCTGCCGGGCACGGTCTACAACTACGGCCCCGAGACATTCCCGGTCCTGCGCGATGACGCCGCGCAGCGGCCGCGCACGCGCAAGGGGCGCATCCGCGCGACGATGGAAGCCCGTCTGCGCGACGCGAGCCGCCATGGCGTGCAGACGATCATCGTTCGCGCCGGCGATTTTTTTGGTGCGCAATCGCGCAATAGCTGGTTTGGACAAGGACTGGTGAAGCCGGGGCGGATTGCGCGCGTCGTCCAGGTGCCCAACACACCCGGCGTGGGTCATCAATGGTCCTATTTGCCCGATGTCGGCCGCGCGATGGTCATGCTCATCGAACGTCGTCGTACGCTTGACGCCTTCGCCACATTCCACATGGCCGGGCATTGGGATGCCGATGGCACTCAGATGGCGACCGCGATCACACGCGTCATGGCGCGACACGGCATCGACGTCAAACTCCGTCGATTCCCGTGGTGGCTCATGTGGGCGGCATCGCCCTTCGTCACGACGCTTCGCGAGTTGCGCGAGATGCGCTATCTGTGGCAGCAGCCGGTGCGCATGGATAACACGCGACTCGTGGCGACGCTCGGGCATGAGCCTCACACGCCGCTGGACGTCGCGCTCAGCGCTACGCTCGAAGGGCTCGGATGCTTGCCAGGCGGAGGCCTTCAGACAACACGGCTCGCCGATTGACGGCCCCCCCTCCAGGTCATCGCGTCGGGCTCGAGCAGCGGCAACGGCGCCAGGATCACCGCGCGGTTGGCCCGCCGCGAACGGCCGGCGTCCCGCCCCGGTTGCGCGGGCCCGCCCGCGATGCCTACGCCTTGCCCGCGAGAATACCGAGAATGATGGCGTCGCGCTGCGCTTCGAGCCGCGCGCTGCCGCACCCGGCCAGTTCGGCGTCGACCCCTGCGGCGATGCGCGCCTTGAGGTCGTCCGTCAGCACCGGCTCGCCGAGATCGGCCCACCACGATTCCACGGGCGGCCCGAGGTGCTCGAGAAAATGGGCGATACCGCCCGCGCCGCCCGACAGATGCAGGTTCACGAACGGCCCGAACGCCGCCCAGCGCAAGCCCGGACCATAAGCGATGGCGTCGTCGATGTCAGCCACCGAGGCCACCCCGGTATCGACCAAATGAATGGCCTCACGCCAAAGCGCCGCCTGCAGCCGGTTCGCGATGTGGCCCTTGACCTCCTTCTTCACATGGATCGCCCGTTTGCCGATGGCGCGGTAGAACTGCATCGCCGTGTCGATGGCGGCCTGCGACGATCGCTCGCCGCCGATGACCTCGACCAGCGGAATCAAATGCGGCGGATTGAATGGATGTCCAAGCACCACGCGCTCCGGATGGATGCACACCGACTGCACGCGGCTCATCAGCAGTCCCGACGAGCTCGAAGCGATCACGACAGACGGCGGCAAGGCAGCGTCCATCGTGCGAAAGAGGTCTTGCTTGAGGTCCTCGCGCTCGGGACCGCTCTCCTGCACGAAGTCGGCGCCGGCGAGCGCCGCGTCGAGCGTGTCGTGAAACGTCAGCGCGTCGCGCGAGGCGCCCGCCGTCAGGCCGATCCGAATCAGCGTCGGCCAATGCGCATCGACTGCCTCGCGCAAGCGCTCGCGGGCGCCCGGTGCCGGATCCCAGGCACTCACGCGCAGACCCCGCGCCAGAAAGTAAGCCGCCCAGCTCGCGCCAATGACGCCCGTGCCGATGACGGCGACCTGCTCGATGTTGTCGTATTTCACATTTGTCTCCGAAAGGATAGAGGCGGGGCAACTCACGTGCCGCCCGGCCTGAGAATGCGTGTCGCTCGTTCACATCTATCGCATGCTCGACGCACGCGCTTGAGCTGTCACCAACACCGTACTATAGTGGCCGACGCCATGCATCGCTCGCATTGCCTTGGCGTGCTCGATCAGCGGCACGTCGGCGCCGCACGCCAACTCAAGGATTTCGCTCACTATGGACACCACCGTCGTCGAAAGCTGGAAGGATTTCATGGAGCTGTCCTCCCGCTTCGAAGGCTGGGCCTTTCGCGGGCAGCAGGACGCACGCTGGCATCTGCAAAGTTCGCTCTCGCGGTACCTGCACGCCTATGTGGCGGACAAGGAACAGTGGCGCAGCCGTGAGGCACGTGCTATTCGCATCTTTCGGCGCAAGGCGCACAACCATGTGCCCTGGCCCGACTTGCTGCACGACGATCTGCGCTGCCTTGGGCTGATGCAGCACCATGGTGCCCCAACCCGTTTGCTCGACTTCACGAAATCGCCCTTTGTCGCCGCGTTCTTTGCACTGGAGCGCGCCACGAGCGATTCGGCCATTTTCGCGCTCAACACCCCCGCGCTGTACGACGACCGTGCCCGTCCGCGTCATGCACCGTGGCTCACCCGCGATACGATCGATCCCCGCGTCAAGGGGAACATGGAGAAATACTTCCTCGGCAATGACAACGAGGTGGTCTGGTTCGGCGAGCCGGAAGAAATGGACGGTCGTCTGATCGCGCAATCCGGCACCTTCGTGGTACCCGGCGTGATCGACCGGCCGATGCACCGCATCCTCGACGGCTATGAGAGCGACGAACCCCTGCTGCGCAAGATCGTGCTGCCGTTGGCGCTGCGCGCGGACGCGATGAAATGGCTTTATCGGATGAACGTCACGAACGCATCGCTGTTTCCGGATCTCGACGGCCTCGCCCGCTCGATTGCCATCGAAATCGAAATGATCTGGCCAACGCAGACGCTGGGATGAATGGCCCGGCGCGCGGGTCAGTCGGGCGTCAGATCAAGCGCTGCAAGAAACTGGACCCACCGGATTTGCGCGCGGACTTGTTGGCATACATACGCTGATCGGCCACGCGGATGAGTTCGCTCATCGATTCGCCGTCGTCGGGGAACACCGCCACCCCGACACTTACGCGCACGCTCAGGCTGGCATCGTTGACGGAGATGACCTGTTCGATCTCGGCGCGCAGACGCGTGACTGCGACGTCGATCCGCTCGACGACCTCCGCATCCTGGACAATGGCGACGAACTCGTCGCCCGAGTGACGCGCCACGAAGCCGCTTCCCGTAACTCCGGCCTTCATGCGCTGACCAATCTCCTTGAGCAACAAGTCGCCGACCGCGTGCCCCAGGCTGTCGTTGACCCCCTTGAAACCGTCGATATCGGCGAACAGGAGCGCCAGCTTCCCGTTGGTGCGCTGTGCACGGCGCACGGCCTCGCTCGCAAACTCGCCAAACGTGCGACGGTTCGGCAGTCCGGTCAGCTCATCGAATCGCGCCGCTTTGTAGAGGTCGTCGATCAGTTGCTTTCGCTCGATGGCCAACGCGGTCTGGTCGCAGACGAACGCCAGCAGCCGCTGCGCGGCCTCCGCGCGCAGCGCGCAGGCCGGGCCGTAGAGCATGAGCGTGCCCACGGCACGGCGCGCCGTGCGCATCGGCAAAATCACCAGCGCCTGCGCGCCGGGCTCGGCAAGCGCGTCTGGCGCGAACGGTTCGGTACATAGGTGGGGGATCGATTGCCCCGCGCCGTCGATAGGGATCGCTTCGATCAGGTGCCACAGCGATTGTTGCGCTTGCGCAGCCTGCGTCGAGAGGCCCCGCGCCTGCGGCCAGTCGAGCAAGGGAATGTCGGCGCTGTCGCGATACTGATACGCCTTCTCCCACGTCATCAGTGCCGCATCGCAGGTCGCCACGACAATGGCATCGATGGGAAACAGCGTGGCCAGCGTGTCGTGGACGGCCTTGCACAGGGAGCGAATATCGGCGGCGTCGTGGGCTGCTTCGGATATCGAGTACGTGGCGCGCTGCAGCGCTTCGGCCTGCTTCTTGGCCGACACGTCGCGTGCCACGCCAATGCGCAGTTCGTAGTCTTCGGACCAGCGGGCGGACCACATGATGTGGACGTAATGGCCGTCCTTGTGGATATACCGATTCTCGAACCCGATCCGGGGAAGTCCCGCCATCACGAACTTCGATTCTTCAATCGTGCGCTCGCGATCTTCCTTCACGACGAAATCGATCATCGAGCGCCCCAGCAATTCCTCCGGGGTGTACCCGAGAATGCGCTCGCAGGCCGGACTCACGTAGACGAGCGCCCCAGCCTTGTCGACAAGAAACACAGCGTCGAGCAGCAACGCCATACAGCTTGCCAAGACGTCTTTTGTGACAAATTCCATGTATCTCGAACGGACACGAAGGCTCCGCGCAGTATAAGGCAATCTCAATATGTGAATATTTCGTCACCTTAACGACGCAAAACTTGCGATCGCTTCCTCGCCGCACTACGATCCCGCGCTCCTCAAAAAATCAGTTGCTTCAGCCACCCCGGCGCTGCGACGTTTGCGGCACATTCCGCCCGCACGTTCCGGCACGCGGTCTCGTATTCGCTTCGCAGCAGCTTGATTCTCGCCGCGACGAGACGCCGGAATGCCAACTCGCGCTCGCTGAATCCCACCCGGTCCTCATATCGGGTACCGTCGGGCAAGGGGCCTCGAATTTCGTAATACGTCACCCCGTCACGCGAATACTTCACGACTTTGGCTGCCATCTTGTCTCAATACTTTTCAGTTTTCCCCGCCCCAGTGTGCCCATTATTGTTTTGCGTTACGGGGTGTGAGTGCGATTGTCACTTGACGGATTCAAATTGGCAACCGGGAAAGTCCCCCCGTGGCAGTCGTACCACGGGGCGTTCACCGCAATCCGCCGTTAGCCGAACATCGATTTTCGATTAAATCGATTAAACGGAGAATTAAAGGACGTTTTAAATTGCGCCGCGCAAATGCCGGCATGATCGACATGACCCTCGCGCATTGCGGCGCCATCGCGGATCGTTGTACTTGACGCCACTTGCGTACAGCGGATAGAGTCTGCCCATGACGAATTTCCGAATCCCCTGCTCGCCGTGGTTGCGCGTTGTCCCGATGGGACAGCGGGGTGCGTTCGTCAAAAGCAAAAAACAGTCGCTCAACTGACTGGGGCGTGCTGTTCCGTCAGTTGAGCGACGGAACAGCCACGTGGACCCGGCAGTCCTCACCTCGCGCCGCCCTGCCTCACCCGGCGCGCCTGCCTCGAAGTCTCCCACGCGCCGGCCATTGCCCGTCGTCCTGCTGAACGGTTTTCATACCGGTCAACGCACGTTCGTTTCGTACGTAACGTCCAGGGAGACACTTATGCAAGTCGCACAGTCCCAACCCCAGTCGCTCGCTTCATCTCGCGCCCCGCTCTTTCGCGGCATCTGGGTACCGCTCGTCACGCCTTTCGCCAGAGATGGCGCCGACACGCCGGTCGATCACGCGGCATTACGTCGACTGGTCGCGCACTATCGTCGCTCGGGCATCGCCGGCCTTGTCGTGTGTGGTACGACGGGTGAAGCGGCAGCCCTTGACGACGCCGAACAGCTTGCCGTGCTCGACACCGTGCTGACCGAGGCCGGCGACCTGCCGGTGATCGCCGGGCTCGCCGGCAATCACCTGGGTCACACGCTGGCGCGCCTGGACGCCTTTAACACCCTGCCCCTGGCGGGCGTACTAACGCCGGCGCCGTATTACATCCGGCCCGCACAGGCCGGGCTCGTCCACTGGTTTCAGACGCTGGCGGATCGTTCGCGTGCACCGGTGGTGCTGTACGACATTCCGTATCGCACGGGTACCCCCCTGACGCTGGAGACACTGCTCACGCTCGCGGGTCACGACAATATTCGCGGCATCAAGGATTGCGCGGGCAACGCGCACACCACGCAGGCACTCATCGCCGACGCACGCCTATCGGTGCTGGCAGGTGAGGACGCTCAATTGCTATCCACGCTCGCGATGGGCGGCCATGGCGCGATCATTGCGACGTCGCACTGCCGGCCGGCGCATTTCGTGGCATTGTATCGCGCGGTGCAAGCGCAGCAGCTCGATGCCGCGCGCGTGCTGTTCCATGCGCTCATGCCGATGGTGCGTCTCATGTTTGCCGAGGCGAATCCCGGACCGGTGAAGGCCTGGCTTGCCCATGAGGGCCTGATAGCCGATGTGCTGCGCGCGCCGATGACAAGCGCGTCACCCGCCCTGACACAGCAGTTGGTCGCGGCCGTTGCCGCCATCGACGCCGCGTTGGGCGCGAAGGCGGCCAATGCCGCCTGAAGCGAGATAGAAGTTGAGGGGGTGTGGAACCGCGGACGTCAGGCCGCCGCGCGCTGTCGTCCCGGCGCCGTCGTGCCGCGCTCGCCGCGGGACGACAATGCGCCTGTCAACGCCAATGTCGGCACACGCGGCGTCATGCCCGGGCGCGCGCCGCCGTCGCTTTCCACGCGGAACTTCGCGGTCTCGTTGACCAGGTCGGCGGCCTGTTGACGCAGGTGGTCCGCCGCCGCCGCGGCTTGTTCCACGAGGGCGGCGTTCTGCTGCGTGACCTGATCCATCTGCGTGACGGCCTGCCCCACCTGCTCGATGCCGCGCGCCTGGTCGTCGCTCGCGGCAGCGATCTCGGCGATCAGCTCGCTCACGCGTCGCACCGACACGACGATCTGGTCCATGGTACGACCGGCGACTTCCACGCGCGACGTGCCGTCTTCGACCTGCTGCACCGATGCCGCGATCAATTCGCGAATGTCCTTGGCGGTGCCTGCGGAGCGCTGGGCGAGCGTGCGCACCTCGCCGGCCACCACGGCAAAGCCACGTCCCTGTTCGCCGGCGCGCGCCGCTTCCACGGCCGCATTGAGCGCGAGAATATTGGTCTGGAAAGCAATGCCTTCGATGGCCTTGATCATGTCGCTCATGCGCGCCGACGCGCTGGCCATTGCCTGCATCGTCTCGACGACGGCACGCACGCTCTGCGCCCCGGCATCCGCCACCCCGGTCGCTTCGTGCGACAGGCGCCGCGCCTCCATCGCATGTTCGACGTTCTGACGCACGGTCGATGTCAACTCTTCCATCGACGCTGCCGTCTCTTCCAGCGAGGCCGCTTGCTCTTCGGTGCGTTGCGACAGGTCGGTGTTGCCCTGCGCAATTTCGCGTGCCGCGTTGTCGATCGCCCCCGACGCACCCTGGATATTGCGCACGAGATGGCCCAGTTGTTCGACGGCTGTGTCGAGCGCACTCGCCATCTGGCCGATTTCGTCGGCACGCTCGGCATTGACACGATGCGTCAGGTCGCCACGCGCGAGCGCGGAGGCCCCCGCCACCGCTGCACGCACCGGGCGCGTGACCGAGCGCGTAATCGCCACCGCCGACACCACGGACAGCACGACCGACGCGAGCATCGTGGCGAGCAGCCACAGGCGGGCGGATCCATATGCGGCGGTCGCATCGGCCGCCTCCTTCGCGCTGACCACCTTGCCGACCTCCATCAGACCGTCGAGGGGAGCGAAGTATGCCACCTGGACCTTCTGCAGCGGCCCCATCAGTTCGGTCTTGGCTTCGGCAAAATTGCCGCTGCGAACCAGCGCCACGACCGCGTCGAGCTGCTTTCCATAGTCCGCGTTCGTGTCGGCCAGCGTGCGGTAGAGCGCCTTGCCCTTGTCGGTATAAAAGATCGTCGCCATGCCCGCGATGCTCTTGTTGTTGGTCTGGCGCATCTCGTCGATCTTGGCCAGACGGGCATCGAGTTGCGTGTTGTCTTCGGACATCACGATATCGCGCAGGAGGACGGCAACGTGCGCCGCGCGATCCTTCAGGCCATGAAATTCAAGAATCTTGTTGTTCAGGTCGGAGACGATGAGCTGGGTATTCGTATCCATCGTCGCCATCTTCGTCACGGCCACCACCGCCACGACCAACAGCATGAATACATTGACGGAAAAGGCGGCGGCGAGCCGTTTGCTGATACTCAGGTTCTTGAACATTGCCTTGCGCGCGTTAAGCGATTCGTCCTGCGGTGTTGTCGTGACTTCAGCCCGCCGCCGGCAAGCCTGGCAGGCCAGTGCCTCTCTCTGTACCTCTGTGGAGGTATAACGAGTGCATTTGACGAAACTTGAGCCTCTGCGCGACGAATTCGCCGAATCTTCCGTCGGCGCCGCTCAGACAGGCGGCCATCGGGGGATGTCCGCACCAAAACGGCGCAAACGACGCCTGTCAGCCTGGCAACTGATAGGGGCCGCCACGGGCCAGGGCGCGTTGATACGCATCACGCGCATGAATGCGTTGCAGAAAATCGGCGATCGCGGGCCAGCGCCCCTGCGCGTTGCCGCGCGCGCTCGCGGCTTCCAGCGGGAAACTCATCTGGATGTCCGCTGCGCTGAAGCGATCGCCGACGAACCAACCGGTCTTCGTGAGCACGTCGTTCACGTAGTCGAAGTGCAGGCGCAGTTGCGGATCGACGAAGCTCGACTGCAGCGTGTCGCTGATCTTGCGGGCAATGGGGCGAGCGAAGAACGGCATGGGCGCGCTCGCGATGCGCAGGGCGACGAGCTTGAGCAGCAAAGGCGGCATGGCCGACCCCTCTGCGTAGTGCAACCAGTAGGTCCAACGCAGCCGCTCCGGTGTGCCTCGCGGCGGGGCCAGTCGCCCGAGTTCGTCGCGATCGGCGAGATACTCGATGATGGCGCCCGACTCGGCGAGCGTCAGTTCACCGTCGGTCACGACCGGCGACTTGCCCAGCGGATGCACCTCGCGCAGTGCCGGCGGAGCGAGCATCGTCTTCGGGTCGCGCGTATATCGACGCAGGTCGTAGGGAATGCCCAGCTCTTCGAGCATCCACAGTACGCGCTGCGAGCGCGAGTTGTTCAAATGGTGAACCGTCAGCATAGGGTCTGGCTCCGGCGGGACGTCCGCTCGCCATTGTCGCCGCAACGCCGGGTTTAAGGGTAATCTTGTCCATCGGCCGATCCGGAATCGACTCTGCGCCCTCTCCCTCTCTTTCATCCCTCATGGACCGAATCGATGCCATGAAAGTCTTCGTCGCGATCGTCGACGAAGGAAGCCTCGCCGGTGCAGCCCGGCGCCTCGGGCGCTCTGCCGCGGCGGTAAGTCGCGCCATCGGCTACCTCGAGGCGCATACCGGCACGGCGCTGCTCCATCGCACGACGCGCTCGGTCAAGCTAAGCGTTGCAGGCGAGCGCTATGCCGCTGCATGTCGGCGCATCCTGCTCGATCTGGACGAAGCCGATGTGATCGCCGCCGGGGAACGCTCGGCCCCACGCGGCCTGCTCACCGTTTCCGCGCCGCTCGCCGCCGGGGAAACGTTCATGCGCGAGATCGTGGACGCCTTCATCGAACGCTATCCGGAAGTCGTCGTCCGCCTGCAGCTGAGCGACCTGCCCGTGAGCCTGATCGACGAGGGCATCGACGTCGCGATGCGCGTCGCCCACCTGCCCGACTCCTCGCTCGTGGCCACGCACGTGGGCGAGGTTCGAAGAATCATTGCCGCCTCGCCCGCTTATCTGGCGACCCACGATCCTATCGGGTCCCCCGCGGATCTGTCGAAGCAGCAAATCGTGTCCATGACGTACTTCGGCATCGACGCGTGGCGCTTCCCCGCCACAGGACGCGGTTCGATACCACAGATCGTACAGTTCACCCCGCGGCTGGTCGTCAATTCGATCCGGGCTGCGATTGCCTCGGTCGTTGCAGGACACGGCGTGGCGCGAATGTTGACGTATCACATCGTCGACGAAATGGCGCACGGCACGCTGCGCATCGTCTTGCAGGACTACGAACACCCGCCCATGCCGGTTCACGTCATCACACCGCAAGGACGGTTGGCCGTGCCCAAGGTGCGCGCCTTCGTCGACTTCGCGGTACCGCGTCTGCGCAAGCATTTCGCACGCGTACACAAGTTGGCGAGCCGGGCATAAGGGATGGGCGGTGCCGATAAAGCGGCGTCCTGCCGCCCCGACATTGTTACGCCGTGCGGAAGAATGACTTCCGAGCCATAGCCGTTCCCCGGCGCGCCGCCAGCGCCTAGACTGAGGCCATTGCCGCGACGCCTCGCACCGACCCACGCCGAGGCGAAGCCGGTGCTTCCGGAGTCCTCATGCCCCACGCCGTCCTTGGCAGCCCCACAACCACCGCCTTCAACGCCTGGCGAGCCACGCTGTCGGCCGCCTGCGCCAGTCTCATCGGCATCGGCTTTGCCCGCTTCGCCTACACGGCGCTTCTGCCCGCGATCATCGGTGCGCACTGGTTCGCACCCGCGACCGCGGCCTATCTTGGCGCGGCCAATCTCGGCGGCTACCTGGCCGGCGCCTTGGGGGCCCGCGTGCTTGCGCGGCATGTGTCGAGCGTGAGACTCGTGCGCACGATGATGCTGGTCGCCGTCTTCGCTTTCTTCGCCTGCGCCTGGCCCCTCTCGTTCGTCTGGTTTTTCGGATGGCGCTTCGCCTCGGGGTTTGCAGGCGGCGTATTGATGGTCACGGCCGCACCGTCGGTGCTGGCGCACGTGCCTGCCTCGCGGCGCGGCATCGTGAGCGGCGCAATCTTCGCCGGCCTCGGGCTGGGCATCGCCGCGTCGGGCACGCTCGTGCCGCTCCTGTTGCGCGACGGCCTTGCCCAGACGTGGAGCGGCCTCGGCGTACTTTCGCTCGTGCTCACGGCAGTGGCGTGGCGCGGTTGGCCCGACGGCACGCCGACGGCAACGGCCGCCGGCGCCCCCGCTCCCATCAGGCGCCCGCTCGCCACTCCGGTGGCGCTGCGCTCACTCTATATCGAGTACGCACTAAACGCCGTCGCACTGGTGCCTCACATGATTTTTCTCGTCGACTATGTCGCCCGCGGGCTGGGCAAGGGACTCGACGCCGGCGCGAACTATTGGGTGCTGTACGGACTGGGGGCGATCGTCGGTCCGCTTTTCGCCGGGCACCTCGCCGACCGGATCGGCTTTGCACGAGCCTTGCGTGTCGCTTACGTCGCGCAGTTCTGTGCGGTGCTGCTGCCGGTGCTCGGCCTCGGCCTGCCCGCGCTGATGGTGTCCAGCGTGGTCATGGGCGCCTTCACCCCGGGCATCGTGCCGCTGGTGCTCGGACGCGTGAACGAACTACTCGCCCATCATCCTGCCGGGCAAAAAGCCGCGTGGAGCACCGCCACGACCAGTTTCGCGACGTTGCAGGCAGGTGCCGCCTACGGACTATCGTTTGTGTTCGCCGCGACGTCGGGCAACTACGCGCTGCTGTTCATGGTGGGCGGTGTCGCGATGGCGATCGGGCTGCTCGTCAACGTGGCCTCCGCTCGCCTGGCGCTCCACTTCCCGGGCGACACACCGAACGCACGCCGGAAGTAGCGGGTGAAGTGGGACAGATCGTTGAAGCCTTGCGCGACGGCAACGTCGGTCGCCGGCGCGCCGGCGCGCAACGCGGGCAAGGCACGCACCAGACGCAACTGATTGCGCCAGGCATGCGGCGCCAGGCCCGTCTCGCGCGAGAACAGCCGCGCGGCGTGAAACGGCGACAGGTCGACCGCCTCGGCCAGGGCCGTCAGCGACAATGGCTCGGTGAGATCGGCCGAGAGCCGGGCCTTCATGGTCTCGACCCGCACCGCATCGCGATGTACCGGCGTGTCCGGCACCCGCGCCTGCGCATGGCGCGCCAGCATGAACGACACGGCCTCGATCAGTACACTTTCCGCCAGCAACGGGTCGGCGCCGACCTGAAGCAGACGATGCGCCGTCGTCAGCCGATGCATTGCCTGCGCGTCGCGGATGACCTGCTCGCCAAACCAGGGATGCGCGTCGCCCGGCGTCGTCAGCCCCGCCAACGGACGCGTCACCTGACGCTGCACGCCTTGCACGAAGCCGACCGGCAGGTAAAACACGCGATAACGCCACCCGAAATCGGTTTCGCGCGCGCCGGTATGCACTTCCCCTGGATGAATGACGGCCACCGATCCGGCGTGCGCCACATGCTCGCCGCCCCGGTAAGCATAGCGCTCGGCCCCTTCCACGATGCACGCGAACGTATATGCATCGTGCCAATGCGGTGCGAAGGTGTGGTCGTTGTACTCAGCGGTGACCATATCGCCACCGGGGACTAGCGACGAGCGCCAGTAGTGAGGGGCGTTGCGAAACGGCTGAATCGGCGGAGACGGGACATTCATGTGCACTACTTTACACCGGGCGTCAGGCAGTTTGCCGAGCGTGCACCTTGCCTGTTTGAGTCCTCTGTGCGCGGCGATCTTGCCCTATCCCGTCCATCATCGCGTCGCCACCACGAACAGGCGTGGAAACGGCAGCAATACCGTACCGTCGGCCAGCGCCGGATACGCGTTGGCAATCGCGTCGGTATAGCGCGCCAGAAACGCCTCTCGCGATGCGTTGTCGAGCTTCGCGAGGAACGGCCGCAACGCACTGCCCTTGAACCACTCCACGACGGCCGGTGCCCCGCCCGCGAGCGGGTGGTAGTACGTGGTGCGCCAGATGTCGACGCGCGAGCACAGCGCGCGCAGCAGCGGGTAGTAGAACGTCGCGCCATGGCGTGCCGTGCGCTCCACCCCTTTGAGCGTTGCGGCCCAACGCGGATCGGCCGCCACTTCGCGCATCAGCTGGTGCGCGGGCTCGTCCAGATTGTCGGGTGTCTGCACGGCCAGCGAACCGCCGGGCGCAAGACAATCGACCAGGCGCGGATACAGGGTCTCGTGATCCGGCAACCATTGCAACACCGCGTTGGCGAGAATCACGTCGAACGGGCCATCGGCCCAGGTCGCGATATCGGCCACGTCAAAGCGGCATTGCGGCAGTCGCGCAAGCGCCGCATCGACCATGTTCTGCGAACTATCGAGACCGAGCACTTCAGCGTGTGGGTAACGAGCGGCGAGCACTTCGGTGGAGTTGCCGGGGCCGCAGCCGATATCGACCACGCGGGCCACTCCGCGCCCCACAAGCGGCGGAATGGCGGCTACGAGATCGCGCACGGGACGCGTGCGCTCGTCTTCGAACTTGACGTATTGTTCGGCCTGCCACGCAGGATTCACCGGGGCATTCGACGAGGGGACTTTCGACATGACGCTCTCCATGGGGGATGGGGCAAGCGCCTTACGATATCAGGTCGCCGCCTGCAATGCCTCGACAAACACACGCAGGTGCGACGGCTCGGCATCGGTGATCGCCCAGTAGGTCATACCGCCGCGCCGCCAGCGCGCAATGGCATAGCCATCGGACCCCGTGATCGTCGGCGCCGCCGCGGCCATGTCGCGCGCCGGAAACACGTAGACATCGATCGGATGCTTGTCCGTGCGGTAGACGAGCACGGCCACCGTGCGTCCACCAACGTAGTCGACGCGTCCGCCTTCCAGCGGGAACCCCTTGGCCGACAGATCGGTGACGGGTGGCGCGTAGTCGATGCGTCCGTTGAACCACGGCTTGACGGTATGCTGATCGGTCGAGACCACGTCAATGGGATGTTGCGACAGCAACGCGCGCACATGGCTCGCCACGATCTCCTGCGGATGCAGGCCGATGGCGGCCGGTTCCTCGACCCCTTGCGGCGTCACGGGCGGACGCGCCACCAGCAACGCCATCGCGACCGCGAGCCCGCCGAGAATCGCGCCGCCGGCACCGCCGAACAACCAAGGGGCAAGGCTCGGCCCCCACGCCAGCTCGGCCGGTCGGTTCACGTGAGGAGGCTTCGTCGGCGACGCCGGATGGGCCGGATTCGTCGGATCGGCCCCGGGCTTGGCATCCTGTGCAGGCGCTGCCGTGGCGGGCGCCGACGTCAGGCGCGCTTGACGTTCGGCGAGTGCCACGTCGTCGCGCAGGCGTTCGCGCAACGCCTGCGGGGCAGCATGGCGCAACGAGCCGTCGCGCAACAGCTTGCCCAGCGTGGTGGCTTCGCCAGCGACGGGGGTTTCGCCGGCGCTCGTTCCCGACATCGTATCGTTGGGGTCGTCAGGCTTGTTCATCGGGTCCTCCCCGCGTGGTGCCGTCGAGCGGCAGACGTGTCAGACGTGCGACCTGCGCCGACGGCGCGCGCGGTGTGGTCCTGGCGCTCGTGCGCGCGGCGGCCTGTGCATCGAGCACGGCAGCCGCCAGCATCTGCCTGGCGCGCGCCAGACGCGACATCACCGTGCCCGCCGGCACCCCGACGATCGTCTCGATCTCGCGGTAGCTCAGATCCTCCATCTCGCGCAACACCAGCACCTCGCGAAACACCACCGGCAACGAGGCCAACGCCCCGCGCACGAGCGCGCACTCGTCACGTTGCACGGCGAGACGCTCAGGGTCACCGGGTGTTGCGTCATCCCAACCGGGCAGACGGGCGTCATCCTGCAGGCCGTGCCTGGCCTCGTCGAACGGCGTGCCGAGCGCCTCATCGGCGCGGCGACGCCACTCCGTCAGCCAGGTATTGCGCACGATGGCCAGCAGCCACGCGCGCGCATTGTCGCCACGAAAACCGTCGAAGAAACGCAACGCGCGCAAGTAGGATTCCTGCACGATGTCGTCGGCGTCGCTTGCACTGCCCGACAGCCAGCGCGCGAGGTTGTACGCCGCATCGAGGTGCGGCAACGCCAGTGCATCGAACCGTTCCGACGCAGGCGCGCCGGATGTTTCAGCGTCGGTCACCGGAGTCTCCCCAGTGCGGGCAACGCGGTGCCCGGGTGAATCGGTCTGTCGTCGCGAACACGACGTCAATGGCCTCATTGAATCACATCTGCCTTTCGCCACGACGATTTCGCGACTACTTCACGATGATCACACCGGTCATGTGAGGATGAATCGCGCAGTAGTAGGGATACGTTCCCGGTTTGTCGAACGTAACTGAGAACGTGCCGTTGGTATCGAGCGCGCCCGACGCAAACACATGCGGATTGTCCGAACTGGTCACGGTATGCGGGTCCTCGTCGTGATTGGTCCATGTCACACGCGTGCCCGCGCGGACGGTGAGCGTCGCGGGCGAGAACGCAAAGTTGTCGATATTGACGGCACTGGCGTTGGCGGCGTTGGCGGCGTTGACGACACCCACGAGCGCCGGCAGACGGAGCGTGAGCATGCCGGCCGACGCCACGGCGACGCCACGCAGCCATGCGCGACGCCGTGCACCGCAAGCGTTCAGAAGAGACGATTTCATGGAAGGGCTCCGAAAGCCGTGGGCGTCACGACGCCAACGAGGTGTCACTGAGCATTGGCGTTGCGTCGAGCGCCGTGAAGTCGACGCGACGAATGCCGAGGGCCTGCCGCAGTTGCGACGCGTCGACCTTCAAGGGTCCCGGGCCGGGGCCGTCGCCCGGCGCGGGCTGCGGATACGCCGTCGACATGGCTGTCTGCAAACGCACATTGCCCTCCACTTTTTGCAGGACCTGGTGGATATGCCCGTTAAGCACCGTCACCGAGCCGAACGGCCGGAGCAAGGCAAGTGCGCGTTCGCCGTCGTCGGTCCCCCAGCCCCAGGCGGGATAGACCGACCACAACGGCATATGGGTGAACACGACGAGCGGCGTGCTGCGCGAGCGCCCCTTCAGGTCCGCCGCGAGCCAGGCGAGCTGCGTGTCGCCCAGATAGCCCATGCCGCCGGCCTTGAGCCCGATCACGTTGACCAGCGCGACGAAGTGCACGCCTTGCCGATCGAAGCTGTACCAGCCGACACCCCGGCTGTCGGGGGCGAAGCGTGCGAAGAAGGCGCGCCCGTCGTCGGCGATCACATCGTGCTCGCCGGGAACGTAGTGGGTTTCCAGGCCCGCGCTGCTTACGATCTGCTGCGCGGTATCGAATTCCTCGGCGCGCGACAAATGACTGACGTCGCCCGTGTGGAGCAGGAACGCGGGACGCTGCGATGCACCGCGGATTCGATCGATGGCCAACTGCAGCGTGGACGCCGGATCGGGATTGGCCGCCTTGTTGAAGCCGATATGGCTGTCGCTGATCTGCACGAACGACAGTGCTCGACGTGTCGCCTTGTCGGCTGCCGCAGCCGGCGCCCCCAGCGACAGGCCGCGCGGTACGCCCCCGTCGAGGGTCCACAGGATACCCGCGCCCGCCCACGCAAGACATGTCATCGCCCGGCGACGCGACATGCGTCGCGACGGGTTGCCCGCGTCGAACGAACGGGCATCGGAACCGGTCTCCGGCTTGACTTCCCCTTGATGGCTCATCGCGCACCTCCCTACGTTACGTGCGCTGCCCCGCCCGTCGTCGTGACGAGTCGCAAGAGCGCCCCTATCCGTAATACCGGTGCACGTGCCGCTTTATTCCCGGAAAGACGATCTCGACGCGCCACTCAGAGCGGCGAGTACTGCCATCGAGTGGCCACCCCGCCCCCCCGTGAAGATGCCCCGACGGCACGCCATTGAGCACGCTCAGGCAAGGGTTGCCTGTGCCCGCCGGCGATTCGCTCATCTTGGCCGTGCGGCGCAGCAACGGGCGCGGATCGGCGGGCACGCCTTGGCGGCGCAGTTCGAAATGCAGGTGCGGGCCCGTGACCATTCCCGTCTTGCCGACCGCCCCGATGACGCGGCCCGCCGCCACCGTCTCACCGACACGCAGCCCGCGCGCCGTGGCGGACAAGTGGGCGTAGATCGTCTCGCTATCGTCTCGATGCGCGATCACGATGTAACGTCCGAAGCCGCGGCGCTCGAAGCCGATGGACTTCACCACGCCCTGCGCCACCGCGCGCACCGGCGCGCCCGACGGTGCCACGAGATCGATGCCGGTGTGCCGATGCTTCACGCGTCGCACCGGGTGTGAGCGCGTGCCGAAATCCGACGAAACGCGCGAATAGGTCACCGGCATGACGAGAGGCTTCGGCGCCCGCACCGTCATGGTCATGGCATACAGCGGCGTTACCTTGCCGCAGACGGATTGCGGCAATGCCACGTTCGCGTGCGGCGACGATGCGTCGGCCGACGCGGTCGGTGTCGCCGGCGAGAAGGAAAACGAAGGGGTCAGACGCGGGTGCAGGCGCAATGTGTCGGCCATGCCGCCAGTGTCGGCCATCGCAGCCACCGGCAGCGCCATGTACAGCCAGACGCACGCGGCGCGCCAGCGGGCGCGGCGGCCTTCGCCTTGCCCCCGCAGGCCTTGCGCGCCGCCGTCCAACGCGGCGCACCTGCGCTTGGAGGAAGGAGAAGAGAAAGACATCGCTCGAGAAACCTGTTCGAAAACGACGCAGTCTACGGGGCATCGTGGCGATAATTGACGGGAAAACGCGCAAAATATCCATCAACACCCAGCGAAATGTCGCTATTTGGGAAATAACCCGGCGCGAACCCTCGTTTCGCACCCTACCTCCGTGCGATGCCGGACCGGCATTTGTTCTCCCCAGCGTCGCGCGCGTAAGATAGCGCTTTCGCCCGAAGCCCTCCGCCCTCGGGCCGTCATTTGCCAGTCATGTCTAGCTTCTGGATCACGATTACCAATTTCGGCGGTGCCGCCGTGACGGTGCCCGCCGCCGCCGCCCTCACCCTCTGGTTGCTCTCGGCCCGTGCGTGGCGCATGGCATTCACCTGGGTCGCCCTGTTTGCGGCGGGTGCGCTTGTCGTGGCGGCCTCCAAGGTCATGTTTCTCGGCTGGGGCCTCGGGTGGCGCGAACTCGATTTCACCGGCGTGAGCGGCCATACGATGCTCGCCGCCACCGTGTACCCGGTCATTGCATGGTTGCTTCTGCGCCACCTCGCGTGGCCGTGGCGCGTGCTCGGCATGGCCGCCGCCACGGCGGGTAGCGTGGCGGTCGGGGCGTCGCGCGTCGCCCTGTCGGCGCACTCGATTTCGGAGACGGTGGCCGGCTGTGTCGTGGGCTTCGCCATCTGCGCCGCCTTTGCCTGGCATACGCGTCGCGACGCCACGCCCAATCTCAAAACCCTGCCGATGGCGGCCAGCCTGTTCGTGCTTGTCATGTGGCTGCACGGCGAGCGCGTGCCGACGCAGCGCTGGATCACCCACGTCGCGCTCACGCTGTCCGGACGCGAGCAGCCGTTCCGTCGCATCAGTTGGCACGCACGAAAGCCCATGGCCCCGTTGACTCTGCGGCCCTCGCACCCCTCGCCGGCGAAACCCGCCACCGCGCCCGATGCCCCGACGCCAGCCCCGCCACGATGAACGACCCCACGCAATGACGTCGTCGTCCCTGCGCAATTTGTCGCAGATCACGATACGTGCATGACGTCTGCGATATATTTGCCGAAACGCCCCGTGACGCATTGACGTCGCGACACCGGGGGCGTTGCCCAATGCATCCTCCTCGCTTCGACGTCCGCCGCGCGCGTTCGCATGATCGTGGCGAGGTAGAACGGAGTCCGCCATGCCCGCTCGCACTGCCAAGACCTCCGAATCGCCGTCGTCCCCATCGTCCCAGTCTTCCTCCGCATCGCGCTCGCGCGGCACGCCCAAAGCGGCGAATCCGCCGACGCGCCGTGCGACGCCACCTGGCCCGGCGCCGGCCGCCGCAGCGAGCCCTGTCTCTACCACGACGGGAGGCACACCTGCGCCAGTGGAGACGCCCGAGGTCGCGTTTCCATCGTCGGCCACCTCATTTACGGACAGCCTGGACCGCGCCGCGATGGCCGGGACCGCGCGGTTTACCGGCAATGTCTCGCCCGCAGCGGTGGCGCTCGCCTGGGCCGACTGGGCCATGCACGCCGCGACGGCGCCCGGGCATCAGCTCAACGTCTTCAAGGCTTTCGCCGCCATCGACAAGCCCACGGCCAGTGATCGGGCGAAGGCCGGCGGCCCCTCCGTCGCCGACCGGCGTTTCCGCGACCCACTTTGGGATCAACTCCCGTTCGCCTGGTGGCGTGAACGTTTCCTGCGAACGCAGGATTTCGTGGACACGATGACGGGCGAAATCCCGGGCGTCGAGCGGCACCACCGCGACGTGGTGCGCTTCATGGCAAGGCAATGGCTCGATGTGTTCTCGCCAGCCAACGTCTGGTTCCTGAATCCGGAAGTCATCAACGCGGTACGCGACACGCACGGGCAAAACCTCGTCAGTGGCGCGCAACGCTGGTGGTCCGACCTGCGCGACATGGCGGCGGGCCACGCGCCGGGTGCGGGGCCCGAGGCGTGCAAAGCGTTCTGCGTTGGCCACGACATTGCCGCGACGCCCGGCAAGGTCGTCTATCGCAACGCGTATTTCGAGTTGCTGCACTACGCCCCGGCGCAGGCGCAGACGTGGCGCGAACCGATCCTCATCGTGCCGTCGTGGCTGCTGAAGTACTACATCCTCGATCTGGAAGCGCAGCATTCACTCGTGCGCTATTTGGTCGCGCAGGGGCATAACGTCTTCATGATGTCGTGGCACAACGCCGGGCCGAAGGCTCGTGGCCGCGGACTGGACGACTACCTGAACGCCGGACTGCTGACCGCCCTGCGGGAGGTCCATCGCCTGACGGACAACGTGCCCGTGCATGCCTGCGGCTACTGTCTGGGCGGCACGCTGCTCGCCATCGCGGCAGCGACGCTTGCGCGCGAAAACGCGAACGGCGGAGAAGACGGAAGCGAGATCAGTCGCGATCACCGACGCGGGGACGGACATTCGAAAGGCGGCGAGGCAGGACGCCAACGGCTCGCCAGCGTGACGCTGCTGGCCGCGCAATCCGACTTCAGCGAACCTGGCGAGTTGGGCTTGTTTATCGACGCCAGCCAGGTGGCGTATCTCGAAGCGATGATGTGGCGCCAGGGATACATCAGCGGTGAGCAACTCGCGGGAACGTTCCAACTGCTCAATTCGCGCGATCTGATCTGGTCGCGGCTCATGCACGACTACCTGCTCGGCAAACCGGCGCAAACGACCGACTTTACGGTGTGGAATGCCGACACCACACGGATACCCGCGCGGCTGCACAGTCAGTGCCTGCGCGAACTGTATCTGAACAATGCATTGGCAACGGGAACCCTGAAGGTGGGCGGCCTACCCGTCGCGCTATCGGACATTCGCGTGCCGATGTTCGTGGTGGCGACGGAACGCGACCACATCTCCCCGTGGCGCTCCGTCTACAAGATGCATCTGCTCTACAACGGCGATCTGACGTTTGCGCTCGTCTCGGGCGGGCACAACGTGGGGGTCGTCTGTGAGCCGGGACATCCGACCAGTCACCATCGCGTCGCGACGCGCGTGGCAGGCGCGGCGTATCGCGATCCCGACGAATGGTTCGTCACCACGCCCGCCAAGCCAAGCTCCTGGTGGCCGGCATGGCAGGCGTGGCTGCTCGCGCAGGGCAGCGGCAAATCCGTCGCCACCGCCTGGCCACCGACGCACTCGCTATGCGATGCGCCCGGCGCTTACGTGCTCGAGCGTTGAGCCGGAGCGCCGCCGCGCTTGGGCGGTACGCGCCCGTTGAGTGGCGACTGCTGAGAAACGGCCGCCTCGGTGGCCTGTGCCGCTTGCGTCGACAAGCGTCGCCAGGCGTCCATCGTACCCAGCGTCGCGTCGTTGAATGCCTGGAACCACTTCTGCAACGGCGCTTCGGCGGCCTTGGCGGCGTCTCCGGGCATTGTGCCCGCCCCCATCAAATCGGGCAGCATCATCGCACCGGCCATGCCGTGCTGCAGCTCTTCGCCCGTCTTGCGCAAATGCTCGGTCCAGAGCAGTTGATTGTTCGCGCACACCGCCAGCCACTCGCGCCAGAATTCGTTCTGTTGCGCGAGCTGACCGTTGAGCATTTGCAAGTGCGCGGTCAACAGCCCATTGAAGTCCTTGGCGCCGCCGAGCGACTTGGCGGCGTCCGCATGGGCCTTGAGCAATTCGGTATCGCGCTCTGCCTGCAATTGGTGCATGTGTTGCGCCGCTTCCAGCAAAATGCCGTAGGCGCCCAACGCACTCGCGGTGCCGAGCTTGACCATCGTCAGTG
This sequence comes from Pandoraea sp. XY-2, assembly GCF_004193915.1. Classification (NCBI taxonomy): domain Bacteria; kingdom Pseudomonadati; phylum Pseudomonadota; class Betaproteobacteria; order Burkholderiales; family Burkholderiaceae; genus Pandoraea; species Pandoraea sp. XY-2. The sequence goes on from NZ_CP030849.1 coordinate 2,672,075, forward strand.
CCGGATTCGTTTCCTTTGACATCGTGACTCTCCTGAATAAGTAGTAGGCAGCGTCGCTGCAAGTCACTCCATATGCATGCCACCGTTGATGGCAAGGTTGCTGCCGGTGATGAAACCCGCGTCTTCCGAGGCAAGGAAGGCCACCAGGGCGGCCACCTCATCCGGGCGTCCCAACCGGCCGACCGGAATCTGCGGAAGGATGCGCGATTCGAGCACATCGGCCGGGACCGCCGTGACCATCTTCGTGGCGAGATATCCCGGCGAGATCGTGTTGACGGTCACCCCGGCCTTGGCGACCTCCAGCGCCAGCGACTTGGTGAACCCATGCATGCCGGCCTTCGCTGCGGCATAGTTCGCTTGTCCAAACGCCCCACGGCTGCCATTGACCGACGAAATGTTGATGATGCGGCCCCAGCCGCGCGCGACCATGCCGCCGAAGAGCGGCCGGGTCATGTTGAATACGCTATCCAGATTCGTGCGCAATACCGATTGCCAGTCTTCGGATGTCATCTTGCGCATTGTCGCGTCGCGCGTGATTCCCGCGTTATTGACGAGGATGTCCACCGGACCGGTATCGGATTCGACGGCTTTCGCGCAAGCCTCGCATGACGAAAAATCGGCTACGTCGACACGGTACGCGGTGAACTCGCGGCCCGCGGCGCGCATGCGCTCGACCCACCCTTCGCAATCGTGATTCTGTGGCGAACAGGTGACCGCAACCCGATACCCGGCATCGGCCAGGCGCAGGCTGATGGCCTCACCCAAACCGCCCATACCGCCTGTGACCAAAGCAATGCGTGTTGTCATGGCTATCCGTCTCCGGTGAATGATCGCGAAACGTCAGATACCTCCAGCATAGCCGCGAACCCCCGGCTTTCCGCCGCGCGCGATCCCCCGGCATGCCCTTCGCTTGACTTGGGTCAAAGTCGCCGTCCCACGTGGCATCGTGCGCGCGAAGACTCACCGATGTCCGCGGCGGTTGCGGCGGGCACTCGCTAGGCATCGTACTCCAAATTAATTCGGCGGTTGGCCTTTCCCGGCTTGCCGACAACAATCCAATGACACGCCCCCCGTCGATAGTCACAGGGCAGTGAAAAGTCGTGTGCAGCGCCGTTGCGCCACGCGGGCAATCCATATATCATCGCCCGTAGATTTAATCTTGATGTCTCCCTTTGTCAGCTACGAGCGCACGATGCCCCTTCTGCCCGACATCGCACCACGCCGCCTTGCCCAGGCCGTCGCCATCACGGCCATTGCCGCCATATTGAGCGCGTGTTCGCGCAAAGCCCCGCCAGAGGTGCCCCCGCGCCCGGTCGTGGCGGTGGCGGCCAAGGTCGCCGAGCGCGCACCCGTTGTGTCGCTACCGGCGCAAATCGAGGCGCGCTACGTCACGCCGCTCTCATTCCGTGTTGCAGGCCAGATCATCGAGCGCAACGTGCGACTCGGCGACGCCGTCAAGGCGGGCCAGATCGTCGCCCGTCTGGATCCGGGCGATCTGTCGAAGCAGGCCGCCAGTGCGCGCGCTCAGCTCGACGCGGCGCAGCACCAACTTGATTACGCGACGCAAACCGTCACCCGTGACCGCGCGCAAGCGCGCGAAAACCTCATCGCCCCGGCGCAACTGGAACAATCAGAGAATGCCTACGCGAGCGCGCTCGCCCAGCGCAATCAGGCGACCCAGCAGGCCGCACTCGCCGGCGATCAGTTGAACTACGGCAGCCTCAAGGCGGATCGCGACGGCGTGATCACCGCCGAGCAAGCCGATACGGGGCAGAACGTCAGCGCTGGTCAGCCGGTTTACCAGTTGGCATGGACGGGCGACGTCGATGTGATTACCGACGTGCCCGAAGTCGTGCTCGGCGCCCTGCGCGTCGGGCAGATGACGACGGTCTCGCTGCCCGCCGTGCCGGGCAAGACGTGGCAAGCGCGGGTGCGTGAAATCGCGCCGGCGGCCGATCCCACGAGCCGCACTTACCGGGCCAAGCTCTCGCTGCTCTCACCCAGTCCCGACGTCAAACTCGGCATGACAGCCAACGTCGCATTCGCACAACCCTTCGCGCCGCCGGTCGCCCCACCTGCGGCACCGGCGACGATATCGGCCACGCCCGCCGCAATGGTGTCCGGCGAGCCCGCCGCCCCCCGCTCGCCGACGGCCCGCCCATCACGCTGCCGTCGACTGCGCTCTTTCACGAGGGCGATCAACCCGCGGTGTGGGTCGTTAAATCCGACGACACGCTGGTGCTGCGACGCGTGAAGATTGCTCGCTACGGCGAGCGCACCGTCACCGTCGCGGGCGGCATTCAACCCGGTGAGCGCGTCGTCTGGCAAGGCGCGCACACCGTCACCGCCGGCGAGAAGGTTCGCGTGATTGCGCCGCTGCACCCCGAGGACTTCGCGTCATGAGCCCGCAGGACGGCAAGCCGCCTGTGCCCGCGGCATCCCCCGCCGCGCCGCCCGCCGCACCCAAGGACTATCGTCACGAGGAGGGTCGTTTCAATCTCTCCGCATGGGCCCTGCGGCATCGCGCGCTCGTGATCTTCCTGATCGCGATGGCCACGATCTTCGGCATTCTGGCCTACTCGCGCCTCGCGCAATCCGAAGATCCGCCCTTCACGTTCCGCGTGATGGTCATCCGCACGTACTGGCCGGGCGCGACCGCCAAACAGGTGCAGGAGCAGGTCACCGACCGGATCGCGCGCAAGCTCCAGGAGATGCCGGCGATCGACTTCCAACGCAGCTATTCACGCCCTGGCGAGTCGCTGCTGTTTTTTTCGATGAAGGATTCGGCGCCCGCGAGCGACGTGCCCGAAGAGTGGTACCAGGTGCGCAAGAAGGTCGGCGACATCGCGTACACCTTGCCTCAGGGCGTGCAAGGGCCGTTCTTCAACGACGAATTCGGCGACGTCTACACGCACATCTTCACGCTCCAGGGCGACGGCTTCGGTCCCGCCCAGTTGCGCGATTACGCCGACTCGTTACGCACCGTGCTGCTGCGGGTGCCGGGCGTGGCGAAGGTCGACTACTTCGGCGACCAGGAGCCGCGCATCTACGTCGAGATCAACAACACACAACTGACGCGACTCGGCATTTCTCCCAGCCAGATCGACCAGGCCGTGGGCGCGCAGAACGCGGTCTCGCCGGCGGGCACGATCAACACGCCCAACGACCGGCTGGTCGTGCGCCCGAGCGGCCAGTACCGCAGCGTGGATGACCTTGCCGACACGCTCATCCGCGTGAACAACCGATCCTTCCGGCTGGGCGACATCGCCACGATCAAGCGCGGCTATGAAGACCCCCCGTCTCGGAGATGCGCTTCGGTGGCAAGCCCGTGCTCGGCATCGGCATCACCATGCAAAAGGGGCAGGACGTCGTTCACCTTGGCAAGGCGCTGGCCGGCAAGATGGGCGAGCTGCGGGCTCAATTGCCCGCAGGCCTCACGCTCACTGAAGTCGCGAGCATGTCGAAGTCCGTGTCACAGTCCGTCGACGACTTCCTCGAAGCGGTGGCCGAAGCCGTCGCCATCGTGCTCATCGTGAGCCTCGTCTCGCTTGGCTTGCGCACCGGCATGGTGGTGGCCATTTCGATTCCGGTCGTCCTCGCCGTGACGTCGCTGTTCATGTACCTCTTCGACATCGGGCTGCACAAGGTGTCACTCGGCACATTGATCCTGGCGCTCGGGCTGTTGGTGGACGACGCCATCATCGCCGTCGAAATGATGGCCGTGAAGCTCTCCCAAGGCTGGAATCGCAAGCGTGCGGCCGCCTTCGCCTACACGAGCACGGCGTTCCCCATGCTGACCGGCACGCTCGTGACCGTGTCCGGCTTTCTGCCCATTGCTCTGGCGAAGTCGAGCACGGGTGAATACACGCGCTCGATCTTCGAGGTCTCGGCCATTGCGCTGCTCGCATCGTGGCTGGCCGCCGTCGTGCTCATTCCGCTGCTCGGCTACAAGCTGTTGCCCGAGCGAGCCCGCGAGGCCCATCACGGCGACGATCATGAGCACGAGGTCTACGACACCCGCTTCTACAATCGCCTGCGCGGCTGGCTGACATGGTGCATCGAGCGCCGCTTCATCGTGCTCGCCGTCACCGTCGTGCTGTTCCTGATTTCGATGGCTGCCTTCTCGCTCGTGCCCCAGCAGTTTTTCCCGAGTTCCGATCGGCCCGAACTGATGGTCGATCTCCGTCTGCCGGAAGGGGCGTCGTATCAAGCGACTCTGCGCGAGACGCAACGTCTGGAAAAATTGCTCAAGGGTCGGAAAGAGATCGATCACACGGTGAGCTTTGTCGGCACCGGCGCGCCCCGCTTCTACCTGCCGCTCGATCAGCAACTGCCCACGCCGAACTTCGCGCAACTGGTTGTTACCGCCAAGTCCGTGGACGATCGCGAGGCGCTCGCCCAATGGCTCGAGCCGACGCTGCGCGAGGCCATGCCCGGTGTGCGCACCCGGTTGTCGCGACTGGAAAACGGACCACCCGTCGGCTTTCCCGTGCAGTTTCGCGTGAGCGGCGACGACATTGGCACGGTGCGCAAGATTGCCGAGCAGGTGGCGGCCGTCATGCGCAAGAACGGTGACACCGCCGATGTCCAGTTCGACTGGGACGAACCCTCACAACGCTCGGTGCGCTTTGAAGTCGACCAGCAGAAGGCACGTGCACTGGGCGTGAGTTCGACGGATATCTCGAACTTCATCGCCATGACGCTCACGGGCTACGACATCAGCCAATACCGCGAACGCGACAAGCTGATCGCGATCACACTGCGCGCGCCCAAGGCCGAGCGGGTGGATCCGGCGAAGCTCGCCACGCTCGCCATGCCCACGCCGAACGGCCCGGTGCCGTTGGCCACGCTGGGGCACGTGGTGAACGACCTGGAATATGGCGTGATCTGGGAGCGCGACCGGCAGCCGACGCTCACCGTGCGCTCGGACGTGCGCGCGGGCAAGCAAGGGATCGACGTGACCGACGCAGTCTACCGATCGCTCGGCGACATTCGCCGGGCCCTCCCGGTGGGTTATCGCATCGAGATCGGCGGATCGGTCGAAGAGTCCGCCAAGGGACAGTCGTCGATCATGGCGCAGATGCCGATCATGATCATCGCGGTGCTCACACTCCTGATGATTCAGCTCCAGAGCTTCGCGCGCACCTTGCTCGTGGTGCTCACGGCCCCGCTCGGCATGATCGGCGTGGTCGCCACGTTGCTGCTGTTCGGCAAGCCGTTCGGTTTCGTGGCAATGCTCGGCGTGATCGCGATGTTCGGCATCATCATGCGAAACTCGGTGATCCTGGTCGACCAGATCGAACAGGACATCGCCGCTGGACACCCGCGCTTCGACGCCATCGTGAGCGCCACGGTACGGCGCTTCCGGCCAATCACGCTCACCGCCGCCGCCGCCGTGCTCGCGCTGATCCCTTTGCTGCGCAGCAACTTCTTCGGCCCGATGGCCACGGCGTTGATGGGCGGCATCACCAGCGCCACGATCCTGACCGTGTTTTTCCTGCCGGCGCTGTACGCCACGGCATTCCGCGTGCGTCACGACGAACGTGCCTCGCCCGCCGACCCCGCACACGCGGCTAACCCGCAAGGAGACCGCTCATGATGCCGCGCCTCGCCCGGCGCTGGTGCGCCCCGCTCGTTCCGATCCTCCCACTGTGGCTGAGCGCCTGCGCGTTCACCCCGGGCGACACGCCGCCGGTCATGCCCTCACCCGCGCACTATGGCGCCAGCGCGCTGCCCGCGCATACCGACATGGCGCAGGGCACGGCACAGCAGTTCGACGTGGGCGCGGCCCCCGTGAGCGCGTGGTGGCATGCCTATCGCTCGGACACCCTCAATGCCCTCGTCGACGAAGGGCTGCGCAACAGCCCCTCCCTGTCCTCGGCGGAGCATGCCTTGCAGGGCGCGCGCGAGCAGTTGAAGGCGCAGATCGGCGCGTCGCTCTTCCCGTCGATCGACCTTGGCGGTGAAGCGGCACGCGAGCGCAATCTCGGCATCCCGAATCTCGGACCGCCGACGGCGCTATACAACATGTTCGTGGGACAGGTGCAGGCACGCTACACGTTCGACTTATTCGGCGCCGCTCGCTTCGCCGATGCGGCGCTGGCGGCCCAGGTCGATCAGCAGGCGTTCCAGTTCGAATCGGCGCGGCAGGCGCTCGCAGCGAATATCGTCTCCGGCGCCATCGGGGCGTCGGTGCTCGGCGCACAGGTCAAGGCGACCGAGCGGCTCGTCGAACTGGCGCAGGCCGACGCCACGGAGATGGCCCGGCGAGAGGGGCTCGGCGCCGTCTCCCGCGCCGACGCGCTGGCGTCAGCACAAAACGCCGAGACGCTCGCGGCGTCGCTACCCGGCCTGCGCGCGCAGTGGCAGTCCACGCGCCACGCATTGGCCGTGTTGCTGGGCCGCACGCCCGATCGCGCCCCCGACGATGTGCCGCTGGGCGCGCTGAAGGTTCCCGAACGGGTGCCGGTCGTCGTGCCGTCGACGTTGCTGCAATCGCGGCCCGACATCCAGGCGGCAGAGATGGCCCTCAAGGCGGCCTCGGCCGAGGTCGGCGTGGCCACGGCGCAGATGTTCCCGAGTCTGACGCTCAGCGCGTCGATGGGCAAAGGCGGTTTCCATTGGCCGATGGTGCTTTCCGGCGCCGGGGCGCTCTGGAGCGTAGCCGCGTCGATCTCGCAGCCGATCTTCCACGGTGGCGCATTGCTCGCGCAGCGTCGGGCAGCGAGTGCCACTTATGCGGCCGCGCTCGACCGATACAAGCAGACGGTACTCGCCGCCTTCAAGAACGTGGCCGATACGTTGGCGTCGCTCGAAGCGGACAACACATCGCTGCGGCACGCGGACCTTGCCAGCGCAGCGGCCGAGCAGATCTATCGCGACACGGCCGCCCGCGTGCGCCTGGGCGCCCTGCCGGTGTCGGCCGCGCGCGGGCGCGAACAGCAGTACTGGAGCGCCTATCTCACGACAGTGCGTGCAACCGGCGCACGTTTGTCGGATACTGCCCTCCTCTTTTACGCGATGGGGGTGCCGCCGGCGCCAGCGGCCGATACGGCCCAGACCGCTGAGGCCACACGCCCCGCGCACGACGTTGTCCGACAATGACTGCCATATCGACCCCGCGGGCCGTCGCCCCAAACACCTGCCCGAAGGCCGTGCGGCATTGCTTGCCGCCGCCATCGACGCCTTTTCGCAACTGGGCTACGACGGCGCCAACCTGCGTGGCATCGCGCGGGCGGCGAAGGTCGACGCCAGCCTGGTGCGCGTGCACTTCGGCTCGAAGGAGCAACTGTGGCGCGCATGCGTGGACACGCTCGAAGGCGCGCTCACGGGCCCGAGCGAGCGGCTTCGCGCGTTGTCGCTCGACACTGCGCGCCCGGTGACCGATCGTCTCAAGGAAGCCATTGCGATCATCGCCGCCCACGCCATCAACCATCCGGAGCACAAGCAGTTCATCACGCAGCACGCATCAGAGACCGGCGAGCGCGGTGCCATCCTGCACCGCCATCTGGTGATGCCCGTCTACGACTGCATGGAGCCCCTCATCGTGCAGGGCATGCAGGCGGGTGTCGTGCGTGCCGAACATCCGGCCATGTACTTTTGCGTGCTTGTTCACGCCCTGCACCCACCGCCCGGCTCCCCGGTGCTGATGCAATTGATTGCGCCGCAGGTCGGCGGCGACGCCTTCGGGCCGGCCCTGATCAAGCAGGTCGAAAGCCTGTTCTTCGCCGAACCCAACGGCCCAAAGGACTGACGCCCGTCAGCGCCAAGCGACGCGGCAGTGTCACGAACACATCTTGACGGTATCCGGGACGCGACAGGCGCGCCGATGCATTACACTGGCGGCCGCCTTCTTTTGCTTTCATCCTCATGTCAGAAGCTATCTCCACCACCGTCATTCTCGGCGCCGGTCAAGCCGGCGGCGAAACCGCCCTCGCCCTGCGTCAGTTGGGCTATGCCGGGCGCATCGTGCTCGCCGGCAGCGAGAGCCATCTGCCGTATCGCCGCCCGCCGCTCTCGAAAGCGTTTCTGTCCGGTCAGGCCGATGAAGCCAGCCTGCTGATCCGTCCAGCGGACGCCTGGGAGAAGGCCGAGATCGACGTGCGTCTGGGAGTGACGGCCACTGCCATCGACCGCGCGGCGCGCACCGTCGCGTTCGACGACGGCCAGGCACTGAGCTACGACCATCTGGTGCTGGCGCTTGGCGGCCGCGTGCGCCATCTGCCCATTCCGGGCGGCGACGCCCCGAACGTCTACTACCTGCGCAACATCGCCGACGCGACGCGTCTGCGCGAAGCGCTCGCACCGGGCAAGCGTGTCGTCGTGGTCGGCGGCGGCTACATCGGGCTGGAAGTGGCGGCAACCGCCGTCAAGGCGGGCTCCGCGGTGACCGTGCTCGAAGCGGCCCCCCGCCTGCTGGCCCGCGTGGCGGAAGCCGATCTGGCGGACTTTTTCGCAGCGCTGCACCGCGAGAACGGCGTCGACGTGCAGGTCGGTGTCGGCGTGACGGCGCTTGAGCGGGATGCGGCTGGCCAAGTGGTCGCGGTCGTGGCCGGCGACAAGCGCCTGCCGGCCGATGTAGTGGTCGTTGGCATTGGTCTCGTTCCGAACACCGAGCTGGCGCAGGCTGCGGGGCTGGCCGTCGAGAACGGCATCGTCGTCGACGAATATGCTCGTACGAGCGACCCGGCCATTCTGGCGGTGGGCGACTGTGCGCATCACGAACACCCGGCGCTGGGCCGCCGCATTCGTCTGGAATCGGTGCCGAGCGCGAGCGAAATGGCCAAGGTGGCCGCGAGTGTGGTTCATGGCGATGCCCCAAGGCCGTCGCGACCGCGCCGTGGTTCTGGTCCGATCAGTTCAACGCGAAGCTGCAAATGGTTGGCCTGACCGACGGCCATGACGCCATGATCGAGCGCCGCTTGCCGGATGCGCAAGGGGCCGCCGTGTTCATGCGCTTCTATCTGCGCGAAGGTGCCGTCGTGGCGGCCGTGAGCATCAATCGGGCACAGGAGTTTCTGGCGGCACGCGAACTCGTCGGTCGCCGCGCCGTGGTCGACCCGGTGCGTCTGGCCGACGCCGCCACGCCTCTCAAAACGCTTCTCGCAGAACTCGGTCCGGCCGCCTGAGGCCGAACGCCTCCTTCTGATGTGCCAAACACGCCGGGCGCTTCCGCCCGGCGATCAACGCGCCGCCTGACGGCATGCGTGTCACTCCACCGGTGCGTGCGCGGGCAACAGCAACACCGGCCGACCTGCGTGACGGGCCGTGTCCTCCGCGACGCTGCCCAGCGTGAAGCGCCGGAACCCGCGCCGCCCGTGCGTGCCAAGCACGATGACATCGGCGTCGGTCTCTTTGCCTGCGCAGATAATCTGATCGGCAACCCCCTCGCCGACTGGCTGAACCTCTCGCAACTCTACGTCGCCGGGCACGCCCGCCTCGTGCAGGCGTCGCGTCGCCCACTTCAGCGCCTGCTCGCCCACGGCGCGCACCGCGCCAAGCATCGGGGCCGAGTCGAAGCCTTCGGGAAATGGCCCCGGCATATCCAGTACATGGACGACGCGCAACGACGCCGCATGCGCGCGGGCGAGCGACAGCGCGTATTCGAAGGCACGGCGCGACGTCTCGCTGTCGTCGAGCGCGACGAGTATCCGTTCGTAGTGTCCGCCCGCACGCAACGGCGAATGCGGGCGTGCCTCGCCCGCCACCAGCATCACCGGCACCTCCGCGCTGCGCAGAATCTGTTCGGCGACGCTGCCCAGCATGGCGCGTCGCACACCACCCCGGCCGTGCGTGCCGACGATGATGATGTCGGCGCCCCACTCGTTGGCCTCGCGGGTGATGGCCTCGGGCACGGTCTCGCCGGTCGTGCGCAGATCGAGCAAATGCGCCTGTGGGTCGAGCCCTTCCTCGCGCAGATAAAGCACCGCGCGCGCCAGATGTTCCTCGCCCTCGCGCTGCATGTCGCGACGCACCTGTTCCAGATCGATGAGCTTGGCGAAGGCGGAAGTCACCGGCGTGACGGGATCTTCCACCGTGTGGATGACGCGGATCATGTCGCCGTTGCGCGCAAAGGCGGCCGCCTCGCGCAGCGCGCGGCGTGACGATTCGCTACCGTCGGTCGCCAGCAGAATGCGTTTTGTCATGAGCAGCCTCGCAAGGAGCATCAGAGGAAGGCCTCGCACGCAGGCAGCGTGTCCGGCATCGTGCCGCCGCGTCAGTCGCTTCGACTGTCGAACCGTGACACGATGCAGCTACTATAGCGCTCGATCGTAGCCGACGACTACGTTCGCGGGCTCGGGAATCGCCCTTAAGACGCGCTTGCTTGATGCAACGCAAAAACGCCACAGGCCCGACGCGTCGGGCCTGTGTACGGTGTGAGTCCCGCAGAAAGCCGGGGGCGGGACGTTGCGCTTATCGGGCGGCGTCGCCCCAGCGATAAGCATGCGACGCGTCGTCGAGCTTCGCCTTGAGGCCGGCGTCGAGCGCGTAGTCGACGGTGCCGAGTGTTTCGGTCAATTGTTCGACGCGGCTCGCGCCGATAATCGCCGACGTGACCACCGGGTTCGCCAGCACCCAGGCGAGCGACAGACGCGTCAGCGACTCACCCGCGTCCTTCGCAATGCCTTTGAGCGACTCGATCGTCTCGAACTCACGCTCGTGCCAGTAGCGCTGCTGGTACATCGAGCCGGCCTTGCCGACCGTCGCCGTGGTGAAGCGACCCTCGCTCGGCGCGGCGTCGTGTCGGTATTTGCCCGTCAGCAATCCGCCGGCGAGCGGGTTGTAAGGGATGACCGCCAGACCCTCTTCACTGGCCAGCGGCAGCAATTCGCGCTCGATCTGACGGAACAGCAGGTTGTAGCGCGGCTGCACCGACACGAAGCGTGCCACGCGCAGCACGTCGGCGCGGCCCAGGGCACGTGCGAGGCGATAGGCGAGGTAATTCGACACGCCGACGTAGCGGGCCTTGCCCGACTTCACTATGGTGTCGAGCGCCTCGAGCGTTTCGTCGATGGGCGTGTCGGTGTCGTCGGAATGCAGTTGGTACAGGTCGACGTAGTCGGTTCCCAAGCGGCGCAGCGACGCATCGATGGCATCGAGCAGATGCTTGCGCGACGCCCCCTTGTCCCACGGTGACGGTCCCATCTGGCCGCAAGCTTTGGTCGCGACGATGAACTGGCTACGGCGCCCCTTGAGCCAACGACCGACGATCTCCTCGGTACGCCCGGACAACGAGATGTCGGCGCCGAGCGGGTAGACGTCGGCAATATCGATGAAGTTGACGCCCGCGTCGGCGGTACGGTCGAGAATCGCATGGCTGGCGGCTTCCTCGGTTTGCAGGCCGAACGTCATGGTACCCAGGCACAAGCGGGAAACGCTCAGGCCGGTGCGGCCGAATTTGGTGTATTGCACAGTAACTCCCGGAAGTTTCGAATGCGTCCATGCCAGGCGACGATCGCGGGCCTCGCCGGCCACGCGCGCTGGCAAGAGCGCACAGTATGCGCGATTCCGGGAAAACGCGTGCGCGAGCCCGAACACGCATTCGCGTGCGGATCCGGCGAGGACTCGCGCAGGGTCGGCGCGTCACTCCATCGATTTGAGGTCCACCCAGACGCCGTCCGTGCCTCGAATGAGCTGCTTGCCGCCGTACTTCATGACGGTGGTCTGCTCGTTCGCCGACACGAAGGCCGTCTGCGGTAAATCAGCCGCATATGACGCCAGATCGGGCGTTCCCGCGAACGGGTTGTTCGCGATGAGATGCGAAACCAGTGTCATCAGCGCCAGATAGCTCGTGGGTGTGGAAATGGTGATGGGCGTGCCGTGGCTGGCCCCCGCCCCGTTGCCGAAGCCCACGAGCTTCACCGCCACCGGCACATGCGTGATCTGCGGCAGCGGCACCTCGCGCATGCCCGAGACCTGCAGCTTGCTGCCCCGCAGCGCGGCGCCGTGCTCGGGCACGAACACCACCACCGCCTTGCGGCCCGACCGGGCAATGGTGTCGATGAACTGACCAAAATCGTCGAACATCGCCTTCACGCGTATCGGATAGCTCTGCGCGCTGGGCAGTCGCGAGCCTTCGAGACGGTTGCCGTCGTGCAGCGAGATCGTGTTGTAGTAGAGTGCGACGCGCTTGTCGGGCATGGCCATACGCTGCTGCCACCACGTTTGCAGCACGTCGCCATCCGAGCGGACCGGGGTTTCGTCGAACGAGCGCATGGCCACACGCGTGCGCGTGTTATCGAACGGCGTGATGCCCTGCATGCCGAAGTTCTGCTGAACCTCCTGCATGAAGTTGTCGAAATGCCCGTCGTGGTTCATTGCGAGCGACGGCGTAAAGCCGAGCTGCTTCAGGTCACTCATCACGTAGCATTGCGGGCCGGCCGGATCGTACAGTGCCTTGTGCGTCGGCTGGCCGCAGCCGGCGCGCAGCACACGAATGGCGGCCGGGCCGCTATAGCTCGCCGCGGAGTTGAAGTTCTTGAAGACGAAATCGAAGCGCGAGAGCAGCGGCAGGTTGGCGAGATTGTCGACGTCGAGATCGTCCTGCGCGAGCGAACAGATGTGCAGGAAGATGATGTCGAAGTCCGGGCCGGCCCCGGTCTGCGCGGGCATCGCGACGGCGCGCGTCAGTTCGCGGGAGTAGAAGCCATCGAGTGCGGCATCCGGACTCGCGGCCAACGGCACCTCGCCGTCACCCGACACGAATTCGTTCACGCCGGCGGTCGCTGCGCCCTCTCCCGCTGGCTGCGCGGCCGGGGTATCGCCCTGCGCCGCGACTACCGGCGCGACCGGCCCGAGCGCGCCAAAGCGCAGCACGAGGGGCACGATCACGAGCGCGAGCATCACGAAGGTCGTCACGCGAACCCAGCGGTTCACGATCCAGTAGACGAGCGTCAGGATCGCGAGCAGCAGCCAGAATTGCGTCGGCACGAAGCGTCCGAGCAGCTCGATCAGGTACGAGAACCGGAATTGCAGCAGCGCCGGCAACTGCTCGACGAAACGGGCGAACGGCGGCAGGTTCGAATCGTAATAGAGCAGCGCCGCGCCGGCCGGCAGAGCGATCACCTGTCGCCCGATGCGCGCCCAGCGCGGGCGCAGCCGGATCGCGAGCAGCACCGCGAAGAGGAAGTTCGGCAGCACGTGAAAGCCGATGATGCCGGCCCACAGGAGCAGCAGCTTCAGGATGAAATAGAGGTTCCAGATGCCCATCGTATGCGTCCCTGAGTGCCGGTGTTGTCCGGCTTACGTCTGGCGTGCGCTGCGCAGGCGATCCTGCCAGCGCGTCACGAGTTTGCCCAGCAAGTAATTCGCCAGCACCTGATAACCGCGCAGCCCCATCGCGAGCATCTCGAAGAGCGCCTTGATCGGTTCGTCGCGCGTGCGCTCGACATCCCAGTCGCGCCAGGCGTCGGCACGGCCGAACGTGAATTGCACAAGATGTTTGTCCTGCGCCACCGTGAGCGGCATGAACGAGAGAAACAGCGCCTGCCCGCGCACCCCGACCACGCGCACCGGAAAACCATACTCCGTGGCGCCGCGCGCGAGTGCGACCTGCGCCTCGGTGCCCTCGCGCAACGCGAGGGCACGGGCAGTTGCAGCGCCAGACCACCGCCCGAGAAGTCGCGCGTGTAGCACGCCATCGCGCGCCCGTCCGGCAGATACAGCGTGGCGGGCATGCGCATTGACACCCGGTGCGTGCGGCGCACCTGCCGCACCTCGGTCGCTACCGCCACCGCCGCGCCCAGCACCGCCAGATTGAACGTCACCCACCCCACGTTGAAGATCAACGCGCCCATCTCATGCGCCGGCCCGTAGAAGTAGCGCAAGACGCCCGCGAGGAAGGCCAGGACGTTGAACCCGAGCAGCACCAGGTAAGGCTTCGAGATATTCCAGTCGAAGAAGCTCTGTTCGATCAGGCCGCCTTTGGCCGTCACGTTGAATTTGCCGTAACGCGGGTTGATGAACGCCACCGTCGTGGGTAACGCCACGTACCACGCCAGCACGGCTTCATAGACATCTGACCAGAACGAATGGCGATACTTGCCCTGGATGCGAGAGTTGGCGATATTCGCGTGTGCAATGTGCGGTAACACATAGGCGCAGATGCTCAGGGCCGCCGCCTGCACGATATGCAATCCGAAAAACAGATAGGCGATCGGTGCGAGCAAGAAGATGATGCGCGGAATGCCGTAGAAGAAATGCAGCATGCCGTTCGCGTAGCAGATCCGCTGTCCGAACTTCAATCCGCGTCCGAAGAGCGGGTTGTCGACGCGGAAGATCTGCGCCATGCCGCGTGCCCAGCGAATGCGCTGGCCCACGTGACCGGAGAGCGACTCGGTCGCAAGTCCCGCCGCCTGCACCACTTTCAGGTACACGGTGTTCCAGCCGCGACGGTGCATCTTGAGCGCCGTGTGGGCGTCTTCCGTCACCGTCTCGACGGCGACACCCCCGACTTCGTCGAGTGCGGTACGTCGCAATACGGCGCAGGAGCCGCAGAAGAACGAGGCATTCCAGAAGTCGTTGCCGTCCTGCACGATCCCGTAGAACAGTCGCCCTTCGTTGGGCACCGCCCGCGCGTGGCGAGGTTGCGCTCGAACGGATCGTCGGAGAAAAAGTGGTGCGGGGTTTGCACGAGCGAGCAGCGCGGGTCCTTGAGGAAGGCACCCATCGTCGTCTGCAGGAACGAGCGCACGGGAATGTGATCGCAGTCGAAAATGGCGACGAACTCGCCCTGTGTCTTGCCCAGCGCATGGTTGATGTTGCCCGCCTTGGCATGCCGATTGTCGGGACGCGTCATGTAGTGCACGCCCGCGAGCGCAGCGAATTCACGCATCTCGTCGCGGCGTCCGTCGTCGAGCAGGTAGATATTGAGCTTCTCGGGTGGCCAGTCGATCCCGCAGGCGGCATACACCGTCGGGCGCACCACGTCGAGGCCCTCGTTGTACGTGGGAATATAGATGTCGACACTGGGCCACTCACGCGTGTCCGGCGGCAGCGGCGTGATGCGGCGCTGTAACGGCCAGACCGTCTGGATGTAGCCAAACAGCAGGATCATCCACGTGTACATCTCGGCGGCCACGAGCGTGTAGCCGACCACTGCCTCGGGCAACGTGTCGAACGCCAGCGATTGCGTGAGACGCCACCATACGTAGCGGATCGTGGAGATCAACGACAAGCCGATCAGCACAAGCACCGAATACTGACTGTCGAGCCGGCGGAATACTAACGCCAGCGTTAGCGTGCAGATAGAAAACAGCAACTGCTCGAACGGCGCGAACGGTGTCGTGACGATCCAGAACACGCCGATCATGCCGAGCAGCGCGACAACGGCCGATGTGACACGCCACTGCATCACACGCTCGAGTTGCGCGTCGAAGCGATGGGCGAGTTGCGCGGGCGTGTCGGGCGGAATGCCGAAGAGCGTCTGCACCAGCCACAGTCGCACGCGTTCGTTGTTGTCCCGGAGCGCCAGCCAGCCAACGTACGGTGGGAATGCCGGGCGCCGATCGGCCCGGCGCCACACCAGTGCCTGCATCATCTGCCCGACGCTCGCATCGACCGGGACGTCGAGCCGATGCGTGACACGTGCGTTGATCCAAGCCAGTGCGCGCGCGGGATAATCGGTGCGTCCGGCGCGAGGCGGCGGAAACAGGAGACGCAACCACCAGTCGCGCCATTGATCCAACCGATTCACCTCAAGTCGCATCGCCAGGCGCGTCACCGCATGGTCGCCGACCTGCGTGACCCAGCGTCGATGACCTGGCGAACGCAAGGTCGCCGCAAGCGTCCATTGCAGAAAACTTGGCGGGCGTCCGTCCGCGCGCGGCGGCACCGCGAGACGCACCACCAGAATCTCGCGGCCGAGCCGGTAGAGGGAGCCCAGTGCGTCGCTTATCATGCGCTGCCCCTGGTGCCGGTCGCGGCATCAATCGGCGACGTGGCGCGTAGCAGCCACGCGGCCAAATGGGCGAGATCGAGCGCAGCCTGCGAGCCCTGTCCTCCCATGGCCAGCGTCTGGCCGCTGGCCGCCACCGTGCCGATCGCGTCATCACGGTGAATGCGCAACGGCACACTGGCGTCGCCCGCGCGCGACTGGATCAGATGGAGGAGATCGTTGTTGAGCGCAGAATTGGCGGCAGCGAAGTTCGGCACCATCCGCGCGCGGCCCGCGCATGCCGCGATCAGGTCCGGCTGCGTGACATAGCCGGTCGTCGTCACGGGCACCACGCCAAGGACGAGGTCGGCCCCCGCCACGGCGGCCTGGGCGATGGCATCGGGCAAGCGCTGCGTGTCCATGAGGACGCGCGTGCCCTCGGGCAAACCCATCGCGTCGAGATGACGACGCAGCCCGCCGGCGTCCTGGCGCAGCCATTGGCCAATGGCGCTCACACTCGCCGCCTCGCTGCGACCGGCAGGCAGCAGCGGCACGTGCGCCGGCGTCTCGCGCAGCACACTATGCCAGCCGTCCGGCGCAACGTTCGGCGACAGCACGCCTGCCGCGCACGTCTCGCGCAATCCGAGCAGCGCACCGATGCTGTTTTGTGCGTCGAGTTCGAGCACGGCGACCGGATGCGATGCCTGCGCGAGTTCTGCGGCCAGATGGGCCGTCACCGTACTGCGCCCCGCGCCACCGGCGCTGGAAACAACGGCAATGAGTGTCAGCATGTGGCCCCCTTCCCGGCCCAGGCATCGGAGATGTCGGACACAACGGCGGCAAAGGCAAAAGCGACGAGAGCGCGCATGGGTCAGTAACTCCAGATCGGGCGTACCGGCGACGGCGGCATCGGCACATCACCACGGCGGGCGTCGAAGTGATAGCGCAGGTAGACGAGGAAGCGATTCGGCGCGTAATAGTCCGAACGCTCGAACTGCGCCTGAGCGCCAATCACCCAATGGCGGTTGACCCAGTATTCGGCACGCCCGAGAAGCGAGAACCCCACGCCGAAGCCACCGCCCGAGCCGTACGTCAAGTTGCCGCTGGCCGCTTGCAGCGCACCGTCCGTCGGGAAGTACGGCATCGCTTTCTCCTGACTTTGCGAGACGGACACCGACCCGCGCAGGTAATACGACCAGCGTTGCATGCGGCCGTACCATTCCAGCGGCAGCGTCAGCGACACATAGGTTTGCGGGCTGTAATACCCGCCATGGCCATAAGTGTAGAACCGCTCGTTCTGCGCAAAGCTGTCGAAGAACACTGTGAGGCCGGTGTTCATGCGCATGTCGCGCCGGTAGATGAGCGGCAGGTCGACACCGGCGCGCGCTGATACCTCCGAGTTGTTGAGTACATTCTCCCCGGTCAGTCGCGCCACGCTCGCTTCGCCAAAAATACCCCACCTCAGGAAGTCGCGCGACGCGTGGAACGTGAGCGCATCTCGCCGCACACCGCCCCATTTGCCATCGCCGAAGATTTCGGGCAACGGCAGGGACGCTCCGGCGTATGACACCATGCTGCCCGTCATTGGTCGGCGCGACGCGTCGACCCAGTAGTCGTAGCGGCCGACGTTGCCGAACAGACGCACACCACCTGTCACATAGGAAATGGGAAAGCCCACCGGCGTATGGCCGATGTCTGCCCGAATCCAGTCGTTCTGATAGCCGAGCATGAGCGCCTGCCCGTGCGCCTTCTGACGTTTCGTGCCGTAGTCGCCTTGCACGCCAGGATTGGCGGCCCGGAACGCCGGCACATTGAGCAGCGGCAATGTGCCGAACTCCGAGGTGCCATTGAGCGGCAAGTCGCCGGAGTCCGCACTGACGTAATCCGTCTGGGCAAACACGTGGCCGTCGTAACCAACCGCGTACTGGCCGTACACCGGTACGGCGCGGGCGTTGAACATCGAGATGCCGCCGTCGCCCTTCTTCTCGTCGATTTCGTAACCCGCCGCGACATAGCTGTTACGGCGCGCTTCCAGCGAGTCGATGGCCGACTCGGCCGACGTCATGCCGTCGTAGCCCGGTAGTGCGCCCTGTACGATTTCCTCCTTGCGCGCCTGGTCGTACCATCCCTTCGCCTCTTGGTAATGACGCTGCGACTGTGCGATGCGCCCGCGCTGCACGGTCACGGCGGGCGTATCGGGGAATTGCGTGCGCAGCGTGTCGTTGAGTGCGATGGCCTCGTCGAAGCGCTGCATGGCCGTGAGCCGTCGCACAGCGGCGAGCTGTGTCCAAACGTCGTCGGGCGGCGCCTCGGCCAGTGCGCGATCGAGTTCGCGGTTGGCCGCCGCGTCGTCCTGCATCTCGTAGAGCACGCGCACGAGCGACAGGCGCGCGTCCTGATCGTTCGGATCCCGGCGAAGCTGCGCTTGCGCGATCTTGCGCGCGTCGTCGAAGCGGCGCTCGTCGAAGTACAGATCGCCGAGCGTCGACAGCGCGCGTTGGTCGGGCGGGTCACGCGAGAGCAATGGATCGAGCTTCGCGCGCGCGGTCGTGAAGTCGCCCAGTGCCCGCGCACGGTCGGCCTCGCGCAGGGCGAGATGATCCTGCAAATCCTGCCGTTCGGCACGCTGATCCGCTCCGAGTGTGGCTGGATCGATGGTCGCCAGGAACGTGCCGAGTTCCGCATCGCGTTGCGCCGTGTCGAGCAATTCCGCGTAGCGCAGTTGTGCATCGGGCTGCGGCTTGTCCGCGTGTGCCGCGAGCCAGTTGCGCATGAGCGCCAGCCCCGGCTCGGGCTGTCCCGCGGCCATGCGGGCGCGCGCGACTTCACCGATCAGTTCCGGGTCGTCCCCGGCCATTGCCAAGGCATCGGCATAGCGTCGCTCGCTCTGCGCATCGTCGCCTGCCGCGTGCGCCTCCCGTGCCAGACGCGCTGTGTCGCGAATCGCAAGCGTTGTCTGCAGGCGCCGGATCGACGGCGTGACGTTCGTGGCTGGGATCTGCGCGAGCGCGGCGCGAGCCCCGGCTTCGTCGTCGATGACGTTCAAGTAGAGCGCCTGTGCGTACAACATCTGCGCGCGGTCGTCGGGTGGGAGCGGTTGGCGCAGGCCTTCGGCCATCACGTCGCGCCCGAGCTGCGGCAAGCGCAGCTTCCGGTAGAGACTTGCCAGCGCGTAGCGGGTCCAGGCATTGCCCGCGTCAAGCGCGACGGCGCGCTCCAGGGCCGCGAGCGCCGGACCGTTGTGACCCTGTGCAATCGCGCGCTCGGCATCGTTTGACAAGGCGGCGGCCTCGGCCTTGTCGAAGCGCGCTTTATCCTGCGGGAAGCGTCTCCGCAGATCGCCGAGCAGGGTCGCCAGTTCGGCACGGCGCTGCTGACGCGAATACAAGGTAATCAGGCCACGCAACGCCGTGTCGTTATCCGGTTCGATCGTCAGCGCCTGCTGGAAGAGCCGCTCGGCATCGTCGTCGCGCTTGTCGTCGAGCGCAATCTCGCCCAACAATGCCAGACCGTCGGGATTGCGCGGGTCGCTGGCCAGGGCGCTGCGCGCGAGCCGGTCGGCCTCGGCCAGATGACCGGCGTCGCGCGCCTCGCGCGCCTCGCTCATCGCGCCCCAGAAGCGCGACGTCTGGAGCAACCCACGCCACTTGTTCGCGTTTCCCGGATCCTTGCGCAGCGCCTGCGAAAACAGCGCCTGTGCCGCCTTGTGATCGCCTTGACGCATCTTGAGCAGCCCAGCGCGCCGAGCAATTCGCCGTCGTTGGGACGCTTGGCGCGCGCCGCGTCGAGCGACGTCTGCGCGTCGCTCAGCCGCCCCTCATCGAGCGCCTTGATGCCAGCCTGCCTCGCCTGATACGCGGGGTCGTTGAGCATGCGCGTTCGGGCAGCCTGTTGTGCATTGAGCTTGTCGTACGCCGCGCGGATCTCGGTATCGTTCGGCGAGAGCGCGAGATAGCGCTGATAGAGGGGCAGCCAGGCCAGATCGCCGTCCGCCCGCGACAGTCCTTTCTGCCAGAGCGGCAGCAAGGCGTTCAGGTCGGCGTCCGGACGCGCGGCGAGTGCCGCCACCATGCGCGTGCCCGCCAAACGACTCGCCGGACGGTCGATCATCAACTCGGCGAGCGATTGCGACGCGCGCGAATCGCCAGGCGAGTCCTTCGCAAGTGCTGCCAGCCCTCGTTGCGCCGCGGGCCAGCCGTGGGTGGCATTGGCTTGTGCCCGGTAGTACTCGACGCCAAGATCGCCACTGGGCGGACCGTCGGGAAAGAGGGCCTGGTATTGCGCGAAGGCCGCGTCGGCCTGTCCGCTGCGCTGGAGCAGTCGCGCGCGCGCCATGCGGGATCTGTCGACGGTGTTCACGCGAATCACGTCGGCCAGCGCTTTGGTGGCGGGCGCGTTCGGATAGCGCGCCTGCAACGTCTGCAAGGCCTTGTTTGCTTGCTGTGGGTGATTCTCTTCAATCTCGATCTGGCCGAGCAGCGACAGCACGTCAGGTTGCTCCGGTTGCACGAGCAGCGCCTTTTCCAGCGCGGCGCGAGCAAGATCGTTGCGATGGGGCGTGCCAGAGCGTGGCACTCGCGAGCAGACGGCTCACATCGCGATTGGCGGCCACGACATCCGGCTTGCCGCCCTCGCCCGGGCTGGTCGCGGCGCGCGCGGGGACAACACCGGCGGCCATCAGCACGCAGGTCAGACACGCGGAGCGAATCACCGTGTTGCGCAAGTCGCCTCCCATGGCACCTGCAACATGCCGTCGGCGGCGAAACGGAAGCGCCCATCGCGCCAGCCGAGACCGAACAACGAGAGCACCGAGCTGTAGTAGCCGGGCGCCGATTGCGCCTCGAGCGCGCGCGCACGCGTCACTTGCGCCTGCGCTTGCGCGGTATCGCCCACCGCCTGAAGCAGCGGCACAAGGGCCGCCGAAAAACCGGACCCGCCGGATTGACCGGCCGTGCCGTCGCGCGTGTTGACCCGTTCGGGCGGCGCACCGTGTGCCGCGACAAACTTCAGCATGCCCCGAAGGTGTGCATCAATGCGTGAAAGTCATCACTGCCGGGCGCGAGCATGCCGGCCCATAGATAGACACGAATTGCGTTGTAGCTGCCCTCTCCCTTCGTGTCCGGATCGATCTCGAAACCGCGGCCCGCACGGTACATCGCCCATTCCGGGGCGAATCCCAGCGGTGGCGCCGTCAGCGTGATTTGCTTGAGCGATGACGGGATCAGTTGGGCCCAGCCGCTCTCGGGAAAGCGCCCAGCCAGATAGCGCACCACTTGCATCGGCACATAGCTAGGATTGAGCCGCCACAGATCCTTCGCAGGATGAAAGCCGACCGGCGCCGGCAACAGCGTGCGCCCGAGACCGGGCACGACATCCGTCTCCTCCGACACAATGCGGCGTGCAACGAGGGCCCCCAGCGCGGTATACCGCCGCACGTTCCACAATCGCCCTGCCTCGCCCAGCGCGTAGGCGATCCACATATCGGCGTCGCTCGCCGGGTTGCGGTCGAGCACGCCCCATTGCCCGTCGTCCTTCTTGCCCCAGAGCCATGCGGGCAGGTGAGCGGTCAAATCGCCCTTCGCCAGATTGTTGACGGTCCAGTCGAGCACCTTGTCGAACGTGGCGCGATCGTTGGCCATCAGCGCGAAGGTCAGCGCGTAGGCCTGGCCTTCCGACACCGTGCGCTGATCCTCCATGCTGCGATCGATCACGCGCCCGTCGTCGCTCATGAAAGCCGCCTTGAAGCGTGCCCAGTCAGGCCAGTCGACCGGGGCACACGTTCGCCCGGTCGCGGTCGGCGCGGACGCAGCATTCGCCGGTGCGCTGTGCGCAATGCGTGTCAATCCGCCGAGCACCGGCAACGCACCGCATGCGGCGAACGCACGCAGCACGACACGACGGCGTCGGCCCGAAGCGTCGGCGCGGGTCATTTACTGCTCCAGACGACGCGCAGCACGCCGCTGCAACCAACCGAAGCACTTGAGCGCAATGGCGAACGCCGCAAGCAGTGCGACCAGCCCCACCAGAATTGGATGACTTGAAAGGTGAAAGCGAATGCGGGTCCACCAGCTCACATCGCCCACGAAGTAGCGCTGGCCAAGGCGGAACGAATCGGCCCGCTCGCCGCTGAACACCGCCAGATCGCCATGGATCTCCGCCCGTCGGGCGTTGTCGTCGATGGCATTGACCACGCCGAGCAAGGCATCGTCGCTCGACGCATTGATCGCGACCACCGAGCGCGAGCGGGTCACCGGCGACTCGAAGCCGATGAGTGCGGCGAGCGGCCCCTTGGACAAGGCATCCATGCGCGCCGGCCCGACAGGGCTTGCCGCGAGCGCCGAGCCTATCACCCCGTCGCCCTGGGAGGCCTGTGGCTGAGCCGTCATGACCCGACGCGTCTGGTCGATGATCAGCGGCAGATTCTTGCCCCACTTGACCAGAAGGTCGGCCACCTCCTTGCCGCCAACCATCAAGAGGTCGCGATCCTTGAAGCGGTCGGTCTGCGTTGTGTCGAGCACCTCGAAGCGATCGGCATAGACACCGGTCGACCGGCCGAACTGGCCGAGCGTCGAGAAGACGGTTTCCAGCTCTGCCGTGTCCGGCGTCTTTGACATCACGACGGCCGTCTGCGCAAGATCGGCGTACTTCGTGAAGGGGAATCCGCTGCCGACGAAGAAACTCAGGTTCGGCATCTCGGCGTAGTGCGGCAGGCCGCTGAAATCGATGGTCGAATCGGCATCGATGGCCGAACGTGCCGCGTGGGTGATCGACTGACTGCACATCCCGTCCTTGTGCGGTTCCATCGCGAACTGAAACGACAGCGAATTGCGCGACGCCACCTGGAACGCGGGATGCGCACTTCCTTGCGATCGGCCAGGGTGCCGTCCGAGAGCAACTCCACGAGCATGTGGCTCTTGTCGATACTGGCCCCCGAGGCGCGAAGACGATAGGCGCGCACGAACTGATCGTTGATCGACACGCTCATCGACGAATCGTCGGGCTTCGCCGGCGGCGTGTAGCGATACTTCAGGTCCATCGGCACGCCCGTGTTCTGCCACGTGAGCAGATCGGCGGGAAGATTGAGCCGGAGGCGAATCGGCCACGGCATGTAGCCGCTCGCTTGCAAGTCGCTCGGATTGTCGACCAGTTCGCCGAACTTCACGGGGCGGTCGGTGCGCACCCAGCGCGGCGCATCGTACGCCGCGCGCGGTGGCATCGGCGTGAGCGCGTCGATGCGCATGGCGTCGCCCGACAATGCGGCGCGTCCCGAGACGAGCGCGAGCGCGGCCGTCTCCAGATCCTTGGCGTCGCGTCCCTGCAGAACCAGCAATTTGAGCGACGGATCGTCCGGATTCGACATCATGCGCAGTGTCGGGGCATCGACCTTCGGCAAATCGAGTCCCGGGAGCATCGTGTCGTTCGTGACGAACACGACGGCGTGCTTCGACGGCAACGTCTTCACGCTGACCGGGAAACGCGTACGACGATAGTCGCCGATGGCGCCCGCCCACGTCGCGACCACCCCGGCGGCATGCACCACGGCGAGCGACGGCGGCGCACCGAAGACGAACGGAAGGGTCTGGTCGCGGTTGTCGTGACGGTCGAAGAACGGCGCGGGCAGCAAGGCCAGATCATTGCGCAGCGTGAGCGCCTGCGTGCTCGTGACGATCTCGCTCTGCGGACTGATATCCGCCCATAGACTGGAGTGCATCGGATCCTCGCACTCCATCGTGTAATGCCCGATCAGCACCAGCCGCACGCGGTTGAAGCCCGAGAGCAAGCGGGGGTCGAGTGCAATCTCGCGCACGAGGTTCTTGCCGCCGTCCTGCTTGTTGAACGGCAGCGTGGCAACCAGCTCGTCGTTCAGATATATCTTGAGTTGCGAGAGATCGGGAATCAGTGCGGGCGAATAGGTGTAGCGCAGCCGCAACAGTGCAGAGGCGACCGTCTGATCGAGTCGGATTCCGAAGTTGACGTCGCCCGATCCTTCGGTGCCCCGCAATCGCAGGCCATCGGTCTGGCCCAACTGGGCAAACGTGACGGTGCGCTGGCGGGTAGCGGCCGATGCCGCGGTGAGCGCCACGGTGGTACCTGACGGGTCGGGCGACGCCGCGGCGCCCGACGCTGCGCCCAGCACGGTGACGGCGCCTGTCGGCTGCGCCATCGGCGCCTTTGCAGCCCGGCTTTCCGCCGGTGCCGCTATCGCCAGCCGCGTGCCCGCAAGGTCCATCGCTGTGGCAGCTAGCAGACAGATGGCATAGATCTTTTTGTAACGCGACCAAGACGCTCGAAGCTGCATATGCGATGCCTCATCTGTTCTTGTGCTGCATTATTGCCGCTCTCACATGAGGCTGGCCCGAAGGACGCGACGTCTCACCACGTCGTTGTCCGGCAATCCGAAGGTTGCCGGTGTCCTGAGGAACTGCACAGCATGCGTGTCTGACAGCGGTAGATGCACCATGCTAGCCTGCCTGAGTAAAAGGAATCAAGCGAACCTTGGGCTTCGGTCACTGAAGGCCCGGTGCACCGGCTGACCGGCCGGCTGCGAAATTGCCCTGCCTTCGAGGCACCTATACAATGCCTTGCATGCGCCAGACCGAACCCTCATCCGCCAAGGTCACGTTGCCCATGACAACTGTCACGCCCAACCCGCAAACCGCCGACGCGACGATCGAGCATCGTTATCCGTCGGATATCGATCGGTTGCGCGAGGTCGTCGGCGTCGATGTGCTGCCGTTCTATCGCGACGAACAAGCGATCGTTGCCAACCGGCAGGCGCGCGAACGCTGGCCGCATCTGGTCGCCTTCGCCGACTCACGCGGCGCAGCATCGGCGGCGGCGACTGCCGCGCCGTGCTCCAGCGCGCGCTGACCTCGGATGCGAGACACCTCGATCGTCGCCGCCTTCGATTTCGACGGCACCCTTTCCACTACCGACAGTCTTCGCATCTTCGTGCGCGAGACGGTCGGCACGCCGCGCTTCGTGGCTGGCGCCCTGCTCGCTTCGCCATGGCTGATCGGCGCGGCGCTGCGTGTGGTCGACCGGGGCACCGCTAAGGCCGCGTTCCTGCGTGCGTCGCTGGGTGCACGCACACGGGCTCAGCTCGAGTACGATGCCAAGCGGTTCATCACGCAACATTTGCCCCGCCTGCTTCGTCCCGAGATGCTCGCGCGTTTGCGACAGCACCGGGCGATGGGGCACCGCATCGTGCTGGTTAGCGCCTCACCCGGCTTGTACTTGCGCCTATGGGCCACCTCGGTCGGTTTCGACGCCGTTCTCACTACCGAGCTGGCGTATGACGAACTCGGTCGTTTCTCCGGCCAATTTGCCGAGCCGAATTGCTGGGGACCGGAAAAAGTGCGGCGTCTCGAAGCCTGGTGGGCGGCGTCGCCGCCACGCGTGCTGTTCGTCTATGGCGACAGCCGTGGCGACAAAGAGATGGCCGAGCGCGCCGATTACGCCTGGATCCGTGGTCAGGGCAAGCTCATGCCACTGCCCGATGCCGACGCATCGCGGCAGGCATCCTGACGACGACGGATCGTTCGCACATGCCCACGACGCCAGAGCCCGGCCGCCGCGTTGCCTGGCTGTCGCGGCTGGTGCGACTCGAACCGGTGGCATTCTCCCGATGGGACGCGGTGCATGCGGCGCTCTCCGTTGCCGTGCCCACCGCCATCGGCGCGGCCATCGGTCATGGCGCAGAGGCCTCGCTCATCGCGCTCGGCGCGCTGCCCGCCATCGTCGGCGACCGAACCGGCCCCTATCGCACGCGGGCGCGCTCCATATTGCTGACCGTCGCTACCGGCGTCATGGGCTTCTACACCGGCATGCTCATCCACGATCTCGGCATGTCGCACCCGTGGGCCGCGCATGGGCTGCTGCAAGCGGCGATCCTGCTGCTCAGCTTCATCGGCACGTTCGGCAACGTCGCGTCGGCGGCGACCTTGCAGGGCGCCGTCTACCTGATCGTCGGCTGGGGCCTGGCCCTTGCGCCGCCCGAATGGCGCGCACCGCTGTTGCTTGCGGCGGGCGGGGTCTTCAGCGTGCTGCTCATGGCCGTTCACTGGCTGCGGCACCCGGGCGCCGCCGAGCGCGACGCCGTCGCCGCCGTCTACCAGCAACTGGCCAACGTGCTCGACGCGAGCGGTACGCCGCGCGTCAGGCTCGCGCGCCGCTCGCTCGAGAACGCCATTGCTGCGGCCTACGACACGCTGTTGAGCGCGCGTGCGAGCACAGCGGGCGGGTGGGAAGTGCTTGAGCGCAGGGCCGCCCAGATTCTGGCGGCCGAGCCCATCACCTCGGCCGTCATCGGCCTTGCACAGGGCGGCAGGCCGCTTCCCGCACCACTCGGACGCGCGTTGTACGGTATTGCCCGGCGCATTGCGCGCGATGGGCAGCTCGACATGGCGGCGACGGTGGCGATGGCGAAAGACAACCATGCGCCGGCGCTCGCGGCGGCGTTGCATCGCGCCGAGCCGTTACTCACTGGCACTGTGCGTGCAGCCGAAGCACCCCTGATTGCCTTGGCGCGCCATCGGGCGCGTGCCACGCCCGGACGGCAATGGATACCGAAGTGGCCGTGGCCCGACGTATGGCGGTACTTGCTGCGAATTGGCTTGTGCGTGCTGGCCGCGCAGATCTTCATTGCGCTCACGGCGCTGCCGCGGTCTTACTGGGTGCCGCTCATCGTCGTGGTCATCTTCAAGCCGAACTATGGCTCCGTGTTCGCCCGCGCGTTGCAGAGTGGACTGGGCAGTATCGTCGGCGTTGCCGTCTCGGCGGCCGTCGTTGCCATCGACCGGAACGGGTGGGTCAGTCTTGCCGTGCTTGTCCCGCTGGCGGCGTGTCTGCCGTGGGCGTTGCGGCGCAATTACGGGTTATTCAGCGCCTTGTTGCTCCCGATCCTGATGTTGGTGATGGGCGCATTGCAGCCGGGCAGTCAGGGCATTGCATTTGCGCGGTTCATCGATGCCGTGGCGGCGTGCGCGATCGTGTTGCTCGTGGGGTATTTACCCTGGGCCAAGTGGGAGCGGCATCAACTCGACGAGCGCGTTGCCAATGCACTCGATGCGCTGGGTCGATATGCGGCGCTTGCCGACACGCAAGATGTCGATGCAGCGTTTGGTGCTCGGCGGGTGGCATACAAAGCGCTCGACGACGCGCGTATTGCGTTACAGCGGGCGTTGTCCGAACCGCCGATGGTGAGTCGTCGGGCGGCGCGCTGGTGGCCGGCGCTCATGGCCTTGGAGCGGGTGGCCAATGCCATTACGGACATCGTTCCCCGGGCGGGGGCGCATGACGCGCAGGTCAATCCGGGGGCGGCGGTGCTCACGCGGATGGCGGCGGCGATTCGGCATGGTGGGTTGGGGCCGGCGATGCCGTCGGCGTTGGCAGCGGGCATAGATCCGGGGTTGGACGAGGCTTTGCGCGCGGCCATTGGCGTGTTGTTCGGCGATGCGAAAAAGGCGGGCTGAGCGGCATGTTGGCGGCAACCGGGCGGCACTGATTCCGGTCGGAGGGGAGACAACGCAGGCATAATGCGGGCTTCCGGCGCATCCTGAGGGAAGTGAAGAAGACGGACCGGAGCCCCTTTCTGCAGCGAGTTGGGTTTATGTTTGAGAGGCGGAAAGGGGCTCCGGTCCGTCTGGGGCGGGCTTCCCGACAGAAGTTGATCTCCCGACAGAGACAGGTTCCCCGTCAGAGGGGGGGTGCCCCGCCCAAGCTTCCGTGCGCCGCCACGCTATTCATAAGACATCGCATGAACACTACCCCGACGCTAGCCTGGACCGAAGACGGTCGCCCCGTGACTGCACGCTGGCGTTCCGAAGCTGGCGTAACGCCACCGCGCCGAGTGGAAGTCGTTGACGACACCGTGACGGCAGACGAGGCCTATCATCTTGCCTGTGGCGGAACGGCGTTGCTGTACCGAGGCGACTACCAGAATGCGCGTCAGTTGCTGCAGGCGATGGCGAGGCGGGTGGATCGTCCGCCGCATCGTGCGCGTCGCAAGCCTTCGGCCAAGGGCGAGGCGGTGGTCGCCAGTCCGGCCGACGCCTTCCACAAGTATCGGATGGCGCAAGCGCAGCGTGCTCGCATTCTTGGCATGGTGCTGATACCGCTGGAAGCTGACTATGGCATTCCGTTGCGTCGCGCGCCGGACGTTCGCGAGGCGTGCGCCGAAGCTTGGGGCGCGCCGGACGCCACCCCCTCGGTGGCATCGCTGCGCGAAATCCTCGGCTTGATCGGGGCCCATGAATGGCGCAAGAAGGGTGTGCCGATTGCCGCGTTGGCCGCGTCGATTCACCCTTGGTACGGCGTGTATTCCCCTGTACGTGGCGAGTATCTCCAACTGATCGACCAGGCGCCGCTGCCCGCCAAGACGCTGGCGTTCGACATTGGCACGGGCACCGGCGTGATTGCCGCAGTGCTTGCCCGTCGCGGCGTGCAGCAGGTCGTCGGTACGGAGCGCGATGCGCGCGCCCTGGCGTGTGCCCGCGAGAACATTTCGCGGCTTGGTTTCGACCGCGCCGTGAAGATCGTCGATGCCGACCTGTTTCCCGAGGGCCGCGCACCGCTGATCGTCTGCAACCCGCCGTGGGTGCCGGCCAAGGCAAACGCACCCATCGAGCATGCGATCTACGATCCGGACAGTCAGATGCTCAAGGGCTTTCTGAACGGCCTCGCCGCCCACCTGAGTCCTGGCGGCGAAGGCTGGCTGGTACTGTCCGACTTGGCGGAACATCTGGGCTTGCGCACGCGCGAGACCTTGCTCTCGTGGATTCACGGCGCTGGCCTGGTGGTGCTCGCGCGTCACGACGTGCGCCCGCATCATCCCAAGGCCAGCGACGCGAACGATCCGCTGCATGCGGCGCGCGCCGCCGAAGTGACCTCGCTGTGGCGTCTCGGCGTTCGTCCGGCTTGAGGGTCAGCGATCTCGGCTGACGTTCGGTTGACGTAGACCACGCCCGGCGGCCACCCCGCCACCGGGCTCGCGCGATATCAGCGCTGGGCCTGAAGATAGGCAGTGGCGCCGTCGCCCGCTACGCAAGCGCTCGCAAAGCACGCCGTGAGCAGATAGCCGCCGGTGGGCGCTTCCCAATCGAGCATCTCCCCAGCGCAAAACACGCCGGGCAATGTCTTGACCATCAACCGCGCGTCCAGCGCTTCCAGCGCGACACCCCCGGCACTGCTGATGACCTCGGCAATCGGGCGCGTTCGCAACAGCGTCAATGGCAAACGCTTGATGCCGGCGGCCAGTGCCGCCGGGTCGTCGAACGCCTCACGCGGCAGACACTCGCGCAGCAACGCCGACTTCACGCCCGCAAGCCCCAGGCGACTCTGCAGATGGCTCGCCATCGAGCGCGAGCCTCGTGGCCGGCCCACTTCCTCGACGACACGCTCGAGACCCCAGTCCGGCAACAGATCCAGATAGACCTGCGTGCTGCCCTCGGCACGAATCGCATCGCGAATAGGGGCGCACAACGCATACACCAGACTGCCTTCGATACCCTGCGCCGAGACGACGAACTCGCCTTTGCGCGTCGTGCCGTCACGCAAGGTCATCGTGACCGACTTCACCGGATGGCCCGCGAACCGCTCGCGCATGTGCGGCGTCCAGTCCGTCTCGAAGCCCGCATTGGCCGGCAACAGCGGTGCGACCGCCACGCCGTGATCGCGTAGCCACGTCACCCAGGCGGCGTCAGAGCCCAGTTGCGGCCAGCTCGCGCCGCCCAGCGTCAGCACCACGGCCCTCGCCCGCACGCGGCGCTCGCCCCCGGGTGTGGCGAACCGTAAATCGTCCGGACCGGCCGACGCCCGGGCGTCCCAGCCCAGCCAGCGATGCCGCACATGGAGCCGCACCCCCGCCGCGCGCAACCGGGTAAGCCATGCCCGCAACAGCGGTGCCGCTTTCATGTCGACGGGAAAAACGCGACCGGAACTGCCGACAAAGGTATCGATGCCCAGCCGATGGGCCCATGAGCGCACATCGTCCGCGCTGAACCGGCGCAACCACTGTGCCACTGCGACCGCACGTTTGCCGTACCGGGCCACGAACGGCTCCGCAGGCTCGCTGTGCGTGAGATTCATACCGCCCTTGCCGGCCATGAGGAACTTGCGCCCGACCGACGGCATGGCGTCGTACACATCGACGCGCCACCCCGCCGCCGACAGCACCTCGGCCACCATCAGACCCGCGGGGCCCGCCCCGATCACGGCCACGTCGATCGTCTCGGCGAGGGCAAGGGTCGAAGTGTCAGACGGCGAGAGAGAAGCGCTGGATGGGGGCATGCTTGGAAATGGTGTCGCGAAATCACGGCTGTCGCACGATGCCGGGCGGGCGCGGGATACGCGCAGGCGCGGCGGCGAAGACCGCTATTGTCCCACAGCACCGGCAAGACCGTCCGTGCTTTGGCGTTACAATCGCCCCCCATTCATGCTTCCCCCTGGAGTCGCGCATGTCCTCAGCCGATCCCACGTCGATCGGACGCACCGCTTACGCAGGTTTCGCCGAGCGCTACGCCGAGATTGCCGTGACCAAACCGCATAACGCCCTTTACGAGCGCCCTGCCACGCGCCACCTGCTCGGCAACGTCGGCGGCCTGCATGTTCTCGATGCCGGCTGCGGCCCGGGTATCAACAGTGTGTGGCTCGCCGAACAAGGGGCGAGCGTGCACGGCATCGACGTCACACCGGAGATGATCGCGCTGGCGAGAAAGCGCTGCGAAGGACTGGCGGCGACGTTCGACGTGCAGGACCTGGGCGCGCCGTTCTCCTCGCTGGCCGACCATCGCTTCGACGCCATCGTCAGCGCCCTCGCGCTCGATTACGTGGAAGACCTCGGACCGACGTTTCGCGAGTTCGCGCGGGTTGCCAAGCCCGGCGCGACGCTCGTCTGGTCGATGGGGCATCCGATGCGCGACTGGCTTGACGAGCGCACCCGGCGCAACCGCTCCTACTTCGACGTCACGCGATTTGGCATGTACTGGAGCGGCTTCGGGGAGCCGAAGCCCTATGTGGAGTCATACCGGCGACCGCTCGCGGCCATTCTGAATGCCGCGGCAGACGCCGGCTGGCAACTCGAGCGCATGGTCGAACCGCTGCCGCTGCCGGAGATGGCCACCGTCGACCCAAGACTTTACCGCGAACTCTCGCAAGCGCCCGCCTTCCTTTGCCTGCGGGCACGCCTGGCCAAACCGGCGGGCTGAAATGCCCGCGTGGACGCGTCTGACGACGCGTCACGTCACGACTCGTCGCGCGACCCCCAGGGAATAAGCATCGTGGCCGTGCACGTCGCCCCCGCCAAAACCGCGGCCACGCCGTAGCGCGACACCTCCGGCAGGTTGAACAGCAGACCATGAATGGTGGCGAATATGCCTCCGAGCGTCACGAATGCGGCGATGGAGGCAATCACGACGCGGGTATCGGAACACATATGGCACCTCGCAACGAGACCACGCGCGTTGCGAAGCGTTTCATGCGGGGAAATCGGCCCGATCCGGGGCTTGCCCGGCCAGGGCTGCACGACTTTCGGCTGACTTCGACGGCGTCCCTCACTTAGCAGTGTAGAACGCGGTGAACCAAACGGTTAGCCCGACTCAGGGCTTGCGCTGGGTATCCTTGGAATCGCGCTCGTCGTCGCTCGGCCAAGGCGTGAGCATCGCCACGATAAACAGAATACCGAACAGCACCGTCACCACGCCGCCCTTCATGACGTGCGTTTGGTCGTAGAGCAAACCGTGGATGGTGGCGAACGCGCCGGCCAGCGTCATGAAGGCCGCGATCGAGGCGATGACGACGCGAAATTCCGAACCCATAGCGACTCCTGATCGTGATCGACGAGGGTGCCGCTGACGTAACCGCTCAAGCAGCAACGTCAGCTTACGCCGATCCTTGCGGCTCGCCTATTGCGTCGTATGACGAAACATTCACGGGTTTGACACGAATCAAGTCGGCAAAGAAAAGTCTTCCCTTGGCGGAACGTCGGAGGTGCACGACGATGTGCGTCGCTCAACGCCGGGCGGCTTGCCGCCTGGCTTCGCGTACCCAGCGAAAGTGCCCGCTGCGTAACAATACGGGGCCCGAAAGCCCCATCGTCAGATATTCACGCGTGAGCGCATGAATATCCGTTCGCCCGTGTTCGAAGGCGTGCAACAAATCGTCCGCGCGTGCCGAGTAGGCACCGAAATGATCTTCCAGGGCTTCGGCCGACACGGCGCAATCGATCGGCCGACCATTGACGACAACCGCGAACTCAATCGTCAGATCTTCATAGTTGAATACGGGACGGTGATCCGGAAACTCGATTTGCATGGTTGCACCCCCGGCTGACGAAAGGACGCGTTCGACGCATCGGCTGATACGTTGCATCCAGCATAGTGCATCGCCGAACAATCCGTGAGTCGCATCGCTTATCGGTTCGTCATTGGCGATTGGACAAGGTTCCGCACGCCCCATCATCGCATCCATCACGCGAGAAAATTAATGCAACCAATTGATTTATATCAGTAATTACCCATTCATACCCGCTCTGCACTCGAGAAATTCGACGAATCCCGTGACGAACGCGGTCAGTTGCTGACGAACGGCGTCGTCCTGGAGATTCCCGTCGGCATCGATGATCTTGTTCGCGTGCGACACCATCAGGCGCCCCTGCCACCAGGGCGTGGTCTGCAGCGTGCGCAGCACCGGCATCCATGCGTTCTGGCTCAGAATCGTGCCGAAGCCGCCGGGTGATGCCCCCATGATCGCCACGGGCTTGTCGCGGAACACTCTCGCACTATCGGCAGGTGGCCGCGATAGCCAGTCGAGCGCATTCTTGAACACGCCCGGCATGCCGTTGTTGTACTCCGGGGTTGCGAGC
Organism: Pandoraea sp. XY-2; assembly: GCF_004193915.1. Classification (NCBI taxonomy): domain Bacteria; kingdom Pseudomonadati; phylum Pseudomonadota; class Betaproteobacteria; order Burkholderiales; family Burkholderiaceae; genus Pandoraea; species Pandoraea sp. XY-2. The sequence goes on from NZ_CP030849.1 coordinate 2,704,810, forward strand.
AACAAGCCGTCGGCTTGTGCGATGGCGTCCTTCAGCGTGGCGACGGCGGTGGGAATGCCCTCGCTTTCTTCCACGTCGCCGTCATATAGCGGAATGCCATGCAATGTGCGGATGTCCAGCGTGACGCCGGCCGGCGCCACCGCCTTCGCCGCCGCCAGCAGCGCCGTGTTGAATGAGCCTTTGCGCAGGCTGCCGGACAAACCAATGATCGTCGTCATCGCGTCGACTCCCGATGGCGCTTACGCGCCGCGTTGAAATGAATACAGACTGCCCAGATCGAGCAATTGCGTGAGGTCGTCGAGGGCGCTGCGGCTCTCGTCGAGCAAGGCTGGGTCGGCAAGATCGCCCACGGCCAGCCGGTCACGATAGTGGCGCTTCACCCATTCGGTGAGCGTGGCGTATCGTGCATCGTCGATCCAGAGCCCTGGGTGGGTAGCCTTGCGCTCGTCGTCGGTCAGCACCACACGCAGACGCAGGCACGCCGGCCCGCCGCCGTTGCGCATGCTCTCGCGCAAGTCGAACACGTGCAACTCGCGAATCGGACCGCCACTGGCCACCAGCGATTCGAGAAAGCGCCACACGGCCGGACGCTCACGGCACTCCTGCGGCACCACCAGCGACATCCCGCCGCCCGCGGCGGGTGCACGCGCAAGTAACTGGCTGTTGAAAAGATAGCTGCCGACGGTGTCCTCGATCGAGACGTCGTCCGTGCCGACCTCCACCACCTCCAGCGAGGTGCCCCGGGCCGCCAGCCGCTCGCGAAGCGTCGCAAGCACCGCCGCCTGATCGACGAACGCACGGGCATGGCAGAACAGCACGTTGCCATTGCCCACGGCAATCACATCGTTATGGAAGACGCCGGCGTCGATGGCGTCGGGATGCTGCTGTGCGAACACCACGTCGTCAGACGCCAGCCCGTGCAGACGGGCAATCGCCTGACTCGCCTGCAGCGTCTGGCGTGCAGGGAACCGGCGCGGTGCTGGCGCGTTCGCCAGATCGTCTCGTCCGTAGACGAAGAACTCGACCCCGCGCTCCCCGTAGGCTCCGCACAGCCGCGTATGGTTCGCCGCGCCCTCGTCGCCCAAGGACGGCCAGCCCGGCAAGGCGTCATGGTGAGCAAAGCGGGCTTCGTCCGGGAACGCAGTACGCAGCACGCGTGACGTCGTGTCGTGCTCGAACGCGCGATGCAACTTGCTGCACAAATTGGCCGCCGTGAAATGCACCCGGCCGTCAGCCGTGTCCGCCGAGGGGCTGACGGTGGCGGCGTTGGCCGTCCACATGCTCGCGGCCGAACTTGCCGCACCGAGCACCTCGGGCGCCGTGCGAGCCGCCTCGCGTATGACCGCCCGGTCGTCGCCCGAGAAGCCAAGCGTGCGCAACAAGGCAACCGACGGACGCTCTTGCGGCGGCAAGACGCCCTGGGCGTAGCCCAGATCGGCCAACGCCTTCATCTTGGCAAGCCCTTGCAGCGCTGCCTCGCGCGGATTCGATACGCGATTGGCGTTGTTTGCGGAGGCAACGTTGCCGAAAGACAACCCCGCATAATTATGCGTGGGACCCACTAGTCCATCGAAGTTGGCTTCGAGGGCAAAACGCGTCATATCCATTCCTGGGAAAGCGGAAAAAAAGTCGAGATAGAAAGATCAGCACGCGGCAAAGTCCAGGCCCGGACTGAGGTGCTCGGGCAGGATCACCCGCGGGCCTCCATCGACGCTATTGGGTAAGCACAATAATCGGCCGCGTACCACGCGCTGGGACGGTGGTTGCCGGACTCGCCGATCCCCCGAACGGCGCCGCCCCGGCCGCGCCCGTCGTCGGCCGGTTCCAGTTGACGATACCCGCGCGGATGTCGGCGAGAAACTGTTCGTAACGCGCGGGATCGTCGGACAGCAGGCCGGCCGCCAGCCCATAGCGCGTGCGATTCGCCAGCGCGAGGGCCTCGTCGAACGTGTCGTAGCGCAGCACCTGGAGCAACGGGCCGAAATATTCTTCGTCGGGTAGCGCATCGCGCGCGGCCAGCGACGTGACGTCGATCAGCCCCGGCGTGAGCAATGCCGAGCGACCGTCCGGCTGGGCGAGCGGAAGGATCAATCGGGCGCCAAGCGTCATCAGGTCGGCCTGAGCCGCCGTCATGCGACGCGCCGCCTGAAGCGACACGACCGCGCCCATGAATGGCTGCGGATCGGCATCGTAACGTCCGACGACGATGTGTTGCGTCACCCACGCCAGCCGTTCGATGAACGCGTCGCCGTGCGGCCCCCGCGGCACGAGCAAGCGTCGGGCACAGGTGCAACGTTGCCCTGCCGAGAGGAAAGCGGATTGAACCGTCACATGGACGGCAGCGTCGATATCGGCAGGCGTATCGACGATCAGCGGATTGTTGCCGCCCATCTCGAGCGCGAGGAGCTTGCCGGGACGCCCTGCGAAGTGCCGATGCAGCGCGCGGCCCGTGGCGGAACTGCCGGTGAAGCACAGCCCGTCGATACCGTCATGCGCGGCGAGCGCCGCCCCTGTCTCGCGCCCGCCCTGCACGAGGTTCAATACCCCTGGCGGCAGGCCCGCTTCTATCCAGCACCGCATCGTTCGTTCGGCCACGCCGGGCGCCAGTTCGCTGGGCTTGAATACGACGCTGTTGCCCGCGAGTAGCGCCGGCACGATATGCCCGTTAGGGAGATGCCCGGGGAAATTGTACGGTCCGAAAACGGCCATCACGCCATGCGCCCGATGGCGCACGACGCTCTGCCCGTCCGCCACGGCGCTGCGTCGCTCGCCCGTGCGCTCCTGGTAGGCTTTTGCCGAATGCGTGACCTTCGCGGCCATCGTCGCCACTTCGGTGCGCGCTTCCCACAGGGGCTTGCCGGTCTCTCGACCGATGGCGTCGGCAAGCGTTTCGGTTTGCGCGGTCACGATCGCCGCAAAGCGCTGCAACACGGCCAGTCGCTCGTCGACACTTCGACGCGCCCAATCGCGCTGCACACGACGCGCGGCCTGGACGGCGGCGTCGACATCGGCCACATCCGCCGCATGGCCCTGCCACACGACATCGCCCGACATGGGATCGAGCGCGCGGAATTGCGCCCCGTTGGCAGTGCGCCAGACACCTTCGACGTACAGATCGGTCATGAACGGCAATCCCCAAGGCCACGCTCGATGGAACGGCGTGCGATGCGGGTCATGATGACATGGATTCGACCGCCGGAACAATGCGAGCGCACAGAGCGAAGCGGCAAATCCGCATGAACAGGGCGTTGCGCTGCATGCGCGACGCGATACACCGAACCGGCCAACGACGCGCATAAAATACGAGTCTGCATTTCTGGAGATCCTTCATGATGACCGACGCCAATCGTTCGGCCCTGCGCCACTGGCTAAGCGACGTGCGCGAATCGCACGACAGTGTCCCCAGCGAAGGTATCGAGCCCTGTGGCGTACGCTGGCAACGCCACGCTGAAGGGGTGCTCGAACTGACACCCGCCGACGCGCGTCAGGTCACCGGCACGATCGACGCGCCCGGCGGTCAACGCTTCGACGCCATCCTCTCGTGCGGTATTCACGGCGATGAAACCGCCCCAATCGAGATCGTTGACGGCATTCTGCGTGACATTGCCGACGGCCGCCTGACGTTGCGCGAGCGTGTGCTCGTCGTGCTTGGCAACCCGGACGCCGTACGTGCCGGCAAGCGCTATCTCGAATACGACCTGAACCGGCTGTTCCAGGGCGCTCACGCCAAGCGTGCGGAGTCGCCCGCCGTGCAGCGCGCGCGTGAACTCGAAGTGATCGTGGCGCAGTTCTTCGCCGAGACGCGCGACGTACGCCGCCTGCGTCGGCACGTGGACATGCACACGGCGATTCGCGCGTCACTCTTCCCCCGTTTCGCGGTGGTACCGAGCCCGCCGCAGCGTCCAGCAAGCGACGACTGGATCGAGACACTTGCCGCGGCCGATATCGAAGCGGTGATGTTGACCGAGCAGCCGTCCGTCACGTTCTCGTATTACACCTGTGCGAACTTCGGCGCCGAGAGCTGCACGCTCGAGCTGGGAAAAGTCGCGCCTTTCGGGCAAAACCGCCTTGACGAATTTGCCGGTATCAACGCCGCCCTGCGTCGTTGGCTGTGCGGCGCGCAGATGGGCAAGCGCGACGACGGCAAGGTGCCGCGCGCCCGACGCTTTCGCGTGGCCGCCGAGATCGTGCGCCGCACGGACGCATTCGTGCTCGACGTTCCGGCCGACACACCGAACTTCACGCCCTACGTCGCCGGCACTGTGCTGGCGCGCGACGGCGAGACCACCTATACGGTTTCGCATCCGGAGGAGCGCATCGTGTTTCCCAATCCCGATGTCGCGAACGGACTTCGTGCCGGGGTCATGGTCGTGCCCGATGCGTAACGTGTGACGCAAAGGCTGGTCAATGCCCGATCACGCATCGCGGACTGGCCTGAAGCCGCTACGCAACTTCGCGAATGAACGACTTCAAACGACTGTTCAGGCGTGGCCGTCAAGGGCAGACGGGCGTAGCATCGCCCGCTTCATTTCGTCCCTTCCTGCCTGAGGCCCGGCAACTCGCCGCCAGCCTAGTCCTGCCCACGACGCCATGCTCCGCAACTGCTTCTCGTGCCTTCCAACCATCCTTCTTGCGTCCGATACCCCGCTCGCAACCACCGAAGTGACCGACGCCGAGCGACGCGAGCCCGTCACCCCGCTGGAGGAGGATTTCGCGCGCGCCCAGCAAGCTGCCGCGCAGGACAGCCTCGCGGCCGGGTCGCCGACCGCGCCCATGACACGGACGTACGCGTGCCTGAGACCAGGCGCGCTCAGAGAGCCTGCGGAGTTCGCACCACGCCCCGCACTTCGGACGTCCTCGGCCCCCCCGCCCCGACTCGGCCGTCGACAGTCGACGCCCCCACCTTCACGATCGACATGTACGCGGGACCGGGCGCAAGCCGCGCGCTACGTATCTTCGATGCGCTATGGCAGGAGGTTGCCTTGCCGGCCCTGAATGCGTTGGGTCCGCCCGCCGTCACCAACGGATGGCGCACCCCACTCACGCCGCTTGCGCCTCCTTGGCCTGAGGGCCTGCCAGCGCCCGGCGACATGGCGACGCAGCCGTGGCACGACACCTTGCACACGCATCTGCATCGCCAGGCCCGAACGCTTGCCCTCCATGGGTTCGACGTTGACAACGTGAGCGATCGTCTGGAAGCGCTCTTGCGCGAGCAGCGACCGGCGTTCTCCTGGCGCACTTTCTGCATCGGCACCCTGCGCGACGCGCTGCCGTTCGCCGTCGGCTCGACGCTCGCCTCGTTGTTGACGGAGACGACCGATCCCACCCGTTCCCAAGCCACGCTCTGGCCGCCGGTGGCCGCACTGGCGATCGTGCTGATCAATCTGCTCGGCATGGCGGGCTTCAACGTGACCCAGCGGCAGTACCGCAACCGGATCGCGCGCACGACGCCGGCGCCTGACCTGGAAGGACTGAGCGCGATCCTCTCGACCCCTTATCGGGCAGCCTTTGCACAAGTGCTCGGCTTCGTGTTTTGTTACGGAGTGCTGCGCAACGGGGCCCGATACGGCATCGAACGCGGCGTGTCGCGCTGGTTTCCGGGGATTTTCACCCGGCGATTCGGCGACACCCTCCACGCCGCGCTGGAAATTCCACTGGCGCCCATCCCAGGATCGACGCTGTTGCCGATCATCCACCAGTTGGGCACGAGTCGGCATAACGCCAGCCTGCAAATCCTCGCGCAGGACAATCTGGCCGAATTGCTGATCGAGACCGCGCGACGTGAGCCCGACGACCGGGAAGCACCCGCAAGCCTGGAGGCGTTCGTCCGCGATGTCCGTGGCATGCTTCGCTCTGCCCCGCCCCGGCTCATCTGGTTCGCGCTCACGGCCACGTTCTACTACCTTGCATGGATGGGCGACGGCTCGGCGCACGGCCATGGCCGCGACAACGCGACGCGATGGGACGACGGCGCCAACGCCCTGAACGCCACGCAGCTCGCGCCTGACGAAGATTCTCCGAGTCTGGTGGAAGACGCTCATGTCTTTGCGGTGCTCGACGTGCTCTACGGTCTCATCGGCCTCATCTTCTCGATCGGCCATAGCGCCGCGCAGCGCGAGGACATTCGCACTGCGCATGAACGTCGTGCACCGCGACCGAAAATCAGCACCATCACGGTGGTCACGATGGCCGACTCGGGCGTATCGACGGCAAGCGCCATGTCGATGCGCCCCAACAGCCCGCACGGCGCCGTTACCGGAGAAGTCAACAACAACAAGGTCCCAACGCCGACGCTCGCCATCCGCGCCCTCCTCGCCCCGCGCGCATCGCACACCGCTTCGCCGCCCGTCGCAGGCAACCGCCACGTCGATGACGGGCATGCGAGCCTTCGCCCGCCGGGGTCACGCCGACACGGCACGACGACGGCGCCCGGCGCGCTGAGCCCACCGCTGCGCCGTACAAGGTGGCCCAGCGCATCATCCGACGACTCTGACGACGAGCCCCGCGAAACAACACCCCTGTGAGGCGCCTGCGCGGCGCACTTGCCGTGCCTGCACAGCCGTGGCATGGTGCTTCTCACCTGCACACTTCGTGCAACCCGTACGTCCGGACGCGTGTTGATGCGCGTTCGCCCCCCTGCCTGTCGGAGCGCCCATGCTTTCCACCACCCCGAGCGAACTCGCCCGTAACCTGCTCGTGATTCTCGTGCTCAGCCTGCTGATGATCGGCACGTTATGGGTCCTGCTCCCGTTTCTGCCGGCATTCATCTGGGCGGTGACGATCGTCGCGTCCACCTGGCCATTGCTCGTTGGCCTGCAACGCCGTCTGTGGGGCAAACGGTGGCTCGCCACCACCGTCATGATCTTCGGCATGCTCGTGATCGTCGTCGCGCCGCTGTCCGCCGCGATCGGCACGCTGATTGGGCACGCCTCCGACATCAGCGAGCAAGTGCACTCCATCGGGCAACGCGGGCTGCCGATGCCGCCCGACTGGCTGATCCGCATCCCCGTGGTGGGTCAACGCGCCAGCGAAGAGTGGCAAGCGCTTGCAGCGGCCGGCCCCGGCGGTCTCGTCGCGCGGATTCAGCCTTATGCCGTCAAGGCGGCGACGTGGGGATTCTCCAAGCTGGGGTCGATCGGCCTGCTCGTGGTTCACCTTGGCCTCACGCTGATCATCTCCGGCATTCTCTTCATGCAGGGAGAGCGTGCGGCGCGCGCGCTGATTCGCATGGCGCGGCGCCTCGGCGGTGATCGGGGAGAAGAATCGGTCCGGCTTGCCGGAATGTCGATTCGCGCGGTGGCGCTCGGGATCGTGGTCACGGCCGTGACGCAGTCGCTGCTCGGCGGCCTCGGCCTATGGCTGACGGGGGTGCCGCTGTCGGGCTTCCTGACGGCGCTGATGCTGGTGCTGTGTGTCGCCCAGATCGGTCCGTTCCCCGTGTTGCTCTCGAGCGTGGCGTGGCTCTACTGGCAAGACAGTCCGACGCTCGCCACGCTGCTGCTGGTGCTCTCGGTCTTCATCGGCATGCTGGACAACGTCATGCGACCGATGTTGATCCGCCGGGGAGCCGATCTGCCGATGACGTTGATTCTCGCGGGGGTGCTGGGGGGCATGTTGACATTGGGAATCGTTGGCCTGTTCGTCGGGCCGGTGATTCTGGCTGTGACCTATACGCTGCTGAACGCGTGGATCAATGAGGGTCTGGCCCGTCCGCCGATGTCGCCGAGCGGCGCACCGCCAGCGCCAACGACCGACGCGCCGGTACCGGAGGCGTCGCCGACTGGCGCGGTGGCGCCCAAGCCGCCCCGGCAGTGCCAGACGACAAACATCGATGATTGCCCCGGTCTGCGACGGTGCGCTGTCACGCCCATCGGACGCATTTTTCGGATGTCTTCACCTGTCGCCGCTCGCCGCGACGTGGCTAAATACTTCCCGTCCTCACATGAACACGGGAAGTATCAAATGTCACACGTCACCGCCTCCCCGCCACCTGTTGCGCGCGCACAGCGCTCGCCGCGCGTGCCGCGCCGCGCCCGCTTGGGCGACCCGCCGCTGTTGCGCCGCGTCGGCAACGAACTGGCATATACGCCCACGCGTTGCCGCGTGAGCGCGAGCCTGATCGTCGGCCGCATCAATCCGTGGTGGCAACAACTGTCGCAGGCACACCTCGATCACACCCACATCTGCGAGATGTCGACACGACCATAAACGACAAACGCGCCGCCCGGAGAACCGGAACGACGCGTCGCGGGTGCATCCGTCAATACGCCCGGCAAACCTCCGGGCATACGTGGGCAACTCACGCCGGCCGCGGTTATTTCGCCTTCGCGGGCAGGATCTGGCCCGAGACTTCGCCGAAGCCCACGCGGTAACCGTCGCCCTGGCACCAGCCGGTCATCACCACGGTATCGCCGTCTTCGATGTACGTGCGTTTCGCACCGCTGGCCAGCGTGATCGGGTTCTGGCCGTTCCACGTCAGTTCGAGCAGGCTGCCGAACGAGTCCGGCGTCGGGCCACTGATCGTGCCGGAGCCCATCAGGTCGCCAACACGCACATTACAGCCCGAGACCGTATGGTGAGCGAACTGTTGCGCCATGCTCCAGTACATGTGACGGAAGTTGGTGCGGCAGATGGACGTCGCCTGCGCGTCGCCGTCGGCTTGCATCAGTACTTCCAGCGCGATGTCGAAGGCATGCTTGCCCTTCTGCTGCAGGTACGAGACCGGCTGCGGATTCTGCTCGGGGCCGGCCACGCGGAACGGTTCGAGCGCTTCCATCGTCACCACCCACGGCGAGATGGACGTGCCGAACGACTTTGCGTTGAACGGACCGAGCGGCACGTATTCCCATTGCTGCAGGTCACGCGCCGACCAATCGTTGAGCAACACCATCCCGAAGATGGCCGCTTCGGCCACGTCCACGCTCAGGCTGTCGCCCAGCGACGTTTCACGACCGACGATGAAGCCGGTTTCGAGTTCGAAGTCGAGCTTGCGGCAGGCGTCGAAAATCGGACGCGGCGCATCGGGCAGCTTGATCTGTCCGTTCGGGCGATGAATTGGCGTGCCGCTCACGACCACCGAGCTGGCCCGGCCGTTATAGCCGATGGGGATTTCCAACCAGTTCGGCAGCAGCGCGTTGGCCGGATCGCGGAACATGCTGCCCACGTTGGTCGCGTGCTCTCGCGACGAATAGAAGTCGGTGTAGCCGGGCACTTGCACCGGTAGATGCAACGTGACCTGTGCGAGCGGCACAAGTGCCTGAGCCCGCAGCGCCGCGTTTTCACGCAGGGCGGCATCGCCGCCCACGGCGAGCAGCGACGTCAGGCGCGCGCGCGTGGCGCGCCACGCCGCGCTGCCCAGTGCCACGAACGCGTTAATGGCGGGCTGCGAGAAGACCGTCGCGCCACCGGCCTCGGCGACCTTGAGCACGCCGGCGGCTTCGAGCGCCGCCAGGTCCAGTACCTGATCGCCAATGGCCACGCCAACGCGCGGCGTCGGTTGCGACGCGGTGTTGAACACGCCGTACGGCAGGTTTTGCAGGGGGAAGTCAGTGACGCCGGTGTTGGCGGACGCGACCCAGCTTTGTGGGAGTGCGGACATAGGGAATTCCTTGTTTGAGATAGCGCATCGGCCGGCTCTGCACCATCGAAGGGTGCGGCCGGCCGTGTCAGGGGTTGGCGACGTTGCGACGCGAGGCCGCTTACTTCTGGTTCGGGTTGAAGTGCTTCTTCAACCCTTGCCAGCAGGTGTAGTAGTTGTCCTGCCGCTGCTGGGTCTCCAGCGCGAAGCGTGTGGGGCGGATGATCGCCGGCGTCTCGAACATGAACGCCATCGTCGCGTCGACCTTGTGCGGCTGGCTCGTGTCAGCGGCAGAGGCCTTTTCAAACGTGTCCGCATCGGGGCCGTGGCCCGTCATGCAGTTGTGCAGACTGGCGCCGCCCGGTACGAATCCCTCGGCCTTGGCGTCATAGACGCCTTGGATCAGCCCCATGAACTCGCTGGCGATGTTGCGATGGAACCAGGGCGGACGGAACGAGTTTTCCATCGCCAGCCAGCGCGGCGGGAAGATCACGAAGTCGATGTCGTCCACACCCGGCGCATTGCTTTGCGATTGCAGCACCAGGAAGATTGACGGATCCGGGTGGTCGAAGCTGATCGAGCCGATCGTGTTGAAGTGACGCAGATCGTACTTGTAGGGCGCGTAGTTGCCATGCCAGGCCACAACGTCAAGCGGCGAATGACCGATGTCGGCACGCCACAGCGCCCCGCCAAACTTCGCCACCAGCTCGAAGTCGCCTTCGACATCCTCATAGGCCGCCACGGGCGTGAGGAAGTCGCGCGGATTCGCCAGGCCGTTCGAGCCGATCGGGCCAAGATCCGGCAGACGGAACAACGCGCCATAGTTCTCGCATACATAGCCACGCGCGCGGCCATCGGGCAGCGTCACACGGAAGCGCACGCCACGCGGCAGCACGGCGATTTCATAGGGTGCCACGTCGAGCACGCCGAATTCCGTCGCGATACGCAAACGCCCCTCCTGCGGCACGACCAGCAACTCGCCGTCGGCGTTGTAGAAGAAGCGACCGTCCATCGACTGGTTGGCTGCATACAGATGAATGCCGCAACCGCGCCCAGCATCCGGGCCGCCATTGCCGGCCATCGTCACCATGCCGTCGACAAAATCGGTCGGCGCGTCGGGCATCGGCAGTGGGTCCCAACGCAACTGGTCGGGCGGCGTCGGCACGTCGTCGAAACGGCTCAGCCAGCGCGACGACGCAAGGGCGGTGAACGGCTTGTGCATCGCGGCGGGCCGGATGCGATACACCCACGAGCGACGGTTATGGCCGCGCGGTGCCGTGAACGCCGTTCCCGAGAGTTGTTCCGCATAGAGGCCATACGGCGCACGCTGCGGCGAGTTCTGCCCGATCGGCAGCGCGCCAGGCAACGCCTCGGTCGCGAACTCGTTGGCAAAGCCGGACAGATAGCCCAGCTCCCCCTGGATTTGGTCTGCTTGACGCATGAGTGGCCTCGTCTCCTGATGTCGAATGGAAACATTGTCCGGCAAGCGATGACATTTTGCGATATAAATAGATGAATCCACTCTATTCATAACGCGAATAATATCCCCGCCTCATGATTTCGTTACGCGACGTCGATTTGAACCTGTTGGTCGTCTTTCAGGCGGTACTCACGCATCGGAGCATTTCTCAGGCCGCACGCGAATTGGGCCTGTCTCAACCCGCAGTCAGCAACGGGTTGGCCCGCCTGCGGCAGACGTTCGACGATGAACTCTTCACGCGCACCGGCGCGGGCATGCAACCCACGCCGTTCGCCGAGGCGCTCGCCGAGCCGGTCTCGGTGGCCCTGGCCGGCATCGCGCGCGCCATCAATCACCGGGAGGCGTTCGATCCGGCGAGCAGTCAGCGGGAGTTTACGTTGGCAATGACGGATGTGGGGGAGGTGTACTTCATGCCGGCGCTCGTCGATCTATGCACCCGGCTTGCGCCTGGGGTACACCTGCGCACCGTCCGGGCGACGCTGCCCGACCTGAAGGACGCGATGGCGTCGGGGCGCATCGATCTCGCGGTGGGCGCGTTCGACGATCTGACCGGCCCATTTTTCCAGCGCCGGTTGTTTCGTCAGCAATATGTGAGTCTGTTCCGCGTCGGCCATGCCCTCGACACGCCGCATGCAGGGCTGGCGGAATTCCAGGCCGCACGCCATCTGTTCGTCGCCACGGGCGACAATCCTTATGCGCGCGTGAATCAACTCTTGGCACAGGCCGGCTTCGGGGCCGACGCGAATGTCTGGGTCCCCCACTTCATCGCCGTGCCGTACGTCGTGAGCGTCAATGATCTCGTGGTCACCGTGCCGCAGAAGTTTGCAGAGCGTGCCGCCGCGCCGTTCGGGCTGCGCTTCGTCAAACCGCCGCTCCGGCTGCCCGCGCTGCAAACGAATGTGTTCTGGCACCGTCGCTATCATCAGGACGGCGGGAATCAGTGGCTACGCCAATTGATTTCGGAGCACTTCGCCGAGTCGTGACGACGTGCGCCTGACGCTGCCGTCAGGCGTCGTTGGCAATGGCATGCCCCTGCGCACGCAGCCAGTCGTTCCACGCGGCATCGAGCACGTCGAACGCCGATTCCATCTGTCCGACGGACGCCTGGGGCGCCAGATGCTCCACCTGCGCCGCGAGCGATGCCAGCGAACTCAGCCCGAATGCCATGAAACCGCCCCGCAAACGATGCGCGGAATGACGCAGGGTGTCGCGCGATGGGTCGACCAACGCTGCCCGGCAATTGGCGATGTCCTGATCGGCAATTTTCACGAACGTGTCGAGCATGTCGGACAGCGGTGGCCGCCAGTCCTTCGCCGATGTCGAGTCGGAGGACGGCGTCGGCCCGCCGTCGATCTGGTCCGATGACGCTGGAAGCGGCGCGATGTCCACGCACAGCGAGGGATAGCGCGCCCGTACCAGTTCAATCACGCGCAACAACGAGCGCGCATCCACCGGCTTGTAGACGATGGCGTCGAACGGGGACGTCTCGTCACGGTCGGTGCGCATTGTGACGTCGGCCGTCGCGACGATCACCGGCACATGAGCCGCTCGCGCCTTGATCTGCGTAGCCAACGCATGCCCGGAGAGGTGCGGCATGTTGGCGTCGGTGATCACCAGCATGTGCGATTCCGCATCGAACGCGTCAAGCGCCTCGCGCGGGTCGTGATAGCAATCGACCATCGCGCCCAGTCCTTCCAGCTGCCGGGACAGCAACATGCCGCTGATCGGATGATCGTCCGCGACAAGCACGTACCATCCGGCCAGCGGCTTGATACGCGCCTGCGCGCCGGGAGCGCCCGGCAAGTCACCGCTCGCGGCGAGCCCGGGCGCCGACACCAGGCCGAGCGCATCCCAGAGCTCCGCCTGCTGGAACAATGCGATGTCTCGCGGCCACGCGGGGGCGCTGCCGGCTGGACGATCGACCGGTGTCGAGCGCAGCAGATACACCTCCGAGCCCGCCATACCACGCACCGGCCATTCGTCGGCAAACATGAGCAAGCCCGCGTCCTGGGCGCGGCCACTACCCGAAGACCACGATACCGCGTCGTCATACCTGACCGGCAGGTAACCCGCCCGGCGGATCAATGCATCGAGATACGCATGGCGGCGAGTGAGTCCGCTCACATACGCAAACGTCTCGCCTCTCCCGACGACGGGCAACATGTCGCTGTCCGACGCCCAGGGCAGGCGGAGCGTGAAGCGCATGGTCGTGCCCTCGCCCTGCTGACTGTCGACCTGCAGCACGCCGCCGAGCATACCCACGAACTGATGCGAGATCGCCAGCCCCAGTCCGGTGCCATGCTGCATGCCCGGCTCCGACGTACTCTTGCCGAACGGCCGGAACAAGTCCGCCAGATCGGCGGGCGCAATGCCAACGCCACTGTCGCTGACCGAGAAGGCCACGTCACAGCCCTGCGGATCAGTGCGCGTCACCATGGCGCTGAAGGCGACGTACCCTTTCTCGGTGAACTTGATGGCATTGCCGACGAGATTTGTCACCACCTGTCCGAGTCGCAGCGCATCCGTATGCACGGCACGCGAGAGCTGCGGGTCGATCATCCAGTCCAGCGTGAGTCCCTGCAACCGCGCACGTCCCGTAAACGACAAGCCGATGGCTTCGAGCTCCTTTAGCAACGAGCCATCGCGGCTATTCAGTTCAAAGCGACCGACCTGAATCCGAGAATAGTCCAGCAGATCATTGATGAGATCGAGCAGATTGCGCGTCGAACTTTCCATCACATCGACGTAATAGCGATGATCGTCGCCCAGACGCTGCGCGCTCAGCAGTTCGAGCGACGCGAGCGTGCCATACAACGGCGTACGCATTTCGTGGCTAACGGTCGTCAGGAACACATCCTTGGCGCGATTGGCGCTCTCGGCGGCAAGCCGCGCCTTGCGTTGCTCCAGTTCGAAGCGGCGTTGCTCTGTCACGTCGGACAGTGTGGCGATGAGCACCGACTGTTCACGAAAGACGGTATCGACGAAGCTCACGGCGTAGTGACGCTCGCCGGCATCGTCGATCGCGCTCAGCAAACGCCGCACCGGACGCGCCACCACACCGCTGTGCAGTTGGCGGTACATGCGCGTCAACTCGCCATCGCCAAGATGTCGAAGCAAATCGACAGTGCCCGCATACGCCGGATTGCTCATCACCACACTGGGCTCGAACGGATCGATGATCGCCATGCCGACGGGGGCCGTCTCGATCAGGGTCTGCGTGAAGGCGTCTCGTTCGAGCAGGGCCGTCGTACGTCGACGCGCCGGCTCGATCATTCGCTGGCGCATGTAGCGCATGCCCGCATAAACGGCCGCCGCATAGAGACACAACAGCAACGTCGCGCCGATCAGCAGCGTGGCATTTTGCTGCAGTAAATCTATCGGACGAACGGCATACCGGACGAACCACGGCGACGACGCCAGATGACGCTCGAAGACCAGACGCTCGCCGTCGTAACGCACCGCCATTTGAGCGTCACCAAAGAGCGGCAACGTGGCGAGCGTACGCAGATGCCCCAACGACGAAAGCGACGCGCCGGCGCTTGCCACCACGAACCCGTCCGCGGACACCAATTGGAGGGCCTCGCCCGTGTGCTCCAGCGTTCGCAGCCGCGGCGGCACAATTCTGTCGGGCGCCATGCTGGTGCCGACGTAGGCCATCAGATGACCATCGAGATCGCGAATCGGCACGAAGCTCGAGACCGCCGTCAAACCGGAAAGTGCATTTTGGTAGTTGTAGGTCCAGAACGGACCGTCGTTGCTCGTGGGACGACGCGTGGCATAACGCTCGACCTTGTTGATCTCGGCGAGCGTCGCGTTGGTGTCGCGCGCGAGATCCGTCGCGCCGACGGACTGCAGGTCGAACGACGTGCGGCGAGCGGCAAACGCGCCATCCGCCGAGATGATGAAGGTTTCGTCCTGCCCACCCAGCGCACTCCAGAAGTTGGCATCGAGAATCATCAACCGAAGGGTAAGGCGCGCCAATCGCTGCGCTCGCTCAGTCGGGATCTCCGCCAGCTTGACAATCTGGAAGTCGCCATCGAACCCCACGCCGGCAACGCGCTTCGCCGTGCCGACCGGCATGGTGAGCAGCGGGTTCAGAATCCGGTCGGTGAGTGATTGTGTGACACCGCCCGGCCGAACGTTGCTCGCCAGTGTGGCTTGCGCCATCGTACTGGCCTGCTCGTTGAAAATTTCGACGTCGCGGATCTCGTGGCCGACGGTCGCGAAGAACGTGGCCGTCTTCTGCCCCCCTTGCCAGACCATGCCGAACAACGCGTAGGACACCACAGCGACCCAGACCGACAAACCAAATAGCAGGGCCAGCAAGCCACCGACACGTAGCAAGCGGCCGGCAATCGCGATGTCACGCGTCATCGTCGCGTCGGACGCGGACGCGGACGCCAATGTCGTATGTCGAGCCAAACTCAGACGGCGCTCGGCGTTTCGACTTCGCCGTCACGCGAAAACTGAACCGGGCTCGAGACGTGCAGCTTGAACAGCTCCATATCGGTACGGCAGCCCAACTTGCTCATCGCCATGCGCTTCTGATTGTTGATCGTCTTGGCCGAACGCTTGAGGGCATCGGCAATCTGCGACACGTTCAGGCCGTCCAGGTACATGCGCAGCACTTCCATTTCCTTCGGGGAAAGCGGACGGCGAGCGGTCGGCTTGCGGCGCATCTGCTCGTCGAGAATCTGTTCGGCGCGCCCCCCACGATAGCTCATGCCGCGTCGGCAACGCTCCACACACACCGTGATTTCGCGCAGATCGTCGGACTTGGTCATCACGCCCAGCACACCGCAGCTGTCGAGCGCGTGAATGATGGCCGGTTGCTCGATCGAGGTGAACACGATGATCTTGACGTCCGGATATTTGCGACGCACACGATTGATCATGACCAGGCCGTCGCCAAAGGTGCCGCCGGGCATGCAGTAGTCGGTAATCAGCACGTCGACCGAATTCGTCTCCAGTGCCTTGAAGAGCTCCGTCGAGTTGGTGACGGGCGGCAGCACGTGAAAACCCGGATCCGGGGACAGCATTTCACGCAGTGTCGAGGCGATGATCGGATGATCATCCGCGATCA
Source organism: Pandoraea sp. XY-2 (assembly GCF_004193915.1). Classification (NCBI taxonomy): domain Bacteria; kingdom Pseudomonadati; phylum Pseudomonadota; class Betaproteobacteria; order Burkholderiales; family Burkholderiaceae; genus Pandoraea; species Pandoraea sp. XY-2. The sequence goes on from NZ_CP030849.1 coordinate 2,720,950, forward strand.
GAATTTTTACCATCATTTTGCAGAATCCTTTTAAAAGAAGTCAGCCGTGGGCGCGCGCGATCCTTCGCCGTGTCTACGCGTCATGGCTTCCCAAAAGAGGAATGTGGGTCGAGCCAACACACTCGGTGGTCACGAAGGCGTGACCGCGTTACTACTGTGGACGCCGGCAGGCCGCGCCCCGGCGGCGCATCGCCACCTCCGGCCCGGCGCGCCGAACACGTCGTCGCTATCCGGCAACGCCCGCTGCGCCCGCGCCCTCGACCGTCGTCCAGCCAGAGCACGTCTTGTGGCCCGTCAAGCGCGCCGCACCAGTGCCCATGACAGGCTTGACGCAATATCGAAGGCGCACGCCGCGCAAACCCGCCGACGGCACCATCTCGCGTGCTCGTGCGACAACGCGAATACGCGTCGGTCCCGACGCCGCTTCCCATTGATGCACGCTGTGAGTCTCAGGCCAATCGGCCATCCATCGATACGTCCCGCTCACCACCTGACCGACCTTCGGCGTGGCACTCATCGCCACGGCGGCGGCGACCGGCCGCATCCGCGCTTCAACCTCACGCGGGGCCGCAGCCAGTTGCGCTGCCACCGACGGCGGCGTGTCGACGCGTGCCGACGCCTGCCCCGCGGCCGACACACCCGGTGTCGATGCCTGGTATTCACTGCATCCCGCGAGCCACGTCATCAGAAAGGCGCCGCTCAGGCGTGTCAGCGTTGCAAAAGTCAGGTGGCCCATGGCTCGCTTGGCACTCGAACAGCGGAACGAGGAGGACGCCGAAGCGTCAACGTATGTCGTGGTCATCGATGCAAAGCCAATCGACATGCCGCGTGACACTTCAACGTCACGCGCTGATTTGCGACCAGCAGAAATATAGGATAAATCTACAAAATCCAGCCATTTTGGATCTCCTTATGGGAAACATCCTAGTCCAAATTAGGCGGATTACCGAATGCGAGGCACTCAGCACACGCAGTATGCGGCGCCTCCATGCGGGAACAACTCGGATTACGTACCCGTCATGCAAGCACCACGTCTCAGTGGACAACCGGGCGACGGAAAAATTCATTCCATGCCTTCCCGGGATGTCAACCACAATGGGTACGCAGCGGGGTACGAGAATGCAAGTGACGTCGTGAGTCACTCGCAAGGCGTAGCGATTTTTGAAGGATCTGCGTGTGCCGCGCGATGGCACAACCGCCGGTGCGGCATGTCAGACGCCGAAGGCTTTGGCGAACATGCCCAGCGCGACTGCGGCCATCAGTGCCGAGAAGAGTTGCTGCAGTCTGGACGCCGCGATGTGCGGTGTCAGGGCGCGCCCGAGCAACATGCCGACGATGCCGCCGACCACGAACATCCACCCTTGGGGCCCCGGATGCATGCCGTTCCACCAGGCGTTGGCCACGGTACCCGCGGAAATCAACGCGATGACGAAAAGCGACGTCGCCACGACGCCGTGTACCGTGATGTCGGTGAAACGCCGCAACGCGGGAACGATCACGAATCCGCCCCCACGCCTAGCAGTCCCGACGCGAAGCCCGACACCGCGCCGATGAGGCCGAGCGTGGCGGCGACGCGCCGCGTCCAATGCAACCGTCCCGTCTCCGGATTCATCCGGCATGGCGGTTGCGGCGCGGCACCGGCCGACGCCGCCAGATCGGTGCCTTTATCGGTGCCCGCTGTCCCGGCACGCGATGCGCGATACATGCGCGCCGCCACGACCATCATTGCGATGGCAAAGAGTCCAACGAGCCAACGTTCCGGCAGTCGGTGAGCCATCCACGTGCCAAGCGGCGCCACGGCGACCCCGATCCCGGCCATCAGCATTGCCGCGCGATAGCGCACGAGGCCGACACGCAGTCCATGGGCGCTCCCCACGGCGGCACTTGCGCCTACGGCGAGCAGGGCCACCGGGCCGGCTTGCGGCACGCCCCACCCCAGCCCGAAGACCAGCGCGGGCACAGCAAAAATGCCGCCTCCTGCACCGGTCAAACCCAGCACGAGGCCGACCGCGGCCCGAGCAAAGCAGCCATCGGGGAAGCACTCAAAAGTTCTAGGGACATGGCAGGGAATCCAGCGGAAAGCGACTTGGCGGCCCAAATCACTATTAGTCATATACTTATGACTGTGGATTATATAGAGTCCGCGAACAACGGAAAAGTCCCAACCGGTGGGGAATCGCGAGGCCTGAGGCGTCAATCAGGCATGGCAAAAGCAGGCAACGTCGTTCAGACGTCGCCGTACCGGGAAGCGGCAAGCCGCAAACAATGAGGGAAAGGTTACCCGCCTTGTGGTGATCCATCGCGCTGGCCCGACGACCCATCCGCGGCATCGAGTTCGGCGAGGATATCGCCCGTATGCGCCCCTGGCGCAGGCGGATCCTGATACGTGACCGGGCGCTGGCCATTAAGCCGGACGGGCGAAACGATGGTGTGAGTCGTCTCGCCGCTGGGCAACACCACCGGCCGCACCCAGCCCATATGGGCCACCTGCGGATCGGCCAGAACACGCGAATAGGTGCTGATCTCCGTACATGGCACGCCCACGGCAACCAGCCGGGCGAGCCACTCGCCACGATCCTCCTGCACAAAAACGGCTTCCAGCACGTCGCGCAGCGCGGCTTGATGGCGCGCTCGCTCGCGCGCGTTGACGAAACGCGAATCGTCGAGCAGATCGACGCGATGCATCAGCGCGCAAATCGCCTGCCAATGCGCTTGTCCATCGAGATCCATGCCGAAATAGCCATCTCTGGCCCGAAACGTGGGCCACGGTGCCGACGGCCCACCGAAGCGCGCGGCATCCTCATCGTCAATTGCCAGCGGCGACCACTTGCTTCGTGTGGCAGCCACCGTCCCGCCGTACCGATGCCGTCCCGCACCCTGTGCGACATCGAAGGCGGCGGCCGGCGCCTCCCCGGGTACCAACCCGGCGCGCTGCGCGGCTTGCGCGCCCTGCTCACCCGCGTGGAGTGACGCGATGGCAAGCGTTGTGCCGAGCATCGGCACGTCGATGTGAACACCGCGGCCATGCTCTCGGGCAGCGACCAGCGCCGACGACACGGAGAACGCGGCATAGAGTCCCGCGGCCAGATCGGCAACCGGCAAGTCGCGGGGCGGCTCCAGCCCCCCGGCGACGCCCCCAGCATGCGTCGCAACGCGTCGAGCGCCGGCACGCCCGACTGCGGCGCCGCGCGCGGGCCATCCTGACCAAACGCGGAGATCGACACGTAGACCAGGTGCGGCTGTGCGGCCGACAACGCGTCGTAACTGAGTCCGGCGCGCGCGAGCGTTCCCGGTGGCAAACATTCGACGACGACGTCCGCGCCGCGCACCAGGGAATGGGCAAGGTTGCGGCCGTCGAGCGTGAGCAAATCAAGTGCGACGGAGCGCTTGTTGCGCCGCAGGCCGATCTGGGCCGATGCGCCGAGCGGACTCGCGTTGCCGTTGGCATTGTCGTCGACGGGATCGTCGACCAAGATGACGTCTGCGCCCATGTCGGCCAGCAGCAAGCCGCAGTAAGCAGCGGCCGCGCCACGACTGAACTCGATGACGCGGATCCCCGAGAGTGGTGCGTTCAATATCTGACCCCTATTTGCCTGGCGTTTCTTGTAGTTCTCAACCCTTGGCAACCGTCTGACGCGGCGTTCACGCATTCTAGAGCAAATATTCCACGCTGGTCACGGCAGAAAATGCGGCATCAACGAGGCACGTTGCCACCGGGCAACAGGGCTGCCGAAGCGGGCATCGCAACATGCGTCTGACATAGACGCCGTGCATGGGGACGTACGGGGAACCCTCATATCTGCACCCGCTCGCGGCCCCGTCGTTCACAGCCAGCCGGCCTTGCGGAACTTGACGAACAGCAGCGCATCGATGGCGATCATCACGGCAATGCACAGGGGGTAGCCGTACTGGAACTTCAGCTCGGGAATATCGGCGAAGTTCATGCCGTAGATTCCCGCGATCATCGTGGGCACGGCGAAGAGCGCCGCAAACGAACCCAAGCGCTTGGTTGTCTCGTTCTCAGACAGCGAGATCATGCCGAGGTTGACCGACAGCGCGGTCGTGACCATTTCGCGCAGCAGATCGATGTTCTTCGTGATGCGCTGAAGATGGTCGAAGACGTCGCGAAAATACTCTTGCATGCCGCCGCAGAGCTTGGGCGCCATCGCCCCGAACAGCCTGCTGACCGCCTCCATCAGCGGCACGCAAGCGTGCTGCAGCGTGATGAGCCGGCGCTTGAGTTGATACAGGTCTTCGATGATCGCGCGTCCCTTCGCGGGGGCATTCGGCGTGAAGATCTCCTCCTCGATCGCTTCGAGCTGTGCCTCGAGCTCGTCGAGTACCGGGAAGTAGCTATCGACGATGGCATCCATGAGCGCGTAGAGCACGAAGATCGAGCCCTGACGCAGCAGATTGGGCTCCTTCTCCGCGCGGGCCCGCACGATGCCGAGCCCCTGCGTGGCGTTCGAGCGCACCGAAAGCACGTAGTTGTGCCCGGCGAAAATCGCCACCTCACCCGTCGAAAAATCCCCGTCGGCGTCCTTGTTCAGCACGTGCAGCACGGCGAACAGCGAGTCGCCGTACTGCTCGATTTTGGGTCGCTGGTGGCCGTGCTGCGCGTCTTCGACGGCCAGGTCGTGCAGACCGAACTCATGTTGCATCTGCGACAACTCGCCGGGCCCGGGGTCCTTGAGCGCCACCCAGACGAAGCAGTGCGGGCGCTGTAGATAGTCCGAGATTTCATCGGGATGCAGATCGGCAATCTTGCGGCCATCCTCATAGGCCACGCAATTCACTAGCATTCGTCTTCCTGGTCTAGGCGACCGCCCTGCCCCCGGCGCGAGCCCGGGACACCGTGAGCCGGCCGGCCTCGACCGTCATGCCCCGCGGGTGTCCTGCGCCTGCGCCGTGCGTTGCAGCGGCAGCCGGATATGAAGGACGCCCGCCTCCATTTCCTTGTCCTCGACAAAGCCGAGATGACGGGCGAGGGTCAGCATACGCGTATTTGCCGTGAGCACATAGCCGATCAGTTCCCCGGTGCCGCGCTTGCGGCTGTAGTCGACGATATGCTCCATGAGCGCCCGCCCGAGCCCGCGCCCTTGGGCCTGAGGGCTCACTGTCACGGAAAACTCGGCCACCGTGTTGTCCGGATCGGCGAGCGCCTGCACCACGCCAAGCAGACACACGGTACCCGCTTCGTCCTTTTCCGTGGCGACGAACGTCATCGCACGGTCGTAATCGATCTGCGTCACACGCGCCATCTGCGAATGCGACAGTTCCTTGATCAGGCCGAAGTAACGGAACTGCACGTCCTGTGGCGTGAGCGTGTGGAAGAACGCTTTATAGGCAGGCTCGTCCTCCGGCCGGATCGGACGTACCCGTACCGGCCGGCCTCCCGCATCCACGGTAGACTCCAGTTCCTGCGGATAGGGACGGATCGCCAGACGCCCATGCCCCGGCAAGGCGGGCGGCCGCACCACGATACGTGCGTCGAGCGCGAGCACGCCGTGCGCGTCGGCGAACAACGGATTGATGTCGAGCTCTGCGATCTCGGGCACGTCGCACACGAGTTGCGAGAGCTTCACGAGCGTGAGGTAGATGGCTTCGTGATCGGCAGCCGGTCGATTGCGATAGCCGGCGAGCAGCTTCGCCACGCGCGCGCGCGCCACCATGTCGCGCGCGAGATTGAGGTTGAGCGGCGGCAGACCGATCGTACGATCGGCGATCACTTCCACCGCCGTGCCGCCCTGCCCGAAGAGCAGCACCGGCCCGAACACGTTGTCCGTCGCCACGCCGACGATCAATTCGAACGCCTCCGCGCCGTTGGCCATGCGTTGCACGGAATAGCCCGTAACGCGCGCCTCCGGCTTGGCCGCGAGCGCGCGCTTGCGAACCTGGCACGCCGCCTCGCGTGCCTGCTCGGCCGATTCGATATTGAGCACCACGCCGCCAACGTCCGACTTGTGCGTGATGTCCGGCGAAATCAGTTTGACCGCGACCGGGAAACCGATCCCTTGCGCCAGTTCGCCCGCTTGCTCGGGGGTCGTGGCGACGAGCGTCTCCACGACCGGGATGCCGTACGCGGCCAACACGCCCTTCGCTTCGGGCTCGGTAAGCAATGCCCGGCCCTCGCCCATGGCGCGCTCGACCATTGCGCGCACGCGGGCCACATCGGGCGCGAAACCGGGCGGGATCGACGGCGGCGTCTCCATCAACAGCGACTGGTTGCGACGATAGTTGACGGCTTCCAGAAACGCGCGGGCGGCGTTCTCGGGCGTGTCGTATGTCGGCCATCCGGCTTCGCGGCAAACGCGCCGCGCGCGCTCGGCCGTCTGGCCGCCCAGCCAGCACGTGAACACGTTCTTCGACGGCTTCGGCAGCGCGGCAAGGCCGTTCGCCACTTCCAGGCTCGGCATGACCGCCGTGGGCGCTTGAATAAACAGCACGGCCGCCGTGTCGGGGTCTTCGCACAACGCTTCCAAGGTGGCCGTATAGCGCGCCAGATCGGCATCGCCGCCGATGTCGACCGGATTCACACGGCCGAGCGTTGTCGGCAGCACGGCGTCGAGGGCGGCACGCGTCTTGTCGGTCAGATGCGCCAGCTTGCCGCCATCGAGCACGAGAGCGTCGGTGGCCATCACCCCCGCGCCACCGCCGTTGGTCATGATCGACAGCTTGTCCCCGTAGAACGGACGCAGCCGTGCGAGCGTCTCCACTGCCGCAAACAGGTCGTCGGTCGTGTCGACGCGCAACATGCCCGCCCGCCGGATCGCCGCGTCGTAGACATCGTCCGAGCCCGCCAGTGCCCCTGTATGCGACGCCGCGGCTTGCGCCCCTTCCGGCACCCGCCCCGACTTGATGACGACCACCGGCTTGTTGCGGGCCGCGGCACGTGCGGCGGACATGAACTTGCGCGCGTGCCGAATCGATTCCATGTACATCAGGATGGCGTCCGTGCCGGGATCGCTCGCCAGATAGTCGAGCATGTCGCCGAAGTCCACATCGGCACTGTCGCCCAGCGAGACGAAATGCGAGAAGCCGATCTCGCGCGCGTCGGCCCAGTCGAGCACCGCCGTGGTGAGCGCGCCCGATTGCGACACGAAAGCGAGCTTGCCCTCGCGCGCGCCCATGTGCGAGAAGCTGGCGTTGAGCCCGATGCCGGGACTGAGCAGCCCGATGCAATTCGGCCCAAGGATGCGCAGCACATGCGGCTTCGCGTGCCTGAGCATGCGCTCCTGTAGTGTCACGCCGTGGCGATCGCGTTCGCGGGCAAGCCCCGAGGTCAGCACCACGACGGCACGCGTGCCGCGATCGCCGAGCTCACGAATCAAGTCGGGCACCGTCGCCGGCGGCGTACAGATCACCGCCAGATCGGGGGCCTGCGGCAATTCGCCAATGTGTCGATAGCACTTGAGATTCGCGAGCGTCGAATACTTCGGGTTGACCGGATAGATCTCGCCCCTGAAGCCGCCGTCGACGACGTTTTTCAGCACCGTCGTGCCCACTCGCCGCTCGCGCAGCGACGCACCGATCACGGCAACCGACTTCGGCGCGAACATCTGGCTCAGATTACGAGTGGTCATGGAAACTCCGGGGGGATCGAGAGGAACGCACGCGAACGCGCGCACCGGGCATGGCCGGGGCGCGCGTTCATTGTCGCTTCGCGGGCAGGCGGTCTAGCGGGGCTGCGACCGGGCTCCCGCAAGGGCGCCCGTCGTCATCGCCATTAATCGCCCCGCAGGTGCGCTTCGACCTTCCAGAGATGGTCGTCCACGCCACGCGAGATTTCTGTGAAGACGTCCGACGTCGTGGCGTCGCCGATCTCTGCCGAGGCGTCGATCAGGCCGCGAATGATCTCGCCGTAGGCCGCGAGCGCTTCGGCCAGCGCGGCCGCGTGATCGAGACCGCGTTTGAACTCGTTCTTGTAGACCGGCAGTTCGGTCTTCTCGGCAACGGACTTCACGCGACCGTCGGCCACACCGCCAAGGGCAACCAGGCGTTCCGCGCACAGGTCAGCCCATTCGAGGGCCGCGTTGTAGACGTCGTCGAACAGCAAGTGCAGTTCGATGAAGCCCGGACCGTGCACGTTCCAGTGCGCTTGCTTGGCCTGCCGCTGGACGTCGATGCCGTTGACCAGTCCGCGATTCAGCAGGTTGACCGATTCGATACGAATCTTTTCACCGAGGGTGTTACGCGTATGATTCAGAGCCATTTCACACTCCTGACGTCTGGCAGCCCGGGGGCTGCCGGGGAAGGCGTCGGCATCGGGGCGTCGCAGACCACCCCATGCGGACGAAGGGAACCGCGCAAGACTCGGCACCTCGGCGTGACCACATCAGCCGATGTCCGAGCGGGATTGCGACGCGCCGTGCATGACGCCCCGCAACGTGAAGCCTGCCATCACCTACGACACCTACAAGCACATGGGCCGCAGCGCGATGGCCTATATCACACCGTTGGCGCGAAGGATGTCCGATGCATAGCACCAAGTCATTCTAGAGACTGCTTACTTTCGAGATCAAGTGAAATATGCGCGTCGTCGAGTGCCATCCTCACGCGCTTTGATTGACATCATCGCGCCGCCGTTTTCTCGTCGCGCCAGCACTCGCCTCCGCGGGAATTTCGCCTTGCCAACTCCGCAAGCAACGACGCAACCGCTCATCCATGTGATGAAACTTTCGCCACGGCGTTCCCCAGACGGGGCCGACGCGGACAGCGCCGTGCGCACTGCGTCACACCGAAACATGCGCTTTGCGCGTATTCGGTCGATACGCGATGTGCGGCGTCCCGCCGCAACGATGGGATGATTCCGAAAGCCATTCGTCAACGCCGAAATCAGGCAAATTCCTTCATAGACTACGTAAAAAGCGGCCACGAAGGACGTTAGAACAGACGCAATTTACGTAGTTCCCGAGTCTCACTTCCGCAACCTCCCGTAGGACTCCAAAGGAGAATGACGATGCATCGATCTCTACTGTGCGTGGCCCTGTCCGGAATCATCTACCTGCTGGCGCACGGCGCACCGGCACGCGCCGCCGTCTATACCAACGGGTCGGCGACGGCGCAAATGCGAGTGCAATTGACGATTCTCCCTGGCTGCACCATTGCCGCCACACCGATGACGTTCAACGCAGTGCAGGGATCCGCGACCGGACCGGTGGCAAGTACGTCGTCGCTGAGCGTGACCTGCACGGCGACGACGGGGTACAACATCGGGTTGAATGCCGGTACGGTGCCGAACTCGACGGAGGCGGATCGTCTGCTGGCCGGCACCCTCTCCGGCAATACCACCACCATTCCGTTCGGTCTCTATCAGGACGCCGGCTACGCCACGCCGTGGGGCAACACGCAGGGGGCGAATACCTTGAGCGATTCGGGCACCGGCGCGGTGAAGGTGCATACCGTCTACGGACAAGCGACGCTCTCGGCCACGATGCCGGCCCCGGACGTCTATTCGTCGACGGTCACCGCCACGGTGTACTTCTGAGAAACGGGATCGATCATGCGCCCAAGAAGCCCCATGCGCCCGGCCGTTCGCCGCCCAACGGCTTACGCCTGCGGCGGCGCGTTCGTCGCGCTGTTGACGCTGTACGTGACCGACGGTAGCGGTGCCACGCTGCAAGTCTCGCCGGTCATCGTCAATTTCCTGCCCACGCAGCCGGCCACCACGCTGACGCTGGGCAACTCCGGCGACGTGCCGATTCACGGTCAGCTCCGGCTGTTTGCGTGGACGCAGCGCCATGGCGACAACGTGCTCACCCCGAGCGACGCGCTCGTCGCCAGCCCGCCGATCCTGCGCATCGAACCCGGCGAGCGGCAGATCGTGCGGCTCGTGCGCATGGCGCAGGTCGCCGAGCCGCAAGAGCAGAGCTACCGGCTACTCGTCGACGAACTGCCCTCGACCGGCGCCACGCCGGTCGAGGGCATCTCGATCCGCCTGCGTTACTCCTTGCCGGTTTTCGTGCAGGCAAGCGATGCGCGGGCGCCGTCGTTGCGCTTCGACGTGCGCCTCTCGCAAGGCCAACTGGAGGTGCACAACGATGGCGAACGGCACGCGCAACTTGGCGCCACGCGCGTGCTGGACGCCTCCGGGCGCAGCGTCCAGTTGACGCGCGGCCTGCTCGGTTATGTCCTCGCGGGGCAGACGCGCCGCTTTGCCGTACGTTGGCCCGCTGGCGCCCCGCCGGTTGCGCCGTTCACGGTCGAGTCGCGCGTCGACGCCGTACCGATGCGCTTTGCCGCGGGCGCCGCGCCGGATGGCGAGCGCTAAGCGTGTCCGCCGGGACCCTGCCGCTACCCTCTCGACTCCCCGGGTCTGCCACTCGCGAACGCCCGGGGCACAGGGATGGAGCGGTGCCACGTCTGGAGCGGTGGCCACGGCGCTCGCCACGTCGATGGCGCTGGGCGCGGCCGCCTTCGGCAAGGCCGGCGATGCACGCGCTGCCGCTGCCGCGACGGTGTCGGAGGGTGGAACGTCCGCAACCTCTGCACCGGACGTCGTAGGCACCGCGCAGTTAGACAATGCCGCGGTGTCTGGCACGGCCACGCCGTCTGCGCCGCGCGCCGGCAGCGCGTCCCGCCTTGACGGAACTTATGTGCTGGAGGTCATCGTCAATGGCGAGTCGACCGGCCGGATCGCGCCGTTTTTGCGTCGGAAGGGGCGATGGTTCGTGCGTGCGGGCGATCTGCGCCTGCTCGGCTTGACCTCGCCCCAACTGCCGCCACGCGACGCGACCGACGTCGCGCTCGATTCGCTCGACGGCGTGCGTGCGACGTACGACGCCGCACACCAGACGCTCGCCCTGCAGGTCGGCGACGCGTGGCTCACGCCCTATGCGTTGGGCCGTCCGCCCCCGGTCGTCATGGCCGCGACGTCCGGCACGGGCGTGCTGATCAATTACGACGGGTATGTGCAGCGGGATCGCTTCACGCGGGCGTCCGTCTGGAGCGAAGTTCGCGGCTTCTGGCCCGGCGGCACGGTGCGTCAGACAGGGCTGGCGGAGCACTCCGCCTGGCGCCACGGCTATCGGCGCTACGACACATGGTGGCAGCACGACGACCCGGCCCGATTGACGACCTGGGTGGCGGGTGATCTCATCACCGGCTCGCTCGCGTGGACGCGCTCGCTGCGCATTGCCGGCCTGCAATGGCGGCGCAACTTCAGCCTGCGTCCGGACCTCGTGACCTTCCCGATACCGACGCTGCACGGCAGCGCCGTGGTGCCGTCGTCGGTCGACGTCTATCTCGATGGTGTGCGCCGCATGAGCGCACACGTGCCGCCCGGACCCTTCGTCATTCAGGATGCTCCCGGTCTGACCGGCGACCTGCAGGCGAGTGTCGTGACGCGCGACGCGCTCGGGCGCGAGCGGGTCACCACCGTCCCGCTCTACATCGACCCTCGGCGGCTGGCCAGCGGCTTGTCGAGCTTTTCAGTGGAAGCGGGCCTGCCGCGCGACGATTACGGCGTGCGCTCATTCTCGTATCGACGCCACCCTGTGGCGTCGGCGACCGCGCGCTATGGCGCGACCAATGCCGTCACGGTGGAAGCGCAGGCACAAGCCGGACGCCGACTCGCGCTGGGCGGCGCGGGCGCCCTGATGGCGCTCGGCCAGACCGGCGTCGTCAGCGCGTCGGCCGCTTTCTCGGGCGGCCGGGGCACCGGCACACAGTGGAGCGCGGGATACCAATACCTATCGCGACGGATCGGCGTCGACGTGCAAATGATCCGGACCACCGGACGTTATCGCGATATCGCGTCGCTCGACGGTGCGCCCGCGCCACGCGCCAGCGACCGTGTGAGTGTGTCCGTGCCGTTCGGACGCAGCCGCACGGCCTCGCTTGCCTGGTTTTCACAGCGCGTGTCGGGCCAACCGGCCACCCGGGTGCTGTCGGCCAGCCTCACACTGCCGGCGGGCACGCGCGGCATGTTCTCCGTCGGCGGATTTCACGACTTCGCTCGCCATCGCGCCCATGGGGTGTTTGCCATGCTGAGCGTGTTGCTCGGTGCCGGCGCGCTGGGTAGTGCGTCGTTCAACCAGCAAGACGGGCAGATGCAGGCATCGGTGGGCGCCAGCCGCGCCCCAGACTACAGCGGTGGCTGGGGTTGGCAGGTCATTGGCGGACGCGCCTTCTCGCAACGCACTGTGCAAGGCGAATTGCAGTATCTCGGGCGACACGGCCAGATCTCCGCCCTCGCGCAACAGGTGGGACGACGTACCGGCACCGCCCTCGGCATGACCGGCGCGCTGGTCGTCATGGACAACCGCGTGCACGCGACACGGCGCACCTACGATGCGTTCGCCCTCGTGAGTGCCGATCGGCAGGTCGACGTGCCGGTGCTGCGCGAATCGGTGCCCATCGGCCGCACCGATTCGCGCGGCTACTATTTCGTGCCGGATCTGAATGGCTTCGAAGCCGCGCGCATCGGCATCGATCCCATGCAGCTTCCGGTCGATATGGAAGTGCTGACGACCGAGCGCCGCATTGCGCCTCAGGCGGGAAGCGGCGTGCTGGTGCGTTTCCCGGTGCGACGCTACCGTGCGGCGCTTGTCACCCTCACAGGCGCCACGGGGCAGCCGCTGCGTCCCGGGACGGCGGTGCGCCATGTGCAGAGCGGCGTCGCGACGGTGGTCGGCTATGACGGGGAAGTCTTTGTCGATGCGCTCGCGCCGAGCAACACCCTGGAGTCCCGAGACGCCGGGCAGCGCTGCCGAGTCTCGTTTGAATGGGCCGCGCCCGCCGAAGGCCGGATCGCCCGCATCGGTCCGCTGGCATGCGTCGCATTCGGCACGCTCGCCACCGAGCGCCCAGCGCCCTTTGGCCCCGTCCCCGTCCGCTGGCGACAGGAGGATCCATCATGACACCCCCCACCGGGACCCTGCCGAGGCGGCGGCGCCCTATCGCCGCCGTCGGAGTCGCATTCCTGTGCGCGTACGCGCAGGCGCAGACCTGTTCGGTCGGGGCGCCGACGCTCGCGTTCGCGGCCTTCAGTCCGATCTCCGGCGCCGCGCTCTCGGCAACGGGCACGGTGCCCATTTCGTGCACGTGGCCGTTGCTCGGCGGCAGCGCCAACGTCAAGGTGTGCCTCGCGCTGAATGCGAGTCAGCCCCTTACGCTGACGAACGCGGGCGATGCCATCAATTTCGGTCTCTATGTCGATCCCTCATTTGCCAACCCATGGGGAAGCGGTCCGAGTCAGGCGATCGCGTTCACGATGACCCGCAACCTTCTGGGCGGGACGGTGACACAGAACGTCAATGTCTACGGGAGAATCGCAGCGGCGCAGACCACGGTGCCGACGTCCGGCAACGGCAACACGGTCTACACGCGGACATTTACGTCGGCCGACACGAGCCTGCACTATGCGCCCTACGGCCCGCTGTCGCCCGTCCCGGACTGCGGCAGCGCCATGACCGCCGTGCCGGGCACGCCGTTCACCGTGAACGTGAGCGTCATCAACAACTGCACGATCGCCGCGACGAACATCACGTTCGCCACGCAAACGGCGCTCGACCGCCCGGTGACCGGTGCGGGCCAGCTTATGGTGCAATGCACGCGAAACGACGCGTATCGCGTCAGCCTGTCCGGCGGGCTGCTGGGCACGGTCACGTCGCGCTTGATGGCTGGCGAGACCGGCGCCAACGTCGCCTATCAACTCTACCTGGACAGTGGTTACGCCACGATCTGGGGGATGGCTCATCGGGCACGTCGCCACTGACCGGCATCGGCACCGGCCTCGTTCAGTTCATTCCGATCTACGCGCGCGTGCCGTCGCAATCGACACCGGCCCCCGGCGTCTACACGGACACGGTGACAGCAACGATTCAATTCTGAGGCGGCGGTGTCGAACCGCCGCCATCGCGCAGTCAGATCGCGTCGGCGCGCGGCGGTTTGAGCGGCAACACCTGAATGCGGTCGCCCTGCTTCACGCCAAGCGCCTGCGCCGCGAGCGGGCTGAGCGCGAACGCCCGTCGCTCGGGACGCCCCGTGACGAGCGTGGCGCGAAAGCCGTCCAGCCCGAGACACGCCACGAGGTAGGGCTCCGCGTTGGGGACGGCCGGCGCCGCCTCGTCGTCGCCGGCCGTGGCCGCGAGGGTCACGCTCAGATAACGGCTGTCGCGTGCGGCGCGCAAGTCGGCCACGCGCGCTTCGAGTACCGGGCCGCTGTCGAAGATGTCGACATGTGCCCCGGAGCGCATGCCCTCCTGTTCCAGCAACCGGCGCGCCGGAAGCGTATCGCGATGCGTGACCCCGATGGCGGCCTGCGCCTGCGGGGAGAGAAAGTCGACGTAGATGGGGTACTTCGGCATCAACTCGGCCACAAACGACTTCTTGCCGATCGAGGTGAGGTAATCCGCCTGATCGAAATCGATCTTGAAGAAATGCTGCCCGAGCGACTGCCAGAACGGACTCTGCCCGTTGTCATCGAAAAAACCGCGCAGCTCGGCACACACATGCGGACCGAAACGCTCGGGGAACTGCGCCATGAACAGAAAACGCGCCTTCGAGAGCAGTGCGCCATTGCCATGTCCGCGCCACGACGGATCGAGCAGCAGCGAGCACAGTTCGCTATAACCGGTGAGGTCGTTCGAGAGCGAGAGCGTCAGCATCCGCGACCAGACGTTCAGCTCGCGACTCGCATGCACGATCGTATCCTTGCGATACGTATAGAACGGTTGCTCCAGCCCGACTGCCGCCTCTAGACCGCACACGCCGGCGATCTCGCCGGTGGCGACGTCCTCCATCACGAACAGATACCCTTGCTCGGCCGTGGGGGCTTGCCCCGCCAAGGTGGCGGCAACTCGGGCCAGACGCGCCTCGAGCGCGGCTTCATCAGGCTTGAACGACGTCATGCCGGGGCCGGCCTGCGCCGCCAGCTTCAACAGCGCGGGAAGATCGCCGCGACGCGCCAGACGCACGACGCGCAGCGAGGTCGTCGCTGCCGCGTCGGGCGAGTCCGTGTCGGCGGCCGGGGGCGTCGCCATGTTCGATTGACGGGTCATGAGCACCTTCGGCGAATTGAGTAAAACAAAGGCCGGAGCGACGTCATCCGTCGGTCCGGCCCGAAGTCCTGCATACCGTCAGGTCGTGACGTCGGCCGGTGCGATCAGTTCGCCTTCACCGTCGCCGCCACGACTGCGACCGCCTTCTCCAGCGACGCGAGACCGGCATCGATGTCGGCGAACGGAATGTTCAGCGACGGCGCAAAGCGCACCACGTCGCCCCCGGCCACGAGCACCATCAGCCCGTGCTTTTCGGATTCCGCCACGATGTCCTTCGCGCGGCCAGCGAATGCCGGCTTGAGCACCGCACCGATCAACAGCCCCATGCCGCGCACGTGGTCGAACACGCCATGACGCGCGTTGATCGCCTCGATGCCTTTGATGAAATGATCGTGACGCGCCTTCACGCCGTTAAGCGTCTCCGCCGTGTTGATCAGTTCCAGCACACGCCCGGCGATAGCCGTGGCAAGCGGATTACCGCCGTACGTGCAACCATGCGTGCCCGGTGAGAAGCTCGCGGCGATCTTGTTCGTGGTGAGCATGCCGCCAATCGGATACCCATTGCCCAGCGCCTTGGCGGTGGTCAGAATGTCCGGCGTCACGCCATATTGCTCATACGCGTACAGCGTGCCGGTGCGGCCGACGCCCGTCTGCACTTCATCGAAAATCAGTAAGGCGTTGTGCTTGTCGCACAGCGCGCGCAGGCCCTGCAGGAATTCCGGATCGGCGGGCAGCACGCCGCCCTCGCCTTGCACCGGCTCGACGATGACCGCCGCCGTGGCGTCCGAAATGGTCGCCTCGACGGTCGCCAGATCGTTGTACGGCAGGTGCATGATGCCGGCCGGGATCGGGCCGAACCCTTCGGTGTATTTCGCCTGACCGCCAACGCTCACGGTGAAGAGCGAGCGACCGTGGAACGAGTTGTAGAACGAAATGATCTCGCTCTTCTCCTTGCCGCCGCGCTCGGCCGCATGGTCGTAAGCGTAGCGGCGCGCGAGCTTGAGTGCCGCTTCGTTGGCTTCGAGGCCTGAATTGCAGAAGAATGCCTTGTCGGCGAACGTGGCGTCGGTCAGGGCCGTCGCCAGACGCAGCACCGGCTCGTTGGTGTAGCCGTTGCCGATGTGCCAGACCTTGCGCGCCTGCGCTTCGATGACCTTCACCAGTTCGGGGTTGGCGTGGCCAAGCGCATTGACCGCGATACCGCCGGTGAAATCGACATACTCGCGACCCTGCTGGTCCCACATGCGCGAGCCTTCGCCGCGCACGGGCACCATCTGGGCGGGAGCGTAATTGGGCACCATCACGTCATCGAACGTCTGGCGGGTCACAGCGATTGGCTGGCTCATGACTACCTCGTGAAATCGGAGTGCAATCGTCGATTGCGGGGCAGGCCTGGACAAAGGTCACTGCCCTGTGAAAAGAACCTGGCTGGGGGCTCAGGGGACCGGCGGCGCGCCAATGCCGGACGGCAATGGCACTTGGCGCGCGTACCCTCGCATTGTAATCAGATGCGGCCCTCGGATATACCTCCGCGGGCCTCGCCATCGTGAGAATTACAGGACTTTGCGCAAGAATTCGCGCGTGCGCTCGTGCTTCGGGGCCGAGAAAATCTGCGCCGGCTTGCCTTCTTCCATGATCACGCCCTGATCGATGAACAGGACGCGGTCGGAGACTTCACGGGCAAACCCCATTTCGTGGGTCACAACGACCATCGTCATGCCTTCGTCGGCCAGCGACTTCATGACTTCGAGCACTTCGCCCACCAGCTCCGGATCGAGTGCCGAGGTCGGCTCGTCGAAGAGCATGACCTTGGGCTGCATCGCGAGCGCGCGGGCAATCGCCACGCGCTGCTGCTGACCGCCGGAGAGCTGGTTCGGGAAGGCATCGATCTTGTCGATCAGGCCGACCTTGCGCAGCAGTTGCTCGGCGATGGTCACGGCCTCGCCACGCTTGATGCCGTTGACCTGCATCGGCGCGAGGATCAGGTTCTCGAGCACCGTCATGTGGGGAAACAGATTGAAACGCTGGAACACCATGCCCACGCTCGCGCGCATGGCGTTCATGTCCGTCTTCGGGTCTTCCACGTGAAAACCGTTGACGAGCACTTCACCGCCGCTCACGTCCTCCAGGCCGTTCAGGCAGCGCAGAAACGTGCTCTTGCCCGAGCCCGACGGCCCGATCACACACACGACTTCGCTCTCTTCGATGCGGCACGAAATGCCGCGCAGTACGTGCGCCTCGCCGTACTGCTTCTGCAGGTTATTGACGACGATCACCTTTGCCGTACCTCGATTCCAGATGTTGAACAAATGCCGACAGCACCAGCGTGATCACCCAGTAGATGAGCGAAATCGTCAGATACGGCTCCCAGTAGCGAGCATATGCCCCCGACACCGTGCGCGCGGCATACGCCAGTTCCGCCAGCCCGATGGCCGACGCCAGCGACGAATCCTTCACGATCGCAATGGCGTTGTTGCCCAGCGGCGGCAGCATGCGGCGAAAGGCCTGCGGCAGCACGACCTTGCGCAGCGTCTGCATATAGGTCATGCCCAGCGAGCGCGCCGCTTCCGCTTGACCGCGATCGATCGACTGAATCCCGGCGCGGAAAATTTCGGACACGTAGGCCCCCGCGTTCAGCGAGATGGCCAGCACCGCCGACATGAAGGCGCCGTACTGCGAGCGGATTTCCCGCGCGAGGTCGCCACTCACGAGCAACCCTTCCGAGGGGTTGATCAGCACCGGCATCAGCGCGAAGTGAATCAGCAGAATCTGCACGAACAGCGGCGTGCCGCGGAAAAAACTGACGTAGAAGCGCACCGGGTATTGCACCGCGTAGCGCAGGAAATACTTATAGAAGCCGTGACGCGCTTCGGCCAGTCGGCCGACGCCCAGCACGAGCCCAAGTAACGTGCCGGCGATCACGCAGATCACCGTGCACTTGAGCGTCATCAGCGTGCCCTCGACGAACAGGGGCATGTATTCGCTGATGATGTTCCACTGGAACCCACCCATGAAGCACCTTTCTCACAAAATGAAACGAACCGGCGGGCCGGCAGAAAAACGCTCGCGGCCCGGGGGTTGACGTCGGAAGTCGACGATCAGCTCACGGGCCGCGAGTGGCCAGGTCTCTGGCGAGCGTGGCGCGAATCTTACACGCGTTGCTTACTGTTGCGGCAGCGACGGCACGTCGGCGTCGAACCACTGCTTGTAGATCTTGGCGTAGGTGCCGTCGGCCACGATCTTCTTCAGACCGGTGTTGATCTTGTCGAGCGCGACCTTATTGCCCTTCTTCACAGCGATGCCGAAGTACTGGCGCTTGAACTTGCTGTCGTAGACCAGCTTGAACGGCTTTTCCGGATGGCTCTTGATGTAGAACTTGATGACGCCCACGTCGCCCACGGCGGCGTCAACGCCCCCGCGATACAACTCTTCGAGCATCAGCGGCGTATTGTCGAAGCGGCGGATCGCGGTGCTCGTGCGGCCCAGTTCTTCCGACACGGAAATGTCGCCGGTGCTCGAGTTGACCACCCCCACCTGAAGCTTCTTCAGATCGGCCAGACCCGCGACCTTGGCGCCCGGCGAGGTGATGATGACCTGATCGGCCGGGAAGTACGGGGCCGAGAAGTCCACCATTTCACGACGCTTGTCGGTAATCGTGATGCCCGAAATGATGATGTCGCGATCGCCCTGGTCGAGCGTGGCGAAGATGCCTTCCCACGGCGTGCTGACCAGCTTCACATTGAACCCGCCGGCCTTGCCGATTGCCTTGATGATGTCGACGTCGAACCCGGCCAGCTCCTTCTGCGGCGTTTCGAACTCGAACGGGCGATACGTACCGCCTGCGCCCACCGTGTACGTGGGATCGGCGGCCTGCGCTGCCGGCAACGCGGCGAAGGTCGTCAGAAAACAGGCGGCGGCCAGCACGAGGCGCTTCGTCAACATGTTGATTTCCTTGGCGAGAATTCTTGAAAGAGCGCAATGATACTCCGCGTCGTCACCGAAATGAAAAAAAGCCGCCGCCTCGGTTCAGGACGTTGCGATCTCGCGACGTGCGCTCAAATTCCCACCAGATGAGAATGAAAATGCAGAGTCAGCACGCGCCAGTGCCCGCCCGCACGGTCGCGCCTCGCCTGCCGGGCCCGTGCGTCAGAACGCCCCCGCCGCGATGGGGCCTGCCGTCTGGCCGGGACCGAAGACCATATCGCGATACGACTTGCCTGCGGGAATCATCGGATAAACGTCGTCCTCGCGGGCGACGAGGACGTCCAGCAGATACGGCTCGCTCGGGTCTTCGAGCATGCGGGCGAGGGCGGCGGGCAACGCGTCTGCCCGGGTCACCCGGGCGCCCGCCACTCCATACCCCGCCGCAATCGTGACGAAGTCCGGATACGGACGCCCGTCGCCGGCCCCGTCCGGTGCGTTCGGATCGACAAGCGATGACGCAACGCGATTGCGTGCGTAGATCATGTCCTGCCATTGGCGCACCATGCCCAGCCACTGGTTGTTGATGACCAGCACCTTGACGCCCAGCCCATAGCGGCGGCAGGTCGACAGTTCGTTGACGGACATGTTCAGACTGCCGTCGCCGTCGATGTCGATGACCGGGACGTCCGGCAACGCCACTTTGGCACCGATCGCTGCCGGCAAGCCGAAGCCCATCGTGCCGAACCCCGCGCTCGACAGGAACGTGCGCGGCTGGCGGAGTCGCAGGTGCTGCATCGCCCACATCTGGTGCTGTCCGACGCCCGTGGTCACGACCGCTTGCGGCGGCAATAGCGCCGCGAGCGCCGTGATGACAGCGACGCCCGTCAGCGCGCCCGCACAGTCTGCCTCATCGACCGCATCGACCGCATCCGCTGCGGCCGCGTGCCGGGGCGCCCGCAGCGGATGGGCCTCGCACCGCTCGCGCAAGTAGGCGTGCCAGTCCGGCACATTGCGGCGCGACGCGTGGGCCAGCAGGCCGGCAAAGGCGTCGCGCAGATCCGCATGCACGCCGAGCGCGACGGGCTTGTTCTTACCGATTTCGGCGGCGTCGACATCGATATGGACGATCGTGGCATACCGCGCGAACGAGGCCGGATCACCGATCACCCGGTCGTCGAAACGCACGCCGAGCGCCAGCACGAGGTCGGCTTCATTGACCGCGACGTTGGCCACGTAGGCGCCATGCATGCCAAGGGGGCCCAGCAGCAACGGATGGTCGTCGGGCATCGCACCCAGACCCATCATCGTGAGCGCCACCGGGCAATCGAGCACTTCGGCCAGTGCCGCGAGCTGCGACCCGGTCCCCGAGGCGATGACGCCGCCCCCGGCGTAGATCACCGGGCGTTCGCTTCGGGCAAGCAGGGCGGCGATCCGTTGGGCGGTCTCGTCGCTCATGCCCGCCGGCACCGGCGCTGTGAAACGCTTGTCGGTCGGCTGATCGGGACGCGCCTGCTGAATATCCTTCGGAAAATCGAGCAAGACCGGCCCCGGCCGGCCCGCCATTGCGCAGGCGGCCGCTTCGCGCAACGCGGCGGGAATGTCCCGCGCCTCGCGGACCTGCCGGGCGAGCTTGGTCACCGGCTTGGTGATAGCGACGATGTCGACTTCCTGGAACGCGTTCTTGCCGAGCCAATGCGTGGCGACGTTGCCGGTGATGGCGAGAATCGGCACGGAATCGCTGGCGGCGTCGGCAATGCCTGTGACGAGATTCGTCGCGCCGGGGCCGGACGTCGCCAGACACACGCCGAGCTTCCCGGTGGCACGCGCATAGCCTTGCGCACCGAAGACCGAGCCTTGTTCGTGCTCTGTTCGTACCAGCGTGATGGCCACGCGCGAGAGCGCGTCGAGCATTTCGAGGTTGGCGCCACCGGGATAGCAGAAGACGGTATCCACGCCAATCTCGACCAAGGTCCGCGCAATCAGCTCTGCCCCCTTCGCAGACAACGGGGCAACAGGCTGGGCGACGGCGCCGGTCGCGGTTTCGGCAGCGGGGAGCGTCAGATCAAGTTTCATGGGTACGTGTATTCCTGCGGGATCCATCGAATCGGGAGGCATTGTGGCGGCCATTCGGCCCAATGAGAACCCAGCTTACCGGGATCGGCCAGCAAATGCTTCGCGTATCGTTGACAAAACGCCATTGATTTCACATGATTCATTCAAATATCAAAGCCATTTTGAATTAATCATGCAAATTGACGAATTCGACGAGAAAATTCTCGCACTGCTTCAAGAAGACGCTTCGCTCTCGGCCGCACAAATCGGCGAGCGCATCGGTCTGTCGCAATCACAGTGCTGGCGTCGCATCGATCGGCTCGATGCCGAAGGCGTCATCGAGCGCCGCGTTGCGCTTATCGACCGCAAGAAGGTCGGATTGAACGTGATGCTGTTCGCTCACGTAAAACTGGCCGGCCACAATCGCAACGCGCTGCCCGAGTTCTCGAAGGCCATTCAGGATTTTCCGGAAGTGCTCGAATGCCACGTGCTCATGGGCAATGTCGACTTTTTGCTGCGCATCGTCACACGCGATGTCGAGGCTTATGAGCGATTCTTCTTCGAACGTCTTTCGCAATTGCCGATGGTCCAGGAGGTCAACTCGATGATCGCGCTCTCGCAGATCAAGTCGACGACGGTTCTGCCGATCGGCAACGGTACCGAACGGTAACGAGCAGTGAGGAGCGCCAAGAAGCGGCAATACGCCGTAGGCGACGCTCAGGCAGGGCGGCCGCGATCTTGGCGAGCATGCCGGCTCGACCCCGCGCGCTTCATGACACTACGGTGACCGAATCGTGTCACGATTTCCGCAGTAGACTGCTGACTGCCCTGCCCCGATGGCTGCGGCATGGAGGGCATCCGCGAAGGATATCGTCCCCCGTTGGACACCGCCGTCGCGAGCCTCTATGCTTAAGCATTCACTCCAGGAGTCCTGCATGAAACGTTGGTTCGGAATCGCTGCCGCAGCCGCCATTGTCGGGGTGACGGCCTGGTGCTTCATCCCCGCTCACGCCGCCCTGAAGAACGGCACCCCCGCCCCTGTTTTCTCTGCACAAGCCTCGCTCGGCGGCAAGGTCTTCACGTTCTCGCTGGCCGACGCCCTGAAGAAGGGCCCCGTCGTGCTGTACTTCTACCCGGCCGCGTTCACCGAAGGATGCACGATCGAAGCGCACGACTTCGCAGAGGCCACCGACAAGTTCAAGGCGATGGGCGCCACGGTCATCGGCGTTTCGCACGACAACATCGAAACGCTCAACAAGTTCTCCGTGTCCGAGTGCCGCAGCAAATTTGCCGTGGCGGCCGACACGGATCAGCGCATCATGCGGGCCTACGACGCCGTGCTTTCGCTCAAACCCGACTATGCCAATCGCGTCTCGTATGTCATTGCCCCCGACGGCCGGGTGATCTACAGCTATGTGAGCCTCAATCCGGATAAACACGTCACCAATACGATGGAAGCGGTTCGCAAATGGCGCGACGCACATCCGTCGTGATCGCGACATCCACACAGGAGAAGGCGGCATGAAAGCGACCGGACGCGCACAGACGCGCGGCGAAGAACTCGCCAATAGCGCGAGCCACGGCATTGCCTGCATGGCCGCCCTCGCCGCCACGCCCGCCCTGTTCACGGCGGTCCGCCCGCCGTTGCCAAGTACGGGAGAGCAGATCGGCATCGGCGTGTTCGCCATCACCATGGTGATCGTCTATCTCGCGTCCGCGTTATATCACGGCTTGCCCGATGGCCGTGCGAAACGGCTGTTCATGCGTGTCGATCATTGCGCCATTTTTCTCTTCATTGCCGGGACGTACACCCCCTTTACCGTCAAGATCCTTCACGACCCTTGGGGCTGGCCGCTGCTGACCGGCGTATGGGCCATGGCCATTGCCGGGCTGGTCGCCAAGGGACTCGGCCTGCTCGACCGGCCGCTCGTCTCCACCCTGCTCTATGTTGGGCTAGGCTGGATCGCCGTGCTGGTCGCCGGTCCGGTGCTCGCCGCCATCCCCGGCCCTGGCGCAGACTGGCTGTACGCCGGCGGCGTTGCCTACACCGTCGGCGCCCTTTTCTACTCGCTCGACGGCCATATCAAATTCGGCCATCTGGTCTGGCATCTATTTGCCATCGGCGGCACGGCCTGTCACTTTCTCGCCGTCTACCGCTACGTCTGATCGTCCAGCGCGATCCGGCAGTCCGTGAGCTTCTCGGCCAGCCGATCGCATCGCGCCGTCAACGCCGGATCGCCGAACATCCGGCACGCCCCGCGCATGCGATGCAGCAGCGCCTGCGCCGCGTCGATGTCCTCCGCGCGACGTGAGGCGATCAGGCGGCGAAAGCGCGCAAGATCCTTCGCCATTTCCTCGCGCATCACGCGACGTGCGTATGGATCGTCATGCAGCGGCGGCCGCGATGCCTTCGGGCGCTCACCCGCATTCGGCGGCGCAACGCATTCGCTCACCTCGCACGGCCACCGCACCGCCAAGGTCTGCGCCAGCCGTTGGCGCGATACCGGCTTCGTCAACACGCCGTCGATACCGGCGTCTCGTGCTGCCCGCGCGCCGACGACCGACCCCGTCACCGCGAACACCACGGGCGATGCGCGACCGAGCACCGGGGCCAACGTGCGAAGCGTCTTCGCCAGCGTCAGGCCGCATGCACCGCCGAGCTGCACATCGGTGAGCACGACATCGACCTCTTGCGCCGTCCAATGGAGCAACGCCTCGCTCAGATCGCCCGCACGCGCGACAACGCAACCGAGCGACGACAACTGTTCGCCGAGGATCTTGCGATTCATGACGTGGTCGTCCACCACCAGCGCACGCAACCCGGGACGCACGTCGACGTGCGCAACAGGCACCGCCGGCGTCGACGCGGGCGGCGAAGCCATGGTCGGCGCGGGCGACGCGGGCGACGCGGGCGACTCGCATGCGTCAGCGCGAGCGACGCCGGAGGAAGGCACGGCATCGGGGGTGGCAAAGGGTACCGATAACCGAAAGCGGGCGCCGGTCGTCGACGGCTCAACGCTGAGCGCGCCCCTCATGCGCCGCGCCCATTGCTGAGCGATCCACAATCCCAGCCCGGAGCCGGGCACCGAGCGGTCGGCACGGGCAAATGCCGCGAAGACGGCGTTTTCCATGCCCGCCGGAATGCCGGGCCCGGTGTCGCAGACGTGAATCGTCAGTTGTCCCATACCGGCGTCGCGCCGCTTCCCGGGCAACGCAGCGTCGTGCGTCGCAGCGGCGTGCCACGATGCCTTGACCGCCACACCGCCACAGACGGTGTATTTCAGCGCATTGTCGAGCAGCGTTCGCAGGATCTGGCGCAAGCGGGCAGCGTCTCCCTGAATCATGACGGGCACCTCGGTGGGAATATGGCACTCGAGCACGAGCCCTTTGGTGTGCGCCGCCCCAGCAAACCCGTCGACCTCCGCGTCGAGGCACGCGCGCACCTCGAAAGCCGCCTCGCGAAGCGGGAGTTCCGTGACGTCGTCCTGCCCCAGGTGCAGCACGTCGTCCACCGCGCTCGCAACGACGCCGAGCATATTGCGCATGGCGCCAAGTCGTTCCCTTGGCGCCATCGCGCCCGCATCGACAGGCGGGTCACCCGGGGCACGCCTGTCCTCCAGGCTGCCGGCCTCGCCCCAAAGCGCATCCAGATGCCCTTGCAGTACCTGCAACGGGGCGCGCAATTCGTGCACCAATGCCAGTCGAAAGGTACTGGCAGCCCATGGGGCATCACTGCCCCACCCCTCCGGCCCGCTTGACGTTGCCACGTGTGCCCCGTCGGAGGCAAACCCGCCGACATCGCGGCCGCCGCGCGGGCATTTGAATTTGTCGAGATTCATCGCGTCGTTGACGCCGCATCACGATTCGCGCGTTTTGGCGTACTGAAGAAACCGTAAGAGTCTTCAAGTCTGGCCTTTTGCAAGACGTTTGCGACTGCGCAAATTCCGATCTTCTCTTGTGGACGCCGCACTTTCGGAATCGCCCGAGCAGAACGGTTCAAGTTCTGCCTCTCATCTGCCGATAATCCCTATGACCCGTTCTGGAGACACCGACGGGCAGGGAGGCCGCGCGCGCTAACTCTGCGGCCCAGGCATTCAAACTATCGATCCCTATGTATAAGAACATTACGATTAGGGCCAGTCTGACACTGGTCCTCGGTTTGCTTGGCGCACTACTCGTCCTCGTTAGCGTCCTGGGCCTCCAGGCGCTAGGGTCCAGCAATGCCTCCCTGAGCGAGATGGCCACGCAGGACACGCCTGCCCTGGCCGAGGTCAAGGGAACTGCAGAGCAGATGCTGCGCAACCGCCTGTCGATGGCGGCCTATGCCTCTTACGTCAGCCTGGGCGCCGACCCGGACGAGTCGGAGAAAGTCCTCAAGCGGGGCAGCCAATACATCGCTGCGTCGGACGCCCTGTGGAGCGATTATCTGAAACGTCCCAAAGAAGATGCGCACGAAGCGGAGTTGGCCAAGTCAACCGACGCCAAGCGCCGCGCCTTTTTCGATCAGGTCGTCACGCCTGCGCTCAACGCCCTGAAACAAGGCGATGTGGCTGGGTTCCATCAGATTCAGGCGCGCGTCGCCCCGCCGGCCTATGCCGCGCTCGATGCGGCCATGCGCGAGTTGCAGGAAATCCAGATCGCGCGGCAAAAGGCCCGATTCGACGTGGCCCAGCACCGCTACAACGTCATGCGCATCACCTTGGGGGCAACCCTGGCCGTTGCGCTGCTCCTCGCGCTGTGGGGCCGCGCCATGCTCGCGCGCGCCGTGCTGCGTCCGATTCGCGACGCCATCGCGCATTTCGAGCGGATGGCCGCCGGCGATCTGAGCCAGCGCGTCGAGCAACACACGCGTAACGAGATGGGCCAACTGTTCGGCGCCCTCGGCCGGATGCGCGACGGTCTCGCCAGCACGGTCGGCACGGTGCGCGAGAGTACGGAAGCCATTCACGCGAACGCTCACGAGATTGCCGAAGGCAACGCCAACCTCTCGCAGCGCACGGAAGCGCAAGCGTCGTCGTTGGAGCAAACAGCGGCGAGCATGGAAGAGCTGACCGCCGTGGTCAAACAAAATGCCGAAAACGCCCGAGCCGCCAGCCAACTCGCCGTCACCGCTTCGGAGACCGCGTCGCGCGGTGGCGACGTGGTGCAGGAGGTCGTGACGACGATGCGCGACATCGCCGCGGCGTCGCAAAAAGTCACCGATATCCTGACGGTCATCGACGGCATTGCCTTTCAGACGAACATCCTGGCGCTCAACGCAGCGGTCGAAGCCGCCCGCGCTGGCGAGCAGGGCCGCGGCTTTGCCGTGGTGGCAGGCGAGGTCCGCACATTGGCGCAGCGCAGCGCGTCGGCGGCCAAGGAAATCAAGGGCTTGATCGAGGCGTCGGGCAACCGCGTCGAGACGGGCACCCGCCTGGTCGAGCGCGCGGGCGAGACGATGGTGGATGTCGTGCAGTCGGTCAAACGCGTGACCGACATCATGGGCGAGATCTCGGCGGCCGGTGTGGAGCAGTCGAGCGGCATCGAACAAGTCAACCGCGCCGTGACGCAAATGGACGAAATGACGCAGCAGAACGCCGCGCTCGTGGAAGAGGCCTCCGCCGCGGCTGCCGCGCTGGAAACGCAGGCCATGCGCCTGCGCGAGTCAGTCGCACTGTTCCGGCTGTCGGCTCACGAAGCCGCGCGGCCCCCCGCGCTCAATGAGACCGTCGCGACGCTCGACCCGCCCCCGGGCAGACTGGCGCTCGCAGCTTGAGGATCGCCACCGCCGATCAAATGCTCGCGCGCTGCTCGAAGCCTTTGATCGGCGCATCCGCAACCCAGGCCTTGTCGACTTCGCACGACGAGACCTGCGCGTGCTGCGGCCCCTCGCGCATCCATTCGCACAACGCGAGTAGCTGATCGGCCTCCCCCTGCGCGATGGCCTCGACCGTACCGTCGCGCCGGTTGCGCACCCAACCGCTGAGTCCGATCCGGCGCGCCTCGTCCACGCACGCGGCGCGATAGCCGACGCCCTGCACCAGCCCATGCACTACGATCTGCCACGTTGCCGTCATGGCCCCTCCTACGATGATGGACGATGGGCAAGTCCACGCGAAACCAACGGACGAAGGGCCCGATCGAGACCGAGCCTTGTCACTACGTTAGCACACCGCCGGGGCCCGTCTAGTACACGTCGCGGCGATAGCGCCCCTGCGCCGACAGGTCGAGCAGGACGTCCGTCCCGATGGCATCGGCGAGCGCGGCATCCACTGCGGGCGCCATGCCGGAGAGGCTGCCGCACACATAAATCGACGCGCCGCGCGCCACCCAGGCCGCAATGTCCTGCGCGGCTTCGCGCACCCGATCCTGGACGTAGCGGCGTTGCGCTTGATCACGCGAATAGACGCGGTCAAGGCGCGCAATACCGCCCTGCGCGTGCCACGCACACAACGTCGTGTCGTGGAAATCATCGTGCGCCGCGTGACGCTCACCGAAAATCAGCCAGTTACACCGCTGTCCGTTAGCAATACGTTCGGCAAGGTGCGCTCGCAGTCCGGCCAATCCCGTGCCGTTACCGATCAGGATCATGCCGCGCCCCGCCGCCGGGCCGTGAAAGCCGTGATTCGGACGCACGCGCATCGACACAGACTCGCCCAGCGCAACGCCCTCGGTGAGCCAACCGGAACCCAGGCCCAGCGAGCCATCGGGATGGCGAACCTGACGCACGAGCAACATCAGTCGCCCCTCGTCGCAGGTCGATGCAATCGAGTACTCGCGCACGGGCAACGGCGCCAGACGCGCCAGCCAATCCTGCAGATCGATGCCTGCCGGCGGTGCGGTGTCGGGCAACAGGCGTTCGCGCAACGCGTCGCCCAGCGTCGTCTCGCGGCCAGCGACACTCACCCGCACGTCGCGTGCCCAGACACTCCTCGAGAGGAAGGTGTCCACGCGTGCGACCGAGTGGCGCGGTCGCACGTCGACCCGATCGCCCGCCATCCATTGCACGCCCGACGGCAGGGTGAACGCCAGGTGATAGGCCGGCAAACCGGCGCTGCCGGGATTGAGCAGGTCGCGCTCGACCAACGTCCACGGCTGAAAGCGAGGGCCGTCGTGTGGCTTCGACGCCGCCAGCGGATGGCCGAACCACTCGCCAAGCCGGTCTTGCCAGCGCACCCACGCGCGCGGATCGCCACGGTCGACTTCGATGGGCTCGAACGCCGCCACGCCGCCCTGCGCGCGCAGCCAACCATCGAGTTTGCGGCCGAATCCGCAGAATCGGTCGTAATGACTGTCCCCCAACGAGAGCATCGCGAAGCGCAACGTCGGCAAGGCCATCGCCCGATTCATCAATTGCTGTGCAAAGCGGCGCGCGCTGTCGGGCGGCTCGCCATCGCCGAACGTGCTGACGATGAACAGCGCCCGCCTGGCCGAGCCGAGTTGCGCCTGACCGATGCGCGCCAACGGCTGGATCTGGGCCCGGACGCCCGCGCCTTCGAGCATGCCGGCCGTCTGCCACGCCAGGTCTTCCGCCACGCCACTCTGACTGGCGTAGCCGATCAGCACCCCATCGTCCGCGAACGCCCCCCCGCAGCGACCGGCGAGCCAGACCTCGCCACGACCGGACGCGATGCCGCCAGCGCGCGCTGCTTCCTGCGGCGGTCCAGATACAGCATCCAGCCCGTGACGAAAAACACCGGCATCATCAGGCTCGAGAGCATCATGACAACGACGCCCGCGGGTCCAAAGAAGCTGCCGCGATGCAGCGCGTAGATGCTCGCCATCCATTGGCCGCCCATGGTTTTCTGAGCGTACCGGTCGTCGTTGCGAATCGCGCCGGACGCCGCATCGATCTCCAGACGGTTGAATGCCCGCTCGTGCGGCGCCGACGTGTCGAGCCACGTCACCTGCAGCGGCCCGCCGGATTTCTGCGCCGGACGCAGGGACACCTTGGTGTAGTCCGGCACATGGCCGGTGAAGCTGCGCCACGCCGTGGCCATCTCGGTTGTCGTCGTCGCGGCCAGATCCGGCAGCGCCGCCGGCTTGCCTTCGCCGTGCGCGCTCCGCGCCGGCGGGGCAGCCGGCTTATTGCGCACCGGCGGCGACACGCCCGCGATTGAAAACAGCATGCCGCGCCACCAATCGTATGACCAATACAAGCCTGTCGTGGCGGAGAGCAGATACGGCACCAGCACCATCGTGCCGATCACGGCGTGCAGGTTCCAAAGGAATGGACGACCGCGCTTCTTGAAATCGATATGAAACCAGGCTCGCCAGTGACCCACCCGTCGCGGCCAACGCAGATACAGGCCACTCAGCGCCAGCACGAACAGCAGCAAGGTGGCCGCCGCCGTAATCTGCTTGCCGATTCCGTCCACCGTGAGGAAACGGTGAATATCCATAATGAACCGGAAGACGGCGTCGGCCTGCGACCGGCCAAGCATCTGCCCGGTGTAAGGGTCGACGAAATAGGTCTCGCCGCGCGGCCCATCGCCCACGGACAGCCGCACGCCGACCGCGTCTTGCGGCGCGCGCGTCATCGTCATGAGCAGAACGCGCCGGTCGGGCGCCGCCTCATGCACGCGCGCGAGCAACTCGGGAATGGGCAGCGGCGCCGTGTCGCGCACCGCTACGGTCATCACGCCCGGACTGAAGGCCCGAGTCAGGGCGTCGTCATAAGAAAGCAGCGCGCCGGTCAGACCGACGACGGCCAACACCAGCCCGGCAGTAATGCCGAAGCCCCAATGCAACTGAAACCAGAGTCTTTTCATCATCGTTGTCGTCCGGCGCACGTTCGAGCGCCGGAATCGGCGCATGCGCGGCAGGTGTGCCGTGCCGCCGTCCCCGATGGTCCACTTTACGGCAATTGTGGAATGTTATTGCAAACGATTCTCATATTCAATACCAATTTAACTTTCCAAACCTTGTAGGCGTCATCTGACAAGCGTTTCATTGAATGGACGACTTCCTGTCGGTTTTTGACGGGGTAGGATGATGTCTTCAGCGCGGATGTCCGCGCTCCCGCCCACCGAACCGCCGCACGTCACGTCTCGTCCGCCCCCCCCTGCGCCCACCGCTCGGCCCCGGCTATGACCCATCGACCTGCGGCACGATAGCGACGGAGTGCCATGCAACCCCCAGCGTCTTCCCCGCCCGCCACACGGCACACGACACCGGCCGACACTTGCCACGTCGATGTCACCACGGTCGCCTTCTTTTTCGACCTCGACGGTACGTTGGCCCCGCTCGCGCCGCGTCCCGACGCGGTCAGACTGCCGCTCGACACGGCCAATGTGCTCGCCAGTCTGTTCCACCGCGCGCGCGGCGCCATCGCCGTCGTCTCGGGGCGCGCCATCGACAATATCGACGGCCTGCTCGCCCCGTTACGTGTGCCCGCCGCCGGCCTGCACGGCGCGGAAATCCGCCATGCCGACGGCGAACGCGTTCGCGCCGAGGGCTATGCCGTCGACACGGAGCGAATTGCGTCGATGATCGCGCCGCTGCACGCGCTCGTCGCCCAGCACCCCGGCCTATTATTGGAGAACAAGGGCAGCGCGCTGGCCCTGCACTACCGTGGGGCCCCTGAACTGGCGAGCGTGGCGCGCGACACCATGCGCGCCCTGGCCGAGCTGCATGCCGAGCGCTTCGTGCTGCAACCCGGCAAGCTGGTCTTCGAGCTGCGTGCGCGCCACGTCAGCAAGGGCCGCGCCATTACCACCTTGCTGCAAGAGGCGCCGTTCGCCGGTCGAACGCCGCTCTTCGCGGGCGACGACCTGACCGACGAGGCCGGGTTTGCCGAGGTGAATGCGCTGGGCGGCATCACGATCAAGATCGGCGACGGCGAGACGTGTGCCCGCCACCGTCTGCCGTCGCCCGAGGCCCTCACGGCCTGGCTGCTGACATTGCCCCCGCCAGCCCACCCTCACCCTCAAAGGAGAACGGAGCATGAGTCGCCTGGTCATCGTATCGAATCGGGTCGCCCCCATCACCGAGGGCAAACCGACCGCAGGCGGACTGGCGATCGGTGTGTACGAAGCACTCAAGGATACCGGCGGCATGTGGTTCGGCTGGAATGGGGAAATCGACGCCGAGCCGGCCACGGTGCCCGAGATCGCCCATCGCAACAACGTCACGTTCGCGACCGTGCCGCTCACGCGCCGCGACTACAACACCTACTACCGTGGCTTCTCGAACGCGACCCTGTGGCCGACCTTCCATTACCGCGACGACCTCGCGCGCTATCAGCGCGACGATTACAACGGCTACCGCCACGTCAACGCGCGCTTTGCCGCGCTGCTCGCACCGCTGCTTGAGCCCGACGACCTGATCTGGGTACACGACTACCACCTGCTGCCGTTCGCGCAGGCGTGTCGCCAGATCGGCGTAAAGCAGCGACTCGGCTTCTTTCTGCACATTCCGTTCCCCTCGCCACAGGTCCTCATGACCGTGCCGCCGCACGAAGCGCTGGTGCGCGCGATGTGCGAGTACGACCTCGTCGGCTTCCAGACCGAAACCGACCGCACGGCGTTTACCGACTATCTGGTGCGCCACGCCGGTGCGACCCTGCACGGCGATGGCACCGTCACGGCCTTCGGTCGCACGCTGCGCACGGGCGTCTATCCGATCGGCGTGTATCCCGACGAGATTGCGCAGCAGGCGACCGCGCGCGCGACGGTCAAGCACATCCTCGATCTGAAACAGGGGCTGCAGGACCGCAAGCTCATCATGAGCGTGGATCGCCTCGATTATTCGAAGGGGATGCTCGAACGATTTCGCGCGTTCGAGCGCCTGCTCGAGCTGTGGCCGAACCAGCAAGGTACCGTGAGTTTCGTTCAGGTCGCGCCGCCCAGCCGCTCGGACGTGGCGGGCTATGGGGAAATTCGCCAACAGTTGGAAGCCGAGGCGGGGCATATCAACGGACGCTTCTCGGATCTGGCCTGGACACCACTTCGCTATATCAACAAACGCTACGCTCACGAAGTCCTGATGTCGTTCTTCCGGGCGTCGCAGGTGGGTTACGTCACGCCGCTGCGCGACGGCATGAATCTCGTGGCCAAGGAATACGTGGCGTCGCAGGATCCGGCGGATCCCGGCGTTCTGGTGCTGTCGTGCTTCGCGGGCGCCGCTCAGGAACTTGACGGCGCGCTGATCGTGAATCCCTATGACATCGACAGCATGGCCGAAGCGTTGCGCACGGCGCTGAACATGTCACTTTCGGAGCGCCAGACGCGCCACGCCAGCATGATGGCGACGCTGCGCGAGCACAATCTGTCGACGTGGCGCAACCGCTTCATCGCCGATCTGCGACCGCCGACGATCGCCGCTAAACCAGCCTTGCTGCGTACGCAACCGGCCGCGGCCTGAGCGGCCTGAGTCGACGGGTGAAAGTCACCAGATCCTGGCGCCGCACGACGCGCCGCCAGGATCTGCCACGATAAGGTCGCGACGGGCGGACGGTCTTACTTGCCCGCCGGACGCGACTGCTCCACCTGCGCCAAACGTTTTTGCAAGCCGTCCGCGATTTCCTTCTGGTGGGTTTGCTTGGCAAAGTCGATGGCCGTCATGCCGATCTGGTTCTTGAGACGGACATCCGCGCCGCCATCGAGCAGCACCTTGCACGTGGTGATGTGACCGCCGCGCGCGGCCATCATGAGCGGCGTGGTGCCGTTGGGCGACTCGGCATCGACGTAAGCCGATGCGTCCAGCAGGATCTGCACGATGTCATCGTGCCCGTTGGTCGCGGCGTAATGCAGCGGCGCCCAGCCCTTCTTGTTGACTTCGGCATCCTTGTCGATGAGCAGCTTGACCATCGGCGTGAGGCCTTGCAGCGAGGCGATCATCATCGCATTCTCGCCTGCCGCGTTGGTCGCATCGAGATCCGTGCGCTTATCGTCGATGAGCAGGCGCGCCACGTCCACCGACTTTTCGCGCATCGCGATCACCAGCAGCGGGTTGCCCTTCTCGTCCGTCGAATTCGGGTCGACACCCGCCTTGAGTGCTTGGGCGATGGATTTCGTGTCGTTGAAGACGACCGCCTTGACCAGAGCGCTATTGGACGTGGCGGCCGTGGCGCATGCCGTCAGACAAAGCACGCTGAGCAACATCCAGGCTCGGATCATCGAAAATTTGCGCATTGGGAGCTCCTGTCGGTAGTCCGGTAAATAACGGAAAAGCAGTTCGGTCGATTGGGGGTACGGGTCGTACGGTTCAGGGCTTTGCCGTGGCGAACAGGCGGAAGAAATTCTCCGTCGTGACATCGGCGATCTTCTGCAGCGGCTCGCCGCGCAGATCGGCGATAAATTCGGCCACATGCCGCACGTAGCCCGGCTGATTGAGCTTGCCGCGATACGGCACGGGCGCGAGGTACGGCGAATCGGTCTCGATCAGCATGCGATCGAGCGGCACGCGCCGCGCCACGTCCTGCAAATCGCGGGCGCTCTTGAACGTGACGATGCCGGAGAACGAGATATAGAAGTTCTGATCGAGCGCGCCTTGTGCGACCGCCCAGCTCTCGGTGAAGCAGTGCATCACCCCGGCGGGCTCGCCCGCCTGCTCTTCGCGCATGAGGCGCAGCGTATCCTCGGCGGCCGCGCGCGTGTGAATGATCAGCGGCTTGCCGGTGAGGCGCGCGGCACGAATATGCGTGCGAAAGCGCTCGCGCTGCCACGCCATGTCCTCGATGCTGCGACCTTCGAGCCGGTAGTAGTCGAGCCCGGTTTCACCAATGGCCACGACTTTCGGGTGCGCGGCCAGACGCACGAGGTCGTCGACGCTCGGCTCGGGCGTGTCTTCGTAATCGGGATGGACACCGACCGAGGCGTACACGTTGTCGTGCTGTGCTGCGATGTCCAGCACCTGCGGCAGCGTCGGCAGGTCGACCGAAACACACAGGGCGTGGCTCACCTTGTTCTCACGCATGCGCGCGAGCAAGTCGGGCATCTGCTCGGCCAGTTCCGGGAAATTGATATGACAATGCGAATCGATGAACATGATGTGCGATCGGCGTCCGGTGCCCTGCGTCAAAGCGACGCCGACCCACCGAACAACTGTTGGTATTGCAGGAAAAGGGCCTCGAGCAGCACGCGGGTATTGAGCGGGTGATTCTGCACCTGACGCTGCTGCGCCAGCTCTCGCAGGAAGCCGAGCAGGCGCACGTCGTCCGTTGCGTCACCGCAGCGGCGCAACGCCTGGGCATGGCTCGGGAAGAAGCGTACGGTGCCCGCCATGCGCTGCGCGAGCACATCGAAGCACCAGCGTTGCAGCGTCTCCAAAATGCCCGGCAAATTGCCCTTGTGCAGTTGTTCGGCACAGGCAAAGCCGTCGATCGCGGCGCCCTGCGCGAGCTGGCCGACCAGCCAGTCGCGCCAGGCGCGCTCGTCCGGCTCGGCGAGTGCGCGGGCGGCGAGCGGCGCCCCGCCGGTCTCGGCCAGTACCGCCGCGGCGGTGGCGGCGTCGAGTCCTGCGTCGCCCATCAACCATTGCGTTGCCTGCGCGTGATCGGGCCGGGTCAACACCATGCGCCGGCAACGCGACAGAATCGTCGGCAGCAGACGGTCAGGCTGCGTCGTCACCAGCAGGAACACCACGCCCTCGGGCGGCTCTTCGAGCGTCTTGAGCAGGGCATTCGCGGCATGCACGTTGAGCGCCTCCGCCGGATAGAGCAGCACCACGCGTCGCCCCTGACGGTGCGAACCCAGGCTCGCGAAGTCGATCACTTCGCGTACCTGCTCGATCTTGATTTCCTTGCTCGGTGTCTTGGTTTTCTTGTCGCCCTCGGCTTCGGCGCGGGCGTCGGCACCGGGCAGGCTATCGGCCAATATTTCAGGACAGACGGCACGAAAATCCGGGTGATTGCCGCTGGAGAACCATTGGCACGCACCACACGTGCCGCATGGCAGGTGGTCGGCGCGCGGCGATTCGCACAGCAGGGCCTGCGCGAACGTGCGGGCGAGCGCCAGCTCGCCAATGCCGGGCACCGCCTGCAACAGCAGCGCGTGTGGCATCTGGGCGCGCAGGTCGTTCAGGCGAGTCCAGTCCTGTGACTGCCAGGGATACAGCATATGGGCTCCTTGGCCGATAAATGCGTCGGGCGAGACAGAGAAATTACGCCATGGCGAATTCGCGAAATTCCGACGCTGCGAGTCGGTCGAACAAGCGGATTATCGCGCGTCAGCGCGGCCCGTGCCCGGGCACGCCCAGACGGGCGAATACGCCCGCGAGTTGTCCTGCAATGGCCTCGATGCTTTGCGCGGCGTCAATCACGACGAATCGCTCCGGCGCGGCCTTGGCGCGACGCAGGTACTCGTCTCGCACCCGTGTGAAAAACGCCGCCGATTCGCGCTCGAACTTGTCCGGCGCCCGGGCGCCCGCCAGCCGCGCGGCGGCAATCGCCGGATCGAGATCGAACAGAATCGTCAGATCGGGTTGACGCGTGCCCTGCACCCATTGTTCGAGAATCGCCAGCTTGTCGCGTAACAGCCCCCGCCCGCCGCCCTGATAGGCAAACGTCGCATCAGTGAAGCGATCGGAGACGACCCAGTCGCCGCGCGCGAGCGCCGGCTCGATCACCTTCGCCAGATGCTCGCGGCGTCCGGCGAACATCAGCAGCGCCTCGGTTTCGAGATCCATCGGCTCATCGAGCACGAGCTTGCGTAACGCCTCGCCCAAGGGCGTGCCGCCCGGCTCGCGCGTGGCGACGACGCTGCGCCCCACACTGGCGAGACCCTGACGCAGCGTGTCGACAAAGGCGTTGACGTGCGTACTCTTGCCTGCGCCGTCGATGCCTTCGAACGTGACGAACCTGCCCGGCACCGCAGCCGTGGCCTCGGGGAATGCGTCATTGCTCACCTCGCTGAAATTTGTCCACGGCGCGATTGTGCTCCTGGAGGTTCGCCGAGAAATGGCTCGTGCCGTCGCCGCGCGCCACGAAGTACAGCGCGTCGGTCGACGCGGGATTCAACGCCGCCGCAAGCGACGCCATGCCCGGTAGCGCGATCGGCGTCGGCGGCAGGCCGGCGCGGGTGTACGTGTTGTAGGGCGTGTCCGTCTGCAAGTCGCGCTTGCGCAGGCGCCCTGTATACAGATCCCCCATGCCGTAGATCACCGTGGGATCGGTCTGCAGCAACATACGCTTGCGCAGCCGATTGACGAACACGGCCGCGACCTGGCCGCGCTCCACCGCCTGCCCGGTTTCCTTCTCGATGAGCGACGCCATGATAAGCGCCTCGTACGGTGTCGTGTAGGGCAACCCGGGCGCACGCGCGGCCCAGGCCTCGTCCAGGCGCTTCTGCATCAGGCGATAGGCCCGCTTGTAGATATCGACATCGCTCGTACCTTTCGGAAACAGGTAGGTGTCGGGAAAGAACATGCCCTCGGCTTCCGCACGATCGGCGCCCACGAGCTGCATGAGATCCGCGTCGGGAAGCCCGGCCGTGTCGTGCCGCAACGCCGGGTTCGCGTCCAGTTCGGCGCGCATCTTCTTGAAGGTCCAGCCCTCGATGATGGTCACGACATACTGGTTGACGTCACCACGCGCGAGCTTTTCCATCACCTCGAACGGCGTGATGCCGGTCGCAAACTCGTAATTGCCCGACTTGAGCTTGGTCCCCACGTCCATGACGCGAGCCAGCAGATTGAACAGCAGCGGTTGTACCGGCACGCCGCCGGTACGCAATTGCGTCGCCACGCTGCGCACCGAGCTGTAGGGTTTGATCGTGACGTCGAGCGTTGGCTTGCCCAACTGCAAGGGGGCTTGCGCCCAATAATAGAATGCGCCGCCCGCCGCGAGCGCAGCGACAATCAACAGTACGAACAGGCGTTTGATGAAAGACATGAATTGCAGGGTAAGCCATCCAGCGACGGCAGCGGGTTCGGGGGACTCGGTCAGACAGCGTGGCGCCGACGGCGTCGAGCGGCGCGTTTTGCGCGTCGAACCGAGCTCGCACGTTCTGGCGGAAGACCCAATATAATACTTTGACTTGCCGAACCCTCACAGATTGACAGCCACCTTCGTTTATGACCTCCCAATGGCGTGATCTCCTGCCGCAAGCGGCAGACGTGAATTCCCCCGATATTTTGTCCAACGCGAGCGCACGCGCCGCCCAGTTCGACGCCTTGCAAACCGGCAGCTTCGTCGCGCTGGCGAGCGACACGGGCCTGATCGCCCTGAGCGGCGCCGATGCCGCGAGCTTTCTGCACGGCCAACTGACCAACGACGTCGAGCGCCTGGCGCCCGCACAGGCGCGCCTGGCCGGCTACTGCTCGGCAAAGGGGCGCCTGCTCGCCACCTTCCTGATGTGGCGCGACGCGTCCGCCGACGCCACGATCTATCTGGCGTGCGACGCCACGGTGCAGGCTGCCGTACAGAAACGACTGTCGATGTTCGTCCTGCGGGCCAAGGTCAAGCTGACGGACGGTGCAGCCACGCACGTATTGCTGCAGGTCGGTGGCCCGGCGGCGGAGGCCATCCTCGCGAACACGTTCGCCGCACTGCCCGCCGAATCGCTGGCCGTTGCCCACGCAACCCTCGGCGACGACGCGACCCACCTGATCCGACTGCCGGCGGCCGGCACGGCGCGCTCGCTCTCGCGCTTCCTCTGGAGCGTGCCGGTGGCGCGTGTCGCCGAGGCCTGGGCCTCGCTGGCGCAGGCCCCCGGGGTGGTCGCCGTTGCCCCGGCCCTCGCGGCATGGCTCGATGTGCATAGCGGCGTGGCGCGCGTCACGAGCGCGACGCAGGAGCAGTTCGTTCCGCAGATGGTGAACTGGGAGGTCGTGGGTGGCGTGAACTTCCGCAAGGGCTGCTATCCGGGCCAAGAGGTTGTCGCGCGCAGCCAGTACCGCGGCACCATCAAACGGCGTCTGCATCTGGCGCACGTCGATACCACGCAACTCGCACCGGGTCAGGAACTCGTCGAGACAAGCGATCCGGACCAGCCATGCGGCATGGTCGTGCACGCGGCACCGGCACCGAACGGCGGCTACGACGCGCTCGTCGAAGTGAAGCTCGCCGCGCGCGAAGCCGACGATGTGCGCCTTGGCGCCGCCGATGGCCCCGCGCTGACCTTCGCCAAATTGCCGTACGACATCGTGGACCCGACGGAGTCGCCCGCCTCGTCTGCGGCAGCGTCCTGACCGGCCGCCGCCGCGCCCGAGAATGGACTGCTACGTCTACTACCGCGTTTCATCGCACAACGCCGGCGCGGCCCGTCTGGCCGTCGCGCAACTCTTCGCGCTGACGGCAGCGCGCTTCGGCGTCACGGGGCGCCTGCAATGGCGCGCCGACGCCTCCGCCCACGACACCACCGCCGGCACCACAACGTGGATGGAGCGCTACGACGGCGTCAGCGACGCGTTCATCGCGGCGCTGGCGCCGTTGGCCGCCGAGGCCGGCTTGACGGAGCGCATCGACGGCGAGCGTCACGCCGAGTGCTTTGTCGACGCCGAGCCGCCATGTGCCTGATCGTCTTCTCCTGGCAGCCCGAGGCCGCCACGCCACTGGTCCTGCTCGCCAATCGCGATGAGTTCTTCGAGCGTCCCGCCGAACCGTTGCACTGGTGGCGCGATCGCCCGGACGTCCTTGCCGGTCGAGATCTGCGCGGCGGTGGAACGTGGATGGGCGTCAATCGTGCGGGACGCTTCAGCGCACTGACGAATTTTCGCGACGGGCGCGCGCCGATGGCGCCGAAAGACTCGCCATCGCGCGGCCTGCTCGTCTCGGCCATGCTCGACGCAACTTCGTTCGACGACGATCTGGTGCGCATCGAACGGCATGCGCACGAGTACACCGGCTTCAATCTTCTCGCGGGAGACTTGCCGGCGGGCAAGCTGTTCTGGTTGGGAAATCGCGCCCACCACGTCGGCGGTGCGGCACCGGCCGCCTTCGCCATGCCACTCGCTCAGGCCATCGCGCCCGGCGTCCACGGTCTGTCCAACGCCGTGCTCGACACCCCCTGGCCCAAGCTGGTCAGCCGCCGCGAGGCTTTCGCCCATGCACTGACACACAATGCCGACGACGCCAGCCTGCTGCGGATCATGCGCGATGCCAGCGAAGCGCCCGACAGCGCGTTGCCGGAGACGGGGGTCTCCCGCGCGTGGGAACGCTCGCTATCGGCGGCATTCATCGCGTCGCCCGCGTACGGGACCCGCTGCACCACGCTGCTCCGCTACCATCGTGACGGCACCGTCGACATGACGGAAGTCACCGTGACGCCAGGTCAGTCGCCCACGGTCTTGTCCGGCCGTCGCGATTTCACCTTCACCGCCCAGGCCACACTCGCTCGATAGTGCGCCCCCTTCACGCCTGTCGCCTCAAGGGGATGCGGCCCGCCGTTTCTGGATGACGCCCGAGACGTTCACCCAAAACGATCACTAGGCATTTCCTGATTTCCTGCGGAAACGCCACAAATTTCGCCTGACAGATATTTCGTTGTCTTACATTTGGCTATAATTGCTCGCCAACCATTTTGGGGGCTATGGAAGGGCGACCCGATTCATTATCGAATCTCCCGCCATATCCGGCCGTATCGAGCGACGGCCGTGACAACGCATTTAGCGAAACAGCGCGTGGCTCAGCAAAGCGGCAATCGCTTTTTTTCACTCAAACGCCATGCCAGACAACATCGACCCGCGAACGATGCGTCGCACAGCACCCTGGAGTTCGGAAGCCGTTCCCGCTGGGGAATCGACGCCGCTACCCGCGGTGCCCGCGCACTCGGCGACGGCTGGATCGTCCCGCACCGTTGCCCACTGGGCGTTGCCTGTGCGCCGGTGGGCCTAT
Organism: Pandoraea sp. XY-2; assembly: GCF_004193915.1. Taxonomy (NCBI): domain Bacteria; kingdom Pseudomonadati; phylum Pseudomonadota; class Betaproteobacteria; order Burkholderiales; family Burkholderiaceae; genus Pandoraea; species Pandoraea sp. XY-2. The sequence continues at coordinate 2,760,682 of NZ_CP030849.1, forward strand.
CGCCAGCATGACGCGGCGTCGGCTCGCAAACCGGACGTCGGCGACATCGATCCCATGCTGCGCCGGCGTCTGAGCCCGCTCGCCCGACTGGCGTTGTCGGCCGCCACGGCGTGCGGTCCGCTGCCGCCCAAGTGCCGGGTCGTGTACGCATCTCAGCACGGCGAGATCCAACGCACCACGCAAATGCTGGACGCGCTGGTTCGTGGCGAGCCGCCCTCGCCCACCGCGTTCAGTTTGTCGGTCCTCAATGCGACCCCCGGCGTGCTCAGCATTGCGCGCGACGACCGCTCGGCCGTCAATGCCATCGCCGCGCTCGACGATACGCTTGGCTACGCATTGCTCGACGCATGGACGCAACATCGGGAGACCCCCGACTCGCCGCTGCTGGTGATTTACGCCTTCGAGGCGCCGCCGGCCTGCTTTGGCCCGACGTCGCGCCAGATCGACGACAGCGCGAGCGCTCTGGCGCTACTGATCGAATCCGGTGCCACCGCGCGCCTGACCTGCACGATGCATCTGCCGACCGCTCGCGAGGCGCACGCTGAGCGCCGCGCGCAATGTCAGAGTCTGGTCACGTCGCTGCTGGAGGGCGGCAGCGACCTCTGGCGCGGCGAACGCCACGATTGGCAGTGGGAGTGGCACGAGGACGCACGTCATGCCGATGTCTGATTCCCATACACAACTGCGGTGGGAGCTCCTGCGGCGGCGCATGGCGTCGCTGTGGCTATGGTCGTGCTTCGCCGTCGGCGGTCTCCTCTTTTCGCTGATCGTATTCCCCGCACTGCTATTGCTTCCGATGTCCGCGCGCCGACGACGCCGCTGCGCCATGGCTATCGTGCATCATGGCTTCGCCGCGCTAGTCGCGGCTTCGCGTGCCCTGGGCGTCATCCGCTTCGACATCCAGAATGCCGAGAAACTGCGGCACCTGGGCCGCGCCATCGTGATCGCCAATCACCCGTCGTACATGGACGTCATGGTGTTGCTCTCACTCATGCCGCGCGCCTGCTGCATCGTCACCAGCCGGCACTGGCGCAACCCGATGTTCGCCGGCATCGTACGCGCGGCCGGCTATCTGCGTAACGACGGCGGACCCTCGCTCGTCGGTGCCAGCGAAGCGGCGCTGGCCGATGAGGTGCCCCTCATCGTATTTCCCGAAGGCACACGCAGCCCGTCGCGAGGCCAGCTCGGCAAGTTCTCCCGGGGTTTCGCGCACATCGCGCTGGCGCATGACTGCCCGATCCTGCCCGTGTTGATCGACTGCGATCCTCCTGCCTATACGAAACAACACCGGTGGCACTCGCTGCCCCCCTCTACACCGACCCTGCGCGTTCGCGTGCTGGAAGACGACTTGAGCGAACACGTGGCCGTCACGCCGGCAAACCGGGCGCGCACAACGCCCGCCAGGCCGGTTCGCTTCGCGCCCGCCAACGAGGACGTGCTTGCGCCATTGGCGGCGAGACGCCTGACGGCGCTCGCCGAACATTTTTTCATCGATCAGATTTCTCAACATGGCTTCACTAGAACTTGAAATCAAGCAATTGATCGTCCAGTCCCTTGAACTGGAAGACATTGCGGTGGACGACATCGCCGACGACATTCCCTTGTTCGGCGATGGCCTCGGCCTGGACTCCATCGATGCGCTCGAGTTGGGCATCGCCCTGCGCAAGCGCTTCGGCCTGCAAATCGAAGCGGGCGACGACGCCGCGCGCGCCCAGTTCCGCAGTGTTGCCACCCTCGCCCAGTTGCTGCGCGACCGCGGCTGCGCCCAGAAGGAAACCGAATGATGAGTTCTTTGACGTTGCCCTTGTCCGACGAAGACATCCTTTCCCGTTTGCGCACCATCCTGCACGACACCTTCGAGATCGAACCCGAACGGGTGACCTTGCAGGCGCACCTGTTCGAGGAGCTTGACCTCGACAGCATCGATGCCGTAGACCTCGCCATCCAACTACAGCGCCTGACGGGCAAACGCATCAAGCCCGACGAGTTCAAGAGCGTGCGCACCGTCGACGACGTTGTGGCGGCCGTGCGTACGTTGCTCAACGACTGATCGTCCGGCATGCCCCGACTTCACGCCGACGCGCCAGCGTCATTGCCGCCCACACCACAAGCCCGAGTCCGCTGGCCCTCTGTCGTCGCGGCGCTCGCCTACCCGGTGCTGATCCTCGCCGGAATCTCGCTGGTTCCGCCGCGCTATCTGGCACTGCTGCTCCTTGTCGGCCTCGGCCTGCGATACCAGCGCAACTTGCGCGCCCATCGGCTGCTTATGCCCGTCGAATGGGCGGTGGCCGCTGGATTGGCCGCGCTCGCGTTCGCGACGGCGCTGAGCAACAGCGAGCTGTTGCTGCGGTGTTATCCGGTCGCCGTCAATCTCGGGATGGGGCTTACGTTCGCGATGTCGCTCCGCGCCCCCATGTCGATGGTCGAGCGCATCGCGCGGTTGCATCAGCCCGACCTGCCGGTGGACGCCACGCCGTACCTGCGCAACGTCACTCGCGTATGGATCGTATTTTTCATCTTCAACGGCGCCGTCGCGCTCGCCACGGCGCTTTGGGCGTCGCGGGAAATCTGGTCGCTTTATAACGGCGGAATCGCATACGTACTGATCGGCCTGCTGTTTGCGGCGGAATGGTTGTGGCGTCGGCGCATGTTGGCGCGAAAAGCGTCCGCATGCGCGGCAGGCACGTCGCCTCCCGAGGGGGCGGCATGAGCGTTCCTGCCTCGATCGAATCGTCCGCCCCGTCAGCATCGCCTGCCGCACACGAGCGTTCCGCAGGACTGGCGCCCTGCGCGTGTACGCCGCTGGCCGAACTGCTGTGCGCGCCTCGCGCGCCGTCGCTCGTCGTGTGTGTGGACGGCCGATCCGGCGCAGACGAAGCGCCTGGGCTCGGCACGCTTGGCTCGCTCACCACACGCGCCTGGCGCGCACGCGTCGGGGCGTTGCACGCTGTCTTTGCGGCACGCCCTGCCCTGCGACTGGCGATGTGTCTGGACGATCCGTACGACATGAGCTGCGCCCTTTTCGCCGCGTGGGCCGCGGGTCGAACCCCGGTCGTGTTACCCAACGCACTGGCCCAGACACGCCGCGACTTCGCCTTCGCCTTCGACGAGGCCATCGATGCGGCCATGCTGGCTTCCTGCGCGGATCGTCGTGAGGACATGAACGTCGCGCCAGGGATCGCGCACACGGCGCTCGCCGCAGCGCTGCCCGCGTCGAGCCAATTGATTGTCTACACCTCGGGAAGTACCGGCGAGCCTAAAGCCATCACGAAGACGCTCGCGCAACTCGATGACGAAGTGCAGATGCTGCACCGGCACTGGGGTGCGCATTTGCAAGCGGCGCTCGTTGTCGCGAGCGTGCCGTGCCATCACATCTACGGGCTGTGGTTTCGCATGCTCTGGCCGCTGGCCGCTGGCGTGCCGTTTGCTCGGCATACCTTCGCGGAACCCTCGCAAACGCGGCAGTGGCGCACGTGGCCTGCCGTCGTCTGGATCGCTGGCCCCGCGCAGTTGACGCGTTGGCCCGCATGGCTGGGCGACGACGTTTGGCGCGATGCGCCCCGCCTCACCTTCTCGTCGGGCGGCCCACTGCCCAAGGAGGCCGCGCTGCAATGCGCCCACCTCGTGCGAACCGCTCAGCCTTCGTTGCCGGCAGACGTGGCGCACGCCCCGGTCGAAGTGTTCGGCAGTACGGAGACCGGCGGCATCGCGTGGCGTCAGCAGGATCGCACGTCCGAGTGGACCCCGCTCGACGACACGCGCGTGCGATTGACCGACGACGGTGCGCTGGCAATCTGCTCGCCGCGTGTCAACCACGGACGCTGGTGGCCGACCGACGACGGCGCCGTCGTGCATCCCGATGGGTCGTTCGCCTTGACGGGGCGCCTCGACCGCACCGTCAAGATCGAGGGCAAGCGGCTCTCGTTGCCCAGCGTTGAAGTGGCACTGCTGCGCCACGAATGGATCGACGATGCTGCCGCGGCCGTGGTCGCGGGACGCCTCGCCGTCGCCGTCGTCCTCAGCCCTGCCGGCCGGCGCGCCTGGCGCGAGCGCTCGCTCAAGACCGTGCGTGAGACGCTGCGTCACGCGTTGGCCGAGACCTTCGATGCGACGATGCTCCCGAAGCGCTGGCGTTTCCTGACGGCATTGCCCGTCAATGAACGCGGCAAGCGCACGGCAGCCGACATTGCGGCACTTTTCACACCGGCGTCCCCGTGGCTGCCCTCGGTGCTGGGCGCTCGGTGGAACGATGCCGACGACCATGCCCCCGCAACCGCGCTCGACGGTTCGGTCGTAATGTCCCTGCGCGTGCCGCCCGAGCTGGCGCACTTCAACGGTCACTTTCCAGGACTGCCGCTGCTACCCGGCGTGGTGCTGATCGACTGGGCAACGCGGTTTGCCGCAGCGCATGCGTCGCAAGACGCCGCACGTCATGGCTGGGCGGTCACGCCAACGTCGTTACATCAAGTCAAATTCTCCGCGCCCGTATTGCCGGGAACACACTTCGACCTCACGCTGACGTTCGATACCTCACGTCGTCGCGTGCACTACGCCTACGAAGGTGCCCGCGGAACTGCCGCGACCGGATATCTCGTCTACGCCGCACCGCCCGCGCTGGCCGGAGAGGCGCAACGATGACGGCAACGCTCGGTCCCGGCCTGTCGCCATGCCCTTTCCTGCCGTGCGTCCTGATCCCGGTGTACAACCACCCGGCGCAAATCGCACGCATCGTCGACACGCTGCTCGCGCAAGGCCTTCCGGTGCTGCTGGTCGATGACGGGAGCGACGCTCCGACGCGCGACTTGCTCGCGGCCATTCAGGCCAACCACCCGCAGACCGTGACGCTGGAACGGCTACCGCGCAACGTCGGCAAAGGTGGCGCCGTCTCCCACGGATTGCGCTGCGCCCACGCGCTCGGATTTACGCACGCCCTGCAAGTCGATGCCGACGGTCAGCACGATCTGTGCGACGTCTCCGCCTTTCTCGAAGACGCCCGTCAGCACCCGAGCGCCGTGATCTGCGGCACGCCACGCTACGACGCGTCCGTGCCCAAGGGGCGTTTGTATGGCCGCTACATCACTCACTTCTGGGTGTGGATCGAGACATTGTCGTTCGACATCGCCGATTCGATGTGCGGCTTCCGGGTCTATCCGCTTTCGGCCACCACCGCGCTGCTCGCGCGCCACCGGCCACCATCGCGCATGGCTTTCGACACCGACATTCTGGTGCGTCTGTACTGGCGCGGCGTGCCGATCCAGAACCGGCGCACACGCGTCGTCTATCCGGAGAACGGGGTTTCGCACTTCCAGATGTTGCGCGACAACGTCGGCATCTCCTGGATGCACACGCGGCTCGTATGCGCCATGATCCCGCGCGCGCCGGGACTGCTGTGGCGGAAGTGCCGCCGCAAGCCGAGTGCTCATGCCCGGGCGGTGGCAGCCATGCCGGGCGCCGCGACATCCGCCGAAACGCCCGCCGTCGACGACGGTCTGGCGTGGTGGCGGCGCCCCGAGCGTGGCAGCTTGCTGGGCATGCGCCTGTTGGCACTCGCTTGCCGGTGCTTCGGTCTGCGCACGGCGCGCGTCTGCCTGATTCCCGTGGCGGCCTATTTCGCGCTGAAAGACACACAAGCGTGCGCGGCCTCACGCGATTATCAGCAGCGGCTCCGGAATGCGGCCCCCGAACTTGGGCTGCCGGCACCCACGCGATGGCATACATTCCGGCATCTTCTGGCGTTCGCCAACGCGGCACTGGATAAATTCGCCGCCTGGCGCGGACTCCTCGGCGAACGCCATGTCCAGATCGACGACCGTGCCACGCTCGACGCGGCGGCCAGCGATGCGCGTGGCGCCCTCGTCATCGGCTCGCATCTCGGCAACCTGGAGATGACCCGCGCACTCGCCCGTTCGCGCGGCATCGACCGCATCCATGCCGTGGTCTACACCCGTCACGCCCAGCGATTCCGCTCGATGCTCGCCGGGTCGAACCGCGAGTTTGCCGAGAACCTGATCGAGGTCGACGACATCGGCCCCGCCACGGCCATCATGCTGCGTGAGCGCATCGACCGGGGCGACTGGCTTGTCATCGTCGGTGACCGCGTGCCTTCCACCGAGGGTGGCCGGGTCGTGCCGGCCCCGTTCCTCGGCGCATCGGCGCCGTTCGCGCAAGGGCCGTTCATTCTCGCCGCCTTGCTCGAGTGCCCGGTGTATCTGCTTTTCTGCCTGCGCGACAAAGCGTCTTACCGACTCTATTTCGAACCGTTCGCCGACGCCGTGGCGTTGCCGCGCGCCCAACGCGAGGTCGCCCTGCGTACCTACGCCGAGCGCTATGCGCGTCGGCTCGAGCACTACTGCCGCCAGTACCCGATGCAGTGGTTCAACTTTTTCGATTTCTGGCGAGGCAAGTCGCCACAATCATGATGCAACTACCGACTTCACTGAGCGACGCCGATGAGCGCGCCGGCACGGCCTCGCGCCATAGGCCTCACGATGCGCCCCCTGACGCCGACGCGCGCCGCGCGACGGCGCCGCCCGTCGTGTTCGGCCAGGCCCGTCTGACGATCGAAGACATTCTCGCGCTGGCCCGACGCACCCGCAGCGCGCGTCTGTCCACCGACCTCGTGTGGCAAGACCGCATACGCCGCGGCGTGAGCGCGCTGCACGCGCACCTTGCGGCCGGTCGTCCCGTCTATGGCGTCACGACCGGTTACGGCGATGCCTGTGTCGTCGACGTGCCCATGTCGCTCATCGAAGCATTGCCCGCACAACTGACGCGCTACCATGGATGCGGCATGGGCGAATGGCTCGACGACCCGGCCGTGCGCGCCGTGCTCGCGTGCCGGCTGGCGTCGCTCGCCCAGGGGTACTCGGCCGTGCGCCCGGAACTTCTCGAGGCGCTCGTCCATCTGCTCGCCCACGACGTGCTGCCGCGCATTCCGTCCGAAGGCTCGGTCGGCGCGAGCGGCGACCTCACGCCGCTGTCGTACGTCGCGGCTACGCTCATCGGCGAGCGCGACGTGACGTATCGCGCTCGCCTCTGTGCGGCGTCGGAGGCCCTGGCCGCCACGGGGGGCGCGCCGATCACGCTGGCCCCGAAGGAAGGCCTCGCGCTCATGAACGGCACGGCCGTCATGACCGCGCTGGCGAGTCTCGCCTTCGCGCGCAGTCGCACGCTGGCGCGTCTGGCCGCCCGGCTCACAGCATTGACGACCGTAGCGCTCGACGGCCGCGCCGCGCACTTCCATCCGACGCTGTTCGACGCCAAGCCGCACGAGGGTCAGCGCGACGCCGCCCGATGGATTCGTGACGACTTGACCGGACGCACGGAACCGCCAGAAGCGCGCCTCCAGGATCGCTATTCACTGCGATGCGCGCCGCACGTCATCGGCGTGCTCGTCGACGCGCTGAGCTGGGTCCGGCGCGACGTCGAAAACGAAATCAACAGTGCCAACGACAACCCGCTCATCGATCCCGACACCGGCGAAGTCCATCACGGCGGTAACTTCTACGGCGGCCACATCGCCTTCGCCATGGACAGCCTGAAGACGGCGGTCGCCAACCTGGCCGACCTGATGGATCGTCAACTCGCCCTGCTGGTGGACGACAAGTTCAACAACGGCCTGCCGCGTAATCTCAGCGGCGCGACGGGCCCTCGCGCACCGATCAACCATGGCTTCAAGGCGGTGCAGATCGGCGCATCGGCGTGGGCCGCGGAAGCGCTCAAGCACACCATGCCGGCCAGCGTATTCTCACGCTCGACCGAATCCCACAATCAGGACAAGGTCAGCATGGGAACGATCGCCGCACGCGATTGCCTTCGCGTGCTGATGCTCACCGAACAGGTCGGCGCCGCTCACACGCTTGCGGTGGCGCAAGCCGTCAAGTTACGCTTCCGGCGCTCGCCGGACGCCGCGCCGCTGCCCACCGCGCTGCGGGCGTGGCTCGATACGGTCACCGCCCGATCGCCGTTCGTCGACGAAGATCGCGCGCTTGAACATGAATTGCGCGCCGTGCGTGCCTGGCTTGCCGATGGAGGCGATCTGCCTCATGACGACTGACACGACCGGTCGCCGACCGGAAAAGGCCCCTGGCTCAGCGCTTTCGCCGACGTCGAGATTCCGTTCCATGACGTCGATGTCATGGAAGTCGCGTGGCACGGCCACTACGTCAAGTATTTCGAGATCGCACGCTGCGTGCTGCTGCGCCGCTTCGACTACGACTATCCACAGATGCAGGCGTCCGGCTATCTCTGGCCCATCGTCGAATGCCATCTCAAGTATGTTCGCCCCGCGCGCTACGGGCAGCGGGTGCGCGTCACGGCATCACTGACCGAATATGAGAATCGGCTTCGCATCGCCTACGAGATTCACGACATCGCTACCGAAACGCGCATGACCAAGGGATATACCGTCCAGGTCGCGGTGGACGCGCGCAACGGCGAACTGCAATTCGTGAGTCCCCCCGTCGTGCTGAGCAAGTTGGAGGCCGTATGGGCCGCCATCTGATGCCGCGTGCTGCGAGCGTGCTTGCCGTCGCGCTACTGGTCGGCGTCGGGCTGTCGCCGGCAACAGCCGTCGCGACCGAGACCGAGACCGCCCCCGTTTCGGCATCAGCGGCGGCCGATTCGGCGTTGCTCCAGCGAATTCTCGCGCAGATCAGTGCGCATCCCGTGGTGCACGCCGATTTCATCCAGACGCGAACCTCGGCCTTGCTGACGGCGCCTGCGCTCACGCGCGGCACGCTGGTTTTCGCGCGCGAACGCGGTGTGATTTGGCAAGTGCGGTCGCCGCAGCCGCAAGGGTATGTCTACGGCCCGCAACGCAGCGCGCGCATCGATGCCGACGGCAAGCTGGTGTCGCTCGACGCGCAACCCTCGGCCATCTCGCAGCAGATCAACGAATGGGCCAATGCATTCATGCAGGGCGACACCAGCGGACTCGCCTCCCAATTCGGCATTTCCGTCACGGGCACCCTGCGTCGCTGGCAGGTGGTGCTCACGCCCGCACAACCACAGATCGCTCAAGCGATGCGGCGTCTCACGCTCAGCGGCGACACGACCGTGCGCACCGTGACACTGGAGACCCGGCGCGGTGAGACCGTCCAGTGGCAGTTCGACAAGGTGCGCACCGGCGAGACGCTCGACGTGCAAGCGCAACGCCTGCTGCGAATGGTCGAATGACGCCACGTACTCGGGCATTGCGCCGCACACTCACCTTGGCCCTCGTCGCGGGCCTCGTGCTGCTGGGCATCTGGCTGCTGGCGGTGCGCCATCTGCCGCTGCAGACGAATGTGCTCGCGCTGCTGCCCACGACCGAGCGCGATCCCGTCGCGGAGCAAGCCGTGGACCATTTGGCTGGCAGCGTCAGCGACCGTGTCGTGGTCTTGATCGGCGCGCCCGACGCCCACGCGGCGCGCGCCGCCGCGGCGCGTTTCGACGCGCTGGCCCGTGCGAGCGGTGCCTTCGCGAGCGTGCAGGGTCGGGTACCGCCGTTCGACCCGGCCTTTCTCTCGAATTTCTATCGGCCGCATCGCTTCCAACTCCTCTCGCCAGCGGATCGCGGCGACCTGCAGGCGCAGCTTCGCCGAAATGCGTCTGGCGACGCGAGCTTGCCGCCGCTATCGCTGGCCCATTCTCCCTTCGGACTGACCGACGCTGCCGATGACCCCTTTGGCTGGCTCGACCGCTGGCTCACGCGGCTGCCGTTCGGCCAGCTTCGGATGTTGCCCGACGACGGTTGGCTGAGCGCGCGCCAAACGGGGAAGACATGGGTGCTCGTGTTGCTGCAAACGCAAGGCCCGGCCTTCGACAGCGCGGTGCAGCAGCGAATCACTCAATTCTTCGACACGGCACAAGCGCGGATCGTAGACCTCTCGCCCGGCGTGGAAGTGCTGCGCAGCGGCGCGGTCTTCCATGCGGCAGGGGCACGATCGCAGGCGGAAACGGAGTTGCATCGCATCGGCATCGTTGCAACGCTCGGTATTGCGCTGCTCACGCTCTGGGCGTTCCGTTCGGGCCGCCTGCTCGCCATGGGGCTCGCGACCATCGCCTTCGGCACGCTGTGCGCCGCGCTCGCCACGCTGCTGATCTTCGGAGAGCTGCACTTGCTGACGCTCGTCTTCGGCGCGGCCCTGATCGGCGAAACCGTCGACTATGCCATTCAGTATTTCGTCGGCGTTGGCGGTCTGACGCGGGAGGCGGCCCAGCGGACCCTGCCGATGCTGCGTCCGGCATTGCGTATCGCCCTCGCGACCAGCGTGCTGGGTTACGCGATTCTCGGCACCGTGCCGTTCCCTGCGTTGCGTCAGATCGCCGTGTTTGCGCTGGCGGGCCTGCTCTCGTCCTATGTGTTCGTCGTTTGGGCCTTGCCCGCCTTTCTGCCGCGCGAGGTGCCTGCGTTGCGCGCGCCGGTCGTCGCTCTTGCCCAACGCTGGCTGGCGATCTGGCGCGGCGCGCTTGCCGGGCGGCGCGGCACGGCAGTGGGGGGGCTGATCCTGCTGGCATGCGTGCCGGGCTGGTGGCGGCTGGGCGTCGACGACGACGTTCGCCGGCTCATTGCCCGCGATCCCGCACTGGTCGCGCAAGAGCAGGCGATCTCGCGCATCACCGGTATCGACGGAGCCACACAGTTCTGGCTGGTACAAGCCGACAGCGAAGAAGCGCTGCTCCGGCGCGAGGAACAGCTCGGCGCGCGCCTTGACGACGCGGCGGCCCGCCGCGATGCCCCCTTCGACGGATGGACCGGCGTCTCCCAGTTCGTGCCGTCCATGCAACGTCAACTCGACAATCGGGCGCTGTTGGGCGCGGCCCGCTTCGACGCGCCCGACGCGTTGGTCGACGCCATGACGCGGGCCGGGTTCCGCCCGGCATTCGCACGGCAATACGCCGATGCCTACGCCGTCGAGAGCGACACGCCGCCGCTTCGGGTCGACCAATGGCTCGCGTGGCCCGGTTCGACGCCGCTACGCATGCTCTGGATGGGCCGGGTGAGCACGTCGGCCGGGGCGGCGGCGTCCGCCCCGGCGATGGCAGGTCATTTCGCCAGCCTCGTGCGCCCCCACGGCCTGCGCGACAGCGCGGCAGCCGGGCGCGTGGCGGCCGACTTGCCCGGCGTGACTTACGTCGACAAGGCCGCATCCATCTCGGCGCTTTTTGCCCGGTATCGCGTCGCAAGCGGAATTTGGTTCGCCGCCGCCCTCGTCGTGGTGACTGGACTGCTCACGCGTCGCTACGGGTGGCGCGGCGCCATCGCCACCATCACTCCGACGTTGCTCGCCACCGCGGCAGTGTTCGCGGCGTTCGGCTATCTCGACCTGCCGCTGACATTGTTCGCGCAGATGGGCTTGATGCTGGTCCTGGGCGTCGGCGTGAATTACGCGATCTTTCTGCGCGAGGGCGAACTACGTGCCGGCGGCGACCCGCGCATGGCCGCGATTGCGGTCGCCGGCACGCTGATGTCGGCCGCGACGACCCTGCTGTCGTTCGGCCTGCTCGCCTTCAGCGCCATGCCGAGCCTGCATGCCTTCGGCCTGACCTTGACGATCGGCATCGCATTTGCGTTGTGGCTCGCCCCCTATAGCCTGCGTTACCCGGAACTGCGCTCATGAAGTCTCCCGTCTATCTCCACGCACTTGGCATGATCAATGCGCTGGGTCACGACCTGCCGAGCATCGCCGCGCGACTGTTCGCCGGCGATACGTCCGGCATGCGGGCTCGTGACGACGTGCCCTTGCCGCCTACGTTCCCCGCCCCCGTGGTGGGCGCCGTGCGCGTGGCCACTGACGCGCTTCCTTCGCTTCCCGCCCGGCTACAGCGGTACGACTGTCGCAACAACCGGTTTCTGGTCGCCGCAGCGCAACCGTTGCGCCCCACCCTCGCACGCCATATCGCACGCCATGGCGCCACGCGCATCGGGGTGGTGGTCGGTACGAGCACGTCGGGTATCGCCGAAGGCGAAGCCGCGCTACGCACGCTCGCGGCCCGCGGCGCGTTACCGGCGGCGTATCACTATCTCCAGCAAGCCCTCGGGGCACCGGCGCAGTTCGTTGCCGAGTTTCTCGGCGTGCAGGGCCCCGCCTACACGATCTCGACGGCGTGCACGTCGAGCGCGAAGGCATTCGGTGCGGCGCGTCGCCTCATCGACAGCGGGATCTGCGATGCCGTAGTGACCGGCGGTGCGGACACACTATGCGCGCTGACCCTCGGCGGCTTCGGCGCGCTCGAGTCGCTCTCGCAGGGGCTCGCACGCCCGATGAGCCGCCAGCGCGACGGCATCAACATCGGGGAAGGCGCGATGCTCTGCCTGATGTCGCGAGCGCCCGGCGACATCGTCGTGTCCGGCATTGGCGAATCGAGCGATGCTTATCACATCTCGGCCCCCGCGCCGGACGGCCGTGGCGCCATCGACGCCATGCGGGCCGCCTTGCACGACGCCTGCCTGGCGCCCTCGCAGATCGACTATGTTCATCTGCATGCGACGGGCACGCCGAAGAACGACGCGATGGAAAGCCTTGCCACACATGCCTGCTTGGGCGCCACCGCGTGGGCAAGCGGCACCAAACCCATGACCGGACATCTGCTCGGCGCCGCGGGCGCGACAGGCATCGGATTGTGCTGGCTCACGCTTTCAGGCGATGGCCGCCTCCCGCCGCACGTCTGGGATGGAGACGCCGCCCCCGAGCTCAGCGCTCTGCGGCTCGTCACCCCCGGCACCACGCTCGGTCGCGCCCCTCGCCACGTCATGACGAACGCCTATGCATTTGGCGGCAACAACGTCAGCGTCATCCTCTCGCGCGCGGAGGCCCTGTGATGCCCGCCGCTTCTGTCTGGCCGCCGATCGAGACGCTGCTGCCGCACCGGCCGCCGATGCTGCTCATCGATAACGTATGCGAGCACGACGCCGAGTCGATCTGCGTGCAGGCAACGCCCGATGCTCACGCCTGGTATGCGGATGCGCACGGCAACATGCCCGTCCACATCGTCATCGAACTCATGGCGCAGGCGATTGCCGCGCACGAAGCGCTCACCCGTCGTATCGATGGCCTGCCCCCCGCGCCGGGCGTGCTGCTCGGCACACGCCGCCTCGAAGCGCGTGTGACCTCGCTGCCCGCCGGCGTGCCGGTTCTCGTGCGTGCCACATGCGTGCTACGCGACGACAACGGCAACGGTGCCTACGACTGCTGCGTGCAGGCCGACGACGAGACCGTGGTCGATGCCACGCTCAAGGTACATCAGCCAACCGATTTCTCTGCCTTCTTGATGGAGCCCCAATCATGACCCGACGCGTTCTCGTCACCGGCAGCAGCCGGGGCATCGGACGGGCCATCGCCCTGCGCCTCGCGCAGGACGGCTTTGCCGTCACCGTTCATTGCCGTGAGCAGATCGCTCCCGGCGAAGCCACCGTCGCGCAGATTCGCGAAGCGGGCGGCACCGCCACGCTCGTGTCGTTCGATGTCCGTCATCGCGATACCTGCCGACGGGTGCTCGACGCCGACGTTGCCGAACACGGCGCGTACTACGGCATTGTCTGCGGCGCAGGCATCACGCGCGACAACGCGTTCCCCGCGCTGTCCGACGACGATTGGGACAGTGTCATCGACACCAGCCTCGACGGCTTCTTCAATGTCGTCCATCCCCTCACCATGCCCATGGTGCGGCTGCGCACCGGCGGTCGCATCGTCACGGTGGCGTCCGTCTCCGGGGTGATGGGCAATCGCGGCCAGGTGAACTACAGCGCCGCGAAGGCCGGTCTGATCGGCGCCACGAAGGCCTTGTCGGTCGAATTGGCGTCGCGCCGAATTACCGTCAACTGCGTGGCGCCGGGGCTGGTCGACACCGGCATGCTCGAGGGCGTGGCGCTCGACGAAGCGCTGCGCATGGTGCCGATGCAACGCGTCGGCCACCCTGACGAGGTGGCGCATGTGGTGTCGTTCCTGATGTCGGACGGGGCCAGCTACGTGACGCGCCAAGTCATCGGCGTGAATGGAGGGATCGTCTGATGACACGCGTCGTAGTAACTGGATTTGGCGGAGTGACAGCGCTTGGCAGCCGCTGGGAAGACATTGAGCTGGCGCTGCGCGCCGGGCAGAACGCCGTGCGCCGCATGCCGGAGTGGGACTACTTCGAAATGCTCAACGGGCGCCTCGCCTGCCCGGTGGAAGACTTCGCTCCGCCGCCGCACTGGCCGCGCAAGCAATTGCGCTCCATGGGACGGGTTGCCCAACTCGCGCTTCGGGCCACGGAACATGCCCTCGCCCACGCAGCGCTGGATGTCGCCGCGCACGACCCCGGCGATATCGGTGTCGCGTACGGGTCGTCTTCGGGCAGCATCGCGCCGATTCAAGCCTTTGGCGTCATGGTCGACACGGGATCGATGGCCGGTGTGACATCGACGAGCTACATCCAGATGATGCCGCACACGACGGCTGTCAACATCGGCGTGCACTTCGGACTCCAAGGCCGCATCATCCCGACGTCGAGCGCCTGCACCTCGGGCAGCCAGGCCATCGGATACGCATACGAAGCGATTCGCTTCGGCCGAGCGAAAGTCATGCTCGCTGGCGGTGCCGAAGAATTGTCCGGCCCCGGTAGCGCCGTCTTCGATACGTTGTACGCGACGAGCACGCGCAACGACGAACCGAAGCTCACACCGCGGCCGTTCGATGCGGCGCGCGATGGCCTCGTGGTCGGCGAAGGCGCGGCCACGCTGGTGCTCGAATCGCTCGAACATGCGCAAGCGCGAGGGGCCACGATTCTCGCGGAGATCGTCGGCTTTGGCTGCAACACCGACGGCAATCACGTCACGCAACCGACCGCGGCCACGATGGCACGCGCCATGCGGCTCGCGCTCGACGATGCGGGTCTCGCCCCGCAGGCCATCGACTACATCAGCGCACACGGCACGGCCACGGACCGCGGCGATGTTGCCGAGAGCGAAGCCACCGGCAGCCTCTTCGGAACGCACGTGCCGATCAGCGCCATGAAGAGCTATCTGGGCCATAGCCTAGGCGCGTGCGGCGCCATCGAAGCATGGTGGGCCATTGAGATGATGCGCCGCGACTGGTTTGCCGGCACGCTCAATCTCGACACACCGGATCCGGCCTGTGCGCCGCTCGATCACATCGCAGGCGCTCAGGGCCGCGATTTGGAAACGCAGCGAATCATGAGCAACAACTTTGCGTTTGGCGGCATCAACACGTCGCTGATCTTTCATCGATTTGCGGGTTGACGGGCGTTGCGCAACGCAACGTCCATTCACAACGGAGAAGGAGAACCTATGCAGACTCGTCGACACTGGCTGATCGCCTCGCTTGCCATCACCGCCTCGGCCGTCCTCGCGCCCACCGCCCACGCGGCGCGCCCGGCGGTGCCCATCGTGCCGCACGATCACGTGCCGATCGTCGCCGGCAGCGGCAAAACACTCTCGCTCGACGAGATTCGCGGCGCCATTGCGCGCGGCGCCGCCGTGCACGACTGGACGGTGAGCCCCGTGCATCCGGGAGAACTCGTGGCCTCGCTGAACGTGCGCAACAAGCACTTTGCCTCGGTGACGATCAAATACACCGAAACGGCTTACTCGGTGACCTATCGCGACAGCACCAATCTTGAGTATCAACTCTCCCACCCCAACGCCTCGGCGCGCCGCGAGGACTTCCCCTCCGCGCCGCCCCCCAATACGCCGTTGATCCATCCCAACTACAACCGTTGGGTCGACACGCTCATCCGCGACATCAATACGGAGCTGCGCCGTCTCTGATGACGTCCTTTCATCGCCCTGACGGATTGCCCCGAGTCGTCGTCACCGGCATCGGGATGGTGTCCGCCGCCGGTCACACGCGCGATGCCATCGTGGACGCCCTGCGACATCGGACGAGCGGCGTTCATGAAGCGCCCGACTATGTCGCTCACGACTTGCGCACGACAGTCACCGGACGCCCTCACGCCGGATCGCTCGACGACGCGGCGGTGCCGCGCAAGCTGCGCCGCTTCATGGGGGACACGGCGCTGTATGCCTGCCATGCCGCCCTTCGCGCCGTGGCCGACGCCGGGCTCGATACCGCGACATTGAGCAGCGGGCGATGTGGCGTTGTCGTCGGCTCCGGCACCGGGGCGATGAAGGATTTTGAAGCGGCGCTGGACGTCGCGCGCGAAAGCGGCGCGGCGCGGGTGCTGCCCTACGTGGTGCCACGCGCCATGTCGAGTACCGCGCAAGCCGCACTTTCCGCGCTCTTCGACCTGCGCGGAGTCGGCTACGCTATTTCGTCAGCGTGCTCAACTTCGATTCACTGCGTGGGGCACGCCGTCGATTTGTTGCGGCTCGGGCGGCAGGATGTGATGCTCGCGGGCGGCAGCGAAGAGGCCCCCTGGGGCGCGGCGATGTGTTTCGATGCGATGGGGGTACTCTCGCGTGCCCACAATGCGACGCCCGAGCTCGCCTCGCGCCCGTTCGACGCCCAACGAGACGGCTTCGTCCTCGGCGGTGGTGCCGCCATCCTCATCTTGGAAACACTCGCCCACGCCGTGGCGCGAGGCGCACGCCCGCTCGCTGAAATCACGGGGGTCGGTTCCGCCACCTGCGCGTCGCAAGCGTTCGGTGTGGATATCCCGACCATGAGCGCGGTGGTCGAAACAGCGTGTCGTGGGCTGACGGCACCGCCCACCTTCATCAGCGCCCACGCCAACGGATCCATCGACGGCGATATCGCGGAACTGCATGCGCTGGCGCACGCCTTCGGTGGGGTGGTCGAGGTCCCGGCCATCACCTCGATCAAGGGCCTTACGGGACACACCGTGGCGGCAGCGGGGGCAATGCAGATCGCGTGCGCGATCTGGGCGATGCAAGAAGGTTTCGTACCAGGCGTAGCCAATCTGGCATGCCTGGACCCCGACGCCGCGCCGTTTCCGATCCAGACAACCCTGCAAGAGACTCTGGTGAACC
This sequence comes from Pandoraea sp. XY-2, assembly GCF_004193915.1. Taxonomy (NCBI): domain Bacteria; kingdom Pseudomonadati; phylum Pseudomonadota; class Betaproteobacteria; order Burkholderiales; family Burkholderiaceae; genus Pandoraea; species Pandoraea sp. XY-2. The sequence goes on from NZ_CP030849.1 coordinate 2,777,615, forward strand.
GCGTGCTGATCAACACCTTTGGCTTCGGCGGCACTTACGGCGCGCTGACGCTCGCTCGGGTTTAACGCCCCGGCCCCAACTTCCGCGCGTTAGACGTTAAACGCGATAAGCGCCATAACCACGTTGACCACGTTGACCACGTTAACCACGCCAAACCCGTTAAACGCTTACGCGCGCGGCTTTCTCGCGACGACGTTGACCAGCGTCTCCTCACGCGCGCCGAATGCCGGGCGACGCTGCAACTTCAACCGCTCCAGCAGCCCGAAGTCCTTGGCTCGGCTCCACCACAGGTAGGGATAAGACACGTTCTCGGGACCAAAGGTAAATCCCGCCGCGCGGATCATGTCGAGATACCCCGTTGCGCTTCGCTGAACGTGCATCGGATGCCGAAACAGCAGTCTGATCACCCACGAGCGGATATAGGCCTCGGTCGACTCGGCGAAACACAGCAAACCGTGCGGCTTCAGCACCCGATAGAACTCAGACAGAGCCGCTTCCTGGTGCACGAGGTGGTGGAAGGTCTGATGGCAGAACACGATGTCGCAACTGGCGTCGGGCAGCGGGATCGCGGCACAATCGCCCGCGCGCAGATCGACGGAAATCCCCGCGCTTCGCACGTGTGTCTGCGCGTCGCTCAGCGCCGGGGCGAAGCAGTCGAACCCGATCAGGCGGGACGGTGCGAAATAGCGATGCAGAAGCGGCAGAGATTGTCCGTGGCCACATCCGGCATCGAGAATGACGGGGGCCTGCGGTATCGCACCGTGCGCCAGCCTCACCAGGTCTTCGATGGCGACGCGCAGCACGTGATGACGCCAGGTGTAGGTCTTCAGAAACCAGTTCCCGAAGCGAGTCTCGGGAACAAACGCCCGTGCACACGATTCGGGGCGCGGGGAAGCACAGGCGGCGCGGGTGGCGCGGGTGGCGCGGGTGGCGCGGGTGGCGCCGGTGGCGGTTTGGCAGCAGTGGTCACAATAGCGAATACCGCCCTGGCGGCTTATCAGGTGGAAGCCCGCTATTGTGCCCACTGCACGCGTCCATGAGAAGTACGTAAAGTGCAATACTCCTGAAATTCAGGGATGCTTTCTAAATTCGAGAAAAATCCCGCATCACACGAGCCTCACGATCTGCTTGCCGAAGTTCTCGCCCCTGAGCAGACCGAGGAATGCGGCAGGCGCGTTCTCGATCCCTTGCGCCATCGTTTCGCGATAGCGCAGCTCACCTGCGGCGATGGCGTCGGTGAGCTCCTTCAGTGCCTGTGGCCAGACGTCCAGATGCTCGGTCACGATGAAGCCCTCGAGCCGCACCCGGTTCGTCAACAGCAGCCCCGGGTACTTCAGCGGAATGGGCTCACCGTTGTAGCCGGAGATCATGCCGCACAGCGCGATACGCGAGTGGGCATTGAGGTTGCGCATGACCGCGTCGAACACGTCGCCGCCGACGTTCTCGAAATAGCCGTCGATGCCATCCGGCGCAGCAGCGCGCAGTGCTTCGTCGAGATGACCCGCCTTGTAATCGACGCACGCATCGAAGCCAAGCGTCTCCACGACGTAGGCGCACTTCTGGGCGCCCCCCGCAATCCCGATCACGCGACAACCGGCTCGCTTCGCCAGTTGACCGACCACGCTGCCCACGGCGCCCGAGGCCGCGCTGACCGCGACCGTCTCTCCCGCCTTCGGCGCGATGATCCGATTCAGGCCATACCAGGCCGTCACGCCCGGCATGCCCGCTGCGCCAAGATAGGCGCTCATCGGAATGCGTGCATCGTCGATACGGCGCAGGTTGCTGCCGTCCGAGATGCCATATTCCTGCCAGCCGAACATGGCGGCAACGGCGTCGCCCGGCTGCCAGTCCGGGTGGCGCGACTCGATCACCTCACCCACGGTCGCCCCGATCATGACCGTGTCGAGGGTTGCGGCGGCGCGTACGACTTGGTGTCGTTCATCCGCCCGCGCATGTACGGGTCAAGGGAAAGATAGAAGTTGCGCACCAGCAACTGCCCTTCGCCGATCTCCGGCAATTCGGGTGCGGCCAAGTGAAAATTGTCAAGCGTGGCTTCGCCCTTCGGGCGTGAAACCAGCAGAATCTGTCGATTGATCGTCATGGCATTTCCTCCACGTTAGCGAGTCGCCGCGACACCTCGAATGCGCGTTGTCTCGCGGTGACATCGTCTCAGTGACCCCATTGGTGAGTCGTCTGGGAACGACACAAAGCATCGATGGCCGTCAGTCGCCGCGCGCTTCGTCCGGACGTCGCTGCTCGCGCACGGCGCGTCCCACCGCGAGTCGACGCAAATACTTGAAGGTGCCCATCGCCTTGGCGACGAGCTTGCCATCGGCGTCGCGCACCTCGCCCTCGCAGTACGCCATCGTTGTCGTGCGGTGCAGCAGGCAGCCAAACGCCCGCATCTCACCGGCGCCCGGCTGCATGAAGCTTGTCTTCATCTCGATCGTCACGACGCCCGTGCCTTCCGGCGCCACGCTCCGGCAGGCGGTGCTCATTGCAATGTCGAGCAGCGCCATCGTCGCGCCGCCATGCACGACCTCCCAGCTATTGAGATGCTGAGGCGCCAGCGGGAGACGCAGTTCCGACTCGCCTCCTTCAGCGCGCAGCAGTTCGATGCCGAGATGGTCGGCAAACCCAGAACGAATCGATAGCGTACTCATCGGGCACTCCGGCCGCACCGGCCGTTACGGTAAAGCTTGTCCATCGTCATTTCATCAGCTTGCGACGCCGCGCATGATGCGCGGCGTCTGGTATTCAATCAGTCGCCTTCGACTCACTCGCGCGACACGCCGGCCGCGCTCAGCGAAGCCCAAGCGTTGGCGAGCGAGCCATTGAGATCGATGGCACGACAGGCGTGCTCGATCACACAGACATCGAAACCCGCCGCCTTCGCGTCGAGCGCGCTCCATGCCACGCAGAAATCCGTCGCCACTCCTACGCAATGCACCCGCCTCACGCCCTTGTCGCGCAGATATCCCGCCAGGCCGGTCGGCGTCTTGCGATCCGCCTCCAGAAACGCCGAATAACTATCGACGTGCGCGTGATACCCCTTGCGCACCACCGCCTGCGCATGCGGAATTCGTAGCCCGGCATGTAATGCGGCACCAGGCGTGTCCTGAACGCAATGCGTCGGCCACAAGACCTGTTCGCCATACGGCAGAACCATCGTCTCGAACGGTCGGCGCCCGGCGTGATTGTCGGCAAACGATACATGCCCCGCGGGATGCCAGTCCTGCGTCAACACCACTCGGGCGAACTTGCCCGCCAAGGCGTTGATCGCGGGCACCACGGCGTCGCCCTGGGGAACCGCCAAAGCGCCGCCCGGCATGAAATCGTTCTGCACGTCGATCACGAGCAGCACTTCGTCCATCGGTTTCATTGGTTTGCCCCTCATTCGTCGCAGCGACCGCCACATTCTGGCCCCATCGCGCGCGTCCCGCTTATCCGTTGAAGCGCTTGCCGGCGTCGGCAAGTTCAACGAGCCGCGCGGCTGGCATCCAATCTTCGCCGTGCGCGTCTTGCGCAAACTCGCGCACCCGTGCGAGCACCTTGTCGAGCCCCACCGCATCGGCATAGTGCATCGGCCCGCCGCGCCACAATGGGAAGCCGTAGCCGTTCAGATACACCATGTCGATGTCCGACGCGCGTGCCGCCGTGCCGTCGGCCAACACTTTCGCCCCTTCGTTCACCAGCGCGTAGACGAGGCGATCGACGATCTCGTCGTCCGAGAAGGGGCGCGGCGCGATACCGTTCGCCTTGCGATAGTCGTCGATCATCTGCCCGACCTTGGCCGATTCACGAGGCGAGCGATCGCCCTCGGCGTAATCGTACCAACCGGCGTGCGTCTTCTGGCCGAAGCGTCCGGCTTCGCATACGACGTCGGCAATCTTGGGATAGACGATGCCGGGATGTTCGGCATGTCGGCGCTTGCGGATGGCCCAGCTAACGTCGTTTCCGGCCAGATCGCTGGTACGGAACGGCCCCATCGCGAAGCCGAAGCGCTCAATGGCGGCGTCGATCTGCGCGGGCGTCGCGCCCTGCTCGACCATCCACTGAGACTGCTTGAAATACGGCTCGAGCATGCGATTGCCGATAAAGCCGTCGCAGACGCGTGCCACCACGGCAAGCTTCCCAATGCGTTTGGCCAGCTTCATGACCGTTGCCAGCACGTCCTTGCCGGTCTGCGCACCGCGCACGACTTCGAGCAAGCGCATGACGTTCGCCGGGCTGAAGAAGTGCATGCCGACGACGTCCTGCGCCCGCGACGTGGTCGCGGCCAGGGCATCGAGATCGAGCGTCGACGTGTTCGACGCCAGGATTGCCCCCGGCTTGGCCACTTTGTCGAGCTCACGGAACACGACCTGCTTGATGGCCATCTCCTCGAACACCGCTTCGATAATCAGGTCGGCATCGGCCACCGACGCGAAATCGGTACTGCCATGAATACGTGCCTGCCGCTTCTGCGCGTCGTCCGCCGCGAGTTTTCCACGCGTGACGGCACGCGCATAGTTGCCTCGTATCGCTTCGATACCGCGGGCAAGCGCCGCGTCGGTCGTGTCGACCAGCGTCACCGGAATGCCCGCGTTGGCAAAGGTCATGGCGATGCCGCTGCCCATCGTCCCGGCCCCGATGACGGCCACGCGCTCGATGTTGCGCACCGGCGTGTCGTCCGGTACGTCCGCAATCTTGGCGGCCGCGCGCTCGCCGAGAAACGCATGACGCAGCGCCTTCGACTCCGGCGAACTCACCAACGCCACAAAACACTCGCGCTCGAACTTCACACCGTCATCGAACGGGCGTTGCAGCGCCGCCTCGACGGCAGCCACGCATTTTTGCGGCGCGGGGAAATGCGGTTGCTCGCGTTGCACCTTTTCACGTGCGGCATCGATCGCGGCCTGCGCCGAGCCGTCGGCGTCATCGAGCGCCACGTCACGCAATCGCGGCAATGCGCCGCCTTGCGAGGCGATGTTGCCGGCGAACGCGATGGCGCCCGCAAGCAGGTCGTCGCGGTTGCCTTCAAACACTGTCGAGAAGAGCGTACCGACGAGCGACTCCGACTTCACCACACGCCCCGTCACCACCATGTCGAGCGCACGTGCCACACCGATGGCACGCGGCAGGCGCTGCGTCCCTCCCGCACCAGGCAGCAGGCCCAGTTTGACCTCGGGCAGCGCGATCTGCGCGCCGGGCAACCCCACGCGATAGTGGCAGGCGAGCGCCAATTCGAGTCCGCCGCCCATCGCCACCGCGTGAACGGCCGCAACGACGGGTTTGGCGCAGGCGTCGAGCGCGGCAATCACATCGACCAGCAGCGGGCTCTGCGTTGCCTTCGGGGTATTGAATTCGCGGATGTCGGCCCCGCCGGAAAATGCCTTGCCACCGCCGATCAGTACGACGGCGCGCACCTGGGCGTCGGCCTGGGCTTTCGCGAGCCCGTCGGCGATGCCAGCGCGCGTGGCATGTCCCAAGCCATTCACCGGGGGATTGTCCAGCGTGATGACGGCCACGCCGTCACGAACCTCATAAACCGTGCTCATCGTTGTCTCGTTCCTTATATTCTTGGGGGCTATGTGCGGTGACGCGGTGCGTCGTTGGGAGCGCTGCGGGTGCGCAAGCAGCGGCAAGACGATCCGTGGATTCTAGCGCAGCGCTACACCTCGAGCCATTCACGGCGTATCGCGCAAGCCTCCGCCAGCATATCGGGCGTGCCCTCGAAGACAAGTGCGCCCCGGCCCATCACGGCGACACGCTGCGCGCAGCTGAGCGCGAGCGATAGCTTCTGCTCGATGAGCAGAATGGCGACCCCGGTGGCACGCAAATCGGTCAGAATCCGGCCAATACGCGCAACCACGCGCGGTGCGAGGCCTTCCGTCGGCTCATCGACGATCAGTAGATCGGGGCCGGCCATCATCGCCCGGCACAGGGAGAGCAGTTGCTGCTCGCCGCCGGACAGCGATGCGGCTGGCGCATCACGTCGCGGTGCCAGTTCTTCGAAGCGATCGAACGCCTGAGCAAGCGTAAGTGCGCGATGGTTGCCGGACTTTGGTCGCACCGTACGCCCGTTCCCGGCCCGCTGCCCGAGCCATAGATTCTGCGTGACGGTCAGCGGCCCGAACACATCACGCGTTTCCGGCACATAGCCAATGCCCAGTCGCGCGATCTGATGCGGTGCCAGCGACGTCAGCGATCGACCCTGCCAGCGAATGTCTCCCTCGCGCGGCAACTGCCCCATGATCGCGCGCGCCAACGTGGAGCGCCCCGCCCCGTTGCGCCCGAGCACGGCCACGATTTCGCCCGGCGCCACGCGCATCGTCACCCCGTGCAGCACCCGGCTGCCGCCATACCCGGCCCTCACGTCGATCAACTCAAGCATCGCGCGCCTCCCCGGCACGGGCGGTCTCATCGATGGCATCCGCAAATTCCCCGAGATACGCCGTACGCACGTCGGGATGCGCACGAATCCGCTCGGGCGTATCGCACGCGATGATGACCCCACGCACCAGCACGGCGATCCGGTCGGCCAGCGAGAAGACCACCTGCATGTCGTGCTCGATCATCAACAGCGAGCGTCCCCGGCTGAGGTCGGCGATCAACGCGACCATCCGTGCCGATTCGGACTGGCTCATCCCCGCCGTCGGCTCGTCGAGCAACATGACGCTGCCCGCCGATGCAGCGCACAGCCCGATCTCCAGGACGCGCTGCTCCGCGTAGCTCAGGGCCGCCGCCGGCACGTCGCGCCGCGCCGACAGCCCGAGACGCGTCAACCACTGCTCGCTACGCCGTGTGACGTCGCTCAGCCCCTGCATTCGCCGCCAGAACGTGTAGCGATGACCTTCCGGCCAGAGCCCGGCGCAACGCAAATGGTCGATGACGCTCATTTGCCCGAACAACTGTGAGGTCTGGAAACTGCGCGACAGGCCGAGCCGGCTGATGGCATGGGATGCCCGGCCGGTGATATCGCGCGTGTTCATCAGAACACGCCCGTCGTCGGGCCGTGTCCTGCCCGTAATGACGTCGAACAGCGTGCTCTTGCCGGCGCCGTTGGGCCCGATGATGGCAAGCCGCTCGCCGGGCATGAGCGTCAGATCGACGCCGGACAGCACCGACGTGGGCCCGAACGATTTGCGCACGCCTCGCACGCTGAGTGCCGCGCCAGACGGAGGGGTTGGCCTCGCCGCTTGCCTCTGCGCCTGCGTCATTGCCGGTCCTCCACCGGGCGTTGGGCGCCCGCCGCGGTGTGGCGCAACCAACGCCCGGCGCGCGCGACGACGACCGCCCCCGCCACGACCGCCACGGTTGCCAGCGCCCAAGCCCCCGGCCCGGCGTACGCGCCGAAGCCGCCCACCGCCGCCGGCCCGGCGTCGCTCGCAAGGCGCGCACCGTATGTCATTTCGACGATGCCGATCAGCCCGCCGGTGCACATCGCCAGGCCGACACAGACCGCCGCGTAGGGGCGCCACAACGCACGCGCCATGCCGGTGCGCCAGGCGCGCCCGTGTACCGCGATCAATCCAGCGATGCCGCCCGGCGCGAACAGCACGACGGCGAGAAATCCCAACCCGAGATAGAGCTGCCAGGCGCGCGTCAGCGTTGCCAGCATCACCGTCGCGAACACACCGACGACAGCGCCCAATATCGGCCCCGAGAAGTACATTGTGCCGCCGAGCACCGTGAAGACGAGTACGACGCCGGAGCGCTCAAGACTGAAGGCGTCGGCACTGACCAGTTCGAAATTCAACGCCCCCAACGCGCCCGCCACGCCCGCGAAAGCCGCCGCCAGGATCTGCATGCGGTAGCGCACCGCCGATGCCGATGGCCCGAGGAAAGCGACCCGCGCCGCGTTGTCGCGCACGGCGCGTGCCAGGAACCCCAGCGGCGTGCGCGTGATGCCGTACATCAAGGCTGCGCAGACGAACACCCACAGGGCTACCAGCCCGTAGACCTCGCGCTGCGTTGCGAACGTCACCCCGAACCACGCCGCACCGAGCGTGCGGTCAGTCGGAATGCCGCGCTCGCCGCCGAACCACTCGGGCAGCATCGCGGCCATGACCCAGACAAGCTCCGCCACGCCCAATGTAATCATCGCGAACGTCATTCCCGCGCGTCGTGTCGTGACGTAACCGAGCGTGGCGCCCGCCACACCTGCCGCGAGCGCACCGGCGAACGGCACGAGGGCCATCGACACCGGCAGCCCGTGCGCCCCGATACGATTCATGCACCACACGCCCGCATACGCCCCAACGCCCGCATATGTCGCATGACAAAAGCTCAACAAGCCGGTCGAACCAAGCAGCAGATTGAACGACAGCGCCAGAATGGCCGCGGTCCCCATCTGGGTCATCAGGGTGAGTGCCCCATCGGAAGGAAAGCACCACGGCGCCAGGCCGAGGATGGCGGCAAAGGCCGACCACGCGCCCAGGTGGCAGCGCCAGGATACGGGCGACGCCGCCGGCGAACGGACAATCGCGTTGCCCATTACCCCTCCCGCACGCCGAAAAGCCCGCGCGGACGCCATAACAGCACCGCCACCATCAGCAGATACGGCACCGCTGGCGCGAGCTGCGCCACGCTCAGCTGCGAAATGGGCGCCAGCGCTTTCATGACGGCCCCCGCAGCACTAGCGGTGCCGTCGGTTCCCCAGGGCTCTGCGCCAGCCACCGTGCGAGGCTCGCATCGCTCGTCACGGCCCATGTCTGGAGCAGGCCGATCAGCAACGACGCCGCAAACGCCCCGCCCAGCGAACCCAGCCCGCCGACCACGACGACGACAAACACCACGCTGCCGACCGTTGCCGCCATGCCCGGCTCGGTCACCAGCACGTTGCCCCCCGCCGCCCCGCAAGCGCCGCCAGCGCCGCGCCACAGGCGAAAACGCCTGTGTAAAGCGCAGGTACGTCGTAACCGAGGGCCTGCGTCATCGCGGGCTGCGATAGTGCGGCCTGCAGTATCCACCCAGCCCGCGTCGCGCGAAACACGCCCCACACGAGCAGAGCAATGGCGCACGCGAGCCCCATCAGAAACAGCCGGTACGCGGGCACCGCGATGCCCGCCACATGTACGAGCACGCCTTCGAAGACCGCCGGCACGCCGTAATCGACCGGGCCACGGCCCCATGCGAGTTGGACCAGCTCCACCACGATATACGCGAGCCCGAACGTCGCCAGCAACTCCGCCAACGCACCGCGCGCACGCAATCGCCGCAACACGCCGCGCTCGAACGCAGCCCCGATCAGGCCAACGATCAGCGGCGCGGCGAACAGCGCCGGCCAGAACCCGACCGCTGCCGAGAACGTGTAGGCAAAGTACGCCCGAGCATGTAGAAGCTGGCATGCGCGAAGTTCAGCACGCCCAGCATGCTGAAAATCAGCGTGAGTCCGCTCGACAGCATGAACAGCAGCAGGCCGTAGCTCACGCCGTTCACAAGCACGAGGCCGGCGGTGGCACTCAGCAGATGCACTGCATCTCCTTCGGGAAGACCAATGAACGACGCGGCAGAAACCGCCGCATCGAGGGGAAATTCAGGCTGACATTATAGAGGGGCCGGGCGACCACGGCGGCGCGGGGTCGCCCGAAAAACGGCGTCAATGCTGGATTTCGGGCGCCATCCGCGCGCCAGGTGAGACGTTTCCGAGCGGGTTCTCGGCGAACGCCCCCCATCCCGGATACGGTAACCCGACCCCTAGGATGCCGCCTGATAGTCGCGGAACGCCTCTCGCAATTTGAGCTTGAGCATCTTGCCGGTTGCCGTGTGGGGAATCTCGTCGACGAAGACCACATCGTCAGGGATCCACCATTTCACGACCCGGCCTTGGTAGAACGCCAGCACGTCCTCGCGTGTGAGCGTCGAGCCGGGCTTGCGAACGACCACCAGCAGCGGCCGCTCCTCCCATTTCGGGTGACGAATCGCGATGCAGGCCGCCTCGTGGATCTCGGGATGGGCCATCGCGACGTTTTCCACGTCGATGGAACTGATCCACTCGCCCCCCGACTTGATCACATCCTTGCTGCGATCCGTGATCTGCACGTATCCCTCGGGATCGATCGTGGCCACGTCGCCCGTGGGGAACCAGCCGTCGACCAGCGGCGAGGTATCCGAACGGAAGTAACGATCCAGCACCCATGGCCCGCGCGCGTACAGATCGCCGAACGCCTTGCCGTCCCACGGCAGTTCTTTGCCGTCCGGGCCCACGATTTTGAGATCGACGCCGTAGATCGCCGTCCCCTGTTTCTCGAGAATATGCTGCTGCGCCTCGGCCGGCAGGTCACGATGATGCTTGCGCAGATGGCATAGCGTGCCCAGCGGCGACATCTCGCTCATGCCCCACGCATGGATGACGCGCACCCCGTAGTCCGTCTCGAACGTATGCAGCATGGCCGGCGGGCACGCCGAACCCCGATCACTGTGCGCTCGAGCGTCGAGAAGCGCGCGCCGATCGATTTCACATGCGCGAGCAATCCCAGCCAGACCGTCGGCACGCCGGCGGAAAACGTAACGCCCTCCGCTTCGAAGAGTTCATACAGCGACTTGCCGTCCAGATCCTTGCCGGGGAAGACCAGCTTCGCGCCGACCAACGCGCTCGAATACGGTAGCCCCCACGCATTGACGTGAAACATCGGCACCACGGGCAATACGGCGTCACGCGCCGACATGGCCATCGCGTCGGGGAGCGCTGCACCGAAGGCATGCAACACCGTCGAACGATGACTGTAGAGCACCCCTTTCGGGTGGCCCGTCGTGCCCGACGTATAGCAAAGTCCCGAGGCCGTGTTCTCGTCCATCGACGGCCACGGGAAGTCGCCGTCTTCAACACCGATAAGATCCTCGTAGCACAGCAGCGGCAAACTCGATGCCGGCAGATGCGCGCGATCGGTCATCGCAATCCAGCCCTGCACGCCGGGGCACTGTGGCGCGATCGTCTCGATCAGCCCAATGAAGTTGATGTCGAAGGCCACATACCGATCTTCGGCGTGATTGACGATGTAGGCGATCTGCTCAGGAAACAGGCGCGGGTTCACCGTATGCACCACGCTGCCCATGCCGGAAACGGCGTAGTACAGCTCGAGGTGGCGATAGCCGTTCCACGCCAGGGTACCCACGCGCTCGCCGTCGCCCACGCCCAACCGGCGCAGGGCCTGCGCGAGTTGGCGGGAACGGTGCTCGACGTCGCGCCACGTATACCGGTGGATGTCGCCTTCGATGCGACGTGACACGATCTCGGTCTCGCCGTGATGACGGGCGGCGTGGGTGAGCAGCGTGGAAATCAGGAGCGGCGCAGCCATCATCTGGCCGAGAAGCGGTGTTGCCATGCGTCGAATCTCCAGAAAAGTCGAAAAAACCGGAACGACGGAATACGTCGGAGACTACGGTCGTGGTTTCGTGCTTCGCCATTTGGCGCGTCCGAAGCATGCCGTCGGGCGCGCTTCACCGAAACGCGCCGAACCATTCTTGACGCGGGCGCGCGCCGGGTCAACGCTCATCGGTTGTGCGGCGCAGCAGCGGCGCGCGAGCGTGCGCCGCCGCAAGCCGGCAGCACGCGACGGACACCTCAAGTAGAATGTTTGTTCACCTTCAGGAACGTCCCCAATGCCGGCCACCGACCGCTCCGCCGCTGTTTCCGCCTCACTCAAGCCTTACGGACCGCTGTCGTTGTCGAACCGGTTTGCGGCACTCGGCCCCGACTTCTACACGCGCCTCGCGCCACAGGCGTTGCCCGAGCCGTACCTGGTCGGATTCTCTGCCGACGCGGCCCGCCTGCTCGGCTGGTCGCCCGAAGCCGCACGCGACTCCGAGTTCCTGACCACGTTCGCCGGCAATACGCCGCTGCCCGGCGGCGATCCGCTCGCCAGCGTGTATTCGGGCCACCAGTTCGGCGTGTGGGCCGGCCAACTGGGCGACGGCCGGGCACTGCTGCTCGGCGAGTCGGACGGCCCCGGCGGGCGCTGGGAAATCCAGATCAAAGGCGGCGGACTCACGCCCTACTCGCGCATGGGTGACGGACGCGCCGTGCTGCGTTCGTCGATTCGCGAGTTCCTTGGCTCGGAAGCCATGTTCCATCTCGGCGTGCCGACCACGCGCGCCCTATGCGTGATCGGCTCCGATGCCCCGGTGCGTCGCGAAACCATCGAGACGGCGGCCGTGGTCACACGTTTGTCGCCCAGCTTCATCCGATTCGGACATTTCGAGCATTTCTGGGCAGGCGATCGGCATGGCGCGCTGCGTCAGCTGGCTGATTTCACGATCGAGCATCACTACCCCCATTGCCGCGACGAGGCCAATCCGTACCTCGCTCTGCTCAGTGCCGTGTGCGATGCGACGGCCGAACTGGTCGCGCACTGGCAGGCCGTGGGCTTCTGTCACGGCGTGATGAACACGGACAACATGTCGATTCTCGGTCTGACGATCGATTACGGCCCGTTCGGCTTCCTCGACGGCTTCGACGCGCATCACATCTGCAATCACTCCGATGCGCAGGGACGCTACGCCTATCAGGCCCAGCCGAACGTGGCGTACTGGAACCTCTTCTGTCTCGCCCAGGCCCTGTTGCCGCTGTTCGGCGAGGGCGAGGCGGCGATCGAGCAGGCGCAGTCGGTGCTGCCCGTGTTCAAGACCCGGTTCGCCGAGGAGATCGATCTGCGCATGCGTGCGAAGCTCGGATTGCGCGAATCGCATGCCGACGACGAAGCGCTCATCAACCGTCTGTTCAAGCTGATGCACGAGGGACGGGTCGACTTCACGCACCTGTTCCGCACGCTGGCGGGGCTTGAACTGGAGAACCCGGCCGCCGACACGCCGCTGCGCGACATGTTCATCGATCGCGCAGGCTTCGATGCCTGGGCCGTGGATTACCGCGCGCGGCTGCGCCACGAGGCCAGCGCCGACGCGAAGCGTGCGGTCGCGATGCGGCTTGTCAATCCGAAGTACATCCTGCGCAATCATCTGGCGGAAATTGCAATCCGGCGTGCGCGCGAAAAGGACTTTTCGGAAGTCGACACGTTGCTCAAGGTGCTCTCGCGTCCCTACGACGAACAGCCCGAATTCGAACGTTATGCCGCGCTGCCGCCCGACTGGGCCGGACAGCTCGAGGTCAGTTGCTCGTCTTGATCGAGGAACGGCATCGGTGGCTGGCGTGCGGCGGCGAGTCGCCACGCATTGCAAAACGGCGCGCCACCCCCATCTGTGCCAGGTCCAACGATAGACGACGCGTGGCGGCAACACCGGGGCCGCCCCCATCAGGAGACTCTCATTCATGAGCAAAGTGGAAAAAAGCGACGCCGACTGGCGTGCCCAACTCGACGACGTCGAATACCAGGTCACGCGTCATGCCGCGACCGAACGCGCCTTTACCGGGCGTTACTGGGATCATTGGCAAGACGGCACCTACCGCTGTATCTGTTGCGGCGCGCCCCTGTTCGAATCGACGGAGAAGTTCGATGCGGGTTGCGGCTGGCCGAGCTACGCGAAGCCCATCGACAAATCCGGCATCGACGAGGTCATGGACTATAGCCACGGCATGGTGCGCGTGGAAGTGCGTTGCCACAACTGCGACGCCCACCTCGGACACGTGTTCGAAGACGGCCCGCAGCCGACCGGACTGCGCTATTGCATCAACTCGGCGTCGCTCGACTTCGAGGACAAGGGCGGCCCATCCGACAAGCCGGCCGACGACTGAGCGGGCGACGGCGCCAGCGCCTGGATAATGTAGCGCGCCTCATTAGCGCGCCTCATTAGTGCGCGTCTTCAGTGCGTCCAACGTGTGTGCCCGGCCCGTGAATTCGATCAATTCGCACCGGGCGCCGCCCCATTTGGGATATCCCTCGCGCTCGGACGCCCCGGTGCGATTCGCACATCTGCTACGCTGGCGCTCCCTCAACGAAACACAGGAAACGCCGCTCATGACTGGCCAGAATATTCGCTGCGCCTCCCTGCTTATCTCTGCGGTGGCAGGCTTCGGCACCGTGAGCGCCGCACCTGCCATCGCACAGTACATGGGACCTTCGGCCGGCGCTGCTACGACCGGCAGCGTGGTCGTGCCATCGGCCATGCCGCATGTCGCGACCGTCGCTCAGGCATTGGCCGCCCCGGACGATGCGATCGCCGTCATCGAGGGCTATATCGTCAACCGGCTCAAGCACGAGCACTACACGTTCCGTGACGACACGGGCAGAACGCTCGTCATCGAACTCGACGACAAATACCTGCCGCCCGGCCAGCAGATCAACGACAAGACGCGCGTGCGCATCACCGGCGAAGTCGACCGCCATCACCTTCGCGCGAACGATATCGACGTCAAGCGCATCGACATCCTGCCGTAAGGCACGCGGCCGGGGTCCTCGGGAAGCGATCCGGAGGCAAGCCGAGGTGAAGCGGCGGCACGGACGCCGCGACGCGCATTTGGCGATTCACCGCGTCCCGCCACGGGCCTTTGAAATATAATGCGGGTTTGCCCCGGCGCCTGTTGTCCGAGGGCGATTCCTCCCGAAGCCCCCGAGTCGAGACTTCATGAAATTCTTTTTCGACCTGTTACCGGTCATCTTGTTTTTCGTCGCCTTCAAGTTCGCCGGCATCTATGTCGCCACCGGCATCGCGATCGCGACGACGATTGCGCAAGTCATCTGGATGTGGCTGCGTCACCGCAAGGTCGAGCCCATGCAGTGGGTGAGTCTGGCGATCATCGTGGTGTTCGGCGGCGCGACCATGCTGCTGCACGACGAGACCTTCATCAAGTGGAAGCCTACGGCGCTTTACTGGCTCTTCTCGATCACCCTGTTCGTCGCCGAACTCATCTTCGACAAGAATCTGATTCGCGCCATGATGGAAAAGCAGATGGCATTGCCCGACCCCCTGTGGCGGGCGGTGAATTTCAGCTGGGCGCTGTTCTTCCTCGCAATGGGCGCGCTGAATCTGGTCATCGCCTACCACTACTCGACCGATACATGGGTCAACTTCAAGCTCTTCGGTGGCATGGGCCTGATGGTCGTGTTCATCGTCGTGCAGAGCCTGTGGCTCTCTAAGTACATCAAGCAGGACGAATAACGTCCGTCAGGAAGCCACTGCCATGACCATGGAACAGCAAATCGAAGCGCGCCTCACCGCGGCGCTCGCCCCACTGGAATTCGCCCTCGAGAACGACAGCGCCCGTCACGCCGGTCATGCCGGCGCGGCGTCGGGCGGGCACTACAACGTCAGAATCGTGTCTGCAGCGTTTGCCGGACGTAACCGCGTGGCGCGGCACCGCCTGGTGTATGATGCGCTAGCCGATTTGATGCAAAACGGCATTCACGCCCTCGCCATCGTTGCGCTCGCTCCCGGCGAAGCGTAACTCGCATGCGACCATGCGACGTATCCCCCGTCGATTAACCTTGCCTTCGTCATTCGTTAGGAAAAACAGCATGGCATTGAAACTCGCCCGCACGGCACTGGCGCTCGGCGCCGCCGTGTCGCTGACCGCCGTCTCCCTCCCCGCTCTCGCTCAGAACGTCGCCGTCGTGAACGGCACGCCGGTGCCCGTGGCCCGTGCCGACGCCATGGTGCGCGAAATGGTCCGACAGGGTCAGCCGAACTCGCCGCAACTGCAACAGCAAGTGCGCGAAGAGCTGGTCAAGCGCGAGATCCTCGCGCAAGCGGCCGTCAGCAACGGACTGGCCGCCAAGCCGGACGTCAAGGCGCAGCTCAAGCTGGCCGAGCAAGGCGTGCTGATTCGGGCCCTGATCGCTGACTTCCAGAAGACCTCGCCGGTCACCGACGCCGAGGTTCAGGCGCGTTATGACCAGCTCAAGAAGCAGTTCGGCGACAAGGAATATCACGCCCGTCACATTCTGGTGCCGAGCGAAGATACCGCCAAGGACATCATCGCGAAGCTCAAGGGCGGCGCGAAGTTCGCCGACCTCGCCAAGCAGTACTCGAAGGACCCCGGTTCGGCACAGAACGGCGGCGATCTCGACTGGTCACCGGCCAACGCCTACGTGCCCGAGTTCTCCGACGCCCTGCAAAAACTGCAAAAGGGTCAGTACTCGCAGACGCCGGTCAAAACGCAGTTCGGTTATCACGTGATCGAACTGGACGACGTTCGCGACGCGCAGATCCCGGCGCTCAACGATGTCAAGCCGCAGCTCGTGCAGCAAATGCAGGAAGAGAAGCTGAAAGGCTACATCGACGGCCTCGAGAAAAAGGCCAAGATCCAGTAAGCGTTACCGGCTACCGGTTCGGCTTTGAAACGAAAATCCCGCCTTCCGGCGGGATTTTTGTTTCCAGCGTGCTATTCCGCACGCGCTGACGTGCGGAATATCGTCGCTTAAGCCACCCAGCGACGCGCGTTGCGGAACATGCGCATCCACGGGCTGTCTTCGCCCCACTGCTCGGGCGCCCAGCTCATCTGCACCGTGCGGAACACGCGCTCCGGGTGCGGCATCATCACCGTGAAGCGCCCGTCGCCCGTGGTCACTGCGGTCAAGCCGCGCGGCGAACCGTTCGGGTTGAACGGATACTGCTCGGTCGGCTGTCCCCGATGGTCGACGAAACGCAGGGCGGCAATCGCCTGGTCGAGGTTTCCTTGCTGACCGAAGTTGGCATAGCCCTCGCCGTGCGCGATTACGATCGGCAGCTGCGAGCCGGCCATGTCCTTGAAGAACAGTGACGGCGAATCCAGCACTTCCACCTGCGTAAGACGCGCCTCGTACTTCGACTGGTTGTACGTGAACTTCGGCCAAGCCGCCGCGCCCGGGATCAGGTTCGACAGGTTGCTCATCATCTGGCAACCATTGCACACGCCCAGTGCGAAGGTGTCGGCACGGTTGAAAAAGCCGGCGAACTGTTCGGCCAGTGCCGGATTGAACAGAATCGTCTTGGCCCAACCCTCGCCGGCCCCGAGCGTATCGCCGTACGAGAATCCACCGCAGGCGACGAAGCCCTTGAACGTTTCGAGCGAGTGACGGCCGGCGAGCAGATCGCTCATGTGCACGTCATAGGTATCGAAGCCGGCCTTGTCCAGCACGTAGGCCATTTCCAGGTGCGAATTCACGCCCTGCTCACGCAGGATGGCCATCTTCGGACGCACGCCCGTCGCAATGAACGGGGCAGCAACGTCTTCGCTGGCATCGAACGTGAGCTTCGGCGAGAGACCGGGGTCGCTCGTGTCGTTGAGCGCTTCATATTCGGCATCGGCAGCGGCCGGGTTATCGCGCAGACGCGCGATGCGCCAGCTCACTTCCGACCACTCGCGTTGCAGCGCCGCGCGCGGCGCGCCGAACACCTTCTTCGCATCGCGATAGATTTCGATGACGTCATTCGTGTTCGGCTTGCCGATCACGTGCGAGCAGGCGGACAATCCGGCTTCACGCAGCATTTGCAACACCGCATCGCGCTCCGAGGCGCGCACCTGGATCACCCCGCCAAGCTCTTCCGAGAAAAGCGCGCGCAGCGTCTTGTCTTCGCGACGGCCCACGGTCTGCTTGGCCCAATCCTTGGCATCGCCGTAATCGGATTCGAAGCCGTCGTCGAGCGTGAGCATGTCGACATTGAGCGAGACGCCAACGTGGCCCGCAAACGCCATTTCCGCCACGGTCGCAAAGAGGCCGCCGTCCGAACGATCGTGATACGCCAGGAGCTTGCCGTCGCGGTTCAGTGTCTGGATGGCGTCGAAGAAGCGTTGGAGATCGGCCGGATCGTCCAGATCCGGCGCCACGTCACCGATCTGCTGCGTGACCTGCGCGAGAATACTGCCGCCCAGACGGTTCTTGTTGCGACCCAGATCGATGGCGATCAGCACCGTCTCGCCCACTTGCGCGACCGAGCGCAGTTGCGGGGTGAGATGACCGCGCACATCCTCGATCGGCGCAAAGGCCGAGACGATCAGCGACACCGGCGCGACCACGTCCTTGCTGCGGCCGGCGTCTTCCCACTGGGTACGCATCGACAGCGAATCCTTGCCGACGGGAATCGACAGGCCCAGCGCCGGGCACAGTTCCATACCGACCGCCTTGACCGTATCGAACAACGCAGCGTCTTCCCCTTCGGTGCCGCACGCGGCCATCCAGTTGGCCGACAGCTTGATCTGGTCGAGCGACGCAATCGGCACCGCCGCGATGTTGGTGATGGCTTCGCCGACCGCCATGCGACCGGACGCCGGCGCGTCGATCACGGCCAGCGGCGTGCGCTCGCCCATCGTCATGGCTTCGCCACGATAGCCTGTGTAGTCCATCAGCGAAATGGCGCAATCGGCCACCGGCACCTGCCACGGGCCGACCATCTGGTCGCGCGCCGTCAAGCCGCCCACGGTACGGTCACCAATCGTGATGAGGAACGACTTGCTGGCCACCGTCGGGTGACGCAGTACGGCACGTGCCACGTCGTCGAGCGACAGGCCCGTCACGTCCACCGGCGGGAGCGTCGTCGCCACGCGCGTGACGTCGCGATGCATGCGCGGCGGCTTGCCGAGCAGTACGTCCATCGGCATGTCGACCGGGTCCGGCGACTCCGGATGCATCGCATCGACCAGCTTCAGTTGACGCTCATCGGTGGCGATACCGACCACCGCCACCGGGCAACGCTCGCGTTGGCAGATCGCCTGGAAGGCCGGGAAGCTGTCCGGCGCGATCGCCAGGACATAACGCTCTTGCGCTTCGTTACTCCAGATTTCCGCCGGGGACATGCCCGACTCTTCGAGCTGCACCTGACGCAGATCGAAGCGCGCGCCCTTGTCGGCGCCGTCGACCAGTTCCGGGAATGCATTCGACAGACCGCCCGCGCCCACGTCGTGAATCGACAGGATCGGGTTGGCCTCACCCTGACGCCAGCACGCATTGATCACCTCCTGCGCACGACGCTCGATTTCCGGATTGCCGCGCTGCACCGAATCGAAGTCGAGCTCGGCCGTGTTCGTGCCAGTGGCCATCGAGCTTGCCGCACCGCCGCCCATACCGATACGCATGCCCGGGCCGCCGATCTGAATGAGCAGCGTGCCGGCCGGCAGATTGTGTTTGTGGGTGTGTTGTGCGGCGATGTTGCCCATGCCGCCCGCGATCATGATCGGCTTGTGATAGCCGCGCACGCGGCCGGCCACATTCTGCTCGTACGTACGGAAATAGCCGCCGAGAATCGGACGGCCGAATTCGTTGTTGAACGCGGCGCCGCCCAGCGGGCCGTCGACCATAATTTGCAACGGCGACGCAATGCGGTCCGGGCGGCCATAGTCGGCGCCGGTATCGCCGGGATTGCGAAGCGACGGCGGCACTGCCACGTCGAGATCGTTCTCCCATGATTCGCGCGCATCAGGCAGCGCCAGATTCGACACGGTGAAGCCGGTCAGACCCGACTTCGGCGTGGAGCCGCGGCCGGTCGCGCCCTCGTCGCGGATCTCGCCGCCCGCCCCCGTCGACGCTCCCGGGAACGGCGAAATGGCCGTCGGGTGGTTGTGCGTCTCCACCTTCATCAGCGTATGCGTAAGTTCGACGCTGCGGCCGTACTGGCCGTCGGCGCCACGCGGATACCAGCGCTCGACTTCAGCGCCTTCCATCACCGAAGCATTGTCCGAATACGCCACCACCGTCCCCTGCGGGTGCAGTTGGTGTGTGTTCTTGATCATCTGGAACAGCGACTTGTCCTGCGCCTGACCGTCGATGGTCCATTGCGCATTGAAGATCTTGTGACGGCAATGCTCGCTGTTGGCCTGCGCGAACATCATCAGTTCCACGTCAGTCGGATTGCGCTTCAGGCTCGTGAAGGCATCGACCAGATATTCGATTTCGTCGTCGGCCAGCGCGAGACCCAGTTCCCGGTTGGCGGCTTCGAGGGCGCTGCGGCCCACGCCGATGACGTCGATCGTCTGCAGCGGCTTGGCCGGCAACTCGACGAAGAGCGCCTCGGCGTCATGGCGTGTTGCCACGACCGTCTCGGTCATGCGGTCATGCAGCACGCCGGCAACGCGCGCCAGAACATCGGCCGCCAGCGATTTCTTCCCGCCGAGCAGGCCCGACTTCACACCGATCGTGTATTCGACAGCCCGCTCGATACGACGCACGTGATCAATCCCGCAGTTGCGGGCGATATCCGTCGCCTTGCTCGCCCAAGGGGAAATCGTGCCCAGACGCGGGATCACGAGCAACTGGTCGCCCACCGGCTCTTCACGCACCGGCTCACCATAGGTGAGCAGACCGGCGACGCGGGCCACGTCTTCGCTCGACAGCGGTTCGGCGCTGGCCACGAGATGCACGTAGCGGGCGTCGACACGCACGATCGAACTGTCGATGGCTTGCAGGGTCTGCAGAAGACGTTGCTGGCGGAATTCGGAGAGCGCCAAGGCGCCGGCGAAGCAGGCAATGTGAGTCATGGAAGGACGGAAGGCGAGGCGTTCAAAACGCGGGGGAACGACAAAGCGAGATTATACCCTGCTTACCCCGGGTTAGACCCGAGTGCGCCACACGCATTATGGGGAGCCTCCCGCCCTGCCAGGGCGTCTCTCTGGTAACCTATGCGCCCCGTCATCAACACGGGCCGCGAAACCGGCATTCGGGTGCGGCACGGCAAAAAACGACACTAACAAGCGAACGTACGGGCGTTCGCCACACACCAGACGGTTGGGAATGAAGGTCATCGTTATCGGCGGCGGGGTCATTGGTACGTGTACCGCCTATTATCTGGCCGCCGCGGGGCACACGGTCACCCTTGTCGAGCGCAATAGCACGGTGGCGCAAGAGAGCAGCTTCGGCAATGCGGGCGTCATCGCGCCCGGCTATGTCACGCCATGGGCAGCGCCCGGCATGCCGCGCAAGCTGCTCGGCTATCTGTTCAGCTCGGCAAGCCCGCTCATCTTCCGGCCGGGCCTGTCGGCCGGCACCTGGCGCTGGGCCGCCCGTTGGCTGCGTGAATGCAAACTCGAACGCTACCGCGCCAACCGCGAGCGGATGCAGCGTCTCGCGTTCTATAGCCAGCGCTGCCTGCATGCACTGCGCGAGACCCACGTCTTCGAGTACGAGCACACGCAAGGCTATCTGCAACTGTTCCGCACCGAACGCGACGTCAAGATGAACGAACCGGCGCGCGCCATGCTCGCCGAGAACGAAGTGCCGCACCGCTTGCTCACGGCCGACGAGTGCCGCAAGCTCGAACCGGCGATTTCGACCGATGCCCCACTGGCGGGTGGCCTGCACCTGCCGCGCGACGAGACCGGCAACTGCCCGCTCTTTACCAAGCGCCTTGCCCAGATCGCCCGCGAGATGGGCGTCACGCTCGCTACCGAGACGACAGTGCTGTCGGTGCGCCCGAACCTGGGGCGATCGGGGGTCACGGTCGAGACAGCCAGCACCGCGCAGCTTGCGCAGCGCACGACACTCGAAGCCGATGCCGTCGTGATCGCGGCCGGCGTGGCCAGCACGGCGCTGCTGCGTCCACTGGGCATTGACCTGCCGCTCTGGCCGATCAAAGGGTATTCGATCACGGTGCCGGTCAAGACCGAACTGTTCAGCCCTCGCATCGCCGTCATGGACGAGTCGTACAAGACCGCCATCACCCCGCAAGGCAACCGTCTGCGCATTGCCGGCACGGCCGAACTGGGCGATGCCGAACTCGTGCTGCGCGAGCGCGCCATCGCCACGCTCTACAAAGTGGCGACGGACTGGTTCCCGGGTGCAGGCAAGTACCGGGAGGCGCGCGCCTGGGTCGGCGCACGTCCGATGCTCCCCGACGGCCCGCCCGTGCTCGGCGCAACGCCGCTACCCGGCATCTTCCTGAACGTCGGCCACGGTTCGACCGGCTGGGCAATGGCCTGCGGTTCCGGTCGCGTGCTCGCCGACGTCATCTCCGGACAAACGCCGGAAATCGATCTGAACGGTCTGACACTCGCTCGTTACGCGCACTGATATACGCACGCTGGCGTGCGAGGATGCCGACGGGCCACCCCATGAAGATGGCTGGCCCGGCCTGACGCTCGCCCGCGCATTCACAGGCCGGCATCGTCCATCGTCGGTAGCCAGCCCCGGTCCGGCAGGGCCTTGTCGGAAACCACCGACACCGCGTCCAGATTCGCACCGGCAGGCAGAACGTTGCGTTGAGGGCATAATCTCCGAATGGCCCGCAGAACACACCGCGCCCAAGCCGTCGATGCCGGCATGCGACGATGTGCAGCGTTCGCCGCCCCTCGATACCGGGAGCTTTGTCTGTCATGTCCGATTCATTGCGCGCCGACGCCCCTGCTGCCCCTGCTACCCCTGCTGCCACCCCCGCCGCTGCCAGCGCCACTGTCGGCGCGGATTCCCTGACACGATCCATCGGGTCGCCACACGATTGCGCGACGTCATCCATTGCCGCATGCGCGCGCGACGCCCTCGACTTATGGCTTCCCGACACGCTACGCGAGGTCGAGCGAGCCGCCGCCGCCCAACTCCCTGCCCATACGCTCATGGCCCGCGCCGGGGCTGCCGTCGCCGAGTGGCTCATCGGTCGCTTGCCAGCCCTCGCGAGCGCGGGTCGTCAACCCGTGTTGTTGCTCGCAGGGCCCGGGAACAACGGGGGCGATGCTTACGTTGCGGCGCGCGAATTGCATCGGCGCGGGGTGCTTGTCGATGTGTGGCAACTTGGGGCGCCGTCGACCGACGACGCCCGCTGGGCGCACGCCCACGCCCTCGCCGCCGGTGTGCCCGTGCAGTCCGCCCCGACCCTCTGGCCTCAACGCTCCTCGGATTACGCCTGGATTGTCGACGGCCTCTTCGGCATCGGCCTGACGCGCCCTCTCGAAGGCCCGGCCGCGGCCCTCGTCGAGCGCGTCGTCGAGGCCCACGCACAGGGCACACCAGTGCTCGCCATCGACATTCCCAGCGGACTGGCGGCGGCCACCGGCGTCGTCGACGGACCGGTCATTCACGCCGACGTCACGATGGCAATGCTTGGCGCCAGCCCCGGGCTGCTCACCGGGATGGGGCGCGACGTTGCCGGGGAGGTGCTCATCGCCACCCTGGGAACGGACGAGGTGCTGGCCGCGGTGCGGTCCGGACGCCCCGACGGCCACGCCGTCGCGACGAGCGCGCCGGCCGCGTTCCGTGCGCATTTGCCGCAGCGTCATCATGCGTCGCACAAGGGCAGCTATGGATCGCTGGCGGTGCTGGGCGGCCATGAAGGCATGATCGGTGCGCCGCTGCTTTGCGCGCGTGCCGGATTGATGACGGGCGCGGGACGCGTCTATGTCGGCTTCGTCGCGCACGATGCGCCCGCCTGGGATCCGCAGCACCCCGAATTGATGCTGCGTCATGCGGAAAACCTCGACCTCGCGACGATGCACACGGTCTCCGTCGGCCCCGGGCTCGGGACCTCCGCCGCATCGGCCGCGTGCCTGTCGCGCGCGCTCGCCCTGGACGACACGCCCCTGGTCATCGATGCCGATGCCCTCAATCTGCTGGCCGCCGAGCCCGCGCTCGCCGAGCGCGTGCGCCGTCGCGCCGGCCCCACCGTCCTGACACCGCATCCGCTCGAAGCGGCGCGCCTGGCAGGTGACGACGTCGCACGCGTTCAATCGGATCGGCTGGCGTGCGCACGGGCGCTCGCGCAACGCTTTGGCGCAACAGTCGTGCTCAAGGGCTCAGGCAGTGTCATCGACGACGGAACGCACTCCTGGATCAATACGACGGGCAATGCCGGGCTGGCGACGGCGGGCACGGGCGACGTACTCACGGGCGCGATCGGTGCGCTGCTCGCGCAGGGCATGCCAGCGCCGCAAGCCGCACTGGCCGCGGTCTGGCTGCACGGCCGGGCTGCGGAACGGTGCGTCGCCGCAGGGGCCGGCCCTGCGGGACTGACCGCAAGTGAACTTTTGCCCGCCATGCGCGCCGAACTGGCTGACTTGATGAACGAGGCCCGGTGCGCCAAGCGAAGCACGCAAACGCTCCGCACGGCGCCGGCCGGTTCGCCCTGACGTCGCGCGTGATGTGGATGCGGGCCCCCGAGACGGTCGTTCGCCGTCGCATTTCTGCGTGATTTCGCGACGACTCCCGTTATACTCCGCTTTATCGAAATGTCCTTATCGCACATGCCGTACAAGCCATCCGCGCCTGCCACTCGTCTGGACCAACTCCCTGCCTGGCGTACCCTGCTCACGCACCGCGACGACATTGCCGCGCAGCACATGCGCGACTGGTTCGCGAGCACCGGCGCCCATGCACGCGTCGAACAATTCTCATTGCGTGCGGCCGGCCTGTACCTCGATTACTCGAAGAACCGCATTACCGGCACAACGCGCACGCTGCTCGCACAACTTGCGCGCGAATGCGGCCTGCCGGCCAAACGCGATGCAATGTGGGCCGGCGACGCCGTCAACATCACGGAAAACCGCGCGGCGTTGCACGTTGCGCTGCGCGCACCGCAGGACATGGCCTTTCGCGACGCGGCCGGCGACGTCAGCCGCGGGGTGCGCGGGACCCTCTCGCGCATGCGTGCTTTCAGCGAAAGCGTGCGCGACGGGCGGTGGATCGGTGCGACAGGCAAGCCCATTCGACATCTCATCAATGTCGGGATCGGCGGATCGGACCTGGGTCCGCGCATGGTGTGCGACGCGCTTGCCGTCTACGGGCGGCGAGATCTGAGCGCGCACTTCATCGCCAACATCGATCCCACCGAACTGGCACGCACGCTGCCCTCGCTCGACCCCGAAACCACGCTCGTCGTGGTGTGCTCGAAGACCTTCACCACGCTCGAAACCATGACCAACGCGCGCACGATTCGCGCCTGGTTTGTCGCGCATGGCGTTCCTGAGGGCGAACTCGGCAAGCACTTCGTGGCGGTGTCGACGAATGCCGAGGAAGCGATGCGCTTCGGCATTCACCGCGAGAACGTGTTCGAGTTTGGCGAGTGGGTCGGCGGGCGGTATTCGCTGTGGTCGTCGATCGGGCTCATCATCATGCTCTATCTCGGCCCGCAGCATTTCGACGCGTTGCTCGCCGGTGCGCATGCCATGGACGAACACTTCCGCAGTGCGCCACTCGAGTCCAACATGCCGGTGCTGCTTGGCCTGCTCGGCATCTGGTACCGGAATTTCTTCGACGCCCAGACGCTTTCCATCGCGCCGTATACCGACGCCTTGCAGAAACTACCGCCGTATCTGCAGCAGTTGGACATGGAGAGCAATGGCAAGTCGGTGCAGCTCGACGGAACGCCTGTCGCGTGGCAAACCGCGCCGATCCTATGGGGCGAGCCGGGCACGAACGGTCAGCACGCCTACTTTCAGATGTTGCACCAGGGCACCACGCTGGTGCCCGTGGACTTCATCGCCGTCCTGAATCCGCAATATGATGCGCCCGCCTATCTCGATCATCACCGCAAGCTGCTCGCCAATTGCTTCGCGCAAAGCGAAGCGTTGCTGCAAGGCGGCTCGATGGCCACGGCGGAACAAGCTGGAGGACCGCTGGGCGCGCAACGCCGCTTCGACGGCAATCGTCCGAGCAACACGCTCGTGATCGACCAATTGTCGCCCGAGCGCCTGGGTGCGCTGATCGCGCTCTATGAGCACAAGGTGTTCGTGCAGGCCGCCATCTGGAACATCAATCCGTTCGACCAGTGGGGGGTTGAACTGGGCAAGACGCTGAGCCGCGCCATCGAGCCCGAACTCGCCGATCCGGACTTGCTCACGCCCGACGCGCACGACGCCTCGACCACGTCGTTGATTCGCCTTGCAGGCGACGCCCTGAAACGCAAGCACTGAAACGCGCGATCGCCGCAGCAACATCACTGCGGCGTTTTCGACCCCGCGTCTCGTGCGCCTGACGGGCCATCGATCCTTCGTCCGCCGGCGAGTTGCACCGTCGTGTCGCACCGCTGCGCGATCGCCTGATCATGCGTCACGAGCACCAGCGTTGCGCCACGGGCCTTGTTGAGCGAGAACATCAGGTCGATCACGCGCTCCCCCGTCGCCGTGTCCAGACTGCCCGTCGGTTCGTCGGCAAACAGTATGGCGGGTTCGGTGACGAAAGCGCGCGCCAGCGCCACGCGCTGCTGCTCGCCGCCGGAGAGCTGCTTCGGATAATGCGCCAGACGCGAGCCCAGCCCCACTTGTTCAAGCAACTTGATGGCACGATCGCGCACGTCGCGTGTCTCACCCAGCAACTCGAGCGGCAGCATCACGTTCTCGAGCGCGCTCAGGTGCGGCATCAATTGAAACGATTGAAAGACGAAACCGACGGCACCGCGTCGCAATGCGGCCCGGCCCTCTTCGTCGAGATCGCCGAGCGACTTGCCCAGCAGCGTGATACTGCCGTCGCTTGCAGTGTCGAGCCCCGCCATCAGGCCCAGCAACGTAGACTTGCCGGACCCCGACGCGCCAACGATGGCGACGCTTTGCCCTTTGGCGACACTGATATCGATATCCTGCAGAATGACCAGCTCACCGGTCGCGTCGCGCAACCGTTTGCCCAGCCCCCGCACCTCAATCACGTTTTCGGAAAACGACATGGTAAGAAGAGAGTTCTTGAAAATGGCCGCCTCCGCCCTCGTAGGCGGGTGCATGCTCTCAGGGACCGCAGCGAACGCGGCAAGTTCGGGGACGCCAACGATTTTGGTCGTCGGCGACAGCCTTTCGGCGGAATATGGCATCGCGCGCGGCACCGGCTGGGTCAATCTGATGCAGCAGACGATCACGCGAAGCGGGTTTGATTATAACGTCGTGAACGCGAGCATCAGCGGCGACACGACGAGCGGCGGACGCGCGCGCCTCGCGCCGCTGCTCGAACGCTATCATCCCGCCATCACGATCCTGGAACTCGGCGGCAACGACGCGCTGCGCGGTATTTCACTCGACCTCACGCGCAGCAATCTGCGCGAGATGATCGGCGCGGCACGCAAGGCAGGCAGCCGTGTGATCGTCGTCGGCATGCGCATTCCGCCGAATTACGGGCTCGACTACAGCGAGCAGTTCTTCACAATGTTTTCACTCGTGGCCAAGCAGGAAAAAACGGGCTACGTGCCGTTCCTGTTGGCAGGTGTCATTGAACACCCCGACTGGTTCCAGCAGGATCAGATTCACCCGCTTGCCAAGGCGCACCCGCAAATGCTGCAGAATGTCTGGCCGGCGGTCAAACCACTCCTCAAGCCCGCCGGCAAGGCGCCCTCGCGCCCCGCGCAACCACGAACGCCGAAGACGTCCGGCGAATAAAAAAACGCGGCCGGTTGGCCGCGTTTCTCGTTTCATTCAGCAACGGTGTCGGCCGCCGGTTCAGGCCCCCGACTTGGTGACATCGTTCACGACCTTCACCTTCGAGCGCGCACGCAGGTCGGCCAGCCAGGCGTTCCATTCGGCCTGCGCCGCCAGTTGGTTGAGTTGCTGCGCCTCGGCGGCAAGATGCTGCGCGTCCTGCTCGGCCGGCTGAGTGACCTTGCCGATGCGATACACCGCGTAGCCCTGACCGTCGCCCAAAGCGACACCGACATACGCCGGCAACCGCGTCGTATCGGCACTGAAGATCGCCCCCAAGGCCGTCGCCGGCAGCTTGCCCGGGTTGTCTCGCGAAACGGTTTGCGCAGCGCCGAATGCGGCGTCGCCCCCCTTCTTGAGCGCTTCGAGCTTGGCCTGCCCGGCCGTCGTCGCTGCCTGCTCGGCCAGATCGGCGACGACCTTCTCTTTGACTTGCGCCTCGATCTGCGCGAGCGGCGGCGTGGCGGCCGGGTGGTAAGTCACCACGTGCGCCGACACCAGTACGCCCTGACCCACATCCACCGCCTCGGTATTGCGCTTGTTCTTGAGCGCCTCGTCGCCAAACACGGCCTTGAGTAGCTTCTCATTGCCGATCGGGAGTTTCGCCTGCGACGGATCGGGCGTCCGCGTGACCGTGGCCGTCTGCACCTTCAGGTTGAGCTTGTCGGCCGCCGGCTGCACGCTGTCGGGTTGTTCGTACACGGCGTTGGTGAACTGGTCGGCCAGCTTCGCATACGCTTTCGCCGACTCCTGCTGTCGATACTGATCGGCAAGCTGCGCCTTCACTTCATCGAACGACTTGGTCTGCTCGGGCTTGATGCCGGTCAGCTTGATGATGTGATAACCGAAATCGCTCTTCACGACATCGCTCACGTCACCCTCGTGCTTGAGCGCGAACGTGGCATCGGCAAACGGCTTGACCATTGCGTCGCGCGTGAAGAAGCCCAGATCGCCCCCGTTGGCCTTCGATCCCGGGTCTTCCGAATCGGCGCTGGCCAGCTTGGCAAAGTCGTCCGGATGCTTCTTGATCTCGGCCAGCAACGCGTCGGCCTTGGCCTTCGCCTTGGCGTGCTCGGCCGGCGATGCGTCGGCGGGCGACGCGATCAGGATGTGCGATGCGCGGCGCTGTTCCGGCGTCGTGTATTGCTTGAGATTGTCCTGGTACATCTTGCGCAGCACGTCGTCGCTCGCGGGCGTCTGTGCCGAAGCCGGCATGGCCTTCGGGTCGAGCACGACATATTGGATCTCAGCCGATTCGGGCGTCTGGAAGGCCGCCTTGTGCGCATCGTAATACGCCTGAATCTGCGGCTGCGTCGGAACGATCTTGCCGGCGTAGTCCGTGACCGGGAAGGTCAGCACCGAGACGTCACGCTGTTGAGCACGCAGTTGTGCGAAGCGTTCGAGCACCGTTTTCGGCAGCATGGCGCTCGCCTGCACGCTCGACGGCAATTGGTTCGACGCCAGCTCGAAGCGAATTTGCGCTTCAAGGCGCTGCGGCGTGAGGTTTTGCGCAGAAAGCAATTGCGCGTACTTCGCTTCATCGATGGAGCCATCCGGGCGGCGCAACTGGGCAATCGCCGGAATGGCGAGCAGCGCCTCACGCACCTGGGCATCGGGCACCGAGAGATTCTTCTTGAGCGTTTCCTGCGTGAGCAGCTTCTGCTGGATCAGGTTATCCAGTACCGCGGCGCGCATTTCGGGGGTGTTGATCTGGTTGGGATCGACAGCGCCGCCAAACATCTGTTGCATGCGCTCGGTCTGCGCACGAAGCACGCCGTCGTATTCCTGGCGCGTCACGGTCTGGTCGCCGACCTTGGCGATGGTGCTGGCGTCTGCGGCGTATTCCTGCCAGCCATGTACGCCAAACACCACGAACGACGGCACGATCAACACCGTCAGGAAGATGAGAACCAATCGTTGATGACGGCGGATGAAGTCGAACATACGAAATCGGAATAGTCGTCTGGATGCGTCTTAAGACGCTATATGGCAAAAAAGGCGAACCGAAGTTCGCCTTTTCACAATTTGGCGGAGCGGACGGGGCTCGAACCCGCGACCCCCGGCGTGACAGGCCGGTATTCTAACCAACTGAACTACCGCTCCCAAGATCTGGAACTGGTGGGTGCTGAGGGGCTCGAACCCCCGACCTACGCCTTGTAAGGGCGCCGCTCTACCAACTGAGCTAAGCACCCGTTCCCGATTCAAGTGTTGTTCTTGCTGCAACTCCCCGCCGAAACAGGGAAGCTGATCAGTTTAACGTATCTTTCAATACTTTGCCAGGGCGAAATTTCGGAACCTTCGCTGCCTTGATCTTGATCGCGGCGCCCGTGCGCGGGTTGCGTCCGGTACGCGCCGCACGCTTGGCCACGAGGAAGGTACCGAAGCCGACCAACGTCACGCTGTCTCCCTTCTTCAGCGATTTCTTTACCGCACCCACCAATGCTTCAAGTGCCCGACCGGCAGCCGCTTTCGAGATGTCTGCTTCACCCGCGATATGATCGATCAGTTCCGTCTTGTTCACTGTAACCCCCTTGCAAGGATAGTAGGCGATTGAGCCGCGGAGGCGCTCTTTGCGCGCCTTGACTTTGATCTGCTAGGTCCGTCGGCTTTGCCATTAGACAAGCCGGAAACCCTGATGTCAAGCCGTTTTGCGCCCTTCTGGCGGCTTAGGAAGCACTCCTGAATCTGCGCTTCCCCAGTGTCATTTTCGAGCGCATCGCCTGAACAAAAAAAAGCCCGGGGAAACCCCGGGCTATTTACGCACTTCCCGCGTAGCGAGCAGCGGCCAATCCGCCCGTTGCTCACCACACGAAAAATTAACGTCAGTGCTTGATGACTTCCTGCTTGCCGCTTGCATCCGCATTCGGCGTGACAGGCGCGGCCTTCGCTTCTTCCTCGGGCAGCGGCGTCGGTGCATGTTCCAACGCCAGTTCAAGCACCTTGTCGATCCAGCGCACCGGCACGATCTCCAGCGCGTTCTTGACCGTATCCGGAATCTCTGCGAGATCCTTCACGTTCTCCTCCGGAATCAACACGAGCTTGATGCCACCACGGTGAGCCGCCAGCAACTTCTCCTTGAGACCGCCGATCGGCAACACTTCACCGCGCAGCGTGATCTCACCGGTCATCGCCACATTCGCACGCACCGGAATACCGGTGAGCACCGAGACCAGCGCCGTCGTCATGGCGATACCGGCAGACGGACCATCCTTCGGCGTCGCCCCTTCCGGCACGTGGATGTGGATGTCCTTCTTCTCGAACTGCTCATCCGTCACCCCGAGGCGGCGCGCACGCGAACGCACGACAGAGCGCGCGGCCTCGACCGACTCCTTCATCACGTCGCCGAGCGAACCCGTCCGAATGATGTTGCCCTTGCCCGGCATCAACGCGGCTTCGATGGTCAGCAGATCGCCGCCCACTTCCGTCCACGCCAGCCCCGTGACCTGACCGATCTGGTTTTCCTTCATGGCCAGACCGAAGTCAAACTTGCGCACGCCCAGGAAGTTGTCGAGATTGCCCGCATCGACCTTGATCGACGCACCGTCAACCTGCTTGAGCAACAGCATCTTCACGACCTTGCGGCAGATCTTCGAGATCTCACGCTCGAGCGAACGCACACCTGCTTCGCGCGTGTAGTAGCGGATGATGTCGCGAATCGCCGCTTCGGCCAGATCGATCTCGCCTTCCTTCAGCCCGTTGTTCTTCTTCTGCTTGGGCAGCAGATAACGCTGGGCAATATTGACCTTCTCGTCTTCCGTGTAGCCCGACAGGCGAATCACTTCCATACGATCGAGCAGCGGTGCCGGAATGTTCAGCGAGTTCGACGTGGCCACGAACATCACGTCCGACAGATCGAAGTCGACTTCGACGTAATGGTCCGAGAACGTGTGGTTCTGCTCGGGGTCGAGCACTTCGAGCAGCGCCGAACTCGGATCCCCGCGAAAGTCCATGCCCATCTTGTCCACTTCGTCGAGCAGGAACAGCGGATTGCGCACGGCCACCTTCGACAGACTCTGCAGGATTTTGCCCGGCATCGACCCGATATACGTGCGACGGTGACCGCGAATTTCGGCCTCGTCACGCACGCCACCCAATGCCATACGCACGAACTTGCGGTTCGTCGCACGCGCGATCGACTGACCGAGCGAAGTCTTGCCCACACCGGGGGGCCCACCAGGCACAGGATCGGCGCCTTGACCTTCTCGACGCGCTGTTGCACGGCAAGATACTCAAGGATGCGTTCCTTGACCTTCTCCAGGCCGAAGTGATCCTCGTCGAGCACCTTCTCGGCGTTCGACAGGTCGTTGTTGACCTTGCTCTTCTTGCGCCACGGCAGACCGACCAGCGTGTCGATATAGTTGCGTACGACGGTCGCCTCGGCCGACATCGGCGACATCAGCTTGAGCTTCTTGAGTTCGGCGTCAGCCTTCTTCTTGGCTTCCTTGGGCAGATGCGCGGCCTTGATCCGCTTCTCGAGCTCTTCGAGATCCGCGCCTTCTTCACCCTCGCCCAGCTCCTTCTGGATCGCCTTGACCTGTTCGTTCAGGTAGTACTCGCGCTGGCTCTTCTCCATCTGGCGCTTCACGCGGCCACGGATACGCTTTTCCACCTGAAGAATGTCGATCTCGCTCTCGAGCTGCGCGAGCAGGTGCTCGAGACGCTCGATGACCGGGAACATTTCCAGGATGTTCTGTTTCTGCTCCAGCTTGAGCGGCAGGTGGGCGGCGATCGTGTCCGCCAGACGACCCGCCTCGTCGATACCCGAGAGCGACGTCAGGATCTCCGGCGGAATCTTCTTGTTGAGCTTCACATACTGATCGAACTGGGCCACGATCGCGCGGCGCAGCGCCTCGGATTCCGGCGAGTTGCCGTCGTCCGGTTCGAGCGGCATCACTTCCGACGTGAACTGGGTTTCCTCTTCGTCCACACTCAGGGTGCGGGCGCGCTGAATCCCCTCGACGAGCACCTTGACGGTGCCATCGGGCAATTTGAGCATTTGGAGAATGTTCGCCACGCAGCCGATCTCGTAGAGATCCTTCGACGTGGGTTCATCCTTGGCCGCCGCCTTCTGGGCGACGAGCATGATGTGCTTGCCGCCTTCCATGGCGGTTTCAAGCGCTTTAATCGATTTTGGACGCCCCACGAAGAGGGGAATCACCATGTGCGGAAACACGACCACGTCGCGCAAAGGCAACAGGGGCAGTTGAATCGCTTCGGGCGGGAGGATTTGGGTGCCTGACATCTCGTTCCCCATAATTAACGATACCGTTGTGTTCCAGCTAATTGAGGCCGCCGACGGGAATTACAAGGGGGTTGAACAACCCTTGCGCCGGTAAGTTGCACCACTCGGGGTTTCATTGCCCGTGGCACTAGTATGAAGGAAAAAAAGCCGTCCATGTTTCCATGAACGGCTTTGGGTATCGCTGAGTTGACCGTTCAATTGGAGCCGGCGACCTTCGGCGACTCCTGGTAAATCAAAAGCGGTTTTCCGTCGCCGCTGATCGCGTTTTCGTCGAGGATCACCTTGGTGACGCCCTTTAGCGACGGGAGCTCGTACATCACTTCGAGCAAGGCCTGCTCGATGATAGAGCGCAAGCCGCGCGCGCCCGTCTTGCGCTTGATGGCCTTGCGCGCCACGGCGTGCATCGCGGCCGGCCGAATCTCCAGTTCCACGCCTTCCATCATGAACAGGCGTTGATATTGCTTGACCAGCGCGTTCTTGGGTTCGACGAGGATGGTCACCAGCGCGTCTTCGTCAAGCTTGCCCAGCGTGGCAACCACCGGCAGACGACCGATCAGCTCCGGAATCAGGCCAAACTTGATCAGATCTTCCGGCTCGACGTCACGCAGCAACTCGCTGGCGTCGCGCTCTTCACCGGTCTTGACCGTTGCACCGAATCCGATGCCCGTCTTCTCCGTACGGTTCATGATGATCTTCTCGAGACCATCGAACGCGCCGCCGCAGATGAACAGGATATTCGTCGTGTCGACCTGGATGAAATCCTGGTTCGGGTGCTTGCGACCGCCTTGCGGCGGCACCGACGCCATCGTGCCTTCGACCAGCTTGAGCAGCGCCTGCTGCACGCCCTCGCCCGACACGTCGCGCGTAATCGACGGATTGTCCGACTTGCGGCTGATCTTGTCGATTTCATCAATATAGACGATGCCCTTCTGCGCCTGCTCGATCTCGTAATTGCAGTTCTGCAGCAGCTTCTGGATGATGTTTTCGACGTCTTCCCCCACGTAACCGGCTTCGGTCAGCGTGGTGGCGTCGGCAATCACGAAGGGCACGTTGAGCAGGCGGGCGAGCGTCTG
Source organism: Pandoraea sp. XY-2 (assembly GCF_004193915.1). Taxonomy (NCBI): domain Bacteria; kingdom Pseudomonadati; phylum Pseudomonadota; class Betaproteobacteria; order Burkholderiales; family Burkholderiaceae; genus Pandoraea; species Pandoraea sp. XY-2. The sequence continues at coordinate 2,811,096 of NZ_CP030849.1, forward strand.
CGCGAGCAGTGTCTTGCCCGAGCCGGTCGGTCCGATGAGCAGGATGTTGCTCTTGGCGAGTTCGACTTCGTCGCGCTTGTCGCCGAGGTGCTTCAGTCGCTTGTAATGGTTGTAGACCGCCACGGCCAGAATCTTCTTGGCACGGTCCTGACCGATCACATACTGATCGAGACTCTCGCGAATTTCCAGCGGCGACGGCAGATCGGACTTGCCGCCGCTGCCGCCCTCGTCTTCGGCCGCAGCGGCCTCGTCGCGGATAATCTCATTGCACAGATCGATGCACTCGTCGCAAATGAAGACCGACGGCCCCGCGATGAGCTTCTTGACCTCGTGCTGACTCTTTCCGCAGAACGAGCAGTAGAGCAGCTTTTCGCCGTTGGAAGTGCTTTTTTTATCCACCATATCTGTGTCAGCCTGCTAGCAATTTGCGCCCCGGTCGTCCCCGCCGGGGGCGGCAAACGCGGCATACGTGAATCCCATTGTAACGCCATGCCGTGCGAGCGTGTGACCCAGCCGCATCGGCAATAATTTCCCTTTTACGACAACGACTTGGCGCGAACACCCGGCTTTCGGTAACGACGCTGCCCGGTGTCGCGCCAACCCCTTGTCGTTGCGCGCTCTCGAATTCGAAACCGAATCAGGGACGCTTTTCGAGCACGCGGTCGATCAACCCATACTCGACGGCATCGGCGGCCGACTTGAAGTTGTCGCGATCGGTGTCGCGCGCGATGACCTCGAGCGACTGGCCGGTGTTGTCGGCCAACAGTCGATTCAACCGATCCTTGAGCAGCAGGATTTCCCTGGCGTGGATCTCGATGTCCGACGCCTGACCGCGGGCGCCGCCCAGCGGTTGGTGAATCATGATGCGCGCGTTTGGCAGCGCAAAGCGCTTGCCCTTCTCACCGGCCGCCAGCAGAAATGCGCCCATGCTTGCCGCCATGCCCAGGCACAGCGTCGAGACCGCCGGCTTGACGAACTTCATCGTGTCGTAAATTGCCAGGCCCGCCGAGACGGAACCGCCCGGCGAATTGATGTACATCGAGATTTCCTTGTCCGGATTTTCGCTCTCGAGGAACAGCAACTGGGCGACGACGAGGTTGGCGCTCTGGTCGTTGACCTCGCCCACCAGGAAAATGATGCGCTCCTTGAGGAGTCGCGAGTAAATATCGTAAGCGCGCTCGCCACGACCACTTTGCTCGACGACCATCGGCACGAGGCCAAGGCCTTGCGTCTCGAGGGCGGAGTTGTACGTCGGGGAGGCGAGTTGGGCGAGCAATTCGGAACGGGTAATCATATCGGTTCGACCCTTCTATCGAGATGGTTTTGCGCGCCGCAGGGAGGAGGCCCGGGGGCCCTTTGGAAAAGAACCGCCACGGCCTTGCGGCCGCGGCGGTTCAATCGGTCGTGTCGCGTTCGATCAGGCTTGCGAGTTGCCGGCCAGCTCTTCGAAACTGACCTGCTTGTCGGTCACCTTGGCCTTACCCAGGACGAATTCGACCACGTTGTTCTCGACGACGAAACCTTCCATTTCCGCCATGCGCTGCTGATCGCCATAGTACCAGCGGACGACTTCTTGCGGGTCTTCGTAGCTCTTCGCGAACTCTTCGACTTCGGCCTTGATTTGCTCCGGCTTGGCTTGCAGGTCATTCTGCTTGACCAACTCGGCCAGAATCAGACCCAGCTTCACGCGACGCTCGGCTTGCTCCTTGAACATTTCCGCCGGAATCGGCACGTTGCCGGCGTTCGGCACGCCGCGTTGCGTCAAGTCCTGACGAGCCATCGCCACCAGGCGCTCCTGGTCCTGTGCGACCAATGCGTTCGGCACGTCGAGCTCCGACACCGAGATCAGCGCGTTCATCACCTGATCCTTGAGCAAGGCCTGCGTACGACGCTTCACTTCGCGCGACAGGTTTTCCTTGATATCGGCGCGCATCTTTTCAAGGCTGCCGTCGGCGATACCGAGCGACTTGGCGAACTCGCCGTCGACTTCAGGCAGGTGCGCCCACTCGACCTTCTTCAGCGTCACGGTGAACGTGGCGGTCTTGCCGGCCACTTCCTTGCCGTGATATTCGTCGGGGAACTTGAGTTCGAAATCCTTCGAATCGCCCACCTTCAGGCCGAGCGTGGCCGTCTCGAACTCCGGCAGCATGCGGCCTTCGCCCAGCACGAACACGAAGTCTTCGGCGCTGCCGCCGGCGAACGCTTCCCCGTCGATCTTGCCAACGAAGTCGACCGTCACGCGGTCGCCGTCCTTGGCTTCGACCGAGCCGCCGTCGCCGTGGGCGCCGACTTCGCCGCGCACGTGATAGTGCACGCGCTGCTTGCGCAGGATGTCGATGGTGCGGTCGATCTCGGCTTCCGAGACGTCCGTCGTGGTACGACTCACCTCGGCCGTGGCCAGGTCACCGATCTTGACTTCCGGGTAGATCTCGAACGTGGCGTCGAATGCGTACTCGGCCTCGCCCGCGTCGACCTTCGGCGCGAAGCGCGGCTGACCCGCGACGCGCAGATCCTGTTCTTTGCTGATGTCGAAGAATTGCTGGCCGACCTTGTCGCTCACGACTTCGGCTTCGACCTGACCACCGTACTGCTGGGTGACCATCTTCAAGGGCACCTTGCCCGGGCGGAAACCCGGCATACGCACCGTCTTCGACAGCTTCTGAATGCGTGCCGCAACTTCTTTTTCGACTTCCTGCTTGGGCAGGGCGATGGTAAAGCGACGCTCGAGCTTGCCGAGGTTTTCAACAGCGATAGTCATGAGGATATTCGTCCTTCCAGAGGGTCGTTCTGTGTTGCGGCGAGGGAATGCCACAAGCGGACCCTGTCAGTTAATCAACCTTGGGCCGGAACCGACGTTGCGACGCCGGCTTCCCTCCGCCCCCGACATGCGGGGTAGCGCCAAAACGGTTTTGAACACAAAGCGGAACATTTTAGCAAACTATTGCCCCGCCTCCCGACTTTCCACCCCGACATCAGGGAAATCGGACCATTTTGCCTTCACGTACCTTCCCGACATCCGCCCGCCCCGCCGGGCATGTCGCAACAGGTCGGCACAGGCCGGCACAGGCCGGCATCACGCTTTAGAGGATCGCGCCCAGAAAAAGATCTTGGGGGAAGCCCACTTACGGCTTAGGATTCATTCGTACGTTTGAATGAAACATCGGTTCAATCCGATGGCGCGGCCTTACGCCGCATCACACTGGAGGTGCTTCGTGAGCCCACGCCTTTCCGTCGGCCGGCAAGCCGGCGACACCAAGCTACGCATCCTCGATGCCGCGGAAGACCTTTTCATCGAATACGGCTACGAAGCCATGTCCTTGCGTCAGATCACGTCGCGCGCCGACGTCAACCTGGCCGCCGTCAACTATCACTTCGGCAGCAAGGAGACCTTGCTCCAGGCCATGCTGGCGCGTCGGCTCGACCGGCTCAATGATGAGCGACTCGCGCTGCTGACGCGTGCCGAAGCCGAGTGGCCGGCACCGCAGCTCACGTGCGAACACGTGCTGGGGCGATGTTCATCCCCGCCCTTGCCATCTCGCATCATCGCGACATCGGCGGCCCGGCGTTCCTGCGCCTGCTCGGGCGGGTGTACGCCGATCCGTCGCCGTTCATCCGGGACTATTTGCAGCAGCATTACGCCCCCGTCTTCGAGCGCTTCTTCGACGCCTTCGCCCGCGCGTTGCCTGAGTTGCCGCGCCAGGAACTGGGCTGGCGTCTGCACTTCGCGCTTCAGGCCCTGTCCGGTGTGCTCGCGAGCAGCGACACCTCTCGACTGATCGACACGTTCGCCCAAGGCCAGGCGATGGGCGACCTGCAGGTCGTGGCACGGCTCACGGCCCTGATGGTCGCGGCGCTCAGGGCGCCGATGCCGGGCGAGGAACAACTGGCGAGCTTCGCCGACGTCTTCGCGCTGGCGAAGGCCGCGGACATTACGCCGCCACGCGAGGCCGGACACGTCGCCGCCCCGCTCACGAAAACCGCAGAAGCGAATGCCGCGCCTCGGATCCCGGGCGCCGACGACCGCTCGCTCGCCAATGCCTGAACACAGATCAACGACAGCCGGAGAAGGACCGAGCCAGTCGACGACGATCGAACACGAAGGCCAAACCTGAACAGACGCCCGAACGCCCATCGGGAGGCGAGGCCCAATCGACGCTGAGGCGTCCCCGACCGGTGCTACGGCAACCCCGGCCGGGAGGGTGAACCGAGAGGGAGGACAGCATGATGGCTCTATGGATTCTTGCGTGGATTGGGGGCGTAACCGCCCTGCTCTTTTATCGTGCGCACGCCTGGCAGTGGTTGTTGGCGACTGTGGTGTGGGTGGGCGCGGGCGCGGTGACCGGGCTGACGGGGACGGTGGCAAGCGTCGTACTCGCCGTCATCTTTGTCTTGCCGGCGCTGGTCCTGAGCATCGGCCCGCTGCGGCGCGCTTGGATGACTACACCGCTACTCGCCAAATTCCGCGCGATCATGCCGGAGATGTCCGAGACGGAGAAAGACGCCATCGAAGCCGGCACCGTCTGGTGGGATGCGGATTTGTTCTCCGGCCGTCCCGACTGGAAAAAATTCATGGCGCTGCCCGCGCCTGCCTTGTCCGCCGAAGAGCAGGCCTTCCTGGACACCGAGGTCGAGCACCTGTGCGACCTGTCCAACGACTGGGAAAGCACCCAGGTCTGGCAGGACCTGCCGCCAAACGCATGGCAATACGCGAAGGATGCCGGCTTTCTGGGAATGATCATCCCCAAGCGCTACGGCGGCCTCGAATTCTCCGCGTACGCGCACTCTCAAGTGGTAATGAAGCTCGCTTCGCGTTGCTCGGCGGCCGCCGTGTCGGTCATGGTGCCGAACTCGCTCGGCCCCGCCGAACTGCTGCTTCATTACGGCACCGAAGCCCAGAAGAACTACTATCTGCCGCGTCTGGCGAAGGGCGACGAAGTCCCCTGCTTCGCACTCACGAGCCCCTACGCGGGTTCGGATGCCGCCGCCATCCCCGACGTCGGCATCGTCTGCCGAGGCGTTCACGAGGGCCGCGAAACGCTTGGGTTCCGTGTCACGTGGAGCAAGCGCTACATCACCCTGGGGCCGATCGCGACGGTGCTCGGCCTCGCCTTCCGAGCCCTCGATCCCGACCATCTGCTCGGTGACGACGACGCCCCAGGCATCACCTGCGCACTGATTCCCACGAACCATCCGGGCGTGGTGATCGGGCGCCGCCACTGGCCGCTGAACGCTGTCTTCCAGAACGGTCCGAATGCCGGCAAGGACGTCTTCATTCCGCTCGACTGGGTGATCGGCGGGCAGGCACAGGTCGGCAAAGGCTGGCGCATGCTGATGGAGTGTCTCGCGGCCGGGCGTGCGATTTCGTTGCCGTCCTCGAACGTCGGCTACTCGAAGCTCGCCGTGCGGGCCACGGGCGCTTACGCGGCGGTGCGGCGTCAATTCCGCACGCCGATCGGGAAGTTCGAAGGGGTGCAGGAGGCGCTGGCGCGCATGGGCGGCAACCTGTACGCGATGGACGCCGCACGCCGCATGGCAGCGCTCGCCGTCGATCTTGGCGAGAAGCCCTCGGTGATCTCCGCCATCGCGAAATACCACGTGACCGAACGCGCCCGCAAAGTGGTGAACGACGGCATGGATGTCGTCGCGGGCAAAGGCATCTGCATGGGCCCGAACAACTTCCTTGCCCGCGCCTACCAGCAGATCCCGGTATCGATCACAGTGGAGGGCGCCAACATCATGACGCGCTGCCTGATGATCTTCGGTCAGGGCGCGATCCGCTGCCATCCGTACGTGCTCAAGGAGCTGAGCGCCGCGCAAACGGCGGATCGAGCGGCGGCCGTGCGCGCCTTCGACGACGCCCTCTTCGGCCATCTGAGCTTCGTCACGAGCAACATCGTGCGCGGTGCCCTGCACGGCATCACGCATGCGCGCTTCTCCGCCGTGCCGTCGAACGCCGCGCCGGAGTTGCATGGGTACTACCGCGCCGCGAATCGTCTGTCGACGCTGCTCGCCATTGCATCCGACGTCTCGATGGCGGTGCTCGGTGGCTCGCTGAAGCGCCGCGAGCGCCTCACGGGCCGGCTGGGCGACATCCTTTCTCAATTGTTCCTGTTGACGGCGACGCTCAAGCGCTACGAGGACGAAGGCCGCCCCACCGCCGATCTGCCACTGGTGCACTGGGCGGCGCAGGACGCGCTCTGGCAGGCACGCGAAGCGTTCGAAGGCGTGCTTGCGAACTATCCGTCGCGCGCGGTCGCCGGGTGGATGCGCTGGAAACTCATGCCGCTCGGCCTGCCCTACGCCAAACCGTCCGATGCGCTCGCCACTCAGGTCGCCGAATTGATGCAAACGCCGGGCGACGCGCGCGAGCGCCTCATCGCCGGCAGCTATTCGCCGCGCCCCGAGATCGACGGGCTGGCCTACGGGGAGATCGTTTTCCAGATGACGCCGCAGGTCACCGCCATCGAGCAGCGTTTGCGCACGGCGGTCAAGGAGGGCCGCCTGCCGACGATGCCCCAAAGCCTGCCTGAATTCGCCGAGTGGGTGGAGCAGGCCGCGCATCTGCATCTCGTGAGCGACAGCGAGCGCCAGGTGCTGGCGCAGTACGCCGACTTTGCGAGACGGGCCGTGGCCGTCGACGATTTCCCGCCCGACTTCGGTCGCCTTGCCGACATGCAGCACGCCCAGCAACAGGAAGCGGCCGACGAAGCGCTCAGCCCGTGAGCTCGCCCGCCTGCCGTTGCCTATCACTCTGAGGATTTCCGCGCCGTGACGACGTCCGACCGATATCTGGCTTTCGCCAACTCCGCCGTGGGCAGCCGCCTGGCCAATGCGCTGGGGCTACCGCGCCCCGTGCCGCTCGAGCGGATGCCGTCGCGCGACGACAGCCGCGTCGAGGCGGCCACCGATGCGTCGCCACGCGCAGTGCCCACACCCCCCGCGGTCGTGGGCGGCGCGGGCGACGCCCCGCTGTTGCCGGATCTGGCACGTGAGCTGCATCGGCTCGGCATGTCCAGCCTTGCGCACGCCGAGCGACTCGACTGGATCACCCATGCCAATCAGGCGGGCACGATGAGTGGACGATTCAATCCCGGCGAAGGTGTACGTGCCAAGGCGTTGCTGTTCGATGCGAGCGCCATCGCCAGCACCGACGGCCTGAGCGCGCTCTATACGTTCTTCCACGACACCCTCGCCTGCCTCGACCCATGCGCCCGCGTGCTCGTGCTGGGCGTGCCGCCCGCGCTGGCACCGACACCCCAGGCCAGCGTGGCGCAGCGCGCGCTCGAAGGCTTCGTGCGATCGCTCGCCAAGGAACTCAAACGCGGAGCCACGGCGCAGTTGCTCTATGTCGCGCCGCACGCTCGGGATGCCCTGCACTCCACGCTGCGCTTCTTTCTCTCGCCGCGCGCCGCCTACGTGAGCGGTCAGGCCATCACCCTGCAAGCGCCGGTATTCACTACGCCACCGACTCACGACGATCGTCCGCTCGCCGGACAGGTCGCCGTTGTGACAGGCGCTGCGCGCGGCATCGGCGAAGCGATTGCCACCGTGCTGGCACACGACGGCGCGCATGTCGTGTGCGTCGACATCGCGCAAGCACAGGGTGCGCTCGAGGCTGTGGCGATGCGTCTCGACGGCAGCGCGCTCACGTGCGACATCGCCGCGCCCGAGGCGGGGGCGACATTGCTCGCGCATCTGGCCACGCATGCGCCACGCGGCCTCGACATCCTCGTGCACAACGCCGGTATCACGCGCGACAAGACGCTCGTGCGCATGAGCGAAGCGCAATGGCAGAGCGTGCTCGACATCAATGTCGGTGCGCCGCAACGCCTCAATCAGGCGCTGCTCGATGCTGGGGTGCTGCGCGCCAACAGCCGGATCGTCGGTGTGGCGTCGATCAGCGGCATTGCGGGAAATCGGGGGCAGACCAACTACGCGGCGTCGAAGGCGGCGGTGATTGGCATGATCGAAGCCTGGTCGCCGGTGCTCGCCGAGCGCCACATCAGCATCAATGCCGTCGCTCCCGGCTTCATTGAGACGCAGATGACCGCCGCTGTGCCGTTCGCCATTCGCGAAGCCGGGCGCCGGATGAACTCCCTCGGCCAGGGCGGCCAGCCGGTCGACGTGGCGCAGGCCATTGCCTGGTTGGCGCACCCTGCATCGGGCGCATTGACCGGACAGGTGGTGCGCGTGTGCGGCCAGAGCCTGCTAGGTGCATGACCATGCCCAACGACCGCCCTCGCGATCCGCATGACAAGGCGCTATCGTCCGCCACCGGGCACACCCCGGCCGACGTCACGCGCCTGCCCTCCCCGCACACGCTGTTTCTGCGGGCACTGCTCTCGTCCCGCAAACCAGCGAACGCGCAACGGCTCCCACCCTTGGCTTTCACGCGACGCAATGTCACGCTCGACGCCGACGCCATCGCCCGTTACGCGCGCTTGTGCGGCTTCACCGCGGCGCACGGGGTGCCACCCACGTGGCCGCATCTGCTCGCCTTCCCGCTGCATATGTTGCTGATGACCGACCGCGCGTTTCCGTTCGCCATGCTCGGCATGGTGCATCTGGACAATCACATACGTCAGCACGCATCGCTCACGCCGGGGGACCGGCTCGATCTGGATGTCCGTTGCGGCTCGCTGTTCGCCCATGACAAGGGACAGGTCTTTACGGTCCTCACCACGGCGCGACGCGATGGGGTTGTCGTGTGGTCGGGAGCGAGCGGATACCTGCGCACCGGTGTGCCCGACCCGCTCGGCGCACCGTATCGCGCCGCGTTGAGCGCCGACCCGTCGCTCGCGAAGACCGCCGCATGGCATGTGCCGCGCGACCTTGGTCGCCAGTACGCGCGGGTGTCCGGCGATTACAACCCGATTCATCTCTGGCCGGTCACGGCCCGACTGTTCGGCTTCCCGCACCCCATCATTCACGGCATGTGGAGCTTCGCCCGAAGCCTCGCGGCCGTGTTACCGGCCGACGTGCCCTGCCTCGATCTGCTCGTGGAGTTCAAAAGGCCGCTGCCGCTGCCGGGGGATGTCACGCTCTGGCGCGATGCGCGCGGCGGCGCCTTCGAATTACGCGACGCGGCAGGCACCGTGCCCCATCTGCGCGGACGGTGGCAACACGCGCCGACCGTGTCGTCCTCCCCCCTCGACCCGGACCTTTCATGAGCGCCTTCACGCCTACCGCGCCGCCCCCCGCCTTGCGCCGCGTTGCCATTCTCGGCGGCAACCGCATCCCGTTTGCGCGCGCCAACACGGCATACGCCACCGCGTCGAATCAGGACATGCTCACCGCCGCGATTCAGGGCCTCGTCGACCGGTTTGCGCTGCACGATCAGCGCCTGGGGAAGTCGCCGCGGGGCCGTGCTCAAACACGCGCGCGATTTCAACCTGACGCGCGAATCCGTCCTGTCGACGACGCTCGCCCCGCAAACGCCCGCCTACGATGTTCAGCAAGCGTGCGGCACGGGCCTCGAGGCCGCCATCCTGACCGGCAACAAAATTGCGCTCGGCCAGATCGACGTGGCGATCGCCGGCGGGGTCGACACAGCCTCGGACGCCCCCATCGCAGTCAACGAGACACTGCGCAAGATTCTGCTGGAGGCCAACCGACAGCGCAGCCCTGGGGCAAGCTCGGTGCGCTCGCGAAGGCGCGTCCCGGCATGTTGTTCAAGCCGGCGTTACCCCGCAACGGCGAACCACGCACCGGGTTGTCGATGGGGGAGCATTGCGAGCAGATGGCCAAGCGCTGGCAAATCGAGCGCGCCGCACAGGACGAACTCACGCTCGCGAGCCATCAACATCTGGCCGCCGCCTATGAACGCGGGTTCTTCCTCGATCTGATGACGCCGTTTCGCGGCCTGCAACGCGACAACAACCTGCGCCCCGACGTCACGCTGGAGACCTTGAACGCCCTCAAGCCGGTGTTCGATCGCAGCGCCGCGGGCACGCTCACGGCGGGCAACTCGACCCCGCTGACGGACGGCGCCTCGTGCGTGCTGCTCGCGAGCGAAGACTGGGCACACGCGCACGACATTCCAGTGCTCGCTTATCTGACGTACTCGCAAACCGCGGCCGTCGACTTCTTTCATCCCGATGAAGCCCAGCGCGAAGGACTGCTCATGGCGCCGGCGTACGCCGTGCCACGCATGCTCGCCCAGGCCGGCCTCACGCTGCAGGACTTCGACTTCTACGAAATTCACGAGGCGTTCGCGGCGCAGGTGCTTTGCACATTGAAAGCGTGGGAAGACCCGCAATACTGCCGCGATCGGCTGGGGCTCGCCGCGCCGCTAGGCAGCATCGACCGGCAGCGGCTGAACGTAAACGGCAGTTCGCTTGCCTGCGGGCATCCGTTCGCGGCCACCGGCGCACGCCTGCTTGCCACTCTCGCCAAACAGCTCGCCGAGCGTGGCGGCGGACGTGGCCTCATCTCGATTTGCGCGGCCGGCGGACAAGGCGTGGTCGCCATGCTGGAACGATAACGCAAACGACGTTACAGGGGCAGTCACAAGCACGGCCCCGCAGCAGGAGGCGAGTTGCCAGCAGAGCCACCGCCTGCTCTCGGGTACCCGTGCCAAAAGACCTCAAGGGAGACAACGATGGACTCAGCTGTTCAGCACGAACGCGTGTGGCTAGGCGCTTACCCGCCTGGCGTTCCCGCCGACATCGATACGACACGCTACACGTCGCTGGTACAGGCGTTCGACGAATGGATCGACAAGTACCGGGAACGCATTGCGTTCGTGAGTCTGGGGAGCGAAATCACCTATGGCGAGGTCTCCCGCCAGGCGTACGCCTTTGCCGCGTGGCTGCAAGCCCACGGTGTGCAGAAGGGAGAGCGCGTGGCGCTCATGATGCCCAATTGCTTCCAGTACCCGATCGGCCTGTTCGGCACGCTGATCGCCGGGGCCGTGGTCGTCAACGTCAATCCCCTGTACACCGTTCGCGAACTCAAACACCAATTACAGGACAGCGGCGCACGTACGATCGTCGCATTTGAGAACTTCGCGAAAACCGTGCAGGACGCGATCCCCGGCACCGAGGTGCGCCACGTGCTCGTCACGCAGATCGGCGACTTGCTCGGCACCGGCTTGAACGTCAAGGGACGCCTCGTCAACTTCCTCATGCGGCGAATCGCCAAACAAGTGCCGCCCTACGATCTGCCGCAGGCGATCCCGCTGCGCCGAGCGCTCGCCGAGGGCGCGAAGCGCAGGCCTGTTCCGGTGCCCCTCGCGCGCGACGACCTCGCCTTCCTTCAATACACAGGGGCACGACCGGCGTGGCCAAGGGGGCGATGCTGTCGCACGGGAACGTGCTGGCCAACCTGTTGCAAACCGAGGCATGGGCCGCCGGCCAGCTCGACGGCGACATCGAGGTGAATCTGTCGCTGCTGCCCATGTATCACATCCTCTCTCTCACGGTGAACTGCCTGGTGTTCATGAGCCTGGGCGGGCGCAACATCCTGATCGCGAACCCGCGCGACGTGAAGAAGGTCGTCTACATCATCCGCAACGAGACGTTCACCGGCGTCGCGGGAGTGAACACATTGTTCAACGGTCTGCTCGAGAACCAGGACTTCTGTGCGCGCGACTTCTCCCGATTGAAACTCTCGCTTGCCGGCGGCATGGCCACGCAGCGTGCCATTGCCGAGCGATGGAAGCAGGTCACCGGCAAACCGATCATCGAGGGCTACGGCCTCACCGAATGCTCCCCCATCGTCACGATGAACCCGGTCGACCTCTCGCATATGGACGACGTCGATTTCACCGGCTCCATCGGTCTGCCCGCGCCGTCGACCGACGTGCGCTTCAAGCGTGATGACGGCACGTGGGCCGATCTCGGCGAGCCAGGGGAGTTATGCGTGCGGGGCCGCAGGTCATGCGCGGCTATTGGCAGCGCCCGGAAGACACCGCCAACACGTTCGACGCCGACGGCTGGCTGATGACGGGTGACGTTGGCGTGATGGACGCACGCGGATATGTACGGCTCATCGACCGCAAGAAGGACATGATTCTCGTGTCCGGCTTCAACGTCTACCCGAATGAAATCGAGGACGTCGTGATGCTCCACCCAGGGGTTCGGGAAGCCGCGGTGGTCGGCGTGCCGGATCCGGTGGCCGGCGAGCGCGTGAAGCTCGTGGTCGTCGCAAAGGCCCCTGGGGTGAGCGCCGAGGATTTGCTCGCCCACTGCCGCGAACACCTGACCGCGTACAAGGTGCCGCGCATCGTCGAATTCCGTGACGGCGAACTGCCCAAGTCGACCGTCGGCAAGATTCTTCGGCGCGAACTGCGCGCGCCGCTCGGTCACGCGTAAGGGAGACGAACAACATGCCCAAGCACCACGCGTTCCACGCCGGCCGCCTCGGCCACGTCGCACTGGCCCTCGTACTGACACCCATGGCGCTCGTTGCCGGCGCGCTGAGTGCGTCGAATGCCCTCGCCCAGAGCAACGTCTCGTCGGATGCGGGCCTATCGGCTGTCACGTCCTCCGCTCCTGCGGCACCGCCCTCGAACCACGCGACGGCAAACACCGCTGCCGCGGATGCCGAGGTCGCCAAGCTGGCCGCCATGCCTGTCGCCGCGCAAGCCCAATGGCTGTCCCGCACGATCAAGGCCGGTGAATTGGCGCGGCTGAGCGACGAGCGGATCGTCGCCCGCATGCAGGCGATCCACGCCGACGCGCTCGTTCGGTTCCTGAAGACGGAGTCAGCCGCGCTGCCCGAATACCAGTACGAGCTAACACGTCATGAGCGCATCAATGACCAGTGGCAAACCACGCCCGACCGCATGCTCGTGAAGATTCGAGAGGCGCCATTGCAGATCTATGCGAAATGGCTGCCGGGCGGCGCCCACGCGGGTCAGGAAATCATTTACGACGAGACGAAGAATCCCAAGGAGATGTATGGCCATCTCGGCGGCATTTTCGGCTTCGCATCGATCTGGAGCACTATCGACGGCCCGCTCGCGCGCTCGCAGTCCAACCATACCGTGCGCGATCTGGGCTTTGCGTTCATTGCCGAGCGAATTGCGCACGACGGTCGCAGCTTCCGCGCCGAGGGACTCCCCGCGACGCCCGCAAGAATTTCGGTATCCGAATCGAACGGCATGCGCATGCTCGCTCTGGAATGGGACGCCCCCGCCGGGCCACCGCAACATTACGCGTATAAGTCACGCCTGCTGCTCGACCTGAAGACCGGCCGTCCGCGCGGTATCGAAGCGTGGGATGCGTCGGGACAAAAGGTCGAGGAAATGCGCTTCGAGAAGGTGCGCAAGGCCTCATGGACCGACGCAACGTTCGATCCGAAAAATCCCGACTATAAGTTCTGATGGCCCACTTGATGTCGGCGACGACCGGCCCCCGTGGATCGCATCGGTGTGACGGCGCGCGATAAATGAACGACGAAAGCCCGCCACCTCTGAACGGAGGTGGCGGGCTTTCGCCCATGCGCACATCGGATGCCTGCGTGCGCGAGGTCGCGAGCTCGCAGCAACGCCGGCCTGCCGCGGCCGATCAGGTCTGCGGCAGTTCGATCTTCACTTCGAGCACTTCCAGGTTGTCCTGGTGCTCAACGCTGACCTTGATGTCGTCTTGTGCGATCTTGACGTACTTGGAGATGACGGCGACCAGCTCACGTTGCAACGCCGGCAGGTAGTCCGCCGGCGGCGACGAGCCCGCGCGTTCGTGCGCCAGAATGATCTGCAGGCGCTCTTTGGCGACGGAAGCGGTCTTTTTCTTCTCCCCCAGGAGGAAAGACAGGAATGACATGGGCACTCCTTACTTCGAGCCGAAAATACGCTGCAACAGTCCCGGCTTTTGATAGTCGGTAAAGCGCATTGGCTTGTCTTCGCCCTTGAAACGGCTCACCACGTCGCGATACGCGTCAGCCACGTCAGTGCCGTCGAGATGAATGGCCGGCGTGCCCTGATTCGAGGCATGCAGCACCGACTCCGACTCCGGAATCACGCCGATGAGCTTGATTCGCAGGATTTCCTGAATGTCGTCGAGCGACAGCATCTGGCCGTCGTTGACGCGCTTCGGGTTGTAACGGGTGATGAGCAGGTGCTCCTTGATCGGCTCGCCGCCTTCAATGGCGCGCTTCGTCTTCGACGAGAGAATGCCCAGAATGCGGTCCGAATCGCGCACCGACGACACCTCGGGGTTCGTCACCACGAGCGCCTCGTCGGCGAAATGCATGGCGAGCAGCGCGCCCGACTCGATACCGGCCGGCGAATCGCACACGATGTATTCGAATCCCATGTCGGCCAGATCCTTGATGACCTTCTCCACGCCGGCTTGCGTGAGCGCGTCCTTGTCGCGCGTCTGCGACGCGGGCAGGATGAACAGGTTCTCGCAGGCCTTGTCCTTGATGAGCGCCTGATTGAGGTTCGCTTCGCCTTGAATCACGTTGATCAGGTCGTACACGACGCGGCGCTCGCAACCCATGATGAGGTCGAGATTGCGCAGGCCCACGTCGAAATCGATGACTGCCGTCTTGTGCCCCTGCAAGGCGAGGCCGGCGGAAAAGCTGGCGCTGGTCGTCGTCTTGCCGACGCCACCCTTGCCAGAGGTCACCACAATCACTTTTGCCATCTGTCGATGCCTTCCCAAACTTGAGGATGAATTTAGCTACGAATCATTTGAGCCCGAGGGGCTCGAAAATCAGTTTGTCGTCTACCAGCCGCACCTGCACCGAACGCCCCTGCACATCAGGCGGCAGTGCATGCTCACCGGTCCGGTAGATACCGGCGATGGAAATCAGCTCGGGCTCGAGGCAGGTACAGAAGATGCGAGCGTCGAGCTTGCCCTTCACGCCTGCCAGCGCCCGCCCCCGCAGCGGTGCGTAAATGTGGATATTACCTTCCGCGATCACCTCGGCCCCATAACTGACCAAATCGAGGATGATCAGATCGCCCTTCGCGTAGACCTGCTGGCCCGAACGCAACGGTTTGTCGATGATGGTCGATGGGACGGCCACGGCGTCAGGCACCACCGGTTCCGGTGCCGCCTGGGCTGGCACGGCAGCCGTCTCGTCCGGCGCGTCACTCTCCCGCGCCGGACGCGACAGGCGACGCTCGTGGCTATCGAGCCGCGGCAGTCCGTCCACCACCGCCCACTCGGCTTGCTCGGCGTTGGCGACCACCCCGATCGGCTTCATGCGGAATTCGGCCAGCATGTCGGCCAACGCGGGCACGGCAACGCGCTCGTCGCCGGTCAGGCGCCGAACGTCGATGGCGACCGTGTCGCCGGCAAAAAACTCCGGGGTCGCTTCGAAACGTTGTGACAGTTCGGTGCGCAGCGTCTCCAGTTGCGGCGTCTTGACCACGAAATGCAGGGTATCGATGGCACCGCTGCGTAACTCGAAGTACGGGTTTTCTTTTGCGGCATGTCAGGTTGTTGTGCGCGAATTGCTGGCAAATTGGGCCATTCTACCGTCCCTTGGCGCGACGCCAACCGCAAATCAATGTGTCACTGCCGTCATCGACTGAATAATCACCTTTGGTGCATCGCAACATTCCACCCCCGTCACCCCTGCTTCCGACGGTAAAAAGCACACGCCCCTGACATGCCAATGTCACGGGGAGCGCCTAAGCTGGTGGTGGGAAAGTGTTGCAGGCGACGTGCTGCGAAGCAGCATCGAAAATGCGAATTTTGTCGCGCAAGTGCCATTTTCGTGACCTATCCTTAAATTCCCTGACGAGGGACCCCCTGTGGAACCGCAAACCGGGAGACGACGATGCTGAGTCATCATGAATTTGCCACCCTGATGCTGGTCAAGGACGCTCCTGAGCAAGTGGAGCATGATCGCCTGGACCTCGAGTCATTGCTTGAAAGCAAATTGATCGAATGGGAAGAGTTGGCGTCGGGTGAAAAATCCCCGCGACTGACCGTCCAGGGCAAGTATGTCCTTCAGGCCGTTGCCTGAGCGCCCAGCCTGCTGTTGAGGTGTCCGTAAGATGTAAAAGCCCGCCGGAAGGCGGGCTTGTCATTGGGCGGGGATATCTCCCTCGATACCTACCTGCGCGTTCAACCGTGCCGGACGTCCCGAGAGTGACGCCGCCACGTGTGCCGCGCCGCCGGATGCTCCCGGCACCAATTGCGATCGACGAGCCACGCAACCGCCGCGCCGACGACCAGCACGATGATCAACATGGCAATCAAGCTCCCTGTCAGCATAGTGGCCTCCTAACTTCGACATGGCGGGATGGCACGCTTTCATTCTAGGCAATCCCTATCGAAATAGGTACCCGAAAGTGATCGGGGTATACCGCGTTTGCGCAACAACAAGGGCCTCGACATCATCGCGCCGCTCGCCTGCTGCGACGCAACATATCATTCGCTATTCAATGGCATCTTTGCCATCGAGACGCAGGATTCGCATCGCCGAGAGGCTTGCCGTCAGGCAATCGCACCGCCCGCGTCGATCAGCACGGTCGAGCCCGTGGCACTCGGCGTGCCCGCCAGATAAAGAATCGTGTTGGCCACGTCCTCGGCAGCGACCACACGGCGCGCGGGCAAGCGCGCCGCCGCGTTGCGATACATCGCCTCGCGATCGGCCTCTGACAGCTTGTCCCATAGCGGCGTGACGGTGAGCCCCGGCGAGACGGTGTTCACACGCACGGGTGACAGTTCCAGTGCCAGCCCTCGCGCCAGCGCCTCGATGGCGGCGTTGATTGCGCCTTGAACGACCGACGACGTGCTCGGGCGCACGCTCAGAAAGCCCGACGTCAGCGTGAGCGAACCGCCGTCTTCAATGCGCGCATAGCGCGCTACGTGGTAACTGCCCCAGAACTTGCTGTCAAAGGCGGCATGCGCGTCGTCCAGCGAGAGCTTGCGCACCTGTCCGGTCGGGGTTTGCGCGGCCGAGACGACCACGTGTTGCCAGGGGGCGTGATCGGCGAAGCACCGCTCAACGGCGGCGGCATCTCCGGTGTCCAGCACCAGGGCGCGCGCGGTCGTGCCTAACGTGGCAAGCGCGTCGTCGAGCTTCGCCTGACTGCGCGAGGCAATGGTCACGGCCGCGCCTGCCTTGGCGAACGCCTGGGCGGTGGCACGACCAATGCCGGAGCTGCCGCCGATGACCAACACACGCTGACCTTCGAAATTGAACATGATGAAACTCCTGAAAACGATCGGAACGAGAGCGGAATCGCGCGACCTGACGGTGGCCGCCGGGGGATTGACCGTCCAGCCCCGGCACGCGATGTCACGAGGCTATTGTGATACTCATCCCGGGGAACGATAATCCCGTTGAAAACTGAATGACTCTCTACAATTCATTGAGAATCTGCCCGAGATGATTGACCAGACGCTGGATCTCACCTTATTCGACCGTGTCGTCACCACGGGCAGCATGTCGGCCGCCGCGCGGGAGTTGGGGCTGTCGCTTGCCGTCGTGAGCAAGCGGCTCGGGCTGCTCGAGCAGCGCCTTGGCGTTCGTCTGCTCAATCGCACCACCCGCAAACAGGCGCTCACCGACGAAGGGCAGGTGTTTCATACGTGCTGCCAGCGAATCCTCGCGGAGATTGCCGAGACCGAGCGGCTGATGACGCGACAGGCGGGCACCGTCGGTGGCGTGCTTCGCATCAGCGCGCCGCGCGCCTTCGGCCGTCGTCACCTGGCGCCGCTGCTGGTCGCGTTTCGCGAACGGCATCCAGACCTGAAAGTACATCTTGAACTCAGCGACCTATGGGTCGATCTGGTCGCGCACGGCATCGACGTGGCCATCCGCGTCGGCGCCCTGCCCGATTCCAGTCTCGTCGCGCAGGAACTCGCCCCGAACTACCGCGTGCTGGTCGCGTCTCCGACCTATCTGGCAAGGCATGGCACGCCGCAGGATGCTGGCGATCTGCAACATCATGACTGCATTCTGTTCGGCCACGCGCCGCACGGCGACTGGAGATTCGTGTGGCAATCCGAAACGTTGCGCATCCAGGTCCGCGACACCTACGTTGTCGACGATGGGGATACCGCGCACGAATTGGCGCTGCACGGTGCGGGCATCACACAGAAATCCATCTGGGACGTGGGTGACGATATCCAGGCGGGACGTCTTGCGCGCGTATTGCCCTCGCTGCAAATGCCGGCGTCGCCGCTGCATGCCGTGTATCCGCACAGCCGGCATCTCGCACCGCGCACACGCGCCTTCGTTGACTTTCTACGGGACGGGTTGCGCGCCAAATGGCGCTGGCCCCAACACTAGCGACGCACACCGTGCGCAGCGCCTCACGTCTCTTCGCCGGCGACGCGCTGCCTCGCGGCTTTCACTTGTCGCCGACGGTATCGCGCCCATTGAGCGCGTCACGTCCAGCGGCCAGCAATGCCTCCGAGAGCGCCGGATCCGCACTGACGACCGCGCGCGACAGCACGAGCGAGCCCACCATCTGCGCGAAGCGTGCCATCGCAGACCGACTCGCCTGCGCCTGACTCAGTCCTTGCTCGATACCGACCGCGGTCATTCGGCCGATCATGTCGGCCAGCCCTTTCGCATAACATGCTTGCGCTTCGTCGCCGATGCGCGGGGCATCCCCCGCAAATCCGGCCATCGGGCAGCCACACGCCACGTCATCGCGGTGCGCCGTCGACAGATACCGCTCGACGCGCGCCGTCGGCGACAACACCGCCTCCGCCGCCGCGTCGCCGCCTGCGAGCAGCCCGTTGCTCGCCGCCACCGCGCGCGACATCACGGCCGCAACCAGTGCATCCTTCGACTTGAAGTGGTTGTAGAAGCCCCCCTGCGTGAACCCCGCGGCCTTCATCAGCGCCGTCAGCCCCACGGCGTCAACGCCGTGCTCACGAAACAGCCGCTCCGCCGCCGCGACGATTGCCTCGCGGTTTTCCGCAGCCTGCTCTCTTGAAATTCCCATCCCCCGCTCCTCAGGACTCGCAACGCTCGCCCAGACTCGTTCACACCATCGAACTATCGTCGTCATCGATAAAGACAATTGCGATCACCATTGACATATCGATGCCAGACTCGGCACAATGCGTCAGCGATGACGATTACGATCACCATCGTCATGAAGTATAGCCCAACGCTCACGTCTTCCACAGGGTCGACGTGACTCGATGACCTTGCTGGAGTTCTGAAATGAAGATCAAAGATGCTGTCGTATTCGTGACCGGCGCCAACCGTGGCCTGGGATTGGCGTTTGCGAAACAGGCGCTCGAACGCGGCGCGAAGAAGGTGTACGCCGGGTCGCGCGATCCGTCGAAGGTCACGCTGCCGGGTGTCATCCCGGTCAAGCTCGACGTCAACGACCCGGAGGCGGTGGCGGCCGCGGCAAGCCTGGCGGGCGACGTCACGCTGCTCATCAACAACGCGGGGATTGCACGCTTGACCGAAGGGCTGACCGGCCCGGGCGCTACCGAGCTGCTGCGCGAGACGCTGGAGACGAACCTGTTCGGCGTACTCGGCATGACGCAGGCGTTCGCCCCGGCCCTGGGACGCAACGGCGGTGGCGCACTGCTCAATGTCCTGTCGATCGTGAGTTGGATCAGTTCAGACGCGCTCCCTGAATACTCAATCACGAAGTCGGCCGCGTGGTCGCTGACCAATGGCTTGCGCAACGCGTTGCGCGCCCAAAATACGCAGGTGGTCGGTTTGCACGCAGGTTACATCGATACCGACCTGACTCGCGGGTTCGACGCCGACAAGCTCGACCCGGCCGACGTGGTGCGTCAGGCTTACGACGCCATCGAGGCAGGCGAAGAGGAGGTCTGCGTCGACGAAGGCACGCGACAGGTCAAGCAGGCGCTGTCGCTGGGCGTCTACCTGCAAGAACCCGCGGCATAACCCCCGCCGGGGCGCCAAACCAGGCACCCAACGAAAAAACGCCGCGACACCCTCACGGGCCTCGCGGCGTTCGCAGTTCTGCGGCGAGCGACGACTGCGCGTCAGGCGGCCTTGTCCATCTGACGCTCGCCACCCAACGCCTCGACCAAATCGTCGAGCATTCGGGCGAGCTCGCCGGTCATGAGCGCGACGTCGGCGTCGAACTTCTCGGCTTCGCCTTCAGCCGTTGGATCGGCGGCATCCTTGATGACGTCGAGCGGCGTCACACGTTTGATGACGAACGCGTCGGTCAACACGAAGGAGATCCGGTCGTTCCACGTCATCGCCAGCTTGGTGCAGCGCTTGCCAGCCTCGATATGCTGACGCACGTCCGCCCCATCGAGCGGGTGGCGCACATAGCGCACTGCGGCCTTCTCGTCGGTGTTCGAGCGCAGTTCCACGTCCTGGTCGACGGTGAAGCCGCCCGGCGCGTCATTGCCCGCGAGCCACGAGGTCATCATTGCCACGGGCGCCTCGTTGAGTTCCACGTTCTCGAGCGTGATGTCGAGCGTCTTGAGCAGCAGGCTGCGCACTTCGTCGGCCTTGGCGGGCGATGCGGCGTCGATCACGAGCCAGCGATTGGCCGGGTCGATCCACACGCGCGTGTCGCGACGAATGCCGAACGCACGCGGCAGCAGTTCGTCGGTGACCTGCTCCTTGAGCTCACGCATTTGCTTGCGGCCCGGCTTGAAGCCTTGCTGCTCTTCCAACTCGAGCGCCTTGGCGCGCGTGACCTGATTCACGACGGTGGACGGCAGCAGCTTCTTCTCGGCGCGATAGGCGAGCAGGAATTGACGGTTGATGCTGTGCACCAGTTCGCCCCCCTCACGCGGCGGCGCCCAGCCCTGCACTTGCATTTCGAGGCTGCCGCCTTCGCAGAAGGCGTGCTTCTCCAACGCCGTTTCCATTTGCGCGACGCTCATGGACCAACCGGCGGGAATTCGGTGCAACTGAAGATTCTTGAACCACATCGGCATCACCGCAAAAAGCAAAAGCAGAGATTTTACCAGTGCCGGGCGGCACGGCGAAATTCGGCAACGCGCATCGTGTCAGAGAAAGCGATCGAGGATCTTCCGGCTCGGCTTGTCGAGCGTGCCGGTGTCCCGAATCAGGAAGTGAATGCCGTGGTTATCGGTGATGAGCAACGTCTGGCCGCCCAGGCGACGAATGTCCTCTTCGCCACGCAACACGAACGCCGCCTCGCCTCGGTTCGTCTCGACGGTCCATGTGCTGGGCGTCGCGTAGGTCGAAACGCCCTTGATGCGCAACACCTCCGGCATGAATTCGCGCGCGGCGAGTTCGTCTTGCAACAACGCGCGCATCGAGGCGGGCAGCACGTCGAGCGAGTCGAGCCAAACCAGCTCGCGCCCCTCCTGACTCACGAGCGCGAGGCCGTCCTGCGGCGCCGCAATCGGAAACGCGCGCACGGGCACCACGCCTTCATGGGAGACGCCAGCCGCGTCGGTCAGCACCAGGCGGCCGAACGCGTTACGAGACAAGGTGAAATCAATTTGCATGAGTGTCTTCGCGACCGTTCAGTTGGCGGAAAGCGGCTGGGCCGGTGCCGCGGTCACGGCCGCCAGCACAGCGGCGGCTTCGACCGTCTCGAGTGCCGCGTCGATATCCGTGTCGACGTTGCGCTGCTGGGCCTGGTACAGCGTGTAGTAAGCGCCTTCGCGGGCCATCAGCGCATCATGGTTGCCCACTTCGACGATCTTGCCGCGATCGAGCACCACCAGCCGGTCGGCCTTGCGCAGCGTCGACAACCGGTGCGCAATGGCGATCGTCGTGCGGCCCTTGACGAGATTGTCCAGCGCTTTCTGAATTTCCTTCTCGGTCGCCGTGTCGACGGATGACGTCGCCTCGTCGAGAATCAGAATGCGCGGGTCGATCAGCAGGGCGCGAGCGATCGAGATGCGTTGACGCTCGCCGCCCGACAGCGCCTGTCCGCGCTCGCCGACGAGCGAATCGTATCCGTGCGGCAGACGCAGGATGAACTCGTGCGCGTGTGCCGCGCGCGCAGCCGCCACGATCTCGGCGCGCGTCGCCTCCGGCTTGCCGTATGCGATATTCTCGGCAATCGTGCCGAAGAACAGGAACGGCTCCTGCAACACGAGGCCAACGTTGCGGCGGAAGTCCGACACCGGCAACGCGCGAATGTCCACCCCGTCGATCTGGATCGAGCCTTCGGACACGTCGTAGAAGCGGCAGATCAGGTTGACCAGCGTGCTCTTGCCCGAACCGCTGTGTCCCACCAGACCGATCATCTCGCCCGGCGCGATGCGTAGGTCCATGCCCCGGATCACCGCCCGGTTGCCGTAGCGGAAACCGATGTCGCGCAGGTCGATGGCGCCCTTCACTTCCTTCAGGTGCACCGGGTTGACCGGCTCGGGAACGTTCGAGACGTGATCGAGAATATCGAAGATGCGCTTTGCACCGGCCGCTGCCTTTTGCGTGACCGACACGATACGGCTCATGGAATCGAGACGCGTGTAGAAGCGGCTGATGTAGGTAAGGAACGCGGTGAGTACACCGACGGTGATCTCGTGCTTCGAGACCTGCCAGATGCCGAAGATCCACACGACGAGCAGCCCCACCTCGGTGAGGAACGTGACCGTCGGCGAGAATAGCGACCACACCTTGTTCACACGGTCGTTGACCACCAGGTTATGGCGATTGGCTTCCTTGAAGCGCGCGACCTCGCGGTTTTCCTGAGCGAACGCCTTCACCACGCGAATGCCCGGAATGGTATCGGCCAGCACGTTGGTGATTTCCGACCAGATCCGGTCGACCTTCTCGAAGCCGTGGCGCAAACGGTCGCGCACCAGATGGATCAGCCAGGCGATGAACGGCAGCGGCAACAGCGTGACGGCAGCCAGCCAGGGATTGATCGACACGAGGATCACCGACGTCATGACGATCATCAGCACGTCGGTGGCGAAGTCGAGCAGGTGCAGCGAGAGGAACACGCAGATGCGGTCGCTTTCCGAGCCGATACGCGCCATCAAGTCGCCCGTGCGCTTGCCGCCGAAATACTCCAGCGAGAGGCGCAGCAGATGCGAGTACGTCGCGGTGCGCAGATCGGCACCGATGCGCTCCGACACCTTGGCCAGCAGATACGTGCGCGCCCAGCCCAATATCCAGGCCACCACGCCCGCCCCCATCAGGCCTGACAAATAAATTCCCACCAGGTGGTAATCGATCGGCTTGCCGTTCTGGAACGGGATCAGCACGTTGTCCATGAGCGGCATCGTCAGATACGGCGGGATCAACGTGGCCCCGGTGGCGCAGAGCGTGAGCAGGAAGCCGGCCAGCAACTCGAAGCGGTATGGCCGCGCGAACCGCCACAGGCGCAGCAATGCCCACGTCGACGGTGGGGGTTCGACTTCCGGGTTGCATTGCGGACACTCGTCGGCACCCGGCGGCAGTTCCGCCTGACAGATCGGGCAGGTACCCACTTCGTCCGGTACCTCGCTGGCGGTAAAGCCCGCCACCCGCGCGTCGCGCTGCCGCAACACCGTGTCCAACAGCGTCAGCGCGGCCGGATTATGGCCCAGCGTATAGCGCCAGCTCGCCAGCTTTTCGCGCGCGTCGCACAATTCCAGCGCCCCAACGCCCGCATGATCGGTATGTGTCAGCGACAGGTCGGCGCGATACGGCCACGACTGCCAACCGGGCTGACTGCCTGTTTGCGAATGTGCGTCGCGACGCGCGTCGAGCGCCAGGATCCGGCGCTCGGTCGCGACCACCACGCCATGCGCGAAATGCAGCTGTGCGTCGAGATCGACCGTCAGCCAGGCCAGTACGGTTTCGTCGTCGGCCAGTTGCGAAGCGACGTCGGAATACCAGGACTCGGCAGCCGCGCCGGAGGGGCTACCCTCGGAAAGGGCAGTCGGGGCCGCCGCGGGGGCGCTGTCGGAGTGGGGATGTCGGTCATTGCTGCGGCAGACGTGTCCTCAAGGGGCGGACATCGGGGCAAACGAGGAAATAACGAGGCGGACTTTCCCTGTCAGTCCGCGAAATTGCCGCAAGTATAACCACAGCGACGCCTTTTGCGGCGTGGAGTTCCGCGATGACACAGTGCAGCATGGAAATATTGTTGCGACGGTCAACCGTTTACGGATTCTTACGTTAAGTAACCAGTTAACTGCACGAGCGCAAGCGGCGGTGCCGCCTGAAAGCGGCCTCGCCAGCTTCTCCGAACCCCGCCTTGATGCGTGATTTTGCCTTGAGTATGAAAAAGAAAGACATTGAGATTTTCGATGTCCTGTCGCTGCGCGGCCCGAATATGTGGACATATCGGCCGGTGCTTGAGGCATGGGTCGATATCGGCGAACTCGAGGAGTTCCCGTCCAACAAGATCCCTGGATTCCCCGAGCGACTGTCGGCATGGTTGCCGACGCTTGTCGAGCACCGTTGCAGCATCGGCGAGCGCGGCGGCTTCCTTCAGCGCCTGCGTGAAGGCACGTGGCCCGGCCATATTCTCGAGCACGTCACGCTCGAGCTGCAAAACCTCGCCGGCATGCCCGGGGGCTTCGGCAAGGCGCGTGAAACCCCGATCTCAGGCGTCTATAAAGTGATCGTGCGGGCCTGGCACGAAGACGTGACCCGCGCCGCGCTGTTCGCGGCCCGCGATCTGGTCATGGCGGCCATCGAAGACCGCCCCTACGATGTCGATGCCGCGGTGGAAATGTTGCGCGGCCTGGTCGACAAACACTGCCTCGGCCCAAGCACGGCGTGCATCGTCGACGCCGCCGACGACCGCGACATCCCCCATATTCGTCTGTCCGACGGCAATCTGGTGCAACTGGGCTACGGCGCCGCCGCCCGTCGCATCTGGACCGCCGAAACGGACCGTACCCCCGCGATCGCCGAGAGCATCTCGCGCGACAAGGATCTCACGAAGCAACTGCTTGAATCGTGCGGCGTGCCCGTGCCGGAAGGCCGCCTGGTCGAGAACGCCGACGATGCGTGGGAAGCCGCCGAAGACATCGGCCTGCCGGTTGTCGTGAAGCCGTATGACGGCAACCACGGCCGCGGCGTGTTCATCAATCTCACCACGCGCGACGAAGTCGTCACGGCATTCGAAGTCGCTCTGGAAGAAGGCAGCGGCGTGATCGTCGAGCGATTCGTGCCGGGTCTGGAACACCGTCTGCTGGTCGTGGGCGGGCGCGTCGTGGCTGCGGCCATGGGGGAACTGGCCACGGTGGTCGGCGACGGCCAGCATACCGTCTCGGAACTCATCGAGTTGCAGATCAACAGCGACCCGCGCCGCGGTAGCGCCGAAGACCAGCCGCTCAACCGCGTGCGCATCGATTCGTCGGCCCGGCTTGAACTCAAGCGCCAGGGTTTCGACGCCGATGCCGTGCCGCCCGAGGGCAAGAACGTGCTGATCCAGCGCAACGGCAACGTCGCGTTCGACGTGACCGACCGCGTGCACCCGAGCGTGGCTGCGCATGCGTCGCTGGCCGCGCGTATCGTGGGTCTGGACATCGCTGGCGTCGATCTGGTGGCGGAAGACATTTCGCGCCCGCTGGTCGAACAGCGGGGCGCCATCGTCGAAGTCAACGCCGGCCCCGGCCTGCTCATGCATTTGAAACCCGCCGATGGCGCCCCCCGCCCCGTCGGTCGCGCCATCGTCGATCATCTTTTCCCGGATGGCGACGCCGGTCGCATTCCGGTTGTCGGCATTACCGGCACGAACGGCAAGACCGTGACCGCCCGCCTGCTCACGCACGTGTTGCAACTCGCGGGCGAGCGCACCGGTCTTGCCTGCAGCGACGGCCTGTTCCTCGACAAGCGTCTGGTGCAGGCAGGTGACTGTGCCAACTGGGACGCCGCGCACCGTGTGTTGATGAACGCCAGCGTGAGCGCGGCCGTGTTCGAGAACGACAACACCGCCATCCTTTCCGAAGGCCTCGCGTACGACCGCTGCCAGGTGGGTATCGTGACGAACATCGACCGTCCGGATCATCTGGGGCAGTACTTCGTCGAAGACGTCGACCGAATGTTCAGTGTGTTGCGCACACAGATCGATGTGGTACTGCCCGACGGCGTGGCCGTGCTCAACGCGCGCGATCCGCTCGTGGTGGAAATGGCCGAGCTGTGCGACGGCGACGTCATCTTCTTCGGGCTGGATGAACACCTGCCGGCCATCGTGGCGCATCGCGCCGCGGGCAAGCGCGCGGTGTTCGTGCGCAACGGCGACGTCATGCTGGCCAACGGTACCGAGGAAACCACGCTCGGCGCGACGGCCACCATGCCGCTGACCTATGCCGGCCGTGTCGGCTTCCAGATCGAAAACGTACTCGCGGCCGTCGCGGCCGCCTGGTCGATGGGCGTGACGCTCGACGTCCTGCGCACCGGCGTGACCACGTTCGACGTGGGTCAGGTCGATGCCCCGGGCCGCTTCACCCTGTTTGAAAAGCAAGGCGCGACGGTCATCGTCGACGACGCCCATAACGCCCCGGCGCTGACGGCGCTGGCCGCGGCACTGGCGACCCTGCCCGCCGAACGACGCATGGTGGTGTACGGCCCCGGCGTCGACCGGATGGACGACGACCTGCAAGCCGAGGGCAAACTGCTGGCGCAGACGTTCGAGCAAGTCGTGCTGTGCGACGACCTGAGCGTCGAGCGCAAGCGCCCGCTGGCCGAGTCGCGTGCGCAACTGCGCGCGGGCATCGATGCCGAGCGCAAAGTGCAGGTGATTGACGCCGGCGAGCGACGGGCGGCAGCCGAAGCGGCGCTGGCCCAGCTCGTGAGCGGTGACCTGCTCGTGTTGCAAGCCGACGAAGGCGGAGCGACCGCGATGCTCGATCTGGTGCATCAGTGGATGGGCCAGCCGGCGCGCGCGCTGGCGGCCTGACCGACGTGAGCCGCGAGGGGCGGCGTGCAGGGTGATCTGCCGCCGTCCCCTCGCGTATTTAGCCCGTTACCGAATACCCAAGCCACAGTCGTTTTTCTCGCCAACCCACTGACATACAGGGACGCGAAGTGGACAGACAGGGATTGCAATTTATGGAAGTCTCCCGTATCCGCGCATTGCGCGGGCCCAACCTCTGGAGCCGTCACACCGCCATCGAGGCGATCGTGATGTGCACCGATCTGGAATACTCGATCGGCAATCTGGCCGGTTTCGAGGCTCGCCTGCGTGCACGCTTTCCCGAACTGCCGGCGCTGACGCCCGACGCCGAAGAGCGTCCGGTGTCGTTGGCAGACGCCCTCGCCACGACGGCCCTGCATCTGCAGGCCGCGGCAGGGTGCCCGGTGACATTCAGCCAAACGACGCAGACCATCGAACCCGGTACGTTCCAGGTGGTGGTGCAGTACAGCGAAGAACCTGTCGGACGTCTCGCCTTCGAACTGGCGCAGCAATTGATCCACGCGGCCCTCGACGATGGCCCGTTCGACCTGCCCGATGCTCTCTATCGCCTGCGCGATCTCGATGAAGACGTGCGCCTCGGCCCGTCGACCGGCTCGATCGTGGATGCCGCCGTCGCACGCGGCATTCCATATCGCCGCCTGACCGAAGGCTCGATGGTGCAGTTCGGCTGGGGCAGCAAGCAACGCCGCATTCAAGCGGCGGAAACCGACCGCACGTCGGCCGTGGCCGAGTCGATTGCGCAAGACAAGGATCTGACCAAGACGTTGCTGCACGCCGCCGGTGTGCCGGTCCCGCTGGGCGGCACCGTGCGCGACATCGAAGCCGCTTGGAAGCTGGTGCAGGAAATCGACGCACCGGTTGTCGTCAAACCGCGCGACGGCAACCAGGGCAAGGGCGTGGCCGTGCGTCTGCGCACGCGCGAGGAGATTGAGAAAGCGTTCGAAGCCGCGCAGGACATCAGCCGCGACGTCATCATCGAGCGCTATATTCCGGGGCACGATTTCCGTTTGCTCGTGATCGGCAACAAGCTGGTCGCGGCTGCCCGCCGCGATCCGCCGCAAGTGACCGGCGACGGCGTGCACACCGTGCGCCAGTTGGTCGAAACGGTCAATGCCGATCCACGCCGTGGCGAAGGCCATGCGACCTCGCTCACCAAGATTCGTTTCGACGACATTGCACTCGCCACGCTTGCCAAGCAGGGGTTGAACGCCGACTCCGTGCCAGCAGCCGGTGCGCGAATCGTGCTGCGCAACAACGCCAACCTGTCGACCGGCGGCACGGCCACCGACGTGACCGACGACGTCCATCCGGAAATCGCCGCGCGCGCCATCGCCGCTGCGCAGCAGGTGGGGCTGGACATCGCCGGTGTCGATGCCGTGTGCGAGACCGTCATCAAGCCGTTTGAAGATCAGGCGGGCGGCATCGTGGAAGTCAACGCCGCGCCGGGCCTGCGCATGCACTTGCAGCCGTCTTACGGCAAGGGCCGCGCGGTCGGCGAAGCCATCGTCTCCACGATGTTCGACGACGGTGACGATGGCCGCATTCCGCTCGTGGCCGTGTCCGGCACGAACGGCAAGACAACGACGGTGCGCCTGATTGCCCACCTCATCGGCCAGCAAGGCCTGCGCGTGGGCATGACCGGCACCGACGGCATTTATATCAGCGGCCAGCGCATCGACACGGGCGATTGCAGCGGCCCGCGCAGCGCGCGCAACGTGCTGATGCATCCGGACGTGGACGCGGCCGTATTCGAAACCGCGCGTGGCGGCCTGCTGCGCGAAGGCCTGGCCTACGACCGATGCGATGTGGCCGTGGTGACCAATATCGGCATGGGCGACCACTTGGGCCTGTCGTACATCAACACGGTGGAAGACCTCGCCGTGCTCAAGAGTGTGATCGTGCGCAACGTGGCACCGCGCGGCATGGCCGTACTCAATGCCGCCGATCCGATGGTGGCGCGCATGGCCGACGCCTGCCCGGGAGACGTGACCTACTTCGCCATGGACATTGCACATCCGGTGCTCGCCACGCATCGCGCGAAGGGCAAACGCGTGGTCTATGTCCACGGCGGCAGTATCGTGACGTGTCACGGCGGCAAAGAGACCCGCTACGCTCTCGCCGCGATTCCGCTTACGCGCGGCGGCAGCATCGGGTTCCAGGTCGAGAACGCGATGGCGGCCATTGGTGCGGCCTGGGCGCTGAACCTCGATCCGGCGACGATTCGGGCCGGGCTGGCCACCTTCGTGAACGACGCCGGCACCGCGCCGGGGCGCTTCAACGTGTTCGACTACCGCGGCGCGACCGTGATTGCCGACTACGGCCACAATCCGGACGCCATTGCCGCGCTTGCGCAGGCGATCGAGACGATGCCGGCACGACGCCGTTCAGTCGTGATTTCCGGCGCGGGGGACCGTCGTGACGAGGATATCCGCCGTCAGACACAGATCCTTGGCGATGCGTTCGACGACGTGTTGCTCTACCAGGATCAGTGCCAGCGCGGCCGCGAAGACGGCGAAGTGCTGGGCCTGTTGCGCGAAGGTCTGGTCGGCGCGCGACGCGCCAGCCACATCGACGAGATTCACGGCGAGTTCGTGGCCATCGACACGGCGCTCGCGCGCCTGCAACCCGGCGATCTCTGCCTGATTCTCATCGATCAGGTCGACGACGCCCTCGCGCATCTCTCGCAACGCGTGGCGCAGGCGAGCGCCTGAACACGCTTTTGCACCGTTGAGCCTGGCAGGGCTGAGTTCGAGGTGTTACGAACTCAGCCCTTTGCGTTTGCAGTGAGCGAGATCGGAGGCGTCACGCCCTGCACCCGCGCCCGGACGTGGCGATAAAAGCCCAGCAGCGCGTGACAATAAAAACTGGGGTTGTCGTAACTGCGCCCGTCGAATCGGTGGGCGACGTATCCCCCGCCGCACGCCGCAAATGCCTCGCATTGCAGGCAAGTCGCGTGGGGCTCGGGGTAGCGAGTGCGCGCGAAATCGCTGCAGGCTTGCAACGGGTGAGACGTGAGGTTGAACCCGGTGTGCGTTGCGCCCTCCTCGCAGATGGCGAGCACGTCGAGCAAGCGATAACTGCCATCGCTCTCCACGACGACGATCGGCGCAAGCGCCCCGCCAAAGGCATCGAGTTCCGAGCGACGACCGAGCACGCCGCGAATGAACGTTTCGAAGATGCGCACGCTGAAGCCCGGATCGTCGATGGCAAGCCAGGCATCGAACCCTCGACACAGGAAGCTGAGCAGCCGAGCGTGCGTGTAGGCCTGGATGTGACGGGGCGGTGCTGCGAAATTGGCATCGGGGAGCAGGAAGTCGATGGCCGTCAGTCCGAGCGACCGAAAGTAATCGAGCATGCGCACCGGGTCATGATTCGGATCGATCACGGCCAGCACCCCATTGAAGACCCGCTGCGATGCGCGATGCGCAAGACATCGCAGAATCGCTTGCTCGACGCGCTCGCCCGTACCTTTTCGCGCGAAGTCATACCGATGCCGGTCATGCATGTCGGGCGGCCCATCGCAGCTGATGCCCAGGCTCGCGTCGTACCGCGCGTAAATATCCAGCCAGTCATCGTCGATCAACACGCCGTTGCTCTGCGTGATGATGGCGAGGTCCGACGCCGGCAGGCGCCGTCGCAAGTTCGAGAAGAAGCGCTCGGTGTGGGATTTGCCGAGCAGCAGCGGCTCCCCCCCGTGAACCTCCAGCGTCATGCGCGCCGTCGGATACGCACTGCGATGTTCCACCAGGCGCGTTACCAGCGCATCGAGGTGGGACGCGTGCAACCGCTTCGGCCGCTCGCGCCAGCCCTGATCGACACCGTGATACATGTAGCAATAGCTACAGTCGATATTGCAACGCTCGGCGACCTTGACCATCACCAACAGATCGCCGTGAGCGTTAGCGTTGCCGTGCGCCGTCGCGCCGGGTGAGCTCAGCATGGTGCGGGACGACGCGCGGCGCCGCTCACTTGCGCTTGCCGGCCGCCGGCGGCCCGCTTTTGGCGGACTCGCTCTCGGCTCGCGGCGCCATCAGCTTCGTGTGTGCCGCGAAGACGGCGGAGTCGTCCGGTCCGCGCGCCATTTCCGCCCTGACCGACGCGATGATCTTTCCGCCTTGGGCAGGATCTTCGTCGCGGTAGTGCACCAGAATTCCCGGCAAACCCGGCACGCCCTCCAACGCAACGTACCGGTCACTGGACGACACAGGCACTACCCGATAGAGCGGCACGGCCGCCATCTCATGCCCGAACGCCGATTTGATCTCTGCTGATTGCGCCTCGCTCAGGTCGAGCGAACCCACCGGGAAGAAGAGTTCCGAAGCCGTCATGAAAGTACCTCCGATCGAAAGGAAGGGGAACGTCAATATTGCGTGTTGAAAAAGAACGTTTGAAACAGGCGCCCGTTCTCCTTGCAGTCGCCGAAATGCCCCTGGCTCGCGTGAAACCGTCTACCGCGAAACAGGATGAGGCGATTGAAGCGATTCGCGATGCGGTCGGTCATCTCCCAGCGCTCCCATGCGGCGGCATCGGCGTCGCAACGTTGCCGCTGGTCGTCGTCATCGGGGTAGAGGTCGAAGCCGGTTTCGATATGCTGGAAGAAGGCCGTTCCTGCCGTCGGTGGTGCATCGGGCGTGAGATAGACCACGCCGGACCACACTGTGGTGTGGTCGGCATGCACCCACGTGATATCGCGCTGCACGCTGTATTGAAACGCACCGTTGTAGGTGTCGACCGGCCAATAGGTGATGGGCGACTTCACGATGTCCTGGATTGCCGACGTGACGCCGTCGTGGACAAACGCCTCGGTACGCGCGCCGGGATAGTTGCCCTTGACCGCGAAGGTCTGCCTCAACGCGAAATCGCGCACGTCGGCGGGATCGCGATAGAAATCGTCGGTCACGATGATGGAGTCGTGCATGGAGCTCACTTTGGCGTAGCCGGTTCGTCACGCTGGCGCCCTCGCACAGCGGCCTCCCCGGGACACGCTCGGCATCGCGTGCGGTCGGCGTCTCGGGCGCATCCGGCAGCATGCGCTCACGCACCCATTGCAGGTGCTCGGCGGATATCTCCGGACGATCGACTTTGCCAAACCCCGTGCGTCGATCGTAGAAGCCGGCGCGAATCTCCTTCGACACCTCGTAGATGTGGGGATTGAATCCTTGCACGTCATAGAGATGCTGCTCCACCACACCGATCAGCTTGCAGTTCGATGTGTTGCCCGCCATGGCCGTGGGTTGCCAACCGGCGTGCCGGATCCACTGCATCTGCTCGGCCTCGCTCAGCCCTCGCGCGAGCAAAGGCGAGGCACAGAAGAAGCCGTTGTCGGCGTCACGCTTCGTGAATCCGCTCACCGGATACGCCAGCGGAGGAAATCGGTGTCCACTGAGA
This sequence comes from Pandoraea sp. XY-2, assembly GCF_004193915.1. Classification (NCBI taxonomy): domain Bacteria; kingdom Pseudomonadati; phylum Pseudomonadota; class Betaproteobacteria; order Burkholderiales; family Burkholderiaceae; genus Pandoraea; species Pandoraea sp. XY-2. The sequence goes on from NZ_CP030849.1 coordinate 2,843,200, forward strand.
ATGAGTCGGACACCGTACGTTCTGCACGCCTTTGCCATCGCCGCAAACACTCCGCCGATGCATGAGGCACACGGAATCTGGCCGGAACTGGACGCCAGCGATTCGCGGGCCACCTGGCGAATGTCGATCGTCTCGATCACCAGCGCTACGCCAAAGCGCGCGCAGAACGTCCTCGCGTTGTCCTTGACCTCATCGGGAATGAAGCCGTTGTCGACGAGCACGGCGATGGGGCGCAAATGCAACTCCTTTACGGCAAGGAGCAGTGTGAGCGCGCTGTCCTTGCCCCCGGAATAGGCCACTACGGCGTCGGGCGTGCCTTCTCCGCGACAGGATTGCACGACCTCCAGGAGACGGCGCTGCGTGTAGTCGCCGCGTGCGGCTTCGGCCGCGAACGCATGACAGGCCTGACAAATGCCATCGGCTTCGATATGCACGCCAGGCAAGTCTTCGGTGAGCAGGCACCGGGCACAGTAGCGATCGACGGCAACGCCGATGCCAGTGGAGGATTCCACACGGAGTCTGCGCAGCGGCGCGCCGGTCGCGTTGAACAACCGCGCGCGCTGTTCTGCTGACAAAGGTAAGAGAGTTGACGACATCACCGCGGCTCCCATGCCGGGTGCCCGCCAGGACACCCGGAATTCGCGACTCGACGCACTACGGGCGCGAGCCGCATCACACGCAATAGACACGAGCGGACGATAAAACCTGCGGTTTCGCGCCCGTGTCCGACCAAGGTGTCACGTCGAATCAGTGGAGTCCTTGCGAGCCTTGTATGCCCTGAGCGCCTTGCACGCCTTGCGGGCCCTGCAGACCCTGAGCGCCTTGCACGCCTTGGCCGTGCTGATACCCTTGCGGACCCTGCATGCCCTGGACGCCCTGCATACCCTGTGGTCCCTGCATGCCCTGGACACCTTGCATACCTTGCGGACCCTGCACGCCCTGAGCACCTTGCATACCTTGCGGTCCCTGCATGCCGTGAGCACTTTGCATACCTTGTGGGCCCTGAATGCCTTGCATACCCTGCGGGCCCTGCATGCCTTGGACACCTTGCATACCTTGCGGGCCCTGCATGCCCTGAGCACTTTGCATACCTTGTGGGCCCTGAATGCCCTGAGCACTTTGCATACCTTGTGGGCCCTGAATGCCTTGCATACCCTGCGGGCCCTGCGCGCCTTGGACACCTTGCATACCTTGCGGGCCCTGCATGCCCTGAGCACTTTGCATACCTTGTGGGCCCTGAATGCCTTGCATACCTTGCGGGCCCTGCATGCCTTGAGCACCTTGCATACCTTGTGGACCCTGCATGCCCTGAGCACCTTGCACACCTTGTGGGCCCTGCATGCCATGAGCACCTTGCATACCTTGTGGGCCCTGCATGCCCTGAATGCCTTGAGCGTGCTGATACCCCTGAGCCCCTTGCGGACCCTGCATGCCCTGAGGTCCCTGCATGCCTTGGACGCCTTGCATACCTTGCGGTCCCTGCATGCCCTGAGCACCTTGCATACCTTGCGGTCCCTGCATGCCCTGAATGCCCTGGGCGTGCTGATATCCCTGCGGGCCTTGCACGCCCTGGGCGCCTTGCGGCCCCTGCACGCCCTGCACGCCTTGCGGCCCCTGCACGCCTTGCACGCCTTGCAAACCCTGACCGTTCGGATGGCCTTGCACCCCGGCCCCTGCGCGCCGAACACACCGCGAAGTTCCGGGAAGCTCGACACGACTCGGATAGCGCCGATGCGCTGCCCGGTGATCGCTTGAATGTGTCGGATTTGGTCTTCGTTGAGTTGCAGTTCCAGATCGTTCTCGTTCATGGTGCTTTGCTCCTTGAATCAATTAAACATCGGACACCTGCGAGAGCGATTCTGATGAATTCCGAAAGACCCAAACGCCGTGTAGCCTCGCAAACGCACTGCGAGAGCCATCGATTCAAGTCGGGAAAGAGACGAAAGAGAGGTACGAGGGACGGCCGCTCACCTGCGGCAATGCTGGTGCCTTACCGCATCAAGACACAGGGCGCCAGGCGGCAAGCGCGACACGAAATCATTCTGGCGGCGGCGCGTTTGCGCTTTTCTGATTAAGAATTTTCCCAAGCGCGGCGTGCTTTACGTCGCCACGAAGCTAGGGACAGTCAGGTGGTCCAACTCGGCCGTGCGCGCACTGCCGAGCACCGTGACAGCGGCATCCGGCCACGGTCGCCCGCCCCTCCAGTGGCGCCATCATGCGCAAAACGAAGCGCCCGCGCGGCGCTTGATGGGCGGCCGCGCGGGCGCGTCTTCCGGTGTTGCGAGGTGGGCCGGCGCCGCCGGCCAATCCGTCAAACCACGACGTCTTGCGGCGCCATTTGCGTGCCGTACGAGGCCCAGTGTCCGTCTGCGTCGTCGGCCGCCACGGTCGGCTTGCATGAGCCTGCGGTTTCGTCGAGCCCTTGCAGCAACGGGCAACGTTCGAAGAGTTCGGCGATGAAGTCGACAAACACGCGAACCTTCGGCGATAGATGCCGGTTATGCGGATACACGGCCGAAATCGGCATGGGGGCGGCTTCCACTGGTGCAGAATCTCGACCAATTGGCCCGATTGCAGATACGGCAGCGCCATGAAGCGCGCGAGCTGCACCGTCCCGAACCCCGCGAGTCCCAATTGCAGATACGCCTCGGCGTCGTTGACCGCGACCGCCCCTGTCATGGGGATCTCGACCTCCTTGCCGTCCACCAGGAACTGGTCCTCGACGACGCGCCCCGTTCGGCTCGAGAAGTAGTGCACCGCCGTGTGCCGTTGCAGGTCGTCGAGCGAATGCGGCATGCCCATGCGCTCGAGATAAGCCGGTGACGCGCACGTCAGGCTTTGGAACAGGCCCACGCGTCGCGCGACCAGGCTCGAATCCTGAAGCGTGCCAACGCGCAACACACAATCGACGCCCTCCTGGATCAGGTCGACCGGCTTGTCGCCCATGCCCACCATCAGTTCGACTTCCGGGTAGCGTTCGTGAAATTCGCACAGCGCCGGCAGCACCACCAGCTTGCCGAGCGAACCCGGCATGTCGATGCGCAGCTTGCCGCGCACGCGCTGGCTGCTCTCCCGGAACGACGATTCGGTTTCCTCGATATCCGCGAGGATGCGCAGGCATCGCTCGTAATACGCAGCCCCGTCAGGCGTCAGGTTGAGTCGCCGGGTCGTACGCTGCAACAGCCGCGTGCCCAGATGCGCCTCGAGGTTCTGAATAATCGTGGTCACCGAGGTGCGCGGCAAACCGAGATTGTCGGCCGCACGTGAAAAGCTGTTTGCCTCGACGACTCGCGTGAATACCTGCATCGCTTGCAAGCGATCCATGACATTTCCCCATTCGAAAACGTGGTTGCATCAGCCAATCCGGCTTATTTCACGCGCATTGCAAGTGCATAAGCAAATTGGTCGGCGGCAGAAGCCAATACCGGCAAGGCCGACATCGATTAGTCGATCTGACCGAATAGTGTTGCCAAATTATAGGCGTTTATCCCGATGTCCGTCGCCTCTAGACTTCGATCCATCGAATGTCATCAGAGGGGTATCGCGCTCGCGAGCCCAACGCCATATGTCAGCCAACGCCAAGTCGCCCTCGGGACGTCCGGGCCAAACGCACCGCACCGACGACGGACTGCGCATCGAAGAGGTGAGCATCGCCGGTCATGCCGGCCCGGTCACCCTGCGTCTGTATCGGCCGACCGGCCACGCCGGCGCCGATGCCGCCCACGCCGGGGCGGCGGGCGTGGTGGTGCCGCTCGAAGCGCATTTGCCGGTCGTGCTGTACTTCCACGGCGGCGGCTTCTGCCACGGCTCGCTCAACGACGGCGACGCCACGGCCCGCTATCTTGCTCTGCACATCCCCGCGCTGGTGGTCTCGGTGGGGTATTCGCTCGCCCCGGCACACCCGTTCCCCGCCGCGCCGGAAGATGCGTGGTGCGCCGCGCGCTGGCTGCACCGCAACGCCCGGCGCTACGGTGCCAGCCCGCGCCGTCTTGCCGTGGCCGGGCACGATGCCGGCGGCAACATCGCCGCAGCGTTGACGATGATGGCGCGTGATCGCGGTGAAATTGCCATCTCGGCACAGGTACTGCTCGCTCCGCTGCTCGACCCTAGCATGACGCGCCTGGCCGACGGGCGCACGCCAAGCGATATCGAAGCCAGCGAGTGCGCCCGCTGCTATCGCGCCTATTTGCCGCACGCAACGCAGCGTCTGCATCCGTATGCCGCGCCGCTCGAATCGCGCCGTCTCGCGGGCCTGCCGCCCACGCTGATTGCTTCTGCCGAACATGACCTGCTACACGTCGAAGCCGAAAAATATGCGGCGGAGCTCATCGCGGCCGGCGTGCCGACACAGGTCACGCGCCATCGCAGCGCGTCCCATCACGGCCTGGCCGCCCTGCCCGCCGCACTGCGGGAAGTGGCCGCGTTCCTGACACGCCGGCTGGCGCCACCCGCCACCGGTGCCCCCCAGTGAGTCCATCCGATTCCGGAGATTTTAAAAAAATGACCACCCTCGCTCGCAAACCCGTTCTTATTGCCGCCGCCGTTACGGTGGCGCTCGTGGCCCTGGGCACGCTCACGGTCGTGCGCGTCGACGCCAGCACGCCTCCCAGCGCGCAAGTCATGCCGACAGTGGAAGTCGACGTAGCCAACGTGATCTCACGCACCGTGACCGATTGGCAAAGCTATTCCGGCCGCCTCGACGCTGTGGATCGCGTTGACATCAAGCCGCTCGTGTCGGGCACCATCACCGCCGTGCATTTCAGGGACGGACAGCTCGTGAAAAAGGGCGATGCGCTCTTCACGATCGATCCGCGTCCGTATGCGGCCGAAGTCGACCGCACGGCGGCGCAACTCGCGTCGGCGCAGGCACGCGACGTCTTCACCAGCACCGACCTCGCCCGCGCGCAGCGGCTGATCGCGGATAACGCCATCGCAAAGAAGGACTTCGACCAGAAGGAAAACGCCGCGCGCGAGGCTGGCGCCAACGTGAAAGCGGCACGCGCCGCGCTCGAAACCGCTCGCATCAACCTCGGCTACACGCAAATCGTGGCGCCGATCGCAGGTCGGGTCTCGCGCGCGGAAATCACGGTGGGCAATACGGTATCGGCCGGCGCACAATCGCCTGCGCTGACCACCGTGGTCTCCGTTTCGCCGATCTACGCGGCGTTCGACGTCGATGAGCAGACCTATCTGCGCTATCTCGCGCGCGATACCGCGAAGACGAACGGCGTCCCCGTCGACCTGGGCCTGGCCAATGAGTCCGGTTATTCGCGCAAGGGCACCGTGTATTCGGTCGATAACCGTTTTGATACGACCTCGGGCACGATCCGTGTGCGTGCGCGCTTCGATAACACCGACGGCGCGCTCTTGCCGGGCCTGTACGCCCGCATTCGCGTGGGCGGCGGCGAACCGCACCCGGCGCTGCTTGTCGACGAGGCCGCCATCGGCACCGACCAGAGCAAGAAGTTCGTGCTCGTCGTCGACCCGCAGAACAAGGTGCAGTATCGCGAAGTACAGTTGGGCGAGCGCCACGGCGGTCTCATCGAGATCGCAGGCGGCCTGAAGGACGGTGAGCGCATCGTTGTCAACGGGCTGCAGCGCGTGCGTCCGGGCGATCCGGTCACGCCGAAGGCCGTGAAGATGGCCGGTGATACGGGCGACGGGCACGACATCGTCGCGCCGGCCCTGGCCACCAACGCCACCGCTACCGACACTGCCGCCGGCACGCCCGCGAACACCTCGAGCCAGCCGCCTCAGCACAACCCCAAGGCCAGCGCGGGCGCCAAGCCGGCCACGGCCCGTTCGGTCGCGGCGGCCACCACGGCGACGCGTTCGTGAAATGCGCCCACGCTCACCTGCGCACGCGCGAACCGCGCCCTGAACGACCCCCAAGAGTCTCGTCATGAACATCTCAAAATTCTTTATCGACCGGCCCATCTTCGCGGGGGTGCTCTCGATCATCACGCTGCTGGCCGGCCTGATCGCCGTGTTCCAGCTGCCGATCTCGGAGTACCCGGAAGTGGTTCCGCCGTCGGTCGTGGTGCATGCCCAATACCCCGGCGCCAACCCGAAGGTGATCGCCGAGACCGTGGCCGCGCCCCTCGAAGAGCAGATCAACGGCGTGGAGAACATGCTGTACATGCAGTCGCAGGCCAACAGCGACGGCAACCTCACCACGACCGTGACCTTCCGCCTGGGCACCGACCCGGACAAGGCCCAGCAGCTCGTGCAGAACCGTGTCTCGCAAGCGCTGCCGCGTCTGCCGGACGACGTGCAGCGTCTGGGGGTGACGACGATCAAGTCCTCGCCCACGCTCACGATGGTGGTGCACTTGCTCTCGCCGAACCAGCGCTACGACATGACCTACCTGCGCAACTACGCGCTCATCAACGTCAAGGATCGCCTCTCGCGCATCAAGGGCGTAGGCGAGGTGCAGTTGTGGGGCGCGGGTGATTACTCGATGCGGGTGTGGCTCGATCCTGCAAAGGTTGCCCAGCGCGGCCTGACCGCCTCGGACGTGGTGAAGGCCATTCGCGAACAGAACGTGCAGGTCGCGGCCGGTGTCATCGGCGCGTCGCCGGCCGGTCCGAACACGCCGTTGCAGCTCAACGTCAACGCGCGTGGGCGGTTGAATACGGAAGACGAGTTCCGCGACATCATCCTGAAGACCTCACCGGACGGTGCCGTCACGCACCTGGGCGACGTGGCCCGCGTGCAGCTCGACGCCTCGCAATACAGCCTGCGCTCGTTGCTCGACAACCAGCCGGCGGTGGCGCTGGCCATCAACCAGTCACCGGGGGCGAACTCGCTGCAGATCTCCGATCAAGTCCGCGAAGCCATGGCGGAGCTGCAAAAAGACATGCCGCCGGGCGTCGAATATCGCATCGTGTATGACCCGACGCAGTTCGTGCGGTCGTCGATCAAGGCCGTGGTGCACACGCTGCTTGAAGCCATCGCCCTCGTGGTGCTGGTAGTGATCGTGTTCCTGCAGACGTGGCGCGCGTCGATCATTCCGCTGCTCGCCGTGCCGGTATCGATTGTGGGGACATTCGCCCTGCTGCTCGGCTTCGGCTACTCGATCAACGCGCTGTCGCTGTTCGGGATGGTGCTCGCCATCGGTATCGTGGTGGACGACGCCATCGTGGTGGTCGAGAACGTGGAGCGCAACATCGCGGCCGGGCTCTCGCCCAAGGAAGCGACGTATCAGGCCATGCGCGAAGTGAGTGGTCCGATTATCGCGATCGCGCTCACGCTGGTGGCCGTGTTCGTGCCGCTCGCCTTCATGTCGGGTCTCACGGGTCAGTTCTACAAGCAGTTCGCGATGACCATCGCCATCTCGACCGTGATCTCGGCCTTCAACTCGCTTACGCTGTCGCCGGCCATGGCCGCGCTGCTGCTCAAGGACCATCACGCCAAGCCCGATTGGCTCACGCGGCAGATGAACCGATATCTGGGCGGCTTTTTCAATGCGTTCAACCGCGTGTTCCATCGCGGCTCCGAGAAGTACGGTCAAGGCGTGACGCGCGTGATCGGGCGCAAGGCGATCATGATGGCGATCTTCGCCGTCCTGCTCGGCGCCACGATGCTGATGAGCAAGGTCGTGCCGAGCGGCTTCGTGCCGGCGCAGGACAAGGAGTATCTGGTCGCGTTCGCCCAGTTGCCGAACGGCGCGTCGCTCGACCGTACCGAGAAGGTGATTCGCGACATGACCGACGTTGCCCTGAAAACGCCGGGGGTGCAGAGCGCCGTGGCCTTCCCGGGGTTGTCGGTCAACGGCTTCACCAACTCGTCGTCGGCGGGCATCGTGTTCGTCACGCTCAAGCCGTTCGCCGAGCGTCACGACAAGACGCTCTCGGCGGCCGCCATCGCCGGGCAACTCAACGGCGCATACTCGAAGATGAAGGACTCGTTCATCGCCGTGTTCCCGCCGCCGCCGGTGCTGGGGCTCGGGACACTCGGCGGCTTCAAGCTGCAAATCGAAGATCGCGGCGCGCTCGGCTACGCCGCCTTGAACGACGCCACGCAGGCGTTCATCAAGAAGGCCTCGCAGACGAAGGAACTGGGCCCGACGTTCTCGTCGTACCAGATCAACGTGCCGCAGTTGAACGTGGATCTCGACCGCGTGAAAGCCAAGCAGTTGGGTGTGCCGATCACCGACGTGTTCGACACCATGCAGATCTACCTCGGCTCGCTGTACGTGAACGACTTCAACAAGTTCGGGCGCGTGTATCAGGTGCGTGTTCAGGCCGATGCGCCGTTCCGCGCCCATGCCGACGACATCGGGCTGCTCAAGACTCGAAACAGCAATGGCGACATGGTGCCGCTCTCGTCACTGGTGAAAGTGTCGCCAACGTTCGGCCCGGAAATGGTGGTGCGCTACAACGGCTACACCGCTGCCGACGTGAACGGCGGTCCGGCCCCCGGGTATTCGTCGGGTCAGGCGCAGGCTGCCGTGGAGCGCATTGCCGCCGAGACGCTGCCGCGCGGGGTGAAGTTCGAATGGACGGACCTGACGTATCAGCAGATTCTCGCGGGCAACTCGGCGCTGTGGGTGTTCCCGATCTCGGTGCTGCTGGTGTTCCTGGTACTCGCCGCACAGTACGAAAGCCTGACGCTGCCGCTCGCCGTCATCATGATCGTGCCGATGAGCATTCTGTCCGCGCTGTTCGGCGTGTGGCTGACCGGAGGGGATAACAACATCTTCACGCAGATCGGTCTGATGGTGCTGGTGGGGCTCTCCGCGAAGAACGCGATCCTGATCGTGGAGTTCGCACGCGAGCTGGAAATGCAAGGCCGCAGTCCCGTGGCCGCCGCGATCGAGGCAAGCCGCCTGCGTCTGCGCCCGATTCTGATGACGTCGATCGCGTTCATCATGGGGGTGGTGCCGTTGGTGACATCGACCGGCGCCGGTTCGGAAATGCGTCACGCGATGGGGGTTGCCGTGTTCTTCGGCATGATCGGCGTGACCGGCTTCGGTCTGATGATGACGCCGGTGTTCTACGTGCTGCTGCGCACGCTGGCGGGCAAGAAGCCGCTGCACAGCGCTCACGCATCGACCATGCCCGCCAACGTCAAGGCCGAAGTCTGAAGGATGCCAATCATGCAATCGCAATGGATCAAACGAAGTCTGGGTGTCTCGAGCCTGCTCGGGGCCCTGCTGGTGGTGGCGGGCTGCTCGATGGCCCCCACGTACGAAGTGCCGACGGTGACCGACAAGGGGACGCCGACGGCATTCAAGGAAGCGTCGCTCCCGGCCGGTGAAGCCGGCACTTGGAAGCCCGCCGAGCCCGCCGAAGCAATGGCGCGCGGCCAATGGTGGAAGGTGTTTGGCGACGCCACCCTGGACACGCTCGAGGATGATGCGCTGGCGGCCAACCAGAACCTGAAGGCGGCCGCCGCCCGCGTGCAGGAAGCCCGAGGGGTGCAGCGTCAGGCCCGTGCGGCGCTGTTCCCGACGCTCGACGCCGGGTTCGGTCCCACACGGCAGAAGCTCTCGCCCGCCTCGCAGATGCAACCGGACGGCACGAACATCGCGCCGTACACGCTGTGGCGCGCGCAAGCGAGCGTCGGCTATGAAGTCGATTTGTTCGGACGCGTGTCGGACAACGTTGCTGCAGCCCGCGCGGACGCCGAGCAGAGCGAAGCCCTCTATCGCTCGGTGCAGCTCGCGCTGCAAGCCGATGTCGCGCAGAACTACTTCAGCCTGCGCGAGCTCGACGCCGAACAGGCGCTCTACACGCAAACGGTGACGCTGCGCGAAGCAGCGCTCAAGCTGGTGCAGCGACGCTTTGCCGAAGGCGATATCGACGAGCTGGACGTGGCGCGCGCCAGGGCCGAACTGGCCACGGCGCAATCCGACGCGCTGGCGGTCGCGCGTCTGCGGGCCGCCTCGGAACACAGCCTCGCGATTCTGCTCGGCAAGGCGCCCGCGCAATTCACGTTCGCGCCGTCGCCGCTCACGCCGGTCGCCGTGCACATCCCGGCGGGTCTGCCGTCTGCCTTGCTCGAACGACGTCCGGATATCGCGGCGGCCGAACGCGGCATGGCAGCCGCCAACGCGCGCATCGGCGTGGCGAAAGCGGCCTTCTTCCCCTCGCTCTCGCTCACCGGCGCGGGCGGCTTCGAAGCGGCCACGCTGGGCGACCTGTTCAACTGGTCGAGCCGTACCTTCCTGCTCGGCCCAGTAGTAGGCGGACTGCTCTCGATGCCGATCTTCGATGGCGGCGCGCGCAGCGGCAATCTGTCGCGGGCGCGGGCGCGCTACGAGGAAGACGTCGCGAACTATCGCCAGCAAGTCCTCGTCGCGTTCCAGGAAGTCGAGGACAACTTGTCCAACCTGCGCCTGCTTGCCGCGCAGACGCGTGCACAGAACGACGCCGTGACAGCGTCTAACCGTGCCGCGCAACTCTCGCGCATGCAGTATCAGGAAGGCTCGATTGCCTATCTCGATGTCATCGATGCGGAACGTACGGTGCTTCAGGCGCGGCGCAGCGCGGTCCAACTCGCCGGCGCGAACGCGGTCTCGACCGTCAACCTGATCCGCGCTCTTGGCGGCGGCTGGGGCGATGTGCCGGTGGCCAATGCGCCAACGACGTCCACGACGCCGAGGTCGCCCAACGAGCCGGCCAACGGCGCTACGGCGGCGACGCCGGCCGACAACGCCACGGTAGCCGCCCGATAGATTTCATCTGCGTCGAAGTTTCTTCCCTGCGTCCCTGCTTGCCCGGTGCCTGCCTTGCGTCAACCGACGTTCGGCGTGCCCGGGCTTTTTTTGCTCCGTGCGCACCAGACGAACCTGAGCTCTTCGCATCCGCCGATCCGCCCATCCTCCGGACAGCATTCCCTCCTTCCTCCGCCGGCAAGGATCACGCCTTTTGCGTCTCGTTTTCCTGATTTTGGTGCGCCGCTTCATCGCCAACCCGTTCCTATCGGAGATTTCGCTGCGGCGCAGCATTAAAATCTCGCGCTCGCACTCTCCCAATCCATCGATATACGATATATCATGCACAAAATATCAACACGCCGCCCTAAACGGGTGCAGATGGTGGAGCGGGACGACATGGCAATGACACGACGCGACGTGAGGGATTGGCTGGCGGGTTTTCTGCCCGCCGTGGTGGCCGTTCACTGGCGCGAACGACTGCGCGCGGGCTTTGGCGCGCTGTGCGGGATTGCACTGACCGGTGGCCTGATGCTCTGGATGCTCGGCCCCGCGACGTATATCCCCTGGCTCGTTGCGCCGATGGGGCATCCGCCGTGTTGCTTTTCGGGGTACCGGCCAGTCCTCTCGCCCAACCCTGGTCGATTCTCGGGGGCAATCTGGTCGCCGCCGTCGTCGGGGTGACGTGCGCGATGTACATTCCGTCGCCGATCGCCGCGGCGGCCACTGCAGTCGGCGTCTCCATCGCGTTGATGTTCACGCTGCGCTGCGTGCACCCGCCGTCGGGCGCCGTGGCACTGACCGCCGTGCTCGGCGGCCCGGCTGTCCACGCCCTTGGGTACGGTTTCGTCCTTGAGCCGATTGCTGTGCAGTCGGTGGCACTGCTCGGCGCGGCCATCGGTTATCACGCGCTCACCGGCCATCGCTACCCACACGCCATGCGTGCGCAGGCCACGGTGCGTCCGGTCAATGCCTCCGCCATACCGGTCACGACGGCTGACGCCGAGAAGGCCCTCGCTCGCCGCAGCGAGTTGCTCGACATTTCCGCCGACGATCTAGCCAGCCTGCTGCGCGACACCCAGCGCGAGGCCTATGCGCGCCGCGCCCGCGAGTTGACCTGTGCCGATGTCATGACGCCGGCACTCGCGAAGGTCCAGGCGCACGACGAAGCGCCGGCGGCGTGGCGTCTGTTGCAGCGACACGGGCTGGACGCCCTGCCGGTCGTCGATGGCGACGCTCGCGTCATTGGATTGGTCACGCGTCACGACCTTCACACGCGCCGAGCGCGCCGCCAGCGTTGGCCGCGCTTTGGCATGTCGATCGGCACGGGGCAGCGCCCGGCGGTTCGCGACGTCATGCAAGCGCAGCCGCAGTCGGCCACCGCCGGCATGCCACTCTCGGAGTTGGTGCCGCTGCTGATGACGCAACGTCACGGCACCCTGCCCGTGCTCGACGAAGCGGCGCGGCTCGTGGGCGTTGTCACGCACGCCGAAGTGCTTCGCAAGGTCATGGCCGCGTGAAACGCCAATCGCCCGCCAGGAACTGATCACTGAGCGTCAAGCATCGCAGCGCACTTTCCCCTGCCTCACCCTGGCCCGGCGCCCGTCGTGGTACTGCGCACGTCGGACACCGCCCCTCCCTGCGTGGAATTGTCAGTCCTGAGCCGATCTGCAAGAATGGCGGCGGCGTGACGTACCGACGCCGTAGCGCTTCGTTTAGCGAAGCGAAATTCGCGCAAGGGAGAGCATGGAACCGATCACGTTCAAACAGTGTTTCAAGGGGGCATGGCGCGACGGCTTCAACGCGTTGCGTCAACGGCCCTGGCTAAGCCTGGCGATTGCCGTCGTCTTCCTCGTGACGTCTGGACTTAGCGTTTCGCTCGATCAGCTCGCACGCACCGCATCGCAAATCGGCGAACCCGCCCTCTATCGTCTGCGCATTGCGCTCATGTCGTTCGGCGTTTTTTTCGCGAATCTCGTCGCGTTCTCCGTGCTCGTCATCCATGTCTTTCGCTATACGATTCTCGGCCCCGACGCCGCCCGGCAAGGGCGGTGGTATGGGCGCGATCTCTGGCGCTATCTCTGGACGTCAACCCAGGTTTTCGTCGGCTTCGCGACGGTGTGGCTGGTCGTCGGCATCGGGTTGGTGTTGGCGCTGCGGGCAACGGGACACGGCAATTCGTCTGCGGGGCTTGCCACATTTTGCGTGCTGTTGATCTGTATGGTGCTCTACGTGCTGACGCGCGTATCGCTGATCTTTGCCCAGATTGGCGCCGGACGCAGCAAGCGCTGGCGCGCCGCTTGGCAGGATTCGCGCGGGCACTTCTGGGCGATGTTCGGCACGACGATAGGGACGGTCTTGCCGTTGATTATTGCGGGCATTGTCGTGACGGCCCTGTTCGCAGCGTTGCTGCGCGTCGCGCCGGCCGCCAAGTCGGTAGCGCTCGGCACGCTTGTGCTTCAAACGGTGATGTCGGTGGCATGGATCGCGGTCTCCACGGGGAGCGCCGCATGGTTGTACCGGCGCTTCGCCAACCAGTTGCTGACGCTCGACGACGCACCGGACGACGTCTGAGGCGCGTGCCGCGCGCCCCAGGCGCTGTCATTCCTGTCAGGCAGCGTTGGCCGTTGCCGCGCTGCTCTCGAGCGTGCCGAAGCGGGCGTACTCGCCAAGGCCATCGGGCCACTGCGTAAGCACTTCGAAGCCCGTCTCCGTCACAGCCACCATGTGCTCCCACTGGGCAGACAACGAACGGTCGCGCGTGACGACTGTCCAGCCATCCGCCAGTTGCTTCGTGTCCGGCTTGCCGGCATTGACCATCGGTTCGATGGTGAAGATCATTCCGGGGCGCAGCGTGAGCCCCGTGCCCGGGCGCCCGTAGTGCAGCACCTGCGGGTCGTCGTGATAGGTGGTGCCGATGCCGTGCCCGCAATAGTCGCGCACGATGCTGAAGCCTTCGCGATGCGCCACCGTCTGGATCGCGTAGCCGACGTCACCCAGCGTGGCGCCCGGACGCACGGCCCGAATGCCTGCGAGCATCGCTTCGAAAGTCGTATCGACCAGACGCTTGGCAAGAATGCTCGGCTTGCCGGCGTAATACATACGGCTCGTGTCGCCGAACCAGCCGTCTTTGATGAGGGCGACGTCGATGTTCACGATATCGCCGTCATGCAGCGTCTTTTCGCCGGGAATGCCGTGGCAGACGACGTGATTCACCGACGCACACACGGTCTTCGGATAGCCGTGATAGCCGATATTGGCGGGGATCGCCTTCAGCTCGTCCACGATGAAGTCGTGACACAGGCGATCGAGTGCATCGGTCGTGACGCCGGGCTTGACATGCTCGCCAATCATCGCGAGCACCTGCGCGGCCATTTCGCCAGCGCGGCGCGACAGGGCAATTTCTTCGTTGGATCGGATGACAACGCGTTCGCGCACCATTACGCCACCTTGTTGAATGCGGTGACGGGTGCACCGGTTGCTGGAGAAGCGGCGACCTCGGCCTCACTGGCCTGGACGCCATCGGATTCGATGAGCTTGCGGCAGATGTCGCCGTAGCTCAGCGTGGGATTGAGTTCGGCGAGCATGCCCACGCGCAGCCAATGCTCGGCTTGCGCGTTGATCGAGCGGCTGAGTGCGCCGCTGGTGTTGCGCAACGCCGCGTGCATCTGCTCCGATATCTTGACGATACCCATGTTGCGGTCCTTTTATATACGAAGTAGCTACGAAACGTATATTATCAGACCTGTGTCCGGTTGTCTCGGCCGAGTGCAAGCGATTTGAAGTCGCGAGCGATCACACGGGGAATCGCTTTGCGCCAGGCTTGCTCAAAATGCGTTCGTCGCCTCGATCGCCCTAACCCGCATGATCAAAGCGCCGCGCCGCCTGAAAAGCATAGTGGTCCTACACAATTATCGTCTAATCCGCTGCCGGTGCCGATGCAAATCGACGCGATTGCAACGCCCTGCACGTCCGGTCGGCTATCATGCCAGTCCTCCCGAAGTAGCCCCTTATGATTTCCATCCGTAATCTCACGCTGCGCCGCGGCGTCAATGTCGTGCTCGACAGCGCGTCCGTCACCTTTGCCCCCGGCGAAAAGATTGGCCTCGTTGGCCGCAATGGTGCCGGCAAGTCCTCCTTCTTCGGTCTTCTCAATGGCACGCTGCATGAAGATAGCGGCGAGTTCTCCATTCCCACTACATGGAAGATGGGCCAGGTCGCGCAGGAGATGCCGGAGACCGAGCAGGGCGCGACCGACTTCGTCGTCGAGGGTGACACCGTGCTGCTGGCAGCGCAGGCAGAAGTGGCCGCCGCCGAGGCCAGCGACGACGGCATGCGTATGGCGCACGCCTACATGAGCCTGCACGACGCCGGGGCTCATGATGCTTCCGCACGTGCCCAAGCGCTGATCCTGGGCCTGGGCTTCAGTGCTGCGCAGCTTAGCCAGCCGGTCAACAGTTTCTCCGGCGGCTGGCGCATGCGACTGCAGTTGGCGCGCGCGCTCATGTGCCCGTCCGACCTTCTGCTGCTCGACGAACCGACCAATCACCTCGACCTCGACGCGCTGGTTTGGCTCGAAGCATGGCTCAAGCGCTATCAGGGAACCCTTGTCGTGATCAGCCACGACCGCGAATTCCTCGATGCAGTGACGCAGGTGACCGTGCACGTCGACCATGCCAAGCTCGTGCGTTATGGCGGCAACTACAGCAAGTTCGAAGAGATGCGCGCTGAGCAACTCGTGTTGCAGCAGGCCGCGATGGCCAAGCAGGTGGAGAAGATGGCCCACTTGCAGAAATTCATCGATCGTTTCAAGGCCCAGGCGTCCAAGGCGAAACAGGCGCAGAGCCGGGTCAAGGCGCTCGAACGGATGGAGAAGATCGCACCGGTGCTCGCCGATGCCGAGTTCAACTTCGAGTTTAAGGAGCCCCTCAACGTTCCGAACCCGCTGTTGTCAATGCTTGACGCAAGCTTCGGCTACCCCGCGCCGGCCGGCGCACTGCCGGGCACGCCGCCCACGGTCATCGTGCGGGGCATCAACCGTTCCGTGCTGGCGGGGCAACGCATCGGAATTCTTGGCGCCAACGGCCAAGGCAAGTCCACGCTGGTGAAGACGGTGGCCCACGCGCTGGCGCCGATTGACGGAGAGATCAGCGAGGGCAAGGGCCTGAACATCGGCTACTTCGCACAGCAGGAGCTCGACGTGCTGCGCCCGCTCGACACGCCGATGGAACACATGATTCGCCTTGCCAGGGACACGCCGGCGCACATGCGCGCCCCGGGTCAGAGTGGCACCGAGCAATCGCTTCGCACGTTCCTCGGCACTTTCAACTTCAGCGGTGACATGGTCCATCAGGCGGTCAGCACGATGAGCGGCGGTGAAAAGGCGCGGCTTGTGCTTTGCATGATCGTGTGGCAGCGCCCCAACCTGCTGCTGTTGGACGAGCCGACCAACCACCTCGACTTGGCCACACGCGAAGCGCTCGCCGTGGCGCTCAACGAATTCGAAGGCACGGTGATGCTGGTCAGTCACGACCGGGCGCTCCTGCGTGCCGTATGTGATGAGTTCTGGCTGGTCACCAAGGGCGGCGTCGAGCCGTTCGACGGCGACCTGGACGATTACCAGCAGTTCCTGCGCGACGAAGCTCGCCGCATGCGAGAGCAGACTGCGGCAGAGCCGCAGGCCATCGCCTGAGCTCCCAGCGGGAGGGTGGTGCACGTGGCAAGGGAGGCGACGTGCACCGCCGACCGGATACCCTTTGCTCGCGTGTAACCTCAGCGGCGTTGGTACTTCTTAAGCGTCTGGTCGTGCATCGGGAGTTAAGCGCATAGATTTCGGCAACTTTGTCGATTCGAAATCGCTTGGGGCTGGGCGTTGGGAAATGCACATCGACGTTGGCCGGGATATCGCGTGTACTGCTGGCAAGCGGGTGAGATCACTTGACCTATCGGTTCCAGGTTGCTCTAACTCAACGCGGAAAGCCGTCGTGGCCGTTGGCTGTACACGCCGAGGTGATCGATCCGGGAAGTGATGAAGACGCCTGACGTACGTGATCGCGGACGTGGCGGTATGCGCAAAGGCACACAACATCCGTAACACCGGGTGAGCCGCCGCCCGGCCGTGTTGGCCCCAACGGCAACTCAGGGTCAGAAACTGCCCTCGTTCATGACCGTTTCCGGCCGGAAGCGGACGGTCGACCACGGAGCGTCAGTGTCCGTTTCGCATACGTAACCGGCGATTCGATGTCGCCTCGCCAGTTCGCCAGTTCGCCGAAACAGCACTAGCGCGCCAGCGCGCTAGTGATTGCCTGTGAGTTCCACGACGAACTCAAGAAAAGCACGGGTCTTTGCCGGCACGTGGTGCCGGGATGCGTAGTAGACGTATAACGGATACCGTTCGTCTACCCATTCGGGAAAGAGATTGATCAACCGGCCATCGGCAATCAGGGGCTCCGCACCAAGCAGCAACATCTGCGCAATCCCAGAACCGGCGAGACATGCGTTGAGCAAGGCACCAGGATCGTTGACCGTGAGTCGTCCCTGAGTGTCGACCACGATGCGTTTTTGCTTGCGATGAAATTCCCACTGGAACGGCTTGCCTGTCTCCGGGTTGCGAAATTCAAGGCATCTGTGCCTTCGATCTTGCAGGTCCTCGGGTTTTGCCGGTCGTCCCCAGCGAGCAATGTACGAGGGCGCTGCGACCGTCACGATGCGGGTGTCGAGCAGCTTTCTCGCGACCAGGGTTGACGCTTTGGGTTTGCCGAATCGCACGGCGAGGTCGAAGCCGTCCACGACGAGGTCGCCAAGGCTGTCTCGCGCGATGAACTCGATTTCGAGTTCGGGGTGTGCGTCCATGAACGCATCCAGTTGTTGCCCGAGAATGGTCCGGTAGACGACAGGATCCAAATTGATTCTCAGCTTTCCACGCACAGCGGACGCGCCGCCTGCCGCAGCGGCCGCAGCTTCCTCAAGTCCGGCGAGATGGGGCATGACCTGCTCGTAAAAGCGGCGGCCCTCTTCAGTCAGGGATACGGAGCGCGTTGTCCGGCTGAAGAGCCGGATGTTCAACCTTTTTTCCAACCGCGCAATCGCCCGACTGACGCCCGGCGGCGTCATTCCTATCACTTCCGAAGCGGCCACAAACGTTCCCGCGTCAACTACGGCGGCAAACACGCTAATGCTGCCGGAAAGCTTCTCGCTGCTGGATCTCATGGTTGCTCGAGTTAATACGTGTGGCGTAGCGCGGTCGACCGCGTGAAAGCAAACGCTGCGCCGCGCAGCAGTGGGCATGTCCGTTGATCATGCCAAATTGATGACGCTTTGTCACTTATCTTATGACATCCATGTCATTTTGTTTTTCTTAGTGCCTGGCCAGAATACGTCTCACCGAGACATCCGCTGGACGCTTCAACGGGAACCGCTTGCGGCGCACGTCTTTCAGCCATCACTGAAGCACTGTAGTGCCGCGATTCATTCATTCATTCGGGAAGAAACGGAAAATGGCAGTTCAAACAGATCGTCGTCGTCTTCTGAAGGGTGCGTCGAGCCTGCTGGCTCTTGCGACACTTGGTGGCGTCGCAAGCCGCGACGCGCGGGCAGTATCGCAGCGCGCGAGTGGCGACGCCGCGCTGGCCGATCAACCGGCCTACAGTTCGATCGATCAATGCCTGCAGAGGGCGGTGGACGACGGCACGGTTGCCGGTGTTGTCGCCATGGGCGCAACCGACCGCGGACTGGTTTACGAGGGAGCATGCGGCCGGGCGAACGCCCGTACTGCTGAGGCCATTAATCCCGACACAGTCTTCTGGCTTCTGTCGATGACAAAGGCGATTACCGCAACCGCGTGCATGCAGCTCATCGAACAGGGCAGACTGCGGCTGGATCAACCTGCGGGCGAGATGCTGCCACAGTTGAAGTCGCCTCAAATCCTTGAAGGATTCGACGCCTCCGGGCAGCCCAAGCTGCGTCCTGCGCGCAATGCGATTACGGTGCGCCATCTCCTCACGCATACCTCCGGATTCACCTACAGCATCTGGAGCGACAAGCTAAGCCGGTACGAGACAGTAACGGGCATGCCGGACATCGGCTATTCGATGAACGGTGCATTCGCGGCGCCGCTCGAATTCGAGCCGGGCGAGCGCTGGGAGTACGGCATCAGCATGGACTGGCTCGGCAAACTGGTCGAGGCCGTGACCGATCAGTCGCTGGAAGTCTACTTCCGCGAGCACATCTTCGCTCCGTTGGGTATGCGCAACACGGGCTTTCTCATCGGTAGCGAGCAGAAGCGGCGCGTCGCGACCATGCACAGGCGTCACGCGGACGGCTCACTCGCGCCCGAGCCGTTCGAGATCAACCAGCGCCCCGAATTTTTCATGGGCGGAGGCGGACTCTTCAGCACGCCGCGCGACTACATGGCGTTCCTGCAAATGTTGTTGAACGGCGGTACCTATCGCGGCGAACGCGTGCTACGAGCCGACACCGTCGCAACAATGTTCCGCAATCACATTGGCGACCTGCAGGTCACGGAGATGAAGACGGCGCAGCCGTCCTGGTCGAACAGTTTCGATCAGTTTCCGGGCACTGCGCATAAGTGGGGGCTGTCGTTCGACATCAATATGCAGCCAGGACCCCACGGACGAAGCGCAGGCAGTGTGAGCTGGGCCGGATTGTTGAACACCTACTTCTGGGTGGATCCGGTCAAGCGGGTCGCCGGATCGCTTTTTACGCAGATGCTGCCCTTCTACGATGCGCGCGTCGTGAACCTCTACGGACAGTTCGAGCAGGCGTTTTACGACGGATTGCGTCGCGCCTGAGCGATTGAGCGTCGGCACATTCACGCTGCGCCAACCGATTTATCCACACATGGAGAACGAGCAATGTATGTAATCACAGGAATCACCGGCAAGGTGGGCGGCGCACTGGCCCGCGAACTACTGGCTGCGGGTCAGTCGGTGCGCGCAGTCGTGCGCGATGCGACGCGGGCAGAGACTTGGGCACAGCGAGGTTGCGAGATCGCGAGGGCTCGCATGGAAGACACTTCGTCGCTCGCCGCTGCGTTCGAAGGCGCGACGGGCGTTTTCATCCTGCCGCCTTCGGAGTTCGATCCGGAACCTGGCTTTCCCGAAGCGCGCACGGTAATTGAGGCTGTGTCCGCAGCTCTCCTGGAGGCACGGCCCGACAAGGTCGTTTGCCTGTCGACGATCGGCGCGCAGGCGGACGAGGTCAACCTGCTCACTCAACGCACGCTGATGGAGCAGGCGCTGCGCGAGATGCCGATGCCCGTGACGTTCCTGCGGCCAGGCTGGTTCATGGAGAACGCCGCATGGGATGTTGCGTCCGCAAGCGACGATGGAGTGATTGCCAGTTACCTGCAGCCGCTCGACAAGCCGGTGCCGATGGTCGCCACCGCAGACGTCGGCCGCGTTGCTGCCGACCTCCTTCAGCAGACGTGGCGCGGTGTGCGCGTCGTCGAGCTTGAAGGTCCACGCCGGGTGAGTCCGAACGATCTCGCAGCGGCTTTCGCGTGCGTGTTGCGTCGTGAGGTACGTGCGGAAGTGGTCGAAAGGCAGACCTGGGAAGCGCTGTTCCGCACGGAGGGCATGAAGCATCCTCTACCTCGCATGCGCATGCTGGACGGCTTCAACGAAGGCTGGATCGATTTCGAAAGCAGCCCTGATGGAATCTTGCGCGGCCACGTCGAACTGGAGACCGTTCTGGGAGAGCTTGTGTCGCGTCGCACCTGACCAGAGCCGATAGCGCGATGCGCGGACTCAAGGTCTTGTTACTCCTGATCCGACGATGAGTTGGTATGAAGAAGGGCGGTACAGGGACGAGCAGACCGTGCCACCGTCGCGCACGCCGTTCTGTTTTACCTGTGCCCGCCAACCACTGGAAGTCTTCGTAACCGATGCCAAAACGGGGAGTTGGTGCGAGGAAGGGGACTCGAACCCCTACACCCTTGCGGGCGTCAGGACCTAAACCTGGTGCGTCTACCAATTTCGCCATCCTCGCAGCCCGTGGGCGTCGGTCACCTAGATACAGGTACGACACCCCAGCATCGGGTCGACGGCATGCGTCCTGTCGGACATGAAAAAGGGCGACTCGTCGCCGCCCCGCTCGCATGCGTCAAAGCAGGCGAGAATTCTACACGAACTGATAATCACCGGCAATCTCACGCAGCGCCCAACCCCGCCCGGCCCTTCCCACGCCGCCGCCAAGCCCTCAATGCTAGAATTCGCCCCAATTCACGGCATTTGCCCCACGTGCGCGCCCGCGCACCGGCACCCGGGCACCTGACCCAACCGATACCCCATTCGCATGCAACCCCACCAGACCGCCGACGACACCTCCGGCACCCCCGCCAGTCCCGCGCAGGCCACCGCGTATTGCCGCCAGAAGGCCGGCCCTCCCGGCTCCGCTCTCTACTACGCACTACTCCAGTTACCGCCGTCCAAGCGCGACCCCGCGTACGCCGTCCACGCGTTCTGCCAGGAAATCGCCGATATCCATGCCGCCGTCCATGACCCGGGCGTCGCCCACGCAAAGCTCGACTGGTGGCGCCAGGAACTCGCGCGACTCTTCTCCGGCTCCCCGGCGCACCCCGTCTCCCGCGCCCTTGCCCCCGTCGTCAAGCAACGCGGGCTCGACCGCGCCACGTTCGACGCCGTCCTGCATGGCGCAGAGATGGATCTGGCCCAGATGCGCTACCTCGACTTCGCCGGCCTCTCCCACTATTGCGACGCCGCCGGCGGTGCACCCGCCGTGCTCGCGGCCCACGTCTATGGCTTCGACGACCCGCAAACCCCGCTAGTGCCCACGCCCTCGGCCACGCCATCACGCTCGGCCGACGCATCACCGACGCAGGCGTCGATGCACGTGCCGGCTACGTCTATTTCCCGATCAACGAGCTGCAACAATTCGGTGTGACCGCCGCCGATCTGCAAAACGGTAAGTACTCGCCCGCGTTCGTCGACCTCATGAAGTTCCAGCACGCGCGCGCACGTCGTGCCATCACCGAGGCGGCAGCCGCCATCCCCAAACGAGATCGCCGCCAACAAAAGCCGCTGCTCGCCCTCGCCGCGCTGCAATTGGCCTTGATGGACGAAGTCGCCGCCAGCGATTACCAAGTGCTGCATCAACGGATCGATCTCACCCCGCTGCGTAAATTCTGGCGCGCCTGGCGCGCACGCTGACAGGAACCAGCGGACAACACGCCCTGGCTCGCGACTTCGTCACGACACCCGACAACGACGCAGACACTCGGCCACGCCCGTCCGCCGGCGTCAACGTCAGCGCATCAGGCGCGCAACACGTCCAACGGCTTGAACACGCCGCCCAACACCGGCTGCGGATCCAGCCCCACCAGCGCTGCAGCACCGTCGCGTACACCTCGCGGAAATCGACGGCGAACGGCAAGTTGCCGTTGCCGTCGAGCCGATCCAAACGCGGCACGTCGCCGTAAAGCCCCCTCGCACGCGACCGCCGGCAATGAAATGCGGCGCCACCGTGCCATGATCCGTCCCCTGGCTCTGGTTCTGTCGCGCGCGCCGACCAAACTCCGCATAGGTGACGATCATCGTCAACTGCCAGCGGTTCAACTCGATCAACCCCGCCCGCAACGCCATCACCCCCTGCGCCAATTGACGCAACAAATTCGCCTGTTGTCCCGGCTGATTCTGATGGGTATCAAACCCGTTTAGCGTCAGGCGCAACACCGCAACCCCACGCCCGGGCTGCGGCACGCCCGCCGGCGAATCGGCAGCCGCGACCACCTGCAGCGCCGTTTTCACCCCATTGCCGAACGCCCCCGCCGGCATCGGCGCGCGCAACACATACTGCCCCTGCCGCGGACGCAACCCGTCCGCTGCCCTCACGATGTCGTTCTCTACACGAAGTACATGCGCCAACGCAGGATTGCTCACCCTCGCCGCATTCGCCGATACAAGATTGGCCTCGCGCAGGAATTGCGCAGGATTGGTCAACGTCACCGCGCGCGCACCGCCGCCCAACGGCCCTAGCTCAGCACTGCCCACGATCACGCCATCGGCATCGAACCCGGGCGGCACGGCCCGCTGCGAGAATGCTCGCGACAACCAGCCGTCGCGCAAATATTCGTCCGACCGCGACGCCGTATTCCAAATCTCGATAGACCGGAAATGCGACAGGTTCGGCTGCGGATACCCACCCCCTGCACGATCGCCAACTCGTTCGCCTGCCACATCGGCAGCAACGCGCCCATCGCCGGATGCAAGCCGCTACGCTCATCGAGTTGCACGACCTGATCCCGCGAGATACCAATGCTGGGACGCAGAGTCGCATACAGCGGATCGGCATAGGGAATGACGGTGTTCAATCCATCGTTCCCGCCTTTGAGTTCGATAAGGATCAGCAGATTGCCGTAGTTGCCACCCGTGCCCTGCCGTATCCCGGACAGATCATGTGCCGCCCCGAACACCGGCATCGGCGTGAACCACGCCGCGCCAAGACCACCGGCGAAAGTCAGAAAATCGCGTCGACGCATCTCACACCTCTCTCGGCCCGCTTCGCAACCCTGCGAAGTCGTCGTCCAATGACACACCCTTGTCCTACCGCTCGCTATCGAGTCATCACTTCAACTGATACACGGGATCCATCAACAACCCCTGCAAGTAGGCCGCGCTGTTCACGCCAGCGGCCTGCGGCGCCGCGGGTTTGAGGGGCAACACGGCCCGCTGCAAAGCCTCGCGCGACGCAGCGTCTGGAACGTCGACCGGCCCCAGCGCGTAAGGTTGCAGCCAGCGCGACAGATCGAAGCGCACGCCCGCCACCGTTCTCGCCATCGATGGCACCGCTCCCAACGCCATGCGCTGCATCCCCGTTCGCGCCGACAACGACAGGGTCGGCGACACCATCGACGCACCGCTCGCATTCGCGTTCTCCGTCGCGCGGAACATGCGCTCGACAAACTGCTTGCGCGCAAGCAACGTGGTGCTGCCGATCCACGCGTCGCCGCCCGGCCATCCCTTCACATTGGGCGGACGGAACAGGTCCTGCCCGAGAACACGCATCTGCCGCGCCAGCAACTGCGGATCGTCGTAGCCGATGTCGAACTCGCGCACCGTATCGGTCACGAATTCAGCCGGCGATTTGACCAACGTCCCGCGGGTTCGGGCATCCCAGAAAGCGGGGGTCAGCAACAACGCACGCAATGCCACGCGAATGTCGTAGCCGCTCGCGCGAAAGCGGCTCGCGATACGCTCCACCTGCACCGGTTCCGGGGTAGGAGACACGAATTCGCGCCACAGCTTGCCGGTGATGAACGTCGCGGTCTCCGAACGCGCCAGCAAGATGTCGAGCATCTGGTCGCCATCGAAGTCGCCGGTCTGGTTCAGCACCGTCTTCGTGCCCGCATCGTGAAGTTTGGGGCGCCAGACATACGTCATCGTCGCCCGATCGATGCCCCAGCCGGTATAGGCACGCGCCGCCTCGCGCACATCCTGCTCTGTGTAATGTCCTTCGCCGAGCGTAAACAACTCCATGACTTCACGCGCGAAGTTCTCGTTGGGGCGCCCCTTACGGCTACCTGCACCATCGAGATACACGAGCATGGCCGGGTCCTTCGACACGGCATGCAGCAGCGTTCCGAAGTTGCCAAGCGCGTTCGCGCGCAGCAAAACGTTCTGCCGATAAAGCATGACGGGCTCACGCACCTTGTCGTCGCTCGACACGAAGTGGTTGTGCCAGAACATCGTCATGCGCTCCGTGAGCGGTGACGGCGTCGTGGCCATCTCCTGCGCCCACCATGCCGCCAGCGACGCCGCCATACGGTTGCGCCGCTGGTTCAGCTCGCGACGCTGCTCGACTGTCATGGACTTGACTGGCGCGCCATACAGCGGCGGATCTTCAACCCAGGCGGGCGGCGGCGTCACGGCCATGCGGCGCGTTCGCGACAACAGAAGATCGACGGCCTGCGCACGCGTGCGTCCAACGAACGGGGCGAGTTCGCGCGCGTCAGGCGAGTAACCGGTGCGTGCTAGCAAATAGCGCGCGTCGTCGGCAGTGAGCGGGCGCGTCGCGCGATCGGCAACGGCATCGGCAGCACCGGCGGCCCCGGTTGCGCGTGGCGCCGTCGCACTCGCCGCATGCGCCGCGCCGGCAGGCCGCGTCGGCAACGCGTGACCGACGAGCGGCCACGCCAGCCACACGACGGCAAGCACACCAGACGTCAGCCGCCCAGGCATCCACGACATCGACGACGGCAGGCGACGCAGCACGGCGATCATCGCCCTGACACCGTTCGTCGCCTCAATGCCCTTTCGGCAGGCGCAAAAAAAGCCGGCGTCGACGCAGGCTGGCAAGTTTGGGGTGGGCTTCATGGGACGCTCACGTCATCGTGACTTCACTGGCGTTTTTGGGAAGCGTTTGGCGACGCTGCGGTGCCCTCTCGATCCATGAACCATCAGCCATGAGGGCGCGCGTCTTTATCGTTAGTGAGTGTACAACTCGCGCACGGCGTCCTGAATATGTTGCCGTAGCAGGCGCCGGTCTTCCGGCGACATATGACCATTGGGACGACGGCCCGGCGGCGCGGGCGGGAACTCATCGTTGCGGCGCGCAGCACCGGAATCGTTCTGCGACGGCTCGCGCTTCGTCGGATTACGGGGCGATGGCGCAGGCCCCACGTGGTGCAAGCGCGGGGCGCTCACCCGATGCAACTGCGCACTGAAATGCGCGACAGGACGGGCATACGTCACGCCCAGGTGTCCCCAGAGCATGATTCCCCCGATCAGTAGCGTCCACTCAGCAGCCCATCTCATCTTGTGCGTATGTCCTTCATGCCATGCGGCAGGTTTTCCCCCTGGCAGGGGTGCAAGTGTACCCACAGCCTATGGTCAGCGCGCAAGCTGTAGGGTAAATTGTGTAACCCTTTGTAACCCGCTTTGGCGGCCCCATCAGTTCGTAACATTTCGGGCTAAGATACGTGGCATGGAAAACAAAAACTCTCCCAAAATTCTGGTTGTCGACGACGATCCGCGACTGCGCGACCTGCTTCGTCGTTACCTCGGGGAACAGGGTTTCAATGTCTTCGTGGCGGAAAATGCAACAGCCATGAACAAGCTTTGGGTGCGCGAGCGTTTCGATCTGCTCGTGCTGGATCTGATGCTCCCCGGTGAAGACGGCCTGTCGATTTGTCGCCGCCTGCGTGGCGCCAACGACCGCACGCCGATCATCATGTTAACGGCCAAAGGCGAGGATGTCGACCGTATCGTCGGCCTCGAAATGGGCGCGGACGATTACCTGCCCAAGCCTTTCAATCCGCGCGAACTCGTCGCGCGCATTCACGCCGTGCTGCGCCGTCAGGCACCGCCCGAACTCCCCGGCGCACCCAGCGAAACCATGGAGACGTTCGAGTTCGGCGACTTCTCCCTGAACCTCGCCACGCGCACGCTCACGAAGAACGGCCAGGAGATCGCGCTCACAACGGGCGAGTTCTCGGTCCTCAAGGTGTTCGCACGTCATCCGCGACAGCCGCTGTCGCGCGAAAAGCTGATGGAGTTGGCACGCGGGCGCGAATACGAAGTGTTCGATCGCAGCCTCGATGTACAGATCTCGCGTCTGCGCAAGCTGATCGAGCCGGATCCGGGCAGCCCCCGCTTTATCCAGACCGTGTGGGGCCTCGGCTACGTGTTCATTCCGGACGGTGGCGCGTGATCGTCCACCTTCGCGTCTCAAGCAACAAAACAACGCCGGTCGCGACACGCTCGCCCACCGGCGTTGGGTCTTGTCTCACGCAGAATTCAACGGCGTACCGCGCCTCTCGTCCGGACACTTGCCATCCAGCACGTCGGGCCTGCCGACTCGCGCAAGTCACGCTTTAGACGGAGCAACCCCATGCATCCGATCCGGATGGTACGCGGGCTGTTCGGCGGTCTTTTCTGGCGTACCTTCTTCCTCATCGCACTGCTCATCGGCGTCAGCCTGGCCGCCTGGTACCAGAGCTTTCGCGTCATCGAGCGTGAGCCGCGCGCGCAGCGTGTCGCGCAGCAGCTCGTGTCGATTGTCAAGCTGACGCGCACCGCGCTGCTCTATTCGGAGCCCGATCTGCGTCGCGCCCTGCTGCAGGATCTCGAGAGCAACGAGGGGATTCGCGTGTACCCACGCGAGCCGGCTGACAAGATCGAGAAACAACCGGGCGGCGTGGTGCAGGAGCTGATCGCGCGCGACGTGCAGCGCCGTCTGGGGACAGACACCGTCATCGCCGCCTCGGTCAACGAGATTCCAGCCATGTGGATTAGCTTCAAGATCGATGAAGACGACTATTGGGTCGCCATCGAACAGGACCGGATCGACACGGCCACCGGCCTTCAACTCTTCAGTTGGGGAACGTTCGCGCTGGCCCTCTCGCTCATCGGCGCCGCGTTCATCACCGCACTCGTGAACCGACCGTTCGCCAGGCTGGCCCACGCGGCTCGCGCCATCGGCGAAGGACAACGCCCCGACCCACTGCCCGAGCGCGGCATGGGCGAGGCCGCCGAGGCCAACCGGAGCTTCAATCAGATGGTGGAGGAACTCGAACGCCTCGACGCCGACCGGGCGCTGATGCTCGCGGGCATCTCGCACGATCTGCGCACTCCGCTGGCACGGCTGCGACTGGAAACAGAGATGAGTCCGTCCGACGAAACGGTCAAGCGCGACATGATCAGCGACATCGAACAGATGGACGACATCATCGGCCGATTCCTTGATTACGCCCGTCCGGCATCGCGAACGATGCAGTCGCTCGATTTGTCGGACATCGTCCGCGACACGGCACTCGCCTTCGAGGGCCGCGAAGACCTGAACCTGAGCACCGAACTCGCCGACGCTGCCCCCATTCTCGCCGAACGCACCGACATCAAGCGTCTGCTCACGAACCTGATCGAGAACGCGCGCAAATATGGCCGCGACGCCAAAACCGATGTCGCCAACGTCCACATCACGACGCGCGTTCTCGGCGAACGCGTGGAGATGCGCGTGCGTGACACGGGTCCGGGCATCCCCGAGGACCAACTCACACTGGTCTTCCGCCCGTTCTATCGGGTGGATACCGCCCGTACAAAGGCAGACGGCACCGGCCTCGGTATGGCAATCGTCCAGCGCATCGCCACACGCTACAAAGGTCACGCCTCGTTGCACAATGTACGGCCGGGTCCAGGCCTTGAAATCATCGTGTCATTTCCGCTTGCTAAATAACGGTTTGCGGAATTTTGTCTATGCTCAAGGCTTTCCCGCCCAATGTTGAGCGCGACCCTATCGACGGGATTTGTTTTAACTATCCCCAGAATAAAAATAAACTATTGCTCTCGATTATTCGATAGCGTATGATGCATAGGTTGACCGGGATCAGCGGATTTCGGTCAGTTGCTGGTTGCGATGTCCCAGCGACATCTCGACATAAACCGCACTAATTTAGGAGTCAATCGATGAAGACTGTCGGCGACAAACTCGAAGCATTCTCGGTAGAAGCTGCCAAGCCTGGCTTCAACAACCACGAAGAAAACGGCGTCTCGGCTTTCGAAACGATCACCGAAGCCTCGTTCCCGGGCAAGTGGAAGATCATTTACTTCTACCCGAAGGACTTCACCTTCGTGTGCCCGACCGAAATCGTTGAGTTCGGCAAGCTGGCCAACGACTTCGCAGAGCGCGACGCTGTCCTGCTCGGCGGCTCGGGCGACAACGAATTCGTGAAGCTGGCATGGCGTCGCGAACACAAGGACCTGAACAAGCTGAATCACTACTCGTTCGGCGACACGACGGGCGCCCTGATCGACCAACTCGGCGTGCGCGACAAGGCCGCCGGCGTGGCCCTGCGTGCCACGTTCATCGTCGATCCGGACAACGTCATCCAGCACGTTTCGGTGAACAACCTGAACGTCGGTCGCAACCCGGAAGAAGTGCTGCGTATTCTGGACGGTCTGCAAACGGACGAACTCTGCCCGTGCAACCGCGCTGTTGGCGGTGCAACGCTGTAAGCGTCGTCTCGAAGCCCGCGAAAGCGGGCTTTTTCAGCCCAAAGCAATAGGAGAAATTTATGGAATTCATCACCGCGATTAAGGCGCAAATCCCTGACTACGCCAAGGACATCCGCCTGAACCTCGACGGCACCATCGTCCGCTCCTCGCTGGAAGGCAACGACGCCGTGGGTGTGGCCCTCGCCGCCGCCTTTGCAGCCAAGAGCCAGCCGATCATCAAGGCGATTCGCGAATCCGGCGTACTCGCTCCCGAAGAGCTGGAAGGCGCGTTGACCGCTGCCGCGCTCATGGGCATGAATAATACGTGGTATCCGTATCTTGAGATGGCCGACAACGCCGAACTGAAGAACGAGAAGGCCCAGCTTCGCATGAACGGCTACGCCACGCGCGGAGGCGTCGATCAGCGCCGTTTCGAGATGTATGCACTGGCGGCATCCATCGTCGGCAAGTGCCACTTTTGTGTGCAGTCGCACGCCCACCTGCTCGCCGCCGAGCACGGGATGAGCACCGCGCAACTGCGTGACGTCGGCCGTATCGCCGCCGTCGTCAATGCCGCCGCGCAAGTCATCGCCGCCGAGGCTGCCTGAGTCCGCAAGCGCCGACGCACCCACGCGCCGAGGCCGGCGCAAACCGCCAAAGCGACAACGGCGCTACCGGGTTCAACCGGTAGCGCCGTTGTGCGTGATGGATTGTGCTGCGCGGCGGTCACGATGTTGCGTGCGGCGCCGCCATCACCTCAGCCGGCAACAAGCAAGGCTGCCGCCTGCGCTTCAATTCCTTCCTGACGACCGAGATAGCCCAGCTTTTCGTTCGTCTTCGCCTTCACGTTCACCTGACCGACGGTGACGCCCAGCGCGTCGGCAATCGACTGCGTCATCGCGGCGATATGCGGCGCGAGCTTCGGCGCCTGCGCAATCACCGTGCAGTCGACGTTGATAATCTCATAGCCGTGCTCACGCACGCGCCGCATGGCTTCCTGGAGCAAAACCACGCTGTTCGCGCCCTTGAACGTGGGATCGGTGTCGGGAAAGTGGCGTCCAATGTCGCCCAGCGCCGCCGCGCCGAGCACGGCATCGGTGATGGCGTGCAGGAGCACGTCGGCGTCCGAATGGCCGAGCAGGCCGCGATCGAACGGGATCGTCACGCCCCCCATCACGAGCGGGCGTCCCGGCACGAGGGCGTGCACGTCGTAGCCTTGGCCGATGCGCAGCTTCGACAACGTCGCGAGCGGGGAATGAGAAACAGCTTGTTCAGTCATGGAGAGTCGCCAAATGCGAAAGAATGCGGGGCGTCGTTTCGGGGCTGCGGCGCGTGCCGAGCCCTCAAACGGACTTGGCAGCGCCGAGGAAGGCCTCGGCGAGCGCGAAATCTTCGGGATACGTCACCTTGAAGTTGCGCAGGCTGCCACGAACGAGCTTCGGCGCGTGTCCGATCCGTTCGATGGCGCTGGCTTCGTCGGTCACTTCGGCCCCCGAGGCGAGCGCGTCTTCCAGCGCATGACGCAGCATGCCGAGGCGGAACATCTGCGGGGTCTGCGCCTGCCAAAGGCCGTCGCGCGACTCGGTCGCCTGCACGGCCGAGAGCTCGCCCTTCGCCGTCGGCGCCTGCTCGCGCTTGAGCGTATCGGCCACGGGCAAGGCCAGGATGCCGCCGACCGGATCGTCGCGCAGCGCCTCGACCAGCGCGCGAATCAGCGCCGGCGTAATGCCGGGACGCGCCGCATCGTGCACCAGCACCCAGTCGCTGTCCTGCGCCCCGAACTCGGTGAGCGCCTGCAGCCCGCCGAGCACCGACGCATGCCGCGACGGCCCGCCGCAACGTCGCACCGCAAAACGCAGCGGGCCGAAGCGCCTGCCGTCGAAATGATTGTCGTCGGGCGCCAGCACCAGCACGGTCTGAGCGAACTCGGAACAGGCGTCGAACGCGGCGAGCGCATAGTGCAGCATGGCGCGTCCGCCCACGCTTCGGTATTGCTTGGGCACGTCGGCCCCGGCGCGGACACCCGCCCCGGCACACGGGATGACGGCAAAAAGTCGGTCGCTCACAATAAAACGCAGGTAAGAGGAAAGCAGGGATTTTATAATAGACGCTGACTGTCACGGGGCCCCATGCGAAAGGAGCCCCGTGCTTTGCCATTTCTGCAACGTTCCTCTATGTCCGCCGCCAACGCTCTATCCCGTAATACCGCGCCTGTGCCGCTCGTGAAAGCGGGACAGCGTTACGCCTTTGCCGGCTCGCACGCCTCGAGCGACGCCCTGCTCATCGCCCGCTATTTCAACGACAACCGCGAGCGCCTGCCGTTGCTCGCCGTCGTGTGCGCCCAGACCACCGATGCCCTGCGCCTGCAGCAGGAACTCACGTGGTACGCGCCCGACGCCCGAGTGCGGCTGCTGCCCGACTGGGAAACGCTGCCGTACGACACGTTCTCGCCACATCAGGATCTCGTCTCCGAACGGCTCGCCACCCTGCACGACCTCGGGGAGAAGCGCTGCGACATCGTCCTGGTGCCCGCCACCACCGCGCTCTACCGCATGGCCCCGCGAGCTTCATGGCGGCCTACACGTTCTTCTTCACGCAGGGCGAGCGGCTCGACGAAGCACGCCTGAAGTCGCAACTGACGCTGGCAGGCTACGAGCATGTGAGCCAGGTGATGCGGCCCGGTGAGTATTGTGTGCGCGGCGGACTGATCGACCTGTACCCGATGGGCTCGGCCCTGCCCTATCGTCTCGATCTGTTCGACGACACCGTCGACAGCATTCGCGCGTTCGACCCCGACACGCAGCGCAGCCTGTATCCGGTCAAGGAAGTCCGCCTGCTGCCCGGGCGCGAATTCCCGTTCGACGACGCTGCCCGCACCGCCTTTCGCGGGCGCTGGCGCGAAGTGTTCGAAGGCGACCCGACCCGCAGCCCGATCTACAAGGACATCGGCAGCGGCGTGCCGTCGGCCGGCATCGAGTATTACCTGCCGCTGTTCTTCGACGAAACGGCCACCCTGTTCCACTATCTGCCCGCCGACGCCCAACTGGTGTTCGTGGGCGATCTCGATGCGGCCATCCACCGTTTCTGGAACGACACGCGTCAACGCTACAACTTCCTGTCGCACGATCGCGAGCGGCCGGTGCTGCCGCCCGAGCAACTGTTCCTGCTCGATCAGGACTTCTTCACGCTCGCCAAGCCGTTCGCCCGCCTGACACTGCCCACGCCGGGCGACGGCAGTTGGGCAATCCCGTTGCCGCCGCTGGCCATCAACCGCCGCGCCGACGACCCGCTGGCCGCCCTGCGCGCCTACCTCGCCCGCACGCCAGCCCGCGTGCTGCTGTGCGCCGACTCGGCCGGCCGCCGCGAGACGCTGCTGCAACTGCTGCATGATAACGACCTGCATGCGCCGTCCGTCGAGTCGTTCGAAGACTTCCTGACGTCCGACGCGCGCTTTGCCATCGGCATCGCCCCGCTGGCCGCAGGCTTCCTGCTGCCGACGGAAGATCTCGCCTTCATCACCGAGAACGAGCTTTACGAGGGCCTCGCACGCCGCGCCGGCAAGCGCCGCCAGGAGCAGGCAACGTCGGTCGACTCGATGGTGCGAGATCTGGCCGAACTCAAGGTGGGCGACCCGGTCGTTCACAGCCAGCACGGCATCGGTCGCTATCAGGGCCTGGTCAGCATGGATCTCGGCGAAGGCGAGACCGAATTCCTGCATCTCGAATATTCGGGCGACAGCAAGCTGTACGTGCCCGTTTCGCAGTTGCATCTGATCTCGCGCTACAGCGGCGCCGATCCCGATACCGCACCGCTGCACGCGCTAGGCTCGGGCCAATGGGAAAAGGCGAAGCGCAAGGCGGCGCAGCAGATTCGCGATACCGCGGCCGAACTGCTCAACCTGTACGCCCGTCGTGCCGCGCGTTCCGGTTACGCTTTCGAACTGTCGCCGCGCGACTACGAGAAGTTCGCCGATAGCTTCGGCTTCGAGGAAACGCCGGATCAGGCGGCCGCCATTGCGGCCGTGATGAGCGACATGACGAGCGGCCGTCCGATGGACCGCCTCGTGTGCGGCGACGTCGGCTTCGGCAAGACCGAAGTGGCCTTGCGCGCCGCCTTCATTGCCGTGCTCGACGGCAAGCAGGTCGCCCTGCTGGTCCCGACCACGCTGCTCGCCGAACAGCACGCGCAAACCTTCTCCGATCGTTTTGCCGATTGGCCGGTACGCATCGCCGAACTCTCGCGCTTCAAGACGACCAAGGAAGTGAACGCGAGCGTGAAGGCCATCAACGAGGGACAAGTCGATATCGTGATCGGCACGCACAAGCTGCTGTCGAACGACATCCAGTTCCAGCGTCTGGGCCTCGTCATCATCGACGAGGAACATCGTTTCGGCGTACGGCAGAAGGAAGCCCTCAAGGCGCTGCGTGCCGAGGTGGACGTGCTCACCCTGACCGCCACGCCGATTCCGCGTACGCTCGGCATGTCGCTCGAAGGCCTGCGCGACTTCTCGGTCATCGCGACCGCACCGCAGAAGCGTCTGGCGATCAAGACCTTCGTGCGCCGCGAAGAGGATGGCGTCATCCGCGAAGCCATGCTGCGCGAACTCAAGCGCGGCGGACAGGTGTACTTCCTGCATAACGAAGTCGAAACCATCGAGAACCGCAAGGCACAGTTGGAAGCCCTGGTGCCCGAGGCCCGCATCGTCGTGGCGCACGGACAAATGCACGAACGCGATCTCGAACGCGTGATGCGCGACTTCGTCTCGCAGCGCGCCAACGTGCTGCTGTGTACCACCATCATCGAGACCGGCATCGACGTGCCGACCGCCAACACGATTCTGATGCATCGCGCGGACAAGTTCGGTCTGGCGCAATTGCACCAGTTGCGCGGGCGCGTCGGGCGCTCGCATCACCAGGCCTACGCCTATCTGCTCGTCCACGATCCGAAGGCGTTGACCAAGCAGGCGCAGCGGCGTCTCGAAGCCATTCAGCAAATGGAAGAACTCGGCGCGGGCTTCTATCTCGCGATGCACGACCTGGAGATTCGCGGCGCGGGTGAAGTGCTGGGCGACAAGCAATCGGGCGAAATTCACGACATCGGGTTCCAGCTCTACACCGACATGCTGGCCGACGCCGTGAGCGCACTGAAAGCCGGACGCGAACCGGATCTCACCGCGCCACTCTCGGCGACCACCGAGATCAATCTGCATGTCCCGGCCATCTTGCCGAGCGACTTCTGCGGCGACGTGCAGGAGCGCCTCTCGCTCTACAAGCGCCTGGCCAACGGCACGCACGCCGACGCCATCGACACGATCCAGGAAGAACTCGTCGATCGCTTCGGCAAGCTGCCGCAACAGGCGCAGGCGCTGATCGAGACGCACCGCCTGCGACTGCTCGCCAAGCCACTGGGTATCGTCAAGATCGACGCGAGCGAAGACGCCATCGCCCTGCAATTCGAGCCGACCCCGCCCGTCGATCCGATGCGCATCATCGCGCTGGTGCAGACGCATCGCCATATCAAGCTCGCGGGACAGGACAAGCTGCGCATCGAAGCAAAGCACGTGCAACTGACCGATCGCGTACGCGCGATCAAGGAGACACTGCGCGCGCTCGGCACGCCGAACGCGAAAGCGGCCTGACACTCGCATGCGCGGGCCAACCCGCGCCCGACGCAGAGTTTCCCACCTGACGAGAATGGTTGTTCGCTCAACCTTTTACGTCTAAATTGTTTTTGAGTAATATTTCCCCAGTACCGGTACGTAGCAACGTATGACTGGAGATTCCCGGAGATTCGAATGACAAGCGCTTCCCCCAAGCCATCGCCCCGCAGGGTGCCAACGAGGCCCAGCCGGCATCGCTCGACTGGATCACGAAGCTGGTCAGCATCGACACCACCAGCCGCGAATCGAACCTCGGCCTGATCGAGACGGTGCGCGACAGCCTCAAGCACGCTGGCGTCGAGCCGTGGCTGTCTTACGACGCCACCCAGCGCAAGGCCAATCTGTTCGTGACGCTGCCGGCCGCGGATGGCAACACGCAGGGCGGCATCGTGCTCTCGGGCCACACCGACGTGGTGCCGGTCGACGGTCAGCCATGGGACACCGATCCGTTCAAGCCGGTGGTGCGCGACGGCAACCTGTACGGCCGCGGCACGTGCGACATGAAGGGCTTCATCGGCTCGGTCATGACGTTGCTGCCGGAAATGCGCGACGCCAAACTCAAGACGCCGTTCCATTTTGCGTTCTCCTACGACGAGGAAATCGGTTGCGTGGGCGCACCGGTCATGCTCGCCGCATTGCGTGAGCGCGGCATTCGCCCGGACGGCTGCATCGTCGGCGAGCCGACGAGCATGCGCGTGATCGTCGCTCACAAGGGCATCAACGCCTACCAGTGCTGTGTGCGCGGTCATGCGGCGCACTCGTCGCTCACGCCGAAGGGCTCGAACGCGATCGAATACGCCGCGCGCCTGATCTGCTACATCCGCGATCTGGCTGATCACTTCAAGCAGAACGGCCCGTTCGACGAGTTGTTCGACGTACCGTTCACCACGGCGCAGACGGGCACGATCTCGGGCGGTATCGCCCTCAACACGATTCCGGCGCTGTGCGAGTTCGTGTTCGAATACCGCAACCTGCCGGGCGTGGATGCCGAAGGCATCTTCCAGCGCATTCAGCAATACGCCACGGACGAGTTGATCCCGAAGATGCAGAAAGAGCACCCGAACGCGGGTATCGAGTTCAAGCGGATTGCCGCGGCGCCGGCGCTGGACGCTTCGGAGCAGGACGCCATCACGCAACTCGTGCGCGCGCTGACCAAGGACACCGACAAGCGCAAGGTTGCTTATGGCACCGAAGCCGGCCAGTTCCAACGCGCAGGCGTGCCGTCGATCGTATGCGGCCCTGGCAATATCGAACAAGCCCACAAGCCCAATGAGTTCGTGTCGCTCGAACAGATCGCGCAGTGCGAGTCGTTCCTGCGCAAGCTGATCCGCAGCAACACCGTCGGCGCATGAATCAACGCCTGACTCGCTCAGGCCGGCGTATCGACGAACGTTTGACCGGGCCGTATGCCGCCAATTGCCGGATGCGGCCCGTTGCCTTGCAACATGTCTTTCGCAATTTGCACGCAGTGAGTAGTTCGCAGTAGCAGACGCCTATCGCAAGGGCGCACAGGACATTCCTCCGCACGATAACAATCACGTACGCCAGACAGGTATTGGAGATCTCGCCCATGAGCGCAAGCGCAGCCCCCAACGCGACGGCCCCGGCCGCCCGCACTTCCCCGCACGCGTGGCGTGTGATCGTATCGGCCTCGATCGGTAACGCCCTCGAGTGGTTCGATCTCGTGGTGTACGGTTTTTTCGCCGTGACCATCGCCAAACTGTTCTTCCCGACCGGCAACGACACGGTATCGCTGCTGCTCACCCTCGGCACGTTCGGTGTGTCGTTCTTCATGCGGCCGCTGGGCGCCATCGTGATCGGCGCCTATGCCGACCGCGCCGGTCGCAAGGCGGCCCTCACCCTGTCGATTCTGATGATGATGGTCGGCACCCTGCTCATCGCGCTCATGCCGACGTACGCCACCGTCGGCGTGCTGGCACCGGTCGGCATCGTCATCGCCCGCATGGTGCAGGGCTTCTCCGCGGGCGGCGAATTCGGCAGCGCCACGGCGTTTCTCGCCGAGCACGCACCGAAACGCCGCGGATTCTTCTCGAGCTGGCAGGTCGCCTCGCAGGGCCTGACCACGCTGCTCGCCGCAGGCTTCGGCGCGCTGCTGACCGGCAATCTGTCACCGGAGGCCATGATGTCGTGGGGCTGGCGCGTGCCGTTCTTCTTCGGCCTGCTGATCGGCCCGGTCGCGTATTACATTCGCCGCCGTCTGGACGAGACGCCCGAGTTCCTCGACATCGAGCCCACGCAAAGCCCGCTGCGCGACACGTTCGCGAGTCAGAAGGAGCGGCTGCTGCTCGCCATCGGCGTGGTCGTGATGGCCACCGTGGCGACCTACCTGGTGCTCTACATGCCGACGTATGCGGTCAAGCAACTGGGACTGCCGTCGTCGGCCGCGTTCTCGGCGGTCCTGCTCACGGGCGTGGTGCAACTGATCGTGGCGCCCATCGTCGGCCACTGGTCGGATACGCATGGCCGGATCAAACCGATGCTCACGGCCGCCGTGGCATTGCTGGTACTGGTCTACCCGATGTTCAGCCTCCTCGATGCGCACCCGACGTTCGGCGCGCTGATGGTGTTCCAGATCGTGCTCGGCCTGCTGATGACGACGTACTTCGGCGCCTTGCCCGCCCTGCTCACGGAATTGTTTCCGGTGCAGGTGCGCACCACCGGCCTCTCGCTCGGGTATAACATCGCAGCAACGGTGTTCGGCGGCTTCGCCCCGTTCATCATCACGTGGCTCATCGGCGCCACCGGCAACAAGCTCGCGCCGAGCTTTTATCTGATTTTCGCTGCCCTCATCAGCATTACCGCGCTGCTGCGCACCCGTAAGCTCGGCCTGCGCTGATTTCAGCGAAGACCCAGCGCCCTCCGGGCGCCGAGGCGCACACGCGTTCACCGGTGTGCGTCGCGGCCTGCGGGGATTCCACGACTACGGAGACAATGTCCAAGTGACGCAACCGACCCCTGCCCCGCACGCCGACACCATCGACACGCAACCCGTTCCGACCCGGGACGCCATTGCCGCACTCCACGAAAAGTTGCGCCCCTATGTGCGAACGACACCGGTTTTCACACGCAGCGACTTTCCGACGCTGGGCGACACGCAGGTGACGTTCAAGTACGAGCTGCTGCAGGCGTCGGGTACGTTCAAGGCGCGCGGCGCGTTCTCGAACCTGCTCTCGCTCGACGACGCGCAGCGCAAGGCGGGCGTGACGTGCGTATCCGCCGGCAATCATGCCGTGGCGGTCGCGTACGCTGCGCGCGCGATGGGCGTCGGGGCCAAAACGGTCATGCTCAAGACGGCCAGCCCGGCACGCTCCTCCCTGTGCCGCCAGTACGGCGCAGATCTGATATTGGCGGAGAACGTGCATGAGGCGTTCGAGGTGGTCAAGCGCGTGGAGCAGGAGGAAGGCCGTTACTTCGTGCATCCTTTCAACGGTTACCGTACCGTGCTGGGCACGGCCACGCTCGGCTACGAGTGGGCGCAGCAAGCCCCCGACCTCGACGCCGTGATCGTGCCCATCGGTGGCGGCGGGCTGATTGCCGGGGTGGCGACAGCGTTCAAGCTGTTCGCTCCGCACGTGAAGGTGTATGGCGTGGAGCCGGCGGGTGCCGATGCGATGGCACAGAGCTTCGCCGCGGGCGGTCCGATCAAGATGGGGCCGATGAGCGGCATTGCCGACAGCCTCATGGCGCCGCACACCGAGCAGTACAGCTACACGCTATGCCGACGCCATATCGACGAACTGGTCACTGTCACCGACGACGAGATGCGCGCGGGCATGCTCACGCTGTTCCGCCAACTCAAGCTCGCCGTGGAGCCGGCATGTGCCGCAGCCACCGCTGCGCTGATGGGGCCGCTGCGCGAAAAGCTCATGGGCAAACGCGTGGGCGTCCTGCTGTGCGGCACCAATACCGACACGGCAACGTTCAACCGGCACATCGAAGCCGCCCTCGCGGCGGAAGCGAACGACTGAGCGGCCTCGCGCTGCCTTCATACAGCGTCGCGCCACAGCCACGCCGCAGCCATGCCGTTTCCCGACGCGACCCAACGGTCGCGTCGTTGCTCGGCCTCCAGCCGCTTCAGGCGTTTTCCAGCACCGTCACCAGGATTGCCCATGTCCGCCACCTCTCCCACGCCACCGGTCTTGCTGCTCGACGCCACGCAAATCGCCACGCTCATGCCCGTGGCCGACGCGATTCCCGTCATGTCCGAGATGTTCGGCGCGCTGGCGCGTGAGCAGATTCACCTGCCGTTGCGTCAGATCATTCGCCCACCGGAAGCGCTCGGGGCCAAGGGCATGCTCGGGATGATGCCCGCATTCCTGGGCGGCACGGCGTCCGGCCTGCCGGTCTATGGGGCGAAGGTCGGCACCTTCTTTCCCGGCAATAGCACTCAAGGAAAAGATCCGCATCAAGGTTGCGTCCTGTTGATGAGCGGGCTGACGGGGGAACTCCTCGCGGTCATGAACGCGGCGGAGATCACGGGCATTCGCACGGCCGCCGTGACGGGGCTCGCGACACGTCAGCTCGCCCGACACAACGCCAGCCGTCTCGCGCTGATCGGCGCGGGTCACCAGGCGCACTGGCATCTCGCGGCACTCGCCGCGGCGCGCGAACTGCAGCACGTGCGCGTGGCGAGCCGCTCGCTCGCCACGGCACAGGCGTTTGTCGACAAGGAGCAGCCGAACTACGGCTTTCGCCTCGAAGCCGCGCAGAGCGTCGAGGCGGCCGTGCGCGACGCCGACATCGTAGTCACGGTGACCAACGCCACGGAACCGGTGCTGCAAGCGGACTGGATCGCGCCGGGCACGCACGTCAATCTGGTGGGCAGCAGCACGCCGCGTCACCGCGAGGCCGACACGGCGCTCATGGCGCGCGCGCAACTGTTCGTCGACCGGCGCGAGTCGACGATCAACGAATCCGGCGACTATCTCGCCGCCGCTGCCGAGGGGCGCATCGGGCCGGCCGATCTGCTCGCGGAACTTGGCGAGCTGGTCATTGGCCAACACCCCGGGCGCTCCGACCCCGAAGCCGTCACGCTGTTCAAGTCGCTTGGCATGGGCGCGCAGGACGTTGCCCTTGCCGCCGCGCTTTACGAGCGCGCGCAAGCAGCGGGCATTGGCACACGCGTCGCGATCTGAACGCCGGACGCGCCCGACGCGAGGGCGGTCCACGGGGTCGACGGGTCATCCAGCGTAATGTCTGGATCCGTCCGGTTCCGGTCCGTGGGCGGCCTGTCGTGTCGTCGGGACACGCCATAAGATGGCGTCATCGTCACCCGACCTCACGGAGTCGCTCATGTCGCAAAGCCAAGCCGCCCAAACCTCCCGCACCGCCCTGCTCGTCATCGACGCCCAGGAATCGTTTCGCCAACGCCCCTATTGGCGTGAAGACGATCTCGCAGCGTATTTCGACCGTCAGCAGGCGCTCATCGACGGCGCGGTGGCACGCGGCGTGCCCGTCGTGCAGGTCTTCCACATTGGGTCGGGCGCCTTCTCGCGCGAATCCGGCTTCGTTCGCACGCTCGAAGAATTGCGCGTTGCCCCGGTATTCACGGTGGACAAGGTCAAGCACAGTGCTCTGGCCGGCTCCACGCTCGGCGCGTGGCTCGTTGAACATGGCATCACACGCCTGATCGTCTCTGGCATCCGTACCGAGCAGTGCTGCGAGACGACCACGCGCGCCGCGTCCGACGCTGGTTACGCCGTGGACTTCGTCACCGAAGCCACCCTCACGTTCCCGATGCAGCACCCACGCACCGGACGCGAGCTGTCAGTGGCGGAGCTGAAGGAGCGCACGGAAACGGTGCTCGTCGATCGCTTCGCGCGCATCGTGACGGTTGAGGAAGCGCTCGCCGCGGTGTAATGTCGTGATCAAACCGCCTTGCCCCTGCTGTCCGAATCTGACCTGAACGCCTGCCGCCATGTCGCGTCTGCAACCCGTCTACCTGCTGGTCATGCCCGACACGCTGCTGCTCGACGTGGCGGCCCCCGCCGAAGCCTTGCGCATCGCCAATCACCAGCAGGACGACGTGCGCTTCGTGTTGCAATACGTCGGCACGCAGCCCTCGGTGGCGACCTCGATCGGCCTGTGCGTCGCACCGCTGGCGGTATTGCCCGACGAGATCCCCGACGACGCCTGGCTGGTCGTCACGGGAACGGTCGAGAGGCCGCTGCCGGTTCAGGCGGCAGACAGCGGCACGGCACCGGATCTTGCGGCGGCGCCCACCGACGATGCCGAAGCCCTTGCCATCGCTTGGCTTCGGCGCGTCGTGCGCCCCACGCATCAACTGGCCTGCATCTGCACCGGCGCCCTGCTCGCCGCGCGCGCGGGACTGCTCGATGCCCGCGCCTGCACCACGCATCACGGCAGTTGCGACGCCCTGCGCACGTTGGCGCCGAGCGCCCGCGTGGCCGACAATCGGCTTTACGTGCATGACGGGAATGTCTGGACGAGTGCGGGCGTGACCACCGGCCTCGATCTGATGCTCACACTCATCGCCGATGCCACGGGCCCGATGTGCGCGGCGGCCGTTGCGCGGCAGATGGTCGTCTACGCCCGGCGTGCGGGCGCCGACCCGCAGTTGTCCCCATGGCTCGAAGGCCGCAACCATCTGCACCCGGCACTGCATCGTGTGCAAGACGCCATCGCCGCCGATCCCTCGCAAGACTGGACGCTCGCCTCCATGGCAGACATCGCCTGCGCGAGCGAACGGCACGTGACCCGACTCTTTCGCGAGCACGCTGGCGTCGCGCCCATCGATTATCTGCATCGGCTGCGCATCGCGCTGGCGCGCGAGATGCTCGGCAACAGCCAGCTCGATCTGGAGCGCATCGCGGAGCGCACCGGCTTCGGGTCGAGCCGGCATCTGCGACGCGTCTGGCACAAGTTCGACGCGCTCCCGCCGAGCCGCGCACGGCGCATCGCCCGAGAGCGCTGAGGCCGGGAGAGGCCAGACGAAGCGTGCGGGGAACGTTGGACGGCCGAGACGGCCCAACGCGGGTGAATCCTCGCGAAACCAGCGCCGACTCGCCGCAACCCGGTAGAATGGGGGTCGCACGCAAAACGCATGACTCTCGACTTCAAGATGGCCCACGACCTCGTCATTCTGGGCGGCACCCCGTCCGC
Organism: Pandoraea sp. XY-2; assembly: GCF_004193915.1. Lineage (NCBI taxonomy): Bacteria > Pseudomonadati > Pseudomonadota > Betaproteobacteria > Burkholderiales > Burkholderiaceae > Pandoraea > Pandoraea sp. XY-2. Next base: position 2,884,628 of record NZ_CP030849.1, read on the forward strand.
TACGCCCACCCCGTCAACCTCGCCCACCCCGTCCATCCCGTCCACCCTGCCCGCTACGGCATTCCCGCCTCACCTGCAAGCGGCGGTCGGCGCCTTTGCGCCCGGTGCGAACGTCACGTTCACCCCGGGTGCGGCGCGCATTGCCGACGTCGTCGATACACCCGCCCTGCGCGAGGCGATGGGCACGTTTGCCCAGCAGCACCAGGTCGACGCGGTCCTTGTCGACAGCCACCGACGCCTCACAGACTTCAAGCTCGTGGCCATGGACATGGACTCGACGCTCATCACCATCGAGTGCATCGACGAGATTGCCGACTACTGTGGACTGAAGGCGGAAGTCTCGGCCATCACGGAAGCCGCCATGCGCGGCGAAATCAAGGACTTCAACGAGAGCCTCACGCGGCGCGTGGCGCTGCTCAAGGGACTTGACGCGAGCGCGCTGGAAAAGGTCTTCGACGAACGCCTCCAACTCTCGCCCGGCGCCGAAACCATGCTGCGCGGCGTTCAGGCACTCGGCATCCGCACGCTGCTGGTATCCGGCGGCTTCACGTTCTTCACGGAGCGGCTGAAGGCGCGTCTGAACCTGGATGTCGCCCGCGCCAATACGCTGGAGATCGTCGACGGCAAGCTCACGGGCCGTGTGCTCGGCGAGATCGTCAACGCTGAGGTCAAGGCGCGCACCGTGACCGAAGTGGCGACGCAGCTCGGCGCCAGCGCCGCTCAGGCGATCGTCATGGGCGATGGCTCGAACGACCTGCAGATGATGGCCATCGCCGGGCTGTCGGTGGCGTTTCGCGCAAAACCCGTGGTGCGGGAGAAGGCGTCCGTCGCGTTGAATTACGCGGGTCTGGACGCCCTGCTCTCGCTGTTCCGCAAGGACTGACATCGCCGGCGCGATGCGCCGACGATGCGGCGCCCTTCGTGGGCGCGCGTTCCCTGCCTCAGGCGCCGAGGTGCGCCGTCAGACTGGCTTCGATATCGGCCCGCAAATCGCGCACGTCTTCGAGACCGACATAGAAGCGCACCAGCGCCCCCTTATGCGGCCACGGCGTTGCCGAGCGCATGGACGGCACGCGATACGGCACCACCAGGCTGTGCGCGCCGCCCCAACTGAAACCGATCTTGAACAAGCGCAGCGCTTCGATGAATGCGTCGATTTGCGCCGGCGTGTAGCGCTCGTCGAACACCACGGAGAACAGGCCGCCCGCGCCCGTGAAGTCACGACGGAAATTCGCATGGCCGGGGCAATCCTCAAATGCCGGATGCAGCACGGCTGCGATTTCGTGACGCGTGGCCAGCCACGTCGCCAGCGTCATCGCGGCACGATCGTGCGCCTCGAAGCGGAGCTGCATGTTCGGCAGGCTGCGCAACACGAGGCTGCAATCGTCGGCAGATACGCCCACGCCCATGCGCATGCGCGCCTGCTTCAGACGGTGGTGCACGTTATCGTCGACGGTCACGACCGAGCCCATCAGCACGTCGCTGCCGCCCGACTGGTACTTGGTGAGGGCCTGCACCGAGATGTCCACCCCGTGATCGAAAGGACGGAACGCCAGGCCGGCGGAATACGTGTTGTCGATGGCCGTGAGCACGCCCCGCTCGCGCGCCACGCGCGCGATGGCCGGCACGTCGGGGACTTCCATCGTCACCGAGCCCGGGGCCTCGAGCCAGATCACTTTCGTGTTGGGCTGAATCAGCGCGCCGATACCGTCACCGATCATGGGATCGTAATAGCGCACCGTGATGCCGAACGATTCGGCGAGCCAGTCGCCGTGCTCTCGGTTCGGACCGTAGGCGTTGTCTGGAATCAGGACATCATCACCGCTCTTGACGAGGCCGAAGTACACGTTCGAGATCGCGGCAAGTCCCGACGGGAACAGCAGGCAGTGCTTGCCGCCTTCGAGCGCCGCCAGTCGCCGCATCAACTCCATCGATGTGGGCGTGGCATGCAGACCATAGCGCCACTGACTGTCGTTCTTCCAGTCGAGCGAGCGCATGGCGGCCAGATCGGGGAAGATCACCGTCGATGCGCGGGCCACCGGCACCGGCATCGCGGTGAAACCAGCCGGCACGTGGGTGTCGGTATGCAGAATATTGGTTTGCCAGTGCCAGCCGTTGGCTTCCGGCGTGTCGAGGGGCTTACGGTTGTCTTGCGTCATTACGGCTCCGGAAAGACTTGGGCCGGCAACGACACCGGCCCCCGGGAGTAACTTACACGCGCTCGAACACGGCGGCAATGCCCTGGCCGCCGCCGATACACATCGTCACCAGTGCATAGCGCCCGCCGATACGCTGTAGCTCGTGCAAAGCCTTGACCGTGATCAGGGCACCGGTCGCGCCGATCGGGTGGCCCAGCGAAATGCCGGAACCGTTCGGATTCACCTTGGCCGGATCGAATCCGAGGTCGCGCGTGACCGCGCACGCCTGCGCTGCGAATGCTTCGTTGGCTTCCACCACATCGATGTCGCCGACCTTGAGCCCGGCGCGCTCAAGCGCCTTGCGCGACGCCGGCACCGGACCGATGCCCATATAGTTTGGATCGACCCCGGCGTGGGCGTAGTTGACCAGGCGCGCGAGCGGCTTGGCGCCGCGACGCTCGGCTTCGGCGCGCTCCATCAGAATCAGCGCGGCGGCCGCATCGTTAAGCCCCGAGGCGTTCCCGGCCGTGACGGTGCCGTCCTTCTCGAACACGGGGCGCAGCTTCGCCATGTCGGCCAGCGTCACTTCCGCACGCACATGTTCATCGGTGGTGAACGACACCTCGCCCTTCTTCGACTTGATCGCGATAGGGACGATCTGGTCGTTGAAATAGCCAGCCGCCATGGCGCGCGCGGCGCGTTGATGCGACTCGACCGCGAGGCGATCCTGATCGTCGCGCGTGATACCCCATTTCTTCGCGATGTTCTCTGCCGTCACGCCCATATGAATGTTGGCGAAGGGATCGTGCAACGCGCCGAGCATCATGTCGACCAGACGCGATTCGCCCATGCGCGTGCCCCAGCGGGCACCCGGCATCACGTATGGCGCGCGGCTCATGCTCTCCGCGCCGCCCGCCATCGCCACGTCGGTGTCGCCCAGCAGAATCGACTGCGCGGCAGAAACGACCGCCTGCAGACCGGAGCCGCACAGGCGATTGACGGTCATCGCGGGCGCATGCTGGCTAACGCCCGCCTCGATGGACGCCACGCGAGCCAGATACATGTCCTTGGGTTCGGTATGAATGACGTTGCCGAACACCACGTGGCCGACGTCGTCACCGCCCACCTGGGCGCGCAGCATGGCCTCGCGGGCGACGATGGCGCCGAGCTGCGTCGGTGCGAAATCCTTCAGGCTGCCGCCAAAATCTCCAATCGCGGTGCGCACACCGCTGACGATCACGACTTCTCGTTGCATGTCTCTTCTCCGGGTGAATTTCAGTTGGCAATGAGTATAGCGCCGCGGCGGTTACCGCGATGGCAGACGCAGTGGAGGGAAACTTCGATGAGCGAGCTTGCGGGGGCGGCTGCCGTGTCGGGCGCCGCGCATCACGCTGCGGCGGGAAGCGGCGCAAGCGACGGAAGTCGGGGGGGGACGCGAAGCGAGGGGAAACCGGAGCATCGACGTGCCCCGGTAGGTCAAGCATTGATGCGGATCAGCCCGCCAGTGTCTGGAGCACCTGCTCGGCACGCGGCACGGGCGCGACAGCGCCGTAACCGGTTGTCGACAACGCTGCGCAGACGTTGGCGTAGCGCGCCGCCGCGAACGGATCGTCGCCCAGCGCCAGACGGGCCACGAAAGCGCCGCCAAAGCAATCGCCGGCCCCGGTGGCGTCAACGGCCTTTACCGGGTATGGTGCAACGATACGACGCTCATCCGGCGTGGCGACATAGCAGCCTTCGCGACCCAGCTTGAGCGCCACGACCTTCACGCCATACGAGAGCAGTGCGTCAAGGATCGCATCGCGATCGTCCAGCCCAGTGACCGCCGTCACGTCGTCCCAGCTCGGCAGGCAGACGTCGGTCAGGCTGAAGGCCTCGCGCATGGTGGCGCGGGCGCGGGCCAACGGCCAGAGCTTGAGGCGCAGATTCGTATCGAACGACACCTTGCCGCCGGCGGCGCGAATCGTCGACATCGCCTCGAAAGCAGCGTCGCAAGCGCTCGCGCTGATCGCCAGGCTGATCCCCGACAGGTGCAGGAACGATGCGCTCGCCAACGCTTCGCGCGGCAGATCCTCGGGACAGTAACGGCTCGCGGCAGACCCCGCGCGCAGATAGTCGAAGTGGTGCCCGTGCTCGTCGTGCGACACGAAATAGACGCCGGTCGGGGCCTGCGCATCGATGCGAACGGCGTCCGTATCGACGGCTTCCTCACGCCACAAATCGAGCAGCATGCGACCGAAGCGGTCATCGCCGAGCGCGCTCACGAAGCCCGTGCTGACGCCCTGGCGACGCGCGGCGATGGCGAAGTTGGACGTGTCGCCGCCGAAGCCCTGCAAATACTGGCGGGCGTCGTCGGGCGACTGGTTGAACTCGACCATGGCTTCGCCCATGGCCAGCACTTGCGGACCTGACGTATGCGTGAGCGCCATCAGACCACCTCGCCCCACAGATCGTGGCCGTCGGCGCCGGTCACCGTCACGTTCACGAACTCGCCGACCTTCAGGCGCTTGGCCGCCTTGGACGTGGGCTCGATGTACACGAGGCCGTCGATTTCGGGGGCGTCGGCCGCCGAGCGCGCCACACCACCGTCCTGATTGATCTCGTCGACGATGACCTGAATCGTCGTGCCGACCTTGCGCTGCTGGCGCTGCGCGGAGATCTCTTCGGCTACTTCCATGAAGCGCGCGCGGCGCTCCTCGCGCACTTCGTCGGGCAAGGCACCCGGCAACTCGTTGGCCTTGGCCCCCTCGACCGGCGAATAGGCGAAACAACCCACGCGGTCCAGTTCGGCCTCGCGCAGGAAGTCCAGCAAATACGCGAACTCGGCCTCGGTCTCCCCCGGGAAGCCCGCGATGAAGGTGCTACGGATCGTCAGATCCGGGCACAGCTTGCGCCACGCCTGAATGCGTTCGAGATTCTTCTCACCCGAGGCCGGGCGCTTCATGCGCTTGAGTACGTCCGGATGGGCGTGTTGCAGCGGCACGTCGAGATACGGGAGGATGTGGCCTTCGGCCATCAGCGGAATGATCTCGTCGACGTGCGGGTACGGGTAGACGTAGTGCAATCGCACCCAAGCGCCATACTGCTTGGCCAGTTCGCCCAGCGCCGTGACCAGTTCGGTCATGCGCGTCTTGAGCGGACGCCCCGCCCAAAAACCGGTGCGGTACTTCACGTCGACACCATAGGCGCTGGTGTCCTGCGAGATCACCAGCAGCTCCTTCACGCCGGCCTTGAACAGGTTCTCGGCCTCGAGCATCACTTCGGCCACCGGGCGCGAATCGAGATCGCCGCGCATCGACGGGATGATGCAGAACGTGCAGCGATGGTTGCAGCCTTCGGAGATCTTCAGATACGCGTAATGACGCGGCGTGAGCTTGATGCCGGCGGGCGGCACAAGATCGGCGAAGGGATCGTGCGGCTTTGGCAGATGCGTATGCACCGCGCTCATCACTTCGCCCAGGGCGTGGGGGCCGGTGACGGCCAGCACCTTCGGGTGCACGGCCGTTACGATGTCCTGACCGGCGGCGTCCTTTTTGGCGCCCAGGCAACCGGTGACGATCACCTTGCCGTTTTCGGCCAGCGCCTCGCCGATGGCGTCGAGGCTTTCCTGAACGGCGTCGTCGATGAAGCCGCAAGTATTGACCACCACGAGATCGGCACCGTCATAGGTACCGGCGATGTCGTAACCTTCGGCACGCAGTTGCGTCAGGATTTGCTCGGAGTCGACCAGCGCCTTGGGGCATCCGAGCGAAACGAAGCCGACCTTGGGGGTGCCGGCGGGCGATGGGCGGGACATGGGGCGAAATCCTGATCTAGAAAATACGGGGAACGATCGGCCGGCGAAGCAGCGACCTCAGCCACTCCTGGCGCATCCCCCGCAATGCCGAAACACCGTGCGAGACGCAGATCCTGCCTGCCGCCGAAACCGCCGCAAGAAGTACCTCGCGGCGAACAACCGCGTATTTTACCCTGTTCGCCCGTGGGGCGTTCCAACTATGTTGCCGATCGTTACGTTGCGCGCCCCGTGCCACATCGCAACGTCGGCCAAACCGTCAGGGCTTCTTGTTCGGGTCGCCCGGCGCGCCCGGCGCTCCCGGGAACGGGAACGTATTGAACATCGACTTCGCCTGGGTCTGCATCTGCTCTTGCATCTGCACGAACAGGTTCTTCGACTGCTCGATGTAGTTGGTCATCATGCCCTGCATCATCGGCGCCTGCATGTTCATGAATTGCGCCCAGACGTCCGGATTGAACGACGCGCCTTCGTAGATGCCCTTCGACTGATCGGCCAGCTTGTTCTGAATTTCGATGAACGTCTGGATATTCTTCTCGAGATACGTGCCCATCATGCCCTGCAGCGCATGCCCATAGAAACGAATGATCTGCGAGAGCATGGCGCTCGAGAACATCGGCACGCCGCCGGTTTCTTCTTCCAGAATGATCTGCAGCAGAATGCTGCGCGTCAGATCCTCACCCGACTTGGCATCGACGACCTTGAACTCCTCGGTCTCGAGTACCAATTGCTTCACATCGGCAAGGGTGATGTACGTGCTGGTCTGGGTATCGTACAGACGCCGGTTCGGATACTTTTTGATCAGGCGTTCGTCAGTCTTCTTGCTCGCGGCCATGCGGTGGGTTTCCTGCTTTTATGAAGGACTTCCCCGACCGGCGGTCGGGGTTAGTCACATATTATCGATTCTAGGACGTTTGCTGCTATGCGGCAAAGCCCTAACCCGCAACGGGGCGCGCAGCGCGGGTGTCGCCCGTCGCGCCCCCTACGCCCCGATCCCGCTTAGCCCATGTGCAGGCCGCCGTTGAGCGAGAAATCCGCCCCCGTCGAGAAGCCGGAGTCTTCCGATGCCAGCCATGCCACGATGGACCCGATCTCACCCGGTTCGCCCAGACGCTTGACCGGAATCGTGGCCACGATCTTGTCCAGCACGTCCTGACGAATCGAGCGCACCATGTCCGTCCCGATATACCCCGGGGACACCGTGTTGACCGTCACGCCCTTGGTCGCCACTTCCTGTGCCAGCGACATCGTGAAGCCGTGGATACCGGCCTTGGCCGTCGAGTAGTTGGTCTGACCGAACTGCCCCTTTTGCCCGTTGACCGACGAAATGTTGATGATGCGGCCCCAACCACGCTCGCACATGCCCTCGATGACCTGCTTGGTCACGTTGAACAGGCTCGTGAGGTTGGTGTCGATGACGGCATCCCAGTCCTCGCGGGTCATCTTGCGGAAGACGACATCGCGCGTGATGCCCGCATTGTTCACCAGCACGTCGACCTCGCCGACCTCGGCCTTGACCTTGTTGAACGCGGCCGTCGTGGATTCCCAGTCGCCAACATTACCTTCGGACGCGATGAAGTCGAACCCCATCGCCTTCTGATCTTCCAGCCACTTCACGCGGCGCGGCGAATTCGGCCCGCAACCCGCCACCACCTTGAAGCCATCCTTGTGCAGCCGCTGGCAAATGGACGTACCAATACCGCCCATCCCACCTGTCACATATGCAATGCGTTGAGTCATGGAAAGCTTCCCCCAAAATAGCGGCATCTCTGCCGCCTGTTGCGACTGCCAATTGACTGACGCACAAGCCGCGCGTTCCCGCGCGCGCCTTTCGTCTCCTGCCGACTTCAGCGTGCGCCCGTGCGCACTGCACGCACGGACGATACCGATTCGATTTTTTTCGAACGCTCGCCGAGACGCGTCAGACGCGCTCGACCGCCAACGCGACGCCCATGCCACCGCCAATGCACAGCGATGCCAGGCCGCGACGCGCATCGCGACGCGCCATCTCGTGCAGCAACGTCACGAGAATACGGCAGCCCGACGCCCCGATCGGGTGTCCGATGGCGATCGCACCACCGTTCACGTTGATCTTGGAAGTGTCCCAACCCATCTGCTGGTTCACGGCCAGCGCCTGCGCCGCGAAGGCTTCGTTGATTTCCATCAGGTCCAGATCGCTGGCCTTCCACCCCGCACGTGCGAGGCAACGCTGCGATGCCGGAACCGGGCCGATGCCCATCACCTTCGGATCCACGCCCGCGTTCGCGTACGCGACAATGCGCGCGAGCGGCGTAAGACCCAGTTGCTCGGCGCGCTTGGCCGACATCACGACGACAGCGGCCGCGCCGTCGTTGATCCCCGACGCGTTCGCCGCGGTCACCGTGCCGTCTTTCGCGAACGCGGGCTTCAGACTCGCGAGCGACTCGGCCGTCACGCCGTGGCGAACGAATTCGTCGGTGTTGAACACCAGCGGATCGCCCTTGCGCTGGGGAATCAGGACCGGCACGATCTCGGCATCGAAACGGCCCGCCTTTTGCGCGGCCTCGGCCTTGTTCTGCGAAGCGGCGGCGAATGCGTCCTGCATTTCGCGGGTGATGCCGTATTCCTTCGCGACGTTCTCCGCCGTGATGCCCATGTGGAACTGGTTGTACACGTCCCACAGGCCGTCGACGATCATCGTGTCGATCAGCTTGGCGTCGCCCATGCGGAAGCCGTCACGCGAACCCGGCAGCACATGCGGCGCGGCGCTCATGTTCTCCTGCCCGCCCGCGACGACGATGTCGGCGTCGCCCGCGGTGATCGCGTTCGCGGCGAGCATCACGGCCTTCAGGCCCGAGCCGCACACCTTGTTGATGGTCATGGCCGGCACCATCGCAGGCAGTCCCGCCTTGATGGAAGCCTGTCGCGCCACGTTTTGACCCGAGCCAGCCGTGAGTACCTGCCCCATGATGACTTCGCTCACGTCGTCGCCCTTGAGCTTGGCGCGCTTGAGCACCTCGTCGATCACGATGGCGCCCAGATCCGGCGCCGCCACCTTGGCGAGAGAGCCGCTAAATTTACCGACTGCGGTACGCGCAGCCGACACAATCACGATATCCGTCATGTCTCTTTCCTCGTTTCCAAATGAGTCGAACCCGCGGGGGATGCCCGTGGGTGCCGCCCGTTCAGGCCTTGGCCTTCACGTAGCGACCGGGCGCCGGTTCGATAGGGGCATAAACAACATTACCATACGCTTTTGGCGCCTTGACGCGTTTTCCTGCGTAGCCTGCAAGCCACTCGCTCCAGTCGCTCCACCAACTGCCGGGGTGCTCCGTCGCGCCGGCCAGCCAGTCGTTGGCATCCGTACCCACGTCGTCGTTGCGCCAGTAGCTGCGCTTTTTCTTGGCCGGCGGATTGACCACGCCCGCGATGTGACCGGAAGCGCCCAGCACGAAGCGTCGCTCGCCACCCAACAACGGCAGCGAACGGAACGCCGACGTCCACGGCACGATGTGATCCTCGCGTGAGCCGAACACATACGCGGGGGCGTCGATGCCGCCCAGATCCACGGGCACGCCGCACGTTTGCACCGCACCCGGGCGCTTCAATTCGTTCTGCAAATAGAGATGGCGCAGATACCAACAGAACATCGGCCCCGGCAGATTGGTGCCGTCACCGTTCCAGTAAAGCAGGTCGAACGGCTGGGGTGCATTGCCCTTCAGATAGCTGTCGACCACATAATTCCAGACCAGATCGTTCGGGCGCAGGAACGAGAACGTATTCGCCAGCTCCACCCCGCGCATGAGGCCCGGCGCATGCCCGGCGCCGCCGCCGATCGTCTGCTCTCGGAACTGCACATGCGGCTCGTCGATGAAGACGTCGAGCACGCCAGTATCGGAAAAGTCCAGCAGCGTCGTCAGCAAGGTCACGCTGGCGACCGGTGACTTGGCACCCTTCTGGCCCTTCGCGGCCAGCACGGCGAGCGCGGCAGAGAGCAACGTACCGCCCACGCAGAAGCCGAGCGCGTTGATCTGCGGCTGCCCGCTGATCTCACGCACGACGTCGATCGCGGCAATTGGCCCCTCTCCCACATAGTCGTCCCAGGTCTTGTGAGCGAGCGACGCGTCGGGGTTGCGCCACGACACGACAAAGACCGTATTGCCCTGCTCGACCGCGTAGCGGATCAACGAGTTCTCCGGCTGCAGATCGAGGATGTAGTACTTGTTGATGCACGGCGGTACGACGAGTAGCGGCCGCTGATGCACGGTCGGCGTGAGCGGCTTGTACTGGATGAGCTGGATCAGGTCGTTCTCGAAGACCACGGCGCCTTCGGTCGTCGCCACGTTGCGACCGACTTCGAACGCGGCCTCATCGGTTTGCGACACCTTGCCCTTGCCCATGTCGGCCAGCAGGTGCTGCATGCCGGTGAGCAGGCTGTCGCCTTTCGTTTGCACGAGGCGCTGCTGCGCGTCCGGATTGGTCGCGATGAAGTTCGCCGGCGAACTGGCCGCCACCCATTGCTCTACCGCAAACCGAATCCGCTCGCGCGTTTTGGCGTCGGCGTCGACCAGATCGGCCATGCGCAGCAGGAAGCGCCCATTGAGCAAATACAGCGCCGCGGGCATCGCGTAGAACGGATTACGCCAACCGTCGCCCGCGAAGCGCCGGTCGCCCAAGGCGGGCGCCGTGTCCAGTCCGGGCTGCGTAAAGCTGGCGACAAGTTCGGAAAATTCGCGCGCATATTCCGTCTGAAGCGCATTCAGACGCGCCGGATCGACGTGCGGTGACGTCGGCGGCGGCAGGCTGCCGGCCTTGCCGATGAGATCGAAAAGCCCGGCGAACGGGTTTGCGGCGGACGGTGCCCCAGGGGCACCGGAGAATGACGAGCCGGCAGCCCCCGGCAGCGCCCCGAACAGTTGTTGGGCAGCCGTGAACCACTGCGACATGTCCTGAGCGGAGAGCGAAGCGGAGGGGAACTGCTTGGCGAACGAGGCGGCCAACGAGGCCGGATCGAAGTTGGCACTGGCGCGATTCATGATAGCCTGAGTGTCACGTTCGTTGCGTTCACGGGCCAGCGCCCGAAACGCGGCGGCACGCAGCGCTTGCTTAGCGATACGCCCCACCTGCGAAGCATTCTTGCGTGCGCGCGCAAGTGTGTCAATGCTTGCAGCGTCCGTCTTGCGTGCATTTTTCCGTCGCCCCACCCATTTTTGCCTGCGCGTTTGCCCCAATGCTGATCGTCATTCTTGGCTGGCTTTATGTCATTGCGATGGTCGCCATCACCGCGCCGTCCGTCGCACTGGGTGTCGTCATCTTTGTCTGCGGTGGCCTCGCCCCGACGCTGCTCTTACTGTACATCGCAGGCGCCCGCCTCCGGCGTGCCCGCCCGCCGCGACCCGACGACGCCGTCGCGCAAGTCCCTTCAGTCCCTTCATCGTCGGATCGCGACGCCTCACCGCGCTCACCGCCCACGCCTTTGCCGTGACAGAACCCCGGACGGATTCGCTTGCGCGGTAATCGGCGTCAGGCCGCGCGCCACACGAGTGCCGCCATGCGACCCGTCGTCCGGTCGCGCCGGTAGGAATAGAATCGCGCCGGATCACCGACCGTACACCATTGCCCGCCCGAGACCTGCGTCACGCCCTCGCGGGCCAGTCGCAACCGTGCAAGCGCACACAAATCCGCCAACGACTTCCCCGCATCGGGATCGCCGTGCGGGACGAACGCAGACTGCGTCGCTTCACGCTCGTCCGGCGTTGCGGCCGCAAGAAACGCTTCACTCACCTCCCGACCGACTTCGAACGCTTGGGGCCCAATACAAGGGCCGAGCCACGCCAAGACCGGCGCGTCGGCGTCGCCCTTCGGCAAGCGCGCTCGCAATGCCCGCACTGTCTGCTCGATCACCCCAGCGCAAAGTCCGCGCCAGCCGGCATGCGCGGCGGCCACCGCGCGCCCTTGCGCGTCGCACAGCAGCACCGGCAGGCAATCCGCCACCATGATGGTGCTCGCAAGGCCAATCTCGCTCGTCGCGCTGGCATCGGCCTGCAACGGGTCGCCGGCATCGGCCGCCTCGAGCGCCGCGCGCGCATCGACCACGCGCGGGCCGTGAATCTGCGCCACCCATGCCGACGGTACGCCTGTGCGCGCCGCGAGCAACGCACGATTGATCCGCACGGCGGCCGGCTCGTCGTCCGCCTTGGTCCCCAAGTTGAACGTGGCTTGCGGTCCTTGACTCACGCCGCCCGCGCGCGTCGTGAAGACAGCACGAACGTTGGCCGGGGCGGGCCAGTCGGGGACGATCCAGTCCGCGGGCATCAGGTTTGACTCAGGCAGGGAAGAAGTCATCGAGCGAATCGGGGAGCGTTGAAAAATCGAATTCGAGCCCAAGCGCGGCCACGAGCGCACGCAGGTCATCCGGCAAAGGTGCCTGCCAGTGCACGAGACGGCCGTCCTCGGGATGGATCAACCCCAGTCGCCAGGCATGCAGCGCCTGACGCGCAAAATCGCCCGGCAACACCGGTCGTTTGTGACGGGGTTTGTAGAGGGGATCACCCAACAGCGCATGGCCGAGGTGCGAGAGATGAACGCGGATCTGGTGTGTGCGCCCCGTATCGAGCGAACAAAGCACGAGCGACACCGGGGAACCTTCCCATTCTGCGCTGGCGACCGTCACGACGCGCGTGCGCGCCGGCTTGCCGCCCTGCCCCGGTACGACCGCCATGCGAGTGCGCTCACGCGGGTCGCGACCGATGGGAGCGTCCACCACCGTGCGCTGCGGCGGGCGTCCCCACACCAGCGCGGCGTAATGGCGTTTGACGGTACGGGCCTGCAACTGGCGCACCAGATCGGTTTGCGCCACCAGTGTGCGCGCCACGACCATCAGGCCCGACGTCTCCTTGTCGAGCCGGTGAACGATACCGGCGCGTGGCAGATCGGCGGCCGCCTGGCCATAGCGATACAACAGGCCGTTGAGCAAGGTCCCGGACCAGTTACCCGCCGCCGGATGCACGACCAGACCCGCCGGCTTGTTGAAGACGGCCAGTGTTGCGTCCTCGTAGACGGCGTCGAGCGGCACCGGCTCGGGGGCAAACGCGAGTTGATCGGGCAGTGGTGCCGGCGTGATGACGACGGCCTCGCCGCCCGCCACTTTCTGGCGCACCTTGGCGGCCTCGCCGTCGAGCGTGACGCGGCCGTCTTCGACCCACGCCTGCAACCGGCTACGGGAGTATTCGGGAAAACATTGCGCGAGCGCCTTGTCGAGTCGCTCCCCGGCCAGCGACTCGGGCAGGGTGGCGCTAAGCGGCGTGCTGACGCCAGCCCCGCCCGGCAAGGCGGAACCGGACAAGGGAGCACCGGGATGGGTGCCGTCGGCTGCCGTTGGGAAAGCCTCAGGAAGCGAATCGAGGTCGTCGTCAGACGAATCCTCCGCATTTTCCGTGGCAAATGAGGCGGTTACGCTATAATCCGGCAGAATTGAATGGGTCATCGAGAAGTGAAGCTAACGAGCATGCAAGCCCTGAAACTTGTCAAACACCTGACGCTGGCCGCAATCGTGGTCGGCAGCCTTGCCGCCTGCGGCATTCTGCCGGAGAAGGTCGACGAAACGGCCGGCTGGTCGACGAACAAATTATACTCGGAAGCCAAGGACAGCTTCGATAGCGGCGACTACACGAAGGCCGCCAAGTACTACGAGTTGCTCGAAGGGCGCGATCCGTTCGGTCCGCACGCGCAGCAAGCGCAGATCAACACGGCCTACTCCTATTACAAGGACAACGAGCCGGCGCAGGCCCTCACCGCCATCGACCGCTTTATCCGCCTGCATCCGGACAGCCCGTCGATCGATTACGCCTATTACCTCAAGGGTCTGATCAACTTCAATGACGACCTGGGCCTGTTCGGCCGCTTCTCGGGACAGGATCTCAGCGAGCGCGATCCGAAGGCACTGCGCGCGGCTTACGACAGCTTCAAATATCTGGTCGAGCATTATCCGAGCAGCAAGTATGCCAACGACGCCGCGCTGCGCATGCGCTACGCCGTCAACGCGATGGCGGCCCATGAAGTCCATGCCGCCGAGTACTACTATCGTCGCGGCGCGTACCTCGCTGCCGTGAATCGCGCACAAAGCGCGCTGAAGGACTACGATCAGGCACCGGCGCTGGAAGACGCACTGGGCATCATGATCAAGTCGTACGATAAACTCGGCATGACCGAACTGCGTGACGACGCGCGTCGCGTGATGGAAAAGACCTATCCGAAGAGCGGTTATCTGACGGTCGGCCATCGCACCGACACCAGCGGCGACAAGAAGTCCTGGTGGCAGCTCTGGCGGTAAACGTCGCTTCGGTCTGCCCCATCGAAAAGCCCTCGCTCGCGCGAGGGCTTTTTGTTTTGGTGCGTGATGCGCCGGGTCGATTCCGGCGAATGCCACGGCAATGCGTCGGCGAGTCAGTCGCCCGCGTCGGCGGCGATCTCATCGAAGAAGCCGCGCACGATGGGTAGCTCGCGCGTGCGCTTGAACGGCGGCAGGCTCTGCCAGATCCGGCGGCCGTAGGGCTTGTCGACCAGACGCGGATCGCAAATCATCAACACACCACGATCGAGTTCAGAACGAATCAATCGCCCCGCTCCCTGTTTGAGCGTGATGACCGCCTGCGGCAACTGATGCACGGCGAACGGGCTGAGTCCCTTCTTCGTGAGCGCGTCGAGCCGCGCGGCCAGCACTGGGTCATCCGGCGGCGCGAACGGCAATTTGTCGATGATGACAAGCGAGAGCGCCTCGCCGCGCACGTCGACCCCTTCCCAGAAACTCTGACTGCCGATGAGCACGGCATTGCCGAGCGCGCGAAACCGATCGAGCAGTTCGGTGCGGCTCGCCTCGCCCTGCACGAGCAGCGGATACGGCCAGCCACGGCGGTCGAACTCCTCACGCAGACGCTCCGCGGCGCGGTTGACAGCGCGCAACGTCGTACACAGGACAAACGCCCGGCCACCGCTCACTTCGAGCACCGGCAAGGCGGCGTCGAGCACGGCGTCGGTGAAGCCCGGCGCCGACGGCTGTGGCAATCCGCGTGGCACGTACAGCAGACTCTGATTCGGATAATCGAAGGGGCTCGCGAGCGTGAGCGACTTGCCCGCATCGAGCCCCAACTGCGCCGCATAGTGCATAAAATTGCCCTTCACCGACAACGTAGCTGACGTGAAGATCCAGGCCCTCGGCGCGCCGGCGCGCTGCTTTGAGAAGATCGGCGCAATCGAGAGTGGCGTCTGATGCAACTGGACCGCCTGTGAAAACACCTCGATCCAGCGGACCGTCTCCGGCGGCGTGTAGTTTTTTTCCGCCGCCCCCTCGTCCATCGAAGTGCCCGATGCCTTCGCGTCGGCCGCCAGCCGTGCAGCTTCGGCTTCGCGCGCCTTGGCCGCCTTTTCGCGTTTGCCGTCGGTGACACGCGGTGCATCCGGATCCAGCAGCGGCAGCGGCGACTCGCCCGGCACGGGCGGCGTTGCCCCGGTCTGCCAACGTTCCAACTGCTGATGCAACTCCAGCGCGCGACGCAAGCAAGTGCCCAAGGCTTCGGCTCGCTCGGACTGGTGCTGGAGCGTCTCGATCATGTCCTGCAACGCAACGTCCACGCTATCGAGCGCGCCGAACAACGCGTGATCGTCGGCCAACTGTGCGACCGACATCCGCGTGTTGTCCTGCCCGAAGGTCAAACGCACATCGCGCGCGGCCCGCTCCAGGTTCGCACCGAGTTTGACCCAGTCCGCCGCATCGCGGGCATGAATCAGCCCCTCGGCCACGCAGTCGCGCGCCAGTTCGAGCATCTGCCCGGTCGAAACCGTCTCACCGAAGAACAGCGTGGCGGTCTCGGGCAACTGATGCGCTTCGTCGAAGATGACCGTGTTCGCGCTGGGCAGCAGCTCGGCCATTCCCGTGTCGCGCAGCATCACGTCCGCAAAAAAGAGGTGATGATTGACGACCACGAGATCCGCCTGCTGCGCTTCCTTGCGCGCCTGCATCACGAAGCAATCCTTGTAGCGCGGGCATTCCTGACCAAGACAGTTGTCGCGGGTGGACGTGACTTGCGCCCAGATGGGCGCATTCTCCGGCACCGAGGCCAGTTCCGCCTTGTCGCCACTGTGCGTGATTTGCGCGAACGTCGTGATCTCGCGCAACTGCGCCGCTTCATGACGTGACGCGAAGCGTCCTTCCTGCTGGGCGCGTTCCAGATAGTAGTGGCAGAGGTAGTTCGCGCGCCCTTTGAGCATGGCCACCGTCACGGGCACCGCGAGCGCCTTGCGCACCGTGGGGATGTCACGCGCGAAAATCTGATCCTGCAAGTGCTTGGTGCCGGTCGAGATGATCGTCTTGCCGCCCCACAGCATGGCGGGCACGAGATACGCGTAGGTCTTGCCGGTACCGGTACCGGCCTCGGCGATCAGCGTGTCGTGCGTGTCCATCGCGGCGGCCACGGCGCGTGCCATTTCGGTCTGCGGCTCGCGAGAGCGATAGCCGTCGATCGTGCGCGCAAGCATCCCGCCGTCGCCGAAGATCTCTTGCAACTCGCGCTCGCGCTTGGCGGCAAGCGGCTTGAGTCCATAGAAAGTGGGCGACTCGGCGGGGCTCGGGGAGGTATCGGGGAAATCGCTGGAGGCGGCGGAATCGGTCAAAACGGCAAGAGAACTCAAAGGTGCCGCGAATCACACCTACGAGATTCGCGACACCGGCAATGAAAAAAGCAATCGCGTCGACTCTCCGACGCGTGTCGCAAACGTTGCGTGGGACGCCCGCTCAGGCAGGCTGGTCCGGCATTTGCTGCACTTGCAGCAGGGTGATCGTGTCCTTGATTTTCAGACGGCGCTTCTTGAGCCGCGTGACCCGGAGTTCGTCGTAGGACGGTTCCGTCAGCAGCTTGTCGATCAGGAAGTCGAGATCGCGGTGTTCGATCTGCAACTCGATGATGCGGCGCCCGACGGAGTGAAGATCATGCTGCATCGTGGTCACGCTCCTGCGACTCTCGAAAGATGCCGGGGCCGGCATTCACACCCCGTCCCGACGGCGTACCGGCCAACGACGCGCCAGGAGGGATCGCCACGCAACGCGGCAGCACGGATCGGGACATCGCTCACTGTCCCGGCAACGGCTTCTGCGCCGGCGCGTTGCCCGATTCCGATTCCTTGCGGCGCGCATCCGACTTCTTCTGGCGCTCGATAGCGTCCTTCTGCTTCTGGTCGAACTTGCGCACATTGTCTTCGCGCTCTGCCGCCTTGCGAGCCGCTGTCGCCTTCGCGTCGTCGAGCTTCTGCTGCTGTCCGGCCTGCTTGGCATTGTACTGCTCGGCGTTGGCCGCCCGCTGCGGCGCCTGGCCCGTACGCTCGGTCACACGCTGCTGATACTCAGCCTGCTTGGTCTGGTAATTGGATACGTTTTGCGCACGCTCCGCCGCGCGCTGCGGCGCTTCGGCCGCCGTTTGCGCCCGCTTCTCCGCCAGACGATCGTCGCGCTCCTGCGCCCGCGCCTTGCGCTCCTGGTCTTCCAGCACCAGTCGTTGGCTGCGAACGGCCTTGAGCGCCGCGCGTTGATCGTCACGCGCGTTGTCGATGCAGTAATTCACGAAGAACTTCGACGCACACTCGTACTTCGCCTGTTCGAAGCGATAGTCGATCCAGGCGCGCTGCCGATCGAGCACCGCACGGCGGCCGGCGAAGTCGTCGTCAGCGGGGTGCAGATCGAGCGCGTCGTCGTACGCGACCGGCTTGTCATCGTCGGCGATGGCGGCACTCGCCGCACTGGCTGGCGACGGTGTGCGATCGGCCGTGGCATCGAACGGCACCTTCGGCACGCGAAGCTGTTCGGTCGTGCGTCCTGCGGCCTCGGTCGCCGAGAGCCCCTGCGCGAACGACGTGCCGGGCACGACGGCGGCCGCCGTCACGATGCCGAACGCGCCCACCGCGGCATGACGACACAAAGACTGGCGCGAAAACAATTTTGCGAAGGAAATCATGAGGTTGAGCAGAGTGATGCCAAATTTTAACATTGCCTGCCCGGACGCGCCCGCGGTTTATGGCAAAATGCCCCGCTCCTGGCACTTGGGTAACTCGCAACACTCATGACGCAAAACGTAGCTCTTCAGATCGTTCAACGCATCGCCGACGAACTCAACGTGCAGCCGCGTCAGGTGGCCGCCGCCGTGCAACTGCTCGACGAAGGCGCCACCGTGCCCTTCATCGCTCGCTACCGCAAGGAAGTCACCGATAACCTCGATGACACGCAGTTGCGTACGCTCGAAGAACGCCTGCTTTATCTTCGCGAGCTGGAAGAGCGCCGTGCGGCGATCCTCGCGAACATCGACGAGCAAGGCAAGCTGACCGACGAGCTGCGCACCGCCATTGAGGCGGCCGACACGAAGCAGACGCTCGAAGACCTCTATCTCCCGTACAAGCAAAAGCGGCGCACGCGCGCGCAAATCGCCCGCGAGGCCGGCCTCGAGCCGCTCGCGCAGGCCTTGCTTGCCGACCCGACACTCGACCCGCAGGCCGAAGCGGCCAAGTTCGTCGATGCCGAAAAAGGCGTGGCGGACGTCAAGGCTGCGCTCGACGGCGCCCGCGACATCCTGTCGGAACAATTCGGCGAAACGGCCGAGTTGCTCGGCAAGCTGCGCGACTATCTGTGGCATCAGGGCGTCGTGTCGTCGAAGGTCGTCGAGGGCAAGGAAAGCGAGGAAGGCGAGAAATTCCGTGACTATTACGACTACGCCGAGCCGATCGCCGCCGTGCCGTCACATCGCGCACTGGCCCTCTTCCGCGGCCGTAACCTCGGCATTCTGATGGTCAAGCTGGGCCTTGGCGAGGAACTCGACACGCAGATCCCGCATCCGTGCGAAGGCGTGATCGCCGGGCACTTCGGCATTCGCCAGCAGAACCGCGCCGCCGACAAGTGGCTAGGGGATGTCTGCCGTTGGTGCTGGCGCGTGAAGGTGCAGCCGCACCTCGAATCGGAACTGCTCACGCAAATTCGCGAGAGCGCCGAGAGCGAAGCCATTCGCGTGTTCGCACGCAACCTCAAGGCGCTGCTGCTCGCCGCCCCGGCCGGTCAGAAGGGCGTGATCGGTCTGGACCCGGGCCTGCGTACCGGCGTGAAGGTGGCCGTGGTCGATCGCACCGGCAAGGTGCTGGGCACCGACACCATCTACCCGCACGAACCGCGCCGCGATTGGGACGGCTCGCTCTCGCGACTCGCCAAGATCGCCGCTGCCACCGGCGCAGAACTCCTGAGTATCGGCAACGGTACGGCGTCGCGCGAGACGGACAAGCTCGCGCTGGAGTTGATCAAGCGCCATCCCGAGCTCAAGCTGCAGAAAATCGTGGTCTCGGAAGCCGGGGCCTCGGTGTACTCGGCATCGGAATTCGCCGCGAAGGAATTCCCCGAACTCGACGTGTCGCTGCGCGGTGCGGTGTCGATCGCCCGCCGTTTGCAGGATCCGCTGGCCGAACTCGTCAAGATCGAGCCGAAGGCCATCGGCGTGGGCCAGTATCAGCATGACGTGAACCAGCGCGAGCTGGCGCGCATGCTCGACGCCGTGGTCGAAGACTGTGTGAACGCCGTGGGCGTGGACGTCAATACCGCTTCGGCACCGCTGCTCGCACGCGTATCGGGCCTGAACGGCACGCTTGCAAAGAACATCGTGGACTTTCGCGACAGCAACGGCCCGTTCCCGAATCGCGAAGCGCTCAAGAAAGTGCCGCGCCTGGGCGACAAGACCTTCGAGCAGGCCGCCGGCTTCCTGCGCGTGACCGGCGGCGACAATCCGCTGGATCGGTCGTCGGTCCACCCGGAAGCGTATCCGGTCGTCGAACGCATTCTGGCGAAGATCAAGAAGACCATTGGCGACGTGATGGGCAACGGCTCGATCGTGCGCAGTGTCTCGGCGACCGAATTCGTCGACGAGCGTTTCGGTCTGCCAACCGTCAAGGACATCCTGACCGAACTCGAGAAGCCGGGCCGCGATCCGCGACCGGAGTTCAAGACGGCGACGTTCCAGGAAGGGGTCGAAAAGCTCACCGACCTCAAGCCGGGCATGCAGCTCGAAGGCGTGGTGACGAACGTGGCGGCCTTCGGTGCGTTCATCGACATTGGCGTGCATCAGGACGGCCTGGTGCACGTCTCGGCCATGTCGACGAAGTTCATCAAGGATCCGCACGAGGTCGTGAAGGCCGGCGACATCGTGAAGGTAAAAGTGCTCGAAGTCGATCCGCGCCGCCAGCGTATCTCGCTCACGATGCGCCTGAACGACGACCTGCCGGTGGCGGGGGCGACCGATCGTCCGGGCAGTAGCAGCGGCGCGCGCGGCGGCAACGGTGGCAATGGCGGCGGCCAACGTGGCGGCGGCGGTCAACGTCAGCGTGAACCGGAGACGGTGAACGCCATGGCAGCCGCGTTCGCCAAGCTCAAGCGCTAAGTCGAGCCCCAGCGCTCACGAGTCCGACGCGCGGCGCGCAAGCGTTACCTCGCGCCGCGTCCCGTCTCGTTGCGACCGGCCCGCCCTCTCCGGAAGGCGGGCTTTTTTTCGGTCCGCCAAAACACCGAACCCCCAAGGGCTGGCGGTCTCGCCAATCCTTGGGGGTTCGTTGCATCGCGTTCATGCACGGCCATGTCCGACGGCGCGGCGTGCCCGCCCCCTCAGGGCACGGGACTCGCCGTCAGATCTCGATCTTGGTCCCCAGTTCGACCACGCGGTTCGCGGGAATGCTGAAGAAGTCGGTCGGCTTGGCCGCGTTCTGGTGCATCCATGCGAACAGACGTTCGCGCCAGATCGACATGCCGGGCAACTTGGTCGGAACCACCGTCTCGCGCGCGAGGAAGAACGACGTGTCCATCAGCTCGAAGTGCATGTCCGTCTTGCCCTCGAGCAAATTCAGAACTTCCTTGACGTCGGGCGTCTCGTTGAAACCGAACGTTGCGACTACGCTGAACAAGCCGCCGGAGTGATCCTGGACCTCGATGCGATTGAGATCTTCGACATACGGCACATCGACCGTGCGGAAGGTAAGGAAGATCGTGCGCTCGTGCAGGATGCGGTTGTGCTTGAGGTTGTGCAGCAAGCTCACCGGCACTTGCGTGTTGCCGCCCGTCAGGTAGATCGCGGTGCCCGCCACGCGATGCGGCGGATGCGCGAGCAGCCCCTGCAAGAACGGCGCGAGCGGAATCCCGTCGGCGGCCGTGCGCTCACGCAGCAATTGGCGCCCCTTGTGCCAGGTCATCAGCATGAAGAACAGGAAAGCCCCAGCGCGAGCGGCAGCCATCCGCCCTCTTCCACCTTGATCAGGTTCGCGCCGAAGAAGGCGAAGTCGACCACGAGGAAGCCGGTGATGATCAACGCCACCAGGAACTTGTTCCAGTTCCAGACCTTGACCATGACGACGCACGCCAGAATGGTCGTGATGACCATCGTCGTGGTCACGGCAATACCGTACGCGGCCGCGAGATTGCTCGACGACTTGAAGGCCAGCACGATCCAGATGATCACCAGCAGCAGGGCCCAGTTGATCACCGGCATGTAGATCTGGCCGATTTCGCGATCCGACGTATGCAGGATCTTCATACGCGGCACATAGCCGAGCTGAATGGCCTGACTGGTCAGCGAGAATGCGCCGGAGATCACCGCCTGCGAGGCGATCACGGTCGCCGCCGTTGCCACCATCACCAACGGCACCAGCGCCCAGTCCGGGGCCATCAGGAAGAACGGATTCTCGATGGCCTTTGGCGTCGTCAGCAGCAATGCACCCTGGCCGAAGTAATTCAGTGTCAGCGCCGGGAACACGAGAAGCGACCACGCAAATCGGATGGGCCGAATGCCGAAATGCCCCATGTCCGCATAGAGCGCCTCGGCCCCGGTCAACACCAGGAACACCGAGCCGAGCACGATATAGGCTTGCAGGGCGTGCGTATGGATGAAGCGGATGCCGTAATACGGGTTGATCGCCTGAACGATCTCGGGCGCGGCGGCGATGTTGTACACGCCGAGCACGCCGAGAATCACGAACCAGATGACCATGACCGGGCCGAAAAGGCGTCCGACCTTGGCCGTGCCCGACTTCTGCATCCAGAACAGAACGATCAGGATGACGATGGTAGTCGGCAGCACGAAGCGCCCGAGCGACGGGGCGGCAATCTCCAGCCCCTCGACCGCCGACAGCACGGAAATGGCCGGCGTGATGACCGCATCGCCATAGAACATACAAGCGCCGAACATGCCCAGCATCATCAGCACCGACGCCCATCGGCTGCCGGCCCGCACGCTGCGCAGGCTTAGCGCCATGAGCGCGAGCACGCCGCCCTCGCCGCGGTTGTCCGCGCGCATCACGAACAGCACATACTTCAGGGAAACGACAATCACCAGGGCCCAGAACAGCAGCGAGATGATGCCGAACACGGCTTGCTGGGTAAACGGAATGCCGTGTTGCGGATCGAAACATTCCTTGAGCGCATAGAGCGGACTGGTGCCGATATCGCCGAAGACCACGCCGATGGCCGCCACCATGAGCGCGGGCAAAGCCTGAGGGCGCTGCCCGTGTCGTATGTTTTGCGTCATAAGGTTTGGGTAATCGCTTTATTGCGCTGCACAAAATGGGCGCTATTCTAACTGGGCGCCGGTTCCCTCGCCAGTCCGGACAGGTGCTGAGTGCCGGACGTCTGACATGGCAGGCTACGCTAGGATAATTCGAGCCGTGCGCCGTGACCAGTGCGGCGCGACAAGGGTTTTGCCACCCCGGCGCACCATGGGATTGGGCGAGCGGCGCCGCGTTTCGAGTTGCAAATGCGCGACATATGCCCGGCATGCGCATTCACGAGTCGACAGCCCCGCCAATTGCGTGTACCGGTGCACCGTGTACGGCGCCGCCGCGGGTGAAGCGCGGGTACGACGGCCCATAAACGACGGCCCATAAAAAAACCGCCCGAAGGCGGTTTTCCCATCATCTGAGCCGTCGACCGAACGATGCCCGGCAGGTCATCGCCTTAACGATGACGCGTTGCCTTGCCGCGATGGACAGGGCTCTTGACCGAGCGCACGAGGCTCGAATCGGCACTGTTCTGCTCGGCTTCAAGCGAGCGGATCTGGCCTTGCAGGTCGTTCAGGCGCAGACGCGCTGCGGTACGTTCGGTTTCCAGTGCCGAGGCCTGTTCGCGCACTGCCTGCTGGTTCTCGGCCAGCGCCTGCTCCTGCTGGCGTTGAATCGTCAGGTCGTTCTGCACCGCGTTCAGGCGCGCTTCACTCTCGGCGAGCTGGCGCTCCATCAGCGCCTTTTGCGCTTCGAGCTTGATGCGACGGATTTCGACGTCGGCAAGCACCTGCGTCTGGCGCACGAAATCGCCGTACAGGGCTTCCGCCTTTTTCTCGTTGCCGAGCTTCACGACGCGCCAGAACTGGCCCTCATGGAACAGTGCCACGTAATAGCCCAACGTCTGCGGATAGAACAACAGGCTCGCGCCATAGCGGCCGTTGTAAGTTGTGCGAAGTTCGGAGACTTCCTTGTTCTGAATGCGATCGCGCAGTTCCTGAATCGTCCCCGAGGCCGCCGCCGGCGCGTTGGCCGACTGCGCAGGCACTGTCGGCGCCGCGAGTTGGGCGGGCGATGCGCCCGTCACGTCCTTCACCGCGTCCGCCGCCCCCGCTGGCGTTCCCCAGGCTGCCAGGCATGCCACCCCCACGCCCAACCAATACCGCCCCGGCAATCACTGATTTTCATCTGATCTGTTTTCCTCTTATCGACCGGACCGTTTCACGATCCTTGTTCGCCGCATTCGTTCGCCCCCTCCGGACTCCGCCCCGAGGATCTGAGACCTGCGTATTTGTGGAATGATAACCGCACGCCCGCAATAGCCGCCAATTCTATCCATTGACGCGCCCGCTTCCAAGCGCCGAATGCGTTATTGTGCCCGCCTGAATTCATCTGTTGATACCGCGCAACTCCGCGCACCGTGCGAGTTCTCCCGGACGGAACTTCGATGTCAGACAAATCCCGTCATTTAGGCGCGAATCGAGGTATTGCCCACGCAACACGCGGCGATATCGGGGCACGATCCCATGGCGAGGGGCGGATGGCATCTCTCGGACCGCCGCGGGCTTTTCAGTCGTTTCCTTCGGTTTGCCAACCAGGTGCGCCGAATGCCGTCCGGTAGCGGCGCACTAGCGATCGCTACCGGTGCCCGCATCGAACTCGCTGGCCAGTTCCGAATCGTTGCCGACGATCTGATACTTGCGCATTTTTTCCCACAGCACCTTGCGGCTGATGCCCAGGGCGTTGGCGGTGTCCTGGCGTCGCCAGCCGTTGGCGTCGAGCGACGCGACGATGCGCGCGCGCTCGGTGGCATCCCAACGGGCGCGATCGGTGAGCACCGCGCCTCGTGCGCCATCGTCACCGCGTGAGGGGGTGCCCATGGAAAGCGCGTCGAAGATCGGGCGGATGCGCCGCTCGTCCCAGCCCCCCAATTGCCGATAGATGATGCCGACACGCTCGGCGATGTTGCGCATTTCACGCACGTTGCCGGGAAACACCCCGCCCTCGACCTGTTCGCGCAGCCACGGCGGCACTTGCGCGCCAACCTCGCTGTCGCCGACGACCTTGCCGAGATAGGCCGTGAAGACGGCGAGCTTGTCGACGGGGCCGCGCTCCTCGAGACTTGGGATATGCAACTCGATCACAGCGAGACGGTAGAACAGGTCGGCACGAAACAATTCGTCGCGCACCATCGTCTTGAGGTGCTTGTTGGTCGCCGCCACGAGCCGAAAGTCGAGCTTCACGGGTTGCGCCGACCCCAGACGCGTCACTGCGCTGTCCTCCAGCACCCGCAACAGCTTGACCTGCTGATACAACGGCAGATCGCCGATTTCGTCGAGGAAGAGCGTGCCGTCGTTGGCCTGCTCGAAATAGCCCTTGTGCGAATACAGCGCGCCGGTAAACGCCCCTTTGGCGTGGCCGAAGAAATGCGACTCGAACAGGCCGTCGGGAATCGCGCCGCAGTTCACGGCGACGAAGGGGCCTTGCCCGTAATGGCTTTGCTTGTCGTGCAGCAAGCGCGCGATGCGCTCCTTGCCCACCCCTGTCTCGCCGTGAATGAGCACGTTCGAGTCGCAATCGGCGAAGGCATCGACCTCCGCGAGCAAGGCGAGCATGGCACTCGACTGCGCAACGAGCGGGTCCACCGGCGCCGGGGCGCGGTCGGCTTCCGCGATGGCGCCCGAGAGTTTGAAGATGAGCGTGCGTAATTCCGCGCCGGAGAAGTCGAGCGTGAGGATATTGCTGTACTCGGGCGGATAGACGCGCGGATCGTTCTCGCGCGGCGTGGTCGCGACCCAGATGACAGGCATGCCGTGGCCCAACTGCCACTCCTGGGCATTGGTCGATGCGCCTTCGATCACCGACACACTGACCACGGCGATGGACGGACGCGCCTTGGTGCGCTCGCGCGAGAGATCGATACCGTCGGCACGAATGACTTCCATGTCGAAGCTCGCGAGGCAATGCGCGACGCGGTCGGCAATATCCGACTTGCCCTCCCACACGTACACATCGAGATCTTCACGTACTGGCTTGCTTTTCATGCTTGTCCGCTGGTTGCCGGTCGCGCCAGGCGCCCGTCATGGTGAATTTCAGTCCTGATATCCGTCGCCCGCTGTTGGCCTCGCTGTTCCGCTCCTGTTCCGGTTCGCTTGCGCGATCGTGCCGCTTCGCTAATAGACGAGTTGGACGAGTCCGTTCTGGCAGTTGATGCTGTCGACGGTCACGGTGGTGGTGCCGAGCGTGATGCCGAGCGACGTGAGTAACGTGTTGAGTAGCGTGCTCAGTGGCCCTAGCAGCGGATTGAGCAAGGTATAGACCACACTGCCGAGCACGGGCGAGACGTCGGCGCTACCGATCGACCCCGACACGGCATTGACGCGGCACTGATTTGCCCCGCTGCCCGACAGATTGCAAACCAGATCCGAAACGCCGCCCAGCAAACCGTTCACGATCGAGCCGAGCGTATTGACCAGCCCGGTGATGAGGCCGTCCACGCCACCGACTACTTGGGGCAGGTTGAGGGTGGCGACGCCGCCCAAGGTGGTGCCGAGCGCATTGGTCGTGGTGGTGAGCCCTGCGGCGGCGGTACTGAGAAACAGGTTGACCGTCGAGACGGTGGCGCCCACGGCCGCTGTTGGCACGCTGCCAACGAGACCCGTACCGATCGTATTGGATGACGCCGCCCCAGACGCACTCACGTCGAGCGACAGGCCCGTGACCAACGCGCTGACGATCTGGCTCAGATTCACGCTCGAGCCGACCGGCCCGACGGTTTGTGGAAACGGGCCGGCAAACGTCAGCGGCGCGGGCGAATTGGTCACGAGCGAGAGGTTGACGTTTCCCCCCACGTTAATCAATCCCAGCAACGTCGCAATGTTCGTGCGCTGCGTCATGAGGGTGGTGCAGCTCGCAGCGTCGTTTGCGATGTTCACGCCGCTGGCCGTGCCGCCCACACAGGCATTTACGAGACCGGAATTGATTTGGAGGGTCGCGGAAGGGGGCGCGCCGCACTGCAAGGCCGTCACTGTCGCCGTCGATTGTGCCGCCTCCAGCACGAGCGGTAGATTCAACTGCGTCCCCAGTCCATTGAGCAGCCCGCCCAGCGTACCGGCAGACGAGTTGACGGTCACGAACAGCCGCAATTGCGCGGTCGTCGCTGTCGCACCGACACCGCCCACGCCAACCTGTGGCGGCGAAATGACCCGAGCCACGACCGACACCGTACCGCCCAGAATCGGTAGCGACGGAATCGCCACGGCGTTGCTGCCGTTAGCACCGACGACGGCTGCGGAAATCAGATCAGCGACACCAATATTGGCCGTGAGCGCGTTCGCTGCGCTCACCCCCGCCGCGTCGATGTTGGCGATGAGGCCGGGTGTCGTCGCCGTGCCCAGCAAGTTGATCGGCAGATTCAGCACCGGGCTGCCCGCGAACACATTGATTAGGTTGTTCATCGCCGTGACCGACGCCGAGAGCGCACCGTTCTGCGTTGCCAGCGCGATATTCGTTGCACTCAGCAATTGCCCGACGGTCAGGTTCTTCACCGCGGCCACGCCCGACAGCGACGCCACGCTGACATCGCCGGTCACCGGAACCCCAAGCGCCTGCAACAATCCCTGCGGTGTGATATTGACGCCGACAAGTTGCTGCGCCGCGGCGACGTAGAGCGTTGGCGAGATACCGACCGACTGAAGCAGCGGCGCGAGCACCGAATTGCTCGTATTGAGCGCCAGCAGTCCCGAGTCGACCGTGAACGTCACCACCGCTGGCGCCTTGCGCGCAATCGCGGTGGCCGTGATCGTGCGGGTACCGGCGAGCTGGAAGAAGGACGGTACGCCCAACGACAACTTCACCGACACCGCGTTACCACTTGCCGCATTGCCGGCATTGGTCGCGACGAACGTGCCGGGCCCGGTCGCCGACGCCGACGGCGATGTCCAGATACCGCACGACGTCGTCACCTGCAAGCCGGTGACGTTGCTGCCCATGTTCGACGTCACGTTGGCCTGTGCGACGCTTGCATACGACGTGGCGTTGGCGCATCCCGGCAGCGTCTGCGCACCGGCGAGCGCGGCCATGTCGGCCGCGCGCTGCAGATCGCGTCGTTGCATGAACGCATAGCCCACATCGATGGCGAACGCCAGAATCAGCGCCACGATCACGAAGACGAACGCGAGGATCGGAACCGATCCCCGCTGCGCCCCACGTGACGAGGCAATACGATTCGTTCGGCGCAAACGCGCACGCACAGTCATGACACGTTACTGGCTCGCGCCAGCCCCCGCTGCGGCAGGTGCAGCGCCCGCGCTGCCCCCGCCATTGTTGCCGGTCCCCGTATCGCCCTGGACGATCGCCGGATAGAACTGAGGAATCGGATACGTGAAGCTATCCAGATAGCGCTTGTAGGCACGCGACGCCGTCGAGCCGAGCATCGGCAGCCCCGGGCCGGCGGCCAGATTGCCCGCCTGCAGCGCGAGCAACGCTTCGGTTTCGTCGCCGAGCATGCCGTCGCGGGCATGCTCACCGACACGCAGCGCCGTATCGCGCCGAACGACGTTGTGCGGCACACGCCTCGTTTGTTCTACGGGCGCTGCCGCCGTTTGCGCTGCGGGCGTTGCCGAGACAACCGGTGCCGGTGCCGGCGCCGGTGCGGCGACATTACGTGCGTCAGCGCCGCCCATCGATCCCGTGATCGGCGCATTGAGTTGCGCCGCGACCGCGCCCGCCCAAAGCGCGAGCGCAGCGGCAACGAGCCGCGTCGCCCGCCGCGGCCCAGCGTCCAATGTTCCGTGTGGTTTCTGACCTGCCATCATCACGTCTCCCTGATATTGCGTGATTCTCGTCGTGCACCCTGCGCCATGCATGAAGGCGGAAGGCACCGCATCACTGCGAGCGGCTGAAACGGTCCATCAGCGACATCGGCATGTCGCTGCGGGTCCCATCGGTGGTATCGGTGCCAAAGGTGGCATCGGCCGCCACCGCGGCACGTGCAAGCCGGGCCTGCGCCAGCGGTGCCGGAATCGATGCCGCGGCCTGCGCGGCGGCGCGTGCCGCCGCTGCATCGGCCGCCGCCCGGCGCGCTTGTCCCTCGGCGCGGATGTCGGCGGCCAGTTTGTCGATGGCGTCGCGCGTCGCCTGGGGCATGTCGGCGCGCGTCATCACCTCTTCGGCCCGCGAGCGCTCGCCCGTCACCACGAGATACACCGCCAGATTGCTCAACACCTTGCGGCTGTCGGGCCGCAGCTCGGCCGCCTGAGCGAGCGGCACCCGGGCCCCTCCCGTATCGCCGCTGCGCAACAGCGCGAAACCGAAATCGCTCAGATAGAACGCCTGCGTGGGCGCGCGCGTCACGGCCTCGCGCAGCGCCCGCGCCGCCGCCACGTAATCCTTGCGCTGCGCCGCCACCAGCCCCATGCCGTGCCACGCCGCCGCCGCTTCGCTCCCGATCAGCAACGGGCGGTAGGCTTGCTCTGCGGCGTCGGGCTGTCCCGTCTCACGCAAGGCATCGGCCCGGAGAATGTCAATGTCCGGCGCCGCGCCGTACTGCATCCGAAACTCGTCGATATGCGCCAGCGACGCAAAATACGCGCCCTGCTCCTGCATCTGGCGAATCATCGACAGATACAACCCGCGCGTGTCGGGCTTGGCCGCTTTGGCCAAGGCTTCGTCGTTCTGCTCTGCCTGCATGAGCGCCGCCGCCGACGGCGCACCGTAGCCACCGATACGCGGCCCGCTGCACCCGGCAAGCGCCGCCGCGCACAGCACGGCCATCAGCGAGCCGGCCATCGCGCGGCGGGCGCGCGGTGGCTGTGGGACGCGGGTCGCGGCAGCGGCCCGAGCGAGGCGTCGTGTCTGAATTCGTCGGGTCACCGCATTGCCTCCATCGATTTCGTCAGCGACAGGATCGCCGGCCCCGCAACCACCAGCATCAGCGCGGGTAATAGGGTCAGCATCATCGCCAGCGTCATCTTCACCGTGAGTTTGCCGATGCGCTCCTTCATCGTCTGCCGGCGCTGTTCGCGCAAGCGATCGCTGAACTGTTGCAGCGGTTCCTGCACCGCCCCGCCATGTTGCTCGACCTGCACGATGAGCCGCACCAGCGCGCGCAAATCGTCGTTGTCGTAGACCTCGCGCAAGCGGCCCAGCGACGCCTCGCGACCGCGCCCGGACGCGTGCTGACGATTGGCGTTGTCGAATTCCCTGGACAGGATCGGCAGCACTTCGCGAAAATCCGACACCAGCACATACAGGCTCTGATCCATCGACAGGCCCACCCCCTGCAGCAACCGCAGCAAGTCGATGAGCAATGGCAGCTCCTCGATCAGTTCGCGACGGCGCTGTGTCGCCTTGCGTTGCACGTAGAACTTCGGCATGAGCAGTCCGGCCCCGGCCGCACCGATCAGGCGCAGCATCGTACCAACCCCCCGCCGCCCGGGAACCACAACCAGATGAGCAACGGCAACACCGCCGCGAGCGCCACCCGCGTGAACAGGAACAGCGACTTGGCCCGCACGCTGTCGTAGCCGCATTGCGCGAGCAGCAGGCGATCCTCGGCTGCAATCAGATGCTGACCCAGGCGCGTTTCCGACCACTGCTTGCCCAGCGCCGCGGCACGGTCGAACAACGCGCGCCAGCCGCGCTGTCGGCCCTCATGGGTCGCCAGCGTGTCCTCGTCAGGCGTCGCATGCCGCCCGCCCGGTGCACTCGCCGCACGCAGTGCCGCCAGCGCCTGTTGCTGGCGGCTGGCCAGCACCTGATCGATCATCCGCTCACTGCGTCCCTGACGCATCGCACGCAACAGCAACGCCGACGCCGCCAGCAACAGCCCTGCCGCGACCATCAACAGGCCCAGCATCATCCACAGGTGCGAGTTGGCGAGGTGCATATCGGTCAGTCCCTCTCGCTCACAGCGACTTGGCGAGCCGGTACAACAGGAAGCCGCCGAAGACTTCCAGTCCCAGGCCGATCGCGAGCAGCCGCTGACCGGACGCCTCCTGGAACATCGGCTCGAAGAATCTCGGATTGAGCAACATCAGCACGGCACTGACGATGATCGGGAGCGCGGCCAGCACCCATGCCGATAGCCGTGTCTCGGACGACAGCGCGTACAGTTCCGCTTGCGCCTGCTCGCGATCGCGCATGAAGCCCGCCATGCGCGACAGGATCTGGTCGGCGCGTCCTCCGAAGCGGGTGGAGAGGTCGACCACCGACGCGAACAGATAAATCTCTTCGACGTGATAGACACGCGCGATCTGCTTGAGCGCAACGTCGAGATCCACACCGGCCTGCACCTGTCGCACGGCACGATCGAGGAGTTCGCGCAGCGGCATGTCGGCATTGCCCGCGGCGGTCTGGAACGCGGCCGGCAGACTATTGCCGACGGTCAGCATCCGCACCATGCCGTCGAGAAAGATCGGCAACTGCCGCACGATGTTGCGATGCCGGCGCGCCGCCTTGAACCAGTAGCGCAGCACCGTGCCGACGGCGTACATCAACAGTACGACGATGGCCGAGAGCGGCCCGTGCCACATCCAGAACAGCATCACCATCAGCAGGCCGGGCGCGACCAGCATCGCGTAGAACGTGGGATCGGTCTGCACGCCCGCGCGCTCGAAGAAGAACTCCCACGGCAGCGACTTGCGGCGCGGCGCGCGCGCGGCGTCGCCCTCGCTCGCCGCGAACCGCGGCGCGCTCTGGGCGAGCTGCCGTTCAAGAAACGCGCTCGTCGCCTGCGCTCTCACGCGCTGGTGCGTGCGGCGCCATAGCTCCAACCCTGCGGCAATCAGCAGCAGGGCAATGCCAATGACCCACAGCACGATGGCATTCATCGACGGCGTCCGAAGAAGCCGCCACCGCCACCCGAATCCGGGGGCGTGTTGCTTTGCGATTGCGCTGCGGCCGCGGCCGCATGGCGCGTCTGCTCCCTGAACCGCTGCAATTTCGGCGAGTGCGGCTGAAGGCCGAGCGAGACCCAACGATCCTTCTCTTCGCCGTCGGGCCCCACGACCGATTCGTGACGGTACAGCTCCTGCGTCGAAATCACCGTATCCGACACCCCGGTCACCTCGGTAATCGACAGAATGCGTCGGCGCCCGCTCGACAGACGGCCGATCTGCACGATGAAATCGAGCGCGCTCGTGATCTGCCGGCGCAGGCTGCTCTCGCTGCCCTGAAACCCGGCGAAGCCCGCCAGCATCTCCAGGCGATAGAGGCATTCGCGCGGCGAGTTCGCGTGGATCGTCGCCATCGAGCCTTCGTGACCGGTGTTCATCGCCTGCATCATTTCCAGCACTTCGGACCCGCGCACTTCGCCCACGATGATGCGGTCTGGACGCATGCGCAAACTGTTGCGAATCAGATCGCGAATCGATACCTCGCCCGCGCCGTCGAAGCCGCCCTGACGCGATTCGAGCCGCACCACATGCGGGTGGTTAAGCGAGAGTTCGGCCGTATCCTCGACCGTCACCACGCGCTCGTTCGCCGGAATGAAACTGGCCAGCGCGTTGAGTAGCGACGTCTTGCCCGAGCTGGTCCCGCCGGAGACAAGAATGTTGCAGCGTGAGCGCACTGCCGCCTCGAGCAGCGCGTAAATCTCTTCGTTGAAGCTACCGAGCGCGAGCAGGTCGGACGGCTTGAGCGGGTCCTTGCGAAACTTGCGAATCGAGACCACCGGCCCGTCGACCGCCAACGGCTCGATCACGACGTTCAGGCGCCCGCCGTCGGGCAGGCGCGCGTCGACCATCGGGTTCGACTCGTCGAGACGGCGGCCGATGGGGGCAAGAATGCGTCGCACGATGCGCAGCAGATGCTGATTGTCCGAAAAGCGCAACGCTTCACGCGCGAGCACGCCCTCGCGCGAGACATACACGTCGTTGTACCCGTTGATCAGAATGTCTTCCACCGCCGGATCCGCGAGCAGATCCTCGATGGGTCCGAAGCCGGCCAACTCTTTCGTAAGCGCATCGGAGATCTGGCGCAACTCCGATTCGTTGATCGGGATGCGGCGCAGACGCACGAAGCCGTCCATCTCCAGATCGACGAACTGCTGAATCGCGCTGCGGCTCCAGCGCCCGAATTCCGCACCGAGTTCCTCGATCCGCGCAAGCAGGTGTTCGTGCGCTGCCGTCTTGATGTCCTGAAACTGCTGTGAATTGGCAAACGCGCGCTTGTCGTCGGCAAATTCGATGGAGTCGGTCATATCAGTGCTTTCCCATGAATCGGCCCAGCCAGCCCGACGAATGACGTTGTGCTGCCGCCCCCGCATGTTGCGCGCTGATCAGTCGTTCGACGAGCGGTTGCAACGCGCGCACGTACGGATCGCCGCGCGCGGTATCGAGAATCAGCTTGCCCTGATTGGTGGCCGAGAGCATGGCCAAGGGACGATCGGGCAGTGTGGCGAGCAGCGGAATCTCGAAGCGCTTGGCGATCTGATCGGCCGCCATACCGTAACGCGGGTCGTAGCGATTGAGCACGAGCTGCAGGTGATGGCGCTCCACGCTCTTCTCTTCGAGATCGCGCAACATCGACGCGAGCGAGACGATCGCGCCCACGCTCTGGTCGACGACCAGCCAGACCTCGTCGGCTGCGCGCACGAGGCTCGCGACGAACGCGGGATTCGAGAAGCCGCCGAGGTCGGCCACGATCAGATCGAAGAACGCCCGCAGACGGTCGGTCAGCGCCAGCGCATCGGCCGCGGCCACACTACGCATGTCGCCGAGATCGAGCGGCAGCGGCAGCACCGCGAGGCCGCTTGGCGTATGCGAGACCGCTGTATGCACGAGCGTTTCGTCGAAGCGACGCAGATTCTGCACCGCTTCGGCGAAGCTGAACTGACTTTGCGTATTGAGATACAACAGGCCGTCACCGGACGGCAAACCGAGATCGAGCAGCGCCACATGACCGAGTAGCGAGGCATCGAACTTATCGTCCTTGTTCGCCGGCACCTTCGCCGCGCGGACCGCCTTGTCGGGATGCGCGCCCACGACCATCTCCTGCCCGAGTTGCGACAGATGCGCGGCGAGCGTGCTGCACCCTACACCGATGCGCGCACCGAGCAGCACCACGAAGCGCCCGTGACGTTGAGGCGCGGCGACACTGGGCGGTGGCGTTTGATCGACCACCCGGCGAATGACGTCGAGCGCCTCCTCGTGCGTCGAGTGCATATCGATGAAATCGTGGACCCCGGCGCGAATGGCCGCCTTCATGCCATCGGCCCGCACCATCGAGCCCACTGCCACCAGAGGCAATTTGGGCGCCACGCGCTTGAGCATGTGCGCGAGTTCGATGGCACCGGCGAAGCCGCCGTCGGCGGCGTCGTCGGCATGGCCGGTCGGTTCTCCGGAAAAATCGAGCAGCACGACCTGCGGATCGAGATCGCCAATGCGCTGCTGCAATTGCGCCGGACGGCCCGCCTCCTGCAACACCACGCCCTCTTCGCGCAACGCCGCCGAGAGCCACTGACCGTGGCCCGCATGCGCGCTGCAAAAGAGGAAGCGATGCAACTCTGTCATGGTGTCCAGTATTCGCGTCGGTGCGTTCATTTATGCACTCCTGACTTCCCTGCCCCGGGCTCTCGCCTGCGCGCCGCTCCGTACCATCTTGGTACCTGTAGCGACGTTATTTCGAAAAACCCGGCAGTTCGCTGTCGCTTGCTACACCCATCAAATAGGCGCCCCACACGGGGCCCGGGCGACGCTCGCGCGTATCGCCCGGTAACGGCATCGCCACCCCTTTCGCCACCGGCTTGACCAGATGGGGCGTGACGACGATCACCAGCTCCTTCTCGGCGCTGTTGTACTTCAGATTGCGGAAAAATGCGCCGATGAGCGGCAAGTCGCCGAGCAGCGGCACCTTGTCGACGGCGGCGGTGGTGGTGCGCGAAATCAGGCCGCCGATGACGAAGCTCTCGCCGTCGCCCAGCTCGACGGTCGTGTCCGCACGACGTGTCGTGATGGCGGGAATCTGCGTCGAGTCGGTCACGATGGCATTCGTATAGTCGATGTCCGACGCCTCGGGCGCCACCTTCAGCGCAATGCGGTTCGGTGCAAGAATCGTCGGCGTGACCGTGAGTCCGACGCCGAACGGCTTGTAGACGATGGTGGTGGTGCCAAGGCCGCCCGACTGCGGCACCGGAATCTCGCCGCCCGCAAGGAAGCTCGCGCTCTGCCCGGACAGGGCCACCAGGGTCGGCGCCGCAAGCACCCGGCCGAGACCGTTCGATTGCAGCAGATCGATCTCCGCCGCCATGCTGAACGCGCCGCGGGTCACCGAGCCGAAGAACGAACCGAAGTTCGGCACGGCGCTCGTCCCGCCCGCGCCGCCGAAGGCGGAGTTAAGCGCTGAACTCACGCCGAAGGTGCCCGAGCCGGTCTTTTTCGACGCGCCGAAGCGCGCCCCCAGCTGGTTGAGAATGTTGCGATTGATCTCGACGATCTTCACGTCGACCTGCACGACCCCGGTGTCCCCGACCGTTGAGCGATCGACGACGACGCCGCCCTTGCCCGCCGCATCGAGCGCGGCCGATTGCAGTGCGCTGTGTTCGATGACGGTATTCGCATGCCCCTTGATGAGCGCCGCGCTGCCACGAGCATCCACGCTGGCCGTGCCGGTATCGCCCAGGGCGCCCTGCAGACTGCCCTTCACATGCACTTCCCAACGCACCGGTTCGCCGCCACGCGGCCACGCGGCGATCTGCGTGGTGCCCGCCTGCTTGCCGACGACCAGCACCGAGCCGCGTCGTCCGCCCGACCCCTTGAGCACGACGACGTCCGCCACCGCCGGATCGGCCACGGCAACACGCTCGAGCGCGCCCGGCACTTGCAGCTCGCGTTGCTCGTGAACGCCCAGCGTCAGCGAGCGCGATCCGGCGCCCGAGCCGGTGTCGGCCGCATCGGCCAGACGCACCGACACCGTGGCAGCGCACGCGAGCAGCGCGGCAAAGCACAACAGCATGGCCGTCACGCGTCGGGTCTGTCGTCTGGCGGTGCGAACCTGGCTTCTCATCATGGCGTGGCTGTATCGGTCACTGTGTGGGTTAATTGGCGTGGCGTTTCAGGTCAAACCTCGAAGCGTCGGCGGCGTCAATAGGCAGCGGTGCTTCGCTGCGCGCCGCGAACGACTTCGATCGTGGCGCCGCCGCTCCCGCGTGCGCCCGCCAAATGGGGGGTCCCCGCCGGCGCGCGCGTCGGTGCACCCGCCAGCCCCGTCGCGGCAATGCCGGCATAGGCCTGATTCTCAGGCGTCTCGAGCGCCGCCTTGTCGTCCGGCTTGAGTCCCGCCTTGCCCGCGAGCACGGGCGGTGGCGCCGGGAACAGCGACGGGTCGGGTTTGGCGTCGTCGCCCGGGTTGCGAAGCGCCAGCGTGATCTTGCCCTGCTGCGTGCCGAGCACCACCCGGTTGACGTCGGCCACCGGCACGGCCACGACCGCCGCCGTCGCCGGCATGGGCGCCTGCGCATTGATGGCCGGTTGCGCAGGCGCCGGGGCGGTCGCCGTGGCGGCTTGCACGCTGGACGCCACGCTCGGCGTGGCCGGCGGCGGTGACACATCGTCGAGCGATGCGTTGCCATAGCTCAGCACCCGCACGCGGGAGGCCAGCAGACGCGCTTGCGTATCATCCACCAAGCCCACGGCCGGTCCTGCCGGTCGATTGGTTTTCATCGTGAAGAAGACGTCGACGTAATCCCCCGGACGGATGCGGTTGCTCACGCCGACGGTCTCGGAGACCGGAATGGCCAAGGCCCGCTCGCCCGGCGCGAGCTGCAGGGCGAGGCCGCGTGCGAGCGCGTTTTGCGTCACGGGCACGCCGGCCGCGAGGGCGACAAGGGGCACGCGCCCCACGACGTCGGCCGGGTTGGCGAAGCCGCCCGCGGTCTGGCTATCGAACGATACGAGCTTCACGCCGTCCGCTGCGATGGGTTGGCCCGGCGCAAGCGCCTTGGCCGCCACCACGGCCGGATAGCGCTGCGTGAGCGTCTGGGTTACCGGTGAAGGCGTCGCGGCCGGCGCCGGCGCGTTGGACGTGCCGAGACGCAGCGCGAACAGCGCGAGCAACACACCGGCGACAACCAACACAGCAGCGAGAATCTTGGTGGCTTTGTTCATGGCTTGGGGCCTGAGGGCCGTTCAGTCACAATTTGCGGGACGCCGGCGAACCGGCGGCATGACAACCTGGCATAACCGCACATCTCATTAGGGCGCTCGGGGTGAATGTTCGCGGCACCTGCGCACCGCGCTCCTTTGACGCTTGTGTCCCTCATTTAGCTGCCGCCCAACGTCGATGTGTCGAGCGTGATCGCGGCCGTCCCGACAATGTTTTGCGGCACGAGCGCCCCCAGCCCCGGCCAGTTGACGGTCATCGGCTGGGTCAGCGTCAACGTGACGTGAACAATGCATTGCGAACTGGCGCTGGTGCCCGACGCCGGACACGGGTAGGTCGCGTCGGGCGTAAAGCCGGTGCTCACCGCCGACGCCGAAGGCCAGGTCAATGTGGTGTTGATCGCCTGCGTGGCGTATCCCTGGCGCTGCGCCATGGTGCCGGCGCGCAGCATGGCGCGGCCAGCCTCGGAGGCGGCCTGCGTGAGCATCTGCCGGGCAAGAATGGTGATGGAGAACGCGACGGCAACATAGAACGCGGGCAGCAGGATCATCAGGATGAGCATGAATTCCAGCGCGGCGACGCCACGCGAGCGCGTGCATCGCAACCCTGACCCTGCCCGTGCCCCAAACCGCTTCATGACGATGCTCCCCGTCGCTCACGGCACTGTGTGGCCGTGTTTGGCGACGCATTGGTCATACTAATTTGCGCGGCGTCGCCCGCGCCTCTCGTTATTTCGGTGCCGCTTGCCGCCGCACTCGTCATCGCCTGTCGTCGCCTGTCGTCGCCTGTCGTCGCCTGTGGCATGTGCCGTGGAAACGCGCACGACCTGCCGCTGCCTGACTCAATGCAACCGTTGTTACGACCGCACTTACCGGACTTACCGCACTACAAGCGCCGCCGCTGCCAGATAGGCCCCATAGGGCAATCCGATGCGTCCGGCTCGCCACTGCAGAACGCGTTGCCACGCGGCGGAAGCGCTCAGGCCATCGCACCATCGCGATAGCCACTTCAACCGCAAGGTCAACAACACCAGCGCATGCCCCCAGCCGCCACGCTGGCCAGGCACCAAACCGGCAGCAGCGCGGAATACCCTGCCACCAGCCCAATCAGCGCGAAAAGCTTGACATCGCCCGCCGCCATCACGTTGCGCCACCAGAAAGGTAGCAGTGCGATCAATCCCAACAGCGCGCCAAGCCCGTGAACCCACATGACCCGAGGCTCGCCATGCCACGCTCGCCATGCAATCCAGATCAGTGCCAGCCCGCCTACGCCCAACAGCCAGACATTCGGGATACGGCGCGCGACCAGATCGGTGATCACGATCGGCAGGCACAACAGCCACAGCAAGGTGAGCACGTTGCGTCTCGCGTCAGTGGTTCACGGCGGACGTTGCGACCGACGTGAGGTTGCTGAACACATTCGTGAGCACGGTCGTCAAATTGGTGAACACCGTCGCGCCGACCAAGAGGGCGACGATGGCGGCCAGAATGCCGTACTCAAGCGCCGTGACCCCTGTCTGCCGGGACAGGCTGCGCTGCCCTCCGGCCTCCCTTGTTCGCTTTGCCCGCATGATTCGCGTCCTCGCGAATAGTGCCGTCACCACCCTGAAGGATGCCATGAAATTACGGTGTCCTTCCCAATATTGCCAACCCCAATCTCGACACCCGTGCCACCGCGCTCACGCCGGCGCCAAACAGGGTGCGATGCCGGAACGTCACGAACCGACGTTCGTGACGACCGACGTGATCTTCGAAAATACCGACGTGAATACCCCTGACAGGTTCGTATAAACCGCGCCACCGATCAGCACGGCCACGATCGCGGCGAGAATGCCGTACTCCAGTGCAGTGACCCCGCGTTCGTCGCGAGCAAACAGTCGAATGCGATTGCCGAGTTTCATATCACGCTCCCACTAAAAAGGCGCCAAGCGCCCGTTCGGACACAACGGGACATCAACGGCCTCTCGGTCGCCGACGCACGTGCGCCATATCGCTTATCAATGCTTGAGTTCGGCCTCGGATTCGTTGCGCCATCAGGCTTGCGAACCTCTTTTGCGTTGTACGCCAATATTTCTACGCTTGTCGATACCGCTTTTGTCGCGGCGTACGCTTTTTTCGATGCTAATTTAAACCTGCAAACAAAAACTAGAGCCTTGCTTCCAATCACCCTGGAGAATGTAAGAAAGCGTTACATCGATGGATCAAACAATACTCCAAATCCAGGTAATACAACGCCCGCGAGGGAAAACCATGATTGGTGTC
The DNA here is from genome assembly GCF_004193915.1 of Pandoraea sp. XY-2. Classification (NCBI taxonomy): domain Bacteria; kingdom Pseudomonadati; phylum Pseudomonadota; class Betaproteobacteria; order Burkholderiales; family Burkholderiaceae; genus Pandoraea; species Pandoraea sp. XY-2. The sequence goes on from NZ_CP030849.1 coordinate 2,923,456, forward strand.
ACGCCACACGTTCACGCGCAATACCTGTAGCACGCCGTTAAATAACGATTCATCTGATTCAACGGATTCACCCCGTGTTGTCGCTGTTGATTACCGTTGCACTTCGTTCAACGCCCCTGCCTCCCGACATCCCCCGACTCACGCCTCGCCCAGAAACGAGATTCGGCTCGCCCGCGTTGCGACACGCCAGCATCCAGCCTTTGCGCGCCCTGCACGCTCAAGCATTGCATGGCTTGGCAATTTAGTTCGTATTTCTACACGACGCCGACATCGGTCTCGCCGGGGACGTTACGTAACGTCCCCCGTAACACCCCCGTAACGGGAACGGCATTTCGACGAAAACCGCTCATTTTTCGATGGCGTTAACCCTGCCCCATCCCCCTTCCGAAGACGGTCGATCTCTCGATCCGAAAGATTCTTGTTTTCCGAAACGCAAGTAAATACAGGCTTTTCAGCCCGCCCCGGAAAAATTAGAAGTTTTGTTCAAACCCAGCCTTGGCGATTGGCACAGCTCTTGCGCATATCCCTGCATCGCAACGCTGAAGATCACCGGGGGACACCATGATCATTGGCAATACCAATCAAACGATGCCGCGCCCCGCCGTCCTGTCTGGCGGTCAGCAACGCATCGCGGCAACGCAGCGCAGCGCTGCTGCCGAGAACGATCGTAGAGGCGCAAGCCCAGGGAGGGGCGGTGCAGAAGGCGGTGGCGTACGCGCCACCGCCACACCGACCGATTCGCCCATCGCCGCTCGCGCCGACCACACGCATTCGGCCCAAGCGATGACGGGCCCCGATAGCGCGGTCGTCAACGCGCTCCTGTTCGCACTCATCGCACAACGCATGAACAGCCGATTGGCAGCGCAAGACGCGCTCGCCTGACCACCGATACAGACCAGAGGACAACATCATGAAAAGCATTCAACGCCATCTTCTCGCTTCCGCCTGCCTGCTTGCGATCGTCACGATGACCGGCTGCGCGAGTTCCGGCTCCGGCGGCACCAGCGGCTCGCTCGGCGATAGCGGCACCAGCGCCGGCAGCGGCAGCGGCGGCGGCACGGGCGCCGGCACGGTGACCGACGGTTCGGGCCTCGGCGGCAATGGCAGCGGCGGCGGAAGTGGGAACGGAAGCGGCGGCAATGGAGACGGCGGTGGGAACGGCGGCACGGGCAGCAGCGCCGCGACCAACCCGATCGGCACCGTGGCCGCCACCGCGAGCACGGGTGTCGTGACGCAAGTCGGCAAGACCGTCAGCGATCTGGGCACCACGCTGGCCGGCACGCAACTGCCGCTGGTCAGCGCGCAAACGCAAAGTGGTCTCGCCGGCGCCGCCGTCTCGACCGGCAACGCTGTGCAGACGCTCGGCAATGGCCTCACGAACGGTCTCGGCAAGCTGGGTTCGGTGAGCGATCCGCTCAATCCGACGCTCGCCAGCGTGGGCGGCGCTGTCACCGACCTCGGCACGGCCGGCACGCAACTGGGTAGCGCCGTCGCCGGCCTCGGGCAAACCGGCCCGCTTGCCAATACGCCGGTCAATGGCGTGACTACGCTGCTTGGCGGTGTCGTAACGTCGGTAGGCATGGCAGGCCAAAGCCTCGGCAGCGGTTTGACGCAGACGATCACGAGCGGCCCGGTGCAGCAACTGACCACGTCGCTCTCGTCCGCTATCACGCCGATCACGAACGTCGTGACCAATACCACGCAGACGGTCGGTAACACGACAGGCCTCGGCACACCGGTTTCCGGACTGCTGGCGCAAATCGGCGGCGGCCTGGCCGGTGTCGGCACGCAGATCGCCGGTCAGCTCAACAATCCGGTGGCCACCGACGTCGGCGGCATCGTTGCGGGCGTGGGTAACACAGTGGCCAGCCTGGGCGGCACGGTCCACGGTACCCCGACGAGCACCAACCCGCTCGCCCCGCTCACCTCGGTCCTTGGCGGGCTGACGGGTGGCCTCGGTGGTGGCGCAGGCGCCGGCCCGCTGGCCCCGGTCACGAGCCTCGTGTCCGGCCTGACCGGCACGCTCGGCGGTGCCACGGGCGGCGCCTCGGGCAGCAACCCGCTGGCCCCGGTCACCAGCCTCGTCTCTGGCCTGACTGGCACGCTCGGCGGTGCCACGGGTGGCGCCTCGGGCAGCAACCCGCTGGCCCCGGTCACCAGCCTCGTCTCCGGCCTGACCGGCGCGCTCGGCGGTGCCACGGGCGGCGCCTCGGGCAGCAACCCGCTGGCCCCGGTCACCAGCCTCGTCTCCGGCCTGACCGGCGGGCTCGGCGGTGCCACGGGCGGCGCCTCGGGCAGCAACCCGCTGGCCCCGGTCACCAGCCTCGTCTCTGGCCTGACCGGCGCGCTCGGCGGTGCCACGGGCGGTGCTTCGGGCAGCAACCCGCTGGCCCCGGTCACGAGCCTCGTCTCTGGCCTGACCGGCACGCTCGGCAGCGCCACCGGCGGCGCTTCGACGGGGACGGGTGGCACGGCAGCAGGCGGTGCCCTGGCCCCGGTGACGGCGCTGCTCAGTTCCGTAACAGGCACGGTCGGCGGAGCCACGGGCTCGGGTAGCAGCAGCAGCGGCCCGCTCGCGCCGGTGACCAGTCTGCTCGGCGGCTTGCTCGGCGCCAAGAAGTAATCAGGCATCCATCCAGAACGATCTAGGGAGATAGACATCATGACCAACGTACTTCAACGCACCCTCCTGGCTTCGGCCGCCATCGGCCTCATCGCCCTGACCGGCTGCTCCAGCGGCGGCGGCGGGAGCGGCGCTTCGGGCGGCACCTCGGGCACCCCGAATGCCGTCGGCACGACCGCCACCGGCGCCGGCGGCGTCGTGAGTTCCGCCGGCAACGTCGTCAGCGCCTTGGGCGACCAGGTGGCCAGCACCCAGCTGCCGCTCGTGTCCACGCAGGCGTCGCAGGGCTTCGGCGGTGCGCTCAAGCAGACCGGCAACGCCGTCACCGATCTCGGCAACGGCGTGAGCAGCGGTCTCGGCCAAGTCGGCGCCTCGTCGGATCCGGTCGGCACCACGCTTGCGAGCACCGGCAATGTCGTGACCGACCTCGGTCAGGCAGGCGTATCGCTGGGCAGCGGCGTGGCCGGTGTCGGCAAGAGCGGTCCCCTGGCAGGCACTCCCGTCGATACGCTGACCGGGGCACTTGGCAACGTGGTCGCGACCGTCGGCCAAGGTGGCATCGCGGGCGGTGCGATCCTGAAACAGGCCTTCACGGGCGGCCCGGTGGTTCAGGCCACCACGGCGCTCTCGTCGGCCATCACGCCGATCACCAATGTCGTGTCCGACACCACCCGCACCGTGGGAATGACCACGGGCCTGGGTAGTCCAGTACAGGGTTTGCTGCAGACGGTCGGCGGCGGCGTCGCCTCGGTCGGCACGACCATGCAGGGAACGTCGTCGAACCCGGTCGTCACCGCACTCGGCAACACGGTGATTGCCACCGGCAACACCGTGGGCGGCGTCGGCACGTTCCTGAACGGCAGCACCTCCACCGGCTCGGCGAATCCGTTCGGGTCGCTGTTGGGCAACCTGGGCACGACGACCGCAGGCGGTTCGTCGAACCCGCTCGGTTCGGTCACGGGATTGCTCGGCGGCCTCGGCGGTTCGGGCAGCAGCCCGCTCGCGCCGGTCACCGGCCTGCTCGGCGGGGTGAGTGGCGCCACGTCGGGTGGCAGCAGCAGCCCGCTGGCCCCGGTCACGAGCCTGCTCTCCGGTGTGACGAGCACGGCCGGCGGTAGCTCGGGCGGCGCAACGGGCGGTCTGACGGGACTGCTCGCACCGGTCACCAGCCTGCTCGGCAGTGTGGCCAGTGTCGGCAAGTAATCGCCCGTCCAATGGTGCGTCGCGCGAATCGCGCGCGCACCACGTGATTCATCGATAAGGAGATGCCATGGCCCGCTTCATTCCCGACACCAGCGTTCTGATGCGCGGTCATGGCGATTGCGCCCCGCAACTTTCCGAGCCCGTCGCCATGCGCGACACCGGCAACGGGTTCGCCGCCGGCCACCGCCACAACACATACGGCGTCGATTCGGGCGCTGCCTCCGGGGCGACGTCGACGGCCTCCCCGCTCAACACATCGCACGGCACCATGAGCGACCGACACACGAACCGTAACGATCTCGTCGCCGGCATCGTCCGCTCGCTCGGACGCCGGCTCGCCGTGTACACGGCGCTGTATCACGCAGCGCTAGCCGAGCAGCTCGGCCTGAATGTCACCGACCTGAACGCGCTCGATCTCATCCTTGAAATCGAATCGATTACCGCGGGCCAGCTTGCCGAACTCATGGGCGTGAGCTCGGGCGGCATCACCACGGTCATCGACCGGCTCGAGCGCGCGGGCTTCGTCGAGCGGGAGAAGAATCCGCACGACCGGCGCATGGTGATGATCCACCCCATCGAAGCGCGTTGCGCTCAGATCGAACAGTTCCTGTCCTCAGTCTCGCGCGAACTCACGGCGGTCAGCGCGGCATACGACCAGAGCGAACTCGCCGCGATTCACGATTTCCTGGTGCAGAGCATCCGCACCCTGAAGAGCGAAACCTTCCGTCTTCGCTTCGAGGCCGATCAGGACATCGCCGGTCTGGTCTCCAACGGTCGAAGCGCGTCGACCAAGGTCTGAGCGCGCCTCGACGACCACGACCCCAACGAGGAGAAACGTCATGTCGAAGCTTTTGCGTCCCACGATGCTTGCCGTGCTGGTGGCGAGCATCGTCAGTGTTACCGGTTGCTCCAGTTCAGGCGGCGGCAGCGGCGCCACAGCGAACACGCCGACCAACCCGTCGGACCCGACGAATCCCGTCACGCCGACCAACCCCACGAATCCGACCACGAGCAGCGCCGGTGTCGTCAGTTCGGTCGGCTCGGTGGTGAGCGCGCTCGGCAATCAGGTCGCCGGCACGACGGTGCCGGTTGTATCCACGCAAGCCACGCAGGGTTTCGGCGGCGCGCTCACGCAAACGGGTAACGCCGTCACGGACCTGGGCAAAGGCGTGGGCAGCGGACTGGGCCAGCTCGGCACGTCCGGCACGGACCCGGTCGGCACCACGCTCGCGAGCACGGGCAGTGTCGTGTCCGATCTCGGCAATGCCGGCGTATCGCTCGGCAGCGGCATTGCCGGCATCGGCAAGAGCGGCCCGCTGGCGAACACACCGATCGACACGCTCACGGGCGTGCTGGGCACCACCGTCGCGACCGTCGGCCAGGGGGGCGTGCAAGGCGGTTCGGCACTCACTCAGGCATTGACGAGCGCCCCTGTCGTTCAAGCGACGACGGCCCTCTCGTCGGCCATCACGCCGATCACCAATACGCTCACGACGACAACGCAGACGCTCGGCAACACCACCGGCCTGGGCACTCCGGCGGCCGGTCTGCTCGGCACACTGGGCGGCGCATTGAATTCGACCGGCGCGCAGGTCAAGGCGGCCGCACCGAACGCCGTTGTCGCAAGCCTTGGCAATCCGCTCATGGCGCTGGGCAACACCGTCGCGAGTGCGGGCGGCCTGCTCTCGGGGACCACCAGCACGACGCAACCGAATGCGCTCGGCAACGTGCTCGCCAACGTGGGGAACACCACGGTGACGCCGACCACGGCGAGCGGCAACAATCCGCTGGGCGCGCTCACCGGTTTGCTCGGCGGGCTGTCGAGTGCGACGGGCGCATCCGGCAGCAATCCATTGGGGGCCGTAACGGGCCTGTTGGGCGGTGTGACGAGTCCCTCGGGCGCCAGCGGCGGTGCGGGCACCGCGCTGGCCCCCGTGACGACGCTGCTGAACACCGTCACTGCGCCACTTGCGACGCTGGCCAGTGTCGGTTCGGGTAGCACCAGCGGCACGGGCGGCGCAAGCGGCCTGCTCGCGCCGGTGACGGGACTGCTGGGCGGCGTGGCCAAGTAAATAGCGGGACGCAAGCCCGACGGAAGCGGAACGGTGACGAGACAGGGGATGGGAGAGTAGCGCCACGTACCGAAGCGTCGCAAGATCGCGAGAGGGGGAACGTCGGCGGGGTGCAGGCCCAATGACGACGGCAAACCCGGCCAGTGAAGCGACACTGGCCGGGCTTTGCCGTGTCTGGCGTCGAGCGGTCGCTCATTCCGACAGACGGCTGTCAACGTGATCGCGGCTGTCGAGGTCGGCGCGATCTCATGACACGTTGCGGCCACCGTGCTGTGACGTTGTTGCGTGTTGCGTTAACGTCGCGCTCGCACGCCAAGAAAAAAGACCCGGACGAGTACTCGTCCGGGTCTTTTTGCCTTGGGCGTCCTGCCGAATCTGCCTATCGCGCAGTGGCGGTGCAGAAGGATCGTAGCAACACCGCCGACGCGACGCCAAAGCCGATTACTGGTCTCGGATCCAGGTCTGCGTGCGACCAAGCAGCGAAATCCCGAGGTAGCCACGCACGTCGAGTTTCTTGCCGCCGTCGATCACGGTGATCTTGCAGCTGTACTCCATGCCGTTTTCCGGATCGAGGATCTTGCCGCCGTCATACACTTCGCCATCCTTGCGGATGCCGCGAATGATCTGCATGCCCAGCATCTTCTGTCCCTTGCGCGCGTCAGTGCAGGCCGTGCAGACACGCTCCGGATCGTCGTTTTCGCCAAGGCCCTTGGTGACGACGCCCACGTATTCACCGTCTTTTTCCGAGATCGTGACAAGCGCCTTCGGCTTGCCGGTATTGTCGTCGATGGTCTTCCACACGCCGACCGGCGACATGTCGTTGGCCGCGATTGCCGCCTTGGCAACGCCACCCAACAATGCCACTGCAACGAGCGCGTGCGCACCCAGACGTCGCCACGACGTCGCGTTCGAAATTTGCTTCATGATTGTCATCCTCCCGGATACGGAATTGATTGTCGTAGGACTCACGATAGCCGTTATCACCGCACCGCTACTCGCGCGAGTCGCTTTGCAGATTACGCCAAAGGCGTAACGCCGTGCTGAGGAAGTCCTCTAGCCGAAATCGCCGCGCGCTCCGGGCGCCCTCCCGCCGTCGACGATTACAACGGCGGCAAGGCAATCGCGGTCAGACGCCACTGCACGAGATTGCGTCGCGTCAGCGTGAACGTCACGATGCGCGTCGGACGGTCGCTGCGCGACACATGGACAAGGAAATGATTGAAGTCCTGAAACTCGGTCCGCGTGGTGGTGCGCGGCGGTGTGCTGCCCGACGACGGCGACGCGTCACCTGAGCGCGCCTCGGGCGGGTTGGCGGCGTAGGGGTCGGCTGCGGCCGGCGGAGCCGCCGGCGGGGCACTGCCCTGCGCCTGCGGCGCCGCATCGCGCGGCGCGGGTGCTCCAGGCGCCGGCGGCAATCCGGTACTGTCCCCCCGCAGCATGGCCGCCACCGCTTCCGGCGTGAGCAACGCCTCGACAACGCGATCCGACACCCACCCACCCAGCGCGAGGGCAAGGGCCCCGAAGGCGTTGCCGCGCTGCTTGTCCATCTGACGCGAGAGTTCGTCGTGAAGACTCGTTTTCAGGCTTTCGCGCACGGCCGGATAGTCGACGTACGACGACAGCGCCGTCGCATCGCGCGCATCGGCCGCGTCGCGCGCCCGCCACAAGGTGTAGTACGGCGTGCCGAAGAGCAGACCCAGCACGACAACCAGTGCCCCGAAGGACATCGCGATCGTTGACAGCTTACGCATGGAAAAACTCCGTCGATCAAACTGCGCATGGTAGGCGACGTATCGCAACGCTCGCCTGTCGGCTTACATTGCTTTACAAATCTTTACAGCAAGCGACGCCGCGCCCTTTTACTCTGGAAACGTGGCCGCAAACATGTGGCACGTTCCGGCGCTCGCCCACCCGGCGGGGGCACGGTGCGCGCAAGGTACGCGGCAGTTCAACCGACAAGGAGGTGGCACCATGCGGCTCGCCCGACTTGTCCGGATGACGTGTTGCGTCATGCTGGCCGTCACCGCCCTGAGCGCAACGGCACAGCCGTGGTCGAACAGCCGGTTTTTCGAAAGTTGGTTCGCACAGGGCGCCGAGCGTCCCGACGGACGCGGCAACCCGCGCGGCGGCGCACGGCCTGGACCGTCACGGCCGCCTCCTCAGGCCGTACGGCCGCAGGGCGACTTGCGCGGCGACATCTACAACCATCTGCGCGAACAGCGGCAAGCGCCCCCGCCACCGCCCGCCGCCGCCCCGCGCGGGCGCGATCATGGCGATCGCGGCGCGCGTTCACGCTGAGCCCAAACCCGCGAGCGGTCTACACGCGGCGCGCAACGCTCAGGTGAGCGACGTATCCACCACGCGACGCGGGGCTTCAAGATATTCCAGTGACTGCATCTCCACCAGACGCGATACCGTCCGAGCAAACTCGTTAGCGAGCGTGCCCTCCACGTACAACTCCTCGGGCGCCACTTCCGCCGATATCAGCAGCTTGACCTTGTGGTCGTAGAAGACGTCGACGAGCCATGTGAAGCGGCGCGCCTCCGAGGCCATGCGCGGCGTCATCTTCGGCACGTCCGACAGCACGACGGTGTGGAAGCGATTGGCCAGTTCGAGATAGTCGTTCTGCGAACGTGGGCCCCCGCACAACATATGGAAGTCGAACCACACCACGCCGCCCGCGCGACGCAGGGCCTTCAGCTCGCGCTGCTCGATGTGCAGCAGCGGGCTCTCGTCGGGAACCCCGGCGATCTCGGCAAACGCCGCACGCAGCGCGCGATTCGCCTCGTTGCCAAGCGGATAGTGATAGACCTGCACCTGCGCCAGCGTGCGGCGCCGATAGTCGATGCCGGCGTCGACATTGAGCACGTCGAGCTTCTCTTCGAGCAGCCGGATCGCGGGCAGCACGCGGTCACGATGCAAACCGTCCGGGTACAGCGTGTCGGGACGATAGTTCGACGTCATCACGAACTGCACGCCGTTCTTGAACAGCTCGGCAAGCAGGCGGTGAAGGATCATCGCGTCGGCCACATCGGAGACGTGGAATTCGTCGAAGCAGATCAGGCGATACCGTTTGGCGATGCGTTTGGCCAATTCGTCGAGCGGATCGGGCTGCCCCTTGAGCGCCTGCAACTGATGATGCACCTCACGCATGAACTCGTGGAAATGCAGACGCGTCTTGCGCTGCAGCGGCACCACCGAGTAGAAGCTGTCCATCAGGAAGCTCTTGCCACGGCCCACCCCACCCCACAGGTACACGCCCTTGGGCAGATCGGGATGCACGAGCCACTTCTTGAGGGTGCTCGAACGCCTGGCCTTGTATGCCGCCCATTCGTCGTAGCACTGTTGCAGACGCTCGACGGCGCGCTCCTGCGCCTCATCGGGCTCGTAGCCGCGCGCGGCCAGTTCCTGTTGATAGTATTCGCGAACGTTCATGCGGTGCGGCGACCGGCCGGGGGCAGAGGAAATCGGGGAAAAAACAAAGGCGAGTTGCCTCGCCTTTGGTCGTACCTGTCAGCGTAAAGCGACTTACTTGTTCAGCGCGCGCTTCTCGACATCGAGGGCGGCTTCACGCATCACTTCCGACAGCGACGGGTGCGGATGGCAGATACGGCCGATGTCTTCCGACGCCGCCTTGAATTCCATCGCCACCACGGCTTCGGCGATCAGGTCCGAAGCGTTCAGGCCGATCACGTGCACGCCGAGGATCTCGTCGGTCTTGGCATCGGCCAGCACCTTCACGAAACCGTCCGACGAGCCCATGCCCAGCGCACGGCCGTTGGCCGCGAACGGGAACTGACCCGGCTTGAACTCACGGCCTTCGGCCTTCAATTGCTGCTCGGTCTTGCCGACCCAGGCAATTTCCGGGGAGGTGTAGATCACCCACGGAATGCAGTTGTAATCGATGTGCGGCTTCTGGCCCGCGATGACTTCCGCCACCAGCACGCCTTCGTCTTCGGCCTTGTGCGCGAGCATCGGGCCACGCACCACGTCGCCGATCGCGTACACGTTCGGCAGCTTGGTACGGCAGTGGTCGTCCACCGGAATGAAGCCGCGCTCGTCGGTCGCCAGACCGATGTTGCCCAGGCCCAGGTCATCGGTGTTCGGCACGCGGCCGACCGACACGATCAGACGATCGACGTCGAGCGTCTTGGCGTTGCCGTCCTTGTCCGTGTAGCTGATCGTGACGTTGTTCTTGCCGGTCTTGACCTCGCCGACCTTCACGCCGACGTTGATGTCCAGCCCCTGCTTCTTGAACTGCTTGGCCGCTTCCTTCGCAACGCCGGCATCGGCCGCCGCCAGGAATTCCGGCATGGCTTCGAGCACGGTGACTTCGGCACCCAGACGGCGCCATACCGAACCCAGTTCCAGACCGATCACGCCGGCGCCGATCACGCCCAGCTTCTTCGGCACGGTGTCGAACGAGAGCGCACCTTCGTTATCCGAGATGAGCTTGTTGTCGACCGGCATGCCCGGCAGATGACGCGCCTTCGAACCGGTAGCGATGATGATGTTCTTGGCCGTGACGGACTCGGCCTCGGCACCCTTCACATCGATCTGATAGCCGCCGTCGTTCTTGGCAATGATCGTGCCGTGACCCTTGAGCCACGTGATCTTGTTCTTCTTGAACAGATATTCGATACCGCCCGTCATCTTGTCGACGATACCCTGCTTGCGCGAGAGCATCTTCTCGATGTCGATCTTGACGTCCGACGTGGTGATACCGTGATCGGCCAGGTGATGACCGATCTTCTCGAACTCTTCCGACGAGGCGAGCAGCGCCTTCGACGGAATGCATCCGACGTTCAGGCAGGTCCCGCCGAGCACCATCTTGCCGGCCGGGTTGGTCCATTTCTCGACGCAAGCGACCGAGAAACCGAGTTGGGCGGCGCGGATGGCGGCAATATAACCACCGGGGCCGGCGCCGATTACGACTACATCAAATTCTTTTGCCATTTTGATTGTGACTCACTGAAGGTAGACGGCAGGGGGAGGCGCGGCGCGCCGACCATGCGAAGATGGCCGGGCAGCGCCGCGCAATGCGCGCTATCGCTTACAGGTCGAGCAGCAGGCGCGCCGGATCTTCCAGCGCTTCCTTCATGGCGACGAGGCTCAGCACGGCTTCGCGACCGTCGATGATACGGTGGTCGTAGCTCATGGCCAGGTAGTTCATCGGGCGGATGACGATCTCGCCGTTCTCCACGACCGCGCGGTCCTTCGTGGCGTGCACGCCCAGAATGGCCGACTGCGGCGGGTTGATGATCGGGGTCGACAGCATCGAGCCGAACACGCCGCCGTTCGAGATCGAGAACGTACCGCCGGTCATTTCTTCGATCGACAGCTTGCCGTCGGCCGCCTTCTTGCCGTATTCGGCGATCTTCTTCTCGATGTCGGCCAGGCTGAGCTGGTCGGCATTGCGCAGAATCGGCACCACCAGGCCACGCGGCGAACCGACCGCGATACCGATGTCGAAGTAGCCGTGGTAGACGATGTCGTTACCGTCGATCGAGGCGTTCACGGCCGGGTACTTCTTGAGCGCGTGGACCGCGGCCTTGACGAAGAACGACATGAAGCCCAACTTCACGCCGTGCTCCTTCTCGAACTTGTCCTTGTACTTGTTGCGCAGATCCATCACCGGCTTCATGTTGACCTCGTTGAACGTGGTCAGAATGGCGTTGGTCTGTTGCGATTGCAGCAGGCGCTCGGCGATACGGGCGCGCAGGCGCGACATCGGCACGCGCTGTTCCGGACGGCCTTCGAGCGACGTGTCGCGGCCCACCGAAGCGGCTACCGACGGCAGCGCGGCGCGTTGGGCCGGTGCCGGGATCGACGGTGCGGCGGCAGCCGGCTTGGCGCCAGCGGCCAGGGCGTCGCCCTTGGTCACGCGTCCGTCGCGGCCCGAGCCGGCCACGTCCGTGGTCGACAGGTTCTTCTCAGCCAGCACCTTGGCAGCGGCCGGGCTGGCGATGCCACCCGATGCGCCACCGGCGGCGGGCGCCGCGGCCGAAGCAACAGCGGCCGGCGCGGCAGCTTCTGCCGGCTTGGCAGCGACCGGTGCGGCGGCGCCTGCCTTGGCGTCCGTGTCGATCTTCGCGATGATTTGCTCGGACGTCACGGTGTCGCCGGCGGCGGCGCTCACTTCGACGAGCACGCCGGCGGCGGGCGCCGGCACTTCCAGCACGACCTTGTCGGTTTCGACTTCGATCACGGTTTCATCTTGGGCGATGGCTTCGCCGACTTTCTTCTTCCAGTCGAGCAGCGTGCCTTCGGAAACCGACTCGGAGAATTGGGGGACTTTGATTTCAACAATGGCCATTTCTGGATCCTGGATTCGATAAACGTTCAATTCGGAAATACGGCAGCGGCCGTCCCCAGGGGGAGGACGACCGCTGTAAGACCTAACCGGTTACTGCACCACGGTCGCGCCCTTGAGGCGACCGAAAGCCGTGTCGAGCAGCTGTTTGAGCTGTTCGTAGTGCTTGGCGTAGTAGCCCGCGGCAGGCGAGGCCGAAGCCGCGCGACCCGCGTAAGCCAGCTTCTGACCGGCGCTCATGCTTTCGATCAGGTGGTGTTCGATGTAGAACCACGGACCTTGATTTTGCGGCTCGTCCTGGGCCCACACCACTTCGGTAAGGTTTTCGTATTTCTTCAGTTCGTTCTCGAACGCCTTGTGCGGGAACGGATAGAGCTGTTCCACACGCACGATCGCGACGTCGGTCGACTTGTCTTCACGACGGCGAGCGATCAGGTCGTAGTACAGGCGGCCCGAGCAGGCCACGACGCGCTTGACCTTCTTGGCGTCGATCGAGGCATCGGTTTCGCCGATCACCGTCTGGAATCCGCCCTTGGCGAGTTCCGACAGGTCGCTCACGGCTTCCTTGTGGCGCAGCAGCGACTTCGGCGTGAACACGATCAGCGGCTTGCGCAGCTGGCGGATCATCTGACGACGCAGCAGGTGGAAGATCTGTGCCGGCGTGGTCGGCTGGACCACTTGCATGTTCGTGTCGGCGCACAGTTGCAGGTAGCGCTCGATACGCGCCGACGAGTGCTCCGGACCCTGGCCTTCGTAGCCATGCGGCAGCAGCATCGTCAGGCCCGACACGCGGCCCCACTTCACTTCGCCGCTCGAGATGAACTGGTCGATCACGACCTGCGCACCGTTGGCGAAGTCGCCGAACTGGCCTTCCCACAGCACCATCGTGTTCGGCTCGGCCGTCGAGTAACCGTACTCAAAGCCCAGCACGGCTTCTTCGGAGAGCACCGAGTCGATCACCGTGAAGCTGGCCTGACCGTCGGCCACGTGTTGCAGCGGCACGTAGGTGCCGTCGTTCCAACGCTCGCGGTTCTGGTCATGCAGCACCGAGTGGCGGTGCGTGAACGTGCCGCGGCCCGAATCCTGACCGGTCAGGCGCACAGCGAAGCCCGACGAGACCAGCGAGGCGAAGGCCAGATGCTCGCCCATGCCCCAGTCGAGCGGCTGCTCGCCCGCGCCCATCTTGCGACGGTCGTTGATGACCTTCTCGACGAGCGGGTGAACCTTGAAGTTCGCCGGGATCGTGGTGATGCGCTCGGCCAGACGCTTGAGTTCGTTCAGCGGCACGGCCGTATCGCCGGCATCGGTCCACTTCTTGTTCAGGAACGGCACCCAGTCGACCGCGTACTTGCTCTTGTAGTTCGAGAGCACCGGATCGACGGTGTGGTGGCCGTCGTCCATGGCCTTGCGGTAAGCCGCGACGAAGGCATTGCCTTCTTCGGCCGTAATCACGCCTTGCGTGACGAGCTTTTCGACGTACAGCGCGCGCGTGCCCGGGTGTTGGGCAATCTTCTTGTACATCAGCGGCTGCGTGACCGCCGGCGTGTCCTGCTCGTTGTGGCCCAGCTTGCGGTAGCAAACGATGTCCACGACGGCGTCTTTCTTGAACTCCTGGCGGAAGTCCAGGGCCAGTTGCATGGCCAGCACGACCGCTTCCGGATCGTCGCCATTCACGTGCAGCACCGGCGCTTCGATCATCTTGACCACGTCCGAGCAGTACGTCGTCGAACGGGCGTCACGCGGATCCGACGTGGTGAAACCGATCTGGTTGTTGATGACGATGTGCACCGTGCCGTGCGTGCCGTAACCGCGCGTCTGCGCGAGGTTCAGCGTTTCCATCACGACGCCCTGCCCCGCGAATGCGGCGTCACCGTGAACTTGCACCGGCAGCACGCTGGCCGCGTCGGCTTCGCCACGACGGTCCATACGCGCCTTGGCCGAGCCTTCGACCACCGGGTTCACGATTTCCAGGTGCGACGGGTTGAACGCCAGCGACAAGTGGACCGGGCCACCGCCCGTCGAAACGTCGCTCGAGAAGCCCTTGTGGTACTTCACGTCACCGGCCGGCAGATCGTCGACGTGCTTGCCTTCGAATTCGGCGAACAGGTCCGCCGGCATTTTGCCCAAGGTGTTGACCAGCACGTTCAGACGGCCGCGGTGGGCCATGCCAATCACGATTTCCTGCACGCCCTTGGCACCGGCGTGGTGGACGAGTTCGTCCATCGCCACGATGAACGATTCGCCGCCTTCGAGCGAGAAGCGCTTCTGGCCGACGAACTTGGTATGCAGGTAACGCTCGAGGCCTTCAGCGGCGGTCAGGCGTTCGAGGATGTGCTTCTTCTTTTCAGCGGTGAAGTTGGGCGTGGCACGCACCTTCTCCAGACGCTCTTGCCACCAGCGCTTTTGCACCGGGTCGCTGATGTACATGTACTCGGCGCCGATCGAACCGCAGTACGTGTCGCGCAGCGACTTGAGCAGGTCGCGCAGGCTGGCCTGTTCGAAACCGAAGTACGTGTTCTCGGCCGAGTACACGCTGTCCATGTCCGATTCGGTCAGGTCGTAGAACGCGGGTTCCAGTTCCGGAATGGCCGGACGTTCCTGACGCTTGAGCGGGTCCAGGTTGGCCCAGCGGGCACCCAGGAAGCGGTAGGCGGCGACGAGCGACTGCACGTGCACCTGCTTGCGGGCCACGGCCAGGTCGGAGGCGCCGGCGTGCGGCACGAAGGCATTGGCCTTGGCGCGCTGGGCGAACGACTCCACGATCGGGGCGTGAGCCACGTCGTTGGCGTTGGAACCATCAACAGCGGGAACGTTTTGCAGCGCGTCGAAATACTGGCGCCAGTTGTCCGGCACGGAAGCCGGATTGTCTAGATACGATTCGTACAGTTCTTCAACGTAGGGGGCATTGCCGCCGAAGAGGTACGAGTTCGTTTGGAATTGTTCCATCAAACTCATTTTGCGCTCACCTTTTCTACGAGTGTCTCGAGAAATAGCGGGTTACGAAACCTTCCGCGACACGGCCTGACCGATTAG
The DNA here is from genome assembly GCF_004193915.1 of Pandoraea sp. XY-2. Classification (NCBI taxonomy): domain Bacteria; kingdom Pseudomonadati; phylum Pseudomonadota; class Betaproteobacteria; order Burkholderiales; family Burkholderiaceae; genus Pandoraea; species Pandoraea sp. XY-2. Next base: position 2,938,700 of record NZ_CP030849.1, read on the forward strand.
CGGATTGCGAGAATCAAGTGGTGCTTGGAAGGACCTGATAAATCACGGCGAGGAGCATAGCACGTTTTCCCAGCGCCCACCGACCCGGAAACCCGTCGCACGGGCACTTGCGGCGTAACCGCAGCATGCGTCGCTGGTTCGCGCTGCGCCAGCCCGCTTGCGCCTTATGTTTATATGTAAATTGGATATATAAAAATTAAATTTTATTATTTTAATTTCTAAGAACCAGCCGATATCGTGTTGAGTATCCCCTTGCCGGTCTGTCTGGGGGCGCTCGACGGGTATGCCCCGCCAAGGCGTCCGTCCAGGTCCGGCCCCTGGAGTCATGAACGACATGCAAGAGACGACACCGCTTTCCGCTCAGCAAGCCCAGATGCTCAGCCAACTGGTCGACGGCCTTTCCGGCGAGCAACTCGCCTGGGTGCGAGGGTATCTCGCGGGCATCAATCACTCTGTGCGACACGCCGGTGCGCCGGCGCCGGTCGCGGCAACGGCCGGGCCTGCCGCCCCGTCGGTGACGATTCTGTATGGCTCGCAGACCGGGCACGCCCAGGAAGTCGCCGAGCTTGCCAAGGCGCGCGCCGTCGCCGCAGGCTTCAAGGTCGATCTGTTCGCGATGGGGGATTACAAGGCCTCGCGCCTGAAGAACGACAAGTTGCTGCTCGTTGCCGTGTCGACACAAGGCGAAGGCGAGCCGCCCGACGACGCGCGCGACTTCTACGATTTCCTGCACGGCGCGAAGGCGCCCCAACTCGAAGGCACCCGCTTCGCGGTCCTCGGGCTGGGCGATTCGAGCTATGAGAAGTTCTGCCAGGCCGGCAAGGACTTCGACGCACGGCTGTCAGCGCTGGGTGCGCAACGACTCGTGCCCCGCGTCGACAGCGACGTCGACTACGACGCGCCGGCCGAGCGCTGGATCGAAGAGGCCGTCGAAGCGCTGTCGCGGGTGGCCGCCCCGGCCGCCGCGGGCAAGAGCGCCGGTATGACGGAAGGTTTCAGCCTCACCGCGCTCGCGAGCGGTATCGCACCGGCCACCGCATCGAGCCAATACAGCCGCAAGCACCCGTTCGACGCCGCCGTGATCGAGAACGTCACGCTTTCCGGGCGCGGTTCGTCCAAGGAAGTCCATCACGTCGAACTCTCGCTGGAAGGCTCGGGACTCACGTACGAGCCGGGCGACGCGCTGGGCGTGGTCGCGCAGAACGACGCGGCGCTCGTCGACACGCTGATCGACACGCTGGCCCTCGACCCGCAGGCCACCACGACGACGCAGGACAGCACACTGTCGCTGCGCGACGCCTTCCTGCGCGCCTACGACATCACAACGCTCTCGCGCGCGTTCCTCGAAAAGTACGCGGCGCTGGCGGAATCCGGCGAACTGAAGGCGCTGCTCGGCGCGGGCAACGAAACGGCACTGCGCGACTATCTCCATGGCCGCGACGTGATCGACGTCGTGCGCCAGTTCCCGGCCCGCAAGGTGAAGGCGGCCGAGTTCGTCGGCACGCTGCGCACGCTTCAGCCGCGTCTGTACTCGATTGCGTCGAGTCTGGCCGCCAATCCGGGCGCGGTGCACATCACCGTGGGCGCGGTTCGCTACGACAGCCACGGCCGCGCGCGTCGCGGCGTGGCATCGACTTACCTCGCCGACATCGCGCACGAAGGACAGACGGTGCCGGTCTATATCGAAGCGAACCGTAACTTCAAGCTACCGCAGGATAGCCATGCACCGGTCATCATGATCGGCCCCGGGACCGGCATTGCCCCATTCCGCGCGTTCGTCGAGGAACGTCAGGCGCTCGACGCCACCGGCAAGAACTGGCTCTTCTTCGGCGACCGGAACTTCCGCACCGACTTCCTTTATCAGCGAGAATGGCAACGCTATGTGAAGGACGGTGCGCTCACGAAAATCGACCTCGCGTTTTCGCGCGACACGCAAGACAAGGTCTACGTACAGCACCGCATGCGCGAACAAGGCAAGGAACTGTATGCCTGGTTGCAGGAAGGTGCGCACCTGTACGTATGCGGCGATGCCGACGCAATGGCGCGCGACGTGAACACCGCGCTCATCGACATCGTGGCGCAACATGGGGGACTGACGCCGGACGCCGCCGCCGAGTACGTGAAGACGTTGCAGCGCGAAAAGCGTTATCAGCGCGATGTGTACTGATCGCGGATGCCGCGGATTCTGACCGCGTTTCGCCGTCTACCCTGACAAAACCCGCGCGGCACCCCGCGCTGACCGATAGAGCCGAGCACATGACGCAACCCACGCAAGCCGGCGACGCCTCGACGGCGCCGCGCTCCGAAGTCGAGAAGATCAAGGACGCCAGCCACTACCTGCGCGGCACCATCGCCGAAGGTCTGGCCGACCCGCTCACCGGCGCGATCTTCGAGAAGGACGCCCAATTGCTGAAGTTTCACGGCTCCTACATGCAGGATGACCGTGACCTGCGCAGCGAACGGCAGAAGCAGAAACTCGAACCGGCCTACCAGTTCATGATCCGGCTGCGCATGCCGGGCGGCGTGTGCACGCCCGAGCAATGGCTCAAGCTCGACGATCTCGCCCAGAAGTACGGCGGCAACACCATTCGCCTGACCACGCGGCAGACGGTGCAGTATCACAACGTGCTCAAGCACCAGTTGCGCCCCCTCATCAAGGGCATCGATGAAGTCGCGATGACGAGCATTGCCGCGTGCGGCGACGTCAATCGCAACACGCTCGTCTCGAACAATCCGCACCATTCGCCCGCCCATGCCGAGGCGCTCGACTGGTGCCTGAAGATCGATCGGCACTTGTTGCCGCAGACCACGGCGTATCGCGAGATCTGGCTGGGCGACAAGCGTCTGGGCGCGGGCAAGGAGGATCACGAGCCGATCTACGGCAAGCACTATCTGCCGCGCAAGTTCAAGATCGCCATCGCGATTCCGCCGAACAACGACGTCGATCTCTACGCCAACGACCTGGGCTTTATCGCCATCGTGGGCGACGACGGCAAGCTCGAAGGCTTCAACGTGACGGTCGGTGGCGGCATGGGCATGACTCACGGCGACGCCGCAACGTACCCGCGCACGGCGACCGTCATCGGCTATACGCCGGCCGATCGCATCGTCGACGTCGCCGAGAAGGTGCTGCTCGTGCAACGCGACTTCGGCGACCGCGGCAATCGCAAGCATGCGCGTCTGAAATACACCCTCGACGACCGTGGCGTGGCGTGGTTCAAGGAAACCCTCAACCAATATCTGGGTTGGGATCTGGCGCCCGAGCGCGCGTTCGCGTTCACGACCAACGGCGATCAGTATGGCTGGCTCAAGGGCGCGGACGATCTTTGGCATCTCACGCTCTTCATCCAGAACGGTCGCGTGAAGGATTGGGACGACTACCGCCTGATGACCGGACTGCGCGAAATCGCGAAGGTGCATCAGGGCGATTACCGCATCACGGGCAACCAGAATCTGATCATTGGCCGCGTGAGCGAAGCCGATAAACCGCAGATCGACGCCCTCGTAAAGGAATACGGCCTGCTTGACGGCAAGCACCAGAGTGCGCTGCGCATCAACTCGATGGCCTGCGTCGGCTTCCCGACGTGTGGTCTGGCGCTGGCCGAGAGCGAACGCGCCCTGCCCGGGCTGGTCACTCGACTCGAGAAAGTGCTCGACGATGCGGGGCTTGCGGGCGAACCGATCACCATTCGCACGACCGGCTGCCCGAACGGCTGCGCCCGTCCGTACATCGCCGAGATCGGCCTGGTCGGCAAATCGGCCGGCAAGTACAACCTGTACCTCGGCGCGGGTTTCCACGGGCAGCGTTTGAACAAGCTGTACAAGGAATCGCTCAACGAAGATCAGATCGTGGCCGAACTCACGCCGCTCTTCGCGCAATACGCGAAGGCGCGCGATGCCGGTGAGAAATTCGGTGATTTCCTCGTGCGTCGGGGTGTGGTCAAGGCCGTCGTCGAAGCGCGCGAGGACTTCCACGGCTGAGCGCCGTCATCGCAGCCCCGTTGCAGGCACTCGCCGGCCTTGTCGACGGCACCAACGAAAACGCCACGGTCTCCCGTGGCGTTTTTTCATGATCGCGCTCAAGCGATCCTCGTCAGACGGCCCAACGTCAGTCGTTGCTGCCCGAATACGGCACCATGCAGCGCCTGACCGTCTTTTCGTAGTCGCGCGGCAGGTGGCTGCCGGGAATTTCGAAGTATTGCAAACGTGCACCGAAGCCGCCTTGCATGACGTCGACGTACGGGTTGTAGACCGCTTTGCCGTCGGCGCCCTGCCCGCGATAGACACGCACGCGGTCGGCCCCCTGACGGGCGTACGACGTCGATTCGACGTTCGGCGACAGCTCGCTCCAGCCGTGATAGATACAGTTGAGCACCATGAAGCGATCGGCCCCCGTCCCCTGGTCGAGCAGTCGTCCTGCGGCCGGATCAGGCACGCTCATCTGGTTGACCGGGCCACACCCTGCCACTCCCCCGGCCAGCACGGCCACCGCTGCCATCAGCGCCACTCGCTTCATACTTCGCCACCCTCAACTGAGCAAAAGATGGGCAATGTTACCCGGTTCGGCCCACGGCCGCCACGAACACACCCCTTCCATGCCCACGCCGCGCCGCTATCGCCCTGATTGGCGGTGACCGGCCACACCGCTCAGGCCGCCAGGGAAAGGGGCGATGATTCCACGGCATGCAAGGCTGGACGTCTTGCCGCGCCGCTCGCCTGACTTTCGTCGCCCAGTCGGAATCGCGCCATTTCCTCGCGAAGCGTATGCGTCTGATCTTCCAGCGACGCCGCCGCCGCCGCCGCTTGCTCCACCAGCGCGGCATTCTGCTGCGTGACGGCATCCATTTGCGTGACCGCCCGGTTCACCTGCTCGATGCCGCTGCTCTGCTCGTCGGACGCCGCCGAGATCTCCCCCATGATGTCCGTCACGCGCTGCACGGCTTGCAGGATGTCGTTCATCGTGCGCCCGGCTTCGGCCACCAGCGTCGAACCATCGGCCACCTTCTGCGCCGACGTCTCGATGAGTGCCTTGATCTCCCGTGCGGCCGTGGCACTGCGCTGTGCCAGCGTGCGCACCTCGCCCGCCACCACGGCGAAACCGCGGCCCTGCTCGCCGGCACGGGCCGCTTCCACGGCAGCGTTGAGCGCGAGAATGTTGGTCTGGAACGCAATCCCGTCGATCACGCCGATGATGTCCACCACTTGCGACGAACTCGTCGAGATGCCCTGCATCGTGTCGACCACCCGCGCCACCACCTGACCGCCGCGCGATGCGATATCCGACGCATTGACCGCCAGTTGGCTCGCCTGACGTGCGTTGTCGGCGTTCTGCTTGACCGTAGCCGTCAGTTGCTCCATTGACGAGGCCGTCTCCTCCAGCGAGGCGGCCTGCTCTTCGGTGCGCGCCGACAGGTCGGTATTGCCCGCCGAGATTTCGGCCGTGGCGGTTGCCATCGCATCGCAACTGCGGCGCACGCCGCGAATCGTGTCCGCGAGACGCGACTGCATCGCCTCGAGACCGCGCATGAGCGTCGACATTTCGTCCTTGCCGCGCGCGTGCACCGGATTGTCGAGTTGTCCTGCCGAAATGTGCTCGAAATGCGCCAGCGCTTCGCCAAGCGGGCGCATGATCGCGCCGCGCAGCGAGAAGTAGCAGGCGATGGCCATGAGCACGCCCAGCGCCGTTGCGCCGATGCTCAGCCAGCGGAATGCCTCCAGCTCCGCCATCGACGCTTCGTACGTGTCGTGCCCGAGCTTCAGCTTGTACGCGGCCAGCGCGTCGCTGGCCTTCGTAAGCTCGGCGTAACGCTTGGGCAGCACGTTCATCGTGATCTCGTCCATGGCCGTGCGATCGCGCGCGTCGATGGCGGTGAGCATCGGATTCATGCCCTGCTCGAAGAAGGTGGCGCGCCGGGCGGCGACCTCGTCGGCCATCCGCTGTTCCTCGGGGCCGCGCGGCAGCGCCTGGTAGGCGGCCCATGCCGTATTCGCGTCCTTGATCATGCCGCGTGCGCGTTTGGCAATCTTGTCGCCATCCGGCGATTCCGGATGCAGCACTACGCGATCGAGAATGGCGCGGGTGCGCGCAAGCGTGGCGTTGTCTTTGCCGAGCGCCACCGTGGCGGCGAGGTGGTTGGCGTACGTCTCGCGAAGCGCGTTGCCCGTGCGCGTCATGCCCGCAATGCCGAGCGCGCCCAACAGAATCAGTAACGCCGCCAACAGCGCCATCGTGATGCCGAGGCGCGCCTTAATGGAAAAGCTACGCAACATACTGTCGTCTCCGTCTTGTGTCGTGGGTTCGGGTCCCTGTACGGCCTCTGTCGGGCCGGTATTATTTATGTCATCGGCGTGGCAAGCACCCGACTTGAGCGTCCTGCGGGTATACGAGCCTCTTTCCGAGCCTTTCGCGCGCCAAGCCGATGACGTGGGAACCGGGCATGATCCTATTACATTTTTTATATATTCATTCGATATATTCGAATCATGATCGAAGGACTCGAAAAGCTTTTGGCGGCCGGCAAAGACAATGCGCTGTTGCGTTTCGGGCTCGGCAAGGCCTATCTCGATGCGCAGAACTTCCCGGTCGCGGCCGATCACCTGACCCACTGCGTGGCGTTCGATCCGGCCTATACGGCCGCGTGGAAGCTGTTGGGGAAAGCGCGACACGGCGCGGGCGATCGCGAGGGTGCGCGCGACGCGTGGACGCGTGGCATCGCCGCCGCGCAGGCGCACGGGGACCGTCAGGCGGAAAAGGAAATGACGGTCTTTCTCAAACGGTTGGGTTGACGTTGTATCGCCCGCCCGATGTCACACATCGGGCGAGTCCCCGGTTAGCGTGGTATGGTGCGGCCTGGCGGGTGAGCGGTGCGCTGGATGCGCCGGCCCCGCACAGGATCGCCGAAGCGCACCGTGGTGTCGTTGGCGAGTGGGTGAGCGCCCGAAACGCGCGTGTTCGCGCCGGGCGTGGCATACTGCTCCGATTTCGCCGCGCGGCGGGGATCCACGCAGCGCTAGGCCGGCTGGCCTGTTCCCATCCTGCAATTTTCGTTGGGTATGTCCTTGAAGCATTGTTTGCCGCCTCGTGCGCCGTCTCATTCGGCGCCTCCCAAGTCCCCCGTCGTAACGTCCCAGGCGTCGTCTGCACTCTGCGCCTCGCAGCTCGCCCCAGGTCGTCAACGCGGTTTCGGTACCCTCGCCGCCATCTTTGCCACGTTGGTAGGCTTGGCGGTCGTGGGCGCGCTGCTCGTCGGCTATGCGCTGATCGTCATGCGCCCGAACCTGCCGCCGCTGGACGTCATCACCGATTACCGGCCCAAGGTACCGCTGCGGGTCTATACGGCCGATAACGTGCTGATCGGTGAGTTTGGCGAAGAGCGCCGCAGTCTGGTCACTATCGATCAGATTCCGGACGTCATGAAGAAGGCCGTGCTCGCGATCGAGGACTATCGGTTCTACGATCACGGCGGCGTCGACTTCATCGGCATTCTGCGTGCCGGTGTTTCAGACGTGCTGCACGGCGGAGCCGCGCAGGGCGCCAGTACGATCACGATGCAGGTCGCACGCAACTTCTTCCTCTCGCGCGAGAAGACGGCCACGCGCAAGATCTATGAAATGCTGCTGGCGTACAAGATCGAGTCGGCGTTGTCCAAGGACAAGATTCTCGAGTTGTACATGAACCAGATCTATCTGGGTCAACGCGCCTATGGCTTCGCGAGCGCTGCACGCATCTACTTCGGCAAGGATCTGAAGGACATCACGCTCGGCGAGGCCGCCATGCTGGCCGGCCTGCCCAAGGCGCCTTCGGCCTACAACCCGATCGTCAATCCGAAACGCGCGAAGATTCGTCAGGAATACATTCTCAAGCGCATGCTCGATCTGGGCTACATTTCGCGCAGTCAGTACGAAGACGCCCTGCATGAGCCGATCCGCACGCGCACGTCCGGCAACGAGTACAACGTGCATGCCGAGTACGTCGCCGAAATGGTGCGGCAGGCCGTGTACGACGAATACAAGGAAGACACCTACACCCGCGGCCTGACCGTCATCACGACACTCGACTCGAAGAAACAGCAGGCCGCGTACGAAGCCGTGCGCATGGGCGTGCTCGACTACGAGCGCCGTCATGCGTATCGGGGCCCCGAGGGCTTCGTTGAGTTGCCCGCCGCGATGCCCGATCGTCAGCAGGCGATCGAAGACACACTGCTCGAACATCCCGACAACGGCGATCTGGTCGCAGCCGTGGTGGTGGCCGCCAGCACGTCTCAGGTCACGGCCGTGCCGCTCTCGGGCGACCCCGTGGTCGTCAACGGCGACGGCATCGGCTTTGCCGCGTCGGCGCTCTCGGCGAAGGCCAGCGAAAAGATCCGCATCCGTCCGGGCGCGATCATCCGTGTGATGAAAGATGCACGCGGCAAGTGGCGCATCGCACAGTTGCCGGAAGTGCAAGGCTCGCTCGTCTCGCTCTCGCCGGACGACGGCGCCATCCGCGCGCTGGTGGGCGGCTTCGACTTCAATCAGAGCAAGTTCAACCGGGCAACGCAGGCATGGCGTCAGCCGGGCTCGACGTTCAAGCCGGTGGTGTACTCGGCAGCCATCGAGAAAGGCGTGAGCCCGGCGACGATGGTGATGGACGGCCCGCTCAACCTGCCCCCCGCGCAGACCGGCGGCCAGGCGTGGGATCCGCATGACGACGACGCTTTCAGCGGCCCGATGACGGTGCGCGAAGGGCTGCAGCGCTCGAAGAACCTCGTGGCGATTCGTCTGCTGCAGTTTGCCGGCACGCAATACACGCAGGATTACGCCACGCGCTTCGGCTTCGACGCCGACAAGGTGCCGCCGTATCTGCCGATGGCGCTGGGCGCCGGGCAGACCACGCCGCTGCAACTGGCTGGCGCCTACGCGGTGTTCGCGAACGGCGGCTATCGCGTCGCCCCTTACCTGATCAGCGAGATTCGCGACGCGCGCGGCAACTTGCTCAACAAGGCCACGCCGGTGGTCGCCGGGGTGAACGCCGCCCGCGCGATTTCCGCGCCGAACGCTTACATCATGAACAGCCTGCTGCAATCGGTGGCGCAACGCGGCACCGGCGCGGGCACGAACGTGCTCAAGCGCACCGACCTGGCCGGCAAGACCGGCACGACCAACGATGCCCTCGACGGCTGGTTCGCCGGTTACCAGCATTCGCTCGTTGCCGTGGCATGGCTCGGCTTTGACCAACCCAAGACGCTCGGTAGCCGCGAATTCGGCGCGCAACTGGCGTTGCCGGTGTGGACCAAGTACATGGGCGTGGCGCTCAACGGCGTGCCTGAGCAACAAATGGCAATGCCCGAAGGAATCAGCGTCGTGAACGGCGAGCTGTATGAGTCCAGCAAATTGCCGGGCAACGGATTTGTCGCGAGCATCGGGATCGACGACAGCAGCAGCGGATTCTCGTTGCCGTTCTTCGGGAGCAATTCGCCCTCGCCTGCGGCCCCGCCGCCCGCCGAGGGTCAGCCCCCGTCGCCGGGCGGTGTCGACGCCCGCGAGAAAGCGCGCATTCTCGACATGTTCAAGCACCCATGACGCTTGGCCCGACGTCAGCCCGCGCAAGCGGCTGACGTGAGCCAGCACCGCCACAATACGCGGCCACCCAACGGGTGGCCGTTTTTCACGGTCGAGCCACTTTCCGGCCTCAAGCGCAAGAACGTACAAGCGGGCGGCCCGGCATAGCGGCTATGCTCACGCCTTTCCCGTATTCTTCTTCAACCTTTTACCTTCAGGAAAGCGCCTCCATGCTGGCTCCGACCCGTGCGGCTAGTTTTGCCGCAGGTGCCCGTGACACCCTGCCGATGATCGTCGGCGCGGCCCCGTTCGGCTTGATCTTCGGTGCGCTGGTGGCCACCACGCCGCTGGCGACGTGGCACGGACAGCTCATGTCGCTCACCGTTTTCGCCGGATCCAGTCAGTTCATCGCCGCCGGCCTTTTCGCGACGGGCGTGGGCTATCTCGTGCTGTGGGCAACGACGTTGATCGTGAATCTGCGACACATGCTGTACGCGGCCAACCTGTTGCCGCATGTGGGGCATTTGAATTTTCGGTGGCGCGCCCTGCTGGGATTCCTGCTGACGGACGAGACGTTCGCGGTGACCAGTAGTCATTTCCATCGCCACCCCGACGATCCGATGGGACACTGGTACTTCCTGGGCTCAGGTCTGTCGATGTACATGAATTGGCAAGTGTGGACGCTTGCCGGGTTGCTGTTCGGCGCCGCGTTTCCGCGACTGCAAACGCTGGGCCTCGACTTCGCGATGGTCGCCACGTTCATCGCGATCATCGTGCCGCAGATGGCCCGCATGCCGTGGGCCGTCGCGACGATCGTCGCCGGGGTGGCCGCGTACCTGTGCCACGGTTTGCCGTACAAGCTCGGCTTGCTCGTGGCCGTGGCGCTCGGCATTGCGTCCGGCATGATCGCGCTGCATGCGAAGCGTCGCGGGGGTGCGCAATGAATTATGTCGTGGCGATTGGCGGCATGGCCGCCGTCACGTTTGCCGTCAAGGCGGGAATCTTCTTGCTGGGCGACCGCGTGCGGTTTCCCGAGTGGCTGCGCGAGGCGTTGTCGTTCGTCCCTGTGACGGTACTCACGGCAATCATTGTGCCGATGACGCTCGCGCCGCATGGTAGCGGTCTCGAGCTGACGTGGCGTAATCCGCAACTCGTCGCAGCCCTCGTGGCCATTGCCGTCTGTGCCGCGACGCGTCATCAGTTGCTCACCATCGGCGCCGGGCTGGCCATCTTTTTTACGTGGCAGCTAGGGGTATTGGGCTGACCAGGCACCGCTCGCGTCATTCGCATCGTCCATGAAAAAAGCGCCTCGCATGAGGCGCTTTTTCGTGTACCCGCGCACTGTCCGTCAGGCGGTGGCAGCCCCTAGCGTGCCTGCCAGGTAATCGGCCACGAATGCATCGAAGTCGCCGACCTGCGTGCGTTCCAGTTCGGCTTGGGCTTCGAGCGACTTCCGGGCCAGTGTTTCGAAGTGCTCGACAACGCGCGCATCGAGCGGCATGTCGCGCAGCGTCTGCGCATGACGCTGGCTCTGCGCGAGCGCGAACGCCTGGAACGCGCCGCCTGACGTACCGCGCAGCGGTTCGAGCGCGGCCATCACACGCGCGGACGGCGTGAGCGACACATCCTGCACCTTGGCACGTTGCAGCGCCATCGTATGGGCGTAATGCGCTCCGCCACGCTGCAGGTCGAAGGCGGCCGCCGTCCGGTCGATGCGATCGAGCAATGTCTCGGCCCAATCGAACAGCGTGATCGCTTCGCCACCGCGATGCAGCACGAGGCCCGGCTTGCGGCCCTCCTTGACCACGTGAGCGAAGTTGTCGCGATTCTCGCTGTTCTCGGCGTCCGAACACGATGGGCTGTCGTCGAGCGCGCAGAACAGCAGGAAGGCGTCGATGAAGCGGGCCGTGTCGACGTCGATACCGACCGGCTGGAAGGGATCGATGTCGATACAACGCACTTCCACGTATTGCACGCCGCGACGCGCGAGGGCCTGCACCGGGCGCTCGCCGCTATACGTCACCCGCTTGGGTCGAATCGTGGCGTAGAACTCGTTCTCGATTTGCAGGAGATTCGTCGAGAGCTGAATCCATTCGCCATCGCGTTGGGTGCCGAGTGCCTCGTAGGCGGGATGCGGCTGGCTGACGGCTTGCGTGAGCGCGTCGATATAGCTGGGCAGGCAGTCGTAACAGGGCGAGACTTCGGACTGCGCGCTGTTCTGGTAGCCCAGATCGCTCATGCGCAAGCTGGTCGCATAGGGCAGACCGAGCGTGCCTTCGTCGAAAGCGTCGAGGCCGTGCTCGCGTCCGCGCAGGAATTCGGCGTGCAGCACCGGCGACGCACCGAACAGGTACATCAGAAGCCAGCTATAGCGACGGAAATTGCGAATGAGCGCGACATAGCGCGCCGACTGATAATCGCGTGCGGACTGCGTTGCGCCTTCGTGCTCGCGCAACAATGTCCACAACGGTTCGGCCAGCGAAAAATTGTAGTGAATGCCTGCGATGCACTGCATCGGCTTGCCATAGCGCAGCGCGAGACCGCGGCGATAGACATGCTTGAGCTTGCCGATGTGCGACGTGCCGTAATCGGCGATCGGGATCACCGCTTCCGGCGGCAGCGCGGGCGGCATCGAATCGCTCCATAGCAATTCCGTGCCGAGCTTGCGGTAGGCGAACTGATGAATTTCGTCCAGGCGGGCGATGACGTCGGCCGCATCGCGCTGCGGCGGCGTGATGAACTCGAGCAGCGATTCCGAATAATCGGTGGTGATCTCTTCGTTGGTCAGTGCCGAGCCGAGCGCGCGTGGATGGGGCGTCAGCGCGAGCGCGCCGTTGTCTTCGACGCGCAGGGTTTCCCGTTCGATGCCCGACAGACCTTCGCCGAGCAGCGCGAGGTGATCGGGCTGCATGATGAGCGCCAGACGCCGGTCAAGCGACGCGTGGGCGGCATGCGGCCCGGTGTGTGCAGTGTGTTCGTGTTGACGATTCTGTTTTTCCAACTTCCATCCCTCTGGACTGGCGCGATGCTTTGGCACGGCGTGAATTTGGCCTGAGCATAACTGAAAACGCCAAAGCGCGCCGGACGCCACCTCGGCCCGACATCGCAGCCTCAGCGCCTGCCTGAGCCCGCCTGCGCGAATGCCGCATTGGCGTTCCGGCATGGCACATCGATACTGACGCCATGATGAATACTCAACACCTCACCGACCTCATCCCCCTACTCTTCCTGGGGCTTGCCACCTTTGTGCTCGCGGGCTTCGTCAAAGGCGTGATCGGGCTGGGCCTGCCCACGGTGGCCGTAGGGCTGCTTGGATTGGCGATGCCGACGGCGCAGGCCGCGGCGCTCCTCATCGTGCCGTCGCTCGTGACGAATGTGTGGCAATTGTTGGCGGGGCCGCGCTTTGCCGCGCTAGCCAGGCGTCTGTGGCCGATGCTGGTCGGCATCTGCGTCGGCACATGGGCGGGTGGCGGATGGCTGGCCAACGGCGGCAACGTTGCGGGCATGGCGTTGGGCATCGCGCTTCTCGCTTATGCGGCATTGGGGCTGGCGGCGGTGCGGCTGCACGTGCCCAAGCGTTGGTCCGCCGCGCGCGTGAGCGCTCTCGGCGCGGGCATGGGTGTGGTGACCGGCCTGGTCACGGCGGCGACCGGGGTGTTCGTCATTCCCGCGGTGCCGTTCCTCCAGGCGCTTGATCTAGAGCGCGACGACCTCGTGCAGGCGCTCGGCCTGTCGTTCACCGTGTCGACGGTGGCGCTTGCCGCCGGGCTGGCGCGCGACGGCATCTTCCATGGCCATGCGATGGGCGTGTCGCTGCTGGCGGTGGCGCCCGCGCTGGGCGGGATGTACTTCGGGCAATGGGTGCGAGGGCGCTTCAGTGCGCCCGTCTTCCGCCGGTGCTTTTTCGTGGGTCTCGCCATGCTCGGTGCCGAACTGGTGATTCAGCACCTGCGCTAAGCGCAACGGTCGGCGCGGCCCGCGCGGGTCGTGCTGGTCGGGGCCACACGGCATCATCTGAGATCGCTGAAATCGACGTCCCAGAACTCCATCGCGCGGCGGCTATCCAGATCGCGCTCCGCTTCCGTGCGCCGCAGTTCGACGCGGCGAATCTTGCCGGAGATGGTCTTCGGCAGATCGCAGAATTCGATGCGTCGGATACGTTTATAAGGCGCGAGGTGATCGCGGCAGAAGCGCAGGATGTCGAGGGCGAGTTTGTCGTCGGCGTGAAAACCGGCGCGCAGGGTGATGAAGGCCTTCGGCACGGCGAGCCGCACCGGATCGGGACTTGGCACCACGCCGGCTTCGGCGACGGCCGGGTGCTTGATAAGTTCGCTTTCCAGCTCGAACGGGCTGATGCGATAGTCGGACGCCTTGAAGACATCGTCCGCGCGACCGATGTACGTGAAGTAGCCGTGCTCGTCGCGCATCGCCACGTCGCCCGTGTGGTAGTAGCCGTCGCGCATGGCGTCGGCGGTCTTCTCGCTGTCGTCCTCGTAGCCTTGCATCAAACCCGTCGGGCGTGACGACAACACGAGCGCGATTTCGCCTTCGTCGGCTTCGGCGCCGTCGTGATCGAGCAGTACGACGCGATAGCCTGGCATGGGGCGCCCCATCGACCCCGCCTTGACGGGCTGCCCCGGCGAGTTGCCGATCTGGCAACAGGTTTCGGTCTGACCATAGCCGTCGCGAATCGTGATGTGCCAGGCGCGTTTGACCTGGTCGATCACTTCGGGATTGAGCGGCTCGCCCGCGCCGATCAGTTCACGGAATTTCACCGCGTGGCGCTTGAGATCTTCCTGAATCATCATGCGCCAGACGGTGGGCGGCGCACACAACGTCGTGACGCCGCAACGCGTGGCCGTCTCCAGCGCGGCACGCGCATCGAAGCGCGAGAAGTTGTAGACGAAGATGGTGGCCCCCGCGTTCCACGGCGCGAAAAAGCAGCTCCACGCGTGCTTCGCCCAGCCTGGCGAGCTGATGTTCCAGTGGATATCGCCGGGTTGTAGACCAAGCCAGTACATCGTGGCGAGATGACCGACCGGATAGCTCTGGTGCGTGTGCAGCACGAGCTTCGGGCGCGACGTGGTCCCGGACGTGAAGTAGAGCAGCAATGGATCGATCGCGAGCGTGGCGCCGTCGGGGGTGAATCGATCTGAGGCTTGATAGGCGGGCGCGAGGGGCGTCCACCCTTCGGGCGGGTTGTCGCCGACGGCGATGCGCCGATAGTCGCCGGGCAAGGCGGCGAACTTGACGGCATCGCGCGCGGTGGTGACGACGTGGCGCACGCGGCCGCGTTCGAGCCGGTCGGCGAGGTCGCCGGCGGCGAGCAAGGTGGTCGCGGGAATCATGACGGCGCCGAGCTTCATGCAGGCGAGCATGAGGTCCCAGAGTTCAACCTGATTAGGCAGCATGAGCAATACGCGGTCACCGCGCGACACGCCTTGCTCGCGAAGGAAGTTGGCGACGCGATTCGAGCGTAGGGACATCTCGGCGAATGACAGCCGCGCCTCGCGTCCGTCTTCCTCGACGACCCAGAGGGCCGCACGGTCGTTGCCCTGGGCTTGCGGGTCGAAGAAATCCAGCGCCCAATTGAAATGCGAGAGGACGGGCCAACGGAAATCACGGTACGCCACGTCGTAGTGGGCACGCTGGGCGAGCAGCAGATCGCGCGCGGCCTCGAATCCCAGGTTTTGCGGCATCGCTTGTCTCCGAGACCTGTCGGGCAGGATTAGGCAGAATTCCATTATCGTGAGGCCCCCGAATGCAACATTCGGGATAACCATCATGGGGTTTCGCCAATCCTTGATATCGCGCCGTGAGTGGCAGGCGCAAAAAATATGCGTCCGATACGCACGTCCTCTTTCATTCTCGCGGAAAGCTCTGCTATACTCGCATTCTTTCGAGCAATGCATCTAGACGACGCATTTCTCACGGGGCGTAGCGCAGCCTGGTAGCGTACCTGCATGGGGTGCAGGTGGTCGGAGGTTCAAATCCTCTCGCCCCGACCAGAATAGAACCCGCACAGTCTTTGGCTGTGCGGGTTTTTTGTTGGGCTCGTATTGTCCATGCCGAGCGAAAATGCGTCATCTATCCGACAGCGTTTTCATCGCCCCCTGATGTCTGCCCACCGCTCGACGACGCTCAGCGCGGCATTCTTCTCTCCTAAAGATCAAGCGTCAGCGACTCGCCATTGCAGCCCGACACGCATACGGTCATCACCGCCTTGCTCGCACGCTCACTCGCACTCAACACCGTGTCCCGATGGTCCGGCTCGCCAGAGAGCACACGCGTCTTGCACGCGCCGCACACGCCTTGCTTGCAACCGTGCTGGACTTCGATGCCAGCATCGAGAAGCGTTTGCAGCAGCGTGTTGCCGGGGGCGACCTCGAGACTGCGTCCCGAGCGCTTCAGCTCGACCCTGTAAGGCGACGTCGACTGCGCAAGCGCACCCCGCGCGACGAATCGCTCAAGGTGCACCTGCGTAAGCCCGAGCGCGTTGCTGAGGCGCTCGAAATCGTCGAGCATCGCGGTCGGCCCGCAGGCATAGAAATGCGCGTCGCCGCGCCGGGACGCAAGAAATTGTGCGAGATCCACACGCTCATCCTGCTCGTCATCGAAATGCCACTTGACCTGGATTCCGAGCGAGTCGATCTCTTCGACGAATGCCGCCTCGCGACGCGAACGCGCACAGTAAAGTAACTCGATCGAATGTCCGAGACCGCACAGTCGCCGAGCCATCGACAGAATCGGCGTGATACCGATTCCCCCCGCAATCAGCACGGTATGGAGCGCGTCTTCGTGCAATCGAAAATTGTTGCGGGGCCTCGATATTTCGATCTCCGCGCCAACCCGCAACTGTTCGTGCACATAACGAGATCCACCGCGGCTGTCTTCGACCTTGAGCACACCGATCACATATCTGTCGTTGTCTTCTGCGGCGTTGCACAGCGAATAGCTGCGCATCATCCCATTGGGCAGATAAAGATCAATGTGCGAACCGGCGTCGAAGGCCGGGAACATCGAGCCTCGCGGCGGTCGTAACTCAATGCTGATAACGCGCTGCGCCTCATGGCGAATTGCTTGGACCGTCGCTCGCAATTTCGCCGTTTCGGGCTTTTTGCGCACGCGCGGCGGATGGTAGACCACGAGCATCTCCAACGTCGAATTGCCGAGATTGCGAAACGAATGCGGCACGCCCGCAGAAATCGGACTCACCGAGCCCGCCGTCACCGCCTTTACCTCTTCACCGACGGTGACTTCGCCGTGCCCGGACAACACGTAGAACAGATGCGCGTGCGGCTCGACGTGCGTCGGTGAGAATCCGCCGGGGCCAATCGACGTCAGCTCGATGCTGTATGCGTTGCCGGCATACATCGTGTCGGTTATGGCCTTATACCCGGACCGGTTGATAAACAATCCGGTCAGCGGAACCCACGGTACATCATCCACATGCCACGTGACCGGCGCTTGCATGGTCGTCGCGCCGGACGGCGGGCTTTCGCGCATGGCGACACTCATTTTTTCTCCTCCAGAATGGGCTCGTGCTGTTCAATGCACCTGAGCCTTGATTCAGAACGACTGAACTCCGCGCGCGTATCGAGCGAAGCACATGCGGGGTGTAGGAACGTGGCTATACTCGATTCGTTCCAGCATCCCTATACGGATACTAGATATCGCAACGATCATTGATCAAGATTGATTTTCAGAATCGACATGAAGAAGCAAAACGACTTTCTGACCCGAGAAGAGGCCCTTGCGGTGCTTGGCGTCAAGGTGGCCACACTTTATTCGTATGTAAGCCGTGGGTTGATTCGCAGTGTCCCGGTCGCCGGCACAAAGCGCCACCTTTACGCGAGCGACGATGTGCAACGTTTCGCGGCACGCGGACGCGGCAGGCTGCCGCGCTCCGTCACGGCCGGAACGTCGATGCGCTGGGAGAACCTGTCGTTGCCTCATCGATTACCTTTATCGACGAGCGCGGCCCCGTCTATCGCAACCGCCGCGCGCTCGATTTGGCACAGGCGGGCGCGCCGTTCGAGGTCGTTACGCATTTTCTGATCACGGGGGTGTGGCAGGATACGCAGGCCGACTGGCCGCTCGCCGAGATACCTCCCGACACGGCCGCATTGCTTGCGTCGCACGCAAAGTCGGTGACTCCCGACGACATCGGCAATTTGATGGCCATGGTCGCCCTGTCGCTCGGCATGCGCGCAAGGGATCGGGCCGAGATGGCCGATGGCACCACGGTACAGATGGCGCGCACCATGCTTCACGCCTTCACCGGTTGCCTGGGCTTTCTTTCGACGCGCGGACGATACTGCGCGCGCAAGCCGGGCGAGTCGCTTGCCGCATGGGCACTGCGTGCGAGCGGCGCGCCGACGACGCCAAACGCCGTGCAAGCGTTCAATGCTGCACTCGTTGTCGTCGCCGACCACGAACTCGCGCCCGCCACGTTCGCGGCGCGTGTCGCGGCCTCGATAGACGCAGGTCTTTGCAACTGCATCGCCGCAGCCATCAGCGCACATGTAGGCTATTCGACGGGGGCCGTTACTGATCGCGTAGAAACCCAACTATTCGACGAGCCACACGGCGGCGTGTCGAACGCCCGCCTGGAACTCGCGCGCACTCGCGGCGCGAGCCTGTTCGGCTTCAATCACCCGCTCTATCCGAAGGGCGACCCGCGCGCCGAATGGATCCTCTCATTGGCGAGTCAGTGCGGGGATAACGAACCGGCCTTGCGCAAGACGCTTAGGTGCCTCGAACGGCTACGCGACGAGGACGGTATGACACCAGGACTTGCTCTGGCGTTGGTGCCGCTGACACGCGCGCTCCAAATGCCGCCCGGAAGTGCCACGGCATTGTGGATTCTCGGCCGCACGGCTGGCTGGTGCGCGCATGTCGTCGAACAACGCATGCAGTCCTTCATGCTGCGCCCACGCGCGAAGTACATTGCTGCAGCCCCCAACGGCGGCTGAGCACTGAGCCGAGTGCGCTCCGGCCAGACCTGCGACCCTCAGGCCGACAGACGCTCGAGTAGCGTGCGGGGACGCGAGGCGCGACCCACTGCCGCCTGGGCGGCCTCATGCCAGCGTGCCGTGGGCACGTCCGACGGCGAGAGCAGGCTATCGAAGCCGCACGCCCACAACATCGCCAGTTGATCGGGCAACAACGGACCCGCCGCGCGAATCGCGCCTTCGAAATGCCACTTGTCGCGCAGCAGTTTCGCGAGCGTAAAACCGCGCCCGTCGCGGGTCTTAGGGAACTCGATCACGATGAGGTCCAGCTGCGGCAACAGCGGCGCAATACTTGCCGCATCGTCGTGCCCCTGCACCCGGATGCCGGCCGGCGCCACGCCCTTCTCGTTCGCGGCAAGCCAGGCGTCGAGCGGCAACACGTCCTTGTTGCCCGGCTGCGCTGCCGTGGCCGACGCATCGGCGCCGTGATAAGTCCAGACGTCTGCCGCCGGCAGCCCGTTTCGATCAATCAACATGCAAAGCTCCCTTGAATGCTTCCGCTCCGACGCGTCCGAGCGTATCGATGAAGCGCTCGCCCTCGTTTCGCAGCGAGAGATATCGTCCGAGAATGTTCTCGATCACCTGCGGCACGTCCTCATAGCTGACGCCCGGGCCAAGAATCTTGCCGACGGCGGCGTTCTCGTCGGCCGAGCCGCCCAGCGTGATCTGATAATTTTCCTTGCCCGCCTTGTCGACACCGAGAATGCCGATGTGCGCGACGTGGTGATGCGCGCAAGCGTTGATGCAGCCGGACACATTAAGCGTCACCGGCCCGATATCGCGTTGCTGCGCCTCGGAGAACCGTAGCGCAATGCGTTGCGCCACCGGCACCGAACGCGCATTGGCGAGCGCGCAATAATCCAGGCCCGGGCAAGCGATTGCATCCGAAATCAGGCCGATGTTGGCCGTCGCCAGACCGGCCGCCTTCAGGCGCGACCACAGCACATACAGTTCGTCGCGCTTGACGTGCGGCAGCACCAGGTTCTGCTCGTGCGTGACGCGCAGCTCGTTGAACGAATACTGCTCAGCCAGATCGGCCAACACCAGCATCTCCTGCGCGCTGGCGTCGCCCGGAATGCCACCGGCCGGCTTGAGCGAGACGACCGCGCTGATATAGCCGGGCACCTTGTGCTCGTGCGTGCAGGTATCGACCCAGTGACGGAACTCGATATCGCGCTCGTACGATTGCGCGAACGCCGTCGACTCGCTCGGCAGCGTCTCGAACTCGGGCACGATGAAACGCTCGCGAATCCCCTCGATCACGGCATCGCCCAACGGCCGATGCGTGAGCGCAATGCGCGCGAACTCTTCCTCGATCATCTCGATGAACTTCGCGGGCTGCATCTCCTTGATGAGGATCTTGATGCGCGCCTTGTAGATGTTGTCACGTCGACCCAGCGCGTTGTACACCCGCAGAATCGCTTCGACGAAGCGCAGCAGATCCGCTTCGGGCAGCCACTCGCGCACGAGCGTGCCGACAATCGGCGTGCGTCCCAGGCCACCACCCGCATAAATCTGGAACCCCACTTCGCCACGCTCGTTGGTGCGCGCCAGAATGCCGATGTCGTGAAAGCGCACCGCGGCACGGTCGGCCTGGCCGCCCGTGATCGCAATCTTGAACTTGCGCGGCAGATAGGTGAATTCGGGATGGTCGGTCGACCATTGACGCAAGATCTCGGCATACACACGCGGATCGAGAACTTCGTCCTTCGCGGCACCAGCGAACTGGTCGGTGGTCACGTTACGGATGCAGTTGCCGCTCGTCTGAATGGCGTGCAAGTCCACGTCGGCAAGCGCCGACAGGATCTCGGGCGAGTCCGAGAGCGTCGGCCAGTTGAACTGAAGGTTCTGGCGCGTGGTGAAGTGGCCGTAGCCCTTGTCGTAGCGGGTCGCCACATAGGCGAGCTGGCGCATCTGAATGCCGCTCAGCGTTCCGTACGGAATGGCAACGCGCAACATGTAGCCGTGCAGTTGCAGGTACAGACCGTTCATCAGGCGATAGACCTTGAAATCGTCTTCGCTGAGCTCGCCGGACAGGCGGCGCGCCACCTTCTGACCGAACTCCTTGGCGCGGTCCTTGAGGAACTCGCGCTCCGACGGGTCGTAGCGATAGATGCCGGCGTGCTCCGGGGCAACGGTCAATGCCGGCGCGTGCGCCAGCGCCGCCGGCTCACCGCCCTGCTCGGCCTGCTTGCCCAAATCTTCGCGCACCGATGGCCCGCGCGAGCGCAGTTGCTCCCGGAAATCTTCCGGCACCGGGCCGGCGTCGCTCAGTTGCGCCGGGCGCGGCATGGGATCGACGATCAGATTGGCGGCCAGCGCGCTTTTCGCAGCCGCTTGCGCCGGCTCGAGTTCCTGCGCGTCGAACACATGCGCCTGCGTCAGGTCATCCACCCAGTTGTGTTGCTTGTCCAGCCAAACGACCAGGCCGTCTTGCAGCCGGTTTGCCGAAATCAGATTGCCTGCATTCATTCAACGCTCTCAATGCTTGTCATCATTTGGTCGCAACTCGCGATTCGACCCGCAGGCTATCAAGACGCGCGCGAAGATACGACCATTTACTAGTTATGTAGACATTACGGGATGTTGTTTGGACCCGGCCGCCCCGCCGGACCGGACCGGGCCGACGACAGCCCGTCGAGGCATGCACGGGCCCCAAGGGCTGGGGGCAATTGAATGACTTCAAAAATACACTGTATTTTTATACAGTACTCATGCTATATTTCCGATCATGCCATTTCATCGTGAGTGACCCCATGAGCGACGCCAAATCCATCAAGTTCATCGTCGTGCCCTATCGCAAGAACAAAGACGGCGTCTTGCAGCCCGGCGAATTGCGCCAGGCGAGCACCGAATTCGGCGCCGTGCGCATCGCGCAATCGATGGCCTCCGGCTTCGCGGGCATCGCCGCCTACGAAGTGCTGGTCGACGAGGAAGACGGCACGATGGACGCGCCGCGCGTGCTTTTCCAGGACGGGGCCATTCCCGCCATGGCCGACTGAGCGCTGACCAGCGTCAGGGTTCGTCGGCGCAGGGATCAGTGGGGGCTTCGTGCGAGGTCGTCGAGCAGCGGCACGATGGCGAGCACGACCAATATCCCTGCGAGCGGAACCGTCGCGACGAAGCCCAGGTGCTTGAAACCCAGCGCCCCCGCCAACCCACCCAGGAAGAACATGCCCAGCAACGCGCACAACAAACGCAGCTTCTGACGATCCCCCGCCACGCGCGGCAGATGGCGCGCCACCCCGGGCCGATTCCAGTAGCTCATTTTGCCCAGTTCGATGCCGATGTCCGTGACCAGACCGGTCACGTGCGTCGTGCGAATCTCCGCCCGGGAGATCTTGGTGATAATGGCATTCTGCAGGCCCATCACGTAACACAGCAACGCGACAGTGCCCGGCACGTATAACAGCCGATGGTTTTCAAGATTGGCGCCCATCACGCCGAACGCCAGCAGGAGCACCGCTTCGAACATCAGCGGTGCCGCATATTCGCTGTGTGTCTGATGGCGCCGCCCCCAGTGAATGAGAACGGATGAGGTCGCGGCACCAAACAGGAACGCCAACAAGGCGCTGAATCCGGCCAACACGAGCACGAGCTGCCCGAGCGCCAGATTGTCGGAGAGCGAGGCGACAATGCCCGACATGTGCGACGTGTACTGACCGACGGCAAGAAAACCACCCGCATTGGCTCCTCCCGCCACGAAGGCAAGCGAGCAGCCCAGACGCCGGTTCGCGGCATCGGTGCGCACCGGCTGGGTGAATCCACGTAGAAATTTGATCGGCATGACGGGTGAGTCTCAGGCTTCGCACATGCGGTATTCTAATGCGCGCCGACGCAGCGTCCACGCCAATATCGCGCGTCGACGCCCAGCCTGTATGACGGAGACAACGAAGCATGATCGAGTGTTACGCGTACTTGAGCCGAGCCGTGCCCGATCTCGATCTGCGGGAGCTCGCCAAGATCATCGTCAACTCACGCGGGTTCAACGCCACCTACGGCATCACCGGCGTGCTGCTCTACGATGGCACGATGTTCTATCAATACATCGAAGGACCGAGCGAGCCGCTTGCCGATGCACGCCAGCGCATCGAGACATCGCGTCACCATCGTGACATCCAGGTGTTGCTCGATGGTACGCCGCACACGCCAGGCGCGTTTCCGACGTGGAGCCTGGGCTACCTGATGCTCGACCAGCCCGCCCACGCGCTGCAGGCGCTGATGACCCCCGCCGACCATACCGACCTTGTCGGCGCCTTTGCCGCACTCGCTGCCGAATCGGACGCGATGTGACCCACCGGGCACCTGAGCAAGATAACGCCGGGCGCCCTGATCAATTCCCCCCAAAGTTGGACATCCCTCCAACCTCCGGGGCGATCTTCAGGCGCGGCCCGGCGTTTTCCGTCTCCCCTGCGCATGCTGGACATGCGCCAGGGTCACGGCATCGAGATTACTGCTCGATCTGACGGTTCCAGCGCTGATCCCACTGGGCGCGACGCTGGTTGATGGCGTCCCAATCCACGGTGGTGATGTTCTTGACCAGTTCGTCGATCTTGCCCAGACGCTTCTGCATCGCCGGCGGCACGGTGGCGTGCGGATTGGTCGGGATATACGCACCCGCCGCGGCGGCAAGTGTCTGCCCCTTGGCCGAGAGCAGGAACTGCGCGAGCTTCTGCGCCATGGCGTTATCCGGGCTGTTCTTCACGACACACAGGTCGACCAGCAACTGCACGGCACCTTCCTTGGGAGCCACGTACGCCACCGGAATGCCCTTGTCCTGCAGCTCGCTCACAGCCGTCGGCGTCAGCGGGAAGATCGCGGCTTCGCCGGTCTGGATCATTTCCGAGAGCTTGGCCGAGTTCGGAATGTACTCGACGACATTCGGGCCCACGGTGGTCGCCCACTTGCTGAAGCCCGGCTCGACGTTGGTCTCGCTACCGCCCCAGATGCGGTTCAGCGCCAGGAAACCATGCAAGCCGAACGTGCTGCTCGACGCTGACTGGAAGACGACCTTGCCCTTGTACTTGGGATCAGCGAAATCGCTCCACGACGTCGGTGCGGCCCAGCCCTTTTCCTTGAAGATCTTGGTGTTGTAGCCTATACCGGTCATGCCCAGCTGCACACCGGCAGCCATGTCGTCCTTCACGCGCGCGAACGGATACAGTTCCTTGAGCGTAGGCGAATCGTCAAGCTTTTGGCACACCCCCATGCTGATCGCGCGCGCCATCACGCCATCGTCCAGGAACACCACGTGCATCTGCGGGCTGTTCCGATTCGCGAGCAGCTTGGCCAGCACGTCGGACGACGTCCCCGGCACCACCACGACCTTCACATTGTTGGCCTTTTCGAACTCGGGGAAGACCTGCGTCGTGTAGGCCTTTTCCATCGAGCCGCCATTCATGCCGACGTACAGTGTTTTGGACTGCGACCAGGCCGCGCTGCTCGCGCCCAATGCCAGCGCCGCAGCGCACATGACGACCTTTCGGGATAGCTTCATCGTGGTTCTCCTTGTGTTTCCTGGGTGTGAGGAAGGTAGTGTTGTGACGAACTCGGGACGTACGGGATTCATTTGCCGATCACGCGTCGGCCGTGACTGGCGCGAACCGGTCGACGGCAAACGCCTCGATCGGTGTCGCCGTCTCGCCGTGCGTGACCAGATCCGCCAGCACTTCGCCTACGCCGGGGGCCAGCAGAAAGCCGCCCCCCGAGAAGCCGAAGGCATGCACCAGACGCGGCGTGGTGCGACTCATGCCGATGATCGGATTGTTGTCGGGCGTCTCGCCCTCCACGCCGCTCCAGGTGCGAATGAGCAACGCATGGCGCAGTGCCGGCAGCAATGCACATGCCTCGCGCATCACCGCGCGCGTGGTATCGGCCGACGGCTGGGCGTACTCGCCGTCGCCGGTGCCGCGTCCGCCGCCGATCACACAGTTGCCGCGCTCGACTTGCCGCGCATACACGCCGCCGCCGTACACGCCGAGGTTATGGCCAATGAACTTCGGCAGCGGTTCGGTGACCCACATGTTCGGATAGATGGCATGCATCGGCACCCGCTCGCCGAACGTGCCCGCGATGTGATTCGCCCACGCGCCGGACGTATTGAGAAGCCAGTCGGCGCTCACGTGCAATGGCTCGCCTTCGACTGGCTTTGCCGTGAGCTGGAAGCGCACGCCATCGTGCGCCACGGAGGTGATTGGCGTACGTTCGTGCACGTCCGCGCCGAGCGCGCGGGCGGCGCGCGCAAACGCGGGCGATACGAGACGCGGGTTCGCGTGGCCGTCGCTCAGACACAGCGAGCCGCCGACGGCGCCGTCGCCCAGCCACGGAAAACGCTCGCGAAACGCCGCCCCACGCAGCACGGTCGAGGCGAGACCGTAGCGGCTGGCCATTGCCGACCAGGCGTCGAGCGGTTCGAGATCGCTCTCGCGACGAGCGAGACGCAAGTGTCCCGAGCGCACGAATTCGCCGTCGATCCCGATCAATTCGGGCAGGCGATCCCATAGCTTGCGCGCGCGCATGGCGAGCGGCAGTTGTTCTTCCGGGCGGCCCTGGCAGCGCACGCCGCCGTAGTTCACGCCGCTGGCCTGCGCCCCACAATAACGCCGCTCGAACAACGCCACACGCAGACCACGCTCGGCCAGCGCACGCGCCGCCGAGGCGCCCACCAGCCCACCACCGGCGACGACAACGTCGTAATGCAGGGTCTCACTCATCGCGCGCCTCCTCAGGAATGGCCGCAACGTTTTCATCGAACAACATCGGCGCGATCGGAATCGGTTTGATCGGGGCCTGTGCCCGCAGACGCCCCGCTTGTGCCAGCGTCTGGCCGCTCTCGCGCGCGAGCAGATGGCAGGCCGCCTCGCCGCACATGCGGCCCTGGCAGCGCCCCATGCCGACACGCGTGAGCGCCTTGAGCCGATTGATGTCGGTCACACCGTCCTCCCGCACGCAGTCACGCAGCGTGCGCGCATCGACTTCCTCGCATCGACACACGATCATGTCGTCCGGCCATCGCGCCGACGGATCGTCGGGCAACGCAAACGCCTGCTCGATCCCCACACGAAAGCGCCCAATGCTCGCGAGCTTGCGTTCGATGGCGTCGGCGTCGGGCGCGTTGGGCATTGCGGGGGCGGCGATGCCGAGATCCTCGAGCAAAGCAAGCGCTGCACGACGGCCGGCGAGTTCCGCCGCGTCGGCGCCGGCGATACCCGCGCCGTCTCCCGCCACATAGATGCCGGATTGCGAACTGCGACCGGCGGCGTCGCGCTCGGGTAGCCAGCAACGATTGAGGTCGTCGAAGACAAAACGGCACCCGGCCAAATCGGCCAGTTGTGTCTCGGGACGCAGGCCGAAGCCCAGCCCCACGGCGCTGCACGCAAGCGTGTGTTCGCGGCCGTCGCGCCGCCAGCGAATCGCGCGCACCCCGGCGGTGCCGTCAATGCCGTCGAGCGTGACGCCATGCTCGATGCGCACCCCATGCGCGCGCAGCCATCCCACGTAATAGAGCCCCTTGGCGAGCGTGGCCGGCTGATTCAGCAGCCGCGGCGTGGCCTTGACCTGGCCGGCAAACGCGCTCGTGTCGAGCACCGCGGCCACGTTCGCGCCCGCTTTCGCGTACTGGTACGCCACGAGATACAGCAACGGCCCCGTGCCCGCGAACACCACCTGCTCGCCAATCGCACACCCCTGTGCCTTGAGCGCGACTTGCGCGCCGCCCAACGTATACACGCCCGGCAGCGTCCAGCCCGGCAGCGGCAAGACGCGATCGGTCGCACCGCTGGCAATGATCAAATGCGTGAACGGCACCGGCTTTTCCCGACCGTCGTGGATCGTATGGAGCCGCGCCGGATCACAAGCCCACAC
Source organism: Pandoraea sp. XY-2 (assembly GCF_004193915.1). Taxonomy (NCBI): domain Bacteria; kingdom Pseudomonadati; phylum Pseudomonadota; class Betaproteobacteria; order Burkholderiales; family Burkholderiaceae; genus Pandoraea; species Pandoraea sp. XY-2. The sequence goes on from NZ_CP030849.1 coordinate 2,965,117, forward strand.
GAGGGTCTCGGGTCGATAGTCGACCTGAGGCAACAGCGCGGCCATGGTGCCGTGGATGGCATCGGCCTTGGCCGCTTCGAAGCCATACAGCGCTTGCTTGGTCCGTGTGAAGCCCGCGCCGACCGGCGGCTGTCGGTAGATCTGCCCGCCCCAGCGCATGTTTTCGTCGAGCACCACCGGACGCTGTCCCGCTGCCACCAGCGTCTGCGCAGCGCGAATGCCCGCTGGACCCGCGCCGACGATCACGATCTCAGCATGCTCAACCATGCGAGCCTCCATGCGCTTCGTCGGCATCGGCCGCCCGCGTGAGAATCCGCATGCCGGCTTGCACCGGTGTCGAGCAGGCGCGCAGACGCGTCAGTTGGGCATCGCCACCGGTGCCAGACGCCGTCTCGCAGCGCACCCAGCAATCCTGGCATGCACCGATCAGGCAAAAACCCGCGCGCGGTGCGCCGCCGAATTCACTGATCCGGACATGGCGCTGGTGCATGAGAATGGCCGTGAGCAGCGTGTCGCCCGCGAGCGCCTGCGCCGGGGCGCCGTCGAGATAGAACGTGACGGGCGCGCGCGCCGTCTCGACCAGGCGCGCCAATTGCGGATACCCCGGCGCGCAGGTGTCTTGCGACGCGCGGGAAGCGTGGGAAGAGTGAGACATGAGATTCGTCTTGGAGCGCACGTTCAATGCTGACCGATCAGGATGCGGTTCAGGCCGTAGACACGGTCGAGCAGCAGCATCGCGCCCAGCGTCACCGCAATGACGAGCGCCGAGACGGACGCCATCATCGGATCGATCGACTCGGTCGCGTACATGTACATGCGCACGGGCAGCGTGACCGTCTGCGGCGAGGTGATGAAGACCGACATCGTCAGCTCATCGAAGCTGTTGATGAAGGCGAGCAACCAACCGCCCGTAATGCCCGGCAGGATCATCGGCATGGTCACGCGGCGGAAGGTCGTCCATGCGCCCGCGCCGAGCGAGGCTGCCGCATGCTCGACACTGCGGTCGAGCCCGCTGATCGACGCCAGCACGAGGCGCATGATGAACGGCGTCACGACGATCATGTGCGCGAAGGTCAGCGCCGCGAACGAGCCGCTCACGCCCAGCATGGCGAAGAAGCGCAGCAGCGCAATACCGAGCACGAGGCCCGGGATCACCAGCGGCGACAGCAGCAAACCGTTGAGGAAGTTGCGTCCCGGAAAGCGCGCGCGGCCGATGGCCAGGGCGGCGGGCAACGCAATCGCCAGCGAGAGCGTTGCCGACAGGAACGCCAGCTTCAGGCTCGTGAAGAACGACGCGATAAAGTCGGGGTAGTCGAGAATCGCGCGGAACCAGCGCAGCGACACGCCGCGCGTGGGCAGCGAGAGCGTTTGCTCGGGCGTGAACGCGACCAGCACGACGATGATCATCGGCGCGAGGACGAAGAGGATGACGAGCGTATGGAACGCGAGCGCCAGGGGGCTGTTTTTACGCATGATGGCGATTGGGTTCTGTTCTGCGGGAGACCGTGTCCTGGCCTTAGCCCATGCTGCGCGAATAGCGGCGATCGAGCAGGCGGTAGTACGTCAGCATCACGATCAGGTTCGCCACGAGCAGCAGCACGGCGATGGTCGCGCCCAGCGGCCAGTTGAGCGAACTCAGGAACTGGTCGTACACGGCGGTCGCGGCGACCTTGAGACGGCGTCCGCCCAGCAAGCTCGGAATCGCGAATGCACTCGCCGACAGGCCGAACACCATCAGACTGCCCGACAGAATGCCCGGCACCAGTTGCGGCAGCACAATGCGGCGCAACGTCGTGGCCGGCGACGCCATCAGCGACAGCGCGGCGTTCTCGGTCTGAGGGTCGAGGCGTTGCAGCGATGTCCAAACGGGAATCACCATGAACGGCAGCATCACGTGCACCAGCGCGACGATGATCGCGAAGTGGGTGTACTCCAGCTTGTATGGGCCCATGCCGAGGAGGCCGAACGTCTGATTGATCAGGCCGCCCGAGCCAAGCAGCATGCTCCAGCCGAACGCCCGCACCACGATCGACACGAGCAGCGGCGAGAGAATCACCAGCAAGAAGAGCGACCGCCACGGGTCGCCCATGCGCGAGAGCACATAGGCTTCGAACGTGCCCACCACGGCGCACACCGCCGTGACGGTGAGCGAGATGCCGAACGTGCGCAGGAAGATCGTGTGGAAGTACGCGTCGGACAGGACCTCGGCGTAGTTACCGAACTGGAACGCCGCGATCGGGCCGCTCGACGGATCGAACTGATAGAACGTGAGCGCGAGCGTCATGAGCAGCGGAATGAGCACCAGCGCCACGAACAGCAGCATGGCCGGGGCGCTCATCAACCACATCGGCAGATACGCATGCCAGGGCGCACGCGTCGCCGGCGCCGTCTCGGGGCTGGCCACTTGCAATGTCTCAGCCATGAGCGTGTTCTCCGGCGTTCGGCGTAATGAAGCGCACGGCCTCGGCCTGCCAGTCGAGGCCGACCGGCGCGCCTTCGGAGAGCGGCTCGCCGCCTTCGTTCTGGCAGCACACGAGCACTTCGCCCAGCGGACTGTCCACGCGGTACAGCCATTGGCTGCCGAGGAAGAAGCGGCTCGTTACCGTGGCCGCCATCCGGCCGTCGGCGGGTGCGCACAGACGAACTTTTTCGGGACGCAGACACAGCGTGATTGCATCGCCCACGGCCATCGCGCGCTCACGTGGCGAGAGGTCCGACAGCCGCGCGCGCTGGGTCAGTTGCGCGCCTATCTCGACATGCAGGTGCTCATCGTCGCGCGCCGCCACACGGCCAGCCAGCATGTTGGCCTTGCCGATGAACTTCGAGACGAACGGCGTTTGCGGACGCTCGTAGGCACGATACGGCGTGTCGACCTGAGTGATGCGCCCGGCCTCCATCACCACGACCCGGTCGCTGATCGACAGCGCTTCCGATTGATCGTGCGTGACCATGATCGTGGTCGTGCCGATCTTGCGCTGGATCGCGCGCAGCTCGAACTGCATGTCTTCGCGCAGCTTGGCGTCGAGGTTCGACATGGGCTCGTCGAGCAGCAGCACGGGCGGCGCGATCACGACCGCGCGCGCGATTGCCACGCGCTGGCGCTGACCGCCGGAGAGTTCGCGCGGGAAGCGATGGCCGAGCGCATCGAGGCGCACAAGGGCCAGCGCCTCGCGAATGCGCGCCTGACGCTCGGCCTTGTCGATACCGCGCATCTCCAGGCCGAAGCCGACGTTATCCGCCACGGTCATATGCGGGAACAGCGCGTAGCTCTGGAACACAATACCCAGGCCCCGCTTGTTCGGACGCATGTGCGTGATGTCGCGCCCATCGAGGGTAATGCGCCCGGTGGTGGTTTCCACAAAGCCCGCGATCATCTGCAAGGTGGTGGTCTTACCGCAGCCCGAGGGCCCCAGCAGCGAGACGAACTCGCCCTTCTCCACCGAGAGATTGACGTTCGAGACGGCGTTCAGCTCGCCAAACGTCTTGGAAACATCCGTCAAAGTCAGAAAAGACATGGTTACGACCTTCGGGCGCGTACACGCCGCAAGAAATGCAATTGCATCGAACAGTAGCGAGCCAAATTGCCCGCCGCAAGATAACGATTCCGTGAAATGAGATAAATATTCAGATTATTTTGTTTGATGGAATATTTGACGAATGAACACATGAATTCATTTCGCGTCACCGCCTCGGTACAATCCCTAAGCTAACGTGAATATTGGATGTTTTTTACGGTTTCGGCGGATCGCACCTGTTTTCAAGAGGTATTGGCTTACGCTAGTATTCCGTTTGACGGAATATTCGAGACAGTAATGAACACCATCGATTCACCCCGCACGCCGACGTCGCCGTCGTCGGACGCGGCTGGCGCGGGCATTCTGCAACGCACCTTTGCCGTCATCCGCGCATTGGGCGACGCCAAGCCCGAGGGCGAGCGCGTGACCCACCTCGCCAAGGCCGTGGGCCTCAGTCAGGCGACGGTGCACCGAATTCTGCATGCGCTCATCGCCGAGCAGGTTGTGGAACAGGACGAGACCTCCAAGCTCTACCGGCTCAGCATCGACTTCTTCGCGATGGCGGCGCAGGCTGGCAACCCAAGCGGCATGCGCACGCTGTGCCGTCCGTCGCTGCTACGGCTTTGCGCGAGCCTCGGCGACACCATCTTCCTGCTGGTGCGCAGCAGCTTCGATGCCGTGTGCCTCGATATGTGCGAAGGGCCCTTCCCGATCCGCTCGTTCACCGGCGACATCGGCGGTCGCGTGGCGCTGGGCGTCGGCCAGGGGAGTCTGGCGATTCTCGCCTTCCTGCCGGAGGCCGAGCGCGAAGAGATCATTCGTTTTAACGTGCCGCGTTTGCGCGGGTATGGGGTGCTCGACGAGGTCTATTTGCGCACCGAAATCGAGCGTGTGCGTCAATTGGGCTATGCGGGCAGCAACAGCGGCGTGCTCGACGGCATGGCCGGGGTGGCGGTTCCTGTGTTCGACCGCACCGGGCACGCGGTGGCCGCGCTGAGCGTGGGCACGCTCGCCGCTCGGCTGTCGCAGGATCGTCTGCCGATGGTGGTGGAATTGCTGCGGCGTCAGGCCGAGTTGATCGGCCCGCAAACGAACCCGTTCGACGTTGCGATGCGCCGCCCGATGCATGGCCTTACACGGGCGTTGACGACAGAACCGCTGGCGTAACTCACGCTGGCCTACCAGGGAGATACTTCGTGGCATCAGGCGAACATCAATATCAGGTCGACGTCGAGTGGACCGACAATCAGGGCAGCGGTACGTCGGGCTATCGCGCGTACGGGCGCAATCACGACATTCGCGCCGATGGCAAACCGACGATCCCCGGCTCCGCCGACCCCGCCTTTCGTGGCGACGCCGCGCGCTGGAATCCCGAGGACCTGCTGGTCGCGTCCGCGAGTGCCTGCCACAAGCTCTGGTATCTGCACCTGTGTGCCGAAGCCGGTGTGATCGTCGAGCGATACACCGACCACGCCCTGGGCACGATGATCGACACCGCACAGGAAGGCCGTTTCGCGCGGATCATGCTGCACCCGCACGTCACGATCCGCGCGGGCAGTAACGCCGCGCTGGCGGCCGAACTCCATCATCAGGCCCACGCGAAGTGCTACATCGCCAATTCGGTCAACTTCCCCATCGAGTGCGAGCCGCGCATCGACGTGTTGGCTGAGTGATGGGGTGATGGGGTGATGGGTTGCCCGCCCCGGCTTGGCCGGTCATTACGCCGCGAGTTGTCTCGCCAGCTCGGCATCGCGCTGCTGCGCCCGCACGAACGAGTCGCGGGCGCGAAAGCGTTCCACGTAGGCCATCACGGCCGGGGTCGGCGGCACGAGCTTGAATTGCGTGAGGAAGTGCATGGCGTTGCCCCACAACGCATCGGCCGCCGTGAACGACTCGCCCAGCCACCACGGACCGTCGTTCTGCGCCAGATGCCGCTCCAGCGTCCACATGACGGCATCGTAGTCGCCATACGGCGAGCGCGAGCGCTCGGCGCCGTCGCGCCCCAGCGACTTGTCGACCACGGCCGGCTCGACACACGAGCCGTAGAACACCATCCAGCGCAGATAGGCGCCGCGACGCGCATCGCCCGGCATCGGCGCCAGCCCTTTCTCCGGATACAGCTCGGCAAGATACATGTAGACCGCCGCCTGCTCGGTGACGATTGCGTCGCCATGACGGATGGCCGGCACCTTGCCCATCGGATTGACGTCCAGATACTCCGAGCCGCGTTGCTCGCCGGTGGCAAAACGCAGCAGATGAAGATCATGCTCGGCCTGCAGTTCGTCGAGCAGCACCAAAACGCCTGACGAGCGCGTGTTGGGGGCGTGATAGAACGTGATGCGTCGGTCAGTCGTCATGGGCTTGTCTCCAGTCCAGCGCCAGGGGGAGCGGCATGTCCGGGGCGGCAAGGAGCCCAGGCGACCGCCGTCGGATTTCGGGAAATCTTACTGCATCGCGTCGGGCGCTGGCCGACAGGTCCGGCGCTCGCGTGCGAAGATAGCGAACGAAACTGTTCCCCGGGCGAGCCGCATTTATGATTTGATACCGCTGAAGCGACGCAAATCGGCTTCCCGCTCACCTGCAGGCGGCTTTCGTGAGCCCCTGTGCTTGATTTTCATACTCGTCTATTGTCGGAGGCGGACGTGCCAGGACTACTTCCCGATGTCGACCGCGAGGGACTCCTCGAATATTCGGTCGTGTATACCGACCGTTCCATCAATCACATGTCGCGGCGCTTTCAAGGGGTGATGCGCGATATTTCCGATACGCTGAAAAACGTCTATCACGCGAAGTCGGCGGTCATCGTCCCGGGAAGCGGGACGTTCGGCATGGAGGCCGTGGCCCGGCAGTTCGCAACGAACAAGAAGTGCCTCGTCATTCGTAACGGATGGTTCAGCTTCCGCTGGTCGCAGATTTTCGACATGGGCGGCATACCGTCCGAATCGCGGGTCTTGAAGGCGCGTCCCGTCGAACCGGGAAGGCAAGCGGCCTACGCACCGGCCCCGCTCGACGAGGTGGTCGCGGCAATCCGGGAACACAAGCCGGATCTGGTCTTTGCCCCACATGTCGAAACCGCCTCCGGCATGATGTTGCCCGATGCCTATTTGCGCGCGGTGTCCGACGCGATTCATGCCGTCGGCGGTATGTTGGTCCTGGATTGCATCGCGTCCGGCACGGTCTGGGTCGACATGCAGGCGTGCGGCGTCGACGTGCTGATCAGCGCGCCGCAAAAGGGGTGGAGTGCACCGCCCTGCTGCGCCATGGTCATGCTCAGTGCGCTTGCCCGCGAACGGATCGACGCCACCACGAGCACCAGTTTCGCCTGCGATCTTCGGCAATGGCTGCAGATCATGGAAGCTTATGAGAACGGTGGATTCGCGTATCACGCCACGATGCCCACGGACAGTCTTGCGACATTGCGTGACGTCATGAAAGAGACCGAGGCGTACGGCTTCGACAAAGTGAAAGCGGAACAGCTTGAACTCGGTGCGCGCATTCGCGCACTCCTGACGGGGCACGGATTCAAGAGCGTGGCGGCCGAAGGTTTTCAGGCGCCGGGGGTCGTGGTCAGCTACACCGACGACGACGGCATTCGATCCGGCAAGAAATTTGCCGATGCCGGTTTGCAGATCGCCCCCGGCGTGCCGCTGCGATGCGACGAGCCCGACGACTTCAAGACCTTCCGTATCGGATTGTTCGGCCTGGACAAACTGCATGACATCGACGGCGCGGTGGCCCGGTTCGCCAAGGCGTTGCAGAGTATTGTGTAGCTTGCGTCTGCGGCGCATGCGAGGCGCCAGCCCCCCATCGGCCGGTCTCCAACCCAGGGTGACCGGCCGACGGCGTCATTTCTTGCCAACGCTACCGCCCACCACCTCAATCGCTGAAAGATCCACGAGATTCGAGGGCATCCCGATACCGGGATTGCGGAACATCCGCTTGTTCTGGCGGGGGTAGTCGCAAACATCGTGGGGAAGTCGATCGCCGACGACGATGCAACGCAAGGTCTCTGAACCGGTATTTCGGATCGAATGCGCCAGACCGCCCTTCCGGTAACCGATGAAATCCCCCGGGCCAATGTCGAATGCCTCATCCCCGATCACGGCGGTTGCCGTTCCACTCAACACATAAACGCACTCGTCTTCGTGATGATGGAGGTGGTACTCCGTCGTTTCACGGCCCGGCTCGACTTCAACAAGGTGAAATCCGAACCCGCTAAGCCCGGTCGCGTCGCCCAGCGATTTGTTGGTACGTATTGCATTCGGGTTCCGGAAATGCGTTTTCGTGACACCATCCATCCGGGCGATGTCTTCGCTTTTGATCAAGTACGTGCTCATTGCAGTAGCGGCTCGTTGTGGACGGTGACGTTCCATTCTATGGCAAGTCGCGCCGCCGCCGGCATGACAACGTCGACTATCGGCGCAGTCTTTTGAACGGCGTACTCACGGCGCTCCAGTTGTGCGGCAGCGTGATGTGCCTGTCCCGGGCAGGTCACACACACCGTGCCGCGCTCCCTATTTCCACTTCGAGCCAAGCGTTTCGAGTCCGGCTTTCTTGAGGTCATCTGCCCCCATCACCACGCGAAACTCACAGTCGGCATTGAACGCAAGAAACCATGGCTCCACGAATTTTGGAATCTGCGACGGCTCCTCAAGGTTCACGACGAGAATGGCTCCACGTGTACCGTTCTGCTCGGTGAAGTAGGCTGCTTCCGGTTTCATCTCTGCGAGAATCCTCTCTATTAATGCTCCGATGGAGCCATCTCGCACAAAACCGTTGAATGGCTCGTGAGGTATTCGTATGTTGAGAAGCATTCGCATCGTCGTTCTCCTTGATTGAGTCCGAAAGGACGCTTCAAGGATAGGAGTTCGTCGCGTTATTGGCTGCGTTATTCAACAAGCAAGCAAAGCGCCATCGGGGGCGTTCATGTCCCGTCGCTGAGTGACACCCTCACGGCGCGACGGCAGTAGCGCCGAGAATGCTCATCAACGACCTTGCATTGCGCTGCCCCTGATCCTCGTAATTGTTGTTGAACACCACATACACGCGGGCGACTTCCTTGGCGATGACGCGAATCGGATCGACCAGCGCCGCCAGTTCCGCATCGCGATAGTCATAGTTGAAGCGGTCCGACGCCGCAGTGCTATCCCGCGCGTTCCATGTCGCCTGATTGCGCCCGTGCAGGCGGACGACAGCGGCGAGCGGCGTGGTCGTCGCCCAGACCATCGGGATGCTGTTCGCGAAACCCTGCGGCTCGTCGACCACGGTGTTGACCCAGCCCAGCTCGCGCAGCCACGCCAGTGTGGCCTCGCCGTGCGCCCCGTCGAACCAGCCGCGGTGACGAAACTCTGCCGCCACGCCGTAACCCTGCATCCGTTGCGCGCACGCTTCAACGTGCGCGCGGCTCTCGCGATTCCCCGTCAGCCAGGGCGGAAACTGAAAATGCACCAGCCCCAGCTTGCCCGCCTGCCGCAACGGCGCGAGTGCTTCGAGATAGCGCCGCCAGATCTCGTCTCTGAGCGCGTCGGGAATGTCCTTGTAATACACGTTCGCGCGCGGGCCCGGCGGCAGCTCGGCCTGCAAATCCCTGGGCAGCGCAATGCGGGGCGTCTGGTGCCCCGTGAGCAGACGGAATGCCTTGATGTTGAAGACGAACGCGCGCGGCGTGCGCTCGGCCCAAAGCTGCGCGTTCGATGCCGACGGCATGGCGTAGTAGCTGCTATCGACCTCGACCATTGGAAACTGGCTCGCGTAATAGCGAAGCCGCGCCTCGGCCGACGCATGCCCCGGCGGATAGAACCGCTTGCACGCAATCAGCGACTTGTCCGTCCACGACGCCGTGCCGATGTATACATTCTGGCCGGCCGTCGCGGCGCTTGTGGGGGCATCGACGGCATCGGAGCTGTCGGCGGCATCGGAGGCGTCGTCGGCGTCGGAGGCGTCGGGCGCCAGCCGATCAGCCGGCCCCGCAGTGTGCGATTTCACTCGGCTCATGCCAAATTCTCCCGTGGCGGCAAGCGTCGCGTTCATTGGGTTGCGTCGCGCCAGTATAGGGCGAGCGCGCATGCCGTGGATGGGGACTGGACTGGGACGAACGACTGCCATACTGCGCGCTGATCTGATCCGGCACGCGTTACCCGCACCGTGCCGTTTATGCGGCCCGCAGCTCACCCTGCGGGCCGCCTTTTTCGGATCCCCGTTTTCGTCACCGATGCCATCGGCAGGTTCTGAGCCACGCTATCATGGGCCAATTGCCATCACGCCTGTCATCCCGTTACGCCCGCCGAGTGCCCGCCATGACTGAACGCCTGCCCGTCGAACTCTCAAAAGCCTATCGTCTGCTCAATCACGGCCCGACCGTTCTCGTGGGAAGTGCGCACGACGCGCGCCGCAACGTCATGGCCGCCGCCTGGTCCATGCCATTGGATTTCTCGCCCCCAAGGTCGCCGTCGTCATCGACCGCAATACGCTCACGCGCGAACTGGTCGAGGCCTCGGGCGAGTTTTCGTTGAACGTGCCCACACGCCTCATCGCCCGCGAAACGCTCGCCGTCGGCTCGGTGTCGGGCCGCGATATCGACAAGTTCGCCGACGGCACAGGCATGAAGGCCTTCAAAGGCTCGCACATCGCCGCACCGCTCATCGACGGATGCCTCGCGTGGCTGGAGTGCCGCGTCATTCCGGAACCCCACAATCAGGATCGCTACGATCTGTTCCTCGGCGAGGTCGTGGCCGCCTGGGCCGATCCGCGCGCATTCCGCAACGGACACTGGCAGGTCGAGCCTGGGGCAGCGCGCAGTCTTCACTATATTGCCGGCGGCAACTTCTTCGAAACCGGCGACGCGTTCGAAGTCAAGCCATGAGCCACGCCTCGCCGACCTCGCGTGACGCCGACTCGCCGCACGACAGCGCCCATCGCGGCGCCGATGAGCTCACCCAAGCGATCACGCAGACCGCCCACGCGCTCTGGCGTACACACGGCACGACGGGGTCCACGTCGCCGCATTTGCCAAGTGACGACAGGCGGGGCAGAATTGACGCCGTCACAGACATCATCGATCGAGAGTCGCCTTTGGCGTCCACCCATCGCGACATGACCGCATCCGAAGCCGACCTCCACGCATCGCATGCCCCCGCTTCCACGCCGCGGCATGGGCCGATACCCGGCGCGCCCGTTGACGAGGCCGAACGCCTCGCGGCGCTGCGTCGGTACGAAATTCTCGACACGCCGCCCGAGCCCGCGTTCGATCGCATCGTGCGTCTTGCGTCTTATTTGTTCGGCGCACCGATGTCGCTCGTCTCGCTGATCGACGAGTCGCGCCAGTGGTTCAAGGCGCGCCAGGGCATCGACACGCCGCAGACCCCGCGCTCGATGGCCTTCTGCGCGCACGCGATTCTCGGCGACGATGTGCTCGTCGTGACCGACGCCCGTGCCGACCGGCGCTTCGCCGACAACCCGCTGGTCACGGGGGAACCCAACATCCGGTTCTACGCGGGCGCGCCGCTGCGCACGCCCGAAGGGCATCGCTTGGGCACCCTGTGCGTGATGGACCGCCGCCCCCGCGCGCTCGACGACGAGAAACGCGCGCTGCTCGCGGATCTGTCGGCGCTCGTCGTCGACGCGCTCGAGCTGCGTCGCGTCAATCGAGTGCTTGGCGAGATGGCCATGCGCGACGCGCTGACCGGCGCACTCAACCGCCGCGCCTTCCTGATGCAGGCCGAACGCCTGTTTTCCGCCGCACGCGCTCAGCAACGCCGCTTGTCCGTGCTGATGCTCGACCTCGACCATTTCAAGCGGATCAACGACGCGTGGGGCCATGCCATCGGCGATCGCGTCATCGTGGAGTTGACGCAGGTATTGCGCGCCACGCTGCGCAAGGGCACGCCGATCGGCCGTCTGGGCGGCGAGGAGTTCGCGGTGCTGCTGCCCGAGGCCGACGCCCAACGCGCCATGCAGGCCGCCGAACGCCTGCTCGTCGCGATCGGCAACGCCAGCGTACCCGGACCCAGTGGCGGATCCAGCGGACCCATCCGCTTTTCCGCCAGCATCGGCATCGGCAGTCTCACCCCGGACGATGCCGAATTCGGCACCCTGCTGCAACGCGCCGACCGCGCACTGTATGCGGCCAAACAGTCCGGGCGCAACCGCCTGGCCGTGATGTGACCCCCACCCGCGACTGACAACAACAACGAACACAATGGGCAAGAGCCGACTGGAAGCCTTCAGCGATGGCGTGATCGCCATCATCATCACGATCATGGTGCTGGAGATGAGAGCACCGCACGGCAGCGAGCTGTCCGATCTCCTGCCGGTCGCCCCAACGTTCCTCACCTACATCCTGAGCTACATCTACGTCGGCCTGTACTGGAACAACCATCACCACCTTTTCCATGTGGTTCAGCGCGTCTCGGGCAGCGTACTGTGGGCCAACCTGCATCTGCTGTTCTGGCTGTCGCTGGTGCCGTTCGTCACGCACTGGCTCGGGGATAACCATTTCACCGCCTGGCCGACGGCGCTCTACGGCGTGGTGCTGTTCATGGCGGCCGTGGCGTACTACCTCCTCACGCGAACACTGCTCGCCGTGCATGGCGCAGGAGGAAACGCAAAGCTCGCCGCCGCCGTGGGGCGCGACGTCAAGGGCAAGCTGTCGGTCGTGGCCTACGCGCTGGCCATCGGGCTGGCATTCGTGATGCCGGCACTCTCGCTCGTGCTCTATGGCCTGGTCGCCGCCGTCTGGCTGATCCCGGATCGCCGGATCGAACAGGTGATCGAGTCGTAGCGCCGCGGACTCGCAAGCACGGTGGCAGTCGACGCGCATCGCGTTTTTACGTAGTATCCGGTCCATCATGCAAAACGTAACCTTTGAACTGACGGGCGAATTCGTCGCCCTGAACGACTTGCTCAAGCTCGCCGGCCTCGTGGATTCGGGCGGCGCGGGCAAAGTGATGGTAGCCAGCGGCGCGGTCAGCGTCGACGGCCGGCAGGAGACCCGCAAGACCTGCAAGATCCGCGCAGGTCAGACCGTTTCGGTCGACGGTGTTCGCATTCGCGTCAAGGCGGCTTGATACCCGGTTTCCCCCCATGTGAGCCTGCCCCCGCAGGCCGCTATACTTGAAAGCGGTTTTGGCGTGTCAGCCCAAGTCACACCCGACAATGTCCACAGGACGTCCGAGGAGGCCGTTGCGATGGTCGTGCCCCGTTCACCGTCCGTCGCCGGCACCGCGCCGGGGCGCGAGGCGCTGCTCGCGGCGCTCGACCACTCGTTGGGCATGCTCACGCTCACGCCGGATGGCATCGTCGTCGAGGTCAACGACAAGCTGCTCGGCATGTTCGGTTACGCGCGCGCCGACCTGCTTGGCCAGCCGCACACACTCCTGTGCGAACCCGGCGATCCCACATGCGGCAACGCCCTGGCCCACGTCGCCAGCACCCGGCGCTCGCACACCGGACAAGTTCGCCGTCGCCGCCGCGACGGTCGCCCGATCTGGCTCGAAGCCACTTACAACCCCGTCATCGACGACGACGGCAATCTCGCCTTCGTGATCAAGCTCGCGGTCGACGTGACCGCGCGCGTGGAGCGCCAGGCGGCCGACGACGCTCGCCTGCACCTGCTCTCGCTCGGCGTCGACGAGACCGACAATGCCGTGCTCATCACCGACGCACAGGGTTGCGTGTGCTACGTCAACGCCGGGTTCACGCGCATGTTCGGCTACGCCGCGAGTGAGGTCGTCGGCCAGTCCACCCGGCTGCCGTTGGGGGAAACCGCGACGGGCGACGTCGCCGACAGTGCATCGGCCGTCGATATCAAGGAAGCCCTTGCGCATTGCCTCGTGGCCGCCCGCGACGGCCGCAGTTGCCATAGCGAAGTGCTCGTGCGTACGCTGCAGCGCCAGCCGCTGTGGGTCTCCGTCGTGACGAACCCGATGCTCGACGCGAACGGCAAACTCCTCAACGCCGTAGTGCTGTTCACCGACATCACGCAATCGAAGATTCAGGAAGTGCTGCAACACAAGGCGCTCGCCGCGATGGTGCGCGATGCGCCCCTCGTCGAAGTGCTCACGCTTATCTGCCGCGAACTGGAGCAGATCGCGCCCGAGGTCGTGGCCTCGGTGGTGCGGGTCGATTCGGAAGGCCGGTTGCGCCCGCAGGCGGGGCCAAGCCTGCCCGCGCAGTATCACAAGAACATCGAAGGCCTGGCCATTGGACCGAACGTAGGCACCTGCGGCTCGGCGGCGTTTCATGCGCGCCCGGTGATCGTGACCGACATTGCGAACGACCCGCGCTGGGCCGATTTCCGCGACATGGCGGCCGAATTCGGATTGGCCGCGTCGTGGGCCATGCCCATCATCGCGAACGACGGGCGGGTCCTCGGGGTGCTCGGTTTCTATTACCGCACGCCGCGCAGCCCTGACGCCTTGCATGAACGACTCGTCGACGTCTGCGTGCATCTGTGCAAGCTGGCCTTCGAGCGCGACGAGTCGCGCACGCGCATCCGCCAACTGGCGTTCTCGGACAACCTCACCGGTCTGCCCAATCGAAGCATGCTCGGCGTGCTCGCGGCACAAGCCATTGCCAGCGCGGCGGAGTTGAACGCGCGCATGGCCGTCATCTTCATCGACCTGGATCGCTTCAAGCAGGTCAACGACTCGCTCGGCCATCAGGCAGGCGACGCCCTGCTGCGCACGATCGCCCAGCGCTTGAGACGCTCGCTGCGCGGCGCCGATATCGTCGCGCGTCTGTCTGGCGACGAGTTCGTGGCCATGCTCACCGAGTGCGATCCCGAGCGACTCGATATTGCGCTCGAGCGCATGCGCAGCGCGTTGCGCGCGCCATGCCAGATCGATGGCGTGACGCTCGCACCGTCGGGCAGCTTTGGCATCAGCCTGTATCCGAATCACGGCAAGGAATTCGACATTCTTTTGCAGCGTGCAGACATGGCGATGTATCAGGCGAAGATGACCAGCCCGGGCAGCGTACGCGTCTATCACGAAGACATGAACATCCACGCGCAGGAGCGGCTCGAGCTGGAGACCGCCCTGCGCGACGCCCTGCGGCACGGCAAGCTCGCGCTTTTCTATCAGCCGCAGATCGATCTGTCCGACGACTCGGTCTACGGCGCCGAGGCCCTGACGCGCTGGACGCATCCGCAGTACGGCGACGTGTCGCCGTCGCGCTTCATTTCACTGGCCGAGGAGTGCGGCCTGATCGGGGAACTCGGCACCTGGACGCTGCGCGAGTCGTGTCGCCAGTTGGCGGATTGGCGCCGGCGAGGCGTGGGCATCGGCAATGTGTCGGTCAACCTGTCGCCAACCAACTTCCACGATCACAACCTGCCGCGTACGATTGCCGACGCGCTGGCCGATCACGATCTGCCACCGTCGTGCCTCGCCATCGAAATCACGGAAAGCGTGTTGATGGACCACAATCCGACCACGCTGCGCATCATCGACGAAGTCCACGGCATGGGCGTGCGCCTGTCGATGGACGACTTTGGCACCGGCTACTCGAGCCTGGGTTATCTGCGCCGCCTGCCGGTCTCGGAGTTGAAGCTCGACCGCAGCTTCGTCCATGACATTACCCGCGACGAAACGGTGCAGGCGCTGACCAATGCCATCATCAGCATTGGTCGCAATCTGCGCCTGACGGTCGTGGCGGAAGGGTCGAGGATGAAGCCCAGCGAGCGCTGCTCTTCGCGCAAGGGTATCGTGTCGCGCAAGGGTATCTGTTCTCCCCCGCCCTGTCGGCCGTCGACGTCGAACGCTGGCTCGAACAATGGTCGGCACGCCCTCCCTCACCGAACCCCGTCCCCACCTGAAACATCGGGCATCACGGCGCGAGTCCGAGTTCCATCTGATGCAGGGCCGTCTCGATGGCCTGGCTTTGCTCGGCGTCGAGCGCGTCGGCGCCAATGCTCATCTCACGACGGTAGATCATCTCGCCATAAATGTTGGCCAGCGCGCGCGCCGACTGGCACAGCGACCAGTGGCTGTCGGCGGCCTGACGGCCCGTCCAGTAGTTGATCGCCTGCTCGATTTCGGCGATGGAATAGTTGGCTTTCATGAGAGGTTCTGTGTCGCCGCGAAGTGGAATACTGTGATTATATACAGTGGACAAGAAATCGGTAAGTTGCCCATGTCATGACCGGCATCGATCCAGATCGATTCGGGTCCGCGCATGCGTCGATTCTCAGGCGCGCGTTTCGGAACTGCAACACTTGATGCGAGGGCATCGCCACAAACGGTCCCGCATACCTCGACATTCTTCACAAAATCAAACACTTACCAGTTCCGGCACGATATTGGCTTCAGCTTCGTGAAAACGCCGTGCAGCCGCTTGCCATGCTCGCCCTGCTCGCGTCCCCAACGATCGCCCCGACGGAGCCGACCCATGCCGCCGAGACACGCTACGCCACAGGTTCTACCGGTTTTCCCATCCGCCGTGCGCCGCGTGATGCTGCTAAGGTTTGGCATCGTCGCACTCTGCGTGCTGATCGCATCCGGCGCACCACGGGTCCATGCCCAATCGGTGCCGCCCGCCGGCGCGGCACCCACCGATCCCTTTCATCAACCGTGTGTCGCCGTGCGCGCCTCGCCGGAAGCGTCCCCCCCGGGAGGACGCGGTATGCGCCACGGCGTCGCTGCCCTTCGGACCGTCGCGACGATACCGGCCGCAGGGAGCGTGGTACGCAAGCAATACGTCGACCTCGACAACCGCTGCGCAACACCGCCCGCGTTCGCGCCGACGCGCGATGTCGACGCAACCGCCACCTGGCATGTGGACGCCCCGGCAAGCGACATGCACGCGGCCGCCAAGCCTTCCGGGACACACACTTTGCGCGGTCTCGCGTCCTGAGCGGCGGCGCACGACGTTTGCTATCCTGCGTCTTTCGCACGCCCACGTCGTTGCGCCCCCAGAGTTTCCGGAACCTCAATGCCCGCCAACACGCCCAACAGGCCCGACACGCCCAACACTTCCGACAAGTCGCGCGGCACCCCCCGCTCGCCCGCCGACGGCATGCCTCCACCGGGCGCGCTGCCGCTCGCCTGGATCGGCTTGCTGGCCGCTGCCGCCTGGGTACTCAAAAGCCCACATCCCACGTGGGCCGTCGGTGTACTGTGTCTTTGCGCCGGCCTGATCTCATCGTTCGGCGCACGTCGCCGCGCACGAAGGGCATGGCCCGCCTTCTTCACCGGTCTGCTTCCCGTCGGCGTCGCGCTGTTCTTCGCGTTGCTGATGTTGCGCCCGCTGCTTCGTTGACAACGCCTCGTCGAGTGTTCGTGTGGCTGGCAAGCCATGACCGGCGTGCCCTTCTCGTTACGCGCTCAACGACCGATGAGTTACCCACAGCTTCTGTGGATAACCCACTGGATAACCGGGCGCTCGCCCGCCGAGACGCCCGCCGTTACACGCTGTCAAGAGGATTGCCCGTTTCAGCATCAGCATTGGATAAATTTTTTAAGCTTGACGTTTCACCGCGCATCTGTGCGCAGGCAAAACCTTTTGACGTGACGCAAGCCTGCGGAAAATCCCGCCGCGATTCGTGTGAAAAGCGGGGTCCCCGCACGCATGGAAGGGTTCGCAGCACAAGCGAATCGGCCTATGATGGAATTGCGCGATACCTCGCCATGCATGACTTGGGATCCTCGCCGGATCCGCACGTCAGTGGCCGCTTCGCTTTCCAGTAACCCCGGGAGAACGTCTCGTATGACCCAATCCGACAAGCCGTCCGTTACCTCCGCCTCATCGCCTGTCGACGCGTCCACGACCGAAGCGGAGCGCGTCCATCTGGACGATCTGCTCGCGCGTCACTCGGTCACGGAAACGGTCGACCGCGCGTCCGTCATCGACTTGATCAACGAGTTGCGCTCGCCTGAAGTGAAAACGGCGGAAGACCGTGATCGGGTCGTCAAGGAAAGCCGCTTGTGGCGGGAAGTGTCGCACCGCGACACCGCCATTTCGCTGATCAATTCGCTCGCGCAGATGGCGCCGATCTTTCTGAACCAGATTCACTGGTGATGCCTGTCGCGCCGGCCGTCGCCGGCGCGATGCAGCTTCTTTCGCTTCAATCCTGATTTGCACGCTTGCCGCGCCGATCCATTGATCTGGATTAACGTTGCTTGCGGACACCCTGGTGGGTGAGCGGGACCTTGCGCCGTGTGTGCCTTACAATGCGGGTCGCTTAAGCGCTTCCTGTTGACTCGACACCATGACGACCACGCTGAACACCCCGACCGACTTCAAGAACTGGATCTGCCTGATCTGCGGATGGATTTACAACGAAGCCGAAGGCGCACCGAACGACGGCCTGGCGGCCGGTACGCGCTGGGCCGACGTGCCCGCCGACTGGCGTTGCCCGGAATGCGATGTGGCGAAGGCGGATTTCGCGCTGTCGGAGTTCTGAGTGCGGTAGCGCCCGCCCACGGGGCGCCGGGGCTGGGCGCGACGTCCGCCCGATCGGTGCAAGCTCAGTGATGCCAGCCCCATCCGCGGCCCCGGCCGTGCCATCCGCGATCATATCCACCGCCGTAATAGCCGCCGGAAATCCCGAACGTCACGACCGGTGCGGGGGCAACCGCGTAGCCCGGTGCATAGCCATATCCGTCATAATAGGCGTTGCCGTACGCCGGCGCGCCATAAGGCACGGCCACGCAACCGGCCATCATCACGGCGACGGCAGCGCCGCCCGCCAGCCAAAGTAAGCGTTTCACGATGAAGTCTCCCGCATGAGCTGTTCGAGTCGTGCGCGAAACGGATCGACGTCAGCCCTTCAACGGCTCGTCGAGCTTCGCAGCACCTGATTTGACTCATTAGACATGCGTTTTCCCGCGAAATGCACCTGAGGCACATCATCTTTGGTTACCAAATGTGACATCGGTAACCCTGCGGGCATGCGCCCCGGGCAGAGCGCTCGACGGGCGCCGGGCCCGTCCCATCAGAAAACCCAGCAGCGGTCGCGACCGGCGCGTTTGGCGCGGTACAACGCCATGTCGGCACGCTCGACCATGGTTGTCGGCGAGTCGTCGTCCTGCCACTCCGTGATGCCGAAACTCGCCGAGAAACGCAACGGCGGCTCACTGCCCTCTACAGATTCGCGCTTGCAGCGCTCGCGAATGCGGTCCGCCACGCGCAGCGCATCGCGCTCGCTCGCCCCCGGCAGCAGAATCGCGAACTCCTCGCCACCAATGCGGCCGATCAGGTCGTCGCCGCGCAACGTCGACGAGCACACCAGCACGAATCGGCACAGCACCTGATCGCCGATGGCATGCCCGTAGGTGTCGTTGATGGACTTGAATAGATCGAGATCGGCCACGATCAGACTCATCGGCTCGTTCTTGCGCTGCGTGCTCTCCAGCAACCGCTCGAAGCGATGGAAGAAGTAGCGTCGCGTCAGACTGCCCGTCAATTCGTCATAACTGGCTTCGAACGCCAGTTGATGATTGGCCGCGCGCAGCACCTCGTTCGACTGACGGGCTTCGCGATGCTTCACACGCTCACGCCAGTAAGTCCAGCCGGCGAGCGTCACGATGATGACGCCGCCCAGATACAGCAAAAAACATAACACCAGGTCCTTGGCATGCTCGCGCGTGAGCGCCTGCCAGGCGTCGACACCCTCCACCGCGTAGACGGTCAGGTCATTGCTCGAACTCGGACGCGACGTGATCACGAACGGCTTCCGGGACTCGTCGAATGCCGACATCCGCTCGAGCAATTCCTGAGGCACCCAGGCGTTCGAGCGACCGGGGGCGCGCTTGAACGGGGAGATGGGCATGCGCGCGAAATCGTCGTGCTGGTAAAGCGCCATGCGCTCGGCCTCGGATAGCGTCCCCAGCTTGCCATCGAGCATGAAATGATCCTCGAAACGCGGGTCGTTGGCCATGATGACCACGCCATTGCCGTCAACGATGAACGACTCTCCGCTGCCCACCCAGTGACGCAATCGCGTGAGTCCGATCTTGGTCATCACGACACCGATCAGCGCGCCCTCGCGATACACCGGGGCGCTGAAATAAAGGCCGGGCGCCTGATGCTCCCAGCCTGCGGCATAACTCTCGAAACGTCCGCCCAAGAGGGCATTCGTGACATAGGGCATGTTGGCCACGGACTGCCCGATCGGCGACGGCTCATCGCGGAAATTGCTTGCGGCCACGCACACGCCATGAGCGTCGATCAGCCACACCCGGTCAACGCCGAAGTATCCCTGAGCGCCTTGCAGAAATTCGTTGGCACGATCCACGGTCTCGGGCGCCGGGGCGTCGCCCCCTGTCGCTCGCAGCACGTCACGCAGCAAGCCGACTTCCGCCAACGTGGCGGGGATGGCGCGCACCATCGCCAGATCCGTGTTGATGGCGTGAATCATGCCGTCGGCGACGCGGTCGGCCACCCTCTGCCCCGCGTCGACGCTCTGAGCGAGCTTGTCGCCGACCAGCGACGTGGCAGTCCTGTCCGCCGCCATCCAGCAGGCGACCAGCACGGCAACCGAGACGCTGGCGGCATAAAGCCAATGCCTAATCCTCATCCGAAAATCAAACGCTCGTTCTAATATTATTCGCTTCTTACGTTGGCGACGTATCCACTTCGTTCGTGTCGCGCTTCTGTCATTTCCCCGGACAGAAGCTTTGGTCGCGACTGACATCCTTAGTGCCAGCGAATTGCCGCCAATTCTGGTCTGCGCGTCGAACTCGTTCCCCCTTTTCCCCTTTTCCCCCTTTTGCGATCCACGGCGTGTCGCGCCACACGCCTCTGGACCCTGACGGCTCCACATTGTCCACCCCGACAACGGCAGCCGCCCCCGCTTTCCAGCGCAGTGCGCGGCGCACAGCCACCCGCTCATGCCGCCCGACTTCATCATGACTACGACCGATTTTATCGCACGCCAACGATGAACCCGCACCGCCAAACATCAAATCACGAATTTACTACGATCACCTATTTAATCTATTAATTAGCCGAATACGTCGCTTGTTCGCGTTGTTCAATTGGTCAGCTTTATTCGCAAATCCCCAACCGCGCGATGACCGAATCAATCTGTTCGATTTCCACCGGACGGGAGAATAGATAGCCCTGTGCGCACAGTGGCACGAAATGACGCAGCCAATCCAGTTGCCGCGCATTCTCGACGCCCTCGACAATCAGCTCGATACCCAGCGAACGCGCAATGTTGACGATGTTCGAAATCATCAGGCACGAACGTGACGAATCGGGAATCGACTCCACGAACGAGCGATCGACCTTGAGCGTGTCGACAGGAAAACGTGTCAGGTAGGACAACGACGAGTATCCGGTACCGAAATCGTCAAGCGCAATGCGCACCCCGGCGCGCTTGAACTGCTTGATCTTCATCTCCACGAGCGCCGGATTCTTGACCATGACCGACTCGGTGACTTCCAGCTCAAGTCGATTCGGCTCGACGGCGTACGCCCTCATGAGACGCTCGACCAGCTCGCCAATGTCGCCGCGCCAGAACTGCACCGACGAGACATTGACGGCCAGTCGCAGCGACGCCATCGGCGTACCTCGCCACGCCGCCAGTTGGCGGCACGCCTGCGTCAGCACGAACTCGCCGATGGCCACGATCTGTCCGGTCGTCTCCGCCAGGGGAATGAACTCGCCCGCGCTCAGCACGCCCCGCTCCGGGTGACGCCAGCGAATCAACGCCTCCATGCCGCGCACGCAATCGGACTCGAGCGCGACGATGGGTTGATAGGCGAGGAAAAACTCGCCGTTGACCAACGCCTGCTCCATTTGGCGCTCCCACACGACGAGCTGATGCGCCTGATACGTCATCTGCTGCGTATAGACGCGCACCACGCTCTTGCCGGCCTCCTTCGCGGAGTACGTGGCGAGATCGGCCTTCTTGATAAGGTCGGCTTCGGTTTCCTCCGGCTTGGACCAGAAAGTCACCCCGATACTCGCGTGCAGCGCGAACGACGTGCCGTCCGCCACCATCGGCGACTTGAGGGTGGCGAGCAGCGTCTCGCCCAGCGGCTCGGCGGCGTCGGTTGCGCCGTTGCCTGTGAGCAGCACCATGAATTCATCGCCGGCAAAGCGCGCCAGCATGGCCTCTGGCGGCATGCGCGGGGCAAAGCGCTCGGCCACCTGACGGATGATCTCGTCACCCTGCGCATGACCCACCGTGTCGTTCACGCTCTTGAAATTATCGAGGTCGATGTGCAGCAGCGCCACCTTGCCGACCTGATCGGGCACGGACAGCGCGCGCCGCAACGCCTCCATGAGCGCGTAGCGATTGGGAAGTCCGGTGAGCGCGTCGAACGAAATCAGTCGCGTGAGCTGCTGATCCCGTCCGATCAGCCGCTGCATCAGGTAGGCGATGAGCACGAAGAACACGATGAGCGCGACCGACACGAAGGTGGCCATCGTCAAATAGACCCGCGCGACATGCCGATGCTCGGTCAGTGCTTCGTCCAGCGACAGGCCGACCTGAACGGCTAGCGGATAGTCTCGCAGATGGCGGTATGCCACGATACGTTCGATGCCATCGATGGGATCACGCTGGATACCGGAACGGCGTTGGGCGGCCGAGAACGGCGGCAATTCCCCGGTGCCGGCGATGGCAACGCCGCCGCCGGTGCTGCGCGCGAGCATGGCATCGTCGTCGGCAATGACGGCGACCTCGCCGTATTGGCCGAGCACGGCGTTTGTGTAGAAGTCCGTGGTGAAGTAGTCGGGCGCCTGAGACACGACAACCACACCGGCGAAGCTACCGTCGGGATGATTGAGCCGCCGGCTGAACTGAAGCACCCACTTGCGCGACACGCGCCCAAGCACCGGATGACTGATGAACAGATTGTCGTTCGCCAGTTCCTGATGCACCCGGAAGTGCTCCCGGTCGGCGATGCTGACCCCAACGCCGCCGGCGATCGTCGTGGCCACGAGCTTGCCGTTCGCATCGGCCAAACTGACCTGCACCATGAAGGGATCTTTGACCGTCCCTTCGGCGAGCGCCTGCGCCAGATCGAGGTGTCCGTGACGTCGCTCGTACTCGTATTTCACGAAACGGGTCAGTTGATCGACCTGACGGATGGCCCGCAACGTATGCTGCTCGAGTGCGGTCGTCACGGTCGACGCCGAGGCGGCCGCGTCGCGCAGAATGGCCTGACGCTCGATGGCGATGCGCCATAGCACCGCCGTCCAGACGAGAATCAGAATCAGGAGACCAAAAATCAGAATCGCGGCGATCGAGCGATGGGGCGTCATCCAACGCCCGTGTCGCGCTCCCGTTGTGCTCGGTTCCGCCATAGGTGGAGATCCTTTCAGCCTTTGTGCCAAAACGCGCAAAGATCGGTGTTGGCCCGGTCGTCAATAGGATCCAGCGGTCGTCGCCAACGGACGCCATGGTTTCCGGCAAGTGTAAGGCAATCGCGGCGCCCCCGGAAGTCGTTCGGCGTTTCCGCGTTCCGGCAGGGGGACGGGGGCGCGAACACGGCCCCACCCCACGGCGTGCCATATGTCGGATTACGGATATTTCGGCGACCGCCGCACTAGGAGAATCCCGAAGTTCGAGGCACGGTTCGAGGCGCGCCCCAGCAGCTGAATGCCACGGGATGCGTCACATGCACTCGCTATCGCGTGGCTACGGGCATTGACAGCAAAAGAGAAGACAGCGCAAGCGCGCCAGGACCGCCACCACCGATGCGTACGCCTTGTTCAGGACTTGAGCAGATCGATGACCGCCTCCAGGCGGTGGCGCAAGTCAACCACGTCGAGGGTCGTCTCGGGTTCGGCCAATGCGGCCGACTCGCCCGCGTGCCCCGCAGCCGCGCGGGCGCCACGCGGCGTGTCGGCATCGAGGCGATTACGCGCACCATTGATGGTGAAGCCCTGCTCATAGAGCAACTCCCGGATACGCCGGATCAACAGGACTTCATGGTGTTGGTAGTACCGTCGATTACCGCGCCGCTTGACGGGGCGCAGTTGCGTGAACTCCTGCTCCCAATAGCGCAGTACATGCGGCTTGACGCCACACAGCTCACTCACCTCACCGATGGTGAAGTAACGCTTTGCGGGAATCGGCGGCAAGGCAACGTGATCCATCGCGGCGTTAGCGGAATGGGACGACGGTTAAACAGCGGAGGAAAGACCAGCGGCCGCCACAGAAAGCGGCGGCCGGGAATCACTTGCCCAGCACGCCTGATTCCACCATCGACTTGAGTTTCTGGCTGGCGTGGAAGGTCACCACCCGACGCGCGGCAATCGGAATCGCCTGGCCGGTTTTCGGATTGCGGCCGGGTCGTTGCGGTTTGTCGCGCAACTGGAAATTACCGAAGCCGGAGAGCTTGACGCTGTCGCCAGACTCAAGCGCATCGCGGATCGATTCAAAGAAGGCCTCGACCATATCCTTCGCTTCGCGCTTGTTCAGACCGACTTGCTCGAACAGCAACTCGGCCAGTTCGGCCTTGGTCAGCGTCGGCGCTTCGGTCGAGACCTCGTTCGTGTCGCTGCGACCCAGCGCGATGCGCTGCGCCGCGAGCATGGCTTCAAATTCACCAGGATTCATTTCGTTCATACGTCCCACGCGATGGCGATGACAGTGCGATAACCAACTCGCAAGCGGATGTTGACTGAGTTTCAGGCGCGCAAACGTGCGCCGAACCCTTCTACCCGTTGTACCAGTGCGTTGATGGCGCCCTGGACCGTCTCGTCTTGCAACGTACCCGAGGGGTCCTGCAGAGTAACACGAAACGCCACGCTTTTGTCCTGAGCCCCCAGCGAGCCCGAGGCTGCACCGGCCTTCGGACGGAACTCGTCGAACAGGCGAACCGATTGCACGACGCTGCATGCCGGATCGTCGTGACGCGCTGCCAGCATGGCGTCGATCAGGCCTTGCACCGGCTGCGCCTGATCCACCACCAGCGCGATGTCGCGCGTGACCGGCGGGAACTTCGAGATGTCCTCGTAGCTCGCGACGTCGCGCACCAGCAACGCTTCCGCCTCGATCTCGAACAACACCGGCGCATGCGGCAAGTCGTACTTCTGTTGCCAGCGCGGATGCAGCTCGCCGATGATCCCGACACGCTTGCCATCGACCTCGATCGCCGCGCTGCGCCCCGGGTGCAAGGCCGGGTGCTCGGCCTTCACGAAGCGTGCCGTGCGCGGGGACAACAGCGCTTCGAGATCGCCCTTCACGTCGAAGAAATCGACCTGACGCGTTGCCGCGCCCCATTGCTCGTCGAACACCGGGCCATAGGCCAGCGCCGCAACCGTGAGCGGCTGACGGTAACCACCAACGCTCAGTTCGCCCGAGGCGACCGTATTGTCTCGATGGTAAGTGCGGCCGATCTCGAATACGCGTACACGCGACGCCTTGCGGTTCAGGTTGTAGCGCGTGCTCGCGATCAGGCTGCCGATAAGCGTCGAGCGCATCACTGCCAGGTGGCTGGCGATCGGATTGAGCAGCTTGATGGGGTGATCGTTGCCGGCAAAATCGGCTTCCCACTCAACGTCGACGAAGCTGAAGCCAACCGTCTCGTGATAATCGCGCGCCGCCACGGCGTGACGCAACGCGTGTTGCGAGCGGCGGCCTTCCTGCGTCGGGCGCATTTCACTTGCAGCGACCGGCGGATTGGCCGGAATGCGATCGAAACCGTAGATGCGTGCAATCTCTTCGATCAGATCTTCTTCGATCTCGATGTCGAATCGATACGACGGCGGCGTGACGCTGAACACGCCATTCTGCAAGGTGAACGGCAGACCCAGGCGCGTGAAGATCGCGCTCATCTCCGCCTCGGAAACCGGCACACCCAGAATCTTGATGGCACGGGCGACGCGCAGGGTCACGGGCTGACGCTCGGGCAACTGTGCGATCTGGTCTTCAAGCGGACCGGCCTGGCCGCCGCAGATGTCCAGCACCAGTTGCGTGGCGCGCTCAAGCGCGCGCCCATTACCGGCGAAGTCGACGCCGCGCTCGAAGCGGTGCGAGGCATCGCTCGTGAAGTTGTACTTGCGTGCCCGGCCCTGAATCGCCTGCGGAAAGAAAAACGCGCCTTCGAGGAAGATGTTTTGCGTCTCAAGACCCGCCTTGGTCGAGTCGCCGCCCATGATGCCGGCGAGCCCGATCGGACCGCTGGCGTCGGTGATGGCGAGCACGTTCTCGTCGAGCGTGACGGTCTGTTCGTTGAGCAGCTTGAGCGTTTCGCCCGCCCGCCCGAAGCGCACGTCGATCCCCCCTTGCAGGCGGTTCAGGTCGTAGACGTGCAGCGGCTGGCCCAATTCGAGCATCACGTAGTTGGTGATGTCGACCAGCGCGGAGATACTGCGCTGACCGGCGCGCTCAAGGCGCTCGACCATCCAGCGCGGCGACGCTGCGGCAGCATTCACATTGCGGATGATTCGGCCGCCGAAGCGACCGCAACCTTCCGGCGAGCTGATCCGCACCGGCAGCGTGTCGGCGATCGTCGCGGGCTGAGCGCCCTGCCCCGGCAAGTCCTTGAGCGGCGCGCCGGTAATGGCGGCCACTTCGCGGGCGATGCCCAGCAGCGACAGGCAATCCGCTTTGTTCGGCGTGAGCTTGACGACGAACACCGTGTCGTCGAGATCGAGATACTCGCGGATGCTCATGCCGACCGGCGCGTCGTCCGGCAGGATCATCAGACCGCCATGGTCTTCCGAGAGCTTCAGTTCGCGCGCCGAGCACAGCATGCCGAAACTCTGCACGCCGCGCAGCTTGCCGATCTTGATCTGGAATGGGGCGCCACCGGCCTCGGCCGGGGCAATGCCGCACCCACGGTCGCGCACGGCACCTTGATGCCCGGCGCCACGTTGGGGGCGCCGCACACGATGGTGAGCGTCTCGCCGGTACCGGCGTCGACCTGGCACACGTTCAGACGGTCGGCGTCCGGATGCCGGGCGACGTCGAGCACCTTGGCCACGACCACACCGGTAAACGGCGGGGCGACCGGGTCGGTTTCCTCGACTTCGAGCCCGGACATCGTCAGGGCATGCGCCAACGCGTCCGTCGACAAATCCGGGTCGACCAAGGTACGCAGCCACGATTCAGAGAATTGCATGGATCAGTTCGCTCGCAGTTAAGTCTTCACTTCCGAGAGCCCGGCGGCAGCGGCTTCGCGCGCCAGTCCGGGGCCGTCGGCATCGATTACATGAATTGGCGCAGGAAGCGCAGGTCGTTCTCGTAGAACAGTCGCAGATCCTGCACGCCGTAGCGCAGCATCGTCAGACGCTCCAGACCCGAACCGAACGCGAAGCCGATATAACGCTCCGGGTCGAGTCCCATGTTGCGCACGACCGTCGGATGCACCTGCCCCGAGCCCGAGATCTCCAGCCACTTGCCGGCGTTCTTGCCCGTTTCGAACTGCATGTCGATTTCAGCGGACGGCTCAGTGAACGGGAAATACGACGGGCGGAAACGCACCTGAATGTCGTCGCGTTCGAAGAACTTGCGCAGGAAATCGGTGTACACCCCCTTCAGGTCGGCGAAGCTGATGTCTTCGGCAATCCACAGGCCCTCGACCTGATGAAACATCGGCGAGTGCGTGGCATCCGAATCCACGCGATACGTACGGCCCGGCGCGATCACCTTGATCGGCGGCTTGTTCATGCGCGCGTAACGCACCTGCATCGGACTCGTGTGCGTGCGCAGCAGCAACGGCTTGCCGGCGTCGTCGTTCCCTTCGATGTAGAACGTGTCTTGCATCGAGCGGGCGGGGTGGTTTTCCGGGCTGTTCAGCGCCGTGAAGTTGAACCAGTCGGTTTCGATTTCGGGGCCGTCGGCCACGTCGAACCCAATGGAACGGAAAATCTGTTCAACGCGCTCCCAGGTGGTAAGCACGGGGTGCAGGCTGCCAGCGCCCAGGCCTCGGCCGGGCAGCGTGACGTCGACGGCCTCGGCCGACAAGCGCGCGTCGAGCAGCGCGTCGGCCATGGCCTGGCGGCGCGCCTGCAGGGCGCCTTCGATCTGTTGCTTGGCCGCGTTGATCCGTGCGCCTTCATGCTTGCGCGCGTCGGGATCAAGCTTGCCGAGGCCCTTGAGCAACTCGGTCAGTTGGCCGGTCTTGCCGAGAAAGCGGGCTTTCTCGTTTTCCAGCGCGGCGGCGTCGGGAGCGGCGGCGAACGCACGCTGCGCTTCGCTGACGATAAGTTCCAGATCCATATGCTACAGACTCAAGTTAGGCGGTCGGAATGGCCGCAGATGCCAGCGAAAAAACCAGCGAAAAGGCATGCGAAAAACAAAAGGGGGCTCCGATGAGAGCCCCCTCCTGGCGAATGGCACGCGGTAAAGCGCGCGATACGCTAACTACAGCTTAGGCTGCGACGGCGGCTTTCACCTGGGCGACAATCGCGGCAAACGCCGGCTTGTCGTTGATGGCCATGTCGGACAGCACCTTGCGGTCGAGTTCGATCGAGGCCTTTTTCAGACCAGCGATGAACACGCTGTAGGTCATACCGTGCTGACGCACACCTGCATTGATACGCGCAATCCACAAGGCGCGGAAAACGCGCTTCTTGTTACGGCGATCGCGATAGGCGTACTGCCCAGCGCGCATGACCGCTTGCTTGGCGATGCGGAAGACGTTATTGCGACGGCCGCGGAAACCCTTGGCAGCAGCGATGACTTTCTTATGGCGGGCCCGTGCGGTGACCCCACGTTTGACTCGAGGCATGTTTCTCTCCTATCTAAGTCGGGGTTTAAGCGAAGGGCAGCATTGCGCGTACGGAGTTCAGATCAGACTCATGAACGCCGACGGCACCGCGCAGGTGACGCTTATTCTTGGTGGTCTTCTTCGTCAAAATGTGACGCTTGAAAGCCTGACCACGCTTAACGGTACCGCCAGGACGCACGCGAAAGCGCTTCTTGGCACCGCTCTTGGTTTTCATCTTAGGCATGAAAAACTCCGAGTTTTTAACATGATCACAGGTGTGACGCCAAAATCGCGCCCCTTGTAGAACCCGAGACCACTTGTATTCAGGGTCAGACAGCACCCTGCATCACTGCCGCGGCCTTGCGGGCCACGGCGGCAATTCCTTGCAGCCCGGCGGTATCGATCGATACCGCCACGGCGTTACTTCTTCTTCGGCGCGATGACCATGATCATCTGACGGCCTTCCATCTTCGGCATCTGTTCCGGCTGGCCGACCTCTTCGAGATCGGACTTCAGACGTTCCAGCATGCGAGCGCCGATTTCCTGGTGAGCCATCTCACGGCCGCGGAAACGCAGCGTGATCTTGGTCTTGTCGCCTTCTTCGAGGAACCGCTTCAGATTGCGCAACTTGACGTTGTAGTCGCCGTCGTCGGTGCCAGGCCGGAATTTGACTTCCTTGATCTGAACAACCTTCTGTTTCAGCTTGTTCTCGTGCGCTTTCTTCTGTTCCTGATACTTGAACTTGCCATAGTCCATCAGGCGGCACACCGGCGGCTGCGCCTGCGGCGCGATTTCCACCAGATCTACGTCGGCCTCTTCGGACAGACGGAAAGCCTCGGCAAGTTTCAAGATGCCGAGCTGTTCACCGTCGACCCCGGTTAGACGCACTTCAGGCGCAGTGATTTCGCCATTGATGCGATGCGCTTTATCGGTAGCGATGTTGCTTATCCTCGAAAAAAACAAAAAATTTAGCCGCGCGGTCCGACAGGCGTTATTGGAACGTTGCGCATTCCTGCGCCAGACGTTCGATGAGCGCGTCAACGGGCATCACACCCAGATCCACGCCGCCACGGGCACGCACGGCTACCGTATTCGCTTCCTGCTCTTTGTCCCCTACGACAACAAGGTAGGGAACCTTCTGCAAGGAATGCTCGCGTATTTTATAGCTAATTTTCTCGTTGCGCAAATCGCTCCGAGCCCTAAGCCCTTGTTCTTTCAACTTTTTCGTTACTGCGTGGGCATAATCGGCCGTTTTTTCGGACACATTCAGCACAATGACCTGTTCCGGAGCGAGCCAGACGGGCATTGCACCAGCATGGTGCTCGATCAAAATGCCGATGAAACGCTCGAGCGACCCCAGGATGGCCCGGTGAAGCATGACCGGACGACGGCGGCCGTTGTCCTCCGCCACGTATTCGGCGCCCAGGCGCTCCGGCATCGAGAAATCGACCTGCATCGTGCCGCACTGCCATTGCCGGCCAAGCGCGTCCTTGAGCGTGTATTCGATCTTCGGGCCATAGAACGCCCCGTCGCCCTCCGCGATCACGAATTCGCAGTTTGAACGACGCAGCGACTCCATCAGCGCAAATTCAGCCTTGTCCCAGTTCTCGTTCGAACCCACACGATGCTCAGGGCGCGTCGCGACCTTGTAGATCATGTCGGTGAAGCCGAAATCCTTGTACACGGCATGCAGCAGCGCCGTGTAATTCACGCACTCGTCGAGAATCTGATCTTCCGTACAGAAAATGTGACCGTCGTCCTGCGTGAAGCCGCGCACGCGCATCAGCCCGTGCAAACCGCCCGACGGCTCATTGCGGTGACATTGGCCGAACTCGCCGTAGCGCAGCGGCAAATCGCGATAGCTGTGCAGCGCCGAGTTGTAAATCAGCACATGGCCCGGACAGTTCATCGGTTTGAGCGCATACGCGCGATTCTCCGATTCCGTCGTGAACATGTTGTCCTTGTAGTTCTCCCAGTGGCCCGACTTCTCCCAAAGCGCACGGTCGAGAATCTGCGGACCCTTCACTTCCTGATAACCGTTGTTGCGGTAGACGCGGCGCATGTACTGCTCGACCTGCTGCCAGAGCGTCCAGCCCTTCGGGTGCCAGAAGACGAGGCCAGGCGCCTCTTCCTGCATGTGGAAGAAGTCGAGCGCGCGGCCGAGCTTGCGGTGATCGCGCTTTTCCGCCTCTTCGAGCATGTGCAGATAGGCGTCCTGGTCTTCCTTTTTTGTCCAGGCCGTGCCGTAAATGCGCTGAAGCTGCTCTTTCGTGGCGTCGCCGCGCCAGTAGGCGCCCGCCACCTTCATCAGCTTGAACACTTTGAGCTTGCCCGTCGACGGCACATGCGGCCCCCGGCAAAGATCGACGAACTTGCCTTCGCGATACAGGCCGATCTCGTCCGTCGCCGGAATCGATTCGATGATCTCGGCCTTGTACTTCTCACCCATCGACAGGAACAGACGCACGGCGTCGTCGCGCGAGAGCACTTCGCGCGTGACCGGCTCGTCTTTCCTGGCCAGCTCGTGCATCTTCTTCTCGATGGCATCGAGATCTTCCGGCGTGAAGGCGCGGTGGAACGCGAAGTCGTAGTAGAAGCCGTTTTCGATGACCGGGCCGATCGTGACCTGCGCTTCAGGGAACAACTCCTTGACGGCGTAGGCCAGCAAGTGAGCCGTCGAGTGACGAATGACGTCGAGGCCATCGGCGTCCTTGTCCGTGACGATGGCGAGACTCACATCGCGCTCGATCAGATAGGACGTATCGACCAGCTTGCCGTCGACGCGGCCGGCCAGGGCAGCCTTGGCCAGGCCCGTGCCGATCGAGCCGGCGACTTGCGCCACCGTGAGCGGGGCTTCGTACTGGCGTTGCGAGCCGTCAGGCAAACGTACCGAAATCATGTCGCACTCCCATGCGCAAAAGCATCACGCGCGGCCAACGCCACGCGGCAAAACCACGAAAAAAAACGGCCTCGACTGTCGTCGAGGCCGTCTCTTCATTCCTTGCATCCAGACGAAAAACACCCTCGACTTAACGTCGCACCTTCACCACAGTGAAAGTTCGGGCCGTCTTCAACATGAGTGTTTTCCAGCGTCTGTGTCTGCGGGGTCTCGCGGACTGTCATGCATCAAATTCGTTGGTAGGCTCGATTGGACTCGAACCAACGACCCCACCATGTCAAGGTGGTGCTCTAACCAGCTGAGCTACGAGCCTACTACAAGAGAACGAGATTCTAGCAATATTTCAGCGAGTCGCCAAGCGAATATTGTGCCTGCCGCAAATGCCGATCACCGCCGCCGCGACGACATCACCCCCGCCACCCCGCCCAGTTGCGCCAGCGCGCGCTGCAACTGCCCGCCATCGCGCACTTCCACGGTGAACTGCATGAACGCCTGTGCCCCCGCGACTGCGTGCTGACCCCGGTGACGTTGAGCTTTTCCCGTGAGAACACTTCGGAGATGTCGCGCAGCAATCCCTGACGATCGGTCGCTTCGATCTGGATATCCACCGGATACGCCGCCACGCCCCGCCCTTCGAGCACATCGGCCGACCACGCGGTCTGAATTACCCGCTCCGGCGCCCGCGCCTTCATGGCGTGAAAGCTCGTGCAATCCTGACGGTGGATCGATACCCCCTTGCCGCGCGTGACAAACCCCACGATCGGATCCGGCGGCGCCGGACGGCAGCACTTGGCCAGTTGCGTGAGCAACGCGCCGACGCCCACGACCAGCACGCCGCTCTTGGCCCCCTGCGTGACGCTGGTGTCGAGGCTCTTCTTCGCGACGAGCGTGTCCTCGTCGCGCGGCTCCGGCCCCGGCAAGTTGCCCGACAGCGCCTGCTCGACATGTCGCAGGCTGAACTCGTCCTTGGCAATCGACGCGTAAAGGTCATCCGGCGTCCGGAATCCGAGCCGAGCCGCCAGTTCCTCCAGATTGACCGACGTCTTGCCCTCGCGCTGCAACGTCTTGTCGATCAGCGTTCGGCCATGGGCGATCGTTTCTTCGAGATCGATGGTATTGAACCACTGACGCACCTTCTGACGCGCCCGATGACTCTGCAAATACCCCAACTGCGTGTTGAGCCAATCGCGCGACGGGCCGCCCTGCTTGACCGTCACGATTTCGACCGTCTGCCCGTTCTGCAGCGGCGTATTGAGCGGCACCATCGCGCCGTCGACACGCGCGCCACGGCAACGATGCCCCAGCTCCGAGTGCAGGTGATACGCAAAATCGACCGGCGTCGCCCCCTGCGGCAACGCGATCACGCGCGCCTGCGGCGTGAGCACGTAGATATGATCGTCGATCGTCGCGCGCTTGAGCTGCGCCCACGGCTGCGCGGCCCCCTCGGCGCCCACCGTATCGGCCACATCGTCTTTCCACGCGAGCAACTGGCGCAGCCACGCGATCTTCTCGTCGTAGGCCTCGTTCGCCGAAAACGCGCCGCCGTAGCCGCGCTGCCCCGCTTCCTTGTAGCGCCAGTGGGCCGCGATGCCATACTCGGCAAAGTGATGCATCTCATTCGTGCGTATCTGCACTTCGAATGCCCGCCCGTCATCGCCGATCACCACGGTGTGCAGCGACTTGTAGCCATTGGGCTTCGGACGCGAGATGTAATCGTCGAACTCTTTCGGAATCGGCTGCCACAGGTTGTGGACAATGCCCAGCACCGTGTAGCAATCCTTAATATCGTCGACGATCACGCGAAACGCTCGCACATCGTACAGTTCGGCGAAATCGACCGCCTTGCCGCGCATCTTCTTCCAGATACTGTAGATGTGCTTCGGCCGCCCGGACACTTCGGCCCTGACACCCGCGCGCGCCAGTTCGTCCTGAAGTCGCTGGATCGCTCCCTCGATGAACGTCTGACGCTCGACGCGTTTCTCTTCGAGCAGCTTGGCAATCTGCTTGTAAGTGACTGGCTCCAGGAAGCGGAACGCGAGGTCTTCGAGCTCCCACTTCAGTTGCCAGATGCCGAGGCGGTTCGCAAGCGGCGCATAGATCTCGAGCACCTCGTGCGGCATCTCCTCAGGGGGTGCCTTCTTCTGCGCCGCATACCAGCGCAGCGATTGCAGACGCGACGCCAGCCGGATCATCACCACACGGATGTCTTGCGCAAACGCGAGCAGCATCTTGCGCAGCCCTTCGACCTGCGACTTGCGCTCTGCCGCGGCGTCGCGATCGCGCCCGTCGGTCGGCATGGCCTGCGCGGCACGCGAGCCCGCGCCCGAGAGCCGCTGCAACTTGCGCACGTCGATCACGAGCGCAGCCACTTCGGCGCCGAAGGTTTGGGTCAACGTGGTTTGGGGATCCGGCAGGAACTCGACGGCGGAGAAGAGCGCCGCGGCCTGATGCGTTGCCTCGTCCACGCGCAGCGTATCGAGAATCGCGAGCATGCCGCGTGCGTGCGCCATGATCGGCTCGCCGGACGAGAGCACATGCTCGCCGCACAGGGTCGTGGCGAACGCGAGCGCGTTCTCGAGCGTGGCGGGCAGGGGCACATCACCCACGCCCGGGGTCGAATTCCGGGCGTCGGGCGCCGTTGTCGAATTCGTGCCAGCGGAGGTCGGTGCTTGATGTTGGTTCATGTCGGAACATGGGGCGACGCGCGCCCCTGATGATACGGGTCGTGAGACTCAGCCTTCGCGCTGAGCCGCCACCACCACGATTTCTACAAGCATGGCAGGGTCGGCGAGCAACGCCTGCACAGTGGCACGCGGAGGTGCATTACCCGCCGGCACCCATTCGTCCCACACTTGGTTCATTTCGCCGAAATACTTCATGTCCGAAATATAGATCTGACAGGAAAGAATCAGCGACTTGTCGCTATTCGCCTCGGCGAGCAGGCGGTCGATATGCGCGAGTACCTGACGCGTCTGACCGACCATGTCCTGCGTGCGGTCATCCGGCGTCTGCCCTGCCAGATAAACGGTGCCGTTGTGCACCGCCATGTCCGACCAGCGCTTTTCGACGTAGAAACGTTGTACTGCCATGATGTAAGACTCCTCGTGTTCTTCGAACGTCGGACTTGTCGCCACACCCCACCACCGGAGCGAGTGTCAGTCGGCAAATCCCTCAAAAAATCGGCGTGCGATCTCGATCTGATCCGCATGCACAAACGTCGGCGCGTGTCCCACGCCGGGTATTTCCACGGCGCGTGCGTGTTGCGCGAGCGCCAGCATTTGTTCGAGCGTCGCGCGAGAGAGCAGATCCGACTGCTCGCCGCGCACAATCAACAGGCGCCCGGAAAATGCCGCAAGCGACGCCCAGAGCATGCCCTCTCCCGCCGCTACGGCCTCGGGCGAAATCGCGGCAAATGCCGCTCCGAGCGACGGATCGTAACGCAACACATACCCATCGCCGTCGGCCTTGAGCAGCGGCTCGCACAATGCGCACCATTCCTCCCGGGTATGCGGACCGAATGACGACGAGATCGACCAGAGGTAGTCGGCCCCCTCGTCGATCGATGCAAAACGCTTCGGCGTACCGACATATTGACCGATGCGTGCGAGCGCGGCGACATCGATGTGCGGTCCGACATCGTTGAGCAACAAATTGCGAATCGGCGTATCGGGCAAGCCCGCGAGGCCCATGCCGATCAACCCGCCCATCGAGGTGCCGAACCAGTCCACGGACGTCACGCCCAGGCGCGCAATCAACGTCACCATGTCGGAGACGTATTGCGGCACGACATAGCCTGCGGGATTGCGCAGCCACGACGACTGTCCGCGCCCAACCACGTCGGGACACACGACACGGTAGTCGTTTGCGAACGTCTTCGCCAGCACGTCAAAATCGCGACCGCATCGCGTCAGCCCATGCACGCACAACAGAACGCGCGGATTCTCCGGATCGCCCCATTCCGTGTACGCCATACGATGCAACCCGGAAGGGCTCAGGCACTGAACGTTCGACAGGCGCGGCGCGTAGCTCGACATGACAGACTCATCGGATCGGTTTCCAGAACCGAATTCTACCGCGCTTGCCGTCTACCTTTGCAGCGATGCCCGCAACACGGCGCGCGGCGTCGCGCAGAACCCGGATAGCGGCCGACTCACCGGCACCGCCAAAACAAAACGGGCGGGGAAATCCCCGCCCGCTTCGCCTTCCATCGGTCACCGGGTTCAACGGCCACGGCAACCCTCAGCAATACCGCGTGTCACACGCCCCTGGCATTCAGGCCACAAGAGACGACGGCCACGTCACCCACGCGTCAGACAGCGCTCGTGTCGAGCGGTGCCCCGGTCTTCTGCGAAATTTCTTCCTTCGTCACGCCCGGCGCGAGCTCGACCACCTTCAGACCGTCCGGCGTCACATCGATCACACCGAGGTCGGTGATGATGCGGTTGACCACGCCAAGGCCGGTCAGCGGCAGATCGCAGGCCTTCAGGATCTTGTGGGCGTCGCCCTTGGCAACGTGCTCCATGAGCACAACCACGCGACCGACACCGGCGACAAGATCCATCGCACCGCCCATGCCCTTGATCATCTTGCCCGGGATCATCCAGTTCGCGAGGTCGCCTTTTTCGCTGACCTGCATCGCCCCGAGGATTGCCAGATTGATGTGGCCGCCACGGATCATCGCGAACGAGTCCGCCGACGAGAAGATCGACGAACCCGGTAGCGTCGTCACCGTTTGCTTGCCCGCGTTGATCATGTCTGCATCGACTTCGTCCTCGGTCGGGAACGGGCCGATACCGAGCAGGCCGTTCTCCGATTGCAGCCAGACTTCCATGCCGTCGGGCACATGGTTCGCCACCAGCGTGGGCAAACCGATGCCGAGGTTCACGTAAAAGCCGTCTTCCAGCTCTCGCGCCGCGCGCGCAGCCATTTCATCACGATTCCATGCCATGGTTATCTCCTTGATCTCGGCGCTTACTTGGCACGAACCGTGCGTTGTTCAATGCGTTTTTCCGGATGCGCGTTCAGCACGATGCGCTGAACGAAGATGCCGGGCAGGTGCACGTCGTCCGGGTCGATCGAACCGGTGTCGACCAGTTCCTCGACTTCGACGATGGTGATCTTGCCGGCCATGGCCGCCACCGGGTTGAAGTTGCGGGCGGTGCGATTGAACACGAGGTTGCCCGCGCGATCCGCTTTGGCGGCCTTCACGAGCGCGATATCGGCGCGCAGCGAGCGCTCCATGACGTACGTCTCGCCGTCGAATTCACGGATTTCCTTGCCTTCGGCGACTACCGTACCCACGCCCGTCTTCGTGAAGAACGCCGGAATGCCTGCGCCACCGGCGCGCAGTTTTTCGGCCAGCGTGCCCTGCGGGGTGAATTCGAGCTCGAGTTCGCCCGCCAGATATTGGCGCTCGAACTCCTTGTTCTCGCCAACGTACGACGAAATCATCCGCTTGATCTGACGCGTCTCGAGCAGCAAACCCAGACCGAAGCCGTCCACGCCGGCGTTGTTGCTGATACAGGTGAGCCCCTTGACGCCCGAGTCGCGCAACGCGGCGATCAGGGCCTCGGGAATGCCACACAGGCCGAAGCCGCCGACAGCGAGCGTTTGCCCGTCTGCGACAACATCGGCGAGCGCCTCCTTGGCGCTGGCGTATACCTTGTTCATCGTGTGTCCCTTTCCCTCGGTTGAGAATTGAAATTATGTCGCGCGCTTGCGCGTCGCGAGGCTTGCGTCGCCCCT
This sequence comes from Pandoraea sp. XY-2, assembly GCF_004193915.1. Taxonomy (NCBI): domain Bacteria; kingdom Pseudomonadati; phylum Pseudomonadota; class Betaproteobacteria; order Burkholderiales; family Burkholderiaceae; genus Pandoraea; species Pandoraea sp. XY-2. The sequence goes on from NZ_CP030849.1 coordinate 3,001,890, forward strand.
TGAATCGCCGTGGCCACGCACCTCATGCAATCATAGAGCTTACGGTGCCGGGCAAATCGGGCACAATACGTGAAATTACATATCTCCTTGCGCGCCGGGCCATAACACGCGATCCACCGGCACGCGCCCAGACAGGATCTGCGCCGCTCCCCCATGCCGACGTTCGACTACCAGACCGCTTTTCACATCGCACCCGTCGGCCTGGTCATTTCGCGCCAGCGCATCATCGAGGACTGCAATCGACAGCTTGGCAAGATCTTCGGCTACGAGCCCGAGGCCCTGATCGGTCAGTCGTTCCAGGTGCTGTATCCGTCCCCCAAGGAGTTCGAGCGCATTGGCGAGCGCATTCCGCCGATCATGAGCGCGCAGGGCGTCTATGCTGACGAGCGCATCATGCGCCGGGCCAGCGGCGAGCTTTTCTGGTGCCACGTGACGGGTCGCTCGCTCGATGTGAAAGACCCGCACGCCGCCGGCCTCTGGACCTTTGAGGACATGTCGGCCACACGTCGCGTCGCCGTGGCACTGACCGCTCGCGAGCGCGAAATCGCGGCACAACTCGTGCAGGGCAAGACGAGCAAGCAGATCGGCAAGATTCTCGACATCAGCCCGCGTACCGTCGACATCTACCGCGCCCGCCTGATGCAGAAGTACGGCGCCGGCACGGCGACCGAACTCGTTCAGCGACTCCTCGGCAACTGAGCAACGCCAGGGGCAGGCCGCGCCCCCTTCCCGCTTCACCGAAACAAGCCTCAAGCCATCAGCGCGCGCACCGCTTCCGGCAGCGGCACCGACTTTTCCGCTTTGTAGTTGACCCAAACGATCTTCGCACCGCCCTCGGCGACCAGGACATCCGGCGTATCGGCGCAGCGCAGCTCAAAACGTGTGTCGACGCTGCTTCGGCCCAGCGCGCCCACCGACATGCGGCAATCGATATCGCCGGGATAGCGCAACTGACGCAAGAACGTCATGTTCGCGTTGATGATCACCGGCCCCTCGCCCGTCGAGCTTTCTTCCGACGCGATGTCGAGCGACTCCAGCCACGAGATACGGACCTGCTCCATGTAGCGGAAGTAGACGGTGTTATTCACATGCCCGAAAGCATCCATATCGCCCCAGCGAATGGGCATGCTCATCCGAAAGACTTCTTTGTATTCTGACGACACTGCAAATTCCCCATATTGAAAATCGACGCCCTGCCGCGTAGTGACAGGACGTCATGGGGAGAAAGTGTAGCGCGTCGGAGCGTTCGGTGTGCGTCAACCCTCGGCGAATAGCGACGAGCGGCTGCCATTTCAGAATCGCGTGAGACCACCGCCACAGACATTTCCGACGCGAGCCGGGACAACTACTTGCGCGCGCCGGCGTCGTGCGTCTTGGCGATCGTTGCCTCGTCTTTCACGGCGGCTTCGGCCTTGTCGACCAGATCGCGTCCGACCAGCACTTTCCATTTCGCATAGACGGGGCGCGTCGCGTCGACAAAGCGCTGGCGTTGTTCCGGCGTGAGTCGCGTGACCTTCACGCCGCGCGCTGCCAGATCGTCCCACGCGGCATTCTCGCCGCGCATCGCGTCTTCTCTTGCGAGCGTCACTTCGAATCGCGCTGCCTCGATCGCTGCGTCGCGAACGATGTCGCGATCCTGCGGCGACCAGCTATCCCAGACCTGTCGGTTGACGGAGAACACGATGGGATCGGCGACGTAATCCCACACCGTGATGAAGCGCTGTCCCAACGTATCGAGCCGCACATTGTTGAAGACCGTGATCGGATTTTCCTGGCCGTCGATCTTGCGTGCGCGCAGCGCGCGCACCGCATCGTTCCACGTCATCTGAGTCGGCACGGCGCCCAATGCCGTGAAGATGTCGTTGAACAGCAATGACCCGACAACACGGAAACGCAGGCCGCGCATGTCCTCCGGCGCACGGATCGACCGGCGAGAGTTGCTCAGTTGCCGAAAGCCATTCTCGCCCCACGCCAGAGGTACAACGCCCTGCTCTTCCACGCGGCGAAACAGCTCGCGCCCGACGTCGCCCTGCGTCAGGGCATCAAGAGAACGACAGCCACGCAGCAGGAATGGCAGGGAGAAAACATTGAATTCGGGTATCGCGGACGACCAGTTGATCGTCGAGCCGACCGCCATGTCGATCACGCCCTGACGCAATGCGGAGAATTCGCGCGTCTGGTCGCCGCCCACGAGCGAGGCGCCTGTGTGCAGTCGAATGTTGATGCGCCCACGCGTACGCTCGCGCACCATGTCCGCCCAAAGTTGCGTGCCTTTGCCCCAGGGCGTGCCGGCATCGGGCATGATCGACAGCGAGTATTCAGCCTTGTAGGGCTGCGCGGCCACCGGCAGCGCGATTGCGGCGAGGGCGAGCGCGACGCCGACGAGCGCCCGCCAGCCTTGATTCAACATGATGTCCTCAAGATGTTTCGGGATCCGACGTCAACGCGACGTCCTTCAAGACCCCATTAGCACCCGAGAATTATGCGCTTGTCTCCGCTACGCTGACTGCCTCGGACAATCCCGGATTGCCGCATTGCAGCGCGCCTGCCCAATTCCCCAAATCGCCGTGGCACAAGGCCTGACGAGGCTCAGCCGACTGCCAGCCCATCGTCGATCGTCATGATCGACCCGTTGATAAACCTGGAATCGTCTGAGGCGAGAAGCAGAATCAGCCCGTCCAGATCGCTCGGTTCGCCGACGCGTTGGCGGGGCAGCATCTGAACGAGCTTGCGACCGGCGTCGGTCTGCCAATGTTCGTGGTTGATCTCGGTGTCGATATAGCCCGGACACAACGCATTGACATTGATGTTGTAACGCCCCCATTCGAGTGCCATCGCGCGGGTCATGTGGATGACCGCCGCCTTGCTCACGCAGTACACGCCGAGCATGGAAATCGCGCGCTGCCCGGCCACCGACGCCACATTGATGATCCGGTGCTGGCGCTGCGGGTCGCCCTTTGCCCGCCGAATCATGCGCTTGGCGACTTCCTGCGCCACGAAAAAGGTGCCGCGCGTGTTGGTGTTCAGGACGTAGTCGTAGTCCTGGGGCGTAACGTCGACCAGACGCTGCTGGGTCGACACACCGGAGTTGTTGATCAGAATATCAATGGCCCCCGCCTCGGTCTCGGCATGGGCCACCCCGGCGCGAATGCTGTCGTAGTCGGTCACATCGAGGGGAACGACGTGCGCCGCACCGCCTTGCGCCTCGATCTCCGCCCTCAATTCCTTGAGCCGCTCGACACGCCGGCTGGCCAGCACGACCTTTGCCCCGGCCTGGGCCAGCACCTTGGCAAACTGCATGCCAAGTCCGCTCGAGGCCCCCGTCACCATCGCCACTTTCCCTTCGAGATTCAGCGAACGCCCCATCGTCTTCTCCCTCGAGCCTGGACACCCATTGACCAACGGCAGCGCCGCTTGGCCTGCCGCTAGAGTTGCTTACCTACCATACCGAACGATCGTGCTATTAATATGCGGTTGCGAGGTGCCCCCCATTCCCGGAAAATGGCCGCACCCACGAATTCTAACGTTTATAACAGGAGCATCAATGGATCCCAAGCTGCTTGAGCAGTACGGCCCGAGGGAGTCGATGGAGTATGACGTCGTCGTGGTTGGCGGCGGTCCGGCCGGCCTGTCCACGGCAATCCGTTTGAAGCAGCGCGCGCAGGAGGCTGGGAAGGAGATTTCCGTATGTGTCCTGGAAAAAGGCTCGGAAATCGGGGCGCACATCCTGTCCGGCGCGGTCATGGATCCGCAAGCGCTGACCGAACTCATCCCCGACTGGAAAGCCCTTGGTGCACCGCTCGACACCCCGGTCGTTGAAGATCGCTTCCTGTTCCTGAACGAGACCGGCGCGACCCCCACGCCGTCGTGGCTGCTGCCCGCCTGCTTCCAGAATCACGGCAACTATGTCATCAGCCTGGGCAATGTCGTGCGCTGGCTCGGACAACAAGCCGAAGCGCTGGGCGTCGAAATCTTCCCGGGTTTCCCGGCCGCCGAGATCCTGTACGACGAGAACGGCGCGGTCATGGGCGTGGCGACCGGCAACATGGGCGTCGGCAAGGACGGCGAACCGACCGAGAACTTCCAACTGGGCATGGAACTGCACGCCAAGTACACGATCTTCTCGGAAGGCGCGCGGGGCAGCCTGGGTCGCCAATTGATGCGCAAGTTCAATCTCGACGAAGGCCGCGATCCGCAGGCCTACGGCCTGGGCATCAAGGAACTGTGGGAAATCGACCCGGCCAAGCATAAGGAAGGTCTCGTCATCCACACGGCCGGCTGGCCGCTCAACGCGCAAACCTACGGTGGCTCGTTCCTCTACCACCTGCCAAATCATCAGGTGGCGGTCGGTTTCATCGTTGGGCTCGACTACGGCAATCCATACCTGTCGCCGTTCGAGGAGTTCCAGCGCTACAAGACGCATCCGTCGATCCGGCACTTCCTCGAAGGGGCAAGCGCATTTCATACGGTGCACGCGCCATTACAGCGGGCGGTCTGCTGGCCCTGCCGAAGCTCGTTTTCAAGGGCGGTGCGCTGGTCGGGTGCGAAGCGGGCTTCCTCAATGTCAGCCGGATCAAGGGCAGCCACGCCGCTATCAAGAGCGGCATGATGGCAGCCGATGCCGCCTTCGACGCGCTGGTTGCCGAGCGCCAGCGTGACGAACTCAGCGCCTACCCGGCCGCGTTCGAGCAATCGTGGCTGCACGAAGAGCTGAACAAGGCGCGCAACTTCAAGCAGTGGTTCAAGAAGGGCCTGACCGTGGCCACGATCATGACCGGCATCGAGCAAAAGCTGCTCGGCGGCAAGATGCCATGGACGATTCACCGCAAGAAGGCCGATCATGAGTGCCTGCTGCCGGCCGCGCAATGCCAACCGATCGCCTACCCCAAGCCGGATGGGAAGCTCACGTTCGATCGTCTGTCGTCGGTCTTCATCTCGAACACCAACCACGAGGAGAACCAACCGGCGCACCTCACGCTCAAGGATCCGAGCGTGCCGGTTGGCATCAATCTGTCCGAATACGCGGGGCCTGAGCAGCGCTATTGCCCGGCAGGCGTGTATGAGTTCGTGAAGAACGAGGACGAGTCCGAGCGGTTGCAAATCAACGCGCAGAACTGCGTGCATTGCAAGACTTGCGACATCAAGGACCCGACGCAGAATATCGTGTGGGTTACGCCGGAAGGAGGGGGCGGGCCGAACTACCCGAATATGTAATGCGGTATCGCCGCCGGTTCGCCCGGCGGCCTTCACTGCGGCTGACGACGCCCGGCGTGCGCCTTGCGCCTCGTCAGTCCAGCGGCGTCATTCCGGCACGCGCGCCGCAATGACTGGCGTGTTGACTTGCACATCGCCACACTGCGCGCGGTGACGCAACGCGTGATCGATCAACACGAGCGCGAGCAGCGCTTCGGCAATCGGCGTCGCGCGAATTCCCACGCAAGGGTCATGCCGCCCGAACGTTTCCACCGTCGACGCGTGACCGGCAACATCGATCGAGCGACGCGGTGTACGAATGCTCGACGTGGGCTTGATTGCGATCGACACGTCGATATCCTGACCGGTCGAAATGCCGCCCAGAATGCCGCCGGCGTTGTTCCCGACGAAGCCCTCCGGCGTCAGTTCGTCGCCGTGCTCCGACCCCTTTTGCGTGACGCTGCGGAAACCCGCACCGATCTCCACGCCCTTGACGGCATTCAGGCCCATCATCGCGTGGGCGATATCGGCATCCAGGCGATCGAACAGCGGCTCTCCAAGGCCCACCGGAACGCCGGTCGCCACAACGCGCAGCTTCGCCCCGACCGAATCGCCCGCCTTGCGAAGGTCATCCATATACGCTTCCAGTTGCGGGACGACTTCCGCGTTGGCGGCGAAGAACGGATTCTTCGACACCTGCGACCAATCCGTCTGTGCAATCTCGATGTCGCCGAGTTGCGTCATGCATCCGTACACCTGCACGCCAAATTTCTCGGCCAGCCACTTCTTGGCGACGGCGCCGGCGGCAACGACGGGCGCCGTGAGCCGTGCGGACGAGCGTCCGCCACCGCGGTAATCGCGCACGCCGTACTTTTGCAGATAGGTGTAATCGGCATGTCCGGGGCGGAACGTCTGGACGATGTTGCCGTAATCTTTGCTGCGTTGATCGGTATTGCGGATCAGCAGTGCGATGGGCGTCCCCGTCGTTACGCCCTCGAACACACCGGAGAGGATCTCGACGGCGTCCGGTTCGTTGCGCTGCGTAACGTGGCGCGACGTGCCAGGACGGCGGCGATCCAGCTCCCCCTGGATGTCGGCTTCCGTGAGCGCCATTCCCGGCGGACAGCCATCGATCACGCAGCCAATGGCCGGGCCATGCGATTCGCCGAAAGTGGTGACGGTAAACAGAGTTCCAAGCGTATTGCCAGACATACGGGGATCGGGTTCGGGGAGGACGGGAAGGCCCTATTATGCCAGCGATCCCGCCACACCGCGCCGCCCTGTGCGACGGTTGATGACGCTAAACGACCGGCCGGCGGCATTTTGGGCGCTTTTTGGGCGTGGCGTCGGAGACTTCCGAGCCACGGCCGCGATTCACGAGGAGACGCCCTTCACACCGGCCAGGGGCCGCGCAGCTTGAGCACCTTGTCGCGCAGGGTTTCCGGCGTTGCCTGCGCAGGCGACACCGGCGCCCCGATGACAAGCTCGAGCCGGTTCAGAATGCCACGCTTGAACGGCCGTGACATTGCCGCGCCACCATGTCGCGAAAAGAAACTTCCCCACAACCCGCGAAGCGCCATCGGCACTACCGGCACGGGCGTGCGCTCGACGATGTGCTGCACCCTTGACGGAAGACCTGCAGCTCGCCGGATGCCGTGAGCTTACCCTCAGGAAAGAGGCAAACGACGTCGCCCGCCGCCAGCGCGTCTGCGATCAACTGGTAGGCACGGTCGAGCGCGGCTGCGTCTTCGTGTGCCGGGGCAATGGGAATGGCGCCGACCGTACGGAAGAACCACGACAGCACCGGGATGCGGAAAATGCGGTGGTCCATCACAAAGCGAACCGGACGCCGGATCGACGCCCCAATCACCACGGCATCGGCAAAGCTGACGTGGTTGCAGACCAGCAGGCATGGCCCGTCGTCCGGAATCTGATCCGCCCCTTTGACGTCGATGCGATAGAGGGTGTGCAACAGCAGCCACATCGCGAAGCGAATCAGGAATTCCGGGAGTCGCAGGTATAGATAGACGGCCACCAGCGCGTTGAGAATGCCGGTGACGAGATACAACTGGTCGATGGTGAACCCGACTTTCGTGAGCGCCATCGCCATGAGGGCCGACACGACCATGAACAACGCGTTGAGGATGTTGTTCGCGGCGATGATGCGCGCGCGATGCGACGGTGCGCTACGGCTCTGGATCAACGCGTACAACGGCACGCTGTAGAAGCCGCCGAACATCGCCAGCAGGAACAGGTCCGCCAGCACGCGCCAATGGGCCGGTTGTGAAGCGAACTGCGCCACCGTCTGCAAGGCCGCGCCGTGAGCGCCGCCCCGACTCGCAAAATAAAGATCGACCGCGAACACCGTCATGCCGATCGAGCCGAACGGCACGAGTCCGATTTCCACCTTGCCGCCCGAAAGCCGCTCGCACAACAGCGACCCAATCCCGATGCCCAGGGAGAACATGGCCAGCAGCAGCGTGACGACACCCGGACCGGCGCCGAGCACGTCATGCGCGAAATTGAAAAACGACGCGAGAAAGGTAGCCCCAAGAAACCAAAGCCACGAGATTCCGAGCAGACTCTGGAAGACCGCGCGGTCCTTACGCGCGATGCACAGATTTCTCCACGTCTCGGTCAACGGATTCCAATTGATGCGCAGATCCGGCTGCGCCGCGGGCGTTTGCGGCACCCACGTCGACACCAGCCGGCCCAACAAGGCCAGTCCCAGGCAAACGCCGCCGATCCATGGCAGCGAGCTCGCCCCGGCGCCAGCCAGTTCGCCGCCGACAATCGTGCCGATCAGGATGGCCACGAACGTGCCCATTTCGACCAGACCGTTTCCCCCCACCAGTTCGCGCGTGGCCAGGTGCTGAGGCAGATAGGCGTACTTGACCGGCCCAAAGAGCGTGGAGTGAAGCCCCATCAGGAAGGTGCACACGAACAGCAGCGGCGCGCTCGCCCAGAGAAAGCCGGCCGCGCCGAGCGCCATGATCGCGATCTCCAGCGTTTTGACGAAACGGATCAGGCGCGCCTTGTCCCACTTATCGGCAATTTGCCCGCTGGTCGCGGAAAACAACAGGAACGGCGCGATGAAGATGGCCGAGATTAGGAATGCTGCCGTCTTGCCGTCGACGTTCTGAAAAAGCGATGCGTGATAGGTGACGAGCGACGTGAATGCGATTTTGAACACGTTGTCGTTCATCGCACCCAGAAACTGGGTCCAGAAGAACGGCGCAAAGCGCCGCTCTTTCAACAGTCGTGATTGGTGGCCCTCGCCGCGTGCCCCGCGCTGGCTGGCCTCACTCACTTGGTGTTTTCCGCTTCCTCGGCCGGCCAGTCGCGAATGTAGGCCTTGAGCATGCGATTTTCAAAGGATTGCTCCTCGACGACGGCACGCGCCACATCGTAGAAGGAAATCACGCCCATGAGCGTGCGATTGTCCATGACCGGCAAATATCGGGCGTGACGCTCAAGCATCATGCGCCGGACTTCGTCGACATCCGTCTCCGGCGTGCAGGTGAGCGGATGGTCGTCCATGACTTTGCGAATTGTGGAACTGCCGACCGTACCGCCGTTCTCGCTGATCGTATTGATGATTTCGCGGAACGTGAGCATCCCCACGAGATCGCCGAACTCCATCACGACGAGCGAACCAATGTCGTGCTCCGCCATCGTGTCGACGGCTTGGGCCAGCAACGTCTCCGGGGTCACGGTGAAAAGGGTGTTGCCCTTTACTTTCAGGATGTCAGACACACGCATGGCACACACTCCTCATTGAGATGCTCGGGCAACCGCGGCAGGACGATGCCACCGGACGCATTTGCCAGACTTCGGCGTTCGAGACGGATCGCCGGCGCGCGCGCCGCTGTCCCCTCGTTATTGTGATTGGATCATGTTCGAAAGATGCTATCGGAAAGCGTCTGAAAAGGAAAGGAACAAGACGCGCCAATGTCCGTGCGACGAGGGTTTTCGGCCGATTCCGAGGATCGATCGGGCATCGCCGCACCTCAGACATCGGACAGCACCGGCATTTTGCCAATGGGGGCGGCAGCGCCTGTCGAGATGCATGGCGGTGGTGCTAGGATTGCCGCATACGTGATGTCCGCATCACACGCCAGCGCCAAATCGCCGCCCACTCAACGTCAAGCCAACCGAGAGGCCCTCTCCGACATGTCAGTCCCGCACTTCGACACGCTTGCCCTGCACGCCGGGGCCGCCCCCGACCCCGCCACCGGGGCGCGCGCCACGCCGATCTACCAGACCACGTCGTTTGTCTTCTCCGATGCCGATCAGGCAGCCGCGCTTTTCAACATGGAACGCGCCGGCCATGTCTATTCGCGCATCTCCAACCCGACCAATGCCGTCTTCGAAGAGCGCATGGCCGCACTGGAAAACGGCGTCGGCGCCATTTCCACGGCAAGCGGCCAGGCCGCGCTGCACCTGGCCATCGCTACCCTGATGGGCGCGGGTTCGCACATCGTGGCGTCCAGCGCGCTGTACGGCGGTTCGCACAATCTGCTGCATTACACGCTGCGCCGCTTCGGCATCGAGACCACCTTCGTGCGTCCTGGCGACCTGAACGGCTGGCGCGCCGCCGTGCGCCCCGAAACCCGGCTGTTCTTTGGCGAAACGCTCGGCAATCCGGGGCTCGACGTCCTCGACATCGCCCAGGTCGCCGAGATCGCTCATGACGCAGGCGTGCCCCTGATGGTGGACAGCACGTTCACCACACCGTGGCTCATCCAGCCGTTCGATCATGGCGCCGATATCGTCTATCACTCGGCCACCAAGTTCCTCGGAGGACATGGCACGACCATCGGCGGCATTCTGATCGACGGGGCACGTTCGACTACGAGCGAAGCGGCAAATTTCCCGAACTGACCGAGCCGTACGACGGCTTCCACGGCATGGTCTTCGCCGAGGAAAGCTCGGTCGCGCCATTCCTGTTGCGCGCGCGACGCGAGGGCTTGCGCGACTTTGGCGCATGCCTGCATCCGCAGGCGGCATGGCAACTGCTGCAAGGCCTCGAAACGCTGCCACTTCGCATGGCGCGGCACGTCGACAACGCACGTCGGGTGGTGGCGTTCTTGGCGGAGCACGAGGCGGTGGCAAGCGTCGCCTATCCGGAACTGGCGTCGCATCCCGACTACGCACTGGCCAAGCGACTGCTCCCGCGCGGCGCGGGTGCCGTCTTCAGCTTCAATCTGAAGGGCGACCGGGAGGCCGGGCGTCGTTTCATCGAATCGCTGCAGCTCTTCTCGCATCTGGCCAATGTCGGCGACGCACGCTCCCTGGTCATTCACCCTGCCTCCACCACGCATTTCCGCATGGACGCCGCGGCGCTCGCGGCAGCCGGTATCGGAGAGGGCACCGTACGCCTGTCGATCGGCCTGGAAGACCCGGACGACCTGATCCAGGATCTCAAACGCGGCCTGAAGGCGGCAGTCAAATCCACGGCCAAGGGACAAGCACGATGAAGTTCGACATCAACGGCAACAACGTCTACGCCTACACCGCCGGCAAATCGATGGATCCCGCGCTGCCGACAGTCGTCTTCCTGCATGGCGCACAGCACGATCACAGCGTGTGGGGGTTGCAGAGCCGGTACCTCGCCCATCACGGCATGAACGTACTCGCGCTCGATCTGCCCGGACATCACCGCAGCACGGGCGCCCCATTGACGACCATTGAAGCGATGACCGATCGCGTGGTCGCCGTGCTCGATGCCGCCGGCATCGGAAACGCGACCTGGGTCGGGCACAGCATGGGGTCGCTGATTGCGCTGGACGCCGCCGCCCGCTATCCCGAGCGGGTGTCCCGTATCGCCCTGGTGGGCACCGCTTACCCAATGAAAGTCTCCGACGTCCTCCTCGAAGCTGCCGACGAACGTGAGCCGGAGGCGATCGCCCTCGTCAACGCCTGGTCGCACAGCACGCTGGCCGCCAAGCCCTCGGCGCCCGGCCCGGGTTTCTGGACATGGGGCATCAATCAACGCTTGATGGAGCGCGTGTCGCAACGCAATCCCGCCAAGGTGTTTCTTACCGACTTCGAGGCGTGCAATCGCTACGATCGGGGGATGGCGGCGGCCTCGCAGGTTCGATGTCCGGTACTCGCGGTGTTGGGGCAACGCGATCAGATGACGCCGCCCCGCGCAGCGCAAGCCCTGCTCGATGCGTTGCGCGACGCCGGTGCCCCCGTTTCGGTCAAGGTCGTCAATGCCGGCCACGCGATCATGACGGAGCAGCCCGACGCGCTGCTCGATGCGCTTGTGCAATTCATGCGAGACTGAACGCATCAACTTCCCAATGCAGGAGGTTTGCCATGACACCTGGGCACGATGAGTCGCCGGCGTTTCACCGGTTTGCGGACTTTTACCCCTTCTATCTCGGCGAGCACCGCAACGCCGTCTGCCGCCGTCTGCATTTCGTCGGCTCGTGGGGCGTGATCGCCTTTCTGGCGGCGCTTGCCCTGACAGGCAACCCATGGTGGCTGCTCGCGGCAATCGTCTGTGGTTATGCGTTCGCGTGGGTCGGCCATTTCTTTTTCGAGAAGAACCGGCCCGCCACCTTCCGCCATCCGATCTACAGCCTGATGGGCGACTGGGTCATGTTTCGGGATATCTGTCTCGGCCGCATCAAGCTCTAGCGCCTGCTTTGGGCTCGTGACCCTTGTGATCCACGTCAAGACACGACGCGTCGCCACCGCCGTCGTCCGGCGCGACATCGCGCGGTAGCGCGTCGGCCAGGGGCACGTCCCATTTCCCTTCGCGCAGAATGTCGGCAACATGCGCGCCATCGAGCGCGTGACGCTCCATTTGCCGCGCCAGCTCGTCAACGTTGAGGGCCAGTTGCGCGACCAGTGGCGCCAGGGTCGTCGTACGCGGGTTAGCGAGCAGCAGCCAACGCTCCACCGGTGGCTGCATTGTCAGCCGTCCGACCCAACCCATGCGCTCAAGCCGAGCGAGCAGGTCACCGGCATGATCGAGGCTCGTGCGCATCGTACTCGCCAGTTGCGCCATCGTGCGACCGCTACCGCCGGCTTCCCGGTCCAGATTGAGCAAGTGGATCAGCGTCAGGCCGTCGAGCAGATCACTCCCCGGAAAGCGGGGGTATTGGAAATGCCCGAGACGCAGCGCGGGCAAGACCGACGTGATCGTCGCGCCGATCAGCGCCACCAGCCACGACAGGTAGATCCAGAGCAAGAAGATCGGCACCGCCGCGAATGCGCCATATACGGCCGTATAGGTCGGAAACTGCCGGATGTACATGCCGAAGCCTCGCTTGGTCAGGTCGAACGCCAGCGCCGCCACGACACCGCCAACCAGCGCGTCGCGCCAGTCCACCTTGCAATTCGGCATGTAGAGATACATCAGCATGAACACCACGCTGGTCAGCGCCGGCGGAATCAGGCTGAGCAACGAGGTGACCACGGGCGGCAGCGTGCTTACCAGCGACATCGATTGCGTGAAGACGTACGAACTGATTGACAGACTCACACCGATCAACAGCGGCCCAAGCGTGAGCAGACTCCAGTAAATCAGCAGACGCTGTGCGATCGGTCGCGGACGTCGCACACGCCAGATCACGTTGAACGCCGACTCGATCGTCATTAACGTGAGCACGGCCGTCACCAGCAAGCCGATCAAACCGAACGCCGTCAGGCCTTTCGCCTTCGATGCGAATTGGTTCAGGTAATTGAAAATCTGGGCATTGACGCTCTCGGGCATCAGGTGCTCGATCAGGAAGCCCTGCAAGGCGTCGCGAAACGTATTGAAAATCGGAAAGGCGGTGAACAGCGCGAATGTCACCGCGAACAGCGGCACGATCGACAGGATCGAGGTAAACGTCAGGCTCGCCGCCACCTGCGGAATCCGGTCGTCCTGCGCCCGCGCAAGCGCGTATCGCAGCAGTTGGCGAACGTTGTTCCAGTTGATGCGGGACAGTCTGAGCAAATCGGGCTCCTAAGGGGAAGGGCTGGCGCGGCTGACAACCGTTCATCCCACGCGAGCCGTTACGGGGCCTCGCGGTTAAGCGGTTAAGCCGTTACGCCAATAGGAACGCCCTATAATACCCGCACTTTTCCGTTCCTTTTTCGTTCCTTTTTCGTTCCTTTTTCGTTCCTTTTTCGTTCCTTTTTCACCCGGCTTTCACCCAAGGCCCAAGGCTCGGGCAGGTTTTCCGCCTTACGTCTCACGCCGGCGCTCCCGTCATACGGGTCGACCTGCAACGACACAACGCGCAGCCAGACCGCTTGATCTCGCTACCTCGTGTCGACGCCCCGACATCGATCTGCCCGCCACCACCGACCCGCCGATTCGACTTCATGACTGAAATCCTCGTCCTGTACTACAGCCGCCACGGCACCACGGCACAACTCGCCCAATGCATCGCGGCCGGTATCGACAGCGTGCCCGGCGCGCAGGCGCGCGTGCGCACCGTCCCCGCCGTTTCCACGGTATGTGAAGCGAGTGCACCGGACATTCCCGACAGCGGCCCACCCTACGTCGAATTGCGCGATCTGGAAGAATGCGCGGGACTCGCGCTCGGGTCGCCGACCCGCTTCGGCAACATGGCGTCCGCGCTGAAATACTTTCTCGACGGCACCACGCCGCAGTGGCTCTCGGGCGCCCTTGCCGGGAAACCGGGCTGCGTGTTCACGTCGAGCGCCAGCCTGCACGGCGGCCAGGAAAGCACGCTGCTGTCGATGATGATCCCGTTGCTGCACCACGGCATGTTGCTGATGGGGCTGCCCTATTCCGAACCCGCGCTCTCCAGCACACGCACCGGCGGCTCGCCCTACGGCGCCACCCATTTCGCGCATGACGGTAATCCGCTCTCGGCCGACGAGCGTCAGTTGGCGTCGGCGCTCGGCGCGCGACTCGCCCGCGCGGCGCACAAGCTGGCAGAATGAGGGTTTGCGCCGCGCAACACGCCGTCCGCGGCGCGCAGCGATTGGCTCTCCTGCAGTAACGCCGGCCCTCACGACAAGCCCATGACCGCTACACCGCCCGACATGCCCCAAAACACCGATACCCGGCGTGCGCACGCGCAGCCCCCACGCACGCCACCGCCGATGCCCGCCGCCTCCGGCGGGCTCGTGGGCTGCGCCTGATCAGTGTGATGAGCCTGCTGGCGTTGATTGCACTGTCGCTCGCCTGGGAGTTATGGCTCGCGCCGCTGCGCCCCGGTGGATCGTGGCTGGTTCTCAAGGCGTTGCTGTTGCTGCTGCCGCTGCGCGGCGTGCTGCGCGGCAACCTGTATACGCTGCAGTGGTCCAGCATGTTCATCCTGCTGTTTCTTGCCGAAGGCGTCGTGCGCGGCATGACGGACACGGGGGCATCGGCCTCGCTCGCGTGGATCGAGACGGCGCTGTCCGTCGTCTTCTTCTTCTCGACGATCTTTTATCTGCGGCCCTACAAGCGCGCCGCGAAAGCCCGCGCCGCAGCCGCGCGTTAGCGCCTGCCCTGGAGACTCAGCATTACCCCCTTGGATCGCGCGAATCGTGAGACGCCCCCCCTGACATGAACGACTCCTCCTTCCTCACCGCGTGCCGTGACCTGCTGGGCCGTGACCACGTTCTGCTCGAGGCCGCCGACACGGGCGCCTACCTCACCGATCAACGCAAACGCTATACCGGACGCGCCCTCGCCGTGCTTCGCCCCGCCGACGCCGTACAGGTCGCGGCCCTCGTGCGCCTGTGTGTCCGACACGGCGTGCCGATGGTGCCGCAAGGCGGCAACACGGGCCTCGCCGGCGGCGCGACGCCCGACACGAGCGGGCGTCAGGTGCTCATCAGCTTGCGCCGTCTCGATCGCATCCGACAGGTGGATGCCGAGAACATGACCCTGACCGCTGAGGCCGGCTGTCTGCTGGCGAACGTGCAGGCAGCGGCCGCCAGCGCCGGGCGCCTCTTCCCGCTGAGTCTGGCCGCCGAGGGCAGTTGCACGATCGGCGGCAATCTCGCGACGAATGCCGGCGGCACCGCCGTCTTGCGTTATGGCAACACACGCGAACTGTGCCTCGGCCTCGAGGTGATCACCCCTCAGGGTGAGTTGTGGGAGGGGTTGCGCGGGCTACGCAAGGACAACACCGGCTACGACCTGCGCGATTTGTTTATCGGCGCGGAAGGCACGCTCGGACTGATTACCGCAGCAACGCTCAAGCTCTTTGCACAACCCGTCGCGCGCATGACGGCGCTCGCCGCGCTCGACAGCCCGACACAGGCCCTGGCCCTGCTGAATCTGGCGCAACGCATGGCAGGTCCACTGCTCACGGGCTTCGAGTTGATGTCCCACTTCTGCCTCCAACTCGTGGCGCAAGTTTTCCCGCAGCAGCGTTATCCGTTCACGCAACCTCATGCCCAGACCGTGCTGCTTGAACTCTCGGACAACGAGAGTGAAGCGCACGCGCGCGATCTGCTGGAGCGCTTGCTGAACGCGGCCGTCGATCAGGGTATCGTGCACGACGCCATTGTCGCGAACAGCCTGGCGCAATCGAATGCGCTCTGGCACTTGCGCGAAAGCATTCCGTTGGCCCAGTCGGCTACCGGGCTCAATATCAAGCACGACATCGCCGTGCCGGTGTCCCGGGTGCCCGCGTTTCTCAAAGCCACCGATCCGATCGTGCAGCGTGTGGCGCCCGGCGCCCGCATGGTCACCTTCGGCCATCTGGGCGACGGGAATCTGCACTACAACGTGATGGCGCCCGAAGGCGTCGATCCCGCCCAATTCCTTCATCGGCATCAGACGGCGGTCACCGCCGCCGTGCATGACAGCGTGCATGCCCATCACGGCAGCATCAGTGCGGAGCATGGCCTCGGGCAACTCAAACGAGAGGCTTCGGCGCATTACAAGTCGCCGGTGGAACTCGCGCTGATGCGCACACTGAAGACGGCGTTCGACCCGCTTGGGCTGATGAATCCGGGCAAAGTGCTGCCCGACTGAGCGCCGCCGCGCCCCCCCCTTCGGCCCGACCCGGCCAGCACGGGCGCCCACGCGTCGATGCCAGCCGGAGCGATCCATGTTTGCGTCTGCGTTACCTCCTCGCCCGGGCGTCGGCACCTTCTCGTCCACCACCTAAACCTATACGTTCACGTACATGTTGTGCTAGCATGTTGCTCATCTTCTGATCGGAGGCAATCGGATGCCCACAGATCTCGCGCCCTCGCCAACCACGGACACGCCGTCTGACGATGCTCACCTGCTGAGCGTCGGCCAAGCCGCCGCCGCGCTTGGCGTGACAGCCCGGACGTTGAAGTATTACGAGGAACTGAACCTCGTCGTGCCTGCCCGTAGCGGTGGACGTTATCGCATGTACACCGCGTCGGATCTCGCGACATTTGGCCGCATTCTGCGCATGCGCTCGCTCGGCTTTTCGGTGGCCGCGATCACGGAGATGCTCAAACGCCCGATGCGCCTGGTCGAATCCGGCAAATCCCGCATGAACGAGGAGGACCTGCAAGTCGTGCGCGACGCCCTGCACGCCCAGCTGGGCACATTGCGCGAGCGCACGGCACAAGTGCGCCGCGAATTGCGTGAGGCGGAGACGCTCGAAACGCAGATCGCCCATGACCTCCAGTACATCGAACAGCGCCTTCGTGGTGTGCCCGCCGACGAACTGCTGGCAGAACGTGCGGCAAAACACCGCAAGCCTCGTTCGCACTGACCGCGTCCGAGATTGGACTTCGCTCCCCGTCGCCTGCCATGACATCCGCCGCCCCGCCGACCGGCCCTGACGCCCCGCGGCGACCGATGCGCGTCGAAGCCTACCGCTACGCGCTTGGCCTGATCCCGGGGCTCGAATTCTTCGAGAACGCGCTGCTCGTCTACTTCGCCGTCTACATCTCCGGCGGCGTCGACGCCTCCCCCAAAGAGTTCGTATGGATGACGACGGCGTACGGCATTGCCTCGGTCCTGGCGATCCTCAAGCAGCAATGGTTCGTCGAGCGCGTCGGCTATCGTCGCTATTTGACAGCGTCCCTGCTGCTCTACGCGTGCGGCGCGCTGTTCGCGGGCACCAGCGAAAGCGTGACCCAGCTCGTGATCGCGCGGGCCTGCCAGGGTTTTTGCGCGGGCAGTTGGATGAGTTCGTGCCGCATCCTGGCGCAAGTGAGCGTGCCGGCACAGCGCCGCGGCAAAACGGTGCAGACGTTCGCGCTGCTGCTCTTCACCGGCTCGGCCGCTGCGCCACTGATCGGCGGGCTGCTCGTTTCCGAATACACGTGGCGTACGCTGTTCCTGTGCACTGCGCCGCCCGCCGTGCTGCTCGCGGGACTCGCCTGGTTCTCGGTACCCGACGTCGGCCGCCTGCGCGAACGCGCCACCGATAGCCGCTATCCGTTCGCGCCCTTCATGGCCTTCGCATTGGCGATGGGCGCGCTTCAAGTCGTGCTGCAGGAAATGCGCTACACGCTGTGGCTGCAAACCCCATGGTTGCCGTTGCTGACCGTCGCCGGCGTGGGCTCGCTCGTGTGGTTCGGCTATCACCAGTGGCAACATCCGGCGCCCTTCATTCGCCTGCAATCGCTTCGTCGACGGGAGTTTCAGGTCGGACTGTTGCTGTACGCGGCGTACTACTACCTGGCGAACACGCAGAGCTACCTCATGCCGCGCATGCTCGAGCAGGGGCTGGGCTTCACGGTCGAGCGAACTGGGCAATTGCTCGGCTATTCGGCGCTGCTCACCGTAGGCTTGCTATTGGCGTACTTTCGCGTCGCGAAATTCATTACACACAAGAAATTACTGATCGTGAGCGGGTTCGTGATGACGATCGCCACCAGCCTGTGGCTCGCCGCCATGCCACCCGATGCGGGCCAGTCGCAACTGTATGGCGTGCTAGCCCTCAAGGCCGTGTTCGGCATCTTTACCGTGCTGCCCGTGGCCAATCTGACCTTCCGTACTTTCGATCACGAGAGCTTCGTGCATGGCTACCGGCTCAAGAACATCCTGCGCCAGCTCTCCGGCTCGTTCGCCGTCTCCACGATTGTCGCGTTCGAACAGCACCGTGAAGCGCTGCACCGCACTCGCCTGACCGAAGTCGCCAATCCGTTCAACCCGCGATTCACGCAGACACTCGATGCGCTCGCCGATGGCTTCACGCGTGCTGGGGTAGCCGCCTCGCAGGCCCACGGCGCCGCGCTAGCGCAAATTGCCGGGATGATTCAGCGCCAAGCGTCATTCCTGACGTTCATCGACGGCTTCCACTTCATCGCCATCGTCGCGCTGTGCGGCGCCATCTTTGCGGCCGCCCAAAAGCAGCTAAATTAGAATCGATGCGTCGTCGGTGTGCGACGGTACCGTACGCCACCGTGGTTGTGCCCAACTTCCGGCCTCGCTCTCCATGCTCAAGTCTCTGCTCGCCCGCCTACGGCACTCCCATCCACGCCCCATGATCGACGATGCTGTCTGGCACGAAGTCGTGGGCGCCCTGCCGTTCCTCGCACGTCGCAGCCCAGCCGACCTGGACAAGCTCCGGGGGCTCGCCACCGATTTCCTGGGCACCAAACAGTTTTCGACAGCGCACGACCTGCCATTGACCGAAGCGATGTGCGTCTCGGTGGCCGCGCAGGCCTGCTTGCCGATTCTCCATCTGCCGAGCGCGCTGTATCGCGGTTGGACGGGCATCGTGCTGTATCCCGGCGAGTTCCTGATTCGCAAAACCGTGCAGGACGAAGCGGGCGTGGTGCATGACGTCACGCAGGAGGCTAGCGGTGAAGCCTGGGAGGGTGGCCCCGTCGTCCTGTCATGGCAAGACGTGCAGGCGCGCGACGTGCTGGCATACAACGTGGTGATTCACGAGTTCGTCCACAAGATCGACATGGAAGGCGGCGAGGCCGACGGCGTGCCGCCGATGCTGCGGCGCGTGCATGGCGACCTCACGCCCGAAGCCTGGTGCGATGTCTTCGATCCCGCATACGAGGCGTTCTGCCACGATGTGTCCAACGTTCCGGATGCCCACTGGGACGCGTTTGCCTCGTCGTCGCTGCTCGACCCCTACGCCACCGAACACGAATCGGAGTTCTTCGCCGTCTGCGCCGAGGCATTCTTCGTGGCCCCGGAGGCCTTCCGCGACGCCTATCCCGCCTTGTACGCCCTGTTCTCGCGCTATTTCCTGCAAGATCCGGCGGTGAGCGCCGGCACCGGCGACGCCACGCCCGACACAGCGGCATCCACGCCCGCCAGCGACCCGTGAAAACTTTGCGAAAGTCATTGTTTTCATGGCATAATGCGCGTTTTACTCACCCGGAAAGTGGTTGACGTCCCTCCCGTCGCATGACGACGATGGCGTTAGCGGGCCAACGGCGTGCCTCCCGGGGTAACGACCTCGGGCGAATCTCCTCCCGCGCAGACTGGCTACCGACTTAACCCAAGGTACATCATGAAAGAAGGCATTCACCCCGAATACCGCGAAGTCCTGTTCCGCGACATGACGCCCGGCGTCGACTTCGAATTCATCACCCGCTCGACGATCCACACCAAGGAAACGGCCGAGAAGGATGGCAAGAGCTACCCGCTCGTGAAGATCGAAACGTCGTCGGCTTCGCACAACTTCTACACCGGCGAACAACGCATCATGGACACGGCTGGCCGCGTCGACAAGTTCCGCCAGAAGTTCGGCAACCGCGCCGGCGGCAAGATCGCCTAAGTTTTATCGGCGACGCGCCACACAACGCGCTGCGGGGCCCGGCAGAGACTGGCGGGCCAGCACCTTGGGGCAATACCCCGGCGTTGTGGAAAGCATTGGAAAGGGGCAGCTCAGGCTGCCCTTTTTTCTTGGGTCTGGTCTGCGCCACCGCACGGCTTACTGTCATACTGTCGGCTTTTCCGATTTGTCCGAGTTTTCCCTTGGTTTTGCCCTGAGCAGCACCCCGAGTTTCACCTTCGAGCCCGTTCCGGCTCGCCCTCTGAGTCTCCCCGATCCGGCCGCCGTGCCGATCCAGTCGTCCGGCCTATGAAACGAGTTCGCATCACCGCCTCCGCCACCAGCGCGCTACCGCGTTCGCTGCTGATCGCCATTTGTGTCATCTATGTGCTGGCGGGGTTGTTCGGTCGCGATCCGTGGAAAAACGAAGACGCCGCAGGTTTCGGCGTCATGTGGACGATGGCGCACGGTCACTTGTCCGACTGGCTGCTGCCGAACATCGCGGGCAAACCCATTTACGACACCGGCCCGCTCGTCTCATGGCTCGGTGCGCTCGCCATACGCGCCTTCTCGTGGCTCGACGCCCCCGACGCCGCGCGCATTGTCACCGGACTGTGCTTCTACGCCACCTGCACGTTCATCTGGTATGGCACCTATCTGCTCGGTCGCCGCCCCGAAGTGCAACCGTTCAAATATGCCTTTGGTGGCGAGCCAGAACCGCGCGACTATGGACGCACGCTCGCGGACGGCGCCCTGTTGATTCTTCTGGCCTGCTTCGGTCTGGCCGAGCGTGGACACGAGACAACGGCCGCCGTCGGACAGCTCACACTCATCTCGATGGCGATTTACGGCCTCGTGCGCAGCCTCGACAAGCCGCGTCAGGGCGCCGTCTGGTTCGGCCTCGCCCTGGGCGGCATGGCGCTCGCGTCCTCGCCGCTGATGACGCTCTCGCTTTGGTTCGCAGGCATTGCCGCAGCCATTGTCTGCCGCGCCCTGCCCTTGCGCATGCTGCTGCTGATCTCCACGCCGGTGACGCTGCTCATTGCCTGCACGTGGCCGCTCGCGGCGCTCAAGTTTGCCAGTGGCGCACGCCAATGGCTCGGCGAGTGGACGGATATCGGCATGGACACCTTCAGCGGCCCGACGCTCGCCTCGCTGAGCTACATCGCCAAGAATCTGGCGCTGTTTGCCTGGCCCGCATGGCCGCTCGCCGCGTGGTCGCTTTACTCGTGGCGCGGCATGCGGCGCGCGCCCCACATCGCGATTGCGCTTGCCTTTGCCGTCGTGATTCTTGTCCTGATCGTGCTGCAGGCGCATCAGGGCAATCAGCTCTTCATGCTGGCACTGCCCGCGCTGTCGATCATCGCCGCCTTCGGCCTGCCCACGCTCAAGCGCGGCACGGTCAACGCCATCGACTGGTTCGCCGTGCTGTCGTTTACCGTGCTGGCAGGTTTCGTCTGGATCGTCTGGCTCGCCGGCATCACCGGCTTCCCGGTCTCCACGGCGCGCAATCTGCGGCGCCTGGTCCCGGGCTTCGTCCCCGAGTTCAGCTGGGTCACGCTGATCAGCGCCCTGATCGTGACCGGCGCCTGGGTCGCGCTGGTGGCGTGGCGCGTGTCGCGCAGCCCGAAAGTCCTGTGGCGCAGCGTGGTGCTGTCGTCCGGCGGCACAACCCTCATGTGGGTATTGCTCATGACGCTGTGGCTGCCCGTCGTGAACTACGGCAGAACCTATCGCGACGTGGCCGCACAGATCGCCGCCCATCTGCCCGCCGATTACACGTGCATTCGCACGGCCCGCGTCGGCGACGCGCAGCTCGCGTCGTTCGCCTACTTCGGCAAGATGCGCTTCGGCACGGCCAACGACGATTGCGACGTGCTGCTGCGCCAAGACTCGCAGGACTACAGCGAACCGTTGTCGCTGGCGCCCTACGAATGGCGTCAGCTCTGGGAAGGCCGCCGCGCGGCCGACCGCGACGAGCGCTTCCGCCTCTATGTATTGCAGGAGCGTCCGGGGCGGCGCGGGGCGCGTCCGCGCTAACCTCCCCCCTCCATCGCTAGCGACGCTCACGCAACGCCATGTGGCACGACATCAAACGCATTGCCGAACTGGCCTGGCCGGTGCTCATCGGCCAGTTGGCCGTCATCGCCTTCGGGGTGATGGACACGGCGATGGTCGGTCGCGCCTCGGCGTTCGATCTCGCATCGCTCGCCCTCGGTGGGTCGATCTACATCACGGTGTATGTCGGCCTGATGGGCGTGCTCGTGGCGCTCTCCCCGGTCGCCGCGCAACGCTTCGGGGCAGGAGAGCGCGAAAGCATCGGCGAGGAAGTGCGTCAGGCGTTCTGGCTCGCCGGGTTCCTCGCCGTGCCGGGTGTCCTGCTGCTGTCGCATCCGCAGTTCATTCTGCGACTCTCCGAAGCGTCCCCCGAACTCGAAGCGCGCGCGAGCGCCTATCTCCAGATGCTCGCGTTCGGCCTGCCCGCCGCGCTGCTCTTTCGTGTGTACTCCTCGCTATCCACCGCCGTGGCGCAGCCTCGCATCGTCATGGCCATTCAGGTCACGGGACTGACCTTGAAAGTCCCGCTGAATCTGGCACTGATTTACGGCTTAGAACGGCTGGGTATTCCCGCGCTCGGCAGCACCGGCTGCGCCATTGCCACGACCGCCATCAACTGGGTCTCGTGTGCGCTCGGCCTCACACTGATGGCACGTCACGCGAAGTTGCGTGACTTCGCCATCTTCTCCCGATTCTGCTGGCCGCACTGGCCGGCGATTCGTGCGCTGCTCAAGCTCGGCATACCCATGGGACTGAGCTACCTGATCGAAGTGACGGCGTTCTCGTTCATGGCCATCTTCATCGCTCGCCTGGGCGACGTGACGCTCGCCGGTCACCAGATTGCCGCGAACCTCGGCGCGCTCATGTATATGCTGCCGATGTCGATTGCGATTGCGACAGCGACGCTCACCGCGCAGGCCATCGGTAAGCGCGACTTTCGCTTGGCGCGCCGGGTCGGGCGCCGCGGCGTCGAGTTTGCTGGCCTGCTGGGCGTGTTGCTGGCGAGCGTCATGGGACTCTGCCGGCCGTGGGTTTTGGCGGCTTATACGTCGGATCCGCTGGTCGCGGCGGTCGCGATGCCATTACTCGCCATCGTCGCCGGCTATCACGTATTCGATGCCTTGCAGGTAAGTGCCGTCTTCGTGTTGCGTGCGTGGAAGGTTGCGGTGATCCCGACCGTCATCTATGCCGTATCACTCTGGGGCGTCGGACTGGGGGGTGGCTATGTGTTGGGCTTCGACGTCGGCGGGCTGTCCCCGGTGTGGCTGCATGGCGCCGCAGGATTCTGGTTCGCCAACAGCGCGAGCCTGGCGGTCGCCGCCTTCGGCTTGCTGCTTTATCTGCGCTGGATCGTACGCGTCAAAGGCTGATCGCTCGCGCCTCGGGCCGACTCGGAACATCACCACGGCCCGACGGCTTACCGCGCGCGATCAACGCGCATCATCAATGCGCATGATTTGCACATTTTCGCGAAACTACGCGAAAAATCCGCACGCAATTTCAGGGCGACAGGCATAGGAAGAAAATAGTATCGAAACGCCCTGAAAGCCCCGTTGCAGGACTCGAAATCATGAACGTCGAGCGATAAAAAAAGCCCAGGCATCAGCCTGGGCTTTCTTCGTTTGGCGGAGCGGACGGGGCTCGAACCCGCGACCCCCGGCGTGACAGGCCGGTATTCTAACCAACTGAACTACCGCTCCAAACTTGCTGCAGCATTGTGATGTGATTCACTTTGCTTTCCTGCTAGCGATTCGACACTGCAGCGTTGTTACGCGCAGATTGCCGAACTACGTAGGTTTTGGCGGAGCGGACGGGGCTCGAACCCGCGACCCCCGGCGTGACAGGCCGGTATTCTAACCAACTGAACTACCGCTCCAAAACCGACAAAAAAACCCGCCAAACTTCCAGCGGGCTTTACGCCACCCACTGCGTGGCATTTTTAAACTGATACCGACTCGCTACCGGCACCAATTCTGGCGTCCCCTAGGGGATTCGAACCCCTGTACTCACCGTGAAAGGGTGATGTCCTAGGCCTCTAGACGAAGGGGACAAAATCGTCACAATCTTGTCTGTTTCGCTTTACTGCATTTCGCGAAGAACGCTATTCTAAACAACATTTCTTCGCTTGTGAAGCTTTATTTTCAAGTGATTTGCATCGTTTTCGCAAGAATCTTGCTTGTTCGATGCGCCTGAAAATCAAGCTTCGGAATCCGTGGTGGAGGTAAGCGGGATCGAACCGCTGACCTCTTGCATGCCATGCAAGCGCTCTCCCAGCTGAGCTATACCCCCCGAACAGAGAAATGAGATTCTAAAGACAAACCCATTTTCTGTAAATACCCCTCTCGCATTTTTTCCGCATTATTTTGCCGATCCGTGCGACGGATAAAAAAACGGCGACGCGCAAGCGTCGCCGTTTTCATTGGCACAGCGACGCGCCAACGCGCGCCGCCAAGCCTCATACCGACATCGGAATTACTGGGCGTCGCCTTCGCGCTTGACCAGCGCCGGGCTACCCTGCTTTTCTTCGTCCGTCAGCGCCTTGTGCGACAGACGCAGACGACCCTTGTCGTCCTGCTGGATCACCTTCACGCGCACCGCCTGGCCTTCCTTGAGGTACTCGTTGATGTCCTTGATGCGCTCGTTGGCGATTTCGGAGATGTGCAGCAGACCATCCTTGCCCGGCAGCACCGACACGATCGCGCCAAACTCGAGCAGCTTCAGCACGGTACCGTCGTACACCTGGCCCACTTCGACTTCCACGGTGATCAGCTCGATACGACGCTTCGCTTCCGCAATGCCTTCGGCGCTCGGGCTGGCAATCGTCACCACGCCGTCGTCCGAAATATCGATGCTCGTGCCGGTCTCTTCCGTCAGTGCACGGATCACCGAACCGCCCTTGCCGATCACGTCGCGGATCTTTTCCGGGTTGATCTTGATGGTGACCATGCGCGGCGCGAATTCCGACAGCTCCGTACGCACGCCCGACTGCGCTTGCGCCATCTTGTCAAGAATATGCAGACGGCCTTCCTTGGCTTGCGCCAGGGCGACCTGCATGATTTCCTTCGTGATGCCCTGGATCTTGATGTCCATCTGCAGCGCGGTGACGCCGTTCGACGTACCCGCCACCTTGAAGTCCATGTCGCCCAGGTGATCTTCGTCGCCGAGAATATCGGTCAGCACGGCAAACTTGTTGCCTTCGAGGATCAGGCCCATCGCGATACCGGCGACCGGTGCCGTCAGCGGCACACCGGCGTCCAGCATGGCGAGGCTGCCCCCGCACACCGAGGCCATCGACGACGAACCGTTCGATTCGGTGATTTCCGACACCACACGCACGGTGTAACCGAAATCGTCGGCGCCCGGCAGACACGCCACCAAAGCGCGCTTGGCCAGACGGCCGTGACCGATTTCGCGGCGCTTGGGCGAACCCACGCGACCCGTTTCACCCGTCGAGAACGGCGGGAAGTTGTAGTGCAGCATGAAGCGATCGCGGTACTCGCCTTGCAGCGCGTCGATGATCTGCTCGTCGCTCTTGGTGCCGAGCGTGGCCACCACGAGGGCCTGCGTTTCGCCACGCGTGAACAGCGCCGAACCGTGGGCACGCGGCAGCACGCCGGTGCGGATCGAGATCGGGCGCACGGTGCGCGTGTCGCGGCCGTCGATACGCGGCTCGCCAGCCAGAATCTGGCTACGCACGATCTTGGCTTCCAGATCGAACAGGATGTTGCCCACTTCGATGCTGTCCGGCGCGGCTTCGCCCTTGGCGCTCGCCGCTTCGCCCAGCTTGGCGATGACGTCGCTGGTCACGGCGCGCAGTTGTTGCGTACGCGCTTGCTTTTCGCGCGTCTGGTAAGCGGCGCGCAGCGAGGCGTCCGCCAGTGCCGACACTTGTGCGATCAGCGCCTCATTCTTCGCGGCCGGGGCCCAATCCCACTCGGCCTTGCCTGCGTCGCGCACCAGATCGTGAATGGCGTTGATCGCCGTTTGCATTTGATCGTGACCGAACACCACGGCGCCCAGCATCACGTCTTCCGGCAGCTCTTTCGCTTCCGATTCGACCATCAGCACGGCTTGCTCCGTACCGGCAACGACGAGGTCGAGCTTCGACTGGGCGATCTGCTCACGCGACGGGTTCAGCACGTACTGACCGTCAACGTAGGCCACGCGCGCGGCGCCTACCGGGCCGTTGAACGGCAGACCGGAGATCGACAGCGCTGCCGATGCGCCGATCAGGGCCGGGATATCCGCCGGCACTTCCGGGTTCAGCGAAACGACCTGCACCACAACCTGGACTTCGTTGTAGAAGCCTTCCGGGAAGAGCGGGCGGATCGGGCGGTCGATCAGGCGCGACGTCAGCGTTTCGTTTTCCGACGGACGGCCTTCACGCTTGAAGAAGCCCCCGGGATCTTGCCGGCGGCGTAAGTCTTTTCCAGATAGTCAACGGTCAGCGGGAAGAAATCCTGGCCCGACTTGGCGCTCTTCGCACCCACGACCGTGGCCAGCACGACCGTATCGTCCATGTCGACGAGCACGGCACCGGATGCCTGGCGAGCAATCTCACCCGTCTCCATGCGAACCGTGTTTTGTCCCCATTGGAAAGACTTGACGACTTTATTGAACATTTGCACTCCTATATCGAATCGCGCGAATGCAGCAGCGGCGCGATATCGCTGCCGGGGTGATCCCGACGCTTCGCAGGGGGGAGTGTTATGCCATTCCAGCGTTGCCCGGCACCTTGGTGCGCAGACATTGGCATCGCTCGGGCGACGCTGGAATGACACAAGCCCTGCTTATCGACGAGGCCCCATAAAGTGGGAACTACAGGAACTGCTGGAACCGGGGAGAACCCAGCCCAACGGTGAGGTTCGCGACCGGCCGGACATCCTCAGGACATCCGTCAGGGCGCGCCCAAAAACAAAATGCCTGCATCAGCACGCTGATACAGGCATCTCGTCGTAATCGCAATCGCTTACTTACGCAGGCCCAGCTTCTCGATCAGGGCGCGGTAACGATCTGCGTCCTTGCCCTTGAGGTAATCGAGCAGCTTGCGGCGACGGCTCACCATGCGCAGCAGACCGCGGCGGCTGTGGTGATCCTTCATGTGCGCCTTGAAGTGCGGCGTCAGTTCGTTGATGCGCGTGGTGAGCAGCGCAACTTGCACTTCGGGGGAGCCGGTATCGTTAGCGGCACGGGCGAATTGCGCCACGACGTCCGACTTCTTGGTCATTGCGGTAGTCATTTGCTTTCCTTTGGATACACGCGGTCACGGAAGAATGGCCGTGCCGTGAACTTACAAAAACATGCGCGGCATTGCCGCACATAAACAAAACTGCAAGTGCGCGATTATACGGGAGTTGCCCCCGGACGCCATACTTTTCCTCGCCACGCCACCTCGGACGGGGCCGAGCGAACGGTTTGAGCGCTGAAAGTCGGGCATCCCGCCAAACAATCCGGACCATTTCGATGGATTATCCGGAAAATCTCGACCAATTATTTTTTCCATCGCGCCAGCCCGCCCCAACCCTTGCGCCCTTCCCGGCTGATCACCGTTGGCGGGCCATGCGGCAAGTACTCGGCAACGCCACCTTGCTGGCGGGCAGCTCGAGCACTGTCTTGAACCCAAAGCCCGAGCCTTCGTTGTCGAACTTCACCCCCGGCTCGCCCGCGCGGCGCATGACCGACACGTACAACGGCTCGATCAGCTGGTGGTCGTTCGGACGCATCCATGCGTCGACCGGCGCCTCGCGAATCCGGCGGTTCTGCAGCGCCCGCGCCACGGTCGTCACATCGGTGGTGCCGGCCTGCTCGAGCGCCGCGGCAATCATGTCGATCATCACGCTCATGCGCAGCAGCGCATAGTCGTCGCGCGCCTCCGGATAACGCGCACGGAACGCCTTGTAGAAAGCATCCGACGCCTCGCCGCCCACGTTCGGGTGCCATTCGGCCACGGCGTACACGCGGCCAACCCCCGCCTCGCCCAGTGCTGCCGGTGCGCCGAGGGCGTTGCCATAGAACGTGTAGAACTTGAGCTCCATCCCCTGTTCGCGTGCGGCCTTGACGAGCAAGGTCAGGTCGTTGCCCCAACTCCCCGTCACCACCGTATCGGCACCTGCCGCGCGAATGCGCGCAAGATAGGGCGTGAAGTCCTTCACGCGCCCCACCGGGCTGAACTGCTCACCCACGATCTGCACGTCCGGGCGCTTGGCGCCAATCATCTGTCGGGCGAGCCCGGCGACCTGCCGGCCGAAGCTGTAGTCCTGGTTGAGCAGGTAGACCTTCTGGATGCTCGGATCTTGTTTGATGGCCTCGGTCAACGCCTGCATGCGCATGGCGGCATTGGCGTCGAAGGCGAAATGCCAGAAACTGCACTGCTCGTTGGTGAGCGCCGTGTCGACGGCCGAGTAATTGAAGAACAGCATGCGCTGCCCGGGCTCGCGCGCATTGCGTTTGTTGATGGCATCGATCAACGCCGACGCAACGGCCGAACTGTTGCCCTGGAAGACGAATGGGATGCCCAGATCGCCGGCAGCCTTGAGTTGCACCAGGCTGTCTTCGACGCCGCCCTTGCTGTCGAACACCGTCAACTCGAACGGATGGGCGCCGTCACGCAACTTCACGCCGCCGCGCGCATTCACGCGCTCGATCGCGAAGCGCAAATTGCGCTCGACCATGGCGCCCGCATTGCCGAAGGGGCCGCTCATCCCCTCGATGAGCGCCAGCCGGATCGGCGGTGCCGCGTGGGCAAGGCTGGTCGCGGCCAGCAGGCCGGCGGCGCACAACACCGCGCTCAAGCGCGCCAGCAAGACATGAAATTTCATCGAGGCCTCTGAGACTGTGTCGGCGCGCATCATAACGCCCCCCACCCGCCCCCGGCAAGCCGCCCCGCCCCGGAACACGCGACACGGCGGTATGCTATCGACATGCCGCTCTGCGGCCGTCTTCCTCTGACGCGAGGCCATTCATGACTGATTCGACTCGGGCGCGCGCGGGCATCGCCCCCCGAACACAGCCGCCGCCTTGCCCGGCGCTTCACGCCCCGCCGCGGCACTGCGCTGGCTCCTGGGCGGCGCACTCGCGCTATCGCTGAGCGCCTGCTACACGCCCCCGTGGCAAACCATTTCCCCCAACGCCTCGCAGGCCGAGGTGCAAGCAAGGCTGGGCAAACCCAGGGAAGTCTATCCGCTCACGCCCGGCGTGACCCGCTGGCTCTATCCGACCAAGCCGTTCGGCGAAGAGACGATCGCCGCCGATTTCGACGCTCAAGGCCGCCTGCTGGGTACCGCGCAAGTGCTCTCGATGCCGGAGTTCAACAAGGTCGAGATCGACAAGTGGACGAAAACCGACGTGCTGCATCACTTCGGCGAACCGGTCGAAACGTCGTACTTCCCCCTCATGAAGCGTGAAGTCTGGACTTATCGCTTCAAGCAGGACGACGTCTGGTACTCGATGATGAACTTCTATTTCGATGCGGACGGCATCGTCAAGACGACCCAGATCAGCCCCGATCCGCTACACGAGAAGTTCGATCACGACCTGTTCTGATCGCATGGCGAGCCCCACCACCAGCAAAACGCCCGCCTACCGGATGTCCGGAGGCGGGCGTGTCGTGCCATGGATCGGTCGTCAACGGCGCCAGTGCGCCCTCGCTTACGGCGTCAGTTGCGGGTTGAGCTTCTCGGCCTTCGAATACAGCTTGTTGAGCGCGGACAGATACGCCTTGGCAGACGCCGCGACGATATCGGGATCTGTGCCCACGCCATTCACGATGCGCCCGCCCTTCGACAGTCGCACCGTCACCTCACCCTGCGATTGCGTACCCGTCGTGATCGCGTTCACCGAATACAGCAGTTGCTCGGCGCCGCTTTGCACCTGCGATTCAATGGCATTGAGCACGGCGTCGACCGGGCCGTTACCCTCGGCGTCTCCCATGAGTTCCTTACCCTGCGCGGTGAAGACCACGCGGGCGCTCGGGCGCTCGCCCGTCTCGGAATGTTGCGCCATCGACACGAGATGGAAATGCTCGCTGCTGTCGGCCTGCGCTTCATTCGAGACGATCGCCAGAATGTCCTCGTCGAAGATTTCAGCCTTCTGGTCAGCCAGCTCCTTGAAGCGGGCGAACGCGGCATTCACGTCCTGCTCCGACGCCATCTCGATGCCCAGCTCCTGAAGGCGCTGCTTGAAGGCGTTGCGGCCCGAGAGCTTGCCGAGCACGATCTTGTTGGCGGTCCAGCCCACATCTTCCGCCCGCATGATCTCGTAGGTGTCGCGCGCCTTGAGCACGCCGTCCTGGTGGATGCCCGAGGCGTGCGCGAACGCGTTGGCGCCCACCACCGCCTTGTTCGGCTGAACGCTGAAGCCGGTGATCTGCGAGACGAGCTTCGAGGCCGGCACGATTTGCGTCGTATCGATGCCGAGTTCCAGACCGAAGTAATCCTTGCGGGTCTTAATCGCCATCACGACTTCTTCGAGTGCCGTATTACCCGCGCGCTCGCCCAGACCGTTGATCGTACATTCGATCTGACGCGCGCCCCCCAACTGCACCCCGGCCAACGAGTTCGCGACGGCCATGCCCAGATCGTTGTGGCAGTGCACCGACCAGACCGCCTTGTCCGAATTCGGCACACGCTCGCGCAGCGTGCGCACGAGCTGGCCGTAAAGTTCCGGCACGCCGTAACCCACGGTATCGGCCACGTTGATGGTCGTCGCGCCTTCGTTGATGACGGCTTCCAGCACGCGGCAAAGGAAATCCAGCTCCGAGCGGCTGCCGTCTTCCGGTGAGAATTCGATATTGTCGGTGAACTGACGCGCATACCGCACGGCGAGTTTCGCCTGCTCGAGCACCTGATCCGGGCTCATGCGCAGCTTCTTCTCCATGTGCAGCGGCGACGTGGCGATGAACGTATGGATACGCGACGAGTTCGCGCCCTTGAGGGCCTCGGCGGCACGGGCGATATCGCGGTCGTTGGCACGCGCAAGCGAGCAGACGGTACTGTCCTTGATGATGCCGGCGATGGCCCGGATGGCCTCGAAGTCGCCGTTCGAGCTGGCGGCGAAGCCGGCTTCGATCACGTCCACGCGCAGACGCTCCAGCTGGCGGGCGATGCGAATCTTCTCATCGCGCGTCATCGACGCGCCGGGCGACTGCTCACCGTCGCGCAAGGTCGTATCGAAAATGATCAGCTTGTCGGCCATGACTTTCTCCAGTGGGGATCTTGTAGGGTTCAGTTTGTTCTTGATGTCCGGGGCGGCGCATTCGCAAGCCGTAGGACGCCTGGCCGCCCACGACACTGTGCTCACGCAGCAGGCAACAGGCAACACGGGCGGGCGGATCGTCGAACGGGCGGGCAACTACCGGGAGGAAATCAGCGCGCGACGCGCGCAGGCATGGCCGGCCCGCGGACGGGAGCATGGCATAGCGTTGGCGGTGCGAGAGGAAGGTCCGAAGCCGGGGCGGCGCCTGAAATCATGAGCGCCAATATAGTCGCAATCGGGTGATTTCGCAACGCGCGGCGCGGGCTGCAAGCCGCATGCAGACAGGCGCTCGCGAGCCCGCGATCCTGCCTGCGCCACCAATGAACAGCCCGGCACGGCGCCGGGCTGGATATCACGAGACAAACGACGATCAGGCCACCGGAATGCGCAGCACCTGTCCCGGATAGATTCGGTCCGGGCTGGAAAGCATCGGCTTGTTGGCCTCGAAGATGGCGTTGTATCGGTTGGCGTCACCGTAGACCTTCTTCGAGATCGCCGACAACGTATCGCCCTTCTCCACGGTGTGAAACGTCGCCTCGGCCGACGCCGTCGACACCGACATCCGGTCGTCCACCTTCTCGACGCCCTTCACATTGCCGCAGCACAGCAGGATCTTTTCCTTGGTCGCTTGATCCGGGGCCACGCCGAACACCGTCACCGTGCGCGACGCGCCGTCGAACGTGACGGTCAGGCCGGTCGCGTCGAGGTTCTGCGTTTTGATGTACGCCTCGATGGCGTCAGCCGCGTTGCGGTTGGCTTCGTCCGCGTCAGGCCCCGGCGGGGCGCCTCTGCGGCTTGCGCCTGGCCGCCCAACAGTGCCTCGCCGGCTTCTTTCACAAAGTCCAGAATGCCCATGCTTGCTCCTTCGTCACGTCGAACCATCGAATCGGCACCGGGTCGGCTCAGCGTTGCCACGACCTGCCCGGGCCAGGGAAAACTTCCGGCCTGCATTCGCAAGACTACAACATCGCACCGCAAACGATCGCCCGACAAGCCTGACAGGCGAATGTGACAAGGGGCGCACCGAGACGCCCCTTGTTTTGCCACGTTATTCGTCGACGTCGCCGAAAATGCGCTGCCGGCGCCCCTTCAGAAAGCGGAAGGCCCAGAGCACATAGCCGGAAACGCTGTACAGACAGAACATGCCGAAGAGCACCAGCGGCGGGTCGGACGACACGAGAATGAAGCCGACCATGAAGAGCAGCACCACGCCGAACGACACCCGCTGACGCACATCGAGCGCCTTGCCGCTATAGAACGGCGCATTCGATACCATCGACATCCCCGCGTAAATCGTCAGCCCGAACGCCACCCAGGGCATCCAGAAAACGTTGACCGGTAATTTGTTGTCGATCGTAATCCACACGAAACCGGCAATAAGCGCCGCGGCCGCCGGACTCGCCAAGCCCTGAAAGAAGCGCTTGTCGACCACGCCGATGTTCGTATTGAAGCGCGCCAGCCGCAAAGCCGCGCAGGCCACGTAGACGAACGCGGCGAGCCAGCCCCACTTGCCGATCTCATGGAGAATCCATTCGTACATCACCAACGCCGGCGCTACGCCGAACGAGGTCATGTCCGAGAGCGAATCGTATTGCTCGCCGAACGCGCTCTGCGTGTTGGTCATACGTGCCACGCGCCCGTCCATGCCATCGAGCACCATGGCGAAGAAGATCGCGATGGCGGCCTGCTCGAAACGATCGTTCATGGCCTGCACGATCGCGAAGAAGCCGCAGAACAGCGCGGCGGTCGTAAAGGCGTTCGGCAACAGATAGATGCCGCGATTGCGCGGGCGCACCGGCAGATCGTCCTCCACACCGTGGTCGTGGTCTTCGTTCATCAATGGCTCTGCGGATGAAGGGTTGTGACGGCTGAACGCCGAGAGATGCCTGACATTATTGCGCAAGCGGCCGCGATGGTTTTCCGGCATGCGGACCTCCTTGACGATGCTATGACAGCGGGCGATCCCGCAACGGATCACCGCGATTGGAACGCAAGAAGCGAAAGCAGTTGCAGGTCGCGACACGGTGACGCACGACCGGAGGTCGCGCGGCCGCACACGGCCGTGGTCCGTGGGCTCGCGTGGCTTACAGCTCGGCCAGGATCGTCGAGGTCGCCGACACCTTCTCGCCGATGGTCACGCGCGGACGCGAGCCCAGCGGCAGGTACACGTCGACCCGCGAACCGAAACGAATGAAACCGTAACGCTGACCGCGCGAAAGCGTATCGCCCACCTTCACGTAGCACAAAATCCGGCGCGCGATGAGTCCCGCGACCTGCACGCTCGTGACGATCTGCCCCCCCACGTCGATCACCAGCGCATTGCGCTCGTTTTCGAGCGATGCCTTGTCGAGATCGGCGTTGAAGAAACGTCCCGGGAAATATTCCACCTTGGTCACCGTGCCGTCAACCGGGGCACGATTCGAGTGCACGTTGAAAACGTTCATGAACACGCTGATCTTCAGCGCTTCACGGCCAGCGTACGGATCTTGCGTGGTTTCGATGGCCACGATGCGGCCGTCGGCGGGCGAAAGTACGGCGCCGGCCTGCTGCGGCACCTGCCGCGGCGGATCACGGAAGAACTGCAGGACAAACAGGGCGATCACCCAGAACGGCGCGGCCCACAGCACGCCGGCCATGAAGTGCACGACGAGCGCCACGGCGACGGCGATACCCAGGAAGGGCCAGCCCTCGCGGGCAATGATCGGGTGAGGATAATTCATGCGATTGAACTCGCGTCCTTGGTAAAACGGTTGAGTGAGCGGGTCGGCCTGCGTTGGGCCAAACCGTGACGTGGCGGCATTGTAGCAATGCGCGCGGCGCGGCGACACTTTTTCCCCAATCGACCGATCGGCGTCGCCACCGCAAAGCCGGCCACATCGAGGCGCCACGGCGCCGGTTCACGGTCGATGCGGGGGAGAGGAAACGAAAAAAGCCGTCCGCCTTGCCATAGCGACAGCTACAGCAAAACGGACGGCCAGGCGCGGCGGTTCCGGCGCTCAAACGCGCGATGCGCTTGACGCGCCCAAGCCGCCTGCCGTGCGCCGCCAGTGCGACGCCCACACGCTGCCGGGCGTACGCATCTTGCGGCGCGTCGTACTTAGTTCTTCGACTGGTCGACGAGCTTGTTCTTGGCGATCCACGGCATCATTGCGCGCAGCTTGCCGCCCACTTGCTCGATTTGGTGCTCGGCCGTGATGCGACGACGCGAGATCAGGGTCGGGGCACCCGCCTTGTTTTCCAGGATGAACGACTTGGCGTACTCGCCGGTCTGGATATCGGTCAGGCATTGCTTCATCGCCTTCTTCGTCTCTTCGGTCACGACGCGCGGGCCGGTGACGTACTCACCGTACTCAGCGTTGTTCGAGATCGAGTAGTTCATGTTGGCGATGCCGCCTTCATAGATCAGGTCGACGATCAGCTTGAGTTCGTGCAGGCACTCGAAGTAGGCCATTTCCGGCGCATAACCGGCTTCGACCAGCGTTTCGAAACCGGCCTTGATCAGCTCGACGGTACCGCCGCACAGCACGGCTTGCTCGCCGAACAGGTCGGTTTCCGTCTCTTCGCGGAAGTTCGTTTCGATGATACCGGCACGGCCGCCGCCGTTCGCGGCTGCGTACGACAGGGCGATGTCGCGCGCGGCGCCCGACTTGTCCTGTGCCACGGCGATCAGGTGGGGCACGCCGCCGCCTTGCGAGTACGTCGAGCGCACCGTGTGGCCCGGGGCCTTCGGGGCGATCATGATGACGTCGAGGTCAGCGCGCGGAATCACGCAGCCGTAATGCACGTTGAAGCCGTGCGCGAAGGCCAGGGCGGCGCCTTCCTTGATGTTGCCATGCACTTCGTTCTTGTACACGTCGCCGATCTGCTCGTCCGGCAGCAGCATCATGACGATGTCGGCCGACTTCACGGCTTCCGCCACTTCCTTGGTGTTCAGGCCGGCGCCGACCGCCTTGTTCCACGAAGCGCCATTCTTGCGCAGACCGACCGTCACGTTCACACCGCTGTCCTTCAGGTTCTGGGCGTGGGCATGGCCTTGCGAGCCATAGCCGATGATCGTCACTTGCTTGCCCTTGATGAGGGAGAGGTCGGCGTCTTTGTCGTAGAAAACTTTCATTTGGAATTGTCCCGTAATGCCAAAAAATTACTCAAATCAGAATGGATCGAAATCCGCTTACCGCGTTGCCGCTACCGATCAGACTTTCAGGATGCGCTCACCGCGCCCGATGCCCGAGCCACCGGTACGAACCGTCTCGAGAATCGCCGTACGATCGAGCCCGTCGATGAAGGCGTCGAGTTTTGCCGAATTCCCGGTCAGTTCGATCGTATAGGTCTTTTCAGTAACGTCAATGATGCGGCCGCGGAAAATATCCGACATCCGCTTCATCTCTTCTCGCTCCTTGCCCACGGCGCGCACCTTGATGAGCATCAGCTCACGTTCGATATGCGCCCCTTCGGTCAGATCGACCACCTTCACCACCTCGATGAGCCGGTTCAGGTGCTTGGTGATCTGTTCGATGACGTCGTCGGAGCCCGTCGTGACCACCGTCATGCGTGAGAGCGACCGATCTTCGGTCGGCGCGACGGTGAGGGTCTCGATATTGTAGCCACGCGCCGAAAACAGGCCGACCACGCGCGACAGCGCGCCCGGCTCGTTCTCGAGCAAAACAGAAATAATATGCCTCATGGTGTATCCCGGATTGTCCTAGTGTGGGGACGTCGCGCCCGCGCCGGCCTTGACGGCGGCGACGGTCGGCGCGCGCCTCGGCTTACAGATCTTCCGAACCGAGCAGCATCTCGCTGATGCCCTTGCCCGCCTGGACCATCGGCCAGACGTTTTCGGTGGGATCCGTTTGGAAATCCATGAATACCGTACGATCCTTCAGGCGCAACGCCTCGCGCAGTGCGGGCTCGACGTCCGACGACTTCTCGATGCGAATGCCCACATGACCGTACGCCTCGGCAAGCTTCACGAAGTCGGGCAGCGCGTCCATGTACGAACTGGAGTAGCGCTTGCTGTATTCGATCTGCTGCCACTGGCGAACCATGCCCAGATAGCGGTTGTTGAGCGACAGAATCTTGATCGGCGTGCGGTATTGCAGGCACGTCGAGAGTTCCTGGATGCACATCTGGATCGAGCCTTCGCCGGTAATGCAGGCGACTTCGGCATCCGGGTGCGCCATCTTCACGCCCATGGCCGCCGGCAGGCCGAAGCCCATCGTGCCCAGGCCGCCCGAGTTGATCCAGCGGCGCGGCTTGTTGAAGCGGTAGTACTGCGCCGCCCACATCTGGTGCTGGCCGACGTCCGAGCACACGAAGGCTTCACCATCGGTGAGCTTCCAGTACGTCTCGACCACATGTTGCGGCTTGATGATCTCGCTCTCTCGATCGAACGCGAGGCAATCGCGCGAGCGCCATTCCTCGATCTGCTTCCACCAGTCGGCCAGCGCCTCGGTGTCCGGACCGTGTTCCGCCGTCTGCAGGTTCTCGATCATCTCGCGCAGCACTTCCTTCACGTCGCCGACGATCGGGATATCGACCTTGACACGTTTGGAAATCGACGACGGGTCGATATCGACGTGGATGATCTTGCGTGCGGTCGAGGAGAAGTGCTCCGGATTGCCGATCACACGGTCGTCGAAGCGTGCGCCGATGGCGATGAGCACGTCGCAGTGCTGCATGGCCATGTTGGCTTCGTACGTGCCGTGCATGCCCAGCATGCCGAGGAACTTGGGATCGCTCGCACGATACCCGCCAAGGCCCATGAGCGTGTTGGTCACCGGATAGCCGAGCAGGTCGCAGAACTGGTTCAGTTCCTTCGACGCGTCGGCCAGAATGATGCCGCCGCCCGTATAGATATAGGGGCGCTTGGCCGAGAGCAGCAGGCTCATCGCCTTGCGGATCTGACCCGAGTGGCCCTTCGTGACCGGGTTGTACGAGCGCAGCGACACCGACTTCGGATATTCGAAGCGGCAGCGCGTCTTGGACACGTCCTTCGGAATATCGACCAGCACCGGGCCCGGACGGCCCGTCTTGGCGATATAGAAGGCTTTCTTGATGGTCGCGGCGAGATCGCGCACGTCCTTCACGAGGAAGTTGTGCTTGACGCACGGACGGGTAATACCGACCGTGTCGCATTCCTGGAAGGCGTCCTGGCCGATGGCGGCCGTGGGCACCTGCCCGGTGATGATGACGAGCGGGATCGAATCCATGTACGCCGTGGCGATCCCGGTAACCGCATTGGTCACGCCGGGGCCGGACGTCACGAGACATACACCAACCTTGTCGGTGGAACGCGAATAAGCGTCGGCCGCATGCACGGCGGCTTGCTCATGGCGCACCAGGATGTGCTGGATCTTGTCCTGCTTGTAGAGTTCGTCGTAGATGTAGAGAACCGAACCGCCGGGATAACCCCACAGATGTTCGACCCCTTCTTCCTGAAGCGAGCGCACGAGAATCTCGGCGCCAATCATGTCTTCGGAAGTATTTTGGTGGCGTGTAGCTTCCGCCTCGGAGAATTCCGCGCTTGGCATATTCATCGTCGACCTTTCAAAGTTTCGGCAAAAATTTTGATCGGGTGCTCTCCCCGCGAACTTGTGGTTCGGGCTCAAGCTGCGCGTCTGAATGATGGACACCCCGGATAGGCG
Source organism: Pandoraea sp. XY-2 (assembly GCF_004193915.1). Lineage (NCBI taxonomy): Bacteria > Pseudomonadati > Pseudomonadota > Betaproteobacteria > Burkholderiales > Burkholderiaceae > Pandoraea > Pandoraea sp. XY-2. Next base: position 3,039,679 of record NZ_CP030849.1, read on the forward strand.
TGCCGATATTGAGACAATCACAGATATTGCGAACTGGCAACATTACCGGTTTGCAGCAAAATGGTCAAGCAGGTTTATGCATTTGCAGCATGACTGCAAAGTGGACCTCGCAGAATCCCCACGCCATGCCCCACGTCGCCCCAAGCCGGTGCACAATCTTCACACGATAGGAAGCTGGCGAGCCCGGCGCCGTCGCAAACCGGCACCACCGCAAGCAAAAGCGGTTACAGCACAGCGCGTTTTTGGTAGCATCCGCACCGGCTACATGAATCTTTACGTGGCCTTTACGCTTACATGGCATTTCAAAGGCGCAGCGCGCAACGCTGCGTGCACCCCACCGGATGGCATCTGACAAGGAACTGGCGGATTTTCTCGCGGGCATCGAACGGCGCGCCTTCAAGCAGGCCGTCTATGCCGTACGCGACGACGAGGCCGCCCTCGATATCGTTCAGGATGCGATGATCCGCCTGGCCGAGAAATACGGCGACAAGCCGCCGGCCGACCTGCCGTTGCTGTTCACGCGCATTCTCCAGAACGCCATTCACGACTATTTCCGTCGGCAAAAGGTGCGTAACACCTGGGTCACGCTATTCTCGAATCTCGCGGGCCCGGGCGACGACGAACGCGACGACTTCGATCCTCTGGAAACCTTATTGGCCGAGGATGGGTCTGTGCAGACCGAGAGCAGCGAAGAGGCCGTTTCGCGCGCCGAAATCCTCTCGCTCATCGACGCGGAAATACAGAAACTGCCGACACGTCAACGAGAAGCCTTCCTCATGCGTTACTGGGAAGATATGGACGTTGCCGAGACGGCCGCCACGATGGGGTGCTCGGAGGGCAGCGTCAAGACGCACTGCTCGCGCGCCACCCATGCGTTGGCGCAGGCGTTGAAGGCAAAAGGGATCAGGTTATGAGTCACGATCTGGAAACGAGGGAACTCCGCTTCGCACATCGCGTGCGACGTGCGCTGGACGAAGCGTCCGACGCGCCGTCGCCGAATATCGCGGCCCGGCTGGCCGCCGCTCGCCAGGAGGCGCTCGCGCGCAAAAAGCCCGAACCGGTGGCCATTGTGCAACCGGCGCTGGTGCTCGCCGGTGTCGGCGCCATGCCATCGTCGGAAGCCGGCGGCCCGCGCCGCACATTCGACAAGCTGCGCCGTCTCGGGCTGCTCTGGCCGCTCGCCGCATTGGTGATCGGCCTGGCGGGGCTCGCGTACTGGGAGCATCAGCAACACATTCAGGACCTGGCAGACATCGATGCCGCCGTATTGAGCGACGAACTCCCGTTGTCGGCCTATGCCGACCATGGCTTCAACGCCTATGTGAAGCGTGCCCAGTAGCCCCCCTACCCAAGTCCCCCCGTGACGCGACGCAATGTATTTCTTCTGCTCGCCGCGCTGATCGCGGCCGCGCTCGCCGGCACGGCCGCGCTGCGCCGCACGCACGCGCCTGAAGCGGTGTCCGACGTGCCTCCGGTCATTGCCGGCGCATCTGCCCCCGGCGGCGCCACCCCCACCAATGGGCCGGTCGGCAATCTGACGGCCAGCGGTGGGACCGCGAGCGGCGCTGCGGCGACATCTGTTGCATCGCCCGGCGGTTACTGGGCCAAGCTCACGGCCGGCCAGCGAGAGGCGCTCGCGCCGCTCGCCCAGGACTGGAATCGCATGAGCGAGCGTCAGCGCGAGAAGTGGATCGAGATTGCCAAGCGCTTTCATACGCTGTCACCGGAGAGCCGTAAGCGCCTGCATGACCGCATGGCGGACTGGGTGCGCCTGACGCCCGAGCAGCGCAAGCTGGCGCGCGAGAGCTATCAGAACGCCAAGACGCTGCCGCCCGAGCGAAAAGCGCAGATGTGGCAGCAGTATCAGCAACTCACCGAAGAACAGAAGAAGCGCCTTGCCGCGGACGACCGAAAGCAGGCCAACCGTCCGAACGTGGTCAGCGCGCCGCCATCGGGCCGCCCGGGCGTGAAGAATCCGTATGCTGCTGTGCATCGCAAGGAGGCCGGCACCCCGGGCAAGAATGGCGCGCTGCCGGCGCCGGTGGCATCGGGCGCGGCAGCACCGACGACCGGGCAATCGATGCCGACTTCTGCCGCACCGTCGCCGGGAGCCACGCCGGCGAGCGCCGACACGGCAAACGGTGACAAGAATGGCGACGCCGTCTTCAACGCCGAGATTTATCATCACAACTGACGCCTGACGCCAGCCACTCCGGGTCATCGTCATGCCGCAACGGCCGCCCCCGGGGCGGCCGTTTGTCTTTATGCGTTCGAAACGCCCCGCCGACCGGCTGGCTCGCTGGCACATTCTTGCGCATAATGTGCGGCACAGGACGCGACATGCCCGCCGCCACTGCCCCATGCCGGCACGGGCGCCAGGCACCCGACAAAAATCCCAGACCACGCCGCGATGACCGACTCCGCCACCCAGCCCGCCACGCCGCACCGCTCGCCCGACGCCGCACCTTCGCCAGACGTGCCGTCCGGCATCGAACCGGATGGCTACGCTGTGCCGACGCTACGCCGCCGCCTGCTCTCGATGCTCTACGAATCGCTGCTGCTCTTCGGCGTGCTGTTCCTTGCCGGCTACCTGTTCAGCGCCCTCACCCAGCAGCGCAGCGGCCTGATGCACCGGCATGCCATGCAAGCCTGGCTGTTTCTTGTACTTGGCGCGTACTTCGTCTGGTTCTGGACCCACGGTGGCCAGACGCTGGCGATGAAGACGTGGAAGATCCGTCTGGTCGACGCGCATGGACAACCGGTGCACACCGCCCGCGCTGTCGCGCGTTACGCGCTCGCATGGTTGTGGGTGCTGCCGGCCATGGCGCTCGACTCGGGACTCGGAATCACAGGCTGGGGCAGCGTGGCGTTGCTCACCGGCTGGGTCGTGCTCTGGGCCTTGGCCATGCGCGTGATGCCGGATCACCAGTTCATTCATGACCGGCTCGCCGGCACGCGTCTCGTGAGCGTGCTGGGCAAATGACCACAACGCCCCCCGCTGCCCGCCCTGCACCGCGCGCCTCGCGCGCCCACCTGATCTACGGTGGCATCGAAATCGGGCTATCGCTCATCGTCGCCGTCGCCACGTGGACCGTTTGGCATAGCCCCTGGACGACTTTGCTATGGACGGTGCTATGGTTGCCCGTCTCCCATGCCATCGGCCTTGCGGCCGGCTTCGTCATGGCCGCCCAGGGCGACCCGTCGCCGGAGCGGCGCGCCACCGCCGGCACCCATGCGGCCGTATGGGCCTACGAATGCGCGGCGTCGATCTTCCTGCTCGATCTCTGCCAACCGTGGCTCAGCACCGCCCGTCTGCCGCCACCGCGTGGCCCGGCGCGCCCCGTCTCGGTATTGCTGTTGCATGGTTACGGCTGTAATCGCGCGTTCTGGCTGCGTTTCTCGCGCCATCTCGCCGACGCGGGCTACGACTGCGACGCCGTCAATCTTGGCCCGATGTTCGGCGACATCGACGATTACGCCCCCACGATTGCCAATGCCACGCGCGCCCTTGCCGAACGCACCCGGCTGCCCGTCGTCATCATCGGCCACAGCATGGGCGGACTCGCGGCGCGTGCCTGCCTGCGCCACGCGCCCACCCTGCCGGTCGCTCACACCATCACGCTCGGCTCGCCGCACTTCGGCACCCTGCATGCGCGCCATGGCCTCGGCACCAACGCTCGCCAGATGAGTGTCGGCAGCGAATGGCTCGCGGCGCTCGCGAGTCGCGAAACGCAAACGCAACGTGCTCGCATCACGTCGATTTACACGTTTCACGACAACGTCGTCTATCCGGTGCGCACTTGCGTGCTGCCCGGTGCCCACAACATCGCGCTCGACCGGCTCGGACATGTGTCGCTGGGCACGCATCCACGTGCGCGCGCCCACGTGCTCGAGACGCTCGAGCGCGTGGCCCAGGGATTGCCGCGCGGCGTCTGATCCGAGGCATCCCGGGCGGGTGCGGGTCCCGCTGTCGCGTCGTCGCGACGTTGGACGCCACTTTCGCGACATGATCGTGACTGTCATCGTCGCTTCACGAAATCGTGGCGCAATGCACGCATGTTCAACGCGACGTGCGAGCCGGTATGACGACGACCCCCACCTTTGAGTTGCCGATCCCAACGTCTGCGGCTCGCGCCGGTCACTTCGCAGACACCCCGCCAGGCCGCCCCGCCGCCCCGCCCATCAGCCCGCCCGACACGATCGAACTGCCGCCCGACACGCCCGATCCCTTCGACCCGCCCCCCGACGGCATCACCCGCTACCGTACGATCTGGCTCTCGGACATCCACCTCGGCACCCAAGGGTGTCAGGCAGACTACCTGCTCGACTTCCTGCGTCATCACGAGTCCGACTACCTGTATCTGGTCGGCGACATCATCGACGGCTGGCATCTGCGACGCGGCTGGCACTGGCCGCAGGCGCACAACGATGTTGTGCAGAAAATGCTGCGCCGCGCACGCAAGGGGACGCAGGTGATCTACGTACCCGGCAATCACGACGAAGCGGCACGCCAGTTCTGCGGGTTGGCGTTCGGCGACATTGCGGTGCGCGACGAGGCGTTCCACACCACACTGTCGGGCAAACGTCTGTGGGTCACCCACGGCGATCTGTTCGACGGCGTGATTCAGCACGCCAAGTGGCTCGCGTATCTGGGCGACTCGCTCTACACCCTCACCCTGCTGCTCAACCGCTGGTTCAATCGCGTGCGCACGCGCTTCGGCTTCCCGTACTGGTCGCTGTCGCAGTATCTGAAACACCAGGTGAAAAACGCCGTGAACTTCATTTCGGCCTTCGAGCACGTGATGGCCGACGAAGCGCGCCGCCGTGGCTGCGACGGCGTGGTGTGCGGACACATCCACAAACCCGAGATTCGCGAGATCGACGGCTTGCTCTACTGCAACGACGGCGACTGGGTGGAGAGCCTCTCGGCGCTGGTCGAGACGACCGAGGGCGAGCTGCGCATCATCCACTGGACGCAAAAGCGCAACGTGCGCGCCCGCGCGAAAACCGCGACGGTCGGCACTTGAGCCCGCACCGTGACCCTGGCCGGCCTCGCGCCGCCACGATCGCCACACCTCGGGAGACGCCAGTCCGAGACGCTGGCCCAGGACACTTGCCCGATTTCACCCCGTTAACCCCGCGCACGCACGGCACTGTGCTGTCGTACGTGCGCACTCACGCGCGAGTTCGCGCGTGTCACCGAAGCGCGCCATGTGCGCGAAGGAGCGCCCGATGAAAATCATGATCGTCACCGACGCCTGGGATCCGCAGATCAACGGCGTGGTCCGCACGTTGAAGAACACGCGCGCTCAGCTGGAGGCGGCCGGCCATCGTGTCGAGCTGCTCACGCCGCAGGAATTCCGCACGATGCCGTGCCCGACCTACCCGGAAATCCGTCTCGCGTTCTTCGCCGGCGCACGCGTGAAACGGCGCATCGAAGATTTCGCGCCGGACGCCCTTCACATCGCCACCGAAGGCCCGCTGGGCATGGCCGCGCGCAAATGGGCCCTGCGCAACGACTTCCCGTTCACCACGGCCTATCACACGCGCTTCCCGGAGTATGTGCAGGCGCGCTTCGGCTTTGCGCTCTCGACAACCTACCGCTTTCTGCGCTGGTTCCACAAGGCGTCGCACGCCGTGATGGCACCCACGCCGGTGGTCAAGCGCGATCTCGAAGCGAACGGCTTCCAGAATGTGGTGCTTTGGACACGTGGCGTCGACCTTGACATCTTCCGTGTGCAAGACGCACATGTGCTAAATTCGGCACATCCGATTTTCCTCTACGTGGGGCGTGTCGCCGTGGAGAAGAACATCGAGGCTTTCCTGAAACTGGATTTGCCGGGCTCGAAATGGGTCGCGGGCGAAGGGCCGCAACTGGCCGAACTGCGCTCGCGCTACCCCGATGTGAATTATCTCGGTATGCTTTCGCAGCCCGAACTGGCGAAGGTCTACGCGTCGGCCGACGTGTTCGTCTTTCCCAGCCGTACCGACACCTTCGGCCTGGTGCTGCTCGAAGCGATGGCTTGCGGCCTGCCGGTCGCGGCCTTCCCGGTGACCGGCCCGGTCGATGTCCTCGACGGCTGCCCGGAAGGCGAAGGCGGCGCACTGCGAGAGGACTTGCGCGAGGCTTGTCTCGATGCGCTCAAGGTCTCGCGCCCGAGTGCACGTGCCTGGGCCGAGCGGTTCTCATGGCAGGCGGCCTCCGAAGAGTTCGCCTCGCATCTGCATCCGCGCAAGCCCGAGCTGTCGCTCGCGAGCGCGGTCTGATCCACCTCCAGAGCCCGTTGCGGCGAGGAACCCGACGCTTGTTCATCGATCACCCGCCGCCACGCGACAAACAACCGAATCCGTACAAGGGCAATCGGGGCATCATGCGTGCCTGGCGCGCCCTGAAATACTCCTTGTCCGGCTTCAAGTTCGCCGTGTTCGAAGAGAGCGCCTTCCGGCAGGAACTGGCGCTCGCCGCCATCCTCTTGCCGGCGGCGGTCTTCCTGCCCGTGACCTCTGTCGAGCGCGTGCTGCTCATCGGCTCGGTGCTGCTCGTGCTCATCATCGAGCTGGTCAACTCCAGCATCGAGGCGGCCATCGACCGCATTTCGCTGGAGCGGCACGAACTGTCCAAACGTGCCAAGGATTTCGGCAGCGCGGCCGTCCTCATCGCGCTCGGCCTTTGCCTGCTCACCTGGGCCTTGCTCGCCGGGCCCGTCATTGTCGAACGGGTACGTACAGCGTTTTTCTGATAACGTTCGCCGCCTTCCTCCCTCATGCTTGGCAGTGCGCGGCTGCCGGGTATAATCGGTCGCCGTATACCTGATATTCAACTCATAGACGCAAGCGGAGAACATCGTTCGCCACGCTTGCCGCTTACCGGGGCCGACAGACATGGAAGCAAAGCCGCCGCGCCGTACCCGCGAACGAATTCTTGAGGTGTCACTCCGGCTCTTCAACGACATCGGCGAACCTAACGTCACGACCACCACGATTGCCGAGGAGATGAAAATCAGCCCCGGCAATCTGTACTATCACTTCCGCAATAAAGACGACATCATCAACAGCATCTTCGCCCAGTTCGAGCAGGAAATCGAACGGCGACTGCGGCTGCCTGACGATCACAAGCCCAAGCTCGACGAAGTCTGGACGTACCTGCAATACATGTCCGAATTTCTGTGGCGCTTCCGTTTTCTTTACCGCGACCTCAACGACCTGCTTGCGCGCAACCGCACGCTGGAGACGCACTTCAAGGTGATCGTCGGCCACAAGAAGCGGTTCGCGCGCGAAATGTGCGACCTGCTCGTGGCCGAGGGCGAAATGGAAATCACGCCCGAGCAGATCGAGGTGGTCACGACCAACATGGTGGTGATCTCCACCTATTGGTTGTCCTACCAGTTCGTGATGAATCCGCGCAAGTACAACGACCCGGCGGAGATCGGTGCCGGGTTGCACCAATCGAGCTATCACATCCTCTCGCAAATGGCGCCGTATCTGAAAGGCAGCTCGCGCGAGATGTACGACAGGATGGCGCGAGAATCGTCGGCTAAGGGAGCGCAATAAGACATGGCGTCGGACGTCAAATCGATCTGTATTTACTGCGGTGCCGCCACGGGGGTACGTCCTGCCTACGCCGAGGCGGCGCGTGACCTGGGCCGTCGCATGGCGCAAGCGGACATTCGTCTCGTGTATGGCGGCGGCAAGGTCGGACTGATGGGCATCATTGCCGACGCCGTGCTGGCCCACGGCGGCGAAGTGATCGGCATCATCCCGAAGGCCCTGATGGAACGGGAAGTCGGTCACACCGGGCTGACGCAATTGCATGTTGTCGAGAACATGCACCAGCGCAAGCAGATGATGGCCGATCTGTCGGATGCTTTCATTGCCATGCCCGGCGGCATCGGCACGTGCGAAGAACTGTTCGAAGTCTTTACGTGGCTGCAGATCGGCTATCACGCGAAACCGATCGGTCTGCTCAATGTCGAGCAGTATTACGATCCGCTGATCGTGTTCCTCAAATCGATGGTGACGGAGCAGTTCCTCAAGGAGCCGCAGTTGGACCAGTTGCAGATCAGTGCGTCGCCCGAAGCGTTGCTCGATACCCTGCGGCACTTCACGCCGTCGCAAATCGATCGCTGGTCCCACCAGCGTTCACAGATCTGAGCGCAGCCGCGTCATCGCTGCGCAGTCCATCGGCTGCGCAGTGTCGGTTCCCCTCGCGCTTCAGCCCTCCCCGTCACCCGTTGCCCGCGCTTCGTGCCAGACACGGGACCGCACCCGCTCAGCACGCCGTCGCCCACGGCGTCATTGAACTCCTGCCGCCCCCGGGACTCAGACATCCGTTGCATGCGGATCACCGCGTGCGCGCCCGCCCCATGCCCGCCTGGGTCAACGCTTTCCTCGACGCGCAACCTGCCTATGATGTTAAAGATGCTTCGCCCGATGCGACTGCTGCGTTCACGCTGGCTGCGGCCACACGCCGGCTTGCTGCTGCGGCGCGCCTTGTGGCGAGCCACGCCGCGAGGCGTGGCCATCGGGCTGGCATGTGGTGTTTTTTTCGGGATTCTGATTCCCGTCGGCCAGATGCTCGTGGCGATACTCGCCGCAGCGCTGTTACGCGGAAATCTATTCCTCGCGGCGGTCGGCACGCTGGTGACCAATCCGCTGACGGCGCCCTTCGTTTATTGGGGCGCGCATCGTCTGGGCCGCTGGATGTTCGAGTGGCCACCGCAGACCGAGATCGAAGCGACGGTGGCCGCCGCGACACAGGCGAGAGAGAGCTTGTGGACTCAGTTGACGAACCTTGATTTCGGTACGGCGACGCTGCATCTCGCGACTGGCCTCGCCGCCTGTGCGGCGGCCGGCGGAGCGCTCGCCTACGTGATCGGCTTCTGCGCGATCCGTTGGCACCAACGGCGCCGCGTCGGGACAACGGTGAGTGCGTCTGACGCCCCCCGGGACTGAGCGCCACGACATCGCCGTCGTCAGAACGACGATCCGGGCGTCTTCAGAAACGCGATTTCCTCTGGCGTCGATGTCCGTCCCAAGGCCTGGTTGCGGTGGGGTATCGCCCAAAACGCTCGATGATGACCGCATGCTTGCGCGCGTAATCGAGGTTATCGACCAGCCCGAACGCCTTCGCCAAGGGTTCGTACAGGGCCAGCGAAAGGTGCTGGCTCTCCAGCGATTCGTCGTGTTCGAACGGCAGATAGACGAATACGCGATGCTGCGGTGTGGGTAGACGCTGATCGTCGCCCGCCTCGACCAGACGCCGCGCCACGGCCAACGCCCGTGCATCGCCCGCAAAGGCCTTCGCGTGCCCCCGAAAGAGATTGCGAGAGAACTGGTCGAGCACCACGATCAGCGCGCACGCCCCGAGCGGCGTCTGCGCCCAGTCGTCGAGTTCCCCGTCCAGCGCCTGCGCGTGCAGCGCGCCGAAGTGGGTACGGATCGATGCGTCGTACGCGTCCGACTTACGGAACCACTCGGGCCGCTCCATCCCATACTCGGGAGCGTCCGGACGGCCGAACCAGAAATCGAGCACCGTTTGCCACGGGGGGACTTGCGAAGAAGGTGCTCCTGCGGGTGTCGTCATCCATCATCCTGAAAGGTGAGCGTGCGTGGGAGGGGTGACTCGCATGATGCCAGACTCACGCAAAGGCCAACACCACGCGGCGTGTGCGCGACGTCTTCTTCTCGATCTTGGCCACGCGCAGCGCGCCGATTTCAGCGGTATTGGCCACGTGCGTGCCGCCGCACGGCTGCAAATCGATGCCCTCGATGCGCACCAGACGCACGCGCCCCAGCCCCACGGGCGGCTTCACGCTCATGGTGCGCACCAACTCGGGCCGCGCCGCCATCTCGTCGTCGCTGATGCTGTCTATGGCCACCGGCCGTGCAGCCGCCACGAGCGCCGCCAACCCGGCTTCGACGGTCTCCCGCTCGATCGGCTCATTCGTCACGAAATCGAGCCGAGCGTACTCCGTGGTGATGCTGCACCCATCCACCGGATGCGGCAACACGGCACACATCAGATGCGACGCCGTGTGAAAGCGCATGTGACGAAAGCGTCGCGCCCAGTCGATCTCCGCCTGCACGATATCGCCGACCGAGAGTCGCGCCAGCACATCGTGCTGGCCCTCGCCGGGCACATGGACCGCATCGTCGGGCGTCGCGCCCTCATGTTTCGACTTGCGCGTGTCGGCAATGGCGAGGCGCGTGCCGTCCACCAGCACCAACTCACCGGCATCGCCCGCTTGTCCGCCGCCCAGCGGATAGAAGACGGTGCGATCGAGCCTGATGCCGGTCTCGTCGATATGCGTGATGCGCGCCTCGCACTGGCGCAGATAGGCGTCCTGTCGAAAAAGGGCTTCAGTGGTCATTGGGGCGTCTCCGTAGGTGATCCGCCATGGTCGCGCGAACCGGGCCTGAGTGACAAGGGACAATCCGGCGCCGTAGCGCCAGTACGGTCGATGAGCGCCTTTGCGCAGACGTCACCGTCGGAGCGGCGCACTGCCGACATTGCCCCCGGGTGAAGGTTTCGCGGCATCGACCCAACACCACCCAATTGGGCATACGCGGCGTACAGGACGCCATGCTTTTCCCAATGCGCGCCCACTGAGCGACCGGACGACAGCTTTGTCCTCGAATCGAAAGAGACGGATACCGCGTCAACCGTAGGATCCGCCCAAGCGCCCCATCTATGGCGCCCGGAAAAATCCGAAACGTTGTCAACCGGCCCCCATCCTCTCATGCATGTCACGCACCCTCCCCCCGCTTTGCCCCGCCACGATGTCACCGGGCGCCTGCTGCCCGACGCCGGCGACAGCGCGCCCCGGCGTTACCAGCAAGCGCGCGACGCGTACCTCGCCGCCGATTACGAAAGGGCACTGCATGTGCTCTACCCCCTGCTCAAGGAACTTCCGCTGGACGTCAGCGTGAACAAGCTGATCGGCTACGCGCATTTCGGGCGCGAAGACTATGCGCTCGCGCTGGTGCCGCTCAGCTCGGCGACGCTGTTCACGCCCGACGACCCCGAACCGATGCTGATTTGCGCGCATTGCCTGGCGAAGTTGGGCGACGGCGCGCTCGCTCGCGATCTCGCCATGCAGGCGCTCGAGACCTCTCGGCAGAACGCGGCGCATGCCGACATCGGTGCGCGCGCCGAACGTTTTCTCGCCACGATTTAACGCCCATTCATTCCCGGGAGCCCCCCATGACGATAGGTATGCCCTCGTCTCCCCCTCTGCCGACGCCCCTACAGTCCCTCTCGAACGCCAGCAATGTCGGCGCGAATCCGCAAGTACACATTGCGATGCCGGAGCCGCCGAAGGATCTGATGGCAGGGTGCTGGGAGCAGTTTCAAAGCGCCATTCAAACGCATCGCGGCGCGCGCAACGCGGCCCTCATCGGACACGTCGTCAACGCCATCGCCAAGAGCACCGCACTGGGCTTCGCGATCGCCACGATGGACGACGACTGGAAGGGATACATCGACATCCCCCTCCATGTGCTGGCGGCATCCACGGAAATCGCGAGCCTGGTGCTCGCAGCCAGCAAGTTCTGGCACGGCCCTGACGACATCCCGGGCGCCGAGATTCGCGACACCAACTTCTTCCAGACCATCGGCCAGTGGACCGGCATCGACCTCCTGCGGGAGTACGGCGGGGTGGTCAATTTGGCGATCACCAACGGTCCGCTGGTGTTTGGCGCCGTCCACAATGGCGCCGCACCGTTGCTCGAGACGCTGGGCATCCCCGTGCCGGCATGGCTGAAAGACGCCGCCATTGACGATGCGAGTTCGGCCATCGCCGACGGGGTGGCGACTGCGACCGATTTTCTGCAAAACCGCGTGCTTGGCACGATCATCGATGGCCGAGAGCGGCGCGCGTCCGTGGACAGAGTCACGGCGGCGGAGACCACCGTGAACTACGTCGTGCTGGACGGCGAACGCGACTACGTGCACATGGCCCCCCGCCCGCGGCTCGACTACGAACTCGAGGGGGTGACCGTCGTCCCGAGACTGTCGCGGGACGACTCGGCGCTCGCGTCCATCTCGTCCATCCCGGCGCCACCGGCCATCCCGGGCGACAACGCGGACATCCAGTCACTCGCGACCGGCATCGACGACGAGTTCTTCGATGCCGAGTCGGATTTGCATTCGGTCGTCTCCGATCTGTCGAACGACGCCTTTCACGATGCGCTGGACACCGTCACACCTGACGTCGGTTCGCGCCCTTAAGCGTCATCGCAACGGACTGCGCCTGCGCGGTCCAGGATGAAACGCGGGCGCGCGCGCGCCGACAGGGCTAAACGGGGCGCACACGCCCCCCTTCGCGCCGCGGGCACGCGCGTGCCGCAGCCGGATCCATGCCGTAACCCTTTGGAGGAACGACGTTCCATGCAGCGATATTCAGCCCCCACGCCACCGGTGAAACCGACCTCCGCGTCGGCCGCATCGTGCCTAACGGCCAAGCGCATCCCGCCCCACGAACCGACGGCGCCCAGCGTTGCGCCACCGACGCGGCTTCACCCAACGTGTCGCCGACCACTTCACCGGCCACGTCGTGGATCGATTCGCCGATCGCGTCGCAAGCCTTCTCTCATGCGTATGCCCTGTGCGCGGCCAACGACTTCGTCGGTGCCGCACGCGCCTTTGCCGACCTCTGCCTCGCCTACCCGGAACGCACGGATGCCTACAAGGCGTTCGGCTACGTGCTTTGTCAGCTCGGCGATTATCGACACGCCGTCGCCCCCTTGATGATCGCGGTTGCGCGGGACTATGGCGATCCCGAGCCCTTGTATTTCGCCGCCGTGTGCATGCAGCGCAATGGCGATGTCGACACCGCCCGCGACATGGCCGGCGATGCGCTGGACATGGTGCGTCGGACCGGCCGCCCCGCTGATCTGCACGACAAGCTGACGCGTCTGATCGACGCCCTCTGACCCTATCCCTCGGAGCCCATTCATGCCCAGACTTGACGCCCTGCCCACGCCCCACTACGTCTCCCACCCTGCCCCCGCCAACACGTCGGCCACTGCGACGAACGAAGCATCGCTTGCGGGCGAAGTGCGAATCGCCCTCGGCGCGATGCAAGACGACACGCACTCGTCGCATCGACTGCGGCCGTCGCCGTCCACCGTTGGCCGCTTTACCGCCTTGATGCAACACGTGGGAAATTTCGGACTCAGCCTGGCATCGTTAAGCGTGGCCAGCCTGAACAACATCAAGGAGATCTACGACGACAGTGCGTTGGCGACCGCCCACAACGTGACGCTCGCAACGGCATCCCTGGCGACGTTGTCCAGCCTGATGGATTTGACGGTCGCCATTGGCAAGTACTGCACGCCCTCGACGACGACGGCTGACATCAAGAACACCGCCTGGCTGACCTCGGCGGGTGCCCTTCTGGGGTCGAAACACCTCGAGCGGTATGGGGCCAAATACCAGACGACCTTGCTGGGCGCCTCGATGATGGTGTTCTTCAATCAGGCCGGCAGAATCGCCGGTGAGCATCACGCCATGGCCGAGCTATCTCAGCGTGTCGGGCCAACGCCGTCTGCCGCCCCGTCCGAAGCGCCGCCCGGCGACACGCTCGACATCGACTCGCTGCAATCCTGCATGGGGTTTTCGGCGGCCGCTTATCGCGCGTTCGGGGCATCGCCACCGAAGGGCTGATCGAGTGGATGACGGCGATGGAGGCGCGTCGATCGCTGGATCTCGTCGAGCATCAGTTGAATTATGAGAGCCCGTTCGGACAGGAAGGCCGATACCGATCGGACACGTCCGAATTCGGACAGTCAACGCAACACGCTGGCGCGACCGATCCGGACCGGCCGTCGTCACACGCCCGTGCCGCCCTGCCCGATCGCGTCACGAACGTCTGACACATCCCGATCGCCCCCCGTCGCCGCGACGGGGGCAAGCGGTGCCTGCCCAGGCGCGACCGGTTGTGGCCTCAACCCGCCCGATTGCGCATCCAGTCCGCCGTGCCATGGAACGCCTGCATCAGCCGTTCCTGCAGCGACGCTTCCACACCGATGTCCTGCATGGCCCATGCCATGCAGCGCAACCATTGGTCGCGCTCGCTCGAGGCAATCGGGAACGGCAGATGGCGGGCTCGCAACATCGGATGGCCGAACCGTTCGATGTAGTGATTCGGCCCGCCCAGCCATCCGCACAGGAACCAGAAGAGCTTGTCGCGCGAATCGCCAAGCGACTCTGGGTGCAGGCTACGAATGCCCGCGAACTCTGACTCGAGGTCCATCAGGTCGTAGAAGCGGTCGACGAGTTCGCGCACGCGATCCTCGCCGCCGAGCAGGGTAAAGGCCGTCGGTTGCGCAGGAGCGTCCTGCGCGTCGTCGTCCGTCTGCGGGGTTTGCGGAGTGTTTTCAGTCGTCATGCCCGCTATTGTGCCCCAGGCCCATCGCGTCTGCCACGCCTGCGCGAGCGGCACGATGCCGCACCTCCCCTGACGGGCGTCAGGCCTCGCGCAACGTGCGCAGCGCGGATTGACGCAGCACCGCCCGCAGACCGCTCCATCCGCCGATCAGCGCGCACAGCACACCCGCCCCGACGCCCAGCGCCGGCAGCCACGGATTGAAGTGCAGCGCGAACTCGAAGACGTAGCGTGCCAGTGCCCATCCGAGCGCGCCGGCGCCCAACGCGGCCAGCAGCCCGGCCAACGCGCCCACGGTCACCAGTTCCGCCAGATGCACATCGCGAAGCTGCCGCGAGGACGCCCCCAACGCGCGCAAGATGCCGCTCTCGCGCATGCGCTCGTCTCGCGTGCCCGCAAGCGCCGCATACAGCACCAGCACGCCCGCCGCGAGCGTAAAGACAAAGAGCGCTTGCACGGCGTCGATGACCTGCGACAGGATTTGCTGGATCTGCGCGAGCAAGGCGCCCGTGTCGATCACCGTCACATTGGGGAACTGGCGCACCAAGGCATCGGCCACGCCCTGTTGCTTTGGCGCGAGATGGAACGACGTGATCCACGTCATCGGAAAATCGCGCAGCGCGGCGGGCGGCATCACCACGAAGAAATTCACGCGCATCGATCCCCAGTCCAGCTTGCGAAGACTCGTGATCGGAGCGTCGATGTGCTGGCCCGCGACTTCGAAACGCAGCGTGTCGCCAAGCGCCAGCCCGAGCGTCTTTGCGATGCCCTCTTCCATGGAGACCTGGGGCGTCGAGGCATCGCCGTACCACTGTCCGGCCGTCACGCGATTGCCTTCGGGCAGCACCGCCGTGTACGACAGGTTGAACTCACGCTCCGCGAGACGCCGCGCCCGCGCGTCCGTGTAGCTATCTCCCGTCACCGGCTTGCCGTTGATGGCCGTCAGACGCGCACGAATCATCGGCGAGAGCTGCACGTTCGGCAGTCCCGCCGCGCGCAACTGAGCCAACACCGGCGCGTCCTGCCCCGGCTGAATATCGATGACGAAGCGGTTCGGCGCGTCGGGCGGGCTCGACTGACGCCAGCCCGCGACCAGGTCGTTACGCGTGACGGCAAGCAGCAACAGCGCCATCAACCCGAGCCCGAGCGCCACCACTTGCAGCGCACTGCCGAGCCCGCGGCGACGCAATCCCGCCACGGCGTAGCGCCATCCGATGCCGCCCATCGCCCCGCCCGCCGCACCGCGACGCCTGGCCCAGGCGGCCAGCAGGCGAATGGCGAGCCAGGCGAGCACGCCGAACACCACCGCGCCCGCCACGAAGCCCCCGCCACCATCGCCCCGAGACGCAGGTCTCGCGCCGCGAACAGCAACAGCGCGCCGAAGGCCAGCGCACTTGCGCCATACGCCAGCCACCCTTGCCTGCGCGCCCCACCCACGACATCGCGACGCAACACATGCAGGGGCGCGACTTCAGAGAGCGGCAGCAGCGGCGGCAACGCGAAACCGAGCAGCATGACCAGCGCACTCGCCAGACCGACGACCGCCGGTCGCCACGTCGGCGCCGGCAACCCCGCCGGGATCACGTCCCCCAACTGGGCGAGCAGCACCCAATGCGCCGCGTAGCCGAGCGCGATGCCCAACATGCCACCGATTAGGCCAAGCCCGATGAATTCAAGCGTCACCATCCCGCGCAACGCGCGGCGCGACAAGCCCAGGCAACGCATGACGGCGCAGGCATCGAGATGGCGCTCGCTGTACCGACGCGACGCGATGCCCACCGCCACCGCCGCCAGCACGGCGGCGAGCAAGGCCACCAGCGAGAGGAAGCGGTCGGCGCGATCGAGCGTCTGGCGCACCTGCGGCTGCCCTTCCTCCAGCGATTCGAGATGCACGCCGCGCGCCTGTTCGGCGGTCGGCCGCGCCCACGCGGCGAATCTGGCGACCTGTGCGTCCGTGCCCGCCACCAGCAGCCGGTAGGTGATGCGGCTGCCGAACTGCACCAGCCCCGTCGACGGCAGTTCGTCGAAGCGCATCATGACGCGTGGGGCCAGCGATCCGAAGCCGAAACCGCGATCCATTTCTCGCGTGATGACGGCGGCGATGCGCAACGTGCGGTTGCCCACGCGAATGGACTCGCCGGGCTTGACGTGCAGGGCATCGAGCAACGCGGCGTCGACCCATACGGTGCCTGGCGCCGGGATGGCCGCGGCGGGCGCATCCGGCGTATCGGCGCCGGCATCGGCGGCGGTGCGCACTCGCCCGCGCAATGGATAGCCGTCGCTCACGGCCTTGAGCGACGATAGACGGCTCGCGCCGACTTGCCCGTGTTCGCCCGGGACGCTGGCCATGCTGGGAAAGTTGGCGACGACGGCGGTGACCAGCCCATCGGCCTGCGCCTGACGCGCAAATGCCGGCGACAGGGGAGCATCGCTGCGCACGACGAGGTCGGCGGCGAGCATCTGGCGGGCGTCGCGTTCAAGCCCGCCCTGCATCCGATCCGAGAGAAACCCCACGCTGGAGAGTGCACCGACCGCCAGCAACAACGCCACGAGAAGCAGATGCAACTCGCCTGCGCGCCAATCGCGCAGAAACATCCGCCATGCCTGGCGGGCAACGTCAGTGAACCCCATCGTTTTTCAATCCTTTGACCCGCGCCAGCAATGAGCGCCAACCTCGCCACACGCGGGCAGCCACCACCACGCCAGCACGACGAAGATCAATAACATCACGAGAAAAACGGCGGGAAGGAAAAACGCCAGCGCCAGTCCGCCCACCGTCGACACATCTTCGCCGGCTGAGGCCGCGACATTGGAGAAAGGTTCCGGCGACGTGTTGATCAGCGCCCGGCTACCCGCCTTTGCCAAATGGGCCGTGCCTGCCAGCGCACCGCCCGCCAGCCCGGCCAACACCGTGACGGTCGGATCCATTTGTCCCAGCGCTGCAGCGCCCAGCAGGATTCCAGCCGGAATGCGGATGAACGTGTGGACGGCGTCCCAGGCACTGTCGACAAAGGGAATTTTATCGGCGAAGAACTCGATGGCCGCCAGCACGCCGGCCGTGGCCATCACCCACGTCGACGTCAGCACCACCAGCGAGGGCGGCAGATGCAACCAGCCCAGACGCGCAGCCATTCCCGCGCAAAACACCGTCAGGTACAACCGCAGGCCACTGCCCCAAGACAGCCCCGCACCCAGTGCAATCGATTCAAGCATGGCGACCTCACTGCCGCCGACATGACGGCGTCGCACGATCACGCGTCGTGTACTGCCGACGCGGCAACGGCCACCGGGCAGGATGCGAACCGCCCCTACCCGCCGGACTGACCTCACAGGGGATGCATCGGTGGCCTACAGGCGGCGAACGACCGTCGTCGAACGGCCACCGGACGCAAACTCGACCGCTACCGCGTCATTATGCCGCGCGCTGGGGCAACGCACCACCGGTGCCGGACATTGAGGATTTGGCGTGGCCGGCGCAAACGGCAGGCGCCCGTCAGGCTGCGGTCAACTTCAACCCGACCAGGCCCGCCAGAATCAGCGTCACGCTGGCAATCCGGGCGGCGGAGGCCGACTCGCCGAACAGCATAATGCCCAGCACGAACGCACCGACGGCGCCAATACCGGTCCAGATCGCGTATGCCGTGCCCAATGGCAGCGAACGCACGGCCAATGCGAGCAGCCAGACACTGCCGATCATTGCGCCAATCGTGAACACCGACGGCCAGAGACGCGAAAAACCCTGCGTGTACTTGAGGCCGACGGCCCACGCCACTTCCAGCAAACCGGCAATAACCAATAGCATCCACGCCATGACTGACTCCGATAGAAAAATCGGGGTCGTCCCCGGAAGACAAGCGATCCTCGTAACGGGTCGTCCCGTCACGGGGTTCCTTTGGATGTCGAATGACATGGCAGAACGCCAACGTCGCGAAGCTGCAACTTGGCATCTCACCGCCAGGGTGATCGCCGGACATCGCTCAGGGAACCGCACGATTTTAGCAAAGCTCGCGCGCCGCGGTCACCCCTTGCACCGGTGCCCAGGCCTCCGGCATCGCACCGCTACGCGAACTCGCCCTTGCGGCATTCTCCGCAAGCACTCAGCCGATGGCGTCGATTTCGAGCCGGTAGCCGACCCCCGTTTCCGTGAGAATGTGTTGCGGCTGTGCCGGATCGACCTCCAGTTTCTGCCGCAGGTGTCCCATGTAGATGCGCAGGTAGTGATGGCTCTCGACGTGCGACGGCCCCCACACCTCCTTGAGCAATTGCCGGTGCGTCAACACGCGCCCCGCATGGCGCACCAGCGTGATCAGCAGCCGGTACTCAATCGGTGTCAGATGCACCGGGTCTCCCGCGCGCGTGACCTTGCGTCTCGCCAGATCGATGTGGATGTCGCCGAACGAGAACGCTTCGTCGAGCGTTTCCGAATTGCCGCCACGATGATGACGTCGCAGTTGCGCCCGTATCCGCGCGAGCAGTTCCGACACCCCGAACGGTTTGGTGAGGTAGTCGTCCGCACCGACATCGAGCGCCACGACCTTCTCTGCCTCCTCGTTGCGAGCGGACAGCACGATGATCGGCATATCGGTCCAGCTCCGCACTTCGCGAATGACCTCCACGCCGTCGATATCCGGCAGCCCCAGATCGACGATGAGCAGATCCGGCTTGCGCGTCGCCGCCTCGACCATGCCCTGCCGCCCCGTTTCCGCCTCGTGCACGACCATGCCTTCGGCCTCAAGCGAGGTGCGCAGAAACCGGCGGATCTGTCGTTCGTCTTCAATCACCACGACGGTGATGGTCGGTTCACTCATGTTGTTGGGTCGCGTTGGCGTCGGGGGTACGGGATATCTGCGGCGAGTCGGCGGGCAAATCCGCATGGACGTCTTCCGGGCCCTCCAGACTCTCCGGCGCCATCGGCGGCGTTTCGATCGGCAACGTGAAGATGAAGCGCGCGCCGCGACCGTCAGGTCCGTTGGTGGCGTGAATTCTACCGCCGTGCGCTTCCACGATGGCGCGACAGATCGCTAGTCCGAGTCCGATGCCGGGCTTGGCGGACTCCTTCTCCCCGCGCATGAACTTTTCGAAGATACGCCCTTCCATGCCCGGGGGCAGACCTGGCCCGTCATCGCTTACGCTCACTTCGACCTCGTCGCCCTGCACGCATGCGGCGATTTCGATATGCGAGCCCGCTGGCGAATATTTCGCGGCATTCTCCAGCAGGTTGGTGAACAACCGCTCCATCAGCACGGCATCGAAGCGCAGCAACGGCAAGTCGGCCGGCAGCCGCGTGCTCACCTCATGCCCGGCGAGCGACCGGCGGCAGGCGCGCAACGACGTACCCACCACTTCCTCGAGCATCTGCCACTGACGATTGAGCTGCACGCCGCCCGCTTGCAACTTCGCCATGTCGAGCAGATTGGTCACGAGCCCCGTCATGCGCTGCGCCTCCTCGTGAATGGCCTCGACGAGTTCGGTGCGCAACGGCCCGGGCGTCTGGGCATTGCGGCTCAGCATGCTGGCGAAACCCACGATGGATGTCAATGGTGTTCGCAGATCGTGCGAAATCGCCGAGAGCAGGGAATTGCGTAGCCGCTCGGACTCCATCGTCACCAGTGCATCCTGCGCGATTTCGACGTAATGCACACGCTCGAGCGCGAGCGCGATCTGCGCCGCAAACGTATCGAGCAAACGCTGCTGATCCGGCGTGCCGATGGCGCCGCCGCCCTCCGGCGCCGGGGCGACCACCAGCACACCTCGCGTTCGCATCGGCGCGCGAAGCGGGAGATAGTAAGCGTGCGACGCGGGCAACGTGTTGGTGCCCCGCCCCGCCGCTTGCTGACGGTCATACACCCACTGGGCGACATCGGTATCGATATGCGCCGGCATGGTTTCCGACTGCGCGTTCTCGACCGGCTGGCGCACACTGCCCTGGCTGTCGGGCAGCAGCAGCGCCACGCGCGCCTGGAACACTTCGCGCACGTGGCGCGACCCGATTTCCACGATCTGTGGCGTAGTGAGCGCCGCCGCCAGTTCGCGGGCCATGGCGTACACCGCGCCCGTGCGACGCTCACGCCACGTGGCCAGCCGCGCCTGGAACCGCAGGCTGGTTGTCAGATGGCTGATGACCAGGGCGACGGTGAGCATGACGGCGAACGTCAGCAGGTACTGGGTGTCCGACACCGACAGCGAAAACTTTGGCGGCACGAAAAGGAAGTCGAACGCCAGCACCGACAGAAAAGAGGCAAGCACCCCCGGCCCCCGCCCCAGCCGCATGGCCACCAGGATCACGCCGAGCAGGTACAACATGGAGATATTGGCCAGATCCAGGAATGACGTGAGTTCCGCGGCAACAAGTGACACGGCGCCGCAGATACCGACGGCCCATGCATAGGCACGCCAGGGTCCGCCCACGAGCCCCAACTCCGGTGCCGTTTCGAACCAGTCGCGCCAGTCGCCGCGCACCACGCGCCTGTCGGCCGCGGCATCGCCTGCCGCCGGCCCGATCAACACGACGTCCACGCCGCGCGCGCGCCGCAAAAGCTGCTCGTGCAGCGGCGTGCGCGCAGTCCACCCGCGCCGTGCGCCGCTCGCGCCCACCACCAATCTCGAGACGTTGCGCATCTGGGCGTAGGCGAGCAGCGTGGTCGCCGCGTCCGCGCCATCGAGCGTGAGCGTTTCAGCCCCTAGTTCCTGCGCCAGTTTGAGCGTTGCGTAGGTGCTTTCTCGACGCGCCGGCGATTGCCGCAGGATGGCGGGCGTCTCGACATGTACGGCCAGCCAGTCGGCGCGCAGGCTCGCGGCGAGCCGCGCGGCCGCGCGGGCGAGCGCCACGCCCTCCGGGCCCGGACCAATAGCGACGAGCAGCCGCTCACGGGCTTGCCACACCTGGCTGATCGATTGATCGGCGCGGTACTCGCGCATTTGCGCATCGACGCGATCGGCCGTGCGACGCAGCGCGAGTTCGCGCAACGCGATGAGATTGCCCTTGCGGAAGAAGTTGCGCACCGCGCGCTCGGCCTGCGCGGCCATGTACACCTTGCCCTCGCGCATGCGCTCGAGTAGTTCGTCCGGCGGCAGGTCGACCAACTTCACTTCGTCGGCCAGGTCGAAGATGCGATCGGGCACCGTCTCCCACACACGAATACCGGTGATTTGTCCAACCACGTCATTGAGTCGCTCCAGATGCTGCACATTGAGCGTGGTGTATACGTCGATGCCGGCGGCGAGCAATTCCTGCACGTCCTGCCAGCGCTTCAGGTGACGCATGCCCGGCACGTTTGCATGGGCGAGTTCGTCGATCAGCGCCACCGCCGGTTTGCGCGCCAGCATGCCGTCGAGATCGAATTCGCTCAGCACGCGGCCGCGGTAGTCGACCGACTTCTGCGGCAGGACTTCCAGTCCCGCCAACAGGCGCGCCGTTTCGTCGCGGCCATGCGTCTCCAGCACACCGACCACCACGTCGGTACCCTCCTCGCTGAGCTTGCGTGCCGCCTGCAACATCGCGAACGTCTTGCCCACCCCGGCGGACGCGCCGAAGAAAATCTTCAGCCGGCCACGCTGCTCGCGGGCCTCCTCGCGTTGCAGCTTGCCGAGCAGTTCATCGGGATCAGGGCGTTCCATGCCAGCC
Source organism: Pandoraea sp. XY-2 (assembly GCF_004193915.1). Lineage (NCBI taxonomy): Bacteria > Pseudomonadati > Pseudomonadota > Betaproteobacteria > Burkholderiales > Burkholderiaceae > Pandoraea > Pandoraea sp. XY-2. Next base: position 3,061,690 of record NZ_CP030849.1, read on the forward strand.
ATCGAATTCATCCATCAGAAAAGCGAGCGCCTCGCCATCAGGCGAGGCTCGTGTCGATGCATCGGTTGCCCGCTGACGTCAAAAGGCAATGCGCGCCGGGCGTGCCGCCAATCTACCGCAGGCGGCGAGGCAAGACCAGCCATTCTCCGGTCTGCCTCGCACGGTGGATACCCATTTCAGACGCTGCCGTGCGTCAAGGCGTCCAACGCGAGGTTCAGCGCCAGAACATTCACCCGGGGCTCTCCGAATATGCCCCACTGACGGCCTTGCGTGTATCGCGCAACCAGCGCGCGCACGGCGTCGGGGGCGAGGCCACGCGCCTTCGCCACGCGCGTGACCTGATACTCGGCGGCCGCCGGGCTGATGGCCGGATCGAGACCGCTGGCCGAGGCCGTGACCAGATCGACCGGCACAGGCAGGGTTGCGCTCGGATCCGCCGCGCGCAACGCGGCGATGCGTGCCTTGACGGCGTCGGCGAGGGCGGGGTTGAGCGGGCCGAAGTTCGAGCCCCCCGAGGACACGCCGTTATTGGGCATCGGCGCGGTGGCCGACAAACGTCCCCAGAAGTACTTCGGTTCGTCGAAATGCTGGCCAATCAGCGAGGAGCCGACCGCCCTACCGTCTTTGTAGATGAGGCTGCCGGCGGCTTCGCGAGAAAATGCCGCGCGGCCGATGCCGGTCACGACCAGCGGATACACCAGCCCCGTAATGACCGACAGCACGACGAACAAACTGAGCATCGGACGCAAAAGGGATTTCATGACATCGATTCCTTGAAGTTTCAGCAATGTGGCCCGAACGCACGACCCATCGGCCATTGCGTTCGGGCGCCGCGCGATCAGGCCCAGCCCATCGCGGCAATGAACATGTCGATGACCTTGATGCCGACGAACGGCACCAGGATCCCGCCCAGACCGTAAATCAGAAGGTTGCGGCGCAGCAGCGTCGCGGCCCCGACCGGGCGATACTTCACCCCCTTGAGCGCCAGCGGAATCAGCACCACGATGATCAGCGCGTTGAAGATCACGGCCGACAGAATCGCCGACGACGGGCTCGCCAGGCGCATCACGTTGAGCGCATCGAGTTGCGGATACGTCGTGGCAAACGCCGCCGGAATAATCGCGAAGTACTTCGCCACGTCGTTCGCAATCGAGAACGTGGTGAGGCTGCCGCGCGTCATGAGCATCTGCTTGCCGATCTCGACGATCTCGATCAGCTTGGTCGGATTCGAATCCAGGTCGACCATGTTGCCCGCTTCTTTCGCGGCTTGCGTTCCCGAGTTCATCGCCACCGCCACATCCGCCTGGGCGAGCGCCGGGGCGTCGTTCGTGCCGTCGCCCGTCATCGCCACCAGCTTGCCTTCGGCCTGGTACTTGCGAATCGTCGCGAGCTTCGCTTCCGGCGTGGCTTCGGCGAGGAAATCGTCGACCCCGGCTTCGGCCGCAATGGCTGCCGCCGTCAAACGGTTGTCGCCCGTCACCATCAGCGTCGTGATGCCCATCTGGCGAAGTTCGGCGAAGCGCTCCTTGATGCCGCCCTTGACCACGTCCTTGAGCTCGATCACGCCCAGCGCGCGGGTCCCGAGTGCGTCTTGCTCGGCCACCACCAGGGGCGTGCTGCCGCGACGCGCAATCTCGTCGACCGCGCTGGCCAGTGCCACCGGCCATACGCCGCCGGCCGATTCCACGTAGCGCTTGAGCGCGTCCGCTGCCCCCTTGCGGATCTGCTTGTCCGCAAGGTCCACACCGCTCATGCGCGTTTGCGCCGAGAACGGGATGAACAGCGCGTGCAGACCGCCCATTTCGCGCTCACGGAGATTGAAACGCTGCTTGGCGAGCACGGCGATGCTGCGCCCTTCCGGCGTCTCGTCGGCCAGCGAGGCGAGTTGCGCGGCGTCGGCCAGCGTGCGCTCGTCCACGCCCGGGGCCGGCACGAATTGAGATGCCTGACGGTTGCCCAGCGTAATCGTGCCGGTCTTGTCGAGCAGCAGCACATCCACGTCGCCCGCGGCTTCCACGGCCCGCCCCGACGTGGCGATCACGTTCGCTTGCATCATGCGGCTCATGCCGGCCACGCCGATGGCCGAGAGCAGCCCGCCGATCGTCGTCGGAATCAGACACACCAGCAGCGCGACGAGTACGGTAATCGTGACCGGATGCCCCGCTTGCGTGACGAACACGCTGTAGATCGAATACGGCAGCAGCGTCGCCGTGGCGAGCAGCAGCACCAGCGTAAGCGCGACGAGCAGGATCGTGAGCGCGATTTCATTCGGCGTCTTCTGCCGCTTCGCGCCTTCCACCATGGCGATCATGCGGTCGAGGAATGCCTCGCCCGGGTTGACCGTCACGCGCATGACCAGCCAGTCCGAGAGCACGCGCGTGCCACCGGTGACGGCCGAAAAATCGCCGCCCGACTCACGAATCACGGGCGCGGATTCGCCTGTGATAGCCGATTCGTCGACCGACGCCACGCCTTCCACCACTTCGCCGTCGGCAGGGACCACATCGCCCGCCTCGACCAGCACGAAATCCCCGCGACGCAGACTGGCACTATCGATGACCAGACACTCCGCGTCGCGCCGGGCCGAGCGCAATTGCTTGGCCGGCACGTTCTTCTTGGCCTGGCGCAACGAGGCGGCCTGCGCCTTGCTGCGGCCTTCGGCCAGGGCTTCGGCAAAATTCGCGAACAAGACCGTGAACCACAGCCATAGCGTGATGGCAAGGATGAACGGCGCGCTCGCTTCGGCGTGGCCCGCCACGGCCATGCCGAACAGCACCGTCGTGAGCAGGCTGCCCACGTACACCACGAACATCACCGGGTTTCGGGCTTGCGTGAACGGGTGCAGCTTGCGGAACGAGTCGACAATGGCCGGCTTGACGATCGCGGGGTCGAACATCGACAGTGACGTCGACGTGTGCCCTTTGCCCGCCGGCCGGGTGACGGTATTTCCTGAGGGTTGATTCATGAGTGCCTCGAATGCCTCATTTCAATATTCAATGCGCGCCGATCATCGTCAGATGTTCGGCGACCGGACCGAGTGCGAGCGCGGGCATATACGTCAGCGCGCCCACCAGCAGCACCGTACCGAGCAGCAGCACGACGAACAGCGGACCATGCGTGGGCAACGTGCCCGAGGTCGCGGCAATGCGCTTCTTGCGTGCGAGGGCACCGGCAATCGCCAGCACCGGCACAATCACCCAGAAGCGGCCGAACCACATCGCGATCGCCAGCGTGCTGTTGTAAAACGGCGTGTTGGCCGACAGCCCGGCAAACGCGCTGCCGTTATTGTTTGCGGCCGAACTATAGGCGTAGAGAATTTCCGAGAAGCCGTGCGTCGCCGGATTCGCCACGCCCGCCTGCCCTGCCGGCACGAGTACCGCAAGCGCGGTGCCGAGCAACACCAGCAGCGGCGTCATGAGCACGGCCACGGCGACCATCTTCATCTCGAACGCCTCGATCTTCTTGCCGAGGTACTCCGGCGTGCGGCCGATCATCAGCCCGGCCACGAACACCGCGAGCATCGCGAAGACGAGCATGCCGTACAGGCCCGAGCCCACCCCACCGAAGATCACCTCGCCCAACTGCATCAGCAGCATCGGCACCAGTCCGCCCAGCGGCGTGAGCGAATCGTGCATCGCGTTGACCGCGCCGCACGACGCCGCCGTCGTCACCGTGGCGAAAATGCCCGAGGCCGCGATACCGAAGCGCGTTTCCTTGCCTTCCATGTTGCCGCCCGCCTGCGTGGCGCTCGCTTGCTGATCGACACCGAGCGTGGTCAGCACCGGATTGCCCGCCTGCTCGGCCGACACCGTGGCCACGGCGGCAATCGAGAACGCAATCGTCATCGCGGCGAGCAGCGCCAGGCCCTGGCGACGATCGCCGACCATGCGTCCGAACATATGACACAGCGCTGCCGGGATCAGGAAGATCGCCAGAATCTGAAGGAAGCTCGACAGCGGCGTCGGGTTTTCGAACGGGTGCGCCGAATTCGCATTGAAGAAGCCGCCACCGTTCGTGCCGAGCATCTTGATCGCTTCCTGCGAGGCGACCGGGCCCATCGGCAGGGTTTGCGTCTGCGTCACGGCCGGCGTTGTCACCGGCTTGCCGGCGGCGTCGAGCTTCGGCTGACCGTCCGGGCCAAGCACCGGATTGTCGTAATGCGTGGCTTGCGGCGTGGTGACATCCTGATAAGCGCTGAAGTTCTGAATCACGCCCTGACTCATGAAAGCCGCTGCCAGCAAGACCGAAAGCGGCACCAGAATGTAAAGCGTAATGCGGGTCATATCGACCCAGAAGTTGCCGATCGTTTGTGCCGTGTGACGGGCAAAGCCGCGAATGAGCGCGACCACCACGGCAATCCCGGTGGCGGCCGACATGAAGTTTTGCACCGCCAGACCGAGCATCTGCGTGAGATAGCTCATGGTCGACTCACCGCTGTAGCCTTGCCAGTTGGTATTGGACACAAAGCTCACGGCCGTATTCATCGACGAGTCCGGGGTAACGGCCCCCAACCCTTGCGGATTGAACGGCAGCCAGACTTGCCAGCGTTGCAGGGCGTAGACCGCCAAGGCGCCGAGCGCGTTGAAACCAACGAGCGCGATCGCGTAGGCGCGCCAGTGCATTTCCTTTTCCGGATCGATGCCGCACAGGCGGTAGAGCGCGCGTTCCAGGGGCGCGAACCAGCGGTTCACACGAGATTCGCCGGCGAGCACGTCGGCCATGAAGCGGCCGAGCGGGCGTGCCAGCACCAGCAGCACGACGAGGAAAACGCCGAGCTGAATCCAGGCGTTGAGCGTCATGCCAGATCCTCCGGCTTAAAGAGCGCGTAGACGAGATAAGCGAGCAGCGCGATCGTGAGTCCGCCGCTCAGCCAATACATGGCGGTCATTGCTGCCCTCCCACCGACGCGCAAAACGCGACAAAGCCGACGGTCGAGGCAGCAAACACCGCGATGACGCCGAGATATAGCCAGTCCATGACAACTCCCTATCGTGTGGCGGCTGGCACGCCACGGACGCGACGCGCCCTTGCATGCGCATACCAGCCGTGCAATGAACGATACGGATCGACGCGTAAAGACGGAGATAAAAGGGATAAACGGGGTGTAAACAACGCGTAAAAACAGCGCCCCGACAATGCAAAAAACCCACCGACATCGCTATCGGCGGGCTTCCGGTTGGGGGGGCGCGAGGCGAGTCAGCTACGTGGGGAGGAAGACGCAGCCGAGGTGTCGTGCTCCGGGGCGTTAGCGTTGCCGTCAGAGGTTGCCCCGTAACGCGCCCCGGCTTCCCAAATCGCGAGCACGTCGGGCGACGGCACGACCTGAAGGACATGCCCGAAAGGCGGCACGGCGCTCTGGAACGACTCGCGTTGGAGCTGGCGCATAACTCCGGTGCGGAAGATCTCGGCGAGCGCGGCGTCGACACGCGTCTTGAACGCCGGATCGTCCTTGGGCAGGGCGAGGGCGTAGTACTCGGGCTGAGTCGCCAACGGCGGTCCGACGATATGGAAGGCGTCAGGCGACTTGCTGGTGGCCCGCAGGCCTTCGAGCAGCACGTCGTCGAGCGCGAGCGCTTGGGCGCGATGTTCGCGCAGCATACGAAACGCGTCGTCGTAGTCGCGTGCCATCAAGAGCTGAAAGCCTGCCCGCGCGTGCCGGGCGCGCACCAGCCGCTCGGCGGTCGTGCCTTGCACCACGGCCAGTCGCAATCCTCGCATATCGTCGATCGAATGAATCCCGGCGCCCTGCCGAACCATGAGGCGGACATTCGCGGCGTAATACGGCAGACTGAAGGCCACCTGCCGCTCGCGCGCGGCCGTGACGGTCGACGGCGCGCAATCGATGTCGATGGCATCCCCCTTGATCAGCGGCCCGCGCATCTGCTCGATCACGCGCACAGGGGTAATGCGCAGGTCGGGCATCGCCATCTCGCGTTGCAACGCTTGCACAACGCGTTGGCACAGCGCCCACGCCAGCCCCATTGGCTGATCCTTGGCATCCACGTACGAAAATGGAACCGCCGTTTGCCGATAGCCCAGCACGATGCGTCCGCGTTCGCGAATGCGTGCCATCGTCGGGGAGACGACATCTGACATCGAGGCCAGCGCCGAAGCGTCGTCGCCATAGGCGGACTCCGCCAACGACCACGGGATCGCCGCCATATTCACCCGTGGCAGTCCGGGCACGGGCGGCGCGCCTGCATGGGCCACGATCGGGATAACGACCGCCAACCCGGCCGAAGCCGTCAACACACGAAGCAAGCATGCGCGGAGGCGACCTGCGACACGGGCCGCAGACGATGTCAACCAGCAAGGTGGCAGGAACATGATCGAGGCGGGGACAGAGAGAAAAGTGTCCGTACCTTAGCAACGCCCTGCCCCGATCTTCCTCGCGGGAATCCCTTTTCGGACAATTCCCTACGAACGTATTTCGAATATCAGCGAGTCTGCGCCAGCAACGTTTGCAGCAGACGCTCGTCGTCTTCCGCTGTCGGCGCGGTATTGTCGTAGCGCGCGAGTGCCGGGAACGCCGCGGCGGACGGCGAGAACCGACGCAGCCGGTACTCGTCCCAGTGCGCGAGCTTGTATGCGTCGTTCGGATTGCCGCGAGCCACGATGCGCGCCTTCGCCTGTGCCTCGTCGAGTTCGACCCAGACCACATGCACGCCCACGTCGTCATCGACACCCAGCCACGCGCGGTCGAACAACCGCCCTTCGCGCAACTCGCGCGAGAACGGCCCGACCACCAGCACGTTCACCCCGAGACGCAAATTCTCGCGCGCTGTGTCCAGCAGTCCCGCGTACTCCGGATCGCGCAACGTCTGCAAATACAGTGGGCTGTCGCGGTCGTTCGGATTGCCCGTCAACGCGCCCATCACCGAAGCACTGTAAGCACCATAAAGCGTGTCTTTATCGAGCAGACAGAACGCTTCCCCACTGCGCGCAATCAGCGGGCCGATCAGGCGCTTCGCCAGCGTCGTCTTGCCCGCCCCGGCGTGGCCGCAGAAAAAAATGAGGCGCGTCATGATTGCGCCTTGCGCTCGAACATCACGAAGTGTTTGCGCACCGGTTCGACAACCTCGAACACGCCCTCGAAGCCCGCCGGAATCACACAGGCGTCCCCCGGCCCGAACTCCGACGCGTTGCCGTCGAGGTCGCTGATGCGAATACGTCCTTCGATCACCGAAAAAAATTCCTGACGATGCGGACCAAAGGCAATGCGCCACGCGCCGGGTTCGCACGTCCATTCGCCGCAATCGAACTCGCCCAGCGCGTCCGTGTAGAACGGCCGCGTCACCCGTTGCGGATTGCCTTCGAGGCGACGCGCTTGCGCGGGATGGTCGAAGATGGCTTCACCCGCCTGGGCGGGTGCGAAAGTGATCAGAGCGGGAGCAGTCATCAGCGTGAGGGAAAAATGTCAACAAAGTGGGCTCAATTGAGCGCCGCGCTCAGCTTGCGGCGCCACGCGGCCACCGTGGCCGGGTCCGTCTCCGAGAGCGCATCGAAGATGGCCAGCATCGACTTGCGTGCGGCGTCGTCGCCAAACGCGCGGTCGCGCTGCACGATGTCCAGCAACGCCTGCAATGCCGGTTCGTAGGTGCGATCCGCCAGATAGCGGTTGGCAAGATCGAGCCGCGCCTGCAGATTGTCAGGATCCGCTTGCACGCGCGCAAGCAACGCCTGCGCCGACGGCAGATGACTCGCCTGCTCGGCAGCGGCAATGCGCGTGTTCAGCGCGGCGATGCGAGCGTCGCCACTGGCCGCCGTGCGCGGCGAGAGCAGCGTCAGCTCGGCGCGCGCGCCGTCGACCTCGCCCATGCCGAGCAGCACGTCGACCAGATCGAGACGCACTTCGTCATGCGCGGGATCCAGCGCCAGCGCAGCCTGCAACGCGTCGCGCGCGACCTCGGGCTTGCCCGCCGTCAACGCCTCGCGCGCCACGCGGCGCGCCACGTCCGCCGGATTCGGCACGATCCGATCGATGAACGCGCGCAACTGTCCCTCGGGCAAGGCGCCCACGAACTGGTCGACCGGCTCGCCGTCGACGAAGGCGACCACCGTCGGCAGGCTGCGCACGCCATACTCCGCGCAAAGCTGCGCGTTCTCATCGGCGTTGATCTTCACGAGACGAATGCGGCCCTGCGCTTCGGCTTCCAGCTTTTCCAACAACGGCCCGAGCACGTTGCACGGGCCGCACCACGGCGCCCAAAAATCGGCGAGCACCGGCACTTGATGCGAGACGGCCAGCACGTCGGCATCGAAACTGGCGAGATGGGTATCGATCATAGGTCCTATCGAGCGTGGTAAATTGCGTGGACGGTGGCCGTCACTCATCGAATGCAGCCGCCCGCTTGACGCATGGTAAGCATGTTAATCGCAAAACTGGGCAAATCGGTACGGACGCGCACGCGCGCGCCGGGTTCCCGACCCGGCGGTGCGTCGTCCCACCTGTCGCACGACTTGCAGGGAGGCACATGCACGCAGGCCATGGCACGGCAATTTTCTTCACCCAACTGCTCCTCTTGGTCCTTGTCGGCAGATTGCTGGGCGAGGTTATGCAGCGCCTGCGCCAGCCGGCGGTCATGGGGCAGTTGCTGGCCGGCGTGCTGCTCGGCCCGTCCGTCTTCGGCGCCCTGATGCCCGCCTGGCAGCACGCCGTCTTTCCCGATACCGAAGCGCAGAAAAGGATGCTCGACGCGGTCGCCGAACTGGGCGTGCTGCTACTGCTGCTGTCCACCGGGCTGGAAACCGATCTGGGCCTCGTTCGCCGCATGAAGCGAATGGCGATCTTCGCGTCGGCCGGCGGCATGGTAGTCCCCTTCGCCTGCGGCTTTGCGCTTGGCTGGCATCTACCCGACAATCTCCTGCCGCATCCCGAGGCCCGGCTGGTCACCTCCCTCTTCCTCGGCACCGCGCTGTCGATCTCGTCCGTCAAAGTCGTGGCGACGGTCATCCGCGAAGTCGACTATCTACGCCGCAACATCGGCCAGATCATCCTGGCGGCCGCCATTCTCGACGACACCACCGGCTGGATCATCATCGCTGCCATCGCCGGCCTGGGGGCGAGCGGCTCGATCGATCTCGGCCATCTGTCGATCAGCCTGGGGGGCACGTTGCTGTTCATCGTGCTGTGCTTTACCGTGGGCAAACGTGCCGTAGCTGTCGCCATTCGCTGGACCAACGATCGCTTCACCGCCGAAATGCCCGCGCTCAGCGCGATTCTCGTCATCACCTTCGTGCTGGCGCTCGCCACCGACAAGCTCGGCGTGCATACCGCCCTGGGCGCGTTCATGGCGGGCGTCATGATCGGGCAGTCGCCGATTCTCACCGAACAGATCGAGGCACAGCTACGCGGGTTGATCGTTGCGCTCTTCGCTCCGGTGTTCTTCGGGGTTGCGGGCCTGTCGGTGGATCTGACGATCCTGCTCGACTGGCGCATGCTCGGTCTGGTCGCCGGATTGATCCTGATCGCGAGCGTGGGAAAATTCACCGGCGGCTTCGCTGGCGCGCGCCTGGGCGGCATGTCGTCGGCCGAAGCGCTGGCACTTGCGACCGGCATGAACGCGCGCGGCTCCACCGAGATCATCGTGGCGAGCATCGGGCTTTCGCTGGGCGTGCTCAGCCAGGACCTGTTCACCATGGTCGTCGTCATGGCGCTGATCACCACACTCATCATGCCGCCTGTGCTGCGACGGGCACTCGTGCGCATTCCGCTCTCGGCGCAGGAGAAAGCGCGGCTCGAGAAAGAGGCGGCCGAGGAGAAGGACTTCCTGCCGAACGTCGAACGAATTCTGGCCGCCGTGGACGGCAGCGCCAACGGGCGCTTCGCCGCATGGATCGCCGGGCTGACGGCCGGCGTGCGCGGCACACTGACGACCGTACTCGCCCCGTCGCCCACCAAGACGAACGACGGCGCGGCGGCGCGCGACACCAGCGCGCTCTCTGAAGCCTCGGACAAGCAAGCCGGCCAGGAGACACGCGCCCACGCGGCCGACGGCGAAAGCGACGGGCGCGACGCCTACGATATCGCGCTCGCTGCCGCCACACTGGCGGCGCCACGCGCCCCGGCACGCCGGGGGTCGAAGACGATTCAGGCGCGGACAAGGCGCGCGAGGCGGCGCGTCTGGTGCTGCGCGAGCGCACGGGCAAGGCGCCGCAGAAGACGCCGGAATTGCCGCATGGGCCTGTCAAGGAGAGCGCCGGCAAGGTGCCATCGGCAGACGCGTCGAACGATCATGGCGCGCCGAAGCATGAACCGGTGGGTGAAGCGCACGACGACAAGCGCGTGAGCAACGCCACCGAGACAGGCGCGTTCGTGGCGAGCGATCCGTCGGACGCGGCGCGCGAGCACGAAGCGTTGCAACCCGACCGCAGCCACGAAGCCAACCGCATTTCCGACGAAATCGCCAAGGGCTACGGCTTCGTGATCGCCGGATTCGACGCCCCGGGCGAGGAGACGGATTCCGACGTCCCGCCGCTGCCCTTGCCCACGGGCGTGCTGCCGCTCACCAAGGCGTTCGATGGCGCGATCGGCATTGTGCTGGCCCACGGCGAGCATGCGCGCAAGCCCGATGCGCCGCTCAACATCCTCGTGCCCGTATCGGGCACCGACTACTCGCGGCACGCGGCCGAACTCGCGATAACGCTGGCGCGCGCGGCGAACGCGCCCGTCACGGCGCTCCACGTGTCCGCGCGGGTTGCGCCCGGCATGCTGCATCGGCGCTGGCGCCCGCGCGTACTGAAGCCTGACGCCGCCGAAGCCGCCATGATGGAGAACCTACACGCGCTGGCCAAGCGCAACGGTGTGAAGCTTCGCACCCGCCTGCTCGCCGGCGGCAAGGTCGACGAAGCCGTGCTGCACCAGATCCATCACGGCAAACACAATCTGCTCGTGCTCGGCGTGCAACCTCGCTTTGGCGACCGCCTCAACTTCGGCGCCGTCTCGCACCGTCTGCTGGAAGACCGCCGGTGCTCGGTCATCGTGCTGAGCGCGTGAGGTGGGCCGTGGGGCATCGCCCACCAGTGCCCACGTCTCCGAATAGAAATGCCGGCGGCCGAGCGTTTCGGCAACCGGCGTCGACGCGCGCCGGCGGACCTTAATTCGCCGACGGCTTTCGCTCCGGCAGCGCAATCCAGTCCGTCTCGCCGGGCACGGTGCCCATCTGCTGCGCCGTCCAGGCGGCCTTGGCCCGTTCGATGCGCTCGCGACTCGATGATACGAAGTTCCAGAAGATGAATCGATCACCGTCGAGCGGCGCGCCGCCGAGCAGCATCAACCGCGCCGGTTGGTCGCCTGCCACAATGCGCATATCCGCGCCCTGGGCGAGCACGCCCATACGATGTTCGGGCAGCACCTCGTCGTTTACTGTCACCTCGCCCTGCACGGTGTATACGGCGCGCTCCGCGTACTCGGGCGGCAGCACGAACGCCGAGCACGGGGCCATATCGACGGCCAGATAGAAGATCGGCGAAAACACCTTCACCGGCGCCGTCTGGCCAAACGCCTGGCCGAGAATCAGGCGCATATGCACGCCGGGCAGGAAGATGTCGGGCAGCGACGACGCCTCGTGATGCGCAAACGACGGTTCGGTTTCCTCGTCGGCCTGCGGCAGGGCCACCCACGTCTGAATCCCGTGAACGTCGCCGCCGCGCTCGCGCACATCGTGCGGCGTGCGTTCGGAATGGACGATGCCGCGCCCCGCCGTCATCCAGTTCACCGCGCCCGGGGTGATGCGCTGATCGCTGCCAAGACTGTCGCGATGCCAGATCTCGCCGTCGAACAGATACGTGACCGTCGCCAGCCCAATGTGCGGGTGCGGACGAACGTCCATGCCCTGGCCCGGCGACAGCGTGGCCGGGCCCATGTGGTCGAAGAAAATGAACGGCCCGACCGTCTTGAACGGCAGACTGGGCAGACTGCGCTGCACGGTAAAGGCGCCGATGTCGCTCAGGTGCGGCTTGAGCACGGCGAGGAACGGGCTGGTGGAATCGGTCATGGTGCGGCTCTCCTGCGTTCGGATGGGCAATGGGGCGAATGTGAACCGATTGTAGAGGACATTGCCGGCTCGCTCCATGACACCTGCGCATGATTGCCGAGCGGCCTTTCGCGCCTGCGCCCATGGACGATGCACATCGCTCCTATAATGCAGGGATCCCGAAACGCTCCCCACACGCGCGCAGCGCGTGCATCGACTTATGAACAAAGCCTTTGTCAAGGAAGACAGTGGCGACGACGATGACGATCTCGACGCCGGCACCCCGGACATTCCCGCGGGCACCAAGAACTACATCACGCCGACGGGCTATCGACGTCTGAAGAACGAATTGCTCGACCTCATCGACAATCAACGCCCCGAGGTGGTGAAGATCGTGTCATGGGCGGCGTCCAACGGCGACCGCTCGGAGAACGGCGATTACATCTACGGCAAGCGGCGCTTGCGCGAGATCGATCGGCGTATCCGCTTTCTCACGCGACGCCTCGATAACGCCGAGGTGGTCGACACGCGCCGTCAGGAGAACCTCGATCAGGTGTTTTTCGGGGCCCAAGTGACCTATGCCGACGGCAAGGGCGACGAGCACACGATCACGATCGTCGGCATCGACGAGGTCGATCTCGACCGGGGGTATGTGAGCTGGATTTCGCCGATGGCCCGCGCGATCACCAAAGCGAAAGTCGGCGACACCGTGCCGCTGCGCACGCCGGCCGGGCTCGAACAGATCGAGATACTGGACGTGCACTACCCGCCGTCGGAAGGCTAGCGAATCAGGCAATCCGGGCGGCGTGTGACGGCGCGCGCCCGTTCGACGGGGGCACCGGCCCGCGCGTCAGTAGTCGCCGCGCTCGCGCGTGATCCGCATGGCCTGGTTGGCGTGCAGCTCTTCCTGGTGGCGCTCGCTCGGTCGCTCGCGCGCCACGCGCATCACATCCGGATTGACGCGAATGCGGCGCATGACGTTGGCGAGATGCACGCGGTCGCTCACCTGAATGAGGAAGCGCAGCGTTGCCGATTCGTCGGGCACCACTTCATCCATGCCAATGTGCACGATGTTCGCGTCCGAGGCGGTAATGTCGGCCGCCACTCGCGAAAACACGCCGCGATTGTGACGCACGAGCACCTTGATGCCCACATCGAACAGACGCCCCGGCTGCGGGGACCACGCCACATCGATCCAGCGGGTTCGGTCCTTGCGGTGAATGCGACGCGCGACCGGGCAATCGGTCGTATGGATCGCCATACCCAGCCCGATGCCGATATACCCCATGATCGCGTCGCCGGGAATCGGGCGGCAGCACGCCGAGAACTGCACCGACATGCCTTCCGTGCCAGTAATGAGCACCGGCGGCCCGACCGTCTCGTCGCCGTTACGCGGGGAGTCCGGATCGTCCGGGCTATCGGTATCGTTCTCGCTTTCCTTGCCCGACGAGAGCACCGCGAGGCGCTTGGCCATGACCGCCGCGACGCGGCGGCCCAGACCAATGTCCGCGAAGATGTCTTCTTGATCCTTGTTGCCCGTCCACTGCGCGAGCTTGTCCCAGATCTCCGGCGAGATTTCGCTCATCGTCAGGCCGTAGCCCTTGAGCGCTTGCTCCACCAGCCGTTCGCCCAGTTGCACCGACTCGGCGAAGCGCATCGTCTTGAGGTAATGACGAATCGCCGAGCGCGCCTTGCCGGTGCGCACGAACCCGAGCCAGACGGGGTTCGGCTTCGAATACGGCGCCGTGATGACTTCCACGATGTCGCCGTTCTTCAGTTCGGTGCGCAGCGGCAGCAGTTCGTTGTTGATCTTGACGGCGACACACTGGTTGCCCAGGTCGCTGTGGACCGAATACGCGAAGTCGAGCGCCGTGGCACCGCGCGGCAGCGCCATGATGCGCGCCTTCGGCGTGAAGACGTAGACGGCATCGGGAAACAGGTCGATCTTGACGTGTTCGAGGAATTCGGTCGAATCGCCGGTCTCGCTCTGGATGTCGAGCAGCGATTGCAGCCAACGATGCGCGTGCTTCTGCACATCGTTCATGTCCGCGCCGCCGTTCTTGTAAAGCCAGTGAGCGGCTACGCCCGCTTCCGCAATTTCATGCATGCGGCGCGTACGGATCTGGAATTCGATCGGGGTGCCGAAGGGGCCGACGAGCGTCGTATGCAGCGACTGATAGCCGTTGACCTTCGGGATCGCGATGTAGTCCTTGAACTTGCCCGGCACCGGCTTGTAGAGCGCGTGCAATACGCCGAGCGCAAGGTAGCACTGCGCATTGGACTCGACGACGACGCGGAAGCCGTACACGTCGAGCACCTGCGAGAACGACAATTGCTTCTCCTGCATCTTGTTGTAGATGCTGAAGAGCGTCTTCTCGCGACCGAAAACGTCGGCACTCACCTCACCTTCCGTGAGCGCTTTCTCGACGGCGTCGAGAATCTTGCCGACCACTTCGCGCCGGTTGCCGCGCGCGGCCTTCACGGCCTTGTCGAGCACGGCGTAGCGACGCGGATGGTAATTCGCGAAGCTCAGATCCTGGAGCTCGCGGTAGGTATTGTTCAGGCCCAGGCGGTGCGCGATGGGCGCGTAGATATCGAGCGTCTCGCGCGCCACGCGGCGCTGCTTCTCCGTCGACGTGACGCCCAGCGTGCGCATGTTGTGCAGCCGGTCCGCGAGCTTGACGAGAATGACGCGAACGTCGCGCGCCATCGCCAGCAGCATCTTGCGGAAACTCTCGGCTTGCGCCTCTTCGCGGCTGCTGAACTCCATCTTGTCGAGTTTCGACAGACCGTCGACCAGTTCCGCGACTTTCGGGCCGAATCGCTCGGCGAGTTCGGCCTTGGTCACGCCCTGGTCTTCCATCACGTCGTGCAACAAGGCGGCCATGATCGACTGCGCGTCGAGCTTCCACTCGGCACAGATCTCGGCAACGGCGACGGGATGGGTGATGTACGGTTGCCCGCTCTGGCGATACTGGCCCAGGTGGGCTTCGTCGCTGAACTGGAAGGCTTCCTTGATTTGCGCGAGGTCGCTCTCCTTGAGGTACTCCCCAAGCATGCCCTTCAGACGGGCGATCGAGACGACCTCATGCTTGCGCGGCTGCTCTGGCGTCGCCGTCGGACCGAAGAGGTGCCGATACGACTGCTCGAGCAGCGCGTCGATGTACTGCCGCGTGGCGCTTTCGCCCTTTTTCTTTTTACGCTCGGGCTTCGGCTCCCCCGCTTTGGGTTCATCCGCAGCGATGGACGCGGCCGGTGATTTTGCATGACTCATACGTGTACCTGCATCGTCGAGCGGCCCGGAACGTCACATCGCATCAGTGCTGTCTCCCGATCAGAGCGGCACTTTCTTGAGCATCTCGACGCCCACCTGACCCGCCGCGATTTCGCGCAGCGCGACAACGGTCGGCTTGTCTTTGTTGTTCTCGAGCTTCGGCGTGTGACCTTGCGCCAACTGACGCGCGCGGTACGTCGCGGCGAGCGCCAGCTCAAAGCGATTGGGGATTCGTTTCAGGCAATCTTCAACGGTAATTCGGGCCATAAGGAGTTTCCTTCTTGATATGAGGCGTATTCTATCGCAGCCGCGCCACGCTCGCGAAAAACGCCAGCGCGGTCGGCGAATGCGAGGGTGTTACGAGGGATCGTTCGGTGCGTGAATGTCCAGGTCGGTGAACAAGGTTCGGTGCCGCGCATACTGCGAGGCGAAGCGCAGACGCACGGCGGTGAACACCGATTGCAGTTGATCGAGCGCGCGCTGGAATTCGTCGTTGATGATGATGAAATCCGCTTCGGGCGCGTGGGCGATTTCGCCGCCGGCCGCCAACAGACGACGCGCAATGACGTTGGGCTCGTCCGTCCCACGCTTCTTCAGACGCTCCTCGAGCGCCGCGATGGACGGCGGCAGGATGAAGATTCCGACCGCGTTCGCAAAGCGCTTGCGCACCTGCTGCGCGCCTTGCCAGTCGATTTCGAGCAACACGTCGCGACCTTCGCGCATCTGATCCTCGATCCATACGCGCGACGTGCCGTAATAGTTGCCGTGCACTTCGGCGCTTTCCAGGAACTCGCCGGCTTTCCGGCTTGCTAGGAACTGCTCGACCGAAATGAAGTGGTAATGCACGCCCTCTTCCTCGTTCGGACGCGGCGCGCGCGTGGTGCTGGAGATCGACAGGCAGATGTCGGCGTCCTGCGCGAGCAGCGCGTTGACGAGCGTGGACTTGCCCGCCCCCGAGGGGGCGACCACCATGAACAGATTGCCGGGATACTCGGCGTGCAGGGTAGCGTGCGGGATTTGCGATGACGCGGACATGCGGCTTACTCCAGATTCTGCACTTGCTCGCGCATCTGCTCGATGTACAGCTTGAGCGCCATCGAGGCATCGGCGAGTTCCTTCGAGGCGGCCTTCGAGCCGAGCGTGTTCGCTTCGCGATTGAGCTCCTGCATCATGAAGTCCAGCCGTTTGCCTACCAAGCCCCCCTTGTCGAGGATATGGCGGGTTTCCTTCAGGTGGGCGTCGAGTCGGGTAAGTTCTTCCGCGACGTCGATGCGCACGCCGTAAATCGTGACTTCCTGACGAATGCGCTCGGCGATTTCGTCCTTGCTCGGCGCGGCGGAACCTTCCGGCACCACAAGACCCAGCGCTTCCAGAAGACGATCGACGATCTTCTGTTGATGACGTGCGATCAACTCCGGCACCATCGGCTGCAGGCCCACGAGGATCTTCTCCATGAACTCGATGCGCTCGATGAGGCTTGCCTTGAGCTGAGCGCCTTCGCGCTTGCGCACGTCGACGAGGTCGCCTATGGCGGCACGTCCGGCGTCGATCACTGCATCACGCAGCGCGTCGGCCGTGACCGACTCTTCGCCGAGCACGCCCGGCCAGCGCAGAATCTCACCGGTGCGCATGCGCTCGGCATCCGGGAAGCACGCAAGCACTTGCCGTTCAAGATCTGCGAGCTGTTTGACGGCATCGAGATTGAGGGCACCGTTCGTGCCGTTTTCGGGGCGCTGCACGTTGATACGGATGTCGACCTTGCCGCGCGAGAGCTTGCCGGTGAGCGCTTCGCGCAGTACCGGTTCGCAGGCACGCGCTTCTTCGGGCATACGGAATGCCAGATCGAGGAAACGCGAGTTGACCGTGCGTAATTCGACCGACACGCTCGCGCCTGCGGCACCATCGGCATGCGCAATGTCGCGCGTGACGCTGGCGTAGCCGGTCATACTGAAAATATTATTGTCTTTCATCGGGGTGACCGGAACCACAGCCGCGCGGCAGTATTGTCGCGAGGCAATGCAGCAACCGGATTCGCATGCATGGATGAAACGCGATTATCGCACTTTCCGGCACTGCGCTCCCGAATCGGACCGCGCTACCGGGCCGCGCCGCCAAGCCTGCGGCGTTTAGCGATACCATTCGGGTATTGCCGCACCCATTCACCTTGCAGGACACTCACTCATGACGCAAATTCCCCGCCCGGACGGCCGTGCGCACGACGCATTGCGCCCCGTGCGCATCACCCGCCAATACACCCGCTACGCCGAAGGTTCGGTGCTGATCGAATGCGGCGATACCAAGGTCATCTGCACCGCCAGCGTTGAAGAGAGGGTCCCGGGCTTCCTGCGCGACTCCGGCCAGGGTTGGCTCACGGCCGAGTACGGCATGCTGCCGCGCGCCACGCACACCCGCGGCGATCGTGAGGCCGCGCGCGGCAAGCAGAGCGGGCGCACACAGGAGATCCAGCGCCTGATCGGCCGCTCGCTGCGCGCCGTGTTCGACCTCGAGGCCTTCGGCCCGCGCACCATCCAGATCGATTGCGACGTCATCCAGGCCGACGGCGGCACGCGTTGCGCCTCGATCACCGGCGCTTTCGTCGCCGCCCACGACGCGGTTTCGAAACTCCTCGCCGACGGCAAACTCGAAACGTCGCCCATTCGCGCGCATGTCGCCGCCGTCTCGGTCGGGCTGTATCAGGGCGCTCCGGTGCTCGATCTGAACTACGTCGAAGATTCCGCGTGCGACACCGACATGAACGTCATCATGACGAGCGAGGGCGGTTTCGTGGAAATTCAGGGGACGGCCGAAGGCGCGCCGTTCACGCGGGCGCAAAGCAACGTGCTGCTCGACCTGGCGGACGCCGGCATTCGTCAGTTGATCGACGCCCAGAAGCGCGCGCTCGGAGTCTGAGGATGGGCATGCAGAAGATCGTGCTGGCGTCGAACAACCCAGGCAAGTTGCGCGAGTTCGCGTCATTGTTCGCGCCGCTCGGCATCGAGCTGGTACCGCAGGGGATGCTCGGCGTGTCCGAAGCCGACGAGCCCCATGTGACCTTCATCGAGAATGCGCTGGCGAAGGCGCGTCATGCGTCGGCCGCAACGGGACTGCCGGCGCTGGCGGACGACTCCGGTCTGTGTGTGCCGATCCTCGGCGGCGCGCCGGGCGTGTATTCCGCGCGCTACGCGGCACGCGCCGGGCGCGAGAAGTCGGATGCCGCGAACAATCGCCACTTGATCGAGCAACTCGCGCCGCACGCCGACACCCCCGGTTATCGCGACGCGTACTACTTCGCCGCGCTCGCGCTGGTGCGTCACGCCGAAGATCCGCAGCCGATCATTGCCGAAGGTCGCTGGGATGGCGAGATTGTCGACACGCCGCGCGGCGCACATGGCTTCGGCTACGATCCGCACTTTCTCATCCGCGCGTTGAATCAGACGGCGGCCGAACTCGATCCCGCCGTGAAGAATGCTCACAGCCATCGGGCGCGCGCGCTGCGCGTGTTGTTGGAAAAGCTGGGCCGGGAGGCATGAACGGCATGAGTCAATCCGAGTTGCCCGTGCAGAACTTCCTGCGCCCCGGCAAGATCAGTCTGCCGGCGCTACCGCCGATGTCGTTGTACGTGCACTTTCCGTGGTGCGTGCGCAAGTGTCCGTATTGCGACTTCAACTCGCATGAGTGGCGTGGCGAGGGCGGCGCGCAAGCGTTCCCGAGCAAGCTTATCTCGACGCCTTGCGCCAGGACCTGGAGCAGGCGTTGCCGCTGGTGTGGGGACGTCCGGTGCACACGGTCTTCATTGGGGGCGGCACGCCGAGCCTGTTGTCGGCCGCCGGTCTGGACCGTCTGCTTTCGGATCTGCGCGCCCTGCTGCCGCTCGACGCCGACGCTGAAATCACCATGGAAGCGAACCCCGGCACGTTTGAGGCGGACAAGTTCCGCAGTTTCCGCGCGAGCGGCATCAACCGTTTGTCGATCGGCATTCAGAGCTTCAATAGCGAGCATCTGAAAGCGCTCGGGCGCATTCACGATGGCGACGAAGCGCGTCA
This sequence comes from Pandoraea sp. XY-2, assembly GCF_004193915.1. Classification (NCBI taxonomy): domain Bacteria; kingdom Pseudomonadati; phylum Pseudomonadota; class Betaproteobacteria; order Burkholderiales; family Burkholderiaceae; genus Pandoraea; species Pandoraea sp. XY-2. The sequence goes on from NZ_CP030849.1 coordinate 3,080,982, forward strand.
TGCCATCGAGATCGCGCAGGCGAATTTCGATAATTTCAACCTCGATCTGATGTTCGCGTTGCCGAACCAGACCTTGGCGCAGTGCCAGCAGGATGTGGAGACGGCGTTGTCGTTCGCGCCACCGCACTTGTCGCTGTATCACCTCACGCTGGAGCCGAACACACAGTTCCACAAATACCCGCCCACCGTGCCCGACGACGACACGGCCGCCGACATGCAGGACTGGATTGCCGAGCGCACCGCGCTGGCCGGGTATGGTCATTACGAGGTGTCGGCCTATGCGCAGCCGCACCGTCGGGCCAAGCACAACCTCAATTACTGGGAGTTTGGCGACTATCTTGGCATCGGCGCGGGCGCGCACAGCAAGATCTCGTTCCCGCACCGGGTGCTGAGACAGATCCGCCACAAGCATCCGCAGCGCTTCATGGATGCGGCGGCGGCAGGCAACGCGGTGCAGGAGGAAAACGAGGTCGACGTGCGCGACTTGCCGTTCGAGTTCATGCTCAACGCCTTGCGGCTGACCGAAGGCGTGAAGAGCGAGCTGTTCGCCGATCGCACCGGCTTGCCGATGGCGCGGCTTGCCAAGGCGCTGGCGGCCGGTGTCGAGAAGGGATTGCTCGTCGACGACCCGCTGCGCATCGCCCCAACCGAGCTGGGGCAGCGCTTCCTGAACGACCTTCAGGGAATGTTCCTCGAGCGCGACGCGAAGTGACGGCCTGGCACCGCTGCGTTACCCCAGCACGGTGCCCATCTCGCGCAGCGCCTTGCGGATGATCTTGCCGGTGACGGTCATTGGCAATTCCGGCAGGAACACCACCTTGCGCGGGTACTCGTGGGCTGCCAGACGGTGCTTCACGAAATCCTGAATTTCCTTGGCCAGTGCGGCGGACGGCTCATACCCTTCGCGCAGCACGACGAAGGCCTTGACGATCTCCGTGCGGAGTTCATCCGGCTCACCGATGACAGCGGCGAACTGCACCGACGGATGTCGGATCAAGCAGTCTTCGATGGGCCCGGGGCCGATACGGTATCCGGCGCTGGTGATCACATCGTCCGAGCGTCCGGTGAACGTAATGTAGCCCTGCGCATCGACGAATCCCGAGTCCCCCGTGAGCAGGAAGTCGCCGCGATACTTGTCCATCGTGGCTTCCGGGTTATGCCAGTAGCCGAGGAACATGACCGGGTTGGGTCTTGCAATCGCGATGTTGCCGACGGTGCCCACCGGCAGCGGCGTGCCGTCGTCGTCGACGATGGTCACGTCATGGCCGCGAACGGCGCGTCCGATAGCGCCGGGCAACGCCGGAAATTCCGCCGCGCATGACGAGACGACCATATTGCACTCCGTCTGCCCGTAGAACTCATTGATATCGACGCCGAGGTGCTCGCGCCCCCAGGCCAGCAGTTCGGGGCCGAGCGACTCGCCACCGCTCGCGACGGAACGAAGTTGCAGCGGCCAGTGTTCGCGCGGCGACGGGACGGTGCGCAGCATCTTGAGCGCGGTGGGCGGCAGGAAGGTATTGCGCACGCCGTGGCGGGCCATCAGATCGAACGCGGCGACCGGATCGAACTTCTCGAAGCGTCGCGAGAGCACGGGCACGCCGTGATGCAGCGCGGGGAGCAGAACGTCCAGCAGCCCGCCAATCCAGGCCCAGTCGGCGGGCGTCCAGATCAGGTCGCCATCTTGTGGAAAGCCGTTGTGCGACGTCTCCACGCCGGGCAGGTGGCCGAGCAGCACACGGTGCGCATGCAGTGCGCCCTTGGGTTTACCGGTGGTGCCGGAGGTGTAGATGATCAGCGCGGGGGCATCGGCGCGGGTCTGGACGGGTTCAAAATGGGTGTCGCGCGATGCAATGGCGGGCCAGAGCGCGAGCAGGCCGTCTTCGGCGACGCCCCAGTCCTGGTCGTCGGCGACGTGATGATGGGCTTCGGGGAGGTCGTCGTGGACGACATATACGAGGCGCAGGTCGGGCAATTCGGCACGAATGTCGTCGATCTTCGCGACGCTCGCGAGGTCGGTGACCAGCACGGCGGCGCCGGAGTTTTGCAGACGATAGGCGAGTGCCTCGGGGCCGAAGAGCGTGAAGAGCGGGACGGCGATGGCGCCGAGTTTATAGGCGGCGACGTGGGCGACGAGGGTGGCGGGCGATTGCGGCAGGAAGATGCCGACGCGGTCGCCGGCCTTGACGCCGTGGGCGCGCCATTCGTTGGCGAGCTGATTCGAGAGTTGTTTCAGGACATCGAACGTGAGTCGCACGTGCGAGCCATCGGCGCTTTCGTGGATGAGGGCGAGCCGGTTGGTGCCATCGGCCCACTTGTCGCAAACGTCGACACCGATGTTGAACAGGATCGGAATCTGCCAGGTGAAGGCGTTGGCCGTCGGGGTGTCGGTCACGCGCTCGCCGCTGGCGTCATTTGACGTCTCGTGGGCGGAATCGCGGGAGGTGTCGGCATCCATGAGTGTCTCCGGGTCATGTCAGGCCTCGCACGGTGACGCGAGGGGCGTTCACCGTACGTCTTCAAGCATGATGCATGCCGGAGGGGCACAAAACAAGAGGGGGACGAGGCAAGCGTGAGCGTTTGGGCGGGGTGTGAGGCGATTTGGGTGGAATGAAGGCTTCACACGGCGGGATGAGCAGGTATAATGCCGGCTGCCGTGCGGTACCGGTCTGCGTTGGGGTTCCGACGCCGATTCTCCCGGACCGCACGCATCCCAAGTCGTCGCACAAGACGACCTCCCCCGCCACGACACCCGGTCGTGCGCAACGCCTCGGAGGCGTGCCAGAGTGGTTTAATGGACTGGTCTTGAAAACCAGCGAAGGGGTAACCCTTCCGTGAGTTCGAATCTCACCGCCTCCGCCAGTTTTCCTAGGTTTTCCCGGTAGTGGCTACTGACTTTTGTGGGCGGTGCTCCGCAATTTTTTCGGGGTTGCTCCGCAAAAGCAGGAAATTGGGCCTTGGAACATATCGTTCGGGCGCGGGAATGACTAGTGCACCTTGGCACAATCACTGGCGGTTTGCGACCCGCTGTGATCTTTCGATCCGGCGTGACTTCGAAGGCTGCTTCATGAAGTGCACCGGTCATCCGACGGGGCAACCCGGATACCTTTGGTGGTCAGCGTATGCCCACGGTGACTTCCACTCTATATGCTTGGGTGGGTCTCAAGGGGTGAGGCCGTGCTCGGATTTGGCCGCACCACCTCATGGAATTTTCACGCGACGCACTGCAACAGCTCTTGCTGTGACCGTACCAAGCATCTTTTCGACCCACTCCTGCTCAGCGAGCAATGGGCCGACATGCAGGTCTGTCAAAAGCTGGCGATATCCTATCTGACTGACCAGCAAGGAAAGTTCCTTGCGCACCGCAGACAGGTCGCTCGCCAGAATTCCACAAGGGTCACTAGAAAACGACTTCAATACCGCATCAACAAGGTCAATTGGAATCTCACCGCAAGAAAGAATCTCTTCCGCAACATCTGCTAGGGGATCCGGTGGAAACAGTTGGGTACCTCCTTCAAACATTTCGAGAAAATGCTCCCCAACATGACGATCATGGTGGAATAACAGCATCTCGACTCCTGGCCAACCTTCAAATCCACTGCAAAAAGGCATTTCAACGACCCACGCGCATTGCTCATACGGTCTCGGCAATCTCTGTGGTCCAAGCGGAATGTAGCTTTCACACGTATTCTTTATGTTGCTCAGGTTAACTCTATAAATTACGCCAACACCTGAGTCGGCAGGTTGCCAGCCTTCAGTGGTTTTGCGGCAAGTGGCGAAGAATGCGCTGACATTAAAGTCATCGGAAAGATCTAGGTAGCCTGTCGAAATACCATAGTGTTGTGCGAGTGCGATTTCATTCAAATCCAGATTCTGGCTCGCCGCATGACTAAAGATCGGGTGCCGAGTCAGCTCTTTCGCAAACCACCATGATTGAGCCAGCCTAAGAACTATCTTGGCTTGGTCAGGGATTGGGGTTTCGAAAATTTTGAGGATGTCCGTAGACTGCAGACCTCTGGCGATCGACGCGAGCATCGGCGTATGACGCGTATTTTGCCCTCTATATAGGGTCGAAACCGCGAACGGGATCGCACTGCCCTTTCCGTTCTCGTCCCCCGAGTGCCAAATCCAACTGTCCTCACGGCGCGATCGATGACCGAGATAGCCCTTAGATATTTCGATGAGAGCTGAGGCCGGGACAATCTGCATGATAGGGCTCCCTATATCTTTTAGTGATCGCATGCAGGTTATTACATCTACCTGTGATCCGCTTTTGCCTCGATGGGTAGCGGCGGTGGGGCAAGAAAACGGAATTCCCGACGGCGATCTTTGATGCGGCGCGGCTGCACGTCTTTGCGCATCGCACGCATGACCTCGCTCAACAGCATGTCGTGCCGCTCATCGCTCCGCTCGGTGTTGCGATATGAAATCTCTCGCTGAAACGCGTTAACGGCATCCAACACTGCGGGCGATGCAACGAGAGCCAGCGCATTCACGGCGTCAGCGTAGCGTTCTTGCGCTGCGGGTGTGGAACGGGCTGAAACGATATTCGACAGTGCCGTCACGTATTCCTGATAGTGATCGACCTTTGTCTGCCGCCAATCTGCTTCATGTTCGCGCCGTTGCGCAAGGGCAGATGTAACGATCACTCCCACCAGTGCGAAGAGGCCGGACGCGAGCGCAGCAAGAATTGCGGGCAAGGCTACTGAGCTGAGGTTCATTCCGGCCTCGTAAAGTGTCGATGATTTTCGCCTTTATTCGCATCTTCGGGTGAATTATGCCCGACAGAGGTACTTCGCGGGAGGTGCCTGCTTCCTTCGCGGGCATTTCGAAGACCTGCTGTAGCACGTCGTCGATCATTTGTAATAGAACGACGGATTGCCGATGTGGATTCAACCGGTCAATGAACTGCACATCGGCCGCGAACGTCCGTAGCCGACCCTTTGCGGAAGTCGACCGGCCTTTTGCAAATGGCTGCTTCGAAATGTAGAGCAGTCCTTCCGGCACCGCCCATGAACGACCGCTTGAATCCACATCCCGAAGTGGAAATCCACGACATGAATCCGGACGCCTAGAAGCCGACATAAAGTCCGGGCATCTTTATCCAATGGGGTCACGGTTTGGATTCACGGTCCGTCGCGAGCTGCGACAGCAACGCTTGCATCGCATCTAGATCGGAAGGTTTGTGGGTTTCGACGTGTGGAAGGTAGGTCGCCGAGTCGGCGCCCCAGTCGAAATACAAGCCCGCCTTCGACGTTTCTAATGAGGCCGCAATTTGCAATGTGATCTCGAGTTCCTGAGTAAACAGCAGCTTTGAGCGTCGGTCACCGAGTATCCGAGCAAAGACCTCCAGGCGATAGCGCCCGGCGTTGAACCTAAAGTCACTCCCGTCCTCCGGGGTGAGAAAGTGGTGGTTTGCTCCGACTCCGGACTCACCAATGAACAGGCCGCTGCCCCTTACGAGCTTTTCGTCGCCATGCACCCATATGTTGAAGTTTTGGTGTGTTTCGTTGCGATGAATGGCCACGTGCATGCTCTCGATGATTCGCCCGCGTTTAGATGTCGAGAATAGCAGCGTCCGCAAATAGATCTTCGGCAAAGGCGCTCGTCTACCGGGGCGAGGCACATCGGGCCCGAAGAAAATCACGGTAGGCTGCGTCATACGCACCGTGCCGCGTCGAAAAAGTGTTAGCCAAGCCGTCGTCGCCGACACGGCAAGTGCAAGGACCGAGACTGTAAGCGCAACCGGATCCAACATACCTCCTCCCAAAAGGTATACGCAGATAGCGCATTATCTAATATGGGAGCCGCAACCCTTGGACCGGCCAGCCTTTCGTAGACATCTTCGAGCCATAATTTATGGCAACCGAGGAGGTCAGTATGAGCGGCAAGCGGTACACGGATGAGTTTAAGATCGAGGCAGTCAAGCAAGTCACCGAGCGAGGTCATTCGGTAGCGGATGTGGCGCAGCGACTGGGCATCACGACTCATAGTCTGTATGCTTGGAAAGCGAAGTTCGATAAGCCGGATGTCTTGCGGAAAGCGGAGCTAGACCAGAGTGCCGAGGTACGGCGTCTGAAGGCCGAGCTCAAACGCGTGACCGAGGAACGCGACATTCTAAAAAATGTATGGTCTGCCCCGGATTTGCAAGTCGCTGGTTTTCCGCTTCGACAGAACAACGTTTGCGTCAATGTATCCGGCCTGTTCGCGCAGCGCATGACTGCTGGCCATGATGGAATCCGCGCACACCAAACCCAATAAAGCGTTCAGTCATGGAAGACTGCTTTTTTAGCCGGGCTCTTGGCATGCCGGTCAACGGTTCTGTGTCATCAGTTAATCAGGGCTCGCAAAACAGGACTTCGACACTTCTTTGTTCTCAGGCGACTACGGGTGCGTCTGGAAATTGTCGATATGGCACTTGGCTCGTCAATACCTTCCAGCAGATTCGGACGATCTTGTTGGCTAGCGCAATGAGCGCGACGTGCGGATGACTTCGCTGCTCTAGTTCACGAAGCCACAAGCCCATTCGAGATTGATCGCGCTTCATATGGATCATCAAGGCCCGTGCACCCTGGATCATCATCATTCGCAGGTAGGCGTTCCCGCGCTTGCTGATGCCGCCCAGGTTTGATTTGCCGCCGGTCGAATACTGCCTGGGCACGAGTCCCAACCAGGCCGACATATCTCGAGCACTTTTGAACGCAACGCCGTTACCCACTGCGGCTATGAGCGCGGTCGAGACGATGGGGCCGACGCCTGGCACAGTACTCACACGGCGGCATAGCTCTGACTCACGCGCGATTTGAGTGATTTCCGTCGAAGCCACTTCGATCTCTTCATCGAGCAATTGCCATCGTTGCCGCAGCCGAGCCAAGAGCTGGCGCAATCTCGGTGACAAGCCGTTGTCTGCATCGATCAATACTGCTGGCATTCGTCGGGCGAACAGCGCGCGCCCCACCGGTATAGCAATGCCGTGTTCGAGAAGCAGCGCTCTCATTTGGTTGACGACCGCCGTTCGCTCGACGATAAAGCGCTGTCGCACCCGATGTAGCGCTTGAAGTTCGAGCTGGTCGGTTGTCTTCAATGGTACGCAGCGCATGCTCCCGCGACTGGCGGCTTCGGCAATCGCCTGGGCATCATTGAAATCATTTTTGTTCGACTTCAAATAGGGCTTCACGAACTGCGCAGGAATGATGCGCAACTCGTGGCCCGCTTCGTGGAAGCGCCTCCCCAAAATTGAGATCCCGGGCACGCCTCCATCGCAATCACACACGGCGGCGCAGTCACCGAGAACTCTGCGAGTTGGGCGCGGTTGAGTTTCTTGCGAAATAGCTCATTGCCACGCTCATCGATGGCAACCACGTGAAACCAGTTCTTGCCGAGATCAATGCCGATGACGTGGACGTGGTGCTCGCTCATGGTCGCTCTCCTTGAGGTGGACGCGCACAGTATCGCGCAGGAGGTGGGGCAGACCATCCCATTAAGCTACTGCGCTACTGATGTCGGAAGGGATAGAACGTACGAAATAATCGACCAGGTCGGCCACGGCGTGCCGGTAGCCATGTTGTGTGAGTTGTTCGATATACCTCGGTCGTGCTTTTACGCATACAGACATCGTCGAGAGCGAGTTGACGCAGCACGAATCGCACTGCGCAGTCGCGTGCACGAGTTGTTTGTCGAAAGCCGAAGTTCGGCAGGCAGCCGCAGCATCATGGGCATGCTGCGCGAGCAAGGCGCGACGATTGGGCGCTTTAAGGTCAGCCGTCTGATGGACGAGCTCGGCTTGATTTGCAAGCAACCTGGCAACCACGCATACAAGCGCGCTACGGTGGAGCGCATCGACATTCCGAACGTCTTGAATCGCGAGTTCGATGTGGCGGCAACGAATCAAGTCTGGTGCGGCGACATCACGTATTTATGGGCGCAGGGGCGCTGGCATTATTTGGCCGTGGTGTTGGACCTGTTCACTCGCCGCGTTGTCGGCTGGTCATTCTCGACGAGCCCCGACGCCGACCTGGTGGTGAAGGCATTAGATATGGCATTCGAGCAACGCGGTCGGCCTACGGACTTGATGTTCCACAGCGACCAGGGCGGCCAATATGTCAGCAGGAAATTCCGTCAGAGACTATGGCGCTATCGAATCAAGCAGAGCATGAGTCGGCGTGGAAATTGTTGGGATAACAGCCCGATGGAACGCCTGTTCCGAAGCTTGAAAACGGAATGGGTGCCGAGCACTGGATACATGAGTGCTGGAGAAGCCCATCGGGATATCAGCCATTACCTGATGCAGCGGTACAACTGGATTCGACCACATCAATTCAATAACGGTGTGGCGCCAGCAGTCGCAGAAGAAAAACTTAACGCAGTGTCCGGGATCAGTTGACCACTACAATCGGAACTCGCGGAAGATTGTTCGCCTCCAGCTCGAAAGTGCTGAACGGCAGGCAGAATTTAAGCGTGCCATGGAATTGCGACGGGATGTGTTTTTGCCGGCAGCGGAAGGAGCTGCAGCCGCAATAGTCGTCTCCGCAAAGATGCTAAACCCGGAGACTAAGCAAGAAGAGATAACCGCGGAGGGAGCCAAGATTGTCAAGGCGATAAACGCTCTTCATGTTGTCGCCTCGACGGAGACTTTGGAAAACGCAATTGACCTTGGCACGCAGATCGGCACCCTGCTTACGCGCATGGAGATATTGCGCGCAAAGATGTTGAAACGCAGTGCTGATCTGAAAGCTGTCGCTGGTGTTGTGGACCGCGAAATCCAGAATGGTAATGCTCTGGTAGAGATGATGAAGGCGAACAATTTGGGAAACGCTTCCCTGGACCAAGAGAAAAAAATCCAGGGACAATGGAAGCTGCACCAGCAAATGCTTACTGGGTGGATGGAGCAGCGGGATCAACTGCATGAAACTCTCAGGGGCGAAGCGCTGGAAGCTCATGCTGCTTGGGAGGCTATGATCACCGAGATGGCGCCTTATCAGACCCGCACGTTACTGGCCCTCCGCAAGGAGTTGGGATTTCCCATTAACGAAAACTCGTATCAGCGGAGGCTTGATGAAGCTCGTGAGACCGCGAAGAAGCTCCTGGACGATTCCCGAAATGCTGCAAAACAACTTTAGGAGCGCGCTCGCCAGACCTCGGGCCGCAATGGTGGGTTGTTTGGTGAATCGCTTCTTCATGTCCAATCTCCTGACCACGTGATTGGACTCTAAATCGCCGCGCTACTCAAATCGGGGGAGACGTCGCCACCAACGAGATCTCTCAAATCTCATGCTCTCCTTGATTCGCCTGTGCTCTCGACTCCTCCGGACCGCTCCGGCGCTACTGTGGCGCAAAGGCGCCGGGCGCACGCACAGAGGACCTATCACCAAGGAATCTGGTTCTGCTCGAAGTAGAAGCGTCCTGACGGCCCGGCCGGGTCCTGGGTCGCAAGCCAGACGATGCCTTCGGCTGCCTGTTCCACCGTGCGGGGACCCGAGTGGTTGTTGAAATCGGTGGCGGTATAGCCTGGATCGACAGCGTCAACCTTGATGCCGACCGACGCTAACTCCTTTGCAAAAGCCAGCGCAACAGCGTTGAGGGCCGACTTGGAACTGTTGTAGCCAAGGATATTCACGCCATAGAACTGGTTCGCCGGATCAGACAGCCAGCCGAGAGATCCGAGCCCGCTGCTTACCATCACGACGGTACCTTGACCAGCAGATTTCAACAACGGCACAAACGCCTGAGTCACGCGGATCGGACCGAAAACGTTTGTCTCGAATACAGCGCGGATGCTGTCGATCGGTTGCTTGCTGGGCGCCGTGTGAGGCCCGCCTGGAATGCCCGCGTTGTTGATCAGCACATCAAGGCGACCGTCTTCGTCCTGTACACGTGCAGCAGCGGCACGTACGCTTTCGTCCCGCGTCACGTCGATTGGCAAAAACCGAACATCATGCCCCTCCGCCACCAGAGACTTCATCGCTGTCTCGCCGCGTGCGGCATCACGGCCGCCGAGCCAGATGCGATGTCCCAGCCGACCGAGTTGTCGAGCCGTTTCGTAGCCGATGCCCTTGTTAGCGCCTGTGACCAAAACAGTCTTAGTGGTATTCATGTTTTCGTCCTCAAGAATGAGCTTGCGGTCACTATATTTCGTTCGGCGATTTTTGATAATGATGTAAAAATCGAATAGACTGATCGCCATGCCGAACAATAATGATGACGACTCCAATCTGGATCTGCTCGCGGTATTCCTCGCTGTGCTAGATACCGGAGGTTTTCGGGCCGCTGCCCAACGGCTGCGCCTGTCTCCTTCGACAGTAAGCGAGCGGATCGCACAACTTGAGGCGCAATTGGGCGTCCCGTTGCTGATCCGCACCACACGCAGCGTCATGCCCACAGAAACGGGGCGCACACTTGCCACCCGTATTTCGCCGCTAATGGCAGAAACGCGTGCCGCGTTGCGTGACGCCGCCAGTTCGCAGAGCGTCGTACGTGGGCTTCTGAAGATCAATGTGACGGGCGCGGTTATGGTCGATATCCTGCCGCCGATCATCGACCGCTTCATGGAAGCGCATCCGCAAGTTCGCGTTGAAATCATGGTGGATGACCGACTCGTCGATATCGTGGCAGCTGGTTGCGACGCTGGGATCCGATACGGAGAGCATTTGGCACAAGACACCATAGCGGTGCCAATTGGACCGCGTCATCAGCGAATCGCATGGGCCGCTGCACCCGGATACCTCGCTGCGCGCGGTATTCCCAAACACCCGAGCGACCTGCTGAATCACGAATGTATCCGGTTGCGTTTTTCGAGCGGTGCTCTCGTCGAGTGGCTATTCGAGCGTGGACAGGAAACAGTCAGGGTCGATCCGCCGGGCCGCCTCATCGTCGGCGTGGATGGTGCTTCGGCAGCAATTAGATTCGCGCGCGACGGACGCGGCGTCATCGGCACCTTCGAAAACTGGCTAACCCCATATCTGGAAAGCGGTGAGCTACTCCCTGTCTTGCATGACTGGTGGCGTGAATTCGAAGGGCCGCAACTGTACTTCTCGAGCCGATTTACGTCCGCTCCACTAAGGGCATTCATCGAACTGATTAAAGAGGAGCAGAACGCTACTCGGCGCTGGCCTGTGGCAGCAGCGGACTCCTCGAAAATTGCTTAACGTTCGATGCAACGTTGTTCAGCATCCGCCCCACAGTATTCGGGCTCAGTCCTACCATGTAACAGCAATGCGAGCCGCCCCGAATCCTGGAGGTTCTTTTAAACGAAGCGTATCGTTGTTGACTTGCCCAAACCCAGGATGCCCACGACGGCAATTGGCCGAAGGGTTTCCGGCTCAATGGCCTTTACCTGCTCGTGGGAAGAACCAAGGCGTAGGAATGATCGATCGGACCGCCCCGTGGCAACCTCGGACGAATGCGAGCCTCGCGGATAGCCGTTTGATGCACTCGACGCGTTAGAGCCCGCTGCCAGGGCGCGGCCACTTCCACGATCGATTACAAGCCAAAAATGAGCGAGCGATGTGCTGCAACGCCCGCTGCAACCCCGGCCGCCGAGGCGAACGTCGCGTTGGACCATGCGCTCGCCGCATCGCCAGCGGCAAACACTCCCGGAACGGTGGTCTGCTTCCAGTCGTCCACGCGGATAACGGGACCTATCGGACCTTCGTCGAACTCGCATCCGAGCTGCTCTGCGAGCGGACTTGCCATCTGGGTGCGCGGCCCCACAAACAGTGCATCGATTTCGATGGCGCGGCCGTCGGCGAGACGCAACCCCGTCATGTTGGGTACGTCGCCAAGCACTTCCACGACTGGCGCCCGTTCGATCCGCACATTGCGAGCTTCGAGCAACGCAGTCTCTTCGGGCGATGGCTGGACTATTCCTTGCGTAAACCAGGTTGTCGGTCCCCAGTCAGGAACGAGCATCGCCTGATGAATCGATAGTGAATGCGTTGCCAGGACGCCGAGCCGTTTGTCCGCAACTTCGTAACCGTGACAATACGGACAATGCAGCGCGCTGATACCCCACCGTTCATCCAAGCCGGGGAGCGAAGGCAGTTCGTCTCGAACGCCCGTCGCAAGGATCAATCGGTCCGCGCTTGCGTTGCTCCCGCTGCTTTGCGTGACGATAAAGCAATCATCAACACGCTCCGCCGTGCGTGCTTCTCCAGTCGCGACGTGCGCCGTCGGATACGCCGAGAGTTGCGCCGTCGCCTCATCGATAATCTCGCCGGGCGCCTTGCCATCCTGCCCGAGAAAACCATGAGCGTGCGATGCGAATCGATTGCGTGGCCTTCTACTATCGAGCACAAGCACACGCCGTCGCGCGCGCGCCAGCTGCATTGCGGCTGAAAGACCGGCGAAGCTGCCGCCGATCACGATGACATCGTAGTGCTCGTCCATACGTTCCCTCCCCAGATCATCACGTAACGTCGTGAGTTGCATGATAGCGCCGTGTTAAACTTTTATGCAACTTAAAAAGTTTCTTGAAATGGGCGCCCACGATGAAGACTGATAGCCGCATGTCTCGCGTCTTGCACGCGTTGATTCACATGAAGCATGCGGATGGTCCGCTCACCTCCGAAGCGCTCGGTGAAATGCTGTGCACGAACGCCGTTGTCGTGAGGCGTTTGTTCAGCGGTCTGCGCGATATTGGATACGTCACTTCGGAGAAAGGGCACGGAGGCGGCTGGGTGCTGGCCGAACCCCTCGAAAACATCACGCTACTGGACGTCTACCGTGCGGTCGGTGAACCTTCGCTTTTCTCACATCTTGTTTCGGAGGATCATCCGCAATGTCGTGTCGAACAAGCTGTGAATGCCCATCTTTCGGCGACGCTTCTCGAAGCCGAGGCTGTCCTGCTGAAAAAATTCGAGAGGGTCACCATTGCGATGCTTGCAGGCGACGTTGAAACTTCGGCGTTGCGGTCGAAATCGTCTCGCGCAGGGAATAAATAGCGGTCGTCGTATGCGGCCCGTCCGGTTGCGCGATGCACACGTAGGCGATTGGCAGGTTTGGGATGCGAACCCGCCGTTTAAATGGCAGTTTTGCGGGACGGGCTAGTGACGGCAACTCGCTGTGGATTCAACCGGTCAATCCTCGACCGGTATTGGTGATGACCTCCCCCCGCTTAACCGAGCACCTTGGGCTGGAGATTTTCGGGGGAGGTCAGGGACGTCAGTCGGATCGATATCCCGAACCATCGCAACCGTCATTTCGAGGTTCATGCATCGAACCAGTTTCGTGCGGCGACATGACTTACGTGCGCAAGCACTACAACGCGCTCACGGCTTGACATGTCGCTCGAGCAAATCAATATCGTCACGCAACAGCTTCAACACGCCCGCCACACTTTGCTCGCTGAGCTGCCGCCCCGCATCTTGCTCGACCGAGCGCAGCGCCATGTCGGCGATCTGCTCCGCGATCTCGTCAACCTTACGCGGGCCCGACGGCGCGAACCACCAGGCTGTCCAGTTGCACATGCCGATGATCGAAAACGCGGCGACCTTAGCATCCATCATGCGAAACTGACCGCGTTCGATACCCAACTCAATCGCCTGCCGAAACTGTTCAAGCACCGCGCGCCGCGATTGCTCGGCGAGCTTCCTCTGCTTGAGCGGCAGGTTGTCCTCATTGCGCTCCACCACACGAAATTGCAACGGATGTGTGAGGATCAGATGGGCATGCCGCAACACTAGATGCCGCAACATCGCGGCCGGTTGCCGCAAATCCCCCGGTAACGCCTCGGAGGCCAACTCCCCCGCGGCGCGAGTGACTACCGTGGTCAACACTTCGAGAATCGCTTCCTTGCTCTTGAAGTAGTAGTACAGCGCTGGACGACTCACGCCCACGACATCCGCAATGTCGTTGAAGCTCGTCCCGTCGAAACCCCGCTCGATAAATAGCCGCGTCGCGACCTCCAGAATGTTCTCCCGCAACGCGTCGCTCTTTGTCTGTGTTTTGCTCATGACGACCCTCAGTTCCTCTTTTGACGCAGGCGTCAGAAAACCCCAACGATAACCAAATTCCCTTGTAGCGCAAAGCCCCGCAAGCACTTCGCCCCAGACTTTTTTTACATCCCCGTCAAATTTTCACACGAATGTTTACTCATTCGTAAAAAACTGGACTAATATGTAAAAAAGGAGGTGGAGAGATGAGTCAACAACTGCAAGGTCGTAACGTCGGTCACGGCGCGACGGCGGGATTTCTCAACACGGACTGGAACCCGCGAGATCTGCCATTGGGCGCGACGACACGTAATGTCGTCCTTCGCACCGCGGACGGCGCGGCAACGAGCGGCGCCCTGTATTCCGCAGGTTCGCCCGATACTGTTGTCTGCATCATGCATCCGCGTGAATTCATGGCGTGTCATTACCTGATCCCGGATATCGTGAATGCAGGCTATGCGGCGTGGACACAGGCACCGCGCTCGGTCGGCAACGACATGCGGCTGGAACACGAGTTCGCACTCTATGACGTCGCCGCCAGCATGCGATTCCTGCGCGAGGCGGGGTTCAAACGCGTCATCCTGCTTGGTAACTCGGGCGGCAGTGGCCTCTACGCCCTTTACGCGCAGCAATCCGGGCTGGCCCCGGAAACGCGAATCGAGCGCACCCCGGGCGGACGTCCGACGAAACTGGCCTCGCTCGACATGCCGGCCGTCGACGGTGTGGTCTTCGTCGCCCCGCACCCGGGACAAGGTGCCTTGCTGCAAACCTGCATCGATCCGTCGGTGACCAACGAGCAAGATGCCCTGTCCGTCGATCCGACGCTCGACCCGTTCGACCCGGCCAACGGGTTCTCGCCGCGACCGTCGGGGACCGCCCCCGCGACGCGTTACGACGCCGACTTCGTGGCACGCTATCGTGCCGCTCAAGCCGCTCGTGTGGCGCGTCTCGACGCCATGGCGCGCGATCTGATTGCGGCGCGACAAGGTGCACGCGAGCGCCTCAAACGCGACTCGGACCCGGCCGACGCCCGCCTGCGCCGCATGGCAGCGCACACGCCCGTGATGACCATCTGGCGAACCGATGCCGACCTGCGCTGCTTCGACCTGACCCTGGACCCGTCCGACCGGCGTTACGGCTCACTCTGGGGCAGCGATCCGTTCACCTCGAACTACGGTTCGGTCGGTTTCGGCCGCGTTTGCTCTCCCGAGGCCTGGCTCTCCACATGGTCGGGGTTGTCCTCGAACGCCTTGCTGTCGAAAACCGCACCGGCCATCGTGCAGCCTACGCTGCTCATCGAGTACACGGGCGAT
Source organism: Pandoraea sp. XY-2 (assembly GCF_004193915.1). Lineage (NCBI taxonomy): Bacteria > Pseudomonadati > Pseudomonadota > Betaproteobacteria > Burkholderiales > Burkholderiaceae > Pandoraea > Pandoraea sp. XY-2. The sequence continues at coordinate 3,096,220 of NZ_CP030849.1, forward strand.
CAGGCCTGCTTTCCCAGCGTCGTCGCCGACATCTACGCCAGTCTCGGCTCGACGCAGAAGTCGCACCGGCGTGTACGCGGCGACCACCACGGCCGCGCGCTGGCCGATGGCGAAGAAGCCGGACGCTACATCGCCGGTCGCCTGCTGCAGGACTGGCTGCGCGAGACCTTCCCGCAATGACACGCCCTGCCCCTACCCCCCAAATGCACTACCGAACTTCGGGAGACCCGACATGAAGTTGAACGACATCCCCGCAGCCGATCTCGCCTTGCATCTGCACGGTGTGGATCACACGGCGCGGCCGACCTGGCGACTGCGGCAAACGGTCGAGTTCTATCGCGACATTCTCGGCCTGCCGCTGATTCACACGATTTCCGCCCGCGGCTGGGGCCGGCAACACACCCCGACTTCCTGCACTTCTTCTTCGATAGCGGCCACGGCAGCACGATCGCCTTCTTCTACTATCTCGGCAGTGAGGAACCGGTGTCCCTTGCCAATCGTCCTGGCCGGGCACCGTTGCCCGACGACCACGTATTCGACGCCACGCACACCGCATGGTTGGTCGACAGCCCAGCGGCCCTGCGGGCCTGGAAGACCCGGTTAGAAGCGCGGGGCGTCGAAGTCTCGACCGAGACGGCGCACGAGGTAATCGAGTCGATCTATTTTCGCGACCCGAATGGCTACTTCATCGAGATCACCCGCAAGCTGCGCGCGCTGGAAGGCATCGATGCGCGCGACGCGTCGGCCACGCTCGAGGCCGCCATGGAAATCGAAGACGAGGCCCGCGCGGGAGGCGCCCGCTTCACCTGCATCGATACCGTGTGGCAGCGCAAGGCTCAGCGGCTCGGCCAACGGCTTAACGGGGAGCGTCAGTCATGAAAACTCAAACGCCTCAGCCTCGCCAGCCGCTGCGGATTTTCGTCCTTAATGTGCCGGAATTTGCGTCGTTGACCGACGCCGCACGACAGTTGCCGTCGTGCCGCGTCGAAGCCCACGGCGACTACACCGTGATTTCCAGCGACGTACCGATTGCGTTCGAGCGTCGCGCACTGGGCCTGAAGCCGGCGGTCTGGTACGGATTGTTCACGGGTGGCCTAGACGGCCGAATCGAAAGCTATGAACGCGACATCGTGCGGATCGCCCCGCGCGCATAACGTCGCCACCGGAACGTGCAGGAGACACTATGAGCGGTATCTATCACCGTATCGACGGCGTGACGTACTGTCCGCCGGACCTGGCGCAGCGCTATTTTGCGTCGAACGCCTGGGTCGACACCACCCTCGGCGACGCGTTGCGGGCGACCGCCACGCGTGTGCCGGCACGCTCGGCCTACGTCAGTGACGAGGCCACTCTGACTTTCGTCGAGCTCGACTCGCGCAGCGAACGGCTTGGCGCGGCGCTCATCGAACTGGGCCTGCGCCCGGGCGACCGGGCAGTCTTCCAAATGGGCACCACTGTCGACACTGTCGTCGCGCTGATGGGGGCCTACAAGGCAGGCGTCGTCCCCGTATGTGCCGTGCCGCAATACCGCGAAGTGGAAGTCGGCCAATTGGTTTCACAGTCCGAGGCGCGCGGCTACTTCGTACAAGCCGATTTCTCTGCGTTCGATCTCGTCGGGTTTGCGCGTCAGATGATGGCGCGGCACGCGTCGCTGGAGCATCTGCTGGTGGCGCGCGGGAAGCAGGATGATCGCGCCGGCACCGGCCATCACGCCATCGAGCGTCTCATCGACGCGATGCCACTCGCGCGCGCGCGCGAGGTGCTGGGTAAACTTCGCATCGGCAGCGAGGACGTGCTGAGCTTCCAACTCTCGGGCGGCACAACCGGCGTGCCGAAGATCATCCCACGCTTTCATGCGGAGTACATCGGTCACTCATTGACATGGATGCGCCATATCGGCATGTCCGAACACAGCCGCATGATCTGGTCACTGCCATTGCTGCACAACGCCGGTCAGCTCTACGCGCTGGCGTCCACCGTGGCAACCGGCATGACGACCGTGCTGATGCCGCGTGTCGACATCGCCCGCATGCTCACACTTATCGAGATGCACCGCGTCACGCATGGCCTCTCCATCGGGCCAGTCGCACCGCAAATGATCGCGTACAAGGATGTTGGCAAACACGATCTTTCGTCGCTGCAACTCTTCGGCACGATGAGTCGTGCCGACTCGCTCGAAGCCCACCTCGGCGTGCCCTGCTTCAACCTCTATGGCACGACCGAAGGCCTGCTCATGGGGGCTGGCGCGCATCTGCCATCGGCCGTGCGTCACCACACGCAAGGGCTGTCAGGGTGCGAGCACGACGATATTCGTGTGCTGCTTCCGGGCTCGGATTCGCCCGCTGAGGAAGGCTCCGCAGGCGAACTCTGCTTTCGTGGACCATCGAGCCTGCGCGGCTACTACAAGGCGCACGACGCAACGGCGCAGACGCTGACACCGGACGGCTTCGTGCGCACCGGCGACATGGTCACGGAAAAAGTCATCGACGGCGTGCGCTGCTTCGCCTTCGAAGGGCGTCTGCGTGACAACATCAATCGCGGTGGCGAAAAGATCGGCTGTGAAGAGGTCGAAGCATTCGTCAGCCATCACCCGGCCGTTGCCGACGCCAAGCTGGTCGCCATGCCCGATCCGCTTTACGGCGAGCGGGGTTGTGTCTATCTCATCTTGCGCCCCGGGCATGTCACCCCCTCCGTCACCGAACTTGCCGCTTTCCTCGTCGGCCAAGGGTTGGCGAAGTTCAAGTGCCCGGAACGTATCGAGACGATCGACGAATTTCCGGTGACCCGCGTCGGCAAGGTAGACAAGGCATCGCTGCGGGCGGCCATCGCCGAACGCCTTGCCGCCGAAACCGCGCGTACCACTACCGCCCAGACGGCAAAGGCGGACGCATGATCAGCACCGAATACGTGGTGAGCGAGCAGCCCTTTGTTGTGCGCCGTCAGGTGCGTTGGGGCGAGTGCGACCCCGCTGGCGTCGTCTACACCGCAACCTTTTCCGACTATGTCATCTCCATCGCCGAATTGTTCTATGGATCGCTCTTCGGCGGCACACCACAGACCGTCAAGAACCGACACGGATTCGGCACCCCCACGCGCGCGCTGACATTCGACTTTCGCCGCTCGCTCTGGCCGGACGACGCGTTCGACGTCACCGTGGAAGTCGCCGAAGTTCGCACCAGAACCTTCACCTTGTCGATGACGGCGCGCAAAGCCCACAACGACATCGCCTTCATTGCACGACTCACGCCAATCTGCATCCAGCGCGGCGCGCGCGAGTCGATCGAGATGCCATCGATATTGCGCGCGGCGCTTGAACAATACCGAACTCGCAGCGAGCACGCCGCCGCCCCCTCACTCGCCGGAGATATCACCCTATGACGCCTACCCCATTTCGCATCGGGCAGATCGTGCCCAGCTCCAACACCACGATGGAGACCGAGATTCCCGCCATGCTGCGCGCGCGTGAGCAGGTCCTGCCCGAGCGCTTCACCTTCCATTCGAGTCGCATGCGCATGCATCGCGTGGTCAAGGAAGAACTCGAGGCGATGAACGCCGAGGGCCTGCGCTGTGCCGCCGAACTCGCCGACGCACGCGTGGATGTCATGAGTACCGCTTGCCTCGTTGCCATCATGGCGATGGGCCCGGGCTACCACCGACAGGTCGAGGAAGACCTGCGCCGCGTCGCCCGCGAGAACCACAGCGCAGCCGCCGTCATGACGTCGGCCGGTGCACTCGTCGCGGGGTTGAAGACGCTGGGCGCGCGCAAGATCGCGCTGATGGCGCCGTATATGAAGCCGCTGACGCAAGCCGTGGTCGAGTATATCGAGCACGAGGGCATCGAGGTGCTCGACGCCCTGTCGTTCGAAATTCCCGACAACCTTGAGGTCGGACGCCGCGACCCCATGCAGTTGCTCGACGACGTCAAGCGGCTCAATACGGCCAATGCCGACGTCGTAGTGCTTTCCGCCTGCGTGCAGATGCCGTCGCTGCCTGCGATCCAGATCGCGCAGGACCGGCTCGGCTTGCCCGTGACGTCGACCGCCGTGAGCACCGTGCGCCAGATGCTCGATCACCTCAATCTGGCCCCCGTGGTGCCCGACGCCGGCGCCCTGCTGGCCGTACCGAACACACGACCGCTGACACGGTTCGCCTGACGCCCCGCCATCCTCGCCAGCCAACAATCAAGGAGCCCATCATGAGAATCGCCGTCATCGGTGGCGGGCCTGCCGGCCTGTACTTCTCGCTGTTGATGAAACAGCGTCATCCGCAAGACGAGATCGTCGTGCACGAGCGCAACGCCGCCAATGCCACATATGGCTGGGGTGTTGTCTTCTCCGACATTGCACTTGCGTTCCTGAAGGAGGCGGACGAAGCATTCTTCCGCAAGTTCACGGCGCACCATACCCGCTGCGATTACATGGAGATCGTGCATCAGAGCGTGCCGGTCCGCTTGAGCAACAATCACTTTTCGCGCACGGCCCGCATCGATATGCTGCGCGTACTTCAGCAAGCCTGTGCCGAAGCAGGTGTCGATGTACGCTATCAGAGCCACGTCACCGATCCGGCCCAACTACCGGACGCCGACGTGATCGTCGCCGCCGACGGCGTGAACAGCGAAGTGCGCACCCATCTGGCCGAACACTTCATGCCGAGCTTCGACGAGCGTCGCAACAAGTTCGCGTGGTACGGCACGGCACAACTTTTCCACCCGGTTTCTTTGATCTTCCGTCAGACGCCGCACGGCGTGTTCATGGCGCACGCGTATCAATACAGTCCCGATCGCTCAACGTTCCTCGTGGAGGTCGATCCCGAGACATGGCAGCGCTGCGGCCTCGACACCGCCGCCGAGGACGAGAGCCGCGCGTTCTGCGAGCAGATCTTTGCCGACGACCTGCAAGGTCATTCGCTGCTGACCAACCGGTCGAACTGGTTTCAGGCACGGGTGGTCAGCAATGCGCGCTGGTCGCACGGCAACGTGGTTCTGCTTGGCGACGCCCTGCGCAGTGTGCACTTCTCCCTCGGATCGGGCACGCGCATGGCCATGCAGGATGCCATCGCCTTGTTCGAGGCGCTCTCGGCCCATCGGAACGACGTGCCAGCAGCGTTCGCTTCGTTCGAGCAAAGCCGCCGCAGTGCCTCGGACCGTTTTCAGGACGCCGCCAGACGGAGCCTCGACTGGTACGAGTCTGTCGGCCAGCGCATGCACCTCGATCCCGTGAGCTTCGCATACGACTACATGCTGCGCACGGGACGCGTCTGTCACGACGACCTTCGTGAGCGAGATCCAGCGTTCATCGCACAAGTGGAGGCCAATGCCGCCGCCCCGTTGCACGGACACGCCGCATAGCCGCCAGCATCATCCAGCGCATCCACATAAAGGGCGACATCGTATCGCCGCATCGAGACAGGAGACACTCTCATGGACAAGCACGCCCCCCGGCACACGTCAATCGACGTGCGGGACTTCATCAACGCGAACCCAGTGTCGCGCTTCCAGGTCATGATCAGCGCAATGTGCTTCCTGATCGTGGCGCTGGACGGGTTCGACATCGCGATCATCGGCTTCATCGCCCCCACATCCGCGCAGAATGGCAGTTGTCGATGGTCTCGCTCGGCCCCCTGTTCAGCGCCGGATTGCTGGGGCTGATGGTGGGTGCGTTCTGTAGTGGGCCGATGGCAGACCGTATCGGACGCCGCCGAGTCTTGATCCTGTCTGTCGCAGGGTTCGGTGCGGCAAGTGTAGGGGCTGCGTTTGCGCCGAACGTCCAATGGCTGATCGCGCTTCGCTTCCTGACCGGCCTCGGATTGGGCGGTGCCATGCCCAACGCCATCACGCTGACATCGGAATTCAGTCCCGAGCGACGTCGCGGCACTCTGCTCACGCTGATGTTTTGCGGCTTCTCCCTCGGCTCGGCGCTCGGCGGCGTAGTGACGGCCTACCTCGTGGCGGGGATCGGCTGGCGTGGCTTGCTCGCCGTTGGCGGCCTGCTGCCGCTGGCGCTCGTGCCGGTGCTGTGGTTCACGCTACCGGAGTCGGTGCGCTATTTGGCAATCCGAGGCGGCACGCAAACGCAGATCGTCTCGATTCTGGCGCGCGTCGCACCGCAACGGGTTGTTGTCGGTCAGGCGTACACCGCGGCCGACGATCGCCTCCCGTCCTCGCCCGTCGTGCAACTGTTCCATCGCGACTACCGGCGCGGTACGCTGCTGCTCTGGCTCGCATTCTTCATGAGCCTGCTGTTGCTGTACCTGCTCATCAACTGGCTGCCGATCCTGGCCGAGCGCAGCGGGCTGACGCTCAAGCAGGCGTCGATGTTTGCCGGACTGTTGCAAGGCGGCGGCGTGCTCGGTGCGCTTGTGCTGGGCGTGCTGATCGACCGGTTCCATCCTTACAAAGTGGTCGCCGCCGCCTATGTCCTGGGTGCGCTCGCGCTGGCCTCTCTGGCGATGGCCGACAATGCGATATGGCTGGCGCTGGGCATCTTCGTGACGGGATTCTGTGTGAGCGGATCGCAGGTCTGCGCGAACGTGATCGCGTCCGCCTATTACCCGACATCCAATCGCGCGACCGGCGTGGCGTGGGCGCTCGGCATCGGCCGCATCGGGGCGGTGGCAGGATCGCTCGGGGGCGCCGTGCTGCTCGCGGCGGGTTGGAGCAATGCCGGACTGTTCATGATTCTCGCGATACCGGCAGTGCTGGCCGCGCTGGGGATTCTGCTCGCGGGTGCAAAGCATGGGCGAGCCGTGGTGAGTGAGGCCGTCACCACCCAGCCGCCTGCGTCGCTTTCGAAGATTTGAGGATGGCGAACCGGCCTGCGGTAGCGACGGACGTCGTTGGCTTCCGTTAGGCCAGTTCGTGAATGCGGCACAACGCGCCGCGCTCAATGTCTTGCTGGCGGGCGGAAGGTCAATTCTAATCCCGCGCGTCCCCAACCAGTTTTCCATCGGTCGAAAGCATCTTGGCGGCGACAGAATCGACCGTGCCACGCAACCGCAGCGATGCTCCGTTGCAGCTTCAGTCGCGATGTCTATGTGTAGCGATACACACCATATCCCGACTTTCTGCCCAAGCGCCCCGCGGCCACTAACTCGCGCAGTAACGGACAAGCTCGGTACTTAGGGTCACCGAAGTCTTTCGAGAAGACGTCCATGACCGACAGGCATACGTCGAGCCCGACCAGGTCGGCAAGCGCCAGCGGTCCGAGCGGATGATTGGCGCCAAGCCGCATTCCCGCGTCGATTTCTTCTGCGCTTGCAATGCCCTCCGCCAACACAAAAAACGCCTCGTTGATCATCGGCACCAGAATCCGGTTGACTACGAAACCCGGCGAATTCTTCACGTTGATAGGCACTTTGCTTAGCCGTAGCGCTAACTCGTGCACCGCGCGCGCGGTTTCGGCGTTTGTCTGAACACCTTTAATGACTTCGACAAGCGGTAGCAATGGCACCGGGTTGAAGAAATGCATACCGATAAAGCGCGATGGGTCCGACATCGCCGCACCAAGCGCAGTGATCGAGATCGACGAGGTATTTGAAGCGATGATTGCCCTGGGGCGGACAATCGACTCAATCTGGGTCAAGATGCGCGTCTTGAGTTCGCGATTTTCGGTCGCGGCCTCGATGATCAGATCAACGTCCGCAAGTCGCCGATAATCTGTCGATGCTTGAACCCTCGAAATGGCGACGGCTCGCTGTGCCTCGTCAAGCTTGCCTTTGGCCACCATTCGGTCAAGGCTGGCGGCCAACGATTCAATCCCGCAAGCGAGTGCGTATTCGTTAATGTCGATCAGGACGGTGTTCAGGCCGGCGGTGGCAATGATCTGTGCGATGCCGCTGCCCATCGCACCAGCACCAACGATGCCTACGGATTCAATTGTCATTGGGACTTCCATTGTCATCAACTTGCCAAATTACACTTGTTGAAGGTTCTCAAACACGGCAGCAATGCCTTGCCCGCCGCCAATGCACATGGTGACCAAGGCGTAGCGGCCATTGATTCGCTGCAACTCGTATAACGCCTTGACGGTAATAAGTGCGCCGGTGGCACCGATTGGATGGCCGAGCGAAATACCTGACCCGTTTGGATTCACCTTGGCCGGATCGAGTTGCAACGCTTGCATTACCGCGCATGCCTGTGCCGCAAACGCTTCATTGGCCTCGATGACATCCAGGTCCGAGATTTCCAGCCCTGCGCGCTGAAGTGCAATGCGGGTGGCGGGGACCGGGCCAATCCCCATGTACTGCGGATCAACGCCAGCGTGCGCATAGGACACCAGACGCGCCATTGCCTTCACACCACGCGCCTCGGCGGCGTCCCGGGACATCATGAGGACCGCCGCCGCCGCATCGTTGATGCCTGAGGCGTTACCCGCCGTGACCGTGCCCCCGTCCTTCTGGAACACCGGCCGCAGTCCGGAAAGCTCGCTCGGATCAAGCTGTCGACGAACGTGCTCGTCCGTGTCGAACGTGAGCACCTGCCCTTTCACATTGCGGCTGATGGGCAGGATCTGCGTCTTGAACCGTCCCTCGTCGATCGCTCGTGCAGCGCGCCGGTGCGATTCGACGGCCAGGGCATCCTGCTGCTCCCGGTGGATTGTGTACTTGCGAGCAACGTTCTCCGCTGTGACTCCCATTGGAACGCTGTGAAACGGGTCGTCTAACGCACCAAGCAACATATCGATCAAACGAGCATCGCCCATGCGAGCACCGAACCGTGCGTCAGGCGTGATGTAGGGGGCGCGGCTCATGTTCTCGGCCCCGCCGCCGATGGCGATGTCGGCGTCGCCGAGCAGGATCGTTTGTGCCGCCGATATGATTGCCTGTAAGCCAGAACCACACAGCCGATTGACCGTCAGGGCTGGCGTGGCTGCCGCAACACCGCCATTGACTGCGGCAACGCGCGCCAAATACAGATCCTTGGGCTCGGTGGCAAGTACGTTGCCAAATACGACATGCCCGACTTCATCCCCGCCGACCGTTGCGCGTGCCAGCACTTCTCGCACGACCCGTGCGCCCAATTCGGTTGGGGCAAACGCTTTCAGGCTGCCGCCGAACTTCCCAATTGCCGTTCGCACGCCACTTATCACCACGACTTCTTTTTTCACGTCACGCTCCTCGATTTATCGGCCAAGTGCGCCAGCTCATTGGCCTCGCACGGCAATTCACATATTTGGATAGTTCGGCCCCCGCCGCCTTCCGGGGGCGTCCAGATAATGTTCTGCGTAGGGTCCTTGATGTCGCAGGTCTTGCAATGCACACAATTCTGGGCGTTGATCGTCAATCGCTGCGCACCGTCGTCGTGCTTCGTAAATTCGTACACCCCTGCGGGGCAGTAGCGGCTTTCAGGACCGTCGTATGTGCGCAGGTTGATGCCGACCGGTATGGCGGCGTCTTTCAGCCTCAAGTGAGATGGCTGGTTTTCCTCGTGATTCGTGTTGGAAACGAACACGGATGAGAGCCTGTCGAACGTCAACTTGCCGTCTGGCTTCGGATATGCAATCGGCTTGCACCGAGCAGCCGGTTTAAGCGTCTCGTGATCGGCGTGCTTATGGCGCAGCGTCCAGGGCATCTTGCCGCCTAGCAGCTTCTGCTCGACGCCGACCATCAAGGCGCCCAAATAGAGACCCTTGCCCATCCATTGCTTGAAATTGCGCGCTCGGCGAAGCTCGGTGTACAGCCACGATTTCCGGAAGGCCTCCGGGTAAGCGAGCAACTCGTCCGATTGGCGCCCGCCTTGCACCGCGTCGAACGCCGCGTCCGCCGCGAGCATGCCGGTCTTGATCGCGGCATGACTGCCCTTGATGCGTGAGGCGTTGAGGAACCCGGCATCATCGCCGATCAGCGCCCCTCCCGGAAATGTCAGCTTCGGCAATGACACCAAACCGCCTGCTGTGATGGCTCGTGCGCCGTAGGACAAGCGCTTGCCGCCTTCGAGGTATTTTCGGATCGACGGATGTGTCTTGTAGCGTTGGAATTCGTCGAAAGGCGATAGATAGGGGTTCTGATAGCCTAAACCCACCACGAACCCCACCATTACCTGGCGATTGTCCAGATGGTAGAGAAACGATCCGCCGTAGGTGTCGCTTCGCAGCGGCCATCCCGCAGTGTGGATGACGAGACCGGGTTGGTGCGCTTCCGGGGCGATCTCCCACAGCTCTTTGATGCCAATGCCGTGAACCTGCGGATCGACGCCGTTACGCAACGCAAAGCGATCTTGAAGCTCTCGGCCAAGATGACCGCGCGCCCCTTCGGCGAACAACGTGTACTTGGCATGCAGCGCGATGCCAAGCTGGAAGTTGGCGGTGGGTTCACCGTCCTTGCCGAGTCCCATGTCACCGGTCACCACGCCCTTCACCGCACCATCGTCGAGATAAATGACATCGGCCGCGGGAAATCCGGGGAACATCTCGACACCCATCGCCTCGGCTTGCCGCCCGAGCCAACGGGTAACGTTAGCCAGACTGACGACATAGTTGCCGTGATTCTTGAAATTGTCGGGCAATGCCCAGTTGGGGACCGCGTTTGCGCCCCCCTCCCTCAAAAACAGGAAGCGATCCTCCGTGACCGGGACATTCAGCGGTGCGCCACGTGCCTTCCAGTCAGGAATCAACTCATCAAGCGCGCGTGGATCCATCACCGCCCCCGAGAGGATGTGGGCGCCAATTTCCGAACCCTTCTCCAGCACGCAAACGCTGATCTCTCGGCCCAGCGCCAGTGCCCGTTTCTTCAACTGAATCGCGGCAGACAACCCCGCGGGCCCCCGCCAACCACGACCACGTCGTAATGCATTGACTCGCGGGGACCAAATTTTTCAAGCAGGTGTTCGGGAGACATAGATAGCCGCGGCCTTAAAACTGATCTTCGGACAAGCCAAGCAGCCCTTCATTCTCCCGGGCGCAGACAATCGCGGCCTCCAGCGCCGAGGCTTGTGGCAGGATGTGTTCTGCGTAGCATTGCGCCGTCGCAATCTTTGCGCCATGGAAGGCGGGGTCTTCGTCGAGCTTGTCGGTCGCGACGATCAGCGCTCGCGCCATCTGCCAACCACCGAGGACAACGCCCGCAAGCTTCAGGTAAGCGACGCCCCCCGCATACACCGCGTTCGGGCTCTGTTTGGCATTGTCGAGCACGAATGCCACCGCGCCCTCCAGCGAGCGCAGACCTTGCCTCAAATAGCGCTGTGTCGATCGGAACGCCAGCCCGTCCCGCTGTTCGATCTGCGCGAGCGTTGCCGCGACATCACGGAGCACGGACCGTACCGCTGCGCCGCCGTCGAGCAACGTCTTTCGGCCGATCAGGTCGTTTGCCTGAATCGCGGTCGTGCCTTCATAGATCGGCAAAATGCGAGCGTCGCGGTAAAGCTGAGCGGCCCCCGTCTCCTCGATGTAGCCCATACCACCATGGACCTGTATGCCGAGGCTGGTCACATCGACGGATGTCTCCGTGCTCCATCCCTTCACGATTGGCACCAAAAATTCGTACCGAGCCTTGTGCTGGGCACGCGTGAGTTCGTCCGGGTGCGCATGTGCGATGTCAGAATGCGCTGCCGCGACATAGGCGAGCGCACGCGCGGCTTCGGTTGCCGCTCGCATCGACGCCAGCATGCGACGCACGTCCGGGTGGTGAATGATCGTCACAGATTTGCGGGCCGAACCGTCGACCGGGCGGCTCTGCACGCGCTCTTTGGCGTAGGCGGCCGCCTGCTGATACGCGCGATCGGACACGCCGATGCCCTGGATGCCCACACCGAAGCGTGCGGCGTTCATCATGATGAACATGTACTCGAGGCCGCGATTCTCCTCTCCGACCAGATGGCCAATCGCCCCGCCATGATCGCCAAATTGCAGCACGGCCGTCGGGCTCGCCTTGATGCCCAGCTTGTGCTCAATGGACACGCAATCCACATCGTTGCGCTCACCAAGCGAGCCGTCGGCGCAGACGAGAAACTTCGGCACGACGAACAGCGAGATGCCCTTGATGCCTTCCGGCGCATCCGGTGTGCGCGCAAGGACGAGATGCACGATGTTCCGGGCCATGTCGTGCTCGCCCCACGTAATAAAGATCTTCGTCCCGAACACGCGGTAATTGCCGTCTTCCTGCCGCTCTGCGCGAGCGCGCAACAGCGCAAGATCCGAGCCCGCCTGCGGCTCGGTCAAGTTCATCGTGCCGGTCCACTCGCCTGAGACAAGCTTCGGCACATAGGTCTGCTTCAGCGTGTCGGAGCCTGCCGTGAGCAAGGCGTCGATCGCACCGTCGGTCAGGAGCGGACACAGCGAAAACGAGAGGTTCGACGCATTCAGCATTTCCACACAGGGCGTCGAGATCAGCTTGGGCAACCCCTGGCCGTCATAGGCGACCGGGTGTTGCAAACCCTGCCACCCCCCTTCTGCAAATTGACGAAATGCCTGCGCAAAGCCAGGTGATGCGCTCACGCTACCGTCGTTCCATGTGCTTGGGTTGCGGTCCCCTTGCGCATTCAATGGCGCCAGCACGTCGCTGCATAGCTTTGCCGCCTCTCCCAGCACTGCCTGCGCTGTTTCAAGATTGGCCTCCTCGAAGCCCGGCAACGTCGCCACGTCGTCGATTCCGGCAAGCTCCTTCATGACGAACAGCATGTCCTTCAATGGTGCGGCGTAGCTCATCGCGCGTCCTTCCTGTGTGATCTTTGCGAAATGGGATGCCAGCGCACGGACGTGATCCCGTGGCGGCTCGACCCAGACGAGCCATCGTAGCGATCTGCCGCTTGAACACCAATGCCAAACGCCGCCCTTTCATTGACAAAACGTGCCATGTTTCATCGCGCTGGCGGCGTGCGCGGCCCTGCCTTTCGGTAGGCTTGCGGCGTGCTTCCCGTCCAATGCCGAAACGCCCGGTGAAACGCGCTGGGATCGTCGAAGCCAATGTCGTAGGCGATGGCCGCAATGGCGTCCGCCGAGCGCGTCAGGCGGTGAATCGCGAGATCACGCCGTAACTCGTCCTTGATGGCTTGGAAGGTGGTCCCTTCGGCCGAAAGTCGGCGGCATAGGGTGCGCACGGAGAGATGCAGATCCCGCGCCACGATCTCGATAGTCGGCACCGTCGGCAGACATGCATTCAGGTGGTCGCGAACCCGATGGCACGCCATTGGCTCCGCCGACGACACGAAGAGCCAGTCCTTTGGCGCATGTGCCAGGAACACCCGTAAATCCGACTTCTGCCGCCGGATAACCATGTCGAGAAAGTTGACGTCGAAACGCATAAGCGTTCGCGAACAATCGAAGCGAACTGGCCCCGGGAACAGATAGCGGTAGTCAACTGCATGCGGCGGACGCGGAAAATCGAAATCTACGCCGAGCAGCGGGATCCGTTGACCAATCAGCCACGACGCCAAGCCGTGAGCGAGCTTGAGTATCAGTTCCCTACCAAGCCTGCTCGAGGTGGAACCATCGTGCTTGGCGACGAGTTCGATACTGCAGAAATTCCCTTCGCGTCGCGTCTTGACGCTGAACTCGTCGATGAGCAAACGCAGAAACTGGCCAAACCGATGCATCGCAACTTCTAAATTCGGTGCATCGAGTAGGCTCAAGCTGAGGTATTTCAAGGTGCCGTTGCGCAACGGCCGGCCGAAGATGCCCGGCATTTCGTCGTCCAGCGCATGGGCACGCATCCGGTAGAGTATTGCGAATTGCTCTTCCGTCAGACGGGCGCCGGGCTCGCGGAGCAATTCGCAAGAAATGCCCGCGTGGCCGGCCAGGTGCTCGATTTCGCTCCGAGCAGCACCGACAAGAATGCTGTTCACGAGCGAGACGGGAACGGTAGCCGAAAGCGGATTCAATGGTTTTGTGCCAACACACTGCGCAATCGCGGAATCTGGCGGGGGCTGCGGTGTCGTTTGGCGATCGTCACAGGCAGAGGCCTGGAAACAACGTCGTCCAGCTTGAACAAGGTCACGGCCGAGATGAGCGTTGTCGCCTGCTGTTCGAGCGACTGTGCGGCTGCCGCCGCCTCCTCGACTAGCGCGGCGTTCTGTTGGGTCACACTGTCCATCTGCGCTATGGCCCGCCCGACCTGCTCAATTCCCCGGCTCTGCTCGTCCGAAGCCGCTGCGATCTCGCCCATGATGTTCGTGACTCTGGAGACGGCCAGATCGATTTCGCACATGGTGTGACCGGCTCGATTCGCGAGTTCCGTACCGACTGCGACGCGAGCGACCGACGCGTTGATCAACCCCTTGATTTCCTTTGATGCACTTGACGTACGTTGCGCCAACACCCTGACCTCGCCGGCAACGACCGCAAAACCGCGCCCGTGCTCGCTGGCACGCGCGGCTTCTACCGCTGCGTTGAGTGCCAGAATGTTCGTTTGAAACGCGATGTCTTCGATCAGGCCGATGATGTCAACGATCCTGGACGCGCTCTCACTGATCTCCCCCATGGTGTCCACGACACGGGCTACAGACGCATTTCCGCGATTGGCGATTTCCGCTGCGTTGGCCGCCAGCACGCTCGCCTTCCGGGCATTTTCAGCGTTTTGCTGCACCGTGCCCGTCAACTCGTCCATGGTCGCTGACGTCTGTTCGAGCGACGCCGCCTGTTGTTCGGTGCGTGAAGATAAGTCGATATTGCCCGCCGCGATCTGACGCGTCGCCGTCCCGATTGACTCACCGCTCGTGCGAACGCCACTGACGATGCCAACGAGGTTGTCGTTCATGCACTTGAGCGCAACCAACAAATGACTTGTTTCGTCGCGCCCCGACGCCTCGATGCGAGAAGTCAGGTCACCCGCCGAAACCGTCTCCGCAATGCGTACCGCTTCCGCAAGCGGTCGAGAGATGGAGCGAATCAGCGCCCAGCAGATAAACCCGAACATGCCGACAATGAGTGTGGTTCCGATGACGTTTGTCCACACCACGCGTCGATAGGTCGCATCGGCCTGCTCATACGCCTGGCGTGCGGCATCCATCTGAACTTTGACCAACCGGTCAAGCAGACGCGTCATCGGTTCGATCGCCGGAGACATTTCACTGTCGACGAATTCTCTCAAGCCGTCCTTGTCGTCTGCGCGCAACAGCTCCCTCAAACGGGCGACGGCCAAGTCGCCCCGGTCTCTGAGCAGTGCCGCCTCGTTGACAAGCTGCTTTTCATCCGCAGTCAGTTGCGTCGCCGCGTAGTTCGTCCACGCTTTATCCATGCGCGCTCGTGCCTCATCGATTACCTTGATGGCGTCGGTGGCCGGCAGGGTGCCATCCCTTACCTTGCGCGCCGCACCCGCAATGTTCCGCGTATATCCATCCGATACCACTTTGAGCTCGCCAAGCGGCAGAACGCGATCGTTGTAGAGGATTTCGATCGACGCATTGGCATTGTGAAGTCGAAGCACACTCTGACTGGCGACGAGTAAAAATAAGGCAAGCAGTGCAGTCACCAACAGAACCAAACGGGTCTTGATGCTGAAGTTATTCATCCGGGAATCGGGGAGTGATTGACCAAGCGGCGGGGGCTCGCACGCGCCCGGCACATGCGAGCCCCGCGCGGCGCGATTAGAAGGAGTGCCGCATACCCAGCATGACCGCCGTTGTCGCCGTGGCAGGCGCGACCGGCTGACCGTAGGTAATCGTGGTGGTCATGGTGCCCTTGTTGTTCACATACCCGTACTGTCCATAGACCATGGTCGTTTTGGAGAGGTGATATTCCGCCCCCGCTGCGAACTCGGTCGAGTGGTTGGTCGAGTTGTTTTTGTCCCTCAGGTAATAAACGGCGCTGGTGAGCTGCAACGCGGGCGTGATCCGATAGCCCAACCCCGCTGAATACATATCGATATTGACGGCTCCGGAATTCGATGGATTCCTGCCATTGCTGTATGACGCGGATGCCGAAAGGCCGTTGCTGAAGGTATATTTCGCGCCCAGATAGACAAAGCGGTTGTTGTCGACGCCAGTTGCGGAAGCACCGGGCATCGGATTCGTATCGTGCCCGTTGTAATACACGGCCGAGACGGCAAGTCCGTAGTTCGAGTACTTGAGTACGGCCGACTCGCGCGTGCCGCCCTGAAAACTGCCCGGCGAACCGCCCGGCGCATATTCGAGGACGGCGGAGACGCCGCCGAACTTTGGTGATTCATAAACGATCGCGCTACTGTCGTATAGCGCGCCGATGGGCGCGTTGGTATTGGTGCCGGGCCAACCCGCGGCTTGGTTCATACCCAACCACGCGGTCAAAATGCTGCCAAAGTACTGTGCCGAGCGAACGTCCGTTTCCGCCATTGCCCAGGCCATTGGCACAATTTGACGCCCAGCGGTCACGCTGCCGAACGGCCCCGAAATACCGACGTTGGCCTGCTGATTGAAGATCGCCGTGCCGCCGGTTGTGTCCGCAAGGCCCAACTTTCCGCTGGTGGTATCGAACGTGCCTTGCAGCTTGAAGTTCACGTGATAACCACCGCCAATGTCTTCGGTGCCCCTGATGCCCCAATTACTGGCGTAGATGCCGCCATCCTTGGCGCGATAGACCTTGCCAAGGTTGGCCGACGCAGGGTTGAACGTCGCCGCGGAGGTACTTTGATACAACATCCCTGTATCGACGTTACCGTACAGCGTTACCGACGATTGTGCGTAAGCCACATGCCCCGTTGCGGCCAGCGCGGCCACTGCAATCCACTTCAACTTCATGTCTCCTCCAATCTATTTTTTGTAAAATTTCAAAGCGCCAATCCAACACACGCCGATGGCATGCTCGCCGCCGGCCGATTCACTACCTCAGCAGGTAATCCTGGAATGCTTCTCGCAGCCTGTTCTTCAATACCTTGCCGGTGGCACCGATCGGCAGCGCGTCAATAAACACAACAGCGTCCGGCGTCCACCACTTCGCAATTCGTCCCCGCAGGTATGTCAGCACTTCGTCGGCCGTCAGTGGTTCACCCGCGCGCTTTACAACGAGGAGAAGCGGTCGCTCGTCCCACTTCGGATGCCTGGCGGCAATGCATGCGGCGCTCTCGATGGCGGGATGCGATACGGCGATGTTCTCGATCTCGATCGAACTGATCCATTCACCGCCGGACTTGATCACGTCCTTGCTGCGGTCGGTGATCTGCATGAAGCCATCGGCGTCGATCGTCGCAACGTCGCCGGTGGGGAACCAACCCTGTCCGGCGGCATCGCGCACCAATGGGCTGTCGCCCTGGTTGAGGAAGTAGTCGCTCGCAATCCACGGCCCGCGCACCAGCAAATCGCCCGCCGTCACACCGTCCCACGCAAGCTCGTCTCCGAGTCCGTCAACGATTTTCATGTCGACGCCAAATACAGCTCGACCTTGCTTCGCTTGTGTGGCGTAACGATCTTCGGGTGACGTTTCCCGGTGTTTCGCCTTCATCGCGCCAACGGTGCCGATCGGGCTCAGTTCGGTCATTCCCCATGCGTGCACGACCTCGATGCCATGCGCTTCCTGGAAAGTACGAAGCATGGACGACGGGCACGCCGCTCCGCCAATGACGGTGCGCTTGAAGGTCGAGAATGTCAGATCACCCCCGCCTACATGGTTTAGCAGGCCTTGCCAAACTGTCGGGACGCCAGCCGCGAACGTCACTTGTTCCGCTTCGATGAGTTCGTACAGCGATTTCCCGTCCAACCCCGGGCCGGGGAACACCAGCTTGGCACCGACCATGCACGCGACGTACGGAATGCCCCAAGCATTCACGTGAAACATCGGCACCACCGGCAGGAGCACGTCTTTCGCGGAGCAGTTCAGCGCATCCGGCAATGCGGCGGCATACGTATGGAGCAACGAGGATCGGTGAGAGTAAAGGACGCCCTTAGGATTGCCGGTGGTGCCCGACGTGTAGCACAGCGCGCATGCACTATGTTCGTCAAATTCCGGCCAGGTGTAGTCAGCTGAGCTCTCGTCGATCAGGTCTTCGTAACACAGCAGGTTCGCAATGCGGGCGGCTTGCGGCATGTGCGCGCGGTCGGTCATGGCGACAAATGCCTTGACCGACTCACAACGACCGGCGATCTCCTCGATCAACGGCAGAAAGCTGAGATCGAAGAAGATGTACTGGTCTTGTGCGTGATTGGCGATGTACGTGATCTGGTCAACGTGTAATCTCGGGTTAATCGTGTGCATGACCGCACCCATGCCGGAGATACCGTAGTACAGCTCCATGTGCCGATAACCGTTCCATGCCAGCGTGCCAACGCGCTCGGATGCACTTACGCCCAGGCGGGTAAGCGCATTGGCCATCTGACGTGCGCGGCGGTGGCAGTCTCGGAAGGTATAGCGATGGATGTCACCCTCCACGCGTCGCGACACGATCTCCGTATCGCCGTGGTGACGATCGGCGTGCGCGATCAACGAGGAGATCAGTAACTGCCTTTCAAGCATCAATCCGTTCATTTTCGCATTCCACTTTCTATTGAAGGACCCAAGGTCGCGTTGCCGCCACGCTTCTGAACGTGTCCGCGGCGCTCGATGCGGCAAACAATTTCCATCTTTTGCGACGCAGACATGCGATCCCATAGCCCGATTTCGACCGCGGTGCGCCGACACCCTTGACAGAACTTGCCGCTCAGATCCATTCGGCAAATGTTGATACATGGATTGGCAATGGGAGGATCGCTGCACGTTGCGTCCGCGTCGGCAACACCTTGCAACACATCAGTCATCGGCAACGCCTCGTTCGGCGGCTCCATCGCTCAGCGCTCCAACCGGTCAGCGCAAACCATGGTCTGCATGGCGGTCAAGAGCGTTTGCGGTTGCTGGGCGCCGGACAACGCCTGGCGCCGATCGAAAACGAAGTACGGCACACCGCTGCCCGGTGGCATTTCGTACGTCCGTTCGGAGCTGGCAATACTCCCGCGTTCAGTCGAGACATCGAGGTAAGCTTTGGACGCGCCGGTGAAGCCGCATTCAAGTGCAATACGTGCCAACGTCGCCGTATCGCCGATGTTTTCCCCCAGCAGGAAGTACCCGACGAACAGTCGCTCGATGAGCCTCTCGTGTTGTTTGGGCGTGCCGAAGCGCTGCGCAAAGTTGATCAGGCGATGGGCTGCGTGCGTGTTCGGCATCATCTGAATTCGATCAAACGCAAACGAGATGCCAGCGGCAGTTCCTGCCCGCCGTACTTGCTCCCGACGCATCGCAACGGCTTCCTGACTTCCCAGCCGCGCAAGGTAGAAAGCCTCGAAAGGCACGCCCTCGCGCGGCATGTCGGGTAGCAAGCGGTGCGGGTGCCATTTCACAGACACGTGCACTTCGGGATGAAGCACTGCAAAGCTGTCCCGCGCGACGGCCAAATTCCGTTTACCAATCAAACACCAAGGGCAAACCAGATCAAAAAAAACATCAATGTTCAGCGCTTGTTTCATACCCCTTTCCGCCTTGGCAACACGAATGCCGAAAACTCAATTAACGTCCACGCATCAGCGTTCGACGTCACTCCCGCCGGGATACGCACGCGAGCCCTCCGGCCCGTTGCCGAATGCACGGGGTGTGGACGCTACGTCAACAACACGAGATTCAGGACAGTTCGGCGATAAGCTCGGTGGCACGCGGCCACACGCCGTAACCGCCCGCCGGGTTCAAGTGCCCCACGGAACCGAGATCAACGAATCGGCTACCCCATACTTGAGCCAACTCCGCAACACGCTCGACCCGCGCGAGCGGATCATTCGTGCTTGCCGCGACGATGCTCGGGAAGGGCAATTTCCGGCGTGGTATCGGGAGCCAGCCCTGTGCACGAAGGTCGTCCAGGCGCGGGTAGCCGTCGGGCATTGGCGCTTCGAGGTCGGGCGGGGTTGCCAGCAGCGCGCCGAGGATGGCTCGGTTGTGGCGTATCGCCCAATGCGCCACGATCATCACGCCCGCACTGTGGGCAACCAGGATGACCGGTCCCTCGATCGACGCAAGCGTTGCATCGAGCACCGCAACCCGCGCTGCCAACGACAACTTGTCATGTTCCAGCGGCGGCACCGCACGGGCATTGGGCAGTCTGCACGCCAGATGCGTTTGCCAGTGGTCGGCAACGTAATCCCGCAGGCCTGGGACAATCAAGACGGTTGGAGACGACACCACGGTATTCATCGGGATTCTCTGTTGATTTTGTAGAGCGCGGCAGTCAGCATTCACGCTTCGCGGCGCTGCGCAACTCATTGAGGCGACGTAGATCGTTTGCGTAGCTCGCCTTGCCGACCGAAAACGCCACCGCGGCAAGCAGCGCCATAAACGGAATCAATTGCAATGCCCCGTGCAGGCCTACCTTGTCGGCAACCACGCCTGTGAGGAAGGGTCCAGGTGCCAGGCCAAGCAGGTTGTTCGCAAGCGTCAACGTGGCAAATGCCGAGGCGTGAATGGTTGTCGGCGTGAGATTGGCCACCATCGCCCCGGCGGGCCCGGATGTCCCGGCCACGACCAGCATGCCAACGCCAATCAATACGAGCTGCAATGCGCCGGGCTTCACGTGAAAGCCAATCCCCAGCAAGACGAACGAGATGAGGCAATAGGCGATTGCGCTCACCCACTTGCGGGACGGTTCCTGACGGCTCACACGATCGGTCACCATGCCGCACAACACCATGCCGATCGCGCCGATCATGACGAATGCCGCCGCGGCAGTACCGGCCTTATCGGGCGCCATGTCGTAGTAGCGGTTCAGGTAACTTGGCATCCAGACGAACAGCGAGCCGAGAATGAACAGCTGCAGCCCGCTCCCGACATAGGCACAGACTACGGAGACGGTAGAAAAGAGCCCATTGATCAGCACACGAAGACTGGTGCCGATACCTTGAACATTCGATCGTTGCTGGCGAAGTCCACGAGCATCGGTTCCGATCCGCTTCTCGGTGACGACCAGCCAGAATGCCGTGGTCAGCAGAATACCCAGGAGCGCCATCGTGCCGAACGACCACCGCCAGCCCAGATGTACGGCGACAGCACCGCCGAGCGACATACCGAGCACGGAGCCGAAAGCGCCGCCCGCCATGAACGCTGCGGTCAGGGTGGAACGCAGGTGGGCAGGAAAGATACTCAGGATCAGGGCAACGCCCACGCTGCCGTAGGCGGCTTCGCCAAGCCCGACGAACGCGCGTGCGACAAACAGTTCACCAAAGTTCGTCGCCAGGGCGCAACCCAGCGTCGCAAGACTCCAGACCGTTGCCATCACGACAATGCTTCTGACGCGCCCCAATCGATCGGCGATCACCGAAAGCGGGAAGGTCAATAAACCGACGATCAAGGCCACGATACCGCTCAGCGAGCCGAGCCGGGTATCCGAGAGTCCCCACGCACTCTTCAGCAACGGGAAAACCGCGTTCAACACCTGACGCGACATGTAGTCCGACAGCAGCAGACCAAATGTCAGCGCGAATACGACCCACGCATAGGTACGACCGACGGTGGGAGTCGCAGGAACACCGCTCACGGCGGTGTCAAAGCAATGGACGTCCAAGATTGTCTCCTCCAGGTCCCAGCGGCCGGGCTTTCTCATCTGCGTACGAGTGCAGCGGATCGCTTCCTGTGCGCGCCAGGGGAGTCATTCAGTCAAGCGGCAACTTCGGCCGCACCCGGTACTACCAAGCTCAGTTCAAACGCATCGGCACGCCTTTCACACCAGGCGTACGGTTGGGCGACATGCCAAGCTTGACCAACGTTTCATCGGCCGTCTGGTATTGCTCGCCAATCTTGTAGATCTTGCGCGCGTCCATGCCGTTGGCCACTTCCCGCCCCAACTCGTGTGCAACGCGGACACATTGCGCGATCTGCTGCACGGAGGTCATGCGTTTGCCGTGCTGATCGATGATGGTGTCTTCAATGCCGCACCGCGGATGAAGCCCCATGGCCATTGCCATCATGTTGAACGGCAGCACGTTTTTCAGCAGCGATTCGGCCGTCAGCGTGCAGCCGTCCGGTGCTCGATGCACGAAGTTGAAGAAGTTGAACGGATTCGGCCCGTCGAATCCGCCGCCGATGCCGATCCACGTCAGGTTCAGCGGCCCCTTGTAGACGCCCTTGCGCACAAGGCGTTCGAGTGTCTCGAACGCGTGGATGCCGGTCAGTTGGAAGTGAGGCTGGATGCCCGAGGCCTGAAGACGACGCAGATGTTCCTCCACCCAGGCCGGCCCTGCGGGCACGGTCATTTCGCTGTAGGCTGCCATGAGCGCAGGGTGGGCCAGCGAAGTTCCTTCCAGGTATTCCGGATACAGGAGCTCCATGATGTTCATCTGCGTGGTGTTGATCGCCACGGTCACCTGATCCGGCTTCGGATCGAGATCGGCCAGCATGTGACGGGTATCGTCGGACAGCCACTTCGCGGCCTGCCCGTCGTCTTCGGGCGCAAACGAAATCGATCCGCCGACCTGAATGATCATGTCGGGCACGGCAGCGCGCACGCCCGCGATCAGTTCGTTGAACTTCGACAGGCGCTTGGAGCCTTTACCGTCGAGTTCGCGCACATGCAAATGGAGCACGGTGGCACCGGCCTCGTAGCAATCGACGGCCTTCTGGATCTGCTCGTCCATCGTCACCGGAATATCTTCCGGAAAATCGGCAGGCATCCACTCAGGGCCGTATGGCGCGACGGTGATGACCACCTTTTCCTGGTTCTCTGGGTGCAGGGAATCGTCAAAAAATTGCATCTTCTACTCCTGGTGCTTGCCTGTTCGAAGGTCAGAAAGGAATATCGCCGATGATTCCCGCGCGTTCCATCTTTCGGTGGCTCGGCGGGTAGTCCATAACGGCATAGTGCTGCGTACTCCGGTTGTCCCAGATGGCGACGCTGTTTGGCTTCCAGCGCCAGCGCACCTGGAATTCAGGGATGTAAGCTTGGCTGATCAGGTAGCTGAGCAACTGTGCGGCGCCGGGGTTGGCGTCCTGCCCAAAGCGCACTCTGGCCGCCGTGTGGTAGTTCGTGAAGTGTGTCGTGAATGCGTTGACGAACAAGATCTTTTCGCCGGTATCCGGATGAATGCGCACAACGGGGTGTTCTGCATCCGGAAAGCGCGCTTTCAGTTCGAGTCGCTTTTCAATCGGCATGGCGGCACCAAAACTGGCCTCGATACTGTGACGTGCGCGCAGATCAGCTATCTGGTGCTTGATGTCGCCGGGGAGCTTTTCGTAAGCCAGCACCATGTTCGCCCACATCGTGTCGCCGCCGACGGGGGACATTCGACACAACGCAACACGCATCCGAACGGAGGCGCATTTCGCCATGTCGCATCGGTATGCCAGGCATTTTCATAGCGGTCGTTGGGCTGCTCGGGCGACTTGTAGATCCGCACGAGCCCGGGGTGCTCAGGGTCGCTGCCTGCCACAGGGTGATCTTCAAGATCGCCAAACCGGCGCGCGAAGGCGACGTGTTCGGCGCGCGTAAAATCCTGGTCGCGCAGGAACAACACCCGATGTTTGACGAGGGCGGTGCGGATTTCGTCGAACAGGCCGTCGTCGTGAACGGCGTCGGCCAGCTTGACGCCGGTCAACTCGGCACCAATCGAATACGTCAGTTGCTCAATTTGCATGGTTCACTCATTCCTCGTGGTGAGCTCAGATCACGAAAATCGACGAACCAGTGGTCTTGCGCGATTCCAGGTCGCGATGCGCGTGCGCGGCGTCCTGAAGCGCGTACTGTTGGTTGACCTCGATCTTGATACGGCCAGCGCCGACGTGATCGAACAGCTCCCGCGCAAGCGCAGCCTTTTCGGTCGGATCGGAGATGTAGTCCGCCAAGGCCGGCCGCGTGAGGAAGAGTGAGCCTTTCATGGCCAGTATCTGTGGGTTAAACGGGGCGATCGGACCCGACGCGGTTCCTACGCAGACCATCAACCCGCGGCGTTGGAGCGAATCGAGCGACGCATCAAAGGTATCCTTGCCAACGCTGTCGAACACCACGCTCACACCGACTCCCCCGGTCAGTTCACGAACACGCTTTGCGACGTCCTCAAGGCTGTAGTTGATCGTATGATCGCAACCATGAGCGCGGGCAATTTCGGCCTTGGCTTCGCTCGAAACGGTGCCAATCACCGTAAGACCGAGCAGCTTGGCCCACTGAGAGACGATCAACCCGACACCACCAGCGGCAGCGTGCAGCAGGATGACGTCCCCTTCCTTAAAGTCGTAGATGCGTCGCAAAAGGTAGGCCGACGTGAGACCTCGCATCGTCATCGCAGCCGCTGTCTCGCATGTAATCGCGTCTGGCAGCTTGATCAGCGGCGCGGCTGAAATTAGACGCTCGGTGCTGTACGCGCCCAAGGTGTTATACGCACCCGTGTAGGTCACACGATCGCCAACGGCAACATTCGTCACGTTCTTGCCAACGGCTTCGACGATGCCTGCGGCCTCAGTCCCCAGGCCTGATGGCAACGGTGCCGGATAGAGCCCGGTGCGGAAGTAAATGTCGGCAAAGTTCAGGCCGACCGCAACGTGACGCAACCGGACCTCATCCGGCCCCGGTTCCCCAATTTCAAGCGCCTCGACGCGCAAGACCTCTGGACCACCTGTTTCGTGAAAGCGAACAATCTGAGCCATGCTATTTCCTTTGACTATCCCTGGGCCACCATGCGGGAAACTTACGGCAGCGATTTTTTGCCAGCTTATGGGATTGACAGAAAATGGTTATACTTCTTACGCCATTCATTAAACATTTCACGCCACAACTCGTTGATTGCATCGCAGCGACGGTGTGTTGGGCGACGGAGCTTTCTGATGGATTTGCAGATTCGCGCGGCCACGTTCAGCGGCTATCTCGAGGTTGCCCAGGCGCTTCACTTCAGTCCGCATGAACTGCTGCGCAAGGCCGGAATAGATCCCGCCGTCTTGGCGACGCCGGAACAGTTGATTTCCGCCAAAGCGATGGTTTGGCTGATCGAAGAGTCCGCGGTGCAGACGGGGAAGATCAATTTCGGGCTGCGCATGGCAGACCAACGAAAAGCCTCCGGAATGGGGGTTGTCGGTATGCTGCTTCCGCATCGACGCACGTTGCGCGACGCGATCGAGACGCTGATCGAATACCGGCAATTGCTCAATGCGATGTTGGTCACCGACATCACCGACAACGGCAATGTCGTGTTTATTCGTCAGGAGGTCATGCCCGTAACAGGACACTACTCACGTCAGGCGACGGAGCTTGCCATGGGCGTTTTGGTTAACGCGTGCCGACTGCTGCTCGGAGCAAAATGGCGCCCCCTTTCGATACACTTTACGCACTCGCCTCCAACGGAACTGATGTTCCATGAGCGGGTG
Source organism: Pandoraea sp. XY-2 (assembly GCF_004193915.1). NCBI lineage: Bacteria > Pseudomonadati > Pseudomonadota > Betaproteobacteria > Burkholderiales > Burkholderiaceae > Pandoraea > Pandoraea sp. XY-2. Next base: position 3,121,416 of record NZ_CP030849.1, read on the forward strand.
TTCGGATGCGAAGTGGTGTTCGACAGCGAGCTCAACGGTTTCACGTGTTTCAGTCGCGATCTCGATGGCTTGAACCCGCTCGCTGATCCATTCATGGTCGAGCAGCTTGAGCGAAGCATTCAGTCGCGGCTTGAAGTCGACCGCGACTCGGTGACCCTTTCGGTACAGCGAGCGATCGTGCTGCTCCTCCCTGTTGGCCGTGCATCCATCAACCAGGTGGCGGACCATCTTCATATGAGCGTGAGAACCTTGCAACGTCGTCTTGACGACGAGGCGCAGCAATTCTCCGATCTTGTGGGCGCGCTACGACGTGATCTGGCCGCACAGTACCTGATGAACAAGCGGTACTCCATCGAGCATGTTGCCACGCTACTTGGGTACACAAGCCAGAGCGCATTTGCGCGCTGGTTCAAAGGCGAATACGGCCGCTCGCCAACCCGTTGGCGCGCTTCCCCATCGAGCACTGAGTCGCACCCTGATTAGAACGGGTAAGGCGCCAACTGATATTGCTATCGTCAGGGCAGCGTCGTGAAGGCGCCCCGCCCCCTGAAATTTAGCGCCTCCGCTTTATAAGCGTTTCCCCACATAAGAAGTTCCGTGATGAGCGTTTGGCGATGGAGTGGTTTCAGAGCCGGGGGAAGCGAGCCCCCCTCTGCCAGCTTTCGTAATGCTTACCGGTTGTGGTGACTGACCGTTGTGACCGGTGCCCCGCAATTTTTCCGGGGTTGCGCCGCAAAGGCAGACGTCAGGGTTGGCGTTTGCCGCGACCACCCGCGAGTTTGCCGGTGGGTTTGCGCGAACCCGTAGCAGGTTTGCCGGCGGGCTTGGTGCGCGGCTTTTTGCTGAGCGCCTGCACCGTAACCGGCGCGGCCAACGGCACTTTGGGCTTCTTGGGCTTCTTGGGTTTCTTGATGATCTGGCCCGTCGCGCTGGTTTGCGGCACACGATGTTCGGCTTCAAAACCCGGCGCTTCTTCACGGCGCAGGGTTTGCCGGATCAGTGCTTCAATCGCGGCCAATTGCGGCGCTTCATCGGCACACACGAGGGACACCGCCACGCCGCTCGCGCCCGCGCGACCGGTACGGCCGATACGATGCACGTAGTCTTGCGCAACGATAGGCAGATCGACGTTGATCACCAGCGGCAGGTCGTCGATATCCAGCCCGCGCGCAGCCACATCGGTGGCTACGAGCATTTGAACGTCGCCCGTCTTGAAGCGCTCCAGCGCACGCAAGCGCGCGGGTTGGGGTTTGTCACCGTGGATGGTGTCGACCGCATAGCCCGCTTCATCCAGCATGGCCGCCAGATAATCCACCCCGTTGCGAGTTTTAACAAACACCAGCGCATGCTCCCAGTGGTTCTCCGCCACAAGATGCATGAAGAGGTCGGGCTTGTTCTTTTTATCCACCGTCACCACCCACTGCTTGATCTTGCTGGCCGTGGCGTTGGGCGGGCTGACGCTGATATTGATCGGGCCGCGCAGAACGCTCGCCGCCATGGCGCGGATGTCATCGGTAAACGTGGCGGAAAACAGCAGTGTCTGGCGCTGAGCGGGCAAGGCCGCAAAGACGGCGTTGAGTTCGCGCGCAAAGCCCAGATCCAGCATGCGATCGGCTTCATCGAGCACCAGCGTTTGTACTTGATCAAACTGCACCGCGTTCTGGCGATTGAGATCGAGCAAACGGCCAGGCGTGGCGACAAGCACATCGACGCCTTTGCGCAATTTCATCATCTGCGGGTTGAGGCTCACACCGCCATAGGCAGCCAGAAATCGTAAGTCGAGGCCTTCGCCGTAAGCGATGAAGCTTTGCAGCAGTTGCTCAGCCAATTCACGCGTGGGCACCAGAACAAGAACACGCGCACGGTTGCTCGACACCACCGAGCCGTGCTGCACCAGTCGTTGCAACAGCGGCAGCGCAAAAGCAGCGGTTTTACCAGTGCCGGTCTGTGCTTCAGCCATGACGTCCTTGCCACTGAGTACAGCGGGAATTGCCTTGACCTGCACCGGTGTAGGGGTCTCGTAATGGAGGCCCTGCACATTACGCAGCAGCGGATCGATCAGACCAAGCGAGGCAAAAGACATGGACGTATTCCGGGCTAAAACCGTAATTCTAGCGGTTACCGCGCGGGTTGCATCTCGCAGGTCCGTGGTCATATGGATCGGCGTCGACCATAGCGTGTCGTCGCGCGTGTGCTGTCTCATGCGACAATTCAGGGAGCGGCTGAACACCGTACCGCGCCTGAGCGCCCGCACCGCCTCGCGACACCTCAGGCCATCCAAGGCCATACATCATGAACCGATCATCATCGCGCTCACACCCCGACTGGGTGAGGCGCGCCGAGCCGACAGATGGCGTCGAGCGCATCGAAGCACGGTTTCACGGCAAGGCGTATGCCATGCACCGCCACGACACTTATGCGATTGGCCGCACCCTCGCCGGTGTTCAGCGTTTCAACTATAGGCGCGACCAGCGAAACAGCCTGCCCGGCAACACGATGGTGTTGCATCCCGACGAGGCCCACGATGGCCAGGCGGGCACCGACGAAGGATTCCATTACCGGATGATCTACGTCGAGCCTGCGTTCTTTCAGGCCGTACTCGGCGGACGCGCGCTGCCGTTCATCGAAGGCGGCGTGACGACCGATCCGCGCCTTGCTGCGGCAACCACAACGTTGCTGCAGCACGTCGGCGCGACGCTCGAACCGCTCGAACAGAGCGATGCGCTCGCCGAACTGGCACACGCACTTTCCGCCGTTGCGCGCATGCCCGCGCAACGCGTGAAAGGCGACTTCCTCGCAGCGCGGCGCGCACGCGACTACCTGCACACAAACTGCCTGCGCGTCGTCACGCTGGATGAACTCGAAGTGGCGACGGGCCGTGATCGCTGGAGCTTGTCGCACGACTTTCGCGCGTTCTACGGTACGAGCCCTTATCGTTATCTGACAATGCGGCGCCTCGATATGGTACGCCGCATGCTGCTTGCCGGCACCTCGCTTGCTCACGCCGCTGTGGCCGCAGGTTTTGCAGACCAGAGCCACATGACGCGACATTTCGCGAAGACGTTCGGGCTCACGCCGGGGCGCTGGCTCCAGATCGCGGGTGGTGTCGTGCACGGTTGACGACATCCACGATCGTTCAATACGGCCGCAAGGAACATGCGTACCCTCGGCGCATTGACCCATGAATGGAGAGAACGATGTCCCAATCCTCGAACCGCATCGCCGCGCCTGCCGAGCGCGGCCAGTGCCAGACCATCGACCTGATCGGCAAGATTGCGCAGATCGACGGTCACTGGCAACCGCGCGTCGTCGCTGAAATGAACGACTATCAGTTCAAAGTCGTAAAGGTTGAAGGCGAGTTCCTCTGGCACCGGCATGCCGATACCGACGAAACGTTTATTGTGCTCGAAGGCGAGTTGCGTATCGATTTTCGTACCGGGCCTTCGGGCGACGGTTCGATCGTGCTGCATGCCGGTCAAATGGCGGTGGTGCCCAAAGGCGTCGAGCACAAGCCCAGTGCAAATGCAGAAGTGAAACTGCTGCTGATCGAACCACGAGGTGTGGTGAACACAGGCGAGGGCGCGACGGGCGAGCGTACCGTCGAGAACGATCAATGGATTTAAAGCGGCCTCCGGCGCACTGGTCAGATCAAGAAATTGGAACTTCTGTGCATCAAGCCTGCCGGCATCGACTCAGGATTACCCGATACCGTCTGGCTTCGATCGCGCCGCCTGCCTATACTGAACGCACGCTGCCGTCGATCCTGCGGCGCAGTGGTGACTACGGGGGGAGAATAGCGCCATGTCGCCTGAAGCCTATCTCGATATGGCCGGCACCGAAGACCATCACTGGTGGTTCCAAGGGCGCAGACGCATTCTCGGCGATGTCATCCGCCGCTTGTCCTTGCCCACGGATGCCGCGATTCTGGAAATCGGTTCCGGCACCGGCGGCAACCTCGACATGCTTGCCGCCCACGGCCGTGTTCATGCCGTCGAGATGGATACCGACGCCTGTGCCATCGCCCGCAAAAAAACCGGCGGACGTTTCGACATTCGACAAGGGCACTGCCCCGACGATATGCCTTTCGACGGCTCCCACTACGATCTGGTCTGCCTCTTCGACTGTCTGGAACACATCGGACCCGATGTCGCTTCGCTACGCTGTGTTCGCGATCGACTCGCGCCGGGCGGCGCCGTACTGGTGTCCGTGCCGGCGAATGCGTGGATGTGGAGCCAGCACGACGTGATGCTGCACCACCATCGGCGCTATAGCCGGCAGACGTTGACGAAGACCGTCGAGTCCGCCGGGCTCGCCATCGAGCGCCTAACTTACTTCAACACGGCGCTGTTCCCCCTGGCTGTCGTCGCGCGCATGAAAGACCGACTGCTTCACGCATCGGTCGCCTCCGGCACCACCCTCCCCCATCGTGGCTCAACACCTCGCTCTATCGGATCTTCAGCGCGGAGCGTTGGGTCCTGCCCCATGTCGACCTGCCGTTCGGCGTGTCGCTGCTGGCGGTGCTCCGCGCGAAGCCCTAGCCCATGGCCTCGCGGACGCAGGGACGTTTCGTTCGTTTCGGCGTGTCGGGCGTGGCATCCACCGGCGTGCACGTGGCTGCGGCAACGACGTTGCTGGCGACGACACCGGTCGGACCAACGTTCGCGAACGCCGCCGCGTTTTGCATCGCAACGATCTGCTCCTATTTGCTCAACACCTTGTGGAGCTTCTCATCGCGCATCGATCACGCCAACGTCGTCCGCTTCGCGTTGGTGTCACTGGTCGGGCTGAGCATGACCACGGCGATTGCGCACGCCGTGGCCGCAATGGGGGGGCCGCATGGCTCGGCATTACCACGGTCGTCGCGACAGTGCCGCCCGTCACGTACCTGATGCATCGCCACTGGACGTATCGCTAAACGCTCAGTGCGCGCCCCAGTGCCTCGCCGCGACCGTGTGCGAGCGATGTTCACGCAAACGTGTCGTCGCTTGGCGAGCGCGCGGCAGCGCCTGCGTGGGAAGCTGACTCACCTTGCCGCTGCCCTGATACCGGTGCCGCACCAGATACACCGGCCGCCCTTTGGATTCGTCGTAAATGCGGCCCACGTATTCGCCCACGACACCGATGCCGATCAGTTGGATGCCGCCCATGAACAGGAGCACGCTCAGTAACGACGCATAGCCTGGCACATCGATACCGAGAATGAACGTGCGAAGGATGATGAACGATCCATACAAAAAGGCGACGAGGGCAATCGAAAGCCCCGCGTAGGTCCAGCTTCGCAGTGGCCAGGTGCTGAAGCTCGTGATGCCCTCAAGCGCGAAGTTCCACAAACGCCATCCGGAAAACTTTGATTGGCCCGCGCTGCGAGGCAGCCGTTCATACTCGATGACGGCAGTGCGATATCCGACCCATGCAAACAATCCCTTCATGAACCGGCGTCGCTCGGGCAAACGTTTGAGCGCGTTCACCACACGACGGTCCATCAAACGATAGTCACCCACGTTCTCCGGCAACTTCACGTCGGAAAGCCAGTTGTGGACACGGTAGTACATGCCCGCCGTGACCCGTTTGAGGTAGGGGTCGCATGCGCGGTTCGCCCGTTTGGCGAGGACCACGTCGGCGCCCTCCCGCCACAACGCCACCATCCGCACCATCAACTCCGGCGGGTCCTGCAGATCGACGTCGATCGGGATGACCGCATCGCCGGTCGCTTCGCTGATGCCGGCGGTGAGCGCGGCTTCCTTGCCGAAGTTTCTCGTCAGGTCAATGACGCGTATACGAGCGTCGCGTCTACGATAGGCCAGGAGTCGCTCCAGCGTGTCGTCGTGGCTGCCGTCGTTGACGAAAACGATCTCGAACGTAATCGATGTCATGCGCTCCAGAATCGGCACAATGCTTCGGAAGAACGGGTCGATGGCTTCGCTCTCGTTGAAGCACGGCACGACGAGCGATATCCGCTTTTTATCCGTGGATTTGGACATGAGGGACTCCCTGTTCCGAAGAGGCGATGGGCGGCACGGCGCCGCTTGAGCCCGCGAGGACATGACGCGTCGCCATCGTGGCTTCCGGCACGACGCCAAGGAGACGACGCGCGACGAGGATGGCAAGGACAGCGACGCCAATGCCGGCAAGAATATCGACCAGATAGTGACCGCCCTCGCTGATGGCAGACACAATCACCAGCAGGTTCAAGGGCAGGAACACCCGAGCGAGCCGCCGAGATCCACGGGCTGCCTGGATGAGCAGGACCGACAGCACCGCGTGATAGGACGGTATTGAAATCAGCCCCTGAAGTTGCCCGAGATCGACGACCGCGAGTCGATGCTGTCGAAGCGCGTCGAAATGGGTCAGATCGGCGAGCTTCGCCGGGTCCCCGCCGAAATGCACGAAGGCGCCGGCCGCCGGCACAATGCCCGAGACGGCGATCGTCACCAGACAAGACAACACCATGGCCGTCGAGAACACGCGCACCTCGACCAAACGTCCGGTCAGCGACAGGAACACCACCACGAAAGCGATCTGCAGCATGCCGCTGGCATAAGCGAGCGCGAATGCCAGTGACAGCGGCCGATGGGCACGCACAAACGCATGCCAGGTCGGCCAGTCGAAATGCAGCCAGGCATCCATTCTCACGAGGGTGACATCGACAAGCGGGGCATCGGTCGCGACCACTACATAGCTGAGCAGTGCCGCGACATGACTGAAGACAATCAGGAGGATGACCTGGGAACACGCGGTGCGGATCCGTTCGTCCGGGCGATAACGCGTGTAGACAAGCCACACGCCGGCAAGCGTGACGCAGGCCAGTGCCGGCATGACAAGGCTAACGGGGGCGATACCGATCCGCAGCACGGCCAATCCGATGGCGGCGGCCAAGGCAATGCCGACGTTGATCCACAGCCAGTTCATGTTGCCGCCTCGCAGATCGGTTGTGTAAGGACTGCCCGTGCTTCGAAACGGATCTTGCGATGGATGCCGACGAGGGTCGTCAATGTGACGAACGGCAGGAACTGGAAGCCGACAAAATCCACCACAACAAGGCCCAGCAAGGGCGTAAGCCAGAGCAACACCAGCCACTCGCGTTCGCCGGCGCGCCAGCCGCGCGCCACACCATGAACACATAGCCATGCAATCACGAGCCCCAGCCACACCATGTCGTAGTCATAGAGATAGGGACTGATCAGCAGGCTGGCGGTCACGAGCGCGGCGGCGCGCAACGGATAGGCGCACGGCTTGCGCCAGGCGTTCGCGACGACCGCAGCCGCCGCTAGCGCCGCCGTGGCATGCAAGGCATAAGCGACTAATATCGGCGCATGCATCATGCGGGCCATGATAAAAACAGTAGGCATTCTGAACAAATGCGCTTGGCCCTCGGCAACGGTGCCCTGTGCCGCCTGCGCGCCGTGCAGGAACCCCAGCAGGGTTTCCGGACCGAACGCAACGAGACTGAGCAGCCAGGACGTCAGCGCGGTTGCGAGGCATGCCGCGAGCGCGCGCCAGGCGCGACAGCAAAGAAATGCCAGCGGAAAAAGAATCGCGAGATGTGGCTTCACGAACAGCAGGCCCGCACAGACCCCAGCCCATCCGGCGTGTCTACGCAGCAGACAGAGCGAAAGCCCGGCGAGCCCGGCGGTGAGACAGGCGGCTTGCCCAGCGACGAGTACCAACGCAATGCCGGGGAACCCGAGGATTGGCCAAATCGCCTGCGGCCATGGCGCGATCATGCGCACGACGCGCACGAACAGCAGCAGCGCGCCGAACGCGAAGACCCCATACGCCACCCAGAATGGCAGCAACGCGAGCGGCAGCACGAACAGCAGCATGGTCGGCGGATACAACCACGGCATGATGCCGTTCAGGTCGCGCATGTACGGCTCGACCAGGATCTCAACCCGCGTCAGTTTGATCACGTCGTAGGCGTCGAGCGCGTGCCCGTTCAGCCCGAGATAGGAAGCACTCCAGAACGGCAGAAAGTCGAGGGCGAGCGGCGGCACCTCCGGTTGGTGCAGGACGGTGCGACGAACGACCCATCCGATCGCCAGGATGACATAGCAAATCAGGGCAGCGAGGGGGTACAGCCGCAAGCGTCGTACATCGAGCCAGTGAGGCGGCGCATCGCCGCCGCCATGTGCGGACGTCCGGATGCCGGTCCGCATGAGCGAGCGCGCACGATGAACGTCCGTCCGGCGTCTGGCCTTCATGGTGTATCCCCGAAAGATCACATCAACGCAACGGTTGCGTGAAACCCTTGCCGCCTCAATTTTCATCTGACAGTGCGTCGTCACAGTGCATGTCGTGACGCGTGTCGTTGCTGACGGCTCGGGATATCGTGCGCTTTGTGAAAACCATTGTTTGCGGTTTCCTAACTAAATTTCAAGTCAGTGTTTCTCCTAAACAATCCGGCACTTAGGTCAAACAAAGACCCGACGTTTCAAATTTGCTTCATTTTTCCGTGACTTCTTACCTTCCACATTATTGGCGAAGAAGCGAAGCTCCTCGACATCACACGAATAGCGAATCACAGCATTTAATCAAGATTTTCGCTAAACATTCGATGTGGTGAAGATTGGCTTGCGCATTGGCTTTCGCAGATTTTTTTAGAACTATTCGCTCGGCTCATTAGCATCGTTTTTTGTTAGTGATACCCCTTATCCATGGCAAGCATCGGTGAATATATTTAATTGGTTTCCCGATTCGTGATCCCCCTTACTTTTGGTATGCAACCAAAGGGTTTTCACCAGTGAAAAATTAAAAGATGACGTTTCTCCGGGTTAGCGAAAAAGGCGTAACGACGGCAGGGTTTGCGCTTGCACGTTTCAGTTCTGAAACGTTTTTCGCGAAACATTCCTAGGCTGGCAGCCCGGCGCCAACGCGAGGTGGCCGTGAGAAGGCCGCCCGATCAGCGTTCGGGGGAAGCTGGCCCGTCTCTTGCACAGTCCCTGGCGTGCCGCTCAATCACGGGGCGGACCGGTTGAAGATCGTAGCCGTACGCGGCAGATCTCGGCGGTCCGAGCGAGATGAGGATCTCGCAGGATGGGGCGGCGCCGGCGAATAGCCGCAGGCGAAGTCATCAAGCCATGCGGTCGCCCGATAGGGGTATAAAAAAATGTGTGGACCAGATCCATGCTTCTCAGCAGATCGCCGAGGGCGCCCGCTCGGGCACGCAAGCCCCGCGCCTTCGGCGAGCCTGCCTTGTTGCGTACGGCGGCATGCGTGCCGCGCCACGCGACCCGCCACGCTCCCAGCTCCCGTCACCCGTCAAGTCACGACGTCGTCCATCGCTCGCATGGGTCGATGCCGTGCCGACACGTACCCCCTTTCGAAGGGCGGCCGCAAAACATCGAGCCGTTCTTCCTCCCCCATCCGTCGTGCCAACGAAGGATATTTCGCCACCTCAAGTGCAAGGAGATTGTCATGAAAACCATCGTCAAGTTTGGCCAACGTTTCATCCAGGACGAAAGCGGTGTCACCGCCGTGGAGTACGGACTCATCGCCGCGTTGATCGCCGTCGTGATCCTCGCTTCGGTGACGATCGTCGGCACGCAGCTCAACTCGACGTTCAGCAAGATCGGTTCCGCGCTGACGTCGGCGAACGGTTGAGCGAACGATGCCAAAGCGGGTGGCCTCAAGGAGCGAACCCCGCTCCCCCCCGGCCACCCGCACTCTCCCCCGCGAGTGCGAGACGCGAATTCCGAACGATAGGCGAGGTAACGATCATGCATGAAGCAACCATCATGGCACCGAACCTGAGCGCATTCGGCACGGTGACCCTGGTCGTCGCGGCCGCCGCCTGCGACTTGCAATCCCGACGCATTCCCAATCGCCTGGTCGGAAGCGCATGGCTTACCGCGCTGGCGATGCAGATTTGGGTCCACGGTTGGCTTGACGGGAGCGCCGCATGGGCGCTGGGCTGGCTGACCGGTTTGGCGATGTTCCTGCCGTTCTATCTGCTGCGCGGCATGGCCGCCGGCGATGTGAAGCTGATGATGGCCGTCGGCGCATGGATCGGCGCACATCAGGCCTTCGACGTGGCAATCGCCACCTTCATGCTCGGCGGCATCTGGAGCGTCGGATTGTCGCTCCTGCGCGGAAACGCCGCGCAACTGTTCAGCAATACCCGCGCCATCGTCAGCCAATGGGGGCCGCGCGGTTACGACGCGCCGGCGTCAAGGAGGGCTGCCGCATCGGTTGGCGCCATTCCTTACGGACTGGCGATCGCGCTGGGCACGATTGGCGTCCTGTTCGCGCAGGCCTGAACTCCACGGAAACAGTCACGGGGTACGCATCATGGATCAACACAGCGTAACCGATTCGACGACGCCGCAAGGCAAAGACGGCATGTCGCCATTGACGCCATCGCATCTTGCGAACGGCCACGAGGCAGGCGCCAACACAGCGCCAGCACTCCGGTCGGTGGCGGACACGGGACTCGACATGTCGTTTCTCGTCGATCTCGTCAGTAAATCCTGCTTCGTCAGCGGCAAGACAACGCTGCTGGCACTGATGGACGGTCTCAAGCTACCGCTGAGCGTGCTCGACGAGCTGATCGCCTTCACCGTGCGCGAACATCTGATGGAGATCACCCACCGGGGCGCCCTGGACGCGGACGTCCATGTCCGGCTGACCGATGCGGGACATACGCGAGCGCGCGAAGCGATGAACCTGTGCAGCTATGTCGGACCGGCACCGGTGACGCTCGACGCCTATGTAACGTCGGTCAAGGCCCACTCCGTGCGCAAGTTGCAGGTCAAGAGAACATTTGTCAAACAAGCTTTCAAGGGCACGACGCTGGATTCTCGCTTGCTCGATGAGATCGCGTCGTCGCTCAACGCCGCACGCCCTCTGATGCTGTTCGGCCCGGCAGGCAGCGGCAAGACCTACCTGGCCGAGCGCCTGGGCACGCTGCTTCAGGGCGCGGCGCCGATTCCCTTCGCCATCTCGGTGTCGGGCGAGGTCATCCAGGTGTTCGATCCGCTCGTGCACGTGCCGGTGGCCGACGCGAGTGTTGTCGGCCAGCCGCACCTGCGGGACCGCCGCTGGCTTTGGTGCGAGCGCCCGCTCGTGATTTCGGGCGGCGAGCTGACGCTCGACATGCTGGAGGTCTGCTACGACGCCTCCACCGGCTTCTATCAGGCGCCCCCGCACATGAAAGCGAATGGCGGCATCTACATCATCGACGACTTCGGCCGTCAGATGGCGCCGCCCCAGGCGCTCGCCAATCGCTGGATCGTGCCGCTGGATCGCAACATCGATGTCCACACGCTCCACACCGGACGCCGCTTCATCGTGCCATTCGACGTATGGCCGGTGTTCTCGTCGAACCTCAATCCGTGGGAGCTTTGCGACGAACCCTTCCTGCGCAGGCTGGGTTGCAAGCTTTACGTGGGCGCGATGGAGCCCGACGCCTACCGCCGCATCTTCGATGCCGAATGCCGGCGCCTTGGGCTCGCCGCAGGAGACGACGCCTTCGACTACCTGACGCAAAAGCTTCATGGCATGTCCGCCACGCCGCTGATGGCCTGCTACCCGCGCGACTTGCTGCTGCAGGTCGAAGCTGAGTGTCGCTATATGGAAAGCGCGATGACGGTCACCGCGGACCTGCTCGACGATGCATGGCGCCGTTACTTCGACATGAATCACCGGGGACGTCGAAGTTGGCAGGACGATGGCATGCGCTCGCTTGGCGACGCCCCTTTCGCCACACCGTTCGATCATCACTGAGGAGCAACGATCATGAAAAACCCGAAGGCGTTATCGATGTTGCTGATCGCCATCGTGGCCGGGTTGGCCTCGGTGGTGTTTGCCGCCCAATGGCTGTCGCGTCAGTCCGCGGCCTCGGTGACCTCCGTTGCCGTGGCCGCCGGCGATGTCAGCCTCGGCCAGCCCCTCAATACCGAACTCATCAGGATGACCAACTGGCCCGCCGACAGCATCCCGCAAGGGGCGTTCCACGATCCGAAGCTGCTCGACGGCCGCGTCGCGCGCGTCGGCATGCAGCGCGGCGAGCCGATTCTCGAATCGAAGCTCGCACCGCTGGGGACCAAGGGCGGTCTGTCGGCGGTCATCGGGGAGGGCAAGCGAGCCATCACGGTGAGAGTCAACGACGTGGTCGGCGTGGCCGGCTTCGCGCTGCCCGGCAACTACGTCGACGTCATCGTCAACACCAGCGAGACCGAGCGCAAAGGGCCGACCGATCAGAGCATTTCCAAGATCGTGCTGGAGAAGATCCTGGTGCTTGCCGTGGCACAGCAAGTCAGCCGCGACGATACCGCGCCGAAGGTGGTCAACGCCGTAACGCTCGAAGTCACGCCCGAGCAAGCCGAAAAGCTCGACCTCGCGCGAAGTGTCGGCACGTTGTCGCTGGTACTGCGCAACCAGGTCGACGGCGCGGCATTGGCGACCACAGGCGCGACCAAGATGACGCTGCTGAACGAACCGGCGGCACCGCCCGTCGCCGCCCGTGAGCCCGTGCGTGCCGCGGTGATACGCAAGCCTTCGCGGCCCGCGCCGGCCCGCTCGGGCGACTGCGTGGGCGTGCTGTCGGGCGCGCACGGCGGCGTGGAGTGCTTCTAATTACAACAGGCCTGTCAACGCTGTCACGAGTCACACGGCAATGCCGAACTGCGCGCCAAGGCGTGCTACCCCGGGGAACATCATGAAAAACATTCGCAAAACCTGTCAGGCACGCCCCATGGCGATCGCTGCGCTCGCTTGTTGCGCGCTCGTCGCGATGTCGCACGCCGGGGCGCAGACCGCTGCGGAGTACGGTGTCATTGCCAACGGCACTTCGTCGCCGGGCAAACGGGTCGCCGCCGGCGGGCCGGTGCAGATGACGATCAGCATGGCGCCGACTGCCCCGGTACAACCGGCCGTGAACGTGCGCGGCCCCAACTGCACGGGAAATCTGCGGAGCACACGCGACGTCACCGTACCGATCGGGAAGTCGACGATACTTCAGCTCGACGAGCCGGTGCGCAACCGCACGCTCGGCGATCCGACGGTAGTACAGGCCGCGATGGTGGCGCCCAAGACCATGTACCTGCTCGGTCTCGCGGTCGGCACGACCAACATGATCGTGCAGGGACGCAGCGGCGGCTGCGATGTGATCAATGTCGCCGTCAACAGCGATGCCGGCGGCCTGCAGTCGTCGATTTCGCAGTTGATGCCCGACGAACGGAACGTGCGCGTGACAAGCGCGGGCGGTGACCTGGTCCTGGCCGGACGCGTCTCGAGTGCGGCGTCCGCCCAGCAAGTGGTCGAGATCGCACAGGCGTATGCCAAGCGCGGCAAGACGGAAGGGCATGTCCTGAACATGATGGCGGTCGACGCGCCGCAACAGGTCATGCTGGAAGTCAAGGTCGCGGAGGTCTCCAAGACCCTCATCAACCAGATGGGGTCGGCACTGAACCTGCAGGGCGGCTTCGGGAGTTGGACCGGTGGGATCGTGAGCAGCCTGCTCTCGGGCGCGGGGACGCTCCTGTCAGCGTCCAAATCGAACCGGCTCCCGCTGAGTATGCAACTGGATGCCCAGAAGACGGACAACCTCGTGAAGATTCTCGCGGAACCGAATCTGGTGACGCTGTCTGGACAAGAAGCCAGCTTCCTGTCCGGCGGGAAGATTTTCATTCCGGTGCCACAGAGCAGTTCCAACGGCACCACCACGATCACGCTTCAGCAAGAAGAGTTCGGTGTGGCCCTGCGGTTCCTGCCGACCGTGCTTGACGGCGACCGCATCAACCTGAAGGTGGCGCCGGAAGTCTCCGAGCTGTCGCCGACGGGCGTGACGCTCACGTCCACCAATGTCAGCGGCGTGAACATCCTGCCGCTGATCACGACACGCCGCGCATCCACGACCGTGCAGATGCGCGACGGCGAGACATTCGCCATCGGCGGTCTGCTGCAAAACAACGTGAGCGGTGCGCTCAAAGCGTTCCCCGGTCTCGGCGAAGTCCCCGTGCTCGGCGCGCTGATGCGCAGCACGTCGTTCCAGAACGACCTGACCGAACTGGTGTTCATCATCACGCCGCATCTCGTGAAACCCCTGCGCACGGCGACAACTCCGCCATTGCCGACGGACAGCTTCACCACGCCCAGCGCCATCGACGTCTACGCGACCGGCAATATGGAAGGACGTCGCAAAGTGGCGCCCGTCCAGGCCCCTGCCCCGGCGCAATCCCCGGCACAAGACACGCCCGCCGCACCGCCGCCGCAACCGGGCGTGCCGCCGTCGAGCCTGCAACCGACGCCCGTCACCCGGCCCGCCGATGGCGTCAATCCGTCGGTGAACGCGGCGCGCGATGCTTCGTTGTCGAGTGTCCCGGCCAAGCCGGCGCCGAACGCCGTGCGCAGTGACGTGAGCATCGCGCCCGAGGCCGGCATGCCCCAACACACCGCGTCGATCGATCCGATGCGCCAGCTTTACACCCATTGAGACCCGTGATCCTGGGGAACCATCATGAAAACAGTCACCACGATGATGTTGCGCAGCGCCGCCATCGGCGCGAGCACTGCGGTTTGCCTCACGCTTGCCGGCTGCATGAGTTCATCGCCGATATGGGACGCGCATATGGGCGAGTCGGTGAGAAATGTCATGCACGCTCAGATCATTCATCCCGGGCCGCCGACGGATGACGACGCGCGCGGCACAGACGGTCGTGCCGCCGTGGCCGCGATGAAAAACTACGACAAGTCGCTGCGCTCGCCAACGCCGACGGCCAGCCCGTTCGTCATCGGCGTAAGCAGCGGCGGCTCGCCCATGTCGGCGCCGTCCGGGGATACCGGTCAGTAGCGCGTCCGAAACACGTTCCCGACGCACTCGTAACGCTGCGTGTGCGGCGGGCGCGACAGGCGCGACCGTCGCCCGCCACTCCATCACCCTGACGCTCAAGCGAGGCATGCTCATCATGCGAACCCTCCACACTCGACGCCGTGCCCGAGGTCGGATGCCGCGACGCGAAGGCGGCGCCATCGCGATTGTCGTGGGGCTGATGCTGGCGGTCCTGATCGGTTTCGCCGGTCTCGCGCTTGATCTCGGCAAGCTCTATGTCACGCGCAGCGAACTGCAAAACAGCGCCGATGCCTGCGCGCTGTCGGCCGCGCGAGACCTGACTGGCGCAACCCCGCTGTCAGTGTCCGAAGCCGCCGGCATTGCCGCCGGGCATATCAATACCGCCCTGTTCCAGTCGACCCCCGTGACCATGACGGTGGATAGCAGCGTGACGTACAGCACGACGGCGACCGGCGCCTATGTCGACAAGGGCAGCGTGACCGGATCGTTGGCCAGCATCAAGTACGTGCAGTGCACCACCGCGATGAGCGGCATCGCCAACTGGCTCATCGAGGTACTCAACGTGCTGCCGGGTGTCAGCATCGGCCCCGGTTCTGTGTCGGCACGCGCGGTGGCGACCACGACCTCGGCGCAGACGACATGTGCGATCCCCGTCTTCGTTTGCGATCCATCGAAATTCTCGCCGGCAAGCAGCTACAGCATCGGCCAATGGCTGGTTGGCAAGGGCGACAGCTCCACGGGGACTTATGCGGGCGGGGATTTCGGATGGGCGAATCTCACCGGCAGCGGCAACAGCGGCACGCCATCGCTTTCGGGCGAGCTCACAGGGTCGGGGCAATGCAACCTGCCCGTTGTAGGCACCACCGTCGGCACGGCGGGCAACAAAGCGTCGCTCGATACCGCCTACAACACGCGCTTCGGCATTTACCCGGGAGGGACACCGCCCAATGACGGCACGTCGATCACGGACTTCACCGGCTTCGCGTATGACGCCACGACGTGGAGCGCGCAGGCCAACGCCTACAACGATTTCGTGACGCAGCGCAAAAACAACGCGCCGTATCAGGGCGATACGGCCGCGGGCCTGAAGACCAAAGGGACCGCGGCGGCGAAGTCGGTGTATCAGGCGGGCGCGGACCGGCGGCTGCCGATTGCGCCAATGGTCGACTGCTCGAACCCCGGCACAGGCAGCGGCGGGGCCATCTTCACCCTCACGGGCTGGGTGTGCGTGCTGATGCTCGATCCGATGCAACAGGGCGGCAATATCGATTCGGTTCATCTCGAGTATCGCGGGAAAGCGAGCGATGTCGGCAGCCCGTGCGCGACGCAAGGCACGCCTGGGTCGGTCGGCGCCGTCGGGCCGCTGGTGCCGGTTCTCGTGCAATAGGAGGCGACCATGACACCCCTGCGTCATCGTCACGGAAATCAGCGCGGTGTGGTCGCGGTGGAGTTCGGTCTCGTGCTGCCCGTGCTGCTCGGGCTGTTCGGCGGGATGGTCGAGATGGGACACGCCATCTACCAGTACGACACCCTGACGAAATCGGTTCGCAACGCCACGCGCTATCTGTCCGAATTCTCGCCGATAGACCCGAACTACCCCCTCGCAGGGGCCAAATGCCTGGCCGTGTACGGCAATACCGGCTGTACCGGAACGCCGCTGATCGGCAATCTGACGACATCGAACGTGGTGGTCTGCGATCGCAGCAGCACCACCGCGCCAAGCTGCCAGGACCTGACATACGCCAATTACATGGTGTACGACGCCACCAACAACAGCAACGCGGGCACATCGGTCGGCACCATCAATCTGGTGTCGGTCAAAATTTCGGGATATCAGTACTCGCCGATCCAGGCGATCCTGAACTTCTCCGGTCTGACGTTCGGCGATATCAAGACCGTCATGAGGCAAGTGCTATGAAGCCCCCTCGCCTATCGTGTCGGCGCGCCGCCCAGCGCGGTGCGGCCGCCGTCGAATTCGCCATTGTCTCGGCCTTGTTCATTACCTTGCTGATCGGCCTGATGGAGTTTGCGCGCATTCTCTTCTATTGGAATACCGCAGCTGAAGCGGCGCGATTGGGGGCACGCGTAGCGGTCGTCTGCGATGTGGGCGCGAGCGCGGTGCAGAGCAAGATGATCAGCCTCATGCCACAACTCGCCACGGCCAATATCCAGGTGGCGTACACGCCGCCGGGTTGCGACACGAGCAGTTGCTCGCTCGTCACGGTCAGCTACACAGGGCTAACCGTCAACACCTTCATTCCCTTTGTCCCGATTTCGGTCACGTTGCCTCCATTCACCACGACGTTGCCGCGCGAAAGCCTGAGCAGCGCGTCCGGTGGGAACGTATGCAGTTGAACATCGCAAAAAGACAGACGAGGCCATCATGCTGAAAGTATTGCTCGTTTCGCAAGCATCGGACCGTTTGGCGTTGATCGCCCGCCTCGCGCGCGACCGCCCCGAGTACGATTGCTCGACGCTGCTCGCCACGCCGGCCCAATTGCTCACGTCGGCCGCACGGCTGAGCGAACACGATGTCGCGGTGATCGATTTGCCAGGCATGCAACAGGGCGAACTGCACGACATTCAAATGCTCTGCCAGCAGTTGCCGAAACTGATTTGCATCCTCGTGTCGGCCGAATCGTCGCCCGCCTTGCTGATTTCGGCGATGCGCGCCGGCGCCCGCGACGTGCTGCCCTGGCCGGTCGATCAACACGCGCTGACCGACGCCCTCGCCCGGGCGTCGATGCAGCACGGGCACGATGCGCCGCACCCGATGCGCGCCGTCTCGTTCATGTCGTGCAAGGGCGGCGCCGGCACCAGCTTCGTGGCGAGCAATGCGTCCTATCAATTTGCGGTGCAGACCGGCAGCCGCGTGCTGCTGATTGATCTCGCCCAGGAGTTCGGCGACGCGGCGTTCCTGATAAGCGACAAGACGCCGCCAACGACCCTGCCGGACGTTTGCGCGCAAGCCGATCGCATCGACGCCTCGTTCCTCGAAGGGTGCGTGACGCACGTCGACGACGGCTTCGATGTCCTGGCCGGCGCGGGCGATCCGGTCGCCGCGCTCGGTGTGACGGAAGCCAGCCTGAAGCGCATTCTCACGGCAGCCGCAAGCCGCTACGACCTGGTGGTGTTCGACATCGGCCAGATCCTCAACCCGCTCTCCCTCTATGCATTGCAGCGCAGCGATCACATCTACGTAGTCCTGCGGGCGAACATGCCATTCCTGCGGGCGAGTCGTCGGCTGTTCGACTTGCTGCGCCGCCAGGGGGTCGCCATGGACACGGTCCACTACGTGCTCAATCGGGCCGGACGGCACGATGCTGTCGCGGTCAAGGAGGTGGCGAAGGTCATCGGCAAGCCGGCGTTGGCAGTCTTGCCCGACGAGGACGCGGTCGCTGCCGCCGCCACCAGCCAAGGCGTACCGGTGCTCACGTTGTTCAAGCGCAGTGCCCTGACCCGGGCGCTGGGTGGTCTGGCATCGAGCATGGTGGGCGCCCACGCGAGCGCAGGCATCGCGCCGGCGAACCACGGTTCGTTCATCGGCAAGCTCTTCCGCAAGGCGTCGGCCGGGCGGCCCACCCTCGTTTGATCGTCGAAACTTTGCCTCTGGGAGATCATCATGTCGCCAATCCTCGATGCCCCGTCTTTGCTGAGTCCGGCCACGTCGTCGGAGCGCATGGCTGCACCGCTCCAGGTCGCCTCCGGCATCGGTCCGCATTACGGTGAGCTCAAGCGCAAGATGCACGAGATGGTGCTGGCACGCGTCGAGCTGGAAAAACTCGCACGCCTGTCGGACACGCAAGTCAAACACGAACTCGTACAGTTGATCGATCGTGTCGTGGGCGAGCAGAACGTGCTCGTCAACGACGCGGAGCGCCGGCAGCTCGCCGGCGACATCTACGACGAGATGTTCGGCCTGGGGCCGCTCGAAGCGCTGTTGCGCGATCCGACCATCTCCGACATTCTCGTCAACACGCACAAGCGCACGTATGTCGAGCGCTTCGGCAAGCTCGAATCGACGGCCGTGACGTTCTACGACGACGCGCACCTGATGAAGATCATCGAGAAGATCGTCTCGCGCGTGGGGCGCCGCATCGACGAGTCGAGTCCGATGGTCGATGCCCGCCTGCCGGACGGCTCGCGTATCAACGCCATCATTCCCCCGTCGGCGATTGACGGTCCGCTGCTGTCGATTCGCCGCTTCGGCACCACCGCATTGCAGATGGCCGACCTCGTCCGGCTCGGCACACTCACGGAGCCGATGGCCGAAGTACTGTCCGCGCTGACTCACGCCAAGGTCAACATGCTGATCTCAGGCGGCACGGGCAGCGGCAAGACAACCTTGCTCAATATCCTCTCGAGCTTCATCCCGGACAACGAACGCATCGTGACCATCGAAGATGCCGCGGAACTACAGTTGCACCAGCTGCATGTGCTGCGGCTCGAAACGCGTCCGCCGAACATCGAGGGCAAGGGCGAAATCACGCAGCGCACGCTGGTCCGCAACGCGTTGCGGATGCGCCCCGACCGCATCATCCTTGGCGAAGTGCGCGGCGCGGAAGCGCTCGACATGCTCAATGCCATGAATACCGGTCACGAGGGGTCGCTCGCCACGATCCACGCGAATACCCCGCGCGATGCCCTGACCCGCATGGAAAACATGATCAGCATGTCGGGCCTGCAACTGCCGCCCAAGGCGATGCGTCAGCAGATCGCTTCTGCCATCACCGTGATCGTGCAGACGGCGCGCCTCACGGATGGACGTCGTCGGCTGGTCAGCCTGCAGGAAATCACGGGGATGGAAGGCGACATCATCTCCATGCAGGAGATTTTCACGTTCAAGCGGACCGGGGTCGGCGGCAATGGCGAAGTGAAAGGTCATTTCGTCGCCAGCGGTGTACGTCCGAAGTTCTCCGAGCGCCTTCAGGCATTCGGCGTCGCTTTGCCGGATGCCATCTACGATCCGTCGCGCCGGTTGGAAGTGTGACGATACCCCCGCCCGACGGGCGTCCCGCAGTGGGAGGAAACGATGAGTCCGTACTTCTACATTTTCGCGATTCTGCTCTTCGCGGCCGTGGTACTGGCCATCGAAGCCGTCTATCAGTGGTGGAGCAACCAGCACAGCGCAGCCGCCAAACGGATCGAGTCGCGCATTCGTTCGCTCTCGGCCGGCGGCCATGTCGACCGGGAGCACACGTCGATCCTGAAGACGCGGATGCTGAGCGATTCGCCGAGACTGGAACAGCTTCTGATGCGCATGCCCCGTGTGCACAGCCTCGATCTGTTCATCCTGCAGTCGGGCTATCGTGGTCGGTGAGCCGCCTGCTGACGTTCATCCTGCTACTGGGCGCCGGGGCAGTGATCCTGGTGCTGATGTTGCCGCTGCCGTGGCGCCTGGCGCTGATCGCAGGGCCTCTGGCGGCATGCTTGCCGGTCCTGTATGTGATGCGTCGTCGCAGACGTCGACTTGCGCAGCTCGAACGCCAGTTGCCGGAAGCGGCCGACATGATCGCCCGCGCGTTGCGCGCAGGGCATGCGTTCACGGGGGCGATCGAGATGGTCGGCGATGAAATGTCGGCCCCTATCGGTGGCGAGTTCCACATCATGTTCGACGAAATCAACTACGGCGTCAGCCTCAACGACGCCCTGCTGAACCTCGCGACACGCGTGCCGGTTGCCGATCTACGCTACTTCATCATTGCGGTGATGATTCAGCGCGAGAGCGGCGGCAATCTCGCCGAGATCATGGGCAACATCGCCGAGCTCACGCGAGAGCGGCTCAAGCTGTATGAAAAGGTCAAGGTGCTGTCGGCCGAAGGACGTCTGTCCGCCAATATTCTGGAGGTGCTGCCGTTCGGCGCCGCCGGCATCATCATGGTGGTCAACCCGGCGTTTCTTGAAATTCTCTGGCACGACCCCGCCGGCATCAAGCTGGCCGTGGTGGCGCTGGTGCTGATGGCGTTGGGAATGGTGTGGATGCGCATGATTATTCGTATCCGCGTGTGAACGGCGACGGCGGGGAACTGTCATGCCACAACTCAATCAAGGCCAAATGGTCCTGCTGGTCGGCGTCTTCGTGATCTCGTTCAGCATTGCGCTGGTCGCAGCGATCTGGTTCTGGCCCCAGAAAGCGAAAGCGCGCGCTCGCGTGGGGGCCCTCGGCGCCGGCGCGTCGGCGGACGCGCCCGGCGAGCCGACCGGTACACGCGAGTGGATCGAGCGCCTCGCCGAATGGTCGCAACCGATCTCGAAACTCTCGTTGCCCAAAGAGGGGTGGGAGCATTCCGTCCTGCGGGTGCAGTTCATGAACGCCGGCTGGCGCGATGCGTCGGCGCCCGCGCTCTACTTTGCGGCCAAGACATTGCTGGCGCTGGTGCTGCCGTTGATCGGCTACTACGTTGCGAGCACGCACCACACGACGATCAACCGCACGCTGCTCCTGAGCGTTCTGTTGTTGCTCGGTGCGATCGGCTACTATTTGCCGAACGGCATTCTGACGCGCCGAATCGCCTGGCGCCAACGCGTGATTTTCGAGGATTTTCCGGACGCACTCGATCTGTTGACCGTGTGTGTCGAAGCGGGGTTGAGCCTCGATGCGGCGCTGGCGCGTGTCGCGAAGGAAATTCACGTTCGCAGCGCGGTGCTCGCGCACGAATTCGACTTGATGTTGCTCGAACTCCGGTCGGGCTATTCCAAGGAGCGTGCCTTGCGCAATCTGAGCCTGCGAACGGGCGTCGAGGATATCGATACGTTCGTGTCGATGCTGATCCAGGCCGAGCGCTTCGGGACCAGCATCGGGGCGTCGTTGCGGGTGTTGTCGGAGACCTTGCGAATGAAGCGGCGGCTACGAGCCGAGGAGCGCGCGGCCAAAATCGCGCTGAAACTGCTGTTCCCGCTGATCTTCTTCATCTTCCCGACATTGCTGCTGGTGCTGCTTGGCCCGGCGTTCCTTCAGATCTACCGGGTGTTGCTGCCTTCGCTTTCCGGTTCGATCCATTAGCGCCGGCATGGCATTGCCACGATGACGCCTGTGCCGGAACTACACCGGCATCGCTTGACGGCAATACAAGGCGTTGTTCGCGGCGCGGGGACAGAGCAAAAACGACCGGCACGCGAGGTGCCGACGTGACCAGCATCAAGGACCTGGATCATGGAAAGCAAAAACTACGTGGATCTGCCCCTGGACGGTGCGTTGTCCCGTGACGAACCGGGCATGCAGTCTCGACCCCACTGGCGTGAAATGGCGGTGGAGATATCGGTGCGCGTGTGCTCAGCGCTGCTGCTGAGCATCTTTGCGTATTCGGCCATCCTGCAATGGCGCCTGGACCCGGCCCGTCTGACGGTGCTGCTGCTTGCGCTTGCGTCGTCGTTGACCGTCGGTCTGTCGCTGTTTGCCCGCATTCCCGAGAAGCGCGACTGGCGACCGCTGAGCATTGCGCTGTCGGTCGGCGGCACGTTCTACTTCCTGGCTATCGAGCTGGCGCCAGGGATCCGGCTTATCCCGGAGCAGGTGGGTGCAACCCTGTGTTGTGCGGGCATTCTGTGGCAACTGCTCGCCAAGGCGTCGTTGCGCCGGTCGTTCGGCATCTTGCCGGCAAACCGGGGCATCGTGACCCGCGGCGCCTATCGTCTTGTCCGGCATCCGATCTATCTCGGCTACTTCATCACGGACATGGGCTTCCTGTCGACGAACTTCGGTTGGCGCAATCTCCTCGTCTATGTCGGCTTGTACGTCCTTCAGATTGGACGTCTGCTTCGGGAAGAACGGCTCTTGTCCCACGACCCGGAATATCGCGCTTATCGAGCGATCGTGCGTTACCGCGTCATCCCCGGGGTGTTCTGACGACAGTGCCGTCGGGCCGACGAAGGTCGTCGTCGATGAATGACGACGCAAGCCCAAGCTGACGCGTCGACGACATCACGATGTTCGCAAAGGCCTTTGCGGCGGCGGTTCGGTGGACCCGCTGCCGCTCGAGAATGGCCACGGTACGGCTCGTGATGGGCTCCGGCAAATCGAGATGCGAGAGCCCTGTCGGCACGTCCCCGCTGACCTGGGGCAATACGGTGGCCATCCCCCAAGCTGGACAATTCTCAGTACCGCGCTGATCGAGTTGGCCTCGATCTCGATGTTCGGCGCGATTTTGTGCGCTCGGAAGTACGCATCCGCATACGTCCTAGCGGCAAAACCTTCGACGAGCATCACAAGCGGCAGGCTCGCAAATTGCGCCGATGTGATGGCACCCCCCGCGCAGCGCAGTGGATGCGCCGAACTGACGACAAGCGTTGCCCGCTCCTCGAATAGGGGCGTCACCTGGATGCCTTCGGTTCGAACATCGGTGAATCCAACGCCAATGTCGCTTTCATCCGCGCACAACGCGTCTTCGATGGCGTCGAGCGACATTTCCGACAAATACACGTGGACGTTCGGATAGTGCTCGTGAAACGAGTGCACCCATTTCGGCATCAGCGATTCGGTAAATGAAGGCGTACACGCCACGCGAAGCACCCCGCGCGACAAATCCTCCACCTCCTGCAACGCTCGCCACCCGGCTTCAAGCTCGAACAGCGCCTTGCGCGCATGCGCAACGTATGTCTCACCGGCATCGGTGAGTCGGATCGACCGTCCGGATCGATCAAACAACGTCGTGCCGAGGTAGTCCTCGAGCTGCTTGATCTGCTGCGACAACCCAGGCTGGGAAACACCTAACGCGTCGGCAGCACGCGTGAAGTTCTTGTGCTCTGCAACAGCGAGCAAATATCGAATCTGACGTGGAACCACGGCGCGGCTCTCCATAACTTGAACTTATCGGGACCATTGCAACCACGTCTTGGACTCAATCGACGCGCAGAGGCAGAATCATGGACGGCCCGCCGATCAAAGTCACTCGTGCGGCGAGTCGCTTTTTCTTTTACACCATAACAATTCGAAAGGTTATGTTGACTCAAAAGCAGTTGCAAGCGTGGTTAGGCGCGTTCCTGCCGAACGCCACAGGCCTGCGTACACGGGAACGCCTGCGTTCTGGCCTGGGCGCAGCAACAGCGCTGACGATCGCCGGACTGATCATCCATCGACTCCCCGGGTTCTCCAGCCGCTTTCCGTTGCTGATCGCCCCGATGGGAGCCTCTTCGGTGCTGCTCTTTGCCGTACCCGCGAGCCCACTCGCTCAACCGTGGTCGGTGATTGGCGGCAACGTCATCGCCGCCATCGTCGGCGTCACGTGCGGCATCGTCATTACGAATGTGCCGATTGCCGGCGCGATCGCCGTTTCCGTGGCCATTCTGGCGATGTTTGCGGCGCGTTGCGTGCATCCGCCCGCCGGTGCCGTGGCACTGACCGCCGTGTTCGGCGGGGCCGGCATCCATGAAATGGGCTATGCCTTCGCCATTGCCCCCGTTGCCCTGCAGTCGACGGTGCTGGTGTCGCTCGCCATCATTTATCACTCGCTCACGGGGCACCGCTATCCGCATCGCGTGGTAAAGGTCAAGGCGACGGAGTCGGCGGATGCTTCGATACAAGCCGGCGGCGGATTCACGCGTAAAGATCTGGAAGCCGTGCTGGCGCGCCGAAATGAATTCATCGACGTGGACATCGACGACCTGGAGGCGCTCCTGCGAGAAACCCAGCTCGCCGCCTGCCGCCGAACATTTCACGGCCTGACGTGCGAGGACATCATGACGAAGTCGCCATTGACGGTGCTCAAGGAGACGGATTGCTCGGTGGCGCTCAAGTTGCTGGAGCGTCACGCCATCAAGGCCCTTCCGGTACGCGACGCCGATCATCAGATCGTCGGCATCGTGACGCGGTATGACATCCATCGCGAGCTTGGACGTGCGGCAGGACCGCAAAGCATTGGCAACGCGCTCGGTTGGCTTCTCCCCGGGAAGGACAACACCCGATCGGTCGGCTCGGTGATGACGACCAAGGTGTGCACCGCAAAGGGCTCAGATTCCATTCTCGACTTGCTGCCCACGTTCTCCACGACCGGGCACCACCATATTCCAGTGGTTGATGACGGCAATCGTGTCATCGGCATGATTACGGAGAGCGACTTGATTGCGGGACTTCACGCGGGAACGCAAATTCACCAGCTCGAAGCCGCGTAGATCTTCCCGGCATTTACCAGGAGGGGGCATGAACCTGAGAACCATCGAGACCTATCGGTCCGTCCACATCGAGGCTGCGCTCGAGCTTGAGCATCACGGGTACATCGCGTGGATACGCTATCGCGATAGGCGCAGGATGATTGCCCACCGGCAAGTGGCTCCCTCGGTCGGAAAATGCTTTGAGGCGGTAGATGTCCTCGTCAGGCAGTTGCGTGCCGAAATTGACGAGATGATTCGGCGCGGCGACGCCACCGAAGATCCAAGACGGGTTCACTGGGCGCCGGGGCCGTCGCCCCGGATGCCGTAGGGCGAGCGGTAGTCCGGGACGGGCGACGATCCCTCTTCCCTATGCCTCGCGCCTATTTCTCCGTCAGGCTGGCCTAACGACGGTGTCGTGCATGGCGCCGTCCGCCCAGCCGTCCTGGTATTCGATGTGCAGCACCGACGCTACCCGCGAAAAGGCTCACCGCCGGGCCGGGTGCGCATGCCGGGTGCGAGACGCGTCCAGGGCAAATCGGCGGGATCGGCGGTCATGGGGCCTGGCGCCTTCGCCACCAACACCGCCTCGGCGATTGGCTCGAAGTCCGCGCGAAAATGAACCGAGCTCTTGTTCACGAGGATGCGCATCTCCTCCGGCTGGATTCCCGCCACGCGATACAGATTGCGGTCCAGCATCTGCGCCTTGCTGGAACTGATTGCAATCAACACATCGTCGATGCGCAAGCACGCGACCTGGCCAAGTTCCGCTTGCATGCCGTTCATCATGGGGCCGTCATAGCGGCACCGCCCCTCGGAGAGGAACGTGACTTCGAACTTGCCGACGAACGGTTGGTCGCCAGGCACGCCCGACTGCCCGCCCAACGACGTCTCGATCTGCACGCCTATGCCCGCGCGATGCGCTAACGCCGCAGCCTCCGGATCGTATATCAGGCCGATAGCAGCACGCTTCGCCCCATGACGAACAAGGGCTCGCAGCATCTCCATCGTGTTGGCATCGCCACCGGCCCCGGGATTGTCCTGCGTATCGGCAATGACGACCGGACGACTCGCCCCTTCGGATAATCGCATCGCTTCTTGCACTGCGGCATCGGGGGACAGGAACGTGACGCGCCACGCAGACTCCTCGTCGATCATGCGCCGGTAAAGCGCATCGACGGCCGCTTGCGTGGCGTCGGCCGCATGTCCGTACGCCCAAATCACCGGACCGCATTCAGGAAAATCCGCTGCCGGAAACCCAGGTGCGAACGATGCCGATACGACATCGCCCACTTCCGCCTCGCCGACGCGATGGTACATCCCGCGCGATGGTTCGAGCAGCGTACACATGCCATTGATCGGAATGAGAAAGGGCAATCGCCGCGACGCGCGATGCAGCCCTTCCCCCGATATCAACCGCGCAAGCAGATCGGCGGCACGCGCCCCCGTCTCGGCCATATCCACGTGCGGATACGTGCGATACGCGACGAGTGCATTCGCGCTGCCCAACATTCGTTCGGTGACGTTCGCGTGCAGGTCGAGCGACGCGACAATGGGCACGCTCGGGCCGACGACCTCGCGTACGCGCGCAAGCAGCTCGCCTTCCCCATCGTCGACATGTTCGGCAACCATCGCCCCATGCAGGTCGAGATACACCGCATCGAACCGCTGCGTGCGCGCCGCCTCCACGATCTCGCCCGCGATCCGCTCGAATGCGTCGCGCGTCACGTGCGCCGACGGACTCGCGCCTGCCCAGATGACCGGCGAGAGCACATATCCGGCAGCCTCCGCCGCTCGAATGAAGCCGCCGGCGGGAATGTTGACGTCGCGCAGCGCGAGTACGTCGCTGCCGCGCGACATCGACGGAAAACCTTCGCCACGCTCGAAGTTCTCGTAAGCGGCTTTCGACGGCGCAAAGGTATTGGTTTCGTGTTGGAAACCGGCGATCAAAATGGTCGGAGGAGTACGGGACAAAATCAGACCTCTGGTGAGATTGTGGGGGGGCGGGATCGGGCGTCACAGGCATCGCAGACGTCAAGCGGTGCGTGCCGGACGCATCGCGATCAATACGATTGCGCCGATGGCCAGCAGCGCGACCATCACGTACAGCCCGGCGTGCAGACTGCCGGTCGCACCCTGCGCCCAGCCGATGATCGTCGGACTCAGGAAACCGCCCATCAGCCCGATGGTGTTAATGAGCGCAATGCCGCCCGATGCGGCGTCGCCCTTGAGGTACTCGGACGGCATTGCCCAGAACACGGTATAGGCGACCCACATCATGGCGGTCGCAATCGTCATGCAGGTCAGCGAGAGCGCGAGATCGCTGCTGAAGAGCGTGGCGAGCGCCAGCGTCGCCGAACCGATGAGTGCGGGCACTGCGCTGTGATAGCGGCGCTCGCCGCGCCGGTCGGAACTGCGGCCGACGAGCAGCATCGCGACGGCCGCCGCGACGTAAGGTATCGCCGAGTAAAAGCCAATCTGCAGGGTGTCTCGCACGCCGGCCGCCTTGATGATCGACGGCAGCCAGAAGCTCACTGCGTAGATTCCGCAGATAAAGCAGAAGTATGGCAACGCGAGCCAATAGACCCGCGGATCCTTCGCGACCTCCGCGAACGAATGATGTGAGCCGCCCCGGGCATCGAGTTCCGACGCGAGCAGGCGCTTCTCGTCGGCGCTCAGCCAACGTGCGTCGGCAGGCCGGTCGTCGAGCACAAACAGCGCGAGCACGCCGAACACCACGCACGGCAATCCCTCGATCAAGAACATCCACTGCCAGCCGTCAAGGCCGTGCGCGCCGGAGAACGCCGTCATGATCCACGTCGACAGGGGCCACCCAACATGCCCCCAATCGGACCGGCCAGCATGACGATCGCCATGACCTGCGCCATGCGCGCGCGACCGTACCAATAGGTCAGGTAGAAGATCATGCCGGGTGCGAATCCCGCCTCGAAGACGCCGAGCAGGAACCTCATCGTGTAGAACATCGGCTCCGAACGCACGAACACCATCGCCGCCGACGTCACCCCCCACAACACCATGATCCGGCTAATGGTTTTGCGCGCGCCAACCTTCGGCAAGAGGAGATTGCTGGGAACTTCGAACAACACATAGCCGAGGAAGAAAATACCCGCGCCGAGACCGTACACGGCGTCGGAGAAGCCCAGATCGCTTTGCATCTGAAGCTTCGCGAAGCCAATATTCACCCGGTCGAGGTACGCGAACGTGTAGCAAAGCAGCAGAAACGGAAGCAGCCGCCAGTTCAGCTTGCGATAAAGCGCCGCGTGCCGTTCAGTGAGAGGCATGGAAGGAATAGCGGACAAGAGCGTTCTCCGGTGTACGTAGGATGAATTCATCATTAACAGCCAAAAACCGAAGAGCAAGAGCAACCTAAGTCGGTTATCGTTGCTCATTTGGCAACACTTAACCGAGGACGGACACGGTGCGTGAACTGAATCAACGGCGTTTGCGGTATTTTCACGAAGTGCTTACGCACGGCTCGATCCGCGCGGCAGCCGACAGCCTCAATACGGCGGCGTCGGTGATCACTCGGCAAATCCGGCTGCTCGAGGACGAGATTGGCGCCCCGCTTTTCGAGCGGCGTGCGCGGGGTGTCCGGCCGACCGAAGCGGCCATGCACCTCCTCGAATATTGGCGGGGGTGCCAGTCTCAACAGGAGCAGTTCGAAGATCGGCTTGAGGCGCTGCGCGGGTTGAAGCGGGGCAATGTCCGGCTCGCGATCAGCGAGGGTTACATCGACGGCCTGATGGAAGAGGTGCTCAACGACTTCTGCATGCAGTTCCCCGGACTCGACGTGATCGTCGATATCCTGCCGGTCAACAACGTGCTGGAGGAGGTGGCGCAGAGCCGTGCGCACATCGGTCTGGCCTATAACCCGCCCGCCCACCCGGAGATTGAATTCCGCGCAACGTCGTCACAGCCGATCGTGCTGCTCGTCAATACCCGGCATCCGCTCGCACTGCGAGGCGGAACCGTCACCATCGACGAAATGCTGCAATTTCCGTTGGCGTTGATGCCACCCGCATTCGGGCTTGGTCAGGTTGTCGAGATGCTGGCTTACACGGAAAACGTCGACATCCGCCGAATGCTGACCACAAACTCGCTTCAGGTACTACGCCACTTCGTCACTCGCGGAGAAGGCGCGACGCTGATCGGCGCCTTCTCCGTATACCGAGAAATCGATGCCGGCGAACTCGTTGCACTGCCCATTGCACATCCCCTCTTCGAAGCAGCGAAGGCTCGGGTGCTGGTGAAGTCTCGTCGTCCGCTTTCCCCGGCGGCAGAAACGTTGCTGACGTGGATTCTGAAGCGCATGACGATGTTTTCGGAGAGCCATTGAACTTGAGAGCAAGTGGCGCCGTTGGCGCGACCCCGTGCTCAATGGAACGAAAGTCCGGCGAATACTCGGAGCACCGAGTCTCCCCCGGAGTGCCCCTAAACAAGCTGTCCCACGATCGCCTTGGCCCGCTCCACGACTGGCCGATCAACGAGTTTGCCGTCCACGGCGATCGCGCCTGCGCCTCCCGTGGCGACCGCATCGAGCACCCGCATCGCCCACTCGGCTTCCTGTTGCGTCGGCAGGAAGCCGTCGCGCACGATCCCGACTTGCCTCGGGTGAATACAAAGCTTTGCCCCGAAACCAAACGCGCGCGAATGGCGCACGTCGGCACGCAACGCATCGTCGTCGCCGATCGCGACGGTCACCCCGTCGATGGGCGCCGGCAACCGCGCATAGCGTGACTCGATCACGAACTGCGTGCGAATCGCATCGAGCGCGGCACCGTCGTCGCCAATGCCGGCGTCCGCGCAGAAGTCGACCGTACCGAATGCCAGGCGCGTCACCCCCGGCGCCCCCGCGATTTCGCGCAAATTCACCACCGCATCCACCGTCTCGATCAGCGCATAAAGCGTCTGCGACTCGCGCAAGCAGGCGCGCAACGCCTGCATCTCGTCGGCCCGCTCCGCCTTTGGCAACATGATCCCCGCGACGCCCGGCATTTCCGTCAATCGCAGATCGTCGGCATGCCAGGGCGTATTTACGCCGTTGATGCGCACCAACACGCGCGAGTCTTCGCCGTGCTGCGCCAGCCATTGAAAAAGCGCGTCGCGCGCCGTCTGTTTGTTATCGGGAGAAACGGCGTCCTCGAGATCGAGGATCACGCGTGCCGCGTCGGTGGCGAGCGCCTTGTCGAAGCGATCCGGACGGTCGCCGGGAACGAACAAATACGTGGATACAGCGTTCATGGGTGCCCCTTTGCGCGGGCGCCCTTCCCGACGCTTTGACGGGGTGTCAGGAGGCGGCGCGCCAGTCGCGTTGAAATGTTTCCGAATAACTGAAGCGGTCGGCCGGGTGAATGCTGATCGCCGCCTCGACGATTTCCTCGCGGCGATTCAGATACCGCCGGCAAATCCACAAGGCCGCCGACTTCGGCTTCACGTTGAGCCAGCGCGCCTGCGCCGGCGTGATAAGCGTGGCCCGAATCTCCTGCTGCACCGCCGCGATCTTCTCACCGAACTGCTCTTCGATCAGCGTGTAGATCGGCACGTGCGAACTGTCCGCGATCCCCTCCAGCGAACGAAACGCCGGATGGATATAGATGTCGCTGACACAAATGGGGTCCGGCTCGCCGCCACTGCGCCGCAGCGCCGACAGATGCAGCCACGACTCACCATTACCGGCGCGCAGCACCGGCGCCAGTGTCTCGTCGACTTCGACCAGATCGCGCGCCAGGATCTCCAGCTCGGTGTCGGCCGTGTATTGCTGCAAGTCGCCCAGTTGCCGCATCACCTGCTGGTAGCCGCTGACCGCCTCGCGCGCCAACACGCGCGTGCCGACACCGGGCTGGCGATCCACCAGCCCCATCTGCACCAGGCGCTTGACCGCCTCGCGCACCGTGAAGCGGCTGGCACCGAACTGCTCGCACAGATCGAATTCGGTCGGCAGGAAGTCACCGACCGCGTACCGGCCGTCGCGGATCTCATGGATCAGCGTCTGCGCGAGCTGAAGATAGCGTGGCTGCTGGTTAAGCAATGGGGTCATGCGCGTGATCGGCGTTGCCGGTGAGGAGTAATGGTGTCATTGCACCACAGCTTGTTCGCGCAGCCAAGCGATCGCGTCGTCGCCGAACCCGGCTTCACGCAGCACCTCGTCCGTATGCTCGCCCATTCGCGGCGCCGCGCGTGCCG
Source organism: Pandoraea sp. XY-2 (assembly GCF_004193915.1). Classification (NCBI taxonomy): domain Bacteria; kingdom Pseudomonadati; phylum Pseudomonadota; class Betaproteobacteria; order Burkholderiales; family Burkholderiaceae; genus Pandoraea; species Pandoraea sp. XY-2. Next base: position 3,152,491 of record NZ_CP030849.1, read on the forward strand.
GCAGCGGCGTGTCGATGCGCACCGGCGACGCCACGCCCTTGATCGGGCCATGCTCCGGGTGCTCGAAGTCCATCACACGCGCCTGCTCGGCCACGAATGGATTGTCGAGCGCCTGCGCAACATCATGCACCGGCGCCGCCGGCACCTTGCCCGCGAAGCGCTGCATCCACGTCGCCGTGTCCTCGGCCATCAACACGTCGTCGAGTTCGCGGCGCACACGGTTGCGATGCTTCAGGCGCGCCGCATAGTTGCAAAGCTCGGGGTCGGTGATCCATTCCGGCTTGCCGATCTCCTGCGCCAGCACGCCCCAGAACTTCTCCTTGTTGCACATCAGGAAGATCCAGCCGTCGCGCGTGCGGTACAACTCGCTGGGCGTGAGCGACGGATGGCTCGAACGCGGTTCGCGCCGCGTCATGTGTCCGCCGTTCAGGTACCACGTGGCCACATAGGCCAGGTTATGCAGCGCCACGTCGAACAGACTGACATCGAGGTCGCGCCCCGTGCCCGTCTTGCGCGCTTCGAGCACCCCGGCGAGCAACGCCATCGAGGCGGTCGTGCCGGTCATCAAGTCGATGATCGACAGGCCGAAGCGCGCGGGCGGACCGTCCGGCTCGCCGGTGAGCGACAGATAGCCGGCCTCGGCCTGCATCAGGTAGTCGTAGCCGGGCCACGCCTTGCGCGAACCGGTGCGGCCGTAAGCCGACAAGTGCACGCATACCAGCGCGGGGTTCGCGCGCGCCAGCGACGCATAGTCGAGGCCGAGCTTGACGGGGAGGTCGCCGCGCAGATTGTCGAACACGGCGTCCGCGGACTCGACCAGCTTGAGCAGGATCTCCCGGCCTTCCGCGCTCTTGAGGTCGAGCGCCATGCTGCGCTTGTTGCGATTGAACGCTTCGTAGAAGTGGCTGTCGCCCTCGCCGAAGAAGTGCGGGCCGACCGCGCGGCCGACGTCGCCGCCGTCCTTCGCGTTCTCGATCTTGATGATGTCGGCGCCGAGATCGGCCAGATGCTGCGTGGCGAACGGACCGGCACCGTATTGCTCGACTGCGATCACCCGCAGTCCGGACAGTGGCAGGCTCATACCGGATTCCTCTCGATCAATTGCTTTGCGATGATGATGCGTTGCAGCTCGTTGGTCCCCTCGCCGATCACGAGCAGCGGCGCATCGCGATACAGACGCTCGATGTCGAATTCCTTCGAATAACCGTAGGCGCCGTGGATGCGCATCGCCTCGGTGCTGTTCTCGACGCCGGCCTCGGTGGCGAAGTACTTCGCCATGCCCGCTTCCATGTCGCAGCGCTCGCCGCGGTCATACGCCTGCGCCGCCGCATCGACGAGCAACCGCGAGGCATGCACGCGTGTCGCCATCTCGCCGAGCTTGAGCTGAATCGCCTGATGCTCGCAGATCGGCTTGCCGAAGGTCCTGCGTTGCTGACTGTAGGCCACCGACGCGTCGAGTGCCGCCACCGCGATGCCCAGACCGCGTGCCGCGACGTTGATGCGACCCAGCTCCAGCCCGCTCAGGATCTGCTTCAGGCCGCGCCCCTCCTCTCCGCCGATCAGGCGGTCGACCGACACGCGGTAGTTATCGAAGTTGAGTTCGCAAGTATCGATGCCCTTGTAACCGAGCTTTTCCAGCTTGCGGCTCACTTCGAAGCCCGGCCCCTTCTCCGCTATGAGCAGGCTCATGCCGCGATGGCGCGGCTGTGCCGTCGTATCGGTCTTGACCAGCAGCACCAGGCAATTGCCGTACAAGCTGTTGGTAATCCAGGTCTTCGCGCCATTGACCACGTAATGATCGCCGTCGCGCGTGGCGGTCGTGCGGATCGCCTGCAGATCGGTGCCACAATCCGGCTCGGTCAGGCCGATGCCGCCGCGCAACTCGCCGGTCGCGAAGCGCGGCAGGAAGGCTGCCTTCTGGTCCGGTGTACCGTTGCGCTGCACCGTCATCGCCATGATCAGATGCGAATTGACGATGCCGCTGAGCGACATCCACACCGCCGACATGCGCTCGATCATGCGCGCGTAGGTGCGGGTCGAGAGTCCCAATCCGCCGTACTCGGGCGCGATCAGGCAGCCGAACAGCCCCATCTCCTTCATTTGCTCGACGATCTCGGCGGGATACTCGTCGGCTTTCTCCAGGGCATGCACATAGGGCTTGACCTCCACCTTGAGGAAGCGGTCGAGCATGTCGAGGATCAGGGTATCGTCCTCGCCTTGCCCTGCGGTGTTGTTTTCCACTTGCGTCATCTCACTATCTCCAGACATTCAATCGCGGCCTAGACCGCCTCGCCGAGCACGGCGTGCAGGGCGCCCGCCGGCAGGCGGTCGAGAGCGAGCACGGTCTCGCGCACCTTGTCAACGCGTGCCTGCGGCAGTACACGCGCGGCATTGGCGACGTATTTCTCCACGATTTCCTCATTGCTGAGCGGACGATCCGCGCTACCGCGATTGATCGCCTCGCGATGCGCGAGCGTGCTGCCGTCGCGCAGTTCCAGCACGACTTCCCCCGTATAGTGGCGCGGGAAGGTGCTGGCCGGGTCGATCTCGTACTCGACCTTCGCGGCCAGCGCGAGTACCGCGTCGTTGCGCAGCGCCGCCGGTTCGAGTTCGTCGAGCGTGAAGTGGCCTTTGATCAAGGCACTCGATACCACATAAGGTACGCTGAACTGCGCGTCGTAGCTGTTGGCCGGACGGCGCTTGTTGGCCACCGGCTCGCACACCGTTTTGACGACCGCCTCGGGCACCTTCACGCGAATGCGCTCGACCTGATCGCCCAGTTCGTTGATCTTTGCGCCTCGTTGCTGCCATACCTTGTGCAACGCCGTGCCAGCGTCGGCGAATGCGTGCGTGAAATGGCAGGCCGGCACCGGCTTGATCGCGACTTCCTCGATCTGCCATTGCTCGCCAAGGCCTTCCGTCGCGAGCGCCAGATCGGCATTGCCGCGCTGTTCGCCGAGGTAGCTCGAAAACAGGCCGAAGCGCCCTTCATACGGTGCGGATGCGCCGATGTAGCCGTGCGCGGCCATGGTCGCCGCGGTGAACGCCGACTGCGCTGCCCAGCCCGGATGCAAGCGTTTGGTCCAAGCGCCGTCTTGCAGGAATTCGAGGCTGCCGCTGGCCATCGACAGCGCAATGCCCTGCGCCATTGCAGTCTGTTGCGCGTTCAAGCCCAGCAGGCGTGAGGCCGCCAGCGTGCAGCCGAAGATCCCCACGACTCCGGTCGGATGGAATCCCACCTGATGGAATCCCCCCTTCGCCACCGAGCCGATGCGCGTTGCCGCTTCCATGCCGGCGATGTAGGCCGCCAGCGTCTGCGCGCCATCGACACCGCGCAGTTCCGACACGCCGAACACGCACGGCAGCACGCTCGCGGTGGCATGGATCACGCCGCGCGAATGCGTGTCGTCGAAGTCGAGGCCGTGCACGAGCACGCCGTTCATGACCATCGCGTCGCGTGTGTTGAGGCGATGGCCACGGCCGATCACCGTCGCGCCCGGTTTGTCTCCGGCGCTCAGGGCCGTGAGACCTTCGAGCGCAACCCGGGTGAAGTCGGCCGGCTGCGACGCGTAGGCCAGGCCGATCGCGTCGAGCAGCAAATGCTTGGCGCGTTCGCGCACAACCATCGGCACCGCGTCGAGCGAAAGGCCCAGAGCGAACGAGGCCAGCGTCGCCGAGATCCCCTTGGGCGTGTGGTTCACTTCTGAAGTCATGCTGTCTCCTTCCTGTCCGAATACAAGGTGTTGGGGCTAGTGCTCTACATGCATGGCGCGGGTTGTCGCGGTGCCACCGAGACCGACGTCGTTGGCCACGCTGATATCTTCGAGCGACTGTTGATTGGTTTCCACGCGCAGCACCAGCAGCGCGACGATCAGCAGGCCCAGCACGCCGCTCACCATCGCCAATACACCGGAGATGCCGAAGTGCTGGAACAGGGCGACAGCCAGATACGGCGTGCTCATCGACGCCGCACGGCCACACACACCGGCAAAGCCTGTGCCACGCAACCGGAACGCCGTCGGGAACAACTCGGGGATATAGCCATACAGACCGAGCGTAACGACCGTATAGATCGATGTGACCAGGCAGAAGCCGACCACCGAGATCGACACCGCATCACGCATTTGCGGATACAGGAAGCCGAGCACGATCGTGGCCGCCGAGAACAGAACGAGGCCGCGCTGACGTCCAAGGCGATCGCCCAGCAGGTAACCGACCAACGCACCGCCCGGGGCGCCAAAGGCCATCAGCGTGGTAAATCCGAGCGACTGCACCACCGTCAGTCCCTGCTTGACGAAGAAGGTCGGCAGCCAGGCCACGAAGCCATACACGGCCACATTGATCGCGATACAGGTGAGCGCGGCGGTGAGCGTGCGGCCGATCACGGGCTTGGAGAACAGCACCGACAGGGGCACATTGCGCGCCATCACCGGCTGCGCGGGCGGCACCGGCGGCAGCGCGCCGAACTGACGCTTCACCTGGCCCTCGATCTCGGCGAGCGTGGCTTCCGCTTCCTGGGTGCGACCCACCGATTCGAGCCAGCGCGGCGATTCCGGCATGCGCTTGCGCATGATCCAGATGGCGAGTGCCCCCGCGCCTGCGATGGCGAACATCCAGCGCCAGCCGAGGTTCGGGATCACGATGTACCCGACACTCGTGGCGATCAGCAGACCCGAGTTGATGATGAGCCCCATCAACGAGATCCAGCGTCCTCGGTAGGCCGGCGGCACGAACTCGCACAGCGTGCCGGCGGCCACGACAAGCTCCGCACCGAGGCCCAGGCCCATGACGAAACGCAGCACGATCAGCGTGGCCATGTTCGGGGCGAAGCACGCGAACAGCGACGCGATGCCGAATACGGCGAGGTTGATCTGGTAGGAATAGCGTCGACCGAAGCGATCGCCGACATAGCCGGCCAGCGCAGAGCCGATCAGCATGCCGAAGAAGGTGGCCGAGATGAAGGCCGCGTTGAGCTGCAGCGTCGAGAAGCCACTCTTGACCAGCGCCGCGAGCACGCCGGCTGCGAGGTAGACATCGAAGGCGTCGAGTAGCGCGCCACCACTGATGAGTCCGAGAATCTTCCAGTGAAACCTCGCCAGGGGAAGCCGGTCGAGCCGGGCCCCAGCGTTGACGGAGGTTGCGTTCATACGGTTGTCTCCTGAACGTTGGCGGCATCCGTTCGTCTGAAGCGAACGTGATGCGAGCAAAAATTGACCTGCGGAGAACGATGGCGTCATCGTTCTCGGCTTGCGTTACCTCTTCCTGTCCATCGCTGACTGCGACGCTAACGATCTCGTCGTATCAAGACACGCCGGCCTTGCTGCTCGGTCGAGCGGCCCGATACGGTCCACCGACGGCAGGTGCCAGTCTGTATGTTGCTGTAACTGATGTGCGAGACGCAGCAACACATCTTCGCGCCAGGCGCGACCGATCAGCTGCACCCCGGTCGGCAATCCGTTCTGCGTGCGTCCGGCCGGCACGGCAACCGCCGGCAGGCCCAAGTAGTTGATGCCACGTGTCCAGTAGGAGAAGTCGCCGAAGCGCCGTTCGATCTCGTCGGCATCGCCGTCGAGCGTCTCGGCGATGGTCGGCACCGCATACGGCAACGTGGGCAGCAGCAGCGCCTGCGCCCCTGCCAGATAGCGCTCGACGAACGACTGCGTGTAGCCGGTTCGCAGGCGCAGCGCGTCGACGTAGCGTGTGGCCGGATACAGCAGGCCGCGCTCCAGCCGGCGCAACACCTGCTCGCCGTACGCGTCGCGGCGCTCACGCAGCCACGGACCGTGAATCGACGCGGCCTCGGCGCCGAGCATCAGCGTGGCAAGCGCGCCGGCTTCGCGCAGATCGGGCAGCGGGACTTTGCGAACGGTCGCGCCGCAGGCTTCGAGCGCTTGCGTCACCCGTGCAACGGCAGCACGGATTTCGTCGGAGATCAGGGCCGTGGCGTCGAATTCGGGCACCGCGACAACATCGTGCTCGCCCAACGGCCGTGCCAACTCGCTATTGAAATCGCGGGCTTGGCTGACCAGGCAATGGGGATCGTTGGTGTCCGCCCCCCAGACGGTTTCGAGCACCGCCGCCGCGTCGGCCGCGGTACGCGCCAGCACGCCGACACAATCGAGGCTCGGCGACAGCGGCATCACGCCGTACGTGGAGACCGCGTGCTGGGTCGGCTTGATGCCGGTGACGCCATTGACGGCGGCGGGAATACGGACGGAGCCCCCGGTATCGGAACCGAGGGCGGCGAACGCAAGACCCCGCGCGACGGCCACGCCGCTGCCGCTGGACGACCCGCCACTGACGTGCTCCGGCGACCAGGCGTTGCGGCCATGCCCGAGGTGCGCGTTGAAGCCTGTCGGGCTCATGGCGAACTCCGCCATGTGCAGGGCACCAAGATCCACGGCGCCTGCGGCATCGAGGCGCGCGAGCACCGTGGCCGTCTGTGACGGCCGATGCCCGGCGAGGATGCGGCTACCACATTCGGTCAGTTCGCCGGCGCGGAAAAACATGTCCTTGTGTGCGAGGGTCGCGCCCAACACGCGGCTGTTGGGCAGCGTGACATCGTCGCGGATCGCGTGGTCGACGGCACGTGCCTGTTCGAGCGCGGCATCGCCGCGCAGACGCACGAAGCCGCCCGCAAGGCCGGCGGCCCCCGCTGCGTCGAGCGCGACGGCCGTGCGTTCGACGCACGTGGCGCCGAACATGTCGCGCCCCGGAACTGCGTCCGTTGCCGAGCCTTTTGCCGAGTCGTTTGTCTCAGCGTGCAGGGTTCGCATCGCTTATCTCCTGCTGGCGCAGCGTAACGTTGAAGGCATCGGGCGTGAGCCAGTCGAGCGCGCGCGCAGCCACGGCGGCGGCCTCGGTGATGCCGTGTGCGGCGTTGGCGAGCGCGACTGCATGCACCGGGCTCAGCGGTGCCGAGCCGAACTGATCGACCCAGCGCGCGGCGCTGGCGGCGTCGACATGCCGGGATCCCTCGGCGGGGGGGACGGAATAGCTTGCGGTCGGGCTGACGTCTCGGGGATGACCGAGCGAGTCGGGTATCGCTGCTGCACCGCCTTGCCGGATGTTGCCTTGCATCCTTGCCTCCATCGCCGTGCCATCACGGCGAGCCGTACCGCGGGTGCAGAGCGTCTCGGCGCAGCCCGCGTGATGTCGATTGGAACGTACCGTGTGAGCCGCGCTGCCCGGCTCAGTCGCCGACGCCGTGGCCGCGTTTCGGAATCAGTGCACTGCGCACGAATTCCATGACCTGCACGCCGTTCTGGTTAAAGGCGCGGGTGTGCACGGTGACAATGCCTTGCGTGGGACGCGAGCGCGATTCGCGCTTCTCCAGGACCTGCGATTCGGCGTAAAGCGTATCGCCGCAGAACACCGGGGCGGTGAGCTTGATCTCTTTCCAGCCGAGATTGGCGATGGCCTTGCCGCTCACGTCGTTGACGGTCATGCCGAGGACGATGGCGACCGTCAGTCCGCTATTGACGAGCAGTTGACCGAATTCGCTCTTGGCCGCGTGGGCGGCATCGCAATGCATCGGATGGAAGTTCATCGTCAGCAGCGAGAAGTGAATGTTGTCGGCCTCGGTGATGGTGCGCCCGGGGCGGTGCTCATAGATATCGCCAACCTCGAACTCCTCGAGATAGCGCCCGTAGCTCGCACGAATGCGGCGCGTGGTCTCCGTCTGGGGTTGCAGTGCGTCCATGTCTCCCTCCTCCTGAATTCGATCACTTCGCTGGGTACGCCGACTTTGTTCGGTGTTTATTACTTTGTACGGACAAAGTATTGGCGAAAGAAAAGCCGAAGTCAAGATGATGGGAAACCCTTAGAGGTGGGGGCCTATAACCGATCCAACGGGTTGGCCGTCGCCTATCCGTTGGGGGTGCAGATTCAGCGCGCCCTTGCTCGATCGTCCGTCGTGAGCGCGGCGAGAAAGCGTTCGGTCAGATCCAGTTGGCTTCCGGACCGCGTCAACCGCAGAATTTGCGAGGAGAACGTGTTTCGTGCGAGCGGAATGAAGACGGCCCGCTGAGACCGGGTGCGCGCCAAGGCTTCCGGCACCAGCGCGACCCCCATCTGAAATTCGACCATCGTCACGACCGTTTGCCATAGCCGTGCTTCGTGTCGGATCTGGGGACTGAACCCCGCCTCGACACATGTGGCAATGATCTGGTCGTGGTAATGCGGAGACACCGTGCGCGGGAACAGGATGAACGGCTCGTCCGAGAGTTGACGCAAGTCGATGCGCCGCCGCTTCGCCAGCTTATGATCGACGGGCAGGCAACAAAGCAACGCCTCCGACATCCACACCTGCGTCTCGACTTCAGCCGGAAAGTGCCCCCAGTGGGCAAAGCCCAGGTCGATCTGCAACTGCTGCAACGCTCGCACCTGCTCCGCCGTGTTCATCTCCTTGAGCACAATCTCCACCGACGAATGCGCCGATTCGAACTGTTGCACGGCTTCGGGTAGCCCCCGGTAGAGCATCGAGTTGACGAACCCAATGCGCAGGCGTCCCGCGAGCCCGTGCGCGGACTGCAGCGTGACCTTGGCCACGTCCTCCGCCTGCTCCAACAGCCGCCGGGCTTCGCCCAGGAGCACTTGCCCCGCATTGGTCAGCGCCACCGATTTGTTGCTCCGCTCAAGCAGCTTGACCCCGAGTTGTTCCTCAAAGCGGCGAATGTCGAAGCTCAGTGCGGGTTGCGAAATGAAGAGCCGACGCGCCGCCCGGCCGAAATGCAATTCCTCCGCGACGGCGACGAAGTATCTGAGTTGCCTCAGTTCCATGAAAGCGCTCCCCCGGATAACGATAAATAGATCTTATCGTACGTGCCATCAATTGTATTGGACGATTATCGGACCGAAACGTACGCTGGTCTCCAAGAAGGTACGGTGCCGAGGCGCCGCACGATAATCCAGGAGACAGTGAATGCTCGAACTTCGGCAAACGCCCGAGACGTCTAACATCCCCGATAGCCGCGGCATCAATTTCTTCCTTAGCGACCCATCGTTCGGCGCGCTGCTCAAGAGCTACCTGGGCGAGACGGTGTTCCATGGGGTCCACGACAGACTCGTCGCACTGGGACAACGCGCGTCCGACGAACTCGACGCATGGGCGACGACCGCCGACCACCATCCGCCCATGCTTCGCCCGCGCACGCGCCGCGGCGAGGCGATCCAGTACATCGAGAAACACCCGGATTACGTCTCGCTCGAACGCGTGGCATACAGCGAACTCGGCCTCGCCTCGATGAGTCATCGCAGCGACGCGCCGCCACCGCTCGTCAAGTACGCGCTCACGTTCCTGTTCGTCCAGGCCGAATTCGGCCTCTGCTGCCCGGTCAGCATGACCGATTCGCTCACGCGCACGCTGCGCAAGTTCGGGTCGAAGGCGCTCGTGGACCGCTATCTGCCGAGGCTCGTGTCGCAGGACTTCGACACGCTCTTCCAGGGCGCGATGTTCATGACTGAGCAGGCGGCAGGCTCCGATACCGGACGCACTGTGACGCGCGCGACGCGCGGCGTCGATGCCGACGGCAACGAGGTCTGGAAGCTGACCGGCGACAAGTGGTTCTGCTCGAACGCCGATGCCGATTTGGCCATGGTCCTCGCCCGTCCGGACGACGCGCCCGAAGGCATGAAGGGACTGGCGCTGTTCCTGCTCCCGAAGGTGCTTGAAGACGGCACGCGCAACCGTTATGAGATCGTTCGGCTGAAAGACAAACTCGGCAGCCGCTCGATGGCAAGCGGCGAAATCGTGCTCGACGGCGCCGAGGCCTATCTCATCGGCGAAGTGGGCCGTGGCTTCCAGCAGATGGCGGACATGATCAACATGTCGCGGCTGTCCAATGGCGTACGTGCGGCCGGCCTGATGCGCCGCGCCCTCACCGAAGCGCTTCATGTGGCGAGACATCGTTCGGCCTTCGGTCGAAAGCTCATCGAGATGCCGCTGATGCAGCGCCAGTTGATGAAGATCATGTTGCCGGCGGAACAGGCGCGATCGATGTTCATGCAAATCGCGACGCTCCTTCCCCGCGCCGACCGCGGCGAAGCGCTGGCGGCCAAATGCGTGCGTATCCTCACGCCGCTCGTGAAGCTGCGCGCGTGCCGAGACGCTCGCAAGGCAACGGGCGATGCGATGGAAGTGCGGGGTGGCGTGGGATATATCGAGGAGTGGGCCGACCCGCGACTCGTGCGCGATGCGCATCTGGGCTCCATCTGGGAGGGTACGAGCAACATCGTTGCGCTGGACGTGGCACGGGCAACACGACGCGAAGGCGCGCTGGCATCGCTCGGCCAGTACGTTCATACGCTGCTCGACGATGCGGCATTGCCGCCGGCCACGGTCGCGTTGCTGCGCGGCGTATTCGAGCGCGCCAGCGCCGCGCTCGACAGCGTGGCGGAGTGCGGTCGCGACGAAAACGTGCGCGAGGTGGCAAGCGCCGTGTACAACGCGACCACGGCAGTGTTCATGGCGACGGAAGCGGCGCGCCTCGCCCCCGACTTTCGCCGGCTTGCCCTTGCCCTCCTCATCGTCGAACACAAGCTGCTGCCGCGCGACCCGCTCGCGCCGAAGGATGTCCGTGACGATGCGCCGTTGCTTCGTCAGTTGGTCGATGAGACGCCGGTCTCCCTCGACGCCGCGATGTCGCTCATGCCCACGCATGAAGGCGGTGCGCGATGAGCGCCGCTCGTGTGACTGGCGCCCTTCAGGGACTTCGCGTCATCGACCTGAGCCGGGTGCTGGGCGGCCCGTACTGCACGCAGGCGCTCGCTGACCACGGCGCCCAAGTGATCAAGCTCGAACCCCCGGGCGGCGACGAAACGCGCGGCTGGGGCCCGCCCTTCGTCGGCGAGACGGCCTCGTACTTCGTGGGCGTCAACCGGAATAAACAAGGGATTTGCGTCGACCTGTCCCGCGAGGAAGGTCGCGAAGTGCTGTGGCAGCTACTCGACGGCGCCGACGTGCTCGTGGAGAACTTCAAACCCGGCACGCTCGAGCGTTGGGGGATGGAATACGCCAGGCTCGCCGAGCGCTATCCGCGCTTGATTCACTGCGCGATCTCGGGCTTCGGGCCGGACGGCACCTTCGGCGGCCTGCCCGGCTACGACGCGGCCATTCAGGCGATGGCGGGTTGATGAGCGTGAATGGCGAAAGTGAAGGACCCGCGCTGCGCGTCGGTCTTCCGGTGGTGGACATGGTCACCGGGCTCAATGCGCTGTCGGGCATTCTGCTGGCGCTCGCGGAACGCGAAAAGAGCGGTCGGGGTCAGTCGCTCGATATCGCGCTGTACGACTGTGCCGTCTCGTTGTTGCATCCGCACTTGCCCAACTACTTCGGCAACGGCCGCACGCCGCAACGCAGCGGCAATGCGCATCCGAACATCACGCCGTACGACAGCTACCGAACCGCGACCGAGCCCATCTTTCTCGCTGTCGGCAACGACCGGCAATTCGCGAAGCTGGTGTCGCATCTGAACGCGCCCGAACTCGCCGAAGACGCGCGTTTCGCGGACAACCGCAGTCGTTGCGAACATCGCCGCGAGCTGAAGGAGATCCTGGAAACGCTTCTGCAAGCCCATGCATGCGAGCCGCTCGCGGCCGAGCTGATTCGTGGCGGCGTGCCGTGCGGGCCCGTGCAAACCGTCGACGCCGTCGCCCGGCACCCGCATACGCGCCACCGCCAACTGATCGTCGAAATCGGCGCGTACCGCGGCACCGGCACTCCGATCAAGCTCTCGCGAACGCCAGCGACGTATCGCACGCCCCCGCCCTCCCTCGGCGGCGATACCCGCGCCGTGCTTGACGCACTCGGTGTGGACGCAACAACGCAGCAGCGGTTGTTCGACGCCGGGGTGCTCAAAGGCTGAACGCGCTTACCGATCATCCGAAACACGCAGTCGAAGCCCCCATTCGAAACAAGCCGGCGATCGAGACCGGCCATCCTCACCTGGAGACATTCCATGCAGAACCACGCTCAGGGCAGCCCGGCGCGTCAGCCGGGCCGTGCCGCCTTCGCCGCTTTCGTCGGCACCACCATCGAATGGTATGACTTCTATATCTATGCGATGGCGTCGGCGCTCATTTTCAACAAGCTTTTCTTCCCGCAAGGCGATCCGTTCTACGCCACGCTGGCATCGTTCGGCACGTTTGCGGTCGGGTTCTTCGCGCGTCCGTTCGGGGGCTTGATCTTCGGTCACATCGGCGACCGGATCGGCCGAAAGAAAGCCTTGGTCGCCACGCTGGCGATCATGGGGATCGGCACCGTCGGCATCGGCTTCCTGCCGACTTATGCGAGCGTCGGGGTACTGGCGCCCACGCTCCTCGTCGTGCTGCGCATCGCCCAGGGCATTGCGATCGGCGGCGAATGGGGCGGCGCGGTGCTGATGGCGGGCGAGCATGCGCCGCAACGCAAGCGCACCTTCCTTGCGTCATTCGCTCAGCTCGGCAGCCCGGCCGGATTGATTCTCGCGCTGCTCGCCTTCAAGACGGTGGGACATCTTCCGCGCGAAACGCTAATGGGCTGGGGCTGGCGCTTGCCCTTCCTGGCCAGCGCGGTGCTGCTCGTCATTGGTGTATTCATCCGCGCGAGCGTATCGGAGTCCCCGGAGTTCACGGCAGCGATCGAACGCGAGAAGCCTGCGCGCCTTCCGATCGTCGACGTGCTGCGCAACGCATGGGGCACCGTACTGCTTTGCCTCGGCGCGAACGTGATCGGCGTGGCCGGCGCATGGTTCCTCAACACGTTCATGCTCAGCTTCACCACCCAGACGCTTGGGCTGAGCCGCGAGATGATTCTGGACTGCCTGTTCGTGGTGGCGTTCGTTCACTTCTTCAACCAGCTCTTTTCCGGGTGGATCGCGCAGCGTGTCGGGCCGGTCAAGTTTCTCGCGTGGGCCGCCGGGCTCGCGATGCTCTCGCCGTACCCCATGTTCGCCCTGGTGTCGACGGGGCGGCCCGTGGCCATCGTCATCGGCATCGGGATTGCGGTGGTGTGCATGTCGGGGTCGTATGCCGTGATGGCTGGGCTCATGACCGAAGCGTTTGACGTACGCTATCGCTACTCCGCCATTTCGCTGTCGTACCAGTGCTGCGCGGCGATCGCCGGCGGTCTGACGCCATTGATCGGCACCGTGCTGGCCCACGCGTGGCCGGGACAGTGGTGGCCGCTGGCACTGTTCTATAGCGCCCTCGCCGCCGTGTCGCTGGTTTGCCTGATCGGGCTGCAATGGAAGAAGTCCATCTATCGCGCACCGGCGTCGATGGCGGTGCCGGAATAAGCCCTCGGCAGATTCGGGCGGCAACGTCGGTCGGTGTGACGATCGGCGTTGCCGCGGCACGACACTCAATCGTAAGCTCTCGCATCTTCGACCCACGTCCCATCGGCCGGCAGTGTTCCGGCGGCGACGAAATCGACGTCCCCGCGCAGTCGCGTCACGTCGCGCAACGTTTGCTGCACCCGTGCGGCCAAGCCTTCCGGCGGCGCAGTGTTCGTCTCGCAAATCAGGCGCATCCGATCCTCGCCGACACGCCCCTCTACCCTTAGCCTCAGGCGCACCAATTCCGGATAGCGCTTGGCAATCTCGCCAATCTGCCCCGGATGAACGAACATACCGCGCACCTTCACCGTCTGGTCGGCGCGTCCGAGCCAGCCCTTGAGCCGCATATTGGTGCGCCCGCAAGGGCTGATCCCCGCCTCCACGGCGGACAAATCCCCCGTCGCAAACCGAATCAGCGGATAGTCCGGATTGAAATTCGTGACAACCACTTCGCCAATTTCGCCCTCGGGCACCGGCTTCGTGCCGCCCGGCTCCACCAGCTCGACGAGCACGTTTTCGTCAACGATCAAGCCCGCCTGCGCGTCGCTCTCGAACGCAATCAATCCTAAATCCGCCGTGCCATACGACTGCCGTGCCGTCACGCCACGCGCACGGAACCACTCGCGCAACGAAGGCGGCAGCGACTCGCCGGACACGGTAGCGCGTCGAATACTGCCGACATCCGCACCGACCGATTCGCTCTTCTCCATCAGGATCTTCAGGAATGACGGCGTGCCTGCATAGGCGACCGGTCGCAAATGACGAATCGCCTCGAGCTGCAATTCGGTCTGCCCGACGCCCGCGGGAAATACGCAGCAGCCCAACCGCGCCGCACCGGTCTCGATCATCATCCCGGCCGGCGTGAAGTGATACGAGTAAGTGTTGTAGACCAGATCACCGGCGCGCAGTCCCGCCGCAAACATCGCGCGCGCAAACCGCCACCAGTCGCTGCCGCGCCCGTCCGGCTCATAGATCGGCCCGGGCGATTGATAGACGTGCGCCAGGGCGCCGACAGGCGTGGCATTCAAGCCCCCCAGCGGCGGATGGCGCACCTGGAACGCCGTCAGGTCGGACTTGCGCGTCACCGGCAGACCCGCCAGTGCATCGCGCGAAACGATCTCGCGCGCGTCCACCGCCCCGAGCGCCTGCGCAAAGTACGCCGTGTGCGCCCGAGCGTGTCCGACCTGCGTCGGCAACGCCGCTAACAGCGCCTTTTCGCGAACCTCCGGCGCGCGGGTTTCCAGCTTGTCGAAGTAATCGTTCATAGTGACGGAAATACGTTGAGGATTAACGATCGGTGCACAGTCGTCCACACGGGCAAGCGCTCACGCAATCCAGCGCTTGCGTCGTCGATAGCTCTTGACGTTGCGGAAGCTCCCCGCACTGTTGTCCCCGTCCTTGGCGATGCCAAGATAGAACTCCTTGACGTCCTCGTTATCGCGCAGCGATGCCGCGTCACCGTCCATCACCACGCGCCCGTTCTCAAGGATGTAGCCGTAGTCCGCATAGCGCAGCGCCACCATCGTGTTCTGCTCTGCCAGCAGAAAACTGACGTTCTCCCGCTGATTCAAATCACGCACGATCGCAAAGATCTCTTCGACGATCTGCGGTGCAAGCCCCATCGACGGCTCATCGAGCAGCACCATCGACGGCTGCGCCATCATCGCGCGCCCGATCGCGCACATCTGTTGCTCGCCCCCGAGGTGTAGCCCGCCTGTGATTTGCGTCGCGTCTTCAAGCGCGGAAAATAGGCGTAGATGCGCTCCAGCGCATGTTGTTGCGCGCTACGTGACGCGTGACGCACATAGCCTCCCGTCAGCAGATTTTCTTCAATGGTCAGGTGCGCGAAGCAATGGCGTCCCTCCATCACCTGGATCACGCCCCGTGTGACGAGGCCGTTCGGCGTAAGCTTCTCGACGCGCTCGCCGCGATAGTCGATCGTGCCTTTCGTCACTTCGCCGCGCTCGGCCTGCAGCAGATTCGAAATCGCCTTGAGCGTCGTACTCTTGCCAGCCCCATTGGCCCGAGCAATGCAACGATCTTGCCCTCGGGCACCGTCAGCGACACGCCCTTGAGCACGAGAATGACGTGGTCGTAGATGACTTCGATATTGTTGACGCTCAAACTCGCTTCCATGCGTGACTCCAGAATCGATGCGACTGTGGGTCGTCGACCGTCGTCCGCACTGCACTTCGCCATGCGGACGACGGCGTCGATCACATCTTGTAGCAGGCGGGTGTCATCCCCTTTTCTTTCGCATACTGCTTGGCCGACGCTTCGAACAGCGGGTGAATCAGACGCCGATTGCCTTCGATCCAGTCGGATACCATCACCCACTTGGCCCCATCCCATTGCTGGATGCGCACCTTGCCTGAGCCCTCGTGATCCTCACAGCTCGTCTTGATGTCGGGCAGCAGTCCCGTGGCGCCCAGGGTCTTCAGGCGGGCCGCGTCGATATTCAGATTCTCGAGCGCCCAACGCACCTGCTCCGGCGTCATGACCCGGCCCTTGCCGAACTTGTTCTGGGCGGTATTGAGCGCCTCGACCGTGGCGACCGCCGCAGACACGCCGCGGTTGTAGAGCACGGAGCCAACCTTCGACGAATCTTGCAGATTGCCCTTGCCTGCGCCATAGACCACCTTCTCGATGTCCGCGATCAGCGGCACCTGCTTGCCCGCCACGTTCCAGGTAGCGCTCATGTACCCCTTGGCCGCCGGGCCCGCCGGAATCGTGTCTTCCTCGGAGCCGGCCCACCAGCTGCCGACGATCCTGTCGCGCGGATAACCGACCTTTTGCGCCGCCTTGAGCGCGGTCTGGTTCATCACGCCCCAGCCCCAGAACACGACGTAGTCGGGGTTTTCCTGCCGGATTCGCAACCATTGCGCGCCCTGCTCGTTCCCCGGATGCGCCACCGGAATCTCGACCAGGTTGAATTTGTGGATCTTCGATTCGGCCTGCAAGGCGACAATCGGCTCCTTGCCATACGCCGAGTCGTGATACAGGTAGACGATCTTCTTCCCGTTCAACGAGCCATGGTTCTTGTCGGCCAGGAACTTGATAATGGCCGACGCTTGCATCTGGTACGTCGTGACCAGCGGGAACGCCCACGGGAATACCGAACCATCCACCGCATCGGTACGGCCGTAACCCATCATCACGAGCGGCACCTTGTCCGTCGCTGTCTTGTCGATCAGCGCGTACGAAATGCCCGTCGCCATCACGTGGTACGCCGTGCCCTTGGTGACCAGGTTCTTTCCCTTGAGACGCTCGTAGCACTCCACGCCCTTGGCGTTGTTGTACTCGGTCTCGCACTCCTCCCATGTCAACTTCACGCCGTTGACACCGCCATGCTTGAGATTCACGTATTGCAGATAGTCGATAAAGCCGCCATAGAAGGACTGTCCGTTCGCCCCGTACGGGCCGACCCGGTAGTCGGCAAGTGCGATGAACTGATCGTTCGACTGCGCAAACGACGCGCCGGTGATCCCCATGCCAAGCACGAGCGCCATGCCTAACGATGCCGTCAATTGTTTCGTGTTCATACTGTGTCTCCGTCTGTGGTTTTTTTCATGGCAAACGCTGCCGCGGCACCGCACGACGCACCGTGCGCCACCGTGTCCAACCTCAATGCGGGAAGGGCCAGATGCGCAACTTCTCCTTGGCGATTTGCCAAAGCCGCGCCAGCCCATGCGGCTCGACAATCAGGAAGAAGATGATGAGCCCGCCAAACACCATCAACTGAATGTGCGAAACGGTCGCATTGGTGAACGGCAGATGCATAAGCGTGGCCATCGCCGGCAACACGCTATCGAGCAGAATCGGCAACAGCAGAATGAATGCAGCGCCCAGAAAGCTCCCCAGAACGCTGCCGACGCCGCCGATAATGATCATGAACAGGATGCGAAAGGATAGATCGAGCGAAAAGCCGTCCGGCTCGACGGAACCTAGGTAACAGTAGGCATACAGCGCGCCAGCCACACCGCAATAGAAAGAGCTGACCGCGAAGGCGAGCAATTTGACGCGCATCAGCGGAATACCGATCACCTCGGCAGCGACGTCCATGTCGCGTACCGCCATCCACGCGCGACCGATGTGTGATCGCACCAGGTTCTTCGCCACGAACGCCATCACCGTGACGACGCCGAGCACGAACAGGTATTTGCGTACCGGCGTGTCAACGTCGACACCGAGCATCGAGATCTTCTGCGCGGTGATCACCCCGGACGAACTGTGGTTCGAGAGCCATGGAAACTTCGTCAGCACCCAGAGCACAAAGAACTGCGCTGCCAGCGTGGCGACCGCCAGGTAGAAGCCCTTGATGCGAAGCGATGGCAAGCCGAACGCCACGCCCACGAGCGCGGCGCAAACGCCGCCCAGCGCGAACGAAGCAAGAATCGGCATGCCTTCGATGCGCAACTGGAAGTTGTACGACGCGTAGGCGCCCACCGCCATGAACGCCGCCGTTCCCAGAGACAACTGCCCCGCATAGCCCGTCAGGATGTTGAGGCCCAGCGCCGCGAGCGAAAACACGAGAAACGGCACGAGAATCGCCGTAAGCCAGTATTCGGAGGCCACCCACGGCAGCACGCCGAACGCGACGGCAAGTAAAGCGCAGACGGCGAACCGATCCTGGCGGATCGGGAAGATCTGGCTATCGGCTTCGTAAGAGGTCTTGAACTGCCCGGCTTCGCGATAGAACATGGATGGCCTCTGCGGTAAATGCTTGTACGTTCGTTTCGAGTTGACAGCCGTCGGCTCAGACCCGATCGATATGCCGCTCGCCAAACAGTCCTTCCGGGCGAACCAGCAGGAACAGCAGGGCAAAGACATAAGGGAACCAGCCCTCGATGCCCCCGAAATTGCCACTGAACTGACTTTCCAGCAGTTGCGGCACGTAGATCTCTGCGAGCTTTTCCGCCGCGCCGATGATCAATCCCCCGACAATCGCCCCCGGAATCGACGTGAAGCCACCCAGGATCAGCACCGGCAGCGCCTTGAGCGCGGTCATCGTCAGCGCGAACTGCACGCCGTTGCGCGATCCCCAGAGCATGCCGGCAACGAGCGCAACGAACCCCGAGACGCTCCACACCACGACCCAGATGCGCTGCAACGGAATACCCAGCGAGAGCGCCGCCTGGTGATCGTCGGCCACGGCACGAAGCGCGCGGCCGATGCGCGTGGCCTTGAAGAACAACGCCAGCAATGCCACCAGCACGGCGGCAATGCCGGCCGCGGCCAGATCGAAGCGGCTTACGAGCACGCCCGTCGAGTCCATGATCGATGCGATGGGTTCGTCGACGATGCCCAGCGACAGCGGACGCACCTCATTGCCCCACAACAAAGGCGCGAGGCCTTCGAGGAAGAACGACAGCCCGATCGTCGCCATGAACAACGTGATAGGCGACTGATTCACCAGCTTTCGCAGCACGAAGCGCTCCGTCGCCAGGCTCATCAACACCATGACGCCGAATGCGCCAATCGCGGCCAGCCACAGCGGCAAGCCGTGCTCCATCAGGCCGACCACCGACAGCGCCGCAAAATACACCATCGCACCCTGGGCAAAGTTGAAAACGCCGGATGCCTTGAAGATCAGCACGAAGCCGAGCGCGACGAGGGAATACATCACCCCGGAGAGCAGCCCGCCGATCAGGATTTCCATAAAGAACTGCATCGATGTCTCCCAGTTGCCAACGCGTTGCCGGCAATCGTCTATCGCCAGGCCGTCATTCGGCGGCGGGCATTCCGTGCGCTACTCCCAGATAGGCACGTATGACCTCGGGGTCCGCCCTGACTTCAGCGGGGGTTCCGTCACCGATCTTCTTGCCGTAATCGAGCACCACGACCCGATCGGAGATATCCATCACAACGCCCATGTCGTGTTCGATCAACACAATCGTCGTGCCGAACGCTTCGTTGACGTCCAGGATGAAGCGGCACATGTCGCGCTTCTCTTCGAGATTCATGCCGGCCATCGGCTCGTCGAGCAACAGCAGCCCCGGTTCGGCGGCAAGCGCGCGCGCCAACTCGACACGCTTTTGCAGACCGTAAGGCAGACGTCCGACCGGCGTCTTCCGGATGTGCTGAATTTCGAGAAAGTCGATGATCTCTTCAACCTTGACGCGATTCGCCATTTCCTCTTCCCGCGCGCGGCCCCACCAAAGCGCGCTGGCCAGCAGGCCCGAGCGCATTCGGGTGTTACGGCCCGTCATGATGTTGTCGAGCACCGTCATGCCCTTGAACAGCGCGATGTTCTGGAACGTGCGCGCCACGCCCTGGCGCGCCGCCGACGTCGGATGCATTCGCTGTCGCAACTGCCCACGGAAGACAATCGCGCCCTGCTGCGGGTGGTAGACGCCGTTGATCACGTTGAGCATGGAACTTTTGCCCGCGCCATTGGGGCCGATGATCGCGCGGATCTCGTGCTCGCGAACGTCGAACGAGATATCCGTCAATGCCTTCACGCCGCCAAACGACAGGCTGATGTGCTGCAAATCGAGCAGGACTTCGCCAAATGTCCGGTTGTCGTGCATGCCTTCTCCCGCTGAGTGCCTGGCTGAGTGCCAATGTTGAGGTCGATGCGCTGGTCGATGCGACGCTCAGGCGGCGCAGCGCAATGCCGCAGGCGCAGGGTCGTCTGCCGATTCGCGCGCACCGATCACACGCGCCGGATGTATCGTGAGCGTGGCACTCACGCTGCCTTCGCGTCCGTCCTCGAACTTCACGCGCGTTTCGATGAATTGCACCGTCTTGCCTGAATAGAAGGCATCGACCAGCACCTCGTATTTCTGCGCGATGAACGTGCGGCGCACCTTGCGCGTGCGCGTCAGTTCGTCGTCATCCGGATCCAGCTCCTTGTGCAGAATGACGAAGCGCTGAATCTGCGCGGCTGAAAAGGCGCTCTCCTTGGCGAGATCCGCATTCACGGTCTCCACGCAACCCAGAATCAGTTCGGCGACGCGCGGATGGCAGGCCAGGTCCACATACCCGGCGTATGCGAGGTTCTGCCGCTCCGCCCAGTTCCCCACGGCATCCATGTCGATGTTGATGAAGGCACACACCCCGTCGCGACCGTCGCCGAATGCCACCGCCTCCTTGATGTACGCGAAGAACTTGAGCTTGTTCTCGATGAACTTAGGCGCGAACAACGACCCACAGGCCAGTTTGCCGACATCCTTGGCCCGATCGATGATGCGCAGATGACCATCGGCATCGATGATGCCGGCGTCGCCCGTGCGGAAATAGCCAGCCTCGTCGAGGGCTTCGCGCGTGGCATCGGGCCGCTTGTAGTACGCCTTGAGCAAGCCCACCCCGCGCACCAGCACTTCCCCGTTGTCGGCGATCTTGATGTCCATTCCGGGCGCGACCGGCCCCACGCTGTCGAATCGCACCTCGCGATCCGGTTGCAGGCAGACATATGCGCACGTCTCCGTCTGCCCGTAGAACTGCTTCAGATTGATACCGATTGCGCGATAGAACCGGAACAGATCCGGGCCAATCGCCTCGCCAGCGGTGTATGCCGTGCGAATCCGGCTCATGCCGAGTGTGTTGCGCAGCGGACCGTACACACAAAGATTCCCGAGCGCGTACTGCACCCGATCGAGCCACGACACCGCACGACCGTCGAGCACCGCCGCGCCGCACCGGTTCGCCACGTTCATGAAGTGCGCGAACATTACGCGCTTGACCCGACTCGCATCTTCCATGCGAATCATCACTTGCGTGAGCACATTCTCGTAGACGCGAGGCGGCGCAAAGTAATAGGTGGGCCCGATCTCGCGCATATCGGTGGCGATGGTTTCGGGCGACTCCGGACAGTTGACGGTGAATCCCGCCACCAGTGCCTGCGCGTAAGAAAACAGATGATCACCCACCCAAGCCATCGGCAGGTATGACAGCACTTCGTCGCCGGGGCCGAGGCGATCGAAGGCACTTCCGTGAAAGGCTGCGCCAATCAGCCCCGCGTGCGAATGGCATACGCCCTTGGGCTTGCCCGTCGTGCCGGAGGTATAAAGGATGGTCGCCGTATCGTCGGGCTCGCCGGCAGCCACGGCATCGTCAAAGTAGCGCGGATGCCTGGCGTCGAACTCGCGCCCCTGCTCGATGGCCGACGCATATGACTGCAGTCCTGCGGCGTCGTAGCCCCGCAGGCCTCGCGAATCTTCGTAAATGATGTGGGATAGCCGCGGCACCTGGGCGCGCAACGCCAACAGCTTGTCGACCTGCTCCTGATCTTCGACGATGGCGAAATCGATTTCGGCCTCGTCGAGCACATGCGCCATTTCCGCTGCCACGGCGTCCTGATAGAGCGGCACGGCGACGCCGCCAAGCGCTTGCGCGGCCGTCATTGCCCAATACAGGCGAACGCGGTTATTACCGACAATGGCGAGGTTATCTCCACGCTTGAAGCCCGCGGCGGCCAGCGCGCACGCCAGCGTCCGGACTTCTTGCGCGGCAGCCTGCCAGGTCCAGCATTGCCAGATCCCCAGATCTTTTTCCCGATATGCCGTGCGGGTGCCGCGTGTGGCCGCGTGGGCCAACAACAAACGCGGGAAAGTGGTCCGCTCCTGCATGCCTGTCTCCTGTGTCTCGCCACGATTCGACTTGTGTCGAGGGGCGTGGCGTGGCTCGGTCGGCGCGCGTGCGTATGGCACGCTCTCTACAGCTAGCAACGTCTCTGACGGACGTCATTTTCAGTGGCACTGCGTCATTCGCGATGGCTTTCGATCGTCGGCACCATGGAGCGGCGACGACTATCGCTGGCAACAGGCAGCTTCTATACTGGCACTTCGGCGTCGTGCACGAATCGCCGTGAAGACTTGTCGCGACGTTCTCAGGCAAGGCGACGATACCTCATGGATCACGACGGATTTGTCACCCGGATGACAATCAAGGGAAAGTCCCTATATGTCGCTCGAAACCCTGTTGCAACGCAGCGTATGGGCGCAAGGACTAACGCCAGCGCAACGCGAACGTGTCGCGGCCGACATTCAGGTGCGGCCGGTCGAGAACGGTGGCTATGTGTGCCGCAAGGGAGACCCGTCGCACGCCTGGTTTGGCGTCATCGACGGACTGGTGAAGATCGCGACGGCATCGGCCAGCGGGAAGTCCGTCACGTTCACGGGCGTGCCTGCGGGGGCATGGTTCGGGGAAGGTTCGGTGCTCAAGCGCGAGAACCGAAAATACGATGTGATGGCACTGCGCGATTCCGTCCTTGCCCATATGCCGATTGCCACGTTCGACTGGTTGCTCGACACGAGCATTCCCTTCAATCGCTTTCTCACGCTTCAGCTCAATGAGCGGCTGGGCCAGTTCATCGCGGCGGTCGAGCACGAACGATTACTCGACACCGACGCGCGCGTTGCGCGCTCCCTGTCGTCGATGTTCAACCCGACGCTCTATCCGTCCGTCGACACCACCGTACAGATTTCACAGGAAGAGCTGAGCTATCTCGCCGGCGTTTCACGGCAGCGCGTCAACCTGGCGCTCAAGGTGCTGGAGCAGGCCAGGCTCGTCAAGGTCGACTACGGCGTGTTGACGATCCTCGACCTCGAAGGGCTACGCGAATTCGGGATGTAAGCGGCGCCGACATGGCATCACGGCGCC
This sequence comes from Pandoraea sp. XY-2, assembly GCF_004193915.1. Lineage (NCBI taxonomy): Bacteria > Pseudomonadati > Pseudomonadota > Betaproteobacteria > Burkholderiales > Burkholderiaceae > Pandoraea > Pandoraea sp. XY-2. Next base: position 3,175,407 of record NZ_CP030849.1, read on the forward strand.
GCGCATCGACCACTGACGATGAAAAAGAAGCCCGCGCACATTCGCGGGCCCTCGATTCGTACACGTTAAGGTTGCGCCGATTACTTGGCAGCGGCGATCACGGCAATTTCGACGAGCAGATCGGGGGCTGCCAGACGCGCCTCCACCGTAGCGCGCGTCGGGGTATTGCCCGGGCTCGTCCACGCATCCCACACGGCGTTCATGCCGGCGAAGTCGGCCTCGATGTCCTTCACCCAGACCTGCGCCGAGAGCAGGCGCGACTTGTCGATGCCGGCATCTTTCAGATAGCCATCGATCTTTGCGAGCACTTGTTGCGTCTGCCCGGTGATGTCCTGACTGCGATCGTCCGCCGTTTGGCCACCGATGTAGACCGTCCCGTTATGCACCACGACACGGCTCATCCGTGCGTTCGTGTGATGGCGTTGAATATCGCTCATTAACCACATCTCCAAAAGATTCAAAAAAGTAGCGGGCGGGAGGCGCGAGTCCCCTCACCTACTTGGGAAAGCCTGCACGTTCGCTCAGGACGTCGGCGCCGTCGACCGCGGTGGCCAACTCGCCCAACGTCACCGGCTTGATCGGAGGACGGATGCGATAGTACCCGACCTCCGGCACCGCACAGCCCTGCGATTGCGCCAGCAGTTCGGCCACGGTCAAGCCGCAGAACCGGCCTTGACATGGCCCCATGCCGCAACGCGAAAAACTCTTCGTCTGATTCGGACCGACACAGCCCAAGCCCGCCATGCGCCGCACGTCGCCCGCCGTCACCTCCTCGCAGCGGCACACGATGGTGCTGTCGTCGGCCGGTATGCGAAACGCCTCGGCCGGCCGGTACAGCGCATCGAGGAACGGGCGGATCGCCGTATGGGCCGCCAGCTCACGGCGCAGAGACAGCGCGCGCGAGTCGCGCTTCGCGGCGTCGAGCTTGCCGAGCTTCACCGCGGCCTGCAAGGCAGCGAGTCGTCCCGACGGTTCGGCGGCAAGCGCACCGGCGATACCCGCTCCGTCTCCCGCGACGAAAATGCCCGGCAGGCTCGTCTCGCCCCAGGCGTCCGTCTTCGGATACCAACACAGTTGCGCGTCGTCCCATGCATGCTCGCACCCGATCGAGCGCGTGACCTGCGTGTTCGGAATCACCCCTTGATGCAGCAACACCAGCGACGTGTCGATGCGCTCGGTACGCCCGTCCACGACATACTCGATGCCCTCTGCGTGCGTGGTTCCAAGCACGCGCAGCGCTTCGACATGTTTGACGTGCCGCACGCCCGCCGCACGAATGGCCCGCAGCAGCTTGAAGCCCTTCATCAGATACGACGGCGCGCGCAACGCCCCACCCGCGTGACGCAACGCCTCGCGACGCCCGCTGGCCTCGGCCGTGTCGAGAATGGCACGTACCGGCACGCCGGCATTGATGAGCTGCCAGGCAAACAGATAGAGCAACGGGCCGCAGCCGGCGAGCACCGCCGGGGAGTCGGGCACCAGCGCCGACGCCTTGAGCAACGTTTGCGCCGCCCCCACGCCCATCACGCCGGGCACCGTCCAGCCGGGAATCGGGAACGGTCGTTCTTGCGCGCCGCCAGCGAGCACGATGGCGCCGGCTTCGATCTGCAGCGTTCCGCCGCCCGCGCCCTGGCGCGTGACCGACACGCGTCTGTCCGCGCCGATCTGCCACGCGAGCGTCTGCGGCCAATAGGCGATGCCGGCCGACGTAAAGGCTTCGACGAGCCCACGCCCACGAAGATAGTCCGGCCCGAGCACGCCCGGGTCGGCCAGCGGCGAGCGGCTCACGCTGCGATAAATCTGTCCGCCGGGCAAACCGTTCTCATCGACGACGAGCGGCTCGAGCCCATGACGCTTCGCTTCGAGCGCCGCCGCCAATCCCGCAGGCCCAGCCCCGACGACCAACAAATCCACGACTTTCGTGCTCATGCCACACTCCTCGCACCGTTCATTCGACGCACCTGCATGCCTTCGCGCACCGGTGTCATGCACCCCTGCCGGTTGGGCACGCCGTCGATCTCGACGAGACAATCGAAGCACACCCCCATCATGCAGAACGGCGCGCGATCGCTGCCGGTGACCGGTGTGGTCCGACACGCTGTCACGCCAGCGAAGAGCAGCGCGGCCGCCACATTCATGTCGCTCGGCACGTCGACCGGCGTGCCCTCGATAAAGACTTTCACCGTCGCGCCATCCTTGCGCGCCAGCGACTTAAGCAGCGAAACGTTTGGCATAGAAATGATCCAGAAGCGCAGGACGCGGCGCGCCGAGAATCCACGGCGCGAGGATTTCACAATGCGCAGCGGCGAGCGTCACGCCGCTGTGACAGGTCGCGAGGAACGCGCCCGGGCAGGCCTCGGAGGCCTCGTAAATCGGCAGACCGTCGTCCGTCATCACCCGCAACGCCCCCACGCACGCACCACGCGCACGTTCTTGAGCAGCGGGAACGGTGCAATACCGCGCCGGGCGATGTCGGCGAGCACGTCGGGCGTCACACCGTCGTTGAAGCCCACGTCTTCGGCCGAGTCGCCGAGCATGACCGAGCCCTCGACGGTCTGACGCACGTAGATCGTCGGATAGTCGAGAAACGGCTTGACGCGCTCGGTCACGATGATCTGGCCGCGCAACGGTTTGACTGGCGCGCGTAGACCTACCATCGGCGCGAGATCGCGATTGCCCAGACCGGCCGCGAGCACGACGCGGCCGGCTTCCAGCGACACATCGCCCATGCTTACGCGAAACGCGCTGCCCGTCTGACGAATATCGGTCACACGCAGGTTCGGTGCATACTCGCCGCCCGCCTGCTCGAACGCGGCAAACAGTGCACGCAGCGTATACAGCGGGCTGACGTGACCGTCGTTCGGAGAATAGATGGCGCCCACCACGTCGGGGCCGATGGCCGGCAGACGCTCGGCAAGCGCCTTGTGATCGAGCACTTCGTACCCGAGGGTCGGTTCGGCCTCCTGCAGCTTGCGCATGTTCTCGACCTTGCTCGCCAGCTCCTCCGGTGTCTGGGCGATGTTGAACCCGCCGGGACGTTGAAAGCCGATGGAAACGCCGGTGCGTGCGAACAGCTCGTCAGCCAGGTTCTGCCACAGGTTGGCGGAGTGCAGCGACCAGCGGGCATAGTTCGTGCAGGTGCCGCCTTTGCCTTGGACCCAGACCAGCCCGAAGTTGCCGCGAGCGGCACGCAGCGAGTTGTCTTCGCCATCGCACACGACGACGCGTTGCCCGCGCTTGGCAAGCCCGTAGGCAATCGCCATGCCGACCAGGCCGCCGCCGATGACGGCGATATCGTATGTTTTTTGCATGATTTAGTGATTTCCGATCAGAACCTTGTTCAGCCCGTAGACGCGATCGAGGATCAGCATCACCGCCAACGTCAGCCCGATGAGCAGCGTGGAGATGGCGGCCACACTCGGGTCCACTGTCTCGCTCATGTTCATGTAGATGCGCACCGGCAACGTGATCGTGGTGGGCGCCGTCACGAAGATCGTGGCCGTCAGTTCGTCGAAACTGTTGATGAAAGCGAGCACCCATCCGCCCGCCAGCCCCGGCAGGATCGCCGGTAGCGTGATGCGGCGAAACGTCGTCCAGCGTCCGGCGCCGAGCGAGCGCGCCGCACGTTCGCTTTCGTCGGCCTGCCCCACGAGCGCCGCCATGATCAGACGCAGGGCATACGGGAAGATCAGCAGCGCGTGGCAAGCGACGAGGCTCACGAACGAGCCGCCCATGTTCATCAGCGTGAACAGTCGCAGGAACGCAATGCCGAGCACCACCGGCGGAATCATCAGCGGCGAGAGCAGGAACGAGTTGATCGCGGCGCGCCCCGGAAAGCGGTAGCGCGCCAGCCCCATCGCCGCCGGGACTGCCAACACCGTCGACACGGTGGCCGACGTCACCCCCAGCCACAAACTCGTGCGCAGCGCCGACAGAAAGTCTTCATCGTTCATGAGCGACGCGAACCAGCGCAACGAAAAGTGCCGCGTCGGAATGGACAGGAAGTCGTCCGGCGTGAAGGCGACCAGACACACCACGACCAGCGGCGCGAGGATGAAGACGAGAAACACGACGTGAAACGCGATCGCCCCCACGCCATTGCGGTCGTACCGAGAGTCTTGTTGATTCATCTGCTTTCCCCTCAGCCCAGACGGCGCGTGATGCGCCGCTCGATGGCGCGGTTGTACCCGGTGATGATGGCCACATTCACGACCAGCAGGACGATGGCAATCGCGGCCCCCAGCGGCCAGTTCAGCGAACCGAGGAACTCGTCGTAAGCCGTGGTCGCGACCACTTTGAGGCGACGGCCACCGATCAGCGCCGGCGTTGCAAAGGCGCTTGCCGTCAACGCAAAGACGATCAGACTGCCGGAGAGAATGCCCGGCGTGATCTGCGGCAACACCACGCGCCACATCACCGTCGCACGCCCTGCCCCGAGCGAGCGCGCCGCATGTGCGACCGCCGGATCGAGCCGGGTGAGCGATGTCCACACCGAGAGCACCATGAGCGGCACCAGCACATGCACCAGCGCCACCGTCACCGCGCCCATCGTGAAGAGCATCTGCAAGGGATGTCCGATCAACCCGAGCTTCACGAGCACCGTGTTCACCAGCCCCTCGCGGCCCAGCAGGATCGACCAACCCAGCGTTCGCACAACGACCGAGATGAGCAGCGGCCCGAGCACGAGCACCAGGCAGAGCGAGCGCCACGGATCGCGCATGCGGAACAGGAAGTACGCTTCGGGCACACCCACCAGCACGCAGAGCAGCGTCACGCCGACCGAGAGCAGCAAGGTGCGCAGGAAGATCTCGTAGAAATAACTGTCCGTGAGAATGTCGGCATAGTGCTGCAGCGAGATCGTCGGCAGCACGCCGCCCAGGTTCGCGTCGAAGCCATGCAGGCTCAACACGAACGTCAGGACGAGCGGCACCGCGAGCAGCACGAGGAAGTACAGCGTCGCCGGCGTGACGAGCGCCCAGGCCGCGCGGCGCTGGCTGGCGATTTCCGGTGAAATGGCCGCCGTCGCTTTCATTTCCGGCATGGCCGATGCCTCCGGTGGCGTAGACGTCGCAGCATTCATGCCCCCTCCTGCACGAGACGCAACGCATCGTCGGCCCAGTCGAGCCCCACAGCCTCGCCGTCGTTGGCTGCCACCACGCCATCGTTGGACACGAGCACACGCAGCTCGCCCAGGGCCGTCGATACGGTCAGCACCCAATGGTTGCCGTGGAAGCTGCGCTGGCCCACTCGGCCCGCGAGCCGCCCCGCCGTCGCCGACGTCAGGCGAATGCGTTCGGGCCGCAGACTGAATGTCGCGGGGCCATTCCCCCCGCCGCCGGCGCCTGTCCCGCATGCGCGGGCGACACGGCGAGCCGGTGCCCTTGTGCGTCGAGCACCGGCACGCCGCCGCGCACATCGAGTTGACCGGAGATGAGATTGGTCTGCCCGATGAAATGCGCGGCGAACGTGGCGCGCGGGTCTTCATAGATCTCATGTGGCGTATCGATGCGCACCACACGCCCAGCGTTGAGCAACACCACGCGATCGCTGATCGCAAGCGCCTCGGCCTGATCGTGCGTCACCATGACGGTGGTCGTGCCGACCTTGCGTTGAATCGCGCGCAACTCGTCCTGCATCTGCTCACGCAGCTTGGCGTCGAGATTCGAGAGCGGTTCGTCGAGCAACAGCACGGGCGGTGCGATCACCAGCGCCCGGGCCAACGCCACGCGCTGACGCTGGCCGCCTGAGAGTTCGCGCGGATAACGCTGCGCGTGCTGGCCGAGATGCACCAGCTCCAGCGCGTCCTGCACGCGGCGCTGCTTCTGCCCGGGGTCCACGCGGCGCATGTCCAGACCGAACGCAACGTTCTGCGCCACGGTCATGTGGGGGAACAGCGCGTAACTCTGGAACACGATCCCGAGTCCGCGCTTTTCCGGCGGCACCGGCGTGAGGTCGCGGCCCTCCAGCAGAATACGGCCGCTGCTGGGGGCGACGAATCCGGCGATCATCTGCAACGTGGTGGTCTTGCCGCAGCCGGACGGGCCCAACAGGGAGATGAATTCGCCCTGTTCAATCGAAAGATCGACGCCCTCGACCGCGACGGTCTCACCGAAGCGCTTGCCGAGTTGCTCGAGACGCAAATATGGAGTGCTCATGACGCTTAGGGTCTCCGTGCGACTTAACGCTCGATCTGACGGTTCCAGCGCTGCGTCCATTCAGCACGCTTCGCGTTGACGACATCCCAGTCGACACGGATGAGCTTGTCGATCTGTGCGGGCGACGGCACGCGCGCAGCCACCGCCATGGAGAGTTGCGTCTTCTTGTTCGACGGCGCGACACCTGCGCTTTCGGCAAGAATGGCCTGGGCTTGCGGCGAGAGAATCATTTGGACGAACTTCTGCGCCAGCGCTTCGTTGGCGGACTTGTCTACCACGCACATGCCCATGGCAAGCGCCACCGCCCCTTCCTTCGGATACACGAACTCGGCCGGAATGCCCTGTTGGCGCAACGCCTGAACGCGGCCGTTGCCCCACACGGCGATGGCGACCTCATCCGATTGGAACAGCTCGGCGATCTTGCCCGGCGACGGATCGAACGACAGCACGTTCGGTGCGATCTTCTCCATCGCGCGGAAGCCCGGTTCGATGTTGCTGTCGCTGCCGCCGTTGATCTTCGATTCGACCAGCAGCCCGTGCAGGCCATACGTGTTCTTGATGCTCGGCATCACGAGCCTGCCCTTGTACTTCGGATCCGACAGGTCCTGCCACGACGTCGGCGCGGGCCAGCCCTTCGCCTGGAACACTCGCGTGTTGTAGGCGATGCCTGTGGCGATCAGGCCGGCCGCCACGGCGTTGCCGCCCTTGAACTTCGCGATGTCGTACAGATCGTGATAGACGGGCGCGTCGGCGAGCTTGCCGCAAAAGCCCATCTGGAGGGCCTGGTACATGGGGCCGTCATCGAGGAAGACGACATCCATGCCGGCCTTGCCTTTTTGCGCCTGCAACTTCGCGAGGTTGGTCGTCGAATCGCCGGGCACGATCACCACCTTCGTGCCGGGGTTCGCCTGCTCGAAACTGGGAATGACGTCCTTCTTGAGCATCTGTTCAAACGAACCACCGTAAGCGCCGACGTACAACGTGGTGTCGGCGTAGGCAGCGCTGGCGCCGAATACCGTTCCGGCGACACCGACCGAAATGGCCGCGGCGCGGGCAAGCTTGCGAAGCGTTTGGGGAACGACAGTCTTCATCGATAGGCTCCTTGCGTGAAGTAGGGTTATGTGATGTTATGGCCCGGCAATTTCAAAAAACCCACAACCTGCTGCGTGGTTTGCGTAGGTTCATTTTCGACGCAAGCACCGTCAAATCACATTTTTTCGCCCGCCCATACATAAATGTTATGGCGCGAGGGGATGAGGTTTCCATGAAGATCCGGCAGTTGGAGGCATTTCGCGCGCTGATCCTGCGCCAGACGGTCACTCGGGCGGCGGACATGCTTCACGTTTCGCAACCGGCGGTCACCCGTCTGATCAACGATCTCGAGGCGGATATAGGGTTTTCCTTATTCGACCGGAGCAACGGCCGACTGAACCCGACGCCCGAAGCGATGGTGCTGTTCGAGGAGGTTGAGCGCTCGTTTGCGGGCATCGATCGCATTGCGCAGACGGCCGAGCAGATCAAGTCGCTACGGCGCGGCTCGCTGCATGTCGCTGGCGCTCCCGCGCTCGCGCTGGAGTTCCTGCCCACCACGATGACGGGGTTCATGCGCGAGCATCCGGGCATCAGTACGACGTTGCTGATTCACGCGTCGAGCACCGTTATCGATATGGTGGTCGGGCGGCGTTGCGATGTCGGGTTCATCGCGCACCCGATCACGCATGCCGGCGTGAACATTGAAACGCTGCACCGCGCCCCCATGCGCTGCATCCTGCCGCACGGACATCGACTCGCGGATCGCGACGTGATCCATCCTGAGGATTTGCGCGGCGAATCGTTCGTGTCGTACCCGAAGGAGTTCGATGGGCGGATGTATATCGACCAGATCTTTGCCGAGCGACGGATCGATCGGGTGATGAGCGCGGAGTCGCAACTGTCCGCGGCGATTTGCGTGCTTGTGCAGCACGGCGCGGGCGTGTCGATCATCGACCAGGTGACGGCCCGGTACGCGGCGGGACGCGTCATCGTCAAGCCGTTCGAGCCATCGGTCGTGTCGGGCTTCTCGCTGGTCACGTCGAACCAGCACCCGCCCTCGCAACTCGCGAAGGCTTTCGTCGAGTTCACGAAACAGCGCATGATCGAAGCGTTCGGGGATTGAGCGATCCTCGCCCCGGGAGACACTGCAAAGCCTGATTCGCAACGCGAGACTCACCCATGCGCAATGCCCTCCGGCCGAATGGCACGCTCTATGCCAAACTGGGCCTCGGTTGCCAAGGCTTATCACGAATTCGATACGGTGGGGTCAAGCCATCCCGCACTGCGCAAGCAACGCCCGCGCCTGCTCGCCCAGATCTTGCGCCGTCGGATGAAACGGAAACGGGAGGGTGTTGCGCACTCCCTGCAACATCTTGCGCGAGCTTCGCGAATACGCCGGATCGTAGTGCCGCGTAATGAGCACCTCCGAGAGTTCGCGTTGCCGCCCCTCGTCGAGCAACGTCAGCCATTGGTCGATGACCGCCCGTCCATGCAGCGGCACCAGCCGGAGAAGCTGCGTGCGAAAGTCCTCCGGCCGCGCCAGCAAATGGCCGTACTCCTGCATCAACAGGTCGACCCGTGCGTCGAGCGCCACGCGAACCTCGACACACTTCGTGGCCCCGCGCAGCGACGACATCAACGACTCGGGCAGCGTAATCAGTCCGATCCGGCGGCTCTCCGCTTCGACAAACACCGGCCGCGTCGGATCGAGCCCGCGCAACGCGCCGATCAGCGAAGTATCGAACGACTTCTGCGACGGCTGCGCGACGCCCGGCATTGCCCCAAGCAGTGACCCGCGATGCTTCGCCAGCGCCTCGAGATCGAGCGTTTGAGCACCCACGCCGGCCAGCGCGTGCAGCAGACGGGTCTTGCCGCTGCCCGTGTGCCCGGCCAGCACGATGTAATCGAGCGTCGAGGGCAGTGTGCCGAGCGACGCCACAACGTCGCGCCGGTAAGCCTTGTACCCGCCGTCGAGCTGGCGCGCACGCCAGCCGATCATGTTCATGATGAGCGTCATCGACTCGGATCGCTTGCCGCCCCGCCAACAATAGATGAGCGGCCGCCAATTGCGCGGCCGGTCGGCGAACGTCGTATCGAGATGGGCGGCGATGTTGCGCGCGACCATGGCGGCCCCCACGCGCGAGGCATCGAATGGCGATACCTGCTTGTACATCGTACCGACGATGACGCGCTCTTCATTGCTGAGCACCGGCGCGTTGATCGCCCCGGGAATGTGGTCGTCGGCAAATTCGAGCGGTGTGCGAACGTCAATGATCTCGTCAAAGTCGCCCGCGCTTTCCAGGCAAACGCGCATCGGGTTCATCGTGTCCCCGCCGCCAGTTGCCCGCAGTGCTTACCGTACGGGGTGCGAGATGTCGCCTGCGCACGCACGGCCTCGTCCAGGCCGGCGCGCACTTTCGCGGCGCGATCGATGATGTGTGTGGCGGCGTCGGCATCGCCCGCGCCCCCCAGGGCCAGCGCGTAGTCGTCGAGCACCTCGGCGTAGGCGAACGGCACCTTGCGGGCCGCCTCCATGCGATCGAGCGCGTCCACCGCCCGGCCGAAGTACTTCACCGACGCCGCGTACTGCCGCTGAACCAGCGACAGTCGCGCCAACTCGATCAACGCCGGATACCGGACGTGCCCGGTGAGGATATCGAGATCGTACGCGAGGCTCAGCTCGCGTTCGGCTTCGGGGTAGTAGCAGGTCACCCCCAGCGCCCGGCCATAGTCGAAGTGCATGGCCGCGCGATGCGACGCCGGCCAGCCCGACTGGTCCGCCACAAGCACCGCCTGCCCGAAGGCCCGGCGTGCGCCGTCCCAGTCGCCGCGCACCTCGGCCGCGCCCCCCAGCGCAGCGTAGTCGGGACCGAACGGCTTGCGCTCGGGGACGCTACACCCGGCCACGCTCAACAGGCCGCTGAGCGCGCATCCCATCACCCACCACGTTGAAAATCGAATCATTTGATGAAAACACTGCCGGAAAATCATTCGTCGCGGGACACCCCCGTCCCGCGCTCGCCCGACAGGATACCGCGTCGCACCTGAACGCCCCAACGCTGGCGCCCGGTCAGGAAGTGCCCCCAGCCCAGCGCGGCGCCCGTGTGCCGCATCAGTTGGAACGAAAACGGCTCCAATACTGCCGCGACAAGCGCCCATCCGAAGCTCGTACCGGTGTTGTGTCCAGTCCAGCGCCGGTACGCATGTACCGACCAGAGATGAAAGCCGAGATCGATGCCGATCTTGCCAAGAATGATGCCCGAGACCGGCAGCAGCACGCCGACATGACCGTCGAAGGCGAACGAGACGAGCAGCGCGAACGCGGTGAGCCCGTAGATCGGCTGAAGCGTATCGAATGCCTTTACCGGCAACATCCAGCGTCCGAGATTGCCATAGCGGCCGTTGCCGACCATATCGCGATACCAGTATTGCGTCTGGAGAAACCCCGCAAACCAGCGGCGACGCTGACGCAGGAAGCTCGTGAGCGTGCTCGGCGCATCGGTGATGGCTTGCGCACCGCCCACCACGCGCACCTCCCACCCAAGCCCATGCGTGGCCGAATAGCGACGCAGGCGATGGATCAGTTCGTAATCCTCGACAAGACAAGCCGGATCGAATCCGCCAACGGCCAGCACCGCCTCGCGCCGGAAACACGCGAACGCGCCCGAAATCAGCAGCAGGCCGTCGGCGTGCATCCAGGCATAGCGCGAAATGAAGTTTCGGATGTACTCGTACGTCTGGAAAAGCTGCAACACGCGCGCGCTCGCCGTGCGGCCGCACACCGGCGTGAGCACGCCAGTCGCGGCCACGAGCCCGGGTCGACGCGCAAACGCGGCGTGCATCGCGGCGCAAGCCTCGGCATCGAGCAACGTGTCGGCGTCGACCGTCATCACGATGTCCGTATCGATATCCACGAGCGCCGCGTTGAGCGCACGCGCCTTGCCCCCGTGCGGCACACGCAGCCATTTCAGATTCGGATAGCGCGCACTCGGTGCGCTCAGCCCGCCTTCGCCGGGGTCGATGAGCCCATACTCGCCCGTGAGCAATGCGAACGTGCCATCGCGCGAGCCGTCGTCGGCAATGACAATGGCGTCCGGAACCCGTCGCCCCGCCATCAGCGCGCGCAACGTGACCGGCAACGCCGCCGCCTCGTTGTGCGCCGCGACCACCACGCCGAGCGTCAATCGAACGGCGGCGCCTTCATGACCTGCGTCGGAGGAAGTCTCGTCGGGGTCGGGGCGCATCAGGCGCCACGCTTGCCAGAATACGAATGCCAGCAGCACCGTGTCGTACGCGACATAGGCGACCCCGGTGCCCCACGCGAACACGCCCTTGAGAAAGAATGCCTGCGCGAACAACAGACACCACAGCGCCGCCACGCCCGTATGCACCAGCCAACTGGCCAGCGGCGTCGGCGGTCGCGTGAAGCGCGGTGAGTGACGCTCGCGGGCCACTTCGAGCCGCGACGCCTTCCCCGTTGTTTCCGCGCTCACGGCAGCATCCGGCCAAGCACCGGGTGGCGGTCGATCCACTGATGCTTGAGCGCCCCGCCAATGTGCAACGCCAGCAGCACGTACAAGACATAAGCACAGTAGGTATGGACGTTACCCAGCAAGGTGTGCCAGTAGTCCTTGCTCGCATCGCTCAACGCCATCAGAAAACCCATGCGCGGGAACGGCACGATGCCGAACAGCACCAGCGGATGGGTCGAGGCGGCGACCCACGCCGAATCGTGCGCCCAGCCCGTGAGCGGCAGCACGACGATCAAGACATAAAGCAGCCAATGCGCGAGATGCGCCGCCGTGCGCTCCCATGATGCAAACACGTGCGAGAGCGCGGGCGGACGATGTGTCGCGCGCCACAGCACGCGCAGAATCGCGAGCCCCAGCACGGTAATGCCCATGGACTTGTGCAGATCGATCCAGAAGCGCACGTCGATTTTTTCGAGCGTGGCGTCGGACAGCAAGGCAATCGTCTGGCCGATCGCGATGTTGCCGAGCATCAGCAAGGCGACCGCCCAGTGCAACACCATCGCCACACGGGTGTACTTGGCGTCGTCGTGCAAGGCCACGCCGCGCGGGGGGCCGACGCGGACGTCGCGGAGGGGGGCTGAGAATTCACGTCGGTGATCCTGAAAATACAGAAGAGGATGATTACATAACGCCAATGGAATCGCGCTTATTCCTGAAGTTCCCCCGAAAAACGTGTTACACGGGATTACACGCTGCGCGCGGGTGCATGAGATAAAAACATCTGGCGGTCGATATTATGCCTTGAATCGCCTCGGGGCTGCCTTGCGAGGCCAGCGCAAAACCGCGATGATCGGGCTTGCGTGCGCAGCGTGAGCGGAGCTGCGCCCCCTACAGGAGACACACCATGTCACGTAGTACCGCCGAAAAACGCGTCGCCTTTCGCGAACTCCACCTCGCCGGCTGCTTTGTCATCCCGAACCCCTGGGACGCGGGCAGCGCGAGGTATCTCGAACACGCGGGCTTCAAGGCGATTGCCTCGACCAGTTCGGGCTTCGCCTGGTCGACCGGGCAACCCGACAATGGCGTGACACGCGATACCGTCCTCGCGCATTTGCGCACGCTCGTTGACGCCACCGATCTGCCCGTCAATGCCGACTTCGAAAGCGGCTTCGGCAGCACGCCCGAAGAAGTCGCGCACAGCGTCAAGATGGCCGTGGCAACAGGCGTGGCCGGCTTGTCCATCGAAGACTCGACGGGCGACGTCAACGCGCCGCTCTTCCCGCTCGACGAGGCTGTCGCGCGCATGAAAGCCGCGCGCCGAGCGATCGACGCGACCGGCGGCGACACCCTCCTCATCGGTCGTGCAGAGAATTTCTTCGCGGGCGTGCCCGATCTCGACGACGCCATTGCACGCCTCCAAGCCTATGCGGAGGCGGGTGCCGACTGCCTCTACGCACCGGGTATTCAATCGGTCGAGCAAATCCAGGCCGTCGTCACGGCCGTGGCGCCCAAACCGGTGAACGTGCTGATTGGCGCGTCGTCACCGATGACACTGCAGGCGCTTGCCGAGCTTGGCGTGCGGCGCGTGAGCGTGGGCGGTGCACTGGCTCGCGCGGCATGGGGAGGCTTCATGCACGCCACGCAGGCGCTCGCCCAAGGGCGCTTCGACGGGTTCGACGGCGCCGCCAGCGGCGCCACGCTCAACGGACTGTTCCGGCAGGGCGTGTGATGCTTCTGGCGCACAGCCGCGGTGCCATTGAGCTACGGGTCCCGATGCATGGGGAAACGCACCGGCCGGTTCGGATTGAGACATTGAGCACGAAGCTGCGCCAGAAAGCCAAACGGCCCGTCGTGCCGAAGCATCGACGGGCCGCGAGTGCGCGAACGCGTTTCGCTTACTCGACGTGCGCCACGCCGCCTGCGAGGACCGCGCCGCCGACCATCTCCGCGGGCAGTGCCCACGACATCCAGCGCGTGCGCAGGGCGACAACCAGCAAGAACGCCAGCGCCGCCAGTGCGCCGAACGTGGCGAAGCCCATCTGGTAGCTGCCCGTCGATTCCTTGGCTATGCCCATGATGACCGGCAGGTAGAAGCCGCCAATGCCACCGGCCGCGCCGATGATGCCCGACATCAGCCCCGTCTTGCCTTGCCAGCGTTGCGGCACGAGCTGGAACGTGGCGCCGTTACCGAGACCGAAGCACAGGTAGATCAGCACCAGCAGAGTGACACCGGCACCTTGCGGGGGCATCCACGCGGCAAAGACAAAATCGATGACCGAAATCGCCGCGAGCAGCAGCACCAGCGCGCGCACGCCAGAGATCCGGTCGGCCACCATTCCGCCGATGGGACGCACCAGCGCACCGAGGAACGCGAGCAGCGACATGAACAGCCCCGCCTCGATGCGCGGCATGCTGTACAGCGAGATGAGCAGCGTGGTCACATACGACGACATGCCGACAAAACCTCCGAACGTGATGCTGTAGACCAGCATGATGACCCACGTGTCCCGTTCGCCGAGCACGCCGCGATAGTGACGCGGCAACACGGCAATCGCCAGCAACGCGCCCAGCACCGGCAGCAGCAACACACCGGCCTTGCCTTCGCCGAATGCGCCGGCATGCACGCACAACACGAGCGCGATAAGACCGAACACGGTAATGAAGAAGCTCGTGAACGCGCGCGGCGCGCTGCCCGACTTAACACCCTGATCCTTTGCCCAGAACACCAGCGCCAGCGCGGCAAGCGCGAGCAGCGGCAGGGCGGCACCGGCCGCACGTGCCCAGCCGTAGTGCTCGGCCAGTCCCGGGAACATGAAGCCATCGAGCACCGCGCCAATGTTGCCCGCCGCGGCGAGACCCAACACCAGCCCCTGTACCTTCGGCGGATAGTTGCTGCCTGCCATCGGCAACGCCACGGCGAAACTCGCGCCGCCGATGCCGAGGAGCACACCGAGTACGAGCAGCAGCGTGTACGACGGCGCACCCGGCATCAGCAGCAGCACGACTGACGGAATCGCCGACAAGGTGATCCCCATCAACGCGATCTTGCGACCGTCGTAGGCCTGGTATAGGTTGCCCAGCGTGACGCGCAGAATCGCCGCGCCCAGCACCGGCACCGCCACGAGAAAGCCCGTTTGTGCGGGCGTCATCGCAATGTCCTTGCTGATGAACGGCGCCAGAGGGCCGAGCATCACCCAGACGGTGAAACCCGTGTCGAAGTAGAGAAAACACGCAACCAGCGCGCGCCAGTTGCCACTTTTCAACGATTGCGTGAGCGTGCTCATGGATACCCTCGTGTTCATATGCCAAAAAAAAAGCGCCCCGAAGCCGTATGCCTGTGAACAGGCCTATGGCTTCGGGACGCCGTTGCCCCGAAGTCCGCGCTCGCGCGGAAGTCATGCATGCGGTGCAGAAAATTCGCTTGTCTTCGCTCGGCCGTCGTTGGCCTTGCCTACTGCTTAGCAAGTGGCGTGCCATGTGCTTGCAAGAATTGGCTCGCGACTGGGCAGAGCCCCGCGGGACAAGGCGAGGCAGGATGTCGAGGTCATCAGGAAAATCGCGCAATCGGCCGCGCGGCGTTGTGCGCGCGACGCCCCCGGTGACACCGCAACGGGCACGATGCCGCATCGCGATGCGGCGGCGCACCACAACTGTGCCGCCAGCCTGCCGAGAAGGCCGCATTTCCGCCCACGACCGGTGAATGACCGGGTTGGTGGATAATCGAACCGCCTATCGCCACCGTCCAGACATTGCTCATGAACGCCAAGCTTTTCCCGCATCTGCTTCGCTTCCATCCGCGACTGCTCATCGCCATCGTTCTCGGCGTGCTTGCCGGACTCTTCGTCCAGGTCTTCGTGAGCGGGGAGTTCAGCACGGTAACGCGCATATTGATCGGCTGGAACACAGGCGCCTGGTCCTATCTCGCGATGATCTGGCTCATGATGGTCACCGCCCCCAAGCGCAGCATCGAGCGCTTTGCCGAGCAGGAAGACCAGAGCGCGGCCATTGTGCTCACCGTGGTCAGCCTGTCGGCCATCGCCAGTGTGGCCGCCATCATCCACGTGCTGGCGAGCGCCAAGACCGGCGCCCCGCATCAGGCCTCGGAGCATGTGCTGTTCGCGGCCGCCACGCTGATCGCCGGATGGTTCCTCGTGCCGACGATCTACACGCTGCATTACGCGCGGCTGTACTTCACCGATACGGAATCGCCCTTCGCGCTGGCCTGGCCCGAGCGCGACTGCGATCCGGATTACTGGGATTTCCTGTATTTCTCGTTCACCATCGCCGTCGCCTCGCAAACCGCGGACATCGCGCTGACATCGCGCCGCATGCGGCGCACCGCGCTTGCGCAGGCCGTCCTCTCGTTCTTCTTCAATCTCGCCGTGCTCGGCCTGTCGATCAATATCGGCGCCGGATTGCTCGCGTAGCGCCCGTCCGCGTGTGACATGAGGTCGCACCCGGCGAGGACGCGAATCCCCACAAAAACAGGCCATTAGCGCAAATCGACGCGGCAATTGATGCCGCGTCAATGCGCCGCATGTGACGTCTTGTCACGCGTGCTGCGGTGCAGCACGCCCTACCATGCAGGCAAACAAGGGGCGATCGGCAGTGAGGGTCGCCCTATAGACAGGGTTGGTTTGCCTACATTGATCACGACATGACTGCCGCTCCAGAAGCTGTTGACCTCGCGCGCCTGCAATTCGCGTTCACGGTCTCGTTTCACATCGTATTTCCCGCCGTCTCCATTGGTCTGGCGAGCTTCATCGCCGTGCTGGAAGGTCTCTGGCTCAAAACACGTCAGCCGCACTATCTCGATCTGTGTCGCTTCTGGTCGAAGGCCTTCGCGGTGTGCTTCGGCATGGGCGTCGTCTCCGGCGTGGTGATGGCCTATCAGTTCGGCACCAACTGGTCGGGCTTTTCGAGTTTCGCCGGCGCGGTCACCGGCCCGCTGCTCACTTACGAGGTGATGACCGCGTTCTTCCTCGAAGCGGGCTTCCTCGGCATCATGCTGTTCGGTTGGAACCGCGTCAGCGAGCGTGCGCACTTCGCCGCGACCTTGTGCGTGGCCGTCGGCACGTTGATTTCAACGTTCTGGATTCTCGCGTCGAATAGCTGGATGCAAACGCCGCAGGGTGTCGAGATCGTCGACGGCCGCGTGGTCGTGCAGTCGTGGTGGGACGTGATCTTCAACCCGTCCTTCCCGTATCGGCTGGCGCACATGAGCATCGCGGCGTTCGTCGTGGCCGCGCTCGTCGTGGCGGGCACCGGCGCATGGCACCTGCTGCGCGGGCGCCGCGACCCGGCCGTCAAGACCATGTTTTCCATGGCCATGTGGCTGCTGCTGATCTTCGCGCCGCTGCAGGCCGTCGTTGGCGATCTTCATGGTCTGAACACGCGTGAGTACCAACCGGCCAAGCTCGCCGCCATCGAAGGGCTTTGGGAGACGAAGACCGGCGGCACGCCGCTCAACCTGTTCGGCTGGCCCGACATGGCCGCCGAGACCACGCGTTATGCGCTTGAAGTGCCGCACCTGGGTAGCCTCATCCTCACGCATCGCTGGGACGGCGAGATTCGTGGTCTGAAGGAATTCCCGAAAGACGAACGCCCCAACGTGCCGCTCGTGTTCTGGAGTTTTCGCATCATGGTCGGCCTCGGCCTCGCGATGATCGCCGCCGCGCTGGCCGCCGTATGGCTGCGCCGTCGCGGCACGCTCTTCACGTCGCGCCGCTTTGCCCGCGCCATGCTCGTCCTCTCGCCGACCGGCTTCGTTGCGTTGCTGGCAGGTTGGGTCACCACCGAAGCCGGACGCCAGCCGTGGGTCGTCTACGGGGTGATGCGCACCGCGCACGCCGTGTCGCCGGTGAGCGCCCAACAGGTGCAGGTCTCGCTGCTGGTGCTCGTGCTCACCTACTGCCTCGTGTTCGGCACGGGCATCTATTACCTGCTCAAGTGGCTGCGCGTCGGTCCGGTGTTGCCCGGCGAGCCGTCGGCGGCGTCCGGCAGCGATCACTCGTCGCCACGCGGCCACCTCGCGGCGCAAACCGCCCCCGCCCTGTCCGGGCTATCCGGACGAATGGACACCGACGGCGCACACGCGACCTGATCGGCGCCCCATCACGACTTCGACGTTACCGAGATTTATCATGGATCTGACTTTGGCGTGGGCCGCCATCATCGCGCTCGGCCTGTTTCTCTACGTGGTGCTCGACGGCTTCGACCTCGGCATCGGCATTCTTTTTCCGTTCTTCCCCGACGCGCGCGAACGCGACACGATGATGCACTCCGTCGCCCCCGTCTGGGACGGCAACGAAACATGGCTCGTACTCGGGGGCGCCGGATTGCTCGCCGCGTTCCCAATGGTGTATTCGGTACTCCTCTCGGCGCTGTATCTTCCGCTCGTGCTCATGCTCGTGTGCCTGATCTTCCGAGGCGTGGCGTTCGAGATTCGCGGCAAGTCGCATCGCACCCGGCCGTGGTGGGATCTCGCATTCATCGGTGGCTCGGCCGGCGCAACGTTCTTTCAGGGCGTCTCGCTCGGCGCGTATCTCTCGGGCATTCCGGTCGAGAACGGTCAGTTCGCGGGCGACGCCTTCGCCTGGGTCACCGCGTTCAACCTGTTCACCGGGCTGGGCCTGGTCGTGACGTACGCACTGCTCGGCGCCTGCTGGCTGATCGGCAAGACCGAGGGCGATCTGCAGCGCCGCTTGCGTGTGCTCGCCTGGCCGCTGACGCTGGCGCTCGTGGCCACAATGGCCGTCGTGTCGCTGTGGACGCCGCTGCGTGTGCCGCTCGTGGCCGATCGCTGGTTCGCCGACCAGTGGTTCTGGCGCTGCCTGCCGGTGCCGTTCCTCGTGGCGGGCGCCACGCTCGTCATGCGCCGCGTGCTGCGCCGCTCGCACGATGCCACGCCCTTCTGGCTCGCCATCGGACTCGTGTTTCTGGGGTACAGCGGGCTGCTGATCAGCGCGTATCCGTACGCGATTCTCCCAGGCATCACGCTGTGGGACGCCGCCGCCCCGCAGTCGAGTCTGTCGTTCACGCTATGGGGCGCGGCCTTCATTATTCCGGTGATCCTCGGCTATACGATGCTGGCCTACTGGGTATTTCGCGGCAAGGTGGCTCACGATGCGCACTATCACTGACCTCGTGCGGCCCGCCGTGCGCCAGCGGCGCGAGCGAGCCGCCGCCCACCCCGCCTGGCAGGCGCGCTTGATTGGCTGGGGATGGTTCGTCGCGCTCTGGTGCGCCGGTGTGGCCGGCACCGCCCTGCTTGCACTACCATTCAAGCTCATCATTGCATCTGCCAAATAGGAGGCGTGCTTATGAATCGACGTTCATCCGCTGCGGGAAAGCAATCGTTGCGAATCGCCGGCGCGGCAGCCGTGGCCGTGACGCTCGCCACCGGCGCCGGGGTGGCCTGTGCCGAAGGCATGAGCGTGTCGTCGAGCGCGTTCGCTGACGGCGGCATGCTGCCCGCGATCCACGCCGGGCTGGGCAAGAACGTCAGCGGTGCAATGGCCTATCGCGGCGCGTGTCCGCCGGTCGGCGATTCGCCGCACCACTACATCATTACGGTGACGGCCACCGATCTGGAACCGGGCCGTCTGCCGCCGGGGCTCGACGCCAACGGTCTGACGACCGCGTTGGCCGGCCACACGCTGAACGGCTCGACCCTCGTGGCGCGATACGGCCGATAAGCGCTTGTCGTATAGCAAAAAAAGCGCTGGAGGGACTTCCCCGCCAGCGCTTTTCGTTGGTACGCCGTCCTGCGACTATTTGTCGCGAGCGAGCGCGAGAAACTCCGTGCGCAACGCCAGGTTCGGCTGCAACTCACCGAGCATCGCCGACGTCACGGTCTCTTCCCCGGCCGTGCGAATACCACGGCTTTCCATGCACATGTGACGACACGACACCACCACCCCGACGGCCTTCGGTTGCAGATGCGTCATCAGCGCTTCGGCGATCTGCGTGGTCAGACGCTCCTGGACTTGCAGGCGGCGCGCAAAACAGTCGACCAGACGCGTGAGCTTCGACAATCCGACGATCTTGCCGTTGGGCAGGTAGCCGATGGTCGCCTTGCCGAAGAACGGGGCGAGATGGTGCTCGCAATGGCTGTAGACGGGAATCCCTCGTACGACGATCAGTTCGTTGTATTGCTCGGCGCCGTCTTCGAAGACCTTGAGCACTTCGGCCGGATCCTGGCCGTAGCCGGACGTCCATTGACGCCAGGCCTTTTGAACGCGCGACGGCGTTTCGTGTAGACCGGGGCGATTCGGGTCTTCGCCGATGTGTTCCAGGAATCGCTTCCAGTCGTTTTCGTCGAACGTGTCGTGAGACATATCAATCAAGCTCCTTGCATGAGGTCCGGTGCGCTGCGCTGTTAAGGTTCGCGCGCCCCGTGCGCCGCCGGACATGTGCGCACAATAGCAGAGAGTCCCTGCCCGCGCATGGCGACGGATTGCCCGTTGCCCCGCTTTTGCGCTAAGGTGGCAGCGAACAACCGCAACGCACGAGGCGCGTCATGCCGGCAAGCCCCCGCATGTGCACTAACGCGATCACCCTTGCCGCCATGGCCGCGCTGGCTGGCTGCGGCGACCACTCCGCCCGGCCGTGGCAAGGCTATGTGGAGGGCGAATTCGTCTATGTTGCCTCGTCGCAGGCCGGAACCCTGACTACGCTGTCGGTGTCGCGCGGCCAGGAGGTCAAGGCGGGAGATGCTCTCTTCGATCTCGACTCCACTTACGAACTGGCCGCACAGGCCCACGCGCGCGAGACACTCGCCAGCGCCGAGGCCCAGTTGCGCGATCTCGAAACCGGCAAGCGCCCCGACGAGATCGCCGTCGCTGCCGCACAACTCAAGCAAGCCATCGCCGTGCGCGACAAGTCGCTTGCGCAGTTCGACCGCGATCAGGCGCAATATGCCGCCGGCGGAATTTCCCGCGAACAACTCGACGCCAGCCGCGCCGACGCCCGTAGCAGCAACGCCCGCGTGCAGGAGTTGCAGAGCAGTCTGGCGGTCGCGCGACTGCCGGGCCGCGAAGCGCAGCGCCAGGCGCAGGCCGCTCAGGTCGATGTGGCACGCGCGGCGCTTGCGCAGGCCGACTGGCAACTCGCTCAGAAGCATCCCGTCGCGAGCGCCGCCGGGCGCGTGTACGACACGATGTACCGCATCGGCGAATGGGTCGCGGCGGGCAGCCCCGTCGTGCGACTGCTGCCGCCGGGCAACATCAAGGTGCGCTTCTTCGTGCCGGAGACCGCCTTGGGCAGCCTGAGCGCGGGGCAGACCGTGCACATCGCCTGCGACGGATGTGGCGCAGGCGTACCCGCCCGCATCACGTACGTCGCCCATCAGGCCGAGTACACGCCGCCCGTTATCTACAGCAACGACACGCGCGACAAGCTCGTCTACATGATCGAAGCGCATCCCGCCGCGGCAGACGCCGTCACACTCAATCCCGGGCAGCCGGTGCAGGTGACGCGACCATGAACGGCCGCGATGCGCGCCCGCGTGAGATCGTCGCCCCCCGGCCGACGAGGGCCGTCTCGCGATCGATGTGAAGGGTCTGAACAAACGCTTCGGCGACAAGCACGTTGTCAAGGATGTGTCGCTGCAAGTGCAGCGCGGCGAAATCTTCGGCTTTCTCGGGCCGAACGGCAGCGGCAAGACAACCTGCATCCGCATGATGTGCGGCTTGCTCACCCCCGACTCGGGCAGCGGCACGTGCCTCGGTTTCGATATCGTGCGCGAGAGCGCGCAGATCAAGCGTCACGTGGGCTACATGACGCAACGCTTCTCGTACTGGGAAGACCTGACCATTCGCGAGAACCTCGACTTCGTGGCACGCGTGTATGGCATGCCGAACCGGCGAGACGCCGTCGAGCGGGCCATTGAGCGGCTCGGCCTGACGGGCCGCGCAAAGCAACTGACCGGGTCGCTCTCCGGCGGCTGGAAGCAGCGCCTGGCGCTCGCGGCGTGCATGCTGCACGAGCCGCAGGTGCTGCTGCTCGACGAGCCGACCGCCGGCGTCGACCCGACCGCCCGGCGCGACTTCTGGGAGGAATTGCACGAGTTGGCCTCGCGTGGCATCTCGGTTCTCGTGAGCACGCATTACATGGACGAGGCCGAGCGCTGTCACAAGCTCGCCTACATCTCGTATGGCGAACTGCTCGCGCAAGGCACGGCCGCCGAGGTCACCGCTCGCCAGCATCTGTCGACGTGGCGGGTGCACGGCAAGAACCTCATCGATCTGGCGCGCGAACTGCGCGCGCAACCCGTCGTGGCACAGACGGTCGCCTTTGGCGATACGCTGCATGTCAGCGGGCGGGATGCCACCGCCCTGGACAAGTTGCTGCATGATCTGGCCAGCGAACGCGGGCTGCGGGTCGCGCCCATCGACACGAGCCTGGAAGACGTGTTCATTTACCTGATGAGCCACGCGAAAGACAACTTCGGAGACAAGGCATGAGCGCGCCGCTCGGGTTCTCGATCGCCCGGTGGTGGAGCATTGTGTGCAAGGAGTTCCTGCAGCTGCGCCGCGACCGCGTGACGTTTGCGATGATCGTGGGTGTGCCGCTTGTGCAACTGGCGCTCTTCGGCTTCGCCATCAACTCCGATCCCAAGCATATGCCGACCGCGACGCTCGTGGCCGACGACAGCGAGTTCACGCGCAGCTTTATGGCCGCGATGGAACATTCGGGATACTTTCGCTTTACCGAGGCGTTGACCAGCGAAGATGCCGGACGCGCCGCTCTCGCGCAGGGACGCGCGCAGTTCGTGCTGAACATTCCTGCCGATTTCACTCGCCGGCTGTTGCGCGGCGAGCGGCCCGCCGTGCTCATCGAGGCCGATGCGACGGATCCGATGGCAATGGCCTCCGCGCTCGGCGCCTTGCCAGCCATCGCCCAGTCCGTCGCGCAAAAGGACCTGACGGGGCCGCTTGCGAATCTGGCCGGCTCGCAGGCGGCGTTCGACGTGCAGGTGCATCGTCTCTATAACGCGGAGGGCATCACGCAATACAACATCATTCCCGGCCTGATGGGGGTGATTCTGACAATGACACTTGCGATGATGACCGGCATTGCCATCGTGCGCGAGCGCGAGCGCGGCACGATGGAGAACCTGCTCGCCACGCCGGTATTGCCCATCGAAGTCATGACCGGCAAGATCGTGCCGTACGTCGCCATTGGGTTGCTTCAGGCGACCATCATCCTGATCGCCGCGCGCTTCGCCTTTAATGTGCCGTTCGAAGGCAGCGTCGTCGCGATCTATCTCGCCGCGCTGGTGTTTATCGCGGCCAACCTGATCGTCGGGATCGCGTTATCGTCGTTTGCACAGAACCAGTTGCAGGCCATGCAGCTCACCGTGTTCTACTTTCTGCCGAGCATGCTGCTCTCGGGCTTCATGTTCCCGTTTGGCGGCATGCCCGCGTGGGCACAGGCCATCGGCAACCTGCTGCCGCTGACGTATTTCAACCGGCTCATTCGCGGCATTCTGCTCAAGGGCAACGGCTGGGCCGATGCGTGGCACGATCTGTGGCCGCTGCTGGCCTTCTCCGCCATTCTCATGATGGTGGCCGTGAAGTTCTACAAACGTACCCTCGACTGAGGCGCTCATGCGACTTGCCCAACTTGCGCATCGCCGCCGCCTCGCCTACGGGTCGCGGTGGCTGGCGCTCGGGCTGAGCGCGATGCTCGCCGCCTGCGCGCTCGGTCCGGACTGGCGCGCCCCCGACGCTACGCATGTCGCGCAATACACCACGGGCACACAACCCTCGACGACGGCCGGGGCGGCGGGTGCGCAAAGCGCCGCGCAGACCTTCGTCGCCGGCGAGGACGTGCCGTCCGCCTGGTGGACCCGCTTCGGCTCGCCCGCGCTCAACACCCTCGTCGCGCAGGCGTTGACCGACAGTCCAACGCTACGCCAGGCCGAGGCGAAACTGCGTCAGGCGCAGGAAGACTTTCGTGCTCAGGACGGCGCGCGCTCCCTGCCCTCGGCGAATCTGAAGCTCTCCGGTACGCGCGAACGGGTCGATCCGGCGTCGTTCGGCATCACCAGCTTGCCGAGTCCCGGGCCGTTCACCTTGTATAACGCCAGCGTCGACGTGTCCTACACGCTCGACGTGTTCGGCGCCAATCGCCGCGCGCTGGAAGGGCTCGCCGCTCAGATCGACTATCAACACTTCACGCTGGACGCGGCCAGGCTCTCGCTCG
This sequence comes from Pandoraea sp. XY-2, assembly GCF_004193915.1. NCBI lineage: Bacteria > Pseudomonadati > Pseudomonadota > Betaproteobacteria > Burkholderiales > Burkholderiaceae > Pandoraea > Pandoraea sp. XY-2. The sequence continues at coordinate 3,199,276 of NZ_CP030849.1, forward strand.
CGGGCAACGTAGTGACAGCCGCCCTGCGCCAGGCCAGTGCCCGGGCGCAACTCTCAGCACTCGAAGGTATCGTGACGGCTCAACGGGCGCAGCTCGATATCACACGCTCACGCGAGCGCTTGGGGGGCGTATCGACGCTCGACGTCGAGAATCAGGCGGCGCTCGTCGCCCAGACCGAAGCCCAACTGCCCGCGTTGCGCACGCAAATTGCGCAATACGATCACCAGTTGGCGCGCTTGACCGGTCAGCCGCCGGGCGCGTTCGCGTCGCCCGTCATCGATCTCGATACCCTGCGATTACCGCGGACGGTTCCCGTCTCGCTGCCGTCGACGCTGGCCCGGCGCCGACCGGATATCCGCGCCGCCGAAGCGTTGTTGCACAAGGCGAGTGCCGATGTCGGCGTCGCCACAGCGAGCCTCTACCCCCAGTTCACACTTTCCGGCAGCTTCGGCACGCAGCGCATGCGACTGGCCGATCTTGGCGATGGCATCAATATCTGGAACCTCGGGATGAACCTGCTGCAGCCGCTGTTTCGCGGCGGCGCGTTGCAGGCGCAACGGCGCTCGGCCATCGCGGCATACGACGCCGCACTCGCGTCGTATCAGGACACCGTGCTGCTCGGCCTCGCGCAGGTCGCCGATGCCATGCGCGCGCTGGCCTCCGATGCCGACACCCTGGCCGCACGCGCCGACGCGGCCCGGCGAGCGGAATCCGCGCTCCGGATCGCAAGCGAGCGATATCGGGTGGGCGGCATCAGTCATCTCGCGTGGCTCGACGTGCAGCGTCAGGCGCTCGACGCAACACGCGCCCGACTCGACGCGCAAGGGGCTCGCCTGACGGACACGGCCGCATTGTGGCAAGCGTTGGGCGGGGCGATAGTCGAGCCATCCCGTGTTCAGGCGACGCCCTGGCCGCGCGACTGAGCCTCGTCCGCCAGACACTTCATCAGCGTGGCGACCGGTGGGCGGCCAAGCGCTGGCTGACGCACCAACACCCCCAACTCGCGCGTGAGCGGCGCGCCGCTGAGTGGGAGAACCTGCACGCCCGTTGCGCCGCCCTTGGCAAGCTTCGCCCCCACGTTGCCGCCAACCGGCAAACCGATGAGCGTCGCAGGCACGATCGACCATCCCAGCCGCGCCCGCACCATGCGCAAGATGACTTCGGGCTCGTCAAGCTCCACGCCCTCGCGCACCCAGAGCCGGTGACGTCGCAGGTAACGCTCGACGAGGTCGCCACCATACGAGCGCCGGTTGTAACGCACGAACGGCAGGGCTTGCGCCCAGTCGGCCACGGTTCCGCCCGTGCCTTTGGGCGCGATCGCCACGTACGGCTCCTGCATGAGGGTGAGCCATTTCATATCGGCCGGCACGCCGATACGCGGGCGGATCATCACCGCCAGATCGAGTTCCTTGGCATCGAGTTGCGCGAGCAACTGCACGGACATGCCCGGCACGATGTTCAGATGCGGCATCGCGCCGAGCGCGGTCCAGCGCGACATTGCGCCGGGCAGGAGACCGAGTTGCGCCGTGAGGATCGCGCCCACGTGGATCGGCGCGAGCGCCGCCTGCCCGCCGTATCCGCCCGCCTCGCCGCGCATGGCCTGATAGCCGGCAATCACTCCCTGCGCCTGAGCGAGCAATCGACGACCATCGTCGGACAAGGTCACGGCGCGGGCAGTGCGCTCGAAGAGTCGCACACCGAGATCGTCTTCAAGTCGCTGAATCTGCGCACTCACGGCCGACTGGGTCAATCCGAGTCGCGCCCCCGCCGCCGAGAACGATGCGGTTTCGGCGGCCGTAACGAAGGTTTTGAGATAGCGGATCATGGATCGAAAATTTTCTGCCTGAGCGTTCGAATTATTCGTTTTGGATTGTTTTTATCGATGGATAGAATTTACCGCAAATCAGTGACGCCGTTCACCCCACCGATGACCCAGGACAGCATTTCCGATAGCACTCGCCGGATTCGGTGCTCGCTTCTCACCGCATGGCATTGGAGTTTCCTATGGCAACACCACTCTTTCATCTCGCGTTCCCTGTCGACAATCTCGATGCGGCCCGCCGCTTCTATGGCGACGTGATGGGCTGTACCGAAGGCCGCAGTTCGGATCACTGGATCGACTTCGACTTCTTCGGTCATCAACTGGTGGCCCATCTCTCGCCGGAAGACGCCGGCCGGCGGATCACGAACCCGGTCGACGGCGATGAGGTTCCCGTCCCGCATTTCGGCGTTATCCTTGACATGCCGGCATGGCACGCGCTGGCCGATCGCCTGCGTGCCGCGGGCACCCGGTTCGTGATCGAACCGCATATTCGCTTCGCCGGGCAGGTGGGCGAGCAAGCGACGCTCTTCTTCTACGACCCGGCCGGCAACGCGCTGGAGTTCAAGGCGTTCGCAGATATGTCGCAGGTCTTTGCCAAGTAATACTGTTGCGCCGTCGTTCGCGCAGTCAGGCGCGACGGCATGCAAGGCGCCGCCTCGTGTCGGCGCCTGTGTCTATCCGTCATTGTTTCGTATCAGCCGAGAGTCTTCTCATGAGCCAATTCGTTATTTCGGCGCCGCCCCAGGCGTCGGTCGCCGTGGCGGGCAGCGATGCCCGTTTCCCCGTGCGTCGCGTGTTCTGCGTCGGCCGCAACTATGCTGCGCACGCGCGCGAGATGGGCAGCAATCCGGATCGCGAGCCGCCGTTCTTTTTCATGAAGCCGGCCGACGCTGTCGTGGCCGCCAACGGCACGCTGCCCTACCCGCCGCTCACGAGCGAACTGCACCACGAAATTGAACTGGTGGTCGCCATCGGCGCCGATGGCGAGAACGTCGATGCGGATCAGGCGCTCTCGCTGGTGTGGGGGTATGGCGTTGGCGTCGATCTGACCCGTCGCGACCTGCAACAGCAAGCCAAGGACACGCGCCGTCCGTGGGACTGGGGCAAAGCGTTCGATGCGTCGGCCCCATGCGGCCCGCTGCACGCCGTGGCCGAGGTCGGCCATCCGAAGGAAGGCCGCGTGTGGCTTGACGTGAACGGCGAGAACCGCCAGACCGGTGATCTCAACGAACTGATCTGGTCGGTCCCCGATCTGATTGCCGAGATCTCGCGCAGCGTGAAGCTCGCCGCGGGCGACCTGATCTTTACCGGCACCCCCGCCGGTGTCGGGCCGCTCGAACCCGGCGACAAGATCAGCGCCGGTGTGGCCGGTGTGGGCGAGATTGCCTTCGCCATCGGCCAGAAGCCCGCCGCCTGACGCAAGTCGTTCGATCGATTCGCATGCTGCGCCGGTGCGCCGGTGCGTCGGCCGGGATACGTCTGCCGGGATATCCACAGCAACTGTTGATAACCCTCTGCATAAGTGTCCCGCCGACGTCGCAAACGCCCGCCGGCATTAGGTGTCAAGTGCATTGCCTAATTTGCCGTCACCGCTGCGGCGCCGGGCCTCCCAACGGGTACCCGCCCGCCGGTGCAACATTCAGCACGCCCTCCCCGCCCTGCCGTTCATTCCTGAAACGTTTTTCATCGGACGACGACATGTGCCCCGCGTCGAGCGATCAACTTCCCTTTTGATTCAAGGCTTTGTTACCACTGGCACGCTTCTCGCATCAACGACAGGGCAAGCCGTCCGCCCTCGGGGAAGCCTCATCGCCAGGGCCAACTGCCTCGGGAATCACGCCATGCACGCCACATGGCCCCGGCACGCCCGATGCCTATCCCTCGCCGGGAGCGCCCGAGCGCGGGCGGATTGCACCGATGATCGATTCGGTTCAGACGATGGGAAATAGTCAGGGAGGGGATCATGCAAATGCGCCGTACGGGGCCTTGCGCCCTAAGTCCCTGCGTCAGATCGCTCGCACCCGCGAGTCCTGCCAAATCGGCCCGCCGTCATCCGCGCGAGCGGTGTGCGAGCTGGCGGCATCGGCGACACGACGCCGCCGGAGATCGCCGCCACGTTGCGCCCGGGCGGGCATTGCGCTGAGGCCCGCCCTCGTCAGGGGGCCTCGCCGTCTTCCGCCCAGAACTTCGCCGCGCGCACCGCGCGTTGCCAGCCGCTCACGGCACGACTGACGTCTTGCGGCGACAGCTTGCGGGAAAAACTTTGCTGCAATTCCCATTGGTGCGCCAACGTGTCGATGTCCGGCCAAAAGCCGACGGCCAGCCCTGCCAGATAAGCGGCGCCGGCCGCCGTCGTTTCGATGACCTTGGGGCGCACCACGTTCGCGCCCAACAAATCCGCTTGCCATTGCATCAGCAGATCGTTGGCCGCGGCGCCGCCGTCGACACGCAGCTCCGACACATGCAGCCCCGCGTCGGCCTCCATCGCGCGCAAGACATCGAGCGTCTGGAATCCGATACTGTCCAGCGCGGCACGGGCCACGTGCGCCGCCGTCGTGCCACGCGTTGCGCCGAACAGCGTGCCACGCGCGCGCGGTTGCCAGTGCGGCGCGCCCAATCCGGCGAACGCGGGCACCAGCACGACACCATCGGCGTCGGGCACGCGCGTCGCGAGCGCCTCGACATCGCGCGAATGGCGAATGATGCCCAGCCCGTCGCGCAACCACTGCACGACCGCGCCACCGATGAAGATGCTGCCCTCGAGTGCATAGTCGACGCGGTCTCCGATCTTCCAGGCCACCGTCGTGAGCAGGTTATGGCGCGACGCGTGCGGCTTGTCGCCGGTGTTCATCACCATGAAGCAACCCGTGCCATATGTGTTCTTCACCATACCGGGCGAGAGGCACATCTGCCCGAAGAGCGCTGCCTGCTGATCGCCCGCGATGCCCGCGATCGGCACCGGCACGGAGAACAGCGACGTGGCCGTGTGGCCGTACACCTCACTCGATGAGCGAACCTCCGGCAACAGGCTGCGCGGCACATCGAGCAGCGCGAGCAGTTCGTCGTCCCAGTCGAGCGTGTGGATGTTGAACAGCATCGTGCGCGACGCGTTCGACACGTCGGTCACATGCAACTTGCCACCGGTCAGATGCCACACGAGCCAGCTATCGACGGTGCCGAAGGCCAGGTGCCCGGCGTTGGCGGCGTCGCGCGCACCGGCCACGTTATCGAGAATCCAGCGGATCTTGCTGCCCGAGAAATAGGCGTCGAGCCGAAGCCCGGTGCGGCTTGCGACAAGATCGTCGTGCCCTTGCACACGCAGCGCATCGCAGAAATCCGCCGTGCGGCGGTCCTGCCAGACGATGGCGTTGTACACCGGCTCGCCCGTACGACGGTCCCATACGAGCGTCGTCTCGCGCTGGTTCGTAATGCCGATGGCCGCAATGTCGCGCCCCCGACACCGGCATGCGTCAGCGCCTCGGCCGCGACCCCGGCCTGCGTCGCCCAAATGTCGCGCGGGTCGTGCTCGACCCAGCCCGGATGCGGATAAATCTGACGGAATTCCTTCTGCGCGGTCGCCACGACGTGGCCATCGCGGTGGAACAGCAACGCTCGCGAGCTGGTCGTGCCCTGATCGAACGCGAGGATGTACGCGCCTCCTGACATTGCCGTTGTCTCCTGTTTTTTCAGCGGAACTCAGGCCGCCATTTCTGCCTGCTGGGCAAACCACTGTTGCACACTCGCTTCGCCGTCCTTCCCGAGATGCAGACCGAGTTTGGTCCGGCGCCACAGCACGTCTTGCGCCGTGCGCGCCCACTCGTATTGCGCAAGATAGCGCAACTCGGCCTCGTAGAGATCGCCGCAGATGCGCCGCCCCAGTCCGTCGAGCGAATTTGCCTCGCCAAGCAGCACATGCGTGCGCGTGCCGTAGGTGCGTGCGTATCGATGCGCGAGCGCCGGCGGCAACCACGGCGTCTGCGCGCGCAGTGATGTTTCGAACGCACCGGCATCCGGCTCGGCCATATCGCCGCCCGGCAGCGGCGCGCCCGCCGTCCAATCGCCATGCGCGAAACCCAGCGGGCCGTGCAAATGCAGCATCGCCTCTTCCGCGAGACGGCGGTATGTCGTGATCTTGCCGCCGAACACCGACAACAGCGGAGCGCGCGTGCCGGGCGCGTCCAGTTCCAGCTTGTAATCGCGCGTGACCGCCGACGGGTTGGAGACTTCCTCCTCCATCAGTGGGCGCACGCCCGCGTAAGTCCAGACCACGTCCGCAGGCACGATCTGTCGGGTGAAGTACTGGCTGGCGGACTGGCAAAGATAGGCAATCTCGTCGTCGTTGATCGCGACGTTCGCCGGATCGCCGTGATATTCGATGTCAGTCGTGCCGATCAGGGTGAAGTCGCGTTCGTAGGGGATCGCGAAGATGATGCGCTTGTCGGGATTCTGGAAGATGTAGGCATGATCGTGATCGAACAGCTTGCGTGTCACGATGTGGCTGCCCTTGACCATGCGCACGCGATGCGTGGCCTGCTGGCGCAACACGTCACCAAGCAAGTGACCGACCCACGGCCCGGCCGCGTTGACGATGGCGCGCGCAAGCACGGTCTGGCGCGCCCCTTCGGACGTCTCGAGTTGGGCCGTCCACAGGCGCTCGCCACGCTCGGCGCCGGTGAGCCGCGTGCGCGTGAGAATCGTCGCGCCGCGCTCGGCCGCGTCCTGCGCATTGAGCACGACCAGACGCGCGTCCTGCACCCAGCCGTCCGAGTAGACGAAGCCGCGCGTCAAGTCGCGACGCAGCGGCGCGCCGGCCGGATGCTGACGCAAATCGATACCGCGCGAGCCGGGCAGGATTTCACGCCGGGCGAGGTGATCGTAGAGAAACAACCCCGCGCGAATCATCCACGCCGGTCGCAGGTTCGGCATATGTGGCATCACGAAGCGCAGCGGCCACATGATGTGCGGCGCGGCACGCAGCAGCACCTCGCGCTCCTGCAACGCCTTGCGCACCAGGCCGAACTCGTAATACTCGAGATAGCGCAGCCCCCGTGAATCAGCTTGGTACTCGCGGATGACGTGTGGGACGCCAGATCGTCCTGCTCGACGAGCAACACGCGCAGCCCGCGACCGGCCGCGTCGCGCGCAATGCCCGTTCCGTTGATCCCACCGCCCACGACCAGCAGGTCGTAGGGAGGCCGTGTGTTGTCCGATGGCGATTGAGCGGGTGTCTGCACGTCGTCACTCCGGGGGTTGAGCGTCAAATCAGGAAAAGTTCGAAAATGTTCGATTTATATTCGTTTACGAACATTGATGTTCGAATTCTAACAGATTAGCGTGCTGGAGCTTCGAATTCGCGCATTCTGCGGTCCCGATGCGCGAATACGCGTCTGACGGGGTTGATGCCCCCTCGTCAGTCCGCGACGTGTACCAGCGTACCGGCCTCTGCGATCACGTCGGCCATGCCGGCGGGCACCGGGCGATCGGTAAACAGGGCATCAACCTGTGACAGGTGCCCCAGGCGAACGAGCGCCGGGCGCCCGAACTTGCTGTGATCGGCGGCCAGAAAGACGGTACGGGAGTGCGCAATGATTGCCTCGGCCACGCGCACTTCGCGGTAGTCGAAGTCGCGCAGCGTGCCGTCGGCGTCGATGGCGGAGATACCGACGATACCGAAATCGACCGTGAACTGACGGATGAAATCGAGCGTCGCTTCGCCCGTCACGCCCTGATCGCGTGCGCGCACCACGCCGCCGGCAATGATGACTTCGGCGTCCGCATAGCCGCTCATCATGGCAGCGACGTGCAGATTGTTGGTAATGACGCGCAACCCACGATGACGCGACAATGCGCGGGCCACGGCTTCCGTCGTGGTGCCCAGATTGATGAAGAGCGAGGCGTGATCGGGAATTTGTTCGGCAAGACGTACGGCGATGCGGCGCTTCTCGTCGGCCAACTGGGTCTGACGGGCATCGTAGGCGTCGTTCTCGGCCCCGCCCGGCAACCCGACGCCGCCGTGGTAGCGACGCACCCACTTGCGTTCGGCCAGGAAGTTGATGTCCCGCCGGATCGTCTGCGGCGTGACTTCGAAGCGTGCGGCGAGTTCATCGACCGTGAGAAAGCCATCGCGACGAACGGCGTCGAAAAGTGCCTGTTGGCGCGGATTCAGCGACGCCTGCTCGGCATCGCCGGCATTCGTTTGCGCCTCGGAGACGTCGATCGGTTCAGTATGAGACATCGGCACGCACGCAGTAAAAGCCTTCGCGCGGCCCGGCCGGCCACGCGTTCGCCGTCATGATACCCCGACGGGGTATGACGTTCTCGTGAGCGCCGCATGAGCGCCTGCCTCGACGCGTGGCGCGACGCCGTCAGAGGCACCGACGCACGGCATCGGCGAGCGATTGGGAGCCGGTCGAACCGAGATACAACGTGCCTTCGCTACCCGGCTTGTGCGGCGCCAGATCAAGCACGGCGAGCACGCCGTCGTTGCTGGAGGAGAGTTCAAGTGTCTGGCCCGCGCCTGCTTTCGAGCGTTGCACCCGTGCATGCGGCATTTGCCGCTTCCACAGACGCGCCGTGCAGGTACTCACGCGAACGGTGGTCTTCTTCGACGATCCTTGCCAGACGGCACCATTGCCACGGGCATCCGCGACGGTGTCGCGATAGGCGGGGAACGTCTCGACTTTTACATTTTCCGGTGCAACGTCGGCCACGCTGCCCACCGGCGGATCGTCTCGCGCGACGACCGGCGTCGTCTGCGCACACCCGGCCAGCAACACGGCAAGCCCGATACTCGCAGCGGCCGATGCGGCCGCTGCGCGCGCCACCCCACGCCGCGACACGCGCGACGTGCCCGAATTCCTGTCTTTGCCCCGGTTCATGCCCCCGCTCCACGCTCGCAAAATGGCTGTCGCACACGCCTTGTCGTTCTTCTGCCGCAACAAGCCAGGCATCGGCGCCGGCTTGCACGGGCCGCGTGGCCTTTCGGGCGACGCACGCTCAGTTGGCGCTCATCTTACCCGCGTTATTCATAGCATGGCAATTCGCGCAATGCGCGCTGGCCCGAATCGCGTATATTGCTGGTTTCTGTCACACTGCGTCGCATCGTCTCGCGCCCCATCCTGCTGCGAGCCGACGTGCCATCCCGTCTACCGGGCCCAGGATCAACCGTCCGGCCGGTAAGTCATAAGCGATAACAACTCGCGGGCATGACGCGCACGTGAATCCCGCCAACCCGTATACCTTTTTGCGACTGTCCCGATTTCCATGTCCAGCAATGCGCAAGCCCCAATCATCGTCATCGCCCCCGATTCGTTCAAAGGTTCGCTGAGTGCCCCGGAAGTGGCGCGCGCCATCGCATCCGGCATTGCGCGGGTACTGCCGCAGGCGGACCTGCGCTTGCGTCCGATGGCAGATGGCGGCGAAGGCACGCTCGACGCCCTGCTCTCCGCGGGCGGACGCCGTGTGCCGCTCTCGGTGCGTGGCGCCGGACAGGCATCGGTCATGGCCGAGTACGGCATCATGCCCGACGGCACGGGTGTGCTGGAAAGCGCCAACGTGGTGAGCATCACCGACCCGGTCGGAATGCAAACGCCCGTGGCCGAGCGCTCGACGGTCGGCCTGGGCGAACTGCTGCGCGCCTTGCTCGATACCGGCGCACGCCGCGTGCTCATCGGTCTGGGCGGCAGCAGCACCAACGACGGGGGTGCCGGCCTGCTCGTCGGCCTCGGTGCACGCTTGCTCGACGCGTCGGGCGAAGCGGTGCCGCCGGTGCCCGCCGCGCTGCATCGCGTGGCGTCGATCGATCTGAACGGCCTCGACGCCCGCCTGAAGGACTGCGAACTGATCGCCATGTCAGACGTGAACAATCCGCTCAACGGCCCGCAAGGCGCCACGGCGATTTTCGGGCCGCAGAAGGGTGTGAGCGACGCACAGGTCGAGCCGCTCGACCGTGCCATCGCGCATTTCGCCGGCCATGCACACCGCGCGTTCAACGCCAATGAAGCCGCCAGCCGCGCGGGCGCGGGGCGGCGGGCGGTCTGGGTTTTGCGCTGCACCTGCTGGGCGCGAAGTTCCGTTCCGGTGCTGAGGTGGTGGCCGAGTGTGTCGGGCTGCCGCAAGCGGTGGAAGGGGCCGACTGGCTCATCACCGGCGAGGGCCGCAGCGACGGTCAGACGCTCTCCGGCAAGACCCCGATGATTGCCGCGCAGGTGGCGATCAAGGCCGGGGCGACGGCCTCGTTGCTCTCGGGCGCCATCGACCGCAGCGCGCTCGATAGCCTCTCGCGCGTGTTCTCGGGATGTTTCTCTCTGACGTTCGGCCCGACCACGCTGGAGAAGGCGATTGCCGACGCCGCTGGGCTGTTGGCCGACAGCGCGGAACAAATGACGCGCCTGCGTTACACGCACAAGCGCTGAGACGCACGCGAGATCCCATCACGGCGAGAGCGGCAAACGCCGCCTCGTCACGCGAGAGGTGCCATCGTTGCAGTAAGCGCTCGAACCTGTCCGTGCCCGTCAGTGCGCACCGTGGGAGATCCGCGCGCGCAGTCGCGGTGTGGCGAAATCGAGAAATGCGCGCAGCTTGAGCGGCAACGGCGCCTGTCCTTTGTGCACCAGATACACGGGCAATGGCGCCGCTTCGAAGTTGTCGAGCACAACGCGCAAGGTGTCGTCCTGCAACGCCTGCGCAACCTGATAGGACAGCACTCGCACCAGACCGACGCCTAGCACGGCCGCCGAAATCGCTGCCTCCGCCGTGTTGACGGTCAGCCGCGAGCGGATGGGCACCGATTGTTCGCCGCGTCCCGCACCGAAGACCCACGCACGCCGCGACGCCAGCACCTCGAAGGTAATGCATGCGTGCCCGGAAAGGTCGCCCGGCGTAGACGGAACACCATGCACGCCGAAATACCCGGGACTGCCGCAAATAACACGGCGCACCTCGCCGATGCCAGTCGCCACCAGGGTGCTGTCCGGCAAGTCGCCAATGCGCAGCGCCACATCCGTGTGCTCGTCCATCAAATGCACCACGCGATCGGTGAGCACGAGGTTGATGTCGATTTCCGGATACTGTGCGAGAAATTGCGCGACGACCGGCAAGACGTGCAGACGCCCGAACACCACCGGCGCCGTAAGCACCAGTTCTCCCTTCGGGGTCGCATATTCCCCCGTGGCCGCCCGCTCGGCCTCGCCAACCTCTTCGAGAATCCGTCGGCACGCGGCCACGTAGGAACTCCCGGCTTCGGTCAGCGACAGTTGCCGCGTCGTCCGGTGCAGCAAGCGCGTTTTCAGATGCGCCTCCAGATCCCCCACCTTCCGGCTGACCGTGGCCAACGGCATTCCCAGACGGCGCGCCGCCGCCGACAGGCTGCCAGCATCGACGACGGCAATCAGAATGGACATGGATTCGAGCCGATTCACGGACCCTACCAAATTTTGGAAAGATGATTCCTGATCTTGACGGATTCTCTACGTGGATGCAACCGCGTAATGTCGGTCACTAAGCGGCGAGCCCCCCCAGCGGTGTCGTCGCCTCGCCGATCTTTCAATACCGACATCACTGGAGTCCATCGTGAGCACATCTCCCTCCACTCTCCCGCCTCAGCCCTCGCCGACAACGCATGACGTCGCATCTCGCGGCAAGATCGTCATGATGGCGATCATTGCGGGCGCGGTCGTCACCAACATTTATTGCACGCAGCCCATCCTGCCGCTGATTGCCGCGAGCCTGCAAATCGACCTCGGGACCGTAGATCTCGTCGCCGCTGCGGCACTGTTGGGCTTCTCGACCGGCCTTGCGTTGCTGTTGCCGTTGGGCGACCGCTATGACCGTCGCAAGCTGGTGCTCACCCAGATCGCGCTGGCGTTCGCCTTTGCGATGGCCGCTGCGTTCGCGCCCGGCATCTGGGCACTGATTGCCGCGTCGTTCGGACTGGGCATCGTGAGTTGTGTGCCGCAACAGCTTGTGCCCTTCGCCGCCGTGATGTCGCTGCCCAGTCAGCGCGGGCGCTCCGTCGGCACAGTGGTGAGCGGCATCATGGTCGGCATTTTGCTGGGACGGACGATTGCCGGTGTGGTTGGCGAGCACTTCGGCTGGCGCGCGGTGTACGGCATGGAGGCCGCCTTCATGGTGCCGATCTGGATTGCCGCGGCGTCGTTGCTGCCCAAGGGGCGGCCGAGCACCGACCTCTCGTACCCGCGCCTGCTCGCCTCGCTCTGGCCGCTCGCGCGCGACCATCGCCCGATCCGCGAATCGATGATGATTCAGGGGCTGCTGTGGGCCTGCTTCAATGCATTCTGGGTGAATCTGGCGGCGTTACTGGCGCAAGGCCCGTGGCATTTGGGGAGCGCATGGGCGGGGGGCTTTGGCATCATTGGCGCGGCGGGAGCCTTCGCGGCATCCTTCGGCGGACGCGCCACCGACCGCCTCGGACCGCGCGGCGTGATTGCGGCGAGCATCGGCATCGTTACCATGGCGTACGTGCTGCTGACGGGCGCAGATACGTCGCTGGCGCTGCTGGTGATCGGTGTGGTCGTGCTCGACATCGGTGTGCAGGCAGGACTCGTGGCTAATCAGACACGCGCCTTCGCGGTCGACCCGAAAGCGCAGGGCCGGATCAATAGTCTTTACATGACCGCCACATTCTTCGGCGGCGCGGTGGGCGCCACGATAAGCGGCTGGCTGATGACGCGCTTCGGATGGGCCGGCATCGCCGGGTTCGGCATCGCCCTCGGCATGCTCGCGTCGGCGCTTCACTGGCTGGGGACACCACGCAGCAATTCAGCCGCGCCGGGCGAAGGTAGCGCCGCTCGGTAATTTGCCGACATCCGGGCCGTTCGGCGGCGCCGGGTGCCGGAACGCCAGATCACACCATCAAGTCCACAAACTGGTGCACGGGCATCGCCTCAAGCCGCTGCTGATCGAGCGCAACGTCGAGAATGCGGGCCTGCGCGCGCGCCGCGAAGCGCCGCGCCAGATTCGTCTTGAATTTCTCCACGAGCAGCGGAATCCCCTCGTCACGGCGTCGCTTGTGGCCAATGGGGTATTCGACCAGCACTTCGTCGAGCGTCGTCCCGTCGCTCACGGTGACGCTCAGCCCGTTGGCAATCGATCGCTTGTCGGGATCGTGATAATCCCGGGTGAATTGCGGGTCTTCCTCGCAGACGATCTTGGCACGCAGCGCGTCGATGCGAGGATCCGTCGCGACGGCATCCTCGTAGTCGCCCGCGGTCAGTCGCCCGAACAGCAACGGCACCGCCACCATGTACTGAATGCAATGATCGCGGTCCGCCGGATTGGCGAGCGGCCCCTGCTTGTCGATGATACGAATCGCCGCCGCGTGCGTGCGAATCTTCACCGACCGGATGTCCTGCGCGCCGCGCCCCATCGCCTGCAATTGCCCGTGCAACGTCATCGCCGCCTCTGCCGCCGTCTGCGCGTGGAACTCCGCAGGGAATGAAATCTTGAACAGCACGTTTTCCATCACGTATTCGCCATATGGCCGCTGGAACGCGAATGGCCTGCCTTTGAACGAGACGTCGTAGAAGCCCCACGTCTTGGCGGTCAGCACCGACGGGTAGCCCATCTCGCCCGAGCGTGCCATGAGGGCCAGTCGCACGGCACGGCTGGTGGCGTCGCCCGCCGCCCATGACTTGCGGCTGCCCGTGTTCGGCGCGTGACGATAGGTGCGCAGGCTCTGCCCGTCCACGAACGCGAGCGAGAGCGCGTTGATCAGCTCATCGCGCGAAAGCCCGAGCATTTCCCCAACAACCGCCGTCGACGCGACTTTCACCAGCACCACGTGATCGAGTCCGACCTGATTGAACGAGTTCTCCAGCGCCAGGCAGCCCTGAATCTCATGCGCCTTGATCATTGCGGCGAGCACATGGCGCATCGTCAGCGGCGACTGCCCCTGCGCCACCGCCGTGCGCGAGAGCCAGTCTGCCGTCATGAGAATACCGCCGAGATTATCGGATGGATGCCCCCATTCGGCCGCGAGCCACGTGTCGTTGAAGTCGAGCCAGCGAATCATCGCGCCCAGGTTGAACGCCGCCTGCACAGGGTCGAGCTGATACGGTGTGCCGGGAACCTTTGCCCCGTTCGGCACGACCGTACCCGGCACAATGGGGCCGAGCAGCTTGGTACACGCGGGATAGGAGAGCGCCTCGAAGCCGCACCCGAGGGTGTCGATCAGACAGTGGCGAGCGGTTTCAAAGGCGAGATCGCTGCGGATCTCATAGGTGAGAACGTAGTCGACAATATCGGTCAGCACCTTGTCGGGTGCGGGACGCACATTCGAGATGCCTGCGGACATGGGCGGCCTCCTGTGACGTTGACGAAAGCCGCCATCACGCCAAGGCGAAGCGGCTCTCCGAGACCTCCAATGATAAGCGGCCGGAGAGCGCAATGCTCGCCGGCCGCCGGAATCGCCTCACCGCCCCGCCGTCATCGCGCGGCGAACGTCATGTGATCAGAACGCGTCGCCCGGAATGCGCACCCATCCTTCCATCAATACCCGGGCGCTTCGGCTCATGAGGGCCTTGGTGACCGTCCACTCGCCGCCCTCCTGCGTCGCTTGCGCGCCCACGCGCAACGTGCCCGACGGATGCCCGAAGCGCACGGCGTCGCGCACACCGCCGCCGGCCGCGAGATTGACGAGCGTGCCCGGTATCGCCGCGGCCGCACCAATGCAAACGGCTGCCGTGCCCATCATCGCGTGATGCAGCTTGCCCATCGACAGCGCGCGCACCAGCAGATCGACATCGGCCGCGTTCACCTGCTTGCCGCTCGAGGCCGTATAACCCGCCGGCTTCGCCACGAACGCGACCTTCGGTGTGTGCTGACGCGTCGCGGCTTCCGACACGTCCTTGATCAGTCCCATGCGGATCGCACCGTGCGCGCGGATCGTCTCGAACATCGCCAGCGCCTTCGGATCGCCGTTGATGGCGTCCTGCAACTCAGTGCCCCGGTAGCCGATGTCCTCGGCATTGAGGAAGATGGTGGGAATGCCGGCGTTGATCATCGTCGCCTTGAAGGTGCCCACGCCGGGGACTTCCAGATCGTCGACGAGATTGCCGGTCGGGAACATGGCTCCGCCCTCACCGTCGTCCTCGGCGGCCGGATCGAGGAATTCGAGCTGGACTTCGGCGGCCGGGAACGTCACGCCGTCGAGTTCGAAATCCCCCGTCTCCTGCACCGCACCGTCCGTCATCGGCACGTGCGCAATGATCGTCTTGCCGATGTTGGCCTGCCAGATACGCACGACGGCCACGCCATCGCGCGGCACCCGCGCCGGATCGACCAGCCCGCCGCTGATCGCGAACGGGCCGACGGCCGCCGACAGATTGCCGCAGTTGCCGCTCCAGTCGACGAACGTCTGATCGATCGACACCTGCCCGAACAGATAATCCACATCGTGCTCCGGCCGCTCGCTCTTCGCGAGGATGACCGTCTTGCTCGTGCTCGACGTCGCCCCGCCCATGCCGTCGATCTGCTTGCCGTAGGGGTCCGGGCTGCCGATCACGCGCATGAGCAGCGCGTCGCGCGCCGCGCCTGCCACCTGTGCCGAAGCGGGCAGGTCTTGCAGGCGAAAGAACACGCCCTTGCTGGTGCCGCCACGCATGTAGGTGGCGGGAATTCGAATTTGTGGCTGATGCGCCATCACGTCTCTCCTCGGGCAGGTCAGGCAGCCGCCTGTGACGATTCCAGAAAGTCTTGCGCGAAGCGCTGCAGCACCCCACCCGCCTCGTAAATCGAGACTTCCTCGGCCGTATCGAGACGGCAGGTCACCGGCACTTCCACGCGCTCGCTGCTTCCGTCCTGCTTATGGCGATGGATGACCAGCGTGAGATCGGCGCGCGGCGTGCGCTCACCCATCACGTCGAAGGTTTCGCTGCCGTCGATGCCGAGCGTCTTGCGGTTCGTGCCCGGCTTGAATTCGAGCGGCAAGACGCCCATGCCGACCAGATTGGTGCGGTGAATGCGCTCGAATCCTTCGGCCACGATGGCTTCAGTGCCCGCCAGTCGCACCCCCTTGGCCGCCCAGTCGCGCGACGAACCCTGGCCGTAATCGGCCCCGGCAATGACGATGAGCGGCTGTTTGCGCGCCATGTACGTCTCGATCGCTTCCCACATGCGGGTGATCTTGCCTTCCGGCTCGATGCGCGCGAGCGACCCCGCCTTGACCTGCCCGTCGACCACGACCATCTCGTTCTTGAGCGTCGGGTTGGCAAACGTGGCGCGCTGCGCCGTCAGGTGATCGCCGCGGTGCGTGGCGTAGGAATTGAAGTCCTCTTCCGGCAGGCCCATCTTCGCGAGGTATTCGCCGGCCGCGCTGTCGGCCATGATCGCGTTCGACGGCGAGAGGTGGTCGGTCGTGATGTTGTCGCCCAGCACCGCCAACGCGCGCATGCCGCGCAACGTACGCTCACCCGCGAGCGCGCCTTCCCAATAGGGCGGACGACGGATATAGGTGCTCATCTCGCGCCAGTCGTACAGCGGATCGGCCGTCTCCCCCGCGTGGACCGACGCGGCAAACATCGGCTCGTACACGCGACGGAATTGCTCCGGCTTGACGCTGCGCTCGATGATCGCGTCGATCTCTTCGTCGCTCGGCCAAAGGTCGGCCAAGCGCACCGGCTTGCCGCTGGCATCGACCCCGAGCACATCCTTCTCGATGTCGAAACGGATCGTCCCGGCGATGGCATAGGCCACCACCAGCGGCGGCGACGCGAGAAACGCCTGCTTCGCGTACGGATGAATGCGACCGTCGAAATTACGGTTACCCGAGAGCACGGCCGTGGCATAGAGGTCGCGCTCGATGATCTCCTGCTGGATGACCGGGTCGAGCGCGCCCGACATGCCGTTGCATGACGTACACGCATAGGCCACCACGCCGAAGCCGAGGGCCTCCAGTTCCGGCAGCAACCCGGCGGCCTCCAGATACAGCGTGACGGCCTTCGACCCGGGGGCGAGCGAACTCTTCACCCACGGCTTGCGCGTGAGGCCCGCGCGATTGGCGTTGCGCGCGAACAATCCCGCCGCAATCATGTTGCGCGGGTTGTTGGTATTTGTGCAGCTCGTGATCGCGGCGATGATGACCGCGCCGTCGGGCATCCGGCCCGGCTCGTTCTCGACCTTGCCGCTGATGCCGCGCGCGGCCAGCTCACTCGTCGGCACGCGCTTGTGCGGATTCGACGGGCCGGCGATGTTGCGCACCACACTCGACAGGTCGAACGTGAGCACGCGCTCGTATTGCGCGTGCGTCAGCGTGTCGGCCCAGAGGCCGGTCTGCTTCGCATAGGTCTCGACCAGCGCGACCTGGGCATCCTCGCGACCGGTGAGCTTCAGATACTTGATCGTTTGCGCGTCGATGTAGAACATCGCCGCCGTGGCGCCGAACTCGGGCGCCATGTTCGAGATCGTGGCGCGGTCGCCCAGCGTGAGGTTCGCCGCCCCGTCGCCATAGAACTCCAGGTAGGCGGACACCACTTTCTCCTTGCGCAGGAATTCGGTGAGCGCCAACACGATATCCGTCGCCGTGATCCCCGGCTGCGGCTTGCCCGTCAGTGCCACGCCGACGATATCCGGCAGACGCATCCACGACGCGCGCCCGAGCATCACGCTCTCGGCTTCCAGACCGCCCACACCGACGGCGATCACGCCCAGCGCATCGACCATCGGCGTATGCGAGTCGGTGCCCACGAGCGTGTCCGGATAAGCCACGCCGTCCGAGACCTGGACCACCGGACTCATGCGCTCAAGATTGATCTGGTGCAGGATGCCATTGCCCGGCGGAATCACATCGACGTTGCGAAACGCCTGCTTCGTCCAGTTGATGAAGTCGAAACGGTCTTCATTGCGACGATCTTCGATGGCGCGGTTCTTGGCGAACGCGTCGGGA
Source organism: Pandoraea sp. XY-2 (assembly GCF_004193915.1). Lineage (NCBI taxonomy): Bacteria > Pseudomonadati > Pseudomonadota > Betaproteobacteria > Burkholderiales > Burkholderiaceae > Pandoraea > Pandoraea sp. XY-2. Next base: position 3,216,999 of record NZ_CP030849.1, read on the forward strand.
TCGAAGCCGCCGCACTCGACGGCGAGCGAGTGATCGACGACGAGTTGCGTCGGCACGACCGGATTGACGAGCGCGGGGTCGCCGCCTTGCGCCGCGATGGCGTCGCGCAGCCCGGCGAGATCGACCAGCGCGGTCTGGCCGAGAATATCGTGACACACCACGCGGGCAGGAAACCAGGGGAAATCGAGATCGCGGCGTCGCTCGATCAGTTGCCTGAGGGAATCGGTGAGCGCCGCCGGGTCGCAGCGGCGCACGAGGTTCTCGGCCAGCACGCGCGACGTGTAGGGCAGCGTGTCGTAGGCGCCCGGCGCAATGGCCTCGACAGCGGCGCGGGCGTCGAAGTAATCGAGTGACGTCCCGGGCAGGGATTTGCGGTATTCGGTATTCATCATGTGAGGACGGTGTCGGCCCGGTGGATGGCAGCGTGAAGCGTGTGCAGAAGACATCTTGGGATGCCGGATGCCGGGGCGGCAGCGGCGGCAATGCCACTGCCCCGTGCCTTCCTGGCAAGGTCGCCTGGCTTGGCCTGCCTCAGTCGAACCGGGGCAGGCTCAGCCAGATCAGCGCTTCTCGATCGGCACGAACTGCTGATCTTCCGGACCGGTGTAATTGGCGCTCGGACGAATGATCTTGTTGTCGATGCGCTGCTCGATGACGTGGGCGCTCCAGCCCGACGTGCGCGCAATCACGAACAGCGGCGTGAACATCGCGGTCGGCACGCCCATCATGTGGTAGCTCACGGCGCTGAACCAGTCCAGGTTCGGGAACATCTTCTTGACGTCCCACATCACCGATTCCAGACGCTCGGCAATGTCGTACATCTTCGTGTTCTGTTGAGCCTTCGACAATTCGTGCGCGACTTCCTTGATGACCTTGTTGCGCGGATCGCTCACGGTGTAGACCGGGTGACCGAAGCCGATGATCACTTCCTTGTTCTCGACGCGGCGGCGGATATCGGCTTCGGCGTCGTCGGGCGAGTCATAGCGCTTCTGGATCTCGAACGCCACTTCGTTCGCGCCGCCGTGCTTCGGGCCGCGCAGGGCGCCGATGGCGCCGGTGATGGCGGAGTGCATGTCCGAGCCCGTGCCCGCGATGACGCGCGCGGTGAACGTGGACGCGTTGAATTCGTGCTCCGCGTACAGGATCAGCGACGTATGCATGGCGCGCACCCACAGGTCCGACGGCTTTTCGCCGTGAAGCAGGTGCAGAAAGTGGCCGCCGATGCTGTCGTCGTCGGTCTCCACATCGATGCGCACGCCGTTGTGGCTGAAGTGGTACCAGTACAGCAGCATCGAGCCGAAGCTGGCCATCAGACGGTCGGCGATGTCGCGCGCGCCCGGCACGTTGTGGTCGTCCTTCTCCGGCAACACGGTGCCCAGCACCGACACGCCCGTGCGCATCACGTCCATCGGGTGAGCGGCGGCCGGTACGGTCTCGAGCGCGTCCTTGACGGCGGCCGGCAGGCCGCGCAGCGCCTTGAGCTTGGCCTTGTAGCCGCGCAGCTCCGCCACGCTCGGCAGCTTGCCGTAGACGAGCAGGTACGCGATTTCCTCGAACTCCGAGGTCTGGGCCAGATCCAGAATATCGTAGCCGCGGTAGTGCAGATCGTTGCCCGAACGGCCCACCGTACACAGCGCGGTGTTGCCCGCGGTCACCCCCGACAGGGCGACGGATTTCTTTGGCTTGAAGCCGGTGGCAGTCGTCTCGCTCATGCTCATTCCTCCAGGATCAGGGATTCAGTTATTTCTGTTGGGCGAACAGCGCGTCGAGCTTCTGTTCGTAAGCGTGGTAGCCGATGCTCTCATAGAGTTCGGCACGGGTTTGCATCGTGTCGAGCACGGCCTTTTGCGTGCCGTCGCGGCGAATCGTCTGATAGACGTTCTGCGCCGCCTTGTTCATGGCACGGAAGGCCGAGAGCGGATACAGCACGAGCCCGACCTGCGCGCTCTTGAGTTCTTCCACAGTGAACAGCGGCGTCGCGCCGAACTCGGTGATGTTCGCGAGCACCGGCACTTTCACGGCATCGGAGAACTGGCGGTACATCGGCAACTCGGTCATCGCTTCCGGGAAGATCATGTCGGCGCCGGCTTCGACGCAGGCGCAGGCCCGGTCGATGGCGCCCTGCAGACCTTCCACGGCCAGCGCATCGGTGCGCGCCATGATGACGAAGTTCTCGTCGGTGCGGGCGTCGACCGCCGCCTTGATGCGATCGACCATTTCCTGCTGACTCACAATGGCCTTGCCCGGACGATGGCCGCAACGTTTCGCGCCGACCTGATCCTCGATGTGCATGGCGCCTGCGCCAAACTTGATGAGCGACTGCACCGTGCGCGCGATGTTGAACGCCGACGGCCCGAAGCCGGTATCGACGTCGACGAGCAACGGCAGATCGCATACGTCGGTGATGCGGCGCACGTCGGTAAGCACGTCGTCGAGCGTGGAGATGCCCAGATCGGGCAGGCCAAGCGACCCCGCAGCGACACCGCCGCCGGAGAGATAGATCGCCTTGAAACCCGCCGCCTTGGCCAGCAAGGCGTGGTTCGCGTTAATGGCGCCGACAACCTGCAAGGGTTGCTCGGTCTTGACGGCCTCGCGAAAAGCGGCGCCGGCCGAACGATGGGTTTGCGTCACGTGAGTGCCTCGATCGTGTCGTGTGCGGCCGGCGGTGGAAGCTGCCAAATCGCACATGGGTTGAGTGATGGCAAGGTACTTAGCAATGGCCGTGCCAGCCCGCTATCCCGACGCGCGCCAACGGCACCGTCGCGTCGCTAAGACGTTCATTTCGCAGCGGAAATTCTTCTCGGATGTGACGCGCGCGTCAAGTCGAACGCGTCGCTTTGCGCCGGGCGTTCGTTTCACGATGTTTCATGTTGAAACAAAAAATGAAACATATCATTGCAATATGCTACGATTCGAGTCAGTCTCCTGCGGGGGCACGCGTCCGTGCGCTGCGCCCTCGCCCGCATTTATCGATGAGCCCGGTCATGCCCAATCTCTCCCCCGCGTTACCCCCTCGCCTGTCGACGGCGGCGCCGAGCGCCGTGCGCGCGGGGTTTGCACAACCGGTCACCGCCGTTCGAAAACCGGTGATCTGGGCCGTGGGCATCAGCAAGCTCGGCGAGTTGTACCGCGACATCGTGCCGGATTACGCCGCGCAAGCCGAGGTGCAGATCATCGATAAAGGCTATGAAGCCGTCATCGAAGCGTTGGAGCGCCTGCCCGCGGGCAGTGTTGACGGCATTGTCGCCGCCGGCTCGAACGGTGCCTTCCTGCGCGAGCGCCTTGCCCTGCCCGTGGTGCTCGTGAAAGTGACGGGCTTCGACGTGATGCATGCGCTGGCACGGGCGCGCCGCGCGCGGCCTGCCCCCTCGCCCGCGTCGCGTATCGCGCTGGTGTCGTATGCCCGCCCCGCGCCAGAATTCGAGCGCTTCAAAAGCGCGTTCCACCTCGACATCTCGCAACACGCCTATTTCGACCGCCAAGATGCGGAAGACCTTGTGCACCGGCTGCGCGACGAAGGCATCGAGGTCATCGTCGGCCCCGGGCTGGTGACTGAACTGGCCGAGCGAGCCGGGCTCGCGGGCGTCTTTCTCTATTCGCAGGATTCGGTGCGCGCCGCGTTCGACACGGCACTCGACGTCGCGCGCTTCGGGCGCATCGAAGCGCAACGCCGCGAGCGGCTCGATACCGTGCTGCGACACTTGCATGAAGGGGTCGCGGCTGTCGATCTGAACGGGCGCATCGAAGCGATCAACGCCCCGATGGCGGGCATGCTCGGGGTGAGCGTTGCCGATGCGGTCGGCCGTCCGCTCGATGCCATCGCCCCGGCGCTCGACATCGCGCGCACGCTGGAGAGCGCGAGCGCCGAACTCGAGGCCATTGTCTCGATGGCCGGCAAGACGTGGGTCATCAATCGCATTCCCTTGCTCGACCAGGGCACGCTCACGGGCGCGCTGCTGACGTGCCAGGACTCGCAGTCGTTTGCGCGCGTCGATCGCTCGCTACGCTCGCGCCATCGCCCACGCCATCTCGTAGCGCGCTATCGCCTCGACGATCTGATCGGCGATTCCGACGCGATGTCGCAGGTGCGTGCATTGGCACGCCGCTACGCCCAGACCGACTCGACCGTACTCGTCCACGGCGAGAGCGGCACCGGCAAGGAGCTGCTCGCACAAGGCATTCACAATGCCAGCCGACGGCGCGACTATCCGTTCGTCGCCATCAACTGCGCGGCGTTTCCGGAAACGCTGCTCGAGAGCGAACTGTTCGGCTATGAGGACGGCGCCTTCTCGGGCGCGCGGCGCGGCGGCAAGGCGGGGTTGTTCGAGACGGCGCACAACGGCACCATTTTTCTCGACGAAATCGGTGAAATGCCGATGCCGCTGCAAACGCGTCTATTGCGGGTGCTGCAGGAGCGCGAGGTGCTGCGACTTGGCGCGACCGAGCCCGTGCCCTGCGACGTGCGCGTGATTGCGGCCACTCACCGCGATCTTCGCCAGCGCGTGGCCGCCGGGGGGTTCCGCGAAGACTTGTACTATCGGCTCAACATCCTGCGCATGGTGCTGCCGGCACTGCGCGAACGCATGGAGGACTTGCCGCGCCTCACGCCCCTCTTTCTCGAACGCGCACTCGCCCGCGCGGGAGCGCGCATGAGCGTCGAGGCGTTGCAGGCGTCGCTCATGCCGCTGCTCGCGACCTATCGCTGGCCGGGCAATGTCCGCGAACTGGAAAACCTGCTGGAACGTATTGCCGTCGTATGCGCGGATGTCGTCGACGCACACGAGATCAGCCGTGCAAGGTTGGTCGAGATTGCGCCGGAGTTGGGCGCGATGACCGATGGGCTGAACACGCCGATGCCGCCCGATGTCATCAACACGAACAACGGACGCGAATTTGGCGCGCACGAGACCCATCGCGCCCGCGCCCCGGCGCGGGCGTCGAAACATCACACTCAGCGTCAGCGCCGCTGACAGGTCGTGCCCGTCGCGCAGCCGAAGACCTTGCCCGCATTCACGCCACGTTGGCGGCGTGCGGTGGCGACCGCGGCGCCGCTTGCGAGGCACTCGGCATCAGCCGCTCCACGCTCTGGCGCAAACTGCGCGACACAGTCGACGGCTGAGGCTTGCGCTTCAGATGCGGCCCGCTCGTCAGTGCTGGTGACGGATGCGGTCCCACATCTCGTGCCAGTCCAGGCGCCTGTGCTGGGAGGGCTCGTCGTGATGCGTTACCCAGAAATGGTCGAAGAACATACCGATGGCGAAGCCGACAAGCAGCGCCACAAGCATCATCGAAAGGTTGAGCATGGACATGGCGACCTCCCGTCGGTCCGAATCTCACTTTCCATTCTAGTCAAACGATGTCATGCCTGCGTTGCCATTTGTCCGTCGCGACGAACGACGCGCGCAATGCGCATCGCACGGAACGCCGACGATTACCACGTCGGAATCAGCGCGCCCTTGAACTGCGTCTCGATGAATGCCTTCACTTCGTCGGAGTGGTAAGCGTCGACCAGTTGCTTGACCCACGGCTTGTTCAGGTCTTGTGCGCGCACGGCAATCAGGTTGGCGTAAGGCCCCTTCAGATCTTCGATGGCGATCGCGTCGCGCTTCGGCACGAGACCGGCTTGTGCTGCGAAGTTGGTGTTGATCGAGGCGGCGTCCAGATCCGGCAGCGCACGCGGTAGTTGCGCCGCTTCCAGTTCCACGATCTTCAGCTTCTTCGGGTTCTCGGCGATGTCCAGCGGGGTCGCGTTCTTGCCATTGACACCGGCACCGGCACGCAGCTTGATCAGGCCTTCCTTCTGCAGCAGGAGCAACGCACGGTTACCGTTGGACGGGTCGTTCTGAATACCGACCTTGGCGCCATTCGGCAGATCCTTCAGCGATTTGTACTTCTTCGAGTAGTAGCCCAGCGGCGAGACGTACGTGAGACCGGCGCTTACGATCTTGTAGCCGCGATCCTTGACCTGACTGTCGAGGAACGGCTTGTGCTGGAAGCCGTTGGCGTCCAGGTCGCCGGCGTCGAGCGCGGCGTTCGGCTGTGCGTAGTCACTGAACTCGATGATCTTGATCTCGAGGCCGTGCTGATGGGCGACCTTCTTGACGACTTCGAAGATCTGCGCATCCGAGCCGGCCATGGTGCCGACCTTCAGGGGCTTGGCGGCCGTCTGGGCCGTGGCGCCGAGAGAGGCCAGCGCAAACGTGGCGCCGAGGAACGCGTGAATCAGTTGACGGGACAGCATGTGCGATTTCTCCTATTGCTCATTTGGCGCCTGTTGAGCGCCCGTTCGATGGGGCGGACTTGATGGGTCCACAACGGTCGCACAGGGGACGGCAACGCCCTTGCACGGCCCAGACCCGGGATGCTGCCACAGATACGGGTTTACGCGAAATACACAATCGGCATTTCGATATCCCCCGCGCGTGTCGATTCATCGGTCGCATAAAAAAACGCCCCTTCGGTCATCCGAAGGGGCGTGTCGCCGGGAGAACTGCCTGATCACGGGCCGGGGGGGTGGCACGGCTGACGGCGAGGCCGTCGGCCGGTCGCATCAGGAACCGACGATAAACTTGCAACGCACGTTGGCAGGCAGGGGCAAATGCCGCAGGCAAGCGCCCGCCCGCGTTGTGCCGAACGCAGACGGCCCGCGCGTGACTGACTCAGGGGCACGTCTCCTCACCATTCAAGCCGTTCATCGAACATCCACCGCCACCGCCAAAACCGCTGGGGCCGCCGAACGCGGCAAGCCCGTTTCCGCCGGCCGCGCCACCGATGCCACGACCGCCCGGCCCGGAAGCCCCCACGCCTCCACCGCTGCTGGCGCCGGCACTGCCGCCGGGGGCGTTGCCACCACCACCGCCGCCACCGCCACCACCGCCGCCGCCGCCACCGCCACCGCCACCGCCGCCGCCACCGCCACCGCCGCCGCCGCCGCCACCGCCGCCGCCGCCACCACCGGGGCCCCCGCCTCCGCCACCGCCGGGCCCACCGCCTCCACCACCGCCGGGCCCACCGCCTCCGCCACTGTGACCGCCGCAACCGCAGCCGCCTGCGCCACCTATGCCGGCACCGGCGCCAAAGCCATTCCCAAATCCTCCGGGGCCACCAAAGGCACCCAGCCCGCCGCTACTGCCGCCACCAAAGCCCATGCCACCGCCACCACCGTGCCCACCACCTCCCGCCGCATGTAATGCGTTGATCGAAATGCCGCACAGCACAACCGCTGCGGCTGCCGTCACCAAAGTCGCCTTGAACCCGTTCATGGTTCCCTCCCCGCGCACACTCACTTCGACACACGCACCCCTCGGCCAACATAGGCTGCGTTACGGCGTGAGCACGTCAGCGAAAATCGCGGGCAATAGCTGGCCGTCCCATGCACGCGAGCACAGGAGTACCTCGCCAACAGCCTGCTGGAATTTCGGGTTGGCGCTTCGCCATACGCGATTCATATACGCGATTTCCGTGCCAATCACTGTAACCAGTTGATTTAAAACAAACTAATACCTCAATTCGCGAGACATCGAGAAGGGGTGCGCTGAAAACGTATCGTTCCTGAAACGCTTACAACACGCCCCATCATTGCGGCAATCCACCGCATGGACGATCGGTTCATGAGGCAAGGTTGAGCGGTGCATGAGGCGCGCATGATGAGCGGCTCGCGTCAACGAACGCCCGGATGCCGCGCAACGCGCCATGGCGGAATTCAGAAAGGTTTCAGATGTGCAGTTTGGCGAAGCAGAGTGCTCGCCAGAGGGGGATGTCGCGACAATGCCCTTAAGGACCGACGGCTCGACCATGCCCCGACGGCGGGCATGGTCGAACCATCGGCGTGGGGCTTACTTGACTTGCACGGCGGAGAAGTCCTGACGGCCGAACGGACTCACCTCGTATCCGGTCACGTCCGCGCGCGTGATGACCGCTGCAATCGGATGCGCCAATGGAATCCAGAGCGCATCGTCCTTGATCATGCGCTGCGCGACCTGATACTTCACGGTTCGCGCGGCGAGATCATGAGAGCGTTTGCCTTCGCTGATCAACTGGTCGAGGTCTTTGTCGCAAAAGCGCGCAAAATTGGTGCCTGATTGCACGGCCGCGCAACTGAACTGCGGCGTCAGAAAGTTATCGGGGTCGCCGTTGTCGCCCGACCAGCCCATGAAGAGCAAGTCATGTTCTCCCGCCTTGCCGCGACGAATCAGCTCGCCCCACTCCACGGTCTTGATCCGCGCCCGAACGCCAATCCTGGCGAGGTCGTTTTGCAGCATCTCGGCGCTCAGGCGCGGGTTCGGGTTCAACAGGCTGCCCGTCGGGCGCGTCCAGATGGTCGTCTCGAACCCTTGCGGGAAGCCCGCATCGGCGAGCAGCTTCTTCGCTTTGGCGATGTCCAGCGGATACGCGGCCACATTCCTCGCGAAGCTCCACGTGTTGGGCGGATACACGTTGGTGGCGGGCGTTGCGGCCCCTTCGAACACCTGCTTGACGTAGTTCGCGCGGTCGAACGCCATGTTCAGCGCCTGACGGACTCGCCTGTCGTCGAGCGGTTTGTGTTGCGTGTTGATCGCGACGAACGCCGTCATGAAGGCCGGCGTCTCGACCACTCGGAGCGCCTTGTCGCTGCGCGCCGCCTGCACGTCGACCGGTTTGGGCGAGAGCGCGATCTGGCATTCGCCCACCTTCACCTTCTGCGCGCGCACGGCTGCGTCCGGCACAATCGTGTAGATGAGACGATCCGAGGCCGGCGCGCCGCCGAAGTACGATTTGTTGGCGTCGTACCGCACGACGCTGTCCTTCTGATAGCTACGGAAGACAAACGGGCCCGTGCCGATGGGCCGCGCGTTCATCTCGCCCGGCTTGTTGATCGCGATGAGCTTGTCGGCGTACTCGGCCGAATAGATCGACGCGAAGCCCATCGAGAGCATCGACAGGAACACGGCATCGGGCTCGGACAACGTGAAGCGAACGGTGCGGTCGTCGACCTTCTGCACCGATTTGATCAGCTTGCCCAGCGAGAGCGATTGCGCATGCGGGAAGCCCGACGGCGTGAGCTTGTGCCAGGGCGCCTTGTCGTCGAGCATGCGCTCGAACGTGAAGACGACGTCGTTGGCATTGAACGCGCGGGTCGGCTTGAACAGGCTGTTGCTGTGGAAGCTCACGTTCGGGCGCAGCGTGAACGTGTAGGTCAGGCCGTCGGGGCTGACGCTCCACTGGGTCGCCAGGCTGGGCACGACCTTGCGTTGCGACGCATCGAACTCGACCAACCGATTGAACACCGGGTCGGCCGATGCATTGGTCGTCGTCAGCGAGTTGTAGCGCACGACGTCGAAGCCTTCGGGGCTGGCTTCGGTGCATACGGTGAGCGCCTTGGCATGCGCGGCGAGCGGCACCATCGGCAGCGACAGGGCCGTCAGAGCGGCAGCGAAAATACGGCGCGAGCGACGACGCATGGGTGTCTCCTCCAGGAAGTCGATGACGGTGAAAAACAGCGGGTCAGAATAGCGCAAATTCAGGCCAATCGCCCTTGCGTTGGGCCCCGCGCCGACACTCGCTGTCCCGAATCCCGAAACTGATCGTCAGTTCTGCGAAACGCCGCCCCATCAGGCGCCGGACGGCAGCTTCGGACGATAGCCCAGCGCATGGCTTGCGGACAAGGCTTCGCGGCGCACCGCCTCGCCAATCGGGCCGTCCATGCGCGCGTCGAACCCGCCCGTGGCACCCAGCGCCGTGACGACCCCGACCAAGCGGCCATCGTAGTTGAAGACCGGCGCGGCCAGCGCGCTGATCCCCGTCAGGTTGGTGTCGCGAACGCTTGCCCCCTGCGCGGCGCGCACCTCGGCACGCAGCGCGCCGATGGGGTCTGACGCATCGAGCTGGGCGCGTTGCTCCGGCGAGGCATGGGCCAACTCGGCTTCGGCCATCGCCATCACTTGCGGATCGTCCAGGCATCCGAGAAAAACGCGGCCGGCGGCCGACCAGAGCATCGACATGACCGACCCGATGCGCACGTTGATCGTCACGGGCAGGCCCGGCTCCTCGAAACGCACGATGGTCGGTCCCTTGTTGCCCATGACGGCGATGAAGCAGGTGACATCGAAGGCTTCGCGCAAGCGCACGAGCGCCGGTTCGGCCGCACGCACCGGGTCGGCCTGCCGCATGGCCGCCACGCCGATGAGCATCGCTTCGAGTCCGAGATGGTAGTGCTGCGAGTCGGTATCCTGCGCGACGAGGCCCTCCTCCACGAGACTCATCAGATACCGATGCACTTTGGCCGGACTTTGCTGCACATGCTGGGCGAGCGCGGTCAGGCTCGCGCGACCGCCCAGCCGGGCCAGCCCCTTGAGCACGACCATGCCGGTCTCGGCCGACTGCACGCGTTGACGGCGACCGCGCTCGCGGGGCGCGCCGGTGACATCGTCGTCATGAGGGGCATCGGCGCGCGATGGCGTGAGGCCGGTCGTCGCGCGCGCAGGCGTATCGGCGCTGCGCGGGAGGCCTGCGGTGGGTCGTTTGCTTGTCGTCATCGCCGAGATTTTATGATGCAAAGCGATATTGTCCGGCATCGGCGAGGCTAGAGGTTAACCCCAGTCCACCAAATTACGCAATGCGTATTATATTTACGCTTAATAAATTCCAGGGAAGAGAGGCGCACCGCCCGATCGCGTGATCGCTCCTCTACACTTGTTCTATATTGCGCGTGTCGTCGCGAGCCCAACGCGGCGCTCGTCACACCGGACCCACAGAGCGTGAACGGATGAGCCAACCGATTACCCCCACCCCCGACACGGCCGCCGCCGGCGGCTGCCCCTTTCATCGGACGCCTGCCGCCACAGCCCCCAACGGATGCCCGGTGAGCGCCCGTGCCGCGGACTTTGACCCGTTCGAAGACGGCTACCAGCAAGACCCGCCCGAGTACGTGCGCTGGGCGCGCGAGCAAGAGCCGGTGTTCTACAGCCCGAAGCTCGGCTACTGGGTTGTCACGCGCTACGACGACATCAAGGCGATCTTCCGTGACAACCTCACGTTCAGCCCGTCGATTGCGCTGGAAAAGATCACGCCGACCGGACAGGAGGCGAATGCCGTGCTCGCCTCCTACGGCTTTGCGCTCAACCGCACGCTGGTGAACGAAGACGAACCCGCCCACATGCCGCGTCGTCGCGTGTTGATGGAGCCGTTCACGCCCGAGCATCTCAAGCATCACGAGCCGCTGGTGCGCCAACTCGCACGCGACTACGTGGACCGCTTCATCAACGACGGCCGCGCCGATCTCGTCGACCAGATGCTGTGGGAAGTGCCGCTCACGGTGGCGCTGCACTTCCTCGGCGTGCCGGAGGAAGACATGGACAAGCTGCGCGAGTATTCCATCGCGCACACGGTCAACACGTGGGGACGCCCCAAGCCCGAAGAGCAGGTGGCCGTGGCCCACGCCGTGGGCAATTTCTGGCAACTGGCGGGCAAGATTCTCGACAAGATGCGCCAGCACCCCGAGGGGTCGGGCTGGATGCAGTACGGCATTCGCAAGCAGAAGGATTATCCCGACGTCGTCACCGATTCGTATCTGCATTCGATGATGATGGCGGGCATCGTGGCCGCGCACGAGACGACGGCCAACGCCACCGCGAACGCCATGAAGCTGCTGCTCCAGCATCCGGACGTCTGGCGCGAGATCTGCGACGACCCATCGCTGATTCCGAACGCCGTCGAAGAGTGTCTGCGTCATAACGGCTCGGTCGCCGCATGGCGCCGGCTGGTCACTCGGGACGTCAACATTGGCGGCATCGACATTGCCGCGGGCGCGAAGCTGCTGATCGTGACCTCGTCCGCCAACCATGATGAAGCGCACTTCGCCGACGCCGACCTGTTCGACATTCGCCGCGAAAACGCGAGCGATCAGTTGACGTTCGGCTACGGCTCGCACCAATGCATGGGCAAGAATCTCGCCCGCATGGAAATGCAGATCTTCCTCGAGGAATTCACGCGCCGGCTGCCGCACATGACGCTGGCACAGCAGACGTTCACGTATGTGCCGAACACCTCGTTCCGCGGCCCGGAGCATGTGTGGGTCGAGTGGGATCCGGCGCAGAACCCCGAGCGCCGCGACCCCGCCGTGCTCACGCGTCATTCGCCCGTGCGCATTGGCGAACCCTCGGGACACAGCGTGACGCGTCCGGTCGTGGTCGAGTCCGTGCTACCGGTGGCCGACGGCATCGTGAAGCTACGCCTGGTCGCCCCGGACGGCCGCGCCATGCCGCGCTGGGCCCCGGGCTCGCACATCGACATCGAGTGCGGCGACACGGGGCTGTCGCGTCAGTATTCGCTGTGCGGCGATCCGACCGACACCGGCGCGCTGGAAATCGCCGTGCTGCACGAACCGCAAGGCCGTGGCGGTTCACACTGGGTTCATACGCAAGTGAAAGCCGGTGACCGCCTGCGCATTCGCGGTCCGCGCAATCACTTCCGGCTCGATGAAACGACGCGTCGTGCCATCTTCGTTGCGGGCGGCATTGGCGTGACGCCGATTGCCGCCATGGCGCGGCGCGCGAAAGCACTGGGCATCGACTACGAAATCCATTACAGCGGCCGCAGCCGCCGCACGATGGCGCTGATCGACGAACTCCACGCGCTGCATGGCGAGCGTCTGCATTTGTGGGTGAAAGACGAGGGCCAGCGCGCCGACTACGCCAGCCTGCTCGCCACGCCGCAAGACGGCACGCAAGTGTATGCCTGCGGCCCGCTACGAATGCTCGACGCCCTCGCGCAATGTTGTGCGCCCTGGCCGGACGACACGCTGCGCGTTGAACACTTCCAGTCGCAACTGGGCACGCTCGATCCCGCGAAGGAGCATGCATTCGACGTCACGCTCAAGGATTCCGGCATCACGGTGACGGTGCCGGCCGATCAGACGCTGCTCACGGCGCTGCGCGCGGCGAACATCGACGTCCAGAGCGACTGCGAGGAAGGACTGTGCGGTTCCTGCGAGGTGCAGGTGCTGGCGGGTGACGTGGATCACCGCGATGTGGTGCTTACACGCGCCGAGCGCGACGCAAACACGAAGATGATGTCATGCTGCTCGCGCGCCTGCGGCAAATCGCTGGTGCTGGCGTTGTAGGTCGCCGCGTCGGCGCCCGGCGCGCCCGGTGGGTTCAGTGGGCGTGCTGCGGCTTGCGCAGCATCGCCAACAGCGCGACGAGCGCGAGCCATGCGAAACCGCACATGACCGTTGCGAGCGGACGCGGGGAGCCATCGTTGAGCACGCCGAGCAGCCCGCCCGCCGCGAAGCCGAAACCATACTGGACACTGCCCACGAGCGCCGCCGCCGCGCCGGAGCGCGTCGGGTGATTGGCGAGCGCCCCTGCCACCGAATTCGCCGTGATGATGCCGCGCAGCGACATGAACAGAAACAGTAGCGCCACCATCAACGGCAGCCGCGCGACCCCCAGCCACGCGCTCGCGCACAACACGGTCGTGACGATCGCACAGCCCACAATGCCGGCACGCATCAGGCGATCTGCGCCGAACTGCCCCACACGGCGCGAGTTGAACATGGTCATCGCCGCCATGCCGACGATATTGATGCCGAAGAGCACCCCGAAAAACTGCGGCGACACATGGAAGTACTCCATGTACACCAGCGGCGTGCCGGTAATGTAGGTGAACGACGCGCCAAAGACCGCGCCGCCCGCCAGCATGTAGCCGACGAAATGCGCGTCGCGCAACAGATGCCAATAGGACATCAGGACGGCACGCGGCCCCCCGACTGACGCGCGTGCACCGCCCCGGTCTCCGGCAAACGCCACAGGGCCAGCATCGCCACCGCGCCGAACACCGCGAGAATGCCGAAGATCGCGCGCCACGTCGTGACGCGCAGCATCTGTCCGCCAACGAGCGGCGCCACGATCGGTGCAACGCTCATCACCAGCAGCATGATCGAAAAGGCGCGCGCACTGTGGCGCGGCCCGTAGACGTCACGCACGATCGCTTGCGCAATCACGGGCATGGCACATCCACCGAGCGCCTGCACGAAGCGCCAGACCATCATGTGATCGATGGTGTCGGCAAACGCACAGCCGATGCTGCCGAAGATGTACAGCGCGATCCCCGCCGCCATCGCCCGACGACGCCCAAATCGGTCCGCGAGCGGCCCCCACAGGAGCTGCCCGAAGGCGAACCCCAGGAAAAAGTAGGAGAGCGTGAGCTGCGTGGTCGCGACACTCGCACCCAGTTCGTGTCGCAACGTCACGAGTCCCGGCAGATACATGTCCGTGGAGGCGGGCGCGATCATCATGAACAGGCCGAGAATGCCGAGCAACACACGCTCGGAAGGCAACGCAGGAGAGAGTTCGGACGTCGATGTCATGGTCGCTCTGATGAGTCGGCGCAATGGCTGTCGCGCCGCGGGAGACGCCGCAAAAAACGACGCCCGCCATGATAACGCTGGCGGGCGTCGCACTTTCATACTCGATGGTTATCGGATCCCAAACCGATGCTTATGGCGCAGCGTTCGGGTCTCGTACCTCTTGGCCTCGCCACCTCATCCGGCCGTTGCCGCCTGCAGGCTGCCGCCGTCGCTGCGCTGCGTGCGGGCAATCGCCAGCACGCCGATCAACGAAACGCACGCAGGCACCGCCGCCGCCAGGAACAGCGACGACGACGACCATTGCAAATGCATCAGCGCGCCGCCCAGCACCGGACCGAGCACCGAACCGATGCGGCCGATACCGAGGCTCCAGCCAATGCCGGTGGAACGCAACGACGTGGGGTAATACGTCGCGGCGAGTGCGTTGAGCGCCGGTTGCCCGCCGATGATCGAGAAGCCCGCGAAGAAGATGGCGATGAACACCGCGACCATCGACACCATGACCATCGGATTGCCGATCGCCGCCGTCGCCGCCATCGCGATGAGGAACGTCACGGCCAGCACGCTCGTGAAGCCGACGCGATCGATCACGCGGCCGAGCAGTAGCGTGCCGATCACACCGCCTGCCCACAGCGCGGTACCCGCCATCACGGCGACCTGTGTCGAATAGCCCGCATCGCGAATCACCGTCGGCAACCAGTTCGACAGGAAGTACATGTCGAGCAAGTTTGCGAAGTTCACTACCCAGAGCAGCAGCGTCACCCGTGCGCGGCCGTCCTTGAACAGCTCGACGAACGGCACGCCTTTCGCCTTTTGCTCGTCAAGCACGAAGCGCGCGTCGACCGGCACGTTGGCGCCGGGTGCCACGCGCAGCAGTTGCTTGCGAATGTGTGCGTTGTCGCGTTTGCCGAACATCAGGAACTGGATCGACTCCGGCAGCGAGATCCACATCAGCACACCGAGCACCAACGGAATGGCACCACCGATGTAGAACACCGCGCGCCAGCCCAGGCTCGGAATGATCGCCGCCGTGATGAGGCCGCCGAGCACACCGCCCAGCGTGAAGCCACACGACACGATCATCATGAGCGACACGCGAATGCGGCGCGGGCTGTACTCGCCGGCAAGCGCCATCGCGTTCGGCATGATGCAACCCAGGCCCAGCCCGGCCGCAAAGCGCCAGACGACCAGTTCTGTAATCGTATTGGCGAAACCGGTGACGATCATGCACGCCGAGAAGCACAGGGTCGCGCCAATGAGCACCGGGCGACGGCCCAGCTTGTCGGCCAGCGCCGAAAAGGTAAGCGAGCCGACCAGCATGCCGAACAGCCCCGCGCCGAATACCGGCGAGAGGGTTTCCTTGGCAATGCCCCATTCCCGAATCACCACCGGCGCGACATACCCCATCGCCTGGACATCGAAGCCATCGACCACCAGGCACATTGCGCACAAGGCGATCACCCACCACTGATACGCGCCCAGACGACTCTCGTCGATCAGTGCGCCCACATTCACTTCTGCTGCTTTCATTTTGTCTCCCAACGTTTTTTGCAACTTCGTGGCATTGCGTTCCCGGTCGAGGCGCTGGCGACGGCCTATTCCCATCGCGGCCTCGTCCCAGGCGCCTCGTTGCCCGAATCCAGCAACCAAGGCATGTCATGCGCCGGATCGAACGGCGAATCCCCCTAATTCCGGCGCACACTAAATTACGCTTTGCGGAAGTTTATCTCGCCAAACGTAAATTAATGCCTAGTGTTAACACTGACATTTTCAGGACATGCAAACGCGATGGGTGCAGGAATCCGGGCGAGATCGGTGGAACCTCGGCTCACGGACATGGCGCTCAGCTTTGTGGTTTTTCTCCATCGGAACGATGGGAGCCGCCCCGGCAAAATGCCAGCGGGCTATACAGGCGGGGGAATTGGGCGATGGATGCGACGAAAAGCGACGAATTGTCGCAGTTGGCGTTTTTCTACAAATTTTCTTGCGAAGGTTAACCCGTCTAGGGATTTCCCTGATATAGTTACACCTGTCTCCTCCACCTCCTCCTGGTGGATTTCACGGCCAGCAACTTGCTGGCCGTTTTTTTTTGCTCGCCGATCCTGCCCTTACAGGGCATTCAGTGGGATGTCTGACTCTCGTGCGCGACGCGATCTTCGATGCTGCGCTCGATCCGCTTTCGGACCATTGCCGCCGCCTCGGACACATCACGGGCATCGATGCTCGAAAATTCGCAACGTCCGATGTAGTGCCCCTCACAATAGGCATCGACGGCACCATCAAAACGTTCGTCGGTACGCGGCGTGACCGCGCCCTCCAAGTCGAACGGGCGCCCCGGCGGCGTGTGGCTGACGTAGTGCCAGGAAAACCGAAAAGATTGCATCACATGTCCCCCTTCAATCCAGCGGCAGCGATCACGCTGCCGACCGATGCAGTTTTTCAGGAAATCCTAGCATGTTAAGGAATCTCGACAAACGGTCGAAAAAAAAGCGGCCCGCCTGATCGGCGAGCCGGATAGTCCGTGGAGGTCGGGGGCACATCTGAGCCACGGCAACTCCACTCTAGCCCCGAATCACTGTCGCTATTCTCGGTAGTTCTCCGGATCCGGCGTAAATAGTTTGTCCGCCGTCGACATCGCAACGTCGTTCCCGAAGCGTGACTGTCACGCTCGCTCGTTGTGTCCTCGGAAGGGAGCGCATCGGCCACCGTCGCCCGCCGACGCTCGGCAATCCGGCAAGCCGATACCGTAAAACAGGGGGACGAAATGGGGTCGGCGGTACGGTAACGTTAGGCTCCCCGTCCTCCTTCTCACGACCTCGCCATGACGCTCAAATTTCGCAATCCGGCGAACGGAGATGTCGTCGAGATCACGCGTCTGTCGTGTGTCGCGGCCTTCTTCCTCGGTCCGCTTTACCTCATGGCCTACGGATTCACGTGGCATGCGCTCGCCTGGACCGTCCTCGCCATCGGACCCGCGTTGATCTGGAAGGATTCGGCGTTAGCGTTTTCGCTGCCCGCCACCTGCCTGTTCTACTCGCTGATGATTCATCCGCTGCTCATCGGCAAGCTGCGCGCCAATGGCTGGCTGCCCACGCGCGACGCTGCCGTGCCCAGCCCACGCCAGCGCGGCTACGACGTGTACGGCGATGCGCCGGCCTTGCGGCGCGCTGACGCCGGTCGTCCCCTCCCCGCGACGCCCCGCCCTGCCGCCAACGATGGCGAGTCGTCGGCGTAACGCGACAAGCCGTGCCCGGACGCCACCGAGGCGATCAGACGGACGACGTTACGTTGTCGTCAGTGTCAGGCAAGGCCTGCGGCGACATCGCAATGAATCGATCGATCGCCGCCGAGGCGTGTTCGGCGCGATAAGCGAGACTGATCGGCGCGAGCGGCACGTCACCCTCGATCGGCCAGAACCCCATGCCGGGCGTACGAATCTGACTCACCGACGCCGGCACCAGCGACACCCCGAACCCCGCCGCCACCATCGGCACGATCGACGTGATCTGCGGCGCCTCCTGTCCGAGCTTCGGGTGAAATCCGGCCGATTCGCAGGCCGCAATCGTGCGGTCATACAGCGCGGGACTGATCTCGCGCGGCAGCAGGATGAACTCGTCGCGGGCGAGCGCGGCCAGCGGCACGCGCTTGCGCGCGCACATCGCGTGGCCAAGCGGCAACACCAGCACCATTGGCTCGTCGACGACCGGCACCATGACGATTCCGGACGGCACCTCGAACGGCGTGCGCACAAACGCCACGTCGACCGCCTCGTCGACCAGCGCCGTGAGCAGACTGGCCGTGTTGCTCTGTTGCGGATGCAGTTGCACGTCCGGGTAGCGTGCGCGAAAGTCACGGATCCACGCAGGAATGCGGGGCTCGAAGTATGTCGCGCCCGCAAACCCGATGCGGATCTGCCCCGCCTCGCCGCGTGAGATCTGCTGCATCCGGCGTTTGACGCGCGCTACTCGCTCTAGCACGTGCCGCGCTTCCGGCAGGAACGCCTCCCCAGCTCCGTGAGCACGACATCGCGCGGCAGACGCACGAACAACGGGCCGCCCAATTCGGCCTCGAGTTGCCGAATCTGCAAGCTCAACGGCGGCTGCTGAATGCCGACACGCGCCGCCGCCCGCGTGAAATGACGCTCCTCGGCGACCGCAATGAAATATTGCAAATGCCGCAATTCCATGACTGCTCCTCTGTCTGCCCGGCCCCATTGGGGTTTCCGTCATTCATACATAAAAAGTATTCAAATGGCGTCTTGAATATATTGGAAATGTGACCGATGGGTCAATACACTGCGAATCAGGCGCGGACGAGCTTGCCCTTAGCGGCCACGCCGAGAGATCAAGGGATTCGAATAAGAGAGACGAGGAGCCTGAAGATGTTTGAAGACCGCATCCGCCTGGCGTCGCTGCGCGACCGGGTGATGAGTGCCGACGAAGCGGCGATGTTGGTGCGAGACGGCATGGTGGTCGGCATGAGCGGGTTCACCCGCGCCGGCGACGCCAAGGACATGCCCATTGCGCTGGCCAAGCGGGCCAAGGCCCACCCGATGAAGATCACGCTGATCACGGGGGCGTCGCTCGGACACGATTCCGACAAGACGCTGACCGAAGCGGGCGTGCTGGCAAAGCGTCTGCCTTTCCAGGTCGACACGACGCTGCGCGGCGCGATCAATCGCGGCGACGTGATGTTTGTTGATCAGCATTTGTCGGAGACCGTCGAATTCCTGCGCACCGGACAGTTCGGCGCGCTCGATGTGGCCGTGATCGAGGCGGTCGCCATCACGGAAGACGGCGGCCTCGTACCGAGTTCGTCGGTCGGCAATTCGGCGAGCTTTGCGATCCTCGCGGACAAAGTGATTGTCGAGATCAACCTCGCGCAACCGCTCGCCTTCGAAGGCATGCACGACATCTGGATTCCGGGCCAGCGTCCGCATCGCGCGCCGTTGCCCATCGTCGATGTGCGCGATCGCGTCGGCACGAACGTGGTGAAGATTGCGCCGGAGAAGATCGCCGCCATCGTTATCACCGACACGCCGGACAGCGCCTCCAACGCGCTGCCGCCCGATGCGGACACGCAGAACATCGCCGGCCACCTCATCGAATTTTTCCAGCACGAAGTCTCGCGCGGCCGCCTGCCGCGCACGCTGCCTGCGATTCAGTCGGGCATCGGCACCATTGCCAATGCGGTGCTCACGGGCTTCATCGACTCGCCGTTCGAGGACCTCACGATGTATTCGGAGGTGCTCCAGGACTCGACGTTCGAACTCATGGATGCGGGCAAGATGGTGTTCGCGTCGGGGTCGTCGATCACGGTGTCGCAAGCCGTGCAGGATCGTGTTTTCAAGCATCTCGAGCGCTATCGCGACAAGCTCGTGCTGCGTCCGCAGGAGGTCAGCAACCATCCTGAAGTCATTCGACGGCTGGGGTTGATCGCACTCAACACCGCGCTCGAAGCGGACATTTACGGCAACGTGAATTCCACGCACGTCGGCGGCACGCACATGATGAACGGCATCGGCGGCTCGGGCGACTTCGCTCGCAATGCGCGCATCGCGATCTTCGCCACCAAGTCGATTGCCAAGGACGGAAAGATCTCGAGCATCGTGCCGATGGTGCCGCACGTCGACCACAACGAGCACGACGTGGACATCCTCGTGACGGAGCAAGGCCTGGCCGATCTGCGCACGCTCGCCCCGCGCGAGCGCGTGAACCGGGTGATCGATCATTGCGCGCACCCGAGCTACCGGGAAGTGTTGCGCGACTACTATCGCGACGCCCTGCGCTATGGCGGGCAGACGCCGCACGCGCTGGAACACGCGTTCGACATGCACGTCAACTTGCGTGAGCGGGGCTCGATGCTAGCGGGCAGATGACATCGCCGACGGTCGCCAACGCCGACGGGCGGGCGACCGGATGCGGCGACCGTTGCGATGGATGCGACGGGCTCAACCATTGCGATGGCGCCGACGCGCATTGTCGACGCCGGGGAAGAACATGGGACGCATGCGGTCCTGTGGGCCGAACGCCGATGCGCGCGTTCAGGCATTCGCGGCTCGCCGGCGTGCGCAGGCGAGCCGCTTTTTATTTGCCCGCGAACGATGTGTTGGTTGAAACGATATGCATCGGCTTTTCCTGCGCCCAACGCCAGCGAACAGACGATTCGCGGTGGCTATCGCGCCCGCGTCACAGGAAAACGCCACCCGCAAACGTCACTCGTTCGCCGCCGCCTCGGCCTCGGTCTGCTCGATGGCCTTGACGATGATGCGCAGCGTGGCGTCGAGGTGATCCGCCGTGTGCTGCCGGGCGGCGGCTATGTCACGCGCGCGGTACTCGGCGAGCATCTTCTGGTGTTCCCGATTGCTCACACCGATATGCACGGGACGCATATGGAGCGACAGCGCGATGTACGGACCCGACGCGTCGCGCAGGGTCTTGATCAGGTGCGCCAAACGGGAGTTGTCCTGCGATGCCCACAACGCCGCGTGAAACGCCTGATTCAACTCGGTCCATTTGGCGACATCGGACGTTTCGCGCATCTCGGCGTGCAGCGCCTGCGCATTGGCGATGTCGGCCTCCCGAAGCGTGGCCATCGCTTGTTCGGCCATCATCGGTTCGAGGGTCTTGCGCAGACGATACAGCTCGTTGACGTCGTCGATCGTCAGACCGCGCACCACGGCACCGCGGTGGACGTCAAAAAACACCAGCCCCTCGGACACCAGCGTGCGTAGCGCTTCACGTACGGGCGTCGTCGACATCTCCAGACGGCGCGCGAGATCGTCCTGCCGAAGCCGGTCGCCCGCCTTCAACTTGCCTTGCAGAATCTCGGTACGCAACGTCTCGATGGCATATTGGTAGGCCGTGAGCCGGCGACGGCCCGACGTGCCGGACAGACCGGATGCGCCGGACACGCCGGACACGCTGGATTCGCTGGACATGCTGGCCGATGCGGAGGGCGCGCTTTTCAAAGGGGTGCCGTGTAGGGATTATTGACGCGAGAGTTTACTCCAATTCGCCAGCGCCTCCCCCACTGCGCCGGGCGCAACACCCGACGCGAGAAGCGCCGCCACCAGCAGCCGGGCCTTGAGCGCCGAGAGCCAACCGGCCATGTGCGCGCCGCGCCGGGCCAGGTCGATTTCAGCACCGACATACCCATAGGTATGAAACGCCGTCGAGCCACCTGCTGCGCGACTGGCGATCACCACCGGCACTTGCCCGGCCAACCCGCCAATGCGCTCGGCGAATGCGAAGGAGACGTGTCCCGCGCCCTGCCCGGCAATCACGACGGCCTCGTAGCCGCCCTTCACCGCCAGCTCCGCCAGTTCGCCGTCGTCGCCCAGCACGGCCGTCACCAGCGCGACCTTCGGCCACGCACGCACGGGCCGCGCCAGACGTTGCGAACGCGCCGGGCACGCATGGAAGAACGCGGGATATCCCTCGACGAGACGCGCGGCAACGCCGCCGTCACGCGACACAAAGGCCTGCACCGCGAGCGCGTCGCCCTTGCTTACCCACCGCGCGTAGTGCGCGGTGTCGTTCATCACGACGAGCACGCCGCGTCCGGCGCTTTCCGGATGAACCGCCACCTTGACCGCCGCCAGCAGATTCGCAGGACCATCCGCGCCGGCGGCCTGCGGGGCGCGCATCGCACCGGTGATGACCAGCGGTGCGGGCAGCGTCCAGTACAAGTCCAGCAGGAACGCCGTTTCCTCTAGCGTATCGGTGCCCTGCGTCAGCACGACGCCGCACGCTCCCGCCGCGACCTGCTGCTCGGCCCAGGCGAGCGCCTCCATCAAATCGTCATACCGTAGCGAAGCGCTCGGCAGTTGGCGAAGCGATGCGGTAGTCATAGTCGCGACGTCCGACAAACCCGGCACCGAACGGGCCAGTTGCGCGGCGTCGAGCGTCGGGACGACGCCGCCTGCGGCGTCTGACGGGGTCATGCTGATCGTGCCGCCAAGCGAGGCGACAGCAACCACGGGAAGCGAGTTGGACATGGTGGACCGGTTTTTGATTTCAGTTGATATGCATTGTGCATTATATATAATCGACAATCGTTTGCGAAGGGCATCGGGCGCTTCGCAGGGAACCCAACACTTAGGAGACGTCATGCAAGCAAGCACTGTGGGCCATGCGGCCGCCGGGGCGACGCGATACCGGTTTGCGGTATTCGCATTGATCGTGGTGATTGCCCTCGTGAACTACATTGACCGCGGCGCGATTTCGTACTCGGCGGCGCAGATCACGTCCGAATACGGCTTCGACCGCGCGGGCTGGGGCGCGGTCCTCGGCTATTTCGGCTACGGCTATATGTTTGGCGCGCTGTTCGGCGGTGCGCTGGCCGACCGGCTGGGCGCGAAGCGGGTGTGGGTGATTGCGGGCATCGCATGGTCGGCGTTTGCCATCGCCATGATCTGGGCGGGCGACATCGGGATCGCGGTCTTTGGCGGGTCGGCCCTGACCGGGTTCGCAACGATTCGCGTGCTGTTCGGGTTTGCCGAGGGACCGGCCTACTCCATCATCAACAAGACGATGTCCGCATGGGCATCGCCGTCGGAGCGCGGCTTCGCGGTGTCCATCGGACTGCTGAGCACCCCGCTTGGCGCCCTGCTGACGGCCCCGGTCGCGGTGGGATTGCTGCTGCTCACCGATAGCTGGCGAACGATGTATATCGTGCTCGGCGCGGCGGGTTTCGTGCTGATCGCATTGTTTGCGCGCGTCTATACGAATCGCCCCGAGGACAACCCGCGCGTGAACGCCGCCGAGTTGGCGCAGATTCAGGCGGGGCGTCCGGCCCAGAACGCGTTGGCGGCAGCGGCGGCCAGCGCTTTGCCATGGTGGAGCTTCTTCAGGAGCAAGACGCTGGTCTTCAACTCGATAGGCTACTTCGCGTTCATCTATGTCAACTTCATGCTGTTGACCTGGACGCCGAAATATCTCGCCGACGAGTTTCATTTCACGCTGTCGTCGCTCTGGTATATCGGCATGATTCCGTGGACGGGCGCGTGCGTGACCGTGCTGGTCGGGGGACGCATTTCCGACTGGCTGTATCGCAAGACGGGCAAGCTGGTGGTAGCGCGGAGCTGGTTCGCGGCGGCGGCCCTCACGTGCACTACGTTGTGCTTCCTGTTGGTGTCGCAGGCACAGAGCGTGTGGACGGTGATCGCGCTGATGACGCTGGGCAATGCGCTCAACGCGCTGCCGAACTCGGTGTATTGGGCGGTGGTGATCGACACGGCACCGACGCGCGTGGGCACGTTCAGCGGGCTGATGCACTTCATTGCGAACATCGCGTCGGTACTCGCACCGACGTTGGCCGGCATTCTGTCCGCCAAATATGGCTACTCGTCGATGTTCGTCGCGACGGCGGTGGCGACGGCGGTGGGTGTGTTTGCGATGCTGCAGGTTCGGCCGGGGGTTGGGCCGGATGTGGGGCGGCGCGATGCCAGGGCGGCGTCGGCCTGATTCCGTGCGAAGCGCCCGCCGGCCGATATGCGGGCGGGCGCTTCGCCTCCCTCGGCGCTTAGCAGTTCCCCTTTTTCGCCTGCCCCGGGGGGCAGAAGCCGTTACCCGGGCCGCCACGTCCGCCGTAACCGCCATCATCGGGAAGATAGACGGCACAACTCGCCAGCAGTACGGTCGTGGCCAGAAGTAGAAACGTGAGCTTGCGCATTTGGGGGATCTCCGGGTGAGGATTCGGAACGGGATACCAGAATCGCAAAATGTATCGCCATTCTACCCTTTGCAGTGCTCGCAAGCCGCCGGGTGACAGGGATGTCCCCATCCCCGCACCCGTGACGCCTGATCGCGCCGGCAGCGCAAATCATCTCTCCTCGATCCGGCCGGGATGAACACCCCGGCCTATTGCGAGGGCCGCTAGGGCCGCGTGGGCGGCAAGGGATGCCGGCACTCGCGTCCGGATTCGGGTTCGGGCTTCATACTCAAGCCGCCTCCGTCTTGCCGGTCAGCTGTGATTCGCCGCCCTTGCGCGTCAGGAGCAGCAGCGTGGCCACGCTCACGAGGGTCAGCACCGCGAGCGGCATCAGCGCGAGCGCATAGCTGCCCGTCGCCGCCTTGACCCACCCGTAGACATTTACCATCAGTCCGCCGCCCAGCAGGTTAGCGATGGCGTTGACCGTGGCGAGACCGGCCGCGACCGCGCTGTTCGACAGCATGTCGGTCGCAAGCGCCCAGAACGGGCCCTTGAACGAGTAGGCGCCAACCAACACCGCGCAGAGCATGCAGAGCGTCGGCGCCAGCGACCCGCTCAGCGACGTGCCAAACAAACCGAGACCAATCAGCAGCATCGGCACGACGGTATGCCAGCGGCGTTCTCCCAGCCGGTCCGACCGGCGGCCCCAATACACCATCAACACCGACGACAGCGCATAGGGCACGGCGTTCAACAAACCGGTCTGCATGACCGTGAGGCCAAACGATTTCAGTAACTGCGGTTGCCAGACGGACAACGTGCTGCCCGCGGCCGAGGCGCAGGTGTCGACGAGCGCCAGGCACAGCACGTACCGGTTGCGGAAGAGCTTCGTCAACGGCATCGACGCGACCTTCTTCGGCGCCTTGTGCTCGGCGGCGAGCGTGTTCGCGAGCCATGTCCGTTCGTCCTCGTTGAGCCATTTCGCGTCTTTCGGCTTGTTGGTCAGGAGGAACAGGCAGGCGATGCCGAGCAGGATCGTGGGCACGCCCTCCAGGATGAAGAGCCAGTGCCAACCGCGCAGCCCAGCGACACCGTCCATCTGGAGCAGCAACGCGGAAATCGGCGAGCCGATGAAGCTTGCCGCCGGAATGGCGACCATGAACGTGGCCACGATGCGCGCGCGATACGACGTGGGAATCCAGTACGAGAGGTACAGCAGAACCCCTGGAAAGAAGCCCGCTTCGGCCGCGCCCAGCAGGAATCGAAGGATGTAGAAGCTCGTCGCGTTGTGCACCAGCGCCATCGCCGCCGACACGATGCCCCACGTGATCATGATGCGAGCGATCCAGAGGCGCGCGCCATACTTCTGAAGCGCCAGGTTGCTAGGCACTTCGCAGAAGAAGTAGGAGATGAAGAACAGGCTGCTGCCGAATCCGAATACACGGGCCGACATGCCCAGATCGTGATTCATCTGGAGCGAAGCCATGCCGACGTTGCCCCGGTCGATGAAAGCGAGCAGATAACACACCATCAAAAATGGCACGAGTCGCCATACGACCTTGCGTAGGGTCTGGCGCTCAATTTCGGATTGCTCCGTGACACCCGCGAGTTGCATCGTTGTCTCCAAATTTATTATGTTCTCTGAATCGTTGCCGGGCGATATCGGGCGATTTCGGACCTGACCCCGGCTGCCGACACGGCGCCCCTCGGGCCCCATATGGCGGCCATCGCCGCGCAGGCGATGCACACGCCCGGCGCGTGCGACGCCCTCACGCAAGCGTCTTTCCCCGGGTTTCCGGTGCGAACAAGACGACGATCGCCGCGGCAATGAAGGCGACAATCGTCGTCGACAGGCCGAGGACGAAACCACCCGACGTCGACGCCAGGGCGCCAATGACCAACGGTGCGATAAAGCCGCCGAGTCGTCCGCCGTTGTAGGCGAGTCCCATGAGGAACCCCCGCTTTGACGTGTTCCCGATGATCTCCGCGAGGAACGGCCCGGCGCCGGCGAAAATCCCGTTGACGCTGAAGCCCGTGAAGAATATCGCCACCATGAGCAGCGCCGCATTCGCCGACACGATGTACACGAGCACAGCCCCCGCGCCCACCAGCAGATAGGCCAGGAACATCGGACGGCGACCGAGGCGGTCGACAAAGGCCGAGAACAGCAGGAACCCCGTGATGGCGCCGAACTGAAGCGAGAGCACAAACTTCAGGCTATGGACGAAGTCGAGGTGTTTCACCGTGACGAGGAATGTCGGCGTCCAGGTGAACACCCCCCAGTAGAGGTATTGCAGGAAGAAGATGAACGTGAACGCGAGCAGAAGACCGCGAACGTTGAGCTTCTCGTCGCTCGCCTGGGTGCCGCTCGCGGGCGTTGCGCTCGCCTGCCGCCGATCGAGCCAGATAGGCGACTCAGGCGTCTTGCGTGCCACCCAGAAGAGGATGAAGAACGGCAGCGCGCCAATCAGGAAAAGCAGACGCCAACCGCTGTCGACAAGACCACCGTACGCGGCGCTCACGATGCCGGAAATCGCAATCGCGAGAATGGCGCCGATGGGCAGCCCCATCTGCATAAGCGCCCCACCCTTGCCGCGACGGCTCGCATGCCAGGTCTCCGCAATGAGGGCTGCACCGGCAGTCCATGTCCCGCCCATGCCCAACGCCCCGAAGAAGCGCAGCGTCGCAAACCAATGCTCGTTGGGCGCGAACGCCAGCAAGCCGGAAAACAGCGAGTAGATGCCAATGCACAGCAGCGCCGTGCGCACGCGTCCCAAGCGGTCGGAGACGTAGCCGAAAAGAATGCCGCCGACGATCTGTCCGGCCGCCGTGATGCTGGTGAACAGGCCGAGCTGCGCCTTGCTCAATCCAAACTGAAGGGCCAGTGTCGGCAGCAAAAGCGAGAGCAGGAACGAGTCGTAGCTCTCGAACGTCCATCCCAGGCCAGCCAGCGAGAGCGAGCGCCATTCGCCCTTGGTGATGGCCTTGTAGCCGCTCGCGTGTCCCATATCGGTGAGGCTTGCCTCGGAGAGGCTTGCACTAGTCTTCATTCTTTGTCTCCTGACATATCTAAGCGATAGACCGACGCGGCCGTGCGGCTGAACAGCGCCGCCTTTTCATCGGCCGACATCGCACTCGCCAATCTTTTGAAGGCATTCCACAGAACGCCGTAGCTGAACATCCCCTTGTCGACGGGGAAATTGCTCTCGAACAGGCAGCGGTTCGCACCGAAGAGGTCGAGGCAGGTGTCGAAATACGGCCGCCATGCGGCGGCGAGCATGTCGGACGACGGGGGCAATTCGTTTGCGGCGAACCCGAAACCGAACACGCTCAGGCCCGCCCCCCCAACTTGATCACGGTGTTCGGCAGACTGGCCAGTCGCGCCAGCCCGCGCGTCCAGCGCGCCCGAACGTCCTCTGCGGCGTTGGCGTGAGGTCCGACGCCCAGGGGGCCGCCAAAGTGATCGATGACGACAGTCACCTCCGGTGCACTCAGCGCCAGCGCATACAACTGATCGAGTTGCGTGTGATAAACCCAGGCATCGAGCGACAGGCGGTGCTTCGCGAGGGTTCGCACGCCTTGCTGAAACGCCGGGTTCTCCATGAGGTCGCGCGGCGGCGTGACGGGGCTGGAGCTGACCGCAGGACTCTCGTGCCACGCGAGCGGATTGCGAATCCCGCGCAGCCTGCCCCCGGACGCCTGCAGCATGGCCTCGAGTACGCTCTCCAGATCCCGCCCCAGCGTCAGGTCCGCGCCCCCGACGATGGCCTGGCAGACCCTCGTCGGCCCGTAAGCCCCACTGTCGAACATCGCCGCGACACCGTTGGCGAACTCGACTTCTCCGAGCGGTTTCATCAGCTCCGGACCATCGCGTCGGAGCATCGATCGACACTGGACGTAGACCGTCGACACAATTCGGTGCCCGCTCGCGACATCCTTGCCGAATTCATCGGCGAGATACCGCCCGGTTTGACGGTCCCAGAGATGGTGATGCGCGTCGACGATGGGCAGCGCCGGTTCGAGCGCGGCTTCTTCGCGCAAGGCCAGCCATGCTTCGCGAACCGGCAGGTGAGGCGCATGGACGATTTGCATGGCGCGGTCCCCGTCAGCCGTTCGAGCGCATGCCGTTTGCGGCGTCGACCCCATCGTGTCCCGGATCGGACACCGCTTCGCCAGCGTTCGCCCCGGGGTCGCCCAGCCATGCCGTGGTCAGTGCGCCCACCAGCAAGAAGGCCGACACAGCAATCAACGGTGCGGTGAAGCCGCCCGAGAAGTGCTTGAGCGCACCGATCATCGAGGGTCCGACAAACCCACCGAGATTTCCGACCGAGACGATCAACGCGAGGCCACCGGCGGCGGCGCGTCCGGTGAGGAAGCCAGACGGAATGGCCCAGTAAGTCGCCTGGAACGCGAGAATGCCGCTGACGGTAAAGCTCAACGCAATCAGCTTGAGCACCGGCGCGTCGACGAACGTGCTGATGCAAAGCGCCACTGCCGCGACGCCCAGGGCGCCGGCGACATACGGAATGCGGTGCTTCGCACGATTCGCGACGCGTGCCCACACGATCATGACGACCGCACCGATGGCGTACGGAATCGAGGTCAGCCAGCCCACCACCGAGTGCGCAACGCCAAAGTGATTGATGATTTGCGGCATCCAGAGGCCGACGCCCAGCGAGCCCACGATGCCGCAGAAGTTGATGAACGCCAGCACGAAGACCCGCCAGTTCGTCATGGCGTCACGCAGGCTGCTGCCATGCTTGGTCCCGATGTCGCGCTGCTCGTGCGCGATGCGCCGCTCCAGGAGCGTTCGCTCGGCCTGCGTCAGCCACTTCGCTTTCGCCGGCCGGTCGGCCAGCACGAAGAGGCAAACCACACCGAGGACCACCGCCGGCAGGCCTTCCATGAGCAGCAGCCATTGCCAACTGCGCAGACCGTGCAGGCCGCCCAGTTGCAGCAACGCCCCCGAAATCGGCGAGCCGAACATGTTCGCGACGGGAATGCCGACGAGGAACGCGGCGGTGACCTTCGCGCGCCATTTCCCCGGGAACCAGTGCGTGAAATAGAGATAAATGCCGGGCGTGAAGCCCGCTTCGGCGAGGCCGAGAAGAAAGCGCGCGGCCGCGAAGCTCTTGGGGCCGACGACGAAGGCCGTGGCCATCGAGAACAAGCCCCAGGTAATCATGATGCGCGCGATCCACACGCGCGCGCCGACCTTCTGCATGATGAGATTGCTCGGGATTTCGAAGAGGAAATACCCGATGAAGAACAACCCTGCGCCAAGGCCAAACTGTTCTGCGGTCAGCCCGAGATCCTTGTTCATCGTTAACGCGGCGAAGCCGACGTTGGTTCTGTCGAGGTAGCTCACGACATAGCAGAGAAAGATGAAAGGCAGAATCCGCCAGAACGCCTTGGCAAGCGTTCGCTCGCTCGCGGCATACTCGTCGCTCGCGAAGGGCTGACTGTGCGGCGTGTCGCGCCCGGTGGCGGCGGGCGCGGCGGTGATGGTTTGCGAAAGGGTCATGCTTGCTCCTCCACCGCACTACTTATGGTGCGATTTCCATTTATAGGGGGCACCGGGCAGACCACCCGGTGATCAAACGTCAGGACTTCGTCTTCGCCTGTTTGGGCAGCGGCCCGGGAATCGTCATCTCGGCTTTGAGCACGGTGCCCGTGACCGACTCCGTCATGAACAGCGTTTGCATGTCGGGGCCACCGAAGCACAGATTCGTGAGCGACGCCCCTTCCGGGCTGGTGAGTATGACCTCCGGCTCGGCGCGGTGGTTGAGCACCCATGCGCGACCGAGGCCCGGATTCGCGATGAAGAGCCGCCCGCTGACGTCGACCGTCAGGCCATCAGGCCCACTGGGGCCGTAAGAGGTGAAGAACTGGCCGACCTTGCTGACCGAGCCGTCGGACTGCAATGGCACGCGCCAGACGCAGTTGCCCCGCGTCATGGCGACGAAGAGGACCTTTTCGTCCGGCGAGAGCACCAGCCCGTTGGGACTCGGGCACTGGCTCAGCAGCGTGTCCAGCTTGCCGTCTGGCGAGAGGCGATAGACGCGGCCCGTGGGATCGTGCAGGCCGGTCTGTCCCTGATCGGTGAAGTACAGGTTGCCGCGTGAATCGAAGGTGAGATCGTTCACACCGCGGAAGCGCTCGGTATTGCGACGCTCGAGGTACGGACGAACCTCACCGCGCGCGATATCGAGCAGCATCAGGCCATTGCGATAGTCGGTGATGAGCAGATGCGCGTCGTCGAAACGCTTCATCCCGTTCGGTTCACCGTCGTACTGCACGACGAGATCCCATTCGCCCGAGGACGAAATACGGAAAATGCGCCCGTGCGGAATGTCGGTCACGAACAGGTAGCCGGCCGGATCCCAGACGGGTCCTTCCAGGAACGAGTCGGTGGCCATGCCGGCGCGATTCGCCAGCGCCCAGTCGGTCTGGACATCGGGCTTGCGGAACCGCGCCGGCATGCGCGTGAAGACGTCCGCTTCGCGCACTTCGGGTGTTGTGAGAAAGAACATGCTCTGCCCCCTGGATTCGAACGCTAGGCGGCGTTGCGTGCCGGCGCGTTGACGACGGCAAGCACGTTGGCGGCCGCGCCCTTCCCCATGTTCACGTAGGCCGCGTCGCTCACGCCGCCGATGTGCGGGGACAAGATGACGTTGGGAATGCCCTGGAACGGATGGGGCATGGCCATCGGCTCGACATCGAAACTATCGAGACCCGCCGCACGCAGTTGCCCGCTGGCGAGTGCCTGCGCGAGCGCCGCTTCGTCGATGAGGCCACCGCGCGCCGTGTTGACGAGAATGGCACCCGGCTTGAAGCGGCTGAGCGTTTCGCGGTTGAGCATCTGACGGTTCTCAGCGGTGAGCGGACAGTGCAGCGACACGACGTCCGACGCCGCATACAGTGCCTCGAGCGACACGAGCTTGACGCCTTGCGGTGCCTCTTTCGCATACGGGTCGAATGCCACGACCGTCATCCCGAATGACAAGCCCACGGCGGCGACCCGGCGCCCAATGGCCCCCAAGCCCACGAGACCGAGCGTGCGGCCCTCCAGTTCGACCGACTTGTGCGTGGCCTTGTCCCAATGGCCAGCTCGCAGGCGAGCGTCCAGATGGGGGACCGCCTTGGCGCAAGCGAGGATGAGCGCCCAGGCATGCTCGGCGACGGCCGCGGCGTTCGCCCCGACGGCGGCCAGCACGGCGATACCCCGCTCCTTTGCCGCCGCTTGGTCGATGACGTCGATGCCGCTGCCGTGCTTGGAGATCACGCGCAGATTCGCTGCCGCGTCCATGATCCGGGCATTGATCTTCCCGTAGCGCACGATGATGGCAACGGGCTTGTGGTGTTCACACAGGGCGACGATGTCGTCTTCCGTGGGCTGCTTTCCCGCGAAGATCAGCTCGAAGGCGTCGAGCATGGCGATGGCTTCGGGGGCGAGGTCAGCGGCGGTGACCAGCAGAACCGGCTTTTGCGTCACGGCAGTCATTACAGCGTCTCACCTTCGGCCAGCATGCCGGCGGCCCGCAATTCCTTCTCGACCCACGCCGGACGCAACTGCTCGCCGCGCAGAATGCCGTCGATGCGCGCCGTTTCTGCTTCGAGCTTCTTTTGCGCCAGATCGATGATGCGCGCCACGTCCTGCCGTGCAATGACGACAACGCCATCGGCATCGCCGACCACGAGGTCACCAGGATTCACCGCGGTGCCGCCCAGCGAGATGGGCGAGTTCACCAAGCCGGCCACGCTCTTGGTCGGGCCGCACGGATTCAGGCCTGCCGAGAAAATCGGGTAGTCGCCGTTGGCGAGTTCGTGCGCGTCGCGCACGGCAGCGTCGATGATGATGCCCGCGATGCCGGTCGCCTTTGCCTGAGTGGCCATGATTTCGCCGAGCAGCGCGCAGCTCACGTCGCCCTTGCCGTCGACCACGATGACGTCGCCCGGCTGGGCGATCGCCAGCGCGGCATGGATAGCCAGATTATCGCCCTGGCGGACTTCGACAGTAATGGCCGGACCCGCGACTTTCATCTTTGGGGACAGCGGCTTCACCCGCCCGTGCACCGTGCCGCGACGGCCGGCGACGTCGGCAAGAATGGCGGCCTGATACTTGGCTGCCGCCTCGACAAGCTCGGGCGAGACGCGCTCGATGTTTCGTTGAATGGAAGTGCCTGCGGGAGTCGTGCTCATAATTTGACCTCAAATGACGCGCTGTACTATGTACAGAGCTAATGTACAGAGTGAAATAACTATAAGACAGGCGACGCATGATCGGCACTAGCGTTTACCCTTTTACTAGGTGAATTGATGCTGTACGATGTACAATGGCATCTATTTGACGGGGGATCGGGATGGGGAACGACGGGGTCGCCGCGGTCGAGAAAGCGCTATCGCTGCTCGACTGTTTCAAGCCGGGTGCGGAATCGCATTCTCTCGGTACGCTTTCGCAGGCGACCGGGATGCACAAGACGACCGTGTACCGACTGATGAACTCGCTTGAACGAATGGGCTATGTGGTGCGCTCGTCATCGGGCAACTATGCGCTCGGCCATCGACTGCTATATCTGGGCAAGCTGTTCGAGCAATCGTTTCACCTGTCGACGGTGGTCGAGCCGGTGTTGTTTGATCTGGCTGCGCTGGCGAAGGAAAGCGCATCGTACTACGTGCACGAGAATGGCAACCGGCTTTGCCTGTTCCGGGTTGAGCCGTCCGAGGGGCTGCGTGAGACGCGCCTTCCGGGCACGTCGCTGCCGCTGGACGACACGGCCATCGGCCAGGTCATTCGGGTCTGGGGGTTGAACGAGCCGCTGTACGAGCAACCGCCGACGATCCCCATTTTCACGTCGGGTGCGCGCGACGTGCATACCGCGGCGTTTGCGACGCCGGTGTTCGGTACCGATGACAAGTTCATGGCGGCACTCACGCTCTCCGGTCCGGCGTCGAGACTGAATGCTGCGCATGAATCCGGCGAGCTGGTGGTCCCGCAATTGCGCGCCGCAGCCGATTTGTCCCGGAAGCTCGGGGCGAGTGCCGCGTTTTGCGAGCGGTTCTACGGCGTATGAGCGCGGTGGGACGTGGGATCCTGGTTGGCGCCGACAGCGGAATCAAATGCGCGTGTGCGGTGCCGGTGGATGCCCGCCTCCTTTCTGGCGCACGACTTACGCGAAACAATGTATTGCCCGATAGTGGGCGCGGATCACGATATGCTTTGACATTCCCGATCCGCCCCTGTATTCTGGGCTTCGAAATATTCAAGAAGCTCGATTGCTGATCACCATTTTCCGCCTTGTCTGCGCGGTACTCGTTGTCCTCTCCTCTTCCTTGAAGTTTTTGTCGCTCCGCAGTGGAGCTGTATTTTTTATTTCAAGGATTCAATATGGATACCGGTACTGTTAAGTGGTTCAACGATAGCAAGGGCTTTGGCTTCATTACTCCTGACGCTGGCGGCGATGATCTCTTCGCTCACTTCTCGGAAGTTCGTGGCGATGGATTCAAGACGCTCGCGGAGAACCAGAAGGTGAGCTACGAGACGAAGCGTGGCCCGAAGGGCATGCAAGCCTCGAATATCACCCCGCTGTAACGTATTTCAAGGGCCGGTCTTCCGGCCCTTCGCTTGTCTGCCTCACGCGCGCGCTTCCTCGCGCAGCGACGCTCCCCCCCCGATCCGATCGCCACACCTCAACGTGTGCATCGTTTGTCGTTTAGACACACCCCGTCTTCCCCCAACTTTCAAATTGTCTTGCTTGTATGGCGCGAATGCCATGTGTGCGCTCGACAATCGCTAATGCAAAATATCGAACATCACCACCAATACAACGGCTATTCAATTGCCCCGTCCGCGCACCAACTCTCGGACGGCTGGTTTGCTGCCAACCTCCTGCTCGTCAGAGGCGGTCCCCTGGACGCCGATCCGGTTTCGTACAATTTCTACGCGCTCGACTATTTCGACAACGAAACGCAGGCCCTGGGACACGCCACCACGTGGGCGCGTGACTGGGTCGACAATCGCGGCTAGACGGAATTGCGATGTCGCAGCGGATTGAGTCAAAAAGAAAAAAGCCATTGACGTCACCGTCGCGGGCTCACTGACTTCGTTTCACCGCCTGGATACCCGACACCGAGTCAAGCGCCCAGAAGTCCCAGATGACCGGCCCCCGACGATAGGCGTCCACAAAATCGTGGAGATCCACCGGAAAAGGCTCGCTCCATCCGGCCGGCACGTCCGACTCAACAACGAGTGGCGAGTCCCTGTCGACCCTCATCGCGAGCGCGACATTGCGGGCGGAACATGCATGTCTACACAGCAGACGATGGCGTCGACGCCAGAATCGTGCTCGCTCAGATAGACGTGCCCCACGCCACTGTCGAAATAAAGACTATCGCCTGGCGCCAGCCGGAATTCGCTGCCATTTTCAAACCGCAGCAACAAACTGCCTGACAAAACGAACACGAACTCTTCGCCCGCGTGGCGAATATAGTCAGGAAAATCTTCCAGCTTGCGCGCGCGGATGTGTGCACGCATCGGCACCATGCGCTTATTGGCAAGGTCGGAAGCGATCATGCCATAGCGATAGTTGGGGGTCTCGTATATCGTTTGCTTTCCCGCTTCAGTGAACGATGGACTCATCCCTGCGCTGAGTTCGTTGTTGCCATGCCCGAAAATGGCCGAGTAATCCAGGCCGAGTGCACGGGCAAGCGCGCCAAACTTATCGTAGGTGAGCGCAATGTCGCCGCGCTCCGCCTTTGAGATGGTCGATACAGCGACGCCTGAGCGCTCGCTCAACGTCTTGAGTGTCAGCCCGTTCTCCTTGCGCGCGCTTCGCAGTCGGGCGCCCACTGTTTCATGACTGACTTGGCCGTCGTCGCGCTTGTGCTTGCCTGACGACGCAGGCTTCTTGGGTGTAGGTGGCGTCATAGGACTTTCACTGAGCGTGCACGTTCCAGACAATACGAACCGAACACATAAAACCGATTGCATTGATTTCTTAGCATTTTCTCGTATACGAGAACGTAAATTCTCATATATGATAACCGGAACAGTCACGGATGCCTTGCGTCTGCGTTGACCGCCGTATCGTCATTCTTCTCCGAGCCAAAAAATGAACAAAGAAATCACGCGTTTGCATACCAATGTCCGCATGAGTCAGGTGGTCATTGCGGGGGGTGTTGTGTATCTGGCCGGGCAAGTGCCGATTACGCAATACGCCACGATTCCCGAGCAGACGAACGAAGTCTTGACGCGAATCGATGGGCTACTCGCCGAGGCGGGCGTCGACAAAACTCGTCTTCTGACGGCGAACATCTGGCTTTCCGATGCTCGTTATTTTGACGAGTTCAACCGCGTATGGGACGCCTGGATTCCGCAGGGACATGCACCAACGCGCGCGTGTGTTCAATCACTGTTGATGCGAGCCGGCTGCGACGTGGAAGTTGCCGTGACGGCGTTGGCCTAGGTCCGTGCGGCATTTGCCAGGTGACATCTACGATTGGGCGTTCACGACGCCATTGGGAATCGGTTGACCTATTCAAACCGCCCACTGTGGCGTTGCGACGCGACCACGCGGCTAGCCACAACAATGGGATAACGACAGTGTCTCCATCATGACATACGATGTTCTGGTACTCGGGGCTGGGATCGTCGGCGTCTCGACGGCTTTCCATTTGCAGAGTCGTGGCCTTGCGACCGCGCTCATCGACCGTAGCACGCCCGGTCGGGAAACGTCATTTGGCAACGCCGGATTGATACAGCGTGAAGGCGTGTATCCGTACGCGTTTCCTCGCGACATCGGAACGCTGCTTCACTATGCGCGAAATCAATCCACGGATGTGCGCTATCACCCGTCGGCGCTGCCGAGCATCGCCCCATTTCTCGTACGGTATTGGCATCACTCCGCGCCGCAACGCCATGCCCGCATCGCCCGTCAATACAGCACACTGATCGAGCATTGCTTGACCGAGCACCAGGCACTCATCAAACGTGCGGGTGCGGACGATCTGCTACGCGAAGGTGGGTGGCTAAAGGTCTTCCATCGGCGTGATGCGTTCGACGCGGCGCTTCTCGATACCGAGCGCTGGCAACGTGAGTACGGTGTGCCCTTCGAACGACTCGACGCAGCGCAACTGCAGAGGGATGAGCCGTCGCTCTCGGCAACGCTCATCGGGGCCATTCGACATACGGCATCGAGTTCGATTCGCGATCCCGGCGAATTGGTTGCCCGCTACGCGCAGTACTTCACATCGATAGGTGGGCACATCATGCGCGGCGATGCGACCACGTTGAAGCCGCATTGGCGCGTACAGACCCTCGAGGGGGAAATCGAAGGTCGGCACGCCGTCGTGGCAATGGGGCCTTGGTCCGACACCATTACGCGTGCGCTGGGTTACCGGCTGCCGCTGGCGGTCAAGCGCGGCTATCACCGGCACTTTTTGCCCGACACCGGCGCACAACTGAATCAACCGGTATTGGATGCCGAGAGCGGCTTTTTGCTGGCGCCGATGAACCAGGGAATTCGTCTGACAACGGGCGTCGAACTTGCGCTGCGCGACGCACCTCGGACGCCGGTTCAGCTAGCGGCCGTCGAACCCCTGGCGAGACGGCTGTTCCCGCTGGGAAAGCCGGTCGAATCCGAGCCGTGGATGGGGTGTCGACCTTGCACTCCGGATATGCTCCCAATCATTGGTCCGGCCCCCAACCATCGTGACCTTTGGTTTGCATTCGGTCACGCACATCACGGTCTGACGCTCGGCCCCGTGACCGGGCGTCTGATTGCCGAGATGCTTACTGGCGCGCCGACGTTGGTCGACCCGTCTCCATTTCGCGCCGATCGCTTCTGACCCGGTATCCCTTAGCGGCTCCGCTCGATATGTTCCGCAGCTCGGCGGCACGTCAGACATCAAAAGGTTCGTCGTGGAGAACCGCGGAGGTTTTCCGGGTAATTGATCATCTGACGCCAATAAGGACGGTGTTCTGAGAACAAATTGCTGGATCGCAAAGCACTGCAAGCGCGGGATTGCTGGAGCGGGTATCGAGTTGAGTGGGTGGAATGACCGCTCCCGGGAAACCGCCCGAGCATTTTTTGAGCAACTCCCCGAGGGCGTTGCCTAACGTATTGAGGCCGTCGCGATCGACATGAAAACGGCCTACGAGCTTGAAAGCAAGGCGAACTGTCCGCAGACTGGAATCGTCTACGACCTGTTCCACGTCCGGAACAATCCGTGCATCTGAGCGAGCTAATGCAAGCTAATCAGCCCTTGTTGTGCGTCTATTTACTACGCGACAAACTCAAGCGCCTGTGGTTCTGTTCTACCGAACGCCCCGTCCGTGCTCAGAAAGCGTGGGAACAATGGATGCATTAGGCTCAAGGTAGTGGGTTGGCTGCGTTGAAATCGATTGCCCAGCGCCTGCAAGGCGACTGGCACGGCATGCTTCACGTCATTTCCGGACCGCCCCAGACGGACGCCCGATTTGGCGCCGGCACTGACTGGCGGCATTACACCGAGAAAGTTACGCTTCCCATGGTTCAGGGAAAAGGTCCATTCTCGACAAATCCCAATGTACTATCGCGTTCATGCCCCCCTTTCCATTGGCCTCGATCGCGCCGCACGTATCTCGCTGTCGGTGCAAATTTACAGCTCGATTCGAAATGCGATCGAGTCGGGCCAGCTTGCTGCGGGCGCGCGGCTGCCCTCGTGGTCGGATTTGGCCGCGCAGCTAGGTGTGTCCCGGGGTACCGTGCGTGCCGCCTATGAACGTCTGATCGATGAGCAGTTCGCGATCGGCCTTGGCGCGGCCGGCACCCGGATCGCCGCCCGGCCCTTGCCAACGACGACCACATGGTCGCCGGAAGCGCCGCCGCTGCCGGATTTGTTCAACGACTTCAGCACGGTGCCGTTGGCGTTTCAGATGGGTGTGCCTTCTCAAGACGCCTTTCCGTTCAAGCTCTGGTCACGCATTCAGGGACGCGCGGCGCGCAGAGCGGCCGCGGCTCCAGTCGGATACCCCGATCCCCGCGGCGATCCAGATTTGCGACAGGAGATCGCGGCGTATCTTGGCGTCGCTCGCGGGCTTCGATGCAGTCCCTCCCAGGTCTTCGTCACGGCAGGTTTCTCCGGCGCGCTCAATCTGGCGATTCGCGGCCTGCGCGTGGAAGGCAGACAAGCCTGGATGGAGGAGCCTGGCTTTCCGCTCACGCGTACGGCGCTCGGGCTGGCCGGCATGACGGTGGCAGGTGTACCGGTAGACGCGGACGGGCTCGATATAGAGGCTGGCATGCGGATCGCGCCCAGCGCCGCCCTCGCAGTGGTAACACCCGGTCAGCAGGCACCGCTCGGGATGACGATGTCGCTCCCTCGACGGATTTCACTGCTCGCCTGGGCCAAACAACACGACGCCTGGATTATCGAGGACGATTATCTCGGCGAATTGCAGTTGAAAGGTCGGGCCGCACCGGCCCTGGCCTCGCTCGATCAGGACGGCCGGATTCTGCACATTGGAACCTTCAGCAAGACAATCAGCCCGGCGCTGCGCTTGGGATTTCTCGTTGTCCCGCCGGACCTGGCACGCCGCTTCGGCGATATCACGGCATGCCTTTCGCCCGCCCCGGCGGCATCCGTGCAACACGCCGTCACCGAGTTCATGCACGATGGACACTATCTTCGCCATCTGCGGCGCATGAAGCGCCTTTACACTGCCCGACAAGACGCCCTGGTTCGCTGTCTGAAGCAGCTGGCCTCGGATTCAATCAAAGTGCAGGCCTCCGCCGGCATGACGGTCGTGGTCGCGCTTCCACGATCGGTATCGGATATCGATATCGCTTTGCGGGCGCGAGCTTTCGGGCTCGCCCCGGTTCCTCTCTCACCCTGGTACACGGGCAATCCGGGGCAGCAGGGGCTGCTGCTCGGCGTGACGAATCTGCAAGACAGAACGCTGACGGCCAACTGCTCACGCCTGCTGGAGCTCGTTCTCGGGCGCCACTGACGGACCGGTGGGACACGCTCCGTCATTGCTTCTTGGTACATCCAAACTGTTCATTCCTGGTGCTTTCGCGTGCCCGCGTGTCACACGACAATGCAGGAACACAAACGGAGCCCGACATCCATGAACATTCGATCCATCGTAGGAGCCGCCTGCACAGCCGTGACTCTGGGCATCGCCGTATCGGCCGCAGCGCATGGCGCGGCCGAGACCGTCACACCGAACTTTCGGCACGCCATTCCCAACATTCCGGGTAAATCGTTGACCGCCGTCGTCGTCGACTACGCACCGGGTGCAGCGTCGCCCGCGCATAGGCATGCGGGCTCCGCTTTTATTTACGCCTACGTCTTATCGGGCGAGATCGAGTCGCAGGTCGATGACGGTCCGAAGCGCGTCTATCAGGCCGGCGAGAGCTTCTTCGAAGCGCCCGGCGCGGTCCACCGCATCAGCCGCAACGCGAGCGAAACAAGGCCTGCCAAGTTGCTCGCCGTGTTTGTCGCGGACAGCAGCGACAAAACCTTGACCACCCCCATCAAGTAGATCACCCCTTCAAGGAGTTACCCCATGAGCAAGCGCCTCGACTACATCCAGATTGCGCCCGCGGGCGTCAAAGCCCTTGGCGGCGTCTACGGCTACGTCATGCAGAGCGACCTGTCGCCGGTGCTCGTCGACCTGGTCTACTTGCGCGTCTCGCAGATCAACAACTGTGCCTATTGCCTGGACATGCATACCCGCGACTTGCTGAAAAAAGGCGTGGCGGTCGAAAAGCTGGCGCTCGTGCAGGCATGGAGGGAAGCGGGGCGTCTGTTCGACGACCGTGAGCGTGCTGCACTCGAGTGGGCCGAATCGGTCACGCTGGTTGCCCAGACTGGCGTACCGGACACGACCTACGACGCTGCCCGCGCAGTGTTCAATGAACGCGAGCTGGTTGACCTGACCATCGCCATCAGCCTGATGAATACCTATAACCGTATGGCGATCAGCTTCCGGAACACGCCTCAGGCCGTCACTGAGCAGTGAAGCGTCGACACGCTCGTCGCATAGAGAAAACGAAGGCACGCAGACAATAAGCCCTGCACAAACCATTGATTCCCCCCAAAAAAAGCCCCTGACGTCACCGTCAGGGGCTTTTTTACTTCTTTGGTAGGCCGTGCTGGGTTCGAACCAGCGACCAAGGGATTATGAGTTTGCAGCTAACTGTGGATGCCTAGGAAAATTAAAGGAAGGCGACCGTAAGCAGAAACATCGAAAAATGTTTACGCGACAATAGGTTAGCGAAGTTTTTAAAAGTTTGGCGAACTTTATGGGTGTACCTGGACTGTACCGAATTTAATCATTGTCGCAGCAGATCCGAGCGTCGACCCCGGCAGCCGTTGACGCATTTCTGGTCACCGCGATGAGGCTTGTTTCGCCCATTGAACGGTGCATGCCGAGAACCGGAAAAAACACGACTATCGACATCACGCAACTTGGCCTTTAGGCGTTCCCCTACGTAACCGCACCGCCGCCCATGAGTCGCCAGTTTCACCGGCGTCTAGAATAAACGCTCATCAACTGATACGCCAGTTTTGCGCTTCGTCCCATGCACGTCACTGCATTAACTTCAACCAATCCGCCTCCATGAATCCCGGCACGATTCACTAACAAATCCGCCGGCCGATCATGCATTTCCCTGTGGCTAAGCACGCCTCGATTGCCATTTCTCTGTCGCTAAAGCGAACGCCGACCTCGGGCCTAAATGATTGAAAATCATCATAATTCGCATCATGCTCGCGAAATAAGCCGACGTACGCGTATATCGCAACCTCAATATCGTCAATATGTTTATTTAGATTAATCCATATCTCGAAACCATTAAAATTTTTCTCGACTATTTCCCACATTGCCGCACCTCCAACAATCCCCTCGAATAGTCAACGGGATCAGGAAAATAATTCTCTCATTGAGAGAGTTCTAATGGACGAAGAAGTCGAGACTTACGAATAGCAAAATAACGGACACTCCATTTCTGCGGCACTCAGACAATTGCTCGGTGTTTATGCCACGCTTGGGATGAAAATTCCGGCCGAGTCATGCACGTCTCCCGAGTGACACACTCCCCGAATTTTGATGCTATTGCTTACCACGCCGGCCGGACGGTGTACGCGTGGCGGAAATACGAGCGGCCAAACTGGGTTGGCTCAAAGCGCATTCCAACTCGATGTATCAACTCGCGAGCGAGTAAAGCGTTGATGACTGCATCCGATGGTTGATGAGGGCTTTTTTCAGCGATGCGCTGAAGTGCTGCGGTAATGGCCTGTACTGAAAGGGCGAGCATTTTTTGCTCCTGTAAGAATTTTAAGGCCCCCTCGCTCCGCGTTTCGATCGAGACCGCTCAGTTGGCCGGTTTGCGATCATCAGTGGTGCGTTGGCAGATCCACCGGCCAACGCGGCCGTGCTGAGCCAACGTCGTTGCCACGCTCCTTTGGCCCAATCCAATTGCGTAAGCAATGGATACGACGGAGAGGAATTTTGCTGTATCCGCTGGCGTATACGACGAATACAGAAACCAATTTGGAGGTGCAAACATTTCGGTCATACCTCAGTTGTGCGTCTACGGACGATGCCATCTGACAACGAGCCCCCAGACCTATCGCCCGCACGATTCGCGACGCCGATCGAATCAAACAGTCTGCGTTAGTCGGCCCTGAACAATTCATTTTGCTCGGCAAATGAGTTCACGCTGCCGACGGCGTAGCGGTTTCGAAGCCAAGCAAAGCGACGAGAATCAGGGCGTAAAAAAGCCGCAGCTTGCGCAGGATCATCCGCAGATTGTGGCCTGCGCCGCACAGCACCGCGTGCATTGCATCACCGAGCGCACCCTTGAGCCAATTGCGATCGAGTTTTCCATCTGCCTTCATGTGTCCGATGGCTGGCTCGATCGCGCTGCGCCGCCGGATCATCGCGCGCAAGCCTCGCGTGATACCGCGTCGCAGCCCCGGGTGATAGACCTTCACACCGTCAATGGCGACACCCTTGTAGCCGCGATCGACGACGGCGATCTGCGGCTGAACGTCGCTCAAGATCGCCGCCTGCTCCAACGCTTCGGCCAACGTGTGCCCGTCGTACGGATTACCCGGCATCGAGCGCGCGCCGATTACGAGACCTTCCTTGTGCGTCGTCGTGATCGACACCTTCACGCCGAACTCGTACGGCTTACGAGCTTTGCCCTTGGCCAAGCACTCCACTTCCGGCGCATGCAGCGCGTACAGCTTGTTCTTGTCCTTCTGCTTCTGCGTGAGAATGCGCTTCGTGCGGCCAATCAGATCTTCCAGCGACGCCCGGCTTGGCTGTGCAACGTCGTCCAGTTGCCGCTCGACGTCGCGCATCACGCGTCCCACTCGCGAACGCAACGTGCGCAGCGCTTTCTTCATCCGCTTGTACTGCTTCGCATGGGCGTAGCGACCGATCTGGCCTGCCAGTCGTGGCGCTTCGCGGTTGTAGTTCTGCCGCAGCTTCAGCCCATGCCGCTCAGCAGCCTTCACCAGATGTTCCCGGCAACGTTCGAGCAGGCGCGAATCAGTGGGATGCGCGATCGCCTTCTCCATGACCGTCGTATCAACGATTACCCGCTTCAGGCTCGACGTCTTGATGACGTTCCCTCGTTTGGCCGCCTCGATGGTCTCGGCGAGCAGTTCCTCAACACCAGCCTCGCCCAGACGCTTCCTCCAGCGCGTCAGGCTCGACGGATCAATCGGCGGCTGCGTCTGCAGGTACGTCTCGCCGGTGAACACTTGCCAGTACGGGTTCTCAAGCCATTGCCATACCACCTCTTCATCCGACAGATCGAACGCGTGCTGCAAGTACAGCAGCCCTGCAATCAAACGCGGCGACGTTGCCGGTCGCCCGCGATGCGACACGAAGCTCGCACTCATCGCCGCGTTCAACCGCTCCCAGTCGATCAGATCGGCAAGGCGAACCAACGGATGCTTCAAGTTGATCTGCTCGCGCAGCGGTTGGCGGAAGAAATCTCCCTCTGGCACCAGCGTCTTCGGACCCATCCACACCTCGTCAGGATTTGCAGGATTCACGCATCAATATGCCCGCTTCTTGCAAATCCAACAACACCGTTTCGGCTTCACAGCCTTACTGCATACGCCTCGCACGATTATTCAGGTCCGACTGCGTTAGCGTCGAACGACCTTCGGTTCCAATGGAGACGCGGGATCGCTCGTAGCGACATTAGTGATCTGGACTGAAACTGCGAGCAACCGATCATGCTTTCGTCCCGCGCGGGCTGCGTCTGGGCCGCGAAACACAAAAGGTTCTAAACAAAAGCTTTCGTTGACCTGCCCCCTACAAACAGGGCCAGCCGGAGTCTAGTAAAGTTCGTTTTCGGAGAAGAAGACGAACATGAAGAAGCGATTTACGGAACAGCAAATCATCGGGTTTCTGAAGGAAGCTGAAGCCGGCATGCCGGTCAAGGAACTGTGCAGGAAGCACGGGTTCAGTGACGCGTCGTTCTACACCTGGCGCGCAAAGTTCGGCGGCATGGAAGTCTCGGAAGCGCGCCGGCTCAAGGACCTCGAGGTGGAGAATGCCCGGCTGAAGAAACTGCTGGCCGAAGCAATGCTCGATATGGAAGCGTTGAAGGTCGTCGTCAAGGGAAAGCCCTGAGCCCGCAAGCCAAACGCGAAGCAGTGTCGGCGATTCGGGAGAAGGTCAACATCTCCGAGCGCCGCGCCTGCCGGCTTGTCGGGCTTTCTCGCAGCGTGCTGCATTACGACGCGAAGTCGGACCACGAGAATGAGGTGCTAGCGGCGCGTCTGGTGGAGTTGGCGCACGAACGTCGTCGATTCGGCTACCGCCGGCTGCATGCCCTGGTGGAACGCGAAGGCATGCACGCCAATCACAAGCGCATCTACCGCCTGTACCGTGAGGCAGGGTTGGCTGTGCGGCGCCGTCGCAAGCGCCACGGCGTCATGATTGAGCGCGAGCGACTGGCATTGCCGGGCGCGCCCAACGAGGTGTGGTCAATCGATTTCGTGATGGATGCGCTGTCCAATGGCCGGCGCGTGAAGTGCCTGACCGTGGTCGATGACTTCACGAAAGAGGCTGTCGACATTGTCGTCGACCATGGCATCTCAGGTTTGTATGTCGCTCGGGCATTGGAGCGTGCAGCTCGCTTCCGTGGCTATCCCAAGGCGGTGCGCACAGACCAGGGACCCGAATTTACGAGCCGCGCGCTTGACCAGTGGGCGTATGCAAACGGCGTCACGCTGAAGTTGATTCAGGCGGGCAAGCCAACGCAGAATGCGTACATCGAATCGTTCAACGGCAAGTTCCGCGACGAATGCCTTAACGAGCACTGGTTCACGACGCTCGCGCACGCTCGGGCTGTCATCGCGGCATGGCGTCAGGACTACAACGAGCAAAGGCCGTACAGCGCACTGAACTA
Source organism: Pandoraea sp. XY-2 (assembly GCF_004193915.1). NCBI lineage: Bacteria > Pseudomonadati > Pseudomonadota > Betaproteobacteria > Burkholderiales > Burkholderiaceae > Pandoraea > Pandoraea sp. XY-2. Next base: position 3,261,423 of record NZ_CP030849.1, read on the forward strand.
CCTTGCGCCGTCAGAGTTTGCGGCGAAACATCGAGCAACCGCGGATGCTCCTGCCGCTTTCCAGGAGCTGGTTTAACGGGACTTTGCTAGAAGCCCATTGGCCCTATTGAAGGGGGCAGGTCACGGGGAGATTAGACCACTACATTTCGACAGAAAAATCCCCGCACAAATCATTGATTTCAAAACAAAAAGCCCCTGACGTCACCGTCAGGGGCTTTTTTACTTCTTTGGTAGGCCGTGCTGGGTTCGAACCAGCGACCAAGGGATTATGAGTCCCCTGCTCTAACCACTGAGCTAACGGCCCTCAACTACCGGCGCTCGCTCAGCTGCAATCAATTGCCTTCGAGGAACGACTTGAGCTTGTCGGAACGGCTCGGGTGACGCAGCTTGCGCAGCGCCTTGGCTTCGATCTGACGAATACGCTCACGCGTCACGTCAAATTGTTTGCCCACTTCCTCGAGCGTATGGTCCGTGCTCATCTCGATACCAAACCGCATGCGCAACACCTTGGCCTCGCGCGGCGTCAGCGAATCGAGCACATCCTTCACGACGTCGCGCATACTACCATGCAACGCGGCGTCCGCAGGGGCAACCGTGCCCGTGTCTTCGATGAAATCGCCCAGATGCGAATCGTCGTCGTCACCGATCGGCGTTTCCATGGAGATCGGCTCCTTCGCGATCTTCATGATCTTGCGGATCTTGTCCTCCGGCATCTCCATCTTCTCGGCCAGCGTCGCCGGATCCGGCTCGACACCGGTCTCCTGCAGAATCTGACGCGAAATCCGGTTCATCTTGTTGATCGTCTCGATCATGTGCACCGGAATACGGATGGTACGTGCCTGGTCCGCGATCGAACGCGTAATGGCCTGACGAATCCACCACGTCGCATACGTCGAGAACTTGTAACCACGACGGTATTCGAACTTGTCCACCGCCTTCATCAGGCCAATGTTGCCCTCCTGAATCAGATCCAGGAACTGCAGGCCACGGTTCGTGTATTTCTTCGCAATCGAAATCACCAGACGCAAGTTCGCTTCGGTCATCTCGCGCTTGGCCTTGCGTGCACGGCGCTCGCCTTCCGACATCTTGCGATTGACGTCCTTCAACTCGGTAAGCGGCAACACCACGCGCGCCTGCAAGTCGATCAGCTTCTGCTGCAATTCACGCACCGCAGGGACATTACGCTCAACCACCGAGCTGTACGCCTTGTTGTCCGCCACGACCGTGTAGATCCAGTCGAGATTGGTTTCGTTGCCCGGGAAACGCGACACGAAATCCGCACGCGGCATGCCGCACTTGTCGACCACGATATTCAGGATAGCGCGCTCGATGTTGCGCACTTCGTCGACTTGCGAACGCAGCGTGTCGCACAGACGCTCAACCGTGCGCGCCGTGAAGCGGATCGTCATCAGTTCCGCCTGGATCGCCTCGCCAGCCTTCACGTACGACTTCGACTGGTAGCCTTCCTTCTCGAACGCGCGACGCATCTTGCCAAACCAGTCGGCGATCTCGGCGAACTTGGCCAACGCGTCACGCTTGAGCTGCTCGACCTGCGCGGCCGACGCCCCGCCGCCGCTGCTGTCGTCGTCCTCGTCAGCCGCCTCTTCCGCTTCTTCCTCTTCCGCGTCCGCATCCGCGTCGAAGTCTTCGTCTTCGGCCGCTGCCGCCGCCGCTGCGGCAACCGCTTCGGCATTCGGATCGATCAGGCCGTCGACCACCTCGTCGATGCGCATTTCTTCGCGCTCGACCTTCTCGGCCATCGCCAGAATTTCGGCAATCGTCGTCGGGCACGCGGAAATCGCCTGCACCATGTGCTTCAGGCCTTCCTCGATCCGCTTGGCGATCTCGATTTCGCCCTCGCGCGTCAGCAACTCGACCGTGCCCATCTCGCGCATGTACATACGCACCGGATCGGTCGTGCGGCCAAACTCGGAGTCGACCGTCGACAGGGCCGCTTCCGCTTGCTCCTCGACTTCGTCATCCGTTGCGGCGTTCGGCGCATTGTCGTTGAGCAACAGCGTTTCGGCATCGGGTGCCTGCTCGTACACGGCAACGCCCATGTCGTTAAACGTAGCGATCACGCCTTCCAGCGCGTCGCCCTCCACCACGTCGTCGGGCAGGTGGTCGTTGATCTCTGCAAAGGTCAGGAAGCCTCGTTCCTTACCCAGCTTGATCAGTGCCCGCAGCTTGCCACGACGCTCCTCAAGTTCCTCGGCCGTACCGGGCTGGTGCGAGGAAAATGCGTCCTTGAGCAGTGCTTTCTCTTTTGCCCGGCGATCACGCGCCTTCTGCTTTTCCACTTTGGTCTGATCTTCGTTCACGGGTTGATCACTAGTATCCGCTGCGACGCTCTGCGCCACCGAGGCGGCGGTCTTCGCGGCCTTGCCGCGCGTCCTGGGGACGAGCGACTCACTTGCTGCCGACACGACCTCCACAGCCTCGGGTTTGCTGGAAGCCCCAGTCTTGCGTGGGGCTTGCGTCGCAGGTTTACTGCGGCCCGCCAGGGTCGATGCCTTGGCGGTAGTTGCGCTCTTGGCGCTTTTTTCAGCGGGTTGTCGGGCCTGCGGTTTCCCGCCGGCCGTCGCCTTCACGGTCGTTGCCGCCTTCGTCGCCCTGACGGGCGGCTCGGACTTCACCGTCGGCCTGGCTGCCTTCGCAGCCCCCACCGTCGCGGCGGTCGCACTCTTGCGCTTGGTGACATCGGTCACCTTCGCAGCCGTCTTGCCGGTCGTCTTCGATGCGCCGGCGGCTGCCTTTACTTGCGTGGTACGTTTCGCCGAACTTGCCTGGCTGGCCGTTTTCTTCGTGGCTCGACCTACCGCATCGGCTTTCACGGCAACGCCAGCTTTTGCAGAACGAGACGCCCCCTCCCACCGGATGCCGCCGCCGCGCTGGTCGCGCGCTTTGCCTTCGGTGCAGGGATAACCGTCTTTTTTCCGCTGGTCGTTGTCATCTTTGCCATAGCGATCTCGCTTGCCAGAAAACAGCCCACTGAAAACCTTCCATTGTAGCACGCGGGCTTACCTCAACTTCGCGTGCCTCCTGTGCCGGCCGGAGCCAGCAGCCGCTTCAATTCATCGCGTTGCCGCGACAGCGCTTGAGCGTGGCGCAATTCATCGGACGTCAGCGACGTCCGCTTGAAAATCGTCTCCAAGGCGTCGCACAGACCGTCGTACTGCAAGCGCCGGATCGCGCTTCTCAGTTCCGCAAGCCGCAGCGCGATCTGCTCCTCCCGACGCTCGACCTGGGTCTCATCCTCCGGGTCGAACAACAACAGGTCGCGGGCATTCTCTTCGAACGAGAGAATTTCGCGAAGAATATCGTCGAAACTCGCCCAGTTCGGCGACACCCGCAGCCGATCCGACATGAAACGAAAGTCGGCCTGCGCCCCCATTTCGCGGCAATGCGCCAGCACTTCCGAGAAAATCTCGGCGTGATGGGGCCCTTCCTGCAAAATCTTGGCTTCTTCGTCGGTTAATTCATTCCCCAGTGCCGGAAACATGAGCAGGTTCTGCAGCGCCCGATGCTCGGTTCCCACTACGCGGCGCTTCTCGCGCTTGGCCGGCGCCTTATCCCAAGTGTTCTGACGGCGTGCCGCGCCGATCGACAACTCGCACAACCCGGCCACTTCTTCGACCGAACTTTCCACCCGCTCGGCCAGTGCATGCAGGATCTGCCCTCGCAACGCGTTTGCCGGCATCTGCTGCAACAACGGCTTCGCCTCAAACAGCGCACGCGCCCGCCCTTCGGGCTGATGCATCTCCTTGCCTGCCGTCACTTCTCCGATCAGGAACTGCGACAGCGGCATGGCACGCGATACCTCATCGGCAAACGCGTCAGCGCCGTGCTCACGCACATAGCTGTCGGGATCGTGCTCGCTCGGCAAGAACAGGAACTTGAAGCTCCGGTTGTCGTCGGCATGCGGCAAACACGCCTCGAGCGCCCGGCGGGCCGCCCGCCGGCCGGCCGCATCGCCGTCAAAGCTGAACACCACCGTCTCGGTCTGGCGCAACAGCTTCTGCACGTGCATCGGCGTACAGGCAGTGCCCAACGTGGCCACCGCCTGTGGAAAGCCGAGCTGCGCCAGCGCCACCACGTCCATATACCCTTCGACCACGAGCACATAACCCGCGTCGCGAATCCCCGTGCGCGCCTCGAACAGCCCATACAGTTCGCTGCCCTTGCTGAACAGCGGCGTCTCGGGCGAATTCAGATACTTGGGCTCGCCCTTGTCCAGCACGCGCCCGCCGAACGCAATCACCTGCCCTTTCGTGTTTCGGATCGGGAACATGATCCGGTCGCGAAAACGGTCATAACGACGCTTCGCGCTGCCCGCCTCGCCCTTCTCGCTCTCGATGACGAGACCCGCGTCGAGCAACTGATCGTCGCGGTAGTCCTGAAACGCGGCGTCGAGGTTCTGCCACCCATCTGGCGCGTAGCCTAGTCCAAAATGCGCGGCGATTTCGCCCGTCAATCCTCGTCGCTTCAAATACTCGATGGCGGTCGGCGCACTACGCAATTGCTTGCGGTAGTAGTCGCAGGCACGCGTCATGACGTCGACCAGACCGAGGGTTTGCGCACGCTGCGCGGCAGGTGCCGGCGCGCCCGGCAACGGCGCCTCACGCGGCACATCCAGCCCAACATTGCGGGCCAGGTCCTCGACAGCTTCGACAAATCCGAGTCCGGCATGCTCCATCAGGAAGCTGATCGCGCTGCCGTGCGCGCCACACCCGAAGCAGTGATAGAACTGCTTGGTGGGACTTACGGTAAATGAGGGCGACTTCTCGTTATGAAAGGGGCACAGCCCCATGAAGTTCGCCCCGCCTTTCTTCAACTGCACGTAGCGGCCCACCACCTCGACGATATCGACGCGGTTGAGCAAGTCCTGCAGGAACGACTGGGGGATCACTGGATCGATACCATCGCGGCACGGCACCGTGCCGTCGCTTGCGACGGCAACTCACCGCACCACTCAATTACGCAGCCAACGCCGCCTTCACCTGCGCGGACACGGCCGTCATGTCGGCGCGACCGGCCAACTGGCCTTTGAGCACGCCCATCACCTTGCCCATGTCCTGCGGACCCGCCGCGCCCGTTTGCGCCACGGCTGCCTTGACCGCCTGCTCGACCTCGTCAGCCGAGAGTTGCTGGGGCATATAGACCATGAGCACGTCGAGTTCGGCGGCCTCCTTGTCGGCCAGATCGGTGCGACCGGCCGCCTGAAACTGGCTGATGGAATCCTTGCGTTGTTTGATCAGCTTGTCGACGACGGCCACGATCGCCGTGTCATCGAGAGAGATGCGCTCGTCGACTTCCTTTTGTTTGATTGCCGCGAGCAGCAGCCGGATGGTCCCCAGTCGTTCCGCGGCCTTGGCACGCATGGCCGTCTTCATATCTTCGGTAATGCGTTCTTTCAGACTCATGAGCAGGGGTTCCGGATTTCGAATACGTTTCAGTGTAGTGCATGCCGCCCCAAAGGAAAGGACGACTGTCGTCAGGCACTTGCCGCGTGCGTCCGCAGCCGATGGCTAGGCGCCGGCGTGAGCGAGCGCAGAAAGCACAAAAACCCGCTTGAGGAAACGATCACACACGCGATCACAAGCGGGCTCGCAGGAGACTCTGCTCCGCCCTCGGTGCGTCGTCTCCACGAAGGGGAGAGATTATCACAGCACAGAAGTCGCCGTCTACGACAGCGCGTCGCCCCCCGCCCGCTCCGCCCTCACGCTTTCGGACATTGCCTGCGCGCACGCCACGGCAGACGCCCACGCCCACTGGAAGTTATAGCCACCCAGCCACCCGGTCACGTCGACCACTTCCCCGACGAAATGCAGCCCCGGTTGTGCGCGCGCCTCCAGGGTGGCGGAAGACAGTGCCTTCGTATCGACCCCACCCCGCGTGACTTCGGCCTTGCGCCAGCCTTCAGACCCGCACGGCTTGAGCGTCCAACTGGAAAACGCCTGGGCGAGCGAGCGCAACGCCTTGTCCGGCAATTCCTGCACGCGCGCCTGCGGCGAAAGCCCGCTGTTCGCAACCCAGGCGTCGGCCAAACGGGCCGGCACCCATTGCGCCAACAGGTTGGCCAACTGCCGCTTCGATGTCGCCTTCGCCTCGAACAATGCCACCTCGATGTCAGACGATGGCGCCAGATCCAGGGTGATTGACTGCCCCGGCGTCCAGAAGCTGGAAATTTGCAGGATGGCCGGACCGGACAACCCGCGGTGCGTAAACAAGAGATCCTCAACGAAACGACCGGCGTCCTTTCCCTTGCCCGCGCTCACCTCGACTTCCAGCGACAAACCAGATAGCCCCGCAAACGGCGCCCAGGTCGACGCGTCGAACATGAGCGGCACCAGCGCGGGACGCGGCTCGACGATCTCCAGCCCGAATTGACGCGCGATCCGATAACCCCAGTCCGTCGCGCCGATTTTGGGAATCGACAGGCCACCCGTGGCGATCACCAGTCGTTTGGCCGCGATATGACCCGCATCTGTCGTCAAGTGATACGGATGCGCGCCGCCTGAGGACGTATGGGCAACGGTGTGTACAGTGCACGGCATGCGCCAATGCACGTGCCCCGTCGCACACTCCTTGCGGAGCATATCGATGATGTCCTCGGCACTGTTGTCGCAAAACAGCTGTCCGCGATGCTTTTCGTGCCAGGCAATGCGGTGACGCCCCAGCAGATCCAGAAAATCGCGCGGCGTATAGCGCGCCAGGGCCGAGCGGCAGAATCTCGGGTTCTCGGACAGGTAGTTGGCCGGTCCGGCGTTGATATTGGTGAAATTGCAGCGCCCGCCGCCTGAAATCCGGATCTTCTCCGCCAGACGCGTCGCGTGATCGATGAGCACCACGCGCAGCCCAAGCTGCCCGGCCACCGCCGCGCACATCAGGCCGGCCGCGCCAGCCCCCACGATTGCTACATCGAACTTTTCCATGGCGCGCATTGTACCCGGCAGGGCTTAGGGGCGACTGGTATACTTCTCGGTTATCTCGTTACCTTGACGCCGCACGTCTCCCCCTTCCGCCCATGCTGGTTTTAGGCATTGAAAGCTCCTGCGACGAAACCGGGCTCGCCCTTTACGACACCGAGGCCGGCCTGCTTTCGCACGCGCTGCATTCTCAGATTGCCATGCACCGCGAATACGGTGGCGTGGTGCCCGAACTGGCGTCGCGCGACCACATCCGCCGTGCGCTGCCCCTGACAGAAGCCGTGCTTGCGCAAGCTGGCAAGCCACTCAGCGCGGTCGATGCAATCGCCTACACGCAAGGCCCCGGACTCGCCGGGGCACTGCTGGTGGGCGCCAGCGTCGCGAACGCCCTCGCGTTTGCGCTCGGGCGTCCAGTCGTGGGCGTGCACCATCTGGAGGGCCATCTGCTCTCTCCGCTGCTCGCACCGGATGCCCCCGATTTCCCGTTCGTCGCTTTGCTGGTCTCTGGCGGCCACACGCAGTTGATGGAAGTCCGCGCCTTCGGCCAGTACGCCATGCTCGGCGAAACACTGGACGACGCCGCCGGCGAAGCCTTCGACAAGACCGCCAAGTTGCTGGGACTCGGCTACCCGGGCGGGCCGGCCATCTCGCGCCTGGCCGAGTTCGGTACGCCGGGACGCTACGACTTGCCGCGTCCGATGAAGCATTCGGGCAACCTTGACTTCAGTTTCAGCGGATTGAAAACCGCCGTGCTCACGCAGGTGCGCAATCTCGGCGGCAACGTATGCGACCAGGAAAAGGCGGATCTCGCGCGAGGCTTCGTCGACGCCATCGTCGACGTGCTCGTCGCCAAGTCGATGGCCGCGCTCAAGCAGACAGGCATGAAAACGCTGGTCGTGGCAGGGGGCGTGGGTGCCAACACCCAGCTTCGCGAAGGACTCAATGAAGCCGCTCGCCGCCGTGGCTATCGCGTGCACTATCCGGACCTGGCTTTCTGCACGGATAACGGCGCCATGATCGCCTTCGCCGGCGCCATGCGGCTCAAGTACTGGCCGGATGAAGCGGACAGCGAATACGCCTACACGGTCCGCCCGCGCTGGGATCTGGCCGACATCGTGCGCGGCGTCTAGCGCATCGCACGGCAAACGCCCAAGAAAAAACCGCTCCAAGGAGCGGTTTTTCATTGCATGCGCCGCGCGAGGCGCAGCAAGATCAGGCCGCCACGCGCTTGTCGCGTTCGATCACGGCGTAAGCGCTGTGATTATGGATCGACTCGAAATTCTCCGCTTGAAGCGCGTAGGCCGCGACGCGCGGCTCATTGTTAAGCCGCGTTGCCACGTCGCGCACCAGATCCTCGACGAACTTCGGATTCTCATAGGCCCGCTCGGTCACGTACTTCTCATCCGGACGCTTGAGCAGCCCCCACAACTCGCAGGACGCCTCCTCCTCCGCCATGCGCACCAGTTCCTCGACGGCGATATCGCCCGCGATTTCGGCGTCGATCGTGATGTGCGAGCGCTGATTGTGCGCGCCGTACTGCGAGATCTTCTTCGAGCACGGGCAAAGGCTCGTGACCGGCACGAGCACCTTGAGCCACACGCGCGTCTGACCATTGCGCACGTCGCCGGTGAGCGTCACTTCGTAGTCCAGCAAGCTTTGCACGCCCGAGACCGGTGCCGTCTTGTTGATGAAATACGGAAACGTCACTTCAATTCGACCGGCATCGGCTTCGAGTTTTTCCAGCATGCTGTCGAGCATGGCGCGAAAACCCGCCACGTCCAGCGGCGCGCGATGCGCTTCGAGCAGCGCCACGAAGCGCGACATGTGCGTGCCCTTCTGATCGGCAGGCAGATGCACGTCGAGATTGAACAAGCCCACGGTGGCCTGCGCCTCCCCATCGGCCAGACGCACTGACAGCGGATGACGCACACCGCGCACACCCACGCGCTGAATCGGGATCTGCCGGGTATCGACGGTGCTTTGCACGTCGGGCATGACGAAAGCGGGGTTCATCTGATTCATCTAATTCTTCCTTCTTTGCCGGCAAGCCGACTTGGGGGAGGCAATGGGCAAACGTTTCCGACGCCTGGCTCACCAGCCGCTGACAGTTGTCGTCGGAATCGTGCCGGAGACCCCGGCACGGTATCGGGAAAGGGCGATTCAAAACGAAACGATCCGGCATGTAAGCCGGATCGTTCGGAGGTTCAGGACTACCGGACGCTCAGGCGACGAGCTTGGTCGTGACCTTGCCAGCGGCTTGCGACGCCTGCATCAGCGGCAGGTCGAAGCGGGCACGGACGGACTTCGCGATACCCGCCGCATCGAGCCCCACGGCAGCCAGCAGCAGCGCCGGGTCGCCATGATCGATGAAGCGATCGGGCAGGCCCAATTGTAGTACAGGCCGAATCTCCCCACCGGCAAGCAGGGATTCCGCCACGGCCGACCCCGCACCGCCCATGATGCTGCCCTCTTCCACCGTGACCAGATAGTCGTGCGTTTGCGCCAGTCGTGCGATCAATGCCTCGTCGATCGGCTTGACGAAGCGCATGTCGGCCACGGTGGCGTCGAGTTCCTCGGCTGCGGCAAGCGCCGGGGCCACCATGCTGCCGAACGCAAGAATTGCCACACGGCGTCCAGCCTCGGCGTGTCCCTCGCGTCGCACAACACCCTTACCGATCGGCAGTGCGCTCATCGTCGATTCGATCGCCGCGCCCGTGCCGGCACCGCGCGGATAACGCACGGCCGACGGGCCGTCGATCTGCACACCGGTATAGAGCATCTGACGGCATTCGTTCTCATCCGACGGCGCCATCACGACCATATTCGGAATGCAGCGCAAATAGGCGATGTCGTATGCGCCCGCGTGCGTTGCACCGTCTGCGCCGACCAGGCCCGACCGATCGAGCGCGAACACGACCGGCAGATTTTGCAGCGCAACGTCGTGAATCAGCTGATCGTAACCGCGCTGCAGGAACGTCGAGTAGATCGCGACCACGGGCTTGAGGCCCTCGGTCGCCATACCGCCGGCGAACGTCACGGCGTGTTGCTCGGCAATGCCCACGTCGTAGTAACGCGTCGGGAAACGCTTCTCGAACTCCACCATGCCCGAGCCTTCGCGCATGGCCGGGGTGATCCCCACGACTCGCTTGTCGGCTTCGGCCATATCGCAGAGCCAGTCGCCGAACACTTGCGTGTAGGTCTTCTTGCTGCTCGCGCTCGGCTTGATCCCTTCGGCCGGGTTGAACTTGCCCGGACCGTGATACAGCACCGGATCGGCTTCGGCCAACTTGTAGCCGTATCCCTTGCGCGTGACCACGTGCAGGAATTGCGGCCCCTTCAGATTCTTGATGTTCTCGAGCGTCGGAATCAGCGAATCGAGGTCATGACCGTCGATCGGGCCGATGTAGTTGAAGCCGAACTCTTCGAACATCGTCGCCGGCACGACCATGCCCTTGGCATGCTCTTCGAACTTGCGCGCCAGCTCCAGCACCGGCGGCGCCACGCTCAGCACCTTCTCTACGCCCTTCTTCGCCGCAGCATAGAAGCGACCCGACATCAGGCGGGCAAGATAGCGATTGAGGGCACCGACCGGCGGCGAGATCGACATGTCGTTGTCGTTAAGGATGACCAGCAGCGGCACGTCTTCATGCACCCCCGCATTGTTCATCGCCTCGAACGCCATACCGGCGGTCATGGCGCCATCGCCGATCACCGCGATGCCGAAGCGATGCTCGCCCTTCGTGCGCGCACCAAGCGCCATGCCCAGCGCCGCTGAAATCGATGTGCTCGAATGCGCCGTGCCGAACGTGTCATACGGCGATTCATCGCGCTTCGGGAAGCCCGAAATACCGCCGAGCTGACGCAGCGAAGCCATGGCGTCGCGGCGACCCGTCAGGATCTTGTGCGGATAGCTCTGGTGCCCCACGTCCCAGACAATGCGATCCTCCGGCGTGTTGAACACGTAGTGCAGTGCAATCGTCAGCTCGACCGTGCCGAGATTGGACGACAGGTGACCGCCCGTGCGCGACACGCTCTCGAGCACGAAGGCACGCAGCTCTTCGGCCAACGGCGCGAGTTGGCGACGCTCCAAACGCCGCAACGCGGCCGGGTCATCGATGGTATTTAGCAGTTCGTACATCGTCATTCCATATGTAGGCGTTCTGGTCGGGCAGCCCTGCCTGGCGAGCCGGCCCCGATCTCCTGCCGGTGCGTTCTGTGGGGAGATCCGCGCCGACCCTCATTGCCCCTTGCCTGTTTCTACTGCAAACGCCCCCGGATCACGCGATCCTTTGCCGCTTGGGTCGCCTCGAAATTTGCCTGTCCGGCGATTCGCCGGTCAGTTGATGCGATCGACCACGTAATCGGCCAGGGCACGCAGCCGATCCGCATTGCCGAGCGTCGCACTCGCCGCGTGAGCATCGGCCCGCAGCTTCTCCGCGTAGCCGCGCGCGCCGTCGAGGCCCATCAGCGATACGTAGGTCGGCTTGTCGTTGGCCGCGTCCTTGCCGGCCGTCTTGCCGAGCGTGGCCGAATCGGCCGTGGTATCGAGAATGTCGTCCACGACCTGGAAGGCCAGGCCGACGGCCGCCGCGTAGGCGTCCAGCGCGCGCGTTTCATCGTCCGACAATGCACGGCCGCAGATGGCGCCCATGCGCAGCGACGCGCGCAACAAGGCCCCCGTCTTCAGTCGATGCATGTTTTCCAGTTGCGACTGGTTCAGCTTGATGCCGACGCTCTCCAGATCGATCGCCTGCCCGCCGGCCATGCCCAGCGCCCCCGAGGCCAGCGCCAGTTCGCGCACCAGCGCAAGCGACTGTGCGGCGCTCAGGTCGCCCGTGGCTTCGCCGAGCAGCACAAACGCTTGCGTTTGCAGCGCGTCGCCCGCGAGCAGGCCGGTCGCTTCGTCGTATTGCACATGCACCGTCGGCTTGCCGCGGCGCAGAGCGTCGTCGTCCATGCACGGCAGATCGTCATGCACCAGCGAATAGGCGTGGATCATTTCCACGGCGCACGCGGCACGATCCAGGGCCGTCTCGCTTGCCTGGGTCACCTCGCCGGCGGCAAAGCACAGCAGCGGACGCACACGCTTGCCGCCGCCGAGCACGGCGTAGCGCATCGATTCATTCAGTCGTGCCGAGCCGCCATCGGTAGCCTTGGGCAGCGCGGCGTCGAGCGATTGTTCCACACGGGCCTGTACTGCCTGCATCCAGGCCTTGATATTCTGATCCGCCATCGTCTTCATCCTGCACGTGCCCGTTGGGCCGTGCGTGTTATTGAGTCGCCCCACGCCGCGTTGGGACGTCTTCGCTCATGCGTCACATGTCGCAGGTCGGCTTGCCGTATCACCCGGCGCCGCTCAAAACTCGTCGCGCACCGGCTCGAGCGGCTTGAGCGCCTCTCCCTCGAGCACCTTGACCTGCTGCTCCACCTTCTCGAGCAGGCCCTGGCAGTATTTCACCAGCACGGCACCACGCCGGTAGGCGCCAAGCGACTCCTCCAGCCCCAGCTCACCGCCTTCCATACGCCCCACAAGCTTTTCGAGCTCGGCGAGCGCAGCCTCATAGGTCTCGGGCAGGTCCTGCGGCACGTCGGGTGCCGCGTCTTGCGACTTTGCAGTCTTGGCCATAAACGCAAAATTCGGGTCGAATGTTCCATTTTACGGCAAAAGCGCATCGGCTCGCAGAGCGTAAATTGCCTCAAAACCGATCGCACTGACAATTTTCGGACATTATTTAACGCAAATCATGGACTTAGCGGCCCTCATCAGCCCAGACAAGGTATAATTCTCGGTTCCCCTAAATCGATTTTTCGATGGTTGGGTTGTTCACTGCTTTCAAGCTAGTCGGGAGTGGGAATGTCCAATCTAAGCAGCGCTTTGCAACTCAAACCGGCCTCGAGCCAACTGCCGGTCTACACGTATTTCGACGAGGCGCTCCTCGCCCGCGAACGTGAAGTCCTCTTCGAACACGGTCCTCGGTACGTAGGCCATGAGCTGATGGTGCCCGACGCCGGCGACTATTTTGCGCTGCCTGCCGAACAGGAAGGTCGCATGCTGGTGCGCAATGGCGCGGGCCAGCATGGCGGCATCGAACTGCTCTCGAACGTCTGCCGCCATCGTCAGGCGATCATGCTGGGCGGCCGTGGCAATGCGCGCAACATCGTGTGCCCGCTCCATCGCTGGACTTACGACACGAAGGGCGAACTACTCGGCGCGCCGCATTTCCCGGAAAAGCCCTGCCTGAACCTCGGCAAGTTCCCGCTGCAACGCTGGAACGGACTGCTGTTCGAAGCGCAGGGCCGCGACGTTCAGGCCGATCTTGCCCGCCTGGGCGTCAAGCATCATCTCGACTTTTCGAACTTCATGTTCGATCACGTTGAAGTGCATGAATGCAATTACAACTGGAAGACGTTCATCGAGGTTTATCTCGAGGACTATCACGTCGTACCGTTCCATCCCGGGCTGGGCAGCTTCGTTTCCTGCGAAGACCTGAGCTGGGAATTCGGCGACTGGTATAGCGTTCAGACGGTCGGCGTGCACGAAGGTCTCGCCAAGCCGGGCAGCCCGATCTATCGACAGTGGCACGACGTGCTGATGCGGTACCGCGAAGGCGTGCCGCCGGACTTCGGCGCGATCTGGATGGTGTACTACCCGCATCTGATGATCGAGTGGTATCCGCACGTGCTGGTGGTGTCCTGGCTGATTCCGCGCGGACCGCAGAAAACGACGAACATCGTCGAATTCTATTACCCCGAGGAAATCGCGCTCTTCGAACGCGAATTCATCGAGGCCGAGCGGGCCGCGTATATGGAAACCGCCCGCGAAGACGACGAGATCGCCGAGCGCATGGACGCCGGCCGCCGTGCATTGTTCGAGCGCGGCGTGTCGGAAGTCGGTCCATATCAAAGCCCGATGGAAGACGGTATGCAGCACTTCCATGAGTTCTTGCGCCGCCAGATGGGCGATTTCTGAGCGCTGGCACGCCAGCCCGTCTCACGAGTTGAGACGGTTGAAGTGCCGGGTTGAGACACCACCGGACGGCCAATGTGGCGCCCGCGAGACCGAATTAAATATTTGCCGAAATTTCGGAGAACGGCGGGCCATCGGCCCGCCGTTTTCGTTAGAATCGTCGCAACGTTCTCGACATGACCGCGCGCGCACTCCATCTGCCGCACGCGTTGCCCGCGCTCGGTTCACAGCGCCTCAGCTCGCTTCTTCGCCGTCAATCGGCCCCCATTCGCCATGCAATCGCTCTGGATGTTGGTCTCCGCCTTCATGTTCACGTTGATGGGGCTATTCATCAAGCTGGCGGCAAACGAATACAACACCGGCGAAATCATTCTCTACCGCAGCCTTATCGGTGTCGTCGTTTTGCTGGTGTTGGCGCGCGCACGCGGTCATTCGATTCGAACACGCCACCTCGGCGCGCACGTCAAACGCAGTACTGCCGGCGTGATCTCCCTCGGCCTGTGGTTCTATTCCCTCACGCAACTGCCGCTTTCCACGGCGATGACCCTCAATTACATGTCGCCGATCTGGATCTCCCTGATCGTGATGGCGACGGCCGCCATGCGCGGCAGCCTGCGAGCCGACTTCCGCCTGGTTGCCGCGATCTTCGCGGGATTCGTCGGTGTTGCCCTGTTGCTCCAGCCGACGATCGACAGCCAGGCGTGGACCGCCGGCGTGGCGGGCGTCGTCTCGGGCGTGTTCTCGGCCATCGCGTACATGCAGGTCAAGGACCTTGGCGCGGCGGGCGAACCCGATTGGCGCATCGTCTTCTATTTCTCGCTGGGTGGGGTACTGCTGGGCCTCGGCTGGGTCGCCATCGACGGCATGCACGCGCTGACCTGGCGCAGCGCCGGCCTCATGCTCGGAGTCGGAATCGCGGCGCTCGTCGCCCAAACGGCACTCACCCGCGCCTTCAGTTTGGGCAACACGCTGGTCACTGCGAATCTGCAATATTCCGGCGTAATCTTCGCTACACTGGTCAGCATGCTTGTCTGGGACGATTGGCCCGCGCTGGCCGGCTGGATCGGCATGCTGCTCATTGTGGCGAGCGGCATGACCGCACTGCGCCGACCGTCGGCCACGGCCTGATGCCGGGTGGTTCCCGCCACCCGTTCCCCCACGCCCGCCTGCGGAGACGCCATGATTCACACGCACTTCACCACGCTCATCAGCCCGCAAAATCTTGACGCGCTGATGCAAACCGCCGCCGACGGCGGTGCCCCGGTGATCCTCTTCGATTGCCGATTCGATCTCGCGAATCCGACGGCCGGCGAAACGGCGTATGTCGACGGCCACCTCTTCGGCGCCTTCTACACCCACCTCGAACGCGACCTGTCGGGAAAGACGACAGGCAGGAACGGTCGCCATCCGCTGCCCGAGCGCGACACCCTCGCCCGCCAACTCGCCGCATGCGGGTTGTCGAAGGGCCAGCAAGTCGTCGCCTACGACGCGCAAGGTGGCGTCTATGCCGCCCGCCTGTGGTGGCTGCTGCGCTGGCTGGGCCACGAGTCTGTTGCCGTGCTCGACGGCGGCCTGCAGGCCTGGGAAGCGGCCGGCTTCACGCTCGACGCCGCCCCGCCCGAAGCGCCGCCACCGGGTGATTTCACCGCAGGCGAGCCGCTCGCCACCACCGCCGACGCGGCGGCCATCGAGCGCAACCTGACGTCGCACGAGCGTCTGATCGTCGATGCACGGTCACCGGATCGGTATCGCGGCGAGAACGAAACGCTCGATCCGATCGGCGGCCACATTCCCGGTGCAGTCAATCACTTCTTCAAGGACAACCTCGGCCCGGATGGGCGCTTCAAACCCGCCGCCGCCCTGCGCGAAGCCTTCGCGCAGGTCATCGGCAAGGATCGCCTGCCCGAGCGCGTCATCTCGCAATGCGGCTCAGGCGTGACGGCTTGCCACAATCTGCTGGCGATGGAGGTCGCGGGCCTTCATGGGGCCAGCCTCTATGCGGGGTCGTGGAGCGAGTGGTGTGCGGACAAGCGCCGTCCGGTCGCCACCGGCGCCCAGCCGTAAGCCCCGCCGACACCTGCCAACGACATCGCCAGGGCGCTGCGGGGGGCGTCATGGTCGCGACCGTGGGCGTGCTCATGATCGTGGCCGTTGAGCCATACCACCAGCGCCAGTCCCACCGCGATCAGCAGGATCTGGGGCAGCGCGTCGCGCGGCGACGTGCGGCGCTGCATCTGCGGCATCAGGTCCGACACGGCGATATAGATGAAGCTGCTTGCCGCCAGCGCCAGCAAATACGGGATCAGGCTCTGAAGACGGTCGAGCATGAAGTAACCGAGCACACCGCCGGCCAGCGCCGTCAGGCTCGAGGCCAGCGTCAGCACCAACGCCTTGCGACGCGGAAAACCGGCGTTGAGCAGCACCATGAAGTCGCCGAGCTTGTGCGCCACCTCGTGGACCGTGATGGACACCGTTGCCGCAACCCCGAGGCGCGGATCGGTGAGGAACGCCGCCGCGATCACGACACCATCGGCAAAGTTGTGAATCGCGCTTCCGACCAGAATCATCCAGCCGCCTTTGCCTGCTTCATGGGCGTCGTGCCCGTGCTCATGGTGATGCCCGTCGCCCTCGTGATGATGGCTGTGGCGCAACAACGCCAGCTTTTCCAGCAGGAAGAATCCAAGCAATCCGCCCAGCAGCCAACCGGTGATGACGTGCGCATCGACATGCGACTCGAGGCTTTCCGGCAGCAGGTGCAGCAGCGCCGTGCCAAGCAGCACGCCCGCCGAAAAGCTGACCATCTTGTCAATGAGCTTCGAGAGCAGGCCAAGCGACAGCGACGCCGCGCCAGCAAGGCTCAACACGCCGGAAGCCAGCGTGGCGATGACGATAAAAAGAAAGATGGCGTCGATGGTGATTCTCCCGCAGGCAAGGCGGCGATTTAACCAGCTTTTCCCGTCACAGGCAAACCGTCGGCTCGCGAAGCACAGTGGCGTACCCCCCACCGACGGGCTCAATGCCCTCGCCAGCCGGCCCGCGACATCGGCGGCTCACGCCACGCCGTGCTTGTGCAGCCAGTCCAATGCCAATGTCCAACCTTCCTTCGCGTCGGCTTCGACATAGCTCGACCGGTAATCTGCGAAGAATGCGTGCCCCGAATTCGGGAATACCTTCAGCTTCGAGGCTCTCGACGCCGCATCGCCGCGCGCAAGGGCCTCACGTGCCTGTTCCACGCTTGTCACGGGAATGCCTTGGTCCTTGCCGCCGTACAGGCCGAGCAGCGGCCCGTGCAGCTTGCCCGCGATATCGATCGGCTGCCTTGGGAAATCGGGGCTCCTGTCACCGACGATGCGCCCGTACCAGGCCACCGCCGCCTTCACATTGGGATTGTGCGCGTCGTAGAGCCAGGCGACGCGGCCGCCCCAGCAGAAGCCGGTAATGGCGATACGCTTCTCGTCTCCGCCATTGGCCAGCGCCCACTTGAGCGTGGCGTCGATGTCGCGCATCACCTGTTCGTCCGGTGTCTTGGCGACGATCTGCGACTGAATCTCGGCAACCGTGCCCAGCGACTGCGGATCGCCCGCGCGCGCGAATAGCTCCGGCGCGACCGCCAGATACCCGAGTTTGGCGAAACGTCGGCAGATATCGGCAATATGCTGATGCACGCCGAAGATCTCCGAAACCACGACGATGGTCGGCAGATGCGTCTTGCCCGCAGGTTTCGCGTAGTAGACCGGCATTTTGATGTCGGGCACGTCGAGCAGGGTTTCGCCCGCGTCCAGCCCTTGCGCATCGGTCGTGATGGTTTCGGCCGCCACCGGCAGCACGGCCAGCGCAAACGCCGAACCGACGGCGGTCTTCAGAAATTCGCGCCGGTTGCTCGGCGCCACTTCGGGCACAAGACTATCCAGATCCGCTTGCGACATGTCGTACTCCAGGGAAACACGTCAGTAAAGGCATGCCGGGGAGACCGCCAACGGAAACGTCGGGATGCGCCTCCGCCCCGGGGCCGGACGTTGGGATCTTACTAGAGTGAAGATGCGCTTGCACTCGGACACCGGCGCGACGGCGATCGGAACCCTCCGAAACGGGTGCCCACCGCCACAGCGCAGGCTGCCTGACACCCGGTCAGGCCGCGAAACCCGTGCGGCCTGACCAGCGGCAAAACGTGAACCCAATGTCAGCTGAGCGTCAGTGCAGCTTCACGCGCGGCACGGTCGAACGACGCAGGCGATTGGCAACAGTATCGAGCATCATGCGCCAGCCCCCATGCAGCGCCGCCACGTGCATGCGGTAGAGCGACGTATACATCACCCGCGCAAACAGCCCTTCGATGAACATGCTGCCGCCGATGAGCCCGCCCATCAGATTGCCCACCGCGCTGAACTTGCCTAACGAGACAAGCGAACCGAAATCGCGATAAGTGAACGTCGGCAGGCTTTGCCCTTTGAGCCGGGCGTCAATCGCCTTGACCAGGAAGCTCGCCTGCTGGTGCGCCGCTTGCGCCCGCGGCGGCACGAAGCCGTGCTCCGGCCATTCGCAACTCGCGCAGTCGCCGAACGCGAAGATGTCCGGATCCGACTTGCTTTGTAGCGTCGGCAACACTTCGATCTGGTTCAGACGATTGACGGCAAGCCCCAGTTGTCCCAACACCGGCGGCGCCGTAATGCCCGCCGACCAGACCGTGATGTCGGCCGGCAGCACACGCCCCCCGGTCGTCGTGACTTCATTCTTGCGCACCTCGGCGACCGAATCGCCACACAGGATGTCGACGTCGAGCTTGCCCAGCAATCCGGCCACCGCTCCCGATACGCGCTCCGGCAACGCCTTCAGAATGCGAGGACTCGATTCGATGATGGTGATGCGT
Organism: Pandoraea sp. XY-2; assembly: GCF_004193915.1. Classification (NCBI taxonomy): domain Bacteria; kingdom Pseudomonadati; phylum Pseudomonadota; class Betaproteobacteria; order Burkholderiales; family Burkholderiaceae; genus Pandoraea; species Pandoraea sp. XY-2. The sequence continues at coordinate 3,280,186 of NZ_CP030849.1, forward strand.
ACATCCTTGCGCGGATCGAGCTTCAACCCGTAGGAACGCAACACTTCCGCCGTGTTGCGCAGCTCTGCCGACAGTTCGACACCCGTCGCGCCCGCGCCCACGATGACGAGGTTGACCTTGGGGCGGCCTTCGACCTTGGGGGCGGGCGCAGCCGCCGTATCAGGGGGCACCTCATGAACGCCTTGCGCGACCGGCGCCGCCAGCGCGCTCGGCAACGGCGCTTCGGCTTCATTCTGCGCGCGCACGCAGGCGGCCATCAGCCGACGACGGAAGCGCTCCGCCTGCTCGACGGTATCGAGTGCGATGGTATTTTCCTGGGCACCGGCCACCCCGAAGAAGTTGGTCGTGCTGCCGATGGCGAGCACGAGCGTGTCATACGCCAGTGTGCGCTCGGGCAGCAAATCGCCCTCGCCTTCGTCGGCTGCCGCAGGCACCGCCGCCAGCCGGATCGTCCGGTTCGCGCGATCCAGACCGATCATCTCGCCGGCCGCAAACTCGAAACGATGCCAGTTGGCCTGAGCGACATACGAGAGCTGATGCGTTGCGGTGTCCATGACACCGGCAGCGACCTCGTGCAACAGCGGCTTCCAGATGTGCGACAAGGAACGGTCGACCAGCGTCACCTGAACGTCCTTCCCACGCCCGTACTTGTCGCCCAGGCGGGTGACAAGCTCCAGACCGCCGGCGCCGCCGCCGACCACAACGATACGATGCACACTCACAATAACTCCCCGTGCTTGGAAAACCGTCCGGCCGGTCGGCATTTGCCGCGCCGGCGATAGCGATTACCTTACCGCAGAGTGCGGAGTTCGGGTATGGCTGTCACCCTATTCCCGCTATTGAGCCATGCGATACGGGCCGACAGCGGCGTCAGCCAAGGCGCGGGCCGCCCGCGCGACGCGCTCACTTTAGGTGTCAACCCAACGCCGTTCAGTGGGCCTGTTCCCAATTCTCGCCCACGCCGACTTCGGCCACGAGGGGCACGCGCAACTTCGCCACGCCGCACATCAGTTCCGGCAAACGCTTGCGAACCTCGGCCAGTTCATGGTCGGGCACTTCGAGCACCAGTTCATCGTGCACCTGCATGATCTGACGCGTCTGCAGGCCGCTGTCGTCCAACCAGCGCTGCACGGCGATCATCGAGAGTTTGATGAGATCGGCGGCCGTGCCCTGCATCGGGGCATTGATGGCGGCACGCTCGGCGGCCTGGCGGCGCGGTCCGTTGCCGCCATTGATGTCCGGTAGCCACAGACGGCGTCCGAAGACCGTTTCGACATAGCCGCGCGCCTTCGCACTCTTGCGCGTCTCGTCCATGTAACGCGCCACGCCGGGGTAGCGCATGAAATAGCGGTCGATGTACTGCTTGGCGGCGTCGCGTTCGATACCGAGGTTCGCGGCCAGCCCGAACGCGCTCATGCCGTAGATCAGACCGAAGTTGATGACCTTGGCGTAGCGACGTTGTTCGGTCGACACCTCGATCGGCGTGACGGCGAAGATTTCCGCCGCCGTGGCGCGGTGAATGTCCTCGCCGTTGGCGAATGCGCGCAGCAGGCTTTCGTCGCCCGAGATATGCGCCATGATGCGCAGCTCGATCTGCGAGTAGTCCGCCGACACCAGTTGGCTGCCCTGAGGTGCAATGAATGCCTCGCGAATGCGGCGACCCTCGGCCGTGCGCACGGGAATGTTCTGCAAATTCGGATCGTTCGACGCCAGGCGCCCGGTGATCGCCACGGCCTGCGCATAGTTCGTGTGCACGCGGCCGGTCGAGGCATTGACCATCTTCGGCAACTTGTCGGTGTACGTCGACTTGAGCTTGGCAAGGCCACGGTAATCGAGCAGCACCTTCGGCAACGGATAGTCTTCGGCGAGCTTCTGCAGCACTTCCTCGTCGGTCGACGGGGCACCGCTCGCCGTCTTCTTGACGATCGGCAGTTGCAGCTGCGTGAAGAAAATGTCGCCGATCTGCTTGGGCGAATTCAGATTGAACTGCTGCCCGGCCAGTGTGTACGCTTCGGCTTCGAGCGCGACCAGCTTCTGGCCGATCTCGTCGCTCTGCGCGGCCAGACGGGCCGTGTCGACAAGCACGCCGTTGCGCTCCATGCGCTGCAGCACGCGCGCCGTGGGCATTTCGATGTCTCGGTAGACGAACTCCAGCGTGGCTTCACGCGCCACGTCGGGATAGATCGCGCGGTGCAGTCGTAGCGTGATGTCGGCGTCTTCGGCGGCGTAGGCGGTCGCGCGCTCGACGGTGACTTCGTCGAAGCCGATCTGCTTGGCGCCCTTGCCGCATACCTCTTCGTACTTGATCGTCGTCACGCCGAGATGGCGCGAGGCCAGGCCGTCCATGTCATGGCCGCGGTGCGATTCGAGCACATACGACTGAAGCATCGTGTCGTGCGCAATGCCGCGCAACACGATGCCGTAGTTCTCCAGCACGTGGGCATCGTACTTGAGGTTCTGTCCGACCTTCTTGTGGTCAGGACTTTCGAGCCAATGCTTCAGACGCGCCAGCACTTCGTCTCGCGGCAATTGGTCGACATCGCCCGGCGCGCGATGGGCCACCGGAATGTAGGCGGCGCGTCCCGGTTCGCAGGACAACGACAGGCCAACCAGTTGCGCCTGCATTGCGTCGAGCGAGGTGGTCTCGGTATCGAATGCCGTCAACTCGGCCGACTCGATGATCTTCAGCCATGCGTCGAACTGCGCCCACGTCAGCACGGCTTCGTATTCTCGCGCGATCGTGTCGGCCACAGGTGCCGGCGCCGGCTCACCGGCCTGCGTGGCAACGGCGGCCTGCGCTTCGCGCAGCAAGGTCTTGAAGCCGTGACGCACGAAGAAATCGCGCAGCGTTTCGACATCTTCAGGCTGCGATTGCAGGCTCGCGTCGATGGAGGTGACCTGTGGTGCGAGATCGCAATCGAGCGCGACTGTCACCAGCTTGCGCCCCATCGGCAGCCAGTCGAGCGCGCGGCGCAGGTTTTCGCCCGCCGCCCCTTTCACCTCCGCGGCGTTCGCAACAAGATTGTCGAGATCTCCGTATTGCGTGAGCCACTTGACGGCCGTCTTCGGCCCGCATTTGTCCACGCCCGGCACGTTATCGACCGTGTCGCCGACAAGCGTGAGGTAATCGACGATGCGCTCGGGCGGCACGCCGAATTTCGCGGCGACGCCGGCGGCATCGAGCGTTTCGTTCGTCATTGTGTTGACCAGTGTCACGCGGTCGTTCACGAGTTGCGCCAGATCCTTGTCGCCGGTGGAGACGACCACGCGCATGCCGCGCTCGGCCGCCTGCCTTGCCAGCGTGCCGATGACGTCATCGGCCTCCACGCCATCGATCATCAACAGCGGCCAGCCCATGGCGCGCACCGCCTCGTGAATCGGCTCGATCTGCGCGCGCAGATCTTCCGGCATCGACGGACGATTCGCTTTGTATTCGGGGTACCAATCGTCCCGGAACGTCTTGCCCTTGGCATCGAAAACGCAGGCGCTATACTCTGCGTGGACGTCTTTACGCATGCGGCGCAGCATATTGACGATGCCGTGAAGCGCCCCCGTCGGCTCGCCATTGGGACCGCGCAAATCCGGCAGGGCGTGATAGGCTCGATAGAGATAACTCGAACCATCGACCAATAAGAGCGTCTTACCTTCCAGACTTTGCTGTTCCGACATATGACCAAGAGAAGAAAAGAAATACCGAGTCTGCGCATGCTGGCAGACCATGAGCGCGCCACCGCAAAAAAGGCGCGCGCGTCGTGGCAGATGTTCACGATTATGGCAGAGTTCATCGAGGCGACCGAGTACCTGTCCGAGATCCGGCCGGCCGTCAGCATCTACGGCAGCGCGCGCATCAAGCCGAAATCGCCGTTTTACAAACTGACGATGACCATCGCCCGCAAATTCTCCGACAACGGCTTTGCCGTCATCTCCGGCGGCGGGCCCGGCATCATGGAAGCCGCCAATAAGGGCGCGCACGGTGGCGCCTCGCCGACCGTCGGCCTGAACATCGAACTGCCGCACGAACAAAAGGGCAATCAGTACCAGGACATCTCACTGCGTTTCCGACACTTCTTCACGCGCAAGGTCACGTTCGTGAAGAACTCGGACGCGTTCGTCATCATGCCGGGCGGCTTTGGCACGCTCGACGAACTGTCCGAAGTCCTCACGCTCATCCAGACGCAGAAGTCGCGCCATGTGCCCGTGATCCTCGTCGGCACGGAATTCTGGAAGGGGCTACTCGAATGGGTGCGCTCGACGATGCTGCCGATGGGCCTCATCGGCGAAAAGGATCTCGACCTGGTGCAGGTCATGGACGACCCCGACGACATCCTCAAAGCGGTGTTCGCGTTCTACGACGGCCACATCGAGCCCGAAACGGAAAGCAGCGAGAAGATGTTCTACCTGTGATCGCGACGGGCAGCCGCCCAAGCGTCATCATCCAAAGTCAATACGGCGCCGCGAGTGATCGCAGGCGCCGTATTTTTGTGTGGCAGACGGAAGATCTGCCGGCGGAGGGATGTCGATCAGCAGCCGCTGTCGCGTGGCGTGGTTTCCACGGCCAGACCGAACAGCCGACGCAGGCGTGTGCCGAACACATTGCCCGCAAACGCCGCCGCCAACCACAGCCAACCGTGCAGGCTGCCCGAGACGATGCCGCTGAAGTACGCACCGATATTGCAGCCGTACGCCAGACGTGCGCCGTAACCGAGCAGCAATCCGCCGATAACCGCCGCGAGCAGCGAGCGCACCGGTATCTTCCACACGGGGGCAAACTTGCCCGCGATGGACGCGGCAGCGAGCGCGCCGAGAATGATCCCGATGTCCATGACGGTGGTGACGTCCTGTGCGATCGGCGCGTTCAGCGCATTGGCCTGCTTCGCCCAGTACGGCCACGAGGCCACGTCGATGCCCAGCGCCATGAATGCCTTGGCGCCCCACAACGCGAACGCCGATGTCACGCCCCACGGACGGCCGGCCAATGCCAGCGTGGCGTAATTGAGCAGCACGAGCGCCAGCGCACCCCACACCAGCGGCCAGGGGCCACGCAGCAACGCGGGCGTGCCCTTTGCGCTGCGCGTCATCGGCACCCCTACGACACGGCCGTGACGACGCTTCTCCGCCCATAGCGTCAAGCCACCGATCGCGGCGAACAACGCCAGGTTGGCGACGAGCGCAGGCCACAAGCCCCACGTCTTGACCAGCGAGACCGGCTTGATATGCGGCAGTGCCTCCCACCACGGCAGATGCGCCGTTGCCACCACCGACCCCACCACAAACGCCGCGAGCGTCACGATCATGCGCGTGCTGCCGCCCCCCACGGTATAGAGCGTGCCCGACGCGCAACCGCCGCCGAGTTGCATGCCGACACCGAACATGAAGGCGCCGAACGCCACCGACACGCCAACCGGCGAGACGAAGCCGGCAACCTTGTTGCCGAAGAGCACGCCATCCGCCAGCGCGGGAAAGAACAGCACGACACCAACGGCGAGCATGACCATCTGTGCGCGCAGACCCGCACCGCGCCGGTCGGCGATGAACACGCGCCAAGCCGACGTGAAGCCGAATGCGGCGTGGTAAAGCGTCACGCCGAGCAAGGCGCCGATACCGGCCAGTGCGGCCTGCTTCGGCCCTACGGTGGCCTGCACGTAGGCGATGCCCAGAACAATCAGCACCAGCGCGATGGCGAGCGGCCGGGCGTTATAGGAGGACGGCGAAGGCGGGGCCGTTTTGACGGCGGCCGAGGCGGCGGATAACGACATGATTTGGGACTCCAGAATGCAGATGGGCGACACACGGCCGCCCATCAAGACAATGACGCAGAATGCCAGAAGATGACTTCAACGAAAACGATTGCCTTGCGATTTATTTATAACCAAAAGCAATATAAAGACGCTAAGGGTACGCAATCGAATCGCTTAACCCTGCGCCGATGACGAGACAAAATGCGAGTCCAAGGCATGGCATCCCTCGCGAGGCAAGCAACTACGGCATATTCGACGCGATTTCACGATGCGAAGCGGGGGACGTTTGATAGAATGGAAGCATTGGAACCCGTTGCGACGGCCAGGCTTGCCTCATGCGCCGCGAATGCGTTCCCGCCCTCGGAGAATAATGATGACAACGCGCTTTTCCCGTGCCCTGCCCCTGATGATCGGTGCGGGCCTGCTGTTCGCGGGCCATGCCTTCGCCCAGAATGGTCAGGAGACCTCCGCGCAGGCCGCCAAACGCGAGGCCGACGCCCGCGCCGCCGCCACCAGCAAATCGTCGGTCGACGTCAACCAGGAGCGCAAGCCGAGCTACTACGTCAACGACCAAGGCACCACCGTGACCGAGTTCCGCGACCGCGGCAAACCCACGGAGGTCGATGTCCACTCGCGTTTCGGCACCAATTACCAATTGACCACGCCGCCGGACAACGCACCGCGTACACGCGACAACACGTCGCAAAACGACCGTTTGCCGTCCGTCGGCCTGAAGTTCTGACGTCTCTGGTAATCTGAGTCACCTCCGCGCACCGCCCAGCGGTGCGCCTGCATCCTGTCTGTTTCACACCAGCGGCCCGCTGCACGTGCGCGGGCCGTTTGTCTGAGACATCTCCACTTAACGCACGCATGGCTGTTTTCACTACCGTCTCGCCCGAGCAGCTCCAGGCATGGCTGCAACGCTACGATCTGGGGAACGTTCTCGATTTTCGGGGCATCAGCTCCGGCATCGAGAACACCAACTACTTCCTGACGACCGAGCGCGGCGAGTTCGTGCTTACCCTGTTCGAGAAGCTCACGGCCACGCAGTTGCCGTTTTACCTCCAGTTGATGGGCCATCTCGCCCATCACGGCGTGCCGGTGCCCGATCCGATGCCCGATCGCACGGGCGAGATTCTGAGCGAGTTGAACGGCAAGCCCGCCACCATTGTCACCAAGCTGGCCGGACGCTCCGAGCTGGCCCCCGCGCCCGAACACTGTGCGCATGTCGGGGCGATGCTGGCACGCATGCATCTGGCCGGACGCGACTTCACGCTGGAGCAAGCCAATCTGCGCAGCCTGCCCTGGTGGCGCGAGGCCGCCCCCGAGGTCACGCCGTTCCTGAGCGCCGCCGAACGCGCGCTACTGGATAGCGAGATGGCGCATCAGACCGCGTTCTTCGCGTCGAATGACTATCGTGCCATGCAGGCAGGTCCGTGCCACTGCGATCTGTTCCGTGACAATGTGCTGTTCGACAAGGCCGAAGACGGTTCGCCACGATTGGGCGGATTCTTCGATTTCTACTTCGCGGGCTGCGACAAATGGCTGTTCGATCTGGCCGTGACGGTCAACGACTGGTGCTGCGACCTGTCGACCGGCGTGCTGGACGAGGCGCGTGTGCATGCCATGTTGCGCGCTTACGAGACGGTGCGCCCACTGACCGACATCGAAGCGTCGCACTGGCGCGACATGTTGCGCGCCGCCGCGCTGCGCTTCTGGCTGTCGCGCCTGTATGATTTTCACCTGCCACGGGCGGCCGAAATGCTCAAGCCGCACGATCCGGGGCATTTCGAACGAATCCTGCGCCAACGCATCGAAGCCCATTCCATCCCCTGGCGGTAACTCGACATCCTATCGGAGTCATTCGAACCCTATGCAATTGCTTGAAGTCCCGCCGAAGAGTGGATATGTGTGGCTGCGCCAAGGCATCTGGCTGTTCCGCAAGAACCCGCTCGCCATTCTGACGCTGCTCTTCGCCTATCTGTTCGGGGTGATGTTGCTTTCGATCCTGCCGGTCGTGGGCGCCTTCCTGCCGCTGCTGTTCATCCCGGGCCTGTCAGTCGGTTTCATGGCGGCCTGTCGCGACATCATCAAGAACAAGCAGGTGTTGCCCCACGTATTGCTCGACGGCTTTCGCGGCCACGGCAAGGAGGTCTCGCGCCGGCTGCTCATACTCGGCGGTTACTACATCGTGGCGATGACCGTCGTGTTCCTGTTCTCGGCGCTGTTCGACGGCGGCGACCTGGTCAACAAGATGCTCTTCGATGGCCGCATCAGCGAAGAGTCGCTCACCAACGGCTCGATGGGCCAGGCGATGCTGGCGGTGGCGGTGGCCTACATACCGGTGGCGATGATGTTCTGGTTCGCGCCGGTGCTCGTCGCCTGGCACGACATCCCGCCCATCAAGGCGCTGTTCTTCAGTTGGACGGCCTGCGTGCGCAACTTCCGTGCGTTCGTCGTCTACGGCCTGTGCACGGCGGTCGTCGCCACCGTGTTGCCGCTGATCGTGACGCTGGCGATGGCTGCGATGGGCATTCATCAATACGCGATGCTCTTGCTGATGCCTTACTCGATCCTGTTCACGGCCGTGCTGTATTGCTCGTTCTACGCGAGCTATCGCGGTTGCTTCGGCGTGCAGGAGATCGGCGCCATCGATCCGAACGTCGCCCCGCCGGAAGCGTAAGCGGGAACGGCGGCGTCAACGACCGACGCGCAAAAAAAAGGGCACCCTCGGGTGCCCTTTGTCGTGGGTGACGATGACGGGGCCGCGCCGTTACTCGATCGGCTGAAGCTTCGCGACAGCCAGCGCCAGCCACTTCTCCCCATGTCGGCCGAATTTCACGTGGGCGCGGGCTTCCGCCCCGCGCCCTCCAGGCCGATGATCTTGCCTTCGCCGAACTTGGTGTGAAAAACGCCCTGCCCCAACTTGAAGCCCGTCTCCGACGCGCGCGAACGGTCGGCCAGCGCCTGCTCCGACTTGGTGGCCACCCATTCTTCCGGCTTCGGCGCACTCGTCTTGCCACGCCCGAACCAATCGCGCCCCAGGCCGGCTCGGCCTGCCCCAGCCGCGCGCCCGGCTGTGAGCGCGGTGTCAGGAACTTCAACACCGTCTCGGGGATTTCGTCGAAGAAGCGCGAGCGCACGTTGTAACGCGTCTGCCCGTGCAGCATGCGGCTTTGCGTGAACGACAGATACAGCCGTTCCTTGGCACGCGTAATGGCCACGTACATCAGCCGCCGCTCTTCTTCGAGACCGTCGAGTTCGAGCGCACTGTTCTCGTGCGGGAAGAGTCCCTCTTCGAGACCGGTGACGAACACCGCCGTAAATTCAAGGCCCTTGGCCGCGTGAACCGTCATCAATTGCACGGCGTCTTGCCCCGCCTCGGCCTGATTGTCTCCCGCTTCGAGCGACGCGTGCGACAGGAAGCCGGCAAGCGGCGTCATCTCCACCGGCGTATCGGCGTCGACCACGCCGTCGGGCGAGGCCAGCACGTCGGGCGCGCCCGGCAGCGCAGGACGCATGGCGATCAACCGCGCCGGGGCATCGAGCCCATACCCTTCCTCGGCAACGAATGCCGTGGCCGCATGCACCAATTCCTGCAAGTTCTCGATGCGATCCTGGCCTTCCTTCTCGGTCTGATAATGCGCGATCAACCCACTGGCGTCGATAACGCGCGCCACGACCTCCGGCAGCGTGAGCCGCTCGGTATCATGGCGCATCTGCTCCACGAGCCGCACGAATGCCGTCAGATTCGTGCCCGCCTTGCCGGTCATATAGGGCACTGCGGCGTACATCGAGCAGTTGTAGAGTCGCGCCGCGTCGGCCAGTTGCTCCAACGAACGCGCGCCAATTCCCCGCGTCGGGAAATTCACGACCCGCGCGAACGCCGTATCGTCGTTCGGATTCTCGATCAGGCGTAGATACGCCAGCGCATGCTTGACTTCCTGGCGCTCGAAAAAGCGCAAACCGCCATACACCCGGTAGGCGATGCCCGCACCCACGAGCGCGTGCTCCATCACCCGCGACTGGGCGTTGCTGCGATAGAGAATGGCGACGTCCTGCCGCGAGAGCCCCTGCGCGACGAGGGCCTTGATCTCTTCGACGAGCCAGCTCGCTTCCTGCAGGTCGGTCGCCGCCTCATAGACACGGATCGGCTCGCCGTGCCCCGCGTCGGTGCGCAAATTCTTGCCCAGACGCCGCGCATTGTTGGAAATCAACGCGTTGGCCGCGTCGAGGATATTGCCGTGCGAGCGGTAGTTCTGCTCCAGCTTGATCAGGTGGCGCACGCGGAATTCACGTTCGAAGTCGGCCATATTACCGACGTTGGCGCCACGAAACGCATAAATACTCTGGTCGTCGTCGCCCACCGCGAATACCGCGGCGTTAGATCCCGCGAGCATCTTGAGCCACGCGTACTGGAGCTTGTTCGTATCCTGGAACTCATCGACCAGAACGTGCCGGAAGCGCGACTGGTAGTGCACGCGCAACGGCTCGTTGTGCTTGAGCAGCTCGTAACAGCGCAACAGCAGTTCGGCGAAATCGACCACGCCTTCACGCTGGCATTGCGCCTGATAGGCGGCATACAGCTCGACGAACTTCTGGTTGAAGGCGTCGTTGGCCTCGACCTCGTGCGGGCGCAGGCCCTGTTCCTTGGCGTTGTTGATGAAATATTGCAGGTTTTTCGGCGGATACTTCTCGTCGTCGACATTCGACGCCTTCAGCAGACGCTTGATAGCGGAGAGCTGGTCGGCCTGGTCGAGGATCTGGAAGCTCTGCGGCAGCCCGGCGTCGCGAAAATGCGCGCGCAGCATACGGTTGCACAACCCGTGGAAGGTGCCGATCCACATGGCGCGCGTGCTGATCGGCAGCATCGCGCCCAGACGGGCCTGCATTTCCTTGGCCGCCTTGTTGGTGAAGGTGACGGCCAGAATCCCGGCCGGCCCCACGTGCCCATGCTGGATCAGCCAGGCAATACGCGTGGTCAGCACGCGCGTCTTGCCGGAACCCGCGCCCGCCAGAATGAGGGCCGGCTCGTCCGGGAGGGTCACGGCGGCCAGTTGTTCGGGGTTCAGGTTGGCGAGCAGATCGGGCATGTCGGGAAGGAAATTCGAGTGAAGCTCGATTATAAATCCTGCTGCGGCGCGGAAATGCCACCGAATCTTTTATAATTCAGGGTTTCACGCATTACACGGTCCATCCAATCCATGAGCGACAGCGACAATACGCTTGCCAAGAGCTTCGAGCCGCAGGACGTCGAAGCCCACTGGGGCCCCGAATGGGAGCGCCGCGGCTATGCCCGGCCGACCTTCGACGACGCCCGCGAAGATTTCAGCATCCAGTTGCCGCCGCCGAACGTGACCGGCACGCTGCACATGGGTCACGCGTTCAACCAGACGATCATGGATGGCCTCACCCGCTATCACCGCATGAAAGGCGCCAACACCCTCTGGGTGCCGGGCACCGACCACGCGGGCATCGCCACGCAGATCGTCGTCGAGCGTCAGCTCGATGCCCAGAAAGTCTCGCGCCACGACCTCGGCCGCGAGAAATTCGTCGAGCGCGTCTGGGAATGGAAGGAAGAATCGGGCAGCACGATCACGCGCCAGGTGCGCCGCCTGGGCGCGTCGATCGACTGGAGCCGTGAATACTTCACGATGGACGAGAAGATGTCGCGCGCCGTGCGCGACGTGTTCGTCACGCTCCACGAGCAAGGACTGATCTATCGGGGCAAGCGTCTCGTGAACTGGGAATCGACCCTGCTCACGGCCGTGTCCGACCTGGAAGTGGTGAGCGAGGAAGAAGACGGCTCGCTGTGGCACATCCGCTACCCGCTCGCCGACGGCTCGGGCTCACTCACGGTGGCGACCACGCGTCCGGAAACGATGCTCGGCGACACCGCGTTGATGGTCCATCCGGAAGACGAGCGCTACAAGCACCTGATCGGCAAGACGGCCAGGCTGCCGCTGTGCGATCGTGAAATCCCGATCATTGCCGACGATTACGTCGATCTCGAATTCGGCACGGGCGTGGTGAAAGTCACGCCGGCACACGACTTCAACGACTACGCCGTCGGTCAGCGCCACAACCTGCCGCAGATCAACATTCTCACGCTCGACGCGAAGATCAACGAGAACGCTCCGGAAAAGTACCGCGGGCTGGATCGTTTCGACGCGCGCAAGCAGATCGTGGCCGATCTCGACGCGCTCGGCCTGCTCGAATCCGTCAAGCCGCACAAGCTGATGGTGCCGCGCAGCGACCGCACCGGCACGATCATCGAGCCGATGCTCACCGACCAATGGTTCGTGGCGATGAGCAAACCGGCCCCGGAAGGCACGTTCCATCCGGGCAAGTCGATCACCGAAACTGCGCTCGACGTCGTGCGCAGCGGCGAGATCAAGTTCGTCCCGGAGAACTGGACGACCACATACAACCAGTGGCTCGAGAACATCCAGGACTGGTGTATCTCGCGTCAGCTCTGGTGGGGCCACCAGATTCCGGCCTGGTATGACGACGCCGGCAACGTGTACGTCGCCCGCACGGAAGAGGAAGCCGCCGAGAAGGCCCGTGCCGCGGGCTACACCGGCGCGCTCAAGCGCGACGAAGACGTGCTCGACACGTGGTTCTCGTCGGCGCTGGTGCCGTTCTCGTCGCTCGGTTGGCCGCAAGAAACGCCCGAACTCAAGCATTTCCTGCCGTCGTCGGTGCTCGTGACCGGTTTCGACATTATCTTCTTCTGGGTGGCGCGCATGGTCATGATGACCACGCACTTCACCGGCAAGGTACCGTTCAAGACGGTCTACGTGCACGGTCTGGTGCGCGACGCCGAAGGTCAGAAGATGTCCAAGTCGAAGGGCAACACGCTCGATCCGATCGACATCGTCGACGGCGTGTCGCTCGACGCCCTGCTCGCCAAGCGCACGACGGGTCTCATGAATCCGAAGCAGGCAGCGAGCATCGAGAAGAAGACGCGCAAGGAATTCCCGGACGGCATTGCGCCGTTCGGCACCGACGCCCTGCGCTTCACGTTCGCCTCGATGGCCACGCTTGGCCGGAACATCAACTTCGATCTGGCGCGCTGCGAAGGCTATCGCAACTTCTGCAACAAGCTGTGGAACGCCACGCGCTTCGTGCTGATGAACTGCGAAGGCCACGACTGCGGCCTCGCGCCGTGCGTGGGCGATTGCGGCCCCGACGGCCAGCTCGACTTCTCGCGCGCCGACCGCTGGATCGTGTCGCTGCTGCAGCGCGTGGAAGCCGATGTTGCGAAGGGCTTTGCCGACTATCGCTTCGACAACATCGCCAGCGCGATCTACAAGTTCGTCTGGGACGAGTACTGCGACTGGTACGTTGAACTGGCCAAGTGGCAAATTCAGAACGGCACCCCGGCGCAACAGCGCGCCACGCGTCGCACCTTGCTGCGCGTGCTCGAAACGGTGCTGCGTCTGGCGCATCCGATCATTCCGTTCATCACCGAAGCGTTGTGGCAGAAGGTGGCACCGCTGGCTGGCCGCTATCCGGCAGACAAGGCGGCGGGCGAAGCCAGTCTCATGGTGCAGCCGTATCCGGTGGCCGACGCGAGCAAGATCGACGAAGGCGATGAAGCCTGGATGCAGCAGTTGAAGACCGCCGTCGACGCCTGCCGCAACCTGCGCGGCGAAATGAACCTCTCGCCGGCGCAACGCGTGCCGCTGCTGGTCGCGGGCGACGTGGAATTCCTCACGTCGATTGCGCCGTATCTGCAAACGCTCGCCAAGCTCTCTGAAGTGCAAGTGCTGACAGACGAAGCGACGCTCGACGCGCAAGCGGCCGGTGCGCCGCTCGCCGTCGTGGGGGCGAACAAGCTGGCGCTGAAGGTGGAAGTCGACGTCGCCGCGGAGCGCGAGCGACTCGGCAAGGAAGTGAAGCGCCTCGAAGGCGAGATCGCCAAATGCCACGGCAAGCTTTCCAACGAGAGCTTCGTGGCACGTGCGCCCGCCAATGTGGTGGAACTCGAGAAGCAACGATTGGTCGACTTTGAAGCGGTTCTCGGCAAATTGCAGGCCCAGCTCGCCCGCCTGCCCGCCTGAGACGCCCTCACATGATCAGGGAGATACCAATGAAAGCCGTTGTGACCAAAGCCGTGTTCCCCGTTGCGGGCCTCGGCACCCGATTCCTCCCGGCCACCAAGGCGAGCCCCAAGGAAATGCTGCCCGTCGTGGACAAGCCGCTGATTCAGTACGCGGTGGAAGAAGCGGCGGCCGCCGGTATTACGGAGATGATCTTCGTGACGGGGCGCAACAAGCGCGCGATCGAAGATCACTTCGACACGGCCTTCGAACTCGAAGCGGAACTGGAGGCCAAGAACAAGCAGGCACTGCTTGACGTCGTGCATTCGATCAAGCCGCCGCATATCGACTGCTTCTACGTGCGCCAACCCAAGGCACTGGGATTGGGTCATGCGGTGCTGTGTGCCGAGAAACTCGTGGGCGACGAACCGTTCGCGGTCATCCTCGCCGACGACTTGCTCGACGGCGAGCCGCCGGTGCTCAAGCAGATGGTCGACCTGTACAACCAATATCACAACTCGATCATCGGCGTGGAAGAGATCCCCATCGAGCAAAGCCGCTCGTACGGGATCGTCGCGGGCAACGAGTGGGGCGAGAAGGACATCGTCAAGCTCACGAATATCGTCGAAAAGCCGGCGCCGGAAGATGCCCCGTCGAATCTGGGCGTGGTCGGCCGTTATGTGCTGCGCCCGCGCATTTTCGATTGCATCCGCGAAATCGATCCGGGCTCGGGCGGCGAGATTCAGTTGACCGACGCCATCCAGAAGCTGATGCAGGATGAAGTCGTGCTGGCGTATCGCTACCAGGGCAAGCGCTTCGATTGCGGCAGCAAGCTCGGCTACTTGAAAGCCACCGTGGAGTTCGCGCTGCGCCATCCGGAACTCAAGGATGCCTTCCGCGAATACCTGCGCGAGACGCAACTCGATCTGGCATAAGCGCCAGGACTTGTGCCAAAGAAAAAGCCGACGGCAGTTGTCCGTCGGCTTTTTTGTGCCCGCCGCGCCGCGCATCACGCACCGGCGCGCGGGTTCGGCGAGATGCCGCCGCGCGATCAGCGGCGGCGCATCAGGAAGTGAAACGTCTTGCCCTCTTCGCGCGATTCGATAAGTTCGTTGCCGGTTTGTTTGGCAAACGCGCTGAAGTCGCGCGCCGAGCCCGGATCGGTGGCAATGATGTGCAGCACTTCGCCGCTCTGCATGTCGGCGAGCGCTTTCTTGGCGCGCAGGATCGGCAGCGGGCAGTTCAGTCCGCTTGCGTCGACTTCTTTCTGAAATTCCATGCTCATGTTCCTGATGTCCCTTGGATCCGACTCGTTCTGATCGTGTACCGGGGGTTGGCCCGCAAGCTGCGATTCTACCGCAGTCCTCGCGCCCGCTTGTCAGCCGGCAATGGATAGCCGGGCCGATTCGACGTATTCGACCGGCAGATTGCGCCGCCGCAGCCACTCGGCCACCGCGTGCCCGGTGCCGGCGCGCCACGGACGCACCCGCTCGGGCTCGACGAGCCGGAACTCGGCGAGTTCGTCCGACAGACGAATGTCCCCATCGCAGACCGCGTGATACGCGATGATCAGCTCGTTCTTGCGCATGAATTCGTAGACGCCGAGCAGCGACATCGCGCGAGCATCCAGATTGGTTTCTTCCTTGATCTCGCGCCGGATGCCGTCTTCAGGCGTTTCGTCGCGCTCGAGAAAGCCCGTGATGAGCGCAAACATGCCTTCGGTCCAGGCGGCATTGCGCGCCAGCAGGATCTGGCCGCGGTACTCCACGAGTCCGGCCACGACCGGCAGCGGATTGTCCCAGTGGACGAAACCGCAAGCCGCGTCGGGACAGGCGCGGCGAATGCGCCCGGCGACCTCGCGCGAATCGAGCGGCGAGGCACAGCGGGGACAGAAAATGAGTTCGTTCATGATCGTTCGTTGGCGAATTCGAATATCTTAAATGAACTCATGACGCACTGCACATTCGGTAGATTCCGAGACACATGTAGACCGAGCCCATTGGGGACGAGACGTATAATCGTCCAAACCGTTCTCAGTCTTCGCTAACGATCCCGTGTCAGATCTCTCTTCAAACACCTCCTCAACACCGCCCGCACCGCCCTCACCGCCTGCGTCGCCTGCGTCGCTCACGTTATCGAAGCGGCTGGCCAGACGTGGCATCCATCGCTCTCGTCGTCTATGGCACAACTACGGCGTGTTCTGGCTGGGCGCGGTGCTCGTCGGCCTGGTTTCGGTGGTGTACTCCAAGCTGATCGACTTCGGCTTCGAGTTGTTCCAGCAAATGCTTGCGCGGAGTATCTGGTTACCGCTGATCGTGACGCCGCTCGGCGCCACGCTGGCGATCTGGCTGACGCAGAAGTTCTTCCAGGGCTCGGAGGGGAGCGGGATTCCACAGGTGATTGCGACACTTCAGGAGTCGCGCCTGTCGAGATCGTTGCTGTCGATGCGCATCATGCTCGGCAAGATCGCGGTCTCGTTTCTCGGCATTCTCTGCGGCTTCACCATCGGTCGCGAAGGGCCGACGGTGCAGATCGGCGCGTCGCTCATGTATGCCATGCGGCGCGGGTATCGGCGCAGCAGTGTCCATATCGAGCGTCAGCTGACGCTGGCCGGCGCGGCCGCCGGCCTCGCGGCGGCGTTCAACACGCCGCTCGCGGGCGTGGTATTCGCCATTGAGGAACTGAGCCGCAGCTTCGTCGCTCGCAGCTCCGGCACGCTCATCACAGCCATCATCTTTTCCGGCGTCGTGGCACTCGGTCTACAGGGCAACTACCTGTACTTCGGACAGATCAAGGCGCTCAGCGAGTTTCACTGGACGCTGATCCCGGTGCTCGTTGCTGCCAGCCTGCTGACCGGCGTGGCCGGAGGACTGTTCGGCTGGCTGATGCTCAACGTGCCTCGCTGGATGCCCGCGCCGCTGGTCGGCATGCGTCGTGCGCACCCGGTGCGCTTCGCGTTTCTGTGTGGTCTGGCCATCGCCATCATCGGGCTGGTCTCGGGGGGCACGACCTTCGGCAGCGGCTACGCGGAGGCGCGCGGCCTGCTGGAGTCGCATGTCGCACTGTCGCCGCTCTATGCACTGCTGAAGTTCGCGGCATTGTGTGTGTCCTATCTGTCGGGCATTCCGGGCGGCATTTTTGCACCGTCGCTCGCCATCGGAGCCGGACTGGGTAATGTGATGGCCCATCTGACTTCCGTGGTGCCGCTCCCGGCCATTGCCGCGTTGTGTATGGTCGGGTATCTGGCGGCGGTCACGCAATCACCGATCACGTCGTTCGTGATCGTCATGGAGATGATCGACGGCCACCAGATGGTGATCCCACTCATGGCCGTGGCCCTGCTCTCGACCCAGGTGTCGAAAACGATCGCGCCGTCGTTCTATCACGCGCTGGCGCATCGATTTCTCACCCCCACGGTGCCCACGCCGCGACAGGCATAAATCGCGCGACGGACTGCCGCGCCGGGATCGATGACGTGTGCGTTACCGGTTCGCGCTCAGCGCCCGAATATCCGCCGCCAGACGCTCGACCGTCTCCGGGCGGGTGTCCCACGCGCACATCAGGCGGCAACCGCCCGCGCCGATGAACGTATAGAAGCGCCAGCCCTTGGCTCGCAGCGCTTCGATCACATGCAGCGGCAGTTCCGCGAATACGGCATTGGCTTGCGTCTCGAACATGATCGACACCCCCGGCACGTCGCGAATGCGTTGCGCGAGCAACTGCGCCATCGCATTCGCGTGACGCGCGTTGCGCAGCCATGTGTCGTTCTCCAGCATGCCAAGCCAGGGCGCGGAAATGAAGCGCATCTTCGAGGCCAGTTGCCCCGCCTGCTTTACCCGATACGCGAAGTCTTCCGACAGCGCGCGGTTGAAGAACACCACCGCCTCGCCGACCGGCAACCCATTCTTCGTACCGCCGAAGCAAAGCACGTCCACGCCGGCCCGCCACGTCACGTCGCCCGGATGACAGCCCAGCGTCGCGACCGCATTGGCAAAGCGCGCGCCGTCCATATGCACGCGCAAGTTGCGCCGTTTGGCCAACGCCGAAATCGCCTTGACTTCGTCGACCGAGTAGACCGTGCCGACCTCCGTGGCCTGCGTCAGCGTGACGACCTTGGGCTTCGGGAAGTGAATGTCGGAGCGTCGATTGATGACGGACTCGATGGCGTCCGGGGTGAGCTTGCCGTTGTTCTCGCGGCCGCGGGCGGTAAGCAGCTTCGCGCCGTTGGAGAAAAATTCGGGACCGCCGCACTCGTCGGTCTCGACGTGGGCCAGTTCATGGCAGATCACCGAGTGATACGACTGCGACAACGAGGCCAGCGCCAGTGAATTTGCCGCCGTGCCGTTGAAGACGAAGAAGACGTCGCAATCCGTATCGAACAGTTTGCGAATACCGTCGCAGACACGCTGCGTCCAGGTATCGTCGCCATAAGCGACTTCATGGCCGCTGGCATTGGCCTCAATCAGATAATGCAACGCCTCGGGACAAATCCCGGCGTAGTTGTCCGAGGCGAAATGTTGTGGCGTTTGGGCCCCTCGCCATCGGCGGCCGTCAGGGACGGAGCGTTCGTGAGGGCGGAAGCGGGAATGTTCGATGCAGACGGGACTTGCGACATGACAACCTCATCAATGCGGCAGGGATCCTGCGAGCCCCCTGCCTTCGACCTACCGGTGGCGCCCCTGCGGGAGACCACCGGCACCTTCAGACTGACTCGGGGCGCGGATCCGACCACAGCGCACCGGCGGTGGCCCAGTTCTCGGGCTTGACGTCGGTAATGATGATGTCGACGGATTCCGGCGTGCAACCGATCGTCGCGACGGCCGCTTCCGTGACCGCTTTGACGAATGCGCGCTTTTGCTCGATCGATCGTCCCTCGAACATCTCGACGTGAAACGTTGGCATTGCAGTCCCTCTCCTTGTGTCGTTATCAAAATCGGCAACGCCGCCCGCGCTCACAATCAAGGCTTGCGGGCTTGCCGCTCGCTCCCGATGTTGCCCCTGCGCGGCGGTCAATCGCGAAACGAGGCGTCTATTCTATCCAGTTTGCGCAGCAGTGCAGGCCACTCGAGCACGCCTTCGATGGCGCCGCCATCTTCGAGCTGAAACGCGGTCTTGTCCTGCACGGCCGGACTCGGCAGATGGGGCGCCGTGCCGCCCGCCAACGCCTGCAACTGGATCTCGCACGCCTTGACGAGCGTGGCCATCAGCACGAAGGCCTCGGCGACCGAGCGCCCGGTCGTGAGCGTGCCGTGATTGCGCAGCAGCATGGCCGAGTGCGCCCCGAGCGACGCAACGAGCCGCTCACCCTCGGATGGCGAGAACGCCAGCCCCTCGTAATCGTGATAGCCGATGCGCTCGTGAAAGCGCAGCGCGTGCTGCGAGATCGGCAGCAAGCCATGCGGCTGGATCGACACCGCGATGCCGGCCGTGTTGTGCAGATGCATGACGCATACGGCATCCGGGCGCGCCGCATGCACCGCGCCATGCAGCGCGAACCCGGTCACGTTCACCGGATGTTCGCTCGCGCCCACGATCTCGCCGGTCACCGTGATCTTCACCAGGTTCGACGCCGTCACTTCATCGAACGCCAGACCGAACGGATTGATGAGGAAATGCCCCGGCTCGCCCGGCACCATCGCCGAGATATGGGTGTAGATGAGATCGTCCCAGCCATACAGCGCAACGAGCCGGTAACACGCCGCGAGGTCGACACGCATCTGGCGCTCGGCGTCGCTGATGGCCGCGGCGGCTTTTCTGCCCGCCTGCAGAGTAAAAGACATAGCAAGTTCCAAGGGGATGGAAGTGTCGCCGCGGCGCCTTGGCGCCCCGGGCGCATCAAGGTGCGCGCTCGAGCGAGCGTCGCCAGTCGCATACGAAGCCGATCGCCCCGAGCACCAGCGCGCCACTCGCACATAGCAGTGCTGCCGTGAAGTTACCGGTCGCCGCGACCAGAGGCGCCGCGACCAGCGGTCCAACGATCTGCCCGATCCCGTAGGATGCCGTCACCAGGCCGATCAGACCATTGGCATTGTCCCCACGCAGGCGTCGGCACTCACGCACCGCGTATACGGTAATCGCCGTGAACGGCAGTCCGACCAGCACGCTACCCACCGCGAACCCCACGACGTTTGGTAGCACGATGCCGATGCCGACGCCCAACCCTTGCGTGACATAGCATGCCGCGAGCAGTAGACGATTGTCCCAGGCCTGTGGCGCCCGTGCACCGATGATCGCGCCGGGCATCACCATGAGGCCGAGCAACGGAAAGAAGAGATCCGGCCACGGCGAACCAGGCAGCGCCTGTCGCGCAATCACCGGAAGGAAGGTGGCGGTGATGATGTAGCCGAAGCCGGCAAACCCGTAGAGCACCGTGACGGGAATCACCGTCTCGCCGCTGCCATGATTGACGGCATGCGCCGCGGGCTGCGCCAGTGCGGCGTGCGTAGCGTGCCCGGGGTTTGCCGCGCCAGCCGCCGTCGCGGGTGCGGGGCCATCCGGCTCGAAGGTGCGCCAGATCAACGCGAGCAGCGCCAGCGCCAGCCCCCGCACAGCAGCCAACCACCGCGCGCAGGCCACGCGAGCGAGCTGTTCAGGCTCGCGAGCAGCCCCGTCACCACGATGCCGGCGCCGGGGCCCGCGAAAATCACGCCCCCAGACTCGGCATGTGTAGCTCACCGAGCTTTCTGAAGGCCCAGCCGGCCGAAAACACCATCGCCCAGGCACTCATGATCCCCGCCAGCGTACGCACGACGGCCCACACGGCGAACGAATCGAGCAGGCCCATGGCGAGCGTCAGCACGACCGTGAGCGCCAGTGCGAAACGCACGATGCGCGTCGGGGTAAAGCGCAGCCACATGCACGACAGCGCGCCGACGAAGTAGCCCGCATAGTTGAGCGACGCGAGCCAACTACCGTGTTGAATGTCGGTGAGGTGCTCATGCAGCATCAGCGGCAGCATCGGCGTGAACGCGAAGCGGCCAATCCCCATGGCAATGGCGAGCGCGAGCATGCAGGACAGCGCAATGCGCCACGCCGCGCGCTCAGGCGACGGCTGGCGCGACGAGATGGCGCGGTCGGATTCGGTGAAGGTGGCGGGCATAACGGTAGCGGAGGATAATCGCGCGAAGGCACGCGAGCTCTGCCGAATACTTTACATGCAAACCATCAGGACAAGCGGGGGTTCCCCTGTGGCATCAGGGGCAATGCGCCGCATTTTCCGTGCGCGTCCGCCTGGATCCTTTCTCTCGCGAAACACTGACCTCTGCGGCTTACCGATCCTTTCGAATACCGAAACTGTACCGCTGGGGTATCAGGCCACATGACGCGCTTCGGCAGCATTCGACGACGCGCGCCCCTGCTGCACGACATCGCGCTTGAAGCGCTGGCCGACTGTCGCCCGTCGAGGGTCGCCTGAGCCGGTCATGATGAAAAAACCCCAAGGGTCGGATCGCGATCCAACGCTTGGGGTTCTGTGCAACTTGCGTGCGGCAAGCGCGATCACAATGCGCTACCGGGGCTGTCAGGTCCCACGGCGAGCCGCGACGGACGCCGCCGCGCTCGCCTCACCGTTACAGCTTGCCAGCCACCCAGCTCTGCACGCCGGCCAGCGCCTGCGACAATTGCGACGGATCGGTACCACCGGCCTGCGCCATGTCGGGACGACCACCGCCCTTGCCGCCGACCTGTTGCGCAACGAAGTTGACCAGCTCACCCGCCTTGACCTTGCTGGTGGCGTCGGCCGTCACGCCGGCGATCAGGCTGACCTTGCCGCCCTCGACCGCCGCGAGCACGATCGCTGCGCTGCCCAGCTTGTCCTTGAGCTTGTCCATCGTCTCGCGCAGCGACTTGACGTCGGCGCCTTCGAGTTGCGCGGCCAGCACCTTCAGACCGCTCACATCGACGGCCTTCTCGAGCAATTCGTCGCCCTGGCTCGACGCCAGCTTCGACTTGAGCGCCGCCAGTTCCTTCTCCAGCGACTTGAGCTGTTCCTGCACCTGCGCGATGCGCGGCGTCAGTTCGGCCGGCTGGGTCTTGAGCGCCGCAGCCGCTTCGTTGACCTGATCGTCGAGCTTCTGCACGAAACGCACCGAGTTGTCGCCGGTGATCGCTTCCACGCGGCGAATACCGGCGGCCACGCCCCCTTCCATCACGATCTTGAACAGGCCGATGTCGCCCGTGCGCGCCACGTGCGTACCACCGCACAGCTCGCGCGACGTGCCGATATCGAGCACCCGCACTTCGTCGCCGTACTTCTCACCGAAAAGCGCCATCGCGCCGCCCTTCACCGCGTCGTCAAACGACATCACGGCAGCCTGCGTCGGTGCATTGGCCAGCACTTCGGCATTGACGATGTCCTCCACACGACGGATGTCGTCGGCAGTCATCGCGGCATTGTGGGCGAAGTCGAAACGTGTCTTGTCGGCGTCGACGAGCGAGCCCTTCTGTTGCACGTGGCCGCCCAGCACTTCGCGCAGCGCCTTGTGCATCAGGTGCGTTGCGGAGTGGTTGCGAACGGTGCGTGCGCGACGCACGGCATCGACCTGCGCCGTGACCGCCGCGCCCACCGTCAATTCACCCGATTCCAGCTTGCCGTAGTGACCGAAGACGTCGGCCTGAATCTTCTGCGTGTCCGACACACCGAAGCGGGCGCCGCCCGCCGTAATCAGCCCTTGATCGCCCACCTGGCCGCCCGACTCGGCGTAGAACGGCGTGGTGTCGAGCACCACGATGCCCTGCTGCCCGGCGGCGAGCTTGTTCACGCTCGTGCCGTCGACGTAGAGCGCCGTGACCTTCGCACCGTCGAGTGCGAGCTTGTCGTAGCCCTGGAAGCGCGTCTTGTCGCCGTTGTATTCGAGGGCCGTCGCCATCTTGAACTTGCCGGCGGCGCGCGCCTGTTCACGTTGACGCGCCATGGCGGCGTCGAAGCTCGCTTCGTCCACGGTGATGCTGCGCTCGCGGCAGACGTCCGCCGTCAGGTCGAGCGGGAAGCCGTACGTATCGTGCAGTTTGAAGGCGAGTTCGCCGTCGAGCGTGGTCACGCCGCGCTTGGCCAGATCGGCCAGGGCGCCGTCGAGAATCTCCATGCCGTTCTCGATGGTCTCGCCAAAGCGTTCCTCTTCCTGCTTGAGCACGTCGGTCACGCGCTGCTGCGCCTGTGCCAGTTCCGGATAGGCCGCGCCCATCTCGGCGACCAGGTCGGGCACGAGCTTGTAGAAGAATGGCGTCTTGCAGCCGAGCTTGTAACCGTGGCGGATCGCACGGCGGATGATTCGGCGCAGCACATAGCCGCGGCCTTCATTGCCCGGAATCACGCCGTCGACGATCAGGAATGCGCACGCGCGGATGTGATCGGCGATCACCTTGAGCGAGTTCGCGGCGAGATCGGTCACGCCGGTCTCACGGCCGGCCGCCTTGATCAGATGCTGGAACAGGTCGATCTCGTAGTTGCTGTGTACATGTTGCAGCACGGCCGCGATACGCTCCAGCCCCATACCGGTATCCACGCACGGCTTGGGCAGCGGCGTCATGTTGCCCTGCTCGTCGCGGTTGAACTGCATGAACACGAGGTTCCAGACTTCGATATAGCGGTCGCCGTCTTCTTCCGGCGATCCGGGCGGGCCGCCCCACACGTCTGCGCCGTGGTCGAAGAAAATTTCCGAGCACGGGCCGCACGGACCCGTGTCTGCCATCTGCCAGAAGTTGTCCGACGCGTAACGCGCGCCCTTGTTGTCGCCGATGCGGATGATGCGCTCGGTCGGCACGCCGACTTCCTTCGCCCAGATGTCGTAGGCTTCGTCGTCTTCCTGGTAGACGGTCACCCAGAGCTTGTCCTTGGGCAGTTTGTAGACGTTCGTCAGCAGTTCCCAAGCGTATTGAATGGCTTCGCGCTTGAAGTAATCGCCGAACGAGAAGTTGCCCAGCATTTCGAAGAACGTGTGATGGCGAGCCGTGTAGCCGACGTTCTCGAGGTCGTTGTGCTTGCCGCCCGCGCGCACGCTGCGCTGGGCCGTGGTCGCGCGCTTGTAGGGGCGCGTTTCGAGACCGAGGAAGACGTCCTTGAACTGCACCATGCCGGAGTTCGTGAACAGCAGCGTGGGGTCGTTGGACGGCACGAGGCTCGACGAGCGCACGATGGTGTGCCCCTTCGACTCGAAGAAGGTGAGGAATTTTTCCCGAATGTCTGCGACTTTCATAGCGTGCGAAGGAGCGTGGGGACCGGGCCAGTCAAGCTGGGCGGGGTATTTTGCAAACTTTTGATTATACGGGAAATCAGCCCCCCACGGCGCCCAGCCAACAACCGCACTGCGAAACGGCGCTGGTCAGCGGCCCGTTGCGCACCGTAAACTTCCTCTCGCAAGTTCCGCAATGCAAAACAATGTTCCGCATGCAACATCGGGACAGCGATCAAACGAAACCGAGGAGAGAGAGGACGATGGGTGCGCTGAGTCATATCCGGGTGCTGGACCTTTCGCGCGTGTTGGCCGGCCCGTGGGCCACACAGAATCTGGCCGATCTGGGCGCGGACGTGATCAAGGTCGAGCGTCCCGGTGTCGGGGACGACACGCGCCGATGGGGGCCGCCTTATCAGCGCGACGCCGACGCACGCGAGACGGGCGAAGCCGCCTACTACCTCGCCGCAAATCGCAACAAACGCTCGCTCACGTTGGATATCGCCTCTGTCGAAGGGCAGGCCATCGTCAAGGCACTGGCCGCGCAGAGCGACGTGGTCGTCGAGAACTACAAGGTTGGACAGTTGGCGAAATACGGGTTGGATTACACGTCGTTGCGCGCGATCAAGCCCGACCTCGTCTATTGCTCGGTGACCGGCTTCGGCCAGGATGGTCCCTATGCGTCGCGCGCGGGCTACGACTTCATCGTGCAGGGCATCGGCGGTTTCATGAGCATTACGGGCGAGCGTGACGGCCTGCCCGGCGGCGGCCCACAGAAGGCGGGCGTCGCGATCGCCGATCTGATGACCGGGATGTACGCGACCATCGCCATCATGGCGGCCCTCACGCATCGTGACCGCACGGGCGTGGGTCAATACATCGACATGGCGCTGCTGGACACGCAGGTGGCGATGTTGGCGAACATGAATACGAACTATCTCGCAAGCGGCGAGGCACCAGTGCGTTGGGGCAACGCGCATCCGAACATCGTGCCGTATCAGACATTCCAGACGGCGGACGACGGCTGGATCATCGTGGCGGTGGGCAACGACGGCCAGTTCCGCAAGTTCGTGGAGGCGGGCGGCGAAGCGGCACTGGCGGACGACGCGCGTTTTGCGACGAATCCATCGCGCGTGCGGCAACGGGAAGTGCTGGTGCCGATGCTCGCCGAGATGGTGCGCAAGTTCGGCAAGGATGTCTGGATCGACAAGCTGGAAGCCGCAGGCGTGCCTTGTGGGCCGATCAACACGTTGCCGGAGGTGTTCGCGAATCCGCAGGTGAAGGCGCGCGGCATGGAGGTGTCGTTGCCGCATGCGTTGGGGGGTGTCGCTCGGGTGGTCGCGAGTCCCATGAAGATGAGCGAGACGCCGCCGCTTGCGCGCTCCGCACCGCCCACGCTGGGACAGCACAGCGACGACATCCTGCGCGAACGCCTCGGATTCGACGACGCCAGGATCGCGCGGTTGCGCGCCGAGGGTGTGGTTTGACGCGGCCACGCCCGCATACACAACCGACGCGTTCGACGACGCGTCAGCGGCATGAGCCAAATCGCGATCGCTGTTTTGACGGTGTCGCGCAAGATGTTTTTGTTATACTCTTGCGCTCGCGAGACTGTAGGATGCCTGCGTCAAACCGTCATCGCGCCCTCCCTGTAGTTCAATGGATAGAACGAGTGCCTCCTAAGCGCTAGATACAGGTTCGATTCCTGTCGGGGGGACCAGCTTACTGCCTAACGATTCCCAGCATTGCCCACAAAACCGCGACAGCCCAAGGCTTCGCGGTTTTTTTATGCCCACGGATAGCCGCGATTGCCCATCGACAGCGGGGGTACATTGGGGGTACCTTTGGGGGTACGAAATACCCCCAGCTACGAGATACCCCCAATGGCCCTAACAGACATTGCCATCAAGAACGCAAGGCCCTCTGACAAGGCATATAAGCTATTCGACGGTGGCGGCCTGTTCCTACTGATTACTCCCTCAAATCAAAAGTACTGGCGCCTCAAGTACCGACACAGCGGCAAAGAGAAACTGTTGGCCTTAGGCGTGTATCCCGAAGTCAGTCTCGCGGCCGCGCGCAAAAAGAGGGAAGAAGCGAGAGACAGCCTTGCGCACGGCACCGACCCGAGCGCACAACGAAAAGAAGTTAAGCGGCTAGCAATGCTCAGTGCCGCAACGTCATTCGAGGCAGTCGCGCGAGAATGGTTTGAGAGTCAGCGCGAAGGCTGGAGCGCCGGGTACGCTGAGAAAGTCATTGGTTCTCTTGAGGGAGACGTTTTCCCGACCCTGGGAAATATGCCAATCGCTGACATCGAGGCGCACACGCTTGTTGGGGTGCTGCGCGCGGTCGAAGCGCGTGGTGTGCGCGAGACCGCGAAACGAATACTCCAGCGCACACGCGCGGTGTTCCAGTACGGGATCATGACAGGTCGATGTATGCGCAACCCAGCCAGTGACGTGGATGCACAGGTAATCCTGAAAAAAGGACCCGCTGTGCAGCACATGGCGCGAATTAGGCCGTTGGAACTCCCGACATTAATGCGGGACATCGCCGCCTATGAAGGCGAGCCGGTCACGCGCCTTGCACTTGAACTTATGGCCCTGACTTTCGTCCGCACAGCAGAATTGATCGGGGCGACGTGGCAGGAATTTGACGAAGATGCCAAAGAGTGGCGCATCCCAGCGTCACGCATGAAGATGAGAACGCCGCACATCGTGCCACTGACTCGGCAAGCTATATCCGTCCTAGAGCAACTTCGCCAAATCAACGGTGCGCGAGAGTTCGTCTTTCACAGCCCCCAAGGTCGAAAGCCAATATCTAACAACACCATGCTGTATGCCCTATATCGGATGGGCTACAAATCACGGATGACCGGTCACGGCTTTCGCGGCCTGGCCGCGACGACACTCCGAGAGATGGGGTACACACGCGACTTGGTGGACCGACAGCTTGCACATGCCGAGAGAAATCAAGTTACTGCGGCGTACGTTCACGCGGAGTATCTACAGGATCGCCGCAAAATGATGCAACACTGGGCGGATTACATAGACGCTGCTCGAAAAGGGGCGAAGGTGATACCCGGCAAGTTTGAAACTGCTGCATAACCGCAGCGTCTGTGTATGGCAAATTCATCGCATGAATGTCCAGCACAACAACCCGAGTCCACCAGACGTAACGCATCTCTGGCTCGGTTGACATACATCTAAACACCGCGAACCCGCGTGGAGCGCAGCGACTCGAGACGCCGCGAACAATCACACACCGCTTTCGCAATAGAAGATCACGGCAAGGTTCGAGCATGGGAATCAATGACGAGTACAACAAAGTCGCCATCGAATACGTTTCGCTGACGTCCGCGTTAGAACTTTTGGCAATGACTGAGGAGGTTCCCGAAGATTTTGCTGCGCGCTGGCTACTTGAAAAAGAAGCGCACTTGCACCTCACCTTTTACGACCCGCAGTCTGAAGCACCTACACCCTATGGCATAGGTTTTGGTGTGTTCACCGGCAGTCCGGAATTCCCCGAAATATCACCAGAGACAATTCTGCGCGCGGTCGCGGAGCCAGGGAGTAACCACCCCGTGAATGCTGCCGCCTATCGCATAGGGACTCGCCTTTGCTTTGGAAAAGACGAGTTCTGGCGCTTTGTCTTGGACCATGGCGCGGATATCACGGTAGAGTGGTTTTCCAGATTCACTAATGACGACGACGTTCCGTCTTTCTGGCTAGATGACTGGCACGCTGTTCGGTCACGCGAGAATAACACCGGCACGCATGCTCTCTATTCGAGACTGCAAGCGATGGAGCTTGAAGTGAAGCGACTCACCCACGAGTTGGCCGCGGCCACATCACAAGTCGCTACGCTTCGCGATCAACTGTCCGACACGTCAGCCCAACGTAACACCTCCCCCGAGAATCGCAGACGCGGATATTGCATTCCCCGGGAAGCCGCAACGGGCGTCATTGGACACGTCATGACTTACAAGTGCTGCTCGACGCTCGCAGAGAAGGCGCAAAGGTCGCAGAACTCGCAGCATCCAACGGGGTAACACCCCAGCGCATCAGTACTCTACTCAAGAGGGCGGAGAGCCAAGAACGCACTGGCGGTAGCGCCACATCCGTTTGGAATTACAAACGCCGTTGATAAGGTGTTTCGCAAGTTGCACCCCGTATTTAGCAACACGCCGCCGTCGCCCACACTATAGGCCCGGGCTATTTGGCTTCGGTTGATGCGCGGTTGATAACTTAGGCTCGAGTCATCGATTTTGGAAAACGCCCATTTGGGGCTACATGTTCCCGTAGATGACTATGCGCTCCCGAACCCACGCAATACCCTCATCCAATCCTCAGCTTCCGACCACAGGCCGTGGTCGCTGGGCTGATATCGCACCGTTCGTTGGAATTGGGCGCGAAAAATGGCGTCAACTGACTTTGGCAGGTAAAGCCCCCGCGCCGATTCGCCTCACTGAGCGCTGCACCCTCTACGACTTCAGCCAGGTACATGCCTGGATCGCTGACCCGCTCAACTACCACGTCAAAAACGCCGCTCAAGGTCGTTCAGCCCAGAGACGCCTAAGTGCATGAGCTTGGCGCATGAAAGTGCACACGTTTCATGCACCCGCAAATGCCTATTCCCGCCAATACTGGCGGGCCTCGACGGCTGGCGAAAAGGTGCATGAAAAGTGTTGCATCAAGTGCGCAGGCGTGGCGGGGTCATGACTGCGCGCGCTGGGGTTTGAGGGGCTCGGAACATCCACCGCTAGTGCCCCTGCAAGCCCCCATCCGGCCGCACATCGGCCTGCAACGGCCCGCCCGCACCCACATCGCCCCCTTTCACCGAACGCGCTGTGGAGCGCCTACAGCGCTCCTGTGCACCGGAGATCTTGCATGTCGAATTCATCAACGCCGAAGTGTCAGCCTGGAAGCGCGATCACCCGGGAATCAGCAGTACCTGCCTGCCCGACCAGCGCCGGGGGACACCCCGTGCAGGTCTCCGGAAAACCCGGCCGCGCATCCCAGCGATGCCGCCCACCAAAGGGGCTTGCGACTTGGCAGTCCCTTCGACACCACCCGTTTCGTTGTGCTCGCGACGTATACAACACCGAGCGATTGCGCCATCAGCGAACGACGCCGGACACTGCACCTGCTCCGAGCAATACCGAGCGCCACTGAGCGCCAGCGAGCAATACCGAGCGCACGCGCTCACCGCCAACCCAACGAGGAAACCCGATGTCACGTTCGCACGTAGGGACATCCAACCATTGCGAAACACCCGGCATCCGTTTGAATCAGGCAGGGCAATCCGAGCCCGAGCGATTCATGCGGTTGCCCGAAGTCATGGCCGTCTGCGGCCTGCCGATGTCCACCGTTTATGACGGCGTTCGTCGTGGCGACTTTCCGAAGCCGGTGCCACTGACCGGCAAGAACGTTGCCTGGCTCGCCAGTGAAATTCGCCATTGGATGGAGGCCCGCATCGCGGCGCGCCAACTCTGAGAATCGATATGACTACCAAACACTCATTAGCCGTCCAAGCGGCTATCACCAAGCATAACGACGCACGCATCGCGTTCGAGACGTTGCGAGACGATGCCGACCGACTTGCGGCAGAGCTCGAAACGCACCAGAAGGCAGCGGCCGCCGCCGATGCCGAGGCAAATTCCGCTCGAGAGTCAGTGAGAGCACTGATTCGCGATGGCAACCCGTCGACCAAGAAGATCCACGAACTGAAGGCTCAAGAGCGCGCGGCGTACACGCTTGCTGAGGACTACCGGTCGATTGCAGCAGAGGTCGAGACCTTGTTTGCCGCGGCGAAGGTGGAAGCGGGCGACGCGAAGAAAGTCGAGCGCGAGTGCTTCGCCCACATCGTCGCGTCACGCCGTGACGAGCAACTCGCAGCACTGCCCGAAAACTTGCAGCCCGTGATTCAGGCGATAGCACTAGTTGAACGCAGTATGCACCTGGACGGTCCTGGGGCACCGTGGGCCATGACCGGGTTTGTCTCGCTCAAAGAAGCGATGCTTCGCGAGGTCTTCAGCGTTATTGAAAGCACCTATGACGCAACAGCCGATGACGCAAAGCAAGACCGCGTCGTTGATGCCGTAGTTCGTCCGACAGGGCGCGAACGATACGACCCCATGTCGCCAAGCATGAGATTTCGGATCGAGAAAGGGAACCAGCTCGCCGTAGCTAACGATGCCCGCGCTGCAGGCACACAAGGAGGACGATGACATGATCCACGATTGCCCAAAATGCCGCGCCGAAACGCCTGCGGAGTCGTTCCGCGCACTGCCCAACGCAGCAGCGGAAGCCACGTTTCAATGCATTAACGGATCGTGTCGACATCGCTTTTCTGTTCCGTTGGGACGAAGGTCTGATCACGTGGAAATTTTCACGAGCAACGGTCGACAAGACTACAAGATCACGACCGACTGTTAGTCCAATCGTGCGGCCCTGCGCCTCATAGATCGAACAAATATCTCTGACGGAGTCTCACGATGAAATTGGTCTGCCCACACTGCGACTCGGTCGCAAACATTCGATCAAGTCGACCACTGTCACGCATGACGCGAGAGTTGTACTGCCAATGCACAAAACTCGAATGCGGACACACGTTTATGAGTCTTGTAGAAGTCGTTCGGACGTTGTCACCCAGCAGCATCCCGAACCCCGAGATTGCCAAGCAGTTGGCCGGTCGCTCCGCCGCATCGGAGCCGGTGGGTATTTGAGGTCGAGCAGCCCCCGTTATGGCGGTGGGCTGCTCGATATTCGTGTGCGAGAACTCGCGAGCCACAGTGCTCGCTTGACTTTGATGTAAAGATGACCAACAATTCTCTTGCCGCCGAGACAACGGTGGTCGGGTGTGAGAACCCGAAATACTCCAAGGCGGACAGCCGCTTCGCGGCATTTTTTTCGTCCGTTGCGTTCGCGCACGTCCATCTCTTCTATGGCGGGCCGGGCGGGGCAGCCTTCGGGCTGGCCGGTTTCCTTGGGTACCGGTTTCTCACCCCCGCTGTCGGGCCCGCCACCCCTCACGTGAGAATGAGCGGCGGGCCTCCAATTACCCCAAGGAGCCCGCAATGGCTAATGCCGTCGCTCGTCACGAGCAATCCGCCCTCACTGAAATCCTGTCGATCGCTCGCGCCGCATTGCGCGCAGCCGTCAACGCACCGACAGATGATGCGTCGCTCGACGCCGCCGGTGACGCGCTCGTCGCAATTGCCCGTGTTGTCGAAACGGAGGTGCGTCATGGCTAAGCCGATGCCCACCGACTTCTCGTGCCAACTCGCGCTAGACCTCCATCGACGCAAGCTCAGCGATCTACGGTGGCTCCTCTCCGATGGCCGCAAACGCTCGATCAAGGCAGCTCATGACATTCAGTCCGAGTTGGCAACGATCGGCGAAGGGTTCGAGGCGACTATTCAGCAGACCGTTATCGACCTCTACGCCGTCAGTTCCGGCCTTGAAACCTTTCTCAAGCTGCTTGACCTCGCTGGTGCTGATCGCAAGCCGATCGATCCCGATGGACTGCACGCCCTGCTCGCACCGCTCAAGCGCCAGTTGGACGAGTCGTTCCACAACGTTTCAACGATGCTTTGAGGCCAGCCATGCAACACACGAACGACAATGCAATGGCCACGTGGTTTCGCGATGTGAAGCGCAAGGTCGACATCAATGAACTGGCCGAGAAGCTAGGTCTTCGCCGGGACGGCGACAAGGGCAACTACCACAGCCCACACCACGACGACCGCAATGCGTCCGTCTCTGTTTTCGACGACGGCCACGCATTCAAAGACTGGTCGGCGGATCGCGGCGGCAGTTGCATCGACTTTCTGATGCACTTCGCACCGGGCGTGGAATCGGTGATGGACGCCGCGAAGTTGCTCAGTGAAATGCAGGGTATCCCGTTGCCTAAGTCGTGTGAGCCGATACCCACAGCCCTCGAGAGCAAAGAAGAATACATCGCCAAGGGGGTCCTGGCCGCGCCAGATCCCGTTGTGACGTACCTAAGTGGCAGAGGCATTGACGAATCGGTGATCCGGCATGCCATCAAATGCAGCAGCCTCGGCTGGAACACGTGGCACAACAAGAGTGTGCCACCGGGCGAGAAAAGCTATGGCGGCCCCGCTGCCGCCTTTGTCGTGCGCGCGCTCGATACTTCGCGTGTGGTGGCCGTCGACATGCGCTACGCAGATCCCGCACTAAATGGCGGAGTCAAGACGCAATGCCATGGTGCCAAGCTCGGGTATGGCTGGACAAGCGATCTGGACCGCCTCCGACGTGCCGACACGGCGTACATCGTTGAAAGCCCTATCAATGCGCTCTCAGTGGAGTGCTGCACCCTGCCCGGAAACGTTGCGGCATTCGCCGTGCGCGGCACCAGCAACGTCGAGAAAATTGACTGGTCGTTTCTCAAGGGAAAGCGACACGTGCGCATCGCTCTCGACCATACCGACCCCATTAACGAAAAGACCGGCAAGCGCGCAGGCCTGGCGGCCGCATGGCATTTGTCGGACACCCTCACGGCATTGGACATCGGCTCGCTGTTTGTTGACATGCAGGACTGGGACGACGGCGAGGACATCAACGACGTGCTCAAGAAGCATGGTGCAGACGCGCTGTCGGCGCGGCTGCGTCGCCTCGAAGCGTGGATGATCCCCGGTATGCCGGGTGGTGGGCAGCGTCTCGCAGGCACTCGCCGCATCTTCCTGCCATCGCACGATTTCGGTGTGTATTGGCGCTTTCGCGTCAAAGATGATTTCACGCAATACGTCAGCAAGTGGAAGGATGCCGATGGAGAGGAGAACCCGCGCGACCGAAGCGAAGAGCTGACTGACCTCTGCTCCTTTCGCGTTGCAGGCATTTCCCGGCTCAGCATCCAAAGCCATTTGGCCACGATCAACGGCACGCCTGACAACCAGCCTGAGACGGTGTTTGGCATCAGCGCACAGGTCCCGCGTCACGGCTCAAAACTACAGCGCCAGGTTGTCGGCAATGACAAGCTCTACAACCTGGAATGGTGGCGCAGCCAATTCGGCGCGATCTGGTTGCCCGCGCAGTTCAGCCGCATGGTCAACATCTTCGAGCGCACCGCTGACTTACAGGCGCGCGACGTGGTGAACTTTGTTGGCCTCGCCTGGCGCGATGGCCAACTCGCCGCGATGCAGGGCGGTGACTGCTATTTTGTCGAGCCTCAGAAGCAATGCCTGTACGCGAATATGGCCTTCCCGCGAGGAACCGCGCACAACGCCCGCGAAGTCATCCGGGCATACCAAAAGACGTTCACGAGTAACGCGGCCGCCATAGCCCTCGTGTGGGCACTCGGCGCGCACCTTAAGGCCGTGCTTGGCTTCTACCCGCATTTGCAGATGCAGGCGGAAAAGGGTTCCGGCAAATCCAGGCTGCTGGAAAGTCTGCAAGCGACGCTGGCGTTTCAGGTGCTATCGGGTCAGATGCTCAAGACGGATCACCGCCGCCGTGCATCGGTTTCGTGGACATCGCATCCGGTGGGCTGGGACGAATTTTCCAAGCTACCCAAGTCCATCCTGACCGCCATCGACGGCTTGCTGCAAGCAACCTACCGCTTCGAATTCACCCGTGTGGGCAGTTCGCTCACGCCTTACCTGATGTGTGCGCCCGTGCTGCTGGCCGGGGAAGAGGTCGACGTTGAAAGTCTGCAATCCAAGCTGTGCCGCACGTCTCTGTCGGTGGCGAAACAGGGCGACATGATTGCGCACAACCTGCCGCAGTTTCCTGTGTGGGAGTGGTTGCAGTTCCTTGCCGGACTCGATCCCGCACGAATCCGCGATTTGCACGCCACGTACGTCACACAAGCTCAGCAGCGCAGCCGTGCCGAAAAGGGCGACGCGACGGCGCGGCGTATGGTCGAAAACTATGCGGCGGTCATGACGGCGTGGGGCCTGCTCAGCGAATTCGCGGATCTCGATAGTAACGAGGGCCACTTCGTCGACGATCTCCTGGCCGAGATGAACGCACACATCGCCGACACTAACGGCACTCGCCTGCCGTGGGTCTGGATCATGGAAATTCTGTTGTCGGAGCTTGAGGCCAAGCGATTTGAGCATCCGTTTGCCTGGGACGAAATCCTGGTTGATGGCAAGCGTGAATTGGCACTCTTTCTGCGTCCGAATCACGTCATGGATCACCTGTCGACAGCTCCGCACCTGCGGGCCAAGTTTGACGCGCTGCCAATCAAGACCGGGCGGGTATTCAAACAGCAGCTTCTCCAGTCCGGCGTCGTGCCAATATGCGGTGGCAAACCGCTTGACGATGTGGAGCGACGCATCAGCGGACGCAGACATGCTCACCTGACGGCCATTCGTCTCTCAAAGCTCGAGCAGCTCGGGCTGTACGCATCACCCGAT
Organism: Pandoraea sp. XY-2; assembly: GCF_004193915.1. NCBI lineage: Bacteria > Pseudomonadati > Pseudomonadota > Betaproteobacteria > Burkholderiales > Burkholderiaceae > Pandoraea > Pandoraea sp. XY-2. The sequence continues at coordinate 3,314,519 of NZ_CP030849.1, forward strand.
GTTCCGGCCAGTTACGGCAGTACCTGAACCCGCCTGGCGTTTCATTAGCGCCTTTACCCCCTCCGCGACACGCCCCCTCTCTCAGCCCCTCCCAATAGGCACCGCCGGTCTGGCGGTGCCCTACCACCTCTCTCGTACCAGCACACGCTTTCCGGGGCCGTCCTCGGCGCGACCCTGATACGGCGCCGTGTCGCCGAACAACCGGCCAAGGGATTACCGGACTGGTACCCCCTGCCACAAACCCAGTCTCTCGATCTATATACGCACACGGCCGATGCCGCCCCATATCCGTCCGTTGGGTACTAGGTGGCGAGAAAAAAACCGTGGTTCCGTGGCAATCGTCTGTAACTCATTGAATTTATTCAAACTTCCTGCCACGGTTTTGCTTAAAAATGCCACAGCTTCGGCTTTTCTTGCCACACCCTGTTTTTCCGTCGCCCCCTCCTTACTTTCTTCTTTTCTTTTTAAAATCAAAGAGAAAGAGAAGAAGAGCAGAAAAAAATAAAGGCCTGACACGTGCCACGGTTTTGGCGAGTTGCCTATTTTTTGAGCCACGGAATTTTTGCCACGCCACACCCAAAACCGTGGCACTTTCTTGATAGCTAAGCCTTTGATTTCATTGCAATCGAATACGCCGATTCAGGCGGTGCCACGGAACCACGCGATTTTCCTCATCGGAGAGGGGCGCTGCCCTGTACCATGCGTCCCCTCAAAAATTGGAGCCGCGATGCTGCCTTGCTCTGGCCCTCCCTTCTAGTTTGGACGACATAGTATGATTCGCTCACAGGGCGTTCTTCTCGTCCGTCAAAATGAAAAAAACTATATGACCGATAACGTGCGGATACCAGTGCTGCGTGTGAAACAGTGGCTGAATTCATGGAATGAAGCCGAATGGTCCGATCATCTGCCAGAGCCGGACCATTATTTTTATATTGCGTCGATCCCCTTGGCCATGCTGCGAAGGCTTGCCGGCGTCAGCAAACGCCAAGTTGCTGAGCGCCTAGATGGTAAGCAAGGAGCTGGGTATCAGCGTGCCCATCAGCCTCAACGATCACGTAGCATTGCTCGTTACCTGAAGTACGGCTTTCCTATTTCCAACGAGTCGTCGTTGGACGTAGACGAACACCGAAACTTGATTCACCCCGGGTGGTTGCCAACATCAATTTTGGTGAACGTGGTCGGAGCTGATGAAACTCGAGTACGGGCTGGAGAGGATCGAAGCGTCGATCGAGATTGCGTGGCTACGATTGAAGAAGACCGAGGCGCGCATTTTCTGAGCATTCCTGCCGCAGCCGAAGCCGCCTCGTTCAGGCTTCCCGCAACGTCAGTGGAGCCACTCGAGATTATCGACGGGCAGCATCGCCTATTTGCAGTTGACGAGTTGAATGGGGACGCCGATCTTGATGACTATCAAGTCCCAGTGGTTCTGTTTGATAAATTAACACCATCGTGGCAAGCATATCTTTTCTGGGTTATTAACGTTGAGCCTAAAAAAATCAACCCCAGTCTTGCATATGATCTGTATCCCGAACTTAGAAATCAAAGTTGGTTGCAACGCGGCGAAGGCATCCGAGTCTATCAAGAGCATCGTGCGCAAGAGCTCACCGAAGTTCTGTGGCGTCATGAGCGTAGCCCATGGCGTGGACGAATCGAGCTTCATGGACAACGCGTGGACGGGCATGTCTCGAATGCGGCATTCATTCGCTCTCTGATGGTCAGCTTCGTTCGAAAGTGGGGAAAGGAAAACAAGATCGGAGGATTGTTCGGAACAATTGGGACGTCACGTGGCGAACGTGTTTTGCCCTGGAAGCGATCGCAGCAAGCCGCCTTTCTGATTGCATGTTGGCGACACATCAGCGACGCGACTAACACGTCGAGTGCTCATTGGGTGAAGGTCCTTTCCAAGGGAAGCGCGATCAATTTATTCGACGATGGAGAAGCATTGCATCCGGCTTTTGCCGGACCGCATTCACTTTTGGGAACAGATCAAGGAACGCGAGCAATTCTCGTAGTTTTTAATGCTCTGAATCAGGTTGCGTATTCGAGCCTAGGCCTCGAACAGTGGGAATCGGAACGAGTTTCCGAAGTGCCGGAAGATGACGATGTATCCGAAGCTCTTATTGAGTTTTCTCATATAAAAAAGGCAAACTCATTTCTAGCCGCTATCGCCGAGAATCTCGTGAACAACGTGGACTGGCGCACTTCATCTGCTCCCGGGCTCAATGAAAGTGAGCGTAATGCACAGGGGGTATATCGCGGAAGCAGCGGTTATGTCCAACTCCAGGCGCGCTGCTTTGACAGCCTCAAGTTGTCATCCGATCAACGTGTTTCAGAGGCCGCCGCCGTAGCGGCAGGGATGCTCGGAAGATGAGCAAACCATTACATAAAAAAAAGCAGAACGTTGGCCACACGCCCAAGAAGACGGCCCCGTTAAGTAAAGAGCAACTGTGGAGCCGAGCCATATGTGCAAATGCCAATGGCAAAGGTACCGCTCTGGGTCTAGCACTGCTGGGTCCGCTTACGACGCCTCAAGATCTGTTGCTGACAGCGGCAACAAATCAGAACCCCCAATGCGTACTGGCCGCAGAACAAATTATTCACTTAGTTGAAGGTTGGCGCTACGCGTCCGCCGCTACGTCCGCATACCTGACGCATGCGAACGCCGCTGCCACACACCTTGCCTATTATGCTGAGCTACGTGCAGCTATGTCCCTCTTCGCCTGGAGCGGAATTAGAGCGAAGTGGCACGGATATTACTATTTGGATAGTAACGGTACGAAACAGTTGCCAGCAGCCACTAACCCTCCCACGCACACCGGTATTTGGGCGCTATGGAACGAGTGGGTCACGAGACCAGATATCAAGACGCTGCTCTCGCAATCGATCAAGCTTCACCCGGCGATTACTTTCGACAAGGTTGTGAAAGCGATCAACTTTGCCCAGCCTGGACAAGCACTAAAGTCATGGGGAGCTGACCTGCTCAACATTTCCGATGATCACGCCGCCCGAAATGCGGCAAGCTACAACGCAACGTGGATCGACACACCGCTATCCCAGATGAAGGAAGAGGAAGCGGAGATTGTGCGGGAGTTGTGGCAGTTGTTGCTGTCCGATGGCTCGAGCCTCGGATTCGACTCATCGCTCTGCAGCCATTTTGCAGAGCAAGCAGTTGAACGAACGCACATCATCGCGGGCAAATCGCGCGACGATATCCGTTTGAACATTGCGCAACACATTTCGAACAACACTGGCCTGCCCGTTGACGATGTTTTGCGGCGACTTGATCCGACACTATATTCATCGCGCCCGTTCCTTCTCGCGGCATCCGCCGACACCAAGCCTCAGAATGTTCTGTGCAGATCATTCCTTTTGCTTAGAATGGCGCTGCTTGCGATGAAAACGAGCCTCTCACTCCCCTCCATCCCGGAAACCGCGAAGAAGTGGCTTGAGAACTGGCTTGAGCATGCCGGCATATGGTCCGCAGGCACCGGAATGGATTTGCTCGACATCGAAATTGATTACAGGGACGCGGTATCCGACCTTGAGGTCGCTCGCCCTCTTCCCGCAACATTGTGGCAGGGCGAAAATTCAACGCATATTATGCGAATCGCGCGCCCTGATGCGTGTATAGCTTGGAGTTTGGTTGCATGAAGTACATGGGGCATAAGGGGAAATTGCTGCCGATTTTGGGGGAAGTTCTTAAGGCTGAGAGCGCCCACGCTAACCGGATTGCTGACCCCTTTTGCGGCTCGGGAGCCGTATCGTGGTTTTTAGCTGAGAAGACTAGTAAATCTGTCATATCTGGCGACTTGCAGTCGTTTGCAGTCGCACGAGCAGCTGCCGTGGTGGAACGCACGCGAACGTTTGATGCTGGCGAACTAATCACAAGTTGGTTTGCATCCGCCCGTAGCGTGGTTGAAAGCATCGTAATGCAGTTTCCAAACGCGTCGAGATCAGTCCATCCCGAGTTCGTAGACGCGGAGGAAATACGAGCGGTTGTTGAACGGTCACGCTCTTTCTGCGAATCCATAATGCCCCCTGTCCTCGCAAAAATGGGCGGCAACTTCCCTATGACGCTTGCATACGGAGGGCACTACTTCTCACCGCTTCAGGCTATAGAGCTCGACGCCCTGCGAAACACTATCCCTGACGATGAGGGAGTAACCCAAGCGTGCGTGGCAGCCCTGGTGGATGCAGCAAGCCGTTGCGCGGCTGCCCCCGGACACACAGCACAACCGTTTCAGCCTACGCCGACTGCCGCAAAATTTATCATCGAGGCTTGGAACAAGGACGTGTGGGACACGGTTAAGAACGCGATATTCTCAATCGCGTCAGTCCACGCCCAAGTTAAGGGGGCGGCATTCAAGGGCGATTGCATTGAGCTAATAAATCGACTTGAGCCTGGTGACCTAGTATTTGCAGATCCCCCATACTCAGACGTCCACTACAGTCGCTTTTATCATGTGCTGGAGACGCTCGCGCGCGGCAGCGCAGTGTCGGTATCAGGTGTCGGTCGATATCCTCCGTTAGCGGACAGGCCAGGCTCGTCATTTAGTCGAAGAGGAGAAGCCCATAGGGCTGCACAGGCATTGATAGACGCATGCAGCACAAAAGAGGTCAGCTTAGTCTTGACGTTTCCGTTAGCGAAGGCGAGCAATGGTCTTAGTACATCCGACTTCGTTCGCTTTGGCACCGGCAAGTTCTCCTCTATCGATGTGCAGGAAGTGAGTTCGACGTTTAGCACTCTAGGCGGCAACGGGGCGAATCGCGACGGCCGGCAAGCGTGCACGGAGAGCATTGTTTGCTTTAGACCTTGAGGAATAATTGCCCCTACCATAGCCCCCCTCTTGGTGCCGGTTCAATTTCGTCATTCTTTGACCTAGCACTCGACAAAAGGGGGTACTTTTGGGGTACGTTAAAATAAAAATTAATACAATGCCAAATAAAACAACGCCCTAGCAAGGTAATGTGAATTCTGTCGGGGGACCAAATACGCATTTGGCGCATCCCAAGAATGGCCGAAATGCCCCGCGTAGCCGGGCTCGCCGGGGCATTTTTTGCCTCCGCCCGATGCGATGATCATGCCGGCGTTCCCGCCACCCCAGCGCGGCATTGGCGCGATCGGCTGGCAGCGACCGCGCAGCACGGACTCTGCGTCGGCGTCGCGGGATTGCATGTCTTCGACGCCGAAGCCCAAGCGCCCGTGGCACGTGGCACCGCCCGATTCACTACGCTTGCACCGCTGCTCCGCGTACCGGGCGTTTCCTGGGTACCCCTGGGTCGGCCCGCAGGCGACACGTCCCACGCTATTCCGCCCGAAACCGTCGACTGGATCGACTGGCGCGCCGACTGCGATGATCTGGCCGACGAGGCCTCGCTCATCGACAATCTGGATCTGGTGATTTCTTTAGACACCACACACGCGCACTTGGCCACGGGTTTGGGCGTGCCGGTCTGGCGGTTGCATGCCGCGGCGACCACGTCGTTCGGCAACGAAGCCCGACGCGAACCATCTGTCAGCCCCGAGGGCGTCACCGATGCGCGCGACCTTCACCCACGCTTCGCCGGAGATGATTGGCACAGCGCCATCGACGCGGCGACCCAGGCACTGCTCGCCATGGCCGCCGGGTTTCAAGGCTGGACGCGCTAACCGCCGAAAGTGTGCCGCAGCGACACCTCCGTCCGTCAGGCGGCCCAGCGGTCGCCCACCTGCGCCGTCTTGACCCATTCCATGAACGCGGCCGCCTCGGGCGTGTCTGCCGGCGCCGACCAACCCGCGTAGTCCGACTCGACGAACGGCCGATACGGGCCGTGCTTTACCTCGAAAATCACGGCCCCCGGGTCCAGCGAAAGCACCGTGTGGAAGGTGCCCTGCGCTGTCTCCGTTACGCTCGTGTCCTCGCCCAGCACCTTGCGGTCCGTAACAACGCCTGCCTCGTCAAACGTCAGAACGACAAAGCACCCGCGCAGCGCCGTGAGCAGTTCCCATGTGTAACGATGCAAATGCGGGCGAATGTACGTAGCAGGCTCCATCGCGATGGCCAGGCGCTGAATCGGATCGTCCAGCGACGCGTGCAAGTTCTGGTTCATACGTGCACGCGGCGACTGCTCGGCTTGCTGGGTCAGCGCGTCGAGCGCGGCAAAAGTCAACGTTTTCATAGGGGAATCATGGGGAGTCTGGGGAATGAAGCCTTCGCGGCATCGCGGCGACGGCCACGAGTGTAGCAAATCGATGATCGCCGCTCGTCCATAAAAAAACCCGCCTGTCGGCGGGTTTTTCACTTCACACTTCACCGCACCCGAAGGGCGCGTGCTTAGTACATCTTCTTCTTCAGGGTCTGGCTGCGCAGACGCTTACGCAGACGGGCCACGGCAGCAGCCTTCTTGCGCTTGCGCTCGGCCGTCGGCTTTTCGTAAGCCGCACGTGCCTTGACTTCCTTGATCAGGCCCGTGCCATCGATGGCGCGGCGGAAACGACGCAGTGCGACTTCAACGGGTTCACCGTCTTTAATCAGAATCTTGGTCATGCAATAGCTCGTATAGTGAATTGGCTCGCGAGAGCCGCAAATTTAACTTACCGGGCAAAAGCACCCTTCCCCGCCCTGCAAGAGACATCCCCTGCCAGGCACGACGAACGGATTTGCCACGGACTGCACTACACCACATCCGGCGGGACCGCGAATCACCTCCTCTGCGATCTCCCGATTGGCTTTCAACGCCCGGCTCGCTTACCGCGAACCCCGCATTGCGCCTTCCAGACTGGCTGAACGGTTGATTGATGGCAAAGCGACACACTCATCGTTCGTCAATGAGAACCGCCTCCCTCGATGCCCAAGTTTTGGACAAGGTCGGGATTATACACACAAATCTCTGAAAATGTACATGATTGGATTGTCAGCGATCGACAGCGGCGACCGCAGGCACTTTCACGACCTTGGGCTTTGTCGTCCTGACGGACTTCACACCAATCGCCGCCTTTCCAGGTTTGAGAGACTTGGCCGCCTTCGCTGCCGCCGCCAATTCGAGGTCGATCGTACGCTTGAGCCCTTCGATGATGGGTGCGGCCAGATCGTCGGCAAAATGATCGAACCAACGCTTGGCCTGCAGGAGCTTCTTTCCGCCAAGACGCCGCTTGTGATCCGCATCGTCGGCAAGCACCTTGGCCGAGAGTCGCGCGCGCCCCTTGGGCAGACGTTCGAGAACGGTAACGATGATGAACCCGCGATAAGGCGTCTTTTGCTCGGCAGACATATTGCCCCCTGATGTACCCGCCTTGCGACGGGCCCGGACCGGATCGAAACCACGATCTGAATGACGTGAATGAATCCGATCGTACCACGACGCAATCTGCATACCCACAGGCAGGCGATCGACGCGGAAGGTTCGCGTGAGCGACGGAGGCGACGGGCCACTTTCCGCCGCACATTCACTACGCGCCCGATCCGCGCTCAGGAAGTGACTGGCAACGCATTCTCAGGAAACAGCTTGCGCATGAACAGAGAATCCCCGCTACCAGTGACAAGGAGCCGGTGAGTCGCGCGTGTCGCCGCAATGTAAAAGAGGCGAGCCTCTTGCTTCAGATCGGCGTCATCCAGCGACATCGCTCCGACGCCTGGCACGGCCACGAACGGATACTCCAGGCCTTTGCTGGCGTGCATGGTCAATAAGGTGACCGCGTCCGCACTGGGAGAGAACCGCTTGCGATCTCGCTGTTGCCACTGGTAGGGGATTCGCGCCTTCGCCAGCGCGTCAACGCACGCCTGGCCGACACTCCATGTCCGATAGACGATCGCCATGTCCTGCCACGCCGTGCCTTGCTGATGCGCCTGGCCCATTTGCTTCGAAATGGCTTCGGCCTCATCGGCAATCGACGGAAGTTTGATCAGCATGGGTTGCGGCCCCTCTCGCCCACAGCTGATCGGACGAATCAAAGGCACCCCATCGTCGTCAGTGGCCTTCGCGTCCAGAATGTCCTCGGCCACGCTCGCGGCAAGCGCGAGTATTTGCCGCGTATTCCGATAGTTGATCTTGAGAATTGTCGTGCGTCCCTGCGCCTGCACGCCAACGCTCTTGAAGCTGAATCCCTGCCGCTCGGAACGATTGAAGATCGATTGCGCGTCGTCATACAGCACGAGCAAATGACGGCATTCCGGCGAGACCATTTGCACGACCAGCTTGAACCACGACGGCTCGAAGTCGTGGCCCTCGTCGATCAGCACGGCGGCGTACTGCGCCGCGGGAATACTGCCTCGATCAACGGCGTTGATCACGCACTGAACGAGTTCCGCAAAAAACCGTTCACCCGCCCCTTTCGGGCGCGTGACGTGATAGGCGTTCAATTGATCCGAACACCAGCCGTGAAAATGTCGGACGATGACCTTGGCCGACAAGCCCTTGGCCTCCATTACCGATTGGATCTTTCGGGAAAGTGGCTCGCTGAAACAAAGCACCAACACGGGCTTGTCCGATTGCGTCGCCAGATATTCGGCGCGATAACCGAGGATCATCGTCTTTCCCGACCCTGCCACGCCGTGAATGACGCGGTGACCATCGCCCAGGCTACGTGCCAACTGCTCCTGCTGCACGTCCATGACGGCCATGATGTCGGGCAATTCGATCTGATCCGACAGCAGGTCGAGCTGGGTGCCTTGCACGCGCACTTCCGGGAAAAGTATCCATCGAAATCGATCGATCTGCGGCAACGTCAGTTTTTCGCGGAACTGGAACTTGAACATTTGCCACAACCGGGTCTGAAACGCTTCCGCGTCGACAGACTCGGTCATTTCGTCAGCGCAAATGACTCTCGAAGGCTCGAGTGCATGCCCCAAACCGCCATCCGTGAATTGCTTGCGCGTCATATTCGGCAGCACAACGCCGAACGTCCAGGGCAGCCGCAATTTCCCCTCGTAGGCGTGCCCTGGCGGATTCACCAGTTGCGGATCCCGCTCAAGCGCGTTGACGATTTCGAGCGTATATCGACGCGCCTGCTCAAGCGGACTGATGACGGTTTTGGGGCCGTTGCAGCCCAGAATTTGCCAGTCGCCGCGATCGGCACGCAGGACGGTCGTAATCTTCCAATCCTTGACTTCGAGTATGAGCAACCCACGCTGAGGGTGCAGCACCACAAAGTCCGGGTACGACTGCATCGTGGCGACGGGAACGTCATACCAGATCAAATAGTCGTCTTCGAGCTTCTGCTCCAGCCGCTCGGCGAGTCTGCGTTCGCCGGGCTGCATTCTGCCCGCGCATGAGGACAGAGAGGGAATGATCGTTGCCATGCGCCTCCAAAATCTAACGAATTCAGCCGTCAAAGAATCGATGTGTCTTTTTTCAAGTTATCCGGCTTTCGTTATCGTTTGCAAGGCCAGCGCGTCTCATCGAAACGCCAAGAACGTATGCACACCGTCGTCACAGGTCGCCCCGAGGCGGTCGCGCGTCTAGCGCGGACGCGACGAGCCAATTAGCCCGTTCGTATGAATATCGGATACATCCCAACCGGAAGTCTCGCTCGGCGGTTAAGCCGTTCGACAATGCGAGATACGCGATGCGCGTCCACGACCGCCGCGCCAACTTACATTGGTCTACTAATCAACATGGAGGCAAGAGACCGTCATGGCACGCAAATGGCATGCCCAGCGCGCCGCAGCGGACACGCACAGCGAACCACGCGGCACATGCACACGCGCAAGACGTTGTCGCTAAAGTCGTTGGGAAATTACAAGGGCAGAGATTAGGGACAATAGATGTTGCCTGTCCCAACCCCTTGAATTTAGTGGTCGGAGCGATAGGATTCGAACCTACGACCCTCTGATCCCAAATCAGATGCGCTACCAGGCTGCGCTACGCTCCGACGAAGAGCACGCATTCTAGTGGGTTCGGCGCACCGCGTCAAATCAATGTGCTCCGCGTCGGCATTTTTCCATCCACCGCTGGCACAATAGTTGTCTCGCAGCGGCTCGCCGACGGTCATGCCGTCGCCACGAAACCCCGTCATAGTGGGAGGTTCACCATGTCCGAACCTGTGTCGATGAACCTGATTCTCTGGCGTCACGCCGACGCCGAAAACCTGCCAGCCTCCCTCGCCCTCAGTGCCCAGGCCGATCTGGCCCGCGAGCTCACCGACCGTGGCCGCAAACAGGCTGAAAAGGCCGCCCAATGGCTGCGCCCGCGCCTCCCCGAAGATGCGCTCATCCTCTCCAGCCCCGCGTTGCGGGCCGTCCAGACCGCTCAGGCGCTCACCCCCACACCGCGCATCGTGCGCGATCTCGCCCCCGGTGCGAACGCCATGACGCTGCTGGGGACCATCGGCTGGCCCGGCAACGTCCAGACGGTCGTGCTCGTCGGCCACCAACCCGTCCTCGGCCAACTCGCCGCCCTGCTGCTGACCGGCCAGGAAGCCTACTGGACGATCAAGAAGGCCGGCATCTGGTGGCTCTCCTCACGCCGCCGCGAAGAGGAAAGCCAGGTGGTCGTGCGCGCCGTCGTCAATCCTGACCTGCTCTGAAGCGCACGCGACGGCGACGCCCCCTCTCCGCCCCCCGTGAATTGGCTGGCGCAAGGCGCCCAAAATGCGCCCTGACAGCGTGACACCGAAAGTTTTGTCATAGAATTGTCACTCACCGTTCACGGAATCGACATTGATGCTTTTTAAAGTACGTCGCAACGCGACCGTCAAACAAAGGGCCTTTATGCGCGACCTGCCGAACCCCACCATGCCGCTCTCTTCGTTGACCCCCACCTCGCGGAGGCGTCTTCCTCGCCCTGAAACGCCTGTCAAGCCGAATCTGGGTGTGGCGTGGGCACGCGACGAAAGCGAGCTTCGGGAAGCCCAGCGCCTGAGATACCACGTCTTCGCCGAAGAAATGGGCGCGTCGGTCAAGGGCCCCGCAGGCCTGGATGTCGACGAGTACGACCAATACTGCGACCACTTGATCGTGCGCGACCAGGATTCGCTCAAGGTTGTCGGTACCTACCGCGTACTGCCCCCGGACCAGGCCAAACGCCTTGGCCGTTTGTACTCCGAAGGGGAATTCGATCTCTCGCGGCTGGACCATCTGCGCCCGAAGATGCTCGAAACCGGCCGCTCATGCGTGCATGCGGAATACCGCAACGGCGCCGTCATCATGGCGCTCTGGAGCGGTCTGGCCGAGTACATGCTGCGCAACGGCCTGGAGACGATGCTCGGTTGCGCCAGCGTGCCGATGGCCGACGGCGGCCACTACGCCGCCAGTCTGTATCGCAAGCTGCAGGACACCGCCATGGCGCCGGCCGAGTATCACGCCGTGCCGCGCATCGCGCTGCCGGTGAGCGAGCTGCAATCGACGCTGGAGGTCGAGCCGCCCGCTCTGGTCAAGGGATACCTGCGCCTTGGCGCCCGTATTTGCGGCGCCCCGGCCTGGGACCCCGACTTCAACACTGCCGACTTCCTCACACTATTCCGCCTGTCTGATATCAACCCGCGCTACGCACGCCATTTTCTTGGCGCGGAACTGCTGAACAAGCTCAAACAGGCCTGATCGCCTGCCGCCTCCTCGCAAGTCGTCCGTCTCGCCAACGGGCACGAAAAAGCCCGGCAGATGCCGGGCTTCGTCGTTTGCCCCCGCCTTCAAGAGGCGAGCTGGCCCTCATGCGTCAGGCGTACACGACCTTGTAGCGCATGCCGATCTTCTCCCACTCCTGCGCCTCACGCTGCAGGCTGTAGTCGGTCAGCGGATTGGCGTCGATCCACGCACGCGGCACCGACACCATGAAGCCATCGCCAAGCCGTTTGACCTCGATGGCGTCCGGCAACGCATCCGTGCGGCGGCGACAAAACAATACCGCCAGGCGCAGACAGAACAACAGTTGCCAATCGACCTGCTGCGCCTGCGATGCCAACTTGCCCAGCTTGCCGACATGCCCCAGCAGCAACTCGGCCAGCCGCGCCTGATCGGGGCGCGAAAAGCCCGGCATATCCGCATTGCTGCCGATGTACGCCGAATGTTTGTGGTACGCGCTGTGCGAGATCGACAACCCCATCTCGTGAAGCGACGACGCCCAGTTGAGCAACGCCTCGCCTTCCCCGCGACCGTCGTCCAGGTTCCCCGCCGCGCCGTCGTCCTCAAGCACCTCGACCGCCTCGACCGGCAACTGGCGATACAGCCGAATCGCCAGGCGTCCTACACGCTCGGCCTGGGCACGGTCCACGCCATACCGGCGCACGAACTGCTCGACGGTCACCGCCCGCATATCCTGATGCTGCGTACGCCCCAGCAAGTCGTACATCACGCCAAGCCGCAGCGCGGCGTCGGTCGTCTCCATATGCTCGACCTCGAGTTCATTGAAGACGGACAACATGATGGACAGGCCGCCCGGCAGCACCGGAATTCGATCCTGCTTGAGCCCCGCCAGCTTGAGGCGGTTGGCGTTCTCTGCCTTGATGAGCGCGCGCTTGAGGCGCTCGAGCCCACCGCGCGTGAGGCCGTGCAAACCGCCGTCGTTGAACCCATTGGCTTCGAGCAATTCGGCCAGCGCACGTGCCGTTCCCGACGAGCCGATCGCCTGCGACCAGGCGGCGTCACGATACGTCGCCGCAATGATCTGGATCTCGCGACGGGCGGCCAGTTCGGCCTGCTTCATCGCGTATTCATCGACGTTGCCGCTGGGAAAGAACTGCCGGCTATGACTCACGCAGCCGATATACAGGCTCTCCATGATGAGCGGCTCGTAATCCTGCCCGATGATGAATTCGGTGGACCCCCCTCCAATGTCCACGACAAGCCGGTTACCCTGGCACGTCGGCACGGAGTGTGCGGCGCCCGCATAGATCAGCCGCGCCTCTTCCCGCCCGGCAATGACTTCGATGGGAAACCCGAGCGCGTGCTGTGCCTCACCGAGGAAATCGTCCGCGTTCTTGGCGACACGCAGCGTATTCGTGGCCACCGCGCGGACCTTGTCGGGATGAAATCCCCGCAGCCGCTCGCCGAAACGCTTGAGAACGTCCCAGCCGCGTTGCTGCGACGGATGATCGAGGTACTTCTCGTCGTTCAGGCCCGCCGCCAGCCGAACCGGCTCGCGCAGCGCATCGACCTGATAGATCTGCGTGCCGGCGGACGTTTCCTCCACGCGGCCGATGATCAGGCGAAAACTGTTCGAGCCGAGATCGACGGCCGCTAACAAGGGCGAGGGAGTACTCATGTCGGGATGCGCCTGAGCGAAGAGTGCCGGAGTGGAGAACGTGTCGCACAAAAAGCATGACGCGCACTCGACAAATAAATGACGAATACGCTACAAATGGAATATGACACGTCGTTGACAAATGTGAACGTCATATAACGGTAACAATACGGATGAAGAATTCACACCAATCCCATGTCTTTCGCACGGTCACCATGAATTATCCGCTGCTCAACCGCGAGCTGGGCATCCTGGCGTTCAACGAACGCGTGCTTGCCCAGGCGGCGGATCCGGCCACGCCGCTGCTGGAACGCCTTCGCTTCGTCTGTATCGTGAGTAGCAATCTGGATGAATTTTTCGAAATCCGCGTCGCCGGACTGAAGGAGCAGATGCGCGAAAATCCGGGCATGCTCACGCCCGACGGCATGACGTTCCAGCAAGTTTACACGCAAGTCTGCGCCCGGGCACAGGCGCTGGTGGAAAAGCAGTACGCAATGTTCGACAGCCTGCTGCCGCGTCTCGAAACCGAAGGCATCGCGTTTCACCCGTCCGGTCAGTGGAACGACGCTCAGGTCGAGTGGGCCCGCGACTATTTCCAGCGCGAACTCGTGCCAGTCCTCACACCGATCGGGCTCGATCCGGCGCACCCATTCCCGCGCGTGCTCAACAAGAGCCTGAACTTCGCCGTCGAACTCGAAGGCAAAGACGCCTTCGGCCGCGACGCCGAACTCGCCATCGTTCAGGCCCCGCGTGCCCTGCCCCGGCTGGTCCCCATGCCTGCGGCGCTCGCCCCCCTGCCCAACAGCTTCGTGCTGCTCAGCTCGCTCATGCTGCGCTTCGCCAGTGAACTGTTCCCAGGACTCACGGCCAAAGGCTGCCATCAGTTCCGCGTCACACGCAACAGCGATCTGTTCGTCGACGAGGACGAAATCACCAACCTGCGCACCGCGCTGCAAGGCGAACTCCCGGCCCGCCATCTCGGCGACGCCGTACGCCTCGAAGTCGATGCCGGTACACCATCGCGCCTCGTGCGGCGCCTCCAGACGGAGTGCGGCCTGGGCGACTCGGACTGCTACCGCGTCAAGGGCCCCGTCAACCTCGTGCGCCTGATGCCCCTGCCCGAGATGGTCGACCGTCCGGACCTCAAGTTCGCGCCGTTCGTGCCGGCGCTGCCCAAGCGCATGAGCGCGTCGCCGTCCATCTTCGACGTCATCGACCAGGGCGACCTGCTGCTGCATCACCCGTATGACAGCTTCCAGCCCGTGCTGGAGCTGCTGCTGCAAGCGGCTCGCGACCCTGACGTGGTGGCCATCAAGCAGACGATCTACCGTACCGGCAACGAATCCGCACTGATGGACGCCCTGATGGAGGCGGCCCGCAACGGCAAGGAAGTCACGGTCGTGGTGGAACTGCTGGCACGCTTCGACGAGGAGACCAACATCAACTGGGCAGCGCAGCTCGAAGCGGTCGGCGCGCACGTCGTCTACGGCGTGGTCGGCCACAAGTGCCACGCGAAGATGCTGCTCGTGGTGCGTCGCGCGCACCAGGGCAAGAAGACGTTCCTCAAACGCTACGTCCATCTCGGCACCGGCAACTATCACCCGCGCACGGCCCGTCTGTACACGGACTTCGGCCTGATGACCGCCGACGAGGCGCTGTGCGCCGACGTCCACGTCGTCTTCCAGCAACTGACGGGCATCGGTCGGCAGACCCAGTTGCAGGGCCTGTGGCAATCGCCGTTCACGATGCATACGCATCTGCTCGAGGCGATCCGTCGAGAAACGGAAGCAGCGGCTGCAGGCAAGAAAGCCCGCATCATCGCGAAAATGAACGCGCTGCTCGAACCGACGATCATTGCCGAGCTTTACAAAGCGTCGCGTGCGGGAGTGAAAATCGATTTGATCGTGCGCGGCGTGTGCTCGCTGCGCGCCGGTGTACCGGGCCTTTCCGAGAACATCACCGTGCGCTCGCTTGTCGGGCGCTTTCTCGAACACCATCGCATCTATTACTTCTATGCGAACGGCGACGAAAAAGTCATGCTTTCAAGCGCCGACTGGATGGAGCGCAACTTCTTCCGACGCGTGGAGGTGGCTTTTCCGGTACAAGACAAGCGCCTGAAGGCCCGCGTGATTCGCGAGGGTCTCATGGTGAACCTGCGTGACAACACCGCCGCATGGTTGATGCGTCCGGACGGCACCTACGTGCGTCGCAAGCCGGGCAAGACGCCGTTCAACAGCCAGATGGCACTGATGCAGGAACTCGCACAGCAGGTACAGATCGGCACTCGCGGCTGACCTGGCCGGTCATCGGTCAGCCGTGCGCGTGTACCGTGCGCGCCGAGTCGCCCAGGCTTAGCCGTCTACGGTCAATCGTGGCGGGATGGCGTCGACCGGCGCGCGCTGCGCCACGCGCGTGGGCGGAAACTGGATGGCGAACGTGCTGCCGTGCCCCACCTCGCTCGTCACCTTCAGATCGGCCTGATGGCGCGTCAGCACGTGCTTGACGATCGCGAGGCCGAGGCCGGTGCCGCCCGTATCGCGCGATCGGCTGCGGTCGATACGGTAGAAGCGCTCGGTGAGCCGAGGAATATGCTCCGCCGGAATCCCCAACCCCGAGTCGGTCACGGCGAAGCGGGCACCGCCGTCGTCCGTCGGCCCCCATTCGATGCGGATCTTGCCGCCCGGCGGCGTATAGCGCACCGCATTGCTGACGAGATTACTGAACGCGCTGTGGAGTTCGCCTTCGGCACCACGCAAATCGAGTCCGTCGGCCTGCGTGACTTCGATCACATGCTGCCCCTGCGAGAGCCCTTCTGCGTCGCTGCGTAGCGAGCGCATCTGCATGCCCATATCGATACGCTCGTCCGGCGGCGGCTTGCCGCTGCCTTCGAGCTTCGCCAGCGTGAGCAGATCGTTCACGATGTTCTGCATACGCGAGGCCTGCTGTCGCATGATCTCGATATAGCGCTGGATCTCCTCAGGGGAGAGTGGCAGCTCGCCGACCGTCTCCAGAAATCCGGAGAGCACGGTCAGTGGCGTCTTGAGTTCATGCGAGACGTTGGCCACGAAGTCGCGACGCATCGAGTCGGTGCGTTCGAGATCGGTCACGTCGAGCGAAATCATGAGCTTGCGGTGGTCGCCATACGGGAACACCTGCATGGAAAGCACGTTGTTGCGCTTCTCGCCCATGTGGTGCATGAGCAGCGCCTCGTCGTAGCGCTCCGAGGACAGGTAGTGCACAAAGGCCGGTGTGCGCAGGAGATGCGTGATTTGCTGACGCAGATCACGCTTGGCATCGATACCGAAATGCGACTCGGCGATCGCATTGCACCATTCGATCTGGTTGTGCTCGTCGAGCATGATCACGCCGTTGGGCGATGCCTGGATCGCCTGGATGAAGCGAGCGTGCTGTTGTTCCACCTGCTTGACCTGGTTATGCCAGCGCTTGGCCAGCTTGTGCAGCCGGTAATAGATTTCCCCCCACAACCCGAGTGCACTCGGCACCTCACCGTAGACCGGGGCGTCGAGAAGACGCCAGAGGCGTTGGGCGTGGTAGACGTTGAAGAGGACTTGCGTGACCAGCAGGACGATGGCCGTAATGTAGCCCACGCTTGCGCCAAAGAACCCGCCGACAGCCGTCGAGACGGCGGCTTGCAGGATCAGGAACGTCAGCGCACGGGCCCAGATGATATTCATAGACGATGCACAGGGGTTTTGCCGCCCGCGACCCATGGGACAAGGGCGGCATTGGCACGGCAGGCCTCGCCCGAAGGCGAGGCGCGATGCCTCAAGCCGACTTCGTCAAGCGATAGCCGCTGCCGCGTACGGTCTCGATCATAGCATCGTGGCCGGCCGGCTTGAGCGCGGCACGCAGACGCTTGATGTGCACGTCCACCGTGCGCTCTTCCACGAACACGTGATCGCCCCACACCTGATCGAGCAACTGCGAGCGGCTGTGCACGCGCTCCGGATGCGTCATGAAGAAGTGCAGCAGACGGAATTCCGTCGGCCCCAAGTCCAGCTTGATGTCGCCGCTTGACTGGTGGCTCGTGACGCGATGCGTGGCCGGATCGAGCTTCAGGCCATTCACGCTCACCGCGTCTTCGGTCAACTGCGGCGCACGGCGTCGCAGCACGGCCTTGATCCGCGCCATCAGCTCCTTCGGCGAGAACGGCTTGGTGACGTAATCGTCCGCGCCGATCTCCAGGCCCATCACCTTGTCCTGCTCTTCGCTGCGCGCGGTGAGCATGATGATCGGCACGTGCTTGGTCCGCTCGTTCGCCCGAAGCTCACGTGCGAACGTCACGCCTGACTTGCCTGGCAGCATCCAGTCAAGCAGCACCAGGTCGGGCAGCACGTCACTGATCAGCGTGAGTGCCTGCTCGGCGTTGTAGGCCCGAATCGGATAGTGACCCGCGTGTTGCAGATTAACGGAGATCAGCTCGGAAATCGCCGGCTCGTCTTCCACGATCAGAATGCTGCTGGGCATCGGTTTCCTCTCAAACCTTCAATAATGTCGGGCCGTTCATTCGCCTTGCACTTGGCGCTGCAGGTCTTCGCGCGAAATGTGCCGGACGTCGGTGCCCTTGACAATGTAAATGATGAATTCCGCGATGTTCTTCGCGTGATCGCCGATGCGCTCGATCGCCTTGGCAATGAACAGGAATTCCAGGCCCGCCGAGATGGTGCGCGGATCTTCCATCATGTAGGTCACCAGCTTGCGCACGAAGCCACGGAATTCGTTGTCGATGGCCTTATCGTCGCGCACGATCTCGGCCGCGGCCACGATGTCGAGACGCGCGAACGCGTCGAGCGTTCGGCGCAACAACTGGGCGGCCATGTCGCCCGAGAGTTTGATCTCGGCGAAGTTCACGGTTTGCGCCGCGCCGTCTTCCAGGAGGTGACGGGTCCGCTTGGCGATCTTCTCGGCCTCGTCGCCTGCGCGCTCGAGGTTGGTGATCGACTTCGAGATCGAGAGCAGCAGGCGAAGATCGCGCGCGGTCGGCTGACGACGGGCAATGATCTTGCTGCACTCTTCGTCGATCTCGACTTCCATGGTGTTCAGGCGCTGCTCGGTGGCGATCACTTCGTCGACCAAGGCACGGTCGAACGTGTTGAGCCCCCGCATGGCCGTCACGAGCTGCGATTCGACCAGGCCGCCCATTTCAAGAACCCGCGAGCAAAGCTGATTCAGGTCCGAGTCGAACTGGCTGGAAAGGTGTTTGTCGTTCATGTCGAAATTCCTCGTGGGCATCAACCGAAACGGCCGGTGATGTAGTCTTCGGTCTCTTTACGGTCCGGCTTGATGAAGATCTTCTCCGTTTCCCCGAACTCGATCAATTCGCCCAGATACATATAGGCGGTGAAGTCCGAGCAACGTGCCGCCTGCTGCATGTTGTGCGTGACGATCACCACGGTGTAGTCGTCCTTGAGTTCGGCGATCAGCTCTTCGATACGGCCCGTGGAGATCGGGTCGAGCGCCGAGCACGGCTCGTCGAGCAGCAGCACTTCCGGGCGGATCGCAATGCCGCGCGCAATGCACAGTCGCTGTTGCTGACCGCCGGACAGGCCGTAGCCCGACTGTTGCAGCTTGTCCTTGACTTCGCCCCACAGCGCCGCCTTGGTCAGCGCCCACTCCACGCGGTCGTCCATTTCCGAGCGCGAGAGCTTTTCGAACAGGCGCACACCGAAGGCGATGTTGTCGTAGATCGACATCGGGAACGGCGTCGGCTTCTGGAACACCATGCCGACCTTCGCGCGCAGCAGCGCAATGTCCTGCTTCGAGGTCAGCAGGTTTTCACCGTCCATGTTGATCTCGCCCTCGGCGCGTTGCTCCGGGTACAGCGCATACATCTTGTTGAACGTGCGCAGCAGCGTCGATTTGCCGCAGCCCGATGGGCCGATGAAGGCCGTGACCTTGCGGTCGGGAATGCGCAGATTGATGTTCTTGAGCGCGTGATATTTGTCGTAGAAGAAGTTCAGGTTATTGACTTCAATCTTCGAGGGCAGTTTGATGTCTTGCGTCGGATTCGTCATGGTCGTCTTAACCGTCAGGTATGCGTGGTGTCGTCGCGTTGTGTCGTCTCGCGTTGCCGCTTACTTCTTGGCAAACAGCGTGCGCGCCAGGATGTTCAGCAGCAGCACCCGAGGGTGATGATGAACACGCCCGCCCAGGCGAGTGACTGCCACTCCGCAAACGGGCTCATGGCAAATTTGAAGATCGTGACCGGCAGGTTGGCCATCGGCTGATTCAGGTTCATCGACCAGAACTGGTTCGACAGCGCCGTGAACAGCAGCGGTGCCGTCTCGCCCGCGATACGCGCCACGGCGAGCAGCACGCCTGTCACGATACCGGCGATCGACGCCTTCAGCGTAATCTTGACGATGATGCGCCACTTCGGCGTGCCCAGGGCAAACGCGGCCTCACGCAAGTTGTTCGGCACGAGCTTGAGCATGTTCTCGGTCGTGCGGATCACGATCGGGATCTGCAGCAGCGCGAGCGACACAATGCCGGCCCACGCCGAAAAGTGCCCCATCTGTGCCACGACCAGCGCGTACACGAACAGGCCGATCACGATCGACGGCGCCGAGAGCAGAATGTCGTTGATGAAGCGGGTGAGGCTCGCGAGCCACGACTTCTGACCGTACTCGGCCAGGTAGACCCCGGCCAGAATACCCAGCGGCGTGCCGAGGAACGTGGCCACACCGACCATCACGACACTGCCCGCGATGGCATTGGCGAGCCCCCCGCCGGCGGTGTTCGGCGGCGGCGTCATTTCGGTGAACAGCGACAGCGACAGACCGCCGATGCCCAGCGAGAGCGTGGTGTAGAGAATCCACAGCAGCCAGATCAGGCCGAAGGCCATGGCCGCGAGCGACATCGCGATCGCAAAAATGTTCTTGCGGCGGCGGTAAGCTTGCAGCCGCACGCGGGTCACGGCGTCGGTCGGCTTCACGGCTGGGGTTTCCAGTTCGAGCGCTTGTTGAGTCATTATTTACCTTCGCTTTTCTCAAGGCGCAGCAGCATGAGCTTGGACAGCGCCAGCACCACAAAGGTGATGAAGAACAGAATCAGGCCGAGCTCCATCAGGGCGGCCGTATGCAGCCCCGGGCCGGCTTCGGCGAACTCGTTGGCGAGCGCCGAGGTAATGCTGTTGCCCGGCGAATAGAGCGATACGTTGTCGAGCAGATTCGTGTTGCCGATCACGAAGGTGACGGCCATGGTCTCGCCAAGCGCGCGGCCCAGCCCCAACATGACGCCACCGATCACCCCCGTCTTCGTGAAGGGCAGCACCACGCGCCACATCACCTCCCAGGTGGTGCAGCCAATGCCGTAGGCCGACTCCTTGAGGAGCACGGGCGTGACTTCGAACACGTCGCGCATGACCGAGGCGATGTACGGAATGATCATGATCGCGAGGATCACACCGGCGGGCAGGATACCGATGCCCAGCGGCGGCCCCTGGAACAGTGCACCGATGACCGGAACGTTGCCGAGCAGCGTCTGCAGCGGCTTCTGGAAGTACTGGCTGAAGATCGGGGCGAAGATCAGCAGACCCCACATCCCGTAGACAATGCTCGGGATAGCGGCGAGCAGCTCGATGGCCGTACCGAGCGGGCGGCGCAGCCATACGGGCGAGAGTTCAGTCAAGAACAGCGCAATGCCGAAGCTGACCGGCACCGCGATAATGAGCGCGATGAGCGACGTGACGAGTGTGCCGTAGATCGGCACGAGCGCGCCGAAGTGCTCGGCGGGCGGATCCCATTCCTTCGTCCACAGGAAGGCGAAGCCAAATTTCTGAATCGACGGCAGTGCGCTGTACATCAGCGACACGATGATGCCACCGAGCAAGAGCAGCGTAATGAGGGCGGCCGCGCGGGTGAGCAGCGCGAAAAGAATGTCGCCAACGGAAGACGGAGCGCGCTGCGCGCCTGCTGTTGCGAGGGGTCGGGTGGCTTCTGCCATGATGTCGTCTCAGCGTGAGCGCGCCGCCTGCCGTTGCCAGATCAGAGGTCGGGCTTCGGAACAGGCGGCGCGGATAATGCCGGGTTGAGGCCCCGGGCAATGCAACCGTGCATTGCCCGGGGCCAGCAAGGCTGCTTTAGATGCCGGCCTTGTGGGCCGACTCGGCAACCTTCGCCTTCCAACCTGCACGGATTTGCTTCAGCACCGCTTCCGGCAGCGGGATGTAGTCCAGTTCCTTGGCGGTCTTCTCGCCATTCTTGAACGACCAGTCGAAGAACTTCAGCACGTCGGCGCCTTGCGCTTCCTTGCCGGCGTCAGCCTTCTGGTGCACCAGCACGAAGGTGGCAGCCACGATCGGCCACGACTTGTCGCCCTTCTCGTTGGTCAGGATCTGGTAGAACGTCTTCGACCATTCGGCCTTGGCAGCTGCCGCAGCGAACGTTTCCGTGGTCGGCTCGACGGTCTTGCCGTCGGCGTTCGTCAGTGCCGTGTACGTCAGCTTGTTTTGCGTGGCGTAGGCCGACTCGACATAACCGATCGCGCCCGGCAGGCGTTGCACGAAAGCGGCGACGCCGTCGTTACCCTTGCCGCCCGTACCCGTCGGCCAGTTCACCGTGGTGCCTTCGCCAACCTTGCTCTTCCACTCGGCGTTGACCTTCGACAGATAGTTCGTGAACACGAAGCTCGTGCCCGACCCGTCGGCGCGGCGAACCACGGCGATATCGGTATCCGGCAGCTTGACCTTCGGGTTCAGCTTGGCGATGGCCGGATCGTTCCACTTCTTGATCTTGCCCAGATAGATGTCGCCCAGCACCGGGCCCGACAGGACCAGCTCGCCCGGCTTGACGCCCGGTACGTTGACCACCGGCACGATGCCGCCGACCACCGTCGGGAACTGGAACAGGCCTTGCTTGGCCAGTTCTTCGTCCGTCAGCGGAGCGTCCGAACCTGCGAAATCGACAGTCTTGGCCTGGATTTGCTTGATGCCACCCGACGAACCGATGCCCTGATAGTTGACCTTGTTCGAGGTCGCCTTCTGGTAGGCGTCAGCCCACTTCGTGTAGATCGGCGCGGCGAACGTGCTGCCTGCACCCGTAATTTCGCCCGCAATCGCGCCAGCGGCAAACAGAATGCCAGCCATGCCGGCAATCGCAGTCTTCATCAGCTTCATGGATTTCTCCGAGTTGGTGTGGATACAGCGTGTGGTTGGCTCGAAGAATAGAGTCCGAATGTGACAATCATGTGTCATGTGTGAAAGCTCACAACATCGGCGTCATAAAGTTGACTCGGGATCGTCACGTTGCCAGACGCATCTCCCGCCTCTCGTTGGCGGCCAAAAATCCTTGTCTGGCAATGGTTTAGGGTATCTCCAAGCACATGCCATCGCGCAAAACGCCCAATTCGGGACACATGTCAGCACCGTGACACGGGTGCAAACCGTCTAACCATCCTAGGCCACCGTGTCACAAATGGAAATATCGGGTTGAACCGATTGCCATGATGGGAAGCCTGAAACGCAGGTATGCGGCAACGCGTTGACCGGCGCTTGCGCCCGGGGGATTGACTTCGATGAGGGGATTCGGCGTTGTCCGCCGTGCCGCCCCACTCGGGGGGGGCACGGCCCTGCCAGGATGGATGGCAGACCGGGCGTTCAGTGAACGCTCAGGCGGCCGATTTGACGACGTCGGCCAGATGCTGGGCGAAGGACGTGGCTTGGGCGGCTTCGCGGGCTTCCACCATCACGCGCAGCACGGGCTCGGTGCCCGATGCGCGAATGAGCACGCGCCCCGTATCTCCCAATTGAGACTCGACGGCGGTGCGCTCGTCGGACAGGCGCGCATCGCTCTGCCAGTCGTAGCCGGCCGGCGTACGGACGTTGATCATTTGCTGCGGGAACAGACGCACGCCGTCGAGCAGCTTCGCCAGCGGCGGGTTGCCCGCGCGACGGATTGCCGCGAGCACTTGCAGGGCCGAGATGATACCGTCGCCCGTCGTGTGCTTGTCCAGACACAAAATGTGGCCGGAACCCTCCGCGCCAATCTGCCAACCGTGCTTGTGCAGTTGCTCGAGCACGTAACGGTCGCCGACCTTGGCGCGCACGAATGGCACCCCTAGGCCCTTGAGGGCGACTTCGACGGCCATATTGGTCATCAACGTACCCACGGCACCCGGCACCCCTCCGTTGTCCAGGCGGTCCTTCACCAACAGATACAGCAGCTCGTCGCCGTTGTAGAGACGGCCCGCACCGTCGACGATCTGCAGGCGGTCAGCGTCGCCATCGAGCGCCACGCCGAGATCCGCGTGATTCGCACGCACGGCGCGCATGAGCGCATCCGGCGCTGTCGCCCCGCAGTCCTCGTTGATGTTGAAACCGTTCGGCTGGTTGCCGATCGCGATAACCTCGGCGCCCAACTCGTGGAACACATGGGGCGCGATGTGATACGCGGCGCCGTTGGCGCAATCGACCACGATCTTCATGCCGCGCAAGTCGAAGTCGTTCGGGAACGTGCTCTTGCAGAACTCGATGTAGCGGCCTGCGGCATCGTCCAGACGACGCGCCTTGCCGAGTTGCTCGGAGCGCACGCAGGTCATCGGATTGTCGAGTTCGGCTTCGATGGCCAGTTCGGTCTGGTCCGGCAGCTTGTTACCATCCGCCGAGAAGAATTTGATGCCGTTGTCGTGGTACGGGTTGTGCGACGCGCTGATCACCACGCCAGCCGCCAGGCGCAGCGCCCGGGTGAGGTAGGCTACGGCGGGCGTGGGCATCGGGCCCGCCATCATAGTGTCGACGCCGGCTGCCGCAAAGCCGGCTTCCAGCGCGGCTTCGAGCATATAGCCGGAGACGCGCGTGTCCTTGCCGATCAATACCGTCGGACGGCCCAGCGTTTGGTTGCCGGCCAGCACGCGACCCGCGGCGTAACCGAGTCGCAGCACGAACTCTGGCGTGATCGGGCTTTCGCCCACCGTGCCGCGAATCCCATCGGTTCCAAAATAGCGTCGTTTCATCGTTGCATCGTTCCCAGTTGAGGCGCTGCGCCGGATGAGAGACCGGACGCGCGCGTCGTTCAATCTTTATAGGTGCCGCGCTCAGACGGTGGGGGGCCACCGCCCCCGCCATTATCGCTGGCGCGCGTCCCCGCTGGGTCCCCATTGGCTTGCGGCGCTGGGGCCCTCCGGCGGGTTGCCCGCGGCAGGGTTATTCGGCGTCGCGCACGGCGTGCCAGACCTTGAATGCATCGACCGTCTCGGCGACGTCGTGCACGCGCACGATGGCCGCGCCCTGCTGCGCGGCACACATCGCTGCGGCGACGCTGGCTACTCGTCGCTCCAATGGCGCCTGACGCCCGGTAATTTCGCCCAGCATCCGCTTTCGCGACATGCCGACGAGCAACGGCAATCCATCGCGCGACAGCACACGCAAGTGTTTGAGCAGTGCGAGATTATGGGCGAGATTCTTACCGAAGCCGAATCCCGGGTCGAGGTACAGACGCGACGGCGCAACACCGGCCGAGAGCAGCGCGTCCACCCTGCCGTCGAGGAAGGCGGCGACCTCGGTGACAACGTCGGTGTAGATCGGTGCGTCCTGCATGGTCTTCGGGTCGTGCAGCATGTGCATGACGCACAGTGCGGCTTCGCTCTCGCGCACCGCGTCGATGGCACCGGGCTGCTGGAACCCCCAGATGTCGTTGATCATGTCCGCGCCGGCCGCGAGCACCGCGCGCATCACGCCCGGCTTATAGGTATCCACCGAAAGCGGTACGCCACAGTCGCGCAACGCTTCGACAATCGGCACGACGCGGTCCAGTTCGGCGGCTTCCGACAACGCTTCAGCGCCCGGACGGGTCGATTCCCCGCCGATATCGAGAATGTCGACGCCGTCGGCAATCAACTGCTCGGCATGGCGCAGGGCGGCGTCGCGCGCGACAAACTTGCCGCCGTCGGAAAATGAGTCGGGCGTCACGTTCAGGATACCCATAACGTGCACCCGGTGGGCATCGAGCTGGAAGCGCGGGCCGAATGCCAGCGTGGCGGGCTTGTCCGGGGCACCGGGTGCCACGCCGGACGCGACGATGTCGGCGGCGTCAGTGGCATCGGTTTCGACCGGGGACATGGAAGGCAGGGATTGCGACGACTCGGAGGACATTCGGACGCTCAGCTCAGTAAAACCAGTTTAGCGGTCCGTTGGCCGGGACCGGATCCGCGCGCCCGGGATAGGGATACCGGACGCTTTGCATGGCCGTAATGTTACCGGATTCGCCTGCCACATCGACCATAGAAACACTCGGTAACACCGATTTTCCTCGCGGCTGGTGCGTGGTAGCGGCCATCGATACCCGGCACCGGGCAGCGTCATCGCCTCGAAACGCAAAAAGGCCGGCGCAATGCCGGCCTTTCTGGGATGGCAGCGCTTTGGGAGCTACCAGGGCTTGCGTGTTTAGACGGTCGCCGGTGTGCTGCTGGGCTTGAGCGGCGGATTGCCACCCGATGCGCCACCGTTGGTCGGACCGTTCTTCGGCGGACGCGGCGGACGGCCTTCCATGATGTCGCCGATCTGCTCGCCGTCGATCGTTTCCCACTCCATCAGGGCCTGAGTCATCGACTCGACCTTGTCGCGGTTGTCTTCCAGCAGCTTCCGGGCCAGCGCGTATTGCTCGTCGAGAATGCGGCGAACTTCCCCGTCGACCTTCTGCTGCGTGGCCTCCGAGACCGACTTGGCGGACATCCGGCCGAACATGGAATCCTGCTCCGTGTCGACATAGACCATCGGTCCCAGCGCGTCCGACATCCCGTAGCGGGTCACCATGTCGCGAGCCAGCTTGGTGGCACGCTCGAAATCGTTCGAAGCGCCCGTCGACATCTTGTTGATGAACACTTCCTCAGCCGCACGACCGCCAAACAGGATGGCGATCTGCGTGAGCATCGTATCGCGATACTCCGAGTACTTGTCGTGCTCCGGCAACTGCATCGTCAGGCCAAGTGCCCAACCCCGCGGGATAATCGTCACCTTGTGCACCGGGTCGGCTTCCGGCAGCAGCATCGCCACCACCGCGTGGCCCGACTCGTGGTACGCCGTGGCACGTCGCTCTTCGTCGCGCATCACTGCCGACTTGCGCTCCGGGCCCATGAAGATCTTGTCCTTCGCGTCTTCGAAGTCGAGCATTTCGACGATGCGCTTGTTACGGCGCGCCGCGAACAGGGCGGCTTCGTTCACGAGGTTCGCCAGATCGGCGCCCGACATGCCCGGCGTTCCGCGCGCGATGACCGACGCATCGACGTCGTTCGAAATCGGCACCTTGCGCAGGTGCACCTTCAGGATCTGCTCACGGCCACGGATATCCGGCAGACCGACGTAGACCTGACGGTCGAAGCGGCCCGGGCGCAGCAGCGCCTTGTCGAGCACGTCCGACCGGTTCGTCGCGGCGATCACGATCACGCCCGAGTTGGCTTCGAAGCCATCCATCTCGACGAGCATCTGGTTCAGCGTTTGCTCGCGTTCGTCGTTACCGCCGCCCATGCCGGCGCCACGATGGCGGCCGACCGCATCGATTTCGTCGATGAACACGATACAGGGCGATTGCTTCTTCGCGTTTTCAAACATGTCTCGAACGCGGGCCGCGCCGACGCCGACGAACATTTCCACGAAGTCGGAACCCGAAATGCTGAAGAACGGCACCTTCGCTTCGCCAGCGATGGCGCGGGCGAGCAGCGTCTTACCAGTCCCCGGCGGGCCGACGAGCAGCACACCGCGCGGAATACGACCACCGAGCTTCTGGAATTTCTGAGGGTCTTTCAGGAAGTCGACCAACTCGCCAACTTCGTATTTGGCTTCGTCGCAACCGGCGACGTCGGCAAAGGTCACGGGATTGGCATTCTCGTCGATGAGGCGCGCACGGGATTTACCGAAGGAAAAGGCACCGCCCTTACCCCCGCCCTGCATCTGCCGCATCATGTAGAACCAGAAGCCGATGATCAGCAACGTGGGTCCGAGGTAGTAGAGCACGGACATGAGCGCGTTCGGTTCGTCATCGGCTTTGCCCGAAACTTGAACGCCATACTTCATGAGATCGCCCACCATCCAGATGTCGCCGGGCGACACGATGGTGTATTTCTGGCCGTCGCTGGGCGTCACCTGAAGGCTGCGCCCCTGCACTATCACGTTCTTGACCTTGCCATTCTTGGCATCGTCCATGAACTGGGAGTACGTCACGCCTTCCTGGACGTGCGGCTTGTCGAACTGTTTAAACACAGTAAACAAGACCAGCGCGATGACCAACCACACCGCCGCTTTGGAAAACATATTATTGTTCAAAGCGTTGCTCCTTCATGAAATCGCTTCGCGCCAGGAATTCATTCTAATCCACTCGCAGGCGCACCGCCATAGTGATTCTTTACCGCCGCCATAGCGCCAGAGCGCTGGTTTGACGGGCATCAAGCCGGATTTTTCAATCCTCGTCCCAAAATGAACGTTTCGGAAGATTTATCTCGGGACGCCTTTGGCTTGCGCGGCGCCACGGTTTTGAACTGGTGCTTGAATTTTTCGACAATCTGGCTGTAGCCACTGCCGTGAAAACATTTGACCAGCAATGCACCCTCCGGTTTCAGGTGTCGCTGAGCAAAATCCATCGCCAGATCGCACAAATGCTCGATCCGCGCTGCATCGGCAGACGCTACCCCCGACAAGTTGGGGGCCATATCGGAAACTACAAGGTCGACTTTGCGTCCGGCGAGGATTTCTTCGAGCTGCACGAGCACGCTGTCCTCGCGGAAGTCACCCTGCAGGAAGGTGACGTCGGCGATCGGCGCCATCGGCAGGATGTCCAGCGCGATGATCGTGCCGTCGATACCCCCTTCCGTGCGCTTGCCGCCCGCGAGCTTGTTGCGCGCGTACTGACTCCAGCTCCCGGGCGTCGCGCCCAGGTCGACAATGACCTGACCGGGCTTGATCAGCCGGTCCTGCTCGTCGATCTCCTTGAGTTTGTAGGCCGCGCGGGCACGATAGCCCTCACGCTGCGCCATTTTGACGTAGGGATCGTTGATGTGATCGTGCAGCCAGGCGTGGCTGAAACGGTTTTTTGCCATAATTCTTCAAAAACGCTGCGATTTTGCAGGATAATAGGCCCTTGCGCGCCCAAAATGCGCGAGCCGGCCTCTGGTATTTGCAGGTGCGCCGGCCGCCGCGTACGGGTGCATCCTAACTCGTTTGTCTCGTCTGTCCTCTATGCCCGCCCTGACCCTGACCCCGGCGCAACGCGCCGACTTGCGCTCCACCGCCCATGCGCTGAATCCCGTTGTACTGATTGGCGCCGACGGCTTGACGCCGGCGGTGCTCAAGGAAATTGACGGCGCCCTGAAGGCTCACGAACTGATCAAGGTACGTGTGTTCGGCGACGAACGCGATGCACGCGTGACCATCTACGAAGCCATCTGCGATCAACTCGGCGCAGCGCCGGTACAACACATCGGCAAGCTGCTTGTTCTGTACCGCCCGACGCCGGACGAAACGGAAGCGCCGGTTCGCTCCCGGACCGGTGGTACGGGTGCGACAGTCAAGGGCCGTGCCCCGCGCACTGTCACCGTCGTCAAGACCAGCACCAACGCGGGACGCCGTCCGACCGTCAAGAAAGTGACCGTTCGCGGCAACGAACGCATGACCGCTGGCGGCATCGTCAAGAAGGCCAAAAAGCGCCAGACCAGCGTCAAGCGCCAACGCAACGACTGAGCGAACGGCACACCGCCGCCAGTTCTCGAAAAAACGCGCCCGGACAACAGGCGCGTTTTTTTATGGATGCCACGATCGGATTGGCTGCGAAGCCAGCGTCGCTGCCCCCCCCTGCGACACTCAGCCACGCACCGGCTGACGCCAGATCAGCGCCAAGCCGAGCAGGCTTTGCAGCAGGTAGATGCCGCTCGAAATACCGTGAAGCATGCCAAAACGTGCAGCAAACGCCGACTGGCCGATCTCCACGCCCGCCGCCTCCGCCTGCGCGCGCAGATCCGCCATCAACGGCTGGAGGCCGAACGAGGCGATCAGCACACAGACCATCATCGCCACCGCCAGCCACCGCAGTCCGCGATAGCTGCGTGCCGCTTGGGCGTCGCCCGCACGCGCGATCAGCGCCGTCGCCAGCCAGACCAGCAGCACGCCGCAGACGAGACTTATCCAGGCTTGCGTGTGAAACAGGCGACCGGCGACCGTTCCGGCCATGGTGCGCGATTCCAGCACTGCGAAGAGCGTGGGCGCCACGACATAGCCGATCGCCCACTGACTACCGCACCACAGGGTCGCGATCAGGCGGAACAGCCGTTCCAGCCGTGGCGCGCCGCTGGGGGACGTCACGTCAGACGTAGCGGACATCGATGATCTCGTACTCACGCACGCCGCTCGGGGCCTGCACTTCGGCCACATCGCCAGCGTACTTGCCAATGAGGGCACGTGCGATCGGCGAACTCACCGAGATCTTGCCGTGTTCCAGATCGGCTTCGTCGTCGCCGACGATCTGGTACAGCACCGTGCCGCCGTTGTCGAGGTCTTCGAGTTCGACGGTGGCGGCAAACACCACGCGCCCCTCGGCGTCGAGCAACGACGGGTCGATGATCTGCGCGGCGGAGAGCTTGGATTCGAGATCGGCGATACGCCCCTCGATAAAGCCCTGCTTTTCCTTGGCGGCGTCGTATTCCGCATTTTCCGACAGATCGCCCTGCGCACGGGCTTCAGCAATCGCAGTGATCACGGCCGGACGTTCGACGGTCTTCAGGCGGTGCAGCTCTTCTTTGAGCAGCTCGGCGCCCCGCTTGGTCAGAGGAATGGTACTCATACGCGTTGTTCCGAAAGACAAAAAAATTGCCGCAGCAAAGCCGCATTCGCACTGGTTTGCGAACGCCGCTTGACCGCGGCTGTGACACCTATGTGGCGTTAGTGTAGCAGAGTTGTCGAGGCTGCCAAGCGCAGGGCCGGCTGCACGATATCGCAACACCTATGCACCATTTGGCGCGTCCGACGGGGATCGGTTCCCTGCCGAGCGCGCCATTTCTTGCAGCGTAACCGCTCAGGCCTTGCGCAATCAGGCCGGCAGCAAGGCGTGCAGGCCCTGCAGATCGTAGACCTCGAGATTCTGCAGATACTTCAGGCCTTCCACGGCGGCACGGGCACCCGAGATCGTCGTGTAGTACGTAACCTTGTGCGCTTGCGCCGACATGCGGATCGAGCGGGAATCGGCAATCGCCGTGCGCGTCTCATCCACCGTGGTGAACACCAGCGCGATCTCGCCGTTCTTGATCATGTCGACAATGTGCGGACGGCCGTCCTTCACCTTGTTGACCACGCGCACCGGGATGCCTGCCGCGTCGATAGCGGCGGCGGTGCCACGCGTGGCCACGATCGGGTAACCCAGCGCGTGCAGCATGCGGGCCACTTCAACCGCGCGCGGCTTGTCCGCGTCCTTCACCGTGAGCAGCACCGTGCCCGAGGCCGGCAGGCGCGAGCCCGCCGCCAGTTGCGACTTGAAGAGCGCCTCGCCAAACGTGCGGCCCACGCCCATCACTTCGCCCGTCGAGCGCATTTCCGGTCCAAGCACCGGGTCGACGCCCGGGAACTTCACGAACGGGAATACGGCTTCCTTGACGCTGAAGTACGGCGGCACGACTTCGCTCGTCACGTTTTGCGACTTGAGCGACTGACCGACCATGGCACGCGCGGCGATCTTGGCCAGTTGACGGCCGGTCGCCTTCGATACGTAGGGCACCGTACGCGAGGCGCGCGGATTCACTTCGAGCACGTAGATCGTGTCGACCCCGTTGCCCTGCTGGATCGCGAACTGCACATTCATCAGGCCGATCACGTTGAGGGCGCGGGCCATGGCGGCCGTCTGACGCTTGAGTTCGGCCACAGTCGGCGCCGAGAGCGTGTACGGGGGCAGCGAGCAAGCCGAGTCGCCCGAGTGGACGCCAGCCTGTTCGATGTGTTCCATCACGCCGCCGATGTAGACGTCCGTGCCGTCGGAGATGCAATCCACGTCGCATTCGATAGCGTCGTCGAGGAAGCGATCGAGCAGCACCGGGCTGTCGTGGCTGACCTTGACGGCTTCGCGCATGTAGCGCTCGAGGTCACGCGGCTCGTGGACGATTTCCATCGCACGCCCACCCAGCACATACGAGGGACGCACCACCAGCGGATAGCCGATCTCGGCGGCGAGCTTGAGCGCTTCGTCCTCGGCGCGTGCCGTGCGGTTCGGCGGCTGGCGCAGGCCCAGGTCCTGCAAAAGCTTCTGGAAGCGCTCGCGGTCTTCGGCCGCGTCGATCATGTCGGGGCTGGTGCCGACGATGGGCACACCGTTCGCTTCGAGATCGAGGGCGAGCTTGAGCGGGGTCTGACCGCCGTACTGCACGATCACGCCGACCGGCTTTTCGAGGTCGACGATTTCGAGCACGTCTTCCAGCGTCACCGGTTCGAAGTACAGACGATCCGACGTGTCGTAGTCCGTCGACACCGTTTCCGGGTTGCAGTTGACCATGATGGTCTCGTAGCCGTCTTCACGCAGTGCGAGCGCCGCGTGCACGCAGCAGTAATCGAACTCGATCCCCTGGCCGATACGGTTCGGACCACCGCCCAGCACCATGACCTTCTTCTTGTTGGTCGGCTGGGCTTCGCACTCTTCCTCATAGGTCGAGTACATGTAGGCCGTGTCCGTCGAGAATTCGGCGGCGCAGGTGTCCACGCGCTTGTAGACCGGGCGCACCTTTTGTGCGATACGGGCTTGGCGCACGGCCGTCTGGTCGGTGCCGAGCAGCTTGGCGAGGCGGCGATCCGAGAAGCCGCTTTGCTTGAGGAAGCGCAGCTCGTCGGTCGACAGGCTCTCCAGCGTGCGGCCGGCCAACGCCTGTTCCTTCTTGACGATGGCTTCGAGCTGGGCGAGGAACCACGGGTCGATGGCCGTCTCGGCGTACACCTCTTCCAGGCTCATGCCCAGACGGAACGCGTCGCCCACGTACCAGATGCGGTCGGGGCCCGGCTCGCCGATCTCGGCCACGATCTCGTCGCGGTCGGTCGACTTTTCGTCCAGACCGTCCACACCGACTTCCAGGCCACGCATGGCCTTCTGGAACGATTCCTGGAACGTGCGACCCATGGCCATCACTTCGCCGACCGACTTCATCTGCGTGGTCAGGCGCGCGTCGGCTTCGCGGAACTTCTCGAAGGCAAAGCGCGGCACCTTGGTCACGACATAGTCGATGGTCGGCTCGAACGAGGCCGGTGTCGCACCGCCGGTGATCTCGTTGCGCAGTTCGTCGAGCGTGTAGCCGACGGCCAGCTTGGCGGCGATCTTGGCGATCGGGAAGCCGGTCGCCTTCGATGCCAGAGCCGAAGAGCGCGACACGCGCGGGTTCATTTCGATGACGACCATGCGGCCGTCCTTCGGGTTGATCGAGAACTGGACGTTCGAGCCGCCCGTCTCCACGCCGATTTCGCGCAGCACGGCCAGCGACGCGTTACGCAGCAGTTGGTATTCCTTATCGGTCAACGTCTGGGCAGGTGCCACGGTAATCGAATCGCCGGTGTGCACGCCCATCGGGTCGAGGTTCTCGATCGAGCAGACGATGATGCAGTTGTCGGCGCGGTCGCGCACGACTTCCATCTCGTACTCCTTCCAGCCCAGCAGCGACTCTTCGATGAGCAGTTCGCGCGTGGGCGAGAGGTCGAGACCGCGCTTGCAGATCTCTTCGAACTCTTCGCGGTTGTAGGCGATGCCGCCGCCCGAGCCGCCGAGCGTAAATGACGGACGGATCACCATCGGATAACCGCTGCCGCCGATCTCGGCCATGATCTGCGCCTGCACGGCGAGCGCATCTTCCATGGAATGGGCGATGCCCGACTTGGCCGACCCGAGACCGATCTTGGTCATCGCGTCCTTGAATTTCAGGCGGTCTTCGGCCTTGTCGATGGCTTCCGGCGACGCGCCGATCAGCTCGACCTTGTACTTATCGAGCACGCCATGCTTGTGCAGGTCGAGCGCGCAGTTCAGCGCGGTCTGGCCCCCATGGTCGGCAGGATGGCATCCGGGCGTTCCTTGGCGATGATGCGCTCGACGACTTCCCAGGTAATCGGTTCGATGTAGGTCACATCGGCCGTATCCGGGTCGGTCATGATCGTGGCGGGATTGCTGTTGATCAGGATGACCTTGAAGCCTTCCTCGCGCAGCGCCTTGCAGGCCTGTGCGCCGGAATAGTCGAATTCGCATGCCTGACCGATGATGATCGGACCGGCGCCGATGATGAGGATGCTCTTGATGTCTGTGCGCTTTGGCATAACGTTCTCAACAAAAATTTAACTCAGCGTCGCGCTCGCGAGCTTCACACCGAAGCCGACGAACAGCGCGCCCACGCCGCCGGTTGCCCCGGCGCTCAACCGGCGACGTTGCCGGAAGTGCTCGGCCAGGCGGTAACCGGCCAGGATCAGCGTGCTCAGGTACAGGAAACTGCAGGTCTGCACGATCGCGCCCAGCACCGCAAACGACACGGCGGGGTGGGCATAGCCCGGATCGACGAACTGGATGAAAAACGACACGCAGAACAGGATCGCCTTCGGGTTGAGCAGGCTGATGAACAGCGCCCGCTTGAACGGGTGATCCGCGTCGACTGGCTTGGGCGCGGCGACTGCCGTCCCGGCGTTGGCTCGTGCGGCCCGCGCGTTGGCGATGGCGCCGCGCAGCATGTTCACGCCCATCCAGCAAAGATAGGCGGCGCCGAGATACTTCACCACGAAGAAAAGCGCCGGCTGCGCATGCAGCAGCGACGCCACGCCGGCGGCCGACAGGGTCATGAGGATCGTGTCGCCGAGGAACACGCCGCATGCGCCTGCGTAGCCCTGGCGAACACCGCGCTGCGCTGCCACCGACAGCACATAGAGCGAGTTCGGTCCTGGCAGCAGAATGATCACCACCACCCCGGCCAGGTAGGTCCAGAGATTGACGATGCCGATCGAGTTTCCGAGCATGTTGAGCGTTCCCTTATCCGTATCTCGTCGTGCCAGGCCTTACGCGGGCTGCTTCGCGTCGACCATCGACTGCACGAAGCGGTCGAACAGATAGCCGATGTCGTGCGGGCCGGGCGAGGCTTCCGGGTGTCCCTGGAAGCAAAATGCCGGGCGATCCGTCAGCTCGAAGCCTTGCAGCGTGCCATCGAACAGCGACACGTGCGAGACGCGCGCGTTGGCCGGCAGGCTATTGGCATCCACGGCGAAGCCATGGTTTTGCGACGTGATGACCACACGGCCGGTCGCGAGGTCCTTGACCGGGTGGTTGGCGCCGTGGTGACCGGTCTTCATCTTCAGCGTCTTCGCGCCGACGGCGAGACCCATGATCTGGTGGCCGAGGCAGATACCGAAGGTCGGGATGCGGCGCTCGAGGAACGTCTTCGTGGCGGCGATGGCGTAATCGCAAGGCTCCGGGTCGCCGGGGCCGTTCGAGAGGAACACACCGTCCGGGTTCAGCGCGAATACGTCGTCGGCCGAGCTTTGCGCCGGTAGCACCGTGACCTTGCAACCGCGCTGGGCGAGCATGCGCAGGATGTTGCGCTTGACGCCGTAGTCCAGTGCGACCACATGGAATTTCGGATCCTTCTGTTCACCGTAGCCTTCGCCCAGGCGCCACTCCGTTTCCGTCCAAGAATACGGCTCCGTGGTCGAGACGACCTTGGCAAGATCCATTCCGGCGAGGCCCGGGAACGATTGGGCAAGCGCAATGGCCTTGGCCGCGTCAGCACCTTCTCCGGCGAGGATGCAGCCGTTCTGGGCGCCCTTCTCGCGCAGAATACGGGTGAGGCGGCGCGTGTCGATACCGGCGATCGCGACAACGCCCTCGTCCTTCAGATATTGCGACAGCGTCTTGTCGGCGCGGAAATTCGACTCGAGGATCGGCAGATCCTTGATGATCAGGCCTGCGGCATGGACTTTCGTGGCTTCGACGTCTTCACCGTTGACGCCCGTATTGCCAATGTGCGGATACGTCAACGTGACGATCTGACGCGCATAGCTGGGGTCGGTGAGGATTTCCTGATAGCCGGTGATGGCGGTATTGAAAACCACTTCACCGATGGTGTGACCGGCAGCGCCGATGGCGTACCCACGAAAGACCGTGCCGTCAGCGAGCGCGAGAATGGCGGGTGGGAATGACGGCAGCACGGGAAACTCCTGGAGGTTTCACCCCGGCTGCCAGCCCCATCGTCCGCTCGCGATGACACTTGCGCGGGCACCGGAATTGCGCGGAATATGCGCACAGCGGAGGCTCGGGCTACGGACGAGATGTCAGGCGGGTAGGCGCTAGGGTGAGGGTTAAATGACTAAAACCTTCAAAGTATAGCGCAAATCCCAATCATCTCAAAGCTGAACATGTGGAACACCAGTACGCTCTGCGTTCTCCCTGGGGGTGAGGCTGTTCGGGGACGGATACGCAGAGGGGATAGGGAAATGGATGCCCGCCCGCTGGGCCGCCAGCACGATATGGCGCTCCATTGCGGCCCGGCGACGGCGCCATCGCGGCGGCGCAGGGCGTCGAGGATCTCCAGATGTTCATGATAGGTGGAGAGCACCAGTTCGCGCTGATAGAACGGCAAACGCTGGCTTTCCATCACAATCTCCGTGCTGCCGCGCAGAATATCGGCGATGGCCCCGTTTCCGGCGAGTCCCACGATGCGCAGGTGGAAGGCAAAGTCCAGTTGGGCGGCCGTATCGACGTCGCCGTCGACCAGTGCGACCTTCATCGCTTCCACGTTGTCCGTGAGCCACTCGATCTCGCCATGACTCGCCGCGTGGGCGGCGAGGCGGGCGGAGAAGCCTTCGAGCGCATAGCGCAACTGATACGTGTCGGCGAGCGAGATCTGGTCGGCGAAGCGCCAGGCGACGCCCAGGCGCGCCGACGCGTCGTTCACATAAACGCCTTTACCGGGGCGGATCGCGACCATGCCGAGCGCTTCGAGCGTCGACAGGGCCTCACGCAGCGAGGCGCGACTGATCGTCAGCTCTTCGGCGAGTTGGCGTTGTGACGGGAGCATCGCGCCGGCCGGATAGACCTGACGTTCGATGCGCTCGCGGATGATGGCGACGGCGGCGTCGGTTACGGCATGCGCCGAATGCTTCATGAGGCCTCACAGGGAATGCGGGTATACGTATCTCGCATTGTACGACGCCAAATATCTCCCCAGGCGCTCAGCCGGCAACGCGCGAGCAAACCCGCGCGGCGTGGGGACTTTCCGTTCGCCCGGCGCACGGGCGCGGGGCAGGCGCTATCGACGCGTGCCCCCGCGCGCGCGGCCTTGCGCCGTCGCCTGGTGGGCGGGGTGTTCGGGATGATCGCCGAGGAGGCGACGCACGACCCCATTGGTCCAGCCGAAGCCGTCCTGAAGCGGGTACTCCCCGCCTCCCCCACCGCTTGCCGACATTGCATCGCTCGCATGCAGCGAATACTTCTCGACGAGCTTGCTTTCGCGAGCATAGAGCGCGCTGACCGTCGAGAGCCAGCGGTGGGCGATATCGTTCGCGAGCCGGTGCTCACCGTACTGACGAAGCCCGTGAATGGCGATCCATTGCAGCGGCGCCCAGCCATTCGGCGGATCCCATTGCTGCAGGCTCGACGCCTGCGTCGTGCGCAGCCCTCCCGGGGCCAGGAGACGATCCTCGATCGTCTGCGCCGAGCGGCGTGCTTGCTCACGCGAGGCCAATCCAACAAAGAGTGGCGTGGCGAGCGCGGCCGACAACCGCCGGTGCGGCTCACTGCGTTGCCAGTCGTAATCGAGGAATGCGCCCTCATCGTCGCACCAGAGATAGCGCGTCATCGCCTCGCGCCGGGCTTGCGCACGCACGGCAAAGGCTCGGGCGTTTTCCGTGTCGCCATTGGCCTCGCTCAGCCCGGAAATCTGCACTTCAGAAGCGAACAGGAAGCTATTCAGGTCCACGGGCACGAAGGCGGTCGTGCGGATCGAACCGAGGTTGGTAACGTCGTCCAGCCAGCGCGAGCTGAAGTCCCAGCCCGAGGCTGCGCCGGCGCGCAGATCGCGATACACCTGCGCAGCGGGACGATCCGGCGCATGAAGCGCCGTATTCACATCTTCCAGATAACCTTCCTCGCGCGGCGTATCGCGTTCGTCCCAGTAGCGATTGAGGCGTGAGCCGTCGGGCAGGCACACGACATGGCGATAGGCATCGCCGGGGGCGAGCGACGCCTCCCCGTCCATCCAGAAGTCGTACTCGCGACGCAAGTGGGGCAGATACCGGATCGCCCGTGCCACGCCGTGCGACTCGAACAGCGCCACCATCAGTCCATACATCGGCGGCTGCGAGCGGCTCAGGTAATAAGTGCGATTGCCGTTCGGGATGTGGCCGTAAGTGTCGATGAGAAAAGAAAAATTATCGGCCATGCTCACCAGCAAGTCGTGGCGGGCGCTACAAGCCAGGCCAAGCATCGTGAAATACGAGTCCCAGTAATAAAGCTCGTGGAAGCGTCCGCCCGGCACCACATATGGCCGGGGGAGTGGCAACAGCGAGCTGTAGGCCGGGTGCGCTTCGGGCAAGCGCGTGAGGACATCCCAGAGTCCGTCGATATGCTCGACGAGCCCCTGGCCTGGGTCAGAGACATAGTGACTGGCGGGTGGGCGTTCGAGGGTGAAATACGACGCCACGAAGCGCGCAAGGTCGAAGCCGGGTTTCGCGACGTCGTCGCGATAGCGGCGCAGGATCTCGTCCGGAGCCAGCGTGGGCACGCAGTCCACGAACGTCTTGCTGTCGGGAAAAATGCGCTGCGTCTGCACGTCGACAAACAACTGCTGATAGCGATCGGCGGGGGTGAGCACGTCAGACGGTGCCGAATGTGCGACGTCCGGCGTCATGCCGCCGGCGGCCAGCGAGCGTTGTGCGGTGTCCGTCATCGTCATTGCTCCGCGTAACGCCAGAGCAGGCCGCCGTCGACGAACAGCGTAGTGCCCGTGACATAACTGGCGTCCGGCGAGGCGAGGAACAGCACGGCGTTGGCGACTTCGCTCGGATCGGCGAGACGCCCGAGGGGGATGTTGGCGATCAGCGCGTCGCGCTCCGCCTTATTGGCGAGGAGTTGATGATTGATCGCGGTGCCGACCGCGCCGGGCGCGACGTTGTTGACCGCAATGCCGAGCGGGGCGAGTTCGATCGCGAGATTGCGCATCATCATCTTCAGGCCGCCCTTGCTGGCGCAGTAACTGGTGAAATGCGGAAACGGCAGCTCCTCGTGAACCGAGCTGACGTTGACGATGCGCCCGCCGCGCTTCGTGTCGCGCAGGTGCCGCACAAACGCCTGCGTGAGAAAGAAAGCCCCCTTCAGGTTCACATTCATCACCAGGTCGTAGTCCGCTTCCGTTACATCCAGAAAGGGCGCCCGCCGCTCCACGCCCGCGTTATTGACCAGAACATCGACCCGTCCCAAGGCCTCGACGGCTTGCGCAATCACCGCGCGGTCGTCCGCGGCGACACCCACATCTCCCGCGATCACGCAGCCGTCGCTACCGGCCGCGCGCACCGCGTCGAGCGTCTGTTCGGCCATCGCGTTGTGCTGCCGATCTTCCACCACGATGCGTGCGCCCTCCTGCGCGAGACGGATCGCGATGGCGCGTCCGATGCCCTGAGCACTGCCGGTAACCAATACCACTGTGTCCTTCATTCGCATGGCGCCCCCCTATTTCTGCACAAATTGCGGGATCTGCGCACACTGCCTTGCGGCTTTCACCGGGCGTCGAGGCAGCGCACCCTACGCAAGTGCGACCGCCCGTCCCAAAGCGAAGTTCACACAAACTGCAGAGGATTCGCCCAACAAAACCGGCGAATACGAGCGAATCGCCGCCCCTGGCCCAAGCTGCGTGGGGCATCGCCCTGCCCTAGGGAATCCCCTCAGAAAACACGTCTTGACCCCACCATATTGGCTTTCTAATATTCTCCATAACACCACTGGTCAGACCGGTATGACTTGTCTGGATACATGGATGGGTGTTGATTCGAAATGTGGTTGCGGTAGAGAACATTAGCCCCAGAGAGCGCAGTCCGTCAGGCGTAGAGATTGCGAAATCCGAGAGAGTGATTTTGCAGGCAGAGGAGACAAACCATGCCCAAGCTGTTTCGTTCGTTGTTTGGCCGAGTCGTCATTGCGCTGATCGTTGGCGTGGCGCTTGGCATTTGGTTTCCGCACTTGGGAGAGTCATTGAGCCCGTTGGGCGATGGCTTTCTGAAGCTCATCAAGATGGTCATTGGACCGATCGTCTTCTGCGTGGTGGTCAGTGGCATGGCGAGTGCGGGTGATTTGCGCAAAGTCGGCCGGGTTGGCGTCAAGGCCGTTTTGTACTTCGAAGTCATCACCACCTTCGCGCTGATCATTGGTGCTCTGCTGGCTTGGGCGACGCATCCGGGCGTGGGCATGAACATCGACGTTCGCAGCCTCAATCCGAGCGCGATGGCGGCGTACACCGAGCATGCCAAGGGATTGAAAGACACGGCGGGTTTCCTGTTGAAAATCATCCCTGACACCGTTTTCGACGCGTTTGCCAAGGGCGACATCCTGCAGATTCTCGTCTTCTCCGTCATGTTTGGCTGTGCGTTGGCCGCCCTTGGTGAGCGTGGGCGTCCGGTCGCGCGCTTCATCGAAGACCTGAGCCACGTCTTCTTCCGAGTGATGGCGTTCATCATCCGACTCGCGCCGCTGGGCGTATTGGGTGCCGTGGCGTTTACCACCGGCAAATATGGCGCGTCGTCGCTCAAGCAGCTTGGCATGCTCGTGCTCGTGTTCTACGTGAGCTGCTTCGTCTTCGTCACCGTGGTACTGGGCACCGTATTGCGTCTGGCGGGTTTCAACATCTTCAAGTTCATCAAATACTTCCGTGAAGAGTTATCCATCGTGTTGGGCACGGCGTCGTCAGATGCGGTGCTGCCCCAGATCATGCGCAAGCTCGAGTGGATGGGCATCAAGAAATCCACGGTCGGCCTGGTGATCCCCACGGGTTACTCCTTCAACCTCGATGGCTTCTCCATCTACCTTACGCTCGCGGTCATCTTCATTGCACAGGCGACCAACACCCCGCTGTCCATCCATGACCTGATCCTCGTCATCCTCGTCTCGCTGCTGACGTCCAAGGGTGCGCATGGCATTCCGGGTTCGGCCATCGTGATTCTGGCGGCGACGCTCACCGCCATTCCCGCCATCCCGGTCATTGGCCTCGTGCTGATTCTGCCGGTCGACTGGTTCGTGGGCATTGCACGGGCTGTGACCAACCTGCTGGGCAACTGCGTCGCGACCCTAGTCGTGGCCGCGTGGGAAAAAGACGTCGACTTTGCGAGAGCCCACAAAGTGCTTAATGGCGTGCTGCCTTACGAGCCCGTTGCGGTGACCGTGGGCGACGCGGCCGACGCTGGCACGCCGGCCAACGTGGCACTGACACGCTGAACATCAACAACAAGTTAAACGAAACCAACGAACCCAATGCCGACGCGAGGCGTCGGCAGCTACTCCTGGAGTCAAACGCAACATGGCCCTCGCCCCGCAAGACCCGAACGCACCGGAATTTGTGCGCCGTTACGTGAACTTGGCTGATCCGCGCCTGGGTGCGCAGGCGTTGGAGGCCAGCGACGAATTCTTCGCCGCCAAGGAGCGCATGCTCAATCCAGAGCCGGCCGTCTTCATCCCGGGCAAATACGACGACAACGGCAAGTGGATGGATGGTTGGGAGACACGTCGCAAGCGTGTGA
Organism: Pandoraea sp. XY-2; assembly: GCF_004193915.1. Classification (NCBI taxonomy): domain Bacteria; kingdom Pseudomonadati; phylum Pseudomonadota; class Betaproteobacteria; order Burkholderiales; family Burkholderiaceae; genus Pandoraea; species Pandoraea sp. XY-2. Next base: position 3,355,389 of record NZ_CP030849.1, read on the forward strand.
ACGGCTACGACTGGTGCGTGGTCAAGCTGGCGCGACCGGGCGTGTTGTTTGGCGTTGACCTCGACACCAGCCACTTCACCGGCAACTTTCCGCCGGCCGCGTCGCTCGAGGGTTGCCACAGCCCGGACGGCGCCCCGGGCGAGTCGGCCGAGTGGTTCGAATTGCTGGCGTCGACTAGCTTGCAGGGCAATGCGCACCACTACCATGCGATCACGCAGTCGCGTGCGGTGACCCATGTGCGAGTGAACCTGTACCCCGATGGTGGTCTGGCGCGTTTGCGCGTGTATGGCTTGCCGCAGAGCGATTGGGCGCGACGCTCGCGTGACGAGTTGATCGACCTGATCGCGATGGAGAATGGCGGTTACGTCGTGGCGGCGAACAACCAGCATTTCGGCATGGCGTCGAACCTGTTGATGCCGGGCCGAGGGGTGAACATGGGGGATGGGTGGGAGACACGTCGACGTCGTGAGCCGGGTAACGACTGGGCGATCATTGCGCTGGCGCAGCCGGGCGAGATTGCCAAGATCGAAGTGGACACGGCGCACTTCAAGGGCAACTTCCCGGACCGTTGTTCCATTCAGGCGGCGTATGTGACGGGTGGCACCGAGCAGTCCTTGATTACGCAGTCGATGTTCTGGCCCGAGCTGTTGCCGGAGCAGAAATTGGCCATGGACAAGCAATTCGGCTTTGAGGAGCAGGTACAGAAGCTGGGGGCGATCACGCACATTCGCTTCAACATCATTCCGGACGGGGGTGTATCGCGTTTGCGGTTGTGGGGCCGGTTGAGCGAAAAGAAAGCGTAAGCGTGAATGAATCCCTCTCGCGCCCGGCAGGGCGTGCGAGAGGGGGGGAAATGAAAAAAGGGAAAAAAGGAGAGTGACATGGCGGGAGCGGCGTTGAAGATCGAGCGATTGACGCGAGAGGCGTTTGCGCCGTTTGGCGATGTGATCGAGTTGTCGGGGGCGAAGCATTTCGGGATCAATGGCGGGACGACGGAGCGGTTTCACGATTTGGCGACGGTAGATTTGGGGCCGGAGGGCGGCCGCACCTTAGTCAATGTGTTTCGTGGCCAGCCGAGGCAGTTGCCGTATGAAGTGACGATGTTGGAGCGGCATCCGTTGGGGAGTCAGGCGTTCATTCCGTTGAAGACGACGCCGTACTTGGTGGTGGTAGCGCCGGCGGGCGAATTGGATGTGAGTCAGATGAGGGCGTTTGTTTCGGAGGGGTGGCAGGGGGTGAACTATGCGCGTGGCGTGTGGCATCACCCGTTGTTGGCGTTGGATGAGGTGAGCGACTTCGTGGTGGTGGATCGGGGTGGAGAGGGTCACAACTGTGACGAGCAGGATTTGCCGGGCACGTATGTGTTGACGCGAGCGGCGTTGGAGGCGGTGCGTTCAGCAAGAAAGGCTGCATAAGCAGAGCGGTAGCGAAAGACAGGTGCGGGACAGCGAAGACGCCGGGGAGAGCCCGGCGTTTTGCATATGGGGGGATGAAAAAGCGAGGGAGGGAGGAGAGCGAGAGGAGGCGCTAGGAGGCGCTAGGAGGAGATAGAAGGAGGTAGGAGGAGAAGAGGGACAGGAGAGGTGTGGGCGACGACGCGGCCGTCCTGCGGCAGATGCGGAGCACGCGCGGGGCGGGTGCGGCGTCGCGATGGCGATGGAGGCGGGCGGTGTCGACGGGACTGGGGCGGTGTGGGGGAGGCGTGAGAAGCGGGCGGTGTCGGTGGGGGGACTGGGGGCGTGGAGGGGGACGGACCGGGGCCCCTTTCTGCAGCGAGTTGGGTTTATGTTTGAGAGGCGGAAAGGGGCCCCGGTCCGTCTAGGGGAGCGGTGTTGAGGCCCCGGTCCGTCTAGAGGAGCGGTGCTGAGGCCCCGATCCGTCTAGGGGAGTGGTGTTGAGGCCCCGATCCGTCTAGGGGAGCGGTGCTCAGGCCCCGGTCCGTCCAGGGGATCGGTGTTGAGGCCCCGATCCGCCAGCAAAACACCCTCCTCAAGAATGGACTGCGTCTGAATAATCCTCTGGCCGGGTGGCATCAGAGCGTGGTTGCATGCCGAGCACCTTGACGAGCGCCGTCACTAGAACGGCGACAACCAGATTGATGAAGAGCGAATAGAGTGCGGCATAGCCGGGCATCGTGAGCGAGCCGATGTGCAGAGCGAAGACAGACGACTTGAAGCCTGTAGAAGCGGCCATCCACGTACCGACGGCGATACCGGCGAACCAACCGACCAGCAGGCCGCGATGATCGAGCCAACGGGTATAAAGCCCGAGCACGATTGCGGGAAGCGTCTGAATGATCCAGATGCCGCCGAGCAGTTGAAGCTGAATCGCGTATTGAAGCGGCAAGAACAGCACGAAGAACAGCGCGCCGAGCTTCACCACGAGCGAGACACGTTTTGCGATCAGCGTCTCCTGCGCGGCGGACACCGATCTATTCAGGAATTCCTTATGCACATTACGTGTATAGAGATTCGCGGCGGCGATCGACATAATGGCGGCGGGGACCAATGCACCGATGGCGATAGCGGCGAATGCCACGCCGACAAACCACGAAGGGAAGGCGTAGAGAAACAGCGCCGGCACGGCGAAATTCGTCCCATATTGCGCGAAATACGGTGCGAACTGAGGCATCGACTTCACCCCGGAGGCCAACGCCATGTACCCGAGCAAGGCGATCAACCCGAGCAGCAGCGTATAAGCGGGCAACAGCGCCATATTGCGTCGAATCGTATTACCGCTCTTTGCGCTGAGCAGCGCCGTAATCGAGTGCGGGTACAAGAACAGTGCGAACGCCGAGCCCAATGCCAACGTTGCATAAGCGCTGTAGCCTGCGAGCGAACCTCCTGATGGCGGTTTCAGCAGCAGATTCCCTGCGGGGACTGCCGCGAACACATGCGACATTCCGCCCAGGCGAATCGGAATCACGATCAACGCCGCGATAATCGTCAGATAAATCAGCGTGTCCTTCACAATCGCGATCAATGCCGGTGCGCGCAAACCACTGGTGTACGTGTAAGCGGCGAGAATCACGAACGCGATAATCAGTGGCAAATCGCCGAGCCAGCCTGTCGCGTGAAAGCCCAGGGCACCGATCACCACCTCGATCCCCACCAGTTGCAGGGCAATGTACGGCATCGTTGCCACGATCCCCGTGACCGCGATCGCCAGCCCTAGCCAACCGCTGCCGTAGCGAGCGCTTACAAAATCCGCAGCGGTCACATAGCCGTGCTTTCGCGACACCTGCCAAAGCTTCGGAAAGACCACAAACGCAAACGGGAAAACCAGAATCGTGTACGGCAACGCGAAGAACCCCAGCGCGCCGGCGCCGAACACCAACGCCGGCACAGCGATAAACGTATAAGCCGTATACAAATCGCCGCCGAGCAAAAACCAACTGACAATCGTGCCGAAGCGGCGCCCTGCCAGCCCCCACTCGTCGAGTTGCGCGAGATCCCCGCGTCGCCAGTGCGCCGCCACGAACCCCACGATCGTGACAAACACAAACAGCGCGACAAAAACCACCGTAGCCGTCCAGTTCATGATCGACCTCCCGTCGCAGCGTCAGTTGGCGCCGTGCGTCGGTGCACCCACGCCGTAAGCAGCGCAGTCACCAACACCCACGCAAATTGATACCAATAGAAAAACGGGAAACCGAAGAGAGATGGCTCGAGCCGGTTGTAGAACGGCACCCACAGAACGCCAGCGAAAGGCAGCAACAACAGCCACAGCCAACCCCTGCCGCGCGATAGCGACGCGTTTTCATTCATGATTGCGTACCTCCCGGCGGGATCGCCACCGATCGCTCACGCAACGTGTGCCTATAACGACTATATGTCCTGAAAAGCAAAACGGCTTACGGACAAACCCCAACCCAGCCGGATTCGCCATAAGCCGCATTTCGAGAGGAAAAACCGGCGTCGTCAGACCATGCCCGCCATCCTGCTTCCCCCCTTCACCTACCCAACATCCCCAACATCTACGCCGCCGGCACCACCGCCGTCACCTCGATCTCCACCTTCGCTTCGTCCTCCACCAGATCGGCCACTTCCACCGCCGTCATCGCCGGGAAGTGACGACCGATCACCGCGCGATAATGCTCTCCAATCGCGCGATAACACTCCACATACTCGCGCTTATTCTTCACATACCACGTCATGCGAACGATATGTTCCGGCTTCGCGTTGCCCTCCGCCAGAATCGCCACAATATTCTCAAGCGTCTGACGCACCTGCAGCGCGAAATCGTCCGTCTCGAAACGTTGCTGCCCATTCCAGCCGATCTGACCGCCGACAAACACAATGCGGCTGCCCGCCGTCATCTCGAAAGCCATGCCATTCGCATAGCCGCGCGGCTTCGCCCATTCGGGGGGTTGCAGAACTTGCAGCATCAGGACACTCCTTCAATAACAGAATCAGGTGCGGCAAAGCGCACAATCGCCGCGCGCTGGGCGTCGGGCACCGCGATCGGGGCGGGCCTGCCGCCCTCGCCCTTCGCGACCCAGACCAACACCAGCGTGGCTTGCAAACGCGTCTCGTCGTTCGCTCCGGAAAACCGGATGCGCAACGTCATCGACGAACGACCCAGACGCGAGACCTCCAGCGAACGCTGGAGCGTCTCGCCCAAAAAACTCGGCGCACTGAAGCGACACTCAATGTTCGCCGTCGGCACGCCCATCGCATTACGCAAATGCATCTCGCCGAACGACAGACCCAGCCCTTCGGCGCACCAGTCCTCGACCAGATCGTTCATCATCTCGAAATAGCGCGGATAGAACACAATCCCGGCCGGATCGCAATGCTTGAACCGCACCAACAACGGCTTCACAAACGCGTGCGCCGCCACCTCAGCTTCCGACATATCCTCTCCCCCGCATGTCTCGTCGTCACACCGCGTCAACGTGAGTGGGCGCCCACTGGAGCGCCCCACCCTCGCCTCAATGCACCTCAATGCACCTCAATGCGCCATCTGCCGCAGCTTGAAGCGCTGAAGCTTGCCCGTCTCCGTGCGCGGCAGTGCATCGACAAATTCAATCGCCCGCGGATACTTGTACGGCGCGATGTTAGCCTTCACATACTCCTGAAGCGCCCTCACCATCGCGTCGTCGCGCGGCTCGCCCGCCTTGAGCACCACATACGCCTTCACAATCTGACCGCGCGCCTCGTCGCTCGCGCCGACCACCCCGCACTCCGCTACCGCCGGGTGCTTCAGCAATGCCGACTCCACCTCAGGGCCCGCGATGTTGTACCCCGCCGACACAATCATGTCGTCCGAGCGCGCCTGATAGTAATAATTACCGGCCTCGTCACAACAGAACGTATCGCCCGGCAGATTCCAGCCATTCTTCACATAATTCGTCTGACGCGAGTCCGCAAGATATCGACACCCCGTCGGCCCCTTCACCGCCAGCTTGCCTACCTTGCCCGGCGGCAGCGGCTGCATGTTCTCGTCAACGATCATCGCGATATAGCCCGGCACCGGCTTGCCGATCGCGCCCGGCACCACGTCGCCGTTCGCCGCCGAGATGAAAATATGAATCATCTCCGTGCCGCCAATGCCGTCGATCATCTCGATACCCGACGCCTGCTTCCAGAGTTGACGCGTTGCATCCGGCAACGCCTCCCCCGCCGACACCGTCTTCTTCAGACTCGACAGATCGTACTTGCCCACCAGCGCAGCCATCTGACGATAGAACGTTGGCGCCGTGAAACAGATCGTCGCGCGGTACTGCTCGATCGCCTGCAGCAGACTGTCCGGCGTGAGCTTCTCCAACAACACCGTTGCCGCTCCGACACGCAACGGGAACGTCAACAGGCCGCCCGTACCGAAAGTGAACGCTAATGGGGGGGTGCCGCAGAAAATGTCCTCCGGCCCCGGCTTGAGCACATGACGCGGAAACAGATCGCACATCGCCAACACATCACGATGGAAATGCATCGTGCCCTTCGGCTGCCCCGTCGTGCCGCTCGTGAACGCAATCAGGCAGACATCGTCCACCGCCGTATCGCAAGCCTCGAAACTCGCCGGCTGGCGGGCCATGCGCGCCTCCAGTGAGTCCTCACCCACGTCGTGGAAGTACACCACCTGCGTCAACGCGGGACAGAAATACTCATGGTCCGCCCGGCGGTTGAACTCCAGTTCATCCTTCAAACGCCCATCGCACAGCGCCGCACCGACCTCCGCCTTGTCGACGATCTGCTTGAGTTCCTTCGCGCGCAACAACGGCATCGTCGGCACGCCCACCAGCCCCGCCTTGATCACCGCCAGCCACGCCGCCGCCATGAACAGGTTATTGGGTCCGCGCAACAGCACGCGATTGCCTGGCACCAGCGCCATGTCGTTGCGCAGCACGTGCGCGATGCGGTCGACCATCTCGCGCAAACCGAAATACGTCGTGACCGTCGTCTGACCGTTCTCCACCGAATAAATCGCAGGCGCCTCGCCGCGACCTTGCGCAATCGCGCGATCCAGCAATTCGGCGGCGCAATTGATACGCGCCGGGTACGCCACGTCCGGATTGTCCAGCAGAAACTCGGGCCACTGATCCACGGGCGGCAGATTGTCGCGCGCGAAAGTGTCGAGATGTCCAGATCGTTCCATGTGCTTCTCCTTGCCCCCGGTAATCAAGCATGACGCCTGCGCGCCGCCACAGACAGCGCTCAGCCGTCCTTGAGCAGTTCGCGCGCGATGATCAGTTTTTGTACTTCCGTTGCCCCTTCGTAGATTCGCAGCGAGCGAATCTCACGGTACAGACGCTCCACGATCGCGCCCGACACCACGCCCGCGCCGCCGAACATCTGCAACGCGCGGTCGATCACCTGCTGCGCCGACTCCGTCGCGAACATTTTCGCCATCGCCGCCTCGCGTGTCGTGCGCTGCCCCTGCACGTCACGCTGCCAGGCCGCGCGATACGTCAGCAACGCCGCGGCGTCCACCGACGTCGCCATCTCGCCCAAGGCCGCCTGCGTGATCTGGAAATCGGCGAGCGTCTGCCCGAACATTTCGCGCGACTTCGCTCGCGCCAGCCCTTCGTCGAGCGCGCGACGGGCAAAGCCCAGCGCCGCCGCCGCCACCGACGCGCGGAAAATATCCAGCGTCATCATCGCCACCTTGAAGCCCTGCCCCGCCTCGCCCAAACGCTGCGACGCCGGTACGCGACAGTTCTCGAACTTCAGACGCGCCAGCGGGTGCGGCGCACTCACGTCGATCCGCTCGGCAATCGTCAGCCCCGGCGTGTCGGCGTCCACCACGAACGCGCTGATACCGCGGGCGCCGGGCGCCTCGCCCGTACGCACGAAGACACAATAGAAGTCCGCGATGCCGCCATTCGAAATCCACGTCTTCTCGCCGTTCAGCAGGTAGTCGTCGCCATCGCGCGTGGCCGAACACGCCATCGCGGCCACATCCGACCCGGCATTCGGCTCCGAGAGCGCAAACGCCGCAATCGCCTCGCCCGAGGCCACGCGCGGCAGATAGCGCTGCTTGAGCGCCTCGCTGCCCGCCAGCGTGATCGCGCCGCTACCCAATCCCTGCATCGCAAAGGCGAAGTCAGCCAGTCCGTCGTGACGCGCGAGCGTCTCGCGCAGCACACACAACGCCCGCGAATCCAATTGATCCAGCGCGCCGCCATGACTCGCGCTCACGCAATACTTCAGCCAGCCCGCGCGACCCAGTTGGCGCACCAGCGACACGCATGTCGCGTCGGTATCCGCGTGGTGATCGACCTTCAGTTCGCGCGTGCACCAGGCGTCGAGTTCCGCGCCCAACCGGCGATGCGCCTCGTCGAAAAACGGCCACGCCAGAAAGTCGCCATTGCGCGCGTTGTGGGGAGTGATATCGCTCATCGTCTCGCTCGCGTCAGTCGCCCTTGAACACCGGTTTTTGCTTGGCGACGAAAGCGTCGTAAGCGCGGCGGAAGTCCTTCGTCTGCATACAGATGGCCTGCGCTTCGGCTTCGGCCTCGATGGCCTCGTCCACGCCCATGTTCCACTCCTGATGCAACAGTTTCTTGGTCACGCCGTGCGCGAACGTCGGGCCGCAGGCGATCTGATCGGCCAGCGTCTGCGCGGCCGAGAGCACGGTGCCGCCGTCATGCAGGGCATTGAAAAAGCCCCATTGCAGCCCTTCCTCGGCCGTCATCACGCGACCGGTGTACAGCAACTCCGACGCGCGGCCCTGCCCGATCATGCGCGGCAGCAGCGTGCACGCGCCCATGTCGGCACCCGCCAGCCCCACGCGCACGAACAGGAACGCCGTCTTCGCCTGCGGCGTCCCCAGACGCATGTCGGAGGCGAGCGCCATCATCGCCCCAGCCCCGGCACAAATCCCGTCGATGGCGCTGACGATCGGCTGCGGACAGGCTCGCATCGCCTTGACCAGATCGCCCGTCATGCGCGTGAAGTCGAGCAGCTCAGGCATGCTCATCTGCGTGAGCGGGCCGATGATTTCGTGAACGTCGCCGCCCGAGCAAAAATTGCCGCCCGCGCCCGTCACGACGACCGTCTTGATATCCGTGGCGTAGACCAGACCTCGAAACAGATCGCGCAACTCCGCATACGAGTCGAACGTCAGCGGATTCTTCTTGTCGGGACGATTCAGCGTGATCGTGCCCACGCTCGCGCGCCCTTGCGCGTCGTTCGACACCGACCACAGAAAGTGCTGGGCTTCATAGTTCGCGAACGGGCGCTTGTGATGCGCCATCGTCAATTTCACGTCGCTCATTGGCCGATCTCCTCAAATAGTGTGTGCATGGGCGCTTAGCCGACGGTCACTTCGCCGCCCGCCACCGCGATCGATTGTCCTGTCACGGCACCGGCGCCCGGCTGGCAGAGCCACAGCACGGCGTCGGCCACCTCTTGCGGTTGCACGAGACGGCCCTGCGGATTGCGGCGGGCCAACTCGGCGCGCGCATCGTCTTCACTGCGACCGGTCTTCGCGACGATATTCGCCACCGCGTCGCGCACGATATCCGTTTCCGTATACCCCGGGCAAACGGCATTCACCGTCACCCCTTTCTTCGCCACTTCGAGCGCCAGTGCGCGCGTGAGCCCGACCACGCCGTGCTTGGCCGCGCAATACGCAGTGACATACGGATACCCGATCAGCCCGGCGGTACTCGCCACGTTCACGATGCGGCCCCACCCGGCCGACAGCATCGAGGGCAGCGCGGCGGAAATACAGTGGAACGTCCCCGTCAGGTTGACGTCGATCATTTGTTGCCAGAGCGCACTGTCCGTCTTGCCGAATGGCGCGCTGAGTGCTTGCCCCGCGTTGTTCACCAGCACCTGCACCGGGCCGAAGCGCCCGGCCGCGCCGGCAAAGGCCGCGGCGACGGCGGAGGCGTCCGAGATATCCGCACTGACCCAGGCCACCTTGCCATGCGCGGCCAACGCGTGTGCGCCGCTCGCGAGCGTGGCTTGATTGCGTCCGAGCAGCGTCACCCGTGCGCCCTGCGCCAGCAGTGACCGGGCCACGGCCTCACCGATACCGCGCGCGCCGCCCGTCACCAGCGCATGCACACCCGCGAGCGATGCGGGCGATGCGCCAGCCGAGATTGTCGTTGACGTCATGAACTGTCCTTATTTACCGATCTGTTGAGCGTAGGCGGCCGCACGCTCCAGATTGGTCTCGTACTGCCGCTTGCCCGCATAGTACTGTGACGGCCACGGCAGATCCTTGTAGCCGATCTTCGCGGCTTCGTGCAGCGTCCAGAACGGATCGGCGAGGTGCGGTCGCGCCAGCGCGCACAGATCGGCACGGCCCGACGCGATGATGCTGTTCACGTGATCCGCCTCGAAAATCGCGCCCACCGCCATCGTCGGAATGCCGGCCTCGTTGCGCACACGGTCGGCAAACGGCGTCTGGAACATGCGCCCGTAGACCGGCTTCTCGTCCTTGCTGACCTGGCCCGACGAGCAGTCGATGAGATCCGCACCAGCGTCCTTGAAGGCGCGCGCAATCGTCACGGCGTCGTCTGGCGTGATGCCGCCTTCGACCCAGTCATGCGCAGAAATCCGCACCGACATCGGCTTGGCCGCCGGCCAGACATCGCGCACCGCATGGAAGACTTCCAGCGGATAACGCAGCCGGTTCTCCAGCGAGCCGCCGTACGCGTCCTGACGCTGGTTCGTGAGCGGAGAGATGAAGCTCGAGAGCAGATAGCCGTGAGCACAGTGCAGTTCGAGCCAGTCGAACCCCGCCTCGGCAGCGCGACGGGCGGCGTGCACGAAGTCGTCCTTGACGCGGTCCATGTCGGCGCGGGTCATCTCGCGCGGCGTCTGCGACACGCCCTCGATGTAAGGCAGCGGCGAGGCCGAGATCAGCGGCCAGTTACCCTCGTCGAGCGGCTGGTCGATGCCGTCCCAGGCCAGCCGCGTCGAGCCCTTGCGACCGGCGTGGCCGATCTGCATGGCGATCCTGGCGTCGCTGCCCGCGTGCACGAAGTCGACGATGCGCTTCCACGCGTCGCGTTGCGTGTCGTTCCACAGGCCGGGGCACCCCGGCGTGATGCGTGCGTCGGGCGACACGCAGGTCATCTCCGCGACGATCATGCCCGCACCGCCCAGCGCGCGGCTGCCCAGGTGTACGAGGTGGAAGTCGCCCGGCACACCGTCGACCGACGAGTACATGGCCATCGGCGACATCACGATTCGGTTCTTGAGCGTGAGTTCGCGCGCCCGGTACGGGGTGAACATCGGCGGAATCGCCTGCTGGCCGTCGGCGCGCGTCACGCCGGAACGCTTGGCGAGCCAGTCTTCGAAGCCTTCGACATAGGCAGGGTCGCGCACGCGCAGGTTCTCGTGAGAAATCCGTTGCGAGCGCGTGAGCAGCGAGTAAGCGAATTGCTCCGGCGCGAAGCGAGCATAGCGATCGACGGTTTCGAACCACTCCGTCGAGTTCCGGGCGGCGTTCTGAATCTTGAGCACTTCGACGCCGCGCGCGGCTTCGTAGTCGGCCAGCACGCGCGGCAGGGCATCGATGCCCTCGCTGCGCAGACCGTCGGCGAGGGCGATGGCGTCTTCCAGCGCGAGCTTGGTGCCCGAGCCGATCGAGAAGTGCGCGGTGTGGGCGGCGTCGCCCATGAGGACAACAGGCACCCGTTTGCCGTCGACATCGCGCCAGTGCACCCAGTGTTCGCAGATCACGCGCGGGAAGCGGATCCAGATGGCCGAGCCGCGCAGGTGCTTGGCGTTGCTCATGAGTTCATGGCCGCCGAGGTACTTCGCGAAGAGGTTTTCGCAGAACTTCACGCCCTCTTCCTGGCTCATCTGATCGATGCCGTGGGCGCGCCAGACTTCCTCGGGCGTCTCGACGATGAACGTCGACGTGTCGGCATCGAACTGATAGGCGTGCGCCTGAAACCAGCCGTGCTCGGTCTTCTCGAAGGCGAACGTGAAGGCGTCGAAGCGTTGATGCGTACCGAGCCAGACGAAACGGTTCTGCCGCGTATCGATGTCCGGGCGATACGTGTCGGCGTAACGGGTACGGATGCGACTGTTCAGGCCGTCGGAGGCGATCACCAGGTCGGCCTGATAGCGGCGGGCGATCTCGTCATCGTCGGCCACGTCGGTCTCGAAAACCAGTTCGACGCCGAGCGCTTCGCAGCGCGCCTGCAAGATGTTGAGCAGCTTCTTGCGGCCGATGCCGATGAAGCCGTGACCGCCCGAGGTGATCGTGCGGCCTTCGAAGTGGATGTCGATGTCATCCCACCGGTTGAAGGCGGCGTTGATCTGCGCGGCACTCTCCGGATCGGCCTCCTGAAGGTTGTCCATGGTGGCATCGGAGAACACGACGCCCCAGCCGAACGTGTCGTAGGGCCGATTCCGTTCGACCACCACCACACGATGCGACGGATCGCGCAGCTTCATCAACAACCCGAAATACAGGCCCGCAGGACCGCCACCGATACAGACGATATTCATCTCCAGCCTCCGGATTCACAGATCGCGCCGCATTCGCCGATCTTTGTTAAATCGTAAATAGTTTATACCTAAAATACTAGCGAAAAAAAATGCGGCCGGCAAGGTGGTCAGACCCTGATGTTCAACGGGTCGGGAAAGCCCTTAGAAGGGGAATCGTCTGAGGCGACCATCGGACGATTCCGAAATTTTGCCAATGGGTCCAAAACCGAAATACTTGGCAATGCCCGTCTGCCAGAATTCTCGCCGTCGTGTCACTCACGGTTCCTTCCAACCTCTGGCCAGACGCCAGGGTGTAAGCCCCCCCGGCTGCTGCATGTTCACCGTGCTCACTGTTGCGCCCTTTTTGCGCATTCGCGTCTGCGTGCGCGCCGGAATCCGCCATGGCGGATTCCGGCGTGCGCGTGATGTCGCGATGCCCCGTTTCGACTACAAAAAAGGGCAACATCATCCGTGGTACATCGTGACCGTCCGGTCTTCATCGCATCGCTGCATCGCCGCCTTGGCGCCGTAGTCCCTTACCTCCCTTGCGCTCCTCGCGTCCCCCACGTCCTTTGCACACCGGCCGTCCTGCGCGCGAGCCTGCTGGCGTGTGGGCTCGCGCTTCAGTGCCCGACCGGTATCGCGCAAGGCCACCCGTCCGCGTTGCACGACGCCGTGCGGCAAGGCGTGCAGGACGAACAACTGGAGCGCCAGCGCCGGGAGGCCGACGAGCGCGAACAACGCGCCGACGCGCCCGACGTTCGCCTGCCCGCCCTCCCCGACGGCGCACTGGCCGCGCAAGACAACCTGCGGCTTCCCGCCGAATCGCCCTGCGTTGCGCTGCGCAGCGTCACGCTCACGGGCCTGGGCGGCGCCCCGCTGCCAGCGCCCTTCGCGTCTGTCGAAGCAGCGATCGTGCCGTTCGTCGGACAGTGCGCCGGCACGAACGGGGTGGCCCGGGTTGCCGCAGTGGCCACCCAAGCGATCCTGGCCGAGGGCTGGGTCACCACACGCGTGATCGTTCCCGAGCAGGATATGGCCGATGGGCATCTGACGCTCCAGGTCATCCCCGGCACCGTCTCGGCGATGCGCTTCTCGGATCCGGCCACACGCGGCACCTGGCGGTCCGCAGTCCCCTTGCGCGACGGTGACTTGCTCTCGCTGAGCGCACTGGAGCAGGGACTCGAACAACTCAAGCGCCTGCCGAGCCAGGATGCCGATATTCGCATCGAGCCCGGTGACACGCCCGGATCTAGCGAGGTCCTGATCGACGTGCAACGGCAACGGCCGTGGCGTCTGCTGGCCTCCGTCGATAACAGCGGTACGCGCGACACCGGGCGCTTGCAGGGTCAACTGGCGATCGGCGTCGATAACCCGCTCGGCCTGAACGACCTTCTCGATGTTGCCGTCCAGCACGACCTGTCGACCGGCGACGACCGGTTCGGCACCCGGGGCGCGAGCGCCAGTTATTCGGTGCCCTGGGGTTACCACACCGTCTCGGTCTTCGGCAGCACGCGCGCTTACTTCCAACGCATTGCGGGGGCCAACGAATCGTTCGTGTCGAGCGGGCGCAACCAGACGGTCGAACTGCGGCTGGAGCGCGTGGTCCATCGCGACAGCCGTGGCAAGACGGCACTCGACGCCCGGCTGGGACGCCGTTTCGGCAAGAGCTTCATCGAAGACTTCGAGATCTCGCAGCAGTATCGGAACAACACCTATCTGCAAATCGGGACCACGCACCGGCATTACTTCGGTGCGGCGCAGGCGGACCTAGCGCTGAGCTACCGACAAGGCATGCCTTGGTTCGGCGCACAGGACGACCTGCGCGATCCCGTCACCCGCCAGCCGACGAAGCAGACGTATCGGTACCGCATGTTCACGCTGGACGTGCAGTGGTCCGTACCACTCCCCGTGGAGCGTTTCCCCATCCGGTATGTCGGCACGCTCCACGCACAGACCACCGCCAACGCCTTGTGGGCCGTCGACCAGATCGCCATCGGCGGCCGGTACAGCGTGCGCGGCTTCACCGGCGACCAGACCCTGAGCGCCGAGCGCGGCTTCTTCCTTCGCAACGAATTGCACGTGCCAATCGCGACGAGTGCGCACGCCGCGTACGTGGGTGTGGACTACGGCCGGGTGTTCGGCCCGAGCGCCCGCTACCTTCCCGGCACCCAACTGGCCGGCGCGGTCATCGGCCTGCGCGGACAAATCGGCACGTACGGCGGCCCGTGGGGCAACGCCAGCTACGACGTGTTCATCGCCAAACCCCTCCTCCGCCCTGCCCGGTTTCCCGTCAACGCCGCCGTTGCCGGCATCTCGATCGCCCTTCGCTACTGAGTCCCGACCATGAACACACGTTGCTTCCATCTGATCTTCAGCCATGTCCAACGCCAGTGGGTCGCGGTCGGCGAGAACGTTCGGCGCGGCCGAACGCCCGGATGCGGGCGCAATTCGCGTCGTCACCAGCCGGGCGCTACGCCTGCGGTAGCGCCGCGGCACCACGTCCTGCATCCGCTTCGTTCTGCGCTCGTGCCCGCGCTGCTCGCCCTCGGCTTCCCGATCACTGCGGCATCGCAAATCGTTGCCACCCCCGGCCCTCATGCGCCCGGCGTCAGCACCACGCCGAACGGCTTGCCGCTCGTCAACATCACGGCACCCAGCGCAGCGGGCGTTTCGCAAAACCAGTACCAGCAGTTCGACGTTCCCACGCAAGGGGCGATTCTCAACAACTCGCGCTCCATTGTGCAGACGCAAATCGGCGGTCTCGTGCCCGGCAACCCCAACCTCGCGGGCGCACCAGCGCGAATCATCGTCAACCAGGTCACCGGGGCGCTGCCATCGCGCCTCGCCGGCTATCTCGAAGTGGCCGGGCAACGGGCCGAAGTCATCGTCAGCAACCCCAATGGGCTCACCTGCGACGGCTGCGGTTTCATCAACACCGATCGTGGCGTACTCACTACCGGCCTGCCGGTGTTTGGCGGCACCGGCTCGCTCGAAGCGTTTCGCGTGACCGACGGGCGCCTGCTCATTACCGGCAGCGGCCTGAACGCCAGCAACCTGACGCACGCCGCCTTGCTGGCCCGCGCCGTCGAGGTGAACGCCGCCGTTCACGCGCAACAACTGGATGTCATCGCGGGCCTGAACGAGATCGACGCGGCGACGTTCGGTGTGAACAGCAGCGTCGTGTCCACGAGCGGCGCGCCGCCCTTCGCGCTCGACGTCTCTCGTCTGGGCGGCATGTATGCCGGGAAAATCCGGCTCATTGGCACCGAAGCCGGCGTGGGCGTCAACGTAGACGGGCACATCACCGCCAACCAGGGGTCGCTGGTGCTGAACAGCGCGGGGCAACTTCAGATTGGCGGACGGCTGAGCGCGCGCGAGGACCTGCACGCCACCGCTGCCGATGACTTGTCCATCCGTGGCGAGACGGTAGCCGAAGGCGCACTGACGCTGCGAAGCACGCGCGACCTCGTCAGTTCGGGCACCCTGCGCGGAGCGCGTGACGTGACGCTCGATGCCGGCGGCACGTGGCGCCATACCGGCACCGTGTCGGCAGGGCGGCATCTGGTCGCCAATGCGGCGGCCGTGGCGTCCTCTGGCGCGATGGCTGCCGGTGCCAACGCCGACGGCACCCACGGGGAAACAGGCAACCTGTCGCTCGCCACCGCGGGCCTGATGCAGGCCGGGGGTACCCATTCGGCCACCGGCGACATCGCCTTGATCGGCGACGCCCTCGATTTCACCGGCGCGACATCGACCACCTTGCGCGGGCTGCGGATGCACGCGCGCAATGGCGCCGTCACGATGACGCGCGCGACAACACACGTCGGGGCGCCACGAAAATTAAGGCGCAGCACGATGTGATCCACGATGGGGCAACGCTCAGAACGTCCGGCCTCGTCGTCGAGGCTTCCGGACTGAGCAATCGCGGCGGGCACCTCTCGCAATGGGGCGTGTCCCCGCTCCGAATCTCGCTGTCCGGCCTGCTGCGCAATCGCGACGGGCAGATACATGCCAACGGCAGTGACTTCTCGCTGACATCCGGGCAGATCGACAACACGTCGGGCAAGATCGAGCACGCCGGCGCGGGCGACTTCCGCGTTGCCAGCGGGGGTGTCGACAACACGCGCGGGACGCTCGCCACCAACGGCGCCCTGTCCATCGACGCGAGCACCTGGCGCAACGATGACGGCACCGTCTCGGCGAAACGTTCCCTGACGGCCGGACTACTCGGCCTGATGACGAACACAGGCGGGCTGATGCAATCCGGGGGCGTGTTTTCGCTGCGGGCGGACACCATCGAGAACCGCGGCGGACGGTTGCTGGCGCTGGGCAATGCCGACCTTCGCCTGCACGCCGAGACGCGCATAGACAACGCACGTCTGGGCGATACCCAGGGGCAAATTGCCGGGCGCGGCGACGTGACGCTCTCAGGCGCATCGCTCTCCAATAGCGGGACATGGACGGCGCAAGGGTCGCTCGTCGCCAATGCCGCGGGCCCCTTGCTGAACGCAGGCGGGCGCATCGTTGCACGGCATCACGTCACCCTTGCTGTTCGCGGCCTGTTCGACAACGCCAGCGGCATCTTGAGCGCGGGCGAGGCATTGAGCCTGCATGCCGACACGATCGGCAACACGCGCGGGCAGATACAGGCGACTTCGCTTGCGGTGAACGCCCAGCACCTGGACAACGGCGTCGGGGCGATCCGCCAGACAGGCACCGGCGCCGATCACTCGGCACTATTGAGCATCGGCGGGCGTCTTCAAAATCGCGAGGGCGAGATCCACTTCGCCGCCGGTGACGCCAACCTGGACGCCACCGAATTCGACAACACGGGTGGCACCGTGGCGCATGCCGGGTACGGCAAGTTGTCCATCAAGGGGCAGTCTCTCGACAATCGCGAGGGTCGCGTTGGCACGAACGGGGACTTCTTGTTGCGTGTAACGTCGCTGACGAATGCCCACGGCCGCATGACGGCACTACGACACTTGCGCGCAAACGTCGACGCGAGCTTGAACAACGCGTCGGGGCAGTTGTCGGGGAAGTCCGTGACGCTGGAGGTCGGCGAGACGCTAGCTAACCGCGCGGGTTCGGTAGAAGCCAGCGATGCGCTACGGGTGGAGGCTCGCAATGTCGACAACGCGGCGGGGGCCCTGCTCAACAGCGGCCAAGCACCCACGACCCTGGCCGTTCAAGATAAGTTGACCAACACGGAAGGCGGCCGAATCGCGGCCAATGCGGACCTCACCGTCACGGCGGGCAGCTTCGACAACACTGGGGGTCGGCTGCATGCGGGCAAGTCCCTTGCGCTGACGACCGCCTCGGATCTACTCAACGCGGCAGGCTACCTCACTGCGGGCGAGCGTCTCGACATCGTCGCCGGTGGCAGCATCGTCAACCGCGCCGGCCACGTGAGCGCACGCGACGCCCTGCGCATCGCGGCCACCGGCAACCTCGACAACGGGTTGGGGACATTCGACGTCAGTGCGCCCTATGGATACTTGCGCTTGTCCGGGCGACAACTGGACAACGCCGGTGGCCGCGTCGCGAACGCTGGCACCGGTGCCGTCGACATCGTCCTGCGCGAACGGCTACGCAATCGCGCCTCTGCCGGAAACACGGCGAAGTCCGTCGGCAGCATTGCCGGCAACGGTGCCGTCAACGTGTCGGCCAATGGTATCGACAACCTCGAGGGTGCATGGATCGCCGCCGGCGGATCGCTCAAGCTCACCTCGACCCGAGACATCGACAATCGCTTCGGGCGGCTGCAAGCACATGGCCCGTTGACCACGACAGCGGATGAAAACATCACGAACGCGGATGGCGTGATGCATGCCGGCAAGGCGCTCTACGTCGCGGCGGGCGGCAAGCTCGACAACACGCGCGGAAGCATGGAGACCGCAGGCGATCCGTCGACTGGCGGCGACGAAGCGCTCACCCTCGCCTCCGTCACGCTCGACAACACCGACGGCCGGATCGTCAACGGCACGCGCGGCGACATGACCCTCACGGCGAACGCGATCACGAATGCGCTGACCCGCCCTTCGTCGGCGAATCGTCCGGTCGGACTGTTGGGCGGTAACGGTCGCGTCTCCATCACCACGTTCGCGCTGATGAATGGCCCGAACGCGCTGATCAGTGCCGGCGCGGACCTATCGCTGAGCGTGCGCGACACCCTCGGCAATGGTGGGAGCCTGTTCTCGGGCGCCGATCTCGGCGTGATGTGGCGCGATACGCAACGAACGCGGTCGTTCGAGAACACCGGGACGGTTCATGCGCGTCGCGATGCGTCCGTCGCCGTGGCCGAACTGGCCCACCACGCCGGCGAAATCGCCGTCAATCAGAATCTGATCCTGCACACCGAGCGCCTGCGCGGCAGTGCGCGATTACGGGCGGGCAACGATCTGCACGTCTCGTTGCCGGGCGACTTTACCTATGGCGTCGACCACGCCTGGCAAGCGAACGGCAGTCTCAAGCTCGACGTCGGCGGCTTGTTGCGCGTTCACGGCGCGCTCGGGGCCATGAAGCAACTCACGGTGAACGCGGCCCGCGTCGTCAACACGGCGCAAGGCCGCTTGCGCGCCGGCTCGGTGTTCGTCAACGTGGCGGACGACATCACCAACGACACACGCATCGATGGCGACGAGGTCAGCCTCATCGGCGCCCGCTTCACGAACACCGGCGCCGTCATCGGCGGCCGCATCCGATTCGACGGCGCCAGCTTCGTCAACACGGGCGAGCGCGCCGTGCTGGCGGCAACGCAGCAATTGGATCTCTTCGTCTCCGGCAATCTCCTCAACGAGAACGGCGCGACGCTCTACAGCCTGGGCACCCTGCGTGTCGCCGCGGGCGAGACGCGCGATGCGCAGGGCTACCTGACGCAGCAAACCGGTAGCTTCATCAACCGATCGGCCGTCCTCGAAGCGGGTGGCGATGTCGACATCGCGACGCGCGAGTTCGTGAACGAGCGCAGCTACATCAACATTGTGCGAGCCAGCGACGCGGGCGAGACACAGACGGTGCGCGACGTCTGGATCGCCGGCTACGTGGCGCTGCCGAGGGAATCGGGCAGCCGGGCACGATGCGCCGCCGGCGAGGCATCCGTGTGCGAAGAATTGCCGACCGAGCATACGAGCCATAGCCTGAGCGTGAACGGCGAACCGGCGATGATCGAGGAGACCTACGAAGAGACCAACCCGTTCGGCAAAGTCGTGCGACAAACACGCCTGATCCCGAATCCGCGCAACCAAGCCTTTACGCAGTGGCGTTGGGGACGTGAAGCGCGCGCGGCACTCTCAGCAGAGAAGCTCCACGTAGTGAACAGCCCCATCAGCGTCACGATCGCCAAGCGCGGGGTGACGGCGCTCGACACCGACAAGAAGACGTTCTCTCTGGAGCACCCCATCATCGAGTTGTACAAGCGGAACTTCTTCTCGAAAGATTACAGCTCCCGCAACATCACCCAACGCGCCGTTCAGCATTTCGAGTCGATCGCGGACGACGGCAACGGCAATTGGGTCATCCAGTTCTGGCCCGACTACGATCCCGGCGAGCACATCCGGCCCACCGTCGTCGACCAGTCCCGTCAGACCATTACCGGGGATTCAGAGGAAGGCGTGCGGATCTTCCGCCGTGGACACGGCATCGAGGACGGCCGCGACACCAACGAATACCGTCGCCGCGTTACCGTTCGCAGCACGACCGATGTCCTGGGTGACGTTGCCGCGCCGAGCGTCATCACGTCGCAGGGCACGATACGCCTGAACGTGGACAACGGCACCGCGTTGAATCATGCGTCGACGATCAGCGCCGGCGGCGACCTGCAGGTTCGCGGCAACGGCGGGCAAATCACGAGCCGCAGCGTCGGGCTTGAGCACGTGGAGCGCATCGCGCAATCGTCCGATCTGTATTGGCACGAGAAGAGCGGCAACAGCGATAGCTGGTTCACGACGGTCGATCTCGACGTGACGGAACGGCGCTCCATCGTCGGGGGCTGCCCAGTCTGATCACGTCGAACCAGACGACCAGCCTTCGCGGCCGCGACGTCACCATCGAGACCGGCACCGTCGACGGAACGATCATCGGCAGCCGGCAAACGGAGAGTGCGGTCGGCACATCGACGCGCGTTGCCGTCGACACGGACACGACGACCGTTGCGACCGGCACGCCGGCAGGCGTCGATCCCTTGACCGCGGTGCCAGCGACGGCAGACGTCTCGGGTGCAATTCAGACGCTGGATAGCGTCTCCGGCGGCATTCCCGACCTCAAGCTTCCGCGCAGCGCCCTGTTCAAGGTCGTGACGGCCCCTGACCAGCCGTATCTCGTCGAGACCGATTCGCGGTTCACCGATTACGGTGTGTTCGTCTCCAGCAACTACCAGCTCGAGTTGCTCGGCGTCGACCCGGCCGGCATCGAGCGTCGTATCGGGGATGGCTTCTACGAGGCGAAGCTGGTGCGCGAGCAGGTGCTGACCCTGACGGGACGCGCGGCGCTGGGCAACCAAGAGGGTGGCGGCACGGCGAATGCCGACGCCGAGTTCCGCACGCTGCTGGCGCAAGGTGCCCGCGCCGGTCGCGAACTCGAACTGCGCGTGGGCATTCGACTCACGCCCGAGCAAATGCGGGCCCTCACCGACGACATCGTCTGGCTGGTTCGCCAAACGGTCACCTTGCCGGACGGCAGCACGACGACCGTGCTGGTGCCCACGGTGTATCTGGCACATGGCAAACGCGTCGTCATGCAACCGGGCGGCGCACTGGTCACTGGCCGGGACGTCGTTGTCGAGGCAACGAACGACCTCAACAATAGCGGCCAGATCGTCGGCGACACGAGCACTCGGGTCCATGCGAGAGACGTCGACAATCGCGGCGTGATCGGCGGCACGAGCGGCTTGGGCAGTGTTGGTCAGGTGGAAGTGGTTGCCGAACGCGATGTGCGCAACATCGGCGGCGAAATCGCGGGCAATCAGGTCAATGTCACCGCTGGACGAGACGTTGTCGTCGCCAGTCAGCCCCATACGAGCGAGTGGGTGAACGGATCGCAGTCCGGTTCGGCAATTACTGTCGAATCGCAGGGGCGCATCGGTGCACTGGATTCGCTGGTGATCACAGCGGGGCGAGATCTCTCGGTCAACGGTGCGGAAATCGACGCCGGTGGCGACGCCGGCTTGGCCGCCGGACGCGACATCTCGCTGGGCGCGGTGGCGTTGAACCGCGAATTCGGCGGCGGATCGGGAGATAACCACAATTACACGCAGGTCACGGACCAACTGACGGCCACCGTCAACACGGGCGGCAACGTGACCGTCGTGGCGGGACGCGACGCGTCCACCGCAGGCACCCGCATCGACGCGGGCAAGACAGTCGTCATTGCCGCGGCCCGCGACGTGGAGATTGGCGCGGCCATCGGCAGCGTCACGGACTCGGGTCGTGTGAACAGCGACACCTATGCCGCGTCGGTGGACTCGTATGAAGAAACCGTGCGCGGTAGTCAAGTTCAGGGCGGCAGCGGGATCACCGTCGCCGCCGGGCAAGCCGCGGCTGTCGAGCGGCTGCTCGATGAGCGAGGCGTCACCGCGTATGTGACGTCGGGGGACGCGACGACCGGTGAAGTGAAAATACTCGGCTCGTATCTGAGCGGTGGGTCTGCCGATGGCACACCATCGGGGGCGGCATCGGCATCGACATCGGCCAAGGCATCGACATCGACATCGGCCAAGGCATCGGCATCGACGTCGGCCAAGGCGGGCAAGTCCGACGTCACCGTCGTCGCGACCGGCGATGTGACCATCGGCGGCGTTTCAGCCCGTTACGACGACACCCGTTGGTCGCGAAGGACCCAGCAGGGCCTCCTCTCCTCCACGACTGAAGAACATTTGCGCGAATCGCACGGCACGCGCACGACGGGCAGCACGTTGTCGGGCGATGGCGTCACGGTCGCGGCGGGGCGCGACGTCACGATCACCGGGTCGCAGGTGGTGGCCGATGACGACATGACGATCGGGGCGAAGCGGAACGTGACGATCACGTCCGCGGAAGACCGCAGCAACTCGCTGAGCGTTACGGAGAAGCAGACCAGTGGCGTTTTTGGCAGTGGAATGGGCTTCACCATCGGCAGCCGCTCGGAGAAGGAAAAGCAGCGACGCGAGCAGGTCGATCAAACGGGGAGTGTCGTCGGCTCAGTGACCGGGGACATCAGCGTTCAGGCGGGCAACGACTACCGGCAGGAAGGCAGCACGGTGGTTGCCCGCGACGGTGACGTGACGATTGCGGGTAAGCGCGTTGCCATTGTCGAGAGTGAAGACAGCGAGCAGAGCGTGCATGAACGGGAAGTCGAGCAGGCAGGATTGACCGTTGCCGTCTCCAGCCCGCTGCTGGATGCCGCGGAGTCCGTCGGTCAGATGGGCAAGGCGGTCAGCAAGGTCAAGGACCCGCGCATGAAGGCGCTCGGTGTCGCCGCCGGCGGACTCGCGGTGAAGAATGCCGCCGATACCGTCAAGAATCTCAAGGATGCGGCCAACGTCAGTATCTCGGTCACCGTCGGCGGATCCAAGCACGAAAGCCGCGAGACCAACGACAGCGCGACGGCCAATGGCTCAAGCGTGCGTGCTGGTGGCAACGTCACCGTTGCGGCCACCAGCGATGGGGATCAGTCGTCGTTGCTCGTACGCGGCAGCGAAATCGACGCGGGGCAGGACGCCAAGCTCACCTCCGATGGCACGCTCGACATCCTTGCGGCCAAGGACACCTCGGAGCACCACCGCAGATCGACCGGGGTGTCGGGCGGCATCGGGCTGGGCATTTCCATGGGCACCAATGGCATGTCGATGGGGGTGACGGCCAAGGCCAGCGCGTCGCGTGGCAAGGCGGACGGCAAGGACGTTACCCAACGCAACAGCCATATCTCGGCGGGCGGCGTGGCCGAGATCGTCTCTGGTGGCGACACGAACATTAGAGGCGGGACGGTGGTCGGCGAACGAGTCATTGCCAATGTCGGCGGCGACTTGAACATCGAGAGCCTGCAAGACACCAGCGTCTACGCATCCAAGGATCAGTCGATCGGGGGCACTGTCACGGTCGGGTTGGGTGGTGCGTCCGGCAGCATCAACGTCAGCCATCAGCAGGTCAACAGCGATTTCGCCAGCGTCACGGAGCAGTCGGGAATCAAGGCGGGCGATGGAGGTTTCGATGTCACCGTCAAGGGCAACACCGATCTGACCGGCGCCATCATCGCGTCGACCGATAAGGCGGCCGACGAGGATAGGAACCGTCTGAAAACCGGCTCTTTGACGACCCGTGATGTGGAAAACCACGCAGAGTACGACGCCTTCGGCATCAGCCTGGGGGCGGTGTCAGCATGGGCTTCGGAGACAACGCCAAGGTCGGCACGGACCAGAAGGGGGATGCGCAAACCGGTGCGAACGCCACACACGGCAGCGAGTTGCCGAAGACGGGGCCGGTGAGCATTAAGCCGCCGGTTGTGGTGGCGGCGGGCGATAGCGCATCGAGCACGACGCGCAGCGGCATCAGTGCGGGGGTGATCGAGATCACCGACGAAGCCAGCCAACTGGAACGAACTGGCAAGACGGCCAAGGAAACTGTAGCTGCCGTCAACCGCGACGTGTCGTCAGACAAGGACGGCAGCGGCACACTCGCCAATAAATTCGACAAGGAGCAGATCGAAACCAGCTTCGAGATCATGCGGACGCTTCAGCGCGAGGTGGGGACGTTTGTAGAGAATCGGGCTAAGGAGGCTGATGCGATTGAGGCTAAGTTGAAGAAAGCCACCGATCCCGAACAACGCGCGGCGCTAAATCAGCAACTGGCCGACGCAAAGAAATGGGGGCCCGGTGGCGACTACCGCCTGATCGTCAGCGCCATCACAGCGGGCATCAGCGGCAATGTCACCGGCGCGGCCGGAGAGATGGCAACGCGTGCCACGGTGAACTACCTGCAAGGTCTTGCAGCGAAGGAGATCAAGGCGCTCGGCGAAAACCTCGATCCCGCATCGAAAGCCGCATTGCATGCAGTGACAGGTTGCGCGGGTGGCGCGGCCTCCAGTGGGAACTGCGGTGCAGGTGCGATGGGTGCCGCCGCTGGATCGCTGTTGGGCAGCCTGCTTGCGGCAGGCGACAAATCCGGGCAGGACCTCTCCCAATCCGAGCGTGAGGCGCGGGTCAATCTGATCACATCCATCGTGGCTGGGGTAACTGCGGGTGTGGGTGGGGACGTTGCCACTGCGTCGATCAGTGCAAAGACCGAGGCGGAGAACAACACCTTGGGGATCAGAGTCGCCCCGCCGCCGCCTCGTGATACCGGCGGGCCACTAGGCCCACAGGGACGCAAGCGCGGCGGGCGTGACGGCGATGACATCGATCCGACGTTGGCTGGCCGTGCCACCACAGCCTCCGCAAGCGGAAACGTCGCTGACAAGTTGAAGGATGCTCTGACCAAGGCCGCGTGCGCAATCTCGGGACTGGCTTGCTCGAATCAGTTGATCGTTGAAGGTATCGTCGCACGAGTCATCGGCGACGGCGCGAACGACGATAACGTCATGGGAACGCCCAACGAAGGCCCACGCGGCGTCACCGTCACAGGAACGCCGGACACGGGGAGAAAGGGCCAACGATCATTGGTACGCCGGATCAGGGGGAGCGCGGCGCTACAATCATTTCAACTCCGGACCAAGACGTGAAGGGCCCGATCATTACAGCGACGCCGAATGAAGGGCCGCTGGTATTTGATCCGATGCTGATGGCCGACCGGGACGATGTGGCCCCGTTGCCCGGCAAGACCACCGTCTACATCTCGACTTCGGAGGACGGCACTACTCAATATGTCGGAATTACCGATAACTTCAAATCGCGATACGCCGCTCATTTGCGACAAAAAGAAATTGAAATCACCCCGATAACAGGATTACGCAACATCTCCCGCGAAGACGCGCGCGCAATCGAACAGGTTTTAATTGAATTCAACGGACTTGGAAAAGACAAGGGAACCTTACTTAACAAGATAAACAGCATCGCGAGAAAAAACCCAGAATATGCGACCTCCCTTGCAAGGGGAGCATCAATTCTCAAAACAATCGGTTACGAAGGATTTGAATAATGGCCAAATTAGGTGATGTATTTAGAATAAAAACCAAATTCGGATTCGCGTACTTCCAATTCACAAAGAGAGACAAACTTATGGGGTCACTCATAAGAGTATTTCCAAACAGGTTCAATCTCCAGGAAGATGAAATCAAAGATCTCATAAATTCCCAAACAAATTTTTGGATATTCTTTCCCGTTTCCGCCGCAGAGAAGCAGGGCATTATCGAAAAAGTTCTTCACGCACCCATTCCGGATCACTCATCGACCTTCCCCCTATTTAGGAATGGCGTTGCAAATAGCACCACTGGCAAGGTCACTAATTGGTGGTTCTGGGACGGAGAAAAAGAATGGAAGGTTGGCGTTATCAGCAATGAGCAACGAAAATTACCGATCCTCGCAGCATGGAATGACACGCTGCTGATAAAGCGCATCGAAGATGGGTGGCTCCCCGAGAAAGACCCTCGCTAACGCAAGCGCAATTCGATTCCGGAGAGAAATGCATAAGAAATGAGTAGGAAGGCAAGCAGGCGGGGTTGACCGCTGTCGTCGCTAGCCCGCCGTTGACAGCCGCCGACACCGTCAAGAACCTCAAGGATGCGGCCAACGTCAGTATCTCGGTCACCGTCGGCGGATCCAAGCACGAAAGCCGCGAGACCAACGACAGCACAACGGCCAATGGCTCCAACGTACGTGCGGGTGGCAACGTCACCATTGCGGCCACCGGCGATGGCGATCAGTCGTCGTTGCTCGTACGCGGCAGCGAGATCGACGCGGGGCAGGACGCCAAGCTCACATCCGACGGCACGCTCGACATCCTCGCGGCCAAGGACACCTCGGAACACCACCGCAGATCCACCGGCGTGTCGGGCGGCATCGGGCTGGGCATCTCCATGGGCGCCAATGGCATGACGATGGGGGTGACGGCCAACGCCAGCGCGTCGCGCGGCAAGGCGGACGGCAAGGACGTTACCCAACGCAACAGCCATATCTCGGCGGGCGGCGTGGCGGAGATCGCCTCGGGTGGCGACACGAACATTCGAGGCGGGACGATTGTCGGCGAACGAGTCATTGCCAATGTCGGCGGCGATTTGAACATCGAGAGCCTGCAAGACACCAGCGTCTACGCATCCAAGGATCAGTCGATCGGGGGCACTGTCACGGTCGGGTTGGGTGGTGCGTCCGGCAGCATCAACGTCAGCCATCAGCAGGTCAACAGCGATTTCGCCAGCGTCACGGAGCAGTCGGGAATCAAGGCGGGCGATGGAGGTTTCGATGTCACCGTCAAGGGCAACACCGATCTGACCGGCGCCATCATCGCGTCGACCGATAAGGCGGCCGACGAGGATAGGAACCGTCTGAAAACCGGCTCTTTGACGACCCGTGATGTGGAAAACCACGCAGAGTACGACGCCTTCGGCATCAGCCTGGGGGGCGGTGTCAGCATGGGCTTCGGAGACAACGCCAAGGTCGGCACGGACCAGAAGGGGGATGCGCAAACCGGTGCGAACGCCACACCCGGCAGCGAGTTGCCGAAAACCGGTCCGGTGAGCATTAAGCCGCCGGTGGTGGTGGCCGCTGGCGATAGCGCATCGAGCACGACGCGCAGCGGCATCAGTGCGGGGGTGATCGAGATCACCGACGAAGCCAGCCAACGGGAACGAACCGGCAAGACGGCCGAGGAAACCGTAGCTGCCGTCAACCGCGACGTGTCATCGGACAAGGACGGCAGCGGCACACTCGCCAATAAATTCGACAAGGAGCAGATCGAAACCAGCTTCGAGATCATGCGGACGCTGCAGCGCGAGGTGGGGACGTTTGTGGGGAATCGGGCCAAGGAATACGAGGCGCTAAAGGCGGCACGCAAGAACGAGACCGACCCGACAAAGCTAGCGGAGTTGGACCGACAGCTTGTCGACGCAGCGAAGTGGGCGCCAGGCGGTCGATATCGCCAGATCGTCACGGTGATCGCAGCGGCTGCCGGCGGGAACGTCACAGCAGGCACAGGCGAATTCCTGCAGCGTGCCGCGGTGAGCTATCTGCAAACGCTCGCGGTGGAAAAGGTCAAGGAGATCGCCGACGAGCTCAAGAGCGAAACGGCACGCACCGCCTTGCATGGGATCGTTGGCTGTACCGGTGCGGCTGCGGTCGGGAGCAACTGTGGCGCGGGGGCGATGGGTGGAGCGGCGAGTGTGGTTCTCGGCAATTTGCTTAACGCCGTCGCGGATACCCGCAACGACGGGCTCTCGCAGCCCGAGAAGGAAGCTCGAATGAACCTGATTGAATCGCTCGTCGCCGGCGTCACGGCCGCAGCGGGTGGGGATGCCACCGCAGCGAGCATCGCGTCAAGGCTAGAGCTGGAGAACAACCAATTCGAGCTTCCGCAGGGAATCGTAAGGGCCGGAGCTGCGTCAACGTCGTTGGGCGAATTCATGGCGAAGAACGGCGCATCCGCTGAAGAAATTCAGCAAGCTCAGACAGACTTGCTTCGCGGATTGGGGACGGATGCGGCTCAGCCCGCGACGGAGTTGTTGAAAAGTTGGGCAATGCTCATGGCGGCAGCGCCGTCCATCGCTGGTGGCACCACTGCGACCTTGGCCGGGGTGGCGGCGGGTGCGGCTATTGGTGGCACAACTAACGCCATGGTCCAGCAAACACTCAATGGAGAGCAAGAAATGAGCACCGTCGACGTCCTTGTTGCAATTGCGACCGGAGCGGCAACTCAAGGTCGGGGCATTGTCGCGACCACGGCCACGACTGCGAGTGGTGCGGCCCTTGGCGCGACCATTAAGGGGACAAATCCAATCGAAGCGGCAACTTCCGCTGGTGCGGGAAGCGTTGTTGGCACTGGAGTCGCCAATATGATCTCCAGAAGTATTGCACCATTAATAAACAACGTTCTCACATCCGAAATCGCTGGATCAATCGGCGCCGCACTTACCACGGAAGTTGTAACCAATCGAATCGACAAGAATCTTGCAACGGAAAAAGATGAAACCACAACCAGCAACAATTAAAATGCTTTTCATTCTAGTATTTCTTTATACAACTCTATTTACCTGCATGACAGCCGTCATCAGCCTGTTAATCGCAGCAACCTTCATCAGCAAAATTGGTTATCTGAATATAGATATAGAGGATGTATTGTTCTCCCTAAAAGCCGGAATCTCCGCCGGCACACCAACAGGAGTCGGGATTTGGATTTCGGCAAAAATAAATGAAACGAAAAGGAAACAAGAATGACTCAATACTGCAAGAAAGCAACCAAACTTTTTTCATTATTTCTATTATTACGATCCACCAAGCAAATTTATCATAAAATTTCAAATTCAACGCAGTGAATTATGTCGGGTGTTGTAATGAATAAAAACTACAGATATATGAGCGAGGAGAAACACGATGCAATCAGCCGACAGAAGATACAGTGGCTGGCATCGACCTCAACGGGTCCTCGCACAGGGACAGCAGCGGCGCGCTTGCCAACAACTTCGACAAGAAGATCCCCTTACTTTATGGATATTAAAGAAGCATGATGAGTCAAAAGAGCCTGGTTGCTGCAGCAGTGGCTTTATTATTGTCGGCTTGCGCCACCACACATTTACCGGCCATCAGTCAACAGTACGACCCATCCAACTCTGCGCGCATCCGTTTATTCGGACAGAATGGAAAGCCGTCTTTCATGATTGTCGAAGTGTCCGAGAGAAAAACTATTGAAGTGACTGTTGGCGGCAGTGCAGGGGATGCATTTAGCTCTTTTCTAGGAACAACCAAGAATGAAAGCATCGGCATTAGCGAAACCGAGAATACAAAAAACATTCAACCGCGTGGAAGCCTGCTTTCCAAGGTTTTTTATCGAAAATTTGTCATTCCTGCGGGGCGTAAATTGCAGGTCAGAAATGCATTTATCGAACTAGGCCATTTTCATCATAGGCCGGGAGGATCCATCGCAATGATAAAGAATTCAGTGAGTTGCTCAAGCCAGATTGTTAGCTTCGTACCTGAAGCAGGAAAAGACTACGAAGTCGGCTCCTACAGAAATGGGCGCCAATGCTCGGTTATGGTTTTCGAAATCCGTAATCAGCAAGGAACAGTACTATCAAGTCCCATTGAGATCGACTAGGACATTCGGACGCCCCCCAATTTGAATAGCGCGTCACGTTGCAAAACGACACTGCTGGCTAGATGCCTCAAACGAACACAGCGCACCGCCCGATTCACCGCACCGCACACCGAAATTCCGGATGCATCGCAAAACGCATACATTCCGGCAGGGGAACTGCCGACAAACCAAAAAGGCGCCACGACCGCCTCGCATGCATCCCTCACACGCGACGCCGCCGGGCGCCTCTTCATTCCACAACCAATCGTCTCGCTTCAGCGCACGCCCATCCGCGTTTTGGCGATCACTAGCGTCGTCAGACTCACCACCGCCCCACCATCAAATACAGCCCCGGCGCCAGCTTGTTGCCCGTCGACGCAATCAGCCACGCCACCGCCAGCGGAGTGAAGCCGCCAAAGATCGTCGTACCAAGGTTGTAGCCGACCGCCATGCCCGTCGCCCGTGTTCGTGTCGGGAACAACGACGAAATCAACGCCGGAATCGGTGCGAAGTACACTGCCTTCAACGTGCCCACCCACAGCATCACGACCATCATCGTCAGCAACGACGCATGCGCATTCATGTATGCAAACGCCGGATACACCGTACAGAAGAACAGTGTCCCCGCTGCCAGCATGATGCGAATACGCCCCACCTTGTCCGACCAATGACCGACGAACGGCGTCAGCGTCATGATGACGAAGCCCGTCACCAGCGTCGCAATGTAGCCCTGCGCCGGCGGCAAACCCAACTGTTTCGTCGCGTAAGTCGGCATGTACAAGATCATGTAGTTGGCCGTCGTCGTCAGCACCAGCGCCCCAATCGACACCAGCAGACGCGACTTCTGCGTTGCCAACACCTCTCGCACCGGCGATTGGCCCGCGTCGTCGCCAGCCACCTGCGCCTGACGCTTGCGCGCCACGTCATGCTCGAACGCCGGCGTCTCGTCCACGTACTTCCGGATGTAAAGCCCGATCGGCCCGACCAGCATCCCGAACAGGAACGGAATCCGCCATCCCCACGACTCCAGTTGCGGCTGGGTCAGCGCCCCGGTCAGCACCGCCCCGAACGCCGACGCCAGCAACGTGCTCGCCCCCTGGCTCGCAAACTGCCAGCTCGACATGAAGCCCGGCCGGTTCGGTACATGCTCAACGAGAAATGCCGTCGAGCTACCAAACTCGCCGCCCGCCGAAAATCCCTGCAACAAGCGCGACAAGAAAATGCCGATCGGCGCCCAAACACCAATCGCCGCGTATGTCGGCATGAACGCGATCAGCCCGGTGCCCAAGGTCATCATCGCAATCGACAACATCAACGACGCGCGACGCCCGCTGCGGTCCGCGTACGCGCCCAGCACAAACGCCCCCAGCGGTCGCGCAAGATAAGACAACGCGAATGTCCCCAGCGCCATGAGCAGCGACACCGTCGCATCGTGCGCAGGAAAGAACAACTTGGAGATCGTCACGGCAAAGTAGCCATAGACGATCAGGTCATACCACTCGAGCGCATTGCCGATCGACGTCGCGACAATCAACTTGTAGACGGGCACGCCCGCATGCGCGCCCTCACTGCCGGCGCTCAACGCGCCATTCGCTTGATCCGCCCCGGCGGCGGTCACTGAGCTATTCATCGCGGCTTCCCCTCTTTCAGATCGACTTCCCCCAGATCCCAGAACAGACCCGCCATGATCTGCAACGCCTCGCGCGCCACCGATCCCAGCAGATGCTCGTCCGGCGCGTGCTGCGAACAGGCCGGGTACGAGTGCGGCACCCACAGCGTCGGCAGCCCCAGAACGTCCGCGAACACATCGTTCGGCAGCGTGCCCCCAGATTCGGCAGCAGCACCGGCGGCTTGCCCGTCGTCTCGCGCATCGACGTCAACGCCCACAGCACCCACGGATCTTCCGGATCGAGACGCGTCGCCATCACGCCGCGCTCGACCTCCACCTCGACCATCGGGAAACCGTGCGCGTCGAGATGCGCGCGCAAGATCTCGCCCAGCCGCTCCCAGTCGGTGCCGACGACGAAGCGAATTTGCATGTGCGCATAGGCATACGGGGGAATCGCGTTGACCGGCTTTTCCGGATTGCCGGTCTTGAACGCCAGCACCTCGATGTTGTTCCAGCCGATCACGCGCTCCGTCGGCGTCAATCCCGGCTCGCCATAATCGACGTCGACCTCGGGATCGTTCGGTCCGCCGCCCACCTCCAGCCCAGCAAGCGCGCGACGCACCGACGCCGGCACCTCGGGCGGACGCAACCCGTCGACAAGAATCTTGCCGTTGCCATCGACAATCGATGCAATCGCGTTCGCGAGCACGACGCCTGGATTGCGCAACAGTCCGCCCCAGTTGCCCGAGTGATGCCCGCCGTCGCGCAAATTCAGACTGAGCTTGAAGTTGACCAAGCCGCGCGAGCCGAGAAACACCGTCGGACGTTGCGCCGCCAGTCGCGGCCCGTCAGAGGCGATCAGCACATCGGCCCGCAGTTCGTCACGCAGTTGCTCGCAAATCGCGTGCAGCCCCGGCGAGCCCATCTCCTCGCCCATCTCCACGATCATCTTCACGTTGTAGCCGAGCTTGCCGCCACGCAACGCCAACACCTCCGCCAACGCCGACAGGTTGATCGTGTGCTGCCCCTTGTTGTCGGCGGTGCCACGCCCGTACCAGCGATCACCTTCCACCACGATCTCCCAGGGCTTCAGTCCGTCGCGCCATTGCGCGTCGTAGCCTCGCACCACGTCGCCGTGACCGTAGGTGAGGACCGTGGGGGCATCGTCGCTCTCGTGTCGTTGCGCAATCAGGAACGGGCCGCCGCCCGGCACCGGGTTGGGCACGATGCGCGACGTAAAGCCGAGCGCCGCCAGCGCGGGCGTCATTTCGTCAGCGAGATAAGCATTAAGGACGTCGCCGCTGTTCGGCTCCTGACTCTCGGTCTTGTAGGCGATGCGGCGGTTGAGCGTATCGAGGAACGCGCCCGAATCGTATTGGGCGGTGGCTTGGGTAATGGCTGCGCTACGTGTCACTGCTTGTCTCCAGATGGCTTTCGAGGGCACGGCTGCCTGGCTCGCACACACGGCCACGCGTGTCGGTGGCACGCTGCAACGCAACCGTTCAGGCCATTCTAGGAGCGGGTATTTTTGACAACAATGATAATATTTCGAAGGTTTCGTTGCCGTTTCGGCAAAGCTGAAATCAGTGCCAATCCCCACGCAACCGGCGGCGCCATCCGCCCATCCGTCCATGCAAACACACGCGCTACGCTACTTTCTCGAAGTCGCTCGTACCGGCTCGCTCAGTCGCGCGTCCGAGCGTCTGCACGTGGCCGTTTCCGCCCTGAGCCGACAGATCGCGAAACTTGAGGAAGATCTCGGTACGCCGCTGTTCGAACGTCGTCCGCGCGGCATGGTGTTGAGTGAGGCGGGCGCGTTGCTTGCCGATCATGCGCGTCGCATGCTGCTCGATGCGGAGCGTGTCACGTCAGAAATCCGGGGGCTGACGGAGGTGGGACGCGCGACGATTCGCATCGCCAGTGCGGAGGGTGTCGCGCGGGATTTCCTGCCGCAGGTCTTCGCACGCTTTCGCGAAACCTACCCTGGCGCGCACTTTCTGCTCGATGTTGTCTCGCCGTTCGTCGCCACGGAGCGCGTACGCGACGGCGAAGCGGATATCGCCGTGTGCTTCAGCGTCGCTCCGGAAAAAGGGGTGCAGGTCGTTCACACGCAGCCGGCGCCGATCTATGCCTTGATGGCCAAGAAACACCCACTCGCCAAACGACGCGACATCGCGCTTGCCGACTTGCTGCCCTACCCGATGGCGCTATCGAATGCCGGCGTGACCATCCGCCAGATGTTCGACCTGTGCTGCATTCTCGAAGGCCTGCTGTTCGAACCCGTCTTCGTGAGCAACTATCACGCGGCGCTGCACAGCTTCGTGCGCTCAGGCAATGCGGTGACGCTCACCGGTCTGCTTACGGTACGCAGCCGGCTCGCCCCGGAAGGGCTCGTTGCCATCCCGATTCGAAATCCGGCGCTGCACCAACGCTCACTGCAAGTGCAAACGATGGCCGGACGCACCCTGCCCGCCCCTGTCGAAGCCTTTCTCGGCCTGCTGATCGATGCCATCCGCGCACCCGAAATTCTCGACAAACCCTTCGGTTGACGCCGCTGAATCAACTGCATCAACGGCATCAGTTGCATCAGTTGCATCGGCTGCATCGGCTGCATCGGCTGCATCGGCTGCATCGGCTGCATCGGCTGCATCGGCTGCATCGGATGAATCAGATGAATCGGGCTAATCGGGCGAATTAGGTGAGGCCGCGTCGAGGGCGATGCGCCGTCAAGGGCACGCGCGTGCGCCGTGCCCTTGACGGTGCGAACTACACGCCCTTCACCGCGTCGCGCACCTGATCGAGCGCGGCCGGATCTTCCAATGTAATCAGATCCCCGGTTTCGCGGCCTTCGCAGATGGCCTGGATCGCGCGACGCAACAGCTTGCCGGAACGCGTCTTCGGCAGCATCGCGACGAAGAACACGCGGGCCGGGCGCGCCACGGCCCCCAACTGCTTGTCCACCGTCTTCATGACATCGCCCTCCAGTGCCAGACGCGCCTCCGGCGTGGCCACCAACTCCGGTTGACGCAACACCGCGAACGCCATCGCCACCTGCCCCTTCAACGCATCCTGCGCGCCGATGACCGCCACTTCCGCCACGGCCGGGTGACTCGCGATGCTCTCCTCGATCTCACGCGAACCCAGCCGGTGGCCGGCCACGTTGATCACGTCATCGGTACGTCCAAGAATGAAGTAATAGCCGTCCGCATCGCGCACGCCCCAGTCGAAGCTCGAATACAGCGTGCGGCCCGGCACTGTCTGCCAGTAGGTCTTGACGAAGCGGGCATCGTCTCCCCAGACGGTGCTCATGCACCCCGGCGGCAGCGGCCCCTCGATGGCCAGCACGCCCTTCTGGTTCGGCCCGCAGTCCTCGCCGGTCACCTCGTCGACGAGCTTCACGTCGTAGCCATACACCGGCTTGCCCGGCGACCCGAGCTTGCCAGGCAGAACCTCCACGCCGCGCGCCATGCCGAGAATCGGCCAACCGGTCTCCGTCTGCCAGTAGTTGTCGACGACGGGCTTGCCCACGCCGTCGGTGAGCCACCGCGCCGTGGGTTCGTCGAGCGGCTCGCCCGCGAGGAAGATCAGCCGCAGCGACGACAGGTCGTATCGCGTCAGATAGGCCGGGTCTTGTTTCTTGAGCACGCGAATCGCCGTGGGTGCGGTGAATAGCTGCGTGACCTTGTACTTCTCGACGATGCGCCACCAGATCCCGCCATCGGGCCGGATCGGCGTGCCCTCGTACATCACGGTCGCAATGCCGGCGAGCAACGGTGCGTACACGATGTAGCTGTGCCCGACCACCCAGCCGATATCCGACGCGCAGAACATCGTGTCACCCGGCTTCGCGCAGAAGATGTGCTGCATCGATGCAGCCAGCGCCACCGCATACCCGCCGGTATCGCGCTGTACGCCCTTCGGCTTGCCCGTCGTGCCGGAGGTGTAGAGCACATACGACGGCTCACTCGATTCGAGCCATTCGCAAGCCACGGCGGCATCGAAAAACTGCTCGCGCAACGGCGCGTAGTCGACGTCGCGGCCGGGCACATGTGTCATCGGCGAGAGGCCCCGGTCGATCAGCAGCACATTCGACGGCTTGTGCTGCGCGAGAGCGATGCCCTCATCGAGCAGTGGCTTGTAGGGCACGACCTTGCCGTTGCGCGAACCGGCATCGGCCGAGACGATGACGGTCGGTTGCGCGTCATCGATGCGCGCCGCCAGATTGACGGATGCAAAGCCGCCAAATACCACCGAGTGGATCGCACCGAGCCGCGTGCAGGCGAGCATCGCGAACAGGGCTTCGGGCACCATCGGCATGTAGATCAGCACCCGCTTGCCGCGCGCAACGCCCAGCGATTGCAGCGACGCCGCCATGCGATTGACTTCCGCCGCGAGCTCGTCGTACGTGTAGACGCGCTCCTGCTCGGTCTCCGTCGACACCCAAATCAGCGCATTTTGCGAGCCGCGCGATGGCAAATGGCGGTCGACGGCGTTGTGGCACAGATTCGTTCGGCCACCAACGAACCATCGTGCAAACGGTGGCTTGTCGTAATCGAGCACCTGGGTGAAGGGGGTCTCCCAGTCGATCAGACGGGCCTGCTCCTCCCAGAAGGCCGCGCGCGAATCGGGCGCAATCGAACGGGCGTGAAACGACGCATACGAAGTCATGGTGTCTCCTTGCATATAGGAATTGGCTCGCGCGCCCGGTGCCCGACCGGGAGTGCCGGTGGGGAACGGAGCTGGCGCGGCGCCGGATCGGGCCGGCAAGGTCGAGCGACATGTCGTCGTCGACCGGCAATGCGTTTCGGTGCAATGAAATCGTCGGACACGGATGTCGTGCCTCGCGCTCAGTGTGCGCGTTGACGCTTACGGAAGGCTTACCGGATGGGCCGACCCGCGGTCGAAAGCGCTAGGGGATTACGCGAGGTCAAGCAGGAACGGTGACGGCGGGACGGCGCGGCGAGACACTCGCGACCGAAAAAGACAAACGCCCGTGACGGGGCATCGTCACGGGCGTTAGGTCATGCGCGGTGCTTCTACGATCTGACGATCGTCCAGCGCGGTCGATGCCGCCGCTCAGCGCTGTGCCGTGCGGGTGACCTTCGAGGATGTCTTGGCCGCCGGCTTCGCGGCCGTCCTGGCCACCGTCTTGGCTGGCGCCTTCGCCGCAACCTTGGTCCGGGCCGTCTTGCCGCCGGATGCAGCCGCCTTGGTTGTCTTGGCCTGGCTGACCGCCGGCCGACGCTCCACCACGCGAATCATCTTGCCGTGCTTGCCGCGCACCAGACGCGTGCGCGGGGCTTCGCCGTCCCCCGAGGCCGCCGGGGCCTCGGACGCAGCTGCCACGCGCAAGGCGTCCTTGACCGGTACGTGAAGCACCAGCAGTTGGCCCGACGTGAGCGTATCGCGACGCAGACGATTCCAGCTCTTGATCTGCGCAACGCTCACGCCACTGCGCTGGGCCACGCGGGCGAGCGTGTCATGCTTGCGAGCGCGCACCATCACCTTGCGCGTATCGGGAATATCCGGCTCCAGCGCAAGCACGGCATTGCGTGCCACCGACGCGCTGATGTCCTGGTCAATGTCGTCCGAGCGCGGTACCAGCAACGTCGAGCCCGCCTTGAGGCGCATGCGCGGCGCAATGTTATTGACCGACCGGATGACCGCGGCGTCGACACCCAGCTTGCGCGCGACGTCTTCCGGCCGCTCACGCGATGCGGACGTGTAGGTCGTCCAGCTCGATAGCGGCTTGTCATAGCCCTTCAGACGACGCTGAAACACTTCGGCGCTATCGAACGGCAGGAGAATTTTCGGCTGTGCCGCGCCAAGAATCACCGGCTTGCGGAACGACGGATTGAGCGCGCGGAATTCGTCGAGCGGCAGGTCGGCCAGCTTCGCGGCCAATGCCACGTCGATGTCGCGCTTGGTGGTTACGCTGACGAAATACGGGTGATTCGGAATCTCGGGCAGCTTCACGCTGTAGATTTCCGGGTGCGCAATGATGTTCTTGATCGCCTGCAGCTTCGGCACGTAGTAACGCGTCTCGGTCGGCATGCGCAGGCTCAGGTAATCGGTCGGCAACCCTTGCGCCTGATTACGCTCGATCGCGCGCTGCACGTTGCCCTCGCCCCAGTTATAGGCCGCGAGCGCCAGTTGCCAGTCACCGAACATCGCATAGAGCTTCGAGAGGTAGTCGAGCGCCGCCGTCGTCGAGGCGAGCACGTCGCGGCGCTCGTCCTGGAACATGTTCTGCTTGAGGTTGTACGTCTTGCCCGTGCTGGGAATGAACTGCCACATGCCGGCCGCCTTCGCCGTCGAGAGCGCCTGCGGGTTGTACGCGCTTTCCACGAACGGCAGCAGCGCGAGTTCCGTCGGCATATGACGGCGCTCGAGTTCTTCGACGATGTGGAACAGATACTTGCTCGAGCGCTCGATCATGCGCTCGACATATTCGGGACGCTGCGCGTACCACTGTGTGCGGTCCTGCGCGAGGTCGGTGTCCAGATCGGGAATCGCGAAACCGTGACGAATGCGCGACCAGAGGTCGGCGTCGTCGCTCCCGTAGGCCAGATCGTTGATCGAGTCGCTGTCCAGGTCGATGGTCTGATCGCTTGAGACGCGTTGCTTGCCTTTGGCCGTCGTGACGAGAGGCGATTGGCCTTGCGCAGTCGGCGTGGAACTCAATGCACCGTTGGTCGGTGCTGTGCCGGCACACGCCGCCAGAAGCAGCGTCAGTAGCAAGCTAACGATAAGTCGCATTGATCGGGCTCGAATTGGGTTGCATCTTCATGAAATTGGCAAGAATGGTAAGGAAACCCTTCAGATGCGTCAACCATTCTGCTTATTTTTTTTGCAAAATTTACGCAAAAAGACCCCAAATTTGAGGGTTATCCCCGATCTTGGACGGTCGTGATGTGGCTGAAACGAGACGCCCGGACAGCGGGCTCGATAGGATCGATAAGAGACCGAAACATCGAAGGGCGGAGACGCGACAAGGCTGAGCAGGCGCGGGCGAACGTGTCAACGCCCGTTTTGTGACAATGTCATGCCATGCCACGCTGTTGACAGCGTGGCAGAGACACGATCAACGGAAGCTGTCTTTCCAGCTACGCACCGTGGCAAATACCGCCTCGCGAGAGAGCGACGCGCGCCCTGCATGGCGTTGCGCAGCCGCGATGACGGCCGGTGCGTCGCTGCGCAGGAAGGGGTTGGTCACGCGCTCCTGGGCGAGCGTCGTGGGCAATGTCGGACGGCCGGCCGCGCGAAGCGCCGTTGCCTCACGATGCCACGCGTGAAGCGCCGCGTTATCCGGATCGACCGCCAGCGCGAAACGAATGTTCGACAGCGTGTATTCGTGCGCGCAATGCACGAGCGTGGCGGGCGGCAGCGCCGCGAGCGCATCCAGCGACGCGAGCATCTGTGCGGGCGTGCCCTCGAACAGGCGTCCGCAGCCGCACGAGAACAGTGTATCGCCGCAGAAGAGGTGCGGCGCGCCTGCGGCCCCGGCGCCAAGGAAATATGCGATATGCCCCGCGGTGTGGCCGGGCACGTCGATCACGTCCAGCGTCATGAGCGGGGCGGCGATGTGAACGGTCTCGCCGCCGCGATGCGGATGATCGACGCAGGCGATGGCTTCGCCGGCCGGGCCGTGCACGGGAACGTTGAAACGCCCGAGCAGCGCATCGACACCGCCGATGTGATCGGCATGTTTGTGCGTGATGAGAATGGCGCGCAGCGTGAGATGACGCGATTCGAGATAGGCGAGCACCGGTGCGGCGTCGCCCGGGTCGACCACCACGGCATCTTTGCCGTTATCGACGACCCAGAGATAATTGTCCTGGAACGCGGGGACGGGGAAGACGGTCATTGTTCCGGCCGACGCCTCACTTACCGCATCTGCGTGCGCATCCATATATACTCGCCACCATGTCAGAACGTCCGATTATAGACTGGCCCCTCTGGCTCGTCTCACCACCAGGCCGCTACGCGCTCGCATGGGAACAGGCCCTTTTCGACCAATGGGTCGGGGATCTGTTCGGCTATCACGCGCTGCAACTCGGCCGCCCCGAACTGGATACGCTGCGCGAAAACCGCATGCCCTATCGCGGTCTCGTCCTGACGGCTGCGCGCGGCCCCGACGCCTCGCCGCTCGTGACCAAGGCCGCCAGCGACACAACCAGTGGCACGCCGTCGTGCCACGCGGGCGCGGCCGACATGATCCCACGCGACATCCTCGTGAGCCGCTTCGACGAGTTGCCTATCGCCACGGCGAGCACCGATCTCGTGGTCCTGCCGCACGTGCTCGAGTTTGCCGAGAATCCGCATGACATCCTGCGCGAAGTCGAACGCATTCTCGTGCCCGAGGGGCAGGTCATCATCACCGGCTTCAACAATCTGAGCCTGTGGGGCGCGCGCGAAGAGCTGGGGCGACTCGCCGGCACGCCGTTCCTGCCGCCTGGCGCCGATCTCATCGCCTTCACGCGTCTGAAGGACTGGCTCAAGCTGCTCTCCTTCGATATCGATCGCGGCCGCTTCGGCTGCTACCGCCCGCCCCTGCGCGGCGAGCACTGGCTGCAGCGCTTCGAGTTCATGGAACCGGCCGGCGACCGTTGGTGGCCAATCTTCGGGGCACTCTATGCGGTGCGCGCGGTCAAGCGCGTGCGAGGCATGCGCTTGGTCGGCAAAGTGCGCAAGCGTATACTCGGCCTCCAGCCGGCGGCGGCCCCCGTGGCAACACCCAACACCACGCATCGCCAGATGGCGGAAGCGGCCGACGCGCCCGATTGATCGTTTGAGAGATGACCTTGCCGCAAGTTGAGATCTACACCGACGGTGCCTGCAAAGGCAATCCTGGCCCCGGCGGCTGGGGCGCCCTGCTCGTCGCGGGCAAACACCGCAAGGAAATGTTCGGCGGCGAAGCCAACACGACCAACAACCGCATGGAGCTTCTGGCCGTCATTCGCGCGCTCGAAGCCCTGAACAAGCCCTGCAGCGTGGTGCTGCACACCGACTCGCAGTATGTGCAGAAAGGCATCAGCGAGTGGATTCACGGCTGGAAGGCCCGTGGCTGGAAAACCGCAGCCAAGGCGCCGGTGAAGAACGCCGACCTGTGGCAGACACTCGACGCCGTCTCGCAGAAACACGAAATCGACTGGCGTTGGGTGAAAGGTCATGCCGGCCACGACGGCAACGAAGCCGCCGACCAGTTGGCCAACCGCGGCGTGGAGAGTCTGCGTCGCGGCCAGTGAGCCGGCGGCCATCGCCGCAGCTTGAGCAGTATCCGCGCATTGCGTGAGGGATCACGGCCCGCGGCGCGTCAATTCCGAAAGCACACGAAGCACACTAAATTCAACGAACAGCATGCGACAACTGATCCTCGATACGGAAACCACCGGCCTGAATGCGAAGACGGGGGACCGTCTGCTGGAAATCGGTTGCGTCGAACTGGTCAATCGCCGCCTGACCGGCAACAACCTGCACTTCTACATCAACCCGAGCGCGACAGCGATCCGGGCGCATTGGCGGTGCACGGACTCACAACGGAATTCCTTTCCGACAAACCCAAATTCGCCGAGATTGCGGAAGAGTTGCGCGAGTACTGCCGCGACGCCGAAATCATCATTCACAACGCGGCGTTCGACCTGGGCTTCCTGGATATGGAATTCGCCCGCCTCGGCTGGCCGCCGTTCATGCAGCATTGCTCGAGTCTGATCGACACGCTGCTGCGTGCCCGGGAGATGTTCCCCGGTCGACGCAATTCGCTGGACGCCCTTTGTGAGCGTCTCGGCGTGAACAACGCGCACCGTACGCTGCACGGCGCCTTGCTCGACGCGGAATTGCTCGCCGACGTGTACCTCGCCATGACGCGCGGCCAGGAGAGTCTCGTCATCGAGATCGGCGATGGCGATGGGGGCGATGTGGGCACCCAGCGCGAAAAGATTTCGTTGCGCCAGTTCGATCTTCCCGTGATCGCGGCAGCAGATGACGAGGTAGCTCAGCATGCCGGTGTGCTGAACGACATCGACAAGGGGATGAAGGGGACGTGCGTGTGGCGTACCGAACCGGCGCTCCCGGAAGGCGACACCGCACCCACGGCGTGAGTTCGCAACGAGCCACACGGAAAATTCGCACGAAGGCCTTCCCAAGCACGAAAAACATCCCTATAATCGCGGTCTTTGCTGCTTGCGAGTCATCGCGAGAAACGGCGTGAAGTGATCGAGAGATATCGTCACGGCGGCAGCAAAAAAGAACAAAAGAAAAGTTGCAGACTTCTACGAAAACAGTTAAAGTTCTGCTCCTGATTGCGAATCAAAAGCTTCAGCAATCAGCACTAAATCATTGATTTAGTTAATGATTTGGGTGGTTAGCTCAGCGGTAGAGCACTGCCTTCACACGGCAGGGGTCACAGGTTCAATCCCTGTACCACCCACCAGATTCGAAGGGCCGACGATGCGTCGGCCCTTTTTGCATTTGGCGTCCGAATCGAAGGCGGAATGCCTAGCGCGTCGTGGTCGCCGCATTGGCGAAAAAGCGTCCTCCGTTCTTCCTCAAGCCTCGCCGCTTCGCGACTGGCGCACCTTCCCGCCTGCACCTCAAACGCACCGCCGCAGCCGTGAGCTTTACGCCTCGCCTCGCTACCGAATAATCGCCCCCTCCTCATTGATCACCGAGGCTCCGGTCGGCGCGTGCTTCCCGTTTTCGCCGAGAACGGACAAGCCACACCAGCGCATGCACCTCCGGCCACAACAAGCTGGGCGCCCGCCCGACCTCGCGGCGCGCAACGCTGCAAGTCGCGCCCTCCCCCCCACGGAATCCCGGTCACCCATCCGCGTTTCGGAGCGAATTTTGATAGATTATTTCTATTGAAAATAAAAATTCATCTGAATTAACCCGCATCCTCTGCACCGCATCGCCCTGCTTCGGGGAAGCAGCGCCCCATCCTGCGGGGTTTTCCACGAATTCATGGGAGCTTCAGTGCCAGTCTTATATAAGACTCAAGCATTCACATTACGAAAAGGCATTTCAGTTTTGCCCCCGACCCGTGTCACAATCGGAAAAATTCGTCATAGCTAGCTGACTGTTACCCCAGTCGCCAGCGCTCCCCCACCGTTCCCTGCTTCTTGAATCCGAGACCAGCGATGAGTACGCAGCAACCCAGCATCATCTACACCCTGACCGACGAAGCACCGCTTCTGGCCACCAGCGCTTTCCTCCCGATCATTCGCACGTTCACGGCACCGGCCGGCGTGTCGGTCGAGACGAGCGACATCTCGGTCGCGGCCCGTATCCTCGGAGAATTCCCCGAGTTTCTGACGGAAGCGCAGCGCGTGCCGGACAACCTCGCCGAACTGGGCCGTCTGACGCAAGATCCGGATACGAACATCATCAAGCTGCCGAACATCAGCGCCTCGGTGTTCCAGCTCCAGAGCGCGATCAAGGAACTGCAATCGAAGGGCTACAAGGTGCCGGACTATCCGGAAGATCCGAAGACCGACGAAGAGAAGGCCATCCAGAAGCGTTACTCGAAGTGCCTCGGTTCGGCTGTCAACCCGGTGCTGCGCGAAGGCAACTCGGATCGTCGCGCCCCGCTCGCCGTCAAGAACTACGCCAAGAAGCACCCCCACAGCATGGGCGAGTGGAGCATGGCATCGCGCACGCACGTGGCGCACATGAAGCATGGCGACTTCTACCATGGCGAAAAGTCGATGACGCTCGACCGCGCCCGTGACGTCAAGATGGAACTCGTCACCAAGAGCGGCAAGACGATCGTGCTCAAGCCGAAGGTCGCGCTGCTCGACGGCGAAATCATCGACAGCATGTTCATGAGCAAGAAGGCGCTGTGCGACTTCTATGAAGAGCAGATGGAAGACGCGCGCAAGACCGGCGTGATGCTCTCGCTGCACGTGAAGGCCACCATGATGAAGGTCTCGCACCCGATCGTGTTCGGCCACGCCGTGAAG
Source organism: Pandoraea sp. XY-2 (assembly GCF_004193915.1). Lineage (NCBI taxonomy): Bacteria > Pseudomonadati > Pseudomonadota > Betaproteobacteria > Burkholderiales > Burkholderiaceae > Pandoraea > Pandoraea sp. XY-2. The sequence continues at coordinate 3,398,047 of NZ_CP030849.1, forward strand.
ATCTTCTACAAGGAAGCCTTCGAGAAGCATGGCAAGCTGTTCGACGAACTGGGCGTGAACGTCAACAACGGCCTCGTGAACCTGTACGAGAAGATCGAATCGCTGCCGAGCACGCAGCGTGAAGAAATCATCCGCGACCTGCACGCTTGCCATGAGCATCGCCCGGAACTGGCGATGGTCGACTCCGCCAAGGGCATCTCGAACCTGCACGCGCCGAACGACGTGATCGTCGACGCCTCGATGCCGGCCATGATCCGCATCGGCGGCAAGATGTGGGGCGCCGACGGCCGTCCGAAGGACACCAAGGCCGTGATCCCGGAGAGCACGTTCGCGCGCATCTATCAGGAAATCATCAACTTCTGCAAGACCAACGGCAACTTCGACCCGACCACCATGGGTACGGTGCCGAACGTCGGCCTGATGGCTCAGAAAGCGGAAGAGTACGGCTCACACGACAAGACCTTCGAAATCGCCGAAGACGGTGTGGCGAACATCGTCGACATCGCCACGGGCGAAGTGCTGCTCTCGCAGAACGTGGAAGCCGGCGACATCTGGCGTATGTGCCAGGTCAAGGACGCGCCGATCCGTGACTGGGTGAAGCTTGCCGTGAACCGCGTGCGCAACTCGGGCATGCCGGCCGTGTTCTGGCTCGACCCGTACCGTCCGCACGAAGCCGAGTTGATCAAGAAGGTCGAAACGTACCTGAAGGATTACGACACCAACGGTCTCGACATTCAGATCATGTCGCAAGTGCGCGCCATGCGTTACACGCTCGAGCGCGTGATTCGCGGTCTGGACACCATCTCGGTGACCGGCAACATTCTGCGCGACTACCTGACCGACCTGTTCCCGATCATGGAACTGGGCACCAGCGCCAAGATGCTGTCGATCGTGCCGCTCATGGCCGGTGGCGGCATGTACGAAACGGGTGCCGGCGGCTCGGCACCGAAGCACGTCAAGCAATTGGTGGAAGAGAACCACCTGCGCTGGGACTCGCTGGGTGAATTCCTGGCACTGGCAGTCTCGCTGGAAGACCTGGGTATCAAGACGGGTAACCCGCGCGCCAAGATCCTTGCCAAGACGCTCGACGCGGCTACGGGCACCTTGCTCGACAACAACAAGGGCCCGTCGCCGAAGACCGGTCAGTTGGACAACCGCGGCAGCCAGTTCTATCTGGCGATGTACTGGGCGCAGGAATTGGCTGCACAGAAGGACGACGCCGATCTGGCCAAGCACTTCGCACCGCTCGCCAAGCAACTGACCGAGAACGAGAAGGCCATCGTGGGCGAACTCGCCGACGTGCAGGGCAAGCCGACGGACATCGGCGGCTACTACAAGCCGGACTTCGAGAAGCTCGAGCAGGTCATGCGTCCGAGCAAGACGTTCAACGCCGCGCTGGAAAGCGTCGCGAAGGCGTAATGAGGACGTAACCACGACGTAACGACGAGTTAGGTCAAACGACGGGCGGTCTGCAAGGATCGCCCGGCAGTCCTCACAAAAAAGCTGGCATATGCCAGCTTTTTTTGCCTTAGCCCTCGGCGCGCAACAATCCCCAGCACAGCCGGTAAAGTTCGTCCTCGAACTCCGGCGTGCCAAGCAAGGGGGAATCTTCCAGTGCGGCCGAGCGCAGCGTGCCCATGACGGCCCGTGTGAGCACGAAGACGGTGGCGGCGGTGGGTGGACGCATTTCGGGCGCGTCGCGCCGCGACATGGCGACGGCGATATGTTCGGCCGCCTCGCGCATGGCTTGCATGATGTTCTCATGGTGATCGAGCTGCCACGCCATCTTGATGAGCGAGCGTTTCACGCGCCCGCCTGCGCCGAAGGCATCGATGAGCACCCGCAATCGCTCGCGAATCACGCGTTCCGGGTCGGCGCCCTCTTCTGCGGCACGGGCGATGCGCTCGTTGAGTTCGTCCATCACCCGGCGCCGTTCGCGCGCAATCATTGCGAGCAGGATCGCTTCCTTGGTCGGGAAGTACTGGTACAGGGTACCGATGGAGAAGCCGGCCTTGCGGGCAATGCGATTGGTCGTGAGCGCCGCCTCGCCTTCTTCGTCGAGAACCTGAGCGGTGGCCTCGAAAATGGTCTCGACGGTGTGTTGCGCCCGTGCCTGCATCGGCCGCTTTCGCATGGCGGACGGGGCGTTTTGGGTCGCGGGCGGCTTGGGTGTGGCCATATTGAAAACCTGAGCGGGAAGCGAGTTGCGGCAAAGCGCCTGAAAAATGAATAATGCTCACATTCGCCGAAAAACTCAAGAGAAGGCAACGCAACACGCCTGCCGCGCCACTCAGGCGCCGCGAATCCCTCAACATCGCCGCGGAGGCAAGACACCATGGGCCACGACCTTTCTGCCCTGACCGTACGCAAACTGACTGTCGATCTGGCCGATGGCTTCGAGCGTCATTGGCACAGCGGCGACGCCTACCGCACCATGTATTACAACGCGCTGTCGATGAGCTTCCCGGTCGGCGAGCAATCGTTCATCGACTCGGTGCGCGACACGATGGATCGCCTGCCCGACGATGCGAGCTACGACACGCTTCGGGCAGACATCGCCCAGTTCATCGGACAGGAAGCGACGCATCGGCACCTGCATGGTCAGTACAACGCACAATTGGCGAAGCAGGGACTGATCAATCACTGGGAGAACTGGGCGACGACACGCATTCAGTGGGCGCGCCGCCGCAAGCTCTCGCCGATGTACATGCTGGCCGTGACGGCCGCCTACGAGCACTGCACGGCGGTATTCGGCGACGGGGCCCTTCGTTACGACCGTTGGCTCGCGAAGGCCGAACCGAAGATGCGCCTGATGTGGCGCTGGCACGCGGCCGAGGAAACGGAGCACAAGGCGGTGGCGTTCGACCTCTATCGCGCTCTAGGCGGCAGCGAACGCCAACGCGTCCTCACGTATCTCTACGTGCTGTTCATGTTTGCAGTAGAGAGCCACGCGCAGACGATCAATAATCTCTGGCATGACGGCACCCTCTTCAAGCCCCGCACGTGGTGGGGTTTCGCCACGATGTTCTTCGGCCGCGATGGTGTCGTCTGGCGTAGCACCGGACCAATGCTCAAGTACCTCGCGCCTTCGTTTCATCCGAACCGACACGGCGATCCGTCGCTCGCCGAAAAGTGGCTGGCGGCGCATCAGGCCAACTGGCGAGCGGTTCGCTGATTTTTACTCGATGCTCGGTTCCTGCTGCCGGGCGCTTCACCCTCGTATCCCTCTGCGGTCGGCCGCCGGGCCGGTGCCCGTTTTCGTCGCTCCACGAAATTCGCTTTGGAAAACGGGCACCGGCCCGACAGCTCGAAACGCGCCCACGCATCGTCGCCCCCTCCCCCACGCCCCCACCTCGCCGCATTTCCCCACCTCGTCGTCACGATGACACCGTCTTCTCATGCGCCCAGGCTCTCGCCGACCGTCCCCACGTGCTGCGCATCTGCTGGTGACGATCGTCGAGAGCCTCGCCATCCCCCAAGCACTTCCCTACGCCCAGTTTCGTGACGTCGTCGCGAAATGTTTCACGCTCCGTCTGGATGCGTCCAGAGCACCTCGCCACGCCCGCATCGTGATGTCTTCGTCGTGAGTTCTTTCTCGCCCTGAGTAGGCCCACTCTGAAACACTTGGCCACGCCGGGTACCGTGATGTCGTCTCCGCGCGCTGTTTCTCTCCCTGATCAGGCCCACACCGAATCACTTAACCGCACCTGGTAATGCGATGTCGGCACGAATTGAAGCATGGGCTGGTTGGACGCATTGTGTTGCAGCGTCGTCGGTAGCCATGGCCGTTGTGGACAGGGCGAGGCGAGGTACTGATGCGATGTCGAGGGTCTCGCCGACCGTCACCAGCAGATGCGCAGCACGTGGGGACGGTCGGCGAGACCCTGCGCGCATGAAGCGGCGGTGTCGTCGTGACGGTGGGGTTGGCGATGGTGGCGGGGTGGGTGGATGGGGAGGTTGCGACGATGGATTGGCTTGTTTCGAGTCGTCGGGCCGGTACCCGTTTTCCAAAGCGAATTTCGTGGAGCGACGAAAACGGGTACCGGCCCGACGACCGACCGCAGCCGGGTGCGAGGGTGAAGCGTCACCCCAACAACGGAATACCGAGTATCAACGCCGAGTGATATGCCACAAGCGGCATCTTGATAATAATAATCACACCTCAAAGCAGCACCGATATCCGCGCAACGTGAAGTCAGTGTGTCAATGACTCAGGCGTGCCCCTTGCACCCTTCGGTGAGAAGCGAAGTTCAGAGGCACGCATAAATCAAAACGAGACGGAGACACAGTCATGAGCAAGGCAGCAGGTTGGCTGCGGGGCGCGCTTGCCCTCGCGGTTTGCGGAGCCGCGGGCGTCGCCCACGCGCAATCGAATGTATCGCTTTACGGTCAGGTCGACGCCTGGGCCGGTGCGGTCAAAACGCCCGGCGGCGAACGCGCCTGGACGCAGGCCGGCGGCGGGATGTCCACGTCGTACTGGGGGATGAAGGGCACGGAAGATCTCGGCGACGGTCTCAAGGCGATCTTTGCGCTGGAAGACTTCTTCCTGCCGCAAACCGGACATTACGGACGCTTCACCGGCGACAGTTTCTTTTCCCGCAATGCCTACGTCGGCCTACAGTCGAATACGCTCGGTACGGTCACGATGGGCCGACTTACCACGTCGTATTTCGTCTCGACGATTCTGTTCAACCCCTTCGTTGACTCGTATACGTTCAGCCCGATGGTCTATCACACGTTCCTTGGCCTCGCCGGTCAAGGCATCGTCGGTGATTCGGGATGGAACAACGCCGTGATGTACGCCACGCCGGATTACAAGGGGCTCGGGGCCAGCGTGTCTTATGCCTTCGGCAACAAAGCCGGCGAGACCGGGCAGAACAAGTGGAGCGCCGCCGCGATGTATTTTCACGGCCCGCTCGCCGCCACGCTCGCGTATCAGCAAGTGAAGTTCGATTCAACGCCCGACGATCAGGCCGGCATCACCGGCTTTCGCAATCAGCAAGCGCTCCAGGCTGGCCTGACTTACGATTTTCACGTCGTCAAACTCTACGGGCAATATCAGTACATCAAGAACACGATCACCGGGGGCAATCTGACGTCGAACGGCGCTCAGTTCGGGGTGTCGGTGCCGCTCGGCGCAGGCAGCGCGATCGCGTCGTACGCCTATACGAAGAATTCTGGCCAGAACGACGTCAGCCGGAATACCTGGGCCGTCGGTTATGACTACAACGTCTCGAAGCGCACCGATCTTTATGTGGCCTACCTGAACGACAAGGTATCCGGGCTGGAGGCCGGGAATACTTTTGGGCTGGGCATGCGAACCAAGTTCTGAGAAACTCCGCTGCACGGACTCGCGCACAGTACAATGCGCGCGCCCCCGCGGCACACGGACAACGGCATAACAAAGGCACAAGGAGAGCACGTTGCTGACCAAATTCTTCAAACTCCAGGAGCATGGCTCCAACGTACGCACCGAAATGGTGGCGGGTCTCACGACCTTCCTGACCATGTCGTACATCATCTTCGTCAACCCCAATATTCTCGGCACGACGGGCATGGACAAGAGCGCCGTGTTCGTGGCGACGTGTCTCGCAGCCGCGATCGGCTCGGTGGTGATGGCCTTCATCGCCAACTACCCGATCGGCATGGCGCCGGGCATGGGGCTGAACGCCTTCTTCGCCTTCACGGTCGTGGGCGCGATGGGCTACACGTGGCAGCAAGCCCTGGGGGCAGTGTTCATCTCAGGCTGTTTGTTCATCATTCTGACGGTGACGGGCATACGCTCCTGGCTGATTGCCGGGGTACCCAAATCGTTGCGATGCGCCATCGCCGCCGGTATCGGTCTGTTCCTCGCCATCATCGCGCTCGGTAACGCCGGCGTGGTCGTCGCCAATCCGGCAACGAAGATCGGCCTGGGCGATCTCCACGCCCCGCAAGCCCTGCTCGCGATTTTCGGCTTCTTCCTGATTGCCGTGCTCGACGCCCTGCGCGTTCGCGGCGCGATCCTGATCGGCATTCTGGCCGTGACGGTGCTCTCGATGGTGTTGGGACTGAATCAGTTCCAGGGCGTTTTCGCCATGCCGCCGAGCCTCGCCCCGACGTTCCTCAAACTCGACATCCCGGGCGCATTGCATGCAGGCTTCGCTCACGTCATTCTGGCCTTCGTGCTGGTGGAAGTGTTTGACGCAACGGGCACGCTGATGGGCGTGGCAAAGCGAGCCGGCCTGCTCGAAGGTACGCACTACAAGGGCCTCGGCCGCGCGCTCTTCGCCGATTCGATTGCGATTTTCTTCGGTTCGCTGTTGGGCACGAGCAGCACGACGGCCTACGTGGAAAGCGCCTCGGGTGTGCAGGCGGGCGGACGCACCGGCCTCACCGCGCTCACGATTGCCGCGCTCTTCATCCTCGCCCTGTTCATCGCGCCGCTGGCCGGTTCGGTGCCCGCCTACGCGGCCGCACCGGCATTGCTCTACGTGGCCGGGTTGATGCTGCGCGAGCTGCTCGACGTGGAGTGGGACGACATCACGGAAGCCACCCCGGCCGCCCTGACCGCCCTCGCCATGCCGTTCACGTATTCGATCGCCACCGGTCTGGCTTTCGGCTTCATCTCGTACGCCGTGCTCAAGCTCTTCACGGGCCGTGCGAAGGATGTCCACCCGGCCGCCTGGGTGATCGCCGTACTCTTCGTGCTGAAGTACGCGTTCTTCCCGAGCTGATCGAGACGATGTCCCGATAGCGTGACGGCCCGCCGGAGCATCCCCGGCGGGCCGTTTGCTTTTGGATGCCAATGAATGAAGGGGGGCGGTCACCGCAGTCGCCACCGTCGCGGCAGTTGTCGCAGTTGCTGGCGTTCGCGCGGCTCCCGCTGTCGCCCGCCTCGCGCTACCCACCTCACCTGCCGCTCACGCCCTCGCCGCCGAAATCAATTCGGCAAGCCCCGTACGATGGCGGCCCTGCGCGTCGAAGTTCTCCGGCGAAAGCCATTGTTCGAACCCCCGGCTGACGGCCGGCCATTCGCCATCCGTGATCGAGAACCACGCCGTGTCGCGACTGCGACCCCGGTAGACGATCGCCTGACGGAATATGCCCTCGAACGTGAACCCGTAACGTGCCGCCGCCCGCCGCGACGGGGCATTGAGCGCGTCGCATTTCCACTCGTATCGGCGATACCCCAACTCGTCGAACGCCCGACGCATCAGCAAGTATTGCGCCTCCGTGCCAGCACGCGTGCGCTTGAGCAACGGCGAGTACGCCACGTGCCCGACTTCAATCACACCGTTCGCCGCGTCGATGCGCATGAGCGCCAACGTCCCCACCGCCCGCCCCGTCTCCCGATCGATGACCGCGTAATGCAACGGGTCGCTGGACGCCGCCATCCTGGTCGCGTACGCGTAGTAGCTGTCGAAATCCGGAAACGGCCCCCACTCATGTATGTCCAGTCGCGACCGTCCGCGGCACTGGCGTACGCCTCGTACAGGTCATTCGCATGACGCTCCACGTCGATCGGCTCGATCCGGCAGTAACGCCCATCGATCGGCGCACGCGGCGGCTGCGCTCTCGACTTCCAGTCCGGCAGCGCCGCACCGATAGGCTGGTCGTATTCGTTGAAATTCGGGGCGTCAGTCATCTCGCTCATCTCTCGCTCATCTCCGGAAGTTGGCGCAACACGCAAGTCATGACGTCTAAAGTATCGCCTCAGTGGTACGATGAAAAGCACCACACGTTGATAATCTCATGGCGCCACATACTCACTCCACCGCTCGGTAAGCCAGACCGGCACCCCGCCCCGCCACTCAGACAGTGACCCAACTCGCAGCGGGACGGGGCGCCGGTCCGGCCACACACGCCCACGGTCATCCCTGAACACCCCTTCTCCCCCTCTCTCGCCATGCCCGCCTTCCCGAAATCCCGTCCCGGCACCCTCGATCCTGCTCCGGAGAACGTCGCCGCACTGTTCGACAGCCCCCTGACGACCGGACTCGGGCGCGCTGGCACCTCGCTTCAGAAACAACTCCTCTCCCGCCTCAAACACGCCATTCTCGAAGGCCGCCTGCCCGCCGGCGCCCGTCTGCCCGCCTCGCGCACGCTCGCCGAAGATCTCGCCATTTCACGCAACACGGTCTCGATCGTCTACGACCAACTGGCCGCCGAAGGCTTTATCGTGCCCCACCGGCTCGGCACCCGCGTCGCCCAACTCCCTCTCGATCCACACTTCGCCGCCAACGCCGCACGTACCGCCAGCGCCAGGACGCCGAAAGCAACAGACCCAGGGGCGACGCCCCCAAACGCCCCCGACGATCCCCCAACACCACTCGCCTCACGCCGCATCCAACGCTTGCCCGCAACGCGCCACGCCGCCCGCGCCGACGAGACGCCCCTGCCGTTTACGCCCGGGGTTCCCGCACTCACGCGCTTTCCCATCAGTACCTGGCGACGCACGCTCGAACGCGTCATGCGTGAAGCCCAACCCCGTCACTATCACTACGGCGATCCCCTCGGCGAACCCGCGCTGCGAGACGCCATTGCCGCGCACTTGCGGATCTCGCGCGGCGTGCGTTGCGATGCGTCGCAAGTCGTGATCACGGAAGGCGCCCACGAGGCGCTGATTCTCTGCGGCCGCCTGCTCACGGATCCCGGCGATACGGTGTGGATGGAAGACCCAGGCTATCGCGGCGCGAAGGCCGCTTTCCATTCGGCCGATGTTCGACTTCACGCACTGCGCGTCGACGATGAGGGGATCGTGATTCCGGAAGGACAGTGGGAACGCTCGCCGCCGCGACTGGTGTATGTCACGCCGTCGCATCAGTATCCGCTCGGCAGTGTGCTGTCGGCCTCGCGCCGCCTCGATCTGATCGCGCAGGCGCGGCGCCACGGCGCCTGGATTCTGGAAGATGATTACGACAGCGAGTTTCGCCATCAAGGCGAACCGATCGCCGCGATGCAGGGGATGGTGGCCAACGCCCCCGTTGTCTATGTGGGGACGTTCAGCAAGACGATGTTTCCCGCGCTGCGCCTGGGCTTTCTGATTCTTCCGACCGCGCTCGCCGCGCAAGCCCGCGACGCCCTCGACGAACTCTTGCGCGGCGGTCACCGCTTCGAACAACTGGCACTGGCGGAATTCATCCGCAGCGGCCAGTTTGCACGGCATCTGGGTCGCATGCGACGGCTGTATCGGGAACGTCAGACGGCTTTGCGCAACGCACTGGCTACGCACTTCGACCCGGCGTATGCGGTGATTGGCGAGCGCTGCGGCCTGCACCTGACGGTGCGGCTCGATCCCGCATTCCCGGACAAGGCAATCGTGGCCGCTGCGCAGCGCGAAGGCATCGGCCCCCGCGCCCTGTCGAGCTTTGCACTCGATCCGCAACCCGCGGATAACGGTCTGGTGATCGGCTACGGCGATACGGACGCGGCACGCATCCCCGGCCTGATCCAGCGGCTCGCCGCGATTGTCGCGGCGCAGCAGCGGGCGACGTTGGCGTCAGTGGCGGCCGACTGACCCCGCCGCCAGCGTTTACGCCGTCTGCACGGCTTTCTTGTCGGCGTCGCGCGCTTGCTCGGCTCGCGCCATCCATAGCGTGAGCAAGACGGCCGCCACCGCAGCCACTGATGCACACAGGTAGACCTCGGCATAGCCGTAAGCCCCGACGATCAGGCCCGCCACCGGTCCGGTCACGCCAAGCGCAACATCGAGGAAGACGGAGTACGCCCCAGTGCCGCACCCCGGTTCTGTGCCGGAACCAGATTGACGGCCGCCACGCCCAACGACGGGAACACGAGCGAGAACCCCGCGCCCGAGAGTGCCGCGCCGAGCAACGCCGTGAATCCCGTGGGCGCGATCCCGAGCACGATCAGGCCGAACGCCTCGAGCGTGAATGACGTCATGGCCACACGGTAGCCGCCGAAGCGCCCGATGCTGCTGCCGAAGAGCAGTCGTACGCCCATGAAGCACACGCCAAACGCCGTCAACGCCAGCGCCGCGTTGTCCCAGTGATGGCTTGCGTAGTAAAGCGTAATGAACGTGGAGATGGCACCAAAACCGATGGAGCCCAGCGCAAGCCCCATGCCGAACGGCAACACGCGACCGAGCACGGCGCGGAATGCAAGACGTTCTCCATGGATGACCGGCGTCGCACGCTTCATGCGCGCGAGCAGCAGACCAGCGACGCCCGCCAGCGCGATCGCCGCGCCAAGTACTTGGATGCCATACGCATTGTCGAGTGCAACGCCAAGCGGCGCGCCCAGCGCAAGCGCGCCGTAGGTTGCCACGCCGTTCCATGAGATGACGCGTGCAGTGTGCGACGGACCCACCTGGCCAATGCCCCACATGATCGCGCCCGTCGACACCCAGCTCTCACCAAAGCCAAGCACAAGACGTCCAAGAATCAGCGTGAGGAGCGCCAGCCACGGCACGCCGGAAAACACACCGCCCAAGGCCACGAGCAACCCGGAGGCGCCGCAAGCCACCAACCCGCATAACACGGTGCGTTTCGGGCCCCAGGCGTCGGCAGTCCGCCCTGCGTAAGGGCGCGAGAGCAACGTCGCAAGGTACTGAACGCTGATGGCCAACCCGGCAATGACCGAGCTGTAAGCGAGATCGACGTGCACGAACGACGGCAACACCGCGAGCGGCAATCCGATCGTCAGATAGCAGAGGAACGTGAAGAACACGGTGGAGACGATCTGCAGCGTCGTGGCGAACGGTGGGTTCGCAGGGCGGGTGTCGTTGGGCATTGCGCAGGAGTTCAGGAATCGACGAAACCCCAGGACGCGCCACCCCACGCGACGGGCAAGCATCCGCGCAGGTCAACTCAATCCTAGGGTTTTCCCGGATCATACGCGGTTTCATGTCTTTTGTGTAAACGCTTAAAAATACCCCCGCGACGGCGTCCGACGACAGCCCGTCGCCTACCGGCCCGCGACCGCACGGACGGCTCCCAGGATGCCCGGGGGTGGCCGTCCTGGTCGGCTCAGCGGTCGACTTCCGCCAGCGCTTTCAGGCTCACGGACAACATGGCCAGGTCGGCGTTACCGGCCGCGACCTGATCGGCCAGCACACGGTGGTAGCGCGCGAGTGCGTCCGCATGCAACGTCTCCCAGTGGGCGACGCGCTTGCCCGCCGAGCTTGCGTCGGCTGGCTCGCCGGCATTACCCGGATCGCGCACCGCCTCGCCGCCCGCCAGCACGCTCGCCGTCAGGCGTCGCCGCAATACCGACAATTCTTCCAGCAAGGTGGCCCGCGCGAGGCGCTGCCAGTGCGTCTGCATCGGCAGGCCGAGCACCCCCGCCTGGAGCCAACCGTAGCCAAGCGGTGCGTCGAGGGCGAAATACACCTGCGCGGCCAGCGACGGTTCGCACCCGCTGCTGCTCGCCACTTCGGCAATGTCGAGCAATGCCACCCGCGCGCCGACGCCCGCGGCCGTTTGTGCAAGCACCGGCGGCACGCCCGCATCGATCATGGTCTGGCATCTGGCCCGCGCGTCATCGGCGGCCGCGCCGCTGACCAGGGTGTCCAGCGTCGGCAGGATGGGCGTGAGCACGGCGCGCAGACGCTCGAGCGTCTGTGGCACGTCGGCCACACGCCGCCGCAAGAACCATAGGGTGGCGTGTTCGTGCCACTGCGCAATCGCGGCAAAGAGCGAGGCCTGCGTTTCGTGCGAGACGCGCGCGTCAAGCGCATCGATCTCGCCCCACAACGTGTCGAGGTCGTAGGCCCCGCGCGCTGCCAGACTGGCCCGCACGACGTCGGCCGGCTCAGCGCCGGTTTCCTCGCTGAGTCGATGCACAAACGTGACCCCCGCCCGGTTGACGAGCGCATTGGCCTGCATCGTCGCGAGAATTTCCCGCTTGAGCGGATGACGCCACATCGCCGCGCCGCATCGGCTCGTGAGCGGCTTGGGAAAGTACGACGGCAGTTCGTCGGCAACGAAATCGGCGTCGGGCAGGTCGCTTGCCAGCAGCAGGTCGTAGAGCCACATCTTGCTGTAGGCCATGAGGACCGCGCGTTCGGGGGAGGTCAGCCCCGCGCCGGACGCACGCCGCGCGTCAAGTGTTTCGTCGTCGGGCAGGAACTCGATGGTGCGCGAGAGCCGCTGCGCCCGCTCCAGGTACCGCATGAAGCGCGTCTCGTCGTCGAGCGACGCCACCGCTCGCAAGCGGCCCAGTGAAAGCGCCTGCGTCTGCAAATAGTTGTCGCGCAACACAAGAGTGCCGACTTCCTCGGTCATCTCCGCGAGCAACGTGTTGCGCTGCTTCAGTGTCATCTCGCCGTCCGTCACCACCAGGCCCAAGAGAATCTTGATGTTGACCTCGTGATCGGAACAATCGACACCGGCCGAATTGTCGATGGCGTCGGTATTGATGCGACCGCCATGCTGCGCGTATTCGATGCGCCCGAGCTGCGTCAGCCCAAGGTTGCCGCCCTCGGCCACGACCTTGCAACGCAGTTCCGCGCCATTCACGCGCAAGCCGTCGTTGGCACGATCGCCCACCTGCGCGTGCGTCTCGGCGCTCGCTTTCACGTACGTGCCAATGCCGCCGTTGTAGAGCAGATCGACCGGCGCTTTCAGCAACGCCCGCAACAGGTCGTTCGGTGCCATCTCCGTGGCCTCGGTGCCGATCAGCTCCCTCACCGGCGCAGAGACCGCAATGGCTTTGGCCGTGCGCGGGAACACGCCGCCGCCCGCCGAAATCAACCGCGTGTCATAGTCGGCCCAGCTGGAACGCGGCAATTGGAACAGGCGCTCGCGCTCGGCAAACGACGTTGCAGCATCGGGCGTGGGGTCGAGGAAGATGTGTCGATGGTCGAACGCAGCCACGAGCCGGATGTGCTTCGAGAGCAACATGCCGTTGCCGAAGACATCGCCCGACATATCGCCGATACCCACCACGGTGAAGTCCTGCGTCTGTGTGTCGACGCCCATCTCGCTGAAATGCCGCTTGACGGACTCCCACGCGCCGCGCGCCGTGATGGCCATCTTCTTGTGGTCGTAGCCGACCGAGCCGCCGGACGCAAAGGCATCGCCGAGCCAGAATCCGTACTCCGCCGAAATGGCGTTGGCGTAATCGGAAAAAGTCGCCGTCCCTTTGTCGGCCGCGACGACGAGATACGGATCGTCGCCGTCGATGCGCACGGTCTGCAACGGAGGCACCAGTTGGCCGTCGACGTAGTTGTCGGTCAGATCCAGCAGCCCGCGCAGGAATGTCTGGTAGCACGCCACCCCCTCGGCCAGATAAGCATCCCGGTCGCCTGGCGATGGCGGTTGCTTCACCACGAACCCGCCCTTCGAACCGACCGGCACGATGACAGTGTTCTTCACCATCTGCGCCTTGACGAGACCCAGCACCTCGGTGCGGAAGTCTTCGCGGCGATCCGACCAGCGCAAGCCACCACGCGCCACACGCCCTCCACGCAAATGCACGCCCTCCACGCGGGGCGAATACACCCAGATCTCGAACATTGGCTTGGGCTCCGGCAAGCCCGGTACCTTCGATGGATCGAACTTGAACGACAGATAGGTCTTCTGCGTTACGCCGTCCTTGCCGGTCTGGAAGTAATTGGTGCGCAAGGTCGCTTCGAGCACGCCAAGAAATTGACGCAGGATGCGATCCTCGTCGAGGTTGGGAACATCTTCGAGCGCCGCGTGAATTTGCGCCCGTAGCCGCTCCGCCTGCGACGCACGAACCTGCGCCGCCAGCCCCGGATCGAAGCGGGCCAGGAACAACCGCACGAGCATGCCCGAAATCGACGGATTACCGGTCAGCGCGTTCTCAATGTACGCATTGCTGAAGGTCGAGCCCACCTGGCGGATGTACTTCGCGTAGGCGCGCAAAATGCGGACTTCACGCCAGGTCAGCCCGGCGCGTAATACCAGCCGATTAAGGTCATCGTTCTCGACGTCGCCCGCCCAGATGCGCGCGAACGCCTCCTCGAAGCGCAGGCGGGCATTCTCCAGGTCGACATCCGCGCCGTCGAGGCTGGTCATGCCGAAGTCGTGCATCCAGACAACGCCGGTGTCGGCCGGCTCGATTCGATAGGGGCGCTCGTCGTTGACGCGCACGCCGAGGTGTTCGAGCATCGGCAGGCTGCGCGAGAGTGCGATGGGCTCGCCCGCCTGGTAGATCTTGAAGCGCAGCGTGCCGGGCGCGGCCTCCAGCGGCCGGTAGAGCTGCATGGCCAGCGCCGTGGCGTCGGGAGATCCGGCCGGCACCGCGTGTCCGACGCTCAACAGCGGCTCGATCAACTCGACGTCGCGCACCGCCATGCGCGCGGCGTAGTCTTCTCGATACGCCGCGGGGAACGCCTGCGCGTACCGCCGCAGTGCGCGCGTGCCGCGCTCTTCGCCGAACTGCTCGCGCAGCGCGTCGGACAGATCGTCCTGCCAGCGGCGGGTCGCCTCGACGATGCGCGCTTCCAGTTCGTTGACATCGACATCCGGCACATTGCCCGGCTCGGTCCGCACGGTGATGTGAATGCGCGCGAGCATCGACTCGGAGAGCTGCGGCGTGAATTCAACACTGGTCCCGTGATACGCCGCCTGCAACAAGTTCTGCACGCGCACGCGCAAATCGGTGTTGAATTTCTCGCGCGGCACGAAGACCAGGCACGAGACGAAGCGATCGAAGCGGTCGCGCCGCACGAACAGGCGCGTGCGCTGACGCTCCTGCAATCGCAGAATGCCCAGCGCGATATTGGCCAGGGGATCGACGTCGATCTGAAAGAGTTCGTCGCGCGGATATTGTTCGAGGATCGTCGCGAGCGTCTTGGCCAGATGCCCGTTCGGCAGGAAGCCGGTGCGCCCGATCACTTCGGCCACCTTGCGTCGCACGAGCGGAATTTCGTCGGCGGGCACCATGTAGACGTTCGACGTGTACAGCCCGAGGAAGCGCCGCTCACCGCACACGCGCCCCTGCGCATCGAAGCATTTGACGCCTACGTAATCGAGATAGCCGGGACGATGGACACTCGCCCGCGAATTGGCCTTGGTCAGAAAGATCGGCGTACTCGTCTGGGCCACGCCAATGGCCCCGGGCGACAGGCGCGTCTCGTCGGGGGTGCTGGCATCGCGGCGGGCCTCGCGCAATACGCCAAGCCCCGTACCCGCCACGCCTTGCAGGTAGTGCTCGCCGTCGCGCACGACCAGCGCGTAATCGCGATAACCGAGGAACGTGAAATGCCGGGCAAGCATCCAGTCGAGAAACGCCTGCGCTTCGTCAATCTCCACGCGCTCCGGCGGGCTCACGCTCGTTTGCCCGGCCCGCTGCCGAAGGGACTCGATGGCCGCATGCGCGGCCGCCTGCATCGCTCGCCAGTCTTCGACCGCCGCGCGTACGTCGCCAAGCACGCGCTGCAATCCGTCAGCCAGTGCCTGAATGCGGTCCGGCTCGGAAAATCGGTCGACTTCGATGTGGATATACGACTCGAAGCGGCCGCTGTCGGCGCTCGCATCGCCCGCCCGTTGCGCCGTCGCGCCCGACGCCAGCAGCGCCCCGACGTCGCCGCCGTTCACGCCGTTCTCCCCTTTACTGCCGCTATCGCCGCCATCACCGTGATCGCCCGTCACCCGCTCGCCCGCGGACACCGGCTGCCCAAGGCCACCGCCTGGCGACACGGCGAGGCGCTTGCCCGCGCCGTCGCGCTTGATGCGATAGACCGGGTGAAACGCGGAGTGCAGTGCGAGCCCCTGCCGGTTGATCTCCATCGTCACCGAATCGACGAGAAACGGCATGTCGTCGTTGACGATCTCGACGACCGTATGGCTGCAATGCCAGCCATGCTGATCGAGCGTGGGGTTGTAGATGCGGATGCGCGGCTCGCCGCTGACGAACTTCTGGCCGAGTTGCCAATGCGCCATCGCCGCGCCATACAGGTCGTCGACACTGCGCGAGACAACGTCCTCGGCATCGGCCAGACCGTAGTAATGCCGCACGAAGGGCTCGAACAGCGCGACCACGTCGGGCGCACGCTCACGGGCCATCGCGACGACTTCCGCCATATGCTGGCGGACTTTCTCTTCCGGATTCACAGGCATGGGCAACCTCTGCGGGAATGGACGAGACATCGACAAGCAAAGCCATGCTACGCCCGGCGGCCCCGGACTGGCAACGGCGGGATCCCTAACCCCGCGTCGGCGCCAACCCCGGCGGCCCCGGTCGGCCCGGTATAATTGCGCATGAACTCAAAAGCCACCGATTCGCGCACCGACAGCGCCCCCTTCTCGAGCCTGCCGCTCTCGCCTGCCATGCAGGAGAACCTCGCACGGCTGGGTTACGTCTCGATGACGCCCATCCAGCAGGCGTCGCTCCCCGATATGCTCGCCGGGCACGACCTCATTGCTCAGGCCAAGACCGGCAGCGGCAAGACCGCCGCATTCTCGCTCGGCCTGCTCCAGCGTGTCGATGCCCGCGATTTCGCGGTGCAGGCCGCCGTGCTCTGCCCCACGCGAGAACTCGCCGAGCAGGTGGCGCAGGAAGTGCGACGCATCGCGCGCGCCGAAGACAACATCAAGATCCTGACGCTTTGCGGCGGCGCACCGCTGCGTCCGCAGGCGGAAAGCCTCGCCCACGGCGCGCACGTGGTCGTCGGCACGCCGGGCCGCATCATGGATCACCTGGAGCGCGGCACGCTCTCGCTCGCCGGGATCAAGACGTTGGTGCTCGACGAAGCCGATCGCATGCTCGACATGGGCTTTTTCGACGACATCGCCACGGTCGCACGTCAAACGCCCGCCTCGCGCCAGACGCTGCTCTTCTCCGCCACCTACCCGGAGGGCATCGCGAAGCTCGCACAGCGCCTGCTGCGCACGCCGCGCGAAATTCGTCTGACAGAGAAGCACGACGCCAGCAAGATTCGCCAACGCTTCTACGAAGTGCGCGAAGAGGAACGTCTGCACGCCGTGGGCCAGTTGCTCGATCATTTCCGGCCGGTCAGCACCATCGCGTTCTGTAATACGCGAGCGCAATGCCGCGATCTGACCGACGTGCTGCGCGCTGAAGGTTTTCACGCCCTGACGCTGCACGGCGAGCTGGAGCAGCGCGAGCGCGACCTCGTGCTGATCCAGTTCGCGAACCGCAGTTGCTCGGTGCTGGTCGCCACCGACGTGGCCGCTCGCGGGCTGGACATCACGCAACTCGAAGCCGTGATCAACGTCGATGTGACGCCCGACCCCGAGGTGTATGTGCACCGCATCGGCCGCACGGGCCGCGCCGACGAAGCGGGCTGGGCCTTCAGCCTGGCAAGCATGAACGAGATGGGCCGCGTGGGTAACCTCGAAGCGGCGCTGGGCCACGAAGTGCCGTGGCACAAGCTCGAGGAACTCACGCCGTCAGGCGGCGGGCACCTGCTGCCGCCAATGGTCACGCTCCAGATGCTGGGCGGCAAGAAAGACAAGATCCGGCCGGGCGACGTACTCGGCGCCCTCACCGGCGAAGCCGGCTTTGCCGCCAGCCAGATCGGAAAAATCAACGTTCTGGATAACTTCACGTATATTGCGGTGGAGCGCGACATCGCCCCGGTGGCGTTGCGCAAGTTGTCCGACGGCCGCGTCAAGGGCCGCAAGGTCAAGGTAAGATTCCTGCAGGATTAAGGGCGGGTCAGACCCCGACATCCGCCGCCGTTTTCGGATCGTCCCCTGCGCGCCGCGCGCGGCAAGGAGGCTGCAATGAGGTCACTGCGTACCCTTTGGTTCTCTCCTGTCGCGCGCCGTGCGCGATGTTCGGCACTCGCCGCGCTTGCCGCAGGCTGGCTGACGGCCTGCAGCACCCAGGGCGTGCCGCCCAACCCTGTCCTCACCGAAGACACGCTCGACGAGTACGCGATCGTCATCGTTGGCCTCGACACGCCACTGCAAAGCACCTGGGGCCCGTGGAATTACTCGGACTTCTCACAGACAGTGAATGGCATCGTCGGCGGCAAGGTCACGCGCACACTCAACAGCAATCCGCCGACGCGTGGCTTCGTGGCCATGCGCGTCTCGCCGCTCATGCGCAACGAGCGCTTCGGTCCGATGGAATTCACGCCGGCCGACAAGAGTTATCGCTTTCGCTATTGCAAGGGCCGCAAGGTGCCAACGGTGCAGGTTCAGCGGGGCGATGTGATCTACGCGGGCACGCTGATGCTCGATAGCCACGACGGCAAGCTCTGGCTGCGCACCGAATTCGACATGGCCGGTGCGCGGCGCTTCGTGCAGGCGAACTATCCGTCGCTGGCCGGCAAGCTCCAGCCGCAACCGTTTACCTATTTCGAAGTGAAGAGCGAGCCCGGCTGCCGGTGAGTCCTGCCGGCACGCTTACTGCTCGTCGACGTCCTTGCCCGGCGCCAGGACGATCTCGCGCCCTTCGCACAACGCCTCGGCCCGCGCGCTGAGTTCGCTGGCCACGTCCGCCAGATGCCGCCGCAGGGTGTCGGCAAGCACCGACTCGGGTTCATGCGACGGTCGCAACATCTCGACCGGAAATTCGATGGCCGGAGCCACGCGATACAGGCGCTGCGCCTGCTCATGGGCACTGGCCGCCGTGAATTGATCGAGCAGCGCGTAGCCCAGACCGTGCTCGACAAGCGCCGCCGCGAGCGAATAGGTCTGCACCATCACTTCGGCGTCCTGCAACAACTCGGTCTGCTCCAGACGCTCGGTGATCAGGGCACCGAGCGGTGTGTCGTCGTGCAGCTTGATGAGATCGCGCCCAGCGAGCGCATCGGCACTGGCCGGCCCGCGTCGCGAGAGCTTCGGCCACGCCGCGGGCACCGCCAGCACAATATGCCCCTGCGCCACCGGACGGCTCACGATGCCGGCCGCCATCGGCGGGGCCGACACGATGCCCACGTCGACCGACGAGGTGAGGATCGCCGTGATCATCTCGGTCGTGTGGTGTGTAATGAGTTCGAAGACCACGTCTGGATGCGCGCGCCGCATGCGCTCGATGGCGGCAGGCAACAGGCTCTGCGCAAGACTCGGTGTCGCAGCAATGCGT
Organism: Pandoraea sp. XY-2; assembly: GCF_004193915.1. Lineage (NCBI taxonomy): Bacteria > Pseudomonadati > Pseudomonadota > Betaproteobacteria > Burkholderiales > Burkholderiaceae > Pandoraea > Pandoraea sp. XY-2. The sequence continues at coordinate 3,417,016 of NZ_CP030849.1, forward strand.
AGATGACCCACGCCATGCTGGCGCAGATTGCGCGACGTGGTACGCAGGCGTTCCAGATCGCTGAAGATGCGTTCGACATCGGGGTAGAGGCGACGTGCTTCGGCCGTCGGCACGAGCCGACCCTTGACGCGGTCGAACAGCTTGAAGCCGAGTTGCTGTTCGGCATGCTGCAACACGCGCGAGACGACGGGTTGCGAGACGTTGAGCAATTGCGCGGCGCCGCTGGCCGAGCCCGTCAGTACCACTGCGCGAAACGTCTCGATATGCCGCAATTTCATGCCTGACGTCGTCCCCGTGTCGCGGAAAGTGGATCGGCGGCGGTGCCGACCCTATAGCCAAAAGACATATGCTGCCTCAAATCCGCATAGGTTACCGAATTTTCTCGCCCTACACTGCGTAGCAAAGGTGGGGGAAACACGGCCGCGAGGCCCCACCCTCCCACGCCGAATATTTTCCCGCCTTGCATTCCCTGACGTTTTTGGTTGTCATTCATCGCTATGCACATTGGAGTCATCGGGGCGGGCATCGTAGGCCTCGCCAGCGCGTATGAACTGCTGCGCGCAGGCCATGCGGTCACGGTCATCGACGCCGGACGCGGTCCGGGTCTGGCGACAAGTTTCGCCAACGGTGGCCAACTGAGCTACGGGTACGTGTCGCCACTGGCCGCCCCCGGCGTACTTTCGCAATTGCCCTCGCTGCTGTTCTCTCGCACCGGACCGCTGAGAATCAAGCCGTCGTTCGATCCGGACTTCTGGCGCTGGTCGATCGCATTCGTCAAGCATTGCAATGCGCAGGCGAACGCCAGCTCCACGTTGCGTTTGCTCTCGCTCGGCCTGCACAGCCGTGCGGTGATGCAGGAATTTCTGGCGCGGGAATCGGTGTCGTTCGATTACCGTCTGAGCGGCAAGCTCGTCGTGTACCGCGATGCGGACAAGCTCGCCGCCGCCGAACGCTCGCTCGAACTGGCCAACGGACTCGGCTACACACAGCGACGGGTCGACGCCGCGACATGCGCCATGCTGGAGCCCGCCCTGGAGACGATCGCCGGTGAGCTGGCCGGCGGAATTCACACGCCGGGCGAAGGCACCGGCGACTGCCAGTCGTTATGCATGGAACTGGCGCGGATCGTCGGTGCGCACGCCGACGGCAGGTTGCTGTATGAACGCGAAGCGACCGGCTTCGATGTGCATGGCGGCACGGTGCGGTCGATTCGCACACGCATGGGCGACGTGGCCGTCGATGCCTGTGTCGTCGCCAATGGCCTGGCGGCGATGCCGTTGCTGCACAAGGTCGGCGAGTCGGTGTCGCTTTACCCGCTCAAGGGCTACAGCCTGACGTATCGCCACGCCCCGGTCGACGCGCGTCCGCAGGTATCGGTGACGGACGCCGACAACAAGGTCGTCTACGCCAGCCTCGGCGAGCATCTGCGAGTGGCGGGCATGGCCGACCTCGTGGGGTACGACTATCGCATCGCGGCCCGGCGCATCCAGGCGCTGCGCACGCTCTCGGCGGCGTTGTTTCCCGCATTGGCCGGCGAGCGGGCCCCGCTGGAATGGACCGGTATGCGACCGGCCACGCCGCACGGCCGCCCGATCCTCCAGCGCGCGGATACGTTGGACAATTTGTGGCTGAACGTCGGCCATGGCGGGTTGGGCTTCACGTTGTCGATGGGCGCGGCGCGCGTGATTGCCGATGCCATCGGCGGCAAGCGTCCCGCGGTCGATCTGGCAGGGTTTGCCCGGCTGGCCGCGTGAATCGCGTTGATCGAACATAGCCGGCCTCCCGGGTCGATCGCCGTCATGACACGGGGCGTTACGGGGTATTGCGGGGCGTCGTTTCCGTGGGGAACAGCGGAAGGACGTGTCGGGTTGTATCAGTGTTTTTGGCAGTTGACATACCAACGGCGCGGACCACCGTGCCATTCACTTCCGATAGGACAGAGACCATGAAGAAGCTGTTTGCTCCCCTGCTGCTCGTCAGCGCCGCCGCCGCCCTGTTCGCGCACACCGCGAGCGCGCAGGAACTGACCGGCACGCTCAAGAAGATCAAGGACACCGGCGTGATCGCGCTCGGGGTGCGGGAGTCGTCGATTCCGTTCTCGTACACGGACAACGCCGGCAAGACGATCGGCTACTCGCAGGAAATCGCGCTCAAGATCGTCGACGCCGTCAAGAAAGACCTGAACCTGCCGAACCTGAAGGTCACGGAGACGCCGATCACCTCGCAGAACCGTATCGCGCTGGTGCAGAACGGCACGATCGACCTGGAATGCGGCTCGACCACGCACACGTTCGAGCGCGAGAAGCAAGTGGGCTTCTCGCACAACATCTTCCTGTACTCGATCAAGATGATCGCCAAGTCGGGCTCGGGCATCACCGATCTGAACAGCCTGAAGGGCAAGACGATCGCGACGACCGCCGGCACGACCGCCGATCGGATTCTCTCGGGCAAGAAGGGCGAGGTCGGCTTCAACCTGATTCAGACGAAGGATCACTCGGACGGCTTCCTGACCGTCAAGCAAGGCCGCTCGGTGGCCTTCGTGATGGACGAGCCGCTGCTCTACGGCCAGCGCGCCGCCCTGTCGGCCGACGAAGCCAAGGGCTACGAAGTCGTCGGTCCGAACCTCCAGTTCGAAAACTATGCCTGCATGCTGCGCCATGACGATCCGGCGTTCACGAAGGTCGTGGACACGGTCATCGCCAAGATGGAGAAGTCCGGCGAGATGGAGAAGCTGTACAACAAGTGGTTCATGGAACCGGTGCCGCCGAAGAACCAGAATATGCACTATCCGATGACGGCGGAAATGCGTGCCATGTTCAAGGATCCGATCACCAAGGCTTACGACTGATCCTGTCGGACGCCGTGCGGGGCGGGGCCACGGCCCCTGCCCTCGCGCGCGATCCCGATGTTTGCCGTTCCCGTTGAATGATGGTCATCACCATGAACTCGCACGCCACGCTCGGCATCCTCGGCGGCATGGGCCCCGCCGCCGGCATCGACCTCTGCCGCAAGATCGTCGATCAACATCCGGCCCACCGCGATCAGGATCACATCCCGTTCATTCTCTACTCGGTTCCCCAGATCCCGACCGCACCGAGGCGCTATTGCGCGACGGTGCTTCACCGCTGGACGGCATGCTCGACGGCGTTCACGCGCTGGAGCAGTCTGGCGTTGGCTGCATTGCCATTGCCTGCAACACGGCCCATGCCTGGCTTGACGCACTGCGTCATCGCACCCGGCTGCCGGTGCTCGATGTGGTCGAAGCCGTCGCGGGCGAGCTGGCCCAATGCGTCGCGCCGGGCGCGCTCATCGGCCTGATGGCCACCGAAGGCACCCATCACGCCAACGTCTACCGGCCACGGCTCGAAGCGCTGGGCTATCGCTTCGTTCAGGTTGCCGAACCGCTTGCGCACCAGGCGCTCGTGAACGAAGGCATCCGGCTGACCAAGGCTGGGGAGAATCGTCGCGGCGGCGAGGCCCTCGCCATGGCGATGGAGACCCTGCTGTCGGCCGGCGCGCAACGCGTCATTCTCGGGTGTACGGAAATCCCGGTGGCGCTGGCCACCTGTGAAACACCGCTGGGCCGCTTCGGCCTGGACGCCTCGGCCGCCCTCGCGCGCGCCTGCATCGCCTGGTCGCTTGCGCACGAGACGCCCACGGGAAAATCGCGCCAGTGAATGTCCCGATGTGCGGAAGTGCCATCTGACGGGCAATTCCAAGCAAATACTGGCGACAGGCCAGCCGCCGTGCAGGAATAATCCCCGATCGCCTTGTCAGAAAAAAACCTACGCGAGAAAACGTGTGGAAAGTGGCATGAATCGGGGATTCCCGCTACCAAATTCGCTGGCGTCTTTAGCTATAATGGCCCACAATCCATCGGACACCTGCCGGACCAAGGTTCGGCCATGAGCGCGTTTGCCTGAACGGGGAAGCACATGGGTCGCAGCGCGCTCGACGTGATGCATGCACAGACAACAACAATGAGTTCAGATCGACTCCCCGCCGGCGTCTCTTTGGTCGAACCTTCGACCCTGGCATCGGCAATCGCCGAGGCTCACGCCGCGGTGCCGGCCCCGGCATTGTCCCGGGCGCTGGTCGAGCTGACCGGCGGACTCTCGGCGCACGTTGCTGCCGACGGCCGTTTCCTTTTCATTGCCGAAGCCTCCCTGCGCCTGCTGGAATATTCGCGCGAGTACACCGATCACGCCACGCTGTTCGAGCTGACCGGTATCGAAGATGTGCCGACGCTGCAGGATGCCTTCTCCGCCGCCCAGATGCTCGGCCCCAGCAGTGCACCGTGCGCCTGCTCCGCGGTCTGACGGACCGGGTCTGGATGCGTCTGCGCATTGCCCAGTACACGCCCCGTATCGCCGGAACGAGCGCAACGTTCGTCGTGCACGGCGAGGACATCACCGCGTTCAAGGAAAACGAAGCACGCCTGTCCGATCTGGCGGTGCGCGATGCGGTGACCGGGCTGGGGAATCGTCAGTACATTCATCAATGCATTACCGAAGCCATCCAGCACGCGCGTGAAGGCGGGCCGAACTTTGCCGTCGCCCTGCTCGACCTGGACGGCTTCAAGAAGGTCAACGACTCGCTCGGCCACGACGTGGGCGATCAGCTCCTGTGCGACGCCGGCCAACGCCTGATCGCACAGATCCGCGAGACGGACATGGCCGCGCGCATGGGCGGCGACGAGTTCGTGCTCGTGCTGCCCGGCTGCGACGACGAACAGGCGCTTGGCGGCATCATGAAGCGCCTGCTCTCGGCGGTGCAGCAACCGTTCCAGGTTGGCGACCAGTTGCTGCACCTCACCACGAGCATCGGCGTGTCGTTTTATCCCCACCATGGCGACTCGGCCGGCCTGCTCATCAGGCACGCCGACGCCGCCATGTACTGCGCCAAGGATCGTGGCCGCAACGGCCTGTTCGTCTATACAGACGATCTCGGCGACCTGCACCGCAAGGCGTTTTCGCTCGAATCGGCGATGTTCGAGGCGATTCACAATGGCGAATTCAGCCTGCACTACCAGCCGATCTGCGATCCGATCTCGCTGAACGTGAAGGGTGTCGAGGCGCTCATGCGCTGGCATCCCGCGCTCGGCCCGGTTTCACCGGCCGAATTCATTCCGCTGGCCGAGGCCAATGGCCTGATCAACCTGCTGGGCGGCTGGGCATTACGCGCCGCCTGCATGCAGCTCGCGCGCTGGGATCGCACCCGGCTCGACGGGCTGTACATGTCGGTCAACGTCTCGGCACAGCAATTTCACCATCCGTCGTTCCCGAGCCTGGTCTGGCAAGCGATTGCCGATTCGGGCGTGGAAGGGCACCGGCTGGTGCTCGAAATTACCGAGAGCGTACTGATGCGCGACCCGGAACAGGCCAATCTGGTGCTGCGCGAGTTGCAAACGCTGGGCGTGCGCTTCTCCGTCGACGATTTCGGCGCGGGCTACTCGAGCCTGGGATACCTCAAGCGTTTCCCGCTCTCCGCGCTCAAGATCGACCGCAGCTTCGTGAAAGACATGCCCACGTCATCGAATGACCGTACGATTGTGACGGCAGTCCTGGGACTGGCGCGTGAGCTGGGGCTGTCGGCGGTCGCCGAAGGGGTCGAGACAGAAGAACAACGGCAGATGCTGATCGAGCGCGGCTGCCATTCCATCCAGGGCTGGCTGGTGTCGAAGGCCCTGCCTGCGGGAGAACTGGAGGCGGCCTTTGCGAGCGGGCGTCTCAATGTGGATGCCGGCCACTGACCGGATAACCCCGCTACCATGAGCCTGACCAAAGAAAAAACGCTCGAATTATTGTGGCAGCGCCTGGCTGAGCGCGGCGAGTTTCCGTCGCTGCAGCGCTCCGTCAGCGGCATCGTGAGCGCCATGCAAAGCGAGAACACGAGCACGGCCGACCTGGCGGCGTCGGTGCTCTCCGACTTCGCCCTCACCCAGAAAGTGATCCGCCTGGCCAACTCCGCCATGTATGCGCCGTTCGGCTGCAACGTGACGACGGTCTCGCGCGCCATCATGATTCTCGGTGTCGACACGATCGGCCACCTCGCCCTGAGCCTGAAACTGCTCGAGGGTTTCGGCGAGGTCGCCGCACAGCGCGACGACATGGCCCGCGAACTTGCGCGCGCCACGCTCGCCGGGGCGTTCGCCCGTGACATCACCGCCAAGAATGGCATTCGCGACGGCGAGGAAGCCGTAGTCTGTACCTTGCTGCACCATGTCGCACGACTGCTCGTGACCTATTGCTTCCCGGCCGAATGGGGGGAAATCCAGACCCTCGCCGCAGCGCAAGGCATCAGCGACAGCGACGCCTGCGAGCAGGTGCTCGCCATCTCGTTCCCGGAGTTGGCCGAAGCGGCGGCCCGCAAGTGGGGCTTGCCGGAATCGATCGCGACGAGCATGCGCCCGATCGATCTGGAGGGCGACACCCCGCTCTCGCATAGCGACTGGCTGTGCGCGGTGGCGAACATGTCCAACGAGATGGTGACGGAACTCACGCGCGGGGCCGACCCGGAGCGTCTGGCCGAATTGGCGGAGCGCTATGCCGAGCGTCTCGCGCTGGACGTGCGAGACGTGGTGTCCGTGGGCGAAGAAATGGTGCGCGACACGAGCCACCAGGAATTCATTGCGATCAGCACCAAGGCATCGGGCACGCGCCAGCCGCCGGCGGGCAAGCCGCTGGACTCGGCGCGACGTCTGGCAGACGGTCTCTCGGAAGTTCGGGCCGCCACGGGCGAGACCGACGCGGTCGGTCTGCTCAACCTGACGCTCGAAGCGATCATGCAGTCGCTGGGTTTCGCCAACTGCGCGGCCTTCGTGCGCGTGCCGGCGGGCAAGTCGTTCGAGCTGCGCTTCGGCATCGGCCGCGACGTGCAGCCCGTGCTGGGCCTGTCGTTCCCCGAAGCCTTCGAACCGGACGTCTTCCATCTGGCACTGACCAACGGCCGCGCGATTCTGATCGACAACGCTCGCGAGCCGCGTATCGTGCCACGTATTCCGATGTGGCACCGTGAGCATTTCTCGAACGTGAAGTCGTTCTTCCTGCTGCCAGTTCGCCAACGTAACCAGACCGTGGCGCTGCTTTACGGCGACTGGGGCGGCACGCTGTGCGCGGGAGGCATCGGCGCGAAGGAGCTGGAATTCCTGCAGCACATGGGCAACGAGATCTCCAGCAAGCTCGATAGCGTGGCACAGCAAAGCGGCGGCGCGGGCAATACCGCCAATGCCAGCGACATGCTCGCCCGCAAGGCGTCCGGCACAACCGGCACACGCTGAGCCGCGCAGCCTGACGGCGTTGCGGCGGGGCGATATCCCGGCATCTCACTGTCGCCGAGATTCATACGCCAGTTGCAATCTTTAGTATTGCGGATTCGATATGATCCTCGGCGCGCGGCCAACGTCTGCCGCACGGTGCGGTACGATTCGCACACATCCGATCGCGTTCCGCCCTCTCCCGCCAGTCACTCCCCTGCGACGTCGCGACCATACGGCATAAGGCTTTCCGGGAAGTCGCCCGCTGCGGCGCCAACCGGCGTACCCTGTCGCGATGCCTCAATTTTTCCCCATGACGCCCCGCCGGGGGGCAATCACGACGCACCCCCGACCATCCGCTCTGCATTTTTGACGGCACTCGCTGCGCCTCGGTAAAAAATTTACGCTCGGTTCCACCATGTAAATCGATTCGTACCGTCGGACCAGGAGAAGACATGACGCAATCTGCTGCTGCACCGGTGCATCCGGTCGACGAGCGCCTGCCGCTCCCCAAGTTGTTCACGCTGGGACTGCAACACGTACTGGTGATGTATGCGGGGGCGGTGGCGGTACCGTTGATCGTCGGCGGTGCGCTCCACATGTCGGTCGATCAAGTCGCGTTTCTGATCAACGCCGATCTGTTCGCCTGCGGGATCGCCACCTTGATCCAGACACTCGGCCTGTGGATCTTCGGCTTGCGTCTACCCATCATGATGGGGGTGACGTTTACCGCCGTCACGCCGATGATCGCCATCGGCACGAATCCCGATCTCGGGTTGCTCGATATCTATGGCGCGACCATTGCCTCGGGCCTGATCGGCATTCTGATGGCGCCGCTCATCGGCAAGCTGCTGCGGCTGTTCCCACCGGTGGTGACCGGGACCGTCATCACGGTGATCGGCATCTCGCTCATGGGCGTGGGCATCAACTGGGCGGCAGGCGGCTTCGGCAATCCCGATTACGGCAATCCGCTCTATCTGGGCGTGTCGTTCGCCGTGCTCCTGTGCATTCTGTTCATCACCAAGTACGTGCGCGGCTTCTTCGCCAACATCGCGGTGCTGCTGGGCATTCTGTTCGGCACGATCGTGGCGATGGCGCTGGGCAAAGTATCGTTCGCGGGCGTATCCGACGCGCCGTGGTTCGGCTTCGTCATGCCGTTTCATTTCGGCGTGCCACGCTTCGATCCGGTTGCCATTGCGACGATGACGCTGGTCATGCTCGTGACGTTCATCGAATCGACCGGCATGTTCCTGGCGGTGGGCGACATTGTCGGCCGTCCGGTCGACAGGAAGACGCTGGTGCGCGGCTTGCGCGTCGATGGGCTGGGCACGATGATCGGCGGCATCTTCAACACGTTCCCCTACACCTCGTTTTCGCAGAACGTGGGGTTGGTCGGCGTGACCGGTGTGAAGAGCCGCTGGGTGTGTGCCATGGGGGGCCTGATCCTGATCGCGCTGGGCTTGTTTCCGAAGGTGGCACACGTAGTGGCGTCGGTGCCGCAGTTCGTGCTGGGGGGCGCGGGCATCGTGATGTTCGGCATGGTGACGGCCACGGGGGTGAAGATTCTCTCGACGGTGGACCTGTCGAAGAATCGTTACAACCTGTACATCATCGCAATCAGTATTGGCGTGGGGATGATTCCGGTGGCGTCGGACAAGTTCTTCATGAAACTGCCGCATGCGCTCGCCCCGTTCTTCCACAGCGGCATTCTGCTCGCGTCGATCAGCGCGGTGCTGCTCAACGCGCACTTCAACGGCTTGCGCAGCGAAGCCGAAGCGAGCGCCCTCGCGCAGGCGGCCGGCAAGCAGGCCGACGCCGCGCATTGAGCAATGGCATGACATCCGTCGACGCGCGACGGCAACGGCTGACGTGTCGTTGGGGGGAGCATCACGCCGCAGCGAGAAGATCCCGGGCACGTCGCTTGATGTCGCGCAGCACGTCGGCCATGTTGGCGCGTGCGATCTCGGCATCGTACTGGTTTTGCAGATTGAGCCAGCTCTGTGCATCCACGCCGAAGAACGCTCCCAGGCGCAGCGCCGTATCGACGGTAATCGCACGCTTGCCCAGAACAATTTCGTTGATGCGGCGAGGCGGCACGTCAATGGCCCTCGCCAGCGCATATTGAGAAAGCCCCATCGGGCCCAGCCAGTCCTGCGCGAGAATTTCGCCCGGCGTTGCCAGTGGTACTTGTCGGGTCATTTTTGGCCTCCGTCGACCTGTAGCAAAATCCGCAGAAATATCGGAACGCGCCCGCCTATCGGATCAGTGGTAATCCACGATCTCGACGTCAGAAGCGTTGCCCGCGTCGAAGCGGAAACACAAGCGCCACTGATCGTTGATACGAATGCTGTACTGCCCCAGGCGATTTCCTCGCAGTGCCTCGAGTCGGTTACCCGGCGGTGCGCGCAAGAAACCGAGTGTCGCGGCGGCATGCAATTGCTGAAGTCTGCGCATCGCGGCCCCTTCGACTGCGCGCCAGCGCCTCACCCGGCATCCGTTGAATAACAACGCCGTATCCCTGCATTTGAAATTTTCGATCACAATTAATAACGCAACACGTTATTAACGCATGGCGCCAATAGTAAAGCGAGGCGCCAGTCACGTCAACAAAGAAGAGGCGAGATCCACGCATGGCAGGGGGCCGGAGACACCTCATCCTATCGAAGTCCCCTTAGTGAAAGTTCCGACTCGAGATCGTGAGTTCGCCGAGCATCGACGAGAGATCGACCAGGCGATGCGCCACCAGATGGGTCACACGCTCCTCACGTTGCCAGACCCCTTCCACCCCCAACAAGGACGATGCCAGCAACGCCTTGCGCTGCGACTCGACCAGATCGGGCCAGACGATCACGTTGATGACGCCCGTTTCGTCTTCCAGCGAGACAAAGACCGTGCCATTGGCCGTGCCCGGGCGCTGCCGTCCCGTCACAATGCCCGCCGTGCGCACCCGGCGTCCGTGCACGCCCTCGGCCTGCAAATCCCTCGCCGTTCGCACCCGCATCCGGGTGAGCGTCTCGCGCAACAGCAGCAGCGGGTGACGCCGCAGCGTCAGCCCCGTGCTCGCGTAATCGGCCACGATGTCCTGCCCCTCGGCCATCGGCGGCAGCGCCACTTGCTCGTCGGCACTGCCCGGCACCGCGTCGCGCAAGAGCGTCGCCCCAGCAGCGGCGTGGGGGGCTGCCATGCGGCGACCGCCCAGCGCGCCTGCCGCCGACCGCCGAGCAACGCCGACAGCGCGTCGGCGGCCGCCAGGGCATCGAGATCCCGACGTGACAACGCGGCCCGCGCGGTCAGATCGTCGATATCCGTCAACGGCCGCTGCCGACGCGCACGCTCGATCGCATGCGCCCCACCGTCGGACAAGCCCTTGACCAGCGACAGCCCCAGCCGCACCGCCGGTCGTCGGGCATTGCCGTACCGCCCGATGCGCGCCTCGGGACGCGACTCGACATCGCTCACACAAACGTCGATCGCGCGCACCTCGACATGATGTCGTCGCGCATCCTGCACCAACTGCGACGCCGAATAGAATCCCATCGGCAAACTGTTGAGCAACCCGCACAGGAACATCTCCGGCGCATGACACTTGAGCCACGCACTCGCATAGGCGAGCAGCGCGAAGCTTGCCGCATGACTCTCCGGAAAACCGTACTCGCCAAAGCCCTCGATCTGGCGGCAGATGGCCTCGGCAAACTCGCGCGGATAGCCGTTTTTCAGCATCCCGTCGATAATGCGGGTCTGGAATTTCTCGAGCCCGCCCTTGCGTTTCCAGGCTGCCATCGAACGGCGCAACTGATCGGCGTCGCCGGCCGAGAAATCGGCGGCGATCATCGCGATCTGCATCACCTGCTCCTGAAAGATCGGCACGCCCAGCGTGCGCTCGAGCGCCGCCTTGATCTCCTCGCGCGGATAGACCACGTCCTCCTTGCCTTGTTTGCGACGCAGATACGGATGCACCATCCCGCCCTGAATCGGCCCCGGCCGCACGATCGCCACCTCGATCACCAGGTCGTAGAACTTGTCCGGCTTCAAGCGCGGCAACATGCTCATCTGCGCACGCGACTCGATCTGGAAGACACCCACGGTATCGGCGCGACGAATCATGCCGTACGTCGCCGGATCGTCGCGCGGAATGTCCGCCAGCGAGATCGGCTCACCGCGCCATTCCCCCAGCAGATCGAGCGTGCGGCGCAACGCGCTCAGCATGCCGAGCGCCAGCACGTCGACCTTGAGCAGCTTGAGCGTCTCGATATCGTCCTTGTCCCACTGAATGACGTAACGCTTGTCCATCGCCGCCGGCGCAATCGGCACCAGGCGCGAGAGCTTGTCGCGCGAAATCACGAAACCGCCCACGTGCTGCGACAAATGCCGGGGAAAGCCGATCAGCCGGGCGACCAGATCGGCCCATAGCCGCGTGGTCGGGGCGTCGGGCGACAACCCTTGTGCCGCCATGCGCGCGAGCAGATTCTCGCGACCATCCCACCATTGCTGACTCTGCGCGACCTGCTCGACAATCGACAGATCGATGCCCAGCGCCCGCCCCGTGTCGCGCACCGCACTGCGCATGCGATACGAAATCACCGTCGCGGCCAGCGCCGCCCGGTCGGTGCCGTACTTGTCGTAGATGTACTGGATCACCTCTTCGCGCCGCTGATGCTCGAAGTCCACATCGATATCGGGCGGCTCGTTGCGCTCCTTCGACAGAAAACGCCCGAACAGCACCTGCACCTCGTCAGGATTGACCGCCGTGATTCCCAGGCAATAGCACACCGCCGAGTTGGCCGCCGACCCGCGCCCCTGGCACAGGATGTTCTGGCTGCGGGCGAACCGCACGATGTCGTAGACCGTCAGGAAATACGGCTCGTACGCCAGCTCCCGGATCAGCGTCAGTTCGCTTTCGATGAGACGACGCACCTTCTGCGGTACCCCGTTCGGATAGCGCCGCGCCGCGCCGGCCTCGACTTCCTGATGCAAATACGTCACCGGCGTATGCCCGGCGGGCACCAGTTCCTCGGGATACTCGTAACGCAGGCTGCGCAGATCGAAATGGCAACGCGAGGCGATCGCAACCGTTTGCGCCAGGGCGTCCGGCGGATAGAGCCACGCGAGCCGCAACCGCGTGCGTAGATGCTGCTCCGCATTGGCGGCGAGCGCCAATCCGCAAGCCTGCACCGGCTTGCCCAGTCCAATGGCGGTGAGCGTGTCCTGCAACGGCTTGCGCGAGCGCACATGCATGAGGACATGGCCGGTGGCGACGAGCGGCACGTCGCACTCGGCGGAGATCGCCCGCAACCGGGCCAGATGCGCGTCGTCGTCGGCTCGGTGACGACGTTCGAGCGCGAGCCACACGCGTCCTTCGCCGAACGTCTGTGCCGCCCAGCGGGTTTGGGCCAGCGTGCGCTCGGGACTCGCGCCGGTCTCCGGCACCAGGATCATCAGGCACCCCGGCAGACCCCGCAGATGCGCCTGCCCGGTTGCCGGCGCGCTGAAGTCTCGCGCGTGCAACCGATAACCGCGCTTCGGGCCGCGCATGCGACCGAGTGTAATCATCTCGGAAAGATTGCCGTAGCCTTCGCGGTGCTGCGCAAGCGCGACCAGATGCACACTGCCCAGCGCGGCTGCGCTGTCCTCGGGCGTCAGACGAAACTCGCTGCCCACGATCAACGACACCGACGGATGCTGCACCGCCTCGGCCAGTGCGCGAACGACACCGGCCAGCGAGCACTCGTCGGTCATCGCCAGCGCGGTGTAGCCCAGGTGCGCGGCCCGCGCGATCAGTTCCTCCGGATGCGACGCGCCACGCTGGAACGAGAAATTCGACAGGCAGTGCAGTTCGGCATAGGCAGGCAGGCTGCCGTCGTCGGCAGCACGCGGATCGGGGGGCGCCGCCGGATCGGCGCCGGCCGCGTCGGCACGCTCATCATTGGCGGCCAGCCCTTCGGTCGGGCCTTGCCACGGTAGGAAATCGTCGAAATTCATCGCACAGCGGACCCGCCGGACTCAGCCGAACAGGCCATGCAAGTACCACGCGGCATCCGCCCCATTCACGGGCCGCTCGCGAAACACCCACAGCAACGCCCCGTGATATCGGCCGCAATGAAGTAGTCGCGCGTGACGGTGCCTGGCTCCCACCAGCCGGCTTCGATACGCTCAGGACCGCTCATCAGTTGTAGCGGCCCTGCCGCCACGGGCGCTCCTGACGTACGCCGAGGCGCTGCGGCACATCGAGCAGCCACGCCGGGCGCGGCGGCAACAGGGACTCGCCATCGGGCCGATGACGGACCGCGCCGGACATTGTGACGTGGGAGGCATGGGAAGGATTGCCGGACACCCCATACGGCACGCTGACGAATGCCGCCTCGGGCCGGTGATCGCCACGCACCTGCAAACGCCGCACGTGCTCGTCGCCCAGCCGCGCCGCCACACGCTCCATCAGTTGCACAAAATCCTGCCGGGCGCGGCCCGGCTCCGGCAGGAGCGAGCCGCTTTGCGGAACATGGGGCGCCGTCTGCGTGACATCGAGCCGCAACGTCAGCACCGGGGCCACCAGTGGCGAGCGGGCCAGCCGCTCCTTGCACAACGACAGCAAGTGCGCGGGCGCCGCACTCGCTTCGGCAAGACGGATGTCGAAACGCGTCGGTGCCAGCGTTTGCCGCCCAAGCGGCTCATGCTCGAGCACCAGCGCGAGCGCGCGCGTGGCCAGTTGCCCGGCGGCCAGCCATCCCGTGAGTTGGGCGAGCAGACGGCGCAGACCGAAGAGCAGCACGTCCACGTCATGCGTGAGCGACGGCAGCGGCAGCACCGCCTCGAAATGGGGCGGGGCGCGATACCAGGCGGGGGCTTCCGGCGTCTCGCCATAGGCCCGGGAAAGCGCAGCGGGTAGTTCCGCACCGCAGCGGCGCCTCACGCCCGCCGCAGGCAGCGCGCGCAGTTCGCCCAACGTCGCACAACCGATTTGCGCGAGCCAGTCGAGCCACGGCTGCGCCTCGGGCAACAAGGCGACCGAGCGGGAATCGAGGGATTGCGGCAGCGTCATCGGCGTCGGTGGTGTCGATGGCAACCGCGGCGGCCCACCAGGAGCACCGGCACGCGCGAGCAACGCCGCCGCGCTGGCCGTGGCGGCAAGGCCCAACGACGCCCGGTGCCCGAGCGCCTCGGCACTCTCAAACACCTGCGCCGCCAGCGATGCCAGACCGCCAAACAGACGCAGGCTCGGTGCCACGTCGATCAGCACGCATTGTGGCGAGGCGATCGCAACGTCGGGGCCGAAGCGCAGCAAGGCCAGCGCCAGCGCTTCGAGCGCGACCGTCTCGGCCGCTTCGTCGCGATCGTGGAATCGTGCCTGCGGCAATAGCGCCAGCACGCCGCCACGGCGCATGCCGGGTTGCACGCCGGCTGCCTGCGCCGCCTCACTCGCCTGCCAGACACGCGACTGCGCCAGCACGACCGTCGTGTCGGTCAGCGTGTCAGCCGGTGTGAGCGGAGAGGCGATCTCGAGCGCCAGATAGGGCAGATGCAGGGCGATCCAGCAAGCCATGCGAGACTCCGGAAACAGAAACCAAAGGCACCGTGGACGGTGTGGACGAAGGTGCCGGACCGGGCCCGACAGGCCCCGGCCGCGCATCGTCGGCCGCGCCCGTCACCGGTTGCGAGACATGCGCATACGGCGCGGGCAACGTCAGCCAGAGCGGCTCGAGACGCGGCGGCCCCGCCGCTTGTGAAACTGCACGCCGAGGCGACTCCCCGGCCCAACGGCAAGCCCCAGTCGCAACGGTGCCGCCGAGGCGGTCGCGACGGCGGCGGGCCCTCGCACCACCCAGGCCAGCGTCTCGCCGCCACCGGCCGCGACCTGAAGCCGCCGGATCTGCTCGGGCGTCGCGGCCGGAAGCCAGGTGAGCACCGCCCCGCAGCACGCGCTTTTGAGGGCCTGCTCGGCACACCAGAGCATGTCGCGATCCTCCGCCTTCAGGCCGCGTGTGCCGCGCGCCCGAGGCGCCTGACGTGCCGGGCTCACCGAACGCATCACGACACTGAGCCAGCGCAGATCGATGCCCCATCCCGCCAGTGCCGGGGCATATGGCAGCATCGGCGGGGCAATCACCATCACCGGCTGGCCTGCCTGCGTGAGATCGCGTAGCGCCGGGGCCAGCAACCGCCATTCACCGATGCCCGGGCGCTCGCTCAGCAACTCCGTCACCGCACCATGCGGCCACCCGGCGCCGGGCAGCTCGGCGTCCAGCGCGGCAAAACCCGTGGTGTGGCCAGCACGGTGGCAATGCGCCAGTTCACTGGCGCGCCACAGCCCGGCAGGCAAAGAGGAAAGTGGCAGGGTCATCGCGCACCCAAAATACTGTATGAATGTACAGTATAGCAGTTCATCTGCCACCGCCGCGATATCCGTGACCTTGCCGCCGCCATGATCGCGCTTGCCGGCAGGCGCCGGCCCGGCTACCGTTGGCGTCATCGACCGATCTCCTTTCCTCATGCCGCTGCCGACCACCGCCACTGCGCCCTTCTGCCCTTCCGAAGTCAAAGGCAGCATCGTCATCGACGCGCGCGAACCCCGCTGGATCAAACTCAAGCGTTTTGCCGGCCCAGGCCTGCTCGTCGCCATCGGCTATATGGACCCCGGCAACTGGGCGACGGACATCCAGGCCGGATCGCAATTCGGCTATTCACTGCTCTGGGTGGTGGCGCTCTCCAGCCTTGCCGCCATCTTTCTCCAGATGCTCGCTGCCCGGCTGGGACTGGTCGCCGGGCGCGACCTCGCGCAGGCGAGCTACGAGCGCTACGGGCGGGCGGGACGACTCGTCCAGTGGATCACCGCCGAGATCTCGATCGTCGCCTGCGATATCGCCGAAGTCCTGGGCTGTGCGCTCGCCTTCAAGCTGTTGCTGGGGGTGCCGATCGCCTGGGGCATCGTCCTCACCGCGCTCGACACGATGATCGTGCTCGGCCTGCAGGGCAAAGGCTTCCGTCAGATCGAAGCCATCGTCTTCGGCTTGATCGGCACGATGGCGCTGTGCTTCGTCGCGCAAGTGGCCATGGTGCCGCCCGATTGGCATGCGGTGGTCGCCGGTCTTGTGCCGGGTGCGCCCAGCCACGACCGGCACGATGCCCTCGTGCTGGCGCTCGGCATCGTCGGCGCCACGATCATGCCGCACAATCTGTACCTGCACTCGTCGGTCGTGCAGACGCGGCGGGTGGTCGGCGGCAAACGCGGCGACGTGCGCGACACCCTCGCGCTGGTGCGCATCGACACATGGGTCTCGCTCGCGCTCGCCATGTGCGTGAATGCGGCCATTCTGATACTGGCGGGTTCGGTATTTCACGCCAGCGGCCAGACCAACGTCACCGATATCGAGCAGGCATATCGGCTCATCACGCCGCTCGCGGGCGGCGCCGCGGCCTTCCTGTTCGGCATCGCCCTGCTTGCGTCGGGACAAAGTTCCACGCTCACGGGGACCATCGCCGGGCAGGTCATCATGGACGGCTTTCTGCACGCCCGGATCCCCTGCTATCAACGTCGTCTGATCACGCGCGGGCTGGCGCTCGTGCCCGCGCTGATCGGCGTGCTGTGGCTCGGCGACGGCGCCGTGGGCAAGCTGCTGGTGTGGAGTCAGGTGCTGCTCAGTCTGCAACTGCCGTTCGCCATGTGGCCGCTCATCCGCTCGGTGAGCGACCCGCGCGTGATGAACGGCAACACGCTCGGGCGTCCCGCACAGGCGCTCGCGTGGGGCCTCTTCGCGGTCATCACCGCCACCAACCTGCTGCTCATCGTTGGGCTGGACTGAGGTCGCGCAAACGGCGACGCGACGCGCGTCAGCGTCATCGTCGCCATGCCCGCCGGCTTTACAGCCCGAGTTCGGTCAATCCCGGATGATCGTCGGGACGGCGTCCCTGCGGCCAATGGAACAGGCGCTCGCCTTCGGTGATGCGCGAGTCGTTGATGCTGGCATGGCGCTCGGCCATGAGCCCTTGCGCGTCGAACGCCCAGTTTTCGTTGCCATATGAACGGAACCAACTACCCGAATCGTCTCGCCATTCGTAAGCGAACCGCACCGCGATGCGATTCTCGGTAAACGCCCACAGTTCCTTGATTAGCCGGTAGTCGAGTTCGCGTTGCCATTTACGCGTCAGGAATTCGACGATCTGCTCACGGCCACGCGGAAATTCGGCCCGATTGCGCCAGCGGCTGTCGACCGTATAGGCCAACGCAACCCGCGCAGGATCGCGCGAGTTCCAGCCGTCCTCGGCCATACGAATCTTCTGAATTGCAGTCTCACGCGTGAATGGCGGAAACGGCGGGCGGGCTTCACTGTCGGCCATGACAACACTCCTATCGAAAGTATGAGGGGAAGGCCGTGCGAGTGTATCGCCAAGCTGCACTTGGCGCTTGGCGCAGGGGCGCGCATACCTCCGTCGACGCACTAACACGACAATGCTGCATGCTAAGATCAGCACCCCTTACCAAATTCGAAAAAAGCAAAGCCAACCGAGCGGCAAGGGAACCAGATGCCCGTCACGGATCGATGCCACCGCGCCTCGCCCGCCGGGTAACAATACATACAGGGGTATCACCGTGCAGAAAAGCAAGTCCAGCATTGCGCTGCTCAGCGCCGTCATGCTCGCCGCCGGCGCGCTCGGCGGTTGCGCCACCGAAAGCTCGCGCACCTTGCAAGTCGCCAAGGTCGAAAGTGCCAGCCGTCCCTACGTCGGGGTGCGCACACCGATCGCCGTCGGCAAGTTCGACAACCGTTCCGCGTACATGCGTGGCGTTTTTTCCGATAATGTCGACCGCCTCGGCAGTCAGGCCAAGACCATCCTGATCACCCATCTGCAGCAGACCAACCGTTTCAACGTGCTCGACCGCGACAACATGGCCGAGATTCGTCAGGAAGCCGACATCAAGAAGACCCAGCAAACGCTCAAGGGCGCCGACTACGTGATCACCGGCGACGTCGTCGAATTCGGCCGCAAGGAAGTGGGCGACAAGCAACTCTTCGGTATTCTCGGCCGGGGCCGCGAGCAAATCGCCTACGCCAAGGTCAACCTGAACGTGGTCGATATCGCCACCTCGGAAGTCGTTTTCTCGAGCGGCGGTGCAGGAGAGTTCGCGCTGTCCAATCGCGAAGTGATCGGCTTCGGCGGCACCGCGGGCTACGACTCGACGCTCAACGGCAAGGTCCTTGACCTCGCCATGCGCGAAGCCGTCAACAACCTGGTCGCAGGCATCGAGAGCGGTGCCTGGAAGCCCGGCAAGTAAACCCGAAACGCCTTAGTTGTCGCATGCGCGGCGTATCGTTCGCGATGCGCCGGGCCTCGCACGTCACGTGCAGGCGGGCGCGATGCCTTCGCCCGCCGCCTGCCTGTCAGGATCTCTATCGCCATGAATCGCAAGTTCTCGTCCGCCCGTGCCGCCGCGCTGGCCATCCTCGGTGGCACGCTGCTCACGGGCTGCGTCACGCCGCCCAAGCCTCTGTACGACTGGGAAAGCTATCAGCCGCAAGTCTACGAATACTTCAAGGGTGAATCGAAGGAAGCGCAGATCATCGCGCTCGAGCGCGATCTCGAGAAGATCAAGGCCGCCAATCGCGCCGTGCCGCCGGGCTATCACGCTCACCTGGGTCTGCTCTACGCATCGGTGGGCAAGTCCGACAAGATGGTCGAGGAATTCCAGACCGAGAAGCAATTGTTCCCCGAGTCGGCCGGTTACATCGACTTTCTCCTCAAGCACAAGACCCCGGAGGCCAAGCAATGATCGTTCGACTCTGCCAATGGATGACGGTAGCGGCGCTGGCCGCCCTCATGACCGGTTGTGCGGTTCATCAAGCCAAACCGTACGATTACACCGCGTTCAAGGAAAGCCGCCCGAAGTCGATTCTGGTGTTGCCGCCGCTGAACGACTCGCCCGACATCGATGCAACCTACAGTGTGCTCTCGCAGGTCACGGTGCCGCTGGGTGAGGCTGGCTACTATGTGATGCCCGTCGCCCTGGTTGACGAGTCGTTTCGCCAGAACGGCCTGACCGTGGCCGGCGACATCCATCAGGTCAGTCCGGCCAAGCTGCGCGAGATCTTCGGGGCCGACGCCGCGCTCTACCTCAAGATCACGCAGTACGGCACGAAGTACATGGTGCTCGACAGCGCCACGGTGGTGACGGTCTCGGCCGACCTCATCGATCTACGCAACGGTGCCAAGTTGTGGAGCGGGGTGGCCAGCGCGTCGAACAACGAGGGGAACAACAACAGCGGCGGCGGTCTGATCGGCATGCTGATCACGGCAGCGGTCAAGCAGATCGTGAACAGTGTGTCGAACGCCGGTTACACGGTCGCGGGCACCGCCAACGCACGTCTGCTGTCGGCCGGGCATGCCAATGGGCTGCTCTATGGCCCACGGTCTCCGAAGTACGGCACCGACTGAGGCCACCTCATGTGCCCCGGGACGAGGCGGTGGGTCGCTCACCGCGCGCCCCCGGGCGGCACGCGTCTGTGCAGACGCCCGCTTGTCGCCTATAGTAGTAGCGCATCATCTGGACCGATAGCGACACCGCGTCTCAATGCGGGACGATAACGTCTGACGGCACGCACGACCGATCGCGGCGCGCGTACCGTCGGCCTGCATGCGACATCGGCAGGCTTCGTCCGGGAGTCATCATGGTCCGCCGCTTCACATCCCCCGCCACGGCATTGCTTGCCACCGGCCTGCTCGCACTATCGTCGTTCGCCCACGCGGACCCGATGCATCTCTCCGATATCAAGAGTGCCAACGGTCAGCAACTCAGTGTCGACGAATTGCGTTCGCTCATGCCCGGCGCGCACATCACCCACCTCGCCAACAACGGCAGTACGCGCAAATGGATCAACGACACCAATGGGTCGCTCAATGCCACGAGCGACAACAAGGGCAGCATCGGGTCGGGTAGCCGCGCGAATCAGGTTGCTCACGCCACCGGCACGTGGTCGGTCAACGACAACGGATCGTACTGCGTGAACCTCGAATGGCGCGCGATGACCGAGAACTGGTGCCGCTTCATGTTCAAGGTCGGTGACAAGTACTACGGTGTGACCTCGCTCGCCAACGGCGCGGCGCTCGCCACCGAGTTCAGGATCGAGAAATAGACACGTTCCGCCGGGGTACGGCGAAAGCGAAGGACGAAAGGGCAGGACATTAACGACAAAGCCCGCCAAAGTGGCGGGCTTGCACTCGCCAACCCCGAAACCGCAGGGATTGGCATCCGGACTCACGGTTGGGCGCCGTCGCACGCCATCGCATGGATGACGGGGATCGCCCGTTGTGACGATTGACTTGCCTGCTTGCGCCAGCGACGACCGTTCGTCCGGAGGGACTTGCTACAAACTTGCTTAGTAACCGGCGGTTTCGAGCGCGCGGATACGTTGTTCCAGTTCAATGATGTCCTTCGACTCAGCCAGGAACGCTTCGCGACGACGACGCTCAGCCGTTTCAAACCAAGTGTTCACGACTTCAAACAGGGCGGCAACCATGATGTTTCTCCAATTCATTTAGTGTGCTGCATCGCAGCAGTGCTTCGCATTGTATAGGGTTTTCCCGTTAAGGGTTAGCCCCTATTTGCAAAAAACATCAAAAATCTGCTAGAGGCTCACTTCAAATACAGTCAATTCATGAAAATTTTATTTAAAATCATATACATATGCAGTTGTCTACGTAACGCAACACCCCGCTGCGGCATGCTGTCGCAGCGGGCGAATCAAAATTCAGGAAACAAAAAAAGCGCCGTCATTGCGGCGCGTCATAGGGGATATCGGGCGTCAGCCGGTCATGTCGGCTTCATGTGTTAGGGCTGGGGGACGTGACGGATCTGCCCCTCGCTGTCACTAACCGAGCCGCCTGCCGACGCCGGGGCATCGGTGCCGGTCGCGGCGTCTGAGGCTGTGGCCGACTGCGCCGGACCGCACGACGCTTTCGCGCTCGCGAAACGCGCCCCCTTGCCGCCCAGGTCGCCGGGAAGTTCAGCGGCAGCGATCCCCTCGAGTATCGGGCAGTCTGGACGATCATCACCGTGACAGTGCATGGCGAGATGAGAAAGCGTGTCGCGCATGGCCACCAATTCACCGATGCGCTGGTTGAGTTCATCGACATGGGTTTGCGCCAACGCCTTCACCTGCGCGCTGGTTCGGTCTCGATCCTGCCATAGTGCCAGCAGTTGACGGATTTGATCGATCCCAAAACCCAGCCGCCTCGCCTGACGAATGAAGCGAAGCAGATGCAGATCCTGCTCGCCGTATCGCCGGTAACCTGCCTCGGAGCGGGGACTCGGGGGCATCAGGCCGATACTTTCGTAGTACCGGATCATCTTGGCCGTCACGCCGCTGGCCTGCGCCGCTTGTCCGATGTTCATGGCTGCCTCACTGGGGGGAACGAGGGTTGAACGACGGGGGTGGAGGAACCGTTCATCGTCTTGTCGGCGTCCGACGGCACAAGTCGGGCGCTGATTGGTGAATGATCGGAAATCCGTGACCAGGGACGCCCGTGTAAAACCTGCGCCCCTTCGATATGAAAGCCTCGTGCGTAAATGCGGTCAAGTCGTAAAAGCGGCAATCCGCTCGGAAAACTGCGCGCCGGACGCCCCCGCGGTTCTGAAACACCTCGGTCAGCGCCAAGCGTTCCGCCAGCAACCGGTCCGCCTGATTGCTCCAGTCATTGAAGTCACCCGCGATAATCAACGGCGCATCGGCGGGAATGGCGTCGGCCACACGCTCCGTCAACATCTCGAACTGGCGACGGCGACCGCGTCCGGCCAGCGACAAATGCACACACAGGGCATGCAGCGGCTGTTTCAAACCCGGCACGGCAATCTCGCAGTGAAGCATGCCGCGCTTCTCAAAACTATAGGTTGTGATGTCGTGGTTGTCCGACCTGACGATCGGATAACGGCTCAGAATCGCATTGCCATGATGCCCCTGTTCATAGACGACATTGCGCCCATACGCGTGATCGCGCCACATGGCGCCGGCCAGAAACTCGTGCTGCGGCTGCACCGGCCAATTCCTGTGACGCACCGCATGCCCCTGATGCAGGCCCTGCACTTCCTGCAGGAAGACCAGATCCGGCGCAAGCCCTTCCAAGCCGGCACGCAGTTCGTGAACACGCAGACGGTTGAATGCGGAAAAGCCCTTGTGGATGTTGTAACTCGCAATATGGAGGCTATTCATGTTCGGCAGGATTCATTCCGCGCCGGAAGGCAGACGATATCAGTCAAATGATGCCGCTTTCGACGAATTTCAAGTCAGTTAAAAATTCAGGCACCGCATCGGGCGGTCGCCGACCGCGCGCCCCCCCTAACGAATTCATTATGCGCCGTTCGCCTTGTGCCCGGGCAAACCGCCCTCAAGCACTGGCGCTGCGGGCCTCGCCAATCTTGGCGGCAGCGCCGGCACTGACGTCTTGCGTCGCCGATGAACGCCAGCGCCGCAGCAGCAACGCGTTGCTCACTACACTCACGCTGCTGAGCGCCATCGCCGCCCCCGCAATCACCGGGCTCAAGAGCCCAAACGCCGCCAGCGGAATCCCGACCACGTTGTACGCGAACGCCCAAAAGAGGTTCTGGCGAATCTTCGACCAGGTGCGACGCGACACATCGATGGCATCGGCCACCCGCAGCGGATCGCCGCGCATGAGCGTGATGCCCGCCGTCTGCATGGCCACGTCGGTACCCGAGCCCATCGCGATGCCGACGTCGGCCGCTGCCAACGCCGGGGCGTCGTTAATGCCGTCGCCCACCATCGCTACGACCGCGCCGTCGCGCTTGAGTTGCGCGATCACCGCCGCCTTGTGCTCCGGCAGCACGTTGGCATGCACTTCGTCGAGTCCCAACGCGTCGGCGACCGCCTTGGCGCTCCCTGCGTTGTCGCCGGTCACCATCACGCAACGCACGCCCAGCGCATGCAAGCGCTCGACCGCCGGCCGCGCCGTGGCCTTGAGCGTGTCACCGAACGCCAACAGACCCAGCAAGCGCGCCGGCGCGTCGTCATTTGCGCCTTCCCCCGCAGTCTCGACCAGCCACGAGACGGTACGTCCCTCGGCCGCCAGACGCGCTGCCTCGTGAGCCAGTGCCCCTTCCGAGACCCCCAACTCCTCAAGCAACCGCGCGTTCCCCAACTGCAGCGTATGACCGTTGCGCGAGGCGCCCGCGTTCTCGACGCCCCCAACCCCCTCGCCCTCCCCAACTTCCTCGATACGTGCCCGCATCCCTCTCCCCGGCAGCGCAGCAATGTCGAATGCCGTCGGCACCGCCGAGGTCACCCCGGCTTGCGCGGCGGCGGTCGTGACCGCCTTCGCCAGCGGATGCGAACTGCCCGACTGCACCGCCGCGGCCCATCGCAGCAAGGTATCGGCACGCACCCCCATCGCCGGCAGGTGGGCCACGAGGCGCGGCTTGCCCTCGGTCAACGTGCCCGTCTTGTCGAACGCCACGACGCGGATGCGGTGCGCCAGTTCGAGCGCTTCGGCATCCTTGATCAGAATGCCCTGCCGTGCCGCCGCCCCGGTGCCCACCATGATCGCGGCAGGCGTTGCAAGACCCAGCGCACAAGGGCACGCGATGACCAGCACTGCCACCGCATTGAGCAGCGCTGTCTCCAGGCCGATGCCGAGCCCCCAGCCAACGACCAGCGTCACGACGGCGACCAGCACCACCACCGGCACGAACACCGCGGCCACCCGATCGACGGCGCGCTGGATCGGCGCCTTGCCCGCCTGCGCATCTTCGACCATGCGAATGATGCGGGCCAGCGCCGTATCGGCGCCGACCGCCGTCGTCTCCACCCGCAGCGTACCGGCGCCGTTGATCGAGCCGCCAACGACCTTGTCGCCGCCTGCTTTTTCGATCGGCAACGGTTCGCCGGTCAGCAACGACTCGTCGAGCTGGCTCGCCCCCTCGCGAATGACGCCATCGACGGGCACCCGTTCACCGGCGCGCACCACCACCCAGTCGCCGACTTTCACCTGGCCCAACGGCACCGTCACCTCGCTCGCCGCGCCCTGCGGATCGCGCAACACGCGCGCGGTCTCGGGACGCAAGGCCGCCAGCGCACGAATCGCTTCCACGGTGCGACGCTTTGCCCGCGCTTCCAGCCACTTGCCGAGCAGCACCAGCGTGATGACCACGGCCGCCGCTTCGAAATACAGGTGCGCCATGCCGTGCGCCGGGGCACGCCACCATTCGTAAAGACTCAGCCCGTAGGCGGCCGACGTGCCCAATGCCACCAGCAAATCCATATTGCCGCTACCGGCGCGCACCGCTTTGTACCCCGCCCGATAGAAGCGCGCCCCCAACCAGAACTGCACGGGTGTGGCGAGCAACCATTGCACCCACGGCGGCAGCATCAGATGAATGCCGAAGGGTTCGAGCAGCATTGGCAGCAACAACGGCAGGGACAAGACCGCCGCCACGGCAACCGGCCACCACGCCGGACCTTCGTGGGATGCGGCCGCCTGCGCGGGGTCCGTGACTGGCGACGCCTCGTATCCCGCCTGCTCCACGGCAGCGGTGAGCGCCGCCACGTCGAGCACGCCACGCACCCCGCGCACGGCGGCACGCTCCGTCGCCAGGTTCACGTTTGCCTCGACCACACCGGGCACCTGGCGAAGGGCCTTCTCCACACGCCCCACGCACGATGCGCAGGTCATGCCGCCAATCGCCAACTCGAACGATTGCTCCGCCACCCGGTATCCCGCGTCGTTGACGGCCGTCTCGACCGCGCCAAGCAGAGCCGCGGGCGTCACGCCAGGTGCAGCTTCCACGGCCGCCGTCTCGGTCGCGAGATTGACGTTGGCGCTGGCCACACCCGGCGCGCGCCGCAATGCCTTCTCGACCCGTGTCACACACGAGGCGCAGGTCATACCTTCGATACCGACCGACCAGTTCCGAATCATTTCAGGGTCTCCAGGAGCATTGTCATCGTGCGTCGAAGCATAGACCTTTCCATGAAGGGAAGGTCAAGCCGCCAGCGTCAATCTGCCGCACGCCTTGCCATGCCAGTCTCGTCATTTATTACGATAGCGCGCCCGGAACCACTCGGGTTTGGGCTGCGTCTGGGCGATCCAGCGAATACACTGAAAATAGCGCTTGAGCTTCCTGTCGTAGGAAGGTCTATTATCGATTTGTCTGATCACCGTCACCGAAACCGCTTTCAAGGAGTGCAACATGCAAGTGCAAGTCGAAGGGATGAGCTGCGGTCATTGCGTCAAAGCCGTCACGCGTGCGATCACCGAGCGCGATCCCGCCGCCAAGGTCAATGTGGATCTGGACTCGGGTCGCGTCGATGTCGAAAGCCGACTCTCGCCCACTGAGGTCAGCGCCGCCATCGGCGACGCCGGCTATACCGTCAAGGGCACCCACGCCTGAGCATCACCCGGCACGTCCGACGTCGCGCAACGCTCACGTCGGCGGCCGGCGCGACATCCGCGCCGGCCCTCCTCCCGAGCCGACGTCGACCCAATCACCCACCATCATTCCCACGTGCGCGGCGCAGTCTTCCCTGCAGCGCCGCAACACCCTGTGCTACGCTCTCTCTCGCCGACTACGCAACCACGCCACGCGATCAGTGACCGCGAGGTGCGCTGCGTGCGGCATACACGTCTTCAGGGCGGGGTGAAAGTCCCCACCGGCGGTATGTGACGCCGCGCAGTGCAAGCTGCGTGTGTCATGAGCCCGCGAGCGCCTGCCACCGTCGCTTACGTGACACTGGCAGGGTCAGCAGATCTGGTGCAAGGCCAGAGCCGACGGTCATAGTCCGGATGAGAGAAGATGCGTCGATACCCGCGCGCCATGGGACGCCGTTCCATGGAGGCGTCCGTTCGCATGCCCCGAAAACGTTTTTCGCCCGATTGATTTACGCGAGGAGCGTTTCATGTCCGTTACCCAAAGCACCACTCAAGCCGTATCGCAAGCCGTTACATCCACAGCGCACAGGGCCGATGCGCCCCGCACAACCGACGATCTGCATGCCTACCCGGCGTTCGCCAACCTGGCATCGGTCGACGTCCGTCTGCCAGCCGCGCTCGACGCCATGCGCGAAGGCCGTCCGGTCATTCTGATGGACGACCTGGACCGCGAGAACGAGGCCGATCTGATCGTCGCCGCCGAGAAAATCACGCCGGCCACCATGGCCATGCTGATCCGCGAATGCAGCGGCATCGTGTGCCTGTGTCTGCCTGACGAGACATTGCGCCGTCTCGATCTGCCGCCGATGGTCGAGCAGAATCAGAGCCGCCATGGCACGGCCTTCACCGTGACAATCGAGGCGCGTCAGGGCGTGAGCACCGGCGTGAGCGCCGCCGACCGCGTGACCACGATTCGCGCCGCCATCGCCGACGATGCCCAGCCCGCCGACCTGTCCCGCCCGGGCCATGTCTTCCCCCTGCGTGCACAGCCGGGCGGCGTGCTGACGCGTCGCGGTCACACGGAGGGCTCGGTCGATCTGGCGGTGCTTGCCGGTCTGAAACCTGCCGCCGTGCTGTGCGAATTGATGAATCCAGATGGCACGATGACGCGCGGCGCCGACATCGAGCGCTTTGCCGAGCAACATGGCCTGCCGATCCTGACCATCGACGAATTGGCCCAGTATCGTCGCAGCCGCGCCCAAGCGGCCTGAGCCGGCGGCGCGGCCAGCGCCCTCCTTCCGAGGTACCGGCGACAACCCGAATCGCGGCGACGGCGAGAGCCACCGTTGCCGTGATTCGGTCTCGACGCTTCCCTCTAACGCCGAAACCCCCGGGGCGCACCGCGACTTTTATAATCTCGCGCCATCGCTTGCCTGATAAAAGTTACGAGGAAAACGCCATGAATACCCGACCGGATGCCGCCGCCGTACTGGCGCAATGGGAAGCCGACGAAGCCGCCGTGCGTGAACGGCTCACACGTAGCGGTCCGCTACGCTACGGCGTGGCAACGCCGTCCGAAGTGATCGGCCTGTCGGGCACGGAAATATTTGAAGCGATGTTCGACGGCAGGCTGCCGCTGCCGCCGATCAGCGAGACACTGGGCTTCATCGCCATCGAAGCCGCGAACGGCCGCGCGGTCTTTCAGGGCCGCCCGGCGTTGCCCTATTACAACCCGCTCGGTGCCATACACGGCGGCTGGTTCGCCACGCTGCTCGACTCCGCGCTCGCCTGCGCGGTGCACTCCACGCTACCCGCGGGACGCAGCTACACCACGCTCGAACTCAAGACCAATATGTTGCGCGCCCTCACGCGCGACGTGCCTTGCGTGCGTGCGGAAGGCGAAGTCATCCAGGTCGGGCGTCAGGTCGGCATCGCCGAGGGCCGCATCGTCGGTCCGGATGGGACCCTGTATGCGCACGCCACGACGACGTGCCTGATCTTCGACTTGCCGCCGCGCAAGTCATAAGGGCAGCGACGCGCCATGAAAAAGCCCGCCGGGGAAGCAAATCCACCGGCGGGCTTTTGTGCCGCTGCGCGCCGTCGTCAGGACGTCGCCACGGCTCGCGCGTCGATCAATGCGGGGAGCCGCCGCCCTGCTCGCTATCGGGCTGGTGTTCCAGCGTCTCCTTGAGTGCGATCTGCAGCTTGGCGTGCATGCGCACGAACCAGCTCCGCATGACGATCGCCAGCACCACCGTTCCCGCCACGATCAGCACGACCATCTCCGTGGACGGCAGGATACTCGCCGACAAGGCCGCCACCAGCAGGATCACCCCGACCATGGCGGCAATCGGCAGAATCTCGGCCACCACGCGGCGTACCTGGTATGTGTAGCGTCCGGTCAGGCTCGGCGGCACCGACAACTCCACAAGCAGGAGCGAGAGCGACTTGAGCTTGCGGTACACCGCGATCAGGAACGGCAGCGACAGCACGAGTGCCACGCCCCACACCACAGCACTTTGCAGGCTCGGGTCGCGCACCCACGGCGACATCAGCGCCGCCAAACGCCGATAGAAGAAGGCGCCGCCGAGGAAAATCGTCACCACGAGCGCAAGATTGATCGCCACGCTCATCACGATGCGACGCACGATGCCGACGAGCGCCGCGCTATCGCCCGTCAGATGAATGCTCTGCAACCACTGCGTGTACTGACGCAGCACGTATGACAGACGCCCGGGCATCATGCGGCCGAGCCATCCGGTGAACGGATCGGCGCTCTTGATCAGGTACGGCGTGAGCAGTGTCGTAATGACCGAGACGGCGACCGCAATCGGGTACAGGAAGTCGCTCGTCACCTTGAGCGACAACCCAAGCGACGCAATGATGAACGAGAACTCGCCAATTTGCGACAGCCCCATGCCCACGCGCATCGACGTCCGGCCGTCCTGCCCCGAAAGGTACGCCCCCAGTCCGCACGAGACGATCTTGCCGATCACAACGGCGAGGGTGATCACGAGAATCGGCCAGATGTAGGTCGCCAGCACGTGCGGATCGAGCAGCAGCCCGATCGTGACGAAGAACACGGC
This sequence comes from Pandoraea sp. XY-2, assembly GCF_004193915.1. Taxonomy (NCBI): domain Bacteria; kingdom Pseudomonadati; phylum Pseudomonadota; class Betaproteobacteria; order Burkholderiales; family Burkholderiaceae; genus Pandoraea; species Pandoraea sp. XY-2. The sequence goes on from NZ_CP030849.1 coordinate 3,445,723, forward strand.
GCTGAACATGTCGCGCAGCGGTGCAACCAAGCGCTCGATGGTATGCAGCTCTCGCGCCTCGGCCATGATCGCGCCGATCAGGAACGCGCCGAGCGCCACGCTGTAACCCATCTGGATCACCAGCAGGCAGAAGCCGAAGCACAGGCCGAGCACGACGACCAGCAGCATCTCGTCGCTCTTGAATTTCGCCACGTACGCGAGAATGCGCGGCACGAGCAGAATGCCCACGACAAGCGACACCACCATGAACAGCAGCAGCTTGCCCAGCGTAAAGGTGGCCTCGCCGGCGTCGACCGAGCCGCTGATGGCAATGCCCGAGAGCAGCGCGATCATGCCGATGGCGAGCACGTCTTCCACGATCAGCACGCCGAAAATGAGCTGGGCGAATCGCTCCCGCTTCATGCCGAGTTCGTCGAGCGCCTTGACGATGATGGTGGTCGACGAGACGGCGAGCATCGCGCCAAGGAAAATCGAGTCCATCGCCTTCCAACCGAAGAAGCGGCCGATCTCGTAGCCGAGCCAGAGCATCAGCACAATCTCGGTGATCGCCGCCACGAATGCCGTCACGCCCACTCGCGCGAGCTTGCGCAAGCTGAACTCCAGCCCCAGCGAAAACATCAGGAATACGACACCGAGTTCGGCCAGGATGCCGATCGTCTTCTCGTCATGTATCAGCGCAAACGGCGGGGTATACGGGCCAATGATCACGCCCGCCACGATATAGCCGAGCACGACCGGCTGCCGGAACCGGTTGAAGATGACCGTCACGATGCCTGCCAGCAGCATGATGACGGCCAGGTCCTGAATGAAGTCGATGGCGTGATGCATCCGATACGTTCTCCCCGCGGCGCGTTGCGCCGATTTTGCTGTTTTTGATGTCACGCCAGCCGCTCACCGCTTCCCTGACGGGCCGCCGCGACGATGCAGAACGTGATGCTTGATGAAGGTGGGAAGCCGGCTGTGTGCTGCCGACTTGATTGACGTTGCGCTCGTTCGCCCGGTTGTCACTCGGGCATTGGCCGCCGGGCCGCTGCGCCGCCGATCCCCCTGAGGGGTTTCGGCCTCCGCGACCGTTTCGGCAAAAATCAGACGAATATCCGACCCGAATATCCAACCCAATACCGACGCCGATTCAATATACGCGATGGGCGAACACGCGCGCAACCCAGGATTGACGGGGCTTTTCATAAAAAATTCCCGATATTCGTCGCGCACGACGAAATTTTTCCGCTTGCTTTTTGTCTTCCGACCTTGTGAAATATCACACAAATATCAATAGAATTTTACAGGAGTGGTCACGTATGCGTTCCCATCTGTCCTTCAGGGTGTCCGGCGACGGCCCCCATCCGTGCGTCGACGTGTCCGTCGACACGTTGATCATCGCCGGCTGGGCCGGGCGCGATCGCCACGCCGTTGAGCACCACATTGCCGAGTTGGCCGCATTGGGCGTGCGCCGCCCGTCGAGCACACCGTGCTTCTACCGACTTGCGCCCGCGTTGCTCGCGCAAGATGACACCATCGACGTCGTCGGCCAGACGAGCAGCGGCGAAGCCGAATGCGTGCTCGTGCGCCACGGAGGCGATTTGCTCGTGAGCGTCGGCTCGGATCACACCGACCGCGAAGTCGAAGCCTATGGCGTGACCGTCTCGAAGCAGATCTGCGCGAAGCCGGTGGCACGCGACGCGTGGCGCTTTGCCGATGTCGCCGCGCACTGGGATCAGCTGATGCTGCGCTCCTGGGTGACGTGCGACGGCGCACGGCGCCTTTATCAGGAAGGAACCGTGTCCAGCCTGCTCTCGCCGCAGGATCTGATGGAAAAGCTCGGGTCAGACGGCCTGCCGGCGGGCACCGCCATGTTCTGTGGCACACTCGCTGCCATCGGCGGCGTGGCCGGCGGCGAGCAGTTCGAAATCGAACTGCATGACCCGGTGCTCGGCCGCACGATCCGGCACCGCTACGCCACGCAGGCGCTGGCGATTGCCGACTGAAGCCGATTAGCGCTGATTGAGGCCGACCGGAGTCCACCGAAGCGCCGAGCGCCATCGATTCCGGCCGACCGAACCGACCTGCCCGATGCCCAACGACACCCAAGACGACACCCTGCTCGCGCCCCGCATGACTGCCTCCGATGCCTCCGATGCCTCCGCTATCTCGGATGTGGCCGCTATCTCGGATGTGGCCGCTACCGCCGCACCGCAGGCCGCCGCCGATGGCCGCAGCCTGACCGAGCGCGCGTACGACGCGATCAAGCACGACATCATCACGCTGCGTCTACGCCCGGGCGAGACGCTCAACGAAGCGCAGTTGATGCAGTCGACGGGACTCGGACGCACCCCGGTGCATCAGGCGATGCACCGCCTTGCCCTCGAAGGGTGGGTGGTGATCCTGCCGCGCAAGGGGGCGATGGTCGCGCCGGTCTCGCTCAACGATGCGCTCGAGATCATCGACGTGCGCATGATCAACGAGACGTATTGCGCGGCGCTGGCCGCGCGCGCCGCCACGCCGGACGACCTCGCCGTCATCGAAGCCGTGCTGGCACGGTCTCAGGCGGCCATCGCAGCACGCGACGTAGCGGCGATGATGCGCATCGACCGCGACTTCCATCTGGCCATCTCGCGCGCCTCGCGCAACCAGACGCTCGCCGAGCTTCTGCGCGGCCTGCACGAGCGCTCGCTGCGTTTCTGGTTTCTCGCCCTGTCGACGCCCAGCCATCTGGAAGACGTCTACGAGGAGCACCTCGAACTATTTGAAGCGCTTGCCGCGCACGATGCCGAACGCGCCCGCCGGGCCATCGCCCGGCATATCGAAGAATTCCGCACCCATATCCTGAAAGCGATCTGACCATGAGCACCGACGCCATCGATCTTCAACGCCCCCTGTCCGATCTCGCCGCCGCGCTCGACGCCGGGCGCACCAGCAGCCGCGCACTGACCGAGCAGGCGCTCGCGCGCATCGCCGATCCGGCGGGTCAGGGCAACGTCGTCTTCACGCAAGTCGATGCACAGGCCGCGCGCAGCGCCGCCGACGGCCTCGACGCCCTGCGCCGGGCCGGTGCACGTCTGTCGCCGCTGATGGGCGTTCCCGTGTCGGTGAAGGATTTGTTCGACGTGGCGGGACAAGTCACGCGCGCAGGGTCCAAAGTCCTGTCGGACGCCGCCCCGGCCAAGCACGACGCCCTCGCCGTGGCGCGTCTGCGTCAGGCCGGCGCCGTCATCATCGGCCGCACCAACATGACCGAATTCGCTTTTTCCGGCCTCGGCCTGAACCCGCATTACGGCACGCCGCGCTCGCCGTGGCAGCGTCAGGCCGGGCACATCGCCGGGGGATCGTCGTCGGGCGCGGCCGCGTCGGTGGCCGATGGCATGGCCGCGGTCGGACTCGGCACCGATACGGGCGGATCGATCCGCATTCCCGCGGCCTTCTGCGGCTTGACCGGCTTCAAGCCGACCGCCACGCGCACGCCGCGCGAAGGTGCCCTGCCGCTGTCGACGTCTCTGGACTCCGTCGGTCCCATCGGCCGCTCGGTCGATTGCTGCGCCTGGGTCGATGCGATCCTCTCAGGCCATGCGGTCGTCGACACGCTGCCGGCACCACGCAGCGTTCGCGGCATGCGCTTGGGCGTCTTGACGAACTTCGTGCTGGACGGCGCGGAACCCGCCGCCATCGCCATCTACGAGCGCGCGCTCGCCACGCTCGCCAAGGCGGGAGCGACGCTGGTGGAATTCCAATTCACGCCGTTCGAACAGTTGCCCACCATCAACCGCTTCGGCTTTTCTCCCATCGAGGCCTATGCGTGGCATCGCAGGCTGCTGGCCGAGCGTGCGCAGGACTACGATCCGCGTGTGCTGGTGCGCATCCGAAAGGGAGAACCGGCCAGCGCCGCCGACTATATCGACCTGCTGAACGCGCGCGCCGCGCTCATCGCGGCGGCGACCCCTGTCTGGCAGGGCTTCGACGCGGTGCTGTGCCCGACCGTGCCACTCACGCCTCCGGCCATCGCACCGCTCGAGGCGAACGACGACACGTTCACGGCCACCAACGCGCTGGTGCTGCGCAACCCGACGGCCATCAACATGATCGACGGTTGCGCGTTCTCGCTGCCGTGCCAGGCCGAAGGCGAAGCGCCCATCGGCCTGATGGTCAGCGCCGCGGGGGCGACGACGCCCGCCTGTTCCCGGTCGGGCGCGCCATTGAGCATGCCCTGCGCTCGGCGGGCTTGGGCGGATGATGTCGACCGCGCGGGCGGCGGCATCGCTCGCGCTGCGTCGCAACACGGGGCCATGAACGCTGGTGCAGCGCGCGCAAACGTCTGATTTTCTGACAGAAAGTTCCGTAATTTTTCGACTCACGCAGGCCTCGGGCAGGGGTTACAATGCCTGCCCAAGTGCCTGCTGCCCGGCGTCATGCGGGGTTGAGCGGGATTCGTGATGGCCCACCGCCCGAAGTGAAATGAACGCTCAAATCGACCCGGCCCTGCGCCGCGAACGCCTGCGGTACCTCCTGCTCACCGTCGTCTGTCTCGCCCTGCTGGGCGGCGCGCTGTACTTCCAATACGTGCGTCACGAAGACCCTTGCCCGCTGTGCATTCTGGCGCGTTACGCGCTTGTGCTGATCGCGATCTTCGGGCTGGCCGGCGCGGTCTCGCGTGGCTGGGCGGGTATTCAGTTCGCACGTGTGCTCGCCGCCTTGTCGGCGATCGGCGGCATGGCGGCGTCGGGGTATCTGATCTATGTGCAGGCCAATCCGCTGGTGAGCTGCGGGTACGACGTGGTCGAGGCATTCGTCGATGCGTTGCCGACGTCGCGCCTGCTGCCGCAAGTCTTCCAGGTTCAGGGGATGTGTCAGACGATGTACCCGCCCATCCTCGGTCTCACCCTGCCGATGTGGTCGCTCGCCGCGTTTGTCGTGATCTTCCTCTCGCTGGTGTTGCATCGTCCGCGTCGCGCAATTTCGCTGCGCTGAGCGTCAAGCCTCTCCCGGGCCGCCTGCCTCCGGGCGGCGGCCTCGTCTCACCGCCCCGTTAGACGTCCGGCCGTTCGAACGTCCGTCCCCCGCCATCAAGGTCGCGCCAGCACGGGCGCCGGCGTCCCGCCGCCGTTCGCGGCATCGAGCTCCGTTGCCACCTCCGCCACGCGCCGGCGCAGCCACGTCACCTCCGGTGCGGCATGCGTGCGCTCGTGCCATAGCTGATAGAAGCGCATCGGCGGAAAGGCAAAGGGCGACGGCAACACGCGAATCGGCAGATAGCGGGCATAGTGCTGCGCAAACTGCCGCCCGGTTGTGAACACCAGATCGGTGCGCATCAGCACGTACGGCACGAGTCCGAAGTACGGCATCGTCATCTGGATATTGCGGCGCAGGCCCTGCTCGGCCAGACATCCGTCGATAAAACTCTGGCGCTCAGCCACGTAAGGCGTCGGTGCCAGATGCGGCAATTCCAGATAATGCTTAAGCGAAATGCCCTTGTTCGCGAGCGGATGCTGCGCGCCCAACATGCAAACCACTTCGTCGTCGAACAGCCGGGACATGTGCAGTTGCGGCGGCGGCTCCAGCCAATTGCCGATCACCACGTCGAGCGAACCGTTCTCCAACGCGCCCGCGTAGTCGAAGGCGGAGTTGATCGGCTGCACGTGCAGCCGCGCCGAGGGGGCGTCACGGCGCAGCATTTCGGCGATGTTGGGCAGGAAGACGGCGTCCAGGTAATCGGGGGCACCGAGGCGAAACGCCCGCGTGGTGGTCTGAGGCGCGAATTCCGTAGCAGGATGGGTGATGCGCTCGATGGCGGCGAGCGCGTCGGTGGCGTAGCCCAGCAACTCCCGGCCACGCTCGGTCGCCACCATGCCGCTCTTGCCGCGCACCAGGATGGCGTCGCCCGTGATCTCGCGCAGGCGGCGCAGCGAGTTGCTGATGGCCGGCTGCGACTGGCCGAGCTTGAGCGCAGCGCGTGAGACACTCTGCTCGGTGAGCAGTGTGTGCAGTACCCGCAGCAGGTACGCGTCGATCTGTTCGCGGGGTCTTTGCATGGGGCGGGCGCGCTCTGCGAGGCTTGGGGTCGAGCCATAGTTTATGACAATGCCACGTCATCGGGGCGACCGAATAGCCATCATCATGGCCGCGAAATATTTACCCCCGCCGCCGGTGCTATCTTCGGCTCATTCCCACGCCGGCCATGTCCCGGCGCGCCCGCAATCCCACTGCACTACACTGAGAACCATGGAGACACAAGCCATCCGCTTCTATTACCGCGGCAAGGTGCACGAGGTCACTGGCGAAGCCACGACCCGTACCGTGCTTCAGTACACGCGCGAAGACCTGCACTGCACCGGCACCAAGGAAGGGTGCGCCGAGGGCGACTGCGGCGCCTGCACCGTCGTGATCGGCGAACTGGCCGACGATGGCAACGTGGCGCTGCGCGCGGTCAACGCCTGCATCCAGTTCCTGCCCACACTCGACGGCCGCGCGCTCTTCACGGTCGAGGATCTGCGCGCGCCCAACGGCGCGCTGCATCCGGTGCAGCAGGCGCTGGTGGACTGCCACGCCTCGCAATGCGGCTTCTGCACGCCGGGCTTCGTGATGTCGCTGTGGGCCATGTACGTGAACCGCCCCGAGCAGGCCGGATGCCCGACCCGCCGCGAGATCGACGACGTGCTCTCCGGCAATCTGTGCCGCTGCACCGGCTATCGTCCGATCGTCGACGCCGCCCAGCAGATGTTCGACCTGCCGCGCCAGGAATTCGACCGCGCGGCGCTGGCCAAGCAGCTCCAGGCATTGCAGCGCGACGACACACTGTCGTATTCGCACGACGGCCAGGTCTTCCACGCCCCGCGCACGCTGGCCGAGATGGGCCGCCTGCGCGCCGCGTACCCGGACGCGCGCCTTCTGGCCGGCAGCACCGACGTCGGTCTGTGGGTCACCAAGCAATTCCGCGAGTTGAAGCACCTGATCTATATCGGACAGGTGGCGGAACTGCGCGAGATTTCGGAGGGTCCGAACGGCCTCTACATCGGTGCGGGGGCGCTGCTCAACGATGCGTTCGATGCGCTCATCACCCACTATCCGGATCTGGCCGAGCTGCGTCAGCGCTTCGCCTCGTTCCCGATCCGCAACGCCGGAACGCTGGGCGGCAACGTCGCGAACGGCTCGCCCATCGGCGATTCGATGCCCGCGTTGATCGTGCTCGGCACGCGCATCGTGCTGCATCGCGACGGGGTCGTGCGTGAAATGCCGCTCGAAGACTTTTACGTCGCTTATCAGAAGAACGCGCTCGAAGCGGGCGAATTCGTGCAGGGCATCCGCGTACCGCTGCCGGGGCGGCCCAGCGCTTTCGCACCTACAAGCTGGCCAAACGTTTCGATCAGGACATCTCGGCGGTGTGCGCGGCCTTCGCGGTCGAACTCGACGGCGAGATCGTGCGCTCGGCTCGCGTGGCCTTCGGCGGCATGGCGGCCACGCCCAAGCGCGGCAGCGCCATCGAAGCGGCCCTGATCCACCAGCCCTGGACCGACGCCACCGTGCGCGCTGCGATGGCGGCCTTGCCCGCTGACTACCAGCCGCTCTCGGACATGCGCGCGACCCGCGCCTACCGGCTCGCCGGCGCGCAGAATCTGCTGTATCGTTTTTTCCTGGAGACGCGCCTCGATGCGCCGCTTGCGGCACACGAAGTCAACGCGTTCGCCAACGTCTAACCGGAGTTGCCCATGAACACGCAAGTCGAAGGCTTCATGACGCAGACCGGTGCCGCGGCAGGCGCCAGCGCACAGGTGGGCCGCTCGCGGCCCCACGAGTCGGCCGAACTCCACGTGGCCGGCGAAGCCACCTACACCGACGACATCCCCGAACTGCAAGGCACGCTGCACTGCGCGCTCGGAGCGTCGCCCAAGGCGCACGCACGCGTGCTCTCGCTCGATCTCGACGCCGTGCGTCGGGCGCCGGGCGTGGTTGCGGTGCTCACCGCCGCCGACATCCCCGGCGTGAACGATTGCGGTCCGGTCATTCACGACGACCCGATTCTCGCGAACGGCCTCGTCCAGTACATCGGTCAGCCGATGTTCGCCGTGGTGGCCGAATCGCATGACGCGGCCCGCCGCGCGGCGCGTCTGGCCAAGGGCGAATACGAAGACCTGCCCGCCATTCTCACGCCACAGGCCGCCAAGGCAGCGGGGGCCAGCGTGCTGCCGCCCTATCAACTGCGCCGTGGCGACGCCGACGCCGCGCTGCAAGCCGCGCCGCACCGTGTGAGCGGCACGTTCGAGTGCAATGGGCAGGAGCAGTTCTATCTCGAAGGACAGATTTCGTACGCGATTCCGAAGGAAAACGACGGCATTCACGTCTACTGCTCGACGCAGCACCCAACCGAGATGCAAGCACTCGTCTCGCACGCGCTGGGCTGGCACAGCCATCAGGTGCAGGTCGAATGCCGTCGCATGGGCGGCGGCTTCGGCGGCAAGGAATCGCAATCGGGGCTGTTTGCCTGTGTCGCCGCGTTGTGCGCCACGCGTCTGAAACGCCCCGTGAAGCTGCGCCTGGATCGTGACGACGATTTCATGATGACCGGCAAGCGTCACGGCTTTTACTTCGAATACGACGTCGGCTTCGACGACGACGGCCGTATCACGGGCGCGAAGGTCGACATGACGCTGCGCGCCGGTTTCTCGGCCGACCTGTCTGGACCGGTCGCCACGCGCGCCATCTGCCACTTCGACAATGCCTACTTCGTGCCGGACGCCGACCTGCGCGCGCTGTGCGGCAAGACGAACACGCAATCGAACACGGCGTTTCGCGGTTTCGGCGGCCCGCAAGGCGCGCTCATCATGGAAGTCGTGCAGGACGCCATCGCACGGCGCCTGGGCAAAGACGCACTCGACGTGCGTCGCGTGAACTTCTATGGCAAGACCGAGCGCAACGTCACGCCGTACGGGCAGGTCGTCAAGGACAACGTCATTCACGAACTCGTCGCGCAACTGGAGCAGACGAGCGATTACCGCGCGCGGCGCGACGCCGTGCGCGCGTTCAACCGCACGAGTCCCGTGCTGCGCAAGGGCCTCGCGCTCACCCCGCTCAAGTTCGGCATTTCGTTCAACGTGCAGGCCTTCAATCAGGCGGGCGCGCTGGTGCACATCTATCGTGACGGTTCGATGCTGGTCAATCACGGCGGCACCGAGATGGGCCAGGGCCTGAACACGAAGGTTGCGCAGGTCGTGGCGCACGAACTGGGCGTCGATCTCTCGCATGTGCGCGTGACGGCGACCGACACCAGCAAGGTGGCGAACACGTCGGCCACCGCAGCTTCGACGGGCGCCGACCTGAACGGCAAGGCCGCGCAGAACGCCGCATGGCAGATCCGCCAACGTCTGGCCGCGTTTGCCGCGCAGAAGTACGGCGGTGCGCCCGACGACGTGCAGTTCGCCAACGATGTGGTGAGTGCAAACGGCCACGACATCCCCTTCCCCGATCTGGTGGAAGCGGCTTACTGGGCCCGCGTGCAATTGTGGTCCGACGGCTTCTATGCCACGCCGGGCCTGTCGTGGGACGCCGCGACCATGAACGGCAACCCATTCTTCTACTTCGCCTACGGCGCGGCCGTCTCCGAAGTGGTGCTCGACACGCTCACCGGCGAATGGCGTCTGCTGCGCGCCGACGTGCTTCACGACGCGGGAAAATCGATCAACCCCGCGCTCGACATCGGGCAGGTGGAAGGGGCGTTCATTCAAGGCATGGGCTGGCTAACGACCGAAGAACTGTGGTGGAATCAGGAGGGCAAGCTCATGACGCATGCGCCGTCCACGTACAAGATCCCCGGCATCAGCGATTGCCCAACGGATTTCCGCGTGGCGCTGTTCGAGAACACGAACGTGTCGGACTCCATCCATCGCTCCAAGGCCGTGGGCGAGCCGCCGCTGCTGCTGCCGTTCTCGGTATTCAACGCGTTGCGCGACGCCGTGGCGAGCGTGAACGACTATCGGGACGAGCCGGTGCTCAATGCGCCGGCAACGTCCGAGGCGCTGCTCACGGCGATTACCGAGCTGCGCACGCGGAGCACCGCCTGATGCATCGCTGGGTCGACGCCGCTCACAAGCTGCTGGTCCGCGGCGAGGCCGCGGTGCTGGTCACGATCGCGCGCGTGGAAGGCTCCGCGCCGCGCGAAGCGGGCACGCACCTGCTTGTGACCCGCGAGCACGTGTGGGAGACCATCGGCGGCGGCCATCTCGAATGGCGAGCGATGGACGTCGCGCGCCAGTTGCTGCGCCAATACGGACAGCAAGGCGCGCGGCACGTCGAGCGTTTCGCGCTCGGCCCAAGCCTCGGCAGTGCTGCGGCGGTGCGGTCACCCTCGCCTTCGAGGTGCTTACGCTGACCGACCTGGCCTGGGTGAGCGCCTTGCACAAGCGGCTCGCAGCCGGCGAGGCCAGCTTGCGCAGCGTCGCGTTCGGCGCACCCGGGGCCGATGCGGCGGCCAGCCAGCAGCAAGGCGGCGCCGTCTTGCTGACGGCACTCGACCCGAACGAACCGCTCGCGCATCCGCACACGCTGACGCGCGACGCCGACGACGCCGCCTGCTCGTTCTGGCAAGCCAGCGACGGCTGGCTCTGGCTGAGCGAGCGGCTGGCGCCCAGCGATTTTCACATCGTGCTGTTCGGTGCCGGTCACGTCGGACAGGCCATCGTGCAGGTGCTGGCCACGTTGCCGTGCAGGGTCACCTGGGCCGACGAGCGGACCGAGACGTTCCCGGAGACGGTGCCGCCGAACACCGTCGTCGAGTCGACCGACACTCCCGAGGCCCTCGTCGCCGAGGCGCCACCGGGCGCGTACTTCCTTGTCATGACGCACAACCATGCGCTGGATCAGCGCCTGTGCGAGGCCGTTTTCAAGCGCGACGACTTCGCCTACTTCGGTTTGATCGGCTCGATGACCAAACGTCGTCAGTTCGAGCATCGCCTGCGCGATCGCGGGGTGCCGCCGGAGCGTTTCGCGCAGATGATCTGCCCGATCGGCGTGGCGGGCATCACGGGCAAGGCGCCAGCGACGATCGCAATCGCGGTCGCCGCGCAACTGCTGCGCGTGCGCGAGCAACAGATGCAACACAGCGGACCGGCCGCGTCGCAGGACACCGGCGTCCAAGTTTGAAGGCCCCCTGGCGCCCGGGACACCGGGTGACCGACTTTCGCGGGCGACGGTAAAATCCCGCCCATCCCCCTCATCAACACCTAGTCATGCCACTCACGCCCGAACTCGCCAAGACCCTTTGCGCCATGCCCAAGGCGGAGCTGCACGTGCATATCGAGGGCACGCTGGAGCCCGAACTGATCTTCCGGCTCGCCGCGCGCAACCACGTCACGCTGCCCTACCCGAGTGTAGAGGCCCTGCGCGACGCCTACGCCTTCACCGATCTGCAGTCGTTCCTGGACATCTACTACGCGGGCGCGAGCGTCTTGCTCACCGAAGACGATTTCTACGACATGACGCGCGCCTACCTTGCGCGCGCGGCCGCCGACAACATCCGCCATACGGAAATCTTTTTCGATCCGCAGACGCACACCGCGCGCGGCGTGTCGATGGCGACGGTGATCCACGGCATCGAACGCGCACTGGCCGAAGCCGAGACGCAGCACGGCATCACAAGCCGCCTGATCCTCTGCTTCCTGCGTCATCTGCCCGAAGCGGATGCCCTGCAAACGCTGGAAACGGCACTGCCGTATTTCAACAGCCACGGGCACCGGCTCGTCGGCGTAGGCCTCGATTCGTCCGAGCAGGGCCACCCACCCGCCAAATTCGCGCGCGTGTTCGCGCGGTGCCGCGAGTTGGGGCTGCACCTCGTGGCGCATGCCGGGGAAGAAGGGCCGCCCGCGTACATTCACGAGGCGCTGGACGTGCTGCACGTCGAGCGTGTGGACCACGGCGTTCGCGCTATTGAAGACGAGGCGCTGCTCGAGCGTCTGGCCCGTGAAAAGATCGCGCTGACAGTGTGCCCGCTGTCGAACATCCGCCTCAAGGTGTTCGACCATATGGGTCAGCACACGCTGCACGCGTTGCTCAAGCGCGGACTGGCCGTCACGATCAACTCGGATGACCCGGCCTACTTCGGCGGCTACCTGAATGAGAACTTCCTCGCCACGTTCGACTCGCTGGACATGACGCTCGACGACGCTTACACGTTGGCAAGGAATAGTTTCGAAGCCTCGTTCATCGACGACGGCGAAAAACGACGCCTGGTGGACGAATTAGCGCGTTTTCGCGCCGCGCAGGCGGGGTAAGCGTTAGCCGAGCCCCGTCGATCGGCCACCCCGAACCGCATCGAACCCCACAACGCCCGAAGGCCCTTCGGGCGTTTTTTTGTTCCGGCGCAACGCACACCGCGCCCCCATGCATCGCCACATCATCTCGCGATGATGTGGAACATGCCGCAAGGGGAATATTTTCGCCGGGGCCCGATGCTATTTTTCGAGCGTGCCCAGATAGGCGTCACGCGGTGCCCCCACACCTGCGGCGTCATGCGAGCACGACACCTTAGAACATCGGAGACAACACCCCATGGACTCATCGCTCAGCCCTCCTGCGGGCAGTGCCGCGCCCGAAGCGGCCCACGACAGCGCGCGCGTGGCGGGCGCGCAACCTGTCTCGACCCTCGACCGATATTTCGGCATCACCGCACTCGGATCGACGTTCCGTACGGAAGTGATCGCGGGTATCACGACGTTTCTTGCCGCGATGTACATCATCGTCGTCAACCCGGCCATTCTGTCGAAGACCGGCATGGCGTTCCCGGCGGCCCTGACCGCTACGGTGCTCATCAGCTTTTTCGGCAGTTGCGCGATGGGGCTCTACGCGCGCAATCCGGTGCTGGTCGCGCCGGGCATGGGGCTGAACGCGCTGTTCGCGTTCACGATGGTGCACGGCGTGGGCATGCCATGGCAGACCGCACTCGGCTGCGTGTTCTGGTCGGGCATCCTCTTCGCGCTGCTCGCCGCGCTCAATGTGCGACGCTTCGTGGTCGAGGCGATTCCGGCGAACCTGCGCTATGCGATCTCGTGCGGCATCGGCCTGTTCATCACCGTGATCGGCCTCGTCAATGCCCGGCTCGTGGTCGGCGACCCGGTCACCGTCGTGCGGCTGGCCCACTTGTCGCCGCCGACCGTCACGTTCCTCATCGGGCTGGCCATCACGACCGTGCTCGTCGCGCGCCGCGTGAACGGTGCGCTGATGATCGGCATCATCGCGACCACGCTCATGGCCATTCCGGTCGGACGTCTGTGGGGTGACGGCAGCGCGTATTTCCCCAAGGAAATCGCCACGGCTACGTTAGTGAACTTCCACGGTTTCTTCGCCGCGCCCGATTTCTCGGGTATCGGCCAGCTCGATCTACTGGGTGCGCTCAAGGTCGCGTACCTGCCGTTCATCTTCGTGATGCTCTTCACCGCGTTCTTTGATACGCTCTCGACCTTCATGAGCATTGCCGAGGCCGGCAACATGAAGGATCGCGACGGCAATCCGCGCAATATGCGTCAAGCCATGATCGTCGATTCGTTCTCGGTGTTGATCTCCGGCCCGCTCGGCACGAGCCCGGCCAACGCCTATATCGAATCGGCCGCCGGCATTGCGCAAGGCGGACGCACCGGGCTGACCGCCGTCGTCTGCGCCCTGCTGTTTCTGCCGTTCCTGTTCGTGTCCCCGATGCTCTCGCTGGTGCCCGCCATCGCGACAGCCCCGGCGCTGATCCTGGTCGGGGTGTTTATGATGGAGTCCGTGGCGCGCATCGAATGGCACCGCATGGACGAAGCGATTCCGAGCTTCATCGCAGTCGTGATGATTCCGATTTCGTACTCGATCACCGACGGTATTGCCTATAGCTTTCTCGCGTTCGTCGTACTCAAGCTGTTCACGGGACGCGTGAAGGAGATCAAGCCGGCGATGTGGATCGTCGCCGCGCTGGCAGTGCTGCTGCTCACGCAAATGTAACGACGCAAGGACCCAGTACATGTCCACGACACACCAAGCCCTGCGCGCTGTGCGCGCGCAACTGGTCTACTTCACGCACGATCCGTCGCGCGCCTACCTCGACGGCTCGCCCGGCACCGTGCACCACACCGACGGCCTCGTTGCCTTCGAGAATGGGCGCATCACCGCTGTGGGCGACTACGCGAAGGTGGCTCCCACGCTGCCCGACGGCACGCCGATCGAAGATTTGCGCGACAAGGTCGTCACGCCCGGCTTCATTGACACGCACATCCACTATCCGCAGACGGACATGATCGCGTCGCCCGCGCCGGGACTGCTGCCGTGGCTCGAGAAGTACACATTCCCGACCGAGCGCCGTTTCGAGAATCCGGCGTACGCGGCCGACGTCGCCCAGTTCTTCCTGGACGAACTGCTGCGTGTCGGCACCACGAGCGCGCTCGTGTACTGCACGGTGCACCCCGGCTCGGTCGATGCGTTCTTCAAGGCCAGCGACGCGCGCAATCTGCGCATGATCGCCGGCAAGGTGATGATGGATCGCAACTGCCCCGAATTCCTGCGCGACACAGCCGAGAGCGGCGCGCGCGACAGCGAGGCGCTGATTCAACGATGGCACAACCAGGGACGCCAGCTCTACGCGCTCACGCCGCGCTTCGCGCCGACATCGACCGAAGCCCAATTGGGCGTTTGCGGCGAACTCGCCACGCAGTATCCGGACGTGTTCATCCAGAGCCACGTGGCCGAAAACACCGACGAGGTCGAATGGGTGCGCTCGCTGTTTCCCGGGCATCGCAGCTACCTCGACGTGTACGACCACTACAAGCTGCTGCGCAAGCGCGCCGTGTACGGCCATTGCATCTGGCTCGACGAGCATGATCGTCGCCGCATGTTCGAGACAGGCACCGTCGCCGCGCATTGCCCGACGTCGAACCAGTTCCTCGGCAGTGGTCTTTTCGACTTCGCGGCGGCGGAAGCGAGCCGCATGCCAGTGACGCTCGCGACCGACGTGGGCGGCGGCTCGACCTTCTCGATGCTGCAGACGATGAACGAGGCCCACAAGGTGGCGCGGTTGTCGGGCTATCACCTGTCGGCCGAACGCATGTTCTATCTGGCCACCGAAGGCGCCGCGCACGCGCTGGATCTGCACGGCACCATCGGCACGCTGGCCGTGGGCGCCGAGGCCGACTTCGTGGTGCTCGACCCGAAGGCCACCCCGCTGCTCGCCCGTCGCACGGCACTGGCCGAATCGCTCGAAGAGCTGCTGTTCGCATTCGCCATGCTTGGCGACGATCGTGCCATCGCCACGACCTACGCCGCCGGCCAGCCGGTGCATCGCCGCACGGACGCACTGATGCACTGATGCCCCGCGCGCCCGCACGGGCGTTCGGGTCGTTCGGGTCGTTCGAGACATTCGGGACGTTTGGGACGTTTGGGACGCTGTGAGACATCACGGAGCGTCACGACTTACGCGAGAGAACGCGCGCCGTCGCCTTGGCACGACGCGCATTCCCTCGCGGTCACCGGTCGCGCGCAAGGGGCATGCGGCCGGGGATCTCCTTGGGCAGCCGATCGGCTGCCCTTTTTTCCTTGCCGGGTGTGCGCTCATCAAGTGCCCGACAAGCCCCCATCCAGCGGACAACGTCCCCCCGTCATGCCCCCGTCACGCGACAAATGCTATAATCCGCTCCGATTCATTGGGGAGTAGCCGCCCTGTCAGAGACGATGGTCTTCGGCAGGGGCGTACGTCAACAGACTTGGCCGATTCCGGCTATGGCGTGCGCAGCCCTCGGGCCTGGCGAGACCGATGACGATGCTTCCGCCAACCGGGCCGGGACGCATGGTCATTGGCTCGCGCATTCACGGCCCGGCGGAGATAAAAAATACGATGTCCCCCTTCCTGGTCTCGACCGGTGTGGTCGCGCTCGCTGAAATCGGCGATAAAACCCAACTGCTGTCCCTCGTGCTCGCCGCGCGCTTCAAGAAGCCCGTGCCGATCATTCTTGGCATTCTCGTCGCCACCCTCGTCAATCATGGCTTTGCCGGTGCCGTCGGCGAATGGCTGTCCACGGCCATCAGTCCCGCCATCATGAAGTGGGCCGTCGTCGCGTCGTTCCTCGGCATGGCGATCTGGATTCTCATCCCCGACAAGCTCGATGACGAAGAGACCACCACGCGACGCAAGTTCGGCGTGTTCGTGACGACCGTCTTCACGTTCTTCATCGCCGAGATGGGCGACAAGACGCAGATCGCCACGGTGATGCTCGCCGCGCGCTACCAGGACTTCTTCGGCGTCGTGGCCGGCACCACGCTCGGCATGATGCTGGCCAACGTGCCGGCCGTGCTCGTGGGCCACAAATTCGCCGGTCGTCTGCCGACCAAGACCGTACACGCCGTGGCCGCCGTGATCTTCGCAGTGCTCGGCATCATCACGTTGATGCAGTAAACAGCAAACGCCAAGGCGAGTCGCGCGTTTCGAAGACACATCGCCTCGCCTTGGCGTAAGTCTGTCGCATGCCGTTCGTCGGCGCGATCTCTGGATGACCGCCCGACGTCCGCCGGGTCTAACCTACCGCCTTACCGCCCTCGGCCGGCCTGACGCCCGCCTAGCGCCCCCCCTAACGCCCGACCTTCTGCTCGACATTGATCGTGCGCCCGCTTGGCAACGGCAACTGCTTGAGCGCGGCGTCGATCAGGTATGGCATGGCGGAGGCCAGCGACGTGCCTGCGTCACTGGTATTGGCCTGCACTCGGTAGACCTCCTTGCCGCTCGCACGGTCCGTGAAGCGCAACTGCAAACCCGCCAGTCCATACGAATAATCCCGCTGGACGTACGCGGGCGGCGCGCCGAACGGGTAGCCGTAACCGCCCCACGGACGTCCCCAAGGCCCCCAAGGCCCCACGGGCCGGGCCCAAACATCGGATCGTAGACGGGCTCGGCCACGCGCATTATCTGTTGGGTGATGCCGTAGCTCATCCCGACCAGATAGTGCGCGCTCGACGAGCTTCGCTCGCTGAAGCCGTCTCCGGCCAGACGCGTTCTCAACCACTGCTCGTAAGTCGCGTGCTCCTGATTGTTCTGCTGTTCGGGCGTGCGCACGAGCGCGTAAGTTCGCGGGCCGTCGAAGCCCGGTGCATCGCCGAACGCGGTCACCTGACTCGTGACCGTGCTGGCACACCCCGCCAGCAAAACACTGACGACGGCCAACGTCGCCAAGGCCCATCGTTTCCCCATGATCGCCTGCTCCAGTAAGCGGCCGGGCGCACCGCCGTGCCCCCGTCGCGCCGATTTAAACATAGGACGGCGCAGCGCGCACATCCGAAACCTTTGACGGCGGCGCCGACGCAAAATTCAGCAAATCGCTCGCTTGAACGCCAAGGCGCCGCCACTCCGTTACAATTTGCAAATCCTTGGCCGTCCGCAAAACACCGTCCATGCTCAGAACCGACCTCGCAGGTGTCATCCAACGCTCCGACTATACGCCCCCGGCATATCTGATCGACACCGTCCAACTCGACTTCGACCTCGCCCCCGACGTCACCACCGTCACCAGCCGCATGCGCGTGCGCCGCAACCCGGCGGGTCCGGGCGGCGCGCTCGACATGGTGGGGCAAGGCCTGCAACTGGTGAGCCTCGAACTCGACGGCAAGCCCTGGCCCGGCTACCGCACCGGCGAGGAAACGCTCACGGTCGACGCGCCCCCCGAGGCCTTCGACCTCATGCTCGTCACGCGCTGTCGCCCCCAGGAGAACACGTCGCTCATGGGGCTGTATGTCTCGGGCGGCAACTTCTTCACGCAATGCGAAGCCGAGGGCTTTCGCAAGATCACGTACTTCCTCGACCGCCCGGATGTGATGGCAACGTACACCGTGACGCTGCGCGCCGATCGCGAAGCGTATCCGGTGCTGCTGGCCAACGGCAACCTCATCGATCAGGGCGACCTGCCCGATGGCCGTCATTTCGCCGTCTGGGACGACCCGTTCAAGAAGCCCAGCTATCTGTTCGCGCTGGTCGCCGGTCAACTGGTGTGCCGTGAGGAGCACCTCGTCGCCGGCGACGGCCGCGAGAAGCTGCTCCAGGTCTGGGTACAGCCGCAGGACCTGGAAAAGACCGAACATGCGATGGATTCGCTGGTCAACTCGATCCGGTGGGATGAGCAGCGCTTCGGCCGCGTGCTCGATCTCGACCGCTTCATGATCGTGGCCGTGAGCGACTTCAACATGGGGGCGATGGAGAACAAGGGCCTGAACATCTTCAATACGAAGTATGTGCTGGCCGATGCCGCCACCGCCACCGACGACGACTTCGGCAACATCGAAGCCGTGGTGGGCCACGAGTACTTCCACAACTGGACCGGCAATCGCGTGACCTGCCGCGACTGGTTCCAGTTGAGCCTGAAGGAAGGCCTGACCGTGTTCCGCGATCAGGAATTCTCGGCCGACATGATGGGCTCCGAGTCGGGCCGCGCCGTCAAGCGTATCGACGACGTGCGCGTGCTGCGCCAGGCCCAGTTCCCGGAAGACGCCGGTCCGATGGCGCACCCGGTGCGTCCCGAGAGCTACGTCGAAATCAACAACTTCTACACGGTCACCGTCTACGAAAAGGGCGCCGAGGTCGTGCGCATGTATCAGACGCTGCTCGGGCGCGAGGGCTTCCGCCGGGGCATGGACCTGTACTTCGAACGTCACGACGGGCAGGCGGTCACGTGCGACGAGTTCCGCGCCGCGATGGCCGATGCCAATCAGCGCGATCTCACGCAGTTTGGCCGCTGGTACAGCCAGGCCGGCACCCCGCGCGTGAGCGTCGAAGCCGCCTATGACGAGGCCGCGCGCACCTATACCCTCACGCTGACTCAGCGCTGCCCGAAGGTCGGCGTGGAATTGCAGGACAGCCAGCTCGTCAAGCAGCCGTTCCATATCCCGTTCGCCGTCGGCCTGCTCGATCGCGACGGTCGCGACATGGCACTACGTCTGGCCGGTGAGCCCGGCGATGCGCCGGCCGCCACCACGCAGGTGCTCGACTTCACGCAGGAGCGCCAGAGCTTCACGTTCGTCGACGTGCCGCACAACCCGATGCCGTCGCTGCTGCGCGGCTTCTCGGCGCCGGTAATCGTCGAGCACGAGTACACCATCGACGAACTCGCGTTCCTGATGGCGCACGACAGCGATCCGTTCAACCGCTGGGAGGCGGGACAGCGGCTGGCCACGCGTCAGTTGCTGGCGCTCGTCGAATCGATTCAGATGGGCCAATTGCCGAGCGTGGACAGCTATGTGCTCGAAGCCTTCCGCCAGGTGCTGCGCGACGAGACGCTCGACCCCGCCTTCCGCGCACAAGCACTCACGCTCCCGGCCGAATCGTATCTCGGCGAGCAGATGACGGAAATCGACCCGGCGGCCATTCACGCGGCGCGTCAATATCTGCGTCAGCGACTGGCCGCATCGCTGCATACCGAGTGGCTCGCCGCGTATCACAACCATCGCGTGCCGGGCGCCTACCGCCCGGACGCCGCCTCGGCGGGCGAGCGCGCGCTGAAGAACCTCGCGCTGTCGTACCTGATGGAACTCTCGGATGCGGGTATCGCGCAGACCGCACGTACCCAATACGACTCGGCCGACAACATGACCGACCGTTTCGCCGCGCTCACCGCGCTTGTACAACGCGGCGGCGCCGCGCGCGAGAGCGACGCGGCACATGGGTCGCACCATGCCGCCGAGGTGCTGGCAGACTTCTATCAGCGCTTCGAGCACGAGCCGCTCGCCATCGACAAGTGGTTCGCGCTGCAAGCCATGCAACGCGGCGACGGCGGCCATTGCGTGATCGACGGGGTGCGCGCCCTCATGGGGCATCCGGCTTTTACGCTGAAGAACCCCAACCGCGCGCGTTCGCTGATTTTCAGCTTCTGCAGCGGCAATCCCGCGCAGTTCCATGCGGCCGACGGTTCCGGTTATCGATTCTGGGTCGAGCAGGTCCTCGCGCTCGACGCACTGAATCCGCAGGTGGCCGCCCGGCTGGCTCGCGTGCTCGACCGCTGGCGCAAATACACGCCGGCCCTGCGCGAGCGCATGCGTGAGGCGTTGCAGCAAGTCTCGCAGCACGCGGCACTGTCGAAGGATGTGCGCGAGATCGTCGAGAAATCGCTCGCCTGAGCCGCGCCGCCCTGTGCTGAACTGACCCGCAAGCCCGAAACGCCGCCGATGCTTCCCGCATCGGCGGCGTTTTGTCGTGGGTGCCATGCGAGGGAGAGGGGCGCGGCGTCAGGCAGCCAGCACCTGTCCTTGCCCTTGCGCCACAGTCAGGCGCGTACGCACGGCATTCGCGGCCGCGACCAGATTCGTCAGCGCGCTATCGACCTGCGCCCAGTCGCGGGTCTTTAAACCGCAATCGGGGTTGATCCACAGACGCTCGGCAGGAATGCGTGCGAGCGCAGCCTCGATCAGACGCTCCATTTCCGCCTGCGACGGCACGCGCGGCGAGTGAATGTCATACACGCCCGGCCCGATCTCGTTCGGATACGCAAAGGCTTCGAAAGCGCCCAGTAGTTCCATGTCGGAGCGCGTGGTCTCGATGGAGATCACGTCGGCGTCGAGCGCGGCGATCGACGGCAGAATGTCGTGGAACTCCGAATAGCACATATGCGTATGGATCTGCGTGTCGTCAGCCACGCCCGATGAACACACGCGAAACGCGCGCACCGCCCACGCCAGATACGACGGCCAATCCCCCTCGCGCAGCGGTAGCCCCTCGCGTAGCGCAGGTTCGTCGATCTGAATCACGCGCACGCCGGCCTTTTCCAGCGCCGCCACTTCCTCTCGCAGCGCCAGCGCGATTTGCAACGCCGTGACTTCGCGCGGCTGGTCGTCGCGCACAAACGACCATTGCAGCATCGTTACCGGTCCGGTCAGCATGCCCTTGACCGGTTTGTCAGTGAGTTGTTGCGCGTAGGCGCTCCACGTGACGGTCATCGGCTCGGGCAGGTACACGTCGCCATAGATCACCGGCGGCTTCACGCAGCGCGAGCCGTAGCTCTGCACCCAGCCTTGCTCGGTGATCACGAAGCCCCACAGCAGATCGCCGAAGTACTCGACCATGTCGTTGCGTTCGGCCTCGCCGTGCACGAGCACGTCGAGGCCGTAAGCTTCCTGCTTCTCGACGGCCAGACGAATCTGCGCACGCATCGTTTCCAGGTAATCGAGATGCGAGAGGGCGCGTCGCTTGAAGTCGGCTCGCGCCCGACGAATCGCCGGCGTTTGCGGGAACGATCCGATGGTCGTCGTCGGCAGTACGGGCAGCTTGAGCCAAGCGCGCTGAGCGCTGGCACGCGTTGGATAGTCGGACGCACGGCGCGCATGCGCGTCGGTGAGCGCCGCGAGACGCTTTTGCACCACGCTGTTGTGAATGCGCGGCGACGTCCGACGCGCGGCCTGCGCGGTGGCATCGGCGACGAAGGCGGCGCTTACGTCGGCGCTCGCGAACGCCGCAGCGTCCAGCGAGCGGCGCAGCAGCGCCACTTCAGCAAGCTTCTGCACGGCGAAGGCGAGCCAAGTGCGCACTTCCTTGTCCAGACGCCCCTCGCTCGCCAGATCGACCGGGCAGTGCATCAGCGAGCCGCTCGACGCCACCCACAGCCGGTCCCCGAGCGCATCCGCCAACGGCGCGAGTAGCGCCCTCGCCTTCGTCAGATCGCAACGCCAGACGTTTCGGCTGTCGACCACTCCCACAGACAGCACCTTCTGTTGCGGCCACTGCGCGGCGAATGTGTCGAGTTGCTTGGGTGCACGCACGCCGTCGAGATGCACCCCGGCCACGGGCAACGTCGCCAGCAGCGCCGCGTGCTCGCTGACATCGCCAAAGTACGTGGCGAGCAGCAATGATGGGGCGATGGGCGCGAGACGGTGATACACAGAGGTGAAGGCGTCGCGCCACGGCTCGGGCAGGTCGAGCGCCAGAATCGGCTCGTCGATCTGCACCCACGTCACGCCTTGCGTCTTCAGGCGCGCCAGCACCCGCTCATATTGCGTGAGCAGGTCGGGCAGCAACGAGAGACGGTCGGCCAGGCCGTTCTTCTCTTTGCCCAGGTACAGCAGCGAAAGCGGGCCGAGCAACACCGGCTTGACGCTTCCGCCCTCGGCCAGCGCTTCCGCCACGTCGTCGAACAGCCACTCGGTGCCCTCGCCGAAACGGGTCTGCGGCGAGTATTCCGGCACGAGATAGTGGTAATTCGTATCGAACCACTTCGTCATTTCCATCGCGCTTTGGCCAGCATCGCCCCGCGCAGCGACGAAGTAGTCGTCGAGGCTCAGCGCTGCGGGCGCCCGGCCAAAACGCGCCGGCAGCCCGCCGACGAGCGCCAGCGTCGAGAGCACGTGGTCGTACCAATGGAAGTCGCCAACGGTGATCCAGTCGAGCCCCGCCTCGCGCTGCGCGCGCCGATTGGCCGCGCGAATCTGCCGCCCGGTCTCCTGCAACGCCGAGGCGCTCATCTCGCCGCGCCAGAACGCCTCGACGGCGAATTTGAGTTCACGGTGTGCGCCGATGCGCGGCAATCCGAGTACGTGGGCCTGAGCCATGGGGGTGTCCTTCCGGGAAGCGTGCGATGTTGCGAAGTCGTCTACGGGCAATACCCGTCCAGGCTGGCAGTATCCGGGCCATCCATGTATTATTCAAACGAAAGTTTTTGCTATTTATTATTAATTTTATTCATGCAACGCACACCCATCGAACTTCGCCATCTACAGACGCTGCTCGCGTTGCGCGATACAGGCAGCGTCTCGCGTGCGGCGTTGTGGCTGCACCTGACGCAGTCCGCGCTCTCTCATCAGATCAAGGCACTGGAGGATTTCTACGGCTTGCCGCTGTTCGTGCGCAAGTCGTCGCCGCTGGTGTTCACCCCCGCGGGCAAGCGGCTGCTGGCGTTGGCGGAGGAAGTCGTGCCGGCGGTCGACGAAGCGGGACGCGACCTCACGCGGCTCGCGCAAGGCACCCAGGGCACGCTGCGCATCGCAGTCGAATGCCACACGTGTTTCGATTGGCTGATGCCCGCGATGGATGCCTTCCGGCAACGCTGGCCGGAAGTCGAACTCGATATCGTGTCGGGCTTTCATGCCGACCCCATCGGGCTGTTGCATCAGGACCGCGCCGATCTGGCGATCATTTCCGAACGTGAGGAAGGCGAGGCGGTCGACTTCCACCCGCTGTTCCGCTTCCAGATGATCGCGATCATGGCGAACGACCATCCGCTCGCGAGCAGGCCGTATCTCGACGCCGACGACTTCCGTGACGAAACGCTCATCACCTATCCCGTGCCCGACGACATGCTCGATATCGTGCGTCAGGTGCTGCGTCCCGCAGGGATCGAGCCGACGCGCCGCACCACCGAGTTGACGGTGGCGATTCTGCAACTGGTCGCCAGCCGGCGCGGGCTGGCGGCTCTGCCGCTGTGGGCTGTGTCGGGGTATCTCGAGCGACGCTATGTGAGCGCGCGCCCGATCACGCCACAGGGGCTCACCGCCGAACTCTGGGCGGCAACGTTGCCGGCGATCACCGCGCGTCCCTATATCGGCGAGTTCGTCTCACTCATGCGCGAGACGAGCCTGCTCACGCTACCGGAAATCGAATTGCTCTGACGCGGTGTCGCGCGTTCAATTGCCATGCCCGGTGTCAAGCCGGGCGCCGTACGACCAGACGGCACACTCGCTTACCGGAACTCGCGCTGGTGACGTCTTCCTCGTGCAAGGCAACGCCGCCGTGAAGGGCAGCGCGCACCACGTCGGGCGAGAAGGCGCTATAGAGCCGTCCGTCGGCATGGCGAAGATCGTCACCCTCGGTGACACGCCAGGAAACGTAAAGCACGCCTCCAGGACGCACGAGCGCCCAGAGCCGGGCGGCCGCCTGCGGCACTTCATTCGCGGGCAGATGCATCAGCACCGTCTCGCACACCACGTTATCGAACTGCGTCGTCACGCCTTCCAGTCCCGGGAGGTGCCCGACGTGAAACGTCACCGACGCAAACGATTGACGCGCCAGGTCGACGAGTGCGGGCGAACTGTCGTAGCCCACCACGTCGAACCCTTGCTGCGCGAGCCAGGCGGCATCGCGTCCGTTGCCGCAGCCCACATCGATCGTGCGTCCACCGGGGACGAAATGGCGCACCAGCAGTGCGTACATGTCGTGAGGCGGCGGCTGGTTGCGCCAGTCCTCGTTGTAACGAACGGCGTTGGCCTCGTAGGCCGCTTCTGTTTGCAGATCCGTCATGATCGGCGACTCCGAAAGCAAGCGGGGAATGGCCGCGTCGGCGCGCGGCGCTATGCCTTACTGCGAGATCTTCTCCAGCGCGATGTCACGCGTGCGCGGGCCCATCAGGCCAATGGCAAGCATGACGATCAGCATCGCGCAAGAGATGAACACGAACACCCCGGTTACCCCGAAATGGCGCAACGCGGCGGCGATCAGGAATGCCGTGAAGATCGCCGAGAAGCGGCTCCACGAATAGACGAAGCCGACGGCGCGCGCCCGGATCCCCGTGGGGAACAGTTCGGTCTGGTACGCGTGATAGCTGTAAGACATGATGTTGTTCGCGAGCGTCAGGCCGATCCCCATTGCCACGAGCAGGAACGACGACGTCACCTGCGAGAACGCGATCCCACACACGATACCGATGCCGGCCGTCCACACGATGGCGTGCTTGCGCTCGACCTTGTCGGCCATCCACAGCCCGATCAGCGGACCCACGGGGGCGGCCAGCGCGATCACGCTGGCGTATGCCAGACTCGTCGTCACGGTAATTCCCTGTTTGATGAGCAGCGTAGGCACCCAGTTGGCGAAACCGTAGAAGCCGACCGTCTGGAAGATGTTGAACAGAATCATCATGATCGCGCGCTTGCGATACGGCGGTGCCCACATGTCGCGGAACGCGCCCTTCGGCACGACCCGCTCCGGCTCGCCCGGGGGCGGCAGCGGTTTGCCGTACTCGCGGGCGACCTTCGCTTCCAGTTCGCAGAGGACCCGGTCCGCCTCGTCGAGGCGCCCCTTCTGCGCCAGCCAGCGCGGGCTCTCCGGCAGCGCGCGGCGAATCCACCAGACGAACACCGCACCATGGGCGCCGATGAGCACCACCCAGCGCCAGCCCTCCAGGCCGAGGAACTCGCGCGGCACGAGCCAGTAGGCGAGCAGCGCAACGACCGGCACGGCGGTGAAGCCGACCGCCTGTTCGCACGCGAACGCCCGACCGCGAATCTGCTTGGGTACAAGTTCGGCAATATAGGTGCCGATCGTCACCAGCTCCACGCCGATGCCGAGCCCCACTACGAAGCGCCAGAAGTTAAGACCCGTGGCGGTGTCCTGAAACGCCATGATGACGTTGGCCACCGTGTACCAGAGCAGCGAGCCCGTGAACACGGCGCGACGGCCGTACCGATCCGCGAGAAAGCCGCAGGCGATGGTGCCGATGAACAGACCGGTGAACAGCGCCGCGATGAAGCTCGCCACGCCCGTCATCCCGAACAGCCCCGATGTCGTAGGCGTCAGGATGCCGCTTTTCACCAGCCCGGGCGCCACATAGCCCGTGTAAAGCAGGTCGTAGAGTTCGAAGAAGAAGCCGAGACTGAGCAGCACCACCAGTTTCCAGACGGTGCGTGTCGGAGGCAGACGGTCGAGGCGGGCGGAAATATCGCCGGGGCTCAGGCGAGTTGCCGCGGCGGGCGCTTGAGCGGCGCGAGGCATGGAAGGCATTGAAGCGTCGGGGGATAGCATGGAAATCGTCTCCGGGCCCGCTCGGTCATGGCCGAACAGATCATTGTCCGACGCGTCCCGGCCGACCGGCTGGCAGGCAATCGCCAGACGAGCCTTGGCCGGCGCATCGGATACACCATGAATCGACAGGCAAGGGGGCGAAATTGTGCCGCGAATGACACCGCGCCTGTCAGCTTTGCGACGTAGTACGAAAAATGGCGATATTCATCAAGTCCGCGCACCGCGCACGATGACCGAAACGTCGGACAGGAACCGAATGCAGCCACCGAAACGAACGTCGCAGCCGAACCGTGCTCCCGAAGACAGCATAGCGGCGCGGTTTGCACCCTGCCGTGCCGTCTTGGCAAGGCCGGCGTGACCGTTTGCGAAGTGAGGCGCGCGCGGCGGATCGCCGGTTCGGCGCGTCGGCGTGAGCCGTTGCGGGGGCGCCTCGGGCCGCCAGTGTGCCGCCGCGACGAACCGATGAAAGGCCTTCGCGCGTCGCGAGTTCCCGTTACAGCCCGGATCCCGCCTGCCCTTGTGCGAGGAAATTCACCACGGCGGATGCCGTCGCACTCAACTGCTCGCGCGAGGGGAACACGAGCCAGAGCTGGCGATGCGCCCACTCGTCGGTCAGCGGGCGCACGACCACATCGAGCTTGCCCACGTAGAGTTGACCGACCTGCTCGGGCGCGATGGCAATGCCGAGGCCCGCATGCGCCATGCGGCACAACGCGTCGAGACTGGACACGCGAATCTTGATCCGCAACGGCGCCCCTGCTGCGCTCGCCTGCTGGCGCAGCAACTGCGTGAGTGCGCTGTTGCCTTGAAGGCCCACCAGCGTCTCTCCCGCACAGGCCGAGAACGGGATCTCGCCCGCACGCGCGGCCAGCGGATGCCCAGCGGGCAGGATCACGGCGAGGCGGTCGCGGCGGTACGGCACCATCGTGAATGCCTCGATGCCTTCGACGGCGTTGCAGATTCCCACGTCCACGGCCCGCTCGGCCACGCGCTGGAGCACTTCGTTGCTGTGCTGTTCGTCGAGCTCGACGTCCACGGCGGGGAACACTCGGCCGAATGCGGCCAGATCTTCCGGCAGGAACTGCACGATGGCCGACAGGTTCGCCGCGATGCGCACACTGCCGCGCGCGCCTTCGTGGAACTGCGACAACTCCGCCCCCAGCGATTCAATGGTGCCGAGAATGTGTTCGGCGTAGCGGCGCACCGTCTCACCCACCGGCGTGACGGTAATACCGCGCTGATGACGCTGGATAAGCGGGAGACCGACGATCGCTTCGATGTCGGCAATGCGGCGGCTGATCGCCGACGGCGCAATGAATTCGCGCTCGGCGGCACGCGCCATACTCCGCTCCTGGCACACGGCCACGAAAAGGCGCAAAGATGTAAGGTCTAGCTTGCGGAGAAGGTTTTCCATACCCGTACGGCATACGCCGGAAATGCCGGAAACGCCCGGCTGGCGCGGCCCCGCGCGGGGCACGTCTTTTGCTGGACAAACAACGAATCGACGCCTATTATACGCATCGCGTACACCTCCCTGCCGACCCGACCATGAGTGCACAGCAGACTTTCCTGCGCGACGCGATGCGCCGCCTGAACATGACCCGCGACAGCTTCGCCGAGCGCATCGGCGTTCGCCGGCGCGCCCTCGACACCTGGCTGCTGCCGGAGGATTCGAGCGAATATCGCACGATGCCGAGCATCGTGGAGAAATTCGTCGGTGAAATCCTCGGTCGCGAAGCCCCGTCCTCGGAATCTACGCAAAGCGCACACAAGCCACTGCGTGAACGCATGGGCCTCGACGGCAAGCCGCATCTGATCTCGGTCGACCAGTTCTCGCGCGATTCGCTCGAAGCCCTGTTCCACGTCGCCGATATCATGCAACCGATTGCGCGCCGGCAAAAGATTTCGCGCGTGCTCGAAGGCGCGGTGCTCGGCAATCTGTTCTTTGAAGCCAGCACGCGTACCCGCGTAAGCTTTGGCGCAGCCTTTTGTCGCTTGGGCGGCTCGGTGTGCGACACGACCGGCTTCACGTTCTCGTCGATGGCCAAGGGCGAATCGATCTACGACACGAGTCGCGTGATGAGCGGATATGTTGACGCGCTCGTCGTACGTCACCCGGAAAAGGGTTCGGTCGCCGAGTTTGCCCGCGCCACGAACATTCCCGTGATCAACGGCGGCGACGGCCCGGGCGAACACCCGAGCCAGGCGATTCTCGACCTCTATACGATCGGCCGCGAGTTTTCGCGTCTGGGCAAGCTGGTCGACGGCGCGCATGTCGCGATGGTCGGCGACCTGCGCTACGGCCGCACGGTGCACTCGCTCATCAAGCTGCTCGCCCTGTACCGCGGCCTGAAGTTTACGTTGATCTCGCCGCCGTCGCTGGAAATGCCGACGTACATCCTCGATCAGATCTCGCAAAACGGTCACGTGATCGTGCAGAGCCACTCGCTCGCTGATCTGAACGGTGCGGATGTGGTGTACGCCACGCGCATCCAGAAGGAACGCTTCGCCGATGAGGCCATCGAGGGCTACACGCCGGACTTCCAGATCAACGAAGCGCTGATCAACCAGTACTGCGACGCCCGCACGATCATCATGCACCCGCTGCCGCGTGACAGCCGGCCCGGCGCCAACGATCTGTCGACGGACCTGAATCACGACCCGCGCCTGGCGATCTTCCGTCAGACCGACAACGGCATTCCGGTGCGCATGGCGATCTTCGCGATCCTGCTCGGCGTGGACAAGCAGGTACAGCACAGCATGCGCGACGCCGCATGGCGCGCGCCTTCGCACATCGGCCCGGACGACGCCCTGTTCGACGGCCTCGACTGATCGGTCGTCGCTCGGAAAACACCGAAGCCTACCTCAGCCACACCTGAAATTGCACGGCCCCAAGGATTTTTCGCGGGGGCCGTGCGTCTTTACGAGTAAAATTGCGTCCATCTCGAATCGGTACGCTTTTTTGCTTTCCCGGAGGCCCACATGCGGCGCAAGACCCTTACCCAATATCTCATCGAACAGCAGCGGGAGTTCGACAACATTCCTGCGGAGCTGCGTCTGCTGATCGAGGTGGTCGCGCGCGCGTGCAAGTCGATCAGCCATGCCGTGTCCAAGGGTGCGCTTGGCGGCGTGCTGGGCAGCGCGGGCAGTGAGAACGTACAGGGCGAAGTACAGAAGAAGCTCGACGTGATCTCCAACGAGATCATGCTCGAAGCGAACGAATGGGGCGGGCACCTGGCGGCGATGGCGTCGGAAGAGATGGAAGACGTCTTCCACATTCCTAACCGCTATCCGCAGGGCGAGTATCTGCTGATGTTCGATCCACTTGATGGCTCGTCGAATATCGACGTGAACGTGTCGATCGGCACGATTTTCTCGGTGCTGCGTTGCCCGGAAGGCGTGACGGATCCGACCGAGAAGGACTTCCTGCAACCGGGCACGCAACAGGTCGCGGCCGGTTACGCGGTGTATGGCCCGCAAACGGTACTGGTGCTGACAACGGGGCACGGCGTGAACTGCTTCACGCTCGATCGCGAGATGGGGTCGTGGGTGCTCACGCAGGAAGGCATGCGCATTCCGGAGGACACCAAGGAATTCGCGATCAACATGTCGAACGAGCGTCATTGGCATGCGCCGGTGCAGCGTTACATCAACGAGCTGCTGCAAGGCAAGGAAGGCGTGCGCGGCAAGGACTTCAACATGCGCTGGATCGCCTCGATGGTGGCGGACGTGCATCGCATTCTCACGCGCGGCGGTGTGTTCATGTACCCGGCCGATAAGCGCGATCCGGACAAGCCCGGCAAGCTGCGCATCATGTATGAAGCGAACCCGATGAGCTTCCTGGTCGAACAGGCGGGTGGCGCGGCGACGAACGGCGTGCAGCGCATTCTGGAAATTCAACCGCAAAAGTTGCATGAGCGCGTGGCGGTGTTCCTCGGCTCGAAGCATGAAGTCGAGCGCGTGACGGGCTATCACCTGGAAGCAGGGGCGAAACAGGGCGAATGAAGCGGAATCAAGGCGGATGGATCGTCGTTGCGAAGGCCGCATGACGCGAGCCCATGATTGGGAAAAATGCCTTGCGACGACGAAAGCGCCGAATGTCTGAGATTTCAAAGATTTACGCGTGACTCACGCAAAGACAGCAAAAAATCTTTGGAAAAGGTAGTGACAAACGGGCAAAGTCTGCTATTATCTCACTTCTTCGCAGCGCCGGAGTAGCTCAGTCGGTAGAGCAGCTCATTCGTAATGAGAAGGTCGGGGGTTCGATTCCTCTCTCCGGCACCAGCGACTTAAATCGTTGGATATGACGAAGTCCTTAAAACCCGCATAAGCATTAGCTTTGCGGGTTTTTTGTTTGTTCGCGAGGTACCGTGCAATGCCCCCCAACCTCGAGCAATCTGGGGGCATTTTGGGGGCACAACTGAGCCTCCGGCGACCCATGCCCCCAACAGGCAGGGAGTCGCGATCATGGCACTGACAGACGCTGAAGCTCGCACAGCGAAACCAGCACAAAAGACGTATCGACTTGCCGACGACATCCGAGGGCATCGTCGATACCTCGCTCGATCGATGGCGCCCACGACCGTCTCCCGTCCGCCCTTCCAGTCGCGCCCTAACTCGCTGACACCGCGACTGCGGATATCCCCCGCCGTTCGGCGCATCTCTTAGGCACCGCCGATCCCATTATCGTTCGCCCCGTCCTCATCCTCCGCCGTCCGCGCCATCCACGCGTGATAGCCCGCCACGCCCATCTGCCGCATCAGGGCTTCGTTGCGCGCGAAGATCGCCTCGGCCTCGGGGAACGCCTCGACCGCGCGATCGATGCTCGACTCGCGCAGCAAATGCCATATCGGATACGGCGAGCGGTTCGTGTAGTTCTCCACGTCGTCCGGTGACGTGCCCTCGAATTGATAGTCCGGGTGAAAACTGGCGATCTGCAATTCGCCTTCGAGACGCAACTGCTTGAGCATGCGCTGCGCGAAGAACAAGGCGTCGTTGTACTCGTGAAAATCGAGCAGCGCGCCCGGCATGATCAGCAGCGTCGTGTCCACGCCCCGCGGATCGGCTTGCGCCAACCACTGCAACTCGCGTTCGAGATCGAGCAACGCGCCTTCCGTATCGCATGCGGTGCTCACGGCATAGCGAATCTGTTCCTTGACGTGCACCGCCTTCGCAAACGGGCAAAGATTCAGCCCGATCACCGCGCGTGTGAGCCAATGGCGCGTCGCCGCAATCACGGCCTCAGAGTCCTGCGCTTGCACCGAAGGGGGCGCGGCGTCAGCGGCCGGAAAGGTCTTCTCTGTCATACAAGCATTTGGCGATAAATCATGAATATCGCATTGTAATTCCCAGCGCTTCCCACCCGCATTTCCGCCCGCATTTCCACCCGCATGCCCGCCACCGATAATCCCGGGGCACAAATGCCAAGATCGACCGGCGGCTTATGCGCCACCATGCGGCTTTTCCACCGCCACGTGCCCAACGACTATGCCCGGTCCGTCGTCCATTCCCTCGCCCGCCGCCAGCTCGCCCGAAATCCTCTCGCCCGCCGCCAGCTCGCCCGAAATCCTCTCGCCCGCCCCGCCCGCCATCGGGCGCAACGTAGCGCGCCGCGTCTACAGCATCGATACCGCGCCGTTGACGGCCATGACGCTCAGTCAATTGCTCAACGCCCAGCAGTCGAGCAAATATCGCACCCAGGACATCTGGCGCGCCCTGGTTGACCCGCAAGCCTACGCGAGTCGTGAGTTGCGGCTCGCGTGCGAGAGCGCCTCCCCCAACGGACCGTTGTTCCTCCAGATGGCGACGCTGCTCACCACGCCCGAGGAGGAACGCACCCTGGATCGATTGATCGACGTCGGCATCTTCCTGGTGCCGGCACTCGCCCGGCAACTGCGCGCCGACGACGCCGCCTTGTTGCGAAGCAACGAAGGGCTGAAACTCTGGCTGCAATACGCCGCGTCTCCCACCTGCTATCTGAGCGTGTTCGACGGCTCCGACGTCTTCGGCGAAGCGACCACCAAGAGCCGCGCGCGCATCGACAAGATCCTCCGCGTGCTGGTGGCGGTCGGGCGCGACAAGACCGATGCCACGCCCGCGAACCCGACCGCCACGGCACCTCGCAATCCGCTCGCGCATTTGTGCAGCCAGACCGCCCCGCAGTGGCTGCGCCGCCTGCTCCAACTCGGCGCGTGCGCCGAGCAGATGAACGACCAGGGCATGCCGCTGACGGTGGTGGCCATGCGCGCACAGGCGCTTCGCCTGTACACCGCCGGTCACGATCCCCTTGATCCGCACGACTCACTGCACCAGCTCGCGCAACTGCTCAGGCGGCAGGGTGCGGATCTCGCGCGATCGAATCGGGAAGGCATGCCCGCGCCGGCATTGCTCACGTTCCATGGGCTCTGCGGTGCCGCCGAAGCGTTGCTGGCCGCTGGCGCCGATCCGAACACGCCCGACCGGAACGGCAACACACTGATGCACCATCTCGCGCACGTCGTTCGCTTGCAAGACGACCCGGTAAAGCTCGATTGCGCCTGCCTCGCGCGTCACGCCCTCGCTGTCGCGTCAGGCTACGGCGGCGACATGGACCGAGCCAACCGTGCAGGACAAACGCCTCGCTCTTGGCTTTCCGAACCCTTGTCAACCACCTTGCAAATCGGCGATCAGCGCCTGGAGATCGTCAGAACCACCGCGCGTCGACGGATTCGCGCACTTATCTAGCGCGCCCGTCGGCCGGAGATCCGCCGTCGTCCATCGCACAGCATTCCGACGTGGCCGTCGCAACATGTCGTGAGTCATGCGCCATGCGTCGTGACACGCCGTATTGCGACGCAGGCTCGATGCGCCGCGTTTCACTCGTTGTTGCTATCGCTCACATCTTTCACGCGCTCACGTTTTTCACACACCCATATCCTCCATGCCTCGATCCCCACTGGCGGCGGCGTCCTCTTACGCCGCCCCCTCTTCTTATCCAAGTCCCGCGCCGCTGCTCGATACCCCCGACGTTGTTCCTAACGGGTCACGCGCCGCCGCACCCCCCCTTGCCCTGTCCGAAATGACGCTCGATCGCCTGCTGATCGCCAGGCGAGACGGGCAATGCTCGTCGCAACAGGCGTGGGAAATCCTGATGAACCTGAACACGACGGCGGGTCGAGCGCTACGCGACAGTTGCCTGGCTACCGGCGTGGCGCGTCCCGAGGAAATGGCATTCTCGATGGCCACGCTGTTCTGCATGTCAGCGCAGGACCGCACCCTCGCCAAGCTCGACGAAGCCGGCATCTTCATCGACCGGGCGCGCCGTGAACGATTGCGGCCCGAAGACGCCGCGTTACTGTTGAGCGACGAAGGATTGCAACTCTGGCTCCGGTTCGCGGCGTCGCCTTCGGCCTACCTGAGCGTGTTTGTCGATTCGATTCTGAACGAGGCGCCTCCCGCCGAACCCACGGGCACAATCGCGGCAGCGCTCAGGGTGCTGGTCGCCAGCGGCCGCGATACGACCAACGATGTCGCCGCGTCCGAGATCCCGGGCATCGTCTATCTCCCACTCTCGCACGTGTGCAGCCAGGTCGCTCCCGAGTGGTTACCCGCACTGCTGAGCTTCGGCGCCGACGCCAATCAGCGCACCTCGAACGGTGTGCCACTGGTCGCCACCGCGCTGGCCGCGCAAGCCCAGCGCCTTCACCTGCAAGGCCACGACCTGCTGGTCCCGCACCTGTCGCTCTACCAGTTCGGGGCGATGCTCCAGTCGCATGGCGCCGATCTGTCCCTGCGCTCGCGCACGGGATCGCCCCCCGTCATGTTGCTCGCCCTGAACGGCTATTGCGCAGCCGCCGAAGCGCTGCTCGCCCTGGGTGCGGGCCGCCACAGCGCCGACCGCAACGGCAATACGCTCATGCACTATCTCGCGGCGGTAACGCACCTCCGCCAGCACGCAGTCTGCGCGTTCTTCATGCTCAACCTCGCCATGCGATTCGGCGGAGATCCCGATGAGCCCAACCGTGAAGGCACGACGGCATACGCACTGCTTGGCGAGGGACTCGCGCAGTACCTGCGGCTGAATCACACGATGATTACGCAGGCGCGAGAACGAGCGAAGCGTGGCGTATCGCCCCCCGCGCGACTGTCTGCGCAAAACAGCAACCGCCACGTGCCGCCCTTCGTTATCGCTCTGGCCGCCGAGGCGCGTCGTCTCTGCGAGCAGGGCCACGACCCGCTGCTCCCACACGAAGCACTCGTTCAACTGGGAATGTCTTTCCTGCACGATGGCATCGATATCGGACAGCCGCACCCCGATGGCACGCCCCCTGTACTGTGGCTGGCCCGGCAGGGGTACTGCGGTGCGGCGGAAGTGCTGCTCGCGCTGAATCCGAACGCCAACGTCTGCGAGCCGAACGGTAACACCCTCATGCACGCCCTTTCGGGCGCGACCCGCATCCGGGAGAGCGCCATTTTCGCCGACTATATGCTCACCACGGCATTGCGCTACGGCGGGGATCCTACTTTGCCCAATCGTTGCGGAAACACGGCGCTCTCGTTCCTGTCGGCCGAGCGCACTCGATTCGTACGGGCCAGCTTTGCCTTCGTCACCGAGACGCGCCTCAACGCACAAAGAAAGGTCGCCAACCGTCGCTAGCGCAATGCTCAGTCTCCGGTGACGTGGCTTGCATCACTGACGTTGGTGGCGTCAGTGACGTCGCTTGCCTCGGTCGTAGTGGTCTCGTCGGTCTCATCGGTCTCGTCGGTCTCGTCGGTCTCGTCGGTCTCGTTGATCTCGTTGGTCTCGTTGGTCTCATCGGTCTCGTCGGTCTCGTCGGTCTCGTTGGTCTCGTTGGTCTCGTTGGCCTCGTTGGCCTCGTCGCGCGTGCCCGCCGCGGCCGAGGCCTTGATCGCATCGGTGGCATTCGTGGCGCCGGTCGCACCCGTCGCGCCGATGCGACATTACGCCGCATCCCTATAACATGCATTTGATTTGCATCTTATAATGCGCTCGCCGGGTCCCTAAAGTGATGGTCGTGTTGTGAGCCCTGGGACACCGGCGACCGAATGCCGCACCGAGAATCTTCCGCACAATGAGATCCGGCGGTGCCAATGGAATACCCACAAGTGCGACAAAAAAGATGCATATGAATTGCATCTTACAAACTCAGGAGTTTTTGCCATGCTTTCCGCAGCTTCCCGCCCCTACATCGATGCGAGTGTTCCGGTTTTGCGCGAGCACGGTCTTGCGATCACGCGCCACTTCTACGCGAGCATGTTCGAAGCCCATCCTGAGCTGCGCAATCTCTTCAACATGGGCAATCAAGCCAGTGGCGCGCAGC
Organism: Pandoraea sp. XY-2; assembly: GCF_004193915.1. Classification (NCBI taxonomy): domain Bacteria; kingdom Pseudomonadati; phylum Pseudomonadota; class Betaproteobacteria; order Burkholderiales; family Burkholderiaceae; genus Pandoraea; species Pandoraea sp. XY-2. The sequence goes on from NZ_CP030849.1 coordinate 3,480,739, forward strand.
AACAGTCGCTCGCCTCGGCCGTGTTCGCGTACGCCGCGAACATCGACAACGCCGCGGCGCTGGGGCCGGTGCTCGAGCGTATCGTGCACAAGCACGTGTCGGTCGGCATCACGCCGTCGCATTACCCGATCGTTGGCCGCCATCTGCTCGGCGCCATCAAGGACGTGTTGGGCGACGCCGCCACGCCCGCACTGATCGCCGCGTGGGACGAAGCCTACTGGCTGCTCGCCGGCGAACTGATCGCGGCCGAAGCTCGTTTGTCGGAACGCACGCACTCGCCGCTGGGCGCGCTGCGCGAACTGGTGGTGGCCGATGTCGACCGCGAAACGGATCACATCGTCTCGTACTACCTGAGCACGCCCGAAGGTGGCTCGCCGGGTGAGTTCGCCCCGGGACAATATGTGAGCGTCTCGGTGACGCTGCCGGATGGCCTGCAACAACGCCGCCAATATAGTCTGTCCGACGCACCGCAAGCCGCGCACTGGCGCATCACCGTCAAGGCTGAGGCCGCAGACGAAACGAAGCCGGCCGGTCAGGTCTCGAACTGGCTGCATGCGAATGTGAAGGCCGGCGACCGCCTGCTCGTGAGCGCGCCGTACGGCGAGTTCACGACGTCGCTCGACGACGCTCGCCCGCTCGTGCTGCTCAGCGCCGGCGTCGGTATTACGCCGATGATGTCGATGGTCGCCGCGCTGGCGGCCAAGGGGTCGCGCCGCGAGATTCTGTTCGCGCATGCCGCCCGCCACGGCTCGCATGTCGCCCTGCGCCGTCACCTGACGTTCGCGGCAACGCAACTGCCCAACCTGCGCGTGGCGACGTTCTTCGAAACGCCGCAAAGCCACGAACGCGAAGGCGCCGACTTCAGTTACGCCGGCCGCATGGACATCTCGCGCCTCGCACTGCCTGCCAACGCCGATTACCTGCTGTGCGGCCCGGTGCCGTTCATGCAGACGCAATGGCGCGCCCTGCGTGACGCCGGCGTGCCGGCTGAGCGTCTGCATCGTGAAGTCTTCGGTCCGGACGCGCTCGATCACCTGCTCTGATCCAGCCCCGCGGTAAACGACACGAGGCCCCCGAATTTGGGGGCCTCGTGTCGTTGTGTCATCGAGATGCGGCGCCCCCGCCGCGCGGGCCGCCGCCGATGACACCTCAGTCGATCAGGGCGCCCGAGGCGTCATAGAACGGATGCGAGCCGCCCGCATCGTCGACGAAGGCCAGATGCGAGACCAGCCCGACCTGCGGCGTGAATCGATGCAGTTGGAACGCCGGCGGATCGAGCGCCCACGCGGACGGTCCGCCCTCGCGCAGATCGAGCGCGACCTGGTGGGCCGGTGACGGGCATACGCTCGCAATCGTGCCGGCAAAGCGCGTATGAATCGGCCGATGGACGTGACCGCAAATCAATCGCTCGACGTTGTCGAAGCGGCGCACCACGTCGGCGAGCTTCGCCGCATCGGCGGCGTCGAGCGCCTGAGCGTCCATGTGCTCGATACCACACGCGAAAGGCGGATGGTGCATGGCGATCACCGTCGGCGTGGCGGTATCGCTGGCGAGCGCCGCTTCGAGCCATTGCAGACGCTGGTCGCACAAGCGCCCACCGCCGTTGGGCGGGTCCTGCGTATCGAGCGCCACGAGCCGCAGCGCGCCGAGCGTCGCCGTGTACTGCACGAAGCTGCCCGGCTCGCCGAGATACGTGTGCTCGGGAAACACCTCGCGCAGTGCGTCGCGACCGTCGTGATTGCCGATGATGAGGTAGTACGGGATCTGCAACGGCGCGAGCAAACGACGCAGGTGCTCGTATTCCTCGCGCGCGCCGAAATCGACGAGATCGCCTGTCAGCACAACGAATTCGGGACGCGGTACCAGCGTATTCAGACGCGCCACGCAGCGCTCGAGATAGGCGGCGGTATCCACGCGCCGATAGGCCAGCTTGCCGGGCCGTTTGATGTGAAGGTCGCTGATTTGTGCGAACAGCATGGGCAGTTTATCCGTGAAGCGAAAAGACATGGGCGGCGGGCAGCGACAACCCGACCTGTTCGCCGACGCGACACTCGCGACGGCTGGACACTTCGACCAGCACCGACCCCGCGGCGGACACGCCGCCCAGCGTCAGTCGGGTGCGGTCGCCGAGAAACTGCACTTCCTCGATACGGCCGACGAGCGGCGCATCGGCCGCGGCCACGACCACCGCGTCTTCCGGACGGAAGTACAACTCCTGCACGTCGGCACGCACATTCGGGCAGGCAAAACGGCCGCCTTCCAGATGGAAATGCCCCTCGCGCCACACGCCGGCCAGACGATTGATCGTACCGACGAAGTTGGCCACATGGCGCGAGGACGGTTGATAGTAGATGTCTCGCGGCGCGCCGATCTGCTCGATGCGACCCGCGCTCATCACCACGATACGATCGCCCAACGCCATCGCCTCGTCCTGATCGTGGGTGACGTACACCGTCGTGACCCCCAGGCCACGCAGCAGACGATCCATATCGGCGCGCACCGTCTCGCGCAGCTTGGCGTCGAGGGCCGTGAGCGGCTCGTCGAGCAGCAACACGCGCGGCTCCGGCGCGAGCGCGCGCGCCAACGCCACGCGCTGCTTCTGACCGCCCGAGAGTTGCGCGATCGCGCGCTCGGCGAACGGCGTGAGCTGCACGAGGTCGAGCAGCTCGTTCACGCGCTTGTCGATCTGCGCGGACGGCAGGCCTCGCAGCTTCAGGCCGTACGCGACGTTGCCACGCACGGTGAAGTTCGGGAACAGCGCGTAGTTCTGGAACACCATCCCCACGCGGCGCTTCTCGATGGGCAGACGCGTGACGTCTTCGTCGCCGAAGCGCACGCGGCCGCCGGCGTCGGGCCGCTCCAGTCCGGCAATCATGCGCAGCGTCGTGGTCTTGCCACACCCCGACGGGCCGAGCAACACCAGCGTCTCGCCCGCCCCGATCGTCAGATCGAGGGGCTGCAGTACCGTGGTGCCGTGAAACGTCTTGGCACAGCGTTCGAGATGAATCGGGATGGAAGTCAGTTTCATCGTCATATCCTAAGCATTCGGTGGCGTACTCGCATCCGCCGGATCAAGTGCGGCCACGCGTCGACGTTTTCCCGTTCGACACTTTGGCCCGTTGCGCCGTCATCTGCATGACGACCAGCAACGGCACGATCATCACGAAAAACACCGCGGTGTACGCGCTGCCGATCTCCAGGCGCAGCGACGCGTAAGCGTCCGCCAGCCCCACGGGCAGCGTCTTGGTGTCGGGCGTGTGCAGCATCCATGTCAGGTTGAATTCGCCGAGCGAAAGCGTGACCACGATGAGTGCGGCCGCCACGATCTCGCTGCGAATGTTGGGCAGCACCACCGTCGTGAAGCGCCGCAGGAAACCCGCGCCGAGGCTTGCCGCCCCCTCCTCCATCAGCTTGATGCGCGAGTCGGCGCACGCCGCCGCCACGGCACGCACCATGAACGGCAGCGTGAAGATGACGTGCCCCACGACGATGAACGCCAGACTCTCGCGGAAGCCGCGCATGCCGCCGTACACGCTGATCAGCGCGAGCGCACTTGCCAGCCCTGGCAGCGCAATGGGCAACGTCAGCAGCTCCTCGATCCAGCGCGCCATGCGGCTGCGCCAGCGCGCCAGCACGTAACCGGCCGGCACCCCGAGCAGCGTCACCAGCACAAGCGTGGCGGCGCCAACGTAAATCGAATTCAGAATCGCGTCGTGATAGTCCTGCCAGACCTGGATCACCCATTTGAACGTGAGGCCGGCCGACGGCCCCCGGAAATAGTTCACCGACAGCCCGGCGAGAATCGACATGCCCACCGGCACCAGCAGGAACGCACACATCAGCAGCGTGAGCAGCAGTTGCAGCGTGAAAAGTGTTTTCTTGAGCATGTGAATCAACCTCCGGCGGCGACCGCCTGCCCCGTGAAATTGCGGGCCAGCATGAGCACCGCCCACGTCACCACGCCGAGCACCACCGAGAGCGCCGCCGCCGTCGCCACGTTGGCGTTGAGCGTGAACTCGGTGTAGATGGTCATGGGCAGCACGTCGATGTCGGTCGCCAGCGTAAAGGCCGTGCCGAATGCGCCGACCGAGGTGGCGAAACACATCGCGCCCGACGCGATCAGCGCCGGTGCCAGCGCAGGCAGCGTCACGTCGCGCGCGATGGCGAACGGCCCGGCGCCCAGCGACGCGGCCGCTTCCGTGAGCGAGTGATCGAGCGACTCCGCCGCGGCCATCACGGCGAGGATCACGCGCGGAATCGAGAAATACAGGTAGCCGATGAAAAGCCCGGTGAGCGAGTACGCGAACACGAGTTTGTGGCCAAGGAGTTTCGCCGACAGATCGCCGATGAGCCCCTGACGACCCGCCAGCATGATGACCATGAAGCCGACCACCACGCCGGGAAACGCCAACGGCAGGGTCAGCATCGATACGAGCGCCGATTTCCCCAGGAAGTCGTGACGGGTGAGGAAGAGGCCCGCCACCAGCGATAACGCCAGCGTGGCAAGGGTGACCAGCGCCGAGAGCACGATGGTCTGCCACAGGCTGTCGAGATAACGCGCATTGGTGAGAATGGCACGATAGGTCTCGAACGCGTGACCGTCGCCGCTCACCTGCACCAGGGCAGCCATTGGCAACAGCCAGAACGCCAGAAAGACCGCCAGCGCCGGTAGCAGCAGTGCCACGCGCCAGCCGCGCGGCAGAGTCAGGTCACGCATCGCTTGTTTTGCTCCTCTTCCTCGTTGAACGTCAGGGCGAAACGACCCTGCGTGCTTAGCGCACGTTCTTCAGATACTGTTGACCGAACGCGTCCTGCTGCGCGGCGAGCTTCTGCAAATCGACCGGCTTTACCCGCGCGTAGTCGCTCGCGGGCAAGAACTTGGCGGCAACCTCGGCCGGCATCGTGCTCGCGCGCACCGGACGCAGGAACGCTTGCGCCCAATGCGCCTGGCCCTTGTCGGACAGCGTGTAGTCGATCACCTTCTTGCCGTTGTCCGGGTGCGGGCCGTTCTTCACGAGCGCGATCACGTACGGCAGCGACACGGTACCTTCCTTCGGGATCACGAACTGCACGTTGGCGTGGTCCTTGTAGATGGCACGATAGGCGTTGAAATCGAAGTCGATCAGGATGGGGATCTCACCCGAGAGCACGCGCGCATACGCCGTTTGCTTCGGCACGATCGGGGCGTTCGCCTTGAGCTTCTGGAGATAGCTGATGGCCGGACCGAAGTTGTCCATCGACCCGCCGAGCGCCTGATTGGCGGCAATCGCGGCGGCATAGCCGGCGAATGCGCTGCTCGGATCCAGATAACCCACCATGCCGCGATATTCCGGCTTGAGCAGGTCGGCCCACGACCGCGGCACCGGCTTGCCTTCCAGCGCGTCGCGATTCACGAAGAAGCCGACCGTGCCCGAGTGGATCGTCGTCCACATGCCGTTCGGATCCTTCATGGCGGCCGGCACCTGATCCCAGTTCGCCGGCTTGTACGGCGCGAGCAGGCCCTTCTTCGCCGCTTCGATGGCAGACGTGATGCCCAGGTACACAATGTCGGCCACCGGCGCTTTCTGCTCGGCGATCAATTGCGCAACGGCCTGGCCGGAGTTCTTGTTATCGAGCGGCACGCGAATGCCGGTGTCTTGCGCAATCGCCTTGACCTGACCGGCCCAGTCGGCCCATTCCGGCGGGCAGTTGTAGCAGATGGCTGTCTGCTGGGCCTGCGCGGCGCCAGCGCCGAGCAGGGTGAAGAGCGCCAGCGTGCGGGCGGCGCGGGTGATCCAAAGCTTCATGTTGGTAAGCTCCTGAATGTCTGAGCGTTGGCGGAACTCACGTGCCGCCGGATATGTGCGGGCCTCGTGCCCGGATGCCTGATTGCCTTGGCCGGCGCTGAACTCTCTTTCCGGAGCCAGTCGTCGGCCGCTTTCCTTGCGACTACCTTCCCTTCAAAACCGTGCAATACCGTTCGATGGCGCGTCTCACCCCCGCCGGCGCGGCGGTGCCGACACCGTGCCGCCGCGGCGAATCTCGTGCGGCAGAATCAGCGCATGGCCGAGTGAGGCGTCGTGCGAGGGCGTCGCGCCGGCGCGCGCGTCGATCTGGGCGAGCAGGCGTTGCGCCGCATGACGGCCGATGTCCACACTCGGCTGCACGACAGTCGCCAGCGTCGGCGAGAGCAGCTCGCCCACCCCCAGCCCGTCGAAACCCAGCACCGACATATCGTCGGGCACCCGCAGCCCCGCCTCGCGCAGGGCGCGCATCACGCCAAGGGCGAGCAGATCGTTGGAGCAAAACAGTGCCGTGGGACGCGCGCCGTCGCGCTCGCGCTGCGCCAGCCATTCGCGCACCCGCTCGCCACGGGCCCCGCTGTTGAAGTCGATCTCAAAGGCCGGCCGCGGCGTCAGCCCAGCGGCTTGCATGGCATCGCCGTAGCCGAGATAGCGGCGCTTGGCGCGGTCGGATGCGTGCAACGCACCCGTCACCATCACGATGTCGCGATGACCCGCCTCGATCAGCATGGCCACCCCCTGCGCGGCAGCGGTCCGATTGTCCACGGAGACGCACGGACGCTCCGGGGCATCGTTATAGACGAGTTGGCATGCCACGCCTTCCGCCGCGATATCGTCGAGCAGCGCGCTGTGCTCGGCATCGGCCAGCGTCAGCAGCAGGCCATCGACGCGCTGTTGCAGCAAGGTCTCGATGGCGTTGCGCTCGCGCTCCGGGTCGTATTGGGTGGTAACGAGCAACAACCGTCGGCCCGTGCCGTCGATGGCCGCTTCAATGCCTTCCAGGCAATCGGCAAAGACCGGGTTGCCCAGCGTGGGCAGCATCACGCCGATCAGTCCCGTGCGCTCGCCGCGTAACTGTCGGCCAAGCGCATTGGGACGAAATTTGAGCTCGGCGGCAGCCGCCTGCACGCGTGCCAGCGTCTCGGGACGCACCAATCGAGGCGAATTGAGCGCGCGCGATACCGTCGCAATCGAACACCCCGCGCGCTGCGCCACGTCCCGAATATCTGCCACGCTAGTCTCCCTTGTGTCGTGCCGTCGACATTTGCCGTTGACGGATTTTTTGCAAATGTAAACGTTTACGAAAACGTTTTCACTTCGGGATTCTATGGAGACAATGTGATGGATTCATGACATCGCCCCGAAAAATGGCAAGGAACGACAACGGGCAGACACCGCCGGCAATTCGCCCGTCCAGCCCTGGCTCGCATTACCCGGCGTGGTCGACACGAGCGGCACGCCGGACCCCGGGATGCCGCCTATACTGAAATTCCCCTGCCCGAAGGGGCATGACGGCACCCTCTCCCTCCACGACCGGGATCGGCCATGAACGACTATCACTTCCTCACCTTGTGGCGGCTCACCGCGCCGCTGGACGAAGTCTGGGACGCGATTCGCGACGTCGACCACTGGGCACGGTGGTGGCCGTGCGTGCGCGACGTGCGCACGCTTGATCCGGGCGACGCGCAAGGCGTGGGCGCGGTGCGTGTGCTGACCTGGCACGGTGCGCTGCCCTACACGCTCACCATCGAGACGCGCGTCACGCACGTCGACCCGATGCGCGAGGTGCGCAGTGTCGCATCAGGCGAGCTGGAAGGCACCGGCGTGTGGTGCTTCGACACGGAAGGGCCGATCACGGCCGTGCGCTATGCCTGGGACGTGCATACGGAGCGCGCCTGGATGAACAAGCTCGCGCCCATTGCCCGTCCGCTGTTCCGCTGGAATCACAACTACGTCATGCGACGTGGCGGCGAAGGCCTCGCGGCATTGCTCAACGCCCATCTGGTCGAGTGCCTCGACACCGACCTGCCGCCCGCCGCCATCGGCGAAGCACGCGATGCGCGCGACCTGCGCGAAGCGCGCACACGAATGAGCCACGACGCGCACCACTGAGTCTGGCTGCTGTTCCTTGCCGCCCCTGCTATTCCAATCAGGAATAGACACCACGTTAGTTTTCATTATTTTTTATATAACCGGATGCCTAGACTGGAGGGCATCCGGCGGTTGTGCGCTTGCGTTCACGCCCTCGCCACCCCGCAAAACACCCTGCTCCAGGAGACCTCGTGAGCCTTGCGACTCCGCCGCTGCTGCGGCACTACGTAGATGGCGCGTTCATTGCCACCGATCGCCAGTTCGATAATGTCAGCCCCGTCGACGGGCGGCTCGTCGCGAAGGTTTGCGAAGCCGACGCCGCTACCGTCGATCGCGCCGTGCGCGCCGCGCGCCGTGCCCTGCACGACGGGCCGTGGGGCAACACCACGCCCGCCGAGCGCGCCGCCGTGCTGCATCGGATCGCCGACGGCATCCAGGCACGCTTCGACGATTTCGTCGCGGCCGAAGTGGCCGACACGGGCCGCCCCGTCGAACAGGCCCGCACCCTCGACATCGCACGCGGCATCGCCAACTTCCGCATGTTCGCCGATCTCGTCAAGACGGCCGGCACCGAGATGTACGACATGCGCGCCGCCGACGGGGGCGACGTCATGAGCTACGTCACACGCAAACCGCTCGGGGTCATCGGCATCATCTCGCCGTGGAACCTGCCGCTGCTGCTCTTCACATGGAAGGTGGCCCCCGCGCTGGCGATGGGCAACTGCGTGGTCGCCAAGCCGTCGGAAGAAACGCCCTCTTCCGCCACCCTGCTCGCCGAGGTGATGGACGCCGCCGGCGTGCCGCCCGGGGTCTTCAACCTCGTGCACGGCTTCGGCCCGGACTCGGCCGGCGAACACCTGACGAAACACCCGGACGTAGCGGCGATCACCTTTACCGGCGAGTCGCGGACCGGCAGCGCGATCATGAAGGCCGTGGCCGACGGCGTGAAGGAAATCTCGTTCGAACTGGGCGGCAAGAATGCCGCTGTCGTGTTCGCGGACGCCGACTTCGAGCGCGCGCTCGATGGCGTGGTCCGCTCGTCGTTCACCAACGCGGGTCAGGTGTGCCTGTGTTCCGAGCGCGTCTATGTCGAGCGGCCGATCTTCGAGCGTTTCGTCGCCGCGCTGGCCGAGCGTGCCGCCGCGTTGCGCATCGACGCCCCCGACGCCATCGGCGTACAGATGGGTCCGCTCGTGTCTCGCAAACATCGAGAGAAGGTGCTCGCGTACTATCGTCTGGCGGTGGAAGAAGGCGCGACGGTCGTGACCGGCGGCGGCGTGCCCGCCTTCGGCGATGCCCGCGACGACGGCGCCTTCGTCCAGCCCACGGTCTGGACCGGCCTGCCCGATACGGCGCGCTGTGTCCGCGAGGAGATCTTCGGCCCGGTGTGCCACGTCGCTCCGTTCGATAGCGAGGACGAAGTGATTCGCCGCGTCAACGACAGCGAGTACGGACTTGCCGGTTGCGTTTGGACAACGAACCTGTCGCGCGCGCATCGCGTGGCGCGTCAGTTCCAGACGGGGCTCGTGTGGGTGAACACCTGGTTCCTGCGAGACCTGCGCACGCCGTTCGGCGGCGTGAAGCGCTCGGGACTGGGCCGCGAAGGCGGACGCCACTCGCTCGACTTCTATTCCGAAATCACCAACATCTGCATCAAACTGTGAGGCGACGGTGCGGGGGTATCGATGGGGGTCGAGCCCCCCCGCACCCGTGCGCCGTCCCAAGAACAAGGCACAACGGAGACTGACGACACATGAGCGCATCGCAAGACACGCAGGCCCGCGTGGTGGCCGGCAAGGCCAAGCCGCGCGGCAAGTTCCCACACATCAAGCGCGCCGGCGACTTTCTGTTCGTCTCGGGCACCAGCTCGCGCCGCCCGGACAACACCTACGCCGGTGCGCAGGTCGATGCGCTGGGCGTGACGCAGCTGGACATTCGTGAGCAGACGCGCGCCGTCATTGAAAACATTCGCGACATTCTCGCCAGCGAAGGCGCCACCCTTGCCGACGTGGTCGACGTCGGCGCGTTCCTCGTGAACATGAACGACTTCGGCTGCTACAACGCGGTGTACGGCGAGTATTTCGACGAGAGCGGGCCGACGCGCACCACGGTGGCCGTCCACCAGTTGCCGCATCCGTTGCTGCTTATCGAAATCAAGTGCGTGGCCTACGCGCCGCGTTCGCGTTGAAGCCCCCGAGATTCCACCTGACGCCGCATGACCCGGGAGACAGCATGTTGACGTATGGCAAGCCTTTCAATTTCCAGCGCTGGATCGACGATCACGCGCCGCTGCTCAAGCCGCCCGTCGGCAATCAGCAGGTCTGGCAGGACAGCGATTTCATCGTGACGGTGGTGGGCGGACCGAACCATCGCACCGACTATCACGACGACCCGCTCGAGGAGTTTTTCTATCAGTTCAAGGGCAACGCGTGGGTCAATCTGTGGATCGACGGCCGCCCGGAGCGCATCGACCTCAAGGAGGGCGACATCTTCCTGCTGCCGCCGCATGTGCGCCACTCGCCGCAGCGGCCCGAAGCGGGAAGCCTGTGCCTGGTGATCGAGCGCCAGCGCCCGCCCGGCCTGCTCGACGGCTTCGAGTGGTACTGCCTCCAATGCGGCACGCGGGTTCACCGTGTGGAAGTGCAGCTCAAGAGCATTGTGACCGACCTGCCGCCGCTGTTCGAAACGTTCTACGGCACCGAGTCGCTACGCCGCTGCCCGAGTTGCGGCGAGATCCACCCGGGCCGCGCCGCGCAACCCAAGACTACGGCACCGGCGTCGGCCTGATTCGCGACGCCGCGCCCCCCTTACCCGTTACGTCATGAAGAAAATCGACATGCACGCCCACTTCTTCCCGCGCATCACGCGGGACGAGGCGGCCCGCCTTGACCCCGCTACCGCGCCGTGGCTGCGCATCGACGACGGCGGCGAGACCGGCAACATCATGATCGACGACCGCGCCTTCCGACCGGTCTACCGCGCGCTGTGGGACCCCGCGCTGCGCGTCGAAGAACTCGACCGTCACGGCATCGACCTGCAAGTGGTCTGTGCCACGCCGATCATGTTCGGCTATCGCTACGACGGGCACGCAGTCATGGACTGGGTGCAGCGCATGAACGATCTGGCGCTCGAGCACTGTGCCTACGCGCCGTCACGTTTGAAGGCGATGGCGCAAGTGCCGCTGCAGGACCTCGATCTGGCCTGCGCGGAAGCGTCGCGCGCCAAAGCGAGCGGCCACGTCGGCGTGCAGATCGGCAACCATCTCGGCGACAAGGACCTGGACGACGAACAGCTCGTGGCCTTCTTGCGGCACTGCGGCAACGAACACATCCCGTGCTTGTGCATCCGTGGGACATGATGACCGATGGCCGCATGAAGCGATGGATGATGCCGTGGCTCGTCGCCATGCCTGCCGAGACGCAGCTCTCGATCCTCTCGCTGATCCTCTCGGGCGCGTTCGAGCGTCTGCCCCGCTCGCTCAAGCTGTGCTTCGCTCACGGCGGCGGCGCCTTCCCGTATCTGCTGGGCCGTGCCGAGAATGCCTGGCATTGCCGCGACATCGTGCGTGCCGACAGCCCGCATCCGCCGTCCCATTATCTGGATCGTTTCTACGTGGACAGCGCCGTGTTCGACCCGCGCGCCTTGCGCCTGCTGGTCGACACCATGGGCGCGGAGCGCGTCATGCTCGGCTCGGACCATCCGTTCCCGCTCGGCGAGCAGGACATCGGTCGCCTGGTGGCCGAACAGCCCGATCTGGACGACGTTGCTCGCCACCGCATTCTGGCCGCGAACGCCCGCGAGTTCTTCGGCCTGTAACTGGTGCTTTCCCGAGGTGTTTTTGAAATCGCTTGCCTACGTAAAAGGCGTCGTTTACGCTGAGCACTTAAATATTTGACGCTTAAACAATTTAGGTAGTCTGACGCGCCTGGCCTGCGATGACCGACGTGAAGAAGCGGTCAAGTCTCCCGGCGCGAGTCCTCTGCGGAAAGTGTTTGCCTGTTTTGGAACTAAGTTTGGAGACCATGATGACGGGAACGAAGACCACGCAACGCAAAGCCATCGCCGTGCTCGGCGCCCTTGCCGCCGGCGCGGCGATATTCGCCTCGAGCGGCGCGCACGCCCAGGTGAAAATCGGCTTCATCGGCACGCTCTCCGGCCCGGGCGGCGCGCTCGGCCAGGACCAGTACGACGCCTTCATGCTCGCCATCGAGCAAAAGGGCGGCAAACTGGGCGGCGTGCCGGTGCAGGTGATCAAGGAAGACGACCAGCTCAAGCCCGACGTCGGCGTGCAGGCCGCGCAGAAGCTGGTGGAGCGCGACAAGGTGTCGCTCATCACCGGCGTGACGTTCTCGAACGTCATGATGGCCATCCACAAGACCGTGACGAATGCGGGCGTGGTCATGGTCGGCTCGAATGCCGGGCCGACCCCGATTGCCGGCGCGCAATGCTCGCCGAACTTCTTCTCGACGTCGTGGGATAACGACGAACTGCACGAGGCCGGTGGCCAGCTCTCGAGCGACCTGGGCTACAAGAAGATGTACGTGATGGCCCCGAACTATCAGGCCGGACGCGACGCCGTGAACGGCTTCAAGCGCGACTACAAGGGCCAGATCGTCGACGAGGTCTACACGCAGGTCAACCAGCCCGACTACTCGGCCGAAATCGCCCAGTTGCAGGCGGCCAAGCCCGACGCCGTCTATGTGTTCTATCCGGGCGGCATGGGCGTGAACTTCGTCAAGCAATACCGTCAGGCCGGGCTGCTCGGCAAGATTCCGCTGATCTCCGTGTCGACCATCGACGGCTCGACCCTGCCCGCGCTCAAGGAACTGGCGGTCGGCGCCATCACCAGCGCCCCGTACTCGCCCGATCTCGACAACGCGCAGAACAAGCAGTTCGTGGCCGCCTTCCAGAAGAAATACAACCGCGTGCCGTCGATGTACGCAGCGCAGTCCTACGACGCCGCCAACCTGATCGACTCGGCCCTCACGAAGACCAAGGGCAACGTGGCGGATCGCGAAGCGTTGCGCGCCGCACTCAAGGCGGCCGATTTCTCGTCGGTGCGCGGGCCGTTCAAGTTCGCCAGCAACCAGTTCCCCGTGGCGCAGTTCTACCGCGTGGATGTCGTGAAGGACGCCAACGGCGCCCGGTTCGCAACCAAGGGGCAGATTCAGATCAAGACGCGCGCCGACCTGGCCGCGCAGTGCAAGATCAAGTCGTAAGGCGACAGGCGGGCATCGTTCGCGTGCGGTTCGACGCGGACGATGCCCGCCGTTGCCGACGCGCCGCCCGGCCGTCCCGGGCGGGCGCGATACACCGCGATAGGCCGGCGGCACTGCAGGTGCACGACCCGAGCCGTACCTGAGCACGATCGAGGGTTTATGAAGCGCTACCGCAATTTCGACGAGGCCGAGCTGGACGTTCAGTACAACGCTCGCGCCACCACGCCCAACGTTCTCGACATCCTGACGCAGTACGCCACCGAGAGCGCGCACGCCCGCGCGACCACGCCCTGCGTCCTCGATGTCGCCTACGGGGATCACCCCGACGAGACGCTCGACATCTTCCCGTCGCCGGTCCCCGACGCCCCCGTCTTCTTCTTTGTTCACGGTGGCTACTGGCGCGCGCTCGGCAAGGACGATTCGAGCAACATGGCGCCCGCCTTCACACGCGCTGGCGCGACGGTCGTCACGATCAACTATTCGCTTGCGCCCGGCGCCTCGCTTGATACCATCGTCGACCAGACGCGCCGTGCATTGGCCTGGGTGTACCGTCACATTGGCGAACACCACGGCGACGCCCGCCGCATCCACGTGTGCGGCAGCTCGGCCGGCGGCCATCTCGTGGGCATGCTCCTCGCTCAGGGTTGGCACGCCGATTACGGCGTGCCCCACGACGTCATCGCCGGCGCCGCCCCGCTCTCCGGCCTGTTCGATCTCACGCCGATTCCGTTCACGCACATCAACGACTGGATGAAACTGTCCGCCGACGATGCGCATCGCAACAGCCCCCACTTCCATCTGCCCGCGCACGGCTGCCCGATCGTGGTGTCCTATGGCGAGAGCGAGACGGCGGAATTCAAGCGCCAGAGCGAGGACTATCTCGCGGCATGGCGCGCCCGTGGCTTCGCAGGCGATTACGTCCCGATGCCCGGCACCAATCACTTCGATATCGTGCTCACACTCAACGACACCGCCAGTCCGCTCACGCAAGCCATCTTTCGCCTGATGGGGCTACCCCGGGAGGCCACATGAGTCTGACGCTCTTCGTCATGCAGTGCCTGAACGGGCTGCAACTCGGGGTGCTGTTGTTCCTGATGGCCGCGGGGCTCACGCTGGTGTTCGGCATCATGAACTTCGTCAACCTCGCACACGGTTCGCTCTACATGATCGGGGCGTTCATCGCCGCCACCGTGTACAACCACACGGGATCATTCGCGCTCGCCGCGATCGCCATCGTTCCCGCAATGCTCGTGATTGGCCTGATCGTCGAATTCGTCGCGCTCAAGACGCTGTACGACCGCGATCACCTCGATCAGGTGCTGGCCACCTTCGGTCTGATCCTGTTCTTCAACGAGCTCGCGCGCATGATCTGGGGGCCGTCGCCGTATTACATGGAAGTGCCCGACTGGCTCGCCGGCACGGTGGATTTGTTCGGTCTCGCGTATCCGGCGTATCGCTTCCTGATCATCGTGGTGGGGCTGGCAGTGGCGCTGGGCTGTTATCTGCTGATTCACCGCACGCGCATCGGCATGCTGATCCGCGCCGGGTCGACCCATCGCCAGATGGTCGGCGCGCTCGGCGTGAACATCGTGCTGCTCAACTCGCTGCTGTTCGGACTGGGCGCGATTCTCGCCGGAATTGCCGGGCTCATGGCCGGCCCCATCCTGTCGGTGCAGCCGGGCATGGGCGAGCCGATTCTGATCCTGACGATGGTCGTGATCGTGATCGGCGGCATCGGTTCGGTGCGCGGGGCATTTCTCGCGGCGCTGATCGTCGGCGTGGTCGACACCGTGGGACGCACTGCCCTGCCCACGCTGCTGCGCAGCCTCATGGAGCGCAGCACCGCCGACACCGCCGGGCCCGCGCTCGCTTCGATGCTCATCTACCTTGTCATGGCCGCCGTACTTGCCGTGCGTCCGCAAGGTCTCTTCCCGGTCAAACACGGTTGACGATGGAAATGAAACTCAATCTTCGCACCGCCGTGCCGCTGCTGTTGCTCGCCGTGCTGGCGTTGGTGCCCCTCTACGCGACGTTTGCCCAGCAACCGTTCTATCTCACCCTGTTCGGGCGCATCGTGGTGTTCGCCATCGCGGCCGTCTCGCTCGACCTGATCCTCGGCTACGGCGGCATGGTGAGTTTCGGCCACGCGCTGTATCTCGGGCTGGGTGCGTATGTCGTCGGCATCCTCAGCTATCACGGCATCGACAACGGCTTCCTCCATCTCGGGGTGACGCTGCTGCTGTGCGCCGTCGTCGGCGCCGTCACCGGCCTGCTCTCGCTGCGCACGACCGGCATCGCCTTCATCATGATCACGCTGGCGTTCGCCCAGATGTTCTACTTCCTCGCCGTCGGCCTGCGGCAATACGGCGGCGACGACGGCCTGCCGGTGGCCGCCGGCAGCCGCTTCGGCAGCATGACGCTCGACGACCCCGCCACGCTGTACTACGTGGCGTTCGCCGTGCTGTGCCTGTGCGTGTGGGCCGGTCGCCGGCTGGTCGATGCACGCTTCGGCATGGTCATTCGCGGCTCGCGCCAGAACGATCGCCGCATGCGCGCGCTCGGCTATCCGACGCTGCGTTACAAGCTCGTGGCCTACGTCATCAGCGCCATGACCTGCGGCGTGGCGGGCATGCTCTACGCCAACCTCACGCACTTCGTCTCGCCCGCCTATATGGCGTGGACGGCGTCGGGCGAGTTGATCGTGATGGTCGTCCTCGGCGGGCTGGGATCGTTCTTCGGCCCGGTACTGGGCAGCGCCGCCATGCTGCTGATCGAGGAATGGCTCAAGGGCATGACGGAACACTGGATGATTATCTTCGGGCCGCTCATCGTCGTGGCGGTGCTGGTGTCGCGACGCGGCCTGTATGGCCTGCTCGGCGACCTGCAACTGCGGCTCGCCCGGCGCGCCCGTACCGTGGAGGGCAAGGCATGACGCTGCTTCGAGTCGACCAACTGGTCAAACGCTACGGCGGGCTGATCGCCACCGACCACTTTTGCCTGGATGTCGCGCCGGGGGAGCTGCATGCCATCATCGGCCCGAACGGCGCCGGCAAGAGCACGCTCATCGGCCAACTGGCCGGCGAGTTGCGCGCCGACGAAGGCAGCATTCATTTCGACGGACACGACATCACGGCCATGCCGATCGAGCAGCGCGCCCGCTCAGGGCTCGCGCGCTCGTACCAGATCACGTCGGTGTTTCGCGAATTCACCGCGCTGGAGAACGTGCTCGTGGCCGTACAGGCGATGCAAGGCCATAGCTTCGGCTTCTGGCGACCCGCCATTCGCGAAGCGGCGCTCGTCGAACCGGCGCGCGAGATCCTGGCGCGCACCGGACTGGCCGCGCGCATGCACGTGCCCGCCAGCGCGCTTGCCCACGGCGAACATCGTCAGCTCGAACTGGCCATGGCGCTCGCGGGACGCCCGAAACTGCTGCTGCTCGACGAGCCGATGGCCGGCATGTCGCAGGCCGAGTCCGAACAGATGACGCATTTGCTTGCCGATCTCAAGGGCGATTACGCCATCGTGCTGGTGGAGCACGACATGGACGCCGTCTTCGCCCTGGCCGATCGCATCACCGTGCTCGTCTATGGGCGCGCCATCGCGTGCGGCAACGCCGACACGATCCGCAACGACGCGGGCGTGCGCGAAGCCTATCTCGGGGATGACACCCGCAACGAAATGCTGGGAGCGACCGCATGAGCCCCTTGTTGTCTTTGTCTGGCGTCGAGTCCTACTACGGCGCGAGTCAGGCGCTGTTCGGCATGCAACTCGACATCGAGCGCGGTGCATTCGTCACGTTGCTCGGCCGAAACGGCATGGGCAAGTCGACTACGGTCAAGTCGATGACGGGCCTCATGCGTCCTGCCCGTGGCGAAATCGTGTTCGACGGACAGCCGGTGCACGCCAGCCCGTCGCACCGTATCGCGCGCGCGGGCATGGGGCTCGTGCCGGAGGGACGCCAGATTTTCCCCACGCTGACAGTGCGCGAGAACCTCGTGGCCACCGCCAGCAATCGTCATGGTGCACGCTCGCCGTGGACACTGGAGCGCATCTACGCCCTGTTTCCGCGGCTGCGCGAACGCGAGAAAAACCTCGGCAGCAACCTGTCGGGCGGCGAGCAGCAGATGCTCGCGATCGGCCGCGCGTTGATGACGAATCCGAAATTACTCATTCTCGACGAAGCGACGGAGGGGCTGGCACCGCTCATTCGGGGTGAAATCTGGCAGTGCCTGAAGCAACTCAAAGGCAGCGGCCTGTCGATCCTGTGCATCGACAAGAACCTTGCACCGATGCTCGAACTCGGCGATCGCCACTACATCGTCGACAAAGGCCGCGTAGCTTGGCAAGGCGACTCGTCAAGCCTGCGTCGGGCGTTGCCGGAATTACAGGCTTACCTGGGCGTTTGAGGCGCGCGCCACGCTGCGTACCGCACCGTTTTGCGTACACTCTACGGCACCTCGTTTCGGCGGGGTGCTTAGTCCTCGATGGGTGTCATACGCGAAAATCCGGAGTGTTTTGTGAAAGCACCCAGTAGAACTCTGTGGTGCAATCGGTTCCGCTTGATTGACTTCGCAAGCGTGCTTATCCCTTCATTTAACACCGACACCCGGGTAGGACTATGGCTTACTCCAATACGCCTTCGAATCCCTTCCGCTGGCTGCTCTCTCAGGACACCGGTGCGCCACCGCCAGCCGAACCGGCGCACGTCAAGAACGGCCTTCCCGCGGATCTTCCGCTCAATATCAAGGAGCTGCCGCGCACACCGCTTCCGAAACTTGAAATCTATCCCGACGAATTGCTCGCCCTGCGCAAGCATCTCGGCATGTCGCGTAACGTCTTCGCTCACTACTTGCGTACGAATCCGCGTACGCTGGAGAACTGGGAGCAGGGTCGCGCGCGCCCCAATGCCCAGGCCGCCTGTCTCATTCGGCTCGTGCAACAGAACCCAGGGCTAGTCTCGTCGCTCGCACGTCTCTGACCCGCATTCGCACGACCGTCATCGCATCCGTGGTGGCTTCGCTGCAGGGTTTCGCAAGTGTCGCGATTGCATTCACGCCATTCGCCGCGCCGGCAGGTCGCGTTACGGTTGGGGCGCGTGGGCAGGTTCATGCGCCGGCCCATCGCAAAGGGCGGCACGCCGATACACCGGCGTGCCGCCCTTCGTCTTGGCGACATCGGCAGGAAGGCGCTACGGCCTGAGGCCGCACGCTTCGCGAAGGCAGGCGACGAAGCGCTCACAAGCCGGGCTCGGTGGCCTGTCGGCACGTAGCGAATACCCCACATCGCCAAAGCTGCCGGGCATGGTATCGGCCAGCACCCGCAGCAATCCCGATTCCACGAACGGCGTGGCCGCCACACGCGGCATCAGCGCCACTCGCGGGGTCTCCAGCATCAAGCCGATGTTGGTGAGCACCGAGAGCGACTCGACGACGTCCTCGGGCAACGCCAGCCCCGCATCGTGGAAGAGCCGCTCGGCAGCGAGCCGCGACGGCGATTCCGGCACCGGTAGAATCCATGCCCCTTCACGCAACTGCGCAAGCGGCACGCGCGCCGGCCCCTGCGACCAGTGACGCGCCCCACCGACCACGCTGAGCGATTCGTTGAAGAGCACTTCGTGCGTCAGGGCGAAGGCGTTCGCGACAGGCAATGCCCGCTCGGGCAGACGGCCCACGACAATATCCAGGTCGCCGCTGGCCAGCGCGGGGAAGAGTTGCGCGGTCGTCGCTTCACGCACTGTGACCAGTACGCCCGGGGTCCGCGACTTGAGCATCGCAATCGTGCGCGGGAGAAGATCCGCGGCGGCCGAGATGAGCGTACCGACGATGACGTGTCCACTGGTACCCGCGCTGAACGCATTCACTTCGTCCGTGAGGTAGCGCAGCTCCGCCATCAGCGATTTCACGCGATGCCCGAGCAGTTCGCCCAGTTCGGTGGGCTGCATGCCGCGATTACTGCGTACGAAGAGCGGTCCTTCGAAACATGATTCCAGCTCGTGCACGATCTTGCTCACGGCCGGTTGTGTGAGACCGGTTTCGTTGGCGGCGCGCACGAGCGAGCCCGTCTCGAGCACGCGATCGAACACCTGAAGCTGGTGGAACTTGAGCTTTCGTCCGAGATTGAGGGAGGTCCAGGGCAGCGAGCGCATCGGCGTGCCGTTCAGGCCGCCGCCGCGGAGCCGGACGGCATCACCGCCCCCGCCCCCGGCACGCCCTGCGCCGCTGGCGCCACCGACGTAGCGGCGTCAGGCTCGGCAGGTTCGCCCGACAGGAATGCGACGACGTACTCCTCCAGCATCGCGGCGTCCGGCAGGGACGCCGGATTGACATGGTGGTTGACGAGGCATCCGTCGAAAGTCAGCACGAGCATCTCCACCAGACGCGCACGTCGCACGCTATCGCGCGCAAGGCTCGGTGCCGCTGCCGCCAGCATGTTCGACAGGTGCTCGCGAAACCAGCGCAGCAGCGATGCGTCGTACGGATCGCCCGGGCGGACGGTGGCCAGCGCCTGCACCAGGTTATGCGAGAACCCGTTGTCGAGTCTCGGCATCTTGACCAGCAGGCCGTCGAGCAGGGTGCGCATGCGGGCATGGGCGCCGTGTGCGGCCATCACCTCGGCTTCGAGCAAGGTAATGCGCGCCTTGAACCAGGTTTCGTAGACGCAGAAGAAGACCTGCAACTTCGCGGTGAAGTAGCTGTAGATGTTCGCGTGGGAAATGCCGGCACGCTTCGCGATCTGCACCATGGTAGTTTCGACATAGCCCTTGTCGAGAAACAGGGCATGCGATGCTTCCAGGATGGCCAGACGAATGTCTTCTTTCTTGACTTGTGGCATGGATAAGCTTGCACGGATAGGCCGAGCACCTCAATCGATTTGTCTCAACAATCGCTGAATTCAGTACCGAACTTCAGCGGGCACAGTATGCCAGCGCAAACGCAGCTTGCGGCGAAAACTAAGCGCAAACACCCCCCCGGACTTTCCCGATGGTTTCAACGCATTCAGCGCGAATTGCGATGACAGACATCGCGTAATACGCCGCGTAATACGCCGCGCAATCGGCTATTCCGCGCATTCCGCACCTTCCGGCATGAATGGCGGCTTTTTAAAGCGCCGGTCGAGATATTTCAAATTTGAAAAATTTCGGTGTCACGCTTTCGACAGCGCCGCTATACGGCGACATCCCCGGCGATGTCCTAGACGTCAACGAACATGAGCGATGGTGCATGCACCATGCTTCGCTGGCGTCGCTCCCCATTTGTTTGAGCGTCCACATTTTATTTCGCACTACGTTGTATATATCGATCGCACAGAAATCACCGAGACACCCGCACATTCCCGACCTTCACGCGCGACCGAGGGGCTTTACAAAGTCTTACAAGATCGCGCGATCCAAATACCGCAACTTGCGTCAAATCTAAATCAACCAACGCTGACGACAGGTGCCATGAAGACAGCGCAATACCGCATTGGACTGTGCATCGACAATCAATGGATCGTGTATCTAGCCTGCGCCGTCAGCGACTGCTGTTTTTGAACGGCAGGCGATGCCTGCGATTGCCCCCGGGGCCCGACGCCCCCTCTTTGAAGGAGTCATGCGTCATGAAAACTACACAACGATGGATCTCGCACCTCTCCCGTGTGTCGCGCTCGGCCGGCCCGGTGCTCGTGGGCGCCGCCTTGGTCGGCACGTTGGCGGGTTGCGGCGGCATGACGCGCCGCGAATCGCGTAATACGGCAGTTGGCGCCGGCGTCGGCGCCCTGGGTGGCGCCCTCATCTCCGGCGGCGACCTGGGCACGACCGTGGGAGGCGCCGTCGTCGGCGGCGTAATCGGCAATGTCATCACGGACGACCGCCGTCGCCGTTGACACCGGTCCCTCCGTCAACGGGCGGCTCCCGTCTCGTCAGCGCTTCGCGTCGCGAGGCCGGCCGTCACTGTTCAACGAATCAGGAGAAGCGCGGCATGACATCTCAACAGACACCCCATCAACGTACGCTTCGAACCCTTGCGACACGACGTATGGCGCGCAGCACACTCGCCGTCGTCGCGCTTTGCGCCAGCGCCGCCGCCCTGTCGCTCGTCGCGCTGCCCGGCCACGCACAGACGCGGGCGCCGATGAACGGCGTCGTGCCGACGACACCTTCGGCGCCCATGCCTGCGCCGTCACCGGGCCCGGACTACGGCGACGCGTCGGATCAGAACGCAGCGCTCGGGCTGTACCTGCAACGCTCGTTCGACGCCATCGACACCAATCGCGATGGCAAGATCGACCGCAATGAATGGTCGGCCTATCAGCACAGCCAGTTGCAGGCGCGTCGCGCCACGTTCGAGCGCTATTTCAAGGCGGCGGACAAGGATGGCGACGGTTATCTGAGCCGCGACGAAACGGCGACCGCCGAGCCGTTCCTCGATCGGCATTTCGAGCTGATCGACGCCAATCGCGACGGCAAGCTCTCGCCCGCTGAGATTCGCGCTTACTTCCGCCGTTATTATCACGAGCGCGCGCAAGCCGACGCGGCGACCACGAAGCCCTGAGCCCCTCGTTCGGTAGCGCAAAAAAATACGCCACGGCATGCCGTGGCGTATTCGCTTTCGCGTCGTGCGCGCGGCGTGTCGCCGCCGCGCACAACAGGCACGTATTACACGTGGAAGAACTCGGCGATGAGCGCAGCACCGAGGAACGTACCGGCATTCGCGAGGAACGACACAACCACGATGCGCCAGCCCAGACGACGGAACGCCGGCACATCCTTGGCGACCGACAGACCGGCGTACGTCAGCATGGGCGTCACCAACGAGAGGAAGTTGATCTTGCCGGTGAACTGCTCGACGATCGGAGCGAACGGGAAGGCCGGCGACGTCAGGAACATCGCGATGAGCGACACCCAGCACACGGCGGGCACCTTGCGGCGCGTGACGTAGTACAGCGCCTCGCCCACGATCACGGCACCGATCATGATGACCATGCCCGGCACGCCGTCGAGGAACGGCGTCTTGAAGGCAATGGTGTTACCGACCAGCGCCAGCGCACCCGAGAACACCCAGGCGAACAAACGCGCACCGAAATTCATGTCGACGGTGTGCGCCGTGCTCGCTTCCTTGAGCTCCTTGGCGGCGTCGGCGTCGGCCACCGCAGCGGCTTCGGCGTTGGCGCGACCACGGCGGCTCATGCGGCCCAGCACCGGCTCCATCACGCGGTAGCCCCACACGGCGAGCGGCAGCGAGATGAACAGCGTGAAGTACGTGCCGATGGTCGTCGTGATCAGGTTCGATGCGGCGGCGAACGTGGCCACTTCCTTGGCGACTTCCGGCGTTTGCTGCGCGGCGATGGCGCCGGCGGCAGCGGCCATCATCGAACCCGAGCCCACGCCGGCGCCCATCGCGAGCGAGTGCGGGTGGAACAGATTCAGGCTGGCGATGAAGCCCGCGAACAGCGAGATGAACACTGCGCCGAACACGGTGCCCGTCAGGTACTCGGCCAGCACGCCACGGCCTTCCGGCGAATCGAAGCCGTACTTTTCACCGATGATGGCCAGGCTCGGCTCACGACCGACCGAGAACGTCGCGCCGATGGCCTCGCGCTTGATGCCGAGCATCAGCGCGACCGGCAAGCCCAGGATGATCGTACCCACGAAATGGCCGAACTCCTGGAACACGAGCGCCCAACCGGCGGCCACGAGTTTGGGCAGCGAGCCCCCCACGAGCAGCCCGAGCTTGGCCACGAAGAGCAGCAGCGCCGGTTGCAGAATGGCGGACGCCTTGTGTTGCATCGGCAGGTTGATCTGCGCAAAACGCGGCAGACGCGCTTGCGACAAACCCAACGCCGCGCCGAGCAACAACGCCCAGACCATCGGCAACAACACGATCTTGCCGTGCCCCGCATTGATGCTGATCGCCCCGATCAGCTCCGCGATGACGAGAATCACGATTGCCCAAATATATAGGCGCACGCCATCGCTGAAGGCGCCCCCTTGCGGTTGGCCCGCGCTTTTTTCCATGACTGCCATCTGGGTCTCCCCTGCACTTGCTATTGAACCGGTCCGGTGCCGTCCGGTGACCCGGAAGGTGTACGAACATTTCGGTGGTTAAGGAAATTCGGCACGCCATCCGTCCGGTCCCCAGACCGTCGGACTTCCCCATGACGCCTGACGGCTCGCCAGGTTGGCACGCCTCGGTGACAGCAACAGCGTTCCGCGCCGAACCACCCGAGGGCGGCATTATACGCGGCCAAAATGGCCGTTTCGGCCCCGAATCTCACGGGCTGAAACGGCTCCGTAGCGAGCGGCGTCTCACGACCGTCGCCCCGGTCCAGCGCGCCCCCGTCGACGCGACGCCCCCGACGGCTGAACGCATGACGACACCCCTCCCCGCCGGATGGCCCTACGCTCGCCGCGGACCGGCATCAGACGTAGCCGAACGGCGTGGCGGGGTTCGCCGCGGTCTCGACCCACACGCTCTTCGTCTGCGTGTACTCATACAGCGCTTCCATGCCGCTGGAGCGACCGTAACCGCTATGGTGGTAGCCACCGAACGGCGACGCCACGTTGATCGTCTTGTAGCCGTTGATCCAGAAGGTGCCGGCATTGACCTGCGCCGCCACACGATGCGCGCGCGCGACATCCTGCGTCCACACCGCACCCGCCAGGCCGAACTCGCTGTCATTGGCGATCGCCAGCGCCTCTTCCTCCGAGTCGAAGGGGATCGCCACGACCACCGGGCCGAAGATTTCGGTACGCGCCACGCCCATCGCATTGGTCGCGTCGGCCAGCACCGTGGGGCGCACGAAGAAGCCGCCGTCGCCGCGCTGCTGCGAGCCGGCCGCCAGACGCGCACCGCCCGCGACGCCCGCGTCGATCATGTTCATCACGTGCTGATATTGGGTGCGGTTGCAGATCGGACCGACTTCGGTCGTCTCGTCGAGCGGCTCGCCCACGCGGATCTTCTCTGCGCCGCGCGCGAGCATGTCGACCATCTCGTCGTACACGCCGCGCTGCACCAGCAGGCGCGAGCCGGCCACACAGCTCTGGCCTGCGCTTGAGAAGATGGCGGCCTGGGCGCCGAGGCAGGCGCGCTTCAGGTCGGCATCGTTGAACACGATATTCGCGGACTTGCCACCCAGTTCCAGCACGCTCGGCAGCAGGCGCTGCGCGGCGGCCGCGGCGATCTTGCTGCCCGTGGCGGGCGAGCCGACGAACACCACTTTCTTGACGACCGGATGCGAGATCGCCGCCTGACCGGTGGTGTGTCCGAAACCGGCGAGCACGTTGATGAGACCGCGCGGCACGCCCGCCTGCTCGGCCAGTTCGGCCACCACCAGTGAGCTGGCCGGGGTCAGTTCCGACGGCTTGAGCAGTACGCCGTTGCCCATGGCGATCGCTGGGGCGAGTTGCCAGCCGCACGTAAAGACCGGGGCGTTCCACGGCGTGATCTGCAACACCACGCCCATCGCTTCGCGACGCGTGTAGTTCAGGTGCGTGCTCGGCACGGGGATGACATCGCCATAGAACTTGTCGGTCCAGCCCGCGTAGTACTCGAACATCTCGGCGACCTTGGCGACTTCACCGCGACAGTCGCGAATCGGCTTGCCCGCGCCAATCGATTCGAGTTGCGCGAGCGCTTCGGCGTTTTCGCGGATCTTGCTGCCGACGGCCTGCATCACGCGACCGCGCGCCGCATGGGTCAGCGACCACCAGGTTTTCTGCGCGGCTTGCGCGGCGTGGGCCGCCAGGGCCACGACGGCGGCACCGGCGTCGCGATACGTCAATACCGTCTGGCCGGCGGCCGGGTTCACGATCTCGATGTTCGCGTCACCCGTGCCTTCGAGCAGTTCGCCGTTCACGAACGAGCCGAGGGTGGTGGCCTTGGGGAAGAACTTTGCGAATGCGCCGAGCAAGGCGGCGGCTTGTGAGTCTGCCATGAGAACACTCCGTGCGACGCGCCGCATCGGGCGCATCGTTTCGTCAAACAAAAATGGAAAATCGAACGACCCGGCGTAACGCCGGCGCGGGCTGACGCGCGATCACGCCCGGCCCGGCTCGATGAACTGGACGATGCGATTGAAGTCCTCGTCATCGCCTACCGTTGCCGCGCTTGCCGCCCACAGACGACCGACTTCGGCCGAGAGCGGTCCCGTGGCGAGCGTGCCCGTCTGCTCGGCGAGCGCCATCGCAAGACGCACGTCCTTGCGCATGAGCTTCATCGTGAAACCGGAGTCGAACGCGTTGTTGAGGATCCACGTCGGGTAATTGGTCTGCGTGACGCCACTGCGGCCCGAGCCGGCATTCAGCCCCTCCAGCACTTGCGCCGGCGCCACGCCGGCGGCTTCGGCCAGGCGCATCGCTTCGCCCGCCACGACCAGGTGCGCCGCGCACATCAGGTTGTTGATCAGCTTGGTCACGTGACCGGCGCCCACGTCGCCGATATGCACGCGCTTGGCCGACATGGCGGCGAGCACCGGTTCGATCCGCGCGATGTCCTCCACCGAACCGCCCAGCACCATCGTGAGCGCGCCGTTCAGGGCGCCCTTCGGGCCGCCGGAGACCGGGGCGTCGACCAGTGCGATGCCCTTCTCGCGCAGCGTGGCAGCCAGTCCACGCGTGCTTGCCGGATCGGCCGTCGAGGTGTCGACGATGATCAGGCCTTCGCGACCGTTCGCGGCAATCCCATCGGCGCCATTCACCACGGCCTCGACGACCTGCGAGGTCGGCAGCGACAGCACGAGGGCGTCGGCCTCGCGGGCCAGTTCGGCAACCGAAGCCCGCAGTCCGATGCCCGCGTCGGCCAAGGCGCGACCGGCGGCCGGCGACGGATCGAAGCCGAGCACCGTGAAACCGCCGCGCTGCAACGACAGCGCCATGCCGCGTCCCATGTTGCCCAGTCCGACCACTCCGATGATTTTCATGTTGACTCCAGATTGACTGCGAGGATGACGTCTCCCCCTTGGGCGACATCGCGTTACTTCGTCAGCCGAACGTGCCGGCCAACGCTTGGGAATTGATTGGCAGTGTGGGATGAAAAAAATCGACGCTCAATGACAACGCTTGAAGATTTTTGTTCTAAAAATTAGTCTTTATGGTATGACACCTACCATCAACGAAAACCGACTGTTGTATTTGTTTGAAGCCGTCCAGTGCGGCACCGTGCGCGCCGCGGCGGACAGACTGGACATTGCCCCTTCGGCCGTCAGCCGTCAGATCGCCTTGCTGGAGGCCGAAATGGCGCTGCCGTTGATCGAACGTCACAAACGCGGCGTCCACCTGACGCAGGCCGGTCGGCTGCTCATGGAGTACTACCGGGAACAGCGCGCGCACCAGGAGGACTTGCTTGCCAAGCTGCAGGAGGTGCGGGGGTTGCGGCGCGGGCATATCCGGCTGGCGGTCGGCGAGGGGTTCGTCAGCGATCTGATGGGCGCGCCGCTGCAGTACTTCTGCAAGCGCTATCCGGACATCACGCTCACGCTCGATCTGGCGGGCACCAACGAAGTCATTCGGCTGGTCGCGGAAGACGATGCGGATATCGGGCTGGTCTATAACCCTCCGATCGAACCCAAGATCGTGTCGCGCGCGCAGATGCGCCAACCGGTGCACGCGATCGTCGCGCCCGACTCGCCGCTCGTCGACCGGTGTCGCGCGGCCGGGGGGCTCAAGCTCGACGCGCTCTACGACGTGCCGCTCGCCCTTATGCATGGGGCGTATGGCACCCGCCAGTTGATGGCGCTGGCCGAGCAGTCGGAAAAGTATCGGCTGACGCCCGCGGTCACGACCAACTCGATTTCCGTGCTCAAGCATTTCGTGCGCGCCGGACTGGGCGCCACGTTCCTGCCCGCGTTTGCCGTGTCGCAGGAGATCGAGGCCGGCGAGCTGCGCGCGCTGCCGATCGATCACCCGATTCTCGATCAGGCCGAAGCGCATCTCGTCACGCGCACCGGCCGGCGGCTGTCCGGCGCGGCCAACCGCCTGCTGACCCATCTGGAGAGCAAGATGGAAGCGTTCGGCGCCCCGGACTGACGAAAACGGCCAACGTCGCCGGGCGCGGATTGGGTCGACGCGTCGCCCGATTTCGGTTGCTGGCACGCAACAATCGTCGTACTAAGCCTTTCCCCGATGTTGCACGCGGGGGAATTCGTCTATAAATGAAGCCATCCGGGCGATAACGGCTCGTTGCGTCGCAGTCCATGACATGCGACGCATCGCGTGCCGCCTCGCCAGCCGAATCCGGTCGTATGGCCGCGTGTGCGCCTGCCTGGGCGTCACACCGCCGCCGACCCTACGCCAGTGGACTGCCATGACGATGATCTCTGACAACCAGAGCGTGACGGCATCACTCGCAACCGCCCGCATTCCCCCATGCGGCGCCCGTTGCCCAGGCGTGTCCGCTTCCCGATGCTTTGTGACTCGTAACGAATTTTCAGGCTTTTCAAGCTTTTCCGACGACATCTCGTGTTGTCTTCGCTTGGACGCTGTGCGACGACGACGGTCATAACCGCGCAAGAAGGTGCGGGGCAAAACGCAACTGGGGAGCAGACCATGAAAAAGAAGCTCATCGCAGCGAGCCTGCTTTGCAGCATCGGCACGTTTGCGCACGCGCAGTCGAGCGTGCAACTTTATGGCCGCGTCGATGGCGGCTTTCAGTTCATGAACCACCTTCAGGACGGCAACGGCGGCACCGTCTCGCGCTGGAGCGCGCAAGGCGGCGACTACGGCACGAGCCTGTTCGGCCTGCGCGGCTATGAGGATCTCGGGCAAGGATTGCATGCGGTATTCAACCTGGAAGGCGGCTTCCAGTTGATGAACGGCTTCAACAACAATGGCGCGGGTTCGATCTTCGACCGGCGCGCGCTGGTCGGCTTCAACTCCCGCTCGTGGGGCAACTGACGATCGGGCGAAATCTGTTCATCAGCAACGGGGTCTGGGACTTCGATCCGTTCCAGCAGCAAGCCTTCTCCTCGGCGTCGCTCGTGCGCGGGCGTAACTGGCCGCAGGCGAGCAACACCGTCAACTACCAGAGCCCGAACTGGTATGGCTTCGACGTGGCGGGCCAATACGCGTTCTCCAACATCGCCGGGCAGTTCAACAACGGGCGCGGCATGGGGGCCCAGTTGACCTACACACATGACCGGTTCCAGTTGCGCGCGTTATATGACGAAATTCGCGATAGCACCGGACGCTTTACCGACGTCTTCGCCACGTCGCGCGAGTACTTCGCCGGCGCGAACGTGTTCCTCAACCGCTTCACGATTTCGCTCGGCTACACGCATATGTCCGCCCCGGACGCCCCGTCGCCCGACTTCGCCACACGCGCCGACCATTACTGGGCCGGCGTCAGGTATCAAGCCACGCAGGTCTGGGCGGCCAATGCCGCGATCTATCACGTCAACGTGCCGGGGGCTTCGGCAACGCCACGATGTTCGAAGTCGGCACGACATACAGCCTCTCTAAGCGCACGTTCCTGTATGGCACCCTCGCCTTCGTGAAGAACAGCTCGAACCAGAACTTCTCGGTGGCGGCCATTCCGAGCGACTCGCTCGACAATCCGCCCGCCGGGAAGAGCCAGACCGGTGCCTATATCGGGGTGTCGCACTCGTTCTGATCGGGTCGTGCGAACGGAACGCGCGAAAGCAGCGCACGAACGCAAGACGAAAAAAAGCCGTCCGGCGCATTGCCGGACGGCTTTTCTTTGACGGCATGGACAAAACTTACTGCGATCACTACTGCCGTTACTTCTGCGATTGCTGCCGATACGTCACGGACTGCTGCTACTGCTACTGCGACTACCTCGCGAAGTGGGCGCCGAACGTGCCGGCACCCGCTCACCTCTGGATTACCAGACGTACTTGAGCGAGCCGGCCACGCCGGCTTGCGTTTGACCCTGACGCAGGCTGCCGTTCACGCCACCGCGCAGCGAGAGCTTCTTGCCGAACTTTACGTCGACACCGGCTTCCGCGCTCACGATATCGCGGCCGAGCTTGTGGCCCGTGACCGTCATCGTGCCGGCGTTCGCCGCGTTGGCGAGGGCAACGTCCATCGACGGTGCTGCATGCGCCAGCTCACGCTCGTAGGCAATGCGCAGCGACGGCGTGATGCTGTGCGACTCGTCGCCGAATTCCTTCCACAGGCGGGCGCCGATGCCCACACGGGCCGAGTTGAACTGGCTGCCGTCGACCTTGAGGCCCGCCTCGCCTTGCTCGGTGAACCCCTTGACCGACGTGTTCGACACCTTGAGCGTGACGCTCGGGTCGATGTTCACGGCGCGGGTGACGATATGCTTGCCGAACTGCGCAAAGCCACCGATGGTCGTAGCGCTCGTCTTGCCGGAGAGGCCATAGACCTCGCCGCCGAGCTTGGCCGTGCGCTGGCTCTTGATGCTGTGTGCGCTATACGACACGCCGCCGTTCGCAAACCAGCCGTCGACTTCGTGGGCGCCATACAGACCGACGCTGTATGTGCTGACCTTCGACGAAGCGTTCTGGCTGTGCTCGCCGTTGGCGTCGACACTGGCATCCGCGTAGCCGACGGCCACACCGATACGCGTGTTGTTCTTCTTGGCGTCGATCCCCGCGACCATCCCGGCACCGCGCATCGAGAAGCCGGCAACATCGCCGCGCGCCTGGCCGGTCGTCTGGCCGCCCATGGCTTGTGCCCAAGTGGAGATACCGCTCGTCGCCGCGGCGATGTCCGTGGGCTGCATGAACGCATCGTCGCCCGACAGGCGGTCTTGCATGCCCTTACGGAACAGATCGGCGTTCTGCTGTGCCGCGTTGGCCATCTGCGTCAGCACGACGCCGGCGGCCATGGCCTGGATGGCCGGGTCGACCTGTGGCTGTTCAAGGAGCGCTTCGGCAGTCGGATTCTCACGCGCATCGGCATTTGCGTCGGCATCTGCATCGCCAGATTCGGGTGTGGATACTTCGGACGCCGTATCCGCCTCGGTTTCCCCGTCCGTGCTCACATCGCCGCCATTCGTATCGTCCACACCCGATTCAGTCGGCTTGGTGACCTCGGCGACCGTCTCGCCACTGGTGTCTTTGTTGCCAGCGTTCACATCCGTCACGCTCGTTTCGGTTTGCTCGGTAGCCTCACCCGTGCCTTTGTTGCCCGCGTTCGTATCCGTGCCGCCCGTTTCGGTCGGGTCGGTAACCGTCGGCACACTCACGTCGCCCGTCTCACCTGTTGGGTTTTCTTCAGAAGCACTGTCCCGCAGGGACTGAATTGTCTCCGCTCTGAATTGCGCGGTGTCTTTCTGCTTCGTGTAGGCCAATGCCTCACGAAGCGTTGCATTCGCCGCCTCGGCAAGACGCTGCGTCTTTTGGTGCTTTTCGTCCGCAAGACGGCCCTGTGCCGACGTCAAGGCGGTGTCCGCGGCAACCTTCGCAGCCTGTGCGTCGAGGAGCCTTTGCGGCGACGTAACGTTCCGCTCCCAGAAGCTCAGTCCTGCCACCACCTCGGCCAAACCCTCGCTCGCGGTGTCGGATCGAGTTTGCATCGTCGTGACGTCCCGATTGGCTTGGGCGACACGCTTGCGTTGCTCGTCGAGCAAACGACTCGCGGCCGCGCGGTCTGCACGTGACGCAACGAAGTCCGGTGTCACGAATCGCTGAGCAACATTGGCAAATCGCGTTCGCTTCTTCTCATCGACACTCACTTCATCAATGACTTCCGCCACCGCATTGCTGGGAGCGGCGAGACCGCCCGTCAATGCCAGCGCTGCCGCACCCGCCATTGCGGTGCGTCGCAGGCGGAGCGTCAGTCCGTCCGTCGAAACGTTGTGATCCGTTTGTGCTGCGGCGTTGATACGATTCGCTTTCATGTTCTGCGTCCCTCTTCAATTCGTGATTGGCAATGTCGAATGCCAATCCGCAAGTTGCGTTGCATCCGATGAGTGACACGAATCTTAGGACGTGATTAACGTATTAACGGTCTTTGAACCGGGGCATTGGGAATTTACTCACCCAAAACCCCAGCCTTGGGACATATCCCACGAAAATCATAGTGAAAATCCCTACCGACACCATTTCAATACCAATAATCCGCCAACATTTCGATACATTCCGAGCCTTTATCCCTCACAACATGGGAAGCAACAGGAGGTCACCGGCAGCGCGAAGTGCGCATGGAATTCGCCGGATCGACCCACACGGAAGCGAATGATCGGCGCATCAATCGGCCCACCAATCGGCGCACTTTTTTAACGGTTTTATCTCCGCTTTCAGAAGGCGTCGCCCAATAACAAGACCCCCGTTACCGATAAGTAACGGGGGTCTCGACCCAATGGCATGAAGCCTTAGGCGCACCGATCATGACGATTCCGTGCGCCATGCAGATCACTTTGGGAAGTGATCCATGCTTTCCCCTTGCGAGGAAAGCGTCCTGCTCACGCCCTTAGAAGCGATACTTCGCCGAGATACCGCCACCCAGCGCGCTTTCGCCCTTGCGTACGCTGACGTTACCGCCCAAGCGCACTTCCAGTTGCTTCTTGATCTGCATGTCCACGCCCAGGTCCGCCGTGAAGATATCGCGGCCCAGCTTCGGACCCTTCACCGTGAACTGGCTCGGCGCACCGTAGATCGCATTCGTCAGGCTGCTCTGCGTGTTGCCGAACTCGTGCTCGTACGACAGGCGCAGCGACGGGGCCACCTTGCCGCCCGCGATGCTCGCCACTTCGCTCCACAGACGCACGCCCACCACACCGCGCGTCGACGTCTGCGACTGCGAACCCACCTTCAGGCCGTCGTTACCCTGGCCGTCGCGGTTCGTCTCATCGAACGCATTCAGACGCGTCGACGCCACACGCACGCCCACCGACGGATCGATGTTCACGCTCGACACCCCAAAGCGCTTACCCACTTCACCGAACATGCCGAACGTCTGACCGCTCGTCTTGCCCGTCAGGCGCGCCGACGCGTTACGCGCCGCCACCGTGCGATCCGTCTTCACGCTGTGATTCGTGTACGACACACCGCCGTTGACGAACCAGTTCGTCGCCGCCAGGTGCGAACCGTACAGACCCACGCTCACGCTGTTGACCTTCGACTCGCCCGGCATGCCCTTGGCCTTTGACTCCTGGTTGCCCAGGCCCACCGAAGCGCCTACCAGCGTGTTCTGACCCACGCGCTTGTCGATACCGATCGCACCGTCCAGGCCCTTCACGTCGAACGACATGCCGTCGCCGCGCTGGCTGGCGTTGCCGCCCTTGAACGAGGCCCAACCGGCAATGCCGTTGTCCGACGCCATCGCACCGTTGGCTGTCGCATCGTCGAACATCGAGCCGCCCGCGATCATGCGCGTTTGCATGCCGCGCTGGAACGACGTGGCCGAACCTTGAGCGGCCGTGGCGTTGTTCACCAGCGATTCGCCCGAGAGCAGACGCGCCGAGCGACGTTGCTCGTCCGAGCCGGCCGTTTGCAGCGCCATAGCCGAAAGCACCTTGCCGCCGATCTTGCCCGAGGCCAGATCGCCCAGCGCCACGCCATCGACCGATGCCAGGACGGCTTGCTCGTTGGCCGAGTAACCGCCGTCGGCTGCCAGGAACTTGACGAGGTTCTGTTCCGTGATCTTCGTCTCGACACCCGGTTCGATGGTCGGGTCCGGTTGCTTGCCGCCAGTGATACTACCCACGGTCACTTCCCCGCCGAGCACTGCGGCATTCTCTTCGGACGTCACCACCTGGAAGTTGCCCAGGAGATCGCTGACTTCAATGTCATCGGCCACCGCAACGTCGAGTTTCGTATTGCTGAAGTCACCGATTTGCGTGACGTGAATCTGGCCACCAACGATCTCACCCTCGACCTTCTCGACGCGCGACTTGATCTTCGCGCCCGCTTCCGAGCTATACGTTTGCACCGTCAGCTTGTTGGTGTCGAGATGCAGTGCACCCGCGTTCTTCACGTGGGTCACGCCGCTGACGTCGGTGCTCAGGGCAACGGTACCGGTCTTCGCAATGCTCAGGGTGCCGGCACCCAAGGCGTTGGCATGCGCCGCCGTCACCGTGCCTGCGTTCACGCTCAAGCTCGATACACCGCTCTGATCACCCGCGAGCGTCAGATTGCCCGTGCCCATCTTGACCACGTCCGAGCCAAGTGCGGCAGGGGTGGCGTCCAGCGCCATGCGCTGCGAATCCGACGGTTCCAGCGCGACATCCAACGCTTGCACGTCAGCATCCGATGATGCGTTGCTATCCCCCGCCGCTTCATCGCCGTCGTCGCCTGCGACGATCGGCGCACGTTGCGAAATCGTGCCGGCGAAGTGCGCATCGTCGTTCAATGCGCCGAGCACAAGCGTCGTGTCGCCGGTGTGGATCGCACCGCCCTTACCGGACAGCGAACCGATATGGAGCGCCTGCACGTCCGCGACGGCAGAAATTTCCGAAATGTCCAGGACGCCGCCAGCCATGTCGATCTTGGCTTGACCGGCCGTGGTGCTGCCGGATAGCGTGGTACGGCCCGAGTTCGTCAGGCGCATTTCCTCGAGCTGTGTGTCGACGAAGCGCAGCGTCGCGTCGCTGGCGTTGGCAACCATTGCGTTACCGCCTTCCGACGCCGACATCGTGGCGGTACCGCCCTCGTTATTCAGCGTCATGCCCTGCAACGCCATGTTTGTGGCGCTCAGCGTGCCGCGGTTGGTGACTTCGGCCGTGCCGCCGAGCGAATTCAGCATCCGCTGCGTCGGCTTTTCCTCGTCGTCGAGTACCGGTTTGCCGTCTTTGTCGACAACATTTACCCGCTTGCCGGTGATGGCGACGGTGCCAGCCGCTTCGTTGGTCAGCTTCACCGCGCTCAGATCCGACGCGGCAAAGGTCAGCACGCCTTGGTTGGCGATTTCGGCATTGCCTGCGGACGACTGATCGAACGCGAGTGTGGCGGCGATGCCTGCGGTAAGCACGGGAAGCGCCTTCAAATCGGCATTGTCCACCAGTCGCGCCTTGTTCCGATCCGCGACCTGCTCCGACGTCACCGCTCCGCCAACGGCGATCTTGCTGTGCCCGGCATCGGCGCCTTGATTGAAGGCCAATTTGCCGCCGCTGTGAAGACCGATCGTCGCTTCGCCCGCGCTCATGCCGCGTTCAAACGCAATCGCGCCTTGATCGCCATCGGCCGCGCCACCACCGGTGACGTTACCGGCGGAAAGCACGACGTTCTGGCCCGCGATGCCGCCCTTGGCGCCGACTGCCTGGGCCACGAAGTTCAGCGTACCGCCTGCACCGACCGTCATCGTCAGCGCGCCTTGGCCTTCGATGCCATGATGAACGTTCAACGTGCCACCAGCGACGTTCACGTTGTGCTTGGCATCGTCGAGCGCGTGAATCGTGCCGATTGCGCGTGTGGTGCTTTCAGCACCATGGAGCGCGTTGGACGCGTCACCCGAGAAGCTGCCGATTTCAAGACGGGAAGCCTTGGCAAGTCGATCGTGCGCATCCGTCGCCGATACGGCGGTCTCGACGTCGAAAGCCTTGAGATTCTTGTCGGACCACGTCAGCACGCTGGCGCCGTCTACGATGGCGCCGGCGGCATTGGCATCGAGCAGCGACGTAACGGCCAGTCGCTTCACATCAGCCTCGTTCCCGACGGCGGTCCAAGCGTCGACCTTGCGCTTCAGGAGCGCGTGACTCTGCTGTGCGGTAGCGGCCTTGGCTTGCGCTTGGGCAACAGTGCTGTCCACTTCATTCTTCGCAACGAGACCATTCAATTTGTCGCGCGGCTCACCGCTGGAATTGTCCGCGATGTTGGTGACCGTGACAGCCTTCGCCGCTTTCTGAAGGGAGATGAGGCGATCGTGATGTGCGCCATCCTCGGCGCCGAGTCGACCGAGCGACTCGTTCTCTCGCACGTTATCCAGTGCGGTTTGAATCAGGGGGAGCACTTCCTGAAGGGCGTCAAATCGCTGCTGAGCCGTCCCCTCATTGCCTCCAGCGACCAGGGCCGTATTCACCGTCGTCGCCAATGCGGCGAATGTCTCAGCATGTTCCAATTCGAGAACGGCGCGAGCTTCGGCAATGCCGGCCTTTTTAATGGGACCGTCATAAACTTGGAGTGCAGCCAGTCGTGAATTTCTCTGATCTTGAATCGGATCAACAGCCTCCGCCACCGCATACCCGGGCAGCGCCGCTGCAGTGACCACGGCCGCGACGGCCATGCAAATCTTCGTCTGACGCAGAGCGCTCGACTTCGGATGGTTCTTTTGCATTCGGTAATCCATTAATTAATTCGTGAAAAGTGACGAATCGCTCCATCACGCTCCAGACACGGCACGACGACCTGCGTCAAGGCTCACGAAGTCTAAAAGCCGGACTATCGAAATCGATTCAAAAGCATTGCGTTTTGATACTTAACCCAAGACATTCATCAAAGATTAAATTGGGATAAATATTTAAATTAAAAAAATAAACCAGCGCGAATATCCCAATAATTGCCGACATCTCGCCAGCAATCTCCCAATCACTCGAAAACTGAGACCCGCAAACAACGGGCATCTGAGGAAAGTGCGCCAATTCCCAGCGGCAAATTACTGTCCGGCGTCATGCGATTCCCGCCGCATTCCGGTGACCTGATGCGCACTGGATGCGTTCATCACGCCCGAAAAGTAAAAAAAACCCGCCGCGCCCTTTCAGGCACGACGGGTTTCGTCAATTTCGTGCAGACGTCACACAGCGATCCTCTGCCCGTGCGGCATCAACACTCCGGCTTAGAAGCGATACTTCGCCGAGATACCGCCTCCCAGCGCGCTTTCGCCCTTGCGCACACTGACGTTACCGCCCACGCGCACTTCCAGTTGCTTCTTGATCTGCATGTCCACGCCCAGGTCCGCCGTGAAGATATCGCGGCCCAGCTTCGGACCCTTCACCGTGAACTGGCTCGGCGCACCGTAGATCGCATTCGTCAGGCTGCTCTGCGTGTTGCCGAACTCGTGCTCGTACGACAGGCGCAGCGACGGGGCCACCTTGCCGCCCGCAATGCTCGCCACTTCGCTCCACAGACGCACGCCCACCACACCGCGCGTCGACGTCTGCGACTGCGAACCCACCTTCAGGCCGTCAGTACCTTGCCCATCACGGTTCGTCTCATCGAACGCATTCAGACGCGTCGACGCCACACGCACGCCCACCGACGGATCGATGTTCACGCTCGACACCCCAAAGCGCTTACCCACTTCACCGAACATGCCGAACGTCTGACCGCTCGTCTTGCCCGTCAGGCGCGCCGACGCGTTACGCGCCGCCACCGTGCGATCCGTCTTCACGCTGTGATTCGTGTACGACACACCGCCGTTGACGAACCAGTTCGTCGCCGCCAGGTGCGAACCGTACAGACCCACGCTCACGCTGTTGACCTTCGACTCGCCCGGCATGCCCTTGGCCTTTGACTCCTGGTTGCCCAGGCCCACCGAAGCGCCTACCAGCGTGTTCTGACCCACGCGCTTGTCGATACCGATCGCACCGTCCAGGCCCTTCACGTCGAACGACATGCCGTCGCCGCGCTGGCTGGCGTTGCCGCCCTTGAACGAGGCCCAACCGGCAATGCCGTTGTCCGACGCCATCGCACCGTTGGCTGTCGCATCGTCGAACATCGAGCCGCCCGCGATCATGCGCGTTTGCATGCCGCGCTGGAACGACGTGGCCGAACCTTGAGCGGCCGTGGCGTTGTTCACCAGCGATTCGCCCGAGAGCAGACGCGCCGAGCGACGTTGCTCGTCCGAACCCGCCGTTTGCAGCGCCATGGCCGAAAGTACCTTGCCGCCGATCTTGCCCGAGGCCAGATCGCCCAGCGCCACGCCATCGACCGACGCCAGCAGAGCCTGCTCGTTGGCCGTGTAACCGCTGTCTGCCCCAGGAAGTTGACCGCGCTGGTCTCGGTAATGATCACCTGGCCGCCAGTGCCTCCGTCTGTAGCGCCATCGGTGCCACCGTCAGTACCGCCATCGGTACCGTCGCCGGTCTCAACGCCAGTGGAGATGCTGCCGAAATCGACTTCACCGATCTGCACTTCGGCATCGCCCTGCGCGTCCACGACCGTGACTTCCTGCTTGAGCAAGTCGTTGACTTCAATGCCGTCTTCGACGGTGACCTTGATCTTGGTCGTGCGGAAATCACTGTTCTCCGAGACTTGAATCGCGCCGAACGCCAAGTCGTCGCCGAGCTTGGCCACACGCGAGTTGATCTTCGCACCTTCGCTCGACGCGTACTTGCGCACGGCCAGCTTGTTCGTACCGAGATCGAGCGTACCGGCATTCGTGAGATCGGTCACACCGCTGACGTCCGCTGCCAGCGCAATCGTACCGGCACTGGCAACGCTCACGGTGCCCGAGCCCAGCGCATTAGCATGCGCTGCCGTCAACGTACCGCCTTGAATGCTCAGACGATCGACGCCGCTTTGGTCGCCGGCCAAGGTGAGATTGCCGGTGCCGATCTTGGTCAGTTGAACGCCTTGGGTCGTCTGCGCGACCGACGGCGTGCGCTGCGCAACCGACCCGGTCGTTGCCGTCGTCGCTTCGTCCTCGACCTGAGGCTCAACGATAGCGATCGTCTTCATGAAACGGCCGCCGAATTCGTCGTCCTGGTTGGCCGAGCCCAGCGTCACTTCCGTCGCCCCGGTGATGACATCGCCGGTGCCTGAAAGCGAACCAATCGTGATGGCCTTTTGGGTGCCGGTCTCCGCCGCGACGGATTCGTGCGCAATATCCCCGACGAGCGAGACATCCAGCATGCCCCCGCTCATCTTGACGACCGCGTTGTCCGCAGTGGTCTCGCCAGCCAAGCCAACCCAACCCTCGTTTGACAAACGAATGCTTTCGAGGGCGGTGTCGATGATCGCCATCCGTCCCACAGCACGATTGTGAACGGTCGCTTCTCCGCCGAAAGCTTCGGAGATGACCGCTACGCCCTGATTGTCGAGCTTGAGCTTTTCGAGCGATGCCCCGTCGAATTCCAACTCCCCCATGGCCTCGTTGACGATGGTCGCTTCGCCGCCGGACGTCGCATCAATTTCCGCAAGGCCACTGTTCTTCAGATGCAAGCGGTCGAGGGTCGAGCGCGAAAACGACAACTTGCCGTCGCCTTCATTCGTGATTTTGGCATCTCCGCCCGATGACGAGGCAAATGCGAGCACCCCGGAATTGACGATCGATGATTGCTTGGCGCCAGCGTCAGAAAAGCCTACGTCACCGCCTTGCGAAATCGAGATGCTGCTGTTACCGGCGTCGGACCCGTCAAACCCGAGGGTGCCCCCGTCACGAATCGAAATGCGCGCATTTCCCGCGCTGGTACCGGCGTCAAAGTTGACACGCCCCCCTTCTTCTAATTTGCTCTCACCCGAATCTTCTTCAACCGTGAGGCTATCGCCCTCACGAACGTCAACGTCGATACTTTGCGCACCTGCATGCGCATCACCCTGGCTTAGGACCGGTGTGACAGATTCATCGGCATCGCGCCCGGCCGTGATCTCGACGCCGTCGGCGTCACCGTGAACACCTTGACCGCCTTCCTCAAACGTCAGAAAGCCGCTGGTACCGACAGCAATGCTCAGCTTCCCCTTGCCCTCAATTCCCTGAAGGATATTCAGTTGACCGTCCTTGATGTCCAAGCGGTGATCAGCCCCTTCCAACAGACGCAACGTACCGATATCTCGCTCGCGATCCGCCGTTCCGGTGACCGGATTCGATGCCGCGCCAGAATGCTGCGTGATTTCAAGAATGGTTTTCTCGTTGATACGGCTGCCGCCGTTCGCTTTCTGGATATCGGAGAACTTGCCGCTCAAGTTATCCGATGCCCACGAACCGATTTCCTTGGCCGTTCCGCCCGCCATCTCAGCCTTCAGTTCGAATCGGTTGACGAGTTCGTGCAAAGATTGGCCATCCGCTTCATTCAGCGTCTTCAGATTCTCCTGGACGCTGTCCATTTCCTTCCAATGCGCGAGAGCATCGGCCTCGATGGCCTTGAGTCCGACGTCACGAGACAAGAAATTCGACAGCTTCTCGATTTCATTGGCGCGCTCCTCTTCACTTGCCTGCGCAATGGCGTTCGCACCTTCCTTTATTTTCTTCAGATCCTCGACGCTCATCCAATCGACATGCGTCGGGGGGTCCCCTCTTCCCCGACTTTCGCCGACTCGAGCATCTCATCAACTCTCGAAGCGATCCCCTTCAGTTCCTCATTTCGCTTTTCCGGATCTTCGATCTTCAGAATATTCTGAACAATCGTGGCGCTTGAGAGCCATGTTTTCGCCTGAACGTACGTGAGGTTCTTCGCGTCATTCATCGCCGTCATCGTCTCGAGTTGCGACGCCAGGGCCTTGGCAATATGCGCCTTGTCCCGCTGAACGATGACATCAGCCGTTTCGACTTCCGCCGTGGCAACGCTCGGGAACGCCGTGGCCGCCACCATCGCAGCCACCGCCATGCAAATCTTGGTTTGGCGCAACGCGCCAACCGTTTGAGACTTTCCTAGCATCTGATACTCCCTTGGTTTCATTCAAAAGCATCGACGACATTGGCCACGGTCTCTTCGAGAGCGGCATAGGGGTCGTCAATGGAAGGGAGCGATTCTAGGAGACGATCTTTCAAAATCTCATTCAATACCGATTGATTTGGTACTTTTTCCTACGACAAATCACTTTTAATGATTTTGGGAGAAATCACAGATATCAATCAGAATCCTAATTTAAAATCACTCGAATAGCGCGAATTAACGAGCGCAATTCACGCGAAGAAATCATCGCAAAACACCGTAAATAGCGGCACTCACAACGCATTTAGGCCATCGCCCCATCCAGGTGTTTCGCCGTCGCGTGCCTCAGAGAGAAAGGCATAAAAAAACCCGCCGTGCCCTTTCGGGCACGACGGGTTTTCCGTCCCTCTTTGCAGCAGACAGGCCTTATCGCCTCCTGCGCGCGCTCAGACGCGCCTTACACGCGCTTGCATCGTCGTCGACTCAGGCCACCGGCTTGCGCTTGGGCTTGATATCGGTGCTGTCAATTTCCTCGAGCACGTCGCGGAACTCCGCAATGTCCTCGAAGCTGCGATACACCGACGCAAAGCGGATGTACGCGATCTTGTCGAGCCGCTTCAACTCGCGCATCACCAGCTCGCCGATACGCTGACTCATCACCTCGCGCTCCGCACCGGCCAGCAGCTTGTATTCGATGCGCGCAATCGCGGCATCCATCGCTTCGGCACTCACGGGGCGCTTGCGAATCGCCAACTGCATGCTGGCGCGCACCTTCGCGCGGTCGTACTCGGCGCGGCTGCCGTCTTTCTTGACGACCGCCGGCATCGCTAGCTCGACACGCTCGTACGTGGTGAAACGCTTGTCGCACGACGGGCATTTCCGGCGCCGCCGGATGGCGGCGCCGTCTTCCGCTTCACGCGAGTCGATGACTTGCGTGTCGTCGTGACGGCAGAACGGGCAGCGCATGCGCGCGGCGTCCGGGGCTTAGCCGTAGACCGGGAAACGCTTCGTCAACTCGGCCACTTGTGCACGCACACGGGCCAGGTTGTCGGCGTCTTCCGGATTGTCCAGCACGTCGGCGATCAGGTTGCCGACGAGTTCCGCCTCGGCTTCCTTGAAACCGCGCGTCGTCATGGCCGGCGAGCCCAGGCGCACACCGCTCGTCACGAACGGCTTTTCCGGATCGTTCGGGATCGCGTTCTTGTTGACGGTGATGTGGGCTTCGCCCAACGCCGCTTCCGCCGCCTTGCCGGTGATGTTCTTGGCGCGCAGGTCAACCAGCATCACGTGCGATTCGGTACGGCCCGACACGATGCGCAGGCCGCGCTTGACCAGCGTCTCGGCCATCACGCGAGCGTTCTTCGCGACTTGTTCCTGGTACGCCTTGAATTCCGGCGATGCGGCTTCCTTAAACGCGACGGCCTTGCCGGCGATCACGTGCATGAGCGGGCCGCCCTGGATGCCCGGGAAGATGGCCGAGTTGATCGGCTTCTCGAACTCGGCCTTC
This sequence comes from Pandoraea sp. XY-2, assembly GCF_004193915.1. Classification (NCBI taxonomy): domain Bacteria; kingdom Pseudomonadati; phylum Pseudomonadota; class Betaproteobacteria; order Burkholderiales; family Burkholderiaceae; genus Pandoraea; species Pandoraea sp. XY-2. The sequence continues at coordinate 3,521,768 of NZ_CP030849.1, forward strand.
ATCAGGATCACGCCGCCGCGCGGGCCGCGCAGGCTCTTGTGCGTGGTCGTCGTCACGAAGTCGGCATGCGGCACCGGGTTCGGGTACACACCAGCGGCGATCAGACCGGCATAGTGCGCCATGTCGACCATGAAGTACGCGCCGACCGACTTGGCGATCTGCGACATACGCTCGAAGTCGATCTTCAAGGCGAACGCCGAGGCGCCCGCCACGATCAGCTTCGGCTTGTGTTGCTGCGCGAGCTTCTCGGCAGCGTCGTAATCGATGTCTTCATTCTCATTCAGGCCGTAGCTCACCACGTTGAACCACTTGCCCGACATGTTGACCGGCGAGCCGTGCGTGAGGTGGCCCCCGTGCGCCAGGCTCATGCCCATGATCGTGTCGCCTGGCTTGAGCATGGCGAAGTACACGCCCTGATTAGCCTGCGAGCCGGAGTTCGGCTGCACGTTCGCGGCCTCGGCGCCGAACAGTGCCTTCACGCGGTCGATGGCCAGTTGTTCCACGATGTCGACATACTCGCAACCACCGTAGTAGCGCTTGCCCGGATAACCTTCCGCATACTTGTTGGTCAGTTGCGAGCCCTGCGCTTCCATCACGGCCGGGCTGGTGTAGTTTTCCGATGCGATCAGCTCGATGTGGTCTTCCTGACGCTGATTTTCTTTCTGAATCGCGGCCCAAACGTCGGGATCGACGGAGGCAACGGTGGATTTCGATTTGTCGAACATGGCGTTTCCGTTGAATTGAACAGATTTTCCGGGAGGGGATGGCGCAGCGCATCTTCCTTTGTGCTTCGGAAGACGATAGACAGGGCAGCACCAACCATCACGGCTGCCCAGGCGAACGGCAAATAAGACCCCGGCGCTTCCCGGTGGGTTGCTCCACCTCGGGCACACAAGGCTGTGCACCCTAATCGCCAGTCACGCGGGGTTTGTGGCGTCGATAGTTTATGCGAGCTTGCGACGTTAGGCAACCAGCGGAAACACGCCTCGATTGACGTTTATGCACCAATTTAGTGCCGCACCTCGCGCCGGCCTGACAGACAGCCGGACGGCCCGATCCGGTGCGTTCATGGACGATCGCGGGCGGTGGCGGCCGGAAGCAAGAACGGCGCCTGATGGGCCTCGATGGCCCGGGCGCGCGTCGGGTACAGCTGCGTCCATGCCTGGGCGGCCCATGCACCGCCCAGCAATGTCACGAGACGGTCGCGTCGGTCCAGCAGTTGGTTCACGAATCCGCCTCGCGCTTCGGCCGCAGGGGTCGCTTCGGCCGCCTCGGCAGCGCGAGACGCGGCGCAGACCACGTCGTGTGCCACGTCCACCCAAGGCACGATGTCGTCCGCCGAGATTCGCCCGAGGCGGAAGGCCATCTCGGCCGCCAGTGCCCGCGCGCCGGTCGGGTTCTTCAGTTCGTCGAGCACGGTCTTGCTGTCGGCGGCTTGCGACACCCCGGTCAGCCGCCGGATAAACGCCGTGAAGGGCTCGCCGCCGCGAAACGGCGTCAAATCGACAAGCGTGCCCTGAAAGCCGGCATCGAGGCAGGTCCGGAAATCGACCGTCATCATATAGGGCAAGTCGTTCTGGTCCCGCCAGACGCCGACGTTTTCCATGACGTCGCGGCAAAGGTCCCGGTTGCCTAGCCACAGCGCGGCGACGTACTGACGCGCCAATGCGCACTGATAGACGTCGGGGAGGCAACCACAGAGCACGCCGCGCATTTCGTGGCGCCGGCGCGCGGCTTCGGCATAGGACTGTGCCGCCGCGCCGGCCAACGCGTCGATCGGCGCACCGCCGGACTGCGCAAGCACTTGCGCCATTTGCCGCCCACCTTCGAGCGCGCCATCGCGGGCACGTGTCCCCACCGCCCCGTCACAGCCACGCGCACGCTGCAAGAGTTGTGCGCCGTCGGCCCCCTCGATCGCGCGCCATGCGGCCTCCCCCTCCAGCCATTCACCGAGGGGCCGGTACACGGGAAGATACGTCGTCGCCAGGTAGATCCGTTCGGGCGCCTGGGTTCCATCGAACGCCAGCGAGCATCCCCGCACCAACATGGCCGTCGGTGTCGCCAGGCCTAACGCGCCGAACAGGCGTGAGGCAAGCCACGTCCGGGTGGCATGCCCGGGGCTCGGGAACGCCGTCACCACGTACTGCGGCGCTTGCGCGTCCGCGTCGAACGACAGTCGGACGGCGGTGCCGGGGCCTGCGGCCGAAAGGGCGTCGTGCACACGCCGCGCGGCAGAAAAATCGTAAGGTCCGATGGGCGGCAGCGGTGCGCCGCTACCGTCATGTCCGGTGACCGCCCCGAACGTTCCGAGCGGTCCGGCTTCCGGTAACAATTCGGCCCGCGTCGGCCTGGCGGCCGTGGGACTGGCAGCGGAGCCTGCGGCATGGCCCCTGAAGCGATAAGCGTTGACGTCCATCACGACTCTCCTTCGTCGTATGGCGGGGCTCCGGCGCGCGCAGCGCCTGTCGACCGACCCGGTTGAGATCGGCCGATCTTGCTGCGCCACCGGACGTCAAGCTTTCGAAAACGAGGCAAGTTCGGACAAATCCGCCGCGCGTGATGGATGACACACATACCGACGTCGCCCATGCACGCAAAACGACCCGCAGTACGGGACCGTAATGCACGCGCACACCGACATGCGCCAACACGCATCGACGCGCACCGGCATGCGCCCACGCGCGCCCGCCTCGAACGCGCGTGCGCCGGCGCAAGCGGACGTCAAAGCTCGATCTTCGTTCCCAGCACGGCGAGGAACTGCGCGATCCACGCCGGATGCGCAGGCCACGCGGGTGCGGTCACCCACTTGCCGTCGGTATGCGCCTCGTCAATCCCGATCTCCATGTACTTCCCGCCGGCCAGCCGCACCTCCGGCGCACAGGCCGGATACGCCGAACACTCGCGCCCTTCGATCACACCGGCCGCTGCCAGCAGCTGCGCGCCGTGACAGATCGCGGCAATCGGCTTGTCGCTCTCGGCAAAATGTCTGACGATCGCGACGACCTCGTCATTCAGACGCAGATACTCCGGCGCGCGGCCACCGGGAATCACCAGTGCGTCGAAGTCGGCGGGAGACAGTCCGTCGAATGTCGCATTGAGCGTGAAGTCGTGACCACGCTTCTCGCTGTACGTCTGATCGCCTTCGAAGTCGTGAATCGCCGTGCGCACCTTGTCGCCCGCCTTCTTGCCCGGGCAGACGACTTCCACCCGGTGCCCCACGGCCATGAGTGCCTGCACCGGCACCATCAACTCGTAGTCTTCGACATAGTCGCCTGCCAGCACCAGAATCCGCTTCTTGCCCATATGACTCTCCGTTCAGAGAAAAAATGGAAGGGGAACCGCCCCTCCATGTTACTCAATTCCGATGACGTCGCCGGGACAAGCGTCGGCACCCCGATCCCCCTCCGCAAACGACCGACAGACGGACAGACGAAAAAAAACCGCGTGCCGAAGCACGCGGTGTCAAGCCGGCGCAATACGCCGTCGGTCAAGCCGAGGCGCGCGCCACACGGTCTGTCCGGCATGGCGCGCGCCGATATCGTCAGTCGTCAGTAGGTTTCGAGATGCAGGCGCCCCTCCGTCTTCATCCGTTGCCAGAGGGCCTGCCAGTCGAGCCCGGCGTCGCCCGCGATGGTCTGCAGCACTTGCAGCACGCCGTCCTCCATGCCCTTGAGCCCGCACACATAAATGTAGGTATGGTCATGACGCAGCAGCGCCGCCACATCGGCCGCGCGCTCGCGCATGGCGTCCTGCACGTAGCGCTTGGCCTGTCCTGGTGTACGCGAGAAGGCCAGATTCGTGTCGATGAAATCCTTCGGCAAGTTGAGCAAGGGCCGAAGTAGGGCAGCTCGCCCTGCGTGCGCGCGCCGAAGAACAGCATGAGCTTGCCGGTCGCGCCCTTCAGACGGCGACGGCGGCGATACTCGGTCATCGCCCGCATCGGGGCCGCCCCCGTGCCGGTGCAGATCATCAGCAGGTGCGAATCGGCGTGGTTCGGCATCAGGAACGTGCTGCCGAACGGGCCCATCACGTTCACCACGTCGCCCTTCTTCAGATCGCACAGGTAGTTCGAGCACACCCCGCCGACCGCCTGCTCATGGTGATCCTTCGTCACGCGTTTGACCGTGAGCGCCAGGTTGTTGTACCCCGGACGCTCGCCGTCGCGCGGCGATGCAATCGAGTACTGCCGCGCATGGTGCGCCCGCCCGTCGCTCGACGTGCCCGGCGCAATGATGCCGATCGACTGTCCTTCGAGCACCGGGAACGGCTGCTTGCCGAAATCGAGCACGATGTGGTGGATGTCGCTCTCGGTGCTGGCGTCGGTCAGACGATAGTTGCCGACCACGGTCGCCTGTACCGGCGCCTTGTGGTTGTACAGATTGACATAGGGCTTGGCGGCGGACCACGGCGGCACGACCGAGCCGCGTACGAAATCCGAGCCGGCGATGACGGGCTCGGGGACGTCGGCCGACGCACCGCCAGCCACGCCCGTCGCCGCCTCGCCGATCGTGCCCTGACCGGCGAGCGCATCGTCCTGCACGGGCAACTCGTCCCACGTGAGCTGGTCGTCAACGGCATACGCGTCGGCCTTGAGCACATCGCGCCAGTTGTCGATGGCCCCCGTCGGGCACGGCGAGATACACGCCATGCACCCATTGCACGTGTCCGCGCGCACAACGTAGTTGTTCTCGTCGTGCGTGATCGCGTCGACCGGACACGTCTCCTCGCAGGTGTTGCAGCGAATGCAGATCTCCGGATCGATCAGATGCTGCTTCAGAACTTCGACCGGAACGGGGCCGTTCATGATGCTGTCTCCTTGTCGGATGGCTCGCGCCTGGGCTCTCGTTGGCCTTAGTTGAAACGCACGTACTCGAAGTCGATCGGCTGGCGGTTGATGCCGAGCGGGGGCGGCGCGATCCAGTTGGCAAACTTGCCCGGCTCGGTCACGCGGCCCATGAGCGACGCCACATACGCGCGATCTTCCGCCGACGGCAGCCACTCACGCTCATGCGCGGCCCATTCGGCCTCGCTCACCACACGGCCGTCCGGCGACACACGCACGCCCGCGAATGTGCCGATCTGACGATTGAACGCCTTGTGCGGCACGCTCAGGCGGAAGTCGATACCGGCCTTCTCCAGCACCTTGTTCCAGCGATTCACACCCGCGACCGAGTCCTTGATGTAATCGTCGCGCAGGACTTCGTTCATCGCGTTGAGCATCGGCACCTCGCGCTCCACGAGCTTGCCGTTGTCCACGTCCAGCAGCCGGTACATCTGGCCGTTGAGTTGATGGTCGTCGTCGCGCTTGCCCTCTTCATAACGGCCCTTCAAGCCCGAGCTATAGAAGATGGCCGCGTTCGACGACTGATCCGCACCGAACAGGTCGATCGTCACGGAGTAATGGAAGTTGACGTAGCGCTGGATCGTCGGCAGATCGATCACGCCCGCTGCCCGCAGCTTCGCCACGTCATCGGTCTTCAGTTCGTTCATCACTTGCGCCGTGCGAGCGATCACGCGCGAAACACCGGACTCGCCCACGAACATATGGTGCGCCTCTTCGGTCAGCATGAACCTGGTGGTGCGCGCGAGCGGATCGAAACCCGACTCGGCCAGTGCCGACAGCTGGAACTTGCCGTCACGATCGGTGAAGTACGTGAACATGTAGAACGCCAGCCAGTCCGGCGTCTTCTCGTTGAACGCACCGAGAATTCGCGGATTGTCTTCGTCGCCCGAGCGGCGGCCGAGCAGCGCTTCGGCTTCTTCACGGCCGTCGCGGCCGAAGTAGCGATGCAGCAGGTAGACCATCGCCCACAGATGGCGGCCTTCTTCCACGTTCACCTGGAACAGGTTGCGCAAGTCGTACATCGACGGTGCCGTCAGCCCGAGGTGACGCTGTTGCTCGACCGATGCGGGTTCCGTGTCACCCTGCGTGACGATGATGCGGCGCAGGTTCGCGCGGTGTTCGCCCGGCACGTCCTGCCACGCGGCTTCGCCCTTGTGCTCGCCGAAGTGGATCTTGCGATCGGCGTCGCCCGGCGTGAGGAAGATGCCCCAGCGATAGTCCGGCATTTTCACGTGATCGAAGTGCGCCCAGCCGCCCGGGTCCACGCTCACGGCGGTGCGCAGATAGACGTCGAAGCCGTGGGAGCCTTCCGGCCCCATGTCGCCCCACCAGGACAGGAAATTCGGCTGCCACTGTTCAAGCGCACGTTGCAGCGTGCGGTCATCCGACAGGTTGACGTTGTTGGGGATCTTCTCGCTGTAGTTGATCGAAGCCATCGTGGGAATCCTCGTGTCTCGTACGTATTCTGTGTAAAACGACTTGTTCGGTCCTGCCGCCGCCCGGCGTTCGTCACCGGCGGCGTTGCAGCCCATTCGTCAGACGCGGTTCGGATCGAACTGCGCCTTGTTGCCCTTGCCGTAGACCTTGAGCGCGCCCTTCTCGCCCACGGCGTTCGGACGAATGAAGATCCAGTTCTGCCACGCCGACAGACGGCCGAAGATGCGGGTGTTCATCGTCTCCTTCCCGTTGAAGCGCAGGTTCGCCTCCAGGCCGGTGAGCGCGTCGGGCGACATGGCCGCTCGCTCTTCGATCGCGATGCGGATTTCGTCCGGCCAGTCGAGATCGTCGACCGCGGCCGTGACCAATCCGAGACGTTCCGCCTCATCGGGGCGCACCTGGCGGCCGATCGTGGCGCGCACGGCGTCGAGTTCCGCCGCGTCTTCATAGAAACGCCGTGCCAGACGCGATTGATCGGTGACCATCGGCAACAGGCCGAAGTTGACTTCGGTGAGCGTGATCGCCGGTTCGTCTTCCTCGCTGGCGGGCAGCGCCGCCATATACGTGCGGTCGGCCGCGAAGGCGAATTCGGCCAGCGTGCCGGTGAAGCACGAATCCGGTTCGATCAGCGCGAAGAGCGAGCGTGAGGACACGTCGATACGCGCAAACGTGCGGCGCAGCATGCCGATGGTCTCGCGCACCAACCAGTGATCCTGATGGGCCAGCAGCGATGCATCGGCCGCCAGCACGTGTTTCGCCTCGCCCTCGGTGCGCAGCAGCCACGTGCCGATATCGAGTTCGTTCGTGCGCAGATTGAGGATGGCGTCGTCGAGTTCGCGTGCCATTTTCAGCGGCCACCAGTTCACGCCGGCGGCCTCGATACCGGCGATGTCGGCCGGCGGCGCGGACTTCGGCGCCTTCACGGTGAGGCTGGCGGTGCGGTTGGCGCGGTCGATTTCCACGTCGACGAATTCGTAGCGGATCGCGTCCGGCTCGTCGGTGCGCTCCAGGCGCGTGAGCGTCACGCCCTTGCCGCCCGGACGGTCGCTGCCTTGCGCCAGTTCCAGCGCACGCGCCGACACCGTTTGTGCGAATTGCGCGGGCTTGACCACCTCGTCGACCAGCCGCCATTGCTTGGCACGCTCACCGCGAATGCCCTCGACGACGGTGCAGAAGATGTCGGCGCGGTCGTTGCGCACGTGACGCTTGTCGGTCAGGCGAGTCAGGCCGCCGGTGCCCGGCAGCACGCCCAGCAGCGGCACTTCCGGCAGCGAGACCGACGACGAACGGTCGTCGACCAGATAGATCTCGTCACAGGCCAGCGCCAGCTCGTAGCCGCCGCCCGCACACGCGCCATTTACGGCCGCGAGGAACTTCAGCCCGGAATGGCGGCTGGAATCCTCCAGACCGTTACGCGTTTCGTTGGTGAACTTGCAGAAGTTGACCTTCCACGCATGCGTGGACAGGCCGAGCATGAAGATATTCGCACCGGAGCAGAACACGCGGTCCTTGGCGCTCGTGACGACCACCGTCTTCACTTCCGGGTGCTCGAAGCGGATGCGCTGAACGGCATCGTGCAGTTCGATGTCCACGCCGAGATCGTACGAATTGAGCTTGAGTTTGTAGCCTTCGCGAATGCCGCCGTCTTCCGAGATATCGATGGCGAGCGTCGCCACCGGGCCTTCGAAGCTCAGTTTCCAGTGCTTGTACTGCGTGGGATCCGTACGATAGTCGACGTGGGGTTTGCCGAACATGATTGCCTCCAACACGAATAATGATCTTGTTGGATTGCAATATAGTGCAGCACAATTCCTCCGTCAACTAATTTACCAAATAAAAATGAATTATTTTGCATTCCAATGATGGTCAATCTGACGACAATTGCACGGCGAGGCGTCCACGCAGCTGCAAATAGGCGTCGGCCAGCACCCGCCCGCCGGTGTCGAAGCTCATATCCGCCTTGGCATAAAAGTCTTGGCGGCCGGCCAGAATACGCTTGAGGTCGTCCATCGCTTCCGCGTTGCCCGACATCGGACGCAGATCGCCCTGCGCCACCACCCGCTTCATATGCTCTTCGGGCGACGCCTGCAGCCATACCGTATAGCAGTGAGTGAGCAGGAAGTTGAAGGTCGCCGCGTCGCTCACGATACCGCCCGGCGAGGCGATCACGGCACGCGGGTGCTCGGCCACGACCGCCTCGAGTGCACGCAATTCATAGCGGCGATAGGCGCTCGCACCATAAAGCGAGTAGATCTCCGACGGCGGGCACCCCGCCAGTTGTTCGATCACGCGATTGAGTTCGACGAACGGCACGTGCATGTCGTCGGCGAGCATGCGGCCCAGCGTCGACTTGCCCGCGCCCCGCAACCCGATCAGCGCGATGCGGCCACGTCGGTCCGGGTCGCGCTCGCTCCCGGCAAACAGCTCGCTGAGCGCCTGACGCGCACGCGTGAGCGCCTCGCCGTCGCGCCCGTGCAGAATTTCCCGAATGAGCAACCATTCCGCTGACGACGTCGTCTCGTCGCCCACGATTTCAGCCAACGTGCAATTTAGTGCCTGTGCGAGCTGACGCAGGAACAGCACAGACGCGTTACCGACACCCGACTCCAGATTGGCCACGTGGCGCTCGGAAACACCGGCGTCCAGCGCAAGCGCCTTGCGCGTCAAGCCACGCCGGGCGCGCAGCGTGCGCACCCGCTCACCCAGCGCGACCAGAAACGGGTCTTTCTCACCGGCGCCTCGCGCCGTCGGCACCCCATCGGCTTGCGCACTCTTATTCATCAGACAAGATCCTCAATGCAGGTAACATGTAATATATTGCTTGACAGACAAAATTGCATGCTCTAATTTTCACCATGCGCCGATAAAAAAGCAAACGCGGACCGGACATCCCGAGTCTCGCCATTGATCGGCGTCGTATCGACGTCCCCAGGAGACATGGATGGATGTGCCCCAATTCCAGGCGCTGATCGCCGACCTGACGCGGCAACTCGATGGCCGCGTCCTCGACGCCCTGCTCGCCGACTGGCTCAATGCGCATTACGGCGCCGGCTCCGCAGGCTATGAAGCGCTGGCCGACGCCTGCCGCACCGGCGTTGCCGAAGGCTGGCTGTGCAACCGCGAAGGCGGCGGCATTCGTTACGGACGCGTCATCAAGCCCACTCCCGACACGCACGGCTTTTCCGTCGACGTGGTGGACATGGCCGATCTGGCCGGGCCGCACCACGTGCATCCGAACGGCGAAATCGATCTGATCATGCCGCTCACTCCCGGCGCAACGTTCGACGGACACCCCGCGGGCTGGTGCGTCTACGGTCCCGGCACGGCACATCGACCGACGGTGGCCAGCGGGCGCGCCCTGGTGCTGTACCTGTTGCCCGGCGGCGCCATCGAATTCACGCGCAGCGCCTGATCCGGCGCCCGCCCCGTCCCTGATATCCCTCGGTTCATGCTCATGCCATCCCCTGCCTTGCTGGAAAATTACGTCGCTGGCCAATGGGTGGCCGGCGGCGGCGCGCCCACCGCGCTCACCGATCCCGTGACGGGCGAGATCCTCGCCTTCGTATCGAGCGCCGGACTGGATCTCGACGCCGCGTTCACCTTTGCGCGAGACGTCGCCGGCCCGGCGCTGCGCGCCTTGTCGTACGGCGAGCGTGCGCAGCGCCTCGCGCAGATCGTTGCCACGCTGCAGGCGAACCGCGACGACTACTACGCCATCGCCACCGCCAATTCGGGAACGGTCGCCACCGACTCCGCCGTCGACATCGATGGCGCCATTTACACCCTGTCGACGTATGCCAAGCTCGGCGCAACGCTGGGCGACGCGCACACGCTGCTCGACGGCGCGGCGGCGCCGTTGGCCAAGGATGGGTCGTTTGCCGTGCGTCATGTGTTCCGTCCGACACCGGGCGTGGCGCTGTTCATCAACGCGTTCAACTTTCCCGCCTGGGGACTTTGGGAGAAGGCCGCTGGCGCGTTGCTCTCGGGCGTGCCGGTCATCGTCAAACCGGCGACCTCGACCGCCTGGCTCACGCAGCGCATGGTGGCCGATGTGGTCGCCGCCGGTCTGCTGCCGCCGGGCAGCCTGTCGGTGATCTGCGGCAGCGCCGCCGGTCTGCTCGACCGGATCGGCCCGTTCGACGTGGTCTCCTTCACCGGCTCGGCCGACACCGCCGCCACGCTGCGCGCGCATCCGGCGTTTACCGAACGCTCGGCGCGCATCAACGTGGAGGCCGATAGCCTGAACAGCGCCGTGCTGCTGCCCGACGCGACGCCCGGCACCGCCGCGTTCGACCAGTTCGTGCGCGAGGTGGCGCGCGAGATGACCGTCAAGGCCGGCCAGAAATGCACGGCCATTCGGCGCGCGATGGTTCCCGTCGCGCACTTCGATGCCGCGGCGGCCGCCATGGCCGAGCGTCTGGCCAAGACGGTCGTCGGCAATCCACGCAACGAGGCCGTCACGATGGGCTCGCTCGTGAGTCTGGCGCAGAAACGCGCCGTGCTCGACGGCATCGCCCATTTGCAGGCGGAAGCCGAAACCCTCTATGACGGCAATCGCGAGACCACTTTCGTCGACGCCGGTGCCGACAGCGCGTGCGTGGCCCCCGTGCTGCTCGGCCTGCGCGATGGCGCGCGCGGGCAGCGCGTGCACGACACCGAAGTCTTCGGCCCCGTCGCGACGCTCGTCGGCTATCGCGATCTCGACGAAGCGCTCGCGCTGGCCAAGCGTGGGCAGGGCTCCCTCGTCGTCTCGCTATACAGCAACGACGCCGTGGCGATGCGCGCCCCCGCGCTTGCGCTGGCCGACGCACACGGCCGTGTGCATGCGGTCGACCCATCGGTCGTGAAGACACAGACAGGCCACGGCAACGTCATGCCGCAATCGCTGCATGGCGGCCCGGGCCGCGCCGGCGGTGGCGAAGAACTGGGCGGTTTGCGCGCGTTGCGCTTCTATCACGTGCGCTCGGCCGTACAGGGGCCCGCCGCGCTGATCGAAGCGATCACGCAGGATGCTGTCGAACTCCCGAAGGCGTAATCTGTTCTTCAGCGGCTGTCGCAAACCGTCGCAGTCAAGGTGATTCATTCAGGCGCCGCCAGAGCGCCGACAAGTCCTCACGCCGCGCGTGCACGCGTCCAACGCGTGCGCCGTGCGGTGATCCACCGGAGACACCATGGAAGCCGTACTCACCCCACCGCCGGCGAACTTCAACTTCGCCGCGCATCTGGAGGCGCTCAACCGCGGGCGCGCTGCCAAGACTGCTTATCTCGACGACACGCGCGCGCTCACCTACGGCGAGCTGGCCGAGCAAAGCCGACGTTTCGCGACCGGACTCGCGCGCGCGGGGATTCATCGTGAAGAGCGCATTCTGCTCATCATGCTCGACACCATCGACCTGCCGGTCGCCTTTCTCGGCGCCCTGTACGCCGGTGTGGTCCCCGTCGTCGTCAACACCTTGCTCACGGCCGACGATTACGCCTACATGATCTCGCACAGCAAGGCGCAGCTCGTGATTGCGTCCGGCGCGCTCCTGCCGACCGTACAGGCCGCGCTCGACAAGGTGGGCGAGGGCGCGGCGCCGCCGCCGTGCATTGTCTCGCAACCGATCGCGACCGAGGCGGGCAACGCACGTGCCCTGCCGACCTTCAACGCCCTCATCGACGGCCCCCCGAGTGCACTGCCCGCCGATACCGACGGTGACGACATCGCCTTCTGGCTATATTCGTCGGGTTCGACCGGCAAGCCCAAGGGCACCGTGCACACGCACGCCAACCTGTACTGGACAGCCGAAACCTATGGCCGCCACGTGCTCGGCATTCGCGAAGACGACATCGCCTTCTCCGCGGCGAAGCTCTTCTTCGCTTACGGGTTGGGTAACGCATTGACGTTTCCGCTCTCGGTCGGCGCGAGCGTCGTGCTGATGGCCGAGCGACCCACCGCGCAAGCCGTGGCACAACGGCTTCGCGAGCATCGCCCGACGATCTTCTACGGCGTGCCGACGCTCTACGCCAATCTTCTCGCTTCACCCCACCTGCCAGCCCGTGAAGACGTGGCGCTGCGGCTGTGCACGTCGGCGGGCGAGGCGTTGCCGCGCGAGATCGGCGAGCGGTTCACGGCGCATTTCGGGGCGGAGATTCTCGACGGCATCGGCTCGACCGAAATGTTGCACATCTTCCTGTCGAATCGCGCCGGCCAGGTCGCCTACGGGACGACGGGCGAACCGGTGCCGGGCTACGCCGTGGCATTGCGCGACGAGGACGGTCATCCCGTGCCCGACGGCGAGATCGGCGATCTGTACATCAAAGGCCCGAGCGCAGCGCTCATGTATTGGTGCAATCGCGACAAGACGCGCGCGACGTTCCTCGGCGACTGGCTCAAGAGCGGCGACAAGTACCGGCGTCTGCCCAATGGGTATTACGTCTATGCCGGGCGCAGTGACGATATGCTCAAGGTCAGCGGCCAGTACGTCTCGCCCATCGAAGTCGAGATGGTGCTGATGCAGCATGACGCGGTGCTGGAGGCAGGCGTCGTGGGACGCGACGATGGCGGCCTGACCAAGACACAGGCCTTTGTCGTGCTCAAGCCCGGCATCGCAGCCACCGACGAGATGGCCACCGAGTTGAAGGCCTTCGTCAAGGCGCGCCTCGCCCCGCACAAATACCCGCGCGAATTGGTGTTCGTCGACGATCTGCCGAAGACGGCGACGGGCAAGGTGCAGCGCTTCAAGCTGCGCGAGTTGCTTTAGGAGACGACAAGACGATGTCGGACGTACAGTTCGCCCGGATCGAGACGGCCTCGCACGGCCCGCTCTCGCTGGAATACCGATGGATCAACCGTGAGCTTGCCGATGCGCCGCTGCTGGTCTTCCTGCACGAGGGGCTGGGCTCTGTTGCGATGTGGAAAGACTGGCCGCAGCAGTTGTGCGACGCGGGCGGCTTTCGCGGGCTCGTCTATTCGCGCAACGGCTATGGCCGCTCCACCCCGCGTGAGCCCGGCGAGAAATGGCCGGTCGACTTCATGCACCGTCAGGCGCGGGAAGTGTTGCCCGCGTTTCTCGATGCAGTGGGCGTCGGCCCCGAGCAGGCCGCGCACGTGTGGCTTGTCGGCCATAGCGACGGCGGCTCGATCTCGCTGCTGTTCAGCGCAGCATTCCCCGACCGGCTCGCCGGTGCGGTCGTGCTCGCCCCCATCTGTTCGTCGAAGATCTTTCGGTGCAGAGCATCGCGAAGACGAAGACGGTGTACGAGACGACCGACCTGCGCGCGAAACTTGGCCGCTATCACGACGACGTCGATTCGGCGTTTTGGGGTTGGAACGATATCTGGCTGGACCCGGCGTTTCGCGAGTGGAATCTGGTCGGCGCGGTGGCGAGTATCTCGAAGCCGCTGCTCGCGATCCAGGGCGAGGACGACGAGTACGGCACGATGGCGCAGATGGACAGCATTGCCACGCATGTGCCGCACGCGAGCGTAGTGAAGCTGCCGGCATGCGGACACTCACCGCACCGCGACGCGCCCCAGCCACTGGCCGAGGCCATCATCGCGTTCATTGGCCGCCATCACGCGGCGGCAAACCGTCAGGCGGCATGACGTGACGGGCGCGCGCCCACCGAGGGAGGGCACCCGTTGCGACGATGTCCGTCGTCAGATCACGCGCACGCCGGGCGTACCCGGACGCATGGCGCCAATGATGCCGGCTTCGTGGAAGCCGTCTGCGCGGAAGACCGCGAGCACATCGTCGACCGCGCCGGGCGCGCACGACACCAGCAGGCCGCCCGCCGTCTGCGGATCGCACAACAGATCGCGATCACGCGTCGTCAGCCGCTCCCCCAGCTCGACCGACGCCCCGTAGGACGCCCAATTCCGGCCAGACGCGCCGGTAATGCACCCTTGGTCGGCCAGTTCGCGCACGCCGTCGAACAGCGGCACGTCGGACATGCGCAGATACGCCGCCAGATTCGCGCCGCGGCACATTTCGAGCGTGTGGCCGAGCAGACCGAAACCCGTCACATCCGTGAGTGCATGCACGCCGGGCAAAGCCGCGAGCGCCGGGCCGACACGGTTCAGGCGCGTCGTGGCGTCGATCATGCGGCGATAGCCCGCCGCATCCAGTTGGTTCTTCTTGAGCGCCGCCGACATCACGCCCACACCCAGCGGCTTGCCGAGCACGAGTACGTCGCCCGCCTGCGCATCGGCGTTGCGCTTGAGCCGCTTCGGATGCACCACCCCGAGCGCGGCAAGACCGTAGATCGGCTCGACCGAATCGATGCTGTGCCCGCCGGCAATCGGAATGCCCGCCTCGGTGCAGACCGATTCGCCGCCGCGCAGAATTTCGCGAATCGTCTCGCGTGGCAACACGTTGATCGGCATGCCGACGATGGCCAGCGCAAAAATCGGCTTGCCCCCCATCGCATAGATGTCGGACAGGGCGTTGGTCGCGGCGATGCGGCCGAAGTCAAACGGGTCGTCGACAATCGGCATGAAGAAATCCGTCGTAGCGATGATCGCCTGCTCATCGTTGAGCTGGTAGACCGCGGCGTCGTCGGAGGTTTCCGTGCCCACGAGCAGCGCGGCGGGTGTCGGCAGCGGCGTGTCGTTGCGGGCGAGCAGTTCGGAGAGCACGCCCGGCGCGATCTTGCAGCCGCAGCCGCCGCCGTGCGAGAGCGAAGTGAGACGCGGAGCGGCCGGCGTGGCGCCCGCTTGGGTTGCATCGATTGCGGTCATGGTCGTTGGTGTGCGTTGCGAATGGCCGGGAACCCGTCACAAGGCGTGCGGCAGCCTCGATCGGCGCGTCGCCGGCGAGAAATTCGCACTCGCTGCGCCCGGAATGACGACAGTTTGCCAAAAGTCGACGTATTATGAAGCAGCTTTTGCACGTCGATTTGTCTCGAAATGGCGGTCGACGGCATAAGGCGACCGATTCACCGCGTCCCGCCATCGGGGGGACGCCAATGCTGCCGCATCGCAACACCCTAACCACTACGCGCCGTGAGCGCTGACGCCTAAGGGGACCCCACCATGCAACGCCGCCGCTTCCTCTCGCTGGGCGCCTTCGCCCTGCCCGCCTCCGTTCTGTCCACCTCGCTCGTTCCGGCCGCGGCCCAGGCCGCGTCGACGGACTCACCGTCGCCGCGCCCGGCCGACGGCTGGCGTACGTTCGAGCTGACCACGCGCGTCGACTTGCCCGCCACGCGAGGTCCGGCGAATGTCTGGCTGCCGGTGGCGATATCGCCGTCCGGTACCTACCAGCATGCCCTTGGCACGCGCTGGGAGGCCCCGGGGCGAATGCCGCGTTGCGCATGGTGCATGGCGCATCGGGCATCGGTGTGCCGATGCTCGCGGTGGCATGGCCCGAGGGGGCGGCCCAGGACACTCGCACCGTCACGTTGGTGAATACCTTTACCACGCGCGATCGATCCGTTGACTTGTCGCAGCCGCCCTCGGCCAACGCCCCGCGCGAATCGCCGGAGGTGTTGCGTCAGTATCTCCAGCCGACAGCGCTCCAGCCGACCGACGGCCTCGTGCGCGAGACGGCCGAGAAGATCACGCGCGGCGAGACGGGCGATGTGGCAAAGGCGCGCGCCATCTATCAGTGGATCGTGGAAAACTGCCGGCGCGAAGGCACCGTGCGCGGCTGCGGCACGGGCGACGTGCGCTACATGCTCACCACCGGCAACCTTGCGGGCAAATGTGCCGACATCAACGCCCTCTTCACCGCGCTCGCGCGCTCGGTCGGCATCCCCGCCCGCGATGCCTATGGCGTGCGCGTCGCGACGTCGCGGCGGGGTTTCAACAGTCTGGGCAAGGCGGGGGACGTCACGCGGGCGCAGCATTGCCGCGCCGAGTTCTACGCGGCCGGCTACGGGTGGGTGCCGGTCGACCCGGCCGACGTGCGCAAGGTCATGCTCGAAGAAGTGGCCGGCGGTTTGCCGATCGACGACCTGCGCGTGCGCGCCGCGCGTGCGATGCTCTTCGGCCAATGGGAAATGAACTGGGTCGCGTTCAATCACGGCGCGGACATTGCGTTGCCGGAGGCCCCGGGCGCACTGGCGGCGCGCGAGAGCACCGTGCCGTTCCTCATGTATCCGAACGGCGAAGTGGCGCACGCCCGACTCGACAGCCTCGATCCAGACACCTTCCGCTATCGCATGAACGCCCGCGAAATCACCGCCTGACGTCACGCACGAAGGAGCGCACCGCCATGCATCGCCGTCATTTTCTTCACACCCTCGGCGCCCTCGGCACGGCCGGTGCGCTGGGGGGCATCGGCGCACCGGCGCGGGCCGCCGGGCCGGTCAATGGGGCGGCGGAAGTCGATGACAGTGCGCTCGCGGGCACATCCGGCGGCACGCTCTCGGCGTGGCGCGGGGCCACGCCCGCCTTTACACTCGACGGACTCGACGGCCGGCCGCACGCCTTGTCCGAATGGCGCGGGCGCGTGGTCATCCTCAACTTCTGGGCCACCTGGTGCGGCCCCTGCCGCGAGGAGATTCCGGCGATGGGCGAGGTGGCACGTCGATACCGTCAGCGAGGCCTCGCACTGGTCGCCGTGAATTACAAGGAACCGCTGGCGACGGTCAAGCCGTTCGTCGACAAAATCCCCATCGACGGCACCGTGCTGCTCGACGCCGACGGTGCCGTCTACAAGCGTTTCGGATCGCTCGGCCTGCCGGCCACCTATCTCGTCGATCGCGCGGGCAACGCGCGCTTCTGGCGCATGGGCGAACTGGAATGGAGCGACGTGGGACTGCACGGGCATATCGAGGCGTTGCTCACGCAAAAGGGGGGCACGACGGCCTGAGCGTGTGTCGTTGCCGCCCCCCTACGCCATCAAGCCTCTTCCGACTTCCCTCCTTCCCCCTCATTCGGCCGCGATCGACTGCGCGGCCTCGCGCACATGATCGAGCAGTCGCGCCGTCGGCCCGGCGAGCACGCCTTCGCGGTGGGCGCAAAACAACGGTGCACGTGGCGCGGGCGCAAGCGGCCGGTAGACGATACCTTCCACCTGCATGCGCATGAGCGATGCAGGCACGACCGACACGCCCAATCCCGCCGCGACGAGCGAGAGCGTCGTCAGCAGACGCGGGGCTTCCTGCTCGATGTTCGGACTGAAGCCTGCGCCATGGCACGCCGCGATGATGGCGTCGTACAGCCCCTGCCCTGTGCGGCGTCGATACAAAATCAGTTTCTGCGAGGCAATGGCCGTCATCGGGACGGCCGCTTTTCCCGCCCGCCCCGTCAGGGCCAGCGGATGCGCCGACGGGACCGCGAGCACCATCGGCTCTTCGAGCACCGGTACGAAGACAATCTGCGCGGTGTCCCCCTGTGGCTGGCGTACGAATGCAACGTCCAGATGCCCGTCGCGCAGGCCGTCGAGCAGCTCGCTTGTACTGCTCTCGTCGAGCATCAGCGAGACGGCTGGCGCATCGCTTCGGAAGGTACGAATCACCGTCGGCACGAACGGGTGCAGCGCCGCGGAACTGGTCAGGCCTACCGACAGCCGTCCCTTGATGCCGGCCGCGACGCGGCGCACGTCGTCGACCGCCTGATCGAGTTTGCGCACGACCTCGTACGCGTCTCCAAGAAACGCCTGGCCGGCGTCGGTGAGCGCCATGCCGCGCGGCAGGCGTTCGAAGAGCGTCACGCCCAGTTGGCTTTCCAGCACCCGGATCTGTTGCGAGAGCGGCGGTTGTCCGATGCCCAGACGCTCAGCCGCGCGCGTCATGTGCCCCGTTTCGGCCACCGCAATGAAGTAGCGCAACAACCGCACGTCGATATTTGCCATATTGATTCGATATGATTCAAGTCACTTCCATATATTGGACAATATAGCGCAATCCGCCTACGCTCAAGGGGTTCCGCGCGGCATCGGTGCTGTCCGTCCTTCGATGGCCCGCTGTCGTGCGTCCCCCACCGCAGTCCCGTTTTCAGATCGAACCTGCCATGAGCCTTCCGGCCCCCTCCGCACCTGCCGCTTCCGGCGCGCCCGCCACAACGCCGGCACCGCCGGTTGCCGACGCCCC
This sequence comes from Pandoraea sp. XY-2, assembly GCF_004193915.1. NCBI lineage: Bacteria > Pseudomonadati > Pseudomonadota > Betaproteobacteria > Burkholderiales > Burkholderiaceae > Pandoraea > Pandoraea sp. XY-2. Next base: position 3,540,068 of record NZ_CP030849.1, read on the forward strand.
AAGCATTCGCGCCTTGTTCCTGGGCTTCCTCGGCCTTGGCATGACCGCGTTCGGCGGAGCGCTGCCGTTGGCGCGTCGGATGATCGTCGAGAAGCATCGATGGATCACGCCCGCCGAATTCACCGACTTGCTCGGGCTGTGCCAATTTCTGCCCGGCGGCAACATCATCAATCTGTCCGTCGCGCTCGGCATGCGCTTTCATGGTTGGCGCGGCGCGCTCGCATCGATCCTCGGCCTGATCGCCGTACCGTCGGCGGTGGTGATCGCGCTGGGCACGATCTATCAGCATTTTCAACACGACCCGCACGTGCGGCATCTCTTCGCCGGACTCGCCGCGGCCGCGGCCGGGCTGTTGATCCAAATCGCCTGGAAAGTCTCGTGGCCGCTGCGCAAGTCCGTGGTGCTTGCCGCGGTGGCGGCGGCGTGTTTCATCGCCATCGCAGTGCTGCGCCTGCCGCTCGTGCTCACCATGCTGGTGATGACCCCGATCTCCCTTTACGCCACGTGGCGGGTGTCGCAATGACCGGCACCCTCGTCTCGCTTGCGCTCATCTTCTCGCAGCTGTCCGTGCTGGCCTTCGGTGGTGGCAACACCATCCTGCCGGAGATGGAGCGTCAGGTCGTCGATCTGCATCACTGGATGACGTCGGAACAATTCAGCGCACTGTTTGCGCTGGGGCAGGCGGCGCCCGGCCCGAACCTCATGATCGTGCCGCTCGTCGGATGGCACGTGGCCGGCTGGCAGGGCATGCTCGTGACATCGCTCGCGAAGTTCGGGCCATCATCGCTCATCACAATCGGCGTGTTGCACCTGTGGGAGCGCTTCAAGGACCGGCCATGGCGTCGCCTTGTGCAGGCCGGTCTGGTGCCGATGACAGCGGGACTCGTTGCCGCGAGTGCGGCCTTGATCGTCGAAGCGTCGGCGACATCGTGGTGGCTCGGCGGGATCACGGCGGCCGTGGCGGTGCTTGCGATCCGCACACGCGTGCATCCGCTGTGGTGGCTCGCCGCGGGCAGCATCGCGGGTTTGCTCGGCGGGGCGTACCTGTAGCGGCAGCGGTCGCGCCCGCCGCTTACATCACCCCCTGCCCGCCTCGCGCACGTGCGCGTACGACGCGTGCCAGTGATCACGGCCCAACGCGGCGATTCCGTCGACCAGATGCATCCAGTCGGTGGACCCGATCACCAGCGATGCGGGCGTATCGCCGCGTGCCAACGCCGCAAGACGCGGCGGACACGGCGTGCGCCGCCCGGACCTTCCAGGCCTTCCGGCCACCAGCATCACTCGGGCAATCCATGGCGCAACGTCCATCGGAATCGCCGGGCCCCGAACATCTCCCGCCTGCGGCACCGGTTCGTCGGTCCAGCGCCAAGCGAAGCGCGCGCTGATACTCGCGCGTGTCGCGACGCCCATGGCGTCGAGGACGCGCTCGCAGGTCATCCCGCGTTCGGCAGCGGTATTCAGCGCGCGGACGGCGAGATTTCGCCAGTCGCCGTCGCCGCCACAGTCATCGCGTACGCTGGCGGCGAACAGCGCGACCACGCGGGATCGAACGCGTCGCAGGGCCTCCGGATGGGTCAGCATCGCGCGGGCGGCTCGCGTGTCGTCCGAGAGGTCGTCAGTTGTCTCCAACGGATCGAAGAGTTGGACATCGACCGGATGCACGCTGAAGGTCGGCGAGCCCTCGGCATCGTGTCGCCAATCGGGTTCGAGACGTTCGCGCAGCAGCGCGAAGGCAGCATCGTCACGGATCAGCGAGGGACGGTCATCGCTCAGGTTGAGCGCGTGCCGGACGGCGCCGGACAGCCGGAAACCCAGGCCATGGGCCAGTAGCTGGCAAAGCCCGACGACGCGGTCGCTTTGCGCCAGGCTCGCTTGCGGCGTGTCGGCGAGATGCAGAATCAGCGATTCCGCGATGCGCAGTTCCGCGAACTTGCGACGCGTCGTTGTGCTGGCGCGTTGCGAAACCGCAGTGGGTGGCAGGGGATGGGTGGCGGTCTGCGTTGCGGCGAATGCCGCCAGACACTGGCGCATGGCCGTGACTTCCTCCACGGTCCGACGCCGCAGTTGCGCATCGGTGTCGAGCGCCCACTCGCGCAGCGCGCCCTCGCCCGCCGTGCAGGCACGCTCCAGCGCGCGCAGCTCGGGCCAAAGGTATCGGCACGTGGCGCCCACCGTGACGGCGCTCAGCGCACAGGCGAACGTCACGTCAGCGGCCCCGGGGAGTGCTGCGCCGTGTCGCTGAAACCTTAGGCTCGCGCTTTGCCATGCGTCGTTGAGCAGGTGATGCAGTCCGCTGTCTCGCCAACACAAGGCCGCGCCTGCAAAATTGCCGCGGAACCCTTCGTGCAGGCAGTTCATCGCGTCGTCGGCCAGGCGCAGGAATGGGTTCACCGGGTGGAATGCTGCATGGGACACGAATGGCATGTCGCCGCCTCCTGGATGTCGTAGAAACGAGCATCGTCCGCCGTCGCGGCGCGAGACGCTTCAGGATTCGCCCGCCCCGCTGTCGGACAGCCTCACGCGGAATCTGGGATGATGGCGGCATTGCGTCGCCACCGAATCCGTTGGAGGCTCCATGTCGATCGTCCCCGAGTTGGCCGCATCCCGTTTCGCTTTGCTTGGGCCGCTTGGGCAACTCGCGCGCTCGTGGGTCCCGACGTGTCGACGTGATGGCCCTCGGCGCGCGGGGACGCGTGCGTTTGTGGGCAGGCTGACGGTCGTGGCCGCCGGCCTGAGCGCGGCGGTGGCATGGGCGGGCGGTCCTGCCCCGGAGCCCCTTCTCTTCTCAAAGGCCGCGCCGGGCGGTGCCTTGCCGTCCGGATGGCGAAACCTGCCGGTCGTGAGCGGGAAGAAACTCACGACCTACACCGTCGTCGTCGATGGCGGGCACAACGTCATCGAGGCCACTTCGGTCGACTCCGCCTCGGCGCTCATGGCCCAGGGCGACGGCGTCGACCTGAGCGTGACGCCCGTCGTGTCGTGGCGCTGGAGAGTCGACCAGGCGATACCGGGCGCCGACAATCGGGTGGGCGACAAAGAGGATTCGCCGGCGCGGCTGGTGTTCTTCTTCGACGGCAACACATCGTCGCTGCCGTTCGGCGATCGGGCGGCCATGGCGCTGGCCAAGGCGGGGGCAAAGACCTACCCTATGCCACGCTGATGTATATCTGGTCCAACGATGCCGCGCCGGGCGGCGTCATCCAGAACCCGCACACCGATCGGGTGCAGATGCTCGTGGTGGCGGGCGGCAATGCGTCGCTCGGCAAGTGGCAAACGTTCTCGCGCAACGTGGCGGCGGACTACGAACGCATCTACCGGGAGAAGCCGGGCAAGCTGCTCGGCTATGGCATCTTTACCGACAGCGACAACACGCACGCCAGCGCGCACGCCTGGTACGGCGACGTTCGGTTCGGCGCGGGAAAGTGACGCCACGGCGTGCGCCGCGCGCAGGGCGATGTCGAGAGACATTCCGCGTCCGGTTTTATCTGCCGACACTGATTCGAGAGGCGACGACCATGCCGTCGAAAAAATCCCGGAAAGCCCCGTCTGACGGGGCCTTTGCGCTATTACAACAGTCACTTGCGTGCTACGCTATCTCGCCTAGAATCTGAGCCAGAGTTTGTCGACGGGCTCATTGCTGTTCACGCCTCTCACCGCCCCGCGAGCGCCATGCAAAAGAATCGCCAGCCCAAGGACGTTACGTTCGCTTCCAGTCCGGTATTGCAGTCGCGCATGTCGATGTGGCGCTCCAAGTTCGTCGTCATCACGATCACCCTCGCGTTCATCGGACTGGTCGCACGAGCGTTCTGGATTGCCGGCCCGGGCAATAGTTTCTATATCGCGCAGGGCGAAAAGCGATACGAGCACACCATTGTCATGCCTGCGGTGCGCGGCAAGATCGAAGATCGCGATGGCCGCGTACTCGCGACCAGCCTGCCGATGCGCACCATCTGGGCGGTACCGGCCGAGGTGCCGGACGACTTGTCCGACAGTGCCCTGCAGAAGGCCAGCAAACTGCTCGACATTCCCACGAAGGAACTGCGTGCCAAGCTCATCGGCGAGAAGAAGTTCGTCTATGTGAAGCGTCAGGTCTCGCCGGAGATCGGCAAACAGATGGAAGTCCTGGGCATCCCCGGCGTGTACGAAAGCAGCGAATACAAGCGTTTCTACCCCGAAGGCGAAGTCGCGGCGCATGTGGTGGGCTTCACCAATGTTGAAGACAAGGGCCAGGAAGGCATGGAGCTGGGCGAGGAGCCCTTGCTCGAGGGCAAGGCGGGCGTGCGACGCGTCATCAAGGACCGCATCGGCCGGACCATTCAGGATCTCGACGATTCCAGCCCGCCGCGAGACGGCAAGGACATTCGCCTGACGCTGGATACACGTGTGCAGTACATCGCCTACGAGGCGTTGAAGAATGCACTGGAACGCACGGGGGCGAAAGCGGCGATGGCGGTCGTCATCGATGCCAAGTCCGGCCAGGTGCTGGCACTGGCCAACTTGCCGACCTACAACCCGAACGACCGAGCGCATTTGACGGGCGAGCAATTGCGCAACCGCGTGTTCACGGATGTCTTCGAACCGGGCTCGATTCTCAAGCCGTTCACCATGGCACTGGCGTTGGACCTTCATCGGCTCACGCCGACCACGCTCATCGACACGGGGCCCGGGCGATACGTCTTCGAAGGCGCGACCATCAGCGACGACAGCGCGAATGGCGTGTTGACGGCAGCGGGTGTCATTCAGAAGTCGAGCAACATCGGCATGACCAAGGTGTCGACGATGTTGCGGGCGGAGGAAATGTGGGACATGTTCACCGAGATCGGACTGGGTCAGCAGCCGAAGCTGGGGTTCCCGGGCGCGGTATCGGGGCGTTTGCGTCCGTACAAATCGTGGCGGCGGATCGAGCAGGCGACGATGGCGTACGGTTACGGGATCTCGGCGTCGCTGTTCCAGTTGGCGCGGGCGTACACGATCTTTGCCAACGATGGCGTGCTCGTGCCCATCACCATTATCAAGCCGGATACACCGGTGCAGCCTGAGGGCGTGCGGGTGATCGACGCGCACACGGCGGCCGAGATGCGTCAGATGCTGGCAGGCGTGGTCGATACGGGCGGCACGGCCACGACGGCACAGGTGGCCGGTTACAGCATTGGCGGCAAGACCGGCACGGCTTACAAGGCGGGCGCGCATGGATACGACCACTCGAAGTATCGGGCATCGTTCGTGGGGATCGCGCCGTTGTCGGCACCGCGCCTGGTGATTGCGGTATCGGTGGATGAGCCAAAAGCGTCGCAGCACTTTGGCGGTCAGGCGGCGGGACCGGCGTTTGCGGAGATTGCATCGCAGGCGTTGCCGTTGCTGGGGATTCGTCCAGATCTGCCGGTGCGGCCCGGGGTGATCCTCGCCGCGCCGACGTCGGATACGCCGCCGGATGACAAGGCGGCGTCGCACGGATAGGGCTTTTTGGGCTTGATATCGGTTCGTAGCGTCTTGTAACGTCTTGTAGCTCCTCGTAGCTCCGTGTTGCCCCCTTATGTCTTGATGCGCCCGGTCGCTTCCCACGTTAGCGGCAAATCGGATTGGGGGCCGCCCGCGGCACTCCAATGCCTGTTAAGTCGCACCGCGGGCGGCCCCCAACCCGATATGTCAACGAAAGCGATGCGACGACACCCATCGGACAACCCCGGTGGGCGTCGACAGGAGGCTTGAACGACGCTCTCCAGTGCCCCTCCCGATCCGTCAGCGCAAACGATGTGACGACGCCGATGAGGCGACGGGGCTGGAATCACAGGATGCGTGAGCGACGCTTGACGGTGCCCCTCCCCGATCCGTCAGCGCAAACGATGTGACGACGCCGATGAGGCGACGGGCTCTGGAATGACAGGATGCGTGAGCGACGCTTGCCGGCGCCCCTTCCCGATCCGTCAGCGCAAACGATATGACGACGCCGATGAGGCGACGGGCTCTGGAATGACAGGATGCGTGAGCGACGCTTGCCGGTGCCCTGACGGAGCGACTTTAAAGTGGAGCGCAGTCAGGGTACCGGCAAGCGTCGCGGGTATGGGGGATTGCGGGGGCGTTGGGGGTAAATGAGCGGGCGGTGTCGACGGATCGGGAAGGTGTGAGCAAAAAGGGCAGTTCGATGACTCGAACTGCCCTTTTTGCGCACTGAGGCGCCAAACGGCACGCACAAGCCCGTGCCCCTGGCAACGCGTCGAATCGTTCACCGAAACCGGTTAGCGAGTCGGCTCGGAAATCGGCGGGAAGGCCTCCTCTCCAAAGCGCCCCAAAAAGAAAAAGGCGGCCCGGAAACCGGCGCCGCCTTTCTCTCACTTGCCATAAGTAACGCAGACAAGTTCTGAAGAAGCCTTACATCCCCGGCATCATCAGTGTGTTGGCGTTGTGCATGATCCACAGCGAGCCGACCAGCACGATGGACACGATCAGGATCGTGAACGCGAAGGCCATGACGTTCCAGCGCTGTTCCGACGAACGGTCCATGTGCAGGAAGTAGATCAGATGGACGATGATCTGCACGAGGGCCGCGCCGAGAATCAGCGGCAGCACCGTCGACGGCGGCATCGTGCCATCCATCACCAGCTTGAACGGCACGACCGTGAGGATCACCGCGAGCACGAAGCCGATCAGGTACGACTTCACGCTGCCGTGGCTACCCCCGGCCGCATTGTGGCCAGCGTCGTGGCCGTGCGATTGCACCGATTTCGTATTGCTCATTTACATCGCTCCCATCAGGTACACGACCGTGAACACGCCAATCCACACCACGTCCAAGAAGTGCCAGAACAGCGACAGGCATTGCAGGCGCGTGGTGGTGGTCGAATTCAGACCCTTCTTGCCGATCTGGAACATCAGCACGGCCATCCACAGCAGGCCCGACGCCACGTGCAGACCGTGGGTGCCCACCAGGGCGAAGAACGACGACAGGAAACCGCTACGGTTCGGGCCCGCACCTTCCAGAATCAGATGGTGGAACTCATACAGTTCCATCGCGATAAACCCGGCACCCAGCAACCAGGTCACCGCCAGCCAGCCCAGTACCGTGCTCTTCTTGCCGTTGTGCAGCCCCACCATGGCAAAGCCATAGGTGATCGACGAGAACAACAGGATGAACGTTTCGACCAGCACGAACTTCAGGTCGAACAGTTCCTTGCCCGTCGGGCCGCCCGCAGACGAGTCACGCAACACCGCAAAGGTGGCGAACAGGCCGGCGAACAGCACCAGGTCGGTCATCAGGTACACCCAGAAACCGAAGATCGTGTTGCCACCGGTGTCGTGGTGCGCGTGGTCGTGCGCATGCGCATCGGCATGCGCGCCAGAGTGTTTGAGAACTTCGCTCGTCATGATTAAGCCTTTGCTGCTGCGGCCAGTGCCTGATGGTGAGCCGTTTCAATGGCCACCACTTCCGGCGACTGCACGTAGTAGTCGATCGAATCGTCGTTGCTGCGGCAGATGAAGGTCACGATCATGCCGACGAAGCCGACGATGGCCAGCCACCAGATGTGCCAGATGGCCGCGAAACCGAACACCAGCGAGAACGCACTGATGATGAAACCGGCGCCGGTGTTCTTCGGCATGTGAATCGGCGTGTAGCTCGTCTTCAGGTCGCCCTTGATGCCATGGGCCTTGCGATAGGCCAGCTCGTCGATGTCATGCACGCGCGGCTCTTCGGCAAAGTTGTAGAACTGCGGCGGCGACGACGTCATCCACTCCAGCGTACGGCCATTCCAGGGATCGCCCGTCGTGTCGGCCAGCGCCTTGCGGTTCTTGATCGAGACGACCAGTTGCAGCACCTGGAAACCAATACCGGCGGCGATGAACAGTGCCCCACCCACGCGGCGATCAGCCACGGCTGCCACGCAGCGTTTTCGTAGTGGTTCAGGCGACGGGTCATGCCCATCAGGCCCAGCACGTACAGCGGCATGAACGCAAGGTAGAAGCCGATCAGCCAGCACCAGAAGCTTGCCTTGCCCAGACGCTCGTCGAGCTTGAAGCCGAAGGCCTTCGGGAACCAGTAGTTCATCCCGGCGATGTAACCGAACAGCACGCCACCGATGATCACGTTGTGGAAGTGAGCAATCAGGAACAGCGAGTTGTGCAGCACGAAGTCGGCGCCCGGCACGGCCAGCAGCACGCCCGTCATGCCACCGATCACGAACGTGACGATGAAGCCCAGCGTCCACAGCACCGGCACGGTCATTTGTACGCGACCGCGGTACATCGTGAAAAGCCAGTTGAAGATCTTCACGCCGGTCGGGATCGAGATGATCATCGTCGCGATACCGAAGAACGCGTTCACGTTGGCACCCGAGCCCATCGTGAAGAAGTGGTGCGCCCACACGAGAAACGACAGCACCATGATCGCGGCCGTGGCGTACACCATCGACTTGTAGCCGAACAGCTTCTTGCCCGAAAACGTAGAGATGATCTCCGAGAACATTCCGAACGCCGGCAGAATCAGGATGTACACCTCCGGGTGACCCCAGATCCAGATCAGGTTGATGTACATCATCGGATTGCCGCCCAACTCATTCGTAAAGAAATGGAAGTCGAGGTAGCGGTCGAGCGAGAGCAGCGCCAGCGTCACCGTCAGCACCGGGAACGCGGCGCACACCAGCACCATCGTGCACAGCGAGGTCCAAGTGAAGACCGGCATCTTCATCAGGTTCATGCCCGGCGCACGCATCTTCAGAATCGTGACGACGAAGTTCACACCCGTGAGCAACGTCCCCAGACCCGAGATCTGCAAGGCCCAGATGTAGTAATCCACCCCCACGCCCGGACTGTATTGAATGCCCGAGAGCGGCGGGTAAGCCAGCCAGCCCGTGCGCGCGAATTCACCCACGCCCAGCGACAGGTTCACCAGCGCTGCGCCGGCCACGAACAGCCAGAACGAGAGCGTGTTCAGGAACGGGAATGCCACGTCGCGGGCGCCGATCTGCAGCGGCACCACGAGGTTGACGAGACCCGTCATGAACGGCATCGCCACGAAGAAGATCATGATCACGCCGTGGGCGGTGAAGATCTGGTCGTAGTGCTCCGGCGGGAGAATGCCCGGCGAGTTGTGCGCGAGCATGAGCTGCGTACGCATCATCAAGGCGTCGGCAAAGCCGCGCAGCAGCATAACGAGAGCGACGAGCACGTACATGATGCCGATCTTCTTGTGATCGACCGACGTGACCCATTCGTTCCACAGGTACTTCCACTTGCCGAAGTAGGTGAGCAGCCCAATGATGCCCAGCCCCCCCAGCACCATCATGCCGACCGCGCCGACGATGATCGGCTCGTGGTACGGGATGGCTTCGAGAGTCAGTTTGCCAAACAGCGTTGACATTGTTGTTTACTCCTTATGCGCGTGCGCAGACGCACCGGCGTGCATCGCATGCGCGCCGGCATTGTCCATGGCCATGGTCATCGCGGCGGCCGGTGCCGTCGCGGTGTCGTTGGCCGCACCCTTCATGTCCATCTTCATGTCCATGCCCTTCATGTCCATGGCACCGTGGTTCTCATGGCCGTCCTGCTGTTGGGCCATGCCGGATGCCATCGGGGCGTGCACGATCGACTGGAACAGGTTCGCGTCGACCGAGCTGTAGTACGTGACCGGCGTGTTTTCGCTCATCGGCACGAGCGATGCGTAGGCGTCCTTGTCGAGCACCTTCTTCGACTCGCGCACCTTCGTCACCCATTGCTCGAAGTCGTTGTCGGTCATCGCCAGCGTCTTGAAACGCATGCCCGAGAAGCCGCCGCCGCTGTAGTTCGCCGAAATGCCGTCGTACGCGCCGACGTGGTTGGCGATCAAGTGCAGCTTCGTCTGCATACCGGCCATCGAGTAGACCTGGCTACCCAATTGCGGAATGAAGAACGAGTTCATGATCGATTCCGACGTGATCTTGAAATTCACGGGGGTATCGACCGGAACGGCCAACTCGTTGATCGACGCAATCCCTTGCTCCGGGTAGATGAACAACCACTTGTAGTTCATCGACACCACTTCGACCGTGATCGGCTTCACATCGCTTTGCAGCGGCTTGTAAGGATCGAGTTCGTGGGTGGAGACCCAGGTGATGCGCGCGAGGATCGCAATGATGATGATCGGCACGAGCCAGACCACGACCTCGATGGCCGTGGAGTGCGACCAGTTCGGTTCGTAGCGGGCCGCCTTGTTGCTCGCGCGATATTTCCACGCAAACCACAGCGTCATCAAGATGACCGGAATCACGACGATCAGCATCAGCCAGGTGGCCGTGAGAATCAGGGATTTGGTCTCTTCTCCGATCTGCCCCTTGGGGTTGAGAACGGCCATGTCGCAGCCAGCCAAAAGCAGCGGCGAGCACAGGGCGAGGAGCCTTAGCAATCGCGGGTTTCTGTGTTTCTTCATGTCACACGACAGGGTTGAGTTGGCCAACGAACGGCGCAACACGGGCTTACCGGCCTGATGCAGGGTCGCAGGAGGTTGGCAAGGGTTAAGGTGAGACGGGAGCAGTCGCCGCGCCGATATTGCACCGGCCGAACTACGACGACTGTGTCATCGAAAAGACGGGAACCGGGGCGGGTTGCCGCCCCGAAGACCTCAAGTCACTGCCCGACTTCTTGTCTTTTACTTCCATCACGGTGCGGCATTATGCCGAAGTTTAATTAGGCCGGACATCGCACACACACCGGCGCGACAATGTGTCGCGCAGCCCTCACGCATACGCGCGCGACGATTTCAAAGCAGATCGGCACCTGTTTGGCGGTAAACGCTGTGCAATGCAGCAATTCGGGAAGGTTCTTAGATTTCAAGAGGTGCGACGTTGTGTCGCACCTCCATTTGCCGTGTCGCAGCGAAACGCACCGAATTGGTGCACTGAGGAAAAGGAAGGAGAGCGGGGGATGTTGGCCCGGCGTTTCAATCCAGCGACAGGCGCACGGCGAACGCCATGAGCGCCGCGCCGAACGACCAGCGTTGGACTTTTTGTGCCAGCGGACGGGTGCGCAGCCAGCGGGCGATGCGGGCGGCGCCAAAGGCGAGTGTCACGTCGAAGATCGCGCCCACGACCAGCAGCAATACGCCCAGTTCGAGCACCTGCGCCCACACCGGCCCGGCGTCAGCGCGGACAAACTGGGGCAGCAGCACCGAACAGAACAGGAGCGCCTTCGGATTGAGCACGCTGGAGAGCACGCCGCGCCGCACGGCATGTGCGAGCGGCGGTGCGGCGTCGGTCGGCGCGACAGCCGTCTGAATGCCGAACGCGGGAGAGCGCCAGATCTGGATCGCCACCCACGCCAGATAGATCGCGCCTGCGATGCGCACGGTCTCGAAGAGCCATGGCGCCGCACGCAACAGCGCCGCCACGCCACAGGCCGAGAGCGTCACGTGCCCGGCGCGCGCCAACGCCAAGCCGGCCGCCGTCGCCAATCCGTGTCGCACTCCTCGCGTCATGCTCGTCTGCATGACGAGCGCCATGTCCGGGCCCGGCAAGGCGTAGACGACGATCAGAGCGCCGACGAAGACAGTGAGCAACTGCAGCGAAACCATGACTTTCCTCTGGCGGCCGGAATGGCCAAAACGAGCATCATGATCTCGCTATTCAACGAGCGAAATTCTGCGTTTTTCACTCATATTCAGCGATATATTTAGAATATTCCACCATCCACACACACCAAACCTTGAAATCCCTCCACACCAGCGGTCACACCCGAGACAATCAACCTAATCCGGAAGGGTGAGGGCAACACTTTCCGGAAACTGCAGATCGTGGTGGAATGCCATCTTTGCAGTAGCTTTCGTAGCGGGATACTCATCATGAACGAACTCGACGCCATCGATCGGGCGATTCTCTCCATCGTCCAGCGCGATGGCCGCATTTCCAACGCCCGGCTTGCCGAACGTGTGTCGCTGTCCGAAACGCCCTGTGCGCGACGTCTGAAACGGCTCGAAGCCGAGGGCTATATCACCGGCTATCGGGCAGAACTTTCGCACCGCGCGCTGGGGCTTGGCGTGACGGCATTCGTCCATGTGCGCTTCGCCGTGCATGACCGCGCGCTGTCCGAGCAGTTCGAGCGCGAAGTTCAGGCCATCGAGCGCATCGTGTCGTGCCACAACATCTCCGGCAGCGCCGATTACCTGTTGGAGGTGGTAGCCACGGATCTCGACGATTACGGCATGTTTACGCGCGACGTGCTGCGCGCCCTGCCCGGCGTCTCGTCAATCGAATCGATGCTGTCGCTGCGAGAAGTCAAACGCGACACCGGTGCGCCGTTGCTCTAATCCGACTCTCGGTGGCATGGCGCGCATTTGCCCGTAGAATGGCGGGCTGACTCGACTTAGCAGACCCCAGGTGCCTCATGCCGGACGCCACGCCCGTCGTACCTTCCCAGCCGCCCTCCCTGCCGCGCGATGCGCTCGGGGCCAGCGCCGCCAACGATGACGCGCTGATGTTCGACCTCGCCCCCGTTTCGCTCTGGCTCGAGGACTTCAGCGGTGTGAAGCAATTGTTCGACGAATGGCGCGCGCAAGGGGTCACCGACCTGCGCGCCCACTTCAAGATCGACCCGGCGCACGTCGCCGCTTGCTCGCGACGCATTCGCGTCATCAAGGTCAATCGTCGAACGTTGTCGATGTTCAACGCCCCATCGCTCGACGCGCTCGTGGCCGGCCTGCCGCGCATCTTCCGCGACGACATGCTCAAGACTCACATCGAAGAGCTTTGCCAGTTGTGGGACGGCCGTACACACTTCACGAGCAAGACGGTCAACTACACCCTCGATGGCCGGCGTCTCGATGTGCTCCTGAACGGCTCGGTCCTGCCCGGGCACGAAGCCACGCTGGAGCGCGTGCTGATCGCGCTGGAAAACGTCACCGAACTCGAACACGCCCGTGAGCGCGTGACGATGGGCGAACAATACGCACGCGGGCTGTTCGAATACTCGCCGGTCTCGCTTTGGGTCGAGGATTTCAGCGCCATCAAGTTGCTGCTCGACGACGCCCGCGCGCGCGGCATCACGGACTTCCGCACGTTTACCGACGTTCACCCCGAATTCGTGGAACGGTGCATGACCGAAATCCACGTGCTCGACGTGAATCGCCACACGCTCGCGATGTTCGTCGCGCCCGACAAGGCCTCGCTGCTCGCTCGCCTGCCCGAAGTGTTCCGCGACGACATGCGACACAATTTCCGCGAGCAGTTGGTCGACCTGTGGGAGAACAAGCTGTTCCAGCAGCGCGAAGTCGTCAACTACGCGCTCGATGGCAACGAGATCAACGTTCACCTGCAATTCGCGGTGCTGCCCGGTCACGAGGCGCGCTGGGACCTGGTGCTCGTGGCGCTCACCGACATCACCGCCCGCAAGAAGGCCGAGTCGTATCTCGAATTCCTCGGAAAGCACGACGTGCTGACCAAGCTGCGCAACCGCTCGTTCTATGTCGACGAACTCAACCGGCTCGAGCGCAAGGGGCCCTATCCGGTGACGGTGATCGTCGCCGACCTGAACGGCCTGAAGACCGTGAACGATCAGCTAGGGCACGCCGCAGGCGACGCGCTGCTGCGCCGTGCGGGCGAGGTGTTGAGCAAAGCGGTCACCGCCCCGCAGATCGCGGCGCGCATCGGCGGTGACGAATTCGCGTTGCTGCTGCCCTCCACCGATGCGACGAGTGGCGCGGCGCTGATCGAGAGCATTCGCCAACTCGTGGAGCTGAACAACTCGTTCTACCCTGGCACGGCGCTCTCGTTCTCGATGGGGATGGCGACGTGCGAGGCTGGAGAGCGGCTCGAAGCCACGACCCAGCGGGCCGATTTGCTGATGTATGAAGAAAAGCGCAATCACTACGCCGGCACCATGAACGAACGGCGTGTGCTCGATGGACTGCCGTCCGGCACCGGCGAGATGAGCGGTGACGGCAGTCGCGACTGAAGCGACTGAGGCGACTGAGGCGACTAGCGCGGCTGGAACGCGATCAGGCTCATGCCCGCTAACGCAATGGCCACACCGGCCATGTCCCACGGCGTTGGGCGCACCCCATCCACGAGCCACAGCCACACGATCGCCACGCTGATATAAACGCCGCCGTACGCCGCATAAACACGACCGGCCGCCGACGGATGCAGCGTCAGCAGCCACGCGAAAAGCGCAAGCGACATCGCCCCCGGCACCAGCAACCATGCGCTGCGATCGTGCTTGAGCCACAGCCAGGGCAAATAGCAGCCGACGATCTCCGCCACCGCCGTGACGACATAAAGCAGGAAGGTTTTCATCGTGCGATTATGCCCGGCGCGAATCGAATGCGTCATATCGCAGGCAGCCTCGACTGGCGAAGCGCCGGGTGGCCTACAATGCCGCGTCTACCGGAGAAGCTCATGGAATCGTTGGAAGCACGCGTCGTCGAACTCGAAGTCAAGGCAGCGTTTCAGGAGGATTTGCTCGAAACCCTCAACGACATCGTCACGCGTCAGGAGCAGCAGCTCGATTTGCTGCAAAAGCAGATCAAGGCGCTGTACCAGCAGATGCAGTCGCAGGGACAAGGGGGGAACGATGGGAATCCACGTCACGAAGTCCCGCCGCATTATTGAACCGGATCGAACCGGCGAGCCGATACCGCTGTTGCACGAAGACGAACGAGTGTGGGCACGGATTGACACGGTTCGCACGAGCAATTGCCTCACGTAGAACGATTCTGCATCGTCCGGGTCACATCATCATCGACGATTCAGGCACGGCCGCGCCGTGCCCGTCCCTCGGACCTTCGTAACATGACCGCTTACCGCCCGCCCCGTCGCCTCCTCCCCACCGACACCTCGGACAGGGGCGTGACCTCGCGCCGCGACGCACTGCGTCTGACGGCGGCGGGGCTCCTCGGCCTTGCGCTCGCCCCGCTCATGCGCCCGGCCAATGCCGCGTACAACATCTGGACCGGCGAGTACACGATGACACGTCAGGACATCGAGGCTGCCGTCGGCAAGCGCTTCCCGACCACGCTCAACTACGGCCAACTGCTGTCCGTCGAACTGACGCATCCGAAAATCGGCTTCAACCCGCAGGCCAACCGCGTCATCACGCAGATCGACGCGCAATTGCAAAACGTCTTGCTGCAAGGCCAGCCGCTCGCTGGCGTGCTGAGCCTGTCGAGCGCGCTGAAATACGACCCGGTCAAACGCGCCGTGTTGCTCGACAACCCGAACGTGGAGCGTGTGAATGTGAACGGCATGCCCCGGCATACGACCAACAATTGACGGCCATCGGCGGCTCGCTCGCCCAGCAAGTGCTCAATCAGTATCCGATCTATACATTCAAACCCGAGCAATTGCGTTATGGCGGACGCGATGTCGAGCCCGGCACCATCACCGTGCTGTCCGACGGCATCAAGGTCGAAGTCAAGACGAAGTGACGGGATCGCGCGCCGTGAAGCAAAAGAACAAGGGCAGCCCGCGGGCTGCCCTTGCCTTATCCCGCAGCGTTCTCCGGCGGCGCGCTTGCGCGTGAGACCGGGAACGCCACGAACTCAGACCACCGTCAGCGTCACGTCGATGTTGCCACGCGTGGCGTTCGAGTAGGGGCACACGATGTGTGCCTTCTGTACCAGCGCTTCGACCGTCGCGCGATCCACGCCCGGCACGCTGATCTTCAGTTCCGCCTGAATGCCGAAGCCCGTCGGGATCTGGCCGATTCCGACGCTTCCGTCGATCTTCGTGTCGGCGGGCAGCGCAATCTTTTCCTTGCCCGCCACGAACTTCAGCGCGCCCAGGAAGCAGGCCGAGTAACCGGCGGCAAACAGTTGTTCCGGATTCGTGCCGCCAACGCCCGCGCCGCCCATTTCCTTGGGGACAACCAACTTGACGTCAAGCACGCCATCGGACGACACGGCACGGCCATCACGGCCTCCGGTAGCGGTGGCATGGGCGGTGTACAGCACTTTTTCGATCGACATAACGAACTCCTGGTGAGTAGAGAATTTCACTTCCAAACTTCGATCGCCCCAGCCCGGCACACCTTCACGGCGTTGCCTCCCGGCCCGACGACCCCTCTGACATCCGCTGGCCGGCTCGTGCGAGCCGGCGTCAACTCAAGCGACGCCGCACACCGACGCCACCACATCCTCCAGGCGCGACGGCGCCCGGAACAAACGGGAAGCCATCACGCTCCCCTGAAACCCGGCAAACAGCGCACGCGCAGTGCCTTCGGGCGACGACGTCAGCGTGAGTGAACCGTCTGCCACGCCCTGGGCCAGCACACGTGCCAACCACGCTTCGTGATACGCGAAGAATCGCTGCACCGCTTCGCGAACCGTCTCCGGCAGCGTTTCGATGTCGGCCGCCAGCATGCCGCACAGACAGATACGATGCCCGTCGGCCGCGATGCGCCCGAATCCTTGCGCATACAACGCCAGCTTCTGCCCAGGCGGCAGCGCCTCGTCGATGCCCGCCAGCCCTTCCTTGATAAACGCGTCGTAGGCCTTGATGGCTTCGAGTACGAGATCTTCCTTGGCCGGGAAGTAATAGTGGATGCTCGACGTCTTGACCCCGACTTGCTCAGCGAGATCCCGATAGCTGAAGCCGTTGTAGCCCCGCGTCATCAGGAACCGCTGCGCGTGCTCGAGCAGTTGTTCCTTGACGGTCGGTGTCGTTGGCGATGTGTTTGTGCGATTCATGGAACGAACTTTATCTACTAGTAGATAGATAGTCAAGCCGTTTTATCGGATCGATCGATGGATTTTTTCAATGAAGGCCATAGCCGGGACGCCACTCCGCCCCCTGCCATGTACGGCGTCCAAGAAGACAAACAGCGAATCTTGCGAGCCGCTGTTCCATCAATGGCCAAATTTCGCCAGGTGTCCGACGTCGCTCAGAAGTCGATCTTCGCGTTCAGGCTGACCATGCGCGGGTCGGCCGGCTTGATGTAGTTGTCGTACTGATATTCCCAATACTTACGGTTGGTCAGGTTGCTCACCGCCGCGCGCAGCGTCACGTCCTTGCCTGCGACGCGCGTGCGGTAGGTTGCGCCGAGGTTGATCAACGTATAGCCCGAGACGGTCAGCGAGTTCTGCGGATTGAGCGCCGTGCGACCGTTGTAGCGAATATCGCCCCCGACCGACAGACCCGGCACGTAAGGCACCTTGTACTCGACGTTGCCCGAGAGCACGAAGCGCGGCGCGCCGCCCACCCGGTTGCCGTCGAAACCGTTCGTACGGGCGTACCAGCTATCGAGCGCCATGGCGCTGGCGCCGAGAGTCCACCGTGGCCCCAGCTTCACCGCCCCCGCCAACTCGATCCCCTGGTAGATCGACTGGCCGTCCGAGACGCGCGCGTTGGCGCTGTTCGTGTACACCGCACCCCGCTCAATGCGAAAGAGCGCCGCCGTCGTGCTCCACGTGGCCTGCTCCGTCTTCACGCCGACCTCGTACTGGCGGCTCTTGAACGGGTTGAGCACCGCGCCGGCGTTGGCGTAGGTCGCCCCCACCACTTCGCCAGCCTCCAGCGCTTCCACATAGCTGGCGTACGCCGTCGTGTTCGGCGCGAGCTTGTACATGACGGCGAGCGTCGGCGTGAACACACCGTTAGTCGAGTACGTCGAGATTCCTTGCGCGTTCGTCTGATTGTAGTTCGTGAAGCGCGCACCACCGAGGACCGACAGTCGATCCGTGATCTGGACCGTGTCGGAGGCGAAGACCGAACGCTGTTCAATGGCGCTGGCGCGTTGCGCCTGGAGCGTCGAGCCGTCGCCAAAGAACTGATACGACGCCCCCTGGTACAGATTGCCCGAGTAAGTCGAGAAGGGAACATACGCGTTCGCGGTGACCGGGCTGTACAGATACGTGTAGTCGTTCGTCTGATATTGCGATGCGTAGCCGAACGTGAGCTGGTGCGCGAGCGGCCCCGTACGAACCTTGCCCTCGGCCGCCACCTGCCACGCGTGGAACGTATTGATTTCGTCGCCCAGATCGTTCAGACCACGGAAGTCGCCTGCGCCGTTGAGCAAATAGAGCGTGGCTTCGTTACGGTCGCGCGTCGACTTGTTGTAGGCGAAGTTGGCCGACACCTTCCAGTCCGGATTCAACTGATATTGCAGGCCGGTCGTGTAGAACTGCGTGATGGTGTTCAGATGCGTGGCCTGCGTCTGAAGATTCGCGTTCGACACATTGATCGGCCCCGGCAACTGATGACCCTGAAAGGACGCCGTCGAGAGCGAGGGCGTGGTGCCCGTCGCCCGGCGATCCTGGTACATCGCGCCGAAGTTCCACGTCAGGTCGGGCGTCAAACGTGCGTCGAGCGCGAGCGACACCGTGTCGCGATTCAGATTGCCGTCCGAATAGGTGCGGCCTTCCTCGTGCGTGTAATTCAGCCGGGCGCCGAACATGTCGTTCGGCCCGGCACGCCCCCGAGATCGACATGCTCGCGCCAGATGCCGTTCGAATGGAAACCGACATCGACGCTGGCGATGCGCTCGTCCGTCGGCTTTTTCGTCACATAGTTGACGACACCGCCCGGGGCAACGAAACCGTACATGAAACCGGATAACCCCTTGAGCAGTTCCACGCGGTCGAACTGCTCGTACGGCATCGTCACGCCGTAGGTCATCACGGGCATCCCGTCGAGCTTGAAGCCGGCTTGCCAGTCGATCGGCATGCCGCGCACGTAGATGTAACCGGCCCAGGCGTCGAAGGCGTTGCTGCCGTCGGTCACCGAGGCGTCGGTCGAGAACACGTCTCCAAGCTTCGCGGGCTGGCGTTGTTCGAGCTGCTCCTGGCTGACCACCGTTGTGGAGAACGGCGTATCGAGCTGGCTGCGCGAGCCAAGCGCGCCGGATTGCACCGGCTGCTTGAGGTTCTGCGGCGTTTCACGCAGGGCCGAGCCGGTCACCGTTGTGGCCTGGAGCGTGGCTTGGGCGTCGGCGTCGGTTCTCGTTCCGGCCGTGGACGTGGCCGCCGTCGACTGGGCGATGGCCGGTGCGGCGGCAAAGGCCAGAAGTGCGGCCAGCGCGAGCGGCGCCAGACGGCTACGAGGAACGACGACGTTGCCCGTAGCGGTGCGGCCTGCCTCCCCCGAGGCGCAGTGGTGATAAGCGAAGATCATGCTGGAAATCCCGAGTGACGGTTTGAAATATTTATAGTTAATGAGAATCGTTAACGTTCTCATTCAAAGATCGGAATATTAACAAACGTTCACGTATCGTCAACACGTGTTGAAGATTGGCGTCGCGGGACAACACGGAAATACAACATTTCCATCCCTTACATGAAGGGAATGTTGGCGAACGACGCCGCCGGACAGTTGCCGCGGCGGTGGTTTCGGGGCGGTGGTCTGACCGGCGCATCGGAAACCGTGTCAAATAGGCTAGTATTGCGGCACTGTCGCCGACCGAGCGGCTAATCGACTGGACCGCCGACCCTCATCCGGGGCGCGCGTGCAATGTGGTATGGACCTCGACGCCATTGATCTGAAGATTTTGCGGGAGCTGCAAGCCGACGCGCGCCTCACCAACGTAGAACTCGCCTCGCGCGTGAACCTCTCGCCGTCGCCTTGCCTGGCGCGCGTGAAAGCGCTCGAAGCGGCGGGCTACATTCGTCAGCGCGTGACGCTGCTCGATCCGTCCCGGCTCGGGTTGCACATCAACGTTTTCATCCACGTCACGCTCGAAAACCAGAATCGCGACGGTCTGGATGCCTTCGAGGCGGCCGTCACCGCCTTGCCCAACGTCATGGAGTGCTACCTGATGTCGGGCGACGCCGATTACCTGCTGCGCGTCATGGTCAGCGACATGAGTGCGTACGAGACGCTCATCACCGATCGGCTCTCCCGCATCCCGGGCATCCGCAACATCCGTTCGAGCTTCGCGCTCAAGCAGGTCTTGTACACCACGGCCGTCCCGGTGCCCGAGCGCTCCGGCGATGCCTGAGGTCGTCACGCCCAACGCGCTCGCGACGTCCGACGCCGGCCAGCCCCCGCACGGCGGGGCCGGCCAGCAGATCGCCTTGCATGTCGCGGCCATGTTGTTCGGCGCTTCGGCGCTGTTCGGCGAGCACATCGCCGCGAGCAGCGCGATGATCGTCTTCGGTCGCGGCCTTTTTTCGTGGCTTGCGCTGAGCGTCATCGCCCTCGCAGGTCTGGCGGGCATGCGCAGTGCCGCGCGGGTCGCGGGCGGCGCGCCGTGGCGCGGGCTCTCGCCCGCCTCGGCGTTGCGACTCATCCTCGCCGGCGGGCTTCTCGGCGCGCATTGGCTCGCGTTCTTCCTCGCGATCAAAGCGGGCGGCGTTGCCGTCGGCACGCTCGGCTTCGCCTGCTTCCCGGCGTTCGTGATCCTGCTCGAATGGCCATTGCGTCGCGAACGCCCCACCTTGGGCGACGCGGGCGTCATCGCGCTCGTGTGCGTCGGACTGGCGCTCGTCACCCCCGCGTTCGACTGGCGCGCCGGGGCGACCATCGGCCTAGCGTGGGGCGTGCTCTCCGGCGCCATCTACGCCGTCATCGCCCTCTCCAATCGCGTGATGGGCGCGCAGGCATCGCCGCTGCAGGCCAGTTGGTGGCAATGCTTCGGCATCCTGCTCGTGCTCGGCCCGTTCGCCTGGCGCGAGGCCCTGTCGCTCCCCGCGGCGCAATGGGGATGGCTGGCGTGCCTCGGCGTCGTATGCACCGCCCTCGCCTACACGCTGTTCATCCATGCGCTGCGCACCGTCAAAGCCAGCCAGGCCGCGGTCGTCATCGCCCTCGAACCGGTCTACGCCATCGCCTTCGCATGGGTGCTGTTCGGCACCTCGCCCACGCTCAAGATGGCCGCGGGCGGCGTGTGCATCGTCGGTGCCGTAGCGTGGTCCGGTGCGATGCGCTCACGCCGCCCCGCTCATTGATGTCTCACCGATGTCTCACCGATGTCTCACCGATGGCTCACTGATGGCTCACTGACGCCTCACTGCGGCCGTCAGACGAACATCCCGCCCGACGCCTCGATGCGCTGCGCATTGATCCAGCCGGTCTCCTCGGCCAGCAGCGCCGCCACCATGCCGCCGATGTCATCGGCCTCGCCTACGCGGCCCAGCGCCGTGTTCGCCGCAATCATCTGATTGACGCCCTGGTTGTCGCGCACCGTGCCGCCGTTGAAGTCCGTCGCGATGGCGCCCGGCGCGACCGTATTGGCACGGATACCACGCGCGCCCAACTCCTTCGCCAGGTAGCGCGAAAACACTTCGATACCGCCCTTCATCATCGCGTAGGCCGACGCGCCCGGCAGCGAGAATCGCGCCAGACCGCTCGAGACGTTCAGGATGCGTCCGCCATCCGCGATCAGCGGCAGCAAGGTCTGCGTCAGGAAATACGGCCCCTTCAGATGCAGGCGCACGAGTTCGTCGAACTGCGCTTCGGTCGTCTCGGCGAATGGCGCGTGCAAGCCCGTTCCGGCGTTGTTGACGAGGAAATCGAACGTGTCGCGCTGCCAGACGTCGCCCAGCACACGCGTGATCTGCGCGGCGAACGGGCCGAACTGCGAGGCATCCGACACGTCGAGCGGCAACGCCACGGCGTTCGCGCCCAGCTTGGCGATCTCGGCCACGACCGCGTCGGCTTCCGTGCGCTGACTGCGATAGGTGAGGATGACGTCGATACCGCGACGTGCGGCGCCGAGCGCCGAAGCCCGGCCCAGGCCGCGGCTACCACCGGTGATGAGAACGATCTTGCGTGTCATGGTGTTGCTCCAGAAGGCATTGGGCATTGGGCCGTGCCCGTTGGCGAAGGCCCCGTTGAACCCGGTCGACGACCGTGCCGGTCGCGTTGGCCCGCAGCGGCCTGCACTGGCTTGTGCTCGTCGATGTCGTGACCGACTGAACTGGACAGAGCGCGTCAGGTGCCGCGGTATGTTCAACAGGTTATTGCAACGAATTTCACCAATAAACCCCACAAACCTGATTACACTGATCAAATTCCCATAACAATCGACGGTTGGATCGACCGTCTCCCGCCATGCATCAGCTCGACGCCATGCGCATCTTCGTGCGTGTTACGCAGACCGGCAGTTTCACGCAGGCCGCCGACAGTCTCGGCCTGCCTCGCGCCAGTGTGTCCAACGCCATCAAACAACTGGAGGCCAAGCTGGGCACGCGCCTGCTGCATCGGACCACGCGCCGCGTGCAGCTCACGCAGGACGGGCAGGCGTGCCTTGAGCGATGCCAGGATTTGCTTGCCGACATGGAAGAGTGGGAGACGATGTTCGTCGCGCGCGGCGAAGCGTTGACGGGCCGCCTGCGCGTCGACTTGCCCGCCACGCTCGCGCGTACGACCGTCATTCCGCAACTGCCCGCGTTTCTGGCGCAACACCCGGCCTTGCGTGTGGAACTCTCGAGCACCGACCGGCGTGTCGATCTCGTGCGCGAAGGCTTCGACTGTGTGCTGCGCGTGGGCGCCGTCGCGGATTCGACGCTGATCGCGCGCCCGCTTGGCCACATGCGACAGATCAACGTCGCGAGCCCGGCGTACCTCGCACGCTACGGCATGCCGCGCTCGCTTGACGATCTGCGCTCGCATCGAATGATCCATTACACGACGACGCTGGGCTCTCGCCCCGTGGGCTGGGAATACTACGACGGCGAACGCTACACGCAGTGGCCGATGGAGGGTGTGCTGACCGTGAACAACGCCGACGCCTATCAAGCGGCATGCCTCGCCGGACTCGGGCTGATTCAAGCGCCCGAGAGCGGCGTGCGCGGGCTGTTGGCCGACGGCACACTGCAAGCCGTATTGCCGGAGTATCAAGCAGAGCCGCTGGCCGTCACGTTGCTGTACGCGAACCGCCGTCACCTGCCCCGGCGCGCACAAGCGTTCATGAACTGGCTCGCCGATTTGCTGACGCCGCGTCTGACGGCGATTTGAATATGCGCTGTCATCGGCTGACGACGGTCGGCCAACGCCCTACGCCACAACTATCGCAGCCGCCTGTGTCTCACCGGCATCAGCCCGCTTGCGATAGACCTCGCTCGACCATCACCACGAGGCGCTGCCCCAACCCGTCGACCTGATCGTCGGGCAGATTGCGCAGCGGGCCGTCGATGACCAGCACGGACAATCCATGCACGGCCGCCCAAGCCAGATACTCCGCGCCGGGCCGCTGTGCCGCGTCGATGAGCTTGGCCGCGACCATACCGTCGAGCGCCGCCCCCAGCAGTTCGAACGGGTTGAGACCGGTCGCCCCCGCCTTGGCCGGATCGGCCGCCGAACGCACATTCTCCGACGGAGAAAAGGCCGTTCGAAACAGCCCCGGATGCGCGCGAGCGAAGTGCAGATAACCGATGCCGACAGCACGCAGCCCGGCGCGGGCGCGGACAATCATGTCGAGCGCCGACGTCTCGCGCGCCGCCAACTCATGTTCGATGGCCACCGCCAACTCGGCCAGGGCCGCCGAGCGCACGGCGTCGAGCAAATCCTGACGATTCGCGAAGTGCCGGTACGCCGCATTCGGCACGACCCCGACACGGCGCGTCGCCTCGCGCAAGACGACGGCATCCGGCCCGCCCTCGCGTGCCAGCGCAATCCCGGCCTCGAGCAACGCCCGGCGCAGGTCGCCATGTCGATATGTCGTGCGCGCCGGGCCGGCCGTTGTTACCTGTTCAGTCATTACAACCCCTTGTGGACAGTGTCCATTATGTCTGCTATTGTTTGTGTACACTGTCCACAAAGACAAGTTGCGGTGCATCATGTCTCGATGTACCGGGCGGCAGGGGAGTATCGTCGCCGTTGCCGTTCCCCACCAGAAGTCACTCGCTTTACATCAGGAGGCACTATGGTTGAGACGTATCCCGCACACGGCGACGAAGCCGCCATTCGGGCGATCCATTCGGCATGGCTCGACGCCGTGCGCAGCAAGTCGGTCGGCACGCTGCTCGATCATTACGACCCTGACGTCGTCGTGTTCGACGTGATGCCGCCCATCGAGCATCGCGGCACCGAGGCGTATCGCCGTCTGCTCGAGGGTTGGTTCGGCCATACGGTCGGGCCAATCCATTTCGAAGTCACACAGTGGCATCTCGTGCACGCCGGCGATCTGGCGTTCA
Organism: Pandoraea sp. XY-2; assembly: GCF_004193915.1. Lineage (NCBI taxonomy): Bacteria > Pseudomonadati > Pseudomonadota > Betaproteobacteria > Burkholderiales > Burkholderiaceae > Pandoraea > Pandoraea sp. XY-2. The sequence goes on from NZ_CP030849.1 coordinate 3,564,096, forward strand.
GCCACAGTGTGAATGTGGTCCGCAACACCGGCCCCGACGGACACACGCACGGCGCCACCGTGCGCGCGACCGTGGGCTATCGCAAGACGCAAGGCCGCTGGCGCGTGGTGCACGAGCACGCGTCGGTACCCATGACGTTCGCACCGTAATCCTTGACTGCCGGGGCGTCGCCACGCCCCCCTTTTTCCGAATCGAGAGGAGCGTTCCATGCAAGTCCATTCCTATTTGTTTTTCGAAGGTCGTTGCGAAGAAGCCATTGCGTTCTACGAGAAAGTGCTGGGCGCGAAGCGCGGCATGCTCATGCGCTACAGCGAGAGCCCCGAGCCGTGTCCGTCGGGGATGCTGCCGCCCGGGAGCGAGAACAAGATCATGCATGGCGAATTCACCATCGGCGACTCGATGGTGATGGCCTCGGACGGCATGGTGAGCGGCAAGCCCAAGTTCGACGGCTTCTCGCTGTCGGTCGACTTCGCCGAAGTGGCCACGGCCGAGAAGGCTTTCCACGCGCTCGCCGACGGCGGCGAGGTCAACATGCCGCTCGGCGAGACCTTCTTCGCGAAGACGTTCGGCATGGTCAAGGATCGCTTCGGCATGAACTGGATGGTAATCGTGCCGAAGGAAATGCCGAAGGGCTGAGGTATCGGCGCGCGCCGGGCGCTTGTCCGGCCGCTCGCTTCGATGCTGTGGGCGGGTATCGGCGCCGACGACGGCCCCGCTGCCCGCTTTTTTGCGCCCCGCGCGGCGTGCCCAACAAGTTCTTCACGCCTGTGCTATCGTCGCCGCCATGCCATCCGTGATCTCAATCCAGAATCTGTCGAAGACGTACGCGACGGGTTTCCAGGCGCTCAAGAACATCAATCTGGAAATCCAGCGCGGCGAGATCTTCGCCCTGCTCGGCCCGAACGGCGCCGGCAAAACGACCCTCATCAGCACCATTTGCGGCATTGTGCGTCCGACGTCGGGCACGGTCACCGTCGACGGTCACGATATCGTCACGGACTACCGTGCCGCGCGTGAGGCCATCGGGCTGGTTCCGCAAGAGCTGACCACGGACTCGTTCGAGTCGGTGTGGGCCACCGTCTCGTTCTCGCGCGGCCTGTTCGGCAAGCCCGCGAATCCGGCGCACATCGAAAAGGTGCTGCGCTCGCTCTCGCTGTGGGAGAAGAAGGACAGCCGCATCATGCAGCTCTCGGGCGGCATGAAGCGGCGCGTGCTGATCGCCAAGGCGCTCTCGCACGAGCCGCGCGTGCTGTTCCTCGACGAGCCCACCGCTGGGGTCGACGTGGAGTTGCGTCGCGACATGTGGCGTCTCGTGAACTCGTTGCGCGAGACCGGCGTGACCGTGATCCTCACCACGCACTACATTGAGGAAGCCGAGGAGATGGCCGATCGCGTGGGCATCATCACCGGCGGGCAGATCACGCTCGTGCAGGAGAAGACCGAGCTGATGCGGCACATGGGCAGCAAGCAACTCACGTTGCAACTGACCGAGCCGCTCAGCGCCGTGCCCGAGGCGCTGGCCGCCTACGGCCTCACGCTCGACGCCAACGGCACCGAACTCGTCTTCGCCTACGACGCCAACATCGAGCAGACGTCCATCGCCACCCTGCTGCGCGACATGGAACGCGCCGGTATCTCGGTGAAGGATCTGCATACGACGCAAAGCTCGCTCGAAGATATCTTCGTCTCGCTCGTGCACAGGAAAGAAGGATGAGCCGCGCCATGAATTTCTACGCCGTCAGGGCGATCTACAACTTCGAGATGGCGCGCACGCGTCGCACGCTGATGCAGAGCATCATCTCGCCGGTCATCTCGACCTCGCTGTACTTCGTGGTGTTCGGTGCGGCCATCGGCTCGCGCATTCCCGAAATCGAGGGCGTGCCTTACGGCGCGTTCATCGTGCCGGGCCTCATCATGCTCTCGCTGCTCACGCAGAGCGTAACGAACGCGTCGTTCGGCATCTATTTCCCTCGCTTCACCGGCACGATCTACGAACTCCTTTCCGCGCCGGTGTCGTATATGGAGATCGTGATTGCCTACGTGGGCGCGGCAGCCACCAAGTCGATCGTGCTCGGGGTGATCATGCTCGGCACGGCCGCGCTGTTCGTGCCGCTGCGCATCGAACATCCGATATGGATGGTGTTGTTCCTGGTGCTCACGGCCGTGACGTTCAGCCTGCTCGGTTTCATCATCGGCATCTGGGCCGACGGCTTCGAGAAACTGCAACTCGTGCCGCTGCTCATCATCACGCCGCTCACCTTTCTCGGCGGTAGCTTCTACTCGACGCACATCCTGCCGCCGTTCTGGCGTACCGTCACGCTGTTCAATCCGGTTGTGTATCTCATCAGCGGTTTTCGCTGGAGCTTCTATGGGCTGGCGGACGTGAGCGTCGGGGTGAGTCTGGGTATGACGCTCGTTTTCCTCGCCGTCTTCCTGAGCATCGTCGCCTGGATGTTCAAGACCGGTTACCGGCTCAAGAGCTGACCCCGCCTGCCGGACGGCAAGCCGTCCGGCGCCGGGCGTTTGCCGCCGCCGTGTCGGTCAGGTCGGCGGTGTTTCGAGAAACGCCGGGAGCGCTTCCGCCTGCACGGAAAAGCTGGCGACTTCCGGAAACTCGGCGGTAAAGTCGAGTTCCGGCACCATCAGGTGATGGAACCGCCATGCCACGGCAATCGTCACGCCGTGCTCGCCGATCCGGTCCGGCGTCGCCATGATCGGCACTTGCGCCAGTTCGACCTCCAGCGCGTGAAAGGCCGCATGCACCTGTTTGCGCACGCGATCGGTCCACGGGACGTGCCGCTTCTCGCTCGGACGCAGTTCGCGCTCATACACCAGTTGCACCGACTTTTCGCACGCCGCCAAGGCCAGGCCCGTCAGGCGCAATGCGCGCAAACGCTCGGCCGGATCGCTCGGCACAAGCCGCTGCGCCGGATCGACCAGCGTCTCCAGGTATTGCAGGATCAGCGTCGAGTCCATGAGCACCGTGCCGTCGTCGGTCACGAGCGTCGGGGCCTTCACGACCGGATTGATCTCGGCAAACTCGTCAAACGTTCGAAACACGGAGAGCGCGTGATGCGCATACGGTAGGCCCAGCAACTTCAGGCAAATCGCCGTGCGGCGCACGTAGGGGGAATCGAGCATTCCGATCAATTGCATGTCTTGCTCCTGAGGACGGCAGTCGCCGCCGGGTCGTAGGGTCTTGCGTAGGCTGAATGGCGGCGGGCGGTGCCCGCATCCGCACAAGCATAGCGGACCTCCGATGCTCCGCAAATCGAATTCGATCACCGCTTTCTGCGAATTTGGCTCACAAGAGACGCGCGCGAGCCTGTCGCGGGCGAGCGTGCCCCATGACGGGTAGAATTGCTCGAATGGCCGACTCGACAAGGAGACGATTCATGAACATCCTGATGGTGCTGACCTCGCACGACCGCCTCGGCGACACGGGCAAGAAGACTGGTTTCTGGCTCGAAGAATTCGCCTCACCGTACTACGTGTTCATCGACGAGGGACTGGCGGTCACGCTGGCGTCCCCCGCAGGCGGCCAGCCGCCGCTCGATCCGAAAAGCGACGAGCCCGATGCCCAGACCGATGCCACGCGACGCTTCCGTGAAGACTCGGTCGCGCAGCAGGCGCTGGCGAACACCCTCCGGCTGGCCGACGTCAACGTCGCCGACTACGACGCCGTCTTTTACCCCGGCGGCCATGGCCCGCTGTGGGATCTCGCGCAAGACCCGAACTCCATCCGTCTGATCGAAGCTTTCGAGCGCGCCGGCAAGCCCATCGGCTTTGTCTGTCATGCGCCGGGGGTGCTGCGTCAGGTGCGCACCGAGAACGGTGAGCCGCTCGTACGGGGGCGCCACGTCACAGGCTTCACCAACGAGGAGGAGGCCGCCGTCGGCCTCACCGACGTGGTGCCGTTCCTGGTCGAAGACGAACTCAAACGCCTGGGCGGGTTGTATGAGAAGGCCGGCAACTGGCAATCGCATGTGGTCGGCGACGGCCGGTTGGTCACGGGCCAGAATCCGGCCTCGTCGGACGAAGCAGCGCGCACGGTGCTCGCCATGATGGAACCGCGTCTGCCGTCTCTGCCGTCGTCCCTTGCGTGACGCACGAGAGGCGTGTGCATCGTGCCATCGCCACGCGCTGACGCGGCGGCCTCTGTCAGCCCGCATCGGCGCGTTTCCCGCCGGCGCTGCCAATCGGCACGCGCCGGTCAGATTTTCTGCGCCTCGTACGGGCCGAGATAATCCGTCTTGCCGACCGCCACGCCTTGCGCACGCAGAATGTCGTGGGTGGTCGTCACATGAAAATAGAAGTTCGGCAGTGCGAACTTCAACAGATAGTCGACCGCGTCCAGCGTCGTCTGATGGTCCTTGAACTTCAGGGTGATCTGTCGCGACTCGGCCCCGTCGAATCGATCTTCGAGAATGCCGGCGATGAACGCCTCGGTGTTCGCGACGCGATCGCGCAGTTGGTCGAACGTCGTCTCGATGTCGTCGAACTTCGGCGACTCCACGCCCGTGATTCGCGCGACCGCGAACTTGGCCGTGTCGCTCACGCGCTGCACTTGCGCCACGAAGTCGAGCATGTCGGGGGCGAGCTTCGCCTTGAGAATCGTCGCGGGCTCAAGCGCGTTCGCTTCGCAATGCGCGCGCGCCTTCCGGAGGTAGTCGGCCGTGACGGTCAGGCCACGCAGATAGACCGGAACGGTGGCGCGAAAAAGAGAGATCGACATCGGAAGGCTCCTCGAAGTTTGGCATGACGGTGAGCGCACTCGAAGCGTGCGACAAGACATGCTATCAGCCCCGAAACATTCTCGCCGGGCACGCCGATGCCTAGCGGGAACGGTTACGGGACCGTCTGCGGGACCGACGCTGCGCGGTGTCACCGCGCGTTCGTCCCGCAGACGGTGGTGATATGCTTCATCCGCACCCCGTGCCCGCCTGCGCTTGCCCGGCATGCCACACCGGATGCGCAAAACCTGCCATGCAAGTCGACAGAGGAGCTGCCATGGGTGCCCCCCGCCACATCCCCACGCCGACCGAGGCCGCCACCGTTGCGCGCACGTGGGTAAGCCACTTTGCCAAACCCACGGCCATCGGCATGACGCTCGCCTTCGTGGCGGGCTATATCGATGTCGTGGGCTTCATCGCGTTGTTCGGACTGTTCACCGCGCACGTGACCGGCAACTTCGTGATGATCGGCGTGCAGTTGGTCGCGAGCACCCATGTCGGCGTGCTGGCCAAACTGTTGGCACTGCCCGTGTTCGTCATCGTCGTCGCGCTGGTGAAACTCGTGGTGCAGCGCTTCTCGCGAACGGAACGACGGCCGCTGCGGCGGCTGCTCGTGGTGCAAACGTTGCTGCTGCTCGGCTTCATGATCGTGGGCATGGCGGCACAACCCATCGTCTCGGCCGATGCGCCGCTGGCGATCCTGTCGGGCATGTTCGGCGTGGCCGCCCTCGCGATCCAGAATGCCGTCGGGCGCCTGGTGCTCGCCGAGCTGGCCCCGACCACGATCATGACCGGCAACACTACGCAAATCGTGATCGATATCGTCGAGTTGGCGAGCGGTCATTGCAGCGACGACAACGCCGTGCGAGCGCGTCTGCGCAAGATGATCCCCGCCTTGGCGGCGTTCGCTGTCGGGGCCGTCTTCGGCGGCTTCGCTTATCACGGCACGGGGTTCTGGTGCGTGTTGCTGCCAGTGCTGCTGCTCGTGGCGCTGGCGATCGCCAACGAGTGAGCGGTTGACGCTGGCATCACGCGTTTGCCTACGCAGCACAGGGAATGCGTCCGCGCTTTGGCCGGACGCGGTAAAATCGCACTCTTCACCCGTGCGCTTAGACGCGCCTCGCACCACCATCCGCTCATCCTCAAGCACCGATCTTCGCCAGTGACTGCCACCCCCGCCGATATTCTTCCGACCGAGAACGCCGCCGATAGCGGCGATGCCATTCACGACGCCCGCCTTTGGCGCGACGACGGATGGACGGCCAAGGTCGTCAAGAACGAGGACGACGACGGCTGGGCTGTCGCCATGTACAAGGACGGCGAATCGGAGCCGGCGCTCGTCGGTCCCTGGACCATGGGGCGTGACAAGAAGAATCCGAAGCCGCTCGATGTTGGCGCTTTCCACACGCTGGTGAAAACGGCCGACGAAGTACTGCGCCGTCACGAACAGCAGTTGCGCGCCCAGTTGCACAAGCGCGTGAGCGTCGACGGCCCCGACGGCGACATCGATGTCACGCTCGACATCGTGCCCGACGACTACGACCCCCACGCTGTGCTGAGCGCCGTCGACCGTTTCGGCGAAACCGTCGCGTCGGTCAAGGTACCGCCCACGTTCAAGCTCTCGCGCCACAGCGCCCGCGCGTGGATCGAGAACGATTTCCAGCGGCCCCAGTAAGCGCCCGCTCACGTAACGCCCGGCGTTGTCATCGGGTTCTCTATCGGCCGCGGCGCGGTACGCCATTACGTTGGATACCGGGATAATGTCCCGTCTGGCTAGGCCTTCCAACGCGCTCTATGATGGGCTTCACCGATGCACCGCTTGCCATGCAAGCGGGCACTCACACTGCCCCGCGTCGCTGTCGCTGCATCGCAATGCTCACCGTCAGGAGACCCCATGAAACGCTTTCACATCGCACTCGCAGTGCGCGATCTCGACGAATCTATCCAGGACTATTCGGCCCGTCTCGGTCAGCCGCCAACGGCTGTCGTGCCGGGTGCATACGCCATGTGGCGCACCGATCTGCTGAACTTCTCGATCAATCAATCGGCGTCACGCGCCGGGGAACTGCGACACGTCGGCTTCGAGGACGACGCCGCCCCGGAATACTCGAGCAGCACCGATTGCAACGGCTTGATGTGGGAAGCGTTTTCCGCGAAGGAGCAGGATCAGCGCATAGTGAGCACTTACGGGGTAGCGGTGCGTCACGCGTAGCCCTCTGCCCTGCCGTCGGCGTTTTGCGGATAATGACGCGGTACGGCAGCGAACTCAACGGAGGCATGACCATGCATTACCTGCTCACCTACGACCTCGTCGACGATTATCTCGAACGGCGAGGTCAGTACCGCGATGCGCATCTGGCGCTCGCATGGCAAGCGGCCGAGCGCGGCGAACTGCTCTTGGCCGGCGCCCTGGAATCCCCCGTCGACACGGCCGCCCTGCTCTTCGAAGGCGACTCGCCGGCTGCGGCGGAAGCGTTTGCGAACGCCGATCCCTATGTAGCCCATGGACTGGTGAAGTCGTGGCGCGTGCGCCCGTGGAAAACGGTGGTGGGGAAGATGGCGAGTTCGCCGGTGCGTTAAGCGCGACGGCCATTGCACGCCTCCGGATCCGCGATTGCCGTATCGCGTGCCGTGGATGCACGAACAACTCGCCGCAGAAAAACAAAACGCGCTTGGCGATGAAGCCAAGCGCGTTTGTCGACAACCGATTGAGCGTCGTGCTTTCGGAAAGCTCCGAGAGTCACGCCGGTAAATCTGGCGTCCCCTAGGGGATTCGAACCCCTGTACTCACCGTGAAAGGGTGATGTCCTAGGCCTCTAGACGAAGGGGACATAAAGTCTTCCGTTTTGGTGGAGGTAAGCGGGATCGAACCGCTGACCTCTTGCATGCCATGCAAGCGCTCTCCCAGCTGAGCTATACCCCCGTACGGCGAAGAAGTGAGACTATAGCGCGGTTTTCGAAGGTTGGGAAGCCCCCGCCCCAAAATATTTGGCCCGGACGCGACGTATCGGCGTCCATCCCGATCGGCCATGCCCCGCTCGCGCTCACTGACTGAGTCCGCGCGCCTCGATAGGCCACAGCCCTTCGACTCGTCCGTGTCGCACCGCGACGTATCGGTCGTAGAGATTGACTGTTGGGTCGCAATGCCCCGGCACAAGCAGAATCGGCTCGCCGAGCCAGGGAGCGCCGTCCTCGTCGGGCGACGCCAGTTCGAGCACGCCATGCTCGTCCGACGCCGTGCGGTATTGCGGCTGGCCCGCCTGTTGCGACGACCAGAAGCGCGGCAACCCGGAATCGGTCGCCACACTCTTGAGTCCCGCGTCGCAAACGATGATGCCCGCGCGGGCCGTGCTCATGACTGTCGACGCGAGAAAGAGACCGTGACGAAAGCGCCAGTCGTCGCGCCATTCCAGCGAGCCATAATGACCGTCGAGAAACACATACGAGCCAGGCTGAACCTCCGTGTAAATACCGCTCTCGATGTCGAACTCGGCCGTGCCGGTCCCGCCGCCGGTCACCACTGGACAGGTGATGCCGCGCGCCTCCAGAAAGCGCACATAGGCCGCCGCACGATCGGCGGCAAGCCGCGCCGCGTCGCGTCGCGCGTCCCAGCCATCGACATGCTGCGCACTGCCGTGATACGCCTGCAACCCGCCGAAGCGCAGCCCTTCGTAATGATCGATCGCGTCGATCAGCTTGCCCACGGCCTGCGTGGAATCGACACCGCAACGCCCCTGCCCCACATCGACCTCGGGCAGCACCGCGATGCGCACACCGGCGCGCTGTGCCGCCTTGCCGAGCGGCGCCACCTGACGCACGTCGTCCACGCACACGGACAGCGTCACGCGCGCGGCCATCGCCACGGCCAGCGCCACACGGGCTTCGCCAACGAACTCGTTGCTGATGTGGATGCTGCCGATGCCCGCGTTGACGAACGGAATCGCCTCGGTGATCTTCTGACAGCAGATGCCCACCGCGCCCGCCGCCATCTGCGCCCGGGCAATCGTGGCGCACTTGTGCGCCTTGGCATGCGGACGCACCGCCACCCCGCGCGCGGCCGCCGCGCTCGCCATGCGCGCGACGTTCGCGTCGAAGGCGTCGAGATCGAGCAGCAAGGACGGCGTTGCCACCTGGGCAAGCGAATCGCCCACACGGGCGACCGGCGGCACCGCAAGACGCCCCGAGGCGGCGGTCGAAGCGATCGAAGCGATCGAAGCGATCGAAGCGATCGAAGAGGCCGAAGAGACCGAAGAGGCCGAAGCCGAAGCCGAAGCCGTATTGTCCGAATCGGGCATCACAATCCTTTGAAAGGCGTTTGCAAAAAATCGGCATTCACGCGGGCAGCGCGCGGTCCAGCACACACGCCACATGGAGCGCTTGCGTCTGCGCGCCATCGTGGATCTGATGACGGCAACTGGTGCCGTCGGCAACCACAATGGTATTCTCGCCGCGCTGTCTGACCGCCGGCAATAGCGTCAATTCGGACATCGCTCGCGACGTGTCATAGTGCTCGGCCTCGTACCCGAAACTGCCCGCCATGCCGCAGCATGACGATTCGATCGATGATACCTTCAGCCCCGGCACCCATCCAAGCACCGCCGTGACGGGCGAGAACGCGTCGAACGCCTTCTGATGGCAGTGCCCGTGCACCAGGGCTTCGCCCACACCGTCGGGCAGCGCGCGCCAGGCGACGTCGAAGCGCCCCGCCGTCTTCTCACGAACCAGAAATTCCTCAAAGAGAAACGCGTTGTCGGCCAACTTGCGGGCCGCATCGCCAAAACCGTAGCTCAGCATCTCGTCACGCAGCGACAGCAGGCACGACGGCTCCAGGCCCACGATCGGCACACCGCGCTCGACGAACGGCATCAGCGCGTCGAGCAGGCGCCGCGCCTCCGCCTTCGCCTCATCCACGAGCCCCGCCGCGAGGAACGTGCGACCGCAGCACAACGGCCGCTCGCCCGAGCGCCGATTCACGTGAACGGTGTACCCGGCGGCTTCGAGCACGCGCTTCGCGGCGCGCGCGTTCTCCGGCTCCATGTAGTTGTTGAACGTGTCGACGAACAGCAGCACCTGGCGCAGCCCCGCCGAATCTGCCGCGCTCGGATCCGCCAGCGACACCTGATGTTCCAGGAACGAAGCCTTCAGCGCCGGCAGCGAGCGCTCCGGCGCCAGGCCGAGCCAGCGCTTCGCCACGTGGCTGCCAGGCAGTCGTTGCACCGCGTCGAGCAGGCCGCCCACACGGCTGGCCCATGGGGCGTAGCGCGGCAGATAGGCGATCAGCTTGTCGCGCAGCGACACGCCATGACGCTTGGCCCGCGCGTGACGCGCCTCGATCTTGAAGCGCGCCATGTCGATACCCGTCGGGCAATCGCGCTTGCAGCCCTTGCACGACACGCACAGATCGAGTGCCGCCTTGACGTCGTCGCTGGCGAGCCCCGCCTCGCCCAATTGCCCCGAGACGGCCAGACGCAACGTATTCGCACGTCCGCGCGTGACGTGCTGCTCGTCGCGCGTGACGCGGTAGCTCGGACACATCGTGCCCGCGTCGAACTTGCGACAGTGCCCGTTGTTGTTGCACATCTCGACGGCCGACGCGAGTCCGTGTGTGGCATCGGTGCCGGTGTCGGGCGCCGTCTGCTCGCCGGTCAGCGCGTCGCGCTTTACGTTCCACGCCGTCCAGTCGAGCGCGGGCGCGATCGGTTGGGCGGCGTAGCCCGGCGCGAAGCGAAACAACTCGCGCGTGTCCATCTTCGGTGGGCGAACCATCTTGTCCGGGTTGAAGCGATTGTCCGGATCGAACAGTTGCTTGATCTCGCCGAACGCCGCGTTCAGCCGCGGACCGTATTGCCACGCCACCCACTCGCCGCGGCACAGCCCGTCGCCGTGCTCGCCCGAATAGGCGCCCTTGTATTCGCGCACGAGCGCCGCCGCCTCTTGGGCAATGGCACGCATCTTCACGGCACCGTCGCGACGCATGTCCAGGATCGGCCGCACGTGCAGCGTGCCCACGCTTGCATGCGCATACCATGTGCCCTCGGTGCCGTTGCGATGGAACACATCAGTCAGGCGCCGCGTGTACTCGGCAAGGTGTTCCAGCGGCACCGCGCAATCTTCGATGAACGACACCGGCTTGCCATCGCCCTTCATGCTCATCATGATGTTCAGGCCCGCTTTGCGCACTTCCCAGAGCGCTTTCTGCGGCCCGGCGTCGGGCATCTTCACCACGACGCCCGGCAACCCGAGATCCGCCATGAGCGTGGCGAGATCGTCGAGCCTGGCGCGCAGCGCGCCGGCGTCGTCTCCCGCGAATTCCACCAGCAGAATCGCTTGCGGATCGCCGACGAGCGCCGTCTCGATCACGGGACGGAACGCGGGGTTGTCCATCGCCAGGTCGATCATCGTGCGGTCGACCAGTTCCACCGCCACCGGCCCCAGCTTGACGATGTGCTGTGTGAGATCCATCGCCTGATAGAACGTGGGGAAGTTCACCACGCCCAGCGTCTTGTGCACCGGCAGCGGCACGAGCCTGAGCGTGATCTGGCGGCTATACGCCAGCGTGCCTTCCGAGCCGACCAGCAGATGCGACAGGTTCGCGACGCCGTCGTCCGTATAGGCGCGCGGGTTCAGGCAGTCGAACAGATCGAGGTTGTAGCCCGCGACACGCCGCAGCACGCGCGGCACACGCTCGCGCAATTCCTCGCGTTCGCGCATGGCAATGGCTTGCACGCTCGCGAGAATCGCCTGCGTGCGGGCGTCGGTGGGCGGCGAATGGAGCGCGCCGAAACGCAGTTGCGCGCCGTCGGCCAGCACCGCATCGATGCTCAGGACGTTGTGCACCATGTTGCCGTACTCGAGGGAGCGCGAGCCGCACGAGTTGTTGCCCGTCATGCCGCCAATGGTGCATTGCGCGGCCGTCGACACGTCCACCGGGAACCACAGGCCGTGCGGCTTGAGCCACGCGTTCAGGTGATCGAGCACGATGCCCGGCTCGACGGTGACCGTGCGCGCCACGGCGTCGAAGGCCACCACGCGGCCCAGCCACTTGCTGTTGTCGATGACGAGCGCCTCGCCGATGGTCTGGCCGCACTGGCTCGTGCCCGCGCCGCGCGCGAGCACCGGCACGCGCAGGTCGCGCGCAATATCGAGTGCGATGATCAGGTCATCCTGATCGCGCGGCACCACCACGCCGATCGGGAAAATCTGATAGATCGACGCGTCGGTCGCGTAGCGGCCACGGCTCGCGCGATCGAAGCACACATCGCCGCGCAGCTCGCGACGCAGACGGTCCTGCAACGGCGTGAGCGCAACGCCGCCGCGCTGCATCGGCATCAGAGGCACTGGCTGGCCGACGAGATTCGGATGCGCGTTCGCGCGAGAGTTCGATTGGGAATTCATGACGTTGCGGGTGTTGGACGGGACGGACCCAGGTCAAATCGGGGCGAGACGATCCTGCCGGGCATGCATGACGCCGGCCCGGCAGGGGTTATGCGCAAGTCAGACGGCCTGACGGGTGGTGCTCGCTGCGGCGGCGTCGCCATCGAGGGAGAATTTGCTCTCGGGCTGCATGCGGAAGGCCAGCACGACACCCAGGGCCATGAGCACCATGCTGCCGACGAACGGCAATTCCCAGTTGCCCGTGCGATCGATGAGATACCCCGAGATCACCGGCGAGAGAATCGCCGCCAACGCCGACCCGGTGTTCATCATGCCGCTGGCCGTGCCCGAGTGTTCCGGCGCGATATCCATCGGAATCGACCACATCGGCCCGATCGTCATCTCGGCGAAGAAGAAGCCGAACGCCAGGCATGCCACCGACACATACAGTTGGTGCGTGAACAACATCGGCACGAGCGAGAGCAGCGTGAGCAGCATGCAGATCGACACCATCCAGCTACGTGCGCGCTTCAGGCTGCCGGTGCGCTCGTACAGTTTGTCGGTCACGATACCGCCCAACGTATCGCCGAGCACACCGGCGAAGAACACGCTCGAGGCGAACAGCGCCGACTTCTTCAGATTGAGGTCGTAGCTGTGCAGGAAGTATTGGGGAATCCACGACAGGAAGAGCCAAAGCGTCCAGCCGTAGCAGAAGTACACGATCGTGACCGGCATCATGCGCTTGAAGAGCGGTCCCCACGGCAACGACGCGCGCTTGGCTTTCACCGGCGGCAACACGGCGAGTTCTTCGGTCGTGATGCGAGGATGATCCTGCGGGCGCTCGGTAAACGTGAGCCCCCACACCGCGACCCACACCAGGCTCACGATCCCGCACAGATAGAACGATTCACGCCAGCCATGCGTGGCCATGATGAACACGACGACGGCGGGCGCCACGGCGTTACCGATGCGCGAGGCCGCGTGCGTGATGCCCTGCGCAAAGCCGCGCTTCTCCTTGGCGACCCAGCGCGACATGGCCGACGTGGCGGCCGGGAACGTGGCGCCCTCGCCGAGGCCGAGCAGCAGGCGCGCGAGTAATAGCGTGACGAGACCGCCCGCCATGCCCGTGAGGATCGTCGCGACCGCCCACAAGGCACCGCACACAAGCAACGTGCGCTTCGCACCGAATCGATCGCTCACCCAGCCGCCGATGATCTGAAAGACCAGATAAGGATAGGCAAATGCCGAGAAGACGAGCCCGATTTCCGTCTTGTTGAGATTGAATTCCTTGCCGAAGCCGGCCGCGGCCGTGCTGACGTTGACGCGATCGAGATAGGTGATGAAATACATGACGCATAGCATCACCAGCACGACCCGGGTCGCTCTGAAAAGCTTCATTGCATGTCTCCTGAAACAGCCTGTGAAGCGCGCCGGCAACATGCCGGCGGCGCAAAAGGTGTTGCGGCGGCCGGGGCCCTTCTATGGTGTGGCCCCGTGCCGTCTGAATGACAGATCAAGCGTTCACTGCGGGGGCGCCCCCAGTCGTTGGCGGCCCCCCATCTCCCAGTCCCTGCGACGACGACGCCTCAGGCGGCCACCTTGAGCGACGGCGTGTCCCGCGCGTGCGCCAGGTAGTCCATTGCGGCAACCACGCCTGACCCGGCCAGCTTCACGCCGGACATCCGCAGCCCCATTTCGCACCCCGAAAGCGTTGCCATCAGCGTGAGGTCGTTGCAGTCGCCCAGATGGCCGATGCGGAACATCGTGCCGCGAATCTTGCCCAGCGCCTGCCCCAGCGACATGTCGAAACGTTCGTAGATGCGCTTGCGCACGTCGTCGGCGTCCACGCCTTGCGGCATGACCACGCCGGTGAGCACCGGGCTGTAGACCGACGGGTCCTGACACTGAATCTCCAGCCCCCACGCGCGCACCGCGCGGCGCGTGGCTTCGGCCAAGCGTTGGTGGCGCGCGAATACGTTGTCCAGCCCTTCCTCGAAGATCATGTCGAGCGCTTCGGACAGGCCATACAGCAGGTTCGTGTTCGGCGTGTACGGCCAGTAGCCGTTCTTGTTCGCTTCGATGATGTCCTGCCAGCCCCAGAACGCGCGCGGCAGCTTTGCGTGGCGACCGGCGTCGAGCGCCTTGGTCGAGACCGCGTTGAAGCTGATGCCCGGCGGCAGCATCAGTCCCTTTTGCGAGCCCGAGACGGTGACGTCCACGCCCCATTCGTCATGACGGTAATCGGCCGAGCCCAGGCCCGAAATCGTGTCGACGAGCAACAGCGCGGGATGTCCGGCCGCGTCGATGGCACGGCGCACGGCGGCGATGTCAGACGTGACGCCCGTCGAGGTTTCGTTATGCACTACGCACACGGCCTTGAGCGCGTGCCCGGTGTCGGCGCGCAGACGCGCTTCGATCATGTCGGGCTGCACCCCGCGGCGCCAGCCGTCGGTCCCCGGCAGGCCGATGAACTCGGGCTTCAGGCCGAGACTCTCGGCCATCTTCTTCCACAACGTGGAGAAATGCCCCGTCTCGAACATCAGCACCGAATCCCCCGGCGAGAGCGTGTTCGACAGCGCCGCCTCCCACGCACCGGTGCCCGATGCCGGGTAGATCACCACCGGCTGCTCGGTCTTGAAAATCTTTTTGATGTCGGCGAGTACCTTGCGACCGAGCGCGCCGAACTCCGGGCCGCGATGATCGATCGTCGGGTAACTCATGGCGCGCAGAATGCGATCGGGCACCGGGCTGGGCCCCGGAATTTGCAGGAAGTGACGGCCCGAGGGATGGAAATCAAGCTTCAACATGAACGTCTTTCTCCTCTTGAAAATTCTCTTTTGAATTTTGCATGCAAAATACTTTAGCAGAGCACGCCACTTTCGCAAGAGGTCGGAAGCCGTTTTAATACAGTCGTTTACCCTAGCGTTACGAGCAGATCGCGCGATACGTTACAATCGCGAACATAGGGATTTACGGATTTTGAATACAAAGCATGGAAAACACGTCGACGATTGCCGCCCCAGACATTCCGCGAGTGGAGCGCCTGCGCTTGCACGACACGGTCGTCGAGCACCTGCGCAAGCTCATCATCGAGGGCGTGCTATCGCCGGGCGTGAAACTCAATGAACGGGAGTTGTGCGAGACCCTCGGCATCTCGCGCACGCCACTGCGCGAGGCCTTCAAAGTGCTGGCCGCCGAGGGACTGATCGAGATTGCGCCGAATCGCGGGGCAAGCGTTGCCCGCATGACGGAGAAGGAAATCCGGGAGATGTTCGAGCTGATGAGCGCGCTCGAAGCGTTTTCAGGCGAGTTGGCCGCCGAACGGATGACGCCCGTCGAGCTGGCCGAAATCAAGGCGCTGCATTATGCGATGCTCGCGTGCCGCGCGCAGCAGGATCTGCCGGGCTATTACGCACGCAATCAGGCGATTCACGATCGCATCAATGAAGCCGCGCGCAACGGCGCGTTGCGCCAGACCTATGTCGCAATCAACCGCCGGTTGATGGCGCTGCGTTTTCGCTCGAACTTCCACGCGGACAAATGGGATCGCGCCATTGCCGAGCACGAGCAGATGATCGACGCGCTGGAAAAGCACGACGGCAAACGCCTTGGCGACATCCTGCGCAAGCATTTGCTCGCCAAACGCGACGCCGTGTTGCAAATCCACGCCGAACCGGCGCAAGGCGCGCCGAGCAACTGAATTCGAGCGGCCGTCTGACCCACATTGACAGCGCTCAGACGCTGCCGATTCCGATCACAGTCGGCGCTCGGCCGCTTCGCGTGCGCGACGCGCCAGCACGGCCGGTGACTCAAGCACCTCGCCGGCCAGACGCGCGACGAGCGCCGCGACATGACGACCGTATTGCTTGCCGGCGATCACGTCCACCGGGTCGAGCGCGTAGGCGGCATCGACATCCCCTCCGGGTGCCGTGACGGCCGGAAAATTGGCGAGCGGTTGCAGGGGTGCGCTCGCGCGCGGCGCAATCTCGACCTCATCGGCATCGGCATCGGCCCACAACATGCCCTGCTGCGCGGCGAGCGCCGCGAAGTAGTCCAGCGTGTCGCGTTTGTCGTCGCCGGGACGATAGCTGAACGAAAACCCGCCAGCCACTTTATTGCGCCAGCCGAGCATGCGCCACATGCCGGTCGTCGCATCGGCAAACGCCTTGAACGGCGCGGCGATGCCGCCCTTGAAGGCCGGGGCGCCGAAAATGATGGCGTCCGCCGAAGCCAGGCGCATGAGCATGGCCTCGTCGTGCCACTGCCCGTCGATGAATTGATGCGGCTCGATGCTGAGCAATTGCGCATGCGCACCGGCGTCGTTGACCCCTTGGGCGACGGAATGCGCAATCATGGCGGTCGCGCCGCCTTGCGAGTAATAGACGATTGCGATATTGGACATGGCGTAGTGCTTCCCGAATGGATGTCCGCCCCATGGCACCGCCCGGATCGCGCTTCCGCTGGCTTGTCTGGACATCGGTCAAGGCCAAATGATGCCAGTGAAAACCCTAGGGGAATAGCTGGCAGAATCGAACATGACTGTTCCGCCAACGGTAACAATCGAACGGCGACGCCACGCTGTCGGCCAGTCATCAGGCACCTGACAGGAAGATGGCATGCCGCTGACGGCAAGCCGGGCCGGTGCCCCCAGTGCTGAGACGGGCCGCCTGCGCGCCGCCTTGGGTGCGCTCAAGCCGCCTCGACTCGCCGCGATCGGTGCTCAAGCTCGGGTTGTCCTCGCCATCAAATTTGGGAATAGTCCGCAGGTCGAATACCTCGGTTGGCGCATGGCGCCCGGAAATGCATCCCACGTCGGTCTGCCAACGACTCGGCGCGGCGGTCAACGTCGCTCCGCGCGCCTCGCCTCAATGCTTCAATGCCGCTCCGACGCCCCCAGCCGCTCCGACAACCGATCGGCCAGTTCGCGGATCTGCCGCCCGATGCGCTGCCCGGTGGCCAGGTCGATATCGTTCGTGACGTAACTGACGGCGAGTCCCGCGATGGCGCGTCCGCCGCTCGCATCGAACACCGGCGCACCGAAGCAAATCATGCCTTCGCGCATTTGCCCGTTATCAATCGAGTAGCCCGCGCGCCGCACCTGCGACATCTCCTCGGTGAGCGCGGCATAGGTCCCCACACTCGCACGGGTAAGCGGCGCGGGCCAGGCCCCTGCGAGCAGATCGGCGACCTCGTCGGCGGGCAGCGTCGAGAGCATGGCCTTGCCGGTCGCCGTGTAAGGCGCGGGCAGCCGCATGCCGGTGCGGAAGGTCACGCCGAGCGGCCGATTGCCGTTGTGACAGGCGAGATAGATCACGTCGGTGCCATCGAGCACGGACAGCGTGACGGTCTCCTGCGCGAAGGCGGACGACGCCTCCCAGACCGCGCGGAATTCTTCGGTGACGTGGGTCTGCGACAGGAACGCATTCGCCCATCCCATCACGTACGAGCCCATCGTCATGCCGCCATTGGCGTGGCGCTTCACGAGCCGCAACTTGACCAGCGTGTCGCACAGGCCGTGCAGTGTGCTCTTGGGCACGCCCGTCTCCCTCGCCAGATCGGCCAGCGCGATCGGCTCGGCCGCCGCCGCAATCACATCGAGGATGCGCACGGCGCGCACCACGGCGGGCGCGGTGGTCTTGAGCGGTTCGCCGTCGCGGGCTTCGTTGGCGGCGTTGGCGGGAATATCGAGTTTGCGCTTGGGCATGAATCGGAAATCGGCTTCAGAATGGTCGAAATGGATCGGGGCGGGCTACGCCGCCCGTAGGGTACGGGCAAGTGATGCGGATGCCGCCTTCGGAAAACCCTGAGTTGCACGGAAAACGTTCGATACGTAGAATGAGGTTCAATACATAGAATATCGTTCAATAGATGGAACGGCAAGCGGCGATTCGAGACACTGCCGTGCGTCGTTTCCCCCAACCGGAACTGCCGGCGAGCCCGGCCAACTGCCATGCAACTTAAAGACACCTCCCTCTTCAAGACACTCGCCTGGGTCGATGGCCAATGGATTGCGTCGGACAGCGGCAAGACGCTCGACGTACTAGACCCGGCCACCGGTGAAGTTCTGGCCAAGGTGCCGGAACTCGGCGCGGCGGAAACGACGCGGGCCGTGGCGGCTGCGGAAGCTGCACAAAAGCCGTGGGCCGCGCGCACCGGCAAGGAACGTGCGGCGGTCTTGCGCCGCTGGTTCGATCTGATGGTCGCCAACACGGACGACCTGGCGTATCTGATGACGCGCGAGCAGGGCAAGCCGCTGGCGGAGGCCCGTGGCGAGATCGCCTATGCAGCGAGTTTCATCGAGTGGTTTGCGGAAGAAGCCAAGCGTGTGGATGGCGACGTGCTCGCCACGCCCGCCTCGGACAAGCGTCTGGTCACGCTCAAGCAACCGGTCGGCGTGTGCGCGGCGATCACGCCGTGGAATTTCCCGGCAGCGATGATTACGCGGAAGGTGGCCCCGGCGTTGGCCGCAGGCTGCGCGATTGTGGTGAAGCCTTCGGAACTGACGCCGCTCTCCGCCTTTGCCCTGGCCGAGCTGGCGCACCGCGCCGGAATTCCGGGCGGTGTATTCCAGGTGGTAACGGGCGACGCACGCGCGGTGGGTGGTGTGTTGACGTCGCATCCGGGGGTGCGCAAGCTGTCGTTCACGGGGTCCACAGCGGTGGGTCGACTGCTGATGGCGCAGTGTGCGCCGACGGTCAAGCGCATGTCGCTGGAGCTGGGCGGCAATGCGCCGTTCATCGTGTTCGACGATGCCGATCTCGATGCCGCCGTTGACGGCGCGATCGCGGCGAAGTACCGCAATGGCGGGCAGACGTGTGTGTGTGCGAATCGCTTCTATATTCAGGACGGCATTTACGACGCCTTCGCGGAAAAATTCGCCAAGCGCGTTGCGGGCATGAAGGTGGGCAACGGTCTGGAAGACGGCGTGGTGGTCGGCCCGCTGATCGAGGGCAAGGCGGTCGAGAAGGTCGTGGCGCTGGTGGACGACGCGACGTCGCGCGGCGCTCGCGTGTTGGTGGGCGGCACCGCGCACGCGCTGGGCGGCACTTATTACACACCGACGGTGATTGCGGAGGCCACTTCGCAAATGCGCGTGGCGCGTGAGGAAATCTTCGGTCCGGTCGCCCCGCTGTTCCGTTTCACGCACGACGCGGACGCCGTCGCCTTTGCGAACGATACGGAGTTCGGGCTCGCGGCTTATTTGTACACGCGCGACATCGCACGGGCATGGCGCACGGCCGAAGCGCTGGAGTACGGCATGGTGGGTCTGAACACCGGCCTGATCTCGAATGAGGTGGCGCCGTTCGGCGGCATCAAGCAGTCGGGGTGGGTCGCGAGGGGTCGCGTTATGGCATCGAGGAATATCTCGAAATGAAGTACCTTTGCCTGCAAGTGTGATGGCTGGGTAACAGATCAGGCTCACGCTCAGGCTCGCATCGTTCGGTGGCGCGCGGCGCGGTGCCCGACGGCGCCAACCGCATCGACCGGATAGATCGCGACAGGCTTGTCGCGCATGGGGTGGTGAAGGTCTCACGAGGAAATCGGCCATGAACGCTTTTCGTTTCCAGACGGTTCCGACCGTCGTTGTGGAATTTGGCGCGGCGCGCCGTCTGGGGGCATTGCTGCGCGAGCAATATCCGACGGGCACGCGCTTGTGCGTGGTGACGGACGGCTTTCTGCACAAGAGCGGCTTGCTGGCCCCGGCGCTGGCGGATCTGGCAAAGCATGACTGGCAGGTGTCGGTGATCGACGATGTGATCGCCGACCCGCCGGAGCATGTGGTACTGGAAGCGGCCCAACGCGCTCGCGCGGCCGACGCGGAGATCGTGCTGGGGTTGGGCGGCGGCTCGTCGATGGATGTGGCGAAGCTGCTTGCGGTGCTGCTGCCAGGCGCGCAATCGCTCAAGGAGATGTATGGCATCAAGAAGGTGACGGGCACGCGCCTGCCGCTGGTGCAGATGCCGACGACGGCCGGTACGGGCTCGGAAGTGACGGCCGTGTCGATCGTGACGACGGGCGAGACGACAAAGATGGGGGTTGTCTCGCCGCAGCTTTTTGCGGATCTGGCGATTCTGGACGCGGAACTCACGCTCGGTCTACCCCGCGCGGCCACGGCTGCCACAGGCATCGACGCGATGGTGCACGCGATCGAAGCTTATACGTCCGCTCACCTGAAGAATCCGATCTCGGACACGCTCGCCGTGAAAGCGCTGGAATTGCTCTCGCGCAATCTGCTGAGCGCCTGTCACGACGGCAACGATCGCACCGCTCGCGAAGCCATGCTGGTCGGCGCGATGTTCGCCGGACAAGCGTTCGCCAATTCGCCGGTCGCCGCCGTTCACGCCCTGGCTTACCCGATCGGCGGCATCTTTCATGTTGCTCACGGTCTCTCGAACGCGCTCGTGCTCTCGCACGTCATGCGCTTCAATGCCCCCGCCGCCAGCCAGCACTACGCGGAACTGGCCGATGTGATTCTGCCCGCCAAGGCCGCCGGCAGCGATGACGCTAAAACCGATGCCCTCATCCGGCACATCGAATCGTTGATCGTCGACACCGCCATTCCTCGAACACTGCGTGAAGTGGGCGTGAAAGAAACCGACCTCGCTCGGATGGCCAGCGACGCGATGCTGCAAACCCGGCTTCTCGTGAATAACCCGCGCGAAGTGACCCAGGCCGATGCTTTTGCTATTTATCGTGCGGCGCTTTGATTGACGCCCGGGCGCCGGCTTCGGACGCCCACAGTGCTTATCAAATCCCGGGGCCCCTGCTTCATTCCCCCACAGTGCTTATCAAATCCCGGGGCCCCTGCTTCATTCCCCCACAGTGCTTATCAAATCCCGGGGCCCCTGCTTCATTCCCCCACAGTGCTTATCAAATCCCGGGGCCCCTGCTTCATTCCCCCACAGTGCTTCCACGACGGACCGGAGCCCCTTTCCGCCTCTCAGACATAAACCCAACTCGCTGCAGAAAGGGGCCCCGATCCGTCTCTTCCCCACCCCCTACCCCTCCCCCCCGCTTTCCCATGCGCCCTCGCTACGGCCTGCGTTCTCACCCTGCCGGTGCGCTCGCCAACGTCGCCACCACCGTCTCCACCAACTCTGACGCATCGACCGCACTCACGTCCGAATCCGTCTGCAACGGCGTCGACCGACACGCCGGAGTGAGCCTGAGATACGGCGGCTCGGCCTTCGCAAACAATGTGACGCTCGGCGTCACCGTCGTGTGCGCCACATGCATCAAACCGCCATCAGCCCCACGAACAACGCCGCATTCGCAATCACTCGCTTCGCATCGCGTAACGTCAACTCACCCACCAACGACGTCAGCTTCAAATGAACAAACTTCGCCTCCATCAACGCGCTCGCCGCTTCGATACCATTGCCCGACCCCAATAGCACTACGCCATCAGGCATTCCCGGCGCATAGGCAATGTCGTACGCCTGCAAGAATTCGCGCCAATGCGCATACGTCCGGCGCGGCTCGACACCCCCCATCGCCAATACCAGGAACGTCCCCGGCGTGAGTTGCCCCGCAACCGCCTCAGGCAACGCCGACTCCTGTCGCAAGTAAGGCTTCGCGCGCACAAACAAGTCGTCAGACGCCAAGCCCAGCGAAAAGACGTCGTTGACCGCCGCAAGGCTGAACTGCGTCTGGTTGCGGTCCGGGCCGTGAAAGAATCGGAACAGGCACGCAAACGGCAACGACGGAAAATATTTCCGCTTCAGCCGCAGCGTCGGATAGTTGAACTCCTGCAACACGACGACGTCGTAGTCGCCCGGCTTCACGCTGGCAGGATCGTCGTACACGTGACGGAAGATATCGTCGCCCTCGAACACAGCCTTCAGGCCCGACGTGATGAGTAGATCGACCGGCCCCTCGCGCCCACGCAACAAGGCACGGCCCGACACATCCATCACCGCATCGCCGACCGATGCCTTGCCCCCATAGATCCACAGCACGCGCGCACTCGGCGACACCCGACGCACCTCGCGGCTCGACTGCCCGCTCAACGCAAGCCGCAAGCGGCGATGCAGGTATTTTTTGGCAACGGTAAGCGACGACGTGCGCTGCAGGAATACGTCGGGCTCGTGGTACACCCAGGCATAAGGAATGCGGGTGCTCGGTTCGGTGAGAGCGCCCAGTCGGCGGGCAATGAAGCGCTGCAATGGCATGATGGATTCGAAAGCGACTCGGCCGCAGCGCTGGCCCACAAGGCCCGTGAACCGGGCTCACTTCGAGGCGTCAGGCGGCGGCGTCAGAAGTTGGGGAGTATGCCACGTCTGCCCCACCTGACGGCGACGCAACACGTCGCCGCCTGCACCACCGGGCGTCGCCCTGACTCGCTCACACCACCTGGAAATGGTGCGTTCCGTCGCGATGCAACTGGTCGACGAGCCCATACTCCCAATCGAGATACGCCTGCATCGCCTCGGCCGCGTTGTCGGTGCCCTCGTATGGGCGACGATAGCGATCGTCGCGCGGACTGGCCAGTCGCGTCGGTCCCGATTCGAGCGGCAGCCCGGCCTGGATCCACGCCTGCGTGCCGCCGTCGAGCACTACGATCTCGGCATCGGTCAGGCGCCGCAGATCGGCCGCCGCAAAGCGCGCGAGCAAGCTGGAACCACAGGTAATCACGTATCGCCGCGCAGGGCCGACCTCCCGCAAGGCCTCGGCCAGGCGCGCGCGAATGACGAACCACGCCCCCGGAATGTGACGTTTGACGTAGTTGACGCCCGAGGTGACGTCGAGCACCGCGATCTGTCCCGACTCGGACTCGTCAAGCCAGCGCGCGAGCACGGCCGGCGCGACGGTCGCAACGTCGGGCGCGCTCGGCGTATGCAACGGCCATCCGCCCTGGGCACTGCGCGCTTCGTCGCCATGCGGCTCGACGACGTAGACGGTCCAGCCCATCTGGGCAAGCCACGAACCGGTCATGTCGGCCCGCACGCCATTGTCGTCCGAGAGTACGATCCACGCGCCGCGCACCGGCGCCTGATGGTCGGTCTCCTGCACGAGCTGTCCGCCTGGCGCATTGGCAAAGTCGGGCAAGTGCCCGGCAGCGTAGTCTTCGGGCGTGCGCACGTCGAAACGATAGACGGTGCGCCCCGGTGCGCTCAATGCGGGCACGTCGCCCACCGCGATTCGGCGCACGCCCGCACGATCGGCGATAGCGCGCGCCCCTACGCGCGCGACGGCCAGCGTGGTGTCGCTCACCTGTGCCGGGTGCCGACGATCGGCCCCGCGCTCGAGTGTCTGACCGGCCAGCGTCCAGCCGATGGTGCCGTTGCGCAGCGCCGCCACCGGATTCGGCAGGCCGGCGTTCACGAGCGATTGCGTGCCGATGATGCTGCGTGTGCGTCCTGCGCAATTGACGATCACACGCGTGG
This sequence comes from Pandoraea sp. XY-2, assembly GCF_004193915.1. NCBI lineage: Bacteria > Pseudomonadati > Pseudomonadota > Betaproteobacteria > Burkholderiales > Burkholderiaceae > Pandoraea > Pandoraea sp. XY-2. The sequence continues at coordinate 3,587,590 of NZ_CP030849.1, forward strand.
CCGGGTTCGGCGCAAGTTCGCGCACGCGCAGCACGAGTTCCGCACCGGGTACGCTGGTCGAGCCGGGAATGTTCATGGTCTGGTATTCGTCGAAACGCCGCGCGTCGACCACGACCACATCGGCATGCGCATCGAGCAATGCCTGGACTTCCTGTGCAGAGAGCGACGGCGTATGACGCAGCCCTTCGACCCATTCGCCAAAGGCTTTGCTCGGCACGTTGACGTCGCGAAAGACTTCTCCGCCGGCCGCGATCCAACCGCCGAGGCCGCCCGCGAGACAATTCACGTTGGTGTAGCCAAGCTTGCGCAGCACGCCGGCCGCCCGCGGCGCCAGATCCTCGCCGCCATGCTCGCCATAGACGACGATGCGTGTGTCGCGTCGCGGAATGCGCGCCCAGGCGTCGATTTCGATGCGCGAGAGCGGAAGATTCGCCGCCCACAACGGGTGCGCCTGCGCGAACGGATCTTCTTCGCGAACGTCGAGCAACGCAATCTCCTCACGGGCGAGCAGCGCGGCGCGTACGTCGGCAAAGGTCAGTTCGGGGAAGGCGGGATCGTCGGCAGCAAGGGTCGGAGCGGTTGTCTGCGACGGCGCATCGGTCGAGAAAGAGGACACGGCAGTTCCTTGAATTCGTCAAACGTCGATTCGGTTTGAGTCTCGGTGCGGCGGGCTCGCGCATCCGCACAACCGGACAGCTATTGTGGCAGAAGCCGCCCGCATGCGTGATGTGCGGCAACGCCATGCTTCGGCCTGCGCCGCGCAAGGCCGGGTCGCATCAGCCACTTGGCGTGCGCCGCGACACCTTACCCGCGCGGTTCCGGTCATTGCGCGTTGGCATAGCCGGAGACGAAGCTTTTGCGTTCGCCCGATTCGGTAAACATGCTTCGACGCACTGCGCCAATGTTCGCGCCATAGACGTGGATACTCACCGAGACCCGGTCGGCGTAGGCGTTGCTCACGCGGTGAATGTCCCCCACGCGTGGCGAGAGAACCTCGACATCGCCCGGCAACAAACGCACCGACTTGCCCGTCATGACCGGCACGCCGTGCGCGTCGAGCCGATAGGGTTGTGAATCCTCGGCCCCGCGCAGCATGCCGATCAGGCCCCACACGGTGTGGTCATGAATCGGCGTAACCTGCCCCGGCCCCCAGACGAAACTCACGACAGAAAAGCGCTGCGCCGGATCGCAATACAAGAGGTATTGCTGATAGTGCTCGGGATGCGGCGCCGCGAACGCGGCTGGCAGCCAGTCGTCACGCGCGACGAGTTGCGCCAGCAGGCCCGCGCCGGCGTCGAGTAACGTCGTCTCGTCCGGATGCCCCTCAAGCAGTCGCGAGAGCGCCGCGACAAACGTGTGCAGCGGATCGAGCGCATTGTCATCCGGGTCGGGCAACTCCCCGAGGCCGCGATGCCATCCCTTCCTTGATGCATATGCCCCCCTAAGTTTGGCGCGCTCGCCGGCGAACCGGCGAACGCATGTGGTAGCGTAACGCTTTGCATTCCCTCGTGCCCGCGCGCCCTCCGCGCCTGTCTCTTATGCTCGATTTCGATGCCGACGCGCTGATGCGCCTCGTCACCACGCCCATGCCGTTCGGCAAACACAAGGGCACGCTCATCGCCGACCTGCCCGGCAATTACCTGAGCTGGTTCGCCCGCGAGGGCTTTCCGCCGGGCGATATCGGCCGCCTGCTCGCCCTCATGCACGAGATCGATCACAATGCGCTGGGTGAATTGCTGCGCCCGCTACGCGATCAGGCGCGGACCGCTCGTCCCCGGTAAGCCGAACGGCCGCCCGCCCCTTCGCGCGGCGCTCAGCCCCGCGCGGTGCCCGCAAGCATCGGCGGCAGCCGGCGACGCACCCACTGCGTTTGCTGCTCGTGCGCATGCGCCAGTTGCAACACCGCGAGATCGGCCTGCGCCGGCCCGATGATTTGCAGTCCCATCGGCAACCCGCGCGCATCGAATCCGACCGGCACGCTGATCGCCGGCAGTCCGGCCAGCGTCGGCCCGATCACCACTTCCATCCACCGATGATAGGTGTCCATCGGCTTGCCCGCGACGGACGACGGCCAGTGCATTTGTGCGTCGAACGGGAAGACCTGCGCCGAAGGCAGCAGCAGGAAGTCGTAACGCTCGAACAGCCGCGCGAGCGAGCGATACCACTCGCTGCGATCAACGGACGCGCGATATACATCGGCCGCTCGTAACGCATGCCCGCCCTCGACTTCCCACTGCGCCTCCGGCTTGAGCTTGTCGCGACGCGCAGGGTCGGCATACAACTCGCCCAGCGAGCCGCTCACGAGCCAGTGACGCAACGTGAGCCACGTCTGCCACAATCGCTCCGGCGCGAAGTCGGGCGCACAAGATTGCACTTCGCACCCCATCGCCGTGAAGTCGCGCAACGATGCCTCGCACAGGGCCATCACACCGTCTTCCATCGGCAGATGGCCACCGTAATCGCCCAGCCAGCCCAGCTTCAATCCCTTGACGTCGCGCTGCAACGCGCTCGCGAACGGCACCGCGCCATGCGCCTGCGCCAGGCAAAGCGGACTGCGCGCATCGTAGCCCGCTTGCGTGGCAAGCAGTTGGGCGACGTCGGCGACAGAACGCCCCATCGGCCCCTCGGTGCTCAGTTGCTGGACGAACAACTCCGGCGCCGGACCATAGGGCACCCGGCCCTGCGACGGCCGGAACCCATACACGTTGCCGAACGCGGCCGGATTGCGCAGCGACCCCATCATGTCGCTGCCATCCGCGACCGGCAACATGCGCAGCGCAAGTGCGCTGCCCGCCCCGCCGCTGCTGCCACCTGCGCTGCGCGTCGGGTCGTAGGCGTTGCCTGTGGTGCCAAAGACGGGGTTGTAGCTATGCGAGCCCAATCCGAACTCGGAGACGTTGGTCTTGCCGATGAAGATCGCGCCCGCCGCGCGGATGCGCGCAACGCCGATGCTGTCCTGGGTGTCGGGCGCCGCCGACGTCAACGGCGATCCTTTACGCGTGGGAAATCCCGCGCACGCGGCGAAATCCTTCACCGCATGCGGCATGCCGTGCATCCACCCCAGGGACTGGCCATTGGCCAACTGCTGGTCGCGCTCGTCGGCCCGCGCAAGCAAGGCGTCGGCATCGTGCAAGGACACGATGGCGTTGACCGCCGGGTTGTAATGCGCAATGTGCGTGAGATAAGCCTGCATGACCTCGCGACACGACACGCGGCGCGTGTGAATGGCGTCGGACAACGCCAGCGCGTCGAGCGCGACGATCTCATTCAAGGGCGGGGCATGGGGGCCGAGGTGCCGGCTGCGCCGGCACGCGAATCGGCAGCCTGTATCGGCTGAGCGGGTTGAGCTGGCGCTGAGGCCATGTCGGTCTCCTTGGCGGTGGCGTCGTCCTGTGCAACGCCGTTGTCTGACGCGTCATTGTCGGTCAAACCCGCCAAGGATGCCGAGGGAAAATTATCTCCCCCGACGCAGGCAACACGTTAGTTCATATCTTCAATGAAGACCGGCACATCAATGTGCCAGCGGGTCGAGACCGGTGGACTCGACTTCCTTCGCCACCGCGGGTGCGGCGAGGTACGTCAGCAGTTTCTTCGCTTCGTCCGGATGCGGCGCATTCACCGGCACGCCACCGGCGAAACGCGTGACCGATTGCAGCGACTCGGGAATCTTGCCCGCGAACGCAGCTCCCTTGACCGGCAGCAGTTCGCTGACTTGCTGTAGCCCCAGCGCATACTCGCCGGCGGCGACCTTTTCGGCCACAGGCGTCTTCTGCACCATCACACCCTTGCCCCGCATCTGGTCGACGATGCCCAACTTCTTGAAGAGCTCGCGCTCGACGTACACACCGCTTGCGCTGTCGGAGTATGCGACTGACTTCGCGGCGAGCAGCGCGGCCTTGAGCTTTTCGGGCGTGCTGACGTCTGGCACCACGTCGCCCGCTTTCACGACAACGCCAATGCGCGAATCGGCCAGGTCGACGCGGGAATCAGCGCGCACCTTGCCGGCCTTGATGAGACCGTCGAGGGCGTAGCCGACCATGATGACGGCATCGGCAGACTCGCCACGCGCCAGACGGTTGGGGATCGCCTCGGGCGCCTTGCCCATCGACGGCCCCCACGCGGTGTCGACATGATCGCCGCTCGACGCCTCGAACTTGGGCAGCAGCAACTTGTATGCGGCCGTGAAGCCGCCGGAGTTCATCACGTGCAGGTCTTCCGCGCTGGCCGCCGTGGTGCCGAGCAGTGTGGTCAGGGCGATGCCTGCGCCGAGCGCGGCGAGCAGGTGTCGGGGTGCGCGCAGGCGCGCCGGAAGGGCGATGGCTTTCATGGCAGTGTCTCTCTGAATTTTGCTTTTGGGGATGGATGCGCGTCGGCACCCGTTTTGGGGAAGCGTTGCCGGGCGCGCCCGCGAACGGGGCGCGCCTGCCGCGTGGCTCAGCCGGCGGCGAGTTCGGTACGGGGGCGGCCCTGCCCGCCGGGACGGCGTCGGTAGAGGGCCAGCGTCGCGCAAATCGCACACAGCGCGGCGAAACTCATCAGGTAGCCCGGCGCGGCCTTGTCGCCCGTGGCGTGGATCAGATACGTCGACAACGCCGGCGTGAAGCCACCGAAGATTGCCGTCGCGAGGCTATACGCGAGCGAGAAGCCAGCCACTCGCACGTCCGGCGGCATGACCTCGGTCAGCGCCGGAATCATGGCGCCGTTGTACATGCCGTAAAGGAACGACAGCCACAGCAGCGAAATCAACATGCGCGCGAAGCTCGGAGCCTGCACGAGGAACGTGAGCACCGGGTAGGCGGACACCAGCGTCAACCCCGCGAAGATCAACAACACCGGGCGACGGCCAATGCGGTCGGACAGCGTGCCGCCGATCGGCAGCCAGATGAAGTTCGACACGCCCACGCACAGCGTGACGAGCAGCGCATCGGCGCTGGTCAGGTGCAGCACGCTCTTGCCGAAGGTTGGCGCGTAGATGGTGATCAGGTAGAACGCCGTCGTGGTGAGCGCCACGAGCATCGTACCGCCGATCACGGCGCCGGCGTTGGCGCCCATCGAGCGGAACACTTCGCCCACGGACGGATGACGCTTGCGCTGCTTGAATTCCTCGCTCTCCTGGAGCGAGCGGCGCAGCGCGAAGATCACCGGCACGATCATGCACCCCACGAAGAACGGCACACGCCAGCCCCATGCCGCGATCTGCTGCGCGTTGAGCGTGAGCGAGAGCGTGAAGCCGAGCGCCGCCGAGACGACAATGGCGACCTGCTGGCTCGCGGACTGCCAACTCGTGTAGAAGCCCTTGCGTCCCGGCGTGGCGATTTCCGCCAGGTACACCGACACGCCGCCCAGCTCGGCACCCGCCGAGAAACCCTGCAGCAAGCGGCCGATCAGCACGAGCACCGGTGCCGCCAGACCAATGGTGGCGTACCCTGGCACAAAGGCGATGAGGATCGTGCCGCTCGCCATGATCGCCAGTGTCGTGACCAAGCCCTTGCGGCGGCCGACGTTATCGATATACGCGCCCAGCACGATCGCGCCGAGCGGTCGCATCAGGAAGCCCGCGCCAAAGACGGCGAAGGTCATCATGAGCGATGCGAACTCGCTGGTCGCCGGAAAAAAGACGTGCGAGATATGGGTGGCGTAAAAGCCGAACAGGAAGAAATCGAACTGCTCGAGGAAGTTGCCGGCGGTGACGCGCACGACCGCGCCGGCTTTTGAGGGGCGACGCGAAACCGCGTCGTTGGGGCGCTGTGACATGCGCTGTCTCCTTGTTGCCGGCAGCCCGGGAGATCGGGCCGCCAATGTAGCTTCGGAATGCGCCTCTGCCAGGGACGTTTGAATCGTCATGAGCGCTTTTTGGAAGTTGCCAATGGTGCGCCGGAAGTTCCCGATTTGTGAATTGCAAGTTTTGGAAGCATTGATGCACATATGCGATCAATCGTAGGATGCTGATGCGTCTACCGAGCGGTAACGGGCTACACTCCGCACCGCAACCAAGCCTCGGCGTGTTCCGGCCGTCGGAGTGCCTCGAGGCGTCTACCCGACTTTCTGCTCCCAACGTCATGGCGATCAACTTCGATCTGAACGATTTGCAGGCATTTCGCGCGGTGGCGCAACTGGCGAGCTTTCGCCGCGCGGCCGAGTCGATCCATCTCTCGCAGCCCGCGCTCTCGCGCCGTATCGACAAGCTCGAGGACGCGCTCGGGGTCAAACTCTTCGAGCGCAGCACGCGGCGCGTGGCGCTGACAACCGTCGGACGCGCGTTCGCCCGCGACGCGGAGCGGATTCTGGACGATCTTGACAACGCCCTGCTCGGCATACGCGATGTGGCGTCGTCGAGCCTCGGGCACGTGACCATCGCCTGTGTGCCGTCGGCCGCGTATTACTTCATGCCGCAGGTCATCTCACGCTACCACCAGGCGTTTCCGCGCATCCGCATCTCGGTGCTCGACGCAAGTGCCAATGAGGTGCTCGCGTCGGTGGCGAATGGCGATGCCGATTTCGGGTTGAATTTCATCGGCAGCCAGGAGCCGAACATCGAGTTCAAGCTCCTGTTGCAGGAGCGCTATGTGGCGGCCTGCCGGCGCGACCATGCACTCGCGGGCAGAAAGCGGGTGACGTGGCGTGAGCTTTACGAATACGACTACATCAGTGTCGGCCGCGTCTCGGGCAACCGGCTGCTGCTCGATCAAGCGCTCACCTCGCTGTCACAGCGCCCGCCAAGCATCTGCGAGACACAGCACGTCACCACCATGCTCGGTCTGGTCGAAGCGGGGCTCGGCGTGGCGGCCGTGCCGACGATGGCAATGCCGGGTAGCGAACATCCGTTGCTCACGAGCGTGCCGTTGGTCGATCCCGTCGTGACGCGCCGCATGGGGATGATACGCAGCAAGGCGCGGCCGCTCTCGCCGGCGGCGGCACAGTTATATCGTTACGTGGCCGAGATGAAAGTGCCATCGCGGCGTCGCACGGGCGGAGATGCCTCATAAAAGCTAACCGCTTTCAACGCACGCACTGAAACATTTTGTTACTGGCCTTACGAGACATGAAACATTGGGGTGACGGCGGCACGGTCGCGTGTCTTTATACTGGGTCCGCATTCATCCGCATCTTATTCACGACCTATGATCAAACGAATTTTCCCGATGGTGGCGATCGCCGCCGTGGTTGCAACGACCTCGCTGGCCGCGTCGGCCAGTGATATGAACAATGCCGTTGGCGGTGCGCTGGGCGGCGTGGCGGGCGCGGCCGTGGGTGGCGCGCTCGGCGGCAGCACCGGTGCGGTGCTTGGCGGCGCAGTCGGCGGCGGGGCCGGCGGGGCGATCACGTCCAATCGTCGCGAGCGCACGGGCGCCATCGTTGGCGGCGCGCTCGGCGGTGGTGCCGGCACGGCCGCTGGCAATGCGATGGGCGGACGCTCGGGCGGCCTGATCGGTGCGGCCGTCGGCGGCGGCGCCGGCGCCGCGCTCGGCGGCAACATGTCGCGCTCCAGTTCGTACGACAACGATGGCTACGGCTACCGTGGCAAGCGCCACGGCCATCGCAAACATCATCATCACTGATCGCCCCGCGTCTGCCTGAACGACAACGCCCCGCGATTGCGGGGCGTTGTCGTTGGGCATGACAGCTTGGCGCGGCCGCCCCGACGGCGCTATACCGCGCGAACTTCCAGCCGCTTGCCCAACACGGCAAAGGCGCTCTCCACCGCGTCGAGGCGAGACGCATAGCCAAGCTTCAATAACCGATCCACCTGCACCTGATTGACGTGCATACGCCGGGCCAACTCGGCCTTTCGCACGTTCTGCGCGATCATCTCGTTCGCCAGCAGCACCTTGATCGACGCCATGATGGGCAACGTGATCGTGGCCTGCCCGCGCTTCGCACGGGACGGCCACGGGATCGGCCGCTTCTGAGCAAAGTAAAACTCCAGCGCCGCCTCAAGCGCTTCAAGCGCTTGCTCACGCGCGTGCGCCTCGTTCTCGCCGACGGTAATCGCTTCCGGCACGTCCGGGAACGTGACCAGCAACGTGTCGTTCGTGTCGCGCTTGAGCGTAATGGGATAGGTCAACATCGTTCGCCTCGCAATTCGTTGCACCCACGGGGATCAGCTCACGCTATTTCAGATCGAGCTGCTTCTTGATGGCTTCCACCAGTGCGCGTCCCATCTCCTTGGCACCATGATCCGGGAATACCGTCGAGCGCCCATTGAGCGTGACTCGAAAGTGACTGGATCCGGCACGGTGCTGCTCGAATGTCGCGCCCTCTCGCCGACGCCACCTTCGGAATTCGCTGTACTTCATACTTCACCCGTGATGGAATCGAATGCTACAACAAATCTGTCGTATACGCCGCACAGAGACCACAACAAATTTGTTGCAAATTCCTGTAACGCCACTTCACGGCCGACTGACTCACGCCTTGCATCATCGCCGCGCCCGCGGTCCGGCGAAAGCCGACAGGCCGACTATCGGAAAGCCCCTACGCCAATAAAAAAGCCGCAGCACAATGGCTGCGGCTTCTCTCACTCGCGCGACAGACGGCTCACCGCCTGCCGGGCTCCGCAAGGTACGGTCCAATGCCCGTCGGATAGCTTCCGGGGATGAGCATCGACGTGTCGAGACGGTCGACGCTCGTGCGACCGGTCAGCGCCATCGTCACGTCCATCTCCTTGGCAATGACCGCCAGCGCGCGGCGCACGCCCGCCTCGCCCATTGCCCCCAGCCCGTACAGGAACGGTCGCCCGATCAATGTCCCCTTCGCGCCCAGCGCCATCGCCTTGATCACGTCCTGCCCGGAACGCACGCCGCCGTCGAGCCACACCTCCGTGTCGCGTCCCACCGCCGCGACAATGTCGGGCAGCGCCCGGATCGTCGAGATCGCACCGTCGAGCTGACGCCCGCCGTGATTGCTCACCACGATCGCATCGGCCCCCGTGTCGCGCGCCGCGCGCGCATCGTCCGGATCGAGCACGCCCTTGAGCACGAGCTTGCCGCCCCAACGCTTCTTGATCCACGCCACGTCGTCCCATGAAAGGCGAGGGTCGAACTGCGCCGCCGACCACGCGGCGAGCGAGCCGATGTCGTCAACGCCCTTGGCATGCCCCACGATGTTGCCGAACGTGCGACGGCGCGTGCCCAGCATGCCCAGGCACCAGCGCGGCTTGGTCATCATGTTGGCAATGTTGGGCAGCGTGAGCTTGGGCGGCGCCGACAGGCCATTCTTGATGTCGCGATGACGCTGACCGCTGATTTGCAGATCCATCGTCACCATCAGCGCCGAGCACCCCGCCGCCTTGGCGCGATCGATCAGCCGCTCGATGAAGTCGCGATCGCGCATCACATACAACTGGAACCAGAACGGCGCCTTGGTATGCGCGGCGACATCCTCGATGGAACAGATCGACACGGTCGAGAGTGTGAACGGCACGCCGAACGCCTCGGCCGCGCGCGCCGCGAGAATCTCGCCGTCAGCATGCAGCATGCCGGTCATGCCGGTCGGCGCCAACGCCACCGGCATGGCGACCGGCTCGCCCAACATCGTCGTGCGCGTGCTGCGATGCTCGATGTTGACCGCGACACGCTGGCGAAACCCGATCCCGCCAAAGTCCGCCGCATTCGCCCGATACGTCGACTCGGTCCATGAGCCGGAATCGACATACTCGTAAAACATGCGCGGCACGCGCCGCTGCGCGAGCACCCGCAAGTCCTCAATGGTGGTAATCACTGCCATGCTGCGTCTCTTCTTCCGGAAAGTCCCGACCGTCTTTCGGGAACGGGTGAATATCGTCGATATTTTTATTTCTGCTTCACCAGATCGACGAGCGACTGGGTTTGCTTGATTGTCTTGAGCACGATGTTCGATTGGATCGCCATGACCGCCGGCGCACGGTACAACTCGTTCACGATGAAATCCGAGTAATGCGCGAGATTCCGGGCCCTGACGGTCAAGATGTAATTGGCCGAGCCAGTGACGATGCGTGCGGTCACCACCTCAGGCCAATTCTGGACGCAAGCGAGAAATTTCTCGTGCCATTGATCGACATCGGGACGCAGCGAAATTTGGACCAGAGCTTCGAACTCGAGGCCGATATGCTGTGCATCCACGATGCAGCGGTATCCGGAAATCACCCCGCGATCCTCGAGCAACTTCACCCGGCGAAGGCAGGCCGATGGCGACAGCCCGACGGCATCCGCCAACTCCTGGTTGGAGATGCGCCCGTTGAGTTCGAGATGGCGCAGGATACGCAGATCGGCAAGGTCAAGGTTCATTGGCAGAATCCATCAAGTTCCCCCGGATTCTGGCAGATCCTTCGAATCGCCGCCAGTTGTCCGCCACAAATGGCCAGCAAATTCCATTTTTTGCGTTGAAATCGTAACGCCCGGCCAAGCTCGGGCACGGTGTGCTATCCGGGCCGTGAACGCCGTTTTCCGAGATTGCCGCTGTCGTGCCGCCAACGTGTTGCGACGTGCCTACCCGCCCGACTTGCGTTGCTTGACGATGCGTTGCAGCAGGTACCGCGTCTGTTCGAGCACCGCCTCGCGCACCATCCGGTTGCGTTCGGGATTCGGCTCGCTCGCCCACCCCATCGAACTGTCGACGGAGCGGCGCATCACCCGAAACGCCATGCCCAGCGTGCTGATGCACACGGCCCGAACCCGCATCGCCTCATCGTCGGGCGCCACGCCCGCGAGCCGCGTCACAATGTTCGCCCCTACCGCGGCGAGCCGGCTCGAAAAGCGCTCGTGGAATACCTTGAACCCCGCCTCGGGTCCAAGCCCTGCCTGCTCACGGGCCATGAACATGTGCCAACCCTCGATCTCCGGCACTTCCTCCATGAACCCCGCCTTGCGGTTCTGCAGCTCGCAGAATGCGTCGATAAGCTGCTTGTCGGTCGCCTCCGGTTCGGCCACCACGCGCTCGGCCGCCTCGATCGCTTCGCCCATCTGCCCCATGACAAGACTCACGATGTACTCGACGCACGCCGTGTACACCCCCTCCTTGTTGTCGAAGTAATACTGCAGCGCCGGTGCGTTCACACCGGCCTCGTGCGCGATGTCTCGCGTGGAGGCCCCCGCAAAACCGAACTCGCCAAAGCACTTGATCGCCGCCAGGATGATGCGCGCGCGCGTTTCCTCACCCCGTTGATACCCCGTGTCGACCGCATGCCGCGTTCGCACAGGCGTGCGCGGTGCCCGCCCGGCGCGTGAAGTTCCTGTCATGTCTGTCCTTGCTTGCCAAAACTTTCGTCAAAAATATAACACTTGACACAAATCGATCAACTGGAATAATTTTGCCAAACGGAATAATTTGAAGGACCCCTCATGTCAACCGCAGCACCGGTCAAACCGACAACCTCGACGCCGCCGATCGCACGCCCCGCCGACACCCCGACCGCCAGGACCGTGGAAGCCGCCGAGACCACGCAGACGCCGGCCAACCGTCGTCGCAAAACGATTCTGCTTGGTGCGCTGGCAGTGGGCGTCGCCGCGGGTCTTGGCTGGGGCGCGCACTGGTGGCTCGTTGGGCGCTTCGTCGAGTCGACCGACGATGCCTACCTGCAAGCCGACAGCATGACTGTCGCGCCGAAAGTGGGCGGCTACGTAACGGAAGTGTTAGTGCGTGACAACGAAACGGTGAGCGTTGGTCAACCGCTCGTGCGGCTCGACGCGCGTCAATACCAGGCCGCCTTCGACGAGGCACAGGCGACCGTGCAGGCGCGCGAAGCCGATGTCGCGCGCGCCGAGGCCGAACGCGCCCAGCAGACCGCGACGATCGCGCAAGCGCGCGCCGAACTCGACGGTGCGCGAGCGGACGCGCGCTACACAGCGGGTCAAGTCAAACGCTATGCGCCGCTCGTGGCCACCGGCGCGGAAACCGACGAGCGTCTTGCCGAGCTGCGCAATGCCAGCACCCGCGCTGACGCCACGCTCAAGAGCCACCAGGCCAGCGTTCAGGCGAGCGAGCGTCAGACCGACACGCTCGACGCCGCGCTGGCGCAAGCCAAGGCCCAATTGACGGTCGCGCGGGCCAGTGCGCGCAAGGCGGAACTCGATCTCGCCGACACAGTGGTCAAGAGCACACTGGCCGGACGCGTCGGCGATCGCGCCGTGCGCGTCGGCCAGTTCGCCCAGCCGGGCACCCGGTTGCTGACCGTCGTGCCGGTGCAGAACGTGTATCTGACGGCGAACTTCAAGGAAACGCAGGTGGGTCATATGCGGCCCGGCCAGCCGGTGACGGTTCACGTCGACGCCCTGCCGAATCAGCCGATTCACGGTGTGGTCGATTCGCTCTCACCGGGCACGGGTGCACAGTTCGCCTTGCTGCCCGCGCAAAATGCGACCGGGAACTTCACGAAGATCGTCCAGCGCGTGCCGGTGCGCATCCGGCTCGACGTGCCGGCATCGCTGCGCACGGTGCTGCTGCCGGGCCTGTCAGTGACGGCGGACGTCGACACGCATCGCCGCGATACGGCCGCCCCGCCAAGCAGGCGAGTCGGGCCGATCAGGCAGATCGGGCGGGCGACCCCGCGGTACAGCTCGCGCTCAGCGCGCCGCTGAACGCCCTCGTCGGCCCCGTCACCAGCGCGCCGTCGAACGCCGATGCCGCACCGTCATCGGCAAACGTTGGGGCGCAACGTGGCTGAGCGTGGCGCGATGGACACATCGTCGATCGCCTCGCCGTCGCCGCTCGCGTCGACTTCGTCGCCCTCGCCCGTCGCGCTGACGCGTGATCAGGCGCGTAGTGCCGTGGCGGCCGGCAGCGGCGGGCATGGGGGACCTGGCGGACGCGGGGGAAACCCAGGCGGTGGCGCCGCGAACGCCGCCACGCCGCGCAACGCGTCGGCGTCGGACTGGATCGCCGTGGCGGCCGGCGCACTGGGCGCCCTGCTGGCCACGCTCGACATCTCGATCACCAACTCCGCCCTGCCGCAAATACAGGGGCAGATCGGTGCGTCGGGCACCGAGGGCACCTGGATCTCGACCGGCTACCTGATGTCGGAAATCGTCATGATTCCGCTCGCCGCGTGGCTCACGCGCGTGCTCGGTCTACGGCGCTTCCTGATGCTCAACGCCGTTTTCTTCACGCTCTTCTCGATGATGTGCGGCGCATCGAGCAGTCTGGCCGAGATGATTGTCGGCCGCATCGGGCAGGGCTTTGCCGGCGGCGCCATGATTCCGACGGCGCAAATGATCATTCGCACGCGCCTGCCCCGCCACCAGATGCCCGTGGGCATGGCAATGTTCGGCCTGATCGTACTGCTCGGCCCCTGCTCGGCCCGGTGGTCGGCGGCTGGCTCACCGAGAATGCCAACTGGCGCTGGTGCTTCTTCCTGAACCTGCCGATCTCGGCGACTATCGTCACGTTGCTCATGCTCGGCCTGAAGCGCGAACCGACCCATCTGCAGGCGTTCTTCAAAGCAGACTGGCTGGGCATCGTGGGCTTGACCATCGGCCTGAGTACGCTGACCGTTGTGCTGGAGGAAGGACAGCGCGAACGCTGGTTCGACTCGCCGCTGATCGTCTGGCTCTCGATCGTGTCGGCCGTCGGCATCGCCATGATGCTGGTGGCGCAGTTCACGGCGGAGAAACCGATCGTCAAGCTCTCGCTGCTGGGTAACAGGAACTACGCGAGCGTGATCTACATCGTGTTCACGGTGGGCGCGGGACTCTATGGCGTATCGTATCTGCTGCCGCAGTTCCTCGCGACGATCGCGGGCTACAACGCGCAGCAGTCGGGCAACATCATGCTGCTCTCGGGGCTGCCTGCCTTTCTGATGATGCCGTTCCTGCCGCGCCTGATCAGCCGCGTGGACATTCGTCTGCTCGTGATTCTCGGGCTGCTGTGCTTCTTCGCCAGTTGCATGCTCGACATCGATCTGACCGCACAAAGCGTGGGGCATGACTTTACGATGTCGCAATTGCTGCGCGGCGTGGGACAGATGCTCGCGATGATGCCGCTCAACCAGGCGTCGATGGCGGCCGTCGAGGCGCAGGACGCGGGAGACGCCGCCGGTCTGTACAACATGGCCCGCAACTTGGGCGGGTCCGTCGGACTCGCGTTGCTCGGTACGCTGATCGACCGTCGCACCGCCTATCACGACGCCATGCTGCGCGAGACGATCACCGCTAACAGTTCGCTGGGTCAGGCGCATCTTGCCGCCAACGCGGCGAGCTTCTTCGCGCAGACGGGGGATAGCGTGCATGCGCAATTGCAGGCCACCGCACAGCTGGCCGCCGAGATCGCGCAGCAGGCGAGCGTGATGACCTTTTCCGAAACTTTCTATGCACTGGGGATCGCGCTGCTGCTTTGCGTGCCGCTGGCCCTGCTGCTCAAGCAACCGACCGGCTTCAGTTCGGGCGGACATTGAACGATCATGACGCTGCATTTCCGAACGATGGCCCTCGCGGCCGCCCTTCTCGTCACCGGCTGCACGGTTGGCCCCGATTATCGTGGCGCGCCCGAGGTGGCGGCCAATGCCCTGCGCACGGGCGCCACGTATGCGCATGCCGGAGACGGCATCGCGGCGCATACGCCGGGGGTCGCCCGGTGGTGGACGACGCTTGGCGATGCGCAACTCACGGCGCTGATCGACGACGCCATCGCCCATAGCCCGGATATCCGCGCGGCACAGGCGAAGGTGCGCCAGTCTCGCGCGAGCCTGCGCAATCACCGGGCCGACCTGCTGCCCAAGGCGAGTGTCGATCTCGCGACGCTGCGCACGCGCTCACCCGATCTGAGCCTGCTTGGCGGCAATAGCGGCAGTGGCCGCGGCCCGCTCGACTTGTATATCGCCGGGTTCGACGCGAGTTGGGAGATCGATCTGTTCGGCGGCACGCGACGCGCTGTCGAGGCCGCCAGCGCCGATGCCGATGCGGCGTCGGAGGATCTCGCGGACGCCCACGTACAACTCGCCGCCGAAGTCGCACAGGCCTACGTCGCCTTGCGCGATCAGCAGGCACGGCTGGCGCTGGTGCGCGACTCGGCACAACTTGAAGGTGAGATGCTCGATCTCACCCGCCAGCGTCGCGCGGGGGTGTCGCGTCGGAACTCGACGTCGAACGGCTCATCACGCAGGTGGAACAGACGCAATCGCGCGTGCTGCCGCTCGAAGCGGACGTCATCGAATCGCTCGATCAGTTGGCGCTGCTCACCGGCCGCGCGCCGGGTACGTTGGACACCGAGTTGTCGGTCCCCAGGGCCTTGCCGAGCGTGCCGAAGACGGTCGCCATCGGCGATCCGTCCGCGTTGTTGCAGGCACGTCCGGACATTCGTGCGGCAGAACGTCGCCTGGCGTCGCAGAACGCCCAGATCGGCGTGCAGACGGCCAACTGGTTTCCGAAACTCTCGATCATGGGCGAACTTGGATATTCGGCACTGGATCCGGGCCATCTGGTACGCAAAGACAACTTCAGTTGGATGACGCTGCCGCGCCTGCAATGGAATGTGCTCGATTTTGGACGCGTGCAGGCGAGCGTCGACGGCGCGAAGGCCGGTCGCGATCAGGCCCAGGCGAAGTATGAAAGCGCAGTGCTCAGCGCGTTGCGCGACGCCGATGTGGCACTGGCACGTTACGGGCATCAGCGCGAAAACGTATACCGTCTGCGCAGTGTGGAGGCCTCGGCCACGCGGGTCGCAACGCTCACGCGTCAACGTTATCGCGCCGGCACCGCGAGCACGCTCGATTGGCTCGATGCCGAGCGCACGCGCTTTTCCGCCGAGCAGGACCGGGTCGCAGGCGATGCGCAACTGCTCAAGTCGTTCGTGACGCTACAGAAGGCGCTGGGTCTGGGATGGCAGGTAGGGCCCACCATGGAGTGAGGCACGACGCGACGTGAAATGAAGCAAAGCGCCGCAACCGGCTGCGCCGGGTAATGCTGCGCCGGGTAATGCGACGCGGGATAATGCGACACGGGGTGACGCGACGGGCAATGGGAGTCGACTTGCGCCGGGGAGCATGACGCACGCCTCTGAGCGTCGGCGTGCCCGGCGGCGCTGGCGCAGCGGGCATCACATGGCACCGTGCCTTTCGGCGGTGCCAATGAAAAAACGCTCCAGAAGCTTTCGCGTCTGGAGCGTTTTTACCAACTGAGTTGGTGCGGCTGGCAGGATTCGAACCCACGACCCTTGGTTCGTAGCCAAGTACTCTATCCAACTGAGCTACAGCCGCATTTACTGCACGCGAGACCCGATCAGACGATGCTACTGCTGTCGGTTCGCCTTCTCATCGACGCGGGCCGAATGTACATGACATGCGGCGCGTCACTGGGAAGGACTCTCCCGAAAAACGGAGGGTCTCCCCGTGAGGAGACCCTCGAAATAAGTGGCGCGGCTGGCAGGATTCGAACCCACGACCCCTTGGTTCGTAGCCAAGTACTCTATCCAACTGAGCTACAGCCGCGTCGTGAGAACAGAATTATGTAAGAAACCCGCCTACCACGCAAGTGATTTTTGCAATTCTTTTGTCATAACTCCGATTTCCCTACCGTATCGCGCATTCCATGCGGGATTAGCGCGGAATCATCCGCACTGGCAAGTCTTTGCAGCTAGAGCAATTACTCCACGCAAACCCGCGCCGAATCAGGGCTTTCCATGTGCGCCTGCGCGTGACTGCACGGTATGCTACGACTTTTTGCAGCGCGTCGAAGGACGCGTTTGCCGCACGCGCGAGACCGGATCGGCAAGACAATCGGTTCGGCTCCCTCTCACGCGGCCAAAAGAAAAATGCGACGAAACCACGCACCGCGCGCCTACGCTCTTCCCCCGGCGACGACGATGCGATAAAAACCATATTCAAGGAGGCGCTCATGGAAAAAGTCTGGCTCAAGAGCTATCCGCCCGGCGTGCCGGCCGAGATCGACGTCAACACGTATCGTTCGCTGAACGATCTGTTCCTGCAGAGCTGCCGGAAGTTTGCGAATCGTCCGTCGTTCACCAATCTCGGGGTGACGATGACATTCGCCGACCTCGAGCGCCAATCGCGCCACTTCGCCGCGTATCTGCAAAGCCTGCCCGGACTCGAGCGCGGCTCGCGCGTGGCAATCATGTCGCCGAACCTGCTGCAATACCCGGTCGCCGTCTTCGGCATCCTGCGTGCCGGAATGGTCGTCGTCAACGTCAATCCGCTCTACACCGCGGGTGAACTCGAGCATCAACTCCAGGATGCCGGCTGCGGCGCCATCGTCGTGATCGAGAACTTCGCCGCCACGCTGCAAAAGGCGTTGCCCAACACGCCGGTCAAGCACGTGATCACGACGGCCATCGGCGACCTCGTGCCCGCGCCGAAGCGCTGGATCGTGAACTACGTGGTGCGCCACGTGAAGAAGATGGTGCCCGAGTGGCACATCCCGCACGCGGTGCCGTTCCGCACCGCGCTGGCGAACGGCGCGCGCGCCACGCATCAGGAAGTGCCACTGGGTCACGACGACATCGCGTTCCTGCAATACACGGGCGGCACCACCGGCGTCGCCAAGGGCGCCATGCTCACGCATCGCAACATGATCGCCAACATGTTGCAGGCGCGCGCCTGGATCGGCGAGGGACTCGAGGAAGGCAAGGAAATCATCGTCACCGCCCTGCCGCTCTATCACATCTTCTGCCTGACGGCGAACTGCCTGGTGTTCCTCCAACTGGGCGCACTGAACCTGCTGATCACCAATCCGCGCGACATGCCCGGCTTCGTCAAGGAATTGGGGAAGTGGCGGTTCACGTTCATGACCGGCGTCAACACGCTCTTCAACGGACTGCTCAATACCCCGGGCTTCGACCAACTCGACTTCAGCGCACTCAAATGCGCACTCGGCGGCGGCGCCGCCGTGCAACGGGCGGTGGCCGAGCGCTGGCAGAAGGTCACGGGCCATGCGCTGATCGAAGCGTACGGTCTGACCGAGACATCGCCCGCCGTGTGCATCAACCCACTCGGCAGCGAGTTCAACGGCTCCATCGGCCTGCCGATCTCGTCGACGGAGGTGAGTATCCGCAACGATGCCAACGAAGCGCTCGGCTTCGGACAGGAAGGGGAAATCTGTGTGCGCGGCCCGCAAGTCATGAAGGGCTACTGGAACCGACCGGACGAGACCGCCAAGACCGTCACGCCCGACGGCTGGCTGCGCACGGGCGACATCGGCACGATGGACGAACAAGGGTACGTGCGCATCACCGATCGCAAGAAGGACATGATCATCGTGTCGGGCTTCAATGTGTACCCGAACGAGGTGGAGAGCGTGTTGGCCATGTGCCCGGGCGTGCTCGAATCGGCAGTCGTCGGCGTGCCGAGCGAGCGTACCGGCGAAGCGGTGAAGGCCGTGATCGTCAAGAAGGCGCAGGACCTGACGGAGAAGGCCATCGTCGACTTCTGCCGCGAACACCTGACGAACTACAAGGTGCCGCACTTGATCGAGTTCCGCACGGAACTGCCCAAGACGCCGGTCGGCAAAGTGCTGCGCCGCGAACTGCGCTAACGATTCACGTCATCGGGTTGTCTCGTCGTCCGTAACGACATTCAAAAACGTGGGCACCGCGTTGACAATGGCCGGGAGCAATCCCGGCCATTGTCATTCCAGACGGCGAAACATCGTCCTCTCGATCGAGAGATCGGCCTCGATTCGTAACTTTTGGTTACAGACGTGACGTGCACACCTTGGTACAACAGGAGCACGTCAGCGAAGCTTTCAGGCGGCACGCGTGGTGATTCGCTTCAAAACGTAAGCGGCAGCCGCCATGCCGAAGGTGGCCGTGACACACACGCTCGAGCCGAAACCGGCGCAGTTCAGGCCCTGCGGGCCCGCCACGGCATTCGCCGCTTCAGCGGGGGCGCACGCCGCTTCCGGGTACTGCAACGGCTCATCCGAGTACACGGCGGGTACGTTGAACTTGGCTTTCGGCCCACGGACAAAACCATGTTGCTTGCGTAATTGCGCGCGCACTTTGGCCAACAGTGGATCCTGGATCGTGCGGGTGAGATCGTCGATACGGATGCGTGTCGGATCGATCTGACCGCCGGCCCCACCGACGGTGATCAGACGCTGCGCATGCGCCACGCACCACGCGATGAGTGCCGTCTTCACGCGGACGCTGTCGATGGCGTCGACGACCCAGTCAAAGCCGCCGCCCAGCATGGCGTCGAGGTTGTCCAGGGCAACGAAGTCCTCGACCAGCGTGAGTTGGCAGGCAGGATTGATGGCCAGGATTCGCTCGGCCATCGCAGTGACCTTCGGCTTGCCGAAGTTGCCGTCGAGGGCATGCACCTGACGATTGGCATTGCTTTCGGCGACGTTATCGAGATCGATGAGCGTGAGCCGGCCCACGGCGCTGCGCGCCAGTGCCTCGGCCACCCACGAGCCAACGCCGCCAATGCCGATGACGGCCACGTGCGCGTCACGCAGGCGCGCGAGACCGTCGTCACCGTACAAACGCGCGACGCCGCCGAAACGGCGGCTGGCGTCAAAATCTTCCTCCGGTGGCGTGGTGAGCACCGGAGCAACAATAATCGACGGGGTACTGTTCATGATGCGATGGGTAACGTCCTTGAAATGGCTGGCGATCACGATGGTCGCCATCGTGCTGGCATTCGCGGCGTTCATCACGTGGTTTGACTGGAACTACGCCCGGCCCTTCATCAACCGGGAGGTGAGCACCGCGACCGGTCGTCCGTTCGACATCCGGGGCGACCTCTCGCTGCACTGGCTGGCCCCGAACGCCAATGCCCCGGGGCTGGGGCGCTGGCTGCCGCGGCCTCGCCTGATCGCGAATGATATCGTGTTAGGCAATGTTGCGTGGAGCCAGACGCCGAACATGATCACGCTGGGCCGGCTCACGTTCTCACTTGAATGGCTGCCGCTGCTCGACAAGCGCGTGGTCCTGCCCGAAGTCGCCTTGTCCGCGCCGAAGGTGCTCATCGAGCAGCGGGCCGACGGCCAAAACAACTGGACCTTCACGAAGGGCGACGGCAAACCGTCGCCGTGGACACTGCGCATCGGCCGCCTGATTCTCGAAGACGGTGAGATACACGCCAATCTCGTGCCGCAGCAGCTCGATCTGAGCGCGAACATCGCCACCATCGACGGCCAGGCACCGTACGGCATCGGCATCTCGCTCAAAGGCACCTTCCGCAAGGTCGCCGTCACCGGCCACGCCCGCGCGGGCGACGTGCTCTCGCTCGAAGATAGCGGCGATCCCTACCCGCTCGATGCCGACGTGCGCATCGGACGCACGCAGATCGCCGCCAAAGGCACATTCACGAATCCGGCCACGCTCTCCGCGCTCGACATGCATCTGCGCCTGTCCGGGCCGACGATGGCCGACCTGTATCCGATTACCGGCGTGCTGCTGCCGCAAACCCCGGCCTACGAGACCAACGGTCATCTGCTGCATACGGCGGGCGTGTGGCGTTATGAACGCTTCCAGGGCAAGGTCGGGCAGAGCGATCTGTCCGGCACCCTGGTCTTTCGTCAACGGCAGCCGCGCAATATCCTGCAGGGCGCGGTCGTGTCGAATCAGCTGCGGCTGGTCGATCTCGGCCCGCTCGTCGGCGCACAGAACCCTTCCGGCGGCGGCGATCTGACGGGCAAGCCGAAAGCGCCGCCTTCCGACAAGGTGCTGCCGGTCGACCCGTTCAAGACCGATCGCTGGCGCGCCATCGACGCCGACGTGCAGTTCACCGGCCGCAAGATCATCAAGGACAAACGCCTGCCGATCGACAACCTCGTCACCCATCTCGTGCTCGACGACGGCGTACTCTCGCTCCGCCCACTGGAATTCGGCGTTGCGGGCGGACGCATCACCTCGACCCTCGTGCTCGACGGACAGACCACGCCGATGAAGGTCGATTCGCAGGTCTCGCTCCGCCACCTGCAGATGAAGCAGTTGCTGCCGGACGTCAATCTGATGAAGACGAGCGTCGGCGAGGTCAACGGCGACGCCGCGCTCACGGCGACCGGCAACTCGATTGCCGCGCTGGCCGGCTCGTCGAATGGCGAGATCAAGACACTGATCGACCGCGGCTCGATGAGCAAGCTGCTGCTGGAGTATCTGGGGCTCAACGTCGGTAATATCGTCGTCACCAAACTCTTCGGCGACAAGCAGATCGAGATGCGATGCGCGGCCGCCGACTTTGCCGTGCGCGACGGTGTCATGGACGCGCGTACGTTCGTCGTCGACACCGACGACACGAGCATTGGCGTTACAGGACAGGTCGATCTCAAGCGCGAGCACTTCAATCTGACCATCCGGCCCGAGCCGAAGCACTTTGGCCTCCTGTCCTTGCGCTCGCCGCTCTATGTGCGGGGCACATTCAAGCATCCGGACGTCGGCGTGAATGTCCCCACGCTGATCGCCCGCGCCGGGGGGGCGATCGCGCTGGGCGTGCTCGCGCCGTACACGGCCCTCGTGCCGCTGCTCGAACTCGGCCCGGGCAAGGACAGCCCTTGCGGCGAACTGCTCGCCAGCCTGAAGCGTCCCCCCAGCCGCCATCCGTCGGCGGTCAAACCGGTGTCCGGTGCGAACGGCAACCCGGCCGGCGGCCAGCGCGAACCGCGCGCGTCGGCCACGGCCCCGACGTTCGGGCCGGGCCGCGAAACGCCCTGACCCCGATGTCGCTCACGCCGCCCCTTCGCTCGGCCAAAGCAATGCCCATGCCAGCGTGAGGGAATTGTCGCTGCCGCGCCACGCAACGTCGCGGATGGCGCCAACAGTACCGTCCATTAGTTCACTCCTTAAATATCAAGCACATGACGCGAATCGCCCGTCCCACGGTGTATTCGGCGAATCGATGCACCGGCAATGCGGCAAATTGTCTCTTGCGCACGTTCGCCGACTCTTCGCTATACTGTGTCGCAACCCCACCCGCAACAGACCGACACCGATCGTCGTGACCCAGACGCTTTCTCTCGCGGACCTGCGCAAAAATTACGCCCTCGGCTCACTTTCCGAGACCGATGTCGCGCCCAGCCCGTTCGATCAATTCCGACGCTGGTTCGAGCAAGCGCTCGCGGCTCAACTGCCCGAGCCCAATGCCATGACGCTCGCCACCGTCACGCCTGACGGTCGGCCCGACGCCCGCATCGTACTCATCAAGGGCGCGGACGAAAACGGATTCACGTTCTTCACGAATTACGAGTCGCGCAAAGGCCGCGAACTGGAGGCCACGCCTTACGGCTGCCTGCTGTTCCACTGGATCGAACTCGAGCGCCAGGTGCGCATCGAGGGTCGTGTCGAGAAGGTGAGCGAAGCGCAGAGCGACGCGTATTATCATTCGCGCCCGGTGGGCTCTCGTCTCGGGGCGTGGGCCTCGGTACAGAGCGCCGAAGTGGCGGATCGCAGCATCATCGAGCAACGCGAGGCGGAATTCCGGCGCCAGTTCGGCGACGCCCCGCCGCGACCGCCCCATTGGGGGGGCTACCGGCTCCTGCCGGAGACCTTCGAATTCTGGCAGGGCCGCGAGTCGCGCCTGCACGATCGCATCAAATATTTCCAGCTTGCCGACGGATCCTGGCGCGTCGCGCGCCTGTCCCCGTAATCATGATGTCGGCGACGCCGACGCGGTACGCCTGCCTGCCCGTTTGACGAGGAGACGTCACTGTGCCGTGCGCTACGGAATGAAGTTTTTTTGGTGACACTTGGAGCATATCCATGTTGTGGGAGAAAAAACTCGAAAACTGGGTCAGCGGCGTCAAGACATCCTCCAACCTGCCGATCCGCCTCGCGCTCTGGAATGGACAGCACTACGATTTCGGCGCGTTCGATAATCCGAGCGTAACGCTGCGCATCAATGGCCCCGCGGCCGTGACGCGTCTGTTGAGTCCCAGCCTGGACAATCTTGGCGAGGCCTATGTGAAGGGCGAGATCGACGTCGAGGGCAAGCTCGTCGACGTCATCGACATGAGTTACGCGCTCGCCGGCAGCAGCCTCACCACGCTCGGCCCGCTGGAACGCGCGGTGCGCCACTACACGCACAGCAAGAAGTCCGACAAGCGCTCGATCGAGTTCCACTACGACGTGTCGAACGAGTTCTACCAGCTCTGGCTGGACAAGAACATGGTCTATTCGTGTGCCTACTTCGAGAACGGTGACGAAGACCTCGACACGGCGCAAGAGAAGAAGATCGATCACATTCTCACCAAGATCGCCTTGCAGCCCGGGCAGACACTGCTCGATATCGGCTGCGGCTGGGGCGCCCTTGTGATTCGCGCCGCGCAGAAGTTCGGGGCGAAGTGTGTCGGCATCACGCTGTCGCAGAATCAGTTCGATCTGGCCACCGAACGGGTCAGGAAACTCGGTCTGACGGATCGGATCGAGATCCGCATCCAGGATTACCGCGACGTGGAGGGTCAGTTCGATCGCATCACGAGCGTGGGGATGTTCGAGCACGTTGGACGCAAGCACCTGAAAGACTACTTCGCCCAGATGGCGTCGCTGCTCAAGGACGACGGCGTCGCCATGAACCATGGCATCACGTCGACCGATCCGGATAGCGGCGAGACGGCGATGGGCGGCGGCGATTTCATCGACAAGTACGTGTTCCCGAATGGCGAGTTGCCGCACATCAGCCTCGCGCTCGAATCGATGCAGCGCGGGGGACTCGAAGCGAGTGATGTGGAAAGCTTGCGCCGTCACTACGCACGCACCCTCTCGCTCTGGTCCGAGCGCTTTGAAGCGCACGCCCCGCGTCTGCGCGAACTGGCGGGCGAAGAGCGCTTCCGCGTCTGGCGCGTGTACCTGGCGGGCTGCGCGTACGCGTTCGAGCACGATCACGTCTCGCTCTATCAGATCGTCTGCCGCAAGGCGGGTCAGTCCGCCACACGCCTGCCCTGGTCGCGCCGTTACATGTACGAGAACCGATGAGCCAGTTCGATCTGTTTGGCACGACGCCTGACGATCCCGCGACAGGCGGACATGCCAGGCAGGTCGATGGCAACCCCGCAACGCCGAAAAGCCAAGTCCCTCGCGCGGGCACAAAGCGCCGCAGCGGTGTCGGCGCGGCCGACATTCCCGCTGCCATGCAGTCCTTGGGCGAACGGTTGCCCGGCTCGATCCGTCTGGGCACCTCGTCGTGGTCGTTCCCCGGCTGGAAAGGCATTGTCTGGGACGACGACTACAGCGACGCCAAGCTCTCCCGCCAAGGACTGACGGCTTACGCGAGCCATCCGGTGCTGCGTTGCGTCGGGATCGACCGTTCGTTCTACAAGCCAATGTCGATTGTCGAATATCAGACGTACGCGCAGCAGGTGCCGGAGGACTTCCGGTTCCTGGTCAAGGCACCGAGCGTCGTGACCGACGCACTTGTTCGTGGAGAAAAAGGCGAAGGCCTGAGCGCGAATCCCTGCTTTCTCGACGCGAGAATCGCCGCCGAACAGTTCGTGACGCCGTGTCTGACCGGGCTCGGGCCGAAGGCCGGCGTACTCGTGTTTCAAGTCTCGCCATTGCCGTCGGAATTACTGCGTGACATTCCCGCGTTGGTTCAACGCATCGAAGCGTTCTTCGGGGCGCTGCCGCCATTGCCGCGGAGTGACACTACGTCCGTCGGCATCGCCGACCCAGGGCCATGTTATGCACTGGAAATTCGCGACGGCGCGTTGCTCACGCCGCGTCTCATGCGAGCGCTGGGGCAACTGGGGGTGCGTTATTGCATCGGCCTGCACGCGCGGATGCCGCATGTGGAGCGTCAGGCCGCAGCGTTGGCCATGCTCGACGAAGCGGGCGCGGGACCGCTGGTGGTGCGCTGGAATCTAAACAGCGGCCATCGCTACGAGCAAGCCAAGGCCAAATATGCGCCGTTCGACAAGATCGTCGATCCCGACCCGGCAACGCGCGATGTGCTGGCCGCGCTGGCCACCCATTACGCCCTCGCCGGCCATCCCGTCTACGTGATCGTCAACAACAAGGCCGAAGGCTCTTCGCCCCTGTCGTGCCGCGCGTTGGCCGAGCGCGTCGTCGAGTTGTCCGCCGCAGCGTCGCTCGCCAGCACGGAGTGACACCGCCCGGCCCGACGCAGCAACGGGGCAACGGGACGACGGGGACGACACGAAGGGACGACACGACGACGCGGCGTCACCGCAACGCAACGCTCAGCGCCAGGACACGACCAAGCCACGCTCGGCATGCGGCACGTGGGCGGCAAGCGCCTCCCTCGCCCCCGGAAGCGACGATGGCCCGAGCCGGCGCCTACGCCGAACTCGAGCCATCGTTATTGCGCTGCGCTGTTACCGAACGTCCCCGGCAGTCTTTAAAAAGCCTGGGACGCCCTGACGCGTTACGCTACGAGATGCGGAATCGGCACGTCTGGATTCACGTCGGCCTCGTAATCCACACCGTCGATCTCGAATCCAAACAAGCGCAGGAATTCGTGCTTGTAGCCGGCGAAGTCCGTGAGGTCATACAGGTTCTCGTCGGTCACCTTGTCCCACAGGGCCGCGACCTCGGCTTGCACGTCGGGCGAGAGCTCCTTCTGATCGGTGCGCACACGGCCTTCGTCGTCGAGCTTTGGCGTCGCGCCATACAGGCTGTCCTTGTACAGGCCGTAGATCTGCTCGATGCAACCCTCATGCGTGCCCTTGGCCTTCATCACCTTGAACAGCAGCGAGAGGTAGAGCGGCATCATCGGGATGGCCGAGCTGGCTTGCGTGACCAGCGCCTTGAGCACGGCCACGCGCGCGTCACCGCCGCTGGCCGCGAGTTTGGCGCGAAGGCCCAGCACCTTCTCGTCGAGATCCTTCTTGGCCGCACCAATCGACCCATTCCAGTAGATGTCGTGCGTGAGCTTCTCGCCGAGATACGTGAACGCCGTGGTCTTGGCGCCCGGGGCGAGCACGCCCGCGTCGGCGAGCGCGTCGATCCACATCTGCCAGTCTTCGCCGCCCATGACGGCCACCGTGTTGTCGATCTCTTCCTGCGTGGCCGGCTCGAACACCGACGCCTTGACGACTTCCTTGTCGGTATCGATACCGCGCAACGTCACCGACTTGCCCACCGGCTTGAGCACCGAGCTGAACACCTGCCCCGTTTCCGGATGCGTGCGGCGCGGCGAAGCCAGGCTGTAGACGACCAGATCGACCTGACCAAGATCCTGCTTGATCGTCTCGATGGTCTTGGCCTTGATTTCCCTGGAGAAGGCGTCGCCGTTGATGCTCTTCGCGTATAGCCCCTTCTCGGTGGCGAACTTGTCGAAGGCTGCCGTGTTGTACCAACCCGGCGTTCCCGGCTTGGTCTCGCTGCCGGCGCGCTCGAAGAACACGCCCAGCGTTGCGGCGTCGCTGCCGAAGGCGGCGGTAATGCGCGCAGCCAGGCCGTAGCCGGTCGACGCGCCGATCACGAGCACCTTCTTCGGGCCGTTCGCAATCGCACCCTGCGCCTTCACATACGCGATCTGTTGCTTGACGTTGGCTTCGCAGCCGACAGGATGGGTGGTGACGCAGATGAAGCCGCGCACGCGTGGCTTGATGATCATGGAAACCTCGTTCACAAAAATCGGAGATGCCGGCTCACCCGGCAAACACCGCGCATTGTAAACGAGGTCGGGACCGCCCCGGCATTTTGACGGGGGTTCTCTCACCCCGCGCTTCGGCTTTCAGACGCCAGGCGTAGCCCGTTCGGACAACGCCGGGCGGTTCTCGGCTTATTCGGGTGCGGCCACGGCCGAGCGATCGTGTCGCTTGGGAAACTGAATTTGCCGGATACGACGCACCAGCACGGCCGCGGTAATCGCCGCGATCCCGGTAAGCAGCACACCGGCGTGGACGGCGTTCACGAGCGTCTGGCGAGCGGTTTCGACCAGCGGCATGCCGTCGATTCCCATGGCCCGCAGATCGGTCAACAGGTCGGCACGCAACGTCGGATCGATCAGGATGCGCGGGTCGAGCGCGCGCCCGACGGCATGGGCCGCCGGCGTACCGTCGTAACCCGACACCACACCGGCCACCCCGTTGGCATACCAGTGATTGACCAGCGTGCCCACGATCGTCGTGCCCAGCATGCCGCCGACCATGCGCGTCGACTGCAACAGCGCGGTGGTGATGCCAAAACGTTCGCGCCCGGCAATTTCCTGCCCGAACACGTTCATGTTGTTCAGGATGAAGCCGATGCCAATGCCCGCGCAGCCCATCATCAGGGCGATCATGCCATGCGACGTCACGCGATGGGACAGCCCCACGCCGGCCGAGGCGACGGCCAGCAGACAGAACCCAAGGATCAGCATGTTTGTCGGACGCGACAGGCGCACCACGATCGGGGTATTGATGAAGCTGCCCAGCGCGATGCACGCGGCGAGCGGTGTCGCGATCAAGCCGGCCGCCTGCGGGCTCAGACCGAAGCCGCCCTGCAACAGCAATGGCGCGAAGAAAATCAGCGAGTACATCACGAAGCCGATCAGCACCGACAATGTGAAGAGCACCACGAGCTGCGGGTGACGGAACATGTCGAGCGGCACGATGGGATGGGTGGCGCGCCGTTCCGTGCGCAGCAATACCCAGAAGCCGATCGCGACCCCGGCAATCAACAGCCCATTCCCGAGCGATGCGCCATGGGCCGGCAAGTTCTCGATGAACACCTGGAAGCCGCCGAGTACGACGGCGATCCACAGTGCGCCACGCCAGTCGACGCGCACGTCGCCTTGATGTGCCGACGGAAACTTGGGCAGGTATCGCCAGACGAAATACAGCGCCGCCAGACCGACCGGCAGGTTCACGAAAAATGTGGAGCGCCAGCCGAAATGCTCGGAGAGCAGGCCCCCCAGCGATGGCCCCGCCGC
This sequence comes from Pandoraea sp. XY-2, assembly GCF_004193915.1. Taxonomy (NCBI): domain Bacteria; kingdom Pseudomonadati; phylum Pseudomonadota; class Betaproteobacteria; order Burkholderiales; family Burkholderiaceae; genus Pandoraea; species Pandoraea sp. XY-2. The sequence continues at coordinate 3,615,326 of NZ_CP030849.1, forward strand.
CGTGCCAATGCCATAGGCCGTGGTGATCACGACCTGCCAGCGCACGCGCGAGCGAGCGTCCGGGAACAGGTCGGGCACGGAGGCGAAAGCGGTGCCGACCATCATGCCGCCACCGATCCCCTGCAATCCGCGCGCGAAAACGAGGAACGGCATGTTGGGGGCCAGACCGCAAAGCACCGAGGCGACGGTAAAGGTCACCACCGAGGCAATCACGAACCGGCGACGACCGAAGTAATCGCCAAGTCTTCCGAACACCGGCACGGTCACGACGGAGGCCAGCAGGTAAATGCTCGCGATCCAGGCGTAATACTCGAAACCCTTGAGTTCGGCGACGATGGACGGCAGCGCAGTACTGACGACGGTCTGGTCGAGAGCGACCAGCATGTTGACGAGCGCAATGCCAATCATGGCCATCAACGCATCGCGAAAAGGCAGGGGGCGCACGGCGGGCTACCTGAAGACTACATGGAGGGGAGCCGACATTTTACGTGAAAATTAATGAACATATGAACGGTTAGGCGCGGCGCGGGTTTCCGGGCTCGATCGCCCGCGACGCCCCGGCAGGCGGCGATCCGACGGTGCAGAACCCACGACGGCGGCCATCGCCGAAGAAAAATTCAACGGCAGACCGAGGCACATTCACCGCCACGACGGTCGCCTCGGTGCCCGTCGTCTCACCCGTACCGCTAGAACCAGGCGTTGTCCGATACCCCTTTCGGACGCTCCTTTAGCCCGTCAGCCAGCGCAGCGGGCATGATCGATTCGTTGGCGGGACATCGATCGAATCCGATCGCCAGCCTTAGATTGCGTCGGGCCCCGGCAAGCATGTCGGCGCCCATAGGACGTTGCCGCGTCGCCGAACGCCGCGCGTTTCGACAGCGCGACGCACATCCTGCAAGGTCCGGGCCATTTGCGAAAACCGTGCCTTATCAACGGCTGCACCATCGCTCGACACTTCAGGGTGCGTCGTCGTCACTTCTCAGGAGATACGACCATGAATAACCGACCTGTGCGCGAGGACTATCGACGCTGGCTGCAAGCGCAGACCGCCACGGCGTCAGACAGCGAGCAGCACTCGGCGCGAATCGTTCCGGCGTTACCGTCGGCACTGCCATTTGCCGGCTACGTGGTCTGGTTTCACACGAGTCTTACGTATCTCGACATCCGCTTCGATCACCATCGCTTCGAAATCGTGACGCAACAGGTGCAGAGTGCGGCCGAAGCGTTCTTCTTCGACAGCCTCGCCGCTGCCCAGGGACACGCGGCGCAAGTCGGAGAGCCATGTCTGATCCTGTTTGCAGCGGCTGGTGGTGCGTCCGCGCGTGTCGTAGGTTGACACAGGCCTTTCGGCGACGATTCCCGTCGCACGCACGTCGAATTTTCTCAGCGCCCCCCCTTCCCCGCGTGACCTACTTCAGGGAGCATGGACCATGCCGTTCCTCGCCTTGGCAATTCCTTACGCGCAATCCAACCCGATATCATATGCGTTTGACGCTCGCGCGAATCGCCACGAAATCGCCATCGATATCGAAAAAATCGAGAATCAGTCTCACGCGTGGCAACCGACGTCGCAAGCTGCGAAGCGATCCAACGCTCACTTCCATGGTGCCGCTTTCACGTGCCGAACCATGCCAGTCAACGACTACTTCGATGATGTGCTCGCAGAACTCATCACCCCGCTTGGCGCGTGCGGGACACCTCGGCACCCCAACAATGCAGAACTTCGCAAGACGCTCGGCGACTTGCTGACGCTTCACCCCGACGGCGCCGAGGTCTCGGTCGATGCGCGAATCAGCGAATTGGGGTTGCCTTCACTACTGCGAGACGATCCGGCTTATCTGCCCGGCACGCTGAACGCATTGACCTTCGATGTTGGGGGACACAGTATCGATATCGGCCGGTTCACGTTCCCAGAACCTGACATCGAGCAAGAGGCGGCATTTCTGTTCGCCGGCGAGAGTGAGCTGGCGTTTCTCCATGAAGGCAATCCTTACGCCGCGCGTATCCGGGAAGATCACTCGGCGATTCTCGCCTTCCATTACCGCGCAGCGGGGATGCGCGGATACACCACGTTGCCGCCCGGTGGATATGCACTGGCGATCCAGGATGACACGACCCTGTGCGATTTCACCTCGCAGTTGGCCCGATGCCAAAAACAAACCGATCCGAGCCGCTCGCCTCGCTCAGTCGAGGACCGCAACACCCGTTACGATCCGCTCGACCTGATGCAAAACGGCGGGTGCGTGATTCTTTGACGTTAGGGCGGCCCTACCTCGCCGCCGTCCCGAGTCTCCACACGCCAGTCGATACGTGAGAAACGGGGCGGCGGTTGAGGGTTGGCGTGGTTATGCGGCCGACTTAAGGCGTCGCGCAAACTTCTCGCGGAATTTCTTGAGCTTCGGCGCCACGACATACGCGCAGTAGCCCTGATCGGGATGCTGGCGGAAGTAATTCTGGTGATACGCTTCGGCGGGCCAGAACGTCTGCGCGGGCACCACTTGCGTGACGATCGGATGCGCATAGGTCATCTCGGCCATCAACTCGGCGATGAGATGTTCTGCCGCCGTTTTCTGTGCCTCGTCCTGATAGAAGATGGCGGAGCGATACTGCGTGCCGATGTCGTTGCCCTGGCGATTGACGGTCGTCGGATCGTGGATCTGGAAGAACACGATCAGCAGTTCCTCGAACGTCACGACGCCGGGGTCGTACATCAGCCGCACCACTTCCGCGTGACCGGTTTCGCCCTCGCAGACCTGCTCGTAGGTCGGGTTGTCGACATGACCGCCCTCGTAGCCCGAGACTACGGACTTGACGCCATCGAGCTGCTGGTAGCAGGCCTCGAGGCACCAGAAACAACCACCGGCCAGCGTGGCAACTTCCATATGGGTATTGCTCAGGGAGTTCGTCTGCTCTGTCATCATGACCTCGCTTGTCGACTATGATTTTGCCGCGGCGCACCAAACCAATAGGGCGGGCGATCCATGGTTCGATCGCCCGCCCTATTGTCGCGCAGAAGTCCGGTGAACGGCGCAAATAACCCTATGCGGCCCGCACGTCGCGTCCGCGCATGATGGACCGGCTAGCCACGGAATTGCGTGATGAGCGGATGCAGCAGCCGCGCACCGACGCGGGCCGTGAGACCGTCGCGGTCGTACGTCGGGTTGTACTCGGCGATATCCGCCACGCGCAGCTTGCCCGAACGACGCACGACACCGATGAGCGCCTCGACCACTTCGAGCGCCACGCCATGGGCCGCTGGCGCCGACACCCCCGGCGCCTTCTCGCCCGGCAACACGTCCATGTCGATGGTCAGGTACACGTGGCTCACCTCGGCGAGCATTGCGTCGAGTCGTTCGCACATCTCCGGCAGACGATGCGCCAACATGGCCTCGTCGAGCCAATAGTCCACCTGCAACGCCGCCGCCCGCTCGAACAGTGCGTCGGTATTGCTGTAACGACTCACGCCAAGACACGCGTAGCGGAAAGGCGCCTGACGGCCCGCGAGCCACTGCGAGATTTGCCAGAAAGGGGTCCCCGAACTGGCACTCGGCTGGGCACGCAAATCGAAGTGGGCGTCGAAGTTGAGGATCAGCATCGGCTCGTCGCGCAGGCGGTCGCCGAAATGCTCGGCCACGCCAAGGAATGTGCCGTAGGCGATCTCGTGTCCGCCGCCCAGCACCACCGGACGGGCGCCCGCCGCCAGCACCTCGGCCACGCGATGGCCGAGTGCAGCCTGCGCCGCTTCGAGCCGGCCGTCGGCACACACAATATTGCCGCCGTCGAACACCGCGGGCGAGCCCTGCACGGGCAAGCTCGCCAGCGCGCGACGCAGCATGTCCGGGCCGGCGACGGCGCCCAAACGTCCGTGATTCCGGCGCACGCCTTCGTCACTGCAAAACCCCAGCACAACGGCGCCACCCGCGACCTGCGACGCGTCGTAGTCGCGCAGCACCTGATGCAGACGCAGGGTGTGGCCGGCTTCACCGGTATCCACGCGGCCTTGCCAGACCGTTCGATCGATTGTCATACGTTTTGCCTGCCTTGCCTTACCGTGCAATAACCGCTTGCAGAAACTCCCGCGTACGCGCTTCGCGCGGCGCGGTGAAGATCTGCTCGGGCGACCCGGCTTCGATGATCCGGCCCTGGTCCATCACCACCACGACATCCGCCACTTCGCGTGCGAACCCCATCTCATGCGTGACGACGAGCATCGTCATGCCGTCGTTCGCCAGCGTCTTCATCACTTGCAGGACTTCGCCCACCAGTTCCGGATCGAGCGCCGACGTCGGCTCGTCGAACAACATGACCTGCGGCTGCATGGCCAGCGCGCGGGCAATCGCCACACGCTGCTTCTGGCCGCCCGAGAGCGTGCCCGGGAAGACGTCCGCCTTTGCAGCCAGTCCTACCTTGGCGAGCAGTTCGCGGGCCAGTGTCTCGGCCTCGGCGGCCTTCATGCCGCGCAGCTTGCGCGGCGCAAGCGTCACGTTCTCGAGCACCGTCAAGTGCGGGAACAGATTGAACGACTGGAACACCATGCCCACTTCGGTGCGTAGCTGATTGAGCGCGCTCTCGCCCATCATCTTGCCGTGATCGACGAGCTTGTGGCCGACGATCTCGATAGTGCCCTGCTCGGCCGTCTCCAGCCCGTTGCAGCAGCGCAGGAACGTACTCTTGCCCGAGCCGCTCGGGCCGATGACGACGACCACCTGACGCGCATCGACTTCGAAATCGATGCCCTTGAGTACCTGAAGGCTGCCGTAAGCCTTGCCCAATCCTTCAATCTTCAGGATCGGCGCGCCGAATTCCTTCTTTACTTCGTTCATTGCACGGCACCTCCGGCACGCAGGGACTTCTCGGCGCGCTGCAGCAGCAGCGTGGTGGTGCCGGTCAGAATCAGATAGACAAACGCAATCGCCAAATACACTTCGAGCGAGCGGTACGACACGCTGATGATCTTCTGGCCTTCGTGCATCACGTCGTGAATCGTGAGCAGCGACACCAGCGCAGAGTTCTTGATCAGCGCGATGAATTCATTGCCCAGCGGCGGGATCATGCGCACGATCGCCTGCGGCAGAATCACCGAACGCATGGCCATGCCGTAAGGCATGCCGAGCGAGCGGGCGGCTTCCATCTGACCGCGTTCGATCGACTGGATGGCACCGCGCACAATTTCCGAGACGTAGGCGCCGCTATAGATGCCCAGGCCCAGTACACCGCACAGGAATGCCGGCAGCAGAATGTTGAACTGCGGCAGGCCGAAGAACAAAATGAAGAGTTGCACCAGCAGCGGCGTACCGCGAATGAATGTGACGTAGGCGGTACAAATGCTGTAGCGAATGCGATGCGCCGGGTTCAGGCGGCCCATGCCGATCAGCAAACCCAACACGCAGCCCAGCGCCAGCGCGCAAGCCGTTACCTCGACGGTCACGAGCGCGCCCCGCGCGAGGTCCTGCCAGTTGGCCCACACCGGCGAAAAATCGAGTTCCATGCGTACTCCGTCAGTAGCTCTACGGCTTTATTGCGTCGGCGGGCACCGTCTCCCCATTCGGGCGACGGTCGACCCGCCCGGTATTACGTTGGCATTACGTTGGTGAAAAACTTACTTCGCAGCGCCGAAGTACTTGGTGACCAGCGCGGCGTAGGTGCCGTCGGCACGCAGCTTCTCAAGCGCCTTGTTCATCTCGTTGGTCAGCTCGGTGTCGCCCTTGCGCACGGCGAAACCATAGCGCTCGACAGTCAGCGTCTTGTCGAGCACCTTCACGACCGGGTTCGCCTTGGCGTACAACAACGCCGCAGGCTTGCCGGTCACGGCGGCGTCGGCGCGGCCAATCTTCACGAGTTCGAACATCTGGTCGTTCTTCTCGACTTCCACGCGCTCGACCTTCGGGTAGCTTTCTTTCAGGAACTGCACCGACTTCGTGCCCACCTGGACCGACACCTTCTTGCCGTTCAGGTCGGCCGGTTCCTTGATGGCCGTGTTGTCAGCCTTGACCAGAATCGCCAGACCGCCGGTGTAGTACGGATGCGTGAAGTTCACGACCTTCAGGCGCTCGTCGGTGATATAGATCGCCGATGCGGCCACGTCGGCACGCTTTGACAGCACGGCCGGGATCAGGCCTTTGAAATCGATGTCGATCCACTCGATCTTCTTGCCCATGACCTTGCCGAGGGCTTCGATCATCTCGACGTCGAACCCGGTACGCTTGCCGTTTTCCACGTATTCGAACGGCGGGAAGGTCGCATCGGTGGCGACACGCAGCACGTCGTCGGCCGCGAAAACCTTGCTTGAGCAGGTGATGGCCAGCGCCATCGTGAACAGGATGTGACGCAATTTCATCTGGGACTCCTTCGTGTAGTCTCGGTCGGATAACCGGTTAAAAGTATTGCAATCGATTCGAAATACGCTCGGCTGCCGCCAACGTGAGGCGAATCAGCTCGTCGTGGCGCTGAGCCACACGCACGGCCGGCGCCATCAAGGTGATGGTGCCTTCCAGACGCTCCTTGGCGGCGAACACCGGGGCCGACACGCCCCAGACGCCGAAGTCGACTTCGCTTTCGGACACCGCATACCGCTGCTTGCGAATCTCCTCGACCTGCGCGACCAGACGCTCCTGCGCCACCGGCTGGCCCGCCAGTTGTCGGCTGATCAAGCTCTCGCGGGTGGCTTGCGGCAGGAACGAGAGCAGCGCCTTGGCGGAAGCGCCATGCACCAGCGGGTGGGCACGCCCCTTCGCAAAGGAGCAACGCAGCGATTGCTCGCTCTCGTGCATGTCAAGGCAAACGACCTGGCCATTCGCGGCGACCAGCAGACCGACGGTCTCGCCGGTGCGCTGCACGAGCGCTTCGATTTCTTCGCGTGCCTGAGTGACAAGATGCGAGTTGTGGTCGAAACCCCAAGCCAATTGCACGCCGACCGGTCCCGGTTCGTAGAGCGCCTCATGGGCGTGCTCCTGCACCAGGCCCCACTTCTTGAGCGGCACAAGGTGGCGGTAAACGGTAGAGAGCGGCAACCTCGTTTGCGCGGCGATCTCGCGTGCCGCGATCGGTCTTCCATGACGTGCGACCGTCACAAGCACTTGCAACACACGCTCTGAGACCGATTGCGCTTCGGTGGTGTCCATCGTCTTAAAAAGCCAAAGAAAGCAAAGAAATCAGCGGGCTACCCCGTTGATGACGACATGGGCGCTATCTTGCGACGCAATTCCCAAAGTAAAAAATTGAATTCCCACCGGATGGTAACAAACCGAAGGATTACGCATAGGGATTTTCCCTTACGCACTACGCAAGCGACGCATAAAAAAACGCCGAACCTCTTATAAAACAAGGGATTCGGCGTTTTTTCAGCGACAACAGGGTGATCTTTTTTATGATCGACCGGTCATCGACGTTCGCGATTCGGAGGTCGCCGATAACCAGCCAATGAGAATCGGCTTCTGCACTTTCCCAAGGGCACTCTTCGGCAGCGCGTCGACGATGACCACCCGTCGCGGTAATTTGAAGCGAGCGATGCGTGCGCCGAGAAAATCGAGCACGGATTGTTGCGTCGCGCTCGCCGATGATGCGCACACGACGACGGCAACGGGCACCTCGCCCCATCGCTCATCCGGCACCCCGACGACAGCGGCCTCCAACACGCCCGGACAGTCGACCAGCGCGTTTTCAATTTCTGCCGGATAGATGTTCTCGCCGCCCGAGATGATCATGTCCTTGCTGCGACCCACGACTTCGAAACAACCGTCGTCGCGCATCCGTGCCAGATCGCCGGAGTGAAACCAGCCGCCTTCAAATGACGCGTGGTCCGGCGCGCGCCAGTACTCGCGCATCACATTCGGCGCGCGCACGAGAATCTCGCCAACCTCTCCGGCGAGAACCGGCTGGCCCGCGGCATCGGTCAGGCGGACTTCCACGCCGGGCACGCCCGGCCAACCGCGCCCGGATGCGCCTTCGCCTCGCCGAAGCGCAATGCGATCGACACCGGGCCGGTCTCGGTCGCGCCATAGACTTGCCCGAGCGGAATGCCGCGTGCATGGAAGGCGTCGATGGCCGACATCGGCACAACGCTGGAACCGGCCATCACGCCGCGCAACGAGGACAGATCGGTCGTCTGCCATAGCGGGTGGCATTGCACCGCGCGCATTGTCGCGGGCACCATCAACGACAGCGTCGGCCGATGTTTCGCCACGTCGGTGAGCCAGGCGGCCGGATCGAAGCGCGGATGCAACGTAACGCTCGCCCCACGCAACAGCGCCGGTAACGTCTGAATGCACAAACCGCCGACGTGGAACATCGGCAAGGTCGAGAGGACGTGGTCTTCGGCACGCATCTCGTGCGCCCACCAACTGGCCTCGGCGTTGGCCAGCAGCCCGGCCTGTGTGTGCAAGGCCCCCTTGGGCTCGCCCGTTGTGCCCGACGTATAGGCGAGCAACACGGGGCATCGGCGGCAACGTCCGGGTAATCGACCGGCTTGATCGACGGCACCGCGATCAGCCCTTCGATCGACGCAATGGCCGGTGGCGGCAGGTCGGCGTCGCCGGTGACTTCGAGCGCATCGCGAATCTGACGGGCCATGTCGCGGTGCGTCGCGTCGGACCAGAGCACGCGCACCCCGGCATGGCGCACGATGGCCGCCAGTTCGGGAACGGCGAGACGGAAATTCAGCGGCAGGAAGATGGCACCGGCACGTGCGCACGCGAACAGCAGCGCCAGTTGTAGCTCGTCGTTCAGCCCCAGGCATGCGACGCGCTCGCCCGGGCGATCCGCCACGTGCCGCGCAAATGCCCGCCCACGCGTTCGATGCGGCGCCACAGTGCGGCGAAGTCGGTCTGCTGCGCTTCGTCGCCAACGCCGCAGCGCAGCGCGAGCCGCTGCGGCGTGGCACGTGCGTGACGGGCAAGCGCTTCTACAAAGGGCGTCAACTGATTCTCCGTGACAAGAGAGACGGTGAGGCGTGAGTGCGTAGCTTACTCGTCGCGCTCGCCCGGTTCGTAAAGCGCCTCGCGGCCGATGCGATCGAGGCACAGTTCCGCGGTCCAGGGCAACATCAGCGCACCGCAACGCGAATCACGATACAGGCGTTCGAGCGGCAGCGTCTTGAGCATCGACTGCCCGCCGCACGTACGAATGGCCAGACGGCACAGCTCGTTGGCATTCTCCATGATCGTGTACTGCGCCGCATAGGCGCGCAGACGCGCCTCCTTGCCCGGGTCGGCCCGGCCGTCCTGCAACGCGCGCAGGAAAAGCGCGCGCGTCTGCTCGAGCATGATGTGCATCTGCGCGACGGCAATCTGCTTGGTCGGATACATACGACGCTTGACCGGCGCCCCCATGCCCTCGGCTTCTCCTCGCAAATAGCGCACGGTGAAATCGTACGCGGCCTGCGCGATGCCCATGTACGTCGGGGCCAGCGTCATGAACATGTGCGGCCAACGACTGGCGGCCTGATAGTAGACGCCGCGCGGCATCAATTGCAGTTCGTCGGGAACGAACACATCCTTGAAAAGCAGCGTGCGCGAGACGGTGCCGCGCATGCCGAGCGGATCCCAGTCGCCGGTCACGGTGACGCCCGGGGCGTCGCCGGGCACCGCGATATAGAACGTGTCCTTCATCGACAACTCGGGCTTGTCTTCGGTGCACAGCACGCCGTAGTAGTTCGCCGCCCCGAGAGCGACGCGAAAATCTTGCGTCCGTTGATCTTCCAGCCGCCGTCGACTTTCGTCGCCGTGGTGCCGAACGGCGCCTTGCCCGCCGCGGCCGCGCTGCCCTCGGAGAACGGTTGCGCATAGATCGCCCCGTCCTGGATCACGCGCGCGAAGTGATGCTCGCGATAGCGCGCATGCTCGGCACGTTGCTCGGGCGTCATGTCGAGATCGTCGGCGAGAATGCCGGTCCACATCATCGAACATGTGTGCATGTTGAACGTGAGCGCCGTCGCACCGCAATGGCGGCCCAGTTCGGCGGAGACCATCATGTACGTGGCGAAATCGGCGCCCAGGCCGCCGTCCGACTCGGGAATGCACAACTTCAGCAAACCGGCGGCGCGCATGTCGTCGTAGTTCTCGAACGGGAACGACGCTTCGCGGTCCCAGCGGGCCGCGCGCGGCGCGAGCGACTCGCGTCCCACCTGCTCGGCCAGCGCCAGCAGGCGCCGTTGCTTGTCCGTGAGCGGGTGATGCTCGCCGACGATCGAAGGGGGCTGATAGGCCACGGTGGTCTCCTAGAGTGATTCGAGGAAGGCGCGCACCTCGGCATTGAATTCCGCCGGATGCGTCAGATTCATGAGATGCCCGGCGCCGGGCAGGCAGACGTAGCGCGCCTCCGGGATGGCGTCGGCCATGCGCGCCATGACTTTCGCCGGCGCGTTGGTGTCGTGCTCGCCGGCGATCAGCAGCACCGGCACGGCGAGACGCGCGAGTGCGGCGCGCCGTTCGAAACCGACCAGCGCCTGGAGCGCCGTGCGGTAAGCCGCGGGCGTGAGCGCCCCCATCGCATCGACGGCCAGTGTGTGCGCACTCGCACGCGCGGTCGCGGATGGTTCGCCAAGCATGCCCGGCACGATGGCTTCAGCCATCTCGCGCAAGGTCTTGCCGGCGTCGAGCGGGGCGGTGCGCTGCCGCACGAACTCGCGCTGAAAGTCGCCGTCGGGCTTGCCGAACGCGGGCGATGTGCCGCACAGGATCAGCGCGGCGATATCGCGCGTGAACGGCGCGCCGCGCGCCATCAGCTCCTGCGCGACCATGCCGCCCATGCTGTGGCCGACGAGCACGAAACGCGAGGGTCCCAACGCGTCGAGCAGCGTTCGCAAGCGCTCGGCCAGCGCCGCCATTGTGGGCTCGGCAGGCATGGCGCTCTCGCCGTACCCGGGCATGTCCCAGGCGGCCACGCGATAACCGGCCGCCACGAACGTCTCGAATTGCGCGGGCCACACGTGACGATTGCCGCCGATGCCATGCAGCAGCACGAGCGTGAGCGGACCGTCACCGGCGATGCGACAGGCGGGCACGGGGCGCGTCATGACGCGAACTCGCCTTGCAACTGGCCGTCGCGCACAACGATGTGGCCGTCGAGCGCGATCGTGCAACGCCGCAGCGGCAGGTCGAAGTGCCCGAGCGTGTGACGTCCCGCCACTTCGTTGGCACCGGTCGAGTACAGGAAGTTGCCCGCAAAGGCGCGCTGCTCGGTGCCGTTGCAATCGCGTTTGTCGTAACAGGCGAGCGCGTCCCAGCGGGCACGAGGGTTCAGGCCGAAGCCGACGTGCGAGACGGCATAGGCGTCGCGATCGCCCCACGCCGCGAAGTAGTCGCGCATGAGGTCGACGTCCACGCCTTCGCCGTCGATGGCGACAACATAGTCGTCTTCGACGGTGAGCGCGATGCGATCGCGCAGATATTGCTTGAACGTTAGGTTGATGTCGCCGGGGGCGAGCACGAGCTGCCCGTTCACGCTGTGCGCGGCGGGAAATGCCAGCGCCAGACCGCCCGGCCAGTGGGCCACCTGTCCCGGCTTGGCGCACCAGCCCCAGACACCGCCCACACGCGCATCGCGAAGCCCGATGTGCAGATCGGTACCGGCGGCGGAGGTAACGTGCATTTGGGTGGTCGCGCGCAAACGCTTGATCGCGGCGCGCACTTTCGGCTCGAGCGCCGGGTCGGTCGCGCAGCGTTCCAGAATTTCGGGATGTTCGTTCGAGACCATCAACACGCGCGCGCCGCCGCCGAGGATGTCAGGTAGTTCAGGGGCATGCAACAGGCCTTCGACCGTGCAGTCGACGACCAGCGTGACCGCCTTGAGCGCGGCGACGACGGGCGCCAATCCCCCCAGCGCGTCGCTCGCGCCGGTCGAGCGCACCGGCACCGGCGCACTCACGCGCGGACTCGGCACGACCAGCCGGAAAGGCGCGGCGCCAAGCGATTCGGCGGCAAGTTGCGCTAATTCCACGTTGACAGGCCGGGATTGCGTTTCGGCTACAATCGCCACCACATCACCGGGTCCGATGCCGCAGCGCCGCAAGGTCTCGGCAAATACGTCGATCCACTTATGCTCGATTCGCTCGATCAGCATATCGTCTCCTGAGCGTCTGACCTTCTCGCCTGCCGGGGACATTCCCCTCTGGCACGCGGCTGGCCGTCATGCGTCTTGTCGATCTGTTGTTCGTGCCATAGTATATGAATATTCATACAAATCAACCCGATCAAATTTGCCGGACGGGAGTGCAGGGACAGTGAACGCCAAACGCGCCTCAGCGCCAGATTTCGACAACGCGGCCTTTCGTCATGCGCTCGGTCAATTCGCGACCGGGGTGACCGTGATTACCACGCGCGCCGACGACGGATCGCTTATCGGGATCACCGCCAGTTCGTTCAACTCAGTGTCGCTCACGCCGCCGCTCATTCTGTGGAGTCTTGCCACGCGCGCAGGCAGCATGCCGGTCTTCCGCGAGAACTCGCACTATGCCGTGAATGTGCTGGCGTCTGATCAACTCGACATCTGCAAGCGTTTCGCCACGATGAAGGGCGACCGTTTTGCGGGTGTGCCTTATACGCTCTCGGCGTCGGGCACGCCCGTTCTCGACGGTGCGCTGGCCTGGTTCGAATGTCATAACCGCAGCCGCTACGACGAGGGCGACCACGTCATCTTTGTTGGCGAAGTCGAGCGTTGCGGCGTGCATGCCGACGTTGGCGAGCGCATGCCGCTGATCTTCCACGCCGGTGGCTTCCACAAGCCGCAGTCACTCGGCTGAGCCGCCTCATGCCTGCCGCCGGTGCACCGTTCGTCGACGACTACCTGGCCTATCTGCTCGCGCGCGCGAGCACGCTGGTGTCCGACGAATTTCACCGTGAAGTCGCGGCGGCCGGACTCGGTGTGACGGAGTGGCGTGTCCTCGCTACGCTCTCCGACGGTCGCGCGCGCACCATCAATCAACTGGCCGACATCGTGCTCGCCAAGCAGCCGACGCTCACCAAGATCGTCGACCGGCTCGAAGCGACCGGCGACGTCGTGCGCGGCGAGAGCGCCACGGACCGCCGCCAGTCGATGGTCTCGCTCACCCAGGCCGGACGTGAGCGCGTAACCCCGCTGCTCGCCAGCGCGCGACGTCACGAAGCCGGCGTGCTCGCCCGCTTCGGTACAGAACAATCCACCTTGCTCAAGGCGACCCTGCGCCGGTTGATCGACGAGATGACGCAGAGTACGTCGGGGCCGTCTGGAACGTAACGGACACCGCGGGCGCAACGCCCGTGTAGGCGCATTCCGATCACCGCGCGGCGGCGTCCGAAATCGCAGACCGCCTTGCGCGGCGAATCGTCGAATATTCGATCACTTCACAATATTGTCGAATATTCTTTCTTAAAATTAAGAAAATCCTATTTTTTTGATCAATTTCACGCCTCACCATCCCTGAATACGCAAGCACTTGCGAAGCGAATTCTTCTAAGATGCGCATATCGATTGACGATTTTGCGCACACCCATGACCGAACCCAGCCACCGCCCAGCCAACGCGCCCGACGAGCGCCGCGTGTGGGATATCAGCGCGCCACTCTCGAGCGACACGCCGGTCTGGCCCGGTGACACGCCGTTCTCGGAACAGTCGGTGTGGCAGATCGGACCGGGCTGCCCGGTCAACGTCGGGCGCATCACGCTGTCGCCGCATACGGGCGCCCATGCCGACGCGCCGCGTCATTACGACGACGACGGCGCCTTTATCGGGGAAGTGCCGCTCGAGACTTATCTTGGGCCGTGCCGGGTCATACATTGCGTTGGCGCGTCGCCGGTCGTCACACCGGATCAGGTCGCGCCCTACCTGACGGACGTGCCGCCGCGCGTGCTGTTGCGCACGTATGCACAGGCGCCCATCGCTCGCTGGGACCGTGCGTTTTGCGCCGTCGCGCCCGAGACCATCGACCTGCTCGCGGCGCATGGGGTGAAGTTGGTCGGAATCGACACGCCGTCGCTCGATCCCCAGGAGAGCAAGACGATGGACGCCCACCACCGCATTCGGGCGCATCGCATGGCGATCCTCGAAGGACTGGTGCTCGATGCCATTGCACCGTCCGACTACGAACTCATTGCATTGCCGCTCAAGTTCATGCGGCTCGATGCGAGTCCGGTACGTGCAGTGCTGCGTTCGCTTTGAGGCGCGTGGGCTGCGCCGGGCTCATGCACCACGACTTACGACTTCCCTTTTCCGCATAGCTTTCACTGACAAAACGCAAACCATGACGTCTTCTCGCAACGAATGTCTGGCCCTTGACGCGGCCGATCCGCTCGCCCCGCTGCGCGCCCAATTCGATCTGCCACCCGGCGTGATCTATCTCGACGGCAACTCGCTGGGCGCCCGCCCGGTGGCCTCGGCCAAGCGTGCCCAGGAGGTGATCGCCGCCGAATGGGGCGTAGGTCTCATCCGCAGTTGGAACGAGGCCGACTGGTTCGCGCTGCCGCGCACGCTCGGCGACGCCCTGGCCCCGATCATCGGCGCAGGTAAAGGCGAAGTGGTGGTGACGGACACCACGTCGAGCAACCTCTTCAAAGTAATGGCCGCCGCCCTTGATGCGCAGCGTACCCTCGCGCCGCAACGCAAGGTGGTCGTCTCCGAGCGCAGCAACTTCCCGACTGACCTGTACATCGTGCAAGGCCTCACGCGCCTGCTCGACGACGGCTACTCGCTGCGCATGATTGATTCCCCGGACGAGCTGCCCGCCGCGCTGGGCGATGACGTCGCCGTGGTGTTGCTCACGCATGTGAACTACCGCACCGGCGCCATGTACGACATGGCCGCGCGTACGGCCGAGATTCATGCGGCCGGTGCGCTGTGCGTGTGGGATCTGTGCCACTCCGCGGGTGCGGTGCCCGTCGATCTGAACGGCGCCAATGCCGACTATGCCGTGGGCTGCACGTACAAGTATCTGAATGGCGGCCCGGGCGCGCCCGCGTTCGTGTGGGTTAACAAGCGCCGTCTGAATACGTCATGGCAGCCGCTGTCGGGTTGGTGGGGCCATCGCACGCCGTTCGCGATGCAGCCGGAGTACACGCCGGACAATGGCATCGGGCACTACTTGTGCGGCACGCAACCGATCGTCTCGCTCTCGCTGGTGCAATGCGGCCTGGATATTTTCGCGCAGACCTCGATGGACGCCCTGCGTCGTAAATCGCTGGCGCTGACGGATCTGTTCATCGAGCTGGTGGAAACGCGTTGCGCCGAATTCCCGCTCACGCTGGTGACGCCGCGCGATCACGCGGCGCGCGGGTCGCAGGTAAGCTTCGAGCATCCGGAGGGGTTCGCCGTGATTCAGGCGCTGATCGCGCGCGGCGTGATTGGCGACTATCGCGAGCCGCGCATCATGCGCTTCGGCATGACGCCGCTGTATACGAGTTTTGCCGATGTCTGGGATTCAGTCGAAATTCTGCGTGACGTGCTGACCACGGGTTCGTGGGACAAGCCCGAGTTTCGTCGCCGCGGTGCGGTGACCTGAGAGAGGAATCAAAAGCATGAGCAAGACCCGTTCCAGCGCGCACGACCCGCAGAACATTCCGCCCCAGGCCGCGCCCGCCTCGGGCGGGTGCCCGTTCGGCCATCAAGGCGCGGACGACACGACGCCGGACGCATCGACCGCACCGGCGGACGCGTCGACCGATGCCACGCAATGGCATGAGGCGAAGCTCGACTTTTCGAAGAGCATGAGCTACGGCGACTACCTGTCGCTCGATCCGATTCTGAATGCGCAGCACCCGCGCTCGACCGACCACAACGAGATGCTGTTCATCATCCAGCATCAGACGAGCGAGTTGTGGATGAAGCTTGCCCTCTACGAGTTGCAGGCGGCCCGTACGGCGGTGCACAACGATGACCTGCCCCCGGCGTTCAAAATGCTCGCCCGCGTGTCGCGCATTCTCGAGCAACTCGTGCAGGCGTGGAGCGTTCTCGCGACGATGACACCGTCGGAGTATTCGTCGATGCGTCCGTCGCTGGGCAGCTCATCGGGCTTTCAGTCGTATCAGTACCGCATTCTGGAATTCATGCTCGGCAACAAGAATGCGGCGATGTTGAAGCCCCATTCGCATCGCCCCGATGTCTTCGCGCAGGTGCAGGCCGCGCTGGGCGCCCCTTCGTTCTACGACGAGGTGGTGCGCCTTCTGGCACGGCGCGGATTTGCCATTGCCCCTGAACGCCTGGAGCGCGACTGGACGACGCCGACGCCGCACGATGCCACCGTCGAGGCCGCATGGCTCGAGGTGTATCGCAACCCATCGCAACACTGGGAACTGTACGAGATGGCCGAGGAGCTGGTCGATCTCGAAGACGCGTTCCGGCAATGGCGCTTCCGCCACGTCACGACGGTCGAGCGAATCATCGGCTTCAAACAAGGCACCGGTGGTACCAATGGCGCCCCCTACCTTCGGAAGATGCTCGATGTCGTGCTGTTCCCCGAGCTTTGGCATGTGCGGACGTTGCTGTGAGTTTTTTTTCGGTGCGGTGATAACACCCATCGCATAGATTCGCACCCAGCCCTGTCACATGCCCAGGGCCGCGGCGCTTGCCCGTCCCCTGACTCCGCTCCAATGCCGGTTAAGTCGCTACGTCAGGGGACGGACAATCACCGCCATCGTGCGCCCCTACGTTCCGCCCTCCTCGTTCCCCCCTCGCTCCTCCTCGCTCCTCCTCGCTCCTCCTCGCCCCTCCTCGCCCTCCTCGCCCCTCGTTTCCCCTCGCCCCCTCGTTTCCCCTCGCTTCCCCTCGTTTCCCCTCGTTTCCCCTCGTTTCCCCTCGTTTCTCCTCATTGCCGCTCGTTACTGCTCGTTGCTGCTCGTCTTTGCTGTGGTTACTGCGGACGTCCTGGCATTGTTGGCCGTGTCATGTTGGTGGGTTTCGTCGCGTCGAGGGCGGTTGCGAATCGGGTTGGGGGCCGCCCGCGGTGCGACTTAACCGGCAATGGAGTGCCGCGGGCGGCCCCCAACCCGATGGACCACCACCGCTTGCCGATTTTTGCCGACTTACACCGACGTCGTCAGGCTTGCACTGACTTACACCTGCCCACTGAGGCGCGCGGCGAGTTGCTTCAATCGAGGTGCGATCTCCTCGCGGAAGACTGCATCCGGAATCGATGATGACGGGCCGCTGCAACTGATCGCCAGCCATCGGTTCTGTCTTACGTCGCGCAACGGCACCGCGACCGCGTTCACCCCTTCGTGCCAATCGCGAAACGAATAGCAACACCCCTCGCGGCGGTACGTCTCGATGCCCTTGTCGACGCCCGACTGCAGCGCGTCCCAACCGACATTGCGCAGCGCCGTCGGATTCGCGTCATAGGCATCGTGCAGATCGGCCAGCATCGTCTCCCGCTCGACAGGCGTCATGGCCGCCAGGTAGACGCGCCCCATCGAACTCGTCAACATCGACAAGCGTGATCCTGCCGTCAGGCCCAGCGTGAGATGCGCCGAATCGCTGCGGATGGTCTCGAGATACATCATGTCGATGCCTTCCCGGACACCGAGCGAAATCGAACACCCCATTTCCTTGGCCAAGGCGCGCATGTGCGGACGTGCCAACGTCAGCATGTCGGTGCCATTCAGGAACGCGTAGCCCAGGGCCAGCACACCGGCGTCGAGCGCGTACTTGCCCAGATCGGCGTCGTAACGCAGATAGCCCAATTCAGTGAGCGTGTAGGCCAACCGGCTAACGGTCGCCTTCGGCAGCCCGGTGCGCGCAGCGAAGTCGCGATTGCCCAACAGGACATCGTCAGGCCCAAAGGCACGCAACAGCTCAAGACCACGTGCCAGCGCCGTGACGAACTTGCGCTCGTCATGTGACGGCGGCACACCATGCGCCGGCGCACCGGCAAAGGCAGACAGGGACGTTTTGACCACAACCATCGCGCGCTCCTCATCAAAAAGAGGCGACCCGCGCAACAAGTGACCGTTGCCGAGCCAAAAATTTTAGTGTTAAACTAACTTCAGTTTTGGAACATTGTTCCGCATTGCGGAACTTTAGTCAAGTCGGAGCACGTCGTGAGTTCGGGTGGCCGCAAGGTCCACCGGCCGATCAGGCGGGGCCGACGAGAATTGTGTCAGCGCATTTTTCGAGAACATCGGAGGAGATAGGTCATGGCAGGCAATGCACAGTTTCAATGGGAAGATCCGCTGTTGCTCGATGCGCAGCTCACCAGCGAGGAGCGCATGATTCGCGACGCGGCAGCCGCCTACGCGAATGACAAGCTCGCACCGCGCGTGCTCGAGGCGTTCCGGCACGAGCGCACCGACGCGGCGATCTTCCGCGAGATGGGCGAGATCGGCCTGCTCGGCCCGACGATTCCCGAACAATACGGTGGCCCGGGCTTGAACTATGTGGCCTACGGTCTGATTGCGCGTGAGGTCGAACGCGTGGATTCGGGCTATCGTTCGATGATGTCGGTGCAGTCGTCACTTGTCATGGTGCCGATCTTCGAATTCGGCAGCGAAGCGCAGAAGCAGAAGTACCTGCCGAAGCTGGTCAGCGGCGAATGGATCGGCTGCTTTGGCCTGACGGAACCCAACCACGGTTCCGACCCCGCCGGCATGACCACGCGCGCCAAGAAGGTCGCCGGTGGCTATGAATTGAGCGGCAGCAAGATGTGGATCACCAATTCACCGATCGCTGACGTCTTCGTCGTCTGGGGCAAGCTCGCCGATGAAAATGGCGAGGAGAAGATTCGCGGCTTTATTCTGGAAAAGGGCTGGAAGGGCCTCTCCGCCCCGGCGATTCACGGCAAGGTCGGCTTGCGGGCGTCGATCACCGGCGAGATCGTGATGGACCAGGTGTTCGTGCCCGAAGAGAATCTGATGCCGGGAGTCTCTGGTCTGAAGGGCCCGTTCACCTGCCTGAACTCGGCCCGCTACGGCATCGCCTGGGGTGCGCTGGGTGCCGCCGAATTCTGCTGGCACATGGCACGCCAGTATGTGCTCGACCGTCAGCAGTTCGGTCGCCCGCTCGCCGCCAATCAGTTGATCCAGAAGAAGCTGGCCGACATGCAGACGGAAATTACGCTGGGTCTGCAAGGATGCCTGCGTCTGGGGCGCATGAAGGACGAGGGCACCGCCGCCGTCGAGATTACGTCGATCATGAAGCGCAATTCATGCGGCAAAGCCCTTGATGTTGCCCGTCTCGCGCGCGACATGCTCGGTGGCAACGGCATCTCCGATGAGTTCGGCATCGCCCGCCATCTCGTGAACCTCGAAGTGGTCAACACTTACGAAGGCACGCACGACATTCACGCCCTGATCCTCGGGCGCGCACAGACCGGCATCCAGGCGTTCTTCTGATTGTCGTCGGACCGCATCCAATCGATTGATTCGACCGATTGGATGGGTTCGATGCCCTACACCGCCCGCCGCTCGCGCGGTGTAGGGCACTTGTCTGGTACGCGTCGTTTCTCAGGCCGCAAGTCGCGGGCCGTCAATCCCCCGGGCGACGGCGCGTACCAAACAACAATGCCAGCGCTCTCGCGCTGGCATTTTCCGTTTCTGCGGCCATCGAACGCTGTCGACATCCGTCGACAGCGTTCCGACATGCAAGCCGGATTACTTGTTCGGCTGCGGCGTGAGACGCAGGTACGGACGCACGACCTTGTAGCCCTTCGGGAATTTCTCCTTCAGCACGGCTTCGTCCTTGATCGACGGGACGATCACGACGTCTTCGCCGTCTTTCCAGTTACCCGGCGTCGCCACCGAGTAGTTGTCGGTCAGTTGCAGCGAATCGATCACGCGCAGGATTTCGTCGAAGTTGCGCCCCGTGCTGGCCGGATACGTAATGATCAGGCGCACCTTCTTCTTCGGATCGATCACGAACAGCGAGCGAACGGTCACGGTTTCGCTGGCGTTCGGATGGATCATGTCATAGAGCTGCGACACCTTGCGATCGCCATCGGCCAGGATCGGGAAGTTGACCGTCGTGTGCTGCGTTTCGTTAATGTCGTTGATCCAGCCTTTGTGCGACTCGGCATCGTCGACCGACAATGCGATGGCCTTTACGTTGCGCTTTTCGAACTCACCCTTGAGTTTGGCGGTCAGACCGAGCTCGGTCGTGCACACCGGCGTGTAATCGGCCGGGTGCGAGAAGAGGACTCCCCAGCTGTCGCCGAGAAATTCGTGGAACTTGATTTTGCCAACCGACGAGTCTTGCTCGAAATCGGGGGCAATGTCACCCAAACGCAATGTCATTTACAGTCTCCTTGAGATCCGTCAACTCAGTGGGGTAAAGACTAAAGGATGCTAACCTTTGCCAGAACGAATAAAAAATTTGGTGCAAATAATTATTCGAAATATAAGGCGGTTGGGACGTTGTTTTCTGGCAACGACGCATTGAACGCGTTACGATGTGACTCATATCCCTCTCGCATTTTCCTCCCAAAATCGGGTAACGACCATGTCGCAAGTACCTACCAACTAGGAGAAGTTCATGACCGATATCAAATCC
This sequence comes from Pandoraea sp. XY-2, assembly GCF_004193915.1. Lineage (NCBI taxonomy): Bacteria > Pseudomonadati > Pseudomonadota > Betaproteobacteria > Burkholderiales > Burkholderiaceae > Pandoraea > Pandoraea sp. XY-2. The sequence goes on from NZ_CP030849.1 coordinate 3,635,768, forward strand.
GTATTGGCCGACGCCGAAGATCTGCTCAAGCAAGCCGCCAACACGACCGGTGAGCGCGCCTCCGAACTGAGCGACAAGGCCCTGGCGCTGCTCAAGCAAGCCAAGGAAAAAGCCTCCGACGTGCAGGTTGTCGTCGTCGAGAAGAGCAAGCAGGCAGCGCGCGTGACCGACGACTACGTTCACGATCATCCTTGGCAGGCCGTGGGCATTGCCGCCGGCATCGGCGTGGTGATCGGCCTCCTGCTCAACCGTAAGTAAGCTACGCCGACGCAAGTCACTCCCTCGCCTACTCTGCCCAAGGCGGAGCCCACCTGACCGGCGCGACGGGTCAGGTGGGCCGCCAAGCCCACCTCATGACCGACAATGATCGCACGACCCCGCCGCGGCCTTCGCTGCGGCGCCTCGCCGGTGCGTTGCTCGAGATCGTACAGTCGCGCATCGAACTGATCGGCATCGAGTTGACCGAGGAGAAGGAACGCCTGATGGGCGTGGCTTTCCTCGGCCTGGCCGCGATGCTCTTCGGCGTGCTCGCTCTGGTGTCGCTCACCGCACTGGTGATCGTGATTTTCTGGGACACCTACCGTCTTCAGGCCATGACCTGCATCTTCGCCGTGTATCTGGTGCTGGCGGGGTGGTGCGCCGTGCGTGCGCGCAACATTCTGCGCGATGCGCCGATGCCGTTCGAGGCCACGGTGGCCGAGTTCGAAAAGGATCGCGACGCGCTGCGTCCGGACTGAAGGAGATCTGCCCGTGCCGCTCGAACCGAACCGCCCTCGCCGCACGCGACCGTCACGACGCTCGCGCCACGATCTCCTCGCCATTCGCAAGGAGCTGGTGCTCACGCGCATCGCCGTCGAGCGCGCCGAACTGATCCAGGCCGCGCACGTTACGCGCGAGCGTTTGCGCAATTTCCGTTGGGTGCGCTACCTGTTGCCGGGCGGCCTCGCGAAGTTCGCCGGACTCGGGGGCCTCGCGAACTCCGGACTCAAACTCGGCGGTCTGCTCGAGCGCTACCCCCTGGTCAGCTCGGTGGCCTCTCTTGCGCTCACCGGTTTGTCGCATACCCCCGTCGGACGCGTTGTTCGTCGCGGTCTCAAGTGGGGCGGCCTCGGCGTGCTCGCATGGCAAGGCATCAAGCTCTGGCAGGACTCGACCAAGCCGTCAGCGCCGCACACCGATGAACCCAACTCGGAACGCGCCACTGCCGCGTCCGCCACGAACAGCACCCACGCCAACGCGAACGACGCCGGCATCCCCCCCGTCATGTAATTGGCACGCCCCCTTATGCCTCGGGACATGGCGGCCACACCACTTCTCGACGCCAAGGCCGCATGACTGCATGACGGCGCGCGTTCATGGCATCATCGCGGCGCGGCAGGGCACCGACGTGCCACGCGGGCGCGGCCATAGGCATTGATCGTGATGCAGATGCGCCGCTCATGCCCCTCGATCCGCACCGTACCCGAGAGCCATTTGTCGTGATCGGCTCGCATGAAGCCGCTTTCGGCGAATGCCAGCCCTTCCGTGTAGTACAGCGCCCAGTCCGCTTCGATGTGTACTCCCGGTGGTAATGGCGCATGTCGCCCCAGCAATTGATCTCCCGCGTCGAAGCGATTATTCCGATTTTCGTCCACGAACGTTACCCAGCCTCCGCTCAGCGCCCCGCCATCGTGCGGCGCTATTGCCACGCGCCGGTGGCGCGCCAGGGCTTCCGCTCGCGCAGCCTGCATCGACGCCAGGAAGGCGCGCGCCGTGATATCCACCCCCACCCGGCGGCGAACGGCCTCGATGGAAGGCGCGACCGCCAGCAGCGCCACGGCAAGCACCGCCACCGCGACAACACACTCCAGCAGCGTGATGCCCGACATCGCCCGCGGATCACGATGCATCGCAAGACTCACGCTGAGCGCCGTGCGTGGTCTGCCCCACGGCATCGTCGTGCCACGTCACCACCTCGCGCCAACTCAATGCGCGCGACGAATACGACGAACGCGAAGCATCCGATCCGCTGGCCCCACCGGAACGAACGTCCTGCTCACGACGACGAACCTCATAGATCGCCTGCAGGTAGACTCGCGTCCCGGGCAAGTCGCCACACCCCATCGCACTGACCCGATAGCGTCGCACCGACGCGGTGCGCTTTGCCGCGTTGTCGGTCCAATAGGCGGACAACGCGATTCGCTCGATAAAGTAGCTTGCCTTACGCCGTTTGACGACCGCTCCACTGCCACCCCACTCGACTGTCCGCCATCGCGGCACGCGTTTTGGATACCAGACGTCGCCGCGATGGCTCGCCGCCAACACCCCATTTGGCCCGGCGTCGAACGCCGACATGCTCGCGATCTCCGCAGCCTGCGCGCCGTCGGTAAGCCAGTCGCGCGCCTCGGCAAGCGCCTTGTCGGCTGCGGCAAACGCCCCGACACGATCATTCGTGTACGCGACGAAACGGTTCGCCAATTGACGATGTTGCATGCCGGAGGCGGCCAGCGCCATCAGGGCCGCCAACCACATCACAATGAAGACGCCAACCATTCGGCCTCCTCCCCCACGCCACCATCGTTGCGACGATAGGCCACCGCATTGAACACATGCAAATGGACGTCGCCGGTGTTGCCCAGTCGCTTGAACTCACGACCACCGGTCGCCCCGTCGAACACTTCGATCACGCTCACTGCCCGCGGCTTGCCACCGCGACGCGGCGCCCCGCGCATCACCAACGAAAACGCGACCGCTGCCACGTTCTCCCATCCCCGCTCGCCGACCGGCGGGCGCGCTGGTCGGTTCCGCATTCGCGTAGCCGGCGCGACCCAACGCAAGCCCCCAGTCCCCCTGTCACGCAAGCCCAATCGGATGTACATGGCCTCCACCCCCATGACCAACACTTCCGGGCGGCGCAGATCGGTCGCCGCCGCCTGACGCTCGCCGTAGCGGCAGTAAAGTGACGGAATCGCGTCTTCTCCCTTGTCCACATAGAAGATGCTGAGTTGACGTTCGTCCAGCCGTCCCGTGGCTTTCACGCGGTACCCGCCGCAGTTGTGCACAGCCCCATTACCCATCGAAAAGCCCGCCCCGTGAAATTGCACCTCCAGCAGCGCACTGCCCTGCCAACCGAACCGTGAGCAGTTGTCGGCCGTGAGCGCACACTCGGCACCGACACGCAGCGACGGCCAGTCTCTCACCGCTTGCCCGGGCAATCGGATCGCGCCTTCCATCGGGTCCCAGTTCCGATATCCGGCCATACCAACGGCACGCGTGAGCTGCGTCAGTGCAAAGATGGCGCGCTCGTTGACGTCGTATCGCTCGGCCTGCACTCGCCACAAGCGAATGCCCGCGAGATAGATCGCCGTCGCCGCCATGACGACCAGCAAGCCCAGCGGCATGGCCAGTACCACCTCGAGCAACGTGAAGCCCGTCATGCGACGTTTGCGCCAGCCATCGCCCCAGTCGCCGCGCGGCGCGCTCATGGTTGACCGAGAGCGAACCACGCATCGCCCGCCGCTGGGGTTCGCGACATTGCCGCCCCCCGGGCTGGCAAGGCCATCATCGTCACGCTCGGCGTCGATGCGAGTTCGGCAGACGACATTCCCCCGGCGGCCTGCCATCGTGCAAAGCCCTGCGCACCGGCCGTCAGCGCCAGCACGGCAAACATGACGTCGAGCAGTGTCGCGCCCCGTGCCAACGCCCTGCGCCGCACACCGCACGGCGGCCGCCCCGTCAACAGCGCCTGCCTCGGTGCCACCGAGGCGCGCGGTGTCCAGGGCTGCGCTCCCCGCCGCCCGCGTCGGCCCGCGTCGAGCGGCGGCATACCGTGACCTCGCCGCGAGCGCGTTCGGGCGCGATGGGTCAACGCATCGCGAAGCGTATGCCGGTCGGTCAAGCGCATGGGGTGTCGGCGATCCTGTCTCATGGTTCGATACCTCGTCTCGTTGATGACGCATCCATCGTCGCGCACGGTCGACGAAACGCCAATCGGACACCGCCGCAAAACCCGCCCCGTCATGCGCCACCTCACTTCTCATACGCAACGCATGCCCGCCATTAACCAAACGCCCATAAAAAAACGGCGACCGAAGTCGCCGTCTGTTGGCGTGTCGTTCCGACGGGACGCGACGCCGCTTCATCGCGTCATCGCTTCATTGCCGCCCCCGGCAACCTTATCCCTTCAGCTCATCGACAAGTGCGACGTACGCTTCCTGCGCCTCTTCTTTCGACTTACCCTTGAGCATCTCCCAGGCGTCGAACTTGGCACGCCCGACGAAATCCGTGATGCCGGGACGCGCACCGGACACGTCGCCTTCCGTGCCTTGTTTGAAGAGCGCGTAGATTCGCAGCAACGTGAAATTGTCGGGGCGCTCGGGTAGCGCCTTGGATTGGGCTACGGCCTCGTCGAAGCGCGTTTGAAGATCGCTCATGGTGTCTCTCCCTGGAAAAACAGTCAGCTTATAAGTGACCCGCGCGTCGCGTCGGCAACGTCATGCAAACGCTAGCGTCGACGCTCGGGGTGTTGCGAACACAACGCGAACTAGGATATCGACGAAGCGGTATGCCAGGTAGGGGCGAGCGTAGAACCCAGCGTCTAAACCTCTCGGGAACTGAGCTTGTTTAGCGCGAAACGCGACGCCTGAACGTAAAACGCCCGGCGTATTGCCGGGCGTCTCGATCGTCAAACCTTGCACCGTCGCGAGACATTTGCGCCGATCACGCCGCGCACCTGCCTCGCGACACGATCACGATGCGGGTGCCGCCGGTGCCGATGCCACCCCGGCGCTGGCCGGCGCGGTGTGCTCCTCCCAACCGCCCCGAGCGCCTTGTACAGCGTAACGAGGTTGGTCCAGCGCGACAGGCGCGTCGCGATCAGTGTCTGCTGCGCCGCATACAGCGAGCGTTGCGAGACGAGCGCGTTCAGGTAACTATCCACGCCATTGCGATACCGCAGGTCCGAGAGCTTGTAGCTCTCGTCGCTCGCCTTGACGAGTGACTCCTGCGCGGCGATCTGATCGTCGAGCGTGCCGCGTGCGGCCAGCCCGTCGGACACTTCGCGGAACGCCGTCTGAATCGCCTTCTCGTAGTTGGCGATCTCGATGCGCTTTTTCACCTTGGCCAGATCGAGATTGGCCCGGTTCTGCCCGCCCGCGAAAATCGGCAGCGTGATGGTCGGTGCGAACGACCATGCGCCCTGCCCGCCCTTGAACAGATTGCCCAGCGACGCGCTCGCCGTCCCCGCGCTCGCCGTGAGCGAGATCGACGGGAAAAAGGCGGCACGCGCCGCGCCGATGTTCGCGTTGGCGCCCTTGAGCGTGTGCTCGGCCGCCGTCACGTCAGGGCGACGCAGCAGCAAATCGGACGGCAGCCCGGCGGGGAGATCGGTGAGCAGGCCTTGCCCGTCGAGCGGACGCCCCGGCGGTAAGTCCGCCGGTAACGGCTGACCGATGAGCAGCGCGAGCGCATTCTCGTCCTGCGCGACCTGACGCGTGTACTGCGCCAGATTCGCCCGTGCGGCATCGACCGGCGTTTGCGCCTGACGCAGATCGAGCCCCGAGGCCGTCCCCACGTCGAAGCTACGCTTGGTCAGCTGATACGACGACTCCTGGCTCTTGAGCGTGTCGGCCGTCAGTCTGAGCAGATCCTGATCGGCCAACCAGGTGAGGTAGGCCGTCGCCACTTCCGAGATCAGCGTGATGTGGGCCGTCTTGGCCGTGTCCTCGCTGGCCAGATATGTCTCCAATGCCTGATCCTTCAGGCTCTGGATACGACCGAACAGATCGAGTTCGTACGACGTAAAGCCCACGCCCACCTGGTAGTTGCGGCTGATGCTGGCCCGCCCGGAGGACGTCAGGTCTCCCGGCGTGCGCTGGACCGACCCCTGCCCCGCCACCCCCACCGAGGGCAGCAACGCGGAACGCTGGATCTGATATTGCGCACGCGCGGCTTCGACGTTGAGCATCGAGACGCGCAGATCGCGGTTGTTCTGCAGCGCGATCTCGATCAACTTCTGCAGGCGGGGATCGGTAAAGAAATCGCGCCAGCCCAAATCGGCCGCCGCCACGCTATTGCTGCCTGCGGTGTCGTTCTGGTTTGCCGCGCCCGGCGTCTTGTAGGCCGGGCCACTGGGGAACGTCGTGGCGACCGGCGCCTCGGGCCGCTCATAATGCGGCGCCAGGGTACAGCCTGCCAGGGACGCGGCCGCCAAGGCCATCGACAATGCTTTGTGCTTCATAGCTCAGTTTCCTTCCTTGGCGGGGCCTTCGGTGGCGTCCGGGTTCGGCTTGCGCGCTTCCGGATGCTCCACGGTGTCCAGGTCTTCATGCGCGAAGCGCTTGCGCACCAGCACGAAGAACACCGGCACGTAGTAGATCGCCAGGAACGTCGCCGCCAGCATACCGCCGATCACGCCCGTCCCGATCGCATGCTGCGAAGCCGAGCCCGCGCCGTTGGAGATCGCCAGCGGCAACACGCCGAGCACGAACGCCATTGACGTCATCAGAATCGGGCGCAGACGCAGACGCACCGCCTCCATCGTCGCTTCCATCAGGGTGCGGCCCTGCTCCTGGAGGTCCTTGGCGAATTCCACGATCAGAATCGCGTTCTTTGCCGACAGCCCCACCGTGGTCAGCAGACCCACCTGGAAGTATACGTCGTTGGACAACCCGCGCAGGGTCGCGGCGAGCAGTGCCCCCAACACCCCCAACGGCACCACCAGAATCACCGAAAACGGAATCGACCAGCTCTCGTACAACGCCGCCAGACACAGGAACACGATCAGGATGGAGATGGCGTAGAGCGCCGGCGCCTGCGAGCCAGAGATGCGCTCTTCGAACGACAGCCCCGTCCACTCCAGACCGATACCCGTCGGGAGTTGCTTCGCAATTTCCTCGATCGCCTTCATGGCGTCGCCCGACGACTTGCCCGGTGCCGGCATGCCCTGAATTTCCACGGCAGGCACCCCGTTGTAGCGCTCCAGACGCGGCGAGCCGTAAATCCACTGCCCTGTGGCAAAGGCCGAGAACGGCACCATGGCCCCGCTCGAATTACGGACGTAAAGCTTGTTGATGTCCTGCGGCAGCATGCGATCCTTCGCTTCTGCCATCACGTACACCTTCTTCACACGACCGCGATCGATAAAGTCGTTCACGTACGACGAGCCCCACGACGCCGAGAGCGTGTTGTACACGTCGGCAATCGACAGCCCCAGCGCCGCGGCCTTTTCTTCGTCGACGTCCACCTTGTACTGCGGCGTATCGTCGAGTCCGTTCGGACGCATGTTCGCAAGGTTCGGGTTTTTCGCCGCCATGCCCAGCAACTGGTTACGGGCGGCCATGAGCGCGTCGTGGCCGAGACCCGCGCGATCCTGTAACTCGAAGTCGATACCGCCTGCGTTACCGAGCTCCGGCACCGACGGCGGGTTGATCGCGAAGACCATTGCGTCCTTCATGCCGGCGAACGCCCGGTACGCCCGTGCGATCACCGACTGCACCTTGAGATCGGCCGACTGACGCTCATCCCACGGCTTCATCATCGTGAACGCGAGACCCACGTTTTGACCACGGCCGTTGAAGCCGAAGCCCGTCACCGTGAAGATCGAACGCACGGCGTCCTTTTCATTCTCCAGATAGTGCTTCTCGACCTGCTTCATCACGTCGAGCGTACGCTCCTGCGTCGCGCCCGGCGGCAATTGCACGAGGTTGAAGAAGTAGCCCTGGTCTTCGTCGGGCAAGAACGCGGTCGGCATGCGCACGAACAGGAAGCCCACGACGGCCACGATCACCACATAGACGATCAGGAACGGCGTGCTGCGCTTGAGAATGCGCTCCACCTGGCTCTGGTACTTTTTCGAACTGTTGTCGAACGTGCGGTTGAACCAGCCGAAGAAGCCGCGCTTCTCATGCACTTCGCCCTTCTTGATAGGCTTGAGAATCGTGGCGCACATCGCCGGCGTGAGCACGATGGCCACGAGCACCGACAGCGCCATGGCCGCCACGATGGTCAGCGAGAACTGGCGATAGATGGCGCCGGTCGAGCCGCCGAAGAATGCCATCGGCACGAACACCGCGGAGAGCACGAGCGCCACCCCCACCAGCGCACCGACGATCTGGCTCATGGCCTTTTTCGTCGCTTCCTTCGGACTCAGCCCCTCTTCGGACATCACCCGCTCGACGTTCTCCACCACCACGATCGCATCGTCCACCAACAAACCGATGGCGAGCACCAGCCCGAACATCGACAGCGTGTTGATGGAGAAACCCGCCGCGCCCATGATGCCGAAAGTACCGAGCAACACCACCGGCACGGCAATCGTCGGAATGATCGTCGCCCGCAGGTTCTGCAGGAACAGATACATCACGAGGAACACGAGCACGATCCCTTCGATGAGGGTCTTGATCACTTCCTCGATCGAGATCTTCACGAACGGCGTGGTGTCGTACGGGAAGTCGGCTTTCATGCCCGTCGGGAAGTACTGTGCGAGGTCCGCCACCTTCTGCTTGACGGCCGTGGCCGTTTGCAGCGCGTTGGCGCCCGTGGCCAGCGTGACCGCGAGACCCGCCGCCGGCTTGCCGTTATAGCGAGCGACCACCTGGTACGATTCACCGCCCAGCTCCACGCGGGCGACATCGCCCAGACGCACTTGCGAGCCGTCCTTGTTGACCTTGAGCAGGATCTTGCGGAACTGCTCCGGCGTCTGCAGGCGGCTCTGCGCCATCACCGTGGCGTTGAGCTGCTGCCCCTTCACCGCCGGTGCGCCGCCCAGCTCGCCCGCCGAAACCTGCACGTTCTGCGCCTGGATGGCGCTCGAGACGTCGAGGATCGTCAGGTTGTAGCCGTTGAGCTTCTGCGGATCGACCCACACACGCATGGCGTACTGCGCACCGAAGAGCTGGACCTGACCGACGCCGTTCACACGGCTGATCGGATCCTGTACGTTGGCGGCCAGATAGTTCGCGAGGTCGATGTCGGTCAGTTTGCCGTCGTCGGAATAGGCGCCGATCACCAACAGGAAGTTCTTGGTCGCCTTGGCGACCTTGATCCCCTGCTGCTGCACCTGCTGCGGAAGCAGCGGCGTGGCGAGCTGCAGCTTGTTCTGCACCTGCACCTGCGCGATATCCGGATTCGTGCCTTGCGCGAAGGTCAGCGTGATCTGAGCGGTACCCGAGCCGTCGGACGTCGACGACATGTACTCGAGGTTGTCGATACCGTTCATCTGCTGCTCGATCACCTGCGTGACCGTATCCTGCACGGTCTGTGCGGAAGCGCCCGGATAAACGGCAGTGATCTGAACGGACGGCGGGGCGATCGGCGGGTACTGCGAAACCGGCAGCTTCAGGATCGAAAGCGCACCGGCCAGCATGATGACGATCGCGATCACCCAAGCAAAGATCGGGCGATCGATAAAAAACTTTGCCATGAAAGAGGCTCCGCGTTATTGAGCTTTGGCGCCCGAGGCGGGGCGGCAGCGGCCGCTGCCGGTGCGCTGGCACCCGCAGGCGCCTCAGCCCCCGGCAACTGCGCCGGAACCGCCTTCGCCGGCGCGCCCGGGCGCACCTTTTGAAGACCCGACACGATCACCTGATCGCCGGCGGCCAGACCCGCACTCACCAGCCACATGTTGCCGATCGCGCGATCGGTGACAAGCTGGCGCAACTCGACCTTGCCTTCCTTGTTCACGATCAGTGCCGTCGGCTGTCCCTTCTGATCACGCGTGACCCCTTGCTGCGGCACGAGCAGACCGCCTTCCTTCACGCCTTCCTGGAGCTTCGCGTGCACGAACATACCGGGCAACAACTCGCGGTTCGGATTCGGGAAGATGGCACGCACGGTCACCGAGCCGGTCGTCTGATCGACGGTAATGTCGGAGAACTGCAGCTTGCCTTCGAGCGGGTACGTCGTGCCGTCTTCCAGGGTCAGTTCCACCTTGGCGGCGTTCTTGCCCGCGCTTTGCAGCTTGCCCTCGGCCAGCGCACGACGCAGGCGCAACCCTTGCGCCGCCGATTGCGTCACGTTCACATACATCGGATCGATCTGCTGAACGGTCGTCATCAGCGTGGCGGCCCCTGCCTGCACGTAGGCACCTTCCGTGACCTGCGACAACCCCGTGCGGCCCGAAATCGGCGCCGGCACGTCGGTGTAGCCGAGGTTGATCTTCGCCGTGTCGACGGCCGCCTTGCCGGCCTGCACTTCGGCGTCGGCTTGCAGCGATGCGGCGACGGCGTTGTCGTAGTCCTGCTTGGACACCGCCTCGACGGCCACGAGTTGCTTGTAGCGATCGGCCAGCAGTTTCGTCGATGACTGATTCGCCACGGCCTTCGCCAGCGTTGCCTTGGCGTTTTCATACGCGGCCTGATACGTGGCCGGATCGATCTTGTACAGACGCTGGCCCGCCTTGACGTCACCGCCTTCGGTGAAATCGCGCTTGAGCACGATGCCGTCGACACGCGCGCGAACGTCGGCCACGCGGAAGGGCGAGGTGCGTCCGGGCAGGTCGGTCGTCAGCGTTACGTTCTGGGATTGCAGCGTCACGACGCCGACTTCCGGCACCATGGCCTGCGGCGGCGGCGGCTTCTTGCCGCATGCTGCCAAGGCCAACACCGCGAGTGCGACGGCAGTGACCATCCCCAGTGAACTTCTCTTGACGTGCATATACGCCCCGATAAATGGAATGCGGTCAAACAAAATGACAAGTACGTTGCGTACGATTGCGGCGACAAAGGCCCGTCCGCAATCCCGTCGCGCAGAGGCGGGTCGGAAGTGCCTGAGGCCCGGAATGCGGGCCCTCGGAGACAGGCCCGGAAGGCGGCCAAGAAGACGTCCCCGGCGCGGCGAACCGCGCGCGCTGGCACTCATGTGAGATCGTCGAACAGGCTCTGGGCCCCTGGCAGGTGAGCAGGCGAATCCTGCCCTGAACCGCCCGGCGCGCCCCAGTCAATTCGCTCCCTGGGATCAGTGAGGTGTTTCCCTTAGACGAAGGAGCTTAAATGTTCCCTGTGCAATAGAGCAAGCGGCTGCTATTATAGATACATTCATGAATGTATGTAAATCATATTGCGTCGCATCAATGTGCGGCGCTCGTTACGTTTCATTCCACTGCATTTCGCAAATTTCCGCCGCCCCTGTGACACGACGATGGCCCGCAGAACCAAAGAGGAAGCGATCGAGACCCGCAATCTGTTGCTAGACACCGCCGAGACGGTGTTTGCGCAGAAAGGGGTATCGCGCACGTCGCTCGCCGACATCGCCGAGGCCGCAGGCCTGACCCGCGGCGCCATTTATTGGCACTTCAAGAACAAGATCGATCTGTTCAACGCCATGACGGATCGCATCCGCCTGCCGATGGAACGCATGATCGACGAGGAATGCACCGAGCCCCAGGACGGTGACCCGATGGCGCGCATGCACGAGATCTGCAAGCTCGTGCTCAGGGAGACGGCGCGCAATGAGCGCCGTCGTCGCGTGCTCGACATTCTGTTTCACAAGTGCGAATACACCAACGAGATGCTGTCGGTGCTCGAACGTCAGCGCGAAGCGTGCGCCGACGGCAAGCAGCGCATCATGCGAGATATGGAACGCGCGATCGAGCGCGGTCAACTCCCCCAGGCGCTCGACACGCGCCGCGCAGCGATCATGTTGCATGCGCTCGTGGTCGGCATGATGTCGGACTGGCTCTTCCTGCCCGACTACGACCTCGGCGTGGAATGCGATGCCGTGGTCGACGGCTTCTTCGACATGCTGCGCACGAGCCCCGCGATGTTGCGCGCCGGCAGCGAGCCGCCGCCGAGCGCCGCCTGACGCCCCCTTACGCACCCCCTTACGCACCCTTACGCGCCTCTAGGCGCCCTTACATGTCCTTACGCGCCCTCGCGCGCCTCCAGGCATCCTTACAGCCCTTGCGCAGCCTTACGCTGCCATATGATGTGCCCTTGCGCGCCTATGTGCGCCTTTGCCCGCCCCAAAGGTCTCTCACGCGCCTTGATGCTCCCTCGCGCCCTACGAGTGCCATCTGAGCACCGTGATACGGCGTATACCTGTACAGCGGCGCAGCGTTATATATAATCCTACATAACGCGTTGCGCACCTTGCGCAACCGGTGGTCCAGCCTCGCCGCCGGACTGCATTCATGAGCCGGCTCACGGCGACATTCGCCGAATACCGAGTCAGCCGAGCCAACCTACGCTGGAGACCACGTTCGTGAAAGCTGTCGTTACTGTCGTAATCGCTCGCCGCAAGTCCCACGCGCCGACCAAAGCCGGCGCCATGTTGCACCGCGCACTGGGCGTCGCCACCGTTGGCGCATGCCTGTTGTTTGCCGGCCACGCGGCGGCCCAGCAAGTGTATGCCGCCGCCAGCATGAAGAACGCGCTCGACGATGTCTCGGCTGCCTACACAAAGGAAACCGGCAAGACACCGGTGCTGGTCTATGGCGCCAGTTCGACGTTGGCTCGTCAAATCGAAAAAGGCGCGCCAGCCGACGTATTCATCTCGGCCGACCAGGACTGGATGGACTACGCGCAGAAACACGATCTGATCGACACGAGCACGCGTCACAACTTGCTCGGCAACGCGCTCGTGCTGATCGCCCCGGCCGCGACCACGGGCAACGTCGATCTGACGCCGGGTGCGGCCGACCTCGACGCCAAGCTCGGCAGCGGCAAGCTCGCGATGGGCGACCCAGCGCACGTACCGGCCGGTCTCTACGGCAAGGCAGCGCTTGAAAAGCTCGGTCTCTGGTCGAAGGTGCAAGGCAAGGTCGCGGCCGCCGACAACGTGCGTAACGCGCTGTTGCTGGTCGCGCGTGGCGAAGCGCCCTACGGCATCGTCTACAAGACCGACGCCAACGCCGAGAAGCGCGTGCGCATCGCCGGTACGTTCCCGGCCGACAGCCATGCCCCGATCGTCTACCCGGTGGCGGTGACGAAGCGAGCCAACCGCGCCGACGCGGATCCGTTCTACCGATTCCTGCAAACGCCGGCCGCCCAGGCCACGTTCCAGCGCTTCGGCTTCACCCGCCCGTGAATTCGCCCGCCCATCCTTCATGAATCTCACCCCGCAAGAATGGGGCATCGTTGAACTGAGCCTGCGCGTCGGCCTGTGGGGCACGCTGTGTAGCCTGCCCCTCGCCTACGCGGCGGCGTGGCTGCTCGCACGCCGGCAGTTCCCCGGCAAAGCGCTGCTCGATGCCCTGCTGCATTTGCCGCTCGTGCTGCCGCCGGTGGTCGTCGGCTTCGCGCTGCTCGTGCTGTTCGGCACACAGGGCGCCATCGGCAAGGTGCTGCACGAATGGTTTCATTTCACCTTCGCGTTTCGCTGGACAGGCGCGGCGCTGGCCGCCGGCGTGATGGGATTCCCGCTGCTCGTGCGCGCCATCCGACAAGCGCTCGACGCGGCCGACACGAAACTCGAACAGGCGGCACAGACGCTTGGCGCAGGCCCTTGGCTCACCTTTCTGACGGTGACCTTGCCGCTCACCGCGACCGGCGCATTGCACGGCTTCGTGCTCGCGTTCGCACGCGCACTGGGCGAGTTCGGCGCAACGATCACGTTCGTCTCGAACATTCCCGGACAAACGCAGACGCTGCCGCTGGCGATCTACACGGCCACGCAGGTGCCCGACGGCGACGCCATGGTCTGGCGCCTGTGCGCTATCTCGGTCGTGTTGGCGGTCGCCACACTGATCGGCTCCGAGGTGCTGATCCGCTTCGGCCACCGCAAGGCGCTCGGTCATGACGGTTGAAGTGCGACTCCAGCATCGCTTCGGCGATTTCTCGCTAGATGCCGAATTCGCCGCGGGCATGGGCGTGACGGCACTGTTCGGGCCGTCGGGCAGCGGCAAGAGCACGGTCGTCAATGCCGTGTCCGGCCTGCTCAAGCCCGACGCCGGTCGCATCGTCGTCGGCAGCGACATCTTGTTCGACAGCACCGCAGGTGTCGCGCTGCCGACATGGCGCCGCCGCATCGGCTACGTGTTTCAGGACGCACGCCTGTTGCCGCATCTGACCGTACGTCAGAACCTGCTGTTCGGCCGCTGGATGCGACGCCGCGATGTCGCCGCTGCCGGTACCGGTGCGATTGCGCTCGCACATGTGGTCGACGTGCTTGACCTGGGACACTTGCTGAGCCGTCGCCCGGGCGCGCTCTCCGGTGGCGAGAAGCAGCGCGTGGGGATCGGCCGCGCGCTGTTGTCGTGCCCGCGCCTGCTGCTCATGGATGAGCCGCTCGCTTCGCTCGACCACGCGCGGCGCCTCGAAGTGCTCGACTACCTCAATCGCATCCGCCACGAGTTGGCGCTGCCGGTGCTCTACGTCACCCATTCGCTCGACGAAGTGATGCGACTGGCCGATCAGGTCGTGTTGTTCAAGGATGGCCGCACGATCTCACAAGGGGCGCCGGCCGACGTGCTCAATGTGCATCGCGATGCGCTCGACGGCACCGCGGAGTCGCCGGGCACCGTGCTCGAGACGCGCATCGTCGCGCATGATGCCGGATACGGTCTGACCGAGCTGGCCGTGAACGGCAGCGACACGGTTCGGCTGCGAGTTCCGCGCGCCGGCGGCGAGGCGGGCGACGCCTGCCGAATTCTCGTGCGCGAGCGCGACGTTGCCATCGCCACTTCGCCACCTGTCGACATCAGCGTGCTGAACGTGCTGAGCGCACGCGTGGCGACGCTGCGCGATCTGGGCGATTCGGTGGAAGTCGGCGCCGCGCTACTCGGCGACAAGGCCGGGACCGTGGTGCGCGCTCGCATCACTCGGTTCTCCGCTGACCAATTGCAACTGGTGCCGGGCCGCGAGGTCTACCTGCTCATCAAATCGGTCGCCCTGACGCGCTGATACGCTCAACGCTTGGCAATGACGCGGCGCGGTCGTCACCCCCAAACGACGCAAGGCGTCGCCACGCACATTCGGGGCGACGCCTTGTCGGCTTGTCGTGCTAACTGAGCTTGCTTACTGGGTCTTGCCCATCGCGTCGCCTTTTTCCTTCTTGCCCATGGCGTCGGATTTGCCCATCGCACCGCCCTTCGACTTCGCGTCGTACTTGGACATCTTCCCGCTCTTGTCCATGTCCTTGCTCATGGCATCGCCTTTGCTCATCGCGCCGCCTTTGGACATCGCATCGCCCTTGCTCATCGCGCCGCCTTTGGACATCGCGTCGCCCTTGCCCATCGCGTCCTGCGCGAACGCCGCACCGGTGCCGAGTGCCAGTCCCATTGTCATGACCGCCAGATATCGCATTTTCATTGCCGTAGTCCTCAAAGAGTGAGTGAGCCTTGCCGGAGCGTCACGCATGTGCCCCGTCAATCATGCAGTCGAGCGGTTGCGTCAACTGCCGCCGAACCAGTTGTAGCCCTGGTCCTCCCAATACCCGCCCGGATACGTGTTGGTCACGAAAATCGCGCGGATATGCTTGGGATTCTTGTAGCCGAGCTTCGTGGGAATCCGCAGCTTCATCGGAAATCCGTATTCCCTGGGTAGCGTCTGGCCGTCATAAGTCAGCGCGAGCAGCGTCTGAGGATGCAGCGCCGTCGGCATATCGATGCTTGTGTAGTAGTCGTCGGCGCATTTGAAGCCGACGTAGCGTGCCGTGGTGTCCGCGCCGATACGACGCAGAAAGTCGGCGAACGTCACCCCTCCCCAGCGGCCAATGGCGCTCCAGCCTTCCACGCACACGTGACGCGTGATTTGCTCGGCCGCGCGCGGGGCGGCGAAACGGCGCAACGCGTCAAGCTGCCAAGGGGCCTTGTCCGCGATGAGGCCGGACAACTCCAGTTGGTAATCGCTTTCTTCGACGACGGGCGCTTCGTCCATCGAATAGAACGCGTTGAATGGGAACGGTCGCGTGATGCGCGACGCCGGGAACGTTGGCGCCAACACATTCTGACGAAACAAGGCGGCCTGCACACGATCGTTCCATCGCGAGATCGTGTCGAGCGCCGACGAGACACCCGCGTTGTCGTCCAGCGAGCAACCCGAGAGCAGCGCCACGCCACCGAGCGACAGCGTACGCGTCAGAAACGCGCGGCGCGAGGGCTCGGCCACGCGGCGCGTCATCAACGCACGCGCCTCATGGAGAATCGCTTCGCCGTCGCGGACGACCGGTGCGTCGGCAGGCAGGTGGCTGGGCTTTCGATCGAGGGTCATGGCAGCACCGTGTCTTGTCGTCGGCGCACTCAGCGTCCGGTAATCATCGTGCGCAACGTGCGCGGCACCAGCGCGACCATCACGACATGAATCGCGACGAATGCCACCAGGCCCGCCATCGCGAGAAAATGCACCCAGCGCGCCCCCTGGAATCCGCCGAACAGCGCGCAGAGCCAGCCAAGCTGCACAGGCTTCCAGATCGCGAGTCCCGACGCCACGAGCAGCACGAGGTCGAGCACCGCGAACAGATACGCGATACGCTGAACCTGGTTGTATTGATGGGGATCGTCGTGGGCGAGTCGGCCACGCAGTGCGGCGAACGCGTCGCGCACCACACCGCGCAACGTCAACGGAAAGAAGCGGCGCGACAGGCGTCCGCTCGACACATTGAAGAGCAGATAGACGAGCCCGTTGGCCGCCAGCAGCCACATCGCGGCAAAATGCCACCGCAGCGCACCGCCCAGCCAGCCGCCCAGCGTGAGTTCGTTGGGAAAGCGAAAGCCGAAGATCGGCGACGCGTTGTAGATCCGCCAGCCGCTCGTGACCATCGCGAGAACTGCCAGCGCGTTCAGCCAATGGGTGACGCGCAGCCAACCCGGCTGGACCGGACCGGTTCGCACGGGGGCTGTGCGGCGGGCGGCACGGACTTCGTCAAGGGTGACATGGAGACCTCCATCGCTGGGTTTGCGTCGATGGAGCCAGTGTCACTTCAAGACGGTGACGAAGTCCTCACGGAGAAATAACGTTTTCGTGATATTCGGCGAGTCCGGGCATCAAGGGCGATGCGACGGTACCGATTCGGTCTCCGGGTCATCCGCCGTGCCGCTTCTGAGATATGCGTCGAACGTCGGCACGTGGGCGTCGAGCAGCAGACGGATCTCATTGATGAGCGTGTCGTAGTGCGCGGCGAGGTTCTGCGCGAACGGCGTGAGCTGCGCGCCGCCCCCGGCCACACCGCCAATATGTCGGGTGACGAGAGGTTCGCGGAATTCGTGGTTCATCGCTTCGACGAGCAGCCACGCACGCCGGTACGACATGCCCATGCGGCGCGCGGCGGCGGAAATCGACCCCGTCGCTTCGATGGCCCGCAGCAACGCCAGGCGCCCGGGCCCGAACACTGGCGTATCGCCATCCCGCACGCGCACGCGCACGTCGTGGCCCGCCTCGCCGGCCGGCGCCGGCACTTTCCCCGCGGCTTCCAGTGCCTCCAGCGCCGCGGCCGTCGCCAGTTGCCTGCGCGCGTGGGCGCCCCCGGCGGGCGCGACGTCCACCTTGCCTCGACGACGCTCAACTGGCATGGCTGCCCCACAGGAAGACGACGATCGCAATGAGCGCCGCCACGGCCCACGGCCACCAGCGCGCCAGCCTGCCCCGCGTGGACGGCATGTCGCGCAGCGCGGCATCTGTTGCGAGTGCGGCGGCCACTTCGCCGTCGGCGGCAATCGGCGGATAAGTTGCGGCATGCGGGGCAATGGCCGCCGTCAGCCGCGCGAGGCATTCATCGATGAGCTTGCGGGCGGCCGCCTGCGCCTGGGGCGTGTCCAGATGCGCGGACTCGGCGCCCAGGTGCGTCGTGAGGTCGTACGTCAGTAATGTGTGCATCGGTCCCTGCGCTTGCAACGTGATGGTCGCCCTGCCTCGTGCGTGTCCGGCAGCCGAGCCCAGGGCGTCGACATTCAATGTGTAGGATGTCGGCGCCATGACGTCCGTCACCGTGATTCGGCCCGACCAGCGACCGCCCAACGGACCCGACGCGACGCTCACGACGATCGTCCACGTCGTGTCGTCGAGCCGCTCGATCGACTCGCAGCCTGGGATGCACCCTTGCAAGATGCCCGGGTCGTTCAGCGCGATCCACGCGAGGTCTCGCGCCACCGGCAATTGCCGTCTGTCATGTAGCTCCATTGCCCCTCCCCAAACGTGATGCGGTCGCTCGTCGGTCACGCGGCGTCATCTCGACCTGCAAACTATTGTGACACGAGTTCTCCGCGCCAGATCACCGCCGCGACCGCTTGCCCGCGGTCCGCAACGCGCCGCACAAGGCTTCGCCAGGTCACGCAAAGGGAAGACCAAGCGCAATATTCCGTGGGATACAGCGCAAGCCAAGGCGCGCTATACTCGGCGCATCACATCGAGCGGTGACATGACGGCGGCCCATGCCTTGGCCGATGCGCGACCGCTCGCGTATTGACCAAGGAACCGTGGGATGGACAGTGTCGATCTGGAAGTGCTGAAGTCCGCCGTACAGTGGACCCGCGCGGGCTTTTTCGTCACGCTGGGCACGGTGGTTCGCACGTGGGGCTCCGCCCCGCGTCCGGTGGGCTCGATGCTCGCGATTCGGGAGGATGGCCATTTGGTCGGCGCCGTGTCGGGCGGTTGCGTCGAGGACGACCTGATCGCCCGGCTGCGCGACGGCGACTGGCCGCAGGATCGCCCGCAACTCACCAGCTACGGCGTGACGGCCGAGCAAGCGCATCGCTTCGGACTGCCCTGCGGCGGCACGCTGCAACTGGTGCTGGAGCCGGTGCGCGACGCCTCGCGCATTTCGGAACTGCTCGATGCCATCTCGCGATTCCGCCTCGTCGTGCGCGAACTCGACATGACCTCCGGTGCGGTGCGCATCGCCCCCGGGCACCATACCCCGCCGCTCGAATTCGACGGCGCGCGCCTCATCACCTCGCACGGCCCGCGCCACCGGCTGGTGGTGATCGGTGCCGGGCAGCTCTCGAAGTACGTTGCGAGCATGGCGTGCGCGCTCGACTATCACGTGATCGTTTGCGACCCGCGTAGCGAATACGCAGACGAATGGCACGTGGCCGGCACCGAACTCTCTCGCGAAATGCCGGACGACCTGATCGTGCGGCAACAACTCGACTCGCACAGTGCTGTCCTGACGCTCACGCACGACCCGAAGCTCGACGACATGGCGTTGCTCGAAGCGCTCAAGTCCCCGGCGTTCTACATCGGCGCCATCGGCTCGCGGGTGAACAACGCGCGACGCCGCGAACGGCTGTCGCTGTTCGATCTGAGTTCGGCGGAAATCGAACGGTTGCACGGGCCGGTCGGCATGCATCTGGGTGCGCGCACCCCGGCAGAGATCGCCGTGGCCATTCTCGCCGAGATGACGGCGATCAAGAACGGCATTGACGTCAAACAAACATTCGCCGTGCGCACGAGCGAGGAGACTATCGGCGACGACACCTCGGTGTGCCGCGACACGGTTTGACCCGCCACGCGCGCCCCGCGCTGATCGCCCGCTTCCCCTTCCCATTGAACAAAAAAACGCCGCCTTTCGGCGGCGCAACTCGCTCACTCGTTGCTACGGAGTACTACCTGGGTTACCTCGTCATCCGTGGCGCCTTACCCGACACGACCGATCGGCACATCAGTCATGTGGCCACAGAAACGTTACCGCTGCATGCCCCTTCGCGGGCACCTTCACATCTTTCGTCATGGGCTTGCCGTCGTACGTCGCCTTCACGGTGTAACTGCCTTGCGGCAGCTTCACCAGCATGAACGGCCCTTTCGCGCGTACGTCGAGTACCGTCTTGCTACCGTGCATGATCTGCACCTGAGCGTCGGCGATGTACTCGTTCGCGCCGTCGCCGCGAGCCGCCATCTCGATGGACAGCGGCCAGTGAGACGCTTCGCGCTTGAAGGCCCCCGATTGATCGCTGTCGATACCGCCCGAGACGTAGGTCACGTCGCCCTGCTGCATTGACGGCGGCAGCATGCCGCCCTGCGCATGCGCCACCGATATGCCAAGCCCTCCGACCAATGCCGCGGCCGTCGCGGCTGCCATCGTCCAGCGTTGCCATTGTTGCCCCATGTTCGACCTCCCGTTCATGACATCACGATGCAGGATCGCACCGGTGGCACGGCAGCCGTGAAGCCATCGCTGCCGAGCACCGGCACACAAGGTAGTGCGTGGCATCCCGTGAGTGCCTCGCCCGGCGCTTAGCCGAGATCGACCGGGATGAAAATCTGTTGCCCGTCGCGTTGTACGAGCAACGCGACATTATTGCCCGCTTTCTTGAGCTTATCGCTCAGTTGCGACGCACTCGTCACCGGCGTGCCGTTGAGCGACAGGATGATGTCGCCCGCCTGCACGCCCGCCTGCTCGGCCGGTCCGCCGACACGGGCCACCAGCAAACCGTGCGTCACCTGAGCCGCGCGCTTCTCGTCCGGCGAGAGGTCGCGTACCGCGAGTCCCAGCCGGCCATGCGTGGCCGAGTCGTCCGTGCTCGCGACGTCCTTCTTCTCGTTGAGCGCCGCCACCGTCACGCTTACGTCCTGCTTCGCACCATTGCGCCAGACAGTCAGCGTCGCCTTCTCGCCCGGACGCATATCGGCGATCTTCTCCGGCAACTGCACCGAGTCCTCGATGGTCGTGCCGTTGACCGCCAGAATCACGTCGCCCGGCTTCAGGTCCGACTTCGCGGCCGGACCGTTCTTGTCGATGGACGACACCAGCGCCCCCTCGGGCTTGGGCAAGCCGAACGACTTCGCCAGCGACTGGTTCACTTCCTGAATTGTCACGCCGATACGGCCACGGCTCACCTTGCCAAACTGCTGGAGCTGCGCCTTGACCTTCATCGCCATGTCGATCGGAATCGCGAACGACAGCCCCTGGAAGCCGCCGGTACGCGAATAGATCATCGAGTTGATGCCAATGACTTCGCCGTTCAGGTTGAACAGCGGTCCGCCCGAGTTACCCGGGTTGACCGGCACGTCCGTCTGAATGAACGGCGTGTAGTTCTCGTCCGGCAACGCACGCGCCTTTGCCGACACGATGCCCGCCGTCACGGTGTTGTCGAAGCCGTACGGCGACCCGATGGCCACCACCCACTCGCCCGCTTTCGATTTCGACGGGTCGCCGATCTTCACCGTCGGCAGATTCGTGGCGGCAATCTTGAGCAAAGCCACGTCGCTCGCCTTGTCGCTGCCCACGACCTTCGCCTTGAATTCGCGCTTGTCGGTGAGCTTCACCGTGACCTGACTCGCGTCGTCCACGACGTGCGCGTTGGTCAGGATGTAGCCGTCCGCGCTCACGATGAAGCCCGAACCGAGACTGCGCGTCGGTGCGCTGCCACCATCGCCACTGCCGTCGCCGCCGTCGTTGCCCGGCGCGCCGTAAAAGTGACGGAAAAACTGGAACAGCGGATCGTTCTGATCCATGCCCGGCGGCATCGGCATCGCCGTGGCACCGCCCCCGCCGAAGGTTTCCCATCGTGCGTCACACTAATGTTGACTACGGCCGGTCCGTATTGTTCCGCCAGTTGCGAGAAGTCCGGCACCAGCATGCGTGGCGCGGCATTCGGGGTATTCGGTGCATTGGCGGCTGGCGTCGCCGGGTTGGCCGCATTGGCGTCGGCGACCATCTCCGAGGCGAGCGGCGCCTGCCAGTGCTGACGTCCGGCAACATAGCCGCCCGTCAACGCGACGAGCACAGCGCTGGCAACCAGCGTACGAGTGAGCTTCGAGGTCCGCATGAGTCTCTCCTGACTGACACCACGTTTGACATGACTGTGATGGTAGAGAGGCTCCCTTAAGGCAACCTTAAGACGGTCTGAAAAGTGACCCATCGGCTGCCAACAGATGATGCATTGAGTGCTATGCGTTACGGCAGCAAGCGTTTGGAGGGACAACTCGCGTGGTTCGCCTTGCGAATGTTGCGTTCCGCTGACTACGGTGTCGAAGCGGCGCGATCCCGCGCCGCGAGTCTTCGTCTACAGGAGAATCATGATGTCTACGATCGACACGCCGCTTTATCGCAGGTCCGTGCATGGCCGCGCCGCTCGCTGGATGGGATGCGTCGGGGCTATTCTGTGCCTCGCCTTCGCGGCTTCCGTGCACGCCGCGCCCGGCGGCCATGGCGATGGGATGGGAACACAAGGCCCGGCCGATTCGATGCCGAACGCGATGACCCTGCCGAGCCAAAGCAGTGCCTGCACTCCGGACGCGCCAGCCGATCAGGCCATCGTCGGCAAGTCGCTCAGCGAAGCCAAATCGATGCTACAAGGTTGCCCGTGGCGCATCGGCACGCAAGATGGCAGAGCCATGCCGACGACGCGCGACTACCGCCCGGATCGCCGCACGCTCACGATCGACAATGACAAGGTCACGAGCGTGACACGGGGGTGAGGGCCGCAGACATCACGTGCGACAGACGTATCAAAGCGCAGGCGGCGGCGCCGATGTCGCGCCGCCGAAGCTCACGCGAACGCGAAGCCCCTGGCCGTTGGAGGCATCGAACAACTCGACGCGCGCGCCATGCGCCTGCGCGATGTTGCGCACAATCGCCAGCCCCAAACCGCTGCCCTGCGCACGCGGGGTATCGGCATCGTCTTGCGTCGCGTCGCTCGCCGGCGTCGAATGGCCGGGCGCGGCCCCCTCCACCGACGCCGCACCGCCGCGGAAGAACCGGTCGAACACGCGCTCGCGCTCGGTGGGCGCAATGCCCGGCCCAGTGTCCTCGATCTCCACGACCGGTGCCGGCGTTGCCGCCACCAGCCGCACGTCGACATGACCGCCGCGCGGCGTGTATTTCAGCGCGTTGTCGACCAGATTGCCGAAGAGCGTGTGCAACGCGTTCGCCTCGCCGTGCACGCGACTGACGGCCGCCAGTGCGTCGGGAGCGTCCAGCCCGAGATCGATCCCGCGCGCCACCGCCAGCGCCGCATGATGCGCCACCACCTCACTCAGCAACGGGGCCAGCGGCACCTCGACAAATGCCGCGGCCGCACGCGCGGCGTCCGGCTCCTGTCGCGCGAGCGTGAGCAATTGGGCCACCATGTGCGAAGCGCGTCGCACGCCGTCGCGCAGATCCCGCATCGCCTCGGCCCGCTCCGCGTCGGTGTGGGCACGGTCAAGCAGTTGAACTTGCAGTTGCAGCGCGGCGAGCGGCGTACGCAATTCGTGCGCGGCGTCGGCCACGAAGGCTTTTTGCTGTGCGAGCGACGCGTCGAGTCTGCCGAGCAGACTGTTGAGCGCGCGCACGAGCGGACGCACCTCGTCGGGCAAGCCGACCTCGGGTAAGGCATCCAACGCCCCCGGCGCACGGCTGTCGAGCGCCTTCGTCACGCGTCGCAGCGGCTGCAAACCGCGCCCCACCACGATCCAGACGAGCAACGCGAGCACCGGCATCGCGACCACCAGCGGCAACAGCGTGCGCACCGCCATCGAGACCGCGAGCGAATCGCGAATGACCATCGGCTGCGCGAGCTGCACGACGTTGTCGCCCACGAGCGCCGCGTAGACACGCCAGTCGCCTTCGGGCGTCTGCACCGTCGTGAAACCGAGTTCCGCGCGCGGCGGCAACGGCGTGCTCGGGTGCGAGTAGTACAACTCCACGCCGTTGCGGCTCCAAATCTGGATGACGAGTCCGCCTGACTCGTTGTGCGCGCCTGGCACGCTCGAGAACGGCTCGGCCGGCAGCGACAGGGCCATTTGCTGCAACTGGAAATCGAACAGCGCGTTGGCCTCCGTGCGCGACTGGCGGAAGATGGCGATGCCCGCGAGCAGCAGCGCTACCGCGAGCGTGATCAGCAATCCGAAAAGGAGACGACGGCGAATCGAGCGCATCAGTTCGCCTCCGGTGCCGTCATGCCGGCCGCAGGCGGCGTCTCACCCGCTTGCGCGGGCATCATGTAACCGACGCCACGCACCGTACGAATGGCGTCCGCGCCCAGCTTCTTGCGCAGCCCGTGGATGTGAACTTCCACCGCGTTGCTCGCCACTTCTTCTCCCCAGCCATAAATGCGCTCTTCCAGTTGCGCCTTCGACAGCACCGCGCCCGGCCGATTGAGCAACGCTTCGAGCACGGCGTACTCGCGCGCGGAGAGCCCCACCGATGCGCCGCCGCACGTGACCTGGCGCGTCGCGGGGTCGAGCACGATACCGCCATGACGCAGCAACGGCTCGCTGCGCCCCGCCTGACGTCGCACCAGCGCACGCAAACGCGCCGCCAGCTCGTCGAGATCGAACGGCTTGACAAGGTAATCGTCGGCGCCGGCGTCGAGTCCTTTCACGCGGTCGGCCACCGCATCGCGCGCCGTGGCGATGAGCACTGGCAACGTCTGGCCGCGCGCGCGTAACGTGCGCAGCACGTCGATACCGTCGCGGCGAGGCAAGCCCAGGTCGAGCAGCAGCGCGTCGTACGACTCGAGCGAGAGCACGTCGAGCGCACGCTGACCGTCGCCAACATGATCGACGGTCCAGCCGTCCTGGCGCAGTCCTTTCATGACGGCCGTGGCAATCATCGCATCGTCTTCCACCAACAAAATTCGCATGGCTTGGGCACCGGTTGAGACCATCTCTTGGCGTGACACTGGCGGCCGACGCAACGTTGTTTGCGCTTGCTTGATGTTGCCTTGACGTGACACTCGCCGGAATTCGACCCATTGTAGCGACAGTTCGTTGCATGACCGTCTTACAATGGCACGCATGGGCCGCGCATGGCAGACGCACGTCGCGGCCCCGCAACCCGCTTATCGCTTCGCCGCCGCGTCCGCATCGCCTTGCCTGTGCCCGTCACGCATTCAGGCCGTACGGTTTCGCTGCGCGCAACACTGGAGACCCTCGCCCGTCATGCGCGTTCCTCGCCTGCTTCGCAGCGCCTGTCGCTCCCCCGACCTTTCGGGCTCACTGCGCAGCCCTCTTCATTCGCCGTCATCGGGCCGCCTCATGCGCAACGTCGCTCGCGCGTGTTGCGCGGCGCTGGCACTCGCGATGATCGTGAGCGCCCCGGTCCAGGCAAAGCCGCTCAAGCACGCGAAGATGCCCAGGGTACCGGCGAGCGCCGCGCGCGCCACGCCGCTGCCGCCCGAATTGGCGCGCGCGCTCGCGGCCAGCAAGGTACCCGCCGCCCATGTGAGCGTGATCGTCGCGAAGGTCGACAACCCGCTGCAAACGCGTGGCCGCATCGGGCCGCCGCTGCTTGCCGTCAATGCCAACGTGCCGCGCAACCCGGCCTCGACGATGAAGCTCGTCACGACGATTGCGGCGCTCGACACGCTCGGCCCCGACTATCGCTGGCGCACGCAGGCCTTCACCGACGGCACGTCCGACGGCCGCACGCTCAACGGCAATCTGTATTTCAAGGGCTCGGGCGACCCGAAGCTCGTGCCCGAGGAGATGGAGAAGTTCGTCGCCGAGTTGCACCACGCCGGGGTGACGAACATCAACGGCGACATCGTGCTCGACCGCTCCGCCTACAGTGCAGACATCGGCGACACCGGGGCCATCGACGGCGGTGACGACCGGCCGTACAACGTCGCACCGGATCCCCTGCTGTACTCGTTCAAGGCGGTTTCGTTCAGCTTCACCGGCCATCCGAACGGCACCGTCGAGGTCGGCGTGCTGCCACCGCTGGCGAATCTGCAAGTGGCAAACAACCTGTCGTCGACCGGCTCCGGCCACTGCGGCGACTGGCTCGCCCGCATTCACCCCACGCTGAATGCGATGGCCGACGGCAGCTACGTCGCCCACTTCTCAGGTACGTATCCGGCCTCGTGCGAAGACAAGGGCTGGAACGTGGCCGCCCCCGATCGCGATCAATTCTTCCTGGGGGCTTCCGCGCCCTGTGGCAAGCCTCGGGCGGACAGTTCAACGGCAATGTGCGCACCGGCGTCGTGCCCCGGGCGCCCACCTGCTCGTCACGCATCGGGGTCAGACGCTGGCCGAAGTCGTGCACGACATGAACAAGTTCAGCAACAACGTGATGGCCCGGCAGCTGTTTCTGACGCTGGGTCTCGCCGCCGACAACAACCGCACGCCGGCCAGCCTGACGCGCTCGCGCGACGTATTGAACCGCTGGCTCGACAAAAATGATCTCGCCATGCCGGGGCTCGTGGTGGAGAACGGCTCGGGTCTGTCGCGCATCGAACGTATCAGCGCGACCGAGCTGGCCAGTCTGTTGCAACACGGCATCAACAGTCCGACCGCCCAGGTGCTCATCGAATCGATGCCGACCGTCGGCGTCGACGGCACCATGCGCAATCGTCTGATGAATCGCGACGTCGCCGGCAACGCGCATATCAAGACGGGCACGCTCGACGATGTGGGCGCCGTGGCCGGCTATGTCGGCTCACGCTCCGGCAACATCTATGTTGTGGTCTCGCTCGTGAACGATCCGCGGGCGAGCCAGGCCCGCGGGTTCAACGACGCGCTCATTTCGTGGGTGTATGAGAACGCGCCTTGATGGGGAAGCGGCGCACCGTCTGAAAAGGCGGTTCACCTGAGCGCATTTGACGTTTCCCTCTAACCGCCGCGCTGTCGCGTGCCATTCGCGTCAGAATAGACGTTCCATCGGTGCCACCGTCGCCAAGACGCCGGGGCACCGGTTCCGATGACCCCATCGTGAGGAGACGCGAGGTCATGAACGTCGAGTTGATCCTGCTGGCGCTCGCGCCGGTGTTCGTGCTGTGCATCGGTATCGAAGCCTGGTATTGGCGGCGCCGCCGCCCCGGCTTGTACAGCCTGAAGGACACGGTCAGCAACGCCACGCTCGCGCTCATGCACCAGGGCGCGGACAAACTGGCCTGGCTGCTCATCGTGCCGTTTTACGCGTGGCTCTACGACCATCACCGCCTCTATACGATGCCGGGCGGATGGCTCGGCTTCGCGCTGCTCTTCGTCGTGCAGGACTTTCTCTACTACGTTTTTCATCGCGCCAGTCACCGAATCCGCTGGCTGTGGGCGGCACACGTCGTGCACCACTCGTCGGAGCGGCTCAACCTGTCGACGGCCTTCCGGCAAAGCCTGATGTATCCGGTCGCGGGCATGTGGCTGTTCTGGACGCCGATGGCGCTCATCGGCTTCACGCCGATACAGATCGTCGGCGTGGTCCTGCTCAACCTCGCGTTCCAGTTCTTCGTACACACCCAGGCGATTCCGAAACTGGGCTGGCTGGAATACGTGCTGAACACGCCGTCGATTCACCGTGCCCATCACGCGCGCAATCCGCGCTACATCGACCGCAACTATGCCGGGGTGCTGGTCGTCTGGGATCGGATGTTCGGGTCTTACGTGGAAGAAAGCGAGGCCGAGCCGTGCGAATTCGGCATCGTCGATCCGATCCGCACGCACAATCCGATCACGCTGACATTTCACGAATGGCAGGCGATGGCGCGCGACGCGCTCACGATGCCGGGTTGGCGCAATAAGGCAATGGCGCTGTTCGGGCCGCCCGAGTGGCGACGCGCGTGGCAGGCGGCACAAGTCGCGGCAGGACAGACGGTCACGCCGTCGGCCGGCGGATTATCGGGAAATATGGGAAATGTCGGGGACGTTGGGGCGTCGCGCCACACGCCTTGATCCTTGACGAGGCGCGATCGCCTCGCCAGCCCGTCACTGCGCGTTATGCGCGCTCGAACGCCGCTGCTGCGCGGCCCAGGCGGTCGCCGACCGCCGCCCACGCCGGGGTGTCCGGCAGACGCTCGAACAGGATATGTGTGACGTTGGCGCGGTCGAGCCGGCGCAGCATGGCGTACAGGTCGGTCGCGAGCGCGGCGGGCGTGCCCGGCAACTCGACCTTCACGATCGCGGCCGACGCGGACACCTCGGCGGGCAGCGCTGCGAGCGTCGATGCGAAGGCTACCACCGCGACGCGCTCGCCCTCGGGACGCACCGCCAGTGCCGGGCCGAATTGCCCGGCATCGCACAGATACAACGGAGTGCGCGGCGCGTAGTGCGCCTTGAGCGTGCCCGAGGCGCGCGGTGCGTCGGTGTCCTGCCCCGGCAAACGCGGCATCTCGCCGAGTACTTCGGCAATCTGCTCGGGCGTGATATGCCCGGGACGCAGCAACGAGGGGAACCCACGCGACAGATCCACGATCGTCGACTCGATCCCCACGGCGGCCTCGCCGCCATCGAGCACATGCACGGTGACGCCCGGTAGTCCGGCAAACTCGTCGCGCACGTGCTGTGCCGCCGTCGGGCTCACCTGACCGAAACGATTGGCCGAGGGAGCCGCCACGCCGCCCTGCCCCCTTTGATCCGGGCAAACTCGCGCAGCAGTGCCTGCGCCACGGGATGCGACGGGCAACGCAGCCCCACCGAATCCTGCCCGCCGGAGACGGCATCGGGGATATGCGGCGCGCGCTTGAGAATCAATGTGAGCGGGCCGGGCCAGAAGGCATCCATCAGCTTGCGGGCGGCCGGCGTGACATCGTCGCTCCAGTAGCCGGGGTCCCCTTCCGGGCAGAAGTGCACGATGACCGGATGATTCGCCGGGCGGCCTTTCGCGGCATAAATGGCCGCGATGGCCGTCGGGTTCTCCGCGTCGCCGCCAAGACCGTAGACCGTTTCCGTCGGGAACGCGACCAGCTCACCGGCCGCCAGTTGTTCGGCGGCCTTCGTGATCGCGTCTGCCGGCGGCATGACGATGCGCGGCGCTTGAGGCAACGTCATCGCTCAGTCTTCCAGCGGAATATCGAGGCTCGCCGCCGCCGTCACGCACGCCTGGCGCGCTTCGTCCAGCGACGCACCGGCAAACGTAATGTGGCCCATCTTGCGGCCGACACGGGCGTCTTCCTTGCCATAGAGATGCAGGCGCGCCGAGGGCAGCGCCACCACATCCGCCCACGCGGGCGGGCGCGGCCGATCCTTGGCCTCGCCTTCGAACCAGACGTCGCCAAGCACATTGAGCATCACCGCGGGCGAGTGCTGACGTGTCTCGCCGAGCGGCAGCCCGGCCATCGCACGCACCTGTTGCTCGAACTGGCTGGCCGCACAGGCATCGATCGTGTAATGCCCGCTGTTGTGCGGACGCGGCGCCATTTCGTTGGCGACGAGCGAGCCATCCTTGAGAATGAAGAACTCGACGCACAGCACGCCCACGTAATCCATCTGCGACGCGATCCTGGCGGCTGCGGCGCGTGCGGCATCGGCCAGCGCCGGCGCGGCGTCGGGCGCGGGCACCGTCGTGGTCGCGAGAATGCCGTCGATGTGCACGTTCTGGGCGAGCGGATAGGTGGCGACTGCGCCGTCGGCACCTCGCGCGCTCAGCACCGACACCTCGAAGGCCAGCGCCAGGCGCTTTTCCAGCACGCAGGGCACGCCGCCAAGCGCCGCGTAAGCCTCGCGGGCCTCGGCGACCGTATTCACGCGCACCTGGCCCTTGCCGTCATAGCCCAGGCGCGCCGTCTTCAAAATGCCCGGCAGCACAGGTTCGATGGCCGCATCGCCGATGGCCGCGAGCGCTTCGTTCGATTCGATGACCAGATGCGGGGCCACGGGCACGCCGCAGCTTTCGATAAAGCGCTTCTCCGCCACACGATCCTGCGCGATGGCGACACAGCGCCCGGCGGGGCTCACGGTCGTGGACGCGGCGAGGAAGTCGAGCGACTGCGCCGGCACGTTCTCGAACTCGGTCGACACCGCCGGGCACAGCGAGGCCAGTTCAGAGAGCGCCGTCTCGTCGCGATAATCGGCCACGATCAGGCGATCGGCCACGGCACCGGCGGGACAGCGCGGGTCCGGGTCCAGCACGCAGACCTTGTAGCCCATCGACTGGGCGGCAAAACAGAACATGCGGCCGAGTTGGCCGCCGCCCAGCATACCCAGCCATTGACCGGGAAGAACGGGCGCAGCGGAGGCAGAATTCATCTTGGTTGAGGCGCTGACAGTAGCAGGGACGTGCTTTTCTTTTACAGCGTGGGCAGGGTCATGCCGCGCGCCGCTTCGGTCTGCTTCGCACGGAACGCGTCGAGCTTGCCGGCGAGCGTCTTGTCGTCGGCCGCCAACATCGCAACCGCAAACAATGCCGCGTTGGCCGCGCCCGCCTCACCAATGGCGAACGTGGCGACGGGCACACCCTTGGGCATCTGCACGATCGAGAGCAGCGAATCTTCGCCGCGCAGATACTTGCTCGGCACCGGCACACCCAGCACCGGCACGGACGTCTTGGCAGCGATCATGCCCGGCAAATGGGCAGCACCGCCCGCACCCGCGATGATCGCGACGAGTCCGCGCTCGCGCGCGGCTTCGGCGTAGCGGAACATGTCGTCCGGCATGCGGTGCGCGGAGACAACCTGTGCCTCATAGAGCACACCGAACTCGGCCAGCACGGCGGCCGCGTTCTTCATCACTTCCCAGTCCGAGTTGGACCCCATTACCACGCCAACGCGCGGGGCCACGGTTTGTTTCTCGCTCATGTCGTAACGTCCCGCTCAGGCCAGTTGCTGGCCGGTCAGGCGCTCGAGCGCCTCGCGGTACTTGGCGGCCGTTTTCTCGACCACTTCGTCGGGCAGCTTCGGGGCGGGCGGGGTCTTGCCCCACGGCTGCGTCTCGAGCCAGTCGCGCACGAATTGCTTGTCGAACGACGGCGGGTTGCTGCCCACCACGTACGAATCGGCCGGCCAGAAACGCGACGAATCGGCCGTCAGCGCTTCGTCCATCAGGTGCAGCTTGCCGTTGTCGTCGAGACCGAATTCGAACTTCGTATCGGCGATGATGATGCCGCGCGTGGCCGCATAGGCCGCCGCCTCCTTGTACAGACGAATCGAGATCTCGCGAATCTGCTCGGCCAGTTCGCGGCCGATACGGCTCACCATCTCGTCGAAGCTGATGTTCTCGTCGTGTTCGCCCAACTCGGCCTTGGCCGCCGGGGTGAAAATCGGCTCGGGCAGTTGCTGCGCATTTTGCAGACCGGCGGGCAGCGTTACGCCGCACACGGCGCCCGTTGCCTGGTAGTCTTTCCAGCCGCTGCCGGCCAGGTAGCCACGCACCACCGCTTCCACGAGAATCGGCTTGAGGCGCTTGACCACAACCGCACGGCCGGCGACCTGGGCGGCTTCGTCGCTTGCGACGACCGTCTCGGGCGCCACGCCCGTCAGGTGATTCGGCACGACGTGCGCGAGCTTGTCGAACCAGAAGTTGGCCATCTGGTTGAGCACGCGGCCCTTGCCCGGAATCGGCTCGCCCATGATCACGTCGAACGCCGAGAGGCGGTCCGTCGTCACAATCAGCAGCTTGTCGTCGCCGACGGCGTAGTTGTCGCGCACTTTGCCGCGCGAGAGCAGCGGCAGGCTCTTGAGGGAGGATTCGTACAGGGCGTTCGGAGCGGGGGTAGTCACGGCGGGACCCAATATCAGGAAGGGCAAAGGCGTAATTATACGCGCGTCGGGCGACGTTTCACGAAGATGTGGACCCGGCAACTCGCCGGGGCCCTTCACCGTCGACGTTCGGCGCCATCCAGGGCAGCGCAACGCGACCCAGCGCGACCTAATACGACCTAATTCGCCCGAACGCGCCCCCCGAGGTACCCCCATGCGCCGCGGATTACCGCATGCCGTTAAGGAACTGTGGTTCCAGCCGCGCTTTTTCGGCCTCGTGAATCAGCAAGGCGACCACCGGCGCCCGAGAGATCGGGTTCGTCAAATAGCCGTCCTGGCGCAGGCACGACCGGTACCAGCCGGCCACCGACGACGCATCGTAATACTTGTTGTCGCACATCAACCCGTAATCGTCGAACGACACCAGGCGCACGGCGTCCGGACTCTCCGGGTCGATATCGTCGTGCGAGATCCGGTCGATGTGCCCGTCGACATAGCCTGGACTCAGGAACCGCACCCCGCTCAGAACATTGATTTCGTCTCGCAGCCAGAGCAGCGCCATGCCGGCCGGCAAGCCGCCCGAGGCCAGCAACGGGGCAACGCTGTCGAAGTTCGCTTCCAGAATGTCGGCCGCATGGCGACGGCCGGCATCGGTCTGCCAATCGATGGCCGCACCGCGAGCGCCGGTCAGTTCCGGCAGCCGCTGCCGGAGCAGATGCACTTTGCGCTCCCAGCGCGGCTCCCCTCGCCCCGGGCTGCGAAGCATGTCGAGCAACCGGGCAAATTCGGCAATGAGATCGAAGCTGCGAGTGGCGACGTTGATATGGTGGTCGCTCGCCTCCGAACGCTGCGCGGCGACCTTTGTTGCCAGGTCGTTACGCAGGCGCGCATCGCCGCGCTGGAGTTGCAGCGCCGCGCTGGCCGCCACGGCACTCGGACGCGCGATGCCACGCTCCGAGCACACCAGCGCGATCTTGCCCGGGTTCTCTCGCATGAACTTCGCCACGCCCCGACCGGCGCGCCATAGCACCTCGCGGGGAATCTGGGCGTCGAATCGCTCCATGCCCGCAAACTCCATGAACTGCACATGCGACAGACCGCCGTCGAGGCCCACGGGCGACGCCAACGCCTGCGGCGCGGCAGACCCGCGACCGCCTCGCGCGCCTTGCATCACGCTATGGATGTATCCGTCGATCGGGCGCTCGCGATAGTCCGGCTCGCCGGCCGTTTCGACGGGGGCGTCGCGAACGTGCATGGTCCCGGGCTCGACGCAAAAGATCGCGCCGATCTGGGGGTGCGTCTTGAGCATGCGGGTGAGTACCGGCGCCTCTGCCGGTGTGGCCGTGGGGCCCACGATGAATCGGTGCCCGCCCAGCTCGATCAGTCCGAAGCGCGTGCATTGGCCGTCCACGCGGATGAGCGTCGATGTATTCACGCCATACGCCTCGACCCACGGATTTGCCGAGACGCCCCCTGCCCATTCGGGCGCCGGATCCTCCATCCCCCAAAGCGCAATCGGCTCGGGCGCGCCCTGCGTCGGGGCCATCTGCCCGCGCCAGTCGGCGGCCATCGAGTGCATCGACGCCGAGCGCACCGACGGCCCCGGAACCGGCGCAGCGACATCGGCCTCATCAGGGCTCGGTTGCGAGACGCGCACGTGAGTGGCTCGGTTAGCGGCTGAGGTCATCGTCGTCGCCATTGACGAACGCTGCGTCGGCGTACGGGACGTCTCTTCGGAACTGGACAGTCCGAGGCACCAGGCGACGGTCTTGGGAAGGCGATTCAATGGCATCGATATCTCCGGGTGGCCCATCATTGGCATGGGCGGATTGGCGGGGGGCACCGGAGACTGCCACGCGATGTCGCACCGGACTTCAGGTTTCGGCGGATCCCTGTCGTTTTGCACCGCCGCAATGCGGGCGCTTTCCCCGCCTGCCTCCGCGCCGGATGTTGCCTAGAATGGAAGCGTTCACCCGAACCAAGGCGCTGCCATGACGATCACATCGACACCCGGACCTGTCTGGCCGGCCCGTGCAGGGCAATGCGTCGCAACCCTCGCCGCCGTGCTGGCGCTCGCGAGCCTGCCCGTGCCGGCACAAACGGCAGCGCCGCCGCACGCGGCCGCGCCACCGGTCGCCGGCGCCCACACGCATGCACCGGCCCATCGGGCCAGTGGGGCGCGCGCGGCGTCGGGAACCTCGGGCGCAACGGCCACCGCCGACACCGTCGAGCGGCCCGCACTACCCCGTCTCGTCGCAATCGCCACGCCGGAAAACGACGACGGCATTCCGCGTTTCGCCCTGTTTGCCGCGCGCGATATCGAACAGTTGGGTTTGCAGTTTCCGGCGCAAGACAGCGTCGCCCCCGCAGATATCGAGGTCGTCGTCACGATGAGCCTGCGCGACGGCGCCACCGCACGGATGCGTGATTTCTCGCGTCAGCATATGAACGAACCGATGACGCTGATCGTCGACGGCGTGGAAATGCTTACCGCCACGATCCGCTCAGAGTTGGGCGGCAAGTTTCAGTTGCAGATGCCAAAAGAAAAAGCCCGGCTTCTGTTCCAGCGTGTGCTGGCCAAAGCCGGGCCTGCGACCTGAGCGTCGTGTGCCTCCGAGCGGATTGCCGCGTCGGCGCCACGCCGCCCCGGTCGGGCAGCAAGCCATGCGGGACAAGCCCGGCATGGCGATGATGCGTGCGATTACTTCACGATCTGCGAGAGGTCGCCGCTCTTGTACTTTTCGGCCATCTTCTCAAGCGCAACCGGCTTGATCTTGCCAGCCTGACCTTCGCAACCGAACGACAGATAGCGCGCCTTGCAAACCAGCTTGGCGGCTTCGCGGGCCGGCTTGAGGTAGTCGCGCGGGTCGAACTTGCTCGGGTTTTCGAACAGATAGCGACGGATCGCGCCGGTCATGGCCAGACGGATGTCGGTATCGATGTTGATCTTGCGCACGCCGTGCTTGATGCCTTCGACGATCTCTTCGACCGGCACGCCGTAGGTTTCCTTCATGTCGCCGCCGAATTCACGGATCTCGGCGAGCAGTTCCTGCGGCACCGACGACGAACCGTGCATCACGAGGTGGGTGTTCGGAATGCGGCGGTGGATTTCCTTGATGCGGTCGATGGCGAGAATGTCGCCCGTCGGCTTGCGACTGAACTTGTAGGCGCCGTGCGAGGTGCCGATGGCGATGGCCAGCGCGTCGCATTGCGTCTGGTTCACGAAGTCGGCGGCCTGATCGGGGTCGGTCAGCAGTTGCTCGCGGGTCATCGTGCCGTCGGCGCCGTGGCCGTCTTCCTTGTCGCCCTTCATCGTTTCGAGCGAACCCAGAACACCCAGCTCAGCTTCCACCGTCACGCCGATGTAGTGCGAGAACTCGACCACCTTCTTCGACACTTCGACGTTGTACTCGTAGCTGGCGACCGACTTGCCGTCGGCTTCGAGCGAGCCGTCCATCATCACGCTCGAGAAGCCGCTCTTGATGGCGGCCATGCACACGGCCGGCGACTGGCCGTGATCCTGGTGCATCACCACCGGGATGTGCGGATACGCTTCCACGGCCGCCGAGATCAAGTGACGCAGGAACGCTTCGCCAGCGTACTTGCGAGCACCTGCCGAGGCCTGCATGATGACCGGCGCGCCGACTTCGTCGGCGGCGGCCATGATGGCGGAAACCTGCTCCAGATTGTTGACGTTGAAGGCCGGCAGACCGTAGCCGTTTTCGGCGGCATGGTCGAGCAGCTGTCGCATAGAGACTAGGGGCATGATGTTCTCCTTGGAATCACAAAACTAAGCAAATCTTTCCTCGATCCAGAGGTGCCCCCTGATGACGACGGCTCGCGGGCGGCGCAGCGCGTTGGCGCCTTGCCGCACTCGCGCGGCCTCCTTCGTCATGCCAGGCCCACCTGAACGATTTTCAGCGTATTGGTACCGCCGGGTTGTCCCATCGGCTCGCCCACGGTCAGCACGATCGTGTCGCCGCGCTTGACCACCCCGCGCGAGAGCAGCAGTTGCTCGGCTTGCTTGAGCGCGTGATCGCGGTCGAGCGTGGCGTCGGCACGCATCGCGTAGACGTTGCGGTACAGGGCCAGCTTGCGATGGCTGCCGAGCTGCGAGGTCAGCGCAAAAATCGGCACATGGATCTTGTGGCGGGACAGCCACAACGCGGTCGCGCCCGATTCGGTCAGCGCCACGATGGCTTTCGCGCCAAGATGATACGCGGTAAACAAGGCGCCGGCCGCAATCGTTTGATCGATGCGCGTAAAAGTCTGGTCGAGCCAGTCGCGATCGAGTTCCACCATCTCCGAGCGCTCGGCTTCGACGCAGATCGCCGCCATCGCCTCGATGGTCTCCACCGGATACTTGCCCGCCGCGCTCTCGGCCGAGAGCATCACGGCGTCGGTGCCATCGAGCACGGCGTTGGCGACGTCCGAGACTTCGGCACGGGTCGGCACCGGATTGTGGATCATCGACTCCATCATCTGCGTGGCCGTGATGGTGGTCTTGTTCATCTCGCGCGCCAGCTTGATCATGCGCTTCTGCAGCCCCGGCACCGCGGCATTGCCCACTTCGATCGCCAGATCGCCGCGTGCGACCATGATGCAGTCCGATGCCGCCAGAATCTCTTCGAGCGCCGGAATGGCTTCCGCCCGCTCGATCTTGGCGATCATCAGCGGCTTGATGCCATACGGCTCACCGGCCACATTGGCCAGACGGCGCGCCATTTCCATGTCGGTGGCGTTCTTCGGGAAGGAGACCGCGACGTAATCGGCGCCCAGCGCCATCGCGGTCTTGATGTCTTCCATGTCCTTGGCCGTGAGCGCCGGCGCCGTCAGCCCGCCGCCCTGGCGGTTGATGCCCTTGTTGTTCGACAGGTCGCCGCCGACCTTCACGGTCGTGTGGATCTCGTTGCCGAGCACGCGATCGACGATCAGCACGATCAGGCCGTCGTTGAGCAGCAGCACGTCGCCCGTACGCACGTCGCGCGGCAGTTCCTTGTAGTCCAGCCCGACGCGCTCTTCGTTCCCGACTTCGCAATCGGCATCCAGGATGAACTTCGCGCCCGCCTCGAGCGTGGCCTTGCCGTTCTCGAACTTGCCGACGCGAATCTTCGGACCCTGGAGGTCGGCCATGATGGCCACTTCGCGGCCGGCCGCCTTGGCGGCCGCGCGCACCATCTCGGCGCGCTCGATGTGGTCCTGCGCCTTGCCGTGCGAGAAATTCAGGCGAACGACATCGACGCCGGCGGCGATCATGCGCGAGAGCACTTCCGGGGTGCTCGATGCCGGACCGATGGTGGCGACGATCTTGGTGGAGCGGTTCATTACATCCATCTCTTCATCCTCTTTGGGTAACAGCGCATTCGACATGTCTGGCGCTTAGCGATTTGTAGCGCATTTAGGCCGCCACAGGTTAACCAAAAAGTTCGTATTGTCCGTACGAAATCGTTTGATTCGATCTTAGATGTTCGCAATAAACCGGTCGAAACGGCTCCGTTCGCGCCCGTCGTCGACCGGCAAACCGGCCTGCGAGCCCCGCTCCACCTGGCGCTGCGGGATCAGTTGACCTCGCTGGCGCGTTGTTGCAGCACGTCGACGGCCGGCAGTGTCTTGCCTTCGAGGAATTCGAGGAACGCGCCGCCACCGGTCGAGATATAGCTGACCTGGTCGGCAATACCGTACTTGGCGATGGCGGCGAGCGTATCGCCCCCCCGGCGATCGAGAAGCCCTTGGCGGCGGCAATCGCGCGCGCCAGCGTCTCGGTACCGTGCCCGAACTGATCGAATTCGAACACGCCCACCGGGCCGTTCCACACGATCGTGCCCGCGCCCGCCAGTTGCTCGGCCAGCTTGGCAGCCGTTTGCGGACCGATGTCGAGAATCATGTCGTCGGCGGCCACGTCGCTGGCGGCCTTCACCGTTGCCTCAGCCGTCGCGCTGAATTCCTTGGCGCATACGACGTCCGTCGGAATCGGCACCGAGGCCCCACGCGCGGCCATCGCGTCGATGATCGAACGGGCCTGCCCGACCAGATCGGCTTCGGCGAGCGACTTGCCGATCGGCAGGCCGGCGGCCAGCATGAACGTGTTGGCAATGCCGCCGCCCACGATCAGGTGGTCGACCTTGTCGGCCAGCGACTGCAGAATGGTGAGCTTGGTCGAGACCTTGGAGCCGGCTACGATGGCCACGAGCGGGCGAGCCGGGGCGTTCAGCGCCTTGCCGAGCGCTTCGAGTTCGGCGGCGAGCAGCGGGCCGGCACAGGCGACCGGCGCATACTTGGCGATGCCGTGCGTCGTGGCTTCGGCGCGGTGGGCGGTGCCGAACGCGTCGTTCACGTACACGTCGCACAGCGCGGCCATCTTCCGCGCCAGCTCGTCGTTGTCCTTCTTCTCGCCCTTGTTGACGCGGCAGTTCTCCAGCAGCACGACCGTGCCCGGCGCCACCTCAAAACCGCCGTCGACCCAGTTGGCGATCAGCTTCACCTCGCGGCCCAGCAGTTCGGACAGGCGTTGCGCAACCGGTGCAAGCGAGTCGGCGGACTTGAATTCGCCTTCCGTCGGACGGCCCAGATGCGACGTGACCATGACGGCCGCACCGGCGTCGAGCGCCATCTGGATGGCCGGCACCGAGGCGCGGATACGCGTGTCTTCCGTGATGCGGCCCGCATCGTCTTGCGGCACGTTCATATCGGCGCGGATGAAGACACGTTTGCCTGCCAGGCGACCCTGGGCGATCAAATCGGAAAGACGTACGACGGAAGCCATGAGAATCCGGAATAAATGGTGGGAAAAACATGCATTTTAACTGATCCGCCCGTCCAGATGCCCATTTTGGCCGACGAGGGTTCCGCCTACAGGAACAGACGGCAGAGCGTGTAGACGGCCATGCCGACGACGATCATCTCGATCATGTTGCGTCGCCAGACGAACCAGCCGGTGGCGGCTACGGCCGCGGCCAGCTTGGGATTGTGCAGATGCAGCGAGAACTGGTGATCGAGCAGCAGCACCTCGGGCACCACGATGACGGCGAGCGCCGCCGCCGGCGCATAGCGCAGCGCGCGTTGCAGGCGCTGCGGCAGCGTCACGCGGTCTCCCGCGAGCAGAAAGAACGTGCGCGTGACGATGGTGATGGCCGTCATCGCCACGAAGGAGAGCCAGATTTCGACCGTACTCATGAGCGACGCTCTCCCGAACGACCGGGCTGGGCGCCGTCGCGCGCGGCCGCGGGGGATTCGCCAGCGCGACCCGCTTCGCCTGACGCGCCGAAAGTTCGTCGCAAACCATGCCGGCGGCGAGCGCGCCGACCACCCCGAGCACGAGATTGAGCCGATACGGCAAATCGAAGGCGAGCAGGCCGAGGACCGATGCCAGGGTGACCGCCAGCATCGTCGAGCGACTGGAGATCGTGTGAACCATCATCGGAATGAGGGCGAGCGTGCCCGCGAAGGCGAGGCCCCAGCTATCCGGCACGAGCGCGCCGAGCAGAATGCCGAGAATCGACGACACGTGCCAGACCGCCCAATTGCTGAGCGTGATGCCGTAGTAGGTCCCCTCCTTGCCCGGGACATAGCCGCTCGCGAACTTCTGGTTCATGAACATCACGAATCCGAGGTCGCCATTGACGTACCCGAGCACGATGCGACGCGGCAGCGACAAATAAGAGAAATGCGGCTGGAGCGCGGCGCTGAAGATCACAAAGCGCAGATTGACGATGCCGACCGTGAGCAGAATCGTCCACAACGGCATGCCGGCGGCGAACAGCGGCAACGAGGCCAACTGGGCCGATCCGGCGTAGAGCATCAGGCTCATGCCGATGGCCTGGGGCACCGTGAGTATCGATTTGCCCATGGCGACCCCGGTCACGAGTCCCCACGAGAAGATGGCAGGCAACAGCGGCGAAATAATGCGGAAACCGGCCCTGAACCCGTCACGTTCAGCGGCTGGCAGACGAAGCATTGGCATGGTCGGCTTGGGGGGCGAGCACCGAGCCGTTCGGCGCAGTGTCTGGCATTGCGGGGCAAAGCGGTCCCGACGGCGCCCGGCACGCCCATGATGACCGCTGGCGGTCACAGCGCCCGCCAGGGTTGCCGGAGTGTCTCCTGAATATCGTCATCGTTGGCGGCGAGCGTCAGGCCATTATAGCCAGGGTAAATATTTACTTACTACGTCGAAAGCGCATATCCAGGCGTTTTTGCGAGGGCAACGGACGAGGTGTCGCGTACGCGCCACGCGGGGCTTCGACGGTGACAAGAACTGGCATGCGTCGCGGCTGCGAGCGCTGCGAGCCATCCGCAAAGGGCCGTGGCTGCTTTACAATAGCGACTTTTGGTAAGCGTGCGGGCGACGGCTTTGTCCTTTGCACCGGCCATGCAATCCCCAATAGTCCGAATACCCATCACGGTCCGAACCCCATGAGCGAAATCAAACAAATGCCGGTCGTCGAAGTCGGCGCTGAAGATCTGCCGGTCCATTGCCCGAATCCGAAGATGGAAGCCTGGAGCGCCCATCCGCGCGTGTTCATCGATGTGACGCATGGCGAAGCGGCCTGTCCGTACTGCGGCACGCGTTATCGCGTGAAGGCCGGGGTCGTGCTCAAGGGTCACCACTGAGCCGGCTGCCGTTGCTCCAACCGGGCGCAGCCGCCTGCGGTTGCGCTGTACCGCCGGTTGACTGTCCGCATCTTCGCAACGCTTAACGTTTAGAGTCTCCGCCACGATGCATAAAGCCTTGGTGATCGCCCCCAACTGGATTGGGGACGCGCTGATGGCGCAGCCGTTGTTCACCCTGCTCAAGCGCCTGCATCCGCGTCTGACCATCGACGCGATCGCGCCCAGCTGGGTCGCCCCGGTGCTGGAACGCATGCCGGAGATTTCGCGCGTCGTCGCCACCGACCTCGCGCACGGCAAGTTGCAGCCGCTGGAGCGCTACCGGCTCGCGAGCGTACTCGCCGACGAGGGGTACGACGCCGCCTATGTGCTGCCGAACTCGCTGAAGTCGTCGCTGATTCCGTGGCTGGCGCGCATTCCGTTGCGCATTGGTTACAAGGGCGAGCAGCGCTACGGTCTGCTCAACGTGCGCCACGCCAATCCGCGCAAAGAC
This sequence comes from Pandoraea sp. XY-2, assembly GCF_004193915.1. Classification (NCBI taxonomy): domain Bacteria; kingdom Pseudomonadati; phylum Pseudomonadota; class Betaproteobacteria; order Burkholderiales; family Burkholderiaceae; genus Pandoraea; species Pandoraea sp. XY-2. The sequence continues at coordinate 3,676,045 of NZ_CP030849.1, forward strand.
GAGCGGCCGCCCATGGTGCGGCACTACGCTGCGCTCGCGTTCGCACCCGGGGCCAAGTTGCCCGATGCCCTGCCCACGCCGCGCATCGACGCCGACCTGAACGAGTCGGCGCGTGTCTTCGCGCGCTTCGGCCTCGATCTGCGCGTACCGCTCGTCGTGTTCTGCCCGGGTGCTGAATTCGGACCGGCCAAGCGCTGGCCGCCGGGCCATTTCGCGCAGTTGGCTCAGTTGGTTCGCCGCTCGTTCCCATATGCGCAGATCATTGCGCTCGGCTCGGGCAAGGACGGTGCGCTCGCGCAGCAAATCGCCGCCGATGCGCCGTTCGTGCGCAACCTGTGTGGACAGACGTCGCTGGCCGAAGCGTGCGCGCTGCTGGCCCGCGCCAATGCGGTGGTGAGCAACGACTCGGGCCTGATGCATGTGACGGCCGCATTGCGCCGCCCGCAGATTGCCCTGTTCGGTTCGTCCGATCCGCGCCACACACCGCCGCTGTCCGACCAGGCGCATATCCTGTGGCTACAATTGGAGTGCAGCCCGTGTTTTGCCCGCGAATGCCCGTTGGGCCATACACGCTGCCTCAATGAGCTGATGCCCGAGCACGTGTTCGCGAATGTGCGCAACATCCTGCTCACGCAGCGCTGATGTAGTCCATGGCAGCGGCGCGTTCAGCTCGATTCAGGTAACACTCAACGGTAAATCCACATGCCACGTTTTGTCCGTCTGTTCGATGCCGCCAGTGAAACCATCACGGCCTTTTACGATGCACTGCGCCGTGGGCAGACGGATCGCGCCATGTCAATGTGGGCTAACGAGGATTTCGTCAGCTACATTCGCGCCGACGGCACCCGCTGGGACGGTCTGGAGCAGATCCGCAACGGTCTGGTCGCCCAGTTCGCGCAAAGCGTAGTGCTCATCGACTCGCTGGATACGACCGAGTACGACACCGTTGGCACGGTCGTGCACACGGCGACCGAAGCGATGCGCGTCGGCAAGGAAGACGCCGGCCAGACGACCGCCCAGCTCATCCACACGACTTACGTGCTGGTGCACGAGCAGGGCGACTGGCGCTTCGCCCATATCCACTCCAGCCCGTTGCCGCCGCATGCTGTCGAGCAGTTCAGCCTGATGATGCACGCGCGTCCGGACGGGCTGCACTGAGCGCGACGGTACGACGATGACGGCGCGCCCCGCGACGTTCCTTCCCCTGGATTACCGGCCACCGCGGTGGCTGCCCGACGGGCATAGTCAGACGATCTACCCGGCGCTGCTGGGTCGACGCCCATGCGTCGAATTCCGTCGCGAAACGTGGGACACGCCCGACGGCGACTTCGTCGATGTCGACTGGCTGGTTGCCCCGCCTGCGGCGCAGAAAGCCCCACCCGCGCCCGAAGGGCTGGTGGAGACACCGCTCATCGTGCTCTTCCATGGACTGGAGGGCGGGTCCGGCAGCCACTACGCGCGCACCCTGATGCGCGAAGTCGAAGCGCAGGGGTGGCGCGGCGTGATTCCCCACTTCCGCAGTTGCAGCGGCCGCATGAACCGCGCGCCGCGCTTTTATCACTCCGGTGACAGTACCGAGGTCGACTGGATGCTGCGACGGTTGCGTGCGAACGCGTCGGGCCCGATCTTTGCGGCGGGCGTGTCGCTGGGCGGCAATGTGCTGCTGCGCTGGCTTGGCGAGCGCGAGGGGCACGCGGCGCAGGTGGTGAGCGCCGCGTGTGCGATTTCTGCGCCGCTCGATCTGCGGGCGGGCGGACTGGCGCTCTCGCACGGGTTTAACATGGTGTACACGCGCAATTTCCTGGGCACACTCAAGAAGAAGGCGCTCGCGAAGCTCGACCAATACCCCGGGCTGTACGACCGCGATCGGATGATGGCCGCGCGCGATCTCGGCGAATTCGATCATGTGGTGACGGCCCCCTTGCATGGTTATCACAGCGCCTTCGACTATTACACGCGTGCGTCGAGCAAGCCGATTCTGCCGGCCATCGAAGTGCCGACGCTGGTCATCAATGCCCGCAACGACCCGTTCCAGCCGGCCAATGTGTTGCCGGGCGAAGACGACGTCGGTCGCCACGTGCGGCTCCTGCAGCCGGTGCACGGCGGACACGTCGGCTTCATGAGTGGGCCGTTTCCGGGCGGCATGACGTGGATGCCGCATACGGTCATCGACTACTTCCGTCAATTTTTGCCGACTCCGGCCTAAGGGTGCCCCATGGATGAGATCGTTCGACAGGCGATGGCCAAGTGGCCCAACGTGCCGCATTGCTACGGCTGGCTCGCCCTCGACCGGCGCGGACAGTGGCGCATGCGAGACGAAGCGGCGCAGGCGGCGGGCACGGCTGGCGATCCGATTCGCCATGCGGCGCTGCTGGCGTTCATCGCACGCAACTACGCCAGCGACGACGCCGGGCGATGGTATTTCCAGAACGGCCCGCAACGCGTGTACGTTGCGCTGGCGTATGCCCCGTTCGTGGTGCGGCTGACATGGAATGCGATGGCGAACGACGGTCGCGGCGCGCCGGTATTGACGGACCAGCTGGGCCACGCGTTCGTGCCGCAGGCATGTCTGCTCGACGAGGACGGCAACGTCGCGTTCGTGGGGCGGTGTCTGGAGCCGAAGGGGATGGGAGATCGACGCCAAACGCGCCGCTCGCGTTGCTGCACGATCACGACATCGATCTGCTCACGCAGGTGTCCGATCTGGCTCAGGCCTTCGAGATTGCACAGACATCGGACGATACGGCCGACGCCAAGGGCGCCGTGCGTCTGCATTGGCGCAACGGCGACTCGCTCCCGTTCGCGACGGTTCATGCGGGTACCCTGCCGCACACTTATGGGTTCGAGCGCACCCCGCAGGCCGACGACCAATCGGCGTGAGTCATTGCGCCCTTACGCCGCGACATCTTGGCGCACTGTCGCGGGCTCGCCAAATGCATCGGGATATCGATTCGTATAGAAGCGCTCAACGCCATCGCCAGCATCATTCTCGCTGAGCAATTTCCACGGTTCACGCGCGAGACACGACGCCAATCCGGCGATGCAGACCAGCCCGCCGTACAACCACCATCTCCCACTCATGCTGCCCAAGGCGTTCGAGGCGCCGTAAAGTGCGAATGACAGCATGCTCGCCATCTGCCCCGTCAGCAGCGTTGCGCTCGCGACTCTAACGCGCACGGAAGATGGCATCGCAATCACCCGCCGATCGATGCCGTTCATGGACAGACACGCCCCGAATGCACCGGCCGACATCAAGCACCCACCCAGTGCGACAACGGAATAGACAGCCGTTGCCACGGCAAGACTAGCGCCCAGCGCCGCCCATATCGCAATGTAACCAAGCCTGTGTTGCAGTGCGCCGGAGAGGATGGGGTGAAAAACAACAACCCCCGCAATCGATCCGACGACGAATGCGGCAATCAACCAACCGACCTGCGCGTCCGGTAGTGTCGCGTTTTGAACCAGTTGAGGAATCAGCATCGGAACGATCCCTGCCGTCGCGATAACCAGCAACATGTCGCAGAGCGTGAAGAAGCGTTCCGCCGGCAACCGGATTTTCAGTGTAAATCCAGCAAACGCACCACGAAACCATGTTCTCGCGGGGGCCGGTGCTGACGTCCCGATCCGGGACAACGAAGGCAGTACTGGAAGTCGTGACAGCAGGGGCAGTAAAGCGCCCCCGAACAATGCAACACACCACAAAGCGTATTGGTGAGTGGTGAGTAGTAAGGCGGCTCCGGCGAACAATGGCCCGATAATACGACCGAGATTGACCGTAACCCGCTTCAGGCGAAACGCGGATAACACGCGCGCTTTCTCGACAAGCTCCGCGGGGTAGATGCTAAGTAGCGGTTGTAAGACCGCGAAGGCGGCGACCGCCGCCATGTCATTCACTATCCAAAAAGTGACACTGTGCGTTGCGCTCGCAATCGCCAGCCGCGACATGCCGCATAGCACGATGATCAAACATGCCCAGCGCAGGACCTTGCTGCGAGACAACCGCTCAGTCCATGATGCCGCCATGGGCAGCGCGATGAAGGCGCTCGTGGCGAGCGCTATCTCGTACGCCACGACGCCCGCGGTACCGAAGCGGCCGAGCAATACGATGGGGACCATTGCGTTCCACATGCCTAAGTAGGCCGCAAGGAGAAAATCCAACGACAGGTAAACGCGGAATGGGGACACGGTGCGAGGTGAGAGAGCAACCACGACCGAACGTCGGCCGTGGCAGCCCTTAGGCGAGTATTAGTGGGCGGCTAAGAAAAGTTCGCAGCGGAATCGCGCTGCGAAGCGAGCGCGGCACCGACTCGCCATACTGGCCAATCGAAGTGTTGTATGCAATGGGGGCATCAGAATCCCGAATGGGAAAAGTCAGATGTTCCAAGTTCACTTCGCCAATTCCACATGCCAGGCGCTTTCCGAGAACTTAAACGCGACGGCGCGATTCGCGCGCGAAAAAGTGTACGCAGCTTTGCAGCACGTGCCGCTTATCCGGCCAGTTTGCCGAAGTCCTTCTCGTCTTCCTTGTCGTCCTTGTAGCGGCGCTGGAACTCGTGAAGACGCGCGTCGATGACCGACATCTCGTAAAAGCTGGCATCGCCGGCCTCGCGCGCGAGCTTCAACTGGCTGACGGCCGCCATCCACTGCCCTTGCAGCGCATATTGTTCCGCCAACGCTTCGTGCTGACGCGCCCGCTTGCCGGACGCGGCCAATGCCCCTGCCAGCGCCCGCCACCAGATGGGCTCGCTCCGGTAGCGCTCGACCTGCGCTTGCAGGAACTTCGTCGCGTCGGGAATCCGTTGACTGGCGACCAAGGCGTCGGCATAAGCCATATCGGCGGCCTGCGAGAGTGGGAACGCGGCACGCGCCTGCGCGGCGACGCGCAAGGCTTCGTCCGGCTGACCCGACAAGCGCGCGATATCCGACGCCAGCACCGCCAGACTCGGCGTGCCCGGCCCCGTGCCGCCGAAGGCCGCGCGCGACTTCTCCAGCGCCTCGCGCGCCGGCACCCAGCGACGCTGCTTGAACTCGGCCAACGCCACCGCATACCATGCCGCCGCCACATTCGATGTGGTCTGCGTGCGGATCGCTGTGCGTTGCGCGTCGGCGATCGCCGCGTAATCGCTTGCGGACTTCTGCTGCAAGACGAGCGAGCGCGCCCGCACAAACGCATATTCGGGCGACTGCACAGGCTGACGATAAGCGGCAGTGCGCGAGCGATTGAGCATGTCGGCGATGCGATCCGTCGTCAGCGGGTGAGTCCGGACATACTCCGGTACGCCGGCTTCGTTGATCGAATCCGCCCGTTGCAGACGCTCGAAGAAGGTCGGCATCGCGTACGTGTCGAAGCCCGCCGCCTGGAGCAACTGGAAGCCGACCCGATCGGCCTCGCGTTCCGCATCGCGCGAAAAACGCAGTTGCCGGTCGACGGCAAGGCCTTGCCCGCCCATTGCGATCCCCATGCCGAGATCCGGGCTACGCGCCCCAATGCCGGCGAGCAGACCGAGCAGCATGCCGCCGAGGGCAATCCACGAGTTCTGGGCCTGTTGCCCGAGCATGCGCGCGATGTGATGTTGCAGAACGTGCCCCGTCTCATGGCCGATCACCGAGGCGAGTTCCGACTCGGTGCGAGTGGCGACGATCAGTCCCGTGTTGATGCCGATGAAGCCCCCGGCAGCGAGAAGGCGTTGATGCTCGAATCGCGCACCACGAAGAATTCGAAACTCTGGCTGGCGTCGAGCCCCACTTTGCGAGTGGCCGCCACGAGCTTGCCACCCAAGGCATTGACGTAGTCGGAGAGCAGCAAATCCGACAGGTAATCGGGATCGGCGCGAATCTCCCGCATCACCCGCTCGCCCAGCTTGTGCTCCATCGCGGGAGACAAGTCGGCGGCGGAACTCTGGCCGAGCGACGGGAGCGACTGCGCGGCCGCCTGCGTGGGCACGACGACGGCCGCGAACGTCATCGCCGTCATGACCGGCAGCATGGCGAACGCGAGCACACGCCGCCAGCGCGCGACGTTGCGCTCGCGCGGAATCGGCTGAGCAGAGGGTTTCGACATGGCGGTCATGCGTACCGTGCGCCCGACGGGCAGCGCGGAGAAGGCGACGGGAGCGGGCGACGCATGGGAATCCTGTCGGACATGCCGATGGCAGCGCGCAACGAACGTAACGAACGCGTCATGGAAATGGGCGCCGCGTGGCGCTGATCATACGGGGCTGCTGCTATGATAGCAGCCAGACGTAGACGTTCCGCGGCATCGCCAGAACGTCTTCGATACCGTCAAAATACATCCGAAACACCGCCAAACTTTCGGTCGCGAAAGGCGCTCGCGTGTCCGATGCCGGCACTTTTGCAACCTCTTTTCAGCATCGACTCATGGCAGAACTCACCCATTTCGACACCGCCGGTCAGGCCCACATGGTTGATGTCGGCGGCAAGGACAGCACGCATCGTATCGCCGTGGCGCGCGGCACCATTCAGATGAAGCCGGAAACGCTGGCGCTGATTCGCACCGGCACGGCCAAGAAGGGTGACGTACTGGGCATCGCTCGCATTGCGGCCATCCAAGGTGCCAAGCGCACCGCCGATCTGATTCCGCTGTGTCATCCGCTCGCGCTTACGCGTGTGACGGTCGAGTTTCTGGTGGACGACGGCGCGAACGCCGTACACTGCCGCGCGCAGGTCGAAACCATCGGCCGTACGGGGGTGGAAATGGAAGCGCTCACCGCGGTTCAAGTCGGCCTGCTGACGATCTACGACATGTGCAAGGCCGTCGATCGCGGCATGACGATCACCGATGTGCGCGTGCTGGAGAAGCACGGCGGGAAATCGGGAGATTGGGTGGCGCAGGACTAAGCCAGCGACGCGCCACGCGCCACTCGACTCCCGATGCTCAAGACGGCGTGCCCGCTATGCGGGCCGCCCCATCAAGTCACACCACACCGCCTCACGCGGCTGCGACCTTGCTCGCGCCCTGACGTTGGGGCCAGAAATACCACACTGCCCCCAGCGCTTGCAGTGCGATCAGGCCCGTCCAAGCGGAGAAATGCGCTTGCGCACTGTGCGCCGCGTAAGTGCCGAGCACGGCCCCGACGCCCACCTGACACAAGAAGATCAACAGGAAGATGACGAGCGTGAGCGACGTATTTACGCGCCCGATCAACGTGCCGTGGAAATGCTCCGCCAACACCGCATAAGACAGGATGCCCGTGCCGCCGAAGATGCCATAGGCGGCCCAAAGCCAGACCGGTGGAATCGGCGTACGCATCAACAACAGCGACTGCACCACGACGAACAGCACCATCCCGGCACCGGAAAAGGCAAACACGCTCACGCCACGGCGTTCGAGCGAGCGCGCAGCCGCACCGAACACGACGCTGCCGGCCATCATCGCAAGCCCCACGACCGACACCAGCGAGGCAGCTTGCGACGCCGACAGCCCTTCAACGTCGCGCATGAACGGCGCCATCCATAGCGATTGCATTGCGTAGAACACGCCCTGCGTGATCCCCGAGAGCGAAGTCACTTTCCAGAACATTCCGCTCCCCAGCACCTGACGCACGCCCTTGAGCGCCTCGGACAACCCGCCTTGCGCGTGCGAACCCGGCTTCTCGGGCGCGCCGAACCACAGCGCGACCGACATGAAAACGGTCAACGCCGCCAGTCCGAACGACACAATGCGCCAGTCGGTCAGCCCGAGCAGCCAGTTGAGCGGCGTTCCCACCACGACCCCGCCCATGCCCCCACGGCCATTACCAGACCGTTGAGCAGCGGCAAACGTGCCACCGGAAACCATTGCGCCAATGCCTTGAAGGCGCTGCCCAGACACACCGACACGCCGACACCGATGAGCAAGCGTCCCGCCATCAGTGCGCCGACGCCTTGCGCCAGCCCGAACAGCGCGGCACCCGCGGCCGCGAGCAGCAGCACCAGCGACGCGACCCGGCGCGGGCCGAACTTGTCGAGCAGCACGCCCGCCGGCAATTGCGCGCCGGCAAAGCCGAGAAAGTAGAGGCTCGTCAACAACCCGAGGTCGGCCGACGAGAGGCCGAGATCGCGCGTCATGTACGGCGCAAACCCAATATTTACGCCGCGATACACGTAGGAGACGAAGTATCCGCAGGCGAACAGGACGAAGATGCGAAGTGCCTTCGACATGAAGCTATACCTTAGTCATTTGCTCGGGTATCGATTGTCGGTGGAACGCCGGCATGAAGCCAACGAAACCTTTGCGCCCGTATTGTGAGTAGAATTTGACATCATGATTCCTCACCTCCCGCCCCTCCAATCGCTGCGCGCACTCGAAGCTGCGGCCCGCCACCGTAGCTTTACGCGGGCGGCCGACGAATTGAATTTGACGCACAGCGCCGTGAGTCATCACATGCGCTCGCTAGAACAGCAACTCGGCACGGCGCTGTTTCGCCGCGTGGGGGCTCGCATGATCCCGACCAGTGTCGGGGCGCGTCTGGCCGAGCGAGTACGCATTGGGATGTCGGAACTCATTGAGGCGATGAATGAAGCCCGAGCGGGCACGGCGTCGGGCGCGTCGCCCGCCGTCGTTCGTCTGGAAATCAGCGTCATGACCGATCTCGCGGCCCAATGGCTGATTCCTCGGCTGGGCCGCTTTAGCGAGCAGCAGCCTCATATCGATCTGGTGGTGCGAATTCACGCGGATATTGCCGCGCCCGATCCGTATTCGGTCGACGTCGGCATCTGGCATCAACGGGTCGAAGCGACCGGGTTCGTCACGCGCAAGCTGCTCGACGACTATGTGATCGCCGTGTGCCACCCCGATCTGATCGCGCGCGTGCCCGGGTTCACGGTGGCCGATACGCACAAACTGCCGATGCTGCGCTTCGCCTATCGATCATGGCGCGATTGGCAGGTCGCCGCCGGATTGGCGCCACATGAGCCAACGCGCGGGCCGATTTTCGACGACTCCGGGTTGCTCCTGCGTGCCGCCATGGCCGGACAAGGTGTCGCCACCACACGCAGCTTGCTCGTTCGCGATGCGCTCGCGTGCGGCGAGCTGGTGCAGATTGGCGATGTCCGCATTGCGCCGAGCCTCGAATATCACGTGAGCTGGCGGGAAAACCATCCGCGCGAGCGCGCGATTCACGCCTTCTGGCAGTGGATGCAGGATGAGATTGCGGCCACGACTCCGCTTGCCGTACCCGGTCTGCGGCGCGGCGACGGCGACGTGCCGATCGCCCAGGCATAAAAAAACGGCAACGAATTCCGAAGAAGTCGTTGCCGTTTCCGGTGCGGACTTGCGCCGCCAAATCGAAGATTCCGTGGCGAAGTCCGGCGACCAGACAGGTGGGGTGCCTTGCGGCACCCCGTCATGCCGTCTCTTGCGAGACTTACATGCCCATGCCCATGCCGCCCATACCGCCCATGTCACCCATGCCGCCAGCCATCGGAGCATCTTCCTTCGGCAGTTCGGCAACGGCGCAATCGGTCGTGAGCAGCAGGCCCGACACCGAAGCGGCGTTTTGCAGTGCGGTGCGGGTGACCTTCGTCGGATCCACAACGCCCATTTCCACCAGGTCGCCGTACTCGCCGCTCGAAGCGTTGTAGCCGTAGTTGCCCTTGCCGGCAATCACGTTGGCCACAACGACGCTGGCTTCTTCGCCGCCGTTGGCGACGATCTGGCGCAGCGGTTCTTCCATGGCGCGCAGCACGATCTTGATACCGGCGTCCTGGTCAGGGTTGGCACCCTTGATGTCGGCCACGGCCACGCGAGCGCGCAGCAGTGCAACACCACCGCCCGGGACGATGCCTTCTTCCACGGCAGCGCGGGTAGCGTGCAGCGCGTCTTCGACGCGTGCCTTCTTTTCCTTCATTTCGACTTCGGTCGCAGCGCCGACCTTGATCACGGCAACACCGCCGGCCAGCTTGGCCACGCGCTCTTGCAGCTTTTCACGGTCGTAGTCGCTCGTGGCTTCTTCGATCTGGGCACGGATTTGCTTGACGCGGGCTTCGATGTTCACGCCTTCGCCGGCACCATCGATGATGATGGTGTTTTCCTTGCCGATTTCGATGCGCTTGGCTTGGCCCAGCTCCTGCAGCGTGGCCTTTTCCAGCGTCAGGCCGATTTCTTCGGCGATGACCTGGCCACCCGTCAGGATGGCGATGTCTTCCAGCATGGCCTTGCGGCGGTCGCCGAAGCCCGGAGCCTTGACGGCGCAGGTCTTCAGGATGCCACGGATGTTGTTGACCACCAGCGTAGCCAGGGCTTCGCCCTCGACGTCTTCGGCGATGATCAGCAGCGGACGGCCAGCCTTGGCGACTTGCTCGAGCACCGGCAGCAGGTCACGGATGTTCGACACCTTCTTGTCGAACAGCAGGACGAACGGGTTTTCCAGGATCGCGACTTGCTTTTCCGGGGTGTTGATGAAGTACGGCGAGAGGTAGCCGCGGTCGAATTGCATACCTTCGACGACGTCCAGCTCGTCTTGCAGCGACTTGCCGTCTTCGACGGTGATCACGCCTTCCTTGCCGACCTTGTCCATCGCCTTGGCGATGTAGTCACCGATCGAGGTATCGCTGTTGGCCGAGATCGAGCCGACTTGAGCGATTTCCTTGTTCGTCGTGCAGGGCTTGCTGATCTTGCGCAGTTCTTCGATGGCGGCGGCAACGGCCTTGTCGATACCGCGCTTCAGGTCCATCGGGTTCATGCCCGAGGCAACGTACTTCATGCCTTCGCGCACGATCGACTGGGCCAGCACCGTGGCGGTGGTGGTACCGTCACCGGCGTTGTCGCTGGTCTTGGAAGCCACTTCCTTGACCATTTGCGCGCCCATGTTCTGGAGCTTGTCCTTGAGTTCGATTTCCTTGGCGACCGACACACCGTCCTTGGTCACGGTCGGGCCGCCGAAGCTGCGCTCGAGCACGACGTTGCGGCCCTTCGGGCCCAGGGTCACCTTGACGGCGTTGGCGAGAATGTTGACGCCCTCGACCATCTTGGCACGAGCGGCATCGCCGAAAACGACTTCTTTAGCTGCCATTGCATTAACTCCTTGAATACTTTACGTAGATGTCTGGGGGAGACAGTCTTAGGCGGCCACGACGGCCATGATGTCTTCTTCGCGCATGACCAGCAGTTCCTGGCCATCGACCTTCACGCTTTGGCCGGCGTACTTGCCGAACAGAACGCGGTCGCCCACCTTCACATCGAGTGCGATCGACTTACCTTGATCGTCTTTCTTGCCCGGGCCGACGGCCAGGATCTCGCCCTGGTCCGGCTTTTCAGCAGCGGCTTCAGGGATCACGATGCCCGATGCGGTCTTCGTTTCGTTGTCCAGGCGCTTGACAATCACGCGGTCATGCAAGGGACGAAGGTTCATTACAAGCTCCTCTTTCTCTCTGTGAGATCGACAAAACCTAAATATGCAAACATTTGCATATTTGGTGAATTCATGGCGTTAGCACTCTGCGCCAACGAGTGCTAATTATAGGGACGGGGTTTGACGATTTCAAGACGCGGGGTTTTCCCGGAGGTGAATTTCGGGTGTCGAGATTCATGTCGCGATGAGTCTGGCTCATGTCGCAGTGAACCTTTCACACCCAATGCAGCGCACAAAACATTCAAAATCAACTACTTAACAATCAAAAGTGGGCCACCGAATCGCTGCCCATCGTTGCCGCCCTTTCGGCCGGGTCAGGTCGAGCGCCGTCAATACATTGGCGCAGCGGTGAGCAACGTATTGGGCTTACGGCCGCACGCCGGGACCGTTCAGGGCCGGCATGTGCTGCGCCAAGACCGCGGCGGCATGGGTCTCGTCAATCCTGGGCCTCGGTGTTGTGAATAAAATTCTCCGGGACGTTCGGCCCCCATAGGTACAACGAATCCTCCGGTGCGAAATCCCCGGCGGGCCAATCTCGTCCGGCCGAGACAAAATCAATGTCGGCCGAGTACTCGCAAAAGGATCCCCATGGATCCTCGACATAATGAAAGTAATTCGACCCCAACACATGCCGCCCGGTCCCCCATCCCTTCGCGTAGCCGGCGGCCAGCATCTGGGCAGCCCCCTCCCCAACCAGATCGACGCCTTCGACATCCCACGACGAATGATGCCAGCCACGCGCGCGACTTTTGGCAAACGCCACCAAATGATGGTCGCAGCCATGCGGCGCGTGCGTGAACGCGATCAGATCCAGCGATTTATCGGACAAACGAAGACCCAGCGCGCGTTCGTAGAACGAGACCGCTCCCAGGACATCTGGCGAAAACAGCAACACATGCGATAGCCGTCGCGGCTTCACCCGCACCACCTCCGCCCGAGTACAAGCGCCGCGGGCGTCCGCCGGGACAACGACGGCCTGGCTCGCCGTCTTGCTATTCGGGCTGGTTTTCGGCCCCACCCGCACTTGAATCAGATTACCGTCGGGATCTCGGAACTCAAAACCGGCACCGCCCCCTCCCGCCATCGAAGCGACAACGCTCGCGCCCGCCGCGACCGTCTGGGCACGCAGGTCCGCGAGATCGTCCTGGTAGCAGTTGAAGCTAAGGTATGCCATCTCCTTTCGCTCCCCGCGAGCACGCGTCCCCAACGATGGCCGTCAGTCGCCCTGATCTCGAGTTCGTCGCCCTGCAGTCCGGCGCGGTTGACCGTCAGGCCGAAAGCCTCGAAGAAGCGATGGGCTTCGTCGATCGACGGGACATTCAGCGCGAAATGGTCGATGGAATGCACCGCTGCCCGCGGATGCGTCGATGAGAATTCGGTCATGACTCGCTCCTCGGAAATCATCGGCGACAACTCGTTGGTCGATCGTTCATGAAACACCTTAGCGGATGGCCTCGTCAACGACGCGATTGCGCAGCACGCCGATGCCCGCCACGCTGACCTCACAAAGGTCGCCATGCTTCATCAGCAGTTTCGGTGTGCGTGCCCAGCCGATACCTGAAGGCGTACCGGTCACGATCACGTCGCCCGCTTCGAGCGTAATGGCCTGGCTGACGATGCTGATCAGTTGAGCGACGTCGAAGATCATGTCGTCGGTACTGGCGGACTGCACGACCTCACCATTCAGACGTGTCTCCAGAAGCAGCCCCTTGGCGCCGGGTGGCAACTCGTCGGCCGTCACGAGGTCGGGACCGAATGCGCCTGTGCCGTCGAAATTCTTCCCGACCGTCCATTGCGGTGACTTGAACTGGTACTCCCGAACCGACCCGTCGTTGAAGAGCGCGTAGCCCGCAACGCATTCGAGCGCATCCTCCTTGCGGATGTGGCGACCGCCCTTGCCCAGCACGGCCGCGATTTCGCCTTCGAAGTCGAGGCCCAGGCTATCGGATACTGCCGGGCGCACCAACGGTTGTTCATGCGCCACCAGGCTGGTTGCAACGCGAAAAAAAATCGTCGGGTAATCCGGTTGCTCGTATGGGCTTTCCTCCGTGTGGTCAGCATAGTTGAGGCCGACACAGATGAGCTTGGGGGACGGGCAAGCGGCGGCAGGTACACGAGACCTTCGGCGCTCACCTTTTCCTGCCCGGCGTGCGCGCGGCCATGAGCGACGAGATCGACCCCGCGCGCCAACAACGATTCCAGGGTGTCCTCGCCGAGCACGCGAATGGCGTCGCCATCGCGAACGCCCAGCGTCGCCTTTCCATTTTTTACGAACGATACATAACGCATGGGTGTTCTCCAGAGACTTTAGGGTTGGCGCGCCCGCTCACAGATCGCGGGGCAGCGCATGTTGTTCGAGCCACGCTGAAAAAGCGCGGCAGATGGTGTCGTTGGCGCGACGCGCCGAACGTGAGGCTTCGAAGAAGCCAAAGAACGGATGAAACATGTCTTCGAAGCACAGGAGTTGCACCGGCACACCCGCCGCCTCAAGACGCCGCGCGTAGGCAATACCTTCGTCGCGTAGCGGGTCATGGCCAGCGACTGCGATCAACGCGGCAGGCATGCCGCGCAGATCGGCAGCGCGCAGCGGCGACGGGGGGAACTCCCGCGCACGCGCCAAAGCCGAGCCCATATAAAGCCGCGAGATGTCTCGCAGGTCGGATGGCGAAAGCATCGGGAAGTCGATGCCCTTTGCCTCTATGCGCGCGACGTCGCGAGCCATGTCGACGCCCGGCACAACGAGCAGTTGCGCGGAGATACCGACGCCGCAATCGCGCAACGTCAGTGCCGCCGACGTTGCCAGATTGGCGCCGGCACTCTCCCCCGCCAGCACGACCCGCGACGGATCCCCGCCAAGCACCGCGACATGGCGGACCGCCCAGCGCGTCGCGGTCAACGCGTCGTGATGTGCGGCGGGAAACGGATGCTCCGGGGCCAGTCGATAGTCAACCGACACCACCACCGCCCGCATGTCGCGGCAGAGCTTGCGCGCGATGTCATCCATCAGCTCGACACTGCCGAGAACAAATCCGCCACCATGGAAAAACACCACCGTAGGCATCACCGCGCTCGGATCCAAGGGACGGTAGACGCGTACTGGGACATGCGCCCCCGCAGACTCGGCGATCGCATCTTCCATCGCGCCGACCTTCGGCAATGGATTGCGTTCACGCGCTGCCATAATGCCGCGGCGCATACGTTCACGGGCTTGCTGCGGCGTTCCGGAAAATGGCGGAAGCGTTTGCGCGGCACGCATCGCTGACACGAGATCCGCCAGCTCGCGGTCCAACGGCTGAGGCAATTTAGCGTCACTCATTTCAATTCAAGAATGTATTGCTGGGACGCAACAGCACGCTGTCGTAGAACGTTCAGGTCGACACCGATCATTCGGCCCTGTCGCTTCACTGCGCGCCCGGCGACGAAGACCGAGTCCACATTGCCCGGATGCGCGGCAAGCACGACAGCGCCCACGGCGTCCGACACCGGGGTGAGGTTGAGGTCCTCTCCACGGATCATGATGATGTCGGCCTGTTTGCCAGGCGTCAGAGAGCCGACTTTGTGATCCAGCCCGTTGGCGCGCGCCCCCGCCAGCGTGGCAAACTCCAGCACCTCGCGCATCGAGAGCGTTGCGGGTGCGTTCTGGACCCGCGAGTGTTGCCCGCCCATCCACGAACGGTAGTACGCGAAGGCATGACGCATCTGCGTGAACATATCGCCCGAGCATTTGGTCTCGGTATCGCCGCTCAAGCTAGGCCGGATGCCCACCGCTAGCAAGCGATCAAACGGGATATCGCCAATGCCTTGTGCGTTCAACTCGCAGTGCACGCCGAGCGAAGCGCTTACGCCGGCATCCGCCATCATCGCGATCTCGTCGGCGCCGGAAAAACAGCAGTGCACGAACGTCAAGTCGTCGCCCAACACGCCCGCGTCATGCATCTGCGCGATCGCTCGTACTGAGGCGTTTCGCGCATACGCCCCCATGTGAATGCTCGATCGAATTCCGAGGTCGCGCGCAAGGCGCAGATCTTCCAGCCAGACATCGCGCCGCGTCATCTCTGGGCCCCGTGCCGCCATGGCAAGCGTGAGCAGTTGATCGTCCGACGAAAAATACCGCGTTCGCAACCGGCGAATATCTTCCGGATGCCCCCGCTGACTGTCGAACATCCACGACGCACCGTCCACTAGCGGCCAGCCATGTGCAAACACGCCACGAATGTTGGCCTCGCGCAGCCCAAGGATCGCGGCATCCGCGTGATCGGGGCTGTTCTGGACATGAGACCAATCCAGCATCGTGGTGATGCCACCGTCAAGCGCGGACACTGCGCCAAGCATCGTGGCAACATGAACGTCTTCCGGGCGAAACGCAGCCCCCTTCGCGCCCAGCATTTCGGCGAAGTAAATTTGCGGATCGATATCCGCGTAGCGATGCCGCACGCAGCTCTGCCAGGTATGGCGGTGGGTATCGACAAACCCCGGCAGGACGATCATGCCGCTTGCGTCGACGCGTTCGGCATCCGCTGCGTCAATGCGTGGCGCCACCGCCAGAATGCGCTCGCCCTCGATCAGCACGTCACCCACGCGCAGATCGCCGATCGCCGGGTCCATGCTCAGCACCCAGCCGCCCGTCAGTAATCGTCGATGTTCGCTCATGGGGTCACCGCTTCATCCATTTGCCAAGTTGCACGTCGATGTCTTCTTCGCGAGCCAACGCCTCGCTTGCCCACGCGACATAGCCATCGGGACGCACCAGCAATCCCTTGACACCTTCGAGCACCGCAGGAATGCGTGCGACACGAGCCCTGAGCACGCTCACCGGCCGACCGGTAACGTCGATCGATTCGAACTGACGTGCAAAGCCGTCCAGATCGATCAGCAAGAATTTCCGCTCGCGCAACGCCTGCGTGATCGCCACCGACCGGCCGTCAAGCAAGACCAGGTCGATATCTGGGCACCGCTGCCCGGTCAACGGATGGCTGCCGGGATCGCACGGATAGGCCGTCTCCAGACCGTTGAGTTCGAGCACCAATTTGCGTTGCACCTCCGGCAGCGGAATCAGGTGCTCCTGCATCCGCCGCTTGAGCGCGACGGCCTCGGGGCCGAAGTTGAATTGCAACGCGCACTGCGCCTTTACGCTCTCGAGCAGCCGGCGCATGACCGGAAGGCGTTCCGCATCGTAGGTGTCTAGGGTCTCGGCGTCCGCCACGCCGTTGATGACGTTGGCCAGCTTCCAGCCAAGGTTGAACGCGTCCTGCAAGCAGAAGTTCATGCCTACGCCACTGGCCGGATAGTGAATACGGGCGGACTCCCCTACCAGAAACACACGTCCCTGCCGAAGGGTTGGCACCGCGCGCATCTGGTCATCGAAACGCGAAGCCCAGCGGTATCCCTTGATGCCGTAATCGGTGCCGTGCACGTCACGAATGCACTGCAACACCTCATCGAGCGTAACCGGCTCGTCCTTCGGTGCGTGCCGGCGATCACGATGCACGATATTGAATCGCGTAATGCCTTCGCCGAATACGTAGCCGCGCACCCACCCCATCTCGTTGTCCACATTGATACGCCCCCCGGCCACGGCGCCTCAAGCTCAGCGTCGACAACAATGCCGCGAAACGTCCCCGAATGCCCGTCGAACGGAAGACCCAGCTTTGAACGCACGACGCTGCGCCCGCCATCCGCGCCGACAACGTACCGGGCGCGCAGCGTCGAGAGATTGCCGGTGGAATCGGATAGCGCAAGCTCCACGCCGTCATTCACCTCGCGGACGTCACGGACTTCCTCGCCTCGCCGGATCACCGCGCCCGATTCAGCGGCCCACTCCCACAGTACTTCCTCGGTCTTGTTCTGGGGCAAACCCAGCGTGAAGCCGAAGCGCGTATCGAGGTACTTCCATTCGATCGGATGGAATCCCGCCCAAATGTGCGATGGTCGATACGGATAGTCCGCAATTTCACGCGTCTTTCGGATCAGTCGATCAGCGACGCCTCGGGTATCGAACAGCTCCAGAACCCGTGGCAAAATCGTGCCTGCGCGCGACTGCACGCCTTCGGTGCGTCGCTCAAGGACAAGCGTCTTTACGCCGGCGCCGGCCAACTCGGCAGCCATCGTCAAACCCGACGGGCCACCACCGACAACAATCACATCCCACTGCATTGCATTTTCTCCATCAGAACCCGAGACAGAACCGGCCGACATGTTCACGTCGCCGGTTAAAAGAAGTGCGTGACACCGGCCTCAAGCACCGCCTGGTGCGATGCCGAAGCCGGCGGTTGATTTCGAAGCACGGCAAACTGGCCTGACCCAGCGAACTGAAACACGCCGAGGAGATAAAGACTGGTGCGTTTCGAAAGGGCATAGTCGATATGCCCGTGAAACTGATTCCACTTGTAAGACTCGAGTTTTGTGTACGAGTAGCCACCGCCAATTCGCGTCTGCGGCGTCACGTACTTGTAGGCGCCCACATCAATCGATTGCGCCGTGGCCGATGCGCCAGCAGCCGATAGGCGCGTGTAGCTGTAGTTACCCATCACGCGCCAGCCGTCGTTCACGTATGCGACGCCCACCGTGCTGGTGTTCTGGTTCTGGAATACCGATGCCGTAGGCGTCTTCGTGAAATCCAGACCGTACAGGTGCGACACTCCCAATTTGAGCCCCGGCGCATACGGAACGCCATTGACGGACTCCCAAACGGCAACGGATTGCCACGGCCCTGCCGTGTAAGCCACTTCGGCACCGACGACGCGGCCCGTGTTGGTGGTCGAGCCTGCCTGCCCGATCCCGTACATCAGACCGAACTGAAATCCGCCATAGAGGGGTGACTTGTATTTGAACGAGTTGTTCAGGGCGTTGCCGACCGTTCTGTCAAGATTTCCCGGATGCGTCGCGAGAAGTGACGTAAACCGCTCGGAGGTGAAGGGCACCAGATCGGCCAGCAAGTCGTACATCGAACCCATGGTCAACGTACCTTTGCTCGCGGAACTCAACCCGACGAAGCTCTCGAATGGCGCGTCGGCTCCGTTATTGAGAAAAGCGTAGCGGCTCAAGCGGAATACCGCGGAGGTGTCGCTGTCGATCACTTCCTTACCCGAGATCGCAAAGAACGGCACGGCGTGGGTATTGGTGGCTTGCCACAGTGCTCCACTACCGATTGGGCTGGCGTTACTGGTGTACGAGACACCCATACCAAGCAGCCCAGAGAGCGTCACGCTCGATTGAGCATGAATGGATGCGCTTGCCGACAACAATATCGCAGTACTAATAAATTTTATTTCTACGAGCTTCATTGAAACGTCTCCTGGCTATTGTTTTTTGTTTCCCACCTCACGCATGTCGCAATGCGCGGTCGCACGCGGGTGCGATGTTAAGCACGATCAACGGCGACTCAAGGCGCACCCACTTGCGTCGCAACGTTCGATATGACGCTTTCGGTACGCGACACACTCCGGTACAGCGCTGCAGACGCCACCAGTGCGATCCCCCCTGACACGGCGAATACAACTGCCATGGCATTGGGCAAGGCATCTGCACTACCGGCGAACAGGAGTCGCCCGACGAGGGCGATGAGCGTGGGCGAAAGGCCCTGACCAAGCAACCCATTCAACACGAGCACGATCGCCATGACGATGCCGATCGACTGCGTGGGTACGACGCGCGCCACGATCGTCGAGGTGACGGACATGAAGGTCCAGGAGAAAAGAACAACCAGCGCATCGACGATCCAGAACGTCTGCAGCGTTCCCGTCAGCACCAGCGCCACCGTGAGTCCCGCAACGGCAATACTCGTCACCATGCCCACCCGTGCAACGCCGGTCAGCGCCGCCGCTCTGCGCTCCATCGCCATTCCCGCCAACCAGAGCCCGAGCGGCCCCATGGTCAGCAGCACGGCCCCCTGAATCAGCCCAATCTCTCTCATGCCGAGATGAAAGCGTCGAACGATCACCGTTGGGAGCCACGCCGCCAGGCCGAACGTGATGATGGCGTTCGCCACAACAAAGAGGAACAACGGTCCGAAGATGGCACGATGCGCCCAGAGATAGGTGGCGAGGTGGTGCGTGCGCCGCGGCTGGTTCGTCGCGCCGTCGCGTTGACGCCCCGGATCCTTGCTCAGGAAAATCATCACGCTCATCGGCACGCCGACCAACCCAATCAGGAACAGCGTCATCTGCCAGGCCGTCACATTTCCCAGGAACGGGATGGTGTTCATGCCGGACGACTGAATCACGCTCATCAACGGACCGCCAAGGACCAGCGACAGTCCGGTGCCAAGCATCAACGCCATCGTATAGACGGAGAGCGCTCGCGCGCGCCGGTCCTCGTCCACGCCGTCGCGAATCAGTGAATACGACGACGGGGGAATCAACGCCTCGGCCCCACCCACAATGACGCGCGCGGCCACCAGGACGGCAAAGGTGGTCGCTGCAGCGTTGGCCGCGACTGCCAGTGACCACACCAACACCCCGGCGGCAATGATCAGACGACGGTCGAATCGATCGGCCAGCCAGCCCGCCGGCAATCCCACCACGATATTGGCCACAGCAAATGCCGCCCCAATCAAAAAGCTGATTTGCACGTCGCTCACACCGAAATCACGCTGGATCGGCGCGACCATGAGCACCAGGATGTTCTTGTCGATCTGGGCCAGCATGGTCATCAGCGTCAAGGTGGCGACCAGCCCCCACTGGGCAAGCCGCGAGCCCGCCTTACGATACGCCTGCATAGGTTCATGTCTCCGTGATGCTTGTTGGTTTCCAGGCTATGGGTGCCTGTTGAGCCGATTATAGGTATCGCATGACATTTATATAATTTATTGTTTAAATACGGTGCATCCATACCGTAAATATCAAACAGGTCATGCGATTCAATAAACTCGATCTCAACCAACTCGTGGTGCTAGATGCCCTTCTATCCACTCGCAGCGTCGGCAAAGCCGCCGAGCGTTTGTTCTTGAGCCAGCCCGCGACCAGTTGCTCGCTGTCCCGCCTGCGCGAGTATTTCGAGGACGAGTTGCTCGTGCCGGTGGGAAAAATGCAGGTACTCACACCGCTAGCCGAGGAGTTGGCAAAACCCGTGAGGGACGTCCTGCTCCAAATCCAGACGATCACGCGCGCACGTCCCACGTTCGATCCTGCGACATCGACACGTCGCTTCACAATAGAGGCGTCCGACTACGTGATCAGTGTGTTCCTGTCGGAAGTTGTCAAGCGCGCGACAACGCTGGCGCCCCTGATGCAGTTCGATTTGCGCGCGATCAGTCCGCAGACGCCCGAGCATCTGGAGAACGGCGAGGCAGAACTGCTGATCGCACCAGAGTTCGCCAAGGTTGCCGGCCATCCGGCGGAGCCTTTGTTCGACGATACGTTTTCGTGTCTCGTGTGCGCCGAGTACCAATTGGCGGGCGACCGGTTGACGGAAGACGAGTACTTCGACGCCGCTCATGTGGGTGTCGAATGGGGGGGCGGGCGTCGCATTACTTTCGACGCCCGCTCACTGTCCACGAGCAAGCGCACACGGCGCCAGACGGTGATCGCGCCGACCTTCACGCTGGTGCCCGCGTTGCTCGTGGGTACCTCGCGCATCGCCACGCTCCCCTCCCGGCTGGCGCATCAGATGGCGCAACGTTTCCCCCTTCGCGTGCTGGAATGCCCTGTCGGCATCCCGGCCTTCGTCGAGAACCTTCAGTGGCACAAGTATCAAGAACGTGATCCGGCCATCGCCTGGCTGCGGTCGCTGTTTCGTGAGACCGCCGAACGCTTGCCCCCAATCTCGACGCCCGGCGAAGAGGCCGTCCGTAAATCAGGCGCCGGGCGCGGGACGCATCGGCGCGCCGAACCCAAAATCAAGCGATCGAAAACCGCAAATTAGCTGCGTGCCAATCCATCAGCCTAGTGCCGACAACGCCGTGTTTCTACCGCAGGCTAAGGGGATAGACAATACGAGTCGACATTTAGACTCATTTATTACAAATTCAACGCATTGAGTTTGTATTATTGACTCATAATATGATTTGAGTTAATTTACGGCTCATTGATTCGCTTTTGCACGACAACGGCCTCAGGGTGGAGAAGACGGTGGACACAGTTCGACGGTATCGAAGCGGCGAGGCAGCCAAGCTCGTCGACATGCCTGCGGCGACATTGCGTATCTGGGAGCAACGGTATGGCGTGGTGTCGCCGCCCACCAGTGCCTCGGGTCAGCGCCTGTATTCCGATGTCGATGTCCATCGTCTGAAGACGATCAAGGCACTGGTTAACCGAGGGCACGCCATCAGCTCGATTGCCCACTTGGATAGTGATCAGTTGAGACAATTGGCGAGCGGAGACAACGTCCGCGCGCTTACGACCGCCCCCATGCGAGACACGAACCTCTTCATCGTGGGATTTGGTGAAAGCGTGACGCTTGAGATGCCGAAAGGCGTCAATGCCGTCCGGCTCGACACGGTTCAAGATGTCCCCTCCCCTGGCGGCAACGAGTCCGCTGCGACCTGCCTCGTCATTCGGGTTGAGGCACTCCACGAAGACGTTGTTCTATCTATCGTCACGGCAGCGCAGCGACTTGTGTGTGACGACGTACTCGTCGTCTATTCCTTCGGCACGACGCGAGCGGCTGAACTGGCGCGCTTGGAAGGCATCAACCTCAGACGAGCTCCCAACGCCTTGTTACACGCGAACGACCTCCTCGCCGAGTACCTGCAGACGTGGCACCGCAGCGATTCCAGCAACGAAGGCCAGGAACGGATCTGGCGCAGGACGCCGCGTCGGTTCGACAACGAGACACTGATCAGCGCGGTTTCCCGCTCGACGACCATCGCTTGCGAGTGCCCCAAGCATCTCGCCGAACTGGTGCTGCAGATTGCCGCGTTCGAGCGTTATAGCGATGAATGCGAGTCGCGTTCACCGGCCGACTCGCTGCTCCATCGACACCTCGGCGACGCGGCCAACAAGGCCGTTGCCATGTTCGAAGCGGCCCTCGCCGCCGTGGCTGAGCATGAAGGCTGGCCCATTCCGGCGACCACGCCCGGAGACCGCTGAACGTCGGGACGCATCGGCGCATTCCTTTTCCGGAGAACCTCATGGGCGCGATCATCGATTCGCAACCGGCCATCACGAAGGGCGCCGCAGAGGGCGTCCCGTTGTCGCAAGTCGTCCGGCAGCGCTTGCGCAACGCCGGTGTCCGGTTTCACGCCAACGACAATATCGCCCCCTACCTGCGCGAAGGCGATGTCGAGACATTGCAGGGCGAAGTCGCGACGCATATCGAGAACGCGCTTCGCGCGCTCGTCATCGACGTCGACAACGACCACAACACGCGTGAAACCGCGAAGCGCGTGGCGAAGATGTTCGTCCGGGAAGTGTTCTCGGGACGTTACGAGCCGCCGCCCGCGGTCACGGAATTCCCAAACATCGGGCAACTCAACGAACTCACGCTGATCGGGCCACTTCGCGTGCGCAGCGCGTGCTCGCATCATCTCTGCCCGATCATGGGTCGCGCGTGGATTGGCGTTTTGCCTGCGGCGAATTCGAACCTGCCCGGTCTGTCCAAATACGCCCGATTGCTCAATTGGGTCATGGCACGACCGCAGATTCAGGAAGAAGCCGTCAAGCAGATCGCCGACTTGCTCGAAGAAAAAATCGCCCCCGACGGACTCGCCGTCGTGATGGAGGCGGACCACTTCTGCATGCATTGGCGAGGGACCAAAGACGACGGGGCCCGCATGGTAAGCAGCGTCATGCGGGGACGTTTCCTCGAAGATCCCGCGTTGCGCCGCGAGTTTCTGGCATTGATGCCCGACCGCTCGCAGTAACGGCATCGATCCCGCAGCATCCTCCCTGGAGACGCCGCGATGACAACCATCGACATCAGTCAATACGCTTGTCCAACGGGCGCGGGCGTCGCGGGTACCGCGTCGAAGAACGCGCCCGCGAGTGCGTGCTCGAGCGCGGCCGGTGACAGCGCGGGTGCCGCCCGCGTGTCGGCTCGTACTTCCCTCGGCGATTGCGCCGACCTGACGGGTCTGGTGACGCTTGCCCAGCTCGGCGACGAGGACGCGTTCGCGCAGCTTTACCGGCATACCTCGTCCGTGCTGTTCGGCGTCATCCTCCGCGTGATCCATCATCGCGCCGAAGCCGAGGATATTCTTCAGGACGTCTATATGGCGTTGTGGCAGCGTCGTATTGTGTTCGATGCGCAACGCGGCGACGTGCTTGCGTGGATGTCGACCATTGCCCGGAACCGAGCCATCAGCTATCTACGCAAACGACAACCGATTCCGCTGGACGAGACCCTCATGTCGTCCATCGCCGCGGATACCGCCCCGCCGCCGGAACTGACCGAAAAAGATCGCGAAAGGCAACGACTCTCGGTGGCAATGACCGCCCTCTCTGCGCAACAGCGACAGGCCATTACGATCGCCTACTTCGGCGGTTTCACCTACACGGAACTTGCCCGAACGCTGGGTGTACCGGAGGGCACTGCCAAAAGCTGGATTCGTCGAGGCCTCGCCAAGCTCCGGGATGTGCTCGAGTCCTGAAAATTCGCGCCATCGATCACGGTCGACGATACCGACATTCGATGTCGACGTCCGTGATGAACGACGGGCGCAAACGCAGATTTCCCTTCACCCACACAGGGACTGATATGACAAACGCTGTTCCCGCCAAAAGATCCGTCGCGCTGCGGTTGCTGAGCGCGCTCTCCTTCTCGTTCGCGTTCTTCCTGCTCTCCGGGTGCGCCAGCACGAGTCCGCCGCCTGGGGTCTCCCCCGTGTCGCCCTTCGATGTAAGTCGCTATCAGGGCCAATGGTACGAACTGGCTCGCCTCGACCATGCGTTCGAGCGCGGTATGACGGACGTGTCCGCCACCTACACGCCGCAGTCAGATGGCAGTATTCGCGTGCTCAACCGAGGCTTCGATACATCGAACGGTCGGTGGCAAGCGGTGACCGGCAAGGCGCTGTTTACCGGGTCGCCGTCTGTCGCATCGCTGAAGGTATCGTTCTTCGGGCCGTTCTACGGCGGGTACCACGTGGCCGCCATCGACCCCGACTATCGCTGGGCGCTGGTGGTGGGGCCGAATACCGGTTACTGCTGGATTCTCGCGAGGGAGAAGCATCTCGGCGCGAGCGAGCTGGAGCGCATTGTGGCGCGTGCGCAAGCGTTGGGGTCGATACGGCGTCGCTTGTCTGGGTGTCTCATGATCGCGTCGATCCCGACAAATGACCCAGCACGGTAAGGCGTTTCTGCCCAGCAAGGTGTGTCATGCTTGCGGCCGACCCTTTGCCTGGCGCAAGAAATGGGCGCGGGTGTGGGACGACGTCAGGTACTGTTCCGAGCGATGCCGACGGGTGCGTCGCCCGGAGCCGGTACAATCGGGACAAAATACCTTCGCCAAACCCTTCCGATGATGTCAGTTTCATCCATCCGCCTCATCCGTTCAGCCCCTTCCGCTCGCCCTGTCCGGGCAGCGCTTGTCCTGGCAGCACTGGCGAGCGCACTGGCCGGCTGCGCGGGTCCCCGGTCGCAGGCCACGCCGGCGACCCCGCCGAGCGCCAGCGCGGTACCCCCCGCTTCCACGCGTCCATCTCCCGCCGCCGACGCACCGCAGGTGGCCGCCGCGCTGCCGTGGTGCGTGCAGACCTCGCTGCGCGAGGAGGACGACTTGATGCGCAACTTCGGCGGCATTCCCGCCGGCGTTCGCCGGATCGAAGAAACCCGCTTCATCGCCAGCTACGATCGCGCCACCGGCAAGGTCGGGCCGCTCGACAACGGGAATCGCTTCGTGATGGATTTCGACGCACAAGGTCACCTGCTCGCGAACACCGACCGCGGCCACTATTCGTATGACGCCAGCGGCCGGTTGGAGAGCATCGATGGCGCCCCCGTCGAGTGGCAGAGCGCCGACGCCTGGATCGTGCGCGGTCCCGGACGTCGCGCCACATGGAAGGAGCAGGTGCGCCAGGAGAACAACGGGCAGTGGGAATGGACCCGTAGCCTCATCGCTGCCGCCAACGGCGCGCATCACCACCGTACGGGCAGCCTGCAGGCGCGACGGTTCGACGACGAGTGCTTCGCGCTCTCGCGTCAATGGTCGGCGCCCAACGAAGCACGTCAGGTCGTCACGGCCGACGGCAAGGTGCGTCCAGCGCCGAAGCGGGTCTCCTACCGGACGTTCGCCAGCGTGGAGCGCACGCCGGACGGTGGGCGCATCGTCCGCGACAACGGCGCCGCCGCGCTCATCGACGGTCAATGGCTCGCGCTGGCGTGGGACAACGAGGTCGCGCAATACTCACCGCGTCACGAACTCACGCGCGTGACCCGCACCGACGCCGCCACTGGCGAGCGCCATGTGTCGGAGTACCACTACAAGTACGACGCGCACGGCAATATCGTGCGCGTCGTGATCACCTCGCCCGCCGCGCATGGCGAGAAGGTCGACCCGTTCGCCAATGTCTTCGTGCGCAAGCTGACCTACTTCGACGCGGCGCCGGCAGCCCCGGCGTCCAACCAACTCACGTCGGCAAAGTAAAACGGAACGTCGCCCCCTGCCCGGGCGTGTCGACCAACGTGATGCGCCGTCCGTGCAGTTGCAGAATGCGATGCACGATGCGCAAACCCAGCCCGCCCTCGCGGCGGGCGCCGCCGACCGTGAATGGCCGCTCGAACAGGCCTTCGCGCGCGGTCTCGGGAATGCCGGGACCCGTGTCGCTCACCAACACTTCGATGTCGGCGCCCACCGGCGCCACCGCCACCGTGATCTCACCACCCGACGGCGTGTAGCGCAGCGCGTTGTCGAGCAGGTTCGTGAACACGCGCTCGATCAGGCCGAGGTCGGCCCGCGCAACGGGAATTTGCGGCGCGAGTTGCGCGCGCAAGGCGACGCCGCGCGACTCGGCACTCAGTTCGAATTTCTGAAAGACGTCCTGGATCAGATCCGTCACGGAGAACGGCTCGGCCTCGGGCTGCACGAAGCCATGTTCCAGACGAGCCAGTTCGAACAGCGACCGCGCCAGCGCGCCGACCTTGCGGCTCTGATCGAGCGCAATGCCCAGATAACGCCGCCGCTCGGCGGGGGTGAGCGTGGCGTCCTTGAGCGAAAGCGTCTCGAGATAGCCGTGCAGCGACGAGAGCGGCGTGCGCAGATCGTGCGAGATGTTAGCGATGAGTTCGCGCCGCTCCTGATCCTGACGCGTAAGCGTGCGCCACTGCGTGCCCAGCCGCTCGACCATCTGGCGGAAGGCACGTTCGAGCACCACGATCTCGTCGTTCGGCCGCGCCTGCTGCGACGCCAGTTCATCTGCGGAGACGGCAGGCAGCGGCACCGGGGCCGCGTCGATATCGAACTCGCGCACGGAATCCGTCAATCGGCGCAACGGACGCGTAATCAGCGCGAACGCCGTCAGACCGGCAATCAGGCACAGCGCCGCCACCAGGCCGATCGACCATAGCGCCGTATCGAGCGCCGCGCTCGTCGCGCCGCGCGCCGCGAAGCGGTCGTGCGCCTCGCCGACCAGCACGACGTAGACATAGCCGACCTCGCGACCGTCCACCCGCAGCGGTGCGGCACTGAATACCTTACGGACATCGGCGTTACGGGGATCGTCGCCATAGATCGGCAACGCCTCGCCATCGATCAGCCGATGCACGGGGCCAGATCGACCTGCAAGCGACGCAGATGGCCCTCGGGCGCCGCGTGACCGGTAATGCGCCCCTGCATGTCGAGCAGATACACTTCGACGCTCGGATTCACCACCATGAGTTGCCCGAACAGACGCCTCACGGCGTCGGGCTTCATGCCGTTCGCGTCCATGAGCTGGGCGTTCGCGGCGATATGCTCCGCCAGTCCGCGCGAGAGTCCCTGAATCACTTCGGCTTCGTGCATGCGATTGGCGCGCACCTGCATCCACGCCGACGTGCCGCAGCACACCAGCAGCAGTCCTGCGAATACCAGCGACAGGCGCTGCGTGAGGGTGAGATTCCAGCGACGCATCATGCGCCTCCTGCCTCGGCACCCGTGCCGTCGGGCCCACCGTCATTGGCGAACTTGTAGCCGCGTCCCCAGACCGTGAGGATACGCGTGGGCTGCGCCGGATCCGCCTCGATCTTGGCACGCAGGCGATTGATGTGCGTGTTGACGGTGTGTTCGTAACCCTCATGCTGATAGCCCCAGACCGCATTGAGCAGGTCCATGCGCGAGAACACCTTGCCGGGCTGGCGAGCGAAGAAGTACAGCAGATCGAATTCGCGCGGCGTGAGATCGAGCCGCTTGCCGCCAAGCGATGCCTCCCGCGCAATCGGGTCGATGAACAACCCCGCCATCGCCAGGCTGCCCGCGTCCATGCGCGCGTTGCGCGCCAGCGCATCGACCCGCCGCATGAGCGCCTTGACCCGCGCCACCAGCTCCAGCACTGAAAACGGCTTGGCCAGATAGTCGTCGGCGCCCAATTCCAGCCCGAGGATGCGGTGCACTTCGCTCGCGCGCGCACTGATGATGATGATCGGCGTGTATCGGGTCATGGCCCGCGCGCGACGGCAGATTTCCAATCCGTCGACGCCGGGCAGCATCAGGTCGAGGACCAGCGCATCCCACCCGCCCTCGGACAATCGACGAAGACCTTCGTCGCCGTCGGCGCAATGCACGACCTCGAACCGCTCGTCGCGCAGATGCAGCGCGAGCAGGTCGGCAATATGCACGTCGTCTTCGACGAGCAGAACACGGCGCGGCGATTCCATCGCAGGAAAGACTCCTGGAAAAGTGGGTCTTGAAGGCCCCATTGTGCGCAGTTCCCGCACCGCGAGGTATCACGAATTGTTTAATTTTACGTGAGGACTTTGCCATCGCTGGCGCACTACCCTTCAATTATCGATCCGGCGCGAACGCCTGCTATGTCTGCTGAGCCGAACCACGGCCGTCGCGCTCCCCTGAACACGCGGCGGCGGGCCAGCCCCGCGCCGGATCGCCCTACTGACCGGAGGATGTCATGCGTTTGTCCGATAACCCACCGCGCAAACCGTCGCGCACGCACGCCGCGAAGGCTGCCCCGACGCCGTCGCGCCGCGCGTTCCTGCTGAGCGCCACTGCGGCAGCCGCCGCCGTCGCCGCCGGGCTGGTGCCGCGCCTCATGCGCCCCGCACACGCCGACGATGCCCGTCGCGCCACGGATCCCGAGCACTTCGAGGTCGCCTACAGCGATGCCGAATGGCGCAAGCGTCTGACGCCCGCCCAGTACGAGATCTTGCGTCAGGCGGGCACCGAGCGTCCCTATTCCAGCCCGCTCAATGACGAACACCGCGCCGGAACGTTCGCCTGCGCCGGCTGTGCGCTGCCGCTTTTCTCGTCGCGCACGAAATTCGACAGTCACACGGGTTGGCCAAGTTTCTGGATGCCGCTGGATCATGCCGTGGGCACGCACACCGACTCGACCTTCGGCATGGTTCGCACCGAAGTCCATTGCCGACGTTGCGGCGGCCACCTCGGCCATGTGTTCGACGACGGTCCGAAGCCGACCGGCCTGCGCTATTGCATGAACGGCCTAGCGATGACGTTCCAGCCGCAACCCGCCTGAGCGCCATGCGTCAGCCGTCGTCAAGTTACCCACCTCCGCTTCGCCCCGCCAACGGGTGCGGCTCAAGGAGCGCTTCATGACTTTGCTCATCCTCGCCTACCTCGGCGGGATTCTGACGATCGTCAGTCCGTGCATCCTGCCGGTGCTGCCGTTTGTTTTCTCGCGGGCTGGCCAATCCTTCTCGCGCAGCGTGTTGCCAATGCTTGCGGGCATGGTGCTGATGTTCGCGCTGGTGGCAACGCTCGCCGCCGTTGGCGGAAGCTGGGTCGTGCAGGCGAACCAGTATGGCCGCTGGCTAGCGCTCGCGCTCGTTGCCCTGTTCGGTGCGACGCTCCTCTTCCCGAAACTCGCCGAACGGCTCACGCATCCGCTCGTGTCGCTGGGTGATCGTCTGTCGCAGTCGGCGCAAGGCAACGGCGCCGCGACAGGTAACGCGAACACGGGCCCCCGTCCGGGAGCGTCGTTCCTGCTTGGCATTGCCACCGGCCTGCTCTGGGCGCCCTGCGCCGGTCCGATCCTCGGCCTTGTGCTCACGGGCGCGGCGCTGCAAGGCGCCAGCGTCGGCACCACGCTGCTGCTCGCCGCCTATGCGGCCGGCGCCGCCACGTCGCTTGGGCTGGCCCTCCTGGTCGGCGGACGCGTCTTCGCCGCCATGAAACGCTCGCTCGGCGCAGGTGAATGGGTTCGCCGCGGGCTCGGCGGGCTGATGCTCGCGGGCGTCGCCGCCATCGCCCTCGGGCTCGACACCGGCGCGCTGGCGCAACTCTCGACGGCGTCGACAGGGGGTATCGAGCAGCGGCTCGTCGACGCGCTTGGTACACGCCGCGCCGCCGCTCAGGTCGGCGCGAGCGTCGATAGCCACACTGCCGGCCCGACCATGATGCCCGTGCGCGATACCACGATGCGCGCCACCGCCGATGCCCCAGCGCCGTTGCCGGTCGAAGGCCAGTTGCCCTCGCTGGACGGCGCCGTGCAATGGCTGAATTCGCCTCCGCTCACGGCGCAGGCGCTTCGTGGCAAGGTCGTGCTCATCGACTTCTGGACCTATTCCTGCATCAACTGCCTGCGCACGTTGCCCTACGTCAAAGCCTGGGCGCAGAAGTATCGCGACCAGGGCCTTGTCGTCATCGGCGTGCACGCGCCCGAATTCGCGTTCGAGCGCGACATCGGCAACGTGAAAAAGGCCGTACACGATCTGGGCGTTGACTACCCGGTGGCCATCGACAACGACTTCGCCATCTGGCGCGGCTTTCACAATCAATACTGGCCGGCACACTATTTCGTCGATGCCCAGGGCCGCGTGCGCTACCACCACTTCGGCGAAGGCAATTACGCCGAGTCGGAACGCGTGATCCAGCAGTTGTTGCGCGAGGCCGGTGCAAAGCAGGTCGCGAGCGGCATTGCCGACGTGCAGGCCGGTGGTATCCAGCAAGCGGCCGACATGGGCGACGTTCGATCGCCGGAGACTTATGTCGGCTACACGCGCGCGGAGAACTTCGCCTCCCCCGGCGGGGCCGTGCGCGATCAGGTCAGCGACTACCGCGCGCCATCAACGCCGTCGCTCAACCAATGGGCGCTGGCCGGCGACTGGCGCGTGGGCCGGAACAGGCCACCGCCATGCAGGCCGGGGCGCGTATCGTCTATCGCTTCCACGCGCGTGACCTGCATCTCGTGCTCGGCCCGAAGGCCGGCGGCGAACCGGTGCGCTTTCGCGTAACGGTCGACGGTAAGCCGCCGGGCGACGCGCATGGCACCGACGTGGGCGCCGACGGTACCGGCACCGTCGCCTCCCAGCGCCTGTACCAGTTGGTGCGACAGTCGGGCGACGTGCGCGACCGTACGTTCAGCATCGAGTTTCTCGATCCGGGCGTGTCGGCCTACGCGTTCACCTTCGGCTGAGGTCGATGGCATTCGGTGCATCGCACCGCGCCCCGCCCTAAAATCCAATGACCCGGCAGCGACTTCGCATGACCGCTGCCATCGAGGCGTCTACGGACGCCGGGAGTTTTCAGATGAATCCGTTCGATCCGCTTCACCCGTCGCAGGCCCGCGACGAAACGCCAGGCCAGTCGCCCCGCCGCACGACGCCCGCTTCGCGAGTGCGAC
Organism: Pandoraea sp. XY-2; assembly: GCF_004193915.1. NCBI lineage: Bacteria > Pseudomonadati > Pseudomonadota > Betaproteobacteria > Burkholderiales > Burkholderiaceae > Pandoraea > Pandoraea sp. XY-2. The sequence continues at coordinate 3,707,059 of NZ_CP030849.1, forward strand.
GCCTGCTGCTTGGCACCGCCGCCGTCGGGGTACTCGTCTGGCAAGTGGGCGCGTACGCCTTCGGCGGTGCCGAGACAGCCGTTGTCATCGCCGCCCCAAAGCTCGACGAGCCCGCCACGGGGGTCCACACCGAGACGGCCGTATTCGCCGGTGGCTGCTTCTGGGGGTGCAAGGGGTGTTCCAGCATGTGAAGGGCGTGACGAAAGCCGTGTCCGGCTACGCAGGCGGCACCGCGAAGACGGCCGATTACGAAACCGTCAGCGGCGGTGCGACGGGCCACGCCGAATCGGTGGAAGTGACGTTCGACCCTCAGCAAGTCTCCTACGGGACACTGCTGCAAATCTACTTCTCCGTCGCGCACAATCCGACCGAACTCAATCGTCAGGGCCCCGACACCGGCACACAATATCGTTCGGCCGTGTTCCCGATGAGCGACGCACAACGCCGTGTCGCCGACGCGTATATCGCGCAGCTCAACGCCTCGCATGTCTACAGCAAGCCCATCGTCACCCGCCTGGAAAAGTACTCGGGCTTCTATCCGGCCGAGACCTATCATCAGGATTTCCTGACCGAGCACCCGACGTATCCGTACATCGTCATCAACGACCTGCCGAAGGTGAAAGACCTCAAGCGTCTGTTCCCCGCACAGTATCGCGACACGCCCGTGCTCGTGAAATCCGCCACCGCGATGTAAGGCGTCAATGCGGCGATGGGCGATGGGCCCGGGCGGCCCGCGACTCTGGCGCCCCCCTCGCCCCTACCCTTGCCGCACGCTCGGCTTATCGCGGCGTGTCGGCGAGCTTGTACACGCGAACGCGGTGACCATCGGGATCGGACGCCACGAACGTGCGACCAAAGTCCATCGTCGTCGGCGCCTGCAGAATCGTGATGCCTCGCGCGCTCCAGTCCTCCCACGTGGCGTCCACGTGGGCGTTCGACGCCACCGGCAGCACGATTTCGCTGCCGCCGGGCGGCGCGATGGCCGTCGGCGCCACGCCATAGCGCGCCCACAGTCCCAACTTCATCCCCGACGGGAACACGAACATCGCGAATCCGGGCGATGCTTCAACCGGCTCGAGGTCGAACAATTCGGCATAGAACGCCGCGCTTTCGGGGGGACTCGAAACATACAAAATGACCAAGTTCGGATGCAGCATGATTCGCTCCTGTCGATAGTGATGGATGACGTTTCGCCCGGCCGGTCCCCGCATCTGCGGTGCCGTCGTGCGCTGTCATGCATCGCATCGTACGAAGCGATGCTGTCAATTTTTGTCAGCAGTCGACCGGCGCCCGCGAAGCATCGCGAAAGCCGGCGGAGCTCACCGATTGCCCGTCGTTTCGCGCCACGCCTTGAGCAGCGCCCGTCGCCCGCGCGGGTAGCGCGTCGCGCTCACCGTCAGCGCCTCGATCCGATCGGCGCGGAAATGACGGAAGTCGTCGCGCAGCTCGCACCACGCGACGATCATGCGCATGTGATCGAAGAAGCCGAGCGCAAACGGCCAGATGACACGCTCGGACAGGCGACCCGCTTCGTCGCGATAGGACAGTTGGAGTTTTCGCTCGGCGCGAATGGCTTCGCGAATGACCGTCATGTCGACGATCGTCGGCGGTAACGGTTCGCCCGGGGCGATGAGCAAGGTGGATGCCTCGAGCGACGCGCGCAGGTCCGGCGGCAACACCGCCGCGATCTTGGCCAGCGCGTTCGCGCCGGCTTCGGCCAGGGCGCCGTCGGTACGCTTGGCGACCCACCGCGAGCCCAGCACGATGGCCTCGATTTCCTCCTCGGAGAACATCAGCGGCGGGAGCAGAAAGCCCGGCTTCAGGACGTAGCCAAGCCCCGGCGCCCCTCGATGTGCGCGCCCTGGGCCTGAAGCATGGCGATGTCGCGGTAGAGCGTGCGCAGGCTCACGCCGAGCGAGTCGGCCAGCGCCGCGCCCGCCACCGGGTAGCGGTTGCGGCGCAGCAGCTGCATCAATGAGAAGAGACGTTGTGTGCGGGACATGGCGCGACATTATGCGTCATGCCGTTGCGCGCGGCAGTGCACCGGATCACTTCTGGCGCAGTTGTCTGACGATCTCGGAATTCACGTCGCCCGCCTGAGCGCCGTAGGCCACACGCAGGTAATTGCTCAACTCGGCAATCTGCGCGTCGGTGAACTGGCGCGCGAAGCCCGGCATGTCCTGCATCGCTTCCAGCCCAGGGAACTGCTGCGGCTCGATGCCATCGAGAATCGCGACGATCAGATTGCGCGGATCCTTCTGACGCACCGTCGAGTTCCCCAGCATCGCCACCGCCACATGCGGCTTGCCTGTGCCGTCCACCGCATGGCAGCCCGCACACACGGCGAGATAGAGGTTGCGTCCCGCCTTCAATTGGCTAGTGTCGGCGTGCGCCGGCAGCGGGGTCGGCGCGGGCGGCGCGTCACCAAGCAGGTACGTCGAGAGCGAGCGCAGATCGTCGGGTGTGAGGTATTGCGTGCTCAGATGCACCACCGGATACATCTCGCCGAATGCCGACCCTTGCGGGGCAATTCCCGTGCCAAAGAACGACTGCAGATCCTTCACCGTCCAGCCGCGTGCCGCCAGGGCGTCGGGCGTCAGATCAGGCGCGGCAATCCGGGCGAGCGCCGCCCCGCCGAGCGGCTTCGCGCTGTCGAGCTGACCGAACGTGCCGCGTGGCGTGTGGCATTCGGCGCAGTGTCCCAAGGCGTTCGCGAGATAGCGTCCACGCAGCCAGTCGGCGGACTGTCCCTTCGAGGCATCGGGCAATGTGTCCTTCAGGAACATCCAGTCCCACACGCGCATGCTCGGGCGCACGTTGTAGGGGAACGAGAGATCGTGCTTTCGATTGGGCACGGCCGCCGGCTTCACCGACATCAGGTAGGCGTAGATGGCGTCGCTGTCGGCGCGGGTCATCTGCCGATAGGACGTGTACGGCATGGCCGGATACAGCGCCTTGTCCGGGCCATTCCGTCATGCAGCGCGCGGTAGAAGTCGTCGGCGGTCCAGCCGCCGATGCCGTGTGTCTTGTCCGGCGTGATGTTGGTGCCATAGAACGTGCCATACGGCGACTTGAGCGGCACGCCGCCCGCAAACGGCGCGCCGTTCGCGCTCGTGTGGCACGCGGCGCAATCGGCCGCTCGCGCCAGATATTTGCCGCGAGCGATTCGCTCGGGCAATGCGTTCTCCGCCGGCGAGGCCGATGCCGCGGCCCCACCGCTGGCCGACGATGCCGAGGCACTCGGTGCATCCGCGGCCATCCCGCTCGTCACGAGCGCGGGCGCCGCCGTCGTCTTGGGCATTGGCGGCTGGGCGGGCTTGGGGGCTTGGGCACCGTCGAGTCGTTGCAGGCGGCGACGAGCAGCAGCGCGACAAGACAAGCCGCGCGCGCGCTCCAGCGGGTGGCGCGATTCAGGCGCATGGCGTCCCCTCTCATTTCGCATCCCTGATACAACCGGGCGTCTTGAGCACGACGTCGCGCACGGCCGTGTAATAGCGCACATACCCCGTGCACCGACAGATATGGTCGTTGAGTCCCTCGGTGATCGCGGCTTCGAGATCGGCGCGCGCGACCGGGTGGCGCTTCAGCCGTTCGATCAACACCGTCGCAGCATTCACAAAGCCCGGCGTACAGTAGCCGCACTGGAAACTGAAGTGATCGAGAAACGCCTGCTGGATCGGTGCGAGCGTGAGCTTGCCGTCGGCATCGCGCACCGCGTGGCCTTCCACCGTGCGCACCGTCTTGCCGTCGAAATAGTTCGCCCCGGTAATGCACGTGCGTACGGTCTCACTGCTGCCGTCGGCGTGATCGACGATCACCACGCAGGCGTGGCAGATGCCCTGCCCGCAGCCCAGACGCGAGCCGGTCAGGCCCAGGGTCTCGTGCAGCCAGTCGATCATCATCAAACCGGCCGGCACGTCCATCGGGCCATGCGACACACCGTTCACCTTCACGGTGACGGGCAACGTCTCCCACGGTGCTTTGCCGTTTGCCGGGGCTGCCGCCGCATTCGCCGCAAGCGGTGCCGGCGCCGCACTCGCCGCGCTCATCGGTTGTCCCGCGCCCGTCGACGCCGTGGCGTCCGACGCGGCCTGCGGTGTGCTCGAAGCGTTTGTCATGCCAGTACCTCCTGGATCTTCTCCGGTGTCACCGGCAACGTCGTAAATCGATGGCCGATCGCATGCGCGAGACCGTTCACAATCGCGCCAACGACGGGAATCATCACCACTTCCGCAATGCCTTTCGGAACGTCGGTTTCGGAGATCGGTGGCAATACCTCTCCGGTTTGCGTCCACACGGCGACGTCGACCGCACGCGGCAGGTGATACCGATTGAAGTTCCATGTGCCATTGCCCGGGCCGTCTTCATAAAGCGGCAGATACTCGTGCAGCGCATGGCCGATTCCCATCGCGAGACCGCCCTGCAATTGGCCCGAGACGAGTTGCGGCGAGATCTGGTTGCCGCATTCGACAATGGAATGATGGGTGAGCAGTTCGACCTTGCCGGTCGCCTCGTGCACCGACAGCGCCACGAGCGTGCCGACGGCGCTGTAGTACGTCACCGCCGCGTTGTTACGCTGCACCGGCGGGTAGTACACGCGCTTGCGATCGAGGGTGCGATAGCCGGTGGCCGACGTCGACGCAGTGGCCGTCGACGGCGTGGCCCCACCCTTTCCAAAGCGCAACGCAATGCCATCGACAGGCAGTCGCTGCATCGCGCCGTTGCCCAGATCCCAGTCCGCTTCGGCCCACTGCCAACGATTGAAGACATGCACCGTCGCTCCGGTCACCAGGCCCAGTTCGTGGGCCGCCTTCGCAAGCATGGGTAACGGCAGCGCTTCGAGCCCGGCGGCCGTGAGTTTGCCGTCGACCCAGCGTGCGTCTTCCGCCCGCACCACGAGCGGTGCGGCCTGTCCGCCGCCGAGGCCGCGACGCCAGATCGACAGCGCCGCCGGCCACAATCCCTGCATGAAGAGCAACCGTGCCGCTTCTCGCGTGCTGTGCGTGAAGTAGTAGGCAGAGTTCGTCGCGCTCGACGGCGAGGCGTATCCCGGCGACCAACGCGCATTGGCAGCGAGCCTGTCCTGATCGGCCTGCGACATCAGATACGGATCGCCGCTCGTCACGACCGGCAACTCCGGCCAGTCGGTGATCGCGACATGCACCTCCGTGGCCGGCATGCCAAGCCATTTCGCCACGGCAACCGCCTGCGACGTCGACGTGCCCGTACCGATCTCCACGGCCGTGTGATGTAACGCTATCTTGCCCGTCTCGTCGATCTCGACACGCGCGAACGACGTCTCGGCACCAGTGCCGAAGTCTTTTTGCACGCAAGCGAATCCGACCCCGTAACGACGTCCCGGATGTGTCGCCTCGAACTCCGCTTTCTTCTTTTCGCGCTGCGTCCACAACGGATGCCGTTTCGCGCGAGCAAGCACCTCATCCACCCGCACCGCGCCCGCTGGAATCGCCCCTTGCGTGTTCTTCATGCCCGAGCGCAGCGCGTTCTTGAGACGGAACTCGATGGGATCGACGCCAAGCTGCGCCGCCATCTCGTCGATCATCATTTCCGTGGCGGCCATCGACTGCAACGTGCCGTAACCGCGCGCCGACCCGGCATCGATGGCCCGCGACGCAATTGCCACGCTCGCCAGATCGCTCTGCGGGATGTAGTAGATCGACTGCGCTGCCGTCGCGCCGACCATTGCCACCGAGGGCGAGAAATTCATCCGCCCGCCGCCGTTGCACTCCATGTCGGCCGCGAACGCCTGGAGCAGTCCGCTCTCCTTGTCGACGCCGAGGCGATAACGCAGCGTGAACGCGTGACGCTTGAGCGACGTCTGGAACTGCTCGTAGCGGTCGTTGGCCAGGCGAACGGGCAGGCCGTCGCCGTACATCGCTGCGGCCAGACCGTAGAACGGCATGTTGTAGTGATCCTTCGACCCGTAGCCCACCGTGTAGCACGGATAGACGATCAGGCGCTTGACCGGGAAGTGGCCCTTGGCCGCCATGGCCGCCGCGTTCTCCGCGACTTCCGACGGCGATTGAGAGGGCACCACCATATGCAGCGTCTGCGTGGCGGCGTCGTACCAGCAGTTGGCGTTATCGGGTTCGAGCGCCGCCGTGTCGATCGACTGCGTGCGGTACTCGCGCGACATCACCAGCCAGTTCGCCGGCGGGTGCGAGAGCGATTCGCCGATCTTCGCCGCGTAGGCCATGCCTTGCTCGTCGAGCTTGCCGTGGTCGTTGCCGTCCGGCCACACGGGCAGATGCTTGCGCATCATGCTCGGGAAGATCGGCGCGTCCTTCAGACTCGAGTAGACGTCATCGTCATAGGCCGTCTTGCCGCCCACGCGCACGAAGCGGAAGCTGCCCCACGGATCGCGTTCCAGCGGACCTGTCACGTCACCATAGCGAATGATCTCGTCGTGGAACTTGAGCTTGTCCTTGGCGAAGCGAAAGCGCGTGAAGTCGCGATAGATCAGGATCGCGACGGCGTGGCCGAGATAAGCCGGCGTCTTGCCGGCCGGCAGCAACATGTCGTCGCCATAGAATGCCGGGAACGCTATCCCGTCGCGGGCCAGATCGTCGGCCGTCACAACACGATCGGGTTGCAGGCCATCGTCCAGACGCGAGAGATCGAAACCTAGATATGCGCGGTCAGCATGCGTCGCGCGCAGCACGAAGGCATGGGCTTGCTGCACGGGCCAACCCGGCATGTCGCGCGAGCGCACGTCGCGCGCGAAAATCTTTTCCCCGGTCACCTTGGCCGTGCCGTCGATACGGAACTTCGCTTGTCCCTTGGCGGCGTCCCACGCAACCGGCGTGAGGTTCTTGTCTTCGAACAGCGCGGCGAACGCCCGGCTGCCCAACGGGGCGATATACACAGAGATACCCGCAATCACCGACGCCTTGAGAAACCCGCGACGCGTCACCGCGATACCGGGGGCGGCATCGGGACACTGGGCGTTTCGAGAAGACGCCGGAGATTCGGCGGCGGTATTGTGACGAGCGTCGTCGCTCGACACAACCGCAGGGGGAGCGGGCTTTCTTGGCAGGCGCGGCATAAGCGTTCCGTCCGTCTTGTTTTGGGGGGATGTATCACGATCACCAAGCTCGCGCAGACACCAATGCGCACAAAACGGCACCGCGACGATCACCGGGGCGAGATATCGGACACTTGCCGACTCGACCCACGAGGCATGGTCACGACGCGTGACATTCACCTGCCGTGATGCGCTCGTGAAGTTCGGTGAGAAGACGCTTCATGAGTGACACCGGACGTAGCAAGGCTACACGCCGAGTCCAGGAATGACAAGGTTGGCCATAGCACGCCGCGAGAGAATGCGCATGTGCCGTCGTCCAATGCACGCCGTGCAGCGGGCGCGGACGGTTGCTATTCGAAGCGGGTGATGTTGCCTATGCCCAATGAGAAATGCCGCTATATCTGTTTGGACATAGCGGCATCGAACGGAGGGTACGGCGCGCGTTTCAGCGCGTGGCGTCGATACGCAATTCCATGCACGTGAGATCGAGCCAGCGGCCGAACTTCGTGCCGACTTCGCTGAACGTGCCGACCGTAAGGAAGCCGAGCTTTTCGTGCAGCCGAATCGACGGTGCGTTCTGCGCTTCGATACTCGCGATCATCACGTGAATGCCGATGGCGCGCGCGCGCTCGATCAGCGCGCGCATGAGCGTCTCGCCGACGCCGCCGCCTCGCGCGTTCTTGTCCACGTAAATGGAATGCTCGACCGTGTGACGATAGCCGTCGAACGCGCGCCAGTCGCCAAACGACGCGTATCCCGCGACCTTGCCGTCGCGCTCGGCGACGATCACGGGATACCCACGCGCCACGCGTGCCGCGAGCCACTCGCGCCGGTTGTCCACGTCGACGAGCACCTCGTTCCAGATGGCGGTCGTGTGCTCGACAGCGTCGTTATAGATGTCGCGAATAGCCGGGAGGTCGGCGTCGGTGGCGTCGCGCACGATGAGCGAGGAAGTCATTTGAGGGGTCCCGCAAACAAGAAGCCGTGGATGACGGCGTGAACAATGCCATCTATTTTACTGGAAATTAATTTCCAGTAAACTGGACGCCATGGACATCAACGAACGCATCGCCCGCCGTGTGCGAGATTTGCGCAGCGAGCGCGGCTATTCGCTGGATACGCTGGCGGAACGCAGCGGCGTGAGTCGCTCGAGCATCTCGCTCATCGAGCGGGCGCAGACCAGCCCGACGGCCAACGTGCTCGACAAGCTTGCCACTGCGCTCGACGTTACGCTCGCTTCGTTGTTCGATGACCGGGCGAGGGAAGATACGCTGCCATCGCCGCTCGCACGCCGTGCCGACCAGCCGGTCTGGACGGACCCGGACTCGGGCTACGTGCGACGCAACCTTTCGCCGACGCAGCCGTCGCCGTTGCAGCTTGTCGAAGTTCGCTTCCCGCCGGGCGAGCGCGTCGCCTATGAGGCCGGCACGCGAGAGAATGAAGTCTGGCAACAGATCTGGGTGATTGAAGGCGCGATCGAGGTCACATTGGACAACGTCGCATGGCGGCTGGGTGGCGGCGATTGTCTCGCCATGCGGCTCGATCGGCCGATCAGCTTCCACAATCCCACGCCGGTCTCTGCGCGCTATCTGGTCGGGCTCGTAACGTTACCGTTCGTGGCTGCAAGGAGAACACCGTGATTCCTTTTGCCTTGTCGTCCATCGCCCCGCCCATCGCCCTGCAGCGACTTGACGGCGCCCAGACCTTGGCGGCGATCGACGTGCTTGCCGACGTACTCATCGACTGCGTGCAGGGCGGTACATCCGTGAGTTTCATGCAACCGCTCACACGTGAGCGCGCTACCGCATTCTGGCGAAAAGTCGCTGAAGGTGTTACGCGTGGCGAGCGTGCGCTGCTCGTCGCCCGTTGGCGTGAACCCGGCTCGGCTCGCGACGGGGAAATCGTCGGCCAGCCCCCGCTGGCCCCGTCAGCCCGACATCAGCGCACCAAATAGCCCGCGACCCGCCAACGGCTGTCGATGCCGAAGACCATCGTCACCATCTCATGGGCCTCGGCTTTGTGCTCGAAGACCGTGTTGTACTGAATGACCACATACTCGCCGTCCGGCTGCCCGGGCAGCGTGCGCGTAAACACCGCATCCGCGGTTTTGCGCGACTTCACCCGGCCCAGCGGCTCGCGCGCGGCCTGCAGGCGCTGAGCCCAGTCGTCGGCCGTGATCGCTCGCTGGAACACCGGGGCGGCCTGCTCCCAGCTCTGCTTTCCACGATTGATGTCCGTCAGTCCCAGCCAGAGGTTGGCGGCCTCGAGCGCGGGACGCACGTCGCGATTGATATCCGCCGCCGGGGCGCTTGCGCTGCTGGCCGGGGCAGAAAATAGCGGCGGCTGGGCCGAGCGGCGCAACATCGGCTCTTGCTGCGCCTGCGCCGGGAGTGCGGCAAGCCCGGCGATGGCCACGACGGCCAGCGCCAGCGTGGGGGACCGGCGAAAGCGAGGGGAGCGATGTGACGGATAGGATCGGGTCTTCGGCATTGACGCAAACTCCTTGAAACAAAAAAGACGAACCCAGTCATTCTACTGGCGTGTTAGGCATGTAACGCGCGTAGCGGCGTACATTACAATGCACAACACATGTCCGCTTCCCCCGCTGGTCATCGCCATGTTGACGACGTCTTTGCTCGCGATCACCTCCCTGCTCAGCTTCATGATGTTGCTGATCATGGGATCTCTTCTACGCTCGCACGTGGCGGGCGTTCGCGAGTGGTGCTTCGCCAACGTCGCGGTACTCATTGCCCTGCCGCTGTTTGCGCTGCGCGGCGTCGTCCCAGACGTCCTGTCGATCGCTGTCGCCAACGTTACCCTAGCGGGCGGCCTGCTGCTTTACTTCGCGGGCTGTGCTCGCTTTCTCGGCCAATCGCCGCATTGGCCGGCATTGGGCGCATCGCTCGGCGTGCTCGCTGCCGCCATCGTGTTCTGGCGCTACGGCACCGACGACCCACAGGCGCGCGTGGTCGTCGTCTCCGCGTTTCACGCGGCGTGGCTGTTAGCCACGGCCGTGCTCATTGCCCGACATATTCCCCCGCGCCGGCATCCTTACAACTATTGGCTGACGACGGGCCTCGCGGCGGCGTTCGCCATCGGGCATGCCGTGCGCGGCGTGGCCTTCGGCTGGGCGCCGGCGCCCGGGCCCGAAGTGTTCGCGCCCACGATGTTCAACGCCGTGATGCTCACCATCGGCACGATCGTCATGCCCGCCATGACGATGGGCGCGGTCATGATGATTCACGACGCCATGCTCGCCACCGCAGAAGAGGCCGCCAACCGCGACTATCTGACCGGCGCGCTCTCTCGCAAACACTTCGACCTGCTCGCGCGTCAGGAGATGGCTCGGGCGGTAGCCCGCAGTTGGCCCCTCTCGATCGTGGTCATCGATCTCGATCATTTCAAGCGGATCAACGATACGCACGGCCATGCGGGCGGCGACACGGTGCTTCGCGAATTCGTGAAGCTCGTGCGCGATATCCTGCGCGAAGGCGATGTCTTCGGGCGGCTGGGGGGAGAGGAATTTGCCGTGCTGCTGCCGGGCACGGACACGCCCGGTGCAATTCGCATTGCCGAGCGCCTGCGCAGCCAGGCGAGCCGACATCTGGTGGCCGGCCCGTTCGGCGTGTGTCAATACACGCTCAGTGGCGGCGTGGCGACGTGGCACGAGAATGAAAGTCTCGAGGCGCTGTGCATGCGCGCCGACCGCGCGCTGTACGCCGCGAAGATTTCCGGGCGCAACCTCGTGCTCTCCGACGTGCTGCCGAGCGACGAGACAGCGTCCGAGGCGGGCTGATCCCGCCCGGCGTCGGCCTCCGGCGTCGATGTCAATTCGCGGCGGTGTGACGTCGTGAAATCGCGGATCTGCCGATTTGCCGTCCTGCCTATCGGACGCTACGCCTCAAGCGCTCGAGCCTTCGCCCGCGTCGCGAAAGAACTCGCGCTGCATGCGCGCGACATAGGCCATCAGATTCGGATGGTTTGCGATTTCGTCGCGCAGCGCCATGCGGAAATGCGGCGACGCGGCGCTACCGATGAAACCGAAAGCCGTGGCATCGGCGCCGCACGGCGCATCACCGAAAAAATAGGGTTTGTCGCCGAGCAATTCGGCCGCCGCCTGTGCGCCGCGCTTGAGCAGTTGCGTTTGCTCCTGCGGCGTATAGCGCCCGGTGCCCTGCGCGTGCAGCGTGCCGCGGATCTTGCGACGGATGAACGCTTGCGCAAGTGGCCGCACCGGCCAGGGAATCGCCTTGAAGAACGAAGCCGGCCCCTTGGCGAAGTTGTCTTCGTCGCACCAGCGCGCCTGCACGACGTGCCAATAGAAATGATCTTCCAGCGCCTTCTCGAACATCCACGCCGCGCCCCGTCGCTCGGGCGTGAGACCGGCATCGAAATCGAACCCGTACTTACGCTCGATGTGCAACCGGATCAGCGTGGAGTCCGCGACGATCTCACCTTCGTCATCGATATAGGGAAGCTTACCCTTGGGGGCATGCCGAAATCCACTGCGATCCGTCCGATAGGACAGTCCGGCGAGCTTGAGCAGCATCTCCGCCTTGACGACAAACGGGCTGGCATCGGGTAGCCCGAACGACGGGCCAAAGGTGTACAGGGTCAACATCGAGGTCGGGTTCCCGCAGGGTGGGCATGGCGCAAAGTATTACATGCGGCGACGACTGCGGCGACCCCGTCGGGTCTGTCGGGTCACGTCACTCGCGCACTGTGATTTTATACAGTATCATGTCCTCCAATCGAGGAATGTCTTATGGAAACCATCGACTGGGATCAACTGGCGTTAAGCGCTGCCGAGCGCGACCTTGCTGGCATCGTGAGAGCGATTGCCGCGCGCTACGCGCAACAGCGTGCGGGCACCGCGAAAGCCACATCGGCACGCACTGCCGCCGTTGCGACAGCCCCTGAGGAAGCGAACGAAGCGAATCATCCGAGCGAAGCGGCAGCGGCATTGACGCTCGACTGGCGCACGCTCCTCGCCATTGCCGACGAGGCAGAGGCGGATATTGGCCTGCATGCACGGCATGAGGCGTGGGCGCTGGCGCGGCTGCTGCGCCTGCCCGGCGACGAAGCGCTGTGTCGCGGCGGCGCTTTGCCGCAGCTCGATGCACTCGTCGATCTGCATTGGCCCGACGCCCCGGCACCGGCGGTATTCCGTGCCATCGTCGCGGCATTCGCAGATGACGACCTAACCGGCGACGACGCCGCGCCGTTTCCGTCCGACCGATCCGTTCGGCCGATCGCGTCGCACGCCAATGCGCCGGCATGGCCGGCCTGAGCGCGGCCGAAGTGCGCAAGCGCAACGCGACCGATGACATGCGGGACATCGCAATCGAGCACGCCGACGACGCCGCGATCCGCGATGTGATGGATCCTGACGCACTCGCCCGCTCGTTGCCGGCGCCGATGGTCTTCGTCGATCTGGAGACGACGGGTGGCAATGCGCTCGGCGACCGCATCACCGAGATCGGCGTGGTCGAAGTCGGCCCGCATGGCGTGGAACAGTGGAGCACCCTGCTCGATCCGGCCGAACCGATCCCCCCGTTTATCCAGCAGTTGACCGGAATCACCAATGAGATGGTGCGCGGTCAGCCGTCGTTCGAGACGCTGGCGCACGGATTGGCGGAACGTCTGCAAGGCAAGTTGTTTGTCGCCCACAATGCGCGCTTCGATTATGGTTTTCTCAAAAACGAATTCCGGCGTGCCGGCATCGCGTTTCAAGCCGATGTTTTGTGCACGGTGCGTCTGTCGCGTCTGCTGTTTCCCTCGGCGGCGCGGCACGGTCTGGATGCGCTGATCGCCCGGTTCGGCCTCGCCCCGCTGGGCCGTCACCGCGCGCTCGCCGACGCCGATCTACTCTGGCAGTTCTGGCAAAGGCTTCACACGATTTACACGCCCGATCTGATTGAGCAGGCGGTGCAACGCGTGACCAAACGGTCGAGCCAGCCGCCGCAGTTACCGGACGACGCCATCGACGCCCTGCCGAACCGCCCCGGCGTCTACCTCTTCTATGGCGAAGGCGACACGCTGCTGTATGTGGGCAAGAGCGTCGACATCCGCGCACGCGTGCGTTCGCATTTCTCCAGCGATCATCAGGTCGCCAAGGATCTGCGTATCTCGCAGGAAATCCGGCGTGTGGAAGCGCGCCGCACGGCGGGCGAGCTTGGCGCGTTGCTGCTGGAGTCGCAACTGGTCAAGCAGTTGCAGCCGGTACATAACCGTCAACTGCGCCGTGCTTCGCAACTCTACAGCTGGCAACTCACGCCGGATGCCGAGACGCCCGAGCTGGTCAGCGCGAAGGCGGTCGATTTTGCGGGCGCCGAGGCCTTGTACGGCACCTTCTCGTCGCGCACGCGTGCGCAGAGCGCGCTGCGCACGCTGGCGGACGAACATCGTCTGTGCTGCGCGCAGCTCGGGTTGGAGACCGTGGGCGCCGGCCGGCCGTGCTTCGGATACCAGGTCAAGCGTTGTGATGGTGTATGCGTCGGCGATATGCCGCTCGCCGCGCACACCGAGCGGGTTCGCCAAGCGCTCGCCACGCTACGGTTGGAAACGTGGCCGTACGAAGGCCCTATCGCGGTTGAAGAACGCAGCGCCGATACCTTGGAGGTCGACTACCACGTGATCGACCGCTGGCAGTATCTGGGCACTGTGACGTCGCGTGACGCGTTGGACGCCTTCGTCGACACCTTGCCTGCCGTGACCGGCTTTGATCCTGATATATACCGACTCCTGGGCCGACGCCTCGCTGCCTTGCATCAGGCGAGCGATACCGTCGTACATGACGTCGCTGGCGCTCAGTCGGCCGCAGTGGAAGACGACATCCCGACGTCGGTACGCGGCAAGGCAGCACTACTGGCCGTTCTGCCGCTGAGCCGCCCGGCGTTTCGCCTCAGCTTGCTAGATCCACCGGCCCCAGCGCCCGACAGGCCCAGCGCGGCGCTGTTGCGTCGCCGTCGACCACGCCCAGAAGACCCTGCGCAATATCGGCTGCCGTTCGACGCTCAGTAGCGCAGGCGGTCGGCAACGGCCGCCTTAATGCGTCGTCCGCCGGACGCCCGCGGCCCCGTCGCCGTAACGCCCGCAATTAAGTTTGTAGTATGGGACCCTGACCGAATTCCGTCCCAATAGCCGGACGGAGGTCAGTCGCGCGAAGCCACGCGCCGACGATAACGCTGTTCGATCACCCAGCGCATTGAGACAATTGAGGCACCCCATTCCTGAAATAGCCAAGCAGACGTCAGTCGCGAGAGGCCATGCGCCGGCGATAACGCTGTTCGATCACCCAGCGCATTGTGACAATTGAGGCTCCCCATTCCGGCAACGGCATCCACCGAAGACCGTCCGGCGAACGGGTTCCGAAATGGTGGATAGGTCAGGGGAATGTCAGCCAGATCAAGCTGCCCCGTCACGACCTGGGCATCAAGCCACGCTGCCGCGACAGGGCCAGGCGTTATCGCCGTGGACACGACCTGGGCATCGAGCCACGCAAGCGCGCCGGCGCTGCGCATTATCGCCGTGGACACGACCTGCGCATCAAGCCACGCTGCCGCGACAGGGCCAGGCGTTATCGCCGTCGACATGACCTAGGCATCGAGCCGCGCCGGCGCTCGGAATTATCGCCGTCGGCACGACCTGGGCATCAAGCCATGCAGCCGCGCCAGGGCTGGGCGATATCGCCGGGGAAAAGCAAAAACCCCTTGCTACACGAGTTAGCAAGGGGTTTTTAAGGGGAGCCTGACGATTACCTACTTTCACACGGGTATCCGCACTATCATCGGCGTGGAGTTGTTTCACGGTCCTGTTCGGGATGGGAAGGGGTGGTTCCAACTCGCTATGGTCATCAGGCATAACTTGTGTGTTCTGCTGAGCGGGGCTCAACAAAACCAATTCGGAAGAAGCGTAGTACTACGTTTGTTGGGTTGCGAGTTGTATCGGCACATTGCACGACACTCACACCAGGAAAACACACTGGTTATAGGATCAAGCCTCACGGGCAATTAGTATCAGTTAGCTTAACGCATTACTGCGCTTCCACACCTGACCTATCAACGTCCTGGTCTTGAACGACCCTTAAGGGGAATCGAGTTCCCAGGGAAGTCTCATCTTAAGGCGAGTTTCCCGCTTAGATGCTTTCAGCGGTTATCTCTTCCGAACATAGCTACCCGGCGATGCCACTGGCGTGACAACCGGTACACCAGAGGTTCGTCCACTCCGGTCCTCTCGTACTAGGAGCAGCCCCCTTCAAACTTCCAACGCCCACGGCAGATAGGGACCAAACTGTCTCACGACGTTTTAAACCCAGCTCACGTACCTCTTTAAATGGCGAACAGCCATACCCTTGGGACCGGCTACAGCCCCAGGATGAGATGAGCCGACATCGAGGTGCCAAACACCGCCGTCGATATGAACTCTTGGGCGGTATCAGCCTGTTATCCCCAGAGTACCTTTTATCCGTTGAGCGATGGCCCTTCCATACAGAACCACCGGATCACTATGACCTGCTTTCGCACCTGCTCGACTTGTCAGTCTCGCAGTTAAGCACGCTTTTGCCATTGCACTATCAGCACGATTTCCGACCGTACCTAGCGTACCTTCGTACTCCTCCGTTACACTTTGGGAGGAGACCGCCCCAGTCAAACTGCCTACCATGCACTGTCCCCGATCCGGATTACGGACCTAGGTTAGAACCTCAAACAAACCAGGGTGGTATTTCAAGGACGGCTCCACAGAAACTAGCGTTCCTGCTTCAAAGCCTCCCACCTATCCTACACAGACCGGTTCAAAGTCCAATGCAAAGCTACAGTAAAGGTTCATGGGGTCTTTCCGTCTAGCCGCGGGTAGATTGCATCATCACAAACACTTCAACTTCGCTGAGTCTCGGGAGGAGACAGTGTGGCCATCGTTACGCCATTCGTGCAGGTCGGAACTTACCCGACAAGGAATTTCGCTACCTTAGGACCGTTATAGTTACGGCCGCCGTTTACCGGGACTTCAATCAAGAGCTTGCACCCCATCATTTAATCTTCCGGCACCGGGCAGGCGTCACACCCTATACGTCCACTTTCGTGTTTGCAGAGTGCTGTGTTTTTATTAAACAGTCGCAGCCACCAGTTTATTGCAACCCTTTCACCCTCCTGGCGCAGGCCAGTCAAGCTACAAGGGCGTACCTTATCCCGAAGTTACGGTACCAATTTGCCGAGTTCCTTCTCCCGAGTTCTCTCAAGCGCCTTAGAATACTCATCTCGCCCACCTGTGTCGGTTTGCGGTACGGTCTCGTATGACTGAAGCTTAGAGGCTTTTCTTGGAACCACTTCCAATTGCTTCGTACCCGAAGGTACTCGCCCCACAGCCTTGAATTACGCGCCCGGATTTGCCTAAGCGCCTTCTCCACTGCAGGGACCGGGACTTCCAACACCCGGACAACCTTCCGCGATCCGTCCCCCCATCGCATCATACGACGGTGCAGGAATATTAACCTGCTTCCCATCAGCTACGCATCTCTGCCTCGCCTTAGGGGCCGACTCACCCTACGCCGATGAACGTTGCGTAGGAAACCTTGGGCTTACGGCGAGGGGGCCTTTCACCCCCTTTATCGCTACTCATGTCAGCATTCGCACTTCTGATACCTCCAGCATCCTTCACAAGACACCTTCACAGGCTTACAGAACGCTCTCCTACCATGCGAGCAAGCTCGCATCCGCAGCTTCGGTATATTGCTTAGCCCCGTTACATCTTCCGCGCAGGACGACTCGATCAGTGAGCTATTACGCTTTCTTTAAAGGGTGGCTGCTTCTAAGCCAACCTCCTGACTGTTTTAGCCTTCCCACTTCGTTTCCCACTTAGCAATATTTAGGGACCTTAGCTGGCGGTCTGGGTTGTTTCCCTCTTGACACCGGACGTTAGCACCCGATGTCTGTCTCCCGTGATTGCACTCTTCGGTATTCGGAGTTTGCTATGGCGAAGTAATCCGCAATGGACCCTTCAACCATGACAGTGCTCTACCCCCGAAGGTGATACACGAGGCACTACCTAAATAGTTTTCGGAGAGAACCAGCTATTTCCAAGTTTGTTTAGCCTTTCACCCCTATCCACAGCTCATCCCCTAATTTTTCAACATTAGTGGGTTCGGTCCTCCAGTACGTGTTACCGCACCTTCAACCTGGCCATGGATAGATCACTTGGTTTCGGGTCTACACCCAGCGACTGAACGCCCTATTCGGACTCGCTTTCGCTACGCCTTCCCTATTCGGTTAAGCTTGCCACTGAATGTAAGTCGCTGACCCATTATACAAAAGGTACGCAGTCACCCCTTGCGAGGCTCCTACTGTTTGTATGCATGCGGTTTCAGGATCTATTTCACTCCCCTCCCGGGGTTCTTTTCGCCTTTCCCTCACGGTACTGGTTCACTATCGGTCGATTACGAGTATTTAGCCTTGGAGGATGGTCCCCCCATCTTCAGACAGGATTTCACGTGTCCCGCCCTACTTTTCTCAAGCTTAGTTCCACACCAGGGTTTTCTCATACGGGGCTATCACCCACTATGGCCGGACTTTCCATTCCGTTTTGATAACACCGGTGCTAAATCTTGAAGGCTGGTCCCATTTCGCTCGCCACTACTTTGGGAATCTCGGTTGATTTCTTTTCCTGCAGCTACTTAGATGTTTCAGTTCGCCGCGTTCGCTTCACTAGACCTATGTATTCAGTCTAGGATGGCCCAGAGGGCCGGGTTTCCCCATTCGGACATTTGTGGATCAAAGCTTATTTGCCAGCTCCCCACAACTTTTCGCAGGCTATCGCGTCCTTCATCGCCTGTAATCGCCAAGGCATCCACCACATGCACTTATTCGCTTGACCCTATAACGAGAATGTCTCCCCGTTATAGGTTGAGTTTTCGCGTTGTGCCGTATTCCAAGTCATCTTTCGATCACTTAAATACTAGTTGATACAATCACAACCCGTACAATTTCCACGCGCCATCTCTAACGCGCTTCCGTTGTACTACTACTTCTTCCAAATTGTTAAAGAACAAATACTGCATGACATTGCTGTCATTCAAAAACATTCACGCTAAATCACTATTGGGATTTACTACAGACGTAAAAGCTTTTGACTGACATCGATGTGCGATCTAAGGAATTGGTGGAGGCAGACGGGATCGAACCGACGACCCCCTGCTTGCAAAGCAGGTGCTCTCCCAGCTGAGCTATGCCCCCCAAATCAGTCTGATGCGGCGTTACAAAAAACCTTGCATACCCATGTATGCGGCGGCTTTTTGTGCCTTGCCTCAGCCAGATTTCTTTCTACCAGGCGTCGGTGGAAAGAGTTTGGTGGGTCTGGAAGGACTTGAACCTTCGACCCCCGCCTTATCAAGACGGTGCTCTAACCACCTGAGCTACAGACCCGACTTAGATCTACGCAGTCAAACAACCGATAAGCGTGAACACTCAACTTCCAGTGCATGCTCTAGAAAGGAGGTGATCCAGCCGCAGGTTCCCCTACGGCTACCTTGTTACGACTTCACCCCAGTCATGAATCCTGCCGTGGTAAGCGCCCTCCTTACGGTTAGGCTACCTACTTCTGGCAAAACCCACTCCCATGGTGTGACGGGCGGTGTGTACAAGACCCGGGAACGTATTCACCGCGACATGCTGATCCGCGATTACTAGCGATTCCAGCTTCACGCAGTCGAGTTGCAGACTGCGATCCGGACTACGATCGGTTTTCTGGGGTTAGCTCCACCTCGCGGTTTGGCAGCCCTCTGTACCGACCATTGTATGACGTGTGAAGCCCTACCCATAAGGGCCATGAGGACTTGACGTCATCCCCACCTTCCTCCGGTTTGTCACCGGCAGTCTCCCTAGAGTGCTCTTGCGTAGCAACTAAGGACAAGGGTTGCGCTCGTTGCGGGACTTAACCCAACATCTCACGACACGAGCTGACGACAGCCATGCAGCACCTGTGTTACGGTTCTCTTTCGAGCACTCCCACCTCTCAGCAGGATTCCGTACATGTCAAGGGTAGGTAAGGTTTTTCGCGTTGCATCGAATTAATCCACATCATCCACCGCTTGTGCGGGTCCCCGTCAATTCCTTTGAGTTTTAATCTTGCGACCGTACTCCCCAGGCGGTCAACTTCACGCGTTAGCTTCGTTACTAAGGAAATGAATCCCCAACAACTAGTTGACATCGTTTAGGGCGTGGACTACCAGGGTATCTAATCCTGTTTGCTCCCCACGCTTTCGTGCATGAGCGTCAGTATTGGCCCAGGGGGCTGCCTTCGCCATCGGTATTCCTCCACATCTCTACGCATTTCACTGCTACACGTGGAATTCTACCCCCCTCTGCCATACTCTAGCCTTGCAGTCACGAATGCAGTTCCCAGGTTAAGCCCGGGGATTTCACATCCGTCTTACAAAACCGCCTGCGCACGCTTTACGCCCAGTAATTCCGATTAACGCTTGCACCCTACGTATTACCGCGGCTGCTGGCACGTAGTTAGCCGGTGCTTATTCTTCCGGTACCGTCATCCCCCGAGGTATTAACCCAGAGGATTTCTTTCCGGACAAAAGTGCTTTACAACCCGAAGGCCTTCTTCACACACGCGGCATTGCTGGATCAGGCTTTCGCCCATTGTCCAAAATTCCCCACTGCTGCCTCCCGTAGGAGTCTGGGCCGTGTCTCAGTCCCAGTGTGGCTGGTCGTCCTCTCAGACCAGCTACAGATCGTCGCCTTGGTGAGCTTTTACCCCACCAACTAGCTAATCTGACATCGGCTGCTCTTGTAGCGCGAGGCCCGAAGGTCCCCCGCTTTCCTCCTCAGAGCGTATGCGGTATTAATCCGGCTTTCGCCGAGCTATCCCCCACTACAAGGTACATTCCGATGTATTACTCACCCGTTCGCCACTCGCCACCAGGTGCAAGCACCCGTGCTGCCGTTCGACTTGCATGTGTAAGGCATGCCGCCAGCGTTCAATCTGAGCCAGGATCAAACTCTTCAGTTTAAACCTGTTACTGTTTTCGGTTTTTCGTGATAAATCACTCGAACCGGTCGCTCTCAAAGTATGCTGACAAGTTAATTACTTAACTTACCTATTACTTATGTGAGCCTCAATAAATTTAAAGCTTATCTGCCGAAGCAGACGCACTATTCATCGAGTGCCCACACTTATCGGTTGTCTAGTTTTTAAAGATCAATCGCATCGAACTTCGCTTCGTCGCACACTTACCGCGCCGTCGCTTCGTTTTCTGCGTCGCTGCATCTGCAGCAGAGAAGCAAGATTATGTCGCAGCTTCTCGTCGTCGTCAACAGTTTTTTTCGCCTTCTTCGCTCGCCGCCGTAGCGACTCACAAGCGCCAAAACCACCAACCACCGGGCTTTCCAGCCCGTCGCCTCCACCGCTTCGCTGCTTTCGCTGCGTCGCCGTCGTTGCGAGAGACGGAATATTAGACACCTTCGACGAACCGCGCAAGCCCTTTGTGAAACTTTTTTGAACGCGAGGCAATTTTCTGCGTTTTCGCGTTCTGCCCCACCGCGTCCTATCTGTATCCAGACGCTATAGAGAAGAGTACCGGCGCCCGTCGCACCGCCTTTGGCACAATAGCGCCCATGAACACTGATCTTTCCCAGGACGCCTCCGGGCCCGCGCATCCATTCTCCACCCTCCTGCCCGACACCGTCATTGCCGCCGTCGAGCAGCTTGGCTATTTCAGCGACGGGCGCCTGCTCGCCCTCAACAGTTATGAGAACCGCGTCTATCAGGTAGGGATGGAAGACGGCCCTCCGCTCATCGCGAAGTTCTATCGCCCCCAGCGATGGACCGACGACGCCATCCTTGAGGAGCACGCCTTCACACAAGCGCTCGCCCATCAGGAAATTCCGGTCGTTGCCCCGCTCGAGACGCAAGGCACGACCCTGCACCATTTCAACGGTTTCCGCTTCGCCCTCTTCCCCCGACGCGGCGGCCGAGCCCCCGAACTGCAGGATCCCGACACGCTCAATTGGCTCGGTCGCTTTCTCGGCCGTATTCACGCAGTCGGCGCCATCCAGCCGTTCCGGCACCGTATCACCCTGGACATCGACACGTACGGACGCACCCCGGTCGACTATCTGTGGGCGAGCGACTTCATTCCGAACGACCTGCGCGACGCCTGGCGCAGCATTGTCGACCTGGCGCTCGCCGGTGTCGCGCGCGCTTACGAGCGGGCTGGAGATGTGAAACTGCTGCGCGTGCACGGCGACTGCCACGGCGGCAACGTGTTGTGGACCGATGCCGGCCCGCACTTCGTCGATTTCGACGATACGTGCATGGCGCCGGCGATGCAGGATCTGTGGATGCTGCTTTCGGGCACGCGCGAAGAGATGACGGTCCAGCTCGATGAAGTCCTCTCCGGCTACGAGGACTTTGCCGACTTCAGCCCGCGCGAGCTGCATCTGACAGAAGCCTTGCGAACGCTGCGCCTGCTGCACTATAGCGCCTGGCTGGCCCGGCGCTGGGACGATCCGGCGTTCCCCGCCGCCTTTCCGTGGTTCAACACACAGCGCTACTGGCAGGACCGCATCCTGGAGCTTCGCGAACAGGTTGCCCTCATGGACGAGCCGCCGTTGTCCTGGCGCTGACCGACATCCGCGCGGGCCGACTCGCGGGCCTGTCAGCCGAATTGGTCGAATTGGTCGAATTGGTCGAATTGGCCGAGTTGGCCGAGTTGGCCGAGTTGGCCGAGTTGGCCGAGTTGGCCGAGTTGGCCGAGTTGGCCGAGTTGGCCGTGTCAGCCGTGTCAGCCGTGTCAGCCGTGTCAGCCGTGTCAGCCGTGTCAGCCGTGTCAGCCGTGTCAGCCGTGTCAGCCGTGTCAGCCGTGTCAGCCGTGTCAGCCGTGTCAGCCGTGTCAGCCGTGTCAGCCGTGTCAGCCGTGTCAGCCGTGTCAGCCGTGTCAGCCGTGTCAGCCGTGTCAGCCGACACCGCTACCGCTGATTCCTCTGCCTCCACCGCGCTCACTTCCTCCTTGGCTTCCGCCGGCACGTCCGCCCCGCACTCACCACCATCGCCACATGGCGAACGCGAGCGCCGCGGCCACGCACCACTCCGCAGCCGACCCGGTCGTCACGTAAAGCGGCGAACGGAAGCGCGTTCGCAACGGCCAGCACAGCGGCACGCCGGACGGCGTGAGCCAATCGGCCAGCAGATGTGACAAATACCCGGCTGCCAACGCCAGCATCCACACCGGCACATGGCCCCAGCCATACAGGCAGCCCACGACCGCCAGGATCGGCAGCAGCAGCGAATGCGTCATGCCGCGATGGCCGAAAAGACCGGAGACCAAGAGCGACACCGGTGCGACTCGGCGTCCCAGCATGCTCTTCGGGTGATCGATGTCCGGCAGCAATGCGCCAACGAGCGTCAAGGGCCAGGCGTGGACGCTGGCGGCCCACCCAGTGCGATGCATCAGCCAAGTTGCGCCGATACCGAAAATGAGATGACTTCTGGCTTGCATGGTGAGTCGGCGGCGGTGCGCCCGGCCCGCTAAAAATGGGCCCGAAGTCTACCACTCGATACACGACGTAGGCAGCCTCGGCGTCCCTTTCGTGCCCCCTCTTCCCCTCGCATCTCCACCTCTGCGCCTCTCCACGTCTCCACGTCTCTATCCCCCACCTCCCTACCTCCCGACCTCCCTACCTCTCTACGTCTCCACGCCTCCACGCCTCTACGCCTCTACGTCTCTACCTCCCTACCTCCCTACCTCCCTACCTCTCTACCTCTCTACCCCTCTACGTCTCCACGCCTCTACGTCTCTACCTCCCTGCCTCCCACCACGCAGCCCCGCCAACGAGCAACGCTCCCAATACGCGAATCTCGAATACCGCACATTCGGCGAGTTTCGGTTGACCGTGTCACATGCCCCCCGTACGATCCGCGCGACGGATTTCCAGACGTTCGCACCGGGACACACTCATCGCCCCGCAGGAGTTTTCAATGAAGAAGTTTCTGATGCTTGCCGCAGCGCTCGCGCCGCTTGCCGCTCACGCCACCAACCCGCTTGTAACGGACGACACCGGCACACAGGACACCGGCAACTGGCAACTCGAGCTGAACAGCGAGTGGATAACCATGCCGAGCGCCCGCCAGCAACAATGGAACAACACGCTGACGTACGGCGTGATGCCCAACCTCGACGTCGCCATCCAGGCGCCCTACCAGCGCACGCGACCCGATGGCGCTGGCTGGACCAGCGGCGTCACCGACCTCCAGTTGCAAGCCAAATGGCGCTTTCTCGAAACCGATCAGTGGAGCCTCGGCCTCAAGCCGTTCGTCTCGCTGCCGACAGCCAGCCAGGATCGCGGCCTCGGCAACGGGCGCGCAACCACCGGCGCGAATCTGTTGATGCAATACAACCTCGATCGCTGGACATTCCTCGCCAACGCCGGCTATACGTGGAACAACAATGGCATCGGCAACCAACAGAGCCTGTGGAACGCGTCCACGGCCGTGCTTTTCAGTGCGACGGACACGGTGCGTCTGGTTGCCGACATCGGTCTCGCGACCAATCCGGACGCCACGACCCGGACAAAGCCCACTTACGCGCTGGTCGGCGCGATCTACAGCCCGACGAAGGACCTCGATCTGGACGTCGGCTACAAGCGCGGCCTGAACCCGGCGTCGCTCTCCCACTCTGTGCAGGCGGGCGCCACGATCCGCTGGTGAGCGCCGCCACGACGTTGACTTCCGAGTGATACGGCGTGCGCGCGGGATGCAGCGAAAATGCACACGTCGCGCATGTTTTTCCGGGGTCCATAAATTTAATGTCATAAATGCTTGACACGATGCGCGGAACTCTCGTATTATTCATTTCTCAGACGCGGGGTGGAGCAGTCTGGCAGCTCGTCGGGCTCATAACCCGAAGGTCACAGGTTCAAATCCTGTCCCCGCAACCAAATTCGAAAGCCCGTCGGCCGCAAGGTCGACGGGCTTTTGTCATTTCGCGCGATCCTCCTCGTCAACGAATGCCGCTACGGCCTGGCCTTGGTCCACCTAAAATAAAAGGCCGGCGGGGCAACCCTAGACCCGCGTCAACGCATTCAAGGGGCATCATGGCCGAGCGCGACAAGGTGTTTGCTGGGTCGATTCCAAAGTGCTACGACACGCTGATGGTGCCGTTGATCTTCGACACCTACGCCATCGATACGGCAGCGCTTGTCGCGGCCGCCTCGCCCAGGTCGATCCTGGAGACGGCAGCCGGCAGCGGCGCCGTGACGCGAGCGCTTGCCCCGAAACTCGGCCCCGACACGCGCTACGTGGTGACCGACCTCAATCAGCCAATGCTCGACTATGCCGCCGACAGGCAACCGGCCGACGCCCGGATCGAATGGCAGCAGGCCGACGCGCTCGCCTTGCCGTTCGACGATGCGTCGTTCGATGTGGTCTTCTGCCAGTTCGGCGCGATGTTCTTCCCCGACCGCGCTGCCGGCTATACCGAGGCGCGTCGCATGCTGAGGCCGGGTGGACGCTTCATCTTCAGCGTCTGGGACCGCATCGAAGCTAACGCCTTCGCCGACGAGGTCACCGAAGCCGTCGGTGCATTGTTCCCGCATGACCCGCCAAGGTTTCTCGCCCGCACACCTCACGGCTATTACGACGTGACACGGATCCGGGAGGATCTGAGCCGCGCCGGTTTCGTCCACATTGAGATCGAGACGCACGAGAAAGTGAGTTATGCGGCATCGGCCCGCGACGCCGCCACTGCCTATTGCCTCGGAACGCCGCTGCGCAACGAGATCGAAGCGCGCGACCCCGGCCTGCTTGAACTCGCCACAGACCGGGCGACGGCGGCGATAGCCCAACGTCACGGCGACGGTCCGGTGGCCGGCAAAATTCAGGCACACGTGATCGTTGCGGTGGAATAGCTGCGCAGGGATGGCTGTGGTGGGATCGTGGCGGCAAGACGGCAGCGGCGGGATACCTGTGTCGGGTTGGCTGCGTCGCGTCCTTTGCGTAGGGATGGCGGCGGCGCGATGGCAGTGGGACGGCGGCGGCTTCTGCGACGCCGATGCATCCCGTCGCAAAGGCGTGCTTCGACGCTGCATTGCGCCCCGCCTGCCTGGGAAAGTCAGCCCAGCGCCGTCGCACCGCCCGCGCGACGACGGAACCGTTGCTCCACGACCCGGCTCCCCCATTGCTCACCTTCGGATTCCTCGGTCAATGCAAAGCCGAACGACTCATACAAATGCCGTGCCGCATCCAGCCCCTTGAACGTCCATAGGTAGGTCTCGCGAAAGCGTGCATCGACAAAGGCCATCGCCTCCGACATCAGTCGCCGCCCGACCCCGGACCCACGCAATGAATCGTCAACGATGAACCACCGCAAATGCGCGACACCCGTTTCATGGTCGCCGTCGATCGCGAGCGAGGCCAGCGTGCGTCCATTCTCGACATGGCGCCACAGCGCTTTGCCGTCTGCGGGCAACGCGCTGGCGAACGCCGCCAGTTCCGTTGCGACCTTCGTCTCGAAGAACACCCCAAACCCCAATGTTCTGCGTAAAAGCGCGCGTGCAGGCTGGCAATGTCGCCGATACACCCCGGCTGATAGCCTTCGACCCCTTGGGCGGAGACTTCCCCCTCGATCGCGCCTTTGGCCGAGTTGTCCTGTGCGAGCGCGTCCGCGTACAGGGCAAGCGCCCGGACCAGGGCCGCCTGATCCGCGGGCACGATGCGCCGCAGCGCGCTGGACACTTGATCGGTCGCAAAGCGGTCGATCTTGCTGCGAAGCCGCTGACCTGCTTCGGTCAGAGAGAGTTCGGATGCACGCGCGTCGTTGCTTGCCGTCGTGCGCCTCACGAGCCCGCTGGCCTCGAGCTTCGCCACTTGCCGGCTCGTGTTCGATTTATCCAGCCGCAGCAGGTTGCCAAGGTCCTTGGCATTGATCCCGGGCGTCGCCCCGATCTCGATGATGGCGTGAACCGCCGACGGCGCGAGATCGCTGTCGGCCAGCGTCGTTCGCATGAAGCCGAGTTCGCGAACCAGTCGACGCGAGAAGTCGCGGAGTTCCAGAATCTCCGCTTCGCGAGGCTTGCCAGGCAGATCGACGATATCCATATCTCAACCCCTATCAGTTGCGCATCGCAACCAATATAGTTGCGATGCGCAACTTGTGCAAGTCGCTGATTGTGCATGCGCGTGCTCGACAAGCGAGGAAGACCGCCCAGCGTGACCGAGCCCCGCCGTCACGGCGTCATTGACCGCCACCCAGCAAATCGTGGGCATCCAGGATCGCGTAAGCGATACCCGGACGACTATCGAGACAGCGCCGAACCGCGGCCGGGATCGACGCCTGGATCTTCCGGCAAAGCCCCGGTTTTGCCGCCAACCGAATACTGATACCGCGGACCGTCCGGACTTCATTCACACTCGGCGCGATCTGCAACGAAATCCCGAGCTGGGCCTGCATCAGGTCAGCTACGCGCTGAAGATCGGCGTAACTGGTCACGGCTTCGATGCGCGCGATCAGCCGCTTCTCCTCCGTCTGCGTCAACAGCAGGATGCGGCGATCACCGTGCGGGTCTTGCATGAGGCTTTCCCGATCACAGGTGCAGGCACCCGGTGGGCATTCCTTGCGAATTGGGAAGCGGGTCTCGTCGACCATAGGGTACGGACAGGGGGGACGTTGGCGGGACTGACGTCGACATTGCATTATCGATCGTTCAAGTGTCCGCAATCTGCTTTCCCGAATCAATTAGGGATGTCATCGAAGCGCGAATCTGATCCCCACGCCGGCGAAGGGGATGGCGCTGCCGGGGAAATCATCCGGCAGCGCTATAATCCTGCGCTTTGATGGCCTTCATCGGCCGTTCAGGACCCATCGACATGAGTACTTTGCCTGCTTGCCCGAAATGCAACTCCGAATTCACATACGAAGACGGGGGTGTCTATATTTGTCCCGAGTGCGCGCATGAGTGGTCGGCGCAGGCTACCGCTTCAGCGGAACCGTCCGAACGCGTCTATCGCGATGCCACCGGAACGCTCCTGCAAAATGGCGATACCGTGACCGTCATCAAGGACTTGAAGCCGAAGGGTTCGGGGGGCGTGATCAAGATGGGCACCAAGGTGAAGAACATTCGGCTGGTGGACAGCGACCACGATATCGACTGCAAGATCGACGGCTTTGGCGCCATGAGCCTGAAATCCGAATTCGTCAAAAAGGTCTGATCGGGTTCCGACGCCCGTCGACTTCGCTGTCTTGACGGGCGTGACGGACATCACGGACATCACGGGCTTGAAGCGCCAACCCGGCGCGTCGAAATCACCGCGCCCGAATATCGAACCCGTCCACGTAAGCGCGTAAATCGGCGGCACTGGCTGCATCCCAGACCTTGCCGTCGCAAAGCACCTCACGCGCCGGCGAGGCCACCACCGGCACCGCCTCGGCACGCGCCGCCGCCTCGAACAGCGCCGTCTGGTTCACCGCTGCCGCCGTTTGCGCGGCACCGGCCACCGCCGCATCGCCCACCATCCCCCAGCGACGATATTGCGCGATGAACCACATGCCATCCGAAGGATGCGGGTAATTCACCACGCCCCCGTCGAAGAAGCTCACGGGCAACAACGCGTGCCGTCCCTGCAGGCGACCGAAGTCGCCCAGCAGACGCGCCGCGATCAGGTCACGTGGCGCCCCGACCCACGCCGGCTCCGCCAGCCATCCCGCCGCTTCCGCCCGATGCCCGGGCATATCCAGCCAGCGGCACGCGCTGAGCAGCGTGCGCACCAGCGCCTGTGCCGTTTTCGGATAGCGCGACACAAAGTCCCGGCGGCAGGCCAGCACCTTCTCAGGATGATTCGGCCAGATGTCGCTCGACACCACGACGGTGCGCCCGAGCCCACGCGCCTGGGCCACGGCATGCCACGGCTCGCCGCAGCAAAACCCGTCGAGCCCGCCCTCTTCCATTGCGGCGACCATATGCGCCGGGGGAATCACGATGCTGGAGATCTCGGTGAGCGGATCGATGCCCTGCGCGGCAAACCAGTAATTGAGGAACATCGCGTGCGTGCCTGTCGGGAACGTCTGCGCGAAGACCGGCTTGCGCCCGAGCGACGCCAGCGCCGCGCGCAGGTCGCCCGTGCGCGCCATCGCCTCAGCGAGCGACGGCGTAACCGTCACCGCCTGCCCGTTGCGATTGAGGACCATGAGCACGGCCATGTCTTCACGCGGGCCGCCAATGCCCAACTGCACCCCGTACACGAGGCCATACAGCGAGTGCGCGGCATCCAGCTCGCCCGTGAGCAGCTTGTCGCGCACGGCGGCCCAAGACGACTCGCGGCTCAGCTCCAAGGTCAGTCCATGCTCGTGCCCCAGCTCCAGACGCTTCGCGACAATCAGCGGCGCCGCATCGGACAGCGCGATGAACCCCACGCGCAGATGACGTTTCTCTGGCGCGCCGTCCGGCAATTGCGCGTCAGAAGCCAACCATGATGACGTCGACATGAGCAGTGTCTATCCCAGTAATTCGGCAATCGAGACGAGCTGGCGCGCCACTTCGACGAGCTTCTCGCCCTGATCCATCGCCCGTTTGCGCAGGATGGCATAGGCCTCCTGCTCGGAAATCTTGCGTCGGTCCATCAGCAGCCGCTTGGCGCGGTCGATCAGCTTTCGGTCGGCCAGTTCGGTCTCGGCCTTGGCCAGTCGTGCGCGCAGCTTTTCCTCATGGGCGAAGCGCGCAAGCGCGACTTCGAGAATCGGCGCGAGCCTGTCTGCCGCCAGTCCCTCGACGGAGTATGCCGTCACCCCGGCATCGACGGCCGCGCGAATCAGCGATTGATTGCCGTCGGCCGAGAACATCAGCACCGGACGCGGCGCCGCCGCATTCATCACCGCGAGTTGTTCCAGCGTGTCGCGCGACGGCGATTCGGTATCGATGATGACGACGTCCGGGCGCTCGCTCTCCACCACGCGCGGCAACGCCTGCGGCTTGGCGACTTCCACCAGCATCTCGCACCCCAGACGCGCGAGCGCCGCGCGCAAATCGCCAATCGGCTTGTCGGTATCCGTGACGAGCAGCACGCGCAGCATGCCGTGCGCCCCGGCTGTGGTGACAGGGGCGGCAGGCACTGCGGGTTTGCGGGGCGTGTCGGCCTGAGGATCGACGTCCCCGGCATCCGGTGTTTTCGGCAAGTTCGTGGGGCCAATGCGCTCGGCCAGTCAGTGAAATTCCATCCACGTCGCCGTGGCGAGGCAGCATCGGCTGCGCCCCGTCGGCGACGTCTCGTGTGCTAATCGAACACGCGCTACTCAGTATACGTAGTGACGATACAACGCGTCAGGCCGCTCTGGCGATGACTTCGCGCGTAATGTCCCCGGCGACATCCCCGTCGTCGACACCTGTCGCCACGCCCGGTTCACCCGCCGCGAGCGCCGCTTCACCGACCGCGCCGCCCACGAGCAGAACGGTCGGACTGGCAAACCCGGCGGCGCGAACGTCGGCCGCCAGACGGCCCAGCGACGTGACCATGCGCCGCTCTTGCGGCGAGCCCGCCCACTGCACCGCCCCCGCCGGGGTCGCCGCATCGAGATGCGCCAGTAGCGTCTCGCTCAGCTCCTCGACCCGATGCAGGCCCATGTAGATCGCCAGCGTGGTGCCGGTCGCCGCCAGCGCCGCCCAGTTGGGGGCACTGCCGTCCTGCCGGTGCGCGGTGACGAACGTCACGCCCGCGCAGTGGTCGCGATGCGTAAGCGACATGCCCAGACCGGCCGCCGCCGCGAACGCGGACGACACCCCGCTCACGATCTCCACCGGCACCCCCGCGCGACGCAGCGCCGAGATTTCCTCGCCCGCACGCCCGAACATCAGCGCGTCGCCCCCCTTCACGCGCACCACGTGCGCGCCGCGTCGCGCAAAGCGACACATCAGCCGCTCGATGAACGCCTGTGGCGTCGAGCGACAGCCGCCGCGCTTGCCCACGGCAATCACGCGGGCCCGTGGCGCGAGCGTGGCGATCTCCGGATTGGCCAGATCGTCGACGAGTAGCACATCCGCCTCGCCGAGCACGCGTGCCGCGCGCAACGTCAGCAGATCCAGCGCGCCGGGACCGGCGCTCAGCAGGGTGACTTTGCCGTTCTTCATGATCGTTCTCCCTCAATTCCTCGATGTCCTGCATGTCGCCCAATTCAAATCCAGTCGGTGCGTTCACGATGCGCTGCCCATGCCCCGGGCTCAAGCGACATTCGTCGCGAACGGCTGCGCCGCGGCGTTGACCGGCGCAGCGCACATGCGCTGCAACTCCGGCACACACGAGCCGCAGACGGTCCCACAGCCGAGCCTCGCCTTGAGCTGCGCGACGTCCGCTCCCGCGCCGATCGCCGCATTAATGGTCGACGCCGTCACTGACTTGCACTGACACACGGTGCGATCGCGCGGTACCGCCGGCCCGCTGTCGGCCACGAAGACCGCATGGCGCGCGCGTGTCCAGGGAGACGTTTCGCGAACACGCGCGAGTAGCGACGTCGACGCGGCGACATCGGCTTCACTGCCCGCCACCAGCACGCCGTCGATCAAGCTGTCGCGCCATGCCACACGCTTGGTCATCGACCGGCGCGCATCGCGATACTCCAACAGCGATTCGTCGCGCGGCAGGGCCAGTGCCGTGTGCAAGCGCTCCAGCCAGTCGGCGTCCGGCTGGTTGTCGGCGGCCATGACCACGATCCGGTCGTCGCCCTCCAGGCGCACCGTCGCGAAGCGCCGCTCGGCCAACAATGGCTGCACCGCCGCGTGCAATTGCAAGGCGTCGCCGCGCCGCACCGCCGCCACGCGCCAGGGCAGCGCGAGCGGATCGACGCGCACGGCGGCGTGCTTCAATTCGGGCTGCTTCGAATACTTGTCGACGGCGCCGAGGGTCGTGTCGTTCACGCCCCCGCCGCCGAGAAACTGTCCGCTCCAGTGCATCGGCACGAAAACCGTGCCCGAGGCGACGTCGTCGCTCACGGCCAGCGTCAGCACCCGCTCGCCGCGACGGCTCGACAGCCGCACGACATCCCCCGGGCGCAGGCTTCGACGCGCCGCGTCGGCCGGATGCATGGTGAGCGCCGGTTCCGGTGCGTGCTCGAACAGTTGCCCCACACGCCCCGTCCGGCTCATGCCGTGCCACTGATCGCGCAGGCGACCGGTAATCAGTCGCAACGGATGGCGGGCATTGATCGGCTCCGCCACCGGTTGGTATTCGAACGCATGAAAACGAGCACGGCCGTCGCTCGTGGCGAACACGCCGTCTTCATAGCGGCGCGCAACGCCTTGCACCGCGCCGGCCGGAAACGGCCAATGTTGCGGTCCGCGCTGCTCGAGCAACGCGTAATCGATACCGCCGATGTCGAGGTCGCGTCCCACGGTGAGCGCGCGATGCTCGTCGAAGATGGTCTCAATGGACGAGAACGCGAACGGTTCGGGCGACGCGTCGAGCTTGGGCGCAAGACGCCGGGCGACCTCGCTGGCAATCCACCAGTCGGCCCGAGTCTCCCCCGGCGCCGAGACGCAGGCTCGCACGCGCGAGATGCGCCGCTCCGAGTTCGTGACCGTACCCGCCTTCTCGCCCCAGCTCGTTGCCGGCAGCAGCACGTCGGCATAAGGAACGGTGTCGGTCTGGTGAAACGCCTCCTGCACCACCACGAACTCCGCAGCGGCGAGCGCTTCACGCACGCGCTCGCTGTCCGGCATCGAATGCACGGGGTTCGTGCACGCGATCCAGATCGCCTTGATACGGCCGTCGCGCACGGCGTCGAACATCTCCACAGCGGGCAGGCCCGGCCTGTCAGACAGCCCCTGCACGCCCCAAAGCCGCTCGACCTCCGCGCGATGCGCCGCGTTGCCGATGTCGCGATGCGCGGCGAGCATGGTGGCCAACCCGCCGACTTCACGGCCGCCCATCGCATTGGGCTGACCGGTGAGCGAGAACGGCCCGGCGCCCGGGCGTCCGATCTGCGCGGTGGCCAGATGCAGATGGATGAGCGCGAGATTCTTCTCGGTGCCGTGGCTCGATTGATTCAGACCCATGCAGTAAAGCGACAGCGCCGCCGGGCTCTCGCCAAACCAGTCGGCCGCCTGACGCAACGCCGATTCTTCGATGCCGCAGATATCGGCCACGAGTGCCGGCGTATAGCCGCGCAGCACCTTCTTGAGGGCGTCGAAGCCTTCGGTATGGGCATCGATGTAGCGCCGGTCGATGCGTCCTTCCCAGATCAGGTGGTGCAGCATGCCGTGAAAGAGCGCAACGTCGGTGCCCGGCACGATGGCCAGATGCAGATCGGCCATCGCGGCCGTGTCGGTGCGGCGCGGATCGACGACGATCCAGCGAATCGACGGATCGGCCGCCTTGGCCGCCTCGAGTCGCCGGAACAGCACCGGGTGCGCGTAGGCCATGTTGCTGCCTGCGAACAGCACGGTGCGCGCCGCTTCGAGATCGTCGTAGCAGGTGGGCGGGCCGTCTGCGCCGAGCGCCATCTTGTAGGCACTCACGGCGCTCGACATGCACAGTCGCGAGTTGGTGTCGATGTTGTTGGTGCGCACCAACCCCTTGGCGAGCTTGTTGAAGACGTAATAGTCCTCGGTCAACAACTGTCCCGATACGTAGAAGGCGACGGCGTCCGGGCCATGCCGGCGGATGACGTCGGCAAAGCGCGACGCCACCGTCTCCAGCGCGTCGTCCCAACTGGCGGGCGTGCGCTCGGCGTCGCGCGTGGTGCGCAGCTCGGGCGTCAGCACGCGTCCGGCGAGCGACTGTGCGGTGAGCGGCAGCGTCATGCCCTTGCTGCACAGTCGCCCGAAGTTCGCCGGATGCGCCGGGTCGCCCTGCACACCGACGATGCGATCATCGTCGCTCTCGACGAGCATGCCGCAACCGACGCCGCAGTAGCAGCAGGTGGTTTGCGTGAGGGTTGTCATGGGGGCTCCGGCAATCGCGAGGGGTCAGGGGGGCGGGGGTAGCGGGTCAAGCGGCAGCCGTCGCCGCGCTCGCCTCGGTACCGATCGCCTCGTCGAGCGACACATACACCTCGCCCGCGTCGATCCGCACGGCGAAGCGCTCTGCACAGCCCACGTCGGGTGCGCAGGCTTCGCCGGTCGTCAGGTCGATGTTCCAGGCGTGCAGCGGGCATGTGACCTTCTCGCCATGCACGATGCCCTGCGAGAGCGCCCCGCCCTTGTGTGGGCACTTGTCGCGCAACGCAAAGACCTTGTCGCTCTCGGAGCGGAAAAGGGCGATGTCGCCGCTAGGATGGGACAGCACGCGCGTACCCAGGCGCGGGATCGCGCCCACATCGCAGACGTGCAACCAGATCGGTTTGGATTGCGTCATGTTGGTCTCCTCAAACAGTCGCGGGTTCGACGCTCACCGGCACGATCGAGGTCAGCGGACGAAATTCATTGGCTTGCGCCCCGTTGATGCGGGCTTGCCACGGGTCGGGCAGGCCGTCGAGCGAGAA
This sequence comes from Pandoraea sp. XY-2, assembly GCF_004193915.1. Taxonomy (NCBI): domain Bacteria; kingdom Pseudomonadati; phylum Pseudomonadota; class Betaproteobacteria; order Burkholderiales; family Burkholderiaceae; genus Pandoraea; species Pandoraea sp. XY-2. The sequence goes on from NZ_CP030849.1 coordinate 3,740,568, forward strand.
GAGCAGCCGCTCGTACAGCGCGCGCCGATTGGCGGCGTCGTTCACCACGCGTTGCTTCACGTAGTCGAGGCCAACCCGGTCGAGGTAATGCACCGTGCGGTCGAGGTAATAGGCTTCCTCGCGGTAGAGCTGGAGGAACGCACCCGTGTACTCCTTGACCTCGTCGGCCGTCTTCACCTTGACGAGGAACTGCGCGACTTCCGTCTTGATACCGCCGTTGCCGCCGACATACAGCTCCCAGCCCGAATCGACCGCGATCACGCCCACGTCCTTGATCCCGGCCTCGGCGCAATTGCGCGGGCAGCCGGACACGGCCAGCTTGACCTTGTGGGGCGACCACATGTTCGCGAGCATGGTCTCGAGATCGATGCCCATCTGCGTGCTGTTCTGCGTGCCAAAGCGGCAGAATTCGCTGCCCACGCACGTCTTCACGGTGCGGATCGACTTGCCGTAGGCGTGTCCCGACGGCATGCCGAGGTCGCGCCAGACGCTCACGAGATCTTCTTTCTTCACGCCCAGCAAATCGATACGCTGACCGCCCGTGACCTTGACCATCGGAATCTGGTACTTGTCCGCCACGTCGGCGATACGGCGCAGCTCGCTCGGGTTCGTCACGCCGCCCTTCATCTGCGGGATGACGGAGAACGTGTTGTCCTTCTGAATGTTGGCGTGCACGCGCTCGTTGACGAAGCGGCTTTGCGGATCGTCCACGGCTTCCTTCGGCCACGTGCTGAGCATGTAGTAGTTCAGCGCCGGACGGCACGTGGCGCACCCGTTGGGCGTGCGCCATTCGAGGAAGTCGAAGGCGGCACGGTGGGACGTGAGGTGATGCTCACGCACCGCACGACGCACGTCGGCGTGCGACAGATCCGTGCAACCGCACACCGCCTTCTCCTTCGGTGCCGCGTCGTAGGTCGAGCCCAGCGTGCTCATCAGAATCTGTTCGCACAGCCCGGCGCACGAACCGCACGAGCTGGCAGCCTTCGTATGTTTCTTGACTTCGTCGAGCGTGAACAAGCCCTTCTCGGTAATCGCCTTGACGATCGTGCCCTTGCACACGCCGTTGCAGCCGCACACTTCATCGGTATCGGACATGGCCGACGCGCGGTTCTGCCCTTGCGTGCCAACGTCGCCCACGCTCGACTCGCCGAACATGATGCGCTCGCGCAACTCGCCCAGCGAGCGCCCATCGCGCAACAGCTTGAAGTACCAGGCGCCGTCAGCCGTGTCACCGTACAGGCACGCGCCGACGAGCTTGTCGTCGCGAATCACCAGCTTCTTGTAGACGCCGCTCGCGGGATCGGACAACACGATCTCCTCAGTGCCTTCGCCGCCGAGAAAGTCGCCCGCCGAAAACAGGTCGATGCCCGTGACCTTGAGCTTCGTCGACAGCACCGAGCCGCGATAGCTGCCGATGCCCATGAGCGCGAGGTGGTTGGCGCAGACCTTGGCCTGCTCGAACAACGGGGCCACGAGTCCGTAGGCCACGCCGCGATGGCTCACGCATTCGCCCACAGCGTAGATGCGCGGATCATAGGTTTGCAGGGTGTCCGACACGACGATGCCACGGGCGCAATACAGACCGGCCGCTTCGGCCAACGTCGTGTTCGGCCGAATTCCTGCGGCCATCACCACGAGGTCAGCGTCAATTTCTTCGCCGTTGCTGAACTTCACGGCCCGCACGCTGCCGTTGCCGTCGTCGAGAATCGCCGCCGTTTGATGCGACAGTCGGAACGCGAGACCGCGCGCTTCGAGCGATTGTTGCAGCAACTTGCCCGCCGTACTGTCGAGTTGGCGCTCCAGCAGCGTCTCGGCCAGATGCACGACGGTCACGTCCATGCCGCGCAGCTTGAGGCCGTTGGCCGCCTCCAGACCGAGCAGACCGCCGCCGATCACGACCGCATGACGCTTCATGCTCGCCGTCTCGATCATGATCTCGGTATCGCGAATGTCGCGATAGCTGATCACGCCATCGAGATCCTTGCCGGGCACCGGCAGAATGAACGGGCTGGAGCCGGTGGCGATCAACAGACGGTCGTACGGCGCCTCAGTGCCGTCGGCGCAACGCACGACGCGGCGCGGTCGATCGATCTGCGTGACTTCCTTGCCCAGATGCAACGTGATGCCCTTCTCGGCATACCAGTCGAGCGGATTGAGCACGATGTCGGCGAACGACTGCTCACCGGCGAGCACCGGCGAGAGCAGGATCCGGTTGTAGTTCGGATGCGGCTCGGCACCGAATACTGTGATGTCGTACTGATGCGGTGCGATTTCCAGCAGCTCTTCGAGCGTGCGGATGCCGGCCATGCCGTTGCCGATGACGACCAGACGAGGTTTGCGCATGCTGTCTTCTCCTGTTGCAGCGCTTGCAGCGCCCGAAAAACAAAACGGCGTCCGACCATGCCGAAGCACGGAGGGACGCCGTTGTCCTGTGGGTACGTCGCAGGCGCTCTCGCCTGACACCGTACCGGAATTCATGGCCGGCGACGTCTTTGCCGCTGGCACACACAGTTATGCAACAAGCGTGCCAGACATCGAAGAAACGTCGGCAAAGCGTTATTCAGCAACGCAGGACAGGTGTTTTGTCTATGGGAAATGCCCGAAAGTCTGGCCGAATCTGCTGCACCGCAGCAGTGCAAGGCGGTGCGGCGCTGACGTTGCGCGCACCACCTTGATGCGCAGCGTGAACACGTTAGCGCACCGAGGATCGACGATGCCGCCTCAATCGTCGTGCATCAGGGCGCGCCCAATGATCAGTTGCTGAATTTGCGTGGTGCCTTCATACAGACGCAGCAGGCGCACGTCGCGATAGAAGCGCTCGACCTTGTATTCGTTGATGTAGCCGGCCCCGCCATGCACCTGCACGCCGCGATCGGCCACGCGCCCGACCATCTCGGTGCAGAACAGCTTGGCGCACGACGCCCGTGTGCTGACATCGGCATCGCGTTTGCCCTCGGGTTTCGCGTCGTAACGCTGCGCGCAGTCCTGCACCATCGACCATCCCGCGTACAGTTCGGCCTGGCTGTCCGCGAGCATCGCCTGTACGAGCTGGAAGTCACCGATGCGCTGCCCGAATTGCTTGCGTTCGCGCGCATACGTCACGGACTCGTCGAGAATCCGCTGCGCCATGCCGCACGCGAGCGCCGCGACGTGCAAGCGCCCACGGTCGAGCACCTTCATGGCCGTCTTGAAGCCCTTGCCCGCCTCGCCGCCGATGATGTTCGCCGCCGGCACGCGCGCGCCTTGCAGCACGACGTCGCACGTCTTCGTTCCGCGCTGCCCCATCTTCTTGTCGGGCTTGCCCAGCGACAGGCCCGGCGTGTCGGCCGGCACGATGAAGGCCGAGATACCGCCCGCGCCCTCGCCGCCCGTGCGCGCCATCAGCGTGAACGCCCCGGCGCGCGGTGCGTTGGTAATGAAGCGCTTCACACCATCGAGCACATAGGTGTCGCCGTCGAGTACGGCCCGTGTCTTGAGCGCGGCCGGGTCCGATCCCGCGTCCGGCTCCGTGAGCGCGAACGACATGATCAGGTCGCCGCTCGCCACACGCGGCAACAGGTCGCGCTTCTGCGCCTCGGTCCCGTCCATCAGAATGCCCTGCGAGCCGATGCCCACGTTGGTGCCGAACACCGAGCGAAACGCCAGCGACGTCTGCCCGAACTCGTAGGCCACGCGCACTTCCTGCGTCATCGACAGCCCAATGCCGCCGAACGCTTCGGGGATCGACAGGCCGAACAGGCCCATCTCCTTCATCTCGTTGACGAGGGCGGCGGGCACTTCATCGTGCTCTTCCACGTCGTTTTCGGCGGGCACCAGCCGCTCGCGTATGAAACGTTGCACCGCCGCTAGCAAAAGCTCGAACGATTCGCTATCCAGTCCCTTCGATGTCATTGACCTTTCATCCTTGAAGAATGCCGCGCCGCGTGCAGGTGTTTACTCGTCCGCCTGCAGCATCTCGCGCAATTTGAACTTCTGTATCTTACCCGTCGGGGTCGTGGGCAGCGCCTCGCGCACTTCGAGGCGTTCCGGCCAATACTGCCGAGCGACCTTGTGCGACGCCAGGAAGCCGGTGAGCGCGGGCAGATCGACCGACTGTCCCGGGCGAGGCACCACGACCGCACAGGCGCGCTCGCCGAGCCGCTCGTCCGGATACGCGACGATAGCCACCGTCGCGATCGCCGGGTGCCGGTACAGCAGTGCCTCGATCTCGACGACGGGGATATTCTCGCCGCCCCGAATGATCACGTCCTTGCTGCGCCCGGCAATGCGCACGTAGCCCGTGGCATCGAGCCACGCCATGTCGCCGGTGTCGAACCACCCGGCGGCATCGGTGCCGTTCCACTGTGCGCGCTTGAGATAGCCGCCGAAATTCGAACACGAGCGAACGAGCAAGCGGCCGGTCTCACCCGTCGGCAGGTCGCGATTATCCGCATCGACCACCCGTAGCTCGACGCCCGGCAGCGGGCAGCCGTCCGTCGCGGACGCGCGCGCGTCGTCATCCTCCAGACGCGTGAGCGTGACGGCACCGTTCTCGGTCATGCCCCATGCGGATACGATCTTCGCACCGAGTACCTTGCGCGCCTGCTCGACCACCGGACCGGGAATCGGCGCCCCCGCGCACAGGAACGCCCGCAGGCTCGGCACAGTCTCGCCGCTGGCCGCCACCGCCTTGGTCAGATCCGAGAGAAATGGGGTGGACGCCATCGTGAACGTCACCCCGTGCGCCCGAATCAGCCGCACGGCATTCACCGGATCCCACACGTCGAGCATGACCGCACTCGCCCCGAGCATGATCGGCATCATCAGGCCGTACATGAAGCCGGTCTGGTGCGCGAGCGGCGAGCCCATCAGAATCACGTCGTCGCGACCGAGGCGCATGCGCTGCGCGTAGGCCTCGATGTTCGAGAACGTGGTGTTCGCACTGTGCATCACGCCCTTCGGCTCGCCCGTGGTGCCGGACGTGTACATCAATTGCATCACGTCGTCCGGGCGCGCACGCGACGCTTGCATCCGCGCCCGCTCGGCGTCGCTCGCCGCCGGCTCACCCGCCATGAGAACGGCATCGAAGCTGTCGCCTGTCGCGGCCTCGCCGACCACGATTACATGGCTGAGCGCAGCAAGTTCGCGCTGCAACGCGCGCGCCATCGCGGCATGATCGAAGCCGCGAAACTGCTGCGGCACGATGAATACCTTCGCTTCTCCATGGCGCAGCATGAACGACAGTTCGCGCTCGCGGAAGATGTGCATGAGGGGATTGATCACCGCGCCGAGGCGGGCACACGCCAGGTAGGTCACCGCGAACGGCCAGCCGTTGGGCAGTTGGCAAGCGACCACGTCGCCGCGGCCAACGCCGCGACGCAACAGGCCGAGCGCAAGACGCTCCGCGGCATCGGCCAGCGCGGCGTAGGTCAGTTGCGTGGTCTGGCCGGTCGCCGTCGAGACTGCCGTGAGCGCCACCTTGTCGGGCCATGCCGCGAGCGCCGCGTCGAGCGCGTCGTTGATCGTGCGTTCGGGCCACCAGCCGCGCGCCACACTGTGCTCACGTCGAGGGGGAAGCAATACCGCATCGAACTCCATCGCATCGTCTCCTGTGCTGTCGCGGATGTCCCGCTGTTAAGGTCTTGTCCATGCCCTGACGCAAACGCCAGCCGCCGTTCGGTCAAACGGGCACTGCCTGCCGGCCGGCGCGAGTGCGCGCAATGATCGTCTTCATGATCTGCGCGGTGCCGTCGCCGATCTGGAAACCGAGCACGTCGCGCAAGCGCTGCTCCATCACTCCGCGGTCGTAGCCGCCATGACCGAACATCAGCAGGCACTGATGGATGACGTCGTAAGCGAGCTTCGGCCCCCACCATTTGCACATGGCCGCCTCGGCGCTGTGCGGCAGGCCGCGATCCTTGAGCCACAGCGTTTGAAGACAGAGCAGACGCGCCGCCTCGACCTGCGTGTCGAAGTCGGCCAGCGGGTGCGATACGCCCTGAAACGCCGACAGCGGTTTGCCGAACGCTTCGCGCTGCGCCACGTATTCCCAGGTCTCGTCGAGCGAGGCGCGGGCGACGGCCAGCACCTGCAAGCCGATCAGTGCGCGCGAAAAGTCGAAGCCCTGCATCACTTGCACGAAGCCCTCGCCCGGCGCCCCCAGCACGTGATCCACCGGGATCTTCACGTTTTCGAAGAACAGCGAGCCCCGGCCGATGGCGCGCTGGCCGTGGCAATCGAAGCGTTGCCGTGTGATGCCCGGCAGATCGAGCGGCACGAGGAACGCCGAGATGCCGCGCGCGCCCGACGCCACGTCGCCCGTGCGCGCGAACACGACGGCGGCATCGGCCTGGTCCGCGGCGGAGATGGACGTCTTCTCCCCATTGAGCACGTAGTGCGTTGCGTCGAACTCGGCCCGCATGCGCAGGTTGGCGGCGTCCGATCCGCCGCGCGGCTCGGTGAGCGCGATGGCGAGCAGCGTCTCGCCGCGCGTGAGCTTTCGCAACCAGGGCAAGACGACCTCGGGCTGTCCATGTGCCGCGAGAATCTGGCCATTGAGCGAGGCCAGCAGATTGACGTAGGAGAGGCTCAGGTCCGCGCGCGCAATCGCTTCATGAATCACGCCGGCCGCGAGGCATCCCATGCCCTGCCCGCCGAACGCTTCCGGCAGCTCCGGCGCAATCAGGCCAAGCTCGCCCATCTCGCGCATGAGCGTGCGATCGAGCACACGTGTCTTGTCGCGCTCGAGAAAGCCCGGTGCGACACGCACCTGGGCGAAACGTTGCGTGTGCTCGGCCAGCGCGACGAGATCGTCGTCGAGATACGGATTGTGCATGGCGTTTGCCTCGCTTATTTGGCGTATTTCCGGAACTCGGGCTTGCGCTTCTCCTGGAACGCACGCACGCCTTCGCGCGACTCTTCCGTCTCGTAATAGAGTTTGAGCGCGTACATCCCCATGCCCGCGATGCCCGCCTGTTGCGCCGTATCCATGTTGAACGAGCGCTTCGCAATCGCAATCGCCGTCGGGCTGCGCTCCAGAATCTCGTCGCACCACTTCTGGACTTCCGCATCGAGTTGATCGTGCGGCACGACTGTATTCACGAGCCCCATCGCCAGCGCTTCCGCCGCCGGATATCGACGGCACAGATACCAGATCTCACGCGCCTTCTTCTCGCCGACGACGCGCGCGAGAAATGCGGTACCGAAGCCCGGATCGACCGAGCCGACCTTCGGGCCGACCTGACCGAACACGGCCTTCTCGGACGCAATCGTGAAGTCGCACAAGGTGCAGATCACGTTGCCGCCGCCGATGGCATAGCCTTGCACGCGCGCAATCACGGGCTTGGGCACGTCGCGAATGGCGTTGTGCAGCTCCTCCATCGGTAGCCCGATGGTGCCGCGCCCGTCGTATTGCCCTTCGTGCGCCGACTGATCGCCGCCGGTGCAAAACGCTTTCTCGCCAGCGCCGGCAAGCACGATGCTCGCGATCTCGCGGTCATAGCCTGCCTTGTTGATGGCGTGAATCAATTCGTCGCAGGTGCGCCCACGAAAAGCGTTCATCTTGTCCGGACGGTTGATCGTGATCCACGCCGCACCGTTGCGCACTTCATAAAGGATGTCTTCGTATTGCATGGTTTCGCTCCTTGCCGCTGCGCGTCGCTCGCGGTCGTTGGGTGTCGCTGAAAGCCGTGACGCGCGCCAATGGTGAAATCGATAAGAGAGATCGGAAAATGGCCTGGCTCAACCGCACATCGTGAGGCCGCCCGAGACGCTCAGCACCTGACCGGTGACGAACGCGGCGTCGTCGCTCGCGAAGAAGGCAATGGCCCCCGGCAAGTCGTCCGGCTGCCCGATGCGGCCGAGCGGAATGGACTTGGTGAACGCTTCGACCAGCTTTTCCGGATTGCCCGCGCCTTCCTTGTAATCGGCAAACAGTGCCGTGTCGGTCGGCCCCGGGCACACCACGTTGACGGTGATGCCGTGGCGCGCATGCTCGCGGGCAAGCGTCTTCGAGAACGCGACGAGCCCGCCTTTGCAGGCGGCGTACACCGCTTCGCCCGACGACCCGACGCGCGCCGCGTCCGACGCGATGTTCACGATGCGTCCGCTGCGCCGCGCCACCATCTCCGGCAACACTGCGTGATGCATGTGCAGCGCCCCCACGAGGTTGATGGCGATGAGCGATTCCCACTGCGCCGGTGTCGTCTTGGTGAAGGGCTTGAAGATGTCCCACCCGGCGTTGTTGACCAGAACGTCCACCGGCCCCAACGCCGCCGATACCGCCGCGACGGCGGCGTCGACCTGCTCACGCACTGTGATGTCGCACGCGAATGCCTGCGCACGCCCACCAGCGTCCACGATCTCGCCTGCGCAGCGCTCGGCCGCCGCCAGATCGCGGTCGAAGACCGCCACCGCCGCGCCTTCACTGGCGAAACGGCGGCACGTCGCCCCACCGATCCCGCCCCCACCGCCCGTCACGATGACGGTCTTGCCCTCGAATCGCTGCATGTCTCGCCTCCAGAGTCACAGGGGGGGCGCGGTATCCTTGCTGACCTCGGAGATTCCGGCCCACCCATCAAATTACGTCAATATGTTGTCGTATACTAGACGCGACATCGGCGATACGCAAGCACGCGGAAGCGGAGAAATTGATATGGAAAACCCTAGCAATAATGCAGAAATAACGCGAATGGAGCTGGCGAACAGGCTGTTCTTCCGGCTCTATCAATGCGCAAACATGTTGCATAAAACAGGCACGCGGGCGGTCGAAAGCCTGGGGCTGACGACGCAGCAATGGGCCGTACTTGGCGCCCTCTCGCGCCCCGAGGTGTCCGACGGCATGAGCGTGGGCGATCTCGCGCGTTATCTGATGGTGAGTCGCCAGAATCTGTCGGGCCTGATCGGCCGCATGGAGCGCGACGGTCATATCGCGAGCGCACCGGACGGCCGCGACCGGAGATCGCGCCGCATCACCATGACCGAGCACGGGCACGAGGTCTGGCACCGGGAGGCGGTGCCGCGCATCCACGGCTATTACGCGCAGGCGCTCGACGAATTCTCGACCGGCGACATGACTCACACGCTGCACTATCTGCTTAAGCTTCTCGAAAACATGAAGCGAATCGACGAGGCGGCGGGCGGCCCGTCTGATGGTGAAATCGAGCGAGAAAGCGCCGGCAACGGCAGCGAGCGCCGGGGCGCCTGAGATCGCCTCATCAGAAATAAAACGCGCGAACGTCGCCGAAAACGCCCGCCAAAGCGCTGGCCACTGGCGCAAGGATCTTCCGCAAAGCCAATACAGGCCTTGGTTTGCGGAGATTCTGCCATCTGACGCAATAGCGCATTAACTAGCATCCTAATTATTAGTTAACATATAATCTTTCTCATGACCTCCCTGGAATCGCTCCGCTTCGTCTTTACGAGCCATCTGCTGCTGGCCGGCAAACAATGGCGCCAGCTATCGCAAGGCGCGATCGCCGAATACGGTATTTCGGCGGCGAGCGCCGGCCCGTTGCTGTTCATCCGCCGGCTTGGCCAAGGGGTGCGGCAGGTCGAGCTTGCCGAATATGTCGGGCTCGAAGGCGCGTCCCTGGTGCGACTGCTCGATCAGTTGTGCGGGGCCGGTCTCGTGCTGCGTGAAGTCGATGCAAGTGACCGCCGCGCCAATGCGCTGCGTCTGACCGCGGCCGGCGAAGCGCTCGCCGAAAAGCTCGAAATCGAACTCAGCGAGTTGCGCGCGAAGGTGTTCGCCGACATTCCGCGCGAGGATTTCGAAGCGGTGTTGCGCGTGTTCGAAGTGCTCTCTCGCGCAGCGGGCCCCGATGGGTCCATCCTCGCACTGGCTCCTCCCAAGAAGTAAACCGTGCTCACCTGGCCTTCCTCCCGCGACTGGATCTTCTCGATCAAGGCGTTCCTCGCCTCGATGCTGGCGCTTTACATCGCGCTCGCGCTCGGCCTGCCGCGTCCGTACTGGGCGATGGCCACCGTCTATATCGTGTCGCACCCGCTCACGGGCGCCACGCGCTCCAAGGCGCTGTATCGCGTGTTCGGCACGCTGCTCGGCGCCGCGGCGTCCATCGTCTTCGTGCCGGCGCTCGTCAACACGCCAGAGCTGCTGATGGCGGCCGTCGGGCTGTGGACCGGCACGCTGCTCTATATTTCGCTGCTGCATCGCTCGCCGCGCAGCTATGTGTTCCTGCTCGCCTCATACACGCTGCCGCTGATCGCCCTGCCGGCCGTCAACACGCCTGGCGTCATCTTCGATATCGCCGTGGCACGCTCCGAAGAAATCATCCTCGGCATCGTCTGTGCGAGCGTGGTCGGCGCCGTGGTCCTGCCCACGAGCGTGGCCAAGGTCCTGCACGACCGCTCGGCGCGCTGGCTGACCGACGCCGCGCGCTGGACGACCGACATGCTCTCGGCAGACCCCGACGGCAAGGCAACGCGCCACATGAGCCGTCACCGCATGGCGGCCGACATTCTGGCCCTCGACCAGTTGATCAGCCAGCTCTCGTATGACGCCGACACATCCGAACGCGTGCGCGATGCGCAGGAATTGCGCGGGCGCATGACGATGATGATGCCCGTGCTCTCGACGGTCGCATCGCTCGTGCAGGCGTTGCGCGAGCACCCCAGCGGCGCGCCCGAGACGCTCGAGGCGAAGATGGCCGACGTGGTCGCCTGGCTGCGTCGCGGTGCGCCGATGCCCGCCCCGGCGCATTTACTGAGCCCGGCGCCATCGGCCGGCGAGGCCTCGGACTGGTATGGTGCCTTGGTCGCAGCCACCGAAGACCGTCTGCGCTCGCTTGTACAGCTCTGGCAAGATTGCGCGTCGCTGCAGCGCCGCTTCGGTCAGCGCGAGCATTACGAGGGCGAGGGTGAATGGACGCCCGCCTTCCAGCATTGGGAGCTGGGCGGCGCGCGCCACTACGACCACGGTCTCCTGCTGTTCTCGACGGTGTCGGCGGCACTGTGCACGTTCCTCATGGGCATGGCGTGGATCTACACCGGATGGAACGATGGCGCCGCCGGCGTCTCGCTCGGTGCCGTGGCCTGCTGCTTCTTCGCCGCGATGGACGAGCCTGCGCCGTTCATCCGCTCGTTTTTCTGGGCGACGGCCGTATGCGTGGTGTTCGCCGCCGTGTACGTGTTCTTCATCCTGACGAATGCGCATGACTTCGGGCTGCTCGTCGCGCTGTTCGCCATTCCGTATCTGTTGCTGGGCACGCTGATTCCACAACCGCGCTTCACGATGGTGGCCATGCTCGTCGCGGTGAATACGGCGAGCTTCGTGGGCATTCAGGGCGGATACAGCGCCGACTTCCAGGCGTTCTTCAACGGCAATCTCGCCGGACTGGCCGGCGTGCTTTTCGCCTTGCTCTGGACACTGCAGACGCGCCCCTTCGGGACGCGCGTTGCCATGCGCCGACTGATTCATTCGAGCTGGCGCGACATCGCGCGCAACGCGCTCGGGCGCTCCGTTGCCGAACATAACCGTCTGCGCACGCGTCTGCTCGATCGGTTGGGCCAGCTCGTGCCGCGCCTGGCTGCGAGCGAGAGCGAAACGTCGAGCGATGGTTTTACCGAAGTGCGCGTTGAACTCTCGGCGCTGGCGTTGCAGCGAGAGCTGCCGCATCTCAATGCATCGCAGCGCGACGCCGTTCAGGCCGTGCTCACCGATGTGGCGCGCTTTTATCAGGCGCGGCTCGACGAATCGGTAAGCACCCCCGACGCCACGCTGCAAGACAAACTGCTGGGTGCCGTGCGCTCGATGGTGGCGCATACCGACCAGGCGGCGCGCAGCGCGCGCGCGTCGCTCATGGACATCCACGTCGCGCTGTTCCCCACCGTACGCCCCGGGAGTGCTCAATGAGCGGAGAGATCGATATCTACGGCGTGTTCGTACCGACGCTGCTCGTGCTGATGGTCGTGGCCTTCGTCCTGACTGGCGCGCTGCGCTTCGTACTCGCGCGCCTGGGCTTTTACAAGCTCGTCTGGCACCGTTCCCTGTTCAACCTTGCTGTGTACATCATCGCGCTGGGCGGCATTGTCGCCGTCGCGCACGCCTGCCAACCATGAAACTGAAATTTCGCTCCATCGGCCCCGTCGCGCTGACGCTCGCGGTATCTTGCGTCGCGGTGTACGTTCTGCTGCATCTGTGGGACTACTACACCGTCGCCCCCTGGACGCGCGACGGCCGCATTCGCGCCGACATCGTGCAGGTCGCCCCCGACGTCTCCGGCCTCATCACCGATGTCGAGGTCAAGGACAATCAGCCGGTGCACCGTGGCGATCTGTTGTTCGTGATCGACCCCGACCGCTACACGCTGGCAGTGCAGCAGGCCGAGGCCAACGTCGCGGCGCTGCGCGCCACGCTCGCACAGGCGCGCCGCGAAAATGCGCGCAACCATCAGTTGACGGAAGTGGTCGCCAAGGAAGTCGTCGAAGCCGGCCAGGCCAAGGTCGAATCGGGCGAGGCGGCGGTAGCCCAGGCGAACGCCGCCGTGCGATTGGCGAAACTCAACCTCGCGCGCACCCGGGTACTCGCGCCCGCCGACGGCTACCTGAACGATCACCTGCCACGGGTTGGCGACTACGTCAGCACCGGCCGCCCGGTGCTCTCGATGGTCGATGCCAACTCGCTGCACGTGGAAGGCTATTTCGAAGAAACGAAGATGCGCGGCATCCACATCGGCGACAAGGTCGAGGTGCGTCTGATGGGCGAGCGCCAGGTGCTGCACGGTCATGTCCAGAGCATCGTCGCCGGCATCGAGGATCGCGACCGCACGAGCGGTGCGTCGATGCTGCCCAACATCAACCCGACCTTCAACTGGGTGCGTCTCGCCCAACGCATTCCGGTGCGCATTGCGCTCGACGATGTGCCCAAGGACATGCGTCTGGTCGCCGGGCGCACCGCGACCGTGACGGTCGTGGAGGGTCAGCAGGACACCGCCGGTCAATCGCAATCGTCGACGCCATCTCCTTCGTCGGTCACGTCGATCACGTCGATCACGTCGGCCACATCGGCCACGTCCGCCCAACCAGGAGCCCAGCGGTGAAATCACGCGTATGCCTGATGAGCGCCGTGGCAGCGGCCACCGCGCTCGTTGCCGGTTGCACGACCGTCGGGCCTGACTATCATCTTCCGGACCACGCGCTCATGCGCTCGCCCGACGCCAATGGCCCCATCGCGAAAGCAGCGCAACGCGGTGTCTCGATCGGCGCCGTGCCTGACGACTGGTGGCAACTCTACGACGACCCCAAGCTCGACGCACTCGTGAAAACGGCGCTGGCCGCCAACACGAACATTCGCGTAGCCGCCGCCAACGTGCAGCGCGCGCTCGCGATGTACCACGAAGTCGAATCGGAGAATCTGCCGCAAGGCGGCGTGCAAGCCGAAGCCGCCCGCGCCCAGATCTCCGGCGAGAGCTTCCTGAAGGAAGAAAAATTGCCGGTGGTCAATCTGGCCGCCGCCGCCCTGTCCATCTCGTATCAGATCGACTTCTTCGGCAAACTCGCGCGCGCCGATGAAGCCGCGCTGGCCGCCGCCGAAGCCAGTCAGGCGGCCCTCGACGTCGTGCGTGTGAGCGTGGCCGCCGAAACGGTGCGCGCCTATGTGCAAGGCTGCGCGGCCAACCACGAGTTCGACATCGCCAACGAACAACTGAAGTTGCAGGAAAAGAGCGTGGCGATTACGCGCAAGCTTGTCGATGCCGGCCGGGATCAGCCAACCGATCTGCTGCGCGCTCAGGCGCAGGCCGACACCTTGCGCGCCGCCTTGCCGCATTTCCAGGCGCAGCACGACGCGGCAACTTACCGGCTGGCCGTGATGCTCGGCAAGGTTCCGGGAACGATCGACCCGAGCGCGGCGCAGTGCCGCCGCATTCCTCAACTCGCGCAACCGCTGCCGGTCGGCGACGGCACGGCGCTGCTCAAGCGCCGCCCCGACGTGCGTCAGGCCGAGCGCGAACTCGCCTCCGCCACGGCGAAGATCGGCGTTGCCACGGCGGATCTCTACCCGTCGATCCGCATTGGCGCGTCGGTCGGGGCGAGCGGTGTCCTGGAACACTTCGGGCAAGGCCGCACCGAGCAGTGGAGCGTGGGACCGATGATCACGTGGTCGCTGCCGACCAACGGCGTGCGTTCGCACATCAAGGGCATGGAAGCCGGGGCGGATGCCGCGCTCGCGCATTTCGACGGCGTCGTGCTCAAGGCCCTGCAAGAAACGCAGACGTCGCTCTCGGCATACACGCGTGAGCTGCAGCGCGACGACGCCCTGCGCGATGCCCGCGACAAATCGCGCACCGCTGCCGAACAGAACCACAAGCTCTACCAGGCCGGTCGCGCGCCGTATCTGACGAGTCTTGACGCCGAGCGCACGCACGCCAGTGCCGAGGCCGCGCTGGCCGCCTCCGAAACACAAGTCGCGCTGGACCAGGTCAATCTGTTCCTGGCGTTGGGCGGGGGCTGGCAATCGAGTGCGGCGAGTGCAAGTCACGAGAAGGCGTCGCCAGTGGCATCCGCTGAGACGGCCGGCGGCGGCAACACGCCGGCAACCTCCACGGCATCATCGGTATCCACCCGTTGAGATTAGGCAGGTGGCGTCTTCGCGACGCCGTGCCTCCAGAAACACACAAGCCCCGTCGGGAACGAATCCTCGGCGGGGCTGTGGTAGGACGCACTACGGCGTCGGTGGGGGTGATTCGCGCGGCGCAGGCGAGACTCGGTCGCGAGTCGGGCGGGCCGTCGGCGAATCCAGGCACTGCCATCGATAACCTGTCGACGGTTATCGCATCACCTTCAGTTGGCGGCCGGGGTCGCCGTTTGATTGCGCGCTTCGATCTGGGCCGTCAGGTTCTGCAATTGCACCGACTGCTCATAGGTGTACGGGAAGTTGAATTCCGTCACCGGCGAGAGACCCAGTTCACGGGCTGCCTGAAGTTCGGCGCGCACATGGGCGCGGGTGACACCGCTCGTTTGCGCCTGACCTTCGGCGAATACCGAGCCGGCAGCCATCGTCAAGCCAACGAGGGCGACAGCGCTCAACAGGTTCTTTTTCATGGAAAACTCCTTTTATCGTTCATCGGTTACGCATGGACACGAAAACCGCACTCAATCCGTTTTCGCCATGAGTAAATTATAGTTTTCCCTCATTAATGAACCAGCCCTAAAGCGACAACACACTGTTTCACAAACGCTGTGAAATCCTCGCAATCCGATGAAGGAATTACGCGAAAACGAAACAAAACCGGGACGGGGATGGCAGGCGAAGCGGCCGCGCGAGCGTGAAGTCGAGGACGCTCCCGGGAGATGACGGCATCGACGATGCCTCAGGGTGATATCGCCCCGCTGCTGATCGCCGCGGCAATGGCCTGGTGCCGATTGACCGCACCGAGCTTGCGCTTGGCGTTATTGAGGTGAAACGTCACCGTATGCTCGGAGATGCGCAGAATCAAACCGATCTCCCACGCGGTTTTGCCGCGCGCCGCCCACAGCAGACTTTCGATCTCACGCGGGCTGAGCTTGCCGGTGCTGCGACTCGCCACCCATTGCATGTCGAGCTGCTGAATCGCCTGGTGAAAATACACTGCCGCAAGATAAATCTCTCCGAGCATGCGCGCTTCGTGCTCGGCCGAGGCTTCGGGCGACGCGGCCGTCGCGGCGCTGAAGATCGCGCGCTCGCCGGTCGCACCGTAGATCGGAATCGACACCCCGGACCCGAGACCGTGTGCGCGCGCGTCCGCGAAAATGGGGTGCGGCTGCGCCTGTGCGAGGAAGGTTCGCCAGAGAATCGGCAGCGGCGACAAATTCGCGGCAATCAATACGGGATCCACTTCGGCATATCCCACGCTTTGATAGCGCTCGATCCAGGCGGCCGGAAACGTCGTGAAAATGTGCCGGCTAGGCATTCCCTGCGAGGTAATGCGCTGGTCCCCCATCTGGAATGCAGCGGCCTCCCGTTCGCGACGCGGTGACAGCGGCGCATAGAACAACGCTTCATATCCCAGGGATTGCGTCAGCTTCTGAAACTCGGCGTCAAGTGCATCGACCGAGCGGGCACCGAGCAGCCCGTCATATCGATAAAGATGATGATGCATTGCGAATTACGCGCTTCTCAATGATTTCCGGCAAATTTCCCGTATTCTCGCATGGTAGTCCTATCTTTATGCGGTCATGGTTGGCAATTCTACGTTACCGGCCCGCAAACTGATTTGCCGTGAATTACCGATCATTTCCACGTTGCCATCACATCGCCATCAGGCGGCATCGCCCAACGCCTCAAGTGCCGACACGATCCTGCGCAATCCCGGTGTCAGCGGTTTGTCGCGGCGCATGACGACCGCAAGCGTTCTCGTCAACCCCGGTGTGAGCGTCGAGACACGCAATCCCCGCCGGTAGTGCGCCGCGTTGACGGAAAGCCTGGGCACGATGCTGTAACCCAAGCCGGCCGCCACCATTTCCTTGATGGCTTCGACGCTGCCCAGCGCCATGACCGGCCGCACGCGCAATCCCGCCTGGAGAAACCATTCATCGATCAACAACCGGGTGCTGCTCCCCGGCTCGAACGCGACCATCGGTGCCGCGGCGAGCATCTGCGGCGTGACCTCCGTCGCCCAGTGCGAGTCGCCTGCCGGCGCGATGGCGACGAACGCGTCGCGCAATACGGGCCGGATATGCAGGCTGCGCCCGGCAGTGGGCAAGGTGACGAGACCGATATCGAGCCGGTTCTCGGTCACGGCGGCGACCACGTCGTCGGTGTTCCCGGTGCTCACACGGATGTCGAGCATCGGGTGGCGCTTACGCATCGCTCGCAGTATCGGCGGCAACAAATGAATGCAGGCCGTCGCTCCGGTGCCGATCGCCACTTCACCGACTTCGCCGCTTGCATGGCTGGACAGCGCATGCATGGCGTCTTCGACGACAGCATCGATGCGGCGGGCATGGTCCAGCAGCGTCAGCCCGGCGGACGTCGGCTTGAGCCGCTTGCCCACGCGCTCAACCAGCCGGACGTTCAATCGCTGTTCCAACTGGCGAACCTGCAAGCTCACGGCGGGCTGCGACAGATCGAGCCGCGCGGCGGCCGCGGAGAAACTCCCCGCGTCGAGGACTTCGGAAAACGTATGAAGCTGATCCAGATTGAGGCGGCGCATCTCAAAGTTTTCCTTATGAACCGTGGTGGCATGCCAAGACTTTACCAAGAGACGCTATCGATGCGCCATGTCAATGCGCTGCCCGCCAAGCGGTCCCGCCGCCCACCATCTCAGGACGTGCCGCTCTCCGGTTGCCATCCTCCGCCCAGCGCTCGGTACAGCGCCACATGGTTGACGAGCACCCGCTGCTTCACATCGATCAACTGTTGCGCCGCGTGAAATGCGCTGCGCTGCGCGTCGAGCAGTTCGAGGTAGCTCGCCACGCCGTTGGTATAGCGATGATGGGCCAGACGAAGCCGCTCGCGCTCGCCGTCCGACACGCGCTGTTGCGCCTGGAACTGGCGCGATAGCAGCCCTTGCGCGGCCAAGGCGTCATCCACTTCGGCAAACGCCGTCTGAATCGCGCGCTCGTACGACACAACGGCCATCTCCTTGCGTACGTTCGCCAGAGTCAGACCTTGCCGGTGACGCCCGCCCGCAAAGATCGGCACGGTAACTTGCGGCAGAAACGACCACACACCGGTGCCCGCGCCGAACAGATCCGCAATGCCTGCGCTGGCGGTACCGACGTCCGTCGTCAACTTGATCGACGGGAAAAACGCCGCGCGAGCGGCACCGATATCCGCGTTGGCCGCACGCAGTTGCGCTTCCGCCTGCCGAATATCCGGACGACGCATCAGCAACGAGGACGGCAATCCGGCGGCCACGGGCACGACGAATGCGTCGTCGAGCGATGCCGCCGCGACTGGCTTCGCACTCACATCGCCGGTCAGAACCTGCAACGCGTGCACGATCTCGCTGCGTTGCCGCTCGCGTTCGGCGAGCGATGCCCGCGCCACTTCGACCTGCGTGGTCTCGGCATTCAGGTCGAGATCGTCGATCAGCCCGCGCTCGGCGCGCAGGCGAACCACGCGAATGCCCTCCTCGCGCGCCGCCAGCACCTCGCGCGCGTAGGCGATCTGTTCATTGATGGCCACCAGCCCAATGTAGGACGTGGCCACTTCCGCCACGAGACTCACCTGCGCCGCCCGTTGCGCTTCCTCGCTTGCCAGATACGAATGCAGGGCCGCATCGCGCAGGCTGCGCACGCGCCCGAAGAAATCGAGTTCAAAAGCGCTCACGCCCAGCGTCGCCCGTAAGTCGTTGGCGACGTAACCTGCGGCGGCGCCTCTGCCCTCAGGCAGGCCTGCCGACCCCGAGTACCGCTGACGGGAGAATGCGCCGCCCGCCTGCACGCTGGGCAGCAGATTGGCCGCCTCGATGCCATACAGCGCACGCGCTTCCTGCACCCGCAGCGACGCCAGACGCAAGTCGCGATTCTGTGCGAGCGAGCGACGGATCAGCGTCTGCAAGGCGGGATCGGTGAATACGTCGGCCCAATCCGCGTCAGCCGCGAGCGGTTCGGCGAGCGCCAGACGCGCACCGGTGCCCGACGGTGCCGCCTCGTACGTGGTCGGCACCGGAGCGGCCGGGCGCTCATAGGTCGGCGCCAGCGTGCATCCGCCGACCAGCGCCAGCAAGCACACGCCGGGCACGGCTATCCCGCGCAAGCGGGGTCGAAACATCTTCATACCTTCCCCTCGATGGCCGGTGCGGCATCGCCCGACGCGTTCGTCTTTGGCCGGCGCACGAAGCGACCGGCCCACAGGAAAAACAACGGCACCAGAAAGATCGCCAGCACCGTGGCCGTCACGATCCCGCCGAGCACCGCGACACCGATGGCGCGCTGTGCGCCCGATGCTGGGCCAGAAGCAATGGCCAGCGGCACTACGCCGAAGCCAAATGCCAGCGACGTCATCACAATCGGGCGCAGGCGCAGACGCGCGGCTTCGACCGCCGCATCGAGCCAAGCCATGCCCTGCTTCGTCATGTCGTTGGCGACTTCCACGATCAGGATGGCGTTCTTCGCCGACAGGCCGATGGTCGCAATCAACCCCACCTTGAAGTAGATGTCGTTGGGCATGCCCAGCAAGCTCACCGCGCCGAGCGCGCCGATCACACCAAGCGGCACCACCATGACGACGGCCGCCGGAATCGCCCAACTTTCGTACAACGCCGCGAGCGCGAGGAAGACCACCAACACCGACAAGGCGAACAGCACCGGCGCCTGTGCGCCCGAGATGCGCTCTTCGAGCGACTGGCCACTCCACTCGTAACCGATGCCTTTGGGCAGGTCGGCCATCAATCGCTCCATGCGCACCATCGCCTCGCCGCTGCTCTTGCCCGGTGCCGATTCGCCCTGGATCGTGAACGACGGGTAGCCGTTGTATCGCCTGAGCTGCGGCGAGCCGAGCTTCCACTTGAGCGAGACGAATGCCGAAAGCGGCACCATGTCGCCATTTGCATTGCGCACACGCAGGTTGCCCACGTCCTCCGGCGACACGCGCTGACGTCCGTCCGCTTGCACGATCACGCGGCGATTCTCCGCGCCCAGCATGAAGTCGCCGACATAGTCGGAGCCGAACATCGTCGCGAGCGTGGTATTGACGTCGTCCATCTTGACGCCGAGCGCTTCCATCTTGTGCCGGTCGATGGCGACGTCGATTTGTGGCACGTCGCCCTGACCGGCAAAGATCACGTTCTTGAGCACAGGATCTTGCGCCGCCTTCTTGAGCAGCGTGTCGCGCGCGGCGGTGAGCGCGTCCTTACCCACACCGGCCCGGTCCTGCAAGCGCAGATTGAAGCCGTTCGACGAACCCAGTTCCGGCAGCGCCGGGCTGTTCATCGCCATCACCATGCGATCGGGCTGTCCGCCAAACTTGGCGTTGACGCGCTCGACAATGGCGCTCACCTCGTCGTGTGCGGACGTGCGCTCGTGCCAGTCGTTGAGCGTGACAAACAGCATGCCGCCGCCCGGGCCCGACCCGAACTCGTTCCATCCGCCCAGCGCAAAGACGTGTTTGACCGGCTCGTGCTGCATCAGATAGTGCTCGATGCGCTCGAGCGCCGACATCGCCTCGGGCAACGTGGCGCCCTGCGGCTCGGACGCCATCACCATGAAGCTGCCGGTGTCCTCGTCGGGAATGAACGACGAGGGCAGACGCATGAACGCGAGCGGCACGGCGATCAGCACCGCGCCATACACCAGCACCGCGCGCCACGGACGGCGCAGCGTCTTGCTCACCGTCCGTGTGTAGCGCTCGGTGCCCAGCGCGAAAGTGCGATTGAACCAACCGAAGAAACCGCGTTTGTCGTGATGGCCGGCCGCGATCGGACGCAGCAGCGTGGCGCACAGCGCGGGCGTGAGCGAGAGGGCAAGGAACGCCGAGAAAGCAATCGACACCGCGAGCGTGATTGCAAACTGACGGTAGATGTTGCCCACCGCGCCGGGGAAAAACGCCATCGGTACGAACACCGCGACCAGCACCACCGTGATCCCGACGATGGCCCCACTGATCTGCTTCATCGCCTTGACCGTGGCGGCATAGGGCGAAAGGCCCTCTTCCACCATGATGCGTTCGGTGTTCTCCACGACGACGATCGCGTCGTCGACGAGAATGCCGATGGCCAGCACCATGCCGAACATCGTGAGCGTGTTGATCGAATAGCCGAGTCCCAGCAGCACGCCGAAGGTGCCGAGCAGCGCGACCGGCACCACCAGTGTGGGAATGAGCGTGGCGCGCAGGTTCTGCATGAACAGGTACATCACCAGGAACACCAGCACCACGGCTTCGAGCAACGTCTTCACGACCTTTTGGATCGAAACCTTGACGAACGACGCGGTCTCGTACGGGATCTGGTATGAAACACCGGCCGGAAACAGCGCCGATTGATCGTCCATCACCTTGCGCACCGCCTTCATCACCGCGACGGCGTTCGAGCCGGCGGCAAGCTTGATGCCCATCGCGCTGGCCGGCATGCCGTCCACGCGCGACGAATAGGCGTAATCGGCCGCCCCCAATTCCACGCGAGCGACATCGCCGAGCCGGATCGCCGAGCCGTCGGCACGCACGCGCAACGGAATCGCTGCAAAGGCTTCGGGCGAGGAAAGCGAGCCTTCCGACACCACGTTGGCGTTGATCGGGGCCGACGCGGGCGTCGAGCCTGCGCCGATATCGCCGATGGTCACGCGCACGTTGTAGGCCCGGATCTTTGAGACGATGTTTGAAGCACTCAAGTCGAGGGCGACGAGCTTCGCTGCGTCGGGCCAGATACGAATCGCTTTCTCCGTGCCCCAGAACTGCACCTGTCCGACGCCCGGCACGCGTTTGAGCTGGTTGATGACCTGCGCCGCGGCGATCTCGCCGAGATCGGATTCGCCAATCGCCGGATTCGCTGACGCCAGCGTGACCACCATATGAATATTGTCGGCCGCGCGCTCAACGACGACGCCATCGCGGCGCACGACTTCAGGCAGACGCGATTCGACCGTCTTCAAGCGGTTCTGCACCTCGACGGCGGCCAGATCGAGATTGGTGCCCTGCTGGAAGGTGAGATTGACCGACGAACGACCGTTGCCGCTGGACGCCGACGTATACATCAGCCCCGGCGCGCCGTTCATCTGGCGCTCGATGATCGCCGTCACGGCATCTTCGACCACCTTGGCCGACGCGCCCGGATAGCTGCTCCAGACACTGACCGTCGGCGGGGCGATGTCGGGGTACTGCGCCACCGGAAGCGCACGGATGGAGAGCACGCCAACGAGCGTAATCAACAGGGCGATCACCCAGGCAAAGACCGGGCGATCGATAAAGAAGCGAGCCATGATTATTGCGTCTCCGCGTGGGAGGCCGGTCCGGCGCGCGCAGGCTCGACCGGTCCGCCATTGTCTTTCGGCTTCGCGTCGCGGGACATCACCGGCTTGGCCTTCGTGTCGTCCGTCTGCTTGGCCTCGGCCTTGACCTTGACGTGCATGCCGTCGGAGAACTGCGCGACGTTCTGCACGATGATCGTCTCGCCGCCCGCAAGGCCCTCCGTGACGAGCCAATCGCGGCCGTCGATCTCATCCGCATGCACCTTCGTGTCGCGCACCGTGCCCTGTGCGTCGACCACGCGCACCACGGCGCCATTGGCCGTGCGCGTGAGCGCCTCGCGGGGCACGCGCACGATGTTCGGATTCACCGCCCCCTGCAGGCGCACTTGCACGAACGCGCCGGGCAACAACACGCCGTCGGGGTTTGGCAGCACGGCGCGCATGGCGATGGTGTCCGTGCCCGGATCGACCGCCAGATCGGTAAAGAGCAATTGGCCCGGTAGCGCATATTCACGGCCGTCGGGCAGCGTCACATGCACCGGAGGCGCGGCCGACGCGTTGCCGTGCTGCAGCTTACCGGTGCGCAAATCGCGCGTCATGGCATACACCTCGGCGGCCGGCTGCGAGAAGTTCACGTAGATCGGATCGATCTGCTCCACGCGTGTGAGCAGCGTGGCCGAGTCGAGACCGACCAGCGCGCCCTCCGTGACTTCGGCACGGCGCACGCGCCCCGCAATGGGCGAGACGACGCGCGTATAGCCGAGATTGAGTTCCGCCTTGCGGACCTCCGCGCGAGCGGCCAACACCTCCGCGCGCGCGCGCGCTTCGGCCGAGCGAGACTCGGCATCTTCCCGGGCGCTGATGGCGCGCGCTTCCAGAAGGCCGCGATATCGCTCGACCTTGTCGCGAGCCGCGTCGTGTTCAGCTTGCGCCTTGGCGAGTGCACCGCGTGCGGCGTCCAGCGCAGCCGACAACGGTTGCGGGTCGATGCGGAAGAGCACATCGCCCTTGGCGACGGTCTGCCCTTCCTGGTATCGGCGTTCGACGACGACCCCGCCCGCACGCGCACGCACATCGGCGCTGCGGTAGGCGGCCAGACGTCCCGGCTGCTGCGTCGTGAGGGTCTGTGCACGGCGCTCGACGACGCGCACGACGGCTTCCGGCGTCGCATCGGCCTCGTCCTTTGGATCTCGGTCGGCGCAGGCGGCGAGAACGAGAACACTGGCGATCAGGCTGGCTGACAGGCCGGTCAGCCGTCCGAAGCGAGTTCGGTAATGAATATTCGATGACATGTAAGTACGTTGGATTGACGACAACCGGTCGGGGTGTCGAGACCGCGCTCAGTGCGCGACGTCGACCCATGGCGCAGCCACGGATGGGGTACCGGGGGCCCGCATCTCTCCAGGGTCGCCGTGGGTGGCAGGTGCGCATTGCGCGAAGGGGTCAGTCCCCGAGACCACCGGACCGGAAGATCCGGTCGTCTGCCGCCTCGCCTATGTTGGCGATTCAATCTGGCGTCCTACATTGGAGAAGCGCGATTCTGCCGCGAAATTTCTGTTAGAAAAAGTTGGAACCTATCGATAAAATGGATGAATGAACTGGACAATAGAGCAATTGCGCTACTTTGTGGCTGCCGCGGAGGAAGGATCGATATCGGCTGCCGCCCGAAGACTCGGCAAAGCCCAATCGGCGTTGAGTTCGGCGATTTCGCTGCTCGAGGCTGATTTGGGATTTGAACTATTCGACCGTAGCCGTCGCAACGCGAGACTCACCGCACAGGGAGAGGTGATGTTGCTCGAGGCGAAGGAGTTGCTGCGTCAGGCCGAGGGCTTGAACCATCGAGCCAATGCGCTGGCGTTCGGCGAGCAGCCGCAGTTGTCGCTGGCGATCGACGAAGCGTTGCCGTATCAGGCCGTGAGCGAACTGGTGCGCGATCTCGCGTACCAGTTCGCTTATCTGGAGCTGACGTTGCTCAACGGAACCTCAACGGAAGTGGCCGAGTATGTGGAGAAGCAGCGCGCGGACATCGGTTTTCACGTGGATCGCGGCGCGATCTCTTCGGCGCTTGGGCACAAGTATGTGGGCTCTGCCGTACAGGGGGTCTTTGTCGCGGGCGACCATCCGCTCGCTTACCGCGATCAGGTCACGCGCGGCGATCTGGCCAAGTACCGTCAGATTCTGCTGCAAATGGACGATTTCACGCCGTGGCAACTGAGCCCGTCAATCTGGCGGGCGGACAGTTTTTACGTGATCGCCGGCATGGTAGTCGACAAACTTGGCTGGGCCGTGCTGCCCATCGATATTGCGGAGTACGAGGATCTTCACGAACTGCGCTGCGACGATCTCGGCCTACCGCAACTGCCTGTGCGCATGCTCTGGCGTTTTGGTCGAGAGCCCAACGACGTGATGAGATGGTGCAACACCCGGTTTGGCGAACTGTTGCGGGCGAGTTCGGAAGCGGAGTAAGCGCGCTTTTTGCGCGTTCCGGCACGGACCGCTTACCGGCGCGACGCGCGATGACGGGCGAGGAAGCGATCGAGTTGCCCAGCGAACGATTGACTGTCGCGCGCGCTGAAGGGGGCAGGACCGCCGGTCTCGATGCCCGCATTGCGCAGTTGATCCATCATGTCGCGCATGCTCAGTCGTTCCTCGATGTTTTCACGCGTGAACCAATTCCCGCGTGGATCGAGCGCCAGCCCCCCTTTGTCGAGCACCAAGGCGGCAAGCGGGATGTCCGCGGTAATCACCAGATCGCCCAGGACGACAAGCTCGACAATGCGGGCATCCGCCACGTCGAAGCCTGCCGGCACCTGAATCGCCTTGATGAACGGTGACGGAGGCGTGCGCAGGAATTGGTTCGCGACCAGCGTGACCTGCACTTCCTCTCGTCGCGCGGCCCGGAACAATATCTCCTTGACGGCAAAGGGACAGGCGTCAGCGTCGACGAAAACTTGCATGTGAAGATCGTTCCGGGGGAGTCAAAGGCCTCCCATCATATGCCAATCGTCGTGCTTTCACCGCAGCGGCTCGGTTTGCTGCCTCCCCTCGACCGACGAGGCAGCGCGAAGCTTATTGCGCAACGCCCCCTCGCAAGCTCTCGCAGCGTCTGGCTTCAGCCCGTATCGCCGCCCGCGACAGGCAACACCGTGCCGGTGATGTATCCGGCTTCGTCGGAGGCCAGGAAGAGAATGGGCGCGATTTGCTCGTCGAGGCTGCCGTAACGTTTGAAAAACGTCGAGTCGGTCACCTGTGCGACCGCTTCGTTCATCCAGGCGATCTCTTGCTCGCTGTCGCCCGCGGCGTTGCGCGGAATCCGGCGCGTCGGCGCCGTGGTGCCCCCGGCGCGGTCGCTACGACGCGAATATTGTGCTCGGCATATTCCATCGCCAGCGATTGCGTGATGGCGTTCACCCCGCCCTTCGCAGCGGAATAGGGCACGCGGCGAATCCCCCGCGTCGCATTCGACGACACGTTGACGATCGTGCCGCCGCCACGCTTGAGCAAGTACGGCAGCACCGCGTGGCAGGTGTAAAGCGTAGGCATCAGCGAGCGGCGAATCTCCGCGTCGATCTGCGCAGGTTCGAACTCGGCGAACGGACGCATACGAATCGCCCCGCCCACGCCATTGATCAGGATGTCGATGCCGCCGAAGCGCTCGTTGGCGAACGCCATGGCCGCGGCAGCGCCTTCGTAGGTCTCGAGATCGGCGACGAAGCCGGCCGACTCGCCAGCCCCGCCAGCCGCTTCGGCCGCCACCTCAGCGACGAATTCGGCACGATCGACGAAGAGCACCCTCGCCCCTTCGGCCGACGCGCGCAGTGCGACTCCCCGGCCGATGCCTTGTGCCGCGCCGGTCACGACCATCACCTTGCCGGCAAATCGTTGCGTCGTCATGCGTCCACCATTGCGGCGTTGGGCGTGAATTTCTCGTAATGGAAGCTGTTGGGCCTCACGCCGTTGTCATCGAAGTGTTTGCGCACGGCATCGACCATCGGCGGCGGTCCGCACAAATACACGTCGACGTTGCCATCGTTGAGCGCATCGGCCGGAATATGCTGCGTCACCCAACCCGTTCGCGGATGCTTCGATTCGGCGTCCGCCACCACCGTGGCAAAGGTGAAATTCGCCATCTTGGCCGTGTAAGCCTCGATCGCCTCGACCTGGACGAGATCGAGATCCCGCGTCACGCCGTAGATCAGATGCACGCGCTGTTGCGACTGTGTTCGCGCGAGGACTTCGAGCATCGACAGAAACGGCGCCAGCCCGGTGCCGCCCGCGAGGAAAAGTAGTGGGCGCTCGACAGCTCGCAGATAGAAGCTGCCGAGCGGGCCTGTCATCTCGAGCGCATTGCCGGGTTGCGCGCTATCGAGCCACGAACTCATGACCCCGCCTGGAATCTTCTTGATGAGAAAGCCGATACGCGATTCTCCCGGAGCAGACGAGAACGAATACGAACGACGCACGCCGCTACCGGGCACATCGATATTGACGTACTGGCCGGGCAGAAACACGGGCGCCGCGGCACCCACATCGAGTTCCAGCACGACCGCCGCGTCGTTATGCGTCTCGACCTTGGTGACGGTCGCGGCAAAGCGGCTCTGCTCGGTCTTGCACGCGGTGGACGAGGCCGGCACCGCAATCACGCAATCGCTGTGCGGCACCATCTGGCATGTGAGGACGAGGCCGCTGTCCTTCTCGTCGGCGCTCAGGGCGTCTTCGATGTAGTCGTCGCCCATGTCGTAACTGCCGCTCTCGGCACGGCACTTGCAAGTGCCGCAGACACCGTCGGAGCAGTCCATCGGCAGATTGATCTTGGCGCGAAACGCCGCGTCGAGCACCTTTTCGCCGGCCTTGCATTCGACGAAGCGGGTCACCCCGTCTTCAAAATTGAGCGCTACGTTGTAGCTGGACATATAGCCTCCTCGACTTCCAGTCCTGATGCGATAGGCAACGTCAAACGTGATAGACGTCGAGTACCTGACGGATATAGTCGTTCTTCAAAACGATCTTCTTGTTGGCGATCAACAGCGCATCGCCGGCCCGGCGCAACGTGACGAACATCGTGCCGAAGAATTGATCGGTCGCCCTGTAACGATGGCTGAGCGTGCTGAAGTTGTAGCGCACGTCGACCTCGTCATCGCGCTGCGCCAGCACTTCCACATTCGCGACCGTATGTGCGGTGCGGGGCTCGGGCATCGACGCGCTGCTACGCTCGGTCTTGATGCGGAACACGCGATCCTCCAGCCCCCCACGATCCGGGTAGTACATCAGCGAGATCTGGCTCTGCGGGTCGTCGGTCAGTCGATCGTCGTCGTCCCACGCCGGCATCCAGTACGTGACGTCGGCGGCGTAGCACGCCAGCCACTCGTCCCACTGACGATCGTCGAGCAGACGGGCTTCGCGATACAGCGCGGCACAGATCGTTGCGTAATCGAAGCTCATGCCGTGGCCTCCGCTTGTTCTTTCTTCACGGCGTCGCGCATCACTTCGACCCAGTATTCGTGCTGGCAGACGAACAACCCTTCGTCTTCGCTGCGCTCGCCCGACAGGCGCGGCGTCAGTCCCATCTTTCTGGCGTTGTCGTCCGGTCCGTCGATCCAAAGCGGTGCGCCGCGCGACAGGTCATTCCAGAGTGCCGTGGTACCGGCATAACCCGCCTGGCAGGCGCGGAACTCTTCGAGGTCGTCGGCCGTGCCCATGCCCGTCACGTTGAAGAAGTCCTCGTACTGGCGGATGCGGTGGGCGCGCACTTCGGCACTTTCGCCCTTCGGCGCAAAGCAGAAGATCGAGACTTCGGTCTTGTCGACGCCGAGCGGACGCACCACGCGAATTTGCGTGCTGAACTGGTCCATCAGGAACACGTTCGGGTAGAGACAGAGGTTGCGCGTCTGGTTGACGATGAAATCGGCCTTGACGTCGCCGACGCGGGCCTTGATTTCGTCACGATGCGCGTAGACCGGACGAACTTCCGGATTCATCGTGTTGGTCCACAATAGAATGTGGCCATGATCGAAGCCATAGACGCCTGCCACCGACTTGCTCCAGCTGTTGGCGTCGACGGCCTTCGTACCCTCGTCCTTGCGTCGGCCCATGGTCGCCGCGTAGTTCCAGTGAACTGTGCTGACGTGATAGCCGTCGCAGCCGTTCTCCATCTGCATCTTCCAGTTGCCGTCGTAGACGTACGAGGAATTGCCGCGCACGACTTCCAGCCCTTCCGGGGCCTGGTCGACAATCTGGTCGATGATCACGCGGGTCTCGCCGAGATAGTCCGCGAGCGGCATCGAATCGGGGTTGAGGCTGCCGAACAGGAAGCCGCGGTAGCTCTCGAAGCGCGCGACCTTGCGCAGGTCATGCGAGCCGTGCGTATTGAATTGCACCGGGTACTGCGTGGTCTTCTCTTCCTTCACCTTGAGCAGCTTGCCGGTATTGGAGAACGTCCAGCCGTGGAACGGGCAGGTGAAGCTGCCCTTGTTGCCGTGCTTGCGACGGCACAGCATGGCCCCCTTGTGCGCGCAGGCATTGATGACCGCGTGCAGCTCACCGTTCTTGTCGCGCGTGACAACCACCGGCTGACGGCCAATCCACGTCGTGTAGTAATCGTTGTTGTTCGGGATCTGGCTTTCATGCGCCAGATAGACCCAGTTGCCCTCGAAGATGTGCTTCATCTCGAGTTCGAACAATTCGGTGTTGGTGAAGATGTCGCGGCGGCAGCGGAAGACGCCGGCCTGCTTGTCGTCCTGGACGGCCGTGTCGAGCAGCGCGTCCAGTTGCGCTTGTGTTTGGGTGATGGAGGACATGGGGGCTCTCCCCGCGCGCGCGCCCCGCCAGGGAGCGATCGCGCCGGTATCAAAGTTGGAACGATGAGAGAGGCGGCTGCGCGACGGCGCCGCCGCCGTGGCGAACGGTTAGGCCGCCGCCGAAGCGCGCAGGCGATGGACGATCTGGTTGTCCTTGCCGTGCGTGAGCGGGCTCAACTGGATATCGAATACGATTTCCTTGTAGTCGTCCGCTTTCAGGCCGAGCTTGGCGCCACCGGTCTTCTCGATCACGTGCGGGATCAGATCCTCGCGCGTCGCGTACGCGAAGTCGTCCCAGATCAGCGGATCGCCTTCGATGTTGATCTGCGTCGTAAGCTTGCGATGCGGTTCGCTGGTCACGAAGAAGTGCACGTGCGCGGGGCGGTTGCCATGACGGGCCAATACGTCGAGCAGTTGCTGCGTGGCGCCTTGCGGCGGGCAACCGTAGCCCACCGGCATCAGCGTGCGGAATTCGTACTTGCCTTGCGCATCGGTGCGCACGGCGCCGCGCAAATTGAAAGGCGATTGCGCGCCGGTCGGATCGAAGTGCGAATAGAAGCCGTTCGAGTTGGCGTGCCAGCATTCGACGATGGCGTCCGCCACCGGTTGACCGTCAGGGCCGGTCACCGTGCCGCGAATCACCAGCGGGCCAGCGTCGGCATCTGCATCGAGGTCGATCTTCGACACCGCGTCGCGCAGCGGCGCACCGGCGACATAGAGCGGGCCTTCGATGGTGCGTGGCGTACCGCCTTCAATCTCGGCGGCCCGGTCCTCGGCGTCCATGCGCACGTCGAGATACTTCTCGAGGCCAAGACCCGCGGCCAGCAGTGCCGCCTCGCCATCCTGGCCCAGTTTGTTGAAATAGTTGACGCCAGCCCAGATCTCATCCGGCGTGATATCGAGGTCGTCGATCGCCTTGAAAAGGTCGCTCAGCAAGCGATGGACGATCTGCTTGGTGCGCGCATCGCCAGTGGGATTTCCGAGATTGGCAGCGGCGCTCAACAGCGCTTGCACTTCGCTCGTGTCGAATACTTTCACGCTCATGTCTTCTCCTACCTCTATTCGAATTTTGCTGGGGTTAACCCGTGCACCAAGCATTCATCGTCCATACGCGCTAGGTATAATCGAGCACTGATGCAGAGCATGAAGTCAGGATAATGACGGGTATAGCACCGTCCAACACTGATTTAGTATCGGCGCGATATCTGAAAGGTATGAAATGAATATTGAGTTGCGTCATATGCGCTACTTCGTGGCGGTTGCCGAAGAACGCAACTTCACGCGCGCCGCCGCGCGGCTGCATATCGCACAGCCGCCGCTCAGTCGCCAGATTCAGCAACTCGAGGAGTTGCTCGGCGTTCAACTGTTCGAGCGCGACTCGCGTCCGCTTAAACTGACCGATACAGGGCGCTTTTTCTATTCGCACGCCGTGCAGTTGCTCGCGCAAACCTCCGAACTCGAATCGATGACGCGGCGCGTGGGCAAGATCGATCGCAGTCTCTCGGTCGGCTTTGTCGGCTCGACGCTCTACGGCATGCTGCCGAAGATCATCCGACGTTTTCGCGAAGAGAACAGCACGGTCGCGTTGAGCCTGCACGAGATGTCGACGATGGATCAGATCCAGGCACTCAAGGAGGGTCGCATCGATGTCGGCTTCGGCCGCATTCGCCACGAAGACCCGAGCATTCGTCGCGTGGTGCTGCGCGAGGAACGCATGATCGTCGCCCTGCCGCTCGGCCATCCGTTGATCGAGAGCAAACTCGTGCTGTCGCTGCATGACCTCGTGTCGGAGACGCTGATCATTTTTCCCCAAGCCCCTCGCCCGAGCTACGCCGATCAGGTGCTTGCAGCCTTCCACGATCGCGCACTCAAACCGGAGCGCATCTACGAGACGCGGGAATTGCAGATTGCGCTGGGACTTGTCGCGGCCGGCGAAGGCATCGCCATCGTGCCGCAGAGCGTCAATGGCCTCAAGCGCGACGACATCGCCTATAAGGAACTCGACGATCCCAATCTCGTATCGCCTATTATCCTGAGCATGCGATTGCTCGACGAGTCGCCCGATATTCGCGCCATGCTCGAATTGATCTACGACCTCTACGCCGAGGGGAACATGGAGCACCTCCCGCCTTCTGACCTCGGCTCACCCTGATCAACACCATACCCGGCAGGTATTGAACCAGACGCCATCGGTCTTGGACAGGGACATAACGCGGCTTGCATACTGCGATTCACTGTCCAACTGTACTTCCCGGGTATGAAACCAACCGTCAGCTCCATCGAGGCCATTCTGGTCGACCTGCCGACGATTCGCGCGCATCAGCTCGCGATGACGACGATGCAGAAGCAAACGCTGGTGATCGTCAGGCTGCGTTGCAGCGACGGCATCGAAGGCATCGGCGAGGCCACCACGATCGGCGGGCTGTCCTACGGCGAGGAAAGTCCGGAGGGCATCAAGCTCGCGATCGACACCTATCTCGCGCCAGCATTGAGCGAGGTCGACGCAACCAATGTGCACGCGGCCATGGTGCGTCTGGATAAGATCGCGCGCGGCAATCGCTTCGCCAAGTCCGCACTGGAAACGGCCCTGCTCGATGCGCAAGCGAAGCGTCTTGGCGTGCCGCTCGTCACGCTCCTGGGTGGCGCGGTGCGCGAGACGCTTCCGACGCTCTGGACGCTGGCCAGTGGCGATACCGCACGCGACATCGACGAAGCCGAGCGCCTGCTGGCCGAGCGTCGTCACAACACCTTCAAGCTCAAGATCGGGCGGCGCGCCGTAAGCGATGACGTGGCCCACGTTGCCGCGATCAAGCGCGCCCTGGGCGACCGTGCGCGCGTCACGGTGGACGTCAACCAGGCATGGAACGAAGCGGAAGCGGCCACGGGCATCGCCGCGCTCGAAGCCGCCGGCGTCGACCTGATCGAGCAACCGATCCCGCGCGACCAGCGCGCCGGCCTCGCTCGCCTGGCCGCTCGCTTTGTGGTGCCGATCATGGCGGACGAAGCGATCCTCGGTGCCGAGGATGCCGTTGAACTCGTGCGCGGCGGTTGTGCCGATGTGTTCGCGTTGAAGATCGCGAAGGCCGGCGGCCTTTACGGCACGCTGCGTGCCGCGGCCGTTGGCGATGCGGCCGGTGTCTCGCTGTATGGCGGCACGATGCTCGAAGGCACGATCGGCTCGATCGCGGCGGCGCACTGCTTCTGCACGCTTCGTCAGCTCGCCTGGGGCACCGAACTGTTCGGTCCGCTGTTGCTCAAGGACGATATCGTCGTCGAGCGGCCGACCTACCGCGAGTTCGC
Organism: Pandoraea sp. XY-2; assembly: GCF_004193915.1. Taxonomy (NCBI): domain Bacteria; kingdom Pseudomonadati; phylum Pseudomonadota; class Betaproteobacteria; order Burkholderiales; family Burkholderiaceae; genus Pandoraea; species Pandoraea sp. XY-2. The sequence continues at coordinate 3,772,487 of NZ_CP030849.1, forward strand.
CCTGCATCTGCCCACCGGCGTGGGCCTGGGCGTCACGATCGACGAAGACAAGCTCGCTCACTATCGTCGCGACGCGCAGCGCGTCGTCACCGGCGCGCAATAAGCCGGGGGCTGCGAGCGACCTGCGCATTGCGGACCGTCAGGTGTTGCGACGGACCACACGCCTGCGAGCCAATGGCCTCCCATCCAAATCCTAAGGCGCATCGAATTGCGGCACACGGTTGCCGCAATTCGCGCCGATCCGAGAGAGACACCGTATGTCCGCCATCCTCGACACGGCGCGCGACACGCCTGGCGACACCCACATTGAAACGAGAAACGGCCGCTTTCGCGTCGCCATCTCCGGCCCGGCATCGGCACCGGTGCTGGTGCTGAGCAACTCGCTCGGCACGACGCTGGAGATGTGGGATGCGCAAGTGCCGGGTCTGGCGCGCGACTTCCGTGTCGTGCGCTATGACACGAGAGGGCATGGCGGCAGCGTTGTTACGCAGGGTCCTTACACGTTTGACCAATTGGGGGATGACGTCGTAGCGCTGCTCGACGCGCTCGATGTGCCTCACGCAAGCTTCTGCGGCGTGTCGATGGGCGGGCACACGGGCTTGTGGCTGGGGCTGCATGCGGCGGCGCGCTTCGATGCGATTGCCGTGTGCAACAGCGCGGCCCGGATCGGCACGACCGACGGGTGGACTACCCGCGCCACGCACGTCCGTGCCCATGGGAAGGCGGCGATGGCGGAGTTGGCCGCGTCCTCACCGTCGCGCTGGTTTACCGAGGGCTTCATCGCTCGCGAGCCGGAGTGTGTGACGCGCGCGCAGGCCGGGATTGCAGCACTCGCACCGGAAGGCTACGCGTCATGCTGCGACGCTCTGGCGAGCTCGGATCTCAGAGATGAGATCTCGTCCATCAAGGTGCCGACGCTGCTGATCGCCGGCGAGTTCGATCCGGTGACGACAGTTGCCGACGCCAAGGCAATGCAACACGCCATCGCCGGATCGACGGTGGCGTTGGTGCCCGCTTCGCATCTGTCGAACATTGAAGCGCCGGCCCAGTTCGAGGCCGCGCTGTGCAAGTTCCTAGCCAAGGCGCTCGACTGACGCGAGGCGCATCGGCGGTCACGCCAAATTCGGGAAGTGGATGCCACGGTCATCGCGGCGTGGCCCCACCTGTAACTGTCAAGGGCGCTACGCCCGCGTTTCAAGGAGAGTGAAATGCTGTACCTGGTTCATATGATCGTTCGGATTCCCGATACGGTGCCGGCGGAAGAGGCTGCACGCATCAAGGCAGAAGAAAAAGAATATTCGCAATCGCTGCAACGCTCGGGCAAGTGGCCAAACATCTGGCGCGTGGTCGGGGAATATGCCAATTACAGCGTCTTCGATGTGGACAGTAACGACGAGTTGCACACGCTGCTGAGCCAGTTGCCCCTGTTCCCGTACATGGACATCTCGGTGACGCCCTTGGCTCGCCATCCGTCGGCGATTTGAGTCTGGGGCGGCAACGCCGCCCCCTCCTCCTTCGGACAGGCCCCGGTATTAGGCTCGCTCGCCCAAGACCGTGGCTCGCGTGAATGCCTCGATATTGTCCAACAGCGCATCGATTGCGTCGCCGGCACGTTTCACTTCGCCCGCGGCAATTGCTTCCGCGGCTTGCGCATGCAGGCGCGCCATCGTGGGTAGATCGGCCGCTTCCTTATAGTGGTAGTACCAGAACCGGCGCGCCAGTCCGTGCAACAAACGCATCGCGCCCTCGGCGAACTCGTTGCGCGCGGCGACCAGACACAATTCGTTGAACTCGCGGTCGGCACGGATGAACTCCACATCCTTGCCGCTGCGCGCCGAACTCTTGAATTCCTTCGCCAGACGCGTGAAATGCTCGCGCTGCTCGGCCGTGGCTTTCTTCGCGGCACTCCGGGCAATCAAGCGCTCCACCTCACGGCGCGTCTCCAGCAAGCGCAGTTGCTTGGCGACGTCCATCGGCGGAATGAGTAGCCCGCGCTGCGGCAGCACCACGATCAAGTGCTCACGGGCCAGGCGCTGGACGGCTTCCCGGATCGGCGTTCGGCCAAAGCCTGTCATCTCGCTCAGTTGCAGCTCCGACAAGGTCGAACCCGGTGCGAGCCGCAACGTCACGATCGCCTCTTCAATCCACTCGTAAGCCATGTCGACCATGCGACCTCGCGGGATGGATTCCCGCGCGTCATCCGGTGCGTTTGTCTCCGGCTTCCCCGTGCGTTGCGTCGCTTTTCGTGTCGCCATTTGGTCAATGCTTCAGAGCAAATATTAATTGTATATCACCTGCTCTCAAGCTTTCGATGGCGCACCGCGCTCAGCGCGCCCACGGTTCGGGCAGCCCTGCCCCTGCTCGACGCTTTCCCGCCCGCCCTCATCCCCCGAGTTTTCCCTCAGCCTCAGTGACTTGCTTCCATCGTCTGATATGCTATTATTAACCAACTAATATATTACTCACAGAGAGGGCACGCGGTGGATATTCGTCGGATAGGAAAGCCCGATGGCTTCCCGGTGGTTGCCCTGCATGGGATTCAAGGCACGAGCGACGCCTGGGTTCCGGTGGCAACCGCATTGGGGGACGCATTCGACTTCATCTTGCCCAACATGCCCGGTCGCGGCTACGCGGGTTCCCCAAGCGCCCCAAGCGCATGCAGCGCCGACGACTTCGCGCGAATTGCCAGCTTGGCAATTGAGCAGGAAGTCGGCGCACGTCCCTATGCGCTGGCCGGCTGGAGCATGGGCGTCTCGGTCATCCTCGCGTTGATGGCGCAGTTGGCGAACGGCACGGCGCGTCATTGCCCCCAGCCGCCATCGTGCTCCTGTCCGGCACGGCGCAGTTGAACGAGGTTGCCTGGTTCAAGGCATCCGACGGGACAACCCTCATCGACGAAATCCGGCACAGGCAGATCCGTTTGGGCCTGACACACGCGGCTGACCCGCTCACTGTGTCATGGACATGGAATGCGTTGAAACGGATTTCCCATCTCCCGAATCTGGCGCACGTCGACGTGCCCGCGCTGCTGATCCACGGCGGCGAAGACGAAGACTGTCCCGTCGAACACGCACACCGCATGTGCGAGGGAATTCGAGGCGCAACGCTGCAAGTGATTCCGGGCGCGCGCCATTCGATCCTGTCGCAGAACACGCAAGAGGTCTGCATCGCCATGCGGCAATTTCTCACCCAATACAACACGGCATCCCGATGCCCGAGCACCCCGGAGAAGACTTCATGAGGCTGGACGATTGCATCCACTTTTGCGCCCCCTCCCGACTGATCATCGAACGTGGCTACCGTCAAAAGCTCCCGGGTCTTTTGCATAGCATCGGCTATCGGCGTGGATTGCTCGTCACCGATCGCTTCTTTGCCGAGCAGACCCCTTGGGTGAAGGATTACGTAGCGGCGTGCGAACGCCTCGGCGTTCATGTCGAGGTCTTTGCCGGCGGTCAGCCCGACCCCACCACCGACCTGTGCGACCGTGCAACAGCCGAACTGCGCATCAAACTGGACGGTCGTCTGCCCGACCACATCGTGTCGCTGGGGGCGGCAGCAACATCGATCTTACCAAGGCGCTTTGCGTCACACTGGCGGCAGGTCGACCCGTTCGCGACTTCAGTGCCGGCATCACGAGCGATACACCAGTCATCGACCATATCTCAGTGCCCACGACGGCCGGCACAGGCTCGGAGCTGACCCCCGGCACCATCCTGTTCGACACGAACACCGGCATCAAGATCGCCGTGATGGACAACCGGCTTCGCCCGGTCATCGCCGCCATCGACCCCGACCTCACCTTCACCTGCCCGCCAAAAGTCACGGCGGAATCCGGCATCGACGCCTTGACGCACGCCCTCGAGTCGTTTGTCACCCTTGACTCGAACCTGTTCGATCGGGGCGGCAGTGTCGACCCGGGCTACAGCGGCCGCAACAGCTTGACCATGATGTTTGCCCGCGAGTCGATCCGACTTTGCGTCCAATATCTTCTGCGTTGTTATCGGGACGGCAACGATGTCGAGGCGCGGGTCGGCATGTGCTACGCCAGCGTCTATGCAGCGATGTCCTATGGCAGCGCGGGTCTGAACGCGGTACATGGCATTGCCTACGGTGTGGCAGCGCTGACCCACAAGTCTCACGGCGCGACGAATGCCGTTGTGCTGCCCTATGTCATCGACGCCCTGAGCGAGTCGCGGCACGCCGAACTTTTGGACGTTGTCCGAATGTTCGGCATTCAGACGACCGACGAAGTCCAGGCAGTGCGCGCGTTGCCGCACCAATTACGCGACCTGGTCGGCAAACTTGGGATTCCCACCGATCTCAACGCGTTCGGGATCGCAAGGACATCTCTACAGAATTTGCTCACCGATGCGCTCGGCGTGACTCGGTTGGCGAAAGCGTTCCCGGTTGGGAATATTGAAGAAAGCTATGCGGACATCATCAATAACGCGTGGCATGGCCGTCTTCAAAACGAGACGACAGCGAGATTCGCGGCAGACTGAGCGCTTCGGCCCGGTGCTGTAGCGACGCAAAGACACTATTAGAATTCGGCCGGACCAACCGGCCGCTTTGCGCCTCGATGTCTAACATGTTAGCTGATTATTAGCAGCATAGATTGGAGGAGACACAAACATGGATATGTCCACTGCCGCTTCGCGGCTGGGTGTTGGGGTCGCGGCGCGTCTTGAGCGGCTGCCGATGACCCGCTACCAGAGAACCTTGTTCTCGATCATTGCCACCGCCTGGTTCTTCGATTCCATGGATCTTGGTCTGATGACCTTTGTCCTCGGGTCGATCAAGGCGGAATTCGGCCTGTCGGCGTCGCAGACAGGGCTGCTGGCCAGCGCCAGCTTCCTTGGGATGTTCGCCGGCGCCGCGATCGCGGGCCTGCTCGCGGACAAGTTCGGTCGAAAGCCGGTGTTCCAGATCAGCATGATTTTCTGGGGCGTCGGTAGTCTGATGTGCGGCTTCGCACACAACGTCGATTCGCTGATGCTGTACCGCGTGGTTCTCGGCTTCGGCATGGGCATGGAATTCCCGATCGGCCTGTCGATGGTCTCGGAGATCGTGCCGGCCAAGAGCCGCGGCAAGTACGTGGCGATCCTTGAAGGCTTTTGGCCCATCGGGTTTATCGTTGCCGGCGCCCTCTCCTACTTCATGCTTCCGGTGATCGGCTGGCGGGGCATTTTCATCGCCTTGTCGGTCCCGGCCGTGTTTGTGTTCGTCATCCGGCGCATGGTGCCCGAGTCACCGCGGTGGCTAGAAGACACCGGGCGTATGAAAGAAGCCTCGGATGTGATGAACAACATCGAAGCCAAGGTGGAGAAAGCCTACGGACGCAAGTTGCCAGCGCCCACCCTGACGCAGAGCGCGCCTCGCGCCCAATCTGGCAGGAAGGCGCTCTTCGCCGAGCTTTGGACCGGCATTTATGCCAAACGGACTGTCATGCTCTGGACCACCTGGTTCTTCGCGCTGCTCGGCTACTACGGACTGACGACATGGCTAGGGCCCTGCTGCAACAGGCCGGCTATGCGCAGACCAAATCGGTGCTCTACACGGTCTACATCTCGCTGGCGGGGATTCCCGGGTTCATGTTCTCGGCGTGGTTGCTGGAGAAGTGGGGCCGTAAGCCAACGTGCGCGCTGATGCTGCTGGGAAGTGCCGTGGCCGCTTATCTTTACGGTCAGGCGGCTGGCACGAAGGCGCCTGTCGAACAATTGATTGCCGCCGGGCTGATGATGCAATTCTTCCTGTTCGGCATGTGGTCGGTGCTGTATGCCTACACGCCGGAGCTTTACCCGACCCGCACGCGCGCGACCGGCTCCGGCTTCGCGTCGTCCGTCGGACGCATCGGATCCCTGGCGGGCCCCTTTGCCATTGGCGTACTGCTTCCCACATGGGGCCAGGCAGGCGTTTTCACCATGGGTGCCCTCTCCTTTGTCATTGCAGCGCTCGCCGTGTTGCTGCTGGGCGTGGAAACCAAAGGCCGATCGCTTGAAGACGTTTCGCACTAACCCGCACTAGCCCGCACTGAACGGCGGGCTGCTCCTCGCGCCGATTCGCAGAGTCGCGCCCACCGTAGCGTTGCATGACCGGCGGCCAGCCGACGCAGGCCGCCGCGTCTCCTCGCATATCCTCGAGCGGATCGCGGCCCGACTGAAAGGCGTTCACCGATTCCATCGCCATCCCGAACCATGCACGCAATCCGGTTGACTTTTATTTTCCGATAACTAATATGTTAGCTGTGTATTTGATGATTTCCATTCATTCAGACGCAGGAGACAAGCCATGATTACCGAGCGCCAACTGAAATTCCGAGAGCAGTACAAGTCCGACATCAGTCCGATGTACAACGGCCTGTTGCACATCGTCGTGATGTATATCGTGGCCATCGGCGCGGTCGTCTATGCGGTCAGCCGATTGCAGCACCCGACGTGGGAATGGCTGTTGATGATTCCCGTCTTCCTGGCAGGCAACTTCGTGGAGTGGTTCATGCATCGCTTTGTGATGCACCGCCGCGTGAATGTCTGGGGGTTGCGCGAGATCTACAATCGCCACACGCGCCAGCATCACCAATACTTCAGCGATCAATTGTCGACGATCGACACGACGCGCGAGTTCCGCATCGTCTTCTTTCCGTGGCGCGTATTGATGACGCTGGGCGTTGGCGGCGGTGCCCTGGGCTATGCGACTTCACTGATCCTGGGCACGAACGCCGGCTGGATGGTCTTTCTCACGATGGTCGGCCAGTATTTGATTTATGAGACGTTCCATTACTGCTGCCACTGCCATGAAAATTGGTTCGTGCGCAACATGCCGTTCATCAATACGATTCGTCGGCATCACACTGCCCATCACAACATGGGCATCATGATGAAATACAACATGAACCTGACGTTCCCGATCGCCGACTGGTACATGGGGAGCAGCGACTTGCGCCGAGGCTTGCTTGGCCACTTGTTCAACGGCTACAGCGAAAAGCACATCAAGAGCGAGCTGAAGCCGATCATTGCGAAGTTCAAGGACGACCACTCGCAAGTTACCCTGGATGGTCCCATTCTCACGGCGGAAGAGCGAGAAGCGATGACGGCGATTTGACGTGTCGATGCTTATGGGGGGGTGTCCCCCGTCGTTTGATATCTGAGAACGGCTCGTCGCACGTCAACGTTTGACGAGGGCGACCACATGGCTTGCCGATCCGCGTTCGGAAGTCCTTTGTCGTCACCCTCACGCATCAATCAATTCGGCATGTCAAAGCCATAAAGCTCCGCCGGATTATCGACAAGAATGCGATGCGACACAGCCGTGTCGGTAAACCACTCGCCGACAAGATCGAAAAGCCGGGCATCGTCCGGCTTGCGATCATGCTCCGTCGGGTGCGGCCAATCGCTGCCCCAAACGATTCGGTTTGGCGCAACGTCAACAAATGATTGAGCGATGGGTCTAGCATCCGCGTAATCAGGGGCACCCTGTTTTGAATTCAGATAGGCGCCCGACACCTTCACCCAGCAACGTCCTTGCTGTAGCAGCGACAGCATGACTCGATGAGCTTCGCTGCCAATGACCGGGTGGGGCAGTCGCCCCATGTGATCGATAACAACGGGGCAAGCCAACGTGCTGAGCATGCGTGCGTTCGCCACAATCAAATCGGCCCGCATCTGTAACTGAACGTGCCACCCCAGTGCCTGAATTCGCGGTGCAAGCGCGCCGATCATGTCGACATTCGTAATTGCGCCCGTTGGCTGAAACAGCGAGAACCTGACGCCACGAATGCCGCCATCATGCAGATGCTGAAGTTCTTCGTCGGTGACATCCGGCGTAACCACCGCAATGCCCCGGGTATTCTTTGCGCCCAGCGCTGAAATTGCTGCCAATGTCACGCGATTGTCCGTCTTGTAATTGGCGGGCTGAACGACGACAGTACGAGTCGTCCCCAGCCGCGCCTGTATCCTGCGGTAGGCTGCAACGTCCGCGTTCACGGGTTTGGCCGCTGCCGTGTTGAGCACGGGAAACGCGTCATCGTAAATGTGCACATGAGAATCGCACGCCAGTGCCGGCGCCTTGCTTTTAGGACGCTCGGCGCCGGCTGAATTTGGAAACTCCTCTGGCTGAGCCGCAAAGCCGAGCGGCGTCACGCCCACTCCCCCTGCGAGCGCGAGTCCCGCAACCAGTCGGCGTCGAATCACATTCACCATGATCTACTCTCCACGTACAGATAGGCCAAATTGTGAGCTGCCCTCAGGGAAGTCAGCCCAAGTATCGAAATGCCCGCGTTACTGCTTCGTCCAAGAGACGCGACGCGCAAACTTCACAATTTCATCGGCCATCGCCTTCGGTTGCTCCGGCGCAAACGCATGACCGGCATTCGGCACGACCACCACGGTTACTCGATCCCCCAACATGGACTTGAGCACCATGGAGAAACGACGGGGAGCCACAGGATCGCTCTCTCCCTGCAAATCGAGAATCGGTGCACTGCCGGCCGCAAAGTAGTCATCCACCGGCGTGACCTTTCGCGCGTGCGATTCAGCCTCGTGGGTATCGTGATGCCAACCGTCCAGCCAAACGGTCGGGTCATTCCCCGGCGCAAAAAATGCTTCCTTCAGGTAAATCAGGCGCTGGGCACGCGATAGCCGAAGGTCTCCCGCACCGTCAATCGCCTTGCGCATTTCCGGACCAATCGGCTTCTCGGTCGAACCCGGCGGAACCTTGCCGGCGGATGCTGCGACGAGTACGACACCGCGAACCAAATCCGGGCGATCCGTCGCCACCTGGCGAGCCGGGAAGTTGCCCCATGCGTGCCCAACGACGACAGCTGGACCCGCATGCTCGTTCTCGATCACGGCAGCGACGTCACGCGCAAAGTCGTGCATGTTCAGAGATTCCATCGGGCCCACGCTTCGCCCAATTCCGCGCGGCTCAGGACGGACTACGCGGAAACCGTCTGCAACGAGTCGTGCCGCAACATCGTCGTAGTCGCGTGCCGAGCGGCCAAGCGATGGCAACATCACGATCAACGGACCCTTACCCTGGCGCATGACGTCAATCTGCACGTTGTCATGCTTGACGAGGGTGTGTTCCACGTTAGCGGCAAGCGCCCCAAAGCTCACGCCCAAGGCAACGACGGCAGCAGAGATGTTACGGATGCAGTTCATTTTCCAAATCCTCAGTGAATGGTCTGGCAGTCAGAATGAATAACGATGGGTGGCCTGGCGCTCCGGCCCAATTGCCCGAAGCGACAATAGAAACACCGTGTGCGACCCGCGGCGCAGGCTCAACAGCCGGGGCCATACTTTGACGTAGTGAACGGGCGAGTGACCCACGTCCGAATGGGCGCCCCCCAGGCGATCAGCGATCGCACAGTTGAATGTTGCGCATGCGTCGTCTCGATGGCCGTTGAATCACCCGATCCCGCCGTTGCTTCGAGCAACGTGGGCAACAGCCAGCGAAGCGTGTCCGGCTGACCGGCAACGCCGAGAATGCGTGGGGGAGCCGCCTACTTCGCGATCGGGTCCAGCCCACTGCGCGCCATCAGGGCACGCGCTTCGGGCGTTCGCAGATAGTCGATGAACGCCTGACCCGCTGCGCGTTCTCCAGCGTGCACGCCAATGGCCGCAGCAATCACGCTGGCCTTCTGCACTTGCGCAGGCAGCGGCCCTACGTACTGAATGCCGGAGATAGCGCGCAACTCGCTGATTTGCTGCAGACCCAGCTCCGCGTCGCCGCGGGCCAGTGCCGTGCCGACGAGTTCCTTGCCGCGGATAAGCACGCTCTTCGATTTCATCTGCTGTGCCACTCCAAGTCTCTCGAACAACGTTTGCGTGATGTAGGTACCGCTCGCACCTTCCGAGAACGCCACCGACTTCGCCGCCAACAACGTCTTGCGCAGATCGTCGACGGTGACCACGCTCGGCTTCGCCACACCGGGGGCAACGGCAACACCAATGCCGCTACTCATCAGATCCACTCGCGACGCGGGGTCGAAGTATCCTTGCTTGACGTGATCGGTAAGCGCTGCGCCGATCATGAAACAGACATCCATGGGCTCGCCGGCGCGAATCCGCGTCGGCAGTGCATCGGCTGACGTGCCGTACGAGGGCCCCCACTCGATATCGACGTGATTGCCAGTCTCACGTTCGAACGCCGGTACGACCTGTGCAAAGGCAGCTCGCAACGCGCCGGTGGCGAGCACATGGACTTCCGCAGCCTGAGCAGCCACTGATGCCATACACATGGCAAACCCACAAATGCCAGAGGCAATAGCCGCGCGAGCGAATGGACGACGAATCATCAAGTTGTCTCCTACGTATCTCTTTTCTATTTATCGGTGGTCGGCGAGTCTGCTAGAAATCAGGTCATTCCGCGTGTGTTGATGAACAGGGAATATAGCGACGACGTCGCCGCCATGAAGAGACGATTGCGATGTCGGCCACCAAAGCACAAGTTGGCACAACGCTCAGGCAAGTCGATGTGACCGATCGGCGATCCGTCAGGCGCGAATACCCGCACCCCATCGAGTTCGGCACTGCCTGTCCCCCACCCACACCAGAGGTTGCCGTCAACATCGACACGGAAGCCATCCGGCGTTCCGTCCTTCGCATCGATCAACACGCGCGGATGACGCAATGCCGCTCCACCCACTACATCAAACGCCATGATCGTTCGCGGACGCGCGCGTGACGCCACCACGTAAAGCATCGTCTCGTCGGGAGAGAACGCGAGCCCGTTGGGGCCCGGAATGTCGTCCGCCATACACGCGAGCTCACCGCTCTGCGGGTCCAACCGGTAGAGGCCCCCGGCAGTTCGGCTTCCGCAATTTGCCCCATGTAGTCGCTTACCAGACCGAAAGGCGGATCGGTGAACCACACAGCGCCGTCACGCGAGACGACCACATCGTTGGGCGAGTTCAGTCGCTTACCCTGGTAGCGTTCGGCGAGCACCGTGATACTGCCGTCGTATTCAGTGCGCGTTACGCGACGCTCGCCATGCTCACAGGCAATCAGGCGTCCTTCGCGATCACGCGTCAGCCCGTTGGCCTTGGTCGATGGGGCGCGATAGGCGCTGACGCTCTCGGTCACTTCGTCCCACCGCAGGATTCTGTCGTTGGGCAGATCGGTCCAGTACAGTGCGCGGGCGTCCCCAAACCAGACGGGGCCTTCCGCCCAGCGCGCGCCGGTCCACAAACGCTCGACGCGCGCGTGAGGCAAGCGGTAATGCGCGAATCGCTCGTCCAGGATCCGAATCGCCGGATCGGGGGTACGCAAGTTGGGCTGCCACGTATCGATCATGGTGTGTCAGGCCTCCTTGACCTGTGTTTTGAGATAGGCCGAGAGCAGCGTCGCGAGAACGAGCATCCCGCCCATCCCCGTCAAGCCGGCATTGAACGATCCGGTTACGTCCTTTAGCCAGCCGACCATGGCCGGCCCGACAAGGCCGCCCAGACTGCCCACTGCGTTGATGAATGCGACGCCACCGGCCGCTGCCTGCTTGTCGAGGAAGGTCGCCGGAATGCTGTAGAAGCAGGTCCGCACGGACGACAGGCCCACAATCGCCACTGTCAGGCCGAACATGGCGGGCAACAACGAGCTGGGCGCCACCGACGCGAAAAAGCCGATGGCCGCCACGGCGCACGTCAGCACGAGATGCTTGACGTAGCGACGCTTCCTGGCGAGCACGCGCGCCCACGCCAGCATTGCCAGGCTGCCGACAATGTACGGAATGGCAGTTGCAAGGCCAACCTGCATGTCGGTGAGATGATGTGTTTTGAGGATCGTGGGCATCCACACGCCGATCCCCAGAATCCCGATGATGTAGCTGAAGAGAATCGCGGCGAGCAACCAAACGCGCGAATCCTTGAGCGATTTGCGGAAATCGCGCTCGTGCGTCGTTGAACGCTCGCGCTCCAATGCGTCTTGCAGCGCCCGCTGCTCGTCATCGGTCAGCCACTTTGCGTGCGCAGGCCCGTCGGGAAGCGCGAACAGACACACCACGCCAAGCACGCACGCGGGTAGACCTTGCAGAACGAAGAGCCACTGCCAACCGTGTAGTCCGAGCACGCCGTCGAGTTGCAGCATCGAGACGGAAAGCGGGCCGCTGAACACCGACGACAACGGAATGGCGGCTAGAAAAATGGCCATCATTCGTGTGCGAAACTGCGACGGAAACCAAAGCGTCAGATAGAAGATCACGCCGGGGAAAAAGCCGGCTTCGCCGATGCCGGCCATCAATCGGATAAAGGCGTAACTTGTCGGGCCGACGGCGAAGCTCGTGGCGGCCGCGAACAGCCCCAAGTAATCATGATGCGAGCGAGCCAGCGACGCGCACCGTACCGATAAAGCGCCAGGTTGCTGGGCACTTCGAACAGGCAGTATCCGACGTAGAAAATCCCGGCGGCCAGTCCGAAGGCCGATGCACTCAGGCCCAGGTCCCGGTTCATGGTCAACGCGGCAAAGCCAACGTTGGTGCGATCCAGATAGTTGATGAAATAAGCAAACGCCAGCAGCGGGATCAACCGCCACGCGGCCTTTCGGCATGCGCTTTGCTCAGCGCTGTCTCTCGACGTGGAATTCAGAGCAATCGGTGTGGACATCGATATTCTCTCAGGCGTACAACTTCATCGGGTTATCGCAGAGCACCGCCTGCGCGGAAGCCTCGTCGGCGCACACCAGGCGAACGAATGCCAGTAGCGCGGCGTCGTCAGGCACATCCCCCTAATATTCGGATGCGGCCAATCCGAGCCCCAGATCGCCCGATCGGGCGCCGCCGCGAGAAGGCGACGCGCGAGCGGCACGGCGGTATCCCACGGAGGTGTCGCGCCTTGCATCAATCGGTCGACACCGGAGAGTTTGACCCAGCGCATTGGGTTTTCCAGGTGTCGTTCCAACGCCTTCATCGCGACTTCGTCGATCGGCAGCGTAGCGTCCTGCCGCCCCATGTGATCTACGACGATAGGTATATCCAGATCCGACCACGCGTCGAGCACAGGAAGGATCTGATCAAGACGACCGTGAACCAGAACGTGCCAATTCAATGCCTTCACACGCACCGCGGTCTCTCGCAGTCGAGCGAAGTTGCGCTCGCCAGGCAGGTGCCCCATGAAGTTGAAACGAACGCCGCGCACGCCCCCTTGGTCGAGACGATGCAGTTCGGCGTCCGTGGTGGCATCGTCGACGAGCGCAACGCCGCGATACCGCCCCCCGTCATGGCGATACCGTCAAGCAAGGCGCTGTGATCGCGTCCATAACAAGCCGCTTGTACCAGCACGCCATGCGAAACGCCAATGCGGTCGTGCATGGCCAATAGATCGTCCATGGGCGCGAGGGCCGGCAGATAGGCGGCACCCTCAGGCAGCGGGAAGGCTTTCCAAGGTCCGTAGATATGGGTATGGCAATCCCAGACGCCGCGATGTGTCGACATACGTCTGCGCTACCTCAATCGCAACGTGCGGTCATGCCGCCGTCGACCACAAGTTCGGTTCCCGTCACAAAACGGGCCTCGTCGGAGGCAAGGAACAATGCGGCATAAGCGGTATCTCGACCGTCACCCATGAAGCCCAGCGGAATACGTGCAAGGCGGGCTTCCAGCAGCTTGTCGATATCGCCGCCCGTACGCTGACCGGCCAGACGGACTTCCACCATCGGCGTGTGCAATTGCCCAGGAACGACGGTATTCACACGAATGCCCTTCTTCGCATACTCGACCGCGACAACCTTCGAGAGCTGGATCACGCCAGCCTTGCAAGCGGCGTAGGCCACTTGCGCGGAGCCCGTCCAGCGAATGCCGGACGTCGATGCCGTATTGACGATGGCACCACCCCCGGCACGTTCGAGTTCTGGAATAACGTGCTTACATGCCAGGAAGACGCTCTTCAGATTGAAGGCGACTTGGGCGTCCCACTTCTCTTCAGGCAGATCTACCGGACCACCGGAGGCGGAGCCGCCCACGTTATTGACGAGTACGTCGACCTTGCCGTAGGTTTCGACACACGCCGCTACCATGGCCTTGACGGCCACGGAATCGGTGACGTCACACGTGTAAGGCGTCACCTCTCCGCCGGCCTCACGCACGCGGCGAATGGTTTCCTCCATTGCGTCGAGACTCTTGTCGACGGCGAAAACGCGTGCGCCGGCCATTGCAAACAGCACGGTCACCGCACGACCGTTGCCCCAGCCCGGCCCGACGCATCCGGCGCCAGTCACAATTGCCACCTTGCCTTGCAGACGACCATTAGCAAGCGCGGCTTGCAGCTCAGTATTCGATTGCACGATTGATCCTTGTTACAGAGAAATGGGCAGTTCAGGCGCGACACCAGCCGGCGCCGGCACGTTGAAGACCTTGATAGTCATGGAGATGAGCGTGTAGTAGCCCGCGATGCCGACAAGATCCACCAGGCCGTCCTGACCGATCTCATCGATCAGCGCGGCATACAACGCATCTCCGATGCTGCGTTGCGCGTGAAGCTGCGTCATGAATTCGTAGATCAGCGCCTCGTCCCGATTCACGAACTGCGGCGCCTTGCCGTCACGCAACGCATCAAGCACCTCGGGCGCAACCCCGGCTTCCAGCGCGAACGGCTTATGGGCGGCCCACTCATATTCGGCAAGCCAATATCGGCCCATGCACATGATGGCAAGCTCGGAGAGTCGCGGCGGCAGGCTGCTGTCATAACGGCAGTAGCGCCCCAATGCTTGCGCGCGATCAGCCAGAAGCGGTCGATGCAACCAGACCGCGAGCGGACCACGCACGCCCTTGCGGGGACCCGAGGCAATGGCGTCGTAGACGATGCGCTGCTCCGGCGAGAGTTGCGTCGGGTCGATGGCGGGAAGACGAAGTTCCATGATGATCAGTTCCGGCAGAATCAATTCGCCTGCGCAGCGGCTACCGAATCCGGCGCGCCAGCAGACAGTTTCAGAAGCGAGGGACGCACGCGACCGCCGGTTTCTTGAGCAAACGCGTCGGCATCGAATGCGCCTTCCCAGCGGGCGATGGCGAATACGGCGACGGTGTTGCCGACCACATTCACGAGCGCTGTGGCGATAGCCATGATCCGGTCAATCCCGAAGAGCAGGCCGAGGCCGGCTACCGGCAGCGTGCGCATCGATTGCAGCGTGGCTGCGAGCTTCACGAAAGCACCGCCCGCGACGGTGGTACCGCCCTTGGAGGTCAGGCTGAGAATCGCCAGCAGGCCGAGCTGCTGCCAGAGAGAAAACGGCGTATCAGTGGCCTGCGCAATGAAACCAACAGCGATAGCCATGTAGATGGAAGTGCCGTCGAGGTTGAAGCTGTAGCCCGCCGGCAGGACGAAGCCGACCACTGCCTCGTCGCAGCCCGCACGACGCAGCTTCTCAATCAGTCGCGGGAAGGCCACTTCACTAGATGCAGTGCCGAAAATCAGCAGGATCTCGTCACGAATCAGGCGCAACACGCCTAAAAACGGCAGACCAATACCGGTGCTGATCGCGCCAAGGACGCCGAAGACGAAGATCAGGGATGCGGCGTAATACAGAATGATGACCTTGAGGAGGTACAGGAGCGTCGCGCCGCCGTAGCTGCCCACCGCTGCGGCCATCGCACCGAAGGCGCCGAGCGGGGCCAACTTCATGATGAAGCCGAGCATGCGGAACAGCACCGACGTGGCTTCGTCAATTCCGCGCAACAGCACCGAATCCGCACCGACCGACAGGTTCAGAGCCAAGCCGGCCAGCACCGAGATGATCAGCACCTGCACGATATCGCCCTTGGCAAATGCATCGACCAGCGTGTGCGGAATCAGGCTAAGCAGGTAACTGACTGCGGAGACGTTGTGCGCACCGGAAGTGACCTTGGCGGCGTCGGCGGCTTCGGCCAGATTGCTCGCGTGCAACCCGACGCCCGGTTGAAAGACGTTGACCAACACAAAGCCGAGCACCATCGCGATCGTGCTCACCACTTCGAAGTAGATCAGCGATTTGATGCCCATGCGTCCAAGCATGCGCAGATCACGCACGTGGGCCAACCCCTGGACGAGGGTGCAGAAGATGATCGGCGCCAGCATCATCTTGAGCAGCGCGATAAAGGCAGTGCCGATCGGTTTCATGGCGATTGCCCACGCGGGCGCCACCAGGCCGAGCGCGATCGCGCACGCAAGCGCAATGAGGACCTGAATGTGTAGCTTCTTGAGATGCTTCATGTTGTCTCCTGAGCCGACAGTACGTTCTCGCGCAGCGATCGCTGCAAACGCCGTCCGACTTCTCATATCGTTAGGTGCGATCCGACCATCAAGCCAGGATCACTGCGGAACAGCGTCGTCAGCTTTGTGAACTACCACGCTGCTCGCCATTCTCGGTATTTGTTAAAAGCATAGTTCCACGTAGATCTGCTGACAAACACCGTATAATCATAAGAAGCTATAACATACAGGAATACCTTAGACGCTATGGAAATCAGGGAGCTGCGTAGCTTTATTCGGGTGGCCCGTGCCGGCAGCCTGAGCCGAGCGGCCGCCGAGCTTTATGTGGCTCAGCCAGCCCTCAGCCGACAGATCGCGAAGCTTGAGGCCGAAATTGGTGTTCCCTTGTTCGTGCGCCACGGTCGTGGGGTTCGGATGACAGCTGCCGGCGCTCGATTACTTGAGCGCGCAGAGATGATCGCGCACCTGCTCAACGAAACGGCCGAGGAGGTACGGGCAAGTGCCGATGAGGAGCGAGGTCACTTGGCAGTCGGCCTGCCTCCGACGATGAGCGCGCTGATCGGCGCAGAACTGACGCGCGAATTTCGCACGCAGTGGCCTAATGTGTCGTTGCATGTTCGCGAAGGGTTGAGTACTTCGTTGCAAGAGTGGGTAATGGACCGACGTGTAGATCTTGCCGTGGTCTACAACCAGCCGCCCCTTGAGGCATTTCAGATCCAGCCTCTCTATAGCGAACCCATGATGCTTATCGGACCGCCTGGAGACGGCGGCGGATCTCGCAGCTACCACATTCGAGATCTGGCAAACACGCCACTAATTCTTCCCGGCATGCCCCACAGCAACCGCCTTCTGGTTGAACAGGCAGCGGCTCAGCATGGCGTGAGGCTCAGAGTTGCACTCGAAGTGGACAGCGTTGCCCTTACCAAGCAGTTGGTGAAGTCTGGCGAGGGGTATTCGATACTTGCCTATATCGCGGTTCAGCAGGAAATAGCGTCAGGCGAGCTCGTTGCGCATCGCATTGAGCGACCGTCCATTCGGTCCAGCGTTGCCGTGACAACCCTGAGGGATACGTCTGCGTCGCGCTTCGCGCTGGCCTGGATCGAGTTGCTTCAGCGACACTTGAAGCGTTTTTTGGCGCTAGCACCGTGGGGTACGGAGGTGCAGTGGATGGGCGCTCCCCTTGAGAAGTGAATCAACACGGCATATGTCACCACTGGCGGGCGGGCTTCACAATGCTCCCAACGCCAAAGTCATCGCACGATCCGGGGGCGAACGTCGCGAGTCCTGGGGGTCGGAAAGCCGAAATACGGACACGGCTTCCCTCAGGTTTGACGCTTGCTCCTCAAGCGATTGTGCCGCCGCGGCGGCCTCTTCGACGAGAGCGGCGTTCTGCTGGGTGCTTTCATCCATCTGCATGAACGCCTGATTGGCCAGTTCTATGCGCTTGCCCTGATCCGACGAGGCGGCGGCGATCTCTCCGACAATATTGGACAACTCGTTTATCGCTTGCCTTACGCGCCCCATTGTCGTGCCGACGTCGTGCGCCTGCCGCGAGCCGTCTGCGACGAGCGTTGACGAAGTCTCTATCAGCGCTTTTATGTCGCGCGACGCACACGCGGCGCGCTGTGCCAATGCTCTCACTTCAGATGCAACGACGGCGAAGCCACGCCCGTGGGCGCCGGCGCGGGCCGACTCGACGGCGGCGTTGAGCGAAAGAATATTGGTTTGAAACGCAATCGCTTCTATCATTCCCGTAATCTCCGAGATCTTCGCCGAGCTTTCGCTGATTCGCCCGATCGTCTGGAGCATCGCGGCCACGGCCTGATCACCGGCATCAGCCAGACCGGCCACATTCGCAGCGAACATATCGGCGCGGCAGGCGTTATCGGCGTTATGTCTGATCGTACCGGCCAACTCGGCCATGTTGGCGACAGTCTGGTTGAGCGAGACTGCCTGCGCCTCGGTTCGGATCGACAAATCGATATTCCCGCCGGCGATTTCGTGTGCAGCAACAGACACCGACTCAGCAGACACGTTGATGACGCGAATCGTTTCCGCAAGGTGGTCCCGCATCCGCTTCATCGAGTGAAGCAAACTGCCGCTGCCCGCACGCTCGTCTTGCACTACAAACGCCAAGTCGTTTTCCGCGATGCGCGTGGCGATCTCAGCCGCGTACTTGGGCTCTCCGCCAAGCGAGCGCCATATCCCGCGGTTCACCCCGACGACGGCGATGCTCAGAAGCGTGCCGATGACGGCAAATACACCCAGGCTCCGCACGAGCGACGCGTAGAAAGCGGCATTGATGTCGTCGACATATACGCCCGTCATCAATATCCATTGCCATGGCCGATACGCGTCGTTGTAGGAGATCTTCGGAAAAATGCCGGTCGCGCCCGGCTTGCCGAAGGCGTATCGGGTAAAGCCGCTACCGTCCCGGTGGATCTGGTTCAGCACGTTCTGATTGAATGGTTCGCCATTTCGATCTCTGAAGCCACTGACGTTTCGCCCTTCGTCCTCCGGTTTCGTGGCACTCATGAGCAGGACACCGTCCGGGTTGAGGATCGTGAAATAGCCTTTCCCCCGGCGTAACGCATCTTGCGGATCACACCTATCGCGCTGCGCTTGGCTTCATCGATCGTCAACGTCTCGGTGGCTGCCTGGTCCGCGTAGCTTTGGATGACGGACTTTGCAAGCTCCATCGCGTGAACGAGACCGGATTGCCTCTCTTCGAGACGAATTCGCCGACTACTAATGGCATCCGATATCGAAAGGCACGCAAAGCACGCGAGACTTAAAATCAGCGGCAGCCACAACTTCTGCGAAAACGACAACTTCATGTCTTCTCTCGAAAGGGAGTTTCAATCACAGAAGCAGGTCAGTCCTGCACCTTCGTGAGTCGTCGCTGCATGCGCACGCGAAAGCGCATGAACAACGAATCGGAACCCCACGCGAGATATGAGCCAGCCTGCCAGAACACGATGATTGCGCCGATTCCAAGGACGGTCGCGCTGATGGGGCGATTCACGAAGACTCCCAGATCTCCATGCGACAGCAGGAGCGCGCGGCGTACATTCGATTCCAGCATTGGGCCGAGCACGAAGCCCAACACAATGGGCGCGATGGGAAAATCCAGGACCATGAACAACGCGCCAATGAGACCAAACGCGGCAACGGAAGCGACGTCGAACAAGTCATTGCGCATGCTGTACACGCCGACGCAAACGAAAAAGACTGCGGCAGGATAAAGAATCCGGTAGGGGACCTGCAGCAGCTTGACCCACACCCCAATGAGCGGGACGTTCAAAATCATCAGGATGGCATTGCCGATCCAGAAGCTCGCGATCAAACCCCAGAAGATGTCGCGATGCTCGGTAATCAGCAATGGTCCGGGTTGGATGCCTTTCAGGATCAAGGCTCCCATGATCAGCGCCATAACGGCGTCGCCCGGGATACCCAGTGTCATCGTGGGGATGAAATCCACCTGTGTCTTTGAGTGCGAAGCTGCCTCCGGACTAGCGACGCCTTCAATGGCGCCCTTGCCGAACCGACTTGGATCCTTCGCGATCTTTCGTTCCAGCGCGTACGCGATGAAGGTCGTGATTGTCGGCCCCGTTCCCGGCATGCCACCGAACAGAACACCGACCAGCGTGCCACGAAGCGTAGGCGCCACCGCCTTGCGCAAATCGGCAAGCGAGGGGCGCATGTCACGCGCACGTACCTTCGCCCGCGTCACGACAATCTTCTCCCGATTAACGTGCATCAGAAAATCGGCGATAGCGAATACCCCCATGCAGATCGCGCCAAGTTCCACGCCGTCGTATAACGAAGCGCTGCCGAAGGTAAACCGGAACGTGCCTGTGATGAGGTCAGTCCCAACCGTTCCACACAGCAGCCCGAACAGCGTCATGGCGATACCCTTGAGCGGCGAGCCCCGCGACATGGTCGAGCCGGAGATCAGTCCGAGCACCATGATTGCGGCAATCTCGGTGGGGCCAAACTTGAATGCCACACTCACCAGCAGCGGGGACAGGAATATCATCACCAGAATGCCAACGGTGGCGGCAAAGAATGACGACAGCATGGCGACACCCAAGGCGGCGCCGCCCTTACCTGCACGCGTGAGCGGATAACCATCGATGCATGTGACCGCGTGAGGCGGATGACTTGGCAGATTCAGCAGGATTGCGCCAATTGCCCCACCGTACTGAGATCCATAGAAGATCCCGGCGAGCATGATGATCGATGGCACTGACGCCATAAAATAAGTCAGCGGCAGAAGGATCGAGATCGCGGTGATGGGCCCCATTCCAGGCAGCACGCCGATCAGGTTTCCCAACAGCACCCCAACGACAGCCCACATTAAATGAGTCGGCTGCAACGCGACGCTGAAGCCGTACATGAGATCCATGATGGTCTGGTGCATGATTACCACTCCCAGCGAAACGCCGGAAGTTGCAGGTGCAGCCCCCAACTGAAAACGACAAAGCAGAATACGGTAAGCACCGCGGCCATCAAAAACACGTCGCGCACGGGGTTACGCTGATCGGCAAAGCCCGCGATCACAACGGAGATGAACGTCGCCGGCAGCAAGCCCATGTGCGCGGCAACGCCAACAAATGCCAAAACAGACAACAACACAAGCCCGGCGCCTCGCCATGCCTTGGCAGACGGCTTCGCCAGTACTTCGGTGTTTTTCGACGTCGCTGCAATCAGCGTTCCGATCAGCAGCAACAGGACGCCCAGGGTGGCGGGAAAGAAGCCCGGCCCCATCTGACCAAGCGTGCCGAAGCCATAGCTCTTGCTCTCGAACAGTACCGCGCCCCCCAATAGAACGAGCAGCAATCCTGCCCACAAGTCCCGCCTTATCCACGCGTGTCTAGTCATTTGGTGTCTCCAATCTGTTCTGTATTACTATTCGGCACCAGGCCCTCGATCGGGGTCTACGGCGAAATTCAGGTATTTGACGCAATCGTCACCGAACCTATTGCGGCCGCGTTGCCGACAACGCGTGACGCGTTTCGCCCGACGCTTAAGCGCCCCCCATCCCAGCGACGTCGGGTCGATCTTCAAGCCCCCACAACTGGCCCAGCAAATTGCGGGCCGACACCGCGCCAACGACAGGCGACACCAGTTCCATGAACTTCGCGTTCAATTCTTCGTCGCTGAGCGGTAGCTCGGGATCTCCCCTACGGTGGCGCTGTACATGAACCAAACGCTCCCCCCCTTCCAACGTCACTTCCACACGTGCTGAACGCTCGCCCGGAAACGCGGCGTCCAATTCCGGACTCACGGTTACTTGTGTACAGGTCATCAACCGCCGAACAGTTGGGTCTGTCAGTTGCGCGGGCGAAAACGCCTGCTGGCGCACACTTCCATTGATCAGTGCTGATGCGACCATGTAGCGCATGCTGAAGCGGGCTTCATTGGGCGTCAGCGGGTTGACGTGGCACGCGATCTCGACGGCGGGGCGATACGTCTCGATGGCGATGCTGCGAACCTCATCAACGGCGAAGGACGCATTCCGGCGCAGTTCGATTGCCGCGTCCACTGCTGCAAACGTGTGACCGCACCCGACGTGGTTTTTGATCGTGAGTCGAGCGATGTGAAAATCGCGTCCCAAGGTCAGCGCAATGTCGGACCAGTCCGCCTGACCGCTCATTGCCACCCCAAGACCACTCTCCCCTTCCAGCACGTCTCGTCCGCCCGTAACACCAGCAGCGGCGAGCTGCGCTGCAAGATATCCCCCCTCGGCGGCCCGGCCGGTATGGAGGGGTTTTGACATAGAGTCTGTCCGGAACGCCTGCTGCAGTCCGGCTGCAAAGGTCGCAGCCGTCGCGAGTGCATGCCCATGGCCAGCTTCACCAAGCGACAGAGCGACCCCGGCGGCAGTCGCTGCGCCGAAGGTTCCCACTGTTCCGCTGTTATGCCAATAACGATAATGGGCACGTCCCAGCGCAACGCCGATGCGCGTCGATATCTCGTAGCCTGCAATCACGGCATGCAGAAAGCGCAGTCCGCTGCATCCTGACTGTTGAGCGGCGGCCAGTGCTGCGGCCACCGTCGCCGCACCGGGGTGATACATGGCATCCCGGAAGCTGTCGTCCACCTCTGCCGCGTGCGCTGCGGCGCCGTGAATCAATGCGGCAGCACGTGCCGTTGCCTTCCCGCCGTTCAGCAAACATGCTCTACCATGCCCGAGGTCATCCGCCAGGACCTGCGCGAGCATCGGCGTCGGCGGCGTGTCCAACCCCGCGAACGCGGATGCAAACCAATCGACAACGGCACGTTTCGCGTGATGGACGACCGCTTCCGGCGGGGGCGAAGTTTCCAGTGAGCTGGCATAGCGCGCCAGGGTTTCCGTCACCTGCATACAATCATCTCCTGCTAATCTCGATGCGCTCGCGCAACCGGCGCGGGGCGCAAAACCATTGCCGGCCGTGCGACACGCGTATGGAACGGTCGGATTTCACACGCGTTCGACGATGACGGCCACACCCTGCCCTACGCCGATGCACATGGTGCACAACGCATAACGCCCTCGAATTCGATGCAACTGTCTGATCGCGGTGGTCGCGAGGCGTGCGCCGGACGCGCCCAGCGGATGCCCCAGGGCGATCGCCCCACCGTTCGGATTGACACGCGGATCGTCGTCGGCAAGTCCCAAGTCACGCAGGACCGCCAGACCTTGTGCAGCGAATGCTTCGTTGAGCTCGATCACGTCAAGATCGTCCAAACGCAAGCCCGTCGCCTCAAGTACCTTTCGCGTGGCCGGGGCCGGCCCCATCCCCATGATTCTCGGAGGAACGCCCGCGGTCGCCATTCCCACGACACGTGCCAGCGGCGTGAGTCCATGCATCGCGGCGGCACGCTCGGTTGCGAGCAGTAGGGCGCAGGCACCATCGTTCACCCCTGACGAATTGCCCGCAGTCACAGTTCCATCCGAAGCAACCACGCCTTTAAGCCGCGACAACGCCTCCAAGCTCGTTTCCCGCGGATGCTCGTCATGCTCCACAACCACGGAGTCCCCCTTGCGCTGCGGGACAACGACCGGTGTAATCTCCTGGGACAGAATGCCCGACGCGCGGGCCGACAGCGCTTTGCGTTGTGACGCCAAGGCCATACGATCTTGGGCATCACGCTCAATGCCAAACTCTCGCGCTACGTTCTCCGCCGTCTGCGGCATCGAATCGACACCGAACCGCGCTCGCATCGCGGGATTGACGAACCGCCACCCAATCGTCGTATCTTCGATCGAGTTGGCGCGCGAGAACGCGGTGTCGGCTTTTGGTAGAACGAACGGCGCCCGGCTCATGCTCTCGACGCCGCCGGCAATCATCAGTCCCGCTTCGCCGGCCTTGATCGCTCGCGCCGCAGTTCCCAATGCGTCCAGCCCCGATCCGCACAGCCGGTTAATCGTCGACGCGGAGGTCTGCTCTGGCAGCCCGGCAAGCAGTGCGCTCATGCGCGCAACATTGCGGTTGTCCTCGCCGGCCTGATTGGCGCATCCGAAAATCACATCGTCTATGGCTCCCCAATCGACGTTGGGATTGCGCTCCATCAACGCCTTGATCGGGACCGCACCAAGGTCATCGGCGCGGATTGAGGCAAGTGCCCCGCCATAACGGCCGAAAGGGGTTCTAATTGCGTCGCAAATGTAGGCTTGCATGAGATTGACTCTCGCTCAATGGGGATGGGTGGATTGAAGCGGGCACCGAGGGCGCGCCAGTGTCGTTCTCCCGCCCCTTCAACTCTGCAAAACCGCGACGCCATCCACCGCACGCACGCCCCGCCCTGCCGGCAATACGATGACAGGATTGATCTCAGCCTCAACCAACCGTTTGCCCAGCTGCGCTACCATGCGCGAGAAGGCGACAATTGCCGCGACCATCATGTCGACGTCGGCTTTCTCAGCGCCGCGGTAGCCATCCAACAGCGGCCAGGTCTTGAGTTCGCGCAGCATGGCGCTGGCGTCTTCTTCCCTGAGTCCCCCTTGCGGCGGCATCAACCGAAGGGTGGTGTCTTGAAGCAATTCGGCGCCCGTGCCACCCGCTCCCAGCAGGATCGCCGTACCAAGCGCGTCTCGATGCATGCCCAGGATCAATTCGACACCACCACTCACCATCTCCTGCACGAGGAAACGCTCGGGGCGAAAACCGGCTCGTCGTTCCACTTCGGCGCGCATCGTTTCGAGGCGCCCTCCCACCTCGGTCGCACTCAGGTTGAGCGCGACGCCGCCGACATCACTCTTGTGCGAAGTCTCAGATGCCAAG
The DNA here is from genome assembly GCF_004193915.1 of Pandoraea sp. XY-2. Taxonomy (NCBI): domain Bacteria; kingdom Pseudomonadati; phylum Pseudomonadota; class Betaproteobacteria; order Burkholderiales; family Burkholderiaceae; genus Pandoraea; species Pandoraea sp. XY-2. Next base: position 3,796,925 of record NZ_CP030849.1, read on the forward strand.
AGCTTGAGTGCGACACGTCCGCCAATCTGCGCGGCGGCCTCCGCGCCCTCCGCCGCATTGGTCACCACGACTTCGCGCGGACCGGTAATCCCAAATTTGGCGAAGAATGCCTTGGCCTGGGATTCGTCCAGCGCCCCCTTCGGCAGATCCTCAAGCGCGATGGGTTCGAGCGCCGGTTCGTCGTCGGCTCCCACCCACTGCGCATGCTGCAACATTGCGCCAAGCGCTGCCGCGCATCCTTCTGCGGTGGTGAGCGCGGGAACACCTCGGCGGTTAAGCAGTGCGCGAATCTCCGGCGCGTGCGGACTCACATACGCCAAGACCGGCTTGTCGGACGTGTGCATGCAATCCTGGATCGCACCGACCACCAGCTCGGGCATCGCCAGCGCCGACGACCCGACGATGCTGATGAGAGCGTCGTAGCTCGCGCTTTCCAGCAACGTGCGAATGGCCCCCCGCAGCAGATCGGGGCGCAATCCGGCCAACGTCACGTCGATGGGATTGCGATCGAGCACGGCGTGGTCGCCGGTCTGAAGCGCGCGCAACGCCTCGCTCGTGGGTTCGTCTGGGGCCGGCGTCTCGAACGCCGCCACACCGAGTTCGTCGGAGACCAAGGTCCCGGCACCGCCCGTCGAGGTCAGAACGGCCACGCGGCGGCCTTGCAATCGGCGCCCAACGGCCAACGCGGCGGACACGTCGAGGAGGTCGTCAAAACTCTTGGCTCTGATTATTCCGACTTGCTTGAACAATGCGTCATACATGCGATCGGCACCGGCCATTGCGCCGGTATGCGACACGGCCGCCTTTGCACCTGCCTCGGAACGGCCAATCTTGAACGCGACGATCGGTTTGCCGGCGTGGGCTGCGCGCAAGGCGGCCATCCGGAATTTGACCGGATTTCTTACCGTTTCCACGTACAGCGCAATTACGCGCGTCGCGTCGTCGTCAACGAGATGATCGATGAAATCGGCAAGCTCCAGATCGGCTTCGTTGCTCGTGGAGACCAATTTGGACAGTCCGATGCCCCGTGCCGCGGCGCGCGACAGGAACGAACCCAATATCCCGCCGCTTTGGGACACAACGCCAATGGACCCGACCGGGAATTGTTCCATTTCCAGCGCCCCCGTGGCCGATAGCACGATGCTGTCGGTCAGGTTGACGAGGCCAATCGTGTTGGGCCCGAGCAAGCGCATACCACCGGCGGCATCCAGCAACTCCTGCTGCCGACGCTCCCCCTCTCCTCCCGCCTCCCTATAGCCGCTAGCGAGCACGATTGCCGCCGCAGTACCGCGACGCGACAGGTCGCGCACCGCTTCAAACGCGCGCTCGGCCCCGAGCAAAACGATGCCGACATCCGGGACGGCGGGAAGCGCGGCAATAGTCGGATAGCACGCCAGGTCTCCAATGTGGCTGACCTTGGGGTTTACCGGATAGATATCTCCAGCAAAGCGGTGCTTGAGCAAATAAGAGACCGGGCGGCCAGACGTCTTGGCGGGATCCGCCGAGGCACCGATGACGGCAACGCTGCGCGGCTTCAACAGGCGATCAATCGCATCCATGGTGGGTCATTCCTTAGTGGCGGTTTTAGAGAGAAATGCTTGCACCGCCTCTCTGTGTTCGGTACTCGTGTAGCAAATGCCTTGCGCCTGGCTTCCTTGCGCAAAGATTTCGTGCACGCCAGACTCATAAGACTTGTTAAGAATCCCCTTGGCCAAGGCAAGCGCGGTGGGGGACGCGGCGCTAAGCTCGGACGCCCAGGCCTTGGCGTCGGCCAGCAAGGTGTTGGCGCCCGACACACGGTCGGCAATGCCGAGCCGAAGCGCCTCGTCGGATGACACCTTGCGCCCCGTAAACACCAGTTCCTTAGCTTTGGCAGGCCCGACGCGACGCGGCAGGAAATACATCCCACCGCCGTCGGGAATGATTCCACGAAGCGCGTACGACCACGCAAAGCTCGCATACTCGCTGGCCATAATGAAATCGCACGCCAGTGCAATATCGGCCCCCAACCCTGCGGCCGCGCCGTTGACGGCTGCAATGGTCGGCTTGGGCATCGAGTAGAGCAGCGTCTGCGCGTGATGGACACGCTGTTGACGGTGCCAGCCGTTGAATCCCACTTCGCCGGACGGCGCACTCATGCGACGTTGCATGCCGGCAATGTCCCCGCCAGCACAAAAGCCCTTGCCCGCGCCAGTCAGGATCAATGCCCGAATGCCCTTGTCGTTCGCCACCGCTTCGAGGGCGTCGATGAACTCGCTTCGCATTTCGTCGCTCATCGCGTTTCGCTTATCGGGACGATTGAACGTAATGGTGGCGACCGAAGCGTCGCACTGATAGTCAATGAGTTCGTAGTTCATGAGATGCTCGGCGATTCGACGCCGTCAGTTGGATTCGATGTGGTTTTCAACGATGACCTTGTGCCAACGTGCTTGTTCGGCTCGTACGAAACTCTCGAGCTCCTCGGGGTACTCGCCGTAATGGACAACCCTTCATGCTTGGTTTTCTCGGCAAACTCGGGCGTGTGCGTGGCTTGCGCCGCCGCGGCGCGCAACTTTTCAACGACCTGGGGCGGCGTACCGGCCGGGGCGAACAGTCCGTACCAGGCCTCGATCGAATAGCCAGGGACCGTTTGGGCAACCGTGGGAATTCCCGGGAATGCAGGCGATGGATTGGGGGTCGTCACAGCCAACGCACGCAGCTTGCCGGCTTTCACCAGGTCGGATACTGCGGCCGCAGTGCCGAACATGATTTGCACGTGTCCGCCGAGCAGGTCCGTCAGTGCCGGACCGGCGCCCTTGAAAGGCACCTGGGTCAACGAAACTTTGGCGAGGTTTTGGAGCAACTCGCCCGCCATGTCTGCCGATGTACCGATACCTTGCGTCGCAAATGTCACGCTGCCCGGATGCGATCTGGCGGCATCAACGATATCCTTCACCGATTTGAACGGACTGTTGACCGGAACCACAAGCACCGTCGGTCCACGGGCAATCAACGAGATCGGCGCGAAGCCTTTTTCGGTCGAATACGGCAACTGCTTGTGCAGACTGGGATTCACAACGAACGCGAACGTGTGCATCACGACCGTGTAACCGTCCGGCTTGCTGCGCGCAACCTCATTGGCGCCGATGATGGTGCCTGCCCCGGGACGATTGTCGATGACGACCGGTTGACCGAGCGTGCTTGCCATGCCGACACCGAGTGCTCTGGAGATCAAATCGGTGCCTCCGCCCGGAGAGAACGGTACGACGATGTGCACCGGCTGATCCGGGTACGCCGCGTGAGCCAAGGGAATAGCGACGCCGGTAGAAACGACCACGGCGCCCAGGCCAATCAGGGCCTTGCGCATCAATGCAAACATGCTTGTCTCCTATCTACGATTCGGTCTTATGCCTAAAGCCCCTCACGGTTCATGCACAGGCATGCCGAGTTGGGTAAAGCCAGTCTAGCCGCGGAGCCCACGAAATCCGATGGGTGATTTTCAAAGAGTGAAATTACAATGCAGTGTCGATGCTGTTGGGGCAAAATGCCGTTCAGGCGCGCAGAAGCGCAACAGTGACGCGCGGCACCAAAAATTGCGGGAGCCAGGATGCCTTCTGACGCCAACATCCACATCGATCCGTCGATCCGAGGCCGACGACGCTTCTTCCGATAAGGGATTGCCATCCATGACACGTCAGATCTCGCAAAGCGGGGCAAAGTCGCTCCAGCCCGGCAAGCCGGGGCGCTCACCGGCGAACCGCTCGCTTGAGCGCGGTATCGAAATCCTTCGCGCCTTTCGCCCGGGTTCGGAAGTTCTTGGCAATGGCGAACTCGCGGAGCGCACCGGGTTGTCGCGCGCGACGGTGACCCGCCTGACGCAGACACTGACCGGTGCCGGCTACCTGCAACTCGATCGCCATGCTCGAGCGTACCGACTGGCGCCCGCCGTCCTGAGCCTTGGACATGCAATGAAGACCGGCTCTGGGCTACTGAAGATCGCCGCCCCCTTTATGCGGACGTTAGCGGAAAGTCAGCGCATCAACGTGGGCATCGCAGCACCGGATCGTGACGAGATGGTCTATCTCGAGTCCATTCGGTACAGTCGCAGAGTGGCATTGCGCCAGGTGGTATCGGGCCAACGCGTGCCAATGGAGCTCACATCGCTCGGGCGCGCGTATCTGGCGACGCTCACCGACACGGAACGTCATGCGCTCCTTGGGTTCTTCGAGCGCAAGTGCGGAGCACATTGGTCAACGATTTCCAAGGGGATCGACTTGGCGGCCGAGCAAATTGCCGCTCACGGATACTGCGCGGTTTCGTGGCAACCCGAAGTCATTGCGGTGGCAAGTCCAATACGTTTGTCTGGCGCCATCTATGTGCTCAACGTCAGCACGTCCACCAGCGATGCAATGCAGCCTGAAATCGAGCGCCTGGCTTTTCATTTGTTGAAACTCATGCGGGACGTGCGCCAAGGACTGGAAATGGAGCATCCGGGAGACATCGGATGAAGGACGCCCCCCCATTCCGGAGATCGGGAAATGATATTTCCCGGCCGTTTTAGCCGGCTTGAACGCCCAAGACCCACACCGTTACCTCCGCCGCTTCCAGACGCCGGATCTGCCGAGTCAATTTCAATGTATGGAATTGATCTCTTGTAGACCGCCGCGCAGACGAACTAATAATGATCATGTGCGCTAAGCACATGACTCAAATAATGACGGAGACAAACGATGCACCCACCCAATTCCGGATCATCACGGCGAGCAATCCCATTCGTCCGTGCTTACCCCTCCATGGACAAGGCACACGCGCAGATGCGTGCTGCCACGATTCGCTGAAGGGGCTCCCATGAAAAACACGACCCGGTCTAGGATTCCGGCAATACTCCGCGTGGCGAGCGGAAACTTCATGGAGATGTTCGATTTCTTTCTCTATGGTTTTTACGCGCGATACATATCTGCCGCTTTCTTCCCTAGCGAAAATCACTACGCGTCGCTCCTTCTTACGTTCGCTACATTTGGCGCGGGATTCCTGGTTCGACCGATCGGCGCCATCGTACTTGGCAGTTACATCGACCGCGTGGGGCGCAGAAAGGGGTTGACCGTCACACTCGGCATCATGGCGATTGGCACTATCTCAATCGCCGCCGTGCCCAGCTATGCCAGTATCGGGATCATTGCGCCGATCCTTGTGGTGCTCGGACGGTTGATCCAGGGCTTTTCAGCAGGGGTGGAACTCGGCGGCGTGTCCGTCTACCTTTCCGAGATCGCACCGCCGGACCAAAAGGGATTCTATGTTGGCTGGCAAGCGTCTAGCTTGCAGGTCGCGACGATGGCCGCCGCAGGACTCGGTTACCTCTTGAACACGCTCCTGTCGCCCGAGATCATTCACGCGTGGGCTTGGCGCATCCCCTTCTTTATCGGCTGTCTGATCGTCCCGCTGATCTTTGTGCTGCGACGCTCGCTGGAAGAAACAGAAGCGTTTCTGGCCCGCAAGCGTCCACCGACGTTCGCGGAGATTACAACTTCGCTGATCACGAACTACCGACTGATTGTCATTGGGATGATGCTGGTGGTGATGACGACTGTGACGTTCTATCTGGTCGCTGTCTACACCCCAACGTTCGGGCGAAGTGTGCTTGGGTTGAGCGCCGCCGACAGCCTGCTCGCCACGTTCTGCGTCGGGTTGCTTAGCTTCTTTTGTGTCCCCGCCATGGGAGCGCTCTCCGATCGAATCGGCCGTCGACCGCTGCTGCTCGCCACCACCGGTTTGGCCATCGTGACGGCATACCCGCTGCTGTCGTGGTTGGTCTCGAACGTTAGTTTCGGCAATCTGTTGATGACGGAACTCTGGTTCGCGTTCCTCTACGCGGCCTACAACGGCGCCGCGATGGTAACGCTCACGGAAATCATGCCGCCGGAGGCCAGAACAGTCGGTTTTTCGTTTGCTTTCAGCCTGGCCGTCGCCATTTTCGGGGGATTCACTCCGTTGATTTCGACCTGGTTGATCCATGCGACCGGCGACAAGGCTTCGCCCGCGTATTGGCTGATCTTTGCGGCGATTTGCAGCGGCATCGCAACGTTCATGCTACCGAAATCGAAAGCCGCGGCCATTACGCCGAATGATTCATTTTCCCAGTTGATTCCTTCCGCATCCCGGTCGGAAGATTAATCTAACGGAACAAGGCAACTCGACCGGGCTTTGCTCGGTCGCTTGCCAACTTCCGCCTTTTCGCGATCACACAATAATGAGCGACACTCTCGAGAACGAACTGAAGGTTCTGACAACCGGAATCCTCAAGCAGCCTTTACGCGAACTTGCAAAGCAATTCGAAGCCGATCACGGATGCCGGGTTGCGGCTTCCTGGGGACCCTCCGCCGGTAACTCTCCCGAGGCCAACCAGGTTCGAATCAGAAATGGTGAACACGTCGATGTCCTGTTAATGGTCACCACTGGCATGAACAATCTGATCCGCGAGGGCTATTTCACGCCCATCGTCCGCCAGGACGTAGTGACGTCGAAGATTGGTGTCGCGGTACGTCAGGGACATCCGAGCGTGGATGTCAGTAGCGTGGAGGCATTACGGCAGCTGCTTCTGAACGCACACTCCATCGGGTATTCCGAGGGCGCGAGTGGGAGCTATGTCGAGAACACGCTATTCAAGCGCCTTGGAATTCAGGCGGAACTTGCCGGCAAGATGCATCTCGTCTTGGGGCAGAAATTCGTCGGAGAAGCGGTCGCGAGCGGTGAGGTCGAAGTCGGAATACAACAGATCAGTGAATTGAAGCTCGTATCAGATATCACTATCTTGGGGCCGTTGCCCGACGCGGTTCAATACACGAGCGTGGTTTCCGGCGCGGTGTCGTCGAAAGCGCGCTGTCAGGACCTTGCCACGCGTTTCCTCGATTTTCTCTGCTCCGACGCCGCAACCGATACGTTGCTCAAAGCCGGGCTCGAAATTGCGCCGCGCCAGATCGCTCCGTAAGCGTCAGCGGGGACGAATGTGATTTGCCGCCCCGCGCTTAGGGGCTCCCGGCCCCCACTGGGTTGACACGGAAACATGGCCCCAGCGAGCATCGCGCGAAATCACCCACTTGTCGGACGTATGCCGACGCCCACCGCCGGGGTGACGATCTAACCGTCATCCCGTATGCAGCAGGACTCCCCACGACCATGGATTCCAAAAATCTGATCCGTCATTTGGCTCAGCATGTGCACTCGACACGCTTCGAGGACCTGACGACAGCCGAAGTCGATCGCACTAAGCAATGCCTTCTCGATTGTCTCGGCAATATGCTGGCCGGGCGATTCAGCGGTAAAGCGGACGGATTTCTTCGACACGCCGCCAGTAGCATCCAGCCTGATGGCGCGACCATCTTCGGGTTCCAGAAAGTTACCCTTGAGAAGGCAGCCTTCTGCAACGCTGCCTTTTCCAGAGTCATGGACCTTGACGATGGACATCGCCGCGCAATGGGACATCCGGGTGTCGTCATCATTCCCACCGTGCTCGCCGTGGGCGAAGTACTACACGCCACCACCCAGGAAGCCATTGCGGCCATTGTTGCTGCCTACGACGTGTATATCGAAATCGGTATGGCGATCAATCCTTATTCATACACCGTGAAGGGCTTCGATACCACGGGTGTTGCTGGAACCGTTGCCGCTGCGGCGGCCATTGCGAAGCTGAAGCACCTCGATATGGAGACGACCAAGCACGCCATGGCCATCGCGGCCCTGCATAGCGGTGGCTTTATCGAATATCTAAGTGACGGCTCTTCGGGCAAGTTGCTTTGCCCTGCGTGGACCGCGGCAACCGGGCTCAGAAGTGTCGAAATGGCGGAATGCGGCTTCACTGGCCCCGACAGTGTGCTGGAGGGAACGCATGGGTTATTCCGATGCTTTTCCGAGAATGCCGACCTATCGAACTTCGGCGCGACGTTGGGTACAACGCGACACATCATGACGGCTTACTTCAAGGCACATGCGTGCCTGCGACGCCTTCATGCCGCAATCGACGCGCTGCTGGCCGCACGCAAGCAGCATGCGCTTTCACTGGAGAACGTTCGGCGAATTGTGGTTAATGCCGGCGACTTCGTCCTTAAGGCGGATGCACGGCGGCCATCAACGCTGGTGGCCGCGCAAGGCAGCATGCCATTCGTACTTGCGGTGGCGTTGAAACATGGCAAGGTATCGCGTGAGTCGCTACAGTCGTCCATGGGCGACCCCGAGCTTGAAGCGGTCCAGGACACTATCTCGCTCAAATTCTCGGAGGCAATCGCGGCGCGCCAGGCTTCCGATTCCAGTCTATGGGGGAAGTTCAACTGGAGATCGAAACGACGGACGGCCTCGTCGTTACTCAACATGCGGCGTTCGGCTCGGGAGAACCTGAGGCCCCCATGTCATGGGACGAATTGCAAAGGAAGTTTGTGGATCAACTCCAGCGCACGCCCGCGGCGTCTGAAGCGCTCCGACTGGCGTCGTTTGTCGCCCGGTTCGACGCCATTGACGGCGTCGACACATTCGTTCAGACGATTTCGCTTGCGTGCCTCACCCCGAACGCTGCGAACCCGGCCATGGCGCAGGGCAGTTGACGACGTCAGTGCCCGCCGTCGACTTGCGTTGGCGATCATCGGGCGCGGGAACGTGACGACCGACGCTATCGCGGCGTGCTGAACCGCACGCCGCGACGAACCATCAACGCATCAGGACAGATTCGAGGTCGCCCAGGACGAATCCGTGCCCGGCCGCTTCCGCCAGTGCCTTTAGTTCCATTTCCATCGCTGTGCGGTCTTGCTGCTGAGCCCAGAATACAGGCCCACCTTCCCATCGAGGAAAGCCATAACCCTGCACCATCACCACATCGACATCGCTCGGGCGGCTTGCGACGCCTTCCGCCAGCAGCAGGGCAGCCTCATTCACCATCGATAGCAAGGCGCGCCGCTGGATTTCGAGCGGCGATAGTCCCCTACGGACAATGCCGCGCGCTGCGCTCGCCCGCTCAATCAGCGCTCGAACGTGACTATCGACCGTTCTCGATTGCTTGCCGTCAACGTAAGTGTAGTAGCCTGCCCCCGCCTTCCGACCGATGCGCCCCGCTTCGCACAGCTGGTCTGGAACGGTGACGTAGCGCTCGCGCGGATCGCGCGTCGATGCCCGTGCCTTGCGCATGCGCCACGCAATATCAAGTCCGGAGAGATCCGCGACCGCAAACGGTCCCATGGCAAAACCCATCGCCGTCAAAGCGTTGTCGATGTCCTCCGGCCATGCACCGTCCTCAAGCATGAACTCGCACTGTCGCCGATATGCACTGTAGATACGGTTGCCGATAAAGCCGAACGCGTTGCCTGTCATTACCGGGATCTTCTTGAGGGCAACGGCAAAATTCATACCGGTAGCGATCACGTCAGCAGCGGCGTCGCTGCCACGAACCACCTCGACCAGCTTCATAACCTGTGCGGGACTGAAGAAGTGCAATCCAAGCACGTCCCGAGGGCGCGATGTCACCGACGCGATCGCATCAACGTCCAGGTACGATGTATTTGTCGCCAGAATGGCGCCCGCTCGCGCGTGGGCGTCGATCTGGCGGAATACTTCCTGTTTGACTGCGAGATCCTCAAAGACCGCTTCTATCACGAGGTCTGCCTGCTCCAGCAGTGTCCATGACGTACTCGTGGAAAGTCGCTGTGCATTCGACGTCGCGGTCTCGCTCAGAAGTTTGCCGGCAACCACGCGCGATTCATAATGTTGGAGAATGCGCTCGCGGCCACGTGCAAGCGCTTCGTCATTCTGCTCAAGCAGTAGCACATTCAGACCGCAATCGAGTGCCGAGATCGCAATGCCGGAACCCATCGTTCCCGCGCCAATTATCGCAACACACTTTATCGGACGCGCAGTAACCTGAAGGTCAGGCGGTAGCCTTGCTGCGTCCCGTTCCGCCTTGAACTGGTAACAAAGCGCTTGCGCGGCGGTCGTTTGCATGAGCGCAAGGAACAGTTCGCGCTCCCGGTTCATGCCCTCATCGAAGGGCAATGACGACGCACTGAGCGCGTCAAGCAGCGCAGCGTACGCCGGCTGTAATCGTTGCCGCACCGTCAATTTTTCCCGCTGCGCCTCGATGACGTTCCGGACTACACACACATCAAGTGGGCGATCGCGTGCGCGCGGATAAGGGGTTCCTCGTTCGGCCATTTCGCTGGCCAGCGCAATGGCCGCGTCAATGACGTCGCTTGCCACAACCTCGTCAAACAGGCCGATGTTCGCAAGTTGACGAGCCAACCTGGGAATTCCGCTGGATACCAGCGCGTGAGCCTGTTCGATGCCAATCAGGCGAGGCAACCGTTGCGTCGCACCCGAGCCAGGGATAAGCCCCAAGTTAATCTCTGGCAAGCCAATCCGCGCGTTCTCTTGAGCGACGCGACCGTGACACCCGAGGGCGAGCTCCAGTCCACCGCCCAACGCCACGCCAGCGATGGCGGCAACGACGGGCTTCTTGCTCGTTTCGACGCGCGCAATCACCGTGCGCAGGATCGGTTCCTTCAGTTGAATTGGCTTCCCAAACTCACCAACGTCCGCACCCGCGGAGAAAGCCTTGTCATTGCCCGTCAGCACGATTCCACGAATCGCGGGATCTGCCAAAGCGGTGTCAAGTTCGTCGAGAATGCGCTGGCGCAGCGTGTGGGACAGACAATTGACAGGTGGATGATCGAGCGCGATGACCGCGATGCCGTTCAGGTTGTTGTACACGCTTACGCCCTCGTCATCGTGCGGAGGTGATGGCGCTCGCTTGCAAGCCCTCCATGTGGATCAAGTGCAGTCGTGGTGTTAGACGCGATAGTCATGAACCGCACGCGCGTGTCGGTTTTCCCATCGACAAGCAAACGCCCCACGCGAATCAAGTGCTGAGCGGTTTCAATTCCGATTTCGCCGGTTTCTATGGCAAATGGCATTACGTCTCCTTGTGAACCCAACGTATTCTTCACCCATCGATTCGACTTGACAATTACAAGGATCGTTAACAATATGTTCAAAATTTTTTACATATAGAGATGCGATGGATGCCCACTCGCTGGTACTTTTTGTCGCGATCGTGGAAGCGGGTAATCTCAGCCTTGCTGCGCGAAACATGAAGATGACGCGCGCCAATGTCAGTTACCACCTCACTCAGCTCGAGAGATCGGTCGGCATGCAATTGATGCGACGTACCACGCGGCGAGTGGAGCTCACGGAAGTCGGTCAGCGGCTTTATCAGCACGGCTTGGTCATTCGTGACGAAGTGTTGGCCGCCAAGGAGTCCGTAGCGATGTTTGGCAAGAGCTTGCATGGATCGGTGCGCCTGAGCGTGCCGACCGGATTCGGTCACGTCGTGATGTCGGCATGGTTGATCGAATTCAAACGTCGCTACCCCGAGATCTCGTTGGATTTGCTGTTCGACAACCGCGTTGACGACCTATTGCGAGAAGAAGTTGATATTGCCGTTAGAGTCATGTCGGAGCCGCCTCAGAACATGGTCGCTGTCGAGCTGGTGCAGGTCCGTCACATCATATGTGCCTCTGCGGATTATGCGCATGCACATCAAATGCCAGTTCGCCTGGACGACCTCCGCAACGTTCCTCTGATCACTTCATCCGTCGCCGGGCGCGACCTGCGAGTGTCTGCGTATGAGGGTGAAGAACGACGCGAATTGACGCTACATCCCACGTTGGCTTCCGAGAATTTTCAGTTTCTGAGGGAGGCGATCCTTGCCGGGCTTGGCATAGGGCTAGTCCCCGACTATGTCGTCGAGCCTGACGTGAATGAGGGGCGGATGGTGATAGGGCTGCAGAAATGGCGTCTCAGCGTATTCGGCGCTCGTATGTTCCTGCTTCGGATGCCGGGTAGATACCAGACACTTGCCGTTCGAACACTGATCGACTTTGTCGTTGAAAAGGCCAGGGCCTGGGGGAAGGGTAACGGTCCAATGAGTCCTGACACGGATTAACGCGAGAATGCTCACCGAAAATCACTGGCATACGCCATCTGGCATAGCAGATGACAGCATCTGCAATTACGATAGCCGAATTTGGCATTGAAACATATGAGCAACACCTTTATATGCCGATGGAGCGAACTGGAGCGTGTTAATTTCGCTGTCAATCGATGCGATCCGCGCCGCCGGCAATTGGCGCAATGGTCGCACGTTCTACGTGCCGAAAATCGCGGACACAAGTAACGCATCGCAAACCGAAGTCCGCGCAATCGAATGAAATTTCAAGGGAAACTGGCCTGCCCAGAGGGATTCGAACCCCCGACCGTCGGCTTAGAAGGCCGATGCTCTATCCAACTGAGCTATGGGCAGTGCGTGATGACGGCGACAAGACGTCGCTGCCGGCGGGACTTGCTGTGACGAGATAACCCATCACGTCCAAGCAATCAAAGATTATAACTCACGCGCATGCCAATTCCAGCGGCGCTGCTTCAGGACATGTTCCCCTTTGCGTGCCGTCTCGTTCGCCTTTAGACTGGTGACGTGGAGGAGCACGAGCATGAACGAAATCGAACGCGAACAACGCTTTGGTGCCCACAACTACGCGCCGCTGCCCGTCGTGCTCTCGCACGCCAAGGGTGTCTGGGTCTGGGATGTCGAGGGCAATCGCTATCTCGACATGATGAGCGCCTACTCCGCCGTCAGCCACGGCCACGCGCACCCTCGCCTGGTCGCCGCGCTCACCGCGCAGGCACAACGCCTCGCCGTCGTCTCCCGCGCCTTTTACACCGACCGGCTCGGCGCGTTCCTCGAACGGCTGTGCGACCTCACCACGCTCGGCGGCGCCCTGCCGATGAACACCGGCGCGGAAGCCGTCGAAACCGCCATCAAGGCTGCTCGCCGCTGGGGCTACAGCACCAAACACATCCCCGCCGACAAAGCCGAAATCATCGTCGCCGACGGCAACTTCCACGGACGCACCACCACCATCGTCGGCTTCTCGTCCGAACCCGCCTATCGCGCCGACTTCGGCCCGTTCGCCCCCGGGTTCGTCCGCGTGCCCTTCGGCGATATCGACGCCGTGCGCGCCGCCATCACGCCCAACACCTGCGCCGTGCTGTTCGAAACGATCCAGGGCGAAGGCGGTATCGTGGTCCCGCCCGACGGCTTCCTGCGCGCTCTGCGACAGCTCTGCACAGAACACAACGTGCTAATGCTGCTCGATGAAATCCAGTCGGGCCTCGGACGCACCGGCCGCTGGTTCGCCTATCAACATGAAGACATCGTGCCTGATGGCGTCATGCTCGGGAAAGCGCTCGGCGGTGGCCTGCTGCCCGTGTCCGCCTTCGTGGCGCGACGCGACATCATCGACCTGTTCGAACCCGGTAGCCACGGCTCGACCTTCGGCGGCAACGCGCTCGCCGCGACCGTCGCGCTCGAAGCGCTCGACGTCATGGCCGACGAAGACCTGCCGGGACACAGTGCGGAGATGGGGGAATACCTGCTCTCGCGATTGCGCGCGATTCACTCGCCGCTCATTCGCGAAGTCCGGGGCCGCGGCCTCTGGGCCGGGATTGAAATCGATCCTGCACGCGCGGACGCACACGACCTGTCCATGCGCATGCTGCGCCGTCGTGTGCTCGCCAAGGAAACGCGCGCGACCGTGCTGCGCCTTGCGCCGCCGCTCGTCATCGAGCGCGCGGAGATCGACACCTGCATCTCCGCGCTCAAGGCCGTGCTGGCCGAAGCCGAAGACGAGTCCTGACACAAGGCCCGACATGAGGCCCGGCATTGGGCCCGGCCAGGTGCATGAGCGCTGGAGCACCTGAGCGCCTGAGCGCCTGAGCATCGCGCCCCGTCAATGCGCCGATGACTTCGACCAGAGATTCATCACGAGGACGCCCGCGATGATGAGCGCCATGCCGATCACCGCGGGGGCGTCGAGCTTCTGACCGAATAGCACGCGCGCGGCGATCGAGATGAGCACGATGCCGAGCCCCGACCACATTGCATAAGCCACGCCCACGGGAATGGTGCGCAGCGTGAGCGACAACATATAGAACGCCACGCCGTAGCCCACGACAACCAGCGCCACCGGCCCAACGCGCGTGAATCCCTCCGAGGCCTTCAGCGCCGACGTGGCAATCACCTCCGCCACGATCGCCACCAGCAGGTACAGGTACGCCATCGACTCTCCTTTTCCTCGAACTCGCGGCCGACCATCATAACCGACGGGCTTTCCACATAGCCCCGCAAAATTCACTTGCCCAAGCGCCCGGCGTCGCGCTACAGTCACCGTCACGGTGTGGCCAGCACACCGGCGTCGCTCGGACGGTTCCGGGCGCTTACGTTCCAGGATTCTCATGTCCAGCTCTCAGGGCTCGCGCAGCTTCGCGCGCATCAATCGTCTTCCCCCATACGTTTTCAATATCACCGCCGAGCTGAAGATGGCCGCACGCCGACGTGGCGAGGACATCATCGATCTCTCGATGGGCAACCCCGACGGGGCCACCCCGCCGCACATCGTCAGCAAGCTCGTGGAAGTCGCACAACGCCCCGACACGCACGGCTATTCGACATCGCGCGGCATTCCGCGTCTGCGCCGCGCGATCACGCGCTGGTACAAGGATCGTTACGACGTTGACCTCGATCCCGAGCGCGAAGCCATTGTCACGATCGGCTCGAAGGAAGGTCTCGCTCACCTGATGCTCGCCACGCTGGATCAGGGCGATACGGTGCTGGTGCCGAATCCGTCGTACCCGATCCATATCTACGGTGCCGTCATCGCGGGGGCGAACATTCGCTCCGTGCCGATGACGCCCGGCATCGACTTCTTCACCGAACTCGAGCGCGGCATTCGAGAAAGCCATCCGAAGCCGAAGATGGTGATCCTCGGCTTCCCGTCGAACCCCACCGCCCAGTGCGTCGAACTCGAATTCTTCGAGCGTGTGGTTGACCTCGCGCGCAAGCACGATATTCTCGTCGTGCACGATCTGGCCTACGCCGACATCGTCTACGACGGCTACAAGGCGCCCTCGATCATGCAAGTGCCCGGCGCACAAGACGTAGCGGTCGAATTCTTTACGCTCTCGAAGAGCTACAACATGGCCGGCTGGCGCATCGGCTTCATGGTCGGCAATGCCGAACTCGTCGCCGCGCTCGCCCGCATCAAGAGCTATCACGACTACGGCACGTTCACGCCGCTGCAGGTCGCCGCCATCGCCGCGCTCGAAGGCGATCAGCACTGCGTCGAAGAAATTCGCGCACAGTATCAGCGCCGCCGCGACGTGCTCTACAAGGGGCTGACGGAAGCCGGCTGGGACGTCGATCTGCCACGCGCGTCGATGTACATCTGGGCACGAATTCCCGAACCGTATCGCGCGCTCGGCTCACTCGAATTCGCCAAGAAGCTGCTCGCGCAGGCCAAGGTCTCGGTCTCGCCGGGCATCGGCTTCGGCGAGTACGGCGACGAGTATGTGCGCTTCGCCTTGATCGAGAACGAGTCGCGCATTCGTCAGGCCGTGCGCGGCATCAAGCACATGTTCCGCGAAGACGGACTGGTCCACCCGACGGTCGCCTGACCCGCGTCGGAACACGCCACAAAGCAACGGGGAGTCCGAAGACTCCCCGTTTGCCTTGCCCTGATCGATGCCTACGACCTCTATGCTGGCAACCACTCCTGCAACGTCACTTCAATGGTGATGAACGAGAGGTTGCCGCCGCGCACGAAGCGCCCGGCGAACATCCGCCCGTCGGTATCGGCGACCATGCCGTGCAGCGTGGGAAGCTCGCTCACGACATCGGACCGTACGTCGACCTCACCGAATACATTGAGGATTTCCACCCCGGGGCCGCTCACCCGCTGTTCGCGCCAGCCGTCGCCCGCGCGAAACGCCAGACGCGCGTCGACCAGGCTTCCCACGGCACCGCGCACGATGGCGCGCGAGATGGCATGCTCCGCACATAGCGCTTCGATGCTTTCCGTCAAGTCCTGATTGGGTTTGAGACGGGCCACGACCAACCTGCCCAGCGTGCCGTTCTCGATGTCGACCGAGATATCCAGTGCGGCGCTCATGAGAGATCTCCCGCGATGGGATGGAGCAGACGGAAACGCGTCTCCTCGTCATCCGCGCTCACGTAGCCGCCGCGCTCGAATAAACATAGGCGAATCACGACCGGCTCATCGCCGGCCCATGTGTGATCGAGAATCAGATGGCCGCCATGCAACTCGCCGCTCGGGTCGGAAAACCCCGCATGGCAATGGAGCAGCGTGGCGCCGTCGGCCGTGCGGCCTACCGTGATCGCGCCGCCGATCAGATCCACCTCCCGGATTTCGTCCACCGGCGCCCCATAGCCAAAGGGTCGCTCCGAGTCCGCGGTGGTCTCGATCATGTGATACCGCAGACCACGCGCGGTGCCCGCGCAGAAACGGCCGACGCCGCCACCATACGCATAGCGGGATAACGCTTCGCGTAAGGACTCGCCGAGATTCGCACCCGACCGGATCGTGACGCGCAGTTCGTGCTGCCCGCTCAACACGCAGTCTTCCACACGGGGTAACGTGGGGGCGCCTGCATGTCGATAGATCCGTGAAAGCGCAGGTTTCATAGTCGATAGTCTCCTTGCTCTTCGAGCATCGTCTTGATTTGCTTCTTCACGATCTTGCCGTAGCCCGACTTGGGCATGGCATTCCAGAATACGAAGCGCCGCGGCCACTTGTAGCGGGCGATACGCGCCTCGAGATGCCCGAGTAGTTCATCGGCCTGAGTGGCCATGCCTTCCCGGGCGACCACCACGGCAAGCCCGCTCTCGCCCCACTTGGGGTCGGGCACGCCAAGCACCGCGCACTCCGACACGGCCGGGTGCGTGAGCAACGCTTCCTCGATCTCGCGCGGATAGACGTTCGAGCCGCCCGAGATGTACATGTCCGACGCGCGGCCGGTGATGTACAGGAACCCCTGCGCATCGACGTGCCCGAGATCGCCGGTGTGAAACCAGTCGTCCTTGAACGCCTTGGCATTCGCCTCCGGATTGTTGTGATATCCCATGAAGACGGCCGGACCGCGCACGCAGATCTCGCCCGACGCGAACGGCGGCTGACGCTCGCCACGCTCGTCGAGAATCGCCACTTCCATACCAGTACGCGGCACGCCGCAGGTGCCCACGCGCGCGTCGGGTGCGTCGTCGTCATCGGTGTGCAGCCACGGGGGCAACACGGTGATGTTGCCCGTCACCTCGCCCAGCCCGTAGTACTGCACCAGTACCTTGCCCAGCTTCTGCAGCGCGTATTTCTGATCGGCACGATACATCGGTGCTCCGGCGTAAATCACGAAGCGCAGCGAGCGATGGTCGTAGCGATCCACGGCAGGATCTTCCACCAGCATCTTGACGATGGTCGGCACCGTGAACATGTTGTCCACGCCATGACGCTCGATCGCCTGCCAGACTTGTTCGGCATCCATCTTCTCGCCCGGCAGCAGCACGCTGGCCGCCCCGCGCGCCGTATTGACGATGGCGTGAATGCCCGCGCCGTGCGAGAGCGGCGCCACCACCATCGAGCGGCTGCGATAGGTAATGCCCGGCATCAGGTCGGCCAGATGATTCGTCACGACGAACGCCATCTGCCCATGCGAGAGCACGCCCGCCTTCGGATGCCCGGTCGTGCCCGACGTGTAGAAGAACCACAATGGATCCTCGTACTCGACTTCCGCCTCGTAGCCGGGCGCGCCGAGGTGTTCCGCGATCAGCGTCTCGTAATGCAGCTCCCCTGCACGCGGCTCGCCCAGCGCAATCACATGGCGCAACGCGGGCGACGCGGCGCGCACGGCGTCGACGTGTCCCTCGAAGCCGGCGTCGTAGATCATCACGCACGCACCGCTCGATTGGCCCAGATACGCCGCTTCCGGTGCGGTAATACGGAAGTTCGTCGGCACCCACACCGCGCCCAGCCGAAAAGCGACCCATGCGCTCTCGAAGATGGGCAGGTTATTGCGCGAGTGCACCAGCAGCTTGTCTCCCTTGCCGACACCGAGCTCGCGCAGCGCATCGACGGCAGCGTTCACGCGCGCATCGATCTCGCCCCATGTGCTGACCTTGTCGCCGACGATCAGACCGGGTTCGTCCGGATGACGTCGGGCAACGTCGGCCAGCAGGCGGCCGAGATTCATGACCTTCTTGAGCATGTCGCTCGTCTCCTCGTTCTTTTCGCTCAGTCCTGCCCGGCAAATGCCGGGCAGCCTGCCTCACCACCGTTCAAGCGAAGCATCAGCGCGCTTCGAGGATGCTCACGTAATTGGCCACCGCCGCGCCGCCCATGTTGAACACGCCCGCGAGCCGCGCATTGGGAATTTGCATTTCGCCCGCGGTCCCCGTCAGTTGCATCGCGGCCATCACGTGCATAGACACGCCTGTGGCGCCGACCGGATGGCCCTTCGCCTTCAGGCCACCCGACGGATTGACCGGCAGCAGACCGTTCTTCTCCGTCACGCCCTCGGCCACCAGACTCGCACCCTGCCCCGGTTTGGCCAGGCCCATCGCCTCGTACTCAATCAGCTCGGCGATCGTGAAGCAATCATGCGTCTCGACCAGCGACAGATCCTTCAACGAGACACCGGCCACCCCCAATGCCTGACGCCACGCATGCTGGCCGCCTTCGAACGCCAGCGGATCGCGACGCGAGAGCGGCAGGTAGTCGTTGACCTGCACCGCCGCGCGGAAGCCGACCGCCTTGGGCATCGTGCGCGCCACGTCGGCCTTCGAGATCACGAGCGCCGCGGCGCCGTCCGACACCATGGAACAGTCGGTGCGCTTGAGCGGCCCGGCCACGAACGGATTCTTCTCGGAGACGTTGCGGCAGAAGTCGTAACCGAAGTCGCGGCGCATATGCGCGTAAGGATTGACCGACCCATTGCGATGGTTCTTCGCCGCGATGCGTGCCAGGGCATCGGACTGATCGCCATAGCGGTCGAAGTAGGCCTGCGCGATCGTGCCGAAAACGCCGGCGAAGCCGCCCGGAATGTCCGCCTCTTCGCGTGCATACGAACACTTGAGCAGGACTTCGCCAACCTGCGGCGTCGCCAACTCGGTCATCTTCTCGAAGCCGATCACGAGCACGTGGGTGGCCTTGCCCGCCTCGATGGACTGCAAACCGCCGTGCACGGCCGCCGACCCCGTTGCGCACGCATTTTCGTAGCGCGTGGCAGGCTTGAAACGTAGTCCGGGAATGCGATTGAAAACGAGCGACGACGGAAAGTCCTGGTACAGAAAGCCGCCGTTGAACGTACCGACGTGAATGGAATCGATCTGCTCGGGCGCGAGGCCCGCGTCGTCGAGCGCGGCCTGGGCGATATCGGCCAGCAGAACTTCGGCATCGACATTATCGAGTTTTCCGAACTGGGAGTGAGCCCAGCCGGTGAGGCATGCAGCAACCATGAAGTGTCTCCGGAAAAATTAGGTCATTCAGACTCCGGTGAGCAATTTCGATGCCAGACCGAAGCCGCACCGTCTCGGTGTGCCCGCCGCACGAGCGCCCACGGCACAGTGCCGACTCATTGCGTCCTCATCGCCTTGTCCGCTCGCGTGGCGCACTCGCCGTTGACGTAAGCGTAAAGCCGCCATCGCCGGCCCATCAAGCAAACTTGTCGACGCGCGGGGTCATCACGACATGCTGCACCGCAACGCGATATCTCGCCCCGGAAACCCAGCGACACCTGTCGCATCGTTGTCGTCCGCCGCATGCGACAGGTGTCGCAGCACGGGCAGCCGATGCGACAGGTGTCGCACGATCTGTCGGTCAACCAAGCAATGCCCACGGCGCGAGAGCTCAACAATGCTTAATAACGTAAGGGTTTTCCCGTCCGGACGGCGAACTGGCACTCGATTTGCGTAAGATAGCCAAGCCACTTGCGAGCCGCGTCACGCTCGCCTTACGAGATGGCCGAGGCGTTGCAGGGCAACACGTCCGCCCACCTCGCGCTTCAGACGCAGTCACCAAACCTAAAATCAGGAGACATGCAGTATGAGCAACATGGATCGCCGCCACTTCATCAAAGTCGTAGCCGCCACGTCGGCCGCCGCCGCCACGGGCTTGTATCAGACGCAAGCGCACGCTGCCGAATTCACGCTGAAGTTCGCCAACAATCTTCCCGTCAGCCACCCGATGAACGTTCGCGCCAAAGAGATGGCGCAGAAGATCGCGGAGCAGTCGAAAGGTCGCATCGACTTCCAGATCTACCCGAACAACCAGTTGGGCAGCGACAGCGACATGCTGAGCCAGGTTCGCTCGGGCGCCATCGACTACTTCACGCTCTCGCCGCTGATTCTCGGCACGCTCGTGCCCTCGGCGCAGATCTCCGGCGTGGGCTTCGCGTTCAAGGACTACGGTCAGGTATGGGCCGCGATGGACGGCGACCTGGGCGCCCACGTACGCAGCCAGATCGCAAAGACCTCCGTGTTCGCCTTCGACAAGATCTGGGAAAACGGGTATCGCCAGATCACCACCAGCAGCCGCCCGATCAATTCGCCGGCCGACCTCAAGGGCCTGAAGATCCGCGTGCCGACGAGCCCGCTGTGGACGTCGATGTTCCGCGCGTTCGACGCCGCGCCCACGTCGATCAACTTCTCCGAAGTGTATTCGGCCCTGCAGACGCACATCGTCGAAGCCCAGGAAAATCCGCTGGCCATTCTGACCACGGCCAAGCTGTACGAAGTGCAGAAGTACGTGTCGATGACGAACCACATGTGGGACGGCTTCTGGTTCCTGGGCAACAAGCAGAAGTGGGACAAGCTGCCGAAGGACCTGCAGGCGGTCGTCACCGCCAACGTGAACGCCGCGGCGCTCGCGCAACGCGACGATGTGCGCAAGCTCAACGACAGCGTGACGACTGAACTCAAGCAGAAGGGCCTCGTGTTCAACGCACCGAACAACGAGCAGTTCCGCGACAAGCTTCGCGCCGCCGGGTTCTATGCCGAATGGCACAAGAAGTTCGGCGACGAGGCGTGGTCGATGCTCGAAAAGTACACCGGGAAGCTTGCGTAAATGGAAACGTTGACGATGACGGCCGAGCCGACGCACGCGCTTGCCCGCCTCTTCTGCCACGTCAACCGCGCGGTGATGAAAGTCACCGAAGCGGTTGCCGTGCTGCTGGTGGTGGCCGAGACGCTCATCCTGCTCGCGGGGTGATCTCGCGTTATGGGTTCGATAATCCGCTCACCTGGTCGGACGAACTGGCACAGATCCTGTTCATCTGGCTATCGATGCTCGGCGCCGTGCTCGCGCTCGACCGGGGCGAGCACATGCGGCTGTCCGCCATCGTCAACAAACTCCCGGCGGCATGGCGTGACTGGTTTCAGACCATGGCCGCGCTCACGGTCTGCGTATTCGTCGCGCTCATTATCGTGCCCGCGTATTCGCATGCCATCGAGCAGATGGACATCACCACGCCCGCGCTGGAAATTCCCGACGGGCTGCGCGCCGCGGCCCTGCCCGTGGGCGCTGTGCTGATGCTCATCGCCGCCGTCTCGCGCCTGGCGCGCTGCTCGAGCCTGCGCCAGCTCGGACTCGGTGTGCTGGTCGTGGCCGCGCTGGGTGCCGCGCTCTGGCTTGGGCGCCCCGCGCTCATCGCCATGGGCAATTACAACCTGCTGGTGTTCTTCGTGCTGATCGTCGGCGTCTGCGTGGCTGGCGGCATTCCGATTGCGTTTGCGTTCGGGACGGCAACGCTGGCGTATCTGGCGCTCGTAACCGACGCCCCGCTGCAGATCGTCGTCAGCCGCATGGACGAAGGGATGTCAGGCCTCATCCTGCTGTCGGTGCCGCTGTTCGTACTGCTCGGCGCGCTCATCGAAATGAGCGGGCTGGCACGCAGCCTGATCGAATTCATGGCCGCGCTGCTCGGTCACGTGCGCGGTGGCCTGCAATATGTGCTGCTCGGTGCCATGTTCCTGGTCTCGGGCATTTCCGGATCGAAAGCGGCCGACATGGCGGCCGTTGCGCCCGCGCTCTTCCCCGAGATGCAGCGACGCGGTTCGAAGCCGGAAGATCTCGTGGCGCTGCTCGCGTCGACCGGCGCCATGACGGAGACGATCCCGCCGAGCCTCGTACTCATCACGATCGGCGCCGTGTGCGGTGTATCGATCACCTCGCTCTTCATCGGCGGCCTGCTGCCCGCGGTCATCGCCACGCTCGCCATCGTCGTGGTGTGTTTCGCACGTTCGCGCAAGGAAGCGCCGAGTGCGGCCCGCCGCGCGCCGTGGCGCGTGATCGGCAAGACGTTCATCGTGGCCTTGCCGGCGCTCGCCCTGCCGATTCTCATCCGCACGGCCGTGATCGAAGGGGCTGCCACGGCCACCGAAGTCTCGACCGTCGGTATCGCCTACACGGTCGTGATCGGCCTGATCGTGCATGCGTTCAAGAAGCACCTGAACTTCAAGCGCCTGTACCCGCTGTTGACGGAAACGGCCGCGCTCTCCGGCGCGATCCTGCTGATTATCGGCATGGCCACGGCCATGGCCTGGGCGCTCACGCAATCCGGGTTCTCCGCCGCGCTGGTCAGTCTGATGCACGGCATGCCCGGCGGTCAGGTCGGCTTCCTGCTCATCTCGATGGTCGTCTTCATCATCCTGGGCAGCGTGCTCGAAGGCATTCCGGCCATCGTGCTGTTCGGACCGCTGCTCTTCCCGGTCGCGCGCTCGCTGGGCATTCACGACGTGCATTACGCCATGGTCGTGATCCTCTCGATGGGCATGGGACTGTTCGCCCCGCCGCTGGGTGTCGGCTTCTACGCCGCGTGCGCCATCGGCAAGACATCGCCGGACAAGGTATTCAACCGGATGTGGACCTACATGGGCGCGCTGTTCGTCGCGCTGCTCCTCGTGGTGCTCGTTCCCTGGATCTCGATCGGCTTCCTGAAGTAAGGCAAATCCGCTAGCGGTTTCGCAATATCACCGACGGGCTCCGCCGCACTGCTGGCGGCGGAGCCCGATCTGTAAAAATCATTGAATTTAGGAGTCCATAGTATGACGGAAAAAGTGGCGGTAGTGACGGGCGGTGGAATGGGCATTGGCGCCGCCATCTGCGAGCGCTTGATGCATGACGGCATGACCGTGGTGGTCGCCGACCTGAACGAAGGCGCCGCCGCCGAAACGGCGGAAAAACTGAACGCGGCGGGCGGCACGGCGTGGGCGCTGGCCATGAATGTGGGCGACGCGGCGTCGATTGCCGACGGCTTCGCAAAGATTGCGCAGCGCCATGGCCGCTGCGACGTGCTCGTGAACAATGCCGGTATCGCCAAGACGTTTCCGTTTCTCGACTATCCACTCGATCACTGGCATCAGGTCATGGCCGTGAACCTCACGGGCACGCTGCTGTGCGGCCAGCACGCCGCGCGACTCATGCGTGAGCAACGCTGGGGGCGCGTCGTCAATCTGGCGTCGGTGGCGGGCATTCTGGCCAGCGCCGGACGCACCGCCTACGGCACGTCGAAGGCCGCCGTCATCGGGCTCACGCGTCAGATGGCCATCGAACTCGCGCCGTTCGGCATCACCGCCAACGCGATCGCTCCCGGTCCCGTCGACACGCCGCTCACGCAGGCGCTGCATTCCGACATTTCGCGTCGCCACTACACCGAGACGACACCGCTCGGCCGTTATGGGCAGCCGCGTGAGATCGCTGGCGCCGTGAGCTTTCTCGCGTCGGACGACGCCTCGTATGTGACCGGCCACATCCTGCCGGTCGACGGCGGCTTCGTGGCCGCCGGCATTCTGGAAATCTGACAGCGCGCTTGTCTCTCGCGCCGCCTTCAGCGCGCGCTGGTGTCCGGCCCATCGGGCACCAGCCGTGCGCCCGGTGCGCGCTGCATATCGCGCCACACCGCTCGCGCGTTCTCCACAAACGTCTCGACGCACGGATTGTGATTGTCGCGGCTCCACAGGAGCGCCACTTCCGCCACCGGTGCATTGCGCAATGGTCTGAAAACCGCATTGCCGAACGCGCTCGTGCTGCTCATCGACATCGGCACCATCGCCACGCCCAGCCCTTCGCCCACCAGGTTGATGATGGTCTGCTGCAGGTTGGTTTCGAGCCGGATATGCGGCGAGAAGCCCGCGCGACGGCAATGGTCGACGACCAGATCATAGACAAGCGGGGCGATCTCGCGCGGAATGCTCACGAACGACTCTTCGGCCAGTTGCGCGGCGTCGAGCACCCGCGCCTTCCCCAACGGGTGCGTGCGTGGGAGCACCGCCACCATCTCCTCGCGAAACACGGTCGCCGTACCGAGCCCGGTCAGGTCTTCAGGGCGATACATGATGCCGACGTCGGTCTGCCCAGCCCGCACGGATTCGGCGAGCAGATTCGGTAACGTTTCCGCCAATTTCATGTCGACGCGCGAATACGCGGCGGCATACGTGCGCGTGAGCGCGGGCAGGATGTTGTACGCGGAGGACATCATGAAGCCGACTGTGATCGCGCCATCCTCTCCCCGGCTCGCCGCCACGACATTGCGGCGCGCCCGATCGACCGAGTTGAGAATTTCCACAGCGTCCTGATAAAGACGAGCGCCGGCGCGCGTGAGGCGCACGCTGCGGCGCGTTCGCTCGAAAAGCTGCACACCCAGCTCTGCCTCCATTAGCGCGATCTGGCGCGACAGGGGCGGTTGGGAGATATGCAATTGCTGGGCGGCTCGGCCGAAGTGAAGGGTCTCGGCGAGCACCACAAAGTACTGGAAATGGCGCAGCTCAATCATCTGATACCCCAAAGGTATTAATGGCGCATCTATATTGTATTGGATGTTATGACTGGGCAGTCGTATCCTGCATCAGCGGTTGGCCACCCGAGCCGGCTGCGACATAAAGAGACGTCAGGAATCGCCAGGCCACAAGCCACCGACGGCGCCCTTTCGTACCGATACGAGAAGGAGACAAGTCATGCCCGCTCACCTTGCTGTAGCGTCAGCCCCCGCTCGACCTGTCGGCCCCGCCGCCCCCCTCGGCGCCGCCACTGCCAGTACCGCCGCCTTCAGCCACATCGCCACGCTCGCCGAGCGCATCCATCGGGTACCGGCCGCGCCCGCCGCCGCACCTCAAATGCGCCCCGACTATCTCGCCATTGACGATCTGTGCGGCACCGACGCCCGAATGCGCGCGTTGCTCTCGCGCGGCAAGCGCTTCGTCGATCGCGGACTGCCGGTGCTGATCCTCGGTGAGACGGGAACGGGCAAGGAGTTTCTGGCCCGCGCGCTGCACGAGTACAGCGAACGGCGCGCGCAAGCGTTTGTCGCGATCAATACGGCATCGCTGCCGGAACATCTCGTCGAGAGCGAATTGTTCGGCTATCAGCGCGGCGCGTTTTCGGGCGCCCTGCCCGGCGGAATGAAAGGGAAGTTGCAGCAGGCCGACGGCGGCACGCTGTTCCTCGACGAGATCGGTGACATGCCTTATGCGCTGCAAACGCGGCTACTGCGCGTGCTCTCGGAGCAGGAAGTCACGCCGCTGGGCGCGAGTCATCCGGTGCCCGTCAACGTTCAGCTCATCTGCGCCACGCATCAGGATCTCGCCGGCGCGGTGGCACAGGGCACGTTCCGCGAAGATCTTTACTACCGCATCGCCGTGGGCGTACTCACGCTGCCGACACTGCGCGAGCGCGACGACAAGCGCGAGTTGATCGCGCGCATGTTGTGCGACGAATGGCCGGGATTACGCGCCGATCAGGCATTGGCTCGCGTAGCGCCGCACGCCATGTCGTGCCTGCTCGCCCACGCGTGGCCGGGCAATCTGCGCCAGATGCGCGCCGCATTGCGTTACGCGTGCGCGGTAATGGCTGGCGATATGCTGGGGATGGACGACCTGCCGCCGGAACTCGTCATGTCGTCGCCGGCGCGCAATGCGGACGGCCATGTCGCAATGCGTGTCCTGGAAGCGCGAGATGTCGTGGCGTCGAGCCCCGTCGCCGCCCCGAACGAAGCAAGTGCGCAGGCATCGCCGCACGACCACCGCGAGCGCGACCGCATTCTGCAGGCGCTCGCGCAACACCGCTGGAACATTTCCGCAGCGGCGCGCACCCTCGGCTTCTGCCGAGCGTCGCTGTATCGCAAGCTCAAGCAGTTGCGCATTCCGCACGTCCGCGATTGCGGCGACGCCTTCGGCGCGAGCCCTTACGCGTAGCCCTACATGCGGCAAAAAACGCAGACAAAAAAAAGCGCGGCCAATGAGGCCGCGCCAAGGTTTGGAGACTTTTCACTCAACGCAAAAGTCTACTTCTCGCGGAACGTAGTATAGGGTCTGGCCTCCCGAATCATTCTCATCATTCGGCGCAATGCATTATTCGGCGACTCGCAATAGTCCGTAAAACGCTATCAACAAAGGACTTTTAGGCGCGAGTCAATGTTTTACGCCTGTCGGCATCTCGGATTTTCCTCATCGCATGGGCTTCAGTACGCGCGCTGACGTGATCATGACGGCTACCCGCACCGCCCCCCGACACCTCGGCATATTGCCACCACAAAACCTCACTGATCACGCAACGGAAGGTGCCTCCATCGACGGCATTATTTCGTTCGGCGCGTGACGTGGGTCAATGATCGCCATCGCGGCGATCATCTGTCGCCGGAACTTAACGCCTTGCCCCATGTCGCGTGTAGATCCAGTGCTGGCAACGCTTCGCGAGCGATGCCGCTTGCCCTCTGCACTGTGTCCCAAGCGCAACACACGTCGCTTGCGTGGTCATTTATCGCCTAGGCTTAATCGAGCCAATCCCTTATTGGACAACGCTTTTCGGCACATTCGGCGGATTCTTCCCGTATCCGCAATAGATTCTTGCGGATTCTGAAATAGGCGCGGGTCTCGCTCACTCATACACTGCCCCCTGTCAACAGAGCAGTGCCGATACCTGATCGGGTCCGCGAATGACAAACCGTCACCTCGACATGTTCTGTTTCGCCGCGTTCTGTTTTCACGCGAATTCTGCGATTCGTGTCACGTTACTGGAGCTTAAACCATGAAAAAAACTCTTCTTGCCGCTGCCGTTGTCGGCGCGTTCTCCGCGAGCGCCCAAGCGCAAAGCAGCGTCACCCTGTATGGCTTGATCGACGCTGGCGTCGCTTACACCAGCAACTCGACGACCTCGACGGCTTCGGGTTCGAAGAACTTCCGCGCAACGAGCGGCCTGATCAACGGCAGCCGTTGGGGCCTGAAGGGCGCGGAAGATCTGGGTGGCGGTAACAAGGCCATCTTCGTGCTGGAAAACGGCTTCTCGATCAACAACGGCACGTCGGGCCAAAACGGCCGCATGTTCGGTCGTCAGGCGTTTGTTGGCCTGCAGAACGACAAGTTCGGCTCGGTGACGATCGGTCGTCAATACGACTCGCTGGTTGACTACCTGGCACCGCTGACCCTGAACGGTTCGTCGTTCGGTGGCACGATCGCAGCGCACCCGTACGATAACGACAACACGAACAACTCGTTCCGTGTGAACAACTCGGTCAAGTACTCGAGCGCCAACTACAACGGCCTGACCTTCGGCGGCCTGTATGGCTTCTCGAACAAGGCTGGCGATTTCGCCAACAACCGCGCCTTCAGCGCTGGCGTGAACTACGCGAACGGCCCGCTGACCGTGGCCGCAGCCTACCTGGAACGCCAAGGCAACACGGGCGCCAACAACACCAGCGGCGCAGTCGACACGTCGACTGGCGGTGACTCGGTGTTCAGCGCCTCGAAGCAACGCGTCTGGGGTATCGGTGGTAACTACGCCTTCGGCCCGGCAACCGTCGGCCTGGTGTACACCCACACGCAACTCCAAGGCCTGACCGGCCTGAACTTCAACAGCACGTCGGTTGCCTTCGGCAACGACGGCCTGAAGTTCGACAACTTCGAAGTCAACGGTCGCTACATGCTGACCCCGGCAGTCTCGCTGTCCGCCGCGTACACGTACACGATGGCCAAGCAAGATTCGACGGACAAGAAGCCGAAGTTCCACACCGTGACGCTGCAAGCCGACTACCGTCTGTCGAAGCGTACCGATGTGTACCTGACCGGTTCGTACCAGCACATCTCCGACAACGAAGGCACGGGCCTCCAAGCCGGTGTCGGCGCTGCCGGCGGTATGTCGTCGACCAGCTCGCAAACCGTTGTGGGCACGGGCATCCGTCACCGCTTCTAATCGACGCGGTGCGCACACCGGCGGCATGATGCCGGTGCGCCTGACATGAAAATGGGCAGCCTCGCGGCTGCCCATTTTTCATTGCGTCGATCGCGGTGCGATCAAACGCCCAATCAGAAGCGCGTTTCGCGCGCGGCGCGCAGGAAGTTGTCGAGCACCGGTGTGCAATCGAGATACTCCGGCCCGCCCGCCCGGTGAAATTCCGGGTGCCATTGCAGGCCCATCACGAACGGCGCCTTGCGATAGCGAATGGCTTCCACCACCCCATCTTCCGAGCACACCGCCTCCACACTCAGGTCGCGCCCAAGCGTTCTCACCGACTGGTGATGGATCGAGTTGACGATCGGCACGTCGACCGGCCCGAGCATCTGCGCGAGCGATGAGCCCTCGGGAAACGTCAGCGTGTGACGGTTGTGTTCGTAGGTATCGGTCACGTGCGGGATCGCGTCGGGCAGATCCGTGGCGATGTCCTGGTGCAGCGTGCCGCCAAACGCCACGTTGATGAGCTGGCAGCCGCGACACACACCGAGAATCGGCTTGCCCTGCTCCACGAACTCATGCAGCAGTTCGAGTTCGTACATGTCGCGCATGCGATCGCCTTGCCATTCGTGGCGCGTCGCCACTTCCGAATAGCTGTGCGGCGACACGTCAGCCCCGCCCTGCAACACCAGTCCGTCGAGGTGCTTCGCATAATCGTGCAAACGGATGTGGCTCGGGTGCAGCAGGCCCTGCGTGTCGACCGTGGGAATCATGAACACCAGCACGTCGCGCGACATCACCCAGTGCGCGATCGACTCTTCGAGGTACTGAAGCGTCTTGCTGCGCAGGCCCTTCGCCCCCGGCTCCGGATGAAAGATGCGCGCTGAAATGCCGATCTTCAGGGTGCGCTGCGTGATGCGCTGCCCCGCGCGGTCGTACCACGCGCGAAACCGCGCCGAAGTAATGCGACGCAGCACCGACCACGGTGAATCGCCCGCCCGCAGGTACGACGGCTGGGTGCCCATCGAGGCGGGGCTGCCAGGACGCGCGGCACCGGGGCCGAATGTCGGCTGATGCGGCGGCTCGTCGCTGCCGGCCGCAGTGGCCGCTTCGCTCGGCTTTGGCGCCGGCGTGCCAATCGGATTACGATCCGCGGCCACTTCGGCCGCCGACGCCTGAACTGAGGGGCTCGTCGCTGCGGCAGAAGCCCCTGGCGACGCCTCGGGCGCGGGTGCCGGACGCGTGAGCGTGTCGGGGTTCGCTGGCATGTTGCCCGAAGCCTCAGCCGTGCCCGCAACGGGTTTCGCCGTCGCATGGGACATCGCCGTTGTCGGCGGCTCCACATACTCGGACGCGCCCTGCGAAGCTGGCGTTGGCGACGTACCGGCGTCGCTGGACGGCGGCGTCTGCGGTGGGGTTGCGCTCTTATTCGTATCGGATTCGGGCGTATTCGACCGTTGCGACGGCTGCGGCGATTTCGGATCTTGAGCGTCAGTCATGGTGGCGTTTGGATGGCGTCCGCGAAGGGGGAAAAATGGATGGACCGCTGCGGCTGGCAAATTATCCCGCTGGCCCGATCCTGCCGCAACCGGGAAAGCCAATCGACCGCCCGATCCGGCACGACGGCACCAGACAGGGCTCGATGAGCGATGAAACCACCTCGACTCGGCGTGGTCGAAGCACAATATCACGCATCGTGCGTATGAACCCACACGCCACGGACGATTCAGCCCACCAGACGGATAAGCGTGCGATGCGAGAATTTAACGAATCAATGAGCGACGTTTCCATCAATTCAATGAGGGCACCGGCCTCATCCGGCTGCAATATTCGTTCAGGAGCCTGCTAATGAAGCGTTTTCTGCGTTTGTGGCAAGTTGCCCGCCACGATTTCCGCGTGCTTTGGCGGGCGGCCCGCGATCCGCGCCGCCCGCGCTGGTTGCTGCCCGCGCTGGCGCTGCTCGGCGTCTATTTAGTCAGTCCGTTCGATCTGATTCCGGACTTTGTGCCAGTCTTCGGCCTGCTCGACGATGTCGTCGTGATCGGGCTGGTGGTGCATTGGCTCATCAACCGGCTGCCCGAGGACGTGCGCGAGGATGCGCGCGCCCACGGCGTCCACAGCTTTTCGCAGCGAGTCTGAATCGGGTCGTTGACGGCGTCGCCCGCCATGAGCAACGGACCCTGGCCGAGTCCCCCGAACGTTGGGCCGACGTCCAGCGTTACGGGGGTACATCGCATCGCGCGCGTTGGCGTTAGCGACATCCCCCTCACTCAGGGCATGAGCAATGTCGACCCAGTGGTTTTGCGCGCCTCGAGATCGCGATGGGCCTGGGCCACGTCGGCCAATGCGTAACGCTGGTTGACCTCGATCTTGACCGAGCCCTTGGCGACAACGTCGAACAGGTCGTTGGCCGTGGCTTCCAGATCGGCCCGCTTGGCCGTGTAGCTGAAGAGCGTCGGGCGCGTGAAGAACAGCGAGCCGCGCGACACAAGGTCAGCCGTGTTGATCTGCGCGACGGGCCCCGACGCGCTTCCGAAGTTCACCATCATGCCCAGCGGCCGCAGGCAGTCGAGCGAGCCGATGAACGTGTCCTTGCCGATGGAGTCGTAGACGACCGGCACCCCTTCGCCACTCGTGATCTCCTTGACCCGTTCGACGAAATTCTCACGCGTATAGACGATCGGGTGGTCGCAGCCATGCTGGCGCGCGAGCGCCGCCTTCTCGTCGGAGCCGACCGTGCCGATCACCGTCGCGCCCAAGGCCTTGGCCCATTGGCACACGATGAGCCCCACGCCGCCGGCGGCCGCATGAATGAGGATCGTGTCGCCTGCCTTGACCGGGTACGTGCGGCGCAGCAGGTACTGCGCGGTCATGCCCTGCAGCATCATCGCGGCGGCCTGATCGTCGCTGATGCTGTCCGGTAGACGCACGAGCGAGGCCACCGGCATCACGCGGGCCTGCGAGTAGGCGCCGCAAGGACGGCTGGCATAGGCGACGCGGTCGCCCGCCTTGACGAGTGTCACGCCTTCGCCCACGGCCTCGACCACGCCGGCGGCTTCCATGCCCAGACCGGCCGGCAGCGGCTGCGGGTACAGGCCGGTGCGGAAATACACGTCGATGTAGTTCAGCCCGACGGCGTTGTGGCGCACGCGCGCCTCGCCCGGCCCGGGGTCGCCGACTTCGACGTCGACGTACTTCATCACTTCCGGACCGCCATTCTGTTCGATGCGAATTGCCTTGGTCATCCTCGCCCCTCTCACTCGTGTGAAGTGTGTTGTGAACTGTCGGTTCTCGGCGTCACGCCGCCGGCTGTGCGGCCAGACGCACGATCAACTGCTCGAGCAGCATGCGCGCCGTGGCGCTGTTGGTCGCACACGGCACGTTGTGTACGTCGCAAGCCCGCACGAGGGCGTTGATATCCGGTTCGTGCGGTTGCGGCGTCATCGGGTCGCGCAGGAACAGCACCATGTCGACGCGCCCCTCGGCCAGTTGCGCGCCTATCTGGAGGTCGCCGCCGTGAGGGCCGGAGAGCATTCGCTCAACGTCCAGGCCAAGCTCGGTGGCGATGCGTCCGCCGGTCGTGCCCGTCGCGACGAGCTTGCACTGGCGCAGCACGTCGGCGTAGTCGCGCGCCACGGCCAGAATGTCGTCTTTTTTCTTGTCGTGCGCGATCAGCGCAATCCGGACTTTGGGTACCGTCGATACAGTCATTGAAGCCATCTCAAAAAGGTTAAAACGTGCCCGGATACGCGCCACCGTCGATCAGC
Source organism: Pandoraea sp. XY-2 (assembly GCF_004193915.1). NCBI lineage: Bacteria > Pseudomonadati > Pseudomonadota > Betaproteobacteria > Burkholderiales > Burkholderiaceae > Pandoraea > Pandoraea sp. XY-2. The sequence continues at coordinate 3,828,765 of NZ_CP030849.1, forward strand.
ACGTTCTGTCCGGTAATGTAGCCCGCCTGCGCGCTGCAAAGAAACGCGCAGGTCGCGCCGAACTCGTCGGGCCGCCCGAAACGGCGGGCCGGAATCGCGGCAGCGCGCTGGGTGCGGACTTCTTCGAGCGTCTGTCCGCGCTTGGCCGCCGATGCCTGCAGGGTGCCCGTGAGTCGGTCGGTATCGAAGGCCCCCGGCAGCAGATTGTTGATGGTGACGTTGTGCCCAACAGTCGTGCGCGCCAGTCCTGCGACGAACCCGGTCAGTCCCGAGCGGGCGCCATTGGACAACCCGAGGATGTCGATGGGCGCCTTCACGGCCGACGACGTAATGTTCACGATGCGGCCGAAACCGCGCGCCATCATGTCGTCCACGCACGCCTTGATCAGTTCGATGGGGGTGAGCATGTTCGCGTCCAGCGCGCGAATCCAGTCGTCGCGTTGCCAATCGCGGAAGTCGCCCGGCGGCGGGCCGCCCGCGTTGGTCACGAGAATGTCGAGTTGTCCGCACGCCGCGAGCGCCTGTGCCCGCCCCTCGGGCGTGGTGATGTCGCAGGCCACGGCGGTCACGCTCACGCCCGTGGCCGCGCGAATCTCGTCGGCCGCCGCGTTGAGCGGCTGCGCCGTGCGCGCGACGATCACGACATTCGCGCCCGCTTCGGCCAGCGCCTGCGCGCACGCGCGTCCCAACCCCTTGCTCGCGCCGCAGACCAGCGCGGTGCGCCCCTTGATTCCCAGATCCATGTTCAGCCTTCCAGACAAGTGACACGTTGGACAACGGCGGTGGTACCGCCGTCTTGCAGCGATTCTAAGGGAATCGTGCGCACCCCGCTTTGTCGGGGGAGCGCTTGGGCAATCGGTATGGACTGACAGCGAAACCCGGACCGACGGCGCCCGCATCGGCTAAAATCGCGGCCATGCGGGCCACACCGGCCCTGCCCCAGATTGCCAGCCATGAAACAAGATCCCCGCTTCCCGAATCTCTTTATCTGCGATCACCCGCTGATCCAGCACAAGCTCTCGCACATGCGCGACAAGGAAACGTCAACGCGCACGTTCCGCGGCCTGCTGCGCGAGATCACCTTGCTCATGGGCTACGAAATCACGCGCGACCTGCCGCTCACGACCGAGCGCATCGACACGCCGATGGTCGCCATGGACGCGCCCGTCATCGCGGGCAAGAAGCTCGCCATCGTGCCCGTACTGCGCGCCGGCGTCGGGATGAGCGACGGCCTGCTCGATCTGGTGCCGTCGGCACGCGTCGGTCACATCGGGGTGTATCGCGACGAGCAACATCGTCCGGTCGAATATCTTGTGCGTCTGCCGGATATCGCCGACCGCCGCTTCATCCTGTGCGACCCCATGGTGGCGACCGGCTATTCGGCCGTGCATGCCGTGGACGTGCTTCGCAAGCGCGGCGTGGCCTCGGAAAACATCGCGTTCCTCGCCCTCGTGGCGGCGCCCGAAGGCGTGAAGGTGCTGCATGACGCGCATCCGGACGTGAAGCTGTATGTCGCGTCGCTCGACGAGCGTCTGGACGACCATGCCTACATCATTCCGGGTCTGGGCGACGCGGGCGACCGACTGTTCGGCACCAAGAACTGACGCAAGACGGACTCCGCGCCCCGGCCCGCCTGCGCCGGAGCAACGCGTCCCACCCTACCGCGCTACCGCTTTCCCCGGCGCCCCTGGCCCGGGCGCCGTGTGGCCATCGCCACGCCAACGGCCGCCAGCCCCATCCCTGCCCACGCGAGCGGCGGCATGTGCTCCCCGACCATGAGCCACGCAGCCAGCGCCGCTGACGGCGGCACAAGGAAAAACAGCGCCGAGACACGCGACGCCTCGCCACGCCGGATCATCGCCAGCAGCAACGAAATCGCGACGATCGAGTTGCCGATCACGAGGTAGACGAGCGCTGCGCCGAGCTGCCACGTCCATTCGATGTGCATCGGCTCCAGCCCTGCGGCGAGCGGCAGTGTCGCCGCGAAGCCCACGGCGTACTGCACAAGATTCGACGTGACCGGGTGCTGGCCCACGCCGAAGCGCTTCTCGTAGAGCGTGCCGCAGGTGATCGCGCCAAGCGCCACGAACGTCAGCACCAGCCCCAGCGCGGAAGTCGCCTCCACCGCCGAGCGCGCCACAATGACCAGCGCCGCCCCCGCCAGCCCCAGCACCAGTCCGACCCAGTTCAGCCCGCTCACGCGCTCGCCCACCAGGTGCGGCACGGCCAGCGCCACGAGAATCGGCTGCAGCGAGGTAATCAGCGCCACGCTGCCGGCCGACACGCCCAGGCGTAGCGCCAGATACGTCATGCTGAAGTACAGCGCCTGAATGAGCAGACCGATGACGACGAGATGGCCCCAGGCGGCCACCGTGTTCGGCAACGGCGGGCGCATGACGAGCGCCAGCGGCGCGAGCAGCACGAGCACAAGCCCGTAGCGAAGCGCGAGGAACGTGAGCGGGTCGGCATAGGTCAGGCCGATCTTGGCGACGGTAAAACCGACCGACCACAGAAACAGAAAAATGAGCGGCGCGGCGCGCAGCCACAACGGGTCGTGGGCGACACCGGTACGCACCGGATCCAGCGAAGATTTCAGCGACATGAGGGGGCGAGCGATCGATATAGAGGAGACGGTGCCGGCGATACATCAGTGGCAAGGCATACGCCACTCGCGACCGATCGTCCGACGCGGGCGTTGTCGCGGCGATCGACGGGCCCGGTCATCGCCGCTTGCTGCCGCCGAGAATGCTGCCCAGCACGCCGCGCACGATCTCGCGGCCCAGTTGGCTACCGATGGTGCGCGCCGTACTCTTGACCATCGCTTCGACGACCGTGTCCTTGCGACGCGAGCCGCCCGCGCCGCCCAGCAAGCCGCCGAGCGAGTCCCTGACCGCATCGAGCAGACCGCCGCCCGTCGTTTCACCGCCGTTCGGCGCTTGCGGCACCGCCCCACCCTCTGAGGCGAGCGGCACGTCGCCCTGGCGCGTCCGCGTGCGCCCGACCAGCGTTTCATAAGCCGACTCGCGATCCACCGTTTTTTCGTACACGCCAGCCACGAGCGACGCGGCGATGAGCGCTGCCCGCTCCTGCGGGGTAATCGGTCCGATGCGCGAGGCCGGCGGCGCGATGTACGCGCGCTCCGTCACGGCGGGACGCCCCTTCTCGTCGAGCAACGACACCAGCGCCTCGCCCACGCCCAGCTCGCCGATCACCGCTTCGATATCGAGCGACGGATTGGCGCGCATGGTCTGCGCCGCCACCTTGACCGCCTTTTGATCGCGCGGCGAATACGCCCGCAGCGCATGCTGCACGCGATTGCCCAACTGACCGAGCACGGTGTCCGGCACGTCGACCGGATTCTGCGTCACGAAGTACACGCCAACGCCCTTCGAACGAATCAACCGCACCATCTGCTCGATCCGCTCGAGCAACGGCTTAGGGGCCTCGTCGAACAACAAATGCGCTTCGTCGAAGAAGAACACGATCTTGGGCTTGTCGGGATCGCCCACCTCCGGCAGACGCTCGAACAGCTCGGCGAGCAGCCACAGCAGGAATGTGGCGTAGATGCGCGGCGCGGCCAGCAGTTTGTCCGCCGCGAGAATGTTGACGATGCCGCGCCCTTGCGCGTCCGTCTGCATGAAATCGTCGATATCGAGCATCGGCTCGCCGAAGAACTTGTCGGCGCCTTGTTGCTCGAGCGTGAGCAGCCCGCGCTGGATCGCGCCGACCGACGCGGCCGAGATGTTGCCGTACTGCGTGGTGAAGGTCGAGGCGTTTTCGCCCACGTGCTGGAGCATGGCGCGCAGGTCCTTGCTGTCGAGCAGCAGAAGGCCGTTGTCGTCGGCAATCTTGAAGACGAGATTGAGCACGCCGGTCTGCGTCTCGTTCAGGCCCAGCAGCCGCGAGAGCAACAGCGGACCGAGATCCGAAACCGTTGCGCGTACCGGGTGGCCCTGCTCGCCGAACACATCCCAAAGTGTGGCGGGGCTGCCATGCCAGTCGGGCGTTTCGAAGCCGAACTGGGCAATGCGCTCCTTGAGCTTGGGCGTCTCGGCGCCGGGCTGCGCGATGCCCGTCAGGTCGCCTTTCACGTCAGCGAGGAACACGGGCACGCCGATGTCGGAGAAGGCCTGTGCCATGACCTGGAGCGTGACGGTCTTGCCCGTGCCCGTGGCCCCGGTAATCAACCCGTGGCGATTGCCCATGGCGGGCAGCAGGCCAAGAACGTGCTGATCGTTGCGTGCGATGAGAAGCCGGTCGCTGGCGTCGCCGGCAGGGCTCACGGCCCCGGTGGAGGCGGGCGGGGATGCCGTTGAGGAAGCGGCAAGCGACGAGGCTTGCGGCGGCACGGGCTTCTGGGGCATGAGAGACCTCGGCGGTAGACGCAGCGTGGCTCGTGACACGGCGCAGCAAACACCCGTGGCACGGTGCGACGGCATGATAAAATTGCCTCCGATTATAGCGGCACGATGCCGCTCGGACTGCCCTGGCCCCGAAACGACGGGGGACCGATGGGTCGACACGACCCATGGGCGCCAACGAGGCGATTCGGCAATTCGCGCCCGCGACCCCGGTGGTGGCGGGCGCGCCTGTTTCAATGGTTGGCCGCGCCGCACCGCGCTGGCCGGCAGAGGCTACTTCGCCGCACAGCGCGGCACGACGGAGAAATTCATGGCGGGTCATTCCAAATGGGCCAACATCAAACACAAGAAAGCGGCGGCAGATGCCAAGCGCGGTAAAGTCTGGACACGCCTGATCAAGGAAATCACGGTGGCCGCGCGCCTGGGCGGCGGCGACGTCGACAGCAACCCGCGCCTGCGCCTGGCCGTGGAAAAGGCCGCCGACGCGAATATGCCCAAGGACAACGTCAAGCGCGCGATCGATCGCGGCGTTGGCGGTCTTGACGGCGCCAACTACGAAGAAATCCGCTACGAAGGCTATGGCATCAACGGCGCTGCCGTGATCGTCGATACGATGACGGACAACCGCGTGCGCACCGTCGCCGAAGTGCGCCATGCCTTCTCCAAGTTTGGCGGCAACATGGGCACCGACGGCTCGGTGGCCTTCCTCTTCACGCATTGCGGCCAGTTCTTGTACTCGCCGGAAACGCCGGAAGACAAGCTGATGGAAGTGGCGCTCGACGCCGGCGCCGACGACGTGATCACCAACGACGACGGCAGCTTCGAAGTCATCTGCCCGGCGAACGACTTCCAGGCCGTGAAGGCCAAGCTTGAAGCGGCCGGTCTGAAGGCCGAAGTCGCGGAAGTCACGATGAAACCGCAAACCGAAGTGGTCTTCACCGGCGAAGATGCCGTGAAGATGCAAAAGCTGCTCGACGCGCTCGAAAATCTCGACGACGTGCAGGAAGTATTCACCAACGCCGTCATCGAGGAATAAGATGAAGATTCTGGTTGTCGGCTCGGGCGGCCGCGAACACGCGCTGGCGTGGAAGCTTGCCCAATCGCCTCGTATTCAGTTGGTCTATGTCGCCCCGGGTAACGGCGGCACGGCGCTCGACGAGCGCCTGCGCAATGTCCCGATCAGCGATCCCAATGTGCTCGCCGAGTTCGCCGCGCGCGAAGGCATCGCGCTGACCGTGGTCGGCCCGGAAACGCCGCTCGCCGCCGGTATCGTCAACATCTTCCGCGCGCGTGGCCTGAAGATTTTCGGCCCGACGAAGGAAGCAGCGCAGCTCGAATCGTCGAAGGACTTCGCCAAGGCGTTCATGAAGCGCCACGGCATTCCCACCGCCGATTACGAGACGTTCTCCGACGCGGCCAGCGCCCACGCCTACATCGACGCCAAGGGCGCGCCGATCGTCATCAAGGCAGACGGCCTGGCCGCAGGCAAGGGCGTGGTCGTGGCGATGTCGCTCGACGAAGCGCATCACGCCGTCGACATGATGCTCGCGGACAACAAGCTCGGCGACGCCGGTGCCCGCGTGGTGATCGAGGAGTTCCTGCAAGGCGAGGAAGCCAGCTTCATCGTGATGGTCGACGGCAAGAACGTGCTTCCGCTCGCGACGTCGCAGGATCACAAGCGTCTGCTCGACAACGATCAGGGACCCAATACCGGCGGCATGGGCGCGTATTCGCCCGCACCGATCGTCACGCCGCAGATCCATGCGCGCGTGATGCGCGAGATCATTTTGCCGACCGTGCGCGGCATGGAAACCGACGGCATCCGCTTTACGGGCTTCCTGTACGCCGGTCTGATGATCGACGCACAGGGCAACGTCAAGACGCTCGAATTCAACTGCCGCATGGGCGACCCCGAAACGCAGCCGATCATGGCGCGCCTGAAGGGCGACTTTTCGGTCGTGGTCGAGCACGCGATTGCCGGCACCCTCGACAAGGTCGAACTCGACTGGGACCGCCGTTATGCGCTGGGCGTGGTGCTCGCCGCGCACGGCTATCCGGACACCCCGCGCAAGGGCGACCGGATCTCCGACGTGCCGGCCGAGACCGCTGAATGTGTCACGTTCCACGCGGGCACGCAGCTCGAGAACGACGTGCTGACGGTGACGGGCGGGCGGGTGCTGTGCGTGGTTGGCTTGTCCGACACCGTGCGCGGCGCGCAGAGCGTGGCGTACCAGACCGTCAATCAGATCAGTTTCGACGGTATGCAGTATCGCCACGATATCGGCAACCGCGCACTGGCGCGCAAGCCGGAGTAAGCCAGCCAAAGTCAGGCAACTGGCGTCAGGTCGGCCACGCTGGAAGGCAGACCTTGAAGCGCCAAATCGTTGTGCCACGGCCCGGAGACGTCATGTCGTCCGGGCCGTTGTCGTTTTGGCGGCATGACAACCGCGAATGCCGTCACAGCGTCGCGATTGACAAGCGCGGAGCAAGTTGGCACGCTGACACGGCGCGGGTGCGTCACCATCGCGCGTCCGGCCAGCCCCGGCGGAATGCATACAGTTTTCCCGACAGACCCTCGCTCGACGGAGACTTACATGTTCGATCTCGACAAGCTGGTCAACGATTATCTGATGCCGTTCGGCCTGAAGATTGTGATGGCCGTGGTCATCTGGATTGTCGGCGGTATCGCCATCAACGTGGTGGCGCGGCTCGTGCGCAGCGCCATGACTCGCCGGGCCATCGATCCCACGCTCGTTCGTTACAGCGAATCGACGCTGCGCATCGCCTTGCGCATTGCGCTGATCATTTCCATCCTCAGTGTCTGCGGTATCGAGACGACATCGTTCGCCGCGCTGCTTGCCGCCGCCGGCATCGCCATCGGCGCAGCGTGGTCCGGACTCCTGTCGAACTTCGCCTCCGGCATCTTTCTCATCGTGCTGCGCCCCTTCAAGACGGGCGACATGATCAGCGCAGGCGGCGTGACCGGGGTGGTCGACGAGATCGGCCTGTTCGTCACCACGCTCACGACGGCGGACAATCTGCGGGTGTACGTCGGCAACACGAAGGTCTTCGGCGACAACATCACGGTGTACGACGCCAACGCGTTTCGCCGCGTCGACTTGACGGCGCAGCTCGCCCACACGGTCGATGTGCAGGACGCGATAGCGCGCCTGAAGGCACGCATCGCGCAGATCCCGAACGTGATGAGCACGCCCGCGATCGATGTGGTGATTCTCGAATTCAATCCCGCCGGGCCTGTGCTCGCGGTGCGTCCGTACTGCCACAACCGCGATTACTGGCAGGTGTATTTCGATACCAACCGGGCCATCGCCGAGGTCGGTGGCACGGCCCAATGGCCGGTGCCGGCGCCGCGTCAGATCCTCATGCCGCCCCCGGGCGACCCTGGCAAAGGCATGCCCATTGCGCCCGCGGGCGGCGCGCCAACGGCCAGTCCTCTGCCCAACGCGCCAGCGCCATGACCGCCAGAGCTTGATACAGGTCATTCGGCCGGCATTCGGCGCGACCGTTTGCCGCCTCGGCCTGCCCCCGACCGCGTGGCTGCCGGTACAATCGCGGTTATTACCACGCATCGGGACGTCACAGAATGACAGCGCAAGACGCCGCACCGGCGCCGGATACGGGCGCAGTGCGAACTTATCTGCTCGGGCTTCAGGACCGTATTGTCGAAACGCTCGGGCGCCTCGACGGCAAACGCTTCCTCGCCGACGACTGGCAACGTCCGGCCGATAGCGCGCTGCGCGGCGACGGCCGCACCCGCGTGCTCGACGACGGCGACTTCTTCGAGCGCGGCGGCGTGAATTTCTCCCACGTGGTCGGCGACAAGCTGCCGGGTTCGGCCAGTGCCTCCCGCCCGGAGTTGGCCGGGCGTGGCTTCGAAGCGCTCGGTGTCTCGCTCGTGCTGCATCCGCGCAATCCGTACTGCCCGACCGTGCACTTCAACGTGCGCATTCTGATCGCCACGGCCCCGGGCAGTTGCCCGCGTTCTGGTTCGGCGGCGGCATGGATCTCACGCCGTACTATCCATTCGAAGAGGACTGCCGGCACTTTCATCAGACCTGCAAGGACGCGCTCGATCCGTTCGACACCGCGTGGTATCCGCGCTTCAAGACGTGGTGCGACGAGTACTTCTACCTGAAGCATCGCCAGGAGCCGCGCGGCATCGGCGGCATCTTCTTCGACGACTTCTCGGGCGGCGGTTTCGACACGGGCTTCGCCGTCATGCAAAGTGTGGGAGATGCCTTCCTCGACGCTTATGTCCCCATCGTCGAGCGCCGTCGCGGCATGCCCTACGGTGAGCGCGAACGGGATTTCCAGGCCCACCGGCGTGGCCGCTATGTCGAATTCAATCTGGTCTGGGACCGTGGCACCCATTTCGGCCTGCAATCGGGGGACGCACCGAATCCATCCTGATGTCGATGCCGCCGATCGTGAAATGGCACTACGACTGGAAACCCGAGCCGGACACCCCGGAAGCGAAGCTCTATACCGACTTCCTCGTGCGCCGCGAGTGGGTGTGAAGGCCGGCCGCGAATGACCGTCTCCTCCCCTGCCGCCCCCGCGCCACGCATCCGTCGCCCGCCGGTCCGATCCGGCGCATCGGCGTGCTCGGCGGCACGTTCGATCCGATTCACACCGGGCACCTCGCACTCGGCGCGCTGTTCGCCCGCACACTCGCCCTCGACGAACTGATCCTGATGCCGGCCGGCCAGCAGCCGCAGAAGCAAGGCAGCACCGCGGCCGAACATCGGCTGGCCATGACGCGCCTCGCCGCCGAGCAACTCGCGGCCGAGCTGGCGCTCACGCGACCGACCACTCGGTTGCGGGTCAGCACGCGGGAGATCGAGCGCGCCGGGCCGAGCTACACCGTCGATACGCTGCGCGAGATGCGCCGTGACCTGGGCCCGCGGGTCTCGCTCTCACTGCTTATCGGCTCCGACCAACTGGTGCGCCTGGATACCTGGCACGCCTGGCGCGAGCTATTCGACTACGCGCACGTCTGCGCGGCCGCGCGACCCGGTTTCCGCTGGGCCACCGCCTCCTCAGAACTGCGCCAGGTCTTCGCCGAACGGGAAAAGTCCGCGCTCGGGTACAATCCACGCCATGCGGCGGCATACTGATCGACAACTCACTGGCTGTCGACATCTCCGCCACCGAGTTGCGCGCCACGCTGGCGCACGCGCGAGACGCGGCCACGCCCCCGGCGAATCTGCCCGAATCCGTGTGGCATTACATCCGCGCGCAACACCTGTATCGCGCCTGACGGCCCTTGGCCCTTACCCGGTCGCCGCCTCGGCGCTCCCTGTTTCACCAAAAAGACGCACTATGGATATTCGTAAACTTCAGCGCCTGATCGTCGACGCCCTCGAAGACGTCAAGGCCCAGGACATCAAGGTGTTCAACACCGAGCACCTCACCGCCCTGTTCGAGCGCGTGATCATCGCGAGCGGCACGTCCAATCGCCAGACCAAGGCGCTCGCCGCGAGCGTGCGCGACAAGGTCAAGGCCGCCGGCGGCGACATCGTCAGCATGGAAGGCGAAGACGTCGGCGAATGGGTGCTGGTCGACACGGGCGACGTCATCGTGCACATCATGCAGCCGGCCCTGCGCCAGTACTACAACCTCGAAGAGATCTGGGGCGAGAAGCCCGTGCGCCTGAAAGCGGCCGGCACCAAGGCCGGCGCCAAGGCTAGCGCGGAAGATCACGAAGACGACGAGGACGACTCCGTCGACGCGCCGGCCCCCGCACGCCGCAAGGCAAAGTAAGCCGGCGCTGCGCGGAAGTCAGCCGTCATGCGTCTGTTCATACTCGCGGTCGGGCACAAGATGCCCGGCTGGATCGAGACCGCTTTCGCCGAGTACGCCAAGCGCATGCCGCCCGAGCTGCGTATCGAACTCAGGGAAATCAAACCGGAGCAACGCTCCAACTCCCGCACGGCCGAGACGGTGATGGCGGCCGAAGCGCAGCGCATTGACGCGGCCCTGCCGCGTGGCTGCCGCCTCGTGTGCCTGGACGAACGCGGACAGGACCTCACGACGATGCGTCTGGCTCAATCGCTCACCGGCTGGCAGCAAGACGGGCGCGACGTGGCGTTCGTGATCGGCGGCGCGGACGGCCTCGACCCGGCCCTCAAGGCGCGCGCCGACACCCTCATCCGACTCTCCAGCCTCACGATGCCCCACGGCATGGTGCGGGTGTTGCTCGCCGAGCAGCTCTACCGCGCGTGGAGCATCAATGCCAATCATCCCTATCATCGCGTCTGACGACACACCAAGTCAGAAATAAGTCGGAAATAAGTCAATTCGTCTTGTGCAGTGCAACGCCACGTTGCGCTGCATGTCCATTAGCGCGCTCTCGCCCTACTTCCCGGCACACCCCGACGATTGTCAATTCCCCTTTGACGCCGCCATGCAACACGCGTTGTGCGCTGCGGGTGGAAAAAACACAATGACGTGGTAGTCTAGCCCGCGCTGCAAGGTTCGCACCGCGAACAACAACTAGACTTCTCGTGAACCACCGGAGATTGGCATGAAGCAACCGTCCCTGCGAAGTATCGTTTTGGCCGGCGTTGGCGCTGCAATGGCGTTCGGCATGAGCACGTCGGCCCTGGCCGCAACCGAGATTCAGTTCTGGCACTCGATGGAATCGGCCCTCGGCGATCGCGTCAATCAAATCGCCAACGATTTCAACGCGTCACAAAGCGACTACAAGATTGTCCCGATCTACAAGGGCAACTACGAGCAGGGACTGGCCGCCGGTATCGCCGCGTTCCGCGCCGGTAACGCGCCGGCCATTCTTCAGGTGTACGAAGTGGGTACGGCCACGATGATGCAAGCCAAGAAGGCGGTCAAGCCGGTGTGGCAAGTCATGAAGGACGCCGGCGAGCCGTTCAACGAAGCGGCGTTCGTGCCGACCGTGGCGAGCTACTACGCCGACAGCAAGACCAATCATCTCGTGTCGATGCCGTTCAACAGCTCGACGCCGGTGCTGTATTACAACAAGGACGCCTTCAAGAAGGCGGGCCTCGATCCGAATACCCCGCCGAAGACCTGGGCCGACGTGAAGACCGACGCCGAGAAGCTCAAGGCCGCCGGCCTGTCGTGCGGCTTCAGCACCGGCTGGCAGGGCTGGACGCAACTCGAAAACTACAGCGCCTGGCATGCCCTGCCGTTCGCCACGAAGAACAACGGCTTCGACGGTCTTGACGCCAAGCTGATCTTCAACGGCCCGCAGCAGATCAAGCACATCCAGTTCCTGGCCGACATGGCCAAGGAAGGCACGTTCACGTATGTGGGCCGCAAGGATGAAGTGACCTCGAAGTTCTACAGCGGCGACTGCGGCATTGCCATCACCTCATCGGGCGCCCTCGCCAACATCGCCAAGTACGCCAAGTTCAGCTATGGCGTGGGCATGATGCCGTACGATGCCGACGTGAAGGGTGCACCGCAGAATGCCATGATCGGGGGCGCCAGCCTGTGGGTGCTCGCTGGCAAATCGTCCGCCGAGTACAAGGGTGTGGCCAAGTTCCTGAACTACCTCGCGTCGCCCGCGGTGGCGGCGAAGTGGCACCAGGATACCGGTTACCTGCCGGTGACGAAGGCCGCCTATGAACTGACCGAGAAGCAAGGCTTCTACGCGAAGAACCCCGGCGCCGACGTGGCCATCAAGCAGATGCTCAACAAGCCGCCTCTGCCGTTCACGCGGGGTCTGCGCCTGGGCAACATGCCGCAGATTCGCACGGTGGTCGACGAGGAACTCGAAGGCGTGTGGAGCGGCAAGCAAACGCCCAAAGCCGCTCTGGACAAGGCCGTCGCCCGTGGCGACGAGCTGCTCCGTCGCTTCCAGAAACAGGGCGGCTAAGCCGTCCTCAATCCGCCCGATCGCGCACGCGAAGCCGGTGAATTGGCCAATGAATGGCGTTCGCGGCGTGCATTGCGGCGTTACCGTCGCAACGTTACCATGACCACCCGGCCCGTCGACAACACGGGCCGGGTTGGTTTTTTCTGCTCATTACGTTATGGCGCATAACTCCAGAGAACGCCCTCGCTTCGGAACCGGCTGGCTGCCCTACGCGCTCGTCGCCCCGCAGCTCATCATCACCGTCGTGTTCTTCCTGTGGCCCGCGGGCGAGGCCCTGTGGCAATCGACATCGGCGCAGGATGCCTTCGGGCTGTCGAGTGAGTTCGTCGGCCTGGACAACTTTGTTTCGCTATGGCGCGACCCGCTCTACCTCGCGTCGTTTCGCACCACGATGATCTTCAGCGGGTTGGTGACGGTTTGCGGACTGGTCATCTCGTTGCTGCTCGCGGCCATGGCCGACCGGGTCACGCGGGGCAAGCGCACCTACCAGACGCTGCTCATCTGGCCCTACGCGGTGGCACCGGCCATTGCGGCCGTCCTGTGGGCCTTCCTGTTCAATCCGAGTATCGGGCTTGTCACCTACGGCCTGGCGAAGCTCGGCATCGAGTGGAATCACGCGCTCAATGGCGGCCAGGCGATGTTCCTCGTCGTACTCGCCTCGATCTGGAAGCAGATCAGCTACAACTTCCTGTTCTTCTACGCGGGTTTGCAGGCGATTCCGCGCTCGCTCGTGGAAGCGGCAGCCATCGACGGCGCCGGGCCGATCCGGCGCTTCTTCGGGCTGGTGCTGCCGCTGATTTCGCCGACGACGTTCTTCCTGCTCGTGGTCAACCTCGTGTACTCGTTCTTCGACACGTTCCCGGTGATCGATGCCGCGACCGGCGGCGGGCCGGGCCAGTCGACCATGACGCTGATCTACAAGATCTACTCGGAAGGCTTCAAGGGGCTCGACCTCGGCAGCTCGGCTGCCCAGTCGGTGGTGCTGATGGTCATCGTCATCGTGCTCACGGTCGTGCAGTTCCGTTTCATTGAACGCAAGGTGCAATACGCATGATCGAGAATCGTCGCGGCCTGGATATCTTCTGCCACGTCATGCTGGTCATCGGCGTGCTGTTGGTCGTCTTCCCGCTCTATGTGGCGTTCGTCGCCGCCACCATGAACGAGCGCGAAATCTTCAACGTTCCGTTGTCGCTCATCCCGAGCACGCACCTGCTCCAGAACCTTGCCACCGTGTGGAATCAGGGCACGGGCGATTCCGCCATGCCGTTTGGGCTAATGCTCGGCAACAGCCTGTTCATGGCGCTGGTCATCACCATCGGCAAGATCTCGGTGTCGATCCTGTCGGCCTTCGCCATCGTGTATTTCCGTTTCCCGTTGCGCAATCTGTTCTTCTGGCTGATCTTCGTCACGCTGATGCTGCCGGTCGAAGTGCGGATCTTCCCGACGGTGCAGGTGATCTCGACCCTCGGCCTCATCAACACCTACACGGGGATGACGCTGCCGCTTATCGCGTCGGCTACGGCCACGTTCCTGTTCCGGCAGTTCTTCATGACGCTGCCCGACGAGCTCGTCGAAGCCGCGCGCATCGACGGCGCCGGCCCGATGCGCTTCTTCGTCGACGTGGTGTTGCCGCTCTCGAAGACGAACATCGCGGCGCTGTTCGTCATCACCTTCATCTACGGCTGGAATCAGTACCTGTGGCCGATTCTGGTGACCAACGCCCCGTCGATGACGACGGCCGTGGTCGGCATCAAGAGCATGATCGGCAGCGGCGACACCGCCACCCAATGGCAACTCGTCATGAGCGCCACGCTGCTCGCCATGTTGCCGCCCCTCGCGGTGGTCTTGCTCATGCAGCGTTGGTTCGTGCGCGGTCTGGTCGATTCGGAAAAGTAATCATGGCAAATCTCAAACTCCATCGTGTCAAGAAAACCTACGACCGGAAGAACTATGTCCTGCACGGTGTCGACATCGACATCGAAGACGGCGAATTCGTGGTCATCGTCGGCCCCTCGGGCTGCGGCAAGTCGACGCTGCTGCGCATGGTTGCCGGCCTCGAATCGGTCAGCGAAGGCAGCATCCTGATCGGCTCGCAAGTCGTCAATGAACTGGAGCCGAAGGATCGCAATATCGCGATGGTGTTCCAGAACTACGCGCTCTATCCGCACATGGATGTGCGCCAGAACATGTCGTACGGCTTGAAGATCCGTGGCATCGACAAGAAGATCATCGACGAGCGCGTACTCGCCGCCGCACGCATTCTGGAACTGGAACCCCTGCTCGCACGCAAGCCGCGCGAACTCTCGGGCGGTCAGCGCCAGCGCGTGGCCATGGGCCGCGCGATCGTGCGTGAGCCCGCGGTATTCCTGTTCGACGAACCGCTCTCGAACCTCGATGCCAAGCTGCGTGTGCAGATGCGTCTGGAAATCCAACGTCTGCACGCGCGCCTCAAGACCACCAGCCTGTATGTCACACACGATCAGATCGAGGCGATGACGCTCGCGGATCGCGTGATCGTCATGAACAAGGGCTACGCCGAGCAGATCGGCACCCCGACGGACGTGTACGAGCGCCCCGCGTCGCTGTTCGTGGCGAGCTTCATGGGCTCGCCCGCCATGAACCTGCTGAAGGGCCGCGTAGACTCGGAAGGCCGTACGTTCGAGGTCGACGGTGGCGGGCCGGCCCTGCGTTTGCCGCCCACGAGCATGGCGTATGCCAACCGTGAACTCGTGCTCGGCGTGCGCCCCGAACATCTGGTGCCCGCCGAGCAGCACAACGGCCTGGGTGCCTTCGCCGCGCAGACCAACATCCTCGTCGATCAGCTCGAGCTGCTCGGTGCCGACAATCTGGCGCATGGCCGCTGGGGCGAGCAGCCCGTCACGGTGCGTCTGCCGCACGAGATGCGGCCCGCGGCAGGCACCGTGGTGCCGCTGGCCATCTCGGCCAGGGCGTTGCACCTGTTCGATCCGTCGACCGGCAAGCGAGTCGAAGCATGACCGCCCCCTCGACACCGACGCGTTTGTGGCCCACCTGGCCCTATCCCCGCATCGTCGCGCACCGCGGCGGCGGCAAGCTGGCCCCGGAAAACACGTTGGCCGCGTTCGAGATGGGCGCGTCGCTCGGCCTGCGCATGGTCGAGTTCGATGCCAAGCTCTCGGCGGATAACACCGTCTTCCTGCTGCACGACGACACGGTCGATCGCACCAGCAACGGCCACGGCGCTGCCGCGCAAATGACCTACGCCGACATCGCGAAGCTCGATGCCGGCAGTTGGTTTGACGCGCGCTTCGCGGGTCAGGCGATGCCGACCCTCGCCCAGGTGGCCGAGCGCTGTATTGCGCTGGGGCTGGCGGCGAACGTCGAAATCAAACCGTGCCCGGGCCGCGAGGCGGAAACGGGCAAGCAGGTCGCCCAGGCCGTGCAGGCGCTGTGGGCCGGACAGGCCCAGCCGCCGCTGCTCTCGTCGTTCTCGTACGAGGCGCTTGAAGCCGCGGCGGCCGCTGTCCCCGACCTGCCGCGCGGCATGCTGTACGAGGCCATTCCGGCGCATTGGCGCGAGGACGCCCGCCAGCTCGGCACCGTCTCGCTGCACGCGAGCCATCAGCCGCTCGACGGCCCGCAGGTCGCACAGGTCAAGGCGGCCGGCCTGCAAATGCTGGTCTACACGGTCAACGATCCGGCCCGTGCACGTGAACTGGCGGCGTGGGGTGTCGATGCCATCTGCACCGACCGCATCGACCTGATCGGCGCCGACTTCCTCGCCGGCGCTTGAACGCTTGCCCCGCGCAATCCGCGGCTATCCGCCCGTTTTCCCGTCGACATCGCCGTCTGCCCCCGCACGCGCTGGCGGGCGTGAGCGCAAGGCGGCATAATAGGACGTTCCCCCTCGCCCAGCCCATCCCGCGGCCCGGTGCACGCGCTTGCCAATCGTTGCGAAACCGTGTGCCGGGCTGGACGAATTCAAGCCAAGCCGCCATGCCGTACATCTATCTCGCGTCGCAAAGTCCCCGCCGCCAGGAACTGCTGCAACAGCTCGGCGTTCGTTTCGAGCTGCTGCTGCCGGGCGCCCACGAGGACGCCGAAGCACTCGAAGCCGTGCTGCCGGGAGAGCCACCCGACGACTACGTGCAGCGCGTCACGCGTGCCAAGGCCGAAGCGGCGCTCACGCGTCTGGCCCGCGCAGGCCTGCCTGGCGCCCCCATTCTGGCCGCCGACACGACGGTATGCCTGGACGGCACCATCCTCGGCAAGCCTTTCGACGACGCCGACGCCTGTGCCGTACTCGCCCGACTGTCGGGCACACGCCATCGCGTGCTGACCGCCGTCGCCGTCTGCGCCGACGGCCAGATCCATCAAGCAGTAAACATCTCGCACGTCTGGTTCCGGCCGATGCGCCGTGAGGAGATCGAGCGTTACGTCGCCTCGGGCGAGCCGAGAGGCAAAGCCGGGGCATACGGCATTCAGGGCAAGGCCGCCGAATTCGTGCTGCGCATCGATGGCAGCTACTCCGGCATCATGGGGCTACCGCTGTGCGAGACCGCCGCGCTGTTGCGTCAGGCCGGCGTCGACTTCTGACGCTTACCGAATTTGCCACGCCCTATTGAGTCGGGTCGACACTCTATGAACGAAGACATTCTGGTCAACATCACGCCGCAGGAAACCCGTGTGGCACTCATGCAGCTCGGTGCCGTGCAGGAGTTGCACATCGAGCGCACGCTCTCGCGCGGCCTGGTGGGCAACATCTATCTGGGCAAGGTCGTGCGCGTGCTGCCAGGCATGCAATCGGCGTTCATCGATATCGGGCTGGAGCGAGCGGCGTTCCTGCACGTGGCCGATATCTGGCATCCGCGCACGAACAACGACACCTCAACGCCGCATCCGCAGCCGCCCATCGAGAAAACAGTGTTCGAGGGGCAGACGCTGATGGTGCAGGTCATCAAGGATCCGATCGGCACCAAGGGCGCGCGCCTGTCGACGCAGATCAGCATTGCCGGGCGCACGCTCGTCTACCTGCCGCAGGAGCCGCACATCGGCATTTCGCAGCGTATCGAGAGCGAAGCGGAGCGCGAGGCGCTGCGCAGCAAGATCCAGGCACTCGTACCGGCCGACGAGAAAGGCGGCTTCATCGTGCGCACCATCGCGGAAGACGCGGCCGACGCCGAACTGGCGAACGACATCGCCTATCTGCGCAAGTCCTGGCAAACCATCGGCGAGCAGAGCACGCGCGTGCCTGCGCCGGCCCTGCTGTATCAGGATCTGAACCTTGCCCAGCGCGTGCTGCGCGATTTCGTGCACGAGGAGACGGGCAAGATCCTGGTCGACTCGCGCGAGACCTTTCAGAAGCTGGCCGAATTCGCGACCACGTATACGCCTGCGGTGCTCGGCAAGCTCACGCATTACACCGGCGAGAGGCCGCTGTTCGACCTGTACAACGTCGAGACGGAAATCGAGCGGGCGTTGTCGCGTCGCGTCGATCTGAAGTCCGGCGGGTATCTGATGATCGATCAGACCGAGGCGATGACGACCATCGACGTGAACACCGGCGGCTACGTCGGCGCACGCAACTTCGACGACACGATCTTCAAAACGAATCTCGAAGCGGCATTGATGATCGCGCGCCAGTTGCGGCTGCGCAATCTGGGCGGGATCATCATCATCGACTTCATCGACATGGAGAACACCGAGCATCGCGATTCGGTGCTCGCCGAGCTGAAGAAGGCGCTCGCCCGCGACCGGACGCGCATTACCGTGAACGGCTTCTCCCAGCTCGGACTCGTCGAAATGACCCGCAAGCGCACACGCGAATCGCTCGCCCATGTGCTGTGCGAGCCGTGTGCCGTCTGTCAGGGCAAGGGACAGGTCAAGACGCCGCGCACGCTGTGCTACGACATTCTGCGTGAGATTCTGCGCGAATCGCGCCAGTTCAATCCGCGCGAATTCCGCCTGATCGCCTCGCAGGAAGTCGTCGACCTGTTCCTCGAAGAAGAGTCTCAGCATCTCGCGATGCTGATCGACTTCATCGGCAAGCCGATCTCGCTGCAAGTGGAGTCGTCGTTCCATCAGGAACAGTACGACATCATTCTGATGTAACCCCACACTCAACGCACGCACGCTCCGACGTAATGCCCTACTCGAACTACGACAACCTGGCGGCATCGAGCGAGGCGCTCGACAAACACGCCGTCGCGCGCCATACGACCTGGGTCAGCATCTGGGTCAATATCGTGCTCACGACGGCGCAGATCGTCATCGGCATCTTTGCCCGTTCGCAGGCGTTGATTGCCGATGGCATTCACTCACTCTCGGACATCGTCTCGGACTTCGTCGTGCTGGCCGCCGCACGGGGCAGCGCCCGCGCGCCGGACGCCGACCACCCCTACGGTCACAGCCGCTACGAAAACGCGGCGTCGTTGTTTCTCGGCGTCATTCTGTTCGTCGTGGGGGCCGGAATGCTGTGGCGCGGCATCGAGCGGTTGCTGCACCCGGAAGACATTCCGGAAGTGCACATGATCGCGCTGGTCGTTGCGGTCCTGGTGCTGGTCAGCAAGGAAGGCCTCTTTCGCTACATGCTGCGCGCCGCGCAGCGCGTGCGCTCGGCGATGCTCGTGGCCAATGCGTGGCACGCGCGCTCCGACGCGCTCTCGTCGCTCGTCGTGGCGTTCGGCATTCTGGGCAACCTTGCGGGTTATCGCATTCTCGACCCGCTCGCCGCCGCCCTCGTGGGACTGATGATCGGACGCACCGGGTGGAAGTTCGGCTGGAACGCATTGCAGGACCTCATCGATCGCGGCGTGGACGATGCGACGACCGTCACCATTCGGGAGCGGCTGCTCGCGACGCCCGGCGTGCGCACCATCGACATGTTGCGCACACGGCGCATGGGCGACGAAATCGTCGTCGATGTGCACATCCTCGTCGATGCGCGGCTGTCGGTCTCCGAGGGACACTACATCGCGGAACAGGCGCGCGCGACGGTCATGCTGGAGCCGCAGATTCTCGATGTGCTCGTACACGTCGATCCGGAGAGCGACACCAAGGGCACCGCGTTGCAGCAATGGCCTGCACGCTCGGTCGTGGTCGGCGCGGCAGAGACACTGTGCCGCGCCAATGCGCTGGCGCTGCACGACGTGAAACTGCACTATCTGAATAACGGGCTGGAAGCCGACGTGATCGTCGAAGGACTACGTGAACCGGCAAGTTCGGGCACGGAGGGCGCGAATGGCGTGCCCATCGACGACGGCATCGAACCGTCATCGCAGAGCGTGGCCGATGCACTCACCGCGCGCTTTGGTCTGCGCGCCGTGAGGGTACTGCGCGTGACAGGCGACACGTCTGGCGCACCGGGCGAGACCGACGTCGCCACCCGCGCGGCGCCGCCTGAAAAAGCCACGGCCGCTGGTCCCGCCGTCGATTGACGACCGGGCCACAGCGGCCGAGGGGTCCCCTACGAAACGGTGTTCCGTAGGGGAACATCAGTCTTCCTGCCGGTACTCCGAGAACAGCATGCCCTGCCGATCCTTGTCCGAGACGATCGGCGTGATGCCGTCGAGCGGCCAGGGAATCGCAAGCGTCGGGTCGTCCCAGCGAATGCAGCGCTCGAACTGTGGTGCCCAGTAATCCGTCGTCTTGTACAGCACTGCGGCCGTCTCCGACATCACCACGAAACCGTGGGCGAAGCCTGCCGGGATCCATAGCTGCTTCTTGTTTTCGGCGCTCAGCACTTCCGCGACCCACTTGCCGAAGGTCGGCGAGCCTTCACGAATATCGACCGCCACGTCGTAGATTTCGCCGTGCAGCACGCGCACGAGCTTGCCCTGCGGTTGCTTGACCTGGTAGTGCAGGCCGCGCAGTACGCCACGGGCCGAGCGCGACTGGTTGTCCTGCACGAAGGTGAGCGTCTCGCCGAGCGCGTTGTCGAAGCCGCGCTGGTTGAAGCTCTCGAAGAAATGGCCGCGAGCGTCGCCAAAGACCTTCGGTTCGATCACGCGAACGGCAGGAATGGCGGTGGGAGTCACTTGCATAGCGAGATACCTTTAAGAATCGAAAGTGAGCCGTGCGCCAGACTCAGAACAACCGCTCGCGCAACATCGAGAGCAAGTATTGGCCGTAACCGGTCTTGGCGAGCGGTTGCGCGAGTGCCTCGATGGCCGCGGCATCGATCCAGCCGCGCCGGTACGCGATCTCTTCGGGGCACGCGACCTTCAGTCCCTGACGGCTTTCGATCGTCTGGATGAACGTGCTCGCCTCGAGCATTGATTCGTGCGTGCCGGTGTCCAGCCATGCATAACCCCGCCCCATGATCTGGACGTTGAGCTTGCCGCGACGCAGGTATTCGTTGTTGACGTCGGTGATTTCCAGCTCACCACGCGCCGACGGCTTGATCGAGCGAGCAATCTCGATGACGTCGTTGTCGCAGAAGTACAACCCGGTCACGGCGTAGCGCGACTTCGGCTCCTTGGGTTTCTCGACGAGGTCGATGGCTTTGCCGTTTTCATCGAACGTCACCACGCCGTATCGCTCGGGATCGTGCACGCGGTACGCGAACACGGAGGCGCCATCCGTCTGGGTATTCGCTGCTGACAGCAGTGACGCGAAATCATGCCCGTAGAACAGATTGTCGCCAAGCACCAGCGCGCATGGGTCGCGACCGATGAAGTCCGCGCCGATCAGGAATGCCTGCGCCAGTCCGTCCGGCGACGGTTGCACGGCGTATTGCAGGTTCAAGCCCCACTGACTGCCATCGCCCAGCAGTTGCTCAAAGCGCGGCGTGTCCTGCGGCGTGGAGATGATCAATACGTCGCGAATCCCCGCCAGCATCAGCGTCGTCAGCGGGTAGTAAATCATCGGCTTGTCGTAGACCGGGAGCAACTGCTTGGAGACGGCGAGCGTCGCCGGATACAGTCGTGTGCCGGAGCCGCCGGCAAGAATGATGCCTTTGCGTTTGATACTCATGCGTGCCTCAGTCGTTCTTTTGGTAGTGTGTTTCAATCCAGCGCTGGTATTCGCCCGACTGCACCTGACGCACCCACTCCCCGTTGGCGAGGTACCACTGCACCGTCTTGCGCATGCCGGTTTCGAACGTCTCGGCCGGGCGCCAGCCCAGTTCGCGCTCGAGCTTGCGCGCGTCGATGGCATAGCGGCGGTCATGGCCCGGGCGGTCGGTGACGAACGTGATCTGATCGCCGTACGACTTGCCGTCGGTGCGCGGCGACAGTTCGTCGAGCAGTGCGCACAAGTGTTTCACGACCGACAGGTTGTTCTGCTCGTTCCAGCCGCCCACGTTGTACACCTCGCCCGTGGCACCTCTGGCCAGCACCTCGCGGATGGCGGAGCAATGGTCGCCGACATACAGCCAGTCTCGCACGTTGCTGCCGTCGCCATAGATCGGCAGCGGCTTACCGGCCAGCGCATTGGCAATCACCAGCGGAATGAGCTTTTCCGGAAATTGGTACGGGCCATAGTTGTTCGAGCAGTTGGTCGTGAGCACCGGCAGGCCATACGTGTGGTGATAGGCGCGCACCAGATGGTCGGAACCGGCCTTCGATGCCGAGTACGGGCTGTTGGGCGCGTACGGCGTGGTCTCGGTGAATGCCGGATCGCTCGGGCTCAGCGAGCCATAGACTTCGTCCGTCGAGACGTGCAGGAAGCGGAAGGCATCGCGCGCCTCGGCGTCGAGCGCTCCCCAATAGGCGCGTGCGGCTTCGAGCATCGTGAACGTGCCGACGATGTTCGTCTGCACGAAGTCGCCCGGGCCATGGATGGAACGGTCGACATGGCTTTCCGCCGCGAAGTGCAGCACCGCGCGCGGACGATGCTCAGCGTACAAGCGGTCGAGCGCTGCGCGATCACAAATATCGACTTGTTCGAAACGGTGACGGGGATCGCGTTCCAGGCTCGCCAGATTTGCCAAATTGCCGGCATACGTCAATTTGTCGATGGTGACGACCGGCTCGTCGTGCTGCGCAAGCCAATCGAGAACGAAATTTGCACCGATGAAGCCGGCGCCGCCAGTCACGAAGATCATAAGTATCGAAAGATAAAGAGATGTCGGGTTATCGGGCGCGCGGCACGCGTCCCATCAAAAAGAATTCGTCGTTGGGCCGCATCGAGATGGCGTTGGCGATGCGGTTGGACATACCGAAAAACGCCGTGATCGCGGCGATGTCCCAGATGTCCTCGTCGTCGAGACCGTGTTGGCGCAGCGCCGCGTAATCGTCATCGCCGACTTCGTGGGAGCGCTCGCACACCTTCATCGCATAGTCGAGAATCGCCCGCTGACGCGCGCTCAGGTCCGCCTTCAAATAGTTGACAGCCACCTGATCGGCGAGCAGTGGGTGCTTTTCATAGATGCGCACCAGTGCACCGTGTGCGACGACGCAATACAGACACTGATTCACCGCGCTCGTGGCGACCACGATCATCTCGCGCTCGCCCTTGCTCAGATTGCCTTCTTTGGCCATCAGCGCATCGTGATACACGAAAAACGCGCGGAATTCGGCGGGGCGATGCGCCAGCGTGAGGAACACGTTCGGGATGAATCCTGCCTTTTCCTGCACGTCGTCGATACGTGCCCGAATATCGGCCGGCAACGCGGCAAGGTCGGGCACAGGGAAACGGCTGATCGGCGGCTGACTCATCGTGATCTTCTCCAAGTCGGGCGGATAAGCACTGACGTTCGCGACGCGACGGCGACGTCAGGCGTCCTGCTGCTGTGCGTACTGAATACGGTGCAGATGCGCGTAGAGGCCATTATGCGCCACCAGCGCCTGGTGCGAGCCCTGCTCCACGATGCGGCCGTGTTCGAGCACGACGATCCGGTCGGCGCGCTCAATGGTCGAGAGGCGGTGCGCGATCACCAGCGTGGTACGCCCTTCCATCAGGACTTCCAGCGCGGCCTGCACGTGACGCTCGGACTCCGAATCCAGTGCGGACGTTGCTTCGTCCAGGATCAGGATCGGGGCATCCTTGTAAATCGCGCGTGCGATGGCCAGACGTTGACGCTGACCGCCCGACAGGCGCATGCCGTTGTCGCCCACGAGCGTTTCGACGCCTTCGGGCATGGCCGCGACCGCATCGGCCAGATTGGCCGCCCGCAGCGCCGCCTGCACGCGCTCGGCGTCGATCTCCTGGCCGTAGGCCACGTTCGCGGCGATGGTGTCGTTGAACAGCACGACGTCCTGGCTCACGAATGCAATTTGACTACGCAGATCGGCCAGGCGCAGGTCCGTCAGCGCAATGTCGTCGAGCAGAATCCGGCCACCAGTCGGATCGTAAAAGCGCGGCACCAGATTGACCAGCGTGGTCTTGCCGCTGCCGGAGGGCCCCACCAGCGCCACCATCTCACCGGGCGCCACGTCGAGCGAAATCCGATCGAGCGTCGGACGCTCGCTGGCACCATAGTGGAAGCTCACCTGATCGAACGTCACGCGCCCCTTGGCGCGCTCGAGCGTGCGCTCGCCGCCGGTCGGCTCGACTTCGACGTCCATGACTTCGAAAATCAGCTCCGCGGCCGTCACGCCGCGCTGCAGCGGCTGATTGACATCCATCAGATGCTTGAGCGGGGAGACGACGAGCAGCAGTGCCGTGACAAAGGCCGTGAAGCCGCCCACGGTCATCTCGCCCGACGACGACTCGATCATCGCCACCGTAATGACGATGGCCAGTGCCAGCGAGGCGAGGGCCTGCGTCACCGGCTGCGCCAGACCGCCCGAGACGGTCACGCGCATGGCATAGCCGCGCAGCGTGCTCGTCATCTTGTCGAAGCGCGACTTTTCGTACGCTTCGCCGTTGTGGATCTTCACCACCTTGTAGCCGCCCACGGCTTCTTCGACCACGTACGACAGTGCATTGGTCAGCGTTTGCTGCTCGCGGTTCAAACGACGCAAGCGCCGGTTGATCTTGCCGACGAGCCAGCCGATGAACGGCAGAATCACCGCCACGACGAGCGTAAGGCGCCAGTTCAGATAGAACAGGTAGCCCAGCAGGCCGACGACAGTGAGCGAATCGCGCACGAGCGTGATGAGCACCGTGGTCAGTACGCCGAGCACCTGGTTGACCTCATAGACGAGCGCATTGATGAGCGTGCTCGTCGTCTCCCGTTGATAGAAAACGGCCGGCGCATGCAGCAGGCGGTCGAACATGCGCACGCGCAGGTCGAGCAGCACGCGGTTGGACACCCACGAGAGCATGTAGTTGGCCGAATATTGCGCCACGCCCCGGATGACGGCCAGCCCGATCACGGCGGCGGGTACGTACCACAGATTCCATGGATCCTGGCCCGAGAATCCCTTGTCGAGCACCGGCTTGAGGACAGCCGGAATCGCCGCTTCGGTCGCGGCCACGAGCGCCATGGCGAGAACGGCCAGCAGGCCCATGTGCCAATACGGCTGAAGATAGCCCAGCAGACGCCGAAGAATCGGTCCGACGGGCTTATGCGGTGCGCTCATGTAGGTGGGGGACGGCGGAAAAACCGCTATTCTATCGTACCGGCCGGTCTTGCCGGGACACGTCCGAGCCTGACTCGGACATCACCGCAAAATTCGCCACAATGGCCGCCCTCGGGGGCCGATGCGCGCCGCAGCGCAGGGGGAACCGGTATACTCCCGCCCATGGCAAGCGCACTCGAAGTCCTCCGTACCGTATTCGGCTATAACGCATTCCGTGGCGATCAGGCCGCTATCGTCGACCACGTGGCCGACGGGGCGACGCGCTTGTGCTGATGCCGACCGGCGGCGGCAAGTCCCTGTGCTATCAGATCCCCGCGTTGCTGCGCCCCGGCGTCGGCATCGTCGTCTCGCCGCTCATCGCGCTCATGCAGGACCAGGTCGATGCGCTGCTGCAAGCCGGGGTACGGGCAGCCTATCTGAACTCCAGTCTCGGCTTCGAGGAAGCGCTCGATACCGAGCGCCGCGCCGCACGTGGCGAACTCGATCTGCTCTACGTGGCGCCCGAGCGCTTGCTGACCGATCGTTTTCTCGATCTGCTCGACCGCCTCGACGCGCGCAGTCAACTGGCGCTTTTCGCGATCGACGAGGCGCATTGCGTCTCGCAATGGGGACACGACTTCCGTCCCGAGTACATTCAGCTCTCGGCACTTCACGAACGTTATCCGCGCGTACCGCGCATCGCGCTGACCGCCACGGCGGACGCCGCGACGCGCGAGGACATCCAGACGCGGCTTGGCCTGACCGAGGCGCGGTTGTTCGTCTCGAGCTTCGACCGGCCGAACATTCGCTACGAGATCGTCGATCGCGACAATCCCCGCAAGCAGTTGCTCGCCTTTCTGGGGCGGCATCGGGGCGAGGCGGGCATCGTCTATTGCCTGTCACGCAAGAAGGTGGAAGAAACCGCCGCCTGGCTCGAGACGCAGGGCATTCCGGCCCTGCCCTATCACGCCGGGCTGGACGCGGACGTGCGCCGCACGCACCAACAGCGCTTCCTGCGCGAGGAAGGGCTGGTGATGTCGGCCACGGTCGCCTTCGGCATGGGCATCGACAAGCCCGACGTGCGTTTCGTCGCCCACCTCGATTTGCCCAAGAGCCTCGAAGCCTACTACCAGGAGACGGGACGCGCGGGGCGCGACGGCGAACCCGCCGAAGCCTGGATGACGTATGGGCTGAACGACGTCGTGGTGCATCGCAGCCGCATTGACGAGTCGAACGCTCCCGACCAGCAAAAGCGCATCGAACGCCAGAAACTTGACGCCCTGCTCGGCTATTGCGAAGCGCCGCGCTGCCGCCGCACCGTGCTGCTGTCGTATTTTGGCGAGTCGAGCGCGCCGTGCGGCAACTGCGACGTCTGCCTGAGTCCGCCCGAAGTCTTCGACGGGACCATCGCCGCCCAGAAGGCCCTCTCGGCCATACTGCGTACGGGCCAGCGCTTTGGCGCCGGGCATCTGGTCGATCTGCTGCGCGGGCGCAGCACCGACAAGATTCGTCAGTTCGGGCACGAAGCCCTGCCGACGTTCGGCGTTGGCGGTGAACTCGACGATCAAGGCTGGCGCGCGGTGTTCCGGCAGTTGATCGCGCACGGCATCATCGAGCCCGACAGCAGCCAATACGGCGCGCTGACGCTCAACGCGGCGGCACGCCCAGTGCTCAAGGGGGAAACGACACTGTCGTTGCGGCGCCAACGGGCCACCGTTGGGAAGAAAAGTCGTTTTGCCGGGTATGCGTCATCGCTGGCGATCGAGCTGGATGCCGCCGATCAGCAACTGTTCGAAAAGCTGCGGGTCTGGCGGCAGGAGATCGCCAAGACGCAACAGGTGCCCGCCTACGTTATCCTGCACGACCGGACACTGCGCGAACTCGCCCAGCGTCGCCCCCGCCATCGCGAGGGGTTGGCCGACATCACCGGACTCGGCGAAGCCAAGATCGAACGCTACGGTGAAGCGCTTGTCGAGTTGCTCAACGACGTTGCCAACGCTTGATCACCGCGCGGATCCGGAAATCGGACGCCGCCATTTCGTGAGTTGTCATGATTGAAGCTTCATCGCCTGCCGCCTCTCTCGAATGTTCGCCGCGTCTGCCGCTCACGGTAACGATTCTCACGCGCAACGAGCGTCACAACATTGCCGATTGCATCGCGTCGGTGCAATCGTTGGCGTCGCAGATCGTCGTGCTCGATAACGCGAGCACGGACGACACGACGGACATCGCTCGCGCCGCAGGCGCGGAGGTGCACGTCACCAATGACTGGCCCGGCTTCGGCCCGCAGAAAAATCGCGCGCTGTCGCTTGCGACACAACCCTGGGTGCTATCGCTCGATGCCGATGAACGCGTTACGCCCGAACTGGCGGCCGAGATTGCGGCGGCGATTGCCAGCAGTGACCGCGGCGGCTACACGGGCTTTCGCATGCCTCGCCTGTCGCAGTTCCTCGGACACTGGGTGCGGCATTGCGGCTGGTACCCGGACTACGTGTTGCGACTGTTTCGGCGCGAAGCCGGTCGCTTCTCCGACAATCTCGTGCACGAGCGGGTGATCGTCGACGGCGAGATCGGCACCCTTGCGCATCACCTGCTGCATTACAGCTATACCGAGGTTCGCCAGGTCGAAGACAAGGTTCAGCGGTATGCGCGCGCGGGCGCGACGGAGATGGCGTTGCGCGGCAAACGCGTCTCGCCGCTGAAACCTTGGATCAATGGCGGATGGGCGTTCGTGCGCACGTATTTGCTGCGCAGAGGATTTCTCGACGGCGCCACCGGCGCCGCGATTGCGCGGATGAATGCCCGCAGCGCGTTTCTGAAGTACGCGCTGCTGCGGCGCGCAGACGCCTGACGCCCCCTCACAGGCCTATCGCAAATCACGATCGGCTAAGTGCGCACCTCGAAAGCAAAACGGACGCCGATGGCGTCCGTTTTGTTTCCTCCGACTTCCGCGTTACTTGGCGAGCGCCCGCTTCACGCGTGAGCGGAACAATTCCCAGCGCAGCTTGCCGTCATCGACCGGCTCGGGTAGCCGCCCGTCGTTACCTGCCGGCACCGGCTTGCCACGACGCAGGTAGTAGCGATCGAAAATGGACTGTGTCATGCCCCACTTGCGCAGGAACTGCGTGCGACCGTCGTTCTTCACTACCTTGCCCGTACTTTTGCACTGAAAGTGGTACACAAGGCTCGCGCCAACGCCAACGAAGTGGCGTGCTCCCGCTGCCCACATTTTCATCGAGAAGTCATTGTCGCTGCTCATGCCAGGGCTAAGCTCGGTGCTGTAACCGCCGACGAGAAACCACCAATCGCGGTGCACGAGCGTAGGTGGCCAGGTTGCGCCGAACCAGTCCGGCTTGCGGTAGGTCGGGACGGCGGCGAGCAGCCCCGCCTCGTCGAACGTGTCGACGTCGCGGCCGAAGTCCTGCACGAGCACGCACGGATTGCCGGTGTCGACCGGCTCTATCATGGTGCCCGAGAGCATGAAGGCCTTGTCGGGCATGGCTTCGGCACGCTCGATCAGCGCACGATCCCAGCCCGGGCAGCAATACATGTCGTCATTCAGGTAGACGATGTACTTTTCACGGGCAAGCGCCGCCGCCTGATTCACTGCGTAGCAGATACCGATGTTGTCCGGCGACGCCGTATGCTCGATCCCCTCGGCCCGCACCCAGTCGAGCGAGCCGTCGGAGCCGTCGTTGATGTGGACGATGATCTGATGCGGATGGCTCGAATTCTCGCGAATGCTGCGCACGCAAAGTTGCAGCAAGGCGAGATTGTTCCACGTCGGAACGATGATGGAGAACATCCGGAATTCCTTGTTGAATCGAAAGACGCACGGCATCGCGCGGCGTCATGCAATGCCGCACCGCCCCGTCTGCCTCAATAGATGATTTGCACCGAATCGGTCGTGAGCCACTGGCGAAGCTCGCCGAGCAATTCGTCGCCCGGCTGGACCTTCCAGTCGTCACCCAGTCGCGACTCGCATTCGGCATCAGGACGTCGATACACAATGTGCACTGGCAAGCCGTTCTGCTTGTCGTTGTCGTCGTCGTTGCGACGTCCGAAGGCACCGCCCCGGCCACCGCCACTACCGCCACTACCGCCACTACCGCCGCCTCCGCCTCCGCCTCCGTTGAAGCCGCCGCCGCCCGCTCGGGAACCACCGCCCGCGCCGGCCATTGCCGCGACGCGGTACATCGTGCAGTGCGGTTGCAGCGTGGCGCGCAGACGCGTCCAGTCGGCATTGCCGTTGAACGACAACTTGAGCGCACGCGCAAAACGCGCCCGCGCACGGCCGAGATCCATCAGGCTCTCCACGGTGAAGCGCAGGCCGCCGGTGAAGCTGTCCGGGCGTGCGTTGCCCTGCACGATGAGCAGCTCATCTTCCTTGAAGAGGTGCTTGTTCGCCTCGAACTGCTCATTGAAGATCGTGACTTCGAGCGTTGCCGTGCCGTCGTCGAGCTGTACGATCAGCATCTTGCCGCGCTGGGTCATCATGGTGCGCATGCTGGCAATCACGCCGGCGACCAGCCTGTCGCGGCCCTCCGTCAGGTCTCGAATGCGGGTACGGACGAAGCGCCGCACTTCCTCGGCGTAGGAATCGAACATGTGGCCCGACAGGTAGAAGCCGAGCGCCTGCTTCTCTTCCTGCAACTTGCGCTTGTCGGTCCAGGCCGGCTCGTCGGCCAGCTCGAGCGGCGCCTGCAGGCTTTCGTCACCCAGATCGAACAGGCTGACCTGGTTGGCCGCCGCACTCGCCTGCTCGGCGGCCTCCATCGCCAACGGCACCGACGCCATCAACTGTGCACGGTTGGCATGAATGCTGTCGAAGGCACCGGCACGAATGAGCGCTTCGATCGTGCGACGGTTCACCACACGACGATCGATGCGTGCGCAGAAGTCAAACAGGTCGGTGAACGGTTTCCCTTCGCGCGCCCGCAGAATTTCTTCAATGGCCGACTGACCACTCCCCTTGATCGCGCCCAGGCCGTAACGCACAGTTTTCGCGTCGGCCGGCTCGAATCGATAGGCGGAGACGTTCACATCCGGCGGCAGCACGCCCAGGCCATTGGCACTGGTCAGGCAGTCTTCGTAGAGAATCTTGACCTTGTCCGTGTCGTCCATGGCCAAGCTCATATTGGCGGCCATGAATTCGGCGGGATGGTGTGCTTTCAGCCACGCGGTGTAATAGGCCAGCAGCGCGTACGCCGCGGCGTGCGACTTGTTGAAACCATAGCCCGCGAATTTCTCCATCAAGTCGAAGATCTCGTCCGACTTTTCGCGTGTCAGGCCGTTCGCCGCGGCACCCTGCGCGAAAATCTCGCGGTGCTGGGCCATCTCCTCGGCCTTCTTCTTGCCCATCGCGCGACGCAACAAATCGGCGCCACCGAGCGAGTAGCCGCCGATGATCTGCGCCATCTGCATCACCTGCTCCTGGTAGACCATGATGCCGTAGGTCTCCTGGAGCACCGGCTCGACGCGCGGGTCCGGGTACTCGACCTTCTCGCGACCGTGCTTACGGGCGCAGAAGCTCGGGATCAGGTCCATCGGGCCCGGACGATACAACGCCACCAGCGCGATAATGTCCTCGAACCGGTCCGGCTGGGCGTCCTTCAACATGCCCTGCATGCCGCGGCTTTCCAGCTGGAACACCGCTACCGTGTTGGCTTTCTTGAGGATGCTGAAGGCGGCCGGGTCTGTGAGCGAGACCTGGTCGAGCGACCAGTCCGTCATCTCCGGGTGCAGTCGCTTGATGTAGCGCTCGGCCCAATTCAGGATCGTGAGCGTAGTCAGACCCAAAAAGTCGAACTTCACCAGGCCGACGGCTTCCACGTCGTCCTTGTCGTATTGGCTCACCACGCCGCTGGCATCTTCGCCGCTGCCCTGCGTGTACAGGGGACAGAAATCCGTCAGCTTGCCCGGTGCGATCAGCACGCCGCCCGCGTGCATCCCGACGTTACGCGTGAGGCCTTCAACGCGCTGCGCCAGTTCGATCAACTGCTTGACTTCGTCTTCGGTCTGGAAGCGCTCGGCAAGTTGCGGCTCTTCTTTGAGCGCGTCGTCGATGGTGACGTGCTTGCCCGGCTTGAACGGAATCAGCTTGGAAATACCGTCGACGAAGTTGTAGCCCAGATCGAGCACGCGGCCGACGTCGCGCACCGCCGCCTTCGCGGCCATCGAGCCGAAGGTCGCGATCTGCGAGACGGCGTCGGCGCCGTATTTGTCCTTCACATACTGAATGACGCGATCGCGCCCGTCCTGACAGAAGTCGATGTCGAAGTCGGGCATCGAGACGCGTTCCGGATTCAGGAAGCGCTCGAACAGCAGGTTGTACTTGAGCGGGTCGAGATCGGTGATGCCCAGCGCATAGGCCACGAGCGAACCCGCCCCCGACCCGCGACCCGGCCCGACCGGCACACCGTTGTTCTTCGCCCACTGGATAAAGTCCGCCACGATCAGGAAGTAGCCGGGGAAGCCCATCTTGATGATCGTGCCGGTCTCGAAGTCGAGCCGCGTGTAATACGCGGGACGCTGCGCGTCGCGCTCGGCCTCGTCGGGGAACAGTTGGGCGAGACGCGTCTCCAGCCCTTCCTTGGACAGATGCACCAGATAGTCGTCGAGTGACATACCGTCCGGCGTGGGAAACAGCGGCAGCTTCGGCTTGCCGAGCTCGAGCGTCAGGTTGCAGCGCTTGGCAATCTCGACAGTATTCGCCACCGCGGAGGGCACGTCTTCAAACGCGGCGATCATGTCGTCCTGCGTGCGGAAACTCTGATCCTGCGTGAACCGCCGCACACGGCGCGCGTTGCCCAGCATCTCGCCTTCCGAAATACACACGCGCGCCTCGTGCGCGGTGAAGTCGTCCGACGTCATGAACTGAATCGGATGCGTGGCAACGACCGGCAAGCCCGCTTTCGCCGCCAGCTGCACCGCCTGCTGCACGTACATCTCCATGCCCGCCTGACCGGTGCGCTGCAACTCGATGTAGAACGCACCGGGAAAAACGCT
Organism: Pandoraea sp. XY-2; assembly: GCF_004193915.1. Taxonomy (NCBI): domain Bacteria; kingdom Pseudomonadati; phylum Pseudomonadota; class Betaproteobacteria; order Burkholderiales; family Burkholderiaceae; genus Pandoraea; species Pandoraea sp. XY-2. Next base: position 3,860,438 of record NZ_CP030849.1, read on the forward strand.
CGCCCAGTGCTGCGCGCACTGCAGCGCCTGCTCGGGGTTGCCGGCCGCCAGCGCCGCGCCGACATCGCCCATCTGGGCCCCGGAGAGTGCCAGCAGACCGCGCGCCAGGCCGTCGGCCTGGAGCCACGACGATTCGATCTCCGCCCGCCCGCGCCACTGATTGCCGAGCCACGCCTTGGAGAGCAACTGGCACAGGTTCAGGTAGCCCTCCCTGTCGCGTGCGAGCAGCAACAGCCGCGACGGCTTGTCGCGGTCGACCGGATTCGTGATCCAGGCATCGCAGCCAATGATCGGCTTGACGCCCTTGCCGCGGGCTTCCTTGTAGAAACGGATGGCGCCGAACATGTTCGCGAGGTCGGTCAGCGCGAGCGCGCCCTGACCATCCTTGGCGGCGGCCTTGACGACGTCGTCGAGCCGCACGATGCCATCGGCGATCGAGTATTCGGAATGGAGACGGAGGTGGACGAAGCGAGGTTCTGACATGGGCCGTATTGTAACGCGCCGCCCCCGGATACAGCGCCCCGCGTCGCGAAACGTCCCACTTTGGCGCGCTTTTCGGATGAGACCGGGCGGGCACTAGGAATTCCTCCCCGTCGTGACCGGGATGCCGTCCGATTCGGCGAAATCCGGGGTGAAATCAAAGTGCGTTCCCGCCGAATCGGCGATAATGGCGCTTTATTGCTTCACGCTTTTGCGAAATCCCGTTGCCATGTCTATCGTCAACATCGCTGCGTACAAGTTCGTCACGCTCGACGACATCGCGACCCTCCGTCCTGCCCTGCAGGCACGCTGCCAGGCGCTCGGCCTGAAGGGCACCATCCTGCTCGCGCCGGAGGGCATCAACCTGTTTCTGGCCGGCGCGCGCGAAGCCGTCGACGCCTTCCTCGCCGAACTGCGCTCGGACGCCCGGTTCGCCGATCTGGCTGTCAAGGAAAGCCTTTCCGAGACGCAGCCGTTCCGCCGGATGCTGGTGCGCCCGAAGAAAGAGATCATCACGATGAAAATGCCGGTCATCAAGCCGGCGGACGGCCGGGCGCCCGGCATCGATCCGGTCACGCTCAAGCGCTGGCTCGACGCCGGCCAGGACGATGAGGGCCGCCCGGTGGTGATGCTCGACACGCGCAACGACTTCGAAGTCGATGTCGGTACGTTCGACAACGCCGTCGACTATCGTCTGACCAAATTCTCGGAATTCCCCGACGTCGTTGCCGCTCACCGCGATGACTTCGAAGGCAAGACCATCGTGTCGTTCTGCACCGGTGGCATTCGGTGCGAAAAGGCCGCGATCTACATGCGCGACATCGGCCTCGAGCATACGTATCAGCTCGACGGCGGCATTCTCAAATACTTCGAGGACGTTGGCGGCGCGCACTATCAAGGCGACTGCTTCGTGTTCGATTACCGCACGGCGCTCACGCCAGACCTCACGCCCTCGACGACCCAGCAGTGCTTCGCCTGTCGCGCCGTGGTCACCGCCGAGGATCAGCGCAGCCCGGCTTATGTCGAAGGCGAGCATTGTCCTGCCTGCGTGGGCAGCCGCACGGCGGCCAACACGGTTGAGAAGGCCATTACTGCCGCCCCGTCAGCGCCATCTGCCCCGTCTGTCTGAGCGCGCCGGTGGCTCACGCTTGCCCGCACGACGCCACGCCGCCCGCCAGCCCTGATGCGTGCTACCGGGGTACGCGTTACCGGGGCCGCTTCGCGCCCTCCCCGACCGGGCCGCTGCACCGCGGCTCGCTCGTCACCGCCCTGGCCAGTTGGCTCGATGCCCGCGCGCACGACGGCGTCTGGATCGTCCGTATGGAAGATCTTGACGAACCGCGGTGTGAGCCGGGGGCGGCCGACGCCATTCTCGCGACGCTGACGGGTCTGGGCCTGCATTCGGACGAGCCGGTCGTCTGGCAAAGTCAGCGACACGCGCAGTATGAACAGGCGCTCGCCTCGCTCATCGCGCGCGGACTCGTTTACCCCTGCGGCTGCACGCGGCGCGAAATCGCCGATTCGCTCACACGCGTGCATGCGCGCCACAGCACACTCGCATATCCGGGCACGTGCCGCCACGGCCTTCACGGCAAAACGCCTCGCGCATGGCGCTTGCGTGTCCCAGACGGCGAGGCCGCTCGCATCCACTTCGAAGATCGCTGGATGGGCCCGCAGACGCAGGATCTGGCGACCGAGGTCGGGGACTTCGTGCTCAAACGCGCCGACGGCCAATGGGCCTATCAGTTGGCCGTGGTCGTCGACGATCAGGCGCAGGGCATGACCGATATCGTGCGCGGTGCGGATCTGCTGGATTCGACGGCGCGCCAGATCTATCTGCAGGCGTGCCTCGATGCCCCGACACCTCGCTATCTGCACGTACCGTTGGTCATGGCCGACGACGGCGAGAAGCTGAGCAAGCAGAATGGCGCGGCCCCGCTCGTCCTCGACACGGCAGACGCGACGCTCTCCGCGCTCAAGGACGCCGCGGCACATCTCGGATTACCGGCGATGCTCGCCCACGTCTCCCATCGTGAAGACTTCTACGCCGCAGCGACACAGGCTTGGCGGGTTCAGCACGGGCAATGAAGCCCACACCTGCCTTCATTGGCGCTCCCCAAAATGAAAAAAGCCAGCGCAACTACGCTGGCTTTTCGACTTCAACACGCATCGTCAATGCGCGCCGCCATCCATCATCGGCTCAGTGGCTCGCCTTGCGCGGGATGCCCGCAAGCAACGCCGCCACCTGACGCTTCGGTGCCTTGTCAGGCAACCCACCAAACGACGTCGGCACAGCGGACTCCTGCGACGAACGAGCATCGTGTTGCGGCTCACTCGCCGACGGCGACGGTTCGTACGGCTTGTAGAAGAACTCGTCTTCCGGACGAACGCGGCGCGGTGCGGCACTGCCGCCGCTACGGCTGGCCCGCAGGCCGTCGTGGCGACTGTGGCGCTCGCTGCGGTCACTACGCTCACCGCGCTCGCTACGGTCACCGCGGTCGCCGCGGTCAACAACGCGCTCGCCACGGTCGTCGCGCGACCGGCTACGACGCTCCAGCACCAACTCTCCACGCTTGAGCTCGTGCTTGATCAGCTTCTCGATTTCCACGATTTGCTTGCGTTCGTCGGGGCGCACAGCGAGATTGCCTCACCCGACGCACCCGCACGGCCCGTGCGGCCGATACGGTGCACATAGTCTTCCGGGTTGTACGGCAGATCGTAGTTGATCACCCCCGGCAGATCCGAGATGTCCAGCCCGCGCGCTGCAACGTCGGTGGCCACAAGCGCCTGAATACCGCCTTGCTTGAACGCTTCGAGCGCTTGCATACGCTCGTTTTGCGACTTGTCGCCGTGAATCGCGGCCGTTACGATGCCCTCGCGCTCCAACTGGCGCGCCAGTCGGCTCGCACCGACCTTGCTGTTGACGAACACGATGACCTGCTTCAGATCGCGCTCCTTCAGAATCTGCACCACGGCGGCGCGCTTGTCGTCTTCATCCACTTGATAGACAACCTGCTCGACATTGTCGGCCGTGGCATTGCGGCGGGCGACTTCGATCGTGAGCGGATTCGTGAGATAGCTCGACGCAAGTTTCTTGATCTCGTTCGAGAACGTGGCCGAAAACAGTAGCGTCTGACGCTGCTTCGGCAGCAAATTCAGAATGCGCTGAAGGTCAGGCAGGAAGCCCATGTCCAGCATGCGGTCGGCCTCGTCGAGCACGAGCATCTTCACCTGGCTCAGATTCACCGTCTTTTGTTCAACGTGATCGAGCAAGCGACCTGGCGTGGCGATCAGGATCTCAACGCCGCGTCGCAACGCGTCTTTCTGCGGATTCATGTCGACGCCGCCGAACACCACCGTATTGCGCAACGGCGTGTGCCCCGCGTAGGCGCGCACGTTCTCGGCAACCTGATCGGCAAGTTCACGCGTCGGCGTGAGAATCAGCGCACGCACCGGGTGACGGGCAGGCGATGCACTCGTGTTGGCTTCGGGCAGCAAGCGCTGGATGATCGGCAGCGAAAAACTGGCGGTCTTGCCCGTTCCCGTTTGCGCGGCACCCATGACGTCACGTCCGGACAGCACTACCGGGATGGCCTGCGCCTGGATCGGCGTCGGCTGGGTGTAGCCCTGCTCGGCGATGGCCCGCAAGATGTCCGCATGCAGCCCAAAGCTATCGAAGCCGGGGTCGGAACAGCATTTACATCAGCCATGGTGGAGGGACATCTCTTTTAAAAAACGGGGGCCGCCACGCGGAAGGATTCCGCATCAAAGCTCACTCGCGAAGATTCAAGGGGCGCTGCGCGCCATGCTCGGGGCTGGCGCGAGAGGGGCCTGTCGAGGGACAGATGCGTCGGGCGCCGCCGGACCAGGGAGGTCATGAAGAAGCAAAACAAGCGCAATTCTAACACTTGCGCACGACCAACGTGTGACAGTCGCCGTTGACGGGCTGTGTTCCGCCGGGATTCCGCGCTCAGCGGCCCGCGCCGGCGTTGGCGCTATTGTCGGACTTGCCGTCGCGCAAGGCCGGCTTCGCAGCGCCTGCCTTGATCGTCCTGCCCGCCTGAGCCGCGCGCTGGCGATTGGCGTAGCGCTGCGCGAGTACGGCGCACACCATCAACTGCATCTGGTGAAACAGCATCAGCGGCAACACGATGGCGCCGAGCGGCCCGGTCGCGAACAGCACCTTTGCCATCGGAATACCGCTCGCAAGGCTCTTCTTCGATCCGCAGAAGACGATGGTGATCTCGTCCTCGCGGGAAAACCCGAGCCAGCGGGCGGAATAGGTGGTGAAGGCGAGCATGATCGCCAGAATCACCGCGCAGCAACCCAGCAGGCCGAGCAACGCCAGCGGCGAAATCTGGTGCCACAAGCCCGTGTTCACCGCTTCGCTGAACGCCGTGTAGACCACCAGCAGAATCGAGCCCTGATCGACGATCTTGAGCAATCCGCGATTGCGCTCGACCCACTTGCCGATGGCCTTGCGCGACACTTGTCCCGCGATGAATGGCGCGAGCAGTTGCAACATGATGTTGCCGATGGAGTCGAACGGCGACGCGCCGTTCGCACCGTTGTGATGGATGACCACCAGGCCGACGAGCACCGGCGTGATGAATATGCCGAACAGGCTCGACGCCGACGCGCTGCATACCGCCGCCGGCACATTGCCCCGGGCGATCGAGGTGAACGCGATGGCGGACTGCACCGTTGCCGGCAGGGTACACAGAAACAGGATGCCCAGATACAGATCCGGCGTCACCATCCACGAGAGCATCGGCTTGAGCGCCAGGCCGACGATCGGGAAGACGGCAAACGTGCTGGCGAACACCAGCAGGTGCAGACGCCAGTGCGTCGCACCGGCGAGCACCGCCTCGCGCGAGAGCTTCGCGCCATGCAGGAAGAACAGGGCGGCAATCGCCACGTTGGTGAGCAGGTTGAAGGCCACTCGCCCCTCGCCGTGTGCCGGCAGGAAGCTGGCAAGCGCGACAGTCGCCACAAGCATCAACGTGAAATTGTCGGGAAGGTAACGCGGTCTGGCCATCGTCGATCTCGAATCCGTCGGAAAAGACAAAGCCCGTCCGCCAGGACACAGAACGCGACGGCGCGGCGGCCGCCAGCGATCGTCGGTCAGCCGATCGACAAACGATCGAGGATGACCGGAAGTGTGCGCTCGCGATACGGGTTTTTACGTATTAGAGCGCAAGGGCAGTTAAAATACAAATTCATTTAAAAAAATTATTCATACCAAACACGCATGAATGTTTCGCTGCGCCAGCTCAAAGTGTTCCTCGCAGTGGCCAACCACGGGAGTTTCAGCCGTGCCGGCGAGGACATCGGCCTGACCCAGCCGGCCGTCAGCCGATGTATCCGTGAACTGGAGCAAGAACTCGGACTCAAGTTGGTGGACCGGACCACGCGGGAGGTCACCCTGACCGAAGTGGGCGCTAGCCTCTCGGCAACGCTCGCCCGGGTGCTCGACGAGCTGGAGAGCGCCCTGCGCGACACCCACGGTTTAGCCGAAGAGCGGCGAGGCCGGGTGCGCGTCGCCAGCGCGCCCACGATTTCCGCCAATCTGATGCCCGAATGCATCTCCGCCTGTGCGGCCCGCTACCCGGACATCACGCTCTTGCTGCGCGATCAGGTGCAGACGCTCGCGAGCGACAGCGTGCGACACGGTGAAGTGGATTTCGGCGTCATCGTCGCGTCGGAAGGAACCGAGGATCTGGTCGGCGAGCCCATCATGGTGGAACCGTTTCTCGTCGTGTGCGACCGCTCACATCGTTTTGCGACACAGACGCAGGTGACGTGGGAGGAACTCAATGGCGAGAAGCTCGTACTGCTCGACTACGCGTCGGGTAGCCGGCCGCTGATCGACCGGGCGCTGGCCGAGCATGGCGCCTATTGCCAGGTGGCGCAGGAAGTCGGGCATGCGATCACGGTCTTCCGAATGATCGAAGCAGGTATCGGCATCAGCATCATGCCAGCCCTGGCACTTCCCGCGATGCCGGGACTACCTGCGCATGGGGACCGCCTTGTCGCCCTGCCGCTCGTGCCGCAACTCGACCGCACCATCATGCTCGTGCGCCGCAAGAACCGCACGCTCTCGCCCGCCGCACAGTCGGTCTGGGCGTTGATCCAGGAAATCACGGCCACTTCCGCGCACACCCTGATCGGCCAGCCGGAAGAAAGCGGAGAGAAACACGACACTTCGGCCAGACCCTGACACGATGGGAGATGCGCGATGATGCCGAAATTTCGAGGTGCATTGCGCGAAATTCCGGCGAATCCTTCTCGCGTCGACCCAACCCCGGCACCACAAAGTGAGTGAGCGCCTGCTACAATTATTGAGCGTCGATTCCCCCAAGTGCGTGAGTGTGCCATCGGGCGTCTGCCCCGCCATCGCGCCTCGACGACATGCCCGCGCCCTGCGGGCATTATGTTTCCGGTATGGCGTCATGGACTTGTTCATCAAATACTTCAGTCCGCTGTGGCTCTTCCACGCGGCAGCCGATCTGTCATTCTGGCAACGGCATCAACTCGACGCGCGCATGCATGTCATCAGTCGCTTCATGTGGCGGTATGTGATGCGTTGGTGTGTCGTGAGCGCCATGTTGCTCGTGCCGGCCGCAGTCATGGCGCATGGCATGGCGGCCACTGGGCTCGCGCTGGCGGGCGGGGTATCGGCGAGCGTGACCGTGCTCATCGCGGCGCTCGCGCTTGGCTGCCTCATCGGCTCGCGCCTGCGTTAAGCGCGCTTGGTCCCCAACGAATCCAGTGTTTCGTCCCGAGCGTCGACTATCATGAAACGGCTCGCCTCGCGTGGCGAATTGCCCGCGACGCCGGCCTCTCTCGACCCCTAAGGAGATTCACATGGCCAACGCCAAGATCCTGGTGGTGTTCTACAGCATGTTCGGGCATATCCACACGATGGCCGAAGCTGTCGCCGACGGCGCGCGCAGCGTCGCCGGCACCGATGTCACCGTCATGCAAGTCCCTGAGTTGGTACCCGACGAAGTCCTCGAAAAGAGCGGCGCGAAAGCGGCGCGCGCTGCCTTCGCGAACGTGCCCGTCGCCCGCGTCGACCAACTGGCCGACTATGACGCGATCCTGTTCGGCACCCCGACCCGCTTCGGTAACATGACCGCACAGATGCGCAACTTCCTGGATCAGACCGGTGGCCTATGGGCCAAGGGCGCGCTCGTCGGCAAGGTCGGCAGCGTGTTCGCCAGCACAGGCACGCAGCATGGGGGACAGGAAACGACGATCACGAGCTTTCACACCACGCTGCTCCACCACGGCATGGTCATCGTTGGCGTGCCCTACACCGAGCCTGGCCTCACCAACATGGGCGAAATCACCGGCGGCACGCCTTACGGGGCGACCACGCTCGCCGCGGCCGATGGGTCTCGCAAACCCAGCGAGAACGAGTTGAAGATCGCGAGGACGCAAGGCCGTCACGTGGCGGAAATCGCGTCCGCACTTAAGCACGGACGCGCGCTGTAGCCCGCTTTCGTCGCGCGGCGCGCCGCCGGTTGGCGTACGCACCGCGCGAGGCTCACCACGGCGCCCGCCGTCCTCAGATCAGCTTCAGATCCTGCAACACGGCCCGCACGATGCGCGCGCGCTTCGGCGCATCCGCGGCCCCCGCCATATCGATGTGCAGCGCCACGCTCGTGATATTGTCGTCGCGCTCGATCCAGCCGACCCACCAGCCGATATTGGGCGTCTTCTCGTCGAACCAGCCCGTCTTGGCGTGCAGCACATAGTCCGGCGTGGCTTCGACAATCGAGATCTGACGCACGATGTCCTGCGTGTGCGCCGAGAACGGCAGTGTGCCGCGTGCGAGCCGTTGCAGGAAGTCGACCTGTTCGCGGGCCGAGATCCGCAGGCTGTCGTCGACCCAGTAGGCGTCGGCGGCGCGGCCGATGGTGCGATTGCCGTAACCGGTTTCGTCCAGCTTTGCCTGCGCGTATTCACGCGCGACCTTGTGCGAGACGACCTGATAGCACGGCAGACACGACACCCGGAATGCACGGCGCAGATCCATCGCGGCATTCCAGGACTTCACCTGACGCGGCTTGCCATCCCAGGGAATGATCTCGCGCTCGTTCTCGAGCGCGCCCGACTCCAGCGCGAGCAAACTGTTGAAGACCTTGTAAGTTGATGCAGGCGACACCCGCCGCTCGGCACGCGCGGTGTCGAACGCCTGATACGTTCGCGTGCGAGCGTCGAGCACGATGATCGTGCCCTTCACGCCTTCCGCCGCGAAACGTTCGCCCCAGTCGGCACGCTCGATAATGCGCACCGGTGCCGCCGGCGTCGATGCCTTGGTTTCCTCCGCCTGTGCCGGCGGGGTGAACAAAGTCGCCGAGACGAGCGCGGCAGCCGCAGCCGTCTGTAGGGCAACAACACCGCGTCGCCAGCGAGAGATTTTCATTTTCATTTCGTTGTCCTGATTTCAATGCGTGCCATCGGGGTGGCAGGGAGAACGTCGGTGGCGCCGGCCAGGCGCCCGCTTCCGGGAGCGTTTGCAGCATAGTCTGCGTTTCGGCAGGCACAAAGCAGCGCTACCGTAACCGTCGTAACCGCCGTATCATCGGTGCACCCCATTCGTAGATTCCGTCGCGTGTGCGGCCGTCGTCCGTGGCCCGACGCCACTCGACTCGCCTCGACGCCATGTCCGACACTCCTCCCTCGCGCAGCACAACGCCCGTCACTGGCGCACCAACGCTCGTCGTCCGCCTCGATGCCCCCAGCATGTCGACGGCCAACCCGTGCGATATCAGAGCCTCTGGTTGTTGATGCGGGTCTACTATGCGGCGCATTACGAGATGTCGTCGGTCTCGCTTGCCTCGTTGAAGATCCGGTTCAGTCAAGCCGGCGCGGCGGGCGATCTGCGTATGCTGATCAGCCGCGCGTTCTCCGACTTTGCGCGTTGGGGCGTTGCCGTGGGCTGGGGCGACGATGTACTCGCCGATGCGCGTCTGCTGCCGACGCGCGGACGGGGCAAAGGGCCATTCTGGCTCGCCCGCGATGAGATGTCGCGCATCGCCGTGACGATCGGGGACGCGACGCCCGCCGACCCGCGTCGCGCCATCGCCTCGTTTCTCGGGCTTGCACAGGATGCGTCGTCGGATACCCCATCGCCGGCACTCGATTACGTCATGCAGGACATTGCGTTCTGGCATCACCTGACGCTGGGCAAGCGCGATATGCAGGACGGCGTGTTCTTCGCGCCGCCCCAAGCGCCATCGCAAAGCGAGGTACGCCGCCAACCGCGCACTGGCGCGATTCCATCGTTTCATGCAGCGCAGGTGTGCGCCGTTGACGACGTGCAACGCGGCATCGCCCTGCTTGCCGAGACGATCGCCTGGCGTCGCATGGGCGACGCGGCGCGCACGAATCGAACGCTGGCAACGCTCGCCTCGACCTTTGGCGCGAACCCGCCGGGCTCGCCCACGTTACGCGCCATGCACTGGATCGTGCAGGCTTGGCAAGCCTACGGGTCACGCGACGAGGCCGGCGCGTTCGCCCACCTGCAACGCATCGCCGACGATGCCTCGCTCGCCCCCTGTCTCGTCTACAACCCGCGCATTCGCTTCGAGAGCCGTAACCTGCAGGCATTGCTGCACAAGTCGCACGCCGCGCGCGGCGGCCCGATGCCCGCGCGGGAGCAGTCGGCGGCGAACGCGCTGGCCGCCTTTTCCGACGCCCTGCAAGCCGCGTTCGAAGCCGACTCCATTGAACTCGCGCAGCATGTCGCGGCCAACATCGGGCTGTCATTGTGGCTGTTTTGGCAAGGCGCGCTCATCGATCCCGGCCGACGGCTCGCCGCCACGGACGTTCAGCGGCAGGCGCTGCGCTGGATCGGGCTCTCGGAATGGATCTGCGACCGGTTCGGTGTCGGTGGCAATTCCGTCTGGAATACGGTCTTCCTGCTACGCATCGCGCGCGGTGCCGTGCCGGGGCGGCGCGACCCCGATCTGGCGACGCTGCGCGCGAGCACGCCGTTGACGGTCGACGCCTTTCTCGACGCCGTGCAGCCATTCGGCGCGCCCTTCTCGCGGGCGAAGGGTTTCCAGCGCTGGACCGATGTCCTGGCGACGACGCTTGCCGACCATGAAGAGGGGCGCGTCTGCTTCGAGCCGTTGCAGCTCGCCAACTTGTGGTTCGAGATGTTGTGGTTCGCGCTGCACCAGGACGGCGACTCGCCGCAGGCGGTGCATGCCGCCCAGTCGCTGGGCCGCGTGCTGCCACTGCTGCCCCCGCCCGACCGGCGGTTCTTCCGCGACGCGCTACGGCTGATGCCGCGCGAGTTTCAGCGCGAAGTGCGCCTGGCGCAGTAGCGAAGGCGTCAGAACGCGCTTCGCGTCGGGCTGGCGCTCAGCGTACGCCGTGGGGTGTCTTTGGCAGCGGCGCGCGAAACGCGATCGCCATACGGTTCCACGCATTGATCGTGGCGACGGCGAACGTCAGATCGGCGATCTGCTTGTCGTCGTAATGCGCGCGTAGATCGGCGAACACCGCGTCCGGCACATGGCCGTCCTGCACGTTGGTGACGGCTTCCGTCCAAGCCAGCGCGGCGCGCTCGGCCGGCGAGTACAGCTCGGTTTCACGCCAGGCGTCGAGCAAATGCAGACGGCGCGGTTCGATGCCCGTTTTCAGGGCGTCTACCACGTGCATGTCGATGCAGAACGCGCAGCCGTTGAGTTGCGAGGCTCGCAGCCAAACCAGCTCGACCAGGCCACCCGGCAGGCCGCAGTCATGGAAATACTGGCTCAGCACGCTCATCTGTTCGTAGGGGCGCGGCGCGGCCTTGATGTAGTTCAGTCGTAGCATGAATCGATTCTCCGTTCCGTTCAATTCCGTTCAGAATAGGCTTCACCCACCGGTGGCATGCCGTTCTCACGCTTGCCATGCCTCCACGCCTTCGACGATACGCACCCCTTGTCGCCCCCGGAAGGGCCAAAACCGACGAAAATTGTTAGGCCAAAGTGAGCCAAGCCGCACATCCGGGAGTGCGGTACCCCAGGCGCCGGCCGGTGACATCGCACAACGACTGGCGCGCACGCTCGGCGACGTCAGCGCACTCGCCCTCGCCTGACGCCGCCGCCCAACCAGCGTTTGCGTCCGCCGGCACGTGTCATGTCGCATCGCAGCATCGGCCGTTCACGTTTTTCGGGACGTATCGTGCTTGTGTTTGCCGGGCATGTCAGTGTATTGTTGCCGCAAAGCTAGCGCAGGGGTCCTGCAACGTGAGTTGTGGGTGAGAAATACCCTTAGAACCTGATCTGGATAATGCCAGCGCAGGGAGCGTAGAAATTCCTCGCCCCCGTTCATGCTCCTGAGCCGCTTTTCGCCGAAATTGTCGGCGTCAACACGTGCCCCGCCAGGAGACATTGCATGAACGCCAATCCGAAATTCCTCTCAGCCAATGCGCGCGTGGATGAAGCCGCGATCGCACCGCTGCCGAATTCCCGCAAGATTTACGTGGAAGGCTCGCGCCCCGACCTGCGTGTCCCGATGCGCGAAATCTCGCAAGCCGACACGCCGACAAGCTTTGGCGGTGAAAAGAATCCGCCGATCTTCGTATACGACACCTCCGGTCCGTACACCGATCCGGACGCCCAAATCGACATCCGCTCCGGCCTGCCCGCCCTGCGCGCGGCATGGATCGAGGAGCGCGGCGACACCGAAGCGCTGCCGGGCATGACGTCCGCCTACGGCCGCGAGCGCGCCGCCGACGACGCCACCGCCGAGCTACGCTTCCCGGGTCTGCATCGCACACCGCGCCGCGCCAAGGCCGGCAAGAACGTGACGCAGATGCATTACGCGCGTCAGGGCATCATCACGCCCGAGATGGAATACATCGCGATTCGCGAAAACCTGCGCCGTCAGGAATACATCGAGAGCGTGCGCAACGCCGGCCCGCAGGGCGAGCGTCTGGCCAAGCTGCTCTCGCGCCAGCATCCGGGTCAGCATTTCGGCGCGAGCCTCCCCGCCGAAATCACGCCGGAATTCGTACGCAGCGAAATCGCACGCGGTCGCGCCATCATCCCGAACAACATCAACCACCCGGAATCGGAGCCGATGATCATCGGCCGCAACTTCCTCGTGAAGATCAACGCGAACATCGGCAACTCGGCCGTGACCTCGTCGATCGGCGAGGAAGTGGACAAGATGACGTGGGCGATCCGCTGGGGCGGCGACACGGTGATGGATCTGTCGACCGGCAAGCACATCCACGAGACGCGTGAATGGATCCTGCGCAACAGCCCGGTGCCCATCGGCACGGTGCCGATCTATCAGGCGCTCGAGAAGGTGAACGGCAAGGCCGAAGACCTGACGTGGGAAATGTTCCGCGACACGCTCATTGAGCAGGCCGAGCAAGGCGTCGACTACTTCACGATTCACGCCGGCGTGCGCCTCGCGTACGTGCCGATGACCGCCAACCGCATGACTGGCATCGTGAGCCGCGGCGGCTCGATCATGGCCAAGTGGTGCCTCGCGCACCATAAGGAAAGCTTCCTCTACACGCACTTCGAAGAGATCTGCGAAATCATGAAGGCCTATGACGTCGCGTTCTCGCTGGGCGACGGCCTGCGTCCGGGCTCAATCTATGACGCCAACGACGAAGCACAACTCTCCGAGCTGAAGACGCTGGGTGAGCTCACGCAGATCGCCTGGAAACACGACGTGCAGGTGATGATCGAAGGCCCGGGCCACGTGCCGATGCAGCTCATCAAGGAGAACATGGATCTCCAGCTCGAGTACTGCGACGAAGCCCCGTTCTATACGCTCGGACCGCTGACGACGGACATCGCCCCCGGCTACGACCACATTACGTCGGGCATCGGGGCGGCGACCATCGGCTGGTACGGCACCGCCATGCTGTGCTACGTCACGCCGAAGGAACACCTCGGCTTGCCGAACAAGGACGACGTGAAGGAAGGCATCATCACGTACAAGCTCGCCGCGCACGCCGCCGATCTCGCCAAGGGCCACCCGGGCGCGCAGATTCGCGACAACGCGTTGTCGAAGGCGCGTTTCGAGTTCCGTTGGGAAGACCAGTTCAATCTGGGTCTCGATCCGGACAAGGCGCGTGAATTCCACGACGAGACGCTGCCGAAGGACTCGGCCAAGGTTGCCCACTTCTGCTCAATGTGCGGACCGCACTTCTGCTCGATGAAAATCACGCAGGACGTGCGCGATTACGCCGCCAAGCAAGGCCTGACCGACGAAGCCGCCCTCAAGCAGGGCATGGAAGTCAAGGCGGTGGAGTTCGTCAAGAGCGGCGCCGAAATTTATCGTCGCACCTGACGATGCGCACGCGGCGGTGAGCGTTTCGCCTTGCGCCGCTGCACCGTTGCCCGTCGTCAACGATGGAAGTCAACGCGCCCGGGTCAAACCGGGCGCGTTTTTTCATGGATGACGCCTGGCGATCAGGCGGCGAGCGAGTTTAGCCGTGCGCTGACGGATCGATCGTGGTGCTGGCCGGAACGGTCGGCACACCACGCATCGCCAATTGATTGCGCAGGCGCTGCGTCGCGATATGCGGCGGCCGCGACGACATCGACGTCGCGAGTGCCGTGAAGGCCTTCGTGTTCGTCGCGGGCAGCGCCGCCGCGTTCATCACCTCCGTGTGACGAAGCGCCCAGTGACGCTCGCCCAGTTGCTCGACCCCGAGGGCGAGTTTGACCCACTCGTCCGTGCCCAGTCCGACGGACGGCGGCAGATCGGCGCGCACCATGGCCTGATGCATCGGCAAGCCGTCGGCGAACCCCACGCGAAGCATCCATTCGGTACTCTCGCGCGACGGCAGGACCCGCGATCCCTGGTGCAGCCGATCGTTCACTTTCTCGATGAACGTGGCGGGCGACTCCAGTTCCTCGCACGCCTTCGACCACTCCTTTCTCCCTGCCAGTGCCGGCTTGCCCGTCCATCGGCGCGCGGTATCCGCGACGATCGTCGCCACGTCGTCGCGACGGGTATCGAACGCCACCGTTCCGTTGCGACCGCCGGTGCCGAGCAGCGAGCCGCTCACAATCTCCCGGCAGATCTGTGCCCGCTCGCTGCGCCCGTCGGGCATGAACACAGGATGATTGCGACCGTCCGGCGATACGCCGCGTGTGCCGGTGTCCTGCGCACTGGCGCACACATGAAGCGTTTGCAGGGCGGACGCGCTCAGGACCGGTTGCGCGCCACGCGTTGCGCCATTCGTGGGAACGTCGAGCACAAGTGCAGCCAGTTCGCCGCTGTCAATGCCGCCTTCCTCGGGTATGAACCGGCCGGCAGCGACTTCGCCGGACGCCTCGACCTCCGCCGACGCGCCCAGGAAATCGCTGCCGAAGGCCTTGTCCATGCCACGAGACACTGGCTCGGCACGCACGTCCCGCGCGGTCCAAGGGTGCGTCAGGCTATCGGCGCGAGCGTTGGCGATGCGCACCAGCGGAATGCCGGCGGCGTTGGCGAGCCCTGCTCCTGGCGTCAGCGCAATGGGGGCTGCTGCCGCAACGTTGCCCAACCCCGGCGAATAGTGGAATGCCTGGATGCCGTTCATCATCGTGAGATCCTCAGTAAAGAGATACGTGGCCGGTCGCCACGGCCTCGACAAGGTGTCGCGGCGAAGTTCACGATGCCCGAGGCGGCGTGCGCCCATTGTCGGTTCTGAACGCGGTGTCGCGCAGCTCGCGCAAGCCACCGTCCGAAAGTAGACACCCATGCCCCAGCGCTCGCCCAATCGTTGGGGCATGGGTGTCGGCAAGCCCCGAACTTATGGCATGCTATTGGACAGCGGCACAGCCTACGCGGCTGACGCGGCCCGCAAAAATGGCGTCGGCGGCATTTTTGACTCGCAGACGACACCGCACCGGGTACGCGCCTTCCGCGCACCCGCCTGAAGGCATCTCAAAATGACGGCCCGCCGGGCTTGTTTTGAAATGTCTCCCTGCCCACCGGACCCGCTTCCTTGCTCATCGGTCCGGCCAGCGTCGCGGCTGTGTACCCGCCTTCGCATTTACAGGGATGACAACATGAGTGGTTATGGCTTTCTTTTCAGTATCTTCGTGCTGGTTCTGGCCAGCGCATTCTTCTCCGCCGCCGAAATCTCGTTGACCGCCGCCAAGCGCACCAAGCTGCACGTGCTCATGGAAAAGGGCAACCCGCAGGCAATCAAGGTACTCGCCCTCAAGGGGCAGCCAGGCAATTTCTTCACCGTTGTGCAGATCGGCGTGAACGCGGTCGCCGTGCTCGGCGGCGTGCTTGGCGAGAGTTTCCTGACCGGCTATCTGTTCGCGTGGCTCTCGCCGCTCACCGATCAGGCGCTGGCGTTGCGCCTGGCAGGCATTGGCTCGTTCCTGTTCATCACGATCGCTTTCATTCAGTTCGCCGACCTGATTCCCAAGCGCCTCGCGATGGTCAACCCCGAGCGCGTTGCCATGGGCATCATCGATCCGATGTTGCTGTGCCTGAAAGTGCTGCGGCCCCTCGTGTACCTCTTCAATGGCGTGGCGAACCTGTTTCTGCGTCTGTTCAAGCTGCCGACGCATGCCATCGAGAACATTACGTCGGAAGATGTCGCAGCGATGGTCGGTGCGGGCGCGCAAGCCGGCGTGGTGCGCAAGCAGGAACTCCATTTGATCGAGAACGTTTTCGAGCTGGAATCGCGCACCGTCGGCTCGGTCATGACATTTCGCGACGACGTGGTGTACTTCACCATCGCCGAGGACGAGCGCAGTATTCGCGAAAAGATCATCCAAAGCCCGCATTCGAAGTATCTCGTGTGCCGGGACGAAATCGACAACGTGCTCGGCTACGTCGACTCGAAGGATTTGCTCCAGCGTATTGCGAGCGAAGACCTGTCGAGCGTGATTCGCAATCTGGACCGCCTTTATGCGAAGAAGCTGCTGGTGATCCCCGACACCCTGAATCTTTCGGAAGCGCTCGCACGCTTCAAGGAAACCCGCGAAGGCTTTGCCGTCATCATCAACGAATACGGTCTGGTGGTCGGTGTGGTGACGCTCAACGACATTGTGGGCGCGCTCATGGGCAACGTGATTCACCCGGCGGACGAAGATCAGATCGTGCAGCGCGACGAGCACTCATGGCTCGTGGATGGTGTCACGTCGGTCGAGGACGTGAAGAAAGCACTCGATATCGACGAGCTTCCTGGAGAAGGCGAGTTCGAGACCATCGCGGGATTCATGATCTATCAGCTCAAGCGCATTCCGAAGAAATCGGAAGCCACCGAGGCCGCGGGGTACAAGTTCGAAGTGGTCGACATCGACAACTACAAGATCGACCAGTTGCTTGTCACGCGGCTGGGCTCGGTGGCCGAGGCCGCTATCGCGGCAGCGACGGCGGCGGCGCAGGCACCGAAGGAGGCATCGTAGCCAGCACCTCCCTCAACCGGTCGGTCAAGCCGCCGTCGCGCTGCGTGGGCCGCGCGATGGCCGACGCGACGACCTGCCACGGCGCGTAAAGCCATACCTGACGGCGCGCTCGCGTCACCCCCGTATAGATCAGCTCCCGCGAGAGTACCCGGCTCGCCTGTTCCGGCAGCACCATCGCCACGCGTTCGAATTCCGAGCCCTGCGACTTGTGGATCGTCATGGCGAATGCGGTCTCGTGGGCCGGCAAGCTGGCCGGGGAATAAAGGCGGTATCCCCCATCCGGCGTGGCAAACGCGACACGCAGTGTGCCGGACGGTCCGAGCGGTAACGCGATGCCAATGTCACCGTTGAACAAGTTCAGCGCGTATTCGTTCTGCGTGACCAACACCGGGCGCCCGGCAAACCAGGCGCCCCCGCCAGCCCCGAGCGCCATACCGGCTCGACGCGCGAGTACCGCCGTCAGTTGCGCGCCGAGCAACTCGACGCCGCGTCGCCCACCGCGTGTCGCGCACAGCACGCGAAACTGACCGAACGCCGCAAACACCGGCTGCGCGACCATGGCGACATCGGCGGCGGTTACCGTCGCCGGATCGCCCAGTTGCTCGATCGTCGCTACCGCTTCGGCCAGCGCGGCGAGATAGGCCGAATACCCGTCCGCCAGCGCGTGCAGACTGGCCGGCGACAACTGCACGCCGCCGTCCTCACTGAACATCACGCGGTCGGCGTCGCTTGCGGCTGGCGCTGCCGTCGAACCGATGCCGGCGAGCGCCCCGTCGTCCGCAAGGGTGCAGGCCTTGCGCGCCTCAATCACTTTGCCCGACTTGATGGCGGTTGCCAGGCGACCAATCGCAGAATTTTCGCCGAAGCGATAAGTTCGCTCCAACCAGACGACGGTGTCTTCGAGTCCTTGCGACACTCGACCGCTTCCTGCGGCCGCATCCGGCACGCCGTTCCCTACGACGGCAGCCAAAGGTCCCGACCGGGGCGGCGCATCGACGGGCCATTCGAGCGCGGACAACAATCGCCTACGCATGTCCGGTGAGAACATGCGTTGCGCGCTCAACTCTCCGAAGACGGCCCCCGCTTCAACCGCCGCCAACTGATCCTTGTCGCCCAACAGGATCAGGCGTGCGCTTTCTGGCACTGCTTCGAGCAATTGCGTCGCCATCGACAGATCGATCATCGACGCCTCGTCCACGACGATCAGATCGTAGGGCAGCGGGTTGCCCGCGTGATGTCGAAAACGCCGCCCCGCTTGCTCGGCCGACTCCGGCAAGACACCCAGCAGCCGATGCAACGTGACCGCCGCCTCGGGCAGGGCCCTGCGCACTGTTTCCGGGAGATCCCGACGGGCCGTCAACGCCTCCTGCATGCGCTGCGCCGCCTTCCCCGTGGGTGCGGCGAGCGCCACGCGCAGGTTGGCGTCTCGCTCGAGCAGGCAGGCGAGCAACCCCACCACGGTGGTCGTCTTGCCCGTGCCGGGACCGCCGCTGAGCACAACCAACGAGCGTTGCAGCGCCAGCGCCGCCGCCGCCATCTGCCAGTTCGGTTCCTGCTGCCCATCGGACGACACAAGCGCGCCTTCGCCAAAGTAACGATGCAGACGAGCGCGATCCGCAGCGGTGACCGGTGTGCGTTCGGTCAGCGACAACTTACGTCCGAGCGCCGTCGCCAGCCGCGCCTCATAGCTGTAATAACGTGCGAGATAGAGGCGATCACGGTCGTCGAGCAATAGCGGGAAGGCGTCGGCCTGCACATCGCCGGTGCGCGCCAGCGCCAGGCTGGCGGGGGCACACAAGCCGCTGGCAAAGAGTGCCTCGCGCCAGACGGACAAGGCGGGGGCGTCACCCGGAAACAGTTCGCCGCTGGCTTGCCCGTCGAGCAGGTTATCGAGCGGCACGCAGACGTGCCCCTCGGCCGTGGCGAGGCTCACCGCGAGGGCGGCGCGCCACACATAGCGGCACGTCGACTCGTCCGCCCCGTGACCGCGCGCGAGCAGTGCCATTCGACGCGCGAACCCCTGCGCCAATCGCACCACGCCGCTGTCGGCCAACGGTGCGCCGGCCACGTCCCCCCGATCTCGTCGATCGCTCATGCGCCCTCCCCGTCGGCAGCGCCCGCGTCGTCACCTGGAACGTCCGGCGACAACGCTTGCGCCAGTGCAGCGTTCTCGCCCGAGGCGAACAGCCGATCGAGCGCGTCGACCATCTCAAGCGACGGCTTGTCGAAGAAGACACCCGGAACATCGTCACCGGCCAGATGCGCACGCGCCCAGTCGGGCCGAACGCCCCGGACAAACAAGTAGAGGCTGCCGCCCATATCGCGGTCGTATCGGTAGTCGGGTAATCGGCGTTGCAAGTAGCGATGCAACGCCAATGTGTAGAGGAGGTATTGGAGGTGATAGCCGTGCTCGGCCATTGCTTCGCGCAGGCCGTCGGCGCCGTAGTTTTCCGGGGCAGTGCCGAGGTAGTTCGACTTCCAGTCGAGGATCCACCACTGGCCGCCGTGGCGAAACACCAGATCGATGAACCCCTTGAGGTAGCCACGCAGCACCGTGGCGTCGAGCGGCAAGTCCGGGTAACCGAACTGGCGCAACACGCCGCGCAGCGCCTCGAGCGACACGGCATCGGCCGGATACGTGAATTCCATTTCGGTGAGCCGTTCGGTCATCGCCACGTCGGCCAGTTGCATGCCCGGTCGCAACGGTGTAGCGAGCGTATCGGCCAGCATGCTCATCATCATGGCGCGCCACGTATCGTTGTGCTCGGCTCCGCGCCCGGGCGGTCGTTCGCGCAAGGCTCTAGCGACCGCATGTGGCCATTGCGCGCGCGCCTGAAAATCAGCCAGTTCGAACACACGGTGCAAACTCTCGCCGGCCGCCGGTCCGCGTGGGAAACGAAGAATGTCATCGGCGGGCGGCCAGGCATCGTCCGCCTCCGGCGGCAGAGCGAACGTCGGCCCGGCATTGGCCTGCGCGTCGTAATCGGGACGCGTACGCTCCGGCGCACTGAGTTGACCGCCGCCCAGTTGCGGACCGGCATGCATCCCCGCCAACAGCCCCGAGAAGCTCCCGATCCGCCAGACTTCGCGCAACGCGCGAGCACTCGCGCGCGGCGTGAGTTGCGGCGCCGCGTCGTGGACGACACGCATGTCGGCATCCAACGCATCGCCCATTGGCAACGGCACCACAGCCAGTGGGCCGCCGACGAGCGCCTTCCATGCCGACCGGATCGTGGCCACCCGCTCGTCGGTATCGAGCGTCGACGAAACCCACGTATCGAACGTATTCCCTTGCCCTGCCGCGAGCCAGTTGAGCATGCCGCCGCACGCCTCCTTCACGCTGCGTCGCGACGCATAAATGCCGGCCGCCAGGTAGCAACGGTAGACCGCGCGCGTCAGCGCTACGTACAGCAATCGTGCCTGCTCTGCCGATTGCTCCTGCCGTAGCGCGGCGGCGGCGGGCGACCCCTTGCCCGCCCCATCGGTGAAGTCGATAACGGCCTTGGAACCATCGTGATACTCAAGTCCGTCGAGACGCCCACCGTCGCGCACTGCGCCGTCCCAAAGAAACGGACAGAACACCACGCCATACTCAAGCCCCTTCGACTTGTGAACGGTCACGATCTGCACCAGATTCTGATCCGACTCGAGACGCAACTGCGCGTCTTCACCGCCGCTCGCATTGCGCTGCGAGGCCAGCCAGCGCAGCAGCGCCGGCATGCCAGGCTGCTCGGCCCAGCGGGCCTGTGCAAGCTCTGCCAGATGCATGAAGTTCGTGAGGCGTCGCTCGCCGCCGGCCTGAGCGACCAGACGTGCCGCGAGGCCCAGCTCGCGCATCAACGTGCGCCACATCGCCGAGAAGCCACGGTCGATCCATAACTGACGATAGCGTTGTAGCCGCTCGATCCACGCGATCGCCTCGGCATCGGAGGCTTCGCTGGTCTGCATGCGATACAACGCCGTGGCATCGAGCCCGAACAATTCGGTCGCCAGCGCTGCGCGCAGCGCCCGCACGTCGCCGGGAGACTCCACTGCACGCAACACCCGCAACAGCGTTTGTGCCTCGTCACTGGCAAACACCGAGTCCTGCGTCAGCTCCACGCTGCCCACCGCGTGCTCGGCAAGCATCGATTTCATCAGCGCGCCCTGCCGGTGCGTCTGCACGATCACGGCAATATCGCCCGGTGCGAGCGGTCGCTCGCCCACGAGCACGTCACCGCGAGCCGCCCCCGCGAGCAAGCGCGCCACCTCGGCCGCCGTCGCCCGCGCACACGCCTGCTGAGCGTCGTCCTTCGACAGCGGCTCGTCATCGTCCGGCAGCCACCAGACAGTGAAGTCGGCCACTTCGCGAGCGTCGGTAAACGGCGCACGCTGCCGCGCCCCCGCGCGCACTGGCGGATACTCGAGCCCGTCGAGTACGAACGCCCGATCGTTGGCCCCGAACAGGCGATTGCCCGCCTCGATGATGGCCGGTGTCGAGCGTTGATTCACCGCCAGTGTGTACGCCGCGTCGGCGTTCTCGCGAGCGGCCAGATACGTATGCAGATCCGCTGCCCGGAAGCTGTAGATCGCCTGTTTCGGGTCACCCACCATGAACATCGGCCCCGCCCGACGTTCGATGCGGCCGTCTCCCGCCGACCGTACACGGCGCTGAAAATGTCGAACTGCAGCGGATCGGTGTCCTGGAACTCGTCGATCAGTGCGCAGGGGTATCGCTCGCGCAGGGCCTCGGCCAGATCGGGGTGCTGGTTCAGTGCCCGTGCAATATTGCCAAGCAGGTCGTCGAACGACACCACCCGCAACTCGCGCTTGCGAAGCGCCAACTGGTCCGGGGCTTGCATCAGCCACTCGCGCAGCATCCGCAGCCACTGCATCGCGTAACGCTCGTGCGCGTCGGCACGCGCTTGCACCAGCGCATCGGCCATGCCGAAAAACCGGTGATCGGGCGGCGTTTCGCCCTTTTTGATGTCCTTGGCGAGGCGCGTGGTGGTCAGCAATTCGGCCTTCGGACTCAACGGCGCCCCGGCATCGCGCGCGCCCAGATAGCGCGCCCAGGCCGATACGGCTTGCGCAAGCGATACCTCGTCGTAAATGTTTTTCTTGTACGACGGCAACGCCGCGCGCATCAGATCGGTTATTGCAACGGCCTCGGCGTCCCAGCACTCGCAGGCCGCCGCGTAGGTCGCGAACCATCCCGGGTCCGACGACGCTTGAGCGTCTGCCTCGACCGCCGACGGCCAGCGCAATTCCGACATGGGTTTCTTCAGCCGACGCGCCAACTGGTCGGTGAGCGTGCCGGGCGAGCGTTTCGCATCGACCAGCCACGCGGCGAAGCCGTCGTCCTGCGCTGCCATCGGTTCGACCACACGCCGCCAGAATTCGACCGCCAGGTCGTGACGCACGCCATTGTCGTCCGGCACCAGCTCGTAGGCGAACGGCAATCCGGCCGCAAACGGCACCTCCGCCAGCGCACGTTGGCAAAATCCGTGAATGGTGTGAATCGAGGCCTGATCGAAGCCGCGCAATGCCGTTTGCAAGCAATCGCGAATGGCCTTCGGTGTCATGTCACCGCGCTCGATCAACCCCGCGATCATGACGTTGAACAACGGATCGTCGCTGGCGTCCGGATCGAAGTCGACGACATCGTCGTTCTCGTCCTCCTCCTCGAAGACCGGCGCCATCGCAGCCACCAACGCAGCCAGCCGTGCGCGAATCCGCTCACGCAACTCCGCCGTGGCCGCGTTGGTGAAGGTGACGACAAGAATCTGCTCGACCGTCAATCGCTTCTCGAGCAGCAACCGCACGTACAGCGCGCAGATGTTCCAGGTCTTGCCAGTGCCGGCCGACGCTTCGATCAGGCAAACGCCGTCGAGATCGCAACTGAAGACGTCGAGGTCGATGAGCTGCGTCATGCGCCCTCCGCCGCGTCAAGGTGTTGCACCAGAGGGCCGAGCAGGAGATTGGCGAGCGCATCGAACGGCGGCGCCAGCGGATCCTCCACGCCGCGCCAGATCAGTCGCGTGTACGGGTCGTCCGCGTCGCCCCGTGCGAATGCCGAACCGAGCCACGCGCTTTGCGCCTCGCCCGGCTTGCCGGTACTCGCCAACTTCCACGCGCTTCGCGTGAAGAATGGCAACGGCCGCGTCTGGCCGAGGCGGTACAGCGCCACCCATTGCCCCAACAGCGTCGCCGCGTCTTCCACCGGCCGCAACGCGAATGTCTCGTCTTCGCCGTACCAGAGCGTTCTGGCGGCTACGTCCATTCCGGCGTGCTCGGGCTGCTGGAGATGCGCACAAAGCGCCAGATGGGCCAGCCACGCGGCAAGCAGATCGCTCGGTCGCTGGCTGCCGAATCGATACATTACCAGTCCATAGCGCGACACCGGGGCCAAGCGTCCCTGCAACAGACATGCTGCGCGCAACGTGGCGTCGCCATGCCAGGCAGCGTCCGTCGATTCGCGCCATGACGGCGGCAGCGCCGGCGTCAAAGGCAGCGTCACCTGCAGCTCCCGCGTGCCTTCCGCCTGCGCCTCTCGCACCTGCGACGCCAGCGCGCGCAGGCCGCCCAACGCTCTGCGGCGCCAGACGGCACCGGTCGCCCCGCCCGGCAACTCGTGACTGACCTTCGCAATACGCTCGATGGCGTCGGCATGCGCGCGTGCGGCGGGCTCATCGCGTGCGTCGTGGCGCATCAGGCGCGGCAGCAGGCGTGCCGCCAGCGCATCGCGTCCGGCCCAGTCGAGCACGAACGGCTCTTCGTCGTCGACCTCGGTGAGCAGTTCGCCGAGCGAGAGTCCCAGCCGGTCACGCGCCCACGCTCTGCCGGGATGACGCCAGAAACGCAGCAGGTCGTCCAACGTCAAATGGGTTTGTACGACAGCGGGCAACGGTTCACGCACGAATGGCGCGGGGCGGGCATTCGGTGTGGGAGACGCCAGTTGATCCGCCAATTGCTGCGCCGCCTCGGCGTTCGCCACGTCGTAGCTGTAGAGCGACGAGTCGTGGCCATCGAAATAGGCAGGAGAAAACGGTTGAAGCGGATGCGACACGGCAAGCCGCTCGCGGGCTTCGCGCTGATCGTCGAGGCTGTACCCCTGCGACACTGGTGCGAGCAACTGCCCGGCGAAGTCGAGCAATTCGTCCACAGCCGTCGATGGCGGCAGCGGCGCATTGTCGCGCACGCTTCGGCCCGTGTAGGTCATCAGGAACCGGTCCTGCGCACTCAACATCAGATCGAGGAAAAGATTGCGTTCGTCGTCGCGCCGCTGGCGATCGCCACGTTGCGGCAACGCGCGCATGAGGTCGAATTCGTCGGCGCGCACGCGCCCCGGCAGCACCCCGTCGTCCATGCCGATCATGCACACCACCCGGTACGGCAGCAGGCGCAGGCTGGGGATCGCCGCAAACGTCACACGCCCCGATGGCACGCCGCCGCGCGTCGGATCGTCGAGCGCATTGGCCAACACGCGCGCCACCACGTCAACCGGCACCCGCACTTCGGGCGCCCCATCGGCAATGGCCGAGCCGATCTGTTCGATGGCCACGCGCACCTCGGCAACATCGTCGGCAAAACGTGGCTCATCAGAAAAGAACTGCTCCAGCATCGCCAGCAACTGATCGCGCCACGCGAGCCCCGTGCGCATCGTTTGCAGCGTGACGGCGGTGGCATCAAGATCGTCGATGAGCCGCGCCAACTGCCCGAGCCATTCGGCACGGCCGCCCTCGATTCCCCCAACAGGTAGCCAATCGTCGACCGGCAAGGCGTCATCAGGTAAGGCGTAGCCGAGAAACAGCCGCATCATCGCATCGCCCAGGGTGTGCCGCTCCAACGCCGGCGAGACATCGGCCCCGGTCAGCGCGCACGCCTGCGGCGCGTCGAGCCGCAGCAAGGCATCACCGCGCCAGCCGCGTCGTGCACCGGCGGCATGCAACCAGTTTTGAACGGTGTCGAGCCCATTGCCGCCGAGGTCGTAGCGTTGTGCGATGGCCTCCGTGCGTGCCAGTTCCACCAGACTCGACACCGCCACCCGCTGCTGCGCCAAGGCCAGGATGGCGGCGAACGCCCGCGCGACGGGGTTGGTCCGCGTCGGCGGCAACCCCGTCACCAGATAGGGAATGCGAGGTGTCGCGGTACCAAACACGGCGTCGATCAGCGGGGCCGCGCGCCCCAGATCCGGCACGGTGACGAGCACATCATCGGGACGCAAATCGGGAATCTCGTCGAAGCACGCCAACAACCGGTCATGCAGCACTTCGATCTGACGCGCCAGGCTATGGCACACATGCACCTGCACCGACCCGTCGACGCTCACGCCATCGGGCGCGCCGTGACGGCCATCGTCCAACGTGAGAATGCCGTTTTGCAGGGCGGCGAGCAGCGTCGGTGCGGGATTGGCCTGGAACAGCGCCCGGTCCTCCACCGCCTGCGGTGCGAGGTCGGCATACAGCGCATCGATGTGCGATTGCGTCTGGCGCCCCCATTCGGCGAGCAACGGATGCCCCACTTCCCGATGCGCCACCCCATCGCGCCGCGCCAGATACGACAGTCGTGACGGCGGCACGATGTCAAACCAATAGCTCTCACACGGATTCAGCACGTACAGGTGCACCTCGATCAGACGAGACATCGCCTTGAGCAGCGCCATCGAAAGCGGCGGCATCGACGACAGTGCGAACACCGACACCCGTGACGGCCATCCGGCAGGCACCGTCTGCGGCGTCAATGCCTCGATCCGGTCGATGGCCCGCAACGTTGGGTGACGCTCGCGAATCTCCAGATGCGCCAACACCTGCCGCCACAAGGCGCTCTGCCACACTTCGTCGGCACGCTGCGTCTCCCCCCAGCCCGTGGCGGCGCCCGGCTCGATCGTCTCTCCGGATTGCCACCGCTCAAGCCAGTTCGGCCGATAGGTCAGATATTGGTCGTAGAGATGCGCCAGTCGGTCGGCCAATTCGAAGCGCATGACATCGTCCGCGCCCGTCAGATAGCCCGCCAGTCGCGGCGAGGCGTCCCCCCACGGCTGGGCGAGGCACTGATACAGCGGCCAGACAAGCCGGTCCGGCGCAAACGGCGAACTCTCGGGCACCGTGACCAGTTGCCCCGCCATGTCCCACAGCCACTGGGCGAGATAGGTCAGACGAACGTTGGCACACACGCCGAACACATCGGCATAGTCCAGTTCGAGCCGGCGCCGCACGGCCACACTTGGCACGACGATGGTTTCCGTCTCGAACGGATTACCGGCTTTCCCCGTGCTGCCGGGCGCCTGGGCGAGATCGCGCAACAGGGCGGCTTCGAGGGTGGTGAACCGGTTGGAAAAGAATAGGTGGAGCATGCGGGCGTGGCGGCTGAGCGAGTCTGTTCGCAAGCATAACAAAAGCCTCCTCGCGAAGCCCATCGGGCAGATCCGAAAACTTGCCCCGACATGAGTAACGGCAGCGTCAGGCGCCGTTACCCGTCCGTCGGCATGTGGGCTGTCACCGGCGGCATCCCCTCTTCGCGCCACGCAGGGCTTCGGCTAGACTCTGTCTGCACCGCGCCCTACCCCCGCCGCGCGGCCGGCTTTGCTGCGGAACCCTCGCACCCGACGCATGGACTACCAGACCGATATCAAGAAATTCCTCTTCAGCCATTACTTTTTCACTGGCACCCGTCAGGCGTTGGGGGTCGTGTTGCCGGCGCTCGTGCTGTTCTGGGGGATGGACCAGCACCTGCTCGGCATCGAGGTCGCCTCGGGGGCGCTGTGCGCGAGCGTGGTCGACATCAACGGACCGCTGCGTCACAAGCACGCGGAGCTGCTCAGTTGCACACTGCTTGGCGCCCTTACGGTACTGATCACCGGCATGGCCACCGCCGCGCAACCGTGGCAGCTCTGGATCACGTCGCTGACCCTGACTTTCGGTCTGTCGATGCTCGTGATCTATGGCTATCGCGCGTCGCTCGTGAGCTTCGCCTGCCTGATGATGATGGTGCTCAACGTCGAGGGCGATCTCACCCGGCATCAGGCCGTGCTCGATGCCGGCGCCGTGCTCGCGGGCGGCCTCTGGTACACCTACTTCAGCCTCGTCGTCTGCCGCGTCTGGTGGTTTCGCATCGAACAGCAGACGCTGGCCGAGTGTTTCTTCGTCACGGCGCAGTATCTCGAAGCCAAGGCGGCGTTCTACGACACGTCGACCGACATCGACGAATGCTACCGGCGACTGATCGCCGCGCAGGTCAACGTCGTGGAAAAGCAGCAGGCGGCGCGCGAGATCATTCTGCGCAACCTGCCCCGCCTGCGCACCGGCACGCTGGAGCCGCGCCGCACGATGCTGTTCAACCTGTTCATCAACATCGTCGACCTGCATGAGGTCGTGGTGTCGGTGCACACCGATTACCCGATGCTGCGCCGGGAGTTCGCCGACCATGACGTGCTCCTGTTCTTCCGCGACATGATCCGAAAGATCGCCAACGAAGTCGATGCCATCGGCTACGCCATCGCCACCAACGAACCATCGCGGGCGCAGCGCAGTTGGCGCGCGGAATTGCGGGCCATCGAGTACGAGATCGAGCTGATGCGCAAGCAGTCGTTGCCGCAGCGCGCGCCCGAAGCCTATCAGGCGCTGACGAGCACCTTCCGCCGCGTCTGGAGCAGCACGCGTGTCGTGGAACGCATGCACCGCAACACGAATCTCGCCACGGCGGGGTCGGCCACCGAAGTCCAGATCGATCAGGCGCTCGTGCGCTTCACCTCACGACAGAGCTATTCTCCGAAATTGCTCTGGAAGAATCTGACGTTTTCCTCACCGAGCTTTCGTCATGCCTTGCGGGTGACGATCGCCATCACGGCCGGCATGATCATCTGCGAGAACTGGTCGCTGCTCGCGGGGCAGGCACACAGTTACTGGGTGTTGCTCACGATCATCGTGATTCTGAAGCCCGGCTTCAGCCTGACCAAACAAAAGAACGCGCAGCGTCTGACCGGCACACTGGTGGGATGCGTGAGCGTGCTGGTCATTCTGGCCTTCGTGCACAAGGCGTGGATACTGCTCGCCCTCATGTTCTTCTGCATGGTCATGGGCAACAGCCTGTCGCTGTTCAATTACGGCCTGTCAGTCGTGTTCATGTCGTCCTACGTGCTGTTGCTGTTCCACTTCCTGCTCCCCGGGTCGCTGTCGGTGATCGGCGAGCGCGCGATCGACACGCTGATCGGCTCCGCCGTGGCGCTGGTGTGCTCCTATCTTTTCCCGTACTGGGAATACCGCCTGATGGGACCTCTCATCCGGCAGGCGGTGCAGTCGACGCGCGCGTACCTGGAATCGTGCACCGGCCGCGACGGCAAGCGCGACGAGCTCGCCTATCGCATGGCGCGCAAGGACATGCACATTGCGTTCGGAAATTTCGGCGCGGCCTTCAGGCGCATGATGCTCGAGCCCAAATCCAAACAGGTCTCGGTCGGGGAGCTCAACGATCTGCTGGTGCAGAACCATGTAATGGCGTCGTACATCACGGGGATGTCGGACGTGCTGCCGCGTCAGATTGCAGCGGACAAGAGCGGCGAGTTGGCGCAGGTCGTCGCCGCGATCAGCGATCTGCTTTCGCAGGCCGTGGCGGCCCCGGCCGCCTCGGTGCCGACGGATGCGCAGGCCGCGAGCGAAGCGATGCGCGACTACACGCGGCGCCTCGACGCGCTGGTCGTCGCCCAGGAGCAGCAATCCGACACGCCGGAGGCTCAGGTCCAGGAAATCAAGCAGGTGGTGCATCAGCTCAAACAGATGCTCCGGGCGGGAGAGTTGATCCTGCGCGATATGCGAGCCATTCGCCTGCCGGCCTGACCGCGCGCGGGGCATCGCCGCCCCGCCGCCCCCTCGCCGGCGCGTTGAACGATTCCGTCAGGCGATGCCCGTGCGCGTGGCGTAGTGATAGAGGTCGACGTCGCGGTCCAGCCCGAGTTTGCGCATGGCGTTGGTCTTCTGCGAGCTGACCGTCTTGACGCTGCGACTGAGCTGGAATGCGATTTCGCTGATGGTGAGCCCGGAGACGAACAGCCGCACCACTTCCACTTCGCGGCCCGAGAGCTTCGACGCATCGATCTCGGTATCGTCGACCACCGAGTCGTGCAGGCGCGTCGCCAGTCCCGCCGGAATATAGCGGCTACCGTCCGCGACCACGCACACGATATCGGCAATCGAACTCTGCTCGTCGAGCTTGGAGAGAATCGAATGCACACCGAGCTTGAGCATGCCGCGAAGAATCGCCAGGTTTTCCAGCATCGTGACGACGATGATCTTGATGTTCGGGAAATATCGGCGCACATAGCCGATCAGAAACAGTCCGTCCTTGAAATTTCCCCCTGGCATTGAAAAATCGGTCACGAGAATGTCGCATGGCGCCTTGGCCAGCAAATTCACGAGTTCTGACGAATTGGCCGCCTCGCCGACCAGATGAATCATTTCCCGCTCTTCGAGCAGACGTCGTATTCCATAGCGCACAATCGGATGGTCGTCCGCGACCACGACATTGATCGTCATCGTTGCCCCCTCCCCTTATTCGTCATCTGGCAGCACCGTCATCGCCGCACGACACGTACGGTGCTTCGCGCCTGCCATTGCCGCGAAGCGAGTCCATTCTGGCAAAAAGGGATCATCCCGACCGGCTGGGAAACGTCACATAGACGATGCGCATGGGTCGCCTTGCCACGCGGTGTGGTCAATGCCCGCGCGTCCCGCATGCTGCCCGATAGAGCGGGTACTGCGGCCTAACTGCTTGACGGGACTCGCCCGGAGGTGAAATTGCTCAGACGTCCGGCAGCGTAGTCTGTGCTACTCGCGTTACCGGTATTCGGACGATTCGCGGTGAGCGCTTCCGGCATTCCAATCTCGAAGTTCGGAATTACCTTAAACACCAACGCCCGATTTAGTGATCGGCTCGTTGCGCGCGTCGGAATATGCGTAGTTCGCGCGGGCAGACATGCCGAGGGGGTGCCGCGGTCGCGAACGCCTCGACCGGGAGCTGACGAGGCGGTTCGGACGGCGCTTTACGCGCTTTACGCGCTTTATGCACGTTACGCGCGTTAGGCGCGTTACTTCTGCCCGTCGCGGCCATCGGCGGAGGTGGCGTCCGCGGACGCCTTCACCGCCTGCGACGCGCCAGGGTTCTCGCCCGCGGACGACAAACCATGCCAGCCGCCACCGAGTGCGGTCACGAGCAGCACGTTGGCCGTGAACTGACGTCCAAGAATCGTCAGCGCCGTACGCTCCGTGGTGTACGCCGTCGTCTGCGCAGTCAACACGTTCTGGAACCCGACAGTGCCCGCCTTGTATTGATTGAGGATGAGTTGCAGCGCCTCGCGCGACGACTGCACCGCCTGGTTCTGCACGGCAGCCTCGCGGCCCAGATAGTTCAGCGCGGCGAGGTTGTCTTCGACCGCCTGGAACGCCGTGAGCACCGTCTGACGGTAGGTCGCGACCTGTGCGTCGTATGCCGCAATGGCCGCGTCGGTCTGCGCGCGACGCAGGCCGCCGTCGAAGAGCGTGGCCGCCAACGCCGGACCGACCGACCAGAAGCGGCTCGGCAGCGTCAGCCAGTCGGCGAAGCTGCTGCTCTGGAAACCGCCCGTCGCCGAGAGCGTAAGGGTCGGGAAGAAGGCCGCCTTGGCTACGCCGATCTTCGCGTTCGCCGCCGCCACCGAGCGCTCGGCCGCCGCAATATCGGGTCGCCGTTCCAGCAAGGTCGACGGCAGGCTCACCGGCGCCATCGGCAACGCGGCGCGCAGCGGCGTCGGCGTGAGCGAAAACGCCGCCGGCGCCTTGCCGACAAGCAGCGCGATCGCATGCTCCAGTTGAGCGCGCGTCACCTCGATATCGAGCGCCGAGGCCTGTGCCGATTGCAATTGCGTCTGCGCCTGAATCACGTCGGAGCGCTGCGCCACGCCGACGGCGTATTGATTCTGCGTGAGCTTGAGCGTTTGCTCGTACGCCGCAACCGTACGGTCGAGCAGCGCCTTCTGAGCGTCCGTTACCCGCAGGTCGAAGTAGTTCTGGGCGAGCAGCGCCTGCGCCGACAGACGCGCATTAGCCAGATCGGCCTCGCTCGCCTCGGCGCTCGCGTTGCCGGCCTCGACCGAGCGGCGCACACTACCCCAGATGTCCGGTTCCCAGCTCGCTGTGCCCGACAAGCTATAGCTGTTCGAGATCCCGCCCGCCCCCGACCCGCTCACCGCGGAGCTGCTCACGCGTGAGCTGGCGCGTGTGAGACCGGCGTCAGCGCCGATTGTCGGGAAGAAAGCAGAGCGCGCCTGCGAGGCCACGGCCAGCGCTTGCCGATAGTTGGCCTCGGCAACCTTGATGTTCTGATTGTCGACGTTGACCTGCGCCATCAGGTCAGCGAGCACCGGGTCCTGATAGATCGCCCACCACTCGCCCTTGGACGCCGCATCACTGGGCTCGGCGAGCTTCCAGTCCCCGGTCTCCTTGAAGGCGGCCGGCGTGTCGATTGCTGGACGCACATAGTCCGGCCCCACCGCGCAGCCCGCGAGCCACAGTACGGCACTTGCCGCAAGCCACGCGGCGGCGCGACGCATGCACGGCGGCGTCCTCGCGCCTCGCCCTCGCGGCGCAACCACGGGGGCTGCAGCGGGCGGATGAGATCCAACGGTGGCGACTTGACGATTCAGGTTACGGGACATGGCACGCATCGGCCCTTCGGCCAGAACAGAAGTTTCAAAAGACGCCCCGGGACGCGGCGCCCATGGACGCGCACGGTGCAGGCAGCGCGCGGCATCAGCCATGCCCCACCTCCCCGACGTCGCCCTGGCCACGTTGACCACGCGCACGCCATCGCGCCCAGCGCAGCCGCAAGCGATCGAGATAGAGGTACACCACCGGCGTCGTATAAAGCGTGAGCACCTGGCTCACGAGCAGGCCGCCCACGATGGAGATCCCCAGCGGCTGACGCAGCTCCGCCCCATCACCCGTGCCCAACGCAAGCGGAATCGCACCGAGCATGGCGGCCATCGTCGTCATCATGATCGGGCGAAAGCGCAGCACGCACGCGTGGTAGATGGCCTCGCGCGGCGGCATGTTCTGGCGCCGTTCGGCATCGAGCGCGAAGTCGATCATCATGATCGCGTTCTTTTTCACGATGCCGATCAGCAGAATCACCCCGATCAGCGCGATGATGCTGAACTCGGTGTTGAAGAGCAGCAACGCGAGCAACGCCCCGACCCCCGCCGACGGCAGCGTCGACAGAATGGTGAGCGGATGGATATAGCTCTCGTAGAGCACGCCGAGCACGATATACACCGTGAGCAGCGCGGTCAGAATGAGCATCGGCTGCGACGACAAGGCCGACTGGAACGCCTGCGCCGTGCCTTGGAAGCTGCCGTGCACCGACGTCGGCATGCCCAGCCGGCCGACGGCATCCTGGACCGAGGCTTGCGCCTGCGACAGCGATACCCCGGCGGGAGGTTGAACGAAATCGTACTCGCCGCGAACTGCCCCTGGTGCGAGACCCCCAGCGCCGTATTCGTCGGCCGATATCGCGCGAATGCCGAGAGCGGCACCTGCGCCCCGCCGAGGTCACCACATAAATGTCCTTGAGCGACTCCGGGCTTTGCCACCATTGCGGCGCGACTTCCATCACAACCTTGTACTGATTGAGCGGATTGTAGATCGTGGAGACCTGCCGCTGCCCGAACGCATCGTTGAGCACGCTATCGATCTGACTCATCGTCAGACCGAGGCGCGACGCCTGATCGCGATCGACGTCGAGCGTCGTCTGCAAGCCCTTGTCCTGCTGGTCCGTGTTGACGTCGACGAGATTCGGCAGATGCGAGAGCGCATTGCGCACCTTCGGCTCCCACTCGCGCAACTGCTGAAGATCATCTGCCTGCAGCGTGTACTGGTACTGCGCATTACTCGCCCGCCCACCTACGCGAATGTCCTGCACGGACTGCAGGTAGAGCATTGCACCAGGCTCCTTGGCCAGCTTGCCCCGCAATCGCGCAATCACCTGATCGGCCGAGATTTTGCGCTCGCCCAACGGCTTGAGCGTAACGAACATCAAGCCCCCGTTTCGGTTCGATCCGCCGGTAAAGCCCGTGACGGTCGCAACGTCCGGATCGGCCTGCACGATCTTGATGAAATCGGCCAGCTTCTTTTCCATCGCCTGGAACGAGATCGCCTGATCGGCCTGAATGAAGCCGATCATCCGCCCCGTGTCCTGCTGCGGGAAGAAGCCCTTCGGCACGACGGTATACAGCCAGACGTTCAGGCAGATCGTGGCAAACAGAATCCCCAGCATGAGCGGCCCATGGCGCAACGCCCACGAGAGCGAGCGCTCATATTCGCGCAGCATGCCGTCGAACATGCGCTCGGTCCATCCGCCGATCCGTGTCCAGACCGATGGTCGCGGCGGCGGCTCGGGCGCGCCCCGCATGGGCTTGCCTTTGAGCAGACGCGCGCACATCATCGGCGTCGCCGTGAGCGAGACGACCAGCGAGACCAGAATGGCGGCCGAGAGCGTGACGGCAAACTCGCGGAACAGGCGCCCCACGATGCCCCCCATGAGCAACAGCGGGATGAAAACCGCCACCAGCGAAATGCTCATCGAGAGCACCGTGAAGCCGACTTCGCGCGTGCCCTTGAGCGCGGCGGCGAACGGACTCAGGCCATCTTCGATATGGCGGGCAATGTTCTCGAGCACCACGATGGCGTCGTCGACCACGAAGCCCGTCGCAATGGTGAGCGCCATGAGCGACAGGTTGTCGAGACTGAAGCCGCACAGGTACATCACGCCGAACGTGCCGATCAGCGAGACGGGCACCGCCACGCTCGGAATAAGCGTGGCGCGCCAGTTCCTCAGGAAGAGGAACACCACCATGATGACGAGCGCAATCGAAATCAGCAGCGTGCGCTCGACTTCCTTGAGCGATGCCCGGATCGTCGGCGTGCGGTCCATCACCACGTCGAGATTGATGGCCGCCGGGATCGAGGCGCGCAGCACCGGCAGGATCTTGTTGATGCCGTCGACCGTCTTGATGATGTTCGCGCCGGGCTGCGTCGTGATGATGAGCACCACCGACGGCTTGCCATTGGCCGACCCGGCGTTGCGCAAGTCCTGAACCGAATCGACCACGTCGGCGACATCGGACAGGCGCACCGGACGGCCGTCCCGATAGCTGACGACGACCGGCAGATAGTCCTTGGCCGTCTTCGCCTGATCGTTGGCGAGAATCTGCCAGCGCTGATCGCCGTCTTCGAGCGCCCCCTTCGGCCGGTTTGCGTTGGCGGCCTGAATCGTCGTGCGCACCGTCTCGAGCGGAATCTGGTACTTGTTGAGCGCCGTCGGGTTGAGTTCGACCCGCACCGCCGGCAGCGAACTGCCGCCCACGGTGACATCGCCCACGCCGTCGAGCTGAGAGATCTTCTGCGCGAGGATGGTCGACGCGGAGTCGTACATCTGCCCGCGCGTCATGCTGTCCGACGTCAGCGCAAGAATCATCACCGGCGCGCTCGCGGGATTCACCTTGCGATAGGTCGGGTTGCTCGGCAGGCCCGACGGCAGCAGGCTGCGCGCTGCGTTGATCGCCGCCTGCACGTCGCGCGCCGCGCCGTTGATATCGCGCGAGAGATCGAACTGCAGCGTGATACGGGTCGAGCCCAGCGTGCTGTTCGACGTCATTTCCGTCACCCCGGCAATCCGGCCGAGCGAGCGCTCCAGCGGCGTGGCCACGCTCGCGGCCATCGTCTCGGGACTCGCGCCGGGTAGCGACGCCGAGACGGAGATCGTCGGAAAATCGACCTGCGGCAGCGGCGAGACGGGCAGCAACCCGAACGCGACGATGCCCGCCAGCGTCACCCCGACGGTGAGCAGAACGGTCGCGACCGAGCGCTTGATGAAGACAGCCGACAGGTTCATCGCGCTGGGCCGCCTGTGGTGGCCGGGCCGTCACTGCCGCCGCCCGGCGTGCCATGATCGCCGTGCCCCGGATCGTCCGGCGGCCCCGAGGTACCGAAACGCCGATCGCGCCAGGCGCGCGCCCGTGCGGCCAGGCGGTCGAACCACAGGTAGATCACGGGCGTGGTAAAGAGTGTGAGCACCTGACTGACCATCAGCCCGCCCACCATGGTGATCCCGAGCGGCTGGCGCAACTCGGACCCCACGCCCGAGCCAAGCATGAGCGGCAGCGCCCCAAGCACGGCGGCCATCGTCGTCATCAGGATTGGCCGAAAACGCAGCAGACATGCCTGATAGATCGCCTCGCGCGGCGCCATGCCGCGTTCACGCTCCGCCTCGAGCGCGAAGTCGATCATCATGATGGCGTTCTTCTTCACGATACCGATCAGCAGGATGATGCCGATGATCGCGATGATGCTGATATCGTTGCCCGAGACCATCAGGGCGAGCAGCGCGCCGACACCGGCCGACGGCAGCGTCGACAGGATCGTGATCGGGTGGATGTAGCTCTCGTAGAGTACCCCAGCACGATGTACATCGTCACGACCGCCGCGAGAATCAGCCATAGCGTGTTCGAGAGCGACGCCTGGAACGCCTGCGCCGCGCCCTGGAACGTCGTCTGCGTGCTCACCGGCAGGCCGATGGACGCCTCGGCCGCGGTAATCGCCTTCACGGCATCGCCGAGCGACGCGCCCTTGGCGAGGTTGAACGAGATCGTGGCGGCCGGGAACTGGGCCTGGTGGTTGATCGCCAGCGGGGTCGGCTTCTCCACGATCTTCGCGAACGATGTCAGCGGCACCTGCACCCCCGAGGTCGACGCAACGTAGATGCCCTTCAGCGCGTCGGGGCCGCGCTGGAAATCGTTACCCACTTCGAGCACCACGCGGTACTGCGACGCCTGCGTGTAGATCGTCGAAATCAGTCGCTGTCCGAACGCGCTGTAGAGCGTCTGGTCGACGGCCGCCGGCGTCACGCCCAGGCGGCTCGCCGTGTCGCGATCGATGTCCACGTACGCCTGCAAGCCATTGACTTGCAGGTCGCTCGTCACGTCGGCCAGTTGCGGTACGTGTTGCAGCTTGTCGACGAGCTTTGGCACCCAGATGCCGAGCGTATCGAGACTCGGATCCTGCAGCGTGAACTGATATTGCGTTCGGCTGATGCGGTCTTCTATGGTCAGATCCTGCACCGGCTGCATATAGAGCGCGATGCCGGGCACGTTCGCCACCTCGGGCTGGATGCGGCGGATCACTGCCGAGGCGTCGAGTCCGCGCACGGCCTTGTCCTTCAGATTGATGAGCAGACGCCCGCTGTTGAGCGTGGTGTTCACTCCATCCACCCCGATGAACGACGACACCGATTCGACGGCCGGATCCTTGAGCACGGCGGCGACCAATGCCTGCTGGCGCTCGCCCATTGCCGCGAACGAAATCGACTGCGGCGCCTCGGAGATTCCCTGAATCACGCCCGTGTCCTGCACCGGGAAGAATCCCTTCGGCACCCACAGATACAGCAGCACCGTGAGCACAAGCGTGCCGAGCGCAACGAGCAGCGTGGCCGTTTGACGATCGAGCACCCATGAGAGCCACTCGCCGTACTTCGCGATGATGCGCTCGAACATCTCGCCGGTCTTGCGGTAGAACTTGCCCTGCTTCTCTTCGGGCACGTGGCGCAGCAGCTTCGCACACATCATCGGCGTGAGGGTGAGCGACACCACGGCCGAGATCAGGATCGACACCGCCAGCGTGATCGCGAACTCGCGGAACAGGCGGCCGACGACGTCGCCCATGAACAGCAGCGGAATCAGCACGGCGATCAGCGAGAACGTGAGCGAAATGATGGTGAAGCCGATCTGTTCCGCGCCCTTGAGCGCCGCCTGCAGCGGCTTTTCCCCCTGCTCCATGTAACGCGCGATGTTCTCGATCATCACGATGGCATCGTCGACCACGAAGCCGGTCGCGATGGTGAGCGCCATGAGCGTGAGGTTGTTGATCGAGAAGCCGGCCAGGTACATCACGCCGAACGTGCCAACGAGCGAGAGCGGGACGGCCACGCTTGGGATGATCGTCGCCGAGACGTTGCGCAGGAACAGGAAAATCACCATGACCACCAGGGCCACCGCGAGCAGGAGTTCGAACTGCACGTCGGAGACCGAGGCGCGGATCGTCGTGGTGCGGTCGGTCAGCAACTTCACGTCGATGCTGCCGGGCAGCGAGGCCTGCAACTGCGGCAGCAACGCCTTGACCCGGTTGACTGTCTCGATCACATTGGCGCCCGGCTGACGCTGCACGTTGAGCACGATGGCCGGCGTGGTATCCGCCCACGCCGCAAGCTTGGTGTTCTCGGCGCCGTCGATGACGTCGGCGACATCGGAAAGACGGATCGGGCCGCCGTTCTTATACGCGATGACCAGGTTGCGGTACTCGTCGGCCGACGCGAGCTGGTCGTTGGCGTCGATGGTCGAGGCACGCAGCGGGCCGTCGAAACTGCCCTTCGCCTGATTGACGTTGGCCGCCGCGATGGACGTGCGAACGTCCTCGATGCTCAGCCCGTACGACGTAATCGCGCGGGGATTGACCTGAATGCGCACCGCCGGGCGTTGGCCACCCGAGAGGCTCACCAGACCGATGCCGGGCAATTGCGAAATCTTCTGCGCCACACGTGTGTCGACCAGATCTTCGAGCTTGGGCAGCGGCAGGGTCTTCGACATGATCGCCAGCGTCAGGATCGGCGTATCGGCCGGATTGACCTTGCTGTAGATCGGCGGCATCGGCAGATCGGTGGGCAGCAGATTGCTGGCGCTGTTGATCGCGGCCTGCACTTCCTGCTCGGCAACGTCGAGCCCGAGATTGAGCGAGAACTGCAGCGTGATCACCGACGCGCCGCCCGAACTGGTCGACGACATCTGGTTCAGGCCCGGCATCTGGCCGAACTGGCGCTCCAGCGGGGCCGTCACCGACGAGGTCATCACATCCGGGCTGGCGCCCGGATAGAGCGTGACCACCTGAATGGTCGGGTAGTCGACTTCCGGCAATGCCGAGAGCGGCAGCAGACGGTAGGCGACGAAACCGGCAAGCAGGATCGCCACCATCAGCAACGAGGTGGCGACCGGTCGGAGAATAAACGGGCGGGACGGATTCATTGGCTACGTCGAAGGGTGTCTCTGGGGGCCGTGGGCCAAACGTGGGCGAGGCGTGGACGCGTGAGGTCGTGCGACGTCACGCGAGACCGTCCTATTGCGCCGGACGGCGATGACCGCCGTTGCGCTTGTCCCCCGGCGCGGGCGGCGCAACCGCCGCCGCACGGCTCGCGGCCGTGATCACCTCGACCCTGGCGCCGTCGCGCAGCTTGTCCATGCCGTCGATCACGAGCTTCTCGCCCGGCGCGATGCCGGACTCCACCGCGACGTTGGTGCCGTCGGTCGGCCCGAGCTTCACGGTCTTGAGCTTGACCGTCTGATCCGGCTGCACCGTGTAGACAAAACTGCCCTGCGTACCGCGCTGCACCGCCGCGCTTGGAATCAGCGTGGCGCCCTTGAGCGTGTCGACGAGCATCTTCACGTTGACGAACTGGTTCGGAAACAACAAGCCGTCGCGATTGGCAAATTCGGCCTTGAGCTTGACGGTGCCGGTTGTCGTGTCGATCTGGTTGTCGATGGAGGCGAGCCTGCCGGTGGCCAGCTTCACCTTGCCGGCACGGTCGAAGGCTTCGACGGGCAGCGTCTCCCCGTCGCGCGAGCGTTTGAGGACCTTCGACAGGTTGTCCTCGGGAATCGTGTAGACGACGGTAATTGGCGTTACCTCGTTGATGATGACGATGCCGTTGGTGTCCGACGCGTGAATGATGTTGCCCGGATCGACCTGGCGCAGCCCTGCGAGCCCGGACACCGGCGCGATCACGCTTGCATAGTTCAGTTGCAGGCGGGCGTTGCCGAGCTGCCCCTCGTCGGATTTGACAGTTCCTTCGTACTGCTTGACGAGTGCACGCTGAGTATCCACCGTCTGCGCGGCGATCGAATCCTGCTTGAGCAGTGTCTCGTAACGGGCGAGGTCGAGTTGCGCATTCTTGAGCAACGCCTGGTCGCGGGCGAGTTGGCCCTCCATCTGGGTGACCTGTACCTGGAAGGCACGCGGATCGATTTCGGCGAGCAACTGGCCTTCCTTGACGATGTCGCCTTCCTTGAAGTGCACCTTCATGAGCTGTCCGTCGACACGCGAATGCACGGTCACACTGCGCGTGGGCGTGACGGTGCCCAGCCCGTTGAGGAAGACCGGCAGGTCGCCCGTCTTTGCCTCGACCGCCGTCACCGGCGTGGCGGGCGCACCCGCGCCGGCCATGCCGCCCGGCGCCGCGCCGCGCCGCCCGCCCGCTTGAGCCGGACCTTGCGCACTTTGCGAATGCAGTCGGTAGTAAACGCCCCCGGCGATGAGCACGACGATCAGCCCGATCACGGCGGGCACGAGCCAGCGGCGCGTGCGCGAAGCCGCAGGGGCTGGCCCGGTGTCGCGTTGCGTGCCCGCGGCGGATGCGGGCCGATCAGAACCGTTCGGTGGTTCGGAACCGTGGGGACCGTGCTCGGTCATGACTTCCTCATTACAGCGCAGTAGTAGGTGGATTCGTCCCGTGTGGACGACGGTCTTGCAATCGGGTGCCGCGGCGCAGCAAAACGTCCGCACGCCCCGGGGGCTTTGCCTCAGGCCAGATCCGGCCAATCAGCATAGCAGACCGTTGTCAAAGCCCGATAGGACGGCTGATTACACGCGCTTTCCCCAAGGGGAATCGCGTTTGGCGCGGCAGAGGAAAGACCGTCCGCGCGCGCGATGGTTCGCATGGCGGCGTTGGCAATGCGCGTCGCGATGCGCTGCATTGCCCTGTCGCAGCGCTCTCGCAACGCGAGACGTACGGCTGAGTGCGCGGAACTGGCCACCGACAGGGTGGCTCGCCGGTTCGATCGAACCTTATGCGATGGGGGCGAATTTCGTGTATCACCGGCGCTGGCTCTATTATTACGCAACGTTACGGGTGACCAATGCTGTAATGTCTGGAAACAATACCCGCGTCAAGCCGCGCGGGAGGCCACTATCATGACAACACTCCCTGTCCGAACGAATATGAAGATTCTTGTTGTCGACGACGATCCCGATCTGCGTGATCTGTTGCGCGAATATCTGAGCCGCCACGGCTTCTCGGTGGCCGTGATGCATGACGGCGACGGATTGGCCGCACGCCTGGAGCGTGAGCGTCCCTCCCTGATCGTGCTTGACCTGATGATGCCCAAGGTCGATGGCCTCACGGCCCTGCGGGACTTGCGCGCGCGCAACGACGATGTGCCGGTGATCCTGCTCACCGCGCGCAGCGACGAGATCGACCGCATCGTCGGGCTGGAAATCGGTGCCGACGACTATCTCGGCAAGCCGTTCAGCCCGCGCGAGCTGCTCGCCCGGATCAATGCCGTGTTGCGCCGTCGCAAGCAGCCCGATGCCGCGGTGCCCGAGCAACGCGAGAACTACACGTTCGGCCCGTTCGTGCTCGACTTCCGCAGTCGCACGCTCACCCGCGATGCGCAGTTGCTCACGCTCTCCGACGGCGAATACGGCTTGTTGCGCCTGCTGGTAAACCACGCGATGCAGGTGCTCTCGCGCGAGCGCATCATCGAACTGCTCTACGGCGCGGACAGCGATGTCAACGATCGCGGCATCGACGTGCAGATCTGGCGCCTGCGCCGCCTGCTCGACGAAGACGCGCAGAGCCCGCGCTTCATCCAGACCGTGCGCGGGCGCGGTTACATCTTCGTTCCCGACGGTCAACGCGCCGACATGGCCACCGGTTGATGGCCCGGCGCCGGACACAACGCTGCGTCGTCGCCCTGTTCGACGACGTCACCTCCCCGTCTGACAAGGACGCCGGCATGCTGCCGATACTGCTTACCCCAGCCCACAGGCAGAGCCCTGCATGAAAGGCCGTTTTGACACTCTATTTGGCCGGCTCGCGCTGCTCATCATTGCAGCGCTGGTCATCAGCCATTTCTCGTATCTCACGATCCTGCGCAGCGATCACGATGAGACGCGCGTGCAAAATGCCGCCGAGCAAATGGCCTTCATCATCAAGGCGGCGGCCGAAGTACACGACGGCAGCTCGACGCTCACATTGCCGGATCTCGTGCAGGTCGTGCCGGTCTCGTTCGCGCATGGCGACGTCTTCGAGGCCGCCAGCAAGACCGCCCGCCTCACGACCGAACTCGCGCGGCGCCTGCCCGCCGGCACGCAATTGCGCGTGGAGCGCACGCCACCGCCTCGCATCTGGGCCGCCTGCCGGGCCGCGACTACTGGATCGCCACGCCGGTGCTGTCCGTGCGTAATCCGCCGGGCACGGCCATGATTTTGCCGGGCCTGGCCGCAGTCCTCGGCATTACCGTCGTCTTTGCGTTGTTCGCGGCGTGGCAATTACAGCGGCCGGTGCGGGACATGGCCGCCGCCGCCGAGCAACTCGCCACCCATCGCATTCGCACCCAGGTCAAGGAGCGCGGCCCGTTGGAGTTGCGTCAACTGACCGAGCGCTTCAATCGCATGAGCCACGACATCGTGCAAACCGACCGGGAACGCAACACCATGCTTGCCGGCATTGCCCACGATCTGAAAACGCCGCTTGCACGGTTGCGTCTGCGTGCCGAAATGCTCGACGACGCCCAGATGAGCGAGGGCATTACACGTGACGCCGAATCGATGACCCGCATCGTCGATCAGTTCCTGCTGTTTGCCCGGGCATTGAAATGGAAAGTGCGACGTCGCCGGTGGAAGCCCGCATTCCCGCACTGGTCGCCCCGTTCCTCGATCAAGGTTATGCCATCGAACTCGATCTTCAGGCCGGTCCGGGCTTCAAGCTCAGACAGACCTATCTCGAGCGCATCGTGAACAACCTGCTCGATAACGCGGTGACGTACGGACAGGCGCCGCTCGCGATTCGTACGTCACACGACGCCAGCGGATGGCGTCTCGTGATCGAAGACAGCGGCCCGGGCATTGCCAATGAAGACATCAATCGCATCGTGCGACCGTTTGTCCGGCTCGATCCGGCCCGCGGCGGCAATGCGCATTGCGGGCTCGGTCTCGCGATTGTCGATAAGCTCACCCAGCAACTGGGCGGACGCGTATCGTTCAGCAATCGGCCCACCGGCGGCTTGCAGGTCACGCTGATGTTTCCGCCGGAAGATCCGGGCTCGGAATAAGCGGGCTCTGCGTACGGCGCGTGCCGGATACACGGCACGCACCATAAAAAACCCGCCGTCGGTGTACGAACGGCGGGTTTTGTCCTTTACGGCACGGCATCACATCAAGCCACAGCC
Organism: Pandoraea sp. XY-2; assembly: GCF_004193915.1. Taxonomy (NCBI): domain Bacteria; kingdom Pseudomonadati; phylum Pseudomonadota; class Betaproteobacteria; order Burkholderiales; family Burkholderiaceae; genus Pandoraea; species Pandoraea sp. XY-2. Next base: position 3,902,582 of record NZ_CP030849.1, read on the forward strand.
AGACGATCCGGGTTGGGGCAATGCGACGACTGAATGGCTGCGCTAGTGCGCACAGGGACACGGCGGCCAACGCTCGCCGCCGCGGACTGACCGCGGCGCAGCGATGGTGGCGCCCCGCCCCCCTGGCATGTGACCGGCAGTACCGGTTCGGATTGGGTCAGCGAATTACTTGATCAGGAATTTCTCTTTGTTCTTGCCGACCCACTTCGGGGCGCGGCCACGGCCCGACCACGTTTCGCCCGTGGCCGGATTCATGTACTTCGGCGCAATCTGGGCGCGCGCGGCACGGCGACGACCATCGGTTGCGACAAGCCCCAGATCCTTGGCGGACAGTTCATATTCCTGAATCTTCTGTTTGACTTCAGCGATGACCTGAGCGACTTCACGGGCCCGAGCCTCTTCGATTTGCTTTTCAATCTTTTCGCGCTGCGCGACGAGTTCTTTATAGCTTGCCATCTGGCCTGTCCTTGGGTTGTTAAAATGGATCGCCACTTAAAATAGCACGAGTTTTAATAATTTGAAAACCGCATTTCCAGAGAATGAGTCTGGAAACGCCAAAATCGCATTGAATCGTCCGATCGATGCTTCCGACAATGCACAGAATCGGGGCGCGATTCCGGGAATACCATCAAATCGGCCTCGTCGATATCGATGCATTAGCGTGACCCATTGCCGGCAATCGCAAAAGCATTCCCGCCATCGGGCGATGTGGACGCGAGGCGGCATGATAAGTTCACACTTTTCTCTGCAAGTTTTCGTAAGGTTTTTTCACCGGGCCATGTTTGGCGCCGACGACGCAGACGGCATCATCGCGCGATGCCTCAGGCAATAGGTGTTTCCCAAACATTCAATCGCCATCCGATCGTTCCGTGATCCGAAAGACTTCACTCTTTCGGATTATCCGCATCCCAGCGCCGTAATTCACGGATAACCCGAGCGACAATCGGACCCGTGCGATTCGCGGGACGTCGTCTCGGGCGTGCCATCGGTGTCACCCTCGATTTTCGAATCGTAGCCATCAAACGCATGCGTCGATGCCATCTCCCGAGTCGATCGCATTTTCGTACAATAGAACCGTCGGGCCTGACGCTACTGCGCGTCAAGGTTCGTATGGCAATATTGATGGGCACGAACACAATGTTCGCGCAGATCGAGTTAAGTCAATCCAGAATTGTCACAATCGGCGATTTGCGATTCGGATTCGGGCGAATTCAACGGAATTTTGAGCGCATGAGCACGTCGACGCTGGCTGAGGATTCGCATTCGCCGTTCGGTACCCCCGCGCGCGTGCTCACTACCGAGCGCACGGTCTTGCGTCAGTGGCGACCGGAGGATTTGCCACTTTTCGCCGCGCTCAATGCCGATCGAGATGTCATGCGCCACTTTCCGACGACACTCGACCGGACCCAGAGCGACGCCATCGCGCACCGGCTGGCCCAACATATCGAGACGCATGGCTATGGTCCCTGGGTGCTGGAAATCCCTGGCGTGACGCCGTTCGCGGGATTCGTCGGCCTGATGCGCGTGGGCTTCGACGCCCCTTTCGCGCCGGCCGTGGAGATCGGCTGGCGGCTGGCGCGTGCCTGGTGGTCGAAAGGCTATGCGACCGAGGCGGCCTTCGCCGCCGCACATTTCGCGTTCGAAACGCTCGGCCTGGAAGCACTGGTGTCGTTCACCGTTCCCGCGAACGTTCGCTCACGCGCGGTCATGGAGCGCATCGGCATGCGCCATTGCCCCGACGAAGACTTTCTGCATCCGCTGATTCCGGCCGGCCACCGGATGCGCCGTCACGTGCTGTACCGGCTCAACGCCGACGAATTGGCGGCCAACCAGCGCTAGGCGTCGCCTCGGCGATTGAAGCAGTCGCTTAAATCGTGGGACAATCCGAGTCTTTGCGCCAGCCATTCCCCCCATTGTGTCGCGCGCCGTCATCATTCCGCTCATCATCGCTTGCGCCCTGTTCATGGAGAACATCGACGCCACGGTGATCACCACCTCGCTGCCCGCCATGGCGCGAGATCTTCATCAAGACCCGATTTCGCTGAAGATGGCGCTCACCGCCTACGTGGTCGGGCTCGGCATCTTCATTCCGATCTGCGGCTGGGTCTCCGATCGCTTTGGCGCGCGCAACGTCTTCCGCACGGCGATCGGCATCTTCATGGCCGGCTCGATTCTCTGCGCGCTGTCGTTTTCGCTGCCGACGTTCGTGTTCGCCCGCTTTCTGCAGGGCGTGGGCGGCGCGATGATGGTGCCGGTCGGCCGTCTCGTGATCTTTCGCGCGGTGCCCAAGCACGATCTGGTCAAGGCCATTGGCTACCTGACGATGCCCGCACTGCTCGGCCCGGTCATCGGCCCGCCATTGGGCGGCGCGATCACGGCCTATCTGCATTGGCGCTGGATCTTCTTCGTCAACATTCCGGTGAGCCTGCTCGGCATCTACCTCGCGGGCAAATACATCGACAACGAGCGCGGCGGCGACGCCGGACGCCTCGACACGCTAGGCTTCGTCCTCTCCGCGCTCGGCAGCGGCCTGCTCATGCTCGGGCTGGCCATGATCGGCGAACCCCACATCGACGGCAGCGTTGTCGTCACCCTGTGCGCCGTGGGCGCCCTCTTTGTCTACGCCTACTGGCGCCATGCCAATCGTGTGCAAGCGCCTCTGCTCGACCTCAGGTTGCTGCGCATCCCAACGTTCCACGCCAGTGTCGTCGGTGGATCGCTCTTTCGCATCGGGTTGGGGGCTGTGCCGTTTTTGCTGCCGTTGGCGCTGCAGGAGGGGCTGCATATGGATCCGTTCGAATCCGGCATGATTACCTGCGCGTCGGCGTTCGGGGCGATTTTCATGAAGGCGATCGCGCAGCGCGTGCTCGCGCGATTCGGTTTTCGCCGCGTGCTGATCGTCAATGCGGCGTTGGCCGGTCTGGCGCTGTCGTCTTACGGATTCTTCTCGCATGACACGCCGGTGATCGTGATGCTAGCCGTCGTCGCGTTCGGCGGCTTCTTTCCGTCGCTGCAGTTCACTTGCCTCAATTCGATCGTGTACGCCGACATTGCCAGCGCCGACGCCAGCCGAGCCACGAGTCTTGCCAGCGTGGTTCAGCAGTTGTCGCTGGGGCTGGGCGTAACGATTTCGGGAATGGTGCTGCAGGCGAGCAGCCGGCTGGCCGGCCACGAACACCTGACCACCCGCGATTTCCTGCCGGCGTTCCTCGTGATCGGCCTGTTCTCCTGGCTATCGATTCCGGTCACCCGCCAACTGGCTGCCGACGCGGGCACGGAGTTGGCGAGAAAGCACTGAGCCGCGCGCGTTACTTCGCGTCAGCCCGTGTCATGACCGCGTGCAGCGCCATGCCGGCGATCATGGCGACGACGAACAACAGCCCCTTGCCCGAACCGGCGCCGAGCAGCACCAGCGCAGGTCCCGGGCAAATCCCCGCGATTCCCCAGCCGACGCCGAACGTCAGCGCCCCGAGCACCAACCGTTTGTCCAAACCTTTCGCCCCCGGCCAGGCACGTGGCTCGCCCGTCCAGGCCAGTGCCTGCGAGCGTGCCAGTCGGAACCCGACCAGCCCCACCGCGATGGCCCCGCCCATCACGAACGCCAGCGACGGATCCCACTGGCCGGCCAAATCGAGAAAGCCCAGCACCTTCGCCGGATTCGCCATCCCGGCAAGTATCAGCCCCAGCCCGAAGACGAGGCCGCCAATGAACGCAAAAAGCAGCTTCTTCATGCCGCACCTCCCAGATTGAGCACGTGGCGCACGACGAACACGGTCAGGAAACCCATCGCCATGAAACACAGCGTGGCGACGAGCGAGCGCCACGACAACCGCGACAAACCGCACACGCCGTGGCCGCTCGTACAGCCCGACCCGAGTCGCGTGCCGAAGCCGACCAGCACACCCGCCGCCACGAGCATCGCGGCACTGGCGTCGATCTGCGCCGTGGGCACGACGGCCACGGCGCGGTACGCCCATGGGGCTGCCATCAACCCGACGACGAAGGCGATGCGCCAGCCCACATCGCCGGCGCGAGGACGCAACAGGCCACCGGCAATGCCGGAAATGCCCGCGATGCGCCCGGTCGCCAGCATCAGCCAGACGGCGGCAACGCCAATGAGCAAACCGCCGGCCAACGCGGTCCATGGGGTGAAGTGAAGGGTATCGAGGGTCATGTGCGGAGCGTCCCGTCAATTAATCAGGATTTCGGACAAAACTGGTCGTAGAGGCATGCCAGTACGGCAAGCACTGCGCCATCGGCGACTGAATAGTAGATACGTTTGCCGTCACGCCGGGTCGTCACCAGCGACTCGGTACGCAGCACGGCGAGCTGCTGTGAGAGTGTCGGTTGCCGAATGTCGAGCTGCGCCTCCAGTTCCCCCACAGACAGTTCGCCCTGTGTGAGCTGGCACAGGATCAGCAGACGGTCTTCGTTGGCCAGCGCGCGCAGCAGCGCGGTGGCATCGTACGCGGCGGCGCGCAACCGTGCGACATCCAGCGGTACGGTGTCCGCGGAGGCCGTGGAGGCCGTGGCCCGGTCGACAGGGGATAGCGCAGTCACTTTTGGCATGGCAGGATCGAACAGTTCAGAGCATTGCGGCGTGGCGAGAGGTCACGTCGCCATAAACATTATACTAGACTATAATATATCAATTAATAAATTAATGCAGGAGCCGATCATGCCAGCCACGCCCGCCAACATCGAAGCCTTCTTCGACCCCACCACCTCCACGGTGACCTATGTGGTGTTCGATGCGCCGGGCTCACGCGCGGCCATCATCGATCCGGTGCTCGACTACGACCCCAAGGCGGGCCGAACGCATACGGAATCGGCTGAGCGCGTGCTCGACTTCGTGGCCGCACACAAGCTCACGGTCGACTGGATTCTTGAGACGCATGCGCATGCCGATCACCTGTCCGCAGCGCACTGGCTCAAGGAACGCGTCGGCGGACGCATTGCCATCGGCGCGCACATCCGGGAGGTGCAGCACGTCTTCAAGACACTGTTCCATCTGGGCGCCGACGTGCCGCCAGACGGCTCGCAATTCGACCATTTGTTCGAAGACGGCGAGACGTTCGCCATTGGCGCGCTGCAGGCCGAAGCGCTGTTCGTCCCCGGCCATACGCCGGCGGACATGGCCTATCGTGTGGGCGACGCCGTGTTTGTCGGCGACACCCTCTTCATGCCCGATGTCGGCACGGCACGCTGCGACTTCCCCGGCGGCAATGCCCACACGCTCTTCCGCTCGATCCGCCGCCTGCTGGCGCTGCCGGCGTCGACGCGTCTGTTCATGTGCCACGACTATCCGCCCGCCGGTCGCGCGGTGAACTGGCAAACGACCGTGGACGAGCAACGGCGCGCCAACATCCACGTGCACGACGGCATCGATGAGCACACCTTTGTCGCCATGCGTGAGGCCCGCGACAAGACGCTCGAGATGCCGACGCTGATTCTGCCCGCCGTGCAGGTCAACATCCGTGCAGGCGACATGCCGGCGCCGGAAGCCAACGGCACGCGCTATCTGAAGATCCCTCTCAACGCGCTGTAAGCTGCTCGGCCAACGCATCGCGCGCGTGCGTGACCCACTCAGGCTCGCCACGGCGCGCGGGAAGCAAATGAAATTCGGCGTCCGGCAGCGCGGGCAGGCGCCGCCCGGGCATCAACGTTTCGATACGCGCAAGCGATGGCCCCGACGCCGACGCATTCAGGCACGCCACCCCGAGCCCCGCGCTCAACGCCAACTGAAGCCCCGCCACGCCCGAGGCCACGTGCGCAATCGTGTAGGGCACCCGGTGGGCGTCAAGCCATTGTGTGGTGAAGCGATGCAGCGCACAGCTATCGGGCAGCACCAGCAGCGGTAGCGGCGCGCCGGCCGCCAGAACGAGGTCCGGCGACGCCACCCACTCGAGCGACTCGCGCCCCAGCGTGCGCGTGCCGGCCACCGCCTCGCGACCGAGCGCCTTGCCGAGCACGCGCATCGACAGACCGATGTCGAAGTCGCCCGTGTCATAACCCGCCTCGATCTCCCCGCTTTTCAGAATCGTGACGTGAATGCGCAGCGACGGATACGCCATGCCGAGATGCCGCAGCATGCGCGCGACTTCGGCCGGACGGAAGTAGTCCGTGATCGCCAGCCGCAACTCGCCGGCGAGGGAGAATCCGCGCACGTCATGCCACGCCCGTTCGGACTGCGCGAGCAACTGCCGAGCGTGTCCAAGCAGACGCTCGCCCGCCGGCGTCGGGCTTACGCCAAATTTGCCGCGTGTGAACAACGTCACGCCGATGCGCGCTTCGAGCTTGCGAATCTGCTCGCTCACTGACGACTGCGACAGGAACACGCGCGGCGCGGCGGCCGACAGACTGCCCGCCTCGGCCACCGCAACGAAGGTGCGCAACTGATCGAAATCGAAACCGGGCGTCATACATCCATCCATTGACAAAAACGATGGATCAAATCGTAAATTCCTGCTTTTCCGATGTCAATCCTCCCCCTAGACTGAGGGCGTTGTCTTCACATCATTCAGCATCGCTTAACCTTTGGGAGCCGCACCATGCCGCACATCGTCCTGCAACTCTCGGGCACACCCGACGACACCCTCTCGCGCAACGCCGTTCGCGCGGTCTCGCAGCTGACCGTCGACACGCTGCACAAGGCGCCGGAGGTCATCGCCGTGACAGTCGACTATATTCCGCACACGCGCTGGTTCATCGGCGGAGCGCCGCTCTCGGAGCAAGGAAAAAACGCCTTCCATCTGGACATCAGCGTGACCGATGAGACGAACACGAAAGCGGAGAAGGCGCAGTTCATTGCTCAGGTGTTCGAAACGTTGTCGGGCCTGCTCGGCAACGTGCACGAGTGCTCGTACATCCACGTGATCGACGCGCGCGGCGCGGCCTATGGTTACGGCGGACGCACGCAGGAATATCGCCATCAGCACGCGTCGAAGTCGTGACGCCTCGGCGCTCACTTTGACTGGCGGGGCGCTTCCGAGCGTCTGCCAGTCAATGCAAAGTTGCGGCATACGTCATGTTTCGACGAACAAAACGAAACAATTCCAACACTTTTTTACGACTATTCGCTTCGCGGTAGACGCGGCTCCTCGTACGATGAAGACGTACTCAAAAATCGAACTCGAAGGGAGCCATCATGAAAAAGCTGACGCTGACCGTTGCCCTTGTTGCCGCGACGCTCGGGGGCATTGCCACCGCCCCGGCCCATGCACAGGTAGGCGTGTCCATCAACATCGGCGCACCGCCGGCGCCGCGCTATGAGCCGATGCCGCCGCCGCGCGTCGGATACATTTGGGCGCCGGGTTTCTGGGACTGGGACGGCCATCGCCATGAGTGGCGCCGCGGTCACTGGGAACGTGACCGTCCGGGCTACGCGTATCGCGCGCCGGCCTGGCATCAGGGTCCGAACGGCTGGGCACTGAGTCGCGGCGGCTGGGATCGCGGCCGGGGACCGGATCGTCGTGACGATCACGATCGTGGCCGCGGCCATGGCCACGACGGCCGAGATCACGGCCGCGATCATCGCAACTGATTCGCGCCGCACGGCGTGAAAACGAAAAAAGCCCCGGCTCGGCCGGCAGCGCATCGAATCGATACGTCTGCCGGACCGGCCGGGGCCGTGACGGGTGTCACACCCAGGAAATTCTCCCCAAGCGTGCCCCCCGTGTAGTCATCAGTCGCGATTGGCTTGAATAACGGTCAGCGCCGTCATGTTGATGATGCGTCGCACTGTGGAGCTCGACGTCAGCACGTTGACCGGTGCTCCGACACCCAACAGGAACGGTCCTACCGCCACGTTGCTGCCCGCGCCCGTCTTGAGCAGGTTGTAGGCGATGTTGCCCGAGTCGACGTTCGGGCACACCAGCAGGTTCGCCGCGCCCTTCAAACGCGACTGCGGCAGAATGCGGCTGCGCAGACCTTCATCGAGCGCGCAGTCGCCGTGCATTTCGCCGTCGATCTCCAACTCCGGCGCCTGCGCCTTGACCATCTCCAGTACTCGACGCATCTTCGTCCCCGACGCAGCGCTGCCCGAGCCGAAATTCGAACGCGAGAGCAGCGCGACCTTCGGGTTCAGGTTCAGCCACGACATCTGCTTGGCGGCGGCCATCGTGAACTCGGCGATCTGCTCGGCCGTCGGATCATCGTTGACGTGCGTGTCCACGAGCGCCACGGTGCGCTTGTCGAGCAGCAGGATGTTCATCGCCGCGTAAGTATTCGCGCCAGGCTGCTTGCCGATGACTTCGTCGACGAAGCGCAGGTGGTCGTGATACGCGCCCACGGTGCCGCAGATCATGCCGTCAGCATCGCCCAGGCGCACCATCATCGCGCCGATCAGCGTGAGACGACGGCGCATCTCGACACGCGCCATTTCCTTCGTGATGCCGTCACGGCAACGCAGCTCCCAGTAGTTGGTCCAGTACTGGTGGAAGCGCTCGTCGTAGTAAGGATTGGTCACTTCGACATCCTCGCCCAGGCGCAGGCGCAGGCCGAACTTCTCGATGCGCGCGAGCAGCACTTCCGGGCGGCCCACCAGGATCGGACGCGCCAGCTTTTCGTCGACGATCACCTGCACGGCACGCAGCACGCGCTCTTCCTCGCCTTCCGCGAACACGATGCGCGACTTGCCGCCGTCGCGCACGAGTTGCTTGGCCGCCGAGAAGATCGGCTTCATGAACGCGCCCGAGTGATACACGAACTGTTGCAACTGGTCGGCATACGCGTCGAAGTCGGCCATCGGACGCGTGGCCACGCCGTCTTCCATGGCGGCGCGCGCCACGGCCGGGGCAATGCGCACGATCAGACGCGAATCGAACGGCTTCGGAATCAGGTATTCCGGCCCGAACGACAGGTCATACGCGCCGTAGGCGGTTGCCACGGAGTCGTTCGGCTCTTCCTGGGCCAGCGCGGCGATCGCGTGCACGGCGGCGATTTCCATGTTGCGCGTGATCGTGGTCGCGCCCACGTCGAGCGCGCCGCGGAAGATGTACGGGAAGCACAGCACGTTGTTGACCTGGTTCGGGAAGTCCGAACGGCCGGTGGCGAGCACCACGTCGTCGCGTGCGGCGCGGGCTTCTTCCGGGAAGATTTCCGGCGTCGGGTTGGCCAGCGCCAGAATCAGCGGACGCGCCGCCATCGTCTTGAGCATGGCCGGCTTGAGCACGCCCCCGGCGGACAGGCCGATGAACACGTCGGCACCCTCGATCACTTCCGCGAGCGTGCGCTTGTCGGTCGGCTGCGCGAAGCGCGCTTTGTCCGGGTCCATGCCCACCGTGCGGCCTTCGTAGACCACGCCATCGATGTCGGTTGCCCAGACATTCTCGACCGGCAGGCCCAGGTCGACCATCAGATCCAGGCAGGCAAGCGCGGCGGCGCCGGCGCCCGAGGTCACGACCTTGACTTCGCGGATGTCCTTGCCCACGACCTTCAAGCCGTTGATGAACGCGGCGCAAACGGTGATGGCGGTGCCGTGCTGATCGTCGTGGAAGACGGGGATCTTCATCCGTTCACGCAGCTTTCGCTCAACGGTGAAGCACTCCGGGGCCTTGATGTCCTCGAGGTTGATACCCCCGAACGTGGCTTCGAGACTCGCGATGATCTCGACCAGCTTGTCCGGGTCGCTCTCGGTGATTTCGATGTCGAACACATCGATTCCGGCGAATTTCTTGAAGAGGACGGCCTTGCCTTCCATCACCGGCTTGGAGGCGAGCGCGCCGATGTTGCCAAGACCCAGCACGGCCGTGCCGTTCGTGATCACGCCGACCAAATTGCCGCGACCGGTGTACTTGAACGACTGCGCGGGATCGGCGGCAATTTCCTGACACGGGATGGCGACGCCCGGGGTGTAGGCGAGCGCCAGATCGCGCTGCGTGACGAGCGGCTTGCTGGCCGTCACGGAAATCTTGCCCGGGGTCGGGAACTGGTGATATTCCAGGGCGGCCTGGTGATCGTTGCTTTGGCTCATGGGGGTGTCGTCCTCGGTCGATGTCTCGGCTCTGCCTTGCGCCGCGGACCATTCTGGAGACGGTTACCGCCGTGGCGCATCAGAGGTGAGGCCATTCTAGGGAGCCGCCAGCGAGGGACGATTCTGAATTACTATGGGGGCATCATGTTTTCGTTATAAGCCCGGAGCATCGGGGGTTTCAGGGGATTGGGGACAGATGGGGGCGGTGCCTTTCGATAAGGGGGAAGTGGTCCGGCGGTTGACCACTCGGCTCAAGATGCGTCATCTCGTGCTGTTGCTGCAAATTCAGCAGCACGGCTCGCTCACGCGAGTGGCCGAGCATATGGCGACGAGTCAGCCGGCGGTCACCAGTGCCCTCGCGGAGCTCGAAGGCATGCTCGGTGGCCCGCTGTTCGACCGCACGCCGCGCGGCATGACGCCCACGCCGCTCGGCGACGTCGTTCTCGCCCGTGCGCAGGCGATGGTGCACGACCTGGATCACCTGACTCGCGACATCGAGGCCGTGATGGCCGGACACGCCGCGCGGCTGCAGGTGGGCGTGATCCCCTATATCTCCGGCAAGACGCTCGCCGCCGCCATTCAGCAAACGCTTGCCGAGATCCCCCAGCGGCTGACGGTCACCCTCCATGAAGGCACCAGCGAATCGCTGATGGCGCAATTGCGCGACCACTCGCTCGACGTGGTGATCGGACGCGCGGGCGCCGACCTCGACCTGACGCAGGTGCAATTTGAAGTCCTGCATCACCAGATGCCGCGCGTTGTCGCCAACCGCCGTCTGGCCGCCCGGCTCGGACGAAGCGCCCCGGTGTGGGCGCAGCTCGCCGAACTCGACTGGGTGATGGGCGCGCCCCACACACCGATGCGCGACCAGTTATCCGATCTATTCCTGCACGCGGGCGTGGTACCGCCGGTGCCGGTGGTCGAGAGCTTTTCGTCGCGCCTGACGGGGGAGTTGCTCGCCAGCAGCGAGCGCGCGGTGTCGCTGTTGCCGGCAGACATAGCCGAGGAGCTGGTGCGTATCGCCGGCGTGGCGATCGTGCCCTGGTCGCTCACATGGACGCTGCCTCCGGTGGCGATGTTCACCCGCCGGGAAAATCCTCGCGAGACGCATCGCCTGTTCACGCAGGCGCTGCGCGCGCAGTACCAGGTGGTGGCCGGCGCGGCTTGAGCGTTTGCCGCTGCGGCCCCGGTTACGGTTGCGTTCGCGTGGCGCCATAGACAATGCTTGGCGTCGTCGAACGGTTCTGCGGGCCCGCTGCCGGACGGATTGCCGAAAGGGTCTGAAAGGCCTTTAGACGCCAAAACCAGCCAATGTCCAGAAATAGACCCTTTTCGGCTCGTTCGCTGCGCAATCGCTCACGCCATGTCCGGCGTATGGTGTCGGGCATGACCCATGCCATGCCTGCCCCGCCTCACGCCGATAACGCATCCGCCGACCCTTCGTCGGCAGTCACGCCGTTTGCGCCCTCACCGCACCAGATTTTCCTGTCGCCGGCCCTGCTGCCCACGCAAGTCGGCCCGGCCGGCCTGCGCTTCGATTTCAATGACGGCGCACGCGTAGTCATTCCCGATTTCGGTCAGCCGCTACCGTGGCGCGTGCGGATCAGCGACCTGCGAGACGACAGCACGCTGGCCGATGTCTCCCTCTGCTCGGGGTCGTGCGCAGCCCGGCCAAGTATTTCGTGCCATATGGCATCACGATCTGGCTAAACGATGTGGAAGTGTTCGCGCATCGTTACGACGCGCGCGACCAGGAGGTGCTCGTCCAGTTTCCGTTGGCCGCCCTGGGCGACGTGCTCGGCTGGCTGCCTTATGCGCTGCGTTTTGCGCAGTTGCATGGGTGCCGTCTGGCCTGTGTCGTCACCCCGGCCGTGGCGTCGCTGTTCCGCGACGCGTATCCGGACGTCGATTTCGTCGCGCAGGACAAGGTGGAGAGACGCAAGTATTACGCGACGTACAACATCGGCCTGTTTTTCGACGACGTGGCGCGCGTGAAACAACCGCGCGACTTCCGCGCGACGGGGCTACATCGCACCGCGGCGCACATTCTTGGCGTAGACGATGCCGAGGCGCGCGCGAAGACGGTGCTGCCGGACGCGTCGCGGCCGATGGCGGCATCTTACGTCTGCATCGCCGTGCAAAGCACCGCGCAATGCAAATACTGGAATCGGCCGGGGGATGGGATGCGGTTGTGGCCGGACTGCGAGAACGCGGTACGCAGGTCGTGTGCATCGATCAGAAGGCGCGGCACGGCAAGGGGGATTTCTGGCAGTCGATCCCGGCCGGCGCGATCGATGCCACGGGCGACCTGCCGTTGACGGAACGCGCGCGCTGGCTGATGCACGCGAGTGCGTTTGTCGGCTTGTCGAGCGGACTGTCGTGGCTCGCGTGGACGATGGGCACGCCCACGGTGCTGATCTCGGGTTTCACCCTGCCGCACAACGAGTTCGCTACGCCCTACCGGGTGAGTGCGCGCGACGTCTGCACCGGCTGCTGGCACGACCCGGCGCTGCGCTTCAACCACGACGACTTTCACTGGTGCCCACGGCATCGCGACACGCCGCGCGCGTTCGAGTGCACGCGAGAGATTCGCCCGGACGATGTGTTGGCCGCGCTGGATCGGGTGCCTGACGTCGCAGGCATGCGCCTGTCGCGCTGACTGGCCATCGTGGGCCGCGGGTCGAACGTCGAGTCCGTTGCTACGCCGCCCCCGTGTTTCGCCTAAACTAGGCGGATCTCGTCTGCGCCGTTGGAACTCATGGCCCCTCGCGAATGCCGTCGTGACTCGATGCCAGCCCCGTCTTCGGCCCCTTGCGCCGAATCGGCCGACACGTCGCCGTTGGAAGACCCGGCCTTGCTGCGGCGTCTGCTGCGCGCCAAAGACCGCATGGACTCGGCCTCGCACGAGGCCTGGCCCGTCAAACGCCTGGCCGCGGTCAGCGGCACTTCCGAAGCGCACTTCGCCCGCTCGTTCAAGCGCGCCTTCGGCATTCCCCCGCATCGCTACCTGCTGACTCGGCGCATCGAGCAGGCCAACACGCTGCTGCGCGACACCGATCTGAGCATCACCGACATTGCCTTCGCCACTGGCTGGGAGAGCGTTGGCACGTTCGGCCGCATCTTTCGCGACATCAATGGGCAAAGCCCGAGCGCAGTCCGACAGTCGGCACGGAACACCGCGCCCGACTGCCTGAATCGTGTTCCCGCGTGCGTCCTGAAAGCGGCGCAACGGCCCGATCTCAAGATCGCAGTTTTGGAGAAGCGCCGCCGCGTGAGCGAAGGTACAGTTCCTCCCTCAACCCAGGAGGTCTTATGAAGCCAGGTATTCAAGTGGTCGGTGTGTACGTCGACGATCAGGATGCAGCGCTCGCCTTTTACGTGGAGAAACTCGGATTCCGCGTGCATACGGACGTGCGCAACGGACCATACCGATGGCTGACCGTCCAGCACCCGGACCAGCCCTCGTTCCAGCTCGGCCTGTTCACCCCTGGCCCGCCCATCCACGACGAAGCAACCGCGCAAACGTTGCGGGCGATGGTCGCCAAGGGCGCCATGCCGCCACTGGTACTTCACGTATCGGACTGCCAGGAAAGCTACACCAGGCTGAAAGCCAGCGGCGTCGAGTTCACGCAGGCGCCGGTCGAGCGCTACGGCAGTGTCGACGCGGGCTTTCGCGACCCGGCGGGCAACGGGTGGAAGATGATTCAAGCCGCGCCGGACGGTCAATGAGCCGCTCGCGTTGGCGTCGCTGTTCTACGTGACACCATCAATCCGGCCGCCGCCGAAACGCCCATCCGCCGGCGGCGGCGGTCCCCGTGGCAACGATTGCGACCAGAACCCAGAAGCCGTGCGGGTGATCCGCCAGCGGTATACCGCCCACGTTCATGCCGAAGAAGCCCGCCACGATGTTGATGGGCAGGGCGAGCACGGTCACGACGGTGAGCGTGTAGATCGTGCGCTCGGTGCGTTCGCTGACCATTGCCGCAATCTCTTCCTGCAGCAGCTTGATTCGCTCCAGCAAGGCCGACAAGTCATTGAGCACGACGGCAAATTCTTCGGTTGCCTGACGAAACTCCTGCACGTCCTCGACATGCCCCAGGGCGGAGGCCGGCTCAGCAGACGAAAAAGCGCCGCCGGCTCCGGTGCCAACAATCGCTGCAAGCGCACGAGCACCCGGCGCAACGACCCCAGATCGGCACGATTGCTCTCGATACGCTGCTGCAATAGCCGGTCTTCGACCGTATCCACGCGCCCGCTCGTCTCGCGCACGATGCGTTCGAGCACATCCGCCTGATCGCGCAACAGATGCACCAGCAACGCCAGCGGCGAACGGAAGGCTTCGCCACGTTTGACCGACGCGCGCAATTTATCGATGGATCGCAGCGGCTTCACCCGACCCGTCACCAGCAGCCGGGCATTGGCCGCGACACGCAGCGTTGAAATCTCCGACTGCGCGATGTCGAACGCGAAAATCACATCGTTGATGACGGCCAGCAGCCAGTCGTCTGAATGCTCGATGCGCGTGGAGCGCGAACCTTCGCTCAGATGCTCGTAAAATTCGTCCGGCAAGCGCAGATGCTGCTGCAGCCACCGCTCGCACGCGGCATGCGCGAAGTTGAAATGCAGCCACAGGAAGCCGGGCGCACACTCGCCCTGCGCCAGCCACGCGAGGGCCTCGCCCGAATCGATGGGCTCAGGCGAGGTGCCGTCGGCGAATCGATAGCCATAGATCAGACCCGCCTGATCGCAGCCATAAGCGTTGTGAACCAAGTCGGCGAACATGCGGGCGGTGTGTAGGCGAAAGTGGGAAACGGCGTGGCCCGCGCGGCAGCGCGCATGGGCCAGACATCATGACCCCGTCACATGACTTTTCTGTGACAAGTCACCTATCCCTCGCACCGCCTGCCAACACCACTGTCGCCCACCGGGCGGGGCGGAGCGGGAACTCCTCAGCGCGGCGTACGTCAACGCCATGCTAGTGTCATAAAATCGTCGCAGACTTTGGCTCACCCTCGGGTACGCTCTGCACGCGAGGCTACGCCGCGTGTCCGCGTGTCTTCACCCATGCTGGACGGGTGCCTTCCGTATTTTTTTGGTCCGTAAGAGATCGTCGCCATGACCCAATTCGATTCCGATGCCGACCGCGACGCCTCGCTTGCGCGCCGCCTCCAGGATGACCTGATCGACAGCTACGATGAAGAGATCGAGATGGAGATCGACGATCTTCGTCTGCCCGGGCTGAATGACCTGAGCGCCGAGGCCCGCAGCGACCGCCTGCACTATTTCAGCGAACTGTTTCGTCTGCAGGGCGAACTCGTCAAATTGCAGGATTGGGTGATCCGCAGCCGCCACCGGCTCGTGGTGATCTTCGAAGGCCGCGATGCGGCCGGCAAGGGCGGCGCGATCAAGCGCATCACGCAACGGCTGAACCCTCGCGTGTGCCGCGTGGCCGCCCTGCCCGCCCCGAACGACCGCGAACGCACGCAGTGGTATTTCCAGCGCTACGTTCAGCATCTGCCCGCCGCCGGCGAAATCGTGCTGTTCGACCGTAGCTGGTATAACCGCGCCGGCGTGGAGCACGTGATGGGATTCTGCACCGAGAGCGAATACGAAGAATTCTTCCGCTCGGTCCCCGAGTTTGAAAAAATGCTCGTTCGCAGCGGTGTCCAGATCGTGAAGTACTGGTTCTCGATCTCGGACGATGAACAGGAGGCACGCTTCCTCGCACGGATTCAGGACCCGCTCAAGCAATGGAAGCTCAGTCCGATGGACTTGGAAAGCCGCCGCCGATGGGAAAGTTACACCCGAGCCAAGGAAGTGATGCTCGAGCGCACGCACATTCCGGAAGCCCCCTGGTGGGTCGTGCAGGCCGACGACAAGAAGCGCGCGCGCCTCAATTGCATGCATCACTTACTCGCGCAAGTGCCTTATCACGACGTGGAGCGCTCGTCGGTGATATTGCCCGAACGCGCCCGCAGCGAAGACTACATGCGTCACCCGGTGCCGGATGAAATGATCGTGCCGGAGGTCTACTGACGCGCCTGGCGCGATGGCGGCTCAGCGCGGCGGCACGCCGCCTGCGCCGCCCGAGCCACCCGAGGCATCACCTCAGCCGCCGGCGAGCCCAGGTGCGGGCGTCACGGGCAAGCGCAGCGTGACACGAAGGCCGCCGTCCGGCGACCGCTCCAGACGCACGGCGCCGCCCAGTCCCTCGACCAAGCGTGCCACCAGCGACAGACCGAGTCCGCAATGGCCCTCGCCACCGCGCGAGGCGTCGAGCCGCACGAACGGGCGCATCGCCAGCGCCACCTGATCGTCAGGAATCCCCTCCCCGCAGTCGCTCACCTCGATACAGCCCACCGCGCCCTCGCACCACGTCGCCAGACGCACGGGCGGCGCGCCGTGCTCGAGCGCGTTGTCGACGAGATTCGTCATGACCCGGTCGAGCAACGTGCGCGGCAACTGGAACGCCGGGCCCGCGCGCAAATGGCTGGCGAACAACGGCGCGCTCTCGGCCAACTCGGCCAACTCGGTCGCCGTGGCCGAGGGTGCCGTGACCTCGTCGCCCCCCTGCGCCGGAAACTGTTCGCGCAAGAACGCATCGACGCCCACAAGCGGACTGGTATCGGCTTCGTCGCGGGCGTAGGCGAGGAACTGCTGGACGATGTGGTCGATGGACGCGATGTCGCGCACAAACCCGTCGCGCGAGCTGTCGCTATCGATCAAGTCGGCGCGAAGACGCAAACGCGTGAGCGGCGATTTCAGGTCATGGGCAATGCCCGCCAGCATGATCGCCTGATTGTCCTCCGCTTCGGCCAGGCGCTTGGCCATGTCGTTGAAGGCGTGCGTGAGGTCGCGCAACTCATGCGGCCCTTGCTCGGGCAACAAGGCGGGACGACGTCCACGCGCGATCACGCGCGCGGCGTGCGCGACGCGCGCGATCGGGCGCTGCATCTGCCAGGCCACCAGCAACGCCAGCAATACCGCGCCGATCAGAATACCGACCGTCTCGCGCACAAAGGGTGGCATCGGCGGCAAATCCAATCCGATGACGATCCACTCGCTGCGTTGGGGCAGCAAGACCCACAAACTACCGTGCTTGCGCTCGTCGACCAGATGAAGCTGCGTGCCGGCCGGCAAGCGCGAGAGCAGTTCGCTGCGCAGGCGCGCGGCGCGTGTGTCGTCCTCGCGATCGGCGAACGCCGGCGCCTGCGTCAGCGGCACGCGACGCAGGCCATGCGGCGGCGCGAGGCTGCCGGGGTCCACTGCGCGTTGATCCACGCTCTGGATGGCAATGAGCAGGCCGCGCGCAAATCCGTCCACCTGCTGACGCGGACGCTGATAGAAAACCAACGCGCTCCACACGAGATGCATCACCAGCAGGACGGCAATGCCCAGCCCTGCCATGCGCGCGAAGAGCGAGTCGCGCAGCCGCCAACGCATTTTCACGCCGCCGACTCCCGCCAGCCGCGCACCGCACGCTTGACCACCGGCGCGGGCGAAGCGAGCGCCCGCCCGTCGTCTTGACTGCTCACGTCGCCGGCCCTGGATCGCTCACGCGAGTCCGGCGTCGCGCCATCGGACAATTCGCCGCCCGGCACGAAGACGTAACCCTTGCTGCGAATCGTCTGGATATAGCGAGGCTCGGACGGATCGGCCTCGACGAGCCGTCGCAGACGCCACACCGGCACGTCCAGGCTGCGATCGCGAAACGTGATGCCGTCGCCATAAAGCATGGCGTGCAGCTTGACCCGCGGGAGCACCTGCATGGGGTGCTGAGTGAACGCCTTGAGCATGGCGAACTCGGTATCGCGCAGCGGTAAACGCTCGCCTTCGCGCTGCAACGTGCGCAGCGAGTAATCGAGTTCAAATGGACCGAAGCGGTACGGGGCGCGCGCGTCGGGGGCGCTGGCGGCCACCGGCCCGCGGCGGCGCAGCACGGCGTGAATCCGCGCGAGCAACTCACGCGGATCGAACGGCTTGGCCAGATAGTCGTCCGCGCCCAGTTCCAGCCCGAGCGCCCGGTCGAGCGGCCCGCCACGCGCCGAGAGCATGATCACCGGGATGTCTTCGCCGGCCGCGCGCAAATCCTGCAACGCTCGCAAGCCGTCGCGCTCCGGCATCATGATGTCGAGCAGAATCACCGACGGCCGCTCGAGTTCGAGCCGGCGCAGCAGCGAGGCCCCGTTGTGCAGCACCGAGACCTGCATGCCGTTGGCATGCAGCAATTCGCGCAAGAGGTCGCGAACGACAGGATCGTCGTCGACCAGCAGAACATGCAGACTCATGAAATTCTCTCGGTGGTTTAAGTTTGACGCCGGGCGCTCGCGGCGTGCGACAGTGTCACGGCACTGTCTTGCGTCACCGCAGACGGCGCCGAGGTCGTGGACAGCGCCCGCAGCGCATTCGTAAATCGATCCGGCGTCGGCGACGCGCGACGTGTGCCGAGCGTCGCGGCAGGCCCCTGCCCCGGCAAACGCCAGGCGCGATGTAGCGCCGAACCCGGCGCGCCTATGCCTGTGGTCATAACGTGTGCTCCCTTGGTGTCGAGATGCACCGAAGTGTGTGCGTTCGTCCAGACCGGCATTGGCCGAAGCATCTTACAAAATGCAGCTCAATCCTTATTTCAGAAAGGATTGGAAAGGTGCGTCGGCATCGAGCGGCGCCATGACCACGAGCAAGCCCGAACAGAGTCTTGCGTTTCACCGACGTTAAGCGATATAGCACGCAATTATATTCATGTTATCGCGCGCGCATCTGCACCGCGATGTTGTCCCGTTACGCGGGACGGGGCTGGGCGTCCGACATGCGCCGCGCAATCTCCACACTGTGCAGTCGCGTCGCGAGCACGCGGGTGACGAGCGTTGTCGTGATCGCGCCCCCCCTCGATGCGCGACTGAAGCCCAGTCTCGCGGGGCTGACGGCGCTTGCGGACCCGCCGCGGGCGCGGGCGCGCCGACGACACCGCAACACTTCCGCCACGATCCGCGTCTGCACATTGTCGCGCCCATGGTCGACTGCCTGCCTCGCTCGGGGCCGCCGTGCGCGAATCTGATTGGCAGGCCGGTGCGCATCCCGCACCGAAAACGCCTAGGCAAGGAGCGTCTTGACCAGTTCGTGCGTCGTAGGAACGTCAAACTTCTTCAAGAGCTTCCCCCGGAAGACCTCCACGGTTCGCGGACTGATCCCCAGCACGATGCCAATTTCCTTGGCGGTCTGGTTCTGAATGAGCAATGCCGCCACATCGCGCTCGCGCTTCGTCATGGAATGCTTGGTCTCTGCGAGCCGCTTGTTGGCGGCACTTGCGCCACCCGACAGACTCATGCTCGCCCCCATCTCCGAAAAAAACCAGAGTGCCTCCCGGTACGGGTCGTCCCGGTGCTCGCTGACGCCGGTCACATTCACCCAAAACAACTGCCCATCGAGCCGCTGCATGGCTCGCGGTTCCATGATTCGCCCGAACTTTTTCAGCGCGGGAATCACACGGGCACCAAATCGATCGAAGGCCACCTGGTTGGGGTACAGGATGCGAACCGACTGGCCGATCACGGCGTCGCCGCTCGTCCGAAACATGTCCAGAAATTGCTTGTTGCAGGCGGATATCACTCGCCTGCGGGTAACCATGAGCGCGACCGGTACGTTCGCGAACACCTGTTCATAGTCGATCGGTTCAGACGCGAGCGCGCCGGCCGTCATGTCGTCCATGCCATCTCCTTGCCGTCAGGGTGATTCCGTACGTAATCGATACGTATATATATACGTATGCTGCACCACTAGACTCTTAAGTGCAATGTCGCTCAACTCATTGAATTGGAGTCATAAATGGACGATTACCAAAACCGCTCGTATGGAGCTGTCGGAATTGGCATGAAGGGGAAAGTCGGAATTGTCGTGGTGGACTATCAACTGGCCTTCACCGAGCCGAAATACCCGCTTGGCGGTGCGCCGCTGGTCATGCGTGGGCTCGCCAACACCGAGCGCCTACTCAAGGTGGCCCGCGCGCACAACGTTCCGATCGCGACATGCTTCACCGCCTACAAAAATGAGCGCGACATGCCGTACTGGAAAATTGCCGCGGTTCGCGATCAGTTCAGGCTCGATCACCCCAGCTCGGCCCTCGACCCCCGGATCTACGACAAAGACTACGACGTGGTCGTGTGCAAGTATGGCCCGTCGATTTTCTTCCAGACGCCGGTTGTGCCGTACTTCGTGAAAGAGGGCGTCGAGACGGTCATCATCACGGGCTGCAACACGAGCGGATGCATTCGCGCGTCGACCATCGACAGCTTCCAATGGGGCTTTCGCACAATTGTTCCAGAAGACTGCGTTGGCGACATCGAGGAAGGTCCGCACCGCGACAATTTGCGCGACGTCGGCCGGCGCTACGCGGACGTGTCGAGCGCAGACGAAGTGATTGCCTATATCCGACAGTCGATGGCCTAAACGGCAGCGCGCCTCGGCGGGTATCCGCCAATTTTCGGACGCTGGGAGCCCCCCTTCCAGCGTCCGGCTTCGGGTGGCGGGTTGGTCTGGCGGGGCGCCCCGAATCCTCGATGCGCTGCATGGTCAACTCGCCGCACCCGCATGCGCCGCCACGCGCTCTCCCCCAACCGTGTCCGGTCCCGTCGCCAGCGATCGGTGACCGGCTCGCGCCCCCTGTCCTCGTGGAGGGTTCCATGAATCAAACACACACTGTTGAACGCACGCTCGAAGCGAACGAAGTCAACGAAAACGAGCGCAGCATCAAAACCATTGCCATCGCAAGCGTCATCGGCACGACGGTCGAATGGTACGACCTGTTCGTGTTCGCAACCGCCTCGGCGCTAGTGTTCAACAAGGTCTTCTTTCCAGGCTTTGTCCCGCTGATCGGCACTCTGCTCGCCTTCGGCACCTTCGCGTCCGCGTATCTTGCGCGTATGGTGGGTGCCGCGCTGTTCGGCCATTTCGGTGATCGGCTGGGGCGCAAGTCGATGTTGCTTGTCTCGCTGGTCATGATGGGTGTCTCCACGTTCTGCATTGGCCTGCTGCCGGACTACGCGTCGATCGGCCTCTGGGCGCCGCTTCTGCTCCTCACACTTCGCATCGTGCAGGGCCTGGCGCTGGGCGGCGAATGGGGTGGAGCGGTGTTGATGGCGGTCGAACACGCGCCCGGGCATCAGCGCGGGCTCTTCGGGTCGTGGGTCCAGATCGGGGTACCGGCAGGCACGTTGATCGCCAATCTCGTGTTTCTCTTGAGCAACGCCATGCTGCCCGATGGCGCCCTGCTCGCATGGGGTTGGCGCATCCCCTTCCTGATCAGCGCATTGCTGGTCTTTGTCGGCCTCTACGTTCGACTGAACACCTCCGAGACGCCTTCGTTCCGTCGAATTCAAAAAGCCAATGCACAGGTCAAGGTGCCGCTGGCAGCGTTGCTGAGCAAGCACTGGAAACGGGTGCTGCTCGGCGGCATCGCCACCATGTCGACGGGCACGTCGTTCAACCTGATCGTGGCGTTCGGGCTGACATATGGAACCCAAACCCTGGGCTTTTCGAGCGGCGCAATGCTGACCATCGCGCTCATCGCCTGCGCGCTTTGCCTCCTGTTGTTGCCCGCCTTTGGATGGCTCTCCGATCGGATCGGCCGCAGGCGCGTGATCATGGGCGGGATCCTCGCCGAGGCGCTGCTGGCATTTCCGCTGTTCTGGCTGCTCGACACCCGCGAGTTTTTCCCGGCGTTGCTCGGCTACTTGCTGATGATGACCGCCTTCGCTGCCAACTACGGACCGATCGCGACGTTTCTCGCGGAACTGTTCGGCCCAGAGATTCGCTACTCCGGCCTATCGGTGAGCTACATGCTGTCCGGCTTGCTGGGCAGCGCGGCGACCCCCATCGTCACGACGGCGTTGCTGTCCGCAACCGGGAAGGGATCGTCGGTCGCCTGGTTCATGGTGGGGTCGGCGGTCATATCGGCAACGGCGTTGTGGCGGCTTGGGGCGAGCGTGGCGAGCAGCGCCGCCACGTCGGGATACCGCAACCGATAGCCCAGTTCGCGCTTGAGCCGCGTGTTGGCGAGCCGTCGCGACTCCGACATGAACGACAGCAGCGTCGGCTCCAGCACGCGCTGCGCCTCGTCTCGCGAAATCCGCGGCGGCCGGGGCAGGCCCAGCGCATCGGCCACATGGTCGAAATACTCGCCCATGCGCCACTCGGTGTCGTCGCTGGCATGCACGATCCGCTGCGACTTGCCGCGCCACATCGCGCGCACCAGGATCGCGGCGAGATCGTCGGCATGAATATGGTTGGTGAAGACGTCGTCTGCCGTCTGCAACGCCGGCGTACCCTTTTGCAAACGCGTGACCGGAAGACGATCCGCCGCGTAAATCCCCGGAATGCGCACGAGCGTCGTTCGCCACCGCGCGCGCGCTCTCTCGGTGAAACGCCAGGCGGCACTCGTGGCGCTCATCGATGCCGCCCGGGCGCGCGCCGGGCCGGCGGCCAGCACACGATGCACGTTCCGGGCGTGCGTCGACGGTCGGCCCAGCGAGCGCACCGTGCGCTCCGCGTCCACACGACGCTGGCCACGCGGCGATCGCGGCCGCGGTGTGCGCGTTTCATCCACATGGGCGCCACCGCAGTCGCCGTATACGCCGCTGGTGCTCGCATAGACGAGAATGCGACGCGGCGCTCGCGGCAGGCGCGACAAGGCGCGCCGCCCTCCCTCGGGTACAATTGTGGGCTTCGGCGGCAGGGCGAGCGCTGCGCGCAAACGACGGGTACGCCAGTCCAGGGTGCCGCTGCCGGCAACCCCGGCGGGCGGGGCGAGATGCAACACTCGCGGCGCCAATCGGCCGATGCGATGCAGGCTTGCCGCGTCGTCCAGGTTGGCGACAACGGGCACGGCCCCCGCCGCGCGCAATGCCGCATGGCGAGCATCGCTCGACGTGACCGCAAAGACACGAAAGCGTTTGACGAGGGCCGGCAGCGCGCGCATGCCGACGTCGCCGCAGCCCACCACCAGCAGGCGCGGGCGACCGAAGGGTTTTGACGATTTATTCATTTTTCGGATTGTAGTATGGCTTACAACGTTACCCTCGTGCCGAGCGGGCGCGAGTTCCAGGTCGAAGACGGCGAGGCCGTACTCAGCGCTGCGCTGCGTCAGGGCGTCGGCCTGCCTTACGGGTGCAAAAACGGCGGTTGCGGGTCCTGCAAGGCCAAGCTGGTCGAGGGCAACGTCGAGCACGGCGCGCATT
Organism: Pandoraea sp. XY-2; assembly: GCF_004193915.1. Taxonomy (NCBI): domain Bacteria; kingdom Pseudomonadati; phylum Pseudomonadota; class Betaproteobacteria; order Burkholderiales; family Burkholderiaceae; genus Pandoraea; species Pandoraea sp. XY-2. The sequence goes on from NZ_CP030849.1 coordinate 3,925,784, forward strand.
CCAGCTCAGCACTCTCGAAGGACGAGGAAACACGCGGTTTTGCGCTGCTTTGCTGCGCCCATGCCAAGGGCGACCTCGTCATCGAATCGCGCGAAGTCAAAGGCTTCGGCGACATCCCGGTCAAGCGCCTGCCCTGCCGCGTGAACGCGCTGGAGCGCCGTGCCGACGACGTCATCGTCATGCGCCTGCAACTGCCTGCCAACGAGCGCTTTCAATATCTCGCCGGGCAGTACATCGAGTTCATTCTGAAAGACGGTAAGCGTCGCAGCTACTCGATGGCCACCGCGCCGCACGAAGAAGGTTTCCTTGAGCTTCACCTGCGTCACATGCCCGGCGGTGTGTTCACCGACCACGTCTTTACTCAAATGAAGGAACGCGAAATCCTGCGCTTCGAAGGCCCGCTCGGCACGTTCTTCCTGCGTGAAGACACCGACAAGCCGATCGTGCTGCTTGCGTCGGGCACGGGTTTCGCGCCGATCAAGGCCATCGTCGAACATGCGGTGCACAAGGGACTGAACCGCCCCATGACACTGTACTGGGGCGCGCGACAGTTGAAGGACATTTATCTGCGCGAGCTGGCCGAACAGTGGGCGCGCGAGATTCCCGGCTTCAAGTTCGTGCCGGTGCTCTCCGACGCCGCACCGGAAGACCAGTGGCAAGGCCGCACAGGGTTCGTGCATCGTGCCGTGGTGGAAGACCTGCCGGATCTGTCGGACTACGAGGTCTACGCCTGCGGGGCCCCCGTGATGGTGGAATCGGCGCGCCGCGACTTCATCGCGCATCACCACCTGCCCGACGCGGCATTCTTCGCCGATGCGTTCACCACCGAGGCCGACAACCCGGGTGGCGGTCTGTGAGCCGCCCGAATCGGGCGATGCCGACCGGGCGCCACGCGGCGCGCACGCCACAGCGTGCGCGAACCCTTTGACAAGCGCCGCGTCACCGACTTATGCTTGCCGACATGAACCTGATTGCCATCGCCTCGATCCGACGTCGCCATACGCTGCCCCAACCGGGATGCCGCGCGGCACGCTATCGACTGCGATAACTCGCAGGTTCTCAAGCACAGCGAAGCCACGGGCAACCCCCGTGGCTTTTTTCATTGTTACGTCTCGCTCACCCTCGTCCTTCGGAGACCGTCATGTCGCTTGCCAACCCGTCCGCCGCCGCATCGCCCATGGCGTCCGCCGCCCCCAAGGCGGCACGCCACGCCAGGTTCGCTGAATTCCCCACGCAGGCGTTGCTGCCCATCACGTCGCGCCCCGAGCTCGTGTTCACGCACGGCAAGGGCGGCTGGCTGTATGACCACGAGGGCAAGCGCTATCTCGACTTCATTCAGGGCTGGGCCGTCAACAGCCTCGGCCATTGTCATCCGGTGATGCGCGATGCGCTCGCCACGCAAAGCGCGTTGCTGCTCAATCCCAGCCCCGCCTACTACAACGTGCCGATGATCGAGCTGGCCGGCCTGCTCGCCACGCTCTCGGGACTCGGCAAGGTCTTCTTCGCGAACAGCGGCGCCGAGGCGAACGAGAGTGCGATCAAGCTCGCGCGCAAGTGGGGCCAATTACACCCGAACCCGTCGGGTGGCGCTCGTTTCGAGATCATCACGTTCAAGGACGCCTTCCACGGCCGCACGCTCGCCACCATGTCGGCGAGCGGCAAGCCCGGCTGGGACACGATCTTCGCGCCGCAAGTGCCGGGCTTCCCAAAGGCCGAACTGAACAATATCGCCTCCGTCGAAGCCCTCATCGGCCCCGACACCGTCGCGGTGATGCTCGAACCGATTCAGGGCGAAGCCGGTGTCGTGCCGGCCACCGACGCGTTTCTGAAGGAACTGCGCACACTCACGAAATCGCGCGGACTGCTGCTGATCGTGGATGAAGTGCAGACCGGCTGCGGGCGCACCGGCACCCTCTTCTCGCATCAGCAGGCGGGCATCGTGCCCGACATCATGACGCTCGGCAAAGGCATTGGCGGCGGCGTGCCGCTCGCGGCGATGCTCTGCGGCGACGAATTCGCGGTCTTCCAGCCGGGCGATCAGGGCGGCACGTACAACGGCAATCCGCTCATGTGCGCCGTTGGCCTCGCGGTCATGCGCACGGTCAGCGCACCGGGCTTCCTCGAATTCGTGCGCGCGCAGGCCGACTATCTGAGTGCCGGATTGCAGCACCTGTCGTCGCGCTACGGTGGCGAGGGCGAGCGCGGTGCCGGCCTGCTGCGGGCATTGCTGCTCGGGCGCGACATCGGCCCGCAACTGGTGGAAGCTGCACGTGAGATGACCCCCGACGGGCTGCTGCTCAACGCAGCGCGCCCGAACCTGCTGCGCTTCATGCCCGCACTCAACGTGAGCCGCGACGAGATCGACCAGATGCTCTCGATGCTCGACACGCTGCTCGCCAAGCACGCCTAACGAATCGACGTGATGCGCGCCGCGACATGCCCGGCACTGGCGGGCGGCGCGGCGCTCACCCTACCGCACAGGAGGCACCCTCAATGAACGATCTGAGTCACGCGCACCCGACACCGCCCGCCGACGCCATCGTCGACATTTCGTCCGATCCGGCGCGGCTCGACATCGGCTTCATCCATCACGCGCTCGCGACGCAAACCTATTGGGCAAAGGACATCCCACGCGTGACGCTCATGCGCGCCATCGCGCACTCTCTGTGCTTCGGCGCCTATGCCACACAGGTCGACGGCGGCGCGGCGCGTCAGGTGGGCTTCGCGCGCGTGATCACCGATCGTGCAACGTTCGCCTACCTGGCCGACGTGTTCGTTGATCCGTCGATGCGCGGGCTCGGCATCGGCAAGCGCCTATGCGAGAACGTGCTGGCGCATCCCGCCTTGCAAGGGCTGCGGCGCTTTCTGCTCGCCACCACCGACGCGGCGGGCCTTTATGCTCGCTACGGATTCGAACCGCTCGACCCGGTGAACAAGATGATGCAGATCCATCGCCCCGATATCTATACCGGTCAACAGGACGCGCCATGATCGCCCCGCCCGCCGACATTCACATCCGCGGCTTCGACGACGCCGACACCGACGCCGTGCTCGCTCTCTGGCGCGACGCGTTTCCCGAATACCTCTCGGCCGACAAGCCGCACCGCGAGCCACGCCGCTCGATCGCCAACAAGGTCGCCATGCGCGACGGATTGTTCTTCGTCGCCGTACGCGACCGGACCATCGTGGGCACGGTCATGGCGGGATATGACGGCCATCGCGGCTGGGTCTACTCCCTGGCGGTGGGGCGTGCGCTGCGACGTCGTGGCGTGGCCAGCGCCCTGCTTCGCCACGCCGAGCGCGCGCTGGCCGAGCGCGGCTGCCTCAAGCTCAACTTGCAAGTGCTCACGCAATCGCGCGATGCGCTGGCGTTCTACACCGCGCACGGCTATGCGGCCGACGATGTCGTGAGCCTCGGCAAACGCTTGCCGCTCGTGCCGGGCGCGGCCCCGTCGACATTGCTGTAGTCCGGTTCGACGGGACCGCGTTGCGCGCATGGCGCTCGACGAAAAACACAAAGGGCGCCGGAGTTGCCTTCGGCGCCCTTCGATCGTCGTCCGGCTCACGCCGGACGCTCATGCTCGCTTATTCCCCCAGATACGCGGCGCGCACCTTCGGATCGTCGAGCATGTCTTTCGCATCACCGGTCATGGTCACCAGACCGCTGTCCATCACATAGGCGCGGTGCGCGGCCTGGAGCGCCAGGCGCGCGTTCTGCTCCACGAGCAGCACCGTCACCCCTTCGCCCGACACCGTACGCACCACCTCGAAGATCTTCTCCACCATGATCGGCGAGAGTCCCATCGACGGCTCGTCGAGCAGCAACAGCTTGGGCTGACTCATGAGCGCGCGCGCCATGGCAAGCATCTGCTGCTCGCCGCCCGACAACGTGCCGGCGAGCTGGTCACGACGCTCCTTGAGGCGCGGGAAGATGCCGAACATCTTGTCGACGTCCTGCTTGATCCCCGCGGTGTCGTTGCGCAGATACGCGCCCATCTGCATGTTCTCGAGAATGGTCATGCGCGTGAAGATACCGCGCCCTTCCGGCACCATCGCGAGCCCCCGCTTGAGCAGATCGAACGCCTTCACACCGCGAATCGACTTGCCCAGATACTCGATGTCGCCATCGGCCCAAGGCAGCAGACCTGTGATCGCCTTCATCGTGGTCGTCTTGCCTGCGCCGTTCGCGCCAATCAGCGTGACCAGTTCGCCCGGCTGGATGCTCAGGTCGATCCCCTTGACCGCCTTGATCCCGCCGTAAGCGACTTTCAGGCCCTTGATCGTCAACATTGCGCTCATCAATGGCCTCCCGAACCCAGATACGCTTCAATCACCGCCGGATTTTTCTGCACATCCTGCGGCAAACCCTCGGCAATCACCTTGCCGTAATCCAGCACCGTCATGCGGTTGCACAAGCCCATCACCAGCTTCACGTCGTGCTCGATGAGCAGGATCGTCTTGCCGTCGCTACGGATCTTGTCGAGCAAGCCGCGCAGCTCCACTTTCTCGGTCGCGTTCATGCCTGCGGCCGGCTCGTCGAGCGCGAGCAGCTTCGGGTCGGTCGCCAACGCACGCGCGATCTCCAGACGGCGCTGGTGGCCGTACGAGAGGTTCGCCGCCGTGTAGTTGGCATACTTCGCCACGCCCACATACTCAAGCAACTCCATCGCGCGATCGCGAATGGCACGCTCCTCGGCCTTCGCGCCCGGGTAACGGACGATCGCGCCGATCACGCCCATCTTCGTTCGCACATGGCGGCCGACCATCACGTTCTCGACCACGGTCATGCCACCGAACAGACGGATGTTCTGGAATGTACGGGCAATCCCCGCCTTCGCCACTTCGTGCACGGCGGTCGGCTTGTAGGACGAACCGTCGAGCCTGAATTCGCCGGAGTCCGGCGTATAGAGGCCCGTGATCACGTTGAAGAACGTCGTCTTGCCGGCACCGTTCGGGCCGATCAGCCCGTAGATTTGCCCCGGCTTGATCTCCAGACCCACATCGGTGAGGGCCTGCAGACCGCCGAAGCGCTTGTTCACGCCCTTGACGGACAGAAGAATTTGTTCGCTCATAGTCAGGTCATCTCCCTCAACTTACAGTGTCCGTTCTTCTGGACGCGGCGACGGCCACAGGCCGGCCGGACGGTACAGCATGATCAGGATCATGGCCAGACCGTACAGCAACTGCCGGATCACTTCGGGATCGACGATGACGCTGCCAAACAGGCTCGTCTGCAACGGGCCCATGGTCGAGCGCAGCACTTCCGGAAACGCCGAGAGCAGGATACCGCCCAGGATCACGCCCGGAATGTGGCCCATGCCGCCGAGCACCACCATCGAGAGCACGATGATCGACTCCCAGAAGGTGAACGACTCGGGCGAGACGAAGCCCTGGAACGCCGAGAACATGCCGCCGGCCACACCACCGAACGACGCGCCCATGGCAAACGCGAGCAGCTTGATGTTGCGCGTGTTGATACCCATCGCCTTGGCGGCAACTTCGTCTTCACGGATGGCCACCCAGGCGCGTCCGATGCGCGAGTGCTGCAAACGCACGCAGACGAACGCGATCAACAGTGCCAGGAAGACGAACAGGTAGTAATACATGTACACCGAGGCGACCTGGATCCCGAAGAAGTTGTGCGCCTTCGAGAAATCGAAGCCGGCAAACGACGCGGGCTCGATGCCGGTGATCCCCTTCGGGCCGTTGGTGATGTTCACCGGCCGGTCCAGGTTGTTCATGAAGATACGGATGATTTCCCCGAAGCCCAGCGTCACGATGGCCAGGTAGTCGCCGCGCAGACGCAGCGTCGGTGCGCCCAGCAGAATACCGAACGTGGCGGCGACCGCTGCCCCGATCGGAATCGTGAACCACACCGGCACATGTAGTCCGCCTGGGAACAGATGCGCGATCCACGCGAAGTGCAGCGTGAGGTGAGGCGAGCTGAGGAAAGCGGTGACGTACGCGCCCACCGCATAGAACGCGATGTAGCCCAAGTCGAGCAGGCCGGCAAAGCCCACCACGATGTTCAGGCCCAGCGCGAGCATGATGTAGAGCAGCGCGAAGTCGAGCACGCGCACCCAGTAGTTGCCGCCGGCGTATCCGACGAGCACCGGCGCGACAATCGCCGCGATGAGGAAGAACGCGAGGCCGCGATAGGCCTTGCGAGCAGCGGCCGCTTCCGTGATCGGCGTCGCGGCGCCGGAGGAGGTTTGTACGGGTTGATTCATGATGTCGTTTCTCCCCGCTTATGCACGATCCGCCACGCGCTCGCCGAGCAAACCACTCGGGCGGAACACGAGCACCGCAATCAGGACAACGAAAGCGAACACGTCCTGATAGTTACTGCCGAACACGCCACCGGTCAGATCCCCGATGTACCCCGCGCCCAGCGCTTCGATCAGGCCCAGCAACACACCGCCGACCATCGCGCCCTGCAGGTTGCCGATACCGCCCAGCACCGCCGCCGTGAACGCTTTCATCCCGGGAATGAAGCCCATGTAGAAGTGCACGTTGCCGTAGTTCGACGCCATCATTACGCCCGCGAGCGCCGCGAGTCCACCGCCCAGCGCGAACGTTGCGGAGATCACGAAGTTCGGGTTCACGCCCATGAGGCCGGCGACGTTGCGATTTTCCGCGGTGGCCCGCATGGCGCGGCCGAGCTTGGTGCGGTTCACGAGCTGCGTGAGACCGAACATCACGAGGAAGGCAACGACCACGATCACGACACCTGTGCCGTTGGTCACGGCGCCGATTTGGTCGCCGTGTTGCGGAATCACGGTCATGGCGTCGGTCGGCAGCAGTTGCGGGAACGAGAGCGGGTTGCGCGACCAGATCAGCATGGCGATCGTCTGCAAGAGCAGCGACACACCGATCGCGGTGATCAGCGGCGCCAGACGCGGCGCGTTGCGCAACGGCCGGTAGGCCACGCGCTCGATCACGAAGTTGGTCAAGGCACACACGGGCATACACACGAGCGTGGCAATGGCCAGCATGAGCGCCGGGTTCATGTCCGGCGCGATTTTCAACAAGAGATTGATGGTGGATAGCGCGACCATCGCGCCGATCATCATCACATCGGCGTGGGCGAAATTAATGATGCCCAAAATGCCATAGACCATCGTATAGCCCAGTGCAATGATCGCGTAGACGCTACCAAGCACGAGGCCGTTCAAGATTTGTTGGATAAAGATATCCATGAAGCTAACTCCTTGTCCCGAGAACGGGCTCTCGACACGCATGCCCGATCGGGCGCGCGAGGGGGTCGAGAGAATTGCGGGTAATGAGGCGTAATCCTGTGTCAGGAGGGGGGCCGTGCCCGTCATGCAGGCACGGCGTATTTCCGCAGAGATAGAAACGGCACCGAACGGGTAGGCAGCGGTGCCGTTTCATGGCGCAAATGCCTTAGAGTTACATCTTCACCACGTCAAGCACGCTCTTCTTTTTGTCCTTGTAGTTGTAGAGCGTGATGACCGGTTCCTTCATGTCGCCCTTGCTGTCGAAGGCGATGTGGCCGATAACACCCTTGTAGTCGGTGGCCGGCATGGCCGCCAGGATCTTGGCCGGATCGGTCGAGTTGGCACGCTTCATGGCGTCGATGATCACGTTGACGGCGTCATACGTGAACGGGGCGTAGATCTGGATCGGCTGGTTGAAACGGGCTTCATAACGCTTCGCGAAGTCCGCACCGCCTTCCATCTTCGACAGCGCCATACCCGCTTCCGAGCAGACGATGTTGTCGATCGCGTCGCCGGCCAGTTCGGCCACCTTGTCGGTACACACGCCGTCGCCGGCCAGCACCTTGGCACCAATGCCCAGTTCCTTCGACTGCTTGGCGAACGGGCCGCCGGTCGCGTCCATACCGCCGTACATGATGATGTCCGGACGCTCGCCCTTGATCTTCGTCAGAATCGCGCGGAAGTCCGTCGCCTTGTCGTTGGTCGCGTCGTGCGAGAGCACCTTCAGGCCGTTGGCCTTCGCGGTCTTCTCGAACTCGTCGGCCAAGCCCTTGCCGTAGGCCGTTGCGTCATCGACGATGGCCACCGACTTGGCGCCCAATGCCTTGGTCGCATAGTTGGCCAGTGCCGGGCCCTGCTGAGCGTCGGTAGCCACCACACGATAGGCCGTCTTGAAGCCCTGCTGGGTGTAGGCCGGGTTAGTGGCCGACGGGGAGATCTGCACGATGCCAGCATCGCTGTAGATCTTCGAGGCCGGGATCGTGGTGCCCGAATTCAAGTGGCCCACCACGGCAACGACCTTCTCGTCGACGAGCTTCTGGGCGACCTGCGTTGCGGTCTTCGGATCGGCCGCGTCATCTTCAGCCAGCAGTTCGAGCTTGACCGGCTTGCCGTCGATGGTCAGGCCCGCCTTGTTGGCTTCTTCGATAGCGAGGCGTGCACCATTTTCGTTATCTTTGCCCAAGTGGGCAATTTGGCCCGTCAGCGGCGCAACGTGACCAATTTTAACTACAACCGCATCGCCGCCCCCGCTGGCGGCAGTCGTCGCGGCGGGCGCCGAAGCGGCGCCCGAATCGGCCTGCTTTTCTTCCTTCTGACCGCATGCCGCCAACAGCGTCACTGCGGCAACGACGGGCAGTACCTTCGCGAACTTGAGTTGCATGTGATTATCTCCAGATTGTCGGCGGATGAATAACGCCAGTAACGCCAATTCAACGTTTCGTATGCGAAACGCGCGCATTGTAACTCCATTCTTTGCGGATGCGATGCTCGCCGCCACAGGGTTTTCCATAATGGAGGCCTAAGGTTTTATACCGACTTGTGCAACCCGATTTTTTCAAAAGCGCAACCCCGAATTGGTTAAAGGTTTTACACACCGTGCCCACCGGCGCGGGTAACGTCATGGTGCAACCGATGCACCAGTCATGGGCTCGGACACAGCAATAACTAGATATGCAAGTTGCATGCCCGCGCGATCTGGAGTGCTTGATCTAATTAAGTGAATAAATAAATAATTGATTTTCTCGAAACCGAATGCTAATTGCCCAACCAATTCTGTATTCGCTGAATTGCGAGTCGAGTCGACAAGTTTTATCTAACAAGACGCCAAATTGATAAAATAAGTCGCGCGGATTATCCGCGAAATTTAATTTGATTTCGCACAGATACCGCATGGCGAATCCCGAGCGCGATCTGCGATTCGGTGAGCGACGCGGCGCTTGCGTCAGGGAGGGTCGACGTGCGGGGTCGTGGGGAATCCGGCGCGGGGGGGCGAGGCGCAGGAAGGAGGCACAAAAAAACCGGGGCCACGCAATATGGCACCCGGTTTGTCAGCCATGCGGGGTTACCGCTGGCCGATCGGCATTGTTGCGACGACGGCGCTTAGCCGGCCGTCACCGGCACAAGGCCCTTGGGAAGGGGGAACGCAATATTTTCTTCCACGCCATCGAGCACTTTGACCTGGTTGACGCCCAGCTCACGCAGACGCGAAACGATCGATTGCGCCAGCACTTCCGGGGCTGACGCCCCCGCCGTCACGCCAATCCGGCGTTTGCCGTCGAACCACTCCGGCTTGAGTTGCTCCGGGGCATCGATCATGTAGGCGGGTACGCCCATCTTCTCGGCCACTTCGCGCAGGCGATTGGAGTTGGAACTGTTCGGGCTACCGACGACCACGACCACGTCGCACTGCGGCGCCATGAACTTCACGGCATCCTGGCGATTCTGCGTGGCGTAACAAATATCCTGCTTCTTCGGCTCGGTAATCGAAGGGAAACGCCGCTTGAGTGCATTGATCACCTCGGCGGCGTCGTCGACGGATAGCGTCGTCTGCGTCACATAGGCGAGCTTGCTCTCATCGGCGACCTGAAGCGCCAGCACGTCGTCGATCGTCTCGACGAGGAACATGCCCTCGCCCGACTGCCCCATCGTGCCCTCCACTTCCGGGTGACCCTTGTGGCCGATCATGATGATCTCGAGCCCTTGGCTACGCATCTTCGCGACTTCGACGTGCACCTTGGTGACGAGCGGGCAGGTCGCATCGAAGATGCGCAGGCCGCGCGCTTCCGCCTCGGCCCGTACGGCCTGCGACACACCATGGGCACTGAAAATCAGCGTGTTGCCCGCCGGCACGTCGGTCAGCGCCTCGACGAAAATCGCGCCCTGCTTACGCAGGTTGTCAACGACATAGGCGTTGTGCACGATCTCGTGGCGCACGTAAATCGGCGCGCCGTACATCGCGAGCGCGCGCTCGACAATCTCGATCGCGCGGTCGACGCCCGCGCAAAAACCGCGCGGCTGGGCCAGAAGAATTTCCGCATCCGACAGGGTCGGTGCTACGACTTGGGTGGCGCTCATTTCGATTCCTACAGAATGCCGATAATCTGGACTTCGAACACGATCGGCTGGCCGGCCAGCGGATGGTTGAAGTCGAACAAGGCCCAGCCGTCGCCCAACTCTCGCAGGATGCCCGCATAGCGGCCGCCGCTCGGCGCGTTGAACTCGACCAGATCGCCAACGTTATAGGCTTCGCCAAAATTGCTGTTTTCCTGCAACGTCTTCATCGAAACGCGTTGCAGCAGCTCCGGGTTGCGCGGGCCGAACGCCTGCTCCGGCGCCAGCTCGGTCCGGCGGCGCTCCCCTACCGTCATCCCCAGCAGCGACTGCTCCAACGTCGGCGCCATCTGGCCGCCACCGAGTTGCAGCGTCGCCGGCGTACCTTCAAAAGTGTTGACAATGTCCGCGCCGTCGGGGGCGGCGATCCGGTAGTGGAGCGTCAGATAGGAATCGTCTTGAACCACAGGGGTTACGGCAGAACTCATGGGGGTCTCACAGCAAGGTCAAGCTAATATTGTAAAGGACGGCGCGTTGCGCGTCCGGCTCCCCATCGAAGCAGCCCCGATTTTTTCCTGTCGACGGCATCGTTTGTGATATTCGTGGCACCCGCGATCATGCGCGCGATCGTGTCCCTCCCTGGAGTCGTCATGTCCATCGCTCAATGGCCGCTCGCCGAGCGTCCCCGTGAAAAAATGCTGGCCCGCGGTGCCGGTGCGCTGTCCGATGCCGAGTTGCTCGCCATCCTGTTGCGGACGGGCTCGCACGGGCGCAATGCCGTCGATCTCGGCCGAGATTTGCTGGCACGGAGCGGATCGCTCACCCGGCTGCTCGCCACGCCCTTCGAGACGTTGCGCCAAATTCCCGGCCTGGGTCAGGCCAAAGTCCTGCAATTTCAGGCCGCCCTCGAAGTGGCGCGCCGCATGTTGGGAGAGGGCATGCAGTCCGGCAATCTGCTCGATTCCCCGGCCCGCGTGCATGACTATCTGCGCCTCACGCTGCAGGATCGGTCGCGCGAGCGCTTCGCCTGCCTCTTTCTCGACGCCGCGCATCGGCTGATCAGCACGCGCGTCATGTTCGAGGGAACGCTCACCCAGACCTGCGCCTATCCGCGCGAGATCGTGCGCGCCGCGCTCGACGTTCACGCGGCGGCCGTCATCGTCGCGCACAATCATCCGTCCGGCGTTCCAACCCCGAGTGCGGCCGATCTGGCGCTCACACGCCAGTTGGGCGACGCGCTGGCGCTGCTGGAAATCCGGCTGCTCGACCACTTCATCGTGGCCGGAACCCGCGTGTATTCACTCGCGGAGAACGGCGAGCTGTGACACCCCACAACAACATCTGCACAGAATTTTGGCAGTTGGGTCGCGTTCGCGCAGCGCTTGCGCTATAATCCGTCCCTTCCCGAATCTCCGACAGACGTTTCCCGCCAGGGACTCGCATCCTGCATCGCGAAAGCGATTGATTTGTCTGGGATTTTTGTGGTATCATCGCGGTCTGTCTTTTCGACTCACCTTTTTTTACACAGAATTCTGGGTTAGGAGTGCTTCATGGCACGCGTATGTCAAGTGACCGGGAAAGCGCCGATGGTCGGCAATAACGTTTCCCACGCCAACAACAAAACCAAGCGTCGTTTTCTTCCGAACTTGCAAAATCGCCGGTTCTGGGTTGAGACCGAAAACCGCTTTGTGCGCCTGCGCATTTCGAAGGCCGGCCTGCGCCTGATCGACAAGAACGGCATCGACGCCGTTCTGGCGGACCTGCGTTCGCGCAACGCCATCTAAGTTTTAGGAGATCATCATGGCAAAAGGCGCTCGCGACAAGATCAAGCTGGAATCGACCGCTGGCACGGGTCATTTCTACACGACCACCAAGAACAAGCGTACCCATCCGGAAAAGATGGAAATCAGCAAGTTCGATCCGGTGGCTCGTAAGCATGTGGCTTACAAGGAAACCAAGATCAAATAAGATCAACAGGTTTTCTCGCAGCGGTTCGCTGCTGCGTTCGATACCCCGCCTCAGGCGGGGTTTTTCGTTTGGGTGTCCCGAAATTCGCAACGCTACGCTATGCGTAGTCACGCAACACAGAATTTCTCCGATGTGCGCATAGGGTCATGTGTCGCGCGCGTATTGACTCGCTATACTGGCTCATTTCCCATCACGAGAATCGCACCACGCCCGTGGCGTCGATTCCAGAGAGCGCGCGTATCATGAATTTCGATGTCGTCATCGTCGGCAGTGGGCTCGCCGGCCAGTCCGTCGCCCTGCACCTGGCCAAAACCTGCCGCGTAGCGCTGGTCGCCAAACGCCCCATGCCCGAAGGGGCGAGCGACTGGGCACAGGGCGGCATCGCCGCCGTGCTCGACTCGACCGATAGCGTCGACGAGCATGTTGCGGACACCCTCATCGCCGGCGCCGACCTGTGCGACGAAGCCGCGACGCGATTCATCGTCGAACACAGCCGCGAAGCCATCGAATGGCTCATCGCGCAAGGCGTGCCGTTCACCCGCGACGACGCCGCCGAACTCGGCTTCCATCTGACGCGCGAAGGTGGCCATAGCCACCGCCGCATCATTCATGCCGCCGACGCCACCGGGCACGCCGTGATCGCCACGCTCACCGAACGCGTGCGCCAGCATCCGAATATCACCGTCTTCGAGAATCACTTCGCGGTCGATCTGATCACCTCCGACCGTGCCGACGCGGCACCGACGGCCGGGCGTCATTGCCAAGGCCTTTACGTGCAGGATCTCGACACCGGCGAGGTCCACGCCATGACGGCGCGGCACACGGTGCTGGCCACGGGCGGCGCGGGCAAGGTGTATCTCTACACGACCAATCCCGACACCGCGACCGGCGACGGCATCGCGATGGCATGGCGTGCCGGTTGCCGTATCGCGAACATGGAGTTCATCCAGTTCCACCCGACCTGTCTTTATCATCCATACGCCAAGTCGTTCCTGATCACGGAAGCCGTGCGCGGTGAAGGCGGACGCCTGGTGTTGCCCGACGGCACTCGCTTCATGCCGCAGCACGATCCGCGCGCCGAGCTGGCACCGCGCGACATCGTGGCCCGCGCCATCGACTTCGAGATGAAGAGGCACGGTCTGGACTGTGTGTATCTCGACATCAGCCACCAAAGCCCTGAATTCCTGCACGAGCATTTCCCCACGATTCTGGCGCGCTGCGCGGAACTGGGTATCGACATCACCAAGCAACCGATTCCGGTGGTGCCGGCAGCGCACTATACGTGCGGCGGTATCGTCACCGACATGCGCGGCCGCACCGACCTGCCAGGTCTTTACGCCGTCGGCGAAGCCACCTACACCGGCCTGCACGGGGCCAACCGTCTTGCCAGCAACTCGCTTCTGGAATGCCTGGTACTCGGCAAGGCGACTGCCGAGGATATTCAACGGGACGAAGCAACGCCGCCGCCGGCAGAAGACGTTCCGGCGTGGGATGAAAGCCGTGTCTCGGATGCCGACGAAGAAGTGGTGGTCGCGCATAACTGGGACGAATTGCGCCGCATGATGTGGAACTACGTCGGCATTGTGCGCACGACCAAGCGGCTGGAGCGGGCGCAGCATCGTATCGCCCTGCTGCGCGAGGAAATTGCCGAGTACTACGCAAACTTTCGCGTAAGCCGCGATCTGTTGGAGTTGCGCAACCTGGTCGACGTGGCGTCGTTGATCGTTGACAGTGCCCTGTCGCGCCACGAGAGTCGAGGCCTGCACTTCTCGCGAGACTTCCCCGACACCCTGCCGAAAGCCCTGCCAACAGTGCTTTCGCCCGTGTTACCGCGTCGCGCACGCTGATCGATCAGCCACTGATCGACGCACACAGCCGCACCGACGAAAACAAAAAGGCCGCAGAGGGTCGCCCTGCGGCCTTCGATCTTGCAGCATGACAAGCGCGAATGGCGCTTACCCCACCGTCTCCAGAATCCGCATCGAAAAATCGGTCGCGCGAACATCCTTGGTCAGTGCACCGACGGAAATCCGATCGACGCCCGTTTCCGCAATCGCCCGCAGCGTTTCGAGATGGATCCCGCCCGAAGCCTCGAGCACGGCGCGGCCATCCGTGACGCGTGCCGCCTCGCGCATCATTTCCAAGGTGAAGTTGTCGAGCAGGATCGAGGTCGCGCCGCATTCCAGCGCCGTTTCCAACTCTTCGAGCGACTCCACCTCGATCTGCACCGGCGCACCGTCGGCCAGACGGTCGGCGTTCGCCAGTACCTGCCGAATGCCGCCGGCCGCTGCGATGTGGTTTTCCTTGATGAGAATGCCATCGTAGAGCGCCAGGCGTTGATTCGCCCCGCCGCCCACGCGCACGGCGAACTTCTGCGCGAGACGCAGGCCCGGCAATGTCTTGCGCGTGTCGAGCACCCGCGCCTTCGTGCCCTCGACGATATCCGAATAACGACGCACCGCTGTCGCCACGCCGGAAAGCAATTGCAGGAAGTTCATCGAAGTGCGCTCACCCGTGAGCAGCGCGCGCGCCGGGCCGTGGATATCGCACACCGCCGAGTCGGGCGTCATGCGCTCGCCTTCCCGGTAGTGCCACTGCACGCGCACCGAGGCATCGACCCCTTGCATGCAGCGCTCAAACCAACGTACGCCGCACAGCACTGCCGACTCACGCACGATGATGCGCGCGTGCGCCATTTCCTCGGACGGTACAAGCAAGCCGGTCAAATCGCCGGCGCCGATGTCTTCCGCGAGCGCGTCGCGCACGTTGCGCGCGAGCGCCGCCTCGAGCGGCTCGCCGAACGCGGCGAAATCGGGCGAGAGCGCCTCGTCGGTACTCAACATTTTGGATGACGTCATCATGCGGGGCCCACGCCGGCAAACAGCGCACCATCGCGCGCGAAATCGCCACTGGCGCGGACGTTCTGCTTGCGCGCCTCGGCGAACTTCAACATTCGGTCGATACAGGTGTGGGCGCGGCGGCCGATCTCCGCATCCACGTGAATCTCGTTGCGCCCGGACGCCAGTACGTCGGCCAGATTCTGCAAACTGTTCATCGCCATCCACGGGCAGTGCGCGCAGCTCTTGCACGTGGCACTGTTGCCGGCCGTCGGCGCTTCGATGAAACGCTTGCCCGGCGCCGCAGCGCGCATCTTGTGCAGAATGCCGTTGTCGGTCGCCACGATGAACTCGGTTGCCGCCATCGTCTGAGCGGCCGTGATCATCTGCGACGTCGAACCCACCACATCGGCCTGCTCGACCACCGAGGCGGGCGACTCCGGATGCACCAACACCTTGGCGTTCGGAAATTCGCGACGCAGCACTTCCAGCTCGGTCCCCTTGAATTCGTCGTGCACCAGGCAAGCGCCCTGCCACAAGAGCATGTCGGCACCCGTCTGCTTCTGGACGTAACTGCCCAGATGGCGATCCGGCGCCCAGAGAATTTTCTTCCCCTGCGCGTGCAGATGCGCCACGATTTCCAGCCCGATCGACGACGTCACCATCCAGTCGGCTCGCGCCTTCACGGCAGCACTGGTATTCGCATACACGACGACCGTTCGGTCGGGATGCGCATCACAGAATGCAGCGAACTCATCGGCGGGACAGCCGAGATCGAGCGAGCAGGTCGCATCGAGATCGGGCATCAGAATGCGTTTTTCGGGGCTCAGAATCTTCGAGGTCTCGCCCATGAAACGCACGCCGGCCACCACCAGCGTCTTGGCGGAATGGTCTCGGCCGAAACGGGCCATTTCGAGCGAGTCGGCCACACAACCGCCCGTCTCTTCGGCGAGATCCTGCAAGTCGGCGTCGACGTAGTAATGGGCCACCAGCACAGCATTCTGCTCTACGAGCAGGCGCTTGATTCGGGCCTTGAGGGCTGCGCGTTCTACTTGCGATGGCGCATCCGGGACCCGTGCCCACGCATGGGCAACACACGTGGCGCCGCTCGGTGCGGGGCGCTCGAATTCTACGGATTTGATTGAGGCGTTCATTTTCACGTGGCCCGCAGGGGGGACCGGGAATGACAAAACCCCGCCTTGGCGGGGTTTTGATTATGCGTCAAAAACGAATTTCTGGCTGAGCCCGTTCATGCGTAACGGCGCAGACGGGTCGCAAACTCCTGCAGCGCGTGAATACCGCTCTGCTCGGCGCGATGACACCAGTTCTGCAACTGGCCCAGGAGCTGTTCGCGCGATGCATTCGAGCGCTCCCAGATGCCGGCCAGTTCACGACGCAGTTCGTAATACGTCTTGACGGCATTGCTGTGCGCGAAGATCTCGCCCAACTGCTGCTTCTGCGGCTCTTGCAGCGAGGCTTCGTCATGATGCAGCCACTTGCTTGCGCCACGCAGCAACTGATACTCGCCAAGCTGACGCTTTTCCTTGAAGCGCGCCAGTTCCTGACCGTAGGCACGCTTGAATGTCTTGGCGTATCGCTCCATCACTTCGTAGCGGTTCGAGAGCACGGCCTGCAGGGTGTCATCGTCGCACGCCGCCTTGTTCTTCGCGAGCTTCGGCGTCGGCGCGATCTTCTTCACCTTGGCCAGGCCCAGCGCCGACAACACGCGGATATAGAGCCAGCCGATGTCGAATTCGTACCACTTGTTCGAGAGCTTGGCCGACGTCGCGTACGTGTGGTGATTGTTGTGCAGTTCCTCACCGCCGATGATGATGCCCCACGGCAGCAGGTTGGTCGACGCGTCCGCGCAATTGAAGTTGCGGTAACCCCAATAGTGGCCCAGACCGTTGACCACGCCGGCCGCCCAGAACGGAATCCACACCATCTGCACGGCCCACACCGTCAGGCCAACCGCGCCGAACAGGGCGATGTCGATGATCATCATGAAGCTCACACCCAGAATCGGATAGCGCTTGTAGAGATGATTCTCGATCCAGTCGTTCGGCGTGCCGTGGCTGAACTTGCGCAGCGTTTCTTCGTTCTTCGCTTCGGCGCGATAGAGTTCAGCGCCTTCGGCCAGCACTTTCCACAGACCGCGCGTTTGCGGGCTGTGCGGATCTTCCGGCGTTTCGCACTTGGCGTGGTGCTTGCGGTGAATGGCAGCCCACTCGCTGGTGACCATGCCAGTGGTCATCCACAGCCAGAAACGGAAGAAATGGGCGACGATCGGATGCACGTCGAGCGCGCGGTGCGCCTGGCAACGGTGCAGGTAGATCGTCACGCCCGCGATCGTCACATGGGTGACGATCAACGTGAACAAGGTGATCTTCCAGCCGCTCCAGTCGAGCAGGCCGGTCGAGATGAATCCAAGGAGACTGTCCAGCAAAATATCACTCCAAACTAATCAATACGGTAGCAATCACGGCATCGCTGCCGTGTCTTGTCTTGTCGGGCCGATAAGGCATCGATGGCCGTCGCGTCAGGTCTCGTTCTTGAGCTCGCTTGACGCTTGGATTCGCTGAAGATCGGCAAGTTGCTGAATGCCGGGGCGAGATGGGCGGAAAACGTGCCAGTGAACGTCGGGTTTTTATGGTTTGGCAAGCATTTTACCTGACGGACTGACGCCCGTGTGTAACGTCCCCGCCACGCATTTTGTCGCAGGTCAACCCGCTGCCCCGGGGAAAAGCATCAATTCCGGGCTATGCGGGCCGCTTGACGCCGTCTTCGGCCTGCTGTGGCGCGAGTTCAGACGATTCTGCCGGCAACGCCGGCGGATGCGCACCGCCGACCGACATGCCCTCGGTCCAATCATTCAGAATGCGTATTTCGCGCTGCGCATACGGAATTTCAATACCGTGCTCGCGAAATGTGCGCCAAATCCGCAAATTGATCTCGGAACGAATCGCGCCACTGCCCTGAGCCGGATCTTGCACCCAGAAGCCCATTTCGAGATCCATCCCATCCGCGCCGAAGTTCAACAACAATGCCGAAGGCGCCGGATCGGCCAACACGCGGGGAATGCCCACGGCCGCCTTGAGCATCAGCGACATCGCCAGTTCGACATCGGCACTGTAAGCCACCTGCACGTTGACCTTGGCGCGCCCGCGGGTCTCGGTAAACGAGTGATTCTGGACGACGTTCGTCACCAGTTGCTCGTTCGGCACCAGGGCTTCAACGCCGTCCAGCCCACGAACGACCGTATAGCGTGTATTGATCTGCGAAACGGTGCCGTGATACGGGCTGACCGTGATGAGGTCGCCAATGCGTACCGAGCGGTCGAGCAAGATGATGAAGCCCGACACGAGATTCGACGCGATCTTCTGCAAACCGAAGCCCAGCCCCACGCCAAGCGCGCCGCCGAACACCCCGAGCACCGTAATGTCGATGCCGACGAACGACAGCGTCGTGAGCACCGCGATCAGCGTCAGCACGCCTTTGACCAGCCGCGAGAGCACCACCTTCAGATTGCCGTCGAGCGTGGCCGTGCGCATGATCCGGTCTTCGATCAGCGCCCCCACCCACATCGCCAGCACGAGCGTCACGCCGATCCAGAGCAGGCCGGAGAGGATCGAGAGCAACGTCAGATGGCTCGCCCCACGGCGAAGCGCACGCTGGCGAGCCACTTCAGAATGTCGTCGTGGACACCGAGCACGTACGCCAGCATCGACAGCCAGGCGAGTGTCGTGATAACGCGCTCAAAGACTTTCAGCAGCCCCGACGCGTGAGGAGAAGAGGCGAACAACCGGCGCGCGAGATAGAACGCCAGGTAGATGAGCGCAGTGCCGAAGAGCGGCACCTCCGCGAGCATGAGCAGCGAGACGTGCGTGTAGTCCTGAAGCACCACGCGCGTGAGCGCCACGCAGATCCAGCCGAAGATCGGGAAGAAGGCGCGACGCAGGCTCGACGACCCCGCCCGGCGCGCCGGCGCGACACGCTCGAAATGACGGTCGAGCCGGCCGATCATCCAGCGCCGCAGCACGAAGGCGACGACGAGCGCCCCCGCGAGCGCCACGACCTGCCAGACGATCTGCGGTTCGCCGACGTCACGCACGACGTCCCGCACCAATCTCGCGAAAGCCGGACTTTCCTGCATCGCTCTCTCTCGTCTTGTTTTTGGTTAGCCGACGCCGAGCACGGCGTTACGCCGGACGTCGCTCGAACACGGCGGCGAAAAAGCCGTCGGTCGCGTGGCGGTTCGGCAGCAATTCGAGATACTCGCCCGTGTCGATGTCGATTTTCTGCGCCGCCAGCAACGCATTCGCCGGTAACAGCGTGAAATCCGGATGTGCGGCGGCAAACGCCTCGGCGATGGCACTGTTCTCTTCGCTCAGCAGGCTGCACGTAGCGTACACGAGACGGCCGCCCGGCTTCACCAGACGTGCTGCGCTCGCGAGGATCGACGCCTGCTTTTGCGTGAGTTCCGCGACCGACTGTGGCGACTGACGCCATTTCAGATCCGGATTGCGACGCAGCGTGCCAAGCCCACTGCAAGGGGCGTCGACCAGCACGCGGTCGATCTTGCCCGCCAGACGCTTGATCTTGCTGTCGTTCTCGCTGTCGATCATGACCGGATAGACGTTCGACAGGCCGCTGCGCGCCAGACGCGGCTTCAGCTTCGCCAGACGCTTTTCCGAGATGTCGAACGCGTAAAGGCGGCCCGTCGAACGCATCTGCGCGCCGATGGCGAGCGTCTTGCCGCCGGCCCGGCGCAGAAGTCGACGATCATCTCCCCGCGACGCGGCGCGACCAATTGGCACAGCAACTGGCTTCCCTCGTCCTGGACTTCGATCGCACCGGAGACGAACAGCGGATGCTTTTGCAGTGCAGGCTTGCCGGCCAGACGAATGCCGTTGGGCGCGAACGGCGTCGGTTCGGCCGAAAAGCCGTCCGCACGCAGTTGCGCGAGCACATCGTCCCGGTTCGCCTTGACCACGTTCACGCGGCAGTCGAGCGGCGCGGGCTGGTTGAGGGCGGCGGCGAGCGCTTCGAGCTCAGTGCCGTCGAATCGCTTGGCCAGACGCTCGTAGAGCCATTCCGGCAAATTGGTGCGCACGCGTGCAGACAGACTTGCCGGGTCGATCTGACCGACATGCTCGAGCCACGAGACTTCATCGGGCGTTGCCACCAGTTGCACCGACGCCAGACCGCGCGTGAACGCCAGCCCGAGCAGTGCCAGGCGTCGCTCCAGCGGCCCGGAGCCACTGCCTGCGTGCTGACCGAATTCGAGCTTGCGGCGCAGAATGGCGAAGACCGTTTCCGCCAGCACACCGCGCTCGCGGTGGCCCAGCTTGGCGTTGGCGCGGAAGTATGTGCTCACGAGCGTATCGGCCGGGCCGCTGAACGTCAGCACGCTGCCGAGCAGGCGTTGCGTGTGTTCGAAGAGTGCGGGCGACAGGTGCTCGCCGCGCATGCGGGCCGTCTCGGCGGGCGGCGCCTCCGGGCGGCGATCGTTGCGTGAACGGTCGTAGCGGTCAGGGCGGACATATCGCTCCTGACGCTCTCCCGCCTGCCCGCCCTTTGACGGCTGACGGGTATCGGTGGATCGGCCACCGGCGCGATGACCGGATTGATTGGCGCCATCGCGGCGCTGTGTCGGGCGGGTGCTCATGCGTCCTCACCAAAAAGCCATTGCGGATCGGGCGTGCCGTCGGCCCCGGGCGTGATCGTCACGCGGCCATCGGCCACGACCAGACGATCTTCCACGAACCAGCGCACGGCGCGCGGATAAATGATGTGTTCGAGCGGCAGAATGCGCTCGGCCAGCGTCTCGGGGGTGTCTCCTGTTCGCACCGGCAAGGCCGCCTGCAGAATGTACGGGCCGTGATCGAGCTCGGCCGTGACGAAATGCACGGTTGCACCAACGACCTTGCAGCCGGCATCGAGCGCACGGGCGTGCGTTTGCAGACCCGGGAAGGCAGGCAACAGCGACGGGTGAATGTTCAGGAGTCGGCCGGCGTAGTGCTCGGTAAAGGCCGGCGTGAGAATGCGCATGAAGCCGGCGAGCACCACCACATCGGGCTGATGGCGATCGATCTCGGCGGCAAGTTCGGCGTCGAACGCCTCGCGCGTCTTGCCCTGGCTGGGCACCACGGCCGTTGCGATGCCGTTTTCCTGGGCGAATGCCAGGCCTTCGGCGTCGGCGCGATTGGTGATGATGGCCGCCACGCGGGCCGGCCAGCCTTCTGCGGTACAGGCACGGACGATGGCCTGCATGTTGCTGCCTCGTCCGGAAATCAGGATGACAATGTTCTTCATCGCAGGATTTTATCATTGGTGCGACGCACCAGACACGTGGCATTGACCGCGTCGTACGCCGCGATGGCCGCGAAGCGTTTATAATTCAACGTTCTGCGGCGCCGCAATGTCGGATCGGCCGTCCTGCGCCGCCCTGGGCTCGCCCCGTCGCCGCAGGCCGGTGGGTCTTCGCAACCGCGCCGCGCGGGATTATCCACCAACGCTCAACTCGACGTCCTGACCTGACGCTTCCATTATCGTGCGAGTCTTCCGGGGTCTACCCAACGCGCAGAGCAAAGCGCCCTGCGTGCTGACGATCGGCAATTTCGACGGCGTGCACCTGGGCCACCAGGCGCTGCTCGCCCGCGTTCGCGCCTCGGCGGCCGCACGCGGCCTGCCGGTTTGCGTGATGACGTTCGAGCCGCATCCCCGCGAGTATTTCATGCCCGACCGGGCGCCCGCGCGCATTTCCAACCTGCGCGACAAGTTCGAGGCGCTTCGCTCGCATGGGGTCGACCGACTGGTGGTGGAACACTTCAACGCCCATTTCGCCGGCCAGTCGCCTGAAGACTTCGTGCGCAACATCATCGTCGACGGGTTGCACACCCGCTGGCTGCTCGTGGGCGACGACTTCCGCTTCGGCGCGAAACGCGCGGGCGACATCGAATATTTGCGCGATGCCGGCCGTCGCTTCGATTTCGTCGTCGAACAAATGCCGACCATCGCGCACGACGGCGTGCGGATCTCCAGTTCCGAAGTGCGCACGGCGCTCGCCGACGGCAATTTCGAGCGCGCCCATGCGCTGCTCGGCCGTCCGTACGCGATCACGGGCCATGTCGTGCATGGCATGAAGCTCGGCCGCAAGCTGGGCTTCCCAACGCTCAATCTGCGCATCGCCCACAAGCATCCGGCGCTCACGGGAATTTTCGTCGTGCAGGTGCATGGCCTGGCGGACCGACCGCTGCCCGCCGTGGCCAGCCTGGGTTGGCGCCCGACGGTGGACGATTCCGGGCGCGTGCTGCTCGAAGTCCACCTGCTCGATTTCGACGGCGATTGTTATGGCAAGCTGGTGCGTGTGGAATTCTTGCAGAAGCTGCGTGACGAAGCCAAATTCGACGGGCTGGCCGAACTGGAAGCCGCCATCGCGCAGGACACGCGCGAGGCGCGCGCCTACTTCGCGCATGCGCTGGATGCCAACAGCCCAAGCGCACGACGCGACTTTGCCACCTCGGCCACCGACCGAATTAGTTGATCTTCGCCCGCGTGCGCCGGCGCCCAGCGCCTCGCGCGCGGCCCGCCGCCGCCACTGGCACCTGCCCGGGCGTTGCCGCTTCCGGCCCACAAGGCCCGCCTGCAACGCCAACGGCGCGAGCGCCCTACACCCGACATTCCAAATTCGTAGCGAAGCCCCATGAGCGAAAAGAAAGCCCCGAGCAAATATCCCGTCAACCTGCTGGACACGCCGTTCCCGATGCGCGGCGACCTGCCCAAGCGCGAGCCTCAGTGGGTCAAGCAATGGCAGGACAAGAAGATCTACGACAAGATCCGCCGCGCAAGCAAAGGCCGTCCGAAGTTCATCCTGCATGACGGCCCGCCGTATGCCAACGGTGACATCCACCTCGGCCACGCGGTCAACAAGATCCTCAAGGACATGATCGTCAAGGCACGCAGCCTGGCGGGCTTCGACGCCGCCTATGTGCCGGGCTGGGATTGCCACGGCATGCCGATCGAAATCCAGATCGAAAAGCAATTCGGCAAGCACCTGCCGGTGCGCGAAGTGCAGGAAAAGGCGCGCGCCTACGCGGCGGAACAGATCGAACGCCAGAAGCCCAACTTCAAGCGTCTGGGCGTGCTCGGCGACTGGGACAACCCGTATAAGACCATGAACTTCTCGAACGAAGCGAACGAGCTTCGTGCGCTCGCGAAGATCATGGAGAACGGCTACGTCTACCGTGGTCTGAAGCCGGTGAACTGGTGCTTCGACTGCGGATCCGCACTCGCCGAAGCGGAAGTCGAGTACAAGGACAAGACCGATCTGGCCATCGATGTCGGCTTTGCCTTCGCCGAGCCGGAGAAAGTCGCGAAGGCCTTCGGCCTGCCGAAGTTGCCGCGCGAGGACGGCCACATCGTCATCTGGACGACCACCCCGTGGACGATCCCGTCGAACCAGGCGCTCAATGTTCACCCGGAAGTCGAATACGCGCTGGTCTCGACCGAGCGCGGCCTGTTGATTCTGGCAAGCGAACGCGTTGAAGACTGCCTGAAGACTTACGGCCTGCACGGCGACATCATCGCGCGCACGAAGGGCGAAGCGCTCTCGCTGATCCGCTTCCGTCACCCCTTGTCGACGGCCGACGCCGGCTACGAGCGCACCTCGCCGGTCTATCTCGGCGACTACGTGACGACCGAGACGGGGACGGGCATCGTCCACTCGGCCCCCGCCTATGGCGTGGAAGACTTCGTGTCGTGCAAGGCGCATGGCATGTCCGACGCGGATATCCGCATGCCGGTGCTGGGCGACGGACACTATCAGGACAGCCTGCCGCTGTTCGGCGGCCAGTCGATCTGGGACGCCAACCCGCAGATCGTCGAAGCGCTGCGCGAAGCCGGTACGCTGTTCCACTCGTTCAAGTACACGCACAGCTACATGCACTGCTGGCGTCACAAGTCCCCGATCATCTACCGCGCGACCAACCAGTGGTTCGCCGGCATGGACGTGAAGCCGGTCGACGGCGCGCCGGGCGGCGGCAAGACCTTACGCGAGATCGCGCTCGCCGGCATCGAAGCCACCGAGTTCTTCCCGGCGTGGGGCAAGCAGCGTCTGCACAACATGATCGCGCACCGCCCGGACTGGACGCTCTCCCGCCAGCGCCAATGGGGCGTGCCGATGGCCTTCTTCGTGCACAGGGAAACCGGCGCGCTGCATCCGCGCACCCCGGAACTGCTCGAAGCCGTGGCCAAGCGCGTGGAAACCGAAGGCATCGAAGCGTGGCAAACGCTCGACCCGGTGGAGCTGCTCGGCGACGAGGCCAAGGATTACGTGAAGAACCGCGACACGCTCGACGTGTGGTTCGACTCGGGCACGACGCACTGGCATGTGCTGCGCGGCTCGCACGCGCATGAGCTGGGCTTCCCGGCCGACCTGTATCTGGAAGGCTCGGATCAGCACCGCGGCTGGTTCCATTCGTCGCTGCTCACGGCCTCGATGATCGACGGCCGCCCGCCGTACAAGGCGCTGCTCACGCACGGCTTTACGGTCGACGGTCAGGGCCGCAAGATGTCGAAATCGATCGGCAACACGATTCTGCCGCAAGACGTCGCAGACAAGCTCGGTGCCGAAATCATCCGCCTGTGGGTGGCGTCGACCGATTACTCGGGCGAGCTGTCGATCTCGGACGAAATCCTCAAGCGCGTGACCGAAGGGTATCGCCGTATTCGTAACACGCTGCGCTTCCTGCTCTCGAATCTGGCCGATTACGACCACGCGAAGCACGCGCTGCCGGCCGACCAGTGGCTGGAAATCGACCGCTACGCCGTGGCGTTGGCCCAGTCGCTGCAAACCGAAGTGCTCGGCCACTACGACCGCTACGAGTTCCATCCGGTCGTGGCCAAGCTCCAGACGTTCTGCTCCGAGGACCTCGGCGGCTTCTACCTCGACATTCTGAAGGATCGTCTGTACACGAGCGCGCCGGACTCGCCGGCCCGCCGCGCAGCCCAGAACGCCCTGTACCACATCACGCATGGCCTGCTCAAGCTCATGGCCCCGTTCCTGTCGTTTACGGCCGAAGAAGCATGGCAGGTGTTCCAGCCGGGCAATGACACGATCTTCACGGAGACGTACTACGCTTATCCGGACGTCGCGGAAGGCTCGCGTCTGCTTGAGAAGTGGTACCTCCTGCGCACGGTGCGCGGCGACGTCACCAAGGCGCTCGAAGAGGCACGCGCGGCGGAGCAGATCGGTTCGTCGCTGCAGGCCGAAGTCGACGTGCGCGTCTCGGGGCGCAAGTACGAGGTGCTGGCGAGCCTCGGCGACGACCTGCGCTTCGTGCTGATCACGTCGGCGGCGGCCGTCACCCAGGTGGCGACCGAAGCCGACGAAGGCGTGATCGTCACGCCGTCCTCGCACCAGAAGTGCGAGCGTTGCTGGCACTATCGTGAAGACGTGGGCGCAGACGCGGCCCATCCCACCCTTTGTGGCCGCTGCGTGTCGAATCTGTTCGGCAGCGGCGAACACCGGAGCGCGGCATAATGGCAAGCAAGGCAGGCGCCCGTACGGGCGCACGACGCAGCAATGGCAATGGGGGCGCGCGGGGCGGCGCCGCTTATGGCTTGGCCCCGTGGCTTGGGGTCGCGGTCATCGCGATCCTGGTCGATCAGGTCACCAAGCTGACGATTCTGAAGACGTTCCAGTACGGCGAGTTTCATCCGCTGACGTCGTTCTTCAATCTGGTGCTGGTGTACAACAAGGGCGCGGCGTTCAGCTTCCTGGCAGCCGCAGGCGGTTGGCAGCGCTGGTTCTTCACGCTGCTCGGCCTGGTGGCGGCGACCGTGATCATCTTCCTGCTCAAGCGCCATAACGGCCAGAAGATGTTCTGCCTGTCGCTCTCGCTGATTCTGGGCGGCGCGCTGGGCAACGTGATCGATCGCGTGATCTACGGCCACGTGATCGACTTTCTGGACTTTCACGTCGGCGGCTGGCATTGGCCGGCGTTCAACATGGCCGACTCGGCCATTTGCGTGGGCGCTGTACTGCTGGTGATCGACGAGCTGCGACGCGTACGGCGCGGCAAATAGCGCACCGCGGATCGAGGCAAAACACCGTCGCGGCGCCCAGGAGGCGCCGCGCAGCACTTTGGAGGAGGCACTCCCTATGGATCGCGGTGAACTTGCGGGCAAGACCATCGTTCTCGGCCTGACCGGCGGCATTGCCTGCTACAAGTCGGCCGAACTCACCCGGTTGCTCATCAAGGCCGGTGCGACGGTGCAGGTCGTGATGACCGAGGCCGCCACGCAATTCATCACCCCGCTCACGATGCAGGCGCTCTCGGGCCGCCCGGTCTTCACCAGTCAGTGGGATGGCCGCATCGACAACAACATGGCGCACATCGACCTCTCGCGCGAGGCCGACGCCATTCTCATCGCCCCGGCCTCCACCGACTTTCTCGCCAAGCTCGCGCACGGCATGGCGGACGATCTGCTGTCCACGCTGTGCGTGGCGCGCGATTGCCCGCTGCTGGTGGCGCCCGCGATGAACCGTCAGATGTGGGCCAACCCGGCCACTCAGCGCAATGCGGCGACGCTGCGCGGCGATGGCATCGCGATCCTCGGCCCCGGCAGCGGCGAGCAGGCCTGCGGCGAAATCGGCGACGGGCGGATGCTCGAACCGGAGGACCTGTTCGAGGCGCTTGCCAGCTTCTTCCAGCCCAAGCGACTCGCCGGGCGCCGCGTGCTTATTACCGCCGGCCCGACTTTCGAGCCCATCGACCCGGTTCGCGGCCTGACCAACCTGTCCAGCGGCAAGATGGGCTTCGCGCTCGCGCGTGCCGCGGCGCAGGCCGGTGCCGAGGTGCTTCTGATCGCCGGCCCGTGTGCGCTGGCGACGCCCTACGGCGTCACGCGCCGCAACGTCCAGACGGCGCAGCAAATGTACGACGCCGTGATGTCCGACATCTCGCACAACGACATCTTCATCGCGGTGGCCGCCGTAGCCGATTGGCGCGTGCGCGATGTGGCCCGTGACAAGATCAAGAAGGCGGGCGACGCCGACGTGCCGACGCTCGAATTCGTGCAGAACCCCGACATCCTCGCGGCCGTCGCGCAGTTGCCGACGCCGCCCTACTGCGTGGGGTTCGCGGCCGAGTCGGGCGATCTGGAGACGCATGGCGCCCAGAAGCGCAAACGCAAGCAGGTGCCGTTGCTCGTCGGCAATCTCGGGCCGGCCACGTTCGGGCAGGACGACAATGAGGTCATCCTGTTCGACGAGGCCGGGCAGCAACACCTGCCGCGTGCCGACAAGGCGTCGCTCGCCCAACGCCTGATCGCCGAAATCGCCGCCCGGCTTCCCTCGCGCGCGCCGGGCTGACGACCGTCTGCGCCAAACCACACACCGCACACCGTCTCACCGGTGTCTCGTCTGTCATCGTCGTTGTCCGGCGACGCTGACAGACTGACGGCAACGCTCGACGTCACGGCCTCAGCGCTGCGGCCCTTCGGCCCTTCCGCCGTCGACCCTCGAAGGCCATCGCAAACAATAACAAGCCAAATGACGCAACCTCCTACCTCCGCGCGGCCCGCCGTCAGTGTCTACGGAACCCTGAGCATGCTCGCCGCAATCATGTTCTTCGGTTTCATGACGATCGGCATGCCGCTGCCCGTGCTGCCGGTCTACGTGCACGAAACGCTCGGCTACGGCGCCTTCGTGGTGGGCGTGACCATCGGCATCCAGTCGGTCGTCACATTGCTGCTGCGCTCCTACGCCGGACGCACCGTCGACACCCGCGGCCCGCGCCGCGCCGTGCTGACCGGCCTGTGCGGCTGCGGCGCGGCGGGCGTGCTCTATCTGGCGGCGTCGATGGTGCCGCACCCGGCACTTGCGCTGGGCATTCTCATCGCGGGACGCGTTGTGCTCGGCTTCGGCGAAAGCCTGATCCTGACCGGCGGCATGTCGTGGGGCATCGGCCTGCTCGGCGCCGCCCACGCCAGCAAGGCGATTTCGTGGCAAGGCGTGTCGATGTACACGGCGATCGCCATCGGTGCGCCGTTCGGGGCCTACCTGCTGCAATCGGCGGGCTTTACGGCGGTCTCGCTGGTGAACATCGCGCTGCCCGCCATCGCGTTCGCGATCGCGCTGCGTCTGCCGGCAGCCGCGCCCATTGGCGGGAATCGCCTGCCGTTCTTGCGAGTGGTGGGGCTGGTATGGCGCCCGGGACTGGCCATGACGCTGGGCAGCATCGGCTATGCCGTCATTGCCGCGTTCATCACGCTTTACTATGCGAGCCACGGCTGGTCGGGTGCCGCGTTCGCGCTCACGCTCTACAGTGCGTGTTTTATCGGCATGCGGATCGTGCTCGCGCACGCCGTCGATCGATTCGGCGGACGCCGAGTGGCCATGGCCTCGCTCGTGTTCAGCGCCATCGGCCAGTTCCTGCTGTGGGGCGCGGTGAACCCGGATATGGCCCTCGTGGGCGCCGGACTCACCGGCGTGGGCTTCTCGCTGGTCTTCCCGGCCCTCGGCGTGGAGGCGCTGCGTCAGGTCCCGCCGCAGAACCGCGGCGCGGCGCTGGCGGCGTACTCGGCATTCTTCGATCTGGCGCTCGGCCTGATCGGTCCGATGGCCGGACTCGTCGCCAACTATTTTGGCTACGCCTCGATCTTTTTGTGCGGTGCCCTCGGTGGCATCGTGGCGATACTCATGATTGCGCGCCTGCCGCACGCAGGCCCGGTCGCGACTCCGGCGGATTCGTCCGCCGGCAGCGGCCACTGATTTCGCATCACTACGATGTCGATGGTCCGACGCCGTCGACCTGGAGCCTCGAACTCATGACGACTACGGCCGCGGCACGCATCAAGCTGTCGATCCTCGACCAAACCCCCGTAATTCACGGCCACAGTGTGGCGGACGCCATCGCAGCGACCGTGGAACTGGCGCAAGCCGCCGACGACCTGGGCTATACGCGCTACTGGTGCGCTGAGCATCACGGGTTGCGTGGTGTGGCCAATCCGGCACCGGAGGTCATGATCGCCCGGCTCGCCAGCGTGACGAAGCACCTACGGGTCGGCTCGGGCGGCGTCATGCTGCCGTACTACAGCCCGTTCAAACTGGCCGAGCAGTTTCTGATGCTAGAGGCGTTGTTTCCGAATCGCATCGACCTTGGCGTCGGACGTGCCCCCGGCGGCGACATGCGCACGGCGCGCGCCGTTGCGAAAGGGCCGTACGACGCCGGCGAGCACTTCCCGCAACAGGTGGCCGAGCTGGCCGGCCTATTCAACGACACGCTGGCCGACGATCACCCATACCGCGATGTGCTGCTTCAGCCGGCGGTGGCGACACGCCCCGAGCTGTGGGTGCTGGGTTCGAGCGAGTTCGGCGGGCTGCTTGCCGCGCAGCTCGGCCTGCGCTACTGCTTCGCCCACTTCATCAATGCCCATTATGGCCATCGTGTTACGCAGGCGTACCGCGAGCGCTTCACGCCGGGCGCGTTGAGCAAACCCTATTGCGCCGTGGCGCTCTTCGTCATCTGTGCCGATACCGACGCCGAGGCCGAAGCCCTGGAAGCCGGCGTAGACCTTCGGCGCGTGCAGATGGCTTACGGCATGAACGAGCCGATTCCGAGCCTTGAGCAAGGCGCGCAGGCCACGGCGCAGTATCGTGAACGGGAGTTGTCCGTGATCGCGCGCGAGAAGCCGCGTAGTATCATCGGCACCCCGGAGCGCGTGACCGAACGCGTGCTGGTGTTGCAGGAACAGTTCGAGGCCGACGAGATTGTCGTGCTGACCGTGGCCGGCAGTTATCGCGCCCGGCTGCGCTCACATGAACTGCTCGCGCAAGCGTTTTCGTTGCGCAGCGCCGACTGACGGGCACCGGGGACGCGCCCGCCTGTGCGCGAAGCGTCCCCGGCCGCATTTTTCGACAGCCATCCCCCATCCAACGCCATACGACCATGAACCTCGACGTCAAGATTC
Source organism: Pandoraea sp. XY-2 (assembly GCF_004193915.1). Lineage (NCBI taxonomy): Bacteria > Pseudomonadati > Pseudomonadota > Betaproteobacteria > Burkholderiales > Burkholderiaceae > Pandoraea > Pandoraea sp. XY-2. Next base: position 3,955,854 of record NZ_CP030849.1, read on the forward strand.
TCGACGAACGCCTGCGCTCGCAGCTGCCCGCCTATGCCACGCCCGGTAGCGCCGGGCTTGACCTCAGGGCGTGCCTCGACACACCGATGACCATTGAACCGGGACAGACGGTGCTCGTGCCGACGGGGCTGGCGATTCATCTGTCCGATCCCGGCTACGCCGCGTTGATCCTGCCGCGCTCGGGCCTCGGCCACAAACACGGCATCGTGCTTGGCAATCTGGTGGGACTGATCGACTCGGATTACCAGGGCCAATTGATGGTCTCGACCTGGAACCGAGGTCATGTGCCGTTCGTCCTGAATCCGTTCGAGCGTCTGGCGCAACTGGTGATCGTGCCGGTCGTGCAGGCCACGTTCAACCTCGTCGACGAGTTCCCCGAGAGCGATCGCGGCGCGGGCGGTTTCGGCAGCACCGGCAAGCACTGACGCCACGCGGCCGCGGCGCGCCCCGGCCGACGAGGACCCAAAAAAAGCGCCGCATGAAGCGGCGCTTTTTCATTGGGCGATGCCTTGACGATTACTCGACTTCGGCCGCTTCCGGTTCGGCACGGGCGTTGCCATCCTGCGGGAAGGACAGTTGTACCTGATCATGCTCGTCCAGATTCACGGTGACGCGCCCGCCGCTGGTCAGACGACCGAACAGCAACTCGTCGGCCAGCGCACGACGGATCGTGTCCTGAATCAAACGCTGCATCGGACGCGCCCCCATCAGCGGATCGAAGCCTTTCTTCGCCAGGAACGCGCGCAGCTTGTCGGTGAAGACCACTTCGACCTTCTTCTCGTGCAACTGGTCTTCGAGCTGGATGAGGAACTTGTCGACCACGCGCAGGATGATCTGTTCGTCGAGCGGCTTGAAGCTGATGATCGCGTCCAGACGGTTGCGGAACTCCGGCGTGAACATGCGCTTGATATCGGCCATTTCATCGCCGGCCTGACGCTCGTTCGTGAAACCGATGCTCGCGCGGTTGATCGTCTCCGCGCCCGCATTCGTCGTCATGATGACGATGACGTTACGGAAATCCGCCTTGCGACCGTTGTTGTCGGTGAGCGTGCCGTGGTCCATCACCTGGAGCAGCACGTTGAAGATGTCCGGGTGCGCCTTCTCGATTTCGTCGAGCAGCAGCACGCAATGCGGCTTCTTCGTGACGGCTTCGGTGAGCAGCCCACCCTGGTCGAACCCCACATACCCCGGGGGCGCGCCAATCAGACGACTCACCGCGTGACGTTCCATGTACTCCGACATATCGAAGCGGATCAGCTCGATGCCCAGCGTGAACGCGAGCTGCTTCGCGACTTCGGTCTTGCCGACACCGGTCGGGCCCGAGAACAGGAACGCGCCGATCGGCTTGTCCGTCTTGCCCAGCCCGGCACGCGACATCTTGATCGCGGCCGACAAGGCGTCGATGGCCGGGTCCTGCCCGAACACCACGCTCTTGAGGTCGCGGTCGAGCGTCTGGAGCTTGCCGCGGTCATCGGCCGACACACTCTGCGCCGGAATGCGCGCGATCTTCGACACGATGTCCTCGATCTCGCCCTTGCCGATCGTCTTCTTCTGCTTGGACTTCGGCAGAATGCGCTGGGCGGCGCCGGCTTCGTCGATCACGTCGATGGCCTTGTCAGGCAGGTGACGGTCGGTGATGAACTTGGCGGACAGCTCGGCCGCGGCCGACAGCGCACTCGACGAGTACTTCACGCCGTGGTGCTCTTCGAAACGCGACTTCAGCCCACGCAGGATCTGCACCGTCTGCTCGACGGTCGGCTCGTTCACATCGATCTTCTGGAAGCGACGCGACAACGCGGCGTCCTTTTCGAAAATGCCGCGATACTCGGTGAAGGTCGTGGCGCCGATGCACTTGAGCTGCCCCGACGACAACGCCGGCTTGAGCAGGTTCGAGGCGTCGAGCGTGCCGCCCGACGCGGCGCCCGCGCCGATCAGCGTATGAATCTCGTCGATGAACAGAATCGCGTTGTTGCGCTCCTTGAGTTCCTTGAGCACCGCCTTCAGGCGTTGCTCGAAGTCGCCGCGATACTTCGTGCCGGCGAGCAGCGCGCCCATGTCGAGCGAGTAGACTGTGGCGTCCTGCAGAATCTCGGGCACTTCGCCGCGCGTCACGCGCCAGGCGAGGCCTTCTGCGATGGCGGTCTTGCCCACGCCGGCTTCGCCGACGAGCAGCGGGTTGTTCTTGCGGCGGCGGCAAAGCACCTGCACCACGCGCTCGACTTCCGCCTCGCGCCCGATGAGCGGATCGATCTTGCCGTCGCGCGCCAACTGGTTGAGGTTCTGGGTGTACTGCGCGAGCGGGCTTTCCTTGGCGTTCGCCCCCTCTTCCCCTTCGGCACTGCCTTCGCCGGCCTTGGCCGACTCGCCGGGCGCGCCCGTCTTGGTAATGCCGTGAGAGATGAAATTGACGACATCCAGACGCGTCACGCCCTGCTGCTGCAGGTAGTAGACCGCGTGGGAGTCCTTTTCACCGAAGATGGCGACCAGCACGTTGGCGCCCGTCACTTCCTTCTTGCCGTTGGAAGTCGATTGCACGTGCATGATGGCGCGTTGAATCACGCGCTGGAACCCGAGCGTGGGCTGTGTGTCGACCTCGTCGCTACCCGGCACCGTCGGCGTATTGTCGGCGATGAAGTTGCGCAGGTTCTGCCGTAAATCCTCAAGATTTGCGGCGCAGGCGCGCAACACTTCGGCAGCGGTCGGGTTATCCAACAGGGCGAGCAACAGGTGCTCGACCGTGATGAATTCGTGTCGTGCCTGGCGCGCTTCCATAAACGCCATGTGCAGGCTGACTTCCAATTCCTGGGCAATCATGCTTCCTCCATCACGCACTGCAGCGGGTGCCCGGACTGCCTTGCATGGCTAACAACTTGCTCAACTTTGGTCGCCGCGACGTCGCGCGTAAAGACCCCACAAACTCCCCTGCCCTCTCGGTGAACCTTGAGCATGATCTGCGTGGCAGACTCCCGGTCCTTATTGAAATATTCCTGAATGACCATCACCACGAATTCCATCGGGGTGAAATCGTCGTTCAACAGTACCACCTTGTACATCGATGGCGGCTTGAGCTGTTGCTCCTGCCGCTCCTGTACGGTGTCGTCATGCGTTGTCGGTAAGGTTGCCATACGTGGATTCTAAACAACTCCCGGGTTCAGCAAGCCATCGGCGTCCCGATTGCCGCCTGCCGTCCGGTCGTCCACCGGAATGCCAACACTCGTCGTTACGCGCGTTGTCCAGCAAGGCACCGCAGCCCCGACCACCGGGGCGTGCCACACCCATATGAGTCAGCTTAACCCAAATTTCAAGGGCGTGTCTCCGCAGGCCCGGCGCACGCACAAGCATCAGGGTAAAACCTGATCGAGCACAACTTCTATCGTTCAAAAAGGGCTTGACACTATTGGTAGTTAGCGAAAACAATCAACGTGGCGCTTTTCCTCAATAAGGGTTTTAAAAGAAAAGATGCCTGGGTGAGCCTAAGAAGCCGCCGCCAGCCGGCGGGATTTTCAGATGTGCTCGTTGTTGCGGTGATATGTAGTAGTCGTAATTGTTCAGGGGAAGTTCGTATGGCAACCGGTACGGTCAAATGGTTTAACGACGCCAAGGGTTTTGGATTCATCACGCCGGATGAGGGTGGCGAAGATCTGTTCGCCCACTTCTCGGCAATTCAGATGAACGGCTTCAAGACCCTCAAGGAAGGTCAAAAGGTGCAGTTCGAGGTCGTTCAAGGCCCGAAGGGCAAGCAGGCTTCGAACATTCAGGCGCCCGCCTGAGGTAGCGCCGCTCGTCGTATTGAAGACCCGGCTCCGGCCGGGTTTTTTATTGCGTCGCAACAATGCAACACGCGCCGGTGAATTTTGCGGTTCGCTTTGCGAATATCAAAGCCGACGCCGCATTCCACTCTGGCGCGGCAGCTTTTTGAAACTCGATGGCGTTTAATCCATTTGCTACCTGGCTTCATCGATATATTCCGCTCCACAATTAAAAGTGGACCGGACATTGTCGCTCTGCGGAAACCTATTACGCATCCGACCAATTTGACTCAGCATTCCTATACAGTCGGCCGGTCAACCGTCACTCAATCTTCGCGAGTTAAGTATCGGAATGAACGGGTTGTTTAAGGACTGTGCAAACCGAATCCGTGACAGCTATGCGATTTACGCATGAATATTATTTGTTTCATACGAAACAAAAATGCAACGAATGATTCTTCGTCATTTGAACGTCGCTCCCTCTCGTCGCGCTGACCATCGGCCCCGCCGCGGAAATGCGACGGGCCGCCCCGAACCCTCTCAAGTTCGATAGGCGGCCCGTGTAGTCGTGTTGCCCCAAGGCGGGGCAACGCACCGGTCTCACGGCAAAAGCGTTAGCTCAGATCGACGTAGACCTTATCGGCCTCGATGCGAATCGGATAGCGCCTCACTGCTGCGGTGAGCGGCGCGCACATCGCTGCGCCGGTTCGCACGTCGAACTTCCCCTGATGCAGAGGGCACTCGATCTCGTGCCCCTCGAGAAAGCCGTCGCACAGGCGGGCGTTTCCGTGTGTGCAGGCGTTGTCCGTGGCATACACCTCGCCGTCCACGCCGTACAGGGCAATCTCCCGTCCGCCCACGATCACGCCGATCACGTCGTCCTCGGGAATGGCGTCGCGCGACGCCGCCTCAATCCAGTTGCCGCTCATCATGTGCCTCGCTTCAGATCGGATAGATCAGCGAGTTGGGAATCATCTCGCTGTCGAAAATGCATTGGCGCGACGCGAATTTCCATCCGTCGCCCGTTCGTTTGACGATGTCCAGATAGCGCCCGACCGACAGAATGTCGGTGAGTTGATCCGGCTTCGTCCGAAATACCGCGTAGTTGGCCTCGACCTGAAGCGTGTCGTCGTCGAGTCGCCGAATCGCCGGCAGTCCGATCACGTGGCGCTGGTAGTAAGGGTCGTGGAACAGCGTGTCGCGAATCCCGTAGATGCGATCGCGCAGCATCCCCTTGCTCTCGAACGACAGGGTCGCCAGCGGCAGGCCCATCTCGAAGTTCTCGCGCGGCTGCACACGATACACGCAGTCATCCAGGAAGAAATCGGGCCAGGCATCCCACTGTTGCGCGTCGAGCGCCGCGGCGTAGGCCGCATTGAGGTCGACCACGGCCTGAAACGTTGCAAAATCCACCATCACGTCGTCTCCTCAAACGCCCATGACGCGGCGCCAATAGGCGTACATGCCGCGAATCAAGGTTTCCGTCACCATGTGTTCCGTGTTTTCCACGCCGGTGCCGCCCAGCTCCGCAATGGCGCGATGCCAGGGCTTCTGCGCGAACCCCTCCTGCGAACACTCGATGGCCTCGCCGTCGTCGGCCGACACGAATCCGGCCGGGCCGAACAGATTGGCCTGACGCAAACGGCGCTGCGTCATCTCCTCGGTGTCGTCTTCGAAACCGAAATGCGTCCAGACGAAGTCGAACGCATCGTGACCGCGCGGCTGGATGTGACGCGTCGATACCGAATTGACCTGCTGCTGCAGGATCACGCTGGGAAAGAGTGTCATGAGGACCGCTGTCGGCCCCTTCCACCAGTCTTCCTGAACGATGTCGAGAAAGCGCATGTCGTTGAGCGACATCGCCGCCTTGAAGCTCGACACGCCCGAGGTCACCTCCCCGCCGCCGCCCTGCCCCCGCGTGGACACCATCGCGGCGTGACGCCCGTGTTCGTCCATGACCAGACGCGACTTGTTATCGGCGCGCCACAACCCGAACGTGACGAACCAGGTGTGCAGTAGCCCTGGGTGGTACGGGTCCTTGATGTTCTCCTGCATCAGCTTCCAGTTCCCCGGAATGCGTTGTTTGTTGTAGCCGAGCAGTTTGAGCTTTCGCCCGTCGAACAGACGATCGAAGTAGGCGCAGATCTCCGGTCCGAGAAAGTCCTCGAGCGATTCGATGTCGTGATCGAACGACGCGAAGATCACACCGCCGCGCGTGGCGACCTTGAGCCGGGTGAGGCCGTGATCTTCCGGCTTGAAATCCTTCGGCATACCGCCGTTGACCTTGCCGTCCTGCTTCACGCCACGCCGGAACGGCACGCCTTGCAGATTGCCCTTGAGGTCGTAGTTCCACTGGTGATAGGGGCAATGGAAGTCCGTGCGGTTGCCGCGCTTCTCGCGACAGAACTTCATGCCGCGATGGGCGCAGACGTTTTCGACGACGTTGATGTCACCCGCGGCGTCTCGCGTCACGATCACGGAGCGCTCACCGATCACCGTGCGCTTGAAATCGCCCGGATTCGGCACCTCGGCTTCCAGCCCGACGTAATTCCAGTGGTTGCGGTAGAAACACGTCTCCAGCTCGCGCCGATACAGTTCCACGTCCGTATAGACGCGAAAGGGAATACGGCTCGAGCCCTCGGCGGGCCAGACGTCCGACGGCTGTGCGCCGGCGGACGGCGCCGGGTCGAACTCGGCGGTCTGCGATGTGGTACTCATGATCGTCTCCTGAGGGGGATGCGGGAAAGACCGGGAAGGCGCCAGTGCGCTGCTGGCGGGCACTTCACCGACTGTCATGCCGCCTTCGCGTAAAACGCGTCGGCGTAGATATGGGCGGCATCGATGCCGCGCTCGCGCAGCAGCCGGGTGGCGGCATCGACCATCGGCGGCGCGCCGCACAGATAGGCGCGCCAGCCCGAGAGCGCATCGGGGCCGACGTAATCGGCAGCGAGCGCGTGCGTGACATGTCCCAGGCGGAACCCCGGATTCAGTGCGTCGGGTGCGATGGATGCGTCGGGTTCGATGGGATCGATGGGATCGATGGGATCGATGGGTTCGATGGGTTCGATGGGATCGATGGGTTCGATGGGTTCGATGGGTGTGGTGGGTGTGGTGGGTGTGGTGGGTGCGATGGGCGCCATGGGTGCGCCCGGGGCGTCGGTCGTCGTCACGACATGCAGGCGAATGCCGTCGTGACGCGACGCGAGTTCGCGCAGCCACGCGAGCCCATACACGTCCGCCGGCGAGCGCGCGCCGACATAAATGTCGATGCGGTTGGTCATGCCACGGGCGAGCGCCCCGCGCACGATCGACAGCACCGGCGCCAAGCCGGTGCCGCCGGCGACGCAAAGCATCGGCCCGTCGTGCCGCGTGCGCAGATACGACGTGCCAAGCGGGCCCGACACCCGCACAGCATCGCCGACCTTGAGCTGTTCGTCGACATAGCCGGTCACGGCCCCACCGGGCACCCGGCGGATGTGAAATTCGAGCGTGTCGTCGGCATCGAGTCCGGCCATGGAATATGGCCGGATATGCGCGGGGTGAATTGCAGCGTGGCGTACTGACCGGGCGAGAAGCTGAGCGGCTTCGCCGTCCTGAGCACCAGGCGCTTGATGTCGTGGGTCAGTGGTTCGATCGCGAGCACCGTCGCCTTGAGAATTTTCGCGGGATGCACGACGACTTCATCGACATCCGGCAAGGCGATCTCGCAGTCACCGTGGACGGTCGACTGGCACGCGAGCACGTAACGCGCGGGGGATGGCGCGCTTCCCGCCAAGCCATCGCAATTGCCATCGTGATGACAATATTCGACGCCTTCGGCTTCGCGCACCTCGCCCGAAACGACGCGACAGCGGCAGGTGCCGCAACGTCCGGACAGGCAACTGTACGACACCGGGATCTGATGATCGGTGAGGGCTTTCAGCAAATTGTCGCCGGGCGCGACCTCGAAGCGTTCGCCGAGTGGCTGCACGTGAACTTGCATGGGGAGGGTCTCCGTTATGACGGCACCCGCCTCGGGCACCGCGCGTGGCGTTTGGACGCCGTTTGCAAGAAGCATCTCGCAAGCCGCGTTATAAACCAATAGAATTCAGGTTATACGGCCTATAAATTTCAGTGATTTAACTGAGCATCGAGACGCGTTCCTCCCCATGGACCTGCATTCCGTCGACCTGAACCTGCTGGTGGTCTTCCAGCATCTGTACAACGCGCGACGCGTGTCTCGCGTGGCAGAGACGCTTGGCGTGACGCAACCCGCGATCAGCAATTCGCTCGCGCGTCTGCGCAAGTTGTTCAACGACGAGTTGTTCATCCGCACATCGCGCGGCATGCTGCCGACCCCGATGGCCATCGAACTGGCCGAGCCGGTCGCCGCGGCGCTGGATGCGCTACATGGGGTCTTCAATCGTCAGCTCGCCTTCGATCCGGCAACGAGCCAGCGCGCGTTTCAAATCGCCATGACGGACATTGGTGAAGTGCACTTCCTGCCCAGGCTCATGCACGCGCTTGGCGAGCGGGCACCGGGCATTACGATCAGCACAGTGCGCAATACGGCGGTCAACTTGCAGGAGGAGATGGCGGCGGGTCAGGTGGATCTCGCCGTGGGACATCTGCCGGATCTGACGACGGAGTTTTTCCAGCGGCGTCTGTTTCGGCAGAAGTATGTGTGCATGTTTCGCCCCGGGCATCCGCTCGACCGACCGGCGACGGCGAGGATGGCGCGCGAGGATTTCGAGCACGCCGAGCAGGTGATGGTGGTCGCCGCCGGCACCGGGCACGGCCGGGTCGACGATTTCATGGCGCGCGCTCACGTACAGCGCAACATCCGGCTGCGCGTGCCGCACTTCGTCGCGCTCGCCGACATTCTGCACGCCACGGATCTCATCGCCACGGTGACGGAGAAGTTTGCCCAGCGCAGCGCGCAGCACTTCGGCTTGCGTTACGTCGACCATCCGCTGGACCTGCCCGACGTGCAGATCAACCTGTTCTGGCACGCGCGCTATCACCGCGAACCGGCAAGCCAGTGGATGCGCGCGCTACTGTTCGATCTGTTCTCGGAGTGAGGCGGCGGGCCGCCGCCCCGTTCCGAATCACGCGTTGAAACCGCCATCGATGGTCAGGCTGGCACCCGTTACGAAACCCGCCTCGTCGCTGGCGACATAAGCCACCATCGATGCGATTTCCTCGGGATGCGCATGACGCTTGAGCGCCATCAGGTCGTGCATCGTCGCCGCGAAATCCCCGGTGGCGGGATTCATGTCGGTATTCGTCGGGCCCGGCTGCACGTTGTTGACCGTAATGCCGCGCGGCCCAAGGTCACGAGCCATGCCCTTGACGAGGCCCACCAGTGCTGCCTTGCTCATCGCATACGTCGCGGCGCCCGCAAACGGCATGCGCTCTGCGTTGCACGAGCCGATATTGATGATGCGACCGCCCTCGCCCATGTGCGCGAGTACCGCCTTCGAGGCCACGAACACAGCGCGCACGTTCACGTCGAGCATGCGGTCGAACTCCTCCAGCGCGAGGTCGGCCACCGATGCCATCGAAAACACGCCGGCATTGTTCACCAGAATGTCGATCTTGCCGAGTGCGTGGGCGGCGTCGTTGATTGCCTGGGTCAGCGCGGTGGCATCTGCTGCATCCACATGCAAGGCCATGGCACGCCCGCCGGACGCCTGAACGCGCTCGACCAGATCCTGCGCCGCGGCCTTCGATCCCTTGTACGTGAACGCAACCGCCGCACCGCCATGCGCGAGCCGCTGCACGATCGCCGCGCCGATACCGCGCGAGCCACCTGTCACGAAAGCCACCTTGCCTTGAAAGTTCGTTGCCATCTCATTGCTCCATTCGGTTAAGAGGTGAAGCCAGTATCGCGGGCAAATTACGCCTCAACTAGACCATAATCCCTATCATCACTTTCAACTCCACGGAATAGATGAACGATGGACGCCTTGCATCTGATCGAATCATTTGTCCTGAGTGCGCGTGCGGGTAGTTTCTCGGCGGCCGCGCGACGACTGGGGATGACCCCTGCAGCGGTGAGCAAGAATGTGGCGCGGCTGGAGGGGCAGCTCGGCTTGCGGCTGTTTCACCGCAGTACTCGCAGCCTGACATTGACGGCGGGCGGCGAGCGATTCCTGCTGGATGTCGATGGCCCGTTCGCGGCCCTGAACGACGCCTTTTCACGTGCCGCCGAGCGCGAAAGCACCCCGTCCGGGATCCTCAAGGTGAGCGTGGCCCATGCCTTCGGCCGCCAGTATCTGGTGCCGCTGCTGGGCGACTTTCTTGCCCGCTATCCGGATGTCGTGCCGGATTGGCGATTCGACAACCGGGGCGTGGACGTAGTGAGCGAGGGCTTCGACGCCGCGATAGGCGGAGGCATCGAACTCACCCCCGGCGTCATCGCCCGGCGCCTGGCACCGACGTACGCCGTGATTTGCGCGTCGGCCGACTATATGCGCGCGCGTCAGGTGCCGGGGCATCCCGCCGAACTCGCGACGTTCGACGCGATCGTCCGGCGCTCCGGAACGTCGGGCCGGCTGCGCGCATGGGATTTGCGAAACGCGATCGGTGAGCGGGTCAACGTCGAGGCGCGAACCCGCATGATTTTCGACGACCCGGAGGCAATGGCGCACGCCGTCGCGCTGGGCTACGGCGTGGCGTTGCTACCGATGCCGCATGCCGCGCCCCTGCTCGCGTCCGGTCGCATTCAACGGCTGTTGCCGGGCTGGTTCGAGGAATACGGCGGGGTGTCCATCTACTATTCGAACAAGAAGCAGCTGCCGCTGCGGACACGCGTGTTCGTGGATCACGTTGTCCACGCGTTCGAAGCCCAACGCCTCGCCGCGTATTTCGACGGGCGGTGAGTGGCCTCGACAGCATCGCGCCCCCGTGCGCATGGCGACCCGACGCGCCCGTCCCTTGCGTTACGCGTACGCATGCACTGTAATGAAAGCGTTGTGCCGACGGCTTGTGCGGGCAAGGAGAACGCCCACGTGTCGGCCGCGAAAGGGGGTTGGGAGGTCCGGCATGGACACCACGACAACCGCATGGCGAGTCATGGTACTCGTCGCGTGCCTGCTGACGGCGGGCGCGGCGCATGCACAGTCGGCGTATCCTCCGCCGACCCTCGCGGTAAGCGTGGGCGTCGGCGAGAGGGTGGCGATCTGGGTGCAACCCAACTTCAGCGTGCTGTGCCGCTCGTTGGGCCAGCCGACGTTCGAACTCGACTCGACGCCCGCACTCGGTAAAGTCACGGCGGAATGGATCGACTACGTGGTTCCGGACGGACAACGCTGCGAGACGATGCATTTTCCCGGCATGGTCGTCTGGTATCAGGCGGGATCGTCGCCGGGCACGGACACCGTTGTCTGGACCGTCGGCTTTCCGCGCGAACTGACGAGCCGTGTCCCAAGCACCGGCGACCACCGCGTGAGCACCACCATCGTCGTGCACTAGGCCGAGCGCTCCCAGACGGAAGCGTCGGCGTTGCCAGGCGAGCGGCGGCAAATCAGCGGCAACCCCGTGGCGCGTTACATGTTGGCGATCATCACGTTGCCGAAGCCCGAGCACGACACCTGCGTCGCCCCTTCCATCAGGCGGGCAAAGTCATAGGTCACCTGCTTCGACAGGATCGACTTTTCCATCGACGCGATGATCAGATCCGCTGCTTCCGTCCAGCCCATGTGCCGCAGCATCATCTCGGCCGAGAGAATCTCCGACCCTGGATTCACGTAGTCCTTGCCCGCGTACTTCGGCGCCGTGCCGTGCGTCGCTTCGAACATCGCAACCGAGTCGGACAGGTTCGCCCCTGGGGCGATTCCGATGCCCCCCACCTGCGCGGCGAGCGCATCGGAGATGTAGTCGCCGTTCAGGTTGAGCGTGGCGATCACGTCATATTCCGCCGGTCGCAGCAGGATCTGTTGCAGGAAGGCGTCCGCGATCGAGTCCTTGATCGTGATCTCCTTGCCCGTCTTGGGGTTCTTCAGTTTGCACCATGGACCGCCATCGATCTCCGTCGCGCCGAATTCGTTTCTGGCGAGCGCGTATCCCCAATCGCGGAACCCACCCTCCGTGAACTTCATGATGTTGCCCTTGTGAACGAGCGTCACCGAGTCGCGGTTGTTATCGATCGCATACTGAATGGCCTTGCGCACCAATCGCTCCGTGCCCTCGCGCGATACCGGCTTGATACCGATGCCCGACGTCTTCGGAAAGCGAATCTTGGTCACGCCCATCTCGTCCTGCAGGAAGGCGATCAGCTTTTTCGCGCCGGCCGATTCCGCCTCCCACTCGATGCCCGCGTAGATGTCCTCGGAGTTCTCGCGGAAGATCACCATGTCGATCTTCTCGGGTTGACGCACCGGCGACGGAACGCCCTTGAAGTACTGCACCGGGCGCAGACACACATAAAGGTCGAGCTGCTGGCGCAACGCGACGTTGAGCGATCGAATGCCACCTCCCACGGGGGTGGTCAGCGGCCCCTTGATCGATACTACGTAGTCCTTGACAACCTGGAGCGTTTCATCGGGCAGCCATACATCCGGTCCGTAGACGCGCGTCGATTTCTCGCCGGCATAGACTTCCATCCAATGGATCTTGCGCTTCTCGCCGTACGCTTTGGCCACTGCCGCGTCTACGACCTTGAGCATCACCGGCGTAATATCCACGCCGGTGCCGTCGCCCTCGATGAACGGGATGATCGGATTGTCCGGTACGTTCAGGGAGAAATCCTGGTTGACCGTGATCTTCTCGCCGGCCGGGACCTTGATGTGCTGATACGACATGGTGGGCTCCAATGGGATGAATCGGACTGTGCGCGTCAAACGGAGCGAAGGATGCCACCGCTCGCCGCATTACGGCTTTATTGTAGTCACAGCGTTGTATGGCGCGTTGACGCAAATCAAGTCTTATATAAGACATAAGACTGACGATCTCGATTATGCATTAACATGACGGGGCTGACCAGCGCCGCACGCGCTCGGCGGGCGTAGCGCCATGGGGTCGAGCCGGGGTCGAGCGCCGATCGCGCCCGACAGCATCGGCAACTTCCGATTTTCTTCCCTTCGTATGACACTTCTCGCACTCAACAAGCCCTTCGGCACGATCTGCCAGTTTTCGCCGCATCCGACACGTCCCACGCTCGCCGAGTGCGTGACGCGCCCGGGCGTCTATCCGGCCGGACGGCTCGACGCCGACAGCGAGGGACTCCTGCTGCTCACCGACGACGGTCGTCTGCAGGCCCGCATCGCGGAGCCGGAACGCAAATTGCCGAAGACGTACTGGGCGCAGGTCGAGGGCGAGTACGACGAGGCGGCCGTTGCACGTCTGCGCGCCGGCCTCGATCTGGGCGACTTCGTTACGCTGCCGTGCGAGGCGCGCGAGATCGTCGAGCCCGCCCAGCTCTGGCCACGTCACCCGCCGATTCGCTATCGCGCCAGCATCCCGACCCACTGGCTCGAAATCACGCTCGTCGAAGGCAAGAACCGCCAGGTCAGACGCATGACCGCCGCCGTCGGCAAACCGACGCTGCGACTGGTTCGCATCGCGATCGGCCCGGTTGACGTCTTTTCGTTGAAGCTTGTCCCGGGACAATGGTGCGAATTGCCGCAACAAATACTTACACTTCCCGGTCAACGAAGCCGTCGTCCACCTCGTTGAGGGAACAGGTGCGCAACATACGCACCACTCCGAAACGAGGAAACCAAGTCATGAACAAACTGCTGCTTGCACTGACCGCCGGGCTGATCGTGTCCGGCGCCGCGATGGCCCAACAATCGGCGCCGGCCACGGCGCCCGTCGCACCGGCGGCACCCGCAGCAGCGGCGCCCGCGATGTCGGCACCGGCGGCGGATCGCGCAGCCCCCGCGAAAAAGGCCCCCAAACACAAGAAGCATCACTACAAGAAGTATCACCACAAGAAGCCGGCCACCAAGCAACCGGCCGTCGGTAACAAGCCGTAATACGTTTCACCGAAAAAATCCGCGTGCGGGTTGTCAACCGATGTCCTGAACGGACGTTATAGGAAGTGACTCACTTCGCGGGTCAACGAGTACATCACCCCAACATCGAGCTCCAACGAGGAATCTCATGAAAAAACTGATCGCTGCCCTGGTCGCTGGCCTGTTCGCAACGGGCGTGTTCGCCCAAGCTTCGGCTCCGGCCGCTGACGCTGCTGCTCCGGCTGCCGCTACGAAGCCGGCTGCCAAGTCGACCCACAAGAAGGCCCACAAGAAGTCGCACAAGAAGTCGGCCAAGAAGGCTGCTGCTGCCGAAGCTCCGGCTGCTGCCAGCAAGTAAGTACCACGTCGCGCAGCCTCGCTGCGCAACGCATGGTAATAAGCAGGTTGCTCACGCAGCCTGCTTTTTTTTCGCCCGGCGGCTACAATGGCTCGCCACGTACCTGACGTTCCCCCGATCTTTCCAGGAGCCGTTTGTGATCCGGATTCCACGTCAACTGGCCGCGCTCGCCGCCAGCGCCACGTTTGCCGCTACCGCCGCCGTCCTGGCAATCGCGCCGGCCAGCGCCTCGGCACAAATCAAGCAGGCGGGGCAATTCCCAACCGTTCAGCTCTCCGCCGGCATGTATCTCATCAAGGCCGAGGTCGCCGCCAATGAGGCCGACCGCGAACAGGGCCTGATGTATCGCACGACGATGCCCGCCAATGCCGGCATGCTCTTCGTGTTCGAACAACGCGCCGGTCACTGCTTCTGGATGAAGAACACCGATCTGCCACTGTCGATCGCGTTCCTGGCCGACGACGGCACGATCGTCAACATCGAAGACATGGCGCCGCAGACCGAGGACAATCATTGCCCGCGCGCCGCCGTGCGTTACGCGCTGGAAATGAATCAAGGCTGGTTCAAAAGCAAACACATCGGCCCCGGCGCAAAGATCTCCGGCCTGCCGCGCTGAATGATGGCGTTGCGCTCAGTCCGCGCCGCTCGATAGCCGCAACGCGGGCCCGAGCGAGCGCTCGAGAAAACAATCCAGCAGCCATGGATCGAAGTGACGCCCGCGCTCCGCGAGCATCGCCTCGACGATCTGCGCGGGACTGAGTGCCGCGCGATACGGACGGTGACTCGCGAGCGCGTCGAACACATCGACCAGCGCTACGATCCGTCCCGCCAAGGGAATACGATTCCCCGACAGCGCACCCGGATAACCCCCGCCGTCGTAACGCTCGTGATGCGCGCGGGCGACCGTCGCGGCCAACGCGCAGGCGGCACCGCCGAGCGCACTCAGTATGTCGGCGCCTGATTGCGGATGCATGCGCATCACGCGAATCTCATCGGGCGTCAGCTTGCCCGGCTTTTCCAATATCGCGTTCGGAACACACAGCTTGCCGGTGTCGTGCAGCGCGGCAGCGAGCCCGAGGGCCTGCGCCTCGACGGCTTGGATCCCCAACGCCTGGGCGAAACGCCAGGTGAGCGCGCCGACACGCCACATGTGGGTCGCGGTGCCGCCGCGCTTATGTTCGGCCAACCGGAAAAGTGCCCACGCGGCGGGCGGCAGGCTGCGCATGAGACGGGCGTCTGCGAGCCAGTGGCGGTGCGAGTGGGGTTGTGCGCGGTCGTGCGAGGCGTCGTGACCGGTCGCTGCGCGCGAAGCATCGCGGGCGGAGAAAGGGCTCGCCAAGGGGATGGCGTGCGTTGGCGCGGGGTCGGGCATACATCGTTCGATGGGTTTGAAGCGCACACTCTAACGACGCACAGGCCGGCAAATATTGATCGCCATCAAGCCCTGGGCAGATGCGTGCGGTCCGGCAATTGCCACAAACCAAAAACCCACCGCGAGCGGTGGGCTTTCATTTTGCCGGTGACGCCGGACGCTCGGGTTGGGCACCTGGCGTCACCTCGGTGGCACGTCGCCAGCGTCGACTGCGTCGACCGGCAACGTCCGGGGCCTCGATTACGCGAAGTTCTTTGCGGCGAAGTCCCAGTTGACCAGGTTCCAGAATGCCTCGACGAACTTCGGACGGGCATTGCGGTAGTCGATGTAGTACGCGTGTTCCCACACGTCGATCGTGATCAGCGGCTTGTCCGCGCCGGTCAGCGGCGTGGCGGCGTTGCTGGTGTTGACGATGTCGACCGACCCGTCGGCCTTCTTCACAAGCCACGTCCAGCCCGAACCGAAGTTGCCGACGGCCGACTTCGAGAAGGTTTCCTTGAACGCGTCGAACGAGCCGAACTTGGCGTCGATGGCCTTGGCCAGATCGCCCGACGGCGCACCGCCGCCCTTCGGCGACAGCGTGTTCCAGAAGAAGGTGTGGTTCCACACCTGCGCCGCATTGTTGAACACGCCGCCCGACGACTTCTTGATGATGTCTTCGAGGCTTGCGCTTTCGAATTCGGTGCCCTTGATCAGGTTGTTCAAGTTGGTCACATAGGCTTGGTGATGCTTGCCGTAGTGATACTCCATCGTTTCCTTGGAGATGGTCGGCGCGAGTGCGTCGATGGCGTACGGCAGTTCAGGGAGCTTGTGTTCCATGGCGATTGTCCTTTGTGCTCTGAGGGGAACCCGATTTTGCGTTATCCGGAGCCATCGATTCTAGGGCAGATGCGATAACCCCGCAAACCGCACGGTTACTCGCCCGGCCGCGCCGGGTGGCTTCAACGCGACGATTGCTGGCCAATACCGCCTGATCGACGCACGATGCCCGCGATTGACTCGGATTGCCGCACCGAGCCCCGCTAAAAAGTATCGTCTAGCCTGACCTGAACATCACCAATACCCACGTCGGCCGCGCCGTCGGCCAGATGCATCGTCACATGCTGGCCGCGCTGGAGTTTGCGGGGGTCGCGCAACGGCTGCCCCTTGGCGTCGAGCACGGCGGCATAGCCGCGCTGCAGCGTGCGGCGCGGGTTGAGCAGCTCGAGTTGCGCCGTTGCATCGGCCAGCCGTTGTGTCGAGCGCTCTGTACGACGTGACATCGCGCTATGCAGGCGCTGCGAGAGGAGCGCAATGCGCTCGTGTTGCGGGGCGATGCCGGGTACGGCGCGCGTCAGGCGCAAGCGCAGCATTTCGAAGCGGCCGCGGCGCTGGGCCAGCGGGCGTTCAAGCGCGTGACGCAATCGATCGGCCAAGTGAGCCAGTTCGCCCCGCTGGCGCGCCAGACGCTCACGCGGCGACACCAGCGCGCGCGACACACTGTCGAGCTGCTGGGCGCGTTGCTCGAGCATGCGCCACATGGCCCGCGTCAGGCGTTGGCGCTCACGGTCGAGCTCGCGCAAACATTCGTCGCGCGACGCACTGATCAGCTCCGCCGCCGCCGTCGGCGTGGGCGCCCGAACGTCCGCCACAAAATCGGCAATGGTGAAATCGGTTTCATGTCCCACACCGGACACCACGGGCAGCTCGCTGCGCGCGATCGCGTGGGCCAGCACTTCCTCGTTGAATGCCCACAGGTCTTCGATGGCACCGCCGCCCCGGCAAAGCAACAGGGTATCGACCTCGCGGCGAGCGTTGGCCGTGTCGAGTGCCGCCGCGAGCCGCATGGCGGCATCGGCGCCCTGCACCGGCGCCGGATAGACGACGACCGAGACGTGCGGTGCGCGCCGGGCGAGCGTCGTCAGCACGTCGCGCAGGGCTGCCGCCTGCAGCGACGTTACGACGCCGATGCGACGGGCATAGCGCGGCAACTCGCGCTTGCGCGCCGCGTCGAACAGCCCGGCCGCCGCCAGCTTTTCCTTGAGTCGCAGAAACGCCTCATACAGATTGCCTTGCCCGGCGCGGCGAATCGCTTCGACATTGAGCTGCACCTCCCCGCGCGGTACATACATGGAGAGCAGCGCGCGGACTTCGACCCGATCGCCCTCCTTCGGCGAGAAATCGGCGTGCTGGGCGCGGCCGCGAAACATCACGCAGCGCATTTGCGCTTGCGCATCCTTGATCGAGAAATACCAATGGCCGCTTGCCGCGCGCGTGAAGTTCGAAATTTCGCCGCTGACCCATGCCAGGGGGAAGCTCCGCTCCAGCACGCCGGCCACGGCTTTGTTCAAATCCGAAACACTTAGCACGCGATCCGCGCCACCAGCGGGCCGGGCGTCGTTGAAAGATAAGTTCATGCGTGTTTGCCGGCAAAAAGCTGTCCACAGGCCCGCTAATTTAAGGGTTTTCTCGCCCGGTCGCCGCATTTTTCCTTCGCCCCGATGCCAAACCCTTGATTTATTGGCCCTTGCGGAGCGCTTCGCGGCGATGCGGCGACGCGATATCAACGCCATCGTGACGGGATCTCTTGATTCGCCGACATGTTCACATAGTTATCCACAGGCGCGCGGCGATTGACTGGGAATCGTGAGTTTGCGGGTGTGTTCATTTCTGAAACGTTTTCCTGCCCATTTTTTCATCACGGAGAAAAAAATCACGTCGCATCAATAAGTTGCCGAATGTATCCCAAGCTTTTCCACATCCTTGTGCGCCTGTCGTGTGGAAAACGGTGCTTGCCCATCCCCCCCCTGCAAGCTACAGTTCGGACTCGTTTGCCCGATCCCCCGCAATAAGTAAGAGGTCGTCCTTGTTTGCCGTTATCCAGGCCGCCGGCTGGCCCATCTGGCCGCTTCTCATCGCCTCCGTTTTCGCGCTCGCCCTGATCGTCGAGCGCGCCCTGTCGCTGCGCCGCACCCGGGTGCTGCCTAGCGGCGTGCTCGAAAATGCCATCACGCTCGCCAGGCGGGGTTCAGGCAAGCAAGACGCGACCGACGCGTTGGCGCGCGGCTCGATGCTCGGGCGCGTGCTCGCCACCGGCGTTCGCTACGTCGCCCACAACCCGCAGGGTCCGCGCGACGGCGCGAAAGAAGCATTGGAAGAGACCGGACGTGCTGTCGCGCACGAGCTGGAGCGTTTTCTACCCGCGCTCGGCACCATCGCGTCGGTCGCACCGCTGATGGGCCTGTTCGGCACCGTCGTCGGCATGATCGAAATCTTTGGTGCGCAAGACGCCTCCGGCACGGATCCCGCGCAATTGGCGCACGGCATTTCGGTTGCGCTCTATAACACCGGCTTCGGTCTGATGATCGCGATTCCCGCGATGATCTTCTATCGTTACTACCGCACCCGTGTCGACGCGTTCCTGGTCGAACTCGAGACGCAGGCGGTCCATTTCCTCGATGCCACGCTGCCGCGGCATTGATCCGAGGGGCGCACGATGAATTTCCGTCGAGGTCTCTCCACACGCGACGAACCGGAGATCAACCTGATCCCGCTCATCGACGTGCTGCTGGTCATTCTGATCTTCCTGATGGTCACCACGACCTACACGCGCTACACCGCGCTGAAGGTCAACCTCCCGACGGCCGACGCACAGAAGGCTGTCGTGCCGCCGCGTCAAATCGTGGTCTCGGTCGGCGCCGACGGCAGTTACGCCATCGACCGGCACGCGCTCGCACAGCGCGATGTCGCGAGCCTTACGGCAGCGCTGCGTCAAGCGGTCGGTCCCGCGAACACCGAAGCCGAGTCGCCGGTCGTCGTGATCAATGCCGACGCCAAAAGCGCGCATCAGTCGGTCATCAACGTCATGGAAGCCGCCCGCGAGGCCGGTCTGTCTCGCCTGACGTTCGCCGCACGCTCGACGACGGCCCACGGCGCGGCGGGTCAACCGGCCCGATGACGACACCTTCATCACACCCCAGCCCTGCCGCGGGCGTGCGCTCGCGCGCGCTGGTGCCACGTCTGTCGGGCGCGTTGGTGCATTGGGTCAGCGCCCAGTGGCAACGACGAGGACTCATCGCCTGGCTGCTGTGGCCGATATCGTGGGTTTTTGCCGCCATGGCGGCCTGGCGGCGCCTGAGCTTTCGCCGGGGATGGAGAACGTCGACGCGGCTGCCGGTTCCGGTCGTCGTCGTCGGCAATCTCACCGTGGGGGGCACCGGTAAAACGCCGACTGTCATCGCGCTGGTCGGCGCGTTGCGCGCGCTCGGCTATACGCCCGGCGTTCTGTCGCGCGGATATGGGGCAACGCTGCCACGTCCGACCGAAGTGAGTCCAACGGCACGCCCCGACGCGGTCGGCGACGAGCCGCTGCTGATCGCCAAGCGCACGGGGGTGCCGGTGTGGGTGTGGCCGTCGCGTGTCGAAGGTGGCCGCGCGCTGCTGGCCGCGCATCCGGCATGCGACGTCATCGTTTGCGACGACGGCCTGCAACATTACGCGCTCGCGCGTGACGTCGAGATCGCGGTATTCGACCACCGGCTGGGCGGCAATGGCTTCCTGCTGCCCGCCGGCCCCTTGCGCGAACCGCTCTCGCGCCGACGCGACGCCAATCTGATCAACGACCCTTACGGCAAAACACTCCCCGAGTGGCCAGACACCTGGCGGCTGACACTTAAGCTGGGCGATGCCTGGTGCGTGAGCCAGCCGAGCCTGACCCGGGCGCTGGCGCACTTCTCGGGCAAACGCGTGTTGGCGGCGGCCGGTATCGGCGCGCCCGAGCGCTTCTTCGCGGCGCTGCGTGCCGCGGGTCTGCAGATCGAGACGCTGGCGCTGCCCGATCATTACGACTTTGCGACGAATCCGTTCGACGGCGCCGCGGCCGATGCCATCCTGATCACCGAAAAGGATGCAGTAAAATGCGTCACCTGGTCCGACCCGCGTGTGTGGGCCGTGCCTGCGGAGGCAGCGCTCGACGCGCGCCTCGTATCCCTGGTAGTGGAGAAATTGCGTGGACAACCGACTGTTTGAGATTCTCGTCTGCCCGTTGTGCAAGGGCCCCCTGGAGTACGACAAGAAAGCCCAGGAGCTGATTTGCCACGCCGACAAGCTCGCTTACCCGATTCGTGACGGCATTCCCGTCATGCTGGCCGATGAAGCGCGCCAGTCCGTCGAAGGTACGCCTGTGCCGCTGAGCGGCGACAAGCCGGCATCGTGAGCGATTCGATGAACACCGTCGACTTTGTCGCCGTCGTTCCGGCGCGTCTCGCGTCGACGCGTCTACCGAACAAGCCGCTCGCCGATATCGGCGGCAAGCCGATGGTCGTGCGCGTGGCCGAGCGGGCGCGCGAATCGGGGGCGTGTCAGGTGGTCGTCGCGACCGACTCACAGCGTGTGGCCGATGCCGTCGCCGCGCACGGCTTCGATGTCGCCCTGACGCGTGCGGATCACCCGACGGGCACCGATCGTCTCGCCGAGGTGGCCGTCCAGCAGGGTTGGCCCGACGACACGATCGTCGTCAATGTGCAGGGCGACGAGCCACTCATCGATCCGCGTCTGGTGCACGCGGTCGCGGCGCATCTGGCCGAGCACCCGGAATGTGCCCTGTCGACGGCGGCGCATCCGATCACTGACAACGCGGAGATCTTCTCGCCGAATGTGGTCAAGGTCGTGCTCGACGCCCATAGCCGCGCACTCTACTTCTCGCGCGCGCCGATTCCGTGGTCGCGCGATGCCTGGTCCGCCGGGCTTGCCCACACCGCAACGTTACCCGCGGCAACCACACCCGTCTTTCGTCACATTGGGCTTTACGCCTATCGCGCCAAATTCCTGCGCACTTATCCGAGCCTGCCGCAGGCCCCGATCGAGACCGCCGAATCGCTCGAGCAGCTCCGTGCCCTCTGGCATGGCGAGCGCATTGCCGTGCTCGTGACCGCCGACGCCCCGCTGCCGGGCGTCGACACGGCGGATGATCTGGAGCGCGTTCGCGCGCTGCTGCGTAACTAACGCCCGATTCAGCACGAATGCCGGTGTTGGCACGCCGGCCAATCGCTCGCGCGCTTGTCCCGGAAATCGCACCGGTACGACGCGCATCGGTCGGCAAAACGCCGCCAGACGGGCTCATCGTGGCATAATCGCTCTGATTCTCGCGAGCAGCCTCCCCGGCCGCGCGCGACGCGCCCTGCCGACGCGTCGCCTGCGCGCAGCGCGGTTGGCCGGTCACCCGACCCGCAACCGCTGCCGAATCCCGGGGACGCGCCTGCCTGCCGCACGCACAGCATTCACAAATCACAAACTTTCAGGAGTCATTGATGCGTCTGATTTTGTTGGGGGCACCCGGGGCCGGCAAGGGCACCCAAGCCACTTTCATCAAAGAGAAATTCGGCATCCCGCAAATCTCGACCGGCGACATGCTGCGCGCCGCGATCAAGGAAGGCACTCAGCTTGGCCTCGAAGCCAAGCGTTACATGGACGCGGGCGACCTCGTGCCGGACGCCGTCATCATTGGCATGGTGCGTGAGCGCCTGGGCGCCGACGACTGCAAAAGCGGCTACCTGTTCGACGGCTTCCCGCGCACGATTGCGCAGGCGGAAGCCATGAAGGACGCCGGTGTCGCCATCGACTTCGTGCTCGAGATCGACGTGCCTTTCGACGAAATCATCACGCGCATGAGCGGTCGTCGCACGCATCCGGCATCGGGTCGTACGTACCACGTCACGTTCAACCCGCCCAAGGTCGAAGGCAAGGACGACGTGACCGGCGAACCGCTCGTGCAGCGCGACGACGACAAGGAAGACACCGTCAAGAAGCGCCTGAGCGTGTACGAATCGCAGACCAAGCCGCTCGTGGCCTACTACTCGGATTGGGCGAAGCATGGCAGCCCGGGCGCGACCGTCGAGGCACCGCAGTACCGCAAGATCTCGGGGCAAGGCAGCGTGGACGAAATTCGTGCGCGCGTGTTCGACGCACTGAAGTAAGCACGCGAGCGTCGCTCCTTTGACCCCGTGCGGCATTCGCCGCGCCCCGGGGCAGGGTCGGCGCAAACGACGACGTAGAGAAAGGCGGCCAGGTCACCCTGGGCCGCCTTTTTTGCCGATGTCAGGGCGTGTCGCTCCCGGCGCATCAACGAGGCGAGTCGAATTGCCGCAATGCAACAAACCGTCGTTGCGGCGATGACTACAATGGAGATCCGAACACACTTGCGGTCGGTTCAATCGCCGAGGCTGTCGGTGGCGATCCCGCGTTCTTCCCGTCCCCATGGCAGGAGGCTGGCATGAAATCACTGGCGCAACAGATGTCGTTCTACCAGCGCTATCACCGCAGTCCCAAGAATCGTCTGACCCATTTCTTCGGCGTTCCCATGATCATACTGGCCGTGATGCAGGCGTTCTCAACGCTGCCGCTCGGCCCGAGCGGCCTGAATGTCGCGCATGTGATCGTGCTGGTGTTGCTGATGTATTACTTCCTGCTCGATGTCCCGCTGGCACTCGCCATGACGGCCTTCTTCGCCGCGCTGCTGGCCATCACGCAGCACCTGGCCGCATTGTCGTGGCCGTGGGCGCTGACCGTCTTTGGCGTGCTGTTCGTCGGCGGCTGGATCGTTCAATTGATCGGCCATCATTTCGAGGGCCGCAAGCCCGCGCTGCTCGATAACGTCTTCCAGATCTTTATCGCACCGATGTTCCTGATGGCCGAGGTGTTCTTTCATTTCGGCTACAAACCCAGTCTGCAACGACGAGTCCAGGAGTTGGCGGCGCAGTCGGCATGATGGGCCGCGTGCCGCAACGAACGACGCGCGAGGTCGCAGCGCCAGCCGGCACGGCTGGCGTTCTGCATTCGAGACGACGGAAGCGACGAGGAAAAACAGGAGGCGCAGACGGTTATCCGTGGCTGCCCGGACGACGGCTCAGGTCGTCGAGAATCTGCCGAATCGCATTGGCGTCTTCGGCATCGGGGCGCGTGCCCAGATAGTGCTCGAGGTCGTCATGCGCCGGACGTACCAGCCCCAGGCGAGCATAGGCCAGCCCGCGATCGCGCTGCTCGACCGGCTGGTCGGGCAAGACGAGCACCATGCGTTCCTGCACTGCAAGCACGCGTTCCCACCGCTCGTTCTGCGTGTATATCGCTCGCAGATTGCGCAACATCCGCGCCAGAATTTCTCGCGGCGTGGCGGGCTCCAGAAAGGGGTGCAGCAACGCCCACAGCGCCAACTCCTGAATCGGCTCGGCGCTCTCGTCGCGATAGTGCTTCAGATAGGGCTCGACCATTTCGAGCAGTCGCTGCGGCGAAAGCGAGTTGCCCGAGATCGGGTCGATGACCACGTCGCCGGCCGGCACTGCAAGCCGTAGCAGGAAATGCCCCGGGAACGACAGGCCCCGCAGCGGCAAGCCGATCTGGTGGCCAATCTCCATGCAGAGCACGGCCAACGAAATCGGAATGCCGCGACGCCGGTCCAGCACGATATGCAGGTGGCTGTTGTCCGGGTCGTAGTAATCGTTCTGGTTGACGGAGAAGCCAAGTTCGCGGAAGAAGAAGTGGTCGAGCAACTGGAGCTTCTGCAGCGGTCCGGCGTCGGGCGGAAGACGCTTGGCCAGACGCGCGGCAAGCGCGTCGATCCGGGTCAGCGTGTCCTGGACATCGAGATCGGGATAGACGTCTTGCGCGATGGCGATGGCCGCTTCGGTCAGCGGCAGGCCGTCGTCGGACGCGACCAGCGCAGCAAAATACTCGAGAAATCGATTCGCCATGCGGTATCCGTGGAGTCTGCCGTGTCAGCGGCCTGCGAGCGAATCGCTAGCGAGTGCGTCGGCGGAAGAACGAGAAGTTGAAACCCATGAGGAATAATGCCCCGAAATACACCACCGCGCATAGCACCAGACTGGCGCCAAGCAGCGCAATGCGCGAGAGCGGGCGGGCGCCCATCGCCACCCAGTCGAAGCTTTGGGTGAACCACAGCAGCAAGCCCGCCAGAATCAGGCACGCGGCCAGCAATTGCACGAAGAACAGACGCCATCCGGGCGCCGGCCGGTAGATGCCACGCTTGTAAAGCCCCGCGAACAGCAACACCGCATTCATGCACGCGCCCACGCCGATCGACAGCGAAAGCCCCGCATGGGCGAACCACCGAACGAAGAGCAGGTTGGAGAGCTGCGTGGCAACGAGCACCACGACGGCGATCTTCACCGGCGTTTTAATGTCCTGCTTGGCGTAGAAGCCGGGCGCCAGAATCTTGATGAGAATCAGGCCAACCAGCCCGACGCCGTAGGCGGTCAGCGCGTGCGCCGTCATCGCGACGTCGGTTGCGTCGAAACGGCCATACTGATAGAGCGTTGCGGTCAGCGGCTCGGCGTAGACGAACAGCGCGACGGCACTCGGCATCGCCAGCAGGAAGGTCAGCCGCAGCCCCCAGTCCAGCAAGGCCGAATACTCGGCACCGTCGCCATCGGCATGGGCGCGCGAGAGGCTCGGCAGCAGGATCGTGCCCAGTGCCACGCCGAGCAATGCCGTTGGAAACTCCATCAGCCGGTCGGCATACGCCAGCCACGACACGCTGCCCTGCGCGAGGCGCGACGCGATGTTCGTGTTGATGATAAGGCTCACCTGCGCCACCGACACGGCCAGCGTGGCCGGCACCATCTTTGCCAATACCCGCTTCACACCGGTGTTACGCAACGCCGCCGCGATATTGATCGTGATGCGCGGCAACATGTCGATGCGCGCGAGCGCCGGGAGCTGGATGACCAACTGCAGCACGCCGCCCACGATCACCGCGAAGGCCAGCGCGTAGACCGGCTTCGCCAGATGCGGCGCGACCCACAGCGAGGCAATGATCGAACAGAGATTGAGCAGCACGGGCGCGAACGCGGGCATCGAGAATCGCCGCCACGTGTTGAGCACCCCGGCGGCAAGGGTCGTGATCGAGATGAGCGTGATGTATGGGAACATCACGCGCGTCATGAACACGGCTGAGTCGAACGTGCCGTTCTCACGCGAGAGGCCGGTCGCGACGGCATAGACGACACCGGTCGCGCCGAGCACCCCGGCAATCGTGATCGCCAGCAAGCCCCAGAACAGCACGGTGGTCACGGAATCGACGAGGGTTCTCGTCTCCTCGTGACTGCGCTGCGACTTGAATTCGGCCAGAATCGGCACGAAGGCCTGCGAAAACGCGCCTTCGGCGGACAGGCGGCGCAACAGATTGGGGATGCGGAATGCGACGTTGTAGGCGTCGGTCATGGGACCGGCGCCAAACATGCGTGCAATAAGGATTTCACGGACCAGACCGGTGATGCGCGAGAGCATCGTGAAACCGCTGACCGTAGCGAGAGCTTTGAGCAAATTCATGTTGCGCGTATTATACGCACAGCATTGCAGCAAAGAAGTTGCAATTTCCATTGGCGTTCGGCTATAATCAACGGTTTCGAAGTCAATGGATTGCTTCCTGGCCACCGTGTCTCCCAGGGAGCCGAGCCAAACTGCATAGAAGCCGCATCAGGCGGAGCAATTCAAGGAATTCACCGAACATGGCAAATACCGCACAAGCACGCAAGCGCGCGCGTCAAACCGTTAAGATCAACGCCCACAACTCGGCACTGCGTTCGCGTCTGCGTACGGCAGTCAAGGCGGTCCGCAAGGCCATCGCCGCCGGCGATCCCGCCGCCGCCAAGGAAGTGCTGCGTACGTCGGCCAAGACGATCGACATCATCGCTGACAAGAAGATCGTTCACAAGAACACCGCCGCTCGTCAAAAGAGCCGCCTGTCGGCCGCCATCAAGGCGATGTCGGCTGCTGCCTAACCGCGCAAGCGGTCAAGCAGACACAATTGCTTGCCAGTTCCGACTCCGGTCGGAACACAAAAAAGCCCGCTTCGTGCGGGCTTTTTCTTTTCGCTAAAGCCAAAGAACGCCGACCACACTCACGCGACACGCGCGCAAGCCACTGCACGGCTGCGAGATAATCCGGGACGAATGCGTGAATGGCGTGAACCGCAAGGGCGGTCACCGCGCGACGGGCGACGGGCGATGACGGAGTATTACGACGGGGTAATACGAAGGGGTAAAGCGACGGTGAGTCGGGGCCAAAGGCCCGACACTCACGTCTGGCCGCAAAACGGCCACGGGGGATTACTTGACGTCGGGAACGAAGCAGGCTTCGGTCAGTTGCAAGTCGTTGTCACGCGCAAAATTCATCACGAAATCGAAAGCCATCGGCTCGATGTCGCGCAACCGCTCGTCAACAACGACGCATTTGACGTCGCCCACCATGATCGGACGCACATAGGGGGAGTACTGCATGTATGCGTTCGGGCCGGTATCGCGCCGGCCACAAAACGACACGGCGCCGCACAGACGTTCCGCCCAGTCACTCGGACGGAACTTCTTGCCACCCCGGGTGAGCCCCTGGATGAAATACTCGCGCGCGGGAACCTGGTCGGTCATATCGCTCAATCACCTCAAAAAGCACCTGGCCAGCCATACGCGGGTAGCGTCGCTGACAGAGACAGTATTATATCTTATATAAGACTCAAACCTGTCCCCCACCCTCGCTGCCGATGTTTTTTTCGGTCTTGCCAGCCGTTTTTGGCCGTGCAGCATCGGGCTCGATCATACGCTTTTCGTGTGACGGCAAAACGATTTGGTAGACTAGCGGCTGTTCCCCCTGATGCCAGCAACCGGTAGAACACCTTCACGCGCCTGACCGGGGACAGGCCTCAAGGCTTGTTCGTCGTGCCGCAAGCAAGAGAGTTCCCTTTGAATTCTCGCGCTATCGGCCTCCAGCAGAACATCCAAATGACCACCGCCAAACCCATCAAGCATTACCTTCAGTTTTCGGATTTGACGCTCGACGAGTACGACTACGTGCTTGAGCGCACCCGCATTCTCAAGAAGAAATTCAAGAACTACGAGACTTACCACCCGCTGCACGACCGCACGCTGGCGATGATTTTCGAGAAAAGCTCGACACGCACGCGACTCTCGTTCGAAGCCGGGATTCACCAGTTGGGTGGCCACGCCGTGTTCCTGAACACGCGCGACACGCAGCTCGGCCGTGGCGAACCTATCGAAGACGCGGCTCAGGTGATCTCGCGAATGACCGACATCATCATGATTCGCACGTTCGGTCAGGAGATCATCGAGCGCTTCGCGCAGCACTCGCGCGTACCGGTGATCAACGGCCTGACCAACGAATATCACCCGTGCCAGGTAATGGCGGATATCTTTACGTTCTACGAGCATCGCGGCCCGATCAAGGGCAAGACCGTGACTTGGATCGGTGACGCGAACAACATGTCGTACACGTGGATTCAGGCCGCCGAGATCTTCGGCTTCCAGTTCAACATCTCGACGCCGCCCGGCTACCGCCTCGATCAGGCGATGGTGGCCGAGTCGAGCCGCCCGTTCGTGCGCGAGTTCGACGACCCGCGCGAGGCGTGCGAAGGTGCGGACCTCGTGTCGACCGACGTCTGGACGAGCATGGGCTATGAAGCGGAGAACGAGGCGCGAAAAGCGGCCTTCGCTCAGTGGTGCGTGAACGCCGACCTCATGCAGCGCGCCAAACCGGACGCACTGTTCATGCACTGCCTGCCCGCGCACCGTGGCGAGGAAGTGTCGGCCGACGTGATCGACGGCGCCCAAAGCGTCGTCTGGGACGAAGCCGAGAACCGTCTGCACGTGCAGAAGGCGCTCATGGAATACCTGATGCTCGGTCGCGTCTAACGCGTCGATCAGAACACGCCCGGACCGGTGCAACGCCGTCCGGGGCGTTATCCTTGACCACCGCGCCAGCGCCTCCCCCGCACCTCCCCTTCACCTCCCCTTCACCTCTCCTTCACCTCCCCTGCACGTCCCCTGCACGTCCCCTGCACGTCCCTCGCATCACCTTCGCGTCACCCTCGCCGCCCGCTCCAACATCCGGTATCCCCACCGCGACCAACGTTCCGCTATCATCGCTCACGCGCAGGCGTCCCTCGTTGACGCGCGCTTCATCACCGCACGTTGTAGTCTTTATCGTCCGTCAGAACATTTCGCAATTTGCACCACAACGGGGCATATTCGTTGTGCATTGCACAAATTGCAGACGGATGGACGTTCGAAACGTGCTAGCATGAATTCACGTTTGCCCCGTTGGGGCAGGCTTATCGACCCATCATCGCGACTTTCCATCGCATTCGACTCCGCATTCGGTCATGACGCAAAACGCAACGCAGTTCGACAACGTTTCCGTAATCAAGCGCGCCAACACCTATTTCGACGGCAAGTGCGTGTCGCACACCGTGCTTTTCCCGGACGGCACGCGCAAGACGCTGGGCGTGATTTTCCCGGCCACGCTCCAGTTCGGCACCGATGCGCCCGAAATCATGGAAGTCACGAGCGGCCGCTGCCGCATCCGTCTGGCCGGTCAGGCCGAGTGGCAGGAGTACGCCGCCGGTCAGCAGTTCTCCGTGCCGGGCAACAGCAAGTTCGATATCGAGGTCTTGGAGACGCTCGATTACGTCTGCCATTACGGCTAACCGACCGGCCAGCATCGCGACTGCGCGGGGGGTCTCCCCCGGGCGTCGCCCTCTCGGCCGGTTCAGCGCGGCCCGGCGCCGCTACTCACTATGTCGCGTCTGCCCCCGAATCCGCCGATGATGCTACCGGCGACCGAGCTCATGCCCTCCCTGCCGATGCGCAGGCCGCGGCTTCGGCCGCCTCGCTGTCCTCTCACTCGCTGCCGGCCGAATCCGCTGCCGAATCAGTGAACGGTACGAGCACCGATCTCGAGCCGACCGACGTACCGTTGCTCCCGCCAGATGGACTCACCCGGCCGGCACGTGCCGGCAACTCGACAAAAAAATCCGCCTCGCCTCGCGCTCGCAAGCGCACCTCCGACACCGACGAGCCGAGCGACACCCTCTCGGCCAAGGGCGGTGCGCAGACACCTGAGGCTCCCCGAGCGCGCGCCCCGCCAAATCCACGAAACCCTCACGCGGGCGCTCCGCGAAGCGAAAAGGCATCGACCTGGGGCTGCAAGGGGGCGGTGCGCATGGGGCCTACACCTGGGGCGTGCTCGACAAATTGCTGGAAGACGGACGTCTCGAATTCGAGGGCATCAGCGGCGCGTCCGCCGGCACGATGAACGCCGTCGTACTGGCGCACGGCCTGCTTGATCGTCCGGGTGTCGACCCGCGCGAAAAGGCGCGTGAGGCGCTGCACAGCTTCTGGCTCGGCGTGTCGCAGGCAGGCTCCTCGGCAACCGCCTGGGCACAGACCGTCTTCAGCTGGCTCAACGGCCGTCCGACCGAATACCCGGTCTGGCACGACTGGATGCAAAGCATGCAGCAATGGATGACACCGTTCGCGCAGCCCCCGGCCGAAATCAACCCGCTGCGCACCGTGCTCGAAGCGCAGGTCGATTTCGAACGGTTGCGCGAAAGCACCGCGACGCGCCTGTTCGTGTCCGCGACCAACGTCCGCACCGGCAACATCCACATCTTTCGCACACACGAAATCACGCTTGACGTCGCGATGGCGTCGGCGTGTCTGCCGTGGCTCTTCAAGCCGGTGAAAATCGACGAGGATTTTTACTGGGATGGCGGCTATCTCGGCAACCCGCCGCTCTATCCGTTTTATTACGAGACGCTCACGAGCGACATCCTGATCGTGCACATCAACCCGATCGAGCGCAAAGAGAAACCCGTGCTGCCGGGGCAGATCATGAATCGCGTGAATGAGATCACCTTCAATGCGTCGCTACAGCGCGAATTCCGTGCCATTTCCTTCGTGCACAAACTGCTCGACGAAGGATGGCTCAAGCCCGAGTTTCGCAAGCGTCTGAAGTACCCGTTGATTCACTCGATTCGCGCGGACAAGGCGCTGTACGACTTGTCGTCATCGACGAAATTCGTGACCGACTGGCACTTCCTCACTACGCTGCGCGACCGTGGCCGCGAGGCGGCGAGCCGTTGGCTCGATGCGCACTTCGACGACGTCGGCGTGCGCTCCACCGTCGACCTGCGGCGCGATTACCTGCAGCGCCTGCCCGACGCCACGTCGATCAAAGCATGAGCGGTTCGGGCTCGAGCCCGATACCGAAGCGCTCCTGCACGCTGGCCTGTATGGCGTGCGCGAGCGCCACGATCTCCGCGCCGCTGGCGCCGCCTCGATTGACGAGCACGAGTGCTTGACGCTCATGCACGCCCGCGTGGCCGAGCGACTTGCCGCGCCAGCCGCATTGGTCGATCAACCAGCCTGCGGCGACTTTCCAGGCGCCGTCCGGCTGCGCATAGCCGACCGCTTGCGGAAACCGCTCGCGCAGTGCGGCAAACGTTGCGGCGTCCACCACGGGATTCTTGAAGAAACTCCCGGCGTTGCCGAGGTCGGCCGGATCGGGCAGTTTGCGGCGGCGAATATCCGCCACGGCCTCGAAGATCTGCCGCGCATTCGGCTGCTCGATGCCCGCCTGAGCAAGCGTGTGCGACACGTCCGCATAGCCGGTCACGGGCTGCCACGGCTGTGGCAGCCGCAATGTGACCGAGACGATGAGGTAACGCCCGGGTTCGCGCTTGAACAGCGAATCGCGATAGCCGAACGCGCACGCCTCGCGGGTGAGGGTGACGAATGCGCCCGTGGCCGTATCGAGCGCGCGCACCTCGGCGAAGCGCTCGGCCAGTTCCAGCCCGTAGGCACCGATGTTCTGAATCGGGGCAGCCCCGAGGGTGCCCGGGATCAGGGCGAGATTTTCCAGGCCGGGACAATCCTGCGAGAGCGTCCAGTCGACGAAGTCGTGCCAGACCTCGCCGGCACCGCCGCGCACATAGCGCGCGTGCGCGTCGTCGGCGAGCCGCTCACGGCCGCGAATCGCCATCCGGAACACCACGCCGTCGAAATCGCGCGTGAGCACCACATTGCTTCCGCCGCCGAGCACGAGACGCGGCAAGCCTGCGAGTTCGGGCATGGCGAGCGCATCGAGAAGCGCCGCTTCGCTGTCGATCGTCACGACAAAGCGGGCGGAGGCGGGCAGGCCGAAGGTATTGAAGTCGCGCAGGCTGACGTCGCGTTGCAACTGAGGCATGAAGTCGGGAAAAATCCGTGGGTGATCCGTGGGGCCGCCGTCCCGGACAGCATCCGGAATGGGACGCGGGCGCGACGGCTGAATTACAATGTCGGGCGAAAGAATTTTGCTCGCCATTATAGCGGCCACGCGGCCGAGGTTCGCGCTGCCCGCATGACCCAGTCGTCCCGGACGGGTGCGCCGGCGCCACGGTCCGCCGTGCGCCACGCCCGGCGTGCCATTTCACGAACCCTTTACCTTTCAGGAGAGCCAGATGCCATCGTTCGACGTGGTTAGCGAAGCCAACATGATTGAAGTCAAGAACGCCATCGAGCAGGCCAACAAGGAAATCTCGACACGATTCGACTTCAAGGGATCGGACTCGCGAATCGAGCACAAGGAGCAGGAACTTACGCTGTTCGCCGACGACAACTTCAAGCTCGAGCAAGTCACGCAGGTGCTCATCAGCAAGATGGCCAAGCGCAACGTGGACGTGCGCTTCCTCGACTACGGCAAGGTCGAGAAGATCAGCGGCGACAAGGTCAAGCAGGTCGTCAAGGTGAAGAAAGGCGTCGAAGGCGATCTGGCCAAGAAGATCGTGCGCGTGATCAAGGACAGCAAGATGAAGGTGCAGGCGAGCATCCAGGGCGACAGCGTGCGCATCGCGGGCGCCAAGCGCGACGACCTGCAAAGCGCCATGGCCCTGCTGCGCAAGGACGTGACCGACACCCCGCTCGACTTCAACAACTTCCGCGACTGACCGACGCGCGCCGCAGACAAGCAAAACCCGCAGACTCGCTGCGGGTTTTGTCATGGTCCAGGCCGTGCCGGGTTCGGGCCGCGCCGATGTAACGCCGGCCTTACTTCGCCTTCTTCTGCCCGATGCGGCTTTCCTTGCCCGCCATCAGCTTGCCGATGTTGGCGCGGTGCCGGTAGACCAGCAAGATCGCCATGACGATCACCGCTGGGGCGTACGGTCCGAAGCCCGACATGAACACGTAGTAAAGCGGTGCGAACACCGCCGCCACCAGTGCCGCGAGCGACGAATAGCGGAAGAAGATCGCGATGATGAGCCAGGTTGCGAGCACGGCAAGCCCCAGCACCGGATGGATGGCGAACAGGACGCCGGCCGCCGTCGCTACGCCCTTGCCGCCGGCAAAGCGCAGAAACACCGGGTACAGATGGCCCATGAAGACCGCGAGGGCCACGGCCGCCAGTCCGAAGTCACCTACACCCCACGTATCGGCGAAGCGTTGCGCAAGATAGACTGCAAGCCAACCCTTGAGGGCGTCGCCGATCAGCGTGAGCACGGCGGCCTTCTTGTTGCCGGAGCGCAGCACGTTCGTGGCGCCCGGGTTGCCCGAGCCATAACTGCGCGGGTCGGCGAGACCCATCGTGCGGCTGACGATCACCGCAAACGGCAACGAGCCGATCAGATACGCGAGAACGATAAAAACCAGTGTGGCCATGAACTTCGAGCGTGAGCAGAATGTGTAATGGCCGCCATTCTACTTGACGCGCTCCGTCCCTCCATTCTGGCAACCACGGGGTTGCGCCGGGATCGTATCGATCGGACAGGCGCAGGCCGCCGTGCCGTGGCGTCTACTCGTCGCTCAGCGCACACGACACCGGCTTGGCCGCTAGCGTATTGAGCAGCACCTGCGGGGCGATGCCGACGAGATACCCGCGTCGCCCGCCGTTGATGAATATGCGCGGCAGATCGAGAATCGACGCCTCCACATACACGGTCATCGCGCGCTTCGTACCGAACGGCGACGTGCCGCCCACCAAGTAACCCGAATGACGCTGGGCGACCTCAGGCTTGCAGGGCTCCACGCGCTTGGCGCCGATCTGGCGCGCGAGGTTCTTGGTCGAGACGGTCCGGTCGCCGTGCATGAGGACGATCAGCGGCCGGGACTTCTCGTCTTCCATGACGAGCGTCTTGACAACCGCATGCTCGTGCACGCCCAACTGGCGTGCCGATTCGCCGGTCCCGCCATGCTCGACGTACTCGTAGACATGTTCGGTGAAGGCCACTTTCTTTTGCTTCAGAAACTGCGTGGCCGGCGTTTCCGAGACGTGTTTGGTCTTGCTCATGGGCGCCTATTGTAATGAAACGGCCAAGGACTGCGGTCCCGGAATGCGCGCACCGCCGTCATCCTCGACGGCTTGTGCGATGCTCGATGACGGCGAGCGCATTACAATGCCGGCATGTCAGCCTTTCCCGCCCCCTCTCATCCGGACACCTTCGCCGCCGGCTTGCTCGCGAATCTGCCCGCACGCATCGACACGCTGCCCGCGCGGATCGCCGCGCAAGCGCCCACGCGCATTGCCCTGATCGACGACTTCAGCCGTCTCACCTATGGGGCACTGGCGAACACCGTGAGCGCCTGCACCGAGCGCCTGCGCGCGCACGGCGTGCGGGGCGGCGATCGCGTGATGATCGTCGGTGAGAACGGCATCGCGTATGTGGTACTGCTGCTCGCCGTGGCAGCCCTCGACGCCTGGCCGCTGCTGTGCAACGCGCGGCTCTGCGCCGCGGAATTGAACGCCATTCGCGATCATGCGCAGCCGCGCTGCGCGATCTACACCGTCGATGCCTCGCCCGATGCCGCCGCGCACGCCCGGGTGGACGCCGCCAAGGTCGCCTGGACTGACCTCGCGCTCGGCGCCATTGCGGTGTCCGACATCGACCCCGATAGCGCCGCCGAGCCGGTGCAGACCGATCCGGCGCTGCAATGCGCGGCGCTCATCTACACGACGGGCACGACCGGCACGCCCAAGGGCGTTCGTCTCTCGCATCGCAACCTGATGTTCATCGCCGCGGTGTCGAGCGCGCTGCGCCGCGTCGGTGCCGACGATATCGCCTACGGCGTGCTGCCGATCTCGCATGTCTATGGCCTGACGTCGGTGTGTCTGGGCACGCTGTACGCTGGCGGCACGCTGCGGCTGGCCGCGCGCTTTGCCCCCGAAGCCGTGCTCGATTCGCTCGCCCACGACGGGCTGACGATCCTGCAAGGGGTGCCCGCGATGCACGCCCGCCTGATGGCCTATGTGCCGGCGCAGAACCGGGCGCTCATCGCACCGCGGCTGCGCTTCGTCTACTCGGGCGGCTCGCCCCTCGATGCGGCGCTCAAGGCGCGTGCCGAAGCGTTCTATGGCCTGCCGATTCACAACGGGTATGGGTTGACGGAGAGTAGCCCGACCGTCTCGCAAACGCTGCTCGACGCCCCGCGCGACGACTGCGCCGTGGGGCCGGCGATCCCCGGCGTGACGGTCCGTATTGTCGATCGCGACGGGCATGACCTGCCCGATGGTGACGTTGGCGAACTCTGGGTGCGGGGTCCTAACGTAATGCTCGGGTACTACCGTGCCCCGGCATTGACGGCGGCGGCCGTGACCGACGACGGCTGGCTGCGCACCGGCGATCTGGCGCGTCGCACCGCAGACGGCGCGCTCTTCCTCGCGGGACGCGCCAAGGAACTCATCATCCACTCCGGCTTCAATGTTTATCCGCTCGAAGTCGAGCAGGCGCTGGCGAGCCATCCGGATGTGCTGCAAGCGGCCGTCCTCGGACGTCCCGACGAGGAGAACGAGCAGGTGATCGCGTTCGTGGAGGCGCGCCCGGGACATGCCATCGACGTCGCGGCACTGGCCGCGTGGGCGGCGACGCGGCTCGCACCGTACAAGCGTCCGGCGCAGATTCGGGTGCTCGATGCCCTGCCCGCCGCGTCGACGGGCAAGGTGCTCAAGCACAAGCTCAAGGCGTTGCTTTGAAGTTTGATGGCGCGGCGGCGTCGCTCGCCTACCGCGCCGGCCTTGCTTGCCGTACACGCGGCCCACGTGGCCCACGTGGCCCACGCAGCACGCGCTTCACACACAGCGCTCACCCGCGCGGATGATGCTGTGCGTGCAGCGACTTGAGGCGTTCGCGCGCGACGTGCGTGTAGATCTGTGTGGTGGAGATGTCGGCGTGGCCGAGCAACAACTGCACCACACGCAGATCCGCGCCGTGATTGATCAGATGCGTCGCGAAGGCATGACGCAGCGTATGCGGTGAGAGCGGCGCACGAATGTCCGCCTGCAACGCATAGCGCTTGATCAGATACCAGAACGCCTGGCGCGTCATCCCCTGGCCGCGTTGCGTGACGAACAGCGTGTCGCAGGCGCGACCGGCCAGCAGCACCCCTCGACTCTGCGCCAGATAACGCGTGAGCCACGCGTTGGCCTCTTCGCCGAACGGCACCAGCCGCTCCTTAGCGCCCTTGCCGAAGATGCGCAGCACGCCCTCGTTCAATCCCACTTCAATCGTCTTGAGCGCGACCAGTTCCGAAACGCGCAGACCGCTCGCGTACATCAATTCGAGCATCGCGCGATCGCGCAACCCAAGCGGCTGGGCCAGATCGGGGGCGGCCAGCAATGCTTCGACCTGCGCCTCCGACAATGTCGAGGGCAACCGCTGGGCACGCTTGGCCGATGCGATGCGCAAACACGGGTCCTGGTGCACGACATGGTCGCGCAGCGCCCATTGATAGAACCGTTTGAAGACCGACAGACGACGATTGACGCTGCTCGCCAGACTCTCACGGCGCCACGCGAGATAGGCGGCGAGCGCCGCCTCGTCCACGCCATCGAGCGAAGTCTCGCGCTTGGCGGCGAGCCATTGCGCGAAGAGACGCAAATCCCGTCGGTAAGCGTCGAGCGTATTGCGAGAGAGGCCGTCTTCGAGCCAGATCGTGTCGCAGAACTGGTCGATGAGCGTGACACTGCGCACATAGGTCGCGCCCTCGGGGGCGAAGGCTAGCGGCGCCGACGGATCATCGAGATTGTCGACGTCGGTGAGGTCCTCGCTCGCGGGGTGGGTGCCTGGGGTCAAGCTGCGGCTCCTTCCTGGGCCAGCGCCCATTCGACATGCTCGCGCACCAACGCCGATGGGTGATCGCGTCGCGCGAGCAACGCATCGCGCAGCGGCGCGCGCGCGGCGGCATCTGCCGAGTCGCGCAGCGCATTGCCGAGCCCCACGGCCAGATTGCGCAACCATCGCTCATGACCAATACGACGAATAGGGCTGCCGGCCAGCTTATCCATGAATTCCGTTTCGCTCCAGGCGAACAGTTCCACGAGCGAGGCGCTATCGAGCCGGTTGCGCGGAGCGAAATCGGCGAGCGGCGACGGCTGTGCAAACTTGTTCCACGGGCAGTAGAGCTGGCAATCGTCGCAGCCATAGATGCGATTGCCCATCTTCGCGCGCAAATTCTCGGGAATCGCGCCCTTGTGCTCAATCGTCAGATACGACACGCACAACCGCGCATCGACGCGAAACGCTTCGGTGATGGCGCCGGTCGGACAAACGTCGCGGCATCGCTGACATTGCCCGCAGTGCTCGCCCGGTTGCAGGCGGTGCCCCGTTGCCTTGCCTTGCACCTCGCTCGGCGTGCTGAGCGCATCGGCATCCACCGGCAGCGGCACGTCGACAAAGATTTCGCCGAGAAAGAAGAGCGACCCCGCGTCGCGCGAGAGCAGCAGGGTGTGCTTGCCGCGCCAGCCCAGCCCGGCCTTCTGCGCGAGTTCGACTTCGAGCACCGGGGCCGAATCGGTGAATGCGCGGTAGCCGAACGGCCCGATGGCCTGGGTAATGCGTTCGGCCAGTTGTTGCAGCCGATGGCGCATGACCTTGTGATAGTCGCGTCCGCGCGCATAGATCGACACGACCGCCTCGGCAGGCATCGCCGCGCGCGCGGTTTCACGCTCGCGCCAGCTCGCCATGTCGGTGTCGTTCGGAAGATAGTTCATGCGTGCGCTGATGACGCGCACCGTGCCGGGAACCAGCTCCGCGGGCCGCGCGCGCTTCATGCCGTGCGCCGCCATGTAGTCCATATCGCCATGACAGCCGTCGTCGAGCCACTGTTGCAGCCCCGCTTCGGCGTGCGAGAGATCGATGTCCGTGATGCCGACCCGGCCAAAACCGAGTTCGCTCGCCCATGCGCGAATCTGACCGGCAAGCACGGCCAAGTCCCCGGCATCGAGGGCGGGAGACGTCGCATTGTCGCGCGAGGACGACACTTCCGAGGCATTCGGAGGTGCCGCCGACTCGACTTGTGCGGCGGTAGCGGGGAAAATCACGGAAGCTTTCATCGACTCCATTTTACGCAATGCCCGATACATCGACGCCGACGCCTCTGGGCGAGCGCATCTTCGCGCTGCCGGACGAAGCCGCCACCGAGGCCTTCGCCGCAGCGCTCGCGCGCGCCATCGTGGCACGCGCGGCGCACACCGACCCGGCGCATGCGGGACTGCACGTGCAGCTCTCGGGCGACCTCGGTGCAGGGAAAACCACGCTCGTGCGTGCCCTGCTGCGCGCGCTGGGCCATACCGGACGCGTCAAAAGTCCCACGTATGCATTGTGTGAACCTTACAACATCGACACACCACAAGGCGTGTTGCCGGTCTATCATTTCGACCTGTATCGCTTCGCCGATCCGGCCGAATGGCACGACACGGGCTTTCGGGAGCACTTTGCAGGCGACGCCCTGTGCCTCGTCGAGTGGCCGGAGAAAGCCGAAGGTCTCCTGGGCACCCCCGATTTGGGCCTTTGGCTGGAACCTGTCGGCAACAGCCGCCGTCTGACGACGAGCGCCTACACGCCGGCCGGTCTTGCTTGCCTGAACTCATGCTGATCAAACGCTTTAGCCGTACCGATGACGCCTCATCGCCCAATGCCGGCCGCCGCCGTGCATTGCGCGCCGGCGCCTCGACACTCATCCTCGCCCTCACCGGCCCGCGTCTCGCCTTCGCCAACGCCATCGTGGCGGTGCGCGTCTGGCCGGCCAAGGACTACACACGCGTCACGCTGGAGACCGACAACCCGGTCAAGTTCCAGCAGCAGCTTATGGCGAGTCCGAACCGCTTCGTCATCGATCTCGACGAAGTGGATCTGAGCCCGGCGCTGCGCGATCTCGTGTCAAAGATCCAACCCAACGACCCGCAGATCATGCAGGTGCGCGTGGGGCAGTTCAAACCCGGCGTCGTGCGCATGGTGTTCGATCTGAAGGCCGGCGTGAAGCCACAATCCTTCACGTTGCCGCCGGTCGCGGGTTACAAGTACCGCACCGTGTTCGACCTGTATCCGGCGGTCGAGCCCGACCCGCTCATGGAACTGCTCGCCAAGTCCAGCCACAAGGCCGAGGCATTGGCGCAGAACACACCGCCCGCTCAGCCCTCGAACCCGTCGTCGGGCACGGGCACGCCGAGCACGGAGGAGAGCGAAGCGTTCTTTCAGCGTTACGCGCAACGTGAGCCTGGCCCGCGCGTCTCGCGCCCGCCGGCGCCCTCGGCCACGGACAGAATGCCGTCGCTCGCTCAGCGCAACGACGACGGGCTGCTCACGCCGCCGTCACGCGGACCGAAGACCGCCCGCCTGCTCACCATCGCCCTCGATCCCGGCCATGGCGGAGAAGACCCGGGCGCGATCGGCAGCAGCGGCACCTACGAGAAAGTGGTGGTGCTGCAGATCGCGAAGCGGCTGCGCGAGAAGATCGATGCGCAACCCAATATGCGGGTGATGATGACGCGCGACGCCGACTTCTTCGTGCCGCTCGGCGTGCGGGTGCAGAAGGCGCGCCGCGTGGACGCCGACCTGTTCATGTCGATTCACGCCGATGCGTTCACCTCGCCGTCGGCGAACGGGGCGTCGGTATTCGCCTTGTCCGAGCGTGGCGCCACGAGTGCGACGGCACGTCTGCTCGAAAAGACGCAAAACGCGTCCGATCTGATCGGCGGCGTCAACATCAAGACCAACGACCGCGCCGTAGCGCATGCGTTGCTCGATATGTCGACAACGGCGCAGATCCGTGACAGCAAGGTTTTCGGCACGGCGCTGCTCGCCGAGATCGGGACCGTCGCGGACCGGCTGCACAGCAAGCACGTCGAACAGGCGGCCTTCGCGGTGCTCAAGGCCCCCGACATCCCGTCGGTGCTCGTCGAGACGGCCTTCATCAGCAACCCCAAGGAAGAGCAGGCGCTGAACGATCCGGCCTACCAGGAGCGGCTCGCCGATGCGCTGCTCAAGGGCATCAAGGCCTACTTCGCCAAGAATCCGCCCCTCGCGAAGAATCGGACGGCCTGACGGCCCGCAACCACGATCGCATCAAGCTCAAACTAAAAGGGCTGAGTCCTGTGCAGTACAGAACTCAGCCCTTAACGGCATAACTTTCCCGTCCAACTTTACGGGGTCTGTTCAGACCCGGACGCGCCATTTTTCATTGCGCCTGCGAGGTGGCTGCCTGTCCTGATCAGCCCGACAGCCGACCTTACTCGCCCTGGCCCTGCGCCACACGGCGACGACCGCGCGTGACCAGTTTCCAGAGCGCGCCGAGTGCGATCGGCACCACCGCTGCCGAAATGCCCACCAGCACGATGACGTTCAGGTATTGCTTGACGATCGGCAGGTTGCCGAACAGGTAACCGCCGCCCACGAGCAGCGTCACCCAGATCAGGGCGCCGAGCAAGTTGTAGAGCTGGAAGCGCACCCACGACATGGCCGACACCCCCGCCACGAACGGCGCGAACGTCCGCACGATCGGCACGAAACGCGCAATCACAATGGTCTTGCCGCCGTGATGCTCGTAGAAGTCGTGGGTCTTGCGCAAGGCGTCGCGATCGAGAAAACGCCAGTTCTTCTCGTACACACGCGGCCCGATCTTCGATCCGATCCAGAAGTTGAGCGTGTTGCCGGTCACTGCCGCAATGAAGAGCAGTACGCCGAGCAACCACGGATCCATCGCACCGGTCGCCGCAAATGCGCCGCCAATGAACAGCAGGGAATCACCCGGAAGGAACGGAAAGAGCACCAGCCCCGTTTCCACGAACACGATCATGAACAGGAACAGATACACCCAGTTTCCGTATTGATCGATAAACACCCCCAGATGTTTATCGATGTGGAGCACCATCTCCACCAATTGCACCAAAGTATCCAAGTCGATTCCTCAAGATAAAGGACGCCGGCCCGTCCCTGCGGGCACGCGACGAACGCATGATACCAGCGCAAACGTCGGGCGTCGTGTCGTGCCCGTGACGGTCGGCGCCGACCGTCACGGGTATGTCGAATCCATGGTCCAGCCCACAACCCTCCCATGACAGGAATGAGTTGTGCTGCTACGGGCGCCGTTGCGGGTATTGCCCGCTGAAACCTGGCTCGACCTATGTCTTTGAGGGCAACCTTTATAATGGTTCCCATGTCTGCGACCCCGACCTCCTCCCCCCTGCACACGACCCGGCCGGCGTGCCCGACCCTACCGGCACCGAGGCCCCTGAACGCCGCCCCGGCCCCATGCCGGCAGGCCTCGCGCCGCTGCGCGCCATCCAGGTCCTTCCCGACCAGCTGATCAGCCAGATCGCCGCGGGCGAGGTGGTGGAACGCCCCGCGTCCGTCGTCAAGGAATTGCTCGAGAACGCCCTGGATGCCGGGGCCCGCGCACTCCAGATCAAGCTCGAAGAAGGCGGCGTACGCCGCATCGCCATCACCGACGACGGCGGCGGCATGTCCGCCGAACAATTGCCGCTGGCGCTCACGCGTCACGCGACGAGCAAGATTCGCTCGCTCGACGAACTCGAATCGGTGCTTACGTTGGGGTTCCGTGGGGAAGCGCTCGCTTCCATCGCGTCGGTGGCCCAGCTCACGTTGTCGAGCCGCCAGGCCGATGCGCCGCACGCGAGCGCCATCGACGGCAACACCGGTGCGTTGACCCCCGCCGCAGGCCCGGTGGGCACGACGGTCGACGTTCGCGACCTGTACTTCAACACCCCCGCGCGGCGCAAATTCCTGAAGACCGAGCAGACCGAGTTCGGTCATTGCATGGACGTTATTCGCCGCAGCGCGCTCGCGCGTCCCGACGTGGGCTTCTCGATCCTGCACAACAACCGGGCGGTGGAGCACTGGAACGCGTCCGATGCCGCGACGCGCGTCACGCGCGTGCTCGGCAACGACTTTGCCGGCGCGCATCTGGCGCTGGACGAGGGGGCCGCCGAGTTGCGCCTGTCGGGCTTCGTCGGTTTGCCGACCGCCAGCCGTGGGCGCGCCGACCAGCAGTATTTCTTCGTGAACGGCCGTTTCGTGCGCGACAAGCTGCTCACCCACGCGGTACGCGCGGCCTATGAAGACGTGCTTCACGGCGACCGCTATCCGGCCTACGTGCTGTATTTCGAACTGCCGCCGCAATTGGTCGACGTCAATGTCCACCCCTCGAAGATCGAAGTGCGGTTTCGCGATGCCCGCAGCGTCCACCAGTTCGTATTCCACGTCGTACAACGCGCACTGGCCCGCGCGGCGGGCAGTGGCGGCGCGACGCACGCCGCCCACCTGACCGACGGCGGTGGTCTTGCCGCGGGGCCGGGTGCCACCTTGGGGGCGGCGGCAGCGGCATGATGGCTGCGCGCCCGGCCGGAGGGATCGGCGGCGGCAGCAGTTGGAATCCCCGCATGCAGCAAGGCACGCTGCCGATGGCGCAACCGCTGTCCGTCTACGACAACTTGTTCGGACGCGCCGCGCCCCCCGCACCGCGCCCGTATGGTCAGCCGGGCGTCACGGATGTGCCCCCGCCGCCGTATGGCCATGCCGGGGCGACGCAAGGCGACACGGCACTCACCGGCAGCGACACCCTGCCGGCAGGCGCCGGCGGCAGCGCCGACGCCATGGCGCTGGAACAACCGCTCGGCTTCGCCCTCGGCCAATTGCACGGCATCTACATCCTCGCGCAGAACGCCTATGGCCTGGTGCTCGTCGACATGCACGCGGCCCACGAGCGCATTCTCTACGAACGTTTCAAGCAGGCGCTCGTGGAACGCAGCGTGCCGGTGCAGCCACTGCTGATTCCCGTGACGTTCTTCGCCGACCCGGTGGAAATCGGCACGACGCAAGAGCATCAGGAAACGCTCACCGCGCTGGGCTTCGACCTCGCGGCGATGTCGCCGACCACGCTCGCCGTGCGCGCCATTCCCGCCCTGCTCGACGGCGCCGACGTGCAAGCGCTGGCGCGCGCTGTGCTCGCGGACCTACGTCAGTACGGCGGTTCGCGCGTGCTCACGGAACGTCAGCATGAACTGCTCGGCACGCTCGCGTGCCACACGGCGGTGCGTGCGAATCGACGGCTCACGCACGAAGAGATGAACGCGCTGCTGCGCCAGATGGAAGCGACCGAGCGCGCCGATCAGTGCAATCACGGACGTCCCACCTGGTACCAGCTCACGCTCGGCGATCTCGACAAGTTGTTCATGCGGGGACGTTGAGCCGGTCATGACGTCATCTCCTCCGATCGTCTGCCTGCTGGGCCCGACGGCATCCGGCAAGACCGCCGCCGCCCTTGCGCTGGCGCAGGACACCCCGCTCGAGATCATCAGCGTCGACTCCGCGCTCGTCTATCGTGAGATGGACATCGGCACGGCCAAGCCGAGCGCGGCCGAGCTGGCCGCCGTTCCCCATCACCTGATCGACATCATCGATCCGCGCGACGCCTATTCGGCCGCGCAATTCCGGGAAGACACGCTGCGTCTCGTCGACGAGATTGCCGCGCGCGGACGCCGGCCGCTGCTCGTCGGCGGCACGATGCTGTACTACAAGGCGCTCACGCAAGGCCTCTCGCCGCTACCGTCGGCCAACGCCGACGTGCGTGCCCAACTCGACGAGGACGCCGCGCGCGAGGGCTGGCCAGCCATGCATGCACGGCTGGCGAGCGTCGATCCGTCGACGGCCGCCCGCCTCGCGCCGAATGACGCACAGCGCATTCAACGCGCGCTGGAAATCTTCGTGCTGTCGGGCAAACCGATGTCGCAATGGCTTGCCGAAGAAGCTCGGGCACCTGCCGCGCCACCGCCACATACCTTCGTGCCGGTGGCGCTGGAGCCGGGCGAGCGCGCGGTGCTTCACGCACGCATTGCCGAACGGTTTCGTCTGATGCTCGCGGCCGGGTTCATCGAAGAAGTCGAACACCTGCGCGCACGCGGCGATCTCGACCCGGGCCTGCCGTCCATGCGCTGTGTCGGCTACCGGCAGGTATGGGAATACCTCGACGGCGAGATCGATTACGACACGATGCGAGACAAGGGCATCTTCGCGACGCGCCAGTTGTGCAAGCGTCAGCTCACTTGGCTGCGCTCGATGCCCGAGCGCCACATCGTCGACTGCACGGCCGCCCACGCCCTGCAACACGCCATCGACGCCGTACGCGCGCTCTGGCAGGTCTGAGCGCATCGCCATCCCTTTGGTCCGCCTCGCTGATCGTCCGGCGAGGCGTTCTGTGCCCGCGTGCGTCGCACGCGGCGAAACCC
Source organism: Pandoraea sp. XY-2 (assembly GCF_004193915.1). Classification (NCBI taxonomy): domain Bacteria; kingdom Pseudomonadati; phylum Pseudomonadota; class Betaproteobacteria; order Burkholderiales; family Burkholderiaceae; genus Pandoraea; species Pandoraea sp. XY-2. The sequence continues at coordinate 3,999,603 of NZ_CP030849.1, forward strand.
GCATCGCCTTATCGCCCCAGCCGTCTCCAGCCTCCGTTGAAACCCTGACAGCTTTCCGGTTTGCACGACGATTTTGATATGCTAATTTGCATATCAACGTTTCGTTCAATGCAAATTTGCATCGGATCCACGATACCGGGAAGGACGCCAATGACGCAGACTTCGATGGAGCCAAGTGGGATGGCGGGTGACGGGCTGCGGCGGCCGACCGGCGGCGCGCGACGCGTGCCCGTCGCGAAATGGGCGGTGCGCGCCGGGATCACGCTGATCTATCTGTTCATGCTCAGCCCGCTGATCTTCGTCATCTGGCTGAGCTTCTTCAAAGACGCGATCATCACGTTCCCGCCGAGCGGCTACACGCTCTCGTGGTATTTGAACGCCTGGCGCAACGCCGCGTTTGCCGACGGCTTCCTGCTCTCGCTCCAACTCGCCGCCTGCGCGGCCATCGGCGGTGTAATCCTCGGTGTCGCCGCCTCTCTCGCCCTCGCGCGTTATCGCTTTCCCGGCCGCCGTACGCTCGGCAATGTGCTGCTGTTGCCGCTCGTGGTCCCGGGCATCGTCGCGGGCATCGCGACTTACCTTTTCTATCTGCGCGCCGAAAACGCGCTCGACATGGACATCGTCGGCACCTTCGGCGGACTCGTGATCGCGCACGTCTGCCTGACCATTCCGTGGACGATGCGTCTCGTGGGCGCGAGCCTTGCACAGATCGACGGCACCATCGAGGAAGCCGCCCGCAATCTCGGCGCAGGCCCGTGGCGCACACTGTGGCGCGTCACATTGCCGATGTTGCGCCCCGCCGTCGTGGCGGCCGGACTGTTCAGCTTCATCGTGTCGTTCGAGAACCTCGAACTCACGTTGCCGCTGGTCGGACCAGGCAAAACCACCTTGCCCATCGCGATCATGCAGTACCTCGAATTCAACCTCGATCCGACGATTGCTGCCGTCTCCGCGGCGCAGATCGTCCTGCTCGGCATCGTCATGCTGATCACCGATCGCTTCGTCAAACTCAGCCAGGTAATCTGACATGGCCAACGTCTCGTTGCGCAGCCTGCGCAAGCAATACGGCAACGCCGCCGCCGTGGCGGACTTCTCGCTGGAAATTGCCGACGGCGAACTCGTCGCCTTCCTTGGCCCGAGCGGCTGCGGCAAGACCACAACGCTGCGCATGGTCGCGGGCTTCGTCGAGCCGACGGCCGGCGAAATCTGGATCGGCGGCAAGGAGGTCTCGCGCCTGCCCGCACATCGACGCAACACCGGCATGGTGTTCCAGCGTTACGCGCTCTTTCCGCACATGACCGTGGCAGAGAACGTGGCGTTCGGCCTCGAGATGCGGCACGTGTCGAGTGCCGAGCGCGTTACGCGGATTCGCGAAGCGCTCGATATGGTGCGTCTCACGTCGCTCGCGGATCGCTATCCGCGCCAGCTCTCCGGCGGTCAACAGCAGCGTGTGGCGATTGCCCGCGCACTGGCGATTCGTCCCGACGTGTTTCTGCTCGACGAACCGCTGTCCAACCTCGACGCCAAGCTGCGCACCGAAGTGCGCGAAGAGATCCGCGCCTTGCAGCGACGGCTCGGCCTGACGACGATCTTCGTCACTCACGATCAGGAAGAAGCGCTGGCGATTGCCGACCGCCTGGCCGTGATGCACGACGGCTGCGTGCAGCAGATCGGCACCGCCGATGCGCTCTACGAGCGCCCGGCCAATCCATTCGTCGCGAACTTTCTCGGCAAGATGAATTTCCTCGCCGGGCGGATGACCGACGGCCATTTCGTGACCGCCAAAGGCGAGCGCCTGGCGTTGCCGAGCGCCGCCCCCGACGCCACGACGCTCGGCATTCGCCCCGAGCGCCTGCGCCTGAGCGACACGCCTGTGCACAACGAAACGGCCATGCCGGTCACGGTCGATCAGACGATCTATCTCGGTTCCACGCTCGAACTCCGTCTGAAGAGTCCGCAGGGCGAGATGCTCGTCGCGCACGTGCAGAACACCGCACGCGACGACGTCGGCCGCTATGCCCCGGGCCGCGCCCTCAACGCATGCTTTGCCAGCACCGATTGCCTGTTTTTCAACGCCTGACGACACTGCCTCACTTCCACCCGCTTCGGCCCATGTATTGGCCAACCTCGTGGCCAACGTTTTGAAGGATGACGACATGACGCACGCCCTGAACCGCCGCTCGTTTCTGAAGACCGCCTCCGGTCTGGTGATCGCCCCCGCGCTCGGCCTCGATGCACTCTCGGCACACGCTGCCGCCGCCTGCCCGAACGTGGTCGTCGGCACCTGGGGCGGCGACTATCTGAATCTTCTCGAACAGAACATCGGCAAGCCGATCATCGAGGCCGCCGGCGGCAAGGTCACATACGACTCGGCCGGTCAGGTCGAGCGCATGACGAAACTGCGCGCCGAGAAGGCGTCTCGACGCGGCTCGCTCGACGTCGCCTGCCTGGCCGATCTCGATATGTACGACATCAACCGCTCGGGCATTCTCGAAGCGGTCGACGCCAAGCTCGTCCCGAATCTGGCGAATGCGCTGGAGGCGCTGCGCCGTCCGTACTCGATCCCGCACATCTTCAGCGCGATGGTGATCGTCTACAACCCGGAGAAGCTCGGCACGAAGCCCGACTCATTCACCGCCGCACTCGATCCCAAACTCAAGGGCCGTGTAGGTTTCTCGGACATTCTCTACAACTTCAACGTGGTGAGCAGCTCGCTCGCGGCCGGCCATAAGGATGGCGACATGGCCGGGGGTGTGCAATTCCTGCGCGAGTTGCGCAAGACGCAGCAGCCCAAGGTCTATCCGTCGAACGAAGCCGTGGCGTCGGCGCTCAAGAGCGGCGACATCTGGTTCACCTGCATGTGGAAAGCGCGCGCGCTGCAATGGAAGAAAGCGGGCGTGCCGATCGATTACGTGGTGCCCAAGGAAGGCGCCGTGCCGGTAACGTTCGAAGCCGCCGTGCCGAAGAATTCGCAGTCCAAGCTGTGTGGCTTCAACTACCTGAACGCGATGCTCGATCCGCGCGCCCAGATCGGCTTTGCGGAGACGATGGGCTATGCGCCGACCGTGACGAACGCGAATCTGCCGCCGTCGCTGCAGGAAAGCGTGGGCTTCACCCGCGCCGAACTCGATCGCATGGTCAAGCTCGATTACGCCCGCTTCACCGCCGACAAGCCCGCCCTGCTCGACTTCTGGAACAAGGAATTCAAGGTGGGCCTGTGAGCGTCGCCGACACCCCGGAGCCTGCGATGACGCCGTCCCCACCGGCTTCCGATGCCGCCCGAGCCTCCCGGGCCGCCACCGCGCGCGCGGTGCGCGGCGCGCTCACGGGCGGCTCGCTCGCCACGCCCGCCACGCTCGTGGTGTTGCTCGTCATCGTGCTGCCCGGGTTGCAACTGGTGCGCTACAGCTTCAACCGGTTCGATCCGGTCGACATGATGCAGGCGGCACTGACCGGCACGAACTACGTCAAGTTCTTCACCGATCCGTACTACCTGTCGGTGCTCTGGACGACGATCAAGGTTGCCTCGCTGTGCACGGCGCTCGCGCTCGTGTTTGGCTTCCCGGTCGCCTACGTGCTCGCGCGCACACAAACCCGCTTCAAGAGCCTGCTGGTGATGCTGCTGGTCTTCCCGCTGCTGGTGGGCAATGTCGTGCGCGCGGCCGGCTGGATGGTCATGCTCGGCACGGCCGGCTTCGTCAACGCCATGCTCGTGTCGCTGGACATCGTGCCGCAGCCGATTCGCTTGCTGTACACGCCGTTCGCGGTCGTGGTGGGCACCACCGCCGTCGTGCTGCCTTACATGATCCTCACATTGCAAAGCGTGCTCGAAGGCATGGACTTCTCCGTCGAGGAAGCCGCGCGCAATCTGGGCGCCACCTTCTGGCAAACACTCACGCGCGTGATCCTGCCGATGGCCGCACCGGGCATCGCCGCCGGCACCATGCTCGTGTTCATTCTCTGCATGAACGCGTACGCCACCCCCGTACTGCTCGGCGGCACCGGCATCACCATGATGACGCCCACGATCTACGACCAGATCGCGAAAGCGAACAACTGGCCGTTCGGCGCGGTGCTGTCCATCGTCTCGATGGTGGTGACGTTCGTGCTCGCCATTGCGTCGCACTGGATCATCCATCGGCGCTATGCGAAGACGATGATGACCTGACACACCCGCCCGCCCTGATCCGCGCGACCTTGCGTGCCGGCCGGCCCCGTCCATCGGTCGTGCCCAACGCCGTCCACCCCCTGACATTCGCCCCAATTTGCCGATAAGGACTTCGTGATGCCGACTCTCTCCGATGCGACACGTCAGTACCGCCATCGTCTGATGCATGACCTGATGGACCGCGCGCGCGTCGACGCGCTCGTGTTCACCGCCGCCGATTTCTTTCAGTGGGCCACGAACTTCCACGTCGATGTGCAGACGTGGGAGCGCCCCATCGCCGTGTGCGTGCCGCGCAACGGCGAGCCGTTCGCGGTGATGAACGAGCTGTCGACGCATCACCTGATGATGGCGCGCGAGCGGGGCCATCTGTGGCTCGATCTCGATCGCGTCACCCTTTACGCCGAGCATCCGCGCGTGACCCAGCGCCAGCCGCTGCTCGCCGATGTGCCCACGTTGATCGCCGACACGCTGCGCGCCGCCGGTCTCGCGGGCTCGCGCATTGGCGTCGATGCGGCCGGTGGCCCGCTGGCGCGCGCCGGTGGCCTGCTGGCCGACGCGAAGCTCGTGCCCATGCTTGCCGAGATGCGCGCCCTGCGCTGGGTCAAGCACGACGAGGAAATCGCCATCATGCGCGCCGCCGCCGAGTTGGCCGACTGGGTGCAGGACCGGTATCGCGAGAACATTCGTCCCGGGCGTCTGGTGCAGGAACTCGACTACGCGATGGCCGCGCTGATGGTCACGGAAGGCGCCAAGCGCTTCCCCGGCGAAAACCTCGAAGTGATGCGCTGCTGGACCCTGTCCGGCCCCGCCTCGGCCTCGCCGCATGGCGATGGGGCGTCGTGCGGGGCGCGCATCAATGCGGGCGACGGCATGGTCAACATCGTGATCCCGCGCCTGAACGGTCTCGTGATCGAAAACGAACGCACGTGGTTCTGCGGCAAGCCGTCGAGCGAGCAGGCGCGCTACTACGAGGTCGCGCGCGCCGCCAATGAAGCCGCGGTGAACGCGGCCGTGACCGGCAAGCCCGTCTCGGGGATCGACGCCGCGGCGCAGGCCGTCATCGAGAAAGCGGGATGCGGTGAGTTCATTCGACATCGCACGGGCCACGGCATGGGCATCATCGGCCACGAATACCCGGACGACATGGCGTTCAACCACCGTCCGCTGCTCGCGAACGAGGTGTATTCGGCCGAGCCCGGCATCTATGTCTACGGCCTGGGTGGCTTCCGTCTGGACGACTCGGTCGTCACCGGCGACACCCCCGTGATGCTCACGCGCACGCCCCGCACGCTCGCCCACGCCACGATCGATTGAAGATTGCAGGCCCGCGAGTCACGGTTGCCCGCTGACCCGGGCAACCTCTGACACACCATCCTGGAGGAGAGGTCATGGAGTCGATTCTGTTGTCGAATTGTGCGTTGCTCGACCCGGTCAAGGGCGAGCTGCGCGAAGACCACGCCGTACTGATCGAAGGCGGACGCATCAAGGAAGTGTCGGACAAGCCGATTCGGGCGGCGTCGGCACGCGAGATCGATGCCCGCGGGCGCACCGTGATGCCGGGACTGATCGATCTGCATGTGCATGTGCATGCCACGCAGCTCAACCTGGCCTCGCAAGCCCATCTGCCAAACGTGCTCGTCACGCTCCGGTCGGTGCCGATTCTGCAGGGCATGCTGCGACGCGGCTTCACCACCGTGCGCGACGCGGGCGGAGCAGGACACGCCATCAAGCATGCGGTCGAGAGTGGACTGGCCGAAGGGCCGCGCCTGTTCGTGTCGGGCCGTGCGATCAGCCAGACCGGCGGACACGGCGACGGGCGCGCGCGCACCGACTACGTTGGCACCGACGGCCCATGCCCGTGTTGCGTGCGCGTCGGCGCCCTGTCGCGCGTGGCCGATGGCGTCGACGAGGTTCGACGCGCGGTGCGCGAAGAGCTGCAAATGGGCGCCGACCAGATCAAAATCATGGCCTCGGGCGGCGTGGCCTCGCCCACCGACCCCGTTGGGGCCTGGGGTTATTCCGAAGACGAAATCCGCGCCATCGTCGCGGAGGCGCGCGGGCGCGGCACCTATGTGCTCGCCCACGCCTACACGGCATCGGCCATCGAACGCGCCGTGCGCTGCGGCGTGCGCACCATCGAACACGGCAACCTCGTCGACGCCCCCACGGCGCGCTACATGGCCGAGCAAGGCGCTTACGTCGTCCCCACATTAGTGACGTACGACGCCCTTGCCAACGAAGGCAAGTCGCTCGGGCTGCCCGACGATAGCGTCGCGAAGATCGCCAACGTTCATGCAGCGGGCCTAAGGTCGCTGGAGATCTTCCGCGAAGCCGGCGTGAAGATGGGCTACGGCTCGGATCTGCTGGGTGAGTCGCAGCGCCTGCAGAGCGATGAATTCCGTCTACGCGCCGAAGTGCTCTCGCCGGCGGAGATTCTGCGCAGCGCGACGGTCATCGGTGCCGAGGTGCTCGGACAGTCGGGCCAGTTGGGCGAGATCGTGCCCGGCGCGCATGCCGACGTGCTGATCGTCGACGGCAATCCACTGGCGTCGATCGATTGTCTGCTCGGCCAGGGGGAGCGGATTCCGATGGTGATGAAGGGCGGTAGAATCCACGCTTTCGCGCTGTAGGCCCCATGCGCAAGGGCCCCGACAGCTAACCCTTCCGTGGAGAATCGATGGATTTTCGGCACATCGACGCCTTTCGGGCGCTGATGCTCACGCGCACGACCACCAAAGCGGCCCAGGTGCTCGGCACGTCGCAGTCCGCGGTCAGCCGTCTCGTGGCCGATCTCGAACGCTCGACGCGTCTCACGCTGTTCGATCGCGCACGCGGACGGCTCGAACCGACGGCCGAGGCGTTCGCGCTCTTCGAGGAAGTCGAGCGCCGCTATGCCGGCCTCGACAACATCCGCGAATTCGCACTGAATCTGCGTAACCCCGACACGGCCGTCATTCGCGTGGGGTCGGTCGTGTCGTTCGGCCTGGGCTTCTTTGCACGCGTGATGGCCGGCTACCGGGCGTTGCATCCGAGCGTGCAGCTCGCGCTGACCACGGGGGCCTCCGATCTCATCCGCGACCAGGTCGTCACGCATCAGCTCGCGCTCGGCCTCGTGACCAACACGATCGACGTGGCCGCGACCGATGCCGTCTCGTTCGCCAAGCTCGACGCGATCTGCGCCCTGCCCGCAGGGCACGTCCTCGCGCGCAAGAAGGTGATCCGTCTGGCCGATCTGAAGGGGCAGCCGATCCTGTCTTACGAGCCGACCGACATGGTGCGCTGGGGCATGGATCAACTCTTTGCGGAGGGCAATCTGCATCAGCAGGTCGTTGCCACGGCCCGCTACTCGGTCAACATCGGCACGATGGTGAAAGAGAACGTCGGCATCGGGTTGCTGCATCCGGTGTCGGCTTACGATTTCCTTGACTCCGATCTCGTGCTGCGACGTTTCGAGCCGTCGATGCCGTTCCATACGCTGCGCATCACGCCTCGCGCCGCAGCCCCCAGCGCGCAACTCGACGATCTCGTGCGCGTGATGGAGACCACGCTGGAAGATGTCATGCGAGCCGTGGAGGCGCGGATGAAGCGCTGACCTAGCGCTGACATAAAAAAAGCCCGCCGAGGCGATCGCCGGCGGGCTTTCAGTACATTTCGCATATCCGGAGGGCGTCGCCCTCCCGTGACTTATGACACGATCGTCTGCGCTTCGCCTTCCTTGCGCTCGCGGATCGTGCCCAGACGGTAGACCGTCTCGCCCGACGCTTCCAGGTGCTTGACGGCCGCGTCGGCGTCAGCCGCCGCGACGATCACCGCCATGCCGATACCGCAGTTGAACACGCGGTGCATTTCGGCGTCGGCCACCTTGCCATGCGCCTGCAGCCACTGGAACAACGGCGGCAGCGTCCAGGCGTCTTGCTTGATGTCGGCCGTCAAATGCGCTTGCAGCACGCGCGGAATGTTCTCGACGATGCCGCCACCCGTGATGTGGGCCATGCCCTTGACCGGCAGCGACTGCATCAACGCCAGCAGCGGCTTGACGTAGATGCGCGTCGGCGCCATCAGCACGTCGCGCAGCGGTTGGCCGTGGAAATCGGCGTCCAGGTCCGGCTTGGCAACGTCGATGATCTTGCGAACGAGCGAATAACCGTTCGAATGCGCACCCGACGAGGCCAGACCCAGCACCACGTCGCCCGGCACGATGGTCGTGCCGTCGATGATCTTGCTCTTCTCGACCGCACCGACCGCAAAACCCGCCAGATCGTACTCGCCGTCCGGGTACATGCTCGGCATTTCGGCCGTCTCGCCACCGATCAGGGCACAGCCCGCCAGCTCACACCCCTGGGCGATGCCCTTGACGACGGTGGCCGCGGTGGCCACGTCGAGCTTGCCGCAGGCAAAGTAGTCAAGGAAGAACAGCGGCTCGGCACCCTGCACCAGGATGTCGTTCACACTCATGGCGACCAGATCCTGGCCGACCGTGTCGTGCTTGTTCAGCGTGAAGGCCAGCTTGAGCTTGGTGCCCACGCCGTCGGTCCCCGAAACAAGCACCGGCTCCTTGTAGCGCTTGGGTACTTCGAACAGCGCGCCGAAGCCGCCAATGCCGCCCAGCACGCCGTCGCGCAGGGTTTTTTTGGCAAACGGCTTGATCGCTTCGACCAATGCGTCGCCCGCTTCGATGTCGACGCCAGCGTCGCGATAGGAAAGGCCGGATGTTTCGTTAGGGTGTGACATGACGGGAATGCATCAAGGTTCGGTAAAATGCGATTTTACCCGATGCGCGTGCCCTTTCGGCATGCAAACCGGATATCGGACGCAAGCCGACGCCGGCTTGCCCTGTAAACCGCACTCCGCCAGCCTTTTGCCGGCTTTCCTCGTTCGTGATCCAGCAACTGTTTCTCGACCTCGGCACACCGCCGCCCGCCACGTTCGACAATTTCATTGTCGGGCCCAATCGCGAGGCGGCGCAAACGCTCGCCGGCCTGCCCGCCGAACTCTCGGCCGGCACGGCGCGCGATCGCGGCATCTACCTCTGGGGGACGGCCGGGTCCGGCCGCACCCACCTGATGGAGGCCCTGTGCCATGCCGTCGGCCCAAGTGCGCGCTATCTGCGCCCGAACAGCCCGCTGGCCGCCTTTACGTTCGACGACGCGAGCACGGTCTACTGCGTCGACGATTGCGACCATCTCTCCCCCACCCAGCAGATCGCCGCCTTCAACCTGTTCAACGAGACGCGCGCCCGCCCGCACTGTGCCTTCGTGGCCGCAGGCGCCCAGCCGCCTGTCGACATGCCGCTGCGCGAAGACCTGCGCACCCGCCTCGGCTGGGGTCTTGTATTTCACATTGTGGGACTCGATGACGACGGCAAGAAGCAGGCGCTGCAGAATGCCGCCCGCGAGCGAGGGTTGCAGTTGGCGACCGACGTGCCCGCCTATCTGCTCACGCACTTCGAGCGCGATATGTCGAGCCTGATGGCGTTGCTCGATCGTCTCGACCGTTTTTCGATGGAACAAAAGCGCGCGGTGACCCTGCCGTTGCTGCGCCAGATGCTGACCCACACCGATCCGGCCGTCCCGAAGGGAAAAACTGACCGGTATCGCGCCGGTTCAGGTAAGCCGCCCCTAGCTTCAGGTAAAATTCGCGCAATGACCAATTTAGCCCTCTTCGATCTCGACCACACTCTGCTGCCCACGGACAGCGACAAGGAGTGGGGTCGATTCCTCGTGCGCCAGGGTGCTGTCGAGCGTGATTCGTACGCGCAGGCCAACGAGGCGTTCTATCAGGATTACTGCGAAGGCCGGCTCGATATGCCGGCTTATCTGCGTTTCTGCCTCGCGCCGCTCGCGCGCTATCCGCGCGACCAGCTCGACGCGTGGCACGCGCAGTACATGGAAGAAGCAATCCTGCCGCACATTCGTCCCGAAGCGCTCGCACTGCTCGACACGCATCGTCGGGCCGGCGACCTGTGCGCGATCGTGACGGCCACCAACACGTTCGTCACGCGGCCGATCGCCCGGGCGTTCGGCATCGATCACCTGATCGGCACCGAACCGGCTACCGCGAGCAACGATCCGAACGCGCGTTACACCGGCGACTATGTCGGTACGCCAAGCTTCCGCGAGGGCAAGATCACGCGCACCGAAGCCTGGCTCGCCGGCCTTGGCAAGACGTGGCACGATTTCGACCACGTCTTTTTCTATAGCGATTCCGCCAACGACGTCCCCCTGATGGAGAAGGTGAACCATCCGGTGGCAACGAACCCCGATGAGGCGCTGCGCGACATCGCGCTGGCGCGTCGCTGGCCCATTCTCGAGTTGTTCCAGTGATCCGCAAACTCATCAAGAAACTGCTTGGCAAAGACAGCCAGGCCAACCTGCCCCCGACCGGCAAACCGGTCGTCATCCCCGCCTCGGTCCACGGCATCGATCCGAGCCTGCTCTCGAAGAACGCCGTGCGCGTGACCGACACGCTGCAGCAAGCCGGGTTCAAGGCCTTCATCGTCGGCGGCGCCGTGCGCGATCTGCTGCTGGGCATTGCGCCGAAAGACTTCGACGTCGCCACCAGCGCCACGCCCGAGCAGGTCCAGCGCCTGTTCCGCCGCGCGCGCATCATCGGTCGCCGCTTCCAGATCGTGCACGTGCAGTTCGGGCAGGAGATCATCGAGACCTCCACGTTCCGGGCGCTGGTCGATGCCGTCGACAGCGAGCAGATCGGCGCACGTCGTCCGAAAAAAGGCGAACTCGACCGCAAGACGCACGTCACCGACGAATCGGGCCGCGTACTGCGCGACAACGTCTGGGGCGAGCAGGAGGAAGACGCCGCCCGGCGCGACTTCACCGTCAACGCCATGTATTACGATCCGGCGGCCCAGACGGTGCACGACTATCACCACGGCTGGGAAGACATTCAGAAGCGCGTGCTGCGCATGATCGGCGACCCGGCCACGCGCTACCGCGAAGACCCCGTGCGCATGCTGCGCGTGGTGCGTTTCGCGGCCAAGCTCGGCTTCAAGATCGACGACGCGACGGCCGAGCCGATTACACAGCTCGCGCCACTCATCGACAACGTGCCGGCGGCGCGTCTGTTCGACGAGATGCTCAAGCTGCTGCTCTCGGGTCACGCGTGGGCGTGTGTGCAGCAACTGCGTGAGCAGGGCCTGCATCACGGCCTGCTGCCGTTGCTCGACGTGGTACTGGAGCAGCCGTTGGGCGAGAAATTCGTCATGCTGGCGCTCGCCAACACCGATGCACGCATCCGCGCGGGCAAGCCGGTCTCGCCGGGCTTCCTGTTCGCCGCGCTGCTCTGGCATCTCGTGCTCGAAAAGTGGCAGGCCTATCAAAGTGCGGGCGAATATCCGATTCCGGCGCTGCATCTCGCGATGGACGACGTGCTCGACGCGCAAACCGGCAAGCTGGCGATCCAGCGCCGTTTCGTCGCCGACATGAAGGATATCTGGGGCTTGCAGGTGCGCCTGGACAAACGCGTTGGCCGCACGCCGCTGCGCATGCTCGAGCATCCGCGCCTGCGCGCGGGTTACGATTTCCTGCTGCTGCGTTGCGAATCGGGTGAAGTCCCGGCCGAAGCCGGCCAATGGTGGACCGACTTCCTCGAAGGCGACGCCGCGACACGCGACACACTGCTTTCCCAAGGCAGCGGACCGGGCTCCACGCCGGCCGCCAAGCGTCGCCGCCGACGTCGCAAACCGACGGGCGGAAGCAGTGGCGAAAGCGCGGGCGGCGAACGTGGCGACGGGGCGGCGGCAACGAGAGCGCGACCAGCGAGAATCAGGGCAAGCGGGTATCATCGCGACAGCATGGTTCCGAAGGTGCCTCATGACTGTTGCCTACATCGGGCTCGGCGCGAATCTCGGTGACGCCCGCCAATCGATCAAGGACGCCATCGTCTGCCTGGCGCAGCAGATCGGCGTCACGATCATTGGCAAGTCTGACTTGTATCGCACGGCCCCCATCGAATCGAGCGGCGACGACTATCTCAACTGCGCCGTCGCTGTTGAGACGAGCCTGAGCGCTCATCAGTTGCTCACGCTGTGCCTGAAGATCGAGTTGCATTTCGGACGCGAGCGACCGTACAAGAATGCGCCGCGCACGCTCGATCTCGACCTGCTGCTGTACGGCAACGAGTGCATCGCCGAACCCGACCTGATCGTCCCGCATCCGCGCATGGCCGCGCGCGCCTTCGTGCTGCGCCCGCTCGCGGATCTCGCTCCCGAACTCGACATCCCTGGCCTGGGCCGCGTCAGCGCCTTGCTGCAAGGCGTCGCCGACCAGCGCATCGAGCGCGTCGAGCAGTGCTGCTGCCCGACGAAGCGCGCCTACGTGTCATGAGATCGCCCGTGCTCGGGCGTTTTCGCTACCTGGCCGTCGAGGGCCCCATCGGGGTCGGCAAGACGTCGCTGGCGCAGCGCCTGGCCGATGCCGCCGGCGCCACAGTGTTGCTCGAGCAGCCCACGCTCAATCCGTTTCTCGAACGTTTCTATCGCGACAGCGCACGCTACGCGATGCCCGCGCAGTTGTCGTTCTGTCTGCAACGGGTCGACGAAGCGACAGAAATTGCCCGGCGCGAGATCGACGGCAAACCGATCTTCACCGACTTTCTTCCCGAAAAAGATGGCCTGTTCGCACGCCTGACGCTCTCGGCCGACGAACTCGATCTGTATCGCAGGCTCGTGGCGCACATCGAGCGGCCGCACCGGGCGCCGGATCTCGTGATTCATCTGCAGGCGAGTCCCGAGACGCTGTTCGCGCGCATTCAGAAGCGCGCCATCCCGATGGAACAGCAAATTCCCGATACGTATCTGCGCGCGCTGTGCGACATCTACGGCGAATTCTTCTATCATTACGCCGCTGCGCCGGTATTGACGGTCGACACGGAACAATTCGACCCGGCGCATAACGACAATGACTTCGCCCTGCTGGTCGAACGCATCGATCAGATGCGCGGACGCAAGGAAGTCTTCGTCAAGGGCGCTCGCCCCTGATCGTCGCCCGCGCCGCGCAGGCAAACGGGCGACACCTCACGAACCGAGGCTGACATGAGTTATCTGCAAGAATCCAACCGCAAGGCCGTGACCGTTCCCGGGCTTGCCCAGATGCGCGAGCGGGGCGAGAAGATCGCCATGCTCACCGCGTATGACGCAAGTTTCGCCGCGCTGCTCGACCGCGTGGGGGTCGACGCCATTCTGATTGGCGACTCGCTCGGCAACGTGATCCAGGGCCAGCGCACGACGTTGCCCGTCACATTGCGCGACATCTGTTATCACACCGAATGCGTCGCGCGCAGTGTCGACAAGGCACTCGTACTGGCCGACCTGCCGTTCGGCACCTATGGCACGAAGGAGCAGGCTTATCAGAGCGCCGTGGCCGTCATGCAGGCCGGCGCGCAAATGGTGAAGATCGAAGGCGGCGCGTGGCTCGCCGAGACGGTGCGCTTTCTGGTGGAGCGCAGCATTCCCGTGTGTGCGCATCTGGGGCTCACGCCGCAGTCGGTGCACGCGTTCGGCGGCTTCAAGGTTCAGGCGCGTGAAGATGCTGCGCAAACGCAGTTGATCGACGATGCGCGTACGCTGCAAGCGGCAGGCGCGCAGTTGGTCGTGCTCGAAGCCATTCCGGCCGCCGTTGCGGCGCGCGTCACCCCGGAAGTGCCGACGATGCCGACCATCGGCATCGGGGCCGGTCCCGAATGCGACGGACAAGTGCTGGTGCTGCAGGATATGCTCGGCGTGTTCCCCGGCAAGTCACCGAAGTTCTCGATGAACTTCATGGAAGGCCAACCGAGCATTGCCGCCGCCATCGAGGCGTACGTGCAAGCGGTCAAGCACGGCACGTTCCCTGCGCAAGCGCATTGCTTCTGAGCGAGCGGACACCGCCCACGCGCTGACGAGACAGCGGCTCGCGAACGCGCCGCTGCCTCTGTGCACGCTGATGTGCCACGCGCGCTCGAACCTGCGGCGATCCTGACGCACCCCTTGCGCCCCCTTGCGCTATCGTTCCGCGCTCATCCCGCCATCGGCAGCGTCAACACGACGGCGAACCCCGCGTCGGGGCCCCACTCGAACGTCATCGTTCCGCCGTGTGCATGCATCACCTCGGCCACCATCGCCAACCCCAGGCTCGCCCCTTCGCGTCCGTCGGCGCGCGATGAGAACGGCGTGCGCACCCGCTGCCACTCCGACTCGGGGATGCCCGGCCCATCGTCGAAGAAACGCACGCGCCATTGATCGTCGACGCGCGTCACATCGACGTGAAGCCGATGCGGTGCGCCATACGCCAGCGCGTTGACCAGCACGTTCTTGATCGCTTCGCGCAAGCTCAGTGCATCGCCGACGATCATGCAGGGCGTCGGCGGTGCGTGAAAGGCCACATCGATATCGCGTGTTGCATACGACAGCGTCTCGCGCATCGCCACCGGCAACAACGCCTTCAGATCGACCGGCGTGGGCGCCACGCTGTCGGCGCGATGCTGCACCATCGCGTGATTGATCAACTGGTGAATGAGTCCGCCCAGCCCACGCGCCTGCTTCTGGATGCGCGCGATATGCGCCTGACGCGCCGCCTCGTCCTGCGTCTGCGTGAGCATTTCCGCCTGCGCGGTGAGCGCCGTCACCGGCGTGCGCAATTGATGCGCGGCGTCGCCGATGACACGACGCATCAGCGCGCGCGAGGTGGCCAGCCGCTGCATGAAGTCATTGATTGCACCGACGAGCGCCAGCGTCTCGGCCGGCGCCGTCACCGCCAACGGCACGAGGTCGTTCGAATCGCGCGCCCGGATGGCCGCTTCGATCTGCTTGAGCGGCGCGAGCGCCTGACGCAGCGTCCACAACGCCGCGAGCATTGTCAGCACGCCGGTGGCGATGGTGATGAGCAACGTGTTGTCCGCCAGTCCGCGCGTGAACCGCACGCGTGCGTTCTGCGTGTGGGCCAGTGCCACCACGGCCCACGGATGCGGCGCGCTCACCGGCATGCGGCGACCGACGATGGCGATGCGGATGGGCATCTCCTGGTACGTGCCGTCGACCACGACCGGCCCGCCGGCCAGCTTGTCCCACGGAATATCGGGACGGAACTCCGAATCGCCCGCGACCGAGCGGCCGTTCGGATCGAGCACGTTGTAGAAGATCTGATCGCCCGGCGCGAGGGCGGAAAAGGCGGCGAGCGGCACGTCGACGTTGACCTCGCCATTCTGATACCACGTGTTTTCCGCGACCTGCAGCGCGCTGCCGAGCAGCCAGCGGTCGTACGCGCGGTCGACGGCCGCGCGCGTCGAGAACCAGATGCCGAGCAGCACCGCCGCCACGGCGAACGCCAGCACGGCGCCCATGCGAACGACCAGCCGCAGATACAGGGAACGGCCGGGAACGATCATGACAGCACGAGTTGATAACCCAGTCCGCGCAACGTGCGAATCTGGAATTGCGCGGCGGCCAGTTTCTTGCGCAGACGCGCCACATATTGCTCGATGGCGTTCGCATTCGGTGCCGGCTCGTCGCCATACAGGCGATCCATGAGTTCGTCTTTGCCGAAGATGCGTCCCGGGCGCGCCGCGAGAATTTCGAGCAGCGTCACTTCGCGACGCGTCAGTTCGATCGGCAGGCCATCGACCTCGACGCCGCGGCTCTTGCGGTCCAACGTGAGATTGGCGCACGTCAGCCGATTCGTGGCGTCCTGCCCGGTGCGCCGCATGAGCGCTCGCACGCGCGCTTCCAGCTCGCGAAAATCGAACGGCTTGGTGAGGTAGTCGTCGGCCCCGAGATCGAGCGCGCGCACCCGCTCCTCGATCTCCGCGCACGCGGTGAGCATGAGCACGCGTGTGGACAGGCCGCGCTCGCGCACGCGTCGCAGCAACTCGAAGCCATCGACGTGCGGCAGCATGACGTCGAGGATCAGCAGGTCGTAATCGTCGCCGATGCGTGCCGCGGCGGCCGCGCCGTCGGTCTCGCAATCGAGCGCGTGGCCGAGCCTGCGCAACTGGGTGGCAATCGCTTCGGCGACATCGGCGGTGTCTTCCACCAGCATGATGCGCATGGTTCCTGAGTCTCCTTCGATGGTGATCACGGGGCGCCCGGTATTTTCCGCTGCTTTCCCGCTGTTCTCTCGCGACTTCCCGGCGGATGTGCGTGATGGTCTCTGGATTCTCTCGGAAATCGCAGGCGACTTCCTCGGGGTTTCCCCTGCATTCGGGTGCTGCGCGCCCGACGTGTCAGCTTCGCTACAGCTTCGCTGCTTAGCATGGGAACCGATTATAAGAGCATCCCTCAGGAGACACGCAATGCACAACGCCGCCCATGCGGGCACCGCCGGGACCCCTGCGCCCGCGGTGCCGCCATTACTCGAAATCGATGGCGTCACGCTGCAATACAAGACCGACGATTACCTGGTGACCGCCGCGCAGCAAGTGAGCTTCAACGTCTATCCGGGCGACCGGTTCGTGCTGCTCGGCCCGTCGGGCTGCGGCAAATCGACGTTGCTCAAGGCAATTGGCGGCTATCTGCCGCCGGTCCACGGCGAGATTCGCCTCAAGGGCCGCACGATCACCGAACCGGGTCCCGATCGCATGATGGTGTTCCAGGAATTCGATCAACTGCTGCCGTGGAAAACCGTGCGTCAGAACGTGGAGTTCGCGCTGATCGCCAGCGGTCGCCTCAAGCGGCGCGAAGCCGCCGAGCGTGCCGGCCACTACATCGAAAAGGTTGGCCTCGCGAAGTTCATCGACAGCTATCCGCACACGCTCTCGGGCGGCATGAAGCAGCGCGTGTCCATCGCGCGCGGCATGGCGATGGAGCCCGACGTCCTGCTCATGGACGAGCCGTTCGCCGCGCTGGATGCCCTCACGCGCCGCAAGATGCAGGACGAACTGCTGCGCCTGTGGGACGACACGCGTTTCACGGTGCTGTTCGTCACGCACGGCATCGACGAAGCGATTCGCATCGGCACGCGCATTTTGCTGCTCTCGCCGCACCCCGGCCAGGTTAAGGCCGAACTCAATAGCATCGCCCCGGAGCAACTCGGTACGGCGCACCAGAGCGCGCTCGAGACGCGCATCGATCAACTGCTGTTCGCAGCCCACTGAGGAGACGGCCATGAACGCCATGACCTCGCAACACACCCCGTCGTCCCCCAAGGCGAGCGTTGAAGCGCCCCTCGAAGCCGTCTACCGGCCGGAATTCGTGCTGGAACCGACGCCCGCCGAGCTGTCGTCGATTCAGCGTCCGCTGTCGACCTTCGAAACGCTGTATCGGCTAAGCTGGCTGCGCAAGACTCTCATCCTGTGCGTGCTCGCCTTGATCTGGGAAATCTACGGCCGCTGGCTCGACAACGCGCTGCTCTTCCCGAGTTTCACCGACACGGTCAGCGCCTTCGCCGGCGGATTGACCAGCGGCGTGCTGCTGCTGCGCGCTGCCGTCTCGCTCAAAACGCTGCTCATCGGCTACGGCATCGGCATCGGGCTTGCCGCGGTGCTGACCACCGTCGCCATCAGCTCGAAGATCGGCAACGACCTGCTCGAAACGCTCACGGCCATGTTCAACCCGCTGCCGGCCATCGCGTTGCTGCCGCTCGCGCTGATCTGGTTCGGCCTGGGCAACGGCAGCGTGATCTTCGTGCTCGTGCACTCGGTGCTGTGGGCCGTGGCGCTCAACACGCACAGCGGCTTTCGCGGTGTATCGAAAACGCTGCGCATGGTTGGGCAGAACTACGGGCTCAAACGTTTCGCGCTGGTTCGGCATGTGCTCATTCCGGCCGCGTTCCCAAGCATTCTCACCGGGCTGAAAGTGGGCTGGGCGTTTGCGTGGCGCACCCTGATCGCGGCGGAATTGGTGTTCGGCG
The DNA here is from genome assembly GCF_004193915.1 of Pandoraea sp. XY-2. Lineage (NCBI taxonomy): Bacteria > Pseudomonadati > Pseudomonadota > Betaproteobacteria > Burkholderiales > Burkholderiaceae > Pandoraea > Pandoraea sp. XY-2. Next base: position 4,017,609 of record NZ_CP030849.1, read on the forward strand.
TGTCGTCCGGCTCGGGCGGTCTGGGCTGGTACATCTTCGAGAACCGCAATTCGCTGGAGACGGCCAACGTGTTCGCCGGCCTGTTCTTCGTGATCATGATCGGTCTCGCGGTCGAGAACCTGCTGTTCGCCCGCATCGAAAAGCGCACGCTGCACCGCTGGGGCATGCAGCACTGACTCACGATTCACACGATTTTTTGCGGCAGTGTCTGATTGACGCCCCTTCGGGGGTATGAATAATTCCAACTATCCGGAGACAACAACACCATGAACCGACGCCATTTCACCCGCTGGGCAAGCGCGCTGACGCTCGCCGCCACGACCGCCTTTTCCACGCTCGGCAACGTCGCGCACGCCGAAGCGAGCACTGTGCGTTTGTCGCACGGCTACGGCATTCTCTATCTGCCGCTGATGGTCATGCGCGACCAGCATCTCGTCGAGAAGCACGCGAAGGCATTGGGCCTGGGCGACGTGAAGACGACGTGGACCGTTCTCGACGGCGGCAATGTCATCAATGACGCCATGCTCGCCGGCAATCTCGATGTCGCGGGCACGGGCGCACCGGGCTTCGTCACGTTGTGGTCGAAGGCGCACGGCATTCCGCGCTCGGAAGTGATCGGTCTGTCGGCCCTGTCGAGCGGCCCGCTCTGGCTCAACACGAACAATCCGAACGTCAAGTCGCTCAAGGACTTCACCTCGAAGGACAAGATTGCGATTCCGGGCATCAAGACGTCGCTGTCCGCCGTGCTGCTGCAAATGGCGGCGGCCAAGGCCTTCGGTATCGAGAACTACGCGAAGCTCGATCCGCTGACGGTCAGCCTGAGCCATCCGGAAGCCGTCAGCGCCCTGCTCTCCGGCAAGACGGAAATCACGGCGCACTTCACCTCGCCGCCGTTCTCGTACCAGGAACTGAAGGATCCGCGCATCAAGCGGGTGCTGAATTCCACCGACGTGCTCGGCAACATCACCATCGACGTGGTCTTCGCGCCCAAGCAGTTCACCGTGCAGAATCCCAAGCTGGTGCAGGCGATCCTGGACGCCCAGGACGAAGCGGCCGCGTACATCGCCAAGGATCACGTCGGCGCCGCGCAAACGTACCTGCGCGTGTCGAAGATGAACGTTTCGCAAGCCGACATCGAGCAGATTCTGGCCGATCCGGGCATGAAATTCACCACCACGCCCAATGGCCTGATGCAGTATGTCGAGTTCATGAGCCGCGCGGGCACGATCAAGACGCGTCCGGCGAAGTGGAGCGATCTGTTCGTGCCGCAGATGGCAGCGCGTCAGGGCAGTTAATGGCATAACGCACGGCGGCGCGTGTTGGCGCCGCCGTGCGTGAGTCGCCGGGTGTGCTTGTTCTGGTTGATGCGACTGAAGCGACTGAAGCGACTGAAGCGACTGAAGCGACTTAAGCGACTTAAGCGACTTAAGCGGTCAATGGCGTCGTCGATGGCGCCGCCAACACCGTCGCAGGCAGCGCACCGCGCAGCGCATTGCACACGACAATTGCCTGTGCGCTCAGCACGTCGTCTCGTGTGAGCACGGCTTCCACCGCCGACCATTTCGCGTCGTCGAGCATCACCCCGCGCATCACGCCCGGCAACACACCGCACGACAGCGGCGGCGTCATCCAGATACCATCGCGCTTGACGAACACATTGCTGCGCCCGCCCTCGGTCAGCTCGCCGCGCTCGTTGAAGCACAGCATGTCGAACGCGCCATTCGCTTCCGCCCTCTTCCACGCCGCATCGTAACGCGCACGCACCGTGGTCTTGTGGCGCAGGAACAGGTCGTTCGCGCGGGTCGTGCTCGCGGGATCGTCGGCCGCCGCCAGCAGCACCTTGACCGACTTGCCCGGTAGCGGTGCCAGCACGGCGTGCGTTATCGCGACCGTGCCGTCATGCGAGAGCGCCAGACGCACACGGTGAACGTCGTCTTCGCTCAGCGTGGCGACAACCGCATCGATCTGTGCACGCAAAGCCGCCTCATCGAACCGGAAGCCGAACCCCGTCGCAGACGCCGCCAGGCGCGCCATGTGCCGCGCGAGATGGGCCACGCCCGTCGCCTGCGTCGCCTGCATCGTCTCGAAGAGTTCGAAGCCCGGATCGAGCGCACTCAGGAAACGCGCCTTGAGCCTGCACTCTTCGCGCTCCTCGTGCGCCCGGCTGTCGAGCACGATGCCCGCCCCGACCCCCAATCGTCCGCGCCGCAACCCGCTGGCGTCAGGCGCATCGAGTTCCAGCGTGCGAATGGCGACGGACAGGCAGAAGTCGCCAAGCGCGTGCGGGTCGTCCTCGCGTGCATCCAGCCAGCCGATCGCGCCGGTGTAGAGCCCGCGCGACGACGCCTCGAGTTCACCGATCAGTTGCATCGCGCGATATTTCGGCGCGCCCGTGATCGAACCGCAGGGATACAGCGCGCGCAACACGTCGGCGAACGTCGCCGCTTGCGGCAGCGTTGCCGTGACGGTCGATGTCATCTGCAGGACGCTCGCGAATCGCGTCACCTCGAAGCGCCTCGGCACCTCGACCGAGCCGGGTATCGCGAGCCGTCCGAGGTCGTTGCGCAACAGGTCGACGATCATCACGTTCTCGGCGCGGTTCTTCTCGTCGGCCGCGAGCGCGGCGCTGCGCTCGGCGTCCACCGATGCGTCGCCGCTGGCCGGCGCCGTGCCTTTCATCGGACGCGCCTCGATCTGGCCGCGCGAATGACGCAGGAACAGTTCGGGCGAGAGAGAGAGAATCGCCCGGCCGGCCACGCCCGACGCGCCCGGTAACATGACGAGCGCACCGTACGGCACCGGCTGGCGCGCGCGCAGCCGGCGATACAGCGCGACGGGCGAGCCGAACGCGTCGAAATTCAAACGGTACGTGTAGTTGATCTGATAGCACTCGCCTTGCGAGAGCCAGTCGTGGATGCGGGCGATGGCGTCGTCGAAGGCAGCATCGCTCACGTCGCTTTGCAGCGCCGCGACCCCGGCCACGCCGGGCGGCGCAATGCCGTCGCCGTGACCGGCAACGACAGGCGCCCCCCTGCCGTCACAGGCATCGGCCGCTTCGCGTTGCGACAGCCACGCCTGCGTTTGCGTCGCGTCGAGCCGCTGCAACTCGCGAAACAGCAGGACACGCAGTCGTCCCCGCGCGCGACGCGTCGCGACCGTCTGTACGCCCGCGAGACGCACACCGAATTCGTAGTCGGCCAGCAACACGGCATGCAGGCCGTGACGCGTGGCGTCTTCCACTTCGCGAAGCGCGTCGGAAAGCACACCGGGCTCGTCGCAAGTCACCTCGCGCACGAGCCCGGTATACAGACGCGCCCCGCCGGCCGGATCCGCGCTGTCGTCCAACAGCGCGAACGCGGCCATGGGGGCTTCACATGACATGGAATTACTCGAAGAACTGCTTCACGCGGTCGAACCAACCCTTCGTCTGTGGGCTGTGACGGGCGCCGCCGGCCTTGAGTGCGGTATCGAAGTCACGCAGCATTTGCTTCTGCTTGTCGTCGAGCTTGACCGGCGTTTCCACCTGCACATGCACGTACAGATCGCCCGGATAGCTCGCGCGCAGGCCCTTGATGCCCTTGCCGCGCAGGCGGAACGTCTTGCCCGTCTGCGTGCCTTCCGGCACTTCGAACGTCGCCTTTCCATGCAGCGTCGGGGCGTCGATGTCGCCACCGAGTGCCGCCGTCGCGAACGAAATCGGCATCTGGCAATGCAGATCGTCGCCGTCGCGCTCGAACACGTTGTGCGCCTTGATGTGGATTTCCACATACAGGTCGCCCGCCGGACCGCCATTCACACCCGGTTCGCCGTTGCCGCCCGAGCGAATGCGCATGCCGTCTTCGATACCCGCCGGGATCTTGATCTCCAGCGTCTTGGTCTTCTTGATCTTGCCCGAGCCGTGGCAGTTTGTGCAGGGGTCGGGCAGGTACGAGCCCGTACCGTGGCACTTCGGGCAGGTCTGCTGAATGCTGAAGAAGCCCTGCGACATGCGCACCGCGCCCGATCCGTTACAGGTCGGGCAGGTCTCGGGCTTCGTGCCCGGCTTCGCGCCGTTGCCGTGGCAGATCTCGCATTCGTCCCAGCTCGGCACGCGAATCTGCGTGTCGAAACCGTTCGCGGCCTGCTCGAGCGTGATCTCCATGTTGTAGCGCAGATCTGCGCCGCGATACACCTGCGGACCGCCCCGGCCACCACGGGCACCCGCACCGCCAGGGCCGCCCTGACCGAAGATGTCGCCGAAGATATCGCCGAACGCGTCCGCGAAGCCGCCGAAGCCCTGACCGCCCGCCCCGCCGAAGCCGCCCATGTTCGGGTCGACGCCCGCGTGACCATACTGGTCGTACGCGGCACGCTTCTCCGGCTCGGAGAGCATCTCGTAAGCCTCTTTGACTTCCTTGAACTTCTCTTCGGCGTCCTTGCTGTCCGGATTGCGGTCCGGATGGTACTTCATCGCCAGCTTGCGATACGCCTTCTTGATTTCGTCGTCGGCGGCGTTCTTGGCAACGCCAAGCACTTCGTAGTAATCACGTTTGGCCATAAGTCTTTCCAATGTTGGCGCATGTCGCCATCAGGCAAAAAGCCGGGTCGAGATTCCCTTGGCAGAGAACTTCGATACCCGGCCTACACGCGACGCACGTTCATGAGCGTCGCGCGCCATGCACGCCTTACTTCTTGTCGGTGACGTCCTTCACTTCGGCGTCGACGACGTTATCGTCATGCGGCTTGCCCGGCTCGGCGCCCGCGGCACCCGCAGCACCGGCTTGCGCCTGCATGTCGGCATACATCTTCTCGCCGAGCTTCTGGCTGGCAGTGCCGAGCGCCTCGACCTTGGCATCGATGTCCGCCTTGTCCGAACCGCGCAGCGCGCCTTCCAGCGCCGTGATGGCCGACTCGATCGCTTCCTTTTCCGAGGCTTCGATCTTGTCGCCGTACTCCGTCAGCGCCTTGCGGGTGCTGTGCACGAGGGCGTCGCCCTGATTGCGGGAGTCGGCCAGTTCGCGCGCCTTCTTGTCTTCCTCGGCGTTGAGCTCGGCATCCTTGACCATCTGCTCGATCTCGGCGTCCGACAGACCCGAGTTCGCCTTGATGACGATCTTGTTTTCCTTGCCCGTGGCCTTGTCCTTCGCGCCGACGTGCAAAATGCCGTTGGCGTCGATGTCGAAGGTCACTTCGATCTGCGGCGTACCCCGTGCGGCGGGCGGAATGCCTTCGAGATTGAACTCGCCCAGCGACTTGTTGCCGGCGGCCATCTCGCGCTCACCCTGGTACACCTTGATCGTCACGGCCGGCTGATTGTCGTCGGCCGTCGAGAACACTTGCGAGTGCTTCGTCGGGATCGTGGTGTTCTTCGTGATCATCTTCGTCATCACGCCGCCGAGCGTTTCGATACCCAGCGAGAGCGGCGTCACGTCGAGCAGCAGCACATCCTTGCGGTCGCCCGAGAGGACCGAGCCCTGAATCGAGGCACCTGCGGCCACGGCTTCGTCCGGGTTCACGTCCTTGCGCGGTTCCTTGCCGAAGAACTCCTTGACCTTCTCCTGCACCTTCGGCATGCGGGTCATCCCGCCGACCAGAATCACGTCGTCGATGTCGCTCACCTTCACGCCGGCATCCTTGATGGCCAGACGGCAGGGATCGATCGTGCGGGCGATCAGCTCTTCGACCAGCGCTTCGAGCTTGGCACGCGTGATCTTCAGGTTCAAGTGCTTCGGACCCGAGGCATCGGCCGTGATGTACGGCAGGTTGATTTCAGTCTGCTGGCTCGACGACAGTTCGATCTTGGCCTTTTCCGCCGCTTCCTTCAGGCGTTGCAGCGCAAGCACGTCTTTCGACAGATCGACACCTTGTTCCTTCTTGAACTCGCCGATGATGTAGTCGATGATGCGCTGGTCGAAGTCTTCGCCACCGAGGAACGTGTCGCCGTTGGTCGACAGCACTTCGAACTGGTGTTCGCCGTCCACGTCCGCGATTTCGATGATCGAGATGTCGAACGTGCCGCCACCCAGGTCATACACCGCGATCTTGCGGTCGCCGCCTTCCTTCTTGTCCAGACCGAATGCCAGTGCGGCAGCGGTCGGCTCGTTGATGATGCGCTTGACTTCCAGACCGGCGATACGGCCGGCGTCCTTCGTGGCCTGACGCTGGCTGTCGTTGAAGTAGGCCGGTACCGTGATCACGGCTTCCGTGACCGGCTCGCCCAGGTAGTCCTCGGCGGTCTTCTTCATCTTGCGCAGCACTTCGGCGGAAATCTGCGGCGGGGCCAGCTTCTGGTCGCGCACTTCCACCCAGGCATCACCGTTCTCAGCCTTGACAATCTTGTAAGGCATCAGGCCGATGTCCTTTTGCACTTCCTTTTCTTCGAAGCGGCGGCCGATCAGGCGCTTGACAGCGTACAGCGTGTTCGTCGGATTGGTCACCGCCTGGCGCTTGGCCGGTGCGCCGACCAGAATCTCGCCATCTTCCATATAGGCGATGATCGACGGCGTGGTGCGGGCACCTTCCGCGTTCTCGATGATCTTGACCTGATTGCCTTCCATGACGGCCACGCACGAGTTCGTGGTGCCCAAGTCGATACCAATGATTTTGCCCATGTTTATTTCTCCTAGCGTCCTTTGCGTCGTTCCGTGGGGCCTGTGGCCCGCTCAAATCGTTGATCTGCACGTCATATGGGTACAGCCCGGTCCATTTCAAGACCCTTCTTGTCGTCCGGTTTTACCCCGCGTCGTGCCAGCGTAACCATCGGCATGACGCCCGTGCAGTCCACGGCCGGGAATGCCGTGCCGGTTGCCGGAACTTGCCATGATGTCATGACGTCCGACGCCGGCGCGGCCCGATTACTTGGCCGCCGCGACGGTCACGAGCGCCGGGCGCAGCACGCGATCGGCGATGAGGTAGCCCTTTTGCAGTACCGCGACGACGGTGTTCGGCTCCTGCTCGGCGGGCACCATCGAAATGGCCTGATGTTGATGCGGATCGAACTTCGCACCGGCCGGGTCGATGACCGTCACCCGGCTGCGTTCGAGCGCCGAGACAAGCTGGCGCAACGTCAGGGCGACGCCTTCCTGGAGCTTGGCCACATCGCCGCTCTTGTCGGCCGCGGCCGCTTCCAGGCTGTCGATCACCGGCAGCAGGTTCTCCGCGAAGCTCTCGACGGCGAATTTGCGCGCCTTTGCCACGTCCTCTTCCGCACGGCGGCGAACGTTCTCCATCTCGGCGCGCGCGCGCAAGGCGTCGTCGCGCAGGGCTGCCGCTTCGGCCTGGGCCGCCAGCAGTTGCGCCTCGACCGAGGGCAGCGCGTCGTTCGCGCCCGCCGCGTCGGTCGGGGCCGCTTCGGCCTGGGACGGAATCGGCTGATCGGGGGTGTTTTGCGGTTCAGTCATGAGCTTGAGTCGTCAAAAGGTTCTTGCGGCGCACCACGACGATGCGCCACCGGTTCAAATCCCTTTGGATAGTAGGGGCGTTCACACCGATTTCAAGGGCTGGCGGCGCGCTGTGCGCCATGCCGGTGCGCGCCGCGTGCCGATAAATATCCGGTTACACGCGTTACGAGTCCGCTATTGTATCGGCCGTTGCTGCGACCTAACATGAAATACGGTTCAGCGGAGGCATGTGCCGCGCTGAACCCGGCCGCTCGCCGGACATCCCCCGTCCCGTCGAGCGTTCTTTCAGGAGCGCATCATGAAGCTGCCACTGGCTGTTGTCTTCATCCTTGCGTTGGTGACGACGGTAACGATTACGATCTGCTTGTCCGGCGCAGTCACCCCCCGCGATACCGAGTACGGTGGCGTGCGGGCGGTGCTGTATCACGACTTTGAAATGCCGGGCGTTCCGGTGCATTCGTCCGATACCGGAATTCCTTCGCGCTAGTCACCCGAGGGCGCGGCCGCCATGGCGACAGGCCCGCGCTCTCGCACTTCGAACTCGAACTTGGACCCCGCACGCCGACGTCAAGCGATGAGTTCGCGCGGCGCCCCCTTCCCCTCATTACAACTCGCCGACGCCCCCGAGACGGCGGCGATCCCGTTTTGTCGGCCGCCCGTGCAGTTGCGCGGCAGGCTCCTGGAACAGACGCCGGCGTTCACTCGCGTCGGCACGCGCGCGAACACTGGCCTCAGTCTCTTCATATAGCGACTGCGCCACCGGGGCGGAGCCCCGGACTTCCGCGATGGCCTTCACGCGCACGTCCCACCGCGTGCTGCCGTTGTCCACCGAGACGAGATCCCCCGGACGCACGTCGCGCGACGGTTTGACGCGCGCCTCGTTGCACAGCACGCGCCCGCGCTCGACCGCCTGCGTGGCGAGCGAACGCGTCTTGAAAAAGCGCGCCGCCCACAACCATTTGTCGATGCGTGTGGCCGCCTGCGGAGAGTCGTCGACCTTGACCGTCACGTGCTCGCTCCCGGCTGGCCCTGCGCCGCTGCGGCTGTCGCAGCCGTTGCGTTCGATGCCGCCGCCGCGGCGTTGGCTTCCTCGAACGCCGCCACGGCCGCCACTTGTCGTTGCCGGGTCGAGGCTACCGCCGCCACCGACGCCTGCGCGGCCCCTCGGGCGTCAGCACCGGCCACCCTTGCAGGTGACGCGCCGCGATTTCGCCGAGTGCCGTGATCCAGGCGCTCGCGCCGTTCAGGCACGGGATGAAGTGAAACGCCTTGCCGCCCGCGGACAGATACGCGTGGCGGCCTTCCATGTTGATTTCCTCGAGCGTCTCGAGACAATCGGAGGTGAAGCCGGGGCAGAATACGTCAACACGCGGCGTGCCCCCGCGGCCCAGCTCTTCGAGCGTGGGCGCCGTGTAAGGCTGCAGCCATTCAGCCTTGCCGAAACGCGACTGAAACGTGAGGCGACAGGTCGTCTCGTCGAGGCCCAGCGCGGCGCCCAGCGCACGCGCGGTCTTTACGCACTGATCGTGGTAAGGATCACCCAGGTCGAGCGTGCGGCGCGGCACGCCGTGAAAGCTCAGCAACAGTCGCTCGCCTGCCGAGAAATCGGGCCGGCCGTGTTGCTGCCAGTAGCCTTCGACCTGCTGACGCAATGCCTCGATGTACGCCGGATGATCGTGATAGTCGCGCACCGTGCGCACATCGGGCTGATTGCGCAGCCGGCCGAGCACGCGGAATACGGCATCGGTCGCGGTGGCGGTCGTACTGCTCGAATACTGGGGATAGAGCGGCAGAACCAGAATGCGCTCGACGCCGGATTGCCGCAGCGCACGAATGCGCTCCGGAATCGACGGGTTGCCGTAGCGCATGGCGTAGTCGACGACCACGTCGTAGTCGTTCGCGTGCAGCAAGGCCCGCAACGCGTTCGTCTGGTATTCGGTGTTCACCTTGAGCGGGGAGCCGTCGCGCGTCCAGATCGTTGCGTATTTTTGCGCCGACTGGCGCGAGCGGAACGGCAGGATTACCAGCCGCAGCAACGGCTGCCATATCAACGAGGGAATTTCCACGACGCGAGGATCCGACAGAAACTCGCGCAAATAGCGGCGCACGGCCGCGGGACGCGGCTCGTCGGGCGTGCCTAGGTTAATCAGCAGAACGGCCGTCTTGCCGGTCTGACCATGCGAAATGGGTTCGGGATCGAAGCGCATGGAGCGTACTTTACCGCAAGGCGGGCACCACGTGCCGGGCCCCGGCCGCCGCGCACCCGCCGTCCGTCAGCGGATGACGGCGGGTCGCGGCGTTCGGGGCGCCAATTAGCCGCGCGGGGGCTCGCCTTCGCGTGACGGACGATGCGATGCGGAGGGACGCTCGACGCCATGCGCGGGGACTTGCGCTCCCTCTGGCTTGCGTTCACGCGGCGCAGGCTGCGGACGTTCCTGCGGTTGCGGGTGCGGCACCACCTGCGGTGGCTGCTGCGGCCGAACGGGGACCTGCGGATGGTCCGGTTGAGGCTGCGGTCTCGGCGCGGCTTGCTGACGCTCGATCTGCGGCTGCGGTCTCGGCGCGGCTTGCTGACGCTCGATCTGCGGCTGCGGACGAGGTTGCGGCTGCGGCTGCGGCTGAGGATGCGCCATCTGCGGTTGCGGCCGAACGGGTTGCTGGGGCGCTTGCGGCTGTGAGTGCGACTGCCACTGCTGCGGTCGACGCGATGCTCCGGCCGCATCCGGTTGAACACGCTGCGGCTCGGGCGACGCCGCGGGCGTCTGCGGGGATGGGCGATTCCGCTGCATATCCCGTTGCGCCGCGTCGTGCCCAGGCTGAGGCACCGCCTGCGGGGCTTCGCCTCGCACGGCAGGTTGCCCCGGCATCATCACGCCCGGCGGGTGTGGCACGCCGGACGGCACCGTCTGTCCACCCCGGACTGGCGGTTGGGACTGCGGCGCGAACTGCCCCGGACGACTCTGATAAACGCCACGCCCTGGCACCCCGGGTTCTCCCGGGCCCCCGGCACTCCAGGTACCCCCGAGCGCCCCGGCACTCCCGGCACTCCCGGCACTCCCGACACCCCTGGCCCCCTGGCATGCCCGGCGCTCCCGGCGTTCCCGGCGTTCCCGGCGCAGTCTGCATCGGCGGTACGGCGTGGGCCGGCGGTGGCCCCCCATGCGCCGATTCCGCGCCCATGGCCTTGACGGGCGGTTGCGCGCGCGTTGCACCCGCCGCTCCGTTCTCCGCACCGACCGGCCCGTGCGTGTCGACCACCGTTACACGCGGCTGCACACGCCCCTGCGGGTTCGGCCCCGTCGACCTGCCGCTCTGGCGTGGTTGCGCGTTCTGGCCGAACGTCAGCGGTGCGCCACCGGCATTCGGCACCGCGTGCAGCGTGCTCGTGAGTTCACGCGACGGCATGGCGCGACCGACCGGCGCACGCGTGGCCAGCACCTGCCGGTTGAACACGCCGGCCGGCGGCGTGACCGGCGCCGGGCGACTGTTGCCAAACACGCTCTGCTTCACCGGTGCGACGCCCGGCGTATTTCCGATACGCCAAGTCTGTCCAGCGCGCGGGGCGGCCAATGCCACCGGCGCGCCGACCCTCCGGCCCTGCACGAACGCCTGTGCCGGCATCGTCGAGACAGCGCCGCGCACATTACGGTTCACATAAACATTGTTGACGTGGATATTCGTGACGTTGGTCGTCTGGATCACCGTCGATCGATTGATATTGGTGACATACGACGCGCTGGCGCGATACGCCGGACGGTACGCGTCGTGCGGACCCAACGCAAACCACGCGAGTCCCGCGCCCCCTGCCGCAAACGTGATCCCCCATGCGTTTCCGCCGCTGTTGCCGCTGACCCAGCCGACCAGCGCCGGGGCGTACACCGGACGCACCGCGACCGGCCCCGGCACCCAGCACCAGCGTGCGTCGACATAGGCCCACCGTCCGTAGTGATAGGGCGCGAAGCCCCACGGCGCATCGTCGACCCAGGTCCATCCCCACGGGTCGACCCAGGCCCAATGGCCCGTGCGATACGGCGCCCAGCCCGTCGGCACGTCCGACGGCACCCAAACGGCACCGTAGCCCGGGGTCTCTTGCCACTCGCCGTAGTCGTCCAGGCTTTCGAAGCCGGTCATGTCGCGCGACACATAGCGCGCGGAGATCGAGCCCTCCTCGCGCGCGTCTCGCTGGCGCACCCATTGGTCGAACCCATCGGCCACGAGGGGCCCGGCCGACTGCTGCGTCAGATTCTGGCCCACAAAGGCCACCCGTTGGCCCGATTGCAACAGTACCGACGCGCCTTGACCGTAGACGGTCGCCGCCCCGCGCCAGACGCTCACGGTCGTCACCCCGCCCGGATCGACATCTAGACGATACTCCCCGGCCTGTTGCGGGACGAACGCCAGGTTGGGCGTGTCGATCTCGTAAGGCTGGTTCGGATCGAAAGCCCTCAAATGCAGACCGACCGTACCCTGCGTTACGTTCAGTTGCACATTCTGGTCGGTCACGGCCGAGAGAACGACGCTCGTGGACGCCCCCATGCGAACCGCCGTGCCGCCCACATGCATCTCGGCGCGGCTGTTGCGCTCGACCCAGACGGCATCGCCCGTGGTGAGCGGCCGGTTGCGATCGGCATAGCGCCAGTCGCTGGTACCTGCGGGGGCGTACGTGACGGTGCCGTCGAATGCATTCAGACGCGCCACTCGCCCCGGGGGATCGGCGCTCTGTGCCTGCGCCAGCGCGGGAAGTCCTGCCGCGCCAAGGGCGCCGAGCGCGAGCCCGACGCCAAGACAGCGAACCACCGTCCGCCAGGAAATCAGGGATTTCATAGACACTCCGGGCACTGTCCGGTGCACGCGCCAAGCGTTGTCTCGGTCGCACCACCTTGTTGATCTGTCCGAATCCTTCGGCGAACGCCGTGACGACGGCTTCGCCACAAGTGACGCTTCAAGCGTAAGACGGCCGTGTGTGACAGCGTGTAAAGGAATGCTACGGGGGTGTAACGAGAGGGGGCGTGGGGGACCCGGGACAATACGCGAGACGTTACGCCTGGCGACGCGCAGGCTGGGGCGTCACGCTGCCCCCGCCGCCTAATGCTGGCTGAGCGCGCTGGAAAGCAGCTTGGCCGTGATGTCGACGATGGGAATCACGCGCTCGTAGGCCATGCGCGTCGGGCCGATCACGCCCAACGTGCCGACCACTTCGCCATCGACTTCGTACGGTGCCGTGATGACCGTCATTTCTTCGATCGGGACGAGGCTCGACTCGCCGCCGATGAAAATCTGAACACCCTGCGCCCGGCTCGACACGTCGAGCAGCTGCAGCAGGCCGGTCTTGGACTCGAACACGTCGAACAGCTTGCGCAGTCGCGCCATGTTCGACGACAGGTCCTCCACGCCCAGCAGATTGCGCTCACCCGAGATCAGCAAGCTCTCGCGCGAGGTATCGGCCATGGCGTCGCTGCCCGCCTGAACGGCCGCCTGCATCAAGGCACTCATGTCGGAGCGCAGGGCATCGAGTTCGCCGCGCAAGCTGGCGCGCACCTCATCGAAGCTTTGGCCGCCGAAATGGGCGTTCAGGTAGTTCGCCGCCTCGACCAGTTGCGCCGGGGAGTGATCCTTTTCCGTCAGGATGATGCGGTTCTGCACGTCGCCGTCGGGGGTGACGATGATAAGCAGCACGCGCTTTTCGGACAGTCGCAGGAATTCGATCTGCCGAAAGATCTGGCTGCGGCGCGGCGTCAATACCACGCCCGCGAACTGCGAGAGATTCGACAGCACTTCCGCCGCCGAGGCGACCAGTTGCTGCGGCCCGGCCGGCTGCAACCGGGTCTGCACCTGCGACGCCAGCTGATGCACGGCATCGCCGAGCGGACTTACCGTCAGCATGGTGTCGACGAACAGCCGGTAGGCGCGCGGCGTCGGAACACGACCGGCCGACGTATGCGGGCTGGCCACGAAGCCGAGCGCCTCGAGGTCGGCCATCGCATTGCGGATGGTCGCCGGAGACAGATCGAGCCCGGAGTATCGCGATAGCGTGCGCGACCCCACCGGCTGGCCATCGGCGATGTACCGTTCGATCAGGGTTTTGAGTAGCGTTTGCGCACGTTGATCTAGCATGGCGAAAATTGTAACGCGAAATGTACAAGCACGGCGTGCGGCAAACCCCGAGGGGCCGGCAAGGCCGCGCGTGCCGATGGTTGCTGTCATCGACTTATGGTGTAATGGCGGCATGAAAACAGGGAGCCCTTTCAAGACCGTGGCGCTCGTCGGGAAATACCATGCCGACGGCGTTGCCGAACCGTTGCTCACGCTGGCGGCATGCATCGCCCAGCGAGGACATCACGTCATCTTCGAGCGTGATACGGCGCACAACATCGGCGCGGCCGCCGACCCCTACCGCCCCCTCGATATTCAGGAAATCGGTACGCAGGCCGATGTGGCGGTGGTCATCGGTGGTGACGGAACGATGCTCGGCGTGGGCCGCCAGTTGGCCGCCGCGAAGGTGCCGCTCATCGGCGTGAACCATGGACGCGTCGGTTTCATCACCGACATTCCGCTCGACGAGATGCGTCAGGTCGTGCCGGCCATGCTCGAAGGGCATTTCGAAGCCGAGCAGCGCACCCTGTTGGCCGCGCGTATCGAGCGCGACGGCCAGACGCTGTTCGAGACGCTCGCGTTCAACGACGTGGTGGTGAACCGCTCGGGCATCTCGGGCATGGTCGAGCTGCGTGTCGATGTGGACGGCCGCTTCATGTACAAGCAGCGCTCGGACGGCCTGATCGTCGCCACGCCCACGGGCTCGACCGCCTATGCGCTCTCGGCCACCGGCCCGATCCTGCATCCGCGACTTGGTGGCGTGGTGCTCGTGCCGATCGCCCCGCACGCGCTCTCGAACCGCCCGATCGTGCTGCCGGATTCGAGCGATATCGTCATCACGATCACCGGCGGGCGCGAGGTCGGCGCCAACTTCGACATGCAGTCGTTTGCCGAGCTGCGTCAGGGCGACCGCATTCTGCTGGGCCGCTCCGAACATCAGGTGACGTTCCTGCACCCGGTCGGCTACAACTATTACGCGACGCTGCGCCGCAAGCTGCACTGGAACGAGCATATCTCCGACGAAGATTCGTCGCAGACCTGACTTCACGCCCTACCCGACCGCCCATGCTACGCAGTCTCTCGATTCGCGATTTCGTGATCGTCGATCGTCTCGACCTGGAATTCTCCGCCGGCTTCACCGTGTTCTCGGGGGAGACCGGCGCGGGTAAATCGATTCTGATCGACGCGCTGGCGCTGGCCATGGGCGAGCGCGGCGACACCAGTATGGTGCGCGCCGGACAAACGCGCGCCGACATTACCGCTGAGTTCGCCGCCGACGCCGAGGCCCGCCCCGATCTCGAAGCCTGGCTGCAGGCGCAGGCGCTCACGCTCGAAGAGCACGGCGGCGTGCTGCTGCGCCGCGTGCTCGACTCGGGCGGTCGCTCGCGCGCCTTCGTCAACGGCACGCCCGCCACCCTCGCCCAACTGCGCGAACTCGGCGAGATGCTCGTCGACATTCACGGGCAGCACGCCCATCAGCAGTTGCTGCGGCCCGACGCACAGCGCCGCCTGCTCGACGCCCATGCCGGCGCCACCGCGCTCGCGTCAGACACGGCGGCGGCGCACAAGGAATGGCGGCGTCTCGTCAAACGTTGCGAGGAAGCCCACGGGCGCGACCGCGAGCTACAGCTCGAGCGCGAGCGTCTCGAATGGCAGACATCCGAACTCGACAAACTCAATCCGCAGGAAGGGGAATGGGACGACGTGAGCGCCGAGCATCGCCGCCTGTCGCACGCCGCCAGCCTCATCAACGGCGTGCAAGGCGCGCTTGACGTGCTCGCGGAAGCGGATGGCGCGCTCGTCCCGTCGCTCGGTCACGTGGTGCACCAGATTCGCGAACTGGCCGAGATCGATGCCGGGCTGGCCGACGCACTGGCCGCGCTGGAGCCGGCCGAGATCCAACTTCGCGAAGCCGTGCACTCGCTCACGCATTATGCGCAACGCATCGATCTCGATCCGGAACGTCTGGCCGTGGTCGAGCAGCGGCTCGAGGCGCTGCACTCGGCGGCCCGCAAGTTCCGGGTCACGCCCGAGCAACTGCCCGCCGAGCAAGCTGAACGCCGTGCCCAGTTGGAAGAGCTGACCGCGTCGCAGGACACGGCCGCCATGCAGGCGGCCGCCGACGCCGCGCACGCAAGCTATCTGACGCTGGCGGCCACCTTGTCGAAAGCACGCGCGGCGGCCGCGGCGTCGCTCTCGCGGGAAGTCACGCGCGCCATGCAGGACCTCTCGATGCCGGGCGGACGCTTCGAGGTCGCCCTGAGTCCCACGCCGGAGCCGCAGTCGTTCGGTCTGGAGACGGTCGAGTTTCTTGTCGCCGGTCACCCCGGCGTGCCCACGCGGCCGCTGGCCAAGGTGGCGTCGGGCGGTGAGTTGGCGCGCATCAGCCTGGCGTTGCAGGTGATCGCCAGCAGCGTGAGCCTCACGCCGACCCTGATTTTCGACGAAGTCGATTCGGGCATCGGCGGCGCCGTGGCCGAAGTGGTCGGCCGTTTGCTGCGGGAACTCGGTCAGGGGCGGCAAGTGTTGTGCGTCACCCACCTGCCTCAGGTCGCCGCGCTCGGCCACCAGCATCTGCGCGTGAAAAAACGCAGCGACGGCGATTCGACGATGAGTGAAATCGAGCCGCTCGGTCGCACGGAGCGCGTCGAGGAGATCGCGCGAATGCTCGGTGGCGTCGAGATCACCGCCACCACGCGCAAACACGCGCGGGAGATGCTCGCGCTCTGAGCGCGCACGTTGCCCCCACCGCGCGCCGATCGCTCGCAGGGCAATCACGGGCTCACGGGCGGCGATGCATCGTCCGCCCGTGAGCGTCGTCAAACCGGCCCGGCGCTCGCGAACACCGAATCCCACAGCGCCATGACGGCGTCGCGCTCGGCCGCCACGTCACTGGCCGGCACGCGGGCCGCTTCCACCCCATCGAGCCGCAACTTGTGCTGGCGTTTGCGATAGATCCGATAAGCAGCCGCCGCACCGTCCGCAAGCGTCGCATCGATCAGCCCGAGTTGCGCCGCCTCGCGCAACAGCGCGATGTTGCCGGCATTGCGGAGCAGCGCCGAATGCGCCCCCGAATGCAGCAGCACCAGGTACTGCACGGTGAACTCGATATCCACCATGCCCCCGCGATCGTGCTTCAGATCGAACAGCGGCGTCGGGTTCGGATGCCCCTCCAACACCTTGCGCCGCATCGACACAATTTCCTGGGCAAGCGGTAGCGCCTCGCGGGGCGTCGCGAGCACCTGCGCGCGGATCGTCTCGAACGTCGCGCCAATCGCCTCGTCCCCGGCACAGAAGCGAGCCCGCGTGAGCGCCTGATGCTCCCAGACCCACGCGGTGTTCGCATTGCCCTCGCGGAACTGGTACTGGCGGAAGCTCTCGACGCTCGTCACCAACAAGCCCGACAAGCCGTTCGGCCGCAGCCGCAAATCGACGTCGAAGAGCGTGCCCGCGCCGGTGTGCGTGGTGAGCCAGGTCACGAAACGGCGAGCGAGCGCGGCATAGGCGTCCGGCGCGCGGTCGTCATCGTCGTCGTAAAGGAAGATCAGGTCGAGGTCGGACACATAGCCCAGTTCCTTGCCGCCGAGCTTGCCATACGCGATGACCGAGAACCGCGGGACCTCGCGGTGGCGCGTGGCCACGTGCTGCCAAACGGTCGAGATCGTCACGTCGACAATGATGTCCGCCAGTTCCGAGAGCCTGTCGCCGATCGCCTCGACCGACAACGCGCCCTGCAAATCGAGCAGCAGGATGCGGAATACCTCGGCGTGATGCGCGCGCCGCAGAATGTCCATCTGCACTTCGACGTTGCCGGCCGCGCCCGACGCGTTCAGGCTCAACAGCAACTGTGTTTTGAAAGACGCCCAGTCGAACGGCGCGGCGAGCGCTTCGTCGTCGAGCAGCTCGTCGAGCAATTGCGGGTGACGGATCAGGTAGCCTGCCGCCCAACGCGAGCCGGCCAGCACCTTGACGACGCGCTCCAGCGCGCGCGGATACTCGGTGAGCAGCGCCAGATACGAACTGCGACGGCTGATGGTCGAGAGCAGGTCGAGCATGCGCGCGAGCACGGCGTCGGCCTCGCCCGTGCCCGCCGCGCCTTGCACGGCGCGCTGCACCAGTTGATCGAAGCGGCGCCGGCTGGTTTCGCCCAGCGCCTTGTAGCGCGACGACGTCCAGACGGCGCGTAGCCGGTCGAGGGCGCCGTCGGCGTCGGTGAAGCCCAGGCGCGCGAGCTGATCGCCGAGATCGCCCGTCTGCGTCTCGTCGGCCAGACATTCGCTCCACAATTCCGGCGGACATTCGCAATCGCCTGCGCCCGACGCTGCCTTGCGCCCACTGCCGCCGGCCTTGTCCGCGAAGATCTCGTCGAACTGCGCGGCGACGAACTCGCGATGCTCGTCGAGCACCGTCATGAAGCTCGCCTCGTCGGGGAAGCCCATGGCGCGCGCCACCGCGAGACGATCGTCGCCGGAGGCCGGGAGGATGTGCGTCTGCGCATCGTCCAGATACTGAATACGGTGTTCGAGCTTACGCAGGAAGACGTAGGCGTTCGCGAGTTCGTCGGCCACATTCTGGGCGAGCCAGCCGCGCCGCGCCGCCACGCCCAGCACGGCGAGCGTCGGCCGCACGCGCAGTTCGGGCTCCTGCCCGCCCCGAATCAGTTGGAACACTTGCGCGGAGAACTCCACTTCGCGAATGCCGCCGCGCCCGAGCTTGATGTCGTTGATGCGTGCCGGCTTGGCGCGCGCGCGGCGCTCCGCCTCGTGACGAATCTGCTCGTGCAGCGCGCGAATCGCGCCGATCACCCCGTAATCAAGGTAACGGCGGAACACGAACGGCTGGACCAGTGCCGCGAGCAGCCGCTCGGTGCGCTTGCCGGGTTCGCTCGCCACCTCCGACACCAGCCGCCCCTTGATCCACGCGTAGCGCTCCCACTCGCGCCCCTGCACGTAGAAATACTCTTCGAGCATCGGCAGGCTGCAAACGAGCGGCCCGGAATCGCCATTGGGACGCAGGCGCATGTCCACGCGGAACACATAGCCGTCCGGCGTGAGTTCGGAAATCATGCCGATCAGCTTGCGACCGAGCTTGGTGAAGAATTCATGGTTCGAGAGCGAACGCAAGCGGCTCGCCGCCGCCGGATCGGCATCGTCAGGCGCCGACGTATCGCCGTCGTCTTCATAGACGAAGATCAGGTCGATGTCCGACGAGACGTTCAATTCGCGTCCGCCAAGCTTGCCCATGCCGACCACGGCGAGCGTCTGTCGCTGCCCTTCCGCATTGCGCGGCACGCCGTGGATGGCTTCGAGGTCGCGCGAGAGGACCGTGATGCCCGCCTGGATGGCGAACTCGGCGAGGGCCGTCATGGCTTCGGTGACCTCGGCCAACTCGGCGCGACCGTCCAGATCGCGCTGCATGACGGCGCACAGGGCTTCCGCGCGCAGCACGCGCAGCGCGCGGGCGAGGCCCGCCTCGTCGACGCCCGAGACCCCTGTGGCTTGCTCGGGCGGCGATAGCTGCGTGCCGGTGATGGCTTCGAAGCGACGGGCGAGCCAACGCGCGTCCACAGGGTGCTCGGCCAGGGCGGGCAATGCCTCGACAAGCGCGGGACGGCTCGCCAGCATGCGCGCCGCGTAGCGCGAGTAGGACGGGATATCGATGGGATTTTCGGATGAACTCACTGGCGGGGTTCCGGTCATCAATGAGATTGAAGAGACTTTCGAAGGCTTACCCGTGCGCGATGAAACGCCGGATCACACGTCTGTTTCTCCTACGGCCGGGCCGTCGGGCGGCCTTGGGCTTGTGTTACAGTCTTTGCCACAGAAACTACCACATTCCCTCGTAGACGCGCAGCATGACCGACCGTAAGCCGCCCGCCTCGTCCACCGGCAACCGGTCCTGGTTCTCGTCACTGCCGCGTGGCTTGCGACTGGGCCTGGAATGGCTGCTGGCGCTCGTCGTCATCGCCTATTTCGGACTCGGCGCCGTCGTCCTCACAACCCGCTACGTCATCCTGCCGCGCGTGTCGGACTACCGAGCGCAGATCGAAGCGGCCGCCTCGCGTGCCATCGGCCTGCCCGTCACCATCGGCCGCATCGATGCCGTCTGGCACGGCTGGCACCCTTACCTGACGCTCGAAGACGTTCGCATCACGCGCCGCGCCCCCGCCGCGCGCGCGCCCTCGCTCAGCGCTCGAACGACACCCGCGACACCCGCGACACCCGCAGCACGCCCCTCGCCGGACACGCCGCCCGGGGCGCCACCGCCCGCCGAGCCCAGCCTGACGCTCCACCGCCTCGATGCGGTGCTCTCGTGGACCAGCCTGATCCACCTCGACGTGCGCCTGTCGAACCTCACGTTGTCCGAACCCGATCTCACCATCGAACGCCTCACCGACGGTTCGATTCTCGTCGCGGGCATGCCGGTGACCGGCGGCGCCGCGACCGACTCGACCGCCGCCGACTGGCTCATGCGTCAGTCGCGCGTCGTGATCCGCAACGGCACCTTGCGCTGGCGCGATGCCACGCGCAACGCACCCGACGTCGTCGTCACGCAGGTCAACGCCATGCTGCGCAATCGCGGCTTCGACCATCGATTCGGCATGCAGGCGACGCCGCCGACGGGCATCGTGGCACCGCTCGACATTCGGGCACGATTCACGAATCCGCTGTTTGCTCGCCCCGGCGAAGTCAAACGGTGGCGCGGTCAGCTCTACGGCGAGGTCGGCACGCTCGACCTGACCGAACTGGCCCGCTACGTCGACTTGCCGGGCAAGGGCACGCGCGGTCGCGTTGCCGCGCGGGCGTGGGTCGATTTCGACAATGCGGCGATCACGGGGGCAACGCTGCGCGCCGCGGGAGCGAATACGTCGGTGCAATTGGCCGACGATTTGCCGGCGCTCACCTTCGACGCCACGCAGGGCCGGATCGACGTGACCCGCGTAACGCCCCACGCCGACGCCGGCTGGCAACTGCGCGCCCGCGATCTGACATTGCAAGCCGCGGGCCGCCCGACGCTCGACGTGCCCGATCTGCGCGGCACCTACGCGCCGGGCACGAACGAGCACGGACTGCACGCCACCTTTGCGGGCCAGCGCTTCGACATCGGCGCCGCGATGGCGCTCGTGCCATCGCTGCCGCTCGCCCCGCAGACGCGCGACGCGCTCGCGAGTTTCCAGCCACGCGGCCGACTGGCCAATTTCGACATCAGCTACCAGGCCCCCAAGCCGCACGGCCCGGGCAACTGGCGCGACCTGCCGGGGATCCGGCAACTGCCGCCCGAGCGCGAACGCTATCGGGTGGTCGCCGACTTTGAAGATCTTGGTGTCGACAGCGCACCGAGTGAGCATCCGCCGGCGCACCCGGGGTCGCCCAATGCGGGACGCCCGGGCTTCGCCAATCTGAGCGGGCACATCGACGCCGATCAGTCGCGCGGCAGCCTGACCCTCAACGCGAAGCACGCCGCGCTCGACTTTCCGGGCCGCTTCGACCAGCCGCGCATCGATCTCGATACGCTCACCGCGCGCACGTCGTGGCGCGTCTCGCACTCGGCGACGCAACGCGACGCCCCGGCGGACGTCGAGGTGCGCGTGGACGCCCTGCACCTGCAGAACGCCGAATTGACGGGCGATGTGACCGGCACGTGGCGTAACGGCGGCAAGGGCAACGGCATCGTCGACCTGAAGGGCAACATTGTGCGCGCAAGCGCCAGCGCGGTGCCGCGCTATCTGCCGACCGACATCGGCGCGAGCGTGCGCGATTATCTGCAACGCGCGCTGCTCGCGGGCACCGTGCAGAACGCGCCCTTCGCGGTACAGGGCGATCTCGACGACTTCCCTTACGGCAAGGGCGGCGGCAAGTTCCGCATCGACATTCCGCTCGTCGACGTCACCTTCAACCCGTCACCGCTGCGCCCCGGCCACACGGAAGTCTGGCCGGCCTTTGACAAGGTGCGCGGCAATCTGCGCTTCGACGCCGACAAGCTGCACATTGCCATCGACAGCGCCACAGTCTTCGGCGTCACGCTCACCCAGGTGGCGGGCGACATCAACGACATCGGACAGGACGATTCCGTGCTCACCCTCAAGGGCGACGCGCGCGGCCCGGCGGCCGACTTCGTGAAGTACCTGAATGGCAGCCCGGTGGGGCACTGGATCGGCGACTTTACCGACGAAACACGCGCGAGCGGCACCACACAGCTCGCGATGCAGTTGTCCATGCCGCTCGATCACACCGATCGGTCCAAGGTCACGGGCCGCGCGCGCTTCCTGCGCAACGACATCACATTGCTCAACGGTCTGCCGACCTTCGGCGCCGTGGACGGGGAACTCGCGTTCACCGAGCGCGGTATTTCGCTCGACAATCTGCGCGGCACGTTCCTCGGCGGCGACGTGCGCGCGTCCGGCGGCAGTCGCAGCGACGGCACCATCGCGCTGAACATTGGCGGCACGTTGAGCGCGCAAGGTCTGCGCGACAATCAGGACAGCGCGTCGCTGGCGCAACTGGCCAAGCGCATGACGGGCGGCACGCCCTATTCGGCAACGGTCACGGTGCGTCAAGGCATGACCGAGGTGGCGGTCCAATCCACGCTCGTCGGCCTGGCCGTGAACCTGCCCGCCCCGCTCGGCAAGCGTGCGGAGGCCTCGTTGCCCGCACGCTTCACGCTGCGTCCCCAGCCGAATCCAGGCGGCCGTCGCATCGATACGCTCGACTTCGCCGTCGGCAGCGTTCAAGGCAATTACGTGCAAGCGCGTAGCGGGGGAAGCACCGGGAGCCCCGCGCGCATCGAAGTGCTGCGTGGCGGCATTGGCATCAACCAGCCCGTGCCCGCCCGCGCGAGGGCGTTCAGGCAGCCGCCCAGTTCGATACGCTCGACGTGGACGCCTGGCGAAGCGTGATCGCGTCGCTCACCAGCGACGCCAGGACCGCCAACGCGCCAGCCCCCCAAAGCGCCCCGGGCACGCCCCCCGCCCCGGCGGGGACGCCTGGCGCGGCCACGACGGCGCGCGACGAGTTCGGCGCGCTCACGCCCTACCTGCCGACGCGTCTCGCCCTGCATGCCAAGCAGGTGCGCCTGATGTCGCGCCAGTGGCCGGAACTGGTGGTGGGCGCCCAGCGCAGCGATCGCGACTGGCAGGTCAGTCTGGCGTCCGACCTCGTTTCCGGCTTTGCCGAATGGCATGCGCCCGATGCGAAGAACCCGTCGGGCACGCTGCGCGCGCGGCTCGCGAAGCTGGTGATCCCGCGCGAGGACCACGGCAACGATGTGCTCACGCAAGTGCTCGATGAGCCGAGCGACGAGTTCCCGGCCATCGACGTCGTGGCCAATGAGTTCGTGCTTCGCGACAAGCCGTTGGGCCGGCTGCAATTGAACGCACACAACGATATCGAGGACGGCGTGCCCGTGTGGCAACTCACCCAACTCTCGCTCAGCAACAGCGCCGCCACGCTCAACGTCAAGGGCAACTGGCGCACCTCGCGTCGCCGCGCAGCGCCCGCGGGGAGCGACGACGTGCCGCGCCGCACCGTGCTCGACTTCAATCTCGACGTGAAGGACGCGGGTGGCCTGCTCGACCGCCTGGGGCTGCCCAAGACCGTCAAGGACGGCTCGGGGACGGTCTCGGGCCGCTTCGGTTGGCGAGGCGGTCCCGACGCGATCGACTACCCGACGCTCGGTGGCCGTGTCACGATCGATCTCAAGCGCGGGCAGATCCTGAAGGCCGACCCCGGACTGGCCAAGCTGCTGGGCATTTTTTCAGTGCAGACACTCGCCAAGTTCCTGACGTTCAATTTCAGCAGCGTGATCGGCAGCGGCCTGCCGTTCGACAGCATCGACGGGAACGCCACGATGCAGGGTGGCGTGGCCAACACCACCGATCTGACGATCAATGCCAATGCCGCGACCATCAGGATCGACGGTCATACCGACCTCGCGCGCGAGACGCAGGACCTGACCGTGCTGGTGCTGCCAAAGATCAACGCGGCGTCGGCGTCGCTCGCGTGGGCGATTGTCAACCCGGCACTGGGCATCGGTTCGTTTTTCGCGCAACTGGCGCTGGGCGAGCAGCTTTCGCGCACGCTCTCGACGACCTACCATGTGAGCGGATCCTGGGACAACCCCGTCATCGAACAAGCCGACGGCAATAAGAGTAAGATCGTGCCATCCCCGGAAGCGCTGCCCGGCGCGCAAAACAGCGCGCAGCCGTCCGGCATGCGCGGCCACTGAGGGCATTTCCGAGATGCCTGAGACGTTCGGTTTGCACCATATGCCGCTCTATTCGCCAGAAATGCCGGAGACACGGTTTCGCGCCGCCTCCCCCCATGACATGACGAGTCCCGACACACCGTCTACCGCACAGTCCACCGCCGCGCCGGCGTTGCCATACGGACATTTGAAGCGCGCCTTGCCGGGGTCTTTGATGGCCGCATGGGCCGGTTGGGTAGCGACGCCCTGCGTTTTCCCGAGTTGCCCCGTGCCATGGGCGACGGTACGCTCGGCGTCGTACCCGCGGCCCCTGGCGGCCACGGGCCATCGCGCATCATTGCCACGTGCTGGCGTGCGCGCGGGGCGGCCTGGCGCGCTGCAGGGTTGATTTCGCTATCTCCGCCCTCATCTATCGAACATATTTCCTTGGCCTGACACCGCATGAAAATCATCGACACCGGCATCCAGAACCTGGCCACGGCCCGCGAGCTGCTGCTCACGCCGTACGGCCTTGACGAAAGCCACCTGCAACGCGCACTGGGCGACATCTTCACGCACCGCGTGGACTACGCCGACCTGTACTTCCAATACACGCGCAGCGAAGCCTGGAGCCTCGAGGAAGGCATCGTCAAATCGGGTTCGTTCTCGATCGATCAAGGCGTGGGCGTGCGTGCCATCGTGGGCGACCGGACTGCGTTTGCCTACTCCGACGATATCTCCGACATCGCGCTCAAGGACGCCGCCGCGGCCACGCGCAGCATCGCCACGGCCGGACGCGGGCGTGTGAAGGTCGGTAGCAAGCTCTCGAATACCAGCGGGCACGGGCTGTACCTGCCGTCCGATCCGCTCGCCTCGCTCGACGCGAACGGCAAGGTGGCGTTGCTCGAACGCATCGAAAAGCTCGCGCGCGCACGCGATCCGCGCGTGTCGCAAGTGATGGCGGGGCTGGCCGGCGAATACGACGTCGTGCTGGTCGCGCGCAGCGACGGCGTGATCGCCGCCGACGTGCGTCCGCTGGTGCGCGTGTCGGTCACGGTCATCGTCGAATCCAACGGCCGCCGTGAAATGGGCAACAGCGGCGGCGGTGCGCGTTTGGACTACGCGTTCTTCACCGACGATCTGCTCGAAAAGTACGTCAAGGAAGCGGTCGACGGCGCGATCGTCAAGCTCGACGCCCGCCCGGCACCGGCCGGGGCGATGACCGTCGTGCTCGGGCCGGGCTGGCCCGGCGTGCTGCTGCACGAAGCCATCGGCCACGGCCTGGAAGGCGACTTCAACCGCAAGGGCTCGTCGGCCTTCTCCGGACGCCTCGGCGAGCGTGTTGCCGCCAAGGGCGTCACGGTGGTCGACGACGGCACACTGTCCAACCGCCGCGGCTCGCTGAACATCGACGACGAAGGCAATCCGACGCAGTGCACCACGCTCATCGAAGACGGGATTCTGCGCGGCTATATGCAGGACAGCCTGAATGCGCGTCTGATGAAGATGCCGGTCACGGGTAACGGTCGGCGCGAGTCGTACGCCGCACTGCCGATGCCGCGCATGACCAACACTTACATGCTCGGCGGCGACAAGGATCCCGAGGAAATCATCGCGTCGGTCAAGCGCGGGTTGTACGCCGTGAACTTCGGCGGTGGCCAGGTCGATATCACCAACGGCAAGTTCGTGTTCTCGATGTCCGAGGCCTACATGATCGAGGACGGCAAGATCACGTACCCGGTCAAGGGCGCCACGCTCATCGGCAACGGGCCCGAATCGCTCAAGGACGTCACGATGATCGGCAACGATATGTCGCTCGACTCGGGCGTGGGCGTGTGCGGCAAGGAAGGCCAGAGCGTGCCGGTAGGCGTCGGTCAACCGACGCTGCGCATGGAGAACATGACGGTCGGCGGCACGGCCTAAGGCTGGCGGCGCATGCCATGTCACGCGTCGGATGGCGCACCGCAAAAAATGCGTCAAGCATAGCAAAGCGCCCGGCTCAAACCGGGCGTTTTCGCGTGCTTTTCGATAAACACGATTATTCGATGCAATTTGATGGCTTTAAATACGTAAAATCCGCGTGTTTTCCGGCCGATTAGCGGCCCCTGCGGTTGCGGCGTCATTCGATTAGGCGTATAAAGTGATTCCAGTGCACGGCAAATGCGTGCAATGCAATGTTGAACACATCTCTCATGACCGCCCATCCGTCTTACTTTTATTTTTTTGCGATTCTCACACCGCTGGCGGAAGGAGAGGGGCAGTTGCAGCAGTAAGCACCGAAACGAATCCTGAAAAACCGCCAGACAGCCTGGCGGTTTTTTTTTGACCCGAATCCCGAGAAACGAACCGCAGTTCGAACTGCGCAGGAGAAATGCCATGCCTCCCCACAACACCGATGATGTCCGTATTCGCGAACTCAAGGAACTGACGCCGCCGGCGCATCTGATTCGCGAATACCCATGCTCGGACAAGAGCGCGGACCTCATCCATCGCTCGCGCGGCGCCATCCACCGCGTGCTGCACGGCATGGAAGACCGTCTCGTCGTCATCATCGGCCCCTGCTCGATCCACGATCCGAAAGCCGCGATGGAATACGCCGCGCGCCTGGTCGAACAGCGCGAACGCCTGAAAGGCGAACTCGAAATCGTGATGCGCGTGTACTTCGAGAAGCCGCGCACGACGGTGGGCTGGAAGGGTCTGATCAACGACCCGCACATGGACAACAGCTTCAAGATCAACGACGGTTTGCGCCTCGCGCGCGACCTGCTTGCCCAGATCAACGAACTGGGGCTACCCGCCGGCACCGAGTACCTCGACATGATCAGCCCGCAGTACATCGCCGATCTCGTGTCATGGGGCGCCATTGGCGCGCGCACGACCGAATCGCAGGTGCACCGCGAACTGGCATCGGGCCTGTCGTGCCCGGTCGGGTTCAAGAACGGCACCGACGGCAACGTGAAGATTGCCGTCGACGCGATCAAGGCCGCGTCGCAGCCGCACCATTTCCTGTCGGTGACGAAGGGCGGCCATTCGGCCATCGTGTCGACCGCGGGTAACGAAGACTGCCATCTGATCCTGCGGGGCGGCAAGACGCCGAACTACGACGCCGCCAGCGTGCAGACCGCCTGCGACGACATCGCCAAGTCGGGCCTGGCCGCGCGCGTGATGATCGACGCATCGCACGCCAACAGCCAGAAGAAGCATGAAAACCAGATCCCGGTCTGCGAGGACATCGCCCGCCAGATCGCCGGCGGCGACGACCGGATCATCGGTGTGATGGTCGAGTCGAACCTCGTGGCCGGGCGTCAGGACCATGTGCCCGGCAAGCCCCTGACCTACGGCCAGAGCATCACCGATGCCTGCATCGACTGGGAAGACAGCCTGAAGGTGCTCGATACGCTGGCCGATGCCGTGCGGGCTCGCCGTCTGGCACGCGGCGCAGGTAATTGATGGGGCGGGCGGCCGGTGGCCGCCCGCTCTGCCTGCCTCCCCGCGCTCCCCGCCGCTCCACCCTCCCCGCAAATTCCCGCGGGCCTGGGGCGCGGTCAGCCGGTCGCGTCGTGGTTATGCGTTGCCTTCGGACCGATCGCGCCGCCACAGCACGTCAGTGCCGCCACCGGCCCGATTGAGCACTCGGGAAAGGACGAACATCAGGTCGGACAGGCGATTGACGTACTGACGCGGCGCGGGGGCCACCGTCTCCTCGACGCCCAGCGCCACCATGGCCCGTTCCGCCCTTCGCGCAACGGTCCGGACCACGTGCGCCAGCGCTGCCGCGCGCGTGCCGCCCGGCAGGATGAACTCCTTGAGCGGCGGCAGATCGGCGTTGTAATGCGCCAGCCAGGCGTCGAGCCTGGCCACCTGGGCATCGCCGATCAGCGTGTGACGTGGCATGCTCAGTTCTCCGCCGAGATCGAACAGATCGTGCTGAATGTCAAGAAGCACGGCGCGCACGTCCGGCGGCAAGTCTTCACACAGCAGCACCCCGAGGTGCGAATTGGTCTCATCGATCTCGCCGATGGCGACGATACGCGGGCTGAACTTGTCCACGCGCGCGCCGTCCCCGAGGCCAGTCTTGCCGCCGTCGCCCGTGCGCGTGACGATCTTGCTCAAACGATTCCCCATCTTCTGCTCTCTACCCCTTGCGGCACCGCTTTCCCCGCCAGCACGCAATCCGGCTGCGGGGGCCACTTGCCTTCATCGATTGAAATGCGCCGCGCAGGCCCCGGATGGCCACTTTTCGGGCGATTCCGATGGCGCGCATTGGCGGCAAGTCCGTATGATATGACGCAAAGGGTGGGGAAAAACGCCGCCACAGCGTAAAATCCCCGCTCATAAGGCGTCAGGGCATGTGCACCGAAGTATTGTCGTTCCACCCCATGCCCGAGACCCCGCCACCGATTTGGAGCCTGCCACCGCCGACCGGCGCTGGCCGCCCGGAGACCCGAAGGAGAAAGCCGTGAATCATCCCCACCTGCCGTTCGCCGCCAAGCGGGCGTTCCCCGACGTGCTGCTCACCGAGCTCCAAGCACTGCTGGGCGAGCGCGTAAGCACGCAAGCGGCGCTGCGCGAACATCACGGCCGGGACGAGTCTCCGTTCGACCCCATGCTGCCCGATGCCGTCGCCTTCGCGCATAGCACCGACGAGGTGTCGCAGATCGTCAAGCTGTGCGCCAAATACAACGTCCCCATCATTCCGTACGGCGCGGGCTCGTCGCTGGAAGGTCACCTGCTCGCGGTCGAGGGCGGCCTGTCGCTCGACCTCTCGGAAATGAATCAGGTCGTCTCGATCAACGCCGAAGACCTGACCGTCACCACGCAGCCGGGCATTTCGCGCAAGGCGCTCAATGAAGCACTGCGCGACACCGGCCTGTTCTTCCCGATCGACCCGGGTGCCGACGCCAGCATTGGCGGCATGTGCGCCACGCGCGCGTCGGGCACCAACGCCGTACGCTACGGCACGATGCGCGAGAACGTGCTGGCATTGACTGTCGTGCTCGCGGACGGCCGCGTGATCCACACCGGCACGCGCGCCCGCAAGTCCTCGGCCGGCTACGACCTGACGCGCCTGTTCGTCGGCAGCGAAGGCACGCTGGGCATCATTACCGAGGCGACGGTGCGTCTGTATCCGCAGCCCGAGGCCGTGTCGGCGGCGATCTGTGCGTTCGCCACCATGACGGATGCCGTGAACTGCGTCATTCAGACGATTCAGCTGGGTGTGCCGGTCGCTCGCGTCGAGTTCGTCGATGCGCTGGCCGTGCGCGCCATCAACAAGCATTCCAAGCTGACGCTGCCCGAGACCCAAACGCTGTTCTTCGAATTTCACGGCAGCGATGCGGGCGTGAAGGAGCAAGCGCAAACCGTCGAGGAACTGGCCAAGGACAACGGCGGTACCGGTTTCGAATGGGCCACCCGCACCGAAGACCGCAACCGTCTGTGGAGCGCGCGGCATAGCGCGTACTTTGCAATGCTGCAACTCAGGCCAGGCTGCCGCGCGGTGACCACGGACGTTTGTGTGCCGATCTCGCGTCTGGCCGAGTGTGTGGGCGAAACCGAGCAAGACCTGCGAGCATCGAGCTTGCCCTGCCCGATCGTGGGTCACGTGGGCGATGGCAATTTCCACGTCGCTATCCTCATTGACCCAACCAAGCCTGAAGAGATCGAGGAGGCCGAACAACTCAACCAGCGCATCGTCGAGCGAGCGATTCGCATGGGCGGCACATGCACTGGCGAACATGGCGTGGGCCTGCACAAGATGGGCTTCCTCGTGACCGAGCATGGCGAAGGCGCGATCGACGTCATGCGGGCGATCAAGACTTCGCTCGATCCGCACAATCTGCTCAATCCGGGCAAGATTTTCCAGCTGCACCCGGCGATCTGAACGTCGCATGAACGCCCCCGCCACCCCGCAAGGTCAATCCGGCCCGCTTCCGGCGGGTGCCGCGACCGAGAACGCCGACGCCCTGAACACGCGACAGCGTCACTTGCTCGATGCGCTCGCGCAGATCCTGCCGCCGCATTGCATTCTGCATCGACGCGAAGACACCACACCGTACGAGTGCGACGGTCTCGCGGCGTATCGTCGCGTGCCGCTCGCCGTCGTGCTGCCCGAGTCGGAATCGCAGGTGCTGCGTATTCTGCAGGCGTGCCATCAGCTCGGCATCCCGGTCGTGCCGCGCGGCGCGGGCACCAGCCTGTCCGGCGGGGCGATGCCCATCTCCGACGGCCTGGTGCTCTCGCTTGCCAAGTTCAAGAAGATCGTCGAAGTCGATCCCTATGCGCGTACTGCCACGGTGCAGCCAGGCGTTCGCAATCTGGCGATCTCGGAAGCCGCCGCACCTTATGGCCTGTATTACGCGCCTGATCCGTCGTCGCAGATCGCCTGCACCATCGGCGGCAACATCGCGGAGAATTCCGGCGGCGTGCACTGCCTGAAGTACGGGTTGACCGTGCACAACGTGCTGCGCGTGCGCGCCATCACGATGTCCGGCGAGGCCATCGAATTCGGCTCGCTCGGCCCCGATGCGCCGGGACTGGACCTGCTGTCGGTCTTCATCGGCAGTGAGGGCATGTTCGGCGTGGTCACCGAAATCACCGTCAAGCTGGTGCCCAAGGCGCAGACGGCACAGATCATCATGGCGAGCTTCGACGACGTGGAGACCGGCGGCAACGCCGTGGCCGCGATCATCGCGGCGGGCATCATCCCGGCGGGCCTGGAAATGATGGACAAGCCGGCCACCCAGGCCGTCGAGTCGTTTGTCCACGCCGGTTACGACCTTGAAGCGGCCGCCATCCTGTTGTGCGAGTCGGATGGCACACCGGAAGAAGTCGCCGAGGAAATCATGCGCATTTCCCACGTGCTGCGCACGTCGGGCGCGACACGGCTGCAGATTTCCCGCAGCGAAGAAGAGCGTCTGCGCTTCTGGTCGGGACGCAAGAACGCATTCCCCGCGGCCGGGCGCATATCGCCGGACTATTACTGCATGGACGGCACGATTCCGCGCCGTGCGATTGGGACCTTGCTCAAACGCATCGAAGGTCTGGAACAACAGTACGGATTGCGCTGTATTAACGTCTTTCACGCGGGAGACGGCAATATGCATCCGCTCATTCTTTTCAACGGCAACGACCTCGACGAGTGGCACCGCGCCGAGGCGTTCGGCAGTGACATTCTCGAAGCCTGTGTCGAACTCGGCGGCACGATCACAGGTGAGCACGGCGTGGGCATCGAGAAGATCAACTCGATGTGCGTCCAGTTCTCGCCCGACGAGCGCGACGCGTTCTTCGGGGTGAAGCGTGCCTTCGATCCGGTCGGGCTGCTCAATCCCGACAAGGGGATACCCACGCGCGCGCGTTGCGCCGAATACGGCAAGCTGCATGTGCGTGGCGGCCTTTTACCGCATCCCGATCTGCCGAGGTTCTGACATGCGAGCGCTGTCGGAATGGCTGCCACACGATTGGCGGCAGCGGCTCTACATCATCATCTTCGAGGCCGACACGCGCGAAGGGCGGCTCTTCGACATTGCGCTGCTCATCGCCATCGTGCTGTCGGTACTCACGGTCATCGTGTCGAGCGTGCCGGCCGTTCAAGCCACGGCCGCGTTGCCGATGGCGATCCTCGAGTGGTTCTTCACGCTGCTCTTCACGGCCGAGTATCTGGCGCGGCTGCTCAGTGCGCACCGGCCGCTGCGTTACGCGCTGTCCTTCTATGGCGTCATCGACCTGCTCGCGATCCTGCCGACCTACCTGGCGATTCTGGTGCCCGAGCTGCACGGCCTGATCGACGTACGCCTGCTGCGCCTGATGCGCGCATTCCGGATTCTCAAGCTCACGGCGTATGTGAACGAAGCCGGCGTGCTCAGCATTGCGCTCTACAACGCGCGCCGCAAGATCCTCGTGTTTCTCGGGTTCATCTCGATCATCGTAGTGATCTTCGGCACGCTCATGCATATCATCGAGGGGCCGGAGCATGGCTTCACGAGCATTCCTGTCGGCATCTACTGGGCCATCGTCACGCTCACGACCACTGGCTATGGCGACGTAGTGCCCGTCACCGCACTGGGCAAGGCGATCACTGGCTTCGTGATGTTGCTGGGCTACAGCGTGATTGCGATTCCCACCGGCATCATGGGGGCCGAAATTCATTCGGCAATGCGCAAGAAGGCGATCACCACGCGCACCTGCCATCAGTGCCACACCGAAGGGCACGACCCCGACGCCCGCTACTGCAAGGATTGCGGCAGCGAGCTGGGGCCTTATCAATCCGACCTGCCACCGCCGCCAGAACCCAGCTGATGACCGATACGAACGACACTCTCGAGCACTTCCGCGCCGTCATCGAGCACGCCACGGCGCACCGTGCGCCCCTCCAATTGCGGGGGGCGGCACCAAGGCGTGGTACGGCCAGCAACGCGTGGGCGACGTGCTGGACACGCGCGACTACAGTGGCATCGTCGCCTACGACCCGGCGGAACTGGTCATCACCGCCCGCTGCGGCACGCCGCTGGCCGACATTGAAGCGGCGCTCGCCGAACGCAATCAGTTGCTGCCGTTCGAGCCGCCCTACTTCGGTCACGGCGCGACCCTCGGCGGTGCGGTGGCCGCAGGGCTTGCCGGGCCGCGCCGCAGCGCCGTGGGCGCCGTTCGCGACTTCGTGCTCGGTGCCAAATTGATGGACGGTCGGGGACATGTGCTGAACTTCGGCGGGCAGGTCATGAAAAACGTCGCCGGTTACGACGTCTCGCGCATGCTCGCCGGTTCGCTCGGCACGCTGGGCCTCATTCTCGAGGTGTCGCTCAAGGTGCTGCCTCAACCGTTCGCCGAGCTGACGCTGCAATTCGAAATGAACGCCATCGACGCCGTGCGCAAGCTCAACGAATGGGGAGGGCAACCGCTGCCGATCACCGGCAGTGCGTGGCGCAACGACTTGCTGGTGATTCGTCTGGCGGGCGCGTCGGCGGGGATCAAGGCCGCGCGCGTAAAGATGGGCGGGGAGTTGGTCGACGCCATTCATGCGGCCAAGTTCTGGCACGCCATCCGCGAGCAAACCGACAATTTCTTTGCCGACGCAGGGCCGGGGCAGGCGCTGTGGCGCCTGGCGGTGCCTTCGACGGCCGAGCCGCACCGGCTGCCGGGCAAGCAACTTATCGAGTGGGGCGGCGCACAGCGCTGGTGGATCACCGACGCCGACGCGCAAATCGTGCGCTCGGCGGCACGGCAGGACGGCGGGCACGCTACGCTCTTCCGCTACGGCGAACCTGGCGTGGGCGTCTTCACGCCGCTGCCCGCGCCGGTCATGCGCATTCACCGCAATCTGAAGTCGGTGTTCGACCCCGCCGGCATCTTCAATCCGGGACGGATGTATCCGGAGTTCTAAGCAGGATGCCCCCGCGGGGCGCCAAGTCGGGCAATCTCGCGCTCGGTGCGCTCAACGCTTCGTGTCGAGCAATCGCGCGATCTCGGAGGCGAGGGTGCGCACCGCCGCGTCGACCTCACGCGTGAACGGCTGCCCGCCGTTGATGCGCAGGAAGTGGTCGTAGCGTCTCGAGTTGGAAAACAGGCTACCCGGCGCTACGCGAATCCCCTTGGCGAGCGCGGCGTCGAACAGTAACTCCGAGCTGACACCGCCCGGCATCTCGACCCACAGACTCAATCCGCCGGCGGGCAACGTCAGTCGCGTGCCCGCAGGGAAGTAGGTCGCGATCGCTTCGGCCATCGCCGCACGATGCTCGCGCAACTGGGCGCGCAAATGCCGCAGATGGCGGTCATAGCGCGGCGAGTCGATGAACTCGCCCATCGCGATCTGGGCGAGCGCTTCGTTGGGGCGCGTCTGCGCGTACTTCAACATCTCCACGCGCCCCTGCCACTTGCCGCCCGCGATCCAGCCCAGGCGCATGCCCGGCGCCAGCGTCTTGTGCAGCGATGCGCAATGAATCACGTTACCGGTCGTATCCCAGGAACGAACGGCGGCAGGCACATTGCCGTCGTCGCCGAGCGCCGAATAGGTGTCGTCTTCGATAATCGCAATCCCGCGCGACGCCGCCCACGTCACAAGCCGTGCCTTGTGCGAATCCGGCATCACCGACCCGAGCGGATTCTGGAAATGCGGCACGACGATGATCGCCTTGATGTTGTCGTAAGTCTCGCTCGCCAGTTCGAGCGCTTCGAGTGAAATGCCGGTCTGCGGACTCGTGGGAATTTCGAGCGCGCGCATGCCCATGCTCTCCAGCGTCTGCAACAGCGCGTAATACGTGGGCGACTCGACGGCAACCACGTCGCCCGCGCCTGCCACCGCACGCAGCGCCAGATTGATCGCCTCGATACAGCCATGCGTGACGACGATCTCCTCGGGATTGATGTTCATGCGCGCTTCCAGCGCTCGCCGCGCAATCGCCGCGCGAAAACGGGCTTCGCCACCGCCAGGCGGCGGGGTGCCATAGAGCATCGGGTGATCGCGCAACGCCCGAATCGTGGCCTGGCGCAACGCGTTGACCGGATAGAGCGACGGCGAACCGTGGGCCACGGCGAGGTTGATCTTGACGTCCGCTTGAAGCCCTCGCGCGAGGATCGACGACACACGCTGGTTGATGCCCACGTATTGCAGCAGATCGGGCATCCACGGCCGCGGCTCAGCCACGGGTACGAGACTCGCCCGCGCAGGTGCGCGCACGAAGTAGCCCGAGCGGGGACGCGCCTCGAGCAAGCCCTGCGCCTCCAGGTGACGGCACATCTGCAGCGCCGTCGACAAGCTGACCTGATGACGCTCCATCAACGTGCGAACACTCGGCATGCGGTCGCCCGGCGCGAGCGTACCCGCGTCGATGGCATGTCGATAGTGACCCGCGAGTTGGCGGTAGAGGGGCACGCGCTCCTGCGGGACTGTTACGGGTGGGGGCGTCGGAACGTCCGAGGTCAGCGGTGTGTCGTCCGCGGCAGCGAGAGGGAGAGTGGCGGCATCCATGCGCAGATGATCGTGCATCGCACGTGACCATAACAGATACAGATTCAGCGATTCTTGATCGTAACAGATTGCCGGGGGCCATTCTGTTGCGGGCGAAACCGGGCAACTGTGTGCCTACCGGAGCGGCGCGGCGGCCGATAGGCTGTCCTTACCCGTTCAACGCCCCGGAGTCCCACATGGCCAAGCCCCCCTTCCCCCCGCCGTCTGCACTGCCTTCGCTGTCTGCCCTGCGCCCTGACGCCAGTCTTGCGCGAAGTCACGGCGAGGCCACCTCGCCAGGAGAACGCGTTGCCCTTTCTCGTGCGCCCTCCCATCCGGCCGGCATGGACGGCGCCACGCCCGGCAAGCGAGCGTTCCCCCTCGCGCTGGCGCGTGGGCAAGCGTTTCATGCGTATGCGAGCCGTGGCACGGTATTCCATGTCCAGCGAGGTCAGGTGGTGGTCAGCCTCGCGCCGCGCTGGCTGTCGGGGGAGGTCTGGCGAGATGCCATCGCGCTGAGTGCCGGGCAGGTGTACGTGGTGGAGACGTCCGGCTGGCTGGCGCTGACCAGCGACGCCGGCGCGCAGCTTGCACTGCGCGAGGGGGCGAACTCAGCAGGTCGTCTTGCCGAGCCGCGAGGGTACCTCGTGCGTCAATGGCAGCAGATTCTCAAGCGCTTCGGGTGTTGAGCCGATCCGTGCGATGGTCTGTCCGGGGCGACCCGGTCAGGCCACGGCGCCGCTCAACCGGGGAGCCGTTTCTCGATATCGGCGCGAATGTCCTCGGGCTTCGCCGTCGGGGCATAGCGCGCCACGACCTGCCCCGTTGCATCCACGAGGAACTTCGTGAAATTCCATTTGATTGCCTTCGTGCCCAGCACACCGGGCTTCTCTCGCGTGAGGTAGGCATAGAGCGGCGCGGCGTCAGGCCCTTTGACGTCGACCTTGGCGAACATCGGGAACGTGACGTGAAAACGCAGATCGCAGAAGCTGCGAATGGCTTGCGCGTCGCCCGGCTCCTGCTTGCCGAACTGATTGCAGGGGAACGCGAGGACTTCGAACCCGCGTGGGCCAAGCTGTTCGTATAGCGTTTGCAGCCCGGCGTACTGCGGCGTGAACCCGCACTCGCTCGCCGTGTTGACGATGAGCAGCACCTTGCCGCGATACTGGGACAGACTGACGGTCTCGCCCGCGAGCGTCTGGACGGAAAAATCGTAAACGGTCTGCGAAATCGCGCTCATCTCTGGCTCCGAGTGATGGTTGGCACCGCGCAGTCTGCCACAAGCCGCGCGCCGACGCCGTGCCGCGTGCGTTGTGCCGTCCCGTCCGTAACCCCGGCGCGGGTAGCACCTCGTTTTTCCCGGGTAGCACCTCGCGTGCGGGCACGGCTATAATCGTTGATCCGCAACGCCGTTGCAACGCGCCCCCGCGCCACAGACACCCCCTCACTGACGCTCCGCCCTGCCTCATGTCGACCATCGCCGCGCATCTCGACGACGTGCTCTCCCGCATTGCCCGTGCCACCACCGCCGCCGGCCGGCCAGCGGACAGCGTGCGCTTGCTCGCCGTCTCGAAGACCTTCGGCGCCGATGCGGTGCGCGACGCCCTGGCGGCTGGCCAGCGGGCATTCGGCGAGAACTATGTGCAGGAGGCGCTCGACAAGATCGCCGCGTTGTCCGGTGAGACGGTCGATGGCGAACCGCTCGAATGGCATTTCATCGGCCCACTGCAAAGCAACAAGACGCGGCCGGTGGCCGAACACTTCGACTGGGTGCATTCGGTCGATCGCCTGAAGATCGCCGAGCGCCTGAGTGCGCAGCGACCGGCAGACCTCCCGCCCTTGCAGGTGTGCCTGCAGGTCAACATCAGCGGCGAGGCGAGCAAGAGCGGCGTGGCGCCTGCCGACGTGCCCGCCGTGGCACACGCCATCGCGGCGCTGCCGAATTTGCGATTGCGCGGTCTGATGGCGATTCCCGAGCCTGAAGCCGATCCGGCCCGCCAGCGCAAACCGTTCAAGGCCGTGCGCGATGTGTTCGACGCCTTGCGCGCCGACGGTCTGCCGCTCGACACGCTGTCGATGGGCATGTCGGGCGATCTCGAGGCGGCGATTGCCGAGGGTGCGACAATGGTGCGCATCGGCACCGCGATTTTCGGCGCACGCGATTATGGCTCACGCGCCTGATCGCGGCGTGCCCTGGCGGTGAGCGCACCTTGACGACTCGCCGCGGCAAAAGGTAACGACGGTAACGACTCACGCAACGCAAAGGATGGTTATGAGAATTGCATTCATCGGCGGCGGCAACATGGCCAATGCCCTGATCGGCGGACTCGTCAAGCGCGGCACGGCCCCGCGCGACATTCTCGCGATCGACGTCAACGAATCGACGCGCGACGGCCTCGTCAAGCAGTACGGTGTCGACACGGCCAGCGCGCCCAACGATCGCCTGCGCGATTACGACACGATCGTGCTGGCCGTCAAACCGCAAGTGCTCAAGGACGTCGCACAAGCGCTCCAGCCGCACCTGATCGGTCAATTGGTGATCAGCATCGCGGCGGGCATTCGCGCGTCCGATCTCGCGCGTTGGCTCGGCGGCCACAATCAGATTGTGCGTTGCATGCCGAACACACCCGCCTTGATCGGCATGGGCATCACGGGTCTGGCAGCCTTGTCGGGGTGGATTCGGACCAGCGCAAGCGCGCCGAGACCGTGCTCGGTGCGGCCGGCCAGATCGTTTGGGTGGAGAAGGAAAGCCAGCTCGACGCCGTGACGGCCATCTCGGGCAGCGGTCCGGCATACGTGTTCTATTTCATCGAAGCGCTGGAGCAAGCCGCGAACGAGCTGGGCTTTTCGCCCGAGCAGGCACGTCAGTTGGCCATCGCCACGTTTACCGGCGCGTCGCAACTGGCGGCGCAGTCGAGCGAACCCGCGAGCGTGCTGCGCGAGCGTGTGACGTCCAAGGGCGGCACGACGTTTGCTGCCCTCAGCTCGTTCGATCGCGACGCCATCAAGGCGGCTATCGTGCGCGGCGTGCATGCGGCCAATACCCGCGCCAAGGAACTTGGCGACGAGTTGGGCGACGCCTGAGCTCATTACACAGTAGGCCGTAGTCGGCCCGTCGCAAAGACAAACGGACCGCAGGTGAACCGTCCCACTTCCGGGGTTCGGTTCACCTGCGGTCCGTCTTTGCTTTTCGCGAACGTCCGCCTTCGACGTTTGCGCTTATGCGAAAACCTACGACTGCGCGCTCAGCAAGTAATGCCCGGCGATACCCGCGAACACGGCGGCACCGAGCCAGTTGTTGTGACGAAACGCGGCAAAGCATGGCATGCGCTCGCGTGTGCGAATCAGGAAGTAGTGATAGATCGCGAAGCTCACCGCCACCGCCATGCCGAGCCAGAACGGCCAGCCGAAGCCGAGATACACGCCCACGCCCGCCTGGATGCCAAGCGCCCCGGCATAGCAGAGCATGATCGCCAATACGTCGAAGCGTCCGAACGTGATCGCCGACGTCTTGATGCCGATCTTCAGATCGTCGTCGCGATCGACCATCGCGTATTCGGTGTCGTAGGCGACCGACCAGAACACATTCGAGAGCAGCAGCACCCACGCGATAACCGGCACCTGGTCCTGTACCGCGGCGAAGGCCATTGGAATGCCGAAACCGAAGGCCACGCCGAGATATGCTTGCGGAATCGCCAGAAAGCGCTTGGTGAACGGATAGGTGCCCGCCACGAACAAGGCCGGGATCGAGAGCCACTTGGTCAGCGCGTTGAGCGGCAGGATCAGCAAAAAGCTCGCCAGCGCAAGCGTGGCCGCCACGGCCACTGCTTCCCAGGCACGAATGCGTCCCGACGTGATCGGCCGCTCCTTCGTGCGTTTGACGTACCTGTCGAAGTCGCGGTCGGCGTAATCGTTGATGGCGCAACCCGCCGAGCGCATGAGGAAGGTGCCCAGTGTAAAGATCACGAGCAGCCAGAGGTCGGGATGCCCATTCGACGCGATCCACAGCGCCGCAAGCGTTGGCCACAGCAGCAGCACGGTGCCGATCGGCTTATCGAGACGAACGAGGCGGAAATACAGCGGGAGACGTTGAGCGAGCAACATGAGCGTTACACAGAAAGACCGGTGGCGCCATTGTAGGCCACCGACCTGAGGCGCGACAATCGACGCGCCCCGGGCGTCACCAGATCCAGAACATCAACAGCCAGAGCCAGTTGACCAGCGCCAGTGCCGCCACGACACCCGCCATTCCGGCCAGACGCCGCCCCAGCGAGCGCGCATGCCGCCCGGTCACGCGCCAGCCAAGCCACAGGCTCCACAACGTGGTCGCGGCGAGGATCGCAGCGCGCACATCGTTCGCCCAGTACACCGGCAGATGCTCGGCGCGCAGCAGGCTGATCGTCGTGGCCGACAGACCGATGAACACCCCGGCCCCGGCAATCGGAATCAGCGACTGCACCAGGTGATTGAATCGCGACGTCTGCCACGGCCCCATCGCCCGGTTCGCCAGCGCGAAGATCGTCGTGAAGGCCAAGCCCAGCAGCAGGCCGTTGCCGAGGATGTACGTGACGACCATGCCGCCGTCGAGCCACGAGAAGACGTCGCTCTGCGCCGGGTAGTTGGTAAAGACGAACCACGGCGCGTTCGTCGCGAACGGCCACATGATGTCGCGGTCGATGAGCCACGTGGCGAGCATTGTCTTGGTCGCCACGAACCACGGGTTCACCGTCCAGTGGAAGGCACCGATGGCCACGCCAAGCAGGCCATACATGACGAGCACGCTGTCCCACACACTGTTGTTCTCCGTCGCGCCGAACTTCACGATCTCGTCGCTCGGCGAGCGGCCCGTGAGCGCGATGGCGTCGCGATGCCCGGCGCAGCGCCCGCACATATGGCATTGCGCGCCGCCCTTCATGTTGCGCAGCGGCACGAGCGGCGCGCAATTGACCGGGATGATCTTGTGGCCGTTGGTGTGATACGAGCGACGCCACGCGTCTTCGTCGACCTTGAAGTGGAACGGCGCCAGACGCGCGAGCAGCGAGAACACGCCGTTGACCGGGCACAGGTACTTGCACCACACGCGTTTGTCGCGGCCGTAGAAATAGCCGATCACCATCGCGCCGAGGGTGGAACCGCCGAGCACCAGCAACACGGCCTTCGGATATTGGTAGACGCTGACCATCTGGCCGTAGAGCGTGGTGCCCGCAAAGGCCACGAACGGCCAGCCGCCCCAGCGCATCCAGCGCGGAATGGCGCGACCGCGTCCGTGACGGCTCGCGAATTCCGAGAGCGTGCCTTCCGGGCACAGCACCCCGCACCATACGCGGCCCATCAAGACCATGCTGATGAGCACGAACGGCCACCAGATGCCCCAGAAAGTGAACTGCGCGAAGACCGTGAGGTTATTGAGGATGTGCGCCGTCTCGTCGGGCAGCGGCAACATGACCGGCACCCCGATGAGGAACACGTACACGAGCACGATGCCCCACTGCACGCCACGAATCAGCTTGCCGTGGCGTTGCATCCAAAGCCCTGCGCGGGCCAGTCGGTTCGGGACAGGTATGGCGATGCTCATGCTCAACTCGTACGTCGGGAGAACAACCTTGTCAGGCTGGCGGATCTTGCGAATGCCGGGGCGCTTGTGACGCCGGCATCGGCCTGTCCGAACAGGCCGTTGTCGTGCACCGGCGAGATTTGCGCCGCCGATGCCTGCGGCCCGCTCAAGCGGGCTTGGCCTGCTTGAGCGGCCCGTCTGCCCGCTTGAGCAAGGCCCAGACGAACAGCCAATAGATGCCGTACACCAACAGATTCATGCCCGACGGATGGGCGCGATAGCCGGTCAACGTGGCGACGAGACTGCCGAACGGGCTGGTGTCGTCGAGCAGTGCCGAGGTATCCCACAGTTGATCGACCAGCGTCGGCACCAGTTCGAGCGAGATCAGGCGATCGAGCCCGGACTCCAGCAGCCCGGCGGCGAGGAACAGCAGCATGATTTCGGTCACGCGAAAGAACAGGCGCCACGAGAAGATCTTCCCGCCCAGTTGCAGCAGCCAGAACGTGGCGAGTGCCAGGGCGAAGCCGATCAGCACCGCGAGCCACATCGATGGCGGCACGCTGCCTTGCTGGCCGAAGCCAATGCCGTACAGGAAGATGGTCGTCTCGCTGCCTTCGCGGGCAATGGCCAGCGCCACCAGCACGAGCACGCCCCACCAGGTGCCCTGATCCTGGTTCTTGCGCAGCGACGATTCCATGTCGCGTTTGAGCGTTCGCCCGTGGCGCTTCATCCAGAAGACCATCTGCACGATCAGCACGCAGGCGACCAGCACCATGGCCGTCTGGAAGTAGTCCTGCGCGTCGCCCGAGAGAACCTCGGTAAAACCAACGAGAGCGCCGCCCAGCGCCACGGCCGCCGCAATCCCGAGCGCCACACCGCCCCACAGATAAGGCAGTCCGCGCCTGGCACCGTGCTCCGGGTTGGCCAGCCAGGCATGGAGAATGCCGACAACCAGCAATGCCTCGACGCTTTCGCGCCAGACGATGAACATGACCTGACCCATCGTTTGATTCCTCTCGTGATGCGTGTCTTACCGACTATCCAGAACGACTTCCGCCCGCTTACTTGGCAACGATCACGCCTTGTGCCTGCGGGTGAAAATCGTCGAAAAACTTATACTCGCCCGGCTGCAGCGGCGCGATCACCACGAACGATTGCGCGCCCGGTGCCAACACCTTTTCCTTGCGAAGTTGCAGACTCTCGAACTCGACAGCGTTCGTGCCGGTGTTGTGCACTTCAATCTTGATGCGCTTGCCGGCCGGCACCTCGATGCGCGCCGGGTTGAGCTTGCCGTTGTTCATTTCCAGCCTGAAGGTTGGCAAGTCGTCCGCGCGAGCGAGCGACGGCCCCGCCAGCACGAACAAAGTCGCCACCACGGCTGTCATCGTGGCCAGCAGGCGCGCGATGCGCTGATTCATTCTTCCGCTCCAAACGAAAACAGCGCCGGCCCGCAGGCCAACGCCGAGTCAAATTCATGTGGGCGACTCAGTACCCGCCCTTCTTGCCAATTCCCGAGAAAGTGAAATCCACTTCCTTGGTCACCGGCTTGAACCACGGACCCACGCCGGTTTCCTTGTCGACGTGTCGGCCAAAGCACCACGGACCCATGCCACCGTGTGACGCATGGGCGTTGGCGGCAGGCATGCCGCCCATCTTGCAGCCGAACGCCTGCAGCGTGCCCGGTGCGTTGACGACCATCGTCAGCTTGTACTTGCCGACACCGGCCAGCTTGACGTTATCGCCGTAGTGCGGACCATCGCTTGCGACCATCGGCATCATCAACCCTTCGATGGATGCGCCCTCGGGGGTCTTGCCGTCGCTCTTCATCTTTTGCAGCTTGTACGTGATTTCCAGACCGGGAATCCAGTCGCCTTCGGCGTAACCGTTCGGGTTCTTGGCAATCGCATGAATATCCGCTTCGAGGTGGATGTCCGACTTCGCAGCGTCGCGCATCATGCCGGCCGGTTCCATCGAGATCGGCTGGAGATACACCGTGTTGATCTCCATGCCCGCCACATTCAACGGCTTACCAATGGGAAATTCGGCGGCATTCGCCAGGGTGGCTGCACCGACGAACAGCGCCGCGGCGACGAGGGATTTCACGCGCATACACACTCCAGATTGACAAAGAAGTTAATGCAAACAATTCTCAGTAATTTTAGCACTAACGCATTCGTCAGACAAACCACGAAGTCAAGGCAACACGGGGATGAACGGGAAATTCGGGCACGGCGCGAGCGCCGGCGGGCGCGCGGCGCGATTCTTGGCCGACGTTTACGAAAAATTACCGGGGATGCTCAGGGCAGCACGCCCCCCGGTCGATCTTGCGGGCGAGCACGACCGACGTTGTCGTCCGGGTGACGCCGTCGATCTCGCCGATGGTGTCGAGCAGCGCGTCGAGCTGGTCTGCCGACGCCGCGTGCAGCCATGCCACGTAATCGAACTCGCCGCTGACGGTGCACAGCAGGTGAATCTCGGGCATCTTGTTCAGGCGCCGTAGCACGTCGCGCCCGGAGCGCGGTTGCACGCTGATGCCGACACAGGCCTGTAACCCGCCTCCGGCGGCGTCCTGCCCAAGTCGTACCGTATAGCCGGCGATCACGCCCGCCTGCTCAAGCCGCGCCAGGCGGGCCACCACGGTCGTGCGCGCCACGCCGAGACGGCGCGCCAGGTTGGCCGTACTCTCGCGCGCATTGACCCGCAGCAGGGCGAGCAGGTTACGGTCGAGTTCGTCGAGGGCGGTCGCGGACAGCGTCATCGGATTTCGCCTTGAATGTCACGGTCGGAATGGCAATGCGCGATTATAGAACCAGGAACCGCGCCGCCGCGCCCTGCGCCTCCCTACTGCCCAACTGTCCGACGCGCCCCGACGGAAAGAGATACGATGACACGCAGACAAAATCCGTCCTCATCAACCCGCCGTTGAGGCCACCTCACACCGCATGCGGCGCCTTAGCCAACCGGCCAGATCGCCTTTAACCCTTGCCCCGACAAGGCAATAGCCAAGGGTATCCCCCCAATCCTCCGCTATTGACAACGTCGAGCCGCGATGCGCAAAATCGCATCACTTATATGACGACGTACAAGAAAGACCCACCACAGTGATTGCGGGTGTCATGGCCGCAATGGACTGCCTGGCGCGTCGGCCCCGAACGTCACCGGAGACAGGCGCTTGCCATGCATTTCTCGTTGAATTTCGCCCCGCTGCTCCCCTATTGGCCAGTGTTTCTGGACGGCGCGTGGCTCACGCTGAAGATGACGGTGATTTCAGTTGTCCTCGGCACCGTCGTCGGCACGCTCGTGGCCTTTGCCAAGCGCAGCCGCCACCGCTGGCTCTCCCGCCTGTGCGGCATCTATATCGAAGCGGTGCGCAACACACCGTTCCTCGTCCAGATCTTTCTGCTGTATTTCGGCCTGGCCAGCGTGGGCGTACACATGCCGACGTTCGCCGCGTCGGTCATTGCGATGGTGATCAACATCGGCGCGTACGCGGCGGAGATCATTCGCGCGGGGCTCGAATCGGTGCCGCGCGGTCAGATCGAGGCCGCCGAGTGCCTGGGGCTGCCGAAATGGCGCATCGCGTGGCACGTCATGCTGCAACCGTCCATCGAAAAGGTCTATCCGGCGCTCACCACCCAGTTCATTTTGATGATGCAGGCC
Organism: Pandoraea sp. XY-2; assembly: GCF_004193915.1. NCBI lineage: Bacteria > Pseudomonadati > Pseudomonadota > Betaproteobacteria > Burkholderiales > Burkholderiaceae > Pandoraea > Pandoraea sp. XY-2. The sequence goes on from NZ_CP030849.1 coordinate 4,061,416, forward strand.
TCGGCCATGGCGTCGCAGATTTCCGCCGAGGAACTGACGGCCGTGGCGAATACCGTGCAGTCGGACACGTTCCGCTCGCTCGAAACCTATATCGTCGTGGCCGCCCTCTACCTGTGCCTCTCGCTGCTGGTCAAGCTCGTGGCGTGGGCCGCCGGCGAGTACTTCTTCAAGCGCCGCCGCATCGTGCGACGCGCCGCCGCGCAGACCGCTCAGGCCGCACGCCGTCGGGCGGCCGCGTCGCGCGCCGCCGGCCTGAACGCCCCGGGCAACGCCGGCACGCCGGGCGCTTCAGGCAAATCCGGTACCAACGCCGCGCAACGGAGCGCCTCATGATGGGCAATTTTTCCTGGACCTATTTCAACTATCTGGTGCAGTCCATCGGCTGGACACTCGTACTCTCGCTCATCGCATTCGTCCTCGGCAGTGCGGGCGGCTTTGTCGTGATGCTCGGACGCATCTCGCCGCGCCGGTGGCTGCGCTTGCCTGCGCAAGTGTTCATCGAGGCGATTCAGGGCATTCCGCTGCTGATCCTGCTGTTCATCGTCTACTTCGGCCTGTCGGTGTATGGCTTCGAGTTACCGGCCATCGTGGCAGCCGCGCTGGCATTGATGGTGTACACCAGCGCCTACCTGGGCGACATCTGGCGCGGTTGCGTCGAAGCGATGCCGCGGGCGCAGTGGGAGGCCGCGGAGTGCCTGTCGCTCTCGCGCTGGCAGACGCTGCGTCTGGTCATCATTCCGCAGGCGGTGCGCCTGTCGTTGCCGCCGACCATCGGCTTCCTGGTGCAGATCATCAAGATGACGTCGCTCGCGTCGGTGATCGGCTTCGTGGAGCTCACGCGCGCCGGACAGATCATCAACAACTCGATTTTCCAACCCTTCCTCGTGTTCTCGCTGGTCGGGGTGTTTTATTTCGTGCTGTGCTACCCGCTCTCGCGCTGGAGCGCATCACTGGAGGACAAGCTCAATGTCGGCAATCGTTAAGGTCAACCAGATTCACAAGCGCTTCGGCGACAACCCGGTGCTCAAGGGCGTGTCATTCGAAGTGGAGCGCGGCCAGATGGTGGCGGTCATCGGCGCCAGCGGCTCGGGCAAGAGTACGGCCCTGCGCTGCATCGATCGTCTGGAGACCATCGACGAAGGCTCCATCGAAGTGTGCGGCATTCGCGTGGAAGATCCGCACATCGACCTGCATCAATTGCGCCGCGAAGTCGGCATCGTCTTCCAGAGCTACAACCTGTTCCCGCACCTGAACGTGCGCGAAAACATCATGCTCGCGCTGCGGCACGTCAAGCGCATGGCGCGCAGCGAAGCGCAAGACGTCGCCAAGCGCGTGCTCGATCAGGTGGGATTGTCGGACAAAGCCGAGAGCTATCCCGAGCAACTCTCGGGCGGCCAGCAGCAGCGCGTGGCCATTGCGCGCTCGCTCGCCATGTCGCCGAAGGTCATGCTGTTCGACGAAGTGACGTCGGCGCTCGACCCGCAGCTCACGGGCGAGGTGCTGCGCGTCATGGAAGACCTCGCGGCGAACGGCATGACGATGGTGCTCGTCACGCACGAAATGGCATTCGCCAAGCGCGTCGCCGACCAGATCATCTACATGCATCAAGGCAAGGTGTGGGAAGTCGGTCCGGGCGACATGCTCGACAACCCGCAAACGCCCGAACTGCGTGCGTTCCTCGCCAACGGCCTTTAGTCCGGCCACGCAAGACAATCCATTACTCCAAGGAGACATCCGCATGAAACTCAAGACGTTCCTCACCCAAGCTTGCGCCGCCGCTCTGCTCGGCGCCGTGGCGCACGCTGCCCTCGCCGACCAGCTCGACGACATCAAGAAGGCAGGCAAGATCCGCGTCGCCATCGCCATGGGCACGCCGCTGTACTCGTACGCCGACGCCAACCTGCAACCGGTGGGCTCGGACGTCGAAACGGCCAAGCTGCTGGCACAGGATCTGGGGTGAAGCTCGACATTGTGTCCGTGACGAACGCCGCGCGCATCCCCACGCTGCAGTCGAACCGCGCCGATATCGTGGTGGCCGATCTCGCGATCTCGCCGGAGCGTGAGAAGGTGATCGATTTTTCGATGCCTTACGCGGTCATCTCGATCATCGTCGGGGGCCCCAAGAGCATGGTCATCAAGGGCTATGACGATCTGAACGGCAAGCGCATCGGCCTCACGCGCGCGACCGTGAACGACACGCTCACCACGCAACACGCCAAGGGCGCGCAGATCGTGCGCTACGAAGACGACGCGACGCTCATTACGTCGATGGTGACCGGTCAGGTCGACATCTTCTCGAGCACGCCGTCGAATCTCGGCGAGATGCAAAAGCGCGCCCCGGACAAGAACCTCGAACTGAAGTTCGCGCAGACGGAATTCAATCTGGGCATCGCGCTCAACAAGAATCAGCCGGCGCTCAAGGATTGGATCAACAATTGGGTGAAGACCAATCTGAAGAACGGCAAGCTCAACGCGATCTACAAGAAGTACCACGGTCGCGATCTGCCGCAGAGCGTGATCAAGGGCGCGGCGTAAGACCGCTGCCGCCTGCGGCGAATGACCGTCGATGCCCAGGCGTCGACGGCCGCGACACGATGTCGCACCGCCTTCGCACGGGAATCGCTGGTCGCGCCGGAGGGAACGCGGTAAGTTAGCGGCTTGCCTTCGACCCGTTCCCCCGCTGCACGCCCTCCGATGACTGCCCGCTCCGCTTTCCCGATCTTCGCTGTCCCGCGTGTCGTACGACTCGCGCCACTCCCGCTTGTCGCCCGCCGACGCCGCGTTGCGCCAACGCTCGCGCTGCTTGGCGTGCTGAGCGCGCTCGCGTCGCCCGCCATGGCCGCTGGCGACGTGGAAGCCGGCAAGGCAATGTTCGCGGCACGCTGTGCGTCGTGCCATGCGGTCGGCCCCATGGCGACGTCGGGCTTCGGCCCGCAACTCAACCGCGTTGTCAACCGCCGCGCGGGCAGCCTGCCGGACTACGATTACTCGACGGCGATGAAGCAGTCCGGCATTGTGTGGGACGACAAGGCACTCGCCGCCTTCATTGCCAATCCAGGCAAAACCGTGCCGGGAACGAAGATGCGCTTCTGGGGCATCGGAAACGAGCGCAAGGTGGCCGACTTGCTGGCCTACCTGCACACGTTCAAGTAACGCGCGACGGCCATAGCCCGCAAGCGTGCCTCAGGCCTCGACGAGGTTCACACCGGCTCGTTCCAGCAGGCGTTGATTGCGCGACGAAAGATTGACGAAGCGCACGTTTCGACCCGACGTCCGATAACGCTCCCTGAGCGTCTCGAACGCCACGATGGCCGAGTGATCCGCCACGTGCAGCGACCGGCAATCCACAACGATCCGGCGGACATCTGACAACGGCTGGAACAGGTCCTGGAAATTGGCGGTCGACGCAAAGAACAGCGTGCCATGAAGCACATAGGTACGGGCGTCGTCGCCGTTCTCTTGCACTTCGGCACGAATATCGCGGGCATGCTGCCAGGCGAAGTTGAGTGCGGCGATAACAATGCCACACATCACCGCGACGGCCAGATCCGTGAACACGGTGATGACCGTCACCGCGACGATCACGAGAGCGTCGTTTCGAGGCACTTTGCCGAGTACGCGAAGTGAGCCCCAGGCGAACGTCTGCTGGGCGACGACGAACATCACCCCGACGAGCGCGGCCAGCGGAATGCGCTCGATGAGCGGTGACAGGCAAAGCACGAACAGCAGGATCATGATGCCAGCCGTCGCTCCCGAGACGCGGCTGCGCCCGCCCGAACTCAGGTTAATCATGGTCTGCCCGATCATGGCGCAACCGCCCATGCCCCCGAACATTCCAGATACGACATTCGACACGCCGAGCGCGAGGCATTCTCGATTCGGACGGCCGCGCGTTTGCGTGATCTCGTCGGTGAGATTAAAGGTGAGCAGCGTCTCCAGCAAACCGACCATCGCCATGAGTGAAGCGTAGGGGAAGACGATCCGCAACGTTTCCAGATCGAAAGGCACTTGCGGCAGATGGAGCGACGGGAGTGTCCCGGCAATGTGCGCCATGTCGCCGAGCGTACGCGTGCGCAGGTGCAATCCTTGGCTGAAGAGCCCGACGCCAACGATGGCGACGAGCGCGGGCGGCACGGCCTTCGTGAGGCGTGGCAGCCCATAGACGATCAGCATCGTGAGCGCAACCAGCGCGCACATGATTGCCAGCGGTGTGCCTTGCAGCCAGACGTCGCCTTGCGGCGTGGCGCGCTTGAAATGTTCCAGTTGCGCCATGGCGATGACAATCGCGAGCCCATTCACGAAACCGATCATCACCGGGTGCGGCACCATGCGAATCAGCTTGCCGAGACGCAACAGGCCGAAGAGCATCATGAGCACGCCGCCCAGAACGACGGTCGCCAGCAGATATTGCACGCCGTGTTGGACGACGAGTGCGACGATGACCACCGCCATCGATCCGGCGGCCCCCGAGATCATGCCGGGACGACCGCCGAAGATGGCGGTGAGCGCGCACATGATGAAGGCCCCGTAGAGGCCCATGAGCGGATTGACTTGAGCGACCAGCGCGAAGGCGATGCACTCGGGCACTAGCGCGAACGCCGTGGTCAGACCGGCAAGTACATTACCGGGGAGATTCGGGAGCCACTGCTCCCGAAGTGTTTGAGACTTCATAAAATAGCGTTCCGCATGGGACGCGCATTTTACCAGCCTCTGATGTTTTCCACCGATGCTCGAGCGAAGTGCCTCAGCGCACGAGGCACGGACGCTTGTTGTCGAACGTCCAGTTCGGAATCAGGTACTGCATCGCGACCCCGTCGTCGCGCGCACCGAGGCCATGCTGCTGATACAGCGCGTGCGCCTTCTCGACTTCATCCATGTCGAGTTCGACACCGAGGCCCGGCACTTCCGGCACCTTCACTTTGCCGCCGACGATCTGCAACGGATCGCGCGTGAGGCGCTGGCCGTCCTGCCAGATCCAGTGCGTATCGATCGCGGTGATCTTGCCGGGCGCGGCGGCGGCAACGTGCGTGAACATGGCCAGCGACACGTCGAAGTGATTGTTCGAGTGCGAGCCCCACGTGAGGCCCCAGTCGTTGCACATCTGCGCAACACGCACCGAGCCCTGCATCGTCCAGAAATGCGGGTCGGCCAGCGGAATGTCGACAGATTGCAGTTGAATCGCATGGCCCATCTGACGCCAGTCGGTCGCGATCATGTTGGTCGCGGTCGGCAGGCCGGTCGCACGACGGAACTCGGCCATCACTTCTCGGCCGGAATAGCCATTTTCCGCACCGCATGGGTCTTCTGCATAGGCGAGAACGTCGTGCTTGTCACGACACAGGCGGATCGCTTCGGCGAGCGACCAGGCGCCGTTTGGATCGAGCGTCACGCGCGCTTCCGGGAAGCACTCCGCGAGCGCGGTGGCCGCTTCCATTTCCGCGTCGCCTGAGAGCACGCCGCCCTTGAGCTTGAAATCGTTGAAGCCATAACGCGCCTTCGCGGCCTGCGCCAGACGCACCACCGCTTCCGGCGTCAGTGCGACTTCCGTGCGCAGACGCTCCCAATCGTCGCGCCCTTGCGCGCCCGAGGCATACGGTAGATCGGTCTTGTTACGATCGCCGACGTAGAACAGGTAGCCGAGCATCTCCACCTCGTCGCGTTGCTGGCCTTCGCCGAGCAAGGCGGCGACCGGCACGCCAAGATGCTGGCCGAGCAGGTCGAGCAGCGCCGCTTCGAGCGCGGTGACGGCGTGGATCGTGGTGCGCAGGTCGAAAGTCTGCAGACCGCGACCGCCCGCGTCGCGATCGGCGAACGCGGTACGCACCCGGTTCAGAATCGCCTGCAGGTTGCCGATCGATTGACCGACGACGTAGGCACGCGCATCGTCGATCGTCTTGCGGATGGTCTCGCCGCCCGGCACTTCGCCGACCCCCGTGTGCCCCGCGCTGTCCGTCAGGATCACGATATTGCGCGTGAAGAACGGGCCGTGCGCGCCCGAAAGATTCATCAGCATGCTGTCGCGCCCGGCGACGGGAATGACGCGCAGTTCGGTGACGGTAGGCGTGGCGTTGACGCGAGTGAGAGTCGTGGACATAAACGAAGTACCAGTAGTTGAGGGAAACAGGCGAGCGTCGTGACGATCAGACGGCGCCCTCGGCTTCCACGTAAAGCGAATAAAGCGAATGCGAACTTGCCATATACAGCCGGTTGTTCTTCGGGCCGCCGAACGTCAAGTTGGCGCAGCGTTCCGGCAATCGGATAAAACCGATCGGCTGGCCGTTCGGGTTGAAGACCTTCACCCCGTCGAGGTCGGCGGAACTCACACCGGCGCGTCCGTCCGAGCCCCAGCCACACCACAGGTTGCCATCCTTGTCGACGGTGAAGCCGTCGAGGGCGCCGGCACCGTCGGCATCGAACAGCTTTGTCTTGTTCGACAACGTGACGCCGTTTGCGCCGACGTCGTATTGCCACATGACACGGCTCGGCGTCGCCCGGCTATCGATCACATAGAGCTTCGACTCGTCTGGTGAGAACGCCAGGCCGTTCGGCCCGGCGAGGTCGGTGATCATCGCCTGCAACTCGCCGTCCGGCGAAAGACGATAGACCGATGGCGGCAGCTCGGGCGTCGCTTTCTCGCCTTCCCAGTGCCCGGCAATGCCGAAGGGCGGATCGGTAAACCAGATGGCGCCGTTCGACTGGCAGACGACATCGTTTGGCGAGTTCAGGCGCTTGCCCTGATAGCCGTGCGCGAGCACCGTGATCTTGCCGCTGTGCTCCGTTCGCGTGACGCGCCGCGTGAGATGCTCGCACGTGACGAGTCGCCCTTGCCGGTCGCGGGTGTTCCCGTTGCTCTGATTCGACGGCTGGCGAAAGACACCCCAATGCCCGGTCACTTCGTCATAGCGCATCATGCGATTGTTGGGGATGTCGCTCAAGACGAGGTAGCGTGCTGCGGGAAAGTACACGGGCCCTTCGGCCCAGCGCATTCCGGTCCCCAACTGCTCGACCGCGCTGCTGTAGAGCCGGTATTTCGCGAAGCTCGGGTCGAGAATTTCGATGGCGACGTCCGGGTAGCGCGTGCTCGGCTCGAATGCCACCCGATGTGCATCGGGCGACCCGCCGAGCGGCTGCGCACCAGCGAAGGCGTCGGCCGGCGCCATGTTGCCAGACGATACGGCCTCGATGGACGAACCTTGCTCGTGCAATCCGCGGGCGGTATTCAATCGTATCTCCTTGCGATGGGACCGGTAGCCAGGTATGTGTTACGCCGCCAGCTCGAAGCGCTCGATCTTGCCCACGACGAACAGATAGCACACGATTGCAATCAGCGCATTGGCGCTCACGAAGACCAGCGCCGCCGCGAACGACCCCGTGTCTTGCACAAGATATCCGATCACGATCGGTGTCGTGATACCTGCCGTGTTACCGAACGTATTGAAGAGGCCCGCGCACAGTCCACTTGCTTGCTTCGGCGCCGTATCCGACACAACGGCCCAGCCCAGCGCGCCGATGCCCTTACCGAAGAACGCCGCCGCCATGATGCCGACCACGACCCATTGGTTATCCACGTAGTTGCAGGCGATCATGCAAGTCGACAACAGCAGCCCGACGACAATGGGCACCTTGCGCGCGGTCGACGTCGAGAAGCCATGCTTCATCATCCGGTCCGACACCACGCCGCCGAGCAAGCCGCCGAGGAAGCCGGCGATCGCCGGGATCGACGACACGAAGCCCGCCTTCAGGATCGACATATGGCGCTCCTGCACGAGGTAGATCGGGAACCACGTCAGGAAGAAATAGGTGAGCGTCGTGATGCAGTATTGCGCGATGAACACGCCAAGCATCATGCGGCTCTTGAGCAGTTGCCTGAAAATCTTGCGCCCCTGCAACCCGTCGTTCGAACCCGCCGTCGCGACGCGACGCTGCGCGACGACTTGTTTGTCTTCGAGGTCGATCATCGCGCCGTGATCGGCAATGAAGCGGACTTCCGCGTCGTTCGCGAGCGGGTGTTGGCGCGGCGCATAGATGGTCTTCAGCCAGACGCCGGTGAGCACAATGCCCAGCGCGCCCATCACATAGAACACGTACTGCCAACCGTACGCATGCGTGATCCAGCCCATGAGCGGCGTGAACAGCACGGCGGCGAAATACTGCGACGAATTGAAGATGGCTGACGCCGTGCCCCGCTCGGCCGTCGGGAACCACGTGGCGGTCATGCGCGAATTGCCCGGGAATGCTGGCGCCTCGGCCGCCCCGACGAGAAAGCGCAGCGCGAACAGCGTGATGACCGCCATCGCGATCGGCAAACCCGCGACCAATCCCTGCAGCGCCGTCACCAGCGACCAGAAGAAGATACTGCAGGCATAGACCCGCTTGGTACCGAAGCGATCGAGCAGCCAGCCACCGGGAATCTGCGCGGCGACATAGGCCCATGCGAACGACGAGAACAGGTAGCCCATCGCGACCGGCGAAATGCCAAGTTGGTGCTGTATGGCCGTGCCCGTAATGGAGAGCGTTCCCCGATCGGCGTAGTTGACCGTCGTGATCAGAAAAAGCATGAAAACGACCAGGTAGCGCGCCTTGCTTTGCCCGCATAACGGCCATCGACGCCGCCGGCCGTCACAGCCGCCGCGCCAAGCGCCTCATCCCGAGCCAGGGCCGCCCGCGTTACGCCATTTTCCATCGTCGTCTCCGAAATGTTGTGTGATGTCTTATGTGTTGGAAGCATATGTTAGCGCAAACAGTCTGGAAATTCGGGTTTTCCCGGGATTTATACATACGACGTCGTATGTCATTGAGTCCTCTAATCGCGTTCTCTTATCGATAGAATGGATGAACACAGGGAGCCGCGATGGAAGAGCACTACAGGCCGACCGCCAGTCGGCCGCCTCAGACGAACGACAACGTGACGTTGGAAGACGTTGCACGCCTGGCCGGGGTTACGGCGATGACGGTGTCACGCACGCTGAAGCGACCGGAACTCGTGCGCGAAACAACGCGGCAACGGGTGCTCGACGCCGTTCGCGTGACCGGCTACGTGCCAAACCTGCTGGCGGGCGCGCTTGCCACGAACCGGAGCCACCTCGTGGCGTTGCTATTGCCGACAATTGCGACGTCGATCTTCACGGAACTGGTGCAGACGATGATGTCGACGCTGGCGGCGTCGGGCTATGAAACGCTGCTGGGGCTAACGGACTACCGTCGCGAGCGTGAAGAGCAACTCGTGCACACCTTGCTCGGCCGTCGACCGGATGCGATCGTCCTGACCGGCACAGACCACTCCCGCGTCACACGCGAGCGATTGCTCAAGACGAACGTGCCGATCGTGGAAGTGTGGGACCTGGCCGACGACCCCATCGACATGCTGGTCGGTTTCTCGCACGAAGCCGTTGGCCGCGCGGTGGTCAGTCACCTGCTGAAGAAATCGTACCGGCGGTTCGCCCTGATGTCAGCCGACGATCCGCGCGGAATACGACGTAGCATCAGCATCGTGGAGGCGTTGAGGGAGCACGGAATGGACGATGTGCCGTTGGAAGTCCTGCCCGCGCCGGCAACACTGCAAGCAGGGCGTGAAGGCTTTGTACGCTTGCTCGACAAAGGATTGCCGGACGTGATTGTGTGCAGCACTGACATGCTTGCGCAGGGCATTCTCGCCGAGGCGGCAAGTCGCGGCATCGGCGTTCCGCAGCAGGTGGCGGTGATGGGTTTCGGCGATCTGAGCACCGCCGCCCACGTCCATCCGTCCTTGTCGACGGTCCGCATCGACGGGGCGATGATCGGACGCCTTGCCGCCGAGGCCCTGCTGCAGCGACTGGACGGGAACCCGCCCGTCAACGAAACGCTGCGTGTCGATACAGGGTTCACGATCATCGATCGAGAGAGCACGTGAGCAGCGCATTATCCAATCGCCTGATGCGCGCGACTCACTGGACGTTAGGAAAGTTGACATGAATTTCAGGTCCTTGCAGTGTTTCGTCATTCTTGCCGAGGAGCTGAACTTCAGCCGCGCGGCGGAGCGCTTGCATATCGCGCAACCCGCACTGAGTCAGCAGATACGACTGCTGGAAGAGCGGCTTGGCACGCAACTCGTCGACCGCGCAAGGCGGCCGCTTCGACTCACCGAAGCGGGCCACTATCTCTGCACCGAGGCACGCCAGATTCTCGGCTCATGGGAGCAGGCGAGCCTCGGTGCTCAGGAAATTGGCGTAGGACGACGTGGCTGGCTGTCCATCGGCTTCACGCGATCTGCGATGTACAGCATCCTGCCGCCCGCGCTGAAGGCATTCCATCGGGCTTACCCACAGATCGAACTGAAGCTCTTCGAGATGTTGACCGACGAGCAGGCCGATGCGTTGCGCGACATGCGCATTCACGTCGGCATCGGACGTCAACCGCTCGACATCCCCGGCTGCGTGACGCATCCGCTGCTGCGTGAACACATCGTGGCAGTGCTTTCACCGGATCATCCGCTGGCAGGGAAGAAGAAGGTTTGCATTTCCGATCTCGAAGACACACCGCTCATCCTTTATCCGAAGCACCAGAACGCGCAGTTCAAGCGCACTGTGCAGTCCTTGTATCGCGACGCGGGCGTGACGCCATTCGTCGCTCATCAAGCTTACGAAATCCAGACCGCCATCGCGCTCGTCGCGGCGGGACTGGGCGTGACGTTTGTCGGTGAGTCCGTGGCGCGGCATGGCCGCAAGGACGTCGTTTTCCGCCATCTCGCGAACCCAGGCGCGTCGCAATGGTCAACGCTGGCTGCAACATTCCGCGCTGACGATGACTCAGCGCATCTGCGCGCCTTCCTCGGCTGCCTTCCCGCGCCACTCAAGGACACACACTATAAAAAGAAGCTTATAGAAACATAAGCAACGCGTCTTGGACGCCGAACACCGCGCTTCTTATCATCGGTTTTCGTGATCCGAACCGGCTCGCCATGTTAGGCGCGGCACGGGTTCGGGCACGCTGACGGCAAAGGCCGTTTGTAACGCAGGGCCACAGAGCCCTCGCGATCCGACATAAAGAACGTGGAGACGGCATGACCCCATTCAACGAAGCGGCAACCATGCGAAAGGTGTACGGGCGGCTCATGCCTATGCTCTTCGCGATGATGTTCTTCAACTACCTCGATCGCATCAACATCGGCTTCGCGGCGCTCGACATGAACAAGGCGCTCGGCTTTTCGCCCGCCGTGTTCGGCTTCGCAGGCAGCATTTTCTTCGTCGGCTACATGCTCCTGGAGGTGCCGAGCAACCTGCTGTTGCATCGCGTGGGCGCGCGCCGCTGGATCGCGCGCATCTTGCTCACATGGGGTGCGGTGGCGGCCGCAACGGCCTTCGTCTTCGATGACAAGAGCTTCTACGCGTTGCGCTTTTTGCTCGGCGTGATGGAAGCGGGCTTCCTGCCCGGCGTGGCGGTGTACCTGACCAAATGGTTTCCGTTGCGCTATCGGGCCCGCGCGGTGGGCGGCTACATCATAGCGGGATCGTTTTCCGCGGTGCTGGGCGGCCCAATCTCCACCGCGCTGATGACCTATGCCAATGGCGTTCTCGGCCTGCAAGGATGGCAGTGGATGTTCATCCTCGAAGGCATTCCGGCGATGCTGCTGGGCCTTGTCACCCTTCGCATCATGACCGAGCGCCCGGCCGACGCCGACTGGCTCGCCGATGACGAGAAGCAATGGCTCGAAACGACGCTGGCGGCCGAACGCGAAACAGTCGGTGGCAACGCACATTTCCCGCTGCTGCGCGTAGCGAGCGACATTCGCGTATGGAGCCTTGCCTGCCTGTTCGGCTGCGCCTTGGTCGGCATTTACGGTCTCTTTCTTTGGCTGCCTCAGATCGTCAAGAGTCTTGGCCATCTGAGCAACATCGAGGTCGGCTTTCTCTCGGCCGTGCCGCCACTGCTGGGCGTGCTGGGCACGTTCATCATCAGTCGCAGTTCGGATCGCACAGGCGACCGCAAAAAACATCTGGCCTTCGTCTATGGCATGAGTGCCATCGCCATCGCCGGCAGTGCTTATGCGCCGAATCCCGTCATCGCCTACGTACTGCTGTGCATAACGGGCCTTTTCATCTACGCCGGCAATCCGCTGTTCTGGAGCCTCGCATCCTCGTTCAGGACCGGCGCGGCGGGCGCGGCGACGATCGCGCTCATCAACACGATCGCGCAGTTCGGCGGGCTGGTTGGACCGTGGAGCATCGGCCTCGTGCGCAGCGCGACGGGCAACTTCAAGTTCGCGCTGCTGACGATCGCGGCGTTCCTCGTCATGGCGACAGTCATCGCGCTCGTGATGCGAGTGAAGCCGGCCGACGACGAAGACGCTTCGCTGTCCACGGCGAAATCCGCCGCCCGCACCTGAATCCCGCACACAACGCTACGGAAGTCACGCATGATCATTGATTGTCACGGTCACTATACGACCTCGCCCCCGCAACACGAAACATGGCGCGCGCAGCAGATCGCCGCGCTGAAAGACGGCGTTGCGCCCCCTCCTCGCCCCAACATTTCCGACGACGAAATTCGCGAGAGCATCGAACGCGGTCAATTGCGCATCCAGCGCGAGCGCGGCACGGATCTTACGATCTTCTCCCCGCGCGCGGCCAGCATGGGCCACCACCTGGCTTCAGCGCAAGCCAACGCGGTCTGGTCGGCGGCGTGCAACGATCTCGTACATCGCGTGTGCGAGCTTTTCCCGCGCAACTTCGTCGGCGTCTGCCAGCTGCCTCAGGCGCCGGACGTAGCACCGGACAACTGCATTGCCGAGTTGCGGCGATGCGTGGAGGACTTCGGCTTTATCGGTTGCAATCTGAATCCCGATCCGTCAGGTGGACACTGGTCCGGGCCGCCGTTGAGCCACCGCTCGTGGTACCCGCTCTACGAAGCACTGGTTGACCTCGACGTGCCGGCGATGATTCACGTTTCATCGTCGTGCAATCCCAACTTCCATGCAACCGGCGCCCATTACATCAACGGCGACACTTCGGCGTTCATGCAGTTGCTGAGCGCCGACCTGTTTGCCGATTTCCCGACGCTCAAGTTCATCATTCCGCACGGCGGCGGCGCGGTGCCGTATCACTGGGGACGTTATCGCGGGCTCGCTCAGGAGATGAATCGGCCGCTGCTCACCGAGCACCTGCTGAACAATGTCTTCTTCGATACATGCGTCTACCACCAGCCGGGCGCCGAACTGCTCGCCAAGGTTATTCCGGTGAAGAACATTCTGTTCGCCTCTGAGACGATCGGCGCGGTGCAGGGGATCGATCCGGAAACCGGCCATTACTTCGACGACACGCGTCGATATATCGATGCCATCGAATGGCTCAGCGACGCAGACCGCCGGCGCATTTTCGAAGGCAACGCGCGTGCCGTGTACGGGCGCCTATCCGCACAGCTTGAGCGACAACGATCAACCGAAGGAGCAACGACATGAATATGGCCGGATGGCGCGAATATGAATCGGCGGCCCAGACGAGCCCCTCGACGCTCGTCGCCTTGCGCGAACTCGCTGTATCGCTATTGAGCGACAACATGGCCCGCGTGAGCGGCACGACCCGCCTGCGCCCGTTTCATCGACCGAAGCCGATGGCTGGCACGGCGGTTACCGTGCGCACGCGCGGTGGCGATAATCTCGCGATCCATCGCGCGTTTGACTATTGCCGGCCTGGCGACGTGCTCGTGATCGACGGCGCCGGGGAACTCACACAGGCGCTGATGGGCGACATCATGGCGAGCTTCGCGGAAAGCCTTGGCGTGCAAGGTCTCGTGATCGACGGCGCGATCCGCGATGTCGGCGCTCTGCGCCAGCGCGATTTCCCGGTTTACGCGCGCGGCGTGACGCATCGTGGCCCATACAAGAACGGACCGGGCGAGATCAACGTGCCCGTGACCGTCGGCGGAATGGTGGTACATCCGGGCGACATCGTCGTCGGCGACGAGGACGGCGTACTCGCGATCGCGCCTGCGGATGTTGAAGCCGTCATCGAGGGCGCTCGCAAGCAGGCGGCCAAGGAGGCAGCGGCGCTGAAATCGATCGCGCAAGGTTGCTTCGACCGCTCGTGGGTCGCTGGCCAGCGTGACCGAATGATGAACGGCTGACAGCTTGCCGAACCCAGGCGAACGCGCGCATGATGGCGCGTTCGCCGCCTCATCGACACGACAATACCCACCATGCCCGCCCCTCTGGACACCGCCGCCCTGATCGATCTTGCACGACGCGCGCAAGCCAAGACTCCCGGTCCGTGTGCGTGCACGAAAACGCCGCTCGACGGCTGGCAATCCCAGCCGGTTTCCCTCGACGAAACGCTATTGCGGGAGATCGGCACCTTGCTCGCGGAAGACGCTCCGGAACCGACCGTTGCCGAATACCTGCCGGGCAAGTCGACGTACTGGGCGGACGATGCGCCGATCGCCCCGCGCTACTTCCCATACAACCGCTGCAGCGTGTGGGAATGCACGTCGTGCGCTCGGCTGTATCTGCGCTACACGGAAGGCGGTGGTTATTTCGTCGATCGACGGATTCGCGCAGTGCGTCTGGCCTTGATCGAAGACGTCCCGCTATAGGCAGCGCTGGCGCGCAGCAGCCGACCCCGTTGGCATCATCGAACGCCGTCGGTCAACGCGTGAACCGATGCGTCCGCGCGGCGCCACTGACCTGATTCCGGGCAGACCTCTACCCTGTCGCCATGGCGCCGCACTTGCTCGTCATTCACCGTCGTCGGGCCCGATGGGTCGACGTCGAAGGCGACGTGGAGGGCGCGTGCGACATCGGGATCCTCGATCGGAAATTCCCAGGTCAGGAATACCTGCGTGCCATCTTGATCTACGGGGAAGTCGTCGGCATCGAAGGCGTGGCGGCCGCGTTGAATCACCCCGTGCGGCTGGCAGGTGTCGAATATCAGCACCGTCCCACGGGTCAAAGGAATGCGAAGGTCCAATCTGGGGAAATGAACGTCCTGCCCCTTGTCTTCGCTCAGGAACAAATTGCAGAAGGCCGCACCGCCGTACTGTTCTCCGTCGTGGTGATACCTCGCACCACGGCAGGCCATAAGCGCGACGTCCTTCGACGCGAGCGACCCGGGCAAGCCAAGCGTGTTCGTCCAATCGGACGCGGCCTGCACAAAGTGCGAGTAGTTCGGCCAGCGCGCACGCGCGCGCGCCAGCGGCATCACATCGACATCCCCGGCGCCCAGCGTCATGCGCAACGATAACTCCCGCGTCCAATCGGCGAGCAGGCGCGTTGGCAGCTCAGGTACGTCGACAGTGCCCGACAGCACAACGTCGCTCACACCCCGGCTGCGGATGGCATCACCACTCCAAAAGTACGAAGTGAGGTGGTTTGGGGTGTGAGGTTGCGGAGCGTTTCGGCGCATCGTCAAGGTAATGAAGAAAAGGACCGGAATGCGCCGCGCACCGGACGGCCGCTTCCACAACATGCATGGCGCGATCCCGAGGTGTCGCTGCATGTTGCCCCGACTTCGGACTGACCCCGCCGGCTAGTGTCGATGCCGGTGATGGATGTCGGGAAAATGCGCATGCGAATGCGTGATGGGTAGATGTGCGTGCGCGTGCGTGTGCGGCGCATCGCCGGCATAAGGAAAGTCGTGTTCGTGCTGATGATGTTCGTCATGGCGGTGACGATGCGTATGCTCGAGCCGCTCGTGCGTATGCGCATGTTCGTGCCGCTCACGCACATGCAGCCAGATACCGACCGCCATGAGTCCGGCAGCCAACGAAAAAGTCAGATCAGGCCATGCGGGCCAGATGATCAGAGAAAGTATGACGCCGAACAGCGGCGCCACCGAAAAGTAAGCCCCGGTACGCGCGGTCCCGAGATTGCGCAGCGCGACCACGAACAGCACGAGACTGATTCCGTAACCGGCAAGCCCTGTCGCCATGGCCGCGGCCACTGTCCCTGGCGACGGCAGCGAAGCACCCGCCGCGAACGCAATGCCAAGATTCACCGGACCGGCCGCCACTCCTTTCAGACATGCGATCACCATCGCGTCGTTTGCCGAGACCTTGCGCGTGAGGTTGTTGTCGATCGCCCAGCACGTACACGCACCGACGATCAACAGCGCGCCCACCGGCAAACCCACCCCGCCAGGGTGCCATGAGAGAAGCACGCCGCCCGCGACGATCGCCACCATGCCGAGCAAAACCTGGAGGTCCACGTTTTCCCGGAAAACCACCCAGGCAATGACGGCCGTCAGCACGCCCTCGAGGTTCAACAGCAGCGAACTCGTTGCCGCCGGGGTGCTCGACAGCCCGAGCATCAGCAACGCGGGGCCCGCGACACCCCCCATCGCAATCGCGCCGATCAGCCACGGCAGCTCGCCCCGCTGGATGTGATGGTCCCTGC
The DNA here is from genome assembly GCF_004193915.1 of Pandoraea sp. XY-2. Classification (NCBI taxonomy): domain Bacteria; kingdom Pseudomonadati; phylum Pseudomonadota; class Betaproteobacteria; order Burkholderiales; family Burkholderiaceae; genus Pandoraea; species Pandoraea sp. XY-2. The sequence continues at coordinate 4,077,776 of NZ_CP030849.1, forward strand.
GGGCATGACGCCCACGCCCGCTCCACGCCCGCCACGCGATCCCGACGCCCAGCCCCAGGCCGCTCCCCAGATAAAACAGCCCGGCCAGCATGAATGGACTGACGGCGCCGAGCATCGCTTTGGCGAGTGGTGTCGCGGCGCCAAAAAGCGCCGCGGCAGCCAAAGCGGTGAATACCGCGCTGTATCGGGATTTCACGGTCGTCAAACCTCGCATCATCTATTGGGGGAAGTGTACTGGCCCCCAGCCGGCTCGGCGGACAAAACCTGGCCAATCACACGAAAAGTAAACTTGTAGAATATGCTACGTTAACGTAATGTCATCTACATGACACAAATTTCCACCTGGTCGCTGCTAGTGCTGTCACTGCCGACGGAAAATGCCACCGCGCGCATGCGGTACTGGCGCGCATTGAAAGCCCGGGGCTGTGCCGTTCTGCGAGACGGCGTTTATCTGCTGCCCTACAACGCCGAGCGTGAAGGCATGCTGCGCGAGCTTGCCGAATCCATCGGCGACAGCGGCGGCACCGCGCATCTGCTGCGCACCCCAAGCCTCGACGCGGCGCAGGAGGCGTACTTTCGCGGGCTGTTCGACCGCTCCGACGACTACGACAACGTCGTCCAATCGCTCGCCGAGGCGCGCAAGGCGATGTCTGCGCAGTCGCCTGCCGAGTTGGCCCGGTTGCAGCGGCGGCTGCAAAAGGACTATGAGAGCGTTGCCGCAATCGATTACTTTCCCACCGAGGCGGCCGCCCGCGCGGCAGCCGCGTGGGGGACTTCGTCTCTCATATCGAGACGGTCCTGTCGCCGGGCGAGCCGCATGCGGCCCACCAGCCCATCGCCCCCTCAAGCGCGAGGACTATCAGCGGCGAATCTGGGCGACACGTCGTCGCCTGTGGGTAGACCGGGTAGCGAGCGCATGGCTGATTGGTCGGTTTATCGATCTCGAGGCTCGGTTTGTGTGGCTCGAGTCGCCCAAGGCGTGTCCCGCAGACGCGCTCGGCTTCGATTTCGATGGAGCCGCCTTCACGCACGTCGACGAGCGGGTGACTTTCGAGGTTTTGCTCGCGACGTTCGGTCTCGATCACGACGCGGCGCTGCTGCGCCTTGGGCAACTGGTTCACGCCCTGGATGTCGGCGGCGAGTCCGTGCCGGAGGCCAGCGGCTTCGAAGCCGTGTTGGCCGGCACGCGCGAGGGCGCGCCCGACGATGATCAGTTGCTCGACGCGATGATGCCGGTTCTCGACGCGCTCTATGCGCACTTTGCCGCCAGCACGAAGCACAAGGAAAGCAGGAGACGCTCATGAGCACGACAACCGCCTCCGCACCAGGCTATACGCTGGGTCAGATGGTGCTTTACATGCTGCGGCTTGGCACCTTCGGTTTCGGCGGTCCCGTGGCACTGGTCGGGTACATGCATCGCGATCTTGTCGATGGGCGCGGCTGGATTACCGACGCGGACTACCGCGAGGGCTTGGCACTGGCGCAGATGATGCCCGGCCCGCTCGCCGCGCAGCTCGGCATCTATCTTGGCTACGTCCACTATCGTGTGGTCGGCGCGACGCTCGCTGGCATCGCCTTCGTCCTGCCGTCGTTTGCGATGGTGGTTCTGCTCGGATGGGCTTACGCGCACTTTGGCGGTCTGCCCTGGATGCAGGCGGTCTTCTACGGCGTCGGTGCGGCCGTCGTCGGCATCATTGCCATGAGCGCGTACAAGCTCACCACAAAGACGGTGGGCAGACACCGGCTCCTACTCGCGATCTACCTGACGCTGGCGGCCGTCACGGTGGTCACCGAATCGGAGATCGCGTGGCTTTTCATTGCGGGAGGTGTCATCAACTGGCTGGTTAAGGCACCGCCCAAATGGCTGGGCAAAGGCGGCATCAACGCAGTCGCGTTGGCGCAGTTGCCGCCGGCAAGCGGCGTAATCAGCGGTCTCGATTGGCCACTGCTTGGCCAACTCGGTCTGTTCTTCACAAAGGCCGGCGCCTTCGTGTTCGGCTCGGGGCTCGCTATCGTGCCGTTTCTATATGGCGGGGTGGTCACCGAGCACCACTGGCTCAACGACAAGCAGTTCGTCGACGCGGTCGCGGTGGCGATGATCACGCCGGGCCCCGTTGTCATTACCGTCGGCTTTATCGGGTATCTCGTGGCCGGATTGACGGGGGCGTGCGTTGCCGCGCTCGGCACATTTCTCCCCTGCTACCTCTTTACCATTCTGCCGGCGCCGTACTTCAAGAAATATGGCAAGCTGCCCGCGATCCGGGCCTTCGTCGACGGCATCACCGCGGCGGCCGTGGGCGCGATCACGGGGTCGGTCATTGTCATCGCGCGCCGCTCGATCGTCGACTGGCCCACGCTGCTGATAGCGGTCGTGACCATCGCCTTGTTATGGCGCTTCAAACGTCTGCAGGAGCCGGTGGTTGTCGTGGCGGCTGCGATCATTGGCGTGCTGATTTATCCGCTCATCCGCTCGCACGGTGTCTGAACGCCCCCCGCAGCCGTGCCCGCGCTGCGGGGGATTCCCCATCGGAAATTACGCCAAGTCGAACCGATCGGCGTTCATGACCTTCGTCCAGGCGGCGACGAAGTCCTGCACAAACTTCTCGTTGTTGTCGTCCTGTGCGTAGACCTCCGCATAGGCCCGCAGCACCGAGTTCGAGCCGAAGACCAGATCGACACGCGTGGCCGTCCATTTCACGTCGCCGGACTTGCGATCGCGGATTTCGTACAAATTGTTGTCCGCGGGCTTCCAGATGTTCGCCATGTCGGTCAGATTGACGAAGAAATCATTCGTCAATACGCCAACGCGGTTCGTAAGCACGCCATGCCGGGTGCCCGCGTGGTTGGTGCCCAGTACGCGCATGCCGCCCATCAAGGCCGTCATTTCGCACGCCGTCAGCCGCATCAACTGGGCTCGATCGAGCAGCAGTTCCTCCGGGCTCACCACATATGCCTGCTTCAGCCAATTGCGGAAACCATCCGCCACAGGCTCCAGGACGTCGAACGACGCCACATCGGTTTGCGCTTGCGTGGCATCGCCACGCCCCGGTGCAAAAGGCACGGTGACATGAGCCCCTGCCGCCTTGGCCGCCTGCTCCACACCGACGTTACCGGCCAGCACGATCACATCGGCCACGCTCGCGCCCGTCTCGGCCGCGATCTTCTCCAGCACGGCCAGCACGTTGGCCAGACGCACCGGCTCGTTGCCTTCCCAATCCTTCTGCGGTGCCAGACGGATGCGTGCGCCGTTGGCACCGCCGCGCTTGTCGGAACCTCGGAAGGTGCGCGCGCTGTCCCACGCCGTCGCCACCATATCGGCGATGCCGAGGCCGCTGGCGACGATTTTTGCCTTCACCGCAGCCACGTCGTAGTCCTTGCGGCCCGCGGGAACCGGGTCTTGCCAGATCAAGTCCTCCTTCGGTACATCCGGGCCGAGGTAGCGGGACTTCGGGCCCATGTCGCGGTGCGTCAGCTTGAACCACGCGCGGGCGAAGACTTCCGAGAAATACGCTTGATCCTGGTGGAACCGTTCCGAGATTTTCCGGTATGCCGGATCCATCTTCATGGCCATGTCGGCGTCGGTCATGATCGGCTTGTGGCGGATCGACGGATCTTCGACATCCACGGGCATGGCGTCTTCCTTGATGTCGACCGGCTCCCACTGCCAGGCGCCGGCGGGCGACTTCTGCAACGCCCACTCATGGCCGAGCAGCATATCGAAATAGCCGCCGTCCCACGTCGTCGGGTGCGTGGTCCAGGCCCCTTCGATGCCACTGGTGACCGTGTCGCGCCCCACACCACGGCTGACCGCGTTGATCCAGCCCAGCCCCTGCGCGTCGACATCCGCACCCTCCGGCGCCGGGCCGAGATTGGCGGCGTTGCCATTGCCATGCGTCTTGCCAACGGTGTGGCCCCCTGCGGTCAGGGCGACCGTTTCCTCGTCGTTCATCGCCATGCGCGCGAAGGTCTCGCGCACGTCACGGGCGGTCTTCAGCGGATCGGGCTTGCCATCGACGCCCTCCGGGTTCACATAGATCAACCCCATCATGACTGCCGCCAGCGGGTTTTCCAGATCACGTTCGCCGGAGTAGCGGCTGTTCGGGTTGTCGGTGGGCGCGAGCCACGCCTTTTCGGATCCCCAATAGATATCCTTTTCCGGGTGCCAGATATCTTCACGTCCGAAGCCGAAGCCGAAGGTCTTCAACCCCATCGATTCGTAAGCCAGCGTGCCGGCGAGAATGATCAGGTCCGCCCAACTCAGCTTGTTGCCGTACTTCTTCTTGATCGGCCACAGCAGACGGCGGGCTTTGTCGAGATTGGCATTGTCCGGCCAGGAATTTAGCGGCGCGAATCGCTGGTTGCCCGTGCCGCCGCCGCCTCGCCCGTCGGCGATGCGATAGGTGCCCGCCGAGTGCCAGGCCATGCGGATCATCAGGCCGCCGTAGTGCCCCCAGTCCGCCGGCCACCAGTCCTGACTGTCGGTCATCAGGGCCTTGAGATCCTTTTTGAGCGCATCGACGTCGAGCGTCTTGACGGCGTCCCGATAGTGGAACGATGCCCCCATCGGGTTGGTCTTGCTGTCGTGCTGATGCAGGATGTCGAGGTTCAGCGCCTTGGGCCACCAATCCATGTTGGACATCCCCGCCGACGTGGCGCTGCCATGCATCACCGGGCACTTGCCAGAAGCACTCGCGCTTTTGCTTTCCATTTCTCGCTCCATACGTTGCATGAAATCAGACGATCGGATCTGCATCCGGGCGCAGATACCCAAAAGTACCAGATTCGGCGAAGGTCGGCGCGGCAGCGGTTCCGGGCGCTGCGCGAAGGCGTCATGCAACACGTGGGACCGTGACGTAAGACATCTCAACGGGTGAAGCAAAGCAGTACTCGCTGACGTGCGTTTGAAATACGACTTCCACCCGATCGGCGTTCGGGTTCGATAATGTCCGTTCATTGCCGACGATGAGCGGGGAAGCGCACCGACCGCACGCGAACGTCACTTGTTCCGTATGAACATTGAAACCCATAGTCATCTTTTGATAAGATGAACGACACGTAATCGTTCAATGCACCCCATGCGACCGCCCGGTCGGCGCAAGCCGGGACGCCAGCCGGCGAGAACAGATGCGCATCGCGCTTTGCCGCGAATGGCGCAACGTATGGCGAGGCGCGTCGATGGGCATCTGTCATGGAGCGCCGTCTCACTTATGCAGTTTAAAGGCGGGTCTCGTCCATGCATGACGAAAACGACAGTGAAGTCCTCGAAGTCCACCTAGGCACGCAGAGCCCATACTGGCGCCTGGGCTTTGACAGCAACGCACTCGAGCTCTGCGCGGTTCGCGGCTTGACGAACATCGGCATCGCACTCGATGCCGCGCAGGCTGCCACGATTCGCAGCCTCACTGGCGTCACTTCGTCCTTCGAACTTGAGATCGCCCTGTTCGGCCATCCGTTGCGCCTGCACATGGTTGGCAAGAAGGTCGATGCAACCACCTGGGCCGGCACCGCGTCCGCATACTCGGACACTCGCTCTGTCGCACGCGACCTCGCGCACGGTCTCGCCTTTGCCGAACAGGTCGTCTCCGAAGTCAATTCGCTCGTCGTGGTCCTCAACCGTCACGGCATCCTCCAGCGCTTCAATCGCCTCGCAGAAGAGGTGCTGGGCAAACGCGAGGAAGACGTCATCGGCAGGAGCGCCTTCGAACTGTTCATGACCGAAGAGCAAGGCCGGAAGTCGAGCACGAACATCACGGGCTTCTTCGAAAACGACAAGCCATTCGCTGTCGAGCGCTACATCAATACGGTCAACGGCCCGCGCCTGTATCAGTTTCGCAATAAGTTCGTGCAGAGCGGCAGCGGGCTCGACGAGCGGTTTCTGATCTGCTCGGGCGTCGACATCACCGAGGAGCGCAACGCGCAGCAGCGCCTGACCGAGCTTGCGAATACCGACGTGCTGACCGGGCTGCCGAACCGGCATGCCGTCACCGAGATGATCCGCGCCGCCCTCGCCGGCGGACCGGACGAGACGCCGCGGCAGGTCGGCATCCTGTTTCTCGATCTCGACAACTTCAAGCATGTGAACGATCACTATGGACATGTGACCGGCGACCGTCTATTGACCCAAGTGTCCGCGATCGTCAGGAACTGCCTGCCCGAATGTGCGACGCTCGCGCGTCTCGGTGGCGATGAATTCCTGGTGCTGTTCGAGCACGCAACGCTCGACATGCTCGAAGACACCGCGAAGACGATCATCGACCGGTTCGAGACGTCGGTTCGCCTGGACGTGATGGAGGTCTACACCAGTTGCTCGATCGGCATCACGCTGCATCCGCAGCATGGCGACACCATGGAAACGCTGATCCGCAACGCAGATACGGCAATGTACGTTGCGAAGGAAGCTGGAAAGCGGACGTATCGGGTGTTCACGCAGGAGATGAACCAGAAGGTCGCGAAAGCAATGTGGCTCGATACCAATCTTCGCAAGGCGCTCGAGGAAAAGCAGTTCGTATTGCACTATCAGCCGCTCGTCGACATCGCGACGGGGGATATCCAAAGTGTCGAGGCCTTGATCCGCTGGCAATCGCCGGAGCGCGGGCTGGTCGGGCCCGTTGAATTCATTCGCCATGCCGAGGAGTTCGGCCTGATCGGATCGCTCGGACGCTGGGTGATGGAAGCGGCAGCGAAGCAGGCCGTTCAGTGGCAAGCGAAGGGCCTGAACATGCGCATATCGATCAATGTGTCCGCGCGTCAATTGGCCGACCTGAATGTCGCCAATCACTTCGGCGAGATCTGCGACAGCGTCGGTTTGAAACCAGGCCTGCTCGACGTAGAGTTGACCGAGAGCTGCTTCATCGAGGACGAGGGCCGCGTGCGCAGTCTGATGGAGCAGTTCCGAAAGCTCGGCGCACGGATTTACCTCGACGATTTCGGCACCGGCTATTCGTCACTTGCGCAGCTCGCGCGGCTGCCGTTCGATGTGATCAAGCTCGACCGCAGTTTCGTGACCAGCGTCGACAGCGACACGAATGCCCAGGCGCTCGTGTCGTCAGTATTCACGTTGGCCAAGGCGTTGGGGTTTTCGGTCGTGGCGGAAGGGGTCGAGACCGACGCTCAAGCGGCATTCCTGCGGCAAGCCGGGATCGAACGCGCGCAAGGCTATCTCTACGCGAAACCGATGCCCGCACACGATCTCGAGGCGTGGATCAACGAAAAAAGAAAGCTCAGGCTTATCGCCTGAGCTTTCCCGATTCGCTACCTCACCTTACCGCCGCCGTGCCTCACGATACCGTGCGGAGCTTGGAAACGCGGCGGTTCTGCATCATCACCAGACGCTCCATATAGGCGAGGTCCTTCGTCTCGATCGTAAACGTCGAGCGCACCCAGTCTTCGGTAATGTCCATCAGCTCCGAGCGATCCAGGGGCAGCACGCGTTGGCGTGCGCGGATCAGCGCGCGAATCCCATTCAGCTTCGGCCGGATCACGTCGATAAACGTGCGTGTCGCGAGGAACGCGTCGCCGGGCTCGAATAGCTGGTCGACAAGCCCCTTTTCCGTGAACCACTCGGCCACGTGCGACTCTCCGGTGCTGATCAGTTCCTCCGCCACGCGCATGCCGGCTCGGCGTGCGACGAGCGAATATCCGCCCATGCCCGGGAACAGATTGAACGCGATCTCCGGAAAACCGAGCTTCACGCCTTTCTGCGCAAGGACGAAGTGATGCGCGAGCGCCGCCTCGAGTCCGCCGCCGAGCGCGCTGCCCTCGACCATCGCGATCGAGATCGCGCCGGTGCCGTAGCCGTTGTACATCTCCCAGATGCAATCGATGCACGACCGCGCATACGCCATCAGCATGTCACGCTTTCCGGATCGGATCGCATCGACAAAGAAGCTAAGGTCGCCGCCAACGTTGAAAAGCTCGGGCACCAGCGATCCCGTGACCCAAAAATCGATGCGCAGCCCGGATTCCCGCGCCGTACGGGCAAGGTGCATGATCTCGGTGAGAAGCCCCTGATTGAAGCACGGGCGGGGGCGGCACGGAGCATCATCCACATGATGTTTCGGCCTTCCTCATAAAATGCGGCCATTTGCGACATGTCCCCGGCTTCGTAGAAAGGCCTGCATGACGGGTGGTTTTGGAGTTGCATGTTTTTTCCTGTGTAGCTGTGGTTTGCGGTTGAATGCCGTCGCGACAAGCCATTCGGAAACGTTGCCGAAGTGGCCGCACGGCACCGCTATTCTTGCGCGCGCACAACTATCAGAAATGCGGATTCTTTAAATTTTCGATACCTAAAAAAGTCAGCCCACGTTGCGCAGGCTCGACCGGCAGCGATCGAAACCGGGACACTCCCCGGACGGTCGGCTTGAGCACCCCCACGCATGACGCCCGCCCCACGCGACCGGATCAGGTCAACGCCCCCAACCTGCCGCTCAGGCCAATGCTTTGCGCGCCTGTGACCTGCCGCTCGGATAGCCGCCGACAGGCGTCTCATGGTCGGCATCGCCTGCGCGTACCGCTGCATTCGATTGGCGGTCAGCACCATATTTATGCCCGGATAATATTGACAATAATTTTATCCGGGTATAAATTGCAATCCTCACTCTCTGGCGGGATACCATGACACCTTCGACGCTTCCCTCCCACATCGCCTTCGTGGGTCAACGACGCATTGCCTCCGGCACGCTTGCTGCCGTCGCACTTTCGGTAAAGCGTGCCGTGGAAAAAGCGCCTCGGACGCCGGTGCTGATCTTCGACAACGCGACTGGGCGCTCGATCGACATCGACACGCGCGGCACTGACGACGAAGTCACCGCGCGCTTCACGCAGGCGGTATCCGACGCGCCACCCGGCAACGACACCGACGGCGCGGCACCGCAGAGCGAAGCACGTGGCCGAGGGCGTCCGAAGCTCGGTGTCGTCGCGCGTGAGGTCACGCTGTTGCCTCGCCACTGGGATTGGCTCGCGACGCAGCCAGGCGGTGCATCGGTCGCGCTGCGAAAGCTGGTTGAAGACGCACGTCGCGCCAACGCCCAACGTGACGATCGCCGCGCCTCACAAGAGCGCGCCTACCACTTCATGTCGGCGCTGGCCGGCGATCTGCCCGGCTTCGAGGAAGCGACGCGAGCGTTGTTCGCAGACGATCGTGCGTGTTTTGGGGAACGGGTCGCCGGCTGGCCGGCTGATGTGCGCGATCATGCATTCTCGCTGGGCTTTGGCGACGCATCGTGAGCGACGTTGGTTGCACAGATGGCACGGATGAATTTCACGCCGCTGAATACCGGCGCCATTGCACCGCTTACGCGCGGCCGCGACGTCGTCACATTGCGGGTGACGCAATGATGGGCGGGGAACGATAAGCTGGGTGTCGTGCCGCGACGGTAGGCCACGACGACAGACGATGGAGGGTTACGGTGCTGCGCGTCTCGACATGCGGCGCGGTCGCGCTCCATGCACATGATGCCGCGTCCGAGCCGGACGCCACCGTGCGTTTGCCCACGCGAATCAATGGATGCCCGCGAGTGGCTGACCGAGGACGCGTGCGGAAACGTCTAACTCGGCTCACGTTTTCAGCAAGACGAATGCATGACTGGTGCCGGGGACCGGACTTGAACCGGTAAGCCCGAAGGCGGCGGATTTTAAGTCCGCTATGTTTACCAATTTCATCACCCCGGCAAGGGCACGCATTCTAACATTCCCACCGAGATACGTCAGTTGGGTATCATAGGGTCACGCACGCACTCGCTGCGCGCTAACGGAGATCGCCCCATGCTGGAGAATCTCGACCGTATCGCCCTGTCGCTCGACGCCATCGAAGCCGCCGCTCACGACCTCGCCCTGCAATCCCCCAGAACGCACAAGCGCTGTACACCGCGCTCATGGAAATTCGCAACGCCATCGCGCTCGTTGCCCAGGAGGTCGTGCGTATCGAGCACGAACTCCGCAGCGCCACCGGCAACGGGCAATCGTGACCTTGCAAACATGGCCTTGCCCCCCTGACTCACGTCAGGCACGTTAGGCTTGTTGGGTACGACGGGCTCGCAACCGGTCTACAATAGGCAGCACGTTTCACAACACGGCGCGTCCCCCCATGGCCCTCCCCTGTTGTACGTCGCAAGCCGAGGCGCCCTCCGGCACCTCCGCCAGTCTCCCCCGCCCGCGCACCGAGCGCGACGGCACTACGGGTCTCGTAGCGACCATGCCGGCATCGCTGCACGCGCGTTATGACGCCGTGCGCGCCGCCTCGGTCGCCTTTGCCCAAGGCCTGTCCGACGCCGACGCCACCGTGCAGTCGATGCCCGACGCCAGCCCCGTCAAGTGGCATCTCGCGCACACCACGTGGTTCTTCGAGACCTTCCTGCTGAGCGAGTCCGGCGCCCTGTCGGGCAGCCGCTACCACTCCTACGATCCGCGCTTCGCCTATCTCTTCAATTCATATTACGAGGCCGCCGGTCCGCGCCATCCGCGCCCACAACGAGGCTTGCTCTCCCGCCCCACGCTCGATGACGTGCTGCGCTATCGCCGCCATGTCGACGCCGCCATGCACGAGCGCCTGCTGCATGCCGATCTCCCGCCCGACATTCATGCACTCGTCACCCTCGGCCTGCATCACGAGGAACAGCATCAGGAGTTGATGCACACCGACTTGCTGCATCTGTTCGCGCAAAATCCGTTGCGTCCCGTGCATCGCCAGCCGGCCTGCGCCGGCGACATCGCCGGGCCGCTGCAATGGATCGCGCACAGTGGCGGGCAGCATCGCGTCGGGCACGAGAGCGAATCGAGCGGACCCTTTGCGTTCGACTGCGAAACGCCGGCCCACGACATCCTGCTCCGCCCTTTCGCGATCGCCTCGCGCGTGGTGACAAACGGGGAGTGGCGCGCGTTCATCGACGACGGCGGCTATCGCACGGCGGGACTCTGGCTGTCCGACGGCTGGGCGACGGTGCAACGCGAGGGGTGGGGACATCCGCTGTACTGGGAGTTGCACAACGGCGAATGGCAGTCGATGACGCTCGCCGGCATGCAACCGATCGACGACGACGCGCCCGTGCGGCACGTGAGCTATTTCGAAGCCGACGCCTTCGCGCGATGGGCCGGCAAGCGTCTGCCGACCGAATACGAGTGGGAGGTCGCGGCCACCGTGTCGCCCGCGTCGCAACCCGCCATGGCGCAACGCTTCGGCCCGGTATGGCAATGGACGGCCAGCCCTTACGTCGCCTATCCGGGATTCCGACCGGCGGCAGGGGCCGTCGGCGAATACAACGGCAAATTCATGTGCGGACAATTCGTGCTGCGCGGCGGCTCGCTCGCCACGCCGCCGGGACATGCCCGCGCCACGTATCGCAACTTCTTTTACCCGCATCAGCGCTGGCAGTTCTGCGGCCTGAGGCTCGCGGAGGATCGTTGATGTCGCAAGCCCCCCAAGCCACGCCGTTCGTTTGTCCGTCGTTGCCGGAAAATGCGTTCGCGGCGGACGTGCTCGCCGGTCTCGGCCACACGCCCAAGTCGCTGCCCAGCATCTGGCTTTACGACCGGCTCGGCAGCGAACTATTCGAAGCGATCACCGGCCTCGACGAGTATTACCAGACACGCACCGAAACGGCGCTGCTCGGCGAATGCGCCGCCGCGATTGCCGACGTCATCGGCCCGGACGCCGTCGTCGTCGAATTCGGTAGCGGCTCAAGTCGCAAGACGCCGCTGCTGCTCGACGCGCTGGTCACGCCGCGCGCCTATGTGCCCGTCGACATTGCCGACGACTTCCTCGACGACGCCGTCGCCACGCTGGCCCGCCGCTGCCCGGGCATTCCCATGTTGCCGGTGCGCGCCGACTTCACCCGGCCGTTTCGCCTGCCGCCGCAGTTGCCGACCACGCAAGGGCCGCGCCTGGGCTTCTTTCCCGGCTCGACGATCGGCAATTTCGCGCCCGGACAGGCCGCCGCCTTTCTTGCCCACGTCGGCAAGATGCTCGGGCCGCGCCGCCGGATGGTCGTCGGCGTGGATGCCTGCAAGGACCCCGCCGTGCTGCTGCCCGCCTACGACGACGCGCGCGGCGTCACCGCGCAGTTCGATCTGAACTTGCTCACGCGCATCAACCGCGAACTCGACGGCGACCTGCCGCTCGACGCCTTCCGTCACGAAGCCCGCTTCAACGCCGCCGCCAGCCGGATCGAAATGCATCTCGTCGCCCAGCGCCCTTTCCGCGCGAGCGTGCTGGGCCATCGCTTCGACTTCATGACAGGCGAGTCCATTCACACCGAGAACTCGTACAAATACGGTCAGACGGAGTTCCGTGCCCTGGCAAGCTCCGCGGGGTGGGATGTCGAGCGCGTCTGGCTCGATGCCCGCGCGCGCTTCGCCGTCTATCTGCTGCGGCCCGCAGCGGGAAGCTGAGCCGCGCACGACGCCGCGCAAAAAATCCAACCCTTATCGCTAAAGTTTTGACGTCACCATGCCGTTGATGCATGCAGACGCCTGCTGTCCGCCATGCGAAATGTGAATTTCCTGGGGAGACGGTGGAGACGCGGGGATCGCCAGCCAGGATCAGGCTAGCATTGCCGCCATGAACGCCATGGGATCCGACACGCCGGGACGTCCGCCTGTGTCCCCTCAAGGGCCATCTTCACAGCGCGCGGCCATGACCGCGGCGCACCGTTGACACGTATCGCTGCACATGACTTCACGCGCAATGGGGATGCACGTGGCACGAGCTTCGGCAGTAGCACCCGCGGCTCGCGGCACTGGCACAGACACTCGACTGGCTAACGCGCACTCGTTCGCGCGTCGGCTTTGCGTCGTCGCGACGGCGCCTTGGGGTCGGTCACGATGAGCCGCATTTCGCTAACCCTTTCCGACATCGCGCTGGCGGATCTGAAGAAAGACTTCGACGCGTTCGTGCGCATCTCCGCCGCCGTCGACCGTCACTTCACGCCACCGCCCTTCGACGACTTCCTGCGCGCCCGCCTGCTCGACAGCACCGTTCCGCTCACCGAAGCCGCCGTCGCACAATTGCTCGCCGGGGGCATTACGCGTGGGCCAAGCGCACGTTCGACAAGCAGTTCCCGGACGTCGTCTCGATCATCCTGAACCAGGCGCGTCAACACGGCTTTTATTTCGTCTCTCGCCCCGAATGGACGCGCGAGGACATGTCGCGTCAAGCGAGCCGCTGGGCCGAGGGTATCGTGCGCGAAGCGAAGGGCGAGGAACGCATCGTGGAATCGCTCGCGGGCCAGATTGTCAGTTCGGCGCAAGACCTGCGCGCACTGGAAGCCGCCTTGCAGACGCCCGCTTGGCGCGCCGCCTCCGTGCTGCGCGAGCGCGTGTTCGATGCCAAGCGCAGCGTGGAGACCGCCCGTTCACTGCAAGCGCGCGAGCGACTCGGCGAACTGCGTGCACTCCTCGATCTGGCGGTGATCTACGGATCGGTTGGTGCTCAGGAGGCCGAACAGATTCTCGACTACCTCCGAGTCCTGCGCCCCGAGTTGTTCAACGACGATCCAGGCATCTTCGAGCGGCTTGCGGCCTGGCTGCGGCGTTTGCTGACGCCAGACCTGCCTCGCCCGGCCGTTGCGCCGCAAGCACCGCCGTCCGGCATGACGACCGACGCATCGCGTCAGCATTCCGACCCCCTGCAACCGCCCCTCACGCGCTGACCGCGAGGCGGCACCTGAGCCGCCCCCCGTATTGGCGCCCGTCTCCGCTCACCGGTTGAAGATCAACGCGACGCCCGCGCTCGCGATCAGCGCCCCCCACCAGGCGCCTGCCGCCGGACGCTGCCGGGTGCGAATCCACATCAGCGGCAACACCACGACCGGCGTGGTCGCCGAGAGCGTCGCAATAACGCCGGTGTTGCCGTGCCCCATGCCGTAGAGCAGCAGCGTCATGCCGACGGCCACGCCGACGAAGCCCGACGCCGCCGTGAGCGCGAGCGTGCCCGGCGTGAAGGCCGAGAAGAGGTCACGCCCGCGCCGCGCGGCGAGCATCGTCAGCCCGAGCGCCGACACCCCCACACGCACCGCCGACGCGCTCACCGGATCGACGCCGGCGGCCATGACCGGTTTGGCGATGAGCGTTCCCACGGAGTGACACAGCGCCGCCACCAGCCCGATGGCGACGCCCACGCGCACGTCGCCACGCACGGACTCCCAGTGATGAGCATCCTCGCGGCGGCCACCGAACGCAACGGCGAGCGCCACGCCCGTCGTGACCAGCGCCACCCCGATCACCGCCCGCCAGCCCAGTGCCTCGCCGAGCCAAACATAGCCGAGCACGGCGGTCATCGGGGCGTTCGTCGCGAAGATGATGGAGTTGCGGCGGGGCCCGAGACGGCCGAGCGACGTGTAGAGAATCGTGTCGCCCACGAGAATGCCGATCAGCCCCGACGCCGTGAGTCGCAGCCACTGTTCCAGCGTAAGCGACGGCCACCCACGCTGCATCGCCACCGCGATGAGCAGCATCGCGAAGACGAGCAGCATGCGGGCGTAATTGAACGGGAAGGAACCGGCCCGGCGCACGGGCGTAATGGCGATCATGCCGCTGAAGGCCCAGCAAAGGGCGGCACCGAGCGCGGCAAGGTAGGCGAGTTGGGTTGTCATGGTCTGGGGGCAGACGGCTCGCAGGCACCACCGCCCCGCGCCGTTCGGACGCCATTATACGAGTCGCATGCCCCATTCGGGGCATGGCCCGCGCGCCGACCTCAGATATCGTCGTCCAGATGATGCAACGTGTCGAACATGACCCGATAGGCCGCCGCCACACCGTGCGCCCCGCGCAGCATGCGCAAGCGCGACGCCGCATCGGGCTCGCCCGCCTCCTCCACCCATTGCGCGAGCAACGAGGTCCCGCCGCAGACACTCGCGTCTTGCCGCGCGTGCGCTCCGACGGCCGCGAACCCTTCGGCGGCCGACGGATACCGCTGCGCGAGCGCGTCGAACTGCGCCTCGATCTCGCTGGCCGCACGCACCGCTGCCGGCGCCTGACTGAGCGCGCAACACCCCACGTAGGCGGACATGTCGCCCGCCGCGCCAATGATGAAGTCGATGAGCGCATGCGTCGCATCGAACGCGCCGCTGTCGAGGAAGGTGCGGGCCGCCGGGCCACAGCGAAGGAGGCCGGCGGCAAGCATCGTCGCCTGTCCGCGCTGCTCGCGATACTGGCGCAACAGCATCGGTCGCAGCGCCGCGTCGGTGCAGCGCTCGACCGCCATGCGATTGTGCACATCCGCCCCCGCCGCGCGATGGTAGTGCTGCGCGAGAAACGCCAGCACCTGGACGTCGCTCGATTCGCCTGCCAGGAAGCGGGCCCAGAATGGCGCGGCGAAAATGCCGCGCACCCAATCGTCGCAAATGCGCCCGAACGCCGACACGAAATTGCCCTGCGTGGCGGGCAACACCTGCACCAGCGCTTCGTCGACCAGCATCGCGAGCCAGGTGCCCGGCAACGGCACCTCGGCGAGCAGCACACCGTGCCGCATACGATCCAGCCACATCGCGGTTTCGGCGAGCGCGCCGTGCAATGTGCACGACACCTCGTGCGACGACACGACGACGGCCTGCGCCTCGACCGTCCATCGCGCATGCGGCGACGCGATGACCCATACCGCCGTGTCGTACGCCGCCAACGCGACCGGCGCGGCGGGCAGAGGAGTGGCGACCGGTGACGCGATCGGGGCACTCATCGGACGATCGCCCCCAGCAGCGCCACCCCCGCGGGATCGATGCGCCTGACGACCTCCACGCGCAGCGTCGCCCCCCCATCGCCCAGCGACAGCCCCGGCACGTTCTGCACGGCGCCCAAACGACGGCGGGACGGGGTTCGCCCTTTGCCACGTGGCGTGTCCGGCGCGCCGCGCGCCAGCCGACGTGACGCCGGCTCAGGCATGCAGGCGGTCCCGTCGGGCGGAGACATCGCGCGACCTTGCGCCCCGACGGGCGCCTCCAGGACGACGGGAAGAAAAGGAAACGGTGACGGCGGCGCATTGGACGGCATGTCGGCTCCTTTCGAAAATCGGATGGCGCGGACGCCCGCGCCTCTTGCAAAACTGCCGCGCAAGCCGCGCATGCCATGCCGGGCATGAACGCAGGCGCCTGCGGGCCAAACATCTACCATAGGAATCCCTTAGGGATACGAAAAAGAACGGAGGCTCTAGAAGTGCGCAAACCACGTAGCTCCATCGCCCTCCGGCCTCCCCGCGGGTGCGGCGTGAACGACCGGCCGCGCCCCGAGGGATGACGACGATTCGACGTCGGTCGCCATCGTGAACGGCAAATGCGGACAACGTCGCTCAAACACGCAAATTCAAGACTTTTCCCAAGAACCTAGGGGATTGATGTCGGAATACGACGTTCCGCCGGCACGCCTTCCTCGTAGCGATGCGGGCGGCACAGCGCAGCGCACGAGAGTGCGCCCACTTGAAGTACCATGATTGTTTCCGATGCTGTGCCCCGGGGAGCGACTCTCATGCATCTTTATCAGCGTCTGCCGATCTTCGTTTTCGAGATCGAGGCCTGCGAGAACCTGACGTTCATCACGATGGCGATTCGCTTCAATCTGGATCGCAACGGTCAACATCTATCGTTGGCCGACTGGCAACGCTTGCCCGAAGCGGCGCGCGAGGCGCTGGCCTCATGCAGGCCCGGCGACGAGGACTTTGCCGCGCGTCTCGACGAGATGGCGAACCAGTATTTAGGGCAAGCGGTGGCGCGCAGCGTCGACCCTGCGCCTACCGCCTGGCAGGATACGAACGTGTTGCCGCCGGGACTGCTCAAGCAGTGCGAACTGGCCGACCTGCTGCCGCCTGCGGTGGGCGACTGGGCCGCGCTCACGCCGTTCCGTCGCTATGTGCTCGCGAAGCTCTCGCGACGCGACACGCTCAATCATTGCTTTGTCCCGGCCATGCTCGAGTTCGGGCTGGCGCAAACGCCGGCCGATCTCTGAGGTGCGTCCCCCGGGGTCAGGTCACGGGCGCCGGGTTGAAGAGGACTAGCGCGTTGTGCAGGCCCCAGCGTTCCGCCCAGGTCTTCTCGCCGCTCGCCACGGCGAGCATCAGGTGAAAGAGCTGCCAGCCGACGTCTTCGATGGTGGCTTCGCCCGTGGCGATGCGCCCGGCGTCGACATCCATCAGGTCATGCCAGCGACGGGCCAGATCGGAGCGCGTCGCCACCTTGACGACGGGCACCTCGGCCAGCCCGTAAGGCGTGCCGCGTCCGGTCGTGAAGACGTGCATGTTGATCCCCGCCGCGAGTTGCAGCGTGCCGCAGACGAAATCGCTCGCTGGCGTGGCGGCGTAAATCAGCCCGCGCTGGCGCGAGCGGTCAAGCTTGGCCCCCGGCGCGATCACGCCGTGAATCGGCCCCGTGCCGGACTTCACGATCGACCCCATCGCCTTTTCCACAATGTTCGACAACCCGCCGCGCTTGTTGCCCGGCGTGGTGTTGGCGCTGCGGTCGACGCGGCCGCGCTCGAGATAGGCGTCGTACCAGGCCATCTCGCGAATCATCGCGTCGGCCACTTCCGGGGTCGCCGCGCGTGACGTAAGTTGATCGATCCCATCGCGCACCTCGGTGACTTCGGAGAACATGACCGTCGCGCCCGCGCGCACGAGCAAATCCGTGGCGAAGCCCACCGCCGGGTTCGCCGTCACCCCGGAGAACGCGTCGCTGCCGCCGCACTGCACGCCCACCACCAGCTCCGACGCCGGCACCGTCTCGCGCTGGCGAGCGTTAAGACGCTCCAGATGCGTGCGTGCCGTTGCCAGGATCGAGTCGATCATCGACAGGAAGCCGACGTGCGCGTCGTCTTGCAGACAGACGGTATCGGGCTTGCCATCCGCATTGGCGCTGCCGATCGGAATACTGCCCGCCGGCAAGAGGCGCTCGGGCTGAAGCTTCTCGCAACCGAGACTCACGACCATCACTTCGCCGCCGAAATTCGGGTTCGTGGAGATGTTGCGCAGCGTGCGGATCGGCACGTCGGCGTCCGGCGCATCGATGGCCACGCCGCAGCCGTAGGTGTGTTCCAGCCCGACAACGTCGTCGACGTTCGGATACTGAGGCAGCAACGTCTCCTTGATCCGCTTGACGGCAAATTCGACCACGCCGGCCACGCACTGCACCGTGGTCGTGATCGCCAGAATGTTGCGGGTACCGACCGATCCGTCGGCATTGCGATAGCCCTGAAACGTGAAGCCCTCGAGCGGCGGCAGTGACGCGGGCACCCGCGTGCTGATCGGCAGGCGATCCAGCGAAGGCGCCTCGGGCATGACCAGATTGCGCTCGTTGACCCAGCTGCCCGCGGGCAGCGCACGCGCCGCATAGCCGATCACCACACCGTAGCGAATCACCGGCGCCCCTTCGGCCAGATCGCTCAGCGTGACCTTATGCCCCTGGGGCACGGCGTCCACGAGCGTGAGTCCGTCGGCAAACCGGCGACCGGCGGACAAACCGCCGTCGTTCACGACGATGGCGACATTGTCGTCCGGCTGCATCCGAATATAGCGCGGCACATCCTTCGTCCCAGACCCGCCTTCACCCGCGGCGTCCGTGCGCCCCGCGTCCGTCATTGATGCCATGTTGCTCACTCCTTCCTGTTTTCCGATGAGATGCGGCGCCTGCACGGGTTCACACATGCGATACGCCATCGACGCTGAAGACTCTCTCGGCCAGCGCGCATAACGGCGTCGAATTTCGACGTTGTCGCGCATGCCGCCACTCATGTGTCATCATACATCTAGATTCGCGCTGTGCGTACCCCTCAAGTCTGGCGGATAAATCGGGGAAATCCCCCTTCCATGCTTTGTACGGGTTAATCCCACTGCCATTCTTTTCAACAGCCTCTTGTTCGATTTCATTACATGTTATACGATGACATATAACTCAGCGCCGAGCGCTGGTTGAGCTTCTTTCTTCCTTATCGAAAACGGCCCCGTGGCCGACAGGAACTCTTGACATGACCGCACCTCAAGAACTCAAGCAGATCGTCTCCGACGGCTTGTTGTCTTTCCCCGTCACCGACTTCGACGCGAACGGCGACTTCAACGCGCGTGGTTACGCGGCCCGACTTGAGTGGCTGGCGCCGTTCGGTGCGACGGCGCTTTTCGCGGCGGGCGGCACGGGCGAATTCTTCTCGCTTACCCCGCGCGATTACAGCGCCGTGATCAAGACGGCCGTCGACACCTGCGCAGGCAAGGTGCCGATTCTGGCAGGCGCCGGCGGCCCGACGCGTCTGGCTATCGAATACGCTCAGGAAGCCGAGCGTCTTGGCGCCAAGGGCGTGCTGCTCATGCCCCACTACCT
Organism: Pandoraea sp. XY-2; assembly: GCF_004193915.1. NCBI lineage: Bacteria > Pseudomonadati > Pseudomonadota > Betaproteobacteria > Burkholderiales > Burkholderiaceae > Pandoraea > Pandoraea sp. XY-2. The sequence goes on from NZ_CP030849.1 coordinate 4,097,059, forward strand.
GACCGAAGCGAGCCTGGACGGGATCGCCGCTCACGTCGAACAGGTCTGCCGTTCGGTCAACATCGGCGTGATCGTCTACAACCGTGCCAATTCGAAACTCGGCGCCGACCAACTCGAGCGACTTGCCGAGACGTGCCCGAACCTGATCGGCTTCAAGGACGGCGTGGGCGATATCGAACGCATGGTGCAGATCCGTCGCCGCATGGGCGACCGCTTCTCTTATCTGGGTGGTCTGCCGACGGCCGAAGTCTATGCCGCAGCCTACCGCGCGCTGGGCGTGCCGGTGTACTCATCGGCGGTCTTCAACTTCATTCCGAAGACGGCCATGGCGTTCTATCACGCCGTGTGCGAGAACGACGAGGCCACGATCGGCCGCCTGCTCGACACATTCTTCCTGCCCTACCTGGAAATCCGCAACCGCCGCGCGGGCTACGCCGTGAGTATCGTCAAGGCGGGCGCGAAGCTCGTCGGTCGCGATGCCGGCCCGGTGCGCGCGCCGCTGACCGACCTGCTGCCGAACGAACTCGAGATGCTCGACGCGCTGATCAAGAAGGTTGAAGGCTAAGGAGCCCACGCATGCAAATTACCGGTGAGATGTTGATCGGCCACGCCGACGTGCGAGGCAACGCGGGAACGCTCGAAGCGTTCGATCCGTCGCGCGGCGAGCGGCTGACGCCCGCGTTCGGCGCGGGCAGCGCGCAAGACGTCGAACGCGCTTGCGAGCTGGCTCGCGCCGCGTTCGACCCGTTCCGCGCATTGCCGCTCGCCAAGCGTGCCGAGTTCCTGGAGGCCGTCGCACAGGCCATTCTCGATCTGGGCGACGCACTTATCGAGCGTGCTCACGCCGAGACCGGATTGCCTGCCGCCCGCCTGCAAGGCGAGCGTGGGCGCACCGTTGGCCAACTGCGCATGTTCGCCCGCGTGGTGCGTGACGGCCACTTCCTCGACGCCACCGTCGACCCGGCGCAGCCGGCGCGCGAGCCGCTGCCGCGCAGCGACTTGCGTCTGGCCAAGATCGGCCTCGGTCCCGTGGCCGTGTTCGGCGCGAGCAACTTCCCGCTGGCGTTTTCGGTGGCGGGCGGCGACACGGCGTCGGCGTTTGCCGCGGGTTGCCCGGTGATCGTCAAGGCACATTCGGCGCACCTGGGAACGTCGGAACTCGTGGCCCGCGCCATCCGCTCGGCAGTGCAGGCGCTTGGCCTGCCGGAAGGGGTGTTCTCGCTGCTCGTGGGCGAACGCGCCGTGGGCGAGGCGCTCGTCGCGCATCCGGCGATTGCCGCCGTGGGCTTTACCGGGTCACGCACCGGCGGCCTCGCGCTGCAACGCATTGCGCAGTCGCGTGCCGTACCGATTCCGGTCTATGCCGAAATGAGCAGTATCAATCCGGTGTATTTGCTGCCTGAGGCGCTGAACGCGCGCGGCGAAGCGATCGCCAAGGGTTTCGTCGACTCGCTCACGATGGGCGTCGGTCAGTTCTGCACCAACCCGGGGATGGTGCTGGGTATCGCAGGTGAAGCGCTCGATCGCTTCTGCCGCACGGCCACCGAAGCGCTCCGCGCGAAAGCCGCCGGCACGATGCTGACGCCGGGCATTCATCAGGCCTACGACAAGGGCGTGACGCGACTGGTCGACGAACCGAACGTGACGCTGCTCGCGCGCGGTCAGGCAGGGGGGGCATGCCAGGGCCAAGCCGCCCTCTTCCGCACGAGCGCCGCCGAATTCCTCGCTACGCCGGCACTGCATGAGGAAGTCTTCGGCCCGGCATCGGTCGTGATTGCCTGCGATACCGTCGAAGAGATGATCGCGATCACCGAGCGTCTGGAAGGACAGCTCACAGCGACGCTGCAACTCGACGCCGGCGATACCGAGGCAGCGCGCCGCTTGCTGCCGAGTCTGGAGCGTCGCGCCGGACGCATTCTCGCCAACGGCTTCCCGACCGGCGTCGAGGTGTGTCATGCGATGGTCCACGGCGGTCCGTTCCCGGCGACGTCGAACGCAATGTTCACGTCGGTGGGCGCCACGGCCATCGATCGGTTCCTGCGTCCGGTCTGCTATCAGGATCTGCCCGACACGCTGTTGCCTGAAGCCCTGCGCGAAGGCAATCCGCTCGGCCTGTGGCGACTTCGCGACGGCGCAATGTCGCAGGCATGACACGCCGCCCCCACGCGTAGCAAACGTCACTGCTGCAAAGACAAACGCCCTCGATTTCGAGGGCGTTTGTCTTGGGGACGACGCGTTGGGTGTGTTGAATGCGCGCGTTGAATGCGGCGCATGCGATAGATGCGCTGACCACCGCTACGACGCCGCGGGCACCTGCGTGTGCGTCGGCAACGTCACCAGACCGTACAGCGGAGCGACCTGTCCCTGTGAAAGCCCCCTGGCGACCGCCTTCAGGTTGATTGCCCCCGGCGCGCCGATCAGCGCGTAACCAAGCTGTCCCTTGCGCCACGTCACCACGCCCATCCGGTCGATCTGCTGCTCCGCCACGTCCTGATCCGGACGCGGGTCGCGCACCACGCAAAGGGCGACGGGGTCGCCCGTCTCCGGCAGGTACACCATCTGCACCAGCGTTCGATCCTGCCAGCGCAGGCGTTGCACCCCCTTGAACGTCAGCCCCTGTGCGCGCAGGTCGGGAACACTGATATCGAGCTTGTCGTCGTGCCGAATATCGCTGACGGTGCGCGCGATGTCGCCATCGTCCACCCGCACCGACGCGATCGTGTCGCGCACATAGAGCTGCTGGTATTCGGCGGCCGCGCGCACCCACGTCGTGCCTTGCGGCGACTTCGGCGGCGCCGTCACCGAGGCGGTCATGAGTGCCCCGCCCCCCGTGCCCAACCGGCTCAGCGCGCCCGGCAACCAGGGCAAGGTGATCGCTGTGGCCGCTACGCCAGCCGCAAATGCGGCGAGCAGCCACCCCGCGCGCACGCGGCGGGCGGCGGGCGCATCGTTCGCCGCGGGCGGACTGAGGGACGCATCGACGGATACGGACGCGGCCGGCGACAGCGGGGTCAACGGCTTCATGGCATCGGCACCGTCTTGTGGCGTCGACGTCTGCCGCTGCGCATGCGCGCGCAGCAATGCCTCTAGATGGGCGCTCAGGCTGGCCGGCACGGGCGGAATCACTTGTGCGGCGAACGTCTCCCGATACGGCAGGCGCGACGCGCGCAACGCCTCGACCGCGTCGGCCAATTCGGGCGACGCGCCAATGGCCGCTTCCACCTCGGCCCGCTCGGCGGCGGGGAGTGTGTCGTCGACGTACGCGAGCAGGCGGATATCGTCTTCGTTCATCACGCATCCTCCTCACGTGCGCCGGCGTCAGGGCCGACGTTGTCGGCACGGCGGGGTTGCCCCTTGGATTGACGGAACTGGTCGCCGACGGTGCGGCGTGCGCGTGACAAGCGGCTCATGACAGTACCGATGGGCACGTCGAGCACGAGCGCCGCCTCCTGGTAGCTCAGACCTTCGACCGCGACGAGCAGTACCACGAGCCGCTGCGCTTCGGGCAGACGGTCGACGGCGCCAAACACCTGGTGATAACTGGCCAGGTCTTCGGGCGACGACGCCTGAAGATCGGGAATCGCCTCGACGTCGGCGTCGTCCCAGGCCAGACTGCCGCGCGAGCGGACGCGACGCGCACGGATCTCGTTGATCCACGTGGTGTGCACGATGCGGTACATCCAGCTCAATGCCGAGGTACCGGGCTGCCACTGATGCACGCGCTCGAGCGCGTGCAGGCAGGCACGTTGCACGAGATCCTCGGCGTCGTGGCGATCGCCCGTGATGCGCAGGGCGAACGCCCAGAGGCGCGGCAACAAGCCAGGGAGCAAGCTGGGCAAATCCTGACCGGTCATCGGCAAATGTCCTGGCGGAGGGTGCCTGGCGTCAAGCCAGTCCGAAGCAGCGCCGGCGACGACCGTCGACGCTTGCCGCGAAATTATACTGAGCCGCCGCGACTTTGCACTACGCCGCGTGGCCGGCCAGACCGCCAACACCCTGTACTCCCCGCCGGATCTGCGTGCGCTCCCGCTCAGGGCTTGACCACGTGCCACACGTCCTTGAAGCCGTTGCCCTTCATGTCACCCTGGGCAGTGTCCTTCGAGAAGCGATACATCGGCTTGCCCTTGTAGGCCCATTGCATCGTGCCGTCGTCGCGCGTCACGACGGTGTAATCGCCCTCGGCCTTCGCTCCCGGCGCGGCCATCACGGGCGGCCAGGCGGCGGCACACGGGCCGTTACAGGTGCTCTTGCCGCTGCCGGCCACATCTTTGTCAAACGTGTAGACGGTACGGTTCTGGCTATCGACCATCATGCCGCCCATCGCCTTGAGCGGGGCTTCGGCATGGGCAGCGGCAGCGGCGAACAGACCGGCGGCCGCCACGATTGCGGTGAGAACGGAGGACATCGATTGACGTTGGTTCATGACATTGGCTCCTGAATGAAATGTCGGGGACGACACTCTCAGAACGCCCGGTCGCGACGCTTTATTCCGTCCGATGTCAGTGATTTTTTTGGTGCACCGCAATGCAGTGCGGTGCGAAGAAGAGAACAGCGGGGGACGGCAGTGCCATGGCAGCGTAAGCGGCACGTGCCGCACATCCCCCCGGACCTTCCCAAGGCGACGGCGGCACTCCCAACGACCTACTCTCCCTTCGGCGCTTCCTTGACGCGGCTCACGAGCTGCGTCGGACTCACGAATTGCAGCGCGATGAGCACCCACAACAGCGTGATCGCCATATAGATCATGGCCATGGCGTCGATCGACTGCGGCGCCCGCACACCGGTCGAGAACACCGCGTAGTACAGCGCGACGACGAGCGTCTGCGTGTCGGGACCCGCCGTGAAGAACGTCAGCTCGAACATCCCGATGGTGCGTACGAGCACCAGCAACCCGGCCGCGAGAATGCCCGGCACCAGCAGCGGCAGCAACACGTAGCGGAAATACTTCAGCGTGTTGGCCCCGAAGATGCGCGCGGCGGCTTCGAGATTCGGATCGATCTGCTCGATGAACGGTGTCATCACGAGAATCACGAACGGCAGCGACGGCACGAGGTTCGCCAGAATCACCCCCGCGAGCGTGCCCCCCAGCCCGACCTTGTAGAGCACCGTCGCCATCGGAATGCCGTATGTGACCGGCGGCACCATCAACGGAAGCAGGAACACCAGCATCGCGAGCTTCTTGCCGGGGAACTGCGCACGCGCCAGCGCATACGCTGCAGGCACGCCCAGCGCGATCGACAGCAGCACGACCGCACCCACGACCTCCATGGTGACCCAGAGCACATCGGCAAGCTGGAAATCGCGCCATGCCTGTGCGTACCAATGCAGCGTGAAGCCTTGCGGCAGCGGCGTGCCGAACCAGCGGGTGGCCAGCGAGTTCATCGCGACGGTGGCGATCATCAACCCCACGTTCACGAGGAAGAAGATCATCGCGCCCCACACCAGCACACGCCACAGACGCGAGCCCGGTCCTTCACGGCGCATCTTGCGTCGTGCCGTGGGGGCAGCCGCCAGCGAACTCACGGGCGAAGGCGTGGTCATGAAATCTCCGTTTTGCGCGGCCAGGGGTCCGGCCAAATGCTTGTTGGTGGCGCTCATCCCTTGCCTCCCGTGGTCGGACCGCTATAGAAGGCCCGGCGCGCGCCGAGCATCCCTGCCACGATCAGCAATTGCACGAAGCCCATCACAATCGCCACGCACGACGCCAGCGAGTAGTCGTAGCTCTCGAACGCGGCTTCATACGCTGCGATCGACACCACGCGTGTGGCCCCGGCCGGTACCCCGAGCAGCACCGCCGACGGGAACACCGAGAACGCCTGCACGAACGACAGGCACGCCGCCATCGTCAGTCCCGGCACCAGCAGCGGCAGATAGATCAGCCGGAACTGTTGCCACGGCCCGGCGCCAAGCGTGCCGGCCGCACGCGCGAGCGTCGGATCGATACCCGTTACGTACGACAGAATCAGCAGGAACGCGAACGGGAAACCGGAAATCACCAGCGAGATCAGCACGCCCCAATAGTTGTGCGTCAGACGGACTTCGTCGCTGTAGAGATGCAGCGCATGCAATGCCTGCGGGAACCAGCCGTTCGGTCCATAGTACGTCAGCATGCCGTCGGCGATCAGCACCGTGCCGAGCGTGACGGGCACGACCAGCAGCATCGTCACGAACTTCGACGCGCGCGTACTCTTGCGCAGCGCGAACGCCGCCGGAATCGACGCGCCGACGTTGATCAACGTGGCCGGCACGGCGAGCTTGAGCGTGATGAGTACCGTCGGCCACAGCGTTGGGTCGGTGAAGAACTTCACGTAATTCGCGAAGACGCCGCCCTCCATCGGCTGAAACGACAGGAACAGACCGTAGGCGAACGGGTACACGAACATCGCGAGCAGGCACACAAGCGCCGGGGCGACGAGCCAGCCACGGCCGTCGAAGCGCGCGGCCGGCGTGAGCGATGGGGATGCGGCGGCACTCATGCGCGCTCTCCGGCGTAGACGAGCGTGCGCTCGGCCGGCACGCAAAGCGGCACGCGCTCGCCAACGGCATAGTCGCCGGGCAGGCGCGCATACAACGGGCCGAACGGCGACGCCACGCGCAGCAGCGAATCGCGGCCACCGTATTCGACGGTCTCCACGACCGTATCGAACGCATTGTCGTTGGCGGCCTGTGCACGCTCGAAGTCATCGGGACGAATCGCCACGCTGACCTTGCCCTCGCTGCCGGGCGACTCCATGAGCACGCCGTCGAACGACGCGCCACCGCTCGACACACGGGCGCGATCGCCCTGCGCCGACGTGATCGACACGTCGAACACGTTGCGATAGCCCATGAAGCGCGCCACATGCAGATTGCGCGGACGGCAATAGACATCGCGCGGCACACCGATCTGCTGCACGACGCCTTCCTTCATCACCACGATGCGATCGGCCATCGAGAGCGCTTCGTCCTGATCGTGCGTTACGTAGATCGTGGCGCGGTCGAGTTCGCCGTGAATGCGGCGAATTTCGGCGCGCATCTCGATGCGCAACTTCGCATCGAGGTTCGAGAGCGGCTCGTCCATCAGCACGACGGGCGGCTCGATCACGATGGCGCGAGCGATGGCCACGCGCTGCTGCTGCCCGCCCGAGAGCTGGCCCGGCAGCTTGCGCTCGTGCCCCACGAGCTGCACGAGTTGCAACGCCGCGCGGGCTCGCTTCTCGATTTCCGCACGTGGCATGCCCCGCATGCGCAGGCCGAAGCCCACGTTATCAAGCACGCTCATGTGTGGGAACAGCGCGTAGTTCTGAAAGACCATGCCGAAGCCGCGCTTCTCGCTCGGCAACACGTCAATGCGCTCGTCGTCGAGCCAGATGGCGCCGCCGGTCAGCGGCGTAAGTCCGGCAATACAGTTGAGCGCGGTGGATTTACCGCATCCCGAAGGCCCCAGCAGCGCGATGAATTCGCCTCGCTCGATGGTCAGGTCCAGGCCGTTCAAGGCGGCCACGGACTGACCTTCCGCGTTGGTGAAAGCGCGCGCAACGTTATCGAGGCGCAGGTGTTGAAAGTTGTGCTTCATGGACGACTCCGATCACTCCGGTCACTTCGATTTCCGCGCGCCGATCTCGGCATCCCACTTCTGGAATGCGGCGACCATCGCGGTCGCATCGAGCGGCACGGCATGCGGGAAGTCGGCGATGAGCTTCGCGTATTCCGGACGGCCATACTTCGCGATTACTTCCTGGCTCTTCGCCGGCGCGGCGGACAGCGGCACATCCTTCACGGCGGGGCCCGGGTAGAAGTAGCCGTCGTCGTAGGCGAGCGCCTGTTGCGCAGGCTCGAGCATGAAGTTGATCAGCTTGAGAATGACATCCATCTTCTCTTTGGCGACGCCCTTGGGCACGACGATGTAATGCGCATCATTGACCCACGTGAACTTGTCGAAGGCCTGCACCTTGAAGCTTGCCGGCACGATGCCCAAGGCGCGCGGGTTGATGTCCCAACCCGTCATGGTCACGGTCATGTCGCGACTGCCCTCACCCAGTTCCTTCATCACCGCCGACGTGCCGCCCGGGTAATAGGGAATGCACGTATCGAGCTCCTTCAGGAACGCCCACGTCTTGTCCCAGCCCTTGATCGGATCGTGCGGGTCCTTGTCGCCCAGCAGATACGGCAACCCCATGAGGAATGCGCGGCCCGGGCCCGAGTTGGCAGGACGTGCATAAATCAGCTTTCCAGGATTGGCCTTGCACCACGAGAGCAGTTCGGCGGCCGTCTTCGGCGGATGACTGACCTTGGCCGGGTTGTATTCAATGAGCGGTCCGGCCGGACTATACGTCACGGTAAGGCCGTAGCCCTTTGAGAGGTCCTGCATCGCACGCACGTTCGGCGAGTACTTGTCGAGCACGCCCGGCAACTTTGCGCTGTAGTCGGGCAACAGACGCTGCCAGAGGTTTTGCTGAATACCGGCGGCAAGCGCATCGGTACCCGTGAGCACGATGTCGATGTCGGAACGACCCGCCGCTTGCATGGCCTTGATCTTGCCCGGCAGTTGCGGGGCGGGCGCGTTGGTGAACGTGATCTTGGAAACAAGATCCGGGTACTTGTCGCGGAAGGCCTCGAAGCCCTTCTGCGTGAGTGCGAGATTGCCTGCGACGTCCACGATGTTCAGCGCGACCGGCGCAGCGGTTGCGGTACTCGCGATGCTTCCCAATGCGGTCGCACATGCGAGTGCGCCGAGTGTGCGTTGCCAGAATCCTCTGCGGCTGAAGGCCATGCTGTCTCCTCTTCGTGTTGAATTTCTCGTAAGTCATCATATGACTTGAGTGGTGAATTTGCAATCAGAAGACACCTCGAAACGTCTCAGAGATTTCCCTTAGAGATTCCTATGCGTTTGTTTATTTGCGCATTTTCAGGCGATTTTAAAGGGATCTCTTACCGTTTATCAGGGATTTCACCGATAGAGAGACGTCCCGTCCGTCACCTAAATTACGGCCAGTCATACGATGACGTAAAAGTAGTCCATAAAACGCAATTTGCGTTTCCGTCCCTTGCCCTGCTCCCCCTGGAGCCGGAGGATGAGTCGCTGTGAAAATTCACCGCATCACGATCACCCCCATCGCCTTTCGCGACCCACCGTTGCTTAACGCGGCCGGCATTCACGAGCCGTATGCGCTGCGTTCGATCATCGAGATCGAGACCGATAACGGTCACGTGGGCCTCGGCGAAACGTACGGCGACGCGCCGGTACTGGCGTTGCTTGACAGCACCCGAGCGCACCTTATCGGCATGGATCCGTTCGACACCAACGGCTTGCGCGCGCGCGTCGCGGCGGTAGTGCGTCAGGGCGTGCGCGGTGAGCGCGTGGAATACGAACTCGCGCCGGGCACCGATCCGCGCAAGGACGCCGAGAAGATCTACGCCGCGTTCGAGGTGCCCTTCCTCGATCTGCAGGCGCGGCATCTGGGCATTCCGCTGGTCGAACTGCTCGGCGGCGCAGTCCGTCCCGAGGTGCCTTACAGCGCGTATCTGTTCTTCAAGTACGCGCAGCACATCGACATGCCGGCGACCGGCTATCCGCTCGACCCTTGGGGCGAAACGCTCAACGCCGAGCAACTCGTTGCCCAGGCGCGCACGATGATCGACGCCCACGGCTTCGGCAGCATCAAGCTCAAGGCCGGGGTGCTCGAACCGTCGGAAGAGGTGAAGTGCATCAAGGCGCTCAAGCGCGCTTTCCCGGACAAGCCGTTGCGCATCGATCCGAACGGCAACTGGTCGCTCGCCACCGCGATTGCGATGGGCCGCGAACTCGCGGGCGATCTCGAGTACTACGAAGATCCTACGCCTACGCTGGAAGGCATGGCGGAACTGCATCGCGCCACGGGCATGCCGCTCGCCACGAACATGGTCGTGACCGACCTGCGGCAGTTCCGCGAGAACGTGCGGCTCAATGGCGCGCAGATCATCCTGTCCGACCATCACTACTGGGGCGGCTTGCGCGACACGCAATTGCTCGCGCGCATGTGCGAGACGTTCGATCTCGGACTGTCGATGCATTCCAACTCCCACCTCGGCATCAGCTTGATGGCCATGACCCATTTGGCTGCCAGCGTGCCGCGCCTGTCGTACGCCTGCGATACGCATTACCCGTGGCAAGCGCCGGACGAGGAAGTCGTGCGCGGCGGCAAGATCGCCATTCGCAATGGCGCAGTCGCCGTGACGCAGGCCCCTGGGCTTGGTCTCGAGATCGATCAGGACCAGTTAGCAAGGTTGCATGAGCAGTTTCTGCGTTGCGGAGTGCGCACTCGCAACGACGCCATTCAGATGCGCAAATACCAACCCGACTGGAGCGGCAGAGCCCCCGTTTTTAGTTTCCCGTGAGCATGCAACAACGTTTCAAGCGAAGTCCAAGAAAACACACCACAAAAGGAGAAGTCGTGAGACATTCGAAATTGTTTGCCGGGCTTGTATTGGCCGGTCTCGCCGCCGGTGCCGTACCGGCGTTCGCGCAGTCGAACGTGACGCTGTACGGCATCGTCGACGATGCCATGGCCTATAGCAGCAACCAGAACGGCAAGTCGAACACCTATCTGCGCAGCGGCAATCTGGCGGGGAGTCGCTGGGGCCTGCGCGGCACGGAAGATCTTGGCGGCGGCACCAAGGCGCTGTTCCAGTTGGAGAACGGGTTCGACATCAACAACGGCGCGTTCAGCTCGTCGGGCCAGATGTTCAATCGTCAAGCCTTCGTCGGCCTGAAGAACGACCGGCTCGGCACGGTGACCATCGGCCGTCAATACACACCGTACTACATGATGGTCGGCACCATCGGCCCGACCACCTACGTGACGGGCGCGACCGGCGCACACCCTGGCGATATCGACGGTCTCGACACCACCATCCGCATCAACAACTCGGTGACCTACACGTCGCCGGTGATGTGGGGCGTGACGGCCAGCCTGCAATACGGCTTTGGCGGTCAGGCCGGTGCGTTCAGCAAGGGCAACACGTACTCCGGCGCGCTGCGCTACGACGGTGGCCCGCTCTCGCTGGCCGCCGGCTACCTGCGCCTGAACAACGTGGGCGGCGGCGGGGCGACGTGGAATGGTGCGTCGACCGGCACACCGGGTACGTCTTCCCTCAACCAGGGCTATGTCACCGCCGACGTGCTGCAGCACATCGCCGTGGCCGGCATCTACACCATCGGCAGCGTGACGCTGGGCGCGACCTACAGCAACGTGCAGTACAAGCCGGGCGCGGCGTCGCTCTTCCATGACACCGCCATCTTCAACACGGCCGGCGTGCATGCGTCATGGGTCGTGTCGCCGCAGTGGCGTCTGGCGGCGGCGTACAGCTACACGGCGGCCTCGAAGGCGAACGGCATCACCGATGCCGCCACCTACCATCAGGTCTCGCTTGCGCAAGTGTATTCGCTCTCGAAGCGCACCTCGCTGTACGCGCTCGAAGCCTGGCAGCACGCCAACGGCAAGTCGCTCTCGGCCAATGCGGCGAGCATCATCAATGCCGGCCCGGCGGTTGGCGACTCGCAGAACAGCACGCCGTCGGCGACGAGTTCGCAGGTCGTCGGCATGCTGGGGATCCGCGTCGATTTCTGACGCGGGTTCGTCCGTAGGAAAGCTGCCCGGGCTGTCGCCGTGCGCGTGCCGGCCCAGGCAGTCATGAGTGGTCGCGAGAAGTCGCACGAGGTGGTACTTTCGGCCGCCGATGCCTGATCCCGATTAGGGGATGGCGTTGGCGGTCGATTCTTATCGGTTGTCGTATGTATGCGACCGGCGATAAGGTAAACTGGGGGCGTTCTGTCGTCACCCATCACTCCAACCAACGCCATGTCCATGACCAGCCCGTTGCCCGCACGTCCTCGCCGCAAGTCTCGCAGCCTCACGGAAGAGGTAGTGAGCGCCTTGTCCGAGCAGATCCGCAGCGGGACGTTCCGCCCGGGCGACAAGCTGCCGACCGAGTCGGCCATCATGGAAAGCCTGGGCGTGAGCCGCACCGTGGTCCGCGAAGCGATCTCGCGACTGCAAGCCGCGCAACTGGTGGAAACGCGCCACGGCATCGGCACCTTCGTGCTCGAAGCGCCGCGCGAGAATTCATTGCAGGTCGACACCAACCGCATCCTTACGATGCTCGACGTGATGGCGATTCTGGAGCTGCGTATTTCGCTGGAAACGGAAGCGGCCGGGCTGGCGGCGAATCGCCGTACCGACACACAGCTCAAGCTGATGCGTCAGGCGCTTGACGACTTCGAGATGCACGTACGCCAACGCACGGGCAATGCGGTGACGGCCGACGTCGCGTTCCATCTGCAAGTGGCCAACGCTACCGGCAACCGCTATTTCCACGACATTCTCGAGCAGCTCGGCAACACGATCATTCCGCGTACGCGCGTGAATTCCGCCGAGCTCGCCGACGACGACCAGGTGTCGTATCTCAATCGCGTGAATCGCGAGCACGAAGACATCTACAACGCTATTGCGCGACACGATCCGGAAGCGGCGCGCGCGGCCATGCGCACGCACCTCACCAACAGCCGCGAGCGTCTGCGTCGCGCGCAGGAATCGGCCGGTCCGCAAGGGTAACGCCGCAGCCCGGCACGCGGGCACGGCGCCTTTGACAGTCGACGTTCGACGTTTGACGGCCAGTTGTGTTTCGCGGTCCTGCCTGCCGGCAGCCCCGCTACTTTCCGTCGGGGCCGTCGATCACGCGCGGCTTGCCGAATACCGGCAGCCCCCAGCCGAAACGGAGTGACGCGAGACGCAGCGCGACGCAGGCAAACGTGGCAAACCACGGCGTCCACCAGTCCGTCCATCCCGCATAGAAGAAACCGACTTGCACGCCCGCGCCGACAAGCGCCGCCGAGGCATAAATTTCCCGGTCCAGAATGGATGGCACGCGCGATAGCAGCACGTCGCGCATGACGCCGCCACCGACCGCGCTCACGATCCCCAGCAGAATCGCCAGTTCGGCGCTGTGACTGAAGGCCAGTGCCTTCTGCGCGCCCGAGACCGCAAACAGGCCGAGCCCGATCGCGTCGAAGAAGAGCACTGGCTGGTGCATCCGGCGCACCGGCGCGTAGGCGGCAATCACGACGGCGGATGCCAGCAACGACACCGCCAGATAGCGCCAGTTCGAGAGCCCGGTAGGCGGAATCGCGCCGATACAGACATCGCGGATGATGCCGCCGCCGCAAGCCACCATGAACGAAACCGCCGCAATGCCGAAGAGGTCGAGGCGCCGTTGACGCGCCGCGACCGCGCCGCTGAGCGCGAAGGCGAAGGTGCCGATCAGGTCGAGAACGAGATAGACCGTGTGGGAATTCATGCCGCTGCGTCGTGTGGGGCGAGCCATACGCCGGCGGCGCACAGCATGGCCTCCAACCCGGTGCGCAGCGTTGGCTCGATCACCGGCGCGAATTTCGGGGAATGATTGCTCGGAATCTCGTTGATCCGCTTCGCCGCCACGGCGCGCCGGAAGACCTCGGGATCGGTGCCGCCGACGAACCAGAAGGCATACGGCACGTTCCATTCACGGCCGAACACGCTGAAGTCCTCGCTGGCCGCTGCGGGCTGCGTTTCATAAACGCGCTCGCCGAAATGGGCTTCGAAGGCGGCAAGCAGGCGCGCGTGGGTCGCGGCATCGTTGACCGTGAGCGGGTAGCTCGATAGCGTTGTGAATTCGGGCTCGCGCGGGGCGTTCGAGGCGGCACACTCCGCGCAGCAGATACGACGGATCGCACCGAGCATGTACTCGCGCACGTCTTCGTCGAATGTGCGCACATTGAGCTTGAGCGTGGCGTCGTCGGGGATGATATTTTCTTTCGTTCCCGCCTGCAGGGCGCCGACAGTCAACACCGCACTGTCGCGTGGCGAAATTTCGCGCGACACGATCGTCTGCAGGCGCAGCGTCGTGGACGCCGCCATGATGACCGGATCGATCGATGTCTGGGGCTGCGACCCATGCGAGCCACGGCCGAACAGCTTGACCTTGAGACTGTCGCCGGCGGAGAGAATCGTGCCGCTTCGATAGCCCACCGTGCCCGCCGCGCCGACCATCACATGCTGGCCGAGAATCACGTCGGGCTTCGGAAAGCGCTGGGTCATCCCATCGTCCATCATGCTGCGCGCGCCGCGGGCGACTTCTTCTCCAGGCTGGAAGACGGCCATCAGGGTGCCATGCCAGGCGTCGCGATGTTCGGCCATCAGTCGCGCGACGCCCATCAGCCAGGTCACGTGCATATCGTGACCGCACGAGTGCGCGACACCGACCTCGACGCCGTCTTCATCCTTCGCGCTCACCGTGCTGGCATAGGGCAGTCCGGTGGCTTCGGCCATCGGCAGCGCGTCCATGTCGGCACGCAGCATCACCGTCGGCCCGGCGCCGTTGCGCAGCACGGCCACCACCCCGGTCACGCCCACGTTGCGCGCGACTTCATAGCCGAGCTTCTCGACGTAGTCCGCCACGATCCGTGCGGTGCGCACTTCCTGCATCGACAGTTCCGGATGCTGGTGAAGGTCCTTGTAGATCGCCTCGAGTTCCGGCAGTAGGCCGTCGATCGCGCCCGTCATCGTTTCGATCAGTGTCGACATGGTTACCTTCCTGGGTTGCCGGCGTTCGCCAGCGCAGCCGGCGGGCTCGCAAGCCGATGTTCGGTTTCGGCTTCGAGTGCGGGATTTCATTGTAGAGAAGAGTTCCGGCGCTTTCCAGCCGGCACGCGCGCACACGTCGTTCCGCGGTCGAACCCCTGGCAGGGCGACGATGCACAGCAGCAGTCGCTCCGGCGGCACGGCGATTCCAACAATTGTAATAGCCGGAAACGTGCCTGCCAGCTAACCTGCAGGTGGTTTACCCTGTGGGAGGGCTAGGTCAAGCCCCCACTCGATTCCGCCGCCCCTCGGAAATGTTCGATGTCAGCCAACCCGCGAACGAAGGTACTGCAACAGATCCCACGAAGCGTGTGGATACTCGGTTTCGTCAGTCTGTTCATGGACATTTCATCCGAGATCATCCACAGCCTCCTGCCGATGTTTCTGATGGCAAGTCTCGGCGCGAGCGCGACGACGATCGGCCTGATCGAAGGGATCGCCGAAGCCACGGCCCCGATCGTGAAAGTGTTTTCCGGAACGCTCAGCGATTATTTGCGTAATCGCAAGTGGCTTGCGGTCCTGGGATACGGTCTCGGTGCGATCAGCAAACCGTTGTTTGCCATCGCGCCCACGATCGGGGTTGTCGTGACCGCGCGCGTGCTCGATCGTGTTGGCAAGGGCGTACGCGGTGCCCCGCGCGATGCGCTGGTGGCTGACATTACGCCCCCCCATCTACGCGGCGCGGCGTTCGGCTTGCGACAGGCACTGGACACGGTGGGCGCGTTCCTGGGACCGTTGCTGGCGGTTGTCATCATGCTCGCAGGATCGGACAACTTTCGGCTGGCCTTCTGGCTGGCCATGATCCCCGGCGTGATCGCCGTGGCGCTGCTCACGCTGGGCATTGAAGAACCCGCTCACGATCGCGGGGCCAAGCGGGTCAACCCGATTCGCTGGGAGAATGCAAAACGGCTCGGACGCGACTATTGGTGGGTCGTCGGCGTGGGCGGTGTATTTGCGCTGGCGCGATTCAGCGAAGCATTCCTGGTGCTTCGGGCCATGGACAGCGGCGTGCCTGTCGCATGGGTGCCGCTGGTGATGGTGGCAATGAACGCCGTCTATGCGCTGTCGGCCTATCCCTTTGGAAAGCTCGCCGACCAGATGAGCCACACCCGATTGCTCATCGCGGGCCTTGTGATGTTGTTCGCGTCTGACATCGTGCTCGCGCACGGCAACCATTGGACGGTACTGCTCGTAGGTGTCGCCCTTTGGGGATTGCATATGGGCATGACCCAGGGGCTGCTGGCCACGATGGTCGCCCAGACGGCACCTGCCCAATTGCGGGGAACGGCCTTTGGTGTTTTCAACCTGGTGAGCGGCATCGTCACGCTCGGGTCGAGCGTCATTGCCGGCATGCTGTGGGATCGGGTCGGCGCCATGGCGACGTTTTACGCAGGCGCCATTTTTTGCGTGCTGACGGTGCTGTTGCTGTTGTCACGACGGGTCACCCCACGCCCCTCCATCGGTTGACGCAATGGCGGGGGAGGGAAAGCGACGCTGCTGGCCGATGCCGGTCGGTCCGCACCGGCCGCCCGTCCCTTCCGCCTCCCCTTAACGTTAGATCATGCGTGCCCTTCCACCAGACGGGCCTCGTCTGGCACCCGGTCGTCAGGCGCATCCCGATTCAGCACTGCACGGGCCTGGTTCATGTCAAGCGCCCCCTCCCAACGCGCGACCACGATAGTGGCCACACCATTGCCGATGAGGTTCGTCACCGCGCGCGCTTCGTTCAGGAATCGGTCGACGCCGAGCAAGAGGACCAGCCCGGACACCGGAATCTTATGCATGGTCGCCAGCGTCGCGGCCAGTGCGACAAAGCCCGCGCCCGCCACGCCGGCGGACCCCTTCGACGTGAGTAGCAACACGCCGAGCAAGAGCAGTTGGTCCCAGATCGTCAAGTGCACGTTCACGGCCTGTGCCACGAAGATTGCCGCCATCGTGAGGTAAATGGCCGTGCCGTCGGCGTTGAACGTGTAGCCGGTCGGCAGCACCATCCCCACCACAGGGCGCGAACAACCGAGCTTCTCCATCTTGAAGAGCATTTGCGGCAGAACCGCTTCCGTCGACGCCGTACCCAGCGTGATCAACAGTTCGTCTTTGATGTATCGGAGATACTTCCACAGCGACAGACCACACAGACGCATCACACTGCCCAGCACGACGACAACGAACACGACCGACGTGAGATACAGGCACAACATCAGTTCGCCGAACGACGACAACGTACCGATTCCGTACTTGCCGACGGTAAAGGCCATGCCGCCGAAGGCACCGATCGGGGCGACATACATCACGATGCGAACCACGCCAAACATGCCCTGAAGGAACATGTCGAGCACATCGACGAACGGCGCCGTGCGGGGGCCGAGTTTCGCCAGCGAAATCGCGAAAAGGACCGAGAAGAAGATGATGGGCAGCATCTCGCCGTTGGCGAATGCCCCAACCACGCTGTTCGGAACGATGTTCATGAAGAAGTCGAGCATCGAATGTTGCTGCGCCGCGTGCGTGTAATTGGCGATCGCCTTGCCATCCAGGCTCGCGGGATCGATATTCATGCCCGAGCCGGGTTTGAGGAGATTGACCACCGCGAGCCCGATCAACAACGCGAAGGTCGACGCCACCTCGAAATACATGACAGCCTTGACGCCAACGCGCCCCGCCTCATGAAGGTCGGTCATGCGCGCAATGCCGACGACAACCGATGCAAAAATGATCGGTGCGAGCAGCATGCGAATCAGCTTGATGAAGAGATCTCCGAGCGGCTTGAGGTGGCTGCCGATGTCGGGGAAAAAATGCCCGACAACAACACCGGCGAGAATGCCGATCAATACTTGTACGTAGAGCCGGGACAGGTACTTACCAATCCTTGATGCACGCATGGTTGTCTCCTGTGCGCGATAACTGCTGGATGGCATCACGCCGCTGGCCGGCTGCGGCATGCCGCGGCGGTGCAGTGCGATGTCGACGATTGTTCTGTTGGTGGATTGCACGGGCCGCGCCTTCCCTCCCGTGATGGCGCGGCGTGTGCCTCGCGAGAGTTATGCAGACAGCTTCTGCATTTCTGCATAGAGATCGGCCTTGCCTTCGAACCCAATGCCCGGCAAGTCCGGCATCGTGACGTAGCCGTTGTCGACGCGCACGCCATCGGGGAAACCGCCGTAGGGCTGAAACAGGTCGGGGTATGACTCGTTACCGCCGAGTCCGAGTCCGGCCGCGATGTTCAGCGACATCTGGTGGCCCCCGTGCGGGATGCATCGGCTCGGCGACCATCCGTGTTCGCGCAGCATGTCGAGCGTGCGCAGGTATTCGACCAGGCCGTAGCTCAACGCGCAGTCGAATTGCAGCCAATCGCGATCGGCACGCATGCCGCCGTAACGAATCAGATTGCGGGCGTCCTGCATCGAGAACAGATCCTCGCCCGTGGCCATCGGCTTATCGTAGTAGTTGCGCAACGTGGCCTGCAGCTCGAAATCCAGGGGATCGCCCGGCTCTTCATACCAGAACAAATCGTATTGCGAGAGCGCCTTGGCATAGGTCACCGCCGTATCGAGATCGAATCGACCGTTTGCGTCGACCGCCAGCTTTTGACCATCACCGAGCACGCTCAGGATCGAATCGATACGACGCAGATCCTCATCGAGCGATGCGCCGCCAATCTTCTTCTTCACGACGGTGTAGCCACGGTCGAGATAGCTGCGCATTTCGTCTTTCAGCTTCTGGTGGTCCTGCCCTGGGTAGTAATAGCCACCGGCGGCGTAGACGAAGATCTTGCGGTCCGGATGGCCGTTGCCGTAGCGATCCGCAAGCAGCTGGAACAGCGGCTTCCCCTCGATCTTCGCAACGGCGTCCCACACCGCCATGTCGATGGTGCCGATCGCCACCGAACGCTCGCCGTGCCCACCCGGTTTCTCATTGGTAAACATCGTGGCCCAGATCTTGTGGGGATCCAGGTTGTCGCCGGCGTCATTCACCAGTGACGCCGGGTCGGCTTCGAGCAAGCGGGGGATGAAGCGCTCACGCATCAACTTGCCCTGCCCGTAGCGGCCGTTGGAGTTGAAGCCATAGCCGACGACAGGTTTGCCGTCGCGGAGAACGTCGGTCACGACGGCGACGAGACTCAGCGTCATCTTGCTGAAGTCGATATAGGCGTTACGGATGGGGGAGCTGATAGGTACGGTCTTTTCGCGGATATCAACGATTCTCATGGTGTCTCCTCTAGGCGCATGGCGCGTTGCGACGGCAACGTGCTGATCGAGGCGTCAGCTTATGCGTCCGCGACTAGGTTAAGATTCACCAAAAATCACATCTTTATTTACTTACAGTGAAGAATGACATCGCATCGCCGCTTGAATTCTTTGTGCTGCTGGCCCGGCACGGCAGCTTGACGGCAGCGGCGCGCGAGTTGGACCTGACGCCCCCGGCCGCCACGAAACGGCTGGCGCAGCTCGAAGCGAGACTGGGGGTGCGGCTGGTCAATCGCACGACGCGAAGCATCAGCCTGACGACGGAAGGCGAAACTTACCTGCACCATGCGACGCGCATCCTGGCCGAGATTCGAGAGATGGAGGATGCGGTATCGTCGAGCCGTTCAGTGCCGCGAGGCCTGTTGCGCGTTAACGCGCCCATGGGGTTCGGGCGCACCGTGATTGCGCCGCTCCTTTCCGAATTCGCCAAGCGGCACCCCCACGTGGAAGTGCAATTGGACGTGACGGATCGGCCGGTGGATCTCGTGGAGAGCGGGATGGATCTCGCGATCCGTTTTGGCACGCTGCCGGACAAGCGCTTGATCGCGCGACGCATCATGGTCAATCGACGATTTCTGTGTGCTTCACCGCGCTATCTGGAGCAGCACGGCACGCCGCAAAGTTTGGCCGATCTTGCGCATCACAACTGCATCGTGCATCGTCAGAACGACGATGCTTACGGCGTCTGGCGTCTCGTGTGCGACGGGCGCAACGAGGCGATGAAAGTGCACGGAACGATGTCGAGCAACGATGGTGACATCGTGTTGGGATGGGCGCTCGACGGCCATGGCATCTTGATTCGCTCCGAATGGGACCTGGCGAAATATGTTGAGAGCGGGCGACTGCGCGTGGTACTCCCCGAACACGTTCAGCCGGATGCCGATTTGTTCGTCTACTACCCGAACAAACTGAATCAGTCGGCACGCGCACGCGCGTTCATTGATTTTCTCGTTGAACGCTTTGGTCACCACGCGCTCAGGTAGTCGCGCGCCTCGGCGCGGCGACATGAGTGTTGCGCGAAACTGCCGACTAGTGAGCCGTTCAACAACGAAGGCCCAACTTCACCGGGGCAAATGCTTCTACACGGTTTTGAAGCTTCCTCGATATTGCTGAGGCGTGACGTTGAGTCGCCGCTGAAACGCGCTGCGCATATGGTCGGGACTGGTAAAACCACAGTCGAACGCGATGGTCTTGAGGGCCGCCTCGGTGGATTCCAGAAGTTTGCGAGCCTGATCCAGGCGAACCCCTTCCACGAATTCATGCGGGGTTACGCTCAGCTCACTCACGAAGAGCCGCGCAATACTGCGCGGGCTTACACCGCCGATATCCGCGAGCCGCTCAACCGGGAACGCCTCGCGGATATGTTCCATGACATAGGTTTGCACCTTACCCAGTGGGGTTTGCGGGTCACGGGCCGAGATCAGCAGGGGGCTGAACTGAGATTGGCCTCCCTGGCGCTGCGCGATAACAACGAGCGCCTTGGCGCATGCGAGAGAAAGCGCAGGTCCGTGATCTTCGCCAACCAGAGAGAGGCTGAGGTCAATGCCCGCCGTCACGCCGGCGGAGGTCACCAAGCGATCGTCACGAGAATAGATCCGGTCATGCTCCACCCGCGCTGCAGGGAACTGCGTTGCGAGCTGCTCCGAACAAATCCAATGCGTCGTGACGGTTCGGTCGTCGAGCAGTCCGGCATGGCCTAGCGCAAAAGCGCCCGTGCAAATCGAGCCATATCGCTGGGCCGCGACACCCCATCGCCTCAGCCACGCCGACAAGGCATCGTCGGGTGGACTTGCGGGAAGGTGCGGGCCGCCTGCCACCAGCACCGTGTCAAAAGCGCGGTTTGCCTGATCGAAGCTCAGATCAGCCATCATCCACATTCCGTTGGAACTGCGCAGGCGCTGTGTGCTGCTTGCCACCAGGACACATTGGTAATGGTCCTGTTCCGGCAAGAAGCCATTGGCTGCCGTGAAGACATCAAGCGGGCCGGCTACGTCAAGCGCTTGAACGCCGTCGAATATGACGACTGCAACTTCTCTCTTTGCCATCGGTACCCGTGTCCTCGCGCCAAGAATGATCCGTTTTTCGGACGCCAATTTGCCCGAAACGCCGCTGGCAGTTTATCACTCACGCTTGGCAGTTTTCCGCAGGCCAATGCAATTGCCGCCAAACCGGATTGTCGCGATGATGATTGGACCGGCTGCAAGGTCCTCATCGGGCCCCCGCCAAACCCTGCATTCATCCGATACCCGCCAAGTTCGCTACCTACGGAGAACCATCTTGACCCACCATCATCCCGCAACGCCGGCCATCAATGGCATTGCCATTCCCGACAGCGCCTTGGCCCGGGCGATCACCGAATTTGTGCGCGATACCGAGACCGAGCTGCTCTTCAACCATTCGAGCCGGGTCTATTTCTTCGGCGCCCTCGCCGGGCAGCAACGCGGGCTGACCTTCAATCCGGAGCTGCTTTACGCGGCGACGATGTTTCACGATGTTGGTCTGATGCCGTCGCACAGCAGCGCCGACCTGCGCTTCGAAGTGGATGGGGCGAACGCCGCCCGCGACTTCCTGCAAAGCTACAAGCTCGACCCCGCCGACATTGAAAAGGTGTGGACCGGCATTGCGCTGCACACCACGCCGGGCGTACCCGAATTCATGCATCCGGTGATCGCGCTTACCACCGCAGGCGTTGAGATGGACGTGCTGGGCCTGACCTATGACCGCTATCCCGCGGACATCCGTGAGGCCGTGGTCGCCGCCTTTCCACGCACCCCCGCCTTCAAGGAAGACATCATCCAGGCCTTCTACGACGGCATCAAGCATAAGCCCGACACCACATTCGGCAACGTCAAGGCAGACGTGATCGCCGACAAGGCGCCGCATTTCCATCGCGGAAATTTCTGCTCCGTCATCCGCTGCTCACACTGGCACGGCTAAGCCGCTTCCCCCAAACCCTTTATTCAAGGAGAAATACGATGACTGTCTCTGTATCCAACTCGATCTCTAACGTAATCCTCGTTCACGGCGCCTGGGCCGATGGCTCCAGCTGGGCCAAGATCATTCCTCTGCTGGCCGCCAAGGGCATGGCCGTGACTGCCGTCCAGCTTCCGCTCACCAGTTTCGAGGCCGATGTCGCGTCGGTTGGCCGTGCCATCGCGCTGGCGCAGGGCGACGTGGTGCTGGTGGGTCACAGCTATGCGGGCGCCGTGATCGGGCAGGCAGGCAACGATCCCAAGGTGAAACGACTCGTGTACATCGACGCCTTTGCGCCCGATGCGGGGGAATCAGCCGGCTCGCTCTTCGCCCAATTCGAAGCCGCCCCGCTCAACGACGAAATCAGGCCCGACGCGCAAGGGTTCCTGTCGCTCACCGCCAAAGGCGTCGCCACCCTGTTCGCACAAGACCTCGACTCCGCCGAGCAGACAGTCGTCCATGCCACGCAAGGCCCGATCAACGGCGCGGCGCTCGGCGGCACGCTGACACAGGCCGCATGGCGCAGTCGTCCCACGTTCTATCTGATTGGCGAAGACGATCAGGCCATCCTGCGCGTCGATCAGGAACGCATGGCCGCGCGCATGAATGCAACGGTCAAGCGTGTTGCTTCCAGCCATGTGCCGATGTTGTCGCATCCCGTTGTCGTCGCTGACTTCATCCTTCAGGCCGCCGCCTGAGATCACCACAGCCGCAATATCCGCGCTGCCAGCCTGTTTCAGGAGCCGTTTCATGAACACCTTTTCGGACACCGTCCAACTCCATGTCGAGGATCTCGGGATCAACGCGCCGGCGCTCGTGTTCCTGCATTACTGGGGCGGGTCGTCGCGCACGTGGCGGCATGTTACGCAGCGCCTCAGGCCCGCTTTTCGCACCATCGCGCTCGATCAGCGCGGCTGGGGCCAGTCGGACAAACCACCCAGCGGTTATACGCTAGCGACTCTGGCCGACGATGCCCAACGGCTGATCGAAAGTCTCGGCCTCGATCATTACCTCTTGGTCGGGCATTCGATGGGCGGCAAAGTCGCGCAACTGCTGGCATCGCGCCACCCGGCAGGACTGGCGGGACTGGTGCTGGTAGCACCATCGCCGCCATCGCCGATGCGCGTGCCGCTCGCCGTCAGGCAAGACATGGTCAGCGCCTACGATAGCCGGGAAAGCATCCTGGCCACCGTCCGGCAGATGCTGGCAGCCAGTCCGCTTCAGCCGGACGATCTGGAAACCGTTGTGCAGGACAGCCTGCGCGGAGCGCCCGCTGCCAAAGTGGCATGGCCGCTGGCCGCCAGCCAGGAAGACATCAGCGCGCAAGCCGCACTGATTCGCGTTCCCACGCTCGTCATTTCAGGTGAAAAAGATCAGGTCGATCCCCCTGCCGTGCTGCAGCAGGAGTTGATGACGCGCGTACCGCACGCCACTTTGCATATTTTGTCGGGCATCGGCCATCTCTCGCCCCTGGAAGCACCGGGCGACCTCTCAGACCTGATCCGGGACTTTGCCACGCCGTTACTGGCTGCAACGCCCGCACTGATCAAACCTGCGGAAGCGCCTCCTGCCGACCGCAACATGATCGCGGGCACCGGGCAACGCGTCGCACCGCATCGCAGCGATGACGAAGACGTCGCCACGACACCATAGACCGCATGTCACCGTCTACTTGCCTATCCAAGGATTACGCCATGTTTCAGACCCAGATCATTACCATTCCGATCTTGCCTTTCGGTATGGTCAACGCCCACCTCATCCGCAGCGAGGCCGGTTGTGTACTCATTGACACCGGCATTCCCGGGTCGGAGCTCAAGATCGGCAAGGTGCTCGCCGAACACGGCCTGACGTTTCGCGACATCAAGTTGATCGTTGTCACGCATGCGCATACCGATCACGCCGGCAGCGCGGCACGTGTGCGCGCATTGTCGGGCGCGCCCATTCTGGCGCATCAGAATGACGCGGATTTTTACAGCCGCAAGGAGCCGATGACCTACTGCACGACGAGTTGGGTCGGCAAGCTGTTTATCAAGACGCCCGTTCCGCATGAACCGTACGACGGCTTTGTCCCGGACATCATGATGACCAACGGCCACACGGTGAACCTGCTCGACTTCGGGGTTGATGGCATCGTGCGGCATACTGGCGGCCATACGCCCGGCTCGATTGCCGTGGAGTTGTCGTCCCAGGACATGATGGTTGGCGACTTGATCGCCTCGGGCATCCTTATCGGTGGCGTGATTCGAAAGGGGCGAGCCATTCGACCGCCGTTCGAAGATGATCCCGCCACGGTGTCGCGTGAACTGATTCGGATGGTGCAGCGCGGCGGCAAGCGGTTCCACATGGGTCACGGTGGGCCTCTGGAGGTTCGCGAGGTGCTGCGCCATGCCCAAGCGCTTGCGAAGCTCGCGGGCAATCCGTGCGTGTCCGGCCAATGCGAACACCTGCATCACTAGCCCTTTCCGGCATCGGCAATGCGTGCTCGTCGAAAATGCGCTCATGCCACCGGTTCCCATGGCCACGACCGGCTGTGGATTCAACCGGGCGGCCGTTCATCTTGAACGGGGACGGACAGCCACGCGATGCGTTAGCTCACACGAACGGCGCGGCGATTCCTTCGGTGTTGAGCACGCGCTGGATCGCTGGCCGCGTGAGCATTCGTTGCAAATACTGACCGAGCGGCGACCACTCGCGTGCCGGCTTCGCAAAGCCCCTTGTCCATCGGCAGAGCATCCATGCATAGGGATCAAGGATCGAGTATTGATCCCCCAGCAACCAAGGGCCACCGCTCGATTGAAGTTGCAACGCCAACTGTTCAAGCAACGTGCCCACCTTCGATTCAGCGTGCGCCCGCACTTGGTCCGCGCCTGCAACATTGCCGGCGTCCACCCAACGGTCCGGGTAGAAATAGACAATCAACGCTGTCTGAAGCGTATTCGTCAACCACATGAGCCACTTGTAAAACTGAGCACGTTCCGGCGTGGCCAGTTTGGGTGCCATCTCGCTTTCAGGATATGCGTCTGCCAAGTGCAGGCAAATGGCGGCCGTCTCATACAGCACCATGTCGCCATCAACCAACACCGGAATCAATCCGTTGGGGTTCAGGCGCAGATAATCCGCAGATTTGTGTTCGTCGTGTTTGCGATCAACAAGCACCAATTCGAATGGCCGGCCGATTTCCTCCAGAACGATATGAGGGGCCATGCTTGCGTTGCTCGGGTAATAAAACAGTTTCGGGACGGTCATGTCTTTCATCGATTTCCGATGCCGGGGTTCTTTCTCAGAATATTAATGCGGCAATTCTCAACGGACCATGGTGCTGACATGGGTGAGCCGTGCCACGCTGCGAACGAGCGGCACTTGGCAGCGCATAAGCATTTGCATGGACGCGCCGAATCAACAGCGGAAAAAGAAAAAGCCCTGACAAGTCAGGGCTTTTGAATTTTGGAGGCGGGAGTCGGAATCGAACCGGCGTACACGGCTTTGCAGGCCGCTGCATGACCACTCTGCCATCCCGCCATTGGGATATGCCGCATTGTAACCGCTCGCTGTTGCCATCGAGGGCGCCCTTCGGATCGATCGCCGCGGGCTTTTCGGCAAATAAAAAGGGAAGCCAGGCTTCCCTCTGGATTTGGAGCGGGAGACGAGTCTCGAACTCGCGACCTCAACCTTGGCAAGGTTGCGCTCTACCAACTGAGCTACTCCCGCATGACACCGAACACCAAGGATTGCTTCACTCAATGTCCAGTGTGAAAACTGGAGCGGGAGACGAGTCTCGAACTCGCGACCTCAACCTTGGCAAGGTTGCGCTCTACCAACTGAGCTACTCCCGCATTGTCATGCGTACTACCAATCCAACCGATTCTTAAAACTTCGCTGCTGGGCTAGCGCCGTAGCAGCGAGAAGGAGATTATGTCTAAACCGTGATTCAGTGTCAAGCATCTGCACCGAAATTTTGTGAAGATTATTCTCTCCGACCGCGCAAATCCCGCGTCTTCAGGGACTTGCACTCACATCTTGCCCGCGCCTCGCTCTCGAATCTGCGGCCACGCGCGGCGCAGATAATACATCATCGACCACAACGTGAGAATCGCCGCCACGTAGATCAGCCATGTCCCCCAGAACCGTGAGTCGAAGTGCCACGCCCTCCAGACGACCGTGCCGTTGAACAGCAACAGCGGAATCGCCACCATCTGCGCCGCTGTCTTGACCTTGCCCAACTGATGCACCGCCACGCTGCGCGACGCGCCAATCTGCGCCATCCACTCACGCAACGCCGAAATCGTGATCTCGCGGCCAATGATGATCAACGCCACCAACGCATTGATCCGCCCCATCTGCAACAGCATCAGCAGCGCCGCCGCGACCATCAGCTTGTCCGCCACCGGGTCCAGGAACGCGCCGAACGCCGACGTCTGGTTCCAGCGCCGTGCGAGAAAGCCATCGAACCAGTCGGTCAGCGCCGCCAGCACAAACACGCCGCAGGCCACCCAATTCATCTCGACCGGCGACAACCAGGTCGGCGGCACGTAATAGACGCCGACCACCAGCGGGATCAGCACGATCCGGAGCCAGGTCAGTAATATCGGGACGTTAAAGGGCATGGCAGCATGAGTTCGGCAAACGGCGGTCGACACACGGCGCCCTCGGCAGCCGTACCAGACCCGCATTGTGCCGTGTCTGCCCCGTAGCGACAAGGCCGAGCCGCCGCGCGGCGGTTGACATGTGCGTCGGTGTGCCCCTATCTTGCTTGCAACCCTCCGCCAATAGCACCGATCTCGTGAAACCGCCCTGGCCCTTGCCCACACTACGACGACCGCTGCTCTCACCCCACATCCTCATCGCGGCACTGGTCGGGATCGACGGCCTGCTGCTCGTCGCCTCCGTGCTGCTGCGCGTGCCCGGTTCACTGCTCATCGATCTCTTCGTGCGCGGCGACCTCTCTGCGCTCGGGCGCATCGAAGCCAGCCACCTGCCGCGGTTGCTCTTCGGCTTGAACGCCATCGAGCGCATCGACTTCTCGCATCTGCCCCGTGCACTCGCCGGCCTGTCGCTCATCGCGCTCGCCTGCGGACTCGTCATCCGCGCGCGCACCGCCTGGGCCTTCACGCTCGTCATGCTCGTGCTGGCCGCCGCCATCAATTTCCACCTGAACATTCGCTTCGACCTGACGTTCGCGCTCTCGCTCGCCTGCATTGCGCTATTGCTCTGGTACTGGCGGGAATTCGACCACGCCAGCTTCGCGGCGGCCACGCTCTACACGCTCGTCGCCGTGTTCGCGCTGCTCGTCTACGCCACGTTCGGCACCATGTATCTCGGCCACGAGTTCGCGCCGCCAGTCACCGACCTGGCCACGGCGTTCTACTTCGCCATCGTCACGATGACGACCGTCGGCTACGGCGACATCGTGCCGCACAGCGTCGACGCACGCCTGTTCACCGCCTCGGTCATCGTCTTCGGGATCAGTGTCTTCGCAACGTCGCTCACCGTCGTCATCGGCCCGCTCGTCGGCGGCAACCTAAAGAAAATTCTCTCGGGGAGGTTCACTCACGTGATACGAAAGAACCACTTCATCGTGGCCGGCGCATCGCCGCTCGCGATCAACGTGCACCACGAACTCACCAAGCGCGGCTGGCCGGTCACGGTCATCATCGCGAGCGGGAGCGATAACCCGTATCCCGAGGAGGCGGACGTCGTGCACGGCGATGCCAGCGACAACACCGTGCTCACCCACGCCGGCATCGAACACGCCAAGGCCGTGCTCGCTCTGCGGGCCGACGACTCGGAGAATGCCTTCATCGTGCTCGCGGCGAAAGAGATCGCGCCAACGGTGCGCACCATCGCGTCCGTCAACGACAGCAAGCACCTGAGCAAACTCAAACGTGTCCAACCCGACATGATTTTCGCGCCCCCCGTCGTCGGCGGCGAGCTGCTCGCCCGCACGCTGTCCGGCGAGACCGTCGACAACGAGACCGTCATGCGCCTGCTGTTCCACGGCGATACGTGACGCGCGACGCGCGTCAGTGCAGTTGGCGATAGATCTGCTCGGCGAGCGTTGTCGAAATGCCGTCGACACTGGCCAGTTCGTCCACGCTGGCCGACGCCACCCCTTGCAACCCGCCGAACCGCATCAGCAGGCGCTGACGGCGCTTCGCTCCGATGCCCTCGATCTCCTCGAGTCGTGACGTCTGGCGCGCCTTCGCGCGCTTGGCCCGCATGCCCGTGATCGCAAACCGGTGCGCCTCGTCACGAATCTGCGCGATCAGCATCAGCACGGCACTCTCGCGCCCCAATTCCAGCGGCGCGCGTCCATCGGCAAAGATCAGCGTCTCAAGCCCCACTTTGCGGCCCTCGCCCTTCGCCACGCCGACCAATCGACCAATGTCGATCCCCAGTTCGACGAACACCTGGCGCGCCACCTCGACCTGCCCCTTGCCGCCGTCGATCAGCACCAGTTGCGGCAGATTGGCTTCCCCGTCGGACGCTTCGGGTGCGGCCGATGCGCCGCTAGTATCGGCAGACCCGTCGGCTTGCAGCGACGCGCCGTCGTCCGGCAGCACCCGCGTCTCGGCTTCGGCGCGCGCCACGTCCGCGGCCACGGAGGACGGATCGGCCGCATCGCTCACATGAGCCGCCGCCTCCATCAAGCGACCATACCGCCGCGTGAGCACCTGGCGCATTGCCGCATAGTCGTCGCCCGGCGTAATGCCCGCGATGTTGTAACGGCGGTATTCGCTCGTCTGCATCTTGTGATGATGGAACACCACGCACGACGCCTGCGTCGCCTCGCCTTGCGTGTGGCTGATGTCGAAGCACTCCACCCGCAGCCGCGCCGGATCGTCGATATCGAGTCCGATGGTTTGCACCAGCTCGCGCGTGCGCGCCTGCTGACTCCCCTGCTCCGTCAACAAACGCGTGAGCGCGAGCTGTGCCCCCTGTTGCGCCATGTCGAGCCAGGCGCGCCGTTGTCCCTGCGGCTGGCGCACCATCGCAATGCGTCGGCCCGCCTGCTCGGATAACGCGGCGAGCAACTCGTCGCTCGGCAACGCATGGCTCACGACCAGCACCGGCGGCACCGACTGTCCCAGGTAGTGCTGCGCGACGAACGCTTCGAGCAAACGCGATTCGAGCGATGCCAACGGGGTATCCGACGGCATGTCGTTGGCGATCTCGCGCGCCTGTGTGGCGGCATCGTCCGCGTTGGCCTCGGACGTTTCCGGCGCGAGCGCCTCGTCCGGCTCGAATTCGTCGGCAATCCCGCCTTCGACACCGCGCTCCACGTGCGCCGGGAAATACGCCTTGTCGCCAAGGTGGCGTCCACCGCGCACCATCGCGAGATTCACGCACGCCCGCCCGCCCGCATAGGCGACCGCGAGGATATCGGCATCGACGTCCCCGGCCGTCTCGACGGACTGCTGCTGAAGCACGCCCGAGAGCGCCTGCATCTGATTGCGCACCACGGCGGCCTGCTCGAACTGGAGCGCCTCGGCATACGTCATCATTTTCGCTTCGAGCGCACTCAGCACTTCGCTCTGACGTCCCGAGAGAAATGCCGCCGCGTTGTTCACATCGCGTGCGTAGTCTTCATCCTGAATGGCGCCCACGCAAGGCGCGCTGCACCGCGCGATCTGATGCAGCAGGCACGGCCGCGTGCGATTCGTGAAGACGGAGTCCTCGCAGGTGCGCAACTGGAAGACTTTCTGCAGGATCTGAATGCTCTCGCGCACGGCCCACGCGCTGGGGAACGGTCCGAAGTACTGTCCACGGCGATCCACCGAGCCACGGTAGTAGGCCATGCGCGGATACTTGTGCTGAGTGAGCTTGAGAAACGGATACGATTTGTCGTCGCGAAACAGGATGTTGTAACGCGGATGCAACGCCTTGATCAGATTGTTCTCAAGCAGCAGCGCTTCAGTCTCCGAGCGCGTGACAGTCGTCTCGAGCTTCGCGATGCGCGCAACCATGAGCGCAATGCGTGGGGAAAGCTGCGTCTTGTTGAAGTAGCTCGACACGCGCTTCTTCAGATTGCGAGCCTTGCCGACGTACAGCACGCTGCCCGCTGCGTCGTAGTAGCGGTAGACGCCGGGCAGGTTCGGCAACTGGGCAAGCACCGTGCGGGCGTCGAACGCCTCGGTGCAGGGCTGAGCGGCATCCGCCGTCGTGGCGACCGCGGGGGCCTTGGCGGATTTGGCTTTGCGGGACTTGCGCGGCGGCGTGACGTCGTGGGCGTCTTCAGTCATGAACTCAGGCATCGGAGCGTCCCCGGGGGCGAAACCGTGCGATCGCGGCGGCACGCAAATTGTGTGCGACGGCATCGTCACGCGTCGCCAGCAGGCGCAGGGACTAGAATCCGAAGTTTAGACCAATCTGCGTTGCCGCCTCTCAATGTCCCTGCCCACTACGTTCTCGCCCGCCGCCAATACCCTGCCTCTGGTGCCGCGCTGCGATCTGTTCTGCACTGTCGTCGACAATTTCGGTGACATCGGCGTGTGCTGGCGACTCGCGCGGCAACTCGTGCGCGAACACGGCTGGTCGGTGCGGCTCTGGGTCGACGACCTCGCGAGCTTCCGTCATCTGCGCCCCGACATCGATCCCTCGCTGGCCCGGCAACGCTGCGACGGCGTGGACGTACGCCGCTGGGATGCCGACTTCGGCCCGATCACTGACGACAATGCGCCGGGCGATGTCGTCATCGAAGCGTTTGCCTGCCAGATTCCCGACGCCTGCGTTCAGGCGATGCATGTGCGCAAACAGGCGGGACACGCGCCGGTGTGGATCAACCTCGAGTACCTGAGCGCCGAAGACTGGGTCGAGGGATGTCATCTGCAAAAGTCGATACACCCGCAACTGGGGCTCGTCAAAACGTTCTTCTTCCCGGGCTTCACGGAACGCACGGGTGGGCTCGCGCGCGAACAGGAGCTGTTCTCGCGGCGTGACGCCTTTCTTGCGTCCCCCGAGCTTTGCGACGCCTGGTGGCAGCGCACGGTCGGGCTGCCCGCCGCACCGGTTAACGCGTTGGTCATATCGCTCTTCGCGTATGAAAACGTCGCGCTCCCGGCGTTGCTTGCGCAGTGGGCCGCCAGCGAGACGCCCATCGTCTGCCTGGTTCCGCCAGGTCGGATCGCACCATCGGTCGGTGCCTGGCTCGGCCGGGAGGCGCTTGCGCCACGCGAATGCGCAACGCAAGGCGCGCTGACGGTGTACGGGCTGCCGTTCGTTCCGCAATCCGAGTTCGATACGCTGCTGTGGGCGTGCGATCTCAATTTCGTGCGTGGGGAAGATTCGTTCGTGCGTGCGCAATGGGCGGCGAAACCGCTCGTCTGGCATATCTACCCGCAAGACGACAACGCGCACCACGTGAAACTCGACGCGTTTCTCGACCGCTATCTGAGCGATCCGAGCGCCGACTCGCCGGCAACCGGCGCCTTGGGACACGACGCACGCGAGGCGCTGCGCACTTTCTGGCATCTCTGGAACGGCTACGCCAGCACCCCGCCCGACTGGCCGGCCCTGGCCGCCGTCCTGCCCGAGCTGAATCGCCATGCCCGCGAGTGGGCAAGCAGGCAGGCGGCCCTCCCCGACCTCGCGCGACAGTTGGCAAGCTTCACCGAAAATCAGGTAAAATAGCTGGTTTTTCAACGCTTTGCTGCTGAACCTGCTGCACCGGACCGTTTCCAGGCGGGCGCGGGAATCAAGCGGCGAGTGGGCGTATGGAAGCGCTCAACAAGCGGCAAATCGCTTATTTCGTCACAGGATCTCGTTTTTTATGAAAACCGCTCAAGAACTCCGCGTCGGTAACGTCGTCATGATCGACGGTGAGCCCAATGTCGTGCTGAAGACCGAATACGTCAAGTCGGGCCGCAACTCCAGCGTCGTCAAGATGAAGTACAAGAAGTTGATGGGCGAAGGCCGTGGCGAGTTCGCCTACAAGGCCGACGACAAGTTCGACGTCGTTGTGCTCGACAAGAAGGAAGTGACCTACTCGTACTTCGCCGACCCCATGTACGTGTTCATGGACGCCGACTACAACCAGTACGAAGTCGAAGCCGAAAACATGGGCGACGCGATCAAGTACCTCGAAGACGGCATGAAGTGCGAAGTCGTTTTCTACAATGAAAAGGCCATCTCGGTCGACCTGCCGACCTCGCTCGTGCGCGTTGTGGAATACACCGAGCCGGCCGTCAAGGGCGATACGTCGTCGGGCCGCGTGCTGAAGAACGCCAAGATCAACGATCTGCTGGAAATCCAGGTACCGCTGTTCGTCAACACTGGCGACAAGATCGAAATCGATACGCGTACCGACGAGTACCGCAGCCGCGTCTAAGCGATTGCGACTCGGCCCGCGCCGTCCACGGACGACGCGGCACGATCCGCGACCGTCAGGCAACAAAAAAAGCGCTCTTCCCGTCAGGGTTGAGCGCTTTTTTGTTTGGCGGGCGTGTCTCGCTTACGCGCCGAACGTCTCCGTGATCAGACGCTTTGCCGCCTGATATTCCGGCTGCGCGAGCATCTTTTCCCAGCCGTGCACCTTGCCGCGGCCCTGCAGATGCTTGATGCGGCGCTGAGACGCGGTATCGGGCACCGACTTCATTTCATGCAGCAATCGGTCCGCCTTTTCCGGACTGTTGCAGATGAGGACCATGTCGCAGCCGGCGGCCATGGCGGCGTGCGCCGCCGTCACGACATCGCCGGCAGCGCTCGCCCCCTGCATTGACAGGTCGTCGCTGAAAATCACTCCGTCGAACGCGTACTTGCCGCGCAGGATTTCCTTGAGCCACTTGGCCGAGAATCCGGCGGGGTTCGGATCGACCTGCGGGTAAATCACGTGCGCCGGCATGACCGCCGCCAGCGACATGCCGAGCCAGTCATACGGTTGCGCATCGACGCTGAGGATCTCGTCGAGCGAGCGCTCGTCGACCGGAATTTCGTGGTGCGAGTCGGCCGCCACGAAACCATGCCCTGGGAAGTGCTTGCCGCAGTTCGCCATCCCGGCGAGCAGCAGGCCGTGATTGAGGCTCTTGGCCAGCATGGCCACCACGCGCGGGTCGGCGTCAAACGCACGATCGCCGATGACCGCCGACGTTCCGTAGTCCAGGTCCAGCACGGGCGTGAAGCTCAGGTCGATATCGCACGCGCGCAATTCGGACGCCAGCACATAGCCGACGGCCGTCGCCACGCGCGTAGCCTTGAACACGTCGTCGTGCCAGAGCTTGCCCAGCTTGCCCATGGCCGGCAGGTGCGTGAAGCCGTCGGTACGAAAGCGCTGCACGCGCCCGCCCTCATGATCGACAGCGATCACGATGTCGTCGCGCAGGTCGCGAATCTGCTTCGTGAGCGCACACAGTTGCGCGCGATCGTCAAAGTTGCGGGCGAACAGGATCACCCCTCCGGTCAACGGATGGTCGATGCGACGGACGTCGTCTTCGCTGAGGGTCAGCCCGACGACGTCCAGCATCACCGGGCCCGGCCTGCGCTTCGTCATTGCGTTTTCTCCGATGCAATATTGCGAATGTTGCCTACATTACGTGATGCGATCGCAAAGGCGACCGCATACTCTTTCTCGTCCGTGATCGAAATCTCGATCGACAGTTGCCGCTCGGCCAGCCACTGCACCAACTCGCCCGACGCCACCACGACCGGCTTGCCGGATGGCGCATTGAGCGTTTGCACGGCACGCCACGTCATCGGCCACCGCATACCCAGCCCGATGGCCTTCGACACGGCCTCTTTCGCCGCGAAGCGCGTGCATAGATACGCGAGTCCGCGCACGGCGGACCGGCTCTGACGCGCGTGATAAACCTTGAGTTCCTCGGGCCCCAGCACGCGCTCGGCGAACCGCCCGTGGGTGCGCGTCATGACGCCGACAACACGGCTGATCTGGAGGATGTCCGTGCCTACGCCGTAAATCACCGTGCCCCCGGACTCAGGGCCAGCGGCACGCTCGCCTGGCGGCGGCACGTCGGGGGACGAAGGCGACGGCATCGTCGGATCGCTCATGGGCAGCGCCTGATGGTGGGAGGAAAGGCGTCGTGACTCAGCCGCGCGCCGCGATGCGGCTGGCGACCATGATGGCCTTCATCTCGCGCACGGCGTTCTCCCAGCCCGCGAAGAGGGCGTGGGCGACGATCGCGTGTCCGATGTTCAGTTCGGAAATGCCTTCAATCGCTGCGATCGGCTGCACATTTTCATAATGCAAGCCATGTCCGGCGTTGACGCGCAGGCCCAACGACAGACCGAGTGCGACGGCACGTTCGACGCGAGCGAACTCGGCCTCGCGCGTGGCCTCGTCGTGCGCCTCCGCGTAGCGTCCGGTGTGCAGCTCGACCACCGGCGCCCCCATGCGCGCCGCCGCGCGGATCGGTGCTTCGTCCGGATCGACGAACAGCGACACACGACTGCCCGCTTCGCCGAGTTGCTGCGTCGCGGCAGCCACACGGTCGTACTGACCGACTACGTCCAGCCCGCCTTCGGTCGTCAGTTCCTGACGACGCTCCGGCACCAGGCAAACGTCGTGCGGCTTGGTGCGGCATGCGATCGCCAGCATCTCGTCCGTCACGGCACACTCGAGGTTCATCCGCGTGAGCAACTTGTCGCGCAGATTCGCCACATCGTCGTCGCGAATATGACGACGATCTTCACGCAAGTGCAGCGTGATGACATCGGCGCCCGCCGCTTCAGCCAGCAATGCCGCCCTGACCGGGTCGGGATAGGCCGTGCCGCGCGCGTTGCGCACCGTGGCGACGTGATCGATGTTCACCCCGAGGTCGATGGGGTTGCCGTGGAAGAAGAGGCTCATAGTTTTTGCAGGTCGAGCAGGATCTGCCGCGTGTTGAGCGGAACGCCGCCCAAGTGGTGGTTGAGAAGAAAGCGCATGAGCAGCTTGCTTTGCTGTACGGTCTGCGCCCGGGAATAATCGTCTTGCTCCATGTCGAGCAACGTCTGCCCGATGACGACCGGCCAGTCCGACGGTTCATCGCCGCCCGCCGGGCGTACCCCCGGTCGGGATGAAACACGTAGCGGCGCTCGGGCGCGACCTTGCCGCGCGTCTGCGTGCAGCGGTCGAACGCCACGGCGTAACCGGTCTCACGCAGCAGCACGCGCTCGAATGCCCGCAGGATGATGCCCGCCGGCTCGCCATGCGCGAGATGATGCAGCGTGGTCAGATAGTGCTGGAAGAGCTTGTCATGCGGATCGTCGCGCGCGCAGAACTTCACCAGCAATTCGTTCAGGTAGAACCCGCTGAGCAGCGCATCGCCTTCAAGCGGACGCAATCCGCCAACCCACTCGGCCTTGGTCAGCGTACGCAGCTCTGCCTTGCCAAGCCAGGCGAGCGAGAGCGGCTGAAACGTCTGGAGTACGCCACGCAGCGCCGAGTGCGGACGTTTGGCACCCTTCGCCACGAGCGCAACACGTCCGTGGTCGCGCGTGAGCACGTCGATGATCAGGCTGGTTTCGCGGTAGGGATAGCTGTGCAGCACAAAGCCGGGCTGCTCGGTCACGCGGCTTTGCTCGCGCTCGGCCGCCCGGGCGGGCGATGGCGCACGGCGCACGCGTTTCGCTTCGCGCTTGACGGTATCGGTGGCGGCTTCAGCGTGCTGGAACGCATCCGACGCATCGTCGTCGACAGTCCGTGCGCGCGCGCTGCGCGCCTGGCGAGCCGGTCGCGCCCCAATCGCCCCGGCGTGCGAGGCACGAGGGACCGACGTCAGCGGCGCACCGGCAGCCGACACACTGCTTGCCGCCAGCGTCACATCGTCCGGCGGTGCAATATCGTCACGTAAGGTGTCAGGTTCACTCGTAGCCATACGCCCGCAGGCCGGCCTCGTTGTCGGCCCAGCCACCCTTCACCTTGATCCAGACTTCCAGGTACACGGGCCCGTCGAAGAGCTTCGCCATATCGAGACGGGCATCGGTGGAAATCTGTTTGAGCTTCGCCCCCTTGTTGCCGATGATCATCGCCTTGTGGCTGTCGCGATCGACCAGAATCGTTGCGAACACGCGGCGCAGATCCCCTTCCTGCTCGAATTTGTCGATGATCACCGTGCTTGTGTAGGGCAGCTCGTCGCCCGTCCAGCGGAACACCTTCTCACGCAGGATCTCGGCCGCCATGAACCGCTCGCTTCGGTCGGTGAGATCGTCTTCGCCATAGATCGGCTCGCCTTCGAGCAGGTACGGACGCAACACCCCGAGCAACCGATGGGTGTCATCCGGACGCTTCGCGGACAGCGGCACGATCTCGCGGAAGTCGCGCAGGTCGCCCACCCTTTTCAGGAACGGCAGAATTTCCGCTCGGTCGGCAATGCGATCGAACTTGTTGACGATGAGCAGCACCGGGGTGTTGTCGGGCAGCAGCTTGAGCACCTTCTCGTCGTCCGGGCCGAAGTTGCCCGCTTCGATGACGAACATGACGACATCGACGCTGGAAAGCGTGGAGGTCACGGCGCGATTGAGCGATCGGTTCAGCGCAGTGGCGTGACGCGTCTGAAATCCCGGTGTGTCGACGAAGATGTATTGCGCATCGTCCGTGGTGCAAATGCCGGTAATGCGATGCCGCGTCGTCTGCGCCTTGCGCGAGGTGATGCTGATCTTCTGACCGACGAGGGCGTTGAGCAGTGTCGATTTGCCGACGTTCGGACGCCCGACGATCGCCACGGTCCCGCAGCGAAAATCCGTCTTATCGTTCATGTTTGGAAACTCTCTTGAAAGGGGGCGGCGCATCGCGCTCTCCCCTGAATGGGGCTCAGGCGGCGGCCGGGGGTTGCTTGGCGGCGTCCGACTTCTCGGCTGCGGGTTTTTCGGCGGACTTGTCGATGGGCTTATCCGCTGCCTTGTCGGCCGGTTTTTCCGCGGGCGCTGTCGGCGTGCGAGCGGCACCGTTGCCAACGGGCGCCGTCATGGCCGGCGCAGCGCGCATCTGCCCGGCGCTCTCCGCCATTTTTGCCTCGGATGCCGCAGCCTTCGCCGCCCGCTTCTTCGCGGCCTTGGCGCTCTTCTCGGCCTTCGGCTTGGCCAGCGCCGGCATCTTCTGCACTTCCTCCAGCGCCTTCTTGGCAGCCGCCTGCTCGGCCGCGCGTCGGCTCGCGCCCGATCCGCCGGCCTTGATGTCGAGCTTCGGCACCGTGCACTCCACCTCGAACTGCTGGTTGTGCGCAGCGCCGTGCGTGGCGGTCACCGTGTATTGCGGCAGCGCAATCTTGTGGCCTTGCAGGTATTCCTGGAGCAGCGTCTTGGCATCCTTGCCGAGCGTTTTCGGATCGACATGTTCAAGCACCGGCGTGTACAAGCGCTCGATCACGGCATACGCCGCTTCGAACCCGCCATCGAGATACATCGCCCCGAACAGCGCTTCAAGGGTATCAGCCAGAATCGAGGGGCGACGGAAACCACCGCTCTTGAGTTCGCCTTCGCCCAGGCGCAGAAATTCGGAGACGCCCAATGTCTGCGCGATTTCGTACAAGGATTGCTGCTTGACGAGATTGGCGCGCACACGCGAGAGGTCGCCTTCGTCGAGCTTGCCGTAGCGACGGAACAGGATCGCTGCGACCGAACAGTTGAGGATGGAATCGCCAAGAAACTCCAACCGCTCATTATTGGCGGCACTATGGCTACGGTGCGTCAGTGCTTGGCAAAGCAATTCCGCATCGTGGAAGCGGTACTGGAGACGTTCTTCCAGTGAGTTCAGAGATTGAGGCATGGCGCAAGTATAGCGCGACGCTCCCGCCCCGGCGCGCGTCGTCGCCAAGAAACGACGGGCCGGACCGCCTTGCGGCGGGCTTTTCGGACTCGCGAGAGGGGGCGGGATCGGACATTTCCGGGTGACGATACGTCGATCTCCCCCATGCCCTCTGCCCGTCGCACCAATTAATTCGAAATTTAAAATAATAATGCGGAAATCAGCTTTTTATCGCCAATTTCCGCATTAATCGAACCATCGCCCGGGGGCGGCGGCCTCCCCGTCGACCGGCAAGCTTACTGGAAGCGGCCCAAGCGCTTGAGGTTCGAGAAATTCATCCAGATGAAGAACGCCCGGCCCACGATGTTTTGCTCGGGCACGAAGCCCCAGTAACGACTGTCCGCGCTATTGTCGCGGTTATCGCCCATCATGAAGTAGTTGCCTTCCGGCACCTTGCAGATCACGCCCTGGCTGTTGTATTGGCAGTTCTGCTTGTTCGGAAAGTCGTCGGCACCCAGGATATACGGCGGCACGTTCGGGTCGTTCAGAATGCGGTGCTTCACGCCGCCCACCGTCTCTTCGAACTGCTTGAAGTAGGCGATGTGCTCCTCGTCGAAGTAGTCCGGCAAGGCGGTCTCCGACACGGGTTGACCGTTCACCGTGAGCTTCTTGTTCTCATAGGCCACCACGTCGCCCGGCAGGCCGATCACGCGCTTGATGTAGTCCATCGACTCATCTTTCGGGTAGCGAAACACCATCACATCGCCCCGCTTGGGTTCACCGATCGAGATGATCTTCTTGTTGACCACCGGCAGGCGAATGCCATAGTCGAACTTGTTCACGAGGATGAAGTCGCCCACGAGCAGCGTCGGAATCATGGAGCCCGACGGAATCTTGAACGGTTCGACCACGAACGAGCGCAGCACGAACACCGCGAGAATCACGGGGAAGAAGCTCGCCGAATACTCGAGCCACCATGGCTGACGCAGCTTGTCGTCGCGCACTTTCGCACGCGCACTTGCGATCACGCCGCTATCCTGTGAGCCGGAGCCCTGGATGCCAGACCCCTGCGTGGCAAGCTGCTGTTGATCGAATTGCGCCAAGGCGTCCTGTGCTGCCCGGCGGCGCGCCGGTTGAAACACCAACTTGTCGGCCAACCAGGCCACCCCGGTCACCAGCACCAGGACAAAAAGAATCAGGGCGAAATTCATGCGGGACCTGTCGCTACGTTATTTGTCTTCGACTTGCAAAATGGCAAGGAACGCTTCCTGAGGAATCTCGACACTCCCCACCTGCTTCATGCGCTTCTTACCTTCCTTCTGTTTCTCAAGCAGCTTCTTCTTGCGCGAGATGTCGCCACCATAGCACTTGGCCAGCACATTCTTGCGCAAAGCCTTGATGTTCTCACGGGCAATGATGTTTGCGCCGATGGCCGCCTGAATCGCCACATCGTACATCTGGCGCGGAATGATTTCGCGCATCTTCGACGCGACCTGCGCGCCGCGACGGCGGCTCTCCGAACGGTGCACGATGATCGACAGTGCGTCGATCTTGTCGCCGTTGATCAGCATGTCGACCTTGACGACGTCCGACGTGCGGTACTCCTTGAACTCATAGTCCATCGACGCGTAACCGCGCGACACCGACTTCAGACGATCGAAGAAGTCGAGCACGATCTCGGCCATCGGAATTTCGTAAATGAGGCGCACCTGACGGCCGTGGTATTGCATATCGATCTGCACGCCGCGCTTTTGCTGACACAGCGTCACCACCGAGCCGACATACTCCTGCGGCATGTACAGGTTGACCGTGACGATCGGCTCGCGCACTTCTTCAATGCGGCCCGGATCCGGCATCTTCGACGGATTTTCCACCGTGGTCACCGTGCCATCGCGCTCGACCACCTCATAGATCACGGTCGGCGCCGTGGTGATGAGATCCATGTCGAACTCGCGCTCCAGGCGCTCCTGCACGATTTCCATGTGCAGCAGGCCCAGGAAGCCGCAACGGAAACCGAATCCCAGTGCCTGCGAAACTTCCGGTTCGTATTGCAGCGAGGCGTCGTTGAGCTTGAGCTTTTCGAGCGATTCGCGCAGCGCGTCGTACTGGTTTGCCTCGACCGGGTAGAGGCCGGCGAACACCTGCGGCTTGACTTCCTTGAAGCCCGGAAGCGCCTCGGGCGCCGGCTTGGTCGTGGTCGTCAGCGCATGCGTGACGGTATCGCCGACCTTCGCGGCGCCCAGTTCCTTGATGCCCGAGATGATGAAGCCCACCTGGCCGGCCGACAGCGACGGGCGTGGCTGCGACTTCGGCGTGAAGACCCCCACTTGCTCGACCGGGTAGGTCGCGCCCGTGGCCATCAACTGAATTTTTTCCTTCGGCTTGAGCGTGCCGTTGACGATGCGCACCAGCATGACCACGCCCACGTAGTTATCGAACCACGAGTCGATGATCAACGCTTGCAGCGGAGCGGCGGCATCGCCCTTGGGCGGCGGAACCTTGGCGATGAGCGCTTCGAGCACCTCTTCCACGCCGAAGCCGGTTTTCGCGGAGCAGCGCACGGCGTCGGTTGCCTCGATACCGATCACGTCCTCGATCTCCTGGATCGCGTTCTCCGGTTCGGCCGATGGCAGGTCAATCTTGTTGAGCACCGGCACGACTTCCACGCCCAGCTCGATCGCCGTGTAGCAGTTCGCCACGGTCTGCGCTTCCACGCCCTGCGAGGCATCCACCACGAGCAGTGCGCCCTCGCATGCGGAGAGCGAGCGGCTCACCTCGTACGAGAAGTCGACGTGGCCCGGCGTATCGATGAGGTTCAGGTTGTACACCTTGCCGTCACGCGCCTTGTATTCCAGGGCAGCCGTTTGTGCCTTGATGGTGATGCCACGCTCTCGCTCGAGATCCATCGAGTCGAGGACCCGGGATTCCATTTCACGATCGGACAGACCGCCGCTCAACTGGATGATGCGATCGGCCAGGGTCGATTTCCCGTGGTCGATGTGGGCGATGATCGAAAAATTGCGGATATGGTCCATGAGGCGAGGCTAGAGAAGAGTCGGTGCCATCGGATTCGGCTCGGCAGCGACTTTCGAGAGAATCGGCAAACACGATATTTTAGCCGAAAGCGCGGCGATGCCGTCCGGAATCGCATGCATCACGGCAGTCCATCGGAATTGGCGGGAAGCTTGGGACGATCGGGCGTCGTTCGAGGCTGGGATGGGATAGAGCGAAACGTCAACCTGAGCGCAATGCGGCAGCGACCGCCGCTGCGTCGAAACGATACCGGCACAACTCGCGCTCGCCGAGTGCAAGCACCGGCACGATCTCGTCGTATTGCGCTTCCAGCGCCGGGTCACTGTCGACATCGATGACGGTGACTGAGAAATTCCACGCCGGACGCATCGCTTCGAGCGCCGCAAGCATGTCATCGCAAAGATGACACCACTTGCGGCCATAGAGCGTCAGCGCCGGCGCGTGCATGAGACAGCGGTGTTACTTGCCGGGCGTGCGCGGACGCAGCGGCACGAATTGCGTGGCATCGCCGCGACGCACGAGGATCGGCACGAGGCGCTTCGGATCGAGCGCCTTGACCACCTCCTCAAATTGCTTCGCGCTGACGATGTCTGCATCGCCCACGCGCAGGATGATGTCACCCTGCTGCAAACCGGCCCGCCCTGCCGAACCTTCGGCCAGTTCGACCTGCACGCCACCGCGCAGCTTCATGTCCTTCTTCTGCGATTCGGTCAGGTCGGAGACCACCAGGCCCAGCGCATTCGGGTGGGGCGTGTCGGCACTCCCGCTCTGCGCCTTGGACGCCTTCGGCGTATCCGTATCGGCTTCCGCGACGGTGATGCGCAAGTCCTGATTCTTGCCCTTGCGCAGCACCTGCAGCATTGCGCTCGACCCGGGCTTGGTCTCGCCGACCATGCGCGGCAGGTCGGTCGCATGATCAACGGCCCGGCCCTCGAACTTCATGATGATGTCACCCGGCTGCACCCCCGCCTTCTCGGCCGGACTACCCGGCTCGATGCTGCGCACCAGCGCGCCTTGCGCCCGCGGCAGCCCCAGCGAATCGGCAACCTCCTTGCTGACCTCGCTGATCGCCACGCCGATCCGGCCGCGCACGACCTTGCCGCTCTTCTTGAGCTGGTCGGCTACGCGCATGACTTCATCGATCGGGATCGCGAACGAAATGCCCATGAAGCCACCGGTCTGGCTATAGATCATCGAGTTGATGCCGACCACCTCGCCGCGCATGTTGATGAGCGGCCCCCCCGAATTACCCGGGTTCACGGCCACGTCCGTCTGAATGAACGGCAGGTAATCGCCGGTATCGCGGCCCTTGGCCGATACGATGCCCGCCGTTACCGTATTGTCGAGACCGAACGGCGAACCGATCGCCACCACCCATTCGCCAACGCGCAGTTTGTTCGAGTCGCCTACCGGCACGGTCGGCAGGTCCTTGGCGTCGACCTTGACCACGGCGACGTCGGTGCGCTTGTCCGCACCCATCAGCTTCGCCTTGAACTCGCGCTTGTCGGTGAGGGTAACGTAGATACTTTCAGCGCCATCGACCACGTGCGCGTTGGTCAGGATGTAGCCGTCGGCCGAGACGATGAAACCCGATCCGACGCCGCTGTTCTGCTCTTCATCCGGCTGCGGCTGGCCGCGTCGGGGCGTACCACCCTTCGGGCCTGGCTGCTGCGGCAGGGGCACACCGAAGAAGCGGCGGAACAGCTCGGCCATGTCGCCGTCCATGCCGGGCGGCAAGCCGCTCTGACTGCGGCTCACGCGCTCGGTCGTCCGAATGTTCACGACGGCCGGGCCGACCCGGTCGACCAACTGGGTGAAATCGGGAAGATTACTGACGAGTGGCGCCGCCGCCCCTGAGGCCGGGGCGGCAAAAGCAGCAGGTGCCCCCGCCAATTGCGCGGCAATGGCGCCACCAAGGATGACACGAAGCAGGAAGGTCTTCTTCATTGGAAGATCGTGGTGCGCGATAGTCTCGGAATGCTTGAAGGCAGCCCGGCTCCCCGACAGGGCATTGCGTCTGTCGGTGCCTCGCTGCCCGGACCGCACCGTCACCGGTTGCGGCCCACCCGACAGCCGGTCACTTCGCCGGCTGTTTGTACTCGATGCTGGAGGCGAACTGCTGCAAGGTTGCCTGCGGCACTTCGCCAAGCAAGGTCAGCCAGTAGTCACCAAAGCGCTTGATCAGAATGTTCGTCGCGCCGGCGCTGCCGTGGCCTTCCTTGCGCTCTCGCGTGGCCGGTTCGATAAATACCGAAAGTCCGGCCATGCCGTCTGAATATACCACCTGCTGGACTTCCAGCGGTTTGCCGTCGACCGTCGATCGCATGGTGCGGCGCACTTCGCGCACCGCCTTGAACCCCGGCACCTTCTTGTCGACGTCGATGCTCCAGCCGGCATCGGACAGATGCATCGGCACGATTTGCGGCTTGATGACGTGCCAGCCGTGCGTTGCCTGGATGGCGTGCACGATGCGCGCCTTCTCACTCGGCACACCGATCGAGATCTGCGAGAATGCCGCCTGCTCGAGCAAATGGCCTTCGGCGTCGAGGGTCTGGGCGCGCAGCAACAGGCCGGTGTTGCGATCGGCCCACAACCGGTAGCCGAAGCGGTACTCGTCCTTTGGCGTGAGTTCGATCACCATGCAGTCAAAGCCCGCCATGCGCTCATTCGGCAGCAGCTTCGGTGCGTAGTAGTCGAGCACGTCGCGATTGGGCGTGGCGAGCAAGGCAGGGAACGAGTCCTTGCTCTCGCGCTTTTCCAGAAACACGGTCTTCTGCTCGGGAATGAGCGTGTAGACATCGTCGTTCTGCCGGAGAATGCGGCGCTGGCGTCCGTCCAGCGTCTCGAGCGCCTCGTACTCGTTACCCTTCTCGGCGAAGTGACTGATCTTCGACGAGCGCATGGTCGAACCACGCTGATAAACGAACGTGCCGATGTAGTTTTGCGTCTGCGCCGCGCGGTGGATCTTGTTGAGCCACGCGCCAACTTCGCGCCGCTCGATCAGCGGGTCGTTCGTCGGTGCGGAAGCCTGGGCCCACGCCTGCGATTGCAGCGTGGTCGCCAGCAATAAGGCGAACAGGAAGAAGGTGCGCCCGATGGGCGCGCGCGGCAAGGATTCGATACTCAGGCGCTGCATTTATTCGTCCGCTTGCGCCGAGGCTCGCATATAAGGGGAAACGCCCTGGCCGATCGGCGTCGGGGCATATTGCTGATGTGCCGCCAGATACTGGTCAAGCCGTGCATCGCGCAACACGATCAGATCGTTCGGTGCCCCCGCACTCGCGCCGTTGGCCGCCACGGCGGCTTGCGACGGTTGCGACAGCGTAACGCGCGTGAGGTTACTGCCCCCAGCGGCCGGCGTCGCGGCTTGAGCCAACACCTGCGGCTGCGTGCCGCCGGCGGGGTGATCCTGTAGACGCGGCACCACGACCCATGACAGCGCCGCCACGGCCGCCGCGGCAGCCGCCGTTGGCAGCACACGGCGTACGCGCAGGAATGGATTGATACGGGTGACACGCGAGCCCGCGGTCTTGGCGCCCTGTGCGGCGCTTGCCTGGGCGTCGGCCAGTGCGGCCGGCGCGAGGAGGTGAGGCTCGGTTTCGAGGCGAGCCGAGAAGGCCGCCATGAAGGCCGACGCCGACCGCGGCAACGTCAACTCATCGGAACGCAGGGCGTCTCCAATCAAGTGGTAGTCGTCCCACAAAGGCCGGCCGGAAGCGTCAGCCTCATCCAGCAGGGCAGCCAGCTCGTCCGAATCGAATTCCCCGTCCACCAACGCGGAAATTCGCTCGGCTTGCAGCCCCCGCTGCGTTTGCACCGTCGCTGATCCCATGATATCCCCTAACGAAAATAACTTCCCCGGCGGCGCGCTCACCAGCGCTTGCCGTCAGGCGTGTCCAGCAGCGGCCTGAGCCGGCTGGCAATCGCTTCACGCGCCCGGAAAATTCGCGAACGGACCGTTCCGATCGGGCACCCCATGGCTTCGGCGATCTCTTCGTAGCTCAACCCCTCGATTTCCCGCAGGGTAATGGCCGTTCGAAGCTCATCGGGCAAAGCCTCCATCGCCGCGTTGACCGTTTGAGCAATCTGCTTGCTCATCAGCAACGACTCAGGCGTGTTGATATCCCTTAGTTGATCAGCCTCGGCAAAAG
Organism: Pandoraea sp. XY-2; assembly: GCF_004193915.1. Lineage (NCBI taxonomy): Bacteria > Pseudomonadati > Pseudomonadota > Betaproteobacteria > Burkholderiales > Burkholderiaceae > Pandoraea > Pandoraea sp. XY-2. The sequence continues at coordinate 4,141,766 of NZ_CP030849.1, forward strand.
TTTCCGCTTCTTCAGCGTTCGCTTCAGTCGAAGTCGGTGCACGGCGTCCCTGCGTTGCCAGGTGGTTCTTTGCCGTGTTGACAGCAATACGATACAGCCAGGTATAGAACGCCGACTCGCCGCGAAACTGCGGCAAGGCACGGTAGGCCTTGATGAAGGCCTCCTGCGTCACATCCTCGACCTCGGCGGCGTCGCGCACGAGCCGCGATACGAGGCGGATGATCTTGCGGTGATATTTCGCGACCAGCAGCTCGAAGGCGGCTTTGTCGCCTTTTTGCACGCGCTCGACGAGCGCCTGGTCGATTTCTCGTTCACTCACCTGATTGGGATCCGTATTTTCTCTGGCGGCCAGGCCCCGGTCGGGCCTGATGGCTCCACGGCAGCACGGGCCACCGCGGCGGGAAGTGTCTGTTACGCCGCACGCCCGGGCACACTCACCGGAGCGTGGGTCAGCGGAACGGGACGCCTGCGCGGCGTCCCGCGAACCTAGACTCGCTGGAAGACCAGCGTGCCGTTAGTCCCGCCGAATCCGAAAGAGTTCTTCAATGCGACATCAATTTTCAGATCGCGCGCCACGTTTGCGCAGTAATCCAGGTCGCAAGCGGGGTCCTGATTGAAGATGTTGATCGTCGGCGGCGACTTCTGGTGATGGACAGCCAGCACGGTAAACACCGACTCCAGGCCGCCCGCGCCCCCCAACAGGTGACCGGTCATCGACTTGGTCGAGTTCACCACGACCTGCTTGGCGGCATCCCCCATCAGGCGCTTGACGGCAACCGTCTCGGCGATATCGCCCAGCGGGGTCGACGTACCGTGCGCATTCACATAGTTCACGGTATCCGCGTTGATACCGGCATCGCGCAGCGCGTTCGTCATGGCGCGCAGGGCGCCGTCGCCGTCCTCGCACGGGGCGGTCATGTGATACGCGTCGGCGCTCATGCCAAAGCCCGTCAGCTCGGCGTAGATCTTCGCGCCGCGCGCCTTGGCGTGCTCGTACTCTTCGACCATCATCACGCCAGCACCCTCGCCCAGCACGAAGCCGTCGCGATCCTTGTCCCACGGACGGCTCGCCGTCGCCGGGTCGTCGTTGCGCGTCGACAGCGCGGTCATGGCGGCAAAACCGCCGATCCCCAGCGGCGACACCGTCGATTCGGCGCCACCGGCAAGCACCGCATCGGCATCGCCGTACTGGATCATGCGCGCAGCCTGACCGATACAGTGCAGACCGGTCGTGCAGGCGGTGACGATCGCGAGGTTCGGCCCCTTCAGGCCGTACTTGATCGACAGGTGGCCCGAGATCATGTTGATGATCGAGCCCGGCACGAAGAACGGGGAAATCTTGCGCGGGCCGCCTTTGAGCAAATCGTCATGCGTGTCTTCGATCATCGGCAGACCGCCAATGCCCGAACCGACCAGCACGCCAATACGTTCCGCGTTTGCTTCGGTGACGGTGAGGCCACTGTCTTCGAACGCCTGAATGCCTGCGGCGAGGCCGTAATGGATAAAGGTATCCATGCGGCGCGCTTCTTTCGCCGACAAGTACTCTTCGGTCTTGAAGTTTTTCACTTCGCCGGCGAATTGCACTTTGAATTCGCTCGCATCGAACTTCGTGATGTTGGCGATGCCCGAACGGCCTGCGACCAGATTCTCCCAACCCTCGGCAACAGTGTTGCCGACCGGCGAGATCAGGCCCAGACCGGTAATGACGACGCGACGACGACTCACGATACTCCCCTTCTTCTGCTGGGTCTTACAAAACAAAAGCCACAGAGGCGACAGGGTTCGACCCTGTGCTCCCTGCGGCTGACAGGCATGCCTGACGCCGGGAACCGGTCGGCACCCCGGCCGTCCAGGCGATCCTCCGCGGGCCTCTTAGGCCTTGGAATTGCCTTGAACGTAATCGATGGCTTGCTGCACCGTGGTGATCTTTTCGGCTTGCTCGTCCGGGATTTCCGTCTCGAACTCTTCTTCCAGTGCCATCACCAGCTCAACCGTGTCGAGCGAGTCGGCGCCGAGATCGTTCACAAAGCTGGATTCGTTCTTGACGTCAGCTTCGTTCACACCAAGTTGTTCGGCGACGATCTTCTTGACGCGTTGCTCAATGTTATCCATTCAAACCCTCCGGGGTAGTTAGTTCAGACAAGTGCGCGCATTTTAACAGGTTTGCCAAGCAAAGTTAGCCTGCGCCAAATAATGTTCAATATCGTTCAAAATTGCGCATTATCAGCACAATTCCCACGAAATTCCCTTAATTCATGAACATGCCACCGTTCACGTGCAGCGTCGTCCCGGTGATGTAACCCGCCTGCGGCGACGCGAGAAACGCCACGGCATTGGCGATGTCTTCCGGCGCGCCGAGGCGGCCCAGCGGAATTCGTGCCTTGAGCGCCTCGTGCTGCGCTTCGCCCAGCGCCTTGGTCATATCGGTGTCGATGAAGCCCGGGGCGACACAGTTGACGGTGATGTTTCGGCTGCCGATCTCGGCGGCCAGCGAACGGGCCATCCCGGCAACGCCCGCCTTGGCGGCCGCGTAATTGGCCTGACCCGGGTTGCCCGCCGAACCGACGACCGACGTCACGTTGATGATGCGGCCGCTGCGCGCCTTCATCATCGGCTTGATGACCGCTCGCGACAGACGGAAGATCGCCTTGAGGTTCGTGTCAATCACGTCGTCCCACTCGTCGTCCTTCATCCGCATGGCGAGATTATCGCGCGTGATGCCGGCGTTATTGACGAGGACGTCGAGCTTGCCGTACTGCTTGAGGATGTCGTCGAGTGCCGCAGCCACGCCTTCGGCGTCGGTCACATTCAGGACGATGCCTTTGCCCGTCACACCGGCCTCGCTGAAGTACGCGGTAATGCCCTGCGCACCGGCTTCGCTGGTGGCGGTGCCCACAACCGTCGCGCCCTGGCGAGCGAGTTCGAGGGCAATGGCACGACCGATGCCGCGCGAAGCGCCGGTCACCAGCGCCACGTGGTTATCGAGTTGCTTGCTCATGAGAGAGATACCCTTGACTGTGTCTTACGAGAGTTGCACGCGCACGTCGCCGAGCGACGCCGGATCGGTGATCGCCAGCCCGGTGAGCGTGCCGTCGATGCGCTTGGTCAGGCCGCTCAACACCTTGCCCGGACCGCACTCGACGACTTGGGTCACCCCCTGCGCAGCGAGCCACTTGACGGATTCGACCCAGCGCACCGGGGCCGCGGCCTGACGCACCAATGCGTCCTTGATGCGGGCCACGTCGGTTTCGACGGCGACATCGACGTTGTTGACGAGCGGAATCTGCGGCGCGCTGAACGTCACGTCAGCCAGATATTCGCGCAGACGATCCGACGCCGGCTTGAGCAGCGACGAGTGGAACGGCGCCGACACCGGCAGCACGAGCGCGCGCTTTGCCCCGGCGGCCTTCGCCAGTTCGCAGGCTTTTTCCACGCCCGCCTTCGCGCCGGCAATCACGACCTGTGCCGGCGCGTTGAAATTGACGGCCTCGACGACGCCCGCGGCCGATGCTTCGGCGCAGACGTTGCGAACGGTGTCGTCATCCAGTCCCAGAATGGCCGCCATGCCCCCTTGCCCGACGGGCACGGCCTCCTGCATCGCTTGCGCGCGAAAACGAACGAGCGGCACGGCATCCTTGAACGCGATTACGCCCGCGGCGACCAGCGCCGTGTATTCACCTAGGCTGTGGCCTGCAACGAATGCGGGCTTGGCACCGCCCTCGGCCAGCCATGCGCGGTACATCGCGTAGGCGGCGGTGAGCATCACCGGCTGAGTGTTGGTCGTCAGATTGAGGTCTTCGGCCGGGCCGGCGGCGATCAGCTTGCCCATATCCTGCCCAAGGGCATCCGAAGCTTCGGCAAGGGTCTCGCGCACTACCGCGTTGTCCGCGAAGGCATCGAGCATGCCCACCGATTGGGAACCTTGTCCCGGGAAAACGAAAGCGAATGTCATAGCGCCTGGTTTTGCAGTCAGATTCAGAAACATTGCGGCACCCTGTCGCGCACCGATCTGGCGGCGTGGGGCGCACTACCCCACGCGGCGCCCTGAAGGCCCACCGTCAGGTCCGCGCGGCGCCTTGGCGCCGGGTCCACTTACATGCGGAACAGCACGGCGCCCCACGTAAAGCCGCCGCCCACGCCTTCGATCATGACGTTCTGGCCCGGCTTGATGCGCCCGTCACGAACCGCGACGTCGAGCGCCAGCGGAATCGACGCGGCCGACGTATTGCCATGCTGGTCGACGGTCACGACCATCTTCTCTTCCGGCAGTCCAAGCTTGCGAGCCGTGCTCGTCATGATGCGCAGGTTGGCCTGGTGCGGAATCAGCCAGTCGATCGCCGACGCCGCCAAACCGGCCTTCTCGAGGGCCTCGAGGGCTACTTTTTCCAGCACGCGCACCGCCAGCTTGAACACGGCCTGGCCATCCATATAGAGGAACGCTTCGCCCTGCACCGCGCCGCCGCTCACATTACCCGGCACGCATAGAATGTTCGCGTGGCTGCCGTCCGCATGCAGCGCGCTTGCCAGAATGCCCGGCTCGCTGGACGCCTGCAACACGACCGCGCCCGCACCGTCGCCGAACAGCACGCAGGTCGTACGGTCCGTGAAATCGAGAATGCGCGAGAAGGTCTCGGCACCGATCACGAGGACGTTGCGGTACGCACCGGTGCGAATGAAGTTGTCGGCCGTCGCCATGGCGTAGGCAAAGCCGGAGCAAACCGCCTGAATGTCGAACGCCGCGCAGCCGTTGTCGATACCGAGCTTGTTCTGCACGAGGCAGGCGGTGCTCGGAAACACGAAGTCCGGCGTCGACGTGGCGACGATGATGAGGTCGAGCTGGTTGGCGCTCAGGCCGGCCATGTCGAGCGCGCGCCTGGCGGCTTCCACCGCCATGTCGCTGCTCGTTTGATCGGGCGCGGCGAAATGGCGGGCCTGGATACCGGTGCGAGCAACGATCCACTCGTCGCTCGTCTCGATGCCACGGGTGGCCAGCTCGTCGGCCAACTGCTGATTGGTCACGCGGCGCGCCGGCAGGTAGCTGCCGGTACCAACGACGCGGGAATGAATCGCGGACTGAGTCATCTTATGATCGGTTAGAGCGCCGGAGCGAGGCCGCCGGCGTCAGAGCGCCGGAATGGCGCCCACCGGCTTGTTGTCCTGGAGCTGGGTCTGATTCTCATGCATGGCGCGCGACAAACGGTCGAGCACGCCGTTGCGAACTGCATCATAGCCGCGTTTGATGGCCCATTCAAACGAGTAAGCATCGGCGGAGCCATGGCTCTTGATCACGAGCGCACGCAACCCGAGCAATGCTGCCCCGTTGTAACGGCGATGATCGACGCGGCTTTTGAAGCGGGAGAGAATCGGCAGCGCAACGACAGCGATCACCTTCGTCCACCACGTACGGGTGAATTCTTCGCGGATCATGTCGCCGAGCATTTGTGCCAGGCCTTCGGAAGTCTTGAGGGCAACATTGCCCACGAATCCGTCGCACACGACGATGTCGGTCGTGCCGCGATAGATATCGTTGCCCTCCACGTTGCCGTAGAAGTTCAGCGTGGAGCCGCGCAACAGCTCGCCCGCCTGCCGGATGACGTCGTTGCCCTTGATGACTTCTTCGCCAATATTGAGCAGGCCGATCGACGGACGCTCCTTGCCATCGACCGCCGCGACGAGCGCATGGCCCATCTCGGCGAATTGCAGCAAGTGGGTTGGCTCGCAATCGACGTTCGCGCCGAGATCGAGCATGGTGGTGTAACCACCCTTCTGGTTCGGCAGCACGGTGGCGATGGCGGGCCGCTCGATGCCCGGCAGCGTCTTGAGCACATAGCGCGAGACGGCCATCAACGCGCCGGTATTGCCGGCGGATACGCAGGCTTGCGCGCGCGCGTCCTTGACCAGGTTGAGCGCCACACGCATCGAGGAGTCTTTCTTCCTGCGCAGGGCGGTCTCGACGGAGTCGTCCATCGCGACCACTTCGGTCGCGTTGACCACGGACAGGCGCGGGTGATCCGTCGCGCGCAACTTTGCGAGTTGCGCGTTAATGACCTCCTGCTGTCCGACCAGCACAAGTTCGACATCGTCGGTGGACTGCACGAAGCGAACCGCGGCCGGCACCGTCACCGATGGGCCGTGATCTCCGCCCATGCAATCGATCGTCAGGGTGACTGTCATGTCGACGTGATTGGCTTGCGGTACAGGTAACAAAAAAAGCGGCAGGATAAGTGCCGCTTTTGCCACATCGGACGATCAAACAGCGCCATGATGGGCGCGTATCGCCTGGAGGGCCGAGTTTTAGTCGTTCTTGGTCTTGATGACCTTGCGACCACGGTAGAAACCGTTCGGCGAGATGTGGTGACGCATATGCGTCTCACCCGACGTCGGCTCGACGGCGGTCGCCGGCGCGGTCAGGAAATCGTGCGAACGGTGCATGCCGCGCTTCGACGGCGACTTCTTGTTCTGTTGAACGGCCATGATAACTCCTCAAAATATCGCGAAATTTTAACACAGTTCGAGCGCCGCCCTACGATGTCGGCCTGTCGGCCCGACCTGTGCGACTAACGCAAACTTGTACTTTGGTGCGCCGGAGACCCGGCCGCACGTTACTTTCCGTCCTTGTCCGGCGAGCGCTTGAGCGCTGCCAGCGCCGCGAACGGAGACGGCTTATCCTCCTCTTCGGGCGGCGGCGCAGGTTCGGTCAACCCGTCGTCGCCCGTGGCCAGGCTTTCGTGCACATTCGGACACACCTCATGCTTGGGCACGATCGGCAAAGCCAACAGCAATTCTTCCTCGATCAGCTCGCGCAAATCGAAATGTTTGGAGCCGACCAACGCCTCGAACTCATCTTCATCGAGGGGCCGGGCTTCCGCGGCCGCTTCGTCACGCACAACCTCGAAGGTCGTCTCCGAATCGAGCGGCTCCTGGTACGGCGTGAGACATCGCTGGCATTCGAGCCACATCGGGCCTTCGACCGACAGCGTCAGGAACTGCGCCACCGCGGGCTTCCCGTCGGCACGCAGCACCTGCTTCTCGACGCCTTCGGCGCGCCAGTGGAACACGCCCTGGGCGCGCCCCGACGCCGAGACTTCGGCAGGCACTTCGGTTACCATGCGCGGCAATGCCGCAAGTTGCACGTCACCTTCCGCCACCCGGCCGGTACGCGCGAATTCGAACAGATCGACGATATATTCGTTCATCACGCTCATCCTTGCCTTTGGCGCATCTGAGCGCGTTTTCAACGTCCCCTGCCACTCGCAGCGCCTTGATCCAACACCGTTTCCGGATGTTTGGACCCGTACCGCGCAGACTGGCGGGACCGAGCGCCAGATTGCAAAAGCCGTGAATTCTAAATAGTTTTTCGTTTCTCGTCAAACACTTAAACCTGATGACCGCACACCCCCGCCACCCGTGATCCTGGCCTCCGGATCGCGCTATCGACGTGAGTTGCTCGAGCGCCTGCGCGTGCCCTTTACGGTCGACGTCCCGGACATCGACGAAACGCCCGCCCCCGGCGAGACGCCGCGCGATACCTCGCTGCGCCTGGCCCGTCAGAAGGCCCAGGCGGTGGCCGGGCGCCGACCGGGCGCCATCGTCATCGGCGCCGACCAGGTCGCCACGTTCGAAGGCCGCCAGATCGGCAAACCCGGCAATTTCGAGAACGCCATGACACAGTTGCGCGACATGCGCGGCAAGGTCGTCGAGTTTCACTCCGCCCTGTGCGTGCACGATGCCCGCAACGGCGAAAGTCAGGCCAAAGATGTCGTGACACGGGTGAAGTTCCGCAATCTGCCCGACGAGGTGCTCGCCGCCTATCTTCATGCAGAGACACCCTACGACTGCGCCGGCGCCGCCAAATCCGAAGGGCTGGGCATCATGCTGCTCGAAACCATCGAGAATGACGACCCGACCGCGCTCATCGGCTTGCCGCTGATTGCGCTCACGACCATGTTGATGAACACCGGCATTCGCTTGCCAGGCCCCGGCCCCAGCGCAGCAGGAGCGCCAGCATGAGCGGCACGCTGTATCTGATCCCGAATACGCTCGGCACGAACACCCGCGGCGGCCTGCCGGCGGTACTGCCTGAAGACGTCCGCAACGTGACGGCCGGCCTGACGTATTTTGTCGGCGAACAGGCCAAGAGCACGCGAGCATTCCTCAAATTGGTCGGGGTGTCCACGCCGATTCAGGAAATCGATATTCGCGAGTTGAACGTCAACACGCCGGCAGCGGCCATCGATGCGCTCCTCGCGCCGATGCTTGCCGGTGCCGATGGCGGCCTCGTCTCGGAGGCCGGCTGCCCGGCCGTGGCGGACCCGGGTGCGCTGCTGGTGCGACGGGCGCACGAGAAAGGGGTGCGCGTGGTGCCATTCGTCGGCCCGAGCTCGATCCTGCTCGCCTTGATGGCCAGCGGACTGAACGGGCAGAGTTTCGCCTTCCACGGCTACCTGCCGACGGACGCGGCCGATCGTGCGAAGCGCTTGCGCGAACTCGAACAACGCTCGCGCAAGGAGAAGCAGACGCAAATCTTCATCGAGACGCCCTATCGCAACAAGGCCATGCTCGACGCGCTGCTGCAGACCTGCGACGCCTCCACCCTGCTGTGCGTCGCGGTCGACGTCACGCAGGACGGCGAGCAGATTGTCACGCACCGGATCAAGGGATGGCCTCAGGCGAGTATCGATCTGCACAAGCGCCCCGCCATTTTCCTATTTCTGGGCCAGTAACACCCGATATCGGCCTCAGTAAAAGACAACGCCACGGAGAGCTTCCGTGGCGTTGTCGCTTGCATGCTTGCGTTCCGCGGTGCGTCGGCGTTACTTGAGCGAGAGGGTCGCGCCCATCATCATCGTCTTCATCGCCGCGGCACCCACGGCCGCACCGAAACGTCGCGCCACGCGCTCAGGCAAGTTTTCCTTGACGGTGTAGTCGACGAGATTCGGCGCCTTGAGCACGTCGCGGGCTACCGAATCGACCGTCCCGAGGCCGTCCGACAAGCCCAGCTCGATCGAACGCTGGCCCGTCCAGAACAGACCGCTGAACAGATCCGGGTCGTCCTTCAGTCGATTGCCGCGCCCCTTCTTCACCGCGCCGATGAACTGCTGATGGACCTGCTCGAGCATATCGAGGGCATACGTCTTCTGTTGATCCGTCTGCGGCGAGAATGGGTCAAGGAACCCCTTGTTACGCCCTGCCGTCAGCAATCGCCGCTCGATGCCGAGCTTGTCCATCAACCCGGTGAAACCGAAGCCATCCATCAACACGCCGATGGAACCGACGATGCTCGCCTTGTCGACGTAGATCTTGTCGGCGGCCGCCGCAACGTAGTAGCCACCCGAGGCACAAATCTCTTCGACCACGACATACAGCGGCTTCTTCGGGTACTTCGCCCGCAAACGCATGATGTCGTCATAGATCATCCCGGCCTGAACCGGGCTGCCGCCAGGGCTGTTGATGCGCAGAATCACGCCCGCCGCCGACGAGTCTTCGAACGCCGATTCGAGCGCCGCGTTGATCTTACGGGCACTCGCCTGACCGTCGGGCGCGATCTCGCCGCTCAGCGTGACCAGCGCGGTATGTTTGCCGGAGCCGGCGCCGACCGTCGCCGTACCGCCATCGAAATCGGAAATCGACCAGATGACAAGCGCGACGATCGCCAGCACCAGCAGGCGGAAGAAGATTTTCCAGCGGCGCGACGCACGTTGCTCGCGAATGCCGGCCATCAACACCTTTTCCAGCATTTCGCGCTCCCAGAGCTTCACCTCGCCCGGATCGCGGCCCGCGCCGCCCCCGCTGCCGACGACGACCGCCCACCGGGCGGAGGAAAACCAGGTTCGGTGCGGGGTGAATCAGGCGGCAGGGCGTCAGCCATAACGTATCCAGAGAACTTGGGGTAAAAGGCGAAAACTGCGATTGAAACCGGGATGTCGTGTCGTCAGCGTGCCGACGGTCCGGGCGCTTCGATGTACGCATCGGGCCACCAGACGACGGTCGTGTGAGCGGCATCGCCCCCGTTCGGGTCAGCCGACCGCTCCTCCACACGCACGGGCTGCAGCGCACCGCCGCGACACGGGCCGCCAACGCAATGCCCCGTATCGGGCTCATAGGTTGCGCCGTGCGTCGCGCACATCAAGTATAAGCCGGACGTTTCGAAGAACTGCCCCTCAGACCAGTCGAGTTCCATCGGCACATGGGCGCACTGATTGAGATAGGCGTAGACGTGCCCGCCATAGCGAATCACGAACGCCGGAGTACGACGACCGCTCACGCATACCTCGAAACGCACGCCGCGCCCCCATCCTCGAGCGCGGCGCCCTCGCAGATCGGCAGCGGCACGACGGACTCGCTCACACGCGCTCCAGCAGCCAGTCGCGCAGCTCGGCCACGCTCCCGGCGCAATACGCGGGCTCCAGCGCCACCAGTTGCTCGCGCGGATGCGCACCGCCGTAAGCCACGGCCACGGCGGACGTTCCTGCACTGTGCGCCATCTGCAAATCGTGCGTGGTATCGCCGATCATGACCGTGCGACGCAGGTCCTGACCGAGTTCGCGCGTCAGCTCTTGCAGCATGGCCGGATGCGGTTTCGAAAATGTCTCATCGGCGCAACGCGTTGCGTCGAACATCCGCATCAGCCCGGCGGCTTCGAGCGCCCGGTTCAGACCGACACGCGACTTGCCCGTCGCCACGGCGAGAAAACGGCCACGCGCGCGCAAGGCTTCGAGCAGCTCACGGATTCCGGTGAACAACACGGTCTCCTTGTCGCCTATCAAATAATGAAAACGATAGCGCTCAGACAGGCGCGGATAGTGCGCAGGGTCGAGGGACGGCACGGCCATTTGCAGGGCATCGCGCAGGCCGAGGCCGATCACGTGGCTCGCGATCTCGTCGGACGGCACGGGCAGCCCCAGATCGCGGCAGGCGGCCTGGATGCAGCGGGTAATGGTGGGCGTCGAGTCCATCAACGTCCCGTCCCAGTCGAACACGACCAGGTCGAACTCAGGGCTTGGCATCGGCAGAAGCGCCTCGAAGTTGGTTCAGAAATTGCTGACATTCTGGCGGTAACGCTGCTTCCAACGCAATCGGCGTATCTAAAACCGGATGGTTGAACTTCAGCCGCCACGCGTGCAGAAACATCCGCTTGATGCCGGGACGGGTGCCGGGACGGGCCAATGTCTTGTTCAGCGTGAAGTCGCCGTACTTGTCGTCACCGACGATCGGCGTACCGCAATGCGCCAGGTGAACGCGAATCTGATGGGTCCGCCCCGTTTTCAGTTCCGCTTCGAGCAACGTATAGGGCGGATGCGACTCCATCATGCGAAATACAGTGTGCGATGCCTGACCGTCTTCCTGCACACGCACGCGACGCTCGCCCTCTGCCGTCACATACTTATACAGCGGGGCCTTGACCGCACGCTGACGGTCTCGCCATTCGCCCGTGACGCAGGCCAGGTAACGCTTGTCCATCCGGTTGTGCCGGATCTGCTCGTGCATGCCGACGAGCGCCGAGCGCTTTTTCGCGAGCAGCAGGATCCCGGATGTTTCTCGGTCGAGACGGTGCACCAGCTCGAGAAACTTCAGGTGCGGCAGGGCGCGGCGCAGTTGCTCGATCACCCCAAACGACACGCCGCTACCGCCATGCACCGCCACCCCGGCCGGCTTGTCGATCGCCATGAGGTAATCGTCTTCGAACAACACGGGGAAGGTGGCGGCGGGAACGTAGGCCGGCGCTTCGGCAGCCGGCGCGGCAACGCGAACCGGTGGAATGCGGATGATATCGCCAAGCACAAGGCGATAGGTAGCGTCTATTCTTCCTTTATTTACGCGCACTTCACCGCTACGCAAAATGCGGTAAATGTGACTTTTCGGCACGCCTTTGCACTCGCGCAAGAGGAAATTATCGATCCGCTGGCCGGCCGAGCCGTCGTCGACCTCGACGAGCCGAACCTGCGGCGCAGACGCCGGCGAAACCATTTTCTGCCGATTTTTGCCTAACTCATTCATTATGAATATAATTTGCCCAACGGAGGTGGTGGTAGCGGGAATCATGCCAAATCCCCACCTCTGTCGGTGCTGACCTCAAAACGGTATTTTACTTGCACCCCGGGCAGGCTGCTCGTCCGGTGACCCTGGAGCAGCGAGCGCACGCACATCACGCAGCGTCGGCAGGAAGTGGGCCCATAGGCCGCTTCGGTCGCAGCGCGCGTGATGCGGATAGAGTTGGTGGTTATAGAATTTTTTGGTGGTCAGCCCGGGTTTGATTGTCTGGGCTGATCGCTTTGCTGAGTATCGTTCGCGCAAGAGTCTTGGTGAGGCGCCGTCACAAGAAGAAAAAGTGTCGGCAGGCGCCCCGAGAAAACGCTGATGAAGTTTCTCGTCCAGTATCTCTTGGTAGGGACTGCAAGCCCGAAGTGATCCGCGCCGGGCCGGAATTTTCCGGTGCCTCGGCGGATCCGGGTGAGCGCGATAACGTATTCGCTGGCGCCATTGCGTCCGTTGGCCTCATCGCCCGGACCCCCCGGCAATTCTTCCACCCCCGGCTCGAACCTCGCGTGTTGGATAACTCGAGTGATACGTGCCCGACGCACTGCACATTGGCAACTGCGGCGGGTGGGAGTCGTTTTCATGAAACGCATGTTGTTCAACGCCACGCAGCAGGAAGAACTGCGCGTGGCAATTGTCGATGGGCAGAAACTCATCGATATCGATATCGAGACGGCCGGCCGCGAACAGCGCAAAGGCAATATCTACAAGGGTATTATTACCCGTATCGAACCCTCCCTCGAAGCCTGCTTCGTCAACTACGGCGAAGGCCGCCACGGCTTCCTGCCGTTCAAGGAAGTCGCCCGCGCGTACTTCCGCGAAGGTGCCGATGTGCGCAATGCGCGCATCCAGGACGCCCTCTCCGAAGGCCAGGAACTCATCGTTCAGGTCGAAAAGGAAGAGCGCGGCAACAAGGGCGCCGCCCTCACGACCTTCATTTCGCTGGCCGGCCGTTACCTCGTGCTGATGCCGAACAACCCGCGTGGCGGTGGCGTGTCGCGCCGCATCGAGGGTGAAGACCGCCAGGAACTGCGCGAGACGATGGGTCAGCTCGAACTGCCGGAAGGCATGAGCATCATCGCCCGCACCGCAGGCATCGGTCGCTCGGCCGAAGAGCTGCAGTGGGACTTGAACTACCTGCTGCAACTCTGGCGCGCCGTCGAAGGCGCCGCCACCAACATCGAACTGCCGCGCGACTCGGCGCTGATCTATCTCGAGTCGAGCCTCGTCATTCGCGCCATCCGCGATTATTTCCAACCCGATATCGGTGAAATCCTCATCGATACGGAAGAAATCTCCGAGCAAGCGCGTAACTTCATGCAGGTGGTCATGCCCGATCACCTCAATCGCGTGAAGCAATATCGCGACGACGTGCCGCTGTTCTCGCGTTTCCAGATCGAGCATCAGATCGAAACGGCGTACGCACGCCAAGTGCCGCTGCCTTCGGGCGGCGCGATCGTGATCGATCACACCGAAGCGCTCGTGTCGATCGACGTGAACTCGGCGCGCGCCACCAAGGGTGCCGACATCGAGGAAACGGCGCTTCGCACCAACCTGGAAGCGGCCGATGAAGTGGCGCGCCAGCTGCGTCTGCGCGACTTGGGCGGCCTGATCGTGATCGACTTCATCGACATGGAGTCGGCCAAGAGCCAGCGTGAAGTCGAACAACGTGTGAAGGACTCGCTCAAGCATGACCGCGCGCGCGTTCAGATGGGCAAGATCTCACGTTTCGGCTTGATGGAACTGTCGCGCCAGCGTCTGCGTCCGTCGCTGTCGGAAGGCACGCACGTGACCTGCCCGCGCTGCAATGGCACCGGCCACATCCGCGACGCTGAATCGTCGGCTCTGCAAGTCCTGCGCATCATCCAGGAAGAGGCGATGAAGGAGCACACGGCAGCCATCCACTGCCAGGTGCCGGTCGAAGTCTCCGCGTTCCTGCTCAACGAAAAGCGCCAGGAAATCAACAAGATCGAGGCACGCTTCAAGGTCGGCGTGCTGCTGATCCCGAACAAGCATCTCGAAACGCCGCACTATAAGCTCGAGCGCCTGCGTTTCGACGATCCGCGTCTGGATACCCCGAGGGCCAGCTACGTCCTCGCCGAAGAGGCAGCGCGTGCCCTGGAAGAGGATCCGGCGGCTTACAGCAAGAAGAAGGAAGACGTGCGCCCGCGCCAGGAAGCCGCCGTCAAGGGCATTACGCCTGAACAGCCGGCACCGGCCGCGCAACCGCGTCCTGCGCCCGTCGCGGCGACCGCACCCGCGCCTGCGGTCCCCGCACGCAGCGGTGGCTTCATCGGCTTTGTGAAGCGCCTGCTGGGCCTCGAGCCTGCAGCACCCGCACCGGTCCAGGCCGAAGAACCGGCCAAGCCCAACGCTCGTCCGCCGCGCGAGCGCCACGAACGTCCGCATCAGCAAAACCGCAACCGTCGTGGCAATGCTCGCGACGACAGCAAGTCCGGCAAGGACAACGCCGGCCAACCGGCGCGTGAAGGTCGTGAGGGCCGCGAGGGTCGTGAGGGCCGTGAAGGTCGTGAGGGTCGCGCCGCCCGTCCGGAACGTGCCGAGCGCAACGAACGCGGTGATCGCAATGAGCGTCAGGAAGGCCGTGACAAGCGTGAGCGCGACGAAGCGCAGCCGCGTCAGCCGGCGCAGGACGTGCGTGCCGAGGAAGGTCGCGAGCCGCGCGAAGGCCGCGAACGCGGCAATCGTCGCGACCGCAACGAGCGTCGTGATCGTCGTCAGCCCGACGGGGAAGACGGCCAGCAAGCCACGCCGCAACGCGTCGCCCAAGCCGCCCCGCTCGTCGCAGAGCAGGAAGATTTCGAACAGGATCGTCTGACGGCGCAGGTTGAAGGCGCACCGCTTCTCGCGGGCGAGGAAGGCGAGCAAGGGGGTGAAGAGCGCCGCCGCAGCCGTCGTCGCGGTCGCCGCGGTGGCCGTCGCGAGCGTGAGGCCAATGAGCAGCAACTCCATGGCGAAGGCGATCAGGCCGAAGGCGCGACATCGACCGGCGAGGAAGGTGTGCACGCCCCAGTGCTGACGCACGAATCCGTCGACACCACCGCGACCGATGTCCCGGCTCGTGCGGCAGCGCCCGTCATTGCGGCAGAGACTGTCACGGCGGCCGATGTGCCGACGGTGCAGGTCGAATCGACGCCCGCCCCGGTTCACGTCGAGCCGGCGGAAGTCCCGGCGGCACACGTGACCGAAGCCGCGCCGTTAGCGCTGCCGGAAGTCGCGTCGCCGGTCATCGCCGAACCGATCGCCCCGGTCAACGTGGCACCGCTGCCTGCAGTGGAAGTCGCCGCACCGGTGGTCCCGCCGGTCAGCGCGCCGTTGCCTGCAGCCACGCCGAGCCCGGCGCAGCCTATCGTCCCGGCCGAGGCCCTGACCGAGATCGCCGCCACGGCAGCCATCGCCAGCACCCCGGCGGACGTCAGCCCCGCGCCGATGGCATCCACCGCACCGTCGACGCCGCTCGAGATCGTCGAAACGGCGAAGCCGGTGCAAACGCCGGCACCGACCGCACCGGTAGCCACCGTTGCCGCGACGGAAGTCGCGACGACTCGGCCGGCCCCGGCCGCCGTAGCGCCTGCGCTGGAAAGCAACGCGCTGGAGTCGTCGCTGGCAAGTGTGGGTCTGGTCTGGGTCCACACGGACGCCGACAAGCACCGCGCCGCCAGGGAGGCCGCAGCGCAAGCTGCACCGGCACCGCACGTGCCGCGCGAGCGCCGTCCGTCCAAGCCGGCCAGCAGTGGCCCGATGGAGCAAGTGGAAACGCGCGGCTCGTCGGATCACGTGGCCTAACGTGCCGTAGCGTGACACTCAGGCGGCGGCACCCGTTCCGCTGGCGACCATCCGCCTGACGTGATGTTGGAAAAGGAGGCTTCGGCCTCCTTTTTTGCTGTTGGGGATCGCTTTTCGCCCTGCGACCCCACGTTGTCCCGACTTGTGCCCGCCCGGCCCGCCCCGTATCGTGTCGCTCAGAACGGGTTTGACGTCCCTCAGCGAATGCCTGGGTCCCGATATCCGATGCTTATTTCGTCGGCGTCGGCGGCCAACAGGCCAATTCGTTAGAATGGAGACGCAAGCCAAGGCCCCACCATGACCGAAACGATCATCCGACTTACCGATCTGCGTAGCGACGCGCGTTATGCGACGTATTCCCCGCAAGCGCCCGCGCAAGTGCGCGCTGCCACCGGCCATCTCGAAGATGCGCTGGCGCGGCCACTGCACGACCTGCGAATCTCGGTGACGGATCGTTGCAACTTCCGTTGTGTCTACTGCATGCCGAAGGACGTGTTCGGCAAGGACTATGCATTCCTCCCGCAATCCTCCCTGTTGTCGTTCGAAGAAATCGAGCGGGCCGCGCGCCTGTTCGTCGAACATGGCGTGGAGAAGCTGCGCCTCACGGGGGCGAGCCGCTGTTGCGCAAGCACATCGAGCGTCTGATCGAGATGCTCGCCCGCCTGCGCACACCGTCGGGCAAACCGCTCGACATCACGCTCACAACCAACGGGTCGCTGCTGGCGCGCCGGGCGCAATCGCTCAAGGATGCCGGGCTCACGCGCGTGACGGTCAGCCTGGATAGCCTCGACGATACGATTTTCCGGCAGATGAACGATGTCGACTTTCCGGTCGACACAGTGCTCGAAGGCATTGCGCAAGCCCAACGCGTCGGTCTGGGCCCGGTCAAGGTCAACATGGTCGTCAAACGGGGCACCAACGATGGCGACATCGTGCCCATGGCGCGGCATTTTCACGGCAGCGGCGTGATGTTGCGGTTCATCGAGTACATGGACGTCGGCACGTCGAACGGCTGGCGGATGGACGAAGTGCTGCCGTCGGCCGACGTCATCGCCCGGCTGAACGAGGCATTGCCGCTCGAGGCGCTCGAGCCGAACTATCCCGGCGAGACGGCCCAGCGTTGGCAGTATCGCGACGGTGGCGGCGAAGTCGGTGTCATTTCGTCGGTCACGCGCGCTTTTTGCGGCACTTGTTCGCGCGCACGCCTGTCTACGGAAGGCAAGTTGTATCTATGCCTGTTCGCGAGCGCCGGTTACGACCTGCGCACGCTGCTACGCAACGGGGCGAGCGACGCGCAGATCTCGACCGTCATCGGCGACATCTGGCAGGGTCGCACCGACCGTTACTCCGCCTTGCGCACGGCGGCGACTGGCCTGCCCGAAAACGCCCCTCCGAAAGTGGAGATGTCCTACATCGGCGGCTGAACGGTCCGGGCACGGTGCCCGTCCGCTCGTCCGCATGCTTTCGTAATATCGAACTCTCACTCGACTCATGATTTTTAACGCCCCGGACGCCCATTGCGTTCGAGACTCCCTGAAGATTTCCCGGCGTGTCTCGCCCCGAGCGCTCGCCTCGCGGCCCGACGTTTCGTCGCCGTCAGCCTGAGCGCTCTGACAGTGTTGTTGGCCGCCCTCGCGCCCGCGATGGCGCGTGCCGATTGCGACCCCGGCGGCCGCGACGTCGCAAACCGTGTGATGACCTACACCGGCCAGCTCGGTGAGCGCAATCCGTTGCGGCTCGTGCTGCGTCCGTCGTTCGGCGGCAAGCTCGAGGGCCGTTATGCCAATGCTTCTTCGCTGGGCGACACGTACCTCACGGGCAAGCTGGAGAACAAGTCGCGCCTGCATCTGACCGAGTTCGACGCGGGCGGCATGCCGCGAGCGACCTTCGACGGCGATTTCGCCGCCAACGACGAGGTTGACCGCCAACGCGGTGTGTCGTCCAGTTGCGAGGTCATTTCCGGTCAATGGAAGGATCTTCGCAATGGGCGCTCGGTGCCGTTCGAGCTGGCGCTCGCCAGCGTTCAGAACGGTAAGCTCGATCATCTCTACGGCGTTGCCGGCGTGGACGACGACGAAACGGTCAATCGTGCGGCCACGCAATTCCGCAAGGGGGTTCTCGACGACCGGCGCGACGTGGTTGCGCAATCGATTCGCTATCCATTGCGCGTGTCGTTGCGCGGCAAGACGATGATGCTTCGGAACCCGAAATCGCTGCTCGCGCGCTACAACGAGATATTCACCGACGGTTACGTGCGCACCATCGGCGCGGCCGTGCCCCGCCTGATGTTCGCGCGCGATCAGGGCGTGATGCTGGGCAACGGCGCCGTCTGGTTCGATGCGTCCGGGCGCGTCATCGCGCTCAATCGGTCCTGACCGGTCCGCCGCCCGCCCATCGCCCTGGCATTCTGCCCCCCATGACTACCGCGCCGATCCTTCGTAGCGCTATAACCGGCCTGGTCCTCGCAGGGGGGCGAGGCCAACGCATGGGCGGACGCGACAAAGGCTTGCAACGATTCGCCGGCCGAACGCTGGCCGAGCACGTCATCGAGCGCATGCGGCCACAGGTCGAGACGTTGCTGATTAGCGCCAATCGACATCACGATGCCTATGCGGCGTTCGGCGCGCAAGTGGTGAGCGACGAGACGCCAGACTTTGCCGGCCCTCTCGCCGGCATGCTGGCCGGTCTGCGGGCAACGCGCTCGGACTACCTCCTCACCGCACCGTGCGACTCGCCCTACCTCCCGAGGATCTCGGCGAACGGCTGGCGGCCGCGCTGAGCGCCTCTGGCGCGGACACCGCCGCCCCACCTCTGGCGGCCTATGCCGTCACGCCACAGGGGCCGCATCCGGTCTTCGCCCTCTTGCATCGCACGCTCGCCGACGATCTTGCCGCCACGCTCGCGGCCGGGGAACATCGCGTCAGGGCGTGGCTGGCACGCCACAAGGCCGTACAAGTTCACTTCGGCGACGAGCGTCCGTTTTACAATGTCAACACGCTGGACGACCTCCAACCCGATACCTCCGATAGGCCCGATACGTCCGACACGCCGCGCGCGCCCTGATATTGCGGACACCGACGCGGCCCGATCTGTCGCCACCGCATTGACGGGATGCATGCCGGGGACTTGCCGGATGACGACGCCACACCATGACTACACTTGACGAAGCCCTGGCCGGCTTGCCGGACTACGACCCCAACCATATGACGGTCGAATCGGCGCGCGCCATCATTGCGCGCACTGCGCGTCCGGTGTCCGCCATCGAGCAGGTCGCCGTGCGCAGCGCGCTGGGCCGTGTGCTGGGTCGCGACGTCACGTCGCCGCTCGACGTTCCCGCTTTCGAGAATGCCGCCATGGACGGCTATGCCTTCGCCGGCAGCGTGCTGGCCGCCGGGGGCGACGTACGCCTGCGCGTGGCCGGCCGCTCGTTCGCCGGCCATCCGTTCGACGGCGTGGCAGCGCCCGGCGAATGCGTGCGCATCATGACCGGCGCCTTGCTGCCCGCCGGCTGCGACACCGTCGTCCCCCAGGAACAGGTGCAGCGCGAAGGCGATACCGACATCGTCACCTTTGCGGCCAACACTGTCACGCCCGGGCGCCACGTGCGTCACGTTGGCGAGGATCTGGCTGCCGGCCACACGGCGCTGCATGCGGGCAAGCGGATTCGCCCGGCCGCGCTCGGCCTGCTCGCCTCGCTGGGGATTGGCGAAGTGCCGGTGCGCCGCCGCATTCGCGTCGCGTTCTTCTCGACGGGCGACGAACTCCGCTCGGTGGGCGAGCCACTCGCGCCGGGCAATCTCTACGACAGTAACCGCTACACGCTGTTCGGCATGCTGCAACGTCTGGGTGCCGAGGTGCTCGACCTGGGCGTCGTTCGCGACGACCCGCAAGCGATCGAGGACACCCTGCGCACCGCTTGCCGCGACGCCGACGCCGTCATCACGTCGGGGGGGTCTCCGTTGGCGAGGCCGATTTCACCCGCGAGATGATGACGCGCCTGGGCAATGTCGTCTTCTGGAAGATGGCGATGCGCCCGGGCCGACCGTTCGCCTTCGGCGAACTCGAGACCGACGGCCATCGCGCGCTGCTCTTCGGCTTGCCGGGCAACCCGGCCGCTGTGATGGCGTCGTTCTACCACCTGGTTCGAGACGGCCTGTTCGCGCTGATGGGCGCCGAACCGCAAGTCACGCCCAACCTGCCGGTGCCGACGACAACGGCCATTGCCAAGCGTCCCGGCCGGACCGAATTCCTGCGCGGCGTGCTCGCCGCTGACGCGCAAGGCTGCTGGCGGGTGACGGTGGCCGATGCCCAAAGCGCCGGCATTCTGCGCACGATGAGCGAAGCGAACTGCTTCGTCACGCTAGGCACCGCTCGCGGCGATGTCGCGGCGGGCGAACTGGTCGACGTCATCGCGTTCGACGGATTGGTTTAACGCGAGCCTCTCGGATTCCCCCTAAAGCGAAGCAGCGAAATTGCGATATATTGCCGGCGTCGGCGCTTCGACGATGTCGGCACCCAACCGAAAGCACACGTCAATGACAACAAAAAAGCAAATCACGTATATCAGTCCGGGCCAGACGGCCAAAGCGCTGGTGCTGGTCTATCTCACTTTCAGTATCCCGATGGTGCTCCTCGCGTTCCTCGCAGCGTTTTACCGCTACGGTGAACTGCCGGGTCTCGCATTCATTTCCGCGCTGGTCCTGAACGCCATCGTCGGTTTCGTGCTGCTCTGGATCGCCTGTCACGCCTACAACTGGGTGGCCGAGCGCTTCGGCGGCATCGAAGTGGCCCTGGGCGATATCCCCGACGAAGAGCGCTGACCGTCACACCGGCGACGATTTGATCCTGGCGCGTCGAATGCATCGGGGGCATCCAAGGCACATGTCCCCCGGCACCGCGCGCCGTCAACCGTACCGCTTCTGATTTCCCTACCCCATGTCCCTGACCCTGTGTACCGCCAAGGCCGACGACGTCGGCGCGATTTACGGCCTGATGCGAGAGCTGGCCGTGTATGAAAAGTTGCTGGATATTTTCGAAGCAACGCCGCAGAGCGTGCACGAGGCGCTGTTCGGGCCGGCGCCGGCAGCCGAGTGCCTGATGGCGAAGTGGGATGGCGAGGCGGTCGGCTACGCGCTGTACTTCCACAACTTCTCGACGTTCCTCGGACGGCGCGGTCTGTACCTTGAAGACGTCTACGTACAGCCCTCTATGCGCGGCAAGGGCGTAGGACAGGCGCTCATGCGTCAATTGGCCGGCATCGCCGTCGAACGAGGTTGCGGACGCTTCGAGTGGACCGTGCTCGACTGGAATCAGCCGGCGATCGACTTCTACACCTCGCAAGGCGCGACGGTGCTGCCCGACTGGCGCGTGGTGCGCATGACGGGCGAGGCACTCGAGCGGTTCGCCCAGAGCGGCGAAGCGCCAGCGCCCCGAGCGTTCTGAGCACGCCACGGGTTGGGAAATTCGGGAACGCTGCGAACGTCATCCAAGTCGGGACTGCCAGGCGCGTCGTGAACGTCCCGCGTCCGCAGGCGCCCGGGCGCGACTCGCCCCGCCCGGGCGCTCACGCCTCGTCGTCGGCCTCCATCTCCACACCGAGCAGTTCGACCGCCTGCTCACCAGGCAACGCTTCCACGGACTTGAGCTGACGCGCCATTGCGCGCGTTCGCACCTCGGCCCTGTCGATCGAACGGGTCACCGTCTCCAGTTGGGCCTTGGTCTTCGCAAGCACATCACCGAACTTGGTGAACTCCGTTTTCACCGCGCCGAGCACCTGCCAGACCTCACTGGAACGGCGTTCGATCGCGAGCGTGCGGAAGCCCATCTGCAGGCTGTTGAGCAGCGCGGTCAACGTTGTCGGGCCCGCCACGGTCACGCGATAGTCGCGCTGCAACAGATCCGAGAGTCCCGGACGCCGCAGCACTTCGGCGTAAAGCCCTTCCGTCGGCAGGAACAACAGCGCGAAGTCGGTCGTGTGGGGCGGCGCGAGATATTTGTCCGCGATGGACTTCGCTTCCAAGCGGATGCGCGTCTCCAATGCCTTCGATGCCTCTTCCACCGCTGCTAAATCGGCTCGCTCCTGCGCGTCGAGCAGGCGCTCGTAATCCTCACGCGGGAATTTGGCGTCGATCGGCAGCCAGACCGGCGTGTTGCTGTCGCCGTTCTGTCCCGGTAGGGCGATCGCAAACTCCACTCGCTCGGCACTTCCCGGCTTGGTCGCAACGTTCTTGGCGAACTGGTCGGGTGTCAGCAGTTGCTCCAGCAACGCCTGCAATTGCACTTCCCCCAGATGCCTCGCGTCTTCACATTGGTCAGCACGCGCTTGAGATCGCCTACGCCGGCGGCGAGCGTCTGCATCTCGCCCAGGCCGCGATGCACCTGCTCCAGGCGGTCCGAGACCAGCTTGAACGACTCGCCGAGTCGTTGCTCCAGCGTGGCATGGAGCTTTTCGTCGACCGTGCGGCGCATTTCCTCGAGCTTTGCCGCGTTGTTGACCTCGATGTCCTTGAGCTTCTGTTCGAGCGTGGCGCGCACTTCGGCCAGCCGCCGTTCGTTGCCCTCGGCCAATTGCGTGAGTTGTTCATGCTGCGCCTCACCGAAGCGGCGCAACGTCGACGACTGCTCTTCGCGCATCTGCTGTCCGTTGAGCACCAGGCTCTGACGCACCGCGTCGAGCTGGGCAGCATTCGTCTCGGTGAGCTTCGCCAACTGTTGGGCAAACGCGTCGATCTGGTTGTTCTGCACCGTGGCCACGCTCGTCATCTGCGCGGCCAGCGTCTGTTGGAACTGCGCCATCTGCGCGCTTTGCTCGCCGCGTCCGGCACGCGCCGTTTCCGCGAATTCCTGGCGCAGGCCACGCTCGCTGCGATCGGCGGCCTGAAGCAAGTCATCCCGGACATGGGTCAGCGAGTCGACGAGCGTCTCGCGCAATGTCGAATCGCCGCCGCGCTGCCAGACCTTCACCGCAATCGCGATCATCAACAACAAGTTCAGCGCTGCCAGCGCCACCCACCCCATCTCTACCATCGCGTTGCGACTCCCGTTGACACCTTTCGATCCCGCTGCCTATGCCTACCGATGCCTGATTTGTGCCGATGTTGCGCCGCTACGACTGGCGCGCGGCCGGATTGAGCAGACAGGGGGTTTGCCCGCCGCCGCCCGAATCCCAACGCCGCGATCAGATTGTCGGCCGCCAGACTTGCCATGCCGCGACGCGTCGCCACCGAGGCACTCGCGATATGCGGCGTCAGCACGACATTCGGCACCTTGAGCAAATCGGGGTGCACCTTCGGCTCGCCCTCAAAGACGTCGAGACCCGCCGCCGCAATCTGCCGGTTTGCGAGTGCGACCGCGAGCGCCGCATCGTCGACGATGCCCCGCGCGCCAGATTGACCAGCGTTGCCGTCGGCTTCATGACGGCTAGCTCGGCGGCGCCGATCGTATGATGCGTTGCGCCCGAGTATGGCAGCACAAGGATCACGTGATCCGCCGTGCGCAACAGCGTGTCCTTGTCGACGAAGCTCGCCTTGCAGGCGGCTTCCGTTGCGGCATCGAGACGCGACCGGTTGTGATACACGACACGCATGTTGAAGCCCATCGCGCGGCGCGCAATCGCCTGCCCGATACGGCCCATGCCGATGATGCCCAGCGTGCTGCCGTGCACGTCGGCGCCGAGAAACATATCGTAGGCCCACTTATCCCAATGCCCTTCGCGCAACCACCGCTCGGACTCGGTCACGCGACGGGCCGTCGCCATCAACAGCGCCCAGCCGAAGTCGGCCGTCGTCTCGTTGAGCACGTCGGGAGTGTTCGTCGCCATGACGCCGGCGGCGGTCATCGCCTCGATATCGAAGTTGTTGTAGCCCACGGCCATATTGGCCACCACACGCAGTTGCGGCGCACCGGCGAGCACCGATGCGTCGATGCGCTCGCTCGCCGTGGTGATCGCGCCGGCCTTGTCGGCCAGACGTGCGCGCAATTCTTCGCTCGAATACACGGTATCGGCGTCGTTGCGCTCGACCTCGAAATACTGCGCCAGACGCTCGATCACGTCGGGAAAAATGGCGCGGGCTACCAGGATCTTCGGTTTCACCAGTCGTCTCGCAAAGGTTGGCCGCGTCACACCATCGCGGCTCAGAAGAATATCAGGGTCGTCAATACGAACAGCGGCAGCAGAATCGCGCCCGACCACAGCATATAGCCAAAGAAGCTCGGCATGCGAATGCCGCGTTGCTCCGCGATAGCTTTCACCATGAAGTTCGGCGCGTTCCCGATGTATGTGTTCGCGCCCATGAACACCGCACCGGCCGAAATCGCCGCGAGCGTTGCCGCACCGGTGGTCATCAGCGTTGCGGCATCGCCGCCAGCGGTATTGAAGAACACGAGATACGTCGGCGCATTGTCGAGGAACGACGAGAGCAGGCCCGTCGCCCAGAAGTACATGACGTTGTCCGGCGCACCGCCCGGCCCCGTGACAAGACGAATGACCCAGCCAAGCGCGCCGGCTTCTCCCGCGCGCAGAATGGCAACCACCGGGATGATGGTCAGGAAGATGCCGGCGAACAGCTTGGCGACCTCCTTCATCGGCTCCCAATTGAAGTCGTTACCCTCGCGCGCGGTGCGCGGCGTGATCGCCAGCGACATCAACGTCACCACGATCAGCCCGACGTCACGCGCGAGGTTCTGCAAGGCGACCGGCGTACCGAAGACGTCGAGCTCGACGCCCGGCTTCCAGATCCCGCTCATCAGCACGAGCCCCACAGCAGCGGCAAGCAGCACGAAGTTGCGCTTGCCTTCGAGTCGCAGCGGCGCGGAATACGGCGTCGGGTCCATTGCCTCGATCCGAGGCTCGCTCTTCTTCCGGAAGTAGTAGCTATCGATCAGGAAGAACAGCACCAGCAGCATCGCGCAGATGAACAGCGTCTCAGGCCAGATGTGCGCGGTCGTCCAGAAGAAGTCGACCCCTTGCAGGAAGCCAAGGAACAGCGGCGGATCGCCCAGCGGCGTCAGCGAGCCTCCGGCGTTCGCCACAAGGAAGATGAAAAACACGACGACGTGCACGTTGTGTTTGCGGTTGTCGTTCGCGCGGATGAGCGGGCGGATCAGCAGCATCGCCGCGCCCGTCGTGCCCATGATGCTGGCCAGCACGGTGCCCAGCGTCAGCAGTCCGGTGTTGAGCCACGGCCCGCCGCGCAGGTTGCCATGCACGCAGATGCCGCCGGCGGCGGTGAACAGCGCCGTAAGCAGAACGACAAACGGAATGTACTCCGCGACAACGGCATGCACTGCGCCATACCAGGCCGCCCCCACGCCGAACACCAATGCGAATGGCACCAGGAATGCCGCGCCCCAGAACGCCGCGATCTTGCCGAAATGGTGATGCCAGAAAGCCGGCGCCAGCAGCGGCCCAATGGCGATCGAGAGCAGCAGTCCGGCAAACGGCACGCCCCACCAGGCGACGAGTTGTGCGCCGTCCGGCCCGGCAGCAAACGCCGCGGGGCTTGCCAATGTCAGCCCCGCCGCCCCCAATGCGCTCCATATCCCCTTGTGCATTGTTCTTGGTTCCTATTGATTGATAGTCGACGACGTACGAGTCGCCCGCGAAGCAGGAGTGCCCGAAATGGCGCAACCTTGGGAAATATCTCAAACCAAGGTCCCACACGGCCCGGCGGATCAAATACCGAAGACGGCGGGTGATTCTCGAAAGCCTCCCCCCATCGCGTATCGGCATTCGCGCTGGTGCAACGAGTCATTTGGTGTTGGCCCGCGGTCGCAGGCCGATGGGACGGCGTCGTGCCTCAGGCACCGTCGACGATGATGAGATGCACTCGGTAGGGACCGTGGGCGCCCAGCACCAGCGTCTGTTCGATGTCGGCCGTGCGCGACGGGCCCGCGATGAAGTTCGTGGCGCGAGAGAGTTGACCGCGCTCACTACGCATGAGCGCGAAGCCGTCCTCATGGCCGGCGACGATGCGCGACGCGGGCACGACCGCGATATGCGTTTCGGGCAACAGGGTGGCCGACGCAATTGTCTCGGGACCCGACATCATCATCAGCGCGCCGGTTTCCGCGATGGCGCAGAAGCAACCGGTGATGCCGACCAGATCGTCGCCCTGCGGCTTGCGGAATTCCACGCGACACCCGGCACCCGCCCAATCGAGTTCGCGCAAGGTCGGCCACGCCACCGCCTCGACGGTGAGGCCGTTGGCCTGCAGGTACGTCGCGGCCGCGGGCGGCACGTCGCTCATGCCCGGCACGCGCGCGATCGTGGTCGAGAGCGCCTGCGCCTTGTCGATGAACGTGGCGATGAGATCGTCCGACATGGCCGGACGCGGTCCCTGCGGATGCCGTGCCAGGTAGTCCTCTGCCGCCGCCTGCTCGTTCGCGCGCGCGGCATCGGGACGATGCTGAGCATTGCGGATGCGGGCAAAGATGCGATTGCGGGCGTCGGAGGTATCCATGGGCTGTCCTGTGAAGCCGACGTGCCGGTGTGCGGCCAACGTCGTCGCTTATCGTCTCTCGAAAGGCCACCGTTGCAAGTTCGGCGGGCGATGCGCAATTATAACGGCTGCCCTTGCCGGCGCGACGCACGTTCGCGCACTATCGGAATGCTCTGGCGCGGCGCTCGGACCAGGCGGCAGGCATCGAACGTCACGCACCGGCCGCTGACGCCGGCGCGATCTCGAATACCTGACGCAGATACGCCAGATAAGCATCGTCGTTGCACATATTCTTGCCCGGCGAATCCGAGAGCTTCGCCACCGGCTGGCCATTGCAGCGCACCATCTTGATGACGATCTGCAACGGTTGATAGCCCAGATCGTTGGTGAGGTTCGTCCCCACGCCAAAGGCGAGCTTGCAACGGTCGCGGAACCGCTCGAAAAGCTGAAGGACCTTCGGAATATCGAGGCCGTCCGAGAAGATCATGGTTTTCGTATGCGCGTCGACGCGATTCTCTGCGTAGTGCGCCAGCAGGCGCTCACCCCAGACGAACGGATCGCCGGAATCATGACGCGCACCGTCGAACAGCTTGCAGAAATACATATCGAAGTCACGCAGGAAGGCGGACATGCCGTAGACATCGGACAGCGCGATGCCGAGGTCGCCGCGATACTCCTTCGCCCACGTCTCGAAGCCGAAGATCTGCGAGTCGCGCAGACGCGGCCCGAGCGCCTGACATGCCTGAAGGTATTCGTGGGCCATCGTGCCGAGTGGCGTGAGCCCGAGCTTGAGCGCGTAGTACACGTTGCTCGTGCCCGCGAACTGTTCGCCCAGTTCGTCGCGCAGCGTGAGAATCACTTCCTCGTGCCACTCCTTCGAGAAGCGGCGTCGCGTGCCGTAATCGGCGATCTTGCAGTCGCGATAATCGACGCGGCCCGCGAGCATGCCGATCTTGTCCTTGAGCCGCTGACGGCCTTCGTCGTAGGCCGGCTTGCGCTGTGTGTTGCGGAAATACACTTCGTTGACGATGGCGAGCACCGGGATCTCGAAGAGGATCGTATGCAGCCACGGCCCGCGAATCGTGATGTCGATCTCGCCGTTGCCCTTTGGCGAGGGCTGCACCGTGATGTACTTCTCGTTCAGATGGAACAGGTCGAGAAAGTCGATGAAATCGCTCTTGATGAAGCGCATCGCACCTAGGTAACGGAGCTCGGACTCGGTAAAGCGCAGCCCGCACAGCAGGCGGATCTCGTCGCGAATCTCGTCGACATACGGCGTGAGGTCCACACCTTCGGTGCGACACTTGAAGCGGTATTCGACTTGCGCTGCGGGAAAATGATGCAGCACCACTTGCATCATCGTGAACTTGTAGAGATCGGTATCGAGCAGCGACGTGATGATCATGACGACAGACTTCGCAAGGAACACGCAACAGAAAGCAGCGCACGCCGCCGATCGGCAAGACAGCCACGAGGCGGCGCACGGGAAGAGCAGTCATCGTACCGCAAAGCGGCGTCACGCATGACGTGCGCGCGGGGTGCGGGGGTGACGCCGCGGCGTGCGCGCGAAGCGCTTCGGCTCTCGCACCTGCCGCCCCCGGCTGCGTTACAATAACGGCTTTAACGGCCGTTCGAAGCCGTTTCGCGCCCTACTCTGGAGTTGTTGGCATGACGCACGTTGTCACCGAAAGCTGCATCAAATGTAAATACACCGATTGCGTGGACGTCTGCCCCGTGGACTGCTTCCGCGAAGGTCCGAACTTCCTGTCCATCGATCCGGACGAGTGCATCGATTGCGCCGTCTGTGTGGCCGAGTGCCCGGTGAACGCCATTTATGCCGAAGAGGACGTGCCGGGCGACCAGCAAGCCTTCATCGCCTTGAACGTGGAACTGTCCCCGAACTGGCCGAGCATCACGAAGACCAAGCCGTCCCTGCCCGACGCGGATCAGTGGAAGGACGTCACCGACAAGCTTCATTTGCTCGAGCGCTAAGCCTCGGGCGACTTGGGCGGACGTCGCGCGCCAGGCGCAGAAAAATGCGCACCCGGTGTTGACAGTGTGCAAACGCCGCCCCTATAATCTCTTTCTCTTTTGATCCCCGATAGCTCAGTTGGTAGAGCGCCGGACTGTTAATCCGTAGGTCCCTGGTTCGAGCCCAGGTCGGGGAGCCAAGCATTTCAAAGCGATGGCCTCGCGCACGCGAGGCTTTTGTTTTAGTCGACGCGCCGTGACAGCGGTGCGCGGCACCCAAGTTTGATCCTCGATAGCTCAGTTGGTAGAGCGCCGGACTGTTAATCCGTAGGTCCCTGGTTCGAGCCCAGGTCGAGGAGCCAGAACACAGAAAGCCTCGCCGATCGGCGAGGCTTTTTTGTTTTCGGCGACAGGCCGCAGCATCGGTCGAACGTGCCCCCCTCCCGCCGAGCGCGCAAACAAAAACGGGGCACCGTCTCCGGCACCCCGCTCTCGGACTTCCTGAACAACGCGCGCTTACTCGCTTGCGGGCGCCCCCATCGCGACCGAGCGATTCGCCGAGGCCTGCACCTCGTTGCTGTTCACGCTTTCAATCCAGCGCCGGCGCATCGGCGCGAGCACGAACTTCGCGCCCACGGCCGCAGCGATACTGATGATCGCCGCTGCGATAAACACACGATCCCAGTGACCGCCGACGGCGAGCACCGATGCCAGCGGCACCAGCAACGATGCCGTGCCCTTGGCCGTGTACAGCGTGCCTGCGTTGGACGCCGCATTCTTGCTACCGAACGTGTCCGCACACAGCGCCGGGAAGATCGAGAAGATCTCGCCCCAGCACAGGAAGGTCATCGCGGCGAAGAACACGAACATGTACGGGTTCTGACCGAAGTGCATCAAACCCAGCATCGCCAACCCTTCCCCCAGGAAGATGATGAACATGGCATTCTCACGTCCGATCTTGTCAGAGACGAAGCCGCACAACGGGCGCGTAAAGCCGTTGCACAGATTGTCGATCGACAGCGTCATCGTGAGCAGCGGCAGCGTCGCGCCGAAGAGGGTCATCGGCATCGAAGCAATGCCGAAATCCTTCGCGATCGGGCCGATCTGCGCCGTCGCCATCAGACCGCCAGCGGCCACAGCAACGAAGCAAACGTAGATCACCCAGAACACCGGCGTACGAATCATCTGACCCGAGCTGTAGTCCACCTTCGTCGACAGAACGCGGCGCGACACCGTCACCCCCTTCGGCGCGCGCGGCTTTACGAGCAACAGCGCGAGGATGAAGATCGCCACGCCCTGCACGATACCGAAGTTGAAGAACGCTGCCTCGTAACCCGACCCGCGGATCATATTGGCAATCGGAATCACGGTGATCGCGGCACCGGCGCCGAACCCGGCGGCGGTCAGGCCGGCGGCCAGACCGCGCTTGTCCGGGAACCACTTCAGTGCGTTACCCACGCAGGTGCCATACACGCACCCAGCGCCAATACCCGCGATCACGGCCGCCGTGTACAGCACGGCGAGCGATTCGGCATACGAGTACATGATCCACGAAAGGCCGACGCAAATCGCGCCGCCCGCCACCACCGGCCGAGGCCCGAAGCGATCAACCAGCCAGCCTTCAATCGGCACGAGCCAGGTTTCCACCACGATGAAGATCGAGAACGCCACCTGAATGGCCGCGACGCCCCAGTGATGCTTCGCCTGCATCGGCTCGACGAACAACGTCCACGAATATTGCAGATTGGCCACCAGGCCCATACAGATGATGCCGATCACCAGTTGTGACCAGCGCCCTCCCAGAAAAGAGGTCTTCTCCTCCGGTTGTCCATTTGCTTGCATGACTTGCCTCCTGTTCCTGTCAGACGATTGACGCCGGCCCGCGCTTCGTTGTGCGGTACCCGCCGTCATCGCGTGCCGTCTCGCGCCCCAACGTGGGGGAATCGCGCATACGGCACGCCTCCTGGCGCTACATGCGGCTCATGCGTGGCCGCTTGATCACGGAACGCTGCCTGGCGGCGCGCTCGCAGGGCTTGAGCCCCGGCTGACTGACTTTCGGAAGCGCCAAAGGACGCTTCCGGCCCCCACTTCGGCGCGGCGACGCAGGCTTTAGGCCCGCGCCGGCAAGTTGCCGGCTGCCGAAGGGTGACGGGTGAATCAATTCGAGTGGGAAACGGCCTGCGTTGTCAGCGGGTCGCGATGGATTCCCATGAGTCACATCGCAGGCCACGTCCCATCACTCAGGCGAGCGCGCCTCGCAGACGCGTGATCGCCGGATCGCCTGCCCACAACGGGCGGCAGGGAGATGAGGAAAACCGTAGCGCTGAACCACCAACTCAGACGCCAACGGCGGATACGACAGGGCAGCCGGTGCGGATAAACCGTCGCATGAAAGCTGCCCGAAAGGAAATGCGTGCTTACCCAACGAATGTCTCCAGAAAATACGGCGTCAATTCAGCCCTTGCCCGAAGGAATTCTCGAGTCTTATCGGGACCATTTTGGCGCCCTTCATCTGATATACAAGATTCAATATATCGAATTAAGTATTTTTATGGTTCCAAAAGTAGTCCATGGCCGGGGCACTGTCAACCCGAGAGCGCCCGCATTCCGGTTGCCGTCGCCCCCATTCCGACGCCTGGACGGCGTCGGGGTAAGCGCCCGATAACCGGCAAACGTAGGGAAATCGGGGCCTTGCAGGACATTGCGCGCCGGAACGAGGCGTGACACCCCTCGGGCGGTATCGCATCGCCGGGTACAGGCTCAGGGAAAACGATGATGTTTTAAGGGGGGCCGCCAACCCTCGGCGCGGCGACTCGCCGGCGAGAAAAATGGCGTTAGACCGGCTCGACGTCGCCTGAGTGGTTGCGAATGAAGGTGAGATGTTCGCGCAACGAACGCTGCGCAACGGTGGCATCGCGCGACGCCACGGCGGTGAAGATGCGGCGGTGCTGTTCGATCAGCTCGGCCAGATCCGCACCATGGCCGACGATGGCGCGGTAGTTGTCGACCACCGAGCCGCGCAGCAGCTCGAAGATCGCATGCATCAGGTGCACCAGTACAAGGTTGTGCGTGGCTTCCGCCAGCGCCAGATGGAAATGCGCATCGAGTTCGGGCACGCGGGTAAGCAGCGTCTGCCCCTTGGCATCACCCTCGCCATCCAGACCATCGCGCCCTGCGGCATAGGCCGCTTCGAGCGCTTCAAGCGCTTGTGCGAGTCGTGCGATGTCCTCGGGCGTTGCGCGGGCGGCCGCCAGCTCTACCGCCTTGGCTTCGAGCACTTCGCGCATTTCCAGCACGTCGTCGACGGTCTTGCTGTGTCGCGACATCAATTGAGACAACGGTTCGGCGAGCAGCGGCTGGCTGGCGTTGGCGACCAGATACCCGCCACCGGCACGGCCGACGATCAGGCCACGCGACTCCAGCCGCAGCAGCGCTTCGCGAAGGGACGGGCGCGACACGCCCATCTGCTGGGCCAGATCGCGCTCGGACGGCAGCGCCGAGCCCGGGGCGAGCCGGCCTTCGACGACCATCGTCTCCAGTTGCTCGTACACCATGTCGGACAGACGCAGACGCGGCGGCGGCGTGACCGGCGCAAAACTCGCGGCGGTACCGGAAGCTTCGCTGGCAGGGTAGGAAGACATAGGCAAGGACGACTGGTTGGACGACATGTCGGCTTCGGTTCTCGACGGAAAAATCACAGACACGACGATACAGGATGACGCTTCGTTCAGGGCAGGCGCACGGTCGAATGACCGGCACCGCTCAGGAATGCCCCTTGAAACAAGGGTTAACCCTGTAGTCGAAATCGGATCATTCCCTTTACGATAGCATCATTCAATAATTGGTCGACCAGTCTACCAGTAGACCAGCAATCTGCGAAACGCCACCACACGTTAACGATTGTCCGAGAGCCCGCCTGATGACATCGAATGCGTTGCCCCCGTCTCCCTCTGCGCCGCTGAGTCCGCAGCGCCCGCTCCCGTCGTTGCCGGCTTCGCCGCCGGTGCCCATGCGCGTCGACGACGAGCCCGTCTTCGAGACGATTGACGACGCCACGCGCGCCGCCCGGCTCGCGGCACTGCGTGCCGCCGTGCCCGACGCCCAGTGGCTGACCGACCGCGAACAGATCACGCCGTACGAATGCGATGGCTTGGCTGCCTACCGCAAGCTCCCGCTTGCCGTAGTACTACCTGCCGACGAGGATCAGGTTTGCCGCATCTTGCGGGCCTGCCACGCGCACAACGTGCCCGTCGTGCCGCGCGGCGCCGGCACGGGGCTTTCCGGCGGCGCCATGCCGATTACCGACGGCATCGTGCTCTCGCTCGCCCGATTCAAACGCATTCTCGAAGTCGATCCTTACGCGCGCACCGCCACCGTGCAGCCCGGCGTGCGCAACCTCGCCGTCTCCGAAGCGGCCGCGCCTTATGGGCTTTACTACGCACCGGATCCGTCGTCGCAGATCGCCTGCACGATCGGTGGCAATGTTTCGGAGAACTCCGGGGGGTGCATTGCCTGAAGTACGGCCTGACGGTGCATAACGTCCTGCGTGTGCGCGCCGTGACGATGGACGGCGAGATCGTGGAATTCGGCTCGCACGCCCTCGACGCCCCGGGACTCGACCTGCTGTCCGTGTTCATCGGAAGCGAAGGGATGTTCTGCGTGGTCACGGAAATCACCGTGAAGCTCGTGCCGAAGCCGCAGGTGCAGCAAGTCATCATGGCCAGCTTCGATGATGTCGAGGCGGGCGGTAACGCCGTCGCCGCCATCATCGCGGCGGGCATCATCCCGGCGGGCCTGGAGATGATGGACAAGCCGGCCACCCAGGCCGTGGAGGCGTTCGTTCACGCAGGCTACGATCTGGACGCCGCCGCCATTCTGCTGTGCGAGTCGGACGGCACGCCGGAAGAAGTCGCGGAGGAAATCGCAAGGGTCTCGGCGGTGCTGCGCGCGTCGGGCGCCACGCGCATCCAGGTGTCCACATCGGAAGCCGAACGTCTGCGCTTCTGGTCCGGACGCAAGAACGCCTTCCCCGCCGCCGGACGCCTCTCGCCGGACTATTACTGCATGGACGGCACGATCCCGCGCCGGACCATCGGCACGCTGCTCAAGCGCATCGAAGCGATGGAAGTGCAATACGGCCTGCGCTGCATCAACGTCTTTCACGCCGGCGACGGCAACATGCACCCGCTGATTCTGTTCAACGGCAACGATCTCGACGAGTGGCACCGCGCCGAAGCGTTCGGCAGCGACATTCTCGAAGCCTGTGTGGCGCTGGGGGCACGGTGACCGGTGAGCATGGCGTCGGGATCGAGAAGATCAACGCGATGTGCGTGCAATTTTCGCCGGAAGAGCGCGATGCCTTCTTCGGCGTGAAGCGTGCCTTCGACCCCGCCGGTCTGCTCAACGCCGACAAGGGCATTCCCACGCGTGCGCGCTGCGCCGAGTACGGAAAGATGCACGTGCGCGGCGGCCTGTTGCCCCATCCCGAATTGCCGAGGTTCTGATGTCGTCAGCCCCTTCCCTCGCGTTGCCCGACGTGGACACGCATGCAGCGGCACAAGTGCTCGCCGCGATACGCGAGCGCGTGCTCGCGGCCACCGCCAGCGGCACACCGCTTGACATCCAGGGTGGCAGCACCAAGCACTGGTACGGCCAGACGCCCATGGGCGAGCCGCTCGACATGCGGACGTATCGCGGCATCGTTTCGTACGATCCGGCCGAGCTCGTGATCACCGCCCGAGCGGGCACGCCACTGACCGAGATCGAATCGGCGCTGGCCGCGCGGGGGCAGATCCTGCCGTTCGAGCCGCCGCATTTCGGGCCAGGGGCAACGCTCGGTGGCTGCATTGCGGCCGGCCTTGCCGGCCCTCGCCGGCCGCACGTCGGCGCACCGCGCGACTTTGTCCTCGGCGCCGTCGTCATGAACGGTCAGGGCCAAGTGCTGCATTTCGGCGGGCAGGTCATGAAGAACGTCGCGGGTTACGACATCTCCCGGGTGCTCGCCGGCGCGCTCGGCACGCTCGGCGTCTTGCTCGAACTCTCGATTAAAGTATTGCCCTGCCCGGTGGCCGAGGCCACGCTGCAGTTCGAACTGCCGCAGGCACAAGCCATCGAGCAACTCAACCGCTGGGCCGCTCAGCCGCTGCCCCTGATGGGTTCGGCGTGGCACGACGGCGTGCTGCGCGTGCGCCTTGGCGGTGCCGCAGCCGCCATCGCCGCAGCGCGCGCAGCGATGGGCGGCGAACCTGTCGAGGCCCTCGAAGCACATGCGTTCTGGCAGACTCTGCGCGAGCAGACGCACCGGTTCTTCGCGAGCGCGCCGGTCACGGGAGACGGCCAACCGCTTTGGCGCCTGTCGGTGCCCTCGACCACGCCGCCCCTCGCTCACGGCGACGAGCACCTCATCGAATGGGGGGCGCGCAACGCTGGTGGATCACACCGCGCGACGCCGCCGATGTGCGCGCGATTGCCGCAGCGGTGGGCGGGCATGCTACGCTGTTTCGCCACGGCGACAAGTCGGCTGGCGTATTTACCCCGCCATCGGCCGCGCTGCACGCTATCGGCAAGCGTTTGCAGCACACGTTCGACCCGAGCCGCATCTTCAACCGCCATCGGCTGTACCGCTAAAGACGACGATGCAAACGAACCTCGCAGACTTTCTCCGTCAAACGCCAGACGGCGACGAAGCCGAAGCCATTCTCCGCAAATGCGTGCATTGCGGCTTTTGCACCGCCACGTGCCCGACCTACCAATTACTGGGGGACGAACTCGACGGCCCGCGCGGGCGCATTTATCTTATCAAGCAGATGGTCGAGGGCCAGCCCGTGACGCGTGAAACGCAGCGCCATCTGGATCGGTGCCTGACTTGCCGCAGCTGTGAGTCGACGTGCCCGTCGGGGGTGCAATACGGCCGACTCGTGGACATCGGCCGCCGTCATGTCGACGCCAAGGTCTGTCGCCCCGCCAGCGAGCGCGCGCTGCGCTGGACGCTCGCCCGCGTGCTGCCCAATCGAACGCTCTTCTCGCCCGCCCTTCGCCTGGGTCAGCAGTTCCGGTCGCTGCTGCCGCGCTCGCTGCGCGAGAAGGTGCCGCATCGTCAGCGTTCGGGCAGTTGGCCGCAGGGCACGCACACCCGTCGCATGCTGATGCTCGAAGGCTGCGTGCAGCCCGCCATGCTGCCGAACGTCAACAAGGCCACCGCCCGCGTGCTCGACGCACTCGAGATCGAAACGGTGCGTCCGGCGGCGGCCGGTTGCTGCGGCGCGATCCGCCTGCATCTGAACTATCAGGACGACGGCCTGGACGATGCGCGACGCAACATCGACGCCTGGTGGCCCGAGATCGAAGCGGGTGTGCAAGCCATCGTGATCAACGCGTCGGGCTGCGGCGCGACGGTCAAGGAGTACGGCCATCTGCTGCGTCACGATCCGCAGTACGCAGGCAAGGCGCAACGGGTCTCGGAGCTCGCGCGAGATTTGTCGGAAGTACTGCTCGATAACCTGGAAGCCCTGCAGCAACGGGTGCCGAGCCGCAAAACCGGCAAGATTGCCTACCATCCACCCTGCACGCTGCAACACGGCCAGCAACTCAAGGGCGTGGTGGAGAAGGTGCTCGCCGGGGTTGGCGTGAGCGTCGCGCTGCCGCAGGACAGCCATATCTGCTGCGGCTCCGCGGGCACCTATTCGGTCACGCAGCCAACGTTGTCGCATCAACTGCGCGACGCGAAGTGGAAGGCTCTCGACGCCCTCGAGCCCGAACTGGTCGTCTCCGCGAACGTCGGCTGCATCTGTCATTTGCAAGCGACCGCCAAGGGCGAGCACGCGCGCGATCACGCGCCGGTTCAACACTGGATCGAACTGCTCGACCGGATGATTGCGTCGGCCTGAGCGCCGGCGCGACCATCCCGATTCACCTCCGTGGCAACGATTGATTGTCCCCATACAAGGGACAATCAATCCCCAATATGCCCGTTTATTTAAACGATGGCGCTCCCTAAAATCGAAGCCAAGTCAGTCATCGCATTGATGGCTGAGCCGCCCCTTACTTCGATTCCTTTGCCGGAGCCTGTCATGATCGACAACAAAACCGCCCCCTACGCCGCACTGTTGCTGCGCGTATCGCTGGGTATCCTCTTCCTCGCCCATCTGTCGCTCAAGGTGTTCGTGTTCACCGTGCCCGGATTCGTCGGCTTCATGGGCTCGCTGGGCCTGCCGCCGTTCGTCGCTTATGTCACGATGGCGCTGGAACTGATCGGCGGCCTGATGCTGATCACGGGCTTTTATGCGCGCTGGGCAGCGCTGCCACTGGCGGCGTTGATGCTTGGCACCATCGTATCGGTGCACGGCCACAACGGCTGGATGTTCACCAACAAGGGCGGCGGCTGGGAATTCCCCGCGTTCTGGCTGGTGGCGCTGCTGGTCCTGGCCCTGCTCGGCGATGGCGCCTGCTCCGTACGCCGCGCGCGCACTGCGTGATTGCCTTGTCGGGTTCTCGTTAGCGTTCTTTTGCCGGAGTCATTGCCATGTCTGCCCTTCCTACCCTCTTCGTCTCCCACGGCTCGCCGTTGCTCGCGGTCGATCCGGGCCGCACCGGCCCGCTGTTGACGGCGTTGGGGCGTGCGGTGCCGCGTCCGCGGGAGATCCTCGTGATTTCGCCGCATTGGTCGACGCCGGCTCCGCGCGTGGGCAGTCTGGCGCGGCAACGCACGATCCACGATTTCGGCGGCTTCCCGCGCGAGCTGTACACGCTGGAGTACCCCGCCTCAGGCGCACCAGCGCTCGCCGAACGCACGGTGCAAATTCTGCGCGACGCGGGTCTGCCCGCGACCACCGACGACCAGTGGGGCCTCGATCACGGCGCCTGGGTGCCGCTGCGCTACCTCTACCCGGACGCGGATGTCCCGGTCACCCAGTTGTCGCTGCAACGGCATGAAGGTCCCGAGTGGCAATATCGGCTCGGGCAGCATCTGGCACCGCTCGCACGGGACGGCACGCTCATTCTCGCGTCGGGCAGCTTCACGCACAACCTGCATGAAGTGTTCCGCGCCCCGTCGGAGGACCGTGCCGAAGCGCCCTACCTGGCCGAATTCGTCGCCTGGTTCACCGAGCATCTCGCGACGATGGACCTCGATGCCCTGTTCGACTATCGCGCCCGCGCACCGTACGCCGAGCGCGCTCATCCGACCGACGAGCATCTGCTGCCGCTCTACATTGCCCTGGGCGCAGCCGACAATGCCGCCCGTCAGACGCACTTCGACACCGGCGCCACCTACGGCGCGCTGCGCATGGACGCGTTCGCGTTCGGCAACGCCGCCCCATCGCTCGCCCAAGTGAGCGCACTGGCACAATAACGACATCGGCACCGGGAGTGTCGCGACAGGCCTGGCCGTCGCGGCATCGTCGGCGCCGTCGCCTGTCCGGCCACCGGCCTGATCGCGCATCGCGGTGCGCATTCCTGAGGAGCCCCATCCCGGCATGAACAAACTTCGCGAGATCGAGAGCTTCATTGCCGTGGTCGAGTCGGGCAGCTTCGTGAAGGCCGCCGCAACGTTGGGCATCTCCAAGACGGCCATCTCGCGTTACGTGGCCGATCTCGAGGCGCGTCTGGGCACGCGTTTGCTCCAACGCACCACGCGACGCCTGTCGCTCACCGAGCCAGGCCAGCGTTACGTCGAGCGCTGCCGTCAGATCCTCACCGAACTCGACGAGGCCGATGCCATGGCGGGCGAGCAGGACGGTCTGCCGGCCGGGCCGCTGCGCATCAACGCCCCGCACACCTTCGGTGTGCTGCATCTCGCGCCGCTCTGGCCCACGTTTCTCTCGCGACATTCGCAAGTCTCACTCGACATCACGCTGAGCGATCGTCTCGTCGATATCGTTGACGAAGGCTACGATCTGGCCATTCGGATCACGCGCCTGCCCGATTCGTCGCTGGTGCATCGGCGGCTCGCCGGCACCCGGCTGGTGCTGTGCGCCTCGCCCGGCTACCTCG
This sequence comes from Pandoraea sp. XY-2, assembly GCF_004193915.1. Classification (NCBI taxonomy): domain Bacteria; kingdom Pseudomonadati; phylum Pseudomonadota; class Betaproteobacteria; order Burkholderiales; family Burkholderiaceae; genus Pandoraea; species Pandoraea sp. XY-2. The sequence goes on from NZ_CP030849.1 coordinate 4,180,009, forward strand.
CGCAGCATGGCACGCCATCGCATCCCAGCGAACTTGCCCATCATGAAACAGTCGGCTACAGCTACTTCTCGCATCGGCGCGAATGGCGCTTCGACGGCCCAGACGGCCCGGTTTCCGTGCGTACGCGCGCGCGGCTGATTGCCGACAACGGCGATACCTGCCTGGCCGCCGCGGTTGCCGGGGCGGGCATCATTCTGCAACCGGCGTTTCTCGTGCAAGACGCCTTGCGCGACGGCCGGCTCGTCGAATTCCTGCCCGAATACACGCAGGGCGAGATGGGTGTCTACGTCGTCTATCCTTCGCGCAAGTACCTGAGCGCCAAGGTCCGCGCCCTCATCGACTTTCTCGTCGACGCCTTTGCCATGCCCGGCTGGCGGGCTATCGACCGCCGTTGAGTCGCGCAGTGTTGCCGACATCCACCGCGAAAGCCCCTGAATCCCACGCAATTGACAGACAACACACCGGAACGTCACGGCAATTGATTTCCGCAGGCGAATGTCACTTATACTGACGGGCCTGATGTCCCATTTCATATATTTTGGAAAACTTTTTACTGATCGTCGCCGCGATCCTGCTGGTGTTGCTCAACGGCTTCTTCGTGGCGGCGGAATTTGGCCTCGTCAAACTGCGCCAGACGCGCGTTCATGTCATCGCCCGCCAACGCGGTTGGCGCGGCCGTATCCTGGCCAAGGTTCACAGCCAGCTCGACACCTACCTTTCCGCGTGCCAGCTCGGCATCACCCTCGCCTCGCTCGGTCTGGGCTGGATCGGTGAGCCCGCGTTTGCGCGCATTCTCACGCCGCTATTCGCCGCGTTGGGAGTCAACTCGGCGGAGCTGATTCATGCGCTCGCCTTCTTCATCGCATTCTTCACGATTTCGTACCTGCACATTGTCGTGGGCGAACTCGCGCCGAAGTCGATGGCCCTGCGCATGCCGGAAATCGTCTCCGTCTGGACAGCCGCCCCGCTCTACGGCTTTTACTGGCTGATGTATCCGGCGATCTGGATTCTCAACCACAGCGCCAACCGCCTGCTGCGTTGGACAGGTCTCGATCCGTCGCACGGCACCGATGCCCATTACTCGGCCGACGAAATCAAGCTGATCATGCGCCGGGGGGCTTCGAGCGAGAAACTGTCGCGCGACGACTGGAATGTGGTCGCCTACGCCATCGACTTCAGCGATCTGACCGTCTCAGATCTCATGCATCCGATGAGCGAAGTGGCCAGCTTCCGGCGCAATGCAACGTTCGCGCAGAACATGGATACGGCCTATCGTCACCGCTACAGCCGCTACCCGTTCTTCGACAACGATGGCGAAACCGTGCTCGGCGTGGTGCACCTGAAAGACCTGTTCCTCGCAGAGCATCATGGTGAGTCGATCGAGGATCTGGGCAGTATGGCGCGGCCCGTGGAGCGCGTGAAACCCGACATGCCGGCGCGTGAGCTGTTCCGCCGATTTCGCCGGGGCGCACCTCACTTCGCGATCGTGGGATGGCCGGACCAAAAGCCCATCGGCTTCCTGACGCTCGACAACCTGCTCTCGGCACTTGTCGGCAAGATCCGCGACGAATTCCGCCAGACGGAAGACGACTGGACCCACATGGAGGATGGCACGCTCATCGGCCGCGGCAGCTTACCCATCCTGACGCTGGAACGCTCGCTGGGCATCGAGATCCCGAGCGAGCACGCAGAATCGGTGGGGGCCTGATCATGGACGTGCTGGGCTACCTGCCGCACGAGGGGCAGAAGGTCGACTTCGAAGGCTTTTCCGTTGTCGTGAAGAAGATGCAGGGACCGCGTATCGTGCTGGTACGCATCTATCCCGACGGTGTACGAGAAGCCCGCGGCGAACCGCCCCACGCGGTCAGCCGGCAACGCGACGATTGATGCGTAAGCGCGTCGGGAAGCGCGCCCGCATCGGCGCTCGGCGAGCGGGTCCGGCGCCGCGGGTGCAAGCGCCGGGTGGATCGCATTCCACCTAACGCTTAGCCGCGCGCGAATGCCTTTCGATTGAGTTCGAGCTGCGTGATGAGCTTTTGCAGACGCGACTCGGCGGTACGCGAGAGAGCGATAAAGCGGCAGCCGATGTGATACTCGACGTCCTTCGCCAACGGCACCGTGCGAATCGCACAGACTTCCAGGTCTACCTGGACGGTGCCGTAGTCGCGCAATTCGATCTCGACGTGCATGAGCATCGAGCCCTTCGGAATTTCGGCCGCCGCGTCGGCCTTCGTGCGCAAGCCAACGCCACCGAGCGACAGGTCGAACACCGACAGGCGCATCGGCGTGTCATCGGGGAATTTGACCGTGCACGGGTATGGATCAAGGATCGGCGTTTTCACGCGAAAGTAATCGCGGCGCTGCAAACGCACGAGCGTTTCCGGATACGAGGCGTAGAAGGCGGGATACCCTTCGAACTCGCGCTCCTCGACATCGCCAATGGGGAAATGCACCTGAATGCCTTCGGGCACGCCCACGAACAGCGCGCGCTTGTTGGCAAGCAGCGCCCGGTTCTCCGCCTCCACACCGCCCCAGTCGAAATAAAAGCCACGCACTTGCGGCTCGACCTTGAGCAGGCGCGTGACGAGCTGCCGCTGCCCGTTCGCGAAGTACACCGTCATGAAATCGCCACGGGTCGCCAGATGGCGCAGCACGCCGCCAATTTCCAGCGGATTGCTGATGCGATACGAATCATGCAGTTGCGTTTCGTTGTCCGTGGGCGCCGGTGTCACCTGCGGTTCTGTCATTTCCATACCTGATCTTCTAATTGTCCCCGTGACGGACCACGCCGGGCGGCGCAAGCCGTACGTAATAAAGTCTCGGCAACACGTGACGCCTCACGACGTCACTGTGCGAATGCGTGTCTGTCGGCGCTGATGCACCGTCTCATGAATCTGGTCAAAAACGTTAACGGTCACTGGCCCGGAATATTGAGGGCTCCGGCCCACAAACTTGCGGCGCCCCGTGTCGCGCGCCACACCCCGGACGCGCCCTCGGACCTTTGCCGCACGCGACCGTCGGATCAGCGATGTACCGCGGCCATCAACGCGCCGAAACCCATGAACACGCCGCCGCTGATGCGATTGAATGCCTTGAGCACACGCGCTTCGCGCAAGTACGGCGCGATGCGTAGCCCGCCGGTGGCGTAGACCAGGTACCAGCTCACCTCGATCACCGCGAACGTGCCGAGCAGGATCGAGAACTGCGGGAGTTTGGCGGCGGTCGGGTCGATGAACTGCGGCAGGAACGCCGCGGCGAAGAGAATGGCCTTCGGGTTGCTGCCCGCGACCAGGAAGCCCGACTTGAAGAGTTTGCCGAAGCTCGAATCCACGGCCGTGGCGGGCACGTCGGACGGCGCCGCCGCGTTCGCATCCACGGGCGAGCGCCAGCTCTTGTAGCCGAGATAGACGAGATACGCCGCACCGATATAGCGCAGCGTGTCAAACAACATCGGCCACGCGCGGAGCACCGCGCCCAGTCCGGCCGCGGAAATCGACATCATGGCGATGAGTGCCGTCATGCAGCCGGCCATCGTGCCGAGCGACGGACGCAGCCCGTGACGCGCACCATGCGTCATGACGAGCAACATGTTCGGTCCCGGCGTCGCCGAGACGAAAAAAACGGTGACGACATACAGCCACCATGTTTGCAAGCTCATGATTGCCTCGGAAAAGGGCTCACGCGCGGGCTCACGCGAATTCGATCAGGCATTGTAGCGTCGAACCGCGACAGTCGCATCGTCCGCGTGCACGTCCCATGCGAATCAAAAAAGAAGCCAAAAAACAAACAGGCCCGATGACTTTCGTCATCGGGCCTGCTGATCTCGGGACGCCGCCTCGCCTAAGGCTGGCGCGGCATCACGGGAATGCGTTCAAGCCAATTAGATGGGCTTGATGTTCGCAGCTTGCTTGCCCTTCGGGCCAGTCTTGACTTCGAACGACACGCGTTGGTTTTCTTGCAGCGACTTGAAGCCGTCAACCTTCACTTCCGAGAAGTGAGCGAACAGGTCTTCACCGCCGGCGTCCGGGGTAATGAAGCCGAAGCCCTTTGCGTCGTTGAACCACTTAACAATACCGGTTTCCATATTTTTTCCTAATAAAACAATAGCTTGAGGTCGAAATAACCCCGTGAGCGCTGACAATCAAGGGAAAATGAAGGACTAGAAACCAGCGAGAAGCAGGAAAACTACGTCTGACAACAACTTCGCGGCTTGACAATCTGCAGTTGGTTTTATACGTGTAGACGCGTCGTTTGTCAACAGGGTAAGGCCTGCAAATCTCGTAACAATTTCTCGCCCTCGCGGGAGATTTGGGCGGGCTTCGGGTGTTCGAGCCGGGGTGGCTGCCCGTACAATGGGCGTTTTTTCCCGCGCCCGCGCCACTCACCCCCCATACCTGCCTACGGATGGAGTCTACTCGCCTCATGCGCCCCTCGCCGTCGCCGTCTGACGCTCGTACGCCAAGCCAACCGGCTTGGGTGTCCCGTTGCCGCACGCACGCGCTCAGTCTGGCCGTTTGCCTGACGCTCGTCGCCTGCGCCGGGTCGCCGACCTATGGCCCGGTGCCCGCCGGAAGCTATCGCGTACAGTCCGGCGACACGCTCTATGGCATCGCGCGCGCCAACAATACCAGTGCCGCCGATCTGGTGCGCTGGAACGGCCTGACCGATCCCGACAAGATCGAAGTCGGTCAGGTGCTGCGTGTCGTGCCGCCCGCCGGCGCGGCGGCCGCCAGACCCGCACCGCAAGCCCGCTCGACCCCGAAGCCGGCTCCCGCGCCCGCTGCCCCACGCACGGCGACCAACCGGATTCCGATGGTCTGGCCCGCCAATGGCCCGGTGCTGGCAAACTTCAATGGCAGCAGCAACAAGGGCGTCGATATCGGCGGCAAAGCGGGCGACCCGATCTATGCGGCAGCCGCCGGCAAGGTGGTTTATGCAGGCAGCGGGTTGCGCGGATACGGCAACCTGGTGATGGTGCAGCACGAAAACGGGTACCTCACCGCCTACGCGCACAACCGCGCCATTCTGGTCAAGGAAGGGGCGTCGGTCAGCAAGGGCCAGAAGATCGCCGAGATGGGCGACACCGACTCGCATGGCACGGTCAAGTTGCACTTCGAGGTGCGCCAGAAGGGCACGCCGTTCAACCCCCGCGACTTCCTGCCCTCGCGATAATTCAGTGCTGCGGCCCGTCTCTCCCGGCGGGCGAATACCGCAAACGAAAAAAACGGCAAGGCTCGATGTCTTGCCGTTTTTTCCTTGCCTCCCGCCTCTGCCTGTCTGCCGGTCAGGCCGACGCTAGAAAGCCCTGCGACAGCCCGTCGGTGCGCGCGTCGCGCCAATCGCGATGCGCACGCGGGTCCGTCCACACGAGCAAATGAAGCGCTGCGAGCGCGCGCGGGTCGTTGAGCAACTCCCACTTCTGCGTGTTCGTCAGCTTCGCCGGTCCCTTGAGCAACGCGGTCTCGACACGGCCGGCACGCCGGGCGTCGCGCTTCGCGTCGTCAAGGGTCGGCACCACGCTCGCGGCCACGAGGGCGTTGGCCATCGGGTCGACGACGGCGTCGACAAAGGTGACATGCTGGCGCGCGTCCTCCGTGTATTTTTCCGTCATGCGCAGCTCCTTGGGCGGCCATGACTCTTCCGGAATCAGGAACAGTCGCGCACGCTTGAGCGCGCGCCCCAGCGACACCCGGCTGGAGAACACCGACACGGGAATCGAGATCGCCATTGATCCGACAATGGGCATCAGCCACCAAATGAAGTCCGGATTGAGCCAGTAGACGACGCCCCCCCACCCCAGCCCGATCAGGGTATGCAGGCCGTGGCGGCGAATCGCCTCGCCCCAGTGCGTCTCGGCGTCTTCACGCGGCGGCGACTTCCATTGAATCGCAATGCCGGTGAGCGCCGCCAGCACGAACTGCGTATGGAACAGCATGCGCACCGGCGCGAGCACGGCCGAGAACACGAGTTCGATGAGCATGCTCACCGTCACCGCGAATGCCCCGCCGAAACGTTTCGCGCCCTTCGCCCAGATCAGCACGACGGCCAGGATCTTCGGCAGGAAGAGCAGCGTGGCCGTGGCCGAGAACAATGCGAGCGCGCGCTCGGGATGCCACTCCGGCCAGACCGGGAACAGTTGCCGCGGCGCAGTGAAATATTCGGGCACGACCAGCGTGTGCTTGGCGAGCAGACAGGTCGAGAGGATCAGGAAGATGAACCACAACGGCGCTGACACGTAGGCCATCGCGCCGGTGACGAACACCGCGCGGTGCACCGGGTGCATGCCCTCGGCGAGGAACAGCCGGAAATTCATCAGGTTGCCCTGGCACCAGCGGCGGTCGCGCTTGAGTTCGTCGAGCAGGTTCGGCGGCATTTCCTCGTAGCTGCCGGGCAGATCGTAGGCAATCCAAACGCCCCAGCCGGCGCGTCGCATCAGGGCCGCCTCGACGAAGTCGTGCGAGAGAATCGCGCCCGACATGGCGCCTTTGCCCGGCAGCGGGGCAAGCGCGCAATGCGCCATGAACGGCGCCATGCGAATGATCGCGTTGTGGCCCCAGTAGTGCGATTCGCCCAATTGCCAATAGTGCAGGCCGGCCGTGAACAGCGGGCCGTACACGCGACCGGCGAACTGCTGCAGGCGCGCGTAAAACGTTTCGCGTCCGGCGGCGAGCGGCGCGGTCTGAATCAGGCCGGCGCTCGGGTGCGCTTCCATCATGCGCACCAGCTTCGTCAGACATTCACCGCTCATCACGCTGTCGGCGTCCAGCACGAGCATGTAGCGATAGTCGCTGCCCCAGCGGCGGCAAAAGTCGTCGAGGTTGCCGCTCTTGCGCTTCACGCGACGCTGACGGCGACGATAGAAGATACGGCCGAAGCCGTCGACCTGGCGGCATAGCGCCTGCCACGCGTCGACTTCGGCCGTGCAATTGTCGGCCTCGTTCGAATCGGACAGGATGAAGAAATCGAAGCGTTCGAGCGAATCGGTCTTGGCCAGCGATTCGTAGGTCGCACGCAACCCGGCGAACACGCGGCCGACGTCTTCGTTGCATATCGGCATCACGAGCGCGGTGCGCGCCTCCGGCGCGATCGGAGCGTCGCCGGCGGCCATCTTCGAGATCATGTGGCGTTCGCCGCCGAACAGCAGCACGAAGAAGCCGAAGATCGCCGTCCAGAACCCGGCCGAGACCCAGCCGAAGAGCAGCACGAACAGCACCAGCACGGAGAATTCCAGCGGATCGACCCCGTGATACGGCAGCACCGACGCCATGAAATGTGTGGCCAGCGCCGTCTGCGCAATCATCAGCACGAGCAGCATCCAGCGGCGGCGCCGGCCCGCTTGCGACCATCGGCCTTTGGGATCCGGGGCGTCGCGCACGAGCGGATCGGGATCTTCGCGACCGGTCAGTTTGCGCCACAGTCGCGCGAGCGGATTGAGTGACCAGGCGCGCGGAATGAGTGACGTGCGGCGCACCGGCGGTGCGGTGCGCAAGGTTTGTACGCCACGCACTTCGTTCAATCCGGCAGCGGCGGCGAGCGATCCGCCGTCGGTGAGCGTGAGACGCACCGATTGCGAGGCAAGCACCGCGTCGCTGCCGGATTCGATCTCCTCGATATTGTGCGCATGCCACGCGGCCGTCGCCACGCCGGCCGTGGCAACGGGTGCGTCGGCCTGCGCGGCGGTCTGCCCCGCGGCCACGGCGAGCGCCGCGCTGGCGGCATCGGCCGTGGCATCGTCGGCATCAGGCGGCACATCGCCCGCGCCGTTCACAGCGCGCGCGGCGAGAAAACGCTGCAAGCGTGTGAGGACGTCGAGCGAATCGCCGCCGTCACGCCTGGCTTGAGCCAACAGGGCGCGGCGCTTCTCGGCGGGCAGTGGCAGCCGGTCGACGTACAACTCGTCGACCGGAATGTCGGAACGGTCGCTCATTCGGGGGGTAACAGGTAGCTCCACGTTTCGGATAGGGTGTTACTGCCGTTGCGCAGGTAAGCGCGCATTTCGACGGGTTTCTCGGAATCGAGGCGGCGCATGCGGAGCATGACGCGATAGCCTCCCGTGACGTCATTGCGCTGCGTCTGCACTTCGAGGATCTTGCCATTGCCATCGATGGATACGTTCCCTTCGACCTTGGCATCTTCTGGCAGTTTCTTGAGCGCCGGACCTTCGAAATCGAGCGCGAACAGCTGACTGTCGTCTGGTTTTCCCCGGTAGCCGTGTCCCCGCCGGCTTTGCGACACCCACGCCATCGGCGGGCGCTTGTCGTTGTCCTTCTGCCACGACAGCCGGTATTCGATCGAATACGGTTGCCTGGGCTTGGGCGGCGCATCCGGCACCCAATACGCCACGATATTATCGTTGGTCTCGTCAGGGGTCGGGATCTGCACCAACTCCACCCGGCCCGGCCCCCACTTGCCCTTGGGCTCGACCCAGGCGCTCGGGCGCGATTCGTAGCGATCCTCCAGATCCTGGTAATCGCCGAAGTCGCGGTCGCGCTGCTGCAGCCCAAATCCGGCCGGGTTCGTCAACGCGAAGGATGAGACGAGCAGACGCTTCGGATTGACCAACGGACGCCAGATCCACTCGCCGGTGCCCGACTCGATGGACAGGCCATCCGAGTCATGCACTTCGGGACGATAGTCGGGCACCGCCGCCGGCTGGTTCTCGCCGAAGAAAAACATGCTCGTGAGCGGCGCAACGCCCAGCTTGGTGACGTTCTCACGCAGGAACAGTTCGGCCTTCACATCCACCGTCGTATCGACGCCCGGACGCAGCGTAAAGCGATACGCGCCTGTCGCACGCGGCGAATCGAGCAGCGCGTAGATCGTCAACTCCTTGGCGCCAGGGGCCGGACGCTGGATCCAGAACTCGGTGAAGCGCGGAAACTCCTCGCCGGAATTGAGCGCCGTGTCGAGTGCCAGCCCGCGCGCGGACAAGCCGTAGGTCTGGTTCTTTCCCAGCGCGCGGAAATAGCTCGCACCGAGGAACACCATCACTTCGTCCTTGTATTTCGGGGTGTTCACGGGAAAGTGAATGCGGAACCCCGCGAAGCCGAGCCCGCGCAACTGCTTGGGATCGACCTTCAGCGCGCCGAAATCGAACATGTCGGGGCTGTAGCGCAGTTCGCGCACACTGTTGCCGGCCAATTCGTTGATCTTCACCGGACGGTCGTAGTACGAGCCCTCATGGAAGAACATCAGCTCGAACGGCAGCTTCTGCGCACGCCACAGCGCCTTTTCGGGCTTGAAGCGGATATTGCGATAGCGATCGTACGAGAGGTTCTGCAGCGCCTTCGGCAGATTCGGATCCTTCGGCTTGTAGCGACTGTTCGCAAGCGTGCGCGCCTGTTTGGCAACGTCGTCGAACGAGAAGGCATGCGCGGCGCCGCAGACCAGAGCGCACCCACTGAGTACGCCGGCGAGCGCCAGGCGCAAGGCACGGCGGGAAATCATGCGGGAAACGAAATTGAGCAGGAATTCCATCGGCATTGGAGATAGCGTGACACGCGCGTGCCGACCGTAGCCAGCTTGCGCCGAACGCGCAATTTTACCCGCTCATTTACCGATTGACGAAAGATGCATCCGCAAAAGCTTCGAAGCGGGCACTCACATTATCTCAATCGTCCGCTGGGACGCCGCTCCAGGCGCATCACAAATTTGTGACGATTTGTGACCGATAGGAAAAACGGAAGGCTTTCACCGCCTTTCCCGCCCATTCCCCGCCATTCCCCTGCCCACACGGCCGATGCCGCACCGGTTCTTCGATTGACGGCCTCCGGTGGCGTCGCGCCCCCGGCCGGCCATGGCCCGCTTTACTTCGCCTCGAATTTCACACCGGTCGCCGGCGTGGGGACGGCACACCGCTGCGTGCGCACGTTGTCGAGAAACCGCTGGATCAGCGGCAGCACCTTGGCCTCGATGTCACCGTGACCATAGCCGAAACCGGCGAAATTGAAATGCGTGGCGCTGTCGACGACCGCGAGCCAGTGACAACCGGCAGGCAGATCCGCGTAGGGCTCGGTGCGCGTCTGCCACTTGCCATCGAGCGGTGCGTCACGTGTGCCGGTCACCAACAGGACGGGCTTGCGGATGTCATGCCAAGCGCCCGACGGAAAGATCGGGCCGGGCCCCTGCGGGGAGAGCGCGATGTAGCCATCGAAACGGTCGCGGCTGTCGAGCCCGAGCTTATTCTTCGCACCGGCCTCGATCATCACGGTGGCCGCGCCCATGGAGTGCCCCGCGAAGACGGCCGGTCCCGCGCGGCACTGCGTTCGCGCCCAGTGCAGCGCCGCCCCGGCGTCTTCGAGACGGTCGTCGTAAGCTTCGGGATCCGTAGTGAGTGCCAGCAAACCGTCGCGCAATCCACCGCTGCGGACCCGATCGCGCAAAGAGTCGCGCCCGCTTTCCTTGTGGGCCATGGTCACGGTTAACCACCCGTATTGCGAGAGTGCGCGGCCCAACCAGGAAAGCGCGTCGCGGTCATCGCCCGCTCCGGGACTCAGCACCGCCACGCCACGACAGGCCAAGGATGGCCGGAAGACATGAAGATTGGCATACGCCCCATCGCTGCGCGGCACGCGCTGGTCGATGCCGGTCGGCGGCGAGGAAGCATTCGGCGTGGGAACAGGGGCCGCGGTCGGTGCGGCGTCGAGGGTCGGATGCCGCGGCACGATCGTGTCGGCCGCCGCGGCCAGAGAGGGAAACGACGCGAGCAAGGCCACGCCGACACTGCAGGCACCGAGCGCGACGAGCATCGTCCCGAAAGATCGACCCACGGCCCCGCGCGACATTCCGAGCATCCGTTCTCCCTTGGTATCCAGCGGTGCACGCGCCCGGCCGAATCCCGCCGATCGGCCAGGCATCACGGTCTCGCGCCAACGTCCCGCTGCGACATCACACGACAAACCATCTTAGCGCGGATTGCGTAGGGACTCCGCAGGAATTTTGCCTAAGGGATACGTGTCTCGCGTGCGCAACGCGCGAGAGGTGCGGCGCGTACGCCGGGCGCGCGCTTCGAGTGTGCGTCGAGCGCGCATTCAGCGCGCCTCATGCGCGCTGAGGGCGACCGCCGGGCGTGTCGCGCGACAAACGAAGCGCCGACGCATAGCCCGCAGGATCGAAGCGCCACGTCAGCGCGATCAACGCCACGTTGAGCATGATGAGTCCGATCCACGACGGCGTGAAGCTGCCCGTGCGATCGAGCACCGCGCCAGCGGCGAACGGCGCCAGCGCCGCGATGCAAAAACCCACGCCCTGCATGAACGCCGCGAGCGCCGCCGCATGTGGCGGGTGCGCGTGATGATCGAGCGCAAGCACGAGTCCAAGCGAGAAGGTGCCACCCAACCCGAAGCCGATGGCGCCGATCCACGCCCACGCGGCGGCGACCGGTGCGAGCGCCAGTCCGATGAGTCCGCCGAGTGTGGCCGCAAGCGCGAGCGTGAGCCAGCGACGGCGATCGGCGTGACGGCGCGCCAGCCAAGGCAGCGTCAGTGCGGCGACGACCTGACAGGCCGTCAGCCCGGCCAGCAATGCCCCGCTGCGTGTCGCACTCATGCCGTGTTGCTGATAGAACGGGGGCAGCCAAGCGACCATGGTCGTATAGGTGCAGTTGATGAGACCGAAGTACACGGCCAGTGTCCAGGCGCGACGCTTGCGTAGCAACGCAAACATCGATGGCGCACCGCCCGTTGCCGAGGCAACACGCTCGCCCGCCGCCCGACACGCCGCGCGCAAATCCGCCGCCGACGTCACGGCCCCGGTGGTGCCGCCACCGCCTGAATCAGCGGCGCGCGCCACCAGGCCAACGCGGCCGTGCAGACAACCGCAAGCCACATCCCCAGCCCGACGCGCCAGTCGCCCGCCTCGGACGCCGCCCACGGACTGATCGCCGCGCCAAGTCCACCACCGCCCATGAGCGCCGCCGAGTACAAGCCCATCATCGCGGTCATGCGCGCGGCGCTGTAGTTCGCCTTCACCACGCCGGGCAGCAGCGCCTGGATGACGGCGATGCCGATGCCCGACGCGAGTGCCGTGGCGATCATCGTGGCGGTATCGTCGGCCACGAAACGCATGCCGCAGGCGAGCGCAAGCGCCGCCAGTCCGAGCAGCACCCCACGCCGCTCACCGCAGCGGCGCGTCAGCCCGCTCGCCGCAAAGGCGCCCGCGCCCATCGCGAGCACCGGCAGCGAAGTGAGCAACGCCGCCACGGGATAGGTCATCCCCGTAGCCTCGCGGATTTGCGGCAGCAGCGGACTGATGGACGTGAGCGTCGGCCGCAGCGTCAGCCCGACCGCGACGATGGCGAGCCACAGTGTCATACCGCCACACCGTCGCTTACCACCACATGACCGTTCGCCACCACCCAGCGGCGCGGCGCACGCGTGACGATAGCCTGCGCAGCATTCACGGCATCGACGAGCACCAGGTCGGCGCGCGCGCCCACGCGCAGCCCGTAGTCATCGAACCCACATGCCCTCGCCCCTGATCGGTGACGCAATCGAGCGCTATTTCCAGTTCATCGTCGCGACGCAGGTTGTAGCGCAGCCCGATCATCATGGCGCGCTCGAGCATGTCGGGCGAGCCATAGGGCGTCCACGTGTCGCGAATGCCGTCGTTGCCGCCCGCCAGCGGCACACCGGCACGCCGGCAGGCCATGAGCGGCGGCACGATACGCGAGGGCGGCGCGGTGGTGATCAGCGCCACGCCGGCATCGGCCAGGCGCGCGAGCATCGTCTCGGCGCGCGCGGCGTCCAACTCGCCCAGGCAAAACGCATGCGACACCACGACCTTGCCTTGCATGCCAAGCGCAGCGATGCGCTCAAGCATCAGTTCGAGCGAGAACACGCCCATCTCGCCCGGCTCGTGCAGATGGATGTCGACGGGGCAACCGTGTTTGTCGGCCAGCGCAAACATGGCGTCGAGCGAGGCCTTCGGGTCGCGATCGATGGCGCACGGATCGAGCCAGCCGAGCACATCCGCGCCCCGTGCGAGCGCGTCGTCGAGCAAGGCAACGGTGCCCTCGCGATCCAATACGCCCGACTGCGGAAACGCCACGATCTGCATGTCGAGGGTGTCCGCCAGCGCTTCACGCGTGGCGAGTACGCCGTCGAGATGACGCAGGCCCGCGTCGGTATCGATGTCGACGTGAGTGCGCAGCCGCGTGGTGCCCGCCGCGAGGAACGCTCGCGCGAGAGCGAGCGACGCGGCCCCCGCGTCATGCCCACTCTGCGCACGCCACTGACGTTCGTTGTCGATGCGCTCGATCAGCCGCGAGCCGCACGCGTTCTCGTACCACGGCATGCCCCAGACGGTCTTGTCCAGATGCGTGTGTGCCTCCACGAGACCGGGCAGCAGCAGCGCACCGCCCGCATCGATCAGACGGATGCCGCTACCCGGCGCGCTGGGCAGCGACGGCGCAAGTGCCGCAATCCGTCCGTTTTCGACGCGTACGTCGAGCGGCGCGCCATCGAGGCCGCGCGCGTTGCGAATGTCCAGTGTTGTCATGCCTTCCTCTATGCTTCCTGTCAGGTGCCCTGCGGGACGCCTGCCGCCACGTTGCGCGAGCGCGTGAGCAGGCTCACGACCACGAACGTCAGCGCATTCACCGCCAGCGCCACCAGCCCCATGTTGATCGATCCGACGGTATCCGATGCGCCCGGCATCAACGTGCGCAGGGTGACGTCGAACCCGACCGCCGCCGCCAGCACGACAGCGCCGGCGCCGATCCCGCGAAGGCGCCGTACTTGTTGCCGAATGGACGCGGCAACAAGCTCGACACGAACGACGGGAACAGTTGTGTGAGCAGGCTCGACGCGAAGAGCGCAAGCGCCACGAACGTCGCCCCGCCACGCAACACGAAGCCCACCGCCACCAGCCCGAAGACCGGCAGCACACGCTTGGCGAGCTTGCCCACGAAGGCATCGCTCGCATGCGGCGCGAAGCCGTCGCGGTAGATGTTCTTCGCGATCAGCGTCGACGCATTGAGCAGGATCATCGAACCGGGCACGAGTGCGGTCAATACCCCGACGCCGCCGATCACGCCCACGAACCACGGCGAAAACGTCTGCTTGACGATGCGCAGCAGCGCCAGATCCGAATCCGCGCCGGTCAGGCCCGGCACTTGCAGAATGGCCGCGAAGCCCACGAAGAACATGAACGCGATCACCATCTGGTACAGCGGCATCAGAATCGTGTTCTTGCGCACGGCGCTCTCGGTCTTGGCCGCGTACACCGACGTGAACACGTACGGATACAGGTAGTAGCCCAGCGACGTGAGCAGAATCGTGGAGTTGTACCAGGACAGCGTCAGGCCGCTTGTGGGCATCTGCAAAAAGCCTGGCCGCGCCGCTTCGATGCGGTCGAACATCTCGCCGAATCCGCCGAAGTAATGCAGCGGCAGATAGACGCCGAGGAACACGGCAATGACGAGAATCAGAATGTCCTTGTAGATCGCAATGCTCGCGGAACCGTGAATGCCCGACACCGTGATGTACGCCACCATCGCGATCGCGCCGCACCAGATTGCGACCACCGGCGGAACCGTGCCGTACGATGCCTCCGACACGATGATGCCCAGGCCGCGCAACTGAATGATCAGCAGCGCGCTCATGCCGAGCACGGCGACTACCGAGACGACGACACCCAGCGCGCGCGAGCGGTAGGCCGTCGCGAAGAAGTCGGAGAACGACACACAGCCATGTCGCGTTGCGTGACGCCACGCCGCCGGCAGCATCCAGTAGCCGAGCAGATAGGCGAGCGCGCCGTAAGCGAGGATGTAGAAGGCGGGAGGCCCCTTGCTGTACGCCCATCCGCTCGCGCCGAGGAACGTGAAGGTCGAGAACGCCTCGCCTGCCATCAGCAGGAAGACAAGCAGCGTGCCGAAGCCGCGGCCACCCACGGCCCACTGCTCCAGACTCATCGTGCGACCGCGCCGCGCGCGCAGTCCGATGAAGAGCGCAAAAGCGAGGAACGCCGCAATGACGGTCAGGGCGGCGTTCATGATGCCGCTCCGTCGTGTTCGCGCGCATCCTGCGCAGACTCGCGCGAACCGTCAAAGCGGAACATCACGACCATGACCGCCGACGTGAGCAGCAGCCAGACGATATTCCACGCCATCAGGAAAGGCAGCCCCGCCAAACGGGTGCCCACGTGTTCGGCCAGCCAACCGCCGCTGTAAAACGCCGCGATGGGAAGCGCGGCCAGGCAATGCACAGGTTTCATGACGTCTCCAGACCCTAGAGGATTCAATGGTCGGCCGCACACACGTCGCCGTGGGCGGCCCGCTGGCTTGGCCAATTCGGTGGTGTCCGGTGTCATGGCGCACTACATCGATTCGCCATATCATCAACCATACACAAACAAATGGTTAACCATTTTTGTTGACCATTATCGGCAACGATTTGCCGAAATGCAAGGTTGCAATCGCGGCACAGCCGAAACCGAGGGTTTTCCGGGAGGCAGCGCCGACAGGCGAAGGGGGCCGGGTACAATGCGCCCCACACCCACGCGAACCGCGTCTATCCAGGAGATGAGGCTTGAGCCGCACTGCAGCACCGGCGTCGCCGCGCGACGCGTCACGCCCCAAAGCCGCCACCGAGACCGCCGCGGGCCTGGCGGCCGGCGACGATGGCACGTCGGGCAGCGCGGGACAGCAGATCGAGGCGCGCGTCTACATGGCCATCTCGCAGGCGCTGCTCTCCGGCAAGCTGCGGCCGGGCATGCCGCTGCGCGAGCGCAATCTGGCGCAAGCGCTCGACTGCACCCGGGGCGCCGTGCGCAAGGTGCTCGCCCGGCTCGGCTTCGAAGGCAAGCTGGTGCTCGAACCCAACCGGGGCGCGTTCGTCCCGCAACCGTCGCTCGACGACATCCGGCAGACCTACCGCGCTCGCCGCGTGCTGGAGAGCGGTGTGATTGCGAGCATTTGCGGGCAATTGAGTGCGTCGCAGCTCGCGGCGCTCGACGCGCACGTCGCGTTGGAAGCGCTTTCGCATGCGCAGGGCACGCACGAGCGATCGATTCGCCTGGCGGGCGAGTTTCATCTGATCTTGATCGGCATGGCGCAGAGTGCCGAACTCGATACATTCGCGCGTCAGCTCGTGGCCAAGACGGAGCTTTACAAAGCGCTGTACGATCCGGCGGAATTCATGCATTGCGCGCCCACGGAGCACGCGCAACTCGTCGGCCAGTTGCGTGACGGCAAGACGCAGGCGGCGATTGCGCTCGCCACGGCGCACCTCGACGAACTCGAAGCACGCGTGCTCACCCGCGCCGCCGCCGCGGAGACGCCTGACTTCCGCGCCATTTTTGCCGAGGCGTTCGCGGGCACGGCGTCATAGGCTTTCTCCGGCGCCGCCATCTCCCCCCGCGACACGTTGCGCCGTCGCCCGTCAAGCGGCGCGGCAATCCCACCACGGGCGTGGGGGTCGCGTGGCACACTCCCCTGAATCGGGGGTATATTGCGCCTGTTCGCGACGGGCCTGCGCCCGCCTGCCACTTTCGCCCCCGCCTGACACGCTCAAGCAAGAAGCCCGAAGGAAGCCCATGTCCCATCTGGTAGTCCACGGCGGCCAGCCACTGCGTGGCCGCATCACCCCCTCCGCCAACAAGAATGCCGTTCTCCCGGTGCTGTGCGCCACGCTGCTCACCGATCAGCCGGTGCGCCTCATCGGCGTGCCCGAGATCACCGACGTTCGCAAGATCCTCGACATCTTCCGTCAGCTCGGCAGCGAGGTGAACGTCGATTTCGACGCCGGCACGCTCGACATCCACCATCGCGATACCCACTTCGATCCGCGCACGGACCATCTGCCGGAAGAGATGCGCTCGTCGATCATGCTCGTGCCGCCGCTGCTCGCGCGCTTTGGCGTCGCCCGCATCGAAGACAACGTCAAGGGCTGTACGCTCGGCGTGCGCGAGATCGATCCGCACATCGAAGTGCTGCGGCATTTTGGCGGACGCGTCGAGCGCACCGAAGGCTCGCTGCTCATCCATGCGGACGAGGCGCACCCCGCGATCCATCACTGGCTCGATTACGCGTCGGTGACCACCACGGAAAACTTCGTGCTGTGCGCGGCAACGGCCAGGGGCCGCTCGCAATTGAATAACGCGGCGTCGGAGCCGCACGTGCAGGAGTTCTGCCGCTTCATGCAGATGCTGGGCGTGCCCATTGAAGGTGTCGGCACGTCGCAGCTCGCGATCGAAGGCGTGGAGCGCTTCGGCGGCGGCGAATTCCGCTTCGCCGAAGACTTCCATGAAATCACCACGTTCCTCGCGCTCGGTGCCATCACCGGCGGGGAAATCACGGTCAAGAACACGGCGCCGGACCAGTTCCCGCTCATCGACCGCACGTTCGCGAAGTTCGGGGTGAAAGTCGAGCATCGCGACGGCTGGTCGACCGCCACCGCGCAGGGCAAGCTCAAGGTGCAAGCGCCGTTCACGCAGAACATCCTCACGAAAGTCGAAGCCGCGCCTTGGCCGTATTTCCCGGTCGACCTGCTGCCGATCTTTATCGCGCTGGGGGTGAAGGCCGAAGGCAGCGCCATGTTCTGGAACAAGGTCTACGACGGGGCGATGGGCTGGTCGACCGAGCTGTCGAAGTTCGGCGCGCATGTGTTCCAGTCCGATCCGCACCGCCTGATCACGTTCGGTGGCGTGCCGCTCTCGCCCGCCGTCGTGGAGAGTCCGTACATCATCCGCGTGGCGATTGCGTTGCTGATGGTGGCGGCCAGCATCGACGGGCATTCGACGATCAAGAACGCCGATCCGATCCGGCGCGCGCATCCGCGCTTCGTCGAGAACCTGTGCTCGGTGGGCGCGAACGTCGTCTGGACACCGCAGGAGTAAGCCCGCGCTTTCGTGTGTGCACATGTCGTTTGCCGGCCCCCCCCCAGGGGGCCGGGCTCGCCCTACGGGACACGCCGGCGGTAGACGACCCCCCGATCGCCCCACACCGGTCTTCGCCCCGACGAACCCGACGAATGACCTTACCTGAGCCGCTCGCGCCCGCGATCATCGCACCTTTGCCCGACGGCACATGACGTTTGCATGCTCAATCCGGGTTACAGCCGCTCGGCGTTCTGACTCACGGGCAGCGTCGAGAATCGCGGCACGGCATCGCTCACGCGTTGGTTGAGCGTCGGCATCGTGCGGCTCGAAGACGTGCGCTATTACGCGATGCCGACCGGCAGCCGTCAGCCGGAGATCCGATGGTGGGACGTTCGCGCGAACTCGTGCGCGAACAGCGCGCAGCGCGAAGTGTTGCAGACGCGTCGCGAGGAGCACGCGCGAGTTGCAGGCCGCCCTCATCGCCGCGGACGAAGCCAACAGCGCAAAGAGCGACGTCCTGGCACGCATCAGTCACGATCTGCGCACGCCGCTCACGTCCATCATCGGCTTTGCCGATCTGGTGCAGTCGGGCGGGCGCGAAGACGCCGACCGTGGACGCATCATCCGCCGCAGCGCGCATCACATGCTCGCCATGATCAACGACCTGATCGAGTATGCGAGCGGGGGCGCGGCCGACCCGCTGCATGTCGCGCCGGTCTACACCCATGCGTTCGTCGACGGCGTGGCGCAAGAGGGCATGAGTCTCGCCGGCAAGCACGGTAACGCCTTCCTGCTCGACGTGCGTGCGCCGCTGCCGCCCCTGCTCGCGTTCGACGCCAAGCGAGTGCGTCAGGTGCTCGGGAATCTGTTGGACAACGCAGCGAAGTACACCGCCAACGGAACGATCACCCTCTCGCTTTCAGCAACGCCGGACGCGACACGCGCCGATCTCATGCAGGTCTGTTTCGGCGTCGAGGATTCCGGCTGCGGCATCGCCAAGGACGACCTGCCGCGCGGCAGGTTCACCATCTCGCGCAGCGTGGCGATCTGGCCGGACTGACCGCGCTGTGCCAGGCCCCTGCGGCATCGACGTTCCACTAGGCGCCCATCAAACGAAAACGGCACGCCCGAGGGCATGCCGCGGTACTGCGTCGGAAAGCCGGTCCCCTCAGTCTTTGAGCGGCAGGTGTGCCGTCTCGCGCGCGGCCAGGAGCGCGATGGCCGTGGCGGCGAGCGCCACCGTGACATACAGCGACACCGAGACCGTCGTGCCGTATGTCTTGTACAGCGTCACGATGATGAGCGGTGCGAAGCCGCCCCGAGAATGCCCGCGAGCGTATAGGCCAGCGACGAACCGGCGTAGCGCACCCGCGTCGGGAATTGCTCGGTGACGAAGGCCGCCTGCGGCCCGTACATGATCGCGTGAATCACCAATCCGATCACCACCGCCAGCACGATCAGTGCTGGGTGGGACGTATCGAGCAGTACGAAGAAGCCGTATGCCCAGATCACCGCGCACAGCACACCGAAGCCATACACCGGGCGGCGACCCAGCTTATCGGACAGGGCGCCGAACAGGGGCACCGTCAGCGCATTACACGCCGTGCCGGCCAGCACGGCCGTGAGTGCAAGCGGACGCGACAGGTGCAGCGTCCCCGTCACATACGTCAGTGTGAAGACGACCATCAGCGCGTAGAGCACGTCCGAGCCGATGCGCGAGCCGCCGGCCACCAGCAGGTTACGCCAGTGCGAACGGAAGACTTCGGCAATCGGCATGTCCGCCTGACGCGCCGAGTGCTGCATCGCTTCGAACATCGGCGTTTCCTCCACACCGCGACGCACCCACAGACCGAAGCCGACCAGCACGAGGCTCAGCAGGAACGGCAGGCGCCAACCCCACGCGAGGAAGTCGTCGGGGGAAATCGACAGCGTGATGAGCGCGATGAGGCCCGTCGCGATCAGGGTGCCGAACGATGGGCCGACTTGCGTCCAGGACGCATTCAACCCGCGCTTGCGCTGATCGCCATGCTCAACTGACAGCAGCACCGCACCCGCCCATTCGCCGCCAAGCGCGACGCCTTGCACGAAGCGCAGGGCGACGAGCAACACGGGGCTCCAGATACCGATCGACGCGTACGTGGGCAGCACGCCCATCAGGCCGGTCGTCAGTCCCATCACCACGAGCGTGAGCACCAGCACGGCGCGCCGTCCGATCTTGTCGCCAAGATTGCCGAACACGAAGCCGCCAAGCGGCCGCGACACGTAGCCCACGGCATAGGTCGACAGGGCGAGAATGGTGCCGACCAACGGGTCGACCGACGGGAAGAACAGATGGTTGAACACGAGCGCCGCGAGCGTGTTGTAGACGGTGAAGTCGTACCACTCGAGCGTAGTGCCCACCATGCTGGCGGTCGCGAGCCGCCCTTTTTTCGGGTTCGCATGACCGGTGGCGGCCGCGGTGGAGGGGGTGGCGGCGTCGGTTTGCCGAGCGTCGTGGGTGTCGGAATACGTTGTCATGGATGTCTCCAGGGTGTCTGCGGGATGCACCGGACGGCCGGATCCCGCGAGAGGATGGCGGGACGTCAGTCGTCGTTGGCGCCGAGACGCCACAACATGGCAAAGCGGGTGACTTCTCCGGCCGGCACCCCGTAGGCGGCGGCGAGCGATTGCGCGGCGGCGCGCACTGTGTCCTGATCCGTGCCTTCGATCAGTACGACGGCATCGGCGGGCGGCAGCGGCGCGTCCTTGGCGGTGAGCGAGACCGACAGCGTCGGCACGGTGACCTGGAGCGTGGCGCGGACAATACCGTCGCCCTGTGCGAGTTCGGCGAGCTGCGCGCCCAGCCGCGCATGAGCCTGGGTGACGACCGCCTCGCTCAGCACGAACATGGCCAGCATGCCGCCCTGGCCTTCGCCCGCCTCGATATCGAGCGTGCCGACACGGCGCTGTGTGCCCTGCATGCGCGCGAAGTTGCGCAGCGACCATTCGGTTTGATGCTGGAAAGCCCGGGCGTAAGGTTCGCTCGTGAAGACGGCGGCGTCTTGCGTGCAGTAAAGCGCCAGATAGGGGCGCGCGCAGTCGTGCAGGGCCTTGAAGCGACGAGCGAACTTGAAGCCCGGAATGGCCACACGCTCCTGCATGTGTTCGCGGTCGTACCAGCGGTTGAAGTCAGCGTCGAAGGCCGGATCGATATTCGTCCAGATGCAGAGTTGGGCGCGGGGAGCAGTCGCAGTCATGAGGCATTCCATCGGTTTCAACAATCGGGAGGCCGGCCAACACGCGATGCTCGCGGGTCGACCGTCTCGCCGAGTGTGCAAAACGGGGGAAAACGCGTCCAACAAGAAATCAAATTCGCCGCGACAGAAAATTCTTATGACCGATGTCGGGCGGTGGCGGCGCGGGGCGTGTGCGCGCTGGGCATGGCGAGGATCGGGGCCGAGCGCCGAAGGCTCAGGATTCGGCGGCGCCCCAGGCCGGGGCGGTCATGGCGGCGGCGGGTGGGATGGCGATGTCCGGCCCCATGTTCAGGGCAAATTCGCTGGCCGTGCGTTGCGCGAGGCGCGCCACGTTTTCGGCGAGCAGTGCGCCCTGGCGGAACGACCCGACGAACGACAGGTTGGGGAAATGGGCGTTCACGCGCAGCAAATGCAGGCTGTGCTCGCCCAGTTCGCGCTGAATGATGGCCGGCGGCAGCATCGCCACGCCGAAGCCGTCCACGACCAGCCGGATGATCGCCGCGACCGAGGTCATGCAGTTCACGCGCACCGGCCGCTCGGCCGCCACCGAGAACATGCGTTCAAGGGTCTTGTGCGGGCCGGAGTTGCGCGAAAAGCTCACCAGCGGGTACGCCGCCAGATCGGCCACATCGAGCGTTTCGCCTTCGAGATTGAGCTTCGGGCTCGCCACCCAGCGCATCGGAAATTCGGCCAACGGCAAATTCTCGATGCCCGCGCCGTGCAGAACGTCAGTTTGCAGCGCGAGGTCGAGCGTACCGGCTTCGAGTTGCTTGCAAAGTCGGATGGTCGTCTCGCTGGTGACTTCAATCTCGAGTTGCGGATAGTCGTGGCGAATTCGCGCGGCCAGATCCGGAAACCAGCTATGCACGATCGACTCGACCACACCGATCTTGAGCACCCCGGCGGCATGTCGGGATCGGTCAACTCGCGTTTCATCTCCTGCCCGAGCATGACGATGCGCTCCGCATACGCCAGCGCCTTCTGCCCGGCCGCCGTGAGCGTGACCTCCCGGGCGCTGCGGTCGAACAGGCGCACCCCGAAGCTCTGCTCCAGCGACGCGATCCGGCTCGACACGCCCGCCTGCGTGGTGTGCAGACGTGCGGCCGTCAGACGGAAGTTACGCAGCTTGGCGAGCCAGACGAAGGTTTCGAGAAATCGCAGGTTCATGCGGTGTGATGGGCGGTGGTGAGTGCCGGAAGTCTCTGATTCTAGCGGGAACAGAAAACCGGCACCCGAAATGGCCTGGCATGCGACATCCGGGAAAGGTTGTTACGGCCGGGCGTTCCCGCCGTGTTTCGTTTCCGTAACGTTTTATGTCGGGCGTCGGTGGCAAGCGCTGCCCCGCCCCTTACAAATCATGCACTTAACCGTCTCGAGAGGCTTGGCACGAGATTTGCTGGCTGTCTTGCAACGGCCCGTCGAGGCCGGAGGGCCGTATATCTGGAGACTGTCATGGCAACCCCCCATTTCCACCGACCGCATCCGACCGTGGAACTTGCTCGGTGCGTGTTCCGGCAGCATTACATACGCATCATGCAGGCCGATCAGCCCGGCAATTATGCGGTGCTGGTCGACGTTTGGCCCATGGACGGCCGCACCTTCACCAGCATCGATCAGGCGAAGCATGCAGCCATGCTGTTTATCCGAGAGATGGAAAGCGACTGAGTCCGCGCAAGCGATTCCGCGCCAGCGGCCTTGGCGCGGTCACCGAGACGAGATCATCATTGATGAAACATCACGCCACACGCCACAGCGCCGCCGAGCGCCACGTCCTGTCCGCGATCCCGCGCTCGGTCCCCCGCCAGCCGGTCGTGCTGGATCCCGCGGGCGACCCTTATGCCCGCGTCGCGGTCGAGGCATACGCCGAGGCCTGTGCCCATGAGCAGCCGTGGCTGGCGGAGGCCCTGCAACGTCAATATCAGTTGGCCGGCGGCACCCCGTCGAGCGCCGCCGCCCTCTGGCGCGCGTTTCACGAGGCACAGCGGCTGGCCCGCGAAGGCCAGTCGTACGATGAAGCCGCCTGGACTCACGTGGCGCTGCATCTGTGCGGCGTGCTGGGGGCGATGAATTTGTAGTGCTCGGGACAAGCGTCGCGCGCGACGCGATTTCACGCGGAGGACGCAAAACCCGACTGTTGGGGACTGTTTCTGGCATACTTCTCGCTAATTTTTAGCGGATCCGTCCTCAGTACCCCATGCCCCTCACTTCGACGTTGCCGTCCAGCATTCGACGGCGAGCGGTTACATCGATTCTAGGTGCATTGCTTCTTCTCTTTCCCGCTGCGACGCTAGTCGTACCTCGCGGGGGAAACGTCGTGATGTTCCTTCTGCTTGCATGCAGTCTTTACGTGCTTGTCGCGGACGCGCGAACGCCTGTGCCGACGCCATCGGCGTCGGTCATGCCGCGTCACGCCCTGACTGTTTTCACCATCGCGCTCTGCCTGCCGTTCGCTGCCGTAATGTTGAGCGAGTTGATTCACGGGCATGTCGCCGGCAACACGCTTGACTCGCCCTCCCGGTTTCTGATCGCGATCGTGGTCATGTTCGCGTTGCGACGGCTCAGCGAGAACCTGCCCGCCTGGGTGTCGTTCGGCCTCCCCTTGGGGGCGGTTGCGGCAGCCGTAATGGCGTCCTATTCGGTCATCGAACTAGCGGCACGAGCAGAGAGCACATTCCTGAATCCGATTCATTTCGGTGACATCGCCTTGCTGCTGGGAGTGCTGTCAGCGCTCTCGATCAACTGGCTCAAGCGAGACCACGTGTTGGGGGTAATCGTCAAACTGGTAGGCGCCCTGGCCGGTGGTTATGCGTCGTGGGCCAGTCTATCGCGGGGTGGCTGGATTGCACTACCGGTGATGGTCATCTTGTGCATCTGGATCGGCGGCAAAGCGCTGAATCGCAGCGCACGCGGGGCGGCAATTATCGTGCTGTGTGCCGCCATTGTGTTGCCGATCTGTCTCTCGCAGACCGTTCGCACACGTATGTTCACAGATATTTCGCTCGATTTGTCGAACATGGCCAAGGGGCAACCCGACTCATCTGTCGGCGTACGGCTGGAGCTATACAAGGCAGCCCTTCTCCTCATTGTCCGAAACCCTGTCACGGGATTGGGCGCGCACGGCTTCCACGATGCCATGGCACCGATGGCAGAAAAAGGCATCATCACGCCAACCGCCGCCGAGCTGGGACGTGGAGAGGTCCACAATCAGATTCTTGCCTACACCGCCGACTATGGCATCGGCGGCTTTATCGCCATGCTTGCCGTGTACTTCGTACCGGCCTGGTTTTTCATCCTCTGTATTCGCCGTGGAGACAAGCGAGCCCGCCGCACCGGCCTGCTCGGTCTGCTCACCGCCGTGGCGTTCTTCATCTTTGGGCTGACCGTGGAGACCTTCAATCTCAAGGTCACGACCGCGTTTTATGCGACGATGCTGGCGGTGTTCGCCGCGATCGCGTGTCCCGCTAAATCTGAGAACGTAGACACGACCGGCACAACGGAGCGCAAATAACCGCCCGCCTCCCCCCATGCTAAGCATCCTGATTCCCACCTGGAACAACCTACCGTTTCTCAAGCTGTGCATCGATAGCGTTCGCCGTCATTCCGGCGAGGCGCACGAGATCCTCGTGCACGTCAACGACGGGAGCGACGGCACGCTGGCATGGGTTCGGGAACAGGGGTTGCGTTACACGCACAGCGTCGGCAACGTGGGGGTCTGCCTCGCGCTGAATCAGCTCGCGCCGCTGGCATCACACGATCAGTTGCTCTTCCTGAACGACGACATGTTCGTCACGCCAGGCTGGGACACCGCGCTCATCGACGCCGCCCGTGCGCTCGATACGCCGATCTATTACCTCTCGTCGGTGATGATCGAACCGAACGCCGGCGTCAGCAAACAAGTGATATCGCACGACTTCGGCACGACCCCGCAGACATTTGACGAAACCGCCCTGCTGGCCTTCGCCGCCTCGCTGAACCGCAGCGACGTGAACGGCGTGCCGACGCAGCCCACGCTGGTGAGCCGCGGACTATGGCATCTGGTCGGCGGCTACAGCATCGAATTCGGGCCGGGCATGAGTAGCGACGACGACTTTCTGATGAAGTTGTGGCTCGTCGGCTGCCGCACGTTCCGCATCGTGGGCAAGAGCGTGGTCTATCATTTCGGATGCCGCTCGACAGGGCGTGTGGTGAAGAATCGCGGCAGTCGCGAGTTTTTGATGAAGTGGGGAATGACACAGGCTGAGTTCAAGCGCGACTACCTCGATCTGGCCGGCACGCCGGCGGGTGCCGCGCTGCCTAACGTCCCCCGCCCCAGCGGCAAGAGCCGCTTCAAGCGCGCGCTGCATGGCAGCAAGCCTTATCCGCTCGAAGATCTTGAACGCTGGGACCCCAACGTACCGCGGCATTTGAAGCTGGACTGAACGGCGCAGCCAACGCCCTTGCGTCGGCCGACACACGTCAGCCGCACGGCGTGAAGCCCCCGCGACCGATCCGAAACGCCGGATGTCCGGCCATCAATGCCGAGGGTGACGAATTCTCGCCCACGCGTGCCCGACTCGCTGCACCGCGCGATGATCGGGGTGTCGCGTCCACCACAGACCCAGCTCCCACACCATCCCGGCCAGCAGCACGATCACGGCCAGGGCACCGATCGTGTACCACATCTCACCAAAAGACGTTGTCATGACGGCCTCCTGAAAAGGCATCACGGACGACCCGCGGTCGTCCGTGATTCCATTCTAGGCGACGCAACCCGGCTTGCCCGCCGGATTTGCGCTACTTGCACACGACGTCGACCGCCCGGCGCGTCAGAGTTGGCCCATGGCCAGTTGCACCGCGAGGCTACTCACCGAGACCGCAGCCCATACGCCCAGCCCCAGCAGGATGGGACGTACGCCGGTCGATGCCATGCGACGCAGGTTCGATGACAGGCCGATGGCCGTGAGAGCGACGATGATGAGGAATTCTGCTGCGTCATGAATCCAGGGTTGCAGCTCGGCCGGCACAAACCCCGCCGTGCGCGCTCCCGAGGCGATCAGGAAACCGAGGATGAACCACGGGAAAATGCGGGCGAGGCTGAAGTTGGCGGCCCCGGCACGCTTGGCGCGGTATGCCACAATCGCTGCCAGCGCCAGGCAGATGGGGATGATCAGCGTGGCACGCGTGAGCTTGACGATGGTCGCGTAATCACCTGCGGTCTTGCTGTAGCTGTAACCGGCAGCGACCACCGACGACGTATCGTTGATCGCCGTACCCGCCCACATGCCAAATCCCAGATCGGAAAGATGCAGCAGGTGACCGAGCATCGGGAACAGCACCACGGCCGCGATATTGAACAGGAAGATGGTCGAGATCGCGAATGCCGTTTCGTGGTCGTCCGGCTTGATGATAGGGGTGACGGCCGCAATCGCCGATCCGCCGCAAATCGCCGTGCCAATGCCGATGAGCAGCTTGAGCTTGCCGCCGACACCCAGTGCGCGGCCCAGCGCCCAGGCCGACAGACCGGCGGCGGTAACCGTCACGGCTGTGACTGCCAAGGACTCCAGGCCCGTATGCGCCACCTGCGACAGGCTCAGGCCGAAGCCGAGGGCAATGATCGACCACTGGAGCACGTACTTCGAGGCGAACCGGATGCCCGCTTCATACCGTGCACCGGGCGCGAACACATTGCGAACGACGATACCGAGCAGAATGCCGAACACAGGGCCGCCGACCAGCGGCATCTGACGCCCCAACAACAGCGCGGCAAACGCGATGACGGTCGAGAGAATCAGGCCTGCCCACGGATTCTGACGGTCCGGCACCAACGCGTTAGGACGGCTGGCCGTGGGAGGGGGAGTCGTATCGGTTTTTGTTGTCATCACAGCCTCGCTTCTGGAATGACTACAAGTCTACGAACGTCGATTAAATAATAAAAATCGTTATATCAAATACGAATTATCCATAAATACGATAATTCATCGATTCGCACGTCATACCCGAATCGAAGGGCCTATGGGCCTGCGTTTGCGCCTGCATTTGCGCATAACATCCCAAGCCAACCCCTGCCGTGGGTCGCTACACTCTCCGAAACCCCCTGGAAGCGTCGATCAGCCCCCTCCCCCGGAGACCGAACCCATGTCGCAAGCTGTCAACACGCCCACGCGCCGCGCGCAGTGGTATTTCGATTTCGCGTCCCCTTTCGCGTACCTGCAATTCGAGCGATTCGACACGCTGCCGCGCTGGCTCGACATCGACCTCAAGCCGATCGTGCTCGGCGCGATCCTGGCGCATCTGCAAACGCAGGGCCCGGCAGAGACACCGCACAAACGCCTCTTCACGTATCGCATGGCGCAGTTCCGCGCCGAGCAAGACGGCATTACCTACCGAATGCCGCCCGTCCACCCATTTCATCCGATTCGCGTGCTGCGCCTGGCGATAGCGCTCGGCGCGACCCATGACGTGGTGCGTACGATTTACCGTTTCATCTGGGCCGAAGGGCGCGATGTCACCGACCCGCAGGGCTGGCAGGATTTGTGCGCACGGCTCGGGCTGCGCGCCGACGAGGCCGTCGCGCTGGCGGAAACGCCGGCGGTCAAGGCCACCTTGCGCGAAAACACCGAGGCCGCGATTGCCGCCGGGGTGTTTGGCGTGCCGACGTTCGCGTTCGACGGGGT
The DNA here is from genome assembly GCF_004193915.1 of Pandoraea sp. XY-2. NCBI lineage: Bacteria > Pseudomonadati > Pseudomonadota > Betaproteobacteria > Burkholderiales > Burkholderiaceae > Pandoraea > Pandoraea sp. XY-2. The sequence goes on from NZ_CP030849.1 coordinate 4,207,715, forward strand.
GCTGTACTGGGGAGACGACGCGACCGCGCTGTTCCGCCACTGCCTCGCTGATCCGGCGTGGTTGCATTCGCCCGATGTCGAGCGCTTGCAACACGTCACGATCGGTGTAAAGCGCGAGGGCTGAGAACGCGCTGTCTTGCGCTCACTTCGCCCCGCCGAGGACCAGCGGCAGCGGCACGGCGTCGGCCATGGCGGCGTAGCCTGCATCGCTCGGGTGGGTGCCGTCGCCGCTATCGAGACGTGGGAGCAAGCGCGTCGGCTGGGCAGGATCGCGCAGCGCGGCGTCGAAATCGATGACGCCATCGAAGGCCCCGCTCGTTCGCACCCATTGGTTGACGGCGTCACGCACCGCCTCGCGCTCGGGCGGCAGTTTGCCCGGCGGGATGGTCGTGCCGAGGATGCGAACGTGGTGCGAACGCGCGGCGGCGATCAGCGACTGATACCCCGCGATCATCTCCGGCGCGCTCACGATCACATGCGGCACATCGCAGTCGAGTCCCGCATGGGGCGGCACGTAACCGAAATTGATATCGTTGATGCCGATTTGCACGATGACCGTTCGCACACCGGGCTGTTCCAGCGCGTCGCGCCGGAAGCGAGCGACAAGCCGCTCGCCGTAGCAGGCCGAATCGTGCAGCAGGCGATTGCCGCTGATGCCGAGATTGAGCACGGCAATATCGCGTCGTCCGGCATTCTCCAGCCGCCGCGCCAGCCCATCCGGCCAGCGCCGGTTGGCATTCAACGAGCTGCGCATGCCGTCCGTGATCGAGTCGCCGATGGCGACGATCGCTTGTGCGGGAAGCGCCGGCACCACGCTGACGCCGGCCAGCCAAAGTGTATTCGTGAAGCGCTTCGGATAAGCCGATGCCTGTGCGGCATCGACAAAGTCACCGGCGCCACTCAGAAACGCCGTCTCTTGCGCAATCTTGTGCCAAGTCGTCGGGGGGTGGCTTCGCGCGTGAAGAGGCTCACCGCCAGTGGCGTTCCGGCGCGAACTGCGAACGGCAACGGGTCGCTCTCGAGCGAGGCCCCCGGTGCGATCCGCGCCGTCGGCTGAGCGCCGAACGTCATCTCGCGCAGACTACCGGCATCGACAGCCGCGCCGCGTAGCGCCACGGCGAGGCTTGCCCGCTCGATCACCAGCGGCTGCGTGCCGTAAGCGTTCGAGAAACGCACGCGGACTTCACTTCCCGAGAGTGTTGGATAGACAATCTGACGCACGGTGCGCCCGCCCACGGCCGGCGCTCGGTTGAAAGACGGCGCCGCCGGATGTTGCGCCACCGCTTGCGGCGCCGTCGCCCACACGCCGACGCGCGCGTTCTGCGCGAAGGCCGTCGTCACCGTGGCCGTCGCCACGACGGCGAGCACCCCACGGATCAGGACAACGGGCAGCGCACGGAGCGTGCGCATGGGCCTGCCGTCGGCAGAGGAAGACCGGGGAATCAGAAACGTCGGGAGCATCGGGACAACGTAGGCAGTTCAGCCGGAATCGCCCGGCGGCAGCCGTCATTGTGCCTGATTGTGGTCGTTGGCAACGGTTGACGTCACCGCCGAGGGTACCGCGGCACCCTCGGGTTTGGCAGAACGAAACGGGATGTGTCGTCGCTCAGCGCGTAGAGATGACGATGGCAACGCGCCGGTTCTGCGCGCGGCCTGTCGCCGTGCTGTTATCCGCAACGGGATTGCGCTTGCCTGCCCCGATCGTCTGAATGGCCGCGCGCTGCATGCCCGCCTCGACCAGCACGTCGGCCACCGCGTCGGCGCGGCGTGCCGAAAGCTGCTCGTTGTAGGCGTCGCTGCCCATTGAATCCGTATAGCCATAGACGCTCACACTGTTCAGGCCAACCTTCAGGAGCGTGCGGCCGATGCGAGCCACTGTCTGGCGCGCCGCATCGTGAATCACAAACTCGTCGGTATCGAACAACACCTTGTCGGACAAGCCGAACTCCCAACCGTCTTCGGTTTGCGTAAAGCCCTCAGATTTCAGCGCCGCGATCTGCTCGGCCGTCAGGCCGTGCACGGGCGTGGTCTGGCAGCCCGTCAGGGCGGCAAATCCCACTAGGCACACCAGCCCCATCAGCTTGCGAGCCAACGCCTTCCATCGAGCGAGGACGCGAGCGCCATGGGCCACCATTGCGCGGCGCGAAAGGTCAGAATGCGAGTCGTGCGTGTCGTGCGTGTCGTGCGTTTCAACAGCGAAGTCCAAAGCAGATCCCCATGGCAGTGTGTCATCCGGTCGTCAATTATGGTTATGGTGCTAATTCAGCATGGCGCAATTCACGTTGGTTCACCCTTTGGGACTACCCGCCACAAACCAGGTGCCGACGCCAGCACGCTTGGCCTGATACATGGCCGCGTCCGCCGTGCGCAGCAGCGCGGCGGCGTCCTCGGCGTGGGTCGGGTACAACGCGACACCGATACTCATCGTTGTGACGATTTCGCCGCCATCCGGCAGCACAATCGGTTTTTCCATCGCCACGAGCAGGCTCTGCGCGAGACGCACGGCATTCGACGTCTGTCGCACGCCCACGAGCATGACGGCGAACTCGTCGCCGCCCAGACGCGCCACCAGATCGCCCTCGCGCAGCGGCTGGCGCAGACGCTCGGCAATGGTCATCAACACCACGTCACCCGCACCGTGCCCTAGTTGGTCGTTGATTTCCTTGAAACGGTCGCTGTCGAGATAGAGCAGCGCGACGTGCGTGCCCATTTCGCGCGCGTCGGCAAGCGCCTGCACCAGGCGCGATTCGAAATACGCCCGGTTCGGCAGCCCCGTCAGCCGATCGTGATTGGCCTGGTGCGCGAGCGTGGCATTCTGCGCGCGCAAGTGATTCTGCCACCCCTCGAATTCGTCGAGCAGTGCGTTGAAGTCATCGCCGAGTTCCTTCAGTTCGGCCAGTGGCGTCGCCGCCACGCGCTGATGAAACGCTCGCTCGCGGCGCACCGCGTGGGCCACTTCCGCCAGTGCCCGCAACGGTTTGACGATATCGCGGTGCATCCGTTTGGCCAGGACGTTCGCCACGGCGAATGTCACCAGCAGGCAGGCGAGCACGCCGCCCACCCCGCTCAGCAGGAAAAGGAAGAACTGATGCCCCTGCCCCTGCACATCGATCGTGCCGACGACTTTTCCGTCATGACGAATCGGCATTGTCACGGGTCCGGGCAGCGCGAAGTTCGCGATCACGCGCTCGACTTGTGTCAGGGCCCCGCCGTCTGGACGACGCCACTGCGCGAACGGCGCATTGTTCGCATCGAACACCCGCACCTGAACAAGGTCCTCGTCGCTCGCGATGAGCGCAATCGCTTCCTGAGCCGCCACGCGGTCGCCAAACACGACGGCGGCCTCCGTGGTGTAGGCAAGCGAGCGCCCGATCAGCAGAAGATTGTTCTCGGCATACGCGCGCAAGGCGATCCATGCCACCAGCGACAGCGAGACCGCTGCGAGCACGACGGCGGACACGGCCAGGCGCAAGTGGGTACGGCGCAGCATGCCCTGCAACGACGGCCGGCGACCGCGCATCGGGTCGGGAGCCGCGACATGCGATGTCGCCAACGGCGGCTCACGTTCGCCTTCGGCCGATGCGTCGGCAGGCAGCAGGCCGGCGACCGACGAAGCGCCGGGCGGCATGGGCGAGGATGAAGGACGGTGGGTCGTCATGGTGTCCCCGGCTTTCGTGCCAGCTTGAGCACGTTGGGGTGGACACGAACGCCACTACGCGCAACGGTGTCGAGATTGATGTCGAACGTCACTCGCTCCGAATCGACGTTCAGGCAGAACATGACCCCGAGCGTGCACGAGTCGTTCCGCTCGCTGATCGTCAGAATGGGGTGACCGGCGAGGTTCGCCAGCAATTGGCGACGCTCGGTGTCGCTCACGGCACCGAGATACAACGCGTCGCACAACGAACCAATGGCAGGCTCCGTCACCGCAACACGCTTCGCCTCGACCGGCAAGCCCAGGGTGGGCAACGGCCCGGCGAGCAGATCGCGCGCGTAGTCGGTATTGCCGACCACGCACAGTCGCACCTTGGCGGGGTCCGTCGGCCAGCGGGTGAAACTGATGATGCCGAGCACCACCTGTCGCACGTTGGCGTCCCGCACGTTGGGTGCAGTGGCGGCCTCCGGCGTCTGTGCAAATGCGTTGCCAAACGTGGCCCAACACACAAACCACAGAAAACACGCCAGGGGCGCGCGCAGACGACGAGGCGTCCGACGTTCTCGCCAGAGGCCCCGGGTCATACCGCTCGTCGATGTCCACGCGTTATGCAACGCTATCTTCCTTTTGCCGAATGTCGGTGGTGGCGGGCACGTCACGCGAGGCTTGACCGGCGTGCTGCGCAAACCCGCGTGAATCAGGCCGCATCATACCGAAGGGATCGCGCTCGGGCCATAGGAATGCCCCGGTCACCCCTCGCCGCGGCCGGCGTTTTGCCGTCGCTGGCCGCCTCGATTCAAGGCGCGCCCGCGGCGGATCGCAGCCCACAGCATGCGCGTGCCCACGCATTTTCGGAACCCCATCGCCCCCGCGTTTTCCCTTGCCCGCGCGCGCATTCCTCATGGCAGAATGGTACGCACAACCATTTGAAAAACAAAAGAAATTCGGCGATCGGATCTCTCGATTTTCGAGATAAAAATCACGACGCCAGGGAGGTATTGCATGACGTTCCTGAAGTCCGGCTTGGCCGGCTTTCGGGGGGGCCGGGCATGAACGATCCCGTGCCTCGTCGGGTGCCCGACGTACAAGCCGAGTTGAGCCGCGCCGCGCTCGACAGTGCGCCCTATGCCATGTTCGTTTGCACGGACGACGGCATGCTCGAGCGAATGAACGGCGCGTTCACGCGGCTGACGGGCCATCGCCCGGATGACCTGCTGGGCAAGCGCAGCTTCCTGTCGTTGCTCGATCCGTCCGAGCTGACGCGTCGTCGCCTGCCAGCGCTGGCCAGTCTGTCGGCCACCGAAGCGGTACCGTATGACGACGAATGGCATCTGCTCACACATGTGCGCAGTTGGCTGCCCGTACGGCTGGCGCTTTCCTGCGTCGAACATGCCCCCGGCGAACGACGTTGGGTGGGCATCGTGCTCGACCTCTCGCAACAGGTGCAGGTGGCGTCCCGGCTCTGGTACGTTACGCATCACGACCCGGTCACCCAGTTGCCCAACCAGACGCTGCTCAACGAACGGCTCGAACTGGCGATTCATCGTTGCGCGCGCCAGCAGGTCGGGCTGACGGTTTTGCTGGTCGAACTCGATCACTTGCGCCAATTGCGCAGCACCTTCGGTCCACCGACCGCAGAGCTGGCGCTGCGCATCGCCGCCGAACGCCTGCGCGAAGCCAGCGGCCCCGAAGACGCCCTCGCGTGCCTCGGCGGCAGCCGGTTCGTCATCGTCACCAACGAAACGGGCGACGGCGCGCGTCTGTTCGCCGCTCGAATTCAGGCACGGCTCGCCCAATGGGCCGACGTCGACCAAAATGCCGTCGCGCTCGACGCGAGCATCGGCGCGGTCAGCTATCCCGAACACGGCCATACCCCCGACACGCTGCTGCGCCGCGCCCACATTGCGCTGGGTATCGCCAGCGCCGCCGGTGGCGGACTGCGCGTCTTCAGCAGCGAGATGGACGCGCAGACGCGGCGGCGCAACGAACTCGAGAGTCTGTTGCGCGTCGCGGTGCATGAGCAGACGCACGCGCAACTGCATCTCGTGTACCAGCCGCAAGTCAGTCTGTCCGACGGCGAGATCCGCCACGCGGAAACACTTCTGCGCTGGCGTCACCCGGCGCTGGGGCCATCGGGCCGGCGGAATTCATCCCGATCGCGGAAACCTCGGGACTGATCCTGCCGCTGGGCGAATGGGTGATGCAAACCGCCTGCCGCGAGGCGAGCCGTCTGCTGCGGCGGTGCGGCCATCTGCCGCGCATCTCCGTCAACGTGTCGGCGCAGCAGTTCGCACGGCAGGACGTCGTGGGCATGGTCGAGCGTGCCCTGAGCGCGCATGCGCTGGAACCTCGTCACCTGGAGATCGAGATCACGGAAACCGTGCTGCTCGGGGACTCGAGCGCCGCGGTCGGTTGTCTGCGCTCACTGCACGACATGGGTGTGGAGATCGCGGTCGACGACTTCGGCACGGGGTATGCCAGCCTCGCCTACCTGACCCGTTTCCCCGTCAATCGCCTCAAGATCGACCAGACTTTCGTGCGCGACATGCTCACGCATGCCCACAGCCATGCCATCGTGAGCGCGATTGTTGCGATGGCCCACTCGCTGGGCCTGCGCGTGACGGCCGAGGGCGTGGAGACCCAGGCGCAGGCCCAGCGGCTCACCGAGCTGGGATGCGACGAAGCGCAGGGATTCTGGTTCGCCCGGCCCGTCGACATGCGCAGCTTTTATCACCTCGTGGCACCGCTGGGCAGCGGCGCCCGACGCTGACCTCGCGCCGCCGTCACGCAATCCGTGCCCCCGGCCCCGCTATTTCCGCTGACATGGCGTGTCAAGACTCGCGCGCGTCTTGAGAACGCGGTATGTTACGTCGCGAAGGGACTCCCCCGAACGACGTTGCAACGAGGATTATCGCCATGAAGACCAAAGCCGCCATTGCCTGGGAAGCCGGCAAACCCCTGACCATCGAGGAAGTCGATCTGGAAGGGCCGCGCGCCGGCGAGGTGTTGATCGAGATCAAGGCCACCGGCATCTGCCATACGGACTACTACACACTCTCCGGCGCCGATCCGGAAGGCATCTTCCCTGCCATTCTCGGCCACGAGGGCGCAGGCGTCGTCGTCGACGTTGGTCCGGGCGTCACCACCCTGAAGAAAGACGATCACGTCATTCCGCTGTACACGCCCGAATGCCGCCAGTGCAAGTTCTGCCTGTCGCGCAAGACCAACCTGTGCCAGGCGATCCGCAGTACGCAAGGCCGCGGCCTGATGCCGGACGCCACGTCTCGCTTCTCGCTCGACGGCAAGCCCATCTTCCATTACATGGGCACGTCCACGTTCTCGAACTACATCGTCGTGCCGGAAATCGCCGTCGCCAAGGTGCGCTCGGACGCGCCGTTCGACAAAGTCTGCTACATCGGTTGCGGCGTGACGACCGGCGTGGGCGCCGTGGTCTATTCGGCGAAGGTCGAGGCAGGGGCGAACGTCGTGGTGTTTGGCCTCGGCGGCATTGGCCTGAACGTGATCCAGGGCGCAAAGATGGTCGGTGCCGACAAGATCATTGGCGTCGATATCAACCCGGGGCGCGTGGCGCTCGCCAAGAAGTTCGGCATGACGCACTTCATCAATCCGAATGACGTCGAAAACGTCGTCGACACGATCGTGCAATTGACCGACGGCGGCGCCGATTACTCGTTCGAGTGCATCGGCAACGTGACGACCATGCGTCAGGCGCTCGAATGCTGCCACAAGGGGTGGGGCCAGTCGTTCATCATTGGCGTGGCCGCCGCGGGTCAGGAGATCAGTACGCGTCCGTTCCAGTTGGTGACGGGCCGCGAGTGGAAAGGGTCGGCGTTCGGCGGGGCGCGCGGTCGCACCGACGTGCCGAAGATCGTCGACTGGTATATGGAGGGTAAGATCAACATCGACGACCTGATCACGCACACGCTGCGTCTGGACCAGATCAACGAAGGCTTCGATCTGATGAAGCGCGGCGAGTCGATCCGCTCGGTCGTGCTGTACTGATCGACACGTTTCGAAGGCGCTGTTCCGCCCGCGCGTCACGGGTGCCGGACGCACCGCCGTCACGACAAGGAGACGGACATGAAGACATGGACTTTGCCGCTCGTGCTCGCGGGCGCCATGATGCTGGTCGCGCTGCCGGAGGCGGCGTCGGCGCAGTCCGGGCAGGCGGTGATCAACGCGCCGGCCAACGTGCGCGCCGGTCCGGCCGTCGATTACCCGGTTGTCGCCCAGACCGGCGCGGGCATGCCGGTGACGGTTTACGGCTGTCTGTCCGATTACTCGTGGTGCGACATCGGCCTGCCCGGCACGCGCGGCTGGATCTACGCGGCGCTGCTCAGCTATCCGTATCAGGGCAACCCGGTGCCCGTGCTCAACTACGGCCCGATGATCGGGCTGCCCATCGTGACGTTCTCGATCGGCGCGTACTGGGGCAACTATTATCGTGGCCGGCCGTGGTATCACGATCAGCGCTACTGGCAACGCCCGCCTCCGCGACCGCGGCCGCCGGGGCACTACTCTCCAGGCGCCGGACCACGTCCGCCCGGGGGCCACTATCCCGGCGCAGGGCCTCGCCCGCCGGGACCGGGGGCCGGACCGGGGCACCGCCCGCCCGGTCACGGTGCGGGCCCGGGGCCCGGGCCGCGTCCCCCGGGGCACAACGCCAATCCGGGGCCGCGTCCACAGGGAGGCGGCGGTAGTGCGGGTCCGCGTCCGCCGGGTGGGGGGAATCGCGCAGACTATGATCGTGGGCGGGGCGGGGGACGCGCAGGTGGACAAGGCGGTGGACACGGTGGACGTCCGCCCGGCGGCGGTCCGGGGGGCGGTGGCCCCGGTGGTTCCAACCACTGACCCCGCCAACCGCGCGCGTCGCCCTGTCCGCGACGCGGCGGCCCTCGCGCCGCGGCTCCCCATCGATGTGCCCCCAATTCAGCAGACGTTGTACGCACCTTGGGAAAAATCGCTTAAAATATGAGCAATTCCGGCCAGGCGGAGGCGCCGATCAGGCACCGATGGCCGGACCGCAGGACAGCGAGCCTTCGCCCGAACGACGCCACGGCGTCGAACGGGCACCCACCTTGCAGACCCACCCTTCTCCGATGTGCCGCGGCGACAGTCGTCACGCACACGGCAGTCCGGCAGGATCCTCCGTAAGTCTCGATCGTGTTCGTCCCGCCCCGGTGCGCACTGCGCGCGCCGTGGTTGTCTATCGTCTTGCCGCATCCGGCGCGCGCCCCCCGCGCATGCCACCGACGGCCGACAGGCCGGTGCCACGCGCACCGCGCGACGTTAGCGCAACGAGGAGGTTCGACCCACCCTGTGGTGTTCCGCCAGGCATGGGAACGAGCGGCCACAAGCCCGGGGTGCCCTTGCAGCCAGGTCGCGGGAGGCCTCTCCCGTGGATTCCCCGATGGCGTGCCACGCGCACGCCAGGGGCATACGTTGCAGGAACCTTTTGCAGGTCATGAGTCTTTTTCGAACCAAAAACATCGAGAACATGCTGGTCGCAAGCCGTACCGGCAGTCTCAAAAAGGTGCTGGGCCCGGTCGATCTGGTCCTGATGGGCATCGGCGCCATCATCGGCACCGGCATTTTCGTGCTCACAGGCACCGGCGCCCTCACCGCCGGCCCCGCGCTCACGCTCTCGTTCATCATCGCGGCAACCGCTTGCGGCTTCGCGGCCCTGTGCTACGCGGAATTCGCGTCGACGATTCCCGTCTCCGGATCGATCTACACCTACAGCTACGCCACGCTCGGCGAGATCGTCGCGTGGATCATCGGCTGGGATCTGATGCTCGAGTATGGGCTGGCCTCGTCGGCCGTCTCGGTCGGGTGGTCGGGCTACTTCCAGTCGCTCGCGGCAGGGTTCGGTCTACATTTGCCCGCCGCCATCACGGCAGCACCAGGCAGCGTGCCCGGCATCACGACCTTCATCAACCTGCCGGCCGTCGTCATCATGCTGCTCATCACGTGGGTCCTGTCGTACGGCGTGCGTGAGTCCGCCCGCATCAACAATCTGATGGTGGCGATCAAGATCGGCGTCGTGCTGCTGTTCATCGCGGTGGGCGTGTGGCATGTGAAGCCGGCCAACTGGACACCGTTCATGCCGTTCGGCACCCGCGGCATGTTCAATGCCGCCGCGCTCGTGTTCTTCGCGTTCATCGGCTTCGATGCCGTGACGTCGGCAGCGGAGGAAGTCCGCAATCCGGGCCGCGATCTGCCCATCGGCATTATCGGCTCGCTCATCGTCTGCACGCTGCTGTATGTGGCGGTCGCCGCGATCATGACCGGCATCGTGCCGTTCGCGAAGTTCGCGGGCGTGGACCACCCGGTGTCGTTGGCGCTGCAATACGCCGGTCAGAACTGGATCGCGGGCTTCGTCGATCTGGGCGCGATTCTCGGCATGACGACCGTGATCCTGGTGATGACCTACGGCCAGACCCGCATTACGTATGCCATGTCGCGCGACGGTCTGCTGCCGCCGCTGCTCTCGCGCATTCATCCGACGCACAAGACGCCATTCGCCGGCACGTGGATCATTGGTGTGGTGTTCGCCGTCATCGCGGGCTTCGTGCCGCTGGGCGTGCTCGCCGAGCTGATCAACATCGGCACGCTGTCGGCGTTCGCGCTGGTGTCGGTAGCCGTGCTGGTGCTGCGTCGCACGCACCCGGACCTGCCGCGCGCGTTCCGCGTGCCCGGCGCCCCGGTCGTGCCGCTTATCTCCGCCGGTCTGTGCCTGTTCCTGATGGCGCACCTGCAAGCGACCACATGGGTCGCCTTCGTGGTGTGGCTCGTCATCGGCTTGGGGATCTATTTCACGTATGCACGCCGCAACGCGCTGCTGCACAAGTCGCGCGACGCGCTTGCGGCGCAGTCGTAATCGCGCCGCTTGCTGTCCCGCCTCGCGCCCAGGCGCGAGTGCGCGGGCAGGCCCCGCTCAGCCGAAATTGCGATTGATCCACACGGCGCCGTAGCCGAGCGCGAACATGGTGAGCAGCAACGGCACCGAGATGCGCAGTACCTGGATGACCAGCGAACGCGGCGGCAGATCGTCCTCCTCCGGCATCCGCGCCGCTTCGCGCAACGCACCGGTGCAAAGCGCCGCCGCCGCAACGCTCACGACGATCCAGAACGTCTGGTTGTACATCAGCGCGACGAGCAAAAGCGCCAGCGCGACGTTGCGGCCGTGATAGATCAGATTGACGGTAGTACGAAAGGATTGCGGCGACATGTCGGTGTTGCGCCGGCGTGAGCAGGGATGCTCCACCGGCGCCAGGGTTCTGGTTATTCGTCGTGTGACGTGCGGTATGCCGTTCGGCCTGCCGCCGCCTGCAGAATCTGCGCAGCGCTTATCCTGGCTTAACGGCTTTCGCGACCGCAGTCTTTAGCCTGACATCGCGTTTGTGTTCGCCACGCGGCAGTATCGGACGCGATATCGAAGGGACTGCCGCAGGCCACCCCCGGCGATGCCCGACGTGATGTCGGGCGCCAGACGAATGCGGTATGCTCCCCCGCATGACTGCCCCCGCGCCTTCCCCTCTCCCCACCGCCGTCCCGGACATCGATGGCGCCTCCCGTCACGATGCGCCGACGCGAGCCGTCTATGTCATCGTGGCGCACCCGCGCTGGCGGGACTCACGCGTCAATCACCGCTTGCTCGACGCCGCTCGCAGCATCGCAGGTGTCGACGTCAACGACCTGTACTCGACGTATCCCGACTTCAGCATCGACATTGCCGCCGAACAACGGCGCGTTGCGCGCGCCGATCTGGTCGTGCTCGTCCACCCGATCTACTGGTACAGCATGCCGCCGTTGCAGAAGCTCTGGCTCGACGAAGTGCTGTCGTGGGGCTGGGCTTACGGCCACGACGGACATGCGCTCGCGAACAAGGACTTCTGGCTCGTGGCGAGTGCCGGCGGGCCACAGGCGAGCTATCGCCCCGAGGGCTACAACGAGCACGAGTTCTCGGCGTTCCTGCCGCCCTACGAGCAGATGGCGCGCCTGTGCAACATGCGTTTCCTGCCCCGCACGTGTTCTTTGGCGCGCGACGCAGCGACGATGCCGCACTCGACGCCCACGTGAGCGCGTTTGCCGGCAAGCTCGCCACGTACCCGCAATGGCCCGAGCTGATTTCCATGGCAGACGCGCCCGAGTGTCAGGACATTCCGCTCGCCGATCGTCCGCGCTGCGCAACCGGCGTCGCCGACGTGGAGGACACCCGCGCCATGAATGCAAGCCCAGGGAGGGTCGCCTGATGGAACACGTACCCGCCTGGTTGCTCGCCAGCCTGATTTACCTCGCAGCGGCGGTCATTGTGGTGCCGCTGTCGCGTGCGCTGGGACTCGGCGCGATCATCGGCTATCTCGCCGCCGGGATTGCCATCGGTCCCTGGGGACTCGGTCTTGTCGCGCGCGTGGAAGACGTGCTGCATTTCGCCGAATTCGGCGTGGTGCTGATGCTTTTTCTTGTCGGCCTCGAACTGGAACCACGACGCCTGTGGAATCTGCGACGGCCGATCTTTGGATGGGGCTCGGCGCAGGTCGTCGGGTGCGCGGTGCTGCTCTTCGCGGCGGGCGTCGCACTCGGCGCGCCGTGGCGCATCGCCCTCGTCGCGGCCCTGGGCCTCGCGCTCTCGTCGACCGCGATCGCCTTGCAGGTGATGGCCGAGCGCAATCTGCTCGGCACCCCGAGCGGCCAGGCGGGCTTTTCGATCCTGCTGTTCCAGGACGTTGCCGCGATCCCGATCCTCGCGCTGCTGCCCTTGCTGGCCAATTCGTTCGACAGCCACGTGATGACCGGGACGGCGCGCGCGCTCGAAGCCCTGAAAATCGTCGGCGTGATTGCGGCGATCATCCTTGGCGGGCGGCTGGCGTTGCGCCCGCTGCTGCGCTGGATCGCCAACAGCCGCACGCCGGAGATTTTCACGGCGGCGTCGCTGTTGCTCGTCGTCGCCATCGCGGCACTGATGCAATGGGTCGGCCTGTCGATGGCGCTCGGCGCGTTCCTCGCCGGCGTGCTGCTCGCCGAGAGCGAATACCGACGGGAGCTGGAAACCGACATCGAACCGTTCAAGGGGCTTCTGCTCGGGCTGTTCTTCATTGCCGTCGGCATGAGCATCGACTTCGGTGTACTGCTCGCGCAACCGCTGCGCATGATCGCCGTCGTCATCGGCTTCATGGCGCTCAAAGGACTGGCCATCTACGGGGTGTCGCGGTGGATGCAACTGCCCTATCAAGAACGGCCGATCTTCACGCTGCTGCTCGCACAGGGCGGTGAATTCGCCTTCGTGGTGTTCCAGTCGGCCGGACCGCAAGTGCTGCCGCCCGAGGTGTCGTCGTTCCTCATCGGCGCCGTCGCGCTCTCGATGCTGGTCTCGCCGCTGCTGCTCGTGGCCATCGACAAGTGGCTGCTGCCGCGCTACAGCGTGACGGGATCGCCCCGCATGGCAGAGATCGACGAGCCGCAGTCGGCCAGCGTCGTGATCTGCGGCTTTGGACGCTACGGGCAAATCGTCGGCCGCACGCTGGTGCCGCAGGGCGTTTCGGTGACCGTGCTCGATCACGACCCCGACACCATCGAGAGCCTGCGCCAGTTTGGCTTCCGGGTGTTCTACGGCGACGCGACACGACTCGATCTGCTGCGTATCGCGGGCGTGGCGCACGCGCGCGCGGTGGTCGTCGCCGTGGATGATGTCGATCAGTCCCTGGAAATCGTCGACCTGCTTCGCGAACACTTCCCCGACGTGCCCATCGTGGCGCGGGCGCGCAACGTCGGCCATCTGTTCCAGCTTCGCGATCGTGGTGTCGAACACATTGAACGGGAAGTCTTCGAGTCGTCGTTGCGCAGTGCGCGCTCGGTGCTTGAAACCCTGGGCTGGCCGGCGGCCGAGGCGAGAGAGGCGGCGATGGCCTTCCGGCGCGCCAATCAGCAACTGACCGACGAGATGTATCCCGCATACCAGGATCGCAAGGCAATGGTCGCCGCGGCCAAGGAAGGCCGCCGCCAGTTCGAAGAGCAGATGGCACGCGAGCGCGCGCAGCGTCATGCGCGGCGACACGTCACGTTCGGTTGGGACGGCGAGCACGCGACCGACACGGCCCCTGCCCCGGCGCCCACCGACGCACTGGCGTCACGAACCCAGGACAAGCCCGCGGCCGAAGACCAGCGCGCCTGAGCGACGAATCACGATTCGTCGGACGAACAAAAAGCCGTCCCGAGGATTTTCCCTCGGGACGGCTTTTGACGTTACGGCGACCGCCGGCCGGCGATCAGCTGCCTTGGCTGACGTTCAGCTCACCTGCGGCGCGGGCACGCGCCAGTTCCTGCTTCACGCCAGCGCGCGTTGCGCTCGGGCCTTGCGAGGCGACGATCGGGTAGTCGACGTCGTTCTGCGGCACGAGGCCTTGCGCGCGTGCCTGGGCCAGCTCGGCCTTCACGTCGGCGCGGCTCTTGGTCGAGGCCGAAGCGACATAGACCGGATAATCGGCGTCACCGTTCGGGATCAGCCCTTGAGCGCGGGCTTGTGCCAGATCAGCGAGCACGGCGGCACGCGTGAGCGGCTGACCTTGCGAGGCGATCTCGGGGTAGTTGTTGCCGTTCTCGGCAGCGTTGCTGGCCACAGCACCGAACGAAGCCACGGCGGCGATAAGGGCGATTGCGATGTTCTTGCGGTTCATTTTCTTAACTCCTGTCTAGTTTGCGACGACTTTGTTTTCAATTGCGCCGTCGATGGAAGGAAGTCTAGAACTCGCCGCCGAGATGAAAAACGCGATATTTGTCGAGGAACTATTGCGGCTTTCGATGAGAATCGACGCACCACAATGGGGCAATCGCGCTGCGACGAACGCCGCTGCCCCCGAGAGACGGGGCGCAACGGCGTCGCAAGCGTTGGGGAAACGTGCGGGGGCTCAGTCGGCGAGCGAGGCGCCGAGGGCATCGAGCAACTGCTGGGTGCCGCGTTCGCGCGAGCCCGCGTCGTCGTAGCCGTCCAGAAAGGCGCCCTGCTCGGTCATGACGAGTTGCGTGCCGCCATCGTGCGCACGAAGATCGATCGTCGCGAGCGACACGGAGATCTTGCGCGTATCCAGATGCATCTCGTAGGTGTAGACAAGCCGCGCATCGGGCACGACATCGAAGTACACCGCGTCGAACGTGGACACCATGCCGCTAGCCCACCGCCCTTTCGCCAACTCGCGGCCGCCGGGACGCACATCCATGGAGCGCTCGAGCAACGTCAGGCCATCGCTTCTGGCGAACCAGCGATCCTTGGCGTCGCGCTCGGTCAGCGCACGGTACACGCGTGCAGGCGACGCGGCGTACTGACGCTCGATGCGAAAGGTCGCATGCACCACACTGCGCTGCGTTGGCGCCTCCGCGTCGCGCATGACCTCGCGGCCAAGCTTGTCGAGTGTCTGTGCCCAGCCCTGACCGGCACCCGCGGGCATCGAGGCGAATGCGGGATCGTGAATGGTGTAGCGCTGCTCGACATCCAACCGCGTGCCTTGCCCCACTTCCGTGAATTGCGCCGTCGTGCGCGCGCCGAACAGAGCCTGTCCCTTCGCGTCGGTCACTTCCATGTCGATCACCAGACGTGCCGGAGCGTCGATCTCGATGAAACGCCCGCGAATCCAATGCGACTCCCCTTCGGGCGATTGCATGCGCAGGTCGAAAACGCCGCCCACACGGGCATCGATCTTCGCTTCGGGCACGGTGTAGCCGGTCGGGCAAAACCAGCGCTTCACGGCATCGGTGCGGGTCCAGGCGAGAAATACGGTTTCGCGGGTGGTTGCGTAAGTCCGACCGACGCTCAACGGACGCGGCTGCGTTTCGGGTGTGGCTTCACTGGCTGTCCTCATGAACTCCTCCTTCGGGCGGCAGGCTGGCCAGATACTCGCCCAATCGGTCGAGATGGCCCTCCCACTCGTGACGGCGCTGATGAATCCATCGCTCGGCAAGGCTCAGCGCCTGGGGTTCGATCCGGCACGTTCGCACGCGTCCGGCCTTTTCCGTTCGCACCAGCCCCGCACTCTCAAGTACGGCCAGGTGCTGCATGACCGCCTGCAACGACATCGCCAGCGGTTGCGCGAGCGCGCTCACCGACGCCGGCCCCTGCGCCAGCCGCGCAAGCATCGCGCGGCGTGACGCGTCGGCCAGCGCCTGAAAGGTCAGATCGAGGGTGATGTCATGGTCAAGCATGTACTTGAGTATAGATGCTCAGAAAAGTAAAGCAAGCACTTTAGTATCAATTTCGTCAGGTAATGATGTGATGCGCGTTGCGTGGGCGCAGGTGGGCCGTGTGCTGGCGATGGAGGATTTCCCGCAGCGATTGCTCGATGGTCTCGGACATGGCGTTGAGCGCGAGGTCGTTCGGCTCCAGTCCGAACGGCTCCTCGATTTCGGCGCTGACCGCTTCGAGCGCGAAGAAGGTGTACGAGAGGAAGGCCACGACCACCGGCGTCATCGGACCGATCGAATCGACCAGACCGAAGGGCAGCAGCAGACTGTAGAGATAGGTCACACGGTGCAGGATCACGCCATAAGTGAACGGAATCGGCGTGGTGGCGATCCGCTCGCAGCCGCCGATGGCTTCGCCGAGCCGATCCAGATGCATCTCCATGACCTGTGCAAGCGGCGCTTCGATCTGCCCGCGCGAGCGGCGTTCTCGGAGCCATTCGCCCGCCATGAGCAGGATCGCGATGGGCTTGAACTGCTTGCGGGCAAGGCAGGCCACGTCCGCTTTGTCGAGCAGCCGTTCGAAGTCGGCCTGTGGGTCCGTGCCGCGCAACTGATGACGCATGCCATGCACGAAGGCGATGAGATAGGCGACGAAGCGCGACGAATCCGAGGTATCGGACACCAGTGTCATCGACTGGCGGGCCAGCGCGCGCGTCTCGTTGAGCACGCTGCCCCAGAGCATCCGGGCTTCCCAATAGCGGGCGTAGCTCGTGGTATTGCGAAAGCCGAGGAAAATCGCGAGCGTGATGCCGATCAGCGAGAACGGCACGAACGTGAGCGGAATCTTCCATTCGAAGACGCGCCCGTGGGCCAGCGTGACGGCGATCGAGATGAGGGTGGTAAAAATGAGCTGCGGGGCAATCTTGGGAACGATCGAGCCGCGCACGACGAAGAGCATGCGCAGCCAGTTCAGATTGGGTCGGACGATCATGGGGGAATGGAGGCGCTCGCAAGCGCGGAAGGACTGGCTGTGGGGGAAGCCGTTGCGCCGGGATGATACGCCCATATCGGCCGGTTTGAAATGGTTGCAACCGATTGCAACATCGCTGTGCGCCGCCCGGACGGCTGGTGAAAATCGCATTACGCCGCCTTGGCGTACACCAGGACTCAATAACGATCATGAACGTCCCATACCTCACGCCTCACACCGCCGGGGGACCGGCAAGATGCGCGGACTGGCGGCCATCGCGCTGCTGACCGGACTCGCCGGCGCGCTCGGCAGTCTGTCGGGCTGCGTGGTCGAACCGCCGCGTCAAGCGCCTGCGGCGCGCGTCATCGTGGAGCCGGACCCGCATACCGTGGCCGTGCAACGCCGCGAGCAAATCGACCGCCGTATCGGCAATGAATCGCGCGACATCGACAATCACGTCAACCACGGCTATTACCCGCCGCCGCGCGGCAATGAGTTGCACCGCCGCCTTGGCGCCATTGCGCAGGAAACCCGCGACATGGCCGCGCAACACGGCGGTGGCCTGTCGGGCGACGAGCAACGTGCCCTCAATCAGGAACTCGACCAACTGCATCGCATGATCGCCGGCTGACGTCGACACGGCTGCCGCGATCCGCAAAGACAACGCCCGTCGGCCGCTAGCCGACGGGCGTTTCAATGGCCTTGCCGGACAACCGTTACTTCACGGCCAATGCCTGCGCCAGCGTGACCGGATCCTGGAAAATGCTCGAGAAGTCGAGCGCGCCGTGCCCGTTGGCCCGATGCACCTCGAAGATGCGCCGCGCCAGATCGCCGAGCGGGGTCGCCACGTCGCCGGCCACCGCCGCCCCGTGGGCGAGACGCAAGTCTTTCGCCATCAGATCGGTGGCAAAACCGCCGGTGTAACCGCGCGACGACGCCGCATTCTCCATCACGCCCGGACACGGGTTGTAGACCTCCAGCGTCCAATTGCGCCCGGAGCTCTGCTGCATAACCGCCGAGAGCACCTTCGGGTCGAGTCCGTTGGCGATCCCCAGACGCAGCGCCTCGCTCGTGCCCGCCATCAGAATACCGAGCAGCATGTTGTTGCACAGCTTGAGCGTCTGTCCCGCGCCCAGCGGCCCACCGTGATGAATCGCTCGCCCCATGTTGCCGAGCAGCGGCCGCATGCGCTCGACGAGCGCTGCATCGCCGCCCACCATGAACGTCAGCGTGCCCGCGGCCGCCCCCGCCGTGCCGCCGGAGACCGGCGCGTCGAGCAACGGCGTGCCCGGACGCGCGAGCGTCGCCAACTGGCGCGGAATTTCCGGCGGCACCGTGCTGCTGTCGATCAGCACCGCGTCCGGCGCGGCGTGCGCGAGCACACCGTCCGGACCATCGTACGCCGCGAGCACATGCTCGCCGGCGGGCAGCATCGTGATGACCACCTGAGCGTTTCGCACCGCGTCGGCAATCGAAGTGGCCGCCGTGCCACCGGCCGCTGTGAGTCGCGCGAGCGCCGCGTCCGACAAGTCGAAGCCGCGCACCGCGTGCCCCGCCTTCACCAGATTCGCCGCCATCGGCCCGCCCATGTTGCCGAGCCCGATGAAGGCGACACGCCAGGCGTCTTGTTGCGTTTCCGTAGCCATCGTCTGTCTCCGAATCTTCGAAAGAGTCGTGCGCGTTACTTCAACGTGATCGTCGTGTTCACGCCCGCCGGGCCCGTGCCGCGCGCTTGCCAGCGTGCCGTCACGGTCTTGGTCTGCGTCCAGAACAGAATCGCTTGTTTGCCGTTCGGCCCCAGATCGCCCAACTTCGACGCACGCGACCCGGTGAAGCTGAACCAGGCGACCGGCACCGGAATCGGCAGGTTGATCCCGACCTGCCCAACGTCGATCTCGTTCTGGAACTGACGCGCCGCCCCGCCATCCTGCGTGAACAGCGCCACGCCATTGCCGTTGGGATTGGCGTTGACGAAGGCGATCGCTTCATCGAGCGTATCGACGCCCGTCATGCACAGCACCGGTCCGAAAATCTCGTCGCGGTAGATCGACATGTCAGCCGTGACATCGTCGAAAATCGTGGGGCCGACGAAGTTGCCGTCGGGCGCTTCCTTGACCGTGTGGCCGCGGCCGTCGAGCAGCAGTTTCGCGCCCTCCTCCACGCCCGCGCCAATGAGCTTCTCGACGCGCGCACGCGCCTGCTTCGACACCACAGGGCCGAGATCCGCCGTGCGGTCGGAGCCCGGACCGACCTTGAGTGCGCGCGCACGGGCCACCAGCTCAGGCACCCACGCGCGCGCCTCGCCCACGAGCACCGCCACGGACGTGGCCATGCAACGCTGCCCCGCCGCGCCGAACGCCGCGCCCAGCAGATGGTTGATGGCCTGCTCGCGATCCGCGTCGGGCAGGATCACGCAGTGGTTCTTCGCGCCCATCATTGCCTGGCAGCGCTTGCCCGCCTCCGAGGCGCGACGATAGATATGCGTGCCAACGTGCGTCGAGCCGATGAACGACACGGCCTTGATGTCCGGGTGATCGCAAATGCCGTTGGCGATGTCCGGCCCGCCATGCACGACATTGAGCACGCCCGGCGGCAGGCCGGCTTCGAGTGCGAGTTCGGCCAGGCGCAGCGACGCGCTCGGATCCTGCTCGGACGGCTTGAGCACGAACGTGTTGCCGGTGGCCACCGCCAGCGGGAACATGAAGCACGGCAGCATCACCGGGAAGTTGAACGCGGTGATCCCGGCGCACACGCCCAGCGGCTCGATCAGCGTGTAGACGTCAACGCCGCCCGCGGCGTTCTGCGCGTACTCGCCCAACTGTAGCGAGGCAATCGAGCATGCGTGCTCGACGACTTCGAGGCCGCGCCCGACTTCGCCTTCGGCGTCGGGCAACGTCTTGCCGTGCTCACGCGTGATCAACTCGGCGAGTTCGCCGGTATGCTCTCGCAGCAGTTGCTGAAAGCGCAGCATCACACGCATGCGGTTGGCTTGCGACGTATTGCGCCAGCCCTTGTAGGCCGCCTTGGCCGACGCCACGGCGGTATCGAGTTCTTCCGTCGTGGCAAACGGCACGCGTGCGACGACTTCCTGCGTGGCCGGGTTCACAACGTCGCGCCACTGCGAGGACTTCGACTCGACGCGCTTGCCGTCGATCAGCAGCGGAATGGTGGGTAGGGACATGACATGCTCTCCTGATGGAAACGAATGCGAGGATTCGGGGCGAAAAGACTGCGAATGATTTCAGAGTTCGGTGGAAGGCGGGCTGCGGTGAGTGAGCGCGCAGCGCCGCCGGCAATTACAAGATAGGCAATCGCAGCGAGGCCTGCGCCGCGACGATCCCGTGACGATCAAGCGTCACTCACTTCGCCGCCGTGCTCGTCTTCACGAGCGAGCACGTCGATTTCGACAACGGCTGGAAGGCTTGCGTCGCGGGCACCGTGGCGACCTTGGTGTAGTAGTCCCACGGGCCTTTCGACTCGGCCGGCGACTTTACGCGGAACAGGTACATGTCGTGGATCACCCGCCCGTCCGGACGAATCGAGGCGTTGTGCATGATCGGATCGCGAATCGGCATTTCCCGCATTTTTTGCGCGACCACCTTGGCATCCACGCTCTGAGACGCCGCTACCGCACGCAAGTAATGCAGCACACTCGAATACACGCCCGCCTGCACCATCGTCGGCTTCAGATCCTTGTACTTTTTCTGGAAGCGGGCCGACCAGACACGCGAGGCGTCGTCCTGATCCCAGTAAAAGCCATCGGTAAACAACAAGCCCTGCGCCGTGTTCAGGCCGAGCGCATGAACATCCGACAGGAAGACCAGCAGCGCCGCCAACTTCTGCCCGCGTTGCACAATGCCGAATTCGCGTGCCTGCTTGAGCGCGTTGACGGTGTCCTGCCCGCCGTTGGCGAGCGCCACGACCTGTGCCTTCGAGCTTTGCGCCTGCAACAGGAACGACGCATAGTCGGACGCATTGAGCGGATGTCGCGACTGTCCCAGGACCGTGCCGCCGAGCGTCTTCACGATATCGGCGGCGTCTTTCTCCAGGGAGTGCCCGAAGGCATAGTCGACGGTGATGAAGTACCACGATTTTCCACCGTCGCCGACCACGGCGCGCGCGGTTGCCGCCGACTGCGAGTAGGTGTCGAACATCCAGTGAAAGCCCGTGGGCGAACAGTCTTCGTTCGTCAGTCGCGTGGTCGCCGGGCCCGAGAACAACGTCACGCGTTGCTTGTCCATGGCGATCTTCTGCACCGCCAGGGCGGCCGCCGAGTTCGTGAGATCGGCAATCGCATCGACATTGTCGCGATCAAACCATTCCCGGGCCTTGTTGGCGGCGACATCGGCCTTGTTCTGGTTGTCGGCCGACACCAGGGCAATCTTCATGCCCTTGCACTCGGCCGCCAGACAATCGTCGATCGCCATTTGCGCGGCCGCCACCGAGCCGGCACCGCCCATCGCCGAATACGGTCCCGACATGTCGGTGAGTACGCCCACCTTCACCGGGCGATCCGGCAACTGCGCCATACCCGCCACCGACATCAACCCCAAGCCCACGCCGAATCCCAGCGCGAGCAGCCACGGCTTGATCTTCATCGCTTCGTCTCCTTCAGGTCTTTTATGCGTTCGTCGTCGCCGTCTATGCGCGGCGCTCATGAATTGTATTTGTGCGAATTTGCTTTACATAGCGAATATATGCATCTACTTTGTGCATAAATACACATAGGAGGTTGCGCAATGGTTCGCACCGCCGCGGCACGGCCGTCGGGCATCGCTGGCGCTTCGGGGGCGGAGCCGCGTCCCGACTGGGACGACTTGCGCTACTTCCTGGAGGTCGCGCGCACACAGCGCGTAAGCGCGGCGGCGCAGCGCCTGGGGGTCGATC
Source organism: Pandoraea sp. XY-2 (assembly GCF_004193915.1). Lineage (NCBI taxonomy): Bacteria > Pseudomonadati > Pseudomonadota > Betaproteobacteria > Burkholderiales > Burkholderiaceae > Pandoraea > Pandoraea sp. XY-2. Next base: position 4,229,422 of record NZ_CP030849.1, read on the forward strand.
ACACGACGGTCTCGCGACGGGTGCGCGCGCTGGAGCAGTCGCTCGGCACGCTGTTGTTCGACAAATCGCGCAACGCGGGCTTTGCCCTGACGCCCGAGGGGCAGCAGCTCCTCGTCTACGCGGAGCAAATGGAGACCACGCTGCAATCGGCGTGCGAGCAGGTGGCGGGGCTCGGGCAAACGCTCTCGGGCCACGTTCGTATCGGCTCGACGGAAGCGTTCGGCACGTACTTCGTCACACCGGTCCTCTCACGCTTTCAGCGCGAATACCCGGCCATCGCCTTCGACGTGCTGCCGGTGCCGCGCTTCGTGAGCCTGTCGAAGCGAGAGGCCGACCTGGCGATCACCATCGAACGCCCTCAGCGCGGGCCGTATGTGTGCAGCAAGCTGTGCGACTACCGTCTGCAGTTGTATGCGACGCCCGGTTATCTCGCGCAATACGGCGATGTCGCGACGTTCGCGGATCTGTCCGGACGCCGGTTCATCAGCTATGTCGACGAACTCACGTTCAGCAAGGAGCTGCGTTATCTGGAGGACATCGTGCCCGGGGGCAACGTCGTGCTGCGCAGCACGAGCGTCATCGCCCAGTATCAGGCGGCGTTGCAGGGCGAGGCGCTGGCGATCCTGCCGTGCTTCATGGCCGCGCAGGATGCCCGGCTGGTGCCGCTGCTCGTCGACGAAGTGGTCGTCACGCGCAGCTTCTGGATCTATTGCCACGAGGAATTGCGCTCGCTCAAGCGCATTACGGTGCTTTGGGATTATTTACGCGACGCCGCCCAGCGTAATGACGCCCTGTTGCAAGGCCAATCCGGGCAACTGCGGCTGGTCTGATTCCGATCAGCGAATCTTGCGTTGCTCGGCGTCGATCACGGCGGGAATGGCCGAGCGCATCGCTTCGATGAAGCGGCGCAGCCGGGCCGGATAGTACTTCGCATACGGGTAGATGAGGTACATCGGCAAGGCCGTCGAGCGCCATGGCGGCATGAGTTGGATCAGGCGCCCCTGCGCCACGTCTTCGGCCATCAGCCATGCCGAACAGACCGCCACCCCCAACCCGCGCAATGCGGCACTGCGCAATGCATAGAGGTTGTCCGTGCTCATGCGTGGATCGAATGTGACGCGGGCCGTCTCGTGCGTTTGCTCGTGCGTGAGCGTGATGTCGTTGCGGTAGAACGTGGTGAGCGAGAGCCACGGCAACGAGGCGAGATCCGAGGGATGCGAGGGCAGTGGATGTCCGCGCAGCACATCGGGCGACGCCACGACGATGCGCGGCACGTCGGTCAGCGAAATCGCTACATTCGACGGGTCGCGCAGTTCGCCCACGTGAATCGCGCAGTCGATGCCTTCCGCAATGAAATCGGGCTCGCGGTCCTGCAAGAACCAATGCACCTTCATCCCGGCGTAGCGCTCTAGAAAGTCAGCGAGCGGGCCGATCATCATTTCCTGACCGAACGCGTGGGGCACGAGCACGCGCAAGGTGCCCTCCGGGTCGTCGCCGGTGCCGCGCAGATCGGCTTCGAACGCCTCCCAGCTCGTCACCAGTTCCTTCGCCCGAACGAAGCAACGCTCACCGTCCTCGGTGAGCTTCATGCGATGCGTCGAGCGTTGCAGCAAGCGAAGTCCCAGCGAGCGTTCGAGCATCTGCAAACGCCGGCTGACGGTCGGCTGCGTGGTGCCGAGCAGCGCTGCGGCGGCCGACAGACTGCCAGCCTCGACGATGCGCACGAACGTCTGCATCAGCTCGACGCGGTCGGCGCCGCCGCCTCGGCCGGCGGGCCCATCGGTACCAAAGGCAGGGGAATGAAGGGGCTCTGTCATACGTAACACGTATAAAGGTTGTACGGATTATAGGCCTACCACCGCACCGCACCAAGCGCGACACTACGGCCCGTACCTTGCTACTGGAGCCTCACTTCATGCGTTCTGCTCAGATTTCCAGCGCCACTGGCGCGAATCAGGTCGCCACGCGAGCGCAGCCCGAGTTGTCTGCCCGGCTTATCCTGCTGCTGGCAACGGGCACCGGCCTGACGGTCGCCTCGCTGTACTACGCCCAGCCGATGCTGGGCATCATGACCGACGACATCCACGCCGCCAACACGACGGTCGGCTGGGTCCCGACGCTCACGCAGCTCGGCTACGCGCTGGGCATTCTGCTGCTGGTGCCGCTCGGCGACATTATCGACCGGCGTCGTATCGTGCTCGTCAAGGGCGCGATTCTCACGCTCGCGCTGCTGCTGGCCGCCTTTGCGCCGGGCATTGGCACGCTGCTCGTCGCGAGTCTGGCCATTGGGCTGACCGCGACGATGGCACAGGACATCGTGCCCGCCGCGGCCGCGATCGCGCCCGAATCGATCCGGGGCCGAGTCGTCGGCACCGTGATGACCGGACTGTTGTTGGGCATTCTGCTCTCGCGCGTGGTGTCCGGCTTCGTGGCCCAGAACTTCGGTTGGCGGGCGATGTATGTCGTCGCCGCCATCAGCGTGGCCGGTTTCGGCGTGGTGGCATGGCGCGGCCTGCCGTCGTTTCATCCGACGACGCAGATGACCTATCGCCAATTGCTCGGTTCGGTGGCCGGCCTGTGGCGTCGTCATCCGGCGCTGCGCCGGGCGGCGTTGGCGCAGGGCCTGCTGTCGGTCGGCTTCAGCGCCTTCTGGTCGACGCTCGCCGTCATGCTGCACGACGCTCCGTTCCATCTGGGCGCGGCCGCGGCGGGGGCATTCGGTCTGGCAGGCGCGGCCGGGGCGCTCGGCGCACCGCTGGCCGGCCGCATCGCGGATCGCAAGGGTCCGCAGATCGTCACCCGTCTTGGGGCGAGCCTGGTGGCCGTATCCTTCGCGGCGATGCTCTTAGCGCCCATGCTCGGCGCCCATGCCCAACTGTGGCTGATCGGTCTGGCCGCCATCGGCTTCGACCTGGGTGTGCAGGTCGCGCTGGTCTCGCATCAAACCATCGTGTACGGCATCGAGCCCGCCGCCCGCAGCCGCCTGAACGCTGTGCTTTTCGTCGGTGTCTTCATCGGCATGTCGATCGGCGCGGCACTCGGTGCCCAGGCATTGGCCCACTGGGGCTGGACGGGCGTCGCATCGCTCGCCACGCTGGCGGCCCTCGCCGCGCTCGCCGTGCGACTGTGGCCCGGCACGACGTCGGCGCACTGACGCGTAGCCCGCCGCTGACGACGACGGGACAAAGATACCCAGGCCGCTTCCCTCGGGAGGCGGCCTTGTCGTTTGGCGCGTTGGGTAATTAGGGAGCGCTGGGCGAGTGCATGGCGCCGACAACGCTCAGCTGGCGGCCTTTGCGGCACAGGCGCGCACCTGGTCGTACAAAGCGTCGATATCGATGCCGTCAAGCCTCAGTCCGAAACGTTCCTGCAGCACCTGCGCGAGTTGCGCCGCCGACGCGATGTCGGTTTGCGCCACGACGTCGCCTTGCGCCGAGCGCTCCGTCAGCGTGGTGTTGAGCAGCGCAATGCGTCCCAGCGGCAGCACACGGCAGACAATGAGCTGATTCCGGAAGATGGAATCGGGCGCGCTCGACGTATACCAATTGCCCAGCTTGTAGTCGATCCACTCGGCGGGCTTCGGCGCAAAGCGATAGACAGGCAACCACTTGTCGGCGGAGCGCACGCTCAGGCGGTACTCGCTGGGTGGCCCGCCGGCCTCCGTGCGAACCGTCTCCAGTCGGAACGTTTCCAGCAGGGTCGACTGGGGTTGCGCCGAATGCAGGCGCAGCGGTGCCGTGAGCGTGACGGAGCCGAAACCTACATCGGCCAGCCAGGCCTCGCCGTCGAGATCGACGCGCAGCAGCATGTGCGTGAGCGGCGCTTCCCCATCAAACGCGCGCCCCCACACGACGCGGCCGATCAAGGGCGTGACCGCGAATCCGAGATGGGTCAGCGCGTTGGCGAACAGCGCGTTCTGCTCGAAGCAGTAGCCGCCGCGTCCGCCATCGAGCAACTTGGCAACGACCGACGGCAGATCGACGTCGACCGGCTGGCCACGAATCGGATCGAGATTCTCGAACGGAATGGCCAGCGGATGCAGCGAGTGGATGGCGCGCAGAACATCGAGCGTTGCTTCACGCGGGCCGGTGTAGCCGATGCGCTGAAAATAGCGTTCCGGATCGAAGGGATGAGACATGCCTGACGTCCTCTTGAGGGATGCGGACCTACGCAGAGCCCATACGTTAGCGCATCCGCCGCGTCTTTGCGCGATGCCGTCACGGCGACGAGGTGAGCGGGCGATCAGGCGATGCCGAAATTCGCGGATTTCGCACCGCAGTCCAAATTAGCCCGAACCGCGCAGCGTCGGTATAGTGGCCCCCATTGGCCGGCCGGGTATGCCGGCTGCTGCTATCCGGAGTCTGCTTTACATGATCGACATTGCGCGCGTGACGCGGGCGCTGGCTGAGCGCCACGTCCGTCCCGACCTTCGCCAACGCGACGCCCTCGCCGCGCTCACCGCGCTGCTGGGGACCACCAGGCCGGCCTTCGACGGCGTGTACTGCTACGGACGCCCCGGGCGCGGCAAGAGCCTCGTCGTGGACGCCGCCTTCGCCGTCGCCGAGTGCGAGAAGCGGCGCGTGCACTTTCACGAATTCCTGCGCGACATCCATCGGCAACTCGTGCGCGAACCGGCATGCGACGACCGACTCTTGGCGGTGGCGAATCGCTGGCTCCACGGCGTCGCGTTACTGTGTTTCGATGAGTTTCACGTCCACGACATTGCCGATGCTTTCCTGATCGGACGATTTCTCGACATCGCGCTGGCGCGGGGTGTGCGGCTGGTGCTGACGTCGAACTATGCGCCGCAGCAGTTGTTGCCGGACCCCGAGTTTCACGAGCGTTTCGAGCCGACCATCGCCGTGATTCTGCAACGCTTCGCGGTCGTGCATTTCGACGGCGCCACCGACTACCGCATGGGCGGCGAAGCGGCACGGCTACCGCGCTGGATCGCCCCCCCCGACGAAGCCCGCGACCTCTTGCCGCTACGTTATGCCGAATTGGAGGGGCGACCCGCGTCAAATCCGTCGACGGTGACGATCGCCGGCCGTGCACTGCCGGCACAAAGCGCAGGCGCGCGCGTGCTGTGGGCCAATTTCGACGACCTTTGCGTCGCACATCGCTCGCATCTGGATTACCTCGCGCTTGCCGAGCGCTGGCCATCCTTGATCGTGGGCGATCTGCACGTCGAACGGCTCCGGCGCCCCGACACGCTGCAACGATTCCTGTGGCTGATCGACATTTGTTATGACCGCCAACGCACGTTGCTGATCGCGTCCGACATGCCGCTCATTCCCGCGCTCGATGCGCTGCGCGACTGGCGCGATCTGTCGCGCACGATCAGCCGACTGGCCGAGATGGGATCGCGCGACTACGAGCGCCGTACGCTCGTTCGCCCGAGCTGAGGGTCACACGACGCTCGCGATGCATTCCCGCAGCCATTGATGCGACGAATCGCGATGCACACGCTCGTGCCAGTACATCGAGATCTCGAAGCCCGGCAGGTCGACGGGCGACGGCGTCACCTGCAACGCCGGATCGTCGCGAACGAGGCGTTCGGGGGCCATCGCCACCAGATCCGTGCTGGCGAGCGCGGATCGCAGGAAGAGAAAATGCGGCACGGACAGGACGACGCGCCGCGATGCCCCTAGCCTCGCGAGGGCATCGTCGGTGCTCGCGTGGAAGCCGCCGCCGTCCTGCGACACAATGACGTGCTCCAGCTCGCAGAACTGCTTGAGCGTGGGCCGTCGCTTGAGCTTCGGATGCCCACGCCGTCCCACCAGAACGTAGCGCTCCGCGAACAGGGCCTTGCGACGCAAGCCCTGTGGTGCGCCATCCGTTGTGTGAAACGCGATATCGACGATACCCTGCTCCGCCTGCCGGGCAACGCGCGACGGCGACAGATCGAACACCGCCAGGCGCGTGCGTGGCGCCGCCGCTCGCAGGCGCTGAAGCACCGGCAGTACCAGGGTCGACTCCGTGTAATCGGTGGCGGCAATACGCCAGGTCAATTCAGCGTTGGCCGGATCGAAAGCCGCAGCGGGTGAGACGGCACGTGAGAGCGATTCAAGCGCATCGCGCAACGGCTCGCGCAGCGCCTCTGCGCGCGCGGTAGGGCGCATGCCACGCGGCCCCGGGAGCAACAGTGGATCGCCGAGCAAATCGCGCAACTTCGCCAGATGCACACTGACCGCCGGCTGAGACATGTACAGCCGCTCGGCGGCACGTGTCACGTTCTGTTCGGCAAGCAGAACATCGAGCGTGACCAGCAGATTCAGATCGATACGTCGCAAATTATTCATCGTTATACCTGGCATATCAGGAATTCATTTCTAATATACCTCCCGTGCGCCTAACCTGCATGTGTTCACTGAAACGAATGAACCCAATCGCAACGGAGTTTGAAAAATGAATGTACTGATTGTTTATGCCCACCCGCAACCGCGCTCGCTCAACGGCGCATTACGCGACTTTGCTGTGCAGCGACTCGAAGCGGCCGGGCACCACGTGCAAGTCTCGGATCTGTATGCAATGCAGTGGAAGAGCACCATCGACGAGGACGACGCGCCGCAACGCAATGCGAGCGAGCCGTTCCATGCATCGCTCGACTCGAAGCATGCGTTCGCGAGCGGCACGCAGCGCGCCGACATCGCCCGCGAGCAGGCGAAGCTGCGCTGGGCGGACACGGTGATCCTGCAATTCCCGCTGTGGTGGTTCTCGATGCCGGCGATCATGAAGGGATGGTTTGATCGCGTGTATGCCTACGGCTTCGCGTATGGCGTTGGCGAGCACTCGAATACGCATTGGGGCGACCGCTACGGCGAAGGGTCGATGGCGGGCAAGCGCGCAATGCTCGTGGTGACGACCGGCGGCTGGGACTCGCACTACAGCGATCGCGGCATCAACGGTCCCATTGACGATGTGCTGTTCCCGATTCAGCACGGCATGTTGTTCTACCCGGGGTTCGACGTGTTGCCACCCTACGTCGCCTTCCGGACGGGACGCATCGACGCCGAGCGCTTTGCACAGATTCAGCGCGAGCTGGGCGAGCGTCTCGATACACTCGCCACGACGGCGCCGATTCCCTATCGGCGGCAGAACCACGGCGAATACGACATTCCGGCGCTCACGCTCAAGGACAACGTCGCCAACGGACAGACGGGGTTTGCCGCGCATATCGGCTGACAGGGGGCGTGTCGTCGGATGCCACAGTCGGCGGGCGTTCGGCGGCACAAAGCATTGCGCGATGCGCGGAACACGCGTATAAGTGACAAAGAGAATCTCAAGTCTGACGCTTGTCCACACCGCGTCAATCTCCTCGATCCTTGCGAGATTCAATCAGTCGGTCGAAGCGAATTCGATCACTTCGCGAGAACCGACCTACGTCGTTTGATGAGGTGCACGGTCCAATAGCGTTGCAGGCATCGACAAACCCACCCAACTCAATAGCCCATCGCTACGCGACCGATCTTGTTCGTGAGCCATGTGCGGGTATCTCAGGCCCGACGCGAAATGTGCGTCGGTCAACGCGGCTCGCAGTTATCTCATCCATGTCAGGAGCACGAATGCTCACGCTGTCGAAGCAGGCCATAGTCGCTGCCATTTATCGCGTCATTCGAAATGACGACCCCCCTTCGGATGCCATCATTAACGCGCTGCTGGCGCGTGAACTGGTCTGCCGAGTGGGCGAGCGCCTCGAATTGACGCCGTATGGCAGATCGTACTGCCGGTCCGCCTACGTCCCCGCCTGGTGCTGATCGCAACGCGGTAACGCGTTAGCGCCTTACCGCGACAATGCGGCCTCCCATGGCCGTGTGGCCGGTCTCCAGGACATGCCGCACGTCAGCGTGTCGGCGTGTCAAGGTGCCTGCGCGCTCTGTCGGCACCCTCTGCCGGCACCCTCTCTTTGCGGCCATCGGTGCTCCATGCACGATGCGCTCTCGCCAATCCATCTCCGCGCGCCATCTATTTTCCACGATCCCCGCTGGGATCGTCAGGTGAAACCACGGTAGCATGGCGGCCGGCCGTGCAGTATGCTCGTCGCTGGACGCGGCCTGCGGATTTCCAACTGCCGGTCGTTAATTCCTTCAAGGCAAACCACAGATCCGCCGACGTTCATGGTCACGCAAGACGACGAGATGCAATCTCCCGGTGTTTCAGCGAACGTCGAGAAGTTCTGGCACCCGCTTCAGGATCCTGCGTCCGTGAGCGAGGGACGAGAGATGTACGGCATGGCAGGGACGCCACAACTCACGGCGCTCTTCGCAGAGGTGCAACGCCACGCCGCAGCTATCGTCAGCCAGTTCCACGATGGACTTGCATGCCTGCCGGCGTCCCAGCGCATCCTGGGTCACCTGACGCCAGCGGAAATGCGGTATGCCAAATCGCGTCAGACCCGCCGACTATGCGCACTTTCGGCCCCTGCGCTAACGGCTGCCGATCATCGTGCGCAAGCCATCAGGGCCGGGCGTACGCATGCCATTGTCGGTCTCAACTGGGAAGATCTGGTTCGCGCCCGAGGGGTCCTTGGCGAAGCCATCGTCAAGTACATCGATACAGCGGCGCATGGCGAGGCGCTATGCCTGCTGAGCCGGCGCATGAACCAGGATCTCGCCTGGCAGGCCGAGGCCTATCAGCGCCTGCAGATCTCCCGTCATGAGGTATTGCAGCGCGTCACGTTGCTGGCGTGGAGAACGGAAAGTTATACCGACCTGATCAGCCAGGTGGTCCAGATTCTGGGCGAACATGACGAGATCGCCGGCTGTGCGGTGGGCCGGCCTGATCGTCAGGGGGTGTTTCGCTTCGAATTGGCGGCTGGCGGCACCATCGAGCGCTATCTGGCCGGGATCGAAAAGACGGCGCCCATCACGGTGGGCAATTCGTTCGGCAGTCAGGGGCCCACGGGGCGTGCCTGGCGCAGCGGCCATGTGGTGCGCTCGCTCAATATTGCGAACGATCCGAAGATGGTGCCGTGGCGGGCCGCGGCCTTGCCGGTCGGTTTTCATTCCTGCATTGCGATTCCCCTGCACCAGCCGGGCGAACCCACGGCCGCCATCCTGAACCTGTACAGCCCCTTGCCCGGCGCACTCACCGGGGCCGATCAGATTGCCTTCGTTTCCCTGTTGCAGACGATTCTGGGCTTCGCCATTGCCGGCACCGAGCGCCTGGCCGGCAATACCCGCACCGTGCCCTATACCGTTCGGCAGCGGTGGTCCAAGCTTCTCGGGACTGACGCGCTGAAGATCCACTATCAACCGCTGCTCGATCTCAAAACAGGGCAAGTGACCAAGGTGGAGGCATTGGCCCGCTTGCAGGATGGCGATCGCCTTCTGGCACCTGGCGAATTCTTCCCGGCCCTGTCGTCCGAGGACTTCCTCACGCTATACAAGCGCGGGCTCGAGCAAGCGCTGTCGCAGCGCCGCCTCTGGCTGCGGGCGGGTTTCCCGCTGAGCGTCTCCGTGAACTTGCCATCGAGTGCACTCGGCGACATCCGCTATTTCAAAGTCACGGAGCGGGCGCTCAAAAAGAGCGGTGCCGCGCCAAACCAGTTGACGCTGGAAGTGCTGGAAACCGATGCCTTCCCGCTCGGCGTGGACGTATCGCACGAACTGGCGAAATTCAAAGCCCTGGGGATCCAGTTGGCAGAGGACGATCTTGGTTCGGGATATAGCAGTCTGACGCGTCTGCGCGAAGTGCCGTTCGACCTGGTCAAGATCGACCGGGACATTGTTAGCGCTGTCGGTCGGGATCCCCTGGAGACCCTGCGCTTCACCTATCAGTTGATCCAGCTGGGACACTCGTTGAACAAGGCCGTCGTGGTGGAGGGCATCGAAGACGAGGGCATGCTCGAGGCGGTTGTGATTCTCGGCGCCGATATCGCCCAAGGGTATGCGATTGCGCGCCCGATGCCGGCCGAAGCGTTGACCGAATGGATGGCGTGCGTGCCGAGCGTGCCCGATACTCACGCGCCAAGTACCGTGCTGGGGAAGTTGGCGGCGCAGTTGCTGCTCGAAGCGCGCAATCGGTTGATGTAATGGCGGCTTCGTCCGACGTGGCCGACATCGTCACTCGGCTTGCCCGGCACGTCAGCCGTTCATGCCATGCGCTGAGCCGGCCCGACACGCCCTAAAGTTGCGGCGCCGCGAAACGACGATTTTCGTTGCAAGGCAGCACGCGGCGCGCTTCGGCGATGCGGGCCGGATCGAGGTCGACAAGCAGGAATGCGGGCGCTTCCGCGGCGCGCGCGACAATCACGCCCAACGGGTCAACGACCATGCTTGCGCCGATATTGCGGGGCCCGCATTCCCCCGACGCCACCAAATAGCACGTGTTCTCCAGCGCACGCGCGGTGCACAGGGTTTCCCAATGCGCCTCCTTGAGCGGTCCCCTCACCCACGCGGCCGGCAACACCAACACGTCGGCGCCATCGAGCGTGAGGCGTCGCGCCAGTTCGGGGAAGCGCACGTCGTAGCACGTCATCAGCCCAACCTTGAGTCCGCAGACGTCGACCAGCGGCGGTACCTCGTTACCCGGGACCACGTTCGTCGACTCCTTCACCGAGAACGCATCGTAAAGGTGGATCTTCTTGTACTCGGCGATGATTTCACCGTCGCGCAGTGCGATCAGGACATTCCACACTTTGCCGTCGGCGGTCGCGGGCACGTGCACCGTCATCATCGTCGTGAGGTTGTTGCCTCGACTTGCTTCGCGCAAGGTGGTCACGAACTCGCCGTCCAATGGTTGCGCGGCGCGGCGCACGAGGTCGGGGTCGGCGATGTCGCGCGCCAGCACGCCCTCGGGGAGTACCAGCAGGTCGGCACCGGCGGCGCGTGCCTTGGCCATCCATTGCAGGCAGGTCTGCGCGTTGATCGACGCGTCAGCGGCAACGGCGAATTGTCCAATAGCTGCTTTCATGACTTTCTCTCTCAAGACGGATGCGACTCAGGCCCAAGCGGAGGATGGGGCGCGGCTCGGCTGAATTCCAGAACATGGAAACGGGGAAAGTGGCTCAACTTTGCTTAAGTATGCCAGTTCGGCAATCAGGCCACCCCACGCGAAAGGGGCACCCGCTCGGCATCGCCTGCGGCACGGCCTCCACGATTCACGGCGTGGTTCAGGGGCCGTAAATCTCTAGACGCCAGCGGTACGAAAAAACCAGTCAGGTCAGCCCTCACCCCAGAATCGTACCCACCGGTAAAACGCGTGGATTGCCAAACGCCACAATCCCCGCGTAGAATGGCACCCTTCGCGGGCGTCGTATAATGGTAATACCCTAGCTTCCCAAGCTAGAGCCGTGGGTTCGATTCCCATCGCCCGCTCCACAGCATTCTTCAGCAACGCTCGTAGCACTCATCGATCAGCCGTCTTGCAGACGGCTTTTTTGCGTCCATCGCATCCATGACGACTCACGCCCGGCAGGTCGATCTACAAGGGTTTCCACAGCGTGCGCGAGCCCCGATGTCATGGCTGCGCTGCGTTCTGTGCGTTCTCCTCGCTCTCACGGCCCTGGTGTCGTCCGCGCAAACGCCCACACAGCCCCGGGCAGCCGTCGCCGCACCGACCGGGCGTGATATCGGTATCGGTGCCCCATGGGTCAGCTACTACGGCAACGTCGCCCATCTCGACCTCGCCCGTATGGCGAGCACCTTCCGCCTCATCGATATCGACGCCGACCCTGATCAAGGCAACGTCACGCCCGCTCAAATCGCCACACTCAAGGCCGACGGCACGAACCGCGTCATCAGTTATCTCAATCTCGGCGCCTGTGAGCGCTTTCGTTCGTACTGGCAGCACGCCCCCGCCGGCTTCCTCCCCTGCGGCCGCAATCGCCGCGCGCATCTGGGCCGCTATGACGGCTACCGTGATGAAACCTGGATGAACCCGTCCGACCCGGCGTACCGCAAGCTCATCGTCTCGTACGTAGCGCCACGGCTGATTGCACAGGGCGTCGAAGGCTTCTACCTCGACAATCTCGAACTGATCGAGCATGGCGTGCGCACCCGCAATGGCCCCTGCGACACCGCCTGCCAGCAAGGCGCGCTCGACCTCGTGCGCGAACTGCGTGAAGCCTTTCCCGACAAGATCCTCGTCATGCAAAACGCCACCGGCCCGGCAACGCGCCACGGCCTCACCGGCGGTGTCGCCTTCGCGTCTCTGCTCGACGGCATCGCGCATGAGGAGGTCTACGCGCCAACGTACGACGCCGCCGTCGAGCGCGAATTGCTGACGTGGTCACGGGAGCACCCAGGCATGCAAGGTCGCAAGCTCTGGATCGGCACGCTCGACTACGTCGGCGGATGCGGCAACGCGCGCCAGGCGAAAATCGTCTTCTCCCGCAGCCGGGCGCGCGGCTTCAGCCCGTCAGTGAGCGACGCCAGCGCAGGCCAGAACGTGGTGTGCTACTGGGGCTTCTGAGGCGACGGGCGGGCGCGAAGAAGGCGAAGAACGAGCTGACAACGAGCGAAGGGGGAATGAAGGACGGGGAAAGGCCGCGCGCAGTGTAAACTGCTGGGTTTTCGACCCCCCAGTGAAATGGTGCAAGTGCCCCGGCGTCCCGTTATCAGCGCCCCGACACTCATACGCTCGCTGGCCCGTCTGAGCACGTTCGCGCCACCTGAGGCCGCGCCGTCGCTCTCGGACCGCATGAGCCAGTGGCTGGGCTGGACCGACGCCATCGCCCTGTCGTCGGCCCTCAAATCCGCCCCGCCGGCCGCAACGCCCGGCGCGCACGCGGCTGCGCACGATCCGGCGAGCGAACTCGCACGCGTGCGTGCAGACCTCGCCGCCGCCATCGCCCGCGATTGCGGCCTTGCCGCCGCGCCCGGCGGGCAGATCCGCGCCCTGAGCGCCGCCGAGCGTCAACGAGCCGCGTCCTTCGCGGAATTTCCCGCCTATCGTCAGCGCTACGCGACCTCGCAACAGACGATGGATACGGCAATCAGCACCCTGCGCACCCGCCTGCGCGGCCAGTTGGCACGCCGCGCGCCGCACGCCGCGCGGCTCGCCAGCGTCGACGCCGTCATGGAACGCGTGATGGCCGCCCGTGAGCGCACACTTCTCGCCGGCGTACCGAATCTGCTCGAAGGGCACTTCGTGCGACTGCGCGATACGGAACAAGCCGCCATGGCCGCCCCGCGCGTGCCCGGCGCGCCGCCACTCGCGCCCGCCGGCACATGGCTCGACACCTTTCACCGGGACATGCAGAGCATCCTGCTCGCAGAACTGGATATACGCCTCGAACCGATCGAAGGGCTGATCGCCGCCCTCGCCTCGGCGCCCCCCGGCGAAAACGTTAGTGAACCCGGACAACATGACCCGTTACCTCGTTGATCTCGTCGCCTTTGTCGCAGGCCTGGCCGTCGTCGGCTGGATCGCCATCGGCTATGCAGGCACCAACCCGCTCGCGCTGGCCGTCGCCCTGCTCATCGCCGCCGTCTATCTCTTCGGCGCGCTCGAACTCAAACGCTTCCATCAAGCCACGGATGCTCTCGCCAACGCCGTCTCCGGCCTGAATTCGCCCCCCGCGTCGCTGCCGTCGTGGCTCGACACGCTGCCGGCCGGCCTGCGCACCCCCGTGCGCCTGCGCGTCGAAGGGGAACGCGTCGGCCTGCCCGGCCCCGCCCTCACGCCCTATCTGGTCGGCTTGCTCGTGCTGCTCGGCATGCTCGGCACCTTCCTCGGCATGGCCGCCACCTTGCGCGGCACCGGTCTCGCGCTCGAAGGCGCCACCGATCTCGAAGCCATCCGCGCCTCGCTCGCGTCACCCGTCAGAGGCCTCGGCTTTGCGTTCGGCACGTCGGTGGCCGGGGTCGCCACGTCCGCGATGCTCGGCCTGCTCGCCGCGCTCGCCCGCAAGCAACGCGCCCAGGTCGTGCAATCGCTCGACGCGCGCATCGTCACGACGCTGCGCGCCTTCTCGCGACAGCATCAGCGCGACACCACGCTGCAATTGCTTCAACAGCAGGCGACGGTCATGCCCGCCCTCGTCGACCGTCTGCAGGACATGATGGCCGCCATGGAGCGCCAGAGTCAGTCGCTTGGCGAACGGCTCGTCGCGAATCAAGACGCCCTGCACGCCAAGACCGACGCCTCGTACGCGCAACTCACGGGCGCCATGCAGCAGTACCTCAAGGACAGCGTGGCAACGACGGCCAACGCGGCCAGTGCCGCCATCCGCCCCGAGGTCGAGGCGACGATGGCCAGCCTCGCGCGCGAGTCGGCCGCGTGGCACCAGACCGTGTCCACCGCCATGCAGGATCGAATGGACGGCCTGTCGGATCGCTTCGAGGCCACCACCGCCCGCGTGGCAAACGTCTGGACGGATTCGCTCGACGCCCAGTTGCGCACCAACGCATCGCTCGCCACTGATCTGCGCGCCGCGCTGGGCGAATTCACGCAAACGTTCGAGACGCGCTCATCCCGACTGGTCGACGACGTCGCCGCCCGGCTCGAAACCGTGACCGGACACGTCAGCGCCGCGCATGCGGGTGTCGCGCAAACCTGGGAGACGTCGCTCAGCGCGCAGCAGCGCACCAACGATGCCCTCGCCAAGGAACTCGGCGGCGCATTGGCCCAGTTCGCCCAAACCTTCGAGGCCCGCTCGGCCAAACTCGTCGACGAGGTCGCCGCGCGTCTCGAAACCACAGCCGGACAAGTGAGCGCCTCGCACGCCGGCGTTGCACAAACGTGGGAAACCTCGCTCGCGGCACAGCAACAGACCAACGATGCGCTCGCCAGGGATCTCGGCGCCACGCTTGCGCAATTCGCCCAGACCTTCGAGACCCGCTCCACCGACCTGCTGGCCAACGTCGCCTCGCGTCTCGACAATGCGACCGGCAGCATCGCCACGGCGCAGACAACCGTCGCCCAAGCATGGGAGCAAGCCCTCGCCCAGCAGCAGCGCTCGCACAACGCCCTGACGCAAGACCTCGGCACCGCGCTGGAACGCTTCGCCCAGACGTTCGAAGCCCGCTCCACGGCATTGCTCGGCGACGTGGCCGCCAAGCTCGACGCCGCCAGCGGGAACGTCAGCGGCGCGCATGAGCGCGTCGCCCAGGCGTGGGATCAATCGATCGCGCTGCAACAGCAAGCCAACGCCGCCCTGAATACCGAACTCGGCGCCGCACTCGCGCGCTTCACCGAGACCTTCGAGCAACGCTCGGCGCATCTGATCGATGGCGTGAGCCTGCGCACGGAAGGCGCGATGCACAGCGTGTCGGAGACGGCCAGCGTCGTGTCCGGCGAGTGGAAGCAAGCCCTCACCGCGCAGCAGTCCGCCAATGACGCCCTCGCCCGCGATCTGGCGAGCGCGCTTGCCCGCTTTGCGGACACCTTCGAGGCACGCGCTTCGCAATTGCTGCAAAGCGTCTCGGCGCAGATGGATGCAACGTCGACCCACGTCGCGCAAACGTGGCGCGACGCGATCGCGGAGCACGCGCGCACGAGCGAACGGCTGGCCGACGGCAACCAGCAACTCGTGGCCGCGACGACCAGCGTCTTCACGGACCACAGCGCGTCATTGCTGCAAGCGCTTCAGGAAGCCAACGCGGCCCATCACGACGCCACGGCCGAGCGCGAAACGCAACGCCTGTCCGCGTGGACGCAAACGCTCGAAGGCACGCTCGCCACGCTGCGCTCGGAATGGCAGCAGGTCGGTGAGCACAGCGCCAGCCAGCAACAGGCCATCTGCGACACGCTCGCGCGCACCGCGCTGGAGATGTCCGAACAGACGCGCGCCCACGCCAGCGACACGCTCGCCGAAATTTCGCGTCTGGTGCAGACCGCGTCCGAGGCGCCGAAGGCCGCCGCCGAGATCATCGGCGAGCTACGCCAGAAACTCTCGGACAGCATGGTGCGCGACAATGCCATGCTCGAAGAGCGCTCACGTCTGCTCGACACGCTGGGCACGCTGCTCGACACCGTCAAGCTCGCGGGCAACGAGCAACGCGCCGCGGTCGACGACCTCGTGACGACGTCTGCACAACTGCTCGAACGTGCCGGCACGCATCTGGGCGACGCCATCGCCGCGCAAACGGAGAAGCTCACCGCCGCCTCGGCACAAGTCACCGGCAGCGCGGTGGAGATCGCGAGCCTGGGCGACGCCTTCGGGGCCGCCGTGCAATCGTTCGGCGAATCTAACTCACAACTGCTCGACCATCTGCAACGCATCGAAGCCGCGCTCGACAAGTCGATGGCGCGCAGCGACGAACAACTCGGCTATTACGTTGCGCAGGCGCGCGAGGTCGTGGAGCTGAGCGTGATGTCGCAGAAGCAGATCCTCGAAAACCTTCAGGAACTGGCGCAGACGCGCTCGCAACCGGGTAGCGCGGCAGCATGAGAGACGATTTCGACGCGGACATCGGGGACAGCGGCGAGGTCGGTGCGGCAGCGCCGACATGGGCCGTCTTCGGCGACCTGATGTCGGTGATGCTCGGCGCGTTCGTGCTCATCATGCTCGGTGTGATCGGCGTGCAGATCGAACTGTCCGCCAAGCTCGATCGTGAGGTCAAGGAGCGCCGAGCCGAAACGCAACGCCGCGAGACGCTCGAGAAAGCGCTGGCCGGCCCCCTCGCGGGCGGACGCGTCACACTGGTGAACGGCCGTATCGGCATCAGCGGCAATGTGCTTTTCGCGCTGAACTCGGACCAGTTGCAACCGCAGGGGCGTGAAGTGCTGCGCAGCCTGGCCACCCCGCTGGCCGCCTATCTGCGCGCGAGCGACGAGATTCTCATGGTCAGCGGCTTCACCGACGATCAACAGGTGCGAGAAACGAACCGGCGATTTGCCGATAACTGGGAGTTGTCGGCCCAGCGTGCGCTCACCGTTACGCGCGAATTGATCGCCGCGGGCGTGCCCCCTTCGTCGGTCTTTTCCGCGGCGTTTGGCTCGGAACAACCCGTCACGTCGAACAGCGACGAGGCCGGTCGCGCGAAGAACCGCCGCGTGGAAATCGCGCCGATGCCACGCAGCAGCGCCAGCAACGCGGGCAAGCCCCATGCGTGACGCTATGCACGCCGAGGTTGGCGACGCGCAGGCGCACGAGGCAACGGACACGTTGTCCGAGCAACTCGCCGCATGGCGGGCGCACGGGGCCGACAAACGAGACCCGGTGCGCTTTCATCGCATCGAGGCGTTGGCGCTGCGCAGCCGTGCCTTTCGTGGCGACGTGCGACGGGTGCTCGACGAACGGTTGACGGCACTCGTGGAAGAGTTTGCGCAGGCGCTTGGCGCGGCCGGCGCCGAATCTGCCGAATCTGCCGAATCTGACGCATCTGACGCATCGCCCGCGTCCGCCGATGATGCTGCCCGGAGGACACAATGTCTCGCCTCACCGCTTGCGGAATTGACGGCGAGCATTGCGCAGCGCGTGGCCCCCCCCGTGAACGGTCCGCGCCGCCGCCGACGACGTCTCACGCCGTTAAGGCCGCAACACCGCCGAGCCAGACGCTGCGCGATGGCTCCAGCACCCGCACCGCCGATACCGTTCAGCCGGTCAGCGGGACCACGGCACCGCCGAAACGCCCCGTCGCGCCGCCCGCCCCCGTGGCGCTTACACCGACGGTCATCACCACCGACGATGCCTTCGACGACCTCGACGTCCTCGAATATTTCCGCGAGACGTGGTCGAAAGTGAGCACCGACGGCAATCTGCGCCAGTCGCTTGCCCAGGTGCCGGAGAACGCCGGACCGCTCAACTCCAGCCATCTGGTACACCGCGCACTGTCGCTGATGCACGACATCTCGCCCGACTACCTGCGGCACTTCCTGCGCCACGCCGACGCGCTCTCCTGGCTCGAAGATATGGAGACCACCGGCGTGCTTGGCAACAAGCCGGCGGCTCGCGTGGCGGCCAAGCCGTCGCGCACGAAGACGCGCTGACGCCCGCGCGGACATCGCCCGCGTCGGTTGCCGTCGCAGGCACAGATTCCAGGCCCTCGTGCCATGCGTCTACGCTTATTGCGGGCCGCCTGCCCGGCCTGTGCACGACGTCAACTTGCCAGTGGAGGACGTTCCGGGAGATAATCGGGCCCGTTCCCGCCGCCATGGCACGGGAAAAACTTTCGAAAAATCATCGTGTTGGGTGCCGAATCAGGCCGCAATGCCGGATGTGCCGCCCGCCGCAGCATTCCTCGACAAGCCGTCGCCCAGACGGCTTTTTGTTTCCATGACGAACCACGGACATCCGCCGGCTGACGACGCGCACCCGGCCCACGACGACGACGCCGACCTGAGCGCGCCGCAATCCAACGCCACGGGCGACCACGATACACACGTCGACCCGAACGACGTGGCGCACCCGCGCCGCATTCGCAGTTTCGTGCGTCGCGCCGGCCGCAGCTCGGAGGCGCAAAAGCGCGCGTTCGATGTCCTCGGCCCGCAGTTCCTGCTGCCCTACGCGCCTGAGCCGCTCGACTGGCCCGCCGCCTTCGCGCGCGCCGATGCGCCTCGCATTCTCGAGATCGGCTTCGGCATGGGTGACGGCACGGCGTACATTGCGAAGCTGCGTCCGGAAGACGATTTCCTTGGCGTCGAGGTGCACGAGCCGGGGGTGGGCGCATTGCTCAAGCGCATCGGCGAAACGCCGTTGTCGAACGTTCGCATCATTGCGCACGATGCCGTGGAAGTCGTTCAGCACATGTTGCCCGAAGGCTCGCTGGACGGCGTGCACGTCTTCTTCCCCGATCCGTGGCACAAGAAGCGCCACCACAAGCGCCGCCTCCTTCAGCCTCCCTTTGTCGCGCTGCTCGCGTCGCGCCTGAAGCCGGGCGGTTATCTGCACTGCGCAACGGACTGGCAGGAATATGCCGAGCAGATGCTCGAAGTGCTCGGCGGCGAACCCACGCTCGAAAACACGGCGGACGGCTATGCGCCGCGTCCCGACTATCGTCCAGTGACGAAGTTCGAGAATCGCGGCCTGCGCCTCGGTCACGGCGTGTGGGACCTCGTGTTCCGCAAACGCGGCTGAGACGCGTCGCAAGAGGCAACAAGGGGCACCACACGGTGCCCCTTTTTCTTAGTCGGCCCAGACCACCCATCCGCTGTAGCCCGTCGCCAGCACCACTAGACCGAACACGATGCGATACCAGGCGAACGCCGTGAAGTCGTGCGACGCGATGTAGCGCAACAGCCAGCGCACACAAATGAAGGCGCTGATGAAGGCGGCAATGAAGCCAATGCCGAACAGGCTGAGGTCGTCGACCGACAGCGTTGCGCGCGCCTTGTAGAGCTCGTACACGGTCGCGCCGAACAGGATCGGGATGGCGAGGAAGAACGAGAACTCGGTCGCCACCTTGCGCTCGAGCCCGAACATCATGCCGCCGATAATCGTCGCCCCTGAGCGCGACGTGCCCGGCACGAGGGCGAGACACTGCGCGAGGCCAACTTTCAACGCGTCGGCGACCGACAGGTCGTCCATCGAATTGACGCGCGGGCGCTTGCCCGCTTCGGTGTTGCGACGGTTATGCCGCTCCACCAGCAGGATGACCACGCCACCGACGATAAACGCCGTGGCGACGACGGTGGGGTTGAACAGCG
Source organism: Pandoraea sp. XY-2 (assembly GCF_004193915.1). Taxonomy (NCBI): domain Bacteria; kingdom Pseudomonadati; phylum Pseudomonadota; class Betaproteobacteria; order Burkholderiales; family Burkholderiaceae; genus Pandoraea; species Pandoraea sp. XY-2. The sequence continues at coordinate 4,248,955 of NZ_CP030849.1, forward strand.
CGGCCTTGATGTGCTTGCCGAGCCACAGGCCGAGCACGATGGCGGGCAGGCACGCGACGATCACGTTCACCGCGAAGCGACGCGCCTTGGCATCGCTGCCGAGGCCGGCCACGACCTGCACGATCTTCTCGCGATACTCCCAGCACACCGCAAGAATGGCGCCGAATTGAATCACGATCTCGAAGACCTTGCCCTTCTCGTCGTTGAAGTCGAGCAGGCTGCCCGCCAAAATCAGGTGTCCGGTCGAGGAGATCGGCAAAAACTCGGTCAGACCTTCCACGACACCGAGAATGAGGGCTTTGAACGCCAGCAACAAGTCCATGCAATGAGTTCCTGAGAAATTGCGAATCGCGAATAACGGGAAAACGGGGGGCGAGCGCGATGGGGCAGTCCGCGTCGGACGACGCCGTCAGCGCGCATCGAGTTTGACGTTCACGCCATGCGAGCGCACGGTGATCGCGCCGGGCTGACGCGCCACGCCGCCAACGCTGAGTTGCTCGGGCTTGAACTTATAGAGGGGCGCGTCCTGCAGCAATTGCGTCGCAATCAATGCCCCGGCGGCGTTCAATTGGCGCGACCAGCGCTCGGGTAATCCGTCGATGGTGAACGTCTCGACTTCCGGATCGCGCAACACGATCGACATCGTCGCCGGGTCGTACGCAAGCGCACTGTCGATGGCGAGCGTGCCGGTGAGCGGCGCGCCACCGAACGGATGCGTCACCGTCGCGTCGACGGACACCGCCAGACGATTGCGCTCCGGCAGCAAGGTCAGACGCGGATGCGAGAGGTTCACGTCGAGCACCGCCAGCACGCGACGGTCGAACGGAAACTTGCGTTCGAGCGCGCGCTGCAACTGGCTTTCGGAGAAGGTGTAGTCGTTGCCGAACGGCAATCCCGCACAGGCAGCCAGCCCGGCGGCAAGCGCCGTCGCGCCGGTAAGCGTCAGCCAACGGCGGCGCGTGAGGCGGCACGGGAAGCACGAGATGTCCTGCGACGCAAGCCCATCGCACTGCTGACGAATTCGCTGATCTGGATGAGCACTACCCGGCATGACAAAGTCCGCGACTGGGCGCCCGGCGCCCGACACGCGCGACTATAGCATTCGCATGCGGCGCGCCACTACGGCGTCGCCGGCGCGGTCATCGTTTCGAGCTGCGTTAGCCAGGCAATGGCCCGCGCACGATCGTTCCCGCACATCTCGGCCGAGGGCTGCAACGATCCGCAGACCGCCGGACGCAGCGGGCTGCCGAAAATCCGGCAACGGTCCTCGTCGTCCAGTTGCACGCAACGGGTGTTCGCCGGCTTGCCGTTCGGCATGCCGGGAATGGGCGTCGAGATGGAAGGCGCGATGCAGCAGGCCGCGCAGTGAGGACGACACTGCATGACGCTCACCACGGCAAGCGGCCCGCGCCGTCGAAGAAGCCGCCCGTCACCGGCCCGCGCTCGCCGAGCGCCAGCGTCAGCACACTGCGCGCGCCTTGGGCCACCCCCTGCCGCGCACGCTTGCCGGCCGCATCGACCGTCAGATCCGCGGGCGCGCCCGGATCGACCGAATTCACCGTAATCGATGTCTCACGCAAGGTTTGCGCGAGCTGCACCGTCAGCATGTTCAAGGCCGCCTTCGATGCGTTGAACCCGATCTGCCGGAACGCCGCATGCTCCCACGCCGGATCGTTGTTGTGCGCCAGCGAGCCCAGGCCGCTCGACACATTGACGATATGTGCCCGCGCGGAGCGCGCGAGCCACGGCAGCATGGCTTGCGTGACGCGCAAGGTGCCGAAGAAATTGGTCGCGAACACCCGCTCGACGGCTTCGATGGAGGCTTTCTCAGGCGCGTCGTCGCGCGGATCGGTCACGCCCGCGTTGTTTATCAGCAGGTCAAGTCGACCGTAGTAGCGGCCAATCCGATAGGCCGCCGCATGCAACGTCTCGGGCTGCAGCAGGTCGATCACGAGCGTCTCTGCCTGAAAACCCGCCTTGCGCAACGGCTCGACCACCTCGTCGCCCTTCGCGGGTTCGCGGGCGCCCACCAGCACCGTCATGCCCACCTCGGCCAGCCCCCGCGCGACTTCCTGCCCAATACCCCGGGTCGCGCCCGTGACCAGCGCCACACGTCCCAGATGGCGTTCGGCATCCGCGCGCACCGTATTCTCGATGGCGTCCCGTTTCATCCCTGCTCCCGTCGATTGACCTGTCGTGTTGCGCCCGGCCGCACGCAAATTTGTTAGCATCGAGTTTATGAAGAATCCTTCAGTTTTTCCATTCGCATATGAAACCTGACAGCCGAGGCCCCGCAACGCCCCGTAAGACGCCGCAGCAGGCGCGTTCGCGGGTCACCATCGACGCCATTTTCGAAGCGGCGCTTCAGGTTTTGCTGCTCGATGGCGGGCGTCAATTGACCACGACGCGTGTGGCCGAACGGGCGGGCGTGTCGGTGGGCACGCTGTACCAGTATTTCCAGAACAAACAGGTGCTGCTCTATGCGGTGCTCGAGCGGCACATCGACCGGATCGTCGAGACGGTGGAGGCGACCTGTCTGGCCTCGCACGCCCAGCCGCTGGAAACGATGGCGCAGACGCTCGCCAAGGCGTATGTCGGCGCGAAGATGACGGACATCGAAGAAGCCCAGGCGCTGTACCGGCTCTCGGAAGATCTCGATGGGCGGGAAGTGTTTGCGGGGGCGTCCACGCGCATGCACGTGGCTGTCGTCGCTATGCTGAAAACGGCGCAAAACGCGCATTTCGACGATCCCGAGACCGTCGCGTTCGTGTTCCTGAACTCGATGACCGGGCCCATCAAGGCGATTCTGGAGAATCGCGCGCCCGCAGGCACCTGTTATGCGACGCTCGCCAGCCAGATCGCCGATCAGATGGCGACGATGTGCGGCGCCTATCTGCATCGCGTGGCCAGGGCGGCCGACGACGTCGCGGCGACAAAAGTTCACGCAGTAACATGACTACCGCCCGGAACTGGTAAAATGCCGGGTTGTGTTTGCCTACTACCCACGGTAATCGAAATGAATTACGAACAGGCCCGCTTTAACATGATCGAGCAGCAGATCCGTCCTTGGGATGTGCTCGACCAAGAAGTGCTCAATCTGCTCAAGCTCGTCAAGCGCGAGGAATTCGTGCCGACGGCCCAGCGCGCACTCGCGTTCACCGACGTCGAACTGCCGCTGCCGGGCGCAGCGATTGCCGACAAGAGCCAGCACATGATGTTTCCGCGTGTGGAAGCGCGCATTCTGCAAGCGCTCGCGCCGAAGAAGCATGAGAACGTGCTTGAAATCGGCACGGGGTCGGGCTATATGGCCGCGCTGCTGGCCTACAATGCGCACCACGTGACGAGCATCGAGTTCGACGCCAATCTCGCCCAGACGGCCCAGCAGACGCTGCGTGCCAATGGCGTGACCAACGTGGAAGTCGTCAACGCCGACGGCGCGCAAGGTTGGAGCGCCGCCGCGCCCTACGACGTGATCGCCATTTCGGGCGCGCTGGTCGAACTGCCGCAGGCGTTCCTCGATCAACTCAAGGTTGGCGGCCGTCTGGCAGCGTTCATCGGGGGTAGCCCGGTCATGGAAGCCGTGCTCATCACGCGCGTGTCCGAGACCGAATACCGCCGCGAAAACCTGTTCGAGACGCAAGTGGCCTATCTGGTCGCGACGAAGCCGTCCAGCTTCAAGTTCTGAGCTGGGCCGCGACCCAAACGACACACGACCATCATGCAAAACATTACACCGGCGCAATTGGCCCAGTGGCTCGCGGACGGGGAGCGCGGCCAACCCACGCTTCTCGACGTGCGTGAAGATTGGGAGGTGCAGACGTGCCGCATCGCCGAGAGCCGGAACGTACCGCTTGGCGACGTGCCCGCCCGTCTGACGGAACTCGACGCCGAAGCGCCGATCGTGTGCATCTGCCATCACGGCATGCGCAGCGCTCGCGCCGCGATGTTCCTGGAACAACAAGGCTTTACCCAACTGTTCAATCTGGACGGCGGAATCGATGCCTGGGCTCGCCAGGTCGACCCGTCGATGCCGACCTACTGAACCTGCGCGGCGTCAGTCCTGCGGGACGGCAAGGCCCGCGTCGAGCCAACGCCCCAGCGCGGTAACGGTACGCGCGGTCGCGCCCTGATGCTGTTTCGCGAACAGCATGGCGGCCGTGCGCATCGCGAGCCGCCGGTCGTCGTCGACCAGCAATTCGGCCAGTACCGTCGCGAGGTCACCGGCGTCGCTTACCCGTCGCGCGGCGCCCGCCGTCAATGCGTTCTCGCTGGCCTGCGTGAAATTGAACATGTGCGGACCGAAGACGACGGGCGTGCCCGCCGCACAGGCTTCGATCAGGTTCTGACCGCCCAGCGGCAGCAGGCTGCCGCCAATGAACGCGACGTCCGCCGCCGAGAAATACGCGGCCATCTCACCCATCGAATCGCCGAGAACAACATCGACGTCCGCGGGCAGCGGCGTGTCGTCGTCAGCCCATGTGCTGCGACGAACGTAGTGAATTCGCACTCGATCCAGCATCTCGGCCACCTCGTCGAAGCGCTGTGGATGTCGCGGCACGAGCACCAGCAACGAACGCCGCCCCACCTCCGAGGACGCCGCCAACATGGCGCGCGCGTGAAGCACCAGCGACTCCTCGCCGTCGCGCGTACTCGCGGCCAGCCAGACCTTGCGCTCGCCGAAACGTTCGCGCCAGCGCGCCCCCAGCGCAAGCTGCGCGGGCGGTGGCGTCATGTCGAACTTGAGGTTGCCCATCACGTCGACGTCGTTCGCGCCCAGCATGCGCAAACGTTCGGCATCCGCATCGCTCTGCGCGAACACGCGGCTGAACCCGCCGAAGACGGGCTTGGCCGCATCGCCGAAGCGCGCGGCACGCCGGAAGGACCGCGCCGACATCCGCGCGTTGGTCAGCACCAGCGGCACGCCGCGCTCACGGCAGGTGAAGATCAGATTCGGCCAGACTTCCGTCTCCATGACCACGCCAACGCTCGGCCGCCATTGCTTCAGGAAGCGCTGAATCGGTCCGACCATGTCGTACGGCAGATAGCAGCGCAGCACGCGATCACCGAACAGGGTCTCCCCGGTCGCGCGCCCGGTGGGCGTCATGTGCGTGAGCAGGATGCCGTGCGACGGGTAACGTTCGAGCAGTGCGTCGATGAGCGGCTGCGCGGCGCGCGTCTCGCCGACGGAGACGGCGTGCACCCAGATCAGCGGCCGACCGGTGTAGGGCGGCGCGTCGTAAAACCCGAAGCGTTCGCCGATGTGACGACGGTATCCGGGCTCGAAGCGGCCGCGCCACCATAGCCGCACCACTGCCAGCGGCGCGACGATCCACCAGAGCGCGCGATAAACGAGACGCAGCAACATTCAGATGAGCGCCCGATGCGTGAGACGTTGCAAAACCGCCAGCGGCGAGCACTCGGGGTGCACCATCGCTTCGGCGGGAAGGAAGAAGGTCTGCTCCATCATGAACTGGCCCGACATCACCGCATGCGACGTCTGGTCCGAAAAGCAGATCCACACACAGCCCGGCGGGAACGGCATGGTCTGCTGTTCGGCGTCGCGCTGGTAGTCCATGTCGGCCTTCATGCCATCGTGCAGATGCAGCATGATGTGATCATAGCCGCTGCGTTTGCGCTTGGTGATGCCCACCGCGTTCTGCAGCCACGCGGAGCCTGGCCATTGGGTCGGCACTTTCGGCAGGAAGCGTTTGGCCACCGTTTCGAACGGCTCGCCCACACGCCAGACCCGCGGCTGCCCTGCCGGGTTGACGTTGGTGAACACGCGCAGAATGCGCTCGCCGTAGTTCGGGCGCGACGGAAAGGCGTCGACGTGCAGTCGGTTGTCGTCCTTGCGCCACGACGTCTGCCGCGTTTCAACCCGATGCAGACGCAGGCTCGTGGGCGCCGCGCGCAACTTGCCGCGATACTCGGGCAACAGACCGTCGATCAGGCTGCACGCCTGCGTGTAGTAACGCTTGACCAGCGCATGGACGGCGCGCTGCGTGCTGTCGTCGGCGGCCACGCCGACCAGCACGTCGGACTTGGGATCGAGGCTGATGTTCTTGCGCTTCGGATCGGCAATGGCCGGATCGAGCAGGCGCTGCTCCGCGGCATCGATCGCGAAAGCCAGGTGCGGGAAATACAGCACCTTGCCGGCCTCCACATCGGCCACCAGCGTCTCGCGCGGCACCGACAGTTGCCCTGCCTGCCAGTCGCCGGAATCCACGGTAACGATCTGGCCGCTTTCATTCATTTGGCTCATGCGCTTCGGTCCTCCCGGGGCGCGCCGTCGCCGCTCGGCACAGGCCGCAGCGACGGTGCGAGCTGGCGCACGGCGTCGCGGACTTGCGCGAGCGTTGGCTTGTGCGCGGCGTCGCCAAGATTGACAATGCGCGGCGACCAGAATCCGCCGGTGCGCCACGCGGTGCTGAAATTGTATAACTCGATGGTGGGACGGTTCAGCGCTGCGGCAATATGCACCAGCCCCGTATCCACGCCAACGGTGATCGCGCCGCGATCGATGAGGCCAACGACCTGCGACAGATTCATCTTCGGCGGCACCCAGGCGTCGTCACCCAGCGCGGTGGCCAATCGCAGCGAGACCTCGCGCTCCGCCGCACTGCCCCACGGCAATACGATCCGCAACCCTTGCGACGCCAGATCGCGACCCAGCGCAATCCAGTCGTCTTCCGGCCAGGTTTTGTCGTCGCGCGACGTGGCGTGCACGAACACCGCATACGGATAGTCCGGACACTGGCTGTGGTCGGCGCGCTCGGTGGCAATGCCGAAGTCGATCTCGTCCGAGACCTTGAACCCCATCGCTTCAGCCACCAGCAGCCGCGAGCGCGTAACCACATGCGTGTGCGGCTCGATGCGCACGGTATGCCGGTAGAGGTAACGCACCGGCCATTCGTAACTGGCCCCCTCGGTCCGGTTGCCCAACCCCCACACGGTGCCGCGCGCCGTTCGCGCGATCCAGCCGGTCTTGATCAGGCCTTGCGTGTCGATCACGTAGTCGTAAGGGGTTTCGCGCAAGGCGCGACGGAATGCGCCGATTTCCTGCCAGATGCGCGCCGCGAGCGGCTGCTTGCGCCAGCGGCGCAGCGCGAAAGGAATGACCCGGCACACACCGCGCACGAGTTTCACGAGGTCGACGAAGCCCTCTTCCACCACCCAGTCGATCTGGGCGTCGGGATGGTGGCGCAGAATATCCTGCACGACGGGCATGTTATGGACGACGTCGCCGAGCGACGAGACTTTGACGATCAGAACCTGCAACCGCACGCCCCGGCGGTTCGGCCGGGCCTCGTGAGCAAAACCGCGATTTTACCCCGACCCGGCCCGCCGAACAGCGTTGATTGCGCCGTTCTTGCAGCGGTCCCCTTACGGCGTATCTTATGGCGTCCACTCGACGCCCATCAGGCATCCCTTAAGACGCCCCGCGCCGGTTGCCCGGCGCTGGGACTCCCAGGCCTCGCCTCAGAACGGCAGCTTCGCGTCGGGCTTGACGGCCAGGATGGCGCGGCGGAAGTCGTCTTGAATGCGCGCGATGGCCGCATCGCTATCGGCCTCGAAACGCAGCACGACGACCGGCGTGGTGTTCGACGAACGGGCCAGACCGAAGCCATCCGCATATTCGACACGCACGCCGTCGATCTTGACGATGTCCCGCGCCCCGTCGAACTTGGCGGTCTCGCGCAGCTTGTCGATCAACGCGAAGTTCTCGCCTTCGGCCAGCGGGATCTGCAGCTCAGGCGTCGAAATCGAGTTGGGCAGCGCATTGAGCACCGCGCTCGGATCGGCCGCCTTCGACAGGATTTCAAGCAGACGCGCGCCCGTGTACAGGCCGTCGTCGAAACCGTACCAGCGGTCCTTGAAGAACACGTGGCCGCTCATCTCGCCCGCGAGCGGTGCGCCCGTCTCCTTGAGCTTGGCCTTGACCAGCGAGTGCCCCGTCTTCCACATCAGCGGCTCGCCGCCGTGCTTTTGCACCCAATCCGCGAGGTTGCGGGTGCACTTCACGTCGTAGATGATCTTCTCGCCCGGATGGCGGCTCAGCACCTCGGCGGCGAAGAGCATCAATTGGCGATCCGGATAGATGATCTGACCGTCCTTGGTGACTACGCCGAGACGGTCGCCGTCGCCGTCGAACGCAAGGCCGATCTCGGCATCGGTCGTCTGCAGCGTGCGGATCAGATCCTGGAGGTTCTCCGGATGGGCGGGATCCGGGTGATGGTTCGGGAACGTGCCGTCGACCTCGCAGAACAGCTCGATGACATCGCAGCCGAGCATCTGGAACAGCGCCGGGGCGTACGCGCCCGCCACACCGTTGCCGCAGTCCACGGCGATCTTCATCGGCCGCGCCAGATGCACGTCGCCCGCGATGCGCGCGCGATACGATTCACCGATCTCGTCGGCCGTGTACGTGCCCTGCCCCGTCTCGAAGTCCTGCTGGTCGATCAGCGTCGCGAGGCCCTGAATCGCATCGCCGTAAATCGCCCGGCCGCGCAAGACCATCTTGAAACCGTTGTAGTCGGGCGGGTTGTGGCTACCCGTGACCATGATGCCGGAGTCGACGATGCGGCCGTGCAGTGTGACATTCGTCGCGAAATACACCATCGGCGTGACGACGACGCCAATATCGACCACATCGACGCCGGCGGCGCGCAGGCCGTCAGAGAGCGCGCCGACCAGTTCGGGTCCGGACAGGCGGCCGTCGCGACCGACCACGACCGCGTTGCCGCCTTCGCGACGCACCGCCGTGCCGAACGCGCGTCCGATCAGGTGCGCGACGTTGGCATCCAGGGTCTTGCCGACGATGCCGCGGATGTCGTATGCCTTGAAAATCGCAGGTGAAACTTGCGTGGTTTGCGTCATGGGGGAGGATCTCTCGGAAACGAGGGAAAAAGTCGTCATCCGACGCGAGGGGCCGGGCGTGTCGCCTGAGCGAACCCCATGCGTACCGGAAGTGGCGAAGCGCGTCGGCCGGAAAGCCAGCATCGGCCGCGCAGCAAACGTGAAATCCCGGCAGGAAGCCCGGCCGGGATCGGCTGCATTACGCTAAAATTATACGGGACATCGCCGCACTGCGGCATTTCCCCCCAAACCCTTGTCAATGATCGCCTACAATCGGTGTCCGCGCATCGTGACAAGCGTGTGACGTCCCCCAGCACCGGCCTCGCGAGGCCGGTTTTGCTTATCTTGACTTGAGAACGAGTGAGCCGCGCGAGCGCCACATGCCCTATCGCACCATCATTCGCAACATCCTCTGGATGCTGACCGAGCGCGGCGCGCAGATCGCCGGTGGCATTGCCGTCTCCGGGCTTCTGGCACGCAGTCTCGGCGCCGCGCAGTTCGGCCTGTTTCAGTACGCGCAATCGCTCGTGTTCCTCGCCGCGTCCCTCACGCTGTTGTGCGGCAGCGAGGTCGTGGTGCCGCGACTGGTCGGCAAGACCGAGGCAGAGCAACGCACGGTCATCGCCCATGCTTTCGTGCTGCGCCTGGCCGCGGCGGCCGTCGCCTACGCGGCGTTGGCCATCTACGTCATCGGGTTTGCCGAGTCCGAGCTGGTCGCCGTTGCCCTCTGGCTCGGCGTGGCGCTCTGGTTCCGCGAGCCTGCCGGCATTGTCATCGCATGGTTGCAGGCGCGCACGTTCAACCGGCCGAGCGTCGCGGCCAACCTCTGCGGTCTCGGCGTCAAACTCGCCCTCGTGGCGCTCCTGTTCGTGACGCACGCGGGCGTTGCCGCGTTCGCGCTCGTCTACGCCGTCGAGGCCGTCGTGGCCGCCGCGCTGCTGGTTCGGTATTACTTCAGGCATTCGCCGAAGACGCCTGTGATCTGGCGGCGCACGCTGCTGGTCGACCTGCTCTCGAGCGGCATGACGTTCTGGGGTGGCCTGATGCTCATGATCCTCTTCAAGCGTATCGACCAGCTTGTGCTCAAGCCGCTCATCCCGCTCGCGGAACTCGGCGCGTATGCCGCCGCCATGCAGATCACGGAAAACTTCGTGCTCGTGGCGCCGATCATCGCGAATTCGCTCGCGCCGCAACTGATCTTTCAGACGTTCGACAATGCGACCGCGAGACGCAATACCGTGCGGGCGGTGTGGCTGATGGTCGCCGCAGGCGCTTGCCTGGCGATGCCGATTGCGCTGCTGGCGCCCTGGATCGTGCACCTGATCTATGGCGCCGGGTTCGCGGAGTCGGCGCAAATTCTTCGCGTCTCGGCGCTCATGGGGATTCTGGTGTTCGCCGACGCCGCCCTGAACCTCACGCTGATTCGTCGCGGCGCCGGACGCTGGGTCATCGCGAAGTGGCTGTGTGCGGCCGTGGTGGCCTTTACGGTCGTGCGCGGCCTGGCCCCGCACTTCGGGGCACTCGCCGGAGCATTTGGCTACGGCGCGGGGTATGCGGCCGCGCTGGTGCTCGGCGTCTGGTTGCTCCGGCGAGACTGATGCGATGACGCTGTCTCATTCCCCGAACAACCACGTCGGCCGTACCCTCTGCCTGTTCACGGGTACACTCGCGGCCTTCGCCGGCGCCGAACGCGCGACGGCCACGCTCGCGAACGCGCTTGCGGCGCGCGGGCATCGCGTGCACGTGCTGTCGTTGTGGGGCCATACGCCCGTCTTCCCGTTGGCGCCCGGTGTCGCGCATCACGCGATGTTCGCCGAGCGTTTGGCGTTCAAGCATCACTACGTTTCCATCGTCCGGCAGGTGCGGCGCTATGTGCGCGAGCACGCCATCGATGTGCTGATCGACGTCGATCCGATGCTCGCGCTCTACACCGTGCCCGCCACGATCGGACTACCGCTGCAACGCATCGCCTGGGAGCACAGCACCTACGCCAGCGACCTAGGCCGACGCGCCCGCCGATGGGCGCGTGCGCTGGCGGCACGTCGGTACGACGCCGTGGTCGTGCTCACCGACGCCGACCGCGACGCGTGGCGAACGCATCATCCCCACGCTCGAGCGCAGTTCGTCACGCTACCCAATCCGCTGGGCCTTGCGATCCCTGACGAGCCTCCCGAGCCCAGCGGCGAGGGCGGCATTCTCGCCGTCGGGCGCCTGGTTCCGGAGAAGGGCTTCGACCGCCTGATCGACGCTTGGGCGCGTATTGCCCGCGACGCCCCTGGCTGGCAGGTGCGTATCGTGGGCGATGGCCCGCAGCGCGACGCGCTGCTCGCGCAAGCGCGCGACATCGGGGTCGGCGACAGCGTGCAGGTGCTGCCCGCCGTGGCCGACATCGCGCAGCACTATGCGCGGGCGGCGATCTACTGTCTCCCGTCGCGACGTGAAAGTTTCGGACTCGTGTTAATTGAAGCCAAGGCATATGCGGTGCCCATCGTGGCCTACGCTGCCGATGCGGGGCCCCGCGCGCTGTTGCATGACGAGGTCGACAGTCTGATCATCGACGACGGTGATATCGAGGGGTTGGCTGGCGGGCTCAAACGACTGATCGGCGACGCCTCCCTGCGACGCAGACTTGGCCTGGCGGGCTACGCCCATGCGCGGGACTTCGGCGCGGATGCCATCGCGGCGCGTTGGGAAGCGCTATGGGCCGAGGGGGTTTCGACACCGGGGAGCGCGCGATGAAGATTCTCCTGTTCGTCACCGGTCTGCAATTGGGGGGAGCGGAGACGCAGGTGGCCGATCTCGCCCGGGGCTTCCTCGCGCACGGGCATGATGTCGCACTCATCTCGCTCACGGGCACCTGTGCGATCGCCTTGCCGGAATCGCCGCGGCTCACGCTCATTGAATTGAAGGCGGGCAAGACGCCGTGGTCCCTCGCGTGTGCGTTACGAAGCCTCGTCACGCACGTGCGCGCGTGGCGGCCCGACGTCGTGCACGCCCACATGGTGCATGCCAATCTGCTGGCTCGCGTGGCGCGGTGGTTTGCCCCGTGCCGGTGTTGGTGACAAGCGCGCACAGCCGCAATGAAGGCGGACGTCTGCGGATGCTGGCCTATCGGCTGACGGATCGGTGGACGGATTTGACGACGAACGTCAGCGGTGACGCGGTGGCCGCCTTCGTTGCGCAACGCGCCGCGCCGGCGGAACGTATCGTGAGCGTGCCCAACGGCATCGACACGGATCGCTACCGTCCGGACGAGCAAGTTCGGTCGCAGTGGCGCGCGGCTATGCCCACGTTGCCCTCGACGGCGACGCCCATCGTCTTCGCGGCGGGCCGGATGGTTGAAGCGAAGGACTATCCGACGCTGATCGACGCGTTCTCGCACGTGCTCCTGGCGGTGCCCGAAGCACGCCTCGCGATCGCCGGAGACGGGCCGCTGCGCGGCGCCATGCAGGCGCTCGTGGACGCACGCGGGCTGGCCCATGCGATTACGCTGCTCGGGCGTAGCAACGACATCGCGCAATGGATGTGTGCTGCGGACGTCTATGCAATGTCGTCCGCCTGGGAAGGATTGCCGCTCGTGATTGGCGAGGCGATGGCCAGCGGCTTGCCCGTGGTGTCGACTGACTGCGGAGGGGTGCGTGAACTGCTGGGCGCCGTCTCGGGCAACACGCTCGTGCCGGTAGGCAATGCGCAGGCGCTCGGCGACGCCCTGATTCGCCATCTGCGCGCCGACGCGAGCGCGCGTCACGCGACCGGCGTCGCCAATCGCGAGCGCATCATCACCCATTACTCTCTCGATGCAGTCGTGACGCGCTGGATCGCGGTCTATGCGCGTTTGCGCGAAACGCGTCGCAACCGTTCCTGATTACACCACGACCCTGTCAATGACATCGCCTGTCCTGCTCTGCTCCAACACCTTCTGGTCGATCTACAACTTCCGGCGTGGCCCGATTGCCGCGCTGTTGGCGGCGGGCCATCCGGTGCACGTCGCGGCGCCAGACGATGCGTTCGCCACGCAGCTTGCCGAAATGGGCTGCGTCGTCCATCGCGTCCCGATGGCCGCCAAGGGACAAAATCCGCTGCAGGATCTCGGACTGATGTGGCGACTCTTTCGTCTTTACCGACAAGTTCGTCCGGCGGTGATCTTCCACTACACGATCAAACCGAACATCTACGGATCCATCGCCGCACGCCTTGCTCGTATTCCGTGCGTGTCGATGACCACGGGGCTTGGATACGTCTTCATTCGCGAATCGCTGACCACGAGGCTGGCGCGACAGCTCTACCGCATCGCGTTTCGCCATACGCTCGAGAATTGGTTTCTCAACGCCGAAGACCATCGCGCGTTTGTCGAAGGCGGGCTTGTTGCGATCGACAAGACCCGGTTGCTGCCGGGAGAGGGTGTCGATCTCGCTCACTTCGCCAAGGCGCCGTGGCCGAAATCGAACGCGCCCGCCGACGCTCCGCCCGAACCAATGCGCTTTCTCCTCATCGCCCGTCTGCTTCGCGACAAGGGCGTGCTGGAGTATGTGGAGGCCGCGCGCGCTCTACGCGCCGAGATGCCGCACCTGACCTTTCAAATGCTCGGCGCGACCGATGTCGAGAATCCCACGGCCGTCACACGCAGCGAGGTCGACGCTTGGCAGCGCGAAGGCGTCGTCGAGTATCTCGGCACGACCCGCGACGTCCGGCCCATTATTGCGAATGCGCATTGCGTGGTACTGCCGTCGTACCGCGAGGGCCTCTCGCGCACCTTACTCGAAGCCAGCGCGATGGGGCGACCACTCATCGCGAGCGATGTGCCGGGTTGCCGCGACGTGATCGACGATGGAGCGACCGGCCGGCTCGTGCGCGCACGCGACGCCGCCGCACTGGCCGCCTGCCTGCGGGACATGGCCCAAATACCCGCGAGCCAGCTCGTCCGGATGGGCGATGCCGGGCGTGCTAAAGTAGCGCGCGAATTCGACGAACATGTCGTCATTGCAGAGTATTTTCGGATTCTCGGATCCCTCCCCGCATCATGCTGAGTCTCGCCATCGCCCTGCTCGTGTCGTTCATCGCGACGCTCTTGATCGTTCGCTATGCGCACGTTCACGCCCGTTTCTCCGGCGATAGCGATGTTGCCGGCGTGCAGAAGTTTCACGTGCGTCCGGTGCCGCGCATCGGCGGCGTCGGCATTCTGGCGGGCCTGATCGTGGCCGCCACGGCGCTCGGTTTCTCGTATCCCGTCGTCTCGCGCGATATCCTCCTGCTCGTCGCCTGCGGCCTGCCCGCATTCTTCTCCGGCTTCGTCGAAGACCTGACCAAGAAAGTGACGCCGACGGTGCGTCTCATCTGCACGATGTTCGCCGCGCTGCTGGCGTGGCTTGTGCTCGACATTCATATCACGCGCATCGACATCGGCCTGGCCGACCACGCGCTGATGCTCGCCGCCGTGTCGGTACCACTCACCGTGCTCTGCGTGGCCGGCATGGCCAATGCCGTCAACATCATCGACGGGTTCAACGGGCTCGCCGCGATGGTCGCGATGATCATGTTCGCCTCGCTCGGCTATGTCGGGTTTCAGGTACAAGACCCCGTTGTGCTCACTACTTCAATGATCATGGTGGGCGCGATCCTCGGATTCTTCATCTTCAATTTTCCCGGCGGACTGATCTTTCTCGGCGATGGCGGCGCGTATTTCATCGGCTTCATGCTGGCCGAAATTGCCGTGTTGCTGGTCATGCGCAACCCGCAGGTGTCGCCGTGGTACCCGGCACTGATGGTGATTTACCCCGCCTTCGAGGTCTGTTTCTCGATCTATCGCAAGCGCTTCGTACGCGGCATGTCGCCCGGCATTCCCGATGGCGTGCACCTGCACATGCTCGTCTACAAGCGGCTGATGCGTTGGGCCGTCGGCGCCCGCACGGCAAGCGCGCTGACGCAACGCAACTCCTTGACGTCACCGTACCTCTGGCTGCTATGCTTGCTGGCAGTGATCCCGGCGACGGTGTTCTGGCGACACAGTCTGGTGCTCGCGCTGTGCTGCGTCGCCTTCATGGTGACGTATGTCTGGCTGTATCTGCGCATCGTTCGCTTCAAAGCACCCGCTGGCTCATTTTCAAAAAATGAACGTCCCAAGGGCAACGCATCGCAGGCGCGAAGCCGCGGCACCCGCCATCCCCATGATCGGGACAACTAGACAGACGAGACAGCGCCACCTCCGCCATGCGTGACATCTATGCTATCGGCGACCTGCAGGGTTGCCAGACGTCGTTTGAACAACTGCTCGCGCACCTGCCTCAGGACGCGGATCTCTGGCTGGCAGGCGACCTCGTCAATCGCGGGCCGCGCTCGCTCGATACGTTGCGCCAAGTCATCGCGCTGGGCGATCGCGTCACGGCCGTGCTCGGCAATCACGATCTTCATCTGCTGGCCGTGGCGGCCGGTGTGCGCCAGACCCACGGCAGCGACACCCTCGATGACATTCTCAAGGCCCCCGACCGCGATGCCCTCATCGACTGGGTACGCCATCGACCGCTCGCGCATTTCGCAAAGGGCCATCTGATGGTGCATGCCGGCGTCCTCCCCCAATGGGACGCCGCGCAGGTCATCACGCTCGCTTGCGACGTGGAGCGGCAGTTGCGTGGCCCGGACTGGAGAACGTTCCTGTCGCGCATGTTCGGCAATCAGCCCGATCGGTGGCACGACGATCTGAGCGACGAAGACCGTCAACGTCTCACGATCAACGCCCTCACGCGCATGCGCTTTTGCACAGCGGACGGGCGCATCGACTTCAAGATCAAGGAAGGGGCCAACGCGGCCACGGATGAGTTGAAGCCCTGGTTCGACGCGCCGAACCGTCGCACGGCCAACGTCACGGTGGCGTTCGGTCACTGGTCCGCGCTCGGACTGCTCATGCGCGACAATCTGCTTGGACTCGATACCGGCTGTGTCTGGGGCGGGCAATTGACGGCGGTGAAGCTGGCTGGCTCGCCCGCCGCGCGCGAGCTGATACAGGTCGACTGCCCGCAGATTCGAGATCCGCTGGCATTTGCGGATGACAAGGCGCGCGACAAGATAAACAAGACCGGCAAGTCGGAAGCTGCGCCCAAGGCCGCGAAAGCCGAGAAGCCCAGTCGGCCCGCCGCAAGCAAGGTCGGAAAGGTCGAGAAGACCGGGAAATCAGAGAAAGCGGAAAAAATCGAGAAGCGCGCACGCGACGAAAAAAGAGCGAAGCGCAAAGGCAATTGATCGCGTGCAGGCTTGGACTCGTGGTCTGTCTCGTGACCGGTCCCTTTGGCTTGCCTCTTTGGAGTGCCTCTGAGATCCGCACCTGTGGACTACCTCCGACATCTGCACGTATGGCCTGCCTCTGTGACGTATGCGGCGCGAAGGCCATCACCCCAACCAACAAAAACGGCGCCCGATGGGCGCCGTTTTCGTCTGCGCTACTGCACTATCGCGACACGCGTCAGACCTGAACGGCCCGCACCGTATCGTCGTCTTCGTCCCCCAATGCCGAGTCACGCGAGCCGACCGAGCCGCTCTGCGGCAACACTGCCTCGGGCAGAAACCCCTGCAAGGCATCGCCAACCGCCCGCTGCGCGCCGAGCGCAAACTCGCGACGGTGCTGACCGTCTTGCGGATGCTGCGGTTCGCCCACCGACAAGCGCACCGTCATGGGCGGCGCGCGCAGAATCATGTCGATGGACTCGATCAGACTCGTTTCGCCGATATACGCCGGCGCCATCGTATGGCGCCCGCTCTCGGCATCAGAATAGAACAGACACAGCGGCTGCACCGGCCTGGACGTAGCCACCGGAGCCTGCAGCAGATTGGCGTGGAACGGCAACAAACTTCGACCGTCCGTGGTCGTGCCTTCAGGGAAAACCGTGATGATGTCCCCATCACGCAGGCAATCGGATAGGTAATGCATGATGCGGCGCGCGTCGGCACGGCGCTCACGTTGCAGGAAGATGGTGCGCGTCTGCACGCACAGCCAGCCGACCAACGGCCAGTGGCGAATCTCGGCCTTGGCGACAAACCGCACCGGCTGCCACGCATTGATCGCGAAGATGTCGATCCACGACACGTGGTTGCACAGCAGCATCACGCCGCTGTCGGGCAACGGCGCACGCTGCTCGACTTCGAGACGCATGCCGCACAGCTTCAACAGCTTTTGCGACCATGCGCGAATGCGACGATGCTTCGCCGCTTCCGACAGGAACGGGAAAAACAGCAGCGCGGTCAGCAGACCGCGCGTGAGGTGCAAGCCAAGACGAATTTTTTTGATTAGCAGCACGACAATCGCATCCTAGACGGCGAGGGTTTCGTGCGCCACGTGGCCACCCACCAGCGTGAGACCTACACGCCCCGGCACTTCGTAACCCAGAAACGGGGTGTTGTGGCCGGCACTGCGCATCTGTTGCGCGGCCACCGTCCAGTGTGTCGACGGCGCAAAGACACATAGATCTGCCGGTCGTCCCGGCGCAAGCCGGCCCGCGCCCGGGGCCACCGTCGCGAGCCGCTGTCCCGGCCCGTACGTCACCCGCGCCAGCGCATCGACCAGCGGCACGCGCGACTCGTCGGCCCACTTCAACACCAGCGACAGCAGCAACTCCACACCGCTCGCGCCCGGCTCGGCTTCGGCAAACGGGACGAGACGTGCGTCGGCCGCCAGCGGCGTGTGGTCCGAGCAGATGGCATCGACCGTGCCGTCGCGCGCGGCGTCGCGGATGGCCTCTCGGTCACGTTGCCCTCGCAGTGGCGGATCGAGTCGGTACTGGGCATCAAAATAGCCGATGTCCATATCGCTCAGGTGGAGATGATGCGCGGCGACGTCGCACGTCACCGGCAACCCTTCGGCCTTGGCCGAGCGCACGAGCGCCAGCCCCGCCGCAGACGACAGACGGCACAGATGCACACGCGTGCCGGTCACGCGTACAAGTTCCAAAATGGTGTGCAGCGCGATGGTCTCGGCCGCCACCGGAATGCCCGCCAGTCCGAGACGGGAGGCAACGGCACCGCTGGCCGCCACGCCCCCGGCCGCCAGCGCGGCGTCCTGCGGGCGCAACCAGACAGTCAGCCCAAACGTGCCCGCGTACTGCATCGCGCGCAACAAGGTGCGGTTGTCAGTGATCGACGCGTTGGCCTGCGACAGTCCGATGCAGCCTGCTCGCGCCAACTGCGCCATTTCCGTGAGTTCTCGGCCGGCAAGTCCCACCGTCAAGGCGCCCAGCGGATGCACCTGCGCACGGTGCACGGCACGGGCGCGCAACTGCAGCATTTCGACGAGATCCGGCGCGTCGAGCACAGGGTCGGTATCGGGCGGGCAAACGACGCGCGTGACCCCACCCGCAAGCGCCGCCGCAGCTTCGCTGGCCGCCGTCATGCGACGTGCCGCCAAGTCGACCAGCCCGGGGATGACCGCCAGCCCCGCCACGTCGACGGTTCGGTCAGCGACGAAGTCGGCCGGCGGCGCGCCCAGCGCAGCAATACTGCCCGCCGCGATGAAGACGTCCTGGACACGATCGGTTCGGGTCGAGGGATCGATGACGCGGCCGCCCTTCAGATGCAGTTTCATGGCGCCCTCACCCGTGAGTCGCGGCAACGATACTCATCGCCGCCATGCGCACGGCAATGCCGAACGACACTTGTTCGAGAATGACCGACTGCGGACCGTCCGCAACCGCCGAATCGATTTCCACACCCCGGTTCATCGGTCCGGGGTGCATGACGATGGCATCGGATTTGGCCAAAGCGAGACGCGCTGGCGTCAGGCCGTAATATTTGAAATACTCGGCCGCCGACGGCAGCAACGCGCCGCTCATTCGCTCGTTTTGCAACCGCAGCATGATGATGACGTCGACGTCGCGCAGCCCTTCATCCATGTCGTGGAATACGCGCACGCCGAGTTGTTCGAGGCCCTCGGGCAACAGCGTGCGCGGCCCGATGGCGCGCACTTCCGGCACGCCCAGCGTGGTGAGCGCGTGAATGTCGGAGCGCGCCACGCGCGAATGCAAAATGTCACCGACGATCGCTACCGTCAGATTCTGAAATTCACCCTTGTGATGACGAATCGTGTACATGTCGAGCAAGCCTTGCGTCGGGTGCGCGTGACGCCCGTCGCCGGCGTTGATGACATGCACGTGCGGCGCACAATGCTCCGCGATCAGATAGGGTGCGCCCGATTGGGCGTGACGCACGACGAACAGATCCGCGTGCATGGCCGACAGGTTGCCGATGGTGTCGAGCAGCGTTTCGCCCTTGCTCGTCGACGACGCGTTGATATTCAGATTCAGCACATCGGCCGACAAACGCGCAGCGGCAATCTCGAACGTCGTGCGCGTACGTGTCGAATTCTCGAAGAAGAGATTGAAGACCGACTTGCCGCGTAGCAGCGGCACCTTCTTCACGTCGGCATCGTTCACGCCGACGAATTGCGTGGCGGTGTCGAGAATGTGCATCAATACGGCGCGCGGCAGCCCTTCCACCGTCAGCAAATGCTTCAGCTCGCCGTTGCGGTTGAGCTGCGGGTGGCCGCGCCGGCCCAGGATTCCGTTAGCCATGCAGGGGCTCCGCGGCGAGATGGCGTTGCGCGGCGTCGCATTGGCGGCGCGCGGGCGGAATGCCGCTCGGGATATCAGACAGGACCATGCTCGTCGAAATATTGCTGAAGGATGATGCGAGCGGCCTCGGCGTCGAGCGATGTCTTTTGCGAAACCTTGACGCCCGCCTCGGCCAGCGCCGCGGCGGCAGCGACCGATGAGTAACGCTCGTCGACCCACACGACCGGCACGTTGAATCGTCCGTTGAGTTGGTTGCCGAAGCGCTTGGCTTGCTGGGTCATCTCGTGCGGCGTGCCGTCTGGATGGCACGGCAGCCCGACGACGATGAGTTCGGGTTCCCATTCGGCGATGAGCTTACCGGTCTCGGCGAACCGGACTTCACGATTGAGATTGGCCACGACGGTCAATGCGCTGGCCTCGCGCAACATCAGATTGCCGATTGCGACCCCGATTCGGCGCTCGCCGTAATCGAAGGCGAGGACCGTGGCACTGCCAGCCGTCATGCGTGACCCGCGTCGGCGGACAGCATCGACGAGGTAACGCCCAACAACGCCAACGCAGCATCGAAGCGCTCGGCCGGCGGCACGTCGAACACGATGCCCGGATCCGCTGCGACCGTCAGCCAGCCGTTGCGGCCGATCTCGTCTTCCAGCTGCCCGGCGCCCCAACCCGAATGTCCCAGCGTCAGCAGGAAACGACGCGGTCCCTGACCATTCGCGACGGCTTCGAGCACGTCTTTCGAGGTCGTCATTTCGAGACCGCCCGGCACCGACAGCGAGGAGCTATAGGGCGCGCCGGTCGACTCATGCAGCACGAAGCCGCGCTCGGTCTGCACCGGTCCGCCGAAGAACACCGGCTGATGCGCGAGGGGATCGATTTCCAGCTTGAGATCGAGCCGCTCGAAGAGCGACTGCAGATCGATGTCGGTGGGACGATTGATGACCAGCCCGATCGCCCCTTTTTCGCTGTGTTCGCAAAGGTAGACGACGGTACCGGAAAACGTCGGATCGGCCATGCCCGGCATGGCGATGAGGAACTGATTCGTGAGGTTGATACGGTCGCTCGGCATAGGGCCAAAGTTTATCGGAAGCTGTTTGACGGTCTGCTGCCCGGATGTTGCCTCGCGCAGCGGGTGCTGCGGGTCAGCAGACGAACTTTTTCCGCATCGTGATACGGCCATCGGCTGCCAATGGCAGCCTTTGCGCCGACTTTATCACGGAACGTCGCGCCCGGTGACGAGCCGCTGTCCGAATACGCTGGCGTCCAGCGCACGCTCGCGCCACATCGCCATTTCCGCGATCAGGTCGGGCCGCGACTCCGGATAAGTATCGGCGGCAAACTGATGCAGCATGCCGCGCAACGCCTTGACCGTCATCGCCAGCGCCGCCGGCCCCCCTGGCTCCGCCGGCGGCGAGGCGGCAAGCCGCTCGCCGGTGGCCGCCACCGCCGCCGCGAGCCGCGCGACCGGTGCCAGCCCGATGCCTGCCGAGTATTGCGCCACCTTCGCGGCCACCGCCGGATCGTTCAGATTGGGCAGCGCCTCGTCCGCCAGGCTCAGGAACGTCTGGCAGACGTCCTGCCGTACCGCCAGCGGCCCAATGCGCAGCCAATCGCGCGAACTGCTTCCCGTGCCTTGCTTCTGACCGACCTGTGCGGCATCGACCAGCGGCTCGGGCAGATGGCCAGGATGTCGCAGTACGCCGAAATCGCTCAGCAACGCGCCCAGCCAGCGATCCGGGGCTTGCGCATGCCACGTGGCGAGCGCCTCGAGCAAATCGTGGCCGGGAATGGCCTCGTTCACGCCCTTTGCGCCGATACCCACCGTGGCGGACGAAGGCGTTGCGGCGGGGGCCCCGACGTCCGGCACAACCGCACGCGTCAGTTGCTTGCGTAACGCCATATTCATCCGGCCAATCTGGCGCTTGTCGGCCAGACTCAACGGCGCACGGGCCAATCGCAGCCATGCGGCCGCCAGACGCCAGTAGTCGAGCGGCGCCGTACCCCCCGCACGGTGGAGATCGGCCGCCAGATCAGCCAGTTCACCGAGGGCCGCCGTGGTGTCGGTGGCCTGCGCGTCGGGACGCAGCAGTCGCAACAGCACGCGCTCGACGTCCGCTCGCAACGGTGCCGTGCCCGCCGGCAGACCGTCCAGGCGTGGGTGCGCGGCCGGCCAGCCTGCCATACGAAGCTCACCCAGCGACGGCGCGCCTGGCCAGCTCTCGGAAGCGCGAGGAGCATCATCGGCCGCCACAGTGGATGAACCCGGTGCCGTCCCCGCCTGCCAGATGTCGCGCTCGAACTGACGCAGGGCATTACGCTGGGTGTCCTGGCTGGCCGGCTGCCCATAGGCCGCTTCGGCGATTGCCTGCACAAGGCGCTCGCCGTGCAGCGCCCAATCGGCGTGGCCGCTCGACTGGAGCAGCCGGTTGGCCCGTCGCAGCGGGCCGAGCGAGGCCGCCGGACCGTTCGACCAGGCGTCGGACGCCTCGGTCAGCGCATCTGCCACTTCGGGCAAACGCCACAAGGGCGTGTCGCGTGTGTCGCGAGTTTCGCGCGCGGACGTTTCGGGCGTGTTGATGGTGGTGTCGGAAGGCGTTTGCGGCGTCACCATAGGCCATCTCCTGGCCATGCGGCCGGTCTTCGTGAATTCGGGCGGGAAGTCCGCGGCGTGATCGTCCCGGCCGAAGGCCGGGCAGATCGTCGAGCGCCATGCCGTAACGACGGCGAAACGGCGATCGGGTACATCAGAGGCATCGAAGGCACCCGATGCTTCGGAGCGCGCGACAAACGCGACAAACGCGGAGGACGCGCAAGGACCTTGAGGAACAGGCGGCGGCTGGGCCGCCCGTCCTCAGATCTGCACCATCTCGAAATCTTCCTTGCGCGCGCCGCACTCGGGGCAGGTCCAATTGATGGGCACGTCTTCCCAGCGCGTGCCGGGCGCAATCCCCTCATCGGGCAAACCGGCCTCTTCGTCGTAAATCCAACCGCAAATGAGGCACATCCAGCTCTTGTATTCCATGCTTTCTTCAGCGACGAGCGTTCCGTTACAATGGCTTTGTCAACCGCTTCGGGCCCCGCAGACAAAAATGTCGTACGGTGGAGTGGGAACCTGCCGGTGCATTCGTTCGCCGGCGGGCGATGCCCACGACGCTTTCCAGCGCTCCGAAACGGGCATTTAAGGCGTGATGGTACCAACGAACCCAAGGCGTGACCAGATCGCCGTCTATCCTGCCTCCATGCACACTGAATCCCCTCCCATTCTCCTGACCTTCGGACTCTCCGACCCGACTTCGGCAACCGGCGTCCAGGCTGACCTGCTCACGTTCGCGAGCATGGGCGGCTACGGCGTGTCGGTACTCACCGGCTATTCCTCCCAGGACTCGCGCACCTGCAACGACGTACAGCCGGTCGACCCGGACTGGGTCGTCGATCAGGCCCGCATGCTGCTCGAAGACATGCCGGTCGCCGCCTTCAAGGTCGGAAGCGCTGTCAATGCGGAAAACGTCGCGGCCATTGCCGAGATCGTGGCCGATTACGACGAGACGCCCCTTGTGGTGGCACCCGACTTCGGCCTGGCCGGCGAGCATCTGCTCTCGGCCGACGAGTTGCGCGAGGCCACGGCCAGTCTGCTCGTGCCGCAGGCCAGCGTGCTCGTGGTGAGCCCGGCCAATGCCATCGCGCTGGCACAGACCGTCACGGAGAACGAAAACGTTTCTCTCGACGACGCGGTTGCCATCCTGCTGGAAAACGGCTGCGAGTTCATCCTGGTGAGCGACAACAACGCACCGCAATTCACGCATACGCTCTACACCGAGGGTGGCGTCGTGCGCGAGGACGCCTGGGACCGGCCGCCGCACAACGTCGCCGGCGCCATCGACACGTTGGCGGCCGCCGTCACCGCGATGCTCGCCAACGGCCTCGCCGTGCCGGAAGCGGTCAGTGAAGCACAGGAGTATCTGCAGCAGGTTCTGGAGAACGCATTCCGCCCGGGCATGGGGCGCCATTTCCCCGACCGTTTCTTCTGGGCGCGTAGCGAAGAGACCGATCAAGACGACGAAGGCGATACCCCCAAGGCTTGAGCCGTTGTTCGACGGCGCCGCAAAACACAACGCCCGTGAAATTCACGGGCGTTGTGTTTCATGGCAGGGTCGCCACTGACCTTATGACATCGATGACGTCTTCTCTCGCGGCGCGGCGCTCGCGTCCTCGTCGGCCTCGCCCTTCGGCCGCCCCCACGCCTCGATGACCCGTTTGACGAACGGCTTCAGCGTATCGCCCTGCTCACGTAACATCCGGACGAGCGCAGCGTACTGCCCATCGAAAATCGCCGAGTTGTAATTCTTCAGGCGCTGAATGTCTTCGAGCGCTTCGTCGTCACGCCCTGCGAGGGCGAGCAGCACGATATAACGCTTGATCATGGTCGGCCCGGCACCCAGCGCCAGCGCTTCACGATGCGCCGCCAGCTTTTCGTCGAGCTGATCGCGATTCAGGAACAACGCCCCCGTGACCGCGTAGTCGCCATACGGGGTGAAGAAGAGCGCCGGATCCGTGCGATAGGCCTCGATCTTGCCGGCGCGATAGGCCACTTCGACGCGTTGGTAGTCGTGGTAGAGCCAAGGAATCGCCACGCATGCAAACAGCACGATCACGCCATTGATGGCACCGACGGCGGTGGGTGACACGCTATCGATCGCCTTTGTCTCGCACAAACCGAGCAGGAACAGCGCGGGCAAGAGGAAGAATGCGTAGTGCTGCGGATACTCCAGCATGGCGTGCACCGCGAGCATGCCCAGCAGAACGAAGGCGAGCGCGACCGACGCCACCTTGATGCCGCGCACCGCGCGCGCGAACCAGAACGCCAGCGGCGCCAATACCGCCAACGCACCGACGATACCGGTCTTCGCGAGCAGATCAAGCAGCACGTTATGGGCGTTGTCGGCCATCTCAACGGGGCCGAGCTTGTCGACCAACGCAAACTGCGCGTCGATGTAGTTCGACCAGCCCGCGCCGAACCACCAATGCTCGCGGAAGATTGCCAGACCGTACTCCCACAGGTTCAATCGTCCCGTCACTTGACCGGCCTGCTGCATGCGGGCCACGGCACTGCCGTCGAGCTGCAACCCCCAGGCAACATTCGCCCATCCGACGAACATCGTCATCAGCGCGAGCAACGGAAGGATGGCAACGGGCACGAACCAGCGCGTCGACCGGCGCATGTTGCGCGCCGTCTCGGCACGCGCCACCCACACGAGCCACACCCCGAATGCCGACAACAGCGCCAGTTGCAGCCACGGGGTGCGCGAGCCGGTCAGGCAGATACCGATGTCGAACGTCGCACACACCACAAGCCACAGCCAGGCGGGCAGCTTACGCTGATACCAGAGATAGAACGCCCCCGCGCTGGCGAGCGACAAATATGTTGCCAGGTGATTCGGCTGATACATATTGCCGAACAGTCGGCGCGCGACCGTCACGGAGTACTTGGCCACCAGCCAGGGAACGTCGGCTTCCATATGAAACGCTTGCAAGACCTGCGCGCCCACGGCGTACAGCCCCCCAGCGTGAGCGCCATCGCACTCCATCGCATGAGCACGTCGCGCCACCCGAGTTGTGCCAGCCAGAACCCGGCATTCACGGCCACGATCATCGCCACGCCATAGAGCAGCGCAGTCATCATCAGTTGCGGCAGCTCGGTCGGCATCGTGGCACGCTGCACAAGGATGACCGCCACAAAAGCGAGCGGCATCCAGGTGACGCGAGGCATCCGTAGCGCGCGTGCGTCGCGTTGCCACACGGCGATCATCGAGAGCGCACCGAGCAACGCGAACAGCGAGAATGTCAGCGCTTCCGCATAGAAGGTGGAAATCGGATACGTGTGCTTGACGAGGTTATAGGGCAAGGCCCAGATCAGGGTCAGCGTGAGCCCGATCATTGAGAGAAGCAGAGGAGGAAACAAGATCGCCGCCGTGCAATGCACCCGTTGGAAGATGCGCAAGCATAACGAAAAATGGCTGCCCCAGGGGCAGCCATTTCACAGCGGACGTATATGACTTTGCCGTCGACAAATCCGCCATCTCGGCAGGCCACGCGGGGGGCACGTCAAGGTTGCGCCGCCGGTGCGTCAACGCCAGGTCGTCACTAAATCAACGCCAGCGCCGGGCCCGCGTCGGCCGACGTCGTGCCGACGCTGCATGGATGTCGCGCCGATACGGATCGACGCAATCCGGCCGTCCGAGCACCGGTCTCAGCCCGACTTGCCGGTGACCGCCGCCGCACGGCACTCGGGCGGCGCCAGCTTGCCCGGCAGCGTCGCGCCATTCGGGGCCCCTTCGCGGCCTTGGGCGTAACACGTCCAGACGATCTGGCCTTCGGGCGCCTTGCCGACCGTCAGCGCCTTCGGCGAGCCATCGGCAGCGGCGCTCGTCGGCACCAGCACAAGGGCGCCGTCGCCTGCACGTTGCGTATAGGCGACCGTCACGTTGCCGGTCACGGCATCGATACTCACCGCATTCACGTTGTCAGTGGCGCTCGGCGCTTGCCAGCCGCTGTTGAACGGCGCGCCGTGCATGGCGTTCTCGCTCACGAGTGCCTTGGCGGACGCCGCAGCCCCCAGCCCTTCGACAACACGTGCACGTACCAGATAACTCTGCAGATACGGAACCCCTGCCATGACCAGCACACCGATGATCGCCAACACGATCATCAACTCGATCAGGGTGAAACCCCGAGACTTGGCAATACCGGAGGTCCGGTGGCCGAAACGACGCATTGTGTAACTCCCTGCGAAAGCAATGAAAACAAAAGGGACATCGGGGGGAAGTGGGCGGAGTATGCCATACCCCCTTCGGCCAGCGCCCTGCCATAGATCAAAATCGGGCGGGGCCGTATGGGTGAGGAGAATCGTCCTATTCAGAGGCGGGACAATTCAGCCGAACAGCACAGTGGCTCCTGGAAAAACCACCGCGGACCGACGATGTCGGTCCCGGGGATGGACCCGATCATTCCGAAGAGGTTGCACGCATTTGACGTGCATCGGCCCGACGCTTGAGCACGCGCCCCACCACCACGACGAGCAGTGCGCCGATCGCAGCCGCCACGTAATGCGTATATTCGGCCGCGGCGCCCGGCAGATGCAACCAGTCGCCGATGCCCGGATCCGACGCGATCAGCCCGCCCGCAATCCAGCCGAGCAATGCCGCCCCGGCCATCACGATGAATGGGAACCGGTCCAGAGCCTTGAGCACCAGTTGCGAGCCCCAGACGATCAGCGGAATGCTCACGAGCAGACCGAAGATGACGAGCGGCAACTGATGGTCTTTGGCCGCCCCTTCCGCGGCGCCGGCAATGGCGATGACGTTGTCGATACTCATCACCAGGTCCGCAATGATGATGGTCTTGACCGCCGTCCAGAGCTTGTCGGCCGGCTGTACGCTATCGTGAGCCTCATGGTCGGGCACCAGCAGCTTGATCCCGATCCAGAGCAACAACGCGCCGCCCACCGCCTTGAGATAGGGCACTGCGAGCAGCGTCACGGCGAACGCGATCAGGATCACGCGCAGTACGATGGCGCCGATCGTGCCCCATACGACGCCCTGCAAACGTTGTTTGGCCGGCAAGTTACGGCAGGCGAGTGCGATCACCACGGCATTATCGCCACCCAGCAGGATGTCGATCATGATGATCTGCAGAACCGCAGCCCAGTTCAGCTCGGCAAAAAACGCAAGCATGGCGGGAATATCCTCAGGAACGAATGCAACGATGGACGCGAATGGCTTGTGAAACGCCATAGCAAAAAAGGGAGCCCGATGTCCCGGGCTCCCTTTTCATGACCTCGCTCGTGCGCGCCAGTTCCGGCGCGCACGAGCCGGTCGTCCGACGGGAATTACAGCACCGACTTGAGCAGACGGCCCATTTCCGACGGGTTCTTGGTCACCTTGATACCGCAGGCGTCCATGATTTCCAGCTTGGCTTCGGCCGTATCGGCACCGCCCGAGATCAGCGCGCCGGCGTGGCCCATGCGCTTGCCCGGGGGCGCCGTCACGCCCGCGATGAAACCGACGACCGGCTTCTTCATGTTGCCCTTGATCCACTCGGCCGCCATGGCTTCGTCCGGGCCACCGATTTCACCGATCATGATCACGGCGTCCGTATCCGGATCGTCATTGAACATTTGCATGACGTCGATGTGCTTCAGACCATTGATCGGATCGCCACCGATACCGACGGCAGTCGATTGGCCCAGGCCCAGGGCGGTCAGTTGACCCACGGCTTCATACGTCAGGGTACCCGAGCGCGACACCACGCCAATGCGACCCTTCTTGTGGATGTGACCCGGCATGATGCCGATCTTCAGTTCGTCCGGCGTGATCACGCCCGGGCAGTTCGGGCCGAGCAGCAGGGTCTTGCGACCTTCGCGACGCATACGGTCCTTCACTTCGATCATGTCACGAACGGGGATCCCTTCCGTGATACAGATCGCCAGGTCCAGATCGGCTTCGACGGCTTCCCAGATCGCGGCGGCAGCGCCTGCGGGCGGCACGTAGATCACCGACACGGTCGCGCCGGTCTGTGCCTTCGCGTCCTTGACCGAACCGAAAATGGGAATGCCCTCGAAGTCTTCGCCAGCCTTCTTCGGGTTCACGCCGGCGACGAACGCGTTCTTGCCATTCGCGTATTCGCGGCACATGCGGGTATGGAACTGGCCGGTTTTGCCAGTGATACCTTGGGTGATGACCTTTGTATCTTTGTTGATCAGAATCGACATTGCTTGATTTCCTTCATCCGGTTGCCGGGCAGCGTTCGCACACCCCTTTGGGGTCGCGCCGCTGCGGCTTCGACTGTTCTGGTTACTTGCCTGCGGCAGCCGCGACAACCTTCTGGGCAGCTTCTTCCATGCTGTCCGCCGAGATGATCGGCAGACCCGATTCGGCGAGCATCTTCTTGCCCAGGTCTTCGTTCGTGCCCTTCATGCGCACGACCAGCGGCACCTTCAGCGAGACGGCCTTCGAGGCTGCGATCACGCCTTCGGCGATCACGTCGCAACGCATGATGCCACCGAAGATGTTGACCAGAATGGCGGTCAGGTTCGGGTTCTTCAGCATGATCTTGAACGCTTCGGTGACCTTCTCGGTCGTGGCGCCACCGCCCACGTCCAGGAAGTTCGCCGGTTCGCCGCCGAACAGCTTGATGGTGTCCATCGTAGCCATGGCCAGACCGGCACCGTTCACCAGGCAGCCGATGTTACCGTCGAGCGAGATGTAGGCCAGATCGAACTTCGAGGCTTCGACTTCTGCCGGATCTTCTTCGTCCAGATCGCGGTAAGCCACGATTTCCGGGTGACGGAACAGCGCGTTCGAATCGAAGTTGAACTTGGCGTCCAGCGCGGTGACCGTGCCGTTGCTGCTCACGTTCAGCGGGTTGATTTCGGCCAGCGACGCATCGGTTTCCCAGAACGCCTTGTACAGACCTTGCAGGATCGTGCGGGCTTGGGCGATCGAAGCGTCGGGCACGCCGATCTTCTTGGCCAGGTCGTCGGCTTGCGCGTCGGTCAGACCTACGGACGGCTCAACGATGACCTTGTGGATCAGTTCCGGATGCGTTTCGGCGACTTCTTCGATGTCCATGCCGCCTTCGCTCGAACCCATCAGCACAATCTTCTGCGTGATGCGGTCGACCACGAGGCTGACGTAGAGTTCGTTCTTGATGTCGGCGCCGTCTTCGATCAGCAGGCGATTGACCTTTTGACCTTCCGGGCCCGTCTGGTGCGTGATCAGTTGCATGCCGAGGATCTGGCCGGCGTATTCGCGCACTTGCTCGATCGACTTGGCAACCTTCACGCCGCCGCCCTTACCGCGACCGCCTGCGTGAATCTGGGCCTTGACCACCCAAACCGGACCGCCGAGTTCTTCGGCTGCCTTCACGGCCTCGTCCACGGAAAACGCCGGAATGCCGCGGGCACCGCGACTCCGAATTTTCGGAGGATTTCCTTGCCTTGATACTCATGAATCTTCATGCGTGATTCCCTTCTTGCTGAGTTGGAAGTTTGGGTTCGAGCTGGCGAGTCGAGGCACCATCGCGCACCGCTTCGGTTGTGGCGGGCGTCGTGGGCTCGTTCGCTCGATCGTTTGCGCGGCCGTTGAACCAGCGCGGGTAAAACCGGCGCACCGCCTCGCCATCAAACCGCAGGGCGTGACAATGTCCGAGTTGGAAAGGAGGCGCCGAAACATCGGCCTCATGGGCGGCCTTGAGCGCCGTGTCGGGGGTGTGGATCACCTCGCCGGCGAAGGCCTGAATCGCTGCCGTGGGCAGGACACTGCAAAGTTCGGTCAGATGGGTACAGCCCGCCGCGCCGCCGAGGCGCTCGCGCACCGCATGGCGGAACCCGCGTCGCAGGTTAAGTCCGATCAATTGACGATAGTCTGGGCCAATCTGGTCACAAATGCCGGGATAAGGCACCCAGTCGGAGACGGCCTCGGCGTCACGCACCTCGAAACTCTCGTCGATCGTCAGACGCAGCCACAGCGAGTGAATCGGCGTGCCCTCCTTTCGAAGGCCCGTTGCCAATGCAAAATCGCGATCCTTGTGATCGGTTAGACAGGCTTCGATGTCCCATAGGCCATCGTCGCGCGAAAACGCTTCGACAGCGATCGCGCGGCGGTGACGCAGGGTACGAGAGGCGGGCTCAGAGAGCGGCATGCGAGAGTGTGCAATGCATGAACGCGGAAAGATCTGAATTCTAGCATAGGCAGCGAGGGCGATTGCCGCAGCGCAACAGAAGCCCGCCGCATAAGGTCGAATTACCCGACCAATGGGTCGGATTATCAAAATTCCGCGGGTGATGGGCGTATGGTGCAACGCCATATCGCGATAACTGTGGCATGACGCGACACGCGAGATACCGCGTCATGTCACGCCAGTATTCATGCGGCTTGCGAGCCCACGGGCGTCACCCGCACTTCCCCGATGAATGATGCGACATCCATCAGGAAAGTGATGGATGTCGCGTCAAAAGTCGTCCGAGAATTCGTCGGCACCCCACACGATTTTGCTGATAACGGTACGCGAGAAACCGCGCGAGGCGAGAAAACGCATCTGTTTGGCGCGCGCCTCGGGCGTCGTGGCAATCTCGCCGAACTTCTTCTGCCATACGGCGCGGGCCCGGACGAGTTCCGTTTCGCGCAGTTGTGTCGCGAGGGCCGTCACAGTATCGGCGTCGACCTGATGCTGCTTGAGTTCGTTGACGATACGCGTCGTCCCCATGCGCGACGCTCGCCGATGCACGACGCTTTGCGCAAATCGCTCATTGGACAGCCAGCGCTCCTGCTCAAGACCGTCGAGCACGCGATCGAGCGCCTCGGGATCGTCGGCATCGGCGAACGGCGCAAGCTTGCGACGCAGCTCAGCTCGGCTGTGTTCGCGACGCGCGAGATAGGACAGCGCGCGCGCCTTGAGGCTCAGCACGGGTTTGCGCGACGGCTTGGCCGCAACGGCGGCGTCGCCCGGCGGAGGTGGCGGCGCGTTCGGATCTCGGGGAGGACGGCGAGTGATCATGACGTCATCGTGATGCCATCAAAGCGGGGCCGGAAAAGCAAAACGGCAACGCGGCGCCGACTGGCTTCGCGTTGCCGCTCCGGAACAGGCGGGAAGTCCTCAGACCTCGTCGTCTGCTTCGATCTCGCCGGTCTCGTTGATTGCCGTGACGCCGAGCGATGCGCGTACCTTATTTTCGATCTCGTGGGCGATATCCGGATTTTCGCGCAGGAATTCACGCGCGTTGTCCTTGCCCTGACCGATCTTCTCGCCGTTGTAGCTGTACCAGGCGCCAGCCTTCTCGACGATCTTCGCGTTCACGCCCAGATCGATGATTTCGCCTTCGCGCGAAATCCCTTGGCCGTAAAGGATGTCGAAAATCGCTTCGCGGAACGGCGGCGACACCTTGTTCTTGACAACCTTGACGCGAGTTTCGTTGCCGACGACCTCGTCACCCTTCTTGATCGAGCCGATCCGGCGAATGTCCAGACGCACCGACGAGTAGAACTTCAGTGCATTACCGCCCGTCGTGGTTTCCGGGTTACCGAACATCACACCGATCTTCATCCGAATCTGGTTGATGAAGATCACCGTGCAGTTCGTGCGCTTGATGGTACCGGTCAGCTTGCGCAGGGCCTGGGACATCAGACGGGCCTGCAGACCCGGCAGCGAATCGCCCATTTCCCCTTCGATTTCGGCCTTCGGCACCAGCGCCGCCACCGAGTCGATGACGATGAGGTCGATCGAGCCCGAGCGCACCAGCGCGTCGGCGATTTCGAGGGCTTGTTCGCCCGTGTCCGGCTGCGAGATCAGCAGTTCCGGCACCGACACGCCCAGTTTGTTGGCGTACCCGACATCGAGGGCGTGCTCGGCGTCGATAAACGCGCAAGTGCCACCGACCTTCTGCATTTCCGCCACGACTTGCAGCGTGAGCGTAGTCTTACCCGACGATTCCGGACCGTAGATTTCGATCACGCGCCCACGCGGCAGGCCGCCCACGCCCAGCGCGATGTCCAGGCCCAGCGAGCCGGTCGAGACGACCTGGATGTCCGCTTCGACCTCGCTGTCGCCCAGACGCATGATCGAGCCCTTGCCGAATTGCTTTTCGATCTGCGCGAGGGCGGCGGCCAGCGCCTTGCCTTTCTCGGCCGACAGATTGGCAGACCCTTTCTTGCTTTCTTCCATGAATCGTCCTTTGATATGATGAGCGAGACGGCTCGGGTGAGGCGTGAATGCCAGTACTGTATAAAAAACCAGTGCTGTTTGCAAGTGCCTGTTGTCCGAAAGCGCCGAAACGACAAAAAAAGCCGCGAACCACGCGCCGCAACATCACAGGAGACACACCGCAGCCGTCAGGCGACGGTGCCAATACGAGCCTATCACGCCCATGCGAATTCTCATCGCAGAGGATGACAGCATTCTGGCCGACGCCCTGACCCGCTCGCTGCGCCAGGGGGCTATGCCGTCGATCACGTCAAGACGGGGCTCGAAGCCGATTCCGCGCTCTGCGCCCAGACGTTCGACCTGCTGATTCTCGACCTCGGCCTGCCGCGCCTGCCCGGTCACGAGGTCCTGCGCCGCTTGCGCGCGCGCAATTCCCATCTGCCCGTACTGATCCTGACCGCATCGGACAGTGTCGACGCCCGCGTCAAGGGGCTCGATCTCGGTGCCGACGACTACATGGCCAAGCCGTTCGCGCTGGCCGAACTCGAAGCACGCGTGCGGGCGCTGACGCGGCGCGGCGCGGGCGGCGGCTCGACGGTCATCCGTCACGGCCCGCTCAGCTTCGACCAGGTCGGACGCACCGCCTATATTCATGAGCAGATGCTCGACCTGTCCGCCCGCGAACTGGAATTGCTCGAAGTCCTGCTGCTGCGTACCGGCCGGCTTGTTTCCAAGGAGCAGCTCGTAGACCACTTGTGCGGCTGGGGCGAAGAGGTGAGCAACAACGCCATCGAGGTGTACATGCACCGGCTGCGCAAGAAGATCGAGCCGAGTGGCGTGCGCATCGCCACGATCCGCGGGTTGGGGTATTGTCTGGAGAAGCCTGCCGCCGCGCCTGCCAATGCGGCATAGTTCGCCGAATGCGGCCGCGGCCGCCCCAGCCTCTTTAGCCTTTCCGTCCGATGCGTCTGAGCTTTCGCCACCATCATCGCGCCACGCCTGCGGACCCGGACGCGTCGTCGCACTCGCCTCCATCATCAGCGCGCGTGTCCCCACGCCCTAACACCGCCTCGCCGCCCGGCGCCGACGATCCGTTCGACCGGCTCGACCCTTACGCCGATCCGTTCGTACGGCCCGGCTTTGGCGCGCCGCTCGAGCACGAGGCGGAGCCGCCCCCGCGCTCGCTCTTCGGTGAAATCCTCGACTGGATGCTCGCGCCGCTGCTGCTGCTTTGGCCGATGAGCATTGCCGTGACGTACCTCGTCGCGAAATCCATTGCCAACGGGCCCTTCGACCGGGCGCTCGAGACCAACGCTTACGTTCTCGCGCAGCAAGTCCATTCGGACCGCGGCCAAGTCATCCTGACGCTGCCCATGCCGGCACGCGATCTGCTGCGCGCCGACGCCACCGACAACGTCTACTTCCAGGTGCTGGGGCGAAGGGCGAACTCGTCGGCGGCACGCCCGACCTGCCGCTACCGCACGAAGACGACCGTCCGCAACCCGGCGTCGTACAGTTTCGCGACGAAACCGTGGGCGGCAACGACATCCGCGTGGCATTCACCTACGTCGACTTGCCGCGTGTGACGCCCGCCGGCAGCATGGCGCTCGTGCAGGTCGCGGAGACGCTCGACAAGCGCAGCCAACTGGCGAACGAAATCATCAAGGGCGTGATCCTGCCGCAGTTCGTGATCCTGCCGCTGGCCATCGTGCTCGTGTGGTTCGGCCTGTCGCGCGGCCTTGCGCCGCTGCATGCGTTGCAGGAACACATCCGCGCCCGGCGTCCCGACGATCTGTCGCCCCTCGAAGCGCGCCAGGCCCCGCCGGAGATTGCACCGCTCGTGGGTTCGCTGAACGATCTGCTCGGTCGGCTGGAGCAGAACATGAAACTTCAACAGCGTTTCATCGCCGATGCCGCGCACCAGCTGAAAACGCCGCTCGCGGGGCTGCGCATGCAGGCCGAACTGGCCTTGCGCCAGACGTCTCCCGACGAATTACGCCGTTCGCTGTCGCAGATCGCCGTAAGTTCCGAGCAGGCGGCGCGCCTCGTCAACCAGTTGCTGGCGCTGGCCCGCGCGGAGAACAGCGCGAACGACGCCGCCGCCTTCACGCCGGTCAATCTCAGCGTGCTTGCCCGAAGCGCCATGCAGGACTGGTTCCAGGCCGCCTTCGCCAAGCGGATCGATCTGGGCTTCGAGGAGCCGCCGTTTTCGGTGCATCTGTCGGGTCAACCGGTGATGCTTCGCGAATTGCTCAACAACCTGATCGATAACGCGATCCGTTACACGCCGACGGGTGGGAAGGTGACGGTACGTCTGCGGCATGAGGCGTCCGATGGCTTTGTTCATCTCGAAGTCGAGGACACCGGGCCGGGCATTTCGGCATCAGAGCGTCCACGGGTGTTCGAGCGCTTTTATCGCATTCTCGGCAGCGACAGCGACGGCAGCGGCCTGGGTCTGGCCATCGTGCGCGAGATCGTGCAGATCCATCGGGGCGACGTGAGCGTGCTCGACCATGTTGACGCGCAGCACCCCGAAGCAACCGGCACGCTCATTCGTGTCACGTTCCCCCTCGCCGATGCGCCTATCGAAAACCCGCATGCGTGACGAATTCACGCGAAATACGTTCAATATCGGGCCAAAGTCGAGGGTAAGTCCCTAGCAACGTAAGCTTCGAGTCAGTTTGGCGTCAGACGTCGGTAAGGTTGTCCTCCAATAATCAGTTGTAGCGGCCCGGGCACGACCCAGGGGCGTGCTTACATTACAGGAGACAACCGCATGGCTACTACAACGACAGCCACCTCCCATGCGCCGATGACCGCCGAAGAAAGAAAGGTCATCTTCGCGTCGTCGCTGGGCACGGTGTTCGAATGGTACGACTTCTATCTGGCCGGGTCGTTGGCCGTTTTCATCAGCCGGCAGTTCTTCTCGGGGATCAACCCGACGGCCGCTTTCATCTTCACGTTGTTGTCGTTCGCGGCGGGTTTCGCGGTGCGTCCGTTCGGCGCCATCGTGTTCGGCCGCATCGGTGACCTGGTCGGTCGCAAGTACACGTTCCTGGTGACCATCACGCTGATGGGGCTGTCGACGCTGGTTGTCGGTTTGCTGCCGGGCTACGCGTCGTGGGGGATTGCCGCCCCGGTGATCTTCATCGCCATGCGTTTGTTGCAAGGTCTGGCGCTCGGTGGCGAATACGGCGGTGCCGCCACGTACGTTGCCGAACACGCGCCGCATGGCCGCCGCGGGTTCTACACGTCGTGGATTCAGACGACTGCCACGCTGGGTCTCTTCCTCTCGCTGCTGGTGATTCTTGGCACCCGCACGGTGATTGGCGAAGAAGCGTTTGCCAACTGGGGCTGGCGCGTGCCGTTCGTTCTGTCGCTCCTGCTGTTGCTGGTGTCGCTGTGGATCCGCATGCAATTGAGCGAATCGCCGGCGTTCCAGCGCATGAAGGCCGAGGGCAAGGCCTCGAAGGCGCCGCTCAGGGAGTCGTTCGGCGAGTGGAAGAACCTGAAGATCGTGATCCTGGCGCTCGTCGGCCTGACGGCCGGTCAGGCGGTCGTGTGGTACACGGGCCAGTTCTATGCGCTGTTCTTCATGACGCAGGTGCTGAAGGTCGATGGCAATACCGCGAACATCATGATCGCGTTGGCCTTGCTTATCGGCAGTCCGTTCTTCGTGTTTTTCGGCGCGCTCTCGGACAAGATCGGGCGCAAGCCGATCATCATGGGGGGCTGTCTGATCGCCGCGCTGCTGTACTTCCCGATCTTCAAGGCACTCACGCACTACGCCAACCCGGCCCTGGAAGCGGCAACCGCTCGCTCGCCGATCACGGTGATCGCCGATCCGAACGAGTGCTCGTTCCAGTTCAACCCGGTGGGCACGTCGAAGTTCACGAGTTCGTGCGACATCGCAAAGAGCTACCTGTCGCGTTCCGGCCTGAACTATGAGAATCAAGCAGCGCCGGCGGGCACGATGACCACGGTGAAGATCGGCGACAAGGTGATTTCGTCGGTCGATGGCAAAGCGGCGGATGCGAAGCAAAAGACTGCGGCGTTCGAGGCCGACATGTCCGGTACGCTCAAGGCCGACGGATATCCGCCGAAGGCTGACCCGGCGCAGATGAACAAGCCGATGGTCGTGGTGCTGCTCACGATTCTGGTGATCTTCGTGACGATGGTGTACGGGCCGATTGCCGCGATGCTGGTGGAAATGTTCCCGACGCGCATTCGCTACACGTCGATGTCGCTGCCGTATCACATCGGTAACGGCTGGTTCGGTGGCTTCCTGCCGGCCACGGCGTTCGCGATCGTGGCCGCCAAGGGCGACATTTACTCCGGCCTGTGGTACCCGATCATCATCGCCCTGGCGACCTTTGTGATCGGCATGCTCTTCATCAAGGAAACCAAGGACGTCGATATCTACGCCAACGATTGATGGGGTGACCTGCCCGACAGGTTGAAACGGATCGACAACGCCGGGGCCTTCGGGTCTCGGCGTTGTCGTTTCTGGCACCCGGATGGCGCGGCGGGATGGGCGGTGGCGGCGATTATTTGCGCTGTCCCGCAAAAATATGTTGACAGCCCATGGGGGCTTACCTATACTCTTTCTTCTACGGCGAATTAGCTCAGTTGGTTAGAGCGACGGAATCATAATCCGCAGGTCCGGGGTTCGAGTCCCTGATTCGCCACCAAATTTGAAACGGCTCCCAGTGATGGGAGCCGTTTTTTTTGGTCCCGCAAAAACGGGGCTGTTCCGCAAACCGATCACTTAGTTGCCATGACCCGCTTCCCTTTGCGGTGCCGGGCATACCGCCGCGTCATCTGTTCGTCAGCGTGGCCTAGCTTGTCTTTTACCGCAGCCATCCTCGCGAGCACCGCACGCCCTTGACACTCTATATGGCACGGGTATCTCGTCAGAACGCCGGCTTGTCGCTACGTGCCTTGATGTTGGCGCGCAGCGGCTCGCTCATTGGCATATTCAGATTCACGCCGGCCGGCGGAATCGGCGATTCAAACCACTTCTTATAGAGCCGCGTAAATTCCCCTGATTTCATCAGCCTCGTCAGCGTTCCATCCACCAATTTCTTGAATTCGGCATCGTCCTTGCGGACCATGCAAGCGTACGGCTCCACCTGGAGCGTTTCGCCCACGACCTCAAGCGACGAAGGGTTCCGTGAATTGGCACGCAAGCCGAAAAGCAGAACGTCATCCAGGGCAATCGCCGACGCGCGATCGCTTTCCACCAGTTGCAGGGCATCGGCATAGTCCTTGCCGGAAACGACCTGTACGTCGATGTTGTGATCAGCGCTGTACTTTTTCAGCACCTTCTCGTTCGTGCTGCCGGCCGTGCTGGCTACCGTCTTGTTCGCCAGATCCGCGTAACCCTTGATGCCAGAATCACGTTTGGTCAGTAGACGCGTTCCCGCATAAAAGAAATTGATCGAGAACGCCACCTCCTTGCCACGCGCGCTGGTATTCGTGGTCGAGCCACACTCCAAATCGTAGGTACCGTTGACCAGCATCGGAATACGATTCTGTCCGGTTACCGGGATGTATTCGACTTTGAGACCAGGCCGCTTAAGCCGGCTTCGCACATCGTCAAGAATGGCTTCCGTCAGGTCGGCTGAAAATCCAACGGCTTTGTGCGGGCCGAGCAAATAACTGAAGGGAACCGCCGACTCACGATAGGCGACCGTGATTTTGTCCGCCGCAGCCACCTTTTCCAAGGTCTGAGCATGAACATTCGCCGCCGCGACCGACACTCCGCCCGCGAGGAAGGCATAAGCCATCTTGAACGATGTTTTCATTGTTGTTCTCCGTGGAGGCGAGGAACGTTCGCGCGCGGCGCCCGCCACCGGTGGCGGGCGCCGCGAAAGGAATCTCTGACCTGTTTGGTCTCAATCTAGGCGCCAATCCGATAGCGCCGTTGATCCAGGTCAACGCCGCGGTCTGCTGGCGCCCAATCACCGCCCCCGTCCCACCCGATCACCGCCACGCGGCTTAATGCAATACGCGCCCCGCCTCTGCCTTACGGCGCGCCTTGGCGCGACGCGTCAACATGTTCAGCCCCTCCACGAACGCCGAAAATGCCATCGCCGCGTAGATGTAACCCTTCGGGATATGTGAGCCAAAGCCTTCCGCGATCAGCGTCATGCCAATCACGAGCAGAAAGCCCAGCGCCAGCATCACGACCGTCGGATTCGCCTCGATGAATCGCGAGAGCGGCCCCGCCATGAACAACATTGCCGTCACGGCGGCAATCACCGCAACGAACATGATCGGGATGTGCTCGGTCATGCCCACGGCCGTCACGATGCTGTCGATCGAGAACACGAGGTCCAGCATCAGGATCTGAACCACGGCGGCACGCGCGGTGATCGTCGCCATCGTACCCGCCGTCGATGCGCCCTCGCCATGCTCGGCATCGTCCGTGGCCGACGCCACATGCTGATGCATCTCCTTCGTCGCCTTCCACACGAGGAACAGGCCACCGGCGATCAGAATCAGGTCGCGCCACGAAAAGCCGTGGCCGAACAACTCGAAGAGCGGTGTCGTCAGCTTGGCGATCCATGCCACCGTACCCAGCAGCGCCAAACGCATAACCAGCGCCAGACCGATGCCCATGCGCTGCGCGCGCGCACGCATCGACAACGGCAACTTGTTGGTCAAGATGGAGATGAAGATCAGGTTGTCGATGCCAAGCACGACTTCCATGACGACCAACGTGACAAGCGCCGCCCATACCGCCGGGTCAACCGCCAAAGCAAGCAGATAGTCCATATGTGCGCCAGAGATTCCCTAGGGTGATCGGAACATTCGCCGCCGGTCGACAGCGGCCATGCCCCTTCGTTATCCCACACCTAACGCAAGGTGCGGGTCCAGGACAGCATGATCCCCGAACTCAAGTTTCGCAAAAACCAGTTATATACTTCAAAATAGTTCGGTTTTTCCGAAGTCTATTTGATATGTTGAACTACCGTCATCTTTACTATTTTTGGGTCGTCGTCAAGGAAGGGGGCTTTTCGCGCGCGGCGGAGCGTCTCGACATGGCCGTGCAGACGATCAGCGCCCAGGTGCGCGAGCTCGAGAAATCACTCGGCCACCAGTTGCTCAAGCCCGCCGGACGCGGTGTCGCAATGACCGACCCTGGGCAGGCGGCGTTTCGGCGTGCAGAAGAGATTTTTCGCCTCGGCCAGTCGATCCCCGACGACGTCCGCGAGGCCGCCAGCGGTCGTGTGGCAAGGCTCGCCATCGGGCTGGCCGACGGTATCTCCAAACTGGCCGCGCACGCGATTCTCGCGCCGGTGCTCGACACGCCCTCGCTGCGGCTCGTCTGCCATGAAGGCGAGCACGAGCAGTTGCTCGCCGAACTTGCGCTACACAAGCTCGACCTCGTGCTCGCGAGCCAGCCCGCCCCGTATAACCCTACGCTGCGACTCTCGAGCGAACGTCTGGTCGCGTCGCCGGTCGACTGGTATGGGCCGGCATCGCTGGTACGCCAATCCGCGCGAGCCGCGTTTCCTCAATGCCTGGCAGACCTCCCCGTCGTGCTGCCAACCGGTCACTCGGCCCTGCGCGCCCGACTCGACCAATGGTTTGAGGCACAGAGCATTCGCCCGAATATCGTCGGTGAATTCGAAGACAGCGCGCTCATGGCCGTCTTTGCCACACGAGGCATGGGCGTCTTTGCGCTGAGCGAGGCGGGCGCGGGCGACGTCTCGCTACTGCGCGGCCTGCGCTGGCTGGGCCGCCCTGCCGAGGTTTTCGAGGACATCTACGCCATTCGCTCGCGACGTGGCGAATGCCATCCGCTCGTGACGCAAATCATCCGTGAAATCGGCCCGATGGCCGGTTCTGCTATAAGAACGACTGGCGCACCGTCTCCGTCTGCGCCGCCGTCATCTTCGAGGAAACCCCATGTCGAGTCGTAGCGATCAGCGCAAGTTCTTCCACCTCATGCTGTTCGTCGTGACGATCGTGTTCGGGTGGATTCTGTTTCCGCTATTCGGCGCCGTCTTCTGGGGCACGATTCTCGCCGTGCTGTTCCAGCCAGTGCAGCGCCACATGCTCACTCGTCTGCGCGGCCGGCCGAATCTGGCCGCCCTCGCCACGCTGGCGCTGATCCTGCTCATCGTGATCCTGCCGCTTACGCTCGTGATCGGCATGCTGACGCAGGAAATCAGCACGGCACTCGTTCGTTTTCGAGCCGATCTTCCCCAACTCACGGTAGCGTTCCAGCAATTGCTCGACCGGATGCCCGCGAGTGTGCATCGGGTGATGGACCTGGCCGGTGTGCAGGACGTCAACGCGATCCAGCAAAAGCTCGGCGACGGCGCCGCGCAAATCGGCCGCCTGGTCGCGGTCTATCTGGTAAGCATCGGTCAGAACACGGCGCAACTGCTCGTGAGCTTCGGCGTAATGCTCTACCTGCTGTTCTTTCTGCTGCGCGACGGTACAGTGCTCGGCGTGATGGTCCGACGCGCCCTGCCGCTCGAAGAACGCCACAAGACCCAACTGATCCGGCAGTTCACCACGGTCGTGCGCGCCACCGTCAAGGGCAACATTGCCGTCGCCGTGGTGCAAGGTGTACTCGGCGGCTTCATCTTCGCCGTCCTCGGCATCCAGGGCTACGTGCTCGCCGCCGTGGTGATGGCCTTCCTGTCGCTCTTACCCGCCGTGGGCGCGGCCGTCGTGTGGGTGCCCGTGGGGACCTGGCTGTTGCTCTCCGGGGAAGTCTGGAAGGGTGTGGTGCTGTTTGCGTTCTGCGGCACCATTGTGAGCCTGGTCGACAACGTGCTGCGTCCGATTCTCGTGGGCAAGGACACGAAGCTGCCCGACTGGGTCGTGCTGATCGCCACCCTCGGCGGGATGTCGCTCTTCGGCCTGACGGGCTTCGTGATCGGACCGCTCATCGCCGCTCTGTTCATCTCGAGCTGGAATATCTACACGCGCCTGCGCGACGACGACAGCGATCAGGCCGACGCCGGGTGATATCCGTGGGCCTTCATCGGCACTGCCGCCCGCGCTTCATGCACAAGGGTAGCGAGATCGGCCCCGACCTGCGCCGTCAGTCCATCCCAGTCGCCGCGCGGCGACTGGCGATAAAGCGTGAGCGACCGATACCAGTCGCTGTCCCGACGCGATAACTGCCAGCGCCAGTCCGGCGTAAAGCCGACGAGTCCCCAGACCGGTTTTCCCAGCGCTCCGGCCAAGTGCAGCGCCGCCGTGTCCACTGAGATCACGAGATCCATCTGCGCCATGACGGCCGCCGTCTCGGCAAAATCGCTGAGTTTCGCGCCGATGTCATGCACATTGGCATACCGGGCCAGTTCGGCGCGCTCGTCGTCGGTCACATCGACCTGCAACGCGTAGAAATGCGCGTCGGCGCCGAAGACCGGTGCCCAATGCGCAAGCGCCACGTCGCGATGCGGCGGAAACGGCCCGGTGCGCCACACGAAGCCCACCCGCAACGCGCCTTCCTGCGGCTTGCCCAGCATCGACCGCCAGATCATCTCCCGCCCTGCGCTCGAGCGCACGTAGGGCAAAGCGGTTGCCACATCGCCCCCTGCTTTCAACAGATGCGGCAGGCTGAGCAGCGGCAACTGCCAGTCGAACGACGGCACCGGTATGTGCTCGGCAAGCACCGTCACCCCGCGCGCGAAGCCGCCCAGCAACGTGACAAGCGGCGCTTGCACCGACAGCACGACGTTCGCCCCCATCTCGACCAGACGCGGCACAAACCGCACGAACTGCAACGTATTACCCAGGCCCGGTTCGCTATGGACGAACACCGTCTTGCCCGCGAGCGGCGCGCGGCCGTCCCAGAGCCGGTCGCTGAAGCGCCGCCGCTGACCGCCTTCCTGCCAGCGCCACTCGTAGTCATGCCAGCCATGCTCGAAGTCGCCCAG
This sequence comes from Pandoraea sp. XY-2, assembly GCF_004193915.1. Classification (NCBI taxonomy): domain Bacteria; kingdom Pseudomonadati; phylum Pseudomonadota; class Betaproteobacteria; order Burkholderiales; family Burkholderiaceae; genus Pandoraea; species Pandoraea sp. XY-2. The sequence goes on from NZ_CP030849.1 coordinate 4,290,965, forward strand.
CAGCAGATTCGTCTGCGCCCGGTTGGTGCGCGCGCCCGCATGGTCCGGCGCGAGCTTCACCGCCTCGCGCAAACATTGCAGCGCCTCGCCGAACGCGTGTTGTTCACGCAGCGCCACCCCCAGGTTCACCAGCGGATCGGGTTGCTGCGGGGCGATGGCGTTGGCCAGCCGGTACGCGTCGATCTCTTCGTCGTAGCGGCCCAGGGCACCGAGCGCGCGGCCACGGTTGAAATGCGCCTGCCACAACGCCGGCGCCTTGGCCGACGTGCGCTCGAACCAGCCGAGCGCACGCGCGTTGTCGCCCGCCTGCGCCCAGGTCAGACCAATGGTGTGCATCGTGCCGATGACGTCCGGCGACTGCTGCACGGTGGCGTCGAACAACGCCTCGGCACGCATCTGGCGCCCGGCCTGGAGGCTGGCCATTGCAGCGTCGAAACTCGCCTGCGCGCCCGGTTGCGGCACGAGCGCGATCAGGCGGTCGAAGGCGTCGGCGGCCGACTCGAAGGCGTTGGTGCGCAACGAGACGTAGGCGAGGCCCTCGAGGGCCGGCAGGAATTCGGGGATTGTTTCAGTACTTGGCGCAACTCGGCGATCGCCTCGTCGAGCCGGCCGGCGGCACTCAGTTGTCGTGCACGCTCGCAACGCGCGTCTAATGGCGTCGTCATGCGGCGCATCCTTGCTTGTCTTGGAATGAGAGGGAGTCGGGCCGGCAAGCCACACGACCACCGGGGGCGCCTTGCGCCACCGGCCACTGGCGCCGTGGCCCGATCGAGCGGTGCACACTACACGACCGCACGGCGCGAAGCAAGCCGCGGGAATTGGTCCGCGCAACGCTCATAAAGTTCACATCATCCCAGCCTCATTTTGCGGCACGGCGTCGGCGCAAACGGTCTTAGCGCACACCTCGGGTATCATCTGTCGAAATCTTGATTTCCCGCAGTGCAACATAAAAACCACAATTCCTCTTGGAAGATCCGGTTTGCCAGCGTATGACACGCGCTTTAACATATTTTTACGGGGCAATCTGGTAGCATCCGCTGCCGTCCCTGCGCGCGCGCAACGTCGCTGCCGCGCTGCATGCCGACGCCGAATCTTGTTATCCGTCCGACCCCTCATCCTCAAGAGGTCTTGATGACGCGCGTAGCCCGTCCGTTCATCCCCGCCACTGCGCGACGCCTGCTTCCCAACCGCTGGGATTTCATTGCGTTCCCGATCATCATCGGTTTCCTGATGGTCAGCTCGTCGGGCATCCGTCAGACGTTGGCCCCGCTGGCCAACCTGCAAACCGAAGTCATCTCGCTCGATCCGGCCAACCTGCCCGAGTACGCGTTGCGCACCACGCTGCGCATGCTCGCGGCGATGGTCGCCTCGCTCGTCTTCACGCTCGTCTATGGCACGCTTGCGGCCAAGAGCCGACGGGCCGAGACGCTGCTCGTGCCGATGCTCGACATCCTCCAGTCGGTGCCCGTGCTGGGTTACATCTCGTTTACGGTCACTTTCTTCCTCGCCCTGTTCCCGGGACGCGTGCTCGGCGCCGAATGCGCAGCCATCTTCGCGATCTTCACGAGCCAGGCGTGGAACATGACGTTTTCGTTCTATCAGTCGATGCGCACCCAGCCGCGCGATCTGTCGGAAGTGGCGGTGAATCTGCGGCTCTCGCCGTGGCAGCGCTTCTGGAAACTCGACGTGCCTTATTCGATGCCGGGCCTCATCTGGAACATGATGATGAGCATGTCGGGCGGCTGGTTCTTCGTGGTGGCGTCCGAGGCGATCACCGTGGGCGACAAGACGGTCACGCTGCCTGGCATCGGCGCTTATCTCGCCACGGCCATCGTGCAGCGCAATCTGCATGCCGTGGGCTGGGTGATTCTGGCGATGGTCGTCGTCATTGTGATCTACGACCAGTTCCTGTTCCGGCCAATGGTCGCCTGGTCCGACAAATTCCGTCTGGAAGACACCGTCTCGCAGGCCGCGCCCGAGTCGTGGGTGCTCAACCTGATTCAACGCACCCGCGCGATTCAGTTCCTGCTCCGCCCGTTCGGCAAGCTGCTGCGTACGCTCGCGCGTGCACGCATGCCGCTCTCGCTGCCCGCCGCGATGCATTCCGAATCGAAAACCCCGCTTTCGCGCGTGATCGATTGGGTGTGGGCCGCGCTGCTGGTAGTGCTGGGCGTGGTCGCCGCCTGGAAGATCTACGCTTTCGTGACGGCCGAAGTCGGCGTCGCCGAAGTGCTGCGCGTGTTCGGCTTGGGGCTGGTCACGTTGATTCGCGTGGTGGTGCTCATTGGCATCGCCTCGGTGGTGTGGGTGCCGCTGGGCGTGCTGATCGGGCTGCGCCCGAAGCTTGCCGAACGCATCCAGCCGGTTGCCCAGTTCCTCGCGGCGTTCCCGGCCAACCTGTTGTTCCCGGTCTTCGTGGTGGCGATCGTCCATTTCCACGCCAATCCGGACATTTGGCTCTCGCCGCTCATCGTGCTGGGCACGCAGTGGTACATCCTGTTCAACGTCATCGCCGGTGCGACGGCGTTTCCCAACGACTTCAAGGAAGCCGCCACCAACTTCCGCATTCGCGGCTGGCAGTGGTGGCGTCAGATCATGCTGCCGGGCATCTTCCCCTACTACGTGACGGGCGCGATCACGGCGTCGGGCGGCGCGTGGAACGCGTCGATCGTCTCGGAATACGTGCAATGGGGCAACGACAAGGTTGCCGCGCACGGCCTGGGCGCTTACATCGCGCAAATGACGGAAGCGGGCGACTATCCGCGCATTTTGCTGGGCATCGCCGTGATGGCGCTGTTCGTTGTACTGTTCAACCGCTTGCTGTGGCGTCCGATGTACGCCATCGCTGAAAACAAGCTTCGCCTGAATTAAAGGGACCGTGATGCCGAACGATACCCAACCGATTGCCGGAAAAGAGATCTTCTCGCTCGCCAACGTCGGCCGCGGCTTCCGCAAGGGCAGCGACGAGCGGCAAGTGCTCGACGGTGTGAATCTGCAACTGCACGAAGGCGAAATCGTCGGCCTGCTCGGCCGCTCGGGCTCGGGCAAGTCGACGCTGCTGCGTATCATCGCCGGCCTGATTCAGCCGAGCGCGGGCGACATCCGCTATCTCGGCGAACCGCTCGAAGGACCGCCCGAAGGGGTGGCGATGGTGTTCCAGACCTTCGCGCTGTTTCCGTGGCTGACCGTGCTGCAAAACGTGGAAGCCGGACTGGAAGCGCTTGGCGTCGAGCCGAAGGAGCGTCGCCGCCGTGCCCTCGCCGCGATCGACCTGATCGGTCTGGACGGTTTCGAGAACGCCTATCCGCGCGAACTCTCGGGCGGCATGCGCCAGCGGGTGGGCTTCGCGCGTGCGCTCGTGGTCAATCCCACGCTGCTGCTCATGGACGAGCCGTTTTCCGCGCTCGACGTGCTCACCGCTGAGACGCTGCGTACCGACTTGCTCGACCTATGGAGCCAGCGGCAGTTGCCGATCAAGTCGATCCTGATCGTCACGCACAATATTGAAGAAGCCGTGTTCATGTGCGACCGGATTCTGGTGCTGTCGTCCAATCCCGGCCGCGTGGTCGCCGAGATCAAGGTACCGTTCCCACATCGGCGCAACCGTCTCGACCCGGCCTTTCGCAAGATGGTCGACGACATCTATGCACTGATGACGTCGCGTCGCAACGCACACACCACGCAGAAGATGGCGCTGGAGTTGTCGAGCCCGCTGCACGAAGTGTCGACCAACCTGATGGCCGGTCTGCTCGAAGCGCTGGCCGGGCCTCCATACAACGGCCGCGCCGACTTGCCGGAAATCGCGCAAACGCTGCTGCTCGAAGTCGACGACCTCTTCCCCGTGGCCGAAATCCTCGACCAGTTGGGCTTCGCCGAACTCAAGGAGGGCGACATCCTGCTGACCGTCGCAGGCAAACGTTTCGTGGACGTGAGCACGCAGGAACGCAAGGTGCTGTTCGCCGAGCATCTGCTGCGTCACGTGCCGCTCGCCGCGAAGATTCGCGCCGTGCTGCAGGAACGCCGCGGGCAACGCGCCCCGCGCGTACGGTTCGAGCAGGAGCTGGAAGATTCAATGTCGGACGATCTCGCGCAGGAAACGCTCGATACCGCCATCAACTGGGGACGTTACGCCGAGATTTTCTCGTACAACGACCACACGGAGACGTTCAGTCTGGAAGACGTGGAAGGCGCGACCTGATTATCGTCCGCCGGCGTCCGGCCGGGAATCCAACGCCGCGCGACTCGACTGAGCGCGCGGCGTTGTCATTTTTAGAAGGCGTAGCCCGCACCGACCATCCACGTCTGGTTGATCGTCTTCGAATCGGGTTCGTAGGCGTTCGTGCCCGGCGCAACCTGCGTGACACTTGAGCGCCCGTATTGGAAGCGAGACCACTCGTAGCTCGCGTTCACGTGGAAGTTGCGCGCGATCGCATAGTCGAGCCCGAAGCCAGCCACGACGACCGGCTTGTTGCCGAGGCTGAACGTGTTCTGCGAGCCCGCCAGCGTCATCGAGGCGCCAACCATCGCGCCCGCGCGAACGTCCGCCGTCGCCACGAGCTTAGGTGTGACTTCAAGCTGCCCCATGAGACCGCCTCCGATCACGTGATGGCGATAGCGCTCGTAAAAGCCGTTCGGGTCGCGACTGCTGTCGCGAATCCAGTCCCGGTAGCTGTAGCTCAGATAGGGAATCATCTGCGCATGCCAGGTGCCGAGTTGGAATGGAATCGCCTTGCCGGCCTTGAGCGTGACGTCCGTCGCGGTCGAACGCGTGCTCATCTGATAGTTCGGCTGGACAACACGGCCCGTCAGATCTTGCAGATAACCGCCGTAATCAACGTTGCCGTGCGAGACACGCACCGAGCCAGCGAAATAGAGGTTGGACACGCCGAACAGCTCTCGCTGGGTCGATGCCCCCAGCGCGAACGCGGCGATCGTTCCCCGTTCGGAGTCGCTCTTGCCGGGCGCGATATTTTCCCAGTAATGCAATTGCTGGGCACCCGCGTCGACCCAGACCTGATTGTTGGCGCGCAGCATGGCTTGCTGCGCAGAGACGTTGGCCGCACACACGCTGGCGGCAACGAAGACGAACGCGGCGCGCTTGATGGCGCTTCCGCGATGGCCGCAAGCGATGGTGCGGCGGGTACTAGGCGTCATGGCACGTCCCTCCCAGGCGTGTTCTCTCAGACGACTCGAAAATGGCCATCGGCGTGGCCACCGTTTTTCGGCATTGTTTCAGCGCGTGAAGTGGCATGCAAGCGGAGAAATGTGGATTCTTCGGATCCTTGGCAAATTGAGATTCACGCGGTTCGAGCGATCGAAACGGGAAACGTCGGCGGCATGGCCGTGGCGATTGGCAGATGCGCAAACGGCGGGAAATTTTCCCCGGCCGAAGCGGTCATCGCTGAGGAGAATCAAACGATCCGACCGTGTCAAAAAGGCCACACGTATCGGTATAGATACTGATTCGCGGTCGTTTTTATGCGGTCGCATAATGAATACGGAACCTGCTGGTCATGCACCGGGGGGCGCAGCGACGCGCAGTCATGCAGGTTCTTTCCGCGGCGAAGACCGTGCATCAGACCCGAGAAGACGCAATATGAGCTATTACCATTCGAAAGAAGCCGTCCGCGGGCGGGCCATCAGCTTGACCCCCGCGTACCGCTGGCGCCGACGCGCCTTTGCTGTGACCTGTGCGGTCATCGCCGCACTGGCTTATTACGCGGTGCACCACCCGAAATAAGGCTCACGGCAATCCCCGCGCGCAACGCAACAAGGCGCGTACGACTCGATATCGCACGCGCCTTGCTCGGCTTGTCTCGATTTCCCTGGCAGTGACCGGTTCGCCTTTCGGCGCCATCACCTCCTCCTCAGCGCCGCCGTCACCTCCCCGTTCCCGATCAAGCCGCGTTTCCCAAGACCGGCGCATGCCAGTCGAGCGGCACGTTGGCGAGCATGTCGTCGACCATCGCGTCCAGTCCGAAGGCCGGCTGCCAGTCCCAATCGTATCGGGCATGGGTATCGTCAAGCGTATGCGGCCAGGTCTCGGCAATCGCCTGGCGGAAGTCCGGGGCGTATTTCACCGTGAAGCCCGGCACACGACGTGCAATTGCCGCCGCCAGCGTGGCCGGGTCGAAGCTCACCCCCGCCACGTTGTACGAAGAACGCACGCGCAGGCGCGAGGCGTCGGCATTCATCAACGCTAGTGTGGCACGCACCGCATCGGGCATGTGGATCATCGGCAGCGTCGCATCGTCCTTCAAGAAACACGTGTACGTCTCGCCGCGACGCGCCGCCTGGAAGATCTCAATGGCGTAATCGGTCGTGCCGCCGCCCGGGGCGTCTTGTAGCTGATGACGCCGGGATAACGCAGGCTGCGCACGTCCACGCCGAACTTCGAGAAGTAGTACTCGCACAGCCGCTCGCCCGCCTGCTTGCTGATGCCGTACATCGTGGTCGGATCCATGATGGCGAGCTGGGGCGTTTCGACGGCCGGCGTATGCGGACCGAATGCGGCAATCGACGACGGCCAGAACACGCGCAGTCCCTGGCGTTCGCGCGCCAGTTCGAGCACGTTCAGCAAGCCGTTCATGTTGAGCGTCCAGGCCTGGAGCGGCCGGGTCTCGCCCGTTGCAGAGAGCAGCGCTGCCAAATGGAAGATCTGGGTAATGCCGAAGCGCTCGACCAGCGCGGCCAGTCGTGCGCCGTCGAGCACGTCGAGCGTCTCGTAATGCACCGCGTGACGTGACGGTCCCGGTGCGATGTCCGTGGCGATGACGTTCTCGTTGCCATACTGCGCGGCCAGCGCGTCGACGAGTTCGCTGCCGATTTGACCGTTGGCGCCGATGATGAGGATGCGTTCCATGTTCAACCTTGCTTGAGAATGCCGAGTTCGTTGCCGGCCTGGGCGAACGCCGCAAGCGCCCGGTTCAGTTGATCGCGCGTGTGGGCCGCCGAGAGTTGCACGCGCACGCGCGCCTGTCCGTGCGGCACCACCGGATAGAAGAAGCCTGTGGCGATCACGCCCAGCTCATAGAGCCGCTGCGCGAAGCGCTGAGCGAGCGTAGCGTCGAAGAGCATGACCGGCACGATCGGGTGCGTGCCGGGCTTGATGGTGAAGCCCAGCGCCGCCACTTCGCGGCGGAAGAACGCGGTGTTCTCATGCAATTGCTCACGTCGCGCCGATGAGTGTTCGAGTTCGTCGAACACGGCGAGCGACGTGCCGACGATGGCCGGCGCGAGGCTATTCGAAAACAGGTACGGGCGCGAGCGCTGACGCAGCGTCTCGATAACCTCGCGTCGCCCGGCCGTGAAGCCCCCCATCGCACCGCCGAGCGCCTTGCCCAGCGTGCCGGTGATGATGTCGATCTTGCCGAGCACACCATGATGCTCGTGCGTGCCGCGCCCCGTCGGCCCCATGAAGCCGGTCGCGTGACACTCGTCGATCATGATGAGCGCGCCGTATTGCTCGGCCAGTGCCACGATGCGATCGAGCTGGGCAATCGTGCCATCCATCGAGAACACACCGTCGGTCACGATGATGCGATGGCGCGCCCCCATCGCCGACTGCAACTGGCGCTCCAGGTCGTCCATGTCGTTGTGGGCATAGCGCAGACGCTGCGCCTTGCAAAGACGCACGCCGTCGATGATCGAGGCGTGGTTGAGGGCGTCGGAGATGATCGCGTCCTGCTCGTCGAACAACGGTTCGAAGACGCCGCCATTGGCGTCGAACGCTGCGGCGTACAGGATGGCGTCTTCCGTGCCGAGGTACGCGGCGATGCGAGCCTCAAGGGCCTTGTGCGGACCTTGCGTGCCGCAGATGAAGCGCACCGACGACAAGCCGAATCCAAAGTCTTCCAGCGCTTGCTGTGCGGCCTTGACGAGCGTTTCACTGCCCGAAAGCCCGAGGTAGTTGTTGGCGCACAGGTTGATACGCGCCTGCCCGTCGTCGCACATGACCTCCGGCCCCTGCCGCGACATCAACACGCGTTCCTGCTTGAAAAGGCCCTGACGGCGCGTGTCTTCGAGTCGTTCGGTCAGTTGACGGTAGAAGCCCTCGCGGGCTTCAGGGGTATGTGCGGTCATCGTGCGCCTCTCCTTGGTGCGGGCGACGGCGCCGTTATGCAGCGCCGTCGTGGGATTCCTGCGGCATCGGTGGATACCGACCGGTCGCGAAGGGCTACCCGGCATTGAGCGCTTGCTCTGCTACCATGCAGCCATTCACCTTATCGGAAACTATACTTTATATTGAACTAGTTTCAATATATTGAAAAATTCTAATATCCCGGAATGCATATGGCAAGTACTCCCGCAGCATCGGCGATGTCACCGGTCGCCCCGCCGCCGGTCGGCGACATGATTCAGCAACTGCGCAAAGAGCGCGGCATGACGCTGGAGACGCTCTCACGCGCGTCCGGCGTCTCCAAGTCGATGCTGTCGCAGATCGAGCGCGACAAGGCCAATCCGACCATTGCCGTGGCGTGGCGGCTGGCCAATGCGTTAGGTGTGCGCCTCGACCAACTGCTGGGCGCCCCGGCGGGCGACCCCGAGCCGGTACGCGTGATCGGCAAGCATGAAATTCCGACACTGGCGGGCGCGGAGCACGCGTATCAGCTCAAGATCCTCGGACCGATGGAGCTGGCGGGCAAATATGAGTGGTATGAATTGACGCTGCAACCCGGCGCCGCACTCGTCTCCGAGCCGCACGATCCGGGCACGCGCGAACACTTCACGGTGTTCGACGGCCAGGTCGACATCGAGGTCGAACACTTCGCGCGACGCGCCAAGCCGGGCGAGACCGCCCGCTATCCCGCCGACCGCGCCCACGCGATCCTCAATGTCGGTAAATCCGTCGCACGGGGTCTGCTCGTGGTGATCCACGGATAAGCGCGGGCCGCCACGGCAGCAGCAGCCTGAACGCAGTCAGTCGGCAGCCAGCGCACCCGACATTCCGGCGTCGATGATCTGACGCGCCACCGTCGGTAAAATGCGTAGCGGCGGCGAACCGGGTCCGAAGGTTTGACTCGCTGCATAAGCGCCTTCGAGAATCAGCGAGAGCGCATCGACCAACGGCGACGGCTCCCGCAAACCCGCGGCCGTGACGAGTTCGGTGAAACGCCGCACCATTTCCGCCTTGTAATTCACCACCGACTGGCGCGCGGGATGCGCCGGGTCGGGGAATTCAGCGGCCACGTTCACGAACGGGCACCCGCGATAGCCGGGATGACTCGCCCGCTCGGAGAGATCCACGAAGATTTGCAGCAATTGTGCGCGCGGCTCGCCGCGCCGTTTTGCAACGCTTTCGTCGATACGCGCCAGACTCGCCGTCTGCATGTGATCGAGATACGCCAGAATCAGCTCGTCCTTCGACGCGAACTGGCGATAGAGGCACATTTTGTTGACACCGGCGCGTTTGACGACGGCGTCCACGCCCACGGCGCGCACCCCTTCCGTATGGAAAAGTTCCACGGCAGCGTTAAGCAGATACTGCTGCGCGACGGACGCTGGCGTCACATGCCGCTCGGTCTTGCCCGAGCGCGTCGCTGCTCGGCCCCGGCGCGCAGGGACCACCGTGCCTTCGCGCTTGGCATCCTTCGTGGCCTTCGCGACCGCGGTCGTTTCTCCCCCTGATTTCGCCGGATCCGGCGTCCCAGGCACATCGGGCATGACAGGCGTTGTCGATTTGGCCATGATCCGGCACTCCCCTGAAGCGGTGATTCGCGATGTCGGGCAGCACCCGGATGTCGCAAACGAATACTTGACATGTTACCGATCGGTTCATACCATGGCAACCTAATGTTACCGATCTGTCACAAGCTAACGATTGACCATGGACAGCACGGTTCGCGCAAACGTTCCCGGGACGGCTGACGAGACCGATCCCCCGCAAGGATTTCCGCCATGAAGGCAGCCATCGCAAGGCGCATCAACGGTCACTTCCACTATGGCTGGGTCGTGGTCGGGGTGATATTCCTGGTTCTGCTCGCATCGGCGGGCATTCGCGCGACGCCCAGCGTGATGATGGTGCCGCTCGAGCACGACTTCGGCTGGAGCCGCGCCACCATCTCGCTGGCCATTTCGGTGAATCTGGCGCTATATGGGTTGACCGGCCCGTTCGCCGCGGCTGCAATGCAGCGTTTTGGCATTCGCCCGACAGTCATGGTGGCGTTGCTGCTGCTCGCCTCGGGCACGGCCCTTTCGTCGCTGATGACCGCCCCCTGGCAGATGGTGTTGATCTGGGGCGTGATGGTCGGCGGCGGCACGGGTGTGGCGGCCATCACGCTGGCCGCCACCGTGGCGAACCGCTGGTTCCACACGCATCGCGGTCTGGCGATGGGCATTCTGACGGCGAGTTCGGCCACCGGTCAGATGGTCTTTCTGCCGATGATGGCCGCGATCACCGAGCGTCACGGCTGGCGACCGGTGGTGCTGATCGTGGCGATCGTGGCGGCGCTGGTGCTGCCGCTCGTGGCCTTCCTCTTGCCGGAGCGTCCGGGGTCGGTCGGCCTGCGCCCGGTCGGCGCCCCTGAAGACGCGCCGGATATTCCGCTCGCGCAAGGCAATCCGCTGACCCACGCGTTGTCGGTACTGCGCGTGGCGGCCGGCAAGCGCGACTTCTGGCTCTTGTTCTTCAGCTTCTTCATCTGCGGCGCGAGCACCAACGGCTACATCGGCACGCACTTCATCGCGATGTGCAGCGATTACGGGCTCTCCGAAGTCAAGGGAGCCGGCATTCTCGCGGCGATGGGCATGCTCGATCTCGTGGGCACCACGCTTTCGGGATGGCTCTCCGATCGCTACAACAGTCGCGTGTTGCTGTTCTGGTATTACGGGTTGCGCGGGCTGTCGCTGATTTACCTGCCGTATGCGTTCGGCTTCGATTTCTTCGGCTTGCCGCTCTTTGCGCTGTTCTACGGCCTGGACTGGATCGCGACCGTGCCGCCGACCGTGCGCCTGACGACCGATGTGTTCGGCAAAACGGCGGCCCCGATCGTGTTCGGCTGGATCGTCGCGGGGCACCAGCTCGGTGCAGCGACGGCCGCCCTGGTCGCCGGTTCGCTGCGCGCCACGCTCGGCAACTACACAATGGCATCGATGCTCTCGGGCGGCGTGTGCATCATCGGCGCGTTCATGGTGCTGCGCATTAACAGGCGCGCACCGAGTCAGCCCGTCCCGGCCGGCGCGTAATCCATCGGGTCGCCATGATGCCTCGCACCGGCACACGCATGGCCAAGCGTCGAGGCGCGTTTTGGCATCGACAGACGGCGCCTTTGGTGACGTCGGCGAGATTTCAGCAATTGCCATAACCTATTCAAGTTTTGTGCAGGACAGCATCCCCCCATTTTCACAGGACCCTGAACAATGACGGACTCGCAACACCCACAACTCACCGCGCTCGACACCGACCTCTTCTCGCCGTACCGGCTGGGTCCGCTCGAACTGCGCAACCGTATCGTGATGGCACCGCTTACGCGCAGCCGCACCGGTGCCGGCGACGTGCCGGGCCCGATGAACGCCGAGTACTATGTGCAACGCGCGTCGGCAGGACTCATCATCAGCGAAGCGACCAACATCTCGCAGCAAGGCAAGGGCTATGCCTTCACGCCGGGCATCTACACCGAAGCGCAGATCGCCGGCTGGAAAGGGGTGACGGACGCGCTCCACGCCAAGGGCGGAAAGATCTTCTGCCAGCTCTGGCACGTCGGCCGTATCTCGCACACGTCGCTGCAGCCCGACGGTGCACTGCCGGTCGCGCCTTCGGCGATTCAACCGGCGGGCAAGGCCTTCACGGAACACGGTTTCGAGCCGCACCCGACGCCACGCGCGCTGGAGACCGCCGAGATCCCGGGCATCGTCGAGCAGTATCGTCACGCCGCCGAGTGCGCGAAGCGCGCCGGTTTCGACGGGGTGGAAATCCATGCGGCGAACGGCTATCTGCTCGATCAGTTCATGCGCGACAAGACGAACCATCGCACCGACCAGTACGGCGGCAGCATTGAGAATCGCGTGCGGCTCACACTGGAAGTCACGCAGGCGGTCGTCGATGTATGGGGCGCCGATCGCGTCGGCATTCGCCTCTCACCGGTCAGCCCGGCGAACGATTGCGGCGACAGCCATCCGGAACCGGTATTCACGTACGCGGTTGAACAGCTCAACCGTTTCGGCCTCGTGTATCTGCACATCGTCGAAGGCGCAACGGGCGGTCCGCGTGAGGTTGAAAACGGCTTCGATCTGCAGAAGCTTCGTCAACGCTTCACTGGCACCTTCATGGCCAACAACGGTTACGACCTCGCGCTGGCGATCGAGGCGCGCAAGGAGAACCGAGCTGACCTGATCGCGTTCGGCAAACCGTTCATCGCCAATCCGGATCTGGTGGAGCGCCTCCAGCGCGGCGGCCCGTTCAACGACCTGGATCGCGCCACGCTTTACGGCGGCGACGCGCACGGCTATCTCGACTATCCGACGCTTGAAGATTCGGCGGCATAACGCTCTGTAACGCTCCACAACGCCCCGTAACGCTCCGTAACGCCCTCGCGTCGGATCGTTGCGCTGCGTCAGAAAGGGCTCCTGCGGGAGCCCTTTCTGTCTGCTGAGTGCCATATCAATCGCGGCATGCGTCGTGCAAGTCGTCCGAGACGACGCCCCGGAGTCCTCCCATCGTCGCCCTCAACGCCCCGCTGTCAAGCGCTCCGACGCGGCGCACCAGACGTCGTCGATCAATTGCCCTGACTTGATCAAGCGTCACCGATCCGGGCCGCCCGGCAGACCTCGTCGGGACGCGATATCGAGACGCATGCAATGATGACGTCATCGGCGCAACGATCACCGTGCACGTGTGCTTGTGCATATTCGCGGAAGAGATCACGACACATGGCCGCGTCTTCCTGATCTCACACCCAATGGCGGGGTCCAGTAAAACGACCTACACTTCGCCTCGTTTCACCACGCCCGCGCCTCCTCATCGAAGCCGTTGCCGAAACGCCACAACTGCCGCTCCTCGTCGCTGTCCATGTCGCTCAGTTCAATCGGTGGCAATTCGCGCTGCTCACTCCCCACACAACCCTGTTCGTTTCGTTCATCCATATTCCACTCCGATGTCATTCCCCCGTGATCCCTCTTGTGTGGATTGGATGGCATCGTCGCAGCCCGGACGGTCGAAGTAAACGACGTCGAAAGTATTCCGGAAGTTTCCTGAAGCAAAGCGCCGGCAATCCGAGATGTGTTTCGGACTCACCAGCATTCGAGGTCACTCCCCGTCATTGCGCGGTTACGCCGCCCGCTGCCCTTGCCAGCGCACGAGATCCGCGCCTGCCGGATTCTGGTACATGCGTAAGCCGAACTCGGGCAGGATCGCGAGCAGATGATCGAAGACATCGCCCTGCACGCGTTCGTACTCGGCCCACACCGTCGTGTTGGTGAAGCAATACAGTTCGACCGGGATGCCCGTGGACGACGGCTCGAGCGAGCGCACCATGCACGTCATGCCCTCGTGAATGTTCGGATGCGCCTTCAGATACGCCAATGCATACGCGCGGAAGGTGCCGATGTTCGTCAGCCGCCGGGTGTTGGCCGGTACCGCCGCCGCAATACCCAACGACCCCAGCGCCGCATTCGCCTCTGCCAACGAACGCTGCTTGTCCGTCAAATACGACCCGAGCAGATGCAGCCGCGACAGGCGTGCAATCTCCGCCTCGTCGAGAAACCCGACGCTCCCCGCATCGACGCACAGCGTGCGCTTGATGCGGCGTCCGCCCGACTGCTGCATGCCGCGCCAATTGCGAAAACTCTCCGCAATCAACCGCCAGGTCGGGATCGTGGTGATCGTCTTGTCCCAGTTCTGCACCTTCACGGTATGCAGGGCGATGTCGACCACATCGCCGTCGGCGCCCACTTGCGGCATTTCGATCCAGTCGCCCACGCGCAGCATGTCGTTCGACGTGAGTTGCACGCTGGCGACGAACGACATGATCGTGTCCTTGAACACCAGCAGCAGCACCGCCGACATCGCCCCCAGACCGGAGAGCAGCAGCCATGGAGAACGGTCGATGATCGTCGCCACGATCGCGATCGCCGCGACCACATACAGCGCGATCTTGCCTAACTGCACGTATCCCTTGATCGAGCGCGTGCGCGCATGCTCCGAGAGCGCGTAGACCGTTTGTGCGGCATCGAGAATGCCTGCGATGGCCAGCGTGGCGTAGAGCAGCGTCATCGCAAGTGCGACGTTGCCGACGATCATGAGCGCTTTCGCCGGCAGATCCGGCACCCACGCGATGCCGAACTGAATCACGAGGTACGGCAAGATCCGCGCCACGCGGTGAAAAACGCGATGGGCGAGCAAAGCGTCGTCCCAGCGATTCGCCGTGCGCTGCACGACGATGCGCACCACGCGAACGATCAGGCACTGCGCCACCGCCTGCGCCAGCAGCGCCACCGCGAACAGTATCGCCAACGCACCGGCCAACCGTGCCCACGGCGCGTTGTCGAGCCACGCCATCATTGCTTCCCACGTCATCCTGCAACTCCTTGCCTGCTGATTGTCCCGAGCGTTACGCCGCGCAGGTGAATACAAAAAAATGACGGCCAGACATCGGGCCGTCATTCGTTGACTTGCCGGGCGAATGTCAGTGACATTCACCCATCGACGACCGCGCAAGCCATCGTCTCGAATCAGGCGCCAGGTTACACCGTCGCACCGAACGGAACACTCGCGATCACATGCGGCGCACCTGGCGGCGGCGGCACGGTGATCGTTCCGCCCCCGTTGCCACGCGACTTGCCTGAACTCAGATAGTCCGCGATGGAATCCTGCGTGACCTCGCCGAGGTACTGGTTGTCGTCGCCCAGCACCGGCAACGACGCCAGGTTGTGCTCATACATGCGCGAGAGGAGCACCCGGAGGTTGTCGCCCGCCACCGCCGACGCCTTGAATTCGCGCACCCGCTCACCGCACGCCCCGAGCGCATGGCGCGTGTCACGACGCGCAACATAACCCAACGCGCGCGCATTCTCGTCAACGACAACCAACGAGCGTGTGTCGAGTTCGTCCATCATGCCGTAGGCCTCGGCCAGCGTCGTCTGCGGCTTGACGGTCGGCTGCGGCGTGGCCGCGTCTTCTGCGCGCACCAGCAACAGGCGCTTGAGAATTCGGTCATGTCCCACGAAGCTCGCCACGAACTCGTCGACTGGACGTGCCAGCAACGCATCCGGTTGCGCGCACTGCACCAGCCGCCCCTGACGGAAGATCGCAATGCGGTCCGCCAACTTGATCGCCTCGTCGATATCGTGGCTGACCATGATGACGGTCTTGCCCAGTTGACGCTGCATCTGCAGGAACTCGTTCTGGATCGATTCGCGGTTGATCGGATCGACCGCACCGAACGGTTCGTCCATCAGCAACACGGGCGGATCGGCGGCCAGCGCGCGAATCACGCCGATACGCTGCTGCTGGCCGCCCGACAACTCGCGCGGGTAACGCGACAAATAGCGCTTCGGATCGAGCGCCACCATCGCCATCAGTTCGGTCGCGCGGGCACGGCAACGTGTCTTGTCCCAGCCGAGCAAACGCGGCACGACGGTGATGTTCTCCTCGATGGTCATATTGGGGAACAGGCCGATCTGCTGAATCACATAGCCGATGTGACGACGAAGTTCGATTTCGTTGATGTTGCCGGTGTCTTCGCCGTTGAGCAGAACGCGCCCGGACGTCGGCTTGATGAGCCGGTTGATCATCTTGAGCGTGGTCGTCTTGCCGCAGCCCGACGGGCCGAGGAAGACGCAGATCTCGCCCGGCGGCACGTCAAGGCTGACCGAATTCACGGCGGTCATGGGCGTGCCGTCCTTCTGGACGAAGTGCTTGGTGAGATTGTCGAGTGTAATCATACGGTTCGGATTCCTTTGGGTGTCAGCACGCGCTGCAGGCGGTGCAACAGGGTGTCGGCGACGATGGCGAGCACACTCACCATGACCGCACCCGCGACAAGCTGCCGGGTATCGCTCTGACTGATTCCCTGGGTGATCAACACCCCGAGACCGCCAGCCCCGACGATGGCGCCAATGGCCATCACGCCAATATTCATGACGACGGCCGTGCGCACGCCGCCCAGCACCACCGGCACGGCCAGCGGCAATTCAACCAGGCGCAGGCGCTGCCAGAAGGTCATGCCGATGCCGATGCCCGCTTCGCGAATGCTCGGGTCGATCTGCTGCAACGCGAGGCTCGTGTTGCGCATGATCGGCAGCAGCGAATACAGGAACACGGCGGCAACGGCCGGCGCTGGCCCAATGCCCATGCCATAGATCGACAGCACCGGAATCATCAGGCCGAACAGCGCGATCGACGGAATGGTGAGCACGACGGTGGCCAGGCCGAGCACGGCGCCCGACAGCCAGCGATAACGCGTGACCAGCACACCCAGAGGTACGCCAACCACAATGGCCGCCCCTACCGACGCGGCCACCAGCCACGCATGCTGACCGGTGAGGATCAGAATGCGGTGCCAGTTATAGGTGAGAAATTCAATCATGGGACTCCTCGGTCAGTCACTTTCAGGGCACGCAACGGGCGATCGCCGTCACTGCACCAGTCCTTCCTGCTTGAGGAAGTCACTCGCCACACGCGAAACGGCACGATGATCGATGTCGACCATCGCATTCATGTCGCGCATGTTCTCGTTGTTGATCTTCGCGGACAGCGCGTTGAGTTCGTCGGCGAGGTTGGGATGGGCGTCGAGCACCGCCTGACGCACGACAGGGGTGGCCGCGTACGCCGGGAAGAAGCCCTTGTCGTCGGCCAGCACCTTCAGGTCGAACCCCTTGTTGCGCCCGTCGCTCGTGTAGACGAGGCCGGCGTCGATCTGCGCGTTCTTGAGCGCCGTATAAACGAGGCCCGGATCCATCTGCTTGATGTTGCGTCGCGCGAGATGAAAGTCGTAGAGCTTCTCCATCGGCACAAGCCCGTCCGAGCGGCCGACAAACTCAAAATCGAAGGCGAACTGCATCTTCGGATTGGCTCGAAACCGGTCCACGAGTTGCGACACCGTCTCGATGCCCGCTTCGCGCGCGATATTGCCCGGCACGGCAAACGCATACGTATTGTTGAGCGTCGAAGGGTTGAGCCAGACGAGGCCGATCCTGCCGTCGAGTTCCTTCACGCGCGCATAGGTCTGCTGTGGATCGAGCTTCTCGGTGACCTTGTTGTAGACGATCAGTGAGGTACCGGTGTACTCCCAGACGATGTCGAGCTGATCGCTCTCCATGCCCTGACGCATGACGACACTGCCCAGACCGTTCTTGAGTTCGACGTCGTACCCCAGGCTGCGCAGATACTGGGTCGTCATTTCCGAGAGGATCAACTGCTCGGTGAAGTTCTTGCCGCCGACCGTGAGGGTCTCGGCATGCGCGGTGCCGCACACGGCGCCCGCGACGATCACGCCAAGCGCCAGACAGGCCGCGCCGAGTCGTCGTATCCAGCGCGGCGTCATGCCCTTGCGTGGACGAAATAATGAAACTTGCATAAGTATGGATCTCCTTTGCCTTAGCGGGCAGGGGCGCCGTGACGCGCGAACCAGAGGCCGCTGGCGAAGGCGACGATGCCGTCGAGCATTAGCGCGAGCAGTGCGGTCCCGCCGGCGCCGAGCAGCAGCTTCGTCGGGTCGTTCAGATAGATGCCCGGGAAGATCAGTTGCCCCAGACTGTCTGCGCCGATCAGGAACGCGAGCGGCGCGGTGCCGACGTTGATCGCAAGGGCGGTGCGAATGCCGCCGACGATGACCGGCATGGCGCTGGGCATGTCGACACGGAACAGCACTTGCGCGGGCGTCATGCCCATGCCGCGCGCCGACTCCCGCAAGGCGGGCGGTACCTGCCGCAGGCCTTCATAGGCATTTCTCACGATAGGGAGCAACGATGCGAGCCAAAGCGCGAGAATGGCGGGCCGATCACCGATACCCAGCACGGCCATCGACAGCGCCAGCACGGCGAGCGAGGGCAGCGTATTGCCGATATTGAAGATCTGCACGGCGCGCTCGGCATGCTTTTCAAACTTCGGACGCGAGATCAGCATGCCGGCGGGCACGCCGACCACGATCGCCATCGTCATCGAGATCGCCACGAGCTTGAGGTGCTGCTGCGTGTAATAGACCAGATCACCCCGGTACTTGACGAGCGCATCGACACCCAGCCAATACAGCAGACCGGTGACTGCGGCGGCAACGCCGAGCAGTCCGAAGCCTGCCAAATAGAAAATGCGGTACTGCTTCGCCACGTTCATGCTCCCTTTGAATGGGTTGGCAGCGTTGGCGCAGGGCAATAGCAATCGCCCCGCGTGACAACGCGGTCAAACAAGCATGACAACTGTTAGCTGCCTTGCGAATTGTGAAGTGTTCGCTCCGAAGGTCTGTGGAAGACGACGGTGACGAACCAGGCGTCGCGAAATGCGACATGAGAGACAAGCTTTCGACGCCATGAGCGCCTGGGCCTCTCGGTGCACGCTCATTGAAAGCGCGCGAATGTTCTACTGCATGAACTCATTGCGTGATGGAACGGAATGTCGGCGCAACGAGGAACACCGACAACCCTTTGACTTCTGCTTCTATGGGCCAATCGCGGCGATTGGCTTTTTTTATTCTAGTACAGATAGTGCGTCGCTGCCAAGCCGCCGCCCACCTTACGGGGGAAATCCCATGCATTTCCGTGCAATCTCCGCTCTCATCACGAACAATGCATCGGATACCAAATCAATTGCACGCGCTTCAATCCACCGTCATCACTGGCGTTGCGGGAATTCCCCCGCGCGCGCCCCGAATTTCGTCGACGCACAGTTCCGCACAGCGGATCAGTGTGCCACTCTGATTTATTTTCCGTGACGACGGCATCGCGCTTTCGCGCGCCCGAAAACGTTGCGCGGGCAGTCCGAAATCCGCGCCTCGGCGAGGGTCGAACGGGAATGCAACGCGCGCCATTCGAAACGGATGCCAACCCGAAGAAACTCGTGTATTCTGCGACGTTTATCTTAGTTTTCAACTATTTAGCGAAAAATCGGGGAAACGGGACGGTCACGTGAGGCAACGATCTTGCGGCCAGTCTCAGGCGCGATGGTTGAACGGCAAAAGGGCGATCGTGCGCGAAGCACGAGGTCGTTGATTGGCGAATAAGAACTATGAAAACTACCATCAGCCGTACCGAACCCGGCAATCGTGTCGCCGCAACCACCATCCTGGTCGCGTGCGCCGCACTCACGCTCGCCGGATTTTTCGCGCGCGCCATCCAGGGCGAGGTCAACCCCTTACTGACGTTTTTCCTCGTCTCGGCCGGCGGGATTCTTAACCTGTCGACCGCGTGTCTGCTCGGCGTGCAGTACCTCTACAACGGCAAGCGATATTTCGCGCAATTCGGATGCGCCTTTCTGCTGCGCGGACTCTTCATGTTTACCGAAGGGGTGTTGCTCGCGAACCAGCTCGCCGGCATTGCAACGCATGTCACGCACGCGCCCTTCTGGCTTTGGTTGATGGCCGAAGCGAGTTTCGCGGCGTACGTAATGCTGAGCGTGCGCAGTTATACACGCACGCGCAGCGATCCGCACATCCGTCCCGGCTACAAGGAAGCGGCGTGGTATGGCGCTACCGTGCTCGTCATCTGGGCGACCGTGTCGCTGGCGTTGATCGGCACCGGCCGCCCGCTGATCATGGCGCCTCCGGTCGATGGCATCGGCGTCGAGACGCTCGCCCTATACGCACTTTTCATCGCCTATGTCGCGCTGTGGTGGCGTGTCGCGACCGTCACGCGCCTGTCTCACAAGCTGTTTCTGCTCGTGTGGGTGGTCGTCAGCATCTCGCTGTGCCAGTTGCTGCTTTCGCTCACAGCGCCCAACGACGCGTCGTATCAATGGTATGCCGCACGCCTGCTGGCGTTGGCATCGCCCGGTGTGGCAACGCTCGCCCTGGTCTGGGAAATCACGCGCCAGTATCAGTCGCTCGCGCTCACGAATACGGACCTGGTCGAGAAGGTCTTCGTCGATCCACTCACGCACATCTACAATCGCCGCTATTTCGACAATCGCATCCGCCTCGTGGCCGACCGGGTTCAGCAACGTGCGATCCCCCTGTCGGTGCTACTGATCGACATCGACTTCTTCAAACAGGTCAACGACCGCTACGGGCATCCATTCGGCGACACCGTGCTACAACGTATCGCCGGCACGATCCAGCACTGTATTCGGCTGCCGAGCGATTTCGCGGTGCGCCTGGGCGGCGAGGAGTTTGCGGTGGTGCTGCCGGAAATCGATCAACAGGCCGCCCTGCGCGTGGCGGACCGTATTCGCGAATCGGTCAAGCGCGCGAGCACCGAGCTACTTCCCGAGAAGGCGCGCGACAGAGGCGAGGCCATCACGATCAGCGTGGGCATAGCAACGTGGCAACCCGGCGCGCCGCTCGTCATCAGCGCGATGCTCGAGCGTGCCGACAGGGCGCTCTATCAAGCCAAGCACAAGGGACGCGATCAAAGCGTGCTGGGGCAGTTGGCGGCCTGATGTCGCGCCCGACTCAACGAAGCGGACCGAACGGCGGCCCCTTGAGTTCGACGGTATTGCCGTCTGGATCGTCGACGTAGCACGACGGCCCTTCGCCGTGCGCCCCATAGCGCGGCACGACCTCACCGAGCGTCACCCCATGCAAGGCCAGTTCCTGACGGATGGCCACCGCGTCGAACGGTTCGACCCGCAGACAGAAGTGATCGAGATTGCGCCCCTCGGGGCCGGGTGCCGCGCCGCCCCGGCGGCCGATTTCGCCGGCGACGTCGACCAGATCGATCAACGCGTCTCCCGCGCGCAGTTGCACTAGCCCGAGGTCGGCCTGCACCTTTTCCAGCGTGCAGCCCAGGACGTCGATATAGAAGTGCTGGAGCCGCTCGACATCGTTGGTGCGCAGCACCACGTGATCAAGCGCAACGAGCGGAATCCTCATCAGGCACTCAGCGCATAGCGCCGCCGCTTCTCGACCTTGGTCTCGTGCGTCATCTCGTTGCGGCCATCCTCGAACACCGTCTCCAAGCGCACCGTGAAGCCCCACAGGCGCGCCACGTGCTTGAGCACCTCTTCGAAGCTATCGTCGAGCGGCTTGCGCTCACTTTGCACATGGCGCAGCGTGAGCGATCGATCGCCGTGCAGATCGACGTGCGAGACCTGAATGTTCGGCTCCAACTGGCTGAGGTTGTATTGCTGCGCGAGCATCTCGCGAATTTCACGATAGCCGGCGTCGTTATGAATGGCCGTCACGCGCAGGCGGCTGTCGCGGTCGTCGTCGAGCACGGAGAACAGCTTCAGATCGCGAATGACCTTGGGCGACAGGAACTGCTGGATGAAGCTCTCGTCCTTGAAGTTGCGCATGGCGAAGTCGAGCGTCGTCAACCAGTCGGTGCCGGCGATGTCCGGCGCCCATTGGCGATCTTCCTCGGTCGGCGCTTCGCACATGCGGCGAATGTCCTGGAACATCGCAAAGCCCAGCGCATACGGATTCAGGCCGCTGTAGTACGGGCTGTCGAAGGACGGCTGATACACCACGTTCGTGTGCGCATGCAGGAACTCCATCATGAACGCGTCGTTGACGAGCTTCTCCTGGTAGAGCTGTTGCAAAATCGTGTAGTGCCAGAACGTTGCCCAGCCCTCGTTCATCACCTTGGTCTGACGCTGCGGATAGAAGTACTGCGCGAGCTTGCGCACGATGCGCACAATCTCGCGCTGCCAGGGGGCCAGCTTGGGGGCGTTCTTCTCGAAGAAATACAGCAGGTTTTCCTGAGGCTCGCCCGGGAACGGCGCCTCTTCGGACTCGGTGGGGTCGAGCCCGTCGTCCTCTTCGTCATCGTGCAAGGGGTGATGAGGCAACGTGCGCCACAAATCGTTGATCTGCATTTGCAGATAGTTCTCGCGCTCTTTCTGGCGCGCCTGTTCCTGCGCGAGCGACAGGCGTTTTGGCCGCTTGTAGCGGTCGACGCCGTAGTTCATGAGCGCATGACAAGAGTCGAGCAGCAGTTCGACCGATTGTTCGCCGTAGCGCTGCTCGCACTCGGTGATGTAGTTGCGCGCGAACAGCAGGTAGTCGACGATGGCGTCGGCGCTCGTCCAGGTGCGGAACAGGTAGTTGCCCTTGAAGAACGAGTTATGACCGTAGCTGGCGTGCGCGATGGTCAGCGCCTGCATGGTCATGCTGTTCTCCTCCATCAGATACGCGATGCAGGGGTTCGAATTGATGACGATTTCATATGCCAACCCCATCTGTCCGCGCTTGTACCCGCGCTCGGACGACAAAAAGTGCTTGCCGTACGACCAATGGTGATAGCCGATGGGAAGACCGACGGTCGCATAGGCGTCGAGCATTTGCTCGGCGGTAATGATCTCGATCTGGTTGGGATACGTGTCGAGCCTGAAATTCGCCGCGATGCGCGCGATCTCATGCTCGTAGCGCTGAATCAGCTCGAACGTCCATTCCGATCCGGTGGATATATACGCCATGATGCGTCCTCGTTGCGGGGCCGACGCCGGGCGGTTTTCAGGCCGCCTTCTTCTTGAACAGGTCGTGCAGCACCGGATAGATCTCGGCCGCCTCCATGATGCGCTGCATCGCGAAATTCGGGTGCCGCTGCTTGACCGACAAGTATTCGTTCCACAGGTTCTGCGGCTCGGCGCTGGCCACCTCCACGTACGCGAAGTACTGCACGGCAGGCATGATCGACTGCATCAGGATATCGCGGCAGATGGGCGAATCGCCGTCCCAGTTATCGCCATCGGACACCTGCGCCCCGTAGATATTCCAATCGCTCGGCGAATAGCGATCCGCGATGATTTCCGTCATCAGCTTGAGTGCGCTGGAGACGACCGTCCCTCCAGACTCGCGGGCATAGAAGAAGTCGTCTTCGTTGACTTCCTTCGCCGTCGTGTGGTGCCGGATGAGCACCAGATCGATGCGCTCGTAGTTATGCCGCAGGAACAGATAGAGCAGCATGAAAAAGCGCTTGGCCAACTCCTTGCGGCTCTGGTCCATCGACCCGGAGACGTCCATCAGGCAGAACATGACAGCCTGCGCCTGCGGCCGAGGCTGCATGACCCGATTCGAATAGCGCAGGTCCAGCTTCTCGATGTACGGAATGGCTTCGATGCGCGTGCGAAGGCGCGACATCTCCGGCAACATCGCCAGCGCGCGCGGCGACGTGTCGCCCTCACGCGAGACAATGTCCGCGTACGCGGCCTCCAGCTCACGCAACTGCTTGCGGTACGGCGCCGTGAGCGCGATGCGGCGACCCAGCGAGCTGCGCATCGTACGAATGACGTTGAGGTTCGACGGCGTGCCGTCGACGGAATAGCCCGCGCGAACCTTGCGGAACTCCGGAATCTGCGCGAGCCGGCGTTTCGCGAGGTCCGGCAGGGCCATGTCCTCGAAGAAGAATTTCAGGAACTCCTCGCGCGAGAGGTTGAAGACGAAATCGTCCTCGCCCTCTCCCGAGTCGCTGGCGCGGCTGCCGCCGCCCCCGCGCCCGACGGCGGACGCTCGAAATTGTCGCCCACCACGAACTCGCGATTGCCGGGATGAATCATCTCCCGCCGCCCGCCGGGTCCATGGTGGAACAACGGCTCCGAAATGTCCTTGACCGGGATCGAGACCTGTCCGCTGCCATCGATATCGGTAATCTTGCGCCCAGCCACCGCCTTCGCTACCGCGCGTCGAATCTGATCGCGATAGCGCTTGATGAAGCGCTGTTGGTTGATGGCGCTTTTGTTCTTGCCGTTTTGCCGTCTGTCGATGATTGCTGACATAGTGGCCCCGATTGGTTACGAGGATTTGCGCACGCGCAGATACCATTCCACGAGCAGGCGAACCTGCTTCGGGGTATAGCCTTTTTCCACCATACGGTTGACGAAGTTGGCGTGTTTTTCCTGATCCTCCTTGGACGACTTCGCGTTGAACGAGATCACCGGCAGCAAGTCCTCGGTGGTCGAGAACATGCGCTTTTCGATGACCGCGCGCAGCTTCTCGTAACTCGTCCAGAGCGGATTCTTGCCCGCGTTGTTGGCGCGCGCGCGCAGGACAAAGTTGACGATCTCGTTGCGGAAGTCTTTCGGATTCGTTATCCCGGCCGGCTTCTCGACCTTCTCCAGTTCGTCGTTGAGGGCGTTGCGGTCGAGGATCTCGCCGGTGTTCGGATCGCGATATTCCTGATCCTGAATCCAGAGATCCGCAAAGTTCACATAGCGATCGAAGATGTTCTGACCGTACTCCGAATACGACTCCAGGTACGCCGTCTGAATCTCCTTGCCGATGAACTCCACGAACGGCGCCGTCAGATACTCCTTGATGTAGGCGAGATACCGCTTCTCGACTTCTCCCGGGTACTGTTCGCGCTCGATTTGCTGCTCAAGCACATACAGCATGTGCACCGGGTTGGCGGCCACCTCCGTGTTGTCGAAGTTGAAGACCTTGGAGAGCACCTTGAAGGCGAAGCGCGTGGACATCCCCGTCATCCCCTCGTCTACCCCGGCGTAGTCGCGATACTCCTGGTACGACTTGGCCTTCGGGTCGATGTCCTTGAGGTTCTCACCGTCGTAGACTCGGACCTTGGAGAAGATGTTGGAGTTTTCGGGCTCTTTCAGACGCGTGAGCACCGCGAACTGGGCGAGCATCTTGAGCACATTCGGCGCGCGTGGCGCGTTGGAGAGCGAGCTGTTCTTGACGAGCTTCTCGTAGATCTTCACCTCGTCGGTCACCCGCAGGCAGTAAGGCACCTTCACGATGTAGATCCGGTCGAGGAAAGCCTCATTGTTGCGGTTGCCCTTGAAGCTTTGCCACTCGGCCTCGTTCGAGTGCGCCAGCACGATCCCGTCGAACGGAATCGCACCGAAGCCTTCCGTGCCCTTGTAGTTGCCCTCCTGCGTGGCGGTCAGCAGCGGGTGGAGCACCTTGATCGGCGCCTTGAACATTTCCACGAACTCGAGCAGGCCGCGGTTGGCCAGGCACAAGCCCCCGAATACGAGTAGGCATCCGGGTCGTCCTGCGGAAATTCCTCGAGCTTGCGGATGTCGACCTTGCCGACCAGCGACGAAATGTCCTGGTTGTTTTCATCGCCCGGCTCGGTCTTGGCAATGGCGATCTGTTGCAGCACCGACGGCCGCACCTTGACCACGCGGAACTTGGTGATATCGCCGTTGAATTCGTTCAGGCGCTTGGTGGCCCACGGCGACGGGATCGTATTGAGATACCGCAGCGGAATGCCGAAGTCCTCCTCCAGAATCTTGCCGTCTTCGTCGGGCGAGAACAGGCCCAGGGGTGATTCGTGCACCGGCGATCCCTTCAGGCAATAGATGGGCACGTCTTCCATCAACGCCTTGAGCTTCTCCGCCAGCGACGACTTGCCGCCGCCCGGGGGCCCAGCAGGTACAGGATCTGTTTGCGCTCTTCGAGCCCTTGCGCGGCGTGCTTGAAGAACGACACGATCTGCTCGATCGTGTCTTCCATGCCGTAGAAGTCACGGAAGGCAGGATAGATCTTGATGATCTTGTTCGAGAACAACCGCGAAAGGCGCGGGTCGTGGTGCGTGTCGATGAGTTCAGGCTCACCGATGGCGCGCAGCATCCGCTCGGAAGCCGATGCGTAAGCCGTCGCGTCCTTCTTACAGATTTCCAGATACTCCTGGATGCTGTATTCCTCTTCCTTGCGTGCTTCGAAACGTGTCGTGTAGTGGCTGAAAATATCCATATGCCTCACCCCCCGCCTCATCGGAAAACATCGCGACGCGATGTCCGCTCTGTTGCCTAAGACCTGGATGACTGCGCAAAGGTTTCGACCTGGCTCACTGCATGCCGGAGCGACTGTCGCGAAACCTTTCGCACGGCCCCCTCCCTCACATGAACGACTCAAAATAGGTTTAGGTTGACTTTAAACTTGTCGCTGAAAATTGCAACCGTTACCTCATCATATGCACAAAACAAAAAAACTGTCGCTAGATATTTTCCGCAGCGCTAAGCATCGTCTATCCGCCATATTCCACGCGGGTTTGCGCCTCATCTACGCATTGCGCACGTCAGCGGAACCGCCTCACAAACCGCGCGATTTTTCGGCAATTCTTCCACGCAATGCGCACTCGGGTTTATCTGCATTCGACCGCGTTTGAATTCGTCGACGCTTACTAAGGAATGCTATCTATCCGATAGATTTTTCCACGCACATTCGGCGCGCCGTGAGCACGCGTTTGCAGAAAAAAGTGGGCGGCCCGACGACGTCGACGAACGCGAAGACGTGGGCGCGTGATGGGGTGCTTTCCTGTCGAGGCGACGCGACTGCGCGAAGTCGCGAAGGTCGTGCGATCGTCATGCAGCGAAGCATGGTGTCGCGAGCGGAAAGTCGACGACGGCCGGATGTCTGAACGAGCGAACCTCCTCGGCGATTTCGGCATGCCTGCGGCGCTTGCCCTACCGTCTGTCGGAAGGTTCCGACCCGGGCCGTTGCACCCCACCATGCCACCGTCTCATCAATGCCTTGCAAATTGCCGATCCCTGGAATGAAGCGAACAGCGTGCCAGTGACTCGAGCTTGAACCCATGTTACGCCGGTTCGCCCGACTCTGCTGCGCCGATATGTAACGTGCTGTGTCCCGGCACGCCTCGCAGACCGCTCGAACCCAGGGGCCCCGACGATCCACGAGCACAGCGACACGCATCAATTCATGCCATAATGCAACCTTGTTGCATTTATTACACAGTTGCAAACTGTGTCTGAGCGTCGCCGCGCCGACGCCTAATCCATCCACGCGTCGTCCATGATTCGTTTTTCCGTTTGGCTCTACCGCCTGGCTGGCTGGGAACGCACCGTCCTGACGTTGCTGGTGCTCGTGCCGCTTTGGGCGCTCGTCTGCTGGGCTTTGCAGGGGGTCGCCCCGTGATCGGCTGCCAGGATCTCTCGGTTCATTTCGGACCGAACGTAGCGCTCGATCGCGTGAGCGCAACCTTTGCGCCCGGCATGCTCTGCGCGGTCGTCGGCCCCAATGGCGGAGGCAAGACCACGCTGCTGCGCGCACTCGCGGGCCTGCAAAAGCCCTCGACGGGCAAGATCGTCTGCGACGGGCCGGTCGCCTACCTGTCGCAACGGCCCGAGACCGACCACCGATTCCCCATGTGCGTCGAAGAATACGTGCTGACCGGCACATGGCGGCGTACGGGCGACGCACGACGTCTCGGACGCGACGAAGTCGAGCGCGCTCTCGACGCCCTTGCACGCGTCGGTCTTGCCGACAAACGGACGCAAGCCCTGGAGGCCTTGTCCGGCGGGCAATGGCAGCGCGCCCGCTTCGCAAGGCTAATCGTGGAAGACACCCCGATCGTTTTACTGGATGAACCCCTCACCGGCATCGACTTGCCTTCTGCGGAACTGTTGCTCACCTTGCTGGATCAATGGCGCAACGAGGGACGCACGGTGGTGACGGTGCTCCACGATCTGCCGCTCGTGCGCGAGCGCTTTGCGCACGTCGCCGTGATGGCCGGTCGGTTGGTGTCGACGGGTACGCCGGCCGAGTGTCTGAACGGTGGGTTGCCGTCCGCCGACAGCGCGGGCGGCGGCGCGCATGCGGGCTTGTCCGGCGCCGGCGGCTATACCGCCCGCGTTGCAGGTGCCGCGTCGACGGCCTATGGCTTGCCGTCCCACGGGGGCTCGCGCGCGTCAGGCGCCATCGCGACGTCGGGGAGAAGCCACCGATGAGCGCGATTCTGGATCTGATCGTCGGCCCGTTCTCCGAGTTCGACTTCATGCGCCACGCGTTGGTCGGCAGCCTCGCGCTGTCGGTCGGCTGCGCGCCGGTGGGCGTTTTCCTGCTGCTGCGGCGCATGAGCCTGATGGGCGATTCGCTCTCGCATGCGGTGCTGCCGGGCGCTGCCATCGGCTATCTGATTGGCGGCCTGTCGCTGCCGTGGATGGCGGGCGGCGGGATGGTAGCGGGCTTGCTGGTGGCCCTGCTCGCCGGACTGTCGAGCCGCCGCACGCGGCTGGACGAGGGGGCATCGTTCGCGGGCTTCTATTTATTGGCGCTGGCCGGTGGCGTGGTGATTGTCTCGAAATGGGGCAACAGCGTCGACCTGATGCACCTGCTCTTCGGCTCGGTGCTCGCGGTGGACGATCCGTCGCTGATTCTCGTGGCCGCGATCGCGTCCGTGACGCTCCTATGGTTCGGATGGCATTATCGCGGTCTCGTGCTCGACAGCGCCGATCCGGCGTTCCTCGGTCACGGCCACGGCAGGGGCGTCATGCGCTATCACCTGGGCTTTACGGTGCTCACGGTGATGAACCTCGTCGCGGGGTTTCAGGCGATGGGCACGCTCATGGCCGTGGGACTGATGATGCTGCCGGCGGCCACCGCCCGGCTCGTCGCCCGCACGCTGCCGGGCATGCTGCTCGTGGCCTGGCTGGTCGCGAGCGCGTCGAGCGTGATCGGATTGCTGCTTTCGTATTATCTGGCCTGCCCTTCGGGACCGGCCATCATTCTGACGGCGGGCATCGCCTACCTGGGCGCGCTGCTCGCCACGCCGGGCCACGCCAATACGGCCAGGGCCCCGGCGCTTTGAGAGAGGAAAACATGTTCGGATTGGGTCAATCGGCTGGCAAATCGTGGTTTGGCGCAGCGCGCCTCGCCGCACTGCTCGCCATGGCGCTGGCGCTCGCCAGCCCGGCACGCGCGCAGGACACGCACCTGCCTGTTGCCGCAAGCTTCAGCATCCTGTCCGACATCGTCAAGGCCGTCGGTGGCGACCGGGTCGACGTGACGACGCTCGTCGGTCCCGACCAGGACACGCACGTCTACGAGCCCACGCCGGCGGATGTCGCCAAGATTTCGGGAACCAAGCTCTTCTTCGTCAATGGCCTGGGCTTCGAAGGCTGGATGCCTCGCCTAATGAAGGCGAGCCACTATCCCGGCAGGCTCGTCACCGTCACCAAGGGCCTCAAAGCGCGCACGATGGTCGACGAGGGAAGGACCGTGCCCGACCCGCACATGTTCCAGGATCCGGAACGTGTCAAAACGATGGTCGATAACATCGCCGCCGCCCTGTCGCAAGCGGACCCGTCCGGCAGCGCCTATTACGCGGACCGCGCCAGGAACTACCGCGGCGCACTCGATGACCTGATCACCTGGGCGAACAAGCAGTTCGCCCCGATTCCGCCGGCCCGCCGCGTTGTCCTCACCTCGCACGACGCCTTCGGCTACCTCGGCCAGCGCTTCGGCGTCAGGTTCCTTGCCCCGGAAGGCGTGTCGACCGAAAGCGAAGCCAGCGCCCGGGACGTGGCGAACCTGATCCGCGTAATTCGCCGCACAGGTATCAAGGCCGTTTTCATGGAAAACATTTCCAATCCGCGCCTGATCCAGCGCATCGCCCGCGACGCCAAGGTGACGGTCGACGGCAAACTGTATTCCGACGCCCTGTCACAGAATCCGGAAGCCACGACCTACCTTCAGTTGTTCCAGCACAACGTGCGCGCCATCGCCGCCGCGATGAAGGACAACCGCTAGTCGGCCGCCGCCCCGCCCGCCACGGTGCACGCGCTATACGCGCTATAATGCGTGCACCACACACCGGCCCCGCCAAGGAGGTCCGGACAGGCCGGCCACGCCGGCTTTTGCGTTTGGGCCGCCGCTTCTCTCTCGCGGCCGGGCAAGACTGAACCCCTGAAACATTCATTACGGACGCCCCCAGGTCAACCACTGCGAACGGCGCACACTCAATGGCAAAGAAGATTTATATCAAGACGTTCGGCTGTCAGATGAACGAGTATGACTCCGACAAGATGGCGGACGTACTCGGCGCCGCCGAAGGTCTGGAAAAGACGGACACTCCCGAAGACGCCGACGTCATCCTGTTCAACACCTGCTCCGTACGCGAAAAGGCGCAGGAAAAGGTGTTCTCGGATCTGGGCCGCATGCGCGCGCTCAAGGAAATCAAGCCGGATCTGGTCATCGGTGTCGGCGGCTGCGTCGCCAGCCAGGAAGGCGCCGCCATCGTGCAGCGCGCCCCCTACGTCGATGTGGTGTTCGGCCCGCAGACCCTGCACCGTCTGCCGCAGATGCTCGAAGCGCGCCGCGCCACCGGGCGCTCGCAGGTCGACATCTCGTTCCCGGAAATCGAGAAGTTCGATCACCTCCCGCCCGCCAAGGTCGAGGGAGCGACCGCATTCGTCTCGATCATGGAAGGCTGCTCGAAGTACTGCAGCTATTGCGTGGTGCCCTACACGCGAGGGGACGAAGTCTCGCGCCCATTCGAAGACGTGCTCACCGAGATTGCCGGCCTGGCCGAGCAAGGCGTGCGCGAAATCACGCTGCTGGGTCAGAACGTGAACGCCTATCGCGGGTCGATGGCCGACGGTGAGATCGCCGACTTCGCGCTGCTCATCGAATACGTGGCCGAGGTGCCTGGCGTCGAGCGCATCCGCTACACGACCAGCCACCCGAAGGAATTCACGCAACGCCTGATCGACACGTACGCCAAGGTGCCCAAGCTCGTGAGCCATCTGCACCTGCCCGTGCAGCATGGCGCCGACCGCGTGCTCTCGGCGATGAAGCGCGGCTATACCGCGCTGGAATACAAGTCGATCATCCGCCGCCTGCGCCAGGTGCGCCCGGACATGTCGATGTCGTCGGACTTCATCGTCGGCTTCCCCGGCGAGACGGAAGAGGATTTCGACAAGCTCATGGCGATGATTCACGAGATCGGCTACGACACGAGCTTCTCGTTCATCTACAGCCCGCGCCCGGGCACGCCGGCCGCCAACCTGCCGGACGATACGCCGCGCGAGGTCAAGCTGCGCCGTCTGCAACATTTGCAGGCGGTGATCGAGGAGAACGCCGCGCGCATCAGCCAGCGCATGGTCGGCTCGCGTCAGCGTATTCTCGTCGAAGGCGTGTCGCGCAAGGACCCCAACGAGCTGCAAGGCCGCACGGAGAACAACCGCGTGGTGAACTTCCCGGCAACCGAAGCCCAGCGCGCCCACTTGATCGGCCAGATGACCGACGTCGTGATCACGCTCGCCTACCCGCACTCGCTGCGTGGCGAATTGCTCACCACGCACTGACCGAAATTTGCGACTATGATCGGATCCGGCAGATTCGGGCGCACCCACCTCATGCATCGCGTGCCCGAGCCTGTCCCCGGCGACTCCATCGAACGATCTGAACAGGCACCCGACCGGATCATCTTGAAAGCACCCGTCCAAGAATTCACCGCACCGCGCGACGACAACCGCCGTCTGGCCAACCTCTGCGGCCCGCTCGACGAGAACCTGCGTCAGATTGAACAGGCGCTCGACGTCTCCATTTCCCGCCGCGGCCATCGCTTCGCCGTTCGCGGCAAGAGCGCCGCGATCGCCACCCAGGCCATCGAGAGCTTTTACAACCGCGCGACCGAGCCGCTGTCGGTCGACGATATCCAGTTGGGACTCGTGGAGTCGCGTCAGGGGCTCGTACCCAGCGTGCGTCACGGCGACGACAACCCGTTTGCCGCCGGCGAGACGGAAGACGGATCGCCCGTGCTGCACACGCGCCGCAGCGATCTGCACGGTCGTACGCCGGCGCAGCGCGACTATCTCAAGCAGATCCTGTCGCACGACGTGACATTCGGCATCGGCCCGGCGGGCACGGGCAAGACCTATCTGGCCGTGGCCTGCGCCGTCGACGCCCTGGAGCGCGACGCCGTCAAGCGCATCGTCCTGACGCGCCCCGCCGTCGAAGCGGGCGAGCGCCTGGGCTTTCTTCCCGGCGATCTGGCCCAGAAGGTCGACCCGTACCTGCGCCCGCTCTACGACGCACTCTACGATCTGCTCGGCTTCGACAAGACGCAGAAGTATTTCGAGAAGCAGATGATCGAGATCGCGCCGCTCGCGTACATGCGTGGCCGCACGCTCAACCACGCGTTCATCATTCTTGACGAGGCGCAGAACACCACGCCCGAACAGATGAAGATGTTCCTGACGCGCATCGGCTTCGGCAGCAAGGCGGTCGTGACCGGCGACACCACGCAGGTCGACCTGCCGCGCGGCCAGAAGAGCGGCCTGATGGAAGCGCAGGTGATCCTGAAGAACGTTCGCGGCATCGCCGTGACCCGCTTTACCAGCGTGGACGTGGTGCGTCATCCGCTGGTCGCCCGCATCGTCGATGCATACGACGCTCACGCGCAGCTTGACGAAGCCAGCCTCGAGGCGCGCGTGTCGGCCGAACGCGCCCCGCGCGCCGCCCGCGCATCGCGAGGCAAGGCATGAGCGAGCGGGCCTCGCGTTCGCCGCGTCATGCGCTCACGCTGACGCACCAGTTCGTGGCCGGTCCCGCGTTCGCCACGCACAAGGCATTGCTCACGCGCACCACGCTGCGCCGCTGGGTGCAGGCCGCGCTGCTCGCCGACGCCGAACTGACCCTGCGCTTCGTCGGCGCGGAAGAAGGACAGACGCTGAACCGCGGCTATCGCGGCAAAGACTACGCGACCAACGTTCTCACGTTTGCCTATGCGCAGCACGACAGCGACCCGGTAACGGGCGACATCGTGTTGTGCTGTCCGGTGGTCGAGCGCGAAGCGAGCGAACAGGGCATTACGCTCGAAGCGCATTACGCCCATCTGATCGTGCACGGCGTGCTTCACGCGCAAGGTTACGACCACGAAGCGGACGATGAGGCACAGGAGATGGAAGGCCTCGAAACGGAGATTCTCACCGGTCTCGGCTACGCCGACCCTTACTTGGTCGAAAAGTCCCCGACGGCCCGCACACCGGCCAACACGCGCCGCGCCTGAAACGATATCGCATGGACCGCTTCCCCAATCGCCCGACGGCCCCCGAGACGCCACCGGCCAGTGTGTCGAGCGGCCCCGGGTGCAACCAGTACCCGCCGGATCTCGGCGACGCCCGTCATCTGAGCCAGCAAGAACTCGCGGGCTCGCTGGATACCGCGCTCGCCCACTGGGATGGTCGCGAGGATCTGTGGATCTTCGCGTACGGCTCGCTCATCTGGAATCCGGGCCTGCCCGTCGAGGAGAGCCTGCGTGCTCGCGTCTTCGGTTACCACCGGGGGCTGTATCTGTGGTCGCGCGTCAATCGAGGCACCCCGAGCAACCGGGACTCGTGCTGGCCCTCGACCGTGGCGGGTCCTGCGCGGGTGTGGCGCTGCGGCTCTCGGCAGCGAAGGCGCGCGCCGAACTCGAAACGCTCTGGTATCGCGAGATGGCGATGGGCTCGTATCGTCCTGCATGGCTCAATTGCTGCCTCGCCGACGGACGCAGCGCGCCCGCACTCGCGTTTGTCATGCGACGCGACGTGAAGAGCTACGCGGGCCGCCTGCCCGACGACATCATCCGCAAGGTCTTCGATCAGGCGCAGGGACGCTACGGCACAACGCACGATTACGTCGCGCGCACGGTCAAGGCGCTGCGCGAAGCCGGCATGCCCGACCCGGCGCTGGAAGCCGTGCTGCACCGCTGCGGTGCGCGCTGACATGGCCCGTCCGTCCTGAAATCCGTAGCATCGCGCAGACACGAACCCGGCGAGGCGACAGGCTGCGGTACTGACGCAGAATTGCCGTACATCTGGTGTATCCTTTAGCTTCCTGTAACAGCTCGGCGTCCGCCCACCTTGGACGCGCCGTCATGAACGACCCATATCCCAGTCGACCCGGTCGAAAAAACACCGATAAACCCCGCTCGCTGCTCGAACGCCTCACCGATCTGATTTCCCCGGAGCCGGAGTCGCGTGCGGAGCTGCTAGAAATTCTGCAAGACGCCCACGCCCGCAACCTGATGGACGCCGATTCGCTGGCGATGATCGAGGGCGTATTCCAGGTGGCCGACCTGTGTGCCCGCGACATCATGGTGCCGCGCGCGCAAATGGACGCCATCAACATCGAACAGACACCCGAAGAGTTCGTCCCCTTCGTGCTGGAACAGGCGCACTCGCGCTATCCGGTGTACGAAGGCAATCGCGACAACATCATCGGCATTCTGCTCGCGAAGGATCTGGTGCGTTACTACGCCAATCACGACTTCGACGTGCGCGACATGCTGCGCCCGGCGGTGTTCATTCCCGAGTCGAAGCGTCTTAACGTGCTGCTGCACGATTTCCGCGTCAATCGCAATCACATCGCCATCGTCGTCGACGAATACGGCGGCGTGGCCGGCCTCATCACCATTGAAGACGTGCTCGAACAGATCGTCGGCGATATCGAGGACGAGTACGACTTCGACGAGGAAGAAGACAACATCATTGCCGCGCCCGACGGCACGTATCGCATTCGTGCCCTCACCGAGATCGAGCAGTTCAACGAGGCGTTCGGCACGCAGTTCGCCGACGCCGAGAACGACACGATCGGCGGTATGATCACGCACCAGTTCGGCCGAGTGCCACGTCGCGGCGAGCGCATGCGTTTAGGCAATCTCGTGTTCGAAGTGCTGCGTGCCGACGGCCGTCAGATTCACGTGCTGCTGTTGCGGCGCATGGAAACGGCTGGCGCCGATCCGACTGCCTGACGTCTTGACTCACGCTCCGATCAACGTCTTCATCGACCCATGCAGGAAATGACCCTCCACGCGCCCGAGCGGCGCTCGTGGCCCGCCTGGCGTGCCCGCGCGCTCGCCGGCCTGGCCGGTATCGCCCAGACCCTCGCCTTCGCGCCGCGCGACGTCTGGTGGCTGCAACTGCTGGCCATGGCCGGGCTGTTCGCGCTCGTCGAGCGCAGCGCGTCGCGCCGCGACGCCCTCTGGCTAGGCGGCAGTTTCGGCGTCGCGTCGTTCGCGTCCGGCATCTGGTGGCTCTATATCAGCATGCATACGTACGGCGGCATGCCCGGCATCATGGCCGGTGCAGCCGTGCTGCTGTTCTCGATCTATCTCGCAATCTATCCTGCGCTGGCGACGTTCATCACGCGTGGGGTCTCCCCCAGCGGCCTGTGGCGTACCCTCGCGTTCGCGGGGGCATGGACGCTCGCGGAATGGCTGCGCGGCACCGTGTTCACGGGCTTCCCGTGGCTGTCGCCCGGCTACGCCCATGTCGATGGCCCACTGGCAGGCTTTGCGCCGCTCATCGGGGTCTACGGCATTGGCGGACTCGCCGCACTCGCGGCGGCCTGGCTCGCCCGCGCGGTGCTTCCCGTCGCCGGCACGACACCACCGGCCGGGCCCGCCCGGCGGCTGGCGGCTGTCGTCAGCGTGCTGGCGCTGCTCGGCGCGGGCGCCGGGCTTGCGCGCCACGCCTGGACCACCCCGTCGGGCAAGCCGCTCACCGTTCGGCTGCTGCAAGGCAATATCGCGCAGGACATGAAGTTCGAGCGCGCGGGGATCGATCACGCGATGGCACTGTATCGCGACATGATCGTGGCCGCACCGGCGGACCTCATCATCACGCCGGAGACGGCCTTCCCCGTGTTGCTGCAAGGCATACCGCCCGATGTGGCCGGCCCGATCCGCGAATTCGCCGATCGCACCGGCTCGCACGTGGTGCTCGGGCCGTCGGCGCCACGCTCACCGATCGCGGCCCGACGGACTTGACCAACAGCCTGTTCGGCGTCACGCCGCGCGACATGACGCTGCATCGCTACGACAAGCATCATCTCGTGCCATTCGGCGAATTCGTTCCGTGGGGCTTTCGCTGGTTCGTCGACATGATGCACATCCCGCTGGGCGACTTTCTGCGCGGCACGGCCACGCCGAGCGGCTTCGCGGTCGGCGACCAGCGCGTGGCGCTCGACATTTGCTACGAAGACTTGTTTGGCGAGGAAATCGCCCAGACACTGCGCAGCATGCCCGAGCCCGCGACGGTGCTCGCCAACTCGACCAACCTGGCGTGGTTCGGCGACACCATCGCGCTCGACCAGCATCTGCAAATTGCACGCATGCGCACGCTCGAAACGGGACGTCCGATGCTGCGGGCGACGAACACCGGCACGACGGCGATCATCGATGCCCACGGCCGCGTACAGGGCCGTCTGCCGACGATGGCCACAGGCGCTCTCACGGGCAGCGTGCAGCCCTACAGCGGCCTCACGCCGTACGTCCGCTTCGGCAACCTGCCCGCGCTGGG
The DNA here is from genome assembly GCF_004193915.1 of Pandoraea sp. XY-2. Taxonomy (NCBI): domain Bacteria; kingdom Pseudomonadati; phylum Pseudomonadota; class Betaproteobacteria; order Burkholderiales; family Burkholderiaceae; genus Pandoraea; species Pandoraea sp. XY-2. The sequence continues at coordinate 4,327,032 of NZ_CP030849.1, forward strand.
GCTCGCCCTGATCGCGCTGGGCCTCGGACTGGCCATGTCGCGCAGGGTGCGCTGAGTCCGAGCCGCCGTCGCGACGGCGACATCGAAATGACGCGGGGGGCCGTGAAAATCCCCCTGTCTGGCTACCCGAAGGGCATCGACGCCCCGTTCGGGTCGAATTCCCGCTAAAATTCAATGTTTTAGTCTTTTGGCCGCGCTCGCGGCCGGGCCAGAAGACTGCGCAAAATCCGCATTTTTTTCTGTTCGTCCGCGCGAATTCATCATGCTTACCTTTCAACAAGTCATCCTGACTTTGCAGGATTACTGGGACAAGCAAGGCTGTGCGTTGCTCCAGCCTTACGACATGGAGGTCGGCGCCGGTACCTCGCACACTGCCACGTTCCTGCGCGCGATCGGCCCGGAGCCGTGGCGCGCCGCCTATGTGCAGCCGTCGCGCCGTCCCAAGGATGGCCGTTACGGTGAGAATCCGAATCGCATGCAGCACTACTACCAATACCAGGTGGTGCTCAAGCCGGCACCGGAAAACATTCTCGACCTGTACCTGGGTTCGCTGCGCGCGCTCGGCCTCGATCTGACCGAAAACGACGTGCGCTTCGTGGAAGACGACTGGGAAAACCCCACGCTCGGCGCCTGGGGCCTGGGCTGGGAGGTGTGGCTCAACGGCATGGAAGTGACCCAGTTCACGTATTTCCAGCAAGTCGGCGGGCTTGACTGCAAGCCGGTGCTCGGCGAAATCACCTACGGGATCGAACGTCTGGCCATGTATTTGCAACAGGTCGAGAACGTCTACGACCTCGTGTGGACCGAATGGGAAGAACAAACGGCCGAGGGCCCCGTCACGCGTCGCCTGACCTATGGCGACGTGTTCCATCAGAACGAAGTCGAACAATCGACGTACAACTTCGAGCATTCGAATCAACCGATGCTGTTCGGCTTCTTCGATAACTATGAGAGCGAAGCCAAGCGCCTCATCGAAGCCGAACTCGCATTGCCCGCCTACGAGATGATTTTGAAGGCTGCCCACACGTTCAACCTGCTCGACGCGCGCGGCGCCATTTCGGTGACGGAACGTGCGGCGTATATCGGCCGTATCCGGGCGTTGTCGCGCCTGATCGCACAGGCCTACTACGCTTCGCGCGAGAAGCTCGGCTTCCCGATGTTGAACGCCCCCGCCGCCCCAACCCAAACGCAAGCCGCATGATGAGCACCGCACAACGCACCCTGCTGGTCGAACTGCTGACCGAAGAATTGCCGCCGAAGGCGCTGGCGCGTCTGGGCGACGCGTTCGCCGACGGCATTGCCCACGGCCTGCGCGCGCGCGGCCTGACCACGGACGTCAGCGTCGTCACGCCGTACGCCACGCCGCGACGCCTGGCCGTCTCGATCTCGAATGTGCTCGAACGCGCCCCGGACGCGAGCATCCGCGCCAAGGTACTGCCGGTCTCCGTCGCCCTCGACGCTGACGGCAACCCGACGCCGCCGCTGGCGAAGAAGCTTGCCGCCATGGGCTTTGCCGACCTGCCGGTCGCCAGCCTGGAGCGCTCGATGGATGGCAAGGCCGAGGCCTTCTTCCACACCTACACGGCGGCGGGCGCCCAACTGGGCGACGCGCTGCAAGGGGCGCTCAACGAGACGCTGGGCAAACTGCCGATCCCGAAGGTCATGAGCTACCAGCGTCCGGACGGCGAGACGGTGCAATTCGTGCGCCCGGTGCATGGCCTGATCGCGCTGCATGGCGACACCGTCGTGCCCGCCACGGCCATCGGCCTCGCCTCGGGCAACAAGACACTGGGACATCGCTTCCTGTCGAATGGCGAAGTCGTCGTCGCGCATGCCGACGCTTACGCGTCGGCCCTCGCCTCCGAAGGCAAGGTGCTTGCCGGTTTCGCGGATCGCCGCAATGCGATTCGCACGCAGTTGCTTGACGCGGCGGGCAACGATCATGTGATCATGCCCGACGCACTGCTCGACGAAGTGACCGCTCTCGTCGAATGGCCGGCGGTCTACGCCTGCCACTTCGAAGAGGAATTCCTCGCGGTGCCGCAGGAATGTCTGATTCTCACGATGCAGACGAACCAGAAGTACTTCGCGCTCACTGACAAGCCGCTCGCCGAGGGCGGCCGTCTGACGAACCGCTTCCTGATCGTCTCCAACATTGCGACCGACACGCCCGAACAGATCGTCACGGGTAACGAGCGCGTGGTGCGCCCGCGCCTCGCGGATGCGAAGTTCTTCTTCGAGCAGGACAAGAAGAAGCCGCTCGCGGACCGTGTGCCCCAGCTCGCGAACGTCGTTTATCACAACAAGCTGGGCTCGCAGTTCGAGCGTACGCAACGTCTGGTGCGACTGGCCGGTGCCATTGCGCAGATGATCCGTGGCGCGGACCAGAACGCCGTGGCGATGGCCGAGCGCGGCGCCCTGCTGGCCAAGGCTGACCTGCTGACCGACATGGTCGGTGAGTTTCCGGAACTGCAAGGCACGATGGGCACGTATTACGCGCGTCACGACGGCGAAGCCGAAGACGTCGCGCGCGCCTGCTCGGAACATTATCAGCCGCGCTTCGCGGGCGACGCCCTGCCCGCGAGCGACACGGGTCTCTTCGTGGCGCTGGCCGACAAGCTCGAGACGCTCGTCGGCATCTGGGGCATCGGCCTGCAACCGACCGGAGAGAAAGACCCGTTCGCGCTGCGCCGCCATGCGCTGGGGATCGCGCGTATGCTCGTCGAGCGGCGCCTGCCGGTCATGCTGTCGGACTTGCTGAACGTGACGTACCGGCAATTTACGTCGGGTGTCGCCAGCGACGCGTACCTGAACGACGTCTACCAGTTCGTGCTCGATCGCCTGCGTGGCTATTTGCGCGAGCGTGGCTACGCCGCCAACGAGATCGAGGCGGTTCTGGTATCCCCGTCGATCTACCTGGACCTGAGCGATGTAATCGAGCGCCTGGAGGCCGTGCGTACGTTCTCGGCGCTGCCGCAAGCCGACGCGCTTGCCGCGGCAAACAAACGCATCGGCAACATCCTTAAGAAGACGGCGCCGCCGCCCGAGGGCGTCATCAAGGCGTCGCTGCTGATCGAGCCGGCCGAGAAGGCGCTCGCCGCCGCACTGGACAAGGTCACCCCGGTGGTGGATGAAAAGTTCAGGGCGCACGAGTACGCACAAGCGCTGTCGGCGTTGGCCGACCTGCGCGATGCGGTCGACGCGTTCTTCAACGACGTGATGGTGATGGCCGACGACGAGGCACTGCGCAACAATCGCCTCGCCCTGCTCAGCCATCTGCATCTGAAGATGAACCTCGTGGCCGATCTCTCGAAGCTCGCCGCTTGATCGCGGCCTAATGTCCCGGAAGCCCGTTCGTCATGGATTCGCGTAAAGACCGCACCCCCGGCCCCGCCGCCCGCAAGCTCGTGATTCTGGACCGTGACGGCGTCATCAACGCCGACTCGGACCAGTTCATCAAGTCGACGGATGAGTGGGTACCGTTGCCCGGCAGTCTGGAGGCCATCGGCCGCCTGAATCAGGCCAGCTACCGGGTCGTCGTGGCGACGAACCAGTCAGGCGTGGGGCGCGGGCTGTTCGACATGGCGACGCTCGGTGCCATGCACACGAAGATGTCGAAGCTGGCCGTCGCCGCCGGCGGCCGCATCGACGCCGTGTTCTTCTGCCCGCACACCGCCGCCGACGCCTGCGACTGCCGCAAGCCGCGGCCCGGTCTGTTTCAGGAAATCGCGCGCCGCTACGAGGTCGACCTGACCGGCGTGCCGGCCGTGGGCGATTCGCTGCGCGATTTGCAGGCGGCGGCGGCGGTCGGCGCACGCCCGCATCTGGTGCTGACCGGCAAGGGCAAAAAGACGCTCGCCGCAGGTAATCTGCCCGAAGGCACGCGTGTGCATGACAGCCTGCAGGCGTTTGTGAACGACCTGCTCGCCGAAGAGGACGCCAAGAGCGCGTGAGCGGCGCGGCGCTTGCCCGCCACATTACTCAGGACGCGCATCGGCGCGCGTAGGACAATCGCTCCGGCACCCTATTTCAGGCCAAGATCCGATGTTGCAACTTCGTTCGATTCTCTTCTTCATCTTCCAGATCGTCTGGACGATTCCGTACGCCATCGCGTGCATCGTCTCCTTCCCGTTCCTCTCGCGCGTGCAACGCTACTGGGTCGCGGCGGGCTGGTGCAAGGTGGTCATCTGGGTGGGCGACAAGCTGTGTGGCATGCGCTACCGGGTCATCGGCTGGGAGAATCTGCCCGATACCCCCGCGGTCCTGCTGTCGAAGCATCAGTCGGCCTGGGAGACGATTGCGCTGCCGGCGCTCATGCCGCGCCCGCTGTGTTTCGTGTTCAAGCGCGAGCTGCTTTACGTGCCATTCTTCGGCTGGACGCTGGGCCTGCTCAGCATGATTCACATCAATCGCAGCAAAGGCACCGATGCGTTTCAGTCGGTCGTTGCGCAGGGTCGCGAGCGCCTGGCCCAAGGATCGTGGATCATCATGTTCCCGGAAGGCACACGTACGAAGACTGGCTCGCGCAACAAGTACAAGTCGGGCGGCGCGCGCCTCGCAACGGCGACCGGCGCCCCTGTCGTGCCCATCGCGCACAATGCCGGGCGCGTCTGGCCGCGCAACACGTTCATGAAAAAGCCCGGGGAAGTGATCGTGTCGATCGGGCCGGTCATCGAGACGGCGGCCGCACGGCCGAGGCCGTCAACGCCGACGTGACCGAATGGATCGAGCGCGAAATGGTGCGCATCGACCCGAGTGCCTATACGGCAACGCCGGCGAAGACCGCGTCCCAATCGCCGGATTCACCCGCTTCGTCGGACAAGCCCGACACCACGCCACGGACCTGACGCTATCTCCCGGAACCGTCTCATGTCGAAAGTCCAATCCGCTATGCGCGACACTCGCTCCCGGCATGAGACACCTGTTCCCCAGATGGAACTCGATCTGTTCGGCAACCCGGCGGCCGAAGCGAATGGGGTGGCCACGGACGTGCCAGGCCCTTCCGTAACACAGAGTCCCTCGGCAAGCGACACGAGCACACGCCACGAGCCCACGGCGGCGGCCCCGGGTCCGCGTCGCCTGCCCGCCGCCGGCGAGCGGGTGATCGTGCTCGACGGCCATGCCATCTACTACCGGTTCAAGCGCTCGTCACGACGCACCATCGGGTTCATGATCGACGAATCGGGACTGGCCGTCACGGCCCCGCGCTGGGTCACGCTCGCGGACGTCGAAGCCGCCGTGGTCGAGAAAAAGCGCTGGATCTTCAACAAGATCGCCGAATTTCGCGATCGCGCCGCGCGTCGAGTGATTCCGCGTGTGATCTGGGCCGACGCCACCACGCTGCCGTTCCTCGGCCACACGCTGACGATTCGGCTCGGCGCGAGCGCTCGCGCTGCACAGTACGACATCCATACGCATACGTTGTGGCTCGATTTGCCGCCGCAAGCCGCGCCGGAGCAGATGCGCGACCGCGTGCAGGGCTGGCTGCAGCAGGAGGCCCGCAAACTTTTTACAACGCGGTTGGAAGTCTATGGCGAGCGCCTCGGCGTGCGTCATTCGGCGCTGGGGCTGTCATCGGCCACCACGCGATGGGGCAGTTGCAGCGCTGACGGGCGTATCCGCTTGAACTGGCGGCTGATTCACTTCCCGCTGGGCGTGATCGATTACGTGGTCGCGCACGAACTGGCACATCTGAAGGAGATGAACCACGGGCCTCGTTTCTGGCAAGCCGTGGCGTCGATCTTCCCGGAGTTCGAGTCGGCGCGCGATACGCTCAAGTCGCATGCGCCCGAGTGGCTACCGGAATTCTGACCGCACGGTCGCGTCTGATCGTTAGCATGGCTCAACGCTGCGTGAATGCAGCTCATTTTCATGCGCGCGGGTACAATTGAGTTCTCGTTGTCCCCATCGGTTAAAAACACCATGCGAATGCTCCATACCATGCTGCGCGTCGGCGACCTGCAGCGCTCGATCGATTTCTACACGCGTGTGCTTGGCATGCAACTGCTGCGTCAGAGCGAGAATCCCGAGTACAAGTACACGTTGGCTTTTGTCGGCTATGGCGCCGAGTCGGAACACACGGTGCTTGAACTGACCTACAACTGGGGCGTGGAGAAGTACGAAATCGGCACCGCGTTCGGCCATCTGGCGATCGAAGTCGACGACGCCTACGTCGCCTGCGACACGATCCGTGCGGCCGGTGGCAAGGTCAGCCGCGAAGCCGGACCCGTCAAGGGCGGCACCACGGTCATCGCCTTCGTCGAAGATCCGGATGGCTACAAGATCGAATTGATCCAGAAGCATTCGGCCAAGGGCGGCTTGTAAAGCCCGCCAATCCGCGCGCCACGCGGTAACGGCCGCCCATTTGCGGTGGCCGTTACCCGGATGACACAACAGCGTGCCGGCCACCTCCGTGCAGACCGGCCCGACGCGTCAGAACTCCACCATCGCAAAGTCCTCCTTGCCCACGTCGCACAACGGGCAACGCCAGTCCTCCGGCACATCTTCCCAGCGGGTTCCGAGGGCAATGCCGTCGTCCGGACAGCCGAGCGCTTCGTCGTAAATCCAGCCACAGATCACACAGACCCATTGGCGGTAGGCCGGCGCCGTGTCGCCGGACACGACGGGCGTAGCACCGTCGTGCTGTGTCGTTTCGGTCTTCTGCGGTGCCGCCGGATCCAACAGAGGGAACACGAGCGGCGATTCGGTGCCCGAGGCAACGGGTTCTCGCCGGCTCAAATGCGATTGGAGCGCGGCGAGCAGTGCTTGCGCCTCATCGCGAGTGAGATCGATCCAGTACGGATCGCCCGCCCCGTCGTTGAGTCGTGACGGGGAGAACTGAAGTTCGACGGCGGAGCCTTTCTTGTACATGCGCAATAGTGCGAAAAATGACGGCGGAGGCAGGCACCACGGCCCGCGCGGAGCATTGTATCGCCACGGCTATGTGCAATAAACCCGTGGAATAGGGAAACATAATGTCGCGAGACGAAACAATGCGTCCCGGATTACCCCTGTTGCCTGCACCAGAATGATGCCCGGGCGACCGGGATCGGAGACAATGAGCCACACAGCGTATCGGGCTCACGATACGTCGCCATCCGAACCAATTTCATGAAAACCACTCCGCGTCCGATCGATGCCGCCGCGCTCGCCATCATGTTTGGCCTATGTGCGGTTTGGGGCGGCCAGCAGGTCGCCGTCAAACTGGCCGTGCCTGTCGTGCCTCCCGTGCTGCAAGCCGGCCTGCGCTCGCTGATCGCGACCGTGCTTGTCGGCGGCTGGATGCTGTGGCGCCGTCAGAAGCTCTTCACCGGCGACGGCACCTTGCCGGCGGGCCTCCTTGCGGGCTTGCTCTTCTCGCTGGAATTCCTCTGCATCTTCGTCGGCCTGACGCACACGACGGCCTCGCGCATGGCCGTCTTCCTGTACTCGGCCCCCTGCTTTACCGCCATGGGCCTTCACTGGACGGTGCCGAGCGAACGGCTGCGACCGATGCAATGGCTCGGCATGGCCGTCGCCTTCTGCGGCATCGTGGTGGCGTTCTCCGACGGCAGCGGCTCAGACCTCGCGAAAACGTGGCCCGGCGACCTGCTCGGCCTCCTCGCCGGCGTGTTCTGGGGAATGACGACGGTGATCGTCCGGGCATCACGCCTGGCGAGCGCCGCGCCGTCGAAGACGCTGCTTTACCAGCTCGCCGTCTCGGCCGTGTTGCTGTGCGCACTGGCACTGGGGACAGGCAGCGTGCACGTCGGTCCGATGACGGCCACGACATGGGTCAGTCTCGCCTATCAGTCCATTGGCGTGGCGTTTGCCAGTTACCTGATCTGGTTCGGGATGCTGACGCGCTACAGCGCCGCCCGCCTCGCGTCGTTCTCGTTCCTGAGCCCGCTCTTCGGCGTAACGTTCGGCGTGCTGGTGCTGGGCGAATCGGTCGGCTGGCGCTTCGCGGGCGCCGTCGTGCTCGTGTTCGCCGGGATCAGCCTGGTGAACCGGCGCCACTGATGGCACGTGAGAGGTTCACGTATTCGCCGACCGGAACGTCCTCGGCGCGGCGCGTGAGATCGAATCCCAGCGCGTCGAAATCGACACGATCGCGGTAACTGTGCAGCGTGTTGCGCAGCATCTTGCGGCGCTGCGAGAACGCCTGCGCCACCACCGCGCCGAACACGTCCAGATCGACCTGCGGCAGATCGGCCACGGCACGCGGAATCATCCGCACCACGGCCGAGTCGACCTTCGGCGGCGGATTGAACGCCTGCGGTGGTACGTCGAGCACCTTGTCCATCCAGTAGCGATACTGAAGCATGACCGAGAGCCGGCTATAGTTGCTCGACCCCGCGGGTGCGACCATGCGCTCGACAACCTCGTCCTGCAGCATGAAGTGCTGATCGCGCACGAGCGCAGCGTAGCGCATCAGATGGAAAAGCAGCGGACTGGAGATGTTGTACGGCAAGTTGCCGACGATGCGCAGCGGGGCTTCGTCGCGTCGATCCGCCGGAACAAGCGATCCAAAGTCGAAGTCGAGCGCGTCGCCCGCATGCACGCTCACGCGCTCACCGAACTTGCGCGTCAGGCGCGCAACCAGGTCGCGGTCGAGTTCGACCACATGCAAATGCGCGAGCCACTCCGTGAGCGGCGTCGTCAGCGCGCCCAGCCCCGGCCCGATCTCGACCATCAGGTCGTCGGTGCGCGGCGAGATCGCGCCCACGATCGCGTCGATCACGCCCATGTCGACGAGAAAATTCTGACCAAAACGTTTGCGCGCCACGTGGCCCTGTTGGACGCCCGTGCGCTTCGATGCGCTACTCATGTGAAATTCCTTATGAACGCGGTTTTGCGGCGTGCGGATCGCCGCTCGCGCCTGCGGTCAATGATGCGTGTGTCGCGGCATTGGCTGCCATGGTGGCGGCCGTACGCAAGGCTTCAAGCAGGCTGCCGCTCTCGGCTTGCCCGGTGCCGGCGAGATCGAGGGCCGTGCCGTGATCGACCGACGTGCGGATGATCGGCAGGCCTAGCGTGATGTTCACGCCTGCGCCAAAGCTCGCGTACTTGAGCACCGGCAGTCCCTGGTCGTGGTACATGGCGAGAACCGCATCGGCCCCTTCGAGGTGGCGTGGCTGGAAGAGTGTATCGGCGGGATACGGGCCGCGGGCGTCGATGCCGGCAGCACGCGCGTCGTCGAGGGCCGGTGTAATGACGTCGATTTCCTCTCGGCCGAGGTAGCCTGACTCACCCGCATGCGGGTTGAGACCCGTGACGAGAATGCGCGGACGCGTCACGCCGAAATGACGCATCAGATCCTGATTGAGGATGACGAGCGTTTGCAGCAGATCGTCGCGACGAATCGCACCCGGCACTTGCGCGAGCGGCAGATGCGTCGTCGCCAGCGCCACGCGCAGTCCACCGCCGGCCAGCATCATCACGACACGTGGCGTGCCGGTGCGCTCGGCAAGGTACTCGGTGTGGCCGGTGAAGGCCACGCCACAGTCGTTGATCGTGCTCTTCTGTAGCGGTGCCGTGACAATGGCGTCATAGGCGCCGGCCAGCGCACCATCGATGGCATCGTCGAGCAGGGCCAGCACGTAACGGCCATTGGCGGCGTCTAGCTTACCTGGCTGTGCCGTGACGGCAAGTGGATGATGCACGACGCGCACGCGAGCACTGGCCAGCAATGCCTGCCATGCGTCGCCAAGCCCCACCGCCTGCGCGCGTGCCGCGAGCAGCGACGCATCGCCGAGCACGGCGAACTGGCAACGGAGAAGGGGGCGTTGACGCTGATCTCGGTGGCACCTTCCGTGGGCGACAGGCACTTCACAAGTGCCTGCACCGTCAGCTCCGGCCCGACGCCCGCCGGTTCACCCGTGGTGATGGCGAGGACGAAGGACCGGTCGGAAGTCATGCCTGGGACGAGAGAGAAAGGAGAGGGGGACTGAAATGTCTCACACGCCGCTTACTGTTGCGCGTTATTGAGACGATAGTCGACGTAAGCACTGTCGCGCAGTTGCTGCAACCAGTCGCGGTACTGCTGCTCGGCCTTGCGGCCACGCAGTTCCTGCATGGCGACATTGCGCTCCTGATCGCCCGAGACCTGCGTCTCGCGATGACCCAGCACTTGAATCAGGTGATAGCCATACTCCGAGCGCACCGGGTCGCTGATCTGGCCGTCCTTGAGTTCGGACATGGCACGCTCGAACGCCGGTACGGTCTCGCCCGGCGAGATCCAGCCGAGATCACCGCCCTGCGATGCCGAACCGTCCGCCGAGAACTGCCGCGCGAAGTCGGCGAAATCGCCCTTGCCCGCTTCGATCTTGGCCTTGATATCGAGCAGCTTTTGACGCGCCTGCGCTTCCGACACACCATCGCCCACCCGGATCAGGATGTGACGCGCGTGGATCTGCGGCACGGTCATGCCCTGCTCACCGCCCTGCTTGCGGGTCTCGACCAACTTGATGACGTGGAAACCGTTGTTGCTGCGAAGCACCTGCGGAACCACCGTCCCTGGCTGCAGCTTCTGAATCTGGCTCAGGTACAGATCGGGAATGCGTTCGGGAATGCGAAAGCCCATGTCGCCACCGCTGGCGGCATCGGAGGCGTCTGAATACTGCTTGGCAAGCGCGGCGAAATCTCCGCCGGCTTTCGCCTTGTCCAGCGCTTCGTCCGCCTTCTTCTGCGCCGCGCTGACCTGGTCGGGCGAAGCGCCCTCGGGCAGCTTCACGAGGATTTCGCTCAGACGGTACTCGGTCTCGGACGGCGTAGCCGTGGCGCCGCGCTGTGCGGCGAGGAAGGTGTTGACTTCCGAATCGCTGACCTGCACCTGGCTGTCGACTTCGCGATCGCGCAGGCGTGCCATCACGATCTGTTCGCGCACTTCCTTGCGGAAGGCATCCCACGGCACACCGGCCTGCGACAGTCTCGCCTTGTACTGATCGATGCTCAGATGGTTGTCGGCGGCGATGCGTTGCAGGGCCTGCTCGACGTCGGCGTCCTTCACGACGATGCCGTCTTCCTTCGCGCGTTGAAGCTGCACTTGCGTGACGATCAATTGCTCGAGCACCTGGCGCTGCAGCAGATCGGCGTCCGGAATCGGGCGCTTGGCGAGCACGAGCTGGTGCTTGGCCTCCTCGATACGCGCGTCGAGTTCCTTCCGGGTGATCACGCTGTCGTTGACCACGGCCACGATGGAATCGACCGCGCGCACGGACGATGCAGGCGTTCCCGCGACACGGCTACCCACCGGCGCCGGCTGGGCCACCGCCACCCCGGCGGCGAGACACAGGCTCGCCAGCAGCGAGGCACGCTTCACAAACATGTCATTCATAGTTGCTGAATCGAGAAGGAATCTGGTTCGTCGGCGGCGCCTGATAACCCGGCACCCCGACCTTGAAGGCTTCTGTGGCGCTGTTGCCGGACTTCGTCAAGCCTTTTAGCTCCAACTGCGCGAAGATACGCGAAGTTGTCGTGGTGGCATTGGTCGCATAGCGCTGGAGCCCCACCCGGAAGGCCCAGCAGTCGGCATCATACTCGAAACCCGCCAGGGCATCGATGAAGGTCTTGTCGGTAATGCTGTAGTTCAGGCGCCCCACAACGCCCAACCGCGGTGTGATCGGCCACTGACCGGAAAGTTCGACCTGATTGATCGGCGTGACGGTCAATGCCGTCTGTCCCACGACCGGCACAGGGTTTCGGAGGTAGCGGTAATACACGTTGAACACCCGTCGCTCCCCGGGCGCCATGTCACGCCGACATCCGAGCGGTTGAACTGCGACGTGCTCGGGCTGTATTGCACGGCGGTGCTGAACGTGATGTTTCGGTAAAGCAATGCCGAACCACCGACCAGAAAATCGGATATGCCGGCGTCTTCCGGCGTGCCGCCCGGCATCGTCACGAGCGAGCGCGTGAAGTTGTAGCGCTGCGCGTACCAGACACGGCCTCGCTCCACCCCCGACTCCGCATCGATCAGGCGCGAGGTCAGTGCCGCCGTCACGCGATTGGCATCCTGAATCCGGTCGACGCCGATGAACGAGTTCTCGCTGAAGATTTCCGCCAGGTTGAAGTCGGAAACCGCACTGTCGAATATCGGAATGGAACTCTGATTTCGATACGGCGTGTAGACATAGAACAGGCGCGGTTCCAGCGTCTGCCGCATCGCCGAGCCGAACAGGTTCAGCGGGCGCTCAAACGTCAGTCCGGTATCGAGACTGAGCGTCGGCACCGTGCGCGTGATCGACGACTGCATTGTCGAGCCGTTTGGATAATCGATGTTGTACGCGGCCGCGTTGAAGATGACCTTCGGCACGATAAAGTAGCCGGGCGTCAGGATCGGGTAGCTCAACGTAGGCTGCGCGTAAATGCGCTCGCCATTCGGCTGCCCCGTCGACGACGCAATCTGGAACCGGTTGTACCGGATCGGCATCGTGAAATCGAAGCCGTGGAAGTCCAACCTGCTGTAGGTCGCCGACAGTTCCGGCACCGATTCGTACTGCGGCGCAGACGGCGCGAGCGTCTGATACTTCAGCACTCGGGCGAGGAACGACCAATTGCCGTACCCCCACGTCAAACCGGCTTCGCGATTGTAGACGCGCTGCACACCGGTCTGGAAGTTGGTGCCCGCACCAAAATCGTCCGGATAGGTGTCGTCCGAGACCTTCGTGAAATTAACGTAGCCATTCACGCCGTAGCCGAGCGCCTGGCTATGCTGCCATGTGAACGTGTAGCGGGCGTCCCCCGTAATTCGGTCCTTCGGCAGGTATTCGAAATGGAACAACCCTGCGTACGTCGGCTCGAGGTAGCGGAAATCGCCGTTGAGCATCACACCGCGCTTGGTCATGAAGCGGGGGGTGAGCGTCAGGTCACGGTTCGGCGCGATATTGAAGTAATACGGCGTCGCCAGCTCGAAACCGGTGCGGGTCGACTGAGTGAAAGTCGGCGCCAGGAAGCCCGAGCGACGCTCGTTCGACGTCGGGAACGACAGATACGGGCTGGCGAGAATCGGCACGCCCTGGAAAAACAGGATGCCGTTGTACGCCGTGCCTTCCTGCTGCTCCTGATCGAACTCGAACTCGGACGCCTTGATGTACCAGGCCGGCGTCTTGCCGTCGTCCGTGCACGCGCAGGCGGAATACGTGCCGCGCTGCAAGGTCACCACGTTGCTCGCCTCGACGTCCGCGCGCTCCGATTTTCCGCCCCCGCCCGTCACGAGCTTGTAGGTCGGCGTCAGCATATAGCCGTCGCCCGCACCGGTGTACATATGCGCCTCGGGGCCGAGGAACAGATTGCCCCCTTGCGACAGGCGCGCATTGCCACGCGCCACGACCTCGTCAGAGTCCTGATCGTACGTGAGGCGATCGCCCTTCACGAACGAACGGTACTTGCGCGCCTCGGCGTCCCCATCGACGGTCGCATCCACGTTGGTCCGGCCAGTGAGGTGCATGCCGCGCACATACATCGGCACGTCGTCTCCGGCACCCAACGGGTTGTCGACGAGCGCCGGCACCGTGCGCAATACCAACCCATCGCTCTTGGCAATATCGGGAGGGGGGGCTTCCTGCGCACCGGCGAGCGAACACCACACCCCCGGCAGGGAGAGCAGGAGGGCCAGCGGCTTTCGGCGCGCGCGCATCAGGCGCCGCAGCGAAGAAACTTCATTCGTATGGACTTGTTTATCCGGCATGTACGCAAACAGCGTGACAATCGAGGCGCCGCTTGCAGGCAGCCAATCCCGCCTGTCTGCACGGCGTTGCCGGGACATTCGGGACGGTCGATCGAGGTCGAGAAACAGGGCGTCTGGAAAACATGATCGGGTATTATATGGCAAGACGTTTACGACCCCCATCATGACCGCACATCCCGCCGCCTCCGCGAGTGTTTCCGACGCTTCCCACGCGCTCTCCAACGCCACCGATTCTCGCCTGCAAGCCCTCGGCCACTGGCTCGCCAGCATCGCCGAACCATTCGCGCTGGATATGGCGCAGTGGGCGCCGGCCTCCGCGGACGCCAGTTTCCGGCGCTACTTCCGTATCGGCAGCCACGATCCTGCGCATCCGAGCCTGATCGTGATGGATGCGCCGCCGCCGCAGGAGGATTGCCGTCCGTTCGTGCACGTCGCCCAATTGCTCGCCGACGCGGGCCTGCAGGCGCCGAAGGTGCTCGCCGAAGATCTCGCGCAGGGTTTCCTGCTGCTCACGGACCTCGGGTGCGAGACGTATCTCGACGTCATCACCGAGGACAATGCCCGCCCGCTCATGCGCGCCGCGCTCGATGCGCTGATCGTCTGGCAGAGGCAGTCCCGCCCGGACGTGCTGCCCGCCTACGACACGGCGCTGCTCCAACGCGAGCTCGATCTGTTCCCGGACTGGTACGTTGGCAAGCACCTGAAGGTGACGCTGAGCGCGGACCAACGGGCGACGCTCGACCGCGTCAATCAGTTGCTCATCGACAATGCGCTCGCGCAGCCCAAGGTGTTCGTGCACCGCGATTACATGCCGCGCAATCTGATGCCGGGCCTGCCGGGCACCACGGGCCCCGGCATTCTCGACTTCCAGGACGCCGTCTACGGACCGCTCACGTACGACGTGATCTCGCTGATGCGCGACGCCTTCCTCAGTTGGGACGAGGAGCGTCAGCTCGACTGGCTGGCGTATTACTGGGAACGCGCCCGCAAGGCCGGCCTGCCGGTCGACGCCGACTTCGGCGAGTTTTACCGTCAGGCGGAATGGATGGGGCTGCAGCGTCATCTGAAGGTGCTCGGTATTTTCGCGCGCATCAACTATCGTGACGGCAAGCCGCGCTATCTGGCCGACACGCCGCGCTTCCTCGGCTACGCGCGCAAGGTCGCCGACCGCTACGCGCCGCTCCGCCCGCTCGCCCAGTTGCTCGATGCACTGACCGGCCAGGGCACGGATGTCGGTTACACGTTCTGAGGCGCACCGCATGTCCGCAATGAAGGCGATGATCTTCGCGGCCGGGCGCGGCGAGCGCATGCGCCCGCTCACCGACGCCACACCGAAGCCGCTGCTCGGTGTCGGCGGCAAGCCGATCATCGTCTGGCAGATCGAAGCGCTGGCGCGCGCGGGGTTCACCGACATCGTCATCAATCACGCGTGGCTGGGCGCGCAGATCGAAGCTGCGCTCGGCGACGGCAGCGCATTTGGCGTTCGGCTTGCCTACTCGGCCGAGCGCGAAGCCCTGGAAACCGCCGGCGGAATCGCCTGCGCACGCCCGTTGCTCGAAGGCGCCGGCGATGTGTTCCTGGCGATCGCCGGTGATATTTTCACCTCGTTCGACTACGCGGCGTTGCGCCCTCATGCGGCACGCATGGCCGCGCAGCCTGCGCCCGGCATGCACCTGGTGATGGTGCCGAACCCACCGTTTCATCCGAAAGGTGACTTCGCCCTCGATCCGGGTGGCCAACTGCATCTCCCCGAGGCCGCCCCGCCAACGGCCCAGGCGCTGACGTTCGGCAGCATCGCGCTGTACGACCTCCGACTCTTTGCCGACATCGCCTCGGGCACGCGCATGGCGCTCACGCCGCTGTACCAGCGCTCGATCGCCGCCGGGCGCGTCAGCGGCGAACGTTTCGATGGCCTGTGGGAAAACGTTGGCACCCCGGCACAACTCGCTGCCTTGAATGCCGACGTGCAGGCCCGGCACAACCGCCCACCCGGCAGTAGAATCGCCTGACAACGTATTCAATCGACCGAACCCACCGAAATGGAGCCCGCGATGACTGATTCTCCGTACCGCGCCCGCCGCGAGCGCGTCATCGAACAGATGCGCAAGGCCGGTGGCGGTGTCGCCATCCTGCCGACGGCGCCGGAAGTGCCGCGCAACCGCGACAGCGACTACCCTTATCGTCACGACAGTTATTTCTATTACCTGTCAGGCTTCACGGAGCCCGATGCGGTCGTGGTGCTCGACAGCCGCACGGGTCATTCCATCCTGTTCTGCCGCGCGAAGAACGAAGAACGCGAGATCTGGGACGGCTATCGTTACGGCCCGGAAGCCGCGCGCGAGACCTTCGGCTTCGACGCCGCCTACCCCATCGACGAGATCGATACGCGCGTGCCGCAACTGCTGGCCGACGCGCCGGCGCTGTTCTATGCGCTCGGCGCTTCGGCGCAGCAGGATCGTCAGGTCCGTCACTGGCTGAGCGCCGTGCGGGCGCAAGGACGCACGGGCGTGTCGGCACCGTCCGTCGCACGCGATATCCGCGCGATCCTCGACGAGATGCGTCTGATCAAGGACCCGGTTGAAATCGACATCATGGCCCGCGCAGGCAAGATTTCGGCAGAAGCCCATGTGCGCGCGATGAAAGCGTCGCGCCCAGGGCTGCGTGAATATCATCTCGAAGCCGAGTTGCTGTACGAATTCCGCCGCAACGGCTCGCAGTTCCCCGCTTACGGTTCGATTGTCGCCACCGGCGCCAATGCCACGGTGCTGCACTATCGCGCAGGCGACGCCAAGCTGCGTGACGGCGATCTGTGCCTGATCGATGCCGCTTGCGAACTCGATGGCTACGCGTCGGATATCACCCGCACGTTCCCGGTCAACGGCAAGTTCACCGCGGCGCAGCGCGAGCTGTACGACATCGTGCTCGCCTCGCAACAGGCCGCCATCGACGTCACGCGCGCAGGCGCGCGCTTCGACGCCCCCCACGACGCCGCCGTGCGCGTGCTTGCCCAGGGCATGCTCGACACGGGCCTGCTCAAGCGCGATGCGGTGGGCGGCCTCGACGACGTGATCGCCAACAAGTCGTTCAGCCGCTTCTACATGCACCGCACGGGGCACTGGATCGGCATGGATGTCCACGATTGCGGCGAGTACCGCGAAGACGGTCCGAACGGCGAACGTCCGTGGCGCACACTGGCCGCGAACATGGTGACGACCATCGAGCCGGGCATCTACGTGCGCCCCGCGCCGGACATCGACGAGCGTTACTGGAACATCGGCATTCGCATCGAGGACGATGCGGTCGTGACCGCCGACGGCTGCACGCTGCTCACCCGCGACGTGCCCGTGGATGCCGACGAGATCGAAGCGCTGATGCGTGGCTGATGACTGACGTTCAGGCTCCCGCAGCTTCCACACACGCGTCCCACGCGGTGGGCGACGCTCGCGCGCGTCGGTTCGATCTGGCGATCGTTGGCGCAGGCCCGGTCGGCACGGTGCTCGCGCTTGTGCTCGCGCAGCGCGCGCCGCAGCTACGGATCGCGCTGGTGGATGCGCGCGGCGCGCAGGTCGGGTACGACGACCCTCGCACGCTCGCGCTCTCGCATGGCAGCCGTGAGATTCTTGCGCGCGCCGGCGTCTGGCCGCACAACGCGGCCGGTCTCGACAGCACACCGATTCAACATATTCACGTCTCGCAAGCGCGGCGCTTCGGCAGCACTGAAATTGATTATCTCGATCACGGCGTCCCCGCACTCGGTTACGTGGTGCGATACGGCGCCCTGATGCGCGCACTGGACACCGCCATGTCGCGCGTTCCCGCCCACGTCGAGCACGCGCCGCCGCCAGCGTCCGTCTCGCCGGAGGGGTCCGACGCGTTGCCCGCACCGGATCGACCGGGTCTGCATCACTTCCGCCCGTACCGAGCCATTGCCCTGAGCCAGGACGCACAGCAGGTCACGATGACCCTCGGCACGTCCGTCGACGATCGCGCGCAAACGCTGCACGCCGCGCTCGCCGTCAATGCCGAAGGGGGGTTGTTCGAGCGGCAGATGGCGCGCCCTCACGCGCGCGACTACGGCCAGACCGCGCTCGTCGGGTTCGTCACCTGTGAGCGGCCCCGCATCGGCTGGGCATGGGAGCGCTTCACGCCGGAAGGCCCGTTGGCGCTGCTGCCGCAGGAAAACGGCTACGCGTTGGTGTGGTGCTGCCCGCACGCCGAGGCGAAACGTCGGCGCGAACTGGGCGACGCCCAGTTCCTGAGCGAGCTGCACGCCGCCTTCGGCGACCGCATGGGCCGCTTCACCTCGATTGTCGGCCGTGCAGGTTTCCCGTTGGGCCTCAACGCGCTCGGCCAGGTCGTCGACGGCCGGATCGCCGCCATCGGCAACGCCGCGCAAACGCTCCACCCGGTGGCGGGACAAGGCCTGAACCTCGGCCTGCGCGACGCCTTCGACCTGGCCGACGCTCTCGTTCGCGACATTCGCGGCGGCACCCCGCACCACGGCGTGCCGGGCCCGGCGACCCTCACCGCCTTCGCCCGCCGACGCCGCGCCGACCGCGGTCTGACGATCGGCATCACCGACCTGCTGCCCCGCGTCTTCGGCATCGACGCTGCCCCTGTCGCCCTGCTGCGCAGTGTAGCCCTCGCCAGCCTCGACCTCGTTCCGCCGCTCAAATCCGCCTTCGCCCGCCAGATGATGTTCGGCCAGCGCGGCTAAGTGTGCGGCTTCCCCGGCGCGACGATCGGACCGCCTGCTCATTTTTTAGGCGACGAGAATGGGTTTTCGCAGTAAAATGCCAACTTTTTCCCGCCTTTTCCCTACATCGTGCATATCGGCCCCCACGAACTCCGCAATAACCTGTTCGTCGCCCCCATGGCGGGTGTGACGGATCGGCCGTTCCGCCAGTTGTGCAAGCGACTCGGTGCGGGCTATGCCGTCTCGGAGATGGTGGCCTCGAACGCCCAGCTCTGGAAGAGCGAGAAGACGATGCGCCGCGCCAATCACGCGGGCGAAGTCGCGCCGATCTCCGTGCAGATCGCAGGCGCCGACCCGGCCATGATGGCCGAGGCCGCCCGCTACAACGTGGAGCGCGGCGCCCAGATCATCGACATCAACATGGGTTGTCCGGCCAAGAAGGTGTGCAACGTCGCCGCCGGTTCGGCCCTGCTCCAAAACGAACCGCTCGTGGCCCGCATCGTGTCCGCCGTCGTGAGCGCCGTGGGCGATGTGGTACCGGTCACGCTGAAGATTCGCACAGGCTGGGATCGTGAGCACAAAAACGCCCTCACGGTCGCCCGTATTGCCGAAGACTGCGGCATCAGCATGCTCACGGTGCACGGGCGCACGCGCGCCGACCTGTATCACGGCGACGCGGAGTACGAGACCATCGCCGCCGTCAAGGCCGCCGCCCGCATTCCGGTCGTCGCCAACGGCGATATCGACTCGGCGCAAAAGGCCAGGCATGTGCTGGACGTCACGGGCGCCGACGCCATCATGATCGGCCGCGCCGCCCAAGGGCGTCCGTGGTTGTTCCGCGACATCGAGCTGTTTCTCACGACGGGCGAGATCGCCTTGCCGCCGCGCGTCGACGAGATCCAGCAAATCATGAACGAACACCTCGAGGATCATTACGAGTTTTACGGGGAATACACCGGTGTGCGGACCGCGCGGAAACATATCGCGTGGTATTCGCGTGGCCTGCCGGGGGCAGCCACGTTCCGCCAGCGTATGAATACGCTCGACACCACGCAGGAACAGTTGGCTGCGGTCAACGAGTTTTTCGAACAGCAGAAGGCGCACTCGGACCGTCTCTGCTATGAACAAGAATCGCCGAGGGAGCTATTAGCCGCATGAGCAAAACAAACATAGAACAATGCGTGCGCGACAGTCTGGATTCGTATTTCCGCGATCTGGACGGCGCACGACCACACGATGTCTACGATATGGTCGTCTCGGTCGTCGAGAAGCCGCTGCTCGAGTTCGTGCTCGGCAAGGCCGACGGCAACCAGTCGCTCGCTGCCGAATACCTGGGGATCAACCGCAACACGCTGCGCAAGAAGTTGCAGCAGCACGGCCTGCTCTAGCCGTTGCGCGCGAACGGGAGGCCCGCTGGACCCGCGCGCCGCCCGTCAGCCCCATCGCGGGGTGCGCCTGCGTCGATGACGTCGCATCGCGCCCGCCCCATTTGCTCAACTCGCCCGTTTTTGCCGCTTCACTACTGTCCGTCATGATTAAGCAAGCTCTCATTTCCGTCTCCGACAAGACTGGTATCGTCGACTTCGCCAAGTCGCTCGCTGCCCAGGGCGTGTCGCTCCTCTCCACTGGCGGTACCGCCAAGTTGCTGGCGCAAGCCGGCCTCAAGGTGACCGAAGTGGCCGACTACACCGGCTTCCCGGAAATGCTCGACGGGCGCGTGAAGACACTGCATCCGAAGGTTCACGGCGGCATTCTGGCCCGCCGCGACCTGCCCGAGCACATGGCCGCGCTCGCGAAGCACGACATTCCGACGATCGACCTGCTCGTGGTGAACCTGTACCCGTTCGTGCAGACCATCGCGCGCGATGACTGCTCGCTCGAAGACGCCATCGAGAACATCGACATCGGTGGCCCGACGATGCTGCGCTCGGCCGCGAAGAACCATCGCGACGTCACCGTGATCGTCGATCCGGCCGACTACGCCGTGGTGCTCGACGAAATGAAGGCGAACGGCAACACGGTCGGCTACGCCACGAACTTCCGTCTGGCCACGAAGGTGTTCGCTCACACGGCCCAGTACGACGGCGCGATCACGAACTACCTCACGAGCCTGGGCGAGTCGCTGCGTCACACCGAGCGCTCCGCCTACCCGGCCACGCTGAATCTCGCGTACACGAAGGTGCAGGACATGCGCTACGGCGAGAACCCGCATCAGAGCGCTGCGTTCTATCGCGACATCGTCACGCCGGAAGGCTCGCTGGCGAACTATCGCCAGCTCCAGGGCAAGGAACTGTCGTACAACAACATCGCCGACGCCGATGCCGCGTGGGAATGCGTGAAGACGTTCGACGCGCCGGCCTGCGTCATCATCAAGCACGCCAATCCTTGCGGCGTGGCCGTGGCCGCATCGCCGGTCGACGCCTACGCCAAGGCATTCCAGACCGATCCGACGTCGGCCTTCGGCGGCATCATCGCGTTCAATCGCGAAGTCGACGAAGCGGCCGCGCAAGCGGTCGCCAAGCAGTTCGTGGAAGTGCTCCTCGCGCCATCGTTCACCGACGCCGCCAAGCAAGTCTTTGCGGCCAAGCAGAACGTGCGCGTGCTCGAAGTGCCGCTCGGCAACGGCGTAAACCAGTACGATTTCAAGCGTGTGGGTGGCGGTCTGCTCGTTCAGTCGCCGGACGCCAAGAACGTGGCCCCGCATGAACTGCGCGTGGTGACGAAGCGTCATCCGACGCCGAAGGAAATGGAAGACCTGCTCTTCGCCTGGCGCGTGGCCAAGTACGTCAAGTCGAACGCTATCGTGTTCTGCGCCGGCGGTATGACGCTGGGCGTGGGCGCTGGTCAGATGAGCCGTGTCGACTCGGCGCGCATCGCCAGCATCAAGGCCCAGAACGCCGGCCTGTCGCTGAGCGGCTCCGCCGTGGCCTCTGACGCATTCTTCCCGTTCCGTGACGGCCTCGACGTGGTGGTCGACGCAGGCGCGACCTGCGTGATTCACCCGGGTGGCTCGATGCGCGACGACGAAGTCATCGCCGCAGCCGACGAGCGCAACGTCGCCATGCTGATGACGGGCACGCGTCACTTCCGTCACTAAGCCCTCGCCGCGATGGCCCTCGCCGGGTCATCGACAGGCGATATGAGAGGACACCCAGGATCCCCGGGTGTCTTTTTTTTCTCAGCCTCAGAAGTAGTGTGCGAGACCCACGGCCACACCGACCTGATTGCTGCCCGGCAGGATGCTCGCGCCATAGCCGGTCACGCCCAGATTGGAGCCGTTCTGATTGCGCGATAAACCGACTTCCGCGAACAGTTGTGTGCGTTTGGAAAGCAGATACGCCGCATTGGCCGCCAGCAAAAACGGATGTTGATTGGCCGACGTGATGTTGTTGTAGTAGATCGCCCCCGAGAGAATCACTTCGGTCACGGGCCGGTACTGCAACCCGGCGAAGATCAGTTCATTGCGGCCCGCGACGCCGGGCACGTCGCTCAGATACCACTGATATCCCACGAACGGCTTGAAGTTACCGACGGCATAGCTCGCCCCCGCCGCCACCCGCTGCGTGGTATTGCCCTGCGTCGCGACCGACGTGCCACGTTGCTGGTCGTACACCAGCGAGACATTGAGCGGACCGTTTCCGTACCCGACCGACACGCTGTACTCCTTGCCCACACGCCACTGCCCCGGCACCTGCGCACCATTGGCAATGCTGGCGTCGTAACCCGTCGAGAACAGGCCAGCGACCTTGATGCCGTTGAAGTTGCCGGCGTACTTGATCGAGTTGTCGGCCTTGCCAACGAACTGAGCATCGAGTGCGGGCAGCGAATAGCTGTAGTACGAAAGCGGATCGAGTTCGAGGAACGCATCGTAAATCAGGTTCTTCTGTCGGCCGAAAGTCAGTGCCCCCCATTGATTCTGCAAACCCACATACGCCTGGCGGCCAAACATGCGTCCGCCCTGCTGGAGCTGTCCCGAGTCGAGATTGAACCCCGCTTCGAGCTGCATGATCGCCTTGAGCCCACCGCCTAGATCTTCCGCCCCTTGAAGCCGAAGCGATTCGCCGCCTGAGACCCGTTGCTCACGCGAAAGAGTGACGCCTTGCTGCCGTTCGCGCCAGCGGCTGCGTTACTGAGGTATTCCAGACTGTTGTCCAGAATGCCGTAGATCTGCAGCCCATCCGCTTTGGCGCAGCCCGCCGCAAGCGTCAACGCCATTGCCAACCAAACCTTGTGTTTCATGACATTCCCTATTTTTTATATTGGATAACGAATTACAAACGCCTCATGCAATACGCGTTCGACATTCCCGACTTCCCTGCAAGTGACCGACTGAGACGGCATTTGAGACGCCGTTGCGCAGCCCGGTGATCTCCGCCAGAATCGCCAGCGCGATTTCCGGCGGCGTGCGCGCCCCGAGCGGCAGGCCGACCGGCCCGTGCAAGCGGGCGATCTGCGCGGCGTTCAGATCGAACATCGCCAGACGCTCGCGACGCGACGCCTGATTGCGGCGCGAGCCGATCGCACCGACGTAGAACGCGTCGGACTTGAGCGCTTCGAGCAGCGCCATATCGTCGAGCTTCGGATCGTGCGTGAGCGCGACAATCGCCGTATGGCCATCGGGACGCAAACGCGCGATCAAGTCGTCCGGCATCTCTCGCGAATGCGAGACGTGGGCGCTGCCCATCGCGTCTCGCATCACCTCGTGGATATCGCGGGGATCGCAGACGACGACCCGATAACCCAGCGGCACCGCCATCGTCACCAGATGCTGCGTCAGTTGCCCGTCGCCGATCACGATGATTCGCCAGCGCGGGCCGAACGGCACCGTCAGGCGCGTTGGCGAATAGTCGAACGCTGCCGGCTGCGTAACGTTGCGCACACGCGCCACCCCCGTGCGCAGATCCAGATCACGCACACCGAGTCGACCCTGGCCGATGGCCTCGCGCATGGCGTCGAGTCCGCTGCGCGGGGTCACGCGCTCGACGACCAGTTCGAGCGTGCCGCCGCACGGCAAGCCAAAGCGGTGCGCCTCATCGGCGTTAAGGCCGTAAGTCTGCAAGTGAGGTCGCAAGCCCGGCCGGAAACCACCGGCGACCTTCGCGAGCAGGTCGTCCTCGATGCAACCGCCGGAGACCGACCCGGCGATGCGCCCGCGCGTGGCGAGCGCCATCATCGCGCCCACGGGACGCGGCGCCGAGCCCCATGTCCGCGCGACGCTCGCGAGCAGCACGTCGTCGCCTTGGGCCTGCCAGCGAGCGACGGCATCGAGCACTTCAGCGTCGAGCGCGTCCATCAGGCGTGTCCCTCGTCATGCGCTTCACGGGCGAGCGCGCGCGCCTGCGCGACGGTCTGCGGCAGCGGCATCGAACGCGAGCGCACACCGGTGGCGCGACGGATCGCCTGCGCCACCGCCGGCGCCACCGGCGGCAACGACACTTCGCCACACCCCTGCGGCGGGCGGTCGCTCGGCACGATCACGGTCTCGATCGTCGGCATCTCGACGAGATACAGCAGCGGATAGTCGGCGAAGTTGCTTTGCTCCACGCCGCCCTCGGCGAAGGTAATCTGACTCTTGAACGTATTGGTGAGCGCAAATCCGATGCCGCCTTCGATGTTCGCGCGGATCAGGTTCGGGTTGATTGCACGGCCACAATCGACGCCGCACACAACGCGTTCGATCTTGAAGCGCTCGTTCACGACGCGCAGCTCCACGGCGAGCGCGACATAGGTCGAGAAGGCGCCACCGCGTCCGGTGTAGGTGCAGTAGCCGAATCCGCGATGCACACCGGGCTTCGCCAACGTGTGCCAACCGGCAGACGCCGCCGTCGTCTCGATCACCCGTGTTGCCAGCGCATCGTGTTTGAGCAGTCGTTTGCGATACTCGACGGGATCGACGCCGGCTGCGTCGGCCATCTCGTCGATAAAGCTCTCGAGAAAGAACACGCTCGACGTCGAGCCGACCGAGCGCATGAAGCTCACGGGAATGTTGGGCTGCGGCACGTCGATGCCTTCGACGCGCAGGTTCGGCACCGCGTACGCGAGGTCGTAGAGCCCGTCGAGCATGGTCTCGTCATAGCCGGCCTTCTCGTAGTGGTCCTTCTTGATGACGTTGTAGAGCGACTGCCCCGCCACGCGCGCATGCAGCGCCGTGGGCAGCCCGTCGTGACCGAGCACCGCCTCGAAACGACCGGAGGCGCAGGGGCGATAGAAGCCGTGTCGTATGTCGTCTTCGCGCGAGCGGATCACCTTGACGGGACGCCCGACCGCCGCCGATGCCGCCGCCGCATGGATCACGAAATCGGGCACGTATTTGCGTCCGAAGCTGCCGCCGAGGAACGTCGTGTGCACGATGACCCTCTCCGGTGGCAGCTTGAAGATGCCACCTAGCGCCCAGCGAACTTTGTCCTGCCCTGGATCGGCCCCCAGACCTCGATCTCACCCTGCGCCTTGCGCACGTGCACGGTGGCGTTCACCGGCTCCATCGTCGCGTGGACGATGTATGGAGTGTGGTATTCGGCCGTCACGCGCTTGCCGCCGGCGACACCTGAGACACCGGCAGCGATAAGGCCCGGGGCATCGCCGACATCGGTCGCAATGCCCGCCTTCCCGTCGACAAGCGCGGCACGGCGCTGCGCGAGTATCGTCGCACTGTCGGCCGCGGCGCCCGCTTTCCATTCGATATCGAGGGCATCGCACGCTTGCTTTGCACACCAGTAATCGCTAGCGACGACGATGATGGCGTCCCTCGCCTGCACGACGTCGTGCACCCCCTTGCGCGCCTTGATCGCGTCGCGATTGCGCACCGACAGCGGAACGCCACCTGTGGTCGGGGCCATGCGCACGGCGCCGAAGAGCATGCCGGGCACCTTCACATCGATACCGAAGACGGCCGAGCCATCGACCTTCGACGGCGTATCGAGACGCGACACCGACTTCCCGATCAATGCATGGGCGGCTTCGTTCTTCAATCGCGGATGCGAATTGAGCGGCAGCTTCGCGGCCTCGGCGGCCAGCTCACCGTAGCCAAGCGAGCGGCCCGATTGCGGATGAATGACGCGGCCCTCACGCGTCACACAGTTGGTCGTGCGAACGCCGAACCGTCGTGCAGCCACGGCGACCAAGGCTTCACGCGCTTGCGCCCCGGCGATTCGCAGACGCTCATAGAACAACGTGGCCGACATCGACGCCCCCACGAACTGCTGCAACGCCTCGTTGGCCGCAGCCGTTCGGTAGGCGTCGCGCGCAGTCACGAATTCGACGCGCACCCGACGCCAATCGGCGTCGAGTTCATCGGCCAGCACCTGGGGCAAACCGGTGTAGACCCCCTGTCCGACTTCGCATTGCGAGAGACCGAGCACGGTCGTGCCGTCGGCATCGATGCGAATCCAGTCGTTGATTTCGACAAGGGTCTCGCCCGCCGCACGCGCTTCGGGACTGACCACCCACGACGCCGAAATCGGAACCAGCAGACTGCCCGCTGCCAGCGACATCCCTTTGAGCCAGTGACGGCGGGACGGCGACGTGGGGGCCTGGGAAGCCGCCTCGTTCACATCGGCCGTGGTGCGCTCAGCGTTTGGCAGCGGCATGGATCGCCTCCCGGATACGGTGATAGGTCGCGCAACGGCAGAGGTTGGTCATCGCCTCGTCGATCTGGGCGTCGGTCGGATGCGGATGCTTGTCGAGCAGCGCCGCCGCGGCCATCACCATGCCGGACTGGCAGTAGCCGCACTGCGGCACATCCGTGGCGATCCACGCCTGCTGAATCGGATGCGCGCGTGTCGGCGACAGGGCCTCGATGGTCGTGATGCGCCTGCCCGCCACCGCCGAGACCGGCAGCACACAGGTGCGCGTGGCTACGCCATCGAGGTGCACCGTGCACGCACCACATGCGCCGATACCGCAGCCGTATTTGGTGCCGGTCAGCCCCGCGGCATCGCGGATGACCCACAGCAAAGGCGTGCCGTCATCGCCGTCGAAGACGAAGGGCCGCCCGTTGAGTTGGAATTCCATTGACTCTCCCGTTGTGACTGCCGTCTGCCTCGGCGTGCCTTACGACGTGCCGGCAGAGGGTGAGTGAATTCTCACAACGAGAAAATTGGCGAACAACGACCGCTCGGCCCGAAAAGGATGCCGTTCGTCCAGAGACGGGAAAACCCTCACGCGCGAGGCGCGACGGTCGCGTCAGTTGGCCGGGCCGCAGTGTCTGAGATATTCGCGCGGCGGCAAGCCGTAGCAGCGACGAAAGGCGCGGGTGAACGCCTTCTCCGACGCGTAGCCGACGGCATCGGCCACGTCGGCGATGCGCACGCCCGCGCCCGCCAGACGCTCCGCAGCCAGGTACATGCGATGCGTCGTGAGATACGACATCGGCGATTCACCCACGAGTTCGCGAAAGCGTAGGCAGAACTTCGAGCGCGACATGCCGGCGATGTCGGCCAGTTGCTCGACCGTCCAAGGCCTTTGCGGCGCGTCGTGCATCGAGGCGATGGCGCGCCCCAATTGCGGATCGGTCATGCCGCGCAGCCAATGCGTCGTCGCGCCGCCGCTGGCACCGAGATAGGCACGCAGGATCTGGATGAACAGCACGTCAGCCAGACGCGCGACGGCCACGCGCCATCCCGCACCGCACTGCATCGACTCTTCGATGAAGCCCGCCAGCGTCGTGGTCAGCCGCGCGGGAACGGCCGGATCGCCGGCGCGGATATGGATGAGCGGCGGCAGCGACGCGAGCAAGGGATTGCGAACGCGCTCACGGAACATCACTACGCCCGTGTAAAGGTCGCTCACCGGCCCCGCGCCGCCCGCGCGGAACGCGAGAGGTGTGTCGAGCCTGGGCTCGATACCCTGCGCCGTCATCAACTGCTCGAAGACCACCGGTGGCTCGTCCAGCGACGAGCACATCACGTGCTCGTGTCCATGCGGCAACAGCACGCAGTCGCCCGGCTCCACGCGCACCGGCGCCATGCCAGCCACGACAAGATAGAACGGCTCTCCCGTCGCCGTGCGAAACGGCGCACCGTCCATCGCGGGCTTGCGCAGAGACCAGGGGGCCCCGAACGTGAAGCGACCTGTCACGACCGCATCCGCCCGCAAATCGTGGAGAACGTCGCTCAGCGGATCCATGCCACCCCGCGTTGCACGACGTGAAGATTCATTCGTTTCATGGGTGGAACTTTGATTTACATATGGATAAACCGAAGTATGCCGTTTCGCTCACTGGAAAAGTATCGGGATCGGCCTAGGGAAAATACGAAGACGACGGAGGGCGCGCGTTGGGGCGCGGTGTCACGCGAGCGGAGGGGATGGGATGGGGTGAGACCGGCCTGTAAGCGTCTGCGCGGCACAGGCCAAGGGGTTCATCGTCGCGAGAGCGTCGTCAGGAAGAGGTGGGCAGGGCTTGCCTCGGCCCGCAGTTCACAGGCATCGCCACCGTCGACGCGAAGCGCATGTCCCTCGGGAACGCTTACGGCTTGGCCGTCCGCGAAGATCACTCGCACCTGCCCTTGCGCACAGTAAAGGAAGGCGACGGCGTCGGCGTCCGCTGGCAGCGACCACGTCACGGCGTCTCCATCGAGCCGATGCTGCGCCAGCGTGTGCTGCCATGCGGCGCGACGTGTCATGACATTGAAGTCGTCGATGGGCACGCCGGACGTCTCCAGCATCGGTGTGCTGCTCACCGTCAACTCGCCGCCGAAGGCATATGGAGGCGTGCGCGTCGAGAGCGTCACGTCCGGGCGGCCTTCGACCGTGAGCGTGAGCGTGCCGCCCCGCACGATGGCCAGCGAGCGATCGACGCCCGGGAACACGGAGAACGGCCCAGGGCTCGTGACCGTGGCCGTGCTGATGCGCCAATCGAAGCCGTCTTCACCGGGACGTCGCGCCACCGCCAGCTCGGTCGTGACCCCCAGGCCGTTCTTCCACGGCATCTTCTGAAAATCGGCCGGGCCGAGCGTTTGCAGTTTCATGCGACGTCTCTGACGAATTGGCTTACTTGCGGACTTCGCCGTGTCCGAACACGACGTACTTCAGACTCGTCAGGCCCTCGAGACCCACCGGACCGCGGGCGTGCAGCTTGTCGTTCGAGATACCGATCTCGGCACCCAGGCCGAATTCGAAGCCGTCGGCGAAACGCGTGCTCGCGTTGATCATCACGCTCGCGGAATCGACTTCGCGCAGGAATTGCATGGCGGCGGAGTAATCCTCGGTCACGATGGCATCGGTGTGATGCGAGCCGTAGCGATTGATGTGCGCGATGGCCGGCGCCATGCCATCGACGATCTTCAGCGCCAGCACCGGTGCCAGATATTCCGTCGACCAATCCTCTTCGGTCGCCGCCACCAGGCCCGTCACGCCGGCGTCGCCGAGCGCAGCCAGGGTTCGGCCGCAACCGCGCAGCTCGACCTGCTTATCCTGGAACATGCGCGCGATGGCGGGCAACTGGTCGATGGCCTGTTGGTCGACGAGCAATGTTTCCATCGTGTTGCAGGTGCCATAGCGATGCGTCTTGGCGTTCTCGCAAATCGCCAGCGCCTTCGCCGGATCGGCGCGACCGTCGACGTAGACATGGCAGATGCCGTCGAGGTGCTTGATCATCGGCACGCGCGCGTCCTGCATCAAACGCGCGATCAGGCTCTTGCCGCCGCGCGGCACGATCACGTCGACGTAGTCGGTCATCGTGATGAGTTCGCCGACCGCGGCACGATCAGGCGTGCTCACGACTTGCACGGCATCGCCAGGCAACCCGCTGGCCGCCAGCGCCTGCGCAATCAGGGCCGCCAGCGCCGTGTTGCTCTCGATGGCTTCGGAGCCACCACGCAGAATGGTCGCATTGCCGGACTTCAGACAAAGCGCGGCCGCGTCGATGGTCACATTGGGACGCGATTCATAAATGATGCCGATCACCCCCAGCGGCACACGCATCTGACCGACCTGAATACCGCTCGGCTGCACGCGCACGTTACTGATCTCGCCGATGGGGTCCGACAGGCCCGCGATCTGACGCAGTCCTTCGATCATCGTGCGCAGCGCCTTGTCCGACAGCGTGAGACGATCGATGAAGGCGGCATCCTGACCATTGGCGCGGGCGCGCTCGAGATCGCGGCGATTCACGTCCTGCAACGCCGCGCCATCGCGCTCGATGGCATCGGCAATCGCGAGCAGCGCGCGATTCTTGGCTGCGGTGTCGGCACGCGCCATGGCGCGCGATGCCTCACGGGCGCGCTGGCCCAACGATTGCATGTAGGCTTTGATATCCATATCGTCTGTTTCGCAGTTCTCTTGGCGACGCAATCGCCAGTGCATTCGGTGGGTCTTCGGTGACGGCCATCGTCACGAAATTCGGGCGGTGGCACACGGCACGTCGCCAGTCATGCGCCAGATTGTCCGTCAAATGTGGGGATCTTGCTGGCGCGGCTCCCGTGCCCCGGGAGGTGGGTTCCGGCGTTTGGCAGCGCTTGGGCGCGGTCTACGCGTGCACCGGACGGGGTGCGCGAGCGGAGCGCGCCATCGGCGGTCGCTCGCCTGTGAGCAGTAGCCCGAGTTGCAGCATGCCGTCCCACGGGTCGCCGGACAGACCGTCGGCCCGCAGCCCCTTGACCTGCCGGTCCAGACGCGCGGCCAATTGCAGGGCCTGCGCCAGCTTGGCGGGTGTGACTCGGTGGACCGCCTGCTCCATCAGGCGCTCTCGTGGCCCCCAGACACGATACTCGCGCAGCAACATCGCAAGCGGCTTGCCCGACGCCATCCCGCGCGTGATCTTGGTGAGCGTGCGCACTTCTTCGGTCAACGCCCACAGGACCAGCGGTGCTGCTTCGCCCTCGCCGCGAAGGCCGTCGAGCATGCGCACGAGCCGAGCGGTATCGCCTGCGAGGACGGCTTCACTGAGTTTGAAGACGTCATAACGCGCCACGTTCATCACGGCATCCTGCACTTGCTCGAACGCGAGCGCACCCGCCGGATACAGCAGACCCAGCTTCTGAATCTCCTGATGGGCCGCCAGCAGGTTGCCCTCGACGCGATCCGCGATGAACTGCAGCACACGTCGTCCGGGCTCGCCGGCTTCGACGCGCTGCCCTTGTGCGGCGAGACGCTGCGCAATCCAGTCCGGCAGACGGCTCCGGTCGACAGGGTCAATCTTGATCGTCACGCCCTCGCGATCGAGCGCCGTGAACCAATCGGATTTGGTCGCTGCCGCATCGAGCCGGGGCAGCGTGACAATGGTCAGGACGTCGCTGTTCGCGGCACTGGCATGCGCCTTGAGCGCTGCGCCGCCGTCCTTGCCGGGCTTTCCGCCGGGAATGCGTAACTCGATAAGTTTGCGGTCGCCGAACAGCGACATGGACTGGCCGGCGTTCGCGAGCGCGCCCCAGTCGAAGCTGCGCTCGACGCTGAGCACATCACGCTCGGTGAAACCGCCCGCACGTGCCGCTGCGCGTACACGATCCACCGCCTCCTGAACGAGCAGGCTCTCGTCGCCGTAGATCGTATAGATCGGCGAGAGGGTCTTGGCGAGGTGCGCGTCAAGCGCGTCGGGACGCAATTGCATGGTGGCAGGCGTTACTCTTCCGGTTTTGTCGCCGGCAAGGATTTCACCGCTTCCATGCGACGAATAATCTGGTCGACGGCATCTTTCTGCATGTCGCGGTTGAGCAGCGCGCCTTCCGCGTCGCGTGCCGTCGTTTCGCTGTCGCTGTAGGGCAGATTGCGCGTCAGGCGAATCGTGTTCAACGGGATGATCGGCATGCCGTCCGGTGTCACGAGTTGAAAGGTGAACGCACTACGCAGCTCGTATTCGCGTGCCTGGCCATTGGCATCAAGACTGATGGCCGTACGCGACGACGTAGTGTTCACGAATTCCAACCGCGCATCGGCATCCTTAGGCTCGGTCACCACAACGGTGTCCTTGCTGCCGTAACGGATGTAGCGCGAGATGTCGGTCGCCATCTGGCCACCGCCCGAGATATATAAACGGTGGAACGCATACTCGCTCGCGCCGCGCAGTTGGAAGCCGCACGCCGACAGTATCAACGCGCAACTCAGCAGGGCGATGCCGCCGAAGACTCTGCGCGTCATACCGACGCTTCGTTGTCCGGATGTCATTTGCACGCGATGTGCCCTCTTGTCACCAAACGTCATCAATTCATCGACCGGCGGCTGCGAAGGCCGCTTCAAAGCACTACGTTCACAAGTCGGCCCGGTACAACGATGACCTTCTTCACCGGCTTACCTTCGCCAAACTTGGCGGTCATTTCGTGCGCCAGCGCGGCTTGTTCGATGACCTCGCGCGAAGCGTCCTTCGCCACGCGCACGGCGCCACGCACCTTACCCGCCACCTGCAGCACGAGTTCGATCTCGTCCTGCACCAGCGCGGCGGCGTCGACTTCCGGCCACGGCGCGTCGAGCAGATCGCCCTGTTGCGCCGCGTAGCCCAACTCGACCCACAAGCCGTGGGTGACGTGCGGCACCACCGGGTACAGCACGCGCAGCAGAATGCCGTAGCACTCGCGCACCGCACCGGCGCCCGCCGCTCCCTTGTCGCTCTCGATGGCGTTGAGCATCTTCATCGCCGCGGACACGACCGTGTTGTACTGCACACGCTGATAGTCGTAGTTGGCCTGCTTGAGCACGCCATGAATCTCGAGACGCAGCGCCTTGGCCGCCGGGTTCGCCGTATCGATGGCGGCGTCCGCCTGACGCAGCAGCGCGGCCTGCGACTGGCCGAAGCCCCACAGGCGGCGCAGGAAGCGGCTCGCGCCTTCCACACCGGCCCCGACCATTCGAGTTGCTGTTCGGGCGGTGCCGCGAACATCACGAACAGACGCGCCGTATCGGCGCCGTGCTGATCGATCAGCGACTGCGGATCCACGCCGTTGTTCTTGGACTTCGACATCTTCTCTATACCGCCGAGCGTCACGTCCGCACCGTCAGCCTTCGACGTTGCACTGACCGGACGGCCCTTGTCGTCGAACTGCACTTGCACGTCGAGCGGGTTGAACCACGTCTTCTTGCCCGCGGCATCCTCACGATAGTACGTCTCGTTGAGCACCATACCCTGCGTGAGCAGGTTCTGCGCCGGCTCCTTGAAACTCACCAAGCCCAGATCGCGCATGACCTTGGTCCAGAAGCGCGAATACAGCAAGTGGAGAATCGCGTGCTCGATGCCGCCGATGTACTGATCCATCGGCATCCAGTAATCGGTGCGCGCGTCGACCATGGTGTCGGCGTCCGGGCAGGCATAGCGCGAGAAATACCACGACGAGTCCACGAACGTGTCCATCGTGTCGGTCTCGCGGCGCGCCGGCTTGCCGCACTTCGGGCAATCGCACTTGAGGAACGCTTCCGACTTGGCCAGCGGGTTGCCGGTGCCGTCCGGCACGAGGTCTTCGGGCAACACGACCGGCAGGTCCTTTTCGGGAACCGGCACCGCGCCGCACGACGCGCAGTGAATGATCGGAATCGGTGTGCCCCAGTAACGCTGGCGCGAAATCCCCAGTCGCGCAGACGGAACGTGACCTGCTTGTCACCGGCACCCTGGGCCTTGAGATCCGCGGCGATGGCGTCGACGGCCGCCGCAAAGGCCAGACCGTCGTATTTGCCGCTGTTGACCAGCGTGCCGTTTTCCTTGTCGCCGTACCAGGCCTGCCAGGCTTGCGTCGAATAGGTCTCGCCGGCCACCGCGACAACCTGCTTGATCGGCAGGTCGTACTTGCGCGCAAACGCGAAGTCACGCTCGTCGTGGGCCGGAACGCCCATCACCGCGCCCTCGCCATACCCCATCAGCACGTAGTTGCCGATCCACACCTCGACCTTGTCGCCGGTCAGCGGATGCGTGACGAAAAAGCCCGTCGGCATGCCCTTCTTTTCCATCGTGGCGATGTCGGCTTCGGCCACGCCACCCTGCTTGCATTCGGCGATGAACGCCTGCAGGTCGGGACGCTCGGCGGCCAGACGCGTTGCCAGCGGATGCTCCGCGGCAATTGCGCAGAAGGTCACCCCCATGATCGTGTCGGCACGCGTAGTGAACACGCGCAGCAACTTGCGTTCGCCGTCCAGCTCGTACGGGAAGCCAAAGTTCACGCCAAAGCTCTTGCCGATCCAGTTCTGCTGCATCACCTTCACGCGCTCAGGCCAGCCGAGGTCGTCCAGGTCGCCGAGCAGTTCGTCGGCGTATTCGGTGATGCGCATGTAATACATCGGAATTTCGCGCTTCTCGATGAGCGCACCCGAGCGCCAGCCTCGACCGTCGATCACCTGCTCGTTGGCGAGCACGGTCTGATCGATCGGGTCCCAGTTCACCGTGCCGGTCTTCAGGTAGACGACGCCCTTCTCGAGCATCTTCAGGAACAGCCACTGGTTCCAGCGGTAATAGTCCGGCTTGCAGGTGGCCACTTCGCGCGACCAATCGATCGCCAGGCCCATCGCCTGCATCTGCTTCTTCATGTACGCAATGTTGTCGTACGTCCACTTGGCCGGCGGCACGCCGTTGGCCATTGCCGCATTTTCTGCCGGCATGCCGAAGGCGTCCCACCCCATCGGCATCAGCACGTTGTACCCGCGCATGCGCATCTGACGATACATCACGTCGTTGATGGTGTAGTTGCGCACGTGGCCCATATGCAGCTTGCCCGACGGATACGGCAGCATCGAGACGCAATAGAATTTCTGTTTGTCCGCGCGCTCGGTGGTCTTGTAGGCATCGATGGCCTGCCAGTGAGACTGGGCGGAGGCTTCGACGTCGGCGGGAACGTATTTTTCTTGCATGATGGGTCGGCGGGTAGGATTCGGCTCGGCTTCGGCCCCGCCGGTGCGCGGCAAAGGGCGCGCAGCACGCAAGCGTTTGGGGGCAAATCCGGGGAAAACGATGATTATAACGCCGACGGCAACGGATTCGGCGCGACGGTAGAGAGCAGATGCGGTCTGGGGGCCGCCTTGGCGCGGCTGCCGCCCGATGCGTCATGCGATCCGTGGCGTCGTGCGTCTTTGATGTCGGCGTCCGGTGCCGGCTGGCGCACCGTCTGCCCTCTCATGCGCCACCTCGACGGGCCATCCGCGCCCCGCACGCCGGCAAGGGCTGAATCAGCGCAGGCCCAGAACGTCCTGCATATCGAACAGGCCCGTGTTGTGTTGCGCGAGGAAACGGGCAGCACGCAGCGAGCCTTGCGCATACGACAGGCGGCTCGACGACTTGTGCGTGATCTCGATGCGCTCACCGATGCCGGCAAACAGCACCGTGTGATCGCCCACGATATCGCCGCCGCGCACGGTCGCGAACCCGATGGTCGACGGATCGCGCTCGCCCGTCACACCCTCGCGCCCGTAGATGGCGCATTCCTTCAGATCGCGACCCAACGCGTCGGCCACCACTTCGCCCATGCGCAGCGCCGTGCCCGACGGAGCATCGACCTTGTGGCGGTGATGCGCTTCGATGATCTCGATGTCGTAGCCCGTGTTCAGAATCTTCGCCGCGACTTCGAGCAGCTTGAACGTGGCATTCACACCCACGCTCATGTTCGGCGCAAACACCACGGCCACGCGTTCGGCCCCCGCGGCCAGACGCGCCTTGTCGGCTTCCGAGAATCCAGTCGTGCCGACGATCATCTTGACACCGTGCTTTTCGGCGGCAGCCAGATGCGCCAACGTGCCTTCGGGACGCGTGAAGTCAATCAGATATTGCGCGTTGGCGAGCGCGACATCGAGATCGGCGGTGATGTTCACGCCCGTCTCGCGCCCCAGGAAGGCGCCGGCGTCGTGTCCCAGCGCCGGGCTGTCCTCGCGGTCGAGCGCACCGACCAGTTCGGCGTCGTCGGTGGCCAGTACGGTTTCAATCAGCATCCGGCCCATACGGCCGGAGGCGCCAGCAATCGCAATCTTCATCATGGAATTCTTGACTCTTCAGACAGCTTACTTGGGCATCGAGAACAGGCCACCGCCGGAAGTCACCCGCGGCGACGGGACAAGCCCCGTGCCCGTGGCCGTCGTCGCGCTGCCCGATGCGCTGTCGCCAGCGGTGGACTGTGCGTTGGACGCAGGGGCCGGTTCGGAAGCGGTAGCCGCCGCAGCGGTCGACACGGCCGCGACGTCGGACGCGGCAGGCGCGGCAGTCTCCGCGGTCGCAGCACTCGCCGTCGACGGGGCCGAGGCGTCGGTAGTTACGGTCTTGCCCTTCTGACCATCGATTTCCCGCACCAACTGATATTCGGTCGGCAGATTTTCTCCGCCTTCCCAGCGCGCCAGCGTGTCGCCATCGAAGTACACCTTCAGGTGACGCTCCTGGACCACCGACGCGTTGCCGCGCTTGAAATAGAAGACATAGTCCCAGCGATTCGCGTGGAAGATGTCCGTGAGCAGCGGCGTGCCGAGCAGTTGACGGACCTGATCACGTGTCATGCCGGCTTTGAGCTGCTCATAGGCCTCTTTCGAGACGAAGTTGCCTTGAACGATGTTGATTCGATACGGCGTGACCACGCCGATCACTTTGTCGGTCACGCTGTCATACGTCGAGCAACCGGCCAGGACCAGGAATGCCGCTGCAGCGCAGACGGAGAGCGGAAGGGAGAGATAACGACGCAAATCTGACTCGCTTTCAAAAAAATCGACCTTGAATCCGGCACGCCGGGCGCGCCGCCACATCGCCCCCGTTGACGGCACAAACCGTCCCGATTGCCCTGGTTTGCGCCCGGGCAAGGCAAAAAGGCATTATTATTGCGGCTGTATTGTACTCTAGGGACGTAGAGCGATGCCGAATCCCGCCGATCTGAAAAATATCGGACTGAAAGCCACGCTTCCGCGCCTCAAAATTCTGGAGATTTTCCAGAACAGCGAGAGCGAGGTGCACCATTTAACCGCTGAAGACGTCTATCGTCATCTGCTCAACGAAAACCTCGATATCGGTCTGGCCACGGTGTACCGTGTCCTGACGCAGTTCGAGCAAGCGGGCCTATTGTCGCGCAGCAACTTTGAGTCCGGCAAGGCCGTTTTCGAGCTCAACGAAGGCCATCACCACGATCACCTCGTGTGCCTCGACTGCGGGCGTGTCGAAGAGTTCTTCGACGCCGAGATCGAACGCCGCCAGAAAATGATCGCCAAGGAACGTGGCTTCGCGCTCCAGGACCACTCGCTAGCGATGTACGGGAGCTGCACGAAAAACCCCTGCCCGCATCGTCAAAAGAATTAAACGTTGTTTTGGCCGAATGTCTTCTGATGAAGACATTCTGGGATCTTCCCCAAGGCCCAGCCATTGATGCTTTGAGCGCTAATACGCATCCGCCGTCAGAGGCGGTCGAATGTGACCTGCTGGCGCTCCCTACGATATCGAAGCCCCCCATTCTTCACATGAATCACAAAGAATCGCCCAACAACATGGCTCAGAGCGACGACGACGAAATTTCGCTGGCGGATATTCTCGATTTTGCCCGCGACAACGTCAAAGTGATTGCTGGACTTGCCGTGGTCGGCGCCATCATCGGCGTTGGCAGCACCTTTGCACTCCACAAGAAATGGGAAGGCACAGTAACGCTGCAGATCGGACGCGCGGCCGGCTCGCCCGTCGCCGGCCCTGATGGCCCCTTGATCGAGTCGATTCAGCAAACGGTCGGTCGAGTGCAACTGAGCACGTTCCGGGACAAAGTCACCGCAGAGGTACTTCCCCAGTTTCAGGGCGACGAAGCCGCTCTGCGCAAAACCGTTGCCTGGAACGCCATGAAGGCACGGTCGCTTCCGGGTACTGCGTACATCGAGATCACCGCGCGTGGCACGTCGCCCGAGCAAGCCGAACAGGTCCTCAACGCCGCATCGCAACGAATCGAAACCGAACACGCGGCAATCCTCGAACGCGCACGCATGCTTCCCAAGCAGCAGTTGAGCGTCATTGACACCGCCATTGAGGCGAACACCAAAGCGCAGGAGCAATTGAGCGCCGCATTGGCTCGATCGAAAAATTCGGATTCGGTCATCGCGTTGGGCGCATTGCAGAGCAGCCGGACAGAACGTGCGACGCTCAACGAAAGTCGCTTTCGCGTCTCACAGATGCTTGCCCCGGATCAGTCGTACAACACGCGCATCGTCAGCGCAATTCAGGTCGGCCAGAACGCCGTCTTTCCCCGAAAATCGTACTTCGGCCTCGGCGGGCTGGTGTTGGGCGCCGTCGTCGGCGTTATCGTCGGCCTCTGCCGCAAGGGCCGCGCACGCAGCGCATAAACCGCGAAATCCCAGCACAACGCCGCGCAAAAACGAAAAAGCCGCTGTCTCACGACAGCGGCTTTTTTTTACGACTGGGCGTCAAACGCGATTACTTCGCCGACATGAGCGCAACGGTCGTGTCGAGCATGCGGTTCGAGAAGCCCCACTCGTTGTCGTACCACGAGCCAACCTTCACCAGGCGGCCCGACACCTTGGTCAGCGTGCCGTCGAAGTTCGACGAGGCCGGGTTGTGGTTGAAGTCGACCGACACCAGCGGTGCCGTGTTGTACGTTGCGATGGCCTTGAGCGAACCCTCGGCCGCTTCCTTCAGAATCGCGTTGACTTCGTCAACCGTCGTGTCGCGCTTGGCAACGAAGGACAGATCGACGATCGACACGTTGATCGTCGGAACGCGAATGGCGTAACCGTCGAGCTTGCCATTGAGTTCCGGCAACACCAGACCGACGGCCGACGCGGCGCCCGTCTTGGTCGGGATCATGCTCATCGTGGCCGAGCGCGCACGACGCAGGTCTTCGTGATAGACGTCCGTCAACACCTGATCGTTGGTATAGGCATGCACCGTCGTCATCAGGCCCGTTTCCAGACCGATCTTCTCGTGCAGCGGCTTGACCAGCGGCGCCAGGCAGTTCGTGGTGCACGAGGCGTTCGAGATGACCGTATCGGTCGACTTAAGCACGCCTTCGTTCACGCCGAACACGATCGTGGCGTCGACATCCTTGCCGCCCGGGGCCGAGATAATGACCTTCTTCGCGCCGCCCTTCAGGTGAGCGCCAGCCTTTTCCTTCGTCGTGAAGAAGCCCGTGCACTCAAGCACGACGTCCACGCCCAGCTCGCCCCACGGCAGTTCGGCCGGGTTGCGGTTGGCCAGCACGCGAATCTTGTCGCCGTTGACGATCATGAAATCGCCGTCGACCGACACCGTGCCCGGGAACTTGCCGTGCGCCGTGTCGTATTGCGTCAGGTGAGCGTTCGTCTGCGCGTTGCCGAGATCGTTGATGGCGACGATTTCGATGTCGTGCTTCTTACCACCTTCATAATGGGCACGCAGCACGTTGCGGCCGATACGGCCGTAGCCGTTGATAGCGACGCGAATGGTCATGGGGGTTTCTCCGTAAGGTCTAACGAAATCAGCCAAGCACGGACTTGACCGTCGCGACCACGTGGTCGACGGTGAAGCCGAAGTGTTTGAACAGCACGCCGGCCGGGGCCGACTCGCCGAAGGTGTCGATGCCGACCACGCCGCCTTCCAGGCCGACGTACTTATGCCAATACGCCGTCACACCGGCTTCGATCGCCACGCGCGACACGCCACGCGGCAGCACGCGCTCGCGATACGCCTTGTCCTGACGGTCGAACACGTTGGCCGACGGCATCGACACGACACGCGCCGCGATGCCCTCGGCGGCCAACGCCTCGGCGCCCTTGAGCGCCAGCTCGATTTCCGAGCCGGTCGCGATCAGCACGATCTTCGGATTCGCCACGTCACGCAGCACATAGCCGCCACGACGGATATCGGCAATCTGCGCATCGTCACGCGAGACGAACGGCAGGTTCTGACGGCTGAGCACCAGGCTCGACGGACCATCGTGACGCTCGACGGCTGCCACCCAGGCGACTGCCGTCTCCGTCGTATCGCAGGGACGCCACACGTCCATCTGCGGGATCAGGCGCAGGCTCGAAACGTGCTCGATGGACTGGTGCGTCGGACCGTCTTCACCCAGGCCGATCGAGTCGTGCGTGAACACGAAGATCGAGCGCAACTTCATCAGCGCCGCCATACGCAGCGCATTGCGGCTGTAGTCCGAGAACGTCAGGAACGTTCCACCGAACGGGATGTAGCCGCCATGCAGCGCCATGCCGTTCATGATGGCGCTCATGCCGAACTCGCGCACGCCGTAGTTGATGTGATTGCCAAACTGCACGCCTTCCGCGTTGGCGCGCACCGCCTTGCTGGCCTTCCAATTCGTGAGGTTCGAGCCGGTCAGGTCAGCCGAGCCACCCAGGAACTCCGGCAGTACGGCGGCCAGACCTTCGATCGCAAGCTGCGAGGCCTTGCGCGTGGCGACCGTCTCGCCCTTCTCGTTGGTCTTGGCGATGAACGCGGCGGCGGCCGACTTGAAGTCGCCGGGCAGCTCGCCCTTCATGCGACGCTCAAATTCGGCGGCCTCTGCCGGGAACTGGCTGCGGTAGGCGGCAAAGCGCTCGTTCCATGCGCCTTCGGCGCGCTGACCGGCGGCCTTGGCATCCCATGCGGCGTAGACATCGGCCGGCAGCTCGAACGGCGGCAGGTGCCAACCGAGCGACGCGCGCGTGGCGGCGATTTCGTCGGCACCCAACGGCGCGCCGTGCACATCATGACCGCCCTGCTTGTTCGGCGCGCCCTTGCCAATCAACGTCTTGCAGCAGATCAGCGTCGGACGATCCGAGGTCTTGGCCCGCGCAATGGCGGCATCAACGGCGTCGACATCGTGGCCGTCGATGCCGCGAATCACGTTCCAGCCATACGCTTCGAATCGCTTCGGCGTGTCGTCGGCAAACCAGTATTCGACGTCGCCGTCGATCGAGATACCGTTATCGTCGTACAGCGCGATGAGCTTGTTCAGGCGCAGCGTTCCCGCGAGCGAACACGCTTCGTGCGAGATGCCTTCCATCAGACAGCCGTCGCCAAGGAACGCGTACGTGTAGTGGTCGACGATATCGTTACCCGGGCGGTTGAATTCCTTGGCGAGCAGGGCCTCGGCCAGCGCGAAGCCCACCGCGTTGGTGATGCCCTGACCCAGCGGGCCCGTGGTCGTCTCGATGCCCGGCGTGACGCCCACTTCCGGGTGCCCCGGCGTCTTGCTGTGCAGTTGGCGGAAGTGCTTCAGCTCTTCGATCGGCAGGTCATAGCCCGTCAGATGCAGCAACGAATAGATGAGCATCGAGCCGTGACCGTTCGACAGCACGAAGCGGTCGCGATCGAACCAATGCGGGTTGACGGGGTTGTGCTTGAGGTGACGGCCCCAGAGAGCGACCGCGATATCGGCCATGCCCATCGGCGCGCCAGGGTGACCGGAGTTGGCCTGTTGGACCGCGTCCATGGAGAGGACGCGAATGGCAGAGGCCATCAGCGCAGGCGTAGCAGAAGAGGAGTTCGTCATGGTGAACAGCCGGAAGAGCGGGCGTGCCCCCGTTGCCGCGAGCTGCCGCGCGAAATTCGAATGCGGAATAAAGTCCAAGATTTTACCAGATACGGCCGTTGCCCGGGTCGCTCGCGGCGAACTTCCCCAAATGACGGGAACGTGGAATCATGCAAAGAACAGGCATGATCGCCACCCATTAGAGGAAGTTGCCTCGCCAATGCCCGCCAAACGTGACATCAGCGACGACCTATCGACCGCCGCATTGCGCCCGTGCACGGCGCCGCTCGGGCCTTGGGCCGGTTATGTGTTCGCCGCGCGCCCGGTATTCGCCGCCACGTCGGCCTATCAGCACATCGAGGTCGTGGATTTGCCGGCATTCGGGCACTTGGGCGGGCGTATCGACTCGACGGCCGGTTCATGGCTTCGCTCGCCGATGCGCATATCTGCCACGAATGCATGGTGCATCCGCTCTTGCTTGCGCACGGCAACGCCCAGCGTGTGTTGGTGCTTGGCGGGGGTGATGGCGGCTCGGCCCGCGAAGCCTTGCGTCACCCGAGCGTGCGCGAGGTTGTCGTCGCCGAACTCGATGCCCAGGTGCCCGCGACGATCCTGCAGTACATGCCGACGTTGGCGGACGGCGCATTCGACGATCCGCGCACCACGCTTGTCATCGGCGACGCCCGGGTTCTCGTCGACGCCGCGCTGGCTCGCGCAGAAGCGTTCGACGCCGTGATTCTCGACCTGACCGACGCTGACGGCGAAGCGGCCACGCTGCACGGCGCGCCGTTCTTCGCCAAACTCCGCGCGTTACTCGGCCCACGCGGCGCTATCGCCCTGCAACTCGGGGCGCCATGGTTCGAAGCCGATCAAGTCGCACGCATGCTCGATGCCCTGCGCTCGGTGTTCAAATTTGTCCAGCCGATAAACACGTATGTGCCGCTGTACGGCACGTTGTGGGCGCTCGCGTTCGCCAGCGATTCGCTCGACGTGCGAGGTAGCGAGGCAACCGTTGCCACGCAGGCTCTGCTATCGCGAGAATCCCTGCGCCACTATTCGCCGGCCCGGCGTGCCGCGCTTTTCGACATCCCGCCGGAACTGATGGCCGTGTTCGGCGATCGATAACAAACCGCGCGACGACGAGATGACGCGACGCAAGTGAACCAAGCCCGCATTCCTTGTATATTGAAAACTCATCGCAACCCTTGGCGGCGGACCGTTCGCGTATGCAAGCGCCAGGACGCGTCTGCTTTGTCCACAGCCGAAGCTCATACCGGAGCACCGTCATGCCCGATCCCCGCCCCGCCCATGTGCCGTGGTTGACGCCCTACCTGACCGTTCGCGACGCCAGGGCGGCCGCGACGTTCTATGCGCAGGCGTTCGGCTTCTCGGTGCATGACATGGTGAACGACGACGGCATCGTCATGCACGTGGAAATGTTTTATCAAGGGCAATTGATCGTGATGTTCGCCCCCGAGGGCGCGTTCGCGAGCACCGCGCGCACACCGCGCACCTCCGGTGTGGAGGCGTCGCAGAGCTTCTATGTCTATACGGAAGACGTCGATGCGCTATACGCGCAGGCGATCGCCGCCGGCGCGAAGGGGCTAACGCCTCCCAGCGACCAATTCTGGGGCGACCGCTTTTGCCAACTGGAAGACCCGGACGGCTATCGCTGGGGCTTCGCCCGCCCCGTCGCTGCGCGAAGCTGAGCCGTTTCTCCCTCTGGCGTTGGGGTATGCTTCTGTCCCCGGCGCCACGCCCGACCGCTCCCTTTCGACTCCCGTCCGTATGCCTCGCTTCTTTATCGATGTGCCGCTGCACGCCGGCTCACTGCTTGATCTTCCCGAGACGGTGGTGCGTCACGTTCACGTGTTGCGCCTGAAGATCGGCGATGCGCTCACGCTTTTCGACGGCACGGGCGGCCAGTATCCGGCAGTGCTCACGACGCTGGAAAAGCGCCACGCCACGGCGCAACTCGGCGAACGGGAGGCGCGCGAGGTGGAGACGCCGTACCGCGTCACCCTGGCACAGGGCATCGCTGGCGGCGACAAGATGGACTGGCTGATGGAAAAGGCCATCGAGCTGGGCGTGACGGACATTCAGCCGCTGATCACCGAGCGCTCGGTGATCCGGCTCGACGGAGAACGTGCGGCGAAGCGCGTTGCCCATTGGCAGGCCCTGGCACAGGCCGCTTGCGAACAATGCGGCCGAAATCGCGTGCCACGCGTCCTGCCGATTCGCCCGATCGGCGCTTGGCTGCGCGAGCAAGGCGCGGTGACAGACGACGGATGGCGTGTGCTATTGTCACCCAGAGCGGACAGCGGTTTCGACTCGCTGCCGCTGCACGCACCGTCTCAGCCAGGCGTTTTGCTGTTCGGCCCGGAAGGCGGACTGGCACCGCACGAAGAATCCCTCGCGCGGGAGGCCGGTTTTACGGCGATTCACCTGGGCGAACGCATCTTGCGAACTGAAACGGCGGGTATCGCGGTCCTCGCGGCATTGGCCGCGCGCTGGGGCGGTTGGTAAGCCTCGACGATTTGAACATTGGCTTCACAAGCCTAAAGGAGTCATCCCATGGGTATCCTGGATTCCATTCTCGGCGGCATTTCTGGCAACTCGGCCGAAGGCGGTAACGGTGGCGGCGGCAATACCAAAATGTTGCTGCTGATGGGTTTGCTGGCGATGATCGCCAACCGTTCCGGCAACGCGCAGGCACAGGGCGGTCAAGGCGGCGACCTGATCGGCTCATTGGGGGGCGCACTCAGCGGGATGCTGGGCGGCGCGGCGGCGGGCGGCGGTGGTGCCGGCGGTCTTGGCGGTTTGCTGGGCGGGCTGCTGGGCGGAGGACAAGCACCGCAGCAGGATGCCGCCGGCAACCCCGCGACATCCCCTGGTGACTTGGTGGGCGCGCTCGGCGGACTGGGCGGACTGACGCAGGTGCTGGAAAACGGCGGCCTGGGCGATGCGATGCGCTCGTGGGTCGGCACCGGCAGCAATCAGCCAGTGTCGGCCGATCAGGTGGCCCAGGCGCTTGGCCCGGGAGGACATCTGCAGCAACTGGCCGATTCGGCGGGCGTAAGCCAGGATGAGGCAGCACAGCAGTTGTCATCGCTGCTGCCGGAGGTGGTCAATCACCTCACCCCGAACGGCGATCTACCGCAAGGTCATCTCGACCTCGCGAGTCTCGCCCAGCAATTCCTCGGTGGACGACCCGGTTGAGGCAAGGCCATCCAGGCATCAGATAATCCCAGGCTGAAAACGTAAAAAGGTCCGCAATGCGGACCTTTTTCGTGAGGCTGACGTGACGCATGTTCGCGTCGGGGCGAGACCGGTGACGTCAGACGATGTTTCCGAGGCCACTCACCGACGATTCGCGTGGCGGCCCGTCAGGCAAACGAGTAAAAGACGCGGAACGTGATACGACGCTCCGCCCAGAACTCGGCGGCATCGCGAAACACGTCCAGCAGGGTTTCACGACCGTCCTTATCGAACTTCGTCGCCACCGGCAATCCCTCGAGCACGACGACAAAACCGGGCTGCGGGCCAGCGTGATGCACCAGATCGGTCAGACAATCGTGCAAGGCGTCGTAATTCTTTCCGAAATGCTTGGGAAACAGGAACGACGTGGCGATCGTCTCCAGCACCTCGGCCTTGCTCTGCGCCTGCGAACAATTGGCGTAGAGGAAGTGCTGCCCGAGTCGCTCGGCCTCTGCGGCCAATTCCGGCACGCGGAATGCGCGGATCGACTGCACGATATTCGGCCTGACGGTCTTGAAAAGACTCATATCTCCCTCTTCCGATAAGGTATGGCGGCGGCCGGCCCGCGCGACAGCATGCAGGCCCAGCACCTGCTTGAACAAGTTGCCCTCGCCCGCACCGAATGGATCTGCCATACGATCTTTCCCGCGTTCCTGTGCGAAAACCGGCTCACTCATACTGCTGTCATTCCCTTATGCGTCTAAAGCTGTTGTAGTGATCTTGTGTGTAGT
Organism: Pandoraea sp. XY-2; assembly: GCF_004193915.1. NCBI lineage: Bacteria > Pseudomonadati > Pseudomonadota > Betaproteobacteria > Burkholderiales > Burkholderiaceae > Pandoraea > Pandoraea sp. XY-2. Next base: position 4,371,702 of record NZ_CP030849.1, read on the forward strand.
AACAAGGATCGACCGACCGCTGGTCCCCGCCACAGATGATGCGTCTGGCGCCCCGATTGCGGGCACCGGGGGTCGGCACCGTATATTCATGGTAATAGCCACGCCGCATTTTGGGCAGCCGCTTTTCGTAGTTCCCGAACACAACGCCGTCTTTGGCGTAGGGGAACGGCCCGCCCTGGGCAATCAGCGTCAGCGTGCGCTGTGCTTCGCGAGGCAACTCGGCAACGGACACTGTGACCGTTGAACCCGTGACGTATGGCGCGGTTTCGCGCGCCACAGCATTGGACCACAGAAACACACTACCAGCCGCCGTCAGCGCCACGATGCTCCGGTGAAGCCAACGTGCCATGGTCATAGCTAGCCTGTCGCCCGACGTCGTATTGCGCCGCGGGCTTGTTCTGGTGGTTGAAGCCGTAAGGTTATCGCTATTGGTCCAGAGAATCAATGTCGGCTTACATTTTGCAACGAAACAACGCCACAAATTATTGAAAATAAAGGATTTTCAAGAGAGTGAGCGCACACATGACGGCGTGAGTGCGCAAAATGTCTCGCCGGAATGCAAATCGCCGCCCCCAAAAGGGGCGGCGATTTGTCGCTAACATGTGCCGAACGGTGGCGAACCGCCGCGCGCTCGCCAGACGTCAGCGCGCCTGTTGTTGCGCCGCCGCATCGGCCACCACCAGCGCCACCATGTTGATGATGCGTCGCACCGTGGCCGACTCGGTCAGGATATGCACCGGCTTGGCAGCGCCCAGCAAGATCGGCCCGATCGCCACGTTATTGCCCGCCGCCGTCTTGAGCAGATTGTACGCAATGTTCGCGGCGTCGATATTCGGCATGATGAGCAGGTTCGCAGCACCGGTCAGCGTCGACTCCGGCATGATGCGTGCGCGCAGTTCCGGGTCGAGAGCGCAATCGCCGTGCATTTCGCCATCAACTTCCAGATCGGGCGCACGTTCCTGCAGGATCGCCAGCGTTTCGCGCATCTTACGGGCGCACGCGGCGTCGCTGGTACCGAAGTTCGAATGCGACAACAAGGCCACCTTCGGCTGGATACCGAAGCGGCGAATCTCCTCGGCGGCCATCAACGTGATTTCGGCCAGTTCCTCTGCGCTCGGATCCTGATTGATGTGCGTATCGACCAGGAATATCTGGCGGTTCGGCAAAATCAGGGCATTCATCGCCGCATAGACGTGCCCGCCAGCCCGCTTGCCGATCACGCGATCGATGAAATGCAGATGACGACCCGGCGTCGACACCGTGCCGCAGATCATGCCGTCGGCTTCGCCCTTGCGCACCAACATGGCGGCAATCAGGGTCGTGCGGCGACGCATCTCGACGCGCGCATAAGACGCCGTCACGCCCTTGCGGTTGGTCAACTGGTGATACGTTTCCCAGTAATCGCGATAGCGCTCGTCGTGCTCCGGGTTCACGACGGTGAAGTCGACACCCGGTGTCAGGCGCAGGCCATATTGCTGAACACGGTGCTCGATCACGGCCGGGCGCCCCACCAGGATCGGCGTGGCGACACGTTCATCCACAAGCACCTGTACGGCACGCAGCACGCGCTCCTCTTCGCCCTCGGCAAACGCAATCCGTTTCATGTTGGCAGGCACGCTGCGCGCCACCGAGAACAGCGGCTTCATCAGACCGCCGCTGTGGTACACGAACTGCTGGAGCGATTGCGCATAGGCTTCCACATCCGCAAGGGGACGCGTGGCGACACCGGCAGCCATCGCCGCTTCGGCCACCGCGGTCGCGACCTTGACCAGTAGACGCGGATCGAACGGTTTCGGAATCAGATAGTCGGGGCCGAACGACAGGTTTTTGATCCCGTAGGCCGACGCCACGATATCGCTCTGCTCCTGACGCGCCAATTCCGCCAGCGCATTCACCGCCGCGATTTCCATCGAGCGCGTGATCGTCGTGGCGCCAACATCGATCGCACCGCGGAAGATGAACGGAAAGCAAAGGACGTTATTGACCTGATTCGGGTAATCGGTGCGGCCCGTCGCCATCACGCAATCCGGACGCACTTCCTTCGCAAGTTCCGGTGTGATCTCTGGATTCGGGTTGGCCAGCGCGAAGATCAGCGGCTTGTCGGCCATCGTCTTGACCATTTCCGGCTTCAGCACGCCGGCAGCCGACAGCCCGAGAAACACGTCGGCGCCGCCAATCACGTCGGCCAGCCCGCGCGCATCGGTCTTTTGCGAGAACCGGATCTTCTCCGGATCCATCAGTTCGGTGCGGCCCTCGTACACCACCCCCGCCAGGTCCGTCACCCAGATGTTCTCGATGGACAGCCCCATGTCGACGAGCAGGTCCAGGCACGCAAGCGCGGCTGCGCCCGCGCCCGACGTTACCACCTTCACGGACTTCAGATCCTTGCCGACGACCTTCAGGCCGTTGATGAGCGCGGCGGCCACCACGATCGCCGTGCCGTGCTGATCGTCGTGAAAGACCGGAATCTTCATGCGCTCGCGCAACTTGCGCTCGACGATGAAGCACTCGGGCGCCTTGATATCTTCGAGGTTGATGGCGCCGAAGGTCGGCTCCAGCGCCGCAATGATGTCAACGAGCTTTTCGGGGTCTTTCTCGTCGACTTCGATATCGAACACGTCGATATTCGCGAATTTCTTGAACAATACGCCCTTGCCTTCCATCACCGGCTTGGATGCCAGCGGGCCGATATCACCCAGCCCAAGTACAGCCGTGCCGTTCGTGATCACGCCGACCAGATTGCCACGCGCCGTGTAGCGCGATGCATTGAGCGGGTCGACGACGATCTCCTCACACGCGGCGGCAACGCCCGGCGAATACGCCAGCGCCAGATCGCGCTGGTTGAGCAACTGCTTGGTCGGCGCGATGGCGATTTTGCCGGGCGTGGGAAATTCGTGATACTCGAGCGCAGCTTCGCGCAGTTTCGGATCGATCGGCGTGGGCATGAGGGGAGGCTCTTGACGAACAAAATGGGGTCGGATTTTCAGTGCAAATTGTAGCCCCATTTATTCACGCCACTTATGCAAAAAGCGAATAGGGGCTGCACCTGCGCGGTACGGCTTCCTCGCCGATAGTGGCCAAAATTGCTGGCGATTTCAACGCTGCGCTGCACCATCGCCCGCCTTTTCGGACCACGGACGTCTCGCAACGTGGGGGGATCCGAGACCGGCATGAGAATCCGTCTGAATTCCGGGTGTCCGTGCTTTGTCCGCTTGGGAAAGCCGGGGTCGCCTCTTAGAATAGGGTCTTGCCTGTGCATCACCGCAGCCCTTTACTCATTGCCCACCGCCTAATGCTCCCTGGCGTCGCGCGTTGCACCGGAGTGGTCCCGCAACGCGATGCGCTCGGTCCAGGCGGGCAACCGCGCCGTTGCTCATGACCCAGACGTCTGCCTCAACTTCACCGCTGTCCGAGTTCTCGCTGATCGACCGCTTCTTCGCCCACGCTACCCGGCCGGGCGAGCATGTGACGCTCGGCATTGGAGACGACTGCGCGTTGCTGCGTCCCCCCGCCGGCGAGCAGCTCGCGATTTCGACCGACATGCTCGTGGAGGGCCGCCACTTTTTTGCCGACGTCGACCCGCGCGCGCTTGGTCACAAGACCCTCGCGGTCAATCTGTCGGATCTCGCGGCCATGGGCGCGCGGCCCATGGGCTTCACATTGGCGATTGCCCTGCCCGAGAGCGACCCGGCCTGGCTCGCGCCCTTTGCCGAGGGCCTGTCGGCGTTGGCCGACCGTTACGCCTGCCCGCTTGTCGGCGGTGACACCACGCGCGGCCCACGCAATCTTTGCGTGACCGTCTTCGGCAGCGTGCCCGGCGCCCAGGCGTTGCGTCGCGACGCCGCGCAGCCCGGCGACGACATCTGGGTCTCCGGCACCCTCGGCGATGCCCGGCTGGCGCTTGGTGCGATACGTGGGGAATGGACCTTGTCGGACGTCGATCTCGCCCTCGCGCGCCGCGCGCTGGACTGGCCCGAGCCGCAGGTGACACTCGGACTGGCGCTGCGCGGCGTGGCTCGCGCCGCCCTCGACATCTCCGATGGGCTGCTGGGCGACCTCGGCCATATTCTGGAGCGCTCCGGCGTGAGCGCGACGGTGAACGTCGATGATGTACCGTGCTCCGACCTGCTGACCGCGCAAACGCCGGCGATTCAGAGAATGTGTGCGCTGGCGGGCGGCGACGACTATCAACTGGGCTTCTGCGCCGACCGTGCGCAACGGCCGCATATCGAGGCGATCGGCAACGAACTCGGCATACGCCTCACGCGTATCGGTACAATAGCGCTTCCCGACGCGCGCCTCGCCCGGCTCCACCTCCAAGACAAGACTGGCGCGTCCGTCGCTGCCGATTTCAAAAGTTTCGACCATTTCCAATGAGCACTGATCAACCGGCCGCCGTCAACTCGGGCAGCGGCCCGCGCCGGCCGAACTCGCGGTTCCTGCTGTCGCACCCTGCCCACCTCTTTTCGCTCGGCTTTGGCACGGGCCTGTCGGCGTTCGCGCCGGGCACCGTGGGCACGCTTTTCGGATGGGCATCGTATCTGGTGCTCAATCTGTACCTGACGGTCACGGGGTGGGGCGTGCTGATCGCCGCGTCCATCGCTGGCGGCATCTGGATCTGCGCCTACACGGCGCGCAAACTTGGCACATCGGATCCGAGCCCCGTCGTCTGGGACGAGATTGTCGCGTTCTGGATCGTGCTGCTGCTCATTACGCCGGCGAGCTTTGTCGGCCAATTGGTGGCCTTCGTGCTGTTCCGATTCTTCGACGCCGTCAAGCCGCCGCCGATCCGATATTTCGACCGCACGGTCAAGGGTGGCCTCGGCATCATGCTGGACGATCTCGTCGCCGCCTTTTGCACGTTGCTCGTCATTGCGCTGTGGCGCTCGATCTGATCGACCGGGCTTGCCGCCGCGCGATGGTGCAAGCCGCATCATTCATGACGGGTGCCTCGCTGGCGTCGTCCCCGCGGGTACGCGCACCGATACCCGTTACCTATTCGTTGCATTGACTTATTGAAGGCGCCGTCCCGTGGTCTCCGAACAAAATCTTCTGGCCCAACTGTCGGTCAAAGTCGGCAATCGTCTGCGTGACGAACGCCTGATGCTGACCACGGCCGAGTCATGCACCGGCGGCCTCGTTGCGGTAGCAATCACCGACGTTTCCGGTAGCAGCCAATGGTTCGAGCGTGGCTTCGTGACGTATTCGAACCAAGCCAAGTCCGAAATGATCGGCGTTCCGCCTGAATTGATCGACAAGCACGGCGCCGTGAGCGAACCGGTGGCACGTGCCATGGCCGAAGGCGCACTGCTGAACAGTCGTGCACAGATCTCGCTGTCGATCACCGGCGTGGCCGGACCGGGCGGCGGTTCGCCCGAAAAACCGGTGGGTATGGTGTGCTTCGCGTGGAGCAACCGCGTCACGACCCTTGTCGAGACGAAGCGCTTCAAGGGCGATCGCACACAGGTGCGCAGTCAGGCCGCACAGCACGCGCTGCGCGGTGTCGTCGAATTCCTCGACCAGGCCGAGGCGTAATCGTCGCGCCGCCCTGCGACGTTTGACGACGTCCGCGCATCGGCACGCGGACCGATCATCGATAGGCGTTGATGCTGTCGCGCGTCTTTTGCGCAGCGGTGGCAGCCGCCGCAGCGAAGTGCTCGTCGCGACCGGCGTAGATGATGGCACGCGACGAGTTGATCATCATGCCCGTCCCGTTCGCGGTGCGACCGGCTTTGACCGTCGCTTCGACGTCCCCGCCCTGAGCACCCACGCCGGGAATCAGCAGCGGCATATCGCCGACGATGCTGCGCACGGCAGCGATTTCTGCCGGGAACGTCGCCCCCACCACCAGGCTGATCTGCCCGCTCGTATTCCACGGCCCAGCGGCCAGGCGCGCCACCGTCTGATACAGCGGTTTGCCGTCGACATCGAGGAATTGCAGATCGCTGCCGCCCGGGTTCGACGTACGGCACAGCACGACGACACCCTTCTCGGCGTGCGCCAGATACGGCTCCAGCGAATCGAAGCCCATATAGGGATTCACCGTCACGGCGTCGGCACGATAGCGCTCGAACGCTTCGCGCGCATACTGCTCGGCGGTGCTGCCGATGTCGCCACGCTTGGCGTCCAGAATCACTGGCAGGCCCGGATGATCGGCGTGGATATGGGCGATCAGCCGTTCGAGCTGCTCCTCGGCGCGATGCGCGGCGAAATAGGCAATCTGCGGCTTGAATGCACACGCGTAGGCGGCAGTGGCATCCACAATCTGGCGACAGAACTCGAAAATCGCGTCCGGCTGCGCTTGCAGATGCGCGGGAATGCGCGACGGCTCGGGATCCAGGCCCACGCAAAGCAGAGAATTGTTGCGCGTCCAGGCCGCGTTAAGTACTTCGGTGAATGTCATGACGGGGTTCCGGCGGGGTTCCGGCGGCGGTATTCCGACGGCGGGTGATTCGAGACTGATTCGTTCCAGCAAGGCCGACATTTTACCTGCTCCGCGTGCCGGCCGAACCAATCCGCGCGCTTCGCGTCAATCTTGATATCGGTGCTCTCGGGCCCCCATCAACACGGAGAACCCCCATATGACTGAGGTTACCCCCCCTCTCGCGTCCTTCGACGCCGTGATGGGCTTTCTCGCGGCCAACGCCGTCCGCTACGGTCTGTCGCTAGTACAGGCCGTGTTGATTCTGTTGATCGGCTTCTGGATCGCAAAGCGATTGGCGCGCTTCGTACACCGAACGCTGAGCCGTTCACCACACTTCGACGCAACGCTCAAGCCGCTCATCGAGTCGATCGCGCTGTGGTCGGTGCGCATCATCACGCTCGTTGCCGTGCTCGCTCAATTCGGTGTGCAGACCGCCAGCATCATCGCGGTGCTGGGCGCGGCAGGCCTGGCCATCGGTCTGGCACTGCAGGGCACGTTGCAGAATATTGCGGCGGGCACGATGCTGCTGGTACTGCGACCGTTCCGCAACGGCGACTACATCACGGCCGGCACGACGGTGGCCGGCACGGTCGACGAGATTGGCTTGTTCACCACCACCCTCACGAATGCCGACGGCATCTACGTCTGTGTGCCGAACAACCAAATCTGGGGCCAGCCGATCACGAACTACAGCCGCAATGCCACGCGTCGCATGGAGGTCACCGTGGGCATCGCGCTCGACGACGATCTCGATACCGCCATGACGGCACTGCGTGCCCACGTGGCAGAGGACGCGCGAGTGCTCGACAAACCGGCACCGGAAGTCATGGTCAAGCAGGTCAGCGACAGCGCGGTGATTGTGAACGTACGGGTATGGTCGTTACTGGGTAACTACTGGGGCCTCTATTGGGATCTGCAGCGCGGCGTCAAGGACACGGTCGAGGCCGTGGGTTGCTCGCTCCCGTATCCGACGCGCACTGTCATGCACGTGCCAGCACAGCCGATGCCGGACGCGGCCCCCTCGCGACACTAGCCCCACACACGCCCGAGCTCGCCCGTCGGGCGAAAGTCTGCGCGCGGGGGCTATCGACCTACTGTGGCAACTCCGCCGCGCCCATGCGACGCGCGATCACGCCGGCGCGTTGCGCAAGGTACGGCGAATTGCGATGGGCATCGAAGTAGCGCGGGCGCGGCAACATCACCGCCAGCCGCGCCGCCTGCCAAGCGGAGAGCTTCGAGGCCGGAATGCCGTAGTAGTGGCGTGCCGCGGCCTCGGCACCGAACACACCCTCGCCCCACTCCACCGAATTGAGATAGATCTCGAAGATCCGCTGCTTTGTCATCCAGAACTCGAGCATCCACGTGATGCTCAATTCTTCGGCCTTGCGCAGGTAACTTCGCTCGCTCGACAGGAACAGATTCTTCGCCAGTTGCTGCGAGAGGGTCGAGCCGCCCGCGACGATGCGCCCCTTCTTCTGATTCTTCTCCCACGCGCCGAGCATCGCGTCGATCTCGAAGCCATCGTGATTGACAAAGTTCGCGTCCTCGCTCGCGATGATGGCGCGCTTCAGATGTCGCGAAATCTGGTCGTAAGGCACCCATTGGTGCTTGAGCGTCGCCGTCGGATCCGTTTCATGCAATCGCGCGGCGGCCGCGCGCATAAACGCCGTCGACGACGGATCGAAACGCACCCACCAGCCAATCTGCACGAAGTAATAGAGCTGCGTGGCAAGCACGCCCACGAAGACCAACGTGACGACGTAGGCCGTCCACTGCCACGGTCCCCAGCGGCGATGGCGGGTCGTGCGCGAAGCGCGTCGCGGTGCAGCCATCGGCAATGTCAACCTTTCGCTGCGAGCCGGGCGCGCAACGCCGTGCGCACGGCATCGGTCGACGGCCGCACGCCGCGCCACACCGCGAACGCTTCGGCCGCCTGCTCGACGAGCATGCCGAGACCGTCGGCCGCGCGCGTCGCCCCGGCCGCCAATGCGTGAGTCATGAACACCGTTGGCTGCGCGCCGTACATCATGTCGTAGGCAAGCGCCCCTTCCGCATAGACGCCCGCAGGCAGCGGCGGTACGTCGCCTTGAAGGCTACCGGCCGTGGCGTTGATGACGACATCGAACGCCGCGGGGACCGCGTCCCAGCCGCCACCGGCAAGCGCCACGCCATGGCGCTCGGCCGCGTTCGCGAAACGTGCGACGAGTTCGTCGGCGCGCGCGGCCGTGCGATTGGCGACAAACAGCGCCGCCGGCCCCGCCTCGATCAACGGCAACATTGCCCGCGCGACGCACCGCCGGCGCCGAGCAGCAACACGCGCCGGCCCTTGAGCGATACGCCCAGCGGTCCCTCGATGTCGCGCACGAGCCCCACGCCGTCGGTGTTGTCGCCGGTGATGCCCCGCGCGTCGAACACCAGCGTGTTGACGGCGCCCGCCGCCTGCGCGCGTTCGGTCAGACGATCCGCCAACGCGTGGGCCTCGAGCTTGAACGGGACGGTGACGTTGGCCCCGCGAGCACCGTTGTCGATAAAGGTGCGCACGGTGGCGGCAAACGCATCGAGCGGCGCGAGCAAGCGCTCATAGGTGAGATGCTGGCCGGTTTCGCGCGCGAACTCGGCGTGAATGAACGGCGACTGGCTGTGTTCGACGGGATGACCGATCACGGCGTAGCGATCGGCCTGCAGTTCCCCGGAGGGCGTTTGGTTTGTCATCGTTGTCAAAGACGCGGCGCCTGGCTTTCGCCCAGGCGCCGCAATTACTTGCGTCCACGTGCATCAGATACGGTGTTTGGCCGTGACTCGGCAGGCATCGGTCGCCGGAAACCGTCACATCACGTTGCCGGCAAACCGCGCCAATGTCATCGAATAGTACACGCAGCGGCCCCGTGGCTTCGGGCGTTTAGCGACGATTCGCCCGTGGCGTGCTACCGCGCCGCGGCGACCGACGGTGACGCAAGCGTCTCGGCCTGCACCCCCTGACGCGAGAAGGTCATCCGCGTCACGATCTCGAGAATGTCATAGCGCTGCCGCATCTCGGGCGAGAAGTCACCAAACGGCGCACTGGCCTGTACGATCGCCACCGCTCGGCGGTCCAGATCGCGATTGCCGGAGCTTCGCGTGACTTCCACGCCCGCGACATTCCAGCCGTCTTTGTGATAGCCGAGCCCGCCCCGCTGATTGACGTTGAGCGTGACGATCAGCTCGCCATAGAGACGCTCGTTGCCGATCTGGGGAAAATGCTCCGTGCCGTAGCGTTCGACGCGATGACGCAGCGTGTCGAAATAGCGCGCATACGCCACTTCACGGGTATTGGCTGTGACCTGGCCGCGTTTCGGGCGGGTCTGATAGGCGCGCAACTGCTTGTCGATTTCCGCCTGCAGACGGGCGATCTTCTGGTCGACGTTCTGATCGTCGAGTCCTTGCCCGCGCTGCGGCGCGTCGGCGCGATGCCGCTGCGACGCCGGCGTGGCAGCGTATTGATTGCGCAGTTGCGTCAGCAGCTTTTCCTGCGTCGCTTCCAGTTCGCTCACGTTGCGCTGGATTTGCGCGATGGGCGCGCCGTCGCGATCGAGCGCGCGCGACGGCAGCGGTGATGTCGCACGCTCGCCGTCGTGCTCGCCGCCGCCCACGAGGTTGGCCTGCGCGAGCGCCGTCGCCTTGTCGGGGGCGTTGGCCGACTTCGCGTTGACGAGGACGACATCGAGCGGCGTGTCCGCGCTATGCAGCCGGAAACTGTCCGGCGCGACGAAATGCACCGCCAGCGCGAGCAGGTGGACCAGCGCGGAAAATGCCAGGCCCGTGGCAAGCGGATGCTCGCGCATCAGCGACCCGCCGCGGCGGCGCGCCGCGCGCAGGTTGCCTGCCGCGAGAGCAGGTTTCAGCACGCCGGACCGGGAGACGCGTCGCGCCCCCCCGCCACCATCAGCGCGGCAGCAAGCGACGAAGTGCCGGACGCCACATCAACGGTTTGCGACGCCGAGGCGACGTCGTCGTCACCCTGGCTTTCGCCGCGGTCGTCGCTTACCGTGTCGCTCGCCCCCTCCGCATCGTTGGCGCCATCGGCATCGTCGTCCCCCCCGCGTCGTCGCCACCTGCGGCCCCATCGCCTCCATCGTGCCCCCACCGCCTTCGCCTGCACCGCCGGCGCCTTCGTCATCGTCTTCGCCCAGTCCGCTCTGGCTGGCGCCCAGCACCTGCGCGACACGTACCGAGATGCTGAGCGTGACGACATCGAGCGAGAGCACGTCGAGCATGATCTGCGTACCGCGCGCGTGCGGGCCAAGCCCCAGAACGATCAGCGTCAGCGGAATGTCGTTCAGCCGCACGGTGTCGCCCTTGAGCACGCTCGCCTGCACCTGCGACTTGTTCTCCTGAATCAACCAGCGCAGGCACCAGTAGCGCTCCATCCGGCTCTGGTGCTCGGCGTAAGCCGCATAGGCGGCTTCGAAGCTCGACACGGTCACGTACAGGTCGGCATCCTTTGGCTTGAAGGGCGCCGCCAGCTTGGCCGTCACGCCGTGACGCACACACGCAAGCAACTGCCACTGGTTGACCAGATCCACATAGCGACGCAGCGGAGAAGTGCTCCATGCGTACTGCTCGACGCCCAGGCCCTCGTGCGGCGCCGGCGAAGTCTGCATGCGCGTGCGATTCACGCCGTAAGCACGCTGAGCGCGGTAGATGCCGGGCACGCCGCATTCGGCCAGCAGGCGTCCCCACCGGCTGTTCGCGAGAATCGCCATCTCGGCGACGATCAGATCCAGCGGCGCACCGCGCATACGCTGCTTGATCGTGACCTGCTCGCCTTCGACGTAGAAATTGAAGTCGGTCTTGTTCTGCACTTCCGGGCGCAGGCCATAACCCACGCGCGCGGCCTGACGTTTCTCGTAGAGCGACTGCGCGAACGGCCACAACAGCCGCAGCGCTTCCTTGTGCGGATACTCGCCGCTGCCATCGGCCAGCGTCTCGGCCGTGATGATCGCGTCGAGTTCGTTGTGACGCAGGTTTGCCGAGATCGGCACCCGCTCGGCATGCGTTTCCGTCGCCACGATCTCGTACGTGTCGGCCTTGACCACGACGTACAGCGACAGTGCCGGACGCGCGCCGCCCTCGGCAAGCGTGTACGCCTCGACCACCGCATCCGGGAGCATCGTAATCTTTTCGCCCGGCGCATAGACCGTCGACAGACGCACGCGCGCGATCTCATCAATGGCATCACCCCGCGTAATGCCGAGTGCCGGCGCCGCAATGTGGATGCCCACACGCAACAGCCCATCGGGCAGTACCTGTACCGAGAGGGCGTCGTCGATCTCGGTCGTCGTCGAATCGTCGATGGAGAACGCCTGCACGTCGGCCAGCGGCAAATCGTCGCCGGGCACCGGGGTCGGCCCGAGTTCCGGGAAGCCTGTGCCGCGCGGGAAGTGTTCGTAGAGGAACGCCGCCTCGTGATACGCGCGCGGCGACGAAATGCCGCCGCAGGCGAGCATCACCTCGGCGTGCGTCTTGCCCAGCGCCATGGCGGCGGCGTCGAGCGCCTTCCACTCGATGGTGTTCTTGTCGGGACGGAACAACAACTGCAGTTCCTTGCCCCTGAGCGCGTCGGGCAGCGTGCCGGCGATCAGTTGATCGGCATACACGGCCTGCAATTCCGCCTGCTGCTGCTTGCGGGCGAGTCCCGCGAGCGCGGCCTGCAGTTGTTCCTCCGGCGCGCGTTGGTACTGACCGCGGCCTTTTCGCCGGAAGTACACCGGCGAGGCCTGCAGCGCCAGCGCGAGTCCGGCCTGTTGCGCAACGCCGGCGCCTTCGCCGAAGTACTCGGCAGCGAGCACCGGGAACGCGAACTCCTCGGCAGGCGCGCATTCCCACAGGAAACTCATGTCGATGTCCTGTGCGGCGGCGTGCGCCTGCGTCATCAGCTCCGCGGGCGACGGCGACTCGAAACGCAGCAGCACGTCGCGCCCCTTGATCTTGCTGCGGCGTCCACCGGGCAGCTCCACCTGGTACGACTCACCTTGCTGCGACAACACCGTGCCAGCCTTGAAGCCGCCGGATTCCTCAAAAAAAATATTCATGAAACAGCCATCGATCGCAATAGGCGACATTGTAGCCCGCCAACGTGCGGCGGTTTAGGGCGGAAGGGGCAAACGCGCTATTCGCCCGCGAACGGGCCGGCGCCACCGGGCGAAGGGGGAACGTCGATGCCGGCGAAGCGCAGCACGTCGTCCATATAGTCGGCGAAATCGGAAATGCCGTGGTCGCTGCCGTCGATCACCGTGAGCTTCGCCCCCGGAAACTTTGCCACCATGTCTCGGTAGTCGAGGGTCTGGTCGCCGGTCGCGGCCACGAGGTAGTAGCGCTCGGGACGCGTGATCCGGGCCACGTCGATCATGCGCAGCTCGTCCAGGTGACGCGGCTCGACGACGATAGTGCCGCCGCCATGCCACATCGGCTGCTCGCCCAGCCATTTGCCCAGATCGTCGTACGGGCGCGTGGCCGGGTTGAGCAACACCGCGCGGCAACCGAGCTTCTCGGCCAGATACGTGGCGTAATAGCCGCCCAACGAACTGCCCACGAGGGTCAACTCGTCGGCCTTCACACCGGTGAGCAGACGCTGCGCGTCGACGACCGCGGCCAGCGGCGAGGGCGGCAATTGCGGGCAGGCCCACTCGCGCCCCAGGCCGAGGCGGTGCATGCGGGCGGCCATCAATTGCGCCTTGAAGGAGCGCGGCGACGAACGGAAGCCGTGCAAATAGAGAATCATGTGAGCCCCGATAAAAGCTGGTCAGTACCCGGACGCCAAGGCGCGCGAATCAGGCGCGCGCCGCCAGTGCATCGAGCAATTTCTGGTGAATGCCGCCGAAGCCGCCGTTGCTCATCACCACGATCTGGTCGCCCGGACGCGCTGCCGCGCTCACTGCGCGCACCAGTCCGTCGATGTCGCTGAACGCCTGCGCACGCGCGCCGAGCGGAGCAAGCGCCTCGGTCAGATTCCAGCCGAGGGCGTCCTTCCCGGACGGCGCGCCGTAGCCGAACACCAGGTCGGCATCGGCAAGGCTGGCCGGCAGTTGCGCCTTCATCACGCCCAGCTTCATCGTATTCGAGCGCGGCTCGAGCACCGCCAGAATGCGGGCGGTGCCGGCGCGGCGACGCAGTCCGGCCAGCGTCGTCTGAATGGCGGTCGGATGGTGCGCAAAATCGTCGTAAACGGTGACGCCGGCCGCTTCGCCGCGCACCTCCATACGACGTTTCACATTCTGGAACTTGCCCAGCGACGCCGCCCCCTGCTCCGGCGGCACACCCACGTGCCGTGCGGCAGCCAACGCCGCCAGCGCGTTCATCCGGTTGTGCTCGCCCTGCAGCGACCACTTCACTTCCCCGGCGGCCATCGCCCCATGGTGGACCCAGAATGCCTCCTGTCCCGCCGCAAGCGTGTCGTTGGCTTGGGCGACATGCCAGCCGTCGGCCACACCGAAGCGCTCCACCTCGCTCCAGCAGCCGCGCGTCAGCACGCGCTCCAGCGCGGCCTCGCGACCGTTGACGATGAGGCGGCCCTGGCCCGGCACGGTGCGTACCAGATGATGGAATTGCGTCTCGATCGCCGTCAGATCGGGGAAGATGTCGGCGTGATCGAACTCAAGATTGTTCAGGATCGCGGTGCGCGGATGGTAATGAACGAACTTGGAGCGCTTGTCGAAGAACGCCGTATCGTATTCATCGGCCTCGATCACGAAGAAGTCGCTGTCGGTCAGTCGCGCCGAAACGCCGAAGTTCATCGGCACACCACCGACGAGGAAGCCCGGTTGGTAGCCCGCATCTTCGAGAATCCAGGCGAGCATCGATGTCGTCGTCGTCTTCCCGTGCGTTCCCGCCACGGCCAGCACCCACTTCTTCGACAGCACATGCTCGCCGAGCCATTGCGGGCCCGACGTGTACGGCAGATTCCGGTTGAGGATCTCTTCCATCAGGGGGTTGCCGCGCGACACCACGTTACCGATAACGAACAGGTCGGGTTTGAGCGAGACCTGATCGGCGTCAAACCCTTCGATCAGCCGAATACCCTGCGCCTCGAGCTGGGTGCTCATCGGGGGATAGACGTTCGCGTCGCAACCGGTCACGGTGTGACCGGCCTGACGTGCGAGCACCGCGAGACCGCCCATGAACGTGCCGCAGATGCCAAGAATATGAATATGCATGGATGGGGAGCGAGGTGAGGACGGGCCGAGCCCGTGCGGGAAATGGGGGAGGCCGAACAGCCAGAATCACCATTGTACCTGCGGCGGGAAGCGCAATGCCTTTCGGGTATCATCGTGCGCATGACACGCAAATCCTGGTCCGACGCCCAACGCCTGCGCGAGGAAATCGCTCTGGTGGCCGCCCGCCTCATCGCCGAGGAGGGCGCCGACTACGCCACCGCGAAACGCAAGGCGGCCAAGCAAGTGACCGGCGAGGCGCGGATTGCGGGTGAGTTGCTGCCGGATAACGACCAAATCGAAGCGGAAGTCCGCGAGTACGTGCAGACGTTCCTCTCGGACACGCAGCCGGCTGAGCTGGCGCATTTGCGTCAGGTCGCGCTGACGGTCATGACCGCACTGGCGCGCTACCGGCCTTATATTACCGGCGCCGTCTACAACGGCACGGCAACGTCACTATCTGATATCTATTTGCAGGCATTTTGCGACAATCCAAAGGAAGTCGCCATCGATCTGTTGAACCGGGGCATCGACTACGAGGTCTCGGAAAGTCGCCACTTCAATGGTCGCGGCATGGTCGAGACGCTGAGTTTCCTGTGGCGCGAGCGGGGGCAGCGCGGCGAACCCGCGGGCGTGCACCTGTCCTTGTATTCCCTCGACGACATGCGCGGCGCACTCAAGGCCACCGACGGGAATGGCCGCCCCGTGCGCGTCGATGCGCACGGCCTGAGCACACTGATCGACAGCGCCGAGGCCATGGAGCAGGCATCCAACCACTGACCGGCGCCCGAATGGCGGCAACATGGCCATCAGCCTGTCGCCATTCTCCGCAATTGCCATCCGTCTAACGTCTAATCCCCGCCGCTTCGGCCCCATCCATCATGGTAAAACGCATCGTTCCTCTGCTGATTCTGGCGCTCGCGGGCCTGGCGGCCGGCTTTTGGTTCGGCCATCGAAACCAGGCGCCCGCGAACGCGCCCGATGCCGCTGTCGCCCAACTGCTCGCCACGCGGCTTCCCGACTTGGCGGGCAACGAGCAGGCCATCTCGCAATGGCGTGGCAAAACGCTGGTCATCAACTTCTGGGCTCCATGGTGTGGGCCCTGCGTGGAGGAAATGCCCGATCTCCAGGCACTTTCCATCGAATTCAAGGGAAAAAACGTCCAATTCGTAGGAATCGGCATTGATACTGCCCCGAACATGATCGCGTTCGAGCAAAAGGTGAAGGTTGATTACCCGCTCCTCGTGGCGGGCTACGCAGGCACCGACCTTGCCCGCGCACTGGGCAACAAGGCCGGCGCGCTACCGTATACCGTCGTGGTTGATCCTCAAGGCCGCTTGTACTACCAGAAGCTCGGCCGTATTACGTCGGATGAAGTGCGTTCAGCCCTCAAGCCGGCGCGCTGACATCGCGCCGGCCAGCCGGTCGCGCGGGAAGTCCCGCCAGACGTGACCGACGGGGTTTCATTTTCACCCCACTGGACAAAATCCACCAACTGGCGTTTAATTGCGCCCAATTTCGTGAAATTTGATTCGCCGATGCCTCACCGCATTCTTGTGCTCCACGGTCCCAATCTCAACCTGCTCGGTACTCGCGAGCCGGCGGTGTACGGTCGTACGACGCTGGCCGACATCGACGCGGCGCTCGAGGCGCAAGCCAAGGCGGCAGGTGCCGAGGTCACGACATTCCAGAGCAATCACGAAGGCGCGCTGGTTGACCGGATTCAGGCGGCACGCGACGCGTCGATCGACTTCATCGTCATCAACCCTGCCGCCTACACGCATACCAGCGTGGCGATGCGTGACGCGCTGGCCGGCGTGGGCATTCCGTTTGTTGAGGTGCATCTCTCGAACGTCCATGCCCGTGAGGCCTTCCGGCATCACTCGTACTTTTCCGATATTGCGCAAGGCGTGATCTGCGGCCTGGGCTGGCGCGGCTACACCTTCGCACTCGAATTTGCCCTGCGGCGACTCGCCGGCGGGTAGCCGTCTCATCCCCTATTTCCCCTCGCGGGGGTGCCCCGCGTCGATACCGAATTAAGGAGCTTCCTTCATGGATTTGCGCAAACTCAAGACGTTGATCGACCTCGTGGCCGAATCGGGTATTTCCGAACTCGAAGTCACCGAAGGCGAAGGCAAGGTCCGCATCGTCAAGGCGCCGCCCCAACTGATCGCCGCCCCGATGCAGATGGCCATGCCGGCGGCCTACCCGCAGGTTGCCGCGCAAGCGCCGACGGCAACGCCCGCCGCACCGGCACCGGCAGCCCCGGTCGTGCCGCAAGGTCACATCGTCACGTCGCCGATGGTCGGTACCTTCTACCGCGCCCCGTCGCCGGGCGCCGATCCGTTTGCGCAGGTCGGCGACTCGGTCAAGGAAGGCCAGACGCTGTGCATCATCGAAGCGATGAAGCTGCTCAACGAGATCGAGTCGGACAAGACCGGCGTGATCAAGGAAATCCTCGTCGAGAACGGTCAGGCCGTGGAATACGGTCAACCGCTGTTCGTGATCGGCTAATGCCGGTTGTCGGACGCCCCGCCCGCGCGGCCAAATGCCGCCCGGCGACACGAGGCGTCCGGCCCCGCTCCTCTCCCCCTACGGGCAGGACTGCACATAATGTTTGAAAAAATCCTCATCGCCAACCGCGGCGAAATCGCTCTGCGCGTTCAGCGCGCGTGCCGCGAGATGGGCATCAAGACCGTGGTCGTCTACTCCGAAGCCGACAAGGAAGCGAAGTACGTCAAGCTTGCGGACGAAGCCGTCTGTATCGGACCGGCACCCTCGCCGCTGAGCTACCTGAACATGCCGGCGCTCATCAGCGCGGCGGAAGTCACTGACGCCCAGGCCATCCACCCGGGTTACGGCTTCCTCTCCGAGAACGCCGACTTCGCCGAACGCGTCGAGCAATCGGGCTTCACGTTTATCGGCCCACGCCCCGACACCATTCGTCTGATGGGCGACAAGGTCTCGGCCAAGCAGACGATGATCAAGACCGGCGTGCCGTGCGTGCCGGGTTCGGAAGGCGCGTTGCCCGACGATCCGAAGGAAATCGTGCGTGTTGCACGCCAGGTCGGCTATCCGGTGATCATCAAGGCCGCCGGCGGCGGCGGCGGTCGCGGCATGCGCGTGGTGCACACGGAAGCGGCGCTGGTGAACGCGGTCAACATGACCCGTGAAGAAGCCGGCCGCGCCTTCGGCAATCCGGAAGTCTATATGGAGAAGTTCCTCGAGAACCCGCGCCATATCGAAATCCAGATCCTCGCCGACAAGCACAAGAACGCCGTCTGGCTGGGCGAGCGCGACTGCTCGATGCAGCGCCGTCACCAGAAGGTGATCGAAGAGGCGACCGCACCGCTGATTCCGCGTCGCCTGATCGAGCGCATCGGCGATCGCTGCGCCGACGCCTGCAAGAAGATGGGCTACGTCGGCGCCGGCACGTTCGAATTCCTGTTCGAGAACGGTGAGTTCTACTTCATCGAAATGAACACGCGCGTGCAGGTCGAACACCCTGTCACGGAAATGATCACCGGTATCGATATCGTGCAGGAACAGATTCGCATTGCGGCTGGCGAGAAGCTCGCCTTCCGTCAGCGCGACATCCAGTTCCAGGGTCACGCGATCGAGTGCCGTATCAACGCCGAAGATCCGTTCAAGTTCACGCCGTCGCCGGGTCGCATTACCGCCTGGCACATGCCGGGGGCCCCGGCATCCGCGTCGACTCGCACGCCTATAACGGCTACTTCGTGCCGCCGAATTACGATTCGATGATCGGCAAGCTGATCGCCTACGGAGCAACGCGCGATCAGGCCATCCGCCGCATGCGTGTCGCGCTGTCGGAAATCGTGATCGAAGGTATCCAGACGAACATTCCGCTGCACCGGGAACTGATGCTCGACGCGAAGTTTGTCGAAGGCGGCACGAGCATCCATTATCTGGAACACAAGCTGGCGCAGAAATCTGCCGTCGGCGGCAACTGAGCTGTTCATCAGCCGTTTATCAGCAGGAAATCACTCGCCATGTATCGCGAACTCGTCGTAGAAGTTGCCCGCGCCCAAGCCGAGGCCCTGTCGGACGCCCTGCTCGATCTGGGCGTGCTGTCGGTCTCCGTGGAAGACGCGGATGCCGACACGCCCGACGAGCAACCGATGTTCGGCGAGCCCGGCCTGACCCCGCCCGACACCGCGTGGCAACACTCGCGCGTGGTCGCGCTGGTGGGGGAAGACCAGGACGCCGCCGTGCTGCTCGCGGCGGCCGTCAACGAATTGGGGCTCACCGAGTCGCCCGCGTTCACGTTGCGCGACGTGGAAGAACAGGACTGGGTGCGCCTGACGCAATCGCAGTTTGAGCCCATACAGATCGGCCAGCGCATCTGGGTCGTGCCGTCGTGGCACGACGCCCCGGACGCCGATGCGCTTATCCTCGAACTCGATCCGGGCCTCGCGTTCGGGACCGGCAGCCACCCGACCACGCGGCTGTGCATGGAGTGGCTCGAACAGCACGTTGAGGCGGGTCAGTCGTTGCTCGACTACGGCTGCGGCTCGGGCATTCTGGCCATCCTGGCGCGCAAGTGCGGCGCCGATCCGGTCGTCGGTATCGACATCGATCCGCAGGCCGTCGAGTCTGCCCGCTACAACAGTGAGCGCAATCACGCGACCGTCGAATACGGACTGCCCGCCGACCTGCGCGACGGTCAATTCAATATCGTGGTCGCCAACATCCTGTCGAATCCGCTCAAACTGCTCGCGTCGATGCTGACATCGCGCGTGGCACCGGGCGGACGGCTCGCGCTGTCTGGCGTGTTGGAGCGGCAGGCGGACGAGGTGATCGCCGCCTACGCCCCCTATATGAAGATGTCGGTCTGGCGTGCTCACGATGGCTGGGTCTGCCTGCACGGGCAGGCCGCCGGCTAAGTCGCCCGCGACGCGCCGAGTCTCCGGGACCTCGCCCTCGAATCCCCCGATGCCCCCGACTCCCATGGCTCAGTCCTCGCGCGTTCTCGCTACCCGCTGCCCTCACTGCCATACCGTCTTCCGCGTCGTGGCGGATCAGCTCAAGCTGCGCGACGGTCTCGTGCGCTGCGGCAACTGTCGTGAAGTATTCGACGGACATGCCTACCTGTGCGAGCCGCCCGGCGAAGAGAACGAGGCGGAGACCGCGCCCGCCGAACGCCCCCCGGTGCCCGAGATGCTCACGCCCACGGCGATCGCTGCACTGCTGGGCACACCGGACGAGAGCCTGGCGCAGATGCGACATGGCCCGGGTCGCTACATCGATGACGACGATGCCACGGTGCTTCTGGCGCCCACCGCGTCCATGACGTCGTCAGCTTCCGTCGCGTCTGCCGACTCGCCGACGTCCGTGGCTCTTGCCGGACAGGCACGTCGCCCCGGCGTCGGTCGCGTGATCTGGCGTGCGCTGATCGCGCTGGCCGTCGTCGGTCTGATCGCCCAGTGGGCGTGGGTCGAGCGCGCCGCACTCGTCGATCGCGTGCCGGCGTTGCGCAGCGTGTTCACGACGCTAGGACACCCGATGCATGTGACGGTCGCGCCGCCGCGTCAGCCCGACAAGGTGCAGATTTCGAGCGTGACGCTGGTCACCGACGCGCCCGGCACGAGCGACGCGAGCGACGCGAGTGGCGCGAGTGGCGCGACAACCGGTACACCGGCGAGCGCCCCGGCCCCAGACGACGCCGTGCCAATGACGCTCACCGTGTTCATGCGCAATCAAGCCGACTATGCCGTGGCCTGGCCGTCGCTCGAACTCACGCTGTCGGACATCGACGGCAAGCCGGTCGTGCGACGCGTGTTTTCGGCGAGCGACTACGTCACCGATACCGCGCAGCATGACGCCGGTCTGGCGCCACACAACGAACGCACGATTCGGTTACGATTGACGGCGCAGGCAGCGCTAGCCAGTAACTATCGGGTGCTCGCGTTCTATCCGTGATAGCGCTGTTGCACTCAACCTAGGAGATATTGATGTCCCAAGTCACACTCGGGGCAACCCCATCGAAGTCGACGGCCAGTTCCCGCAAAAGGGGCAGACCGCTCCGGCTTTTTCGCTGGTCAATGCCAAGTTGCAGGACGTCTCGCTCGACGATTTCGCTGGCAAGCGCAAGGTGCTCAACATCGTGCCGAGCCTCGACACGCCGACCTGCGCCACGTCGACCCGCAAGTTCAACGAAGCCGCGGGCAAGCTCGAGAACACGGTCGTGCTCGTGATCTCGGCTGACCTGCCGTTCGCCATGAGCCGCTTCTGCGCGACCGAAGGACTGAACAACGTGGTCACGCTCTCGACCATGCGTGGCCGCGAGTTCCTCAAGCATTACGGCGTAGCAATCACCACCGGCCCGCTCGCCGGAGTGTCGGCCCGTGCCGTTGTCGTGCTCGACGCCGATAACCGCGTCGTCCACGCCGAACTCGTGCCCGAGATCAAGAACGAGCCGAACTACGACGCCGCGCTGGCCGCATTGTCGTAAGCCATCGCCCCTCGGCGTATCGCTGGCCCGCCCGGTAAAGCCGGTGCGCGCCAGATGGCAGTTCCCGTGCCGGTGCGGCAAATGCACCGGCCCGTTTTTAGCATGACCCGGCAGTGCGACTGGCCAACCGTCTGCCCTCCCAGATTGGCCCGCTTACCTTTCGCAAGGATCTCCCCGTGACTACCGTGATCTGCGGCTCGCTCGCCTACGACAACATCATGACGTTCGAAGGCCGCTTCGGCGAGCACATCCTGCCCGATCAGGTACACATCCTGAACGTCAGCTTCCTCGTGCCGACGATGCGCCGCAACTTCGGCGGCTGCGCCGGCAACATTGGCTACAGCCTGCATCTGCTGGGCGGCTCGCCGGTCGTCATGGCCACCGTCGGCGAAGATGGTGCGCCCTACGTCGAGCGCTTCCAGTCGCTCGGCATGACGACGGAATTCGTTCGCGTGGTCGCGGACAGCATGACCGCCAATGCGATGATCACGACCGATCTGGACAACAACCAGATCACCGCCTTCCACCCTGGGGCGATGATGTTCTCGTCGCGCAACCGCGTGGCCGATGTCAACGGCGCGACGCTCGGCATCGTTGCCCCCGACGCCCCCGACGCCATGCTCACTCACGCCGAAGGCTTCGCTGCCGCCGGGGTACCGTTCCTGTTCGATCCGGGTCAGGGCCTGCCGTTGCTCTCGCCTGAGGCCCTGCGTCGCATGGTGGAACTCGCCACATACCTTGCGGTCAACGACTACGAAGCCAAGCTCCTCTGCACGAAGACCGGCTGGTCGATGGACGACCTCCAGTCGCGTGTCGAGGCGCTGGTCGTGACGCGCGGAGAACACGGCGCGCTGATCTTCGCCGGCGGCAAGCAACACGACATTCCTGCCGTCAAAGCCAAGCGAGTCGTCGACCCCACCGGGTGCGGCGACGCCTTCCGTGGCGGGTTGCTGTACGGTATCGAAAAGGGTCTCGACTGGCCCACCGCCGGCCGCCTGGCCAGCCTGATGGGTTCGCTCAAGATTGCCGAGCAAGGCCCGCAGACTTACGCGCCGACGCGCGCCGAGATCGAGGCGCAATATGAAGCCGCGTTCGGCCACCGCTTCGTATGATTCCAGGACAAACACAACGATGGCACGACTGACCACACCATTCCTTATTCTCACCGCCGCGGCGTCGCTCTCCCTGTCCGCCTGCACGGCGTTCGGTCCGAGCAATTCCGCGAGCGTCTACGACAGCCGCCAAGCGCAACGCGAGCAGGTTGTGCGCATGGGCACCGTCGAATCGGTGCGCCCGGTCACGATCGACAGCAGCAATGGCGATCCGGGGATTCTCGGCGTGGTGGGCGGCGGTGCGCTGGGCGCCGTCGGCGGCAGCGCCATTGGTGGCGGTCGCGGCTCGATCGCGACGGGCATCATCGGCGGTCTGTTGGGTGCCGTTGCGGGGCAAGCCGTCGAAAACCGCATGAGCAAGAAGGCGGGCCTGGAGATTACCGTGCGACTCGACAACGGCGAGCTGCGCGCCATCACACAGGATGCGGACGAAGCATTCCAGCCGGGTCAGCGCGTGCGTCTGCTCTCGAGCGGCGGCGTCACGCGTGTGACGCACTAAGGCCGCATGAAAAAACCCGCTGCGACGATCGCTCATCACAGCGGGTTTCGGATCGAGTAGGCCTACTCGATCAAAAGACACCTAAGTGCCTTGGTTCCTGCTTCGGCACTCGAATTACGGACGGCTGCCGGTCGGGAACGGCCATGCCGCTGCCGGATTCAGTGCCGTCTTCGGTGCTGCTGCCGGGGCCGCAGCCGGGGCCGCAGCAGGCTTGGCGGCAACCTTCTTGACGGCCGGCTTCTTCGCCGCCGCAGCAGGCTTCTTCGCAGCCGGCTTCTTCGCAGCAACCTTCTTCACGGCGGCCTTCTTCGCAGCCGGCTTCTTGGCGGCAACCTTCTTCACCGCTGCCTTCTTCGCAGCCGGCTTCTTGGCGGCAACCTTCTTCACTGCTGCCTTCTTGGCGACCGGCTTCTTGGCGGCAACCTTCTTCACCGCTGCCTTCTTGGCGACCGGCTTCTTGGCGGCAACCTTCTTCACCGCTGCCTTCTTGGCGACCGGCTTCTTGGCGGCAACCTTCTTCACCGCAACCTTCTTGGCGGCCGGCTTCTTGGCGGCAACCTTCTTCGCTGCCGGCTTCTTGGCGGCGACAGCCTTCTTCGCTACCGGCTTCTTGGCAGCGACAGCCTTCTTCGCGACAGGCTTCTTGGCGGCGGCAGCCTTCTTCGCTACCGGCTTCTTGGCAACAGCCTTCTTGGCTGCGGGTTTTTTCTTAGCAGTAGTAGCCATCACTTTGCTCCTTAACGTGAGAGATCACTCAAACAAAACCACCTGAGAAGGAAACCCGACCACCATGCGGCGAACCGCCGGCGAGCGGGCTATTCATCGGCGTACGCATCGGACTTCGACGGCTTACGCTAATGAATTCGGCGCTGCGCGCATGACGCTGACCGTGAGTGGTCACGCGCGCAAAAAAATTGCCGGCGACATTGCCGCCAGCAATTCGATTGTCTTGAGAAAGGGGGTTCGCCAGATTCTTCGGGGGTAGCTTGCCTGTCCCGTCATCGGGAGGGAGGAGATTGCGATAGCGGATAAGCGATACTGCTTGCTATGCACCAAGGTTTTTACGCTCCGTAACTACCAGCTCTCTGTCGCGGGAGGAAAGCAATGTGCTTTCGTGTGTTCATCGAGACTGCAATTTATTTGAGCGAATCATAATTCTTTTGTGATGCGATGTTAATACTTTGCGCGTAAAAAATCGCACAACGTTCGCAACGAAGAAGTCAATCTGTTGTATTTGATGCACATGGCGTTCGCATGTCGACGCGTGCGAAGCGAGCGTGACGACGCGCGAGTGAGGATGATGTGCGTGATCTGCGCCTTCTCTTTTGCTTCTCTTGCTGGCGCTCACACGCGCCACGCGCGCTCACACCATCCTCTCGAAACCCGCATGGATACTGGCTTTGCAGCCAGCATCCAAATTTCACTTCCTGCTTAGTCCCAGCTCAGCGCGCCACCGGTCTGGTATTCGATCACTCGCGTTTCGAAGAAGTTGCGCTCCTTCTTCAGATCGATCATCTCGCTCATCCACGGGAACGGATTTTCTTCGTTCGGATAGAGCGCCTCGAGACCAATTTGGGAACAGCGACGGTTCGCGATGAAGCGCAGATAGCTCTTGAACATGCCCGCGTTCAGACCGAGCACGCCGCGCGGCATCGTATCTTCAGCGTAGCGATACTCCAGCTCGACCGCTTTCTTGAACAGCTCGCGAATCTCTTCGCGGAACTCCGGCGTCCACAGGTTCGGGTTTTCCAGCTTCACCTGGTTGATCAGATCGATGCCGAAGTTGCAGTGCATCGACTCGTCGCGCAGGATGTATTGATATTGCTCTGCAGCACCGGTCATCTTGTTCTGCCGACCCAGCGCGAGAATCTGCGTGAAGCCGACGTAGAAGAACAGCCCTTCCATGATGCAGGCGAACACGATGAGCGAGCGCAGCAGCTTCTGGTCGGCTTCCTGCGTGCCGGTCTGGAACGACGGATCCGCCACCACTTCGATGAACGGGAGCAGGAATTCGTCCTTGTCGCGAATCGACGGCACTTCGTGATACGCGTTGAAGATCTCGCCTTCGTCCAACCCCAGGCTCTCGACGATGTACTGATAGGCGTGCGTGTGGATCGCCTCTTCGAAGGCCTGACGCAGCAGGAACTGGCGGCACTCCGGTGCCGTGATGTGGCGATAGGTGCCGAGCACGATGTTGTTCGCCGCGAGCGAGTCGGCCGTCACGAAGAAGCCGAGATTGCGCTTGATGATGCGGCGCTCGTCCTCGGTCAGACCGTTCGGATCTTTCCACAGGGCAATGTCGCGCGACATGTTGATTTCCTGCGGCATCCAGTGGTTCGCGCAACCGGCCAGATACTTCTCCCAGGCCCACTTGTATTTGAAGGGCACCAGTTGATTCACATCCGTCGTGCCGTTGATCACGCGCTTGTCGGAGGCGCTCACGCGACGCGTCGACTGCGAGGCGATCACAGTCGGGGTTTCCCCTTGCGTGCCCAGCACGTTCGACGCGGCAACCGGAGCAGCGGTGGGGCAGCCGATTTGGCCGTGGTGGTGTCTTCTTCCCAGTTCAGCATAGGGTCTCAGTCCGTTCAGGTTGATGCGATGCACACACGCGCGCACATCGCCGAAGTGACAGATCAGCCGTTCGCGTGCGAAGGCTGACAAAAAATTTGCGATCCGGCGGCCGGCAAGCGATCACCGGGAGCACGAAGTCCACCGGGAGCATTGCCATATTTCGGGGTGATGCAGATGCGCAATTGCGCAGTTTTGAACAACAACGCCGACGCGAGAGCTGCAACAACATCCTGACCTCCCGACGTCGAATGGAATGCCTCCAATTTAGCACAATTACGTCACTCGTTCCAGCATGTAACACTATATCTAGTGCCGCGCTGCACGATGACCACTATACCTAGTGTTTGGCAACATCCCCCGAGTGCCGGGCGGCCGGGCTTGCGGGACCGGCATCTTGCCATGAAACGGTGCCGCACGACAGCGATGATGGTGCGTCGAGGGGGAGCGCTGCGTCGCATTGGCGTATCCTGTCGCGACGGCGAACCGGAACGACAGATTCCGGCGCACGCCACTTCTGAACGTCGATGAAGGAGATACCGACGATGACATTCCCAGGCGCCGACGGCGCACCGGCGTCGGCCGGTTCGTCAGGCCCGACACCGCTCACGCTCACCCCCGGCAAACCGATCCGCCTCGCGGCGGGCGCACTCGTGGCCGAGGTTCAACCGGGCTGCGGGGCGCGGCTCGCACGACTCGCTCGGCGCGACACGCGCGGCGACGTTTTCGACTACCTTGTGCCGCTCGGCAACGACCCGTTCTCGTCGGACGAATGGCCGAAGGCCGGCGCCTTTCCGATGCTGCCGTATACCAACATGCTGCGCGACGACACGCTGCATTGGCGCGACCGCGCGATCGTCGCTCGCGAGGCGCCGGCCGCATCGAGTTCGCTGCACGGCTGGGGGCTGCGTCGCGCGTGGGATGTCGTCGACGAGAGCCCGCACTGTTGCGTGCTCCAACTCGACAGTCCCGCTCAACCCGAATGGCCGTGGCACTATCAGGCGTATCTCTCGGTGACGCTCGACGAGCACGGTGTCGACATGCAACTGTCGATCACCAATCTCTCGACGCAGGACATGCCCGCCGGGCTCGGGCTACATCCCTACTTTCAGTGGCCTGCCGGCGCGCGCCTGACGTTCGAAGCGGAGGCGATCTGGCGTTCGCCGTCGGAGGACATCCGATGGCCGAGCGAGCAACGCGTGCACGTCGGCGAGATCGAGGTCGTGTCTGTCGGCGGCGGACTCGATACCGAGGGGCGGTCCACCTGGTTCGCCGAAGCGCCGGTCGAGTCGGGGCGATTCGACGCGCGCCTCGACTACGCCGGCGGCCTGCGCTCGGCCACGGTGCGCAGCAGCGACGCCAGCTGGCTCGTGGTGCACTCTCCCGCCGGACGTCCCTACCTCTGTCTGGAACCGTCGACGCATCGGGTCGGCGCGTTCGACGACGATCACGTGGTCGTGACGCACGGGCAAACGCTCGATCTGTCGATGCGGATCGATCTGACCTGAGAGCCAGGCGGCGGGTGCGCCGCCCTCCCCCCCTACCACGGCGCCCAAAAAAGCTTGGGGCCAGTGCCGAGGCGCAAACCTCGGGACTGGCCCCAATCTCACCGCAAGCGCAAGCTTACTGGCAAGCCTCGCACTCGTCGAACCCCGGATCGCCCGGACGCATCGTGCACACCGCGCCTTCAGCGTCCGGCATCGGCTGCGCCAGCGGCGAGGAGGGTTCTGCCGAGAAGCTTCCGCTCGGCGTCACGCCCCCGAGCTCACCGCATTCAGCGCACCGTGGCTCACCGTCGATTTCTCGACGTGCGTCGCGGCCATCGTACGGAGGTAGTACGTGGTCTTCAGGCCACGCGTCCAGGCCAGCTTGTACGTCTCGTCGAGCTTCTTGCCCGAAGCGCCCGCCATGTAGATGTTGAGCGACTGCGCCTGATCAATCCACTTCTGACGACGCGACGCCGCCTCGACCAGCCACTTCGGCTCGACTTCGAACGCCGTGGCGTAGATCTCGCGCAGGTCGGCCGGCACGCGGTCGATGCGGGCCAGCGTGCCGTCGAAGTACTTTAGGTCGGCGACCATCACTTCGTCCCACAGGCCACGCGCCTTCAGGTCACGCACCAGATACTCGTTGACCACCGTGAATTCGCCCGAGAGGTTCGACTTCACGTACAGGTTCTGGAACGTCGGCTCGATACAGGCCGAGACGCCGATGATGTTCGAGATCGTGGCGGTCGGGGCGATCGCCACGCAGTTCGAGTTGCGCATGCCGTGCGAAGCGATGTGCTTGCGCAGGCTGTCCCAGTCGAGCGTTGCCGACATGTCGACGTCGATGTAGCCGCCGCGCTCTTCGGCCAGCAACTTGAGGGAGTCTTGCGGCAGGATGCCGCGATCCCACAGCGAGCCCTTGTACGACGAATACTGACCGCGTTCCTTGGCCAGCTCGGACGACGCCCAGTAAGCGTAGTAGCACACCGCTTCCATCGAACGGTCGGCGAACTCGACGGCAGCGTTCGAGGCATAAGGCGTGCGCAGCAGGTGCAGACAGTCCTGGAAGCCCATGATACCCATGCCCACCGGACGGTGATGCAGGTTCGAATTGCGCGCCTTCGCCACCGCGTAGTAGTTGATGTCGATGACGTTGTCGAGCATGCGCATCGCCACGCGCACGGTACGTTGCAGCTTGTCGTGATCGAGTTCGTAGCCGTTCGCGGTCTGCTTCAGGTGAGCCACGAGGTTCACCGAGCCGAGGTTGCACACCGCGATTTCCGTCTCGCTCGTGTTGAGCGTGATTTCCGTGCACAGGTTCGAGGAGTGCACTACGCCCACGTGTTGCTGCGGCGAGCGAATGTTGCACGGATCCTTGAACGTGATCCACGGATGGCCGGTTTCGAACAGCATGCCCAGCATCTTGCGCCAGAGCGCTTGCGCCGGCACCTTCTTGAACAGCTTGATTTCGCCGCGTGCGGCCTTGTCTTCGTAGGCCGTGTAAGCCTGTTCGAAAGCCTTGCCGTACTTGTCGTGCAGGTCCGGGCAGGTCGCCGGCGAGAACAGCGTCCACTCGGCGCCTTCCATCACGCGCTTCATGAACAGATCGGGAATCCAGTTCGCCGTGTTCATGTCGTGCGTGCGGCGACGGTCGTCGCCCGTGTTCTTGCGCAACTCGAGGAATTCCTCGATGTCCAGGTGCCACGTTTCCAGGTAGGCGCACACCGCGCCCTTGCGCTTGCCGCCCTGGTTCACGGCCACGGCCGTGTCGTTGACCACCTTCAGGAACGGCACCACGCCCTGGCTCTTGCCGTTCGTG
The DNA here is from genome assembly GCF_004193915.1 of Pandoraea sp. XY-2. Lineage (NCBI taxonomy): Bacteria > Pseudomonadati > Pseudomonadota > Betaproteobacteria > Burkholderiales > Burkholderiaceae > Pandoraea > Pandoraea sp. XY-2. Next base: position 4,400,278 of record NZ_CP030849.1, read on the forward strand.
CCCTTGATGTGCGAGCCGAGCGCGCGCACCTGCGTCCAGTCGTTGCCCAGACCACCGGCAAACTTCGAGAGCAGTGCATTTTCCTTGAGCGCTTCGTAGATGCCTTCCAGGTCGTCCGAGACCGTCGTCAGGTAGCACGACGAGAGTTGCGAGCGACGCGTGCCCGAGTTGAACAGCGTCGGCGTCGAACTCATGAAGTCGAAGCTCGACAGAATCTGGTAGAACTCGATCGCACGCGCTTCGCGCTCGACTTCATTGAGCGCCAGCCCCATCGCCACGCGCATGTAGAACGCCTGCGGCATTTCGATGCGGTGACCGTCGATATGCAGGAAGTAGCGATCGTAGAGCGTCTGCAGGCCCAGATAGTTGAATTGCAGATCGCGCGATGCGTCGAGCGCGGCGCTCAGCTTGGCCAGGTCGAACGAGAGCAGTTGCTCGTCGAGCAGTTCGGCGTCGACTCCCTGCTTGATGAAGCGCGGGAAGTACTCGATGTAGCGCGCGGCCATTTCGCCCTGCAGCACTTCTTCGCCGAGAATCTCGCGGCGGATCGTGTGCATCAGAATTCGCGCCGTGACCTGGCTGTACGCCGGTTCCTTCTCGATGAGGGTCCGCGAGGCGAGGATCGCCGAGTCGTAGACCTGCGACAGCGGCACGCCGTCGTACAGGTTCTTGAGGGTCTCGGTCACGATCGGCTCGGCCACGACTTCGTCGCCGAGATTTTCGCAGGCAGCCTGCACCACGCCGCGCAACACCGACATATCGAGCGTACGCACCACGCCGTTGTCGGTGACATTGAGCACCGGGCCATCGTGTGTAGCCGCTTCTTGCGTGGTCTCGACCGCGTGCGCGCGCTCTTGCGAACGCTTCTCGCGGTACAGCACGTAGGCGCGCGCCACGTTGTGCTCGCCTTCACGCATCAGCGCGAGTTCGACCTGATCCTGGATGTCTTCGATGTGGAACGTGCCGCCATTCGGGCGGCTGCGCATCAGGGCGCGCACGACGTGCCCCGTCAACTGCTCCACGAGTTCGCGTACGCGGGCCGACGCCGCGCCCTGGCCGCCGTTCACGGCGAGGAACGCCTTGGTCACGGCGATCGCGATCTTCGACGGCTCGAAACCCACCACCGCGCCGTTGCGTCGAATCACTTTGAAGTCGGCGTTGGTCGCCGGCTCGAAGGCGCCCGTCGTCTGGGGCGCCGACGCACCCGCACCATTGCCGGCGGTCGCGGCAGGCGTCGGGGTCGGGCGGGTGAGGTTTTCGTTAGTCTGCATGTAAAAACTCCCGTTCCAATGAGATGGTGCTGTTAGCGCGTTCTTACCAGGGTTACGGCCGGCAAAAATGCGCCCTAGGGACGCCGATGGAGCGAAGTGCTGGATACCGCACGACCGACGGACGGCCAAGGGTTCAGGTGTCCGCTGCACGGCTTTGCTGCTGTGCCGCCCCGCAAAAACGCCGCAGGAAAAGCACGGTATTGATGGCGATTACATTCCGTGCCGAACCTGACATCAACCACTAGATGTAGTGGTCGGCACCTGAATTTTCACTAAGTATAGTGGAGATGACGCACTCCGCAAACCCAAAAATTTCTCTCGCCGGGGAGGCCCGTGGCATCGCCGTGTCAAGCAAAACCTGTCCCCGGATGGGGATTAGTCGGCCGGCTGAAACGGCAATGCCTGGGGACTCAGCGACGCCATCCGACGCAATCGCGGCCACTCGAAGTACGGTCCCGGATCCGTCTTGCGGCCCGGTGCGATATCGGCATGTCCGACCACGGCTTGAATCGGATAATGCTCACGCAACGCTCGCGTGAGCGCCGCCAGCGTGACGTATTGCGCTTCCGTATACGGGAGGTCGTCCGTGCCCTCGAGCTCCACGCCGATCGAAAAATCGTTGCAGCGCGTTCGCCCTTCGAACGACGATGCCCCGCGTGCCAGGCCCGCGCGTTGCACGACACGAACTGCTGCAACGCACCATCGCGTCGCACCAGGAAGTGCGACGAGACCCGCACACCGCGAATCTCATCGAAGAAGGGATGCGCATCGTGATCGAGCCGGTTCTGGAAGAACGCCGCGATCTCGCCGCCCCGAATTGTCCTGGCGGCAACGAAATGTTGTGCACCACGAGCAGGTCGGTCGGCGTGTCCGCCGGACGCGCATCGAAGTTGGGTGACGGCAGTCGCTCGGCTTCGCTTACCCAGCCGTCGGCATCGAGCGTGAGCATCGGGACATGGGTCGGCGCGCTCATGCGTCACCTCGCCGCGGCAAGGCACACGTCGTGACGCGATGACACGACCGGAGCGCAATGTTGGCGCACGCGAATGACTGGGGCATGACGGGCACAGCGGGCTCCCGTAGAGCGAGGGGCGCCATTGTAGCCCACTTGGCGTGACGCCGTCGGCGGCATGTCCGGCGCGGGCAACGCTCGGCCCGTTCGCAAGTCGCCGGCGTTTCGTCAACCGTCGTCATGCGGTGAAAGGGAGTGCCCAATGAAGAAGCCTCCCGCCTTGCCTGGCCGAGAGGCTTCTGTAGGCGTGACCACGCCCAGGGATGATGTCGCTCGCGCGTCGATCGACACGCTCACCATCCCGCGCCGCTCACAGGTGCGACGCTCTTGGCCGTTCCCGGCCGGTGACACTTATCGTCTTCGCCAACGCTGCCATCGCTTTCGATACGGTGCCCTCGCTTATTGCCATGATCGCCATCGATCAAGGAAAGGCAGGAATGGCGGATTCCACCCCTTCCATGTGCGCTTCAGGGTGATGGGCCTTGAGCATCTCGCGAATCTCATCGACGCGACCGTCGCGCACATCCACCATCAGCAGAATCATGCCGCGCTCGAGCGGCTCACGAAACGTCTTGAGTCGCGAGTTCGGCACCGAAACGCCGATCATGCTCGACACCCAGGCGCCAAAGAGCGCACCGAGTGGTGCCGTCACAATCATCAACTCCCACTGGGGACGTGTGCCCACGATGGGGAAAAACGCGGCGACTGCACCGACTGCCAGACCACAGAACCCGCCGATGACGAGCCCGGCTTCGGCGCCGTGCACGATATCGGAAGTCTGTAGCAGGTTAGCCTCGTGCAGTCCCTCCAGGTCCATTTCGTCACGTGCCATAAAGTGGATGTGACGCTCCTCGACCCGGGCGAGCAGTAAATCGCTCATCGTGCGCTGGGCACTCGCCAGATCGGGAAGCAGAAAATACATCCGTCTGCGCATTAGCATATTGCGCCCTCCTGTCGTCGCGCCCCTCGATGATTATTCTGTTTATGAGCGGGGCCGGTTACTGTGTTTTAGTGCATGCAGCAGGCATGCGCAAGCCGGCACGTGCAAGTGCTACGGCGCGAAGGACGGGAGAACGGGGTCATCGCTGCGCAGCGTGGCTGCGCAGCGCGACTCAGATGCGGTGTTCGCGCATCCGATAGGCGTCGCGGTGTTCACCGCTGCAAAAATGCTGGCCGCCCGCGCCAGCGACGGATTCACTCTCGGGAAGGTAGGTATCGCACTCGCTGCATCGCACCATGCGTTCGGCGGGCGGCAACGCCTGACGCGCCGTCGTGCGCGCATCGTTTGCGCCTGGCGGGCGCATGCGCTCGGTATTGCGCTTGCGCTCGTTGCTTCGCATCCACCACGTGCCAACGATCAGGAGCACCAGTAACAACAGGATATTGCGCATCGCGCTTCAAGTCTCCGTCATGCGATGCAGCACCACCTCAAGCACGAAGCGAGAACCGACATACGCCAACAAAAGCGCCACGAACGACGCCAGAACCCAACGCAGCGCGACCTTGCCGCGCCACCCATAAAAATGCCGACCCAGCAGCACCGCGCCGAACATCAGCCACGACACCCCCGCGAACACGGTCTTGTGATCGATGCGCACCGCGCGCCCGAACAGCGCCTCGGAGAACATCACGCCGGAAATCAACGTCAGGGTCAGCAGCACAAACCCGGCGCCGATCAGCCGGAACAACAGTTTTTCCATCGTGAGCAGCGGCGGCAGCGTCTCGAGCCAGTGCGCCAGCCAGCCGGTCGTCTCGCCGCGTCGCGACGGATGCAGTTGCCGCTCGGCATAGAGCATCAGCAGCGCGTGCAGCGCCGCCAGCGCGAACAGCCCGTAGGCCATGTTGGCGATGATGAAGTGCGCCTTGAAAATCGGTTCCGCCGCAAAGCCGAGAATGCGCACATCCGGAAAAATCATCGGCAGCACACAGGTCACCGCGGCCACGGGGGTGACCATCAGCCGCAGGCTGTCCAGCGGAAAGAAGAAACTCTCGATCCAGTAGATGCCGACCGAGAGCCACAACATGGCCGAGAGCATGTACGCGAAACCGAAGTGCATACTGTCCGAGCGGAAGATCGTTTGATGCAGCAACACCCCGTGCAGCACGAGCGTGACGAACAGCGAAAGCTGCATCGGCCAGCGCGACGGCGTGCCCGCGACCGGCGCAGGCGCGACCTGCCCGCCCGCCAGTGCGAGCGCAGCGTTGCGTCGGTAGCCTTGCCACGAACAAACCGCCAATCCGGCATAGAGGATGGCGGTCAGCGCATACAGTAAAATAGTCATGTTTGAAGTTTACACCAGCCCATGACGGGCGCGCTGCCGTCCCCGCCACCGCCCCTCCGGGGCCGAACGGCAGGGCGAACGGGGCCGCTGCAGGTCTTACAGGATACGTTTCATGCTCGACAATCTCACTACGCGCCTCGCCAAGGTCGTCAAGACGCTGCGCGGCGAAGCCCGCCTGACCGAGGCCAACACGCAGGAAATGCTGCGTGAAGTGCGTCTCGCGCTGCTCGAGGCCGACGTCGCCCTGCCCGTGGTGCGCGATTTCGTCGCCAAGGTCAAGGAAAAGGCGCTCGGCGAGGAAGTCATTTCCAGCCTCTCGCCGGGCCAGGCACTTGTCGGCGTGGTGCAACGCGAACTGACCGCGCTCATGGGCGGCGACTACGAAGGCCGCGCCGCAGAACTCAATCTCGCGACCACGCCGCCCGCCATCATCCTGATGGCCGGTCTGCAGGGCGCCGGCAAGACCACCACCGTCGGCAAGCTCGCCAAGCTGCTGCGCGCGCAGAAAAAGAAGGTCCTCACGGTCTCGACCGATGTCTATCGCCCCGCCGCCATTGCGCAGTTGGAGACAGTGACGAAGCAGGTCGACGCCGACTTCTTCCCGTCGCAACCCGATCAGAAGCCGGTCGACATCGCCCGTGCGGCCGTCGACTGGGCGCGACGCCATCACCATGACGTGCTGCTCGTCGATACGGCCGGCCGTCTGGGCATCGACGAAGCGATGATGCAGGAAATCAGCGCCCTGCACGCTGAGCTGAAACCGATCGAAACGCTGTTCGTCGTCGACGCCATGCTCGGCCAGGACGCCGTCAACACGGCCCGCGCCTTCAACGACGCGCTGCCGCTCACCGGCGTGGTGCTCACCAAACTCGACGGCGACTCGCGCGGCGGTGCGGCGCTGTCGGTGCGTCACATCACCGGCAAGCCGATCAAGTTCGTCGGTGTGGGCGAAAAGCTCGACGGCCTCGAGGTCTTCTACCCGGATCGCATGGCGAACCGCATTCTCGGCATGGGCGACATTCTCGCGCTCGTCGAGGAAGCGCAACGCGGTGTCGACGTGCAGGCTGCGCAGAAGCTCGCCGATAAGGTCAAAAAGGGCGGCGACTTCGACCTGAACGACTTCAAGGCGCAAATCGGCCAGATGAAGAACATGGGCGGCCTGTCGTCGCTCATGGACAAGCTCCCCGCGCAATTCCAGGCCGCCGCCAGCCAGACCAATATGGATCAGGCGGAGAAGCAGGTGCGCCGCATGGAGGGCATCATCAACGCGATGACGCCGTCCGAGCGCGCCAAGCCGGAACTGATCAAGGCGAGCCGCAAGCGCCGCATCGCCGCCGGTGCGGGCGTTCAGGTGCAGGAGGTCAATCGCATGCTCAATCAGTACGACCAGATGCGTACCATGATGAAGAAGCTCAAGGGCGGCGGCATGATGAAGATGATGCGCAGCATGAAAGGCATGATGCCCGGGATGCGCTGATCGGATCCGATGCCCGGTTGCCCCTCGTCACGCGGGCGGGCATTCCGTATATACTCCGGGCCGCACATAGCGACATCTCCCCGCAACACGTTCCCCAGGGTCGCCCCATATGAACCGCGAAGAAGCCCTCGAAGTTTTCCGTAATTCCGAAGAGATCGTCTCGGCCGACGAGGTGAGCCAGTCCGTCGACACGATGGCCAAGGCCATCAAGGAGGCCGTTGGCGACGAATTCCCGATGGTGCTCTCGGTCATGGGCGGCGCGGCCGTCTTTACCGGCATGCTGCTGCCGCGCCTGGACTTCCCGCTGGAGTTCGACTACATCCACCTCTCGCGCTACAACAACACCACGACGGGCGGCGCGATGCAATGGCGCGTGGCGCCGCGCGACTCGGTGCGCGATCGCGTGGTGCTCGTGCTCGACGACATTCTCGACGAAGGCGCCACCATGGCGGCGATTCGCGATCGGATCCTGGAGATGGGCGCCTCGAAGTTCTACAGCGCCGTGCTGTGCGAGAAGATCCTGACGAAGGACAAGCCCTCGCATCCGGATTTCTGCGGCTTTACGGTGCCGGACCGCTACGTCTTTGGCTGCGGCATGGATGCCAAGGGCTACTGGCGCAACCTGCCGGCGATCCGCGCCTTGACCACGCCGCGCTGAGCGCCGCCGGCGGGACAACGTTCCGTATCCACCATACGACAAAGGGGCCTGCGAGGCCCCTTTGTCGTTTGGGTGCGCCGGCGAGCCCTCGCCCACCGGCATGACACCTGATCAGATCGTCTTGGCGACGCGCACCTTGTCGACGACGACATCCGCCACGGCGGCGACGTCGAGCAACTGCGCTTGTGCGTCGCGGCGGCCCTGATACTCGAGCTTGCCTTCCTTCAGCCCCCGGTCGCCGATCACCACGCGATGCGGCACGCCGATCAGCTCCCAATCCGCGAACATCACGCCGGGACGCTCGCCACGGTCATCGAGAATCACGTCGACGCCAGCAGCCACCAGGTCGTCATAAAGCTTATCGGCCGTCGCACGCACGGCGTCGCTGCGGTCATAGCCCATCGGGCAAAGCACAACTTCGAACGGCGCAATCGATTCCGGCCAGATGATGCCGCGATCGTCGAAGTTCTGTTCGATGGCCGCGCCAAGAATTCGCGTGATGCCAATGCCGTAGCAGCCCATTTCCATCGGCGCAGGCTTGCCGGTCTCGTCGAGGAAGGTGGCATTCATGGCATCCGAATACTTGGTCCCCAACTGGAACACGTGCCCCACTTCGATACCACGGCACAGGGCAATCTCGCCCTTGCCATCCGGCGACATGTCGCCAGGCACGACGTTGCGCAGATCGGCCACGACTTCCGGCTCGGGCAGATCGCGCCCCCAGTTCACACCGGTGATATGGAAGTCGACCTCGTTCGCGCCAACCACGAAGTCGCTCATCTTTGCGACCGTGCGATCGACCACGAGCTTGACCGGCTGCTTCGTACCGATGGGGCCCAGGTAGCCCGGCGGTGTGCCGAACCGATCGATGATCTCGGCCTCGCTCGCGAAGCGGAAGTCCGCCAGTCCCGGCACCTTGCTCGCCTTGATCTCGTTCAGTTCGTGATCGCCGCGCAGCAACAGCAGCCAGACCGTCGTGCCGGCCTCTTCACTGTCGGTGGCGAGCACAATCGACTTGACCGTGCGCGCCAGCGGGATCGAGAGCAGTTCCGCGACGGCTTCGCACTTGGCCTTGCCCGGTGTGGCCGTCTTGGCCAACGCCTCGGCGGGCGCGGCGCGCTCGCCCTGCGGGGCAAGCGCCTCGGCCATTTCGACGTTGGCCGCATAGTCAGACGCCGGACAGTAGGCGATGGCGTCTTCACCGGTATCTGCGATCACGTGGAATTCGTGCGAGCCGGACCCGCCAATCGAGCCGTTGTCGGCCACCACGGCGCGAAATGCCAGACCCAGACGCGTGAAGATGCGCACATAGGCATCGAACATCTTCTGATAGGAAACCTGCAGGCCGGCACGGTCCTTATCGAAGGAGTAGGCGTCCTTCATGATGAACTCGCGCCCGCGCATCACGCCGAAACGCGGACGAATCTCGTCGCGGAACTTCGCCTGTACCTGATAGAAATTCACGGGCAGTTGGCGATAGCTCTTGATCTCGCGGCGCGCGATGTCCGTCACCACTTCCTCGTGGGTCGGGCCGACGACGAAATCGCGATCGTGGCGATCCTTCAGTCGCAGCAATTCCGGACCGTACTGCTTCCAACGCCCCGACTCCTGCCACAGTTCGGCGGGCTGCACGGCCGGCATAAGGAGTTCGAGCGCGCCGGCGCGGTTCATTTCTTCGCGGACGATGGCTTCAACCTTGCGAATCGAACGCAGGCCGATCGGCAGGTAATCATAGATACCGCCGGCCACGCGGCGAATCATGCCGGCGCGCACCATCAGCTTGTGGCTGACGATCTCGGCGTCGGCGGGCGCTTCCTTGAGGGTGCCGATGAAGAAACGAGAGGCTTTCATGCAGATTTCCGGGAAAAATGAGGGTCAACGGCGCGCACAGCGGTTCGGGGTGTTGCCGGGAACGGGGCCGGGGCACGCCCCGACGTCGCGACGGCGCCCAAGACACCCGCCGGCCGTACGCGCCGCCCCGGTCACCCGAGCCGCCGCCGGCCGCCGCGCCGGTGATTATCTGTTTATAATCGAAGCAATTTTAAAGGATTCAAGGGTGGTTGTATGCTTGACCGTGAAGGCTTTCGCCCGAACGTCGGCATCATCCTCTTAAACGCACGCAATGAAGTGTTCTGGGGCAAGCGGCTGGGCGAGCACTCCTGGCAGTTCCCGCAAGGCGGCATCAAGTACGGCGAAACGCCCGAACAAGCCATGTTCCGAGAATTGCACGAAGAAACCGGGCTAAAGCCAGAACACGTCAAAATCATCGGTCGCACGCGCGACTGGCTGCGTTATGAGGTGCCGGACAAATTCATCAAGCGCGAAGTGCGCGGACATTACCGGGGCCAGAAGCAAATCTGGTTCCTGCTGCGCATGGTCGGTCGCGACTGCGATATCTGCCTGCGCGCGACCGAGCATCCGGAGTTCGATGCCTGGCGCTGGAACGAATATTGGGTGCCGCTCGACGCCGTGATCGAGTTCAAGCGCGAGGTCTACCAACTCGCGCTGAACGAACTCTCGCGCTATCTGCGACGCTCGGCGGCGCGCGCGCAGCAGGATCGGCGACGCTTTCCGCGCGCCGGGGCCCGGGTCGGCGAATTGCCGCCGGGCGCGAGCATTGCGGATGACGACACCTGCGACGGCGGCAGTTGTGTCGACGAGGCCGGCGAAATGGCAGGTGCCGCCAGTGTCGGCACACCGCCTCGGGAGCACTGATCCGAGCCGCCGCCGGCTTGTCCCATCATCGGTCGCGGGCGTCATGCCCGCGCCCTCCTTTTGACCTGGCATCCTCCGGGATGCCGCGCGGATCGTCCGCTATCGCTGATCCGCCGCCCAACCGACTTCTCGATCCCATTCCATGCGTCTTTCCCTCGCTCGCCGCGCCCCGCGCCTGACCGCCCTGGCCCCTTTGGCCGCACTGGCGCTGATGACCGCCTGTAGCAGCATGATGCAGCCCGTCCAGGACTACGACGAATACGTCGCCCAGCAGGAAGCCTCCAAGGGCAAGTGGAAGGAAGCTGAATTCGCCCTGCCGGCCAAGGCCCCGCAAGACGCCGATCTCGTGAGCTTCCCCACCCTGCCGAGCGCCACGCTCGACTACGCCATCGACACGAAGTCGGTGCAGGTGACAACGGATGGCGTGGTCCGCTACGTCGCTGTGATCCGCAGCAAACAGGGGGCGCGCAACGTCTCGTTCGAAGGCATTCATTGCTCGTCGTTCGAGTCGCGTCTGTACGCAACGGGCCGACCGGATGGCACATGGGTTGCGGCGCGCAACAGCGAATGGCGTCCGATTCGTCCTTATGGTGCAACGGCCTATCAGGGCATCCTGTACCGCGACTATCTCTGTCGGGACAAGGCCCCATTGGGGGATGCCAAGGAAATCGTGCAGAACCTGCGCTACCCGAAGTTCGATCAGAACCAGAACTATCGTTAAGCCGCCGACGCACGGTCGATAACGATTGACCGTCGAGATGAAAAACGCCGGTCACGCAGTTCGCATTGCGTGCCGGCGTTTTTGCCTGTCAGGCGCGAGGCCATCGCCCCGCCGTGGGGCTCAGCGCAAGATCAGATTGTCGCGATGGATCAGCTCGGGCTCGTTCGCAAAGCCCAGCACCTGTTCGATGTCGCTGCTCGGGTGACGCCGAATCAGACGCGCCTCCGAGGCGCTGTAATTCGACAGCCCGCGCGCGACTTCAAGGCCGCCCTCGTCCACGCAAGCAATCACTTCGCCGCGGGCAAACGTGCCTTCGACATCGATCACACCGATCGGCAGCAGGCTCTTGCCCTCTTGCGTCAGCTTCTTGCACGCGCCCGCATCGATGACCACGCGACCGCGCACCTGCAAATGATCGGCCATCCATTGCTTGCGGGCGGTGAGCACGGCCGTGCGCGCGACCAACTGCGTGCCGATGGCCTCGCCGCTCGCCAGACGCACAAGCACGTCGTCCTCGCGCCCCGACGCGATCACGGTATGCGCGCCGCTGGTCGCTGCGCGCTTGGCCGCCAGGATTTTCGTCAGCATGCCGCCACGTCCGATATTGGTGCCCGCGCCACCGGCCATCGCTTCGAGACGCTCGTCACCCGCTTCGGCCTCGTGGACGAACTCGGCCTTGGGGTCCTTGCGCGGATCGGCCGTGTACAGGCCCGATTGATCGGTCAGGATGACCAGTGCGTCGCCGTCGATCAGATTCGTCACGAGTGCACCCAACGTGTCGTTATCGCCGAACTTGATTTCGTCGGTCACGACCGTGTCGTTCTCGTTGATGATCGGCACCACGCCCAGACGGAGCAACGTGAGCAAGGTCGTTCGCGCGTTCAGATAGCGTTCGCGGTCGGCCAGATCGGCGTGCGTGAGCAGAATCTGCGCGGTGCGCACGCCGTGTTCGGCGAAGCGCGTCTCATAGACCTGCGCGAGGCCCATTTGTCCCACGGCCGCCGCCGCCTGTAATTCGTCGATGGCGGTCGGACGGCGCACCCAGCCGAGGCGCTGCATGCCCTCGGCAATGGCACCCGAGCTGACGAGCACCACCTGCTTTGGCGGGCGAGCGTCGCCACCATGCCGCAGCGCGGCGATCTGTTGCGCCCATCGCGCAATCGCGACATCGTCCAGCCCGCGACCGTCGTTGGTCACGAGACTGGATCCCACTTTCACCACGAGCCGCTTGGCATCGGCGATGACCGAACGCATGGAACTGGATTCTCCTGCGAATGTATTGGGAAGTCGGCGCTACCGCAGCCGGATCGCTGGCATTGGCGCGATGACAGGCAGCGCCATCGCCAGCGTTTGAGTGAGAAGGAGTTTACGCCTTTGGCGCGTCGTCCGGGGGCGCCTGCGGGGCGACGTCGGCCACCGGGGCGGCACTGCCCGCACGAAAACGCGGATCCTGCGCAGCGTCTTCCATCGCTTCTTCCACGGCGCCGCGTTGTTGATACAAATACTCTTGCACGGCCAGACACAGCTTCTCGCAACCTTCGCCGGTCAAGGCGGAAATCTCGAACGTCGGGCCGTCCCAGGCGAAGCGCTTCTGGAAGTCGGCAACGCGCTCGGCGCGTTCCGCTTCCGGCACCATGTCGACCTTGTTGAGTACCAGCCAACGCGGCTTCTGGAACAGTTCCTCGTCGTACTTCTGGAGCTCAAGGATGATGGCCTTGGCATCGGCCACCGGATCGACACCCTCGTCGAACGGCGCAATGTCCACGATGTGAAGCAACAGGCCCGTGCGTTGCAAGTGACGCAGGAACTGGTGACCGAGGCCGGCCCCATCGGCCGCGCCTTCGATCAGGCCGGGAATATCCGCAATCACGAAGCTCTTGCCCGGCGCGGTGCGCACGACCCCCAGATTCGGGTGCAGCGTCGTGAACGGATAATCGGCGATCTTCGGGCGCGCGTTCGACACCGAAGCGATGAACGTCGACTTGCCCGCATTGGGCATGCCGAGCAGACCGACGTCCGCGAGCACCTTCAGCTCGAGCTGGAGCATGCGACGCTCGCCCGGCTTGCCGTCCGTCTTCTGACGGGGCGCGCGGTTCGTGCTCGACTTGAAATGGAGGTTGCCCAGACCACCCGCGCCGCCTTGTGCGAGCACGACTTCCTGACCGTGCTCGGTCAGGTCGGCGATGGTCTCGCCGGTGTCCATGTCGCTGATGATGGTGCCGACCGGCATGCGCAGGTAGACATCCTCGCCCCCCTTGCCATAGCAATCTGCGCCTCGACCGGATTCCCCGTGCTTTGCGAGGTGCTTCCTCGCGTAGCGGTAATCGATCAGGGTGTTGATATTGCGATCCGCCACGGCAAACACGCTGCCGCCGCGACCGCCGTCGCCGCCGTCGGGTCCGCCGAACGGCACGAATTTCTCGCGGCGCATCGATGCCGAGCCGTTGCCGCCGTTCCCGGCGATCACCTCGATACGCGCTGCGTCAATGAATTTCATGGGGGTCCGTTCCGCTCAATTGACCGTCCGCAGACGATCCTAACTCTGTGTAATGGCCCGACCGACGCGCAAAATGCTCGCCGCGCACCGGCGGGAAAAACAAAAAAGGCTCCGCATGGAAGCGGAGCCTTTTGGTGGCAAAAGGCTTAGCTTACGCTGCCGGCACCACGCTAACCACTTGCTTCTTCGCTGCGCCCTTGATGGCGAATTGCACGTGGCCGTCGGCCAGTGCAAACAGCGTGTGGTCCTTACCAATACCGACATTTTCGCCGGCATGCATACGAGTACCACGTTGGCGAACGATGATGCCGCCAGCCAGGATCGCCTGACCGCCGTACACCTTCACGCCGAGGCGCTTCGACTCTGAATCGCGGCCGTTACGGGACGATCCGCCTGCTTTTTTGTGTGCCATGACTTAACTCCTTACCTAGCTCGATCGATTAGCCGTTGATGCTGTCGATACGCAGCTCGGTGTAGTTTTGGCGATGGCCTTGACGCTTTTGGTAGTGCTTGCGACGGCGCATCTTGAAAATCTTCACCTTGGGGTGACGACCCTGGGCGATAACGGTAGCCTTGACGGAAGCCCCACTGACCAACGGCGCACCGAACTTAATCGATTCGCCCTCGCCTACGGCGAGAACCTGGTCGATGGTGATTTCAGCGCCAATGTCAGCCGGTATCTGTTCTACTTTAAGTTTTTCGCCAGCAGCAACCTTATATTGCTTGCCGCCGGTTTTTATGACCGCGTACATTGTTGAACCTCACTCATAAACAAGAGAATTTTCCGCGCAGGCCGAGGGTCCCGAAAGGACTCGACTTACCAGCCCATCGCACCGCCGCAGACCGTCATACCTAGGTATTCTCGGACTTGACGCAACGAATGCGCGCACGAAAAGCGGGAATTATACAGACTTTCTCCTTTTGCGTCAAAGACTTCCGTGAAACCTGTCAAACCGCGGGGCTGGTCCCCGAAAGTCGCCGCGCCCACTATATAATTTGGGGCGAAATTTTCCTCACCCGAGCCTTGTCTTGACTGCTTCGACTTCTTCCCAGAACGTACTGGCCGCCATCGCCGACGACATGCGTGCCGTCGACCAGCTTATCCGCCACCGGCTGGCCTCCGAGGTGGTCCTGATCAATCAGATCTCGGAATACATCATCAATTCGGGCGGCAAACGGCTGCGCCCGGCGTTGCTGCTGCTTGTGTCCGGTGCGCTTGGCGTGAGCTCGCCGCATCGCTTCGAGTTGGCCGCGGTCATCGAGTTCATTCATACCTCGACACTGCTTCACGACGACGTCGTCGACGAATCCGACCTGCGTCGCGGCAAGCAAACGGCGAATGCGCTGTTCGGCAACGCGGCATCGGTATTGGTGGGCGACTTCCTGTATTCACGCTCCTTCGAAATGATGGTGAGCGTGGACAACATGCGCGTGATGCAAATTCTCGCGCGCGCCACCAACGTGATTGCCGAAGGCGAAGTGTTGCAGTTGCTGAACATGCACGACCCGGACGTCGACGAAGCGCGCTATCTGCAGGTCATCCAGTACAAGACGGCCACGCTGTTCGAAGCGGCAACGCAACTCGCTGCCGTGCTCGCCAACGCCGACGCGCAAACCGAAGCGGCCGTGCGCGAATACGGCGGACGTCTCGGCACCGCATTCCAGTTGATGGACGATTGGCTCGACTACGCAGGCGACACCGACGCGATGGGCAAGAACGCTGGCGACGATCTGCGCGAGGGCAAGCCGACGCTACCGCTCATTCACGTGCTGCAACATGGCACCGACGACGAGCGCGCACTCGTGCGTGAAGCCATCGAGAATGGCGGCACCGACAAGTTCGAACCGATCCTCGCTGCGATCACGCGCACGGGCGCGCTCGATTACACGCTGGCACGTGCCAAGGAAGAAGCCGACGCTGCGGCACAAACAATTTCAGCGCTACCCTCTTCCCAATACAAAAATAGCCTGCTAGAATTGTGTTCTTACTCGATAGCGCGACGCACTTAACGGCGAAGTAGCAGTATCGAAAGCGGGGTGTAGCTTAGCCTGGTAGAGCGCTACGTTCGGGACGTAGAGGCCGGAGGTTCGAATCCTCTCACCCCGACCAGAATGACCTTTGCTCGCGAGCAAAGCAAAAAAACCGCCGGACGTGTCCGGCGGTTTTTTTATGCCTGTTGCACACGTCATCGACGCATCATCGCGATGCGTCCAGGCATCGAATCGCTTGGCGTGCAACACATCAGGCTTGCACAGCGCACCCGGTGCCCGACGCGGCCGACCGCCGCATCCCCTCTGCTATAGTGGCAACTCATTGCCACCCGCCCGTGCCATTTGCGCACCCAAACGCTTGGAAGCCCTGCCCTTGTGGGCGCAGATTTGCGCCGTCGCCCTCCTGATCATCTGCTCGGGATTCTTCTCCATTTCCGAAACGAGCATGATGGCGCTCAACCGCCATCGCCTGAAACATCTCGTCCGGATGAACGCGCACGGTGCCAGGACAACGCAAGGCCTGCTCGCTCGCACCGAAGACCTGCTCTCGACGATTCTCGTCGGCAATAACGTCATCAATACCGTCGTCCCCGTGCTCACCACATCGATCGCGGTGCGCTACTTTGGCAACGACGCCATCACGCTCTCGGTCGCGACGGCACTCATTGCGCTGCTCATCATCATCTTCGCCGAGATCGGGCCAAAGATTGTCGGTGCGACGTATCCCGAACGCATTGCACTGCCGACGAGCCGATTGCTCAAGCCGATCGTGACGCTGGCCGCGCCGCTCGTGTGGGTGCTCAACGGCTTCGTGCGCGGCATGCTGCGCGTGCTGCGCATCGACACACGTCGCGCAGCCGGCGAAGTTCGTCTCACGACGGAAGAACTGCGCACCATCGTGCTCGAGGCCAGCAACTACATGCCGACCAAGCCGCGCAGTGTGCTGCTCAATCTGCTCGATCTAGAAAACATCGCGGTCGACGACGTGATGGTGCCGCGCGCGCGCATCGAGGCACTCGACATCTCGGCACCGCTCGACACGCTGCTCTCGCAGCTCGCGACCTGCTATCACAACAAGCTGCCGGTCTACGACGGCGACATCGATCGCGTCATCGGCATTCTGCCGGTGCGCCGCACGCTGGCCGCCCTGCAACACCCGGACGATCTCTCGGCCGACACGTTGCGCGCGTTGCTCGTCGAGCCGTATTTCATCCCGAGCGACACGCCCGCGTTACGGCAACTGCAGTATTTCCAGGAGAACCATCGGCGCATCGGGCTGGTCGTCAACGAATACGGCGAAGTCGAAGGACTGCTCACCACCGAGGACATCATCGAGGAACTCATCGGCGAGTTCACGACGAGCACGCCGGGTACGGGCGGGAGCCGGTCAGGCTGGACCTCGGATGACGATTGCCTGGTCAGCGGCGGCGTAGGGCTGCGCGACCTGAATCGCCGGTTGAACCTGCATTTGCCGACCGACGGTCCGAAGACGCTCAATGGACTGATCCTCGAAGTGCTGCGCGAGATCCCCGAGGCCACCGTCAGCCTCGAGATCAGCGGTGTTCGTATGGAAATCGTGCAAATCGACAATCAGGCGATCAAAATGGTGCGCCTGTTCAAGCCCGGCACACGAACGCCGTCGCAGGATTGAGTCGCCCTCGTTCACTGCACGTGACACCCGCCCATTTTTCGGGCAATTCCGATTGAGCCGCTCCAGGGTTTTGACGAGACTGACGTTTCACGCAGCACTCGTCAGACCCTGTCATGTCATTTCATTCCTCTGAAGTCTCCGCCACGGCGACAACCACCGAGCCGCTCGCGTCAACGTCGCGCGCATCGCTCGACGCCACCACCCCCTTGCAGTTTCTCGAACAGATGCTGGGCGAGGCGGTTCGGGCTGGCGCGTCCGATGTGCACTTCGAACCGATGGCACAACGCTTTCGCATTCGACTGCGGATCGACGGCCATCTTTACGAGCACTGCGATGTGCCGCTGCCGTGGCGCGACATGCTCGTCTCACGCCTGAAGGTGCTCGCCAATCTGGATATCGCCCAGAAGCGTCTGCCGCAGGACGGGCGCATGGTGTGGCGCGAAGCGGGCGAACCCGTGGAGTGCCGCGTCAGCGCATTGCCCACGCTGCACGGCGAGAAGCTTGTCGTGCGTCTGCTCGATGGCGCGAAGGTTCCGCTCTCGCTGGAAGGACTCGGCTACACGCCAAAGCAGTACCTCGCGCTCACGCGCGCCATTGCTCGGCCACACGGCATGATTCTGCTGACCGGCCCAACCGGCAGCGGCAAGACCGTCTCACTTTACAGTTGCCTCAAGCGGCTCAACGACACCTCGCGCAATATCGTCACCATCGAAGACCCGGTCGAAATCCGCTTGCCAGGGGTCACGCAGGTCAATCTCAACGAGCGCGCCGGGCTCGACTTCGCGACCGCCTTGCGCGCGTTTCTTCGACAGGATCCGGACGTGCTCGTCGTCGGCGAGATTCGCGATACCCAAACCGCCGAGATCGCCGTGCAGGCGGCGCAGACCGGACACCTCGTATTCGCAACCGTCCATGCGAACGACGCGACGAGCACACTCGCCCGACTGTTCGATCTCGGGGTCGCACCGTTCAATCTGTCGTCGACGCTGCTGCTCATCAGCGCACAGCGCTTGCTCAGGCGTCGGTGTCCGGCGGGTTGCGAACCCGGTCGTGCGCCAGAGGACATCGTCCGGGCCGGCCCGCCCTGCATGCGCTGTCACGGCACGGGCTTCGCCGGGCGCATCGGTGCGTTCCAGGTCATGCCGATCAGCGCGGTGCAAGCGACCAACATTGCACAGGCCCGAAGCCCTCACGCACTCGCGGCGCAAGCGCAGCGCGAAGGTGTGATGACCCTGCGCGAAGCCGGTCTCTGGCATTGCGCAACAGGCACCGTAAGCGAGGAGGATGTCGATGCGACCACGCCCGCCTGATGCTCAGCTACCGCGCGCGCGGCATAACGCGTCGATTCCATCGGCACATGCCGCGCGCCAGGCCGCAGTAGGGTCGAACCACCGATCGCCGCGCGTCACAGTGCGCAGGGGTGAACCATGTCGCGTATAGCGCAGCCCCGCCGCTGGCACTGGCAAGGTCGCGATGCCCAGGGGCAATGCCGGCGCGGCGAGGTGCTCGCCCACGGCGAAGCCGCCGCGCGTTTGCTGCTGCGCGGCCAGCCCGTGACGATCACGCATTTGCGGCCGGGTCGCCGGCATACGCCCTCCAGACGCGTCGGAACCGCCGATGCCACCGATCTGGTTCGGCGCCTCGCCACGTTGCTCGGTGCGGGGGTGCCGCTCACGTCAGCCCTCGACGTACTCGCGCGTGGCGCCCATACGCGAGGGCTCAAGCGGCTCGCGTCCGATATCGGACTGGACGTCGGGCGCGGGCATCCGTTGGCGCACGCTATGGCGCAGGCCAGCCACCGTTTCAGCGGCGTCGACTGTCAATTGATTGCCGCCGCCGAACTGAGCGGTCAGCTCGGCCCAACGCTGGCACGTCTGAGTGCGCATTACGATCACACGCGAACGGTGCGAGAGAAGCTCCAGCGCGCGCTTGCCTATCCGCTGACGGTGCTGGTCGTCGCACTGGCCGTCGTGATGGCGCTGCTGCAGTGGGTGATCCCGGAGTTCGAGCGACTGTTCGCCAGCGCCGCCGGTGGCGGCATGCCCCTGCCGCCGCTCACGCGATGGCTCATCGACCTCTCGCGAGCGTCGCTGACAAACGGCCCGTGGCTGCTGGTCGGCCTGGGCATCGCCGGGCTGGTCGTCGCGGCGGCATTGCGCCGCAGTCCCCGAACGCGGCGTCTCCGGGATCGCCTGCTCTTGCAACTGCCCGGCGCCGGACGCATCCTGTGCATGCTGAGCGCTGCCCGGTGGGCCAGAACCCTTGGCACGTTGCTCGACGCGGGCGTCGCGCTTCCCGACGCGATGGACGCCGCCGCGAGCGCATGCGGCAACCTCGTCATGCAGCGCGCGGCGCACGACGTGCACCGGGAAGTCGCCCGAGGTGCGCGTCTGGCGACCTCGCTCGAGGCCGATGCACACTGGCCCCTGATCATCGCGCAACTGACCGTGATCGGGGAGGAATCGGGTACACTCGGGCGCATGCTCAATCAGGCCGCCGGCCTGCTCGACGAAGACGCTTCGCACGCGCTGGTCAGTGCCTGTGCGGCGCTCGAACCCATCATGATTACGTTTCTTGGCCTGCTGATCGGCGGCATGGTCCTCGCCATGTACCTGCCGATGTTCCAACTCGGATACGGTGTCGCATGAACGGTTACGCAGAGCTGCTACCGGTCGATTGGCTGGCGCAACTGGCACCTCACTGGCGCTTTGTGCTGTTCGCCGCCTTGGGCGTCGTCGCCGGGCTCGGTCTCGATGCCGTCGTGCGGCGCGTGCCCGCGGCGATCGAACGGGCGTGGCTGGAAGAGATGCAGGCGGTCGATGCCACGAACGCATCGGCCCTGCGCGCTCCTTTTCATCAAGCTGCCCCGCCATCCGCCTCGATGGCGCTCAGCGCCCCACTCGCAGCACCTCCCGCCCCGTTGGCGGACGCTGCAGCGCCTCGCCGCTGGCAACTCTCGCTCCTCAGCGGCGCGCTGAGCGTCGCCGTGGCTTGGCGCTTCGGCCCGACCTGGCAGAGCCTCGGCGCACTCGGACTCGTCTGGACACTCATTGCGCTCGCATACATCGATCACGATACGCAACTCCTGCCTGACATCCTCACGCTGCCGCTGTTGTGGGCAGGCCTGCTGTGCAACCTCGGGCACTGGTTCGCCGCGCTCCCGGCGGCGGTCGTCGGGGCCGCGACCGGCTACCTGAGCCTGTGGGCGTTGTATTGGGTGTACTGGTGGCTGCGTCGGCGCGAGGGCATGGGCTTCGGCGACTTCAAGCTCTACGCGGCGCTGGGTGCGTGGTTCGGTTGGACCGCCCTGCTACAGATCCTGCTGCTCGCCTGTGTGCTCGCCATCGTGATCGCCGGCACCGCCTGGCTCACCGGACGACTGCGCAGCGATCAAATGTTTCCTTTCGGCGCCTTTCTCGCCGCCGCGGGCATCGCCACGCTGTTTGGCGGCAATGGCCTGTTGATCTGGATTGGAGGAACGCCATGACTTACGCCATCGGCCTGACCGGCGGCATCGGTAGCGGCAAGACGACGGTCGCCAACCTGTTCGCCACGCACGGCATCGCCATCATCGACACCGATGCCATCGCGCACAGCATCACCGCTCCGGGCGGCGCGGCCATGCCCGCGATCCGGCGCGAGTTCGGCGACGCCTTTGTTGCCCCGGACGGGGCGCTCGACCGCGCACGCATGCGCGACGCCGTCTTCACGGACGATGCGGCCAGAGCACGTTTGGAGGCCATTACCCACCCGTTGATTCGCACGGAGTGCGAGCGTGCCGCCAGCGACGCCAAAGGGCCCTATCTGATTTTCGTCGTGCCCCTGCTGGTGGAATCCGGGAAGTGGCGAGAGCGCGTGCAGCGCGTGCTCGTCGTCGATTGCACTGAGCAGACGCAGATCGCGCGCGTCATGTCCCGTAACGGCTTCACGCGCGACCAGGTGCAGGCGATCATGGCGCGTCAGGCAAGTCGGGCGCAGCGGCTCGCCGCCGCCGACGACGTCATCGACAACGATGTCCAGCATGCCCCACTCGCCCCACAGGTCGACCGTTTGCATGCGGCGTATCTGAAGTTTGCGGCGCAGGCCGAAGGGCGTTGATCGACGCCGGCGTTCGCATGAACAGCGCCGCTCGCACGCCCCGCCTTCGAATGAGCGCCCACGCGCGTTGCGCCTCGACAGATTCCGGCATTAGAATGTCGCCATTACGCTGAAAAGCGCCAACTTCTGGGCCACCGCGCTTGATCCTGTACGAATATCCGCTCAACGAACGCATTCGCACGCTGCTTCGGCTGGAAGAGCTGTTCGGGCGCTTTGCCTTTTTCGTCGGGCAGGATCAGCCGCTCGATCATCACGCGGCGCTGATCACGATGTTCGAGATTGCCGACATCGCCGGACGCACCGACCTGAAGAACGAACTGGTCAAGGAACTCGACCGGCAACGTCAGACGCTGACCACCTATCGCGGCAATCCCGATATCGCCTCCGACGCGCTCGAACAGTTCATCGGCGAAGTCGAGGTGGCGATTGCGAACCTCAACCAGATTCCCGGCAAGCCCGGCCAGCATCTGAACGACAACGAATGGCTAGCCAGCATTCGCAGCCGCTCGGTGATCCCCGGCGGCACGTGCCGCTTCGACCTTCCGTCGTATTACGCCTGGCGTCACAACGATGCCGAGCAGCGCCGTCAGGACATCGATAAATGGATCGGCCCGCTGTTTCCGATACGCGACGCCCTTGGCATCGTGCTGGGGCTCGCCCGGGAGTCCGGTCACGCCAGCAAGGCGATGGCGCAGCAAGGCAGCTACCAGCAGATGCTGACCGGCCGTGTCTATCAACTGATGCAGGTGAGAGTGGCGCCCGAGTTGCGGGTCATTCCCGAAGCCAGCGCCAACAAGTACATGCTGTGGGTGCGCTTCACCACACAGGACGGCGATCTCAAACCGCGTCCGGTCGACAGCGACGTGCCGTTCCTGCTCACGCTCTGCAATCTCTAAATCCATGACGACCGTCGTCAACTGCCCGACCTGCGGCAAGAAAGTGGTTTGGGGACCCGAGGCGAAATTCCGCCCGTTCTGCTCGGAGCGTTGCAAGCAGATCGACATCGGCGCTTGGGCGGCAGAGAAGTACACGATCCCCGCCGACTCGCCCGACGATCCCTCGCAAGACGCCCCGCTCGATCCGACGCAGCGCTGATGCGCTGATGCCGCACAGCGCGCACGGACGACCATCATCCCACCCAACGCAAAAGGCACCCTCGCGGGTGCCTTTTGTGCGTCTGGGAGCGCGCTCGGAAGCGCCGCAACCAGTCAACCGGTCATTCGGTCAATCGGCAGCGTCGCGATCCGCCGCTACGGCCGTCCCGACGACTTCGTGGCGAGCTCCTCCGAGAGCCAGCTCAGCGGCGGCAGAGCCGCCGGCAGCAACGGCTCCACGCTCACCGGCGGGCGCTGCCATGCCAGTGCCTGCCCTTCCTTGCCGTGCGGCTCGCCCTGCCATGCGGTGACTTTGCAGAAATGCAGACGCACATAGGCATGGGGGTAATCGTGTTCGAGGACGCGCCACGGCGCGCAACGCTCCACCGTCACCCCCAGTTCCTCGTGCAGTTCACGCGCGAGCGCCGCGGCGACCGACTCGCCCGCCTCCAGCTTGCCCCCGGAAACTCCCAATAACCCGCGTACGGTTTGCCCGCCGGGCGCTGACCGAGGAGCACCGAGCCATCCGCGCGCACCATCACGCCGACGGCCACTTCCGTGATGGGACGCCCGTCGGGCGCATATCGTTTCGACACTGTCATAATCCTTCGCCATCCTTGCGCCATCTGCGCCATCTGCGCTGCCTGCGAATTTCCCGGTCGAGCGGTGCATGGCTCATGGCCGATGGGCCACGGCGCCCCGCTCACCCGCACATCACGCGGCGTGTGACGCGCTCCGAAGCTTGCCCGCCCAGTCGCGAGCGAACTGGAAAGCCACGCGCCCGAACGCGAACCGCGCTCGAGCGCCCAGATCAGGGCCTCATGACGCGCCGATTCCGTTTGATCCGCCGGCACGCCAAAATGCTGCAACCAGTGACCGACGATCGTCAGGTAGTCGTCCTGCTTGAACGGGTAGAAGCTCACCCACAGCCCGAATCGCTCGGACAACGAGATCTTCTCTTCGATCACTTCCCCGGATGAATCTCACCGTCATCGGTGTGGCGATAGCTTTCGTTGTCCTTCATGTACTCGGGCAACAGATGACGGCGATTCGACGTCGCGTAGATCAGTACATTGTCCGACTGGGCCGCCACCGAGCCGTCGAGCGCGACCTTGAGCGCCTTGTAACCCGACTCACCATCTTCAAACGACAGGTCGTCGCAGAACACGACGAAGCGCTCGGGGCGCTGCGAAATCAAATCGACGATATCGCCCAGATCGACCAGGTCATCTTTGTCGACTTCGATCAGACGCAGGCCTTCCGAGGCGTACTGATTCAGGCAAGCCTTGATCAGTGACGACTTGCCCGTGCCGCGCGCACCGGTGAGCAACACGTTGTTGGCCGGTTCGCCACGCACAAACTGACGCGTATTCTGTTCGATCAGCCCTTTCTGGCGCTCGATATTCTGCAGATCGCCCAGCGTGATCGTCGATACATGCGCCACGGGCTGCAGAAATCCGCGCCCCTGCTTCTTGCGCCAGCGAAAGGCCACCGCGGCGCGCCAGTCGATCTCGGGAGCGGCCGGCGGCAACATGACCTCCAACCGGGCCAGCACGCCTTCGGCGCGCGTGAGGAACTGCTCCAACTTGTCCATGCTTCGAAATCCCCCGCGCCGCTCACAGGCGCTTGTGTCGATGCTTCGTCGTGTTGTCGTTTCCTTTCGCTGCCCGCCGCGGTGCTTTTGCCACCTGCCGGCGATGGGCCGATACTGCCGGCCAGTGCCGCTAACGCAGGGCCGACGCCGATCGGGCATCGACACGCGGCGCCCCCGGTGGGAGGCGCGCGGCGCTCGCGTCAGGGCTTAGGAACGGTAATCCGCGTTGATGCTCACGTAGTCGTGCGAGAGGTCGCAAGTCCACAACGTGGCGGCGGCGGCGCCGCGGCCGAGCACCACGCGGACCGTGATTTCGCTTTGCTTCATCACGCGCTGTCCCTCTTCCTCGCGATAGTCGGCATTGCGGCCGCCCGCGCGGGCGACCAGCACGTCGTCGAGATAGAGGTCGACCTTGCTGACGTCGAGGTCGTTCACCCCCGCATAACCGATGGCGGCCAGAATGCGGCCCAGATTCGGATCGGACGCGTAAAACGCCGTCTTCACCAGCGGCGAATGCCCGATGGCATAGGCGATCTGACGGCACTCCGCCACATCACGGCCGCCCTCGACCGTCACGGTGATGAATTTGGTCGCGCCTTCGCCGTCACGCACGATCAATTGCGCCAATTCCTGCGAGATCGACAGCAAGGCGTCGCGGAACGCGGCAAAGGCGGGCGTGTCCGTGCTGGCGATTTCCGGCAGATCGGTCTGGCCCGTGGCCGCGACGATAAACGAATCGTTGGTCGACGTATCGCCGTCGATGGTGATGGCGTTGAACGAACGATCCGCCACGTACTTGACGAGCGCGTCGAGCACCGGCTGCGCCACGCGCGCATTGGTGCCCACGAAGCCGAGCATGGTTGCCATGTTCGGCTTGATCATGCCCGCCCCTTGCTGATGCCGGTGAGGACGAGGGTCTTGCCTTCGATCACGACCTCACGCGAGGCGGCTTTCGGCAGCGTATCGGTCGTCATGATCGATTGCGCTGCCTCGTACCAGTGTGCGGGCGCCAGATTGGCAATGGCTTGCGGCAGACCGGCGACCAGACGGTCAACCGGGAGCGGTTCGAGGATCACGCCGGTCGAGAACGGCAGAATCTGGTTCGGATTGACCGACAGCAGCTTAGCGAGCGCGTCGCACGTTGCCCGCGTGGCGACCATGCCCGGTTCGCCGGTGCCCGCGTTGGCGTTGCCCGTGTTGACAACAAGCGCACGAATGCCCGCCTGCGCGGCCAGATGGGTCTTGCAGACCGTCACCGGCGCCGCGCAGAAGCGGTTCGTCGTGAAAACGCCTGACACCGTGCTACCGGGGCCAGTCGCATGACCAGCACGTCCTTACGGTTCGGCTTGCGGATATTGGCTTCGGCCCAGCCCAGTTCGACGCCGGGCACGGCGCGCAGTTGGGAGGCTTCGATCGAGGGGAAATTGACGGCCATGTGGGTTCGCCCGCGAGAGATGAGCGTTACAGCTCCCGCCCTGGCGATGTCGGCACGACACTCCGCCGGGGCGGCGGTTGATCGGTGCGGCCGGTCGAAAAACCGGCGCTACAAACGACGCGGCGCCGATCCTGAGTCGGCGCCGCGTCGATCGGTTCACATCTTAAGACAGTTTGCCGTGGCAGTGCTTGAATTTCTTGCCGCTGCCGCACGGGCAGGCATCGTTGCGGCCAACCTTCGGCAACAAGTCGCCGCCGGCCATCGCCGCGCTGGCCGCCTGGGCCAGCGCCGACACCACCGGACGCCCCGCGTCTTCGTCGATCTCTCCGTCGCCGCCCACCGTCTCGAGTTCGTCGTGCTTGAACTCGACGTTGATCAGACCGCCCGCGCTGTCGTCGAGCGCTTCCGTTGCCTGTTCGAGCTCTTCCTGCGACTGGATACGCACGTTCATGATGACGCGCGTGACTTCGAGCTTGATGGTCTCAAGCAGTTGGGCGAACAATTCGAACGCTTCGCGCTTGTATTCCTGCTTCGGATTCTTCTGCGCGTAACCGCGCAGATGGATGCCTTGACGCAGGTGATCCAACGCGGCCAGATGCTCGCGCCAGTTGGAATCCACGCTCTGAAGCATGACCGAGCGCTCGAACCCCGAGAACGACTCGCGTCCCACCAGTTCGACCTTGGCCTGATATGACGCTTCGGCGGCGTCCATCACTTCCTTGAGGATGTCCTCGTCGTCGATTTCTTCCGAGCCTTCGATACGCGACTGCAGCGGCAAATCGAGCTGCCACTCTTCGCGCAGCACCGTCTCCAGCCCCTTGAGGTCCCACTGCTCTTCGACCGTACCGGCCGGCACGCAGGTGCGCACCAGATCCTGGAACACGCTCTGACGCATGCCTGCGATGGTGTCCGAGACGTCTTGCGCTTCGAGCAGTTCATTCCGCTGCTGGTAGATCACCTTGCGCTGATCGTTGGACACGTCGTCGTATTCGAGCAGCTGCTTGCGCACGTCGAAGTTGCGTGCTTCGACCTTGCGCTGTGCCGACTCGATCGAACGCGTGACAATGCCCGCCTCGATGGCTTCGCCTTCCGGCATCTTCAGACGATCCATGATCGAACGAACGCGGTCGCCGGCGAAGATGCGCAGCAGCGGATCTTCCAGCGACAGGTAAAAACGCGACGAGCCCGGATCGCCCTGACGGCCCGAACGGCCGCGCAACTGGTTGTCGATACGGCGAGATTCGTGG
Source organism: Pandoraea sp. XY-2 (assembly GCF_004193915.1). Lineage (NCBI taxonomy): Bacteria > Pseudomonadati > Pseudomonadota > Betaproteobacteria > Burkholderiales > Burkholderiaceae > Pandoraea > Pandoraea sp. XY-2. The sequence goes on from NZ_CP030849.1 coordinate 4,426,022, forward strand.
CGTTCGGTACCAATGATGTGCAAACCGCCTGCCGTCTTCACCTGCTCATGCAGACCCTGCCATTCGTCCTGCAATTGCTGGATGCGGGCTTGCTTGTCCGCGTCGGACAGGCTCGCATCCATTTCGATGAAACCCGATTGCTTCTCGACGTTGCCACCGAGCACGATGTCGGTACCACGACCGGCCATGTTGGTGGCGATGGTGATGACGCCCGGACGCCCCGCCTGCGCGACGATCTCGGCTTCGCGCGCGTGTTGCTTGGCGTTGAGCACCTGGTGCGGCAGCTTCGCGCTCGTGAGCAGTTGCGAGAGGTACTCCGACGTCTCGATCGACGTCGTGCCCACCAGCACCGGCTGGCCACGCTCCACGCAATCGCGAATGTCCTTGATGACCGCGTCGTACTTTTCCTTGGCCGTCTTGTAGATCTGATCCTGACGGTCGATCCGCTTGGGCGGGCGGTTGGTCGGGATCACCACCGTCTCGAGACGATAGATCTCGTTGAATTCGAACGCTTCGGTATCCGCCGTCCCGGTCATGCCCGAGAGCTTGGCGTACATGCGGAAGTAGTTCTGGAACGTGATGGAGGCCAGCGTCTGGTTCTCGTGCTGGATCGAGACGCGCTCCTTCGCTTCCACCGCCTGGTGCAGACCTTCGGACCAGCGGCGACCGGCCATCAGACGGCCGGTGAACTCGTCGACGATGACGATCTCGTCGTTCTGCACCACGTAATGCTGGTCCTTGTGGAACAGCGTGTGCGCGCGCAGGGCGGCGTACACATGGTGCATGAGGGTAATGTTCTGCGGCGCATAAAGACTGTCGCCCTCGGCGATCATGCCCCACTCGGCGAGCAGTTGCTCAGCCTTCTCGTGGCCGCGCTCGGTCAGAAAGACCTGACGCGCCTTCTCGTCGAGCGTGTAATCGCCCGGCACTTCGACGCCCGTGCCGTCCGACTTCTCTTCACCGATCTGACGCTCGAGCATCGCCGGCAAGCGATCCATCTTCACATACAGCTCGGTGTGATCTTCGGCCTGGCCGGAGATGATGAGCGGCGTGCGTGCCTCGTCGATCAGGATCGAGTCCACTTCGTCGACGATGGCGTAGTTCAGTGTGCGTTGCACCCGCTGCTCGGTCTCGTAGACCATGTTGTCGCGCAGGTAGTCGAAGCCGAACTCATTGTTCGTGCCGTACGTGATGTCGGCCGCGTACGCTGTCTGCTTCTCGTCATGCGGCATCTGCGACAGGTTGATACCCACCGACAGGCCGAGGAAGTTGTACAGACGCGCCATCCACTCGGCGTCGCGCTGGGCCAGGTAATCGTTGACGGTCACGACGTGCACGCCCTTGCCCGAGAGCGCGTTCAGATAGGCGGGCAATGTCGCGACGAGCGTCTTGCCTTCGCCCGTGCGCATTTCGGCGATCTTGCCGAAGTGCAGCACCATGCCGCCAATGAGCTGAACGTCGAAGTGGCGCATCTTGAGGACGCGCTTGCCGGCTTCGCGGCACACCGCAAAGGCTTCGACCAGCAACGAATCCACGCTCGCCCCCTGGGCGATACGCTGCTTGAATTCCTCGGTCTTGCCGCGCAGTTGCTCATCGCTCAGCTGGGCGATCTGCGGCTCGAGGGCGTTGATCGCCGAGACGGTTTTCTGGTACTGCTTGATAAGCCGCTGGTTACGGCTGCCAAATACTTTTTTAAGAAGACCGGGAATCATCGGATCACTGGTTAGGGCGGCAAATGTCGTTCGCAATCGTGCAGTCGGTCGGCAAACTTCGCAACGCTTCAGGGTTTTGCCCCACGCGTGCCGAATCGCCCAACGCGCCTGCGCGCTGCGGGTCACCGGTGTTTGGCACTCAGGCCTCTCGCCGGTTCGATACCTATACTAAAAAAAGGATTCTAGCATGCTGTCATGGCGCGTCCCGCTGGCCTCGGGCGCGGGCCGTCCGGCCTTTTCGGCGTTCGGACCGAGGCGACGCCCGATGGCGGGGTAAAATACGCGGCAACCTCTGTCTCATCATATGAAACGACCCAAAGCTCCCCGCGTTGCCCGCCCGCTCACCGATCTGCTGTGCGCCTCCGACGGCGCCGGCTCGTTGCTGGCCGCCGCCGAACAACTGGGTCGACTCGAGCGAGACGTGCACGCGTTGTTGCCCGCCGCGCTCAGCGGCAGCGTCCGGCTAGCGCCGCCGCGCGAGGGCGCGCTGGTCTTCCTTGTCGCCAATAATGCGCTGGCGGCTCGGCTGCGCCAGCAAACGCCGTCGCTGATCGAGGGTCTGGCGACGCGCGGTTGGCTGATTCGCACGATCCGGATCCGTGTGAGCATCACGGCACCCGAACCCCAGAAGCCGCCCAAGGAGGCCCGCCTGTCCCGGCAGGGCCTCGTCAGCCTGCGCGATCTGCGCGACGCGCTGGAGCCATCTCCGCTTCGCGACGCCCTGGCTCGCCTGGTGGCCCGCCATTCCTACGGCGGTCCGCGCAAGCCTTGAATCCGTCGGTTGCCATGGCGCGATGCATTCAAGCGCAACGCCGATTTGGCGCGCGCGTCAAATAAAAAAGCGCCGCAGAGTCGGCGCTTTCGTTTTGTTACATCCGCGCCCCACCCGCCGGCGCTTCCTATGGCCTGCGTGATTTACGCGAACTGCGTCTGCGGCTCGAACTGGAAGCCGCGCGGTGCGTCTTCGGCGTGCTCGAACGTGACAATCTCGTACGCCTCTTGTGCGAGAAGCTCGCGCAAGAGCTGGTTGTTCAGTCCGTGCCCCGACTTGTACGCTGTGTAAGACGCCAGCAGCGGATGGCCAATCACGTACAGGTCGCCGATGGCGTCGAGCATCTTGTGCTTCACGAACTCGTCGTCGTAACGCAGGCCGTCGTTGTTCAGGATGCGGTACTCGTCGAGCACGATGGCGTTGTCCATGCTGCCGCCGCGCGCCAGGCCCAGTTCGCGCAGCATCTCGACCTCATGCGCAAAGCCGAACGTACGGGCGCGCGCAATCTCCTTCGCGTAGGACGTATCGGCAAAGTCGATCTCCAGCGCCTGACCGGTGCGATCGACCGCCGGGTGACGAAAATCGATGGTGAACTTGAGCTTGAAGCCTTCGTAAGGCTCGAGACGGGCGAACTTGTCGCCTTCGCGAATCTCGACCGGCTTCGTCACACGAATGAATTTCTTGGCGGCCGCCTGCTCTTCGATGCCCGCCGACTGAATCAGGAAGACGAACGTTGCCGCGCTGCCGTCCATGATTGGAATTTCTTCGGCCGTCACATCGACATACAGATTGTCGATGCCCAGCCCCGCGCATGCCGACATCAGGTGCTCCACGGTGGAGACCCGCGCGCCCTCTTTCTGCAGCACCGACGCAAGACGCGTGTCGCCAATCGCCATTGCCGACGCCGGAATCTCGACAGGAGGATTCAGATCGGTACGGCAGAAGACGATGCCCGTGTTGGGCGGCGCCGGACGCAGCGACAACTCGACCTTGCGACCGGAGTGCAAGCCGATGCCGACTGTCTTGGCGATGGATTTGAGAGTGCGCTGCTTGAGCATGCTATTTATTTAAACTATCGGACGCTAGTGACCATAGATGCAATTATACCAGATGGAAGCCTTTATCGCTGTGCCACAAACGCAACGCTTCGTTACTAAACATTCCGAATTCTGCCGCATCGATTGGTCCACACCCCTATCGCGAAACGAAATAGGCCGTTTCAAAAATCGACATCAGGCCGAAGCCCGGGCATCGCCCATCGTCGGGGCACCCCGGCCGCCGCGACGGAGGCATGCCGCAGCGGTCGGGGGACAGATCCGCGAGACCGGGTCAGGGATCCGAACGCTTACCCGTAACGTTCGTGACCTGTGAAGCGTAGACACCGCTTGCGACGCTGGTTGTCGCAGCGATACGGCATCTCGCGTCTTCACAACCTCGCCGTATCGTCATGCGGACTCGTACTGCGGCGCACCATCCCCACGCCACACGGCATGGTCGTTGGAGCGACGACGAATCCTCACGACGACCTGCATAGGTCTCGCGATTCCCAAGGTGCGGCGGCACCAGGCACTGGCACCTGGTCCGCGCGCGACCCTGTCAGTCGGCTTGCTTGCGCAGGAAGGCCGGAATGTCGTACGTGTCGACACCCTTTTCCTGCAATGCCGCAACGTGCGACGCCGCGGTCTCGCGCGTGCTGCGCCACACGGCCGGCGTATCGAGCGCGCCGTAGTCCGTACCGCCCGCCTGACCGACATTCGGCACGTGGCCGGTGGCGATCGGCATATTGTCGGTACCGGTCTTGAGCAACGTCATCGGTGCGGCAGCCTTCTTCGCGACGGCGCGGCCCAGGCCGGTTGCCACAACAGTCACGCGCAGCGCATCGCCCATCTTGTCGTCGTAGACGGTACCGAAAATCACGGTCGCGTCTTCGGCAGCGTAGCTCTTGATGGTGTTCATCACTTCACGCGTTTCCGACAGACGCAGCGAACGCGATGCCGTGATGTTGACCAGCACGCCGCGCGCACCCGACAAGTCCACACCCTCGAGCAGCGGGCTCGCCACGGCTTGCTCGGCCGCCAGACGCGCACGATCGACACCTGCCACCGTCGCCGTCCCCATCATGGCCTTGCCTTGTTCGCCCATCACCGTCTTCACGTCTTCAAAGTCGACGTTCACCAAACCGTCGACGTTGATGATTTCGGCGATGCCGGCCACGGCGTTATGCAGCACGTCGTCGGCGCACTGGAAGCACTTGTCCATCTCGGCGTCGTCGCCCATGACTTCGAACAGCTTGTCGTTGAGCACGACGATCAGCGAATCGACGTTGTCTTCCAGCTCCTGCGCCCCCGTCTCCGCCACGCGCATGCGCTTGCCGCCTTCGAACTCGAACGGCTTCGACACCACGCCGACGGTCAGAATGCCCATTTCCTTGGCAATCTGCGCCACCACCGGTGCCGCGCCCGTGCCCGTGCCGCCGCCCATACCGGCGGTGATGAACACCATGTGCGCCCCACGCAGGGCGTCGGCCACGCGCTCACGGGCTTCCTCAGCCGCCGCACGTCCCATCTCCGGCTTGGCGCCTGCGCCCAGACCGGTCTTGCCGAGCTGGATGCTCACGCTGGCCTGCGAGCGGCCGAGTGCCTGAGCGTCAGTGTTCATGGCGATGAAGTCCACGCCCTGCACACCCCGGTTGATCATGTGCTGGACGGCATTGCCGCCAGCGCCACCAACACCCACCACCTTGATGATGGTGCCGTTGGTTTCCGTTTCCAACATTTCAAAGTTCATAGCGCCTCCAGTGATATAAAAGCAGATCCGGCATTGCGGGTCACGGTCAGCTCGGGTAAGCCAAGCGTGTTTTCAACACCGAATCCACACCCCTCAAAAAACACCATTAAAAATTGCTGAAGAACCAGTCGCGCATGCGCGACCAGACCTGATTCGCTTGCCCCGACTGCACCGCGACCTTGCGCCCGCGCATGCGTTGGGAACGACCTTCGAGCAGCAGCCCCATCGCGGTCGCGTAGCGCGGGCTGCGCACCACGTCGGCCAGGCCGCCCGCATACTCCGGCACGCCAATGCGCACCGGCTTGAGGAAGATGTCCTCGCCCAGCTCGACCATGCCCGGCATCATCGCCGCGCCGCCGGTGAGCACGATGCCCGAGGACAGCAGTTCTTCGTATCCTGACTCGCGCACCACCTGCTGCACCAGCGAGAACAGCTCTTCGACGCGCGGCTCGATCACCGCCGCCAGCGCCTGACGCGAGAGCGTGCGCGGACCGCGCTCGCCCAGCCCCGGCACTTCAATCATTTCGTCCGGATCGGCCAGCGACTGCTTGGCGATGCCGTGCTGAATCTTGATGTCTTCCGCATCCGGCGTCGGCGTGCGCACCGCCATCGCGATGTCGCTCGTGATCTGATCGCCCGCGATCGGAATCACGGCCGTGTGCCGAATCGCGCCTTCGCTGAAGATCGCGATATCGGTCGTGCCGCCGCCGATGTCGATCAGCACCACGCCCAGTTCCTTCTCGTCTTCCGTGAGCACCGAAATGCTCGACGCGAGCGGTTGCAGAATCAGGTCGTTCACTTCGAGACCGCACCGGCGCACACACTTCACGATGTTCTGCGCCGCCGAGACGGCGCCGGTCACGATGTGCACCTTCACTTCAAGGCGGATGCCGCTCATGCCGATCGGCTCGCGCACGTCTTCCTGACCGTCGATGATGAATTCCTGCGTGAGGATATGCAGCACCTGCTGGTCCGTCGGGATGTTGATCGCCTTGGCCGTCTCGATGACGCGTGCCACGTCGGCCTGCGTCACCTCCTTGTCCTTGATCGCCACCATGCCGCTCGAATTGAAGCTGCGAATGTGACTACCGGCAATGCCCGTGAACACGTTGGTGATCTTGCAGTCGGCCATCAGCTCGGCTTCTTCGAGTGCACGCTGAATGGACTGCACCGTGGCCTCAATGTTCACCACGACACCTTTTTTCAGCCCGCGCGATTCGCTCTGGCCGAGGCCAATCACTTCATAGCGGCCTTCAGGGCGCAGTTCGGCCACCACCGCCACGACTTTCGACGTGCCGATATCGAGGGCGACCAACAGATCCTTGTAATCTTTGCTCATAGCGTGTGTAAGTCCTGAAGTCTCACTGGCTTCGCTTCTGCCGCGCGGCAGGTTGCGCAACTGCCGGCTTTTGCGAATCCCGCTTTTGCACCGGTGCCGTGGCAAGCTTCTTGGCCTGTTCTTCGCTCAAGAAACGCATGCCCGCGGCACGCACGGCAAAACCGTTCGGGTAACGCAGATCGGCGTACTCGATCTGATTTCCCCAGCGCGCCGCTACCTGCGGATACGCTTGTACGAAACGCCTGCTGCGTGTGGCGAGGGACTCGGCGGTACGCTCTCGTCCCAGCGCCAGTTGCACTCCCCCGGAGAGCCGTACGCTCCATGCGTAACGATTCGACAGCGTGACCGCTTCGGGTTTCATTTTCAGCGGCGCGAACCACCTTACGAAGTCGTAGTACCGCGCCGTCACATCCTTTTCGCTGCCCGGCGGGCCGGCGAACTCGGGCAGCTTGCCGTCGTCCTCGGCTTCGGCCAGATTCGCCGCGAACAGCTCGCCGTCCACACTCACCAGACGGCCGTCGTTCCACGTGGCCAGCGGCTTGTATTCCTCGATCGTGACCGAGAGCTGGTTCGGCCACACACGTCGCACGCTTGCATGGCGCACCCACGGCACGGCCTCGAACGCCGCTCGCGTGGCGTCCAGATCGATCGTGAAAAAATTGCCCTTCAGGCGCGAGACGGCATTCGCGCGCAAGGTCGGACCGTTGATGTGAGACACGTCCCCATCGATCTGCACCGCCGTCAGCGTGAAGATCGGCCGCTGAATCAGCCAATGGCCGCCCGCAGCGAGCGCCGCCAGCACGACGAGTGCGACGAGCGCACTCGCGATGGCGTTGAGCAGGCGTACGTTTTGCCACATGGCGATTTGCTTTCCGTATCGGGGCGTTCTTCAACGCGTTCAAGGTTTTACTCGGGTTTCCACTGCGCGTTCGGATGCAGATCGAGCGTCGCGGTGGCCAGGATTTCGACAACCAGGTCTTCGTACGACAGCCCCGCCGCTCGTGCCGACATCGGCACCAGCGAATGGCCCGTCATGCCCGGCGAGGTATTGATCTCCAGCAGGAACGGCTTGTTGTCACGCTTGCGCAGCATCACGTCGGCGCGCGCCCAACCGCGACAGCCCAGCACGAGATAGGCGCGCAGCACCAGACGCTGCACCTCCTCCTGCAACGACACCGATAGCGGCGGCGGGCATTCGTAGCGCGTGTCGTCCTTGAAATACTTGTTCTGGTAGTCGTAGTTCGCGTCTGGCGCCACGATGCGGATCACCGGCAGCGCACGCGCGGCCGCCGCGCCCTTCGTGCCCACGCCAAGCACCGGCACGGTCAGTTCGTCGCCATCGATGAACTCTTCGGCGAGGACGTCCGGATCCAGGGCGACGGCCTTCTCGAAGGCCGCCTTCAGTTGCGACGCCTCGGTGACCTTTGTCAGGCCAATCGTCGAGCCTTCACGCGACGGCTTGACGATAAGCGGCAGGCCGAGATCGCGGGCCACGGCATCGAAGTCGCTGTCGGCGCTCAGCATCGCGAAGCGCGGCGTCGGCAACCCTTCGTTGATCCACACGCGTTTGGTCATCTCCTTGTCCATCGCCAGCGCGGAGGCCAACACGCCGCTGCCGGTGTACGGAACCCCCAGATGCTCGAGCACGCCTTGCAGCGTGCCGTCTTCGCCATAGCGGCCATGCAGCGCGATGAACACCCGGTCGAACTTCTGCGCGGCGAGCGCCGTGAGGTCGTGCATGCCGGTATCGAACGCATGCGCATTCACCCCGCGCGAGCGCAGGGCTTCGAGCACGCCATTGCCCGAAATCAGCGAGATCTGACGCTCGGCCGAGCGCCCGCCCATCAGGACGCCCACCTTGCCGAAACGTTTCGGATCGAAAGCACTCACTTCAAACTCCTTGCTGAACTTGCAACTTGCCGGGCACCGCGCCGATGGAGCCGGCACCCATGGTGATAACGACGTCGCCCGCACGGGCGACTTGCAGAACGGCGTCGGGCAGTTGCGCAACGTCTTCCACGAAAACCGGCTCTACCTTGCCCGCCACGCGCAGGGCGCGCGACAGTGCGCGACCGTCGGCCGCCACGATGGGCGCCTCACCGGCCGAATAGACTTCGCCGAGTACCACGGCGTCGGCGTCGGACAGCACCTTCACGAAGTCTTCGAAGCAATCGCGCGTACGCGTGTATCGATGGGGCTGGAAGGCCAGCACGATGCGACGTCCCGGGAACGCGCCGCGGGCGGCCGCGAGCGTTGCCGCCATCTCGACCGGGTGATGTCCGTAGTCGTCGATCAACGTGAACGTGCCGCCGCCGCTCGACTTCGGCAGCGCGATGTCGCCGTAGCGCTGGAAGCGCCGGCCCACGCCGTTGAATTCGGCCAGCGCTTGCTGGATTGCAGCGTCCGGCACTTCAAGTTCGGTCGCGATCGCAATCGCCGCCAGCGCGTTGCGCACGTTGTGCTCGCCCGGCAGGTTCAGTGTGATGTCGAGGGGTGCGGCACCGGCACCGAACCGGCGCAGCACGGTGAAGCGCATCTGGCCGGCGTCCGCACGCACATCGATGGCGCGCACCTGTGCGTCTTCCGACAGGCCGTAACGCACGATCGGCTTGGAGACGAACGGCAGGATCTCGCGCACGTTCGAATCGTCCACGCACAGCACGGCGATGCCATAGAACGGCAGGCGCTGCGTGAACGCCACGAACGACTGCTTCAGACGGGCGAAGTCGTGTCCGTAGGTGTCCATGTGATCGGCATCGATGTTCGTGATGACCTCGATGACCGGATTCAGGTTCAGGAACGAGGCGTCCGATTCGTCGGCCTCGACCACGATGAAGTCGCCCGTGCCGAGCTTGGCGTTCGCGCCGGCGCTGTTCAGTCGGCCGCCAATCACGAACGTCGGATCGAGCCCGCCCTGCGCAAGCACGCTCGCCACGAGACTCGTCGTGGTTGTCTTGCCGTGCGTGCCGGCGATGGCGATGCCCTGCTTCAGGCGCATGAGTTCGGCGAGCATCAGCGCGCGCGGCACGATGGGGATCTGGCGGGCACGCCCGGCGAGCACCTCCGGATTGTCCGCCGTGATGGCGGTGGACACGACGATGGCGTCCGCCCCTTCGATGTGCTCGGCCGCGTGGCCGCGGGCGACGCGCGCGCCAAGACTGACGAGGCGCTGCGTCACCGCGTTGTCGCCGAGATCGGAGCCGCTCACCTGATACCCCAGGTTGAGCAATACCTCGGCAATGCCGCTCATGCCCGAGCCGCCAATGCCGACGAAGTGAATGTGTTTGACGATGTGTTTCATTTCAATCCTTGGCCAGAGCCGCGCACACGCGCGCCACTTGTTCGGTGGCGTCCGGCTTGGCGAGCGCCCTGGCTTTCTCTCCCATCGCGAGCAGCGATTCGCGCGTCTGACGGCGCAGCCACTCGGCCAGGGTCTCGACCGACAGCTCGCGCTGGTCGATCAGCGTTGCCGCGCCCTTGTCGGCGAGGAAACGCGCATTGGTTGTCTGATGGTCGTCGACGGCATGGGGGAACGGCACGAACAACGCCGCCACGCCCGCTGCCGCGACTTCGGCCACCGTCATCGCCCCTGCCCGACAGATCACCAGATCCGCCGCCGCATAGGCCGCGACCATGTCATCGATGAACGGCACCGCATCGACCGTTACGCCCGCTGCCGCGTAATTGGCCTGCAGCGTCTGAATATGTTTAACGCCCGCCTGGTGCGTGACTTGCGGACGCGCGTCGCGCGCCAGCTTCGCCAGCGCCTTGGGCACGATTTCGTTGAGCACCGTCGCGCCGAGACTGCCGCCCACCACCAGAATACGCAGCGGCCCGGTGCGCGCGCGGTAGCGCTCGGCCGGCGGCACCATCTCGTCGAAGTCGGCACGGATCGGATTGCCGACCCATTCGCCCCGGCGATGGTGTCGGGGAACGCGAGCAGCACCTTGTCGGCCACGCGCGCAAGGACCTTGTTCGCCATGCCGGCCACCGAATTCTGCTCGTGCAGCACGAGCGGACGCCCCAGCAGCGACGCCATCATGCCCGCCGGGAACGTGATGTAGCCGCCCATCCCGAGCACCACGTTCGGCTTGACGCGGCGGATCGCACGCAGGCTCTGCCAGAACGCGCGCAGCAGATTGAGCGGCAGCAGCAGCTTGGTCATCGGGCCCTTGCCGCGCAAGCCGCCGAACTTCACGAACGCCATCGGAATGTCGTACTTCGGCACGAGCGTCGCTTCCATGCCTGTCGCATTCCCAAGCCACACCACGCGCCACCCCTGCACACGCAGGAAGTTGGCGACCGCGAGCCCCGGGAAGACGTGACCGCCCGTGCCGCCGGCCATCACCAGCAGCGTGCGCGTCTTCGTTTCCGGGGCCGGCATCGCGGCGGCGCGCTCGGTCATACTTTCCCTCCCCGCATCAGCACGCGGTTCTCGTAATCGACCCGCAGCAGAATCGCCACGGCCACACAGTTGAGCAAGATGCCCGAGCCGCCGTAGCTGACCAGCGGCAGCGTGAGGCCCTTGGTCGGCAGCAAGCCCAGATTCACGCCCATGTTGATGAAGGTCTGCGAAGCGAGCCACACGCCCACGCCCTTCGCGAGCAAGCCGGCGAACGTGCGTTCGAGCGCCAGTGCCTGACGCCCGATCTCGAACGCGCGGCGCACCATCCAGTAAAAGAGCAGGATGACGACCAGCACGCCCACGAAGCCGAACTCTTCGCCGATCACCGCGAGGATGAAGTCGGTGTGCGCTTCGGGCAGGTAGTGCAGTTTCTCGATGCTCCCGCCCAGCCCCACGCCCGTCCATTCACCGCGTCCGAACGCGATGAGCGAGTGTGTAAGCTGATACGCCTTGCCGAGCGCGTAGTCCTCGCGCCACGGATCGAGATACGCGAAAATCCGCTCGCGACGCCACGGCGACAACCAGATCAGCATGGCGAACGTGCCCACGGCCGTGAGCGCCAGCCCGCCGAACAGGCGACCGTTCACGCCGCCGAGGAACAGCACCCCCATCGCGATGGCCGCGACCACCATGAAGGCGCCCATGTCCGGCTCGAGCAGCAGCAACATACCGACGAACACAACGGCGATGCCCATCGGCAAGAAGCCCTTGCGGAAGCTCTGCATGAATTCCTGCTTGCGAACGGTGTAGTTCGCGGCGTACAGCGTGACCGCGAGCTTCATGATTTCCGACGGCTGCAGATTGAGCACCCCGAATGGAATCCAGCGCTTCGAGCCGTTCACGCCCTTGCCCAGGTGCGGGATCAGCACGATCACGAGCAACATCAGCGCCAGCAGAAAGACCTTGGGCGCGAGCTTGTCGAGTGTCTTGACTGGAATACGCAGCGTAATGAGGGCCGCGACCAGTCCGATCGTCAGCGAGACGATATGACGCACGAGAAAGTGGTACGTCGTGTATCCGCTGTACTTCGGCGAGTCCGGCAGCGCGACCGATGCCGAATACACCATCACCAGCCCCAGCGACAGCAGCGAAATCACCACCCAGACGAGCGCGTGATCGTATTCGAGCATGCGCGAGCGGGTCGGCTTGATGCTGCCGAGCGTACGGCTCGCGGCATGGGTCGCGGCGCCCGGAGCGGCGGCCGCCGTACCTGCCCCGGCAAAGCCGGCCTGACGCTTCTTGCTGAAGAACGACTTGATACGGTTCATAGCATCACCCCCGCGTCGGCGGCCAGATCAACCACGGTGTCGCGAAACACTTGCGCGCGATGCTCGTAGTTGCGGAACATGTCGAAGCTCGCGCAGGCCGGCGAGAGCAGCACCGCGTCGCCCGGCTGGGCCAGCTTCGCAGCGTCTCGCGTGGCGGCTTCGAGCGTCGGGGCATCGATCAGATCGACACCCGTGTCGGCCAGCGCTTCGCGCAGCCGCGGCGCGTCGCGGCCGATCAGCAACACGGCGCGCGCGTGATGCGCCACAGGGTTGGCCAGCGGCGAGAAGTCCTGCCCCTTGCCGTCGCCGCCGACGATCAGGAGCAACGTCTTCTGCAGGCCGTTGATGGCCGCGACCGTCGCGCCCACGTTGGTGCCCTTGCTGTCGTCGTAATACTCGACTTCGTTGATCGCGCCGACGAGCTGCACACGATGCGGCTCGCCCGGGTATTCGCGCAAGCCGTGCAAGAGCTTGGCCATCGGCAGGTCGATGGCGCGCGTGAGCGCGAGCGCCGCCAGCGCGTTGGCGGCATTGTGCTGACCGCGGATGCGCAGCGCGTCGGCGGGCATGAGGCGTTTGCCGATCACCTCGAGCGTCGCCTCCACGGCGCCGGCCTTGCGCCGCTTCGGCGCCGGCGGGGCGTCGTCGCGCGAGAAGCCCTCGACCAGCCACGACATCCCGCCCTCCATCTCCAGGCCGAAGTCGCCGACAGCCTCGGGCTTGCCGGTGCCGAAGGTCACGACATTGGCCTCGGGCGTGGCGAAACTCATCACGCGAGCATCGTCGCGGTTGAGCACGCGAACGGTCTGCGGGCCGAAAATGCGCGCCTTGGCCTTGGCATAGGCGTCCATATCGCCATGCCAGTCCAGATGGTCCTGCGTGATATTGAGAATCGCGGCCGCATCGGGCGCGAGGGAATGCGTGGCCTCGAGCTGAAAGCTGGAAAGTTCAAGCACCCAGACATCGGGCAACGTGGCGTCGGCGATGCATTCGCTCAGACGGTCGAGCGCGGTCGGACTGATATTGCCCGCGACCGCCGTGCGCTTGCCGGCGCGACGGCACAGCAACCCCGTCAGACTCGTGGTCGTCGTCTTGCCGTTCGTGCCGGTAATGGCCAGCACCTTGGGCGCGTAGCCGCTCGTCGCGTGCATGTGGCGCAGCGCCTGCGCGAAGAATTCGATCTCGCCCCACACGGGAATGCCCCGCTCGGCCGCCACCGTCAGCAGCGCCGCCACATCGGCGGCGAGCGGCGACAGGCCTGGGCTGATACCGATCAGTTCGATGTCGGCGAGCAACGTGTCGACCTGGGCCCCGAATGCACCGCCGACGAATTCGGCCTGCGCGGCGTCGGCACGCAAGGCGAGAACATTCGGCGGTGTCTCCGACGACGCAAAGCGCGTGTCGGCCGCCCGCACACGGCAGCCGTAACGCGCGCACCAACGTGCCATCGCCAGGCCGGACTCTCCCAGACCCAGGATCAGGACACGCGGTTGCCAGGATTCACCAAACTTCTCGCCGAACACGTCGCTCTTTCCCTTTTATCGATTCAAACCACCGACGAATGCGTCACCTCAACGTCGCCGATATTCCGCTATCGGCGCGAGCGGCCTTACCTTGAGTCCTGCTTTGCGAAAAGGCGACATTGTCATTTCACAACGTCGCCGTTTCGCGGGCCCCGGGCCTCGTCAGCGCAGCTTCAGCGTCGACAGACCGATCAGCACCAGCATCAGCGTGATGATCCAGAAGCGAACCACCACCTGCGTTTCCTTCCATCCGGACAATTCGAAGTGGTGGTGCAGCGGCGCCATCTTGAAGATGCGTCGTCCTTCTCCGAAGCGCCGTTTCGTGTACTTGAACCAGATCACCTGCAGCATCACCGACAACGTTTCCACCACGAACACGCCCCCCATCACGAAGAGCACGACTTCCTGACGTACGATCACGGCCACCGTGCCGAGCGCGCCGCCGAGCGCCAGGGCCCCAACGTCGCCCATGAACACCTGGGCCGGGTGTGTGTTGAACCAGAGGAACGCAAGCCCCGCGCCCGACATCGCCGAACAGAACACGAGCAATTCGCCCGCGCCCGGAATATGCGGGAACAGCAGGTATTTCGAGTACACGACGTTACCCATCACATACGCGAACACGCCGAGGGCCGCGCCGACCAACACGACCGGCATGATGACGAGACCGTCGAGACCGTCGGTCAGGTTCACCGCGTTGGACGAGCCGACGATGACGAAGTACGTGAGCGCGATGAAACCGAACACGCCCAGCGGGTAGCTCATCGTCTTGAAGAACGGCACGATGAAGTCGGCCTTCGGGGCAGATCGAGCGGGAAGCCGTTACGCACCCAACTGATGAACAGCTCGAAGACCTTCAGGTTGCTCGTCTCCGACACAGAGAACGCCAGATAGATCGCGGCAAACAGGCCAATGATCGACTGCCAGAAGTACTTCTCGCGCGACGACATGCCACGCGGGTCCTTGTAGACGACCTTCCGGTAATCGTCGATCCAGCCGATGATGCCGAAGCCGAGCGTAACGGTCAGTACGATCCAGATAAAGCGGTTGCTCAGGTCCGCCCACAGCAGCGTGGCGACCGTGATGCCGATGAGAATCAGCACCCCGCCCATCGTGGGCGTGCCCGACTTCACCAGGTGAGTCTGCGGGCCATCGGTACGCACCGCCTGGCCCACCTTCATTTCGGCGAGCTTGCGGATGACCATCGGCCCGAACGCGAGCCCGATCACCAGCGCCGTGAGGCTTGCCATCACGGCCCGAAACGTCAGGTAGTTGAACACGCGCAAATAGCTCGCATCCGCTTGCAGCCATTGCGCCAACGTCAGCAACATTCCATCAATCCTTTATCACTTGGCAGGGGCGTTGCCGCCCCCGCTTTCACTCGTCGCGCGCAACTGCTCAAGCACGCGCTCCATCCGCATGAAGCGGCTTCCCTTGACCAATATCGTGGCCGGCGCGCTCAACGTGGCATTCAGCTCGGCCACGAGCGGCGCCACATCCGTCACGTCGGAAAAATGCTCGCCGCCGTCGCCGAAGGCCGCGACACTGGCTGTCGTTTGCTCGCCCATCGCGAGCAAACGATCGATACCGCGCTGGGCGGCGTACTCGCCCACCTCGCGGTGAAACGCCGGTCCGTTGTCGCCGACTTCGCCCATGTCGCCGAGCACCAGCACCCGTGGGGCCGGCGTCTGCGCCAGAACGTCGATCGCGGCGCGGACCGAATCGGGGTTCGCATTATAGGTGTCATCGATCAATGTGACACCCGCGAGCGGCCCCTTGGAGAGCGTTGACACCTGGAGACGGCCTTTGACGGCGGAAAACCCTTCGAGTGCCCGCACGATCGAGCCAATGTCGACATGCGCCCCAACGCACAGGCAATCGCAGCCAACGCGTTACGCGCGTTGTGCTCGCCGAGCAGCGGCAATGCGAGCGAGAACTCACCGGCCGGCGACGCCACACGTAGTACGCGCGTGGCGACGTCGTAGCGTCCCGTGACAGCGGCGCGGCCATCTAGCGCGAAGTCGAGTACACGGCGCTTGCCTGCGATCTCGCGCCACATCGGCGCAAATTCGCTCTCCGCCGGGAATACGGCAACCCCGTCGTGGGACAGCGCTGCCAGCACGGCTGAATGCTCTTCGGCGACAGCGGCCACGCTCACCATGAACTCTTGATGTTCTCGCTGCGCGTTGTTGATGACGGCCACCGTCGGTTGTGCAATCGCCGCGAGATACGCCGTTTCGCCGGGGTGATTCATGCCCAGTTCCAGCACCGCCAGCTTGTCGCTGTCCTTCAGACGGAACAGCGTGAGCGGCAGGCCAATGTCGTTGTTCAGGTTGCCGGCAGTCGCCAGACGCGCCTCGGCCCCCACCGCCTCGGCGAAGATCGCCGAGATCATTTCCTTGACGGTCGTCTTGCCGTTACTGCCGGTGACGGCGACCACGGGAATCGCAAAGCGGCGGCGCCACGCGGCCGCCAGCTCACCCAGCGCGATGCGCGTGTCGGGCACGATGAGCGCCGGCGTCGCGAACCCCTCCGGCACGCGCGACGCGACCACGGCGGCCGCCCCTGCACGCGCCACGTCGGCCAGGAAGTCGTGCGCGTCGAAGCGCTCGCCCTGGATCGCCACGAACAGATCGCCCGGCTGCACCGAGCGGCTGTCGGTCACGATGCGCGCAAAGGCGGTCGTTGGTGCGCCCGTCACGCGCGAATCGCGCACGGCGGCCTGGGCATCGCTCAATCGCCACATCATCGTCATTCGCCACCTCCGCGCACGGTGGTCGCACGCGCGGCGAGTGCCAGACGCGCATGCTCCTGATCGGAGAACGGCCGTTTCTTACCCATGATTTCCTGCGTACTTTCGTGTCCCTTGCCGGCGATGAGCACGACATCGGCGGCTTGCGCACCGCGCACGGCCTGCAGAATCGCGCTCGCCCGGTCTTCGATACAGCGTGCCGCGTCCGGGTGCGCAAGGCCCGCGGCGATTTGCGCCATGATGTCGGCCGGCACTTCCGTGCGCGGGTTGTCGCTCGTGAGCACGACGGCGTCGGCCAGGCGCTCCGCCACTGCGCCCATTTGCGGACGCTTGCCCGTATCGCGGTCACCACCGCAGCCGAACACACAGACGAGCTTGCCGCCACGCGCCGAGGCGACCGGCCGCAACGCGTCGAGCGTCTTGTCGAGTGCGTCGGGGGTGTGCGCGTAGTCGATGACGACCAGGGGCTGCCCCGGCTGTCCGATTTGCTCCATACGCCCGGACACGGGGGTGAGTGCGGCGAGCCCGGCAATGGCGGCGTCTTGCGGCACCCCGGCGGCGAGCGCCGCACCCAGCACGGCGAGCGCGTTGCTCACATTGAATTCGCCGATGAGCGGCACGGTGATCTGCTGACTGTGATCGCCGAGATACAGCGTGAAGCGCGTACCTGCAGTGGTCGCGCGGATATCCTCGGCGCGCAGCACAACGTTGCCATGCGCCGACTTCGCGTCGCCATGCAGGCCGTATTCATAGACCGGCGTCTTCCCGGCCAGACGCGCGAGCAGGCGTTGCCCCATCGCATCGTCGCGATTGATGACGGCCGCCTTGAGGCCCGGCCAGTCGAACAGACGTGTCTTCGCCGCCTCGTACTCGGCCATCGTGCCGTGGTAATCGAGATGGTCTTGCGTCAGATTGGTAAAGACAGCGATGTCGAAGGCCACGCCGTTCACGCGTCCCTGGTAGAGACCGTGCGACGACACTTCCATCGCGACCGCCGCCGCGCCCTGCGCCCGCAGGTCGCTCAGGCTGCGTTGCAACTGGACCGCATCGGGCGTGGTGAACCCGGTCATCGTCAGATGCCCGGGAAAACCGCTGCCCAGCGTGCCGATCACCGCGCTGCGCTTGCCCGCCTTCGACAACAGTTGCGCGATCCACTGGCTGCACGATGTCTTCCCGTTCGTGCCGGTTACGCCCAGCGTCGTCATGCCAACGCTCGGCTCACCGCACCAGAGCGCCGCCAGCGGGCCCGCCAGCCAGTCAAGTCGCGGCACGCCGAACGCCGGCACGTTCGCGAGACTGGCCAGCGACGCCGGCCAGGTGAAGTCATCGCTCTGCCAAAGCACTGCGGCAGCGCCGCGCTCCACGGCGTCGGCGATGAAACCGCGGCTGTCGGCGCCTTTGACGGCGTACGCGACGAAAACATCACCCGACGTCACGCGACGGCTGTCGGCCTGCAGCGCCGCACCGGCCGGCACTGTCAGGCGCAGCCAGTCCCACGCCTGCGTCAGCGTGGCGCGCTCGGCGGCATCTGCGATGAGCGCGAGCGTGGCGGGGTTATGCGGCGTCGGGGTCACGGTGCCCATGGCTCGCTCTCCTCCACCTTGTCGCTCACGACGAGCTTCGTGACCGGCGAATCCGGCACCACATTCAACGCGCGCAACGTGCCGCCCACGATCGCCGCGAACGCCGGACCGGCGGCCACGCCACCGTAGTGCGACCCGCGCCCCGGCTCGTCGAGCGTGACGGCCACGATGATGCGCGGCTCGGACATCGGCGCCATGCCAACGAACGACGCGCGATATTTGCTCTTGTCGTATCCCTTGCCCGACTGCTTGTACGCCGTGCCGGTCTTGCCACCGACGCGATAGCCGATCACTTGCGCCCGCGTGGCGGTACCGCCGGGCGACGTCACCATTTCCAGCATCTTGCGCACTTCGCGGGCCGTCGCGGGAGAAATCACCGGCGTGCCCTTCACGACGCTGCCATCTGTCTTGTAGATGGAGATCGGCAGCAGCTCGCCGTCATGCGCGAACACGGTATAGGCGCGCGCCAGTTGAATCAGCGACGCCGACAGGCCATAGCCGTAGCCCATCGTCGCCTGCTCGATCGGACGCCAGCTCTTGGCCGGACGCAACCGCCCCGCCACCGCGCCGGGGAAACCGATCTTCGGCGCTTGGCCGAGGCCGACGCTCGTGAACATGTCCCACATTTCCTGAGGCTTCATCTGCAGCGCGATCTTGGCCGTGCCGATGTTGCTGGACTTCTGGATGACGCCCGCCACGGTAAGCAGACCGTAGTCGTGCGTGTCCGTGATGTTCGCGCCGAAGAAGTTCGCCCGGCCGGTCGTCATTACGGTCGACGTCGGCGTCACGTGCCCATTTTCGAGGGCAGCGGCGATGGTGATCGGCTTCATGATCGAGCCCGGCTCGAACGTGTCGGTCATCACCCGGTTGCGCAACTGCGCGCCGGTCAGGTTGGTGCGGTTGTTGGGGTTGTACGTCGGCAGGTTCGCGAGCGCCAGCACTTCACCCGTGCGTACATCGAGCACCACGGCGCTGCCGGCCTTCGCACCCGTGCGCTCGATGGCGTCTTTCAGTTCGCTGTAGGCGAGGAACTGGATCTTGCTGTCGATCGAGAGCGTGATGTCATGGCCGTCGCGCGGCTGCGCCAGGATGTCGACCCCTTCGACCACCCGGCCGAGACGGTCCTTGATGACGCGACGGCTTCCCGGCGTGGCCGCCAGATCCTTCTGCATCGACAACTCGACGCCTTCCTGCCCGATGTCTTCCACGTTCGTGAAGCCGACCACGTGGGCCGTGATCTCGCCTTCCGGATAGAAACGCTTGTATTCCTTGCGCTGGTACACGCCCGGGATGTCCAGATCGGCGACCTGCTTGGCCACGTCCGGCAACACCTGGCGCTTCACATAGACGAAGCTCTTTTCCTGATTCAGCTTCCGGCGCAGATCCGGCTCGCCCATCTCGAGCAGACGCGCGAGCTGGCGCACCTGTTGCGTCGAGATATCGTCGGGCACGTCTTCGGGAATGGCCCAGATGGCCTTGACGGGCAGACTGGTGGCAAGCACCTGTCCGTTACGGTCGAACACTTTTCCGCGCGTGGCGGACATCTCCAGTGTGCGTTCGTAACGGCTCTCGCCCTGGCGCTGATAGAAGGCGTTGCCCGGGCCCTGAATCCAGAAGGCGCGCGCGACCAGCGATCCGAACGCACCGAATATCACGAAGACGAGCATCTTCGATCGCCACATCGGCAGACGCACGGACAGGACCGGGCTGGCAGAGAACTGCACATCCTTGGTCTTGGCCTTGGCGTCCTTGCGGCGATTCATCGCTTGCCTCCGCTCTCGGGCGCGGACGCGGCACTCGCGCTCGGCACCGGCACGTCAACCATCGCGCCGGCGCTACCGGCCGGTGCGGACAGATATTGCGTGCGACCGGGCGAGACGGCCTGCATTTTCAGGTCGTTGCGCGCAACGCTTTCGATGCGGGCGCTCTTGCTTTGTGCGCTCTGTTCGTACTGGAGGCGATCCCAGTCCTGCAACAATTGATGCTCGAGCGCCTGCTCGCGATTGAGTTCGACGAACGTACCGCGTGCCCGATACTGGGCATTGATCAGCGACAGCGCGCAGCCGATGAGCAACACGAGCAGAAGCGCATTGAGCCGGCTCATGGCGACACCCGCTCCATGACCCGCATGATCGCCGAACGCGAACGCGGGTTCGCCCCCACCTCGGCGGCGGACGGCTTGATCTTGCGGCTGGCCTTGAACGGCGGCTCGGGAATTTCGTGGGCGCGCAAGGGCACGCGGCGATCCACCACCGGCGCACTTGAGCGCGCTTGCATGAAGCGCTTCACGATGCGGTCTTCCAGCGAATGAAAGCTGATCGCCACGAGTCTGCCTCCCGTTTCGAGGACATCGGCTGCTACCTCGAGGGCTATCTGCAAGTCCGCAAGCTCTTGATTGACGTGAATCCGTAGAGCCTGAAAGGTGCGTGTTGCCGGGTCCTTGCCCTTCTCACGGGTCTTGACGGCGCCCGCCACGATCTCGGCAAGCTCGCGTGTGCTGACGAGTGGACCGAGGCGATCGGCGTTTGCCCGGCGAGCAACAAGCGCCTTTGCAATCTGAAAAGCAAACCGTTCTTCCCCATAGTCCTTGATGACCTCCGTCATGTCTTCCAGCGTTGCCCGGGCCAGCCAATCGGCGGCCGACTCACCGCGCGTGGGATCCATGCGCATGTCGAGCGGGCCGTCGAAACGAAAACTGAATCCGCGCGCGGGGTCGTCGACCTGCGGTGACGACACGCCCAGATCCAGCAACACCCCCGACACCTTGTCGATACCGCGGCGGGCTAGCGCCTCGCGCAACGTCGCAAAGCTGTCGTGTTCAATCGAAAATCGCGGATCGGCAATTTTTGCCGCCTCCGCGATCGCTTGGGGATCCTTGTCGAACGCGATCAGCCTCCCTTGGCGCCCAGCCGCTCGAGAAGCCTGCGACTGTGCCCGCCGCGGCCGAAGGTGCCGTCGACGTAGACGCCGTCGTCGCGCCACAGCAAGGCATCCACGGCCTCCTCAAGCAGGACCGTGCGGTGCTGCATAACCGTTTCCACCGCGTGCGTCATGCTCGTCGGACCACCTGATCTGTCAAAAAGTGAAGTTTTTCAATGCATCCGGCATGCCTTGCGCCATTGCCGCCTGTTCCTTGGCGGCGTACGTCGCGGCATCCCAGAGTTCAAAGTGACTGCCCATGCCCAGCAGCATGACTTCCTTGTCCATGCCCGCGGCCGCGCGCAACTCGGGCGCCACCAGGACACGGCCCGCCGAATCCATCTCGACGTCGGCGGCGTTGCCCAGGAAGATGCGTCGCCACCAGTGCGCGTCCATCGGCAGTGCGGCGATCTTGCCGCGGAAGATTTCCCATTCGGGACGCGGGAACAGCAGCAGACATCCGTCGGGGTGCTTGGTGATCGTCACCTTGCCTTGCGCATCGCCTTGCAGCACGTCACGATGCCGGGCCGGAATCGACATCCGTCCCTTCGCATCCAGTGAAAGTGCCGAGGCTCCCTGAAACACATGCGCTCCCGTGAGGTTTCGTCCGCCTGCCCGTCATGCCGAAAGAGAAAGATTTTGTGCCTTACACCACACAAAAATACACTTTCTCACACTATTTCCCACTTTAGAGGAGAGTGTTTGGGCGGTCAAGCGTTTCACCCGAATTTCGGAGGGAATTTGTCAGACAGAACAATGACTTAGCTCACTTTCCTAAAGCCGGAAAACGGAATTTTGTCAGGAAAATTAAAGACATAACTGCGATAGTGAATGTGGAACCTCAAACTTTAGATGCCGCCTCGCGGGAGGCCCGCCAGCACTATCGCTGGCGAGTAGTGCGCACTTACGCCGAGCCAAAGCGCGACAACTGCCGGTTGGCACGCGCCACACGAGGGGAAGATCGACACAGGAGGTAGGGGTCAATCGAGGAAACGCTTCAGGGGCTCTATTCAAGTGCTCTATTTCGGGTGCTCAATTTCAACTGCTCTATATATAGTAGGCCGTCGTCGTCATGACTTTCGCGGCGGCGCGCATTACGTGCTGTACAGGGGCGGGCAGTTCGATCCCGCCGGCATCGCGCGCCGCCTGACCGTGCGCGATCTCGTCGCGTCGCATCTGGTCGACGATGGCGCGTGAGCGCAGGTCATGCGACGGCAAGTCGTCGAGGTGGCCATCCAGATGGTGCTCCACCTGCCGCTCCGTCTCCGAGACGAACCCGAGGCTGACCTTGTCGCCACACTTGCCGGCGACAAACCCAATGGCAAACGCGCCGGCATACCAAAGCGGGTTGAGCAGGCTCGGGCGCGAGCCGAGTTCCGAGAGACGGTGCGCCGTCCAGGCGAGGTGATCTTCTTCCTCCTTGCCGGCGTGCTCGAAGGCGGAACGCAGCTCCGGGCGTTTTGTCGCCAGCTTCTGTGCCTGATAAAGCGCCTGCGCGCAAACCTCCCCCACGTGATTCACGCGCATGAGACCCGCCACATGGCGCCGCTCTTGCGGCGTCAATGCGTCGTCGCCGATCGATGCGTCACCCGATATAGATGCGGGAGAAGCATCGGCAGCAGGTGTCGGGCGAGAGGCTTGCGTAACGCCGGCGATCGCTCGCAGGCCGCGGTCAAGTTCGGAGATCAGGCTGTCGGAAAACATCGTACTTTCAACTCACTTCGTTTTTTCACTATGTGGGACGTCAGACGATTGCATCACGTCCGTCACGGATGATACGCGCCTTTGTCCGGCGCGCCTTGCGCGGGCGCAAAGGCACGAAAGCCCCGCTGGACGCCGGTTTGCGGGCTGTTGCGTAAACGAAACAAAGGACGCCGCAAACCCGCGCAAAACGGGCCTTTTCCTTTGCCGCCCACAGTGAATTTGTTACATTACGTCCAACTTCTCGCGAAGTTGATTAGCAAGGACGTTATCACTAGTGACCTTGTTAAACAAATCTCACAATCCTTTGGAGATCACTCAATGAAAAAGTCGCTTCTCGCTCTGGGTGTGCTCGGCGCATTCGCTGGCGCTGCTCACGCTCAAAGCAGCGTGACCCTGTACGGTATCATCGACGGTGGCTTCACGTACGTGAACAAGACGGGCGGCAACATTGCCGGCACCGCGCAAACCGCCAAGAACATCTCGCTGAACAGCGGCAACCTGCAAGGTTCGCGTTGGGGCCTGAAGGGCGCTGAAGATCTGGGCGGCGGCCTGAAGGCGATCTTCGTGTTGGAAAGCGGCTTCAACGTCAACAACGGCATGTCGGCTCAAGGCGGTCGCCTGTTCGGTCGTCAAGCTTACGTTGGCCTGAGCAGCGCAACGGCTGGCACGGTGTCGATCGGTCGTCAGTACGACTCCGTGGTTGACTTCGTTGGCCCGTTCGCTTCGGGTAGCCAATGGGCAACGTATTCGGGCGCTCACCCGTTCGATAACGACAACCTGAACAACTCGTTCCGCGTCAACAACTCGATCAAGTACACGACCGCCAACTACAACGGCTTCAGCGCTGGCGCTCTGTACGGCTTCTCGAACTCGGCTAACAACGGTTCGACGGGCACGGGCTTCGCGAACAACCGTGCATGGTCGGTTGGTATGGGCTACGCCAACGGTCCGTTGACCTTGGGCGCTGGCTACTTGTACCTCGGCGCACCGGGCAGCAACTCGAGCGGCGTGCTGCTGAGCGGCGACCAGAACACGGCGATGTCGGCTGGCGGCACGAGCGACAAGGCATACATTGCTTCGGCAGGCGGTTCGTACGCCTTCGGCCCGGCCACGGTTGGCCTGGTCTACAGCCACAGCAAGTATGACTACATCGGCGGTGGCAGCTGGAAGTTCGACAACGTCGAACTGAACGGCAAGTACATGCTGACCCCGGCCCTGCAACTGGGCCTGGCTTACACGTACACCTGGACGAAGCTGGCATCGGGCACGACCGACCTGTCGCCGAAGTACCACCAAGTCAACCTGGGCGTCGACTACTTCCTGTCGAAGCGCACGGACACGTACCTGGTTGGTCTGTGGCAACACGCCAACAACGACGCTCCTGGCGGCGCGTCGATGAACGGCCAAGGTTTCGCGCAAAGCACGAACCAGTTCGCCGTTACGGCTGGTATCCGTCACAAGTTCTAAGCTGACTGCTTCTGTCACTTAGGCTTTGACGAAAGGGCACCTTCGGGTGCCCTTTTTTTATGGGTGCTGGCGAAGAAGCAACTGCTGCCGCCGTTTGCCGTTTGCCGTTTGCCGTTTGCCGTTTGCCGTTTGCCGTTTGCCGTTTGCCGTTTGCCGTTTGCCGTTTGCCGTTTGCCAGCATAGCGTACGCCAGAACTTCGTATCGACCCCAGCTTGACCGATGGTTTATTTCAAACCTAAAATTTCCATACTGTAAATTTTACGTTGCCCACCATGAGCCTCGCCGATGCCGACTCTCTCGATCTCGAAACCCGAGCCCACGATCGCGAGCACGATGCCCTGCGGCTATGGCTGCGCCTCCTCACCTGCGCCAATATGATCGAGACGGACATCCGCTCGCGTTTGCGCCAGGATTTCGATTGCACGCTGCCTCGCTTCGATCTGCTCGCGCAACTCGACCGACATCCCGAGGGGCTGAAGATGGGGGAGCTTAGCAAGCGGATGATGGTCACCGGCGGAAACGTCACGGGCATTACCGATCAGTTGGAAAAGGAAGGCTGGGTAACGCGCCAGACGGTCGCCAACGACCGGCGCGCCTTTCTGATCAAGCTTACGCCACGCGGTAAGAAGGCGTTCTCCGATATGGCTCGTGCTCATGAACAGTGGATCGAGCAGCGCCTCGGACAGCTGCCGGAAGACAGGCAGAAGCAACTATATGCCCTGCTGGGCGACCTGAAGTCGGTGATTGCCTGAGGGGTGCGAGGCGCCGTGTTCCATTTGAAACGGCGATACCTACGTTCACTTTGGATCCGGGATCTCCAACGTTCGACTTGTGCCGCGTTAACGCTCAAGGCTCGGCGTCGCCCCTCGCCCCCCGCCCCCCGCCCCCGCCCCCCGCCCTTCACCCTTCACCCTCCGCCCTTCGCCGTTCGAGCCTCAAGCGTCGAACGCCGGGCTCTGATGCTCGGATCCAGATTCTGTGGTATTCCTCAGACAGTCTATCGCCGCGCCTGCATCGGCTTGTCGAGCACGTCGCGCGCTGCGGCGGCCGCCGGGGTGCTATCTAGCGCGGTGAGCGCTGCAATGCGCTCGGCCTCTGGCCGCTTCGATAAAGTTTTGACGGCGGCATAAAAGGCCGGCAGGTCGTCATGCTCTTCCGCCAGCATCGCCATGAACGCCGGCACCCACTGGTTATACGTCGCGAACGATCCGATTTTGGCGTTATTCAAGTGCGAGGCAAACCAAAGGTCAAACCCCTTGTATCCCCCCAGGACGCCTTCAACCGCTCGTAGTCAGCGCGCATGCTGGCGAACAGCGCGTCCTTGGTCGCGATCTTCTGCGCGTTCGTTTCCGAGCCGTCGTACAGGGTTTCCAAGCGCTTGCGATAACCCTCCACCAATTGACGGAACTGGCGTCGGTGCGCGTCGTATCGCTCGTATTCCATGGCCGCGTCGGGGTGCGCCGCGAGCCAGCGCCGGACGCCCACGGTTTCCACCGTCACGGCGAAAGACTCGTTGAATGCCGTATCGCCTCGAACAAATAGAATCTGATGCGCGAGTTCATGGAAAATCATCCGAGCCACTTCCGCCCGCGGAAGATAGATGAATGTGTTGAGCAGCGGATCGTCGAAATAGCCCAGCGTCGAATACGCCGGAATCCCCGCGACGAACGTCTCCCAGCCGTCGCGGTGCAACTCGGCCGCATAAGCCTCGGCGGATTCGCGAGAGTAATAGCCCCGATACTCGACGCATCCGACGACCAGCAGGCAGGACTCGCGAAGCTTCAGCGACAGCGCGGGCGCGGCGAAGACGTTGTAGACGACGAACGGTCGCTTGAGGTCCGCATAGCTGCGATAACTTCCGTTGTCCGGCTCACCGAGCGCGGACACGGCATAGCTTCGGATTTGCTCGGCGTCTATCAACCGTGTGCGCAAATGCGGGGCAACCGATGGGTCGGCAAGCAAATCGGACACCGGCTGCGCTTGATGCAACACGGTGAAGTGCCCGTTAATCGACTGCGCGTAGTAACCGACCTGGCCGCATCCGGCAAGACCGAACAGTACCGCCCAACCGGCGCCTAAACCCACGGCGGCGCGAAACATCGAACGCCGGCATGCCGAGAACACCGGGAACGGAGTGAGCATCGCAGCAGGGTTACGCATCGCGGGCTCCTCGGCGTCAGCTCGGCATCGGCAGGCGTGACGACCGGCCTTATGCCGGCGCGACTTCGACCAGGCAATCGTAGAACGTTGGCGCTCGTCCCAGATCGGTCAGCTGCTGGCTGGTGACCTCGTTGGCATTCTTGCCGTCCGGAGCGAGCTTCTTCCACCAGATAGACAGACCCACCACGACGCCTTCACGCGCCTTCTCCGTCACCCGAGCCTTTGCGCTCAAGATGCCTCGATCGTTGAAGATTCGCACATCGCCACCATTCTCAATGCCTCGTGGCGCGGCATCTGAGGGATGAATATCGAGCGTCGGCTCTCCCACCGAGGCGCGCAGGCTATCGACATTCACGAAGCTCGAATTCAGGAAGTGACGGGCGGGCGGTGAAATCATTGCCAGGGGATAGCGTGCCGCCAGATCCGGATTGCTCGCCACCGATTCGTACGGCGGCACCCAGTCGGGTAGCGGATCGAAACCTTCCTGCAACATGCGCTCTGAATAAAACTCACACTTGCCCGACGGCGTGTAGAACTGCCCGTTCGCAAAAGGCGCGTCCGGCAGATCGTATCGGATCCATCCATCACGCTTGAGGGTCTCCCAGTCACTCCCTGCCATGCGAGCATCGTTCCAGCGAATGGATTGCGCGGCCAATTGATCGTCGGTATCGGAGAAACAGGTCTCCTGCCATCCCATGCGCCCTGCCAACAGACGAAAGATTTCCGAGTTGGGCTTGGCTTCGCCGAGCGGCGCAATGGCCGGATTGTTCGCCAGCAGATAGGTATGGCCGTAAGCCTTGTGGATATCCAGATGCTCGAGCTGCGTCGTTGCCGGCAGCACGAAGTCCGCATAATCGGCGGTATCGGTCTGGAAATGTTCCAACACCACGGTGAAGAGATCTTCCCGGGCGAAGCCCGCTGCCACCTTGCCCGACTCCGGTGCCACCGCCACTGGATTGCTGTTGTAGACCACCAGCGCCTCGATCTTCGGCCCGAACGAATCGTCGCCCGGATGGCAAAGGGCATCACCGATCGCGCTCATGTTCACCACGCGGGCCGGTTTTTCCTGATGTGGCCGCAGATCGGGCCGTGCCTGCGCCACCGAATCAACGGGTGCGTAACCCGACGCCGACATCAGCAGCCCGCCCGCCGGATCGCGCCACGCGCCAATCAGCGCCGGCAGGCAGGCGACCGCGCGGGTCGCCTGCCCGCCGCCTCTGGCTCGCTGCATGCCGTAGTTCAGCCGGATCGCCGCAGGCTTCGCGTTCGCATACTCGCGCGCCAATGTCGTGATTGTGTCTTCGGGGATCGCGCAAATTTCCGCGACGCGGGCCGGCGTGTAGCGTCGTACGCGCTCCTTGAGCTGCGCGTAGCCCACTGTGTGTCGCGCAATGTATTCGTGATCAACCAGATCCTCATCGATCAGGACATGCATCATGCCCAATGCCAGCGCCGCGTCCGTGCCTGGCAGCAAGGCAATATGCTGATGGCATTTTTCCGCCGTGAGCGAGCGATAGGGATCGATGGCGATCAACTTCGCACCGCGACGCTTGGCCTCCTGCGCGATGGCCCAGAAATGCACACTCGACGTAATCGGATTGCTGCCCCAGATAAGAATCAGCTTGCTGTCGACAAAGTGTTCGACGTGCATGCCGACGCCAGCACCGTACGTGTATCGCAGGCCCGCAGCACCTGCGCTCGCACAGATCGTGCGATCGAGATCGGACGCGCCGAGCTTGTTGAAGAACCTTGCCGCCATCGACTCGCCTTGGACGAATCCCATTGTGCCAGCATAGCTGTAGGGGAGAATCGCTTCGGGCTCGCGTGCCGCAATCGCCCCCAGTCGCGAGGCGATCTCGTCAAGCGCCTCATCCCAACTGACTGGCACGAATTGCCCGCTACCCTTCGGTCCGACGCGCTTGAGCGGATGCAACAAGCGATCCGGATGATAGGTTCGTTCAGTGTATCGAGAGACTTTCGTACACAAGACGCCCTTGGTCGTCGGATGGTCCGGATCGCCCTGGACCTTGATAGCGACGCCATTTTCCACCGTAACGTGCATGGCGCACGTATCGGGACAGTCATGCGGGCATGCGGCCCGAACGACGCGGGTGTTGGTCGTCATGAAACGACTCCTCTCTTTACGAAATTGCCGCGACCGCCAACGGCGCGACGTTGACGACATTGTATTACGTTCCCCCCGCCTAACCGCGCAGCACGGTCACTTGCGACATTTTCCAGACGTGTCCGGTGCAGCGCTCGGACGTTTCCTACCAAGGTGTCAGATCAGGTCATTAGGGGTAAGATGGATCATTGCGCCCCGCAGGAAACCCGAACATGAAGCTCATTCCAGAAATCGACGCCGCTCGCGGCGAAATCCAGACCATCCGACGTGATATTCACGCGCATCCCGAACTGTGCTTCGAAGAGAAGCGCACTTCGGACGTAGTGGCGGATACGCTGACCCAATGGGGTATCCCCATTCATCGCGGACTCGGCAAAACCGGCGTTGTCGGCATCATCAAGCAAGGCAGCAGCGACCGCGCGATCGGTCTGCGCGCCGATATGGATGCGCTGCCGATTCGTGAGGCCAATACGTTCGACCACGCATCAAAACATGAAGGCAAGATGCACGCCTGCGGTCACGATGGTCACACGGCCATGCTGCTTGCCGCCGCGCAGTATCTCCAGACGCATCGCCATTTCGACGGCACCGTCTACCTGATTTTCCAGCCGGCCGAGGAAGGCGGCGGCGGTGCGCGTGAAATGATCAAGGACGGACTGTTCGAGCGCTTCCCCATGCAGGCGGTGTTCGGCATGCACAACTGGCCGGGCGCACCGACTGGCACCTTCGCAGTGACGCCCGGCCCCATGATGGCCTCGAGCAACGAATTCAAGATCACGCTTCGCGGCAAGGGAACCCATGCGGGTATTCCGAATGCCGGCATCGATCCGGTGATTGCGGCCGTTCAGGTGGCGCAGGCGTTGCAAAGCATCATCACGCGCAACAAGCGGCCGATCGACGCCGCGGTGCTCTCCATTACGCAGATCCATGCGGGTGACGCCACAAACGTGGTTCCCGATGTGGCATGGTTGGGCGGCACGGTTCGCACGTTTTCGATCGAGGTACTGGATCTCATCGAGACACGTCTGCGAGAGATTGCCGAATTCGTGGCCAAGGGGTTCGGCTGCTCAGCGGAAATTGAATTCCTTCGCAATTACCCGCCGACGATCAATGATCCGGGCATGGCGGCGCTGTGTGCCGATGTGATGCGCGAGGTAGTCGGCAACGAGAACGTCAACGACGAGGTGGAACCGACGATGGGGGCGGAGGACTTCTCGTTCATGCTCCTGAAGAAGCCGGGCGCGTACGTGTTCATCGGAAACGGCGACGGCACGCACCGGGACAACGGCCATGGCCTGGGTCCGTGCAACCTGCACAATGCCAGTTATGATTTCAACGACGATCTGCTCCCGCTTGGCGGCACTTACTGGGTCAAGCTGGTCGAGACCTATTTTGGACGCAATCCTTAAGCTGCATTGGTCCGCGAGTCAGGCAACAATGAGAAAAGCCGACAAGTGATACTTGCCGGCTTTTTCGCTTTTGATTCGAACGAGATCGTGCTATTTCGCGGCCGTTGTCGTGGGAACACCCTCCGTTTCGAGACGAATGTCACCGTACCACGCGGTGAATTTCGATCGAGTATTGTCGCCGTCGCTCATGATTGCAATGCCGATCAGACGCCCGGGAGGTTCGCCAAACGCTTTCTCGTAATCCCTGGCGATATCGCGAGAATACGTCTGCCATCTTCCAAGGCGCTCCTCACCGCGCTCGACAACGAGGGAGCGAATACGACCGGTATAAGGATTGGTGACGATATCGTCCACCGAGAGTTTATCATCGGCCCAGGTGTACATCAGGGTCGCAAACGGTAAGTCGCGACCGCTGACCATACGCGCCAATTCGCGATGAAGTTGATCTTGCATGGTGAGTTTTGCGGGATCGCCATCGAACGCAAGGGCAATACGTACGGGTGCGTCGTCGAATGCCTTCGTGCGAATGTCGGCACTCGCGGGGATGGCATCCGCACGCCAGCGCCACGTCAGCTTGGCGCCTGGGTACACCGGGATGTCGAGCGTCTGTGCGATGCCAGACGCAGATTTGTCGACCGAGGCGCGAATCACCGCGATGCCGTGGCTATCGATCGTTTGTTCGTAATGGGTGGGCCGTTTGTTGCGGGTGACGAGATACGTCTCCCAGTGCGGGGGCAAACCGTCGGGATTCACAGCGGCGGAAAGGGGAGCGATGTCATCGCTTTGTACCGGCGAAGACAATGCCGAGGCATGTTTCGACGAGGTTCCCGGCAACGTACATCCACCAATTCCCCAGACAACCATGGCGGTTACAACCCATGCCGCTCCTGCACGCCATCTTGCATGGCGCTTGCTTCGATCCTGATTGACCACCTGTTTCGCTCCCCGAACTTCCCCTAACCCGAGGCCAAATGCTAAGCGAGAAATGGATATCGATCCAGGCGGAATTTCCCAGAAAAGCAAAAACCCCTTGCTACACGAGTTAGCAAGGGGTTTTTAGGGGGAGCCTGACGATTACCTACTTTCACACGGGTATCCGCACTATCATCGGCGTGGAGTTGTTTCACGGTCCTGTTCGGGATGGGAAGGGGTGGTTCCAACTCGCTATGGTCATCAGGCATAACTTGTATGTTCTGCTGAGCGGGGCTCAACAAAACCAATTCGGAAGAAGTGTAGTACTACATTGGTTGGGTTGTGAGTTGTATCGGCACGTTGCACGACACTCACACCAGGAAAACACACTGGTTATAGGATCAAGCCTCACGGGCAATTAGTATCAGTTAGCTTAACGCATTACTGCGCTTCCACACCTGACCTATCAACGTCCTGGTCTTGAACGACCCTTAAGGGGAATCGAGTTCCCAGGGAAGTCTCATCTTAAGGCGAGTTTCCCGCTTAGATGCTTTCAGCGGTTATCTCTTCCGAACATAGCTACCCGGCGATGCCACTGGCGTGACAACCGGTACACCAGAGGTTCGTCCACTCCGGTCCTCTCGTACTAGGAGCAGCCCCTTCAAACTTCCAACGCCCACGGCAGATAGGGACCAAACTGTCTCACGACGTTTTAAACCCAGCTCACGTACCTCTTTAAATGGCGAACAGCCATACCCTTGGGACCGGCTACAGCCCCAGGATGAGATGAGCCGACATCGAGGTGCCAAACACCGCCGTCGATATGAACTCTTGGGCGGTATCAGCCTGTTATCCCCAGAGTACCTTTTATCCGTTGAGCGATGGCCCTTCCATACAGAACCACCGGATCACTATGACCTGCTTTCGCACCTGCTCGACTTGTCAGTCTCGCAGTTAAGCACGCTTTTGCCATTGCACTATCAGCACGATTTCCGACCGTACCTAGCGTACCTTCGTACTCCTCCGTTACACTTTGGGAGGAGACCGCCCCAGTCAAACTGCCTACCATGCACTGTCCCCGATCCGGATTACGGACCTAGGTTAGAACCTCAAACAAACCAGGGTGGTATTTCAAGGACGGCTCCACAGAAACTAGCGTTCCTGCTTCAAAGCCTCCCACCTATCCTACACAGACCGGTTCAAAGTCCAATGCAAAGCTACAGTAAAGGTTCATGGGGTCTTTCCGTCTAGCCGCGGGTAGATTGCATCATCACAAACACTTCAACTTCGCTGAGTCTCGGGAGGAGACAGTGTGGCCATCGTTACGCCATTCGTGCAGGTCGGAACTTACCCGACAAGGAATTTCGCTACCTTAGGACCGTTATAGTTACGGCCGCCGTTTACCGGGACTTCAATCAAGAGCTTGCACCCCATCATTTAATCTTCCGGCACCGGGCAGGCGTCACACCCTATACGTCCACTTTCGTGTTTGCAGAGTGCTGTGTTTTTATTAAACAGTCGCAGCCACCAGTTTATTGCAACCCTTTCACCCTCCTGGCGCAGGCCAGTCAAGCTACAAGGGCGTACCTTATCCCGAAGTTACGGTACCAATTTGCCGAGTTCCTTCTCCCGAGTTCTCTCAAGCGCCTTAGAATACTCATCTCGCCCACCTGTGTCGGTTTGCGGTACGGTCTCGTATGACTGAAGCTTAGAGGCTTTTCTTGGAACCACTTCCAATTGCTTCGTACCCGAAGGTACTCGCCCCACAGCCTTGAATTACGCGCCCGGATTTGCCTAAGCGCCTTCTCCACTGCAGGGACCGGGACTTCCAACACCCGGACAACCTTCCGCGATCCGTCCCCCCATCGCATCATACGACGGTGCAGGAATATTAACCTGCTTCCCATCAGCTACGCATCTCTGCCTCGCCTTAGGGGCCGACTCACCCTACGCCGATGAACGTTGCGTAGGAAACCTTGGGCTTACGGCGAGGGGGCCTTTCACCCCCTTTATCGCTACTCATGTCAGCATTCGCACTTCTGATACCTCCAGCATCCTTCACAAGACACCTTCACAGGCTTACAGAACGCTCTCCTACCATGCGAGCAAGCTCGCATCCGCAGCTTCGGTATATTGCTTAGCCCCGTTACATCTTCCGCGCAGGACGACTCGATCAGTGAGCTATTACGCTTTCTTTAAAGGGTGGCTGCTTCTAAGCCAACCTCCTGACTGTTTTAGCCTTCCCACTTCGTTTCCCACTTAGCAATATTTAGGGACCTTAGCTGGCGGTCTGGGTTGTTTCCCTCTTGACACCGGACGTTAGCACCCGATGTCTGTCTCCCGTGATTGCACTCTTCGGTATTCGGAGTTTGCTATGGCGAAGTAATCCGCAATGGACCCTTCAACCATGACAGTGCTCTACCCCGAAGGTGATACACGAGGCACTACCTAAATAGTTTTCGGAGAGAACCAGCTATTTCCAAGTTTGTTTAGCCTTTCACCCCTATCCACAGCTCATCCCCTAATTTTTCAACATTAGTGGGTTCGGTCCTCCAGTACGTGTTACCGCACCTTCAACCTGGCCATGGATAGATCACTTGGTTTCGGGTCTACACCCAGCGACTGAACGCCCTATTCGGACTCGCTTTCGCTACGCCTTCCCTATTCGGTTAAGCTTGCCACTGAATGTAAGTCGCTGACCCATTATACAAAAGGTACGCAGTCACCCCTTGCGAGGCTCCTACTGTTTGTATGCATGCGGTTTCAGGATCTATTTCACTCCCCTCCCGGGGTTCTTTTCGCCTTTCCCTCACGGTACTGGTTCACTATCGGTCGATTACGAGTATTTAGCCTTGGAGGATGGTCCCCCCATCTTCAGACAG
Organism: Pandoraea sp. XY-2; assembly: GCF_004193915.1. Lineage (NCBI taxonomy): Bacteria > Pseudomonadati > Pseudomonadota > Betaproteobacteria > Burkholderiales > Burkholderiaceae > Pandoraea > Pandoraea sp. XY-2. The sequence continues at coordinate 4,459,742 of NZ_CP030849.1, forward strand.
GATTTCACGTGTCCCGCCCTACTTTTCTCAAGCTTAGTTCCACACCAGGGTTTTCTCATACGGGGCTATCACCCACTATGGCCGGACTTTCCATTCCGTTTTGATAACACCGGTGCTAAATCTTGAAGGCTGGTCCCATTTCGCTCGCCACTACTTTGGGAATCTCGGTTGATTTCTTTTCCTGCAGCTACTTAGATGTTTCAGTTCGCCGCGTTCGCTTCACTAGACCTATGTATTCAGTCTAGGATGACCCAGAGGGCCGGGTTTCCCCATTCGGACATTTGTGGATCAAAGCTTATTTGCCAGCTCCCCACAACTTTTCGCAGGCTATCGCGTCCTTCATCGCCTGTAATCGCCAAGGCATCCACCACATGCACTTATTCGCTTGACCCTATAACGAGAATGTCTCCCCGTTATAGGTTGAGTTTTCGCGTTGTGCCGTATTCCAAGTCATCTTTCGATCACTTAAATACTAGTTGATACAATCACAACCCGTACAATTTCCACGCGCCATCTCTAACGCGCTTCCGTTGTACTACTACTTCTTCCAAATTGTTAAAGAACAAATACTGCATGACATTGCTGTCATTCAAAAACATTCACGCTAAATCACTATTGGGATTTACTACAGACGTAAAAGCTTTTGACTGACATCGATGTGCGATCTAAGGAATTGGTGGAGGCAGACGGGATCGAACCGACGACCCCCTGCTTGCAAAGCAGGTGCTCTCCCAGCTGAGCTATGCCCCCAAATCAGTCTGATGCGGCGTTACAAAAAACCTTGCATACCCATGTATGCGGCGGCTTTTTGTGCCTTGCCTCAGCCAGATTTCTTTCTACCAGGCGTCGGTGGAAAGAGTTTGGTGGGTCTGGAAGGACTTGAACCTTCGACCCCCGCCTTATCAAGACGGTGCTCTAACCACCTGAGCTACAGACCCGACTTAGATCTACGCAGTCAAACAACCGATAAGCGTGAACACTCAACTTCCAGTGCATGCTCTAGAAAGGAGGTGATCCAGCCGCAGGTTCCCCTACGGCTACCTTGTTACGACTTCACCCCAGTCATGAATCCTGCCGTGGTAAGCGCCCTCCTTACGGTTAGGCTACCTACTTCTGGCAAAACCCACTCCCATGGTGTGACGGGCGGTGTGTACAAGACCCGGGAACGTATTCACCGCGACATGCTGATCCGCGATTACTAGCGATTCCAGCTTCACGCAGTCGAGTTGCAGACTGCGATCCGGACTACGATCGGTTTTCTGGGGTTAGCTCCACCTCGCGGTTTGGCAGCCCTCTGTACCGACCATTGTATGACGTGTGAAGCCCTACCCATAAGGGCCATGAGGACTTGACGTCATCCCCACCTTCCTCCGGTTTGTCACCGGCAGTCTCCCTAGAGTGCTCTTGCGTAGCAACTAAGGACAAGGGTTGCGCTCGTTGCGGGACTTAACCCAACATCTCACGACACGAGCTGACGACAGCCATGCAGCACCTGTGTTACGGTTCTCTTTCGAGCACTCCCACCTCTCAGCAGGATTCCGTACATGTCAAGGGTAGGTAAGGTTTTTCGCGTTGCATCGAATTAATCCACATCATCCACCGCTTGTGCGGGTCCCCGTCAATTCCTTTGAGTTTTAATCTTGCGACCGTACTCCCCAGGCGGTCAACTTCACGCGTTAGCTTCGTTACTAAGGAAATGAATCCCCAACAACTAGTTGACATCGTTTAGGGCGTGGACTACCAGGGTATCTAATCCTGTTTGCTCCCCACGCTTTCGTGCATGAGCGTCAGTATTGGCCCAGGGGGCTGCCTTCGCCATCGGTATTCCTCCACATCTCTACGCATTTCACTGCTACACGTGGAATTCTACCCCCCTCTGCCATACTCTAGCCTTGCAGTCACGAATGCAGTTCCCAGGTTAAGCCCGGGGATTTCACATCCGTCTTACAAAACCGCCTGCGCACGCTTTACGCCCAGTAATTCCGATTAACGCTTGCACCCTACGTATTACCGCGGCTGCTGGCACGTAGTTAGCCGGTGCTTATTCTTCCGGTACCGTCATCCCCCGAGGTATTAACCCAGAGGATTTCTTTCCGGACAAAAGTGCTTTACAACCCGAAGGCCTTCTTCACACACGCGGCATTGCTGGATCAGGCTTTCGCCCATTGTCCAAAATTCCCCACTGCTGCCTCCCGTAGGAGTCTGGGCCGTGTCTCAGTCCCAGTGTGGCTGGTCGTCCTCTCAGACCAGCTACAGATCGTCGCCTTGGTGAGCTTTTACCCCACCAACTAGCTAATCTGACATCGGCTGCTCTTGTAGCGCGAGGCCCGAAGGTCCCCCGCTTTCCTCCTCAGAGCGTATGCGGTATTAATCCGGCTTTCGCCGAGCTATCCCCACTACAAGGTACATTCCGATGTATTACTCACCCGTTCGCCACTCGCCACCAGGTGCAAGCACCCGTGCTGCCGTTCGACTTGCATGTGTAAGGCATGCCGCCAGCGTTCAATCTGAGCCAGGATCAAACTCTTCAGTTTAAACCTGTTACTGTTTTCGGTTTTTCGTGATAAATCACTCGAACCGGTCGCTCTCAAAGTATGCTGACAAGTTAATTACTTAACTTACCTATTACTTATGTGAGCCTCAATAAATTTAAAGCTTATCTGCCGAAGCAGACGCACCATTCATCGAGTGCCCACACTTATCGGTTGTCTAGTTTTTAAAGATCAATCGCATCGAACTTCGCTTCGTCGCACACTTACCGCGCCGTCGCTTCGTTTTCCGCGTCGCTGCATCTGCAGCAGAGAAGCAAGATTATGTCGCAGCTTCTCGTCGTCGTCAACAGTTTTTTTCGCCTTCTTCGCTCGCCGCCGTAGCGACTCACAAGCTCCAAAACCACCAACCACCGGGCTTTCCAGCCCGTCGCCTCCACCGCTTCGCCGCTTGCGCTGCGTCGCCGTCGTTGCGAGAGACGGAATATTAGTGAAAACCCCGTACCCTGGCAAGCCCTTTGTGAAAATAATTTGAAAACCCATGAAAAAACCCCGTCACGATACGTGACGGGGTTTCTTTAAATGATCGCGGCGCCCGCAAACGCCTTGGTACGACAGACCTCAGGACTTCTTGCCGAAGTAGCGCGCGAAGATGGCGTCATATGTCCCGTCCGCCTTGATCGCCTCGATCCCCTTGTTGATCTTGCCCAGCAACTCGGCATCCCCCTTGCGTACCGCGATCCCGTAATACTCCTTGGGAAAGCTGCTATCGGAGACCGTACGCAGCTTGGCATCCGGATTGTTGGCAACAAAGTTCACCACGACGCCGTTGTCCGCCACCACCGCGTCGACACCGCCGGCCTCCAGCTCCTTCATGGCGAGCGGCGTGCCCTCAAAGCGTTTGACCGACGGATTGTTCTTGCCCATGAGCTTCTGCACCACCTCGTCGCCCGTGGTGGCCGTCTGCACGCCCACCTTGAGGGACTTCAGATCGTCGAATTTCTGCACGGTCGAGTTCAGCGGCACGGCAATCAACTGCGACGCCTCGAAGTACGGCGCCGAGAAGTCCATCTGCTTGCTGCGTTCGTCCGTGATCGTGATCGCCGAAATCAGAATATCCCTGTCACCCTGCACCAGCGAATTGAAAATGCCCTCGAAAGGCGTGTTCATGAACCGCACGGAGATGCCCGCCTTGTCCGCGACCGCCTTCATCACATCGATGTCGAAGCCGGCAATCTGCCGCGTATCGGTCTCGAATTCGAATGGCGCGTACGCCGCGTCGGTACCGACAACGTACACAGGCTGCGCGCCGTCCGCTCCCGCCGACCGGCCCGCCGCCGATTCTTCCTTCTTCCCGCAGGCACTCAACAGCAGCCCCGAAGCCACGACTAAGGCCAGCGCAAATGTGCGTCGGTTGATCGACATCGTTTTGTCCCTTGCTGAAAAAACCGGCAGCCTATCATAGGACGACCTCCCCGCAGGAGGTCGTCACGGTACTTCACGCCAGAATCAGCGATGTTTGAAAACCGGCTTGCGCTTCTCGACGAACGCGGCCATGCCTTCCTTCTGATCCTCGAGCGCGAAGAGCGAATGGAACATCCGACGCTCGAACTGCACGCCTTCGTCGAGCGTTGACTCGAACGCGCGGTTGACGGCTTCCTTCGCCGCCATCACGACCGGCAACGAGTATTCGCAGATGGTGTTGGCCGCGCCGATCGCCTCGTCGAGCAGCGTTTCGAGCGGTACCACGCGTGATACCAGCCCAGCGCGCTCGGCCTCGGTGGCGTCCATGAAGCGCGCGGTCAGGCACATGTCCATGGCCTTGGCTTTCGACACGGCGCGCGTCAGACGCTGCGTGCCGCCGGCGCCCGGGATCACGCCAAGCTTGATTTCCGGCTGGCCGAACTTGGCGTTCTCGGCGGCGATGATGAAATCGCACATCATCGCCAGTTCACAGCCGCCGCCGAGCGCGAAACCCGACACGGCCGCGATGACCGGCTTGCGGATGCGGCGCACCGTTTCCCAGTTGCGCGTGATGTAGTCGCCTTTGAATACATCCGCGAAGGTGTATTTCGACATCATGCCGATGTCGGCGCCCGCAGCGAACGCCTTCTCGCTGCCGGTAATCACCATGCAGCCAATGGCTTCGTCGGCATCGAACGCCGTGAGCGCGGTGCCCAGTTCGTCCATCAGCGCATCGTTCAGGGCGTTGAGCGCTTTCGGACGATTCAGCGTGATCAGGCCGACGCGGCCGCGCGTTTCCACCAGAATATTCTCGTACGTCATCCTCTTCTTCCTCCAGTCAAAGTCTCGTCTTTTGTTTCGGGGGCCGGCGAATTCAGGAAATCGATACCCTGGCAGTCACCGGAAACAGGCATCAGGCGATGGACACACCGTTGGTTCGCAACAGCGCTGCGGCGCACACGGCGAGCAGGGGTAGCAAGACCCGCCAGGCGTCGACTGCAGTGGTTAGGCATGATGCCATCGATCCCCCGACCACGCACCTGGCGTTCCGCCAAGCAGACGACCCGCGCTCCGCGCCGAGTCACCGCCACGAAAGCCGGGGCACAGCCTCATCACCGTCATCGTCACCGCCTACGCTCAACTCGCCAGGCGCCACCAAAGTCGTCGGGGAAAACCCGGCATCATCGTGTGCCACGCCCGGAAGATTTGGTGCTATATTAACAAACCAACCGGTCGGTTAATTAATGTCGATGAAAGCGATCGACGACGACCCGGTGCCGTCACCTGCGTCTTGCCGCCCGTCGGCAGACAGCGAATCCGCCAGCCGCATCCCGACACGGACAGATCCACAACCATGACTCATCCCCTCTTCGCCAAACACCAAGAGACTCTCGAGCGCGCCCTTCAGGCCATCGCCACGCGTGGTTACTGGAGCCCGTTTACGGAAATGCCGAGCCCGCGTGCTTATGGCGAGACCGCCGCCGCCGACGGCGAAGCCGCTTTCAAGCAGTATCTGAATGCCGCCTTCCCGTTGGAACAGCGCGGCAGCACGGGTAGCGTCGGCCAGGAGGTCTCCCCGTTCGGCTTCGCGCTCGGCACGACATATCCCGGCTTCGAGATCGACGCCCTGCTCGCCCGCGTGAGCGACGCCCACAAGGCATGGCGCGCCGCCACCCCGGACGCCTGGGTCGGTGTGTCGCTGGAAATTCTCAAGCGCCTGAACGCGCACAGCTTTGAAATCGCCAATGCCGTGATGCACACGACGGGCCAAGCGTTCATGATGGCCTTCCAGGCCGGCGGCCCGCACGCGCAAGATCGCGGCCTCGAAGCCGTGGCCTATGCATGGGACGAACTGCGCCGCATCCCGGCGGGCGCCTATTGGGAAAAGCCGCAAGGCAAGAACCCGCCGCTCGCCATGGAAAAGCGCTACACGGTCGTGCCGCGCGGCGTGGCGCTCGTGCTCGGCTGCTGCACGTTCCCGACGTGGAACGGCTATCCGGGCCTGTTCGCCAGCCTGGCCACCGGCAACGCCGTGATCGTCAAACCGCATCCGGGCGCGATCCTGCCGCTCGCCATCACGGTGAAGATCGCGCGTGAGGTCCTGCGCGACGCCGGTTTCGATCCAGACGTCGTCACGCTCGCGGCCACCAACCCCAACGACGGCGCCATCGTCCAAGAACTGGCCACGCGCCGCGAAGTGCGTGTGATCGACTTCACCGGCAGCACCGCCAACGGCGACTGGCTGGAAACCCACGCGCGTCAGGCGCAGGTCTACACCGAGAAGGCCGGCGTGAACCAGATCGTGATCGATTCGACCGACGATCTGAAGGGCATGGCCCGCAACATTGGCTTCTCGCTGGCTTTGTACTCGGGCCAGATGTGCACCGCTCCCCAGAACATCTACATTCCGCGTGACGGCATCCAGACGCCCGATGGCAAGGTGTCGTTCGAGGACGTGGTCGCCGCCATCGCGGGCAGCGTGCAGAAGACCTGCAGCGATCCGGCCAAGGCCGTCGAGCTGCTCGGCGCGATCCAGAATGAAGGCGTGCTCGCTCGCATCGACGACGCCCGCAAGGTCGGCCGCGTCGTGCTCGAGAGCCAGACGCTCCAGCACCCGGCCTTCGCCGACGCCCGCGTGCGCACGCCGTTGATTGTCGCGCTCGATGTCGCCGACGACGCCACCTACACGCGCGAATGGTTCGGCCCGATCGCCTTTGTGATCGCCGTGGACAACAGCGCCCAGGCATTCGCCCTGGCCGGCCGCACCGCCGCCGAGCATGGCGCGCTCACGTTGTCGGCGTACACGACGTCCGCCGAGGGCGAAGCCCAGGCGCTCGACGCCGCCATCGAAGGGCGCGTCGCCTTGTCGCTGAACCTGACGGGCGGTGTGTTCGTGAACCAATCCGCAGCCTACTCGGATTACCACGGCACAGGCGGCAACCCAGCCGCCAACGCGAGCCTGGCCGACACCGCTTTCGTCGCCAATCGCTTCCGTGTCGTGCAAAGTCGCCATCATGTGCCGGCCAAGTCCGACACCAGCGCTGCCTGAGCCGCCGATACATCTATATATAGAGAGAAGGAGACGGGAAGCCCTGCGCTACGCGCGCCGCCGGACACACCAACGCGACGGTCAGTGACGACCCGCATCACCGACCGTCGCACGGCCGCCACCGTGCAAACCCCGCCCCGCCAATACAAGACAGGAATCAACGATCATGACCGAAGCCTTCATCTGCGACGCGATCCGCACCCCCATCGGCCGCTACGGCGGTGCCCTGAAGGACGTACGCGCCGACAACCTCGGCGCGGTTCCCCTCAAGGCGCTCATGGCGCGCAACCCGAACGTCGACTGGACCCTGATCGACGATGTCATCTACGGTTGCGCCAATCAGGCCGGCGAAGACAACCGTAACGTGGCCCGCATGGCATCGCTGCTCGCCGAACTGCCGATCGACGTACCGGGCGCCACGCTCAACCGCCTGTGCGGCTCGGGCATGGACGCCATCGGCACGGCCGCACGCGCCATCAAGGCGGGCGAAGCCGGACTGATGATCGCCGGCGGCGTCGAGTCGATGACCCGCGCGCCGTTCGTGATGGGCAAGGCCGACAGCGCGTTTTCGCGTCAGGCCGCGATCTTCGACACGACCATCGGCTGGCGCTTCATCAACCCGCTGATGAAGGCGCAATACGGCGTGGACTCGATGCCGGAGACGGCTGAAAACGTCGCTGACGACTTCAAGATCAGCCGCGAAGATCAGGACCGCTTCGCCGTGCGCAGCCAGGAAAAGGCGGCGCGCGCGCAGGCCGACGGCACGCTCGCACAGGAAATCACGCCGGTCTCGATCGCACAGAAAAAGGGCGACCCGATCATCGTTGACCGTGACGAGCATCCGCGCGCCACGAGCGTCGAAGCGCTGGCCAAGCTCAAGGGCGTGGTCCGGGCCGACGGCACCGTGACCGCAGGCAATGCCTCCGGCGTCAACGACGGTGCATGCGCCCTGCTGATTGCGAGCGAGAGCGCCGCCAAGCTGCACGGCCTCACGCCGCGCGCGCGCGTGCTCGGCATGGCGACCGCCGGCGTGCCCCCCCGCATCATGGGCATCGGCCCGGCCCCGGCTACGCTCAAGCTGCTGCGGCAATTGAACATGACGCTGGATCAGTTCGACGTGATCGAACTGAACGAAGCCTTCGCGAGCCAGGGGCTGGCGGTGTTGCGTCAGCTCGGCATTGCCGACGACGACGCCCGCGTGAACCCGAACGGCGGCGCGATTGCGCTGGGCCACCCGCTGGGCGCCTCGGGCGCGCGTCTGGTGACCACGGCGATGTATCAGTTGCACCGAACCGGCGGGCGCTACGCGCTGTGCACGATGTGCATCGGCGTGGGCCAGGGCATCGCGATCGCCATCGAGCGCCTCTGATCGCGAGCGCTGCCCCCTCAATCGATATAACGACACCCGGAGGAAGACACCGATGACCGCCACGGTTCAACTGACGCTGCAAGCCAACGTCGCGACGATCACGCTCAACCGACCCGAGAAGCTCAACAGCTTTACGCGGGAGATGCATGCGGCGTTGCGCGACGCCCTCGACACCGCGCAGGCACAAGGGGCGCGCGCCATTGTGCTGACCGGTGCCGGACGCGGCTTCTGCGCCGGGCAGGATCTGGCGGATCTGGACTTCACGCCGGGTGCCTCGACCGATCTCGGGGCGCTGATCGACGAGAACTTCAACCCGCTCGTTCGCAAACTGCGCGCGATGCCGCTGCCGGTGATTGCCGCCGTGAACGGTATCGCCGCGGGCGCGGGCGCGAATCTGGCGCTCGCCTGCGATATCGTGCTGGCGGGCGCGTCGGTCAATTTCCTCCAGGCGTTCGTCAAGATCGGGCTGCTGCCCGACACCGGCGGCACCTGGTTCTTGCCGCAACGTATCGGCATGGCGCGCGCCATGGGGCTGGCCATGCTCGGCGACAAGCTCTCGGCCGAACAGGCCGAGCAGTGGGGCTTGATCTGGCGCTGCGTGGACGACGGCGCGCTCATGCCAGAAGCACAGAAGCTCGCCGCGCAATTGGCGTTGCAACCCACGAAGGCGCTCGCCACCATCAAGGAAGCGCTGTACGCCTCGGCGACCAACACGCTCGACCAACAACTCGATCTCGAACGCGACGGGCAGCGCGCACTGGGCGCATCGTATGACTATGCCGAAGGCGTGAACGCGTTTCTGGAGAAGCGCGCGCCGAAGTTCGAAGGCCGCTGATCGACTGACACCATTACAAGACGAGAGACACGATGAGCCTGACCTCCCCGGCCCCCAAGGCAACCAGTGAGATGACCCCGGAAGAACTCGCCCGCGCCACGGGCGAGGCCATGTACCGCAGCGACCGCGCTAGCCAGTGGCTTGGCATGGAGTTGCAGGAAGTGCGTCCTGGCTATGCGCGCATGACGATGCGTATTCGCGACGAATTCCTCAACGGCCATGCCATCTGTCACGGCGGCCTGATGTTCACGCTGGCCGACTCGACCTTTGCGTTCGCGTGCAACAGCTACAACATCAATACTGTCGCCGCCGGGTGCAGCATCGAGTTCCTGAAGCCGGTCTCGGGGGGCGATACGCTCACGGCCGAGGCACAGGAACAGGTACTCTCGGGGCGTCATGGCATCTACGACATTCGCTTGACGAACTCGGCCGGAGAAGCCGTTGCGATGTTCCGCGGCAAGTCCGCACAGATCAAGGGCAACGTCGTCTGACGCGTCCCGGCAGCACGCGTATCCCGGCATGGGTTCGCGAGACACAGATATCAGTATTAGTCAGTAGCCAGTCCCAAGGAGACAGTCATGACCACCGCCTTGCCGCTCGAGCCGATCGAGAAAGCGAGCCTCGACGAACTGCGCGCCCTTCAGCTCGACCGTCTGAAGACGACGTTGCGGCATGCCTATGAGAATTCGCCGGTGTATCGCCGCAAGTTCGATGAGGCCGGCGTCCACCCGGACGATCTGACCTCGCTGGCCGATCTGGCCAAGTTCCCGTTCACGACGAAGCAGGATCTGCGCGACAGCTATCCGTTCGGCATGTTCGCCGTGCCGATGGAACAGGTTTCGCGCGTGCATGCGTCGTCGGGCACCACCGGCAAGCCGACGGTCGTGGGCTACACGGCCAACGACATCAGCACGTGGGCCGATCTGGTGGCGCGCTCGATCCGTGCCGCCGGCGCGCGTCGCGGCGACAAGGTGCACGTCAGCTACGGCTACGGCCTGTTCACGGGCGGTCTCGGCGCGCACTACGGCGCCGAGCGTGCCGGGTTGACGGTGATCCCGTTCGGGGGCGGTCAGACCGAGAAGCAGGTGCAACTGATTCAGGATTTCAAGCCCGACATCATCATGGTCACGCCGAGCTACATGCTCGCGATTGCCGACGAACTCGAGCGTCAAGGCCTGGTGGCCGCCGAATCGTCGCTACGCATCGGCATCTTCGGCGCCGAGCCGTGGACGAACGACATGCGCTCGGCCATCGAGAAGCGCATGGGCATCGACGCGGTCGACATCTACGGTCTGTCGGAAGTGATGGGCCCCGGGGTCGCCAGTGAATGTGCCGAGACCAAGGACGGCCCGACGATCTGGGAAGATCACTTCTACCCCGAGATCATCGATCCGGTGACCGGAGAAGTGTTGCCCGACGGCGAGTTCGGCGAACTGGTGTTCACGTCGCTCACGAAGGAAGCGCTGCCGATCATCCGCTACCGCACGCGCGATCTCACGCGCCTGCTGCCGGGCACGGCGCGCACGATGCGCCGCATGGAGAAGATCACCGGTCGCTCCGACGACATGATGATCATTCGCGGTGTGAACGTCTTCCCGTCGCAGATCGAGGAATTGCTGCTGCGCCAGCCGTTGCTCTCACCGCACTATCAGATCATCCTGGACAAGGAAGGCCCGATGGACACGATGGCCGTTGAAGTCGAGGCGGCCGTCGGCTGCCATGACGACACGGCGCTGCAATCGGCGGGCGGCGAACTCAAGCGCGACATCAAGACGCTCATCGGCGTGTCGTGCGCGGTGCGCGTGAAGCCGGTCGGCGGCATCGAGCGCTCGGTGGGCAAGGCACGCCGGGTTCTGGACAAGCGGGTGCGATAAGCGCCGGCCGTGTCCGTCACGATGAAAAAAAGCCCGCGATCGATTCGCGGGCTTTTTCGTTGACGCTCGACGCTCACTGATTGGGCAGGAACACCCACATACGGCCGCTCTGGCGCATCCGCCCGGCCAGATCCCCGGCGTCATCGCCCAGCCCCCAGAAGAAATCGGCGCGCACGCCGCCCTTGATGGCGCTGCCGGTGTCCTGCGCGAACATCAACCGGTTGATCGGCGTATTCGCCTGGGCGCCGAACGGCGGGCGCGTGGTCGCGAGGAACACCGGGCTGCCGAGCGGGATCGAGGCCGGATCCACGGCGATCGATCGTTCCGCCGTGAGCGGTACGCCCAAGGCGCCCACCGGCCCCTCGATACCGCCCACGCCGTGATTCGGCATCTCGCGGAAAAAGACGAAACGCGGGTTCACATCGAGCAAGGCATCGACGCGCGACGGATTGGCACGCGCCCACGCGCGAATCCCCTGCATCGTCGCCTGCGCGGGCGTGATCTCGCCATGATCGATCAGCCAGCGTCCGATCGACTTGTACGGCTGGTCGTTGTTGCCCGCGTAGCCCACGCGCATAATCGTGCCATCGTCGAGCAGCACCTGCCCGGAGCCCTGCACCTGCAGGAAGAAAGCCTCGACCGGATCGTCGACGTACACCAGCTCGTGGCCGCGCAGGATGCCGCTGCGCATGAGTTCGGCGCGCGCGGGCAGCGATCCGGCCCGGCGCCCGGTGGGCCATTTGTAAAGCGGTGTCTGATACACGCCGCCACGCACGCGCGAGCCGTGCAGCAGCGGCTCGTAGTAGCCCGTGATCAGGCCCGTCTGCGTGCCGTCGGCGTTCGCGATGCGAAACGGCGTAAAGTATTGTTCGAAGAACTGCCGGACCGCCGCCGGATCCAGATCGTCGATACGCTCGGACGCGCGGCACGCAGGTTGCCAGTTGGTTTGACGACCGAGCTTCACGCAGCTCTGGGCGAGCGCGAGGCGCGCGCCGATGAGCGAGTCGTCCTGCCAGCCGTCGACCTGCGACCACGACACGGGCTGCATGCGACCCGCGCCCGAGGGCGGCGTGGCCACGCTCGACGGTGGCGTGCCTGGACGAGACGTGCTCGTCGGAGGCACACTCGAACAACCGTAGAGCAATGCGGCAAACGCGGCGAACGCCAGGCCCCGGCCGGCGCGCCACCGCCCGAACTTCGTCAGGAAGAGCGTCATGGGTAATCTGTTCGATGAATATCCGGCCTTGCTGGTCTTGCCGGAGGTGTTGCTAGCGATCGCGATCGTCGCCGCGATCGTGGTGATGCGTCGCAAGCCGTCGCCCCAACGCAGGGTTCGCCAGATGCGCGCGATCCGGCCGATGCCGAGCGATACCGTCGACCCGGTGGATTCGCGCGATCGGGACGCGGCCGCAGGCGCGGCCGACGATCCGCTCAAACGCGAAGACTGGTCCGACGACCGCCGATGACGTCCGAACGATGCGCGCATGCCCGGCTCAGTGCAACGTACGCGGCATGGTCAGCGCGAATTCGGCGATGGGAACGTCGAAACGCGTGCCATCCTCGGCCACGCAAAAGTACTCGCCGCGCATGGTGCCGACCGGCGTGGCGACCATCGCCCAGCTCGTATACTCGAACTGCTCACCGGGTTGCAGGAACGGTTGATGCCCGATCACGCCCAGGCCGTTGACTTCCTGCACATGGTTATCGCCATCGGTAATCACCCAATGGCGCGAGATCAGTTGTGCCGGCACTTCCCCGCTGTTGCGAATCGTGATCGTGTAGGCAAAGGCGAATTGCTGGCGATCCGGTTCCGATTGCTCCGGGAGGTATTGCGGGCGCACTGTGACGGTAAATTCATACTGGCTCATCGGGTGTTCCTGTAGCGCATGCGGGCTCTCGGGTGGCGTTTTGCAACGCATTCTGCGGCAAGTCGTCGCGGGTCGCAACCGGCAAAGACGCCAGTCGGCGACCGATTCGAAGGGTATCGGCGCCCGCCGGTTCGGCCCACGACCGGCAGGCATCAAGCGAAAGCTTTAAAATGACGCTTTTGACGCCCTTCCCCCGCCCGCCATGACGCAATTCTGTATCGCCCCCAGCATCCTGTCCGCCGACTTTGCCCGGCTGGGCGAAGAAGTCCGTAATGTCGTGGCGGCCGGCGCCGACTGGATTCACTTCGACGTGATGGACAACCATTACGTTCCCAACCTGACCATCGGCCCGATGGTGTGCGAGGCAATCCGCCCACACGTGGACGTGCCGATCGACGTGCATCTGATGGTACGCCCAGTCGATCGCATCGTGCCCGATTTCGCCAAGGCCGGCGCGAACCTGATCACGTTCCACCCGGAAGCGTCGGAACATGTCGACCGCACGCTCTCCCTGATTCGCGACAACGGTTGCAAAGCCGGTCTCGTGTTCAACCCGGGTACGCCGCTGCATTACCTCGACCACGTGATGGATCGTCTCGATATGGTGCTCATCATGTCGGTGAACCCTGGCTTCGGCGGCCAATCGTTCATTCCCGAAGCGCTCAACAAACTGCGCGCCGTGCGTGCCCGCATCGACGCCTACACGGCCGAGACCGGTCATGAGATTCGTCTGGAAATCGACGGCGGCGTGAAGGTCGAGAACATTGCCGAGATTGCTGCCGCCGGGGCGGACACGTTCGTCGCCGGATCGGCCATTTTCGGCAAACCCGACTACAAGGCGGTCATCGACCAGATGCGCGCCCAACTGGCGAGCGTGGCATGACCGATACCCAAGACCTTCAGCTGGACGGCATTCGCGCAGTGCTGATCGACCTCGACGGCACGCTCGTCGACACGGCGGGCGACTTCGGCATGGCGCTGAACGCCATGCTGGCCGATCTGGGCGTAGCGCCGGTGCCGACCGAGCGCCTGATGACGTTTGTCGGCAAGGGCACCGCCAATCTCATCCGCAAGACGCTCGCCGAGCGCTTCGCCGACGCCGAGATCGACGGCCTGTTCGAACGGGCACAGGACAAGTACGAAGCCGTCTACACGTCGATCAACGGCGCGCACACGACGCTTTATCCCGAAGTGCGCGAAGGACTGGCCGCCTTGCGCGCCGCCGGTCTGCCCGTGGCCTGCATCACCAACAAGCAGCATCGCTTCGCGGTCGCGTTGCTCGCGCATTACGACCTGACCGATCAGTTCGACCTGGTGTATGGCGGCGACTCGTGGCCCAGGCGCAAACCGGACCCGATGCCGCTCGTCAAGGCGTGCGAAGTCTTCGGCGTGTCGCCGGCGCAAGCCGTGCTCGTCGGGGACTCGGGCAACGACGCCCAGGCGGCCCGTGCGGCCGGCTGCCGGTCGTTGACCGTGCCGTATGGCTACAACCATGGCGAATCTGTACAAACGATCGACACGGATGGTATAGTCGGCTCCATTCTGGGCGCCGCCCGGGCGATTTTGCCCAAGGCTACGCCCGCACTGGCGAGCTGAGTTCGCCATCTTCCACACTGCATTCAAGCGCATGTTCCTGAACAAGAAACGGAGTCTGAGCGTGATCGACCGGGGGGCCTGGCCCTGGCGACGCTGGTCCTGCTGAACCCTTCCAAGGGGTGGCCGGGACCGCTGAAGTTCGTCTTCGGCAACCCGTTTCTTGCATCGTTGTTGTTCCCAAGACGTCATACCTCGGCGCGCTGTCTCGCACAGTGCGCGGGTTCGCCGAGCCGCGGCAAGCGCCATCGCATTGCCGGTGCACGCGCGTTCACGGGGCTCGACGTGGGTCAGCACCCCCACCCCGACACGACTCAGGTATTCTCAACGCCAATCCACGCCGAATTTGCGGGAACGCCCGCCGGCAAACTTGCAGGCAGAGTGCAAAATGACCGAACTCGAATTCAAATCGCTGGCCAACCAAGGCTTTAACCGCATTCCGCTGATCGCCGAGGCGCTGGCCGATCTCGACACGCCGCTCTCGCTGTATTTGAAGCTCGCGCTGGGCGACCGGCGCGGCGCGAACACCTTCCTGCTCGAATCGGTGGTCGGCGGCGAGCGCTTCGGCCGCTACTCGTTCATCGGCCTGTCGGCCCACACGCTGCTGCGCAGCTTCGGCCCGAAGACCGAAGTCGTGCGCGACGGCGTCGTCGTCGAGACGCACGATGGCGATCCGCTCGAATTCATCACCCAGTTCCAGGCACGCTTCAAGGTGGCCCTGCGCCCGGGCATGCCGCGCTTTTGCGGCGGTCTTGCGGGCTACTTCGGCTACGACGCCGTGCGCTACATCGAGAAGAAGCTGGCGCACACCACCCCACACGACGACCTGAACCTGCCCGACATCCAGTTGCTGCTCACGGAAGAACTCGCCGTGATCGACAATCTGACCGGCAAGCTCTACCTCATCATCTATGCGGACCCGACCCAGCCCGAAGCGTTTTCGAAGGCTCGCCTGCGTCTGCGCGAGCTGCGCACTCGTTTGAAGGCGCCGGTCGATGCGCCGGTCACGTCCGGCAGCGTGCGCACCGAAACTTTCCGCGAATTCGCCAAGCCGGACTACCTCGCAGCCGTGGCCAAAGCCAAGGACGCCATCGCCGCCGGCGAGCTGATGCAGGTGCAAGTGGGCCAGCGTCTCATCAAGCCGTATCGCGACGCCCCGCTCTCGCTCTACCGTGCCCTGCGCTCGCTCAATCCGTCGCCGTACATGTACTTCTATAACTTCGGTGACTTCCAGGTGGTGGGCGCGTCGCCCGAGATCCTCGTGCGGCAGGAGCGTCGGCAAACGCCCGACGGCGAGCAGGAAATCGTGACGATTCGCCCGCTTGCCGGTACGCGTCCGCGCGGCGCCACGCCCGAGCGAGACGCCGAACTGGCCACCGAATTACTTGGAGATCCGAAGGAAATCGCCGAGCACGTCATGCTCATCGATCTGGCGCGCAATGATGTCGGGCGCATCGCCCAAACAGGCACCGTCGAAGTCACCGACAAGATGGTGATCGAGAAATACTCGCACGTGCAGCACATCGTGAGTTCGGTGGAAGGCCGGCTGCAACCGGGGCTGTCGAATATCGACGTACTGCGCGCGACGTTCCCGGCCGGCACGCTCACCGGCGCGCCGAAGGTTCGCGCGATGGAACTGATCGACGAACTCGAGCCGGTCAAGCGCGGCCTGTACGGCGGCGCCGTGGGGTACCTCTCGTTCGGCGGCGAAATGGATGTCGCCATCGCAATCCGCACCGGTGTCGTCAAGGACGGCAATCTCTATGTGCAGGCCGCGGCCGGCATCGTGGCCGATTCGGTGCCCGAATCCGAATGGCAAGAGACGGAAAACAAGGCGCGCGCCGTGCTGCGGGCGGCCGAGCAGGTGCAGGACGGCCTCGACGCCGAATACTGATCCGTGCGGCGCAGCCTTCCAGGCGCCGCGCCGCCGCACCGATGTCACGCCTGCGCCGGTTTGAGACGCAGCGGCCTCGGTCATATCGGCCGGGTGCAATAGAGGAATACGCAGGGCTCCGAATCGAACCTCGATGCGGGGCCCTTGTTGATTTAGCACAAGCGTTCGCCATTTTCACCCCCCTCCCGCCTACGCCCTGCGGCGTCGCCGCGCTATAGTGAAGTGTCCGTCGCGAGGTTGGGACTTCTATGGCGAAACCCTGCAATTCACCCAGGCGTTCAGGCGTCGCGAACACCGCCGCGACGCCCGTGATTGCCGCGCTCGTCACGACCCTGCTTGGCGGCTGTCTTTCGCTGGCGCCCCGCTACGAACGCCCGGCACCGCCGGTCGCCGACGTGTGGCCCCAAGATGCAAGCACGTCGCCCGCCACGCCGGCCGCGCGGCCGGCGTCAGGGCTCGATTGGCGCGAGTATTTCGCCGATCCCCGACTGCGCGTGCTCATCGAAACCGCCCTGGCCAACAATCGCGATCTGCGCGTCGCGCTCGCCCGGGTCGAACAAGCGCGAGCGGTGTACGGGATTCAACGCGCCGATCAACTGCCGTCGCTCGGCGTGGGCGGCAACCAGACACGTCAACGTCTGCCCGGCGATCTCAGTCTCACCGGCAACCCCTATATCAGCAGCCAATATCAGGTCGGCCTTGGCCTGTCGACGTGGGAGCTGGACTTCTGGGGGCGGATCCGCAATCTGAAGGATGCCGCGCTCGACGACTACCTCGCGTCCGATGCCGCTCGGCGTGCGCTGGCGCTCAGTCTGGTCTCGCAGGTCGCGCAAACGTGGCTGAGCCTGCGCGAATTCGACGAGCGGATCGCCCTCGCGCAGCAGACGGTGGACAGCCGTGCCGAGTCGCTGCGCATCTTCACGCGCCGCGAACAGGTCGGCGCGACCTCGAAGCTCGATCTCACCGAAGTCACCACCCTGTGGCAGCAGGCCCGCGCGCTCGTCGCGCAACTTCAGCAGCAGCGGGCAGCACAGGCCCACGCGCTGCAAGTGCTCGTGGGCGCGCCGATCGATACGTCGCCCGCGGCCCTGGACACCACGGTCGACGACGCCCGCCTGATGCGCGATCTCGACCCCGGCCTGCCGTCGTCGTTGCTGGAAGACCGACCCGACATCATCGCGGCCGAATATCAGTTGCGCGCGGCACACGCCAACATCGGCGCGGCGCGCGCGGCATTCTTCCCACAGATCACGCTCACCGGCTCGGTGGGCACGGCGAGCAGCGCGCTCGATGGCCTGTTCAAGGCCGGCAGCGCCGCATGGACGTTCACGCCCAGCCTCAGTCTGCCGATCTTCCAGGGCGGCCGCCTCGTCAACAATCTCGACCTCGCCGAAGCGCGGCGCGTGGAGTCGGTCGCGAATTACGAGAAGACGATCCAGGGCGCATTCCGCGACGTGGCCGATGCCCTGAGTGCGCGCCGCTGGTTGGCCGATCAGGTCACCATCCTGCAAGCCACGCAGGACGCCCAGGCTGAGCGCGCACGGCTCGCCAAGCTGCGCTACGACCACGGTGCGGCCGCGTTTCTCGAAGTGCTCGATGCCCAACGCGACCTCCTCGCCATTGAACAACAGACCGTGCAGACCCGCCGCGCGCTGCTCTCCGCACGGGTATCGCTCTATACGGCGCTCGGGGGCGGCAGCCGGCTCATGCCCCCTGCCCATGCTCCGGGCGGACCGTTCGCTCGCACGCCGCGGCTCGTCGTGCCGCCGCCTGCCGGCCCGGCCGGCCCAGCGCGTCCGGCGTACACCGCGCCGGGCGCCCACTCAATGCCCGAGGTCAGCCCCCAATGACGCTCCCCAACGCCAAGACACTGGTCCCCGCCCTGATCGTGCTCGCCATGATCGGTTTGGGTTGGTACGGATGGACGACCTTCCGAAACGCCGGACCGGGAGAAGGGTTTGCCAGCGGCAACGGCCGTATCGAAGCCACCGAAGTCGACATCGCCACCAAGCTCGGCGGGCGCGTCGACGCCATCTATGTTCGGGAAGGCGATTTCGTGACGGCGGGCCAGGTGCTTGCCAAGATGCAGATCGACACGCTCAACGCGCAGCGCGACGAGGCCAGTGCGCAGTATCGGCAGGCCGTGACCAACGTGGCGGCAATTCAGGCACAGGCCGCCGCGCGCGTGTCGGACAAGGCGACCGCCGAGGCGAACGTGGCGGCACGCGAGGCCGAACTCGATGCCGCCGCGCGGCGTCTGTCGCGCTCGGAGACTCTGTCGAAAGAAGGCGCGTCGTCGGTGCAGGAGCTGGACGACGATCGTGCGCGCGTTCGCAGCACGCGCGCCGCCGTTACCGCGGCGCGCGCGCAGGTCGCCGCCGCGCAATCGGCTGTGGAGGCGGCCAACGCCCAGGTGATTGGCGCGAAATCGACGGTCGAAGCCGCGCAGGCCACCATCCACCGTATCGAAGCCGACATTGCCGACAGCGAACTCAAGGCGCCGCGCGACGGCCGCGTGCAATTTCGCGTGGCGCAACCCGGCGAAGTGCTGGCGGCGGGTGGCAAGGTGCTCAACCTCGTCGACCTGTCGGATGTGTACATGACGTTCTTCCTGCCCGAGACGGTGGCGGGCCGACTTGCCATGGGCGCCGAAGTTCGCATCATTCTCGACGCGGCGCCGCAGTACGTCATTCCCGCGACCCTGTCCTTCGTCTCGAGCACGGCGCAGTTCACGCCGAAGACCGTCGAGACCGAGAGCGAGCGCCAGAAGCTGATGTTCCGCGTGCGCGCGCAGATTGCGCCTGAATTGCTGCGACAGCATCTGAAGCTCGTGAAGACGGGCCTGCCCGGCGTCGCCTGGGTGAAGACCGATAGTCAGGTGCCGTGGCCGCCCCAACTGCAGACGAAGCTGCCGCGGTGAGCCGCACATCATGACGGCGCCTCCCTCACCTTCGCCTTCGATATCGTCCCCGCCCGGCAGCGGTTTGCCGCCGGCGGTGCATGTCGCCGGCGTGACGCTGCGTTACGGCCGCAAGACCGTCGCATTGGACAACGTCAGCCTGGACCTCCCCGCCCACGGCATGGTCGGCCTGATCGGTCCCGACGGCGTCGGCAAGTCCACCCTGCTATCGCTCATTGCGGGCGCGCGGGTGGTGCAAGCGGGCACCGTCGAAGCGCTCGGCGGCGACATGGCGAGCAAGGCGCATCGCGACCGCGTCTGTCCACGCATCGCCTATATGCCGCAGGGGCTCGGCAAGAATCTCTATCCGACGCTCTCCGTCGAGGAGAACCTGCAATTCTTCGCGCGGCTCTTCGGTCACGATGCCCCGGAGCGGCGCCGCCGCATCGATGACCTCACGCACAGCACCGGCCTGCATGCGTTTCTCGACCGACCGGCCGGCAAGCTCTCCGGCGGCATGAAGCAGAAGCTCGGGCTGTGTTGCGCGCTGATTCATGATCCCGATCTGCTGGTGCTCGACGAGCCGACGACCGGGGTGGATCCGCTCGCGCGCGCTCAGTTCTGGGAATTGATCGCGCGCATTCGTCGCGCGCGACCGACGATGAGCGTGATCGTCGCCACCGCGTATATGGATGAGGCACAGCGCTTCGACTGGCTCGTCGCCATGGACGCGGGCAAGGTGCTCGCGACCGGCACGCCCGCCGAGTTGCTTGCGCACACGCGGCGAGACACCCTGGAAGCGGCGTTCATCGACCTGCTGCCTGCGGAAAAGACGCGCGGCTACGAGCCGGTCGCGATTCCGCCGCTGCCGATCGACGAACACACGGAGATCGCTATCGAGGCCAAAGACCTCACGATGCGCTTCGGCGATTTCGTTGCGGTCGATCACGTGGACTTCCGCATTCGCCGCGGCGAGATCTTCGGCTTCCTCGGCTCGAACGGTTGCGGCAAGACCACCACGATGAAGTTGCTCACCGGCCTGCTGCAAGCGAGCGACGGCCGAGCCTGGCTCTTCGGCCACGAGGTCGATCCGAAGGACATCGGCACACGCCGCCGCGTGGGCTACATGTCGCAGGCGTTTTCGCTCTATACCGAGCTGACGGTGCATCAGAACCTCGTGCTGCACGCCAGGCTGTTCCATGTGCCCGAGGCCCAGGTCGGCGCACGCGTGGCGGAGATGGCCCGTCGCTTCGGTCTGGCGGACGTGCTGGGCGCACTACCCGACACCCTCGCGCTCGGCATGCGTCAGCGCCTGTCGCTCGCCGTGGCGATGGTACACAAGCCCGAACTGTTGATTCTCGATGAGCCGACGTCGGGGGTCGACCCGATCGCGCGCGACAACTTCTGGCGTCTGCTGGTGGCACTGTCGCGCCGGGATCGCGTGACGATCTTCATCTCCACGCACTTCATGAACGAGGCGGAACGCTGCGACCGCATCTCGCTGATGCACGCGGGCAAGGTGCTCGTGTCCGATCCGCCCGCGAAGATTACGCACGACAAGGGCGCGGCGACGCTCGAGCAGGCCTTCATCGAGTATCTCGTGGAAGCGGGGGGCGGCGCATCGCTGGCGCCAGCGTCGTCTGACGCGGCCAACCCATCTGAGTCCACTGTCTTCGTCGAGACGGCGCATCCGCAGCACAAGGCATTCTCGCTCGGCCGCCTGCTCAGCTATCTCTGGCGCGAGACGCTGGAGCTGCAGCGCGACCCGGTGCGCGCCACGCTTGCGCTGGTGGGCTCGCTCGTGTTGATGCTGGTGATGGGCTACGGCATCAGCATGGACGTGGAAGATTTGCGCTACGCCGTGCTCGACCGCGACCAGACCACGTTGAGCCAGAACTACGCGCTCAATATCGCGGGGTCGCGCTACTTCATCGAGCGGCCGCCCATCAAGGACGACGCCGATATGGACCGGCGTCTGCGCGACGGCGAACTGGCGCTGGCCATCGAGATCCCGCCGGGCTTCGCTCGCGACGTGTTACGCGGCAAGGCGGTCGAGATCGGCGCATGGATCGACGGGGCGATGCCGATGCGCGCAGAGACAGTGCAGGGCTATGTGCAGGGGATGCATCAGAACTGGCTGGCGGATCAGTCCCTTCACCGCCTCGGCGCGCGCCCGACGGCGTCGCTCGACATCGAGACCCGGTATCGCTATAACCCCGACGTGAAGAGCCTTCCCGCAATGGTGCCGGCGGTGATTCCGCTGCTTCTGCTGATGCTGCCGGCCATGCTCACGGCCCTGTCCGTGGTGCGGGAGAAGGAACTCGGCTCGATCCTGAACCTGTACGTGACGCCGGTCACCCGCACGGAATTCCTGATCGGCAAGCAGATTCCGTACGTCGCGCTTGCCATGCTGAACTTCCTGCTCATGGCGCTCATCGCCGTGACGCTGTTCGGCGTGCCGATCAAGGGCAGCTTCCTGACACTCGTGAGCGCCGTCTTCATTTTCAACGTCGTCGCCACGGGCATTGGCCTGCTGGCGTCCACTTTCACCCGTAGCCAGATCGCGGCGCTGTTCTTCACGATGATCGGCACGATGATCCCGGCGATTCAGTTTTCCGGGATGCTCACGCCGGTGCCCTCGATGGAGGGCTCGGGCCGGATCATCGGGGAGATCTATCCGTCGAGCTACATGCTGATCATCAGCCGCGGCGTCTTCAACAAGGCGCTCGGGTTTGCCGACCTCGGCAACGCGTTCTGGCCGATGCTGATGGCCGTGCCCGTGGTGATGGGCGCCACGATCCTGTTGCTCAACAAACAGGAGACGTGATGGCAAGCCCGACGCTTCCGCAGGCCTCTCGTCCCGATGCGCCGCCGCAGAACCCGCATCCGTGGCCGCGGCATCTGGCAAACATCTATCGGCTCGGTATCAAGGAGCTATGGAGTCTGGCGCGCGATGTGACGATGCTGGTGCTCATCGTCTATACGTTCACGGCATCGGTCTATTCCGCAGCGACAGCATTGCCCGACACATTGCATCTTGCGCCGATCGCGATTGTGGACGAAGACGCTTCACCGCTCTCGCAGCGCATCGTCTCGGCGTTCTATCCGCCACAGTTCACCGCGCCGCGCATGATTACGGCGGACGCCGTCGATCGCGGCATGGACGAAGGCGCGTACACGTTCGCGTTGAACATTCCGCCCAATTTTCAGCGCGACGTGCTGGCGGGACGTGCGGCCGAAGTCCAGCTCAATGTCGACGCCACGCGCATGAGTCAGGCGTTCACCGGCAGCGGCTATGTGCAGCAGATCGTTTCGGCAGAGGTGCGCGAGTTCCTCCAGCGATACCGATCGAACCCGGCATTGCCAATTGATCTGGCGTTGCGCGTGCGCTTCAACCCGACGCTGGAGCGCGCGTGGTTCGGCGCGCTCATGGAGATCGTCAACAACATCACGATGCTCTCGATCATTCTCACGGGCGCTGCGCTCATTCGCGAGCGCGAGCACGGCACGATCGAGCATCTGCTGGTCATGCCGGTGACACCGACCGAAATCATGGCCGCGAAGATCTGGTCGATGGGATTGGTGGTGCTGATCGCTGCCGCGACGTCGCTTTGGCTGATCGTGAGCGGCGCGCTGCATGTGCCGATCGGCGGGTCGGTGGCGCTGTTCCTGCTGGGGGCAACGCTGCACCTGTTCGCCACCACGTCGATGGGGATTTTTCTTGCGACGCTCGCGCGGTCGATGCCGCAGTTCGGCATGCTGCTGATTCTGGTGCTGCTGCCACTGGAAATGCTCTCGGGCGCGAACACGCCGCGCGAGAGCATGCCACCTCTGGTGAAAGACATCATGCTGGCCGCGCCCACCACGCATTTCGTCGAACTGAGTCAGGCCATCCTGTTCCGAGGGGCCGGGATCGGCGTGGTGTGGGTGCAGTTCATGGCGCTCGCGCTCATCGGCGCCGTTTTCTTCGCCGTCTCACTGCGACGGTTTCGTCGCACGCTCAGTTCGATGGCTTAGCGCGTGCGATAGGTGCCATGGCACGCGTTAGGCTCGCTCATCGGCCAACGGGCACGGACAACCGCGCCAGCAAACCGCCACCGTCGCGAGACGCAAATTCGAGCGTGGCGCCAAAGCGTGACGCGATGGCCCGCACAATGGAAATCCCCAAACCCGCCCCTCCCCTTGCTGCCGACCCTGATCGCCGCGCCAGAAACGCTGGCCCAATCGCATCGCCTGCTCCGGCGCCAAGCCCGGGCCTCGGTCCGCCACCACGATGCAGTACTGCTGGCGGTGTTCGTCCATCCCCACTGTCACTTCAATCGGACGCTCCGCCGGGGAAAACCGCAGCGCGTTATCCACGAGATTGCGCACCGCCGTGGCGAGCATCGAACGAGGGATCGGTGCGCCTCCGTCGTCGCACAACATGCTAAAGGAGATCCGTGGAACGCCACGACGGACCGGGGCCCCATTCCGCCACTCAGACAGTGACCCAACTCGCAGCGGAACGGGGCCCCGATCCGTCTCCTCCCATACGGCAAGGACTTCCTCCATCACTTCGCGCACCGACATGCACGCGTCCGGCGAATGCGCAGGCGCCTCCGCACGCGCAAGGGTCATCATCTGATCCAGCGTATGCCGCAAGCGACGCACGCCTACCCCCGCCTGATGCAACGCCCGCCTGGCCGACTCGCCCCGCGTGATCTCCGCCACCTGCAAGTGTGTGTCGACCGCCGTCAACGGCGTGCGCAATTCGTGCGCCGCCGCATCGGTGAATGCCCGCTGATACGCCATCGCCTGAGTCAGTCGGTCTAGCAGACCGTTAAGCGCCGAGACGACCGGACGCAACTCCGTCGGCGCACGCCCCAGGTCGATAGGCGCCGTGTCGTCGGCATGCTTGCGACGCAACGCCAATCGCAAGGTCTCCAACGGCGACAACCCGCGTCCAATGCCGATCCACAACGCGATCAACCCGCCCACCACCGCAATCATGAACGGCACCCCCACCGCACGCAGCAAGGCGCCGGTCAGCGCTGCCCGCTTGTCGAGTCCGTCCGCCGTCATCACCTGATATCCGCGCGCGTCCTGCAACACGTAGATGCGCCAGTGTTTGCCTTCGAACGCCATGGTGCTGAAACCCAGCGGCAGCGACCGCCCAGCCGACTGCGGCCCGCCATCGGTGCGCGCCAGCACCGCGCCATGCACCGAGCGAATCTCGCACGCAATCCGGTCGTCAGTTCCCACGCGAATCACGTCGTCCCAATCAGCCTTACCCACGCCCGGCGCAAGCGGCGACAGCGCGGCCCGCGCCAGCAGTCCCGACACCATCCGGGCCGACATCGCGAGACGCTCATCGAGCGCCCGGTCGAGATTCGCTTGCACCCCGCGCATCATCCAACCCGCCACCACCGCCCAAAGCACCACGAGTGCCACGCCAGCGATCAACACCGCACGCAAACGAAGACTCATGACAACGCCCATCCCAACCGGTAGCCCAGGCCCCGCGCCGTCTGAATGACACCGCCCCCCAATTTACGACGCACGTTGTGAATGTGTACGTTCAATGCATTGCTACCCAGTCGGTCGGTCAACCCATACAGCCGCTCGTGCAACATGTCGGGCGTGAGCCACCGGCCTCGACAGCTCGCCAGATGCGCCAGCAAATCGACTTCCTTGCGCGAGAGTTCGACCGGCTCGCCATCGAGCCACGCCAGTCCGCTCGCCGGCTCCAGGCGCAGCGGCCCGGCCTCAATGATCGGGGCCGCACGCCCCTGCACCCGGCGAATCAACGCATGCAGTCGCGCCGCCAACTCACGCAGGTCGAACGGCTTGACCATGTAGTCGTCACCCCCGCCATTCAAGCCGGCAATGCGGTGCTCGATGCCGTCGCGCGCCGTCAGGATCAGGACGGGCACGTCGCGCTCCATCGCGCGAATCTCTGCCAGAACGCCGAGGCCATCGCCATCGGGCAATCCCAGATCGAGCACCAGCGCATCGAACGTGTTTTCCGCATGCGCCGCCACCGCCGCCGCACCACACGCCGCATGCTCGACCGCGATACCCAACGCGTGCAGCCCCGCGACAATGCCGCTCGCAATCAAGTCGTCGTCTTCCACCAACAGCACTCGCACGATTCCGCACCTCTTGTGAATATCGCGCCATGTTACGTACTTTGCGTAATGAATTGGACGGCGATCCCGCAGGTGTCGGCGTATCACCCACCCCGACCCAAGCGCTGACGCTCGTTAACTCTCGGTTAATCGGCGTAGGCCACACTCTTGCCTGCTTCGGGATTTCCGCGGGAGAACAGATTTGCTACGTCGCGCCTTTTTCATGTTTGTGATTTTTCTCGGTGCCATCGGCTGGACGCGCACCGCCGATGCCTTGCCCTGGCAGATCACGCCGAAATTTCTGGAAGCGTCTCAGGTGCTGACGCTTGCCCCGGTCAGCCACGATGACGGCCGGCTCGACGTCGTTGGCCATATTGCCAAGGATTACTACGTTTATCGTCATTCGCTGCGCGCCGAGGATGCGTCGGGCAGCCCCGTGGCGCTAACGCTCTCGGCAGGGTCGACACACACCGATGAGTTCTTCGGCGAGACGGAGATCTATACCGGCGATGCGTTGCGCATGCAGCTGCCCGCAACGACACCCGGTCCGGTAACGCTGCACTGGCAGGGCTGCGCCGACGCCGGCATCTGCTATCCGCCGCAAACGATGACGATCGCCTTGCCCGCCGGGTTGGCCTCAGGCGCAGCCACCCCGGCGATCCCGCCCACCTCGGCCAGTCCGGTTGCCTCTGGCACCGCCCAGGTGCCGACTCCCCCTAATTTCCCTGCGCCCGCCGCCGATAACGCCGCGCCACTCGCACAGGACCAGGCGGCGGCGCAACGACTCTCCTCGCTGGGTCCCATCACCGGCACGCTGCTGTTCTTCGGATTTGGGTTGCTGCTGGCGTTCACGCCGTGCACGCTGCCGATGATCCCCATCGTCTCGACGATGATTGTGGGCCATCGTCCCGCGCCGTTGCGCGCGCTGGCGCTCTCGCTGTCGTACGTGCTGGCGATGGCGCTGACGTATGCGTCGGTGGGCGTCGCGGCGGGCCTGGCCGGAGCGAACTTGCAGGCAACCCTGCAATCATCCTGGCTGCTCGGCGCGTTCGCGGGGCTCTTTCTGGTACTGGCGGCGTCGTTGTTCGGTCTGTTCGAGCTGCGTCTGCCGACGTTCGTCGCGAATCGACTCAACGCCACCGCGCAACCGCGCCCCGGCGGCAGCCTCGTCGGTGCGGCCGCACTCGGCCTGCTCTCGGCGCTGCTCGTCGGCCCCTGCATGACGGCCCCGCTGGCCGGCGCCTTGCTCTATATCGGTCAGACGGGCAACGCATGGACGGGCGGCGTCGCGCTGTTTGCACTGGGTGTCGGCATGGGACTGCCGTTGCTGGCCATCGCGCTGTTCGGCTCGCGGATTCTGCCGCGTCCGGGAGCGTGGATGGTCCGCGTGCGAATCGCGTTCGCCTATGTCATGACGGGCATGTCCATTCTGATGTTGAGCCGCTTCCTGCCCGGCAGCGTCAGCCTGATGCTGTGGGGCGCGCTCGGCCTCGGTCTCGCCGTCGGCCTAGGCGCGTGGTCATGGACGATGCGCGGCCAGTCCTCAGGATGGACGCTGTTGTTCGCGTCGTCGTTGGCCGGCATCTGGTCCGTACTCATGCTCGTGGGCGCCGCGTCTGGCAGCGACGCGGTACTCAGTCCTCTCGCACGGGCAAACGCGTCAGTCACGCATGGCGCGGCCGTGCAGAGTGACAAGCGATTGAACTACATCGGCGTCAAGTCTGCGGAGGATGTCGATGCGCGCATTGCTCAGGCGGTCGCGAAGGGGCAATGGACGTTGATCGACTTCTACGCCGACTGGTGCGTGAGCTGCCATGTCATCGAGCGCAATGTGTTCGGCGATCCGGGGGTCGCGGCTCGCCTGGCGACGATGCAAGTGCTGCGCCCTGACGTGACGAAGAACGACGCGATCGATCAGGCCCTGATGAAACGGTGGGGGGTGCTCGGCCCGCCCACGCTCATTCTCATCGATGCGAACGGTCAGGAGGTGCGTGCGCAACGCATGGTCGGCGAGCTGGATGCGCGTCGCTTCCTGCGCCATCTCGACGCAGCGGGGAACGCATGACCACCAGCTTTGGCCCGTTCTCCATACCGACGCTCGCCGCGGCCGCAGCGGCGTTGCTGGCCTGGCTCGTCGCGCGCTACCTCCTGCGCGGCACAGATGCCACGGCACGCCGCAGGGCGGCGAGCCTGCTGCTCGACGCGCTCTTCGTCGGCCTGGTCGCGGCGCGCACCGCCTACGTGCTGCGCTGGTGGCCCGATTACGCCGCGGCACCACTGTCCATCGTCGCGATTGGCGACGGTGGCTTCACGGTTTGGGTCGGGCTGCCCGTCGCACTGGGCTGGGCGCTGTGGCGTGTGCGCCGCGATGCATCAGCGCGTCGCCCGATGCTATGCGGCTTCGTCGCGGGCGTGGCACTTTGGGCCGCCGCACAGGTTGGGCTGGGCGCCCTGCAGCGCACCGCACCGCCGCTGCCGTCGCTGACGCTCGCGACAATCGACGGCCGGCCGGTGACGCTCGACGCCTATCGTGGCCGCCCCGTCGTGGTCAATCTGTGGGCGAGTTGGTGCCCACCGTGCCGTCGCGAAATGCCCGTACTGGAAAAGGCCCAAGCGGACTACCCAGACGTGACGTTCCTGATGATCAATCAGGGCGAAGCCGCACATACGGTCGAAGCATTCGTGCAATCGCAAGGGCTGCAATTCAACCATCTGCTGCTTGATCCCGCATCGCAAGCCATGCAGGCAGCGAGCGCGCGCGCACTGCCCACCACGCTGTTCTACGATACGCAGGGTCGTCGCGTCGAAGCGCATTTGGGCGAACTGACGGCGGCACGTCTGCGCGACACGCTGCAACGCCGCCTTCATCGAGCTCCGGTGCCGCCGCCCCCGTAGGCGAACAACCCCGGCCCGGGCGTCGCAGAATCGTCGAACGACCGCCGCTGCGGCACGTACATTCTTGCGAAAAATGGCTCGATCTCGCGAGAAACCCGTCGATCGGCTGCTTTTTGCGACGCCCCGCCCACGACACCCCGCAGATACTGCTACAATCCTCGTCACTATGATGTCGTATCAGTCTTCCCCCCTCCTCTGGTCGCCTCTGACCGCCGCCCTGCGCTGGTGGCGGTAACCCGCCACGTCCATCTCATCCCCATAGCGCCCTCCCCGCGGATCGCGAACTCAATGTGGGGGCACGCTCAGGGGGAATTCGCAAATCTCATGCGTTCGACAATCCTTTGTCACCCGACGAACAGGGACCATCATGCTGCTGATGATCGACAACTACGACTCGTTTACCTACAACATCGTCCAATACTTCGGTGAATTGGGCGAAGACGTACGGGTGTTTCGCAACGACGAAATCACACTCGACGCCATCGCCGAACTCGCCCCGAGCGCATCTGCCTCTCGCCGGGTCCGAGCTGTCCGGCCAACGCGGGCATCACGCTCGACGTGCTCAAGCGCTTCGCCGGCGAAATCCCGATCCTCGGCGTCTGCCTCGGCCATCAGGCGATCGGCGAAGCCTTTGGCGGCAAGGTCGTGCGCGCCCAGCAGATCATGCACGGTAAGGTGAGCGAGATCGAGACCACGCAACAGGGCGTGTTCGCGAATTTGCCCAAGCGCTTTACCGTCACGCGTTATCACTCGCTGGCCATCGAGCGCGCATCGCTGCCCGACTGCCTCGAAGTCACCGCCTGGACGGACGACGGCGAGATCATGGGCGTGCGTCACAAGACGCTCGATGTCGAAGGCGTGCAGTTCCACCCCGAATCGATTCTGTCGGAGCACGGCCACGACGTGCTGCGCAATTTCCTGCAAGCCGCACCGCGCGTGGCGCAGGCTGCCTGAGCGCGCTGCTACCCGAGCGAGCCACCTGAGCCATCTGAGCCATCTGAGCCACCTGAGCCACCTGAGCCATCTGAGCCACCCGAGCCGATCCGACAGAAGCGAGAACAATCCATGATTACCCCGCAAGAAGCCCTGCAGCGCACCATCGAGCACCGTGAAATCTTCCACGACGAAATGCTGCACCTGATGCGTCTCATCATGAAGGGCGAAATTTCGCCGGTCATGTGCGCGGCCATCATCACCGGCCTGCGCGTGAAGAAGGAAACCATCGGTGAAATCGCAGCGGCCGCGCAAGTGATGCGCGAGTTCGCCAACCATGTCGACGCGCCCCCCGGCGAGCATTTCGTCGACATCGTGGGCACCGGCGGCGATGTGTCGCACACGTTCAATATCTCCACCGCGTCGATGTTCGTGGCAGCAGGCGCGGGCGCCAAGGTCGCCAAGCACGGCAACCGCGGTGTGAGTTCCAAGTCGGGCAGCGCCGACGTGCTCGAGGCCCTGGGCGTGAACATCATGCTCTCGCCCGAGCAGGTCGCCGAGTGTCTGCGCGAAGTCGGCATCGGCTTCATGTTCGCGCCGAACCATCATCCCGCGATGAAGAACGTGGCGGCCGTGCGCAAGGAAATGGGCGTACGCACGATCTTCAACATCCTCGGGCCGCTCACCAATCCGGCCGGTGCGCCGAACCAGTTGATGGGCGTGTTCCACCCCGATCTGGTCGGTATCCAGGTGCGCGTGATGCAGCGCCTGGGCGCCGAACACGTGCTCGTGGTCTACGGCAAGGACGGCATGGACGAAGTGTCGCTCGGCGCCGCCACGCTGGTGGGCGAGTTGAAGGACGGCAAGGTCACCGAGTACGAGATTCATCCCGAGGACTTCGGCCTGCAGATGGTGAGCAATCGTGGCCTGAAGGTCGGTAGCGCCGACGAATCGAAAACGATGTTGATCGAAGCACTCGACAACAAGCCGGGCACCGCGCGCGAGATTGTCGCCCTCAATGCCGGTACCGCGCTGTATGCCGCCAACCGTGCGGCGTCGATTGGTGAAGGAATCCAGCTGGCGCGCGAATCCATCGCCAGCGGCGCGGCGCGCGCGAAGCTCGACGAGTTCGTCGCCTTCACGCAGCGATTCAAAGGGTAAGGCATGGCGTCGGCACCCTCGCAGGTGCCGCGTCCAGCGCCTCCCGATTTCGATCACGACGGGCGTAGTCTTCGATGACGCCCCTCTTATTCAGTAGCCCCCGAATCATCCATCGATATGTCCACCGTTCTCGACAAGATCCTGGCCGTCAAGGCTGAAGAAGTCGCCGCTGCGAAGCGCGTGCGTGACCTCGCGAGCCTGCGCCGCGACGCCGAAGCCACCGTCGCCGACAGCGCGCTGCGCACACGCGATTTCGTGGGCGCGGTGCGCACGAAGCTCGACGGCGGTCTGCCCGGCGTGATCGCCGAGATCAAGAAAGCCAGCCCGTCGAAGGGCGTGATTCGCGAGCATTTCGTGCCGCCGCAGATTGCCGAGTCGTATCAGCAAGGCGGCGCGGCATGCCTGTCGGTGCTCACCGACGTGCAGTTCTTCCAGGGCTCGCCCGAGTATCTGAAGGCCGCGCGGGCCGCCTGCGATCTGCCGGTGCTGCGCAAGGACTTCATGATCGACGCCTACCAGGTGTACGAGGCGCGCGAGATGGGCGCCGACTGCATTCTGCTCATCGCCGCGGCGCTGGAACTGGCCCATATGCGCGATCTCGAAGCGCAAGCGCACGAGCTGGGCATGGCGGTACTCGTCGAAGTGCACAACGGCCAGGAACTGGACGCCGGGCTCGAGTTGAGCACGCCGCTGCTGGGCATCAACAATCGCAACCTGCACAACTTCGAAGTGTCGCTCGACACCACGCTGGGTCTGTTGAAGCACATTCCGGACAATCGTATCGTCGTGACGGAGTCGGGTATCCTCTCCCGTGACGACGTGATGCGCATGCGCGCGGCGGGCGTCAATGCCTTCCTCGTCGGCGAAGCCTTTATGCGCGCGCCCGAGCCGGGCGAAGCCCTCGCCACGCTGTTCGACATGCCCCGCTAACACCCTGCCACGCGCCACGCGAGCGATCGATGGCGCGGCGTCCCCCCTCACAGGAGCGGCCCCGATGGCCATCGAACGCGAACTCAAACTGGCCCTCCCGGGCGACCTGTCTGCCGAGCGCGCCGTCGCGCTGATTTCTCATCTGGACCGTTTGCCTGGAGCGGAAGCCCGGGGGAACGGCATCTCGTCAATCGCTATTTCGACACGCCTTCGCTGGCGCTCTCGCAAGCGAAGGCCGCGCTGCGGTTGCGTTTCGTGGCGCGCGACGGCCACCCCGGACAATGGCTGCAAACCCTCAAGTCGGTGGGCGACGCGCGCGACGGGCTACATGTGCGCCACGAGTGGGAGCAGGCCGTGCAAGGCGAAGCGCTTGAACTTGCACCGCTGATCGCCGCTTGCGACGTGCCCGGCACGGCGGATTTGCTGCGCGCCGAGGGGGCGAATGTCGTCGCCCAGTTCGAAACGAATTTCGTGCGACGCCTGTGGCGCTATATCGCAGGGGACGGCACGGCGGTCGAAATCGCCTTTGACCGGGGCGAAGTCGCGGTTGACGCCGGCGGCAAGCGCCACACGGAGCCACTCGTGGAAGTCGAACTGGAATTGCTCGATGCTCCGGAGGACGACCGCGAGGGCCAAGGCGAACGCATTCTGCACGCGCTCGCGCAGGAATTGCGCGACGTACTGCCCGAATTGCAGAGCGACGACGTGAGCAAGGCGCAGCGCGGGTATCGTCTGCGGCAAAAGGTGCTCGGTCGCTGAGCGTCGTTCACGGACACGCGCACGATGCACGCGTCACTCTCCCAAGTCCACTCAACCGACTCATCGCATGACCTCACGCTCACGCGCGGCATCGCCATCGCCTACCGATGAAAGGCAACGCTCACTGTTCGACGAACCGACGCCAGTGACCGGCACGAACGACACGATGACTCCGCCGCAGCCCCCCGTCGATGTCGCCGCTTCCACCGCTTCTGCCGCGCTCTCACCGCGGCGACGCGGACGTCCGCCGAAAGCGGGTGCGCCGGTGACATCTGCATCGATGCCCGTCACATCAATCGCTCACTCGGTAGCCGCGAGCGCCGACGTCGCCGGCCCGCTCAAGGGTCGCGTCGAGGATCAGTTCGCCGCATTGCCCGGCGAGTGGAAGACACTTGTCGCGCCGTTCGTCGAGAGCGACGCGTACGCGCCGCTTTGCCGTTACGTCGATGCCGAAGTCGCCGCAGGCAAGACTGTCTACCCGGCGGACATCTTTCACGCGCTGCGCGTGACGTCGCCCATGGACGTGAAGGTCGTGATCCTTGGGCAGGACCCCTATCACGGTGACGATCACGGCATCGCGCAAGCGCACGGCCTGGCGTTTTCGGTGCAGCGCGGCGTGCGCGTGCCGCCGTCGTTGCGAAACATCTACAAGGAAATCGAACGCGATCTGGGGATCGCCGCGCCGCCGCACGGCAATCTCGATGCCTGGGCGAAACAGGGTGTGCTGTTGCTCAACACGACGCTCACGGTGGAAGCGAGCAACGCCGCGAGTCATGCGAAGCCGTTCAAGAAGGGGGGATGGCAAGCCTGTACCGACACGTTGCTCAAGGGGCTGGCCGCCCGGCAAGCGCCGCTCGTCTTCCTGCTGTGGGGCAGCCATGCGCAGGCCAAGGCACCGCTGCTCGCCGGTCACGGTCATCTGCTGCTCGAAGCCCCGCACCCCTCGCCGCTCTCGGCACATCGCGGTTTCCTGGGCTGCGGCCACTTCAGCGCCGCCAATGCCTTCCTCGAACAGCACGGCAAGGCGCCCATCGACTGGCGCCTGCCGGCGTAAGGGCGTTGCAGCGGGACTCAGTCGCGCGATGACTCGGTGATGGGCGCCAGGGTGCCCATTGCGCCCTGTTGATAGCGGCGAGTGAGCGCCACGAGATCGCTTTCGTCGCGCGCCGCGAAGTTGCCGCGATAGACCACGGGTTCGTCGAGCGGCTCGCCACCGGCGAGCAGGAGACGCGCGCCGGTGCGTCCGGCCAGTTGCCACGCACCGGGCGCAAGCAACACCGCTTGCGCGCCGCCGCCTTCCGCGCGTAACGCATGATTGGCCAGTGCCGCCTCGCCCTGCGCAATCAATGCGACCCAGCGACGGCCATCGCACGGGATCGTCAGGGTGCGCAGTTCGTCCTCACGCCAGTCGAGCTGCAACAGCGTCGTGCGCTCACTTTCCGTACGGACGACATGGGCGACATGACGCTCGCCCCACTGCCCGCAGATCAAGGTGAGATCGACGGCGCCTTCGCGCCAATGCGGCATGGCTTCGGCACGAACCACGGTTTGCGCGGGAGCGCCGTGCGCATGGCGGCCGGCGCGGCTCACGATCATCCGTATGCCACGCGCGGTACCGTGAGCGTTCTCGGGAATGTCCTCGTGCACGGTGCCGCAGTTGGTTTCGAGCCAGAGCAGATCGCCGGCGCGCAGCGTGTCGTCGCCCTGATGGGCGTGACGGCAGCGCAGCGACGTCGTCGACTCGGGAAACAGGTAGGTCGCCACCACGCATCCGGCATGCGGATGCGGCGGTATGCACGCGCCATGACGACGGAAGAGATCGATCGACAGAAACGGATCCGTTTCGGCGACCTGATCGAAAACACCCGCCCCCGCCGCCGCGGCGCAGCGGCCGGGCCGGGTGACGGGAAGCACGCGCGGGATGGCGCTCGCGTCGGCGTGAGCCGCCGGACGCTTCGTCTGACGCGGATGCAAGGGCGTCGGATGGGCCATGGGGGTACCTGCGCGTGCGGGAGAGCAGCCGTATTGTCAGCGTCGGCCCGAGGGCTTAGAGCGCTGCAATCGCTTCGCGAGCATTGGCAAATCCGGCGGCGGCCGATTCCGGACCGCGAGCCAGACCTTCCGCGAAGATGAACGTCACGTCCGTCATGCCGAGGAAGCCGAGAATCGTCTTGAGGTACGGGGTCTGGCTGTCGGCCGGCGTGTCCTTGTAGTTGCCGCCACGGGCGAATGCCACGATCACCTTCTTGCCCTGGATAAGACCTTCCACGGTACCGTCTTCACGATAGCGGAAAGTCACGCGGGCACGGGCGATCCAGTCGAAGTACGCCTTCAGTTGCGACGGCACCTGGAAGTTGTACAGCGGCACGCCGAACACCACGTAGTCGGCTGCCTGAATCTCGGCGACCAGTTCGTCGCTGCGGGCGATGATGGCGTTTTGTTCTGCCGAGCGTTGGTCTTCCGGCGTAAAGAACGCGCCGATCACGGCTTCGTCCAGGTGCGGCACGCCATCGGCCAGCAGATCGCGCACGACGACCTTGGCACCTGCGTGCTTCGCGACCAGTTGCGCCACGGATTCGTTGGCGAGTGTGGTCGAGTTGGCACCTTGCGAGCGGGCGGCGGAATTGATTTGGAGAATCGTGGTCATGTCTCTGGCTCCTGAGCCTGGGGGTTCGAAAATCCGTCCGCGCTGGCCCCCATCTCGGGATTGCCGTGAATGGCGCGTCGGCTTGGTATGAATTCTAGTTACCCACAAAAATGAAACAAGCCGGTAAAATCGAATTGTTTGTTCCTTTTTTGGAACAATGCATGCCATCCCCCTTTCCTTGGCCGGATGGCCGCGTCACCAAGGAGCGCGCGCGATGATTGACGATCTGAATGACATGCTGATCTTCGCCGAGGTCGTTCGCTCGGGCAGCATCACCCGGGCCGGCGAGCGGCTCGATCTGCCCAAGGCAACCGTGAGTCGGCGTCTGTCGCGGCTGGAGATGCGGCTGGGCACGAAGTTGCTGCACAAGACCACACG
The DNA here is from genome assembly GCF_004193915.1 of Pandoraea sp. XY-2. Classification (NCBI taxonomy): domain Bacteria; kingdom Pseudomonadati; phylum Pseudomonadota; class Betaproteobacteria; order Burkholderiales; family Burkholderiaceae; genus Pandoraea; species Pandoraea sp. XY-2. The sequence continues at coordinate 4,494,886 of NZ_CP030849.1, forward strand.
GCGGCTGGAACTGACCGAAGTCGGCGAGGCCTATTACGAGCGTTGCCTGCCGATTCTCGAGGAAGTGGAAGAGACGCGAGACTTCGCCTCGCAGCTCTCGAGCAAGCCGCGTGGACGGCTTCGCATCACGGCGCCCGGCGACTTTGCGGCGCAGTGGCTGGCGGTGCCGCTCGCCACGTTCTGCGCGGCCTATCCCGAGATTACGGTCGATGTGGATCTGAGTTCGCGACAGGTCGATCTGATCGCCGAGCGCATCGACGTCGCCATCCGCGCCGGACAACTCTCCGACTCCACTCTCGTGGCGCGCCCCCTCCTGGCGCTCACACGCAGTCTGTATGCCAGCCCGCTGTATCTGAGTGCGACGGGGTTGCCCGCCACGCCCGACGAGCTGACGGGCCATCGCTTCGTGATCCTGCAAGGCGCGCGGCGTCTTTTCAACTCGGACACGCTGCACAGGGGACGTCAGCGCGCCGACATCACCATGCAAGGGGCGATTCAGGTCAACAGCATGGGCATGGTCAAGGAAATGACGGTGGCGGGCAGTGGCATCGCCGCGCTGACGGACATCCTGGCCGAGGATGCGTTGCGCACCGGCCGTCTCATCAAGGTGCTGCCCGAGTGGTCGTTACCGTCCAGTCCGGTGCATCTGGTCACGCCATCGCGACGCTTCCTCCCGCGCAAGACGCAGGTCTTCATCGAGCACATGCTCGCCGTCGCCAAGTCGTGTCCGGAGGAAAACCGGGACCCGCGCGTGCCGGGCCCAGCGCAAGGATAAAGCGCTCGCCCGCTCAGGCCGACAGCCACTTTTCACGACGCTGTGCCGCGGCGCGATCGCGCGTCTCGGCGATGCGGTATTTCGAAATCTCCGGCGCGTCGAGCGTGAGCGCGGTCTCGCGCAGGGCGTCGCGGCGGAACGCGTGGACCGTCACTCGGTCGCCCGGGCGATAGCGATCGAGCAGCTTGTCGAGATTGGCTTGCGTGACGCGCAGACCGTCGATGGCGACCAGCACATCGCCCGCCGACAATCCGGCCGCTTGCGCCGCGCCCCCGTCGAGCACCTGTGAGAGCGTAAGGTCGTCACCGCGCTTTGCCGTCTTCACCCCCAGTGCAGGACGGCCCTCCTCGGGCTTGACCGGTTCCAGCGTGAGTCCCACGCGTTCGAGCAGCGTCTTGATTGGCAGATCGCGCGTGCCGTGAATGGCGGTGGCGAAGAATTCCGACAGGTCGAGTCCCGAGACGTCCTCGAAGAACGGCTGCACGGCGTCCTCGTCGATACCCACGGGCGCGCCGCGATAGAAGTCGCGGCCATAGCGTTGCCACAACGCACGCATGATGTCGTCGAGCGACTTCTGGCCGCGCGTCTTCGAACGGATCGTCAGATCGAGCGCGAGCGCGACCAGCGACCCCTTCGTGTAATAGCTGACGATGGCGTTCGGCGCGTTCTCGTCCTGGCGGTAGTACTTCGTCCAGGCATCGAACGAACTCTCGGCCACGGTCTGCTTGAGACGGCCGCTGCCACGCAGCACACCCGCCACCGTCTTGGCGACGAGTTCGTAGTAATCGGCAGGCGGAATCACGCCGCTGCGCACGAGCATCAGATCGTCGTAATAGGACGTAAAGCCTTCGAACAGCCAGAGCAGTCGCGTATAGACTTCGCGATCGAGCACGTACGGTGCGAACACCGCCGGCTTGATGCGCTTGACGTTCCACGTGTGGAAGTACTCGTGGCTCACCAGGCCGAGGAAGCCGCGATAGGCTTCGCTCATGCGCGCCTGTCCCTGCACCGGCAGATCGTTGCGGCTCGCGAGCAGCGCCGTGGATGCACGATGCTCCAGACCGCCGTACCCCTCGCCGACCGTCATGAGCAGGAAGACATAGCGCGACATCGGCACGCGCGAGCGCGAACTCGCGCCCGGCTCGAACAAACGGATCTGCGCTTCGCAGATCTTCTTCATGTCGCGCAGCAACCGATCGAGATCGAGATTCGGCACCGGTCCGGTAATGGCGACTTCGTGCGTCACGCCGCAAGCCTTGAACGTGCCATGCACGAAGGTCCCCATTTCGACCGGCGAGTCGATCAACTCGTCGTAGTCGGCCGCCAGATAGCGCCCGAACTCGAGCGCCGCCGTGCCTTCGGCCGGCGTGAGCGCAGTCGCGACGCGCCACGCTTTGAACGCCGCGCCGCGCGCGCGCAGCACATCCACTTCGCATGGCGCCTGCTCCTGGCCTTCGACACGCAGGAACACACTCGTGCCGTTGAAGAAGCCGTGCGTGTCGTCGAGATGCGCGGCGCGCACCGACAGATCCCACGCGTACACCTCGTAGGTCACGATCAGCGTGCCCTTGCACGGCGCCGCTTGCCACGTGTGCTTGTCCAGCTTGTCGAGCGCCACCTTGCGGCCGCGGCACGTCGCCCCGATCGTCACGATGTTGCGGGCAAACTCGCGCACCATATAGCTGCCCGGAATCCACGCGGGCAGCGAGAAACGCTGCCCTTCGGGGCGGGATTCGAGACCGTGACGGTCACTTCGAACAGATGCGCGGCAGGCGACTTCGGAACAATCGCATACCGGATGGCAGGCTGGGCAGACGTGGCTTTCATGAGGTGGCGGCTTCTTGTTGTCGGAACGGTCGGGCGTTGGCCAGACAAGCGAATGGACGGTTACTTGACCGTGGCGAGCGCCTTTTCCAGGGCTTCTGCAGGCACGGCGCCCGGCAGACGGCGGCCGTCGGACAGTATGATCGTCGGCGTTCCGGTCACGTTGAACTGATGCCCCAGCGCTACGTTCTGCACCACCGCGGTGTCGTCGCACTTGGCCGAAGGGGCCGGCGGCGCCTTCTTGTCGAGCATCCAGTCATGCCACGCGGTGAGCGGATTGGGGGCGCACCAGATCGCCTTCGACTTGGCGTCCGAATCGGGGCCGAGCACCGGGTACAGGAAGGTGTAGACGGTGATGTTGTCGAGCTTCGACGTCTTGAGCGTTTCCTCGAAGCGCTTGCAGTACGGGCAGTTCGGATCGGAGAACACGGCGACCTTGCGGCTGCCGTTACCCTTCACGTACTTGATGGCGCGATCGAGCGGCAGCTTGGCGAAGTCGATCTTGTTCAGTTCCGACTGACGCGCTTCCGTCAGGTTCTGACGCGTTTTCGTATCGACGAGGTTACCGCCGACAATCACGTATTTCGCCTTCTCGTCGGCATAGAGAATGTCGCTGCCAACGGCCACCTCAAAAAGGCCGGGGATGGGCGTACGTGCCACCGACTTGACGGGGGCCTCGGCGCCGAGCGTCTTTTGCACGGCGGCCTTCACACGGTCGAGGGCCGCGTCGGACTTGTTCTGCGCGACGGCGAACGTCGTGACAGTCGCGGCGCAAATTGTCGCCAGACCGAGCGCTGCGAGCGCCGCAGCGCGATAACGTTTCAACATCGAGTATCTCCAGAAGTGTGTCGAGCGAGAGGCGCGTCCGGACACGCCCGGTATCGACCGGAATTGGGTGGCATAGCCCGGCATAGGCGCCCCGAGGGGTCAGCCCAGCGCGCGGCCGATCAGGAATTTCTTGACGAAAGGCAGCACGTTCACGCAGTCGAGCCCCGCGTTGCGCACAAACCTGACCAGTGGGCTGTGCGTGGCGAACAGCTTGTGCAGGCCGTCGGTGGTGAGCGCCATGCTGCCGATGTCCTCCTTGCGGGCGCGCTCGTAGCGACGCAATACCGCCGCATCGCCGCAATCGCGGAACGATTCGCGGGCGGCGAGCGCGTCGCCGAGCGCCGCCACGTCGCGCAAACCGAGGTTCATGCCCTGGCCCGCGAGGGGATGCACGACGTGCGCCGCGTCGCCCACCAGCGCCACGCGCGGCGCGATCAGGCGTTTGGCCTGTGCCAGCACGAGCGGGAAACCCTGGGCGCGCGATGAGACCGGCGTGAGGTGGCCGAGTTCAACGTTCGAGAAGGTGCCGACGCGTTCGGCCAGCGCTTTGGGATCAAGCGCGAGCAACGCCTGGGCATGATCATGCGCGGCGGACCAGACCAGCGAGACGTGCTGGTCGGGCAGCGGCAGCAGCGCGACGATCTCGCCGTCGTGGAACCATTGAAATGCGGTGTCGCGGTGCGCGCGCTCCGCGCGGAAATTGCAGACCACGCCGAGTTGTTCGTAGGGACGCACCGAGCCGTCCAGCCCGGCGGTTCTGCGCACCCACGAGTGGGCGCCGTCGGCCCCCACCACGAGCGACGCGCGCAGGGTCTTGCCGTCCGACAGACGCACCGAGGCGGCGGCGGCATCGACTTCGAGCGCGTCGGCCCGGGCGTCGAGCCAATGCACTTGCGGGGAGAAGCGCAGGGCGGCGTCGAGCGCGCGCTCGAGGTTCGACGATTCGGCGATCCAGGCGAGTTGCGGCACGGCGGCCTGGTACGCCGAGAAATGCAGGCTGCCGCGCTCGTCGCCAAAGACTTCCATGTCATAGACAGGATTGATGCGCGCGGGATCGACGGCCTGCCATACGCGCATGCGCTCGAAGAGGGCTTGCGAGCTGGACGAGAGCGAATAGATGCGGGCGTCCCACAGGTCGCCCGGGCCGGGGCGGCTACGGCCGGCTGGGCGAGCAGTGCGACGGACAGGCGCGCCTGCGAGAGCAGCAGGGCGGCGGCCTTGCCGACCAGACCGCCACCGACGACGACGACATCGTGCGTTTGGCTGGAGGTTTGCGTTAGAGACATGCGGCGAATGCAGCGCCAGCGCCTGAATCGCGCGAGCCGGCTGGTTCAGAAAACGAGATGGCGTATTGTCGCACGCCTGCCGCGCAAGCGATGCCCGCTCCCCCGGGGGCGGCTGTGGCACAGCGTCGCGTGCCACAGCCCGGCGCTATACTTCCGCGCATACCGATTATCAGACAGGGAGTCCTCCAATGCGCCTCGACAACGAATCCGAAAGCGACAACGTCGAAGATCGACGGGGCGGCGGTTTCGGGGGACGTACCACCCTCGGCATCGGCACGATCGTGGTGGCGCTGGCCGCCTCGTATTTCTTCGGCATCGACCCGCGCGTCATCATCCAGGGCTCGCAGATGCTGCAGGGGCAGACCCAATCGCCGCCCCAGTCCGCGCCGAATGCCGCGCCGGCCCACGATCCGAAGACCGTCTTCACCCGCAAGGTACTCGGCAACATCGAGCGCACCTGGGGAACCGTGTTCCCGCAGCAGGTGAACCGTCAGTACGTGGCGCCGAAACTGGTGCTGTTCTCCGGCGCAACGCCCACCGCATGCGGCACCGGACAAACGGCGATGGGGCCGTTTTACTGCCCGGGCGACAGCAAGGTCTACATCGATCTCGCCTTCTATGACGAATTGCGTCAGCGCTTCGGCGCGGGAGGCGATTTCGCGCAGGCGTATGTGATCGCGCACGAAGTGGGCCATCACATCCAGAATCTGCTGGGCATTTCCGAGAAGTTCGACGAGGCGCGGCGCCGCATGAGCGAAGCGCAGGCCAATGCGTTGTCGGTGCGCCTGGAGCTGCAGGCCGACTGCTTCGCGGGCGTCTGGGCGAACAATGCCGAGAAGGCGAATCAGCAGTTGCTGGAGCCGGGAGACGTCGAGCAGGGGCTGAAAACAGCGTCGGCGATCGGCGACGACCGATTGCAACAGCAGGCGCAGGGCCGCGTGGTGCCGGAGTCGTTCACGCACGGGACGAGCGCGCAACGGGTGTATTGGCTGCGTCAGGGGTTGCAGTACGGCGACATGCGCAAGTGCGATACGTTCTCGGCGAAGTCGCTGAGTTGAGTATGGCGCGGGCGGGGGTCGTCGCGACGCCGCCCCCCTCGTCACCCTAGGCACCCGGGGCGCCGTTGGCGGCAGAACGGGTACAATAGCGGACTTTCCGCGACGCAATCACCGGCGCACTCCACGGCGCCACCCGGCGTACCCCGGGGCATTTGTCGGCGCATTTATCGGATTAGACAGGATTTAGCATGAGCCTCAAATGCGGCATCGTCGGCTTGCCCAACGTCGGCAAGTCGACCCTTTTCAACGCGCTGACCAAAGCGGGCATCGCTGCAGAGAACTATCCGTTCTGCACCATCGAGCCGAACGTCGGCGTGGTGGAGGTGCCCGACCCGCGTCTGGGCAAGCTGGCCGAGATCGTCAAGCCCGAGCGGATCATGCCGGCGACGGTCGAGTTCGTCGACATTGCCGGCCTGGTGGCGGGCGCGTCCAAGGGTGAAGGGTTGGGCAACCAGTTCCTGGCCAACATCCGCGAGACGGACGCCATCACGCACGTCGTGCGCTGCTTTGAGGACGAGAACGTCATCCACGTGGCCGGCAAGGTGAATCCGATTTCGGACATCGAGGTCATCAACACGGAACTGGCGCTGGCGGATCTGGCCACGACGGAAAAGGCGCTGCAACGCTACTCGAAGGCGGCCAAGTCGGGCAACGACAAGGAAGCCGCCAAGCTCGTGGCGGTGCTGGAAAAGGTGGTGCCGGTGCTCAATGAAGCGCGTCCGGTGCGCTCGATCAAGCTGTCGGACGACGAGCTGGCGCTGATCAAGCCGTTCTGCCTGATCACGGCCAAGCCGACGATGTATGTCGCCAACGTGAAAGACGACGGCTTCGAAAACAATCCGCATCTGGACGCGGTGCGCAAGTACGCGGAGAGCGAGAATGCGCCGGTGGTGGCCGTATGTGCGGCCATCGAGGCGGAAATTGGCGACATGGACGACGCCGACAAGGCGGAATTCCTGGCCGACATGGGCATGGACGAGCCGGGCCTGGATCGCGTGATCCGCGCGGGCTTCAAGCTGCTGGGTCTGCAGACATACTTCACCGCAGGCGTGAAGGAAGTGCGCGCCTGGACGATCCATGTGGGCGACACCGCGCCGCAGGCCGCCGGCGTGATCCACACCGACTTCGAACGCGGCTTCATCCGCGCGCAAACCATCGCCTTTGACGATTTCATCCAGTACAAGGGCGAGCAAGGCGCGAAGGAAGCCGGCAAGATGCGCGCCGAAGGCAAGGAGTACGTCGTGCACGACGGCGATGTCATGAACTTCTTGTTCAACGTGTGACTCTTCCGTTTTAACGTCTAACTCCGTTTACTGAACCTTGCTGAACCTCAATGAACCACAATAACGCGCCAACATGTTGATTTTGCTTTTGTTTTTTGCGGAATCAATGTTCAGCGAGGTTCAGTAGTGTTCATGGCATTCCAGTAAAAATTGGGGTAGTCTTTGGGGTATGAGCCGAAATGAGTGGGGGTACGCCACTCTCTCGACGGAGACCCAGGATGCCCAAAGACCTTCTCAGCGACGCCAAGATCAGGACCGCCAAGCCCGACGCGAAGCCCTACAAGCTCAGCGACGGCGGCGGTCTTTTTCTGTTGATTCAGCCCTCAGGCAGCAAGCTGTGGCGCTGGAAGTTCCGGCTCAACGGGAAGGAGAACCTGTTCGCTATCGGCTCTTATCCAGAGGTTGGCCTAGCCGACGCGCGCACTGCTCGCGACGCAGCTCGTGATCTAGCGAAACAAGGCATCAATCCTTCTCAGCATCGCAAGGACGAGCGGCAACGGAACATCGACGCCGCAGCAGCCCGCAAGCACGCCGAGGCGCTGGCCCAGGAAATCTCGTTTGCCAAGGTCTCCGCCGCATATCTGGCCGAGGTGAAGGCGAGCTATACGCTGGGCTCCTACCGGGCGAAGGAGTCCCGCATTCGGAAGTACCTCGCCCCAAGCTCGATGAGCTACCCATCACCGAGATTAGCGCCAAAGAAATCCGGCCAATCTTGGAGGCATGCAAGGCATACGGTGCTTGGGCGGGCATCCACGTCAAAGGAGACCTGTCGGCGATTTTCCAGCACGCAGTCGTGAGGGGACTCGTTGACTCCAATCCCATCCCCGGTCTGCGTGGCCTGCTGAAAATTCCGTCGAGCCAAAGCAAGGCCGTGCTGACGGCCGACCAGATTCGCGCCTTCTATCGCGCGCTGCGTGCCTACAGAGGCTATCCCGAGACAGCCCTTTGTCTTCGCCTCATTGCATTCACCGCTTGCCGCCCCGGCGAGGCTGCCGATGCGGAGTGGAGCGAGTTCGACGCCGAGGGGAAGCTATGGCGGCGGCCGGCAGCCAAGATGAAAGCGCGGCGCGACCACGTTTCGCCGCTCTCCGAGCCAGTCCTAAAGCTGCTTGAAGAGCTACGCCCCATCACTGGGGCTGGGCGCTACCTGTTTCCACATCGTAGCGGCGAAGGCTTCACGACACCGAACCGGCTGACCTACGCGATGCGGGACATGAACCTCGGCGAGCGCACGACACCGCACTGCTGGCGCACCACCTTTTCAACATGGGCCAACGAGCAGGGCTTCCGACCGGACGCCATCGAACGCCAACTGGCGCATGTTGAAAGCAACCGGGTGCGGGCTACGTACAACAAGGCCCTGTTGTTAAACGAGCGGCGCGAGATCATGCAGGCATGGGCCGACCATCTTGCCGCCTTGGCTCACGCAGGGAGTACCAGCGATGCCGCCAATTGACGAAGCACTTGTCTTTGAGGCCATTCGCTATCAGGCCGCCTACCGTGCCGAGGCGCGGCAGAACCACCATCGAAGCATTCCTGGCCCGCTGGTAGCTGAGCTTCTCCGCTACATCGAGGGCAGCATGGAAGGCGTGACCCAAAGCGAGCTTGAGCTACAGCTTTTGTCATCGCGCACTGCGCGTACGACACGCCTGGACGGCGACAACTTGGGTGCCCAGTGGCGGGCCTATGTCGCACACCGGGGCCGCGACGTTCACGAGAAGAGGGAATGGCGCACGTGGTACGGCAAGTACGGTAAGAAGGAAGCGATCCGACAACTCGCTGTCACCGATCCTTTCCTCATCCAAGCCCCGCCTTTGCCACCCTTGAACTCGGACGAAGATCAAAGCCCCGCTGAGTTGCCAGCGAGGCCGCAGATGCGAGGCTTGCCGCAGGACGGGCGGCCAATGAAGTTCCACAAGATGCGCGACATCTTGGCGCGGTGGACGGCCGCGCTCATGCAGCGGGCCATTGAGCAAGTTGCTTGCTTGCCAGATGAGGAGCGGACCCGCGCCCTGGTGAGATCGCTGCAACGAGTGCAAATGCGCCTTCATCCCATAGTGGAGATGGTGAACGCATGGGAAGCCGCCAATGAGTTGCTTGCCGGTGGGATTTGGTTGGACACACCGGATGACCTGCCCGCTGATTTCTTCACCGCCTTGGCTGGCGTCGAAGCGCGCGAGGCGCGCAAGCAGCAGGAACTCGTCGCGTATTGGGAGAAACGGTTCCCTACCTTAATGAATAGCATTCCCTGACAACCGTGTGATCCGCCGCTGGCGAAGCGGTCGAAACTCGTTCTCTCTGCTTTTCTGGCCCGCTTTTACTGTGATCGCATCGTTCATCGAGGTGCGGTGAGGTTCACAGTGGAAAACAACAAAGAACAACAGGATGTCGTCATCCTTCGTCGGTCACTGGTCGAGAAGAGAACCGGCTTAACGAAATCAGGCATCTACTTTCTCATCCGAGAGGGTAGCTTCCCGCGTCCTGTCCGTCTCGGGGTGCGCGCCGTGGGTTGGATCGAAGCGGAGGTCTCCGCCTGGCTGATGCAAAAGGCCGACCTTCGCTCAACATCTGCTCGCTCGTGATCGCGCCGGACACGGATCGCAAATCGGGCGATCCAGGCGCAGAGCATCAAGCCAGTCTCTCATTGCCCGAGAGCACGACAGCGCCACCCTCGGGCCAAGGCCGGAAGCGAGCCAAGGCGACGCGCCGTCGCGCTGTCGCCCCACTGCCCGATGGGGCCTTCGAGGCCCGGCAGTTGTGCCTCTTCCAGACCTTTCTGGCGAACACGGATCAGCAGCGCAGCGCGTTGTCGAACGCTTGCGACTTGTGGGACTGCATACCGCGCTACACAATCTCCCGCTCACGCATGAACAGCATGCGAACACCCGAAGGATTCCTCGAAGTTCTTGAGGTTCCGTTTCACTACAGGCAGCGACAGCTCACTGCCTTGATCTATCCCGCACGAGTTCGTGCGGCGGATGGCCGCCGCATCAGTTACTACCCAAGCGCCCGCGAAGAACTGATTGAACACGCCCTGCGGAAGTTGGCCACCGAGCAGCAGGCGGGCTTCTTTGACCGACCGGACTATCGCAGCGGGGTGCGGTTTTCGTTGCATCGTCTCCGGCGAGAGCTGGAGCAGCAGGGGCACAGCTTGCGATACGACGAATTGGTCGAAGGACTGGACATCCTCTCGCTCAGCAGCATCGAGATCATCGCCAAGGGCACTGACGGCGAAGAAGGCTTCGCTCGCGCTACCTACCTGACCGCACTCGCGGGCGTGAGCCGCAGCGACTACGAAGCTGATCGAGATGCCCGCTGGCTCGCCCAGTTCCATCCGCTGGTGACGCGCAGCATCGATGAGGTGACCTATCGGCAGTTCAACTATCAACGGCTCATGAATTGTGATGCGCAGCTTGCTCGCTGGCTCCTCTGCCAACTTGTCCTCAAGTACACGCAGGCATCAATGATCGACGGGTTTGAGATGCGCTTCAGCACGATCAAGCGCGACAGCGCACTGCTGAATGGCTACGGGCGAGTCCGAGATGCTGTCGCGGCACTTGATGAAGCATGGGATGAGCTGAAATCGCTGGGTGCACTGCACAGCATCGACAAGAAAGAACACCGAGGCGGCCGCAACAAAATCGAGGATGTGACCTACACGATCAAAGCTGCCCGTGATTTCTCGGCCGAACAGAAAGCCGCAAACCGCCGCCGCAGTGACGCCCAACGAGATGCCACCCAGCCATCGTCAACCGGCGGATCGGGTGCCGGGTGGCTACGTGCCGGCAACGTCGTGGCGAGCACACTTCACCTGCCTCGCCCACGGGTGGAATAGGTCGCGGGTGAGACAGAGCATCGGGGGGAATGGGTCGCAGGTCGCAGGGTGGATAGGTCGCGGGACGACTATTGACGAGGGGTTTGACTCGCGGGTGCCATAGCCGGACAAGGGGGATAGGTCGCAGGTCGCGGAGGAGTTCAGGGGGAATGGGTCGCGGGTCGTTGAAATCGCAGGGGGAATGGGTCGCAGGTCTCGCCGGAAGCTCTTGCTGGCCGCAAAAGCTGTGCATAAGTCGACGAATTTTCGGACTCCTTTCGACGTGCAGCAGGTGGAATGGGTCGCGGGCGGGGTCTGCTATGTCGTTGATACGACAGCAAAAAACAGCGAGTTTTTACACCCCTATCCTTTTATCCTTGTCTTTATCCTTTAAGACTTACCCTTGGTCGGTGCCGCCACGTCCGCACCGATGCCGCTCGACGCTAACTCGAAAACTCACACGGGCGGCTCCCTTTGCTGACGCTGCGGGCAAGGCTGTTGCGCTGCGCGTCGAGCCACCTACGGCGTCTCGCCCCTTTGGGCTGCCATCCTTCCCTCGCCAGTGCCCGGCTGCCGCTTGCGGCCTTCGGCGGGGCACCCCCTACGGGGGTTCCCCGATCAAGTCGGCTCCCCCTCCCCCAAATCGTGGCCCCTGCGGGGCAACATTGCTTGAAGGGCGGGCAAGCCGCCTGGTGGTGTTCGACGACCTGTGCGCCGTGGCATGTGTTCGGCGGGCTACGCTAAAAATCGGCTTGGGCCGATTTTCTTCACGCTACCGCCTCAGCCCTGAGTCCCCCGGACTCAGGGCCAAGCACGGTATGCCCCGGTGAACCATCTGGTGATGCGCACAGGCCGATTGGTCTTTAGAAAAGGGAGGGCCTGCCGCCGTCCCTGCTCGAAACGGACGTGCGCGAAGGTGCAGAGGCCCAGCAAGGCGCTTTTGAGGCATGGGAGTGGCCCGGCCGCCACGACGCCTCCGCCTCGCCTCGGCGCTCGACATCACCAACATGCGGGCCGGATGGACGCCCTCGGCGTTAGTCCGAGGGCGCATGGCTTACGTCTTGAGCAACAGGACGATGTGGTGCGTGATGCCCGTTGCGAGCAGCACGGCGTTCTCGTTGTTGCAGAACGGATAGCCGTTGTGCTTGATGACGATGATTTCCATTGTTTTCACCTCCTTTCTGGGCAGTCGCCTCACATCTATTTATGCGGCAGCACCAAAAGTCGGTGAAAAACCTCGCCATCGGCGGGCGCCCCTTGCAGGGGCCGCACCCCGCAAGCGACGGGCGACACCACCATCACGTCCCCTTGCTTCCTATTATCGTAATTACGATAATTACAGTAATTATCGTAATGCAAAGGGGAGCGACATGGCGAAGCCGGTAGCGACACAGGAGGCCGTATTTGCGGCAGCAGACGCCCTCGTTGCCGATGGCAAGGAACCGAGCATGACGCTCGTGCAGGAGCGCACGGGCGGCTCGTACACGACCGTGAAGCGGCACCTCGAAGCGTGGGAGGCCAAGCGCAAGGGCGAGATCGCCGCCGTCGATCTGCCCGCCGACATCGAGGCGCGTGGCCGGGACTTCGTGCAGACCCTGTACGCACATGCGCTGCATGGTGCGAAGGCGGCCGTCGCTGAGCCGCTCGCGCTGGCCGAAGCCTCCCGCGACAAGGCCGAGGGACTGCTTGCCGGTGCCGAGGCGGAAGTCGCCCGGCTGGAAGGCGTCGAGCAAGAGCAGATCGGCCAAATCGACGCGCTCACCCAGCGTGTGCGCGAGCTTGAGATGAGCACGGCGGCCCAGCAGGCGACGATTCAGGAGAAGGTGGCGTCGGTGGCACGGCTCGACGCCCAGCTTGCGGAGGCGCAGAACGCCCTGGCAGCACGCGATCAGGAGTTGGCTGGGCTTCGGGCCTCGGCCAAGGCCGTCGAGGGCTTGCAGGGGCAGTTGGATGCCCTGCAACGCACCGTTCAAGGACTGACCGCTTCGGCGGGCGCTGGTGCGCCCTCAGTCAAGGGAGGAAAGAAGTGAACAGGCCGAGCCGAATCGAGGCGCTGATCGCCGACCTGCGGCTGACGGCCGCGAGCTTGCAGCAGGTTATCGACGCCTGCCAGGTCGCCGGGCCAGGGTCTGAACTGCTCCAGCACTACCCCAAGATGCTGTGCGAGCTGGCCACGCGTTGGGAGAGCGAGGCCGAGCGGATCGACTGGCCCGAGGACTTGCCGCGTGAAGAGGTTTTCACGCCTGCCGAGGTCGCTGCCATCGACGCAACCGATGCCTTGCTGGACAAGCTGCGCGGCAACGGTTCGACCGGCGTGCGACGGTAGGTCGAGAGGCTTCGAGCAAGGCGGCGGGCCGCCTCCGCGCTGAAAGGCTCACCAATCACGACCACTCGCTTCGCACCGAACTGCTCACGGGCACTGTCGCCCCAGGCGGGAGGCACCAGACACACGACGGCCTCGCACTGAGCCAGCGTGCCGGTGTGCCTCAGAGCTGCATAGACACATCCAGCCTCATAGCCCAGCCAAAGTCGCAGGTCGCGCTCCCGCGGAGTGTCAGGCGTCAGCATCAGGCGCTCGCGAAGCTCGGGTGGGTAGGCCTCGCAGACCTCAGCGGCCGAGAGCTTGGCCGAGTGGAACACCGCTACGTTGATGTTCGGCCGGTTGGCGACGAAGGCCGCCAAACTCTGGCGTGCTTCGGGCGTGGACAGAATCGAATCGTGCTCAATCAGCATCAGCATGGCAAGGCCTCCCCCAGTTGATGGAGCGGACGGCGAACACCGCTGACCAGCTCCTCATTGAAAACAACACGCGCCAAGGCGGCGTGCAGCCGCTGCGCAGCTTCCTCATCGAAACCGCAGGGACACAGGATCAGCGGCGCACCCGAGCGGGTCGCCTTCTGGATGTAGCCCTGTGCATCCCAGTTCGGCACCACGGCCGCCCAGTAGAGCTGCCGCGTCCGGCGAAGCGTGCCGGTGATCTCGCGTTCCGGCTGCTCATCCGAGCGCACGGACCGGTGCGCCACGTCGTTGATCCGGTTGCCCAGTTCGGGCACCTCACCGCGCACGTCATCGACTGATCGCATTGCTCCGATCCGCCACCGCGTGAGCACGAGATCCACCTGCGGATAGGGCATCAACACCTTGGCCAGCCGGGCAGCAGGCCCGATGTCACCGATGGTCTGCCCGTACAGCAGCCGCTCGAAGTCGAAGAAAAGGATCATGATCTTGACCCTCCGATGTCACTGGATCGAGCGTTGCACGTCGGCGCGCTGCGCCCGCTCACGGGCCGCATCCACCTGCTGCCGCTTGGCGACGAGCTTTTGCGAGGTGTAGAGCGCCATCAAGGCTTCCATGCGCTCTTTCTTCTGCCGGATCGCTGCGTTGAGCTGTGCAGACACACCCATCGCACGCAGGTAGTCCACCCAAAGAGCGCGGCTGCTGACTTGCGTGATGGACTTGTTCCATTCCGAGTCCGCGAAGCGGCGCATAGCTTCGGTGCTCATCATCTCGGCGGGCGACATGGTTTCGTAGTCACCGATGGGTGGCGACGGCAGTGAGCCGTAGCCGTCCGCGTCGTTGAGCACGCTCGCCATCGAGGTCGCGCCCTTGGAGGCCGCCTGCAAGGCGTCGCCGTTGGCTGCGGCGACCTGCACCGGGTCGAACTGGGTGGACGGCGGCACGCCCATCGGCGGGGCCGCGCCGAACAGCTTGTTGTATTGCGCCATCGTGTCGCTGCCCAGCACGGGGTACAGGCCGTCGTTCTGGATCGGGAACGTCTTGCAGAAGTAGGGCGATGGATCGGTGGCGTAGTTGAAAGCCGAGTTCTGCTTGGTGATTGCGTTCGGCAACTGCGCCGGGTTGAACGTCGGGTTCTTGTTGGCGTCGGCCGAGAAAGTCTTGGCGCGAGCGTCATCCGAGTTCGGCACACCGTAGATGAAGTGCAGGTGGACTGCGCCGCCCGGCTTCATGCCGGTACTGCCAGCACGGCCGATCTCCTGCCCGGCCTGCACCTTGTCGCCCTCCTTCACCGCGATGTACGACAAGTGGTAGTACACGGCCGATTGGCCGTTGTCCCGCTTGATGACGACGGTGTTGCCTGCGCTGCCGCGCAACTTGGCCCACGTCACGGTGCCCGCCGACGTGGCGTAGAGCGGGGCGGTCTGCCCGCTGGTCGAGAAGTCGAGGCCGTCGTGCATGTGCGGCTTGGCGTTGCCCGAGCCGAAGTTGGCGGCACCGCCTTCCCGGAATTTGCCGAAGCGGCCGGAGACTTGCTCCTTCGAGGTAGGCGACACCATGCAGGTGTCAGCGAATGCGCTGCCGCTGATCGCCAGCGCGAGGGTCAAAACGAGCGACTTGCGCATCTCTCAGTCCTCGGTCAGTTGAAGAGGCTCGAAGCCCAGCTCGTGAAGCTCTGGGGTTCGGTCTGTGTGGGTTGAGCCTGCTGGCTGGCCTGCGGCTGCACCGAGGTCGCGGGAGCGGCCTGTGCGCCTTGCTGGGTGCCTCCGCTGCTGAACACAGTTTGGTTCGCGCCGAAGGCGTTGGCGTTCACGCTGTAGGCGGTCGCGGCCGAGGCGGGCTTGTAGCCACTGCCGAGCTGCGGATCGAGGGTGCTCATCGAGCCGCCCACGGCGCTGTCGGCCATGCCGTTGATGTCGGTGAACTGCTGGCCCAGCGTGTTCCATTGGCCGATGGCTTGGTTGATCGGCGACGTGACCATGCCGGACACCTTGCCCACGGTCGAGCACACCTTCTTCTGCGCGTACTTCAAAACCGCGTCCTGCGCCGAGGACAGGATCGAGCCGAGCGAAGGAATCGAGAACGACAGGTCGATGATCTGGCTCACGCTCGCGAAGCACTGATCGTTCACGTCGAAGAGGCTTTCGACGTTCGGCGTGGCCGAGGCCATCTCGCTGTGCGCGCCGATGGCGGTCTTGATGCTTGCACCGATCCCCACGTCGTCGCAGTTCTTGAGATCGTCCTGCATCTTCTGGTTCATCGCCGCGTCCACGGCCGCCATCGACGCTGACACCCCGGTAGTGGCACCGCTGCCACCCGTCGAGAAAATGGACGAGAACCAGTTGCCGCTGGTCTGGGACGCGCCCGCGCTGGCTGCCAGCGCGAGCGAGGCGCCCACCAGCACGCCGATGGCGGGCTTGGTGAGGGCGGCTTTATTCATGGCCGCCTCCACGGATGCAAGCGAGCTGGACGGTGCCGGGCTGCGGCTCGCTGGCTTCGAGTAGGCCACCCTTGACCTTGCGGATGAAGCGCGGGCCGTCTTTCTTGAGGACTGCCGCCTTCGCCACGTCGGCCAGCTTCGCGCCTACCGGCTGGACGGTGTACGAGCTGCCTTCATCTTCGTCGCCGTGGAAGATCGAGATGGCCGACACCTTGAGCGAGCCGAATACGGTCAGTGCCTCGGGCAGCTTGTGGTCGCCGTCGAGCTGCCGGTTTGTCAGGCCGAAGATGCCCAGCACCGACGAAGCAGAGGGCAGCGGTTCGCGGCACTCGATGGCGGCGCGCAGGATTGCCGAGGCCTTGGCCCAGTCACCGGCTGCGGGTGCGTTTGCATCACGCAGGGCGGCGGGCATCTGAGCGCTGGCAAGCGTAGCGACCAACAGCAGGACGGAAGCGATCAGGGTGTGGGTGGCTTTCATGGTGAGCGGGCCTCTCAAGCAGCTTGGTAAGACACCGGCACGCGGTCGCGGCCGAGGACGACAGAGGCGAACTCGCGCAGGCCCGGCAGGTCGCCGAAGGTGCTAGCGATACCACCCGGAGAGGTCAGCACCCAACGGTCGGTGCTGCCTGCCAGCGTCGCGTGCAGCTCGTAGCCGTCCTTGGTGGCCACGATGCGGGCCGTGCGTACAGCGGAGGGAGTGACGCGGCGAACCCGGCTGTTGAGGTGGGTGGCGTGGAGGAAGGTGATTGAGGGGCGGCGCATGAGGTGACTCCTTACGGGATAGGGGATTCAGTCGCTTGCAGGCATGCCCGGCGCGACTCATCGACGAGACGCATGACCACGGACAGACCGGCGAGCTGGGGGTTGTTGTGGGGCGCAGTGCGGATCAGGCCTTTCGCCATCGCCTTGTCGAGCCGGTCGGCGTACTTCAACGCGAAGGCGACCTTGGCAGCGTCGTCGGCTTGCAGGAGGGCGTCCGCAGCGGCAGCCAGAATCTGGGCCATGCCTTGCACCATTTCATTGGCAGCATTCAGTTGCGGCTGAACTTCGGCCCATGCCTCCTGACGACCCTGTTGGATGCCCTGATTCATGCCCTTGCGGAAGCCTTCATTAAGGCCACGCTGATGGCCCGCTCGCTGCCCATCCTGATAGCCGATGCTTTCCATCTCGCGAGCAGCGGCAGGGGTGCTCCAATAGTCGTGGGTCATGCTTCCTCCTTCGGTGTTGTGGCGTCGCCCGTGTTGATCGGGCCATCGGGTTCGGCTGCGTCACCGGGAGTGCGCTTCGCTTCAATCGCGGCGGCGACGCGCGAATCCGCTCCCTCGTTGAACGCGGCGACAGCTTCCTTGCCGATGGTTGGTGCCGTGCGCTTGAGGGCTGCTGCTGCACCAGTGACGGCGGCAACCCCACCGTTCACGAGTGCGTCACCGGGGCCATTGGCTTGTCGCATGGCTTGAGCGGCACGGCCAGCGCTCTCGCTGACGGTCGAGGCCGCTGCCATCACTGCATGGCCCATGCCGACGCCAAGTGCATCGGAGACGCGATTGCTCATCGTGCGGCGAGGCTCGCCACCTTCCGACTCAATCGGAGGGGTGTCACCCGCCGACAAAGGGCGCGACGACTCGACATTCGATCCGCGAGCGGCACCTGCGGAGGCAACACCACTGCGGGCGGATGCCATAGATGCCCCAGTGCCCTCGGCGGCTGCATCCAGAGGCGGGGCCACACCTTGACCACCCACGTTCACAGGCGTTGTTCCGGCACCACCGCCACCACCAAGGCGGGGCGTGCCCCCACCGGAAGAAGGGCCACCAATGTGGCCGCCATTGCTGGAGCCGCCATCCTTGTCCTTGGGTAGCCCCTGCACCAACGGAGAGCGTGCCTGAGACGACAGGTTGGAACGCATTTCGCTGGATGCGCTGGTGGCACCGAGGTCATGGACACCCACGTTCAGCCATGCCAGCACACGATCCGGCAGCACTTGGGGCAGGCCGTAGATCATGAACAGCACAGGCAGCAGCAGGCCGCCGAAGGCGATGAACCACCAGAAAAACTGGTTGAACTGGGCAAGTACACCGACCCAGCCGGTCGAAGCCGCAACGTCGCCGCGCATGGCGAAGAACGCCTTGGCGATGTAGTCAACCAGAGGGTCAGCAACCAACGTCGCAGCGAACAGGCCAATGACAGCCAGCGCCGGGCGCACGAAGAGCGCCATCAGTAGCAGGTAGCCTTGAGCTTCTGAGCCGACGAAGGTCTGACTCGGGCGCATGTGCATCACAGCCCATAGCGGTGCGGCGATGACCGTTTGCAGCACACCCAGTACCCAGCCAACCACCGTCACCATGAAGATGGTGTAGGGCAAGCTGGGCAGAAAGACGCCAAAGTAGAAGGCCAGCAGGCCGATGTAACTCTCCAGCTTGGCGAAAACCTTGAACGGGACCTCAATCAGCCAATCCCAAATGGGGTCGGTCACACCACGGAAATCGGCCTTGTTCCCCAAGATTTCGACCCCGCCTGCTGCGCCAACCACTACGCGAGCCGCAGTCATCGTGGTTTTGATGGTGAACTCGGCCGCCCACAGCATGGTTTGGTAAGAGGCCAGCAGGTCGCCAGTCAACTTCATCCGAGTGATGGCATCCGTGCCTGATCCGCTGCCGATGGCAAGGTCAGTCGTCTTCTTCATCAGGTCGTTCATCAAGAGCGTGGTCTTGGTGGACATATCTGCATCCAGCGAGCCGACATTCACGTCACTGTTCTTGTCCCGAGGCAGCAAGCTCGCCATGTCCTCAGGCTTGACGGTGGTCGAGCCGGCATAGCCATTGCCAGCTTGCTCGGCCTTCTTGACGATGGTTTCCGCGATGGTCGTCACGCTTGTTTTGAGCAAGCTAGACCGGGCGTCGTCCGGGAGGCCTGCCAGTGACGGCGTGGTGACGCCGCCCACCGATTCGCTGGTGATCGTTCCCACCTTGGTGCGCAACAGGCCAATGCGCTGATACCAGCCACCGGCCATTGCCCAGCCCTCCTTCGTCATGTCCGCGACGAAGGCAGTAACGCCGTTGTTGATTGCGGACTCACCGGAGGTCATCTGATTCGCAATCGCGGCGACGATCTGATCCTCTCGGTTCTTCACGATAGTGTTGAACTGCGACGACTGCACGTTGGTCCAGCCCGGCTGACTGACGTCGCTGGGCATCGTGTTGACCCAGTTGTCGATGTCTTGCATCAACCCCATCGCAGCAGCGGCCTTCTGGCTTGCCAAACCTGCGCGCACGTTGTCGAGTGCGGCTTGTGTTCCCGAGGTGTCGCTGTAGTTGCCAGAGGGGGCATAGGTGGTCAATGTGACGGTGCCGCAGATTGGCTCACCGCCGCCGAGGTTGGTCGCCGCGTTGCGATCCTTGATATAGAACGTGTAGTCCGTGCGCGTGCCGGTGACGAACTGCTTGTCTGCTGCGGCCGAATCCGCCATCACAGCGGGATTGCCTGCTGCATCGGCGTAGATGGTGTTGGCAGCGCGGGCGCAGTAAGCCGCCGCGAGGTACTGCTTGGCGAAGTCCCGCAGCCCGAAGTAGGTGCCAGTCTGGTAGGAGGTCGCGACGATGCCATCGGGTTTGAGTAACCCCATGCCCATGCCGACGTTGTAGACGGTGTTGGCGAATCCGATGCTCCACAGCGAGATCATCAGCACGAGCATCTGGATGAAGCTGTAGCCACTGGTCGAGGGCAGGAGCACTGCGCCACCAGCCACGATCCGCACGGGCGTCCAGACCGTGCTCCACGCCTTGCCCATCGCCTCGCCATCGTTGGCCGTGTTGATCGCGCCCATCGATGCCACGTAGGACACGATGATCGAGCCGACGACCAGGACACCGGAGTTGAAAACGCTGAACACCGCCGCCAGCAAGTTGCTTGCTGCGGCGACGGTGTTCGGGTCTTGCCCCTTCACCAGCACGTCGATGATGGGGCCGAAGATGTGACCAAGGATGCCGACCGTCACGTCATCCGGCGAAGGTGAGAAAGGCATCTGGGCCATGTGTTCGACTCCGATCAGTTCTTTTGCGCTTGGAAGAATCTTAGGCCATACTGCATACACGTGCAACCATACGCACAAAAAGCAATGAGCCTATGTTTTTTGAGCGACACACAATGTTTGGCACAGTGTTTGCGCACTGTTTGACACATTGTTGAGGTGTCGAGGTTGCGCTAGAAAATCGTCTTTTTTGAAGGAGAGAAAAATGCAGATTGCGACTGTTTCCGGGGCCATACAGGTGCCCGACCTGAAAGCACGGGCTGGGGCCGCGCACGAGCGCGTGAGGATGGTTGGCGCGGCCGTCGTACGTCCCGCCAAGGAGCTTGGAGCGCGTCTGAGCGCTGTCACCCGAAAGCCGTGGTTTTTCCCGGCGCAGGTGGTGGCGGTCTTGGGCCTGTTGTGGCTGCAACAGCACGGCTACTTGCATGTGCCAGTGACAATGTGCGACTGGGCCAGAGTCGGCAAGTAGCTTGTCATCGGGATGCGAGGGCGCTGCTCCCGCAATGCTCCCTCGCCAGCGTCACGGCAGTGCCCATCCGTGCAAACTGCCGTCCGCATCTGGGTAGGGCAGGCAAGCCCCGTTTTTCACCTTCCAGCCCGGTGCGCTGCATCTTGCTACCTGCTGCAAGCTACCCACCAGAGCCAAGCGATATGCCAGTTGCCCCTCTGGCGTGTTCGCCCAAGTGGCTGCTGCGGATTCATTCCGCGCTACTTTGATGGCTGCGCCATATCCTGCTTCTTTCCCTTGATCGAAGGCCATCCAGCCAGTTATCAGTAGGCTGATTGAGGCTGCTCCGATCCCGATGGCCAGCGCTTTCCACTGCTGTTTTTTTGCGGTGTCACTGGCCACTTGGTTGACCGCTTTGCCGAGCTGCTCAACGAGGTCGCTGTGTGCCAGTTGAGCTGCCGTAGCTGCCACCCGCCGGGTTGTTTCTTGCGTCTCGCGGACTGCTGTCTTGGCTGCCACCTCGATGCGGCCCGGCATGCTGCTGTACAGCCCGTTGTAGAACTCCAGCACGATCATCAACACCATGATGGCGTCGTTCTCGCGCACATCCAGCACGTTCATCACACGGGCAAGCCGATCAACTTCTTCTTGTGTCGGCTTTCGCTGGAAAGCCGCCTCGAAGGCGGCAGCAACAGCCAAGGTCATCACATCACCTGCGCAAGCGACTTGAATGCTTCGTCACGCCACCGGATCAGTTCGGCCCTGTGCCCCAGCGGCATCTCTTTCATTGCTGCCTGAATCGTCAGGCGTTGCGTCGCCATCTGGTCCGCTACCCTATCCGCGAGGTCGGGAAAGTCCAATGTGTGGCCGCCGCCCTCTTCGATCCGCTTCTTCAACTGACTGCCGTTGTAGAGCTGGAACTTTTCAATGCTGCCGTAGTACCCGTTGCGCACCACATGCACCTGATGGTCTTTGCCCACGGGCATTGCATCAAGGTAGTCGGCCAGCAATTCCAAACTGTCCCTTTGTCGGTTGATGACCCACATCGTGACCATCGTCCTGCCGAGTTCCCCCAAGGTGCTTTTCAGCGTCTGCCCGTAGCGTGCTACCCCCGCGCTGTTTCTTGCGGCTGTGTTCACGATGACCGGGATGCCGCGAGCCTTGTCGAGCGAGTTGATCATCTCAATCCACCCATCCGCTTCGTCGAGGCTCATGGCCGCGCACTGGACTGTCTCCGAGTGCGCCTTGAAAACGTCTGGGTTCGCGTCATCAGTTTCGATCACAAAAGGCTCGATGCCGCGCTGTAGGAAGGCGTCGATCAAGGCGGTAGCCACCATGCTCTTCCCAGTCCCGCCTTTGTTACCGGCGCACAGATAAATCTTGTTCATGTCATTGCTTCCTCAGAGTTGTTGGCGATCAGGCCGGGTGATTGCAGCGGTTGCGCTGCTGGTGTTGGTCGGCGTTTGCGATAGAGCCGCTGCTGCGCGTTCCCCGATGGTGGGTGCGGATGCCACGCTTTCGCTGGAACGCGATGCGTGCGGCGTGCTATCAGGGGGTGCGCTGGCGGTTACCGCCTTGCGCTTCCCCGATGGCTTCTTGCTGCTGGCCTTGCTGCGCTGCAAGTAGCTCTTCAATGTAGGAGCCCCAATCTCAAGCCCTTCCGCCGTGAGGTATTCGGCCACCTGTTGAATCGTCCAATTGCGCTCCCGGATCAATGCCAGGATGTCCGCTGCAAGCAATCTGACCTCTTCCTGTTTGCTGATTTCCCGAGTCTTGTTTTCCACTGAGGGCAACGCGCGCAATTTCGCCGCAAGCTGCTCCGCTTGTTCAATCGTTCTCCGCATTTCCACACGCTCCTCAAATGCTCAGTTCGTTCATCGTAGGAGCGACGTGCTGGGTTGAACATGCTTTAGCTGGCCGTGGGAAAAATTGTTCTGTCTGGATTTGTCTTCAGGGAAAGAGGCGTCTGCATACTGACTGCTACTGGGGTGTGTCCTAACTGCGTAACAGGATGGCCCTTGTCGAACACATAGCGCTCCGCGCCATGTGCCCGCCAAGGGACGCCGTGTCCTCGACGCTCCGCGTCTCGATCCGTGGCTCACCTCATCCTGCCCTGCCGGGGGCCGGTGACAACGATGTAGACAAACAGACACACCCCGCCGCACACGGGGCCAGTTGAAGGAGCCCGCGAATGCCGTTTGAGGTCAAAGAAGGAGAACCGCTGACGCAGCGGGTCGGTGTTCGCTTTACCGAGAAGGAAAAGGCGAAGTTGCAGAAGCTGGCTGATGACGCTGGCTTGACAGTCAGTGAGCTGGTTCGTCGCATCACCTTTGGGCGCAAGCTCATCACCGACTTGGAAGAGCAACACATCCGAGAACTCAACCGACTCGGAGGCTTGCTCAAGAAGCTCTACCTACAGTCGGGTGGCGTGAATGCAGCAGAAAGCGCGAGGGTGCTGCGACGCATCTATGCCGCCATCGACGAGCAGGCCAATCGGGCGAGCATCCGATGATCCTCAAGAAGATTCCTGTCGATCAGGACAAAGCCGGGCGCAAGTCAAAAGCGACCAACATCAGTGACCTGACCGAATACATCGCTGCGCCGGATGACGCGGCCCGTCTGACCCGGCTCGGGTATCACATCGACGACGATGGCGTGATCCACGGCGGAGACGGTGAGCAGCCGGAGAAGGTTCTTTATCTGACGACACGCGGCTTCAATACCAGTACCTTCAAGGGTCAGCAGGCAGAGATGATTGCTCTCTCAATGGAGTGCAAGAAGTCGAAGTACCCGATTCAGCACTGGGTTGCGAGCTGGCCTGAGGATGAGCAGCCGACACCTGAGCAGGTGGAGGAACTGCTGGACGTGTTCCTTGAGCAGCTTGGGCTTGAGAAGCACCAAGTTATTGCGGCGTTGCATCGCGACACTGACAACATTCACCTGCACATCGCAATCAACAAGGTCAGCCCCGAAACCTATCAAGTGGTCAAGCCTGCGAAGGGCCGAGACAAAGAGGCGGGACAACGCACGCTTGCAATCATCGAGCATCGCCAAGGGTGGCGGCCTGAAAGAAGAGCACGCTACACGGTGATGGACGATGGCACCGTCGCCCGTGTCGGCAGGCTGGATAGCACGCCCAGCGTGCCGACCCGTGCGGGGGACATGGAGAACCGCACGGGCCAGAAGAGCGCGGCACGAATCGCCATCGAAGAGGCTGGCGAACTCATCCGGGTTGCATCGAACTGGGCCGAGCTGCATCAAGGCCTCGCGGAGCGCGGAATGCGCTACGTGAAGGCCGGTGGCGGTGCGCATATCTACGTGGGCGATCAACCCGTCAAAGCGAGCACTGCGGGCCACTGGTGCAGCTTGCCGAAGCTCTCCAAGCGGCTTGGTGCATTCGAGCCCGCTGCCTCCGCTGTCGTAGCGGTTGAGCGCAAGCCCGAGCCGCTGCGGCCAGACTTGCCCGGCTGGGATGACTACATCACTGCCGCGAAGCATCATCGCGCACACCTCGCGCAGAAGCTGCGCGAAGAGAAGGAGCGCTACGAGCGCGAGTTGGCCCAGTTCCGGGCAGAGAAGGCAGAGCGCAGCGCGGCCATCGCTGCCCAGAACTGGAAGGGCAAGGGTGAGTTGTTGAATGCCATGCGCAGTGTGGCGGCAGCCGAAGCCAAGAAGGTTGAGCTGGAAATCAGGGAGCGGCATCGGCGGGAAGCCAAGGCGCTGCGGGATGCCCGCGAAGCATGGCCCGAGTACCACGACTGGCTTGCCAAGTGGTTCAGCGCCGAAGATGCGGGGGACTACCGATACCACCGGCACGAACCGCTGCGCCTCGAAGGTGACGGCGACAACGAGGTCTTGCCGCGTGATCTCCGTGCCTTCGCGGGCGAGATCGTCGGCAGTGCGGTGGAGTACCGCCGCCAAGGGGCGGCGGGGGGTGTGTCTGAGGCAGTGTCATTCACCGACCACGGCCGTCGCATCGACGTGCAAGAGGCGCACGACGTGGCTGCAACCTTGGCCGCCCTACAGCTCGGGGCCGCCAAGTGGGGCAAGGTCAGCGTATACGGCTCGGACGAATACAAGGCCACATGCGTTCGGCTTGCTGCGGAGCATGGCATCCGCATCGCCAACCCTGAACTTCAAGAACAAGTTGAGGCGGCCAAGGAAGCACGCCGAATAGCACGGGAGGAAGCAATGCGCGCACCGCAGATGAGGCTCTTTGCCCAGTACCACGAAGCAATCGGTGCGGACAGGTACACGCTAACGTCGATCAAGATGGCGGCTGATCATCGCAAGGCCTTTGTCTTGGGTGGCAAGGACGGAGTGGAGGCAGCAGTGGTGGAGCGACGGATGCGGGAGCTGTTGCGCTTCCACGCACGCGGCGAGAACCTGTACTACACCCCGCGCAGCCAGAGGATGCACCATGTGCTGCTTGATGACTTGAGCGACGCCAGCCTGCGCCAGATGCTCGCTGACGGCTACCGACCTGCCGTGGTGATGGAGTCCAGTCCGGGCAAATTGCAGGCCATCCTGAACGTGCCCAAGCTGGGCCGCCTGGACGATCAGGACGTGGGCAATCGCCTGATCGTCGCCCTAAACAAGCAATACGGCGACCCCAAACTGCAAGCCTGCATCCATCCACACCGCGCGCCGGGCTTTGAAAACCGGAAGTGGGAGCCGGGTGCGCCTGCGCCGAAGTACCAGCGGCCTAATGGCACCTTTCCGGTGGTGGAGCTGCGGCACGCCGTGGCCTGCACCTGCGATAAGGCATACGCGCTGAGCTGCGTCGTTGCTCGCCAGCTTGAGGAGGAAGTCCGGGTGGCACAGGATCGGAGGCCTGCCCTGGCCGTTGCGGCGCGTACTGCACTGTCCAGCAGTGCCTACGAAGCCCACTATCGCGACATCGCTGCGCGCCACAAGGGCGACGGCATCGACCTGTCGCGCGTGGATTCGATGATCGCCGTGCGGCTCCGGGCCACAGGGCACGGTCAGGACGAGATCGCGACCGTGCTTGAGGCCTGCGCTCCGTCGATCCGTACCACAGACGAGGGCCGCAACTGGCATGACTATGCCCAGCGAACAGCGCGCTATGCCTTTGGCCCGGACGGCTCGCGGATGCTCGCCAAGATCGAGCGCTACCGGGATCAATTCTTCCGGCTCGAAGGCCGTGATCCAGCTCATGATGAGCTGAGGATGGAGCGGTAATGCAGCGCGCAGAAACACTCACACATCAACTGCCAGTTGGGTTTTCGGCCGATGAGCTAGCTTTAGCTGCGCGTTGGATTGCCGCTCGTTCTCGGTCGGTGGCCAGTCTCGCGCAGATCGAGAACACCCTCACCGCCGTGCAGTCGATCTTGATCAGAGCGCGAGGCGTGGTGTGCCTGCGTGGTCTCCTCTCAGACTTCGGCCTCGAAGTTCTGTACATCCCTCCAGTGAACCGGATTGGTGGTGTATTGAACAACCTACGAGGCCAGGTCGATCTCATCGCTCTGGCCGACATCGGCCGCGCTTTGCGAGCCGAGTTCCTGACTTCGCATCGCGACATGGTGCAGATCGAAACCGATGACGGCGCGCAGGTCATTGTTTACGCCATTGAGGTGCGAGCTACTGTGCTTGCGGCAACTCGCATCCAACTCATCGAAGATCAGTGACCATACAGGCGAAGTCGCATGTTAGAACGGCAGTTCGTCATCTTCCCATCTTGCTTTCTTCACTACCTCGGTCTTCGACTTGATCTTCAACTCCAAGGCCTTGATGAACCGGATCGACGCCGCCACATGATTGAAGATCAGTAGGCTTTCCTCGTAGTTGAGGATCGGGTTGTCATGTGCCAAGCTTTTGTTGTTGCGCACATCGTTGAAGGCCTCCAGCACTGAGATGCTGGATTTCAGGATGCGCTCGGTCATCGCCGATTCGAGGTGACCGCTATCGCGCAAGGCACGGACGTACTCTCCAAACACGCTGTGTAGCGGCTTGTCGCGATTGACCTCAATACCATGAGGCTCGCAGGCAATTCGCACGAACTTGATGACGAAGGTGTGCAGCCGATCAAGCGCACCCTCGGGCTGGTTTTTCTCGATGGCTTCGCGTACGTGCTCAGCCACCACCTCGAAGTCGCGCTCGTCAACGGTCGCAGCCAGGGAGTCCAGTTCCGCAACCGGCTGGTCGCTGAGCAGACGCTGAGCAATCTTTCGGCAGTCGTCGATCAGTGCCGGACTGCTGTCGCCGAGGCATTCTTCCTGAGTACCGTAGGCCATCAAGCCTTCAATCGCCCGTCCTACCGTGCTGTTAGTGGCGACATCCCAGAAAGCGCGCATCCGCTTGGCCTTCGAGTCCCCGCCCGTACGGTATTGGGCCGCGTCAATCTCGACACGGTAGTCGATGAAGAACTCCGCATATGTACGGTCTGAAAAGTTCAGGACGTAGCCGCTTTCCATGCCAAGCAGCTTTTCGAGCTTCCGACGCTCGAAGGCGGTCAGGTCAGACATGCTCCTTCCTCATTTGGACTTCAAACCTACCCATGCCATCGCGCCCAGAATTAGCAGGATAGCGGCATGGGTTAAGGACGGAACAAATCGCCACCATAGCCGGCGCAATGCCCACCGCACAGGACGGGCCTCGGCACGCTTGATCTCCTCAGACAGGTTCTTGATGGCACGCTCGCGCTGCGACATTTCAAACGCAAGCTGGTTACGCTCGTAGAGGACTTCGCCGAGGTATTCGCGAACATCCCGTTCGCGAAGGTTTTGCTTCCACGTCTCGACGGGGGTCAATGCCCCAGCCAACATCGGCTTGGACAAGCCCTCGCATTGTTCAGGATCGCTGTAATCGAATACAAGCCCGAACTGCTCATAGAAGCGATTCCGCCTCGCCTTGTTTTCATCATGAGCCTGACCCGACAGCAACTCGATAGAGCGGACGCTGGCTTCTGGCCACTGTCGCACCCACAGCACTATCTCATTCATGAGATAGGTGCCGATCCGTTGTCCTTCAAGGCCAGGAAGATCAAGGAATACGGCACCTTTAGAAGTAGACTCAGAGGTCAGCGAAACCGATGGCGTATCCCCGAAGCCCCGCGAATAGCCGCCGGAGAAGTAACCTTTGCTGCTCATGCGATAAGAGTGCTTCGGTGCAACGCGTTCGTAGGACAGGCGGAACGATGCCTCGTATACGGAGCCGTCCCGCTCATCCCTCCGGCAGGTCTCCTGCCGTTCGATGAACAGCCACGCAATTGGATCGCTTTCTGGTTTGTCTCGATCTCGAATCTCAAGCACACAGATGCGCGGCTTGACCCGCTCGCCGCTTTTCCAGTCGCTGTCGAAGGAAGGTAATGCCATAGTCAGTCACCTTCGCCAAGGAGCAACACGCAGGGGTCGTCTTTGGGGGTCAGTATTGTTGTTTGACGCTTTCCTCTCGTGACACTGACCCGAAAATTCTGACGTGCTTGGTCATTGATTTGATCTCTGGAATTGAAACGCACAATACGATCCGGGTTGGCGACTATTTCATTTTTTACTCGCCTTGGCCACCCTTCAAAAATAATCACTTCGTCAAACTGTTTCCCCTTGGCTTTGTGCATATTCATCACAACAACGCCGGACTCAGGTTTGGCACTCGCAGCAAAATGCTCCTGGACGAACGCTTGTCGAATGATCGCCAGCACATTGCGATATCCATTATCTCGCCAATCTTGAGAAAGCTGTTGGCGAAGCTGAGTACCCCGATCCAGTAGGCGAATGTTTTTAACCTCTTCCGCGATCTCTTTCAGGCGTTTACATGGTCCATCTTCAAGGGTACGCCGCACAGCTCGCCAATCCTTGTCTGGATCGCCCGTCAAGACAAGAGCACGTACCTGATCGTATACCTTCAAAACGTTGACCAGGATACTGTTCTTGTGGATCGCTTTACCATTGGCACGGCTGGTCAACAGCTTCTCATAAGCACTCTGGATATTTGCAGCCTCTTTCAGCGCCCCCTGCGTTGGTTCACCCCATCTTTACCTTGGAAGTAATTGCACAACAGATCAATGAACTGCGTGAAGTGACGACTATCACCGGAGGGTTGCATCAAAATGCCGATGACTTCAGCTCCAAGGATCGCAGCCTCCATCTCGATAGTCGCCGTGTGAAACACCTCTGTCATCCCTGCCGGGGGGGACCGTAAAGCATCCGACACTAGGCGCGTCAGTTTTTTGGTTGGAACAAGAACCGCCAAAGACCAACTTTCGATGCCCTGCGCTATCAGACGCTGGCGAGCAGCATAGATTGTTGTCACCAGTTTGGTCATCGCAGGGTCTGGAAATGAATCAAAGACATCAAACACAACGCCCTTGTATTCCTGCTGACGAAACTTGCCGAGGAGTAGGTCATTGCCAAAAATGGCAATTTCCGTCCCTGCGCTTCTGTGGTTATCTGTACTGAGGTCAACTTCCGCAGGCGCGAATGCCCCCGGAAGTGATCAAGGCGTGCGGGGTCGGCACCGATCCAGTCGTAAATCCGTTGTTCTGGGTCGGCGAGTGCGATCAGTCTGCAAAACTCGCCCAGCGCTTGAACCACATGCCATTGTGCGTCGTTGGTATCTTGGAACTCATCAAGAATGACGACCGGATACATTGTCGCAATGAGGCGTCGAATACGCTCGCTACCATGCAGGATGTCCCCTACATACGAAGCGAAGAGATCGAAGCAAATCCGCCCCTCGTTCGTCGCCAAGCGAATACGCTCCGCCGCTTCAGCAGCCTTCTTGGCTTCCCTCTGTTCATCCGTGAGATTTCTGGCTGGGAAGCCCGACCTGATTCCCGAGAGAGCGATGGCCTCATTGGGCGGGGTGAGAATCCCTAACTTCCGGGGCAGGCCTATAAGATAGCCATGCGTCTTTAAGATGCGCCAGAAGAATGCGTGATAAGTATCGACGTCGATGAGATGTTTTTTGGCTGTAGAAATCTGCTGTTCGTATTCGATGGCCTCCACTACTCTGGAAACCGTCGCGCGAGCGAAACTGAGAAACAAAATTTTCTGACCTGGGCGGATATATTGCTCCGCGATCTGTGCCGCCTTGATGATGGAGATGGTTGTCTTACCCGACCCAGGCCCTCCTGTTACAAGCAGGTGTCCCTCCGCCGCCATTACATTCAGTTGACCCTCAGTCAGTTCCATCGGCACCTACTTCCAGGGCTGCTTCAGCCGGGACGGGCGCGGCAGCGCCGCCAACCGTTACGGGGGCTGGCGTGCAAGCCGCTTTCAATTTCAGTGCAGCATCACGAAGCCACTCCGGCACCTCTTCTTTGCTGCACTGAGCGAGAAAGTCGGCAATGCCCCAGTTGCCCTTCGACCAAGAAAAATAATCTCTCAGCGCGGCTTCTGCCTGTAATTCCGGGTCTGGGTACTTCAGCGCCAAGTGCTGAGGCCAATCCAACTGCTTTGCAAATCGCTTCAGAGCCTCTTCGCTTGTGCCCTTCAGAACCAAATCCTCAAAGCCCTTCTCGTCGTGCATTAAAAGTAGTTCGACCTGTGCTTCAATTAATGCCTTGTTTGCTGCTTCTTGCTTGTCGCAGATTGCAAAAGTTCGCTTCCCCAGCTCTTTGTAGAGCTGAGCCATGCCAGGAACGTTCTTCTCGCCGTCAGCATCAACCGTGCATATCCCAAGTGCTTCTAATGAGTAGTAGTTTTCTGGGTCGAGTTCAGCGAGGCGGCGGCACACCACTGGGAAAGCTGAATACTCAGTTGGTCCTTCTGCGAGAAGAACGCGACGAGCCAGCAAGCCTTCACAAAAGCGGGTACGGAATTCCTGTCGGTAGCGCTTTGGCTTCACATTATCGGGCAGCGCAATAGCCTTTTGCCCCATACGGCCCGAAGCGTCACGAGCAAGCACAACGGTTTCATCCGTTTCGAATTCTTCTAGCACATAGGGTGAATGGGAGGTGAAGAGGGCCTGGGATGCCAGTTTGCGGACTTCGTGGATGATTCGCTTCTGCGCATAGGGTGGTATCGCTGTCTCAGGCTCCTCCATGGCAAATATGACGTTCTGCTTGTTCTCGGCAATCTGGGATAGCATTGCCAGGACAAGCATATTGATAGTGCCAGTACCTTGCCGGTAGAACGGTGCCGCATGCATGCCGTCCCCCGTGGCGATAAAGGCTGTAATAACTTTCCTTAGATGGTCGCGAGTGAGATTCGATACCTTGAGATGAGGCTCAACCCCCCATTCCTTGGGGACATATTTCTTCAGCGCTGTGTTGATACTCTCCAATACTGGGGAGATACCCAACGCCGGGTCGCTAGCCACCACAATTTCGGTAAGTGTGGCGAGAGTTGCCTCCCACATCTGTGGCCGGACCTCTTTCAAGCGCAGAATGATGTCGAGCAAACTCCCGCGCTCTAAGCTGAGTGCTCGTGATCCGGTGCGGATGGAGCGGAGGTATAGAAAGCCACAAAGCTGCTTGTGCTTCCTGGAAAACAGGTCGGGCTTGTCGCCTTCGGTGAGGCTGCGGGTGAAATAGGTCGCCCCCTCGAAGTCGTCCTCTTCTTTGTCGTACCACCCATGGAAAGTAACGCGGAGTGCCTCCGTGATCGAAGCTGCATCAACACCGGCAGGCTCAGGTGCGTCGTAGAACTTGTCCGTGGTCGAGTCCCAGAATTCGATGTAGTCGCCGAATTTTCCCTTTTGTTCCTCGGTCAGGTCAGCAATCGTCGCCTCTATAGCAATTTTCGGTGTCAGAGCCTCCGCGATGTCATGGCCTGGTTCCGGTGAATGGGCTAGCTCGGCGTCGCCATTCTCTGGCGGTGCATCGGGTGCTTTGGCGTAAATGCCTCTGAAAAAATCATGCTCGTCAATTGCAGGCTGGCGGTTTAAGCGATCCGGCCCAAGGACGAGGTCTAATGCCTCCAAGATCGTTGTTTTACCGGTATTGTTGTCGCCGATAAGGACGCCATGCTTTGGAAATACCAGGTCCGCCTGTTTTATGCCTCTGAAGTTCTCAATCCTTACACGGGCCACACGCATTTTTATCTCCCCTTAATGAATCTTGGTAGCGCAGCCTTGTCTGCGGCGAACAACTAACCCACTAGCCTGGCCGTCTTCGGGTCATAGACCACATCGGTGATTGAACCATCCAGAATGCGCCGTACCGCTTCATCAATCACATGGAGCGGCACAAGGAACCATTCCTCGGGTTGGACGGGGTGGCCGAAACGGTCGTTGATGGTGATGTCGAGCCGCGCCGCCGCAAACAGCCTGTGAAACAGGCTCTCCATCCGTGTCCGGTTGATGCCCGCCAGCTTGTAGGTGGCAACGACTTCCACCTTCGCCAGAAGGTAGGTCGCATCGTGTTCGGCGTTGGCGATGCGCGTCTCGACTTTGCCGCCGGTCACGCCGATCTTGTGAATCAGGTCGCGGTGTTGCGCCACGTAGGGGTCGGTCGATAGCGAGCGCAGGACATAGATCGTCCCACTCTCGACATCATCGGCCTCGAACTCACCACCGAAGGCCAATTGCCCGCTCTCTGGCGAGACAAGTCGTCGGGCGGCGGGATCGTTGTAGAAAGCGCGTTGCAGCGAGCGCAGAAGAAGATTGCTCTCGGTGCCGTTGGCGAAGATCAGACGCAGGCGGCGGTCCACCTCTCCGGCGGTCGTTTTCAGTGGCTCGCCGACCTCAGCGACATACAGCGTGATGCCATCGAGAACGAAAAAGTCCCCAGCTTCAATCGCGCGCTTACCCGCCTCGATGGGCTGCGACTGGCGAAGACCCGTTTTGAGGTCGGTTGCCACGCGCTCGAACAATGGCTTGTATGTCTCGAAGTCCTCGCACCGCTTGCGGTCGGCGATTTCCTCGGCAGCCCGCTTGTCGGCGCTGGTGCGGACGTGGCGCAGCACGGTGATGTCGTCCGCGTCCGCTACACCCTCTAGTTCGGCGGCCAGGTCGTCAATATCGATGTCCTCGGCCTCGTCGGGCGTGGCGAGCGTCGGCGCACTGACGAGCAAGCCTTGATGGTCCAGTGGAACCAACATGGCGCGGCAATCCGGGAGCGCCCGCAGGCGGTCGAGCCGCACGGCGTAAAGCCGCTCGAAGATGTCGCGGTCTTCGCCGTGCTGCGGTGGGCGACCGTACTTCTCATAGAAACGCTGGATTTCCTCAAACCCGGCGATGACGCGCTCCTCGCGCGGCGGGCGGCCGCCCGCCTTCTCCGGCGCGTCGAACTCGGAAAGCTCCGCCGCCAGCTCGTCGAGGTCGGGATCACTCATAGCGCCCCTCCTTCTTGAATCGCATGAAGGCGGACGCGCCTTCGGCCATGCGGCGCTCCCACGCATCTTGAGAGTCGAGCGCAGGCACCCGCCCGCGCTCCTTCTTGAACTGGACGGCGCGGACGGCAAGTTCCTTCGCTTCCTCCGGCGACAGGTTCGTGCGCTTGGCGGAAATTGCCGCCGCGACCTGTTTCAAGCTGTCCTCGCTCATGGTCTTGGCGAGGATGGCGTAGGCTTCGCCGAATGGGTTGATGCGGTCGATCAAGTCGATGTCCAGCTCGCGCACGTCCATCGCAAACTTGCGCACGCCGTCAATCAGGGCGGTGTTGGCTGTAGGCTCGTTCCGGTCGCCATCGGCGACAAGCTGCTTCGCCTGCTGGGTTAGGTTGAGGGCGGCGATGGCGCGCTGGCGCACCGCTTCCTGATCCTCAGCGTCAAGATCAGGGTACTTGTCTTTGATGATCTTGCCCATGCGGACCTGCGTCAGCTCCTCCGGCACCAGGTCTTCATCGAACAAGCCGCGCTCGATGGCGGTCTTGTCCTGAATGAACGTGGCGATCACCTCGTTCAAGTCCTCCTGACAGATACGCGTAGCTTCCTTGCTCTTGGGTTCGGCAAGGCCCTTGATCTCGATCTGAACCTGGCCGGTCAGGTGATTGACGCCAACGTTGGCCTTGTCGGGGTTGTAGCCGCCCTCGCCGTAGTCGAAGCCGGGCGAGGGGCCGCTGTCGGCGTTCTTAGGCTTGAACTCGAAGCGCGGGGCCAATACCTGCTCCATGAGCAGGCTCGCCGCGATGGCCTTCAACGTGTCGTTGACGGCTTCGGTGACGGCATCCTCAGATGCGTCCGGTTCGGCAATCAGGTTGGTGAAGCGGGCGCGGGTCTTCCCCGGCGCATCGCGGGTGGCACGGCCGATGATCTGCACGATCTCGGTCAGGCTGGCGCGGTAGCCTACGGTCAGCGCGTGTTCGCACCAAATCCAGTCGAAGCCTTCCTTCGCCATACCCAGCGCGATGATGATGTCGACATGGTCCCGGTTGTTCTTCTGCGCCGGGTCTTTCAGTGCAGCGGAAACGCGGTCACGCTTTGTGGCATCGTCATCAACCAGATCGGCGATGCGCAGCACCCGGCCATCAGCCCGCTTGACGAGCTGGAAGCCGGTCTCGGCGTCGATACCCTGCCACTCGCCCAGCGCCTCGATGATGTGTTCCACCTCCCGCATCTTGTCCTTCGTGCTCTCGCGCGAATTGACGTTGGGGATGTGGATGATGGTCTTCTCGCCGGGGTCGAGAACGTTGAGGATGTCATCAACGTAAGGCCCGCTGTAGAAGAAGTAGCCGATATCGAGTTGCTTGAGATATTCGTAGCCGTTGAGTTGCTCGTAGTAGGTGTAAGTGACCGTATCGAACTTGGACTCGTCCGATGGGGCGAGCACTGCTTCGGCATCGCCCCGGAAGTACGAGCCGGTCATGGCCACGATGTGGGTCTTGCCCCGCGAGATGAACTGCCCCAGGTGCAGACCGAGCTTGTTATCGGGGTTGGCCGAAACGTGGTGGAATTCATCGACTGCGAT
This sequence comes from Pandoraea sp. XY-2, assembly GCF_004193915.1. Classification (NCBI taxonomy): domain Bacteria; kingdom Pseudomonadati; phylum Pseudomonadota; class Betaproteobacteria; order Burkholderiales; family Burkholderiaceae; genus Pandoraea; species Pandoraea sp. XY-2. Next base: position 4,529,214 of record NZ_CP030849.1, read on the forward strand.
CAGCCGGTCGTCGAACGTCTCTACGCCGTAGGCATCAACCGCGAAACGGAATGTCGCATGGGTACAGACCAGCACCTTGTCGTTGCCTTCAAGGAACGCGCCTACCGATTTGACCTTGCCGCCGTTGTCGTTACCGGGGGCGTTGCAGAGGTTCCACTTCGGCTCAACCTGCCAATCAGACCAGAAGCCGTACTTCGATAGCTGCTCGTCGTTGAAGCTGGCACCAATGGACTTCTCCGGCACGACGATGATGGCTTGCTTCAAGCCTTGGTTCGCGAGCTTGTCGAGCGCGACGAACATGAGAGCGCGGCTCTTGCCCGATGCAGGCGGCGACTTGATGAGAAGGTATTGTTCGCCCCGCTTCTCGTAGGCCCGCTCCTGCATGGGCCGCATCCCAAGAGCATTGGCCTTGGTCGATGCGCCGTTTCGGGCGTAGGTGACGGAAACGGACGGTACGGACTTGATCTTGTCGTTCATGCATTGGCTCCCGCCTTGCGCTTCTGGCCTTTGGCTGGTATGGCCGAAGCGGTCATTCTGGTGTAAAGGTCGAACAGCTTTTCCAGCCGCTCGGTGTCGTTCTTGAAGCGGCGTCCGATGTAGATGCGCTCCAGCACTTCGTCGTTGCGCTCGTGCGCGGCCCGCAGGTCGGCGGGCATGTTGTCGGGGTCGTAAAGGTCAGCGATGGTGGCCGGGAAGTGATGTTCTCGCGCCAGCAGGATGTCCTCGGCGCATCGAGTGAGGTCGGCCTTGTTCTTCTCCGTCAACGCGGGCACGGGAAAGGTGTTCCAGCCGAGGGTGTTGGAGTAGCGGAAATCCGTTTTCAGCTTGCCGCAGACGGTAGCGATCCAGACTAGATGCAGGCGGCTTGCGATAAGCGCCAAATTCCAAAGGGGCGCGTCGTAGATCACCGATGCTAGGTTGGAGACAACGGTGTCGTATCCGGTCAGCTCACATGGCAGGTAAAGCCGGCGCTCCGATGACACGTTCGGAACCGCGATCGCAGCGTGATGACTATGGGGGCAAAGACGAAGCGGTGCGGGGTCGCAGCATTTTCGTTTGCCTGAGTCCCGTTACTTTTCAGTCGTGTTTGACGTACTTTATCGAACCGGACACGGAGCGCACTGATCTTCTCAGCCTCTGTTAGGTCGTCGTCTTCGACCCAGATACACCAGCGGCCACCGCCGTTGATCAATTCGCGTGATCCAACGTAGCGCTTTATGAAGCGACTGGCGTTAGGGCTTGTCTCCAGAATCTCTTCTTTCTCCTCTGTCGATGGAGTCAGGTACCCGCCATCAGTTGGCTTGTTCCCCGACTGCATACGACCAATGGCAGATAGTGCACTCGACCTTTTCGTGGCAATCACCGTCGGCGTCGCAACTAGGTAAGGGCTAATGTTTGGAACGGCCCTGACGACCTCGCCGTCGAACAATCGTCTATCGCTGCCCGGATTTGCCGTTAGGCCAAGAATCACACAGGTGACTGCCGCCTTGTTGCTCGCAAGATTGCTCCACAGGAAGGACGTGTGCGCAAAATGTATGACATTCCTCTCCTGAAAAATCAGAGGCCATAGCATCGCAACCTGTTCACCCTGAGTGATCGAGTTAGTGGTAACGAATGCGCTTACCGAACCAGTCTTGTAGTTGTACTGCGCCGCCTTGAGAACGAATGCAGCGACGTAGTCCAGGTCCTTGTAAGTCTTCAGCAGTGGCGCGAACACTTTGGCCATGTCCTCCTTCTGCTGGCCAGTTTGGCCGACGCTTCCTTGGTAAGGCGGATTTGCGCAAAGATAGGTCTCACCGCCCTCGTTCTCGAAGTCGATCTCGGCTTGGTTGGCAGGCGTGTCGAATAGGTCGTCACCCTGTACCTTCACGCTGGCGCCCGTTGGCGGGCAAATGCTCAACCAGTCGAGCCGCAGCGCATTGCCGCAGGTGATCCAGTTCTCGTTGCGCAAGGGCAGGAACTCGGCCAAGGCCAGCCTCTGCCCGCGATACAGTACGTCGCACTGATACTCGGCAATGACCAGTGCGAGGCGCGCGATCTCGGCGGGGAAGTCCCGCAACTCGATCCCGCGAAAATTCGTGAGTGGGATCTCCGAACAGCGATCTGGCTCGCCGCGCCGTCGGTTGATCTCGGCCTCGATGGCACGCATCTCCTTGTAGGCAATGACAAGGAAGTTGCCGGAGCCGCAGGCCGGGTCGAATACCCTGATCTTCGCCATGCGCTTGCGCAGATTGAGCAACATACGAGCGTTATCACCCGCCTCCTCCAGTCGCGCCCGTAGGTCGTCGAGGAAAAGCGGGTTTAGCACCTTGAGGATGTTGGGGACGCTGGTGTAGTGCATCCCCAGCTCGCCGCGCTCCTCGTCCTCAGCGATAGCTTGGATCATCGACCCAAAGATGTCCGGGTTGATCTTGGTCCAGTCGAGGCCGCCAACGTGCAGGAGGTAGGAGCGGGCGATCCTGCTGAACTTCGGCACATCCATGCTGCCGGAGAACAAACCGCCGTTGACGTAGGGGAAGCCGTCTGCCCATCGCGGAATATTCGCTGCGGCTCGATCCTCGCTTTTGGTGTTCATGGCGAGGAACAAAGTGCCGACGACCTCGTGGGTGTTGCTCGAATCTTTCGCGCTCATCTGCGCGATGGTCTCGGTGAACTTGCCCTTGCCGACGAAAATGTCGGTGTCCTCGGCGAAGAAGCAGAAGATGAGCCGCGCCATGAAATGGTTCATGTCATGGCGGCGATCTGACGTGCCCCATTCGGGGTTGTCTTTCAACAGTTCGACGTACAGGCGATTTAGGCGGCTGGTGGCCCGTATGTCGAAGGCGTTTTCGCTGATCTGGCGGACGGTGCTGATGCCCGCCAGCGGCAGGAAGAAGCCGAAATGGTCAGGAAAATCCTTGAAGGCGCAGGCGACGGTCTCGCCGCTACCGAGGTCTTCAGCCTCGAAGTCCTGGCCGTCGGTGGCGACGATGAATTTTGCCTTGGCCTTGGCAGTCGCTGGGCTGTCCTTTAGCGCCTTGAGCGTCTGCGGTACCCGTCCGGCCGCGCAGGTGGCGATGTGGATGTTGTTTGTCTGGAGCACGCCGCCGAGGTCGGACTTGTTTGATGCCCCTGCACGAAGCCGCTTGATGGTCGTCGCCTTGTTGCCGAAGGCTTCGAGGAAGGCATAAGGAAACTCTGCCGAGTCAAAGGGCTGCTCCGCAAGGTCCGTGATTGCTTGTTCGATTTCTACTGCGTTCATGAGGCATCTCGCCGGTGTGACTTTGCCCCGCTTGCATCCGCCTGCGTGTCAACAGCCGATGCGTGGCTGCGAGGGGCCACCTTGTAAATGGTTGTCCGTGAGACCTTATAGCGTTGAGCAATCTGGCTGACCGGGATAGTCGGATCAGACATCAGCCGCTTGATCTCTTTTATTTGTTGCGTGTCCAGCTTTGGCTTGCGACCGCCGGCCCGGCCTCGTGCGCGCGCGGCGGCCAAGCCTGCCTGTGTGCGTTCCCGAATCAGATTGCGCTCGAACTCAGCGAGCGCAGCGAAAACATGAAAGACCAGCTTGCCTGCCGCGCTCCCCGTCTCGATCTTCTCCGTCAGGCTCTCGAAGCTGACGCCCTTCTGTTCCAACTCGCCGACGATGCGCACAAGGTCGGGCAGGCTTCGGCCGAGGCGATCCAGCCGCCACACGACGAGGGTGTCACCTTCACGCAGCGCCTTGAGGCACGCAGCCAACTCTTTGCGCTCGGCATCCTTGCCGCTTGCGGTGTCGGAATAGAGGTGGTTGTCGGTGATACCAGCCTTGTGCAGCCCGTCGAGCTGCAAATCAAGATTCTGGTCATCCGTCGAGACTCGGGCGTACCCGATGCGTTGCCCCATTGGCTGATCCCGCCTTCCAGACACAAAAAATGTCCAGCAAAGGTATGTTTGCAGGACGTTGATAAGTTGACGGTAATTTTAACAGTCGGAGGGTGCTTTGGACAGGCAAAAGCGCTGTCGTTTTCAGAAGACGGCTGCACTGAACGTCAGAAGCCGACTGCACTATAGCAGCGGAGGGGTTGGATCCATCAGGCAACGACGGGCTGCTGCCGGCCATCAGCGGACGCAGGGAGGACTTTCCGCAACCGGCCGTTCGATGCGGCACCGATGGCCTTCGCGCAGGGGTAGTGAATCCGCCAGGATTGACTTGCGCTGCCCTACCTCTCACTAGTGAGGGGCGGCAGCGCATCAAGCGGTGAGCGCACTCCGGCACCGCCAACTTTCAGCACATGCGTGTAAATCATCGTCGTAGAGACGTCGGAATGGCCGAGCAGATCCTGCACGGTTCGAATGTCGTAACCGCTGCGGAGCAAGGCCGTCGCGAACGAGTGGCGGAGGGTGTGCGGTGTGGCGGGCTTCGTGATGCCTGCTTGTTCTACGGCACGTTTGAAGGCGCGCTGAAAGGTCTGGTCATACATGTGATGGCGACGCACGACACCGCTCCGTGGATCGGTCGAATGCGTGTGCTGCGCAAAAACCCAGAACCACGGCCAGGAATGCCCGGCGCGCGGATACTTCCGCTCAAGGGCGTCGGGAAGCGCAACGCCGCTGCGGCCCTCGGCCTGGTCCTTCAGCCACCATGCCCGTGCACGCGACAGCTGCTCGCGCAGGCTGGGTGCCAAGCTCTCGGGTAACATCAAGGCCCGATCCTTGGAGCCCTTGCCCTCCCGCACGATGATCGTGCCGTGATCGAAATCCAGATCCTTGACCCGCAGTTGCAAACCCTCACTGATCCGCATGCCCGTTCCATACAGAAGCTGGGCGAACAAACGATGCTCGCCTTCCAGAAAACCGAGGATGCGAACCACTTCATCCGGGGTCAGCACCACCGGCAAGCGCCGCGACGGCCGAGGTCTTCCGATCTCCTGAAGCCAGGGCAGATCCGTGCACAGCACCTTGCCGTAGAAGAACAGCAAGGCCGCCAATGCCTGACGATGCGTGGAGACCGAAACCTTGCGCTCGTTCGCCAGCCAGGACAGAAATGCCTCGACTTCGCTGCTGCCCAAGGTTGCCGGGTGACGCACACCGTGGAAACGGATGAAGGCACGAACCCAGTGGACATAAGCCTGTTCGGTTCGTAAGCTGTAATGCAAGTAGCGTATGCGCTCACGCAACTGGTCCAGAACCTTGACCGAACGCAGCGGTGGTAACGGCGCAGTGGCGGTTTTCATGGCTTGTTATGACTGTTTTTTTGTACAGTCTATGCCTCGGGCATCCAAGCAGCAAGCGCGTTACGCCGTGGGTCGATGTTTGATGTTATGGAGCAGCAACGATGTTACGCAGCAGGGCAGTCGCCCTAAAACAAAGTTAGGCATCACAAAGTACAGCATCGTGACCAACAGCAACGATTCCGTCACACTGCGCCTCATGACTGAGCATGACCTTGCGATGCTCTATGAGTGGCTAAATCGATCTCATATCGTCGAGTGGTGGGGCGGAGAAGAAGCACGCCCGACACTTGCTGACGTACAGGAACAGTACTTGCCAAGCGTTTTAGCGCAAGAGTCCGTCACTCCATACATTGCAATGCTGAATGGAGAGCCGATTGGGTATGCCCAGTCGTACGTTGCTCTTGGAAGCGGGGACGGTTGGTGGGAAGAAGAAACCGATCCAGGAGTACGCGGAATAGACCAGTCACTGGCGAATGCATCACAACTGGGCAAAGGCTTGGGAACCAAGCTGGTTCGAGCTCTGGTTGAGTTGCTGTTCAATGATCCCGAGGTCACCAAGATCCAAACGGACCCGTCGCCGAGCAACTTGCGAGCGATCCGATGCTACGAGAAAGCGGGGTTTGAGAGGCAAGGTACCGTAACCACCCCAGATGGTCCAGCCGTGTACATGGTTCAAACACGCCAGGCATTCGAGCGAACACGCAGTGTTGCCTAACCCTTCCATCGAGGGGGACGTCCAAGGGCTGGCGCCCTTGGCCGCCCTCATGTCAAACGTTATGCTCTGTGAGCCGGGTTATTGGCGAAGCGAACGTATGACGATTACAGCAATAAACGCAAAGGGTGAAAAAAAATGACATGGAGAACGACCAAAACACTTTTACAGCCTCAAAATCTGGACTTCAATGAGTTTGAGATTCTTACTTCCGTAATTGAGGGCGCCCGAATTGTCGGCATTGGCGAGGGCGCTCATTTTGTCGCGGAGTTTTCACTGGCTAGAGCAAGTCTTATCCGCTATTTGGTCGAAAGGCATGATTTTAATGCGATTGGTTTGGAATGTGGGGCGATTCAGGCATCCCGGTTATCTGAATGGCTCAACTCAACAGCCGGTGCTCATGAACTTGAGCGATTTTCGGATACCCTGACCTTTTCTGTGTATGGCTCAGTGCTGATCTGGCTGAAATCATATCTCCGCGAATCAGGAAGAAAACTGCAGTTAGTCGGAATCGACTTACCCAACACCCTGAACCCAAGGGACGACCTAGCGCAATTGGCCGAAATTATCCAGCTCATCGATCACCTCATGAAACCGCACGTTGATATGCTGACTCACTTGTTGGCGTCCATTGATGGCCAGTCGGCGGTTATTTCATCGGCAAAATGGGGGGAGCTAGAAACGGCTCGGCAGGAGAAAGCTATCTCAGGGGTAACCAGATTGAAGCTCCGCTTGGCGTCGCTTGCCCCTGTCCTGAAAAAACACGTCAACAGCGATTTGTTCCGAAAAGCCTCTGATCGAATAGAGTCGATAGAGTATACGTTGGAAACCTTGCGTATAATGAAAACTTTCTTCGATGGTACCTCTCTTGAGGGAGATACTTCCGTACGTGACTCGTATATGGCGGGCGTAGTAGATGGAATGGTTCGAGCGAATCCGGATGTGAAGATAATTCTGCTGGCGCACAACAATCATTTACAAAAAACCCCAGTCTCCTTTTCAGGCGAGCTTACGGCTGTTCCCATGGGGCAGCACCTCGCAGAGAGGGTGAATTACCGTGCGATTGCATTCACCCATCTTGGACCCACCGTGCCGGAAATGCATTTCCCATCGCCCGACAGTCCTCTTGGATTCTCTGTTGTGACCACGCCTGCCGATGCAATCCGTGAGGATAGTATGGAACAGTATGTCATCGACGCCTGTGGTACGGAGAATTCATGTCTGACATTGACAGATGCCCCCATGGAAGCAAAGCGAATGCGGTCTCAAAGCGCCTCTGTAAAAACGAAATTGAGCGAGGCATTTGATGCCATCGTCTGTGTTCCAAGCGCCGGCAAGGACAGCCTAGTTGCCCTATAGGAAACCGGAAATGAAAATGAGGGAGCATAACCTGCCAATCCACCGGACGGTTTTCAACCGCCGGTGATCAGCGCGATTAACCTCTGAGGAAGAATTGTGAAACTATCACTAATGGTAGCTATATCGAAGAATGGAGTTATCGGGAATGGCCCTGATATTCCATGGAGTGCCAAAGGTGAACAGCTCCTGTTTAAAGCTATTACCTATAACCAATGGCTGTTGGTTGGACGCAAGACTTTTGAATCAATGGGAGCATTACCCAACCGAAAGTATGCGGTCGTAACACGTTCAAGTTTTACATCTGACAATGAGAACGTATTGATCTTTCCATCAATTAAAGATGCTTTAACCAACCTAAAGAAAATAACGGATCATGTCATTGTTTCAGGTGGTGGGGAGATATACAAAAGCCTGATCGATCAAGTAGATACACTACATATATCTACAATAGACATCGAGCCGGAAGGTGATGTTTACTTTCCTGAAATCCCCAGCAATTTTAGGCCAGTTTTTACCCAAGACTTCGCCTCTAACATAAATTATAGTTACCAAATCTGGAAAAAGGGTTAACAAGTGGCAGCAACGGATTCGCAAACCTGTCACGCCTTTTGTACCAAAAGCCGCGCCAGGTTTGCGATCCGCTGTGCCAGGCGTTAGATGCACTAAGCACATAATTGCTCACAGCCAAACTATCAGGTCAAGTCTGCTTTTATTATTTTTAAGCGTGCATAATAAGCCCTACACAAATTGGGAGATATATCATGAAAGGCTGGCTTTTTCTTGTTATCGCAATAGTTGGCGAAGTAATCGCAACATCCGCATTAAAATCTAGCGAGGGCTTTACTAAGCTTGCCCCTTCCGCCGTTGTCATAATCGGTTATGGCATCGCATTTTATTTTCTTTCTCTGGTTCTGAAATCCATCCCTGTCGGTGTTGCTTATGCAGTCTGGTCGGGACTCGGCGTCGTCATAATTACAGCCATTGCCTGGTTGCTTCATGGGCAAAAGCTTGATGCGTGGGGCTTTGTAGGTATGGGGCTCATAATTGCTGCCTTTTTGCTCGCCCGATCCCCATCGTGGAAGTCGCTGCGGAGGCCGACGCCATGGTGACGGTGTTCGGCATTCTGAATCTCACCGAGGACTCCTTCTTCGATGAGAGCCGGCGGCTAGACCCCGCCGGCGCTGTCACCGCGGCGATCGAAATGCTGCGAGTCGGATCAGACGTCGTGGATGTCGGACCGGCCGCCAGCCATCCGGACGCGAGGCCTGTATCGCCGGCCGATGAGATCAGACGTATTGCGCCGCTCTTAGACGCCCTGTCCGATCAGATGCACCGTGTTTCAATCGACAGCTTCCAACCGGAAACCCAGCGCTATGCGCTCAAGCGCGGCGTGGGCTACCTGAACGATATCCAAGGATTTCCTGACCCTGCGCTCTATCCCGATATTGCTGAGGCGGACTGCAGGCTGGTGGTTATGCACTCAGCGCAGCGGGATGGCATCGCCACCCGCACCGGTCACCTTCGACCCGAAGACGCGCTCGACGAGATTGTGCGGTTCTTCGAGGCGCGGGTTTCCGCCTTGCGACGGAGCGGGGTCGCTGCCGACCGGCTCATCCTCGATCCGGGGATGGACCGGCGATTGGTCCATGGCGAAACGGCCGACCTTGCGCCGACCGGCTTCGGGCAACAGGTCCGCGAAGCCATGGACCAGCGCCGCGAGCATCATATCGAACAGCGCGACGCCACGCGCAACAGGGACGGCCGAATCTTCTACCGGCGCAATCTTCTCGCCACCCTGCGCGAGCGGGAAGTTGCGCGCGCCGGTGCGGAGATGGCCGAGGGCAAGGCGCTGCCGTTCCGCGCCGCCAAGGATGGTGAGAGCGTCAGCGGCAAGTTTACCGGAACCGTGCATCTATCGAGCGGCAAGTTCGCCGTGGTCGAGAAATCCCATGAGTTCACCCTTGTCCCGTGGCGGCCGATCATCGACCGCCAACTCGGCCGCGAGGTTATGGGCATCGTGCAGGGCGGGTCGGTGTCGTGGCAGTTAGGGCGGCAGAGGGGGCTGGAACGCTGAGTGCGCCCATGCCGCATTGCGAAGCAAAAGATAATCGGATAAAATGTAGCAATTCATATTCGTAAGCGTGGAGTAATCAGATGGGAAATTCCAAGTCAGCAGACAAGTAAGCCGCAACAACCAGTATTGTTGTTGCGGCGCTCTGTAAGGCTAGTCTCATCTGATTGCTGACGAGCAGACGTCGCCCGGTATTCCTTAATCGAGGGTTGATTCGTCATGACCACCACACGCCCCGCGTGGGCCTATACGCTGCCGGCAGCACTGCTGCTGATGGCTCCTTTCGACATCCTCGCTTCACTGGCGATGGATATTTATCTCCCTGTCGTTCCAGCGATGCCCGGCATCCTGAACACGACGCCCGCTATGATCCAACTCACGTTGAGCCTCTATATGGTGATGCTCGGCGTGGGCCAGGTGATTTTTGGTCCGCTCTCAGACAGAATCGGGCGACGGCCAATTCTACTTGCGGGCGCAACGGCTTTCGTCATTGCGTCTCTGGGAGCAGCTTGGTCTTCAACTGCACCGGCCTTTGTCGCTTTCCGTCTACTTCAAGCAGTGGGCGCGTCGGCCATGCTGGTGGCGACGTTCGCGACGGTTCGCGACGTTTATGCCAACCGTCCTGAGGGTGTCGTCATCTACGGCCTTTTCAGTTCGATGCTGGCGTTCGTGCCTGCGCTCGGCCCTATCGCCGGAGTATTGATCGGCGAGTTCTTGGGATGGCAGGCGATATTCATTACTTTGGCTATACTGGCGATGCTCGCACTCCTAAATGCGGGTTTCAGGTGGCACGAAACCCGCCCTCTGGATCAAGTCAAGACGCGCCGATCTGTCTTGCCGATCTTCGCGAGTCCGGCTTTTTGGGTTTACACTGTCGGCTTTAGCGCCGGTATGGGCACCTACTTCGTCTTCTTCTCGACGGCTCCCCGTGTGCTCATAGGCCAAGCGGAATATTCCGAGATCGGATTCAGCTTTGCCTTCGCCACTGTCGCGCTTGTAATGATCGTGACAACCCGTTTCGCGAAGTCCTTTGTCGCCAGATGGGGCATCGCAGGATGCGTGGCGCGTGGGATGGCGTTGCTTGTTTGCGGAGCGGTCCTGTTGGGGATCGGCGAACTTTACGGCTCGCCGTCATTCCTCACCTTCATCCTACCGATGTGGGTTGTCGCGGTCGGTATTGTCTTCACGGTGTCCGTTACCGCGAACGGCGCTTTGGCAGAGTTCGACGACATCGCGGGATCAGCGGTCGCGTTCTACTTCTGCATCCAAAGCCTGATAGTCAGTATCGTCGGGACATTGGCGGTGACGCTGTTAAACGGCGATACAGCGTGGCCCGTGATTTGTTACGCCACGGCAATGGCAGTGCTGGTGTCGTTGGGGCTGGCGCTCCTTCGATCCCGTGATGCTGCCACCGAGAAGTCGCCAGTCGTCTAGCCGACGACTGGAAGCAAGCCCGCTCCGATGCGGCGCAATAATCTTCGAAACCTCGTGAATGGCGGTATCCTGTCTGGCAAGATACCGCTCATTTCCCTTGTCCCGTGGCGGCCGGTCATCGACCGCCAGCTCGGCCGTGAGGTCATGGGCATCGTGCAAAGCGGATCGGTGTCGTGGCAGTTGGGGCGGCAAAGGGGCATAAGCCTCTAATCTGTTGTAGATGAACGCAGCCGCTCGAAACCAGCGATGAGGCTGTCGAGTCCGAAGTTGAACGCAGCATCCATGCCGTCTGTTTCCAACTCGTGAAACAGATCGTGCAGGAAGGACGACGGTGCTTGCTCGGACACATCTGGCCTGTCCGGAACTCTCTCATCGGCATCAGATGCCTGCTGCTCGAGAACGGAACCGACCACATAGTGACTGACCGCCCGGAGCGCCCAAACGGCGCGCTTCGGACAAAAGCCCTCCGCGCAGAGAAAGCGTATTTGCGTCTCGGCGGTGCCAAAATTCGGTTCTGTCGGTCGAGTGCCGGCATGGATACGCGCGCCGTCCCGATAAGAGAGCAACGCCGTTCTGAAGCTCAGGGCATTCTCTTTCAGGAACACCCGCCAGTCCTCATTCTCTTCGGGTAGCGAGCGGGTATGGCGTTCCGCCAGCATCGCCTCGGCGAGCGCATCAAGCAGCGCTCGCTTGTTCTGGAAATGCCAGTAAAGCGCAGGCTGCTGAACCTTGAGGCGTTCAGCGAGCTTCCGCGTCGTCAGGCTGTCCATGCCAACCTCGTTCAACAGCTCTAGCGCCGCCGCGATCACGGTGCCCTTGTCCAGTTTGGTCATTCACGTTCCTTCGCCAGTGCTTGACAATTTATCACCGATAAGTTATATTTCCATCTCCTTATCGTTGATAAAGTCGCTCCATTGAGCGGCGCTGGAGTTTCAGGTGCGCAGCTCTGCCATCATTGCCCTGCTGATCGTGGGTCTTGACGCCATGGGTCTCGGCCTCATCATGCCCGTCCTTCCGACGCTTCTGCGTGAGCTTGTGCCAGCAGAGCAGGTCGCTGGACACTATGGTGCCTTGCTGTCGCTCTATGCATTGATGCAGGTCGTCTTCGCGCCCATGCTTGGACAGCTTTCGGATTCTTACGGTCGGCGTCCGGTACTTCTGGCTTCTCTTGCAGGAGCCGCAGTCGATTACACGATTATGGCATCAGCGCCGGTCTTATGGGTGCTCTATATCGGCCGACTCGTGTCCGGCGTCACGGGCGCAACCGGAGCTGTAGCAGCCTCAACCATTGCCGATTCGACGGGGGAAGGTTCTCGCGCACGCTGGTTCGGCTACATGGGGGCCTGTTATGGGGCGGGCATGATTGCCGGGCCAGCACTTGGTGGCATGCTCGGTGGTATCTCTGCTCATGCCCCGTTTATCGCCGCCGCCCTTCTCAACGGGTTCGCGTTCCTGCTTGCCTGCATTTTCCTCAAGGAGACTCATCACAGCCATGGCGGGACCGGAAAGCCGGTTCGCATCAAACCATTCGTTCTGTTACGGCTGGATGATGCATTGCGCGGGCTAGGTGCGCTTTTCGCAGTTTTCTTCATTATTCAACTGATCGGCCAAGTGCCTGCAGCCCTATGGGTCATATATGGCGAGGACCGTTTTCAGTGGAACACCGCGACCGTTGGTTTGTCGCTCGCGGCGTTTGGGGCAACACATGCGATCTTCCAAGCGTTTGTTACCGGCCCGCTTTCAAGCCGGCTTGGAGAGCGGCGCACGCTGCTGTTTGGCATGGCTGCGGATGCGACTGGCTTCGTTCTTCTGGCTTTTGCCACGCAGGGATGGATGGTGTTCCCGATTCTGTTGCTGCTTGCCGCCGGGGGTGTTGGCATGCCGGCCTTGCAGGCAATGCTCTCAAACAATGTCAGCAGTAACAAGCAAGGGGCTTTGCAAGGAACGCTAACGAGCCTCACCAATCTAAGCTCTATCGCAGGACCGCTTGGCTTCACAGCACTCTATTCTGCCACCGCCGGGGCATGGAACGGTTGGGTTTGGATTGTCGGCGCGATCCTCTATTTAATATGTCTGCCAATACTACGCAGACCATTCGCAACTTCATTGTGATTTAGTCATGGCGATTTGGCATGCGTAGACTTAGGAGAAATGACGGATTAAATCTGTTGAGCAATCATCTCCTTTCGGGGCGAGTGCCAATGATGACCTTAGTTCACACTCTCGCTGTCGCCGAATATCTCAACTTCCGTCACGCCGCCAACGCGCTCGGCGTTGCACAGTCCAGCGTCAGCGCCCGCGTGAAGGCACTGGAAGAAGACCTCGGCATCCTCTTGTTCGAGCGTCATGCGCGCGGCGTTCGGCTGACCGAGGCCGGACGCCATTTCGTCGAGCGGATAGCCGTAGGTATTGACCAACTCGACCATGCGGTGAAAACCGCCGGCATGGCGGCAGCCGGAGAAAGCGGCCGGCTTCGTATCGGTATCCATGCCCTGATTCCGCATAGCTTCCTCGCAAAGCTGATCGGCCAATACCGCAAGGATTACCCCGATGTTGAAGTCGAGATCGCCGAAGGCCCGGCCCGTGAAGCGGTGGTGCAGCTTCGCGCCGGCAGGTTGGACGTGGCGTTCGTCGCGGGCACGCCCCAACCACCCGACTGCCATTCCCGTCGCACATGGACCGAACCGCTCTTGGCGGTGCTACCGGAACGGCATCCGCTCGCCAAGCGGTCAGCCGTCACATGGCCCGATTTGGCAGGCGAGACGTTCCTTGCGTATAGGAAGTTCAAACGCCCTTTTCGGGCAGTCTGCTGGGTAGGCGGCGGTCGCGCAAGCCCCGTTTTGGGCACGGATCGGACGTCTGTGAGTGGGATTTCGGCATCGCGGGGCCACGCAGCGGCGTTGTCAGCAGCCATGCTTCGCTGATTCCCGACAGCGGGCCGAGCGCCGCCCTGCGGATCGTGGCCGCATCGGCTCGGATTCCGGTTTCGCCGTCGGCTGTGCAGCCGGCAGATCGTCACGCGGCTTGCACTGGCGGCGCGCGCGCTGCGGGCCTGTAGTGCGCTTCTTCCCGCGCGCCGTGCTTCTCGAAGTGGGCGAGGATGGCGCGGATGGCGGTGGGTTCCTCGATGCTGGCGACGATCCGCACGGTGCCACCGCAGTGGACGCAGGCGGTGACGTCGATGGAAAAGACCCGCTTGAGCCGTTGCGCCCAGCTCATCGCACGGCGCTTCTCCTCGGGGCTGCGCGGCGCGTCGTGGGCGCTGACGTCCACTGGCGCCGCATCGCCCGCAGGCCGCTTGCCGCGCCCCGAGGGCGTCAGCTGCGCACGCAGGTTTGCATTCGGGGCGAATACGCCGTGGAAGCGGGTGAGATGCGCGCGAGGTGGCGGGACCAGCGCCGCCAGCTTGGCGATGAAATCCACCGGATCCCATTCCACATGCGTGGTGCCATTGCGCCACGGGGTCTTGAGCTGGTAACGCACCCTGCCCTGGAGCGCTATCGACAGCCGCTTCTCGCTGATCGCCGGGCGCGTGATGTAGCGGCACAGCTTTTCCAGCTTGTGGCTTTCGTGTGCTTCGGCCGCCACGCCGGCATGCAGTGAGAAGCCGCCGACCTTGCCGGCTTCGCCCTCCAGCGAACCGGCGTCACCGGGCAGCGTTTGCAGCGTGACGACCTTGCAGCCAGCGTCGCGGCCGGTGGCGATGCGGTAGGTGATCGAACTCATCCGCAGCCCATCCATGCTGTCGTCGCCTGCAGCGCTGTCTGCCAGGAAGGCCGATTCGCCCTCCCCTTCGAGCCAGCCTTTGCGCGTCAGGTGCCGACACACCCGGTGCGCGATGGTAGCTGCCAGCTGGGTCAACTGCGCGGTGGTGGGCGCACGGGCGCGGTGCAGGCGCAGTTCGCGCCGCGGCAGCTCGGTGGCTTCCACGTACACGCCGTCGAGCCACAGCATGTGGAAGTGGATGTTCAGGTTCAGCGCGCTGCCGAAACGCTGGATCAGCGTCACCGCGCCGCACTGGGCGCTGGCGCGGTCGATGCCGGCTTGATCGGCCAACCAGCCGGCGATCACGCGCTGCACGATGCCCAGCACCGGGCCAATGGCTTCTGGCTTGCTGGCGAACAGGAAACGCAAGGGGTACGGAAAGCTCAGCACCCATTGCCGCACAGGCCGCGGGCCGAACACCTCCTCGACCAGGTGCCGCGCACTCTCGGCCATGCGTCGCGCGCCGCAACTCGGGCAGAACCCGCGCTTCTTGCAGGAGAAGGCCACCAGCCTCTCTGCACGGCAGTGCTCGCACACCACCCGCAGGAAGCCGTGCTCGAGTACGCCGCAACGCAGGTAGGCATCGAACGCCTCGCGGACATACCCGGGCAGCGAGCGGCCCTCCGCTTCGATCCGTGCAATGAAGTCCGGGTAGTGCGCCTCTACCAACGCGTACAGCAGCGTGCGCTCGGGCGCGTGGCGCGCGTACCGCGAACCGGTGTGGGCGGACGGCAGTGGCGCGCATCCCGCGGCTTGCCGCCGGGATGTGGCGAGGCGCGGCACGCAGCGCTCCGGTGCGGGGACGGCTGCTCAGTGTTGCGCCTGTGTTCGCACGTTCGTATCGGTGCGTTCTGATCTTCGCGTCAGACATTGCCGCGGCGCGGGCACAACAAAAAGCCCGGCATCGCTGCCGGGCTCCGGCCCCGTCCTTGGGGCCTTGATGTCGGGTCGTTGCCGGGATCGGACCGCGCTGGCGCGGTCCGGTTCCCTGACGACCGGGCCAACCGGATCAGAAATCCATGCCGCCCATGCCGCCCATACCGCCAGCACCCGGCATGGCCGGCTCTTCCTTCTTCGGCACTTCGGCCACGACCACTTCGGTCGTGATCGCAAGGCCGGCGACGGAAGCGGCGTGCTGCAGGGCCGAGCGGGTCACCTTGGTCGGGTCCAGGATGCCCATGGCGATCATGTCGCCGAACTCGCCGGTGGCGGCGTTGTAGCCGTAGCTGCCTTCGCCGGCCTTGACGTTGGCCACGATCACGCTCGGTTCTTCACCGGCGTTGGCCACGATGGCGCGCAGCGGGGCTTCCAGCGCACGGCGGGTGATGGCGATGCCCAGGTTCTGGTCTTCGTTGATGCCCTGCCAGGGCAGATCCGTGCACAGCACCTTGCCGTAGAAGAACAGCAAGGCCGCCAATGCCTGACGATGCGTGGAGACCGAAACCTTGCGCTCGTTCGCCAGCCAGGACAGAAATGCCTCGACTTCGCTGCTGCCCAAGGTTGCCGGGTGACGCACACCGTGGAAACGGATGAAGGCACGAACCCAGTGGACATAAGCCTGTTCGGTTGGTAAGCTGTAATGCAAGTAGCGTATGCGCTCACGCAACTGGTCCAGAACCTTGACCGAACGCAGCGGTGGTAACGGCGCAGTGGCGGTTTTCATGGCTTGTTATGACTGTTTTTTTGTACAGTCTATGCCTCGGGCATCCAAGCAGCAAGCGCGTTACGCCGTGGGTCGATGTTTGATGTTATGGAGCAGCAACGATGTTACGCAGCAGGGTGACGGTGTTCGGCATTCTGAATCTCACCGAGGACTCCTTCTTCGATGAGAGCCGGCGGCTAGACCCCGCCGGCGCTGTCACCGCGGCGATCGAAATGCTGCGAGTCGGATCAGACGTCGTGGATGTCGGACCGGCCGCCAGCCATCCGGACGCGAGGCCTGTATCGCCGGCCGATGAGATCAGACGTATTGCGCCGCTCTTAGACGCCCTGTCCGATCAGATGCACCGTGTTTCAATCGACAGCTTCCAACCGGAAACCCAGCGCTATGCGCTCAAGCGCGGCGTGGGCTACCTGAACGATATCCAAGGATTTCCTGACCCTGCGCTCTATCCCGATATTGCTGAGGCGGACTGCAGGCTGGTGGTTATGCACTCAGCGCAGCGGGATGGCATCGCCACCCGCACCGGTCACCTTCGACCCGAAGACGCGCTCGACGAGATTGTGCGGTTCTTCGAGGCGCGGGTTTCCGCCTTGCGACGGAGCGGGGTCGCTGCCGACCGGCTCATCCTCGATCCGGGGATGGGATTTTTCTTGAGCCCCGCACCGGAAACATCGCTGCACGTGCTGTCGAACCTTCAAAAGCTGAAGTCGGCGTTGGGGCTTCCGCTATTGGTCTCGGTGTCGCGGAAATCCTTCTTGGGCGCCACCGTTGGCCTTCCTGTAAAGGATCTGGGTCCAGCGAGCCTTGCGGCGGAACTTCACGCGATCGGCAATGGCGCTGACTACGTCCGCACCCACGCGCCTGGAGATCTGCGAAGCGCAATCACCTTCTCGGAAACCCTCGCGAAATTTCGCAGTCGCGACGCCAGAGACCGAGGGTTAGATCATGCCTAGCATTCACCTTCCGGCCGCCCGCTAGCGGACCCTGGTCAGGTTCCGCGAAGGTGGGCGCAGACATGCTGGGCTCGTCAGGATCAAACTGCACTATGAGGCGGCGGTTCATACCGCGCCAGGGGAGCGAATGGACAGCGAGGAGCCTCCGAACGTTCGGGTCGCCTGCTCGGGTGATATCGACGAGGTTGTGCGGCTGATGCACGACGCTGCGGCGTGGATGTCCGCCAAGGGAACGCCCGCCTGGGACGTCGCGCGGATCGACCGGACATTCGCGGAGACCTTCGTCCTGAGATCCGAGCTCCTAGTCGCGAGTTGCAGCGACGGCATCGTCGGCTGTTGCACCTTGTCGGCCGAGGATCCCGAGTTCTGGCCCGACGCCCTCAAGGGGGAGGCCGCATATCTGCACAAGCTCGCGGTGCGACGGACACATGCGGGCCGGGGTGTCAGCTCCGCGCTGATCGAGGCTTGCCGCCATGCCGCGCGAACGCAGGGGTGCGCCAAGCTGCGGCTCGACTGCCACCCGAACCTGCGTGGCCTATACGAGCGGCTCGGATTCACCCACGTCGACACTTTCAATCCCGGCTGGGATCCAACCTTCATCGCAGAACGCCTAGAACTCGAAATCTAACGTCCGTTCGGGCATCGAGGTCCATGTCGGGGTGGGACGGGCCCGTGGCTTCAAGATCACTTGCAGTCCGACCGCGATGTCTTGGTTGCGCGAGAGGTTGTCGATATGCCATGCTGAGTGTGCGATGGTTGATCGCTTCCTCGCCGCTCTCCACGGCGACGATGGCCGCCGCCATCAGCAAGTGCGCCAGTTCCCCTATGGTGCCCTCGCTGCGTGTGAGCAGGTAGCGAGCCATGTCCAGCGTGGCAATTGGGGAAGGCCGGCGCAGCGGGAGCGAAGCGGCGAAGCTGGCCAGCAGTGAGCAGCAATCGTCGTTGGCCTCCCATACCGGCAGCATCATCGGCTCGAAGCGATTTTCCAACTGGTCATCGGAGCGGATGGCTAGGTAGGCGTCGCGCGTGCCTACCCCAACCAACGGGATGCGCAGTTCGTTGCCGAGGAAGCGCAGCAGGTTGAGGAATTCCCGGCGGTTGACGCTGTTGCCGGCCAGCACGTTGTGCAGCTCGTCGATCACCAGCATGCGCACGCCGACCTTGCGCAGCAGTGCCAGAGCCAGTTGCTCCATTTCCGGCAACCGTGGGCGTGGGCGCAGCGGCGCGCCCATCGCGGCGAGCAGCGCGACGTAGAAGCGGATCACGGACGGCTCGGACGGCATCTGCACGACCAACACCGGGATGTGCTCCTGGTCGGCGTCGGAGCTGGCCGGGTGGGTGCGGCGGAACTTCTCGACGATCATCGACTTGCCATTGTTGGTCGGGCCAACCAGCAGCAGGTTGGGCATGCGTTGCTTGTTTGGCCACGCATAAAGGGCTTCCAGCCGGTTCAGCGCCTCGACTGCGCGCGGATAGCCGATCCAGCGGTCGGCGCGAAGGCGCTGGATGCGCTCGTCCGCCGGAAGACGGGCCAAGCCCTGGGCCGCCGGCAGCAGGTGGGACAGGTCGATGATGGGATATTCGTCCACGGCTACCACTCCTCAATCTGGTCGAACGGTTTGGCGGGTGGCAAGTTGTCTGCCTGCGGGTCGGCAATATCCGTATCCGGCGGAACGGGCTTGTCCGGCCGAGCTGATGTCTTGAGGTGCTGGCGGCGATCCGCGTCACGCCGCGCCTTGCGTGTGGCCTTCTGCGCGCTGGTCACAATCTCACGCATCTGGCCGATCATGCGGAACAGCGCCGACTCATCCACCTGTTCGCGCCCTTGCTGCCGCAGTTTCGCCAGCGCCTGCCGTTGTTCCCAGAGGGTGACAGCCGGATGCGACAAGGTACGGTAGGGAATTTCCAGGTAATGCTGTCCCTCCGGTTCCAGGACCCAGATACGGCTGATGTCGCGCGGATCGCGCCGGATCAGAAAGGACGGCCAGCGTTCACGCCGCGCAATCCACGGCTTGAGCGCATCGGCGTAGTAGTGGATGTGGTCGATGACAAAGCCGGTGCGGGTCAGCGTGCGCCGGAGGATCGGCAGAAAATCGACCAGGAACGAAGTAGCGCGTGTGACGACGGCCGGTACGCCGACACGCGCCACGGCCTCGGCCCAGCGCGCGGCCGGCGGTTGGAGCAGGCCGTTGTGCACCGAACCGTGGTAGGTGCCGACCGCCAATGTGAGCCAGCGCTCTAGCTCGCGCAGCGTCAGGGCGGCCTTGTTTTCGGAATCGTAGTCGCCGCGCTGGTCAGGGTTGGAGAAGGTCGTTCCCGGCAGTTCGTCGTGAATCATCTGCATCGCCGTGCCGATGATCCGTTCCACGATGCCGCCATAGTGCGGCTGTCCCAGCGGGCGATAGTCCAGCCGGATGCCATGCTGCTCGCAACCCCGGCGCAGGGCCTCGCTCTTGAACTCGGCCGCGTTGTCTAGGTAGAGCAGCAAGGGCTTGCCGCTCATCTGCCAATCCATTTCCACGTTCAGTCCTTCCAGCCAAGGGCGCTTGTCGCAGGCGACATGCACGAGGCACAGGCCAACCGAAACGGCAGACGGCGCTTCCAGCGTGACGACCATGCCGAGCACGCAGCGGGTGAACACGTCGATGGCGAGGGTCAGGTACGGGCGGCCAATAGGTTGCCGGTCGCGGTCATCGACCACGATCAGGTCGATGACCGTATGGTCTATCTGCACCTGCTCCAGCGGCGCGGTCACGGCAGGAGGCTCGCCGCCCACACCTTGTAGGTCACGAGCGGCATCCTGGCCTTCCCGCCGGCGGATGACCTTGCGCGGGTCAAGGCTAGCGATCCGTAAGGCCACGGTATTGCGCGCCGGCACTCGCAGTTTTTGAGCCTTGCACACCTGAGTGACTTCGCGGTGAAAGGCCGCTAGGCTGCGCTTCTGCTTGGTCAGGAACCGCTTTTGCAGTAGCTCGTGGATGACGCGCTCGACCGGTTCCGGCAAGCGCCCCTTACCTTTACCTCCACCGGACTGGCCGGGCACCAGATCCGTCACGAGGCCGCTGCCTTGCCGGGCACGCCGGATCAGAACGTATACCTGGCGCCGAGACAAGCCCAGCGCCTGAGCCGCCATATCGGCCGCTTCGTGCCCGACCGTCTCCGACTGCGCCAACGGACTGATGATCTCCGCACGACGGCGCGCACGCTCCCAAGCCTCATCAGGCAGAGTGGCCACGCCTTGTTCTGGAATCCGTGGGGTGTCCGTCGCCATGCTCACCTCGCTTTGGTGCACACGAGTATTGAGCATAGTCGAGATTGGTGCAGATCACTTCTGATATTGAACTGTCAGGAGCTGGCTGCACAACAGCCATTACGCCCAATCAACTGGTGCAGTCGTCTTCTGAAAATGACAAAAAGCGCCCCATGCGGCGACCGTCCAACAAACCACCGTTATCTGGACGATTAGGAGCGCCGGGCTCTCAGAATGCCGGGAGGGCGTCGAGCTGCTGTTGCGCGTAATCGCGCACATCCGGGGGAGGGTCGTATCCTCAGCCCAGCGGCTAAGGATGGCCCGCTGCGCTACGGCCTTGGAAAGGCCGTCTGCGCCGATGGTCCGAAAGAAGGTAGCCAGCTCGGGCACGGCTGGGGATGGCTGCGCGAGGTCATGCCGGATGCCGCGCACAAGGTTGTCGATCTGGGTTTTCATCACTGCTTCTCCTATGGCGCGGAACCGCCGCGCCTTGTGACGCCATAGTGGCGTCACGACAGGCGAAGCGGGCAAGCCGGAAGCAGCTTTGCGATATTGAGGGCGTCCGAGAGGGCGCGGTGGTGGTCGCCTTCCAGCTCAATCCCGGCGATCTGCAGGGCCGTGGCCATGCCTGTCTGCTTGATCTTGCGGGCCTTGGCGAAGGTTGCCTTGAGGTTTACGTGGGGAAGTCCTGCTAGTGGGTCAGCGAGGCCATGCCGAACACTCTCGCGCTCGATCTGGCGAGCGTCGTACTTGCCCCAGCTACCCCAGCACTGCCCGGCGTGCAGGCGGGCGAACTCGGCCAGCTCGGCGGCAATCGTGGACCAGTTCGGTGCGGTGTCAATCTGGGCTTGCTGGATGTGGGTCAGGGCGATGCAGAAGGGCGTGAGTGTCGGGCGCTCGGTCGGACGGACAAAGCGCTGCAAGGTGTCGATGACTTCGCCTTGTGGGGTGGCCCAGACTGCCCCCAGCTCGATTACCTCCATCTGCTCGGGCGCGATGGTGCCCTGATCACAGCACGTCGCCTCAAGGTCAATGACCAAGATTAGGGGCTCACGCCGACGCGGAATCCCTGGCATGTCTGGGGCGCACCCACCTGTGCTCGCAAGGCGCGATGCAGGGGCATCAGGAGTCATGGTGCCCCTTTCAGTAGGGCAGATAGGCGAGCGATCATCGCAGGGTCAGACAGGCCGGTGTCCGGGTTGGTCTGCACCAAGCGGGCGGGTTCGTCCCAGCCTTTGGCGTCGTCGTCGATGGCCACCCAGCGCCGCAGGCGGTGCAACGTGACCCAGCGGCGTACCTGTTGGTAGCGGGTTGCGCCCTGCCAGTACGAATATGGTAGACCATGCGAAAAAGCGGGATCGGTCTGGATGCGGTGCCAGGTTGATCCCAACACGCGACGGCGCAGCGCCATCGGCAGGAAGTCGCGCACCTGCGCGAAAGGCAGATGCCGTGCCCAACTCGTGGAGAGCACCAGCTGGACGTGTGGATGCGCTGCCAGCAACGGGGCCAAGTTGTCCGCCCACATGAACAACTCGCCGTCCCCGACCAGCGCCGGGCCGTGCTCACCCATCACCACCTGCGAGGGATGCAGCACGCCGTCGTAGTCGAGGAAAAGGATCAAATGACCCCCTTGAGGGCGTCGAGCAGCGACTGTCCTCCTCTGCGATCCAGCCAGCGCGCCTGCATCCCGTAGGCCTGCGGCCCGTCGAAATCGCACCGCTTGCTGTCGCCCACGAAAACCGCTTCGGACGGGGCGCAGCCCAACTCGGCGCAGGCGAGCCGGTACATCGTTAGGTGTGGCTTGGCCACGCCCACTTCGTAGGACAGCACGTAGGCGTCCAGATCAGGCACAAGGCCGCGCACGGCAGAGCCGTACTCGTGGGCGAGGTTCGAGCAGACGGCCAAACGCAAGCCTGCGGCCCGCGCCTTGGCCAGCACGTCGGGCACTTCGGCGAACAGGCGCAACCCATGCAACTCTTCGGCCAAGTCGGTCGCCATCAAGTCCATCTCATCCTCCACGCCTGCCTCGATGGCGAGGGTTGCCAGCGGCACGTTGCGCGTCAGGCAGGCGAGCCGATCCATCGGCCGCCTGCTCTCGTCCAGCAGACGCCCGTAGGGCGAAAGGCGGACGGTGTAGCGGATCAGCGTGCCGAAGGCGTCAAAGACAATGGCTCTTGTGGTCTGCATGTATAGATGCCTACTCGAACAGCTCGCGCTCGAACTCGACGCCAGCTACCACCAGCGGCTCACCGCTGGGCCAGCGCTTGGGCGCCTGATGATCGCGAATGACCTGCACGTCGGTATCGTCGTTGACCACTGCCACGTCGGCCGCGTGTAAAGCGGCTTGCTTGCTCGCGCGCTCAAAGCGGCAGGTGTTGGGGTCGAATGTCCAGTAGCGCATGTCATCCTCCTTGGTTCTGTGCTTTCTGCCGCTCGTGCTCATCGAGCAGTCGTTGGTACGACTCATACGCTGGCGTGCCACGCGGGGCGAAGTTGGGCAGCAGCGGAATCTCGAACTCTTCTTCCTTCTCCGGGCGGCCACGCACTGGCTCGGGCATTAGGCCCAGCTCGTTGATCACGCGCATCAGTGCCCTGACCTCCTTGCGGATGGCCACGGCGTTTTCGGTGGTAGTGATGGCGTAGCCCTTAGCCAAGCCGATGCGGGCCACTCGCGCGCTTTCAGCCAGCGTGTCCAGCTCGAATTGGGCAGCCGCCTTCAACTGCTCTTCGTCCTCTTTGACTCGCCACTCCTTCCACTCTTCGACCTCGGCCGGGGTGAGGATGGCAAGCACATCCGCAGGCAGCTCGCGCGCTTCACGGTCGAACTTGGCTACCACGCGCTGCACGTTCTTCCCCTCGGGAAAATCCGGCGTTACTTCGCGAACCCGGCGCAGGCACTGGACACGGTGCCCCTCTCTGTAAGTGCCTTCCTTGTCGCGGTGGCGGATGATCTTGAACTGCATCTGGGGTTCTCATTTTGTGGTTGCTTGCGTATGCTTGAAAATATACGCAAAAATGAGGCTCTTCGCTACGACTTCCTCCTAGGGTGTGTCTTGGGTTCGATACTTTCAAAAACGTCGGCGAGCGAGCCAGCAGGCGAGTCGCCGTCCGCAGCCGGTCAGCAGACCGGCGAGGGCAGTTCGGAGGGCAGCAGCCCGGAGGACTGCATCCTTGTGCTCAACGACCGCGATAGGCGCACGCTGGCTTGGTTGCGCAGTCAGATGAGCGATGAGGCCATCGCTGCGGCCGTGGAGCAACTGGCCGGGGCCAGAAAACCGTTTGTCTCGAACGTCGCCAAGGTGCTCGGGTTGAGCATCCCGGAAGGGATGGAACGCTCAACGCGCGAGGAAGCGCTACGGCATTTGGCCGCGATCCGCGCCAAGCTCAAGATCGGTGGTCGTTGAACGAGTCGGGCGAGTCCCTACTGGCCCGGCTTTTCGGTCATTGCCCAGAGCTACATTCCTCAGCCATTGACCCGCAACCGGGACGTGTTGCACTTAGCGTCCCCTCGCGTCAAGCTAGCATGCTCATTGATGAGTGCAGCCCCACCCATGTTGGGGTACGGTGTGCCAAGCTCGAAAATTGGGGGTATGAATGGGGGTATATCTTGACTAACAACAGCGCCGCTCGCGTCGAAGCCCCCATTTTTCCTAGCGTTGACGCGGCAATTCCGCATCAACGTGTGACGCAATCGACTAGCAAGACAATGAACACCCCGGCCATCGCGCCGGGGTGTTTTGCTTTTTGAGGGATGAAATGTGACGGATTCACCGAGCGAGCAGACGATTCTCCAGCACGGTTTGCATATCGCGTCGCCCGTCGGCAATGAGAAAAATAACGACCTGCTTGCCGAGGATGCGATAAATGACTCGATAGGGCTTAAAGGCCACCTGCCGATACTCCTTGATGCCAAGCGAGATGAGTTCCTTGGGATAGCTTCCCCGCTCGGGCCACCGTTCCAGCCCCGACACCACGTCCATCAGTTGGTCCAGCACATAATCGGCGTTTTGCGGGCAGTCGTACTCAGCGATGTAGTCGTGAATCGCTTCAAGGTCTCCCTGCGCACCGTCGGTCAGCATCACTTCGTACTTGACCACGATACCCGTCACTCCCCAAACTTTCTTTTCTTACGAAGGCGAGCCACCACGTCGGCAACCGGCGTGACTTTTCCCGCAGCGACATCCTGTTGGCCGAGTGCAAGCAATTTCAGCAAAGCGAGCGTCTCTTGTGTCTCTTCATACGACGCCACGTCTTGCAGCACAGCTTTGGCTTCGCCGTTCTGCGTAATGACCAACGGCGAGCGTTGTTCCGCCAGCGTTGCCAAGACCTCCGCAGCGTTCGCTTTCAAATAGCTGATCGGCTTGACCTGCGTCGAGTAGCGCATTTCCATGATTCCGTTTCCCGAATAGGACTGAATATAGTCCTTTTATAGTCCCAACTCAACGCCTGGGCACGTTGGCAAATACGAAGTATGGCGACGCCGTTGCCTTACCGGACGGGCCAGCTGACGCTAGCCAAGCGCGCCGTGCGCCGGAACCCGCGTGGAGACCCGGATTGCGCGACCAACTTCCCCCGCAACAAAATGCCGATTTTCGGAAGGCACTCGCCTCGAACGTTCGCATCACCCCGCCACCTTCCCGCCCCCCTCCGGACGCCGCCTGGCGAACCGGTTGCCCCGACGTCGACCCCGGTGATAATCGGACGAGGTACTGCAGCGCCGTCGCCACGACACGCTGGAAATTTTGGTCCGTTCGGAGACCGTCTCGTCTAATATGGCGTCGTGTTTTCCGTCGCGCGCAATGCATCGATAGTCGAAACCCTGTGCATCGCCCGCTTGGCGCAGACGGCCGCACCGCACGCCCACCCAAGCCGTCTCCGTAGTCGAGCATCGCCGTTTTCATGCGTCCACCGGGAGGTTCATGCATGGCATCGAAGCCGTCGGCCGTCGATGAAGTGGTGTCAATCGAGCGCCGGCATTGGTCCGACGACCGCGCCCGCATCCGCCTCTATAGCGGTGCAGGCCTGTTCGTCACCCTCGCCGTGTTCGCCATCTGGGCCTATCAGCATTTTTTCGTCGTGCCCCCGAAGCTCGGCCCGATCGGCCTCGACTTCCTGCCATTCTGGGGAGCGTCCTACTTCGTGCTCCACGGGCATCCGCTCGACGCCTACAACGTCGATCTGATGACGCATGCGCAGATGGCCGCCCAGCCGTGGACGGCAAAGTTGGGCGGCATCCTGCCCTGGCTTTACCCGCCCGTGATGATGATCCTGCTCGCGCCGGTCGCGCTGCTGCCCTTCGCTTACGCGTACGGGGCTTATGCCTGCATCGGCTTCGTCCTGTACTACGCCGCCCTGCGACGCACGGCACCGTGGCGCGACGCCCGCCTGCCCACCGTGAGTTTTCCCGGCGTGCTGCTCGTGATCGCCGCAGGACAGATCGCGCTTTACACCACCGCCCTCGCAGGCTTCTCACTGCTCTTGCTGCGCAAGCGTCCCGCATGGGCGGGCGCGCTCGCCGGATTGCTCTTCGTCAAACCGCACGTCGCCCTGCTCTTTCCCCTCGCCTTTCTCTGCGCCCGCGAGTGGCGCGCGCTGGCCGCATGCGTCGTGACGGTCATCGGAAGTACGCTACTCGCCGGCGCGGTCTTCGGTCTCGACGTCTATCCGACGTTCTTGCACGCGACGGCGTTGGCACGCCAAAGCCTCGTCGACGGCGAGGCGCAACTTGCCCGCATGCCGACGTTTTTCGTGATGGCACGCATGCTGGGCGCACCCGTCACGCTGGCCGCCATCGTCCATGCTGGCGTCGCGCTTGGCGCCGTGGCGGCAATGATCGACGTCTGGCGGCGTCCGGCGGCCTTCGCGCTGCGAGCCGCCACGCTCGTGTGCGCCACCACGCTCGTTAGCCCCTATCTCTACGACTACGATCTCGCGATGCTCTCGCTCGTCATCGCCTGGTATGTGCGCGACGGCATCGCGCGCGGCTGGCTGCGCGGGGAGCGCGAATGGCTCGTCGTGCTGTGGCTCACCCCCGCGTTCGGTCTGATCGGCGTGCTGCCAATTGGATTTCAGTTCATGCCGCTCATCACGCTCGCCACGCTCGCCATGCTGTGGCGCCGCCGTCGCCGACTCGCTCACGTGCCGGAAATGTCCGACGTACCCGCCGTGTCCCATGTCGCTGTGCCCCCGCACTGCGTCGACCCTGCCTGCGCCGATCGCCGCGCGTCGGCCACCGCGCCCGTGCCCACGAGGTAACCGCCATGCCCCGCGCCACCGAGAGTCGTCAGTCGCCCTTCCCGCGGAGTACGCCGCTTGTGTCGCTCGTCGTGCCCTGTCACAACGAAGCCCCGGTGCTCGACAAGTTCTACCGCGCCCTGGCCCCGGTGCTCGATGCCGTCGCGGACGTGCGCTTCGAAATCGTCTGCGTGAACGATGGCAGCACCGACGACACGCTTGGCACCCTGCTCGCCCTTCGCCGCGCCGACGCGCGCATCCGCGTGATCGACTTCACCCGCAACTTCGGCAAGGAAGCGGCGCTGAGCGCGGGCATCGACGAAGCGCGTGGCGATGCCGTCATCCCCATCGATGCCGACCTTCAGGATCCGCCGGCACTCATCCCCGTGATGATCGAGCGCTGGCGCAATGGCGCGGAAGTCGTGCTCGCCAAGCGCACGAATCGCGCGAGCGACCGCGTCGCCAAACGGGTCGCGGCGGGTCTTTACTATCGCATTCACAATCGCCTCTCGGAAGTGAAGCTGCCCGAGAACGTTGGCGATTTCCGCCTGATCGATCGACGCGTCGTGTCCGCGCTCAAGCAGTTGCCGGAGCGCCGCCGATTCATGAAGGGGTTGTTCGCCTGGGTCGGATTTCAGACGGAAATCGTGGAGTATGTGCGCGAGCCGCGCCGCGCGGGCGAGTCGAAGTTCTCCGGCTGGCGCCTGTGGAATTTCGCGCTTGAAGGCATTACCAGCTTCAGCACCGTGCCGCTGCGCTGCTGGACGTATCTCGGCGTCTCGCTCGCGCTCGTCTCGCTCGGTTACGGCGGCTTTATCGTGCTGCGCACGCTCATTCATGGCATCGACGTGCCCGGCTACGCCTCGCTGCTCGTCGGCACGCTGTTCCTCGGCGGCATTCAGCTCGTCGGTATCGGGGTGATCGGAGAGTACGTTGGCCGGATTTACTACGAAGCGAAAGGACGGCCGCTGTACCTGGTGCGACGCCGCTACCCGTCGAGCGCGAAGGTGAGCCAACTGCCGTCACGCGCGCCGTTGCCCCCATCGAGCCCCCGAATGCCGACGGCGCGCAAGCCGTTCGGCGCACGACTCAGGGCCGGCCAGTCGTCTGCCTCGCGTGCACGGCGTGTTGTCGCGCGTTGAGGCGGCACCGCCACGTCGATCAATGCCCGCCGGGCACGAACTCGGGCTTGTCCCCCGCCGTATCGCGCGAACGGTCGACGGCGTTGGTCGGCACCAACAGCAGCAACACCACGACACCGATCGAGATCGCCAGGATCGACAGGAACGTGAGGTGCAGCGAATGTTGCAGCACCGCGCGAATCGCCTGATCGGCCAGCGTCGACACGCCCCGGTCTTCCAGCACGTGCCGCAACTGATCGGAGGTGACGGGCGCCAGCCCGCTCGATTGCGTCAATCCGAAGTTGAGCACGGCGCCGAAAAGCGTCGCGCCGAGCGTGCTGCCCAGATTCCGCGAGAAGATGTTCGACGCCGTGGCGCTGCCGCGCTGCGACGGATCGACTAGCTCCTGAATCAGCACGAGCGCGCTTACGCTGCCCGTGCCCATCGAAAACCCCATCAGGAACGAGCCGAACCCGGCAAGCAACGGCGAACTGTTCGGCCCGAGCAGTGCAAAGACGATCCCGCCCACCGGCATCAGCAGGCTGCCGCCCACGAGAATGCGGCGCAGGCCGTAGCGCGTGAAGGTTTTCGCGGCGAACGTCGAACCGATCGGCCAGCCGACCATGATCATCGTGAGCGCCATGCCCGCCACGACCGGCGTCTGACGCAATACCCCCTGCGCGTACATCGGCAGGAAGGTCGTCAGCCCCATGAGCACCATGCCCGAGAGCAGCGTCGCCGCATTCGCCGCCGCAATCGGCCGGCGCCGCCAAAGCGCGAACGAGATCATCGGGTCCGGGGCGCGCCGCTCCTGCCAAACGAACAGCAGCGACGCGACGACGCACACCAGCACGCCAGCCCAGACGTGCGTGTCGGAGAAGGCGTTCGCGTCGGTCAGCGCGATCATCAGCGCCGCCACGGCAATCGCGAAGAACACGGCGCCCAGCGCGTCGATGCTCGGGCGCTGGCGCGGCGCGGCCTCGTGCAGATAGGCGACGAAGCCCGCCGCGGCCAACAGGCCGATGGGGATGTTGATCCAGAAGATCCACGACCACGACAAGTCGCGAATGATGATGCCGCCGAGCATCGGACCGAGCACGGCCGAGATGGCCCACACGCTCGCCAGGTAACCCTGCACCTTGCCGCGCTCGCTGGTCGGGTAGTAGTCGGCGATGATGGTCAGGCTGACCGGCTGGATGCACGCCGCCCCCACGCCCTGCAGCAGACGGAAGACGATCATCGCCGGCATCGACCACGCGAGTCCGCCGCCAAGCGAGGCAACCAGAAACACGGCGATACCCACGAGCATGACCGGCTTGCGACCGTAGAGGTCGGCCAGTTTGCCGAACACCACGGTCATGGCCGTCTGCGCCAGCAAAAAGGCGGAGAAAACCCAGCTGTATAGGGACAGCCCCCCAAGCTGGGCAACGATTTGCGGCATGGCCGTCGAAATGATCGTGGCCTCGATGGCAACCATGGAGGTCGCCGCCATGACGGATGCCACGATGAATGGCCGCATGGAAGGGCGTGTCGCAGACATGTGTTCTTTTGATGTGGGGGAATCGGGCGAAGCGACTTGCGAGGCGTACCGCCGCCACCCCTGTCGGGCGCGGCGGTCACGTCGGACGGCGGAAGGCGGGATCGAACGTGGCGGCGATGCCGCACGCGTCGTCAAGACGACTTGGGCCAGGCGATGGCGTCAAGCATAGCTGAATGCGGGAAAACGCGTACGACACCCGCCAAGTGCGGCTTATCGTCGCACCAGACGCAGCAGGGCGAGCAACACGATGGCGCCGATCGTCGCCGTTATGATGCGCCCGAGCGTGCCGTATCCGACGGCGATGCCCAGATGTCGCAGCAGCCAGCCGCCGACGAACGCGCCGATCACGCCGACGACCATGTCGCCAATAATGCCGTAGCCGCCCCCACCACGAGGCCGGCGAGCCAACCGGCCACCAGCCCCACGAGCAAGAGCACGAGAATGTTCATGAGCGGCTCCGGGGCGCCGCGTCAGGCAGCGCGACTGCGCTTGACGGCACCGTAGATCACCAGCAGCACGATGGCGCCGACGATCGACGCGATCCACCCGGCCGACTGGCCTTCGGTGTAGAGATGGAGGAATTGCCCGACAAATTTGGCGAGCAGCGCGCCGGCAATGCCAAGGATGATGGTCATGATGATGCCCAGACTGTCCCTCCCGGGATGCAGGGCGCGTGCAATGAGACCGACGACCAGACCGACAACGATAGTGCCGATGATGCCCATGACGTCTCTCCAAGGATGGGAACCCGAACGCAGTATAGCCCCGAAATCGGACGATTCGGCAAGCGTGTCGCGACATCCGCCCGCCACCGCCGCTCGCAAGCGGGGTCAAGGCACGCCGGCAATGGGCCTCCCGGGGGCCGACAACGGGACCGAAAACCAACGATATGCCGGGTATAAGCGACACGTATTTGTCAAAACCGGGCGGCTGCGCGATCATGACGCATCGCTGTCCCGGCGCGCGGGCACGTGGCACCCTCGAAACGGGCATCACGTCGACGCGCTATAATCAGCGGTTATTAGATCCCCCATATCATGCAACTGCTCGCTCTCGGCCTGAACCACCACACGGCGCCCGTCTCGCTGCGCGAACGGGTGGCGTTTCCGTTCGAGCGGATCGAGCCGGCACTGGCGGGGCTCAAGGGGCTGTGGACGGGCAGGTCGAGCGCCCCCGAGGCCGCCATCCTGTCGACGTGCAACCGCACGGAAATCTACTGCGTCACCGACGACGCCGCGGCCCGCGAGCGCGCGGTGCACTGGCTGTCCGAGTTTCACAACATTCCGGCCAGCGATCTCGCGCCGCATCTTTACGCCCTGCCCCAGTCCGACGCCGTGCGCCACGCGTTTCGCGTGGCGAGCGGGCTGGACTCGATGGTGCTGGGCGAGACGCAGATCCTCGGCCAGTTGAAGGACGCCGTGCGCACCGCCGCCGAGGCGGGCGCACTGGGCACCTATCTCAACCAGCTTTTCCAGCGCACGTTCGCGGTGGCGAAGGAAGTGCGTGGCCAGACCGAGATCGGCGCGCATTCGGTCTCGATGGCGGCCGCCGCGGTGCGACTCGCCCAGCGCATTTTCGAAAGCCTCAGCACGCAGAAGGTGCTGTTCATCGGCGCGGGCGAGATGATCGACCTGTGCGCCACGCATTTCGCCGCGCAGAACCCGAAAGCCCTGTACATCGCCAACCGGACCGCCGAGCGCGGCGAGAAGCTCGCCGAGCGGCTGGGCGGCACGGCCATCCGCCTGTCCGAGCTGCCGCAGCGCCTGCATGAATTCGACATCGTGGTGTCGTGCACGGCGAGCACGTTGCCGCTGATCGGTCTGGGCGCTGTCGAGCGCGCCATCAAGGCCCGCAAGCACAAGCCGATGTTCATGGTCGATCTGGCGGTGCCGCGCGACATCGAGCCGGAAGTCGGTCGTCTGACCGACATCTTCCTGTACACCGTCGACGATCTCGGCGCGGTCGTGCGCGAAGGCAATGCGCTGCGTCAGGCAGCGGTCGCGCAGGCCGAGGCGATCATCGAAACGCGTGTCCAGCACTTCATGCAATGGCTCGACGCCCGCAGTGTCGTGCCGGTCATCCGTGACATCCATGGCACGGCCGAGGCCATGCGCCTCGCCGAACTCGAGCGTGCCCAGCGCATGCTCGCGCGCGGCGACGATCCCGCCGCCGTGCTCGACGCCCTGTCCCAGTCCCTCACCAAGAAATTCCTGCACGGCCCGACGCACGCGCTGAACACGGCGCGCGGCGATTCGCGCGAGCAAATCCTTCACCTCATTCCCGAACTGTTCCGCACCTCGGGATCCGCCGACAAATAGATGAAAGCGAGCATGCAAGCCAAGCTCGACCAGTTGACGCAACGTCTGGTCGAGCTTGATGGCCTATTGAGCCAGGGCGACGTCACGCGCGATCTGGACAACTACCGCAAGCTCACGCGCGAACATGCCGAGCTGGCGCCCGTCGTCGAGCAGTATCGTCACTACCGTCAGGCCCAGAGCGATGTCGCGGCGGCCCAGGAGATGGCGCTGGACCCCGAGATGCGCGATTTCGCGGACGACGAAGCCGCCAGCGCCCGGGCACGCATGGACGACATGGAAGCCTCGCTGCAACGCATGCTGCTGCCGCGCGACCCCAACGACGAACGCAACATCTTCCTCGAAATCCGCGCGGGCACGGGCGGCGACGAATCGGCGCTGTTCGCCGGCGACCTGCTGCGCATGTACATGCGCTATGCGGAGCGCCACCGCTGGCAGGTCGAGATCATGTCGGCCAGCGAATCCGATCTGGGCGGCTATAAGGAAGTCATCGTCCGGCTGATCGGCCAGGGCGCCTACTCCCGCCTCAAGTTCGAGTCGGGCGGCCATCGCGTGCAGCGGGTACCGGCGACCGAAACGCAGGGCCGCATTCACACGTCCGCCTGCACGGTGGCCGTGATGCCGGAAGCCGATGACGTCGCCGACGTCGACATCAACCCGGCCGACATCCGTATCGACACGTTCCGCGCGTCGGGTGCCGGCGGCCAGCACGTCAACAAGACGGACTCGGCGGTGCGCATCACGCACTTGCCCACGGGCATCGTCGTCGAATGCCAGGACGACCGCTCGCAGCACCGCAACAAGGACAAGGCGCTCAAGGTACTCGCGGCGCGCATCAAGGACGCGCAACTGCGCGCCCAGCAAGCCAAGGAAGCCGCCACGCGCAAGAGCCTGATCGGATCGGGCGACCGCTCGGAACGCATTCGCACGTACAACTTCCCGCAGGGGCGGATGACGGATCACCGCATCAATCTCACGCTCTACAAGCTCGAATACATCATGGACGGCGATCTCGACGACATGATCAACGCGCTCGTCACCGAGCATCAGGCCGAGCAGTTGGCGTCGCTGGGCGAGGCCGCCTGATGTCGCAGGGTGCGCCCGACGCCGGGCACGACGTCGCCACGGTGGCCTCGCTGCTGCGCGAGCCGGGATTGCCGCCGATGGAGTCGCGCATTCTGCTCTCGCACGTGCTGGGCTGGTCCCGCACGCAACTGATCACCCGCGACCGCGAGCCGCTGGCGCCCGAAACGCTCGCTGTCTACCGTGCGCTGCATGCACGTCGCGTGGCGGGCGAACCCATCGCGTACCTGACCGGCACACGCGAATTCTTCGGCTTGACGCTGACGGTCAGCGCGTCCGTGTTGATTCCCCGCCCCGAAACCGAACTGCTCGTCGAACTGGCACTGGCGCGTCTGAAAGGCCGGCCGGCGCCGCGCGTGCTCGATCTGGGCACCGGCAGCGGCGCGATTGCGCTGGCCATTGCGCATTGCCGCCCCGACGCCCACGTCACGGCGCTCGATCGCTCTGCCGACGCGCTCGACGTCGCCCGCGAAAACGCCCGGCAGCTTGGATTGACCGCCTCCGTCACCTTCCTCGCCAGCGATTGGTATGCCGCATTGCCGGGCAATGCCGCGCCATTCGACATCATCGTCTCGAATCCGCCATACATCGTGTCGGACGACGCGCATCTCTCGCAAGGCGATCTGCGCTTCGAACCGGTCGATGCGCTGACCGATCACGCGGACGGTCTCGCCGCCCTGCGCACGATCGTGGCCGGTGCGCCGTCGCGCCTGCTGCCGAACAGCTGGCTGCTCTGCGAGCACGGCTACCATCAGGCCGCCGACGTACGCGCGCTTTGTCGAGCGGCAGGCTTGGCCGACGTCACCTCCGAACGCGATCTCGCGGGTATCGAGCGCACGACGGGGGGTCGCCGCGTCTGAGCGCGCACCGACGGACGCGGCGGAAAACCGCTAAAATGCCGGATACGCCGACTTTCCGGTATCTCCACGGGCTTTCCACCATGACCACCCAGCAACGTATTCAGCAAATCGTCACCGAACATCCTGTCGTGCTCTTCATGAAGGGCAACGCACAATTCCCGATGTGCGGCTTCTCGGGCCGTGCCATTCAGATCCTGAAGGCGTGCGGCGTCGACAACCTGTTCACGGTGGACGTGCTGCAAGACGAGGAAATCCGTCAAGGCGTGAAGGAATTCGCCAACTGGCCGACTATCCCGCAGCTCTACATCAACGGCGAATTCGTCGGCGGCTCGGACATCATGATGGAGATGTACCAGAGCGGCGAACTCAAGCAGGTCCTCGCCGATCTGGCGTAATACCCCACTGATTGACGATGGTGTCGACGGGAGCCTCGCAGCCCACGCGTCTGGTCGTTGCCATCACCGGCGCGACCGGTGCCGTCTATGGCGTGCGCCTGCTCAAACGCCTGCGCGCGATGGGTGGCGTCGAAACCCACCTGATGGTGTCGAGTGCGGGCTGGCTGACGTTGCGTCACGAACTCGGCCTGGAACGCGCCGACGTGCAAGCATTGGCCGATGCGTACCACAGCGTGCGCGAAGTCGGCGCCAACCTCGCCAGCGGCTCGTTCGCTACAGTGGGCATGGTCGTGGCCCCTTGCTCGATGAAAACGCTCGCGAGCGTTGCCCACGGGCTGTCGGACAACCTGATCGCACGCGCCGCCGACGTCACGCTCAAGGAGCGGCGCCGCCTCGTGCTGATGGTGCGCGAAACGCCCTTCAACCTCGCGCATCTGCGCAATATGACGGCGGTCACGGAAATGGGCGGCATCGTCTACCCGCCCCTTCCCGCGTTCTACAATCACCCCGCATCGCTCGACGCGATGGTCGACGACACGGTTGCACGCGTGATCGATCTGTTCGGGATCGCGCCCCCCGTCGCCACGAGCTGGAGCGGCCTGGGCAAGGAGACCGACGCTCAGGACCGGTGAGCGCCGCCATGGCCTATAGTGAAAGCGCCACGCGCTGCCTGCCGAACCGCATTCCCGTGGCGTGACATCTTTGCGACCGGAGTTTGTGATGGAAACCCACCTCTCGCCTGTTGTCGTCTATGCCGTTGTGACACTCGTTTTCGTCATGCTGGTGCTCGTTGTGCCTGCCGGCGCCCGGTGGCGTCAGATGGTCTGGCCCGCGTCGGTGCCTCCGCTGTCGCCCCATCGCCCGGGTGACCTGCTCGGCACACCGCGCACGCCCTACTGGCGCTCCCCGAACGACACGCAGGACTTGCGGCACCCTTCCTACTTCGCGGCATCGTCGCGCCGCCCACGCCGCCCCGCGAGCTTCCTCGCCCCGCGCGATCACGAGCGACGCTGAACGCCTCACCAATGGCCGCAGCCATAGAAAAAGCCCCGCAAGGTCGAACCGGCGGGGCTTCTTTTTTGTCATTCGTAAATCGCGTCATCGATCAATAACGATAACAGCACCGATGTCCGTAGCCCCCGCCGTAATACGGTTGGGCCGGGACGACAACGCACCCGGCAAGCGTGACGGCGAGTAGCGCAGCAACGACTAACTTCATGATCTGACTCCTGGAAGGGGAACGTGACTCTGCTCGCCTTCTTTATATCGCCGCGCCGGCAGGAATCCCATCACACGTCTGTAAGCCGTGTAAGCGAAGGTTGCCAAAACGGCGAACGCGTCGCACTTTGTTACGTAACAGATCAGACCGGACACCGTAACATCGCCCCACTGCGACACCCAACGCCTCAATAGCGACGCGGGTTTCCAGTGCCGGCGCATCTGGCACGAGGCTTGCATGAAGATTGAATGTCGCCCTTTCAAATGCCCCGAAGAGAGCGACTTTGCGTCTACCCCTCCTCCCGTTTCAGACGCGGGAGGAGGACTTTTTCCCGATCCTCCGCCCCGCATGCCCCCGGAAGCCCAACACCGGATCGCGCGCCTCGCCTGCATCGCCCACTGTGCAAGCCTCCTGAGAATTCCACTTCATTTGAGCGTTTGAAATGTATCGACGACATATGCGCGTCGACTTCTCACACGGTTGCTTTATCGTGAGCGTCTTATTTGGCGCGGCTTTCAACGGGATTCACCGTTCTCGGCAACAAACGACGTGCGGGTTGGCCCGATCTCAAGTTGCCGGCTTCCCTGTCGTAATCGCGTCTATAGAGGACTGCACGCCAACGCAGCGTTAGCGCAGCATCCCTTTCGTGGCGGCCGCACGACACGCGCCGGGGCAAGCGTATCAAGGGAGAACGTCATGGAAATCGCCACACCTGAATTACAGATGGAACAACAGGAACTACAGGCCGTCAGCGCGGCGCTCAATCGCGTGCAGGCCGTCATTGAGTTCGATTTGCAGGGTCAGATCCTGCACGCCAACGAGAATTTCCTGCAGACCGTCGGATACCAACTCGACGAGATACGGGGGCAGCATCACCGTATCTTCTGCGAGTCCGACTACGTGGCGTCCGGTGCGTACCGCGACTTCTGGGCCAAGCTGGGCCGCGGCGAGTTCGACGCCGGCGAATACAAGCGCATCGGCAAAGGCGGCCGCGAGGTATGGATCCGCGCGTCGTACACCCCGGTGTTCGACGCCCATGGCACCGCGTACAAGGTCATCAAGTTCGCCACGGACATCACGGCGGATCGCGCACGCCAGGCCGAATTCGAAGGTAAGGTGCGCGCCATGGACCTCGCCCAGGCCGTCATCGAATTCGACCTCGACGGCACGGTCATCGCCGCCAACGACAACTTTCTGACCACGCTCGGCTACTCGCTCGACGAGATTCGCGGCAAACACCACCGCATGTTCTGCGAGGCGGATTACGCCGCGTCGCCGACCTATCGCGATTTCTGGGGGAAGCTCAATCGCGGCGAGTTCGACGCGGGCCGCTACAAGCGCATCGGACGCGGCGGGCGGGAAGTCTGGATCCAGGCGACATACAACCCGATCCTCGACGCGAGCGGCCGCCCCTACAAGGTTGTGAAGTTCGCCACCGATATCACCCAGCAGGTCGAACTGGAAGCGAGCGTGAAGCGCCGCGCCGAAGACGACCAGCGCAAGGTGGCGCTGCTGCTCGACACGGTCAATCGCGCGGCGGCGGGCGACCTCACGGGCGAGATCGCCGTGGCGGGCGAGGACCCCATCGACCAGTTGGCCGACGGCATTCGCCACATGATGGACGACTTGCGCGGGGTGATCGGCAAGGTGGTCAAATCGGCGGGCGAGTTCTCGGGCGCCTCGCGCGATATCGCCGACCGCGCCAATACCGTCGCCACCGGCGCACAAGCGCTCGGTGCGACGGTAGAGGAAATGAACGCGTCGATCGAGGAGCTGACGGCCTCGATCAACTCGATTGCGGACAACACCAAGGGCGCCGACCAGCTCGCCAAGGCAACGCAACAGGAAGCCGAAACCGGCGCCCGTGCGATCGCGCGTTCGGTCGAAGCCATGGAGCTGATCAACAAGTCGTCGGAAGACATCAGCGAGATCGTGAAGGTGATCGGCGAGATCGCCGGGCAAACCAATCTGCTCGCGTTCAACGCGGCCATCGAGGCGGCCCGCGCCGGCGAACACGGCCTCGGCTTCTCGGTCGTGGCCGACGAAGTTCGCAAGCTCGCCGAACGCTCGTCGCAGGCGACCAAGGAAATCTCCAAGCTGATCAACGAGTCGACCAAGCGGGTGGCGCAAGGCAGCGACGTGTCGCGACAGGCCGGTGAGGCGTTCGAGAAGATCGTCGGCGGCGTATCGCGTACCACGCAGGCGATCTCCGAAATCTCCTGCGCGGCGGAAGAGCAACTCGTTGCCGCTCGCGAAGTGAGCCTTGCCATTCAGCACGTGGCGGAAGAGACGGAGAAATCCGCCGGCGCCTGCGAGACCATCGCGCAGGCGACCACCGGACTCAACCACGGTGCGCAAGACCTCGACCGGACCGTGTCGCGATTCAAGGTGTAAGCCCCATCCGGCGAACACCACGGGCATCGGCCCGGGCCGTTCGCCGGGATCTCCCGGTGGCGGTCGTTCGTGCCGCGCCGGATCACACGTCCGCCACGAGGGCCGATATGGAAATCGAAGCCGACGCCGATCCCGGTACCCAGCAGGCGCTTCTGCGCGCTGTCCACCGGCACACCGGCATCTCGATGAACGAGAAGAAGTGGACGATGTTGCAGGGCCGTCTTCGCCCGCGCCTGCGCACGCTCTCGCTGTGCAGCTACCGCGACTATCTGGCACTGCTCGAGAACACGCCCGACGAAGTGCGCAACTTCGTGAATCTGGTCACGACGAACGAGACCACGTTCTTTCGCACGCCGCGCGTCTGGGATTATTTCGCGCAACACTACCTGCCGCGCTGGCATGCCGCGAATCCCGGCCGGATGTTCCGGATGTGGTCCGCCGCGGCGTCTTCCGGCGAGGAGTCCTACTCTGCCGCGATGCTCTGCGAGGAATTCCGCGCTCGGCACAGCGGCTTTCAGTACCAGATTCACGCCACCGATATTTCGAGCCAGGTGCTGGCGGTGGCCATGGCCGGCAACTTCAGCGGGCGCAGCATCGACGGTCTCAAGCAGCAGCGTCCGGCCATGCTCGCAAAGTACTTCCGCCCGGGCGCCGGCGGCTTCACCGTCGCCCCCGAACTTCGAGCGCACATCACGTTCGCCGAGCACAACCTGTACCAGCGCATGCCACGTCGCGACGCGTTCGATCTCGTCATGCTGCGCAATGTACTGATCTATTTCGAATCCGCCGATCAGGAACGCGTTCTCGAGAACGTACGCCACACGCTGACCCCCGATGGCGTGTTGATTGTCGGAGAATCGGAGTCGCTGACGCGGCTCTCGACCGGCTACCAGTTTGAGCAACCGCTCATTTACCGGAACCAGGGGTATCGAATGGGGCCGTCGCATGACATCCAGGTGTTGATGGGCGAGGTGCGCATCGGGCGCGGCGAAGACGTGCTGCGCGCTACCCTCGGCTCATGCGTGGGTATCGGTCTGATGTGGCGCGCGCGCGGACTCTACGGCCTCGCGCACTGCCTGTTGCCCGAAGCGCCGAACCCTACCTTCGCTATCGGGGCGAAGTACGTCACGCAAGCCGTGCCGTCGCTCCTCGCGCTGATGCGGGCGGACCGCGCACGCCGCAGCGAAATCGAGGCGGTGATCGCGGGCGGCGGCAACATGATGCCGCACCAGCCGCCCGCCCGGCACGGGCTGATCGGCGTGGCGAACGCCGCGATGGCACAGGCCCTGATGGCCGAGACCGGCATTCCGATCGTGCACGTCGAGGTCGGCGGCGAAATCGGTCGGCAACTGACGATCCACTGCGCGCACCACACGTTCCATGTGCGCACGATCGGTACCCATGGGGCGGCGGCGGCACCGACCTCGCCCGCCCTCTGACGCCCGGGACCACCATCATGAATGCACCGACCCCCGAATTTCCGCTTCCGCAGCGCGACGCCGTCGCCGACACCACGGTGCTGCCGCGCGCTTCAACGCCGGACGACGTCGAAGTCTTCGGCTCGTTTCATCTGGGCGACGTGGAATTCGCGCTGCCCATCGCGGCATTGCAGGAGGTGGTGAACTATCCGGCGCGCGTTACGCCCGTGCCGCTCTCGCCGCCCTTTTTGCTTGGCCTGTTCAACCTGCGCGGCACGCTCATTCCCATCGTCGATCTCAAGCCGCTGCTGGCAATAGTTGCCGACGCGCCGGACAGGCCGGCACCCGCGAGCGAGAAGATTGCAATTGTCGACGTCGAGGGCGTACGGGTGGGATTACTGTTCGACGCCACGAGCGAGATTCTGCGCGTGCGCGCATCGCAGCGCACCGGGTTCGAATACGCCCCGTCGCACACGGCGCCGCAGGTCGTCTGCGGGGCCATCAAGCTCGATGACGGCGACCGCATCCTGCAGATTCTCGCGCCGAGTGCCCTCGTGCGCATCGAGAACATGCCGCAATTGCTCGCGCGTCAGGCGCTGAGCGCGCCGCAGCGCCGCCAGCAGCGTCAGCGCCTGCAATGCGTGTCGTTCACGGTCGAGCAATCGCGCCTGGCGCTGCCGATGAGTGCGATTCGCGAAATCATCCGGATTCCCGACTTGCAAAATTCGGCGCTCGCCAGCGTGTTTTGCGTCGGCATGCTCAATCTGCGCGGCACCGTCGTGCCGGTCATCGACTTCGCGCACTTCCTCGGCCTGCACCCTTGCCGCCCCGAGCCCGAAATTGCGGGCACGGCGTCGGACCCGCGACGGATTCTGATCGTCAAGCAGGAAGACGTGCATTTCGGTCTGCTGGTGGACGCCGTGGACAGCATCGTGACGTACTTCGCCGACGAGTTGCTCGCCATGCCGTCCTTCAGCGCCTCGCACGCGCAGCTCTTCTCGGGCTGCATCGCGCGCGAGCAAGCCGACGATATCGTGCTGCTCAACGCCGACGAACTCTTCACGCATTCGCAGGTGCTCGAGCTCACACGCGGCCATCGCGAGCTATACCGGGAGACGGACAGCGCACAGCGCGCGACGTCAGGCGATTCGGCATGGCGCGGCACCGGGGGCAGGTCGTCACGCGGCACACGCCACGCGTATGTGTCGTTCCGCCTGCAGCACATGCTGGCCGTGCGTCTCGATCAGTTGCGCGAGATCATTCACGACTCAGCGGACATCATGCCCGCACCGGGCGCACCGCCCTTTGTGCGCGGCATGCTCAATTTGCGACGCGAACTGGTGGCCATCGTCGATCTGCGCACGCTGTACGGCATGCCGCCGCAAGACGATGCGCAGGCGCGCAAGATTCTCGTCATCGAACATGGAAAGGACAAGCTCGGGCTGCTCGTCGACGCCATCGAGAACATCGTTACGCTCGACGAGGCGGACAAGCTGCCGGTGCCCGCCATGCTGCTCGGACGCGCCACGCATGAAATGCGCAACGACATGCGCGAAGCCGTCGAGTTGCCCGCCGCAGACGGCACCGCGCGCACGGCCATGCTGCTCGATCTGCAACCGCTCAAGCAGCGGATGGAGACGGCGCTGGCGCGGCCGGTGGTGTGAGCAGGTAAGCGGATCCGTTCAACGAAGTGCCGGCGATTCGCAAGCGCCGGTCGCGGGGCCCTGTGGCGTGTCGGGGGGCACGCCACAGGGGTAGTTCGAACGAGATGAAGCCCGATAACGACGGGTCAGACGACTTCGTGACGATGGATGTCGTGCGTGACGAAGCCCGAGGTGTCGTCGGGCATGGACAGCCAGTCGGCATGCGTGAGCGTGCGGCGCACGTCGTCGAGTCCGCTTGCCCAGTGATCGAGCATGGTCGCGAGTCCGAACTGATAGTCCTTGTAGTGCCCCTCGTTCTCCTTGTTGCGATAGATGAGCTGGATGACGTTATAGCGCTTGCTGCAAGCGATCTCCTGCGCCGCGTGACACCACGGGTCGCGCGCGCGAACGTCGGCCGGCACACGCTCGAGCACTTCGCGCAACACGCGACGATAGTGCTGGGCGCGCTGCAGATTGTCGGTCACCAAGCGCGTTCGGCTCGAAAACTGGATGTCCTTCTGGCGGCCCGCGACATCGTTCAGATTGTCAGGCAGTGGCCCGCGCGCACTCCACAGATCCACCTGGAACGCGAGCGTGTCGCGGCGCGGCGACGTGCCGAGCACCTCCGAGAGCGGCGTATTCGACACGAGGCCGCCGTCCCAGAAATACTGTCCGTCGATCTCCACGGCGGGAAACCCCGGCGGCAAGGCCCCCGATGCCATGAAATGCTCCGCGCGCAGCTTTTCACGCGTGTTGTCGAAGTAGACGAAATTGCCCGTTTGCACATTGACGGCGCCCACGGACACGCGCGTCTCGCATGCATTGATTCGGTCGAAGTCGACGAAACGCTCCAGCGTGCCGCGCAGCGCCGTGGTGTCGTAGTAGCTTGCGTGCGCCGGGTCGCCCATCGCCGCGGGCAACGGCTGTGGCCAGCGTGGCGTGAAGAAGCCCTTCTGGCCTTCGGCGACGGCGCGCCATGCCTGCCATGCGCTGTAGGCGATGCGTCCCATCTCGGGGCCATTGAGGATGGCCGCCTCCAGCGGTGCCGGCAACGGCGGGAAAACAGCGGGCTCGCAGATCGTGCGCCAGAACGCTTCGAGCTGTGCCACACGACGCTCGGGGGATTGCCCGCAATGATCGCGGTATTGAGCGCCCCGATGGAAATACCTGCAATCCAGTTCGGCGCGATGCCGGCATCGAACAGACCGGCGTATACGCCTGCCTGATAGGCCCCGAGCGCACCACCGCCCTGCAAGACGAGCGCGACCGTCTCGTAAGGTGGGAGGTCAATGGCACGTTTGGGGACTTTCGGCGGGTTGGCCGTCATGACCGTTCTCCTGAAGCTTTCTGAGGCTGAATCGAGGCGCGACCGAACGGGACGGCGCCGGCGCATGACGCGGCCGGCGCCCCCGCACCGTCGGCGCGTTACTGCATGAACCAGCCGTGGCTCACTACGAACGACTGGCCGGTGAATGCGGCCGTCGGGAATGTGGCGAGGAAGAGCGCGGTTTGCGCAACGTCGTCGACGGTGGTGAATACGCCATCGACCGTACCGCCGAGCATGACCTTCTTGATGACCTCGTCTTCCGAAATCCCCAATTCCTTGGCCTGCTCCGGAATCTGCTTGTCGACGAGCGGCGTGCGCACGAAGCCAGGGCAGATGACGTGCGAGCGCACGTTGTGCTTCGCGCCTTCCTTGGCGAGCACGCGCGCGAGTCCAAGCAGCGCATGCTTGGCCGCCACGTACGCCGACTTCAGTGGCGACGCCTCATGCGAATGCACCGAGCCCATGTAGATGACGATGCCGCCGCGGTCGTCCTTGTACATATGCTTGAGCGCCGCCTTGGTCGTGAGGAAGGCACCGTCCACGTGAATCGCCTGCATCTTCTTCCAATCGGCGAACGAGTAGTTCTCGATGGGATTGACGATCTGGATGCCCGCGTTCGAGATCAAGATGTCGACCGACCCAAAGGTCGCCGCCACCTTGTCGATGCCGCTGTTCACCGCCTCTTCGCTGGTCACGTCCATCGCCACGCCAATGGCGCGGCCACCGGCGGCCTCGATTTCTTGCGCCACGGCGTCCGCGCCCTGCTGGTTCAGATCGGCAATGGCCACGGCCGCACCGGCACGCGCGAGCGTGAGCGCAATTTCGCGGCCGATGCCGCTGGCGGCACCGGTCACCACGGCGACTTTCCCATTCAACTGATTCACTGACTGGCTCATTTGCACACTCCTGATTCGTTAAAATGGCGGGTCATGCGGCGCACCGGGCACCAGCATGGCACGTCGAACACGGGTAATGACAGCCGGCCGACTGCCACGCACTTGTCATGCGCTCGCCGAACCGTCGTTCAAACAGAAAAGGCGCCTTGCGGCGCCCTCTCGTGCCTTACCGCGCGATCGGCTTGTAGCGGATTCGCGTCGGTTTTGCGCCCTCCTCGCCAAGGCGCTTCTTCTTGTCCGCCTCGTATTCCTGATAGTTGCCCGGGAAGAACTCGACGTGCGAGTTGCCTTCGAAGGCCAGAATATGCGTGGCGATACGATCGAGGAACCAGCGGTCGTGCGAGATGACCATCACGCAACCGGCGAACTCGAGCAGGGCGTCCTCGAGTGCGCGCAGGGTTTCGACGTCCAGATCGTTCGACGGTTCATCGAGCAGCAACACGTTACCGCCGGAAATCAGCGTCTTGGCCATGTGCAGGCGCCCGCGCTCACCGCCCGAGAGCGACCCGACCTGCTTCTGCTGGTCAGAGCCCTTGAAGTTGAAGCGCCCGATGTAGGCACGCGACGGCGTTTGATACTTGCCCACCGTCAGCATGTCGGCACCGCCCGCGATCTCTTCGAACACGGTCTTGCTGCCATCGAGCGCGTCGCGGCTCTGGTCGACATAGGCCATCTTGACCGTCGGCCCGATCTTGATCTCTCCGCTGTCCGGCTGCTCGCGGCCCGTCAGCATCTTGAAGAAGGTCGATTTACCGGCGCCGTTCGGGCCGATGATGCCGACGATAGCGCCCGGCGGCACGTTAAAGCTCAGGTCGTCGATCAGCAGACGGTCGCCGAACGCCTTCGACACGTGCTTGAACTCGACGACTTCGTTGCCCAGACGCTCACCCACCGGGATGAAGATTTCCTGGGTTTCGTTGCGCTTCTGGTATTCCTGGCTATTCAGTTCGTCGAACCGGGCGAGACGCGCCTTCGACTTCGCCTGACGGCCCTTCGGGTTCTGACGCACCCACTCCAGTTCCTTGTGGAGCGCCTTCTGACGCGCCGACTCGGTCGCCTCTTCCTGCTTCAGGCGCTGCTCCTTCTGGTCGAGCCAGGAGCTGTAGTTGCCCTTCCAGGGAATGCCTTGCCCGCGGTCGAGTTCGAGAATCCACTCGGCGGCATTGTCGAGGAAGTAGCGATCGTGGGTGACGGCCACCACGGTACCCGGGAAGCGCGTGAGGAACTGTTCGAGCCAATCGACCGATTCGGCGTCCAGGTGGTTGGTCGGTTCGTCGAGCAGCAGCATGTCGGGCTTCGAGAGCAGCAGACGTGCCAATGCCACGCGGCGCTTCTCACCGCCGGAGAGCACGCCGATCCTGGCGTCCCACGGCGGCAGACGCAGCGCGTCGGCGGCCACTTCCAGCGTTTGTTCGATGTTGTTGCCGTCGCTCGCGGCGAGAATCGCTTCGTACTTCGCCTGCTCGGCGGCGAGCGCGTCGAAGTCGGCGTCCGGTTCGGCGTAGGCGGCGTAGATCTCGTCGAGCTTCGTGCGGGCCTCGAAGACTTCGCCCATGCCGCCTTCAACGGCTTCACGTACGGTCTGCTCCGGATCGAGTTGCGGCTCCTGCGGCAGATAACCGATGTTCAGGTTCGGCATCGGGACCGCTTCGCCCTCGATCTCCTTGTCGACGCCGGCCATGATCCTGAGCAGGGTCGATTTGCCCGAACCGTTCAGGCCCAGCACGCCGATCTTGGCGCCTGGGAAGAACGACAGGGAGATGTCCTTGAGAATGTGACGCTTGGGCGGCACGATCTTGCCCACGCGGTTCATGCTGAATACGTACTGTGCCATTCGGCTTTCCTGATCCTGAATCGGTTATGTCGGCTCGGGGGCGAGCGTGAGATAGCGCCAAGTTTAACAAAGCGTGGCGTCGGGCGCGTCGATGACGAGGTCGGCGCGGGCATAGGCGCAGCACGGCAACAGCCATCCGTCGGTTTTCTCCTCGCGCGACAGCCCGGGCCACGCGATGCGGTAAGCCACCGGGGCGGGCTCGCCACCGGTTTGGGCCCGGCACAGA
The DNA here is from genome assembly GCF_004193915.1 of Pandoraea sp. XY-2. Lineage (NCBI taxonomy): Bacteria > Pseudomonadati > Pseudomonadota > Betaproteobacteria > Burkholderiales > Burkholderiaceae > Pandoraea > Pandoraea sp. XY-2. The sequence goes on from NZ_CP030849.1 coordinate 4,574,124, forward strand.
CAGGCGCGGCAGGTACCGTTGCGGCACAGGCTCGGCAGCTTGATGCCGGCGGATTGCGCCGCGAGCAGGATCGGCGTGTCGGCCGGGGCGTCGAAGTGCCAGCCCGACGGCACGAGCGTGACGCGGCAGGAGACCGGCTCGGGCTTTGCGTCGGATGGCGCGGGGTCGGGCGTGAAACGGTCCAAGGGCGGCGAGCTCGGGAGCGACAGGGGCAGGAACGAGGAGGGTGCACGGCGCATCCAGCGCCAACGCGCTACCATACTCCGTTCCCGCAGCTTTTTGTCGCGTTTCCCAGTCCGCCGTCGGCCCGCCGGCTGACAGGGGGTCGCCTCCCGACCTTCTCCGAACTTCGCACCCCATGACCGCTGCTCTGAACGAAGCTTCTGCACAAGGCAACGCCGACGCCCCTCATGCGCGTCTCATCGAGACGGCCGGACTGGAAACCGCCCTGCAGGCGTTCGCGGATGCGCGACACTGGCAGCAGTACCACACGCCCAAAAACCTCGCGATGGCGTTGTCCGTTGAAGTGGCGGAACTGGTCGAAATCTTCCAGTGGCAAACCGACGCCGAAGCCCAGGCCGTCATGCAGACGACCGAGGCCCGACACGTCGAGCAGGAACTGGCCGATATCGCCATGTATCTCGTGCGATTGTCGTCGGTCCTTGGTGTCGACCTGAACCGCGCCGTGGCAGACAAGCTCGTCATGAACGCGCAGAAATACCCCGCACCGCCTGCGTAATTCGTCTGCCGCCCTTGCGATTGCGCCGCGCGCCCCGATAGTGAGCTCGTCCGCCCCCGAATTTCGAACAGACAACGCCATGTCACCCTCCCCACACGCTTCAACCGCATCCCGCCCCTCGCCAGACGCCGCCCACGCGCACGGCAAATCGCCACGGCGCACCCTGCCCGCGCGTCCGCGCTGGTTGATGCTCGCGCTCATCGCGCTGTTGCATGCCTACATCGGCTGGCGTTTGCTTACGCCGTTACCGGTCGCCGTCGGCTGGAAGGTGGTGGGCGGACTGTGGCTCGCCGCCTCGGTCGCGCTCATTCCGCTCGGCCTGATGAGCCGCGCGATCCAACGGGAGCCGCTCGCGACGCTGCTGACCTGGACCGGCATGACGGCCATCGGCATCTTCTCGACACTGTTCGTGCTCACAGTGCTGCGCGACGTCGTGCTCGGCGTGGCGATGCTCATCTCGGCACTCGACGCGCAGCTCGTCGTCCGCTCGGCGGTGATCGTGCTGATGCTCACCGCCATCGCCACGTTGCTGGGCTTCTACAATGCACGACGCCTCGCGCGCGTGGTCGACGTGGACGTCCCCATCGCCAACCTGCCGCCCGAACTCCACGGATTCACGATCGTGCAGTTGAGCGACATTCACGTGAGTTCCACGATTCGCCGCAGCTATATCGAGGCCATCGTCGAGGCCGCCAACGACCTCTCGCCCGACCTCATCGCCATTACCGGCGACCTGGTCGACGGTGGGGTGCCCGCCTTGCGCGAGCATATCGCACCGCTCGCGCAGCTTACCTCGCGCCACGGCACCTACGTGTGTACCGGCAACCACGAGTACTACTCGGGTGCGCCGGCCTGGGTCGAAGAATTGCGGCGCATCGGCCTGACGGTGCTCGAAAACGAGCACGTGGTGCTCGCTCACGAAGGCGCGTCGCTTACCGTGGCGGGCGTGACCGACTTCACCGCGCACCATTTCGACCCGGAAAAGTCGAGCGACCCGCTCGCGGCCGTGGCCGGAGCCCCCGAAGGTGTGCCGCGTGTGTTGCTCGCGCATCAGCCACGCAGCGCGCCGGCGGCGCGCGAAGCCGGCTTCGACCTGCAACTCTCGGGACACACGCACGGCGGGCAGTTCTGGCCGTGGATGTACTTCGTGCCGCTGCAACAACCTTACGTGCATGGCCTGCACCGGCTCGGCCGGCTGGCCATCTATGTCAGTCGGGGCACGGGCTACTGGGGGCCGCCCAAGCGCTTCGGCGCCCCGTCGGAGATCACGCGTCTGCGGCTGGTCACGGGCAAGGACTGAGCCGCGAGGGCGCGCGCACGGACAACCGGGCCGGCAAGCGTCAAACGATGGCGCTACAATCGCGGCTTCCCTGAAGGCTCGTCTTTCGAATCCCTGTCGTCGCTTTTTCCGCTGCTCGCCGCCATGAAGTCACTCTCGCCCAGTTCCACGCTAGAAACCGTTGCCGTGCGTTTGCGCGGCAAGATTCAAGGCGTGGGGTACCGGCAGGCGGCCGTGCGCGAAGGGCACCTGATTGGCGTGCGCGGTTGGGTGCAGGCAATGCCCGAGGGCGACATTCTCGCGCTGGTGCAAGGCACGCCCGATCAAGTCGACAAAATGCTCGAATGGATGCGGCACGGCCCACCTGGCGCGCGCGTGACGGCTTTCGAAAGCGAAGTGGAATACACGGGTCGCCGGTTCGATCGCTTCGAACAACTCTGACGGCACGACACCCGCGCCCCGCCGACCTCGCCTACGCCTCGCCGTCGAGACTCGCTGACGTCGGGCGGGCGCGAATGGCAGCCGCTCGGGCAGCACGTTCTGCGAGCAATACGGGGACTATCCGGGGATCGACTCGGGAGGGGAAATCCGAAGGGGAATGCGGAGGGAAACGCGAGGGGAAATTCGGCAGAAAATGCGAAGTGACGGGCAGCGACCGACCCTCGGGTCGCCGCGCATCGCTTCCGTACGCGTCAAGGCGATGCCTGCGACGCGCAAAAGCCAGACGTTTTCGCTGACTTAATTCTTGTGACGATAGTTGATGCGGCCCTTGCTCAGGTCATAGGGCGACATTTCCAGCGTCACGCGGTCACCCGCGAGAATGCGGATGCGGTTCTTCTGCATACGGCCGCTCGCATATGCCATCACTACCACGCCGTTTTCGAGCGTGACGCGAAAGCGATTGTCCGGCAATACATCCGAAACGTGTCCGCTGAATTCGATCAGTTCTTCCTTGGCCAATATCGTGTCCTCTTGAGGGTGCCGCTCGCGAGAGCGCAGCACCGATGTTACTGAAGGTTCGTTCGCCAATACCGTCGCCGCACCCTGGCGGTGACCGGGTGCACATCGAACGCCAAAAGGAGCCTACCCGGTGGACTGGCCATGACAGCATGGCGGTGCACCGAAACGCGGCGATGGTTCGAAGGAGCAAGGCACATTGCGGCAGTGCCACAATGACGAGCAGTGTGTGTCGGGAGGGCGAAGACCGTGGGGTCTGCGCCATCGGCACAGCGAGTGATCCGGCTCGCAAGACATGGCTGTCAGCGACGCCGATAAAGCTTTTCGCGATCGTCAGGCGATGATCGACGAATTTTCGCCGATCCCGCTAGGATACGCCTTTCTACGTTGCTCGTGGGAAAAAAATGGCATTCGGGCAGCAACCTGGAGGGCTCTGGCCACCGCTGGGTGGCGCAATGCACAAAAGCGGCGGGGCGTGGCGCCCGCGCGGGTCTGCCGCGCCCTGATTCACTCGGGGACAACGCGAGCATGACGCGCGGCCCGCCCTCAACTATGCTGTAAGTACCCGCAGCCCGCAGGAGGATGACCATGAAAACAGTCGCTCAGATCCTGAAGTCCAAATCGGTCGACACGGTGTACAAGGTGCGCCCGTCCGATTCGGTACTCGATGCCTTGACCCTGATGGCCGAAGCACGCATCGGGGCGGTGCTGGTCAGCGAAGACGGTCGCACGATCATCGGCATCTTCACCGAGCGCGATTACGCGCGAAAAGTCGCCCTCATGGGGCGCACCTCGGTCAATACCCCGGTGCGCGACGTCATGACCTCAGCCGTGCGTTACGTCGGCCCGGAGCAGACCAACGACGAATGCATGTCGCTGATGACGGAACATCGCATTCGTCACCTGCCTGTCATGAAAGACGGCGAACTGATCGGCCTGCTTTCCATCGGCGACCTGGTCAAGGCCATCATCACGGAACAGCAGTTCACCATCGACCAGTTGGAGAATTACATCATGGGCGGTGGCGCCGCGCTGGCGGGCCGCACACCCTCGCGGCCGAGCTGACCCGACGATCACGGCAGCGCAATCAGGGATATGGCGCCTCATTCGAGGCGCTTTTTTCGGGTCGCGCCTCAAAATGTCGTCCCCCGCCCACTCACGGGCAGGCCGACGGCATCGTCGCCTCGGCGGTCAGGCGCGGCCGCTCTCCGATGGATGGTGACCTCAAACACCGTTCAAATCGCAAATCGTTAGTAAGCCCCCACTTTTCATGAAGCATTGACAGAGCATGCCCTCATGCCTCGCCTGGCAAGACGATAATCGATGGGCGCCCCGAAAGGGCGACAATGCGCCTGGAACCGTCGTCGCGGTACGCAGCACGCCATTACAAACGCTTACCTTTTCTTACAGCACAAAGGTCTGCGGAACCCTACATTCCGCGTCGTGGTCGCAATAGACTCACCACAGGGTGCGCAGTGTCACCGCGAACGTCGGTGATGGCGCATTTACCTCACGCTCACGAGGACGAACCAAAATGAACATCAAAACACTTACGGGAATCAGCGCGGCACTGGCCGCCCTCATGTTGGCCGGTTGCGTTGCCCCGGGACAGCAGTACGGGTACCAACAAGGCGGCTATCAACAGGGATACCAGCAGGGGGGCTACCAGCAACCGGGGTATCAACAGGGCTATCAGCAGCAACCGGGCTACCAACAAGGCTATCAGCAGCCGCAACAGCAGCAGATTCCGGGGGCAATGTATGGCCGTGTCGAATCGATCGAGCAAGTGAACGGCGACAATAACAGCCCGAACATTCTCGGCACGGTACTCGGCGGCGCGGCGGGCGGCCTGCTCGGCAATACGATGGGCGGCGGGCGTGGGCGCACTGCGACCACCATCGGCGGTGCGTTGATCGGCGCCATCGCGGGAAATCGCATCGAGAACAACATGGGTCAACCGAACGTGCTGTACCGCATCACCGTACGCCTGGACGACGGTCGCGTCGCGACCGTGACGCAAGCGCCGCCGCTGCGCGTTCAGCAGGGTCAGCGGGCTGCCGTCGCGAACGATACGGTGTATCCGTACTGATCGCTCGCGCGTCACGGCAAACGCGGTCCCCAAAAACAACGCCCGCCGGTGTCATGCCGGCGGGCGTTGTCGTTTGGCCCGCACGCACGGGTCAATCGGCTGCGGGCGCGGCCGCCTCGATCTCGCGCCGAACGAGGAACAGCCGCGTATCGAATTCGAGTTGACGGTACCGGGGCTCCATAAACTCGCACAAGCGGTAGAAGGCCTTGTTGTGGTCGCTTTCCTTGAGGTGCGCGAGTTCGTGTACGACGATCATGCGCAAAAACTCGGGCGGAGCTTCGCGGAACAACGAGGCGACCCGAATCTCCTTCTTGGCCTTGAGCTTGCCACCCTGCACCCGCGAGATCGCCGTATGCAGGCCCAGCGCGTGATGCACGACATCGATTTTGGCGTCGTAGGCCACCTTGTGGATGGGCGGAGCGCTGCGCAGGTAATCCTGTTTGATCTGCGCCGTGAATTCATACAGCGCGCGGTCCGTCTGCACGGTGTGGCGCTCGGGGTAGCGCCGGTCAAGATGTGCGGCCAGTTGGCCCGCCTCGACCAGTTCTCGCACTTGCGCAAGCACGCCCGCGGGATAGGCGGCGATGAAGCGCATCGGATCCTTCGGCGCGGGACGCCACGGCGTGAGCACGGCGGTCATGGATGATGCACTCGGCCGAACCGGGCCACCTCAGCGGCCCGCCCAGCGAATACCCGGGCGAACGGCGCGCGCACGCAAGTCCACGCCGCGCTTACGAGCGCGAGCGCAGCGCTCAATGGTGATGGTGATGCGACCATAGCGGGTCCATCGAGTCGACGAACGACGCCACCGCGCTTTTGTCGCCGGTGGCATGACGCATCAACTGACCGCACTTGCACCAGCCCTGATACGGCGTGATGTGCGAACACGCGGTCGTCTTCTGCAGATACAACGTGACCGGCTTGGCGCACTTCGTGCACTTGAACTTGAGAGTGAGGGCAGGTTTGCTCATGAGGAATTCAGCACGGCGCGCGCGTCAACATGCCGTGCGCAAAGCCGTCATTGTACCGGCAACGCTCACTGCCTTGCCGACACCGGCCCCCGCCGCCTGACGCGGGCAGGCCGTAAACGCAAGAAGCCGGATGTCGTGAAAGACAGCCGGCTTCATGATGCGACTTGCCGAATCTGACGCCGGCCGGCTTCGATGTGTCGATGTCACACCGCGGCCCTAAGATGGCGTCCCCTAGGGGATTCGAACCCCTGTACTCACCGTGAAAGGGTGATGTCCTAGGCCTCTAGACGAAGGGGACGTAAACCTTCATTCGTTTGGTGGAGGTAAGCGGGATCGAACCGCTGACCTCTTGCATGCCATGCAAGCGCTCTCCCAGCTGAGCTATACCCCCGCGCGAAGAGGCGTGACTATAGCGTATTTGATCGCGGCCGGCAACTGCTCGCCCCTGGCGCGGTGAGCGTCCTGGCGGGATGTTGAAGATCGCGCGACGCGAGTAGAATCGGCCGCACGGCGCCCGTCTCGGGCGACGCGTGGCGGATGCGGACGCAGCCGCCGTAGACTCCTGACGGAAGACATCCCCATGAAGAAAGCCGCCGCCCTGGCGCTGATGGTCGCCACGAGTTGGGCGCATGCCGAGAAGATCGGCGACGTCGATACCGCGTTCAAGCTCGTAGGACCTGACCACAAGATTGTCGTCGATGCCTATGACGACCCGAAAGTGCACGGCGTGACCTGCTACGTGTCGCGCGCAAAAACCGGTGGTCTAAAGGGACTGGTAGGGCTTGCGGAAGACAAGGCGGAAGCCTCGATTGCCTGTCGTGCGGTCGGGTCGGTGTCGTTCGAAGGGCCACTGCCCAAGAAGGAAGAAGTCTTTTCGGAAGGCCTGTCTCCGCTCTTCAAGAAGCTGCGCATCGTGCGCATGGTCGACAAGACGCGCAACACACTCGTCTATCTCACCTACTCCGACAAGCTCATCGACGGCTCCCCGCAGAACAGCGTGACCGCCGTTCCCGTGGATCGAGCAACGCCGATCCCGATGAAGTGAATGCCCCCGCTCGGCGGCTGCTCGACCGGTGTTATCCGCGCAGCAGGCCGAATCGCTTCAACTTTCGATAAAGCGTATTCCGACTCACGCCGAGCTTGCGCGCCGCGGCACTGACCTGCCCCTGACAGGCGTCAAGTGTCGTGCGCAACGCCTGACGTTCCGCCGCTTCCAGGGGCGCCTCCGCCAGCGGGTCGATCGGGGGAAGCCCCGGTGCGTCGCGCAATGCGTCCGGCAGGTCGTCCAGCGTGATGACGCCACGCTCGCTGAGCGCGACCAGCGTCCGAATCACGCTGCGCATCTGACGCACATTGCCGGGCCACGGATACGCGCACAGCCGATCCCGTGCGGCGTCCGTCAGGCCGATGGGGCCTTGAGGGCAGGCCTGCGCCAGCAGCGTATGCATCACGTCGACTTTGTCGTCGCGCTCGCGCAGCGACGGCACGCGGACCTCGAGGCCGCTCAACCGATAGAAAAGATCTTCGCGGAACTGCCGCTCGGCAATCCGTTCGGACAGATCTCGGTGCGTTGCACTGAGTACGCGAATGTCGAGCGGCACCGGTTCGCCACCGCCGAGCGGCGACACCCTGCGGTCTTCGAGCACGCGCAGCAAACGGGTTTGCATGGCGAACGGCATATCGCCGATTTCGTCGAGAAACAGCGTGCCGCCGTTGGCTTGCCATAGCTTTCCGGCCATCCCTTCCTTGCGCGCCCCGGTGAAGCTGCCGCCCACGTAGCCGAACAGTTCGCTCTCGATCAGCGACTCCGGAATCGCCGCGCAATTCAACGCCACGAACGGCCCGCTGGCACGCGCGCTTGCGGCATGCACGGCGCGCGCGAAGACTTCCTTGCCGCTGCCGGTCTCACCGCGAATCAGCACCGGCACGTCATGCGCGAAAACGCGGCACGCGCGCGAAAACTCACGCGCCAGCACCGGGTCGGAAAACGGTTCGACCGCCGCCTCATGCGGCACGCTCACCGCACGCGTTGCCCGGCGCGCCGCACGCAATGGCGAACGCACCATCGCCACGAGCGCCTCGCCCGTGTGTGTCCGAATCGGCCAGCATGCACTCGGCGCCGGATGCGCTTGCGCGAGCATGGCGTCGAGCGCCTGCGCGAACCATCGATCCACGCGCGTGCCCACCAGCGCGTCGCGCGTCGCGCCGAGGCGATTCAGTGCGCTCTGATTGGCAGCGAGAATATGGCCGGTGTCGTCGAAAGCAAGCAACGCCTGCGCGAAGTCACCCAAATGGTCGCCGGGTTCCTGCAACTGCAACAGCCACTCGTCGCGATAGTGCTGAAAAAAATAGTCGCGCTCCACGACCTTGGCCGACAGATTCACGAGCGCCAGCGTATGAAACTGGCTTTGCCGGGTCTCATCGGCGCTCGTCGACGAGACATCGATCACGGCAAGCAAGTCCCCCTGCGGCGCGAAGACAGGACTTGCGGTACAGGTGAGCGGCGTGTGCAGCGCGCGGAAGTGATCTTGCTGACAGATGATGACGGGCGCACGCTCGACCACGCAGGTGCCGATGCCGTTGGTCCCTTCGCACGACTCGCTCCAGTCGGCGCCCGGCCACAGGCCTGCGCGATGGAAGTCGTCGCGCGTATCGTCGTGCAGCCGGGAGTCGACGATCACGCCGTCAGGGGCCGTGAGCAGCACGGCCTGGCGCGGATTCATCAACTGACGCTGTAAACGCTCGAGCACCGGCATGGAGACATGGCACAGCCGCTCCATCGCGCTGCGCCGCTCACATAGTTGCGACGACGCCAACACCCGCGGCGTCATGCGCGCCCCCGGATCGAGCGCGTAGGTGTCGAGACATCGGCGCCATGAACTCGCGATGTTCGGGTCCGTCGCGGTCGCGACGGACGACAGGTGACCTTGTACGACATCCAGCACACGACGCGCGTGCGCGGATTCTGTCTTGGCTGGCATTGGTCGTCTCCCCCGTGCCGGATGATCTCGTAGTCGTTCCCGAAGCATGTCCCATGCCGGAGGCGATTGCAATGCGGTATGTCAATCGATGGCCATTGGGCGATTGCCTGTCATGAGGATGAGACAACCGTGTCATGGCACGAGACAACCCTGTCTCGGATTCGGCACACATCCCCCGTTGTCGAACCGGCGTCTGGCCCGTGAATCGGCGACCGGCCCCGGGTGGCCCGCGACTTGCTTATTGCCCTGTGTGGCCACCGCGCCACCGACACGACAATTATCCGGAGACACACCATGCGATACGCCCCGCCCGGCACCCCCGGTGCCCTGCTGACTTTGCAGACGCGCTATGAGAACCACATCGGCGGCAAGTTCGTTCCGCCCGTGGAAGGCCGTTATTTCACCAACACATCGCCCGTCACCGGCGGTGTTATCGGAGAGTTCCCACGCTCCAACGGGGCGGATATCGAGCTGGCGCTCGATGCGGCACACGCGGCGGCGCCCAAATGGGGAAAGACATCGGTGCAGGCGCGTTCGCGCATTCTGTTGCAGATTGCCGACCGGCTCGAAGCGCATCTCGAACGGTTCGCCGTGGCGGAGACATGGGACAACGGCAAGCCGGTGCGCGAAACGCTCGCGGCGGATCTGCCGCTGGCGATCGATCACTTCCGCTACTTCGCCGGTTGCATTCGCGCGCAGGAGGGCACCGCCGCCGAGATCGACGAGCACACGGCCGCGTATCACTTTCATGAGCCGTTGGGTGTCGTCGGCCAGATCATCCCCTGGAATTTCCCACTGTTGATGGCCGCATGGAAGCTCGCGCCGGCGCTCGCGGCCGGAAACTGCGTGGTGCTCAAGCCTGCCGAGCAGACGCCGCTCTCGATCACGCTGTTCGCCGAGCTGGTTGGCGATCTGCTGCCGCCCGGCGTGCTCAACGTCGTGCAAGGCTTCGGCAAGGAAGCCGGCGAAGCGCTGGCGACGAGCCGTCGCATCGCGAAAATCGCGTTCACCGGGTCGACGCCGGTCGGTGGCCACATTCTGTCGATGGCGGCGGCCAACCTGATCCCGAGCACCGTCGAGCTGGGCGGCAAGTCGCCGAACATCTTCTTCGACGACATCATGCACGGCGAGCCGGCGTTCATCGAGAAGGCGGCCGAAGGTCTCGTGCTGGGCTTCCTGAATCAGGGCGAGGTGTGCACGTGTCCATCGCGGGCACTCGTGCAGGAATCGATCTACGAGCCCTTCATGGAAGTGGTGATGGCGCGGGTGGCGCGCATCAAGCGCGGCGATCCGCTCGATACCGAAACGGCCGTCGGCGCGCAGGCGTCGCAGCAGCAGTACGACAAGATCCTCACGTATCTCGATCTCGCCCGCAAGGAGGGTGCACAGGTGTTGACGGGCGGGGGCATCGAGTCGCTGGGCGGTCCGCTGGCGTCGGGCTTTTACATTCAGCCGACGTTGCTCAAGGGCGATAACCGCATGCGCGTGTTCCAGGAAGAGATCTTCGGCCCGGTCGTTGGGGTGACCACGTTCCGGGATGAAGCGGAAGCGTTGGCGATTGCGAACGACACCGAGTTCGGTTTGGGCGCCGGGGTATGGACACGCGACATCAATCGCGCGTATCGCATGGGCCGCGGCATTCAGGCCGGACGCGTGTGGACCAACTGCTACCACCTCTATCCGGCGCACGCCGCATTCGGCGGGTACAAGAAGTCCGGCATCGGCCGCGAGACGCACAAGATGATGCTCGATCACTATCAACAGACGAAGAATCTGCTGGTCAGCTACGACGTCAATCCACTTGGCTTCTTCTGAGCCACTATGCGGTTCGCCGCCGACGTGACAACGGGGCGAAACGCACCGCGCCACGGCAGTGAACTTGTGGTGTGGCGCATGGCGCGCTGACGCGCGCGCCATGCGCCGAACAGGCGCGGCCGGCCGAGATCGAAGCGCCGCCGCGCCGGGCGCTCAACGGCTTGCGGGTATCGAGCGCGCAGGCGTCGCGGGGCGTTGGCCGAAATTGTTGCGTGCTAACATTCTCATTTTCGTTGCCAGCCAATAGCTATGAAGCGCGCGGTGAAATCTGAGAACCAGGGGTCTGTCGCGGCGGCGCCCGCCGCCGAAGGCCGGCGCAAGTACGACGCCGAACAGACCAAGCAGAACATTCTGGATATCGCGACGCACGAGTTTTCCACGATGGGTCTGTCGGGCGCGCGCGTCGATGCGATCGCCGAGCGCACGCACACGACCAAGCGCATGATCTATTACTACTTCGAGAGCAAGGAGAAGCTGTATGAAGCCGTGCTCGAGAAGGTGTACAGCGACATCCGCGTACTCGAGCAGGCACTGAACGTCGATGCCATGGATCCCGCCGAGGGCATGCGCACACTGGTCGAGTTCGCGTTTGATTACCACGACAAGCATCGCGACTTTGTGCGCCTCGTGGCCATCGAGAACATTCATCAGGCGAAGTACGTCGAGCAACTCAAGACGTTCAAGAACCGCAACGCCACCATCATCAACACGCTGGAATCGTTGCTCGCGCGCGGCACCGCGTCCGGCGAGTTTCGTGCGGGCATCGACGCGGTCGACCTGCACCTCATCATCAGCTCGTTCTGCTTCCATCGCATTTCGAACCGCTACACATGGGCGGCGGCCTTCGGGCGAGACCCGTCTCACGCGCGCTTGCGCACGCAGCATCGCGACACGCTCGTCGACGTCGTGCAGCGTTACGTCGCCGCCTGAGCGGTGGCATCGCGCTCGTACGGCTGATTGCCCCGCCATCGCGCGAATCGCACGACGCCAATTGCGCACTCGCTCGATTCGATCCGTGGTCGAAGACATGCGAAACGCCCCGGACGCCTTGACGGCGTGCCGGGGCGTTTCATTGGCGTGCCACGTCGATCAGCTTGCCAGATCGATCCGCTTGATATCCCCCACCACGAAGATGTAGGACAGCGCGCCGATGATCGCGATGGCGCCGATGAGCGTGAGTGCCCAGACGAACGATCCGGTTGCGGCGACGATGAAGCCGATCACGAGCGGCGTCACGATACCGGCGAGGTTCGCCGCGAAGTTGAAGATGCCGCCGGTCAGGCCCAGCAGGTGCTTCGGCGCGATGTCCGAGACCAGCGTCCAGCCCAGCGCCGCCATGCCTTGCGCGAAGAACGCTACGGACAGAATCGCGATGACGACGGCATTGTTGTCGACATAGTTCGCCGCCACGATGCTCGATGCGCCCAGCAACCCTGCGATGATCGGCAGCTTGCGGGCCACGTTGGCCGAGAGGCCGCGACGCAGCAACCAGTCGGACAGCGAGCCGCCGAACATCACACCCACCGATGCCGCGATGAACGGCAGGATGGCGAAGAAGCCGATTTTGAGCCAGCCCATGTGACGCTCGGTCGCCAGGTACGTCGGGAACCAGGTGAGGAAGAACACGAGCGTCGAGTTGCCCGCGAACTGGCCGATACAGATGCCAAGCAACTGGCGGCGACGAATCAACTGACCGACCGTCTTCCAACTGAACGGCTGCCGCTCGACGGCAACCGCCGGTGTGCCCGCTTCATCGCCGCGAATGTAGGCCAGCTCGGCAGCGTTGGCCCCCGGGTGATCCTGCGGTTCACGGTAGAAGCGCCACCACACCAGCCCGAACAACACCCCCGCCACGCCGACCGTGATGAACAGCACGCGCCAGCCGAAGGCGCCCGTGATGGCGAAGAGCACCGGCGAGAAGAACGCCAGGCCGATGTATTCGCCAACGGTATAGGTGCCGGTCGCCATCGCGCGCTCGGTCTGCGGGAACCATGTGGCAACAACGCGGCTGTTGACCGGGAAGCAAGGCGCTTCGACCAGCCCCAGTCCAAGCCGGCAGGTGATCAGCCCCGACAGCCCGGTGACGAGGCCATGCGCGAGCGTGCAGATCGACCAGAGCGTCATCGCCAGGTAATACGTAATCTTGCTGCCGAAGCGGTCGAGGAACATGCCGCCCGGTACCTGCGCGAGCACATAACTCCACGAGAACATCGAGAACACGATGCCCATGACGGCGGCCGACAGCCCCAGCTCCTTGGTCAATTGCGGTGCGGCAACGCCCAGCACCGTGCGATCGAGGTAATTGATCATGGTGCCGATCGCCAGCAGCGCGAGAATCTTGTAGCGCGCGTTGGTTCGTTTCGTACCGGCCGCCACGTTCGGGCCGCCCTTCGCTCGTGCTTCTACGCCTTGAGATCCGGCGCTTTGTGATGGGTAAGACATGTCTCCTCCTTGGGAAAGGGTATCAGCTCGACAGCAGACTTCGGAAGTGATTGAGCATTCGATCGGGATCCGGTGCCATCCGCGTAAAGATCTCGTAGGCATCCACCGCCTGGAAGACGGCCATGCCGCCGCCGTTGAGCGTGCGGCAGCCCAGCGACCGGGCGGTACGGATCAGTTCGGTTTCCAGCGGGAAATACACAATGTCGGCCACCCACATCGCGGCGCGCAGCGACGTCGCCGGAATCGGCATGCCCGGTAGCTTGGTCATGCCGGTGGGGGTCGCGTGGATCACGCCGTCGGCCGCGTCCAGCGCCTGCGCAATGCTGGTGACGGCCAGCACGCGTGCCTGCGGGAAGCGCGCCGCGAGATCCCGCGCAAGATGGTCGGCCTTCGCGGCATCGACGTCGAACACGCGCAGTTCCTGCGTGCCAAGCTTCATGGCGGCATGACCGACGGCGCAGCCCGCGCCACCGGCGCCGATCAGCGCCACGCGCGCCATCGCCACGTCGCCCGGCATGCCTTCGCGGAATGCACGGTAGAAGCCCGACCAGTCGGTGTTGTGGCCGATCCGACGCCCGCCGCGCAACACCACGGTGTTCACGGCACCGAGCGCTTTCGCGTCTTCTGACAACGCGTCGAGTTGCGCGATGATGGCCTGCTTGTACGGGTACGTGACGTTGAAGCCGTCGTAGCCCGCCGCCTCCAGCGCCTTCACCGTGGCCGGCAGGTCCGCGGCGCCGCGCCCGAGTTCCGCCATATCGATACGGCGATAGACATACGACACGCCCATGCGGCGCGCCTCCTCCTCATGCATGGCCGGGGACATCGAGGCGCCGATGCCGTCGCCGATGAGGCCGATGAGCCACGACTTCGGCTCGACTCGCAGATCGTTCTTCATGCTCACTCCGTCGCGTCGCCCAGCAGCTTGGCCAGGTAGCGCAGGCCATACTCGTAACCGTCGGAACCCGCGCCGCAGATCACGCAGCGCGCCACGGCGGACACATAGGAATGATGGCGAAACGCCTCGCGCTGGTGCACGTTCGAGAGATGCACCTCCACGACAGGCAGATCGGACGCACGCAACGCATCGCCAATGGCGACCGACGTATGCGTGTAGGCGGCGGGGTTGATCACAATGCCGTGCGCTTCGACACGAGCCTGATGAATCCAGTCGATGATCTGATGCTCGGCGTTGGATTGATGGAAACGAATGTCCATGCCCAGTGCGTCGCCCACGCGACGGCATTTCTCCTCGATATCGGCAAGCGTCTCCGAGCCGTAGATGGTCGGCTCGCGCGTGCCCAGCAGGTTCAGATTCGGCCCGTTCAGCACCCATACCGACGGCCTCGTTCGATTCGACATCCCTTCACTCCTCTTCACGTTACCTGCTGGCGCGACACCCTCCCGGACTCAGGGGAGGGTCGGGGCGGGTCGCCACTCGGCGGCACGGCACCGATTCACGCTCATCAGGCCACCGATTCTGAGAACAAAAACGTCGGGCGTCATCTGGGGTTAACTATAATTTTAACCATCTAGTTAGTTACTATAATTTGCACAACAACCGTTATGGCACTTGAATTACTTTTAGTTATGTCTGATCTAACTGGTGCGTATAACCAGTCATCGATCGTCGAATCACGTAGCTTTCAGCCCCGCCATGGGGCGACCGGATCGCACCGCGCATGAAGACATCCATTGCCACCGTATCGCTGTCGGGCATGCTTCCGAGCAAGCTGACGGCCATTGCCGCCGCCGGCTTCGACGGCTTCGAACTGTTCGAGAACGATCTGCTGTACTTCGACGGCGCACCCAGGACGGTGCGCTCGATGGCCACCGATCTCGGGCTGGCGATTTTTCTGTATCAGCCGTTTCGCGATTTCGAAGGCGTGTCGCCGGCCCAGTTGGATCAGAACCTCGAGCGGGCGCGGCGCAAGTTCGACGTGATGCACGCGCTCGGAGTCGACACGATGCTGGTGTGCAGCAATGTGTCGCCGAACGTGATTCGGGACGATCGCCTGGCGATCGATCAGCTGGGCGCACTCGCGGAGCTCGCCCGTCAGGCTGGCGTCGTCATTGCCTACGAGGCGCTCGCCTGGGGCGCCCACGTCAACTCATATCGCCACGCGTGGCAGTACGTGAAGGCGGTGAACAGCCCGCACCTCGGGCTCGGGCTGGACAGCTTCCATACGCTGTCCATCGGCGACGACCTCGCCGACCTGGCATCGATCCCCGGCGAGAAGCTGGCCTTCCTGCAGGTCGCCGACGCGCCGCTGCGCAAGATGGACGTGCTCGAATGGAGCCGCCATTACCGGTGCTTCCCCGGTCAGGGCGACCTCGATGTGACGCGCTTCGTCGCCACCGCGTTGGCGGCAGGCTATCGGGGTCCGCTGTCGCTGGAGATTTTCAATGACGGCTTCCGGGCCGCCCCGGCCGAGTCGACCGCCAAGGATGGCATTCGCTCGCTGCGCTATCTCGAATCCCAAGTGCGCGATGTGCTGGTCGACGACAAGGCGACGCGCGGACTCGACACGCTGACGAGCCTGCCCCCGGCCCCGGCGGCCATCGACCTTCAGTTCCTGGAATTTGCGGTGGATGCGAACGCGCGCGCCACGCTCACGACGTGGCTCGAAAAGCTCGGCTTCCTGCGCATGGGCCGCCATCGTTCCAAGGATGTCACGCTGTTTCAGCACGGCCGCGCGTCCATCATTCTCAACGCCGAGTCCGATTCGTTCGCCAGCGCGTTCTTCATGCACCACGGCGTATCGCTGTGCGCATCGGCCTTTCGCGTGCCGTCGGCGCACGACGCCGTGACGCGTGCGACGCAAGTCGGCTACGCGCGCTTCGAAGGACGCGTGGGGCCTAACGAGCGCAATGTGCCCGCTGTGCTCGCACCGGACCAGAGCCTGTTCTATCTCGTCGACGAGTTGCCCAATGCGCCGACACTGTTCGAGTCCGACTTCCACCTCACGGACATCGACGGGCCGACCCAGACCGGGCCGATCACGGCGGTCGATCACGTTGCGCTGTCGGTGCCGGGGGGTTCGCTCGAACGTTGGGCGCTGTTCTTCCGGTCGGTGTTCGGATTCCAGGCGGAGCACAGCGTCGTGTTGCACGATCCTTACGGGCAGATTCAGAGCCAGGCGATCCGCAGCCATGACGGGTCGGTGCGCATCGTGCTCAACGCGTCGGTCGATCCTCGCACGATCCACTCGGAGACGATTTCGGCCTACAAGGGCTCCGGGCTGAACCACGTGGCGTTCCGCACCGACGACATCGCCATGGCGGTTCGCCGACTGGAAGGCGACGGCGTGCCGATCCTGCGAATTCCGCAAAGCTATTACAACGACATTGCCGCGCGCTTCGGACTGAACGAGGCGTTCGTCGACACCCTGCGCAAGCACAACATTCTCTACGACCGCGACGCGAGCGGCGGCGAGTTCCTGCACGCCTATACGGCGCAGGTCGATCACCGCTTCTTCTTCGAACTGGTCGAGCGGCGCGGCGGCTATGACGGCTACGGCGCACCCAATGCGTCCGTGCGGTTGGCCGCGCAGTCGGCAGTGCGTAGCTGAGCGCGGCGTCGCGCAATCACTGGGTTCCAGAAAAACAAGCACCACCCACGTCAATCACCAAGAAGGAGACACACATGAGGAATGCACGTCAGTGCAGGCGCGCGGTCGCACTAGCGGCCGGGATAACGATTGCCGGCTCGGCCGCCGCGCAATCGAACGTCACGCTTTACGGGATGGTCGACAGCGCGATCACCTACGTGAACAACCAGAACGGCGCGTCGAACGTCTATCTGCGGCAGGGCAATCTTTATGCGTCGAAGTGGGGCCTGCGCGGACGCGAGGATCTGGGAGGCGGCACCGCGGCCATCTTCGACGTTCAGGCCGGCTTCGACCTGAACACGGGCGCGGCCGCGAGCACCGGTCAGTTGTTCAATCGTCAGGCATTCGTCGGCCTGCAGGACAACACGTTCGGCACGGCGACGATCGGTCGCCAATACACCCCGTACTACCAGTTCGTCGGCCCGCTCACGGGCAGCAACCTGCTGACGGGCGCCACCGGCGCGCATCCGGGCGATATCGACGGCCTCGACACGACGATCCGCATCAACAACGCGCTTGTCTACACGACGCCGACGTATGCGGGCCTGCAAGCCAGCGTGATGTATGCGTTCGGCGGCCAGGCGGGCAGCACCGGCAAGGGCAGCACGATCAGCGCGGCCTTGCGTTACGACAATGGACCGGTGTCCGTCGGTGCGGGGTATTTGCGCCTGAACAATGCGGCCACGACGACCGGGTTCGACAGTGCGTCGACGGGGTCGTTCGGCACGTCCGTGTTGAACCAGGGATATGTCAGCGCGCGGGCGTTGGAGCAGTGGGCGGCGGCAGGCAACTATTCGTTCGGCAACTTCGTTCTCGGCGCGAATATCTCGCACGTGACGTATCTGCCGGGCAGCCGCTCGATCTTCACCGACTCGGCGATCTTCAATACGGTCGGCGTACTGGGCGTGTACAAGCTCACGCCGGCCTTCGACGTCGGCGCGGGCTATTCGTACACCGCCGCGACGAGTGCGAACGGCGTGACCGACAGCGCGCGTTATCATCAGTTTTCGCTGCGCGAGTACTACCGCTTGTCGAAGCGCACGGTGCTGTATGCGCTTCAGGCCTATCAGCACGCGAGCGGGCAGACGCTGGGCAAGAACGGCGCGGGGAACATCATCGCCGCATCGCCGGCCGTCGGCGACTCGCAGAACTTGACCGGGTCGAGCACGTCCGGCCAGTTCGTCGGCATGCTGGGCATGGCCGTCATTTTCTGATCGTATTGCAACGTCCCCTGCGATACGTTGGAAACAGCCCCGCCGGCATCAATGCCGGCGGGGCTTTCACACGTTCCGACATCGAACGATCGTCGTTCGGCTGGCGCGGCTACGCGCCGATCTCAAGGAGTGCCATCTTTTTATACAATGTGGCACGCCCGATACCCAATCGCGCGGCAGCCTCCGCGACCCGCCCGCCTGCGGCACGCAACGCGTCGATCAACAGTTGACGCTCGAACGCTTTCATCGCCTCGTCGTATCGCGGCACCTCCGCCGCGCCCAGGTCGCCGCTCGTCTGACCGACCGTCTCCGCATCCGCCGCCCCGTCGGTATCGCTTTGCGCGCCGACGCCGTCGCCAATGAAGCGAGCCAATGAACGCGCGTCGATGCGACCGCTCTCCGAGAGCAATGCCACGCGCTCGAGCGTGTTGTGCAATTCACGCACATTCCCCGGCCAGCGATAGGCCCTGAGTCGCCCGATGGCGTCTTCGTTCAATTCCAGATGCCCCGCATCGCGGCGCGAACTCAATTTATCCAGAATCGCATAGGACATGGCCTCGATGTCCGACGCACGCTCGCGCAGCGGCGGAACCCGAATCATCAACACGTTGAGGCGATAGTACAGATCGGCCCGGAACTTCCCTTGCGCGACCAGATTCGGCAAATCCGCCGACGTGGCGGCGATGATGCGCACGTCCGTCTGGACGACACGGTTCGACCCTATCGGCTCGAATTCCCGCTCCTGCAAGACTCGCAATAGTTTGCCTTGCAGCGATAACGGCATGTCGCCGATTTCGTCAAGGAAGAGCGTTCCGCCATGCGCCAGTTCAAACTTGCCCGTTCGGCCTTTTCGGTCCGCCCCGGTATAGGCACCGGCCGCGGCGCCGAAGAACTCCACTTCGAGCAGTGCATCGGGAATCGCGGCGACATTGACCGTGACCAGCGGTTTGTCTGCGCGCATGGATTCGCCATGAATCGCATGGGCCAGCAACTCCTTGCCGGTCCCGGTTTCCCCGAGCAGCAACACCGGCGAATCGAGCTGTGCGGCGCGACGCCCGAGGCGCTTGGTCTCCAGGCTTGCCGCACTGGTGCCGACAAAACTCGAAAAGCTGTATTTCGCCCGCCGCGCCTGCGCCAACGACTGGCGCGTCGCAAGGAGCTCCGACTGCAGTCGCGAGTATTTGCTGAACATCGGCGTCAGCGCCTTCAGTTCGTCGAATAACGCAAATCCCACCGCGCCAATGGTTCCACCGCGCGAATCCCGAATCGGAAGCCGCGTGACCACCAGCGGCTCCTGCCCGGTCTCAAGAATATCGAGCAGGATTGGCCGGCCCGTCGCCACAACTTCGCGCATCAGGCTATTGGGAATCACGGTTTCGCAATCCAGACCGATCACTTCATCGGGATTGGTGAATCCGAAGCGAGCGGCGTAACTGCGATTGATCCAGACAATCCGCGCATCGCTGTCGACGACCACGGTGCCCTCGCTGGAATTGTCCAGCGTCTCGAACAGCGACTGCATGGCGTGCTTGCGAACGAATCCGTAATCGGAAAGCAAGCCTCTCGCCTTGCCTAGCGTGACGGTGTCCGGCGTTTTGTCATCAGTCATCTCGAAATCGCTATTTGTCCATATTTCGAGACGATTATTCCACAAACTGAGACACCAGCACCATCAGTGAAAACGCCCTTCCGATACTGATTTTTCGGAAATTTCGGCCATCGCAGCCCGAGCAACGCTCGCCGTCCGTCTCAAAATCGAGACAATCCGCCCTCCTCCTACCGCGCCTCGCTGTTCGTTTCGTTGGTCACTGCGGGGCAAGAACTGCCGAAGTCCTTCCCGATCAAGGACTTAAGCAGCGAGGGCACGGTTATTGCATAAGCGGCTGCCGGTCGTAAGAACTTCAGCCTGCACAACCACGTGCAGGCAAACATACCGGAGACAAAATGTCGTTTCTCATCGTGCTCGCCGCATTGGCGTTTCTGATGTTTGTTGCGTATCGCGGCTATAGCGTGATTCTTTTTGCGCCGATCGCGGCGCTGGGCGCTGTGCTGCTGATCCAGCCCGACGCCGTTGCGCCCGTCTTTTCCGGCATCTTCATGGAAAAGCTGGTCGGTTTCGTCAAGCTCTACCTGCCGGTATTCCTGCTCGGGGCCGTATTCGGCAAGGTCATCGAACTGTCCGGTTTCTCCGAGTCCATTGTTGCCGCTGCGATCAAGTACATTGGCCGCACACGGGCAAACGCCGTGATCGTCGCGGTGTGTGCGCTGCTCACCTATGGCGGCGTCTCCTTGTTCGTGGTGGTATTTGCCGTCTATCCGTTTGCCGCGGAACTCTACCGACAGAGCAACATCCCCAAGCGCCTGATGCCCGGTGCGATTGCGCTGGGGGCATTCAGCTTCACGATGGATTCACTGCCGGGCACGCCGCAGATCCAGAACATCATCCCGACCACGTTCTTCAAGACCACGGCCTGGGCAGCGCCGGTGCTGGGGGTTGCCGGGGCGGTCTTCATCATCGTGGTGGGCCTGAGCTACCTCGAGTGGCGTCGCCGCGTTGCCGCGGCCAACGGCGAAGGCTACGGCGATTCGCTGCACAACGAGCCCGAGCGCGTGAACACGGAGAACCTGCCCAATCCCATTCTGGCCATTACGCCGTTGGTCCTGGTGGGTGTGGTCAATTACGCGCTCACGAAGGCGATTCCGCATTGGTATGGCGATAGCTTTGCCGTGACCCCGGACGTCCTTCCCGGCATTCATGCCCCGCTGACGATATCGATCAAAGGCGTGGTGGCGATCTGGGCTGTCGAAGGCGCGCTGCTCACCGGCATTCTGCTCGTGCTGCTGACGGCCTTCGGCAAGGTTCGCCACCGCTTCGCGAACGGCACCAAAGCCGCCGTGTCCGGCGCCTTGCTCGCCACGCTCAATACGGCGTCCGAGTATGGATTCGGGGGCGTTATTGCCGCACTGCCCGGCTTCCTGGTGGTCGCCAATGCGCTCAAGGGAATTCCCAACCCGCTCGTGAACGCGGCGGTGTCCGTCTCGACGCTCGCGGGGATTACGGGCTCGGCCTCCGGCGGCATGAGCATTGCGCTCGCGGCCATGTCCGACACGTTCATCAAGGCAGCGCAAACGATGCACATCCCGCTCGAAGTGCTGCATCGCGTGGTGGCGATGGCCAGCGGCGGCATGGACACGCTGCCGCACAACGGCGCCGTGATCACCCTGCTCGCCGTCACCGGACTGACGCATCGCGAATCGTATCGGGACATCTTCGCGGTGACGTGCATCAAGACAATGGCCGTGTTCTTCGTGATCGCGCTCTATTACACGACTGGATTGGTGTGAACGATGGATTCCATGACGACGCTGAACGGTAAAACCGCGCTTGTCACTGGCTCGACCAGCGGCATTGGCCTCGGTATCGCACGGGTACTGGCACACGCCGGCGCCAACCTCATCCTCAACGGCTTCGGCGATGTGGATGCCGCGGTCTCGACGATCGCATCGGAGGGCGCCGAGGTCATGCACCATCCGGCCGACATGCGTAGCGCCGAAGCGATCGAAGCCATGTTCGCTGCGGCGCAGGATCGCTTCGGTACCGTGGACATTCTCGTCAACAATGCCGGCATTCAGCACGTGGCGCCCATTGAGACGTTCGACCTCGGCAAATGGAACGACATCATCGCCATCAACCTGAGCTCGGCGTTCCACACGACCCGCCACGCGTTGCCTGGCATGCGTGCGCGCGATTGGGGCCGCATCATCAATATTGCGTCGGTGCACGGCCTTGTTGGCTCGGCGGGCAAGTCGGCCTATGTGGCCGCAAAGCACGGATTGGTGGGGCTGACGAAAGTCACGGCGCTGGAAACCGCGCGCACGGGTGTGACATGCAATGCCATCTGCCCGGGCTTCGTGTTGACGCCGCTGGTGCAAAAGCAGATCGACGATCTGGCGCAGCGCGACGGCCTTTCTCCCGACGACGCGCGCGCTCGTCTGTTAGGGGAAAAGCAGCCGTCCGGCCAATTCGTGTCGCCCGAGGCGCTTGGCAACCTTGCCTTGATGCTTTGTTCGCCGCTGGCGTCTGAGGTGCGCGGCGCCACATGGGCCGCGGATGGTGGCTGGACCGCGCAATAGGATTGGCCGGTGGTACGGGCCCTCGCAGACCGAGAGGCGCGACGGGCCCACGTGCTGTGACGTGAGTGCAAAGCACGGCGACTTCGTATTCCCAACCCGCAGTTTTCATTGATTTGTCATCGACATCATGAACAGCAACGAAAGCCAGTTTTCCCACGTCAAGCCGGGCGACACCGCATTTGTGAGCGGCGGTCTGCGCGACTTCTTCATGTATCGCGACCTCGGCATTGCCGACGCCACCGGCGGCAAAGTCATCGCGCATCTGGTTCGCGCCAATCAGGCGCCCGAGGCGGGTACGGGGTGGCATATCCACGGTGCCGATTTCCATATCGTCTACATGCTCAAAGGCTGGGCCAAGTTCATGTATGAAGACAAGGAAACGCTCGTGGAAGCAGGCGACTGCGTGCATCAACGCCCTGGCATCCGCCACTTCCTTTTCGACTATTCGCCGGATATGGAATACCTGGAAGTGGTGGGCCCGGCGGAGTTCACCAGCGTAGGCGTTGAGGGGCCGTGCGCGGTGCCCGCACCGGCGAAATGGTGACGTTCGCGGCTATGCGGCGATGGCAACCGCGAGGTGCGCTGACTCGGTAATCTTGAATGACGAGACCGCGGTTTTCAGCTTGGCCGCCTGGTCTTCGAGCGAGTGGGTCGCCGCGGCCGCCTGCTCGACCAGCGCGGCGTTCTGCTGCGTCACCTGGTCCATCTGCGTCACGGCCTGGCTGACCTGTTCGATGCCACGGCTTTGCTCGTCCGACGCCCCGGCGATTTCGCCGACGATTTCCGTCACCCGCTTGATTGCGCTCTTGATCTCGTCCATCGCGGCGCTGACTTCGACGGCCTGTTGCGAGCCATCCTGAATCGTGGCGACCGACGAGGAAATCAAGTCCTTGATTTCCTTTGCCGCGGACGCCGATCGCTGGGCCAGACTGCGCACCTCACTGGCCACCACCGCGAAGCCACGTCCCTGCTCGCCAGCCCGCGCCGCTTCCACGGCAGCATTCAGCGCGAGGATATTCGTTTGGAACGCAATCCCCTCGATCACGCTCGTGATTTCGGAAATCTTGTTCGAGCTGCCGTTGATTCGCTCGATGGTGGCCACCATGGTTTGCACCGCGTTGCTACCGGTACCGGCGATGTCCGTGGCGTTCGTAGCCAGTACGTTCGCCTGGCGTGCATTGTCGGCGTTCTGCTTCACCGTCTCGGTCAGTTGCGTCATGCTGGCGGCGGTCTGCTCCAACGACGCGGCCTGTTCTTCCGTGCGCGCGGAAAGGTCGAGATTTCCGGCCGCGATTTCGCGCGTCGCGGTGGCGACCGATTCAGTCGAAACATTCACGGCGGACACGGTCGCTTCGACACGACGCATCAGCTTGTCGAACGCCACGGCGGCGCGGCCGAACTCGTCCATGCGCGGGCTGGATGAGCGCGTTGACAGGTCAAGGGAGACCGCGATGTCCTCGAATTTTTTGCCCATGCGGTTCAACCCGCCGCACACAACACGGTTCAGATGCACACCGCAATAGATCGCGACGGCACCGCCCATCGACGCCACGGCGATCAGGCTGGTCAGCGACAGGCGGTATGACGACGCCGCATTCGCGTCGAGGCCCCAGAGCGAGGTGAGCGCCACCAGCCCAACGACCAACATCAGGGTTGCCCAGGCGCCGAAGGCAAGCATCAACTTGAATCGGATCGTGAAGACAAATCGCTGCACTTCTCTTCCTTCATGAGTGGCGACGCGGCAGCACCATGAAACGTACCGCCAAGGGAGGCCATACGACACAGGCTGATGCTTTTCGACGTGCTGTCGCGCGCTTGTTTTACCGGAATGCAGGGGTTCGGCCTTCAGATCAGTCCATACCGGCCTGATATTTCGGGACGCGATCAAGGCATTGACCCTTGCACTTGCTGTTTACGGCCGGGATGCAAGATCTTGCATACGCGTTTACCCGAAAACCCTGTCGAAGGTCGAGTGCGGGCATGGACACAACAGGGACGTTGGCCGAAACCATCCGCGTCGTTCCTGCACTGGAGTTCACCTCGGTCCCTAGAGCGCACACGACGTCGATCTACGGATCTCCCGAAGCGGATCGCTTCATGGTCGGATTGACGGGCGCAGCGGGCCCACGTGCGCGACCCCGAGCACGCGATTTACTTTGATGGGTTCGCGGAGGCGATGGTCGCGGCGAATAGCGTCATGAGCCCCTACGTCATTCTTCACTCGGCAAAACGGGGCCAGAAACCCCGATTGGTGAGATAGCTTAGGTCAAGGCCCATCCGATGCGGTGGGCAGTTTCCATTCCCGATGTCCCGCCTGCGTCACGGCTTGCCGGCCGGCATGCTAGCGACCCGGTTTCGCACTATCGTCGACGGGGGTCGACATTGCCCCAGTTTGCAGTCAGCGTCGACCGGGGCGCCCCGTTGCACCACTTTGTTGATCAACCTCAACGATTGCCTCGACCGGACGCCCACAATTCATATAAGGGGAATCGCGCTCTCGGCCATCGCATCGCGCTTCGTGCCAGACCGCGTACCTTAACGGGAGCGCCAACGTGGCGAACGCTCCCCTCAGAGCAAGGTCCACAGCCGAAGCGGTGATCTCATGAATTCGTACCGGGTGGGTAACGACCCGCGATTTAGCGATCGCGCCGAGGCCGGAAGCGTGCTTGCACGACAACTGGCCACATATGCGGGACGCCGCGATGTGATCGTACTGGCACTGCCGCGCGGTGGCGTGCCGGTTGGCTATGAGGTCGCGCAAGCGCTGGGGGTCGAACTCGACGTGCTGGTCGTGCGCAAGCTGGGCGTGCCGCACTATCCCGAGTTGGCAATGGGCGCGATCGCGTCCGGCGGAGTACTTTACCTCGACGAACGAACGATCCGAACCGCCGGCATCACCCAGCCGGAGATCGTCGCCGTACTGAGCGATGAACGCCGCGAACTGGCACGACGGGAAGCGTTATACCGCGGGCATCGACCGCCATTGAAAATAGAAGGGCGCACCGTCATCGTTGTCGACGATGGCATCGCCACCGGCGCCTCGATGCGCGTCGCCATCGAGGCGTTGCGTACTGGCAAACCGGCGCGGATCGTTGTTGCCGTGCCGGTCGCCCCCGAGGGCACAGCGAAACGACTGGATGGTCTCGCCGATGAATTCGTTTGCCCTCACAGCGAGCGCGAGTTCGGTGGTGTTGGCCAGTTCTATCGGGACTTTGGGCAGACGAGCGACGCCGAAGTGCGCGCGCTCCTCGCCCGCTCACATCAGGATGTTCAATAATGCATCCCGCCACAACACCCTTTCTCGCCGTGCGCGAGATCGCGCAACGGCTCAATGACAACGATGGCGATTACGATGCGTTGCTGGAGATGGCGCACGATCGCGAGTTCGTGCTGCTTGGCGAAGCCACGCACGGCACACAAGACTTCTACCGGATGCGGGCACAGATCACCCGCCGCTTGATCGTGGAGGGAGGATTCGACGCTGTCGCCATCGAAGGCGATTGGCCGGATACCTGGCGCGTGAACTGTTTCGTGCAAGGCGAAGGCGATGCCGATGCGGAGGCCGCACTTGCGGATTTCAGGCGCTTCCCTACCTGGATGTGGCGCAATCGTGAGATGCGCGACTTCATCCTGTGGCTACGTGAGCACAACGCCTCGCTGTCGCCCGAAGCACGGGTCGGCGTTTATGGACTCGACCTGTACAGCATGTACCAGTCGGCGGATGCGGTGATCCGCTATCTTGAGCGGGTCGATCCCGAGCAGGCTGCCATGGCGCGCGATCGGTACGCGGCGCTCGATCACGTGCGCGAGCCTCAGGCGTATGGGTACGCCACCGCAGTCGGCGCCCGGCCGGATGCCCGTGAAGGCGTCGTCGCCCAGTTACTGCAACTGCGGGCCGACGCGCGCCTCCATCTTTCGCGGGATGGCCTTGCGGCACTCGACGCACAGTTCTTTGCACAACAGAATGCCGAAGTCGTCGTCGATGCCGAACACTACTATCGGTCAATGTTCGGGCGGCGCCTGAACACCTGGAATCTGCGTGACGCGCACATGCACCGCACGCTATGCGCCCTTGCCCACTATCGCCTGCAACGTGGCGGACGGGGGCGCGTTGTCGTCTGGGCACACAATTCGCATCTAGGCGACGCGCGCGCGACCGAGTCGCATCAGCATGGCGAGTGGAATCTTGGTCAACTGGTGCGTGAAGCCGTCGGTGAAAAGGCGCTGCTGGTCGGCTTCAGCACCTACACAGGGCACGTATCCGCCGCGTCTCAATGGGACGGCGACGTCGAGCACAAGTGGGTGCGTCCGGCATTGCATGACAGCTATGAATACCTGTTTCACAGCACCGGGCTAGACCGGTTTTTCCTGCCACTCAACGAGGTTGCGGCGGAGCCGCTTCGTGCAGCCATGCTTGAGCGGGCGATCGGCGTGATCTACCTGCCTCAGAGCGAACGTGAAAGTCACTATTTCTGGACATCACTCGCCCACCAGTTCGATGCAGTGTTTCATCTGGACGAGACAAGCGCCCTGGAGCCGCTGGACGTGCCGCCGCACTGGCACCGGCGTGAGGCGCCGGCGCCGGCGGCCTGAATGCAGTGAGGCGATACAGAGGTACCCGATGCGCGACGTTCAGTTGACTGGCTCGCGACGCTCCCGGCAACCGCCACGTTCAACGTATCGGCTTCGCCGCGTCGCGCTGAGGCCGCCCGTGCAGAACGCACCCCTGTTTTCCGGATTCCAAGGGCGGTTCTCCGACGGTTCGTCGCGGAACACGTCAGGGCAACGCTCAGATCGACTTGGCGATCAGACCGATCGAGACGATCATGCACACCACGGAAAACGCCTGCTTGAGATGCGAGGGATGCCATCGAGTCAGCAGTCTGCCGCCGACCAGCATGCCGGCCACCGCACCTGCCGAGAACGGCAATCCGATCGTCAGATCGAAATGGCCGCCATAGATGCTGGTACCGACGCTCACCAGCGAGATCATCGCGATCACAGCCAGCGAGGTCGCGATGACCGAGTGCATCGCCAGATCGGTAAAGCGTTGTAACGCCGGCACCATGACAAATCCGCCGCCCACACCGAGCAGACCGGAAAGCACCCCCGCCACGCTGCCCATCACCGCGAGCCGGCTGGCGCAGCGCGGCGTCCAGACGAAGCGGCCGCTTTCGCCGCGCAAGCAAGGGCAGTCGGGCCGCACCTGCGCCAGCGACTTGCCGCGGCGTGCTTCCCATAACCCTTTGAGTGCCACCCAAATCATGATTGCCGCGAACAATAGCGTCAGATAGCGGGTATTCATGTGATGCGCCAACCATGAACCCAATGGCGTAAGCACAATGCCAATGGTGGCGATGAGCATTGCCGCGCGATAACGGACGATACCGGCGCGCACGCCCATCCATGCGCCCATGGCAGACGCGATGCCCACGGCCAGCAGGCCGATCGGACCGGCCTCCGGCACGCTCAGATGCCGGCCGAACACCAGCAGCGGAATCGCGAGGATACCGCCGCCGGCACCGGTCAGGCCCATGATGCAGCCGACGATAGCGCCCAGCAACAGACTGACAGTCATGGCAAAGGATCTCGATGGGTTGTCATGGAACGAGCGCGCATCAGCCGACCATTTCCGGTTGTGCCATCCACTCGTGGCCTTTGAGCATGCCTTCCCAATAGAGCGGCGGCAGAATGCGCTCCTTGAGCAGCCACGCCAGACGCGAGGGGCGCGTGCCGTCGATCAGCCAGGAAGGAAAGCTGGGCGCGAGCTTTCCACCGTAGTTGAACTCGGCCAGCACGATCTTGCCGCGCTCCACCGTCAGCGGGCACGATCCGTAACCGTCGTAGCGTGCCTGCCCGCGTTTGAGGCCAAGATTGAAGAGCACGTTGTGCGCCACCACCGGCGCCTGTTTTCGCGCGGCCGCAGCCGTTTTCGCGTTGGGCGAATTACTGGCGTCTCCCAGTCCGAAGATATTGCTGAAGTGCTTGTGTTGCAGCGTCCCCTGATCGACATCGATCCACCCGGCGGGATCGGCCAGCGGACTGCGGCTGACGAAGTCGGGCGCCGTTTGTGGCGGCACCACGTGGATCATGTCGAACGGAACTTCGATTTTCCCGGCGTCGCCCTGGGCGGACGCCACGCTGAAGGTCGCGACCTTGCGTACGCCGTCGACGGCCGTCAGGTTGTGGCCGAAATTGAGGTCGATGGCATAAGACTTCACATACGCCATGAGGGCCGGCACGTATTCCGGCACGCCGAACAGCGCATTACCGGCCGAGAAGAACTTCACGTGAGACTGGCCGAGCACACCGGCGCGTCGCCACGCGTCGCACGAGAGGTACATCGCTTTCTGAGGCGCGCCGGCGCATTTGATCGGCATCGGCGGTTGGGTGAACAGCGCGTTGCCGCCTTTGAAGCGCTCGACCAACTCCCACGTGTAGGGCGCGAGATCGTAACGGTAATTCGACGTCACGCCGTTGCGCCCCAGCGTATCCGTGAGCCCTTCGATACCCTCCCAGTTCAGTTTCAACCCCGGGCACACAATCAACTGCTCGTACTTCACGACCCGGCAGCCTTCGAGCAAGACCGCGTTGCGCTCCGGTTCGAAGCCTGCGACAGCCGACTTGATCCAGCGCACGCCGCGCGGAATCAGCGACCCCATGACCCTGGCGGTCTGTGCGGGCTTGAATACCCCGCGGCCCACCAGCGTCCACCCAGGCTGGTAGTAATGCACGTCGGCGGGATCGATGATGGCGATGTCGAGTCCCGGCTGGCGGGCCAGCAGACTCGACGCCACCGATATGCCGGCCGCACCGCCGCCCACGATGACGACCCGGTGGGTCGAATCGGCGACAGCGAACGGCGTGGCAGCGGTCTGTGAGATCCGGCGCACCAGCGCGCTCAGATCGTAGCCGCACGCTTCGGCGCGCTTGAGGATTTCGCCGGTGGACAGGCGATCGGCGCGCGAGAGTCCCCACAGCGTCGTGCTTCGCATGCCACTGCGGCAATACGCAAGGATCGGCTTGGGCAACACGTCGAGCAGTTGATCGAACTGGGCAGCCTGTTCGTCGGACACCCTGCCGGGTGTCACCGGCAGGTAGCGGATTTCCAGCCCCGCCGCCTGAGCCTGCTGCTCCACTTCGCGAAAGCTGGGTTGGTCGGCAGCTTCGCCGTCCGGCCGGTTGCAGATGATGGACTTGAAGCCAGCGGCAGCAATGTCCGGAACGTCGGCAGGCGAGACCTGCGCGCAGACGGACAATTGCGCCGTCAGTTGCTTGATATTCATGGAGTGTCTCCTCGGTGACGATAGGCGCTTCGGCGTTGGCATTTCGGGGGCAAAGCCGCGCCGGTGCCGACCGAGCGATGGGTCAGAGACCCCGTGTCTTGCAACTGCTGATGCCGAACAGCGAGTAAAGCGGACAGAACCGGACCAGTCCGGTGATCAAAGCGATCAGCCCCAGCCACCCCCACCACCCGACGGTTCCGGTGGCCGCAAGCAAGATCAGCACCGCGCCGGCGACGATTCGCAGGCCACGGTCCACACCGCCCACATTGATATTCATGATGGCGCCTCGCGTGATCAAACAGCGTTAAGGGGAATCTTCAGGTAGCGCACGCCGTTGTCTTCCGCAGGCGGCAACTGCCCCGCGCGCATGTTGACCTGGACTGACGGAAGCAGCAGCGTCGGCATGTCCAGCGTCGCGTCGCGTGTCGTGCGCATGGCCACGAACTCTTCCTCGCTGATTCCGTCTCGCACATGAACGTTGTGCTTGCGTTCGTCGGCGACAGTGGTGACGAACTCCAGCTTGCGGGCGTTGGGTTGATAGTCGTGGCAGAGGTAGAGCCGCGTATGTGCCGGCAGGCTGAGGACCTCGTTGATGGAGTGGAACAACGTGCGCGCATTGCCGCCGGGAAAATCGCAACGCGCCGTGCCGTAGTCGGGCATGAAGAGCGTGTCACCCACGAAGGCGGCGATCTGGTCGCCTTCCTCGACGACGTATGTGATGCACGCGGGGGTATGCCCCGGCGTATGCATGACGCGGGCTTTCAGATCGCCGATCTGGAAATGCTCGCCGTGCGCGAACAGGTGATCGAACTGACTTCCGTCGTGCGCGAATTCGCTGCCCGCATTGAACAGTTTGCCGAACACATCCTGCACCTGGCGAATATGCTCGCCGATGCCAATACGACCGCCCAGCTTCTGCTTGAGATAGGGCGCGGCCGACAAATGGTCGGCGTGAGCGTGGGTCTCCAGAATCCACTGCACCGTCGCGCCCAGCGCCTGAACCCGCTCGATCAGGTGGTCGGCGCTGTGTGTCGAGGTCCGGCCGGACTTCGGGTCGTAATCAAGCACAGTGTCGAGCAATGCGCAGTGGTTTGTGGCGCGATCCAGCACGATATAGCTGATGGTGCTGGTCGCCGGGTCGAAGTTGCCCTCGATATACAGGTTCTCCATGATCTCCTCCTCATGAATCAGTCGAATGTCCGATACCTATCAAAATTCGTGCCAACTCGCGAAATTCCGTTAACTCAATGATTCAAATAATAAAAATTTTGATCTCGGATGAGACTGAGCGATTTCTGTCGCTCGTGACAGTGCCATTTGGCAGTGGCATACTGCCAAATGGCAGTACTGGCAGTCGTTATCGTTCAACTATCGCGAGCATCCGCTATGCACCCCGTTCCCGAAGTGCTTCAGGCCTTCCAGGTCCAGGCCCTGATTTCCTATCTCGATCACGAATCCGCGCCCATGATCGTGATGAACACCGATTACGAGATCCTGGCGGCCAATACGGCCTACAAGCGCCAGTTCGCGACGGCAGGAAAGCCTTACGTCGGCCACAAGTGCTATGCGATGTCGCACCATTACGCGGTGCCCTGCGATCAGGCCGGCGAGCATTGCCCTATGCAAAGCGCGCTGATCAGCAAGGGGCCGGATCGCGTTCTCCACATCCACCACACGCCGCGGGGTCCGGAGCATGTCGACGTTGAACTCCGGCCGATCGTGGACAGCCATCATCAAGTCGTTGGATTCGTCGAGCGGTTGCAAACCGTACGACACGCGTCGGTGCAAGCCAGTCGTCAGGGGCTGGTCGGCAAGTCGCCCGCGTTCAATCGCGCCCTCGGCGAACTGCAGCGGGTGGCGACTGCCGAATTGCCGGTGCTGCTGTTGGGAGAGTCGGGCAGCGGCAAGGAGTTGTTTGCGCGCGCGTTGCATGAGGCGAGCCAGCGCTCGCGCGGCCCGTTTGTGGTGGTCGACTGCTCGGGGCTGACCGAAACCCTGTTCGAGAGCGAACTGTTCGGCTACGAGAAGGGGGCATTCACCGGCGCGCATACGCGCAAGGCTGGCCTCGTCGAGACGGCAAAAGGCGGCACCATTTTCCTCGACGAAATCGGTGACGTACCGCTGGGGATGCAGGTCAAGTTGTTGCGGCTGATCGAGTCGGGCACCTACCGCCGGGTCGGTTCCGTCGACACGCAACAGGCAGATTTCCGTTTGGTCGCCGCCACCCACAAGCCGCTGCAAACGATGGTGGCCGAAGGCGCGTTTCGTCAGGATCTCTATTACCGGATCAGCGCTTTCCCCATTCACCTGCCCGCGTTACGGGAGCGGCGCGACGATATTCCCCTGCTCGTGGAGTCGCTGCTCCAGCGAGGGGGCAAAGAACCCGATCAACGACTGCATACTTCGCCGGAGGCCATGGCGCAACTCGTTCGATACGATTGGCCAGGCAACATTCGGGAGTTGCGAAACGTGCTTGAGCGCGCGCGTCTGTTTGCCGACGACGGCGTGATCAGGCCCGAGCACCTCGCACTCGACGTGGCGACAACCCGCCAGACGGCGATGCGCACGGCTGGCGGCGAGGCCGATCTCGCCACGGTGGTTCGCAATTTTCAGGGCACGCGCAAGGCATTGGCGGCCCATCTGGGGTTGAGCGAGCGCACCTTGTATCGGCGTCTGAAAGCAGAAGGATTGGCGTGACACCGGCATCGCCCGCCGTTTGCGCCGCGCGGGTGCGCATCGAACGCGACGTCCGGCTTCGCGGAGAAGCGGGAAACCGGCGGCGGGAGCGGGAAGCCGCAAGGGAGTGACGCATCCGTATTTTCAACCCGTCGTACGTCGCGAGCGTTTTTGTCGGTGGCCGATACGTTTCGAGTGTCGACACATCGGCGAAGTTATTCGGAAGTTACTGAAACTCAAGGATCGACACTGCTGCGATGATGCGCTTGGCCGATAGCTCGGCTGAACCCGCGCACATCACAGGAGGCCTTGATGAGTACTTCAGACAATGACAACGGAAAGGGCGGTGCAGATGGAAGAGATGACGGACGCGACATCCCGAAGTCGCTCGCAAGGGAAGGACACGTCGTCTGGTTCTACGAACACAGGAAATACCTCGGCTTCGAGTGGGACGAGTTGGCGAGGGAAATCAAAAAGTCCCCGGTTGCCGATCCGGAGCACGCCATCTATTTCGACACCTTGGCACATGCCGTAGTCGCGTCGGACAAATTGATTAGCCCGAGTCTTATCCTCTACTCGCCGGGCAAGGGGCTGCCGCCGAAAGTGAGGGGGTAGCGATGACCGAGGCCCGTCGATGTCGGCGGGCCTCGCTTCACGACCCTTCGAGTTTGATGGTGAGTCTCGTGCGCCGGGGGATTGGACACCAATGTTGGCGCGATGGTCGGCTTCGGTGATTCACGTCTCCACCATGATCTCCCCAACGTTCACCACGCATGAGCTGAGGAGCCGTAATCTCTAGATTCGGTTGGTAGGAGATTTTCCGGACAGGTCACAGGTCTGCAGGCGCTCAATCATCGCGCTGTGCTCAAGGCCCTGCCGGACCTGCCGATAATGGATTTACAGGGTATTGGAAGATCATGATGAGTCACGAAGAAAAGGATTTAGCTCCCAGCTCGCTTCAAGCCGCATTTCTGCGCCACGAGGACAGCCTGGTATCGTCCGGACACCAGCCCGGCGAGGACAACCCCGCGGTTTATCGCACGTTGCTCGAGTCAACCCGAGCGATCCCCTGGAAGATCGACTGGGCGACAATGCAGTTCACCTATATCGGCCCGCAGATTGAGGAACTGCTCGGCTACGCGCCGTCGACATGGAGAACGGTCGAGGACTGGGCCTCGCGGATGCATCCGGAGGACCGGGAGGCGGTTGTGGAATTTTGCGTCGCACAGTCGCAAGCGGGCGCCGATCATGAGGCGGACTATCGTGCGCTGACTGCGGACGGCGGGTATGTGTGGATTCGCGACGTTGTCCACGTCGTGCGCAAAGAGAACGGTGACGTTGACGCGCTGATCGGCTTTATGTTCGACATTAGTGAACGTAAGCGCACCGAGGCTCGGCTCGCGGAACTCCAGCGCGAACTGGAGCGGCTCTCGTTGTCAGACAGTTTGACCGGGGTCGGCAACCGTCGCATGTTCGACACGGTCATTGCCCGCGAATGGGCGAGCGCGGCGGCATCGGGCAACCCGCTTTCGCTCGTGATGATCGACATCGATTTCTTCAAATCGTACAACGATTATTACGGTCATCTTCAAGGCGACGAATGTCTGAAACGCCTTGCGCGCGTGCTCGAAGAGGCAGTTGGGCCGAACGCGTTCCTGGGCAGGTTTGGCGGGGAAGAATTCATACTCGTGCTCGCAGATACGAATGCCGATGACGCCGTGCGTGTCGCGGAGCGTTGCCGCGCGCTGATCGCGGAGGAAGCCATCGCCCACCTGCGCTCCCCGCACGGTCAGCGAGTCACGGCAAGCTTCGGGTAGCCACCGTCGTGCCGACCGGAGACATCGATATCACCGCGTTTATCAATCTGGCTGATGCGCAGCTCTATCAGGCAAAAGATCAGGGACGCAACCGAATTGCGGCGGTAGACCGAGCACGCATCGGCGGCGAAGGATACAAGCGGCAGTCGCGTTGATCCGCTGGTTTGGGTGCGGCGATTGTTTTGGCGTGGCGTTATTTGTTTCGCCGGGCTGATCCTCGCGACTGAGCGTCGTCGGGCGTCCCTGCGGCGACCTGCACCGGGAACGTTAGTGAGCCGTCTCAAGCGGCACACTGGCAGCGCGGGAACTATTGAAAACGTCAAAGGGCCACGTGAAAATCACGTGGCCCTTTGAATTGATTGGTGCCGGCTGCAGGACTCGAACCCGCCACCTGATGATTACAAATCAACTGCTCTACCAGATGAGCTAAGCCGGCGAAGTCGCGTATTGTAACCGATTCATCGGTCACTGACGACTCCCTGTCAGGGCAAAATTGTTCGTGGACGCTAGCGATTGGGGTAATGCGCACAAAGCGCTCACCCCGCACACCTACCCTCACGAATTACTTCACCACCTTCAGGCGAGCGCGTCCGGTGTTGCCGCCCGCAGCGCCATTGCCACCCGGGCGCGTCGGATCCGAATCGTCATCGCCTGGGGCCTGCATCGACGGCACCGCTTCCAACTCGGCCCCCTCTTCCGCAGACGCCTGCTTGTCGACCGGGAACGCCATCCCCTGTCCATTCTCACGAGCATAAATCGCCAGCACGTTCGGCACCTGCACTTCCACTTTCTGTGAAATGCCGCCGAAGCGGGCGCTGAATTCAATCCAGTCGTTGCCCATCTGCAATCCGCTCGTGGCATCGAAGCTGATGTTCAGCACGATCTCGCCATCTTTCACAAACTCGCGCGGTACTCGCGTCCTGGCATCGACATGCACGGCCAAATACGGTGTGTACCCGTTGT
The DNA here is from genome assembly GCF_004193915.1 of Pandoraea sp. XY-2. Lineage (NCBI taxonomy): Bacteria > Pseudomonadati > Pseudomonadota > Betaproteobacteria > Burkholderiales > Burkholderiaceae > Pandoraea > Pandoraea sp. XY-2. Next base: position 4,609,098 of record NZ_CP030849.1, read on the forward strand.
CGGTACACCACTCGTACAGCGCGCGCAAAAGGTAAGGCTTGGTAGACGTTTCAGGCATATGACCAACTCATCCCGCCGCGAAACCCGCCCACCGCACTCGGCAGGCCAGCCTCGCCAGCGGTTCAATCAACGCATCAGCGACGCATGACCTTTTCGGACGGCGTCAGCGCTTCAATGTACGCCGGACGGCTGAAGATCCGCTCGGCATACTTCATCAACGGCGCGGCATTCTTCGACAACTCGATGCCGTAGTGATCCAGACGCCACAACAACGGCGCAATCGCCACGTCGAGCATCGAGAACTCCTCGCCCAACATGTACTTGTTCTTCACGAAGATCGGCGCAAGCTGCGTCAGACGATCGCGAATCGACGCACGCGCCTTCTCATGCGTCTTCTCCGCCGCCTTGCCCTTTTCGTTCTCGAGCGCGCTCACATGCACGAACAGCTCTTTCTCGAAATTGAACAGGAACAACCGCGCACGCGCACGCTGCACCGGATCGGCCGGCATCAACTGCGGATGCGGGAATCGTTCGTCAATGTACTCATTGATGATGTTCGATTCGTACAGAATCAAGTCGCGTTCGACAAGAATCGGCACCTGACCGTACGGATTCATCACCGCAATGTCTTCCGGCTTGTTGAACAGGTCGACGTCACGGATTTCGAAATCCATGCCTTTTTCGAACAGAACCAGCCGGCAACGCTGGGAGAAGGGGCACGTAGTGCCCGAGTACAAAACCATCATAGCGCGTCTTCCTTAAAAACCAACGGGGCCGGGGCGGGAAATCGACGCTCCCCAAACCCTGGCCCCGTCGTACAGACGTTATTTTACTTCACGTCCTTCCAATAGGCCGCATTCAGGCGCCAGGCAAGTACCGTAAAGAGTCCCAAGAACAACAAAACCCAGACACCCAACTGCCGGCGTGTGCGTTGCGCCGGTTCCGACATCCAATCCAGATAAGATACCAGATCGGCCACGGCAGCATCGAATTCCACCGGTTTCATCGTCCCCTGCGTGATCTGCACGAACTGGGCCGGACCATGCTCCGCCCCCTCCCCATGCTTCAATCCCCGCTGTCCCTGCAACTGCCAGAGCGGGTTTGGCATGCCCACATTCGGGAACGCCAGGTTGTTCCACCCCGTCGGCCGCGCATCGTCCCGATAGAACGTACGCAAGTAGGTATACAGCCAGTCCGTCCCCCGCGCTCGGGCCTCGACCGACAGATCCGGCGGCGGTGCACCAAACCACTCCTTGGCATCCGCCGCACGCATGGCCACGGTCATCGTGTCGCCAATCTTGTCCGTCGTGAAAAGCAGATTGTTCTTGATCTCTGCATCCGACAATCCCAGATCCTTCAGGCGCGAATACCGCATCGACGCCGCCGAATGGCAGTTCAGACAGTAGTTCACGAACAGCTTCGCGCCTCGCTGCAGCGAGGCCAGGTCGTCGATCCGATTGGGCGCCGTATCCAGCGCCATACTTTCTTCAGCCAAGACCGGCGCCGCGAAACCACTCAGGAGCGCCAGGACAAGCAACAGTTTTCTCATCGTGATATCCCTAGTCGTTGGCGGGCGCTCAATGCGCCGCGAAGGTCACGCGATCCGGCACCGGCTTGAACGTGCCGCGTTTGCTCCACAGCGGCATCAGCCAGAAGAATCCGAAGTAGTACAGCGCGCCGACCTGCGAAATCGCGGTCTTCATGGGCGTCGGTTCCTGAATGCCCAGATACCCCAGCACCGCAAAAACGACGACGAGAATACCCAACAACACTTTGTGGAATCCGGGACGGTAACGAATCGATTTCACCGGGCTATGGTCCAGCCACGGCAGGAAGAACAGCGTGACCACCGCGCCGCCCATCACCACCACGCCCCAGAACTTGGCCTCGGTCAGATACATCGCCAGCAGCAGCAACACGACACCGCCAGACGCCGCCACCTTCGTGGTCGCGGCCGCTTTGCCCTTGACCCACCAGATCGCCGTGACGATCACCGCCAGCCCCATCAACAAATGCTTGAAGTCGTCGGTCGTGGCACGCAGCATCGAGTAGAACGGCGTGAAGTACCACACCGGCGCAATGTGCGGCGGCGTCTTGAGCGAGTCGGACGGAATGAAGTTGTTCGCTTCAAGGAAGTAACCGCCCATCGTCGGCGCGAAGAACACGATCGCCGAGAACACCATCAGGAACACGCCCACGCCCATGATGTCGTGCACCGTGTAGTACGGATGGAACGGAATGCCATCGAGCGGCCGGCCATTGGCGTCTTTCTTGTCCTTGATCTCGATGCCGTCGGGGTTGTTGGACCCGACTTCATGCAGCGCGATGATGTGCGCGACGATCAACCCGATAAGCACCAGCGGAACGGCGATTACGTGGAACGCGAAGAAGCGGTTGAGCGTGGCATCCGACACCACGTAGTCGCCGCGAATCCACAGCGACAGGTCCGGACCGATGAACGGAATCGCCGAGAACAGATTCACGATCACCTGCGCGCCCCAGTACGACATCTGCCCCCACGGCAGCAGATAGCCCATGAACGCTTCAGCCATCAGGCACAGAAAGATCAAACACCCGAACACCCACACCAGCTCACGCGGCTTGCGGTAGGAACCGTACAACAGCCCGCGGAACATGTGCAGATACACCACGACGAAGAACATCGATGCGCCCGTCGAGTGCATATAGCGAATGAGCCAGCCCCACGGCACTTCGCGCATGATGTACTCGACCGACGCGAACGCGAGGTTGGCGTCGGGCTTGTAGTTCATCACCAGGAAAATACCGGTGAGGATCTGAATCACCAGCACCAGCATGGCCAGCGATCCGAAGAAATACCAGAAGTTGAAATTCTTGGGCGCGTAATACTCGGACGCGTGCTCCCTCCAGAGCTGGCTGAGCGGAAACCGGCGATCGATCCAGCCCAGCAAGCCCGTCGTGTCGACCTGTTTGTCGGCGGCCATGATTACGCTTCTCCTTTTTCGTCTTTACCGATCACGAGCTTGGTGTCGTTCACGAACATGAACCGGGGAACGTCGAGATTCTTTGGCGCCGGCTTGTTCTTGAAGACACGGCCAGACATATCGTAGGTCGACCCGTGGCACGGGCACAGGAAGCCCGGATCGGGGCCCAGCGCGGCGTTGGCGTTCGCCTGGTAAGGGCCGGAAGGGATGCAACCGAGGTGAGTGCAGATACCGACGACCACAAGCAGATCCTTGTGCTCGACACGCGCACGGAACGCGTTCTTGCAATAGTCGGGCATCGGATAGGAAAACGTTTCCTTGGAGTCCGGATCAGCCAACTCCGCCGTCACTTTGGACAGCGAAGCCATCTCGTCAGGCGTGCGACGCACGATCCACACGGGCAAGCCGCGCCAAGCCACGGTCATCTTGTCGCCCGGCTTGAGATTGCTGATGTCTGCCTCGACCGGCGCCCCGCCCGCCTTGGCGCGCTCCGAGGGTTCGAGCGAACTGACAAAGGGAACCAACGTTGCAACGCCGCCCACGCCTCCCGCTACGGACGTTGCAATCAACAGATTCCGACGGCTACTGTCGACGGCCTTTTCTTGATTGTCACTCATCACAAGCCCCACACGGTTGAATTGGTATTTCCGTCAACCTTAAATCATACGCGAGCGTGAATGCCTGAAACAACGGCAAAACGCCCCAGCCTCCTAGTGGTTTTCGCGTATTTTCAAAGGATTAACGTACCCTGCGGGTGGCCAGCGCTCACCCGGGGTTTCGCTTCTGGGATGCTGCACGAGAACCGTCATGATCGCCGCTTTCGTTGACGCGTGCACGACATTTAGTCATCATTTTCCCTGTCTCGTCCCGGTGACATCGTGCGCGGCCTGTGGCATTCGCGTGACATTATTTGACGCGACCCCCGCCGCAGCCGTGCGGCCCGCATGGAATTACCGGTCAATCAATGCCAGTTCGTGAGTGCCGGTGTAGCGCGATGCTCCCCGGGTCACTCAACATAACAGGGAGAAATGGCATGAGCTTCATGTCGGAATTCAAGGAATTTGCCGTCAAGGGCAATGTGATCGATCTGGCCGTCGGCGTGATCATCGGCGGGGCCTTCGGCAAGATCGTCGATTCGGTCGTCAAAGACCTGATCATGCCGATCGTCGGTGCAATCTTCGGTGGCCTAGATTTCTCGAGCAAGTTCATTCTGCTCGGCACCATCCCGCCCGAGTTCAAGGGCAACCCGACGTCCTACGCCGATCTGACCAAAGCCGGCGTGGCCGTCTTCGGTTACGGCAACTTCATCACCGTGGCCCTGAACTTCCTGATCCTGGCCGTCATCATTTTCCTGATGGTCAAGCAGATCAACCGGCTCAAGCGTCCGGCGCCGGAAGCCCCGGCGGCCCCCGCAGCCACGCCGGAAGACATCGTTCTGCTGCGCGAAATCCGCGACAGCCTCAAGAAGCAGAACGGGTAAGACCGCGCAGGGCGGCCACGCGCCGCCCCGGAAGGCGCCTCAGGTCAGGCCGGGTTCGGCATATCGAAGAATCGATGCGTGAGCCCGAACCGCGCCGCGATGTGCTCGCCAACGGCCTTGGCGCCGCCACGCTCGGTCGCATGATGCCCCGCCGCCAGATAGCCCACGCCGCTCTCGAGCGCGAGATGCTGGGTGGGCTCGGAGACTTCGCCGCTGATATAGACATCCGCACCCGCCCCGATGGCGGCCTCGAAGAAGCCCTGCGCCCCGCCGGTGCACCACGCGATACGGCGCACCTCGCGGTTCGGGTCGCCCAGCAACAGAGGCGCGCGCCCCAGCCGTGCTTCAACGTGCGCCGCAAGCGCCGCCAATGTCGTCGGCGCGGCGGGCGCGCCAAGCCATCCAAGCTGATCCGGGCCAAAACGACCGCCGTCGTCGGTGAAACCCAGCAACTTGCCGAGTTGCGCGTTGTTGCCCAGTTCGGGATGGGCGTCGAGCGGTAGGTGGTAGGCGAACAGATTGATGTCGTGACCGATCAACACCCCCAAACGACGTCGCTTCATCCCGGTAATTCTGGCATCTTCGCTCTTCCAGAAGTAACCATGGTGAACGAGGACGGCATCGGCGCCCCAGTCGCGGGCGGCTTCGAGAAAAGCCAGGCTGGCGGTCACGCCACTGGCGATTTTCTGAATTTCGCCGCGCCCTTCGACCTGTAGGCCATTCGGGCAGTAATCGCGAAATTGCGCGATTTGCAGGGTATCGTTCAGATACAATTCGAGTTCAACACGATTCATATAAGGTCTCGCTCTTTCATGCTCAGACGCTTCTGGCTACTGTTCGCGCAAGCGGTCACCGTGCTGCTTGCGTTGCTCTTCATCGTCGCCACCCTCAAACCTCAGTGGCTGCAACGCCAGGGTTCGTTCGGCAAGCAACTGGCCAATCCCATCATCGCCCTGCAGGAAGTCGCGCCGAGTCTGTCCGAGAAGCCGTCGACCGGCTCGTACGCCGATGGCGCACAAAAGGCGATGCCCGCGGTCGTCAGCATTTTTTCCAGCAAGGAACAAAAGCAGAATCGCGATCCGCGCCTCGATGATCCGTTGTTCCGGTATTTCTTTGGCGACGGCGGCGGCACAATGCGGCAAGACCCGGTCTCGAGCCTCGGCTCGGGCGTGATTGTGAGCAGCGAAGGCTATATTCTCACGAATCATCACGTGGTGGACGGGGCCGACGAGATCGAAGTTGCCCTCGCCGACGGCCGCAAGGCCCGCGCCAAGCTGGTCGGCAGCGACCCCGAGACCGACCTCGCGGTGCTCAAGATCACGCTCGACAACCTCCCCGCCATCACGCTGGGCCGCATGGAACAGGTGCGCGTGGGTGACGTGGTCCTCGCCATCGGCAACCCGTTCGGCGTCGGCCAGACCGTTACGATGGGCATCATCAGCGCGCTGGGGCGCAATCACCTCGATATCAGCACGTTCGAGAACTTCATCCAGACGGACGCCGCCATCAACCCCGGCAATTCGGGCGGCGCGCTGGTCGACGTAAACGGCAACCTGCTTGGCATCAACACGGCGATCTACTCGCGTAGCGGCGGCAACATGGGCATCGGCTTCGCGATCCCCGTGTCGACGGCGCGCTCGGTGCTCGAGAGCATCATCACCACCGGTTCGGTCACGCGCGGCTGGGTCGGGGTCGAGCCGCAGGACATCACCTCGGATATCGCCGAGTCGTTTGGCCTGCAGCAGGATTCGGGCGTCATCATCGCCGGCGTCGTGCAGGGTGGCCCCGCCGACAAGGCCGGCGTCCAGCCGGGCGACATCCTGACAAAGGTGAACGACGCGTCGATTCGCGACACCACCGAACTGCTCAATGTCATCGCCCAGATCAAGCCGGGCACGCAGGCCAAGCTGAACGTCACGCGCAAGAAGAAAGCGATGGATCTTACCGTGACGATCGGCAAGCGCCCACCGCCGCCCAAGCGACCGGCGCAGGACGGTGGAGACGGTACCGACGGCGGCGATGGCACCGACGGGAACAGCGCCGACTGAGGGCGCCGGACCGCGTCGAACGGCCTGGAAGTGGAAGGACACAACGGCTGCGCTTGGGCGCGGCCGTTTCATTTTCATCGCTGCGACGGGCCTCGCTCATTGTCACGCCTGCCCTCGTGCATCTTCGGCCCTCACCCGCGGCGATCGCCCACAAAAAAAGCACGGACCATGAGGCCCGTGCTTTCCTGAATCTGCGTTATCGATGTCGCGAGCCGATTGTGCCGCGGCAAGTCACGCCAAGGTTACGGCGTCGCCTCGCCGTTCCCCTCGCTGCCTTCGTCTTGCCGATGCCCCTGTTTGACGAACAGCCGCGCCGCGATCAGGCCCAACTCATAAAGGATACAGAGCGGGATCGCCAACATCAGTTGCGAGAGCATGTCCGGCGGCGTCACGACGGCGGCCAGCACAAAGGCACCCACCACCACGTACGGCCGAATCTGCTTGAGCTTCTCGATGCTCACCACGCCCATGCGCGCGAGCACCACGACGACCACCGGCACTTCGAAGGTCACCCCGAAGCATAGGAACATCGTGAGAACAAAGCTCAGGTAATTGTCGATATCGGTATTCATCTCCGCGCCCAATGGCGCGTTGTAATGCGCCATGAAGTGGAACACGGTCGGGAACACCAGGAAGTAGGCGAACGACATGCCCAGCAGGAACAGCGTGTAGCTGCTCACGACCAACGGCATCACCAGCTTCTTCTCGTGCTGATACAACCCTGGCGCCACGAACGCCCAGGCCTGGTAAAGCACAACGGGCAGCGCGATGACGAACGCCACCATCATCGTGACCTTCATCGGCACGAAGAACGAGCCGGTAATATCGGTGACGATCATCTTGCCGCCCGCGGGCAGCGCTTGCATCAGCGGGCGGGAGAGCAGGCGGAAGATGTCCGGTGCCCAGTAGACCAGCGAGAGGAACGCCACGATCACCGCCGCGCCCGCGCGAATGATGCGATTGCGCAGCTCGATCAGATGCGAGATGAAGGTCTCTTCGGAGCCCCCGTCGGGGATTTGCTTGTCGTCGCTCACGTCGACTTATCCAGGAATGAAGCCGGCACAGTGCCAGATGGCGGGAAGTTCGGTGCGCAAGCGCCTCAGAAGAACTTGACGGGCCGGCGCAGCTTGGCCGGTGTGTGACGCGCCACACGCGCCGCCCCCGACTGCACCTGCGTGCGCGTGGCGCTGGCCTGCTTGAACCAGATCGGCGTAGCAGTCCGGCGTACGCGCCAGTTGCGGCGCTTGGTCGATGCGCGGATACCGGACGTCACGACGGGTTCGGAAAGGTAGCTGTCGGAATACCCGGTCGCCGCATCCGTACCGCCGCCGGCGATCTCGCCGGACGACGTACCCGTGGCACTCGCCCAGGCGTCGTTGAGCGACGCCTCCTGCTCGTGCAGTTGCTTCTGAATGGTGTTCTGGGCGCTGCGGGCCGCGTCCTCGAACTGCGTGCGCATGTTGCGCAACTCGTCGAGTTCCATTTCGCGGCTCACCTCAGCCTTCACATCGTTGATATAGCGCTGTGCGCGGCCAAAGAGCGCGCCCGCCGTGCGCGCCACTTTAGGCAAGCGCTCGGGCCCGATCACGACCAGCGCAACAACGCCGATCAACATCAGTTTGGAAAGACCGAGATCGATCATGTCGACGCCGACTTAGCCTTGCTTGCGATCGCTCGTGTCCTTGGCCTGCACGTCGATCGTGGTCGAGTCGCGCAGTTCCTTGGCAGTCGCCGGGTCATCCTTGGCGGCCGGGGCACCTTCGCCCTCCTTCATGCCGTCCTTGAACCCCTTGACGGCCCCTCCCAGATCGGTGCCGATGTTGCGCAGCTTCTTGGTACCGAAAACCATCATTACGATCACCAGCACGATCAGCCAGTGCCAAATACTCAACGAACCCATGACCACTCTCCTTGCGTTTCCCCACCCCTGCCGCGTCGCGACGGGATCTTGTCGTGCACGGTTGCCCGGGGCGTGCCAGCCACGAACAATCGCTCCATGTTTGCCGCTGTGCCCGCAGCAATGTGCCCCATTGTGGCACATTGCGCGGCACGTCCTGCATCGTAACCGGGTCGGACACCGGGTAGAAATAAATGTTTCGTGAAACCGTCGTCGATGCGGAACACTTGCACGCTCCGGCAGCACAGCGCGGCAAAGCGTCGCGTCGTGCCGCCGGCGGCATTCACATGCGCTTCCACGGCCGCGGTCCGGCCAGAATGTGCATATGAAGATGATAAACCTCCTGACCGCCACCCGGTCCGGTGTTCATCACAACGCGGAATCCGTTGCCTTCGATGTTCGACGCATCGCCGTCGAAACGATAGCCTTGCTCGGCGGCCAGCTTCGGCGCGAGCAGCATCATCTTGCCCAGCAGCGCCTGGTCTTCCGGCTGACAGTCTTGCAATGTGGCGATGTGCTTGCGCGGCACCATGAGCAGGTGCAGGTCGGCCGCCGGATTGATGTCTTTGAACACCACGACATCGTCGTCGGCATGGACCTGCGCGCTCGGGATCTGCCCGGCAATGATCTTGCAGAAGATACAGTTGTCGTGCGTCATGCGTGTGTCTTCCTCTCGAATGCGTGTAGGGAGCTTAGGTGCCGCTCGGTATCGTTCAGGCGCGCGCGGCGTACATGGGCTTGTTGTCGTTCAGGTAGAGCCAGCCCTTGACGATCCGATACAGCGCCCAAATGCCCAGCACCCAGAGAATCGCGAAGCCGACCATCACGATGGCAAGCGCCACGCCGAGTACCCCCAGACCACCGACCACCAGAACGTACGGATCTGCCACGTGAAATGCGAGGCGTAGAGCGTGCCGGCGGCGTCATCGCGCTTGATGTAGTTGATGATGATCGCCACGATGGCGGTCACGCCGCCCGTGAGCCAGAACAGCGCATAGAGCGCATAAAGCACGTGCGTGAGCTTGCGCAACGCGCGCTCCTGCTCGGCGCTGGGCGCATTCGGGGTGTCGCGAGGTAAGGATTGCCGGGGCTGCCGGGCGATCCGGTCGCGCCCGGGGCTGCGAATCGTTCATGAAGCGTCTCCTCGCGTGAGCCAGCGCGGCATATCGATGATCACGGCCATGGAGGCCAACGGAAATCAGTCGGCGTGTTCGCCACGGATGCCGCGCTGCGCCTTTTCGACGAGACCCGACAACCCTTCGCGGCGCGCCAGTTCGGCGAGCACTTCGTTCGGGCTCAGGTCGTGATGCGCGAGCAGTACCATGCAATGAAACCACAGGTCGGCCGTCTCGTTGACGAGCTTCTGGCGCAGGTTGTCGGCCCCGCCAATGCGAATGTCCTTCGCCGCGAGCACCACTTCGGTGGCTTCTTCGCCGATCTTCTTGCAGATGGCGTCGTCACCCTTGTGGAACAGACGGGCAACGTACGACTTGTCGGGGTCGGCTCCCTTGCGCGAGGCGATGACCTCGGCCACACGCTCCAGCGTATCGTTCATGGTGCTCACTTGTAGATCTTGTGCGGGTCCTTGAGCACCGGCTCGACGGATGCCCAATGGCCATCCTCGACGCTGCCCTCGAACTTCTGGAAGAAACAGGAATGGCGACCGGTGTGGCAGGCAATGCCATCGATCTGCTCGACCTTGATCAGCACCACGTCTTCGTCGCAATCGAGACGAATCTCATGCACCTTCTGTACGTGGCCCGACTCCTCGCCCTTGTGCCACAGGCGCTTGCGCGAGCGCGAATAATAGACGGCCTCGCCGGTCTCGACGGTGCGCGCGAGCGCCTCGCGATTCATCCACGCGAACATCAGCACATCGTTGCTGCCGAGTTCCTGCGCGATCACGGGCACGAGGCCCTGCGCGTCCCAAGCTACCTTGTCCAGCCAATCTTGCGTCATGATCCGTGGAATTCCGTTCAGAGCCGCACCGAAATGCCCTTCTCGGCCATGAAGCGCTTCGCTTCACCGACCGTGTGCTCGCCGTAGTGGAAGATACTCGCGGCGAGCACGGCATCCGCATGGCCTTCGGTCACGCCGTTGGCCAGATCGGCCAGCGACCCCACCCCGCCCGAGGCGATCACGGGGATGCTCACGGCATCTGACACAGCGCGCGTGAGCGCGAGGTCGAAGCCGCTCTTGGTGCCGTCGCGGTCCATGCTGGTGAGCAGGATTTCGCCCGCGCCCAGGGCCTCGATCCGCTTGGCCCAGGCCACGGCGTCGAGGCCCGTGGCTTTGCGGCCACCGTGCGTGAAGACTTCCCAGCGCGGCGTTTCGCCGTCGGCGGACACACGCTTGGCGTCGATTGCCACGACGATGCACTGCGCGCCGTACTTGGCGGCCGCGTCGGCCACCAGTTGCGGATTGGCCACGGCCGACGAGTTCATGCTGACCTTGTCGGCACCGGCGTTGAGCAGGCGGCGCACGTCGGCCACTTCGCGCACGCCACCGCCCACGGTCAGCGGAATGAAGACTTGCGCGGCCACCGCCTCGATGATCGGCAGAATGAGGTCGCGCCCGTCGGAGGTCGCCGTGATGTCGAGGAACGTCAATTCGTCGGCGCCCTGCTCGTCATAGCGGCGGGCGATCTCGACGGGGTCGCCCGCGTCGCGAAGTTCGACAAAATTGACACCCTTGACCACGCGGCCGGCCGTCACGTCCAGACACGGGATGATGCGTTTAGCGAGAGCCATGATGTTGGCAGGCGAGGCGGCCGAAGCCGTGGTCTCGCTTATGCCGCTCCTCCGGAAAGCTCGTCCGCACGCGTTTGCGCCGCCGAGAAATTCAAGTCGCCCGAGTAGATCGCGCGGCCGCAGATGACGCCTTCGACGCCTTCCCGCTCAACCTGGCACAGCGCGTCGATATCGCCCAGGTTCGACAGGCCGCCGCTGGCAATCACCGGCACGGTCACGGCCTGCGCGAGGCGCACGGTCGCGTCGATATTGATGCCCTGGAGCATGCCGTCGCGGCCGATATCGGTGTAGATGATCGATTCGACGCCGTAGTCCTCGAACTTGCGCGCCAGATCCACGACTTCGTGGCCGGTGAGCTTGCTCCAGCCGTCGGTGGCGACCTTGCCGTCCTTGGCGTCGAGACCGACGATGATGTGCCCGCCGAATGCCGTGCATGCGTCCCTGAGGAACCCGGGATTCTTCACCGCCGCCGTCCCGATGATGACGTACGACAAACCGTCGTCGAGATAGCGCTCGATGGTGGCCAGGTCGCGAATGCCGCCGCCCAGTTGCACGGGGATATCGGCGCCGACTTCCTGAATGATGGCGCGAATGGCCGCTTCGTTGCGCGGCTTGCCGACGAATGCGCCGTTCAAGTCCACCAGATGGAGGCGGCGGGCGCCTTGCTCGACCCAATGTCGAGCCATGGCGGCGGGGTCCTCCGAGAATACGGTGGCTTGATCCATGTCGCCTTGTTTGAGGCGAACACACTGACCGTCTTTAAGGTCGATGGCCGGAATGAGCAGCATAGGCAATCGTGAAACGTCGCTAGAGGGAGGTAAAAGAAATTCGCAAATTACGCGGACAATACAAAACCGACCCCTGCCTTGCCGGGCATCGGCACGTCGGGATCGGATTCATCAACATGACACACAGTATAAGCCGTGACGCAGGGCATGCTCCGAGTGACATCCGGGCGCGAATGCGCCAGACGGGTCACGCTCAAGGCTTCCACTGCGCAAAATTGCGATAAAGGGTAAGGCCCGCCTGAGCGCTCTTTTCCGGGTGGAACTGGGTGGCAAAGATATTATCTTGGGCCACCGCACAGGTAAAGGGCACCCCGTAGACCGTCTCGCCGACGGTCAACTCGGGCCTTGCAGGCACAACGTAATAGCTGTGCACGAAGTAAAAATAGCTGTCATCGGGCACGCCGGCCCAGATCGGGTGAGGCTGCGTCTCGTGTACACGGTTCCAGCCCATCTGCGGCACCTTGAAGCGCGAGCCGTCGTCCTGCAACTGGCCCTCGAGGTCGAAGCGCACCACGCGGCCCGGCAGCAGGCCGAGCGCGGGTGTGTTGCCCTCATCCGACATGTCGAACAGCATCTGCTCGCCCACGCACACGCCGAACATCGGCTTGGTAGCGGCGGCCTCGACGACCGCGTCGCGCAGGCCCGACTCGTTCAGGCAGCCCATGCAGTCGCGCATCGCGCCCTGCCCCGGCAGCACCACGCGGTCGGCGGCGCGAATCTCGGCGGCGTCGCTGCTGATGCTCACATCGGCCTCCGGCGCGGCGGCACGCAGCGCCTGATAGACCGAGCGCAGGTTGCCCATTCCGTAGTCGACAATCGCAATCTTATTCATCTCAAACCCGGCAGCAGTATTTTCAAACCATCGATAATGAATTCCACGGCCAGCGCCGAGAGGATCAACCCCATCAGACGCGTGCCGATATTGATGCCCGTACGCCCGAGCCAGCCTTCAAGGCGCCCGGCGCTGCGCAGCGCCACCCAGCACACCGCGCCCAGGCCCACGCCGATCGCCAGGAGCATCAGGATCTGCGCCCAGCCGTGTGCACGCCCCGAGTAGATGATCACGGTACTGATCGTGCCCGGGCCAGTGAGCAGCGGGATTGCGAGCGGCACCACGGCGATGTTCGGCCGCTCCTCCGCTTCGTCGCGCTCTTCGGCCGTCGAGCGTGTGTTCCCCGTCTGCGCGTTGATCATGTTCACTGCCATGAGCAACATGATGATGCCGCCGCCAACTTCAAGCGACGCGATCGAAATACCGAAGAAGCGGATGATGGCTTCACCGAACAGCCCCGAGCCCGCGACCACCAGCGCGACCGCAATCGCCGCGACATTGATCGTACGGCGCTTCTCATCGCGCGTCTGGGTGGACGTCAAGCTGATGAAAAGCGGGATCGCCCCGAGCGGATTGATCAGGGCCAGCAGCGAGATGAAGAACTTGAAGGCGTCGAGCGTCATAGGGGGCACGCGGCGCCGGCGGCCGGCCGGTCGATGAATCGTCGCAGGGGCGCCGGCCTTGCGGGCCGGCGGGCTATCGGGCTACCGGACCGGCTGCGCCGACCCGTCTCGCGTTACAGGCTTCCCTTCGTGGACGGCACGACACCCGCTGCGCGCGGATCGATCTCGACCGCCATGCGCAGCGCGCGGCCGAACGCCTTGAACACCGTTTCGCACTGGTGGTGGGCGTTGATGCCGCGCAGATTGTCGATATGCAACGTGACGCCCGCATGATTGACGAAGCCGCGGAAAAACTCGATGGTCAGATCCACGTCGAAATTGCCGACACGCGCCCGCGTGAACGGCACGTGGAATTCGAGACCGGGACGACCCGAGAAATCGATCACAACGCGCGACAGCGCTTCGTCGAGCGGCACATAGCTGTGGCCGTAGCGCACGATACCCTTACGGTCGCCGATCGCCTTGGCCACCGCCATGCCCAGCGTGATGCCGACGTCTTCCACCGTGTGGTGATCGTCGATGAAGGTATCGCCGCGGGCTTCGACATCCATGTCGATAAGGCCGTGGCGCGCGATCTGGTCGAGCATGTGATCCAGGAACGGCACGCCGGTATCGAGGGCCTTGCGGCCGGTGCCGTCCAGGTCGATCTTGACGCGTATTTGCGTTTCGCTGGTATCGCGAACGACTTCCGCAATGCGCATGGTGGTGAGTTCTCGTCGTATGGCTTGTTAGAGTGATGCGGCCAGGGCTTTCACCATTGCCGCATTCTCCGTGGGGGTGCCGACCGTCAATCTCAGGCAATTGGCCAGCAATACGTGCATTTTACCCACGTTTTTGATCAACACCTTGTGTGCGAGCAGGCCCGCGTGGGTTTTGTCGGCATTCGGCACGCGAACGAGCAGGAAATTCGCGTCGCTCGGGAACACGCTCACCCCGGGCAGCGCCGCCACGGCGGCGGCCAGCCGCGTGCGTTCGGCGCGCAATTCGGCCGCCTGGGCGTCGAGCACGCCAAGGTGATCGAGCATGAATTCGGCGCATGCCTGCGTGAGCACATTGATGTTATAGGGCGGACGCACCTTGTCGATCTGGTCGAGCCATTGCGCGCTGCCCGCCACATAGCCCAGCCGGATGCCCGCCAGCCCGAGCTTCGAGACGGTGCGCATGACCAGCAGTTGAGGGAACTCCGGCAGACGCGGCATCCACGTCTTCCCGGCAAACGGCTGGTACGCCTCGTCGATCACCACGAGGCCGCGGCTGGCGGCACGCACCAGCGTCTCGATGTCGTCGTCGGCGAACAGATTGCCCGTCGGATTGTTCGGATAGGCCAGGTACACCACCGCGCCCGGATGCGCCGCAATGGCGCCCAGCATAGCCGGCATGTCGAGCGAGAAATCGGGGCGCAGCGGCACACCGACGAACTCGATGCCCGCCAGGCGCGCCGACATCTCGTACATGACGAAGCCCGGCATGGGCGCAATCACCGTGGCATCCGGCCGAGCGGTGGCCATTGCGATCATGCTGATGATCTCGTCCGAGCCGTTGCCCAGCAACAACTTGGCCCCGGCCGGCACACCCATCGTGCGGGCGAGCGTCTCAAGCAACACCTGCGGACGCGGCGACGGGTAACGATTGAGCGCCACGTCGGCCAGTCGCTGCCCCAGCGCAGTGCGCAACGCCGGCGGCAGACCGTACGGATTCTCCATCGCGTCGAGCTTGAGGAAACCGCTGGCGTCAGGGACGGCGTAGGAACTCATGGCGAGCACATCGGAGCGGATCACTGAGTCGACGGACATGGCAGTAGAGGAGGATCGCGCGACATCGCGCGGAATCATTGATAAAGGATCAGTTGAAGGCGAATGTCAGCCGTCCGGCGTCGGCACCGTCGATCTTGACGACGCAGCGCCGGCCGGTTTCCACACTGCCGAGGGCATCGGTAATGCGCTGCAACCGCACACCGGTCTGCCAGGACAGCGCCTGCGCCGCCGCCGGGCTCACATGCGCGCGCGCGGCATCCGCCTCGCAACGCATGGCGACCAGGCGGTTGCCAACGCGGCCGAACACGCCGTGGGCCACTTCGTCGTCCGTGCCGCGCAGCGCGGTCTTGCCGCCGAGTCGCAACACGTAAATATCGTTGTCGAACGCCTGACGACTCACGCACACGGTCATACGCTCGACCGACGTGCCCTCGAAGGTGGCGTGCTGGCAATACTGACCGGCGGCGTAGGCCGAGGGACTGCTCGCGGCCGCGAGGGCGCACACGACAGCCACTCTGCGCACAGCGCGCGCGAGGCGGGCCGGCAGCGGCCACGACAATGACCCCGGGGACGGCGCGATGGCGCGGGGCCGACGCCGAGCGGTGGCCGACGTCGTTGGACAATACGCGGGCCGCAGGGCGTCGTCGCGCATGTCAGGACTCGCGATGCAGACGGTATTCGGCGCTGCGCGCGTGCGCCTGCAGTCCTTCGCCGTAGGCCAATTCCGCGGCGATCTCGCCAAGCATGCGGGCCCCGCCCTCGCTCACTTCGATCAGGCTCGAACGCTTGATGAAGTCGTACACGCCCAGCGGCGACGAGAACCGCGCCGTGCGCGACGTCGGCAGCACATGGTTGGGACCGGCGCAGTAATCGCCCAGGCTCTCGCTCGTGAACTTGCCGAGGAAGATCGCGCCGGCATGGCGAATCTTGTCGCCCCACTGCTGCGGGGTTTCGGCCGAAATCTCGAGGTGCTCCGGTGCGATCACGTTGGCGATTTCGCACGCTTCGGCCATGTCGCGCACCTTGATCAGCGCGCCACGGCCTCGCAACGAGGCGGCAATCACTTCGCGGCGCGGCATCTCGTCGATCTGGCGCTCCAGCGAGGCGTGCACGCGCGCGATATAAGCGGCGTCCGGGCACAGCAGAATCGACTGCGCGAGTTCGTCGTGTTCGGCCTGCGAGAACAGGTCCATGGCGACCCAGTCTGGATCGGTCGTGCCGTCGCAGATGACGAGGATTTCGGACGGCCCGGCGATCATGTCGATGCCGACGGTGCCAAACACGCGGCGCTTGGCGGCAGCCACGAAAGCGTTGCCCGGGCCAACGATCTTGTCGACAGCAGGCACCGTCGCGGTGCCATAGGCCAGCGCGGCGACCGCCTGTGCGCCACCGATGGTGAACACGCGGTCCACCCCGGCGATTTGCGCGGCGGCAAGCACCAGCGGGTTCTGCACGCCATCCGGCGTGGGCACCACCATAACGATCTCTTTCACCCCCGCCACGCGCGCCGGAATGGCGTTCATCAGCACCGACGACGGATAAGCCGCCTTGCCGCCCGGCACATAGATGCCCACGCGATCGAGCGGCGTAACCTTCTGGCCCAGCACCGTGCCGTCCGGCTCGGTGTACTGCCAGCTATGGCTGCCGCACTCGATGCGCTGCTTCTCGTGATAGGCACGCACGCGGGCGGCCGCGGCTTCGAGCGCCGCGCGACGCTTCGGCTCGAGGCTCTCGAGCGCCGCCGCCAGCGCTTCAATGGGCAGCTCCAGCGCCGCCATGCCGGGTGCGCTCAGTCGGTCGAACTTGTTGGTGTATTCGATGACGGCCGCATCGCCGCGCGCCTTCACGTCGGCGAGAATGTCGGCCGCCGCACGATCGATGGCGGCGTCTTCGCTCGCCTCGAACGCCAGAACATCGCGAAGCTGCGCCGCGAAGCCTTCGGCGGAGGAATCGAGTTTGCGAATATCGAGTTTCATGCTGTTTGCCGGGACGCCCGCTCGAAGGCATCCAGAATAGGCTGCAACGACTCGCGCTTCAACTTGAGTGCAGCCTGATTGATCACGAGGCGGGAGGAGATCTCCATGATCTCTTCCACTTCCACCAGATTGTTGGCCCGCAGCGTGCCGCCGGTGCTCACCAGATCGACAATCGCGTCGGCCAGACCCACGAGCGGGCCCAGCTCCATCGAGCCGTACAGCTTGATCAGGTCGACGTGCACACCCTTGGCCGCAAAGTGCTCGCGCGCCGTCTGCACGTACTTGGTCGCCACGCGCAAACGTGCCCCTTGACGTACGGCATTCGCGTAATCGAAGCCCTTCGGTACAGCAACAGACATGCGGCAACGCGCAATGTTCAAATCGATTGGCTGATACAGACCGCCGCCGCCGTGTTCGATGAGCACGTCCTTGCCGGCCACGCCGAAGTCGGCGGCACCATATTGCACGTAGGTCGGCACGTCGGTCGCGCGCACGATGATGACCTGCAGGTTCGGATCCGTCGTCGGCAGAATCAGCTTGCGGGAGGTCTCGGGGTCTTCCGTGACTTCGATACCGGCGGCCGCCAGCAACGGCAGCGTCTCGGTAAAGATACGCCCTTTCGAGAGCGCCAGCGTCAGCGGTTGAGCGAGCGGCTGGGCGGGCTTGGCGGAACTCATGCAATCTCTCCCTGGCGCGCTTCGACGCGCCGGATTTGCGCGCCCACGGCGCACAACTTGGCCTCGATGCGATGATAGCCGCGATCGAGGTGGTGAATACGGTCGACGAGCGTGCGGCCCTCGGCCGTCAGACCCGCGACGATCAGGCTGGCGGAAGCGCGCAGGTCGGTCGCCATCACATGCGCACCCGACAGGCGATTCACGCCGGAAATCCGCGCCGTGTTGCCGTCGATGCCAATATTCGCGCCCAGACGCGTCAACTCCTGCACGTGCATGAAGCGGTTCTCGAAGATCGTTTCGACGACCTGCGACGCCCCTTCGGCAACGCAATTCAACGCCATGAACTGGGCCTGCATGTCGGTCGGGAACGCCGGATATTCCGACGTTCGGAAACTGACCGCCCGCGCGCGCCGATCCATCGTCACGCGCAGCCAATCCGCGCCGGCCGTCACGTTTGCGCCGGTTTCGCGCAACTTCTCGATCACCGCGTCGAGGGTGCCCGGCACAACGCGTTGCAGCGTGATATCGCCACGCGTCGCCACCGCCGCGCACAGGAACGTGCCGGCTTCGATCCGATCGGGCACAACATCGTGTGTCGCGCCCGACAGGCGCGGCACGCCCGTCACGACCAGACGATCGGTGCCGATGCCGTCGATCTTCGCACCCATCTTCACGAGCAGCTCGGCCAGGTCCGTCACTTCGGGTTCGCGGGCGGCGTTGGCCAGCACCGTAACGCCGTCGGCCAGCGTGGCCGCCATGAGCAGGTTTTCGGTGCCCGTGACGGTGATCATGTCGGTCACGAGCGTCTCGCCACGCAGACGCGTTGCCTTGGCGACGATGTCGCCGTGCGTCAGCGTGATTTCGGCGCCCATCTTCTGCAGGCCCTTGATGTGCTGATCAACAGGTCGCGCCCCGATCGCACACCCGCCCGGCAGCGACACGCGCGCCTCGCCGCAACGGGCCAGCAGGGGCCGAGCACGAGAATCGACGCGCGCATGGTCTTTACGAGCTCGTAGGGGGCCGCCGGCTCGGTGATCTGCGACGCATCGAGCGTCACGGATTCGCCGTGACGCTCGACCTTCACGCCCATGCGTGCGAGCAGCGTCAGCATGGTGCGCACGTCGTGCAGATCGGGCACGTTGCCGAGCACCAGCGGCTCGGCCGTCAGCAGGCACGCACACAGGATCGGCAGCGCCGCGTTCTTGGCACCCGATACGGTAATCTCTCCCGCCAGCCGCTCGCCGCCCTCGATCACCAGGTGGTCTGCGGCCATGCGCTCGCCGGTGGCGGTCTCGCCGTTGCCGGCGACGCCGGCGCTTTCTTGCGTAATCCTCATTGCGCCCGATACTCCGCAGGCGTGAGGGTCTTCATGGACAACGCGTGAATTTCAGCCTTCATGCGATCGCCCAGCGCGGCGTACACGAGTTGATGGCGGGCGATGAGACGCTTGCCGTCGAACTGCTCGCTCACGATGGTCGCGTAAAAGTGCTGGCCATCGCCTTCGACGGCCACGTGCTCGCAAGCCAGACCGGCTTCGATGTACTGTTTGATTTGTTCGGGGGTAGGCAGCATGGCCGATCCTAGAGAAGTTCAGTGACGCAATTTATAACCACGGCGCAGCAAAGTCAGCGCCACGGTTGCGAGTATCAGAAAAGTCGCACCCACAACGGCAAGGCTGGTCTGCGGGGCAACGTCGGACACACCGAAGAAGCCGTAACGGAACCCGTCGATCATGTAGAAGAACGGATTGAAGTGCGAGACAGCCTGCCACAGCGGCGGCAGCGAGTGAATCGAGTAAAACACGCCCGCCAGGAACGTTGCCGGCATGATCAGGAAGTTCTGGAACGCCGCGAGTTGGTCGAACTTCTCCGCCCAAATGCCTGCGATCAGACCCAACGTGCCGAGAATCGCCGCCCCAAGGAACGCGAAGCCGACGATCCACAGCGGCGCGGCGAACGTCAGATGCGTGAACGTGACCGTGACCGCGAAGACGCCCGCGCCCACGCACAACCCACGCACGACGGCGGCGAGCACGTACGCGCCGTACATCTCCCAATGCGACAGCGGCGGCAACAGCACGAACACGAGGTTGCCCGTGATCTTGGACTGGATCAGCGACGACGAGCTGTTCGCGAACGCGTTCTGCAACACGCTCATCATCACCAGGCCCGGCACGAGGAAAGATGTGTACGTGATCTGGTCATAGACCTTCACGCGGTCTTCAAGCACGTGGCCGAAGATCATCAGGTACAGCAGCGCGGTGAGCACGGGCGCGGCCACGGTCTGGAAGCTGACCTTCCAGAAACGCAACACTTCCTTGTAGAACAGCGTGCGGAATCCGACCCATCCGCCAACCCATCCGCCGATCATGCTGCCACCTCCTGCGCGCGCGAACCGGACATGATCTGCACGAACACGTCCTCGAGATCGGCCTTCTGGATGTCGATGTCCTCAACGATGCAGCCCGCCGCCCGGCAGGTGGCGAGAATCGATTCGACTTCATCGCAGCCCGCCAGACGCAGCGCGAACTGAGGTCCGTTCGTATCCTGCGGGTCGACCAGCAACGGGCGTAGTGCGTCGGGCAGCGTGCCGTGCTTGAAGCGCAGCACGAGACGCGTGCCCGCGAAACGCTGCAGCAGCGAGGCGGTGCGCTCGAGCGCCACGACTTCGCCGCGCTTGAGCATGGCGATGCGGTCGCACAGCGCTTCCGCTTCTTCGAGATAGTGCGTGGTCAGCACGATGGTGTGGCCTTCACGGTTCAGACGCGAGATGAATTTCCAGAGCGTCTGGCGCAGTTCGACGTCGACCCCGGCGGTCGGCTCGTCAAGCACGATCACCGGCGGGCGATGCACGAGCGCCTGCGCGACGAGCACGCGCCGCTTCATGCCGCCCGAGAGCTGGCGCATGTTCGCGCCGGCCTTGTCGGTCAGGTCGAGGTTCGCCATGACTTCGTCGATCCAGTCGTCGTTGCGCGTCAGACCGAAGTAGCCGGACTGGATACGCAGCGTTTCGCGAACGGAGAAGAACGGATCGAAGACGAGTTCCTGTGGCACCACGCCGAGCTTGCGGCGGGCATTGCGGTAGTCGCGCACCACGTCGTGGCCAAGCACACTGACGCTGCCCGCATCCGCGCGCGCGAGGCCGGCGAGAATGCTGATCAGCGTGGTTTTGCCGGCACCGTTGGGACCGAGCAGACCGAAGAATTCCCCTTCTTCGATCGAAAAGCTGACGCCTTTGAGCGCCTGCAATGCCTGATAGCGTTTCTTGACGTTACGGATTTCGATGGCGGCCATGGACTGCACGCACCCGCCTTGGCGAGCGCGCCATATAGATTCTCCGGCCACGCCCGCGCGTCGGCGCAACCGCGGGGATCGCGGCAGCAGCCATATCGGCGGCGTGGGTGCCCGGATGAGGGTAACTGCCCAAAAGTCGGCAGAAAACCCCTGATTATAAAGGAAGCCGGTGGCGGCCGTGCTCACGCCCGGTCCAGCGCCCCCAGGGAAACGTCGATCACGCGCGCGACGCCCGCAAGCCCCTTCGGGCCGGGTATGCGTCGCGCTCGGCCGGCGTCACCGCATTGCACATAAAAAAAGCGCCGTTGCGAGACGGCGCTTTCCTGCGGGACGGCGGCCCGGCCAGGCGAATCAGATCGAGAGCAACTGGTCGACGCCGTACACCAGCGCAAGGCTGGCCAGTCCCGCTGGCAGGTTAGTGAACGCCAACGTCGCACCACGCCGTACCGCGTGGCGGCGCAGGGCCAGCAACACGGCGAGCGCCGATGAGTCGAACTGCTTCAGCCCGGCGCAATCGATCTGGGTTTCGCCCGCGTCGATGCGATCGATGGCCTGCGCGAGGACGTCGCCGGCGGTGTCGTGCGTGAGGTCGGTCTGCAACGCGAGCATGCGCTTACTTACCGCCGGCCAGTTGCTGGTTGCGCTGCGTCAGGAACTGAATCAGACCGTCGACGCCCGACTTGTTCACCTGCTCGGCAAACTGATTGCGGTACGTCTGGATGAGCCAGGCGCCCAGCACGTTCAGGTCATACAGTTTCCATTCGCCGCTGGCCGACTTGTACAGACGATAGTCGAGCTCGATCTGCTGACCGTTGTTGAGCACATCGGTATAGACCACGGCGTCGGTGTCGCCCGGCTGACCACGGAACGGCTTGTAGTTGACCTGCTGGTCACGAATCTGCGCGATGGCGCCCGCGTACGTACGCAGCAGCAGCGTCTTGAACTGCTCGGTCAGTTGCTGCCGTTGCTGCGGCGTGGCGGTGCGCCATGCGGCGCCAGTCGCCAGTTGCGTTGTCTTCGCGAAGTCGGCGTGCGGCAAGATCTTCTGCTCGACCAGCTTGGTGATGCTGTTCAGATCACCCTTCTGGATGTTCGGATCGGACTTGGCGGCGGCCATCACTTCGTTCACGGTCTGCTTGACCAGAACGTCAGGGGCTTGCGCCTGGGCCACGGCGGCGCCGGCGGCGGTGTACGTCATCAAAGCCATGACGGGAATGAGCCAGAACTTCTTCATTGTGGACTTCCTCTTTCGAGTGACGGGTGTTGCGGGATTGGATACCCGTGTTGTGTCTGGAGTTCGCGAAATACCGGCAGTGTCGTGTAACAAACTGTTGCCCGACAGGCCTGCCAACGGCGCCCCGTAAGGCGGGGCGCCCTGTCATCAGGAGGCATCGATGCCTTGCGGCAGGTGACTCGCGCCGATCACCGGCGGAACGGCAATCCGCCCGGCACGATCTTGCCCGGTACGGGCGAACCTTGCGGCGCGTCCGGTTCGGCTTTGACGCCCGAGGCAGGTTCGGCTTGAACGCCTGAGGCAGGCATCGGCTGCGCGTTCGTGCCGCCAGCGCCGTCTTCCTCTTCGTAATTCGGCAACGCCGCGTTGCCCGCAGCCCCGCCATTGATCAAATACTTGCGTCGTGCCAGATAGGCATCGCGCGTGAACGAGTATGGATCGAGGGCGGCGGCTTCGAGAAGGTTCGATGCGTCGAGCAGGTTCGCGCGCGTATTCACGATGCGAACGCCGAAGATCGAGTAACTGACCCAAGTCGGATTGATATACGACGTCGGGTCGATGAACATGTTGCCGGCCATGCCGACGCTGTCGCGCACCGTGCTCGGGCCGAGCACCGGCAGCACGAGGTACGGGCCGTCAGGCAGGCCCCACTTGCCGAGCGTCACACCGAAGTCCTGGCTGTGCTTGGGCAAGCCGGCCGGCGTGGCGAAGTCGACCAGACCGCCCACACCGAGGAAGGTGTTGATCGTCAGGCGCATCAGATCCTGCACGGCAGCCGTGACTTCCAGTTGCAACAGGTTGTTGGCGAAGTTGTACACATCGCCCACGTTCGAGAAGAAGTTCGTGACCATGTCGCGCGCCGGTTGCGGCACGGCGAAGCGGTAGCCCTTGGCCACGGGCGTCATGACCGTCTTGTCGAGCGTGTCATTGAACGTGTACATCGAACGGTTGAACCCTTCGATGGGGTCGGCGGGACTCGGATTCGTGACAGTGGCGCACCCTGCCAGCGCCATCGCGCCGGCGGCCAGCACTGCCGAAGTACGGAAGCGGGTCATCTTTTTATTTTCCTTGGGTTGCCGTGGCCGCCCCAGACGCCGGCAAAGCAGCGGGTGCGGTCGATACCGGTGCGGCCGATGCCCCGCCCGGTTGGGCGCCCCCGGCATCTGCCGCCTTGTTGTACAGGAACTGGCCGATCAGATTTTCCAGCACGATTGCGGATTGCGTGAGCGTGATCGTATCACCGGCCTTGAGCATTTGATCGTCGCCGCCCGCCTCAAGCCCGATGTATTGCTCGCCGAGCAGCCCCGACGTCAGGATCTTCGCCGACGAGTCCTTCGGGAAGTGATATTGCGAATCGATGTTGAGCGTCACGTCGGCCACGTACCGCTTGTCGTCGAAGTTGATCGACGCCACGCGTCCGACCACGACGCCCGCGCTCTTGACAGGCGCTCGCGGCTTGAGGCCGCCGATGTTGTCGAAGCGCACCGTCACCGGATACGAACTCGAGAACGACAGCGAACTCATGTTGCCCACCTTGAGCGCGAGGAACAGCAGCGCTGCGAAGCCGAGAACGACGAACAGGCCAACCCAGAAGTCGAGGGGGTGTTTTTTCATTGTGTCAGTGTGCGCAATCTATCTATGTCTTGGCGGGCACGCAGGCCCGTTAGCTGAACATGAGGGCCGTGAGCAGGAAGTCGAGACCGAGTACCGCGAGGGACGCCTGCACCACCGTACGGGTAGTCGCACGCGACACGCCCTCTGGCGTCGGCTGCGCCTCGAACCCCTGGTACAGCGCGATAAAGGTGACGGCAATCCCGAACACTACGCTTTTGATGACGCCGTTGGCGACGTCCGACCACACGTCCACGCCGCCTTGCATCTGCGACCAGAACGCGCCGGGTCCACGCCGATCAACTTCACGCCGACCAGGTAACCGCCAAACACACCCACCGCCGAGAAGATGGCCGCGAGAATCGGCATGGCGATCACGCCTGCCCAGAAGCGGGGGGCCACCACGCGCGCGATCGGATCAATCGCCATCATCTCCATGGCGGTCAATTGCTCCCCCGCCTTCATCAAACCGATTTCGGCGGTGAGCGAGGTTCCGGCGCGTCCCGCGAACAGCAGTGCGGTGACCACCGGCCCCAACTCACGCACCAGCGACAGCGCCACGAGCAGACCCAGCGCCTGTTCGGATCCGTACCGGTTAAGCGTGTAATAGCCTTGCAGGCCCAGCACGAAGCCGACGAACAGGCCCGAGACCGCAATGATGACGAACGAATAGTTGCCGACGAAATGGATCTGGTCGGTCACCAGACGCGGCCGGCGCAGCATCGCCCCGCTCGACGCGAGCACGCGCCAAAACATTCGCGCACCGTACCCCAGGCGCTCTACGTGACCGCGAACAAAACTGCCGAGGGTCGTGATCATGCACGCGCTCCCATCCCAAAATCGTCCGCAAGCGGCGGCGCGGGATACTGAAATTTTACGGGCCCGTCCGGTTGCGCATCGATGAACTGGCGCACCGTCGGGTCATTCGAGGCTCGCAGCGCCTCCGGCGTCCCCTCGGCACCGATGCGCCCCTCACTAATGAAATAGATGTAGTCGGCGATGGCAAAGGTCTCCGTCACATCATGCGACACAATAATGGACGTGGCGCCCAGCGCGTCGTTGAGCTTACGGATCAGATTCGCGGTGATGCCCAACGAGATCGGGTCGAGCCCCGTGAACGGCTCGTCGTACATGATGAGGTCCGGGTCCAGCGCCATCGTGCGTGCCAGCGCCACACGTCGCGCCATGCCTCCCGAAATCTCGGCCGGCTTCATGTCGCGTGCGCCGCGCAGGCCCACGGCGTTGAGCTTCATCAGCACGAGGTCGCGAATGAGCGCATCGTCGAGCCGGGTGTGTTCGCGCAGCGGAAACGCCACGTTGTCGAACACCGTCATGTCGGTAAAGAGCGCACCGAACTGGAACAACATGCCCATGCGACGCCGCAGGCGGTACCAGCCAGCGTGATCGAGCGATGCGACATCCGTCCCGTCGAATTCGACGGTGCCACGGCTGGCATGGACGAGCCCGCCGATCAGGCGCAGCACGGTCGTCTTGCCGCAGCCGGACCCCCCCATCACCCCAACGACCTTGCCGCGGGGGAACCGCATATTCAACCCGGAAAGCACCAACCGTTCGCCATAACCAAAGCTGACGTCGCGCAATTCGAGCAAATTTTCCGGATTCGGGATAGGCACGTTTCGGGTCTTATAGTGCGGCGCAAAACGCCAATTATAGGGGGAATGCCGATTGATGCCGCCCAACGGCGATGGACGAAATCGAGGATTGGCGCTGCCCCGCGGCATTCTACAGGGCCGGCGTCCATTCGCCTTGTCGTGCGCCGACCGGCACAACGAACAAAAAACGTAACGCCAGCAAGGACTTATCGAGACCTCGGGGTGCCGGGTGTTGCGCCGTTGCTACAATACGCCGTTTCACGCAACAAATCGTTGACCCCGATGCCGCGCACCACCCAAACGCCTTTCCGTCCCCTTCTGCCGCAAGATACGGAGAAGATCGAATTTCGGATTCGTCCGATGCAATCCTGCGATATTCCCCAAGTCCTGACGGTACAGGCAGCAGCGTATCGCGGTCCGATGCGTGAGTCGGAGGCCACATTGGCCTCACGTCATGCGCTGTCGCCGTCAACGTGTTGGGTTGCGGAGGGAACAGGGCCGACGGATACGTCCGTGGTCGGCTATCTACTGACGCACCCGTGGTGCATGGCCGCCCCGCCGCCACTGGATACCGTCCTCAAGGCCCTGCCTGACACGGCCGATTGCTGGTACGTGCACGACATGGCGCTGGCCCCACGCACGCGCGGCGCGGGCGTGGCTCGCCAACTCTACGCGGCGGCCCTGGCGGTGGCACGGTCGTCAGGATTGCGCGCGTCGGCCCTTGTTGCGGTGCAGCAATCGCAGGAGTTCTGGGCACGCTTCGGTTATGCCGAAACGAGCGACGTCTCGCCGCAGATGGCCGTGAAGTTGTCCGGATACGGCGACGGCGCCATGTTCATGACGTGCACGCTATAACGGGCCGCGCGCGGCAGACATCACGCGCGTTGCGCGAACGCCTGCTGCATTCCCTTCACCGCCGCCGCCACATCGACGGCCTGCGTGACGGCTCGCACCACGGCCGCGCTGGTCACCCCGGTGTCCAGCACTTGCGCGAGGTTGTCCGCATCGATGCCGCCAATGGCGACAAGCGGATAGTGCGGTGCGATGAGCTTCACGTACCGCGCCAACTTCGCGAGTCCCTGCGGGGCGGTCGCGATCACTTTGGTGGTTGTGGGAAACACGGCCCCCACGGCCAGATAGCTAGGCCGGAAGTGATGCGCCGCCAGCATCTCGTAATAGCCGTGCGTGCTGATGCCCAGGCGCATGCCGGTCGCAAACAGCGCCGCGACCTCGTCGGCGGAAAGCGCCGCCATATCCTCTTGTCCGAGGTGCACGCCATAGGCACCCGCTTGCGCGGCTTCGCGCCAATGGTCGTTGATGAACCAGGCACTGTCGTGCATCACGCGCCGCGCCGCCGCCACCGTCCGTTCGATCTCCGAGCGCAGCGTCGGATCCGCGGGATCCTTGATCCGCAGCTGCACGGTGCCGACCTGAAGATCGGCCATGCGCTCGCAAGCGCCGGCATCTGGCAGCACCGGATACAGACCGAGGCGTGACGGGCAGGCCGGGAACCGGCCGGGTGACGGCACTTGGCCGAGCACGACCGGGAAGGTTTCGAGCACCGTCGGCCATGCCCCGAGGGTGTCGGCATCGGCCGCGCGCGCGTGGCTGCCGTCAGTGCGCCATGCGCGCGCGAGCACGAGCGCGTCGTGCGGGGCGAATCCGCAGTCGAGGAACGCAGCGAACGCGGGGAAGAAGGCCGGATCGTCCGCGCCCGCGACACGATAAACGGCGTCGTACGTGTACAAGGTGTCTTCCACCTGCCCCGCCGGCAACGCCCGCGAGCAAAGGACAACGGCGTGCGCCGCCCGCCATGCGTCGATCTGCACGGCGGCTTCGGTTCCGGGAGCGCCCTGCGGCGAGAGCGGCCACCAGACTACGTCCCCTGCCCCCGCGCGGTCCGGCGTCTGCGCGTGCACACGCCAACTTGGCGTAGCGGGGTCGTCCGGCCACGGCGCGAGGCGCGCGCGGATGCCGACGGCGGCCTGTTGCCATGCCGTGGCGAGGGGTGCGTCAGCCGGCAGGCATTGCACGTGAGACAGGGTGGCGCCGCCGCTATGCGTCGTCATGAAGATTCCCGGTGGGTCAGGCGGTGCGAGGTTGCGGTGGAATTCAAGCGCGTCTCCTCGGGGGTCACGCGCCCGTCTGATGCCAGAACGGCACCCCGACGACCGGGGTGCTGGCTTCGGCGCTCTCGCGCTCGGCCATCGGTCCGGCGAGCCACGCCGCGCGGCCCGCCTTGATCGCGGCGGCGAACGCGCCGGCCATCTCCACCGGCTGGGCCGCAAGCGCCACGGCCGTGTTGAGCAACACGCCGTCGAAGCCCCACTCCATCACCTGACACGCGTGCGACGGCAGACCGAGGCCGGCATCGACGATGAGCGGCGTATCCGGCAGACGGTCGCGCAGCAGTCGCAGGCCGTACGGATTGATCACGCCCTTGCCGGTGCCGATCGGCGCCCCCCAGGGCATCAGCGCCTGACAGCCGACGTCGAGCAAGCGACGGCACAGCACCAGGTCTTCCGTGCAATACGGCAGCACCTTGAAGCCGTCGCGAATCAGTTGCTCGGCGGCCGTCACCAGACCGAACGGGTCGGGCTGGAGCGTGTAGTCGTCGCCAATCAGTTCGAGCTTGATCCAGTCGGTCTCGAAGACTTCGCGCGCCATTTGCGCCGTGGTCACCGCTTCCTGCACCGAGTGGCAACCCGCTGTATTGGGCAGCACCGGCACCGCGAGACGGCGCAGCGTGTCCCAGAAATGGCCTTCCGACGCCTGCGCCCCGGTGCCCGAGAGTTGTCGGCGCAACGCCACCGTCACCATGCCCGGGCGGGCGGCGTCGATGGAATCATTGAGCGCCTGCAGCGACGGGTAGCGCGCCGTGCCGAGCAGGAAGCGACTGCCGAAGCGCGTGTCATACAGCGTGAGCGCGTCGCGCACGCTGCCTGCGGCCACATTGGCCGATTCGGTGAATGCGTTCATGTCAGCCTCCGGCCACCGGTTGCACTACATCGATTTTGTCGCCATGCGCGAGCGCGCGGGCGGCATATTGCGTCTTGGGCACGAACTGCCCGTTGATCGCCGCGGCGAACGGCGGCTTGGCACCGTAGGCGGCGAGCGCCTCGGCCAGCGTCGACGCCTCGGCCACGCTCAGTGTCTGTTGATTGATATGAATATCCATTGTGTCCCTCCCCTCTCATGCCTGACGGAACAGGTCCGGCCACGGCCGGCTGGCTCGCCACATCTCCCAGTCGAACGCGTGCCCAAGGCCCACTCGCGCGCTCGTCGCTTGCATCAATGCCTGCGCCAGCGCGCACGCCTCTCCCGTGACCGCCGGCGCGAGCAAATAACCGTGCCGGTACAAACCGTTCACGCGCAGCACCCGTGCACCGTCCCACTGGACCCGCGGCAGATGGTCGGGCAATGCCGGACGGCAGTTGACATTGAGCTCGACAATGCGCGCCTCGCCGAACGCCGGGTTCAGCGAATGGGCCGCCGAGAGCAGTTCGAGCGCGGAGCGCACGGTCATCGGCGACATATCTTCCGACTCGAGTTCGGTCGCGCCGATCACATACAGGTCGTTTTCCTTGGGCGCGATATAGATCGGATAGCGCGGATGCAGCAACCGCACCGGCCGGCGCAGCCCAATGCCCGGCGCGTGAATTCGCACCACCTCTCCCCGCACACCGCGCAATTGCGTGAGCGCGGCGCGCGCGCCCAGCCCGCGGCAATCGATGACCAGACCGGCGTCCGGATACGCGCCCTCGGCGATCTCGGTATGCCAATGCAGCGCCGCCCCCGCCTTCGCAAGACCCGCCGCCAGCGCGCGCAACAGTTGCCGGTTGTCGAGCTGGCCCTCGTTCGGCAGCCACCAGCCTTCCTGAAAGCGTCCGGCCAGCGCCGGCTCGACCTCGGCCAATTGCGCGCCCGACACGCGGCGCACACCCTCGCGCAGCAAGGCCGGCGGGGCATTGGCGCGCATGCGTCGGTCGAACATCACCGCCTCGGCGCGATCGGGCTGGTGCCACACGACCAGCGTGCCGTTGCGTTGGAAGAAGACGTGTTCGGGCAGGCCGTCGATCAATGCCGGCCAACGTTCCAGGCCGACGGCGCCCATCTCGACGATGCTCGGCTCGGCCACGGCGGCTTCGGCCAAGGGCGCGAGCATGGCCGCTGCCACCCAGCCGGCAGCCGACGACCCGTCGGCATCGCCACGCTCGTAGAGCGCCACGCGTGCGCCGGCACGAATCAGTTGCCACGCCAGAAGACGCCCGGCCAGGCCACCGCCGAGCACGGCGACGTCGGGACGCGAAGCGCAAGCGCTCATACGCGTTCTGCCGCGCAAGCCGGGACGGCGCGCAGGCACTCGAAAGCAGGCAAAGATAGACTCGCGAGCGGAATCTCGGAAGTCGTTGCGGCGAAAACCGCAGGGATAAGCGCAGGAATCTGCGGAAGGCAGCGCATGGGGTCCTTTCCTCATGAAAGCAAAAGGACGAAACGGTGTTGAACACCTTACCCCACTGGAGGAGTCGGAAACTTCCCACGCCGGTATTACCCGGGTCGGGTGCAAAGGGTCTCTCTCAGCCCCACGTCGAATGGTTACGCATGGTCAACGCCTGCGTTCGACACGGAGCACCCCTGTTTCGCCCGCAGCCATTACAACATAGATGCCGACGCCCGTGCAAGCAGGAGCCCCGGACGGTTGCACGCGCGATGCGTCTCGTTTTTTGATGAATCCCCCGAGCCGTGTAACCCCACGTAAACTGAAAGCCGACGTGACAAGCGCCCCGATCCGGAAATCGTGCAACGCACCCGCCGGAACTGCGGTCAAATGGGCCGTCGATCCTAATAACACGTTGCATTTCCGCGGCAACCCCGCCAGACGATCATGGCCCACACGCCGATGTCTTCACCGCCTCCCGAGGCGCCGTCTCCCGGCAACACGGCCGCCCCGGCCCCCAAGCCACCGAAGCACCCCACCGCATGGCAGTTGATCCGGCCCTACTGGGCGTCGGAGAAGCGCTGGGAGGGCCGTCGGTTGCTCGCACTCGTCGTGGCGCTCAATCTTGCCGTGGTGTTCATCAACGTACGATTGAATGCGTGGAACGCCGGCTTTTATGACGCCCTCGACAAGCGCGATTGGCCTGTCTTCAAGTCGTCGCTGCTCGAATTCGCGGTACTCGCGTTCAGTTTCATCGTTATCGCGACCTTCCGTACCTACTTTCGCCAGATGCTCGAAATCCGCTGGCGGCAGTGGGTGACCGATGCCAACCTGTCGAAGTGGTTCTCGCATCAGGCCTATTACCGCATTGAGCGCGACCATCTGGCGGACAACCCCGACCAACGTATTTCGGAAGACATCCGCACGCTGGTCAGCTCATCGCTGGCGCTGTCGCTCGATTTGCTCACGACGCTGGTCTCGCTGTTTTCGTTCATCACCATTCTCTGGACGATCTCGGGCGCCGTGTCATTTGTGCTGGGCGGCATGAACGTGACGATTCCCGGCTACATGGTCTGGGTCGCGGCGCTCTACGCCTTGGTGGGATCGTTCTTCATCTTCAAGGTCGGCCGGCCGCTCGTGGGGCTGAGCTATCGGCAGCAGCAGGTGGAAGCGGATTTCCGCTTTCTGCTGGTGCGTCTGCGCGAGTCGGCGGAGCAGGTCGCGCTCTATCGCGGCGAAGGGGCTGAATTGTCGCGGCTGACGTCGGCCTTCGGGGCCGTGCGCGACAACTGGTGGCAGATCATGGTCGTGACGAAACGGCTGATCTTCGCGAATTCGATCTACGGGCAGATCGCCATCGTGTTCCCGATCATGGCGGCCGCGCCGCGCTATTTCGCCGGGGCGTTCACGCTCGGCGTGCTCATGCAGATCATCGGTGCGTTCGGGCAAGTGAGCGACGGTTTTTCGTGGTTCGTGAATAGCTTCTCGACGTTGGCCGACTGGAAAGCGACGATCAACCGGCTGCGCGAATTCACGCGCGTCATCGATGCACCGCCGCAAGCACCGAGCACCGGTGGCATTGCGCTCGTGAAGGCCGCCCATTCGCCCTCGGCAGCCTTCACGGCCACCGACCTTCGCCTCGCGCTCCCTGACGGTGCGCCGCTCGCGGTCGCCGGGTCGTTTGCCTTCGCGCCTGGCTCGCGCTGGCTCATCCGTGGCCGCTCAGGCTGCGGCAAGAGCACCATGCTGCGCGCGTTTGCCGGCCTGTGGCCGTTCGGCAGCGGACGCATCGAAGTTCCCGCCGACGCCCGCGTGCTGTTCCTGTCACAACAAAGCTATTTGCCGATCGACACACTGAAGGCGGCCCTGGCCTTTCCTTCGCATGCCGATACTTTTACCGACGACGAATGCCGAGACGTGCTGAGTGCCGTCAACCTCGAGCAGTATCGTGACGAGTTACTGACCGTCGCTCACTGGGCTCGCCGCTTGTCCGGCGGCGAGCAACAACGACTCGCCACCGCGCGCGCCTTGCTGCAAAAGCCGGATTATCTGTTCCTCGACGAAGCGACCAGCGCGCTCGACGTGGAAACCGAGGAGGCGGTGTATGAAGCGCTGCATGCGCGCCTACCGAGCACCACGATGGTCAGCGTGGCCCATCGGGAAACGCTCGGCCGCTTCCATCAACACACCATGACGCTGCATGCCGCGGGCGACGTCGCGCCGCCACGGGTGGTCGACGCGGCCTAGCCGGCATAAGGCACCTCCGGCAATCCCTGCACGCCGCAACGCACGGCCAACACATGGCCGTCGTGTTCGGTCGCGCCGGTTGCCGGATGAATCGACGTAACAAACAACGTGTCGAAATCGCGCCCGCCGAACGCGCACATCGACGGCTTCGACACCGGCAACACGATCTCGCGGTCCAGCACGCCCGCGGGCGTGAAGCGCAGCAAGCGGCTGCCGTCGTTGGCGCACGTCCAGTAAGCGCCGTCGGCATCGACGGCCGCGCCGTCTGGGCGGCCCGGATAGTCATGCATGTCGACGAACAGCCGCTGCCCGCTGATCGCCCCGCTATCGGCGTCGAAGTCGAACGCCCACACGCGACGGCGCGTCGGATGCGAATCGCTCAGGTACATCGTGCGGCTGTCCGGCGAGAAGCCCAAACCGTTCTGCGTCACCAGGCCCTCGACGAGCGGCGCCGACAGACGGCCCTGCGCGTCGAAACAGAAGAGCGCGCCTGCGTCGCTCGCGAGCGACATGTCCTGCACCATGGTGCCGGCCCAGAAGCGGCCCTGCCGATCGCAGCGTCCGTCGTTGAAGCGCATGCCCGGCAACGGGAACACCGGCGCGGCCAGTCGCTGCCAATCAGATGCCGCAAGCGTGCCCGGCGGCCCCAGTCGCGCCGCGAACAGCCCGGTTTCGCAGCCCGCCAGCAACATGCCCGAGGCGTCGAAGGTAAAGCACGCGATCTGCTCGGGGAATGTCCATTGCCGATGATCGCCGTCGGCGGGTGTTACGCGATGCAGTTGCTTCGCGGGGATGTCCACCCAGTAGAGCGCCTGCTCGTCGGCGCGCCACAATGGGCTCTCGCCAACGGCATGAGGCGCCTGTCGCGACGGTTCAAGCCGTTCGATCGACACCGTCATGCCTTGGGTTCCATCGGACCCAGCAGCACGAACGGTCCGCCTTGGTAGCGCTGCGTCACATCGTCCATGCGCGGATCGGGCGCCTGCGCCGGAAACAGGCCGGCGAATTCCGCCGAGCTGTCTTGCGCTCGGAAGCCAAGAAACGCGGCCTTCGTATTGTCGACCCACAGCGTCGGGTTGTTCGACACGCCATAGACGATGGCATGGCCCACGCGATTCGTGAACAACGAGCAGCGCACGAGTTCGACGAAATCGCGATAGCTCAGGTATGTCACCATCATGCGCGGATTCTTCGGCTGCTCGAACGACGAGCCGATGCGCAGGCACACGGTCTCCAGACCGAAGCGATCGAAGTAGTAGCGGGACAGGTCTTCACCGAAACATTTCGAGATACCGTACATGCTGTCCGGACGGTGCGGCGCGTCGACATCGAGCACTTCCGTCACGGGATGGAAACCCACCGCATGATTCGAGCTGGCGTAGACGATGCGCTTCACCCCCTGCTTCTGCGCCGCGCTATAGACGTTGTACATGCCGAGAATATTGGCTTGCATGATGTCGTCGAACGGCGCCTCGACGGAGATGCCGCCCAGGTGCACCAGCGCGTCGACGCCTTCGAGCAGCGCGTGCACGGCGGCGCGGTCCGCGAGGTCGACCTGCATGGCTTCTTCGTGCGGCGCATCGGCCGTGAGCGGCACGATGTCGCTCACGCGCACGATATCCGCCCACTCGGCGAGCTTGCCGCGCAGTTGTTTGCCAAGATTGCCCGCTGCGCCGGTCAGCAGCAGACGACGGAAGGGTTTGTCGGATGTCTGGCTCATATCAGTCCTTGTTCATCGGTAGATCGCAGGGCATGCGACGACGCCTTGCCACAACAAACCCGGCGCCGCGTCGGCGCGCTCGACGCTCATCGCGAACGTGGGGGTCGCATGGAGAGGCATCCTACGTCAGACGATGTACGATGACAATGGCCAATTGGTCGGTTTACGGAGAATCCCTAGTATTTCGCTCGACGCCTCTTATCGACGCGATAAGCCTTGTATTCATTGGCGCCCACCAATGCCAGGAATGTTTTCCTGAAGGCCAATAATGCAAGATCGACCGCGTCATACGACATCCTATATTTATCGATCTTGTGCATTTCCCGGCCGCCCGAATACCGTGCAAACGAAGACATGCAAAGCGATCGGGCAAGAAAAAACCGCCCGGACGTTGTCGCCCGGACGGTTTCTTCACGGCAACGCAGAGACCTACCTCCGCGCCCCTCCTCTCAACCCCGTATTTGTGGTTTTGGCAGGCATTACCCTCTCACGCGCTCAGCGCGGCAGTTCCGAGTAGCCCATGAGGAACTCGTCCACCGCACGGGCGCACTGACGGCCTTCGCGAATCGCCCACACCACCAGCGACTGACCGCGACGCACGTCACCGGCCGCGAACACCTTCGGCAGGTTCGTCGTGTAGGCGCGCTCGCCTTCGGTCGAGGCACGCACGTTGCCGCGCGCGTCCTTGTCCACGCCGAACGCGTCGAGCACGGTCTGCAAAGGCGACACGAAGCCCATCGCGAGCAACACCAGGTCGGCCTTGAGCTCGAATTCCGAGCCCGGTACTTCCTGCATCTTGCCGTCCTTCCACTCGAGACGCACGGCGATCAGCTTCTCGACCTTGCCGTTTTTGCCTTCGAAGCGCTTCGTTGCCACCGACCAGTCGCGCTCGCAACCCTCTTCGTGGCTCGACGATGTACGCAGCTTGGTCGGCCAGTACGGCCATACCATCGGCTTATTTTCGTGCTCGGGCGGCTGCGGCAGCAGTTCGAACTGCGTCACGCTCTTTGCGCCGTGACGGTTCGACGTGCCCACGCAATCGGAGCCGGTGTCGCCACCGCCGATCACGATCACGTGCTTGCCCGTGGCCAGCAGCTGATTGGCCAGCTTGTCGCCCGCATTGACCTTGTTTTGCTGCGGCAGGAATTCCATCGCGAAATGGATGCCTTCCAGCTCGCGCCCCGGCACCGGCAGATCACGCGGCTGTTCTGCACCGCCCGCGATCACCACGGCGTCGAACTGCGCCTGCAACTGCTCCGGCGAGATCGTCTCTTTGGAGAAGTTGTTGACGTGCGCTTCCGGCGCGTCCTTGCCGACGTAGACACCCGTGCGGAACGTCACGCCCTCGGCTTCCATCTGACGCATGCGGCGATCGATCAGCCACTTCTCCAGCTTGAAGTCGGGAATGCCGTAGCGCAGCAGTCCGCCCACACGGTCGTTCTTTTCGAACACGGTGACGTCGTGACCGGCACGCGCAAGTTGCTGCGCCACGGCCATGCCCGCCGGGCCCGAGCCGACGACGGCGACCGTCTTGCCGGTCTTGTGCTTCGCCGGCTGCGGCTCGACCCAACCTTCGCTCCACGCCTTGTCGATGATCGCGTGTTCGATCGACTTGATGCCCACCGCGTCGCTGTTGATATTCAGCGTACAGGCGGCTTCACACGGCGCCGGGCAGATACGGCCCGTGAACTCGGGAAGTTGTTCGTCGAGTGCAGCACCGAGATGGCCGACTTCCAATCCTGGCGATACACCAGGTCGTTGAAGTCGGGAATGATGTTGTTGACCGGGCAACCGTTGGTGCAGAACGGAATGCCGCAGTCCATGCAGCGCGCGCCCTGCACCTTTGCCTGCTCGTCGGAGAGTGCGAGCACGAACTCCTTGTAATGCTTTACGCGTGCCAGCGGTGCTTCGTAAGACTCGCCCTGGCGCTCGAATTCGAGAAAACCTGTGACCTTGCCCATGTTTCTTCAGTCGGAAAGTTTTGTGGTTACCGTGCCTCACCCGCGCGCGCGGCACGCCATCGGGGCCCTCACCCCGTGGCGCCGCCGCGCTAGCGGGTTCAGGCCGCCAGTGCTTGTTTTTCGTTGGCCTTGGCCATATCGCCGAGGGCCCGCTTGTATTCGCTCGGGAACACCTTCACGAACTTGCGGCGCGCGCCGTCCCAGTCTTCGAGCAGCGCCTTGGCACGCGTTGAGCCCGTGAACTGGAAGTGACGCTCGATCAGCTCGCGCAGTTGCGCCTCGTCGGTCTGGCCGCGATGCCACAACCCCTGGCTCACCGTGCGCTCCTGCTCGCCGTGCGGCAGCACCGGGTCGAGCGCGACCATCGCCGTGTTGCACTTGGCGGCGAACGTGCCGTCAGCGTCGTACACGTAGGCCACGCCGCCCGACATCCCCGCCGCGAAGTTACGCCCGGTCTCACCCAACACGACCACCGTACCGCCGGTCATGTATTCGCAACCGTGATCACCCGAGCCTTCCACCACGGCGGTGGCGCCCGAGTTCCGCACGCAGAAGCGTTCGCCGGCCACGCCATTGAAGAAGGCTTCGCCTTCGATGGCACCGATCATCACGGTGTTGCCCACGATGATGTTGTCTTCGGCGTTGCCGCGGAAGTCGTTGGTCGGACGCACGATGATGCGCCCGCCCGACAGGCCCTTGCCCACATAGTCGTTGCCGTCGCCTACCAGATCGAGCGTGATGCCGCGTGCGAGGAACGCCCCGAAGCTCTGGCCGGCCGTGCCCTTGAGCTGCACGTGGATCGTGTCGTCCGGCAGGCCGTCATGGCCGTAACGCCTGGCCACTTCGCCCGAAAGCATCGCACCGACCGTACGGTTACGGTTGCGCACCGGCTGAATGAACGAGACATGCTCGCCCTTCTCGAGCGCCGGCAGCGCCTTTTCGATGAGCGCGTGATCGAGTGCGGCGGCCAGACCGTGATCTTGCGTTTCGACATGCAGACGCGGCACGTCCGCTTCCATTTCCGGCAGATGGAAGATGCGCGCGAAGTCCAGGCCCTTCGCCTTCCAGTGTTCCACGCCCGCGCGGGTGTTGAGCAGGTCAGCGCGGCCGATCAGATCGTCGAACTTCGAGATGCCCAGTTGCGCCATGATTTCGCGCACTTCTTCGGCCACGAAGAAGAAGTAGTTGACCACGTGCTCCGGCTTGCCCTGGAATTTCTTGCGCAACACCGGGTCTTGCGTCGCCACGCCCACCGGGCAGGTGTTCAGGTGGCACTTGCGCATCATGATGCAGCCCTCGACGACGAGCGGCGCCGTCGCGAAGCCGAATTCGTCGGCACCCAGCAGTGCGCCGATCACCACGTCGCGACCGGTCTTCATCTGACCGTCAGCCTGCACACGGATACGACCGCGCAAGCGATTGAGCACCAGCGTCTGTTGCGTCTCGGCCAGGCCCAGCTCCCACGGCGTGCCGGCGTACTTCACCGACGACAGCGGCGAAGCGCCCGTACCACCGTCGTGACCGGCGATCACCACGTGATCGGCCTTGGCCTTCGCGACACCGGCGGCGACCGTCCCCACGCCCACCTCGGACACGAGCTTCACCGAGATCGACGACGAGGCGTTCACGTTCTTCAGATCGTGGATGAGCTGCGCCAGATCTTCAATCGAGTAGATGTCGTGGTGCGGGGGCGGCGAAATCAGGCCGACGCCCGGCACCGAGTAACGCAGCTTGCCGATGTATTCGGTCACCTTGTGACCCGGCAACTGACCGCCTTCGCCCGGCTTCGCACCCTGCGCCATCTTGATCTGGATCTGATCGGCCGAGACCAGATAGTCGGCCGTCACGCCGAAGCGGCCCGAGGCCACCTGCTTGATCTTCGAGCGCAGCGAATCGCCGTCCTGGAGCTCGATATCGGCCTCGATGACGTCGTGCCCCACGATCGATGCGAGCGATTCGCCCTTCTTGATCGGAATTCCCTTCAGCTCGTTGCGATAACGGCGCGCATCTTCGCCGCCCTCGCCCGTGTTCGACTTGCCGCCGATACGGTTCATGGCAACGGCCAGCGTGGCGTGCGCTTCGGTCGAGATCGAGCCGAGCGACATGGCACCGGTGGCGAAACGCTTCACGATGTCCTTGGCCGATTCAACCTGATCGAGCGGAATCGCGCGCTGCGGATCGACGCGGAACTCGAACAGACCGCGCAACGTCATGTGACGCTTGCTCTGGTCGTTGATGAGGTTCGCGTATTCCTTGTACGTCTGGTACGAGTTCGAACGGGTCGAGTGCTGGAGCTTGGCGATGGCGTCCGGCGTCCACATATGGTCTTCGCCACGAATGCGGAACGCGTACTCGCCACCGGCGTCGAGCATATTTGCGAGCACCGGGTTGTCGCTGAAGGCGTCGCGATGCAGACGCACCGCTTCCTCGGCCACTTCGAAAATGCCGATACCGCCGACGTTCGACGCCGTGCCCTGGAAGTACTTCTTGACCAGTTCCTGCGACAAGCCGATGGCTTCGAAGATTTGCGCGCCGGTGTACGACATGTACGTCGAGATGCCCATCTTCGACATGACCTTGTGCAGGCCCTTGCCGACCGCCTTGACGAAGTGCTTGACCGCCTTCTCGGGCGTGAGGTCGCCGCCTTGCTTGCGGGCGATCTGTGCGAGCGTCTCCATCGCGAGGTACGGGTGAACGGCTTCCGCGCCGTAGCCCGCGAGCAATGCGAAGTGGTGCACTTCGCGCGCCGAACCGGTTTCGACCACGAGGCCGGTGCTCGTGCGCAGACCTTGCGCGACCAGATGCTGGTGCACGGCCGAGGTCGCGAGCAACGCCGGGATGGCGACTTGTTCGCGATTCGTCAGGCGGTCCGACACGATCAGGATGTTGTAGCCCGACTTCACCGCGTCAACGGCTTCGGCGCACAGCGACGCGAGGCGCGCTTCAATGCCTTCCTTGCCCCACGCGACCGGATAGCAGATGTTCAGCTCGTACGAGCGGAATTTGCCCCCGGTGTACTTGTCGATGTGACGGATCTTCGCGATTTCCTTGAAGTCCAGCACCGGCTGCGACACTTCAAGACGCATCGGCGGGTTGATGTTGTTCGTGTCGAGCAGGTTCGGCTTCGGGCCGATGAACGACACCAGCGACATCACCATGTTCTCGCGGATCGGATCGATCGGCGGGTTCGTCACCTGGGCGAACAACTGGCGGAAGTAATGATAGAGCGTCTTGTTCTTGTTGCTCATGACCGCGAGCGGGCTGTCGTTGCCCATCGAGCCCACGGCTTCTTCGCCGTTGATCGCCATCGGCGTCATCAGCAGCTTCACTTCTTCCTGCGTGTAGCCGAACGCCTGCTGCAAGTCGAGCAGCGGCGTGGCCGAATCGTGATGCGCGCTGGCCTCTTCGACCTTCGGCTCGATCTCGTCGAGCTTGATGCGCACGGCGTCGATCCAGCTCTTGTATGGCTTCGCGTTGGCGAGGTTGTCCTTGAGTTCCTTGTCGTCGATGATGCGGCCCTGCTCCATGTCGATCAGGAACATCTTGCCCGGCTGCAGGCGCCACTTCTTGACGATCTTCGACTCGGGAATCGGCAGCACGCCCGATTCCGAGGCCAGGATGACCATGTCGTCGTCGGTAATCACGAAGCGCGCCGGACGCAGACCGTTACGGTCGAGCGTCGCGCCGATCTGACGACCGTCGGTGAAGGCGATGGCGGCGGGGCCGTCCCACGGTTCCATCATCGCGGCGTGATACTCGTAGAACGCGCGGCGATTGTCGTCCATCAGTGTGTGCTGCTCCCAGGCTTCCGGGATCATCATCATCACGGCGTGGGCGAGCGGATAGCCGGCCATCGTGAGCATTTCGAGGCAGTTGTCGAACGATGCGGTGTCCGACTGGCCCGGGTAGATCAGCGGCCACAGCTTCTGCAGATCGTCGCCGAGCACGGCCGACGAGATCGCGCCCGTGCGGGCGTTGATCCAGTTGACGTTGCCCTTGACGGTGTTGATTTCACCGTTGTGCGCGACCATGCGGTACGGGTGCGCCAGTTCCCATGCGGGGAACGTGTTGGTCGAGAAACGCTGGTGAACGAGGGCGAGCGCGGAGACGGTGCGCGGATCGGCCAGGTCGCGGTAGTAGCGGCCCACCTGATCGCACAGCAGCAGCCCCTTGTAGACGATCGTGCGTGCCGACATCGACGGCACGAAGTATTCCTTGCCGTGCTTGAGCTTGAGCGCCTGAATGCGATGGCTTGCCGTCTTGCGAATGACGTAGAGCTTACGCTCGAGGGCATCCGTCACCATGATGTCCTGCCCACGGCCGATGAAGATCTGACGAATCACCGGTTCCGTCGCCTTCACGTTGGGCGACATCGGCATGTCGCGATCGATCGCGACGTCGCGCCAGCCCAGCACGACTTGCCCCTCGGCCTTCACGGTCCGCTCGAGTTCCTGTTCGCAGGCCAGACGCGACGCGTGTTCCTTCGGCAGAAAGATCATGCCGACACCGTATTCGCCGGCCGGCGGCAGGGTCACGCCTTGCCGGGCCATCTCTTCGCGGTAGAACTGATCGGGGATCTGGAGCAGGATGCCGGCCCCGTCGCCCATCAACGGGTCGGCGCCCACGGCGCCCCGGTGATCGAGGTTTTCGAGAATCTTCAGGCCCTGCTCGACGATGGCATGACTCTTCACGCCCTTGATGTGGGCCACGAAGCCGACGCCGCAGGCGTCATGTTCGTTGGCCGGGTCGTACATGCCCTGAGCGTCCGGCGCCAAGTACGCCTCACCCGGCATCGCTACGGC
This sequence comes from Pandoraea sp. XY-2, assembly GCF_004193915.1. NCBI lineage: Bacteria > Pseudomonadati > Pseudomonadota > Betaproteobacteria > Burkholderiales > Burkholderiaceae > Pandoraea > Pandoraea sp. XY-2. The sequence continues at coordinate 4,649,805 of NZ_CP030849.1, forward strand.
CGCTGCAATCGGTTGCTGTTTCTTTTCCACGAGTTACACCGTCTCTTGGCGAGGTCGCCGCGCGCATGCTCGTCGCGCTCGACCGGGTTAAGTGGGGGTGGCCGGGTGGGCCAGGACTGCGGATTCGCGCGCGTCGAAGGTCGTTCTTGGGCGTCGCCACAGGGAGCCAACTCAGCGCGCACGCTTTTGCGCATCGCACCAATCGGCCGAAGTTGGAATATACGCCAAGGAATTCACAAAGACAAAACATTTTAATAGGGTCAGATTCGCATTAAAAACCGCGCCGACCGAAGATTGCTTTTTATTAGGGTCAGATAAATTTCGTCCGACCTGTGCCCACGAAAAAATTCTGTGATTTCAAATAGCTAGAGAAAGCGAAGCAGACCGGGACGGGCCTGCGGCCAGCAAGCGTCAGAGGGCGTCCGAGATCGCTTTGCGTGGACGACCGCGCGTGAGAGGACTCACGCGCCGGTTGGCGGCAAGTGACATGCGAGCCTGATAATCGGGCCCGCCGAGCAGCCATCCTTTCTGCGTTGCCGTACGCAATGCGTCAATCTCAGGTGCCGGCAGCGGGATCGAGAACCCCTCGGCGTAGGCACGTTGACGTTCGAACGGCGTATTGCCGAGCGCCCAATACAGCGCGTGGTCCGTTACCAGACTATCGACCGTGAGGCCGACGTGATGGAGGTAACTCGACCATCGGTAATTCCCGGGGCATCTGCCAGCCCCGCGCGCACCGGGTTGAGCTCGACGTACCGGCTGGCAAGCAGCAGATAGTGTTCCGCTTCGATGACCGTGGCGCGATACCGGCCCTCCCAAAGCGTGCCGGTGCGCTGGTGACGCCGATTGAAATACAACACGTAGTAGCGACCAACGGCCTGAAGCGTGGCCGGAAGGCTGCGCTCGTCTGCGGGCGTGGCAACCAGATGCAGGTGGTTCGGCATCATGCACCAGGCGTGAATCGCCAGTCCGTTGGCGCGCGCGGCGTCGCGCAACCGGTCGTGAAATACACGCCGGTCCTCGTCGTCGACGAAGATCGCCTGCCGGTTATTGCCGCGCAGAATCACATGCTGCGGTTGGCGTGGAATGAAAAGTCGCGGTAATCGGGCCATGCGGATTCAAATGTAATTCTTTAAAGCTCGATATCACGATCGTCGAGGGACTTTCATCATAAAAAACCCCTTTAAATACTGATATCTAGCCAAACCCCGTTGATTCGTACAAAAGCTCTAGACACGGCGATTGCGCCGTGAAATCCCAAGCGCATAATGCATCGAAAAATAAATAAATAATCTTGGGAGGATAGACAAATGACAACTCGGGCCTATCGGTCCGCGGCGTGCTTGTGCGCGCTCGGACTCTTCGTTTCCCTGGCGCCTACCCGCGCCATTGCACAACAAGCCGGCGACAACGTCGTCAATCTCGGATGGTTTCACATCGCGCCGCAAGACTCCAGCAAGCCGATGACCACTCGCGTCACCCAGGAAGGGCTGACCCCGAGCCTGGTGCCGTCGAGCTTCACGTCCCCCGGCAGCGGCGCGAAGGTCAGTAACGCCGACACGCTCGGCCTCGTCATCACCCACTTTGTCACCGACAACATTGCCGTGCAGACGGTTGCCGGCATTCCCGCCAAGTTCAAGCTTACCGGACAAGGCGTGATCGCCCCCCCGGGACTGGCCGGCGCGCTCACGAGTATCGACCTTGGCGCGCCACAAAACAATCCGATTGTGCAGAGCGTTCGTCAATGGAGTCCGGCGCTTGTGTTCCAGTATTACTTCGGCCAGGCGAATTCCACCTGGCGCCCGTTTCTGGGCGTCGGCGTGAGTTATACGTTCTTCACGAACGTCAATCTCAATCCGAATTTCGAAGCGGCGTTGAATCAGAATTTCGGCAGCGTGCTCGCGTTCACTTCCGGGCATAACGGGCCGACCACCGTCGAAGCGAAATCGTCGGCGTCGTGGCAACCCGTTTTCAATGCCGGCGTGTCCTATGCCTTCGACAAACACTGGGTCGCCAGCGCCTCAGTTTCTTACGTTCCCCTCAAGACCACCGCGAACATCAAGATCAAGGCACAGGACGGAACGGTCCTCTCCTCCTCCGACGCCGAGATCAAACTGAACCCGATTGTCACCTTCGTCTCGCTCGGCTACAAGTTCTAGACTCAGCGTGCGGGACGCATAATGCGTTCGACATATCGGACTCCGCAGTGAAATCCTAAAGGCGTGCCCTGGGCGTCAGGGCACGCTTTTCGCCCGTCCAGCGCATTTTTCTAGGGGCATTCCATGAGTCGATGCATGGAAACAACACCTTTAGAGCGCGCACTCCAGACTCTTGCTTTCCGCTGCTATGCCCCGTCGGCATAATGGCCCTGAATTTCATTTACCGAAATTCTCGACAATAAAGAATCTTGAGCAGGAGACGAATCGATGAAGTTGAAGCATTTGACGATGGCTGCCGTGGCCACGCTCACGGTGTCCGGGGCCGCGTTTGCACAGCAAGCCGGCGATAACGTTGTCAACCTTGGCTGGTTCCACCTCTCGCCCCAGGTTTCCAGCGATCCGCTGCACGTGACCGGATCGAACGTTCCGGGTCTGGCCGCGGCAGTGAACAGCCGACTGGGCAATACGGGTGCTCAAGTCGACGACGCCGACACCGCGGGCCTCACGTTTGCCCACTTCTTTACCGACAACATCGCCGTGGAAGCCGTCACCGGCTTCGCGCCGAAGTTCCGCCTCTACGGACAGGGCAACCTCGCGCTGCCAGGTGGCGGTTCGCTGGCATCGGCCAAGCAGTGGAGCCCGGCGTTGTTGCTGAAGTATTACTTCGGACAGGCAAACGACACATGGCGCCCATTCGTCGGCCTCGGGGTCAGCTACTTCTGGTACACGAACATTGAGCTGACGCCGGGCTTCCAATCGCTGGCCAGCAATGCACTGACGGGCGGCCCGGGCGGCAACACGACGGCCAAGCTGACCAATTCATGGGCGCCGGTGTTCAACGCCGGTATCAACTACAACATGGACAAGCACTGGACGCTTGCATTCTCCGTGTCGTACATCCCGGTCAGCACCACGGCCAAGCTGACGACCACTCGCGGCCCGATTACCACGACCAGTGAATCCAAGGTCAGGCTGAATCCGGTGGTCACGTTCCTGTCGCTGGGTTACCGCTTCTAAGTCCCGCGCCAAGCGAGCGTTCCGGCTCGCGCCAGCGCGTGCATTCGGTCTGTCTCGGCGCAACGAAATCGATTCAGGCTGTTCAGAAAACGCCGCCCCGTGCGGCGTTTTCGCATTTCCGGCCGCGATGTCAGCCCCGTCTTACACGATCTTCAGCCAACGCGACGCAACTTTCTTCGTTTCCCGCAAGTCTCTGAAGGTGTACGCACGCGAACGGTCGCGCCATAATGGCCGTTCGCCTCAGGGTTCCACCGGCGTCGTCGTTCTCCGAGTCTGACGGACGCCGCATTTCGATACCACCTCTTGGGAGTCTGAAAATGGGAATTGCCTCGAAAGCGGAAACGGTACTCAACAGCAGCCTCGACGATGCGCGCTTTGCCGGCCGACGTACCGCACGCGCAGCACGTCTGGCGAGTCAGGACGTCTCGTCACGCGTGCGCGATCTACTCGACGATCTGGACCACGCGCTGTCCAACGCGAAGTCGGCATCGGATGTTGAGGCTCTGCGCGCCGAGATCGGCGACAAGCTTCGTGAAGCGCGCAGCGAGTTTGGCGATGCCCGCGCCAACCTGCGCCGTCGTGCCAACGAGGTCTGGGAAGAAGCCGACGGTTATGTCCACGAGCGCCCATGGCAGACCGTTGGCACGGTAGCGGCTGTGGCGCTCGTGCTCGGATTCATTGCGGGACGCAGCTAACTCACTCGACGGCGGTGCCGTTGTGCACCTGCAAACATGTGACGTGACGCGTCGGGACACCGGCCCTCATCGTCACACGCGAGGTGGCAATAGCGAACCAGCCGGCGAAAGCCGGCTGTTTCGCATCGACTCCCAAGGCAAGCGTCAGAGCGTCGGCTCGATGGTAAAGAGACGGCTGTATTCCTTGATTGCGTAGCGATCCGTCATCCCGGCAATGTAGTGCGCGATCCAGCGTGGCTGATCCGCGGCGTGCTCGGTGCGGTAGTTGGGTGGCAGCAAGCGGGGATCGGCAAGAAACGCGTTGAACAACTCCTGAACGATGCGCTGCGCTTTCGCCGCCATGCGCATCACCAGATAGTGCCGGTATAGATTCTCGAACAGAAACCGCTTGAGTCGCCCGGCCTGCTCGCGCATCTCGCCGCTAAAGGCCACCAACGGTCCCGCGCCGCGCACATCGTCAATGGAGAACGGCGAAGCGTCGGCCACGCGTTGACGCGTGGTCGTGATCAGGTCGACGATCAGCGCATTGATAATCCGCCGCGTCGTTTCGTGCACCAGCCGCCGGCCGGAAATTTCCGGCCATGCAAGCCGCGCCTCGGCGCAATAGCGTTTCCAGAGCGGCACGTCGTCGAGTTGATCGAGCGACAACAAGCCGGAGCGCAAACCATCGTCGATATCGTGATTGTTGTAAGCGATCTCGTCCGCAAGATTGGCGATCTGCGCTTCCATCCCAGGCTGCAGCCCCTTCAGAAATCGCTCGCCAAGCTCACCCAGCCCTCTCGCATTCGCGCGCGAACAGTGCTTGAGAATGCCCTCGCGCGTCTCGAAACAAAGGTTCAACCCGTCGAAACCGCCGTAATGCTCTTCGAGTTCGTCGACAACGACAAGGCTCTGCAGATTGTGCTCGAAGCCGCCGTAGTCTTGCATGCAGGCGTTGAGTGCGTCCTGCCCGGCGTGACCGAAGGGCGTGTGACCGAGGTCGTGCGCCAGTGCGATCGCCTCGACGAGATCCTCGCTGACGCGCAGATTTCGCGCGATCGACCGGCCGATCTGCGCCACTTCCAGACTGTGTGTCAGGCGCGTGCGGAACAGGTCCCCCTCGTGATTCACGAACACTTGCGTCTTGTATTCGAGCCGGCGGAACGCCGTCGAATGAATGATGCGGTCGCGGTCGCGTTGAAATTCGGTCCGCGTCGTAGGCGCAGGTTCCGCAAACCGCCGTCCGCGTGACGCGCTCGAGCGCGCCGCGTAGGAGGCAAGCGACGCTTCGTAATCGATCATCGCCAGCCCTCCTTTCCTAGATGTTGGCGCGCAATGTCGCGCGAAGCTCGGCCTCGGGAACGCCCGTCATGAACGCCTGCCCCAGCCGGTTGAGTAGTACGAAGCGGATGTCCCCGCCTTCCGCCTTCTTGTCGACGCGCATCAGATCGATGTAGCGATCCTCTCCCAGATCCGGCCCCGTGACCGGCAGCTTGGCCGCCACGATCAGCGCCTTGATTCGCGGGACAAACGCCGCGTCGATAAAGCCCAGACGCGCCGACAGATCGGACGCCATGACCATGCCGCACCCGACCGCCTCGCCATGCAGCCATTCGCCATACCCGAGTCCCGCTTCAATGGCATGGCCAAACGTATGACCGAAATTCAGCGTGGCACGCAGGCCTTGTTCGCGTTCGTCGCTGGCGACGACCTGCGCCTTGATCTCGCACGAGCGCTGCACGGCGTAGGTAAGTGCCGCCGTATCGCGGGCATTCAACGCTTCGATATTCGCTTCGATCCAGTCGAAGTACTGTTCATCGGCGATCGTGCCATGTTTGATCACTTCCGCCAGACCGGCGGCCAGCTCACGATCCGGCAACGTGGACAACGTGCCGATGTCGGCCAGCACGGCGCTCGGCTGCCAGAACGCTCCGATCATATTCTTGCCGAGTGGGTGGTTGATCCCCGTTTTGCCGCCGACCGACGAATCCACTTGCGCAAGCAGTGTGGTTGGCACCTGCACGAACGCGACACCGCGCATGTAGCAGGCCGCGGCAAACCCGGTCATGTCCCCGACGACGCCACCGCCCAGCGCGATCAATGTCGCCTTGCGGTCCGCCTGAGCGCCAAGCAGTTCGTCGAAAATCAGGTTGAGCGTTTGCCAGTTCTTGTGCGCCTCGCCGTCGGGCAGCACAGCGGTGACCACACGCTTTCCGAGCCGTTGGAGCGTTGCCGCGACGCGCTCGGCGTAAAGCGGGGCGACGGTCGTGTTCGTCACGATCACGGCGTGCGTGCCGCGCACGTGCGGCGCGAACAAGGCCTCCTGCGTGAGCAGATCGGTGCCGATGTGAATCGGATAGGCGCGCTCGCCCAGATCGAGTTTGAGGGTCTTCATGCCGCTTGTTGTCATGGTCAGCGATATCGGCGCTATCAGCGAGGAAAGGTGTCGGGCGCAGGCGATACGGACGTTGTCTGCGATGCGTCATCGCGGTCGGCCTGCGCCAGCTTCGCGTCGCCCCCGGCCATCCGAGCGGCTTCACCGTCACCGTGCGCACCGTCCGGCTCGTCGCCATGCACGCCATCATGCACGCTGTCATGCCGATCGTCAGGCGAATCGGATGGCAGACCGGCGCTGCTGGGAACGATTCCCGCGACCTCCAGTTGCATCAACACCATGTTGACGAGCGCATTCACGCTCGGCCGCCCCGTTTCGATGACGAAGGTGGCGCACTCGCGATATAGCGCGTCGCGCTCTTTGAACAACTGCTCGAGACGCGCGCGTGGATCGGCCGTTTGCAGCAACGGGCGGTTCTTGTCACGACGTGTGCGCAGCCAGAGGTCATGCGGGTTGGCGCGCAAATAGACCACCGTGCCGCGCGACTTGATGTGTTCGCGATTTTCCGCGCGCAGCACAGCGCCCCCGCCGGTGGCGAGTACGATTCCGCTGCGTTGGGTGAGTTCGTCGATGGTCTGGGCTTCGCGCTGACGGAAGCCGTCCTCGCCTTCGTGCTCGAAGATGATCGGAATGCGCACACCCGTGCGCGCTTCAATCTCATGGTCGGAGTCATAGAACTGTCGCCCAAGACGTCGCGCCACTGCGCGCCCAACCGTGGTCTTGCCCGCCCCCATCAGTCCGACAAGTATTACGTTTTCCAGCATAAATCGCTGATATTTGGGTTCCAGCCCCCGATGATACCGGGATATGCGTCGGGCGTGCGGAACGCGTCAACTCGGAGCGCACTCCGGTGAGCCGGGGATGACCGGACGGCAGGTCGTTTTTCGAGGGCTCGGGCGAGGCGCCTGAGGAGGCCCCCTTATCCTCGGCCACGCCGCCCTTCCGGCCCTCGGGCACCACACTGGGCGTCAGAAACACCAGCAGCTCCGTACGGCGGTCTTCGTTGGCGCGGTTGCGAAACAGCGCGCCCAGCAACGGCACATCGCTCAACCACGGCACGCCGGCTCGACTGTCGCGCCGTTCTTCCTGGTAGATCCCGCCGATGGCCACCGTCCCTCCGTCCTCGACCTGCACCTGCGTCTTGACGTGTCGGGTATCCACGGCGAATCCCTGTGCCACCGCCTGCCCGACACTGTCCTTGCGCACGTCGACATCCAGAATCACCTGACCGTCCGGGGTAATGAGCGGTGTCACTTCGAGCCTCAACGTGGCCTTGCGGAATTGGATCGACGTTGCATTGCGGCGGCCACTTTGCGTCTGGTAAGGCAGCTCCGTGCCCTGTTCAATGAGTGCCTGAACCTTATCCGCCGTGACCACGCGAGGCCGGGAGACGACGCGACCGCGCCCACTTGTCTCCAATGCCGAGAGTTCCAGTTGCAGGAAGCGCGTGGCGGAGCGGCCAAAAAGCGTGATCGCCAAGCTCGGCGGCACCACGCCGGCCAGCGCCGCCGCGGGCAAGCCAATGTCGAGCACACTACCCGATGGCGTTCCACCTCCGTCATTCGTGCCCCCGACACCCCGCGAACCCTCCGCGGCCTGCCGCTCGCCGGGCTTTTGCTGGCCTTCGCCGCGACCGTGGTGTCCCGTGAGCCTGACACCAAGCGACTCGCTGAAGCGGTCGTCGGCCTCGACAATGCGGGCCTCGATCAGCACCTGACGGACCGGAACGTCGATTCGTGCGATGAATTTAGCCAGCGCATCGAGCTTTTCCGGCAAATCGGTCACGAACAATTGGTTCGTGCGCGGATCGGCAATCAGGCTGCCTCGCACGGACAACAATCGTTGCCCCTTGCGGTCCTTCTCGCCCATGATGATCTCCCGCAGCGCCAACGCACGCGGGTAGTTCAGCGTGAAGCGACGGCTGGCCAGCGGCAGCAACGCCTCGCGCTTGGCGGCCGCTTCGAGTTGCGTCTGCTCGTCCGCCAGCAGATCGGCACGCGGGGCAATCCAGTCGACGCCGTTCAACGATTGAACGCCGAGACCAGCACTCCGGACCATGACGTCAAACGCCACGGCCGCCGAGACGCGCTGCACTTCCATGTCGAGACGCCCGACGACGCGCTCGCCAATCACCACGCTGCGCCCGGTCAGACGGGCGAACGCCCGTAGCGCATCGGCGGCCTCCACGCCATGAAGCGTTACGTCGACGCTCAACGTGTCGGAGTCTTCCGCCGCCGGCCCCTGTCGCGGCGGACCTTCGCTCCAGGTCGCCGCCAATCCGGCAGCCGACGTCCGGTGAAGCACGACCCGACGCGATCCCGCACGCATCGATCCGACAGGCGTGCCGTCGTCGACCGGCGACTGCGGGCCGGAGGCCGCCATCGTCACGGCGTCCTGTCCTGAGCGGCGCGTCAGTGGCGTACGAAACACGTCGATCGTGTCCGCCGGCATCTGCCAAGGAGGGGCCGGCGGCGGTAACGCCGGCAAGGACCGCCCAGCGGGCATACCGGGGAGGTCTGCGGGACGTCGCCAGGCGTAGGCGGCCACCATGACCGTGCCCCCCGCCTCGGCCTCCGCCACTGCCGTCGCACCGGAAGTTCCCAACGCTGGGCCCTGAAGCGACAGGTGCTCGATCGATAGATGCCGAGGCATCCGGTCGACCTCGGCGAGCCAATCGAGCAGATTCGCGACGCGCCCCCCGACACGCATTTCGGCACGCTCGATTTCGAGGTCTCCGCTCAACGCGGCGGGCCCCGGCCGCGCTGCCTCCAGCGTCAGGCCCGAACGTGCAGCAAGGCGCTCGAGATCGGCACGCCACGCCGAGCGCGTGTCGTCAGCGAGGTCCGGTAGCGAGTATGCCGCCGGGTGCTGTGCCGACGCGCCCGCGCCTTCGCTCGTCTCAGCTGCCGCGTCCCCCACGATCTGTGCAGCGAGCGGAAGCCGGCGATGCCACGCCATCGTCTCGGCCTCGGCCTCACGCAGCGTTGCCATCAACGCAGGTAAGCGACGCGCGGCGTCGTTCGCCCGATCCCACCTCTGCTGCTCGGCGTCAAGATCCCTCAGCAAGGTTGCCCTTACGGGCAGGCCGACCAGCCACCAGACCGACCACGCCATCAGCAGCCCCACCAGCCAGGCAATGATGGCCAGCCCCCAGCGCACCGGCGGCGCCCACTCGGCCGGCGAGACTGACGTCCACGCCGTCCATCGCGCACGCCAGCGGTCTGTTACATCACGAAAAATGTCGCGGACATCATCCGGCGGAGGGCGTTCACCGTACATCGGGCACCTCCTCACTCGGCAGCCCATCGACCTCCGCGTTGACCGAAAGCGCAACGGGCCTCGGTGCGCGCTTGAGTTCGATACGCAATGTGAAGCGGCGAAGGGTCGGCACGGAGGCCTGAGTCGCTGCGCCGGTCCACTGACGCCTGACGGTCTCCGGGACCACGCTCGATTCGACTTCCGCGACTTTGCGCACCCATGGCAGCGTTCTCAATCGCTTCTGCGTTTCGCGCACTCGTGATTGCGTCATTGCATAGCCTTCGATGCGCGCTTGATCCTCGCCGATTTTTACGGATGTCAATCGCACGCCGTCGGCGCACGCGCGCATGATGTCCAGCAATCGGTTTGCGACGGGCTGCCGACGCTCGATCAACGCCGCAGCCGCCCGGCGATGGGCATCCATGGCCGCCAACGCGCGCCCGGCCGTCTCGAACGCAGTGATCTGCCCGCCGAGTTTCTCGCTTGCCGCACGTAGCGTCATCATTTGCGCCTGCGTTTGCTGGCGCAGGGAGATGTCGCGAGCCATCGGCGCGAGCGATGCGAGCCCACCACACGCGGCCACGCACATCCATATGCGCCATTGCCGCCCAAACTCGCGCTGCCGGCGCTGGGCGAGCGTGGGGAGGAAATCGAGGGGAGGAAATTGCACCTTCATTCGCATGTCACGCCCCTCATCGACATGGCACGCAACGCCAGTCCGCACGGCACGGCAAGCGCAGTCCGCTGCGCGAAAGTCTGGCGTCGTGGCCCGGACGGACGCGACGATTCGAATCGTCTCAGCGGATCGAACGGCCGCACAGGGATACCGCAGGCCGCGCCGAGCGCGTCGCAGATCGCCACGAGTTCCCCAGGACTCGCGCCTTGCGTCGCGATATGCATGACGCCTACGGCGACGGGCAGCTTGCCCGACAACTCGCGCACCACGCTTGCCAACGCGTCCGGATGGCCACCGATACCGTCGAAACGTTCTCTGACGTCAGCCACGCAGGTATGTCCATCGAAGACCGATAAATCGAGGTGATGCGCGTCGATTTGCAGCAACCCCATCGGGGCGTGCGGCGACGCCTGCGCGATGGCGTCGCCACCGACCGGCCATGCCCACCGGAAAGCCCGCCGCCCGGCCTCGTGCGCCGCATCGGTCGCGTGCACCCGAAGTCCCGACATTTCGAGCACCGCGACGCGGCTATCGACCAATTCCGCCTCACAGGCGTACAAACGCAGCCGATAGTTGCCCGGGTCGGCCCACGTCACGCCCACGCGATGGCGCAAGGCGGGATCGCCGTCACCGGGCAGCAGCAAGGCGGCACGGCGCTCGCACCACGCTCGCAACGCACGCGGTGGCAAATCCTCCGGACACTCGACGACCTGCGTTTTCAGTCCGTGGGCGGGCAGTGCCAGTACGAGGGTGTCGTCGCGCAGATCCTGCGCATGGATGCCGAGTCGCTCCAACAGCTCCTCCAGCCGACGCGCGGCGGCCTCCGGTTTGACGATCGATGCGCCGCGCAATATGTCGTCCTCGAGCACGGCAGTCCCGCAGGCGTCCAGACGCAACTGCGCGGGTCCGGCCACCCGGGTCAGGCGAACGAAATGCATGCCGCCGGCGTCGAAATGAATACCGCAACCGCCGCCCCCGGCACGCGGCAACGCCGCCGCCATTTGGCTGCCCATGTGGCGCACACCGCGCAGAACTGCTTCGATCATGACATCCTCCCGTTTCTCACCCAGTCGATGTCATCGATGCTATCCAGCGCGACGCAGCAGCCCAATCGGACCAGTCTGAATCCTCACGGCCGCCGGGCAAACGCGACGCGGTTTAGGAATCCGCGCCGGTACTTTCTCGTCCCACTCCTATACCCCATAGGCCAGAACTCCGATTTCGGGGGCCTGCGGCGAGAGGCGTCGAGTCGTTCGTTATAATCGGTTCATTGATTTTTCCGGTTCCCCCATGGCAAGCAAACCCCAAACCGAGACACCCCGCGACAAGCGCCCACCCAAGCCGCGCCGCTCTCTCTGGCTGCGCATTACGCTGTGGTTCGCTGGCCTGTTCGCCGCGATGGTCGTCTGTGGCGCGCTGCTCGCGGGGTACATCCTGGTGGTGATGACGCCGCAATTGCCGTCGCTCGACACGATCGTCGACTACCGGCCGAAGATTCCGCTGCGCATCTATACCGCCGACGACATCCAGATTGGCGAGTTCGGTGAGGAGCGCCGTAATCTGGTGCGCTTCTCCGATATTCCCGACGTGATGAAGAAGGCCGTCCTCGCCATCGAGGACGACCGCTTCTATCAGCACGGCGGGGTCGACTTCATCGGCATCTTCCGCGCGGGCGTCGCCAACTTCGCGCGTGGCGGATCCGCGCAAGGCGCCAGCACGATCACGATGCAAGTCGCGCGCAACTTCTTCCTCTCAAGCGAAAAGACGTACACGCGCAAGATCTACGAAGCGCTTCTCGCCTACAAGATCGAGTCGCGCCTCACGAAGGATCAGATTCTCGAGCTGTATATGAATCAGATCTATCTCGGCGAACGCGCTTATGGGTTCGCCAGCGCTGCGCGGGTTTATTTCGGCAAGGATCTGAAGGACATCACGCTCGCCGAGGCCGCCATGCTCGCCGGCCTGCCCAAGGCCCCTTCGGCCTATAACCCGATCGTCAATTACAAGCGCGCCCGCATCCGCCAGGAGTACATCCTCAAGCGAATGTACGACCTTGGGTACGTCTCGAAGTCCGAGTACGACCAGGCCATCGCGCAGGAACTGGTGGTACGCGGGCTGGGCAGCGAGTTCAGCGTTCATGCCGGATACGTGGCCGAAATGGTTCGCCAGCTGCTCTACGCGCAGTTCAAGGACGAGATCTACACGCGCGGCTTGAACGTCTACACGACGATCAATTCGGCCGATCAGGAAGCTGCCTACGAAGCGCTGCGCGCCGGCGTCATGGCCTACGAGTTACGTCATGGCTATCGCGGGCCCGAAGCCAATATCGACCTTCCAAACGACCAGGGCGAGCGCGAACAACTGATCGACGACACGCTGGTCGAGCATCCGGACAGCGGCGATATGGTCGCCGCCGTCGTGCTCTCTTCATCGCCGCAGCAGGTTAAAGCCGTGCTCCTGAACGGTGACGACGTGACCGTGACCGGCGAGGGCCTGCGCTTCGCGGCCGCGGGATTGAGCGCGAAGGCCCAGCCGAAGCAGAAGATTCGCCCGGGCTCGGTGATCCGTGTGACGCAGGATGCGAAGCACAACTGGCGGATTGTGCAGATGCCGGACATCGAAGCGGCATTCGTGTCGCTCGACCCGCAGAACGGCGCGATTCGCTCGCTCGTCGGCGGCTTCGACTTCAGCCGAAACAAGTTCAACCACGTCACGCAAGCCTGGCGCCAGCCGGGCTCCAGTTTCAAGCCGTTCATTTACTCGGCGGCGCTCGAAAAGGGCTTCGCACCGGCAACGATCATCAACGACGCACCGTTGTACTTCTCGGCGGCGCAGACAGGCGGGCAGCCGTGGGAGCCGAAGAACTACGGAGGCGGCTTCGATGGGCCGATGCCGATGCGCGTCGCGCTGATGCGCTCGCGCAACCTCGTGTCGATTCGTATCCTGCAGAGCATTACCCCAGGCTACGCGCAAAAATTCATTGGACGCTTCGGCTTCGAGGCGGACAAGCATCCGGCCTATCTGCCGATGGCGCTGGGCGCGGGGATGGTCACGCCACTGCAAATGGCGAGCGCCTACGCCGTGTTTGCCAATGGCGGCTTCCGCGTGAATCCGTTCATCGTGGCGCGCATCACCGATTCGAAGGGCAACGTGATCATGGAGGAAAAGCCGTCCACTGCGGGCGACGAATCGATCCGGGCCATTTCGGCGCGCAACGCGTTCATTATGGATTCGATGTTGCACGACGTTGCGACGCGCGGCACGGCCGCCAAGACCAATGTGCTCAAACGCAGTGATCTGGCAGGCAAGACTGGAACGACAAACGACTCGCACGATGCCTGGTTTGCCGGCTTTCAGTCGCAGTTGGTTGGCGTTGCCTGGATCGGCTTCGATCAGCCACGTAATCTGGGGGACCGCGAAACCGGGGGCGGTCTGGCACTGCCGATCTGGATCGACTACATGGCCAAAGCCTTGCGTGGCGTGCCGGAATCGACACGTGCAGTACCACCGGGGATCATTCAGGCGAATGGCGATTACTACTTTGACGACTATCCGCCGGGACGCGCGGTGAGTACCGTCGGCCTGAGCGCCGATACCGTGCCGGACGGCTCGGCGGGTTTGGGGCCGTCGGCGGGACCGCTGCCCGGTCATATGCCCGCCCAGCCGAGTCCCGCGCCGGTGGACCGTCAGGAGCGTCAGCGCATCCTGGACATGTTCAACAACAAGCCCTGAAGGGTGAATGGGCGGCGGCGCGGCAATCTCCCCGACCGCCGGGTCCGCACGGCGGCCTCGATTTCGGTGCGCCCGCCGCGCTGCGGTTTCGCTGTCAGTCGGCCTGCAACGTTACCGTTTCGCCCGCCTGTTGTGACGCGAAGCGCGACAGGGCCTCAAACAGTTCGGTGCCGTCGCGCGTATCGCGCCATTCGTCGCCCTTGAGACGGTAGTGGTAGCCGCCCGAACGCGCGGCCACCCAGATTTCGCTCATCGGCGTTTGCAGGTTGACGATGATCTTGCTGCCATCTTCGAATTCGAGCGTCAGGACGTTGCCCGTTCGTTCGCAATCGATATCTACGTCGCTGTCCTCGACAGTCGCCTCGACCTGCGCCAACACAGCTTCGGCCAGCGCCAGGAATTCACTTTCCGTCATGCTAAACTCCACGGTTTGCGTCATCGTTTGCATGCCGCACCACGCGGCGATACCCCCATGACTGCACCTATTCGAACCTGCGCGATTGTAGCGTCGATTGCCCTGTTGAGCGTATTGGCCGGTTGCGGTCAGGCCGGGCCGTTGTACATTCCCGCCCGCCCGGTGAAACCGACGCCGCCGCCGGGGGCCCCGCTGCCCCCGCCACCGCTCGTGCCCGAGCCACAGCGAGGCCCGTCGGTGGACGTGCCGCCGGCCGCGTCGCTTCCGGCGGCGAAGCCGGAATAAGCCACGACAATGCGGAACAGGCCGAATTCAGCCGGCCGGAAGCCATCCGCCTCCGCGGCGTGCCCTAGTTGATTACCGAGTTTTCGCGATGTCCGACGCCATCTTTTCCTACCGCAACGACGTACTCCATGCCGAGGGCGTTGCACTGCCGGCCCTCGCCGAGCGTTTCGGCACGCCGCTGTACGTCTATTCGAAAGCGGCTCTGACAAGCGCCTATCAGGCGTATGCCAAGGCCTGCGAAGGCCGCAACGCCGCCGTGCACTACGCGGCCAAGGCGAACTCGAACCTCGCCGTGCTAGGCGTGTTCGCCAAGCTCGGTGCGGGTTTCGACATCGTGTCCGCCGGTGAACTCGCTCGCGTGATCGCGGCGGGCGGCGATCCGAAGCGCGCCGTGTTCTCGGGTGTCGGCAAGCACGCCGACGAAATGCGCTACGCGTTGGAAAAGAACGTTTTCTGCTTCAACGTCGAATCGCGTCCGGAACTGGACCGACTCAATGAAGTGGCCGGGCAAGCGGGCAAGCGCGCTCGCGTTTCGCTGCGCGTGAACCCGAACGTCGACGCCAAGACGCATCCGTACATTTCCACCGGCCTGCGCGGCAACAAGTTCGGTGTGGCCTACGAAGAAGCCTTCGACGCCTATCGCGCCGCCGCCGCCATGCCGAACCTCGAAGTCGTCGGCATCGACTGCCATATCGGCTCGCAGATCACGGAAATTTCGCCGTATCTCGACGCCACCGACAAGGTGCTCGATCTGGTCGAAAAGCTCGAAGCGGCGGGCATCTCGCTACATCACATCGACGTGGGCGGCGGCCTGGGCATCACTTATACGGACGAAACGCCACCCGACATCACCGCGTTCGCCACCACGCTGCTCGATCACATCGCCAAGCGCGGCCACGGGCACCGTCAAGTGCTGTTCGAGCCGGGCCGCTCGCTCGTCGGCAACGCCGGTGTCCTGCTTACTCGCGTGGAGTTCCTCAAGCACGGTGAGACGAAGAACTTTGCCATCGTCGATGCGGCGATGAACGATCTGGCGCGTCCTGCGATGTATGAGGCCTATCACGGCATCGATCCGGTCGAGCGACGTGCCGGCGACGGCGTGATTTACGACGTCGTGGGTCCCGTGTGCGAAAGCGGCGACTGGCTGGGGCGCGACCGCGCCTTGGCGATTGCACCCGGCGATCTACTCGCCATTCGCTCGGCAGGTGCCTACGGCTTCACGATGAGTTCCAACTACAATACGCGTCCGCGCGCCGCCGAAGTCATGGTCGACGGCAACGAAGCCTACCTCGTTCGCGAACGTGAGACGGTCGAATCGCTCTTCGCGGGCGAACGACTGCTGCCCGACCACGCCTGAGCCCGCCGCCTGCGAAGCGCCCACAGCACACGGGCGCCGAGCAGGCTCGCGACCACGATCGCGTAGACCGCCGGCTGGGCCAGATCGTTCTTGCCCGCTTTCATCCACCAGTAGTGCAGGATCGCCAGCACGGCAATCGCATAGATCAGGCGATGCAACCGCTGCCAGCGCCGCCCGCCCATGCGCCGGACCACCGCGTGCGGCGACGTGAGCGCCAACGTCACCATCAGCACGAACGCAGCAAATCCGACGGTAATGAAGGGGCGCTTGCCCGACACGTCGCGCACGATGCTCGCCCAATCGAACCACTGATCCAGCCACACATACGTCGCGAAATGCAGTGTGCCGTAGAAGCACGCAAACAACCCAAGCATGCGGCGAAGTCGCAATAGCCACGGCAGCCCCGACAGGCGGCGCATCGGCGTGATCGCGAGCGTGATGCACAGCATGACCAGCGTCCAGGTGCCTGTCGATCGGGTGATGAACTCGACTGGATTGGCCCCCAGGCGGTCCGTCATGCCATACGCGACAAGCCGCAGCCACGGCGACAGCGCGAGCACGAACACAGCGACTTTCACCCACGACAACCACCGTTGCGGCCGAGGCGCGTGACGGCCGGCCTCCCGCGCCTGCGCGGCAACGCCGGAATCCTCGCCCGGATTACGTGACGTTATCGACATATCGGCAAATCGACGCGGCGCGTCCGTTCAAAAGAATTTTCGCAGATCCATGCCCTGGTACAGGCTGGCCACCTGATCGCCGTAACCATTGAACATCAGCGTCTTGCGCTTGGGCGTGAAAATACCGCCCTCGCCAATGCGACGCTCGGTCGCCTGACTCCAGCGCGGATGATCGACGGTGGGATTCACGTTCGAGTAGAAGCCATACTCGTCCGGCGCCGCGCGATTCCAGCTCGTGAGTGGCATTTTCTCGACGAAACGAATCGCGACGATCGATTTGGCGCTCTTGAACCCATACTTCCATGGCACCACCATGCGCACCGGCGCGCCATTCTGGTTGGGCAGCACCTCCCCATACAATCCGAAAGTCAGCAGTGACAGCGGATGCATCGCTTCGTCCATCCGCAGTCCCTCCACATACGGCCAACTCAACACCGGATACGACAGCCCCGGCATCTGCTTCGGATCGGCAAGCGTCACAAATTCCACATACCTCGCGTTGCCCGTCGGCTGCACTCGGCGGATGAGTTCGGACAGCGAGTAGCCGACCCAGGGGATCACCATCGACCACCCCTCCACGCAGCGGTGGCGATAGACACGCTCCTCGAGCGGCGCGAGCTTGAGCAGCGCATCGATGTCGAAGACCTTCGGCTGCCGGACCTCACCCTCGATCGCGACCTGCCACGGGTGCGGCTTGAGCGTGCTGGCGCGGCGCGACGGATCGGACTTGTCGGTGCCGAACTCGTAGAAGTTGTTGTAGGTGGTGACGTCGTTGATATCGGTCGTCTTGTCGGTGATGACGTAACGCGCGTTGCGCGCTGCCGTCAGTTTCGCCAGTCCGACGCCAGGACTGTCAGCCGCGAAGGCCGAGCGCTGCGGCAGCACGCCGAGGGCAGCGCCGCCCAACCCCGTCAACCCGGCACCCGACGCGCGCAGAAAGCGCCGGCGCGCGGTCACAACCTCGCGAGGCGTAATGTCGCTCGCCGGAATATCCGCCCCGCGCAGCCGCGACTGATCTTGACTCATGATGCCCCCTCGTGCCTGGCCTTTCCGGCACCGTTGCCGATTCCGTAAATTTGCGGACTCACCTGCCCATGTCAACTTTGAGACTGGCACCGGGACGGCGTCGTTCCCTCCCTCCCGGTGCGCAAAATCTTACGGCATGACGAAAAAAGCCGCCGGCACCCGCGTGCGGCGGCTTTGGAGTCGCGCCCGACGCGACGACACACGTCAGAGTTGACCGTAGCTGTGCAGCCCCGAGAGGAACATGTTCACGCCGAGGAATGCGAAGGTCGTGATCAACAGGCCGGTCAACGACCACCAGGCCGCCACCACACCCCGCAATCCCTTCATCAGCCGCATGTGCAGCCACGCCGCGTAGTTCAGCCACACGATCAGCGCCCAGGTCTCCTTCGGATCCCAGCTCCAGTAACCGCCCCATGCGTCGGCCGCCCACAGCGCGCCGAGAATCGTGGCGATCGTGAAGAACGCGAAACCGACGGCAATCGCCTTGTACATCAGGTCGTCGAGCAGTTCGAGCGACGGCAGGCGCGACGAGAAGAATCCGCTGTCGAGCGGCTTGCTGGCCAGGGCCAGACGCTTGTTTTCGCTCGACTTGAGCAGATACGCCACCGAGACCATCGCCGCAAGCGAGAACGTGCCGTAACCGATGAAATTCGCGGGCACGTGGATCTTCATCCACCAGCTCTGCAACGCCGGCACCAGCGGCTGGATCTCATAGGCACTACGCGCCACGCTGTACCAGAGATTGAAACCGACCGCCGCGCTGATCACGAGCAGCACGAACGGCCCGAGCGCGCGCGTCTCGTAGTGATGTTCGTAGTAAAGGTAGAACAGCGCCGTGATCATGCAGAAGAGCACGAACACTTCGTACAGGTTCGAAATCGGGATATGGCCGACGTCGGCGCCCACGAGATACGATTCGTACCAACGCACCATCATGCCGGTGAAGCCAAGCAGTACGGCGGCCCAGCACAGCGTCGAGCCGACGCTCGCACCGAACGGCGAGCGTGCGATCAAGCCGCCCCAGTAGAAGCTCGTCGCCAGGAAGAACAGCGCACTCATCCACAGGATGGCCGACTGACTCGAAAGGAAATACTTGAGCAGGAAGGCCTGATCGGCGCGCGCCAGATCATGGTGATACAACCCGATGCCCGAAAGGGCGAGAATCGCGATTCCGGCCATCAGCCACCGCACGGACCGCCAGTGCCAGCCCAACAGCGCGAAAGCCGGCACGCAGAGCACCAGAATCGTGTGCTCGTAGTAATCCATGTAATGGCCGTAGCGATTCAGAGCAAAGCCCGCCCCGATCGCCAGCGCCAGCGCGAACAGCCAGTCGCCAACACTGCGGCGGCGCAGCCACGAGACTTCCGAATAGTTTTGCGATAACTGCATCTGTCTCACCCTTATCGTTTTGTGACGATCTCGTCGATCTCCGCCTTCGTACGGGCGAATTCCTTTTCGAAATCCAGTGTGCGGCGCGTGGTCGACACCGCCATCAATACCGAACTGCCGCCGTCCGGCGTGTCTTTCAGCCACAACCACAGACGCCGCTCGCGCACGTAAAACATCGAGAAGATGCCGAGTACCAGCAGCAAGCTGCCAAGATACACGATCTTCTTACCCGGCGAGCGCGTGAGCTGGAAGACGCTCGCCTGAATCTGATCGAACGAATCGAGCTGCAGGAAAACCGGGGCGTCGTACAGAAAATTGTCGGACAGTGCATTGGTCGCCGTATGCACGAAACGCTCGTTTTCGGGCGTGGGCGTCATGGCCGGCTGCCCGGCCTGTTCTCGCGCGACCTGCCACAGTTGCCAGACGGTACCGTCGAGAATACGACGGAACATGTCGGCCGCGCTCGATTGCTGATCCTGAGGAACCTTCTCGTTGACGAACTCCGCAATCGCCTGCAGGCCGCCCTTCGTCTGGCTGGTTTTGCTTGCTGGAATGGCGCCGGCAAACAGATCCAACTCGCGTTTGGCGCTTTCCTGCAACTGTGTTCGCAATGCCGCCGACGTTTGCGACGGCAGTGATTGCGCAGCAAACCGCCGGGCAGCTTCGGCCCGGGCCCCATCGTCCTGAAGCGCGGCGCGCAGCAGCATCCACTGCTTGACGGAGCCGTCAGCGTCCGCCGGGATGCGCAGATACTGGAACGGGCCGTCTGGCGTGTCGCGCACGCCGGTCATGAAGACCCGCTCGCCATCGTCCACCAGAATCGGCAGCATGTAGTTGCGGTACTCCTTCGCCTGCCCGCTGCGGTCGCGCACCTTGTACTGTACCGACGGCCCGACGTTGCGCAGATCCTTGCCCACATCGGGGCGAGCCCCCGAGCCCAGTCGCGCGTTCAGATCGTCGCGCAATGTTTTGCGCGCCACGCCGCGCACGTCGCGCTCGCCGGCGCCATTGCTGATGTTCTCGACGTTGATCGCGCGGAAATCGCTGAACTCGACGGTGTATTCATCCCGACCCGCGACGCCGCTGCGCAGTTGCGTCGAACCGCCCACGTTCCCCGAAAATGCGAACGTCCGGTCGGACACGCCGTGCATGGGATACCCGGTCAATTTCAGCTTGCTGCCACCGTCCTCGAAGCTCGACTGGTAGATCGCGACGCCCTTGTAGATGAACGGCTCGTTAACCTTCACCGTCGCGTTCATCGACTTGCCGGTCTCCGGGTCGGTGACCACGATATCGCTCGCGAACAACTTAGGCATGCCGGTCGAGTAGTAATCGACGTGAAATTTCTTCAGTTCGACAGAGAATGGCAGGTCCTGCACGACCGAGCCGTCCTGGAAATTCAGAATCGCCGTGTTCGATTTGCCACCCTCCGGCACGAACGCGTAGCCGCGAAACGCCGGATTGTTCGGCGAGAGACGGTGCGTCTCGGGAATCTGGGCAATCACAGCGTTGCCCTGCAGCGGCGACTTGCCGAACAGCACCATCTGGAGACGAATGAGCAGATCGCTGTCGACCAGCCCGCCCAGGCAAATGATCACGATCGCACTGTGCGCGAAGATGTAGCCGACCTTGTTGATCGCGCCGGTCTTGGCCGCAACAAGCGTCGCGCCATCGCGCTCGCGCACGACGAAACGATAACTGCGACGTCCGAGATAGCCCGTGAGACGCGACACGAGTTCGGTGCGCGACGCCGGGCCGGTGTATTCAGCCTTATGGCCGAAGGCACGTAGACTGCCCTCGCGCACGTGATCTCGCCAGCTCCGGATGTCCGCGATCATCTTCGGCGCATTGCGCACGATGCACAGCGTCGTCGACGCCATCAGGAAGAAAAGGATCAGCAGGAACCACCACGCGCTGTACACGGTGTACAGACCGAGCGAGCGGAAGATGCCGGCCCAGAATGGACCGAACTGATTGACGTAGTTGGGGTAAGGGTCGCCCTGCTTGAGCACGGTGCCAACGATGCTGGCAATCGCAAGCACGCTCAGCAGGCTGATGGCGAAACGCATCGAGCTGACCAGCTCGACGCCGTCGCGCACCCATCGCTGCGCGCCCTTGATCTGCATTCCGGAGGTACTGAGGCTCATCCTGTTTCCAACAACAAAAAGGGCGGGGACGCGTCTCTTACGCGCCCGCCACCCTGTGTATGCTAAACCAGTTCGACCCGGTCGCCCTGCAGCGCCATGGCTGGTTTCGCTATAAGTCAGCGAATATACCCCGACGTTCACATGATGTCAGGGCAGGGCCTGCCGATCAGCGCAAACCGGCGATGTAATCCGCGACTGCCTTGATTTCCTTGTCCGACAAACGCGAGGCGACCGTATGCATCGGCGCATTGTTCTTGCGAACCTCGTCGCGGAACGCCACCAACTGGGCGGCGGTGTATTCCGCCCACTGGCCGGACAGTCGGGGGTACTGCGACGGCATGCCGGCGCCGGTCGGGCCGTGGCATGAGGCGCAGGCGGGAACGCCCTTTTCGGCCAGCCCGCCGCGGTAGATCTTCTGGCCCAGCGGCACGGTGTCCTTGTCGTGCGCGGCACCCGGCTTCATGGTTTGCGAGGCGAAATAGGCGGAGACATTGCGCATGTCCTGATCGGACAGTGCGGCGACCATGCCGGCCATGATGGCGTTATTACGCACCGGCGTTTTGCCGGGCTGGGCCTTGAATTCGGTGAGTTGCTTGTAGAGATATTCGGCGTGCTGACCGGCAAGCTTCGGATACGCGCCGCCGGCGCTGTTGCCGTCTGCCGCGTGGCAGGCGGCACAAACCTGACTGGCAATGGCCTGTCCCCGGTTCAGGTCGGGTTTGGCGGGCGCCTGCGCCTCGGCGGCTTGTCCAGCACCGCTCAGAAGAAAGCACGCCAGTGCCAACGGTGTTGCAGCGAGAGACTTCCACACTCCTCGGTTCATTCGCACACCTTATATCTGTTTTGTCGGGAAATCGGTCGTTCGAACTCACCGTCCGGCGCCGCGTTTCTCCTCCAACCTCACGGCGCGCGAGACGTTCGGACAAGCCTTGGCCAGGCCAAGGTTAACTTTCATATTGTACAATAAAGTCTTTCCCCGACTTTAGGGGATTTCCATGTAGAAGGCCGCAGAACGGGGCTTCCCGAGCCATCTCCGGGGGGCATCAGACCCACCGTCTTGCGTGCCCTGCGTCCGCGTTGCAGCCCGGTTCCCGTGGCTGCGGCGCTCCTCGGTCTCCGTCATGTCCCTACTTCATCAAGCCCGCTTCTTCACGACCGTCAATCATCTGCGCGACCTGCCGCCCACGGCCGTGCCCGAGGTCGCCTTCGCGGGCCGCTCGAACGCGGGCAAGTCCAGCGCGCTCAACATCCTGTGCAACCAGAAGCGGCTGGCCTTCTCGAGCAAGACGCCAGGCCGTACGCAGCACATCAACTACTTCGAGATCGCGCACCTTGAGCATCTGTACGGCTATCTCGTCGATTTGCCCGGCTATGGCTACGCCGAGGTCGGCGGTGGCGTGAAGGTGCACTGGCAGCAGCTCCTCGGGGACTATCTGGTGCAGCGACCGCAATTACGCGGTCTCGTCCTGCTGATGGACTCGCGCCGGCCGTTCACGGAACTCGATTGCAAGTTGATCGACTGGTTCAAGACGACCGGACGTCCCATCCATGTGTTACTGACCAAGGTGGACAAACTCACGCGCCAGGAAGCAACGGTCGTGCTTCGCGACACACGAACGCGTCTGGCCGCAATGCCTCGCACCGACGGACTGCCTTCCGACGATCCCGCCACGAAACCGCAATTCACGGCGCAACTGTTCTCATCGCTCAAGCGTACCGGTCTCGAGGAGGCACAACGCGTGCTCGAAGACTGGCTCGCCATACCGGCCCGCGACGACGCCAAGAAAGCGTGACCGTGTGACCTGATCCGTCGTGTCAACGAGGGATCGAGCGCGTCCTCGTTGCCCGTCTCCACCGCCGCCCAGACAACCCCACACCGCAGGTGCAACGCAGCGTTTGGTCAAGCCGCCAAGGTAGACGGCAGACAGGGTCTCAGCGGAGCGCGACAAATCGTCGCGGCAAGCCGCGTAGCGCTTCGTGAGGTCGATGGAAATTGGCGAGCGCAAGTGACGGCACAACAGCGCCTCGGCCGAACGGATGAGGCCTCTCGCATCAGCCGGAAAGCGCGGCCAACCGGGGCTTCGCGGTGACGATTCGCGCACCCATAAAAAAACCGCCGTGTAGGCACGGCGGGTTTAAATGAGCCTTATCGTAGAACGACAGGCGCCCGCTCAGGGAGGAGAAGCGGGGGACGTCACACGCAGTGCGAACATCCGGTTGGTATGATATACCATGCGTTCGAAAGTTTCCCGGCAAGTGCCCTTTTTTGCGCACCTTCCCGCGGACTGGATCGCCGAGCCAGCGGCAATGACGCGCCGCTTTCGGGACGCCCACGCGACCGCTTTCACCGGAATCTTCGACGCACCATTCTCCGTCCAAAGGACCCTTCGCATGAGTTCCTTCCCCCTGCTTCGCCCGCGCCGCATGCGACGCGATGACTTCTCGCGCCGTCTGATGCGAGAGAACCACCTGACGTGCGACGACCTCATTTATCCCGTGTTCATCCTTGAAGGCGAAAACCGCCGCGAGGCCGTCGCCTCGATGCCCGGCGTCGAACGCGTCTCGGTCGACGAACTGCTGCGCGTGGCCGACACCTGTGTCACGCTCGGCGTCCCGGTGATCTCGCTGTTCCCGAATATCGAGGCAACGCTCAAAACACCCGACGGCATCGAAGCCGCCAACCCGGACGGTCTGGTCCCGCGCGCCGTGCGCGAGCTCAAGCGCCACTTCCCGGATCTGGGTGTATTGACGGACGTCGCCCTCGACCCGTACACGAGCCATGGTCAGGATGGCGTGCTCGACGAAAACGGTTACGTCATCAACGACGTGACGACCGGCATTCTCGTAAAGCAAGCCCTCACTCAGGCGGAAGCGGGCGTGGACATCGTCGCCCCCTCCGACATGATGGACGGGCGCATCGGCGCTATTCGCGAAGCGCTCGAAGACGCTGGCCACATCCACACGCGAATCATGGCCTATGCGGCCAAGTACGCATCGGCCTTTTACGGGCCGTTCCGCGACGCCGTCGGGTCGGCATCGAATCTGGGCAAGGGCAACAAGATGACGTACCAGATGGATCCCGCCAACTCCGACGAAGCGCTGCGCGAAGTCGCGCTCGACATCGAGGAAGGTGCGGACATGGTGATGGTCAAGCCCGGCATGCCGTACCTGGACATCGTACGCCGCGTGAAGGACGAGTTCCGCTTCCCCACCTACGCTTATCAGGTCAGCGGCGAGTACGCGATGCTCAAGGCCGCTGCGCAAAACGGTTGGCTCGATCACGACAAGGTCATGATGGAGTCGCTGCTCGCCTTCAAACGTGCTGGCGCCGATGGCATCCTGACGTACTTCGCGCTCGACGCAGCAAGGCTGATTCGCGCGCAAGCCTAAGCAGTGCTTGGCCGCACCACCGAATCCGTTCGCGACGACCCGCGCTCGGGTTCGGGCGGCAGCGATCGGATTCCGGCCGCAGCGCTCAGGCGGCCGGGCCGAGGGCCTTGTCCAGACTGCGCAGGAACTGATCCGCCGACTGTGCGCCGATCACGCGCATCCCCGTCCTCTCGTTACCGCTGCCATCAAAGAAGATAATGCCTGGCGGGCCGAACAGTCCGAAGCGCTTGAGCAGCGCCTGATCATCAGCGCTGTTGGCCGTGACGTCCGCCTGCACGAGCACCACCTGATCGAGACGGGCTTTGACACGTGGATCCGTGAAAACGGAGCGCTCCATTTCCTTGCAGCTAATGCACCAGTCCGCATAGAAGTCGAACATCACCGGACGCCCCGCCGTCGCGATGACCTGATCGAGCTCTGCAACGCTGCGTACGCGGCGGAACTTGGCGCCCTCGTCCACGGGTGCGTTGGCGCGCCCCGAGGTGGCCACCGTTAACCCCGCGAGTGGCGCAAGCGGATCACGCGCCCCGGTTACCGCCCCCACCAACGCCGCGGCGCCAAGAAGGGCGACCACAACGCCTAACCCCTTGAGCACGCGCCGTGCAGCGCCGACACCATCGGGCAGTCGATCGAAAACGTGCATGAACGCGGCGGCCACCAACAGCAAGGCCCCCCATCCCAACAACAGAACGGGCGTGGTCAGCAATGGCCGCACAATCCACAGCGCAACGCCCAGAAGCAGGAAGCCGAAGAAGCGTTTCACGCCGCCCATCCATGCCCCCGCACGCGGCAGCAATGCACCGCCGCCGCCCGCGAGGAGCACAAGCGGTAAGCCCATCCCAAGCGACAATGCGAAGAGCGTTGCGCCACCGAAGACCGCATCTCCCGTCTTCGCGATAAAGGCGAGCGCGGCCGCCAGCGGGGCGGTCACACATGGGCTCACGATCAGTCCCGATAGCACGCCCATCATCGCCGCGCCGATCCATTGACCCGATGCCTGCTTGCGAGCGGCGTCATCGATTCGAGCGCGCAACGCCAACGGTAATTGAATCTCGTACATGCCGAACATCGACAACGACAGAACGATCATGAGCAGCGCGAACGAGACCAGCACCCACGGCGCCTGCAGGAACGCGATCAGACCTTGCCCCAGCAATCCAGCGGCCACACCAATGACAGTGTTCACCACGGACATGCCGAGCACATAGGCAATGGCCAGACGCACGGCCTTGCCTCGACTGGCTCCCTGCCCTGCGACAATCGACAGGAGAATCGGGACCATCGGCAACACACACGGCGTGAACGCCAACCCGACACCCAGCGCGAAGAAGATCGCCAATGCCAGCACGAAGCTGCCGCCGGTGAGGATCCGCTCAGCCTCGCTATAGTCGTCTCGCGCGGACAACCAGCCGTTGGCCGTGTCAGCGCTGGGGACTGTCGATACGGATTCCGGCGACGTGATGATCTTCCCACCGCTCGACGCTTGCGCCATGCCGCCGAGCAAGGCCGGCGTTGTGGGAACCGACGTTGATTCGCCGGCTGAAGTCTCGCGATTCGCGCCGCCAATCGCGGCTGCGGAAATTTTCAACGGCTTGTCCATCGGGGGATAGCACAGCCCCTTCTCGGCGCAGCCCTGCATGGTGACGTTCAGCGTAAACGGGGCCCCCGCCCGACTCACCGGGATGCGAACGTCGATAGGCTCGTGATACACCTCCATGTCCTTGCCGAAAGTCTCGTCGCGTTTGACTTCACCCTTCGGGAACACCGGTACGCCAAGCGTGACGGCAGGATTGTCGGCGGCGAAAGCAAACCGTTCTCGATAGAGGTAGTAGCCCTTGGCCACTTCGAAATGCAGCAGCACCGCCCCGGGCTGCTCCGTCTTCGATACCTTGAAGGCGACATCCGGGTCGAGAAAATCGTCAGCGGCGTAGACCCGCTTGGCCCCGAGCAACAGAACTGCCGCCACCATCAGTAATGCGACCGACCATAGCCACAAGACCCGATGTTGCATCGGGCCGTGCCCATTGCGACTGCCTTGCGGGATCCCCCGTCCCGCCATCGTCTTCACGTCAGACATGCAACGCCTCCCGCGTCTCATCCTCAACCCACCGCGCGTAGGCTGGCAGCGCTGCCGTGGCGGGCCACGCCACAATCTCAGGCACGTCGTAGGGATGATGTTCTTTAATGTATTGCTCCAGCGCGCTGTAACGCGCTGCCGTCGTCTTGATCATGAGCGGCACTTCCACGCTCGTCTCGCGCTTGCCTTGCCAGCGATAGCTCGAACGCACCGGTGCCATTTGCTGCACGCACGCCGCCAGCCGCTCGGCCAGCATGCCGTCGATGGCGGCGGTAGCGCTGGCCTCGTCGGGAAACGTCGTCGTGACGATAAGAAGGGCGTCCATGATGTGGCGTAGACCATTCGAGCGTGTGGATCGTTCACTGTACACCGACGCCGCGAAATGTGCCCGATCGGCCAGCGATTTCCAGACTGGCGAGCAGACGGGTTCGGACGACGCCAAAAAATGAAAAAAGCCAGGTCGTTGACCTGGCTTCTTTTTACGGCTCACGGCCTTGAAAAGACCGTTGCGCGTGTCGCTTACTCAGCCACTTCCGGCGCTTCCGTGTCGACTTCCGGGCGGTCCAGCAGTTCGACGAACGCCATCGGTGCGTTATCGCCAACGCGGAAACCCATCTTCAGGATGCGCAGGTAGCCGCCCGGACGGTTGGCAAAGCGCGGGCCCAGTTCGTTGAACAGCTTGGTGACCATGTCGCGATCGCGCAGGCGGTTGAACGCCAGACGACGGTTGGCCAGCGAATCCTTCTTACCCAGCGTGATGAGGGGCTCGACGACCTTGCGCAGTTCCTTCGCCTTCGGCAGCGTGGTCTTGATCGCTTCGTGTTGGATCAACGAGTTCGACATATTGCGCAGCATTGCCAGACGGTGGCTGCTGGTACGGTTCAGCTTACGAAGACCATGACGGTGACGCATTTCAACTTTCCTTTAAACAGAGTTTTCGACCTAGCTCTTCTATCGGTGACAACCACCGCGGGCCGGTACCTTCGCTATCGGCCGTATCGGAACATCAAGGACATTCCGACGCGCCGCACTTACGTAGCGACACGGCCGCCCCAAGGCGGCCATGTCGTTACACCTTTACTTCTCGAGACCGGCCGGCGGCCAGTTTTCGAGCTTCATGCCCAGCGTGAGGCCACGCGAGGCAAGCACTTCCTTGATCTCGTTGAGCGATTTGCGACCCAGATTCGGGGTCTTGAGCAATTCGTTCTCGGTACGCTGGATCAGGTCGCCGATGTAGTAGATGTTTTCAGCCTTCAAGCAGTTGGCCGAACGCACCGTCAACTCAAGATCGTCCACCGGGCGCAGCAGGATCGGATCGATCTGCGGCGCACGCGACGGTGCTTCGCTGGCGGCTTCCGTGCCTTCCAGCGCAGCGAACACCGACAGTTGGTCGACGAGGATGCGAGCCGACAGACGGATCGCTTCTTCCGGCGACACCACACCGTTGGTTTCGATGTTCATCACGAGCTTGTCCAGGTCCGTACGCTGCTCCACGCGGGCCGATTCGACCGCGTAGCTCACGCGCTTGACCGGCGAGAACGACGCATCCAGAACGATGCGGCCAATCACCTTGGCCGATTCGTCGCCGTAACGGCGCACGTTACCCGGGACATAACCACGACCCTTTTCGATCTTGATCTGTACGTCGAGCTTGCCGCCCTTGGCCAGATGCGCGATCACGTGGTCGGGATTGATCAGTTCTACATCATGCGGCACTTCGATATCCGAAGCACGCACCACACCTTCACCATCCTTGCGCAGCGTAACGGTGACTTCGTCACGGTTATGCAGCTTGAACACCACACCCTTCAGGTTCAACAGGAAGTTAACGACATCTTCCTGTACACCGTCGATGGTGGAATATTCGTGCACAACGCCGGCGATCGTCACTTCGGTCGGGGCATAACCGACCATCGACGACAACAGCACGCGGCGAAGCGCGTTACCCAAGGTGTGGCCGTAGCCACGTTCGAACGGCTCCATCACGACTTTGGCGTGATGCTCACCGACCGGCTCAACCGCAATGATCTTGGGCTTCAACAAACTGGTTTGCATAGGTTTCCTTTTCAATACCCTCGGCTCGTTACACCGATAAGGCTGATGCGTGACAACCTGCACGGAACGCAAAAACGCGCCGTGAGGCGCGTCAGCATACGGATATTAACGCGAATACAATTCAACGATCAGGCTTTCGTTGATGTCGCCCGCGATATCGCTACGTTCCGGCAGTGCCTTGAAAGTGCCTTCCATCTTCTTGGCGTCAACCGAAACCCAGATCGGGAAACCGACTTGCTCCGCCAGCGACAGTGCCTCTTGAATACGCACTTGCTTCTTGGCAGCGTCGCGCACAGTGATCACGTCGCCGGCCTTGACCTTGATCGACGGGATGTTGGAAACAACACCATTCAGCGAGATCGCCTTGTGGCCGACCAACTGGCGCGCTTCAGCACGCGTCGAGCCAAAGCCCATGCGGTACACGACGTTGTCGAGACGCGACTCGAGCAGTTGCAGCAGGTTTTCACCCGTGTTGCCCTTGACGCGATCGGCTTCCGCGAAATAGCGACGGAACTGGCGCTCAAGCACGCCGTAGATACGCTTGACCTTCTGCTTTTCGCGCAGTTGGTTGCCGTAATCCGACGTACGAGCACCCGAGGTGCGACCATGCTGACCCGGCTTGCTATCCAGCTTGCACTTGTCGGCGAGCGAGCGGCGTGCGCTCTTCAGGAAGAGGTCAGTACCTTCACGGCGGGAGAGTTTGGCCTTCGGGCCGATATAACGTGCCACGGTTGTTCCTTTATCTCAAAATCTGACGCAGCGAACCTTGTCCACTACGCAAGTCCGGTACCTGTGTACCGGACGGTGGTCTTAGAAATTGCTACGCGCACGGCCGAGGCCGTGCGCGAACCCGCGATTATAGCAGGATTTGCTTCTGCGTCTTAGATGCGACGACGCTTCGGCGGGCGGCAGCCGTTGTGCGGGACCGGCGTCACGTCCGAGATGGCCGTGATCTTGATACCCAGCGCGTTCAGCGCACGAACCGCGGATTCGCGACCCGGGCCCGGGCCCTTGATGCGAACTTCCAGGTTCTTCACACCGTATTCCAGTGCCACGCGGCCAGCCGACTCGGCAGCAACCTGGGCAGCGAACGGGGTCGACTTGCGCGAACCCTTAAAGCCCTGGCCACCCGAGGTCGCCCATGCCAGTGCGTTGCCCTGACGATCGGTGATCGTGATGATGGTGTTGTTGAACGAAGCGTGGACGTGCACGACGCCTTCGGCAACGCTCTTCTTGACCTTCTTGCGAACGCGCTGCGAAGCGGCGTTGTTCTGTTGCTTAGCCATGAGTTCCTATCCTCTGGTTACTTCTTCAGCGAGACGCCGGCCTTACGCGGGCCCTTGCGGGTACGCGCATTGGTACGGGTACGCTGACCGCGAAGCGGCAAGCCCTTGCGGTGACGCATACCACGATAGCAGCCCAGGTCCATCAGGCGCTTGATGTTCATGGTCACTTCACGGCGCAGGTCGCCCTCGACCGTCAGTTGACCGACTTGATCACGCAGCTTTTCGAGATCAGCGTCGTCGAGGTCTTTGACCTTCTTCGAGAACGGCACACCGGCGGCGTCGCAAATCTGGCGAGCGCGCGTGCGGCCGACACCGTAAATGGCCGTCAAGCCGATTGCGGTGTGCTGGTGATTCGGGATGTTAACCCCTGCGATACGAGCCATTCGTAATTCCCCAACTAAATAGCGTTAAAGGCCGATTAGCCCTGACGTTGCTTGTGGCGCGGATCCGAACTGCAGATCACGCGCAGCACGCCTTTGCGCTTCACAAACTTGCAATTGCGGCAGATGCACTTAACAGATGCCAAAACTTTCATGACAATTCCCTCTCTCTAATCACTTCGCCCGGAAGACGATCCGCGCACGCGACAGATCGTAGGGCGTCAACTCTACCGTCACCTTATCTCCAGGCAAGATTCGGATGTAGTGCATCCGCATCTTGCCGGAAATATGTCCGAGTACTACATGGCCATTTTCCAGCTTTACCCGGAAGGTGGCATTGGGGAGGTTTTCAACGACCTCGCCCTGCATTTGAATAACGTCGTCTTTCGACATGACCCAAGGTCAGCGAAGCGTCATGTTATTGCCGCCCTTGAAATTCGCCTTTTTGAGCAGCGACTCATACTGTTGCGACATCACATACGACTGCACTTGAGCCATGAAATCCATCGTCACCACCACGATAATCAGCAGTGAGGTTCCACCGAAGTAGAACGGGACGTTCCAACGCAACACCAGAAACTCAGGCAGCAAACACACCAGCGTGACGTAAGCCGCACCGGCCAGTGTCAGGCGCGTCAGGATCTTGTCGATGTACCGCGCCGTCTGATCGCCCGGACGGATGCCCGGTACAAACGCGCCGCTCTTCTTCAGGTTGTCCGCGGTCTCTTTGCTGTTGAACACCAATGCGGTGTAGAAGAAGCAAAAGAACACGATCGCCAAAGCGTAGAGCATCACGTAGATCGGCTGACCCGGCGACAACTTCGCCGCGAAATCCTTGAGCCAGCGCGTGCTTTCGCCTGCGCCGAACCAATTCGCGATCGTTGCCGGGAACAGGATGATTGACGATGCGAAGATCGGCGGAATCACGCCTGCCATGTTCAGCTTGAGCGGCAGGTGCGAAGCCTGGCCGCCGTACACCTTGTTGCCTACCTGACGTTTGGCGTAGTTCACGAGGATCTTGCGCTGACCTCGTTCGACAAACACGACGAAGAACGTCACGAGTACCACGAGGGCGCAGATCACGATGGCCGAGAACGGACCAATCGAACCCGTGCTGACAAGCTCGAACAAACCGCCCACAGCGTTCGGCAGACCGGCCGCGATACCACCAAAGATGATGATCGAGATACCGTTACCCAGGCCGCGTTCGGTGATCTGCTCACCAAGCCACATCAGGAACATCGTGCCGGTCACGAGCGTGATCACCGTCGTCAGGCGGAACAGCATGCCCGGATCGACGACGAGCCCCGGCTCGCTCTCCAACGTCACTGCGATCGCTGCGGCCTGGAAGAGCGCGAGTAGCACCGTGAAATACCGGGTGTACTGCGTGATCTTGCGCTGTCCGGACTGACCTTCCTTGCGCAAGGCTTCCAACTGCGGCGAAACCATCGCCAACAGCTGCATGATGATCGACGCCGAAATGTACGGCATGATCCCCAGCGCGAAGATCGTGAAACGCGACAACGCGCCACCCGAGAACATGTTGAACATGCCCAGGATCCCGCCCGACTGGCGCTGGAACAACTGCGCCAGCTGATCGGGGTCGATGCCCGGCACCGGGATATGCGCACCAATACGGTAGACGATCAACGCCAGCAGCAGGAAAACCAGCCGCCGGCGCAGATCCGCATACTTCGGGCCCTGCGTACCAGGCTTAGCGAGATTAGGAGACTTGGCCAATGCTGGCTCCGGGGTGACCTAACTTACTCTGCAACCGAACCGCCAGCCGCTTGAATTGCCGTGAGCGCACCTTTGGTGACGCCCAGACCCTTCACAACGACCTTGCGGGTGATCTCGCCCGAGGCGATGACCTTGGCCGACAGCGACAGCTCGCTCACCAGACCGGCCTGCTTCAGAACCAACAGATCGATCTCGTCGACCGGCAGGTTGTTCAGGTCCGACAGGCGAACTTCGCCCACGAAACGACGCGTCAGCGACTTGAAACCACGCTTCGGCAGGCGACGTTGCAGCGGCATTTGACCGCCTTCGAAGCCAACCTTGTGGAAGCCGCCCGAACGCGACTTTTGACCCTTGTGACCACGGCCGGCGGTTTTACCCAGACCCGAACCGATGCCACGGCCAACGCGGCGTTTGGCGTGCTTGGCGCCTTCTGCCGGCTTAATCGAATTCAATTCCATTTTGCCCTCGCTCAGTCGACGATCGCCACAAGGTACGAGACCTTGTTGATCATGCCCCGCACAGCGGGCGTATCCTGCAACTCGCTGACCGAATTGATTCGACGCAGGCCCAGGCCCCGCACGGTCGCGCGATGTTCTTCACGCGTACCGATCAGGCTCTTGACCAGCTTAACTTTCACAGTTTGCTGCGACATATTGATCACCCTTAGCCGAGGATCTCTTCCACCGACTTGCCACGCTTGGCGGCGATGTCAGCAGGAGTCGATTGTTTCTTCAGGCCGTCGAGCGTGGCGCGGACCAGGTTGTACGGGTTCGTCGAGCCAAGGCTCTTCGTTACCACGTTGGTCACGCCCATCACCTCGAACACCGCGCGCATCGGGCCACCGGCGATAACACCGGTACCGTCCTTCGCCGGCGACATCAGGACGCGCGAGGCGCCATGCTGGCCGAGAACGTTGTGTTGCAGGGTGCCGTTCTTCAGGGGCACCTTGAACATATTGCGGCGGGCTTGTTCCATTGCCTTTTGAACGGCAACCGGCACTTCCTTCGCCTTGCCCTTGCCCATGCCGATGCGGCCATCGCCGTCACCAACCACGGTCAACGCGGCAAAACCGAGAATACGGCCACCCTTCACAACCTTCGTGACACGGTTGACCGCGATCATCTTCTCGCGAAGGCCGTCGTCGCGTTCGTCAGCCTGAACTTTCGCTTGCATCTTTGCCATGACGGATCCTTACTTAGAACTTGAGGCCGGCTTCACGGGCAGCGTCGGCCAGAGCCTTGACGCGACCGTGATAGCGGAAGCCCGAGCGGTCGAAAGCCACGCTTTCGATGCCGGCAGCCTTCGCCTTCTCGGCGATACGACGGCCGATCAGCGCAGCGGCCGCAGCGTTGCCACCCTTGCCTTCCTTGTCGCCCAGTTCCTTGCGCACTTCGGCTTCCAGCGTCGAAGCGCTGGCCAGCACTTGCGTGCCGTCTTCCGAAAAAACTTGCGCGTAGATGTGCACGTTGGTGCGATGCACGGAAAGGCGATGCACCTTTTGAGCTGCCAGCTTGATACGAGTCTGGCGAGCACGGCGCACACGAGATTGTTTCTTGTCCATGTTTCGCACCCTTACTTCTTCTTGGTTTCCTTGAGGATCACCACCTCGTCCGCATAGCGGACGCCCTTGCCCTTGTAGGGTTCGGGCGGACGGTAACCGCGAACTTCCGCAGCCACTTGTCCGATGCGTTGCTTATCAACGCCTTTGATGATGATCTCCGTCTGCGTCGGGGTCTCGGCCTTCACGCCTTCCGGCATGGCATGCACGACATCGTGCGAGAAACCCAGCTCGAGCTTCAGGTTTGCACCTTCAGCCTTGGCGCGGTAACCCACGCCAACGAGTTGCAGTTTCTTTTCGAAACCCTTGCTCACACCGGTCACCATATTGTTGACCAGTGCACGTTCGGTGCCATACAACGCATTCGCTTCGCGGCTTTCGTCGGCCGGGGCGAAGGTGATGGTGCCGTCTTCGATCTTGACGTTCACGAGGGCATTCACACCGCGGGTCAGCGAACCCAGGGCACCCTTGATCGTCAGCACATTGCCTGCCAGCGTTGCTTCTACGCCCTTCGGCAATGCAATGGGACTCTTACCTACTCGAGACATTTCAACGCTCCTCGGTTAGGCGACGTAGCAGATGACTTCGCCGCCCACGCCGGTGGCGCGTGCCTTGCGATCAGTCATCACGCCCTTCGGGGTCGAGACGATTGCAACGCCGAGGCCATTCATGACCTGCGGGATGTCGTTGCGGCTCTTGTACACACGAAGACCGGGCGGGACACGCGCTCGAGGCGCTCGATCACCGGACGGCCAGCGTAGTACTTCAGTGCGATGTTCAACACTGCCTTCGTTTCTTCTGCTTCAACCGCGAAGTCTTCGATGTAGCCTTCGTCCTTCAGGACTTTGGCGATCGAGACCTTCAGCTTGGAAGAGGGCATCTTCACCGATGCTTTCTCAACCATCTGAGCGTTGCGGATGCGAGTCAGCATATCGGCGATAGGATCGCTCATGCTCATGGTGCTTCTCCTATTACCAGCTTGCTTTGGTCACGCCCGGGATTTCGCCACGGAAGGCGATTTCACGGATCTTGTTACGGGCCAGGCCGAATTTGCGGAAGGTACCGCGCGGACGGCCAGTCAGGTCGCAACGATTGCGTTGACGCGTCGGATTGGCGTTACGCGGCAGCTGTTGCAGCGCCAGACGTGCTTCATAACGCTCGTCTTCCGACTTGCTGGTGTCTTCGATGGTCGCTTTGAGGGCGGCGCGCTTGGCAGAAAACTTCTGCGCCAGACGGGCGCGTTTCTTTTCGCGTTCGATAAGTGCCAGTTTAGCCACGATTACCTCAGTTACGGAACGGGAATTTGAACGCCGACAGAAGAGCCTTGGCTTCTTCGTCAGTCTTCGCGGTCGTGGTGATGCTGATGTTCAGACCACGCAGCGCGTCGATTTTGTCGTACTCGATTTCGGGGAAGATGATCTGTTCCTTCACACCGATGTTGTAGTTGCCACGACCATCGAACGCACGACCCGAAATACCACGGAAGTCACGCACGCGCGGCAGAGCCACGGTGATGAAACGATCCAGGAATTCGAACATACGCTCGCCGCGCAGCGTCACCATCGTACCGATCGGGTAACCTTCGCGGATCTTGAAACCGGCAATTGCCTTGCGAGCCTTCGTCACCACCGGCTTTTGGCCGGCGATTTTCGTCAGGTCGCCAACGGCGTGCTCAATGATCTTCTTGTCAGCAACGGCTTGACCAAGGCCCATGTTCAGGGTGATCTTGGTGATGCGCGGCACTTCCATGACAGACTTGTAACCGAACTGCTTTGTCAGCTCGGCGACAACCTTGTCTTTATAGAATTCTTGCAAACGGGCCATTATCTATACTCCCTGCGACTTAGGCACCGACGACCGTACCGGTCGTCTTGAGGAAGCGGACCTTCTTGCCGTCTTCGACCTTGATGCCCACGCGCGACGGCTTGCCATTGGCATCCACCAGCGCCACGTTCGACACGTGGATCGGCATCGTCTTGTCGACCACGCCACCTTGCGTACCCTTCATCGGGTTCGGCTTGACGTGCTTTTTGGCAACGTTCACGCCCTCGACGACCAACTTGTCGCCATCAATGGCCAGGACCGTGCCACGCTTGGCCTTGTCCTTACCCGTCAGCACGATGACCTGGTCACCCTTGCGAATCTTGTTCATGTGTCGGCTCCTTACAGCACTTCCGGGGCCAGCGACACGATCTTCATGAAGCGTTCGGTACGCAGTTCACGCGTAACCGGCCCGAAGATACGGGTGCCGATCGGCTCAAGCTTGGTGTTAAGCAGCACGGCGGCGTTGCCGTCGAATTTGACCAGCGAGCCGTCCTGGCGACGCACGCCCTTGGCGGTGCGCACGACCACTGCGTTATAGATTTCGCCCTTCTTGACACGACCACGCGGGGCAGCATCCTTCACGCTGACCTTGATGATGTCGCCAATGCCGGCGTAGCGACGCTTGGAGCCGCCCAGCACCTTGATGCACATCACTTCGCGCGCACCGGTGTTGTCGGCTACTTCGAGCCGGGTTTCAGTTTGAATCATGGTGTTATCTTCCCAACTTAATCCGACACATACGCATCGGTCAGTCTTGGTCCCCGTCAGCACCAAAGGGTGCCGTTTGGGTTGAGTCGTTCAAAAGTGGACAACTTTGCTACCTCGACCAGACTCGTAGAGGATACGAATCGGCTTCGGAAGCCATCCACTCCCTTGCGAAACCAAAGACCGGTTTTAGCGAAAGAAGCGGAAAGTCCGGAATTATACATCGATAATTCCGGACTTGCAAGTCAAGCCTTCGCTTCAGCGCGCTTTAGATGATGCGAGCGGCTTCCACGAGACGGGAGACCGTCCAGGCCTTGGTCTTCGACAGCGGGCGGGATTCTTGAATCTCGACCGTATCGCCTTCCTTGTACTGGTTGGTCTCATCGTGCGCGTGGTACTTCTTCGAGCGCACGATGTACTTGCCGTAGAGCGGGTGCTTCATTTGACGCTCGACCAGCACGGTAACCGTCTTGTCCATCTTGTCGCTGACAACCTTACCCACGAGGGTACGCTTCAGCGCGGTCTTAGCGGTATCGTTCATTTCTGGCTCGCCTTCTCAGTCAACACGGTACGCACACGCGCGATGTCCTTGCGCACCTTCTTCAGCTGGCTGGTGTTGCTCAGCTGTTGGGTGCCCGCTTGCATGCGAAGACCGAATTGGGCCTTCAGCAGATCCGACAGTTCCTTGTTCAGGCCGTCGAGATCCTTGGCACGAAGTTCGGATGCTTTCATTTCAAATTCTCCCCTCAGGCGCCAAGGCGACGTACGAAGAACGTCGTCTGAATCGGCAGCTTGGCAGCAGCCAGGCGGAACGCCTCGCGCGCCAACGCTTCATCCACACCGTCCATTTCGTACAGCATCTTGCCCGGTTGAATCTCGGCGACGTAGTACTCCGGGTTACCCTTACCGTTACCCATACGCACTTCTGCCGGCTTTTGCGAGATCGGCTTGTCCGGGAAGATACGGATCCAGATACGACCACCGCGCTTGATGTGGCGAGTCATGGCACGACGCGCGGCTTCGATTTGACGAGCCGTCAGACGCCCACGACCGACCGCCTTCAGACCGAATTCGCCGAACGACACTTCGTTACCACGCGTGGCAACGCCAGTGTTACGGCCCTTCTGCTCTTTGCGATACTTTCTGCGTTTCGGTTGCAGCATGATTATTCTCCAGTCTTGGCGTCGCCTTCAGGCTTGCCAGCCGGGCGTCGTGCACCACCGCGCTTCGCGCCGGCCTTATCGCCAGCATCGTCACGACGGGGGCGACGGTCGCCGCCCGGACGCGCGTTGCGGCGCGGACGCTTGTCTTCGGCCGGCTCTTCAGCCACCGGAGCGTCGTTGCGGCCCAGCGTGTCACCCTTGTACACCCACACCTTGATACCGATGATGCCGTACGTCGTCTTCGCTTCCGAAGTTGCGTAGTCGATGTCGGCACGCAGCGTGTGCAGGGGCACACGGCCTTCGCGATACCACTCGGTACGGGCGATTTCGATACCGTTCAAACGGCCCGCGCTCATGATCTTGATGCCTTGGGCACCCAGACGCATCGCGTTCTGCATCGCACGCTTCATGGCGCGACGGAACATGATACGGCGCTCGAGCTGCTGAGCGATCGAATCGGCGATGAGCTGCGCATCGGTTTCCGGCTTGCGGATTTCCTCGATGTTCACGTGCACGGGCACGCCCATGCGCTTTTGCAGCTCGGCCTTCAGGATTTCGATGTCCTCGCCCTTCTTGCCGATCACAACACCCGGACGCGAGCTGAAAATCGTAATGCGAGCATTACGTGCCGGGCGCTCGATGATGACGCGGCCGACCGAAGCGTTCTTCAGCTTCTTCTTCAGGTATTCGCGAACGCCGATGTCTTCCTTCAACATCTGCGCGAAGTTCTGGTTGTTGGCGTACCAACGCGAAGCCCAGTTACGACTGACCGCCAGACGGAAGCCAGTCGGATGAATTTTCTGTCCCATCGTGACCCCTTAGTTGCCCAGCGTCACAGTGATGTGACAGGTTTGCTTCTCGATGCGGTTACCACGGCCCTTAGCGCGCGCGGTGAAACGCTTGAGCGAGGTCGCCTTGTCGACGAAAATGCCCTTGACGCGCAGTTCGTCGATGTCAGCACCTTCATTGTGCTCGGCGTTGGCGATAGCCGACTCGAGCACCTTCTTGATGATGACCGCGGCCTTCTTCGGCGAGAAGGTCAGGACATTGAGTGCACGCTCCAGCGGCAGTCCACGGATCTGGTCAGCGACCAGACGCGTTTTTTGCGCTGAGATACGAGCATCGCGATGAATTGCTTTTACTTCCATGGTCGGCCCCTTATTTCTTCGCCTTCTTGTCGGCCGCATGGCCCTTGAAGGTACGGGTGAGAGCGAACTCACCCAGCTTGTGGCCGACCATGTTTTCCGTCACGTACACCGGCACGTGTTGACGGCCGTTATGCACAGCGATCGTCAGGCCGATGAAATCGGGCAGGACGGTCGAACGACGCGACCAGGTCTTGATCGGCTTTTTGTCACGCGATGCAGCCGCCGCTTCCACTTTTTTCAGCAGGTGAGCGTCGCAAAACGGACCTTTTTTAACAGAACGAGTCATTTGCTAGCTCCAATTAACGCTTCTTGCGACGCTGAACGATCATGCTGTCGGTGCGCTTGGTCGAGCGGGTACGCTTACCCTTGGTATGCTGACCCCACGGGCTGACCGGATGACGACCAGCCGCCGTACGACCTTCACCACCACCGTGCGGGTGATCCACCGGGTTCATCGCCACACCGCGAACGGTCGGGCGAATACCGCGCCAACGCTTTGCACCGGCCTTGCCCAATTGGCGCAGGCTATGCTCTTCGTTACCGACTTCACCGATGGTCGCGCGGCACTCGATGTGCACGCGACGCACTTCACCCGAACGCAGACGCACTTGAGCGTACGTGCCTTCGCGAGCCAGCAGCATGGCCGACGTGCCGGCGGCACGGGCGATTTGCGCACCCTTGCCCGGCAGAAGTTCGATGCCGTGAATCGTCGTACCGACCGGGATGTTACGGATCGGCAGGGTGTTACCCGATTTGATCGGGGCTTCCGAGCCGCTCACCACTTGCTGGCCGACGGTCATGCCCTTCGGTGCCAGGA
Organism: Pandoraea sp. XY-2; assembly: GCF_004193915.1. NCBI lineage: Bacteria > Pseudomonadati > Pseudomonadota > Betaproteobacteria > Burkholderiales > Burkholderiaceae > Pandoraea > Pandoraea sp. XY-2. The sequence goes on from NZ_CP030849.1 coordinate 4,689,158, forward strand.
TGTAACGACGCTCGCCGTCGGCGTAGCACAGCAGAGCAATGTTCGCGCTGCGGTTCGGATCGTATTCCAGACGCTCAACCTTCGCCGTGATGCCGTCCTTGTTGCGACGGAAATCGACGATACGGTAGTGTTGCTTGTGACCGCCACCCATATGACGGGTGGTGATGTGACCGTTGTTGTTACGGCCAGCGGTCTTGCTCTTGGTATCGAGCAGCGGGGCGAACGGCTTGCCCTTGTGCAGATCCTTGTTGACGACCTTGACCAGCGAACGGCGGCCCGGCGACGTCGGTTTCGTTTTGACGAGTGCCATGATTACTTGGCCTCCGCTTCAAAATTGATTTCCTGACCCGGCTTCAGGCTCACGTAGGCCTTCTTTTCATGGTCGCGACGACCCATGAAGCGGCCAAAGCGCTTTTGCTTGCCCTTGCGGTTCAGAATCTGCACCGACTCGACTTCCACCTTGAAGAGAAGCTCAACCGCAGCCTTCACTTCTTGCTTGTTCGCGTCGCGTGCAACTTGGAACACCACTTGTTCGTTCTTGTCAGCCACCAGCGTCGCCTTTTCGGAGATCACCGGCGAGAGCAGGACCTGGTACAGACGATGGTCATTTTTACGCACGTCGCTCATGACAGCATCTCCTCAATCTTGGCGATCGCGCCCTTCGTCACCAGCACCGTCTTGAAGTAGATGAGCGACAGCGGGTCGGCGAAACGCGGCTCGGTGACGGCAACGTGAGCCAGATTGCGCGAGGCCAGGAACAGATTCTCGTCCACGCTATCCGTGATCAGCAGCACCGACTCAAGACCCATGGCCTTGATCTTTTCAGCGAGCAGTTTGGTCTTCGGCGCATCCAGCTTGATGTCCTCGACCACCGACAGACGACCTTCACGGGCGAGCTGCGACAGAATCGAGCACACACCGGCGCGGTACATCTTCTTGTTGACCTTGTGGGTGAAGTTCTCTTCCGGCGAATTCGGGAAGATACGGCCACCGCCGCGCCACAACGGGCTCGACGACATACCGGCACGAGCGCGGCCCGTACCCTTCTGACGCCACGGCTTCTTGGTCGTGTGCTTGACCTGTTCACGGTCTTTCTGCGCACGATTGCCGCTGCGGGCGTTGGCTTGGTAAGCCACCACAACCTGATGGATCAGCGCTTCGTTGTAGTCACGGCCGAACACGACGTCCGACGCGTTGACCGCAGCGCCTTCCTGACCTTGCTCATTCAGGAGCTTCAGTTCCATTGTTACGCTCCCTTCGCGAGTTTGGCCTTGACTGCCGTGGTCACGAAAACCTTGCCTTCGTTGGCGCCCGGAACGGCACCCTTCACGAAGATCAGGCCACGTTCAGCGTCAATGCGCGCGATTTCGAGATTCTGCACCGTCGTGGTGACGTCGCCCAGATGACCCGTCATGCGCTTACCCGGGAACACACGGCCCGGATCCTGCGCCATACCGATCGAACCCGGCACGTTGTGCGAACGCGAGTTACCGTGCGAAGCGCGGCCCGAAGCGAAGTTGTAGCGCTTGATGGTACCGGCGTAGCCCTTACCGATCGACACGCCTTGCACGTCGACCTTCTGGCCCACTTGGAAGAGATCGACGCCAACGGCTGCGCCCGGCTGCAGTTCAGCAGCTTTGGCAGCTTCGACGCGGAATTCCTTGAGGATTTCACCGGCTTCGACACCCGCTTTCGCGTAGTGGCCGGCGGCGGCTTTGGTCACGCGCGTGGCGCGACGGTTACCGAAAGTGACTTGAACGGCAGTGTAGCCGTCCGTTTCATCCGTCTTGATTTGCGTCACACGGTTGTTAGACACGTCGAGCACGGTGACGGGAATCGAATCACCGTCGTCCGTGAAAATACGCGTCATGCCAACCTTGCGACCGACAAGGCCAAGGCTCATGATTTTCTCCATTCCCGACTGCGATTGGCCGGGGCTAAATGATAAAAGGATGGTCCACGGATGTGGGCCATCTTTTAAAAACTACACTTGAGCCCGACATTATAGACGAGCCTTTATCGCTTGACAAGTGTTGGCAAATCGCATAATAAAAGCCCCGCCGAGTCAGTATTGGCGGGGCTTTCCAGCGCAAACGCGCTTGCAAGCCTTACTGCAGCTTGATCTCGACGTCCACGCCAGCCGGCAGGTCCAGCTTCATCAGTGCGTCAACGGTCTTGTCCGTCGGATCGACGATGTCCATCAGGCGCTGGTGCGTGCGGATTTCGAGCTGGTCGCGCGAGGTCTTGTTGACGTGCGGCGAACGCAGAATGTCGAAACGCTCGATGCGCGTCGGCAGGGGCACCGGGCCCTTGACGATCGCGCCGGTGCGCTTGGCGGTTTCAACGATTTCGGCGGCCGACTGGTCGATCAGGCGGTAATCGAAAGCCTTCAGGCGGATGCGGATTTTTTGGTTCGGCATGTCAATTCTCCAAAGAGCATGGCAGCCCTCGTTCGGGTGCCGGGTAAATCACAAAGAGCAAGCACAGCTTCGGTGACGGGAGCATCAACGCCCCCGTCATCCGTCAATCCGTCATTAGTCTTCGATCTTCGCAACCACGCCGGCGCCGACCGTACGGCCACCTTCGCGGATTGCAAAACGCAGACCTTCTTCCATGGCGATCGGCTGAATCAGGTCAACCTTGATCGACACGTTATCGCCCGGCATGACCATTTCCTTGCCTTCCGGCAGGGAGATCGAGCCCGTCACGTCCGTCGTACGGAAGTAGAACTGCGGACGATAGTTGTTGAAGAACGGGGTGTGACGACCACCTTCGTCCTTCGACAGGATGTAGACCTCGCCCGAGAACTTGCGGTGCGGCTTGATCGAACCCGGCTTGGCCAGAACCTGACCACGCTGGACGTCTTCACGCTTCGTGCCGCGCAGCAGGATACCGACGTTGTCGCCTGCCTGACCTTGGTCGAGCAGCTTGCGGAACATTTCCACGCCCGTGCAGGTCGTCTTGTCGATCTTCGGCTTGTCGCCGTCCATGGCGATACCGACGATTTCGATTTCTTCGCCGACCTTGATGATGCCGCGCTCGATACGACCGGTCACCACAGTGCCGCGACCCGAGATCGAGAACACGTCTTCCACCGGCATCAGGAACGTGCCGTCCACGGCGCGTTCCGGCGTCGGGATGTACGTGTCAAGGGCTTCAGCCAACTTCATGATGGCTTCTTCGCCCAGGGGACCCTTGTCGCCTTCCAGCGCCAGCTTGGCCGAACCGTGAATGATCGGCACATCGTCGCCCGGGAAGTCGTACTTCGACAGGAGTTCGCGAACTTCCATTTCGACCAGCTCGAGCAGCTCGGCGTCGTCGACCATGTCGCACTTGTTCAGGAACACGATGATGTACGGCACGCCAACCTGACGGGCCAGCAGGATGTGCTCGCGCGTTTGCGGCATCGGGCCGTCGGCAGCCGAGCAAACCAGAATGGCGCCGTCCATCTGGGCAGCACCGGTAATCATGTTCTTGACGTAGTCGGCGTGGCCCGGGCAGTCAACGTGTGCGTAGTGGCGGTTCGCCGTTTCGTACTCGATGTGCGCGGTGTTGATGGTAATACCGCGTGCCTTTTCTTCCGGTGCCGCGTCGATGTCAGCGTAGTTCTTGGCTTCGCCGCCGAACTTCGACGACAGAACCGTTGCAATAGCGGCCGTCAGGGTCGTCTTGCCGTGGTCGACGTGACCGATGGTGCCAACGTTGACGTGCGGCTTGGTCCGCTGAAACTTTTCCTTTGCCATTTCCGAATCCTCAGATACTGAATAGACGATTAAACAGTGCGCCGGGCGCTGCACCTCGTGGTGCAGACACCCGACAATTCAATTACTTGTTCTTGTTGCTGATGATGGCTTCGCTCACGTTCTTCGGAGCTTCAGCGTAGTGCTTGAACTCCATCGTGTACGTGGCGCGGCCTTGCGTGGCCGAACGCAGCGACGTCGAATAACCGAACATTTCCGACAGCGGAACTTCGGCGCGCACGATCTTGCCGCCGCCGACCATGTCGTCCATGCCCTGGATAATGCCGCGACGCGACGACAAGTCGCCCATCACGTTACCCATGTAGTCTTCCGGCGTTTCCACTTCCACGGCCATCATCGGCTCGAGAATGACCGGGCTGGCGCGGCGCATGGCTTCCTTGAAAGCCATCGAACCGGCCATGCGGAACGCGTTTTCGTTCGAGTCCACATCGTGGTACGAACCGAACGTCAGGCGAACCTTGACGTCCACCACCGGGAAGCCGGCCAGAACGCCGCTCTTGAGCGTGTCCTGAATCCCCTTGTCGACCGCCGGGATGTATTCGCGAGGAATGACACCGCCCTTGATCTCGTCGAAGAATTCGTAGCCCTTGCCTTGCTCGTTCGGCTCCAGCGTGATGACAGCGTGACCGAACTGGCCGCGACCGCCCGACTGCTTGACGAACTTGCCTTCGACGTCCGCGGCCGACTTGCGAATGGTTTCGCGGTAGGCAACCTGCGGCGCACCGATGTTGGCTTCCACGCCGAATTCGCGCTTCATGCGGTCAACCAGAATTTCGAGGTGGAGCTCGCCCATGCCCGAAATGATGGTCTGACCCGATTCTTCATCGGTCTGCACGCGGAACGACGGGTCTTCCTGCGCCAGGCGGTTCAGGGCGAGGCCCATCTTTTCCTGGTCGACCTTGGTCTTCGGCTCGACAGCCTGCGAAATCACCGGCTCCGGGAACACCATGCGCTCGAGCACGATCGGGGCGGTCGGGTCGCACAGCGTGTCACCCGTGGTCGCATCCTTCAAACCGACGGCTGCGGCGATGTCGCCTGCGCGCACTTCGTCGATTTCTTCGCGCTGGTTCGCGTGCATCTGCACGATACGGCCCAGGCGTTCCTTCTTGCCCTTGACCGAGTTCAGCAGCGTGTCGCCCTTGTTCACCACGCCCGAATAGACGCGGAAGAAGATCAGCTGGCCGACGAACGGGTCCGTCATGATCTTGAAGGCCAACGACGAGAACTTCTCGTCGTCCGCAGCACGACGCTCGATCGGCTGTTCCTTCTCGTCCGTGCCCTTGACCGGCGGAATATCGACCGGCGACGGCAGGAAGTCGATCACGGCGTCCAGCATACGCTGCACACCCTTGTTCTTGAACGCGGTGCCGCACAGCATCGGCTGGATTTCGCAGGCGATGGTACGCAGACGAAGACCTTCGATGATGTCAGCCTCGGAGAGGTCACCCTCTTCCAGGTACTTGTTCATCATCTCTTCGCTCGACTCGGCAGCGGCCTCGACCATGCCTTCGCGCCACTTCTGGGCTTCCGCCAGCAGCTCGGCCGGAATTTCGACGTAGTCGAACTTCATGCCTTGCGACGCTTCGTCCCAAATGATCGCCTTCATCTTGATGAGGTCGACCACGCCCGTGAAGCTTTCTTCCGCGCCGATCGGCACCACCACCGGCACCGGGTTGGCCTTCAGGCGAGTCTTCAACTGGTCGTAGACCTTGAAGAAGTTCGCGCCGGTACGGTCCATCTTGTTGACGAACGCCAGACGCGGCACGCCGTACTTGTTGGCCTGACGCCAAACGGTTTCCGACTGGGGCTGCACGCCACCCACGGCACAGTAGACCATGCACGCGCCATCGAGAACACGCATCGAGCGCTCGACTTCAATCGTGAAGTCGACGTGACCCGGGGTGTCGATGATGTTGATGCGGTGCTTCTGGTAATTGTTCGCCATGCCGGACCAGAAGCAGGTCGTGGCAGCCGACGTAATCGTGATGCCACGCTCTTGTTCCTGCTCCATCCAGTCCATCGTCGCGGCGCCATCGTGCACTTCACCGATTTTGTGGTTCACACCGGTGTAGAACAAAATGCGCTCGGTCGTCGTGGTCTTGCCTGCGTCGATGTGAGCGCTAATACCGATGTTGCGGTAGCGCTCGATAGGGGTTGTACGAGCCACTTTAAGCCTCTTTCAATGTAGCCGCCATTTTTGAGGGGGCTACTAACACAAACGGGCGAGGCGCAATTTCTCATGCGCACCCGCCCCGGTTTCTGCTCTAGGTACTGCTTGCCAGCGTCAGAAGCGGAAGTGCGAGAATGCCTTGTTGGCTTCGGCCATGCGGTGAACTTCGTCACGCTTCTTCATGGCGCCGCCACGGCCTTCCGAGGCCTCGATCAGCTCACCTGCCAGGCGCAGGGCCATCGACTTCTCGCTACGCTTTTTCGCGGCCTCACGCAACCAACGCATCGCCAATGCCATACGACGCGACGGACGCACTTCGACCGGAACCTGATAGTTTGCACCGCCAACGCGGCGGCTCTTGACTTCAACCACCGGCTTCACGTTACCGAGCGCGGTGTTGAAGATTTCCAGCGGATCCTTGCCCGCCTTGGTTTGGATCTGCTCGAAAGCACCATAAACGATGCGCTCTGCGACCGACTTCTTGCCGGCAAGCATGAGCACGTTCATGAATTTAGCGACATCAACGTTGCCGAACTTCGGATCGGGCAACACTTCGCGCTTGGGGACTTCGCGACGACGCGGCATGATTTCTTCCTTAATAAATTCAGTTGGAGCTTCGCTCCGAGTCACCTACTAGCCACTTCCTGGCCGAGTGACCACTTACTCAGTGACGATGTACCACCATCACCGAACGTATGTCCGCTGAGCCGCTTAGGCCTTCGGACGCTTCGCGCCGTACTTCGAACGGGACTGCTTACGGTCCTTGACGCCTTGCGTGTCGAGGCTACCGCGCACCATGTGGTAACGCACACCCGGCAAGTCCTTCACACGACCGCCGCGAATCAGCACGACCGAGTGTTCCTGCAGGTTGTGGCCTTCACCGCCGATGTACGAAATGACTTCGAAACCGTTGGTCAGGCGCACCTTGGCAACCTTACGCAGTGCGGAGTTCGGCTTCTTCGGCGTCGTCGTGTACACACGGGTGCACACGCCGCGACGCTGCGGGCAGTCCTGCAGGGCCGGGCTCTTGCTCTTGATTTGAGCAGAGGTGCGCGGCTTGCGGACCAATTGGTTAATCGTTGGCATTGTGATTTCCTAAATGTGTCAAAAGCATGAAAACCAAGGCGGGCCGTCATGCAGATTTACTGCGCATTCACCCGGCAATTCTTGCGGATTACCCGCACCTAAACGCTTGATGCATAAGCATTTTGCATTGGACACGCGAATACCGCCGGAAAAACCGGAGCCTGCGACTATACCTCTGACCAGGGCAAGTGTCAATGCACTTGTACGTAAATTCGCCCCGTAAGTCGTTGATTGTTAACGCGTTGCCGAGCGCCGCCTTGGGTCGCCACGCGTCGGCATGGGTCGGGGGAATGTCCTCGCACGTGCCAAACCGCAAACGTCGGCGTCCCGACGCGACAACCGAATTCGTTGCAACAGGAATACTCCGGGCCACCACGGGAAGCGTCCTGTGACATTAACTTGGAGTGACCGCAATGTATTTTGCGATTGGAGAATGGCTCACGACCGGGCTGGCAATGTCGAACGCAATGCCGTATCCGCCCCTTGCCGCGCACACGCACAGCATGACGACCGATCTCAGACAGATCACGTCGGCGCCGGTTTCAGCCAGCGCCCAACGCGTCACACCTCGCCGTCCGGACGCTGTCGCCAACGACACGTCGTTCGACTGGTCGCAGCCCCCGCGACCCGCGCACGGGTCTTCGCCGAGCGACTGACGGACGTGCGGCCAGTTTGCGTGGTCGGCAGCCGCAACGACAGTGAGAATTGTCTGCTCGACCTCACACCGGGCACGAACGTCGACGTCAGTGCGAGTCGTCTGATGCTGGCGGGCTGCGAAGCATCGCTCTCTGCACCGGTCCGCGCGGCGCTAGCGCGCGACGGACGCGATGCCCGCGGTCTTGAGCATGCATTTTCCGAGACCTTCGCTGCGGAGTCGCAGGGGAAATTCTCCGTCTCGGAGATCGAGCGGCGGATCACCCAGCGCCTTCGAGAGATGTCGCCGAGCATGCATCACCTGCTGCGTCGCGCCGACGTCTACCTGGAGATGCCGCGGGTCACGTTCGTGCGCGTGCTGGCCAGCGAGCAGGAAGCCCGACGCCATCATGTCAGGGCACCCTTCACCGCCCCGTCCATTCGTCACGTCACCCGCGCCCCGGATGTGCGCGACACCATGCTCGGCGCCTACATCCGTGTCCCGATCGGGGGTGTTGTCCACACGTTTCTCGTCTCGCTCGCCACGCCAAATACCGTTGAGCGGATTCGCCAGGATCCGCGCACCCACGCCGATGAGCACCTGCCGGCCTTCTTCGGCGACGTTCCGGACTACTTGCAGGCCACTCGTTTGCAGATGCGCACGGTGGCGCCGGGCGACGACATCGTACGAACACTCGCGGAGTGGCTTCATGACGGTCATCAACGCTATCGCGACTTCGCCCGCGGCGAAACGCGCGAGTGTCTCGCACCGGAATCGCATCGCCACGTCATACAGCCAGCATGCCCCCCGGCCGCCCCGCCACGAACATCCACCGCCGCACGCACGCCGCCCCAGGCCCAAGCATTGGTGCAGGCCGAGACGCTACCGCAGACCGGCGCGCCCCCGAGCCTCGCCCGTTCACCGCGCGATCGACAACCTTCGGTCGCCGAGATCGCGGAAGCCGTCGCGATGCTTGAGCGTCTGGACAAGCAATACCGTTTGCTGGGACGCCCTCGCTTCGGCTGAGCAGGACAACGCTTGGCCCGGCGCACGCCAGGGATGACGGGCGGGGTCGCGGCCCAGGCCGCGATCGAGGGGAGATTTGCGCGCCCTATCAAATCTCGCAGCCTCGTCTGTCGTGTCCGGCGTAGGTGGTGTCATCTCGCGCGTTTTTCACGGAGGCGCGAATTCGTACACTCGGAGGTTTAGGCGGTGAGTCCTCCTGCCCTGACACGAGCCCACTATCAGCCATGCAGGCGAGTTTCGAAAAAGACAGCATTCTGGTGCTCGATGTCGACGGCACTCTGACCGATTCGGAGCGAATTCATCAGCGCGCGCTGCTCGGCGCCATGACGTCGCTGGAATTCGAAGACCTGAACACCGACTGGGGCAGCTACCCGCATCACACCGACACCGGCATTCTGATTCATGCCCACGCGGAGCACGGACGCGCGCTGCCGCAGCCGCACGATCTGGCGCGCTTCGAGCACGAGATCGACGAGCGCTTCACCGCGCTGCTCAACGCGCACGGTCTGGCCGAGATCCCCGGTGCTCGCGCCTTCGTCGACGCGGCACACCGCTCGCGCTGGGGGTCGTGTTCGCCACAGGGGGCATCCGGCAGGTCAGCCATCGGAAGCTGCGTTCCGTCGCCATCGAATACACCGACGCGATGCTCGTCACCTCCTCCGAGTACAGTTCACGCGAACAACTCGTCGCGCAGGCGATCAAGCGGGCACAAGCCGGCTACGGCATTACGCATCCGCGTGCGGTCGTCTCGATCGGCGACGGGATGTGGGACCTGAAAGTGGCGCGCCGTCTCGGCATCGATTTCGTTGGAATCGGCTCACGCCGCTCGCGCTCGCCGCTATGCGCCGAAGGGGTGCCCGTCTACGACGATATGTGGGATGCCATGCACTGGCTCACGCCGGGCCGCGGACGCGCGTCAGGTATTCGCTTGGCGTCACGCCCATGAAGCGGCGGAACATGGTGGAAAACGCGCTCGGGGTGTCATAACCGACTTCGAGCGCCACCTGCGTGATGGGCCGCCCAGCCCCCAACATTGGCAGCGCTCCCAGCAGGCGCATGTGCTGACGCCATTCCCGGAACGGCAAGCCGAACTCTGTCGTAAAGCGCCGCTCCAACGTGCGGCTCGATGCGCCGACATCCAGCGCCCAATCCTGCAGGCTGCGGGGATCCGAAGGCGTGTTCAGGTAGATATCGAAGATCTTGCGCAGACGGGCGTCGCGCGGCACCTGCAAGTGCAGCGGCGACTCGCTCTTCCATTCCACTTCCTCGAGCAACAGTGCCATGACGAGGGCGTCCTTGCCGTCGGGCGACCAATCGGCAGGAAGCGCCATCGCGCGCAGGATCAACTCGCGCAACAGCGCTGACACGCCGATGACCACCGGCGCGCTGGGCGCCGACATCCCGCATCGCGCCACGTCGACGTAGATTGTGCGCATTTCGACTCGGCCCCGCATGCGCACTTCATGCGTGACTTCCCCCGGCATCCACAGCGCGCGTTGCGGCGGTATGACCCAGAGCGACGTCTCGGTGCGCACTTCGAGAATGCCGGCACTCGCGTACATCAGTTGCGCGCGCCCGTGGCTGTGCGGGCGCACGACGAAGCCATCCGGGTAATCCTTCGCCAACGCGCCCACGGGGCGGTCTTGACCCTGAAATCCCGGGGGTACCCCATTTGTGATCGGCATCGGCACCAGGCCTTTCAAAGGCGTAATTTTTGGGTCGTTTTTGGCGATCCCGCCAGCGTAACACCGGGTAGCGCCGCCCACCAAACCGAATCCCTTGCCGCGTCGGCGCAAAGCCAACACGGCTCAAAACGGCTTGACGATCACGAGCGAGACGATCGCGGCCATCGAGACCAGCGTAATGGGGAGCGCTCGCCGAAAGAGCGCCGGGGACGTCGTCACGCCATCGCGCTCCAGCCGCCTGAGCGTGGCGGACAGGCGTCCGTGCAATCCCGAGACGATCACCACCAAAACCAGCTTGGCCATCAGCCACGGCGCGCTCCACCAGTTCCCCATGATGGCCATCGCGGGGCCGGTGATCCACACCACGATCAACGCGGGCGATGCCAGTCCGTAATCCGCCCGCCGCGCGATGCGCCGCCACTCGGGCTGCGTCAGACGCCCGCCCAACGCCATCGCCACCAGGCCAGCGATAAACGCGATCACTGCAATCAGATGGATGGCCTTGATCCATAGATAGAGCATTGCGGTCTCCTCAGGGCTTCGATTGATAATTTCAAATTCAGCAACAGTTGATTGACATTACTCATCTTTATCGCCAAATCGCGCAGCAATACACTTCAACTGTCGACGATGAATAACACATCGCCTCTTTCAAAAGACAGGAGAAAACATCATGCAACGCACCCTCATTACCTCTGCCCTGGTTTCCGCAATGCTGGCCCTCTCTGCCGGCTCGGCTTTCGCCAGCGACGCCTTCGACGGCCCCTCGGAATTCTCTTGGGTGCCGCAAACCAGCGTCCTGAGTCGTGCCCAAGTCCGCCAGGAACTGATCCAGGCGCAACAAGCCGGCCTGGTCGTTCAACACGATGCCGTGTACCCGAAGGCTGCGCCCAGCGCGCAACCGACGGCGGCCAGCGCCTCGATCACGATGGGTTCGGTCGGTGGCCAGCAAAGCGCCGGCTCGACTTATTTCGGCTCCTAATGTAACTCGCCGCGCCGCGGGCCTCTCCAAAGGGGCCGCGGCGCGCGTTCTGCGCATAACGACGCGTCGGCACTTGCTGGCGCTCACTGTGATCTCCGCTCGGCCCCCGACCCAAGACTCCTGTCGCTGTGCGTAGTGGTTCAACGCACAGGACTTTGCCCGTCGCTCCGGCGACGGGCTTTTTTAGCGGACCTGGCAGCCTTCACGAAGCTCGCGATCCCGTGACAGGAAACGACGAAGCCCGCCTAAGCGGGCTTCTGCTCGTTGATGGGACGACGGGCAACGCTTACTGCGACAGCGACTTCGCGAGAAACTCGAGCGCGCGACCGTGCGCGAGCGCCGCCGACGGCTGATGGTAAGACGCGCGCGCCCAGCAATTGAAACCGTGGTCGGCGTTGGGATACACGAACACTTCCGTGTTCGGACGCGACTTCACTGCTTCGCTCACCGACGTCACGATATCCGGCGTGATATGGCTATCGAGCGCCCCGTAGTGGAACTGCACCGGCACGTTCAGCCCGGCGGCTTCGCCCAGATAGTTGTGAATGCCGCCACCGTAGTACGGCACGGCGGCGTCGACCAGCCCGCGTGCGGCGCTTAGGTACGACAGCAGTCCGCCGAAGCAATAGCCGACGGCGGCAATCTTTGCATGGGCGTCGAGTTTGCTGCGCAGCGCCTTGGCCGTCGCTTCGATATCGGTCACGGCCTTCTCGATGTCGATCGATTGGCGCAGTTCCATCGCGCGCGCCCAGTCGTCGCCCGAGTAGCCAAGTTCGACGCGCGGGGCGGCACGCCAGAAGATATCCGGCGCGAGCACCACATAGCCGTCCATCGCGTATTGATCGGCAACGCCGCGAATGTGCTCGTTCACGCCGAAGATTTCCTGCACCAGCACGATACCCGGTGCCTTTGCTATCGGCCCGACGGCGGCAATGCCAGATAGGCATCGAAGGTGCCGTCCACGGTTTCGACACGGATCCATTGACTGTTCGACACGGAAGTTGCTCCATCAAAAAAAGGGGAAATGCCCGCGCGCGACAACCACCGAGCCACTGCAGGGGTCGGGCGCGACACGCGTGCGCGACCGCGCGCAGTCAGGCCGAATCAGTATAGGCACTTTCGCGCTTGCGCACAGCGCTCGGCCAAGCCCGCCGCACAAGGCCCTGCAAGGGGCACCACGCGTGCCCACTTTCGCATCTCTCGGCTCACTCTCCTTGTATCGCACATGCGGTGAGGTGCGCCGTTTCGACGACCGAACCCAAACCTTCCGATCACGCTGAGCGGGCAACGTCGCTTTGCCCCTTCGTCCCTTCGTCCCTTCGTCGTTTCGTCGTTTCGTCGCTTCGTCCCTTAGCCCTCTCGCCATCCCCTGTGACGCCCCTTACATGTCGTTACCGCCCCCGGGCCGGCTGACGGATGCGCGTTACGCTTGCCACAGGCGTTCGATACTGCCGCGAGCGAATTTAATACGGAATCCATATCATGAAGATAGCAACACGCCATGCCATCAGCACCATTGCAATGTCTCTGGCATTGACAGCCACCGGCATTGCCACGGCCGACACGTTGTCGAGCACTGCGCGAGCGCAGAGCGCGCCGCCGGCGGCCGACGCCGACAACAAGCACGACATGCACGACGCCATCGACATGCCGCCCCCACCGCCGCGCATGGGTCGGCCCGTCGGCGGACCGGGTCCGCAGGGTGGGGCCGCGCCTGCCTTCGCAGCCATTCGCACCATCGACGAAATCGCGCATTGGTACCGTATTGGCGGTCATCCCGAAGATGTCTTGCCGTTCTATCGCGAGACGCTCACGCAAACGCGCGACCCGATGCTGCGCCGTCATCTGCGCGACGCCATCGCGCGCGAGGCGTTGAAACCGGCCGACACCACGGCAGCCATCGCGACATTGCGCGCGCAATTGCGCGAGGATCTCGCCGCATTGCCGCCGCCGTCACCGTCACTTGACGCCAGGCGCCGCTGATGGAGTCACGCGATAACGAACGCGTCAATCCCGTGACGCCGCCATGATTTGCGCATTCCATTGCGGCAGCCACGTCAGCAAGAACTGCGCGAATCCCTCAGCCGCCGGCGACGCTGCACGCGAGAGCGGTCGGTACACACAGACCTGACGAATCGTCTCGGGCGAGACCACGCGGCGCATCACCAGGCCGAACGGCGGCGCGAGCGCTGCCACGTAGCCGGGTGTCAGGGTGGCGGCCAGCCCTTGCGACGCGACGCCGAGCGCGGTCGTCACGTTATCGACCACGTCGATAGGTGTAATGCGCGCATCGGGCGGCGCAGACAAGCGCATCTGCGCGACGCTGCGTTCGTGATCGCGTCCCGCCGCAACGAGCGGCGTATCGCGCAGATCCGTCCAGCGCACGCGCCGGCGTCGCGCAAGCGCGTGACCCGGCGCACACCACAACACCCACGGGCTGTCGAACGCTGGCGCCCCGGCAACATGCGCACCTGTCGCGCGATTGGGACCGATCGCCAGATCGAGGTCGCCGTTGGCCACACGATCGACGAGCGCATCGACCGGCGTATCGACCACGCGCACGACGACCTTGGGCCGCAGGTCGGCATAAGCGCGAATCGCGGCGGGCAGCGCCATGCTCGCGAGCACCAGCGGCGCGCCCACGCGCACGATGCCGGCAGCACGGTTGCGCACGTCGTCAGCCGTTTTCTCGGCCGCCTGCACATGCCGAATCACCGACTCCGCCGAGGCGAGAAAATCGCGCCCAGCGCTGGAGAGCGCCACACGTCGGGTCGTGCGGTCGAAAAGCCGAAATCCCACGACCGATTCGAGTTCGGCAACGAGTTGGCTCACGGCCGACGAGGTGAGCCCCAGGCGATTGCCCGCCTCGGCGAAGCTGTGCAATTCGGCAATGGCCACCAGCGCCTCGAACTGGCGGAGCGTGATGCGGGTCAGGGGCATGTCGTGTCGATGGTCAAGTCTCGCCTACGAATAAACCGGCATCGATGGATTGTCCCGTAGACGCGTGGTGCTCACCATCGGCTTGCGCACTTCCCATTGAAGCGAGGACCGCCCTGCCGAACGCCACTGTCCGCGCCAAGGAATCCGTCACTGCGGGTACAGGCCATGTACCCGCCCGAACAGGCGCGTCAGGCCGAGCAATGCGTCGATGTTGGGCGCAGGAACCGACACGCGCTGACCGATCTCGCGCACCACGCTCACCAGCGCGTCGAGTTCGATGGGACGGCGCGCCTCCACGTCCTGCAGCATCGACGTCTTGAACGCCCCCAGCTTCGCCGTCACGGCATGCCGGTCTTCGGGCGACTGATCGATCGCGCAGCCGATCTTGGCCCCAATCGCCGCCGCCTCCCCCATCGCGGCCGAACAGAACGCGCGCACGAGCGGGTCGTCCAGCAACCGGTCGATCGTCGCGCCCGTGATCGCCGACACGGGGTTCATCGTCAGGTTGCCCCACAGCTTGTACCAGATGTCGAGACGCACGTGCTCCGACGCCTTGACTTCGAAACCCGCTCGCGTCAGCAACCCCGCGAGCCGCTGCACGCGCTCGCTCGCCCCGCCGCCCGGCTCTCCGACGATGAGCCCACGACCCATCTTGTGATCGACCACCCCCGGCGCCGCTGTCGCCGCACTCGCATGCACCACGCACCCGATCACGTTGGCCAGCGGAATCGCCGCGCCAATCGCCCCATCCGGATCGACGCTCGTCAGCGGATCGTCGCCAAAGGGCGCCACCCCCTTGCAGAACCACCACGGCACGCCGTTCATCGCGGGCAACACCAGCGTTTGCGGGCCGAGCAGGGGCGCCACGGCGCTCGCGACCTGCGCAAGCGCGGGCCCCTTCACCGCGATAACGATCAGGTCCTGCACGCCGAGCTTGCCGGCGTCTTCCAGCGGATGCGCCGCGTCCACGGGCGCAGTCGCCACCGTCTCGCCCTGCTTCACGCGCCAGCCATGCTCGCGCAACGCCGCCAGCGTCGCACCGCGCGCCAACGCGCTCACGCGCGCCTCCCCCGCCGCCGCCAGTCGCGCCCCGAGCAGGCCGCCGATGGCGCCCGCGCCAATGATCGTCACCTTCATCCCTTCACTCCTGTGGTTGTGCCGCGAGTCGATAGTTTTCCTTGAATCGCTCCGGCACACGTTCGTCAAACCCCAGCGCCACACGGCGCACTTCAGGACTGTCGCCCGGCGGGTGCCCCACACCGAGCGCCGCCGCGCGTGGCGCATCGATCCCCACGACTTGCCCCACAAGGCAACCGAGTCCAGTGATCTCGCACGCCACCCGATCCCCCGCGTCCACCGAGCGGGAATGACAGGGCGTGCCCATCAGGATCACGTCGCCCGGCAGCAGCGTGATATGTCGCGCAATGTCTGCGATCACGTAGTGCGGGCCCCAGATCGTCTCGTCACCGATGTGCGCTTCCTGCACGACGCGTCCGTTGCGATAGGTGCGCAACGTCTGCTCGAACAGGTTCACGCCGCGCACGATGCCCGGGCCGATCGGCAACAGGGTATCGGCCCCCTTCACGCGCAACATCGACCCTTGATCGGTGTCGCGAAAGTCCTGCAAACCCATGTCCAGCGCCGGGCAGAACCCGTCGATGTAATCCCACGCCTCATCGGGAAGCACATTGCGGCACGTACGCCCGATCACCACCGCGTACTCGCCCTCGTAGTTCAGATACCGACAATCCGCCGGCTTGAGGATCTGGCCGTTGTGCCCATTCAACGAGGTCGGTGGCTTCGTGAAGTACGTCGGCGTGTCGGTCGGCTTGGGCCGGTTGCGCGTCTCCATGCTACGCGAGCGATACGAGATATGCACGGCGATGATCTTTGACGGATCCACCGGCGGCAGATGCGCCACCGCCTGCGGGTCCACCGTACGTCCATCGTCGAGCCGCAACAACCCGCGCTCGCGACCGTCCTCGACGATCGTGCCCCAGAACGCACTGCCGCCCAGCGATACGCGACGACGCTCGACGCGCGGGCCGCGCATCACGGCAGGCAATTCTCGCAGCGGAAATTCGAAGTCCATGGCCGCGTCCTGTCAAATCGTATCGAACCAGACATGCACATTGCCGGTGCCGCGTGCGTTCTCGTATTCGGACAGCACCGTGCCCGGGTGACGGCTCGCTGCACCGCCCAGCGCCCCGATCATCTGCAGGTAATGCGCGCCGTGCGCCTCCCACGGGCGCTTGCGGTAGTCCTCGTCCCAGTTCGCCAGAATCCGGTCGTGACGCCCCTCCCGAAAAGCCTCGATGGCACGCTTGTCGCTCTCGATGTTCTCGGGGCGCGACACATTGCTCTCGTGGAAGATGCGCGGATGCTGGGGCTGCCAGTCGATGCCGTTGAACCGGTGACTCAACGAACCCGATGCCAGCATCACCACGCGCAGAGGACTGCGGCGAATCGCCTCGCCGATCGCGTCACCCGATTGCAGGAAATGCTTCGTCTCGCAGTTCTGACACGAACTCACGGTCACGACCGGCCACGCGTCGAGCCGCATCTGTTTGATGACGTTGATCGTCGGGTAATGGCGCGGCAAGTCGGGATGCGACACCGCGCGGGCGCGCACGCCGCGCTCGCGCGCCACGGCTTCGACGCTCAGCGCCAGCTCGGGATGCCCACGATAATCGTAAGGCACGCCATGCAGATACCACGGCATCTCGTCGGAGATGTACATGCCCGAATAATGCGCCCCGCCGTCGATCAGGTGATAACCGGTGGTGAACCAATGCGAGTCGAAAATCACGATGACGTCCGGACGCGCCGCCACGACGCGCTCACGCACCCGCGCATAACCGGCGATCAAGTCCGAATCGGTGCCCGCCCCTGCAGCACGCGAAATTCCTCACACTGCATCAGTCCTGGGTGATGCGAGACCAGCGCTGCGCCGACGATCTGTCCCATGGGGCTCTCCTCTTCTCTCGTTGTGATGCCGCGAGCGCATCAGCGATGGCTGAAGCTGGCCTTGAACGGCTGTTTCGGCACGACGACATCCTTCACGTCGCAAAAGAAATCGAAGCTCCAGTCGCCGCCTTCGCGGCCAATACCGGAGCGCTTGGTGCCGCCGAACGGCGCCGCCAGATCACGAATGCCGAAGCTGTTGATCCAGAGAAAGCCCGTGCGAACGCGCTGCGCGACGGCAATGGCGTGCGCCTCGTCGCCATAACAAACGCCGCCCAGCCCATAGTCGGTGCCGTTAGCCATGTCGACGACCTCGTCATCGCTTGCGAACGTTTGCAGCGTGAGCACCGGGCCGAAGACCTCCTGTTGCACGATCTCATCGAGCTGACGCAGATCGGTGAGCAGCGTCGGCGCGAAGTACTGCGCGCCGAACGTATGCCGTGTGCCGCCCCACAGCACGCGCGCGCCCGCTGTCACGGCCCGATCGACGAAGCCCTGCACGCGTTCGAGCTGCCGCAGGTGGATGATCGGACCGATCTCGGTCTGCCCATCGCGCGGGTCCCCCACGACGAGGCGCTCGACCAGCACGCGCAGCTTGTCGGTGAACGCCGGCGCCACATCCGCATGCACGAGCACACGCGTGCCCGCCAGGCACACCTGCCCGGCGTTGCGATACATCAGCGCGGCGGTGGCGGCAGCAGCGTCGAGATCGGCGTCCGCCAGCACGATGAAGGCCGATTTGCCGCCCAGCTCCAGACTGCACGGCACGAGATTGGCTGCCGCCGCCGTGGCGATCCACTTGGCGGTCGCGACCGAGCCGGTGAACGAGATGCGCGCAAGTCGCGCGTCGCTCACGAGCGCCGCCCCCGTCACGGCTCCCGGGCCATGCAACACTTGCAACACGCCCGGTGGCAGCCCCGCCTCGTGCGCGCAGTCCGCGAGTAGCGAGGACGTAAGCGGCGCCCACTCCGGCGCCTTGAGCACTACCGTATTCCCGCACGCCAATGCCGGGCCGATCTTCCATGTCGCGAGCATCAGCGGCGAGTTCCACGGCGTGATGACCGCCACGACACCCGCAGGATCGTGACGCACGAGATGACGCGCCTGCGGCGTCTCGATCACACGGTCCTGCAACGTCATCGCATGCTCGGCGAACCACGTGATGTTCTGCATGGCGCGCGGCACCACACCCTGCGCCATGCGTGAGCGCAGCACCCCGGCGTCGATGCTCTCCAACGTGGCGAACGCATCGGCCCGGCGCCCAACCGCTTCGGCAAAGCGCTGGAGATAGGGCAGGCGCCCTGCCGCACCGAGCGCTGCCCACGCGGGAAATGCCCTGGCGCCGGACGCCACCGCGAGATCGACGTGCGTCGCGTTACCGCTGGCGATCTCACCCAGACGCGTCTGGTCGATGGGCGAGACGCACACGAACATGTCGTCCGACGCCACGCGCCGGCCGTCGATATAGTGATCCGGCGAAACGGCCACGCCGGCGACGTCAAATCGGATAGCAGTCATGCCATATCTCGTGGGAAAGGTCGGGGTGACGCGCCCGGCGGCTGGCGCAACGATCAGCGCTTTTCGTCGTCATCGATGGCGAATCTCGCCGCAAGCGAACGGCTCGCGTTCGCGAGCAGTGTGGTATCGACGCCCACGGCCATGAACGTCACGCCAACGTCGAGGTAGTGACGGGCGAGCGCCTCGTCGGCGCACAGAATCCCTGCCGCCTTGCCCGCCCGACGAATGCGTGCGATGCCGTCTCCGATGGCCTGGCGCACGTCGTGGTGCGTCGCGTGCCCAAGATGCCCCATCGACGCCGCAAGATCCGCCGGGCCGATGAACACACCGTCGACGCCATCGACGGCGGCAATGTCGTCGACTTGCGCAAGCGCATCGGCCGTCTCCACCTGCACGAGCAGACAGGACGTCGCGTTTGCCGCGTGCAGATAGTCGTCGTAGCGGTTCCATCGCGATGACCGCGCCAACCCACTGCCGACGCCGCGCGTGCCTTGCGGCGGATAGCGCGTTGCGCTGACGAGCGCGCGCGCCATGTCAGCGGACTCGACCATCGGCACCAGAAGCGTCGTCGCCCCGATTTCCAGCACCTGTTTGATAAGCGTGGCGTCGCCGTGCGGCAAGCGCACCACGGGATGTGTCGGGTATGGCGCCACCGCCTGCAACGTTGCGAGCATCGTGCGCAGATCGTTGGGCGCGTGCTCACCGTCGATCACCAGCCAGTCGAATCCGCTGTCTGCGCACAACTCGGCGGCGTACGGCGTAGCGAGTCCCAGCCATAGACCGATCTGGCGCTCGCCGCGGGCCAACGCCTGCTTGAAGGCATTTGGGGAGTTTTCATGACAACCTCTCCAGTGAGGTGCGGACAATTGGGAACGTTTGGCGCCGTCAGACGAAGCGCACACCGATTGCACCGAGCGGGCCGTAGTCGGCATGAAACACGTCGCCCGCCGCGCAAGCCACGGGTCGCGTAAACGACCCGGCGAGCACGATCTCGCCCGCTTGCAAGCCTTCGTCGAAAGCGCCCAGCGTGTTGGCCAGCCACGCAATGCCGTTGCCGGGATGGTTGAGCACCGCCGCACTCAGGCCCGACTCTTCGATCACGCCGTTGCGGTAGAGCAGCGCGCCCGTCCAGCGCAGATCGACCGCGTCCGGCTTCACGGGACGTCCACCGAGTATCACGGCCGCATTCGCCGCGTTGTCGGCGATCGTGTCGACGACCTTGCGCGGCGCTTTCGTGTCGCGGTCGAACAGCTCGATGCGGCCATCGATCAATTCGAGCGCCGGCGTCACCCACGCGGTGGCGTCGAGCACGTCGAACAAGGTAACCCCTGGGCCCTTGAGCGGCTTGGCCAGAACGAATGCCAACTCCACTTCGAGACGCGGCACGATGAACCGCGAGGCATCGAGTGTCGCGCCATCGGTCACAAGCATGTCGTCGAGCAACGTGCCGTGATCGGGTTCCGTGATCTGGGCGGCGACTTGCATGGCGCGCGACGTCAGCCCGATCTTGTGACCGATCACGCGACGCCCTTCGCCGAACTTCAACGCCAGCCACGCCTGTGCGATCGCGTAGCTGTCGGCCGTCGTCATCTCGGGATACCGGCGGGAGAACTGCATGACCGGCGTGCGACGGCGTTCGGCGTCGTGCAGTTCGCGGGCAAGCGCCTGGCAGGTCGCGGCGTCGAGCGTCGGCATCGGGGGTCTCCATGGCGCCACCCGCTACGGGCAACGCGATCTTATTGGTCGATAACGCCTATTCTTGCGGCCCCCGGCGCCAGGAACAATCAATCGATTCAGGGTCATTAATAAGCAAAATTGGATAATCGAGCGCCGCCGGATACCTTCCGCCAGTCAGGCATCGCCAATTTAATTACGAAATGAGAGTGATTTGCATTTATAATCCGCAACGATTTATTACAAGGCATTACGCAAACCGAACCGAATGCTGTCGGCTGCCGTTCCGGTCAACGCTCGGGTTCGCCACACTCTCGCCGTCAAGAAGGTCAGCCAAGATGAAGATGTCTCTGCGTCGCCGCGCACATGTGGCCGCCGACACCCCCCGCGTCCGCCCCTGCGCCGCCCACCTCCCCCCCGTCCTCGTCTGCCGCACGCCATCGCCAGCGCCGCCGCGCTGCTCGTGACAACGCTCGGCACCGCGTATGCGCAGCAGGCCACAGGTGCGACGGCAGCAGAATCCAGGGCCGAAGTCGAACTCGACGCAGTCAACGTTTCCGGCGACTGGCTCGGGACTGGTCTCGACAGCAGCGCGAAGACCTTCCCCGGGGCGCGTACGGTCGTGAAGAAGGCGCAGATCGAGGCATCGGGTGCGACGAGCATTGGTGATGTCATGCGCCGCATCCCCGGTGTGCAGGCGAGCGACAACTCGGGTACCGCGGGCAGCGCCATCTCGCTGAACATCGGCGTGCGCGGCCTCACCGGCCGTTACTCGCCGCGCTCGACCGTGTTGCTCGACGGCATTCCGATGGCCGTCGCACCTTACGGTCAGCCGCAGTTGTCCTTTGCGCCGGTCAGCCTGTTCAACATCGAGAGCATCGACGTCGTGCGCAGCGGCGGTGCCGTGCGCTACGGGCCGCAGAACGTCGGTGGCGTGATCAACTTCAAGACGCGCGCGATCCCCAGCACGCCGGGCCTTACGGCCGACGCCACCTTGCGTGAGAACGTGTACACGATCGGTGGTGGCGCCAACACCCAATACGGTGCGTTCCTCGGCACGCAAATGGACAACGGCCTGGGACTCGCGCTGCTGTATTCCGGCATGGTCGGACGCGACTGGCGCAAGGGCAGCGACGAGCGCGTGAACGACCTCGCGTTGAAATGGCGGTACGACATCTCGTCGAGCCAGCAGGTGTACGGCAAGGTCTCGTATTACGACGTGAAGTCGAAGACGCCCGGCGGCCTGAGCGTTGCGCAATTCAACGCCGATCCGTTCCAGAACACGCGGCCGAACGACTACTGGAGCGGCAACCGCACCGGCCTCGACGTCGGCTATCTGAACACGATCTCCGAGACGCAGGAATTCGAGATCCGCACGTTCTACAACGAGAGCTATCGTCAGAGCACGCTGATCAACGCAGCGGGCACGCAGACCACACACCAGCCTCGCAACTACGAGACGTTCGGTGTCGAGCCACGCTTCACGCAGCGCCTGTTCGTCGGCCCGACCGCGCACGACGTGACCGTTGGCTATCGCTACGTGCACGAGCGTGGCGACGACAACAACTGGACCACCACGCTTGCGACCGGTCGCAACTCCGCCACGCGGACGTTCTACAACTACACCAGCGCGAACGCGTTCTACCTCGACGACCGCATCGCCTGGGGCAACTGGCGACTCACGCCGGGCGTGCGTTACGAGATCATCAACTCGCAGCGCGTCGACAAGTCGACCGGCAACACCTTCCGCTCGGACAACAGCAAGCCGCTGCCATCGGTGAACCTGTCGTACCTGGTGAACAGCGCGTGGACGGTCTATGCGGACTACAGCACCTCGTTCGGACCGGTGCAGAACACGCAGTTGAATTCGATGTCGGCCGCGAACCCGCTAACGCCGGAGCTCGCGCGCACCTATGAAATCGGCACCCGCTGGTCGGACTCGCGTTGGAAGGCCGAGCTCACGGCGTTCAAGATGAAGTTCGACAACCAGATTCTGCAAGTGCCCGGCTCGACCCCGCCTGTCTTCCAAAACATTGGCGCGACGAACCACGACGGCATTGAAACCGCCGTCGATTACACCTTCGATCGCGACAGCGTGCTGCGCGGCTTGAACGTGTACGCGAACTTCACTTACACGCGCGCGATCCAGAAATCGGGCGCGACTGCCGGCCTCGACGTGCCGTTCTACTCGCGCTTCACCGACACGCTCGGCGCCCGTTACGAAATTGGCGCGTGGACATTGAACGTCTCCACCACGCACCAGAGCGCGCAGTATTCGGATTTGGCCAACACCGAAGCGGAATCGGCCGACGGCAGCAATGGCAAGGTGCCGGGCTTCCGTCTGTGGAACCTGCAGGCGATGTACAAGATCCCCGGCTACAAGAACGCCGACGTCACGGTGGGTCTGAACAACGTCTTCGATAAGCGCTTCTATACGCGCAACGTCGACGGCAACGCCGGCCGCATGGTCGGCGCGCCGCGCATGATCTACGTGCAGGGCCACTTCGGGTTCTGATCGCCGCAGGATCGGTAAACGAAAAAACGGCACCCGCGAGGGTGCCGTTTTCGTAACGACGTGGGTGTCAGGTTGGCAGCGCTCGCTCTCGCCAGCGCCGCCCGCCCGATTACTCCGCCGTAGGCTCTTCCACCGAGCTTGGCATCGGTGCAAACGCCTCTTCCAGAGCGATCTGGTCGTGACGCTCGCGATCCGACGTCTCGCGGGCCTTGCGAGCCTTGTGATACGCCAGACCCGTACCTGCCGGGATGAGACGGCCAACGATGACGTTTTCCTTCAAGCCACGCAGGTCGTCCTTCTTGCCCATGATCGCGGCTTCGGTCAACACGCGCGTCGTTTCCTGGAACGAGGCCGCCGAGATGAACGAATCCGTCGACAGCGACGCCTTCGTAATCCCCAGCAACACGTTCTCGTACTGCGCCGGACGCTTGTCCGCGGCGTTCATGGCGTCGTTCTCGTACAGCATGTCCGAGCGCTCGACCTGTTCGCCGATGATGAAGCGCGTATCGCCGTTGTCGGTGATCTGCACACGACGCAGCATCTGGCGAACGATCACCTCGATGTGCTTGTCGTTGATCTTCACACCCTGCAAGCGGTACACGTCCTGCACTTCGTCGACGATGTAACGCGCCAGCGCTTCGATACCCTGCAGACGCAGGATGTCGTGCGGGTCGGCCGGACCGTCCACGATCATTTCGCCCTTGTTCACCACCTGGCCGTCGTGCACCAGCACCTGCTTTTCCTTCGGAATCAGGAACTCGTGCTGGTTGCCGTCGAGATCGGTAATGACCAGACGCTGCTTGCCCTTCGTGTCCTTGCCGAACGACGTGGTACCGGTGACTTCGGCCAGAATGCCGGCGTCCTTCGGTGCGCGCGCTTCGAACAGTTCGGCCACACGCGGCAGACCCCCGGTAATATCGCGAGTCTTCTGCGCTTCGGTCGGGATACGTGCGAGCACTTCACCCACCGGCACTTGCTGGCCGTCCTTGATGGTGATCAGTGCGCCCACCTGGAAGCCGATCGTCACTGCGTGATCGGTCCCCGGGATCTTCACTTCCACACCATGTTCGTCGAGCAGCTTGACCTGCGGACGCACGTTCTTCGACGCCGGACCACGACGCTTCGGATCGATCACGACCAGCGTGGACAGACCCGTCACATCGTCGATCTGCTTGGCCACCGTGACACCTTCCTCGACGTTCTCGAACCGGGCGTAACCGCCGTGTTCGGTAATGATCGGGCGCGTCAGCGGATCCCACGTACCCAGTTGGGCACCGGCCTTGACCTGTGCGCCGTCCAGATGCAGCAGCGTGGCGCCATACGGCACCTTGTGGCGCTCGCGCTCACGGCCATGATCGTCCGTGATCAGGATTTCGCCCGAACGCGAGATGGCGATCTGTTCGCCGCGACCGTTCGTCACGTAACGCATGGTCGCCGAGAAGCGAACCGTACCGTTCGACTTGGCTTCGATCGACGAGGCCACGGCCGCACGCGATGCCGCGCCACCGATGTGGAACGTACGCATCGTGAGCTGCGTGCCCGGTTCACCGATCGACTGCGCAGCGATCACACCGACCGCTTCGCCCACGTTCACACGCGAGCCGCGGCCAAGGTCACGGCCGTAACAGGCGGCGCACAGACCGAAGCGCGTATCGCAGGTCAGCGGCGTGCGCACGCGCACTTCGTCGACACCCAGCGCTTCGATCATCTCGACGGCGTCTTCGTCGAGCAGCGTGCCCGATTCGTACACCGTCTCTTGCGTTTCCGGATTCACGACGTCGGCCACGGCCACGCGACCCAGGATACGGTCACGCAGGGCTTCGACCACTTCACCGCCCTCGACCAGTGCCTTCATCGCAACGCCGTTGCTCGTGCCGCAATCGTCTTCGACCACGACCAGATCCTGCGTCACGTCGACCAGACGACGCGTCAGGTAACCCGAGTTTGCCGTCTTCAGTGCCGTATCGGCCAGACCCTTACGTGCACCGTGGGTCGAGATGAAGTACTGCAACACGTTCAGGCCTTCGCGGAAGTTCGCGGTAATCGGCGTCTCGATAATCGAGCCATCCGGCTTGGCCATCAGGCCACGCATACCCGCGAGCTGGCGAATCTGGGCGCTCGAACCGCGAGCACCGGAGTCGGCCATCATGTAAATCGAGTTGAACGATTCCTGGTCGACGATATTGCCGTCGCGATCGGTCGTCTTCTCTTTCGAGAGCTGCTCCATCATCGCCTTACCCACGGCGTCGCCGGTCGCACCCCAGATGTCCACGACGTTGTTGTAACGCTCTTGCGCCGTGACCAGACCCGACATGTACTGACGGTCGTATTCCTTGACCTTCTTCGACGCTTCGCCGATCAGCTCTTCCTTCTTCGTCGGCACGAGCATGTCGTCGACGCAGATCGAGATACCGGCACGCGTTGCCAGGCGGAAGCCCGACTGCATCAGCTTGTCGACGAAGATCACCGTCTCGCGCAGACCGCAGCGGCGGAACGCCGTGTTGATGAGCTTCGAGATTTCCTTCTTCTTGAGCGACTTGTTCAGCACCGAGAACGGCAGGCCCGGCGGCAGAATTTCCGACAGGATCGCGCGGCCGACCGTGGTCGGATACAGCGTGATCTTCGCCGTCTTCTCGCCCGTTTCCGGATCGACCGTGTACTCCGTGATACGCACGTTCACGCGCGAAGCCAGTTCGACTTCCTTGTTATCGTAAGCGCGCAGCACTTCCGAAACGTCGATGAACGACAGGCCTTCGCCGCGGCCGTTGATCTTGTCGCGGGTCGCGTAGTACAGACCCAGCACGATATCCTGCGACGGCACGATCGACGGATCGCCGTTGGCCGGGAACAACACGTTGTTCGAGGCCAGCATCAGGGTACGCGCTTCCATCTGCGCTTCGAGCGACAGCGGCACGTGAACGGCCATCTGGTCACCGTCGAAGTCGGCGTTGAACGCCGCGCAAACCAGCGGGTGAAGCTGGATCGCCTTGCCTTCGATCAGCACCGGCTCGAACGCCTGAATCCCCAGGCGGTGCAGCGTCGGTGCGCGGTTCAGCATGATCGGGTGTTCGCGGATCACATCTTCGAGGATGTCCCACACCACCGCCGTCTGGTTCTCGACTTCTTTCTTCGCGGCCTTGATGGTCGTGGCCACGCCCAACACTTCCAGCTTGTGGAAGATGAACGGCTTGAAGAGTTCGAGCGCCATCAGCTTCGGCAGACCGCACTGATGCAGCTTGAGCGTCGGGCCCACGGTAATCACCGAACGGCCCGAGTAGTCGACCCGCTTACCCAGCAAGTTCTGACGGAAACGACCGCTCTTGCCCTTGATCATGTCGGCCAGCGACTTGAGCGGGCGCTTGTTCGCACCGGTCATCGCCTTGCCGCGACGACCGTTGTCGAGCAGCGAGTCCACGGATTCCTGCAGCATGCGCTTTTCGTTGCGCACGATGATGTCCGGGGCCTTCAGCTCGAGCAGACGCTTCAGACGGTTGTTACGGTTGATGACGCGGCGATACAGATCGTTCAGGTCCGAGGTCGCGAAGCGGCCACCGTCGAGCGGCACCAACGGGCGCAGCTCGGGCGGGAGCACCGGCAGCACTTCGAGCACCATCCACTCGGGCTTGATGCCCGAACGCTGGAAAGCCTCGAGCACCTTCAGGCGCTTGGCGTACTTCTTGATCTTCGCTTCCGAGCCCGTGGCTTGCAGCTCGGCGCGCAGATGCTCGACCTGCTGGTCGATGTCGATCGAGCGCAGCAGCTCGCGCACGCCTTCCGCGCCCATCTCGGCACGGAATTCGTCGCCGTATTCCTCGACCTTGTTGTAGTAATCCTCTTCGGTCATGATCTGGCACCGCTTGAGCGGCGTCATGCCCGGTTCGAGAACCACATACGCTTCGAAGTACAGCACGCGTTCGATGTCGCGCAGCGTCATGTCGAGCACCATGCCCAGACGCGACGGCAGCGACTTCAGGAACCAGATGTGCGCGACCGGCGAGGCCAGCTCGATGTGGCCCATGCGCTCGCGACGCACCTTCGCCAGCGTGACTTCCACGCCGCACTTCTCGCAGATCACGCCGCGATGCTTCAGGCGCTTGTACTTGCCGCAAAGGCACTCGTAATCCTTGATCGGACCGAAGATCTTTGCGCAGAACAGGCCGTCACGCTCGGGCTTGAACGTCCGATAGTTGATCGTTTCCGGCTTCTTCACTTCGCCGAACGACCACGAGCGGATCTTGTCCGGCGAAGCCAGACCGATCTTGATCGCGTCGAACTGTTCGACCTGCTGAACTTGCTTGAATAGATCGAGCAAAGCTTTCATTGCTTTCTCCTGTTGCCTGAACGCAATTAACTGCGCTCCAGGTCGATATCGATACCGAGCGAACGGATTTCCTTGACCAGCACGTTGAACGACTCCGGCATGCCGGCATCGATCACGTGATCGCCCTTGACGAGGTTCTCGTACACCTTCGTACGCCCCGTCACGTCATCCGACTTCACGGTCAGCATTTCCTGCAGCACATACGATGCGCCGTATGCTTCCAGTGCCCACACTTCCATTTCACCGAAGCGCTGACCACCGAACTGGGCCTTACCGCCCAACGGCTGTTGCGTCACCAGCGAGTACGGACCGGTCGAACGCGCGTGCATCTTGTCGTCGACCAAGTGGTGCAGCTTGAGCATGTGCATGAAGCCGCACGTGACCGGACGCTCGAAGGCTTCACCGGTACGGCCGTCGAACAGCGTGACCTGGTTCTTCGACGGCGTCATGCCGAGTTCCTTCGCGACGTGATCCGGGAACGCCAGATCCAGCATGCGACGGATTTCGTCTTCATGGGCACCATCGAACACCGGCGTTGCGAACGGCACGCCGTTCTGCAGGTTGCGCGCCAGCGACATGATTTCGTCGTCCGACAGGCTGTCGATATCTTCTTGTTGACCGCTCTCGTTGTAGATCTTCGTCAGGAACTTGCGAACTTCCTGGACCTTGGTGTGCGCCTGCAGCATTTCGCCGATACGCCAGCCCAGACCCTTCGCTGCCCAGCCGAGGTGCGACTCGAGAATCTGACCCACGTTCATCCGCGACGGCACGCCGAGCGGGTTGAGCACGATGTCTGCCGGACGGCCATCGGCCATGTACGGCATGTCCTCGATCGGCACGATCTTCGAGACCACGCCCTTGTTACCGTGACGGCCGGCCATCTTGTCGCCAGGCTGCAGACGACGCTTGACCGCCAGGTACACCTTGACCATCTTCAGCACGCCCGGCGGCAGTTCGTCGCCCTGCGTGAGTTTCTTGCGCTTCTCTTCGAAGGCGAGGTCGAACTGGTGACGCTTCTGCTCGATCGATTCCTTGATCTGCTCGAGCTGTTGCGCACCTTCGTCTTCCGCCAAACGGATGTCGAACCAGTGGTAACGATCCAGATCCGCCAGGTATTCCTTCGTGAGCTTGGTGCCCTTGGCGAGCTTCTTCGGACCGCCATTGGCCGTCTTGCCCACCAGGAAGCGCTCCAGACGCTGGAATGCATCGCCTTCCACGATACGCAGCTGGTCGTTCAGGTCGAGGCGGTAGCCCTTGAGTTCATCGTCGATGATCTGCTGGGCACGCTTGTCGCGCTGAATGCCTTCACGCGTGAACACCTGCACGTCGATGACGGTGCCGCTCATGCCCGACGGCACGCGCAGCGAGGTGTCCTTCACGTCCGATGCCTTCTCGCCGAAGATCGCGCGCAGCAGCTTTTCTTCCGGCGTGAGCTGGGTTTCGCCCTTCGGCGTGACCTTGCCCACCAGGACGTCGCCCGCTTCGACTTCCGCGCCGATGTACACGATGCCCGACTCGTCCAGACGGCCGAGTTGGACTTCCGCCAGGTTCGAGATGTCGCGCGTGATTTCCTCAGGTCCGAGCTTCGTGTCGCGAGCGACCACGTTCAGCTCTTCGATGTGGATCGACGTGTAACGGTCTTCCGCAACCACACGCTCCGAGATCAGGATCGAATCCTCGAAGTTGTAGCCGTTCCACGGCATGAACGCGATCAGCATGTTCTGACCCAGCGCCAACTCACCCAGATCGGTCGACGCGCCGTCGGCGATCACATCGCCGCGCGCCACCTTGTCGCCTTCTTCCACGATCGGGCGCTGGTTGATGTTGGTGTTCTGGTTCGAACGCGTGTACTTGATCAGGTTGTAGATGTCCACGCCGACTTCACCGGCGACGGCTTCATCGTCGTTCACGCGAATCACCACACGGCCTGCGTCGACGTAGTCGACCACGCCGCCGCGGAACGCCTGCACGGTCGTACCCGAGTCAACCGCCACCGTACGCTCGATACCCGTACCGACGACCGCTTTTTCCGGACGCAGGCAAGGCACGGCCTGGCGCTGCATGTTCGAACCCATCAACGCGCGGTTCGCGTCATCGTGCTCGAGGAACGGAATCAGCGAGGCTGCGACCGAGACGATCTGCGACGGTGCCACGTCCATGTACTGGATGCGGTCCGGCGTGACCATCAGCGTTTCGCCGGCTTCACGCGACGACACCAGTTCGTCGGTCAGTTCACCGTTTTCGCCAATCGACGCGTTCGCCTGAGCGATCACGTAGCGACCTTCTTCAATGGCCGACAGGTAGTCGATCTGGTCGGTGACCTTGCCGTCTTCCACCTTGCGGTAAGGCGTCTCGAGGAAGCCATACTCGTTCAGGCGGGCGTACAGTGCCAGCGAGTTGATCAGACCAATGTTCGGACCTTCCGGCGTTTCAATCGGGCACACGCGGCCATAGTGGGTCGGGTGCACGTCGCGCACTTCGAAGCCGGCACGCTCGCGCGTCAAACCGCCCGGGCCCAGTGCGGACACGCGACGCTTGTGCGTGATTTCCGACAACGGGTTGGTCTGGTCCATGAACTGCGAGAGCTGCGACGAACCGAAGAACTCGCGAATGGCCGACGAGATCGGCTTGCTGTTGATCAGGTCGTGCGGCATCAGGTTTTCCGACTCGGCCTGACCCAGACGTTCCTTCACAGCACGCTCGACACGCACCAGACCGGCGCGGAACTGGTTCTCGGCCAGCTCACCCACGCAACGCACGCGGCGGTTGCCCAAGTGGTCGATGTCGTCGACTTCGCCGCGGCCATTACGCAGATCCACGAGGATCTTGATGGTCGAGAGAATGTCGTCGTCGCCCAGCGTCATCGGTCCGAGCACTTCGTCACGGCCGACACGACGGTTGAACTTCATACGACCCACCTTCGACAGGTCGTACGCTTCTTCGCTGTAGAACAGACGATTGAACAGGGCCTCGACCGCATCTTCGGTCGGCGGCTCGCCCGGGCGCATCATGCGGTAGATCGCGATACGCGCGGCCGTGCGGTCGGCGGTTTCGTCGATGCGCAGCGTGGCCGAGATGTACGACCCCTGGTCCAGATCGTTCGTGAACAGCGTCTGGATGTCAGACACGTCCGACTCGCGCAGCTTGACCAGCACGCTTTCGGTGATTTCTTCGTTGGCGTTGGCGATCACTTCGCCGGTATCGCCATCGATCACGTTCTTCGCGAGCACTCGGCCGAGCAGGTAGTCTTCCGGCACCGAGATGAACTTGGTGTTGGCGTTCTCCAGGTCGCGGATGTGCTTGGCGTTGACGCGCTTGTCCTTCTGGACGATGACCTTGCCTTCGCGATCCGTGATGTCGAAGCGAGCCACTTCACCGCGCAGACGCTCCGGCACGAACTCCATCTGTGCGCCTTCCGGCATCAGCTTGAAGTTGTCGAACACGAAGAAGTTCGCGAGGATCTGTTCCGGCGTCAGGCCGATGGCCTTGAGCAGAATCGTGACCGGCATCTTGCGACGGCGGTCGACGCGGAAGTACAGGATGTCCTTCGGATCGAATTCGAAGTCCAGCCACGAGCCGCGGTAGGGGATGATACGCGCGGAGAACAGCAGTTTGCCCGAGCTGTGCGTCTTGCCCTTGTCGTGTTCGAAGAACACGCCCGGCGAGCGGTGCAGCTGCGAGACGATGACACGCTCCGTGCCATTGATGACGAAGGAACCGGTCGACGTCATGAGCGGAATTTCGCCCATGTACACTTCCTGTTCCTTGACTTCCTTGACGACGGGCTTGTTCGGCGATTCACGGTCGAGAATCACCAGACGAACCTTGGCGCGCAGGGCCGAGCAAAAAGTCAGGCCGCGCTGTTGACATTCCTTGACATCGAACGCGGGTGTGCCGAGCAGATAGCTGACAAACTCCAGGCGTGCGAACCCGTTGTGAGAAACGATCGGGAAAATGGAGGAGAAGGCTGCTTGCAGACCCTCCGGCTTCCGCTCCGATGCAAGCGCTTCGGCTTGCAAGAACGATGTGTACGAGGCGAGCTGGGTGGCCAGCAAAAACGGCACCTTGTGCACGGTCGGACGCTTCGCAAAACTCTTGCGAATGCGTTTCTTCTCGGTGAAGGAATAGTGCATTACGATCTCCGAATCACTACGCTGGCGACGACGGCAGGCATCGTCAACGGGTGTTCATCGACTGAGACCAGACGTCCCCCGCGGCGGGCTTGCCGTGGAGCAACGAGCTTGGTGGTTGGCCGCTACCAACCGCTGGCTGACGGCGACGGATGCCTGTGTTGCCCGTCGCCCGACCAAACTTGCCTTCTGCAGTCGCTTCAGAAGACAAAGAGAAAACCGCCACGGGTCGAATCCCGGCGCGATCTTTTCTTTGGCCTCTTCGGTACTTCTTCGGTACTACCCTCGCGTCCTCTCAGTTGCTGTGTTTCGTCAGTACCCTCGATAATGCGTGCGCTTGAAATGGCGAAAATCACGGATGCATCGGCGAAATCATTTTGCTTTCAACCCCTTGGCGCACTTTCAGGCGGGCTTTCGAGTTGCGCGCGCCCCTTTCGGGATTTGGCTCTCCTGAAAGCACAAAAAGGCTGACGACGTTTCGTCGCCAGCCTTCCCTACGCGCAGAGCCGAATTACTTGATTTCGACCTTGGCGCCGGCTTCTTCCAGCTTCTTCTTGGCTTCGTCAGCAGCAGCCTTGTCGACGCCTTCCTTGACAGCCTTCGGAGCGCCATCAACCACGTCCTTGGCTTCCTTCAAGCCCAGGCCCGTGATTTCGCGGACGGCCTTGATCACGCCGACCTTGTTCGCACCGACTTCCGCCAGGATGACGTTGAATTCGGTTTGCTCTTCGGCTGCAGCAGCAGCGCCAGCACCCGCGGGGCCAGCCACCGACAGGGCAGCAGCCGACACGCCAAACTTCTCTTCGAACGCCTTGACCAGGTCGTTCAGTTCCATAACCGACATTGCGCCAACGGCGTCGATGATGTCTTCTTTCGTGATTGCCATTTGTAAAACTCCTAGATTGTGTTCGGACCGAAGTCAGCGATCGTGTAACCGGGACGAGAATTAAGCAGCTTCTGCTTGCTTCTTCTCGGCCACGGCAGCCAGGACGCGAGCAAAGCCGGAAACCGGCGCTTGCATGACACCCAGCAACTTCGCGAGCAGTTCGTCGCGGCTCGGGATCGAGGCCAGCGCTTGCACGCCTGCCTTGTCCATCACCTTGCCGTCGTACGAGCCGGCCTTCAAGATCAACTTGTCGTTGCCCTTCGAAAAGTCGTTCAAGACTTTCGCAGCGGCTACGGGATCCGTCGAGATACCGTAGATCAGAGGACCGGTCATCTGCTCAGCCAGGTCAGCAAACGGGGTGTTTTCCACCGCGCGGCGAGCCAGC
This sequence comes from Pandoraea sp. XY-2, assembly GCF_004193915.1. Lineage (NCBI taxonomy): Bacteria > Pseudomonadati > Pseudomonadota > Betaproteobacteria > Burkholderiales > Burkholderiaceae > Pandoraea > Pandoraea sp. XY-2. Next base: position 4,721,835 of record NZ_CP030849.1, read on the forward strand.
GTGTTCTTCAGAACGCGCAGGTAGACACCTTGCTGACGCGCATTGGCGCGAAGCTTCGTCAGATCGCCAACCGTGATTCCGCGATATTCAGCCACAACGATGGTCGAAGCGCCGGCGACTTGCGCCGAAACTTCTGCCACGACGGCTTTCTTATCATCAAGATTAAGTGCCACGGTTAACCTCCAAAATTGACATCACCTCATGGTGATGCCGTTCCACTAACGGCTTACCGACATGTCTGGAGTTTCAACCGCCACGCCCGGTTGCCCAGGTGAGGCGATGTGACTGCATAACTTGTTCGGGTTCGCCATCTGCGTTGGCTGGCGTATTAAGGGAGCGTCAACACATGCCCATTCCCGCCAACGGTCTTTGATAACCGGAAGCGATTTCCGAAGAATCCGCTTCCGCCCAAAGTCTTTTGCTGCTGACTGTCGATCCGGAGGATCGCAGTCGTCGCAGGGGACGCCATCACCCTGCGATTGCGATACGGTCTGGCTTAGGCAGCCAGGCTGGCCTGATCCACACGCACGCCAACGCCCATCGTGCTCGACAGGGCAATCTTGCGCAGGTAGACACCCTTGCTCGAAGCCGGCTTCGACTTCGTCAGGGCTTCCAGCAGGGCCGACAGGTTCTGACGCAGCGCTGCCGGGTCGAACGACGCACGACCGATGGTCGCGTGAATAATGCCGCCCTTGTCAACGCGGAATTGCACCTGACCAGCCTTGGCGTTCTTCACTGCCGTAGCGACGTCCGGGGTCACCGTGCCAACCTTCGGGTTCGGCATCAGGCCGCGCGGGCCGAGAATCTGACCCAGCGTACCGACGACGCGCATCGTGTCCGGCGAAGCGATCACGATATCGAAGTCCATCTTGCCGGCCTTGATTTGCTCGGCCAGGTCTTCCATACCCACGATTTCAGCGCCGGCAGCCTTGGCTTGCTCGGCCTTTTCGCCTTGAGCGAACACAGCCACGCGAACCGACTTACCGGTACCGGCCGGCAGAACGACCGAGCCGCGAACCACTTGGTCCGACTTCTTCGCATCCACGCCCAGTTGCACGGCGACGTCGATCGACTCGTCGAACTTGGCGCTTGCGCATTCCTTGACCAGGGCCAGAGCGTCGCCGACCGGGTACAGCTTGTTGCGGTCGACCTTGGCGGCCAGTGCTTGTTGACGCTTAGAGATCTTAGCCATTACAGACCCTCCACCGTGATGCCCATCGAACGTGCGCTGCCAGCGATGGTGCGAACCGCGGCGTCCAGATCGGCGGCGGTAAGGTCAGGCATCTTGGTCTTCGCGATTTCTTCCGCTTGTGCGCGGGTGATCTTGCCCACCTTGTCGGTGTGCGGCTTGCTCGAACCCTTTTGCAGGTTGGCAGCCTTCTTGATCAGCACCGTTGCCGGCGGGGTCTTCAGGACGAACGTGAAGCTCTTGTCCGCAAATGCGGTGATCACCACCGGGGTCGGAAGACCCGGCTCGAGGCTCTGCGTTTGCGCGTTGAACGCCTTGCAGAACTCCATGATGTTCAGGCCACGCTGACCCAGGGCCGGGCCCACGGGGGGCGACGGGTTGGCTTTACCTGCAGGAATCTGCAGCTTGATAAAGCCGATGATTTTCTTTGCCATGGTTTACTCCGGAACGAATATGTGGCGCATATTCGGGGTTGAGTCATAGCGCGCGTTCACCAAAACGGGCTACTGACGCTCCTCGGCGACGGCTGTCACCAACGCAAAAACGCGCCGGACGTCGCGCCGGCGCATTTTATTCTTAGATCTTTTCGACTTGCCCGAACTCCAGTTCTACCGGAGTTGCCCGTCCGAAAATGGTGACGGAAACACGGAGGCGAGATTTTTCGTAGTTCACTTCTTCCACCGAGCCGTTGAAGTCCGTGAAAGGACCTTCCTTGACTCGAACCAGCTCGCCCACCTCGAACAACGTCTTCGGACGCGGCTTTTCCACCCCGTCCTTGATTTGCGACATGATCTTGTCGACCTCGGCCTGTCGAATCGGAATCGGGCGATTGCCCGTACCGCCGACAAAACCGGTGACCTTGGCGGTATTCTTCACCAAGTGCCACGTGTCATCCGTCATTTCCATCTCGCACAGCACATAGCCGGGGAAGAAACGACGCTCGGTGACCGACTTGTGGCCACCTTTGATTTCAACGACTTCTTCGGTCGGGACAAGAATCTCGCCGAACAAGTCTTCCATGCCGGCACGCGCAATACGCTCACGCAGCGCCTTGGCTACGCTCTTTTCCATGCCGGAATACGCATGAACGACGTACCAGCGCTTCTTACTCGGTGCAGCCCCGGTATCAGACATATCACTTCCAGCCAAGAATCAAAGAGAACACCGCCCATTCAATCGTTTTGTCGCTGATCCAGAGATACAGCGCCATCACGATGACGAACGCGAAGACGATCGCAGTCGTTTGAGCGGCCTCTTTACGGGTCGGCCAAACGACCTTACCCACTTCCCGATACGCATCCTTGGCAAAAGCCAGGAAGCTTTTGCCGGTTTGCGATGCCAATGCAACACCTGCCGCGATGGCTAGAACGACGACGATGGCAGCAACGCGCACATACAGTGCCTGTTGCCCCAGCGCGTAGAAGGCCACGACACCAGCAATCACGAGCAGCCCGGCCAGTGCCAGCAGCAGCTTGTCGCCAGTCGTACGTACAGTTTCTACGGGAGAATTCGCCATTTCCAGCTTGCAGACAGTTGTTTGGCAGGGGCAGAGGGAATCGAACCCCCAACCTTCGGTTTTGGAGACCGACGCTCTGCCAGTTGAGCTATACCCCTAAAACAGCAGTGGGGCCAGCCGCCAAAAGCTGACCCCGTAAGCGCGGACCGTTAAGGTACCGGCTTACGCTACGATCTTTGCAACCACGCCGGCGCCGACAGTACGGCCACCTTCGCGGATTGCGAAACGCAGACCTTCAGTCATGGCGATCGGGGCGATCAACTTGACGGTGATCGACACGTTATCGCCAGGCATGACCATTTCCTTGCCTTCCGGCAGGGTGATCGAGCCCGTCACGTCCGTCGTACGGAAGTAGAACTGCGGACGATAGTTGTTGAAGAACGGGGTGTGACGACCACCTTCGTCCTTCGACAGCACGTACACTTCGCCGGTGAATTCCGTGTGCGGCGTGATCGAACCCGGCTTGGCCAGAACCTGACCACGCTGGACGTCTTCACGCTTCGTGCCACGCAGCAGAATACCGACGTTATCGCCTGCCTGACCTTGGTCGAGCAGCTTGCGGAACATTTCCACGCCCGTGCAAATCGTCTTGACCGTCGGGGTGATACCGACGATTTCGATTTCTTCGCCGACCTTGACGACACCCGACTCAACACGACCGGTCACCACGGTACCGCGACCCGAGATCGAGAACACGTCTTCCACCGGCATCAGGAATGCCTTGTCGATGGCGCGTTCCGGCGTCGGGATGTACGTATCGAGGGCTTCAGCCAGTTGCATGATGGCGCCTTCACCGAGTTCGCCCTTGTCGCCTTCCAGCGCCAGCTTGGCGGAACCCTTGATGATCGGCAGATCGTCGCCCGGGAAGTCGTACTTCGACAGGAGTTCGCGAACTTCCATTTCGACCAGCTCGAGCAGCTCGGCGTCGTCGACCATGTCGCACTTGTTCAGGAACACGATGATGTACGGCACGCCAACCTGACGGGCCAGCAGGATGTGCTCGCGCGTTTGCGGCATCGGGCCGTCGGCAGCCGAGCAAACCAGAATGGCGCCGTCCATCTGGGCAGCACCGGTAATCATGTTCTTGACGTAGTCGGCGTGGCCCGGGCAGTCAACGTGTGCGTAGTGGCGGTTCGCCGTTTCGTACTCGATGTGCGCGGTGTTGATGGTAATACCGCGTGCCTTTTCTTCCGGCGCTGCGTCGATTTCGTCGTACTTACGGGCTTCGCCGCCGAACTTCGACGCCAAAACCGTTGCGATAGCGGCCGTCAGGGTCGTCTTGCCGTGGTCGACGTGACCGATGGTGCCGACGTTGACGTGCGGCTTGGTCCGCTGAAACTTTTCCTTTGCCATTTCCGACTCCTAACGAGGTTATCTTTTGCCGAGGTTGCTCGGCATGATGATTGCCGCGCTTCACACTATCTTTGGTGCCCATGGGCAGGATCGAACTGCCGACCTCTCCCTTACCAAGGGAGTGCTCTACCACTGAGCCACATGGGCGAATCCATTACTACTGCTGCATCTGCGCGTCACCTGGAGCGGGTGAAGGGAATCGAACCCTCGTCGTAAGCTTGGAAGGCTTCTGCTCTACCATTGAGCTACACCCGCTTGGATTCCGACTCTCGCCTCAGGCAACAAGCGCCGGAAATTTTAGTTTCCGGCGCTCATTACTTCCGCATTCTGGTGGAGGAGGTTGGATTCGAACCAACGTAGGCGTAAGCCAACAGATTTACAGTCTGCCCCCTTTAGCCACTCGGGCACCCCTCCGCAGAGAATTTGCAATTATGGAGATGTCGCCCCGCCTTGTCAACACCTGCCATGCGTTAAATACGCAGTTTTTGTGCCTGCTGCTCTGCGAATTTTCACTATCCGCAGCAAGCCGTTGATTTGCTTGATGATATCAATTCGGCCAAGCGTTGACTCAATGCCAATGACGCGCCGGGGCAAACCAGCGCCGACGCCAGGCGGCGGCATAGCGACTCAGACTATCCCTCCCCCGGTGGAATTCTCGTTTGAGTTTCTGCCATGGGTTGCGCCTGACCTTATGACGGCCGACGATGGTGGTACCGAAATCATCGCCTCGATCCAGCACGATATCCGGCGTCATCGAGATCATGTTGATGCCATGCTCCCAGTTCCGGTTGAGCATGTCGTCGACGGGGTGAATGGTGCGCCGGGCATAGGCTAGAAGCACAAGCGCTGCCGCGCGCCGGATGAGGTAGGCATGCGCACCGCCCGGCTGCTTTCTGTGGTCGCGCAGAATCCCACCACCGGGCAGTTGGCCAACGCGCCATGCCCCTGCGGCGCCCCCTTCCTTCAATCGCATAATGCCCCAGGGGAGCGTCACGCTCAGTGTCGATGCAAGACATTGCGAGAACCCGGGAGTCAGTTCGACATCGTCTTCCAGGATGCACCAGACATCGTCGTTGGAGTTCGCGAGCGCTTCCCAGACCCGGTAATGACTGTCATAGCAGCCGACCTCTCCGAGCGTCAGATGATTGCCGTATATCCGAAGGCGTTCGGAAGCGTCATACGTCGACGGATAGTCGCTGATACGTTCGGCATCGAAGAATTGAAAGGGGACGTCGGCTGCCGCCAACTGCTCGATCATGTGTGCGCGACGAACATCGCTGTCCACGAGAGAGATGACGACAACCGGGGGAAACCTGGAGGGTGAAATAGGATTCTGGAACATCGCCGCGCGCTCGCGCCGCGACGGCGCGGCACCTATGCCGCAAATTGGAATAGCGGCACGATAGCGAACAAACGACAAAATTACGAGATTATGGCGATACTTCGAGGATTTTCCCACGCCCCACCTCCTCCAAGCCTTCACTCGCTATGGCATAGAACGATGGGAGCCGCGAAGGACGCGGAAATCCTTGCGCCGATTCGCCCTATGGGTCAGGGTGACGCAACACGACCTTGGCATTGAACCGCGCCGTCGCGCCGGCACTGCGTACTATCGCCGTGGACACGATCTGGGCATCAAGCCACGCCGCCGCGACAGGGCCAGGCGTTGTCGCCGTCGACATGACCTAGACATCGAGCCACGCAGGCGCGCCGACGCTGGGCGTTATCGCCGTGGACACGACCTGCGCATCAAGCCACGCTGCCGCGACAGGGCCAGGCGTTATCGCCGTCGACATGACCTAGGCATCGAGCCGTGAAGCCGCGCCACCGCTCGGCATTATCGCCGTCGGCACGACCTGGGCATCAAGCCACGCAGGCGCGCCAAGGCTGTGCGATATTGCCGGGGAAAAGCAAAAACCCCTTGCTACACAAGTTAGCAAGGGGTTTTTAAGGGGAGCCTGACGATTACCTACTTTCACACGGGTATCCGCACTATCATCGGCGTGGAGTTGTTTCACGGTCCTGTTCGGGATGGGAAGGGGTGGTTCCAACTCGCTATGGTCATCAGGCATAACTTGTGTGTTCTGCTGAGCGGGGCTCAACAAAACCAATTCGGAAGAAGCGTAGTACTACGTTTGTTGGGTTGCGAGTTGTATCGGCACATTGCACGACACTCACACCAGGAAAACACACTGGTTATAGGATCAAGCCTCACGGGCAATTAGTATCAGTTAGCTTAACGCATTACTGCGCTTCCACACCTGACCTATCAACGTCCTGGTCTTGAACGACCCTTAAGGGGAATCGAGTTCCCAGGGAAGTCTCATCTTAAGGCGAGTTTCCCGCTTAGATGCTTTCAGCGGTTATCTCTTCCGAACATAGCTACCCGGCGATGCCACTGGCGTGACAACCGGTACACCAGAGGTTCGTCCACTCCGGTCCTCTCGTACTAGGAGCAGCCCCTTCAAACTTCCAACGCCCACGGCAGATAGGGACCAAACTGTCTCACGACGTTTTAAACCCAGCTCACGTACCTCTTTAAATGGCGAACAGCCATACCCTTGGGACCGGCTACAGCCCCAGGATGAGATGAGCCGACATCGAGGTGCCAAACACCGCCGTCGATATGAACTCTTGGGCGGTATCAGCCTGTTATCCCCAGAGTACCTTTTATCCGTTGAGCGATGGCCCTTCCATACAGAACCACCGGATCACTATGACCTGCTTTCGCACCTGCTCGACTTGTCAGTCTCGCAGTTAAGCACGCTTTTGCCATTGCACTATCAGCACGATTTCCGACCGTACCTAGCGTACCTTCGTACTCCTCCGTTACACTTTGGGAGGAGACCGCCCCAGTCAAACTGCCTACCATGCACTGTCCCCGATCCGGATTACGGACCTAGGTTAGAACCTCAAACAAACCAGGGTGGTATTTCAAGGACGGCTCCACAGAAACTAGCGTTCCTGCTTCAAAGCCTCCCACCTATCCTACACAGACCGGTTCAAAGTCCAATGCAAAGCTACAGTAAAGGTTCATGGGGTCTTTCCGTCTAGCCGCGGGTAGATTGCATCATCACAAACACTTCAACTTCGCTGAGTCTCGGGAGGAGACAGTGTGGCCATCGTTACGCCATTCGTGCAGGTCGGAACTTACCCGACAAGGAATTTCGCTACCTTAGGACCGTTATAGTTACGGCCGCCGTTTACCGGGACTTCAATCAAGAGCTTGCACCCCATCATTTAATCTTCCGGCACCGGGCAGGCGTCACACCCTATACGTCCACTTTCGTGTTTGCAGAGTGCTGTGTTTTTATTAAACAGTCGCAGCCACCAGTTTATTGCAACCCTTTCACCCTCCTGGCGCAGGCCAGTCAAGCTACAAGGGCGTACCTTATCCCGAAGTTACGGTACCAATTTGCCGAGTTCCTTCTCCCGAGTTCTCTCAAGCGCCTTAGAATACTCATCTCGCCCACCTGTGTCGGTTTGCGGTACGGTCTCGTATGACTGAAGCTTAGAGGCTTTTCTTGGAACCACTTCCAATTGCTTCGTACCCGAAGGTACTCGCCCCACAGCCTTGAATTACGCGCCCGGATTTGCCTAAGCGCCTTCTCCACTGCAGGGACCGGGACTTCCAACACCCGGACAACCTTCCGCGATCCGTCCCCCATCGCATCATACGACGGTGCAGGAATATTAACCTGCTTCCCATCAGCTACGCATCTCTGCCTCGCCTTAGGGGCCGACTCACCCTACGCCGATGAACGTTGCGTAGGAAACCTTGGGCTTACGGCGAGGGGGCCTTTCACCCCTTTATCGCTACTCATGTCAGCATTCGCACTTCTGATACCTCCAGCATCCTTCACAAGACACCTTCACAGGCTTACAGAACGCTCTCCTACCATGCGAGCAAGCTCGCATCCGCAGCTTCGGTATATTGCTTAGCCCCGTTACATCTTCCGCGCAGGACGACTCGATCAGTGAGCTATTACGCTTTCTTTAAAGGGTGGCTGCTTCTAAGCCAACCTCCTGACTGTTTTAGCCTTCCCACTTCGTTTCCCACTTAGCAATATTTAGGGACCTTAGCTGGCGGTCTGGGTTGTTTCCCTCTTGACACCGGACGTTAGCACCCGATGTCTGTCTCCCGTGATTACACTCTTCGGTATTCGGAGTTTGCTATGGCGAAGTAATCCGCAATGGACCCTTCAACCATGACAGTGCTCTACCCCCGAAGGTGATACACGAGGCACTACCTAAATAGTTTTCGGAGAGAACCAGCTATTTCCAAGTTTGTTTAGCCTTTCACCCCTATCCACAGCTCATCCCCTAATTTTTCAACATTAGTGGGTTCGGTCCTCCAGTACGTGTTACCGCACCTTCAACCTGGCCATGGATAGATCACTTGGTTTCGGGTCTACACCCAGCGACTGAACGCCCTATTCGGACTCGCTTTCGCTACGCCTTCCCTATTCGGTTAAGCTTGCCACTGAATGTAAGTCGCTGACCCATTATACAAAAGGTACGCAGTCACCCCTTGCGAGGCTCCTACTGTTTGTATGCATGCGGTTTCAGGATCTATTTCACTCCCCTCCCGGGTTCTTTTCGCCTTTCCCTCACGGTACTGGTTCACTATCGGTCGATTACGAGTATTTAGCCTTGGAGGATGGTCCCCCCATCTTCAGACAGGATTTCACGTGTCCCGCCCTACTTTTCTCAAGCTTAGTTCCACACCAGGGTTTTCTCATACGGGCTATCACCCACTATGGCCGGACTTTCCATTCCGTTTTGATAACACCGGTGCTAAATCTTGAAGGCTGGTCCCATTTCGCTCGCCACTACTTTGGGAATCTCGGTTGATTTCTTTTCCTGCAGCTACTTAGATGTTTCAGTTCGCCGCGTTCGCTTCACTAGACCTATGTATTCAGTCTAGGATGGCCCAGAGGGCCGGGTTTCCCCATTCGGACATTTGTGGATCAAAGCTTATTTGCCAGCTCCCCACAACTTTTCGCAGGCTATCGCGTCCTTCATCGCCTGTAATCGCCAAGGCATCCACCACATGCACTTATTCGCTTGACCCTATAACGAGAATGTCTCCCCGTTATAGGTTGAGTTTTCGCGTTGTGCCGTATTCCAAGTCATCTTTCGATCACTTAAATACTAGTTGATACAATCACAACCCGTACAATTTCCACGCGCCATCTCTAACGCGCTTCCGTTGTACTACTACTTCTTCCAAATTGTTAAAGAACAAATACTGCATGACATTGCTGTCATTCAAAAACATTCACGCTAAATCACTATTGGGATTTACTACAGACGTAAAAGCTTTTGACTGACATCGATGTGCGATCTAAGGAATTGGTGGAGGCAGACGGGATCGAACCGACGACCCCCTGCTTGCAAAGCAGGTGCTCTCCCAGCTGAGCTATGCCCCCCAAATCAGTCTGATGCGGCGTTACAAAAAACCTTGCATACCCATGTATGCGGCGGCTTTTTGTGCCTTGCCTCAGCCAGATTTCTTTCTACCAGGCGTCGGTGGAAAGAGTTTGGTGGGTCTGGAAGGACTTGAACCTTCGACCCCCGCCTTATCAAGACGGTGCTCTAACCACCTGAGCTACAGACCCGACTTAGATCTACGCAGTCAAACAACCGATAAGCGTGAACACTCAACTTCCAGTGCATGCTCTAGAAAGGAGGTGATCCAGCCGCAGGTTCCCCTACGGCTACCTTGTTACGACTTCACCCCAGTCATGAATCCTGCCGTGGTAAGCGCCCTCCTTACGGTTAGGCTACCTACTTCTGGCAAAACCCACTCCCATGGTGTGACGGGCGGTGTGTACAAGACCCGGGAACGTATTCACCGCGACATGCTGATCCGCGATTACTAGCGATTCCAGCTTCACGCAGTCGAGTTGCAGACTGCGATCCGGACTACGATCGGTTTTCTGGGGTTAGCTCCACCTCGCGGTTTGGCAGCCCTCTGTACCGACCATTGTATGACGTGTGAAGCCCTACCCATAAGGGCCATGAGGACTTGACGTCATCCCCACCTTCCTCCGGTTTGTCACCGGCAGTCTCCCTAGAGTGCTCTTGCGTAGCAACTAAGGACAAGGGTTGCGCTCGTTGCGGGACTTAACCCAACATCTCACGACACGAGCTGACGACAGCCATGCAGCACCTGTGTTACGGTTCTCTTTCGAGCACTCCCACCTCTCAGCAGGATTCCGTACATGTCAAGGGTAGGTAAGGTTTTTCGCGTTGCATCGAATTAATCCACATCATCCACCGCTTGTGCGGGTCCCCGTCAATTCCTTTGAGTTTTAATCTTGCGACCGTACTCCCCAGGCGGTCAACTTCACGCGTTAGCTTCGTTACTAAGGAAATGAATCCCCAACAACTAGTTGACATCGTTTAGGGCGTGGACTACCAGGGTATCTAATCCTGTTTGCTCCCCACGCTTTCGTGCATGAGCGTCAGTATTGGCCCAGGGGGCTGCCTTCGCCATCGGTATTCCTCCACATCTCTACGCATTTCACTGCTACACGTGGAATTCTACCCCCCTCTGCCATACTCTAGCCTTGCAGTCACGAATGCAGTTCCCAGGTTAAGCCCGGGGATTTCACATCCGTCTTACAAAACCGCCTGCGCACGCTTTACGCCCAGTAATTCCGATTAACGCTTGCACCCTACGTATTACCGCGGCTGCTGGCACGTAGTTAGCCGGTGCTTATTCTTCCGGTACCGTCATCCCCCGAGGTATTAACCCAGAGGATTTCTTTCCGGACAAAAGTGCTTTACAACCCGAAGGCCTTCTTCACACACGCGGCATTGCTGGATCAGGCTTTCGCCCATTGTCCAAAATTCCCCACTGCTGCCTCCCGTAGGAGTCTGGGCCGTGTCTCAGTCCCAGTGTGGCTGGTCGTCCTCTCAGACCAGCTACAGATCGTCGCCTTGGTGAGCTTTTACCCCACCAACTAGCTAATCTGACATCGGCTGCTCTTGTAGCGCGAGGCCCGAAGGTCCCCCGCTTTCCTCCTCAGAGCGTATGCGGTATTAATCCGGCTTTCGCCGAGCTATCCCCCACTACAAGGTACATTCCGATGTATTACTCACCCGTTCGCCACTCGCCACCAGGTGCAAGCACCCGTGCTGCCGTTCGACTTGCATGTGTAAGGCATGCCGCCAGCGTTCAATCTGAGCCAGGATCAAACTCTTCAGTTTAAACCTGTTACTGTTTTCGGTTTTTCGTGATAAATCACTCGAACCGGTCGCTCTCAAAGTATGCTGACAAGTTAATTACTTAACTTACCTATTACTTATGTGAGCCTCAATAAATTTAAAGCTTATCTGCCGAAGCAGACGCACTATTCATCGAGTGCCCACACTTATCGGTTGTCTAGTTTTTAAAGATCAATCGCATCGAACTTCGCTTCGTCGCACACTTACCGCGCCGTCGCTTCGTTTTCTGCGTCGCTGCATCTGCAGCAGAGAAGCAAGATTATGTCGCAGCTTCTCGTCGTCGTCAACAGTTTTTTTCGCCTTCTTCGCTCGCCGCCGTAGCGACTCACAAGCTCCAAAACCACCAACCACCGGGCTTTCCAGCCCGTCGCCTCCACCGCTTCGCCGCTTTCGCTGCGTCGCCGTCGTTGCGAGAGACGGAATATTAGTGAAAACCCCGTACCCTGGCAAGCCCTTTGTGAAAATAATTTGAAAAAGGTCGGGGCCGGGCAAAAAAAATAGCGATTCGAGCGGGCCGAGATCCACGGCGCAGGTCACAGGGAGGGCACAGATCCACGATGGTCCGGCATCCCACTGAGACGCGACCATCGAAATCACCTATCCTTGCCGGAACCTTGCCCATAGGGAAAGGCGACGCAGCGATCCGGGTCTCTTCCCTTCCTATACTTATATATAGAGCGTTCGAGATGGTCCATTCGCGCATCCTTCCGTCGCGCTCTCTCGATGTCCTGCGGCGCCTGGCCACGCTTCTCCCGCTCGCGCTCATCGTCGCCGCCTGCAGTTCGGTGCGTCCACCTCCCGAGCCGTCTCATTGGACGAGCCACACCTCGGCCGCTACGCCCGGCACGCTCGCCAGTACCCTGGCCACGGCCGTCCGCGCCCATTCGGGCCAGTCCGGCTTCCAACTCCTCTCCACCGGCTCCGACGCATTCACCACCCGCCTCGCACTGGTTCAGGCCGCACAGCACAGTCTGGACGTTCAGTACTACAGCGCCGGCGAGGACGTCACCGGCCGCCTCCTGCTCCAAGCGCTGCTCGACGCCGCCAACCGCGGCGTACGCGTACGCATGCTGGTCGACGACATCAACCGTCGCCACACCGACCCAGCGTTTGCGGCGCTCGATCAACATCCCAACATCGAGATCCGCGTCTTCAACCCGTTCGGCACCCGCGACACCACGCTTATCGAACGGGCGGGCAATCTGCTCACCCGGTTCGACCAGCTCAACCGCCGCATGCACAACAAGGCGCTGATCGCCGACAATCAGCTGGCCATCGTGGGCGGCCGCAATCTGGGCGATGAGTATTTCGACGCCAATCCCGAATTGTCCTTCCGCGACTTCGATCTGCTCTGTGCCGGCCCGATCGTCGACGCCGTCTCCCGTAGCTTCGACCACTTCTGGACGAGCCAACAGTCTTATCCGCTCAAGCAGGTTCAGTCGAAGATCGACGAAGCGACGCTCGACGCCACACGCGACGCGTTGGCACGCCACTGGCGCGACACCGACCGAACGCCCGCGGGACATCTGGCGCTTCACCCGCCCCCGCTCGCCGAGCGTCTGCACAACGGCAAGCTCCCACTTTTCTGGGCCCCCGCCGAGCTTGCCGCCGACGGCCCCGACAAACTCGACACCCCCGCCGCCGTGACCCAGAGCGCACCCGGCCACAAGCTGCGCCAGTTGGCGGCGAATGCCCAGCGAGAGGTCCTGATCATTTCCCCGTACTTCGTGCCGCTGGACGGCGGTGTCCGGTTTCTGTCAACGCTCACGCAGCGCGGCGTCAAGGTGCGCGTGCTGACGAACTCTCTCGCGGCGACCGACGTCATGGCAGTCCACGCCGGCTATGCACGCTATCGCCCGGCGTTGCTGCAAGCCGGCGTCGCGCTATACGAGTTCATGCCGATCCGCACGAATGACGGGGCCCGCTCGCTGCGGCGCGTCTCGTTCGGCAGCACGTCGCGTGCCAGCCTGCACGGCAAGGTCTATGTCATCGACCGGCGCGACGTCGTCCTCGGTTCGTTCAATCTGGACCCACGTTCGGTGCGTCTGAATACGGAATTGGCGATCGTGATCCATAGCCCGGACTTTGCCGAGCGCATGGCGCGGATTTTCGACCGGGCGACGTCGCCCCATGCCAGTTTTCGCGTCGAGTTGGCGCCCGCCAACCCCGCCAACCCCGCCATGCCGCCGCCGATCACCCCGCCAACCTTGCCGACGCTGCGCTGGGTAGGCGAGGAGAATGGTCAACCGCGAACCTTCGACGTCGACCCCTATGCTTCGTTCTGGCGCAATGCGGTGGCAGGCGCCTTCACGTTGCTGCCGAGCGACGACCTGCTCTGAAACTGTGCCGCGTTCGCGAATACCTGAACCATGGCGACGCCTGTCCGCGCACCGATCTGACACTGACTCTCCGTGAAACGCGCCCTTCGGCGGCACCTTCACCTTCACCTTCAGCCACACCTTCGCCCTCACCCTCCCCCATCGTCACCCGCACCATCGCCCACACCCTCGCATTCGCTCCCGCCCCATCTTCGTCGTCGCTGCCCCCTCCCCATCGCCCAAGACCTGCCGCCGGCTCGGCGCATGCCCGTCGTCCGCCCGGACGGAAAGCCGGCATGCGCAAGCCGCCTGCCAAGCGCGCTACGCCAAACCCGCCTCGCGTCGCAAACGCACGGCCGAACGGGTGGCGTCACGAACGACCTCGCCAACATCGAACGTAAGGAACCGGCCGCCTTGCCGCAAAATGCGGCCGTCCACGATCACCGTATCGACGTTCTCCGGCTGCCCCGAATACACCAGTGAATTGAACGGGTCGAATACGGGGGCAATATCCAGGTCATCCATGCGAACCAGCACGATGTCGGCGCGTTTGCCCGGGGACAGTGACCCGGTGCGATCGGCAAGATTGAGCGTGCGCGCACCCTCGATGGTCGCAAGTTCCACCAACCGGCGCGGCGTGAGTTTGACGTTCGTGTCGCTTCTCGACTTATGTGCCCACAGCAGGGCCCGCATTTCGTTGAAGAAGTTGGCATTGGCCGATGCCGCCGAAGAATCGGTCGAAATCCCCATTTGCGCGTGAAGCGCTTCCATTTCCGCAAATTGGGTATATCCGCTTCTCACCGTGGAGTACTGCAGCTCGATGGCGGGCGCGATACTGATGCGCACATTCGATGCCACGAGCGTCTGGCGCTCCGCCGCCGTGAACCCTTGCGGATGCACCAGCAGCAGGTCCGAATTCAGCCATTGATGCCTGGCCATCACGTCGATAATGCCGTGCGTCAGATTTCCGTAATGCAGTGTGTAAGGAAGCTGCATCGCCTGCGCATGCGCCATCGACGTGCTGAGATCATCGAATACGCTGGCGCGCATCGAACCGTCTTTTTCCGTCACCGGCGCGACGACAACGCCCAATGTCAGCCGCGGACGCTTCGGCAATATCGTCTGCCGGACTCGCTCGACATCCTGCCAGTCCATAGGCTGCGACGACGGCTCGCCGAAGCGCCCGTACGAGAATCGGGCGCGAACGCCCAGATCCTCCAGCGCCTGTAGATCCGCCCGCGCATGCGCTGGCGAGCGCACGTTGTGACAAAAGTCGTGCACGGTGGTGATGCCGGACATCAGGTTCTGCGCCAACCCGAAGCGCACCGAGTGATAGATGTCCTCCGGCGTCATGACGGCACCGGCACGGGCCTTGCTCGGGAAATAGCCGAAGGTCGGATCGTCGCCGCGCAGGGAGCCGCGCAACAGACTCGTCCACATGTGCTGATGCGTGTCCACGAACCCCGGCATGACAATCGTACGGCTCGCGTCGATGATCCGCACGTTCGGCAGATCGATGCGCGCGGCCACGGCGACGATGGCACCGCCCTTCACGTGCACGTCCCCCACGGGGAATTCGCCGAGTGCCGGGTCCATCGTCAGCACGTACCCGCCGCGCAAGATGAACTCGTCTCGCTCTGGCTGGGCAGGCTGCGAAGGCCGTTCCGCCGCGTGCGACGCCGCCGACACCGGCGCCAGCAGCGCGGGAACCATCATGCCGCCGGCCACGGCACCGCAGGCTTTGAGAAGATTGCGCCGGTTTCGCTGCATCTCGTTGTTCATATCAGACCTCCTTGGGGGCGACGACGCGTCAAAAGGTGTGCTGGATGCTGACGGTACTCACGAACTGGTGATCGCCGCTCGCAGGGCCGGCCGACGCGTTGACCTGCGCCATCGCACCGTTGCCTGAGGCGATTTGCAGCGCGGCGTCGACGTACACGGTCGTACGCTTCGACAGCCGGTAGCCGACAAGGGACGTGAGTTGATTGGCGCGGTTGTCGTTCAGTTGGGCGTTGCCGCGCATGTGCGTATACGTCGCGCTCGCGTACCACGCGGCGGTGAAGTCGTAACCAACACTCACGTCGAAGGCGTTGATCTGCGCCCCGGTCGCCGTGTTTCGGGAGAGCGTGGCAAGTGCCGAGATCAACACCTTGCCGAACCCATAGCGAACCCCGAGACCGATGTTGCGGATGCCATCGTTGCCGTTGTTCGTTTGCGGCGACTTGACCATCGTGTACGCCGCACCGATGCCAGCATTCGCGTAGTCGTAGTTGATACCGAAACTGGTGGCGGAGGATCGGCCGAAACTTCCGGGCACGCCGCCGAAGCCATACATCGCGCCGAACGTCAGGCCCGAGAAATCGGCGCTTTTGAATTTGACGGTGTTGGCGATCGCCTCGCCATTCACGCGATCGAAGTCGAACGATCCTTGCGCGGAATACGACACGCCGAACTTCGCGAACGGCCCCTGATGGGCGGCGTAGGATCCCTCGAAGAAGCTCCCTGGGTAGCGGTTCAACGTCAGGCTGTCGAACATGAAGTCGCGTTGATTCCCGACGGTCAACGTGCCGTATCGATTCGCCAGTCCGACATACGATTCGCGGGAAAACAGACTGCCCGGACCGCCGAACACGTTGCCATTGACAATGCTGAACAGCGAGCCGAGATAAAACACTGCACGATCGCCGCCGCCGAGGTCTTCATCGCCGCGAAAGATCAGTGCGTTCGGCCGCAGAACGCCAGGGTTCGCCGTGACGGCAGCGCCCCCGCCAACGTTGCTTGTGTAGCCGACGCCAGCGCCCAGCAGTCCGCTGATCTCGACATGGCTCTGCGCCTGTGCCGGGTTGGCGAGCGCGCCGCCTAGCAGGCCGGCGGCGATGAACGAACGTACCCAAATGCCGTGATGATTCACGTTGTCTCCCTTGATTTGAACTGGATGCGTAGCAAGGACAGGTTTCGCGCGGCCCGTTGCCCGATAAGGCCAGCCCGCTTCGCATCCGCCGTCTCCCCGAGTTGTGTTCGGGATGCGTGAATGCGATTATTTTTTATGCTTATATAATTGAAATTTAAAATGATTAGACGGAAGGGCATGGCCTCGACCGCCTGCACCCGACACCGCATCGGGCGTCTGGCAGGCCAGTGTAGGTTCAGGTAATGGCCGGGAAGGTGAATTCTTGGAATCAGCCATCAACCATTGGTTGACGCACGGCTGACACCGTCGGGGGCGCCGATGACGGGCCAATGGCGCGAGACTCATGGGTGCGCTACGTACAGAGCGGGCCCTTCGCCTCGTTGCGGGTAACGCGTTGCTGGAGATCGAAAATGAATGTCAGAACCGGTCAGGCGCCCCCGTCGCGCCTCAAGCTCAAGTACCTCCAGGCCGTGGCGGTGCTCGATGAAACGCACAGCTTGACGAAGGCCGCCGACCGCCTGAATCTCACGCGCGCGGCGCTCTCCAAGACATTGGCTGCGCTGGAGGACCTACTGGGGGTGAAGCTCTACGAGCGCACCGCATCGGGCATGGTGCCAACGACGTTCGGCCGGACGCTGGCCCGCCACGCCCGAATGATCCTTGGCAATCTCCGCTCGGCCGAGGACGAACTCCGAGACCTGATGAACGAGCACCGCGAGAGCCTGGTCGTCGGCGCCCTGTTCATCGCCATGCCTCAACTTCTGCCTCAGGCGATCGCATTGATGGCCGAGTCCCATCCGCGTTGCGTCATTACCGTGCGCGAGAGTGGTTCATTCGGGCTGGCCGCGGGGCTTCACGATGGCAGCTTCGATCTGATCGTGGGACGTCTGGTGCCCGAGTATTTTCGCAGCGCGGTCGAACTTGAACCGCTGTTCCACGAGGATCTGCTCGTCATCTGCCGTCGCGAGCATCCGCTGGCAACCGTGCCGGCGCTTGATTGGCGCGACGTTGCCGGCTATCCGTGGCTGCTCCCGCCCAAGGAATCCCCGATCAGCCACGCGATCCAATCGCAATTTCTCGCTGACGGCGTAGCGGGGCCCGGCATGATCGTCGAGGCGTTTTCCGTCTCCCTCGCGCTCGGGATGCTGCAGACCTGCGACGCGATTACCGTGCTGCCGAGCCGCCTGGCGCATGCACTGCGCGACAAGGGCGACGTTACGATTCTGCCGTTGCGCCCGCCACCGCTGCCCGCGCCGATGGGCGTGGCATGGCGCCGCGGCGATCCCCTGTCGCCGCTCGCCGCGGCGTTTGTCGAGGCGTTGAAGCGGTGCGCCTCGGCATCCCCACGCTGAGGTCCCCCCCCTCGTCATTCCGGCGGTGCCGCAATGGCACCGCTGCATCGCCCGAACGCGTCCGTCCACCTTCGGCGCGCCGCGAATTTCGAATTCGCCCGCATCCCCATCGCGGGCGCTAAGCAATCTCCGTGTCGTTCTCCGTCCAGGACGGCGATCTCATCTCATTAGAAATCAAGGGGAAGTTACAGAAATCTCACGCCCACCAAGAAGTCAGCACTTTTCGCAGAACTTGCGATTTCTTGAACGTCTATCCACTTGGCGTGAGACTCGGCAGATCAGGACATTCGAAGATTGCCATGAGGGATATCCGGCCACATTCTCACCCGGGTTGCGCCCATTGCCGCTCTAACTGCCTCACCTTGAGCCTCCCCCATTGTTGTCATTGATGCAACACGATGGTCCCTCGCCGAGGCCTTCTGCTGTGTGTCAAGCAGGCCTACGATTTGGGCGTTGTTCAAGCATGCGCCACTCCCGTCAGGCAATGGCGGGCCGCGCCAACCCGTCGAGGTAGTCATCATGAGTCAACGTCTGAACGCTTTTGCCCAATCGCCCGAACTCTTCAAGAAGTTCATCGAGTTCGGCATGCTGCTCAAGTCGAGCGCCATCGAGCAGTCGATACTGGATCTCGTCGATATCCGTGCCTCCCAAATCAACGGCTGCGGCTTCTGTGCCGACATGCACGTCAAGGAAGCCAAGATTCACGGTGAGCGCGAACTTCGCCTGCACCACGTCGCGATCTGGCGCGAGTCGACCGAATTCTCGGCACGCGAGCGCGCCTGCCTTGCCTGGACCGAAGCGCTGACCACACTGGGCGCGCATGGCGTGTCCGACGAGATCTACGAACGCGTGCGCAGCCAACTCTCGGAGAAGGAAATCTCGGACCTGAGCTTCGCCATCATGGCGATCAACGGATGGAACCGCCTGAACGTGGGCTTCCGGACCGTGCCCGGCTCGGCCGACAAGGCTTACGGCCTGGACAAGGCAAAATTCAGCTGAGGCCTCAGCATGAAAATGCTCGTCATCGGAGGCACCGGCCTGACCGGGAGCACACTCGTCAACGTGTTGAACGAACGCGGTCATGCGCCCATCGCTTCCGATGACGTGGCGCTGGCCATGGCAGAGGCCACGCTGGGTGCCCCGGTCAACGACATCGCCGAAGTCGCCGGCCCCGAGCGCGTGCGACCGGCCGAGGTTGCGCAACGCTAAGTACACGGGATCGGCGATTTGCGTAACGTGCGCGCCGAAAGCGGCGCGCTACTTCGGCGCCGTGCTCGACGACGAAACGCCGGTGCCCGGCGTCGGAGTGCGTCTGGACAAGATCGACTTCGAAACCTAGTTCAGCCGCACGCATGACAATAAGTAGCGGCCCATACGTGGACCTTCCATGAGCCAACTGCTGCCTCCCCATCAAAGTCTTTTGGACAAGTACCGTGGCAGGGACTTTCACCCTCTCTACGCCGCAAGCGTGACGGTACGCGGCGGGGAGGCTGCGCATGGCCGTGCCTCCGGCATTGCGATTTCCGATGACGGTGAACTGTTCATGGAACTGCGCCTGCCGGTGGAATTGGGCGGTACCGGTGGGGGGACCAACCCAGAGCAACTCTTCGCGGCCGGCTACGCCGCGTGCTTCCACGGCGCGCTCAGCATGCTGGCCGAACGTGCCGGTCTGTCCATTCCCGACGCCTCGGTGACGGCGACGGTCACCTTCGGCCGTGATCCCGTTGATGGCCTCTTCGCGCTCAAGACCGACATCAACATCCACTTGCCCAACATGGCGAAAGCCGCGGCCGAAGAGTTGGTACGCAACACCGAACGCCTGTGCCCGTATTCCAAGATGACGCAGGACGGAATTCAAAGCACCGTGGGCCTGACCCAGTAACCGGGCTGACCGATGACCGCCTACGCGGTTTTCGCGAGCACACTGTCCAGCATTTGCAGGTCCATCGCGCGAATGTGCTCCGTCATATAGTCGATGAACACGCGAATGCGCACTGGCAGATGCTGTCGACTCAGGAAGCAAACGAAGTGCCCCCGGTCGTCGGGGCATATTGGGGCAAGCACGCGACCAGCCTGCCATCCCGCAGGTGGTCGCATACCTGATACGCCGCCATTTGCGCGATGCCACGGCCGTCGAGCACCGACTGAAGTACCAGATCGCTGTCGTTGAACGTGAGCATGGCGTTCGGCGACACCTTGCGCAGCTGCCCGTCGGCCTTGAATTCCCATTCGTAGACGCGCCCGGACGCCAGCCGGAAGTTCACGCACCGGTGATCGGCGATTTCTTCGATGCTCGTCGGCAAGCCGTATCTCGCGGCATAGTCGGCGGACGCGCATAGCATCATCTGCATAGGGATTATCTTCTTGGCGATCACCCGACTGTCCTCCATGCGGCCGTTACGAAACGAGACGTCGATACGGTCCGTGGTGAAGTCGGTTGGCCCGTCGTCGAGCACCAGTTCGATCGAGATGCTCGGATTGGCTTCGCTGAACCCGTGGAGCAGGGGCGCCACGATCTTCCGTCCGAAGCCGACCGTCGAGCAGATGCGGACCTGGCCCGACGGCGGCCCTTCTCGTAGCTCGCGCATGTCGTCCATGGCCTGAATGATTCGCTCCACGCCCGGGTGGCACTGGTCGTAAAAGCGCCGGCCTTCGGCGCTCAGCGAGGTGCTGCGCGTCGTGCGCACGAAAAGCCGTGTGCCCAGCTGATCTTCCAACTTCTGCACGCTGCGGCTGATCGCCGAGCGGCCAATGCCCAGGCGATCGCCCGCTTTGGCAAAGTTGCCCTCGGCCGCTACGGCGATGAACGCTACGACGCCGGCATAGCTTGTGGCAAAGCTGTCGGCCAGGGAGTCCGCAGACTTGGACGGTTGACCGGAGGTAGAGGCGGATACGGAGGTCGGCATGGTGACAGCGCCACGGTAGTTGTTCCTGCTGATAAGACGGCCCGGCGAGGCATTTTGTGACATCCAATGCAAAAAAAGCTGGCACCTCCGGAAGAAAGGCCAGCTCGGAAGCACGCCCATGCGGGCAAGCGCCTCAGTGTTTCTCGGTCAGGGCGGCGATGCGGGCGAGCTTGTCGGGGTTGCGTTGCACGAGGATGCGCGTGAAGCGTTTGCCATCCGTCTCGTATGACTGCACGGATTCGAGCTTTTCGTCGATGAAACGCAGCAACGCCCACCGGCCGTTAACCTGACGCACTTCGGTACGCAGCGCGTCGCGGAACCGGCGCTTGCCCGCGTAGAACAGTTGCGCAAGACGTTTGCCGCCGACCAGGCTGCCGAAGCTGCCGACTTTGCCGCCGCCGTCGCCGATCAGTTCGGCGTTATCACTCAACAGGGCATGCAGGCCATGGAAGTCGCTGCGCTGCATGGCGTCGGAGAAGGCGAGCAGCAGACTGTGCAGGGTGGCGCGCGGCACCGTCTCGCGTGGCGTACCCTCCCGCAACTGCTGCCGGGCGCGCTTGACGATCTGACGCACGGCGGCCGGGGTCTTGCCCAAGGTATGAGCGATGTCCTCATAGTCGGCGTCGAACACGTCGCGCATCAGGAAGGCGGCGCGGGCGTCGGGCGACAGACGTTCGAGCATGTACAGGAACGCTACCGAAACATCGTCGGCAAGCTCGTGGTCCTGTTCTGGCGTTGAGGGCGTCGACATCAACATCGGCTCCGGCAGCCACACACCTGTGTAGTGCTCGCGCTCGGCTTTTGCCGCGCGCAGTCGATCGATGGATAGGCGCGTTGTGATAGTCACGAGCCACGCCTCGGCGTTCTCGACGGCGAGGTGGTCGGCCTCGTGCCAGCGCAGCCAGGCTTCCTGGACCACGTCTTCGGCCTCGGCAACCGCACCCAGCATACGGTAAGCGATCGCATATAGGCGAGAGCGGTGGCGCTCGAAGAGGAGCAGGTAGTCGGTCATGTCGTGGCGAACGCCAAAGGCTCAGAGGAGGCAGGCGAATCATTTTGCCGCAGCGCGTATGCGTCGACAAGCGTATGCCGCCCGCACGCGCGCGGCGGTTATGTGCCGGCCGCGTGCGCCTCCGCTGCCACGTCACGCCTGTGAATCGATGGGTAGCGAAGCATCGTTGCCCGACGCTCTCGCCGTCCACATGCGCCGCGCCCATCGATACATGATGCAGACCATGGCCAGCACTGCGGCTGCGATCATGACCCTGGCGCCCACGGCGGACAGTGCACTGAGCAACCGCTGGATCTGCCCCGAGAACATGCCCCCCAGCGTGAGTCCGACACTGGTCCAGAGGACCACCCCCAAGCAGTCGTAGCCGAGGAAGGTGCGTAACCGAATGCCCGTCGCGCCGCAAAGTGGCACCGCCACCAGCGACAGTCCCGGCAGGAATCTCGCCACGATCAACAGGCGCCCCCCCATCGTCCGAAGACTTGCTCGGTCTTGCTCACACAGGCGTCGCGAGAGAACGTGAGATCACACACGGTGTTGAGCGTGCGCGGCCCGTAACGTCGCCCCCAGAGGTACCAGGCCAGATCGGCCAGCATGCCTGCCAGCACTGCCGTGCCGAGTATCGGCGAGAGCGGCAGGGCGATGGACCACAGGCTCGCCGCCGCGTTCGCTTGACATGCCGCCACGGCGATTAACGTCGGCATGACGGGTAGCGGCAGCCCCAGTGACGCCCCCAGCACGTTGACGAACACCAGTAGCGCACCGTGCTGCGCAATCCACTCATGGGGCAGCATGGCATCTCCCGATCGAGGTTCTGCAATTCTTTTTCCGCACGATGCTTAGCCTCGTCATGTGTGATGCGTGGGTCGGGGCACGTTGCGCCGGACTGGTGTTCGCGATGAATGTCGTTGGAATCCATGCTAGTGGCGTGAGCGGAGCGGCGGTAGAAGCGGGAAAGGACGCATGGTGTTGCGTGCGGGGCAACAATGCGCCGCGCACCAATGCCAGGTCGGGCATTGGTGCGCGCAACACAACAGCGCGCTTCCTCCCGGGGATCTACCGCCCCAGCGAAGTCCTGCCTACGATGCCCTCACCCTCTCACCGCTTAAGGGCCTTCCATGATCGATCCGCACAACCCGACCCGCCGCAGCCTTCTGGCCAGCAGCGCCGCCCTCGCGGCCGGCGCACTCGCCGTACGTGCAGAAGCCAGTACGCCTTCCAACGATCACCCTACCCAGAGCGTACCTATGACTTCCAGCTCCTTTACCACTCAAGACGGCACGCAGCTGTACTTCAAGGACTGGGGCGAAGGCCCGGTCGTCACCTTCTCGCACGGCTGGCCGCTCAACGCCGACGCCTGGGACGGACAGATGCACTTTCTGGCGCGCAACGGCTTTCGTGTGATCGCGCATGATCGTCGCGGCCACGGCCGGTCGTCGCAGCCCTCGTCGGGCAACGACATGAACGGTTATGCAGACGATCTCGCGCAGTTGATCGAGTCGCTCGATCTGAAGCAAATCACGATGGTGGGCCACTCCACCGGCGGCGGGGAAGTGGTGCGCTACCTCGGACGTCATGGCAACCGCCGCGTGGCCAAGGTTGTGCTCATCGGCGCGGTGCCGCCCGTGATGCTCAAGTCGACGGCCAATCCGGAAGGTCTGCCCATCGAGGTTTTCGATGGGATTCGGGAAGGCGTGGCGAGAGACCGCTCGCAGTTCTACAAGGATCTGGCAGTTCCCTTCTACGGTGCAAATCGTCCCGGCGCCAAGGTCTCTCAAGGCTTGCTGGATCAGTTCTGGCTCTGGGGCATGCAAAGCGGGCTGAAGAATGCCTACGAATGCGTGAAGGCATTCTCCGAAACCGACTTTACCGAAGACCTGAAGAGGATCGAGGTTCCCACGCTCTTCATGCACGGCGAAGACGACCAGATCGTGCCGGTGCATGCCGCCGCGAAGAAGGCCGCCCGCCTCGTGAAGCAAGCAAAGGCGATTTACTACCCCGGCGCTTCTCATGGCCTGACGGCCACCCTGCAAGACCGCGTCAACGCCGACTTACTCGCGTTCCTGCGCGCCTGACGACGTCGACGCGCCAAGGTACGACTTCCACAAAACGAATCCCCATTCGGCTGGCGATGCCGGCCGCGCCTCAGGAGAATCACGATGTCCACTTCAGATACCACCTTGTTTGCCACCGACAACCGTCCCATCGATCTCGTGCCGTCTCGTTACGCGTTGCGCGTCGGCGAGATCGAAGCGATGGTGATTAGCGACGGCGTACTCCCGCTGCCGACCGCGACCATGGCGACTAACGTGGCCCCGTCGGATCTGGCCGTCTGGCTTGACAGCATGTACATGCCGCCGGACGCCTTCGACTGGCCGCTGAACGTCATGGTGGTCCGCAGCGGCGGTCAGACCATTCTTATCGACGCCGGGCTGGGCGGCCAATTTCCGGGTTTCCCGCGTGCCGGTCAATTCCCGCAGCGACTCCAGTCCGCGGGTATCGCGCTGGAGGCCGTTACCGACATCATCGTCACCCACATGCACATGGATCATGTGGGCGGGCTGCTCGTGCCCGAGGTCAAGTCGCGCCTGCGTCCCGACGTGCGGATCCATGTATCGGCAGCCGAAGTTGCGTTCTGGACGTCGCCGGACTTCTCCCACACCGTGATGCCCACGCCGGTGCCTGCGGTGTTGCGCACAACCGCGACGAGCTTTTACAACGAATACCGCGAACAACTGCACATGTTTGAAGACACGCGCGAAGTCGCGCCGGGGGTGATTGTTCGCATCACGGGCGGCCATACGCCGGGGCACAGCGTGGTGGATCTCGTCTCGGGCGACGAGCGCCTGACCTTCGCGGGCGACGCAATGTTCCCGGTCGGCTTCGATCATCCTGACTGGCAAAACGGCTTCGAGCATGACCCGGAAACGTCGGCGCGTGTTCGCATCGGTCTGTTCGAGGCGCTTGCGGAGAACCGTGGCTTGCTGGTGGCGTCGCACCTACCGTTTCCGTCAGTGGGCCGCATAGCACGCAATGGCGACGCCTATCGCTGGGTGCCGGTGATCTGGGACTTCTGAATCAATAAGTGTCTGTGAGACATCCGGGCGTTGATTCGTCCAGCGTCAGCAGGTATCTCCCTCGCCACCGACCGGTTTCGTCGATCGAAGGCGAATTCGCTTGAGCGAATGGAGACTCCTGAAGAAATGGCCCGCGCGGCATTGTTTCTGGCGTCTGACGACAGTAGCTTTGTCACCGGCGCCTTCTTGCCGGTCGACGGCGGTATCTCGCCGACATGATTTACCGTATCAACCGATAAGATTGACGTGGCGGGGAACCCGGATGGGTTTGCCCGCCACTTTCCGCTTACGGCTCCTATCTCGCCCCCTGGCTTGTGTGAAGCCATTTGGCACCTGAACGAACAACCACCACGCGGCAAGTGATTCTGATAAATCACTGGATTTTCTACTTTTCAGCCGCCCTGCCCGCTCTCACCTCCCGCCACGTCCGCCAGTCGCTTCTCCGTTGAAAAATTCTCACGGTCAGTGGAAAACGACATCTCCGTCATCTCATGGAAAACATTTATTGACCGACCGGCCGGTCGGTTTATAATGCATTCCATATCCCCACATGCCGCGGAGACCTTCCTCTATGTATACGCAAGCCATCGATCTGGCCGGCAACAGCCCCAAGGGTGTGCGCGCCCTGAGCGAGGCGGAGCAGCAGCAACAAGCCCGCTTCGACGCCCGCGTCGCCGCCGATCAAAAGATCGAGCCGCAGGACTACATGCCCGCCGAGTACCGCAAGACGCTCGTGCGCCAGATCTCGCAGCACGCACACTCGGAAGTCGTCGGCATGCTGCCGGAAGGCAACTGGATCTCGCGCGCGCCCAGCCTCAAGCGCAAGGCCATCCTGCTCGCCAAGGTGCAGGACGAAGCCGGCCACGGCCTCTATCTGTATTCCGCCGCCGAAACGCTCGGCACGTCGCGCGACCAGATGATCGACGCGCTGCACTCGGGCAAGGCCAAGTACTCCAGCATCTTCAATTACCCGACGCTCACCTGGGCTGATGTCGGCGTGATCGGCTGGCTCGTCGACGGCGCCGCCATCATGAATCAGGTACCGCTGTGCCGCTGCTCGTACGGCCCGTACGCGCGCGCCATGATCCGCGTTTGCAAGGAAGAGTCGTTCCACCAGCGTCAAGGCTTCGACGCTCTGCTCTCGATGATGAGCGGCACGCAAGCCCAACGCGACATGGTTCAGGAAGCCGTGAACCGCTGGTGGTGGCCGGTGCTGATGATGTTCGGCCCGAGCGACAAGGACTCGATCCACAGCACGCAAACCATGCAGTGGGGCATCAAGCGCATTTCGAACGACGATCTGCGTCAGAAATTCGTCGACGCCGCCGTCGAACAGGCCAAGGTGCTCGGCGTGAGCTTTCCCGATCCGGATCTGAAGTGGAACGAGGCCCGCAAGGCACACGACTACGGCGAGATCGACTGGAGCGAATTCTGGCGCGTGGTCGGCGGCGACGGCCCGTGCAACAAGGAACGTGTCGGCACGCGCGTGGCCGCCCACGAAAAAGGCGCCTGGGTGCGCGACGCCGCCCTGGCGCACGCCGCCAAGCAACGCCAGCGCGCCGAGAAGCAAGCCGCCTGAGCCGCAAGCGCCCAGTCACAGGCAGCCCCTTACAAGACATCAGGAACGATCATGACGCAAGCAAGCAGCAAGGAATGGCCCCTCTGGGAAGTGTTCGTGCGCAGCAAGATGGGCCTCGAACACAAGCACTGCGGCAGCCTGCACGCCGCCGACGCCGAGATGGCGCTGCATATGGCGCGCGACGTCTACACGCGCCGCCAGGAAGGGGTGAGCCTCTGGGTCGTGCCGTCCGCCGCCATCACGGCGTCGGCCCCCGAAGACAAGGCCGAGCTGTTCGATCCGGCCGCCGACAAGATCTACCGCCATCCGACCTTCTACCAGTTGCCGGAAGAAGTGAACCACATGTAAGCGGCAGCGCGCCGCGTTGATCGGCGCGCCCCATGCGAGACCCCAGAACATGAAACCGACGCAGGAACATTTGTCCTATCTGCTGCGCCTCGCCGACAACGCGCTGATCCTCGGTCAGCGCAATGCGGAATGGTGCGGTCACGGCCCCGTGCTGGAAGAAGACATCGCGCTCACCAACCTGAGCCTCGATCTCATCGGTCAGGCACGCATGCTGTATCAGCATGCCGCCAAGATCGACACCGCGCTCACC
The DNA here is from genome assembly GCF_004193915.1 of Pandoraea sp. XY-2. Lineage (NCBI taxonomy): Bacteria > Pseudomonadati > Pseudomonadota > Betaproteobacteria > Burkholderiales > Burkholderiaceae > Pandoraea > Pandoraea sp. XY-2. The sequence goes on from NZ_CP030849.1 coordinate 4,748,879, forward strand.
GGCATCGCGAAACAGGAAGACGACTACGCCTTCTGGCGCGACGAATTCGCGTTCCGCAACTGGACGCTCGTGGAACTGCCCCACTACGGTCCGACCGCCGGCACGACGGCCGCAGAGCGCGACTATGCCGTGACCATCGTGCGCAACTTCCTCTACTCGGCGCTGATGGTCGATGTGTGGCAAGCCCTCACAGCGTCAACAGATGACGATCTCGCCGCCATCGCCGCCAAGTCGGTCAAGGAAGCGCACTACCACCTGCACCACGCGCGCGACTGGCTGGTACGCTTCGGCGACGGCACCGAGGAATCGCACCGCCGCGCGCAGGCCGCGCTCGACTACCTGATGCCGTACATGAACGAGATCTTCAAGCCGGACGCGCTGGAAGACGCCGTGGCCGCCGCCGGCACCGGCGTCGCGATGGCCAGCCTGAAGGACGCGTGGCAAGCCACGGTGAACGACGCGCTGCAAGAGGCAACGCTCGACGCACCGGTCGGCGGCGCGTTCGAGAGCACGGGCAAATTCGGTCATCACTCCGAGCACATGAGCTATCTGCTCGGCGAGATGCAGGGGCTGGCGCGCCAGCATCCCGGCGCGAGCTGGTAAGCCACCGCTCGCCGCGCACGTCATGCCTACGATGAATTCGCTCGCCGCTTCCTTCGTCGCCCACTTCGCCGATACGACCATGAATCTGCCGCTCACTCCCCCCGTTGCGCCCGACGTGCTCACGCCGGCCTCGGAGGCGTCGCTGCCGCTCGCATGGCAGACGCTCGAAGCGGTGCCCGATCCGGAGATTCCGGTCGTGTCGATTCGTGAACTCGGCATCCTGCGCGACGTGCGCGTTGTCACAAACGCCAGCGGTAGCGCGGCATTCGAGATCGTGATTACGCCGACGTACTCGGGTTGCCCGGCGATGCAACAGATCGCCGAGGACATCGACGCCGCCATGACGCGCGCGGGCCTCGGTCCGTGGCACGTCACGACGGTGCTCGCCCCCGCCTGGACGACGGACTGGATCAGCCCCGAGGCGCGCGAAAAGCTGCGCGGCTACGGCATTGCGCCGCCCACGGGCTCGCACGCCGTGGCCGCCGACGCGCCCCGCAAGATCACGTTCTACGGCCGCCCGAAAGACGGCGTGACGTGCCCGCATTGCGGCTCGTCCGACACCGAAGTGGTATCCGCATTCGGTTCGACGGCCTGCAAAGCGCATTACCGTTGCCGTACGTGCCGCGAGCCGTTCGACTATTTCAAGCCTTATTGATAGACCCGATTGATCCGGCTTCGCGCGTAGCGATGCCGACACTTTGCCCGGCGGCAATCGCACCCGAGCATCAAGGAAGCCCACGATGACGACCCCGCAATTCCATTCGCTGACCATCCGCGAAATCCGGCCCGAGACCGCCGACGCCATCTCCATCGCCTTCACGGTGCCGGACGCGTTGCGCGACGCCTATCGCTTCACGCAGGGGCAGTTCCTCACGCTCAAGACCGAGATCGACGGCGAAGAAGCGCGTCGCTCCTACTCGATCTGCGTCGGGGTGCCCGACTACGACGCCACGGGCGAACTGCGCGTGGGCATCAAGCGCGTGCCGGGCGGCAAGTTCTCGAACTTCGCGAACGATCAGTTGAAGCCGGGGCAACAGATCGATGTGATGACGCCGGATGGCCGTTTCTTCACGCGTCTGTCGGCCGATCACACGAAGCACTATGTCGGCTTCGCCGGCGGCTCGGGCATCACGCCGATGCTCGCGCTCATCAAGACGACGCTGGCCGCCGAGCCGCACAGCCAGTTCACCCTGGTCTACGGTAACCGCGCCGTGCCCGCCATCATGTTCGCCGAAGCGCTCGAAGACCTGAAGAACACCTATCTGGGCCGCTTGCGTCTGTATCACGTACTCTCGGACGAAGCCCAGGAGGTGGAACTGTTCAACGGCCTGCTCAACCAGGACAAGTGCACGGCTTTCCTTGAGACGCTCATTCCGGCATCGAGTATCGACGAAGCGTTCATCTGTGGCCCCGGCCCGATGATGGACGCCGCCGAAGCCGCGCTCCATGCCGCCGGTGTGGCCAAGGAGAAGATCCATGTCGAACGGTTCGGCGTGCCGACGCCGCAGGTCGCTGCGAAGCCGGTCGTCATCACGGACGACACGCCGATGGCGGAGCTGGTCGTCGTCATGGACGGCAAGGAGCGCCGCCTGCGTCAGCCGTATGAGGGCCAGAGCATCCTGGATACCGGTCTTGCCGCCGGTCTGTCGCTGCCGTACGCCTGCAAGGGCGGCGTGTGCTGCACGTGCCGCGCCAAGGTGCTCGAGGGCGAAGTGACGATGGACAAAAACTACACGCTGGAAGACTACGAAGTCGAGCAAGGTTTCGTGTTGACGTGCCAGGCACGGCCCCTCACGGAACGCGTTGTGGTGAGCTACGACGAGCGCTGAATCTGCGTTGAATCTGCGCTGAGCATTCGACTCACCGGTGCCGCGACAGCGGGGCCGGCGAATCGAACGTCTGTTTACCAAGTCGTGCGAACATTGCGTCAACACGGCGGGAACAGGCGTGAAATCCCGCCAATGCCCCGATTATTTCGGGCATTACGGGAGCGTCAACCCGAGGTTGCGGGAATACCGTAAACTAGCGGGCATGAATACCATCCATGTCGTCTGTGGCGATATCGCCGCGCAGCAGTTGCGCGCGGCGATGGCGCAAGCGCTTCGCGCCGATCCCGTGCTTGTCCTGCGTGACGATCTGGCCATTGGTCCGCTGCGCGAGATCGACGAGAACGAGCGGCAGCGGGCGGCATTCTGGCAACGCGTGCTGCCGTCTGCCGGGCGCGACTACGCGGGAGAATTGCGCGAGGAACTGGCGTCGCTGCAACGCTTGGTCGAGGGCGACAGTGCGGTGGTCTGCTGGCATGGGGACAGTGCGTCGGACCAGCTCACGCTGCGACGCGTGGCCTTCATGTTGCGCAATACGCCCGCACGCCTGAACGAGATCGTGTTGCGTGGCAGCGATCTGGCGACGCCCGGAACGCCGCACGACGCCACGCGACGCACGAGCGTCGGCATGTACGCGCCAGAGGTGCTGGCCGAGCGATTTGCACGTATCGCCCCGATCTCGCTGCTGCGCATTGGCCGTCTGTCGTTGGAATGGCGCGCGCTCAAGCAGGCGAACACGCAGGTCCGACGCTGGGTGAACAACACGTTCGAAGGCGCGACGTTCGCCGAAATCGATGACCAGATTCTCGGCCTGGCGCCCGTCGCGTGGACGCCCATGGCCGCCTTTCTCGGCGAAGCGATGCCACGCTTCGAAGGTTTTTTTGCGACCGACAGTTTTCTGCTGTGGCGCTGCCGCGAACTCGGCGCGGCAGGCCGGCTCGCGTTGCGCGGCGACACCACGGCGCCGGCCGCGTGCGATCTACGACTGGAGTAACCCCCGTTTATGGCACGTACCAAAGCGCCCGATCACGAATCGCAGCGCGAACAAATTCTCGACGTCGCCGCCGAAGCATTCGCACACGCGAGCTATCCGAGCGCGTCGATGTCCGAACTGGCCGCCGCGTGCGGCACGTCGAAGGCCCGGTTGTATCACTATTACGCGAGCAAGGACGCCATCCTGTTCGATCTGCTCGAGCGCTATACCAAGCGCTTGATGCTGATCGTCACCGAGGTCGAGGCGCTCGGCCAACGCCGCGGGCTGTCAGAGCGCGATACGTTCCATGAACTGATCCGCGCCTTTCTCGATGAGTACGAGACGTCGCAGACGCGTCATATTGCACTGCTCAACGACGTGAAGTTTCTCAATGACGAGCAACGCGAGATCGTGCTCAATCGTCAGCGTGACGTGGTCGCCGCGTTTGCGCGCCAACTCTCGCGAGCGTTCCCTGACCGGGTGACCAAGCACAATCAGACCGCGCTCACGATGATGCTGTTCGGCATGATCAACTGGACCTTCACATGGCTCAAGCCCGGCGGTCGCATGCGGTATCGCGATTTCGCCAACGAGGTGATCGCCGTGCTCGAACACGGGCTCGTCACCCCGCTGCCGGGCGGGATCGAACCCGCCATCCCCGCGGCAGTGGTGCCGTCGCGCAGTTAGCGAGCATTCACTCACTTGAAAAACAAAGGGCGATATATCGCCCTTTTTTGTTGCCTCGCAGCAACTCGCTGCCGAACGTCATTGGGGGTGATATCGAGAAACGGCGCGGCTCTTCAGAGACTTAGACACTTCCCTCCAGACGCTCCCGCCACAAACTAGGGTTTTCACCTAGCCAATCAGGTATAATTCTTTTGCGTCGCACAATCCAGTGCACGCACTAAAGAATACCCAAGGATTGCGCCATGACTGCCCCGAACCCCACGCCCGACGTCGCACGCGCGACGGTTGCCGCCAACGAGCGGCCGAGCGTGCTGATTCGCGAGCTGACCTCCGGCGACATCCATCGACTCCAGCGCCACTTCCTGGCGCTCGGTGAAGAAGACCGCCTGCTGCGTTTCGGCCAGATCGTCACCGACGACGTGATCACGCGTTACGTCGCCAGCCTCGACTTCTCGCGCGACAGCGTTTTTGGCGTGTACGACGACAATCTCGCCCTCGTGGCGGTCGCTCACGTTGCGCGTTTGCCGGAAGGCAAGAACGGCCGCGTCGCGGAATTCGGCGTCTCGGTGCTCGAATCGGCCCGTGGCCGCGGTATCGGCTCGCGTCTGTTCGAACGCGCCACGATCCACTGCCGCAACCAGCGCGTCGACACGCTTTACATGCACTGTCTCTCGCGCAACGCCCGCATGATGCGCATCGCGAAGAAGGCCGGCATGGAAATCAACTACGCTTACGGCGAGGCCGACGGCTATTTGAGCCTGCCCCCGCCGACACGCAGTCGATGCTCTCGGAAATGATGCAGGAGCAGGTCGCCGCCTTCGATTATGCGGTCAAGCGTCAGCTTCGCACCGCTCGCCGCCTGTTCGGCGCACTCCTGCCGAACCAGCGCGCCGCGTGAGCCGCGCATCCACGCCTCCCCGAAAAAACGAAACCCGGTCAGTTGGCCGGGTTTTTTGTTTGCGTCAGAATAGCGACCACCGAGACCACCGCCGATTTACGGAAGCGGCAGCGCTGTCGTCTCCTTGAGCTGATCGAGGACGAAACTCGTTTTGACGTCGACCACGCTCGGATGCACTAGCAACTGCGCCTGCATGAAGCGCGAGAAGTGTGCCATGTCGCGCACGTGCACGCGCAGCAGGTAGTCCATGTCGCCAGCCATCGCATAGCAGCCGACGACCTCCGTCCAGGTATCGACCACGGCGCGGAAATGTTCGATGACCGAGCCCCCCTGCCCATCGCCAGGATGGCGCTTGTCGAGCCGCACATTGACGTAGGCGAGCAGGCCGAGGCCGATGCGCGTGGGCTCCAACAAGGCGACATAGCCGCGAATGACGCCCGCTTCCTCCAGGCGACGGATGCGTCGCAAGCACGGGCTCGGCGAGAGTCTCACCTGCTCTGCGATTTCGAGATTGGACAGCCGGCCATTGCTTTGAAGCAAGGCGAGAATGCGGCGATCTATCTTGTCCAGTTCGAGTTTTGGCACATTATTCCCCGTTATTGCTAATAGTTCGCAATATTATTGCGCTTAATGCCAATCTCAAGGAATCCATCTCCCTGATTCGATGATTACGGGAGATTACAGCAAAGGCGCTCGGGACAAAAAAAGCGCCACCGGGTGTGGTGGCGCCTTAGGGTATCGGGGCGCATCGCCGGTGGGCGACGCCTGTGGGATATCGGGTCGCCTCAGCGACGCTGGAATTCTCGCGGATCGATCGTGCGCTGGTCGAGCGGGCCTTCGTACCGCTGCGGCGATTGCGTGGAGCGCGGCGGCGTGATGGGCGCCACCGGGGAAACCGGAGAGACGATCGGAATGGGTTCGGCCGTCGTGTCGCGCGCCATTTCGTCGGCGCGAGCGACGCTCACTTCCAGGGTCAGAAACGAAGCGGAAACCAACAGGAATTTGGCGATGTTTCGTTGATTCACAGTGACTCCTTCTTACGTATTGCGGCATTGCAACGCGCACTGACTGTGCGCAAAGTACGTACCCAACGTGTCGGGTAAAGCGTTAGTAACCATTCTGCCCGCGCCGTTCCCTCCCGCCGCTAACCGTTACACGTTGTTACCCACGCGCGTCAGAAGAGGCTGACAAGCGTACGGTTGTCGACATCATCGCGACACAATCGCGCCACTTCGAGGTGAAATCCGAAAGCCGTCCGTCGTCGCGATACCGCATCGGTGGACACGACGCGGCACGACACAGCCAACCCATCGACGAGGGTATACGACAGCTATCTGACGTTTACGTAAACGTCACAATGATCGTTATACTTCGCTGGATCGGTCACCGATGAGACGTCACCGTCCCCGTCAGGCAATGCCATGACACCGGTGCTACCATGAGTTCGACCGGTGAGCGCAATACAAAAAAAGGCCCCGCTCGCCTGGTGGCATCACGCAAGTGAGTCCCCGGGCACGCAACAATCAGAGGCCGGCATTCACCGCTGCCGTCCTGCTTCACGAGAGCGGGAGGGGCAGGAAGTTTTGGCGATCCCAAAATCAGTGAGAGTGAGGAGCACACCCCATGAACGCCCCCGTCAATCCGAGCTTGCTGGCCGCACTGGAATCGGTCACGCTCGACGACAAATACACGCTCGAGCGCGGTCGCGCCTACATGAGCGGCATTCAGGCCCTGGTCCGGCTTCCGATGTTGCAGCAGGCGCGCGACGCCGCGGCCGGACTCAACACCGCAGGCTTCATATCGGGCTATCGCGGCTCGCCGCTGGGCGGGCTGGATCTGTCGCTATGGAAAGCTAAGCAGCATCTCGCCAGCCATCATGTCGTTTTTCAGCCCGGCTTGAATGAAGACCTCGCGGCGACTGCCGTGTGGGGGTCGCAGCAGGTGAACCTGTACCCCGCCAAATACGACGGCGTGTTCTCCATGTGGTACGGCAAAGGCCCCGGCGTCGACCGCTCGATGGACGTGCTCAAGCACGGCAACTCGGCCGGCTCGTCGAAGCACGGCGGCGTGCTGGTGCTCGCGGGCGACGACCACGCGGCCAAGTCCTCCACCCTCGCGCACCAGTCCGAGCACGTTTTCAAGGCCGCCGGCATTCCCGTGCTGTATCCGTCGAACGTGCAGGAGTATCTCGATTACGGCCTGCATGGCTGGGCCATGAGCCGTTACTCGGGCCTGTGGGTCGCGATGAAATGCGTGACGGACGTGGTCGAGTCGTCGGCCTCGGTGATGATCGATCCGCACAACGTCGACATCCACCTGCCGGACGACTTCATCATGCCGCCCGACGGCCTGAACATTCGCTGGCCCGACCCGCCGCTGGTGCAGGAAGCGCGTCTGCTCGACTACAAGTGGTACGCGGGCCTTGCGTACGTGCGCGCCAACAAGCTCGACCGCGTGATGATCGATTCGCCCCATGCGCGCTTCGGCATCATGACCGGCGGCAAGGCCTATCTCGACGTCTGTCAGGCGCTCGCCGATCTGGGGCTGGACGAAGCCACGTGTCAGCGTATCGGCATTCGTCTGTACAAGGTGGGCTGTGTGTGGCCGCTCGAAGCGCAGGGTGCGCGCGCGTTCGCACAAGGGCTCCAGGAAATTCTCGTGGTCGAGGAAAAGCGTCAGATCCTCGAATACGCGATCAAGGAAGAACTGTACAACTGGCGCGATGACGTGCGCCCCCGCGTGTATGGCAAGTTCGACGAAAAGGACGGCGCCGGCGGCGAATGGTCGGTGCCGATGGCCAACTGGCTGCTGCCGGCCCACTACGAACTTTCGCCCGCGCTGATCGCCAAGGCGATTGCCACGCGCCTGGAAAAGTTCGAGTTGCCGAGCGACGTGCGCGAGCGCATCGCCGCCCGCCTGCGCGTGATCGACGCGAAGGAGCAAGCCCTCGCCAAGCCGCGCGTGGCCGTCGAGCGCAAGCCGTGGTTTTGCTCGGGCTGTCCGCACAACACGTCGACCAACGTGCCCGAAGGCTCGCGCGCCATCGCCGGCATCGGCTGTCACTACATGACCGTGTGGATGGATCGGCGCACCGACACGTTCTCGCAGATGGGCGGTGAAGGCGTGCCCTGGATCGGTCAGGCACCGTTCTCGTGCGACGAGCATATCTTCGCCAATCTGGGCGACGGTACGTACTTCCACTCGGGCCTGCTCGCGATTCGCGCGGCGATCTCGTCGAAGGTCAACATCACCTACAAGATCCTGTACAACGACGCGGTCGCCATGACCGGTGGCCAGCCGGTCGACGGCACGCTGACGGTGCCGCAGATCGTGGCGCAGGTGGATGCCGAAGGCGCGACGAAGATCGTCATCGTGACGGACGAGCCCGAGAAGTACGACGGCGTGAAGCTCGTCGGCGACGTGCCGGTTTACCACCGCAACGAGCTTGACCGCGTGCAGCGCGAATTGCGTCTGGTCAAGGGCACGTCGATCCTGATCTACGACCAGACGTGCGCGACCGAGAAGCGCCGCCGTCGCAAACGCGGCGCCTACCCCGATCCGGCAAAGCGCGTGGTGATCAACGAAGCGGTCTGCGAAGGTTGCGGCGACTGCTCGGTAAAGTCGAACTGCCTCTCGGTCGAGCCGCTGGAGACGGAATTCGGCACGAAGCGCCAGATCAACCAGTCGACGTGCAACAAGGACTACTCGTGCCTGAACGGCTTCTGCCCGAGCTTCGTGACGGTCGAAGGCGGTCAGCTGCGCAAGCCCAAGACGGCGCAGGTCGACAGCAGCGAGCTGCCGCCGCTGCCGGAACCGGCGCTGCCCGCCATCGCACGTCCGTACGGCATTCTCGTAACGGGGGTGGGCGGCACGGGCGTGGTCACCATTGGCGCACTGCTCGGCATGGCCGCACACCTGGAGAACAAGGGCGTCACCACGCTCGATGTGACCGGCCTCGCCCAGAAGGGTGGCGCGGTGACGAGCCACGTGCAGATCGCCCTGCAGCCGGAAGACATTCATGCCACGCGCATCGCCATGGGCGACGCCCGCGTAGTCATCGGCTGCGACGCCATCACGACGGCGAGCGACGACACGCTCTCACGCGTGCAGCACGGCGTGACGAACATCGTGGTCAACAGCGCCCATACGCCGACGGCCGACTTCATCCGCAATCCGAACTGGCGCTTCCCCGGCACGAGCACGGAGCACGACATCCGCGCGGCGGCCGGTGAAAACGTTGACTTCGTCGACGCCAATCACCTCTCGTTGCGACTGCTCGGCGACACCATCTACACGAACCCATTCGTGCTGGGCTACGCATGGCAGAAGGGCTGGGTACCGCTCTCGTACGCTGCGCTCACGCGCGCCATCGAGCTCAACGGGGTGGCCGTCGAGAAGAACAAGCAAGCGTTCGAGTGGGGACGTCGTGCCGCGCACGATCTGGCGAGCGTACGCAAGCTTGCGCAGCAGAACGAGGCACCGGAGCCGGCGGCCGCCGGTGGCAAGCTGATCACGCTACACACGCCGCGTGCGCTCGACCGCTTGATCGAGCGTCGCTACGACCAACTCGTGGCGTATCAGGATCGTGCCTACGCAGAGCGCTTCAAGCAAACGGTGGATCGCGTGCGCGCGGCCGAAGCCGGACTCACGCCAGAGGGCATGCCGATGCCGCTCACCGAAGCGGTCGCGAGAGGGCTCTACAAGCTCATGGCCTACAAGGACGAGTACGAAGTGGCCCGCCTTTACACCGACCCGGCTTTCATGAAGAAGCTCAACGAGCAGTTCGAAGGCGACTTCACGTTGCGCTTCCATCTGGCGCCGCCGTCGCTGGCCAAGCACGACGACAAGGGTCATCTCATCAAGCAGGCCTATGGCGCGTGGATGATGAAGGCGTTCGGCGTGCTCGCGAAGTTCAAGGGGCTGCGTGGCGGGGCGTTCGATATCTTCGGCCGAACGCAAGAGCGTCGCACGGAGCGGGCGCTGATCGGCGAGTATGAAACGCTGGTCAACGAGTTGTTGTCGCGCCTCGGCGAGCACAACCTGTCGCTGGCCGTGCAATTGGCGGAACTGCCGCAGGAGATTCGCGGCTACGGGCACGTCAAGGAGCAGAACCTCGCCGCCACGCGCATCAAGTGGACGAAGCTACTCACGCAGTTCCGCGATGGCGATTCGCATCGCGCTGCCGCCTGACCTGCCGACCCGTCACCCGTCGGTCCAATAAGAATCCCGCCAGCGCGTGAGCGTCTGGCGGGATTTTTTATGCGCTAGCGCACCGTACGCGGACATGCGCGCCGCACCATCCGCGGCGCCTTATCCGTCCTGACGCTCAACGAATGACGTTGGCAGCAGCCACGGCCGTCATGTTGATGATGCGGCGCACGGTCGCGGCCGGCGTCAGGATGTGAACCGGCTTGGCGCAGCCGAGCAGGAACGGGCCCACCGTCACGCCTTCGCCGCCCGTCATCTTGAGCAGGTTGTACGTGATGTTCGCCGCTTCCACGTTCGGCATGACGAGCAGGTTCGCTTCGCCCGACAGACGCGACGCCGGATACGCGGCACGACGCACCGACTCCGACAACGCGGCGTCGCCGTGCATTTCGCCGTCGACTTCCAGCGATGGCGCACGCTTGGCAAGCAGCTCGCAGGCGCGGGCCATGCGTTGTGCCGAAGCCGACTTCACGCTACCGAAGTTCGAGTTCGAGAGCAGCGCCACCTTCGGGGCGATGCCGAAGCGCTCGATTTCCTTCGCGGCGAGCACGGTCATCTCGGCGAGCTGCTCCGAGGTTGGCGTCTCGTTGACGTAGGTGTCGCTGATGAACAGGTTGCGCTTCTCGAGCATCAACAAGTTCATTGCCGCGTAGTTCTCGACACCGGCGGCACGACCCAGCACCTGATCGACCACATCCAGATGGCGCTGGTACGTATCGATCATGCCGCAGATCATGCCGTCGGCTTCGCCCAGATGCACGAGGATCGCGCCAATCAGCGTGTTGTCCTTGCGCATGGCGGCCTTGGCGACTTCCGGCGTCACACCGTGACGCGCACCCAGGTCGTGATACGCCTGCCAGCAACGCTGATAACGCGCGTCGTCTTCCGGATTCACGATCTCGAAATCAACGCCCGGCTTGAGCTTCGAGCCGATCTTGCGCAGGCGCATTTCCACCACGGCCGGACGGCCGATGATGATCGGCTTGGCGATGCGCTCGGCCAGCACGAATTGGGCAGCGCGCAGCACACGCTCGTCTTCCCCTTCGGCGAACACGATGCGCGCCGCGTCGTTACCGAAGCGGGCACGGGCGGCAGCGAACACCGGGCGCATGATGAAGCCGGTGCGATACACGGTCGTGCCAAGTTGCTCGCGGTAGGCGTCCATGTCGGCGATCGGACGCGTGGCCACGCCCGAGTCCATCGCGGCTTGCGCCACGGCCGGCGCGATCTTGATGATCAGGCGCGGATCGAACGGCTTCGGAATGATGTATTCCGGCCCGAATTCGAGCGACTGGCCTTCATAGGCGCGCGCGACTTCTTCGCTTTGCTCTTCTTCCTGCGCCAGCTCGGCGATGGCGCGCACGGTGGCGAGCTTCATCTCTTCCGTGATGGTGGTCGCACCGACGTCGAGCGCACCGCGGAAGATGAACGGGAAGCACAGCACGTTGTTGACCTGGTTCGGGTAGTCCGAACGGCCGGTCGCGACGATGCAGTCCGGGCGCGCAGCCTTCGCGATTTCCGGACGGATTTCCGGCTCGGGGTTGGCGAGCGCGAGAATCAGCGGCTTCGTGCCCATCGTCTTGACCATGTCACCGGTCAGCACGCCGGCGGTCGAGCAGCCGAGGAAGACGTCGGCGCCGTTGCTCGCGTCGGCCAGCGTACGGGCATCGGTCGCCGCGGCGTAGCGCGCTTTGCTCTCGTCGAGCTTGTCGCGGCCGGTGTGGATCACACCCTTCGAATCGAGAACGAGAATGTTCTCCTTCTTCAGGCCGAGATTCACAAGCAGGTCCAGACAGGCGATAGCGGCAGCGCCCGCGCCCGAGCACACCAGCTTGACGCGGCCGATGTCCTTGCCCACGACCTTCAGGCCGTTGAGGATTGCGGCCGAGGCAATGATGGCGGTGCCATGCTGATCGTCGTGGAAGACGGGAATCTTCATGCGCTCGCGCAGCTTCTTCTCGATGTAGAAGCACTCGGGCGCCTTGATGTCTTCGAGGTTGATGCCGCCGAGCGTCGGCTCGAGCATGGCGATCGCTTCGACGAGCTTGTCCGGGTCATGCTCGGCGAGTTCGATGTCGAACACGTCGATACCGGCGAACTTCTTGAACAGGCAACCCTTGCCTTCCATCACGGGTTTGGCGGCGAGCGGACCGATGTTGCCCAGGCCAAGCACGGCCGTGCCGTTGGTGATCACGCCGACGAGATTGCTGCGCGACGTGTAGCGATTGGCAGCGAGCGGATCTTCGGCAATCGCCTCGCAGGCGTAGGCCACGCCGGGAGAGTAGGCCAGCGACAGATCGATCTGGTTCGACAGCGGCTTGGTCGGCGTCACCGAGATTTTGCCCGGACGCGGATTCTCGTGGTACGCCAGGGCGCTTTGTTTCAGTTGTTCATCCATATCTCGATACCTAAGGACAGGGCGACGACCGGGTCCGTGCCGCATGCGGGCAGCGCGTGGACTCAGCCGTCTTTTGACGGATCACGGCGGGGGAAGAGCCTACCGGAGGGATTCGGCGATTGTGTCGTCGACGGGGTTCTTCACCGCGCGGCAGCGTGATGGCCGCCGCGCGTCCCCCGATCCTGCATGCCGCGCTCGCGCGCGTCGGACCGTGGGGCTTGCGGTGCGCCGGATGCACCGCAGGACGCAAAGTGTACACCTTGCGCCGAAAGCTCGACGCCGCCTGCGCGGGCGGCGTAGCGGGCAAAAGAGGTTACTGCAGCGCTTCGCCGCGACGCTCCGGAATCAGGAAAAGCGTGGCGAGAATATCGAGCACGTAAATGCTCGCGAGGAAGACCAGCGCCAGCTTGAACGAGTAGGCCGCCGCCAGCGCACCGACGGTGAGCGGCCCGAAACCGCCGACGGCACGGCCGATGTTGAACAGCACGTTCTGCGCCGTGGCACGCGCCGCGGTCGGGTACAGCTCCGAGATCAGCGCGCCGTAGCCGCCGATCATGCCGTTCACGAACATGCCCATCACCGCGCCGCCGATCAGCAGCGAGAACGGCGTATGCAATTGCGCATAGACGAACACCATCACGACCGCGCCGATCTGGTAGCCGATGAACGTCGGCCGACGACCGAAACGGTCTGCCAGACGGCCGAACAGCCAGATGCCGAATGCCATGCCCAGCACCGTCACCGCCGTCCACATGGCCGACTTGGTGAGCGAGTAACCGAACGTCTTCGACAGATACGAGGGCATCCAGATCATCAGGCCGTAGTAACCGAAGTTCTGTACCGAGCACAGAATCGCCACGCCGAGGCTCGCGCGCGTGGTCGCGCCGTCTTTGACCAGCAGCTTGAGCGGCGCGAGTTCGCGCGGCTGCCGCTGTCGTGCAAGGAACATCTCGGGCTCGCCGAGCGCGCGTCGCATGATGAACGACACGACCGCCGGCAGCAGGCCGACGGCGAACATGCCACGCCAGCCGATGTGCGGCAGCAGCAACGGCGTGAGCAACGCGGCGGCAAGCACCCCGGCCTGCCACCCCAGCCCCACGAACGACGATGCCCGCGCACGGCGCGCCGGCGGGCAAGCTTCCGCCGCGAGCGCCATGCCGATGCCGAACTCGCCGCCCAGTCCGATACCGGCAATCGTTCGGTAAGCCAGCAGATCCCAATAGCCCTGAGCGAGCGAGCACAGGCCCGTGAACACCGCAAACAGCAGAATCGTCCACGACAACACGCGCACGCGCCCGTAGCGATCGGACAGCATGCCGAAGACAATGCCGCCGACGACCGCGCCCACGAGGGTCCAGGTGACGAGCGCGCCCGATTGGGCGCCGGTGAGCGCGAGATCGGCCGCAATGGCCGGCAGGATGAAGCCGAGGATCAGCAGATCGAAACCGTCCATGGCATAGCCGATGGCCGACGCCCACAGGGCGCGGTTCGCGTAGGCGGTATCGTGCGGCACAACCGGTGCGGCGAGCGAGGGCGAGGCATCGTTAGGCATGGGCGCGTTTCGTCAGGTCGGAATTTTGGGCGTGAGTGTATGCCTGACATTAAGCGCCGGCAACTGTCTCTTTTTTTGGATTAATCTGTCGTCAGCGGGTTTTAATATGCGCCGTGCGCTAACATTATGCGGAGTTGTCGAATGGAAAATATACGCTCCGTGCATAATTGACCGCGCGTTTGCTGAAACTTGTGGCATAATTCGCGCTTAAGCGCCGGTCGGTCGTTGCCAGACGTGCCGACCCGCCGCCTTAGACGGCGTCCTGCCGCAGCGCCCTGCGCTACGGTCCCCGCCGACTCACCCATGACTCCTGGCTGCGCGCCGCACGGCGGGCAGCTACGCTTAGGAACCGCATCATGATTGGCATCGACCGCCAGGCGATTTCCGACATCACCGCCAAGATCCTGCTCGAAGTGGGCGCGGTGCATTTCAACGCCGAGAAGCCGTATATCTTCACGTCGGGCTGGGCCAGCCCGGTGTACACCGACTGCCGCAAGTTGATCTCGTACCCGCGCGTGCGCCGTACGCTGATGGACTTCGCCGAGGCCGTCATCATTCAGGACGTCGGCTGCGAGCAGTTCGATACGGTCGCCGGCGGTGAGACCGCAGGCATTCCGTTCGCGGCCTGGATCGCCGACAAGCTGATGCTGCCGATGCAGTACGTTCGCAAAAAACCGAAGGGCTTCGGCCGCAACGCGCAGATCGAAGGCGATCTGCCGGAAGGCTCGCGCGTGCTGCTCGTCGAAGACCTGACGACCGATGGCCGCAGCAAAATCAACTTCTGCAAGGCGCTGCGCGACGCCGGTGCGAAGGTCAATCACGTGTTCGTGGTCTTCCACTACGACATCTTCCCGGAGAGCCGGCAGGTGCTCAAGGACATCGATGTCGAGCTGCACTCGCTCGCCACGTGGTGGGACGTGCTGCGCGTTGCCAAGCAGCAGAACCACTTCGACACGAAGACGCTCGACGAGGTCGAGAAATTCCTGCACGCACCGGCCGAATGGTCGGGCGCGCACGGCGGCGCCACGTCGTTCCCGAAGGACTGAGTCTCGTGGCAATGCCCGTAGTATTCGCTTGAGAGGCGAGAACGGCCGGCCTGAAAAGGTCGGCCGTTTTTTTAGCTGCATCCGTTCGGCAGAGGAGTCACCCATGTTCGCGTCGGTCTTCGCCATCAGCATCGGGGCAGCGTTAGGCGCGCTATTGCGCTGGGCGCTGAGCGTACAGCTCAATGCGATCCTGCCGACGCTCCCGCTCGGCACACTCGTCGCCAATCTCGTGGGCGGCTACCTGATCGGCGTCGCCGTCGCCCTCTTCAGCCACTTTCCGTCGATCCCTGTCGAGTGGCGACTGTTGATCGTTACCGGCTTTCTCGGCGGCCTCACAACGTTCTCCACCTTCTCCGCCGAAGTCGCCACACTGCTGCGCGAAGGGCAGATGGGCTGGGCGTCGCTCACCGTGGCGGTTCACGTCGGGGGCTCGCTCGTCATGACCCTGCTAGGCATGGCCAGCATCACGCTGCTCATACAATGGTTGCGCCCAGCCCTCTAAGTAACCGCACTACGGCAGCAACATCACGAGCTTGACGTCGTCGTGCCCCGACAGGCGGAACGTGACCTGCGCGAAATCGATATCGCCGCGCACCGCGTGATGAAAGCCACGCCGCCCGCCTTCTCGCTCGACGACATCCTGCTGCGACCAGAGCGAGGCGAACCTGCGGCTGTCTCGCTGCAATTCGTCCGTGAGGGCGCGCACGGGCGTATCGTCAAGGTAGGCACTGCATTCGGCACGAAACTCGGCAACGACGCGTCTTGCGCGACGCTCCCAATCCTGAATCAACGTGGGTGCGCCCGCGTCGAGAAAGATGTAGCGCAGCAGGTTCTTTGCCCCCGGGGCGTCGAGCCAGCCATGGAAGATGTCGGCGGCGGCCGCGTTCCAGGCGAGGACGTCCCAGCATCGATCCAGCGCATACGCCGGAGCCGCCACGGCGGCGACGGCCGCCTGCACCTGTGCCGACGCATGGTGCGGCAACGGCACGGCACCGCGCTCCGGATCGCGCTTGCCCGCCAGATCGAACAGGTAGGCCCGTTCGGCACGCGAAAGCCGCAGCGCGCCGGCAACGGCCGCCAGTGCGCCCGCCGAGATCGACACGTCGCGTGCCTGCTCGATCCAGGTGTACCAGGTGGCCGACAAGCCGCACAACTGCGCCACTTCCTCGCGCCGCAATCCCGGCGTGCGACGCCGCCCCAAAGGCGGCAGTCCGGCGGCCGCCGGGGTCAGCCGCTCGCGATGCGCGCGCAAGAAGTCGCCGAGCGCGCGACGCTGGCGCGCATCGTCACCGTGAGGGGCCGGCGCGTCAGGCGCCAAGTCGGGCTTAGGGATAGGGGTAGTTTTCATACCAGGATAAATAGGTAACTTGTACCGGTATTGACGAGCCATTATCGTGACACTGACCCACATCGCGCAAGCGCCCGGGCGGGCCGACTCCTCTTGCATCGCGCCCTGCCCCACCCACGTAGGAGACTCACCGTGAGCGAAACCCCGTCATTCCCTTCCCGCCCGGGTTCGTCCACCGCCCCGCAGGGGCGCAGGACACCCACCACGCGCATCATGGCCATAACGCCGTCGTCACCGGTCAGTTCGGCCCGCAGGCATCGGCCTATCTGACGAGTGCCAATCACGCGCAGGGCGCCGATCTGGAGCAACTCGCCGCGATCGCTCGCGCGCATCCGGGTGCGCAGGTACTCGACCTGGGGTGCGGCGCGGGACACGTGAGCTTCTTCGCGGCGCCGCACGTCGCGCGCGTCGTGGCCTACGATCTGTCCGCCGACATGCTTGGCGTGGTCGCAGGCGAGGCGACCAGGCGCGGCCTGACGAACGTCGACACGCAACTGGGCGCGGCCGAATCGCTGCCGTTCGCCGATGCCAGCTTCGATCTCGTCTTCAGCCGATACAGTGCGCATCACTGGGCCGACGTGGGCGCCGCGCTGCGCGAGATGCGCCGCGTGCTCAAGCCCGGCGGACGCGTCGTGATCTGCGACGTCGCCTCGACGGGGCGGCCGCTGTTCGACACGTATCTGCAAGCGGTCGAAGTGTTGCGCGATACGTCGCACGTGCGCAACTACGCCGCGAGCGAATGGCTGACGATGGCTGCTGGAGCGGGATTATCGGTGGCATCGCTCACGCCACGCACACTCGATCTTGACTTCAAGACGTGGACCGCGCGCATGCGTACGCCAGCGCCGATGCAGGTGGCCATTCGCGCGCTGCAAACGGCCATGGCCGACGACGTGCGTCGTCATTTCAGGATTCAGGACGACGGCTCGTTCACGCTCGACACGCTGACGCTCGAACTGATTGCCGGTTGAACGTCGGGAGGTAGCGGCAGGCGAGCGCGATCCCTCGTAGCGACGCGCCCGCTTTCCCTTTACCAGCGATCACTTTTGTCCGTTTTTCCTCACCCCCGCCAAATCACGTGGGTAACGCGATGCGGAACGTCGCGGTGCAAATGCGAGCGCCGCGCGCTGCGCGGCAATCCGCCAGGCAACCCGCGCCGTCACCGAGGGGGTGAACAGCGCGGACGGCGGTTCGACCATGTGCATCACGCGCAGAAAGCGCCGGTAGATGGCGGCATCGTCGACGGCGAGACCGAGCAGCGACTCCACGTAATGTTGCATGAGCCGCGCCCGCCAATGCGTGGCGCCCCGCTCCCCCGTCTGACGTAAATCGACGCCGGTCGCGAAAATCCACGCGCGCTGCGCCACGTGGGCGAGGGCACGTTGCAAGGCCAGGCCACCCGGGGCATCGTTGGCGCGACGAAAGACATGTAGATGGGCATCGAGCGCCACCGCGCTCAATGCCGCAATCGTCATGCCCTGCCCGTACACCGGATTGAAGCTGCATGCGGCGTCGCCCAGCACCGCGAAGCCCGCGGGCCAGCGCTGCATTTCGTCGAAATGGTGTAACCGATTTTCCGTCCGGCGAAACTGACGGATCGGCGAGACCGGCTCGGCGTGGGCAATCGCTTCGTGGAGGGTCGACACCCGCAGGCTTTTCGCGAAAGCCAGGAAGCCGTCGGCATCGCCCGGCGGATAATCGCCGCCGGCCCCCGTCAACGTGACGATCCACCGGTTGTCCTCGATGGGGAAGATCGTGCCGCTGCGCAGGCATTCGGGTGGCCGGCCGTGCACCACCAGCGCTTGCCAATCGCGCCGGACCGACGGCTTCGGCACCGCATAGAGTCGGCTCGCGTACCCGACACGGGCATCCACGACGGTCTCGCGTACGACGTCCATCCCCATCGCTCGCAGCCACGACGGCGCATGCGAGTTGCGACCGCTCGCGTCCACAACGAAGGCGGCCGGCAAGGTCGTGACATCTTCGGCAGCTTCGGCTTGTCCGCGCGATCCGCCCGCGCGACGCCGAATCGTCACGCCACAAACGCGTGCGAGCGTCGCATCGAAACGCAACCCCGTGACGTCGCAGCCGGTCAGAACACGAACGTTCCGCTTGGCGAGCACGCGCTGGCGCACCGCGAACTCGAGCAGGCCACGGCTCGTCGACCATGTGACGAAGCCCTCGCCTGCGGGCGGCATCCAACCCGCGGCACCGAACCAGCGCACAGACCGATACCAGTCGAGCGGCACCGCGCCCGCGTCGAGCAAGGCCTGGCCCAGATCGGGAAACAGCGCATCGAGCGTTCGGCGCCCCCGCATCAGCAGTTGATGTACATAGTGCCCCTGCGGCACGCCCGCCCTCGGGTCAGGAGAATCGGGCAGCTCGTCGCGCTCGACGAGCCACACTTCATCGAAGTGCCCCGAGAGTGCATGCGCGGCGAGCAAGCCCGCCATGCCTGCGCCGACGACGATGGCACGCCAGGCGGTCGATGGGGCGTCGGTGGGCGTGCGGCGCGCCCGCGTCGATGAAACCGTCATGATTCACCCCTCGTTATCGGAACCAGCGATTCAATGGCGTCGACGATGGCGGCACGTCGATCCGGTGGGCAATCTGCCGATGGAATTCAGGTAGCCGGCTCCAGTGCAAGCCCGGCCGCACGTGATGCGCGAGGTGATAGCCGTTGTTGAAGAACACAAGATTGAGCCACCGGTTGGCCTTCGTGTGCGATGCCTTGAACGGATCGCTGGCGTAGAGATCGATATGATCGTCGTACGTCATGTGAATGAAGTTCAGCCAGACCAGGATCCTTGGCACGACGAAAAACAGCACCGCATTGCGCGGGTCGTGAAACAGCAAAGCGACCAATGCGAGGTTGCTGGCCGCGACCTGCCAGAGGCAGCGGCGACGCAATCGCGTACAGGTCCGGCCGATGCGCAGCACGTGATAGTCGTATGTCAGGAAATAGTGAGTGACGTAAGCCAGCCGCGACATCCGGCAACCGCCGGCGTCGATCCAGCGCGACGGATCCCGCTCCGGTTCGGTGTAGTGCAGGTGATGTCCTCGGCTGTGATGCAGGCGAAACTTTGCCGCGTACATGCCGGTTTCCAGGGCCATCACCCATTCCAGCACGCGGTTGGCCCAGGCCCCCGCGAACATGCCCATGTGCGACTGGTTATGTACGGCAGTCGAGACGGCAATCTGGGGCAACAGGAGCACCGTCGCGCACGCGATCGCCGCCCACGGATCGCGCACGAGAAAATAGGCGGCCCACTGCAACAATGCCGCACCGGCCACCAGCGCCAGCGGTGCAAGATCTTCGGTGTAGCGCAGGCCCAGAAGCCGGGCGAGATGTCTCATGATGCCTCCCTGCAGCGCACGGCTCATCGCCGTCGACGCGATTCAATGGATGTCACCCGTCTTGGCCGAGTGACGCAAGCGGGCAAGCAGCGCCGGCGAAGAGAAGCTCCAGCGCGCGTTCATCGTGCCCAGTGGGCGGCCGAACTGCAGCCACTGTGTTTCGCAGGCCAGCGCGGACAAGCGGTCATGACGATAGGTTTTGGCGACGATCACGAATCGCACCGACAGCGGCGCGTGCAGCTCGGCGAAATGCTCGAAGGTGACTTCCAGCGAATTGAGGACAAAGACGAGGTCGTGCGGCACCTCGTAGAAGCGGTGCGAGATCGCAGTGCCGGTCTGGCGAGTGGCTTCGATCATCATCAGGCCGGGAACGTGGTCGAGGGGATGTTCGAAGAAGAACGCGTGGTTCGGATCGATCGCAAGCACAGCGGTAAAGGTATCGTGCCCCTCGGGTGTGGCTTGCGCCCGCTCGATCGACGCGACGAAGACATTGACCGGATTCGTCTTGTGAACCATCGCCCGGTCGAGCTTGCCCGGCATGGCAAAGGCGTCGGCGGTGGTGACATCGGAGGTACCGGCAGGGCGGCCGGTCACGGAAGTTTGAAGGTTCATGGCGACTCCGTTCAGACAATGGGGGGACGGAACCTGGCCCACCGGGTTGACGGCGAGCTGGCCTGGGGGATCGATGCTGGACTTAAGACGATGCGTGGAAGCCGTAATCGATGGCGCGCGATGCGCGTAGATCATGCGCGAGGTGCGACTGGGCGATGCGAACCGCCGCCTCCTGCGCGGAGAGCATGCACGCCTCAATCGACGCGCCGCGCAGATAATCGCCGGCGAAGGCAAGACCGTCGATGCCATGGCGCCGATCGTCGAGCCATGCGCGCAGCCGATAGTGATGCGGCGCGTACGCACACAACCCCGGATCGAAAAGATGCGCGACAACGTCGCGCCGGTCGGCCCGTTCCACGGGAACGTACTGGCGCAAGGTCGTCTCGGCGAGATCCAGCAATGCTTCGGCGTCCGGCCCGTCAAGGCTGCCCGCGCTTCGCGCACTTGCGATGACGGCGCGCGCCTTGCGGCCGCTGAACGTGTAGCGCACGCGGTCGAGTCTGTCGATGCCGTAGGCGCCGGCGTTGCTCAGTGCGTTGTCCGGGCCGAACGACAGACCGCGCACGTTCGCGGAGAATATCGGCCGGCGGTAAGCGGCCACCACCACGAGCACCGGAAAATAGCGTATTTCGTCGAACGCGGCGGCGAGTGCCGCGTCGTGCTCGCGCAGCAGATCCGCGCTCACCCCTGCCGGCGTGGCGAGCACCACATGGTCGTATTCCAGATGATCGGTTCGCCCATCGAATTGCCGCACCTGCAAACCGGAAACCCGTCCGTGACGCACCATGAGCCGCTCGACGCGGGCATTGAATCGCACCTCCAGCGGTGCGGTCGCCGCACCGATAAACGCCCCCATGCCCGCCTCGAGCTGATCATAGGTGTCGAGCCACATGCCCAGGTGAGTGCCGAAATTGCCGAGGTGAATTTCGTCGGGCTCCGCACCGTTCATTCGCACCGACATTGCCCGCACCACAGCGCGACAGAACGCCGGGCTGAAATGCGAAGCCAGCGGCGCATCGTCGGCATCTCGCGCCAGCCGGGCAAATGACGGTCCGTCCAGGAACCGATTGCGCGCGTCGAGCCACACGCGCGCGCAAAGCGCGGCAAGGCGCATGGCATCCGCCGCGGGACAACCGCGCAGATACGCAAGCGTGCTGCCAAGGCGGCGCGTGCTGTCGAGCGTGACGATCTTTCCGTCGCGAATGCGCGATGTGTTGATGCCGAACGGCTCGAACGCGAAGGGTCCGAGGGCGTGCGCGAGCTTGCGAAAGCGCAGATAGTGCCGGCCGATGTTCTTGCCGCCGAGATCGATTCGGTCGCCGTCGAGCGTCGCAGTGGTGATCCGGCCACCGGGGGACCGGTGCTGCTCGATAAGCTCGACATGAAGGCCGGCGTCGCGTAGATAATGTGCAGCCGCAATGCCGGAAATGCCGCCGCCAACGACGGCGCACGTCGCAGTGGTTGCCATCAGGGATCCCCCGCATGTTCATTAGGCATGCTTTAAGTATCGTGAAATTGACACTTGAATATCACGACATCCTAAGGATAGGCGAACGCGGTTCATCGTTTGCATCCCATCGGGCGGTCACTGATAGTGCTCTACACGAGCGAGCGCAAACGTGGACTCCGCAACGCGTTGGATCCCAATCCAATCATTGGATGGCACATGACGACGGCAACGCGGGCGCGGTGCGCTTCCTCACCGAACGCGCTGCGTGGCGCGAAAAAACGAAAGGGCTGGGTTCTGTCTGACACAGAACCCAGCCCTTCGGAGCACAACACCGGACGCTACGACGTTGCCTGATCAGTCCATCGATGCACTCGCGCGCCCTGCCGCACTTGGCAGGACACGCACGCCGTTCCGACAGCCGACCATACGCTATTGCACACGCACCGGTCCGTCATCGTCGTTGGCACCGCTAATGTCGGCGACACCGGCGAGCAGCGCCACGTAGTGCCGCAACGCCCGCGCACGCGCCTGCTCGTATAACTGCGCAGCGATGCGCTCAGCCACGCGTTCGTAGGGCGGCATGTGCCCCTTCACCCGGCGCTCGATCCGCACAACGTGGAAGCCGTAGCGCGTGTTGACCAGTCTCGGCACCACGCCAAGTCGGTCGCCGCAAAACAGCACCAACTCAAACTCGGGTGCGCCACTGCCACGCGCGAGCATACCTAGACTTCCGCCCGTGCGACCCGACGGGCAATCCGACATCGATTGCGCCACCGCTTCGAACGAATCGGGATTGGCGCGCACGGCATCCAGTGCCGACTGCGCCCGCTCCAAGGTCGTCGACAGCGGCACACTCGCCGACATCGCAAACAGAATATGACTCGCCTGCACCCGGTCGCCTACACGGAACTGGCCGGCGTGTTCGTGGAAGTAGGCCCGGCATTCGGCGTCGGTGGGACGATGCACTTGAACGTCCCGCGTGAACAGTGCATCGACGATAGCGTCGTCGCTCGCGGGCATCGCATCGTTCTCGTCGAATAAACGCAAGTCGAATGCGCGCTGGCGCAGCAATTCGCGGCTCACCAACGCGTGCTGTGCGGCGACCTCCGGATCGGCCTCGTCCTGATGCTGATCGATCTCATCGGCGACGCGGCGTGCGTCGATGACAATTCCGTTGACTCGCAAAGACATAACGCACTCCCGCCAAAACATTGACTGCCACCGGTCGCGCCGCTTCGCATGCCGGGGCGCGACGGTATATCGAAGTTGTAGGCGATGCGCGTCAGAAAGGCAAATGCCCGCGATGACGGTGCGGGCGGCCGTTGCGCGCCGCACACACTCGCATGCGGCGCACGAAAACACTCAGTGAGACGGACGTGTGACCACCGCCGGCGCATCGTTGGCGGTGCCGGTCGGACGACCACGCCAGTAGCCCGCGAGCAGCGAACCCGACAAGTTGTGCCAGACCGAGAAGAGCGCCCCGGGCAGTGCGGCGAGCGGCGTGAAGTAGATTTTGCCGAGTGTTGCCGCCAGGCCGGAGTTCTGCATACCGACTTCGATGGC
Source organism: Pandoraea sp. XY-2 (assembly GCF_004193915.1). NCBI lineage: Bacteria > Pseudomonadati > Pseudomonadota > Betaproteobacteria > Burkholderiales > Burkholderiaceae > Pandoraea > Pandoraea sp. XY-2. Next base: position 4,772,400 of record NZ_CP030849.1, read on the forward strand.
CAACGTACGGCAGATCGATTCGTCAAAGCCCAGCAGACGACCGCCCCAGTACCCGCCCAGCAGGCCCAGACCGTTGTGCAACACGACACCGAGCATCACCAACGGACCCACCGTGGCAATGTTGCCCTGATTCGCGCCGACGACCGCGCCGATGATGAGCACGATCGCGACCATCGAGACGAGCGGCAGATAGCCTTCGACCGCGCGCACCGCACGACCGAAATAGCGATTGATGAGCAGGCCCGCGCCAATCGGCAGCGCCACGATCTGCAGAATCGACAGCAACATGCCCTCGACGTCGACCACGATGGAAGCGTCGACGTACAAGCGCGTGAGCAGCGGGGTCGCGAACACGCCGACGAGCGTCGACATTGCGCTGATCGTCACCGACAGGGCCACGTCGCCGCGGGCGAGATAAATCATGACATTCGAGGCCGTGCCGCTCGCAACGCTGCCCACAAGCACCATGCCGGCCGTCAGATCGGGCGGCATGTGCAGCACGCGCGCGATCACCCAGGCAGCCAGCGGCATCACGAGATAGTGCAACACCACCCCGGCGACGATCGGCGCGGGTCGCGTGAGCACGCGCTTGAAGTCGTCGACGGTGAGCGTGACGCCCATCGCAAACATCACCACGGTCAGGAGCGCCGTGACGTGCGGCGTAACGCCGGAAAAACTGCCCGGCGAGAAATAGGCGGAAACGGACAGCAGCAGAGCCCACAACGGGAACAGCCGGGTAATACGGGCGATCATGAAATCCTCAGGGAAGGGGAATGCGGCACGTGCGCGGGTAAGCCGATGAGGCCGCCTTGCTCGCCGCCTCATCGTCCCTGCCACGCCCGGGCCACCGGGCGCAAAAGCTTAATATTTTACTTAATTTGCGCCGGATGCCCTTCCTGAGCCGTTCAGTCGCGTTTCGCCTTGCCCATCAGCAAGGCGCCGCCAGCCGCGTCGCGACGCGCCGGACGCGGCCCGCGCTGTGCGAAATCGCTGCGCTCTGCGCCGCCTCCTTGCCCGCGCGAGGCAGTCTGCCCCGTGCGGCCGTCGCGACCTTGGCGCGCTGCGCCGGCCGCCGGTGTGGCCGCGCGTTGGGCATCGCCCTGACGCTTGGGCGCCTGCGCCTGATGGCGTTGCTGCCCGCCTTGTCCCGCGTTCGCGACCTGCGCGCCGTGCCCCGCATTTGCGCCGTTCCCGGCACCGCTGCTCTTTCGGCCACCGCGCTCGCCTTCGCGACGCGTCTTCGGCTCGTTGCCCGGGCGTGCGGCACGACCGCCATCGCGCGGCTCACGCGCTTCACGCGGGGCGCGGGCCGGTTGGCGCGCGTCGTCGTCGCCGCTGCGCCCGCCACGTCCACCACCGGCCCCACGGCCTTGTTGCGCCTTGCGAATCGGTTGCGCCACGGCATGCGGATCCGGATCGAAGCCCGGGATCACTTCGCGATCGATGGTGCGCTTGATGAGACGTTCGATCTGCGTGAGCAGTTGGTGTTCGTCCACGCACACAAGCGACACGGCCTCGCCGTTTGCGCCGGCGCGTCCCGTGCGGCCGATGCGGTGGACATAGTCCTCCGCCACTTCCGGCAGGTCGAAGTTGACCACGTGGGGCAACTGGTCGATGTCGATGCCGCGCGCGGCAATATCGGTCGCAACCAGCACCTGCAATGTGCCGCTCTTGAATTCGGCGAGCGCGCGCGTGCGGGCGCCCTGACTCTTGTTACCGTGAATGGCGAGCGCCGGAATGCCGCCCTTCGTGAGCTGCTCGGCGAGCCGGTTCGCGCCGTGCTTGGTGCGCGTGAACACGAGCACCTGGAACCAGTTGTGCTCGCGCACGAGGTGTTCGAGCAGCTCGCGCTTACGGTCGCGATCGACCGGGTGGATCTTCTGCGCGACGGTTTCCGCCGTCGTATTGCGACGCGCCACTTCGATGAGCGCGGGCGACTTGAGCAGGCCGTCGGCCAGTTGCTTGATCTCGTCGGAGAACGTGGCCGAGAACAGCAGGTTCTGGCGCTTCGACGGCAGCACCGCCAGCACACGGCGAATATCGCGAATGAAGCCCATGTCGAGCATGCGGTCGGCTTCGTCCAGCACGAGAATCTCGACGCCAGAAAGATCGACCGTCTTCTGCTGCATGTGATCGAGCAGACGGCCAGGGGTCGCGACGAGAATGTCCACGCCGCGCGCCAATTGTTTGACCTGCGGCACCATCGACACGCCGCCGAACACGGTCATGGACGTGAGCGGCAGGTACTTGCCGTATTGCGTGACGCTTTCCTCGACCTGGGCGGCCAACTCGCGCGTGGGCGTCAGCACGAGCGCGCGCACGGAGCGCTTGCCGTTGGACGCCGCCGCGCGCGCACGCGTGGAGAGCATTTGCAGGATAGGCAGCGTGAAGCCTGCCGTCTTGCCGGTCCCGGTCTGGGCACCGGCGAGGAGATCGCCGCCTTGCAGGACGGCCGGAATCGCTTGCAGTTGAATGGGAGTCGGGTGCGTGTAGCCAAGGTCGGCCACGGCACGCAGGATGTCGGCCGACAGGCCGAGCTTTTCAAAAGACATATATGGACCAATGCGCGGACTCCACGAAGTGTGTCCCCGCGCGTATCGATGTTGTGTGTTCTTGAGGGAATGCCCGCGTAGGGCGTGCGACAGGCATCGCGCTCATTAGGGCGATGCGCCGAAAGACGCCTGCAAGACGACCCGCCGGCGAATGAAATCAAGCGGCTTGGCGGGCGAGGCCGTCGCGGGTACGGCCGTGTCTTGGAAGCCCGTAGTTTACCATGTGCCCTTTCCCAAGTCAGTCGGCATCGCCATTTGCCTTCCCCAGGGTCCGAAATTCGGACGTTCCGCCGGGTGTCTGCGCGCCTATCGCCCAAGCCGCTACACTGGCGTCATTGCCCCCGAAGCCATCCGGCCTGCCTGCCCTGTGCGATTCGACCTGACCGACCTGCGTCTGTGCGTGCTGGTTGCCGATGCCGGCAGCATCACCGGCGGCGCCGAGCGCGCCCATCTGACACTGGCCTCTGCCAGCGCCCGTATTCGCGGGCTCGAAGAGGCGCTGGGCATCGCGCTCTTCATGCGCCACCGCCAGGGCGTCATGCCCACCCCCGCCGGCCGCGCCCTGCTCGCTCACGCCCAGCGCGTGCTCGCCCAGATCGAGCAGCTGCGTGGCGAACTCGGCGAATACGCGGCCGGGCTCAGGGGGAACGTGCGTATTGCCTCGAACACCGTGGCGATGTCCGAGTTTCTGCCGGATCTGCTGGGGGCATTCCTCGCCGAGCATCCGAATGTGGAGATCTCCCTGCGCGAGCAGACGAGCCCGGCCGTCGTGCAAGCGGTCCTGGAAGGCGCCGCCGACATTGGCGTGGTCTCGGACTGGATCGAATTGACGGGGCTCGAGACGGTGCCATTCCGGCAGGACCGGCTGGTGGTCGTCACACCGCCTGGGCACGCGTTGGCCTCGCGCGCCGAAGTGGCCTTCATCGACGTACTGGACTCGGCGTTCATCGGCCTGCCCGAGCACAGCGCACTGGCCGAGCACCTCGACGGGCACGCCAGGCGAGCCGGTCGACCGTTGCACTACCGTGTGCGCCTGCGAGACTTCGACAGTCTGTGCCGCGCCGTGGCGGCGGGGGCCGCGCTGGGCATCGTGCCGCTGAGCGCCGCCGCACGCTCGGCCGCCACGCTGGGCCTCGGCATCGTGCCGCTCTCCGACGCGTGGGCCCTGCGCACGCTGGTGCTGTGCGTGCGTGAGCGCGACGCCCTGCCTGTCTACGCGCGGCAATTGCTTGAAGGGCTGCAGGCCACGCCCGCCGCCATTAACGAAAACGGCACGACGTAATCATCGTGCCGTGATCGCTTGTGCCGTCAATGCCGGCGAATCCAGCCGGTCCAGCGCGTCCGGTGTGACCGGTGAGGCGAGCGAGTCGACCTACATCGCCGCCGGTGCCGACGCACCACGCCCGCGCAGCAACGCATAGAGGATGATGGCGCCGAACGTAGCGCAACCGATGCCGCCCAGTGAGAAGCTACCGAACTTAAGCGTGAAGTCGCCCGCGCCGAGCACCAGCGTGACGGCGGCGACGATCAGGTTGCGGTTATCCGAGAAGTCGACCTTGTTCTGCACCCAGATGCGCGCGCCGGCCACGGTAATCAGACCGAACACCACGATCGACACGCCGCCCAGCACCGGACCCGGGATCGTCTGAATCACCGCGCCGAATTTCGGCGAGAAGCCCAGCACCAGCGCGATCACCGCCGCCACGGCAAACACCAGCGTCGAATAGATCTTCGTGACGGCCATCACGCCGATATTCTCGGCGTAAGTCGTCACGCCCGTGCCCCCGACGCTGCCCGACACAATGGTTGCCAGACCATCGCCGAGGAAGGCGCGGCCCATGTAGCGGTCGAGGCTCTGCCCGGTCATGGCGCTTACCGCCTTGATGTGTCCGAGGTTCTCCGCCACAAGGATGATGGCAATCGGGGCGAGCAGTACCATCGCTTCCGGCTTGAACACTGGCGCCGCGAAGTGCGGCAGGCCGAACCAGGCGGCATGGGCCACCACGGCAAAGTCGATCGGCTTGCCGAGGCCCATGCCGTTGGTCAGCACGGCGTACAGCGCATAGGCCAGCAGCAGGCCCACAAGAATCAACAGGCGTTGCACCATGCCGCGCGCGAGCACCGCCACGAGACCGACGCACAGCACGGTCGCCAACGCCATCCACGTGTCGAAGGGAGTCGCCGAGACGCCCTTCACCGCGACCGGCGCGAGGTTCAGGCCGATGACGGCGACGACCGCGCCCGTCACCACCGGCGGCATGAGGGCTTCGATCCAGCGAGTGCCGACGGCCATCACGATCAGGCCGATGATGGCGTAGAGCACGCCGCAGGCGATGATCCCGCCAAGCGCCACCGGAATATTCAGGTTCGGCCCGCTGCCCGCATAGCCCGTCACCGAGATAACCAGGCCGATGAAGGCGAAGCTCGAGCCGAGATAGCTGGGCACGCGTCCGCCGACGAGCACGAAGAAGAGCAGCGTGCCAATCCCCGACATGAAGATGGCAAGGTTCGGATCGAACCCCATGAGCAGCGGTGCAAGTACGGTCGAGCCGAACATGGCGACCACGTGCTGCACGCCCATCGCGATGGTTTGCGGCCACGCCAGGCGCTCATCGGGGGCGATCACGCGGCCGGAGGCCGTGTCCTGCTGCCGCCACTTCGGGAAATAACCCTCTGCCATGTCGCTCTTCTCCTGGGGGTCGTGCCGCCGAATCCGAAAGGTGCGGACGGTGCGGAACGTGGGTCGATGGGAAAACTGGCGGCAGTGTACGGAGCCACTGCACGGAAGGCAAGGCGGCGCGCTTGGATAGCGCCGCCCCGCCGCCTTCCGTCACCGCTTGGCGACGCCCTGGAGAATCACGTCGGCCAGCCCAGTGTAGTTCCCGTCGAAATGATGGCCGCCGGGCATCTTGACGACCTGAACGCGCTTGGGATCGAGCCCCGGACAGTTGCTGTCGTCTTCGTCGGCCCCATAGATGCACATCGCCATCCCGTCGGGCAGACGCTCCACCTCCGGACGAATCGGCAGGCCGTTCTGGCTCGACATCACCCAATTGGTCATGCGGAACTCGAAGTCCGCCTTCTGCCCGAGTCCCATCAGCACCAGCAGCGCCACCCGCTCGCGGGCCACCGGCGACAGGCGATTGACCATGAACGGCAGCACATCGGCCCCTTGCGAGTAGCCGATCAGGATCACGCGCTTCTTGTTCCAGCGCGTCTGATAAAAGCGCATGAGGCGGTCGATATCGAGCGCGCCGGATGCCGGGGTGCGCGCCGACCAGAAATAGCGCAGCGAATCCACGCCCACCACCGGAATGCCGTGCGCGGAGAGCGCGCCCGCGACATCACGGTCGAGTCCGGCCCAACCGCCGTCGCCCGACATCAGGATGGCGAACGTGTCGGTCATATTGGCGGCAGGCTTGCCGGTGGCCGGCACCTCGACGATGGGCAGATCGGCCACTGCGGCGGGCGGCCGGACCGTTCCCGCTACGTGGTGCGCGTTCAGGCGCCGGAACGCATTCTTGTACTGCGTCACCCAATCCGCCAGCACGGACGTCGAGGGTGCGCCCGTCTCTGCCGGTGTGCCGGAGACGTCCGTCGCGCCCAGGCTGCCCGCTAGCCCGCCGACGAGCCAACTCGAATTCGGCGTGCGCGCGGCGAACGCCTGCGCCACATGGTCCGCGCAGCGCGGCGCGCGCGCGGCAGGTCCGCCGACCGGGCCGCCCATTGCCAGCCACGGTGCGCTCATGACGGGCGCGGGCAGCAATCGCATCGGTGCGCCGCCGGCCGTGTGCGTGATGCCGCGTCCGAAGTGCACCCCCTCGCCCTGACACAGCGGCCGGGACATCGGCAGAACCGGGCAGAAGTCGACGGACAGCGCGCCGGAGAACGTGTCGTTACCGGCCTGCGCAAGCATCGCGTAGGCGAACGTGCCGCCCACGCCGTCGCCGACGAGAATGGGCGGCGTGTAGCCGGGCAGCTTGACGGCCGCCTCGACCCATCGGCCAAAGTTATCGAGATCGCCAGCCGCGTAGACACAGGCGATTTCGTCCTTGGTGTAATTCGCCATCAACCGTGCGGTGTCGATGCCCGCCACCAACGCGCCGGTGTCCGCGAGGGCGCGGGCCATCCGTTCGGCGCGCGGCGTCCAGCCGTCATCGTCGGAGAAAAAGAGCACCGTCGCATTCGGCTCCCCTTCCGGACGGAAGATGGGCACGTTCTCGAAGCGGCCGTGCGTCAGGATCTCTGGCGCGGCACTTCCAGCCCCCCGAATGGCCACCGCCCCAGCTGCGGCGGCCGCAGCCTGAGGCATCACCGGACCCGGCACGCTCGACGCGGCCGCCGCAGGCTGCGCGACCGGCCCCGCCTTCGGGGCGGACTTGAGCACATTCGCGCGACCTCCCGGGGCCTGCGCGGGTGTTGGCGTCTGGGCCAGCGCGGCGCCGGACGTCATCATCACCGCCCATGTCGCGGCACTCGCCGCAACATGGCTGATCCAGCGCGGCGCGCCCTCGCCGCGCCCGCGCCTGCGCGATTTCGCCCGCCCATCGTCCGCCTTGTTGTGCATCGCCATCGTGTGACCCGTCATTTCGTCATGATTCCTTTCCATCCGCCGCCCACGAGCGAGGCCACGTCGGCCAGCGTGAGCATCGGCGCGATGCCGCCCGGCGTCATCAGATAACGCGCCTCCCATTGCGGATCGAATTTGTCCTTGAAGCTGCGTAGCCCACGGAAGTTATAGAAGCGCGCACCGTGCGCGAACATCATGCGGCCGAAGCGATGCCAGCGGGGCGCAAGCTGATGCGTCTCCATGCCCGACATCGGCGCCATCCCCAGGCCGAAGCGCTGATAGCCCTGCGATTTGAAGTGCAGCATCAGCTTCGCGAACAGGAAGTCCATCGTGCCGGGGGAGCGTCCGGCACCTGGCGCATCAGATCGATGCTCGCTTCGATGCGCTGGATGTCGGGGCACATCAACGTGGCAAACGCGACGAGACGCGCCTCGCGGCGCACAAGCGCCACGGGTTGGCGCGCCACGTACGCGTCAGTGAACGCGCCCAACGAGAATCCCTTCTCGCGCGTATGTTGGCGCGCAAGCCACGCCTCCGATACGCGCCGCATTTCCGCGAGATGCGGCGCGACGTCTTCCGCCGCCACGATCTCCAGCGTCAACCCTTCGCGTTCACCGCGCGCCACCCCATGCCGCAGATTGGCACGACGCGCGCCTTGCAGCCCGAACTCGGGCAGCGAGACGAACGCTTCCTCGCCGAGCTTGAAGGCCCGCAGTCCCGCGTCGATATAGAGCGGCAGCGCCTGCGGGCGGGTCTTGTAGAACGCCGCGCGTCCGCCATGCGCATCGGCCAGCTCGATGAAGCGCCAAATCAGTTCGGGCCACTCCTTCTGGTCGCCCACCGGATCCGAGAGCGACACCCACGAACGGCGATGCTTTGCGTACATGATGAAAGCGTTGCCCGACGGCGAGAACAGGAAGCTCTTGTCGCCCATCAGCGCCAGACAGGCGTCGGCGGCCGGTTGCTTGCGGATGACGGCGCGCGCGCGCGCCAGTTCCTCCTCGCTCGCGGGCACGATCGCGCCGGCGGACTGACGCAGCAATTGCCACAAGGACAGCCCGAGTCCGATCACGGCCACGACCATCAACGCGCGCATGGAACGCGGGGCGTCGCCGTCGAACGTGAACTGCCACCAGAGCTGATTTGCGTATTCGACGCGCCGGTACGCCATGAACATCAGCCAGGTACAGGCCCCGAGCACCGAGAGCACGGCAATGATCCAGCCCGGCTCGAACGTCTGCGTGAAAAGCGACGAGCGCCGGTCGAACTGTTCGCGCGAGACGAGCAGCAACGTCGCCAGCATGGCCAATACGAAGCACTCCGACACTGCAATGCCCTTGGGAATCGCGAGGACGGCAGCGATGATCGTCAGGCCGAGCGAGCCCCACCAGGCGGCATCGAGCCGGTGCAGCAGACCTCGCGCGAGGAACAGCATGGCCAGCCCCGCCACACTGCCGAGCAAGTGCGACACTTCCACGAGGAACAGCGGCACGTGGTGGCGAAGGAAGTCTTCGGCGTCGCGTGTGGCGGGCGTCACGCCGGAGATCAGCAACATGACCCCGGCAACGAGCGTGAGCGCCGCCAACAGGCCGGGGAAGAGCCGCACGGCCGCACGACCGATCGGCGCCGCCGGGCCTTGGCGCAACTCGAATCCGGCGAGCAGGCATGCGGCAAGCATCAGCGGCAGCAGATAGTAGATACCGCGATAGAGCACCAGCGCTCCCGCCACCTGACTGATCGGCGCGTGTCCGTTGGTCGCGAGCAGAATCACCGCTTCGAACACCCCCACGCCGCCCGGCACGTGGCTGAGTACGCCAAGCGCCATGGCAATGGCATAGAAGACGACGAAGGTCGGTAGGTCCACCACGTTGGCCGGCAGCAAACACCACAAGGCGGCGGCCGCCATGCCCAGATCGGCGGCCGAGATCAGCAACTGGCGCACCGCGACCCGCAGCGGCGGCAGCGGGATCGGCCAGCGGTTCAGCAAGCGCACCGTGCGCTTGCGCGCGCACAGCACGAGGAACGCGGCGGCGCCGGCCAGCAGCAGCAAGGCGAGCATCTGCAACACCCACGCCGGAATCGGCACCAGCGCCGAGACGCGCGAGGCGCCCCACAACATGCCGAGCGAACCGAACACGGTCATGCCGAGACCGAACGCGCCGGCGTTGAACGCTACCGCCTGCGCCACCTTCGATGCATCGACCCCCGCGGCGGCGTACATCCGCATTCGCACGGTGCCGCCGGTGAGCACCCCCAGACCGACGGAGTTTCCCAGCGCGTAGGCGATGAACGAGGTGAGCACGACCGTTGAGCGCTTGACCTTCGCCCCGGCGAAGCCAAGCCCTGAGATGTCGTAACCGGTGAGGGCCGCGTAACTCGCCAGGGTTGCCAGCATAGCAAGCGCCAGACGCGTCACGGGGGTGTTGTGTATCTCGGCAACGATGTCGTCGTAATGCACGTGGCGCAGCATGTGATGCAACGCGTCGAAGACGAAGAGGCCGAGCAGAACGACGCCGGCCGCGATCAGCCACGGCCGGGCCGCGGTCCACGGCACGCGCCGGAGCCAGCGCAGGGGCGCGGGCAACGCAAACCAGGCGGCTTCGTCGGCGGACGGCGGCTCGGGCGGGCCGCCCGCGGCCCCGCCACCGGCGGACGCCGCGGCGGCGTCCATCGGCAGCGCCACGGAGGAAGGTGCATCGGCGGGCCGGCTCGGGCGCGCGCGGGAGGGTTCAGTCATGTATCGGTCGATCCTTCAGCCGGCACGACGTCACCTACGGGACGCCGCTCCCATGGCCTGTGGGCGAGTCAGAGCCTGTCAGGGCGATAGCTTACACCGCGATGCGTGACAGGTCTCGTCGATAACGGCTCGGGCGCTGCCCCCGCCGCCCAACATTGCCACCGCGCGATTGCGCGCCGCTATGGGTATTTGATCTCCATAAATGCAATTTAATGTAGAATTCAGCGTTTTTACTGGTTGTTTGAACGAAGTTTTTCCTAAACTTCGATATCGAAGAGCGCCGCAAAGCGACACGTGCGCACCCCGAACCTTTCTGGCTCCGAAGAGAGTCGATTTGTGGTTCGAAGCATCGTGCGCGGGGGGAATAGAAAATGTACGTCGAACGGCACAGCCGTCCGGCAGGGGCACGTCTGACATTGCCGCGAGTATCGCGGCGCAACGAGCCTGTCGTCGCGCTCGCGACGGGGCGACGGGGTGCCTGCGTGCGCCGCGCTGTCGTCGGTGTCCTGAGTGCCTTGCTGGGCACTGCCATGTTAATGACCGCGGGCCCTGCGCTCGCCCAGACCGCGTCGGCGGCTACGCCCGCGTCGTCAGCGGCGTCGTCGCCGCTTGCCGCGACCACGAGTCCGGTCGTCGTGGCGCTGCCGTCGTCCGGCTCGGCCAAACCGATCCGACCGGCGGTGCCCATCGGTCAGGCGACGCTCACGCAGGGCGTGGCGCAGCTCAAGGAGCGCTACAACCTGTCTCATGTCTGGCTGCGCACGGAATCGGATGCCGGCGTGGGGCTCGAAGCGGCCACACCGGGCGTCAGCGTCGAACAGTTGCTGCCCGTCGCCAGTCTGTCGAAGTCGGTCACGGCCATCGGCATCGCGCTGCTCGTGCAGCAGGGCAAACTCTCGCTCGACGCAACACTCGGCGATCTGCTCGACACGTATTCGAAACAGCACGGCAAGCCGCTCGACCCGTCGTTGCGCGAGCTGACCGTGCGACGCCTGCTCGCGCATCGCGCGGGGCTCGCCACGAACGGCTACAACGATCCCGTGAACGGCCTGTTCAGCGGACTGGCGATCCGGCGTGTGGGCGGCAGCGCGGATTTCTTCAACTATCTCGACGCCGGCGACGCCGGGCACTCGACAGGCAAGTCCGATTTCGTCTACTCGAACGTGTCGTATCTCTTGCTCGGCATGGTGATCGAAGCGGTTTCCGGCGACGATTACAAGGACTTCTGCGAAACGCACATCTTCGCGCCGCTTGGCATTACCGGCGCCACCCTGCCCGACAACTGGCGTCTGCTGGCGCCGTTCGCCGGGTGGCAGATGTCGACGAGCGCACTGCTCAAGGTCTGGCGCGTGTTCGACATCCGCCGGCCGAGCCTGCTCACGGAGAAGACGCTGCGCACATTGTTGCTCGACAAGCGCTCCGGCCCGGTCAGCGCGGATCGCGACGTTTACTACACGCTTGGCGTATTCATGGTACCCGGCGCGGGCGAGCGAAACTATCGCATCAGTCACGACGGCATCGCCGACTTCTTCCGCACCCAGTCGACCTACTACACCGTGGTGGAGAAGACTGTACCCGGCGACAGTTGGGCGCTCGTGGTGTCGCCAATTCCGTCGCGCGGCCAGTTCGGTGCGATCCAGCGCGACGTGCGCCGGATCATTCGTCAGGCACGCCTGGTGCCTTGAAGCCGGCGGCGGCGCGAACATCGCCGAGATCGCAAAGGAACGTGCCGGCAATGAGCGCGCGCTTCTGCGACGCGCTCAGTTGCTTGACGCGGTACTCGGCCCGCGAGGCGGCTGAGCGATCGGCAAAGGTGAGCGAGAGCAGGATGCGCGACGGCGGATAAGCGCGCGTGAAGCGTGCGCCCTTGCCCGCGACGTGCGCCGCATAGCGCGCTTCTACGTCGACGGTGATGCCGGTGTAGATGCGTCCGCCCGCGCACTCCAGCAGATAGACGAACCAGGGCTTCGGCGCGACGGCCATCATCGCGTCGCCCACGATTCATAGCGGAAGTCGTGCGATCCGCGCGGTATGGCAAAGACGTTGGGGCACTGGGCAGGCGCGGGTACAGAGCGTGGCATGTTCGCGACGAATTTTGTCCTGATCGGGTGACGCTGTCGAAGTCGCTAGCATACGATATGCCCACGGCGATGCAAGCGCGCCCCCTCATCGCCGCCGGACCGCGTAACACGCCTGCCTGGCCCAACACCACAACGACAAGCGCCATGACCGAATCCGCCTCGCCGGACACCCCTGATCCCCGCCGTCACCGCCCCTCGGCGGCCGACGCATTGCGCCGCGAACGCCTGCGCTCACGGGTGCGCACCCTCGGCGGTTACGTCCTTTACGGGATGTTCGCTGCCGCCTTGTGGGGCGCCAGCCATGGCAGTTCCGCCCTTGGCCTGTCGCCCACCGCCGCGCAGGCCGCCGTGCTCGTGCTGTTCACCATCGGAGCGTGGGCCTTCGGCCTGTTCCCGGAACCGATCACGACGCTGACGTTCTTCCTGCTCGCCGTCCTGCTGCATGTCGCAAAGCCGGAAGTGATTTTCGCGGGGTTTCATTCGGCTGCGTGGTGGCTCGTCTTTGGGGGTGCGGTGACCGGTATCGCGGTGCGCACGACAGGCCTCGGCGCGCGGCTGGCCGCGACGTTGTTCGCCCTCAAGCGCCCAACGTATGCGCGTTATGTGGCGTCGGTGATGGTCGCCTGCGTAGGCCTGGCGTTTGTCATGCCCTCGACGACGGGACGCATTCTGCTGCTGATCCCCATCGTGCTCGCGCTCGCCGATCGCATCGGCCTCACCGAGGGTCGGCGCGGGCGCACCGGTCTGGTGATGATGGTCGCCGCCGCGAGCTACATGCCGCCCACGACGATCCTGCCCGCCAACATTCCGAACAGTGTGCTCATGGGCGCGGCGGACTCGTTCTACGGCGTAAAGCTGCACTACGCGCCCTACCTGCTGCTGCACTTCCCTGTCCTCGGTGCGCTCAAGGCCGCCATTCTGGTGTGGGTGATCTGCCGCCTGTTCCCCGACGACGGCCCCCTCACCCAGGTGACCCAAGGCGCCGCGCCTCCGCTGTCGAACGACGCCCGACGCCTCTCGGTATTGCTGGCGCTGGCGCTCGCCGGATTCGCGACCGATGCCTGGCACGGCATCTCGCCCGCATGGATTTCCGTTGCCGCGGCCATCCTCTGCCTGCTCCCAGCGATTCACATCATCACGCCGAAGACCTTCACCGAGCAGATGCACATCACGCCGCTTATTTACGTCGCGGGCTTTCTCGGTGTGGGCGCGGTCGTCGCGGATTCAGGGCTGGGCGAGAAGCTCGCACGGCTATGCCTGGATGCGGTGAGCATGACACCGGGCACCCCCGCGATCAATGCCGCATGGCTCATCGCCATCGGCGCGGCCATCGGACTGGTGGCCACGCTTCCCGGCCTGCCGGCGGTGCTCACCCCGCTCGCGGGACAGCTCGCGAGCGCGAGCGGCCTGCCGCTCTACACTGTGCTGATGTTGCAAGTGCCGGTGTTCTCCACCGTCCTCCTGCCCTATCAGAGCCCGCCGATGATGATTGCGATGCATCTGGGCGGCGTCGGCATGCGCGATGGCACGCGGTTGACCGTGGTCATGACGGTCATTACGCTCGTCTTCCTCTTCCCGCTCGACTACCTCTGGTGGCACCTGCTCGGCATGTTGCCTTGAATGCCCCTATCGACGGCTGGGTTCCCGACAGAAGACCAGCCATCGATCGCCATCTTCCTCACGCCAGAACGCCCCCTCGCGTTCGAGAATCGCACCGAGACGTAGACGTGTGGCTCGAACGCGCGTGTCGCTCACGCCGGGCAGGATCATGCCGCGCACGTAGCCGACATGGGGCACCGTGCGCAACAATGTCCGGATCAGTTGGCAGAAGCGCCTCACGGCATGCTCGCTTGCCTTCGCTTCGGCGTCGAGGCGGAAGTCGGTGATCGTCAGCACGACACCGGCAGGCACGCGGTCGAGACGATGACAAAGGGACAGCTCGCCGTTCTCGACGCGCTGTCCCAGTTCGACGTGCGTGCGTTCGCAGATTTCGACGCGCGCCGTAAAACGGTGGGCTCTGAAGAATGCCGCAACGGCGCGCTCGCAAACGGTCATGGGCTTATCGGATGGTGTCGTACATCTTCGTGACTTGCTGGCCGATCATGCCGTACATCGCACGCGACACTTCACGGATGTCCGCGCTGGTCGCGTCAATGCGCTGACGCAGCCGATCGTTGGTGCGACGCGTCTCCTCGGTGAGCGACATCTCGAACTCGCCGAGCACATCCTTATCGCGTCCGGCAAGCGAATCGTCGTTGGACACGACATCGAACGGCGACTTCACGAACTGGCTGACGCCCTTGGTCGTTTCGCCGACCGCCGTGCCGACCACTCTCAACTTGCCCAAATCGCCCCCAAACCCTGCCGCGCCCGATCCCACACCGCCGACCAACGAAAAGGCACCGGAGACGATGCCGCCGATGGCCGAATACAACCCGGCGCGGTAATGCGAGTTGTTGGCGTTGTACTTCTCGGTGCGCGCGGTCTGGCCGCGCTCGAAGACCATCGCGTCGTGACGCGTACGATACGACTGGTCGGTGTTGCGCTCGGCTACCCGCATGGCGAGAAACAGGGCGATGAGCGCCTGCGCGGATTGAAGTCCGTCGACCTGCTCGCGAATGCGCGGCAGCACGCGCGTGCCCTCGTCGTCGGTCGCCGCGCGTTGCTGGGCGTCGGATGCGGCGATCCCGGCCTGACGCGGATTCGCCAACGTCGAACTCAATGCATAAGTCATGTCATCACTCCGTAGGTAGACAACGCGGCGCAACGCCGCGTCCGAAAGGTCCGCGCGGGTTCACGCCCGGGACAACGAGGCCGCGATACGAATACGCATCTCGCCCGTTTTCTGCACTTGCTCGCCGGTGGACACCGCGATGTCGCTCTGCTGACCCACGAGCGTTTCCATGCGCTTGGCAGCCCGCTTCTTGTCGTCGCCATTCATTTGCATCAACAACTGCAACCACATCATGTCGACGGCGAGATCGCGGGCTTCAAGTTGCAGCTTTGCGCGCTGTACACCGACAATGCCCTGACCGAGCGCGCTGGCGCCCTTGAACACGCCTCGAGCAGCCATGGAGAGCGACCACGAACCCCGCGCAATGGCAAAGTAGCCCTGCATATTCATGCTCGACGTGAAGGCCTTGGTCAGTTCCTTCGATGTCATCGCCTTGCCCTTGGCGACTTGCTTCGCGGCGTTCTTTGCGACTTTGTTGAAAGCGCGCGAGGCCATCTGCTCGACCATCTGCTGCGTGAACTGCTCGGCCATGCGATTGAAGCCGGCCTTCGCCAGTCGGCGCCCGCTCTGCGTGCCGCTTTGCAGCAGCGACTTGCCCACGCGCTTGCCGACCTCGTTGCCGACGACGAAGCCAATCTCGGAGACAACGCGAGACTTGATCGCTGCGACGGCTGTCTTGTCGCCCGATTTGACCGCCTGCTCCAGCGCCTCCCCCGCGCCTGCCTTGAACACACGACTCGCGGCTTTGGTCGTCGCGCGCTTGGCAATGAAGCCCCTGATCGACGTACCGAAGCCGATGACCATGCCGAGCATCTGGAACGCCAATTGCGCGTGTCCCCACTTGGTCGCCTCGTTCTCGTGATAGGCGGCGTTCTTCGGATCGACCAGCGCCATCGTCCTGTGGAACGCCATGCCGAGCCCGGCAATGCCCGCGCCGACATCGGCCACCCCACCCGCGATCATCAACGGGTTCATGGTGAGCACACCCGTCACGACCTTGACCGCGCCGACCACCACGTCGACCGCTGCGATGAGCCAGTCGAACACCACACCGAAGATGCCCCCCTTGCGGGCCTTGTTGGCATCCTCGGTCTTCGCGTCCATCTGCTCGCGATACTTCTTGATGTCCTCCTGACGCAGCTTTTCCTGACGCTCGCCCATCAACGTCAGCGCCCGCTGCGTGGACTTCGCGGTGTCGCCCAGCGCGTCCATCGCGATCATCGACGCCATCATCGCCAGCGTGGACGGATCGACGTTCTCGAGCGCAGAGAGCGTTGAGGCGTTCGAAGCGCCGTCGGCGCTGGACGCCCCCAGCGCGTTCGCCGCCAGTCCGCTGCCCACGGCAAAGAGACGATTCAGCAGGCGGGAGAACGCGTCGTCGGCGTCTTGCCAGTCGACGCCGGTCGACGGGTCCGGCGCGAAGTCTTCGGTGCGCAGCCAGTCCAGGCGTTCGCGCCGTTGACGATTGGCGTCCGGTGACTCAATACCGTTGTCCGCGACAGCGGCAGTGGCGTCAGTCGCGGGCGCGCGGCCGACGTTGCCGGTCCAGGCGGGTGCGTAAGCGGCTCGTGGGGAATAAATGGCGGTCATGTTGATTTAGGATCCGAAGTGGCATTCAGCGCATCGCGTCGCGCCCGTGCCGAGCGGGCAAGCTTGTCGTGGTGAGGCAGGTGTCCGCAGATGCGTAGCGTTGCGTCAAACGATTTGCGCGCGAACTCCCGGTTGCCGGTATGCACGTAACTCATCCCGGCGAGGTACGGTGGGCGCGGGTCCGACGCATGGATCAGGCCGGCCTTCGCGAAGCACGGCAGCGCCTGTTCGTGCTGCCCGAGTCGCTGGTAGCACAGTCCAAGACCATACCAATCGTCGAACGACCATTGGTCGAGCGTGGCGAGTACGAAGTACACCCGTTGCGCCGCGGCGATCTGTCCTTGGGCGAACCGCTGGCATGCGTGGGCGCGCACACGCGCGAGGTCTGCCTCGTCGAGATCGGCCAGCATCCGAAGCGCGCCCCCGCTTTCGAAGAAGCGTGAAAGGATGGCTGGCGCTTCGTCTGCGCGGAGATCCGGCAGCGCGGTATCGGGGGACGTGGTCGCGGTCATGTGCGCATCGATCCGTTGATCTGGTTGAGCTGCGAGCCCTGCGAACTGTAGATCGTGTTCACCAACGTCGAGGCGCCGTTGTACTCCTGCAGCTTCTTGTTGATCTTGATCTGGTCGACGGTGCGGCTGTCGGACGCCTGTTCGGTGAAGCCCTCGGCCGCAGCCTTCAGCGTGCGCAGATCGGACGCGTTGTACTGCGCGCTGCTCCCCGTCGGCGTGGTGTAGCCGGGCTCGCCGACGCGCTTCGTACGCGACTCCCACTCCATCATCGTTTTCTTCGACCCGTCGCCGTTCACGGTGATCTGGATGTTGTGCTTGTCGAAGAACGCTCGAATGCCGTCACCGACGAGTTTCTTCTTCGATGTGTCCGAGCCGATATCGTTGATCAGTGATTCGATCAGGTTCGCTACCTCGCGCGCCTCCTGTCCTTCTTTCTGGCGTCGCTGCATCTCCTGGATCATGTGCTGCGCCTCGCCGTTGTTCATCTCCATCATCAACATGGCGTATTGCGCGAGCGTTCCGTGGAAATCGAGCGACTTCGTGACGCCGCCGACATTGATGTCGCGCGTGAGTCCGGTTTGCGGGGGCAGGAGGCGGGAAGAGGCGTACTGGATGATCGTCATGAGGCTTGAGTCCTGAAGTCAGTGAAATCGGGGCTGGCAGAGGAACGTCGATATCGACGTTCGACGGCGGACCTGCGCGGCCCTTTGAAACGGGTTAGATGCTGTTCACGATGCGCTTCGTGATCTCTCCAAGCTTGGCAATCACCGCGTTGTAGAGCGTGAGCGTGTTGTCATAGCGGGTGACGAAGCGTTTGAGCTGAATCTGTTCGCTTGTGCTCGACGCACTGTCGATCATGGCCAGCGACTGAAGCTGCCCTTCCAGTGCTTGCAGATTGGCCGCATCGAACGGCGCGTCGGCGACCTGCGGTGACACCAGTTCGTGTCGAATCACGAAGTCTCGCAGCGCGGGTGGCAAGCGCTCGGGTGTCGTGCCGGAGGACGCTCGCTGCGCCATGGCGCCCACCAACGTTGCGAAATCGCGCGCTTCGCGAGCAACGCCGACACGCGCTTGTGCCGACAGGAGCCAGGCGTCGGCCATCGATTGCAAGGCGGTCAATCGATCGCTGGCCACGGCAATCGTCGCGAGCAGCGGGTTTGAGGAATCGATGGGCGACGCGCCACTCGTGGATGTGACGTCGGGGTATGGACGCGATGCGGTGCCGGAGATTCGATCGATCATGTCGAACCCCGTCTCAGGCACACACGCGGCGCACGGCCGGCGCACGCTTCGCTGGGGCGGCCGACACCGGCGCGAGCGGTACGGGCGCGTCATCGCGCATCCGCTCAATCGTGTGCGCAAGGGCCGCCGTCATGCGACGGATCTCTCGCTCGTTGCGCTGGAAGGCCTCGCTCGCGACGAGCGCTTCGAGTCGCTTGAGCTTCTCGCGGGCGTCGGGGGTGCCGGCCGCTTCGAGACGCGCGACCTCGTCGAGCACGGCGTGGTAGTCCTGCATCTGCCGGTGCAACTTTCGTCCGGCCATCTGCATGTCGGCGCATGCGCGTTCGTACTGAACAAGAAGATCGTCCGCCGCGTCTTGCGCCGGCTCGGCGGACGTGGGGGATGCGAGGGTGGAACGTTGCAACGGATCAGACATGGGAGCGCCTCCGTATGTTGCGATCAGTCGTTGAAGACATAACGCATCGTACGAAGACGCTCGACGCTTGCCTTTGCAAAGGCAGCATTCCCTTCCGGTATCACGCCCTGCTTCAGCGATTTCCCATCCGCGTGGCGTCGTTACCCGTTACGAATCACTTACGCGACACCAAATCCCCCCCTCCCGGCGTCTCGACAACGAAGATGTCGCCCGGCTGCATCTGCGTGCGGCCGATGTGCGCCAGCGTCTCGCGCGTGCCATCCACGCGCTCCACGTAGTTCGCACCCAGCGCCCCCACCGCCCCGCCTTGCGCCCCGAACGGCGCATGCACGCGGTTGTTGGAGAGAATCGACGCGGTCATCGGGGTAAGGAAGCGAATACGTCGCACGGCCCCGTTGCCGCCATGCCAGCGCCCCGCGCCGCCCGACCCGAGGCGAATCCGATGGCTCTCAAGGCGCACGGGATAGCGCCACTCCAGCACTTCTGGATCCGTCAGTCGCGAGTTGGTCATGTGCGTCTGTACCGCGTCGGCGCCATGGAAGCCCTCGCCCGCACCGCTACCGCCGGCAATGGTCTCGTAGTACTGATACGTCTCGTTGCCGAACGTGAAGTTGTTCATCGTGCCCTGGCTCGACGCCACACGCCCGAGCGCGCCGTAGAGCGCGTTGGTGATGGCGGACGACGTCTCCACGTTGCCGGACACCACCGCCGCCGGGTACACGGGGTTGAGCATCGAGCCCTGCGGCACGATCACCGTCAGGGGCTTCAGGCAGCCCGCATTGAGCGGAATGTCGTCGTCGACCAACGTGCGGAAGACGTACAGCACGGCGGCCATGCACACGGCCCGCGGCGCATTGAAGTTGTTCGGCAACTGCGCCGACGTCCCGGTGAAGTCGATGGTCGCGCCTTGCGTGGCGTGATCGACGCGAATTGCCACCTCGATCACCGCACCGTTATCCAGTGCGTAGCGATAGTGCCCGTCGGCCAACGCGCCGATCACGCGGCGCACGGCGGCTTCGGCGTTGTCCTGCACGTGCCCCATATAGGCGAGCACCACGTCGCGCCCGAACTCGCTCACCATGCGACGCAGTTCATCGACGCCTTTCTGGTTCGCCGCGACCTGCGCCCGCAGATCGGCCATGTTCTGGTCGATATTGCGTGCCGGGTAGCGCGCACCGGCCAACAGCCCGCGCGTCTCGCGATCACGCAGTTCGCCCGCCGCGACCAGTTGCCAGTTGTCGATGAGCACGCCCTCCTCCTCGACGTGCGTCGAATCCGGCGGCATCGATCCCGGCGTGATCCCGCCGATATCCGCGTGATGGCCCCGCGAGCCGACGTAGAAGAGCGGCTCGGCGTTCGCGGCACCTTCCTCGCCCACGAACACCGGCGTGATGACCGTGACGTCCGGCAAATGCGTACCCCGTGATACGGGTCGTTGAGCATGAAGACATCGCCGTCGCGCATCTTGCCGCGATTGCGCTCGATCACTGTCTTGATGCTCTCGCCCATCGAGCCCAGGTGCACCGGCATGTGCGGCGCGTTGGCGATGAGGTTGCCGTCGCGGTCGAACAACGCACACGAGAAATCCAGACGCTCCTTGATGTTCACCGAATACGCCGTGTTCTGCAGACGCAGCCCCATCTGTTCGGCAATCGACATGAAGAGATTGTTGAAGATCTCCAGACGCACCGGATCGGCTTGCGTGTCCCGGTCAGCGGCATCGCGTTGCGTGGCGCGCGGCACCACGCGCGCCAGCACGAGGTTGCCCTGCGCGCTCATCTGCGCTTGCCAGCCGGGCTCGATCACCGTCGTGCCGCTCTTCTCGGCAACGATGGCGGGCCCGTCGATGATGTCTCCCGCGAGCAGCGTATCGCGGGCAAACAGCGCCGCCTCGTGCCATGCGCCACCGGCGTAGAGCTTCACGCGATCGACCGCCTGCGGTGCGCCAGACGTGCGGGCATCGAGCGAAGCGATGTCGACGGGCGCATCCGAGCGACCGATGGCTTCTACCGACGCCACCTCGACGATCAACGCAGCGCCGTCCATCAGGAACGAATAGCGCTGACGATAGGCGGCTTCGAAGGCCGCGCGCATTTGTGCGACGTTACCGAACGGCACCGCCAGCGCCGAATCGGTGCCCGCGTAACGCACGTGAACGCGACGCACCGTGTCGATGCGCGACGGTGGCACGCCCTGGGACAGCAGGACGTTCACGGCGTCGTCGGCGAGCGC
Organism: Pandoraea sp. XY-2; assembly: GCF_004193915.1. NCBI lineage: Bacteria > Pseudomonadati > Pseudomonadota > Betaproteobacteria > Burkholderiales > Burkholderiaceae > Pandoraea > Pandoraea sp. XY-2. Next base: position 4,793,065 of record NZ_CP030849.1, read on the forward strand.
GCCAAGCGCGTCTTCCAGCGCCGCCAGTCCGTCGTTCGACAGCGGCGCTTCGATCATGCGCTCACGCATCGCCGTCTGATCCGCGAGGCCCATGCCGTAGGCCGAGAGCACCCCGGCGAGCGGATGCGCGAAGACCTTCGTCATGCCGAGGGCATCGGCCACACCGCAGGCATGTTGGCCGCCCGCCCCGCCAAACGTCGTCAGCACATAGCGGCTCACGTCGTGGCCGCGTTGCACCGAGATCTTCTTGATCGCGTTGGCCATGCTGCCGATGGCGATTTCGAGGAAGCCTTCGGCGAGCGCTTCGGGCGTCTGGCGACGGCCGGTCGCCTGCTCGATCTCCGCGGCCATTGCGGTGAACTTCGCCACCACGACATCGCGGTCGAGCGGCTCGTTGGCGTTCGGGCCGAACACCTTCGGGAAATGCGCGGGCTGGATCTTGCCGAGCATGACGTTGCAGTCGGTCACCGTGAGCGGGCCGCCGCGCCTGTAGGCCGCCGGCCCCGGATTGGCACCGGCCGAATCGGGTCCCACGCGCAGACGCGTGCCGTCGAACGACAGCACCGACCCGCCGCCGGCGGCCACCGTGTGGATGCTCATCATCGGCGCGCGCATGCGAACACCGGCGACCTGAGTCTCGAACACGCGCTCGAACTCGCCGTGATAGTGCGAGACGTCGGTCGACGTGCCGCCCATGTCGAAGCCAATGACCCGCTCGAAGCCCGCCGCGCTCGACGCGCGCACCATCCCGACGATGCCGCCGGCCGGGCCGGACAGAATGGCGTCCTTGCCCTGGAAGTTGTCGGCACGGGTGAGGCCGCCACTACTCTGCATGAACTGCAGGTTGACGCCCGGCATTTCCTGCGCGACCTGCTCGACGTAGCGTCGCAGGATCGGCGACAGATACGCGTCGACGACGGTCGTGTCGCCGCGCGAGACCAGCTTCATGAGCGGCGAGACTTCGTGCGAGACGGAGACCTGCGAGAAGCCCAGTTCACGCGCCATCGCCGCCAGCGCCTTTTCGTGCGCCTGATAGCGGTAGCCGTGCATCAGTACGATGGCGAGCGCGCGAATCCCCTTGGCGTAGACCGCTGCCAGCGCGCGACGCGTCGCCTCGGCATCGAGTTCGCGCACGACTTCACCATGCGCACCGACACGTTCGTCGATCTCGACGACCTCCGCATACAGCGCCTCCGGCAATGCGATATCGAGATCGAACAGGCGCGGCCGATTCTGATACGCGATGCGCAGCGCGTCGCGAAAGCCTTGCGTCGTCACGAGCGCGAGCGGCTCGCCCTTGCGTTCGAGCAGCGCGTTGGTGGCCACGGTGGTTCCCATCTTCACCATCTCGACCCGCTCGGGCGTGATCGGCTCGCCCGGCGCGAGGTCCAGCAGGTGACGGATGCCAGCCACGGCGGCATCGCGATACTGTTCGGGGTTCTCGGAGAGCAGCTTGTGCGTGACGAGCGTGCCGTCCGGGCGGCGCGCCACGATGTCGGTGAAGGTGCCGCCGCGGTCGATCCAGAACTGCCAGCGCGAAGCGGTCTGGTGCGCGGGGCCTGGTTTTGGGCGGAGGGCGTGAGGGCGTTCGTCATGGGGTCACTCGCAAAGCAATGGTCAAACGTGAATCGACGGGGTGACGGTGCGGGGCACCGTCGTCATGCTGTGTTGGCGCAGGGCGCGCGTGTCCCGCCGCGCTACACACTCGCAAATCTCGTTATCGGGAGAATTAAAGAGAAGTCATCGGACGCGGCAGCGACGGCTGCCGCGGTATTTCATTGGCACAGGGTGTCGCGTGTCACTGCGTTTGCGCCTCGAGCGAATCGAGATCACGGCCGCGGGTTTCGGGAAGCGTGAGCGCCGCGAGAATCAGCACGCCGTAGGCCACGCCGGCGAAGATCCCGATGGTCGTGCCCAGGCCGTATTGCTTCGAGAGCATGCCGATCAGGAACGGAAACAGGGCGCCCACGGCACGGCCGACGTTGTAGCAGAAGCCTTGGCCGGAGCCGCGCACTCGCGTCGGGAACAACTCGGTCAGGAACGCGCCCATGCCGCTGAAGATGCCCGAGGCGAAGAAGCCGAGCGGGAAGCCGAGCCAGAACATGGCGCTATCGGTCAGCGGCAGCGACGTGTACGAGAACGCGATCACCATCGAGCCCACGGCGAACAGAATGAAGTTCGGCTTGCGGCCGAGCCGGTCCGTCAGATACGAGCTGGCCAGATAGCCGACCCACGAGCCGAAGATAATCATGGCGAGGTAGCCGCCGGTGCCCATCACCGTGAGATGGCGCTCCGTTTTCAGGTACGTGGGCAGCCACGTCGTGATGGCGTAGTAGCCGCCCTGTGCGCCCGTGGTCAACAGCGCGGCGCGGATCGTCGTCGAAAGCAGTGCCGGGCTGAAAATAGCGGCCAGGCCGGGCGCGTCGTCCGACGTCTGCTTGGCCTTCTCCTTCTGATAGACCTCCGGCTCCTGCACGTAGCGACGAATGAAAAGCACAAGCAGCGCGGGCAGCAGGCCGATCAGGAACAATCCGCGCCAGGCCATTTCGGCGGGAAACAGCGAGAAGAGCACCGAATAGAGAATTGCCGTCAGGCCCCAGCCGATGGCCCAGCCGGACTGCACAAGCCCCACGGCCTTGCCACGGTCGCGGGCGCGCATCACTTCACCGATGAGCACGGCGCCGGCCGTCCATTCGCCGCCGAAACCGAAGCCCATGAGCGCACGCGCGGCGAGCAGTTGATGGTAGGTCTGTGCGAGGCCGCACAGACCGGTGAAAACGGCGAACCACAGCACGGTGAGCTGCAGCGTGCGCACACGACCGATGCGATCCGAAAGAATGCCGGCCGCCCAGCCGCCGAGCGCCGACGCGAGTAGCGTCAGCGTGCCGATGAAGCCCGCGTCGGCAAGGCTGATGCCCCACGTCGCGACCAGCGTCGGAATGACGAAGCTCAGCATCTGGGTGTCCATGCCGTCGAGCATGTAACCGACCTTGCAGCTCCAGAAGGCACGCTTTTGGCGCGGGGTGGTGTCGCCGTACCAGCCGAACAGGCTGCCGCCCTGCTCAGACGTATCGGGCGTGCCGGCGGAGACTACCGCCGCCGGGGGCGCGAGAGGGGTTTTGCTTTCCATGAGAAAAAAGGCTCCGGTGATGTCGTGACTTGCCGTGTGATGTGCCCTCGGGCCGCGCTCTCCGATGGGCGTGTGCGGTCACCGGCAGGCGATCGTTCCCCTGCCGCCTCCCGTCATGGCGCGGTGTTTCTGTCGTACTTGGTGCTAGGGTGATGCTTTGGTGATGCTTGATGCCTGCGTGAAGTCTGCGTGGTGCTTCAGGTCATGCGTCGCTGTCGTCGGTATTGCCGTAATGCCCGTTTGCCGTGCAACGTACGTCGCGCGCGATCAGAAAACGGCGAGCGACGCGTTCGGGATATCCGTCATCAGCATGTAGCCCGGCCGGTGCGCGATGGCGATCGGCAGCCTGGCCTCCATGATTGCGGTCTGCGGCGTCACACCACAGGCCCAGTAGACAGGCAGCTCGCCGTCGCGAATGGTGACGGCGTCGCCAAACTCCGGCTTGTTCAAATCCGTGATGCCGAGCGCCGCCGGGTCGCCGATGTGGATCGGCGCGCCGTGCACGCCGGGGAACCGGCTCGTGATCTGCACAGCGCGAATGGCGTCGGCCCCCTTCATCGGACGCATCGACACGACCAGCTCGCCACCGAACTTTCCGGCGCGCTGATTGGCGATGTTCGTTCGGTACATCGGCACGTTGCGTCCCTCTTCCACGTGACGCAGCCCAATGCCTGCCTGTGCCAGCATGCCTTCGAACGAAAACGAGCAGCCGATGGCGAAGACGACGAAATCGTCCTGCCAGACCTCGGCGAGGTGATCGACCGTTTCGGCGAGCTTGCCGTTGCGATAGACGTTGTAACCCGGCACGTCCGTGCGGATATCCACCTCGCGGCCCAGCGCCGGCACATGCCATTGCCCCGGCTCGCCTACGCCCAGCAGCGGGCAGGCCTTCGGATTACTTTGGCAAAAGCGCAGGAAATCGTGCGCGTGGGCCTCCGGCAGGATCGCGAGGTTGGCCTGCGCGAAGTCGCCGCAGTACCCGGCGGTCGGCTTCCGGAACTGGCCGCTGCGCACCGCCTGGCGGAATGCGAAGGGCGTGATGGCATCGCGTTGTGAGGCGAGGTCGTCGAGCACGGCGGGATGGTTCATGACTGCTCCGGCGTTTGAGGGGCGATGCCGCGGTGGCATCGGATGGCTGAAGCATAGAAAGAAAAAAAAGTTGTCGCTAACGAGTTTTTCTACGCGCTGCCGTATAGAATTTCTTAACAACGTCACGGGTTTTCCCGAGGTTCGTTGCTTTTTTTCTTCCTCGATCCGAGGTCAAATTTTGGGCGCGCTCCCGGCCCGCCGAGTCCCCGCTGAGTCCCCGCCGAGTCCCATGAACACGCGATTTCTCGAAACGTTCGTCACGCTGGCCAAGCTGCGCAACTTCCGTGCAACGGCTGCGGCGCTGCACGCCACGCCGGCGGCGATCTCACAGCGGCTCAAGACACTCGAGGAGGAGTTGAAAACCGTGCTGGTCGATCGCGACAGTCGCGAATTTCGTCTCACACCCAACGGCGAATACCTGCTGGGCTATGCCAAGGCGGTGGTGGAGGCGGCGCGACGTCTGCAGGCGGCGGCATCGGGCGAAAGTACCTTGCGCGGACGGTTGCGTCTCGGCGTGATCGAGACCGTCGTGCATAGCTGGCTGCCGCACTATCTGCGACGCCTGGCGGCCGACTATCCCTCGCTGGAAGTCGAGTTGACGGTCGACGTCTCGGTGCAGTTGCAGCGCCGCTTGATCGCGGACGAACTCGATCTCATCATCCGCGTGGAGGGCAGCGACGACAGCAGCGTGGTGTGCGATGCGCTCGCCAACTATCCGGTGCACTGGATCGCGCGCACGGGCATGTTTCCGAACACGCGCAGCGGGCTTGCGAAGCAGGTGCTGCAGCATCCGATCCTGACCTACGGGCGCGGCACGGCGCCGCACCGGGCGCTGGAGGACATCGTGGCGAAGCTGGCGGGCGTGCATGGCGTGCCGCTCTCGGAGACCCGCATTACGGGGTCGCCGTCGATTGCCGTGATCGTGCAGTTGGTGAGAGACGGCTTTGGTGTCGCGGCGATTCCGCGGCTGTTCGTCGACGATCTGATTGCGAGCGGTGAAGTCGCGGAGTTGCCGTTGCAGCCGGCGCCGCCGTCCATCGTGGTGTCGATGTCGCGACGCGCCGACGCCCCGCTCTTCGTGCATGGGGCGGCCACGGCCGCGCGCACGGCGTGCTCGGAATACTGCCGCAAGAGCGACCGGCGGTTAGTGGAATTGTTGTGAGGCGTTGCGGCGATCGCTCGGTTGGATCTACCGGAAATGTGCCAGCCGCGTGAGGAACGTGTAGTCCGCTTCTGCTGCCATGAGCGCCATCAGCACAAGCAACGCGAGCGGCGGAATCAGGATTGCGTAGACGAGCGCGAGCCGCTCCCAGCGCATGTGCATGAACACGGCCACGATCAGGCTTGCCTTGGCCACCATCAGCGCGAGGATCAGTCCCCAGCGCAGGTAGCCGTGTAGATCGGCGTAGTCGACGAGATATGAGAATGTCGAGAGCACGAACAACAATCCCCACACCTTGAGATAGATACCGACCGAATGCTGCTGCCCGCCGTGGTCGCTGCCGGACGCCGCGGCGTGAGTGGCATTGGGTACCGGAGTCGCAGAGGATTCCATCGCTCCTCCTACCAGAGATAGAACAACGCAAAGATGAACACCCAGACGAGATCGACGAAGTGCCAGTACAGGCCCGCGATCTCGACGAGCTGATAGTTACCGCGTCGCTCGAGTGTGCCATTGAGTACCTTGCGCATCACCGTGAGCAGATAGATGACGCCCGCACTCACGTGCAGCCCGTGAAAGCCCGTGATCATGAAGAAGCACGCGCCGAACTGCGCAGCGCCCATCGCATTGCCCCACGGCCGGATGCCTTCATGCACGATCAGGTTGGTCCATTCAAATGCCTGCATGCCCACGAATGCGATGCCCATATAGGCCGTTGCGAGGATGCATGCGGCTGTCTTGTCGCGGTCGCGCTGGTAGGCGTAGTTCACCGCCATCGCCATGGTGCCGCTGCTGGTAATGAGCGTGAACGTCATGATGGCGATGAGCAGTAGCGGTACCGGATGGCCGTTCACGTTGAGTGCGAAGATCTCCGCCGGGCTTGGCCACGGGGCGGTCGTCGAGATGCGCACCGTCATGTAGCCGATGAGGAAGCTGCTGAACACGAACGTGTCCGAGAGCAGGAAGATCCACATCATCGCCTTGCCCCACGGCACGTGGAACGCAGCGCGATCTCCCGACCAATCGGTGACGGCGCCGCGCCATCCGGAAGGCAGCTCCGTCGACGGGGACGATGCAGGCGAAGACGTATTCACGATGTCACTCCTCGACGCATTACGGACCGACGGTGGCAGTACCGCACAGTCGCTGCACGATCTCTGGCGTGAGATTGACGATGACCGCGAACAGCACGATCCAGAGCACGAACAGGAAGTGCCAGTACTGCGCGGTCAAGGACAGGCGACGCGCGCGCGTGGCATGCGTGAGCCGATGCGACGCCAGGCATGCCCACGCGATCCCGCCCCGAGCAGATGCAGTGCGTGCAATCCAGTAAGCAAGAAGAAAAAGCTGTTGGCGGGATTGCCGGTCACGCCGAAGTGACGCACCGTCAGGTCGTGCCACACCCAAAGCTGTCCGATGACGAACGCGAGCGCGAGACCGCCTGCCAGCGCCCACTCGCGACGTGAACGTCGCAACTCGCCGCGTCGCGCTTGCCAGGCCGACGACTGCATCACGAGGCATGCGGCCGCCAGCACTCCTGTGTTGACCCACAGTGCGTTGATCGACGGCAACGGACGCCAGTCGCCGAGACTCATGCGCATCACATACGCCGCGAGCATCAGCGCGAACAGCATGCCGATCACACCCATGAGCCACCAGAGCGCGACCTGCGACGCCGCACGACGCTGCGGCTGAGCGATGGGCACCCCCCCTGATGACGGGGATGGCCACGACGACGGAGCGGGCTTCATGGTGCGGCTCCCTTGGGCGACTTGGGCGGTGGAGGCGGCGGCGTGTCGCGACGGTGCAGCGCCGCCGAGTCGCCATCTACCAGCGTGGCGGGGCGTCGCGGATCGGGGGCGAGATTCTGCGGCACGACGTCGTCAATGTCGCCCGGCACGCTGTATTCGTAAGGCCAGCGATAGACCACGGGCAGCGTCGGTCCCCAGTTGCCGTGCACGGGCGGTACGTCGGGCGTCTGCCATTCGAGCGACGCCGCGCGCCACGGATTCGCGCCGGCCGCTTTGCCGTGTCGTACGCTCCAGGCGAGGTTGAACAGGAACAGCAATTGTCCGGCGGCGACGATGAACGCTGCGACCGAGATGTAGGCGTTCATCGTGTGCGCCGATTCCGGGATGAAGCTGTAGCCCTTGAACTCGTAATAGCGGCGCGGCATGCCGAGGATGCCGAGGTAGTGCATCGGAAAGAAGATCGCGTAGGTGCCGAGGAACGTGATCCAGAAATGCCATTGGCCGAGGCGGTCGTTCATCCGTCTGCCGGTGATGAGCGGATACCAGTGGTAGATGCCGCCGAAGATCACCAGCAGCGGCGACACGCCCATCACCATGTGGAAGTGCGCGACCACGAAGTAGGTGTTCGACAGCGGCATGTCGACGCTGACGTTGCCGAGGAAGAGGCCGGTGAGCCCGCCGATCACGAAGGTGCTGATAAAGCCGATGGCGAAGAGCATCGGCACGGTCAGATGGATGTCGCCGCGCCACAGCGTGAGCACCCAGTTGTAGACCTTGATGGCCGTGGGGATGGCAATGATGAGCGTGGTCGTGGCGAAGAAGAATCCGAAATACGGATTCATGCCGCTGATGAACATGTGGTGCGCCCAGACGACGACCGAGAGCACGCCGATGGCGAGGATCGCCCAGACCATCATGCGGTAGCCGAAGATGTTCTTGCGCGCGTGCACGCTGATGAGATCGGAGACGATGCCGAATGCGGGCAGCGCGACGATGTACACCTCGGGGTGGCCGAAGAACCAGAACAGGTGCTGGAACAGGAGCGGGCTGCCGCCGCGATAGTCGAGCGGTTGGCCCATCGACACGATGGCCGGCATGAAGAAGCTCGTGTGCAGGGTCTTGTCGAGCAGCATCATGACGGCGGAGACGAACAGGGCCGGGAAGGCCAGCAGCGCGAGCACCGTTGCCATTACGATGCCCCAGACCGTGAGCGGCATGCGCAGCAGCGTCATGCCTTCGGTGCGCGCCTGCAGCACGGTGGTGACGTAATTGAGGCCGCCCATGGTGGCGGCCACGATGAAGATGGCCAGCGAGACGAGCATGAGCACGATGCCCCATTCGGTGCCTGGCGTGCCGGGGAGAATGGCTTGCGGGGGGTAGAGGGTCCAGCCCGCGCCGGTCGGGCCACCGGGCACGAAGAAGCTCACCATCAGCACGATGACGGCGAGCAGGTAGACCCAGTAGCTGAGCATGTTCAGGAACGGGAAGACCATGTCGCGCGCCCCGACCATCAGCGGGATCATGTAGTTGCCGAAGCCGCCGAGGAAAAGGGCGGTGAGCAGGTAGATCACCATGATCATGCCGTGCATGGTGACGTACTGGTAGTAGTGATTGGCGTCGATGAACGAGAACTTGCCCGGGAAGCCCAGTTGCATGCGCATGAGGTTCGAGAGCACGAGACCGACGAGTCCCACCGCGATGGCCGTGAGCGCGTATTGCACCGCAATGACCTTGTGGTCCTGGCTCCAGACGTATTTCGTCCAGAAGCTGTGCGGGGCGCCGTGGTACCCGCCCGCGTGCGCTGCGCTGTCGGAACTGTCGGAGTCGCCGGTCATGACTTGTCTCCCTGTGGGTTCTGCGCTGATTTGAGTTGTGTTGTATTGCGTTGTCTCGTTTTGTGTTGTGGCGTATCGCGCTATGTCGTTCGTCGTGTTGCGTCGTGCTGTGTCGTGCTGTCCCGCGTTGTCCCGTGTTGTCCCGTGCTGTACCGTGCTGTACCGTGCTGTCCCGCGTTGTGCAGTCTTGCGTCGAGGCGCTGACTTTGCAGAGCTTTTTCCGATCTCTCCGTAGTGATGGGTCTGCGACGAAACGTCTACAAAGTGTGAGGCCGATTTAAGGTGCGGGACGAATCATCGGCACGCGCGGCTGCACGGGTCCCGACGGCGGATTGACTGGCTGTGATGGCGGGATGGCCGGCGGCGGCAACATCATATTCGGGTCGTTCTGCAACGGCAGCCCCGGCGCTTGCCCCGACCGGCGTCCAGGCTGAGACGGCGGCTGCGAGCTTGAGCTGGACGGACCGGATGGCGTCAGCGGCGCGTACTGCGCGGGCGGACTCGGTGCAAGCAGTGAATCTTGGGCTAGTTGTACGACCGGCTGCGATGTCTGGGGATAGGGCTGCGCGGAGGCGACCGATCCGGATGCGGATGCGAGGGGTACGACATTTTCGGCAGGGCGATTTCGCCGAAGCGCGTCGACAGGAAGCCCTACGGTGACGAACCCTATCGACGTGCTCTTGGCCGCAGTTGGCGTCGATAGGGCGGACTGCGCACGAGCCGGCTGGGCCACTGCGACCAAAGCTACCGGTTGGAGAGGCGCGGGCACGATAGCGGCTGGCGCAGGTGTTGCCGGCGGTGAAGGGGCCGCCTCAGGAGGTTGCGCGACCCCCAGCGTCCGGATGTACGCGATGAGCGCCTTTAGCTCGTCGTCCGTGAGATCGAGCTTGGGCATGATCGGCGCGAAGCCCTTGGGCACGCGAGCGGTCGGATTGCGGATGAAGGTCGCCAGATAAGCGTCGTCGACGTGCGCGGAGCTGCCATCCTGAAACGTCTGGGTTGAGCCATACAGACCTTTCCAGGTAGGCCCGACGCCGGACGAACCGTCCACGGTATGACAAGCGGCGCATCCCCTGGCCTGCGCCAGCAATTTGCCTTTGGCCGCGAGAGGATCGGACGTGGCTGCCCCGGCATGTTGCGCTTGCAGTGCAGCAAAGGTGGGGAGTGTTGCCACCCAGGCATCGTAGGTGGGCTTGTCGTCGACGACAACGACGCCACGCATGCTGGCATGGCCGACGCCGCAAAGTTGGGCGCAGAGGATATCGAAGCGCCCGGTGCGCGTGGGCGTGAGCCACATTTGCGTAACCATGCCCGGCACCATGTTCATGCGCGTGCGGAACGGCGGGACGTAGAAGTCATGCAGGACGTCTTTTGCGCGCAGCAGCAATTTCACCGGCTGGCCCACGAGCAGATGCAGTTCGGGGGCGTCGACGATGCGGTTGTCCTGATTTGCAGGATCTTTGGGATTCAGACCGAGCGGGTTGTCGGCGGTGACATAACTCGGGTCGGAACTGCCGAGCCGTCCGTCGGGGCCGGGCAGGCGGAAACGCCATTGCCACTGCTGGCCGACGACTTCGACGACATGGGCATTGGCGGGGGGGTTGATTAGCTTGGCATAGACAAATAGGCCAGGCGCGAGCATCGCGGCTATACCAATGGTCGTGATACCGATGAGCCAGGCTTCGAGACGCCGGTTATGCGGTTCGTAGGCGGCGCGGTGCCCGTCGCGATGACGGTAGCGAAAAATCGCCCAAGCGACGAAAAGGTTGACGGCGACAAAAGCCACGCCGGTGATCACCAGCGTGATCGTGAGGGTGTCGTCCATCTGGCGCCAGTTCGACGCCAGCGGGGTCAGCCACCACGGGCTCCAGAAGTGGAAGGCCAGGGCAGCAGCGACGACGACGATCAGTAGGATCGGGAGGGCCATGGCAACGTCTCGCCTTCGCGCTTCGGCCCGACTCGCCCCGCACGTCCGTCTGGCGGATAGGCAGTCAAGATCGACATGCCGAGTCTCCCTGTTTTGCGGTGCGTTGATCGTCTCGTCTGCCGGCTCGCCGAGTGGCATCTTCGGTAGCGTGCATCATGAGAGGCGGCACGCTTCGCTTGCACTCGCTCGTTAACAGACTAGATCGTCCGGACATCGTGTCAAGGCAACATTACGATCGACACCGATGTCCACAGGCTCGCAGCAGTCACGCGCCGTCCTGCCGCGCACGCCCCCATCGCACCGCCTCCCCCCCCCAGATCGGACATCGGGACTCCACGGAGCGGGTTTGCCCCGACAAGCCCATCTCAAGAATTCCGCAGAATCCACAGCATTGCACCTTACAATGCGCACTCGAAAGCCCAAGGACACCGAACCCGCTTCTCTTTCGTCGCATGCGCTCGTCTCAACACATAAAACCAACGCACACGACGTTGATGTATCGTCCCGAGATCGATGGCTTGCGTGCCATTGCCGTCATATCGGTCATTCTGTTCCACGCGGGATTTACGTGGATCCCCGGCGGGTACGTCGGCGTCGACGTGTTTTTCGTCATCAGCGGCTATCTCATCACGTCGATCCTGCTGCGAGAACACAGCGCCGGCACCTATTGCCTGCGTGACTTCTACGAACGACGCGCGCGCCGTATTCTTCCTGCGCTGTATGTCGTCATGGTCGTTTGCGTGCCGCTGGGCTGGTGGCTCATGCCGCCGGATCAGCTGGTCGGGCTGGGCAGAAGCATGATCGCGACCGTTGCGTTCGCGTCCAATCTGTTTTTCGGCTTCACCACGGATTATTTCGACCGCGCGACCGAGCTCAAACCACTACTGCATACATGGAGCCTCGGCGTCGAAGAGCAGTTCTATGTCGTGTTTCCCTTGCTGCTTGCGCTCACTTGGCGATGGGGACCCCGCCGGCAGGTGAAATGCTTCGCGGCGATTGCGATCGCCTCGCTCGCCTATGCCGAATTTGCGTGGCGCTTTCTCCCTGACGGGCACTTCTACTCGGCGCTTGGGCGTGCGTGGGAGCTGGTTGTGGGCGCCACGATCGCCTACCTCGGCATTCATCGGCCGTCGTTACCCGGACGCGCCGCAACGCTTGGCGCAAGCGCCGGTCTGGCGCTGGTTCTCGTATCGATCTTTCTGTTCAGTCCCGACATCCCCTTTCCGGGGCTTTATGCGCTTGTGCCGACGATCGGCTCGGCGCTGATCATTCGCTACGCCACGTCGGCCAACCCGGTCGGCGCGGTGCTCGCGAGCCGTCCGTTCGTCGGCATCGGACTGATTTCATACAGCGCGTATCTCTGGCATCAACCGATCTTCGCCTTTCTGCGCATTGCGGAAGGTCCGTCGCTCACCGGCCCCGCGTTTGCACTGGTACTCGTGCTCGTCCTCGTGTTGGCCGACTTGTCGCGGCGCTATATCGAGCGACCGTTCCGCTCCCGCCAACACATCGGTATCGGCGCGCTCACACTGGTGTGTTCGATGGGTGCGGTATGTCTGGCAGGTCTGGGCGCCGTAGCGGCACTCACTCATGGATTCCCGTCGCGGCTGGACGCCGAACGGCAAGTGCTCGTCGCCACCGCAGTACCGAGCCCGATGCGCGACGCGTGCCACACGACAGGGACGTTCTATCGCGCGCCCAAAGACGCCTGCACCTACTTCACCGAACCCGTGACGTGGGCGGCCATCGGGGATAGCCATGTGGTGGAGCCAGCCTACGCCCTCGCGGAGCTTCTGAAGCCTCGACATCAGGGGGTGCTGCATCTGAGCTTCAGCAGTTGCGGTCCGGCCATTCTGTACGACAGCCCCACGCCGGGATGTACGGCATGGCAACGCGAGGCGCTCAGACAACTCGTCGAATCGAAAACGATCAAGAACGTACTCGTATCGTTTCGCTACAACCTCTATCTGTTCGGCTACCACTTGCCGGGGTATCCGAAAATGCCGGATGTCGCGCCGAAGATCGGCACTCTGGACGCCGCCGATGCACGCGACCTGATCTGGAAAAACTTCACCACTATCGTCGACGAGCTGCGTAAATCCGGTAAGCACGTGTACGTCGTGGGCCCGGAGCCGGAACTCTCCAAACCGATACTGCACGTTTCTGTGGCTAGCCCGTTCCGTGCCGGGGAGAAGTTCGATACCGGCATTCCGCGCGCGTGGGTCGATACTCGCAATCGCTACGTCGAAACTCGTATGAAGGCACTGCCCTGGGGGGCAGATCTGACCTACCTCGATCCGGTGCCCCTATTTTGCGACTCGCAACGCTGTCATGCCATCATCGAGGAGAAGGCAATGTATTTCGACGAGGATCACTTCAGTGTGAAGGGCGCAGAACGCCTGCTCACGCTGATCGAACCTTATCTGGGCCCGGTCGGTCACTGACGGACATCGACAATCCGGGACGTTAGGGATGTCCGACAGCGCAAAAAAAGAGACACATTCGTGTCTCTTTTTTCCTGCCAGGCACGCTGCCGCTCACTGGATCGGATAGCGCGACGCCTCTTGCATCGATCCGTAAAGATGATCGCGAATCTCCGACTCCGGCCGAAACCCCGAGACGCACGCGCGCAGTGTCGCAATCACACGTTCGTGGTCGCCGTTCTCACAAGCGGTCTCCATCCGGGAGAGCAGCACGTCAACGCCTGCGCGATCGAGATACTGCTCGTTCGCCATCATGATCCGCGGGTGCTGGGTGCCAGTGACATCGTCGCCAATGAGCAGTTCTTCGTATAGTTTCTCCCCCGGACGCAGCCCCGAGAACCGAATCTCGACGTCACCTTCGGGATTCTGCTCGTCGCGCACGGAATAGCCACTCAGGTGAATCATGCGGCGCGCAAGATCCACGATACGGACCGGCTCCCCCATGTCGAGCACGAACACTTCCCCGCTGCCCCCCATCGCCCCCGCCTGGATCACAAGCTGAGCGGCTTCGGGAATCGTCATGAAGTAACGCGTGATGTCCGGATGCGTCACCGTCACCGGGCCACCGCTCTCGATCTGTCGGCGAAACAGCGGTACGACAGATCCCGACGAGCCCAGCACGTTACCGAACCGCACCATGCAGAAACGAGTCTTGATCGCAGAGTCGCTCGCATACGCCTGCAACACCAGTTCGGCGAAGCGCTTGCTCGCCCCCATGACGTTGGTCGGACGCACGGCCTTGTCTGTCGAGATGAGCACGAAAGCTTCGACGCCAGCGGCAATCGCCGCCTGCGCGGCAGCGCGCGTGCCGAACGTGTTGTTGAGCACGCCTTCGATCATGTTGAATTCCACGATCGGCACGTGCTTATATGCGGCGGCGTGATAGACGGTCTGCACGCGATAATGCGACATCACCTTATGCATGCGTGCCATGTTTTGCACGGAGCCGAGAATCGACACCAGTTCGATCTCGTGGCGGGTACGCTGCATCAACTGACGCAGTTCGCTCTCGACGGTGTACAACGCAAACTCCGAGAGCTCATAAAGGATCAGCGTCCGTGGCGCCTGCTGCACGATCTGGCGGCATAGCTCCGAGCCGATCGATCCGCCCGCGCCTGTGACCATGACACAGCGATGTTCGATGTTAGCCGCCAGAAGCGCCTTGTTCGGCGGTATGGATTCGCGCCCCAGCAATTCGTCGATTTCGATGTCGCGAATGTCGCTTGCCTGCACCGTTCCGTCCACCAGATCGGACATCCCCGGCACGGATCTCACCTCGACACGCAGCGATTCGAGCGTGTCGATAATCTCGATGCGGCGCGAGCGCGCCAGCGACGGCATCGCCAGCAGCACGACACCCACCCGATATCGGGGTATGAGCGACGGAAAATCTTCCGGCGAGCAAACGCGAAGCCCCATCACTTCCAGGTTCTGCAACGCTTTGCTGTCGTCCACGAACAGCACCGGTTGATATTCCGGATTGGCGCGCAATGCCGTCGCGAGCTGACAGCCTGCACTACCAGCGCCGTAAATAATGACGGCGCGGCGATCGCGCGGCCCTGCCGTGAACAGTCCACGCAAGGCGAAGCGGGCCAGAAAGCGGCTCGACCCGATGTACAGTACCGCGATCATCCAGTAGATGAGCAAGGCCCCGCGAGGCACCGACGGCAGGGAGAGCAACGCCAACAATCCGGCAAACAGCCAGACGGAAATCGTAACGGCGACACCAATCATGATGAGCGCGCGCGTTTCGATGAAGCGCACCACCGCATGGTACAGTCCCAACCGTATGAAGATCGGAATGGCCACGACCGCCGTAAGCAGATACACCCACCACGCATGAAGTTGCGGAAAGCGCCAGTCGTCCAGACGCAGGCCGATCGCCGTCCACAGCGACAGCGGGAGCAATATGGTGTCCGCAAGCAGCATCAACCCGCGCTTGGCGGTGCGCGGTAGCGAGGTGACGCGTTGGAATTTTCTCAACATGATCACTCGCGCGTGACGGCAGCCAGTACCTCGCCGATTTTTGTTACCACCGTCTCCACTTCCGCATCGGTCAACGTCGGGTGCACGAGGAACATCATGCTGGTGTCGCCGAGTTCGCGCGCCACAGGCAAACGCTCCGCAGGACGCCAGCCGGTGTCGTCGAACGCTTTCTCCAGATACACTTCCGAGCACGAGCCCTGATAGCAGGGCACGCCGGCGGCGTTCATCCATGCGACCACATCGTCTCGCGTAACCGCGTCGCGCAGATGCTCGGGGCGCACGAACACGTAGTGCTTGTAGCGTGCGTGATCAACGCTCTCCGGCGGCGGCGTCAGGCGAACCGATGCGAAAGGTGCGCAAGCGGCATCTATGCGGGCCGCTATGGCCTGGCGACGGGCCTTCCACGCATCGAGCCGCCGCAATTGAATGCGACCCAGCGCCGATTGCATCTCGGTAATGCGCCAGTTGGTGCCGAACGATTCATGCAGCCAGCGAAAGCCCGGGGGATGCTGCTTCTCATAGACAGCCGCCCACGACTTGCCGTGATCCTTGAATGCCCATGCATCGCGCCACCACGCTTCGTTGTCGGTGGTGAGCATGCCGCCTTCACCGCCGGTCGTCATGATCTTGTCCTGACAGAAAGACCACGCGCCGATATGGCCGATGGTGCCGACATGGCGGCCCTTGTAGCGCGCGCCGTGTGCCTGCGCGCAATCCTCGATGACGTAAAGACCGTGGCGATTCGCCAGATCCATGATCGGGTCCATATCGCACGGCCAACCCGCAAGGTGCACGCACATGATGGCCTTGGTACGCGGCGAAAGCACCTGTTCGATGGTTCTCGCGGAGATATTCTGCGAATCGCGCTCGACATCGGCAAATACCGGCACGGCGCCCGCATTCACGATGGAGCTGGCCGACGCAAGAAAGGTGCGCGACGTCACGATCACCTCATCACCCTTTCCGATCCCGAGCACTTTCAACGCGAGATCGATCGCCAGCGTTCCATTGCCGAGAGCGATGGCGTATTTGGCGCCGAGATACTCCGCGAACTCGCGCTCGAACTGACGGCTTTCGTCGCCGGTCCAGTAATTGACCTTGTTGGAGCGCAGCACCGCGGCAACTGCGTCGATTTCTTCCTCGGTGAAGCTCGGCCACGGACTCAGATTCGTATTCAACACAACGTCAGTTCTCCAATTTTATTTTCGCCGGCACGCCATAGGCGAGCGTATCGTCTGGAATGTTCTGTACAACGGCACTCGCCGCGCCCAGCACGACGTCACGGCCGATTACGATCCCCTGCCGCACCGACGATCCCACGCCGAGCGTCGAGCGATCTCCCACCGTCACGTTACCGGCCAGTGCGACCTGAGGACAAATGTGGACGGCATCGCCCACCACGCAGTCATGCTCAACGACGGCCGCCGTATTGATGATGCCGCCCTTACCAATGCGTGCGCCGATCTGTACGACGGCGTTGGCCAGTACGACGGTACCTGCTCCGAGACTCGACCTGACGCTGACGACGGCGCTCGGATGAATCAGTGTCTGCACGACGCCACCCAGCGAATGAATCTTCCCGATCCACTGCCCTCGCACCGTATTGTTGCCGATGCCTACGAGAAACGCCGTATCGGCGTCGACGTGTGTCTCGAGCGTACTCAGCGGACCGAGAACCGGCCAGTCCCAGACAGATGTCAGACCGGGGTGACGATCGTCGAGAAAGGCGATCTGCGCCGCAGGCCAGACAATGCTGGCAATATCCGCCACCACCGCCCCGTGACCACCGGCACCCAGCACGATAAGCCGCTTCATCGGCTGTCTCCGCTTCCGGTGAACTTTTCGATCGTCACATGCCCGTCTTGCGACACGCCTTCGCGCGCGACGACTTTGCGCAGCGTCAGGTAGATGATCTTCAGATCCAGCCAGAACGACTGATGGTCGACGTACCAGACATCGAGGCGGAACTTCTCGCCCCAAGTAATGGCATTGCGGCCGTTGACCTGCGCCCAGCCCGTCACGCCGGGACGCACTTCGTGGCGTCGCGCCTGCACGGGCGAGTACAACGGCAGGTATTCCATGAGCAGCGGCCGCGGGCCGACAAGGCTCATATCCCCTTTGAGCACATTCCAGAGCTCCGGAAGTTCGTCGAGACTCGACGATCGCAGAAACTGTCCAAACGGTGTCATGCGCGCGCTGTCCGGCAATAATTCGCCGGCCGCATTACGCGCATCCGTCATGGTTCTGAACTTGATCATTTCGAACGGCTTGCCGTCACGGCCGGGGCGCACCTGACGAAAGATAGCAGGCGAGCCGAGACGCCTGGAAATCATGATCCATACGATCGCGATGACCGGGCTCAACAGCAGCAGGCCGACGCTAGCCCCGACGATATCGATGAGACGCTTAAACACGTGCGGCCTTCTCCATCCAGTCGACAAACCGATCGGCGAGCACCCGCCGATCGAAACGGGCCGCAGCAAGCTCGCGGCCCCGTTTGCCCATTTCCGCCAGCGCCTGCCGGTCCGATGCCATTCTCACCAGGTGGTCGGCGAAAGCTTCCGGGTCCGATGGCGGCACGGCCACGCCACAGCCACTTTCTTCGATCATTTCCGCCAGCCAGCCTGGATAGTTGTTGAGGACCGGCAGTCCAGATGAAATATAGTCGAAGAACTTGTTGGGCGATGTTCCGAAATAGAACGCGGGAACATTGGCCAGACTCTGGATGCCAACGTCTGCACTCGCGATCAATCCGGCCAATTGCGTTTTCGGCACTGGCGCATGAAACACGCAATTCGTTAGACCTTCGCGCTTCGCACGCTCCACAAGTGCCGGTTTTTCCTTCCCGTCCCCCACGAACACGAGCTTGATGCCCGTGACACCGCGCGTCTTGAGCACTGCTGCGGCATCCAGCACGGCGTTCAGCCCGTTGGCCGCGCCGTGCGTGCCGGTAAAAACGGCCATCAGGTCATCTTGCGCTACCCCTTCCGGACGCCACGCCTGCGTATTCGCCCCATCGAATACTTCAAGATCGCAACCGTTCGGAATCATCGTGATGCGCTCAACGGGCACACCGCATTTCCTAATGCCCTCCACGATGCCCGGCGACAGGCCGATGCATGCATGCGCGGTCCGATACGACATCCATTCGAGCACCGACATCATGCTCAAAATCACTGGGTTGCGGATCACGCCCATGGCCTTGGGTAACTCCGGCCAAAGATCGCGGACTTCGAAGACGAAACGCTTCCCGCGCAACACTCGCGCGAAAATACCGGGAATACCTGCGGTCAGCGGTGTAGTCGTCGCGAACAACACGTCGTAGTCGCGCGACAGCCCCAGCCACGTACTACGCACAGCAAATTTCAGGAACGTTCCGATACGTTTGGCGAAACCGTCCTTGTTCGAATACGGCAGTTCGAATTCGACGACATGAATGCCGTCGACATCGCCTTGGCGGACCCCGTTCACATATGGCCCGTCCAACCCCGTGCGCCCCGCGCCGTAGCTGCCACAAACCATCGTCACGTCATGGCCGCGCGCGATCAGGCGCTGCGCCATTTCGTAAGAACGCGTGCCGGCAGCGCCGGCACGCGTCGAGAAATGTTGATGAAAGTACAGAATCTTCATACTAGTTCATGAGAAGGGTCGTCACGAAGCGACCGCTGCCCGGCCCCCGAGCTTCGAGGACCGGCAATTCGGTCCGTTCAGCATAGTGCAGCGATTCCTGACCGCAAGCGAGTGCGAGCTGAGACGAGCCTTCGACGCGGATCGACGTCACGCCGTCGGTACAGACATCGCCCTCAAGTCGCCATGCGCCCGGGGCAAGCCGCCAGCGCAATGTGACTTCGGATTCGCCGCTCTCGTACACGTCGGTCACGACGATCTCCGTCGATTGTCCGCACCGCACGTCCCGCTGGTGCCGGTCGCCTTGCCGATTGCGATAAGACGCGCTGAGCTGCCCGCCCGCAAGGTCTGTGCTTTGGGTCTCGCAGCGCAGCCAATCGCCGTAAAGAAAGCGGCTCAGACGCGGCATCTGATTGCGCTGGCCGAACTGAATCGTATTGTGGGACGCGGTACCCGAGAAGTAGTTAAGCGTCGCGGCGTCGGTGTTGTAGGCATAGGTACCGCCATCGCGCAGCACGTTACGCCCGCGCCACCAAACATCGACGTGTAGGCCATCGGCATGCGACGGCCGGAAACGATAAGTCGGATACCGCAACATTACGCGGCCGCCATCGGCCGGCTCACCGAACGACAGCCATGCATACCCGCCCTCGGGGAAGACAACCCGCGACGGTACGGATTCGAGGGCCGAAGGTATCGGCATGCCTAGCCAGTACATCGTCCCGTTGCAAGCGTTGGCATCAATGCCGGCATATGCACACTTGCCCGCAAATACGATCGTCGCCATCTGCACGCTCGGACGAAAGTCGCGATAGGCGTTGCCATCCAGATCGACCAGCCGAGCGCCGTCGTTCGCGCCGAGATTCGGCGCGCCACCGCTGATCGGGTCCGTCATGGCATGCAACCAGCGGGTCGCGGCTCGCAAACGCGAGTGCCACATGGCCCCCAGATCACGATCGTTGGAACGAATGCTCCACCACTGCGCCAGCGTCAGCGTATCGAGCATGAGACGGTGGTAATTGACCGAGTGCTGTGAAAAGCTTCCGTCGGGCAGAATCAGACGCTGTGCCCTCCCGGCCAACCAGTGGCGGCCCAGGCGATACCAGTGGTCGGCTGCCTGACGAATGGCCGGGGCGACGCCAGTCCCCTGACGCACCTCCAGCGCTGCCATGTAGAGCGCCGCCGCTTCCGAGGTCGCGTGGTTGTTCTCCTGCGCGACGGCATACAGCATCGTCGGGGCAATGCGCGCCGCGTGGGTGTTGACGAAGTCCCAGTAACCGGCAGCGGGCATCACATTGGCGTAGCGCCGCAGCAAGTCGGCCACGACGATTACATGCATGAGGCGAATACCGGTCTCCTGCGCGCACTTCCAATTCACCCCCTGATTCACTGGGTTATTTTCACACCAGTCGGATAACCATTTCTCGACGGCCTCCGAAAAGCGTGAGTCGCGCGTCAGCAGCCACGCTTGCGTGAGGGTGACAAGGCCATCGAAACGCGAGGCTTCCCAAATGTCCTTGATGTCGCCGGCCTGCAACCGAAACTCGTCGATGTCGGACCAATGCGTTTCGCGCTGATCGGCCGCACCCTTGCCAGTGGCAGGGTTCCAGTGCCAGTCGGGCGGGAATCCGGTCTCCCGGGTCTCGTTGCCGTAGGCGATAAGCCGACCATCAAGAATCGCTTGCGCACGCGCGACGATGATGTCCCTGCCCGCCGTTGGCACCGACTCGCTCTTGCTCGCTGTGTTGACCTCGCCCATCGCGACGAAAGAGAAGAACGGCCCGCGCGGCCGACCACCGCCCGGCATGACACGACGGTAGTGTCCGATGCGTCCGAGCAGGCGATACCATGCGACCCGGGCAATGTTCGGTGCACCGAGTCGCAGCAATGTGCGTGCTTGGGAGAGGCGTCGCCCGATCATCGGTCAGCCGGCCGCCTGTCCGAGCTGAATGGTCACGCGTGCCACTTCTAGCAATTCGTCGTACGAAATCGGCGACGGCTGGCCTTTCTCTACGGCGTTGAGGAAGGCCGCAGCGCAAGCATCCTGCCCCTTGTCCTGACGCCACAGCTTCACGTTCTTGATCGACGCATCGAAACCGCGCAGCGCGCGATAGTTGTCGAGTTGCATCACGCCGTCGCCCGCAAAGACTTCGAGTCGCTCCTTCGGGAACGCTTTGCCGCCATTGGCAAGATAATGAATCGTGCCGAGCGAGCCGTCGGCGAACGTCAGGGTAATGCTGGCCTTGTCGCTCACGACATCGCCCTCACCACCGATGCAACGAATCGATGCATCCACGATCGGTGCGCCCGCGAGGTGACGCAGCAAATCGATAAAGTGGCATGCTTCGCCGATGATGCGTCCGCCGCCCACCGCCATGTCCTGCGTCCAGTGATTGGTAGGAATCGCGCCTGCATTGACGGTATAGACGAATACCTTGGGCTGTCGAATCGCATCGAGCGCCTTCTTCATCGTCACGACGAGCGGGGAGAAACGGCGGTTGAAACCAACCATCAGAAGCCTGGCGTTGCCTGCGGCCTGCGCCGCCGTATAGGCTGCATCGACGCCTTCGAGTTGTTCAAGCGTAAGCGCCAACGGCTTCTCGACGAACACGTGCTTACCGCCACGTAGCGCATCAGCAACGAATTTTGCGTGGGTGTCGTGACGCGTAGCGATGACGACCGTATTCACATCGGGCGCCGTCATCACGTCGGAAAGTTCGGTCGACGCGCTGTCGAAACCTAATTTCTTGCCGTGATGTACGCCGGAGACGCCACCGCTCGTCACGATCGTGCCAAATTGTGCGCCGGCCTTCTTGAAGGCTGGCAGCAGCACACGCGACGCGTA
Source organism: Pandoraea sp. XY-2 (assembly GCF_004193915.1). Classification (NCBI taxonomy): domain Bacteria; kingdom Pseudomonadati; phylum Pseudomonadota; class Betaproteobacteria; order Burkholderiales; family Burkholderiaceae; genus Pandoraea; species Pandoraea sp. XY-2. The sequence continues at coordinate 4,814,900 of NZ_CP030849.1, forward strand.
GTTGCCGGCACCGACGACACCGAGCACCGCCTTGCCTCCCGCCGCCACGACGTTGGCGCCGGCCGACGGCTTGAGCGCCACCTTCTTCACACGCAGATCGGTCTCGGCCACCTCGGGGTATTGCAGCACGATGCCAAGTGCGGACTTGTCTTCGCTAAGGGTTCGATAGGCGTCAATGGCCTGATCGAACGCATAACGGTGCGAGATGAGCGAGCCGACATCCAGACGCCCGGCAGCCATCATGGCAAGCACGGCATCGAAGTTGCGTTGCTCGGTCCAGCGCACAAAGCCGAGCGGGTAGTCGTTGCCGCCCTGCTCGTAGTCGGGATCGTAACGACCCGGGCCGTAGGAGCACGACACCTGAAACGACAGTTCCTTCTCGTAGAACTCCGAGCGATTCAATTCGAGGCCGGTCACACCGACCAACACGATGCGGCCACGCTTGCGGCACATGCGTGCGGCCTGACTGATCGGATCGCTCGACTTGGTCGACGCCGTCACGATGACAGCATCGACACCATTACCGAGCGAGAATGCAGCGGCCACGGCCACCGGATCCTGACCCAGTGCAGGATTGCACGTCTGGATACCGTAGCGACGGGCGAGTGCCAGCTTGCTTTCATCGAAGTCGATACCCAGCACGCGGCAGCCATTTGCCAGCAGCAGCTGTGCGGTTGCCAGGCCAATCAGACCCAACCCCACCACGACCACACTCTCGCCGAGCGTCGGCGCCGCCAGCCGAATCCCCTGCAGGCCAATGGAGGCGAGCACCGTGAACGCGGCCGACTCGTTGTCCACGCCATCGGGAATTTTCGCGCACAAGTGCTTCGGCACGCGCACCAGATCGGCATGCGGACCGTTCGAGATCACACGATCGCCCACGGCGAAACCTTCCACGCCTGCGCCCACTTCGAGCACGACGCCGGCGTTGCAGTAGCCGAGCGGCAGCGGCTGATCGAGCTTGCTCTTGACCGCATCGATGGTCGTCAGGAGACCTTCGGTGCGCACTTTGTCGAGCACCATCTTGACCTTCTCGGGTTGCTGGCGCGCTTTGTCGAACATCGATGCCTTGCCGAAGTCGACCAGCATTCGCTCCGTTCCCGCAGAGATCAGGCTGTGCGTCGAACGAATGATCAACGTTCCCGGCTGGGCTTTGGGTGCCGGCGCTTCCACGATGGTGGTTTCGCCGTTGCTCATGTTCTGAAGAATCTGCTTCATGGGTTGAAATATCTAATATGCTTCAAATCGTTTCATCGCTGACGAGATCGAGTCGCGCACATGATCATAGCGCGGGCTGCGCGGCATCCACGAGCCCGAAGTCAAGAGGCATTACAAGCCATGAGCGGACGGTTCGTGCTTCCGCTCATGCACCCCGCCTGACTAACGTATTTTTGATGGCCGGCCTATCCAGCACGTTGCCATCGTCCGTAAATAGCAGCGGCTCGCGTTAGGCAATCGTCGCGATGTACGGGATAACCAACGCCTCCCGTATATATGCATTCGGCCCACGCCATAAGAACCAATTGCGATTGCCGTTCCGTTGAGCAGTTGGAGTTTCGAACAAAAAACATAAACTTGGCTACAAACCAATAGCATGGCCGAATTCTACCCTCACGGGCCATTTCGTGCCCCTTCCGAGCTTCCGATATTTGGCTCATTGAGGATTATCGGGAAACACTGCCGGGCAGGCCTTCGTTGCACAAGGAACTTTGCGTCCGACGTAGTATGTAGTGGCATAATCTGCGCTTTTCCCTAGCCGACCACATGGACCTGTATTCGATCTGGCCCAGCGCTGTAATCGTCGCCGCCTGCCTAGCCTTAGTCCGCCCCAAATCGCTCTGGCGCTTTCTTGACGATTCTTCGTCAAGAGCGGGCCAGCGCTACGTGACGGTTGATGGCTTGCGAGGTTTTCTTGCGCTCGCTGTGGTGATCCACCATAGCGTTATCAGTTATGGCTTCCATCAGACTGGCGAATGGAAGCTTCCGCCATCTTCGTACTACTCGATCATCGGGGAAGCGGGCGTAGCCATGTTTTTTATGATTACGGCGTTTCTCTTCTGGGGAAAAATTCTTGACCAAGAAGGGCGCGTCGACTGGTTATCCCTCTATTGCAATCGAATCTTTCGCATCGCGCCCCTTTACTGGGTAACCATTGCGTCCATGCTGCTTATCGTGAGCTGGAAGACCAACTTTCAGTTGGCAGTCCCGCTAGCCGAGTTATTGAGTCAACTACTGCAATGGCTTTTACCCGCTCTTGTCGCAGCGCGTCCGATGGTAAATGGTTATGCGTACACGAATACGATTACAGCAAGTGTCACGTGGACGCTGTATTTTGAGTGGATGTTCTACTTCTCCCTTCCTTTCCTGGCAATCGCCGCGGCCAAGCGCTCGTTATTAGCATTTGTGCCGGTCTGCATGTGGGTTATTCTCATTCTGCCCGACGCGTTCATCCATCTTGATCATCCGGCCCCCGTCACGCGCTACCTCGTCACGATGTTTGTCGTCGGCATGCTTGCAGCGAGCTTGACGAGGCGCTTTCCCAAAATGGTTGGTGACAGCGCACTGAAATCCGTCGTGGCGATTTTTCTGCTCGCCCATACGTTGCTACACAACTCGTCGGCATATGATTGGGCCTCTATTGCATCCCTTGGGGCATTCTTTATTCTTGTCTCCAGCGGGACAAGCCTTTTCGGATTGCTGAAGTCGATGTGTGCCATTAGGCTGGGCATCATCAGCTATGGGATTTACCTCCTGCAAGGTCTTGTGATCACGGTTTTCCTCACCCCTCGGATCCTCGGCATCTTCACCACGAAAGGCCCCATCCAATTCTGGGTCACCGTACTCGCAATCACGCTCACCTTGGTCTGCCTTGCCGCTGCCGCGTTTCATTTCATAGAAAGACCGTGCATCCGTTTTGGAAAGCGGTTCTCTAAGTCGTTGCCGCAAAGGCTCAATGGCCTTGAATGTGCCGAACCGCGGAAATGATTTCGCTGACTGGATAGCGAGCACCGTAATTCGGCCATGCGTCTCCGTGGAGATCGACAAATCGCGGGCATTTCCTTAGGTGTAATGACGGAAACGCTGTCGTCCTACGCCCCGTCTGTTTCGCGTTCAAACCGAGCGCCGCAGAAACACGCCGCCCCGAGATCGATCAAAATCAGCTTGTGGACGTGGCCGATGAAAACCGAGGTGATGTCGACCAGTTGCCATCCATGCGGCGCTTTTGCTTTTCGCACAAAGCACCGCAGCAGCGACTGCCGTCAGGCAAAAATACCGCAAAAGTCCAGGGCACCGGCCTTTGCGAGCGATGCGTTGACATCCTTGGTCATAAACTGACGGTGCTTGACCAGCACGGCGAAGACGTCGGCCTGGTCTAGCGCGTCTTCAAGTGACTTCAATGCGAACTGATCATGCGATTCGATGTTCGGCTCGACGGCAACCACGTCATAGTTTTGCGCTTGAAGGGCCGTCGCTACGTGAACAGCCGGTGACTCGCGCAGATCGTCGATGTCGGGCTTGAATGCCAATCCAAGCAGTGCAATCTTCGGTTTACTGCCGAGACGTGCAGAAGCGTCAGCTACGGCAATTTTGATTTGATCGATGGCCCATATCGTCTTGAAGTTATTCACTTCGCGTGCCGAACGAATGATTCGCGTTTCCTCGGGGTTACGAGCTACGATGAACCAGGGATCGACTGCTATGCAGTGACCGCCTACGCCAACACCTGGCTGGAGAATGTTCACGCGCGGGTGACGATTCGCCAGTGCAATAAGCTGCCAGACGTTGATGCGCTCCTTAGCACACACCAACGACAACTCGTTCGCAAACGCGATGTTCACGTCGCGGAAGCTGTTCTCCGTGAGCTTGCACATTTCGGCCGTCTTGGCGTCGGTGTCGAGCACCGCGCCACGCACGAACGCACGGTAGAAGTCGCCCACCACCTTGGTCGCCTGCGGCTCCAATCCACCGACGACGCGGTCGTTTTCGACCAGCTCGGTCATGATCTTGCCCGGCAACACACGCTCGGGGCAGTACGCCATGTGAATGCCGCTCACGTCGACGCCCGCTTCGCGCAGCGTATCCGCCATGGCCTGTGTCGTACCGACCGGCGAGGTCGACTCGAGAATCACCACGTCGCCTGCCTTGAGCAAGGGTGCGATGCTGCGCGTCGCACTCAGCACATAATCGATGTTCGGCTGCGGAATGCCTTCCCCTTCACGGAACGGCGTAGGCACGCAGATCATGTAGACGTCGGCCGGTTGCGGCGACGTGAAGGCTTTCAGGCGACCGGCCGTCACCGCCGCGCGAACGTAGGTATCGAGATCCGGCTCGACGATGTGAATCTCGCCGCGATTGATCGTTTCCACCGCGTGGGCGTTGATGTCCACACCCACGACTTCGTAACCGTTGCTCGCGAGAAGCGCCGCCGTCGGCAGTCCGATGTAACCCAGGCCAACGACGCAAACCGTCTTTTTCACCATTTTTAGATAGTCCTCAGAATTTCGATGATTCGTTCGCAGGCCTTGCCGTCGCCATATGGGTTGTGTGCCCGGGCCATTGCGGCATAGATCGCTTCGTTGTCGAGCAGCTCGCGCATGTTGGAGATGATCGAGTCCCGATTCGCGCCAACGAGCCTGACCGTGCCGGCTTCGACCGCCTCCGGGCGTTCAGTCACGTCTCGCATCACCAGCACGGGCTTACCCAGACTCGGCGCTTCTTCCTGAATACCGCCGCTGTCGGTCAACACGACGGCGCTGTGCTTGAGCAGATACACGAACGGCTCGTAGTCGAGCGGCTCGATAAGATGCACGTTGGCAAGGTCTTCCAGAATATTATTCACCGGTGCGCGCACATTCGGGTTCAGGTGCACCGGATAGACGAAGCGCACGCTCGGATACTGGCCGGCGAGATCCTTCAGTGCCTCACAAATTTGCAGGAAGCCCGTGCCGAAATTCTCGCGCCGATGCCCTGTGATCAGCACGAAGCGCTCGCGCGCCCAGTCGAACGGCAACTGACTGTCCAGATCGGCTTTCAGTGCGTCGCGACGTTGCGGGTCGGCGTCGATACGGCCCAGCACCCAGAGCAAGGCGTCGATGACGGTGTTGCCGGTAACCGCGATTTGGGCGGGATCGACTTTCTCTGCGAGCAGATTCGCCTCACTCGTGCGAGTCGGCGCAAAATGCCAGCGGGCCACTCGGCCGACCGTCTGACGATTGAATTCTTCCGGGAACGGCGCGGAGATATCGCCGGTGCGCAATCCGGCTTCTACGTGCCCGACCGGCACACCGCCATAGAATCCGGCAATCGCGGAGGCCACGGTCGTTGTGGTATCGCCATGGACCAGCAACACGTCGGGCTTATGTTCGCGCAGCACAGCACGCATGCCCAGCAGCACCGACGAGGTCACGTCGTACAGATCCTGCCCGTCGCGCATGACGTTCAGATCGATGTCGGGCGTGATACCGAACACCTTGAGCACCTGATCCAGCATTTGCCGATGCTGTGCGGTCACACAGACAGTCGTCTCGAACGCGTCGGGCTGCGCCTTGAGTGCGTGGTACAGCGGGGCCATCTTGATGGCCTCCGGTCGCGTACCGAACACGAGCATGATCTTCTTGGCGGACATGGAGTCACTCCGGTATTTCCAATGTCCCGGGTTCCGACGCTGAATCGCCGGCTCCGGGGACATAGTGTTCTTTCATATGATGGGGCCGCCTGCGGATGGCTGACCCAGGACGTCGCCGGCGTGCGGCTTGCCCGGCGTGCAGGGGATATGCACTGCGGGCAAAGACGGTCAAGCCAGTCGCGCGGGCTTCGCATAGTTGATCAACACCGCGCGGTACGGCCCCTTGAATACGAACATGCTGCCGGCGGCGGCGCCCACGATTCCCACCTTGTCGATCAGCTCCTGCATGTGCTGCGTATTACCTGCGCCGCCCAGCATCGTCATGGGCAAGCTGGTCGCGGCGCGCACGCTCTCAGCGAGCGGTAAGTCATAGCCTTCCATCTCACCGTCGCGATCGATCGCGTTGATGACGATTTCCCCGGCACCGTACTCGGCAGCCTGCTGACAGAATTCGAGCACGTTGACTTTATGTTTCTCTTTCCCGTTACGCGTGAACACCGTGTAGCCGGAGAACATCTTGTTCTTGCGCACGTCGAGGGTGATGACCACGCTTTGGCCACCCACAGCTTCGGCGACTTCACGGATCAGCGCCGGGCGCGCCAGCGCCGCCGCGCTGATCGACACCTTCTCGAAGCCGAGAGCGACGATCTTGGCCGCCTGCTTCGCATTCGTCACGCCACCGCCATAGCACAGCGGCATGCGCGACTCGACTGCGAGACTGCGCAGCAGATTGAGGTTCGGCTCACGGCCTTGTGCTGTCGCGTCGATGTCGACGAACATCAATTCATCGACTTCCTTCTCGTTGAAGATCTTGACGGCATTGAGCGGGTCGCCGACGTACTTGGGATCTTTGAACTGCCGCGTTTTGACGAGACCGCCGTCATGCATCAAAAGGCACGGGATGATTCGGGAGCGCAGCATGTTTACAGTCCTGCGAAATTGCGAAAGATGGCGACACCGTTCGCATGGCTCTTTTCCGGGTGAAACTGCATCCCGAAAACGTTGTTGCGGGTGACCGAGCAGGTCAGTTCGCGGCCATAGTCCACCGTGCCCAGTACATCTTCCTCATTTGCCGCGCCAAACCAGTAGCTGTGCAGGAAGTAAAAACCACGGTCGAAGTCGATTCCCTCGAAAATCGGATGCTCGCGGCGCGGCTTGAGCGAGTTCCAGCCCATGTGGGGCAGGCGCGGCGCAGCCGGAAGCGTCGACGCGTCGATCTTGCGCACACGCCCGGGAATCCACCCCAGGCCCGAACGCGTACCCTCTTCGCTGGAGTCCGCAAGGATCTGCATGCCGACGCAGATGCCCAACACCTTCTTGCCCTTCACGAGCACCTGTTCGTTGAGCATGTCGACCATGCCCGACTCGTGCAGGTAGCCCATCGTGGTATCGAAATGCCCCACGCCCGGCAGAATGTAACGCTCGGCTTGCGCCAGTTGCTCCAGATCGCCCGTGATTACATGGGGAATCTTCAACTGTTTGTAAATGTTGGCAATCGCACCCACGTTGCCCGAGCCGTAATCGATGATGGCAATCATCGCTTCACCGCCCGGTCGACGCCGATGGCCTTGAGCACCTTGGCGCCCAGGTCGAACATCCACTCCTGATTCTTGTAGTCCTTATAGGTCTTCTTCGGCATCTCGTGATAACGACGCAGTTCGTCGACGCTGATACCGAGCTTCGTCGCGATGTACTCGAAGTCTTCATCGATCGTGGCCGAATCGTAGGCCGGTTTCTTCAGCTTTTCGAGCGCCTCCTCGCGGGTCATCTGCCCGGTCAGGATCAAGCTCGAATACTGTACCTTGCGCGTATCGTAGCCGAAACGGGTCGGCAGCCAATAGCCTTCGTAGAAACGCGTGAAACGCGATTCGAAGTGCTTTTGGGGATACGGACGCCAGCCGTACGTCTGCGCCAGCGTGGTCGAGGCGAGTTCCTTTGTGTACGGCAGGTAGTTCAGCGGCTTGAGTACCTGCACGCCCTTGATATAGCGCAGATATACCTTATGGAAAAGAATGCTGCTGAACGGATACGTCTTTAGCTCGCGCGCTCCGAACTTGCGGTGAATATCGTTGAGCTGCGCCATATCCGTGCCGTAATACAGCCACTCCTTCGGATTGCGCACACATTCCGTCGCGTAATTACCGCCATTCAGAATGTGCTTGATATTGTGTTTGTTCGCGAAGTGATAGAGTGTTGCGATGAAGGCGTGATCCTGCGGAATGTCCAGGTGCGGAACGCCAGCCTTGAAGAATGCCAACTGGAAGTCCTTCATTTCCTCCCAGTTGATCACTTCCGTGTAAAGATCCAGGCCGAGCTTGTCGACGATCACCTGAATGTTGTTCACGGCGATATCCGTATTCCAGCCGCCATCGACGTGGAACACTAGCGGACGCAGACCGAATTCGCTTACGGCCAGATGCAACAAATACGAGCTATCCAGACCGCCGCTCATACCCATGATGCAATCGAACGGCTTGCCCTTGCCGGCCGCTTTCACCTCTTCCACCATTTTGGCGAACATCGCCTTACCTGCGTCGTTCGGGTGCCAATGCGGCAATACGTCCGCCTTGAAGCCCCGGCAGTGATCGCACACGCCGTTCTCGTCAAACGCGATCAGCGAGTCTGTCGTGTCCATCACGCAATTCGTACAAACCTGATACTGCCGCATAGATCAACCTTGACTAATCGAATTAGTAAATATTCTTTCTGCCCAGCGCTATCATTCAGCGAAGCACTTTCACATATTTTCGGTATTCGCGGTGTGCATCACGAGCCATTTCCCAACGGCGACGTCCCGGCAGCTTGGCCAGCGACGCATGCCAATGGTGAACTACCTGCACACACGGGTCGTAATAGACCTGCTCGCCAACGTCGCTTAATTGCTTACTGAGAAAATATTCTTCCGACATCATGAATGTCGGCGCCCACAGTTCGGAGAAACGCTCAAAAAACGCAGGCGTAAGAATATAGCAGGAACCATGCCCTTGATAGATGGGGCGAGCCGTTTGCCACTCTCGTTCGTCGTGCCGATCCGACAGCGATGGCAACATTGACGCAGCCTTCAGAATCGCCATGCCAAGGTAGTAGTTGCTGTAATACAGATCGTAAAACAGCTCCCTAACAGGACTAATGGTCGAGATGACATGCGGATTTTGGTGCTCGCCATTCAGGGTGAGCACGTCCGGCGAGATGACCAGATGCTTGCCGAGACGCTCGGCGTTGCGCTCGAGGCGATCGGCAAATTCGGCGGGGAATTCCAGATCGTTATTCCCGATGGCCATCCACCCCAAGCCCGGGCTGAGTTCGCGCACTCGCGCAATACCCGCGTTGAGTCCTTTGAAGTAGCCCATGTTTTCCTGACTGTAGATGACGTCTACGTCAGGAAAATCGCGTTGGATATCGCGCAAGAGCCCAACATTCTGGCTATCCGACGCGTTATCCACGACCACAATGTGAAACTCGTGCCCGGCTATCTTCAGGAGAGTTTCAACCGCCGTTCGTGTAAATGCACTGTTATTGTAGTTTGTGCAGACATACCCTAATTTCATTTATCACCTTCTCGATAACCTATCGCCGTCGCACGTTTCACCCCGTCGCGCGTACCGATCTGCGGGCCCTGCCGCTCAGACCTTCGGCTGAAAAACCATCCGTTTACCCATAGCACGGCAGCCGTCAGCATCAGGCTGGCGTAAATGCTGTTCCAGATAAACAAACTGATGATGAAGGACGTGTAGAAGAACCCAATCGAGTGAATAAAGATCGAAGTCGACAGCGCTGGCCGCCGCATTCGCAAAAACAGGTAATACGCGAAATGAATGACAATGCCTGCCGCGAACATAGCGAGCACCGATCCGCCCAGCCCAAAGTCATCGATCAGACCACGGAACATCGTGTAGATGTTCGTCTGAAACATATCTCCGTATTTGAAGTACTCCTCATACACTCCATCGGGAACTTTCGTATCGTTACCGAACAGCTTCGCCAGCGCAGTGAACGTATAGAATCCATAGCGTCCCAGGCCATCCGAATAAAACAACGCTTGGCTGCCGCCGAGCAGTTCCGAGAACCAGTCGGAGAACGCATAGATATGCGCTGCGGCGTATGAGGCGAATAGCCGGACGATCTGCTGCTGCGCGCCGTCAGGCGTTCCTGACGCATCAAGAATGCGGGAAAGAAACGAAATCGTGACAAAGACAACAACGACACCGGCATACGGCACCGAGCGGCGCACGTCGCGCCAGGTGAACACTTTGAGCTGACCTTCGTTCACTTTGTAGATCAGGTGTGCGCCCCAGAACAACACCAGCACGAGGAATAGCGCGCCTTTGGCTCCTTGCAGTAACATGGCCATGATCGACGGGAGAAAGGTCAACAGCAGGACAAGCCGCTTCCTGCCGCCCAAGCTCATCGACGAGAAGACGAAGCCGCCCAAAATGGCGCTCGGATACTGAAGCACGAAACTGAGCTGTCCGAAAATGTTCGGCGTCACCTGCCCGAGGTAACGTCGGACCATCATCTGCTGAGCGACTTCCAATGGGTTGGAGAGCACTGCCGATACCGTCACGCCCTGAATGAACAGGTCCACGATCAGACAGAAGATCGTCAGGGTGCTGCCGGCATAAAAGCAGGTCCGGATGAACGGGCTACCGTAGTCGAACGACCGCCCGATAACGGCCTTGATGCGAAAGGCACTGCGCCATTGGAACGGCACGGCACTCAGCGAGAAAGCGATGCAGCAGACGAGGATATAGAGAATGGCGGTGGCGTCGACAGGCACGTTCCAGAGCCCGACAAGCGGCACAAACGTATACAGGAACCAGAACAGTCCAAAAATCGTACCCGGCACGATCCACGAGCCAGCATACACGCCCAAGCCCCATGCCTGCAGCAAAATCATCAAACTGAAGACGACTGCGACGAACTTCTCCATTACGAATGCGCTTTTTGCTTTCGAATTTGCAACCCGAAATACCGGCCCACGATCAGCAAGAACAACATACCCTCCGAGAGTGTCAAGCTCACGGCTGCGCCGATGGCGCCATAGAAATGCCCCAGCACCAGCGTAGTGACGACGCTAGTACAACCGGCCGTCAGAATGGCATGCAGCAAATATTTGCGCTGGCCGAGGATATTCAGCCCGGCACTGCCGAACATGAAGTTTGCGACGCCAAATAGCGTGGCAAAGCTCATGATCGAGATAAACAGGACGACGGTACGCCCGTCTTTGATGTTGCGCAGGGCCGGGACATGGTCACTCAGCAGCGGCAACACGAAGCTGAGCGCACACCATCCTCCGATCAAGGCAACGCCCTGAGGCCATGTCAGCGCGAATAGTCGCCGCCACGTGGCGGGGTCCGGCGCTTGCGCCGCGCGGGATACGAGCACGGCGCGCGGGAAAAACAATTGATTCAGCGGTCGAACCCCGGCTTGCACGGCTTTCACCAGTTTTTCGGCGAGCGAATACGCCGCAAGCGCCGCCCCCTGGTACCCGAGCAGCCCAAGCAGCAGGACATTTGAGTCCCTGTACAACGCCACGCCCACATTCCCGACGAAGATCTCCTTTCCGGACACAAGCATGTCACGCATCTCCGAATACGAAACGGGAACCAGCCGTATGCCCAGACCGAACACGGCAAACGCGACCATTAACACCGCACCGACCAGATACATGCCGCCCATCACCTTAGGCACCAGAAGATAGTCGTCAGGCGTTTTGAGTAGCCAGAAGATGAGCCCAACGGCGACGGCTCGCGTGGAGAACGTGAGGATCGCAGGCGGCAGGTTCATCTGCAACCCCTGATACAGCCAGGTCGGCGCAAGCGCATAGCTGAGAGGCACCAGCATCCACCAAAGCGCGGAAACCAGCAGTTCGTGACGGTATAACGCCAGACCGGACACGAACAACGGCGCGATGACGGCGAACAAAATCAGCCGCATGATGAAAATGCGGCTGAAAACGCGGGAAATGCGCTCGGAATCGTTTTCGTGCTTCAGCCCAGCAACCTGCGCAACGCCATCAATCTCAAAGCTATATAGCACCACGGCAATCGTGATGACGGAGATCGCCTCCGTAAACACCAGATCAGCGTAGTGCTTGGCGCCGAGAACCCCAAGAGCAAATGGGAAGACCAACAACGGAAGTGCGGCATTCGATCCCTGAATCGCCGCCAAGGCCATCAGGTTTTTGGCATGCTTGAACATTTTCTTTCAGTCTTGCGGGCACGGAACCTTGCCTCGGAACCGCTCCATCCGGCCGCTTGTGAGTCGACGCATATTAGCACACCACCACAACCCAAAATGTGCCGAAAATGCCACCATCACAAAGGAATCTTATGATTAATGTTCTTTTGGATGCCCTATTCCACCAGGTATTGCGGGACGAGCGCCTCACCAACCGAAGTGAAATCTGAATATTAGATTTAGCTCATCACATCCCAACATCTTCCCAAAATGCACCCGCAAAAAATCCGCAGAACGCGGTGATGGAAGGATGAAGAAGATTGGTGGAGCGGAGGAGGATCGAACTCCCGACCTTCGCATTGCGAACGCGACGCTCTCCCAGCTGAGCTACCGCCCCACACGAAGCCACAATTATAGCGACTTTTCTCGGGGCGGCGAGGAACCGAGCAAATTGCTCGGGAATTGGCAAATTTTCCGCATTTTCATCGGGATACGCGCTTCTGCAGCAGTACCCTTCTCCCTCAAGCCGCCCCAAAATTCCCCTTCATCCCCTTGATGGACGGGACTTTCGGCGCTTTCGCCACCACCGTCTTCTGCGCGCGCAGATGCCGCGCCACCACATCCCACACCGGTTCGCCCTGGGCCCCCTCCGCCACCGGCGCCCAGCCGGCCACCTTGTACGTCTTCCCCGCCTCGATCAGTTTCCCGTTCAGACGCATTTCCATAATCCGCTGCCCCATCGGGGCCGTCGGGTCGATCGTGTAGTCCATGCCGCCCACGCGCACCATGTCCCCGCCCTGCTGGTAGTACGGATCGGGGTTGAACAGGTTGTCGGCTACATCCTCGAGCACCGTCTTGATCGTCTCGCCAGTCATCGGAGTGAGTGTCGTGTACGGGTAAGTGATCGCCGTCTGATCGAGCAACTGCTCCATCGTGATCGTTTGCCCCGGAAGCAGCGAAGTCCCCCAACGGAAACCCGGCGAGAAGCCAATCTCGGCATCCTTCTCCGCCATCACCGCATCGAGCAGCAGTTGATCGAAGGTCCCGTTGAAGTTCCCCCGCCGATACAACACGCCCTCCGTCACCGCCAGCGGTTCCGCCAGCTTCGCCGCGAACGGCGCACGCACGCGTTCGATCAGCGCCTGCATCGGCGCGTCGGCCGGAAGCAGATTGGCAAAAATTGGCAACAGTTTGTAACGGAAGTCCACCGGCTTGCCGCCCTTCACATCGAAGTCCAGCACTGCCAGGAACTTGCCGTTCGACCCGGCATTCGTCACAAGCGTCTTGCCGCCAGCGTTTTCCACGATGACAGGCTTCGGCACCCCGTCGTGCGTATGACCGCCCAGAATTGCATCGATACCCCGCACCCGCGACGCCAGCTTCAGATCCACGTCCATCCCGTTGTGCGACAACAAGACCACAACCTGCGCGCCCTTGCCGCGCACCTCGTCGACCATCGACTGCAGACGCTCCTCCTGAATGCCAAACGTCCAGTCCGGCACGAAGTAACGTGGGTTCGCAATCGGTGTGTACGGGAACGCCTGCCCGATGATCGCCACCGGCACCCCGTTCATCGTCTTGATCGTGTACGGGGCGAAAACCGGATCCCCAAAATCGTTCGTCTGCACGTTCTGCGCGACGAAGTCGATCTTGCCCTTGAGCTGCTCCTCGACCACCGACTTCACACGGTCAGCACCATACGTGAATTCCCAGTGCGCCGTCATCACGTCGACGCCAAGCGCCAGCGTGGCGTCGACCATGTCCTGGCCCTTCGTCCACATCGATGTGGCAGAACCTTGCCACGTATCGCCGCCGTCCAGCAGCAGCGCGCCAGGACGCGACGCCTTCATGCGCTTGACCAGCGTCGCAAGATGCGCGAACCCGCCCACCTTGCCGTACGTGCGCGCCGCCGCCGCGAAGTCGAGATACGTGAACGCATACGCGTCGGGTGTGCCGGGACGCAGGCCGTACGCCTTCAAAAACGCCTCGCCCACCAGATGCGGCGGCTTGTTCGCCTGGTCGCCAATCCCCAGATTGACGCTCGGCTCGCGGAAATACATCGGCAACAACTGCGCATGGCAGTCGGTAAAGTGCAGCAGATGCACATTGCCGAACTTCGGCAGATCATAGAACGACGACGCCCCTGCGGCGGCCGCCGTCTCGTGATGCGAAAGTGCCATTCCGCCGGCTGCCGCCACAGCCAACACCTGCATGAACTCGCGTCGATTCATTTCGTCTCCGTAACGCACACGTCGTGCGGCGCGCCTGCTTTATCGTTAGCCAATGTAGCCATACCCGCCAGCGCGTACCGCGCCAGCAAACCATCGACGCGATGCCGCGGTAAGCGGCCCGGGACGATTCGGTAACGATCATCTTCCGTCTCGTCCCGCCGACTCACCGAGCCCCCGACCACCGAGTTATCGATTCACCGAGTCGCCAAATCACTGATTCAAACCCTGAGTCCTCGTGTAACCGGGTTACCCAATCACCCAACCACCGGGGCACTTGGGCACCTTGGGCACCTTGGGCACCTTGGGCACCCTGGCACCCTGGCACCCCGGCACCCTGGCACCCTGGCACCCTGGCACCTTGTCACCTTGTCACCTTGTCACCTTGTCACCTTGTCACCTTGTCACCTTGTCACGTGGTCACCGTGTCACTTGGTCATCTGGTCACTTTCCCGCGTAATCCGCCAGCGCCGCCACGTCCTCGCCAAACATCTCGCCCACCTCCTTGCGCAGCACTTTGCCGTTGCGGCCGATCACATACAGCTCCGGCAACCCGCGACGCTTACCCAGCACCGCCCGCCAGGCGTCCGTTTCCATACCCGCCGGAAACGTATAGCCATGCGTCTTGAGATAGTCGATGGCTTCCTGCGGCTTCTTGTCGATCGATAACGTGACGATCTGGATCGGCTTGCCGCGGGTGGCCTCGTACAGCTTCTGCACATGCGGATTCTGCTGCGCACAGAACGGGCACCACGATGCCCAGTACTCGACGATGACCGTACGGTCCTTGAACGCGCTCGCCGGCAGCGTCTTGCCATCGAGCAACGTGAGCGACGGCAGCGTGACCGTGTCGCCGACCTCAAGCGCGTGCGCCGGTGTGCCAAGAGCCATCGCTCCCACGACGAACACCGTGCCAATCGTTGCGTCCAAACGCCCGAGCACGCCAATGTCGCGTCGTCGCGCAGCACGGCGCGATCCACGCCCCGTACAGGCATTAAATACGGCGTCCATTCCACTCAGCATCATGTGAACAGCCACTTGCCACAAGCGCATTCGCGCAACTGGCGAGCCCACGCCAGACGCAAGCAAACACCCGCTTCGCCACCCCGCACGCGAGCAAGACCATCGCGACGGTCGGCGACGATCAGCGGTTTGATTCGAATATTCCAGGGATGTCATGCGGCACTCCGGAAGCCGGCGGCGGCCGTCGATCGCAACGATCTCGGGCCGCGAGCCGGAACGGCGGTGGCTTACTGGTTGACGGGAGACGCGGGGTCGAGCAGAAGCGCCATGACGTCCTTCAATTGCTTCTCCGTCAGGATGCCCGCTGCGCCAAATCGCGGCATGTTCGAGCAGGCCGTGTAGCTATGCGAGTCATAGACCTTCGCCCATGTGTACTTGACCACTTCGGTCGAGTCACCCCGCAGCTTGCCGTAGTGATACAGCGACGGTCCGATGTTGCCGAACGAGATTTCGCTCTTGGTCAACTGGTGGCACGCGTAGCAGTTGCCGCCATTGACGGTATCGGCCTTGTCGGTGAACTGCAGGCCACGGCCGTTCTGGGCAACCTTCTCGCCTTCCTTCCAGTCGCCGAGATATTGGCCGTCGGCCGGTGCCTTGACCTTCGTCATCTCGGCTTTTTGCAGACGCTCGGCCACCTTCGCCGGCATCGGCTTGGTCGCGTACTGCGTGCACAGCTTCTGCAACTCGCTCTGATCGATGCGGTCAAGCTGCGCGATGCCCGAGGCGCGGAACGAATCGCGCAACTCCTGCACAACGGCCGCATCGGTCGTGCCGCTCACCAGCTTCGGACTCTCGTCCTGCGCAAAGGCCGTGCCGACGACGAGTGCCCCGGCCGCTGCCAGCGCGACGCCCGTCGCGCGCAATGCGAATGATTTCATGGGTGTGCCTCGCAATCGGTCAGCGCTTCAGGCCAGGGGCGTCCATCTTGCCGCCATTGGCCATCACGCCGAGAAAGGTAATCAGGTCAATGGACGCCTGCGAGCCGTAATTCAGCACCGGCATGCGCTGCTGGCGGAAACAGTCGTTCATCCGCCACTGCATCGTGCGCAGCGCGCCTTGCGAGACGCGATAGCCCGGCCACGTCGCAAACGCCTGTCGCGCCGCCGCAGGCTTGGTCAGATTCGGCAGATCCTGAAGCCGGATACGCTTGTCATCCGCCCCGTGACACGACGCGCACGAGAAATCGTACGGACCGGAACGGTAATAGAAGATCTTCTGACCGCGCGCGTAGGCTTCCTTCTCCTCCTTGCGCGCCTGCGACACGTGAATGAGCGCGCCACGTGACTGACCCGCCACATAGGCGGTGAGCGCTTCGAGGTCGGTCGGGTCCTGCCCTTCCTTGGAGAACGGCTGCTTGATGACGTCCGCGCGCTTGAAGCCCTGCAGATGCACCATGCACTCGACGATGCGTGACTCGGCATCGAGTACGCGCTTCGTGTCGGGGAAGTAGCGCGGTAGTTGCGCGTAGGCGTTCTTGACGACACCCGCACCAAGACCCAGGTCGCACTGCGCCATCGACACGTTGTTCGGGCCGCGTGGCGTTTTCCAGAGTTCCTCGCCTCGCATTTCGACGAGTTCCGCCGGATTGCCGTCGGCGAGCATCTCGCGGTATTGCGCGATGGCGTCCGCCGTCGAGCTTTCTGCAGCGAATGCGGGGGCACTGACGCCCGCGATGACGAGCATGCCGCCAAGCACAGTCCGTCGCAGCCACGCTGCGTCTCCTGCCGTGCTCATTCGTTGGCTCGCCCGTGCGCTATGTTGCGCCTCGTTCATCTCGATCTCCTCTTCGTGGGGTTGGTCCGCGCAACGGGGAATCTCCCGAGAGCGCTCGTGCTTGCACACTGCACGGCGCGGATTTCTCGTCACGCCGTCCCACCCGGCCGGATCCGCGTGGCAGCGCCTATGACTCGCCGCCGCACGTCTGCCGACGTCCGCCCGTCAGGCGATGGCCGTCTCGTCGGTCCGCGAATCGCCCTTGTTGTCGACCCACATGACCGTGACCTTGTCGCCCTTCTTGGCGCCCTTGAACTTGAACGCCATGAACGGATCTTTCGACACCGCCGGACCCCATTCGGCCGACAGTACCGTCTTCCCGTTGCAAGTCACCGTGACGTTCTGGATGAAGTGTGCCGGGACGATATTACCGGAAGCGTCCTTGCGCTGGCCGGTTTCCATGATGTGACTCATCAGCACCTTGACCTCGACGACACCGCCGGCCTCGGTTGCGCGAATGCGCATCGGATTACCCATGTTGTGGCTCCTCTGTTCTACGATGCGTCGCTTAACCGCCGCAGCCGCCCAGCGTGACCTTGATTTCCTTCTCGGCCACGAGGTACTTGTTGTCCGCCTTGACGAGCGCATAGACCTTCGAGGTCTGGCCCATCTTCACGCGCGTGGTCACCGCCGGCTCGGTACCGTCGGGAATATCGAACGACGCCGCAAGCGTATTCGGATTCTTCTCGATCAAGATCGCGATCATCTGCGTATTCGGCGCCTTGCTCGCCACCGCCACCGGCACCACCGCACCGTTCTCGGCGATGTCAGGCGCGGTCAGCACGACCAGATCGCTCGGGCTGGTGCCCGTGCCGCCCAGGGCCTTGACCGTGTCGGCCACGCTCCGGGTCGAGAACGCCGCCTTGTTCCAATGCGCCTCTGCCGCGCGCGCCTCTTCGGGCTTGATCAGCCCGGCGGCTACCGCCAGTCCCATTACCGCGGAAAACCGCAGCATGTCGCGTCGCTGTTGGTTCATCTCTGTGTGTTTCCTTCTCTGAGGGCCGCCGGTGCGTGGCGGACCATCGATCCGCCACGCACCGGCCGCCGTTCGCTCACCTGACCCGCCACCCGATCCTGCCGAGTAGCCCGCCGGCGAGCCCCCTGCCCCGGTGTTACTTCGCCGGGGCGCCGGCCAGAACCCACTCAACGAGGATCTTGGCGTCGGCATCCGACAGGTTCGGGTGCGCCGGCATCGGGATCGGACCCCAGACACCCGAACCACCGCCCTTCACCTTCTTGACCAGCTTGGCCACCGCGTCCTTGTCACCCTTGTACTTGGCGGCCACTTCCTGATAGGCCGGGCCCACCAGCTTCTTGTCGACGGCGTGGCAACCCATACAAGCGTTGGCACCCGCGAGCTTGGTCGCCGCTGCGACATCGACACCGGCATGGGCCAGCGAGGTGCCGGCCAGCATGGCCGCGGCGATCAGCATCTTTTTCATCGTATCTCCTTCGATTTGTGTAGGGGACGGAGGTCCTGCGGCGGCCCGAGAGCCCCTCGGTGCGTCCGTCGAACCTCCTGCCCGCTCAATGTGCACCACGGAGAATCCAGTCGACCATCGTACGGATATCGGCTTCGGCGACCTGCGATTGCGGCGGCATTGGCATGCTGCCCCAATTGCCGGCGCCGCCGGCACGTATCTTCGCCACCAGTTTTTCAGCCGCATCCGGCTGCCCATGGTACTTGGTGGCGACCTCCGAGAAGGCGGGTCCGATCTTCTTGTCGGTCACGCCGTGACACGCCAGACAACCATTCTTGTCCGCAAGCGTTGCTGCCGATGACGTCACAGCGGCGGAGTGGGCCGGCGCGTCCGAACTCGCCATGCCGAGCGTGGCGAGGGCCGCCGTCTTGCGCACCGACGCGTTTTGCGCGGCAGTGCCCGACAGCGGCGGCAGCTTCGTATCGACACCGCGCACCGGACCGATGATCCGGTTTTGCGCGGCCAGATCCCCATGTGCGTCGCGGGCGTACGCAGGGAGTGCGGACGTCACGATACCAGCCTCGGGACAATCCTGCATACAGGCCTTGTTATGAGTATCCGGTTTGTCGCCCACGCGCCACATGCCGTGCGCACGCGTCATCCCGTTGCGATTGGGCATCAGTTTCTGCACGTCGCCAATGGTCTTGTCCGACAGCACGAAGTCCGACGGCACGATCTCCGCGAGATTCAGGAGATAGGCGGTGACCGCGTACACCTCGTCGGGCTTGAGCGAGCGCGGCGCGTTCCACGGCATGGCGCGACGGATGTAATCCCAGATCGTCGAGATCGTATCGACCTTCATGAAGGTGGTGCGCACCGGCTGATTGTTCGCGCGCAGCGACGCCACGTGCCCCGTTTTGATGTCATCGGCCGTGGTGCCACCCACCAGCGGGTTGAACACCTCGTTGCTCTCGCCGAACGTACCGTGACACGACGCACAGCGGGCGTCGTACACCTTTTGGCCGTCCGCGACAGATCCCTGCCCCTTGGGCAAACCCTTGAAGTCAGGACGCACATCGATGTCCCACGCGCTCAATTCGGCCGGCGTGGCGTCGCGCCCGATCCCGGCCGGTGCCTTGATGGGCGTCTGGCCCGGCGCCGACGCCGCCGTCTTCGCACTGCCGGACGCGTTGGCCGACGCCGCCTGCGCCGGGGCCGAGAACCAGGCCGCGACCGTTAAACCCGCGAGCGTCAATGCGGCCACCCACAGTCCGGCCAGCACCACCGACTGCGCGCGCCGGCGCAAGGGGCGCTGCAACTTGCGTTCAATCGACGTGGACATTGGTCACCTCCCCGTTCGCCGCCACTTGCCACGTCTGGATCGCGTTGTTGTGATAGATCGACTTCGTGCCGCGCACTTCGCGCAGTTGCCGATAGCGCGGTTGCACGAAGCCCGTCTCGTCCATGGCCCGGCTTTGCAGGAGCGCCGGCGAGCCGTCCCATTGCCAGTCGAAATTGAAGCGCGTGAGGCACTTCGGCAGCACGGGCGATTCGAGCCGTGCCACGCGCCAGGTCTTGCCGCCATCGGTCGACACGTCGACCCGTTTGATGCGGCCCCGGCCCGACCACGCAAGTCCGGTCACGTTGAAATAGCCGCGATCGAGCAGCGCCTGTCCACCGGAGGGCGACGTGATGACCGACTTGCACTCCTGGATCGATGTGTACTGGCGATGCTGGCCGTCCGGCATCAAGTCGACGTAATGGCTCGTTTCATCCTTGGTATTCCATGGCGCGTCACCAATCTTGATGCGACGCAGCCATTTCACCCACGACACACCCTGCACGCCCGGCACGACCAGCCGCAGCGGATAGCCGTTTTCCGGACGCAGCATTTCGCCGTTCATGCCCCAGGCGACGAGCACGTCGGAGAGTGCCGCCTCCATCGAGATCGTGCGGGTCATACCGGAACCGTCGCCGCCTTCGGCGAGCACGTATTGGCCGCGCTTGGTATCGGCGCCCACCTCGTCGAGCAGCACCGACAGCGGCACCCCCGTGAACTCGCAGCAAGACAGCATGCCGTGCGTGTACTGGACGGTCGGCACGGCCGCATTGCCCCATTCCATGCCGGTGTTCGCACCGCATTCGATGAAGTGCATGCGCGACACGGACGGCAGGCGCATGATGTCGTCCATCGTGTACACCTTCGCTTCGCGCACGAGGCCATGCACCATCAGACGATGCTGCGTTGGATCGATCTCCTGCCAGCCCTGATGATGGCGCTCGAAGTGCAGCCCACTGGGCGTGATGATGCCGAACAGGCCCTGCAGCGGCGTGAATGCCACCGATGCCTGCGCGGTCTGCGTCAGCCCTGGCGACTGCCGGCGCTGTAGGTTCGCCTCGAATTTCGACGGCATGCCGTACGGACGCGCCGCGACCGGCTGGCCCAGCGATGTGGCCCACGGACGCGGTTCGAGAATCATCGGATCCCCGGCAGCCTTGGGCGCGTCGGCGGCAAAGGCCGTGCCGCCAGCGAGCGCGGCACCGGCAGCCAGGAAGCTGCGCTGCAGAAAGCTGCGTCGGGTGGGACTCAACCCGTCGCGAGCGATGTCGTCGGCGAGCGTGCTGTCGACGAAGTTCTCCGGAGCCCGGCGCAAACGGCCGGCTCGCGATGTGCTATCGCTGGTCTTGCTCACCCTGTCTCCTCGCGTTTTGTGGCGTCCGCCCGCGTCGCGAGGACACGGGCGGATTACCGCTTGCGTTTCACAATATTCGCGCGGTCTGATTGCCGCGCTGACCTACGGGTGTTGCCATACTGCGGTGCTACGCCCCCACAAGCGCCTGCGGCATGCGTCAGTTCACGCGTGGCATAAAGCCATCGACGGCACGCTCCGGCAGCGCCTCCTCCTCGAGTCGGCCGGCGACCTGCACGCACACTGCGCGGCAGATCTCGACCACCCCGGTATCCGCGATCGTGTAATACACCTGATTCCCATCGCGACGGCGCGCCAACACGCCCGCCTGATACATCGCCCCGAGATGCCGCGATACGTTCGTCTGCGACGAGCCCACCTGCGTCACCACCTCGCTCACCGAGCGCTCGCCACCGCACAGCGCATGCAGAATCCGTAACCGGGTCGGCTCGGAGAGCAGGCTGAAGTAGTGCGACACCTTTTCGAATACGCGATCGAGTTCTTCCATGACGGTCAGTCTTTGAGTTCGTATGCTGGCACAAGGAGTTTCGTATATGCCTAATGACGCATATACGGATAATCAAAACAATAAGCATCGGACGCAAGCTGCACTGCAGCACGTTGGAGACCGTTGCCTCGTCGCGGAGGACCTGCATTTGGCGCCGATCAGACGCGTTGCCGTATATATCCATGGATATAGCGCCCCACCTCGTATGCGTTTGCGCGACACGCAACGCCGAACGTACCGCCAGGTACAGCCGCATGCGCGACGACCCGGCGGATTGGAGCATCAGGGAAAAACCCGATAAGAAAGTGGCGGGAGACAGCGTGCCAGGGCACCACATTTTGCGGACGTCGTCCGCGGGCGATGGCGCAACGGCGACGAATCGCCATCCCGTCTCACTCGAATTGATATGACCAGTTCGCATTGAACCGCAGCGGACGGCTCGGCGAGTTGGTCGGTGCGTCGGCCATCGGCTTGGCGACCGACAGGTCGAGCGAGTAGTACTTGCTGTCGGAAACCCGGACGCCCAGGCCGACGGAGGCAAGCTGGTTGTGGAACAACTGTCCCGAACTCAGATAGACGCGCGCCGTATCGAGCATCAGGTACGGCTGAATCGTCTTGAGGAAGCGGAAGTCGGTGCGGAACATCCGGTTGAGTTCGATCGACGCCCCCCAGCCCCTGTCTCCGGCGACTTCACCCGCCGGATAGCCGAGGCCGAAGCGCTGACCGCCGAACGTCGCCTGCTCGGACGTCGGCAGCGTGTTGGCGCTGTATTGCGCGCCCGCAGCGACGACAACACCAAACTCCCACGGCAGCACGAGCCCCTGCTTGGCGTCGAGCGTGAAGCGCCAGAAGCCGAGATCGTAGGGACCGAGTATTTGCGCGACGCCCGCCGGCTGCGTCGTGTACGACTGACTCGCCCCCATCCCGGTAAAGCCCTTGAACACACCGAGCGTGGCGCTGCGGGTCTGCTTCTCTGTGACCTCGTTGTACGAGAGCTGGACCTGCGCGGCCCGCACGTTGGTCTGTGAATTGATGTTGTTCGGCGAATTCGGCACTTCGTAGCGATCGCGCGAATTCACGCCGTACATGCCGCCGCTGACCGTCAGGTTGCGCTGGTTGTTGAGCAGAATCGGGTACGACACGGTCACGGCGACACGCTTGGTGTCCAGGTGTCGCGTCAGACCAGCCAGCGCCTGATCGTCTGGTTGTCCGCGATAGTGCGACGCGTCCACGCGCGCCTGCAAGCCGTTCGACCCGAGCGGCTGGATGTACGACCCCGCATAGAACTCTTCGTCGTTATGCCCCTTCGGGGCGATGGCCGTAAGCTGAATCTGTTCGCCGAGCGGGGTGAGCGCGTTGCTTGTCACCGTGAACACGCCGCGAATGCCCGGGTTGTTATAGGTGAGCGACGTGCCCAGCGCTACGGGCTGACGCGTAACGTCGAGCGAGAGTTCGGTCGCGCCGTCGGTCTGCGTCGGCGGTTGCACGTCGGCCTTGATCTTCATGCCGGGCACGAGCGTGAGCAGGTTCAGATAGCGCTCGAACGTGGCGCGCTTGAGCGGGCGCTCCGCCTCGATGTGCGCGGCAATGTCGCGCAGACGCTCTTCCGACGGCCCCGGCTTGCCGGTGATCTTCGTGCTCGAGATATAGCCTTCAACGATCGTCACGCGCACGAAGCCGTCTTTGAAGTCTTGCGCGGGGACAAAGGCGAAGGACAGCAGATAGCCCGCGTCCTGATACATCTTCGTGACCTGATTGGCCTTTTCGACCAGATCGCCAATGGTCACTTCCTTGCCCGCCAGCGGCGCGAAGACCCCGGCCACGTCAGCGAACGGCAACGACTTGACGCCTTCGATACCGAAACGCCGTGGGGTCATCTTGCGCGCGAGCAGCGACTTGAGCGCGTCTTCCTGCGTCGGCGGCTGAATGCGAAAGGTGGCGGCGGGCGCCTTCGGCACCTCGATTTTTGGAATGCTTTGCAGCGGGTCGCCACGCACGGGACTGCCGTCGGCCAAGGCGTCGTGCACGCTTAGCAGACCAATGGAACACAACGATACGGCGACGACTTGAACGACCTTGCGGCTTTGCACCGTCTTGACCGAATTCCCACGCGCGACGCGTGGCGCAAGACGGGCTGCTCCCTGGCGATGCGCCATCCCTATGCCCCTTGTATGCTTATTTTTTCGTGCGGCCAGTGTAACCGAGAGGCGTGAGGCCCCGTCAACGAAGGAATTTGCAGCGATGCGGCGCCTACACAACAACGCGATCACGCACTACGGCAGCACGGTCGTTGCGCCGCTTAGAGAGTCGCCTCCAAACGCGCTTCAACGACGGCGAATGCCACCGGAACCCGCGTCACGCCAGCATGTCGGCCCAGATGCCCTGTGCCCATGCGAGTCCCAAAGCGAATTCGTCCGGTGTGGCGCGCGGCGATGCGCCGCCTGTGCCCGGCACCGGGAGCATGGTGCGCTGCACGGCGTCGTATCGGTGCACGCTGGCCACGTGCATCGCTTCGGTCGCCGAGACGAACGTGTAACAGGTGTTGCTGTAGAGCGGCTCCGGGTTGATCGGACGCCCTGACAGGGCCGCCACGATCGCCGCGGCGCACACCTTGCCGTGCTGGTTGGCCATGTGGCCGGACTTGGGCATTTGCGGGGCAATCTGGATGGCGTCGCCCAGCACATGGACGTCGGGGTGCGCCGTCGACGCAAACGTCAGAAAGTCGACGTCGCACCAACGGCCGTTGGCCGTCGCCAGCCCACTGTCCACCGCAATATCGCCCGCCCGCATCGGCGGGATGACATTGAGCACGTCGGCCTTGATCTCCTCTCCCAACTCGAAGCGCGCCAGCCACTTCGCGCCATCGGCCGCGACTTCCGTGCAATTGAACTGCGGGTGATACTCAACGATTCCGGCAAATTGCGTGCGCCAGATCGCCTGAAACTGCTCCGCTTCCGCGAGCACTTGATCGTTGGTGTCAAAGACGAGCACTTTGGCACGCGGCTTGTGACGTTTGAGCCAGGCGGCCACCTGACACGCGCGCTCATACGGCGCGGGCGGACAGCGAAACGGCGCCTCGGGGATCGTGATGGCGACGACTCCACCGTCGGGCATCGCCTGCAGACGCGCGTGCAACGCGGCGCTTTCCCGGGCGTCGGTCCATCCCACCGGCAGGGCGTCGCGCACCGCGTGATCGGAGAGTCCGGCAATCGCTTCCCTGCGCAACGACACGCCCGGGGCAACGATGAGTTTGTCGTAGGCAAGTCGGCCACCGTCGGCAAGCCGCACCTGCTTGGCGGCCGCGTCGATGGCATGGGCACGCGTACGCCGCCAGACCACGCCATGCCGTTCGACGAGCCGGTCGTAGGGCACCGTCAGGTCGCTCACCCGCAAATTCCCGCCAACCACGAGGTTCGATAACGGGGCGGAGACAAAGGCGGGGTTCGGCTCAACGAGGGTGACATCGATCGTGTTGCCCGAGAGCACGCGCAGTGCCTTGGCGGCCGTCGCACCGCCGAATCCCCCGCCGATCACGACGACACGGGCACGCGTCTTGAGCGGCGTGGGCCAGAGCGGCGCTGCCAACGCGTGAGACGCGCCGCCCAGCGCGGCTGTCGAGCCCATGCCAAGAAGAAAGTCGCGGCGACGCATCGTTTCGGCCCTATCGAGACGTTTGAGACGTGCGCGGTGACGCGGGCGCGCTCGTGTCTGCCGGCTGCGATGCGAAATACGCGGCGATGCGACGCAATTCGTCGTCGCGATAGCCTTTGAGAAGCTGGGGCATCAGCGTGGCGGCACGCCGACCATCGCGCATGGCCTGCAACGCTGTCATGAGTTCCGTCGCCGGGCGCCCGTCCAGCGCGGGCAGCGTTGCCTTGCCCGCGCTCACCGGCGCCGACGCGTTATGACACGTCATGCATGCCATCGCCCAGTCGCGGGCTTGCCAGTCGGGCTGAGACGCCGGCGGGGCCATCGGCTCGACATAGATGGGGGAAGCGGCACGTACGCCGGAGGCCGGTGCAGCCAACGCCGTCCCGGTGGCGACAACGCCGGTTCCGGTGGTCAGAACGAGCGCCGCCGCGAACGCCTGCGCCGCCCATCGTGCAGATGGACAAGGCAGACGATCGCGGCGGTTGGATGCAGCGCCGGTGACGGCACGCGTGCGCATGCAAGGTATCCCGAAGCGCTCGGGCGGCACGCGTCAGTTACCGGTCTTGTTCGACGGGCCGGGCTTGATCGGTGCGTCGCTGATCGGCGCGGGCGAGGACAACGGCTTGGCCGTCACGGTGTCGGTGTCGATCGGCGTGGTCGTGACGGTCGCGGCGCTCGAATCGTCAGTCACCGGGGCCGGGTTCTTCGAGGCCTCGGTCGACAGGCGCTGCGCCTCTTCCGGCTTGATGTATTCGTACAGCTTGATGACCTTCTGCACCCCGTCGATACGGCTGGTCACGTTGGCGGCGATGCGGCCCTCCTCTTCCGAGACGAGGCCCAGCAGATACACGTCGCCACGCTCGGTGACCACCTTGAAGACGTTGGCCGAGATTTCCTTCGTGTTGATCAGGTTGGCCTTGACCTTGCTGGTGATCCACGCGTCGTTCGAGCGCGAACCAAAGGAGCTGGCCGGTCCGATGGCAAGTTCGTCGACAATGCCGCGAACGTTGCTGATCTGCTTGACGATTTCGACGGCGCGCTGCTTGCTGGCGTCGTTCGGAACCTCGCCGGTGAGCAGCACGCGACGGTTGAAGACCGTTACGTTGACGTGGGCGGCGTCTGGCAGGTTATTCGCGGTATTGGCTTCGGCCTTGATCTGAATTTCACGGTCTTCCGTCTGCGCGCCGACGGAACGGCGGTCGGTGGCGACGAGTGCGCCGGTCGCGGCACCGCCGAGAATGATGGGGGCACAACCGGCCAGGGTTGCAGCAATCAACGCCGCCGCGGCGAGCGGCTTGACCACGCGTTGGAAATTCATCGGGCATTCTCCTTGTTGGATGATCGAACGGGACGGCCCCCGCCGCGCCCAGCCGGCACCGCCCGCCCCCGCGGCGCAGTACCTGTCATGCTCTTGACGCCGAATGACGGCAATAGGTTCACGCTTCGCCGAACAGCATCGCGTCGACCAGGTCGCACAGGCAGTGGATCGTGAGCAGGTGAACTTCCTGAATGCGCGCGGTACGATCGGCCGGCACGCAGATGTGCACGTCCAGCTCACCCAGCGCCGCATTGACCTTGCCCCCGCCCTTGCCGGTCAGCGCGATCACGTGCATGCCGCGTTCGTGCGCCGCTTCAATGGCGGCGAGCACGTTGCCGGAATTACCCGACGTGGTGATGGCGAGCAGGACATCACCCTCGTGCCCGAGCGCGCGCACCTGCTTCGAGAAGATGGCGTCGAAGTTGTAATCGTTGCCGATGGCCGTCAGGATCGACGAGTCCGTGGTCAGCGCGATGGCCGGCAATTCGGGGCGCTCGCGCTCGAAGCGGCCGACGAGTTCGGCCGCGAAGTGCTGGCAGTCGGCGGCCGAGCCGCCGTTGCCGCAAGCGAGAATCTTGTTACCGTTGGACAGCGCTTCGAACATGACGTCCGCTGCGGCAGCGATATATTCGGGCAGTGCGTCGCGCGCCGCCAGCTTGGTCTCGACGCTATCCGTGAAGTGTTGCTGAATTCGTTCGATCGACATGGTCGTTTGCCAGGGTGTCGCAAAAGCGGCCGGCCTTGCATGGGTGCCCCGGGGCACTCACCTGCATCGGCCGGCGTTCAAAGGCCGTATCAGTCTTGAAAATCTTGAAAACGGCGCGTTCGCAAGTGTAACAGGCCGGCGGACGCGGGTTTCGTCAGAGGTCGTCGGCTCGGAAAGCGTCGGGCAGCCAGCGCACCACGGGCGGACGCCCGTCGAACGTCACCACGTCGAAACGACAACGCCCCGCGGGACGCCGCAGCAGATAGTGACGCGCGGCCAAGGCCAGGCGGCGGCGTTTGGCGCGCGTAATGCTCTCGGCGGCCCCGCCGAAGTCGCTGCGCGCGCGGGCGCGCACCTCGACGAATACCAGTACACCCGCGCAATCCCGCATAATGAGGTCGATTTCGCCGCCGCGACACCGATAATTGCGCGCGACGAGCCGCCAGCCGCGTCGCTCCAGCAGCGTCTGAGCGTGGCCCTCGAACGATTCTCCTAACTGATTCGACATGGTTGTTCCGATGTTTACCGTTGCCGGCGCTGCCGGTGTGACCCACGCCTGCGTGCCCCGCGCGGCAACGACGCCGTTTGCGGGAGTGCGACGCCATGGATGAGCGCCTGATGTCCCTGGCCGAGGGCCAGCATTACCCGGTGGGCACGCTGTATGTCGTCGCCACGCCGTTGGGCAATACCGCCGACATCACGGTGCGAGCGCTGTACATCCTTGGGATGGTTGACGCTATCGCCTGTGAAGATACGCGCAACAGCGCGCAGTTGCTGCAGCGGTATGGCATCGACAAGCCGTTGATTGCGGTCCACCAACACAACGAAAACGAAGGGGCGACGCGGTTGGTCGAGCGTCTGCGGGGTGGCGAGCGCATCGCTTACATTTCAGACGCTGGTACCCGGGCATCTCGGATCCCGGCGCGCGACTGGTCGATGCGGTGCGTGCCGCGGGGCTCGGCGTGATGCCGGTACCGGGCGCGAGCGCCGTGATTACGCTGCTCTCGGTGGCGGGCGCGTGGGTGGAGACATTTACGTTCGTGGGTTTCCTGCCGTCGAAGGCGCAGCAACGTGCCCAGGCGATTGCCGCGCTAGCAGGGGCGACCTCGGCGCAGGTCTTCTACGAAGCGCCACATCGGATCGTGGAGACGGTCGCGGCACTGGCCGAAGGATTGGGCGGCACGCGCCGACTGTTGATCGGACGCGAGTTGACCAAGCGCTTCGAGGACATTCACGAATGTGCGCTGAGCGAAGGCTTGGCCTGGCTGAAAGCGGACGCGAACCGTCAGCGCGGCGAATTCGTGCTGGCGGTATCGGGCGCCGCAGCGAGCGCAAGCACCGACGGTGTCGATGCCGAAGCGCAACGCATCCTTGCGTTGCTGGTGGCTGAACTGCCGACGAAAAGCGCCGCGAAGCTCGCCGCCGCGATCACCGGGGCACCCAAAAATGCGCTCTACGAGCGGGCACTGGCGCTTAAGAACGCTTGAGTGCCCTGCGCGGGATGCGGTGCTTTGGGGGGGTAAGGAATCGGACGTTTCTGGAGAAATTCTCAGCGACTCCCCAAACTCTCGCATCGATATTCCCCCTATGATTGGCTCGATCTCAGGGTCTCGGCCGATACGCGTCAACGAATCGGTCGCCTCCCCCGGGCCGACGGCCCCGTCGCCATCCTGAACCGGAACACGCCGGTCGCCTATCTCGTTCCGGCAGCGGATTGGGAGGCGATCTGCGAACGCCTGGATGACGCCGAACTCGCCGACCTCATCCGTTCACGCGCCAGCGAAACGCCGGTGAGTACCCAGCTTGACGACCTATGACCTGCGATTCCTTCCCTCCGCCCTCAAAGAGTGGCGGGCGCTTGATCCCACGGTCCAGCGCCAATTCAAAGCGAAATTGCGCCAACGGCTGCAAAGACCGCAGGTGTCCGGCAGTCGGCTGAGGGCGATGCCGGACTGCTACAAGATCAAACTCGCGCCCTTGGGATACCGGCTCGTCTACCGGGTCGACGAGACTGCCGTCATCGTGTTGGTGGTCGCTGTCGGCAAACGAGAGAACCGCGCCACCTGTCGCACGGCCCGGAGGCGGGTCCAGTGACGCGGCCGATGAAATGCAACAAGCCCGCCGAAGCGGGCTTGAGACGGGCTTGAAGCAGGCCCGAAGTCCTTGCCTGGCGACGACTCAGCTCAACAGCAGTGCGTCGTCGTCGAGCTGCTCGCCGCGGGTGCGTTCGAACATCTGCAGCAAATCGGGAACGTCGAGGCCCTTGCGTTCGTCGCCCGACACGTCCAGCACGACCTTGCCCTGGTGCAGCATAACCGTGCGGTCGCCGTAGTCCAGTGCCTGACGCATGCTGTGCGTGACCATCATCGCCGTCAGCTTGCCCTCCTGCACGATGCGCGCCGTCAACTCCAGCACAAACGCCGCCGTCTTCGGGTCCAGCGCGGCCGTATGTTCGTCGAGCAGCAAGATCCGCGACGGCTGCAACGACGCCATCAACAGGCTCACCGCCTGACGCTGACCGCCGGAGAGCAGCCCGATACGGTCCGAGAGCCGGTTTTCCAGCCCAAGGTTGAGCAGGCTCAGCTTCTCGCGGAACCGCTCACGCAGCTCCCGATTCAGCGCGAACCCGAAACTCCGGCGTTCGCCCCGCTTGACCGCCAACGCCATGTTTTCCTCGATGGTCAGCGCCTCGCAGGTGCCGGCCATCGGATCCTGGAACACGCGCGCCACCTGACTCGCCCGCTGCCACGCCGTCTTCTTCGTGACGTCGTTACCGTCGATGGAAATCGTGCCCGAATCGACTCGCAAGTCGCCGCTGATGGCATTCAGGAACGTGGACTTGCCCGCACCGTTCGAACCGATCACGGTGACGAACTGACCCGTCGGGATGTCCAGCGACATGCCGCGCAGCGCACGGTTCTCGATGGGCGTGCCCGGATTGAAAGTGATCTTGAGGTCTTTTGCGCTCAACATGATCAGGCACCTCCGTTCTTGCGGGGGAACAGCTTGCGGCGCGTTGCCGGCAGCACCAACGCCACCGCCACGAGCAATGCCGTCACCAAATTCAGATCCTGCGCCTTCAGACCGATGAAATCGCTGTTGAGCGCGAGCGCGATGAAAAAGCGGTAAAGCACCGCACCGACGACCACCGCCAACGTTGTGAGAATGAGGCGTCGGGCCGGCAGAATCGTCTCGCCAATGATGACCGCCGCCAAGCCGATCACGATGGTACCGATCCCCATCGAGATGTCCGCGCCGCCCTGCGATTGCGCGAACAACGCGCCCGCAAGCGCCACCAGCGCATTCGAGAGCGCCATGCCCGCCAGAATCTCGTGACCGGTATTCACGCCTTGCGCCCGCGCCATGCGCGAATTCGCGCCTGTCGAGCGCATCGCCAGACCCTGTTGCGACAGGAAGAAGTAATCCAGCCCAAGCTTCACCACGACGACCACCGCCAACAGCAGCAACGGACGCGTCACATAGTCAGGCAACCAGGACACGTTGTCCGGCAGGAGCATCGTGAAGACGGTCGGCGACGTGATCAGCGGCACGTTCGGCGCCCCCATCACCCGCAGGTTCACGGAATAGAGCGCGATCATCATCAGGATACTGGCAAGCAGATCCATGATCTTCAGGCGCACATTGAGCCAGCCGGTGATGAAGCCCGCCAGCGCGCCCGCCGCCATCGCCGCCACAGTCGCGGCGAACGGATTGGTGCCGCCGGCGATCAGCGTAGCCGCGACCGCGCCGCCCAGGGCGAAGCTGCCGTCGACGGTCAAATCAGGGAAATTGAGGATGCGGAAGGAAATCAGCACCCCGAGCGCCACGAGACTGAAGATCAGACCGATCTCCAGGGCGCCCATCATAGAAAAAAGAGACATTGTCGTAATTCCACTGCGCAAGACGGCCCATGCCGGGTCTCGGCATCAGCGCTCACACGGCCGACGTCGGCCAGTTCGGGGCATCGCCGGTCGTTGTGCGACCGCTGTCGGGGGAGCCGTCCCACCCATTCGATAGGAAAAGAGCGGCGGGGACAGAGGGTGTCCGGGCGCCGCCCTGTCGCGCTGCGGTGAGGCAGGGACGTCACCCCGCCTTACCGCGCTCACGCACGCTTTACTGCTTGATGACCGTCTTGGCTTCCTTCACCAGATCGTCCGACAGCGTCACGCCTTGCTTGGCCGCCGCCGCCGTGTTGACGAACAGTTCCAGATTCGAGCTGGTCTGCGAGGCAATCGCCCCCGGCTTCTCTCCCTTCAGGATGCGCCCGACCACCTTCCCGGTCTGACGACCCAGGTCGTAGTAGTTCACGCCCAGTGCCGCAATGGCGCCGCGCTTTACGCTATCGGTATCCGACGCGACCAACGGGATCTTGCGGTCGTTGGCCACCTTCACCAGCGATTCATATGCCGACACGACGTTGTTGTCCGTGTTCGTGTAGATCACATCGACCTTGCCGACCAGGCTGTTGGCCGCCGAGCTGATGTCGACGGTGCGCGGCGCGGCCGCTTCGACCAGCGTCAGTCCGGCAGCGGGCAGCAACTTCTTCAACTCGTTGACGACCACGACCGAGTTCGCTTCACCCGGGTTGTACACCATGCCGACACGCTTGGCGTTCGGCACGACACGCTTGATCAGCGCGACCTGCTTGTCCAGCGGCAGCTTGTCGGACACACCGGTCACATTGGTGCCCGACGGCGCCCAATTCTTGACCAGCTGCGCCGCGACCGGATCGGTCACGGCCGAGTAGACCAGCGGCACGGACTTGGTCGCGGCCGCCACGGCCTGCGCCGTGGGCGTGGCAATGCCGATGATCACGTCCGGCTGGTCGCCCACGAATTTGCGGGCGATCTGCGCGGCCGTCCCGACGTTGCCCTGCGCGCTCTGATATTCCCACTTGAGGTTCTTGCCGACCTCATACCCTTCCGCCTTGAGTTCATCGCGTGCGCCATCGCGGATGGCGTCCAGCGCCGGGTGCTCCACGATCGCCAACACGGCCACCGATTTTGTCCCCTGCGCGAAGGCCGCGCCGGTCGTGCCCAACAACGTTGCGGCCACGGCGCACAGCAGGGTGCGCTTGGCGAATTTGCCCATCGTCGACATCAAAACTCCTCCAGGAATGCTCTTTGATAGGTGCGCTGAGCCCGTGTCTCGCCGGGTCTCATTCGGATGCACACAAAACGTGCACCGGCGCGTGGGGCACAGTCTACCCACATCCCCCTGAGCGAACAACGGTTGCCAACGCAACCGCCCGGAAGGCCCGTGGAATATCAGGTTGCGCCGAATCGCCGGCAGATTGATGCGGCAATCGGAAAAAAATTAGTCGATTTGGTCGTTAAATTTCCGATGTGCGCACATTCATGCGCGGCATTCGCCCTATCAGATTCAGCGAAAATCGGAATAATGCGCGATTTTTTACACAGAATGGATGGATTTTGCACAACAAATGGGCGGCGAGCATCCCGCTGCTCGGGAAGCCGTCAACACGATTTCAGAATCGACCATAGGGAAACGAGACGCAGCGACAACACGCGTACGCCGGGTGGCGTCAGGGCGCGTTCTTGCTGTCGTCCAGGCCGAGGGCAGCGACTTCGGTGCGGGAGAGCCGGCGGATTTCAACCTTGGCGTGGCCGGCGCGAATAAAGCCGAGCTGCTTGGCCGCCCCGTAGGAAAGGTCGATGATGCGATTGCGCGCGTAGGGCCCGCGATCGTTGATTTTGACGACGACAGTCTTGTTGTTGGCGATATTGCGCACGAGCGCAAAGCTGCCCAGCGGCAAGGTCGGATGCGCGGCGGTCGGCTCGTTCATGTCGAACGTTTCGCCGGTGGCCGTGCGACGCCCATGAAACTTCTTGCCATACCAGGAGGCCATGCCAGTCTGGTAAAACGTGCCGGCGTCGGCGCGCAGATGCGCTTCGCCGTCGCGATCCGGCGCTTCGGGATCGCCCGGACTGAGACCTTCGGTACGATACGACTTGCCGGGCCACTGCAGATCGAAGTTCGACCCGACGGGCGCGTTGGCTTCGCGCGCACGAGCGCGCGCGCCGCCTGTCGCCGAAGCGGCGGCAGCCGTGGGGCTGAGGGGTTCGAGCGGCGTTGTGCAGGCTGTCAACGTCAGGGCGAAGGCGCAGCCGACCGCGAACCGTGTGAGGATCTCGCGTGTTCGCATAGCGCGCAAGTTTAACACGACGCAAAATGCAACCTATCAGCGAGCGTTCACTTACGCGCTGAGACTCGCTGAATAAGCATCACACAGGGGGAGGTCAGTCTCATCGAACACGGCTCGCTCAAGCGCTCCGACCCGCTGGGCGAGCAGCGCTCAGGCATGTCGTCGATTGCGACGCGCCCGGCGGGTCCCCTCGCACCCGAATTACAATAGGGGAAAACTGCGTCCCCGATATCCCATGAACGTCACTCTGATTCCTGTCACGCCTTTCCAGCAAAACTGCACCCTGCTCGTCTGCGATGCGACGAAGCGCGCCGCGGTGGTCGACCCCGGTGGCGACATCGACCGGATCGTCGGCGAGATCGAACGCCAGGGTGTGACGCTCGAGAAAATCTTCCTGACGCACGGCCACCTTGACCATTGCGGCGGCGCGGGCGCGCTTGCTGAGAAATACGACGTACCCATCGAAGGCCCGCATCCCGACGACGCGTTCTGGATCGACCAGCTTCAGACGCAAAGCGCCCGCTTCGGCTTTCCCGAACCACAGCCGTTCACGCCCGACCGCTGGCTGGGTGACGGCGACACGGTCACGTTCGGCGAGGTCACCCTCGACGTGCTGCATTGCCCGGGGCATACGCCGGGTCATGTTGTGTTCTTCTCTGCGGACGAGCGTCTGGCCAGCGTGGGCGACGTTCTCTTCGCCGGCTCCATTGGCCGCACCGATTTTCCGCGCGGCAACCACGCCGACCTGATCGCGTCGATCCGTAACAAACTCTGGCCGCTCGGCAACGACGTGACCTTCATTCCCGGACACGGTCCTGTCTCCACGTTCGGTCAGGAGCGTCAGACCAATCCGTACGTGGCCGATGCCTTGCTCGCCGGGAGCGCCGCATGAGCGAGGCCGTGTCGCGTACCCCCTCGCGCATCATCCCTGCCGACGAGGAAATTTTCGTCAGCACCGACGTCGAGGCCGACGGCCCGATCCCCGGCCCGCATTCGATGCTGAGTTTCGCGTCGGCGGCCTACACGGCCGACAAGGAGTTGATCGGCACGTTCAGCGCCAATCTCGAGTGCCTGCCGGACGCGAAGGGCATCCGCTGACGATGAAATGGTGGAAGACCGAGCCAGACGCGTGGGCGGCCTGCCGCGTCGATCAGGAAGACCCGACCAAGGCGCTCAAGGCGTATGTGAAGTGGGTGGAGAAGCTACCGGGCAAGCCGGTGTTCGTCGCCTATCCGGCAGGGTTCGATTTCACGTTCATGTTCTGGTACATGATGCGTTTCGTCGGCCGTTGTCCGTTTTCATGGTCGGCGCTCGACATCAAGACGCTCGCGTTCGCCATGACCGGCATGCCCTACCGCAAGTGCATCAAGCCGCGGCTGCCGTCAGTCTGGCTCGACCCGCTGCCGCACACGCACGTGGCACTCGACGACGCGCTCGAACAAGGCGCGCTCTTTTGCAACATGCTCGCCGAGCTGCGCGAGCAGCAGAAAACGTTGACCGAACTCCCCGGTTGGCGCGGCGCCGGACTCACGGCGAATGCCGACGCGCCGGTGTTCAGGTCGCCCGCAGCTCAAGCGGCGGCCGAGGCGGTGGCGCACGCCGAATCGCCAGACACCGGCCCCGGCAAGGACAGCGCGGCGCACGGCTGAGCCAGGACCTCGCGGTGCCATGCGCGAGGGGCTCGACACGCGCGCGGGGACCGCGTCAGCCGTCGGCGGATTACAGCACCTGGCTCGCCAACTCGGGCGGACGCGCGATCACTGCCTTGTCGCCGTTGACCACGATGGGCCGCTGCAACAATTTCGGGTGCGCCGCCACGGCGGCGAGCAAGGCGTCGTCGGTCATTGCCATGTCGGCCAATCCCAGCTCGGTGTACTCGGTTTCGTTGCTTCGGATCATCTCGCGCACCGGCACGCCCAGTAGATTGTGCAAACGCTTGAGATCGGCGAGCGTCGGCGGGGTCTTCAGATACTCGATGATCTGCAGATCGCCCCCGCCCACCGCCGGCGAACCTTCCACCAGGGCCAGCGCTTCGCGCGACTTCGAGCAGCGCGGGTTGTGATACACGGTAATCATGGTTCCTCCAATGCGATCGAAAGGCGTCGCGCGCGACGTTGTCA
The DNA here is from genome assembly GCF_004193915.1 of Pandoraea sp. XY-2. Classification (NCBI taxonomy): domain Bacteria; kingdom Pseudomonadati; phylum Pseudomonadota; class Betaproteobacteria; order Burkholderiales; family Burkholderiaceae; genus Pandoraea; species Pandoraea sp. XY-2. The sequence continues at coordinate 4,850,310 of NZ_CP030849.1, forward strand.
TGCGCGCCTGAATGGGCGCTGGCGAGTATGCATCGTATCGCCGGATACCGCCACTTGCAGACATCCGGGCCAGCACCGACGGCTACGTGTTAACCGCGCTGCGCGGCGCGCGTGGGCCACCTAAGATAGGCAATGAGGGCGTCGCGTTGTGGTGAAAGACGCTTCGCGCGAACGAATTCGCGATCCGCGAAACCGCGCCCGCCCGTTAGATGTACAAGAAGACAAGTGTCGCGAATGTTGCGGGAGACGATGTATGTATGCGCAACCTTCTCAATGCCGGCGGGCACTGCATGCCGCCGGAGGCTTCACCGTCATCGCCTGCGTTCTGGCGGTGTCGGGCTGCGCCAATCCGGATTTCGAGCCCAAACAGCCGCTCATCCTCAACTTGACGCCCGCCCGGGTCCCGTACACGGCGCTCGATCAGTACAAGATCGCCGCGGCGCAACGCGTGACGGCGGTCAACGCCCGCCAGATCACGCCGGGCAATCCCCAGCCGATGCTGCGCTCGGTGGTGTCGCTAGAGTACTGGGTGGACCGCAACGGAAACATCACGGGCGTGGCGCTGTATCGCAGCAATGGCGACCAGGAAGCGGAGCGCATCGCGGTGTCGAGCCTGCGACGGGCCAGCCCGCTGCCGATGCCGAGCCGCGCGCTGGTCGACAGCAGCGGACGCGTACGCGCCGTCGAAACCTGGCTCTTCAACGATGACGGGCGCTTCCAGTTGCGCAGCGTGGCAGCGCCCCAGATCGACGGGCAGTGATATCGTGACAGGCATCGATCCACCCTGCCCGGCCCGCGCCGGGCGACGGAGATGCTCATGCCGCGATTTGCCGCGAACCTGACCCTGCTCTATCAGGAAGTGCCGTTTCTGGAGCGTTTCCGCGAGGCCGCAAGCGACGGCTTCCGGGGCGTGGAATGCCTGTTCCCTTACGATCATCCCGCACAAGAGGTGCGGGCGCGTCTGGACGACGCGGGGCTCACGCAGGTGCTGTTCAACACCCCGCCGGCGACTGGGCCAACGGCGAGCGCGGGCTGGCAGCGCTGCCAGGGCGCGAAGCGCAGTTTCGGGACGGCCTCGAACGCGCGCTCGACTACGCCGATACGCTGGGCTGCCGCCAACTGCACGTGATGGCCGGATGCCCCGACCTCGCCGCGTCGCTTGAGCGCTGCCGCGACGTTTATCTCGACAATCTCGCCTACGCGGCCGGACAGGCTGCCGCGCATGGCGTCACGATTCTCATCGAACCGATCAATCCGCGCGACTTTCCGCGCTATTTCCTGACACGACAGGATCAGGCTCAGGCCATTCGCCAGGAGGTCGGCGCGAGCCATCTCAAGGTGCAGTTCGACGTGTATCACTGCCAGATCGTCGAGGGTGACCTGGCGGTCAAGCTACGCCAGCACATCGACAATATCGGCCACGTGCAGGTGGCAGGCGTGCCAGCGCGTCACGAGCCCGACACCGGCGAAGTCAACTATCCGTTCCTCTTTAGTCTGCTCGACGAACTCGGGTACACGGGATGGGTCGGGTGTGAATATCGCCCGCAGGGCGCAACGCGCGCCGGACTGGGCTGGCTCAAGCCGTGGCTCAGGGCCACCCGATAAGCTGTCGAATCGCCGCGCCGACAATGCCGACCACCGGTCGGCATGTCGCTCATCCATTTACGCAGGGATAAATCGATTTCCGAAAACTAAATCGGAGGGCGAAATAATCTTTTGGGATGATGACGAAAGGTGTAGGAAAGATGTAGGTCTGCGCAGGCAAAAAAAATGGCGGGACACGTAGGCCCGCCAAAACCACACGCTACGGGGTTAGCGCGAGGAGACCAGATTCAGAGCACTGCATCGAACTACCTTGCAGATCGCGCCGGGGGACGCGTTGCGCCGATACAGTCGCGCTGCTGTGTTACCGGGGGATAAGCACAGCAGCGTTGAGAAGCATTTTGGTGGAAACGTATAAGGGGAGGGGTAACAAAGTGTTTCAGGTTGTAACACCTGAGACCTTTGCGCGTCCCTCCACGTTGCCGCTTCGCCTTCTCTGGCATGGGTTTCTGGCGCACTGACCGATGCGTCATTTAGTTCGCCATCCTGAGTAACTCGTCAGGCGAAGCATCGACACGGACGATGCCCGCACGAGCCGGCCCATCACATCGATGGCGGCATCGGCGGCGCCCCCGTTTCACGTGCGCGTCGTCAATGTGCTAAGTTCATTCCTTGTGCGTGGCAACAAAGTGGGCATCTGACATCCGAAGACACGTCAACGCCGCGGATCGGCAGCGCACCGAGAGCAGTAATTCCGTCAACGACCGCACCGGCCCCATCGGGCCACACTCGCATGCAAACCATGGAACGTTTGGGGCAGATACTGGCGCGCGACCGCGTGATCGGGGTGGTGGGCCTGTCGCCGCGGCCGGACCGGCCGAGCTACACCACATCGCGCTACATGCAACAGCACGGATACCGGATCGTCCCCATCAACCCGCAAGCGGCCGGCGCGACGATTCTGGGCGAGCCCGTTTATGCGAGCCTGACCGAGGCGGCCAACGCCTTGCGCGCCGAGGGCCTGCGGATCCAGATGGTCGACTGCTTCCGTCGCAGCGGCGACATTCCGCCCATCGCGGATGAAGCCGTCGCCATTGGCGCGACCAGCCTATGGATGCAGTTGGGCATCGAAAACGACGACGCCGCAGCCGTCGCGCTGGCGGCAGGGCTGGACGTCGTGATGGACCGATGCGTCAAGATCGAACACCAGCGCTGGCAGATGCAAGCCGGCCACCCCCGCACCAGCGCGGACGCCCGCCCGCCGAGACAGCCGCTTCCGAAACGCTGAACCGCCGACCTCCAACGCCGCCAATGACCCGCTGATATGACCATCGACGCCGATCTACTTGCCTATTACGACCAAATGGCGCGCAAGTACCCCGCCAATGCCGACAACGGCGCGCCAAGCGCGCAAGACGTGCGCGCCCGGTTCGCCGCCGTCGCCAACGAGGCCTTGCGCCCGTTGCCGGCGGGACTGCGCAGCGAGACCTTCGACATTGCGCTGCCGGGCCGCACCCTGCGCGCAAGGCTCTATCGCCCGGTCGAACGCGAAGTGCCGCTGGTGGTGTTCTTCCACGGCGGCGGCTGGGTCGTGGGAGATGTCGACACCCATGGGACGTTGGCCGCCTTCCTGGCGCAGGACGGCGACTTGGCGGTGTTGAGCGTCGATTACCGGTTGGCGCCTGAGCATCCGTTCCCGGCGCCGATCGACGACGCGCGCGATGCCTTGGCCTGGGCGGCCGAGCAGCGCGCGCGGCTCGGCGTGCGCGTCGACCGTCTGGCCGTGGCGGGCGACAGCGCCGGCGGCCACTTGGCGGCGCAGGCGGCGGCGTGGTTCAACGACCGACACCCGGGGATTGTGGGGGCACAGTTGCTGATCTATCCAGTGGTGCAGTGCCGGTTCGATACGCCGAGCTACGAGCGTCTGGCGAACGGCGTGGGCCTGACACGCGACGAAATGCGCTGGTACTGGAAGGAATTTCTGGGCAACGTGACGCCGTCGGCGGACGACGTGCGGGTCAATCTGACCGCACAAGCGCCGCGGCACGCCTTGCCGCATGCCTTGGTGATTGCGGCGGAATACGATCCGTTGCACGACGAAGCGGTATCGTACGCCCAGTTCGTGGCGAGTTCGGGCGGCCGGGCGGAGGTCATCGAGGCGCCCGGCCTGACGCATAGTTTCGCGAGGTTACAACCGTTCGTGCCGCAGGCGCGGCTGGTCATGCACGACGCGGCGCAGCGTCTGCGTGACTGGCTGGGATGAACCGCGCGGGACCCGCGCCGTCACTTCAGCCACTTGTCGACGACCTTCTGATATTCCCCGGTCTTCTGCGCAAGATTCAGCCACTGGTCGACGTATTGCTTGAAGATGTCGTCGCCGCGCGGCAGCAGGTAGGCCTTCTCACCGAACTGCAACGGCTTGTCGGGGTTGACCGGGCACAGTGACGGATTCAGCTTGTGCTGCAACAGCGTTTCCGAGGCGTCGGTCACCATCACGTCGGCTTTGCCGTCGACGATCTGCTTGAAGATCGTGACATTGTCCGGATAGATCGTGAGCGTAGCGTTCGGCAGGTACTGGCGGGCGAAACGTTCGTTCGTGCCGCCCGGGTTGGCGATGACGCGCGTGCTCGGTTTGTTCAGATCGGCGAGCGTCTGGTACTTCGCCACGTCGGCGCAGCGCACGATCGGCGATTTGCCGTCGACCATGACCACGTTGCTGTAATATGCGCGCGCCGCGCGATCCAGCGTGACCGACACGCCGCCGACGGCGATATCGCATTTGCCGGCGGTGAAGTCGTCCATCAGCCCCTTCCACGTCGTCGGAACGATCACCGGCTTCACGCCGAGCGACTTCGCCAGCGAGGCGACCAGGTCCACGTCGATGCCCTCGACCTGGCCATCCGGGCGTCGATACGAGTAAGGCTTGTAGTCACCCGTCGCGCAGGCGCGCAGCGTGCCCGATTTGACGATGTCGTCCAGCCGGGAGTGGATGGCGGGGGTCGCGGAAGGGCTCACGACAGCGGCCGATTGCGCGTGGGCCGCAGCGCCGGCGAGCACCGCCCCGGCCACGAAGGCCGCGCTGGCGGCCGTCAACATGACTTTCATGCTTGTCTCCTGAGGTTTGACGTGTTGGCGCACTGCGCTCCCGAACTGTCTGACGCAGCGCGTGGGGCTCAATACTAAAGACACTCCCGGCCCACGCCAATCGGAATGACGCCACTGTTCCGCGCGCGCCACGCCGACGGGCCGCCGATGGCTGATGTGCGGCATAACAGCCCGCCATGCGTCCGGGCCGAGGATACGCGAGTAAAATGACCGCTTGCCCCAACCCTCCTACCCACCGCCGCGACGTGTCCCAAGCTCTGCAAAACGATACTTTCCTGCGCGCACTGCTGCGCCAGCCGACCGAGTACACGCCGATCTGGCTGATGCGCCAGGCGGGCCGGTACCTGCCCGAATACAACGCCACCCGCGCCAAAGCCGGTAGCTTCCTGGCGCTGGCCAAGAACCCCGCCTACGCCACCGAGGTCACGCTGCAGCCGCTCGAGCGCTTCCCGCTCGATGCCGCCATCCTGTTCTCGGACATCCTCACCATTCCCGACGCCATGGGCCTCGGCCTGTCGTTCGAGGCGGGTGAAGGGCCGCGTTTCGCCCACCCGTTGCGCACCGAGGACGATGTGCGCCGCCTGCGGGCGCCGGACCTCGACAGTCTGCGCTACGTCTTCGACGCCGTCGCCGAGATCCGTCGCGCCCTGAACGGACGTGTACCGCTCATCGGCTTCTCCGGCAGCCCGTGGACGCTCGCGTGCTACATGGTCGAAGGGGCCGGGTCGGCCGACTTCCGCACCGTCAAGACGATGATGTACGAGCGTCCCGACTTGATGACGCATATTCTGGAGACCAATGCCCGCGCCGTTTCGGCCTACCTGAACGCCCAGATCGAAGCGGGCGCGCAGGCGGTCATGGTGTTCGACACGTGGGGCGGGGCGCTGGCCGACGGCCTCTACCAACGGTTCTCGCTCGCCTACATGCAGCAGGCACTCGCGGGCGTGCATCGCGAATGGGATGGCGCACGCATTCCCCACATCGTCTTCACCAAGGGCGGCGGTCAGTGGCTCGAAGCCATCGCCGACACGGGGCCCGACGCCATCGGACTCGATTGGACCGTGGATCTCGCGGCCGCGCGCCGTCGCGTCGGCGATCGTTGTGCGCTGCAAGGCAACTTCGATCCCACCGCCCTCTTTGCGGCGCCCGAGGCCATTCGCGCCGAGGTTCGCCGCCTGCTCGACGCTTATGGCAACGCACCAGGCCACGTGTTCAACCTGGGGCACGGTATTTCGCAGTTCACGCAATCCGATCACGTTGCGGCACTCGTTGACGAAGTCCACCGCTACAGCCGAAAGCTGCGCCAAACGGCGTAATTGGCGAGACGCACCAGCGGCGGTGCGGCTCGCGGGGCCATTTGCCTTGCAGACCCAACCGCCGTTTCAAGCACCGAATGTCAAGCGTAAACCTGTCGAGTAACCCCTCCAATTTACGGAGTTGTCCCGAAGACTTATGCACAAATTCTCGCTGCGCCGCCGCAAGTGAGGGGCAACGGGGAGTACGCGTCGACGCCGCTCATAAGCTATTGATCAAAAAGCATTTTTGATTCGGGCAAAGTCGAGGCACGACACCACGTGAGGGCCGCCCGGTGAGGCTGACGAGAGATAATCCCCACAGTTCTCAACATAGTTATCCACAAGCACTTCAAGTCCACCGGAAACCCGACTTAAATCCGGGGTTTACCGACACTTCTCAGGATTCACTTTAAGTTTGACCTGCGCCGACGACCTGCCCGCCCCGTCTCTTGCATCGACTGCGGATGCCCTGCCCCCGGTCGCCCAGCCGCGCCTCGGTGCGCCTGCTATCGCCCGCGTGGCGCTCGATACGCCGCTGCTCACGCTGTTCGACTATCGGCTCGATCAGGCCGCGAGCCCTGGGCAACTGGTGCAGGTGCCGTTCGGACGCCGACAGGTCGTGGGCGTCGTCTGGGAATTGACGCACCGCAGCGAAGTCGCCCCGGGCAAGCTGCGTGACGTCACCGCCGTCTGGCATGAATTACCGCCGCTCGGCGAGGATTGGCGCGAGCTGATGCAGTTCGCCTCGCGGTATTACCAGCGCGGTGTCGGTGAGGTGGCCCTGCCGGGCGTCCCGGCGCATCTGCGCACACCGATGCGCTGGCCGCGGCTGCTCGCCCAGCGGGGCGTGCAACGTTACCGGCTGGCCGACGGCGCCCTCGCCGCGCTCCTGGAGAACGTGCCCGCCAGGCTGCGCGCCCAGCGCCGCCTGGCCGAGGGCCTGGCGCAAGCCGGCACGCTCGATGCGGACGAGGCGCGCGCCTTGTGCGCGAAGGCCGCCGACGTGCTCAAGCAGTGGGCGGCCGCCGGTTGGGTCGTCGTCGACACCGTGCCGCGCCATGAAGCCGCACGCCATGCCGACGAGGCCGACGAGGCCGACGAGGCTGACGATGAGGATGGCGAATCGTGCGCCGCTGACGCCAACGATCCCACCCATTCCGCACTCGCCGATGCCTCGGCCAATATCGACCTCGGCACACAGGGCACGCCGCGCGCCGCCAGAACGTTGACTGTCGGGCAAGCCGACGCCGTCGCGGCCATTCACGACGCGCTCGAAGCCGCCGGCGCCCAATGCCTCGACGCCACAGCGCCGTCGGGCAAGCTCGACGCCGGCGGCGCGGGGGACGCGGGCGATCCCCCCCCTGCCCCCCTTCCTGCTCTATGGCGTGACCGGCAGCGGCAAGACGGAAGTCTATTTGCGCGCCGTGGCCGAGGCGCTTCGCGAGCGCGACGCCCAGGTCCTCGTGCTTGTGCCGGAAATCAACCTGACGCCCCAACTCGAAGGCGTCTTCCGTGCGCGATTCCCCGGCGAGACGCTTGTCACACTGCATAGCGGACTGGCCGAAGGCGAGCGAGCCCGGCACTGGCTGGCCGCCCATCGCGGCGAAGCGCGCATCGTGCTCGGCACCCGACTCGCGGTGATGGCGTCGCTACCGCACCTGCGCCTCATCGTCGTCGACGAAGAGCACGACCCGTCCTACAAGCAACAGGAAGGGTTGCGCTACTCGGCGCGCGACCTCGCCATCTGGCGCGCGAACCGGTTGCGCATCCCCGTCGTCCTCGGCTCGGCCACCCCGTCGCTCGATAGCTGGCGGCGCGCCGAACAAGGCCGCTACGTGCGCCTCGCGATGCCCGAGCGCGCCTCGCCCGATGCGGTGCTGCCGCGCGTCTCGCTCATCGACATGGACATCGAGCGCAAACGTCAGCGCACGGTGCACGAGGGCTTGTCGCAATCGCTGCTCGCCGCCATTCGCGCCCGGCTCGAAGCGGGCGAGCAAAGCCTGCTGTTCCTGAACCGCCGCGGTTACGCCCCGGTGCTCAACTGCGATGCCTGTGGCTGGATCAGCGACTGCCGCCGGTGCAGCGCCCACATGGTGTTGCACAAGCCCGAGCGGCGGCTGCGCTGCCATCACTGCGGCGCCGAGTCGCGCATTCCTCATGCGTGCCCCGATTGCGGCAATCTCGATCTCGCGCCGCTGGGGCGCGGCACGCAGCGCATCGAGGAGGCGCTGGCCGAACAGTTCCCGCAGGCCCGGCTCGCGCGCATCGACGCCGACAGCACGCGCCGCAAAGGCAGCGCGCAAGCGCTGTTCGCGCAGGTCCATGCGGGCGAAGTCGACATCCTGATCGGCACGCAGATGGTCGCCAAGGGCCACGACTTCCGTAATGTCACGCTCGTGGGGGTGGTCAACGCCGACAGCGCCCTCTTCTCTCACGACTTCCGGGCGGCCGAACGCCTGTTTGCACAGCTGATGCAGGTGGCCGGGCGCGCCGGGCGCGCTGCCCGTGCCGACGGCCCCGGCGACGTGCTGATTCAGACGCGCTACGCCTCGCACCCGTTGTTCGCGTCGCTCATGCGTCACGACTACGCGGGCTTCGCGGCGCAACAACTGGAGGAGCGGCGTGTCGCCCTGCTGCCGCCATTCACGCATCAGGCGCTCCTGCGCGCCGAAGCCCGGCGCCTGGACGACGCCATGACGTTCCTCAAACAGGCCCGCGAGATCGCCGCCACGCCCGCGCTGCACGACGCGCGCATCTCCCTGTGGGATCCGGTGCCGATGACGATGGTCCGGATCGCGGGCACCGAACGCGCCCAGCTCGTGGTCGAGAGTCCGCATCGCGGCGCGCTCCAACGCTTCCTCACGCACTGGATGAGCGAGCTGCGCGCACTCAAGGCGCCCGTGCGTTGGCACCTCGAAGTCGACCCCCTCGAAATATAAATCGGTATATAGCGTTCCGGAAATTTGACAACATCGCCCGAATCTCCGACGATGCCGATAGCAGTCGATCACCGCACGTCGAACGGTTCACGTCATCTGCACGATAAGAGGTCCTACAGGAGACATCCCGATGAAATCGCACGACCGGCGCGCCGCCCCTACGGCGCCACACATCGCCACACCGCCCCTCCCGCCCACCGAATCGCCTTTGGCCGAGGCCTCCCGGCGCCGCTTCTTGCGACGCGCGGGTGCACTGGGCGTTGGCGCCAGCCTTGCGGGGCGCGCACTTGACGTCCTCGCCGCCACCACCGCACCGCAGATGGTGACGCTGCCCTTTGCCAATGGGGAACGCGAACTCGTCGCGTATCCGCAGAAGCGCCCGCTGATCCGCTTGACGGCGCGCCCCCCGCAACTGGAAACGCCGTTCGCGATCTTCAACGACGGGCTCATCACACCGAACGATGCGTTCTTCGTGCGCTATCACCTCGCGGGCATTCCGACCGACATCGATCCGGCGAAGCATCGGATTCATGTGCGCGGCAGCGTCGCCAAACCGCTCGATATCTCGCTCGCGTCGCTCAAGAAGGACTATGGCGCCCCGGTCGAGATCGTCGCCGTCCACCAATGCTCGGGCAATAGCCGTGGCTTTTTCGAGCCCCGCGTCGCCGGCGGACAGATTGCCAATGGTGCGATGGGCAACGCGCGCTGGCGTGGCATTCCGCTCAAGCGGATTCTTGAACGGGCGGGCGTGTCGGCCAGCGCAAAGCAAGTGACGTTCGAAGGTCTTGACCGGCCGATCGTCCCCACGACACCCGAGTTCGTGAAGGCACTCGACCTCGATCACGCGATGGATGGCGAAGTGATGATCGCGTTCGCCATGAACGGCAAGGATCTGCCGATGCTCAACGGCTTTCCGGTGCGGCTGGTCGTGCCGGGCTACTACGGCACGTATTGGGTGAAGCATCTGGCGGACATCAACGTTATCGACAAGGTGTTCGACGGCTTCTGGATGGCCACGGCGTATCGCATTCCGGATAACGACTGCAATTGCGTCACGCCCGGCAAGGCGCCCGAGAAGACAAAGCCGATCGAACGCTTCACCGTGCGCTCGTTCGTCACGAGTCTTGCCGACGGCGAGCACGTGGCGGCGGGCAAGGCGGTGCGCGTGCGCGGCATTGCGTTCGACGGCGGCGAAGGCATTCGCGACGTGCAGTTCTCGGCCGACGGCGGCCAGACTTGGCAGGCGGCCCAGCTCGGCCACGAACTGTCGAAGTATTCGTTCCGCGAATGGACGGCGTCGTTCACGCCCCCCAAGCCCGGCGAGTACGCGCTCCAAGTGCGGGCGACGAATCGTGCAGGGGTGTCGCAACCGCTGCAATCGCTGTGGAATCCGGCCGGCTATCTGCGCAACGGGGTCGAAACCGTGCGTGTGATCGCGGCTTGAGACGGGGAACGATCATGAACCTTTCGAAGATTGCGCGCCGCGCGGCCTTGCTGTCGGGCCTGTTGGGTCTGTTCGGCACCTTCGCCGCCCCCGTCCATGCACTTGAGATCAAGCTGCCGCAGGAAACGTCGCAGTTGAAAGCCTCGACGCTCGCCGGTTATCAATCGGCCAACTCGTGGTGCGTCATGTGCCACTCGCTCGACTATGTCAACACCCAACCGCCTATGTCGGCCGCCTTCTGGAGCGCGGAAGTCACGAAGATGGTGAAAGTGTATGGCGCGCCCATCCCGGAAGATCAGGTCAAGCTGATTTCGGAGTATTTGGGAAAAACGTACGGCACCGACCAGAAGTAACGCCTTTCCCCCGGCCCGCGGGCCGGGGCGCCACACGATGTTTCGCGTGTCGGCCTCACACCTAGGTGCAACCCTAATATCGACTCAGGTTGCACCTCTTTTGAAACCCGGTTACGATGCCGAAATTCACCCGCTATGGGTGTCACGTTTTCGCGTCATCAGGTAACCCTTCCATGGCTAACACCACCCTCGGCGTCAAGGTCGACGACGTACTGCGTACCCGGCTCAAAAGCGCCGCCCAGCAAATCGAGCGCACCCCGCACTGGCTCATCAAACAGGCCATCTTCGCTTACCTGGAGCGCATCGAGAGTGGCGCGCTTCCGCCCGAATTGAGCGGCGCGACCCAATCGGGCACCGAGGTGATCGACGGCCACGCGGGCGACGACACCGTGCCGCATCCGTTCCTCGAATTCGCCCAGAACGTGCAACCGCAATCGGTGCTGCGGGCGGCGATCACGGCGGCCTACCGCCGTCCCGAGCCGGAATGCGTGCCCGTGCTCGTCGGTCAGGCCAAGCTGGCCCCGGCGACCGCAACGTCGGCCTCCGACCTCGCCCGCAAGCTCGTCGTCGCCCTGCGCGGCAAGAGCACCGGCGGTGGCGTGGAAGGCCTGATCCACGAATTCTCGTTGTCCAGCCAGGAAGGCGTGGCGCTGATGTGCCTGGCCGAAGCCCTGCTGCGCATTCCCGACAAGGCCACGCGCGACGCGCTCATCCGCGACAAGATCAGCAAGGGTGACTGGCACGCCCACATGGGCAATTCGCCGTCGATGTTCGTCAACGCCGCCACCTGGGCCTGATGATCACCGGCAAGCTCGTGACCACCACCAGCGAAGCCGGTCTCACCAAGGCCCTCACGCGCTTGATCGGCCGCGGCGGCGAGCCGCTCATCCGCAAGGGCGTGGACATGGCCATGCGCCTGATGGGCGAGCAGTTCGTAACCGGGGAAACCATCTCCGAAGCCCTTGCCAACAGCCGCAAATACGAAGCCCAGGGCTTCCGCTATTCGTACGACATGCTCGGCGAAGCCGCGACGACCGAAGAAGACGCTCAGCGCTACTACGCGAGCTACGAGCAAGCCATTCAGGCCATCGGCAAGGCCTCGGCCGGCCGCGGCATCTATGAAGGCCCGGGCATCTCGATCAAGCTCTCGGCCCTGCATCCGCGCTACTCACGCAGCCAGCACGAGCGTACGGTCGCGGAACTGCTGCCGCGCGTGCAGGCGCTCGCCAAGCTGGCGCGCGCGTATGACATCGGCCTGAATATCGATGCCGAAGAAGCCGATCGCCTCGAAATCTCGCTCGACCTGCTCGAAGCGCTGTGCTTCGATCCCGAACTGGCCGGCTGGAATGGTATCGGTTTCGTGGTGCAGGCCTATCAGAAGCGTTGCCCGTTCGTGATCGACTTCATCATCGATCTGGCGCGTCGCAGCCGTCACCGCATCATGGTGCGTCTGGTCAAGGGTGCGTACTGGGACACGGAAATCAAGCGCGCGCAGGTCGACGGGCTCGAAGGCTATCCGGTCTATACCCGCAAGATCTACACGGACGTGTCGTACCTCGCCTGCGCGAAGAAGCTGCTCGCCGTGCCGGACGCCATCTACCCGCAGTTCGCCACGCACAACGCCTACACGCTCTCGGCGATCTATCACCTCGCGGGCAACAACTACTACCCGGGCCAGTACGAATTCCAATGCCTGCACGGCATGGGCGAGCCGCTCTACGAAGAAGTCGTCGGCCCCATCGCGGCAGGCAAGCTCGCGCGCCCCTGCCGCGTATACGCCCCGGTCGGCACGCACGAAACGCTGCTGGCCTACCTCGTGCGCCGTCTGCTCGAAAATGGCGCGAATACCTCGTTCGTGAACCGGATTGCGGATGAGACCGTCAGCGTCGACGAATTGATCGCCGATCCGATCTCGGAATCCGAAAAGGTGCAACCGCTCGGCGCACCGCATGCCAAGATTCCGCTGCCGCGCGAACTGTATGGTGTGGCGCGCGCCAACTCGTCGGGCTTCGACCTGTCGAACGAACACCGCCTCGCGTCGCTGTCGTCGGCACTGCTTGCCAGCGCGGGCACGCCGTGGCGCGCCGCCCCCATGCTGGCCGACGGTGAGCGCACCACGGGCACGCCGCGTGCCGTGCGCAACCCGGCCGATTTGCGAGATACCGTGGGTCAGGTCATCGAGGCCACCGCCGCCGACGTAGACGCAGCGCTCGCGCACGCCGTGGCCGCCGCCCCGATCTGGCAAGCCACGCCGGTCGAGGAACGCGCCGACAGCCTGATGCGCTCGGCCGATCTGCTTGAAGCCCACATGCCCACGCTCATGGGCCTGTGCGTACGCGAAGCCGGCAAATCGCTGCCCAACGCCGTGGCTGAAGTGCGTGAGGCCGTCGACTTCCTGCGCTACTACGCCGCGCAGATCCGTCAGGGCTTCTCCAACGACACGCACCGCCCGTTGGGCCCGGTGCTGTGTATCAGCCCGTGGAATTTCCCGCTCGCGATCTTCGTCGGTCAGGTCGCCGCTGCGCTGGCCGCCGGTAACCCGGTCATCGCCAAACCTGCCGAGCAGACGCCGCTCATCGCCGCCGAAGCGGTCCGCCTGATACACGCCGCCGGCGTGCCGGCCGGCGCGCTGCAATTGCTGCCGGGTACAGGGGAAACGGTCGGGGCCGCGCTCGTGGCCGACGCCCGCACGAAGGCCGTCATGTTCACCGGCTCGACCGAAGTGGCGCGCATCATCGCGCGCACGCTGGCCGAGCGCCTCGACGCCAATGGCCGTCCGATCCCGCTGATCGCCGAGACCGGCGGTCAGAACGCCATGATCGTCGATTCGTCGGCGCTGCCCGAACAGGTCGTGTACGACGTGCTCGCGTCGGCCTTCGATTCGGCCGGTCAGCGCTGCTCGGCGCTGCGCGTGCTGTGCCTGCAGGACGACATCGCCGACAAGACGCTGCATATGCTCAAGGGCGCGATGCAGGAACTGGCCATCGGCAATCCGGATCGGCTGTCCATCGACGTCGGCCCGGTGATCGACGCCGAAGCGCAAAGCGGCATCAACCGCCACATCGAGCATATGCGCGACAAGGGCTTCCCGGTCGAACAACTGCCGCTGCCCGACGCCGCCCGTCACGGCACGTTCGTGCCGCCAACGCTCATCGAGCTGACCGATCTGAAGGCGCTGCAACGTGAAGTCTTCGGCCCGGTACTGCACGTGATCCGCTTCAAGCGCGCGCAACTCGACAAGCTGCTCGATCAGATCAACGGCACCGGCTACGGCCTGACGTTCGGCGTGCATACGCGTATCGACGAAACCATTGCCTATGTGACTGAGCGCGCCCATGTCGGCAACGTCTACGTGAACCGGAACGTGATTGGCGCCGTGGTCGGCGTGCAACCTTTCGGCGGCGAAGGTCTGTCTGGGACGGGTCCGAAAGCCGGCGGTCCGATGTATCTGCCACGTCTGCTGGCGACGCGTCCGGCTTCGCTGCCCGCCGAGCTGAACCGCAACGAAGCCGCGCTCTCGCCGTTGGTGAGCTACCGCGACTGGCTGCATGCTCAGGGCCACTCGGCCGATAGCGCCGCCGCGGTCCATCGCGTCGATCGATATCTGGCCACGTCGGCACTCGACGCCACCGCCGTGCTGCCGGGACCGACCGGTGAGCGCAACACTTACGGTCTGGAGCCGCGCGGCCCGGTCCTGTGCGTGGCCGCCACCCCGCTCGGTGCGCGCACGCAACTGGCTGCCGCGCTGGCGACGGGCAACAACGCCGTCTTCACGGAGAGCGTTGCCGCCCGCGAACTGGTGAGCGCCTTGCCGGCCGCGCTCAAGGGCCGTGCGTCGGTGTTGGCGGCAGGGGCGGACGCCGCCGCAGAGCCGTCGCTCGCCGCGGTACTGTTCGAAGGCGACAGCGACGAGTTGCGCGCCCTGAACCGCCGCATTGCTACCCGCAACGGTCCGATCCTGTCGATGCAGGGCCTCGCGCCCGAGGCGCTGGCCGCCGGTGACGACTACGCACTGGAGCGTCTGCTGTGCGAACGCTCGGTATCGGTCAACACGGCTGCCGCAGGCGGCAACGCCAACCTCATGACCATCGGCTGATCGCGGCGGACCGTCAGGTTTCGCGACGAATCCCGTCGGATTCGTCCGAAAGCTGGCGGCCAGATTCGACGCCCGGTCGCACCGTCGCCCCGATCGCGTGGTCCCCAGCGGTCGCCAACGCCCTGCATTTCGGGACGCTGGCGGCCGCGATGCGTTAACCGCCAGCCATCTTCCCGCCCCCCTCCCAGCCCGCCAAGCCGCAATTAGCGCCCCACCGCACATCCCGTAGCCACGCACGCCGCGCGCATTCGCGGTATCTTCGCGCCCGCCCCCGACATATCACGCGTCTCACCGCCATTGCGCGGTCAACCCGTGCCAGCGACACGTATCGCTGGCCATAGCGGTCGTCGTCCCGCGTCGTCGCCTCTTTCGTCATGCCGGCAGAGGCGCGCAACGCACGTGACACCGACGCTCGAGGAGGCTACATGTCCCTTTGGAATCCCACTGCGGTGTCATTCACCGTGTATTTGCTATTGATGCTGGTCATCGGATGGCTCGGCTATCGCGCCACCCACGATCTTTCCGACTACATTCTCGGGGGACGTCGTCTCGGCAGCTTCGTCACCGCGCTTTCCGCCGGGCCTCGGACATGAGCGGCTGGCTCTTGCTCGGCCTGCCTGGGGCGATCTACATGGGCGGCCTGTCGGGCGTCTGGATCGCCATCGGCCTGGCGATCGGCGCGTGGGCCAACTGGCATCTCGTGGCCGCGCGCTTGCGTGTGCATACGGAGGTGTGCGGCAACGCGCTGACCCTGCCCGAGTACCTCACACAGCGCTTCGGTGACCGCAGCCACGTGCTGCGCATCGTCACGGCGCTCGTGATCCTCATCTTCTTCACGATCTATTGCGCGTCGGGAGTCGTCGCCGGTGCCCGGCTGTTCGAAACGATGTTCGGCCTGGAATACCGCACGGCGCTGTGGATCGGCGCCGTGGCCACCATTGCCTACGTCTTCATCGGCGGATTTCTTGCGGTGAGCTGGACCGATACGGTGCAGGCCTCGCTGATGTTCGCCGCGCTGGTCGTCACCCCGATTGCCGTGATTGCGCTCGACGGCAGCCCCGCGGCGGCCGTAGACGCGGTCACCGCTGTGCATCCCGCCCACACCGATTGGTTCGGCGATCTCGCACCGATCGGCGTCATTTCGATGCTCGCCTGGGGTCTGGGCTATTTCGGCCAGCCGCACATCCTCGTGCGATTCATGGCCGCGCGTTCGGCGGCAGCGATTCCGCAGGCGCGTCGTATCTGTATGACCTGGATGGTGCTATGCCTGACCGGTGCGGTCGCCGTGGGCTTCTTCGGCCTGGCGTTCTACAGCGCGCGGCCCGATCTTGGCGCCGGTGTGGCGGCAAACCCGGAGACCATCTTCATGGCGCTCACGACCCAGCTCTTCACCCCGTGGCTCACGGGTGTGCTGCTGGCGGCGATTCTCGCGGCCGTGATGAGCACCTTGTCGTGCCAGTTGCTCGTGTGCGCCAGTGCACTGACGGAAGACCTCTACAAGACGTTTGCGCGCGGGCCGGTCAGCCAAGCCCGCCTCGTTTGGATCGGCCGGGCGATGGTGTTGAGCGTGGCGGTGATCGCCGTGGTGCTGGCCCTCGATCCGCAGAGCCGCGTGCTCGGCATGGTGAGTTACGCCTGGGCGGGTTTCGGGCGGCCTTCGGTCCGCTGGTGCTGGCCACGCTGCTGTGGCCGCGCGTCACCCGTAACGGGGCGCTCGCGGGCATTGTCGTTGGGGCGGCCACCGTCCTGATCTGGAAGCAATTTGGCTGGTTCGACCTGTACGAAATCCTGCCGGGCTTTGTGCTGGGCGGTTTGGCGCTCATCGTGGTGAGTCGCTTCGACAAGGCCCCGAGCGCCGACGTGCTCGCCCGCTACGCGAGCGCCGAAGCGACGCTGCGCGCAATCCAGCAAGGCGCGACGGGCGAATCCGGTAGCACCGGTGCCCCGACGGCGCAACCCTCCCCATAATCCGGTAGCACCTTCCATCGGAACTTCTCCCTCTTGACCGGCGCGCGCAGCCAACCAATACTGCCGCGTCGGACGCATATTGCGTTTGATTGCGATTGAAGCCGTCCTGGGCCGACCGGCCTTGTGCAGACGGCGATCCAAGAAAGGCATGCCACGGCGATCCCGCAGGCATGCCACTCAACGACATACACATGCAAGGAGAGGGTTGATGCAATCGAAGCTTACGCTCAGCGCGGTCGCCGTCGCGGGACTGCTCGCGTTCGGTACGGCCAACGCGCAACAGGCGCAGGAAGTGAAGCTGGGTTTTGCCGCACCGCTCACGGGCGCCCAGGCGCACTACGGCAAAGACATGCAGAACGGCATTCAGCTCGCCGTCGACGAGTACAACGCCACGAAGCCGACCATCGAGGGCAAGCCGGTGAAGTTCGTGTTGCAGTCGGAAGACGATCAGGCCGACCCGCGTCAGGGTTCGCTGGTCGCACAGAAGCTGGTCGACTCGGGCATCAAGGGCATGCTCGGCCACTTCAACTCCGGCACGACGATTCCCGCTTCGCGCATCTACGCGCAAGCCGGGATTCCGGAAATCGCCATGGCGACGGCCCCGGAATACACGAAGCAGGGCTTCAAGACGACGTTCCGCATGATGACCTCGGACATTCAGCAAGGGTCGGTCGTCGGTACGTTCGCCGTCAAGAAGCTGGGTTTCAAGAACATCGCCATCGTTGACGACCGCACGGCCTATGGCCAAGGTCTGGCCGACGAGTTCGAGAAGGCGGCGAAGGCCGCGGGTGGCAAGATTGTTCGCCGCGAATTCGCCAACGACAAGGCCGTGGACTTCCGCGCCATTCTGACCAACCTCAAGCGCGCCAATCCGGACATGGTGTTCTACGGTGGCGCCGACGCGCAAGCCGGCCCGCTCGCCAAACAAATGCGCGAACTGGGCATGAAGAGCACGCTGATGGCCGGTGAAATGGTCAAGTCCGATGCGTTCCTGAAGATCGCCGGCGACGCCGCCAACGGCTCGGTGGTGTCGCTCGCCGGCCTGCCGCTCGACAAGATGCCCGGCGGCGCCGCGTACGAGTCGCGCTACAAGGCCAAGTTCGGCAGTGGCCCGGAAACGTACTCGCCGTACGCCTACGACGGTGCCATGGCCATGATGTCGGCCATGAAGAAGGCCAACTCGACCGATCCGGCAAAGTACCTGCCGACGCTCGCGAAGACCAGCATGCCCGGCGTGACCACGCGTGAGCTGGCGTACGACAAGGCAGGCGATCTGAAGTACGGTTCGATCACGCTGTACAAGGTGGTCGATGGTAAGTGGACCGTGCTGGAAACCGTCGGCGGCAAGTAAGCGCCTGACGATGGGCCGATAGCGCTCAACGACAAGGGCCGGTGAGGATGACTCACCGGCCCTTGTGCTTGGTGCGTGCCGTCGGGGCATTGCGCCGCTCCGGCCCTAGGACGTTACGACGTTATGGCGTCAAGGCGCTAAAGCGCAACGTCAGTGCGGCACTTTCGATGGCACGACCCCGTCACCAGACATCCTTTGGCAAACGCTCACGCATCTCCGGCGGCAGCGCATCGCGCGTGAAGACCGGCTCGGCGATGCCCGCACGGCGCTGGGCCTGATAGTCGCGCCACGCGACCAACGCATACTTCATCAACAAGCCGATGGCGACCAGATTGATGAACGCCATCAGCGCAGTGCCGACATCCGCGAAGCTCCACACCAGCGGCAGGCTGGCGACCGATCCGAGCATCACGGCCAGCAACACCAGCGCACGGAAGACATGGAGCAGCCATGGACGTTGCGTCAGGTAGTCCATGTTGACTTCCGCATAGGCATAGTTGCCGAGCACGCTCGAATAAGCGAGGAAGAACACGGTGATGCCCGTGAAGACGACGGCCCAGTTGCCTACGTGAGCGGCCAGGGCACGCTGGGTGAGCACGGCACCTTCAGGCGCGGCACCCGGCATAAACTCGCCTGAGAGCAGGATCATGAACGCCGTGGCCGAACACACGACGACGGTGTCGAAGAACACGCCGAGCATCTGCATCAAGCCTTGCTGTACCGGATGCTGGGTCGTGGCCACGGCGGCGGCATTCGGCGCGCTGCCCATGCCCGCTTCGTTGGAGAAAAGACCACGCTTCACGCCCATCAACACCGCTTGACTCACGGCATACCCTGCGATGCCGCCGGCGGCCGGTTCAAGCCCGAGCGCGTGACGCATGATCATCGAAATCATGGCGGGGATCTGGTCGAGATTCACAATGCACACATACACGGCGAGCCCGACATAGGCGAGCGCCATGACCGGCACGATCCATTGCGCGAAGCGGGCGACACGCCGCACGCCGCCGTAGATGATGGGCGCGGTCATCAGCACCAGCGCAACGCCGATCCAGATCCGCTCCCAGCCGAACGACGCTTCCAGTGCCTCGGCAATCGAGTGCGACTGCACCGAGTTGAGTGCGAACCCGAAGGTGAAGAGGAGTGCCAGCGCAAAGACAATGCCAAATTTGCGCGAGCCCAGGCCGATCTGGATGTAGTAGGCGGGACCGCCGCGAAACGTGTTGTCGTGACGTGGCACCTTGAATATCTGCGCCAGCGTCGATTCGACGAACGCCGACGCCATACCCAGCAGCGCGGTGACCCACATCCAGAAGATGGCGCCCGGCCCGCCGATGGTCAGTGCGACGGCCACCCCGGCGATATTGCCGGTACCCACGCGACTCGCCAATCCCGTGGCGAACGCCTGGAACGGTGAAATGCCCGAGGTGCTCCCCGAGGTGCGCAGCAGACAGATGCTGTGCCAAAGCGCCCGAATCTGAATCCCGCCGAAGCGGACGGTGAAGTAAAGTCCCGCGCCCAGCAAGGCGATCACAAGGGGGTATCCCGACAGCACCCCGCCGACGGTATCGACCAACGGCTTGAGCCAACGCTCCATGTCACATCTCTCCTGTCGCAACCACCTATCGACCCCGAAAAGCCAGGGGCAAGCGACGAAGAATCTCAAGAATTGCCCCGGTGCGATAGCAGCCGCCAGGACTTTACGTCGATTCCCATACGCAAGTGCGCAACAAGAAAAAAAGCCGCCCGGCAAACGCCGCGCGACTCAAAGACAAGGCAAGGAGACATCGGGACGTAGGTTAGCCAGTCAATGTGACGATCATGTGACGGTCATGCGCTTGCCTGAAAGCAAGAGCAGGCGACTTTTTTGGCCACAGGATGCCGCGAAACACGAAGCGATATGTCGGCTCAGTGCACGGCGAGCAGCCCGGCGCAAGAAAGCGCGACGGGTGTGACGTGCGAGGCCGGCTCAACGGCCGTAATTAGAAATTCAGCGAGCAATTCTGTGTGTGGGGGTCGCAAAGTGTAAAGCCTCGCGCGCGCGCATCCTCCTTTGATCTGAAGGCACAGATCAACTCACCGTACGTGTTCCCGAATTCGGCGTAGGGTGTACCGCCAACGGTGATCATTTGGCCCCTTTCGTTGACGTTGTAAACGCGCGCCTTGTCGGAATAACCCACTGAGTTACACCACCCTCTCGAGACAATGGTGCAGGACTGCGCGCCGGGAATTGTCCCGAACCATCCGCTCCACCGCCAACTACCTCCTCCGATTTTTTTGTAGCCGTTGCAACCACCCCATGTTTGGGTCCACTTCGCCATGACGAGTGGCTTGTCCTTTTCGACGATTCGCTCGACCTCTTTGTACTCGACCTTTGTGATGTACTCGGTGGTGCGAGCGAGTTGCCATGTCCAGCCGCCACCGGAGTTCTGGCACGAGAGCATTTTGCCGTTACCGTCACGCCCGATCTCGCCGGGCTGGCACGACGCATCTTGCTGATTGGATCGATCCAGTCGGATAACGCCTGATTCGGATTGAAGTCTGTCCGCTGTTACCTGCCCCGCGTGCTCGATGTCGTTGCGTTGCATTCTCAGGGCGCCACCGACGGTTGCCCCGCGTTGTGCTTTCAGGTCGCCGTGAATGGTTGCGTTGCCCGCCACCGTCGCACCTTGCACCTCGAGGCCCCGCATTGTCAGCATGCCGTCGCCCTCGATGTTCCCCGCCCCAATGATGTCTTGCCGGTTCCGACCCTTGTCGTCGCTCAGATGAAGCGGGCCTTTCACCGTCGCCTTGCCCCCGATCTCAAGCTCGCCCATGCTGAGCTTTCCAACGCCGACAATGTTCTTGATCCCTTTGATACTCTGATGCGTATTGCCGTTCTCGAAGTCCAGATCGCCCGTGATGTTGCGCGATCCGTCGCGCCGAACATTGACGTCGAGACTGTGCGTCAGGTATCCGCCGCGCATGGCAACCAGTCCCGGTTTCCCCAGCGGATTGGGAACGGCGTCCGGAATCGGCTGCATGTTCTCGTCGACGAATCGAAATTCCTGCGGCTTATCCATCGTGGATGTCCCACCGTAAGCACCCACCGTCTTTGCGACAATGGCAGCGAACGCGTAATCGGGCTCCGAGGAATACGCCCGCTTCGCCGGTTCGGTGAGATAAGTCAGCGAGTTGATTTGGCAATTGGGCGGGTTCTCCCGATCGCATTTCCGGTAAATCCGGATCTCGTAGTCGCCCAGGCCATGCGGCGGCTTGCTGCCCACGCCGGAAATATCGAGCACCTTGATGAGCGCGGCGGCGTTCAGGTTGCCTACGTGCGCGTAACCGAACGACGAAGAAGCGGGCACGTTGGTCAACGTGTGCCCCTTGATCGGAAATGTGTTTCCCGGTGCCGATAACAGCTCCGAGAGCTGCTTGTAATACTTCGCGACGAACGTATCGGCCGCGTTACCGACGATCTTGAGTCCATGCCCAACGCGCTCTGCCCGCTCGATGCGCATCTGCCGCATCTGATTCACGCCCCAAAATGTAATCAACATGCCGACCACCGCAATCGCAATGGCGGCTGAGACGAGAAAGATCCCCGACTGGTTTCTTCGCATTGACGCGCCCTCACTTGAATCGTCTGGCAAACACGCGACAACAGGCGCCGGTGATCGTCAGATCGTTGAAATAGGGCATTGTCAGTGACGTCACTCGCGAGAAGCTTGGGAAATGCCCGTTAACGTCTGATCGGTGACGGCAAATTCCGAAGCGAAAACCCGAAATGAAAAGCCGCGAGACTTTCGTCACGCGGCTTCTTCACATTTCGATTATCGACAAAGCTTCCCTGGCAAATGCCGCACGGCGCAAAGACAAGGCAAGGCAACGCGACATCGAGAGGTTGATGACCGGGCGTATGCCGCGGTCACGTGGAACGGTCGCCTCATCGATATCCTTGCGTGACACACATCAGTGGTGCCAAGGTCCGCCCTCGTTGAGGGCGCCGACGTTCTGCGTCATCGTTGCGCTGAAAAGGTTACGAAACTCCGGCGTGTCACCACGATACCAGGTCGGGCTTTCCATAATGCCGTGCCCGACGTTGTTCTTCCCCCAATCCCAGAAGGTCGTGCTCATGCCCCCTGATCTCCCGCCGTACGAGAAGCAATACAAGGCGCCTCCGGGACGCGCCATGCCGCGCACGACGAACCGGCTCAGGCGGTGGTTGTATTCGAGAATGCCGCCAGCATTCTTCGCCTCCGCGTCCAGCACACAGGCACTCGCAAAACCCACTTCATAGAGAACACTTGCGGCGCTGCGGTTAAGCAGTTTGCTCTTTCCCCAACGCAGGTCGAACTTCGACATCCACCACGACGCGTCACGTTGCGCCTCGGATGTGATCTGGTTCACCACGTCGTCAGGGACATTCTCCCGGGTAATCGTCGGGCTAGACAGCTTCCAGACGCGCCCTCCCCGGCCCTTGCGGTCGGGATCCTCGGCCTGGCACGACATCACCCGGCCCTGGGCATCAACGCCGATCCCCATTCCCGTGCACGAGCCGCCCGAAATGCTGGTGCCCAACTCGACCACACCTTCGGTCGACTTCAGTGCGCCCGATTCCACTCGTTTGGCATTGACGCGGGTTGCGTCCACATTGGTCGCATCCACATTAGTCGCATCGACGGTCTTTGCCCCTACGGTTCGCGCCCCCGTTATGTCGTTCGCATTCAGGCTTAGCGTTGATCCAACTTTCACGCTATCCGCCTCGACGCCCCGCATGCTAAGCGTTCCACTTCCGGTAATGTCACGCGCACCGATGATATTGTTGCCATTGTTCTGGCCGTTGTTCGGCGTGCCCTTGCTGAGATCCAACGTGCCGGCGATACGCGCGGACGACACTTCAAGGCTCGTCATCCGCAAGTTCCCTTTCCCCTCGATATTCCCCGCGCCGACAATGTTGTGATGGGTCGGCCCGTTTTTCCCAGCGCCGTTCTTATCCTCCAGATTAAGATTCCCCGTCATCGACTTGCGTCCATCGAGACTGAGCAAAGTATCCATCGCGCTCGTCTGGTGCCCGCCGCGCACGGCGAGCAGGCCCGGCTGCGCAGTCGGATTCATCACCGTGCGTGCTGACCCATCGCTTTCGATAAAGCGGAATTGGTCGGGCGCATCTTGGAGCGACATGCCGCCCAACGCACCGATTTTTCGCATCGCGGTGGTCGCCGCATCGTAATCGGGGGCGTCCGAATAGGCGCGCTTGATGGGCTGAGTCAGGTACACCAGCGTCTTGATATCGCACTTTTTGTCGACGCAATCTTCATACACACGAATCGCATATTCCCCCATGCCATTCGGCGGTTTGCTTGCCACACCGCGAACGTTCATGACCTTGATCAGGCTCTCCGCCGTCAGATTGCTCACCACTCGCGGCGCGGTTCCCTCCCTCGTGAATTGAACGCCGTCGATGGTGAAGGGCACGTCGTTCTCGAACAGCTTGTTCAGCCGGTCGTGATACGTCACCGCGAAACTCTGCGTCGCGTCACCCATGATCTTCAACGACTCACCGATGCGCTCCGCGCGCTCAACGCGCAACTGCCGCGTGTAATTGACGCCCCAGAATGTAATCAGCATGCCGGTCACCGCCACGGCGATGGCTGCTGAGATCAAAAAGATGCCGGACTGTTTTCTTCGCATTGACATGCCCCTCGAAACGGCTGGCAAACGCGTCGAGTCGTGTATCGGCGGTTGCAGCAGCGTTAAAAGGTGACATTCTGAGTGGTGCCACTTTTTTAGGGGGTGGGAATTGGCCGATAAACAAGGTCGCCAGTCGCAGATACGGAAGCCAAGCCGCAAAAAGAAAAAAGCTGCGTGACTTTCGCCACGCAGCTTACGCATCGCCATCCGAAAAATCAGCACTCCACGATATTTACCGCGAGGCCGCCGCGCGCCGTCTCCTTGTATTTCGTCTTCATGTCGGCACCGGTCTCACGCATCGTCTTGATAACGGAGTCGAGCGACACATAGTGCGCACCGTCGCCACGCAACGCCATGCGCGCCGCGTTCACCGCCTTCACCGACGCCATCGCATTGCGCTCGATGCACGGAATCTGCACCAGACCGCCGACCGGATCGCACGTGAGCCCAAGGTTGTGCTCCATGCCGATCTCGGCCGCATTCTCGACTTGCTCGACCGTGCCGCCCTGCACCGCAGCGAGCGCCCCAGCGGCCATCGAGCACGCCACACCGACTTCACCCTGGCACCCCACTTCCGCGCCGGAAATCGACGCGTTGAGCTTGTACAGAATGCCGATGGCCCCGGCCGTGAGCAGGAAGTCGATTACCCCCTGCTCGTTCGCACCGTGTACGAAGCGATCGTAGTAGTGCAGCACCGACGGGATGATGCCGGCAGCGCCATTCGTCGGCGCGGTCACCACACGTCCGCCCGCGGCGTTCTCTTCGTTGACGGCAATCGCGTAAAGATTCACCCAATCCATCACCGACAACGGATCGGACAGTGTGCGCTCGGCGCGTTGCGTTAGCTGACGATACAACTCCGGCGCACGGCGTCGCACATGCAGCGGCCCTGGCAGTTCGCCGTCGGCGTCGTCGTTACCGATGCCGCAACCGCGCGTCACGCACGACTGCATCACATTCCAGATGTTGAGCAACCCGCGACGAATATCCGCTTCCGCCGTGGCCGCATCGCCGTGGTGCCAGACCTTCTCGTTCTCCCACATCAGTTGCGCGATGGTCTTGCCGCTCGCGCGGCACATCTCGAGCAGTTCCTTGCCCGTGCGGAATGGATACGGCAATTGATCGTGCGCGGCGAGCACCTGTGCGTTCGACGCGCCGGCCGTCACGACGAAACCGCCGCCGACCGACAGATAGCGCCCCTCGCGCAGCTTGTTGCCCTCGGCATCGAACGCGTGGAATTTCATGCCGTTCGGATGCTCGGCCATCGCCTCGCGGCGGTAGAACACCATGTGTTCCTTCTCGACGAACGGCACCTCGTACTTGCCGAGAATCGACAGCACCTTCGTCTGACGCAGCGTGGCCAGACGCCCCGCAATCGTCGCCGGATCGACCGTGTCGGGCGCCTCGCCCATGAAACCGAGCAGCACCCCCTTGTCGGTGCCGTGGCCCTTGCCCGTGGCGCCGAGCGAGCCGTACAGCTCGGCGCGCAGCGCTGCGACCTGCGGCAGCAGGCCGTCGCGCTCCAGACCTTGCACGAACATCAGCGCCGCGCGCATCGGCCCCACGGTATGCGAACTCGACGGTCCGATACCCACCTTGAACAAATCGAAAACTGAAACGGCCATGGGGCTGTCCTGAAGTGCTGAAACATTGGGAGGACGTGACGAATGCCGCCGGCCCGGCGCATTCGCGTGACATCCATAGTGACAAAAAGGGGCCGGCAATGTGTCTGCCAGCCCCTGTCTGCCAAGCTTTTGCGACGCTTATTCGTAGTCGCTCATCGGCACGCAGGCGCAGAACAGATTCCGGTCGCCGTAGACGTTATCGGCACGTCCCACCGGCGGCCAATACTTGCGCTCGCGCAACGCCTTCACCGGGTACGCCGCCTGGCTGCGCGCGTAGGCGTGCGGCCATTCGTCCGCCGTCACCACGTCCGCCGTGTGCGGCGCGTGCTTGAGCGGGTTGTCCTCGCGATCGGCGCGACCCTCTTCCACGGCACGGATTTCCTCGCGAATCGCGACCATCGCCTCGATGAAGCGGTCGAGTTCATGCTTCGATTCCGATTCCGTCGGCTCGATCATCAGCGTACCCGGCACCGGGAAGCTCATCGTCGGAGCGTGGAAACCGAAGTCCATCAGGCGCTTCGCCACGTCGTCGACCGTGATGCCGCTGGTGTCCTTGAGCGGGCGCAGATCCAGAATGCACTCGTGCGCGATCAACCCGCCGGGGCCGCTGTACAGCACCGGATAATGCGGCGCGAGCTTCTTCGCGAGGTAGTTCGCATTCAGGATAGCCGTCTCGGTGGCGGCCGTCAGGCCCTGCGCGCCCATCATGGCGATGTACATCCACGAGATCGGCAGAATCGAGGCGGAACCATACGGCGCGGCCGACACGGCACCGATGCCGTTGGCATCGCGTGAGTAGCCCGTCGAGCGCTGGTTCGGCAGGAACTGCGCCAGATGCGCGCCCACCGCCACCGGACCTACGCCCGGGCCGCCGCCGCCGTGCGGAATACAGAACGTCTTGTGCAGATTCAAGTGCGAGACGTCGCCGCCGAATTCGCCCGGTGCGCACAGGCCGACCATGGCGTTCATGTTGGCGCCGTCGACATACACCTGACCGCCGTTCGCGTGCACGATCTCGCAGATCTGACGCGCACCGGCTTCGAACACGCCGTGTGTGGACGGGTACGTCATCATGATCGCGGCCAGACGATCGCGATGCTGCTCGGCCTTCGCCTGCAGATCGGCCAGATCGACGTTGCCGTTGGCGTCGCAAGCGACCACCACGACCTGCATGCCGGCCATCTGGGCCGACGCCGGGTTCGTGCCGTGCGCCGACGCCGGAATCAGGCAGATGTCGCGATGCGCTTCGCCGCGCGACGCGTGATACGCCTGAATGATGAGCAGACCCGCGTACTCGCCTTGCGAGCCGGCGTTCGGTTGCAGCGAGACGGCGGCGTAGCCGGTCGCGGCCACGAGCATCTGCTCGAGCTGGTCGATCATCGTACGGTAGCCAACGGTCTGTTCCGTCGGTGCGAACGGGTGAATCTGACCGAACTCGGGCCACGTCACCGGCAGCATTTCCGAGGTGGCGTTGAGCTTCATCGTGCACGAACCGAGCGGGATCATCGTTCGGTCGAGCGCCAGATCCTTGTCGGACAGGCTGCGCAGATAGCGCAGCATTTCGTGTTCGGAGTGGTAGCGGTTGAACACCGGGTGCGTGAGATACGCGCTTTGGCGTGCCAGTGCCACCGGGTAGCCGTTCGAGACAGTGGTCTCGATGGCGTCGAAGTCCAGCGAGACGGCGCTCTTGCCGAGGCCCTCGGCCACCACTTCCCACAGGGCGATCACGTCGTCGCGCGTGCTCGTCTCGTCGAGCGAGATGCCGACGGTGTCGGCGTCTTCGCGACGCAAATTGAAACGGCGTGCAGCGGCCACCGTGTGCACGGCATCGGCACGACCGGCCACGGGCACCGTCAGCGTGTCGAAGAACGTGGCGTTGCGCGGCGCGGCGCCCAGTGCGGTGAGACCGGCGGCCAGCACGGCCGTCAGGCGATGCGTGCGCTCGGCGATGGTGCGCAGCCCCTGCGGGCCATGGTACGCGGCGTACATGCTGGCCATGATGGCGAGCAGCGCCTGCGCGGTACAGATGTTCGACGTCGCCTTTTCGCGGCGGATGTGCTGTTCGCGCGTTTGCAGCGCCAGACGCAGCGCCGGCTTGCCTTGCGCATCGATCGACACGCCGACCAGGCGGCCCGGCATCGAGCGCTTGAGTTCGTCGCGCGTCGCCAGGTACGCGGCGTGCGGGCCACCAAAGCCCATCGGCACGCCAAAGCGCTGGCTGTTACCAACGGCAACGTCAGCACCCCACTCGCCCGGCGGCGTGAGCAGCGTGAGCGAGAGCAGATCGGCGGCGGCGATCAGCATGCCGCCCTTGGCGTGGATCGCGTCGGCCAGCGCGCGATAGTCGCGCACGTCGCCGCCCACGCCGGGGTATTGCACGAGCACGCCGAACGCATCGACATCGGCCGCGGCGGCCACCGGGCCGACCTGCACTTCGAAGCCCAGCGGCTTGGCGCGCGTTTGCACGACTTCGATGGTTTGCGGCAGCACGTCGTCGGCCACGAAGAACGTGTTCGACTTCGACTTGCCGGTACGCTTGACCAGCGTCATCGCTTCGGCGGCAGCGGTCGCCTCGTCGAGCATCGACGCGTTGGCGATCGCCAGCCCCGTCATGTCAATGATCATCTGCTGGTAGTTGAGCAGCGCTTCGAGACGGCCTTGCGAGATTTCCGGCTGATACGGCGTATAGGCCGTGTACCAGGCCGGATTTTCCAGCACGTTGCGCAGGATCACGCCCGGCGTGAACGTATTGGCGTAGCCCTGACCGATGAACGACTTGAACACCTGGTTCTGGCTGGCCAGCGCGCGCAGTTGCGCCAGCGCCTGCGATTCGGTTTGCGCGGCGGCGAACGGGCCGAGCGACTGGGCGAAGCGCGCGCCGTCGCGACGGATCGACGCGGGCACCACGGCGTCGATCAACGCGGCACGCGACGCGTAGCCCAGCTCGGCGAGCATCGCCTGTTGTTCGGGGTATCCGGGCCGATGTGGCGCGCGGAGAAGTTGTCGCGCTGCTCCAGCTCGGAGAGCGAGCGGCGCGGCGCTTGCAGGTCAGTCAAGGCATTCATGGGTCAGATCTCTCGTTCGATCACGGCAAGTGACGGCGGGGGCGGCAGCCGGGACGGTGCCGCGCGAACCGAAGGTCTCGCGGCACCGTCCGGGGCATCAGCCGCCGATTTTCTTGGCGTATTGTTCAGCGCCCAGCAGCTTGTCCAGCTCGGCCGTGTTCGACGGCTTCACACGGAACAGCCAGTTGCCGTAAGCGTCGGTGTTGACCAGGTCGGGCGAGCCGGACACTTCGGTGTTGGTCTCGAGGATCTCGCCGCTTACCGGCGAGTGCACGTCGGCCGCTGCCTTGACCGATTCGATCACGGCCGAGGCTTCGTCCGCCGCCACGGTGCGGCCGGTGTCCGGCAGTTCGACGAACACGATGTCGCCCAGGGATTCCTGCGCGAAATCGGTAATGCCCACGGTCACGGTGCCGTCGGCTTCGAGGCGGGCCCATTCGTCGGACTCGGTGTACTTCAGGTTATCGGGGATATTCGCCATGTTGACGCTCCGGGATTCAGTGTTTGGGGTATTCGGTTATCGGTAATTCGTGTCGCCGCACCGTGGCGCCGATGTTACTCAGGCCACCACGGCCTTGCCGTGACGCACGAACGGTAATTTGACCACACGTGCGGGTAATTGCTTGTCACGAATTTGCACCTGGACAGTCGCGCCGTCCGGCACGCCCTTCGGCAAACGGGCGAACGCGATCGATTGCTGCAGGCTCGGACTGAACGTGCCGCTGGTGATTTCGCCGTCGCCCGCCTCGGTCACCACGACCTGGTGCGCGCGCAACACGCCGCCCTTGCCGTCGAGCACAAGGCCCGCGAAGCGCCACGTCTGGCCGCGCGAGAGCAGCGAATCCTTGCCGACGAACGTGCGGTCGCTCTCCTTCTCGACGGTCCAGCCCAGGCCGGCGTCCAGCGGCGACACGTCGTCGTCCATGTCTTGGCCGTACAGGTTCATGCCGGCTTCCAGACGCAACGTGTCACGCGCGCCCAGCCCGGCCGGACGCACGCCCGCCGCGACCAGTGCATTCCACAGCGCGGCCACGTGATCGGCGTTCACGATCACTTCGAAGCCGTCTTCGCCGGTGTAACCCGTGCGCGCGATCATCAACTCGCCGAACGCCGTGTCCTTGGCGAAAGCGGCATTGAACGGCTTGAGCGCTTCGCTCGCGGCCTGGCTGCCCGGCACCGCCTGCCACACCTTGGCGCGGGCGTTCGGCCCCTGGACCGCGACGATCGACAGATCGCGGCGCGGAATGATCGTCAGGCTGTAATCGCCGTGCGCATTGAGCTGGCCGATCCAGGCGAGGTCCTTGTCGGCCGTGCCGGCATTGACCACCACGCGGAACCAGTCTTCGGCGATGAAATAGATGATGAGGTCGTCGATCACGCCGCCGCTCGGGTTGAGCATGCAGGTGTAGAGCGCCTTGCCCGGGGTTTGCAGCTTGTCGACGTTGTTGGCGACGGCGTAGCGCAGGAATTCGCGGCAGCTCGGGCCATGCAGATCGACCACGCACATGTGCGAGACGTCGAACATGCCGGCGTCGGTGCGCACGGCGTTGTGCTCTTCAATCTGGGAGCCGTAGTTCACGGGCATGTCCCAGCCGCCGAAATCGACCATGCGGGCGCCCGCGGCGCGGTGCGTATCGTTGAGCGGAGTGCGTTTGAGTTCGGTCATCGGGGCGTCAAGGCATCAAGGGTCAGGCATTTCGGAATACGGCGTCCGACAATGCAAAAAGGGGTCATCTCGACGACCGGCACTTTCCGCGTCCGGCGCGTGCGTGTGCACGTGCCCGGCGCAATGCCAGTTGGCGAGATGACCCCTCTGTCCTTGGTACCTGAGAGATTGCCCGGTGCGTGCGGCGCGCTGTGCGCCAAGCCGCTCGTGCCGGCCCCTTCGGTGGGTTGTCCGCGTGCCACGCACGCCGCAACCGCTCTCCAGAGATCGAAGGCGATGCCTTCGGCGCGGACGGTCCTTGATGCCTGAGAGTTTGTGGGTATTACCCCTTCGGCGGCCCCGGCATGTGCTTCCCGGTGCGCTCTCCCGACCACGCTCGCGCACTTTACGGCGAAAGGCGAAGACTGTCAATTTGATGCAGATTGCCCGAGCGCGAATCCGCGTCGAACGCCGTCGGACGGGCATTCCCCGTCATTCGTCGTGCATGGGGAAACGGGCGCATTTTTGATCGCGCAGATCGCGTGAGCCGATTAGTGCGACTCGCCGGGATTCGTGCCCGCCGGACAGCCATTCTTGCCCCAGCGTCCGTTACACACGGCCCACACGCAGCGCTGCTTCGGTATCACCTCATACCAGCGATAGCGGTCGCACTGCGCCAGTGCTGCGGCCACGGCACTGGCCGCCGACGGCGCCACTGCCGGTGATGCCACCGGTGCCGCCGGTGCCGCGCCCGGCTGGGCTTCGGCGGCGATCGAGCCAATATCGTTGTTGTCGAAATGCGCGGGAAGATCGACATTGGCCGGCGCACGCGCCGTATTGCCGGCCGCGCCTGCCCCCGCGCGGCGGCTGAGCAGTTGCATCATGTCGTCCGGCGCGTTGTTGCGGGTCGGGGGCGATGTGGGCGCCGTGACAGCGGCAGTCAACGCTGCGGTGGCCGCCGAGGCGGTGAGCGGCGCGGGCTGGCTGGCCGAAGCGACGTCGGCCGCCGCACCGGACGCGGCCGCATCGACCGCCGCCAACGCCTGCGCCCGGGCCAGCGCGGCAGATGCCTCGCCTGACGCAGGATTGCCCCCCGCCGCCGCCAGCGCGGCCGACGCGACGGCTGGCGGCGCATCGTTACCGGAGTTGAAAGGGGTGACGGTCATTGCGTCGGATGACTTGGGCACCGGGTCGACGTAGGGGCGCGCAGATTCCACCAGATGCCGAGCAGCGCGACGGCGGCGAAAACCGCCGTGCCGAACACGAGCGCGCCGGTGACCCAGCCGGAAGATTCGGCATCCGCGAGTCTTGCGCCACACTGCGCACAGTGCCGCGCACGCGGCGCATTGTTCGTCCCACAGGTTGGACATTGCACGGCGACCCCACCACGATGGCAACGTTGCCCATTATAGGCATCCGGTCTGCGTCGACGCCAGCCTTCGGCGTCGCGCCCGCCCCACAGTTGGCGTTCGCACAACGCCTGTCGGGCGCGCACGGCCGCGTGGCGCTCGCATGATAGACTTGCCCACCGCCCGGCGCTTGCCGATGCATCGCCCCGGCGGGCGGCCACGCATCGCCGTCACAGCCCTCGCCGTGCGCGCACCCTTGCCGGCCGCCGTCTTCATCTCCTTCGCGTCACACCATGTCCTCCTTCCCGCTCAATCCCGCTCAGAACGAAGCCACACGCTATTTCGACGGCCCATGTCTCGTGCTGGCCGGGCGGGCAGCGGCAAGACGCGCGTCATCACGCAAAAGATCGCGTGGCTCATCGAGACGAAGGGGTTCGAGCCGAAGCACATCGCCGCCGTGACCTTCACGAACAAGGCCGCCGCCGAAATGCGCGAGCGCGTGGCCAAGCAGCTCGAAGGCAAGCTGCTGACCACGCCGGGCAAGGAAGGCCGAAAGGTGCCTGTCAACCAGCTCACCATTTGTACGTTCCACTCGCTGGGCGTGCAAATCCTGCGGCGCGAGGCGGCGAACGTCGGGTTGAAGCCGCAGTTCTCGATTCTCGACGCCGACGACTGCTTCGGGCTGATTCAGGAGCAGTTGGGCACGACCGACAAGGCGATGATTCGCGGCGTGCAGACCGCCATCTCGCTCTGGAAGAACGGACTGGTCACACCCGAGACAGCGCTGGCCGCCGCCGAAACCGCCGACGAACATCAGGCCGCACTCGTCTATCGCAATTACATGGCCACGTTGCAGGCTTATCAGGCCGTCGACTTCGACGACCTGATCCGGCTACCCGCCCAACTCTTCGAACGCGACGAGGACGTGCGCGAGCGTTGGCAGAACAAGCTGCGCTATCTGCTCATCGACGAGTACCAGGACACCAACACCTGCCAATACCTGCTGCTCAAGCTGCTCGCGGGTCCACGCGCGGCGTTCACCGCCGTGGGCGACGACGATCAGGCGATCTACGGCTGGCGCGGCGCCACGCTGGAGAACCTCAAGCAGTTGCAGGTCGACTTCCCGACGCTCAAGGTCGTCAAGCTGGAACAGAATTACCGCTCGACGTCGCGCATTCTGACGGCGGCGAACAACGTCATCGCAAAGAATCCGAAACTCTTCGAGAAGAAGCTGTGGAGTGAGCACGGCCTGGGCGATCCGATCACGGTCACGGCGATGAACGACGAAGAGCATGAAGCCGAGTCGGTCGTTTTTCGCTTGTCGGCACACAAGTTCGAGCGGCGCGCCGAGTTTCGCGACTACGCCATTCTCTATCGCGGCAACCATCAGGCGCGTATCTTCGAGCAAGTGCTGCGGCGCGAACGCATTCCGTACGTGCTCTCCGGCGGCCAGTCGTTTTTCGACAAGGCGGAAATCAAGGACCTGTGCGCGTACCTGCGGCTGTTGGCAAACCCCGACGACGATCCCGCCTTCATTCGCGCCGTGACCACGCCGCGCCGGGGGTCGGCAGCACCACGCTCGAAGTGCTCGGCAGCTTCGCGGGACAGGCCAAGGTGTCGCTGTTCGAGGCCGTCTACATGGGGGCGGTCGAGGCGCGGCTGCCGCCGCGCCAGCTCGAACCGCTGCGTGCGTTTTGCGACTTCATCCAGCGTATTGCAGCGCGCGCGGCGCGCGACCCGGCCAATGAAGTCATCGACGATCTGATGGAAGGGATTCACTACGAGGCGTATCTGTACGACACATTCGACGAGCGCCAGGCGCAATCGCGCTGGACCACCGTGCTCGAATTCCTCGAATGGATGAAGCGCAAGGGCACGCGTGGCGACGAGGCGCAGCCCACCGGCTTCGACAAGGCCGATGCCCTCGACGACGATGGCAAGAGCCTGATGGAACTCACACAGACCATTGCCCTGATGTCGATGCTCGAAGGCCGCGACGGCGACGATCCCGATGCCGTGCGCCTGTCGACGCTGCACGCCTCGAAGGGGCTGGAGTATCCCCACGTGTTTCTCGTCGGCGTGGAAGAAGGTATCCTGCCGCACCTTCGCGAGGACGAAGAGGTCACCGCCGAAAAGATCGAGGAAGAGCGCCGGTTGATGTATGTCGGCATCACGCGGGCGCAGCGCTCGCTGCAACTGTCGTGGTGCAAGAAGCGCAAGCGGGCACGCGAAACCTATTCGTGCGAGGTCTCGCGCTTCGTGCCCGAGATGCAACTCGACGAAGCGCCGCCCCCGCCGCCCGAAGACGCGCCCATGTCGCCGAAGGACCGGCTCGCCAGCCTCAAGGCCATGCTCGCGGGCGGGGCGAACAAGACGCCGTCGTCCTCGGGTGCCTGACTTGACACGCGCCGACCACGCCCTACCTATGAATAGCCCCGCGAGCGGGGGCTGGCTTGAGGAACGGCGACATCGTACCGGGACTGTCGGCGGCGGCACGGCGTACCGATAAGTCAATGCTTGCTGCTATTTGCCACTACCCGAAGACGTCTGATCGCAAGCGGCTGCCGGGCTCGACGCCACGACCATCCCGACCAGACCGGTCAAACAAAGCAGAACAGCAACCAACAGTTTCCGCATAGGCTCGCCTCCACTCGTCAGGTGAAGTTTCACTATAGAAGCGCATCCTGCCGATGACAAAGACATCTTGACCATCGGCGTGACGCGGGCGATAGTCGGTAGAAAACGGGCGAAACAAAACGTGAATTGCCTTGATTTCGACCCAATGCCCACACCGCCCGCGCTCACGTGATGCGCTCGGCGCACACGGCGGCGGCGCGTGTGCGGCACCGATCCCGAGACTTTCTGGAGCTGGTGCGTGAGACTGCATATCCTGTCCGACCTGCATTTGTCCGTGGCGCCGTTGGCCATTCCCGAGGTGGACGCCGACGTCACGATTCTCGCCGGCGACATCGGCCGACCGGCGCAAGCCATCGAGTGGGCGAAAGCGTTGGGGCGCCCCGTCATCTACGTTCCCGGAAATCACGAGTTCTACGGCGCGACACTGGCGGGCACGCTGGCCGACTTGCGGCACCTGAGCGCGGGCACGAACGTGCATCTGCTTGAGCGACGATCGGTGGTGATTGGCGGCGTGCGCTTTGTCGGCACAACGTTATGGACGGACTTCGCGCTGTACGATGCCGACGGCAAGCACGACGACGTCGTGGAGGAGTCACGCAAATTCGTACGCGACTTCACACGCATTCGCGTAGGCGATCCGGCGGTGCCGTGGGCGGAACTGCCGTGCTTCTCGCCGGACGACTGCGCGGCGCTGTGCCGCGAAAACGTCGCCTGGCTTGCGCGCGTGCTCGCTGCACCCCACGACGGCCCGACCATCGTGGTCACGCATCATGCGCCAACGCCGCAGAGCATCCATCCCCGTTTCGCAGGGTCGCTCGTCAATCCGGCCTTTATTTCGGATTTGACCTCATTCGTCGAATCGTCGGAGGCGGTGTTATGGATTCACGGACATACGCACGATTCGTTTGATTACCGCATCGGCCCGACTCGGGTGCTGTGCAATCCGCGTGGCTATTGCTTCGAGGGACGCGTCGAGAACGCGGCGTTCGATCCGACGTTGACGGTACGCGTGTAATACGGCGTCGTTCACCGGTGGACGCTGGGTCTCGGAAACAGGAATCCCCGCCGAAGCGGGGATTCCTGTGGGTGGCGAGCGCCTCGCGTCGGACGGGGCTAAGCGCTTGGCGGCTTACTTGGCCGCGCTCACCATGTAGTCGACGGCGGCCTTGACGTCGTCGTCGGACGCGTTGGCGGCACCGCCCTTCGGCGGCATGGCGTTCAGGCCATGGAGGGCGGCGTTGTGCAGCGTATCGATGCCGGTGGCGATGCGCGGGGCCCATGCGGCCTTGTCGCCGAACTTCGGGGCGTTCATCACGCCGCTCGCGTGGCAGGCCATGCAAACGGTGTTGTAGAGCTTCTTGCCCGCTTCGAGATTACTGCCGGCGGCGGCGGGGGCTGCGGTCTTGAGCGAGGCCATCGCGGCAGCGGCAGCGGCGGCTGTGCTGGCGTCGGCGCCGGAGGCTGCAGCGGGTGCCGCCGATCCCGGGGCGGGTGCTGCGGCGCCCGAGGCGGGCTGTGCCGGAGCAGCCGGTTCCTGCAGCTTGCCGCCGGAGGCGTTGGCCATGTAGACGATCGCCCGGCCGATTTCGTAGTCCGTCACGTCGTCGGGGCTGGTGCCGCCACGCGCGGGCATGGCGCCTTTGCCGGCGAGAG
Organism: Pandoraea sp. XY-2; assembly: GCF_004193915.1. NCBI lineage: Bacteria > Pseudomonadati > Pseudomonadota > Betaproteobacteria > Burkholderiales > Burkholderiaceae > Pandoraea > Pandoraea sp. XY-2. Next base: position 4,886,053 of record NZ_CP030849.1, read on the forward strand.
CGATCTTGAGCATGCCGTCGTAGCCCTGCGCGATGCGCGGCGCCCAGTCGGCCGTGCCGACCTTCGGCGCGCCGGCGGCGCCCGAGGCGTGGCAGGCGGCACAGACGGCCTTGTAGAGTTGTTCGCCGGTCTGATAGACGCGTGGTGCGTTGGCGTCCTTGATATCGACCTTGGCGACGGGCGCGATGCGCTCGGCGATAGCCTGTTCGGTCATGGCGGAACTGCCCGCGCCGGTCAGGGCGTTATTGCCGACGTAATTGACCAGCAGGACGATGATGACGATCGGAACCAGGAAACCCGCAACGACGGCGGCGATGAGCTGCTTGGGTGTTTTGATCAGAGACTCATGCTCGTTATGTGCTTCACTCATGCGGGATCTCTCAATAGTATTTTTGTGGAAACCGAGTGCATCACCCCGGGTGGCTGGCGCCATCCGGTCAAAATATCGAGCCATTGTAGCAACAAACCCTTGACCGATGACACGCGAAGGCGGTGCGCAGACGCCGCAAAAGTCCCGTGTTTTCCCTAGCTTACGCGAAAGCCAAAGCGGTGTTCCGCGTGCTTCGTGCGCGAAGTGTGGGGGCTCTGCATGCACAGTAAATCCGCGCTCACGCGGCACTTGGCAACGAATTGCCGCATTGTGTGGCAAGACGATGCACGGGGCATGGACGGCGCGCGGCAAAACCGCTATGCTTCTACCTCTTTGCCTACCGGTCGCGCGTTCGCGCCTTCTTCTCCGGTGGTCAGCATAGCGCCCGTAGCTCAGGGATAGAGTATCGGCCTCCGAAGCCGAGGGTCACTGGTTCGATTCCAGTCGGGCGCGCCAAACAAATCAAGCACTTACATCCGCTCTCACTCCGCATTCGGCGGGCATCCGGAATTTGCGGCGTCGCCGGAATTGAACGCCTTGGAAGCGCCGGCTAAGAGGGCAAGAATGGCCGACTAGGCGCGAACCGCAATCTGGCCGCCTGAAGCCCCACCGCCCACTTCACCGCGGAACACCGTCGCAGGGAAACGTCACCCTTATAGCGAGTTACCTTACTTTGTATTACATTCGGTGTCCTATGCGCATTCAAATAGCGCACGCACCGATGCTCATCAATCGAAATATGCGCGGTCTCCCTGAGCGTTGGCGTCCCATGACTGCCGTAGTGCGGGGGAAAGGCCGTATCTTCTCGGTCACCGGTCGCCATGCACGGCGTGATACGAGAGAATATTCGTGGTCCAACGCAAACTTGGGCTCGCAGCCCGTCAGGCGCAGCTCGCCACAACGACGTCGGTGACGTCTTCGGCTCCCGATTTCGGCTTTGTGCCGGCGCGAGGTCCAGCCCGAGGACCGACGGGTAAGGGGTTCATTCGAACGGTCGGGAGCACAGCCATTGCGCTGGCCCTCGCCGGGGCTGCAGCCCCTGTCTGGGCTGGGGCCTGCACCCCCAGCGACACCAGCGGCTGCGGTGCACCGGGCGGCGACGGTTTCCCGGGTCGAAGCGGCGCGGGCGGCGCCGGAAACGGCCAGGGCGGCGGCTCCAGCCACATCGACGCCAGCACCGTGACCGTACAGGACCCGGGAAGCTGGGGGGCCCTCGGTACCGGCGGCGCAGGCGCCATCGGAGATATCGCTGGCGCGTCAGCCAACGGTCCCGCGCAAGTGATCGCCTCCAGCAATATCACTGTCAACGGACCTTTGACGGGCGACGCCGGCAACGCGGGACCGGACGGAACCAACTTCGGAAACGGTGGGAACGGCGGCAACACCGGGCTGTATTACCTTGGCAGCAACATCACCGTCACAGGCGCGGCAGCGGTCACGGGCGGGGCCGGGGGCAACGGGGGAAATGCCACCAACGGCGTGAGCGGCAACGGCGGGGGCGGTGGCGGAGGTGGTAGCGGACTCACCTCAGCTGGGGTCGCAGCAACGATCACCAACAACGGGACGATTACCGGGGGCGTCGGCGGCATCGGGGGTTCCGGTGGGTTCAGCGGCGGCGGCGGCGCTGGCGGCGACGGCCTGCTCTCGCTCGGCGGCAGCGCGTCCATCGTAAATACCGGCACGATCACGGGCGGCGCAGGCGCCGCCGCGGGCGCGGGCGCCTCGGGGTCCGCTGCAGGCGGCGCCGGGGGCACTGGCGTCGATCTTGCCCAAACCCACAATTCCCTCACCAATATCGGAACGATCTCGGGCGGTATGGGCATCGGGGGCGGGGTCGGCGTGGTGACGCGCGGCACGGATTCGATCACGAACGCAGGTCTCATCATGGGTGCGCTGACCGGCGCAGGTGGGACCCGAGCGGCGGCGATCGAGTTTGGCGGCACGGACAATTCGCTGAATCTGCTGACAGGCTCCTCGATCCTCGGAACGCTGCTCTTCGACGCGGGAGCGACGGCCACCATTACCGCAAGCAACACGGGGCTGACACTGAACAACGACGTCATCCTGAGCGACGCGGCGTCGCGCGTGACCGTCTCCACCGCGTCGACCGGCTTGACGATGTCCGGCGTGATTTCCGGGGCTGGCTCGCTCAGTGCCGTAGGCGGCAACACGTTGACGATTTCGGGCGCCAACACCTATGCGGGCGCGACCACGATCAGCAATGGCACACTCGCCCTGGCGGGAAGCGGCAGCATCGCGGCGTCGTCCGGCGTCGTGCTCAATTCGGTGCTAGATATATCCGCCGTCACGGCGGGGACGTCGATCAAGGCGCTTTCAGGCGCGGGTACGGTGCGGCTTGGCGCACAGTCACTTTCGCTCACCAACGCGGCCGGCACGTTCGACGGCGTCATCGACGGCACGGGCGGCGTTCGCCTGGCCGGCGGCACCCAGACGCTGACAGGCACCAGCACCTACACCGGCGCGACCGTGGTCGACAGCGGTGCGACCCTCGAGCTCAGCGGCGGCGGCAGTGTCGCAGCATCGAGTGGCTTGACCAATAACGGCGCGCTCGACATTTCGGCAACGACAAACGGCGCGTCGCTGACGGGCATCGCCGGCAGTGGGTCGGTCGCGCTCGGGGCCCGTACCCTTACGCTCACGAGCGCCTCGGGCGTCTTCTCCGGCAGCATCGGCGGCTCCGGTGGGCTGACATTGAATGGCGGCACACAGACGCTCTCGGGCACAAACGTCTACACCGGCGCGACCACGATCAATGGAGGCACGCTGGCATTGACGGGCGCCGGCCAATTGTCTTCGGTGACGAGCCTTGCCATGCTGGGCAGCGGCGCGACGTTCGATATGTCTGCCGCGGGTGCGCAAGCGGTCTCCGGATTAAGCGGCGTGGCGGGCACACATCTGCTCATGGGGGCGAATTCGCTGAGCGTCGACGCCGCAGGCAACAGTACGTATGCCGGCGACCTTGCCGGCAGCGGGACCTTCACCAAGCTCGGCAGCGGCATGCTCGTTCTCAATGGCGCGAGCACGGCCTTCACGGGGACGACGAGCGTTGCGGCGGGCACGCTCGAAGTCGGCGATGCCAACCACGACACCGCCTCACTGGGCGGCGACGTGGCCGTCGGTGCACAAGGGACCTTGCGCGGGCACGGCACGATTATCGGCAGCGTGACCAACGGCGGCATCGTGGCGCCGGGAGGCTCCATCGGCACGTTGCGCATCAGTGGAAACTACACACAGGCGTCCAATGCGACGTTGGCGATCGAGGTGAGTCCGACGGCGGCGTCGCAGCTCAAGGTATCGGGAAGCGCGACGCTGAACGGGGTGCTGGCGATTACGTACGATCCCGGCACGTACCAGGCAACACGCTATACGGTGGTTACCGCGGCGAATGGCGTAAGCGGTCGCTTCTCTTCGGTCACCGGCGCGCAGGCGGCAGGCGCCAATCTTGGCAGCCTGCAATCGTCGGTCGCCTATGGCGCGAACGATGTCATCCTGTCACTGGCCGATCCGTCCGTCAGTGATCCGGGGAACGGGGGGCAGTCGTGATTGCGCCGAAAAACACGAGCGTCTACACCGCGCTGGGCACGGCGGCGCTGGCGAATGCGCAGTCAACGGCCGCAGCGCTTCTCGATCAAGCCACGCGACGCGCCGTGGATACAGGGCTTGCCACGGGCGACGCAGTGCCGCGCACCTCGCCCGTCTGGGCCACGGCCACCGGATTGCATGCCCGTGTGAACGGCTCGGGCGCTCAGTCTGGCTTCCAGGAGAATCAATACGGCTTCCTTGCCGGCGCGGAACGGCACGAAGAACGCGTCATGTTTGGGCTTGCGGGCGGCTATTCCCATGCCGATCTTTCGGAACAGGGCACGGCGAGCTCGGGCACACGGGACACGCTGCGCCTTGCCGCGTATGCAAGCCGTGAGATGGGCGCGGTCGATGTTGCCGCCACTCTCGGTTACGGCCTTCACTTCCTGTCGCAGAAACGCCCGTTCGCGGGCATCGGCACGGCCGAGGGCGATCATATCGGGCAGGAATTGACGGCGGCGGCACAGGTGAGTGCACCGATGGCGATCGCGGGCATTGTCGTCACGCCTCGTGCCGGCCTGCGTTACGCCTACTTTCACGCGAACGGCTTCGAAGAGAGCGGTGCGGGCGGGCAGAATCTGCGCATTGGCACGGATAACACGCAGAGCCTGCAACCGTTTGTCGGTGTGACGCTCGACAAGGCGTTCGGCGACGCAACGCGCCCCGTGAACGTCCAGTTCCGCGTGGCGTACGCACACGAACTGCTCGATGTCGCCCGCGTGATCACCGTGGCCTCGCAGGACGGGACGGCCTTCGTCGCACCGGGTGCGGATTTGCCGCGCGGCTTCCTGACGCTCGGCGCCAGCGTCGGCGTGACACTGGCCAAGCACCTGGATATCTCGCTCGCTTACGATGCGCTCGTCAATACGGCACGCGCATCGTCGCAGGCGGGGAGTCTGAAGGTGAGTTACCGGTTCTGAACGCCCTTTCGCGGGTGGCGCTTGTCGCCGCCCCTTGTTCGCTCAAAACACCACCAGCCGGTCAACCAGTTGCGCGATGCGCGAGTTTGACGCCGACGACGATTCGACCGTGCGCGATCGACCGTCGAAGTACACCGTATTGATCACTGTCCCGTTGCGGCTGAGCGTCAGCGTTGCATAGGCCAGATATTCGCTCGGTGTGTTGCCCCACAGAGCATCGCGCCAGGCGCGGCGCACCGAGTAATTGAGCACCACGCAGCCCGTCGGCCAGGTGCCCGGGCTGTAGATCGTGCTCACGATGCCATAGGCGCGCAGGCGACCCTGTATCGCCGGCAGCAGATCGGAAATGCCATCCGGCGCCAGCTCGATACACACATTGTGCGAGAGCAACTCCGGCGCGGCGGGCGTCGTCGGCGGCACGATGGACGGCAGTTGATCCGACAACATCACCCCCGTCGACACCATGCTGGAGGCCACTTGCGCGGCGAGCACCGGCACCGGTGTCGTGAAGAGGCACCCGCCCAGAGTGGCACTGGCGGCCGCCGCCAGCATCAGCACTATCGCCAGTCGTTTCATCAGAACGGCGACACGCCGAGCAGAATGCCCTGCAGCCAGCCACCGCTGCTCCCGTCGGCAACCTGCCCCTCCTCCACCCGCGCCACCTTCGCCTGCCCCACCTTGCTCGACGCGACCACATTGCCCGGCGAGATGTCGAACTTGTTGACCACGCCGGTGAAGCGGAACGTCTCCATATTGCGCCCTTGCAGGACCTGCTTTTCCCCACCCACGACATAAGCGCCGTTCGGCAATACGTCCACGATCGCCACCGCAATCGTGCCGGCCAGCGCGGTGCTCGAACTGTTGTTGCCGTTGCCCTTGAAGGCACTGGCCGATTGACCGATGTTGAACCAGCGCTCCAGCACAGAATCCGCCCCATTGGCCTTGGCGGTCTTGGCCGTCACGCTCGCGTTGCGCGAGATGTCGCTCTGCGACTTGTTTCCACCCGACGAGTTTTCGGACACCGCGATCGTAAGCAGATCACCGATGCGATGCGCGACCGGTGTCTCGAACCAGTTCGTGGCGGTGGTCGACTGGTAGATGGATCCGCCCGTCTGCACGTTCGCCACGCGCGGCATGGGCATCATGCCCATCGGCGTGGGCGCCGGCGCCGAGCTGGAACAGGCCCCCAACATGGCGCCCGTGGCGGCCAGCAGCGCAAGCGTCCGGAGAACACCGCGCGCCGCAACGCGCGGTAGCATCGACAGCTTCGACATGGTGAGGCGCCCCCGCGCCGACCCCGGATGCCGGATCCGGTCGTCTTGGAATAGTGTGAACGGTTGATCGATGACGCAGCCGACCCGGCGGCCAGCGTCGAGAGGGATAGTAAGGAGTGCAGGTGCAGGCACTAAGCACAAATAGAGGAAAATTTGTGGAGGCCCGCCGCGCGCCACACCGATGCTGAGAAAATGGCGCGCCAACGCCGGCAGAGCCCATTGGTTCGCCCCGTCAGGCGCTCTTTCCCGCCGTCACCGTTCGCCCAACCACGCAGCGCATGAACTCCGGCATCACCCGAAAGCTTTTCCTCGCGCTCTTCGCGACGGGCCTGATCACCATGACGGCCACGGCACTCGCCGTGCGCGCCGCGCTCGGCGGGCATCGCTGGCTGTGCGGCGACAACCTGATGTATCTGACGGTCCTCGGCGTCGCGCTGCTCGGTGTCGTGGCGCTGCACCTCGCCCGGCGTCTGCTCGTGCCCGTCACCCCGCTGCTCGAGGCCACCCACCGCATGGCGATGGGCGACTACAGCGTACGCGCACCGACGGCCGGTGCCGACGAGCTCGCCCGTCTCGCCGTCGATCTGAATCGCCTGGCCGACACGCTCGCCCGCAACGACCGCTCGCGCCGCGACCTGCTCGCGGACATTTCCCACGAGCTGCGCACGCCGCTGTCGATCCTGCGCGGGGAAATCGAAGCGATGGAAGACGGCGTACGCCCGCTCACGCAAGACGCCCTCGCCTCGCTGCGCGTTGAAATCTCGCAGCTTTCCAAACTGATCGACGATCTGTACGAACTCTCGCTCTCGGACGTTGGCGCACTGACCTACACGTTCGCCCCCGTCGACATGACCGAGCGCGTCGCCACGTCCGTGGCCGCGTTCGGCGACTGGTTCGATGCCAAGGGCATCGCGCTGAACGTGCACCTGCCCGACGACACGCTCATCATCAACGGCGATCTCCACCGCGTGACGCAACTGCTGGGCAATCTGCTCGAAAACTCGCTGCGGTACACCGACGGCGGCGGCGCCGTGCGCGTGTACCTGTCGGCCACGGCCACGCAGTTGCGTCTGGAGATCGAAGATTCTGCGCCGGGCGTGCCGGACGACGCGCTGCCGCGTCTGTTCGAGCGCCTGTTCCGCGTGGAAGCGTCGCGCAGCCGGCGAAGCGGTGGCGCCGGACTGGGGCTGACGCTGTGCAAACATATCGTCGAAGCCCATGGCGGCCAGATCACCGCGCGACACTCCCCGCTGGGCGGTCTCGCACTCACGATCACTCTGCCGTGTCACCGCCCTGCGCCGGCGGCCGCAGGCCGGGCGTGCGGCGGCGGATGCGACAGGTCACCCGGCGGGCCGCGCCGACCCGGGCCCGCGCGGCTCGACGACCCCGCCCTTGCGAGCTCGTGATGAACCCTTCGCCCATGGCTTCGACCTCGCCGACCCCGTCGCCGGGCGCGTCGCACGCATTGACCCCGACGCCGCTTTCCACCCCAAGTTCACCGACCGACGCGATGCCCCTCTCCGACACTGCCCCGATTCTGATCGTCGAAGACGAGCCCAAGCTCGCCGCCTTGCTCGCGGAATACCTGCGGGTGGCGGGCATGCCTTGCCGCATTCTCTCGGACGGCCGCGACGTGGTTGCGGCCGTGCGCGCGACACAACCGCGCCTGGTGCTGCTCGATCTCATGCTCCCGGGCATGGACGGCCTCGAAGTCTGCCGCGCCGTGCGCGAATTCTCCGAGGTGCCGGTCGTCATGCTGACGGCGCGCGCGGCAGAAACCGACCGGCTGCTGGGCCTCGAACTCGGCGCCGACGACTACATCTGCAAGCCCTTCAGTCCGCGCGAAGTCGTGGCGCGCGTCAAGGCGATTCTGCGCCGGGTGAGAGGCGCCGGTACCCCCTCCGGCCCCCAAGGAACCGCCAGTCTTGCGAATGCGGCACCGCCGCGCGCGCTCGTCATCGACGCGATGCGTCATCACGCACGGCTCGACGGACACGAACTGCCGCTCACGCCGGTGGAGTTGCGGTTGCTGGCGACGCTCGCGAGCCATCCCGACAAGACCTTCCCTCGTGCCCACCTGCTCGATCGCATGTACGACGATCACCGCGTGGTGGCCGATCGCACGGTCGATAGCCATATCAAGAACCTGCGTCGCAAGTTGCAGGCGATCCGGCCCGACGAGGAAATCGTGCGCTCGATCTATGGCGTCGGCTATCGGCTCGAATTGCGCACGGACCGCCCCGGCTTGGGCGCGGCGCGGCATGGCGTCGCGGGTATCGACAATCCCGCCGGGGCGATGCCAGAATAGGCGCACCCGCGCCGCAGCGCGGTTCCCTTGAGGAGATCGACGATGCCACGCCGCGCCGCTACGCTGTCCCCGATGTCCACTGCCCGCACAGCCTTCGCCTCATCCGCCTCATCCGCTTCATTCACGCCAAACGGCGTCGCAGCGTCGATGCTCGGCATTGCCGGGCTTGCGCGGTCTTACTCGCCGATCAAACGCTTTCTGCAAGCTTCCACTGTCGTCGCACTGCTCGGTGTGAGCGGCGGCGCGTTGGCGCAGACGCCCGTGTGTTTCGATAGCGTCGGCCGCGCCCTGCCGCCAGAGCAATGCTCGCAAGCCGCGCGCGATCAGGCCGCGTCGCAGGCCAGCGCTTCCGGCGCGCGATCACCCTCACTGCGCGACGAGTGTCGCGCGCTCGCCGACAAGATCGCCAACACGCCGGACAAGCCGGTCTACCAGCGCGGACGACGCGTGGAGTCACCCGCCGGCGATCGCGTCGACATTCCTACACGCACCCGCCCGCGCAAAGCCCTCATCGAGGAATACAAGCGCAAGTGCACGTAGGTGGACACCTACACGTTGACGAGAGATGTCTGCAAGTTAACGGAACTTGTTGCCCTATTTTCTTGACAATAACGTCAGAGGCCGCATAATCGTCGTCACGCCGACGGGTTGTCTGCCACGATTTCATGCAGACGCATCCGTCGGATGCCGAATTATCGTTCTCATCATCCGCTTCATGGCCGACACGACGCGTGCCGCGTGGAATGCGTCATCGGCCCGACGTTTTATCCGGATCCATGCCGCCGTGCTCAGCACGCGGCACACGCTACCTGGAGGGAGAAAATGCAAAAACGCGAATTCCTGATGAAGACTTCCGTCGCTGTTGCCGCCGCTGCATTCGCGCTGTCGGGCTGCACCACGACCAGCCCGTCGCAGGCCAGCAAGAGCGACAACTCACCCGGCGCCAACGCGAACAAGCGCCGTGAGATCGATGCGTCCGTGAATGGCGCGCTCGACAGGATGTATGCGTCCGTACCGGGCTCGCGCGAACTGGTGAACAAGTCGCGCGGCATGCTCGTGTTCCCGTCGGTGCTGCAAGCCGGTTTCGTTGTGGGCGGCCAATACGGCGAAGGCGCGCTGCGCGTGGGCGGCACCACGAAGGGCTACTACAACACGGTGACGGCCTCGTTCGGTCTGCAGATCGGTGCGCAGTCGAAGGCCATTATCTTCCTGTTCATGACGCAGGACGCCCTGGACAAATTCCAGCGCACCGACGGCTGGACGGCGGGGGCCGACGCCTCCGTGGCCCTGGTCAAGATCGGCGCGAACGGCGCGGTCGATCTGAACACCGCGACTTCGCCGGTCGAAGTGATCGTGATGACCAACGCCGGTCTCATGGCCAACCTGAACGTCGAAGGCACGAAGGTCAGCAAGCTCAACATCTGACGAGGCCCGGACACGGCGAGGCGCTCAGGAACCTGGCGACCTCGCGTCCCACGCCAAACGACAACGGCGCCATCCGCAGCGGATGGCGCCGTTGTTTTATGCGCAGCCGATGACCGTCGGTATTACTCGGTGCTGAACGCCGCCGGACGCCACTTCAGCAAACGTTTCTCGAGCGACGTCAGCAGATAGTCCGCCGCCAGCGCCACCACGGCAAGCACGATCATCGCGGCAAACACGCCACTCGCATTGAACGCGCCCTGCGCGGTCGAGATCAGCAGGCCAATGCCCTGCTTCGAGCCGAGGAACTCACCGACCACCGCACCCACCAGGGCAAAGCCGAAGCTGACGTGCAGGCTGGCGAGAATCCACGACAACGCCGACGGAATCACCACCGACATCGTCACCTGACGGCGCGACGCCCCCAGGATCTGCGCATTCGCGATCATGTAGCGATCCGCCTCACGCACGCCCTGGAAGGCGTTGGCGAACACGACGAAGAACACCATCACCACGGCAAGCGCCACCTTCGAGGCCATGCCCAGACCCAGCGAAATCACGAAGATCGACCCGAGCACCACGCGCGGAATCGAGTTGGCGATCTGGATGTAGAGACTGAAGACATCCGAGAGCAGCTTGTTGCGGCCGAGCACGATGCCGCAGATCACACCCGCCACGCCGCCGATCAGAAAGCCCAGCACGGTCTCTTCGAGCGTGACGAACACCTGCGTCCAGAGCGGGCCCTGCGAGGTGCCTTCCACACACCATTCATAGATCTGCGCAACGATCTGAGTCGGTTGCGAGAAGAAGAACGGGTCGATCCACCCCACCCGCGCGCCCACTTCCCAGCCACCCAACCCGATCACCAGAATGGCCACGCGCAGAAAAATCACCAGCGCGCGACGTTGTTTGATGCGACGCTGCGCGCTGGCTTCCTCGCGCGCGAGATCGGCGTCACTGAATCCTGCCACCATGGCCTGTTCACTCATGTTCATGCCCTCCTCCAGACGGCGTGGGCACGCGCGTCGATGCGCGGCCCGCAATATCATTGTCGATGCCCCTCGGGGGGCGTCGCCTTCAACCGATCTTCACTTCTTCACGCAGATCCGCCCAGATCTCGCGCGAAATGTCGATGAAGCGCTGCTCGTAGCGCACTTCGGACATCACGCGCGGACGCGGCAGGTCGATCGTGTACACATTCTTCAACGTGGCCGGACGCGCCGTGAGCACGAACACGCGATCGGCCAGTGCGATGGCCTCTTCCAGATCGTGGGTGACGAACACCACCGAGCCGGACGTCGACGACCACAGTTGCAGCAACTCGTCCTGCATGAGCGTGCGCGTTTGCATGTCCAGCGCAGAGAACGGCTCATCCATCAACAGGATTTCGGGGTTGTTGATGAAGGTCTGTGCCAGCGCCACGCGCTTGCGCATGCCGCCCGAGAGCTGGTGCGGGTAGTGATCACCGAACTTGTCCAGGCCCACGCGTTTGATCCATTGGTCGGCCAGTGCGTAAGCGGCGTCTTTGGACTGACCGCGAAAGAGCGGGCCGGCGGCCACGTTCTCGCGCACGCTGCGCCACGGGAACACCGCGTCGTTCTGGAACACGAAGCCAATGCGCGGGTCGATGCCGCTGACCGGCTGCCCCATCACGCGCACGCTGCCGGCGGTCGGGCGCAGCAGGCCGGTGATCATCGACAGCGTGGTCGACTTGCCGCAGCCGGTCGGCCCGACAATGGCGACGAACTCGCCGCGGGCGACCGACATGCTGAAGTTGCGCAGCGCGATGGTGGCGTGGCCGTCCGCCGAGATGAAGCGGCACGACACGTTGTCGAATTCGATGGCCGGGGTATCGCGCGAGACAGGGCTCGCGGCGCGCGCCGGCGCAGTGGGGGTGATGGTCTGGGTCATGCCCGGTTCCTCAGTAACGTCGAAGGGCAAACGGTGTCGTTGCGGTTTTTCAGGGGTGAGTCTGCCCACACACCGGACGGTCGTCGGGTGCGGGCGGCTCGGGTGGCGGCGCGTCGAGCGACGCGCGCGCCTGAACTACAGGGTCAAAGGGTGATACGCGAATCGAACGCTTACTTAGGCACGTTCGCCGCGTCGACAAACGCGTTGGTGTAGGTCTTCGAGAGGTCGATGTGCTTGCCCTTGACGTTCGGATTGAACGCGGCGAGCACCTTGAGCACCGTCTCCGGACCATCCTTCGGCATGCGGCCGTCCGGCGAGTACATCGGCAGCGAGTTCTGCAGCGCCTGCAGGTACAGCGCCTTGTTGTTGGCGTAGTAGTCCTTCGGCATCTTCTCGGTGATCTCGGCGGCCGTGTGCGTGTTGATGTACTTGAGCGTCTTCACGAACGCACGCGCCAGCTTGGTCGCCTCTTCCTTGTGCGTGTCGGCCCACGCGCGCTGCACGTACAGGCTCGACGCCGGGTAAGCGCCGCCCAGCGCGTCCACCGTGCCCTTCATCGTGCGCATGTCGACGAGCACCGCCGCATCGCCCGTGTTGATCAGGCGCGAGGCGGTCGGCTCGGTCGTCATGCCGGCGTCGATCCGGTTCTGCTTGATGGCGGCGATGAACGTGTTGTCGGCGCCGACGGGCAGCACCGAGAATTGCGACGACGTGATGCCGTGCTTGGCCGCGAGGTACTGCGTGAGGAAGTTGGTCGACGCACCCAGGCCGGTCACACCCAGGGTCTTGCCCTTGATGTCGGCCATGCTCTTGATGGTATCGCGGCTCTTGGCATTGACCAGCTCGACTTCACCGGGCACTTGACCGAAGACCGTAATGGCCTCCACTTCCTTGCCCTTGCTTTGCAGGTCGATGGAGTGATCGTAGAAGCCAACCACGGCCTGCACGGCACCGGCGAGCAATTCGTTTTCGGCGTCGACACCGGCCGGCTGCGAGAGCAGCTCGACGTTCAGCCCTTCGTCCTTGAAGTAACCGAGTTGCTCGGCAAGCTTGGCCGGCAGGTAGATCATCTTGGTGATGCCGCCTACCATGATCGTGATCTTGCCGCTGTCGGCGGCGAAACTCGGCACGGCGGCCAGCGCCAGCGATGCGCCGAACACGGCGGCCAGAACGGGTTTCACGAAGGCTTTCGGCGTACGCACGCCATGGCTTGCTCGCATTATGGTGTCTCCATCGTTTTTAGGGATAATGGCTCAAGCGTCGCGTTGCGGCGCCGGCCGACCTCCGTGGTTGGCCACAGGGCCCAGGCAGCGGTCCTCTGAATCGTTTCCTTTGCCTTGATGCGAATTGTAGAAAACCGAAGCTTTCATCGAGCTTTCGTCCCATGCAGGTTTTCTCGCGCAACCGATGGGTGTTTACCCGCTGTTGGCTTGCGCCGGTTCGGCGGGCACACTCGCCGTCGCTGTCTGCGTCACTGCCTCCGTCGCCCTACGCCTTTGCCGTCATGAAACTGCTGCTGATCGAAGACAACGACACCCTCGCCCACTGGCTCGCCCGCATGCTGCGCGACGACAACTTCACGGTCGACGCCGCGCGCGACGGCGACGCCGCCGACCGTCTGCTGCAAACCGAGACGTACGACGTGGTGCTGCTCGATCTCATGCTGCCCAAGCTCGGCGGCAAGCATGTGCTGCGACGGCTGCGTGAGCGTCGCAACAATGTGCCGGTGATCATTCTCACGGCCAGCGGTTCCGTCGACGAGAAGGTCGACTGTCTCGGCGCGGGGGCCGACGACTATCTGGTGAAGCCGTTCGAAGTGCGCGAGCTGATCGCGCGCGTCAAGGCGCTCGCCCGCCGGCATGCGCCCGAGCAGAGCGCGGATCTGGTGTGTGCCGATCTGGCCTATCACGCGGGTACGCGACAGTTCACGATCGCGGGCGCGCCGCTCGCGCTGCCGTCGCGCGAGCATGCCGTGCTCGAAATCCTCATGCGCAAGCAGGGAAAGACCGTTGCCAAAAGCGCCCTCGTCGACGGCGTCTTCGGTCTCGACGACGAACCGAGCGCCGATGCCATCGAGATCTACATCCATCGTCTGCGCAAGAAACTCGAGACGAGCCACGCGGCCATCATGACGCTGCGCGGTCTGGGCTATCTGCTGCGCGCCAAAGATGCTTAGCCTTCGCGTACGGCTGCTGATGTGGCTGATGCTGCCACTCACGCTCTACATCGGCGCGAGTGGATGGCAAGCCTATCGCAGTGCTCGCGACACCGCCGCGCTCGTGCAGGACCGGGCCTTGCTCACGTCGGCACAAGTGATCGCCGGAGAACTCACCTGGGTCGATGGGGCCCTGCGCGCGAGCGTGCCGCCCTCCGCACTCGAACTGTTCGCGTCGCCGGCGCGGGACCGGGTGTTCTATCAGGTCGTCACCGAAGACGGCCAATTGCTCGCCGGGCCGCCGGATTTCCCGCGCCCGCCGCTCTTTTCCGGCACGACCCCGGCGTACTTCAGCGTCACCGTGAATGGCGAGCCGCTTCGGGCCGTCAATTATGTGCGCACGATGTACAACGCCGGCACACCCTATCAGGTCGCGGTCGTGGTGGCCGAGACGATGCACGCGCACGACGCGATGCTCTCGCAGTTGTGGGAACCGTCGCTGCACCGCCAGATCGCCATGGCCGCGCTGGCCGCCTTGCTGGTGCTCATCGGGCTGACGGTGGAGCTGCATCCGCTCATTCGCCTCAAGGACGAGGTCGCCGGGCGCGCGCCGCAGGAACTGGTGCCCATTCGCGCCGGACAACTCCAAACCGAACTGCGACCTATCGTCGACGCCATCAACCTATGCATCCAGCGGCTCTCGGCACAGGCGCAGCAACAGCGGCGCTTCGTGGCCGACGCCGCGCACCAGCTACGCACCCCGCTCACGCTGCTCGATACCCAGTTGCAGTTCGCCGCGCAGCTCGATGACCGCGCGGCGCTGGCCGACGTACTCGCCGCCATGCAGACGAGCAGTCGAGGGCTGGCCGATCTCACCAACAAGCTGTTGCTGCTCTCGCAGGCGGAGGCGGCCGACACGCCCGCTTTCTCGCGCTCGCGCGTCGATCTGGTGGCGGTGGCCGCCGCCGTGCTTGAGGAACTCGTCGCCCTTGCGCAACGACGCCATATCGATCTGGGATTGGAGACGACCGAAGCGCACGTGTGGGTCGAGGGCAATGGCGAGCTGTTTCACGCCATGGTCATGAATCTTGTCGACAATGCGATCCGCTATATCCACGAGGGTGGTCGTGTGACCGTCGCCATCGACAGCCCTCAAGACATGGCCCGCCTGCGCGTGATCGACGATGGGCCGGGCATCCAGGCCGAGGCGCGGCAGCGTGTGTTCGAGCGCTTCTATCGCAATGCGCCGCCGGGTCAGCCCGGCACCGGGTTGGGGCTGGCCATCGTCAAGGAAATCGTGGCGGCCAGTTACGGCACCGTGACGCTGGCGTCGGGCGACGACGGTCGCGGCCTGATTGTGACCGTGACGCTACCGCTCGCGGTAGAGGCTGAACGCAACGCCCTTTAGAAGACGTTGCCGGCGTCACGTCTCCGATACCTCACACCGCATGCCTGCACCGCCGCGTGATAGAAAATCGCAGCCGTATGAAGTCGCAGGAAAAACTCAGTCATTACCGTTGGTTAGATTGAAAAAATCGTTTGAAACACTGGCTCGACTCCATGCGCTAGGACAAACCCTGATATATTTTGGGGTCTTCGCAGAATTTCCCTTAAGCACGCCAATACTTTTTGATCCAAATCAAAGAGTTATGCTTCGACGTCCGTCATGTGCTTGTTTGCCACGTGTAATTGTGACGAAATGTAAAGTTTGTTAAATTCGGTGGGGTCTCGGCGCGCAAGTTGCGGCACGGGACTTTTTCTCTCAGGGATCTGCCTCCATGCCGTTTCTCGTCGATCGTGCCGCACAGGCTGCGAGACGTCGCGTGTCACTTGACGACGCGTTGCACACGCGCGCCGCGACGCCGACATCGGGTCCGGCGGCTGCGTGCGACACGGCGTTGCCCGCCGAGTCCGCCTCGCGCGCGGCAGCGGCGCGCGCGCCGGCACTGTCCGAGGCAGGCTCGATAGACGCCGCTCGCGAAGCCGAGCGCACGCGCCTGGCCAGGGAGATACACGACGGACTTGGGGCGCACCTCACGGCACTGCAGTTGGTGGTGGCGCGTCTTGCCACGCGCGCCCCGGCCAACGCCGCCGAATGGCAGTCCCTCTGCACCCAGATTCAGCAGGCAGCAAACGCGGCTCAAGACGCGGCGGACGACCTCGTCTGCCGCCAACGCCCGCCCGCGCTCGACGCCGGTCTCGTCGCGTCGTTGCGCGCCTGGCTGCGTCGCTTTGGCGAACAAAGCGGTCTCACCTGCATTTGGCGCTGCGACGACGTGACGCGCGAGCGCGTCGCCAAGCTCACGCCCGACGCGGTGCTGGCGTTATATCGAATTGCGCAGGAAGCCTTGACCAACGTTGCCCGACACGCACACGCCTCTCGCGTAGTGGTGGCGCTCGACGGCGGTCATCGTTCACTCAAACTCACGATTTCCGACGACGGTTGCGGCTTGGTCCGCGGCGCGCGTCGCAAGCAGGGACATTTCGGATTGGTTGGGATGCGCGAGCGCTGCACGGCGCTTGGCGGCACGATACGTATTGGCAGTGCGCAAGGATCGGGGACGCTCGTGAGCGCGCGTCTTCCCTGGCACCAGATTCTGTCGTCCCCGGCCGCGGCACCCGCGACCGGCCATCATGCCCCGGAATCGCTTGCTCTTCACGGATACGCATCATGACGCTCAGAGTGCTCATCGTCGACGACCACGCCATTGTGCGTCAGGGCGTGCGACAGTTGCTCTCCGACAGCGGGAGCATCTCGGTCGTCGGCGAAGCCGACTGCGGCGCGGAAGCGCTGGAGATGACCGACGCCGCCCAGTGGGACATCGTCCTGCTCGACATTTCGCTGCCCGACACGAACGGTCTCGAAATTCTCAAGACCCTGCGGCGCAAACATCCGCGTCTGCCGATCATGATCTTCAGCATGTACGGTGAAGGCCAGTTCGCGCTTCGGGCCCTCAAGGCCGGCGCGGCCGGGTATCTGAGCAAACGCTCGAACGCGCAGCAGTTGGTGTCGGCCGTGCGGCAGGTCGCCGCGGGCCGCAAGTATGTCAGCCCGATGGTCGCCGAGACGCTCGCCGACTACCTCGGCCCGGACGCCGACCAGCCGCCGCACGAGCGCCTGTCCGACCGGGAATATCAAACGCTTTGCATGATCGGCTCGGGCAAGCGCCTGACCGACATCGCCAATGCGCTCTCGCTCTCGGTCAAGACGGTGAGCGTGTATCGCACACGCCTGCTGGAAAAGATGCGCCTGAACAACAACGCCGAACTCACCTATTACGTGATGCAACACGGCCTGGTCAGCGCCGAGATGGGACCGCTCTGCGCCTGAGCGTTCCGGCACCACCCCATCAGAAGTAAGCGATCACTACGTGGCCCGAGAATGCGGGCCACGTGCATTTCGGACCGCCGAACCGACCTCCGTCGTCGACAGCGTTGCGTCCGGCAACGCTTTCTCACCCAGGCGAAAAATTTTCTCGTGCGCCTTCAAAGCGTTGCCACCTGCCGAGAATTGGCGGTCGCGCCGCGGGGGCCAGGCAATCGCCTGCGCCTCTCCAAGCCTTACAGGGATTGAATAAGCGGCAGATTGCCCCTTTCCTTGCGGGATCGATCGGGGAAGAATTTTGTAGACTGATCCGCTAGCGTTTTTCCTACATCGACAGGGCCCGTCGATGGGGGGTGACACATCATTTTGTGAAATCACCCTAAATTTTCCCAATGGCCGTCCGATATCCCCTACAACGGCGGCTTTCGGCGAATGGCTGTAGAGCCGAAGTTACGGCGCTTAAGCCGGAGCCAAAAATTTTGGGAAAGGAGTGGCTAAATGTCATCTGTCATCAATACCAATATCTTCTCGCTGGTTGCACAACGTAACCTGAGCACGTCGCAGTCGGGCCTGCAAACCTCGATCACGCGCCTGTCCTCGGGTATGCGCATCAACAGCGCCGCCGACGACGCCGCCGGCCTGGCGATCACGGACCGCATGTCGGCCCAGATCAACGGCACGCAGCAAGCGCAGCGCAACGCCAACGACGGTATCTCGCTGGTGCAGACCGCCGCGGGCGCCCTGTCGGCGATCACCGACAACCTGCAGCGCATCCGCACGCTGGCCGTTCAGTCGACCAACTCGACGAACTCGGCTTCGGACCGCGCCGCACTGGACCAGGAAGTCCAGCAGCGTCTGGCGGAAGTGAACCGCCTGGCCACGCAAACGTCGTTCAACGGCCTGAACGTGCTCGACGGCTCGATGGGCACGGCGAACTTCCAGGTCGGCGCCAACGCAGGCCAGACCATTTCGGTCAACCTGCAACAAAGCATGACCATCTCGAGCATCGGTTCGGTCGCGCAAACGACGTCGGCCGCCAATCCGCTGAGCTTCACGGTTGCCGCACTGACCGTGCAGATGGGCGCGGGCGCCGCCGTCAACGTCAAGGCTGGCACGTACAACAGCTCGGCCGACCTGGCCACGGCCATCAACACCGCCGCACAGTCCGCCGGGTTCACGGGTAACGTCGCCTCGGTCAACTCGGCCGGTGAAATCGCCATCACCAACACCGACGCGGCACAAACGATGACGATCGCGGGTGCCGACGCCACCACGCTGGGCATGGCCGTCGCCGCTGCTACCTCCGGTACGACGACCACGTCGACCGCCGTCGCCTCGACGTTCTCGCAAACGCTGGCCGCAGGCGACCTGGTCCTGACCGTCAACGGCAAGGCCACGAACATCACCGGCAAGATGAACAGCGCCAGCGACCTGGCCAACGCGATCAACTCGTCGAACAGCGGCGTGAACGCGTATGTCGACACCACGGGCAAGATGCACCTCAGCTCGGGTTCGGCGTTCCAGATCAGCGGCGGCACGGCGGCAACGCTGACCAAGCTGGGTCTGCCGACGACTGCCACGACCTACGCCACGAGCGGTAGCCTGGCACAAGCCGACGTCAAGTCGGTGAACAGCGCCACGCTGATGCTGTCGCAGATCGACTCGGCCATCGGCACCGTCGACACGCTGCAATCGACCCTGGGCGCTATTCAAAACCGCTTCCAGTCGACGATTTCGAGCCTGTCGACCACGACGCAGAACCTGACCACGGCGCGTTCGGGTGTGCAAGACACCGACTACGCTGCGGAAACGGCCAACCTGACCAAGTCGCAGATCCTGCAACAAGCCGGCATTTCGATGCTGGCCCAGGCCAACCAACTGCCGCAACAAGTGCTGAAGCTTCTCCAGTAAGCGCCTGTTGGGTAGGGTTTGACGCCCGGCGGCAACGTGGCCGGGCCGCCGGCGGCGCCACCTTCACGGGGGCGCCGCCGCAAACATTACAAAGGCAGTCTTTTTCCTGCCGGCGTTTTGTGAGTTGAGCAACCATTTGAGAGAGCGAGCAATTTATGGCGACTACCGGCAGTAGCACTACGGGCTCCATTTCGTCACCGGGCATCGGCTCCGGGCTGGACGTCAACGCCCTCGTGACCAGTCTGATGCAGCCGGCCACGCAAAAGCTCAGCTTGCTCAAGTCACAAGAAGCCAGCTATCAAACCAAGGTTTCCGCGCTCGGCAGCCTGCAATCGGCGCTGAGTTCGTTCCAGTCGTCGCTGTCGGCCCTGTCGTCGGCGTCGTCGTTCCTGCAGATGACGGCCACCCCGGGCGACGCGACCTTCCTGACGGCGTCGGCGGACACCACGGC
Source organism: Pandoraea sp. XY-2 (assembly GCF_004193915.1). Classification (NCBI taxonomy): domain Bacteria; kingdom Pseudomonadati; phylum Pseudomonadota; class Betaproteobacteria; order Burkholderiales; family Burkholderiaceae; genus Pandoraea; species Pandoraea sp. XY-2. Next base: position 4,905,703 of record NZ_CP030849.1, read on the forward strand.
GAAGGCCGGCAGCTATACGATCAACACGACGCAACTGGCGCAGGCGCAAAGCCTGTCGACGTCCGGCGTGTCGGATCCCGCCGCCTCGATCGGCAGTGGCGCGTCCACCCAGTTGACCTTCAGCTTCGGCACGATATCGGGCGGCACGCTCGCGAACGGCACGTACACTGGTGCCAGCTTTTCGCCGAATGCCCAGCAGGCGCCGTTCAGTATCACGATCACGAACAACAATAATTCGCTGCAAGGTATTCGCGACGCCATCAACGCCGCCAAGGGCGGGGTAACGGCCACGATCGTCAACGACGGCAGCGCCACGCCGAACCGTCTGGTGCTGACCTCGACGCAGACCGGCCAGGCGATGAGCATGAAGGTGGACGTCGCCGCCGGCGGCGACGCCACGCTCACGAACATGCTGGCGTACGACCCCACCGCCACGCAGAACCTGACGCAGACGGCCGCGGGCCAGAACGCGAACCTGACCATCAACGGCCTGGCCGTGTCGAGCCAGACGAACACCGTCAAGAGCGCCGTGCAGGGTCTGTCGATGACCCTGCTCAAGACCGGCACGACCACCGTCAGCGTCAGCAACAACAGCGACGGCGTCACCAAGTCGGTCAACGATTTCGTCACCGCGTACAACACCCTGCATTCCGCGATCGGCCAGCTGACGTACTTCGACAAGTCGGGCGCCACGCCCGGCAGCACCTCGAACAACAACGGTCCGCTGATCGGCGACACGACCACGCAGATGATCACGACCCAGATCCAGCAGATCCTGAACGGCAAGCTGCCGGGGGTCTCGGGATCGGTGCTGACCTCGCTCGCGGACATCGGCGTGACGTTCCAGGCCGGCGACGGCTCCGGCAGCGCCACCGATACGTCGGGCCAGCTGGCGGTCGATTCTACCAAGCTGCAGAAGGCCATCGCCTCGGGCGGCTTCGCCCAACTCGCGTCGCTGCTTGCCACCAACGGCACGACCAGCGATAGCCTGATCAGCTATCAGGGCTCGACCACCAATACCCAGCCGGGCCAGTACGACGTGGTCATCACGCGACTGGCGACGCAAGGCACGCTCACGTCGAACGCCACGCTTGGCGCGAGCACCGTCATCAACGGCACCGACAATACGCTGACGGTGCAGGTCGACGGCACGAGCACGACCATCACCATCCCGAACGGCACGTACACACCCGACAAGATGGCCGCGGCCTTGCAGGCCGCGATCAATGGCAACTCGCAGTTCGTGGCCAACGGCTCGACAGTGACCGTCAAGCAGACCGCCGGGGTGCTGTCGATTACGTCGAACCGTTACGGCTCCGCCTCGAACATCCGTGTGACGTCGGGCAATGCCCAGACCACGCTGTTCGGCACGGGGGTGTCGCCCAGCACCGATGGCGTGGACGTCGGCGGCTCGATCGGCGGCGTGATCGCCACGGGCAGCGGCCAGTCGCTGACGGGCGCCGCGGGTTCGCTGACCGACGGCCTGAAGATCCAGGTCACGGGCACCAACCTCGGCAATCGTGGCACCATCAATTTTTCGCAAGGCTATGCGTCGCTGCTGTCGAACCAGGTCAGCAACTTCCTGGGTGCCAAGGGCGCCATCAGCACGGCCACGTCGAACCTGAATGCCAGCATCAAGCAGGTGCAGCAGCAGGAAAGCGACTGGCAGGACCAGATGACGCAGATGCAGAACCGCTACCTCGCCCAGTTCACGGCGCTGGACGCGACGATGGCCAAGTTGCAGAACACGAGCGACTACCTCAAGCAGGTGCTTGGCGGTTCGTCGTCTTCGTCGTCGTCCTCGAAGTAAGCCCGCGACGCACTCACGCCGCGCGCTTCGGAGAAAGTCATGTACGGTCAAAACGCCGCCAACGCTTATCGCAAAGTCGGACTCGAGACGGGCGTCATCGCCGCGAGCCCGCACCAGCTCATCATGATGCTGTTCGACGGTGCCAAGGCAGCCCTCACGAAGGCCCGCGTCCATTTCGAAGACGGCCGCATCGCCGATCGCGGACTTGCGCTCTCGAAAGCCATCGGCATCATTGGCGGTCTGCGCGACGGCCTGGACATGGACGCCGGCGGAGAACTGTCGCGCAACCTGCGCGATCTCTACGACTACATGGGCCAACGCCTGCTCGAAGCGAATCTCGAGAACGACGTTATCAAGGTACAGGAAGTCGACACCCTGCTCGATACGATTGCATCGGCCTGGCGAGCCATCACGCCGGCGGTCGGCACGGGGGCCCCCGCCGCACAGGCGGGCACCGGAGTGCGCTATGAGTGAAGCCAAGACGTTGCTGAACTGCTACGAGAGCATTGCCGGCCTCACGGAACGCATGCTCTGCGTAGCGCGTGATGGCGATTGGGATGCCCTCATCGACCTCGAGATGCAGTATCGTGCTCAGGTCGATTCGATCAAGCAGCTCGACGCGTCACTGCCGCTCAACGAGGACGAGCGGGCGCGAAAGCACGCCGTCATCCGTCGCATTCTGGCCGACGACGCCGCGATTCGCGATCTCGTGGTACCGCGTCTGGCGCATCTGGATGCCATGATCAACAGCACACGCCGTCAACGTGCCCTGCACGAAGTCTACGGCCTGAACCTGGGCGCCTGACGCGCCAGCGCGTCGCGTCGCCCATTCTTCGGAGTCAGTCAGGTATGGCCGGTCTCGATTCGGTGCTGGCCACAACGCTCGCACGACGGCTCGACACTTTGCTCGGCGTCGGGCAAGGGGCGGCCTCGACCACGGCGCCAGGCGCCGTAACGGGCTTGCCGCCCACCGGCGACGCCACGTCCGCCCTCGGCGACCTTGCCACCCGCACATCGGCGACGGCCGTCGGACTCGGTAACGCGCCGCCGCAGGCCGGTGCCCGGCTTCCCTCCCCGGTTCAGCAAGCGACCCTCTCGGCCGCCGCGCGCACCATCGATACGATTCTGCGGCTTGCGCCCGACTCGCCCGGCCCCGTGCAGGCGAGCACGCCCGTGTGGCCTGCCGCCCCCGGCACCGGCGCGCCCGCGCTCGCGCCGCTGCTCGCGGCGGCGTTGAAGGAGGCGTTGTCCGCGAGCGGGCTCTTTTACGAGTCGCATCTGTCGCAGTGGGCCTCTGGCAGCCGCTCGTTCGAGCAACTACAGGCCGAGCCGCAATTACGCTGGCCCGCGTCGGCGAATCTGGCCGCGCAGTTGCGTGCGGCCGGTGCCGACGCCACGCTGCCCGGTCCCGGCCCGCTTACCCGACTGCTGGGCCCCGCGGGCGCCGACGCCGTGCTGGCCACCGGTTGGCCGACGCTCAGCCCGTCGACCCTGCCCGTCGCAGCCGCCTCCGGTGCCGCGCCGCCCGGCGTCGTTGCGCCGCCGGCGGTGGGCGAGGCAACCGATGGCGGTCTGCATGCGAGCGCCAATCTGCCCAACACGGCCAATGCGCTGGCGCATGCCGCAAGTGTGGCGCACACAACGAGCAGCGTATTACCAGGCACGCAGGGGGCTGACGCCACGCTCGCTGCGCTGAGCAACGGCTCACCGCCGAATGCTGCGCCGCACGGCCCGGCCGGGGCGATGGCCGCCGTGGCGAATGCGCCCGCGGAAAGTGTCACGCTGGTGCGTCAGCAGCTCGACATGCTGGTGAATCCGCAATTCCAGTGGAACGGCATGGCGTGGCCGGGAGCGCCGATGGCATGGCAGGTCGAAGAACGGGCCGGGCAACCGATGCCCGGCGAGGCGGCCACGCCCTCGACATGGCATACCCATTTGCGTCTCACGTTGCCGTTGCTGGGCACGGTCGACGTCACGCTCGGGTTGTCCGGGCAGCAGTTACAGGCGCGCCTGCTGACCGATTCGTCCGTGTCGGCCGATGTGCTGTCGCAAGAGGGTGAGGCATTGCGCCAGCGACTCGCGGCCGTCGGACTCATCGCGAGCCAATTGTCGTTCGGCGCGCTGACGGACGCGGGGCAAGCGTCGGCGGGTCATCGGCAGGTGCCAACCCGGCCGACCCTGCGCGCCCAGCGCACGTTGCCGCCGCGCCCCCGAAACCGGGCGGGGGCCATCGGTGGGCGATGTTTCGCCAGACGCAGCGACCGGAGGTGCGGCATGACGCTGCCACCGGAACGTCGCACCGCGATCGCGCTCGCCTACGGGGCGAACGACACTGCACCTCGCGTGGTGGCGAAGGGCTACGGCCTGCTCGCCGAAACGATCGTGCGCACCGCGCACGAGCATGGCCTGTATGTGCATGAATCACCTGAGCTGGTGAGCCTGCTCATGCAGGTCGACCTCGATCAGCGGATTCCGGCGCAGCTCTATCAGGCGGTCGCGGAGTTGCTGGCGTGGCTCTACAAGCTAGAAGCGGGACGGGGTGGCAACCCGCCGCCGCTTCCGCCGGGCGTCGCTGCCCCGGAGTCCTCGGCCGACGTGCCGGCCGCCGCGCCCACGTCACCGTCCAACGTATTCGACAATCCGTCCGCCGACCACCGCACGCGCTAAGTCGCGCCGTTCGCACATCGGGCGAGAATGCGATGAAGTGTCTGAATTCCTGCCCTGCCCCTTAACCGCCGACCAGCGGCGCACCGCTGCGGGCAAAGGCTTCCCCGGCTTCCTCGCGATGGGCAGACGTTTTGCCATCCGCGCAGCACAAGCGATCTCACTAGGATTTTCTCTGTGTGTCGCGGCACCGCGTGCCGGGCATGAGCATTCGCTCGCCAACCCAACCTTGCGTGTCTGCCATGGAAGCCATTCAGAACCCTTTCAATCCCGGCGCGGGAACACCGCCGCCCGCCTTGTCCGGTCGCGATGACATTCGCGAGGAAGTACGTGTCTGCATCGAACGCCTTCGCATCGGACGCCACGCCAATGGTCAACTGCTGATCGGCCTGCGTGGTGTCGGCAAGACGGTACTGCTCGAACGTCTGCTTTACGACACCGAACAGCAAGGCGCGATCACTGTGCATCTCGAAGCCCCGGAAGTGAAGTCGCTGCCGGCCTCGATCGCCCCGGCGTTGCGCGTCGCGTTATTGCGCATGAGTCGAACACAGTCGGCGAAGGACACCGTCGTTCGAGGGTTGCGCGCGCTCGCCGGCTTCGCCTCCGGATTGAAAGTCACCTATGACGGCATCGAAGTCGGTCTGGATTACGCGCCCGAGCCGGGTCTGGCGGATTGCGGCATTCTCGACCTGGATCTTTGTGCACTGCTCGTTGAGGTGGGGCGCGCGGCCCGATCGGCGCAAACCGTGCTCGCCATTTTTATCGACGAACTTCAGGACATGCCGAAGCGGGAGTTGTCTGCGTTGCTTTACGCCCTTCACCGATGCGCGCAATACCAGCTGCCCGTCATTCTGATCGGCGCGGGCTTGCCGCCACTGATCCGGCAGGTGGGTGACGCCAAGTCCTATGCGGAGCGAATGTTCGAAATCGCCACGATCGGACCGCTCTCGAATGCCGGGGCACGCGATGCGATCGCCGTCCCCGCCGCACAAGCCGGCGTCGCCATCACGCCGGATGCGCTTGACGAGATCGTCGAGCGCACGGGCGCCTACCCGTATTTCCTCCAACAATGGGGAAAGCTCGTCTGGAAAGTGGCGCACGAAAGCCCCATCACTTCGGAACACGTCAGACTTGCGTCGAGGGCGGCCATCGAAGCGCTGGATAACAACTTTTACCGCCTCCGCTTGGAGCGGCTGACCCCGACGGAAAAGCGCTACCTGCGGGCGATGGCAGAGTTGGGAGAAGGTCCGCACGATCTGCACGCCGTCGCCGCGGAATTTGGCAAACCTGCCGAAGCGCTTGAACGGGTTCGACACGCACTCGTCAACAAGGGCATGCTCTACAGCACCCCGTTGGACGATGCGGCCTTCACCGTGCCGCGCTTTCACGCATTTCTGAAGCGCATCATGCCGGCGCAACCCGTATGTGCGGGGGCGGCGTAACCGGTGCGCCCTCCCATGCCCTACATGGGCATTACACCTGCATGTTCATCACGGTCGTATAAGCCGACACGAGTTTGTTGCGCACTTGCAAGCTCATCTGGAAGCCGATGTTGGCTTTCTGCAGATCGACCATGACGTCGTTGAGCGCCACGCCCGGCTGCCCCATTTCGAACGCGCGGGCCTGTGACTCCGCGCCGTTCTGCGCCGACGAGACGCGCTTGAGCGAGTTTTCCAATTCGGACGCGAAACCCCCCGTCGCCGAGGCCGCGCCGGTGCCAGCGGTCGAGGTGCCCAGGATCGAGCCCGCCGCCTGCGACGCCACACTGCCCAGCTTCTGCAATACCGACTCGATCCCCGGAATGGCCATGATGCTCGTCCTCGCTTGTCTTCGATGGGCACCGGCAGCGCCGCGACACCGCGTCGCGCTCACCGGTTTGCCTTTTATCAGTTACGTCGGAGCTTACCACCGCCTGGCAAGCCCCCAAGACCCTAATTGGCGGCAAAACACCCGCCTAATCCTTAAAACGATTCCATATTCGGCAACGAATAATCAGGACCATCGGCATCGTGCGCACCGGGTACCGGACCTTTCCAATCCTTAGCGTCCGTCGCACGTGAGCGCGATGCCAAGCGTACCCCCGGAGAATTCTGTCGCATGTTAGTGAGCACTTCCACCGCGAAGAACGTTGTGTTAACGCCGCTGGCGTGGAGCCGCGCATGAACGCCGCCACCCAGCCGGCGGACGTCGCCGCCAAGCCGCCCCTGCTGGCGCAGTTGCGCTCGCGCGAGCGCCTGCCGCTGCTCATCGGTGGCGCGGCCCTCATCGCCTTGCTGATCGCCGTTTTCCTGTGGAGCCGTGCCCCCGACTACAAGGTGCTGTACAGCAACCTGGGGATCGCGACGGGGGTGCCATCATCACCTCGTTGCAGCAGATGAACGTGCCGTACAAGTTTGCCGAGGGCGGCGGTGCCATCCTGGTGCCGTCCGAGCAGGTGCACGAGGTGCGGCTGCGTCTGGCCTCGCAAGGGCTGCCCAAGGGCGGGCTGGTCGGCTTCGAATTGATGGACAACCAGAAGTTTGGCATCAGCCAGTTTGCCGAGCAGGTCAATTACCAGCGCGCCCTCGAAGGCGAACTCGCCCGCTCGATCGAGTCGCTGTCGGCCGTGCAGGCCGCGCGCGTGCATCTCGCGATCCCCAAGCCCTCGGTCTTCGTGCGTGAGCAGCAAAAGCCCAGCGCCTCGGTGCTCGTCACGCTGTATCCGGGCCGCGTGCTCGACGACGGCCAGGTCAGCGCCATTGTCCACATGGTCGCATCGGGTGTGCCCGAGCTGCCGGTCAAGAACGTGACGGTGCTCGATCAGAACGGCAATCTACTCTCCGCACAGAGCGCCAATGCGCTGGGTCTGGACGCCAGCCAGCTCAAGTACGTTCGCGAACTCGAACAATCATATGCGCGCCGCATCGAGGCCATCCTGAACCCGATCGTCGGGCCGGGCAACGTGCACGCACAGGTGACGGCGGACGTCGACTTCAACCAGGTCGAGCAGACGTCCGAGAACTACAAGCCGAATTCGGGCGAGCAGGCGGTGCGCAGTCAGCAGAACAGCGAAGCCTCGCAAATCGGCATCAACCCCGCCGGCGGGGTGCCCGGCGCGTTGTCGAACCAGCCGCCGGGTCAAGCCACCGCGCCCATCACGCAAACGCAGCAGCAGTTCATCCAGCAAAACGCCGCAAACGCGGCAAGCGCCGCCAGCGCGCCGCAGGGCCCGCGCAGCGACCGCAAGGACGCCACGGTCAACTACGAAGTCGACCGCACGATTCGCCATGTTCAGCAAGCGACGGGCGGCTTGAAACGTCTGTCGGCCGCCGTAGTGGTGAACTATCGCCCGGGTACCGACGCGAAGGGCAAGGCCGCGATGGTGGCGCTCACGCAAGCGCAGCTCGACCAGATACAGAACCTGGCGAAGGAAGCCATCGGCTACTCGACCCAGCGTGGCGACACGCTCAACATCGTCAACAGCCCGTTCACGGTCGAGGCCGATCCGGAAGCCAACCTGCCGTGGTGGCGTCAGCGCCAGAACATCGAACTCGCCAAGCAAGTCGGCAAGTGGGTCTTGATTGGCCTGGTCGGCCTCTATCTGTGGTTCGGCGTCATTCGCCCGGCCATTCGCAAGCATCTGACCCCGCCGCCGCCGGCCGAGCCCACGCTGGCCGGTGCGACCGGTGCCGCAGGGGGAGAAGGCGTCGAGGGCGAGAATGCCGACGGCGAGGCCGGCAAGCGGGCCGAAGTCAGCGCCTACGAGCGCAATTTGCAGTACGCGCGCCAAGTCGCGCGACAGGATCCGAAGATCGTGGCAACGGTAGTCAAATCATGGGTGGGTGGTGGCGATGAGCGCGGCTGAGGGACTCGAACGCAGCGCCATCCTCCTGATGTCGCTGGGTGAAGACGAAGCGGCGGAGGTCTTCAAGTACCTCGCGCCGCGCGAAGTGCAAAAGCTCGGCGCGGCCATGGCCTCGCTGCGGCAGGTCACGCGCGACCAGATCGCCGATGTGTTGCAGGACTTCGTGCTCGAAGCCGAACAGCACTCGGCGCTTTCGCTCGATTCTTCCGAATACATCCGCTCGGTGCTCAACAAGGCGCTGGGCAACGACAAGGCCGCGGGCCTGATCGAGCGCATTCTGCAAGGCGGCGACACCAGCGGCATCGAGGGCCTGAAGTGGATGGACTCGACGGCGGTCGCCGAGCTGATCCGCCACGAGCATCCGCAGATCATCGCCACGATCCTCGTACACCTCGACCGCGATCAAGCGTCCGAAGTGCTCGCGCTGTTCACGGAGCGTCTGCGCAACGACGTCGTTCTGCGCATTGCCACGCTCGACGGCATTCAGCCTGCCGCGCTACGTGAGCTCAACGACGTGTTGACGAAGCTGCTTTCGGGCAGCGAGAACATCAAGCGCAGCCCGATGGGCGGTGTACGCACCGCGGCGGAAATTCTCAATTACCTCGGCGGGGTGCACGAAGAGTCGGTCATCGAAGCCGTGCGCAACTACGACTCGGACCTCGCGGCGAAGATCGTCGAAGAGATGTTCGTGTTCGAGAACCTGCTCGACGTGGAAGACCGCAGCATCCAGGTGCTGCTCAAGGAGATCGAGTCGGAGTCGCTCATCATCGCGCTCAAGGGCGCGCCGGTCGAGCTGCGCGAGAAGTTCTTCAAGAACATGTCCGCGCGTGCGGCCGAGCTGCTGCGCGAAGATCTCGAATCTCGCGGTCCGGTGCGCGTTTCGGAAGTCGAAGCCGAACAGAAGAAGGTGCTGCAAGTGGTGCGGCGCCTCGCCGATCAGGGCGCCATCATGGTGGGCGGCCGCGGCGAAGACGCTTACGTGTAACCGACCAGGGACCGCGCGCGCATGTCGACCATCATTCCGAAAGAACGCCTTTCCGCCTGGCAGCGCTGGGAGATGGCGTCGTTCGACCCGCCGCCGCCGCCGTCCCCGCCGCAACCGTTGCCGCCCAACCCGCTCGACGATCCCGCGCTCGCGGAACAGATCGCTGCGTGGCGTGAGGCGGCGCGCGCCGAGGGCCATGCGCAAGGCTACGCCACCGGGCACGCCGAGGGCTACGCCGCCGGGCAGGCTGCTGGACGACAGGAAGTCGACACGCGCGCCGCACAACTCGCCGATATCGCCCATGGGTTCGGCAACGCGGTGAACGCCATCGATCGCGAAGTGGCCGAGCCGCTGCTCGGACTGGCGCTCGACATCGCACGCCAGGCACTGGGCCAGACCCTCACGATTCACCCCGAAACGCTGCTGCCGCTCGTGCGTGAGCTGCTCTCCAACGATCCGCTGACCGGCTCGCCGCGTCTGCTCCTGCATCCCGAAGACGTCGCGCTCGTCGACGCGCATGTGGGCGCGGAACTGCGCGCTGCGGGCTGGACCGTGCGCGCCGACCCCACCATCGAACGCGGCGGCTGCAAGGCCGAAGCCGCGAGCGGCGAAGTCGATGCCACCGTCGCCACGCGCTGGCAGCGTGTGATGGCCGCGCTGGGCAAGGATCTGCCATGGTGAACGCCGACCTCACCCCGCTTTCCGCGCATGCGCCGGTGCTGCCCAGCACCGAGAACACGCACGATGCCGCCACGCCCTCCACGCCCGCCACGCCCACCCCCGCGAACGACGGCACGAAGCCCTCGGTGCGCCTGTGGGATGAAATCGACACTGGCGTCGGCTCGGGCTTCGATACGGCCACACCGACCGCGCAGGCCGGCGCGCTGCAACCCGACGACCTCAACGACCACGCCGATCAAAGCGACCGTCCGGCTCAATGGCGAAGCGCCGACTCCGAACCCGGCAGTCCCGATCCGAGCGTTGCCATCGAATCCGCCGCACCGAAAGCCGCCACGCACGTTCTGGACGCCCGCGAGATCGCCCGCGACTCGCATCTTCGCCGCTGGCAGAACACGCTGCGCGAGCGCATCGCGCACGTTCACGCCGTCGAACCGACGCGCCGCTGCGGCCGCCTCACCCGCGCCGCCGGTCTCGTGCTCGAAGCCGTCGGTCTGCGCCTGCCGGTCGGCGCGGGCTGCCTGATCGAGCTGCCGGTGCACGATGCCTCGCGCGAACCGGCCACGGCCGAAGCGGAAGTCGTCGGCTTCGGTGGCGACCGCCTGTTTCTCATGCCGCAAACGGAGGTCGCCGGCCTGCTGCCGGGCGCTCGCGTGTACCCGATGGAGCCCGCCGCCGACGGTCCGCTGCCGAATCAACGTCACAACGGCAAGCGTCTGCCCGTGGGCGAAGCGCTACTCGGCCGGGTGGTCGACGCCGCCGGCCGTCCGCTCGACGATTTCGGCCCGCTGGGCATGACCGACAGCGCCTCGCTCGCGTCGGTGCCGGTCAATCCGCTGGGTCGCGCGCCCATCGACTCGGTGCTCGACGTGGGGGTGCGCGCCATCAATGCGTTGCTCACCGTCGGGCGCGGCCAACGCATGGGTCTCTTCGCCGGATCGGGCGTCGGCAAGAGCGTGCTGCTGGGGATGATGGCCCGCTTCACGCAGGCCGAAGTCATCGTCGTGGGCCTGATCGGCGAGCGCGGCCGCGAAGTGAAGGACTTCATCGAAAACATTCTCGGGCCGGACGGCCTGGCGCGCTCCGTCGTCGTGGCGGCGCCGGCCGACGTCTCGCCACTGCTGCGCCTGCAAGGCGCGGCGTACGCCACAACGCTGGCCGAGTACTTCCGCGACCAGGGCAAGGACGTGCTGCTGATCATGGACTCGCTCACCCGTTACGCCATGGCCCAGCGCGAAATCGCACTGGCGATCGGTGAGCCGCCGGCCACGAAGGGCTATCCGCCTTCCGTGTTCGCCAAGCTCCCGGCGCTGGTCGAGCGTGCTGGCAACGGTCCGGACGGCGGCGGCTCGATCACCGCGTTCTACACCGTGCTCACCGAGGGCGATGATCAGCAGGATCCGATCGCCGATTCGGCCCGCGCCATTCTCGACGGCCACATCGTGCTCTCGCGTCAATTGGCGGAGTCGGGGCACTATCCGGCGATCGACATCGAACAGTCGATCAGCCGTGCGATGACCGCGCTCATCGACGATGGGCAGTTCGACAAGGTGCGGCGCTTCAAGCAGATGCTCTCGCGCTATCAGCGCAACCGCGACCTCATCAATGTGGGCGCGTACGCGCCGGGCAGCGACCCGATGCTCGATCAGGCGATCGAGCTGTATCCCCGACTCGAAAACTTCCTGCAACAGGGAATGCGCGAGCGGGCCAGTTATCCAGATGCCGTGCACCAGATGCACGGTCTGTTCCACTAACCGGCGGCGGCCATGAATTCCACCCTGCCCCTCAAGCTGCTCATCGAACTCGCCCAGAAGGACGTGGACGAAGCCGCGCGCCTGCTCGGCGAACGCCAGACGCAACGCGCCGAGGTCGAGCGTCAGCTCGAAGCACTGCGCCAATACCGTCACGAGTACCGCACGCGTATGCAGACGGCGACGATTCAGGGCATGGCAGGCTGCGACTGGCGCAACTTCCAGCAATTCATCGATACGCTCGACACGGCCATCGGACAGCAAGCCATGCTGCTCGAGCAAGCCGACGAGCGTCTCGCGGCCGCACGCCGCGAATGGCAGGCGCAGCAGCGCCGCCTGAACTCCTTCGGTACGCTCGCTTCGCGTGAGCAAGCCCGCACTGCGCTGCGTGTCGCGCGCCGCGAGCAGAAGGAAAACGACGAGTACGCCGCGCGCAGCCTGCGCCGTCGTGCCGACTCCCCGATTTGAAGGACCCAAGGCGCTCACTATGTCGATTCTTAGCTTCCTGACCGATTCCGCAGGCGCCGCCCTGCAAGCCGTGACGGGCCACCGCGCCGGATCGTCGAGCAGCGACGACAGCAACGCGCTGCCCTTCTCCGCCGTGCTCTCGCAGCAGACCCGCCAGACTGTTCAGCCCGCCGCGAGCAGCGCGAACAATACGGCCGCGCAAGCGAGTCAGACGAACGCGTCGTCCGGGAACGCCTCGGGCGGCAGCGCAACGCCGACGCAGAACACCGCCGACAACAGCTCGCGAGCCGATCAGGCGAACCAGACCGGGCAAACGGGCCAGACGGGCCAAACGAACGCTTCGACGAAATCCTCGAAATCGACGACGGCCGACAACGACAAGAACGACGCTACCGCCGACGACGCGGCGGCCACAGCGGCGCCCGGCGATCCGGCAGCCGCACTTGCCGTCGCCCTTGCCGCCATGAACAACGCGCCGCTGCCGCCCCAGACCCCTGTCCCGGCCGACGCGGGTTCGGCCGACGCAAAGTCCGGCACCGGCGCAGCCATCGCCGCCGCGGTGAACGGCGCGCTGCAGGCCACCGGCGCCGCGCAACTGACCGGCCAGGCGCCGGCCGACGCCAAGGCCGCGACCCCGACCGCCAACGCGGGCGCACCGGTCAATGGCGCAGCGGCATCGAACACCGACAAGACTGGCGGCCTCCCGCTCGACGCCCTGGCCAGAAACGGTACGACAACGCAGACCAATACGTCCGCACAACCGGCGGCGGCGGATGCCAAGACCGCAGCGACACCGGTCAGTGCAGACGCGCAGGCCCAACGCATGGCCGACGCGCTGGCGCAAGCGCAGGGACATCGCGACACCGCCGCGCAAGCGGCGACAGCCACCGCCACGCAGGCGGCTGCACAGCTCGCGCAAACGGCCGCGCCAGCCCTGGACGCCCAACCGCAGTTGCCGGTCCAGGCCAATCTGCCCGCCGCGCTCGCCCTGAACGCGCGCGTGGGCACGCAGGACTGGAACAACCAGCTCTCGCAGCAAGTGGTGTGGCTCTCGTCCGCGCATGCGCAGACGGCGCAATTGAGCCTGAATCCGCCCGATCTCGGCCCGCTGCACGTGGTGCTGAACGTGGCGAACGACTCGGCGCAGGCGATGTTCGTCTCGCAACACGCCGCCGTGCGAGACGCCGTGCAGGCGGCCTTGCCGCAACTGCGCGAAAGCCTCGCCAACAATGGCATTGCGCTGGGCAACGCCACCGTGAGTAGCGACAGTTCGCAGCAACAGGCCTTTGCCCAGCAAGGGGCGAATGGCAACGGAAGCGGTAATGGAAGCGGCAACGGCAGCGCACGCGGCACCCCGGGCTTCGGCCAGGGCGACGACGCGGCGATCGCCACGACCGTGAGCGTTCCGGTGCGCGTGAGCAACGGTCTCGTCGACACGTTCGCCTGATCTCCCCTCGGGATCCGCGCGACCGGGCGTCGCACCGCCCTAAAGCCAGCCGGTTTTTCTGCCGTTAAGACAAAGACGCGAGTTAGACGCGATTGTCCCTTCTTTTCGGCCGATCACCCGTTGGCGGGTTGGCCGACAATCATTACCCAATAGCAGGCGAACACATGGCAAATCCCGCATCGACGCAAGCCGCGGCTCCCTCCGGAGGGAGCATGCGCAAATGGATTCTGTTGATCGTTGCGGTAGCCCTCATGGCCGCTGCCGGCGCGGCAACGGCCGTGTATTTGCTGACCGGACGCCAGGAAGCCGCGAAGGCGCCACCGCCCCCGCCGCCCCCCGTGTTCGTCAGCATGGACCCGTTCACGGTGAATCTGACGGGCGAAGACGGCGAGCGCTATCTGCATATCGGCCTCTCGCTCAAGGTGGCAGACGCCGAGACGCAAGCCCGCATCACGCAGCACATGCCCGAAGTGCGCAGCCGTGTGTTGCTGCTGTTGTCGTCCAAGCAGCCGCAGGATCTCGCCACGATCGACGGCAAGCGCCGTCTGGCGAGCGAAATCCGCACACTGGTCGCGCAGCCGTTCGCGGCCAACATGCCGCAGCAGGCCGTGGGCGAAGTGCTGTTCACCGCGTTTGTAATTCAGTGAGTGATACATGGCGCATGAGGAGTTCCTGTCGCAGGAAGAGGTCGACGCCCTTCTGAAGGGTGTCACCGGCGAACAGGATGACCGGTCGGAGTCGGAAGAGCATTCCGGCATCCGGCCATACAACATCGCGACGCAAGAGCGTATCGTGCGTGGGCGCATGCCTACACTCGAGATCATCAACGACCGCTTCTCGCGCTTGTTCCGCATTGCCCTGTTCAATTTCATGCGCCGCAGCGCCGAAATCTCGGTCAGCCCGGTGCGCGTGCAGAAGTACAGCGAGTTCATCCGCAACCTGCCGGTTCCGACCAACCTCAATCTGGTCCACATCAAGCCGCTGCGCGGCACGGCGCTGTTCGTGTTCGACCCGAACCTCGTGTTCCTCGTGGTGGACAACCTGTTCGGCGGCGACGGCCGGTTCCACACGCGCGTCGAAGGACGCGACTTCACGCAGACCGAGCAGCGCATCATCGCGCGCCTGCTCGATCTGGTGTTCGAGAACTACGGTGCGTCGTGGAAACCGGTGTATCCGGTCGAGTTCGAGTACGTGCGCGCCGAAATGCACACCCAGTTCGCCAACGTCGCCACGCCTAACGAGGTCGTGGTCACGACCACGTTCGACATCGAGTTCGGCTCGGTCGGCGGCGAATTCCATATCTGCATGCCGTACTCGATGATCGAGCCGATGCGCGACCAGCTCTCGAGCCCCCTGCAAGGCGAGACGCTCGAAGTCGACAAGCGCTGGGTGCGTCTGCTCTCGCAACAGGTGCAAGCGGCCGACGTCGAAATCGTGACCAACCTCGCGCAGTTCGACATGACGCTCTCGCAGTTGCTCAACATGCGCGTGGGCGACGTGATTCCGCTCGACGTGCCCGAGGTGCTCGAGGCCAAGGTCGACGGCGTGCCCGTGATGCAATGCAATTACGGCGTGTTCAACGGTCAATATGCGCTGCGCGTGAACCAGATGATCAACCATTCGCACAGCGATTACACGAAGGACAACGAGTGATGAGCGATACCCCTCAAACGCTTGGTGACGACGCCCAGGCCATGGCGGACGAGTGGGCCAGTGCCATGGCGGAGCAGACGGCGACCGAAGCCGCGGCACCACCGGCCGCCGCCCCCGTGTTTCAGCCCCTGGCGGCCACCGCCGGCAATCCGCCGAACGCGACGCACAACGACATCGACCTGATTCTCGACATCCCAGTCCAGATGACCGTGGAGCTGGGCCGCACGAAGATCGCCATCAAGAACCTGCTGCAACTGGCGCAGGGCTCCGTGGTGGAACTCGACGGCATGGCCGGTGAGCCGATGGACGTGCTGGTCAACGGTTGCCTCATCGCCCAGGGCGAAGTCGTGGTCGTGAACGACAAGTTCGGCATTCGCCTGACTGATATCATCACGCCATCCGAACGCATCAGAAAGCTCAACCGATGAATGCAACAAAAGTCCGCGGCACCCCCGTGGGGCGTGCCGCGGCAGCGGCCGCCCTGTTGGCCTGCCTGACGATCGCCACCGCGCACGCCCAGGGCACGGCCTCGCAGGCCGCGGCCGTACCGAGCCTTGGCGGCGCGGGCATCGTGCAAACGGGGCTGGGCCTCGCGCTGGTGCTGGCGCTGCTCTTCGGGTTGGCCTGGCTTGCCAAGCGTTTCGGGCTGCAACGCCCGCTGGGGGGCGGCAACGTGCGCGTGGTCGGCAGCGCCGCCGTGGGCCAGCGTGAACGCGTGGTCGTGGTCGAGGTCGCGGGCGACTGGATCGTGCTGGGGGTTGCGCCCGGTCAGGTGCGCAGCCTGCATGTGATCGATGCGTATCGTGTCGCCGATATGCCCGCCGCGCCCACCGTTGCCCATCCGGGCGCGCAGGCCAACCGCGCCGCACAAGCGTTTGCGCAAAAATTGCGCGAAACGATGAAAAAGGATTCCTGATGGCGCGCGGTTTGCGGTTGACCGGGCCATCGCCTCGCCAAGCGGGTTGGGCACTCGGCATCACGCTGGGACTGGCGCTCGCCTGCCTCGCCCTGCCGGGCACCGCCCTGGCACAGGCCACGCTGCCCGCGTTCACCACGACCCCGGCGCCCGGCGGCGGACAGACCTACTCGCTGTCCGTGCAGACGATGTTGCTGCTCACATCGCTGGGCTTCCTGCCCGCGATGCTGCTGATGATGACCGCCTTCACGCGCATCATCATCGTGCTCTCGCTGCTGCGCCATGCCATCGGCGTCACCACGTCGCCGCCGAACCAGATTCTGATCGGCCTGGCGCTGTTTCTGACCTTCTTCGTCATGTCGCCGGTGTTCGACAAGGCTTACACCGACGCCTACCAGCCGTTCGCCGCGAACAAGATCAGCTTCGAGCAGGCCATCGACACCGGCGCCAAGCCGTTCCACGCGTTCATGCTCAAGCAGACGCGTGAAGCCGACCTCGCACTCTTCGCCAAGCTCGCCAAGACCCCGCCGATGAACGGCCCCGAAGACGTGCCGATGCGCATTCTCGTACCCGCCTTCGCCACAAGCGAACTGAAGACGGCCTTTCAGATCGGCTTCACGATCTTCATCCCGTTCCTGATCATCGACCTGGTGGTCGCGAGCGTGTTGATGTCGATGGGCATGATGATGGTGTCGCCCTCCACGGTATCGCTGCCGTTCAAGCTGATGCTGTTCGTGGTGGTCGATGGCTGGCAACTGCTGCTGGGCTCGCTCGCCCAGAGCTTCACCATGTAGCGCAGGAACGCGAGATGACCCCGGAAACCGTCATGGCGCTGGCCCATCAGGCAATGCAGGTCACCCTGCTGCTCGCCGCGCCGCTGCTGCTCGTCGCGCTCGTCTCGGGTCTGCTCGTGAGCCTGTTCCAGGCCGCCACGCAGATCAATGAAATGACGCTGTCGTTCATTCCGAAGCTGCTGGCCGTGTTCGCCACCCTGGTGATCGCCGGCCCCTGGATGCTCAACCTGATGGTCGACTACATGCGCCAGTTGCTCACCGGCATTCCCGGCCTCGTCGGGTAAGCCGCGCCCGCGTTGATCAGCTTCACTTACGAACAACTCTCGGGCGTCATTGCGGCGTTCCTGTTTCCATTCGTGCGCCTGCTGGCGCTCTCGATGAGCGCCCCCCTGTTCGGCGACGCCGCCGTGCCCGGCACGGTCAAGATCGGCCTCGCGGGCATTGTCGCGCTGGCGCTCGCCCCGGTGCTCGGCCCCATGCCCGCCGCCTCGCCGTTCTCGTGGGAGGGACTCTGGATTCTCGTGCAGCAGGTGATGATCGGCGCGGCGCTGGGGTGGTGCATGCAGATCGTGTTCTCCGCCATCAGCATGGCGGGCGACTTCGTCGGCTTGCAGATGGGGCTGTCGTTCGCCACGCTGCTCACGCCGAACAGCGACGGCAGCACCGCCGTGCTCGGCATGCTGCTCAATGTCGTGGCCATGCTCGTGTTCCTCGCCACCAATGGGCATCTGGTGATGTTCGCCACGCTGGTGCAGAGCTTCACGGTATTGCCGGTTTCCGCCGTACCGCTCTCCAGCGTGGGCTGGCACTATCTCGCCATGCTGGGCGGCCAGCTCTTCATGCTCGCGCTCATGCTGTCGCTGCCGCTCGTGGCCGCGCTGCTCATCTGCAACCTGGCGCTGGGCATTCTGAATCGCGCGGCGCCGCAGCTCAACATCTTCGCCGTCGGCTTTCCGCTCACGCTGGGCGTGGGGCTGGTGGTGATCGAGCTGATGATGCCGCGTATTGCGCCGGTGATGGACCACTTCATCGCCATCGGCATCGACATGATGATCCGCACGACCGCGGCCTTCGTCCCGAAACCCTGAACACCGCGCGCGAGCGACGTCGCAACGCCCCCAAAATGACATTGGGCCGCCCGGCAATCCCGGGCGGCCCAATGTCTTTCCTGCGGTCCTGACTTGTGCGGCGCGGGCAATGTCCCGCGCAACCGCTCAGAGCAGACTGAACAGCGAGAGCTTCTGCGTCTGCAGGAAGCTCTGCTGCGATGCCTGCAACGCGGCCTGCAACTGCGAGAACTTGGTTACCGATGAGTTCCAGTCCACGTCGAGCAGATCGCCCAACTGCGACTGATAATTCAGCGAATTGGTGTCGCCGATGTTGTTGAGCGCCGAGAGTTCGTTCATGCGGGAGCCCGTAGTCGTGCGAATCGTCGTGACGTTGTCGTATGTGTTGCTGAACATCTGGCCGAACGTGGTCAGCGCGTTGTCCAGGTTCGCCTGGCCCGTGCCGTTCGTGCTGCTGACCGGCGTCTTGAGCGTGTTGATCAGCGCCTGCAGGTTGTCGAACATGTTCGTGCTGCCCATGGTGGCCGGTTGCACGGTGTAGGTGTCGCCCGTGGCCGGCGCGCCGGAGAACGTCACCGCCTTGCCGCCGAACGAGATCGGCTGGCCGGCGGTGTAGACGCCCGTCACGTCCGGCACGGTCGTATCCGTCTGATCCTTGACCGTGTAGTTGGTCGTGGGCGGCGTGGTCGTGTTGTCTATCGCGAAGCTGATCTGATACTGATGGTTCGCGCCCGCCGCTGCCACGTTGGTCGTGGAGACAGTGGAATACGTGGCGGTGCCCTGATTGGCGGCGTTTCCGCTGATCAGCGTGCCCGACGTACCGCTCTGCACACTTTCGAAGACGCTCGATCCCACGTCGTTGATTGCGATCTGACGGTTCGGACTCACCTGCACGTAGCGCACGCCGGAGTCGCCCGTGTATGACGCCCCCGTGGCCGATGTCATGTACGCCGCGGTGTTGCCCTTGAAGCCCGAGAACAGATACTGGCCGTTGGCATCGGTGGTGTTCGCCAGCGAAAGCAATTGCTGAAAGCTCGATTGCAGGTCGCTCGCGATGGTCGATCGGTCCTTGTCGTTGAGCGAGGCGTCGCCCGCCGACACGACTTGCGACATCACGTGCTGCAACGCGTTGATGACGCTGCCGAAGGTCGAGTCCTCGAGCTGCAACTGAGTGTTCGCGGACTGGCGGTTCGCCGCGTACTGCGTGTTCATGGCGTTGTCCTGCGACACGGCCACCGCCTGCGCCGAGGCAATCGGGTCGTCGCTCGGCGTGGTCACGCGCTTGCCCGACGAGAGTTGCGCCTGAACGTTGAGCAGATCGGAGGTGTTCTGGCTCATCGAGCGCATCCCCTGATCGTAAATCATGTTGGTGCTGATCCGCATCGCGATGCCCCTGCGCTTAATTGACGATCTGGAGGATGGTGCTGAACAACGTCGACGCGGTCTGAATCACCTTCGAATTGGCCTGGTAGAGCTGTTGGTACTTGATCAGGTTCGCCGCTTCTTCGTCGAGGTTCACGCCAGAGTTGGACTGCTGTGCCGTCTGCGTCTGTTGCAACAGTGTCTGCTGCGCCGCGCTGGTCGACTTGTAAGTATTCGTGGTCGAGCCGACAAACGAGACCAGGCTCGCGTAGGCGGTCGCATAGCTCTGCGCGCCCCCCACCTTGGTCGTGTCGTTCTGCAGCGCCGACAGCGCCAGACCGTTGCGGTTGTCGGTCACCGCGCCAGACGTATTCGGCGAAATGGTAAACGTGTCGCCATTGGACGGCGTGCCGCTCAGGTTGACCGTCATGCCGCTCATCGTGATCTTCGCCCCCGTGGCGGCGTTGTACGGCACGGTGGCGCCGGCGGCATACGAGGTCGTCACGCCGTTGACCGAAACCGTCATCGGCGACGGGGCGACGAGCGTCAGTGCGCCGGTCACAGGGTCCTTGGTGAACGTGAAGTTGACCGGTGCGCTCAGCACGTTCGACAGATAGTTGGCGTCCACGCTGCCCTGATCGACTTTGAGCGAGCCGCTATTGGTGCTGGGGGTCGAAGCGAGGATCGGCGCGGCCAGGGCGATCTTGCCCGGATCGGTGATGGACACACCGATGTTCTGCGCGGCGTTGCGCGTAGGCTGGATCGCGAAGCTGTCGCCGGCGACCATACCGGAGGTGGTGACCGAGAAGCCGTCGCCGAATGCCGCGCCGCTGGTGTCCTGAAAGTTCAGCGGGGTGCTCGGCGTGGCGGGCGCCCCCGCCGTCCACTTGGCACCGTCGCTCTGGCGCGTGAGTGTATAGGTGGTGCCGTCGAAGCTCACCGAGTAGTCGCTTGCGGTCACCTTCGAGGCGTCGGTGATGCCGGCGTTGAGCGTGGCCGCGTTCGAATTGCCGGTATTCGCGATGATCGTCGGATTGGGCACCGTGAAGAAGTTGCCGCCCATCTGACCGTAAAGATCCATCCCCAACTGGTTCTGCGCGTTGAACGTGCCGGCCAGCGACATGGCGATCTGGCCGAGCGAGTTTTGCGCCTGCGTGAGCGCGCCGCTGCGGAACGACAACAGGCCGGCGAGCGAGCCGCCGCTGATCGACGACTCCGGAATCGCGACCTTCGTGCCGTTGCCGGAGACGTAGGCCACGGTCATTTGCGACGGATCGCTGGTCGAAGGCACCGTCGTCATCTGATAGGCCGAGTTGCCCGATACCAGCGACTGGCCATTGCCGACGAAGACGTTGTACGACCCGTTGGTGTCCTTGACGACGTTCGTCTGCACGATGGCGTTCAGGCTTGCGACGGCCTGATCGCGCTGGTCGAGCAAGTCGTTCGGCATCGTATGGGTGCCATTGCCCTGCGCCTGCAGAATCGCGTCGTTAAGGCTGGCGATCTGCTTGGCGTAGGTGTTGATCTGCGTGGTCGCCTGGGTGATGTTGCCGTTCACGGCGGTGCGCAGCGACGACAGCGTGCCCGAGAGCGACTGGAACATGCTCGTGAGGGTCTGCGCCGACGAAATCACCGTCGCCCGCGTGGCCGAGTTGTTCGGCGCGGTCACGATCGTCTGCAGGTTCGTGAAGAACGTGGACATCGAGGCCGACAGGCCGGTCGTGGAGCTACCCAGCGCATTGTTGATCTGCGAGATCTGCTGGTAGTAGGTGTTGAGCTGGCTGTACTGTGTCTGCGCCTGGTTGACCTGGTTCGACAGGAACTGGTCATACACGCGCGACACATCGCTCACCAGCACGCCCTGGCCGATGTAGCCCACACCGGCGAACTGGCTGTCCGCCTGGGTGTAGTCGACAACCTGGCGGTTGTATCCGGCCGTCCCCGAGTTGGAGATGTTGTTGCCGGTGGTGTTCAGGGCGAACTGGGAGGCGTTCAGCCCGCTCATGCCAATATTGATTAGGCTCATGATCTCGCGGCTTGAAGGGAGGGTGCGCCCCACGGCGGAAAGCCCGTTCGCGCACCGTTACCCATGTGTTTACGGCAGCCCGCCGGCAAAATTGAGGCCGACGCGCCCGAGGATGTCCCGTCGACGCCCGCGCCGGTCAGGCGAAGTGCTTCATGATCTTCATCAGTTTGCTGGCGTACTGCGGATCGGTCGCATAGCCCGCGCGCTGAAGATTGGTGGCGAAGCTCGCGGCGTCGTTGGCGCTCGCCACGACCGACGCGTAGCGCGGATTGTTCGAAATCAGGTTGGCGTAGTCGGCGAACGCCTCGTCATACGAGCGATAGGCGCGGAACTTGGCCATCACCTTGCGCGGCTGGCCGTTCACATACTCGGTCGTGGCGACCTCCACCGTCGGACCGGTCCAGTGCTTGCCCGCCTTGATGCCGAAGACGTTGAAGCTCGTGCTGCCGTCGCTGCGACGGATCTCGCGCTTGCCCCAGCCGGATTCGAGCGCCGCCTGGCCGAGCATGAAGCGCGCCGGAATACCGCTGCTGGCGCTGGCGCTCTGGGCGGCCGTGGCCATGCGCTCGACGAAATCGCCCGCAGCGGCGGGAGCCCCTTCGGCCACGCCGATGGCATCCGCGGCGTTGTAGGCGCGGCCCTGCAGCGGCTGCTGGCGCCCCATCGCCGCGGGTGGCAGCGTGGTGCCGGTCTGGGCAAGCTGCTTGAGCATCAGGTCGGCCAAGCCGATGCCCTTGTTCGACGTGAGCTGCTGCGCGAGCTGGCTGTCGAGCATGCCGGTGAACATCTTTTCCTGATCGCTGCCGAGCAGGCCGCCGGACATCGTGGCGTCGCGCATGCTCTTCATCATCATCTGCGTGAACACCGCCTCGAACTGCTTGGCCGCCTGCTGCGTGGCCTGCGGCGTTTGCTGGTGCGCGGCCGCACGCAAGGCCGAGAGGCCCTGCATGTCGTAAGTGGCGCGTTGCGTCAGGTCGGGCAAGGCATTGCCCGCGCCCGTGAGTCGAGAGCCGTCGGCCATATCAGATGATCTCCAGATCGGCGCGCAGCGCGCCCGCGGCCTTCATGGCCTGCAGAATCGACATCAGGTCGGCCGGGGTTGCGCCGAGCGAGTTGAGCGCCTTGACGACGTCGGCCAGGTTCGCGCCCGCCTTGAGCATCCTGAGCGCGTTGTTCTCCTGTTGAACGGAGATTTGCGAATTCGGCGCCACCACCGTCTGACCGCCCGAGAATGGCGCGGGCTGGCTCACGTTGTTTTGCGTGTCGATGACGACCGACAGATTGCCGTGGGCGATCGCGCACTGCTGGATCGTCACGTTCTGGTTCATCACGACGGAACCGGTGCGCGCGTTGATGATCACGCGCGCGGCCGTGTTGTCGGGGTGCACGTCCACACTTTCGAGCTGGGCGAGGAACTGCACACGGCCCGACGGATCGCTCGGCGTGCGCAACAGAATCACGCGGCCGTCCAGCGCCTGCGCGGTGCCGTAGCCGAAGCGGCGGTTCACGGCATCGACCACGCGTTGCGCGGTCGAGAAATCGGTCACGTTCAATTCCATCTGCACCGTGCCCTGTTGACCGCCCATCGCGGTCGGCACGGCGCGCTCGACGATGGCGCCGCTCGGAATCCGGCCCGAGGCCAACTGGTTGACCGTCACGCTCGACCCATTGGCCGACGCGCCCGCGCCGCCCACGAGCAGGTTGCCCTGCGCCAGCGCGTAGACCTGCCCGTCCGGCCCCTTGAGGGGGGTCATGAGCAACGTGCCACCCCGCAGGCTCTTGGCATTGCCCATCGAGGAGACCACCACGTCGATGGCCTGCCCGGGACGCGTGAACGCGGGCAGCGTGGCCGTCACCATCACCGCGGCCACGTTCTTCAACTGCATGTTGGTGCCTGGCGCGACGGTAATGCCCAACTGCGAGAGCATGTTGGTCATGCTCTGCACGGTAAACGGGGTTTGCGTGGTCTGGTCGCCTGAATTGTCGAGGCCCGCGACCAGACCGTAGCCGATCAGCTGGTTGTCGCGCACGCCCTGAATCGAGGCCAGCTCCTTGAGACGTTCGGCGCGAGCCACGCCCGGACACAGCAGCATGGCGGCCGCGCCCGCCACGACCAGCGTGGTGACAAAGCGGTGAAGGCCCTGGCGAAAGTGGCGCAAGGACGGCGCGCGGCGCGACGGGGACGGCATGATCGACATCAGAATGGCGAAATATTAAGGAAGAAGCGCTGCAGCCAGCCCATGGTTTCGGCTTCGTTGATGTAGCCCTTGCCACGGTATTCGATGCGCGCATCGGCCACCTGCGTCGAAGGCACGGTATTCGCGCCCGAGATCGTCTGTGGGCTGACCACGCCCGAGAACTTGATGTACTCCGTGCCCTGGTTGATCGCGATCTGCTTCTCGCCGGCCACCGCCAGGTTGCCGTTCGAAAGCACTTCCATCACGGTCACGGTGATCTGGCCCGAGAACACGTTGTTCGCATTGGCCGCGCCCTTGGCGTCGAACTTGTTGCCACCGCTCGCGTTCAGGCCCTGATTGTTGAGCACGCCACCGATCACCCCAGGCACCTGGGTGAGCGTGAGCGAACCGCTGCCCGCGCGGGTGGTGTTGGCCGCCGAGTTCTTGCTCGCCGCCGTGTTTTCGTTGATGACGATCGTGAGAATGTCGCCGACGTTGCGCGGACGACGGTCTTCGAACAGCGGACGGTTCGAGTAAAGCGGGCGGTAGATCGACCCTTCAGGATCGGCCGACATCGGCGGGGCGGCGGGCGCGTGGTCGTCGGCCCGTTCACTACCGGTTCCTGTGGGATGTAAGCGCAGCCCGCCAGACCGCTCAACGCGGCGACGGCCGCCAGCGCCAGAAACCGGGCGAGGCCTGCGCCGCGATGCTTAACGGTCGTTTGAGCTGACATTTCGACGTTCATTCTTTGGGGCTTTCTGCGGCGCACCGCTTACATCTGCGTCAGGCGCTGCAGCATCTGGTCGGATGCCGTGACCGCCTTCGAATTGATTTCATAGGCGCGCTGCGCCTGAATCATGTTCACCAGCTCTTCGACCACGTTCACGTTCGACGTTTCGACGTAGTTCTGGTTGAGCACGCCCGCGCCGTTGGTGCCCGGCTGTGCGACGTTCGGCGCGCCGGAGGCGGCCGTCTCGGCGTACAGGTTCTCGCCCAGGCTTTGCAAACCGGCGTTGTTGATGAACGTGGCGAGCTGGAACGTACCGATCTGCACGTTGGCCGTGTTGCCCGGCTGCGTGACCGAGACCGTACCGTCGCGCGCGATGGTCAGCGAGAGCGCGTTCGCCGGAATCGTGATGGCCGGCTGCACCGGATAGCCCGACGCCGTCACGAGCTGGCCGTTGTTGTCGACCTGGAACGAGCCGTCGCGCGTGTAGGCGGTCGTGCCGTCCGGCATGAGCACCTGGAAGAAACCGTCGCCGTTGATGGCGACGTCCTTGGCGTTGCTCGTCTGCGTCAGGTTGCCCTGCGTGAAGATGCGCTCGGTCGCGGCCGGGCGCACACCCGTGCCCAATTGCAGGCCCGACGGCAGCAACGTCTGCTGCGACGACTGGGCGCCGGGCTGGCGCAGCGTCTGGTACAGCAGATCCTCGAACACCGCACGGCCCTTCTTGAAGCCGTTCGTGCTGGTGTTGGCGAGGTTGTTCGAAATCACGTCCATGTTCGTCTGCTGGGCGTTCATGCCGGTAGCAGCGATGTAGAGCGAACGGATCATGTGGTGTTTCTCCCCGTGTACGGTCGCGGCGCGCGGGTCCCCTCGGATCCGGCGCGCCACACGGCCGTTAGCTGAAGTTCAGCAACTGGTTGGCGGATTGTTCGTTGGTGTCGGCCGTCTGCAGCATCTTCATCTGCATCTCGAAGGCCCGCGACTGCGAAATCATGTTCACCAGGCCAGTGACCGGATTGACGTTGCTGTTCTCGATCGCTCCCGCCACGACGACGACGTTCGGATCGACCTGCGCCGGCGCGTTGTTCGCCGTGCGGAACAGCCCGTCGTCGCCTCGCACCAGATTGTTCTCGGGCGGATTGACCAACTTCAGTTGGCCCATCACGGCAATGGAGTTGGGCGGATCGCCCTGCCCCAGCGCCGAGATCGTGCCGTCGGTGCCGATGCTCACCGCCGCGCCCGGCGGCACGGCGGCCGGCCCGGCGTCGGTCATGACCGGCAGCCCGTGCAGCGTGAGTTGCCCGTCGGCCGTCATCTCGAGGTTGCCGCCGCGCGTGTAGGCTTCGCGGCCCTGCGCATCGCGCACGGCGAGCCAGCCCTGACCCTGGATGGCCACGTCGAGCGGGCGGCCCGTTTGCTGCATCGCGCCGGGCGTGAAGTCGGTACCCGGCGTGGACGTGGCGACAAAGGTCCGCGTGCCGGTCGTGCCGTCTGGCGCGCGCACCGGCGCCTGACGAAACGCCGCGAGCTGGGCGCGAAAGCCCGGCGTCGAGACGTTCGCGAGATTGTTGGCGGTGGTCGACTGCTGCTCCATCGCCTGCTTCGCGCCAGTCATGGCGATATAGATCAGACGATCCATCGACGGCCCCCGTGCAAGTTATGCATGTCCTCGGTTCCGCCTTACAGGTTGACCATGGTCTGCATCAACTGGTCTTCCGTCTTGATCGTCTGCGCGCTGGCCTGGTAGTTGCGCTGCGCGGTGATCATGTGAACCAGTTCCGCCGTCAGGTCGACGTTCGACGCTTCGACGGCGCCCGACTGCAGCTTGCCGAGGTTGGTGCCGCCCGGCACGCCGACGATCGGAATGCCCGACGCGGCCGACTCTTGCCAGAGGTTGTTGCCCTGCGGGATCAGCCCCTGCACGTTGTTGAAGTTCGCCAACGCCACCTGTCCCAGCGCCATCGACTGGGTGTTCGAGTACGTGCCGACGATCGTGCCGTCGGCGCTGAACGTGAACCCGGTCAGTCGGCCCGACGTGTAGCCGTTCTGCGTCAGGTTGTTCGGCGAGTAGGTGTTTCCGTATTGCGTGGTGCCCGACATGTCGAGCGTCATGCTGGCGCTCGACGCACCGTTACCGTAGTTGATCGTCGGCAGCGTGATCGGGCCCGTCACGGCGGCGCCGGTCGAGTCGGTCTGCGACACGAGGCTGCCGGCCGAGTTGAACGTCAGCGTGCCGATCGGACCGGCACCCACCTGGGTCGTGCCGTCGGTCGAAGCGTACACCGACCACGTGGCATTGTTGGTCACGGCGTTCACGCTCGACTTCACGAAGTACAGGTTCACGTCGTGGGAATTGCCCAGCGAGTCGTAGACCTTGAGCGACGTGGCGTTCGTGTATGAGTTCGGGTCGGTAATCGAGAACGCCGTCGTATTGACAGCGCTGCGCGAGTCGAGGTTGAACTGAGCGGTGATCTTGGATGTGGCCGTCGGCGACAGGTCGCCCGTCGGGATGCGCAGATCGACCGGCGAGACGCTGTTGATGATGCCGGTCGGGCCGGCCAGATAGCCGGTCAAGCGGTCGCCGTTGGTGTCGACGATGTAGCCGTTCTTGTCGAGTGAAAACTGACCGTTGCGCGTGTAGGCAATGGCGCCATTGTTCGACATGCGGAAGAAGCCGTTACCCGACACGGCCAGATCGAGCTGACGATTCGTGACGGTGATGTCGCCCTGCGTGAACTGCTGGGCAATGCCCGCCACACGCGTGCCGATGCCCACCGTGTTGTTGCCCGCGCCGTACAGCGAGTTGGCGTAGATGTCGGCAAACTGTGCCTCACCCTGCTTGAAACCGACGGTGGCCGCGTTGGCAACGTTGTTGCCGATGACGTCCAGGTCTTTGGAGGCGGCGTTCAGGCCGCTCAGTCCGGTCGAAAAGGCCATGTGGATACTCCTGAAATTCGGTGGTCGACGACGTCTGTCGCAATGGAAACGGTTAAAGGCTTAAGCCGTGCGGGGTCGATGGGGCCAGTTACAGGATTTCGCGCACATCGGAGAGCTTGACGTTCGAGCCCGTCCCCACGTTGAGCAGCGGCGCGCCGGTCGTGCTGGCCACCACGCTTTGCACCTGCGCGTACGAGAGCAGCGTCGGCGTCACGGCCTTGCCGTTAGCCGCGGCAGTCACCGCGACCGTGTACTTGCCATCGGCCACGGCGGTGCCCGCGTCATCCTTGGCGTCCCACGTAAGGGCCTGCACGCCAGCGTCGAGCGCGCCCGCGTTGACCGTACGTACGACCTTGCCCGTGCTGTCCTTGATCTGGATCGTCACCGTGTCGGCGTCGCTCGGCAGTTCGAAGCCGAACGGGGTGGCGGTCTTCGTGACCGTGCCGTCCGTGGCCGTGGTGCTGCCTACCCCGACGCTGCTGCCCGGAATCAGCACGCCCTTGCCCACGAGCGCCGAGGCTTGCAGGCTTTGCGTCGAGTTGAGCTGCGAGGTCACCGAAGAGAGCGTGGTATTCAACTGGGTGATGCCCGAGACCGTGCTGATCTGCGCGAGCTGCGAAGTCACCTGCGAGTTGTCCATCGGATTGAGCGGATCCTGATTGTTCATCTGCGCAACGAGCAGCTTCAGGAAACTGCCTTGCAGGTCGTTTGCGCTCCCGGCGGACGAACTGGAGCTGCTGCTGGCGGTGCCGTTGATCGAGTCGAGGAACGTCTGGGATAAGTTCGCGGCGTTCGACGTATTGATACTTGCCATCTTCTGGTCTCCGCGCGGCCCCTTACTGGCCGACCGTGAGGGTTTTGAGCATCAGCGTCTTGGCGGTGTTGAGCGCCTCGACGTTGGCCTGATAAGAGCGGGAAGCGGAGATCATGTTGACCATCTCCTCCACCGGATTCACGTTGGGCATGGTGACGTAGCCCTGGGCATTGGCCGCTGGGTTCTTCGGGTCGTACACCGTCTTGAGCGGCGACGAATCCTCGACCACGCCGGCCACTTTCACGCCGCCGACGTTGCTGCCCTCGACCGGGTTGACCTGGAACACGACCTGCTTGGCGCGATACGGCTGACCGTCCGGCCCCGTCACCGACTCGGCGTTGGCGAGATTGCTCGCCGTCACGTTCATGCGCTGCGACTGCGCAGTCATGGCCGATCCGGCGACATCGAAGATGCTCATCAGCGGCATGGCGCTTACCCTTGACTTGTAATGGCGGCCAGCATCGTCTTGATCTGGCTGGACAGGACCGTGAGGCCCGTTTGGTAATGCACGGCGTTGTCGGCGAAGTTCACACGCTCGGCATCGAGTTCGACGGTGTTGCCGTCGATACTTTGTTGGTACGGCACGCGATACAGCAGCTCGGGACCGCCCATCGGCGGGGCCATGCTCACGCCGCGCCCGGCGATGTGGCGCGACGAGGTGCGCGAGAGCGAAACACTCGATTCGGCCGCCAGTTGTTGCTGTGCGCCGCGCTCGACCGCCTGGTTCAACGCGTTGTTGAAATCGACATCGCGCGCCTTGTATCCCGGCGTGTCCGCGTTGGCGATGTTCGACGAGATCACCTCCTGGCGGTAGGCGCGCATGGCCAGCGCCTGCTGAGAAAATCGCAATGCCGCGTCCAGTTTGTCCATGATCTCGTCTCGCCCGATGCTTGCCTTGATGCGGGTAGTGCACAAGAAGCCTGGCCGTCTCGTCACCAGGGGACGTCCGCTCAGCACTGATGGCGGGTCTCGCAGCGGTTCGCAGACGGCATGTCCTGCCGGGGTCCGGAAAAAGCGCGGACCTTTTGGCATGCTTTGCATCGTATGCGTACCCCTCGGGATTCAATCGGGGAATAGGCAGGACATTGACCGCCATTTCGGGCCATGCCCCGGTTGGCGACATCTCTAGAATGGCTTCCTGACGGCATCGGGCGGGGTTCGCCCCCCAGGCATCGGAACGCTGCCCGGTGCCGTCGGCTTCACGGCGCGGCGCAGGGCGTGCGCCAGCCACCCGGCACACCGCTCGGGTGCCGCGTACGAAGGAGAGTGAGCATGGCAGGCAAATTCGGCGGCGGTCTCGCCAGTGCCCCTCGCGCGCGCAGCGCGCTGCGGCAGGGCGTTCGCACGTGCGTGCGATCCGGCCTGCTCGCCGTCGCCCTGAGTCTGACGAGTCTCGCTTTACCGGGTCTTGCGCGGGCTGCCTCGCCTGCCGCAGGTGTCGCCACCGACCCGGCCGCGCAGCATCTGGGCAACACACTCGGCCCCGGCGCCGTGGTCATTCCCGGCAACAATGCCGCAGCGGGCGGTATCGCCTCGAACGTGTCGAATGTGTCGAACGCGGCCCGGAATGTGGCGGCGACGGTCACAACGGCGAATGCCAATTCGAATGTCGGGGTGGCGGCCGCGGCGCAAGTCCCCGAGGCCGCCGGCGCCGCCGTTCAGTCCCAGTTCCAGAACACCGAAGTCATCCGTCAGACGGCCGAACGTTTCCTGCGCGAGCAGACGACAGGGTTGCCGGGACGTGTGAGCTTGACGGTGGGTGACGCCGTTTCAAATCGGATGCCGGCCTGCGCCGCCCTCGAACCCTTTCTGCCGCCGGGCGCGCGCCTGTGGGGGTCGACGACCGTCGGCGTGCGCTGCGCGGGCGAGCGTCCCTGGACGCTCTACCTTCAGGCCCGCGTGAGCATCACCGCCACGTATTTCGTTGCCGCGCGTCAGATCAACCCGGGCGAAGCCATCGGGCCAAACGATCTGTCACCGCGTCAGGGCGATCTCACCTTGCTGCCGCGCACGGTGGCGACCGATGCCGGTCAGATCATCGGCACGGTGGCGGTGAACCGGATCACGTCTGGCCTGCCGATCCGTTCGGATCTGCTGCGCAGCGCGATCGCCGTCCAGCAGGGACAAACCGTGCGCGTCGTCTCGCGCGGCTCGGGCTTCGAGGTGAGTACCGAAGGACAGGTGCTGTCGCGTGCCAGCGCCGGCGATCCCGTTCAGGTGCGCACCCGCGCCGGTCAGCTCGTCAGTGGGACCGTCAAGACCGGCAAGAATGGGAGCGTTGAAGTGGAAGTTGCCCTGTAAGCAAACACTCACTACGGGTTAGAATTCACTGAAATCGGTCGGTCGCAGGATCGGGTAACAGGATGTAACTTACCTAAAGTTGCGCCCGGCGATGCCGTTACACAGGCAGGTTTCAGGGGAAAGCATATGAAAATCGAACCACCCGCCAATCCGTTGACTGGTGTCGGTCCGGGCAAGGCGCCGACCGACCGGACGACTGCCGCCACGGCGAGCGCCGAAGGCACGAACGCGTCTGTCGCCAGCACGGGCAGCGGCGCGAACGTGAGCGCGAGCGCGCTGTCGTCGGAGATGCGCGCCTTACAGGCAGCGCTGGCGAAGACGGGGTCTGCCGATATTGACGTGGCCAAGGTGGCCGCGATCAAGCAGGCCATCTCCGAAGGAAAGCTCGTCATTGATCCCAGCAAGATTGCGGACGGCCTCATTGCGACCGCGCGCGATCTGCTTTCCACGCAATCGAAGTCATGACCACTGACGCCCTGCTGAAAACTCTCGCCGCCGAAACGAACGCCATTCGCGCGTTTTCGACGCTGCTTCTCGAGGAACAGCAGGCATTGGTCAATGGCATGCTCGACGCGCTGCCGGAGTTGACCGAGCGCAAGACGCAAGCCGTGACCGACCTCGCGGCCCTTGGGCGCGAACGCGACACCGAGCTGGAAGCCTTGGGCTATCGTCCGGACGAGTCGGGCGCCACGGCGGCGGCCGCTGCCGACACCGGCATCGACGCCGCGTGGAAGGCGCTGCTGGACGCGGCGATCGAAGCCAAGCGTGCCAATGAAACGAATGGCGTGCTGATTCGCACACGTCTGACCTACACGCAGCAGGCGCTGAACGTGTTGTATGGTCCGCAACAGAACGCCCCGCTCTACGGCCCCGATGGCCGCACCGCCCCGCGATCGAGCGGCGGCAGCGTTACGGCCTGACTACGGCTTGACGCGATCTAATTCGCCGCAAGCTTAAGACTCGCCAGCCGATTCAGGCTGACCCCCAGTTCTGCCGCTTCGATGACCAATGCGCGATGTAGCGTTGGCGGGATGCGCACGCGAAATTCACCGCTGTAACGATGCTCGGCCAGTGGTTCCGGCACCGTTTCCCCATTCGCCTGCAAATCGGCGACTACCTCCGTCACCACCTTCCGGATACCGTCCAACGCCCCTTCCGGCGTCGCATCGAGCCAGGACAACGATGGGAATTCGGCACACAGCCCGACGTGTTCACCATCTTCCGGCGACCAGGTCAGACGGTAGGTGTAATGATTAATGTTCATGATCTCGGCCCTCGAATTTGCAGATGGCATTCAAGACCTGGCGCACCTGATAAACCTTCGCCATGCCTCCCGAATTCTGCAAATTGATGCGAGGATTCCCATGCCATGGCGTTTTGAAGAGGGTGTGACTGCCCGACCGACGCGGCGCACCAAAGTAGGCTTCGCAGAGAAACACCAACTCGACAAATCACACATTGGCGGGTTCGCGAGCTATCTTGGCGAGAAGTTTGGATGAGGACGGCATGCCAGAACGGTGCCAATAATAGCACCATTCATTCAAGGCCGATTTGTCTGAAAAGTTGGAACCTTGCCGCGCCCAAATGCAAAAAAGCCCTCGAAAACGAACTCCCGAGGGCTTGGCTAAATGAGTGTGGCTTAACGCTTCGAAGTCCGCACCGTCGCACACAACGGCCAGATTGCCTGGGCCTTATCCGAAAGACGGTGAGTCGCCCCGTCTCGTCAAACGGCGAGAAAAGGTCGCACGCCGAACGCTTTCTCGCTGCTCCGTGCAGAAGATGCCATCGTCACCTCCCCAAATATCGCGGCTCATCGGGTCACACTTCCCTGTCTTGGCAACGCATCCAACAGGGAGACTCCATGAACCCAGACCACGAATTTGTCGGAAAGCCTATCGCCGTGGGCGCCTGACATGACGACAGCAGCCATGGCGGATGGGGTCGGCATCGCCGGTGCGCTCCTCGTCGTCGCGGCCTATTTCCTGAATCTTCTCGGAACGCTCCCCACCAACGATTATCGTTATTCCGTCTTGAATCTGTGCGGATCGGCGATGATCGTCTACTCGCTCGCGTACAACCCGAATCCGGCCTCGCTGCTCATCGAGGTCTTCTGGGTCTCCATCAGTCTTTATGGCTTGCTCAAGTCATTGAGAGAACGCCGACGAGCCCTTCGAGCCCACCGCAATGGCTAAGCCAGAGGCCATTGAGCCACAGCCGAGTCGGTCGAGCGCACCCCTTCCGCCCATCGGACACCCGCCCGGCACCTTAACTCGCCGACGTCCAAGCCTTCTCACGCAACGTTGTGCGCAGGCGCGAGATCGCCTGGCTATGCAACTGGCAGACGCGCGATTCGCTCACTTCCAGCACCGCGCCGATCTCGCGCAGATTCAAGCCCTGGTCGTAATACAGGCTCATGAGCAACTTCTCGCGCTCCGGCAGCCGATCGATCGCATCGATCACGCCGCCGCGCAGGCCTTCGTCGAGCAACATCGTCAGCGGATCGGCGCCCGGATTCGCACAGATCCGGTCGATAAACGGCTCTTCGTCCGCCGAATCGAAATCCTCGTAATAGACCAGCTGGCAACCATGCACGTCCTGCAGCATCTGCTGATATTCGGCCAGACCGATCGACAGCTCGCCCGCGATCTCGCTCTCCGACGGCCCCCGGCCCAACCGTTGCTCCAGTCGTTGCACCGCCTTCTCGATCTGACGCGCCGTCTTGCGAATGCCGCGCGACGCCCAATCCAGCTCGCGCAACTCGTCGAGCATCGCACCACGAATGCGCTGGCTCGCGTAGGTTTCGAACTGCGCGCCCTGCGTCTCCTGATACCGGTTCGCCGCATCGAGCAGCCCGAGCATGCCCGCCTGAATCAGATCTTCCAATTCCACGCTCGCCGGCAGCTTCGCCATCAGTTGCAGCGCCAAACGACGCACCAACGGCGCGTATTGCGTCAGCGTGTCGTTCGTGTCGACCTTCCCGCTCGCGGTATACATGTTTCCCTCCGCTTCCTCTCGACGCGTGCCGTGTCGCTCAGGCCGTGTGTGCGCTCACCGCGCCCACGCCAAGCGTTATGTCGTTGCCGCGCTCGCCGCCGATGTCACCCACCCCGGCGCCCAGCGCGGCCAGCCCCGTCTCTCGCACGGCCAATGGCCAATGCATCACCTGCGCCGCCAATTGCCGATACGCCACCGCCGCCGGCGCCATCGGGAACGCATCGACCACGGTGCGCGTCAATTGCCGCGCGCGCACGACCTGCCGATCCATCGGCACATGGCCCGCCAGCTCCAGCGACACCGCCAGATAACGGCTCGCCGTCGTGGCCAGATTGCGGCACACCACGCGCGCCTCCACATCCTCCGCGCGATTCACCAGCACCCGGAACTGCGCCAACGCATACTCGAAATGCGCCTGCTTGATCCACGAATACGCCCCCGTGATCGACGCCGGCTCGCACCCCAGCACCACCAGTACATCGTGCGCGTGCGCCGCGAGCGGACTGAGCACCGCCCCGGCGTGCGTGCAATCGATCACCACGACGTCGGGCTCGCCGGTCGTCAACAGCGGCAGCGCACGCAACGGATCAATGCGTTCGGGATGCCGATGCGCCACGGACACCACCACCACGTTGTCGCGCGTGTGCACGCGAATCGCTTCGGGCGACACGCGTCCGGCCAGCACGTCGTGAATGTCGCCGCGCAGCGGCAGACCGAGCGCCGGCGCCGCATGGCCACTCTCGTCGGCCAGCACGACATCCTGACCGTGATGCGCCAGGGCGCTGGCCAGATTCAGCGCGGCACTCGTCTGACCCGCTTCAGGCGCACTCCCCACCACCGCGACGATGCGCGTGGCGTGACGCGCCACGAGTCGGCGCAGACCTTCCGCTTGATCGAGTACGAGCTTAACCAAAGCAAGCCTCGCCTGAGGGTTGTGCGGGCGCGAACAGCCCGCTGTATTGGGGGTCGACGCCGCGCACCACGG
Source organism: Pandoraea sp. XY-2 (assembly GCF_004193915.1). NCBI lineage: Bacteria > Pseudomonadati > Pseudomonadota > Betaproteobacteria > Burkholderiales > Burkholderiaceae > Pandoraea > Pandoraea sp. XY-2. Next base: position 4,940,103 of record NZ_CP030849.1, read on the forward strand.
CCGGCAGGTCTTCTTCGGCCGGCACGAACGGCGAGCCTGTGACCGGCGCGGAAAGTGCGGTGTCGATCAGGAACGGCTTGTCGGCCACGTGCAGGTTCTCCGGCACACGCTGTCCCGTGGACACATAATGCACCGGCAATCGGTGGCGAATCACCGTATCGAGCACCGACCCGAGATTGGTCGATTCGTCGAGTTTCGTGAGAATGCACCCTGCCAGATCGCCACCGCCTTGCGCGCTCGCGCTGCGGTAGGCGTGTACCACCTCGTTGAGCGTATCGCCATGGCTCGTGGCGTTGAGCAGCAACAGACGCTGCACCGGCGTCTCGGCGCCGCACAACATCGCCACCTGCTCCGGCACCGTACGGTCTCGCTGGCTCATGCCCACCGTGTCGATCAGCACCATGTGCTTGTTGCGCAATTCGGTCAGCGCCAGACGCAGGTCCGTGGCATCTTTTACCGCATGCACCGTCACGCCGAGAATCTTGCCGTAAATGCGCAGTTGCTCATGCCCGCCGATACGATAGCTGTCGGTCGTGAGCAGCGCGAGCTTCTCCGCGCCGTGCCGCATCACGCAGCGCGCCGCAAGCTTGGCCGTCGTGGTGGTCTTGCCCACCCCGGTCGGCCCCATCAGCGCATACACGCCGCCGCGGTCCATCAGTTCGTCTTCGTTCGGCATGACGGGCAGATTGCGCGTCAGCGCGCGCCTCACCCATGCCAAGCCGCTCTCCAGATCGCCGCCCTCCGGCAGATGTTCGAGCAGCGCCCGGCCCAGTTGCGCCGAGAACCCGGCGGCGAGCAGCGTGCGCAGAATCTCGCCCTGCGCCGGGGAACGACGTTGCTTGTCGTTCCAGACCAGCCCGGCGACCTGCTCTTCCAGCAAGCCGCGCATGCTCTGAAGTTCATCCATCATGGTTTGAGCAAACGCGCTCGTTGCCCCGGCATCGTGGGCCGCCGCGATCGGCGCGCCAGTGACGGCAGCGACCGGGGCGACAGGCACCGCCGGGCGTGGACGCGGCCGGTGGGTCGGCATGTCGCCGCCCGCGAGCGCGTCAAGATCCTCTTCCGCCAACGCGACGATTTCCACGCCATTGGCGACCGAGCGATTGGACAACACGACCGCATCGGGTCCGATTTCCTCGCGAATCTGGCGCAGTGCATCGCGGCACGTGCCCGCAAAGAATTTCCGAATCTTCACCCTTGACCTCCGATGAGTGCCGTCATTTTCACATTCCGTGTATCAGGCACTTCCGCATACGACAAAACCTTGAGCTGCGGCAGGCTGCGGCGCAAGAAGCGCGAGAGCAGCGAACGCAGCGGATGTTGGACCAGCAGTACCGACGGCAGGCCCTGACGCTCCTGACGTGCCACGGCGGCCTGCGTTTCCCGCAGCAACGTGTCCGCGAGACCCGGCTCCAGCCCCGTGCCACCGCCTGCCGACAACGCCTGCGTAAGAATTCGTTCGAGATTGGCGTCGAGCCCCACCACCTCGAGATCGCCACTTCCCGGGAACACGCTTTGCGTGATCGCGCGGCCGAGCGCCAGGCGCACCAGCGCCGTGAGGTCGTGGGCGTCCTGTACGCGCGCGCCGTGTTCGGCGAGCGTATCGATGATCGTGCGCATGTCGCGAATCGGCACCTGCTCCTCGAGCAGGTTCTGCAAGACTTTCTGCAACGTGGTGAGCGCGATCGTCTTCGGAACCAGATCTTCGATGAGCTTGGGCGCGTCCTTGCCGATGCGCTCGATGAGCTGCTGCACTTCCTGACGGCCCAGCAACTCATGCGCGTGGGCGTTGATCAGGTGGTTCAGATGGGTGGCGACCACCGTCCCGGCATCGACCACCGTGTAGCCATACGCCTGGGCCTGATCGCGCTGACCGACATCGATCCACGTCGCCGGCAAGCCGAAGGCCGGATCGCGCGTGGGCGTGCCCTGCAGTGGCGCGCTGACCTGCCCCGGATCGATGGCGAGCAGTTGTCCCGGATACGCTTCGCCTTCGCCGATGACCACGCCCTTGAGCGTGATGCGGTACTGGTTCGGACGCAGCTCCAGGTTGTCGCGAATGTGCACCACCGGTGCGAGAAAGCCGATTTCCTGAGCGAATTTCTTGCGGATGCCCTTGATGCGCTTGAGCAATTCGCCGTCCTGATTGCGGTCGACGAGCGGAATCAGCCGATAGCCGACTTCCAGTCCGAGCGGGTCGACGAGCGCCACGTCGTCCCACGACGCTTCGGCCACTTCGGCCGGCGCGCTGGACGCCACGGGGGTCGGACGCGCGGCCTGTTGCTTCTCGGCCTCGGCGCGGCGGAACTGATAGCGAGCGAGCGCCCCAGCCCCAAGGCCAGCAGCAGAAAGGCGAAGTGCGGCATGCCCGGAATCAAGCCCATCAGACCGAGAATCGCCGCCGTGATCCCCAGCACGCGCGGATTGCTGAACAGTTGCGAGACGACCTGCTGGCCGATGTCTTCATCGGTGGCCACGCGCGAGACGACCACACCGGCGGCCGTCGAGATCACCAGCGCGGGGATCTGCGCGACGAGACCGTCGCCAATGGTCAGCAGCGTGTAGTTCTTCGCCGCCATGCCGATATCCAGCCCGTGCTGGGCCACGCCGACGATCAGCCCGCCGACGATGTTGATGATCATGATGAGCAGACCGGCGACCGCATCGCCGCGCACGAACTTCGATGCGCCGTCCATCGAGCCGTAGAAGTCGGCTTCCTGGGCGATCACCGAGCGACGCTTGCGCGCCTCCTCCTCGCCGATCAGTCCGGCGTTCAGGTCGGCGTCGATGGCCATTTGCTTGCCCGGCATCGCGTCGAGGGTGAAGCGCGCGCCGACTTCGGCGATGCGCCCGGCGCCCTTCGTGATCACCATGAAGTTGATGACCACGAGGATGATGAACACCACGATACCGACCGCGTAGTTACCCCCCACCAGGAAGTGGCCGAACGCCTCGATCACCTTGCCGGCGGCGTCCGGCCCGGTATGGCCTTCGAGCAGCACCACGCGGGTGGACGCCACGTTCAGCGACAGACGCAGCAACGTGGAGAACAGCAGCACGCTCCTCGGGAACGCCGCGAAGTCGAGCGGCTTTTGCGTGTACATGCTCACGAGCAGCACCATCACCGCCAACGCGATGTTGAACGTGAAGAGCAGATCCAGGATGAACGGCGGCAACGGCAGGATCATCATGCCCAGAATCATGATGATCAGCACCGGCGCGGCGAGTGACTTCAGATTGCCGCCGAGGAGCAGTTGCGACGAGCGCAGTAGCTGGTTCGCGCGAGGATTGAGGTTCATTCGTTACACTCGTTTCGACCCGGCGCGCCGCGGCGCGTCGAGTTCGGCCGGCACCGGCAGATCCGACGGGGTGACGGGCGCGGCGCCCCCCTCGGTGCGCCAGCGGCGAAGCTGGAAGACCCACGCCAGCACTTCGGCCACGGCCGTGTAAAGCGTCGCTGGAATTTCCTGACCGATATCCACGTGCGCGTGCAGAGCCCGTGCCAGCGGCGGAGCTTCGAGAATCGGAATGTGGTGCTCGGCGCCCATCTCGCGGATGCGCTGCGCGACGAGATCCGTGCCCTTGGCCAGCACGCGCGGCGCGGTCATGTTTTCCTTGTATTCGAGCGCGACGGCAAAGTGCGTCGGGTTGGTCACGATCACGTCGGCCTTGGGCACGTCCTGCATCATGCGACGGCGCGCCGTCTGGCGCTGCAACTGGCGGATGTGCGCCTTGAGATGCGGATCGCCTTCGCTTTCCTTGTTTTCCTGCCGCACTTCCTCTTTGGTCATGCGCAGCTTCTTGTAGTGCTGCCAGAGCTGGAAGGGAACGTCGATGGCCGCCACCAGCATCAGCGATGCCACGATGAACGCACAGCACACCGCGATCAACTCGCCCACATACGGCAAGGCCGCGCGGGGCGACTGCGTCATCAGCCCCATGACTGCGTCGCGGTCGCGCGCAATCGCCCAGTAGGCCACGGCGCCGACGAGCAGCGTCTTGGCCACCGCCTTGACGAGTTCGACCAGCCCCTGCACGGAAAACATGCGGCCCAGCCCTTGAGCGGGTTCAGGCGGCCGAAGTTGGGCGCGAGCGACTGGGTGGTGAAGAGCCAACCGCCCAGTGCCATCGGGGCGACGATCGCCGCGAGCACCAGCACACCGAGCAGCGGGGCAATGGCGATGAGCGCGTCGGCGCCCGAGCGGGCGGCATAGGAGAGCATGCGGTGGGTGTCGAGGGCGGTGCCCGGCTCGAACTGCATCCCGTGGCGCATCAGTTGGGCGAAGCCTTGCGAGATGCGGTCAGCCGTCATCCACAGGCCGGCCACCCCGGCCGCCAGCAAGGCGAACGTGGACAGTTCCCGCGAACGCGCAACCTGTCCTTCCTCGCGCGCCTTTTCAAGGCGCCGGGGAGACGCAGGTTCCGTCTTTTCGAGATCGCTATCCTCAGCCATGCCTTATCCACTGCGGGCGGACGAAGCCACCCTATCGCGACCGATTATGGCCGTAACCGTCAAGTCACAAAGGGGGGAATAGAGGCGGGATTGGGCGGTATTTCGCGCCGGCGTCCGGCAAAGGTCGGAAACGCCGTCAAAAAGCGACGCCCCGGCAGCCCGTCGACGGGCCGGCGGGGCGAATCCTCAGAAGCCGAGGCTGGCGAGCAGGTCGTCGACCTGCCCTTGATCGGACACGATATCGGTGCGGCCGTCGGTCTTGACCTGCGGCCCGTTGAGCAGCGAGTCTTCGGCTTCCTTGCGCTTCTCGGGCGGCATGTTTTCGAGCAGCGTCTGCAACAGGTGCTTCTCGATCTCCTGCACGACATCCATGATCTTCTTGATGACCTGCCCGGTCAGATCCTGGAAGTCCTGCGCCATCATGATTTCCATCAGATGGTGGTTGGTCGCGCGCGTGTCGTCCGGCACCCGGCGCAGATACGTGCGCGTCTCCACGACCAGCTTGCGGGCATCGTCGAGTTCGAGCGGCTCGTCGAACCACTTGGCCCAGCGTTCGTCGAGTGCGTTGGCGTCCGCTTCGAGACGATCCTGAAGGGGCTTGGCCAGCTCGATGGCCGTGAGCGCCCGCACCGCCGCCTGCTCGGTCAGGGTGGCGACATAGTTCAGGCGGTCGCGCGCATCGGGAATCGCCTCGGCCGCCTGCTCGAGTTGCTTGTCCAGCCCGAGTTCGCGCAGGTTGTCACGCAGCATGCGCGTCAGCTGCCCAACGCGCATGAGCATGCGCGCGGACGGGTCCGCTTCGCCGGTCACGTAAGCGCCGTTGGGCTCACCCGGCCATTCAGTGCTCGCCTCGTGGGTCACGCTCACGCCCCTGTCTTAACCATTTTCTCGAAGATCTTGCCCAGCTTTTCATCGAGCGTCGCGGCCGTAAACGGCTTGACCACATACCCGCTCGCCCCGGCCTGGGCGGCCGCGATAATGTTTTCCTTCTTCGCTTCGGCCGTGACCATGAGCACCGGCAGCTTTGCGAGGTTCGGATCGGCTCGGATCTGCTGAAGCATCGTCAGGCCATCCATGTTCGGCATGTTCCAATCCGAGACCACGAATTCGAAGCTGCCGCCACGCAGCTTGGCCAGCGCCGCCGCACCGTCTTCCGCCTCGTCGACATTGGAGAAGCCTAGCTCCTTGAGCAGGTTTCTCACAATCCGGCGCATCGTCGGAAAATCGTCGACGACCAGGAATTTCAAGTTCTTGTCTACCATCATTACTCCAATTCAGCCGGCGCCCCGCGGGGCCGGCGATATTCATGGGCAGATTTCGCCACCACTCGGTGCCCCAAGTGTGTCCGCAAATCGACGCGACGCATACGGCGAAAAAACGCCAAAAAAGCGCCCTACTATACCCGCTGGGTGCGATCGCCAAATTTCGCAACCTGATGCAGCACTTTGCGGGCCATTTCGTGCAACGGCACCACTTCTTCCGCCCCACCCATCGCAATGGCCTCGCGCGGCATGCCGAACACGATGCAACTCGCCTCGTCCTGCGCGAAGGTGTACGCGCCGGCCCGGCGCATTTCCACGAGTCCGGCCGCGCCGTCGCGGCCCATGCCCGTGAGAATCACGCCGATCGCATTGCGGCCGGCGTGAACCGCCGCGGAGCGGAACAATACATCGACTGACGGACGATGTCGATTCACCGGCGGCGCCGCGTCGAGCAAGGCCACATAGTTCGCGCCGCTGCGCGAGAGCTGCAAGTGGGTGTCGCCGCCCGGCGCGATGTACGCGTGGCCCGGCAGCACCCGCTCGCCATGCTCGGCTTCCTTCACCGTAATGCGGCACAGGCCGTTCAGGCGCTGCGCGAACGACTTGGTGAAGCCCGCCGGCATATGCTGGGTAATCAGAATCGCCGGGGCGTCCGGCGGCATCGGCACGAGCACCTCACGGATCGCCTCCGTGCCGCCCGTCGACGCGCCGATGATGATCAGCTTCTCCGTCGACACCAGCGGGTTACGCAGCAGCGGCGCCGCTTCGACCGGCACGGGCGTCGCGCTCTTGGGCGGGGCGCTGCGCACGCGGGCACGCGCGGCGCCACGAATCTTGTCGGCAATCATCTCGCCGTACTCGAGCATGCCGTCGCGAATGCCCAGGCGCGGCTTCGTCACGAAGTCCACGGCGCCGAGTTCTAGCGCGCGCAGCGTGACTTCCGAGCCGCGCTCGGTCAGCGACGACACCATGAGCACCGGCATCGGACGCAAACGCATGAGCTTCTCGAGGAAGTCGAGCCCGTCCATGCGCGGCATTTCGACGTCGAGCGTGAGCACGTCCGGGTTGTGCTGCTTGATCAGGTCGCGCGCCACGATCGGGTCGGGGGCGGTCGCCACAACGGTCATGTCCGGTTGCGCATTGATGATCTCGGTCATCAGGCTGCGCACGAGTGCGGAATCGTCCACGCACAGGACTTTGATAGGTTCGCTCAAGCCTCCTCCATTTGTCGGTTGTCAGGCCCCGGCCGAGGCTTGGCGTTTCTGGCCGGTGGCGCAAAGAGTTCTACGGAACCCCGGACTTCGCGAGCACGCAGTCGCTGCGCGTACGCCTGTTCGCGCTGGGCAATGGCCGGGTCGCCCCGGTCGCCCAGCTTTCTGACCATCACCCGCCCGGTGCGCGGCAAGAAGCATACCTTGCGCGGATGCGGTCCGAGAAGATCCTGCGCCGTGACGCGAATCTGCTCCATCTCCAGATAGCGCAACACGAAGTTCGCATTGCGATCGCCGATGTTCAGCGTGGTCATGCCCGCGAGCACCGCGCCGCCGCCGAAGACCTTCGCCTCGAGCCGTTCGCGCCGTGCGCCGAGCTTGATCAGCTCGTTGATGAGCATTTCCATGGCGTAAGCGCCGTAGCGCATCGACGCCGAGAGTATTCGGTTGCGCTCGCTCTCGCCATCGTCGGGCAACATGAAATGATTCATGCCGCCGATACCCGTGACGGTATCGCGCACACACGCGGCCACGCACGACCCGAGCACCGTCACGAGCATGATGTCTTCGGTCGTGACGTAGTACTCGGACGGCAGCAGCTTCACCGCCTGCGTGTCGAACGCATTGTCGAAGTAGTGGTTGGTGGCGAGCGCCTCGGCCAGTGGCTGCGTCATGTCAGGCCCCTCGCGCGCTCGAGCCCGCCAGCTCGTACACCGTCTGTCCGCGCAGCCGGAACGCCTGACTCACGTACGTGAAGTTCTCGGAATGCCCGGCGAAGAGCAAGCCGTCCGGCTTGAGCAAAGGCACGAAGCGCTCGAGAATGCGCGCTTGCGTGGCCTTGTCGAAATAGATCATCACATTGCGGCAGAAGATGACGTCGAACGGCCCGCCGATTTGCCACGACGGCGCGAGCAGGTTGAGCGGCGCGAACGTCACCAGTTGCTGCAGCTCCGGACGCACCTTGATCTTGCCCTCGTTGGCCCCCGTGCCCCGCAGGAAGTGGCGGCGCAACTGCTCTTGCGAGAGCTTGCCGGTCTGCTCGCCGCTGTAGACCGCGCTCGATGCCCGCGCGAGCACCTGCGTATCGAGATCGGTGGCGAGCACGCTCGCGCTGGGCCGCGTGCCGAGCGTGTCGACGAGCGTCATCGCAATCGAATACGGCTCTTCGCCGGTCGACGCCGCGCAGCACCAGATCGAGATCGGTTTGGCCCGCTGACGCACGAAGTCGGCCAGCAGCGGGAAATGATGCGACTCGCGGAAGAACGACGTCAGGTTGGTCGTCAACGCATTGGTGAACGACTCCCATTCGGTCTCGCCGGTGTCGGCCTCGAGCATGTCGAGGTATTCGGTGAAGCTCGTCATGCCGAGCGCGCGCAGGCGCCGCGCGATGCGGCTGTACACCATCTCGCGTTTGTGCTCCGCCAGGGCGATCCCGGCGCGCTGATAGATCAGATTGCGGATGCGGCCGAAATCGGTCAGCGAGAAAGCGAAGTCGCGCTCGCCGGAGAGGGCGGCACCGCTGGCGCGCGCGAACTCCGCGCTGCGCGAGCCGACGTCGCCGTCGATGCCCGCGGCGCCCCGACGTGTCGTAGGTGAGGTCGTGCGCGAATCAGTCATGTCGTCTCACTTTGCCACCGCGGCAATCGTTCGCGCTATGCCGCGCGAGCCAGGGGTTGCGGCGCCGGCCCGCGACGCGGCGCGCCCATCGCGTGAACGGCCACGCCGGTACCGCTCGTCTGGAACACCGCCACCGCCGCGCGCAGATCGTGCGCCTGCGATTCCAGCGATCCCGCCGCGGCTGCCGCTTCTTCCACGAGCGCCGCATTCTGCTGCGTCACCTCGTCCATCTGCGTCACGGCGCGGTTGACCTGCTCGATACCGCTCGACTGCTCGTTCGATGCGGCCGAGATCTCCCCCATGATGTCCGTCACGCGCTTGACCGCCTGCACGATCTCACCCATGGTCTGCCGCTGCTGCGCGACGAGCGCCGTACCGTCCTGCACGCGGCGCGCCGACTCTTCGATCAGCGCCTTGATTTCCTTCGCCGCCGCCGCACTGCGCTGCGCCAGCGTGCGTACTTCGCCCGCCACCACGGCAAAGCCACGGCCCTGCTCGCCCGCACGGGCGGCTTCCACGGCGGCGTTCAGCGCCAGAATGTTGGTCTGGAACGCGATCCCGTCGATCACACCGATAATGTCGACGATCTTGCTCGAGCTGGTCGATATGCCGTCCATCGTCTCGCCCACCTTTCCGGAGACCTGACCGCCACGGGTCGCGATCTCCGACGCGTTCACGGCAAGCTGGCTCGCCTGGCGGGCGTTGTCCGCGTTCTGCTTGACGGTGGCGGTGAGTTGCTCCATCGACGACGCCGTTTCTTCGAGCGACGCGGCCTGCTGTTCGGTGCGTGCCGACAGATCCGTGTTGCCCGCCGCAATTTCCTGCGCCGCCGTCGTGATCGATTCGGTGCCCTCGCGGATCTGCCCGATGGTCTCGGCCAGCGTGCGCTGCATGCGTTGCATCGCATGGAGCAGGCTGCTGTTGTCGCCCGGCGCCAGCATCACGTGGCTTTGCAGATCGCCACTCGCGATGCGATGGGCGATGTCGGCCGCGTATTCCGGCTCGCCGCCGAGACTGCGCTGCACGTTGCGAATGATCGCGATCATGGCGGCCGTTACGATGGCACCGATGAGCAACAGGGCAATGCCGTAGCGAATCAACGCACTGTAGAACGCTTCGTCGACGTCCTGCATGTACATGCCGCTCATCACACTCCAGTCCCACGGCGCGAAGTACTTCACGAACGAGAGCTTTTCCAGGCGCTTGTCGCTGCCCGCGACACGACCGTGGTATTCGACGAAGCCCGAGCCCTTCTCCTTGGCGACGCGAGCCATCTCGACGAACAGCAGCTTGCCGTTCGAATCCTTGTAGTTCGAGACGTCCTTGTTCACCAGATCGGCCAGCGTCGGATGCATGAGCACGACCGGCTTCGAGTCGAACACGACCAGGTAGCCGCTGTCGCCATAGCGCATTGTCTTCAGGCGAGCCATGGCCTGTTGCTTCGCTTCGTCGACGCTGATCTTGCCCGCCGCCGCTTGTGCCGCGTAGTCGCGCACGATACCGTCGGCACTCGTGACGACGCTTTGCACCGCCGCACGCCGCTCGGACACCATCGTGCTGCGTTCATGCCAGGCGGCCCAGCCGCCGAAAATCAAAAGACCTAGCCACATCAGCGCAAGCGCGGACCAGAGTTTTGCCTTGAGACTCAATTGCTTCATGATGTGACCCTCCACTACCTGCACGTCGCGTGCGCGATGCGCGCGACGGTTTTCGTCTTGCCGATTGCTGCCAGAGTGCGCGCGCGGCGCGCGATCAGAAGGTCTCCCAGTCGCCGCCGGCGTCATCTGTGCCGGTGCGGGTGCTTACCGCCGGAGCCGCCGCCGGTGCCGGTCTGCGCGGTGCGGCGGTCGCGGCCTTCGGGGCCACGGCTGACGTCGGTGCGGACGCAGCGGGCGCCGTCGCCTTCACCTTCTTCGCAACGGGACGGGCCACCGGTGCGGCCGCGAGCGTCGGCGCCGTGTGGCTGGGCGCCGCCTGACTGGCGTCCAGACGGAACACCGAGACGACCGTCTTCAAACGATTGGCCTGCTCTTCGAGGGAGCCGGCCGCGGCTGCCGCTTCTTCCACGAGCGCCGCGTTCTGCTGCGTGACTTCGTCCATCTGCGTGACGGCGCGATTGACCTGTTCGATGCCGCCCGATTGCTCGCTCGATGCCGCCGAGATCTCACCCATGATGTCGGTCACGCGCTTGACCGCCTGCACGATCTCTTCCATTGTCTGACCGGCTTGCTCGACGAGCGAGGAGCCGTCCTGGACCTTGTGGGAGGAGTCTTCGATCAGTTCCTTGATCTCCTTGGCCGCCGCCGCACTGCGCTGCGCCAGTGTGCGCACTTCGCCCGCTACCACCGCGAAACCACGGCCCTGTTCGCCGGCGCGCGCGGCTTCCACCGCCGCATTCAGCGCCAGAATGTTGGTCTGAAAGGCAATCCCGTCGATCACGCTGATGATGTCGACGATCTTGTTCGAGCTGGTCGAGATGCCCTGCATCGTGCCGACCACGCGGCCCACCACTTCGCCACCGCGTGCGGCGATGTCCGAGGCGGTCACGGCAAGCTGGCTCGCCTGGCGCGCGTTGTCCGCGTTCTGCTTGACGGTGGCGGTGAGCTGCTCCATCGACGACGCCGTCTCTTCGAGCGACGCGGCCTGCTGTTCGGTGCGTGCCGACAGATCGGTATTGCCCGCGGCAATCTGCTGCGCGGCCGAGGTGATCGACTCGGTGCCCGAGCGGACCTCCGTCACAGTGCGCACGAGGCTGTCCTGCATATGCTTCACGCCCTTGAACAGACGCCCGGTTTCGGTGTCGTTCCACACTTCGATGCGCTGCGTCAGGTCGCCGCCCGCGATCCGCTCGAAATGCTTGATGGCGTCGTCGATGGGGCCGACGACGGCGCGCGTGAGCGTGATCTGCGTGATGATGCCCACGAGCAGGCCGATGACCAGGCCGATACCGACCAGCCACATCACCAGCGTGTAGCGGGCCTGGGCGGCCAGGTAACGGTTCTCGGCAATCTTGTTCTGGAAGTCGGCCAACGCCACCATCGCCTTGGTGTAATCGGAGAACAGGCGCGGCACGTCCATGACCGTCTTGGCGTGAAAGTCCGGGATATCGCCCGACTCAATGGCCTTGAGCGCGGGCACGATGCCCTCGTTGACCACCTTGCCACGGGCGGAGATCACTGCATCGGCCAATGGCTTTTCGCTGTCGGACATCGGCTTCGCCGCGTAAGCGCCCCACGCGTCGTCTGCCGCCTTGAGGTTCTGACGCACGCGGTCGATGGCCGTCTTGATCTCGGTCGGATCGGCAATGAACTCGATGCGCGAGAGCGTCACGCGAGCCGACAGGGTGGAAATCGTCGTCTGTGCGAGGGAGCGCGACGACGCCATGTCGTTCCTGTAGATATCGCGCAGCGACGCATTGCTTTGTTGCAGCGAGAGGAGACCCGCCGCGGCGCCGACGGCCAGCAGCACCATGAAGAGTCCCAGCGCCAGCGTCAGCCGTGCCCGGATGGTGACATTCTTAAACATAACGATCTCTACCTCGTGAAGACCGGCCTGCGGCCGGCGTATCCATCTCAACTATCCGAATTACCGACCCGTCAAAATTCTTCCCACTCGCCCGAATCACTCGCGTTTGCACCCGACGTCGATCCGGCCGATCCGCCCGCCGGTGGCTTGCCTCGACGCGCGGCCAGTTGCAGCACCTGCGCGTCCTCCGGCGTGCCGGCGGCGGCGGGCGCCGGCGGCGCGGATGACTGCGGGCGTCGCGTGACGGTGCGCGTGGCGCCGCCTGCGCTGGCCCGTGCCGGTGCCGCGCGGGTCGCCGAGACCGACGGGGCCGACGTCGTAGCGGCCTCCGGCTGGCCTTGCGCGGAGGCGCTGTGATGCACGGTGGTGCTGTGCGCCGCGGCTGCCTTGAAGGCGTCGCCGACACGGAACACAGCCACGGCGTCGCGCAAGCGACCCGCCTGATCTTCGAGCGAACCCGCGGCCGCCGCGGCTTCTTCCACGAGCGCCGCGTTCTGCTGAGTGACTTCGTCCATCTGCGTCACGGCGCGATTGACCTGCTCGATGCCGCTCGACTGTTCGCTCGATGCCGCCGAGATCTCGCCCATGATGTCGGTCACGCGCTGCACCGCCTGCACGATTTCCTCCATCGTCTGACCGGCCTGCGCCACCAGCGTCGAGCCGCTCTCCACGCGCCCGACCGAGTCTTCGATCAGCACCTTGATTTCCTTGGCCGCCGCCGCGCTGCGCTGCGCCAGCGTGCGCACTTCGCCGGCCACCACGGCAAAGCCGCGGCCCTGTTCGCCCGCGCGTGCCGCTTCCACCGCCGCGTTCAACGCCAGGATGTTGGTCTGGAACGCGATGCCTTCGATCACGCTGATGATGTCGACGATCTTGTGCGAACTCGACGAAATCCCGTGCATCGTGTCGACCACGTTGCCGACCACGCGGCCGCCGCGGGCGGCGATCTCAGAGGCGTTCACGGCCAGCACGCTCGCCTGCTTGGCGTTGTCGGCGTTTTGTTTGACCGTGGCCGTGAGCTGCTCCATCGACGACGCCGTCTCTTCCAGCGAGGCCGCCTGCTGCTCCGTGCGCGCCGACAGATCGGTGTTGCCCGCCGCAATTTCGTGCGAGGCCACGTTGATCGATTCGATGCCTTCGCGCACGTCCGAAACGATAGACAGCAGGCTGTTCTTCATGACGGTAAGGCCGAAGAGCAACTGGCCGATTTCGTCGCGCCCCGTGCCTTCCGCCTTGACGGTCAAGTCGCCCGCCGCGATCTGCTTCGACATCGAGAGCGCCACGCGCAATGGGTGATTGATCGCGCGACGCAGCACGCTGCCGAGAACGAACAAGAGGATGATGCCGCCGATCACCGCGATCACGGTGGCCGCACGCACGAAGGTGTGGGCTTTCTGCGATTGCTGATACAGGTCGGTCGCCTGGGTGAGTTCAAGGCGCGTGAGCACATTGAGTTCGTCACGCATCGGGCCATAGGCCGGCTTCACCTTTTCGAGATACGTCTGCTGGGCGCCTTCGGCCGAACCGGCCTTGAGCATCTCGACCGTCTGTTGCAGGCCGTCGGTCGTAAAGCGCTGGCGAATCGTGTTGAAGCGCTCGGCTTGCGCGCGCGTGTCCGGGTCGACCGACGCCATGTATTCGGCCCACTCGCGGTTGATGTCGTCGAGGCTGCTCGTGATCTCGTCGCCCGCGCGTTTCATCGCGTCGAGGTTCGGGCTGCCCACGGCTTCGGCCACGAGCAATACGTCGCGGTCGAGCTTCTGGCCGATGACCGCCAGCGTACTCACCGGCACCATGCCGTGCTGATATACGCGCAGCAGTTTCCCGTTGCTGCTCGACATCCCCCAGAGCCCCAGACCGCCGACCACGGCCAACAGCGTCGCACCGAGCACGATGATCCCGGTCAGCCGCGCGCGCAGCGTGTCCAGACGGATCTTGCGCGCCACCGCCGCGAATCCGCCGCGCTCGACCTGACCACCGCGAATGCGCAAGTTGCCGGCCTGCCCGCTGCGAAAGCGCGCGTAGACCGTCTCGGCCTGCGCCGTCGTGCCTGCCGCCGGACGCACGCGCACCGACGTGAAGCCCACCACGGCGCCGTTCTCCAGCGTCGGCGTTACCGTTGCGAGCACCCAGTAGAAATCGCCGTTCTTGCGGCGGTTCTTGACCAGCCCGGTCCACGTATCGCCGCGCTTGACCGTCTCCCACAGATCGCCAAACGCTTCCGGCGGCATGTCCGGATGGCGAACGATGTTGTGCGGTGCGCCCAGCAGTTCTTCACGCGAATAGCCGCTCACCTCCACGAAGGCGGGATTGGCATACGTGATCCGCCCCTTCAGATCCGTCCGTGAGATCAGGTACTGATGCTCGCCGATGACGAATTCATTCTGGGTAACGGGCTGGTTATTGCGCACGTGCTCGGTCTCCGTGGATGACAGGTCGGGGGTCTCGGGTGTGTCAGGTGTGTCGGGTGGCGCGCCGGGTCTCAGCTCGCCAGACGCTCGATGAGCGCCATGTCGCTGCTGGTCATGAGCTTCTCGATGTCCATCAGGATCAGCATGCGGCCTTCGACGGTGCCCAGTCCGGTGATGTACTCGGTGGCCAGTTGCGCGCCGAATTCCGGCGCCGGCTTGATTTCGCCACGGGCGAGCGTGAGCACGTCGGAGACCCCGTCGACCACCATGCCGACCACGCGGCCCGCCACGTTCAGAATAATCACGACCGTTTGCGTGTTGTACTCGACGCGGCCCAGACGGAATTTGATCCGCATGTCCACGATCGGCACGATGATGCCGCGCAGATTGATCACGCCCTTGATGAAGTCCGGCGCATTGGCGATGCGCGTGACCGCGTCGTAGCCGCGAATCTCCTGCACCTTCAGAATGTCGATGCCGTATTCCTCGTCACCGAGCGTGAAGACCAGAAACTCCTGACCGTCGCCATCGGTCTGCATGGCGCCGCCCTGGCGCGACACGGCATGTTCTTGCGAAAGGTTGTCCATCTGACGCGTCTCCGACTTCAGTTGAAGATGGTGGCGGCCGCCGAGCGCTGGCCGCGCTGAAGCGCCGCCACGTCGACGATCAATGCCACACTGCCGTCACCCATGATGGTGGCGGCGGAAATACCGTGAATACGGCGGTAATTGGTTTCGAGATTCTTCACCACGACTTGCTGCTGACCGACCAGTTCGTCGACGAGCAGCGCAAAGCGGCGGCCTTCGGCCTGAAGGATCACGATGATGCCCTGCGTGGGATCGGCGCGCGCCTCCGGCACGTCGAACGCGCGGTACAGCTCGACGAGCGGCAGGTACTCGCCGCGCACCAGCACGACCTGACCTTCGCCGGTCACGGCGCGAATGTCGTCGCGACGCGGCTGCAGCGACTCCATCACGAAGTTCAGCGGCAGAATGAAGATCTCCGGTCCGACCTTGACGGACATGCCGTCGAGAATCGCGAGCGTGAGCGGCAGCACGATGCGGATCGTGGTGCCCTTGCCGCGCGTGGACAGAATCTCCACGTGCCCGCCCATCTGCTGGATGTTGCGCTTGACGACGTCCATGCCCACGCCGCGGCCCGACACGTCGGTGATCGCCTCGGCGGTGGAGAAGCCCGGCATGAAGATCAGTTGCCATACGTCTTCGTCGGACATCGCGTCCGAGACCGGCAGCCCCTGCTGCTGGGCCTTGGCAAGAATCTTCTCGCGACGCAGGCCCGCGCCGTCGTCGCTCACTTCGATCACGATGTTGCCGCCCTGATGCGCCGCGGACAGCACGAGCTGACCGACCGGGTCCTTGCCCGAGGCCAGGCGAAGCTCCGTCGTCTCGATGCCGTGATCGAGGCTGTTGCGCACGAGGTGCGTGAGCGGATCGATGATGCGCTCGATCAGGCTCTTGTCGAGTTCGGTCGCCTGACCGAACGTGACGAGTTCGATCTGCTTGCCCAACTTGGTCGCGAGGTCGCGCACCAGGCGCGGAAAGCGCGAGAACACGTAATCCATCGGCATCATGCGGATGGACATCACGGCCTCTTGCAGGTCGCGCGCATTGCGCTCGAGCTGGCCCATGCCGTTGAACAGACGATCGTGAAGCATCGGATCGAGGCTGCTCGCCGTTTGCGCGAGCATCGCTTGCGTAATCACCAGCTCGCCCACCAGGTTGATGAGCTGATCGACCTTCTCCACGCCCACGCGAATCGAACTGTTCTCGTGTCCGGCCGCGCCGCCCGCCGGTGCGGCCACGCGCTTCTCTGCCGGCGGATGCGCCCCATTGCCACCACTGCCACCGGCAGCGCCGGCATGCGCGGCGGGCGCCTCGGGCGGCACGATGATCGGCTCGGCCGCAGGCGGCGGCACCGGTGCCTCCTCGGCAGCCGCCGCCACCGGGGCGGCGACCGGCACTTCGATCGGTGTCGCGGCGACCGGCGCCGGAGCAAAGATTTCCGAGGTCTGGACCGGGGCGGCCACCGTCGTCTCGACCGGTGCCGTGGCGGCCATCGCCGCTGCCGCCGTCGCCGCGTCCTGCACGTCGATCTGCGACGGCTCGATCACGAAGCAGCACACCGCGAGAATGTCGTCGGCGCCGCACGTGGTATCGAGCCACAGGTGCAGCGTGTCGCCGCTCGACTGGCGGCCAGCCACGTCACCCAGGTTGCCCAGTTCTTCCGCGAGCAACGTCTGGTCCTTCTCGCCCACGCCGGTGAGCGTGACCTTCAGACGCGTCTGGCCCGGCGGGACAGCGCTTGCGGGCGCGCCGCTCGCGTCGGTCGCCGCTACGCCTGCGCCCGGGGGAGCGGCGGGCGCGGCAGCCGTTGTCGATGCGGCAGGCGCCACGGGGGCGACAGGGGCGGCCGGGACACCGCTCTCTTCGGCGGCAAGTTGCTGAAGGACGGCGCAGATGCGCTTCATCGCCTCGGCATCGGGCTCACTGGAGGCGCGGTAGGCATTCAACTGTTGATGCAACACGTCTTTGGTTTCCAGGAAGGTGTCGACCATCTCGGTGCGCAACTGCAATTCGCCGCGGCGCGCGCGGTCCAGCAGGTTTTCCAGCAGGTGAGTGGTCTCGGTGAGCGCGGTGAAGCCGAACGTCGCGGCGCCGCCTTTGATCGAGTGCGCCGCACGGAAGATCGCATTGAGCTGCTCGTTATCGGGTGCATTGATATCGAGCGCGAGCAGGAGATGCTCCATCTCGGCGAGCAACTCTTCCGCTTCATCGAAAAAGGTCTGGTAGAACTGGGTGATATCCACCGATTTCCTCGTCCTAACTTGGTTGTGCCATCGACGACATCGTCATGCGCCTTCGCCGACGAGCGAGCCCACTACGTCGACCAATGCCTCGGGGTCGACCGGTTTGATCAGCCAGCCGCTGGCGCCCGCTTCGCGGGCCGCGGCTTTGTACGCGCCGTCGACTTCGGTGGTGAGCACCAGAATCGGCGTTTGGGCAAACGTGTCGAGTTCGCGCAGCGCGCGAATGAGCGACAGGCCGTCCATGCCAGGCATGTGCTGGTCGGTCAGCACCAGATCGAACGCCGCGTTCGACGCCAGCGCCAGGGCCTCCTGCCCGTCGCGGGCAGTCGTCACGGCGTAGCCGGCCTCGTCAAGCGTGGCCGCCAGTATCTGACGCATCGACGCAGAATCGTCGACGGCGAGAATCGTGTTGCGAAGGGCCTGCATGCGTCTCCTCTTGTCCGTTATCGCAGAGCGGCGTCGGGTGCCGCCGGGGGGGCAGGCGGGGCAGGCGGTGCCGGCAGCTCGCCGTTGATGAGGGCGTTCACGGCATCGCTGCCGGCACCGCGGGCATTCGCTGCGTCGATCGTCGGTTGGTCGGCCTCACGCTTGACCGACTGCTCCGCGCGCCGATTGAGCACGATGATGCTGATGCGGCGATTGATCGGGTTGTACGCGTTATCGCGATCGAGCGGCACGGTGGACGCCAGGCCCACCACGCGCAGCACCTTCTCGCCATCGAGACCGCCGGCAATCAGTTCGCGACGCGACGCGTTCGCGCGATCGGCCGACAACTCCCAGTTGCTGTAACTCTTGTCGCCCTGTGCGTAGGCGGTGGCGTCGGTATGGCCCGACAGGCTGATGCGGTTCGGCATGTCGTTGAGCGACTTGCCGATCTCGCGCAGGATGTCGCGCATATACGGCTGCACCTGCGCGCTAGCATTGGCGAACATCGGCCGGTTCTGGTCGTCCACGATCTGGATGCGCAAGCCCTCGGTCGTCACGTCGATGAGCAACTGCTTGCGGAACTGCTTGAGCGTAGGATTGTTTTCGATCGCCTTCTCGATGCGCGCCTTGAGTTCGCGCAAACGCTGCGCTTCGGCCCGCTCGGCCAGCTCGGCTGACATCGCCTGACGCGATCTGGCTTGATCGCCGCGCGATTTCTGGCCGTCGGTGCGGGTCGTGTCGGGACCACCACCGGGAATGACACCGCTATTGTCGGCGGCGTTATGTCCGCCGGAGAGCGCGACCATGAGCGGCGTGCGGAAGTATTCGGCAATCCCCGTCAGCTCCTTGCTCGTCGCGGAACTGAGCAGCCACATCAGCAAGAAGAACGCCATCATCGCCGTCATGAAGTCGGCGTATGCAATCTTCCACGCGCCGCCGTGATGGCCGTGCGCGCTGCGCGCTCGGCGCTTGACGATGATGGGCCGCTCTTCTTTCTCGCTCATTGCTGCGGCCCGTCAGCGTGCCTTGACCTGTCGCACGTGCTCTTCGAGCTCGGCGAACGACGGACGGACGGTGGAATACAGCACCTTGCGGCCGAATTCGACCGAGAGTGCCGGCGCGTAACCGTTCAGGCTGGCGAGCAGCGTGACCTTGATGCACTCGTAGAGCTTCACGGATTCGTTGATGCGGTGTTCGATGAGCTGCGCCAGCGGCGAGATGAAGCCGTAGGCGAGCAAAATGCCGAGGAACGTGCCCACGAGGGCCTGGGCGATCAGCGCGCCCAACACCGCCGGCGGCTGGTCGGCCGACGCCATCGTGTGCACCACACCCATCACGGCCGCCACGATACCGAAAGCGGGCATGGCGTCGCCCGTCTTCTGCAGACAGTGCGCGGGGACTTCGCCTTCATGACGATACGTTTCGATTTCGTGATCCATCAGGTTCTCGATCTCGAACGCATTCATGTTGCCGCTGACCATCAGGCGCAGGTAATCGGTGAGGAATTCCATGATGCGCGGCTCGCCGAGAATGCGCGGGTACTGCGAGAACACCGGGCTCGATGCCGGGTCTTCCACGTCGCCTTCGATGGCGAGCATGCCGTCCTTGCGCGCTTTCGCGAGCAGCACGTACAGGAGCGCCATCAGCTCCATGTACAGATCCTTGGTGTATTTCGAGCCCTTGAACAGCATCGGCAGCGCTTTCATCGTCGCCTTGATCGCCTTGCTGTTGTTGCCCACCACGAACGAGCCGATGCCCGCGCCACCGATGATCAGCAGCTCGGTCGGCTGAAACAGCGCGCCCAAGTGGCCTCCGCCCATGACGAAACCGCCAAAGACCGATGCCAGAACGATGATGTAACCAATGACGACAAGCACTGCCGGATACCTCTCGCAAAAATACGTCTACGGAAAATTGTCCGTCCTGTTCAGAGGGCTTAACGGCAGACACGCAGGGAAACTGTAGGGGGTGCGACCTCGTGACGTAGGCTTGCCTAGGCGGCCAGCGGAGAAATTTCGGTGACTGGCGCCAGATCGGCCGCGTGCGCATGCTTCGCCTTGCGGGTCTTGCCGGCGCGCGACGGCGGCTGGCAAAGTCCGCAAACGTACTGGCCATGCGGCTCATGGGCGTGCGTGACGAAATGTCCGCCGCAGCGCGTGCACGGCGTCATCTGCAACATCTTGCTGTCGAAGAAGCGAACGAGCGTCCACGCGCGTGTAAACCCGAGCACCGCTTCCCAGTCGTGCATCTCCACGTGCTCCATGTACAGGCGGTACGCCTTGACGATGGCTTCGATGCCCCGGCACCCGCCGTGCTGCACAAGGTGGCGATAGATATTGTGGAAAAGGGACGAATGGATGTTCGGCAACCACGTCACGAACCAATCGGTCGAGAACGGCAGCATGCCCTTGGGCGGCGATGCGCCCTTGAGTTCTTTGTAGAGTTTGATGAGCCGGTCACGGCTCAGGCTCGTTTCCGCTTCCAGCAACTGGAGGCGGGCGCCGAGTTCAATCAGCTCGATGGCCAACTGAATTTCACGGGCCTCGAGAACGACGCTTTTGGTACGCATGGGCAAACTTCCTGGCAAGTCACGCGAAGCGCCGCCCACCGGGCGGCGTAGCGTGCGTGGCGTGCTTAGCCGATCTGCTCGACGGGTTGCCCCGCCAACAGAATCGAAGCGTGCGACTGCTGCATACCCACGTCTTTCGTGCTGTGCGTGAGACTCGACAGCATCACGTGGTCGTCGAAGCGAAATCGGCACAGAAGCTGGTTCGACCCCGCGAATTTGACGAGTTGAGCCAATGTGAGACGACCGAGCACGTCGGCCAGTTGATCGCTGATCCCCATGCGGAACATTGCCGCGGCACGATCCTCACGGATCAGGCGCTGAGCCAGGACGAGATAAGAGAGATTCAATTCACGAATCTCATTGAGTGTTTCGCTGTTTCGCATGCGGCCCCCCGGCGCAATGGATGGATCTGGCGTACGACTGCCTAGTCCCTCGCATTGTGGACAAGGGCGAAAGATAAAGAAATCGGAGAAAAACTACGCGGGGCGGTGAGAAAAGCAGACGTTTTTTGTAGGAGTTTTTCCTACAGACGGGGCGCAAGCGGCCCCTTCGATACGCTTGGGGATAGCGATCGTGGCGAAATCATGTCAGCGTCACAAAGACGTCATGAAGCTGCGCTTTACTACCTGACTGTATGTCGGCAGGCGGGTGCCGAACTTTAGCCATTCTTGCAAAAAAATTTCCGGGGGCTTTGCAGAGGGGCTATGCATCGCACTTTGCCTATCGCGCCAGCGCACGAACAGTCCAATTACAAACTGTTACAGGTGGCATGACGCGTCTCGAAGATCAGGGTTGGAAGCCAATTTCGCGCATCGGTTCCCCGAAAATCTTCGGCATCGGCGCTCGTGTGTCGTTCGTACCCGTCTCGGTGTGGTGCGATTCCAACACTCGATGATGCCGGGTGCGGCGGCGTTCGCGACTTGTGGCGAAGTAGCGCGGGATCAAGCCGGTCCGGCAGCGGGGGCAATGCCCGGGCCGCGCGGCGGATCAGTACCGTGTGGAAGCACCACGACAGCACACCGCACACGGCCATGACGGCCGCCATCGGTACCGCCGAGCGGGCGTGCATCAGACCGACCGCGGCCCCCGCGCTCGCGGCGGCGAGGAATTGCAGCGCGCCCAGCAGGGCCGATGCGGCCCCGGCGCGTTGATGCTGTCGGTTCAGCGCTTCGGCCACCGCATTCGGCTGGGAAAAGCCCAGGCTCGTGACATAGGCGAATAGCGGCACCATCAACCCGACCAGTCCACCGAGCTTGAGCGCCGCCACCGCCAGCATCAACAATCCCAGCACGGCGACCAGATTGTTGGTTCGACGCAGCACTTCGGCCGGACGACGCTTGCGCAACAGGTGGGCGTTGACCTGCGAGCCGGCAATGATGCCGCACGCGTTCAGCCCGAAAAGCCAGCCGTAGTGCGCCGGGTCGACGCCGTACAGATTGATGAACACGAAAGGCGAGCCGGTGATGTAGGCGAACATCCCCGCCTGGGAGACGCCCCCGGCGAGCGCATTGCCCATGAATTCGCGATCGCGCACGAGTGCGCCGTAGTTGTGCCACGCCGTGGCGAGCCAATGGCGGGCCTGCTTTGCGGCCGCGCGCGTCTCCGGCAGCCAATAGACGGACATCGCGAAACACAGCGCGCCGAACACCGTCAGGCCCCAGAAGATCCAGCGCCAGCCGACGACCAGCAGGACTTGCCCGCCGATCAGCGGTGCGAGGATCGGCGCCGCGCCCATGATGAGCGTCATGCGCGACAGCACACGCGCCACGGTGCTCGTGTCAAACAGGTCGCGCGCCATCGCACGGGCGATCACGAAGCATGCACAGCCGCCCACCGCCTGAATGAAGCGACAGACAATCAGCGTCTCGATATTCGTGGCGAGCGCACATCCGGCCGAGGCGATCGTATAGAGCGCCAGACCGGCGTAGAGCGGCCGCTTGCGCCCGTATCGGTCGGCCAGTGGCCCGTGCAGCAATTGGCCCAGCCCGAGACCGATGAAGAACGACGCCAGCGAGAATTGCGCGGCGGCGCCCGTCGTGTTCAATTCGCGTGCAATGCTCGGCAGCGCGGGCAGATACATGTCGATCGACAGCGAGCCGATGGCCGACAGAATGCCGAGAACGAAAACCGTGCGGAAGGTGTGGGCAGGCATAGCGCGAAACCTAGGGTAATCCCGAATCATACGGCATTGCCCGCGGGTGCGCTCAAAAAATAAGCAAGGCCCGCTATTCACGCGGGCCCTGACCCGGCGGCGGTCAGGCTGTCTTCGCTTCCGACAGCCCCAGCGATTCGACCATCTGCTCGCGCATGACGAACTTCTGCACCTTGCCCGTGATCGTCATCGGCATCTCGGTGACGAAGCGGATGTAGCGCGGAATCTTGTAGTGCGCGATCTGATCCTGGCAGAAGGCGCGGATATCGTCTTCCGTCGCACTCTGTCCCGGTTTGAGAATGATCCAGGCGCACACTTCCTCGCCATACTTCGCATCCGGCACGCCGAACACCTGCACCGCCTGCACCTTCGGGTGACGGAACAGGAACTCCTCGATCTCGCGCGGGTAGATGTTCTCCCCCCGCGAATGAGCATATCCTTTACCCGGCCGACGATATTGCAATAACCCTCCTCGTCGATCGTGGCCAGATCGCCCGTGTGCATCCAACCGTCGCGGATCGCCTCACGGGTGCGCGGCTCGTCGTCCCAATAGCCCTGCATCACCGAGTAGCCCTTCGTGCAAAGTTCTCCCTTTTCGCCCACCGGCACGATCTCCCCGGCAGCATCCACGAGTTTCACTTCGAGGTGCGGCTGCACGCGCCCGACGGTCGTCACGCGCTTCTCGAGCGGATCGGTGGTCGTGGTCTGGAACGACACGGGGCTCGTCTCCGTCATGCCGTAGGCAATCGTTACTTCGCGCATGTGCATTTGGCTGATCACGCGCTTCATCGTCTCGATCGGGCACGGCGAGCCAGCCATGATGCCCGTGCGCAGGGTATCGAACCGGTAGATGTCGAAGTCCGGATGATCGAGCTGGGCGATGAACATCGTCGGCACGCCGTGCAACGCGGTGCAGCGCTCTTCAGACACCGCGGCCATCGTCGCCTTCGGGTCGAACGCCTCGCCCGGGAACACCATCGTCGCCCCGGTCGACACGCAGGCGAGCACTGCCAGCACCATGCCGAAACAGTGGTAGAACGGCACCGGAATGCACAGGCTGTCATGCTCCGAGAAGCGCATCGCCATGGCGATGAAACGGCCGTTGTTGACGATGTTGTGATGCGTGAGCGTGGCGCCCTTCGGGTTGCCGGTGGTACCGCTCGTGAACTGGATATTGATGGCGTCGAAACAATCGAGCCCATCGGTGATCTCGCGCAGCGCGTCGAGATCGGCATCCGCACCGAGCGTGACCACGTCGCTGTAGTTCATCATGCCCGGCGTCACGCCCGAGCCCATGCGAATGACGGTGCGCAGCGTCGGCAGCTTCGCCGAGTGCAGTTGACCGGGAGAACTCTCTGCCAGCTCGGGCGCGAGCGTGTTGAGCATGTCGAGATAACGCGACGTCTTGAAGGACTCCGCCGCGATGAGCGCTTTACATCCGACCTTGTTGATCGCGTATTCGAGTTCGGCCAGCCTGTACGCCGGATTGATGTTCACCAGAATCAAACCGATCCGCGCCGTGGCGAACTGCGTGACCAGCCACTCCACACGGTTCGGCGACCAGATGCCCACGCGATCGCCCCGCTTCAGGCCCAACGACATCAGCCCGGAGGCAAACGTATCCACATGCGCGATGAATTCGCGCCACGTCCAATCCACCCCCTGCTCGCGGAACACGACAGCCTGCCGCTCCGGATACTTCGCCGCCGTCTCGGCGAGCAGACCGAACACCGTCAACGTCGATAGCGGAATGGTGGTGTCACCCTTCACATACGACAGTCCATTACGAGGTACAACGCCCGAATCTTCCCGGCTTTCCATGCGCTTGTCTCCTGAGGCAATGCTGAAGGGGTGAAATGCTGATGTCCGGCGCTCGCCCGCGAAAATGGCCCGCCTGTTGTCGTCTCATCGAACGACGGGGGCGCTAGTCATAACAATAGCGCGCGATGCTGACTTGACGTTTACGTTAACGGAATTCCGGCAGCGGCACGAGTGGGGATGGCCCTGAGTTGGGCGAAGAATACGCGGGGCGGTGGGCACGCGGTGCCCCCAGGCGGCGCACATGCTTGGACAAAACAAAAGCCCCACGCACTTGCATGCATGGGGCTTTTGGCCGCGGCGTGGCGATGGTCGTCGCGAAGACGGCTATCGATGTGCTACGGCGAGCATGGCGTACAGCGTCGACCGCGAGGCCGTCGCCGCAGCGATGCGGAGTTACTTCACCTTGCGGAACTTCTGGATCGCAGCGAGTTGGGCGATGGCTTCGGCCAGTTCGGCTTGGGCAGTCGCATACTCGATGTTCGAATCCTTGTTCGACAGCGCTTCTTCGGCACGGCGCTTGGCTTCGGCGGCCTTGGCCTCGTCCAGATCCTTGCCGCGAATTGCGGTATCCGCGAGCACGGTCACCGTACCCGGTTGCACTTCGAGAATGCCGCCGGCCACGAAGACGAAGTCCTCGTTCCCTGCCTCGTCCTCGATACGCACCGCGCCCGGCTTGATGCGCGTGATCAGCGGCGTGTGGCCGGGCAAAATGCCCAGTTCGCCGGCTTCGCCAGGCAGCGCCACAAAGCGCGCCGGACCGGAGAAGATCTGCGCTTCGGCGCTGACGACGTCTACTTGAATGGTTGCCATAATCGCTCCCGTTGAGTGTGATGAAGCGGCAGGCGCGCCAGTCCGGACATTGCCGTCCTCGCTTCGCTACCCCGCCCCGCAACAGTCACCTGCCGGCGTGCGGTGGCGTCTCTCGCGAGACCCCGCCGTCGCCCGGCACTCAACCGTTTACTGCATCTTCTTGGCTTTCTCGAACGCTTCGTCGATCGTGCCAACCATGTAGAACGCCTGTTCCGGCAGGTGGTCGCACTCGCCATCGACGATCATCTTGAAGCCGCGGATCGTTTCCTTGAGCGGAACGTACTTGCCCGGCGAACCCGTGAACACTTCGGCCACGTGGAACGGCTGCGACAGGAAACGCTGGATCTTACGCGCACGGGCCACGGCGAGCTTGTCGTCCGGCGACAGTTCGTCCATGCCCAGAATCGCGATAATGTCGCGCAGTTCCTTGTAACGCTGCAGCGTCGATTGCACGCGACGGGTCACCGTGTAGTGCTCTTCGCCAATCACGTTCGGGTCGATCTGACGCGAGGTCGAGTCGAGCGGATCGACGGCCGGGTAGATACCCAGCGAGGCGATGTCACGCGACAGAACGACGGTGGCGTCCAAGTGACCGAAGGTGGTGGCCGGCGACGGGTCGGTCAAGTCATCGGCAGGCACGTACACGGCTTGCACCGACGTGATCGAGCCAGTCTTGGTCGACGTAATACGCTCTTGCAGCTTACCCATTTCTTCCGCCAGCGTCGGCTGATAGCCCACGGCAGACGGCATACGACCGAGCAGTGCCGAGACTTCGGTACCGGCCAGCGTGAAACGGTAGATGTTGTCCACGAAGAACAGCACGTCGCGACCTTCGTCACGGAAGTGCTCGGCCATCGTCAGACCGGTCAGTGCCACGCGCAGACGGTTGCCCGGCGGCTCGTTCATCTGGCCGTACACCAGTGCGACCTTGTCCAGAACGTTCGAGTCCTTCATTTCGTGGTAGAAGTCGTTCCCTTCACGGGTACGCTCGCCCACGCCGGCAAACACCGAATAACCGCCGTGTTCCTTGGCGATGTTATTGATGAGTTCCATCATGTTCACGGTCTTGCCCACACCGGCGCCACCGAACAGACCCACCTTGCCGCCCTTGGCGAACGGGCAGATCAGGTCGATCACCTTGATGCCGGTTTCGAGCAGTTCGGTCGACGGCGACAGTTCGTCGAACGCCGGTGCCTTCTGGTGAATCGAACGGGTGTGTTCCTTGGCGATCGGACCGGCTTCGTCGATCGGACGGCCCAGCACGTCCATGATGCGACCCAGCGTCGGCTTGCCGACCGGCACCGTGATCGGCAGACCGGTGTTTTGCACCGTCATGCCGCGGCGCAGGCCTTCGGAGGAACCCAGACAGATGGTACGAACCACGCCGTCGCCCAGCTGTTGCTGGACCTCGAGCGTCAGTTCCGACCCTTCCATGGTGAGCGCGTCGTAGATCTTCGGCATGCTTTCGCGCGGGAATTCCACGTCGATAACGGCGCCGATGCACTGTACGATTTTGCCTTCAATCAAAGCAGTACTCATCGCTTTTCCTTTAGATACTCAAATTCATTTCGCCTTGCGGCGCATCGGCCCGTGCCACCGCTTAGACTGCGGCGGCGCCACCCACGATTTCGGACAGTTCCTTCGTAATCGCTGCCTGACGACCCTTGTTGTAGATCATCTGCAATTCACCGATCACGGTCTTCGCGTTGTCCGATGCGGCCTTCATGGCCACCATACGGGCGGACTGTTCCGACGCCATGTTCTCTGCGACAGCCTGGTACACGACAGCTTCGACGTAACGCACCAACAGGGCATCGACGACCGTCTTCGCATCCGGTTCGTAGATGTAATCCCACGAATGCTGTGCCGGCACTGCGCTCGCGTCGTCCGACGCACCCTCGAACTTCTCGGGCAGCGGCAGCAGTTGTTCGACCACAGCTTCCTGCTTCATCGTGTTGACGAAGCGGTTGTACGCCAGGTACACGGCGTCGAGCTTGCCTTCGGCATACGCGTCGAGCTGCAGCTTCACGGCACCGATCAGCTTGTCCAGATGCGGGGTGTCGCCCAGTTGCACGACATGCGAAACCACCTTCGCGCCGATACGGTTCAGGAAACCGAAGCCCTTGCCGCCGATGGCGGTGGCCTCGATCTTCAGGCCCTGCGCTTCGATGGCCTTCATCTTGGTCACCACGGCACGCAGCACGTTGGTGTTCAGGCCACCGCACAAGCCCTTGTCCGTCGTCACCACGATGATGCCGGCAGCTTTCGCGTCGGCATGCTTCACCATGAACGGGTGGTGGTATTCCGGATTCGCCTGGCCCATGTGCGCGGCGATCTGGCGCACCTTGTCAGCGTACGGCCGGGCATGACGCATGCGTTCCTGCGCCTTGCGCATCTTCGACGCGGCCACCATTTCCATGGCCTTGGTGATCTTGCGCGTGTTTTGCACGCTCTTGATCTTGCCGCGAATTTCCTTCATTCCAGCCATTGCTTACTCCTTGTCTCGGCGCGATGTCCGCTCTTGCCTGAACATCGCGCCTTCCCGGGTCCGTTGAATAGTTACCGATTCAACCGGATTAGTAAGCGCCGGTCTTCTTGAAGTCCTTGATCGCAGCGTGCAGGGCGGCTTCGTCGTCCTTCGAGAGATCTTTGGTCTCTTCGATACGGCCGATGAGCGCACCGTGGCTGGTCTTCAGAACTTCGCGCAGACCCTTTTCGAACGGCAGCACCTGAGCGATTTCGAGGTCGTCCAGATAGCCGTTGTTGGCGGCGAACAGCGACACGGCCAGTTCCCACACTTGCAGCGGCTGGTATTGCGGCTGCTTGAGCAGTTCCGTCACGCGGCGGCCGCGCTCGAGCTGCTTGCGGGTGGCTTCGTCCAGGTCCGAGGCGAACTGCGCGAACGCAGCCAGCTCACGATACTGTGCGAGGTCGGTACGAATACCGCCCGACAGCTTCTTGATGACCTTGGTCTGCGCTGCACCGCCCACGCGCGACACCGAGATACCGGCGTTGATTGCCGGACGGATGCCTGCGTTGAACAGATCGGTTTCCAGGAAGATCTGGCCGTCGGTGATCGAGATCACGTTCGTCGGAACGAACGCCGTCACGTCGCCGGCTTGCGTTTCAATGATCGGCAGTGCCGTCAGCGAACCGCTTTGACCCTTCACGGCGCCATTGGTGAACTTCTCGACGTACTCTTCCGAGACGCGAGCGGCGCGTTCGAGCAGACGCGAGTGGAGATAGAACACGTCACCCGGGTAGGCTTCACGGCCCGGCGGGCGGCGCAGCAGCAGCGAGATCTGGCGATAGGCCCAGGCTTGCTTGGTCAAATCGTCATAAATGATCAGCGCGTCTTCGCCGCGATCGCGGAAGTACTCGCCCATCGTGCAGCCGGCGTACGGTGCGATGAACTGCATGGCTGCCGAGTCCGACGCCGTCGCCGCCACCACGATCGTGTATTCCATCGCGCCGTGCTCTTCGAGCTTGCGCACCACGTTCATGATCGACGAGGCCTTCTGACCGATCGCAACGTACACGCAGGTCATGCCCTTGCCCTTCTGCGAGATGATCGCGTCGATGGCGACAGCGGTCTTACCCGTCTGACGGTCACCAATGATCAGCTCGCGCTGGCCGCGGCCGATCGGCACCATGGCGTCGATCGCCTTGATACCGGTCTGCACCGGTTGCGACACCGACTTACGCCAGATCACGCCCGGGGCGATCTTTTCGATGGCGTCGGTATGCTTGGCGTTGATCGGACCCTTGCCGTCGATCGGCACACCCAGCGCGTCGACGACGCGGCCCTTCAGTTCCGGGCCGACCGGCACTTCCAGAATGCGGCCCGTGCACTTGACGGTGTCGCCTTCCGAGATGTGCTCGTATTCGCCCAAAATCACGGCGCCGACGGAGTCGCGCTCGAGGTTCAGTGCCAGACCGAACGTATTGCCCGGGAATTCCAGCATTTCGCCCTGCATCACGTCCGACAGGCCATGGATACGGCAGATACCGTCAGTCACCGAGATCACGGTGCCTTCGTTACGGACTTCGGCGCCGCTCTCGAGACCTTGAATCCGGCTCTTGATCAGTTCGCTGATTTCAGAGGGATTGAGTTGCATATGTGCTCCTGATATTCAATTCTTGCCGTCGCAGTCGTATCGCGCCGGCCTCAGGCCGTCAGCGACGTCCGCATAGCTGCCAGGCGGGCGCGCACCGAAGTGTCCAGCACCTCGTCGCCAACCACCACACGCACGCCACCGATGAGCGACGGGTCTACCGTCACGCTCGCGTTGAGCTTGCAGCCGAACTTGTGCTCGAGGCCCTTGACCAAAGAGGTCAGTTGCTCACCTTCGAGCGGGAAGGCGCTTTCGATCGTGGCATCCGCCGAACCGGAGGCAGCGTTCTTCAACGCTTCAAACTGTTCGGCGATTTCCGGCATGGCGGCCAGACGGCCGTTCTCGACCACAGCGGCGACGAAGTTGCGCACTTCGGCGTCAGTCGATTTCACGGCCGCGGTCAGCACATCGACAACTTGCGCCGGCGTGATTTTCGGATCGTCGGCCAGCTTGGCCACTTCGGACAGCGCTGCCACTTGCGCCAGTTCACGCACCAGCCCCGACCAGCGATTCAGGTCGCCGGTCTTGGCCACGCGGAACAGCGCTTCGGCGTACGGACGAGCGATGGTTGCGAGTTCGGCCATGATCAGAGCTCTGCCTTGAGTTGGTTCAGCAGGTCGGCATGGGCCTTGGCGTCAACTTCACGCTTCAGGATCTGCTCGGCGCCCTTGACAGCCAAACCGGCAACGTCTTCGCGCAGCGATTCACGGACCTTGACGGCCTGGTTCTCGGCTTCGGCTTTGGCGTTGGCGATGATTCGGGCGGCTTCGGCTTGCGCCTGGGCCTTGATTTCGTCGGCCACGGCCTGAGCACGCTTCTCGGCGTCGGCAATACGCTTCGC
Organism: Pandoraea sp. XY-2; assembly: GCF_004193915.1. NCBI lineage: Bacteria > Pseudomonadati > Pseudomonadota > Betaproteobacteria > Burkholderiales > Burkholderiaceae > Pandoraea > Pandoraea sp. XY-2. The sequence goes on from NZ_CP030849.1 coordinate 4,970,143, forward strand.
GCCTTCGTCGCGGGCTTCCGCGAGGGCTTGCGTGGAGCGCTTGTTGGCGGCGTCCAGTTCGGCCTTGCCCTTGTCGGCGGCAGCCAGACCGTCAGCGATTTTCTTCGCGCGTTCGTCGATAGCCTTGATCAGCGGCGGCCACACGAACTTCATCGTGAACCATGCCAGGATCAGAAACACGACGGTTTGCGCGAACAGAGTTGCGTTTATGTTCACGGTGTTTCCTTTCGGTGATGCGAGTCGATTGGCAAAACAGCGCGCCCCATGGTGCCAGCTGGCTTGGGCGCGCCGTTCATGTCCAGTTGGCCGCGCGGATCATTGCGCGACCGGCCGAAAGAAACTTAAGCGAGCTTCGACAGCAGCGGGTTCGCGAACGCGAACAGCATGGCAACGCCCACGCCGATCAGGAATGCCGCATCGATCAGGCCGGCCAGCAGGAACATCTTCGTTTGCAGCGGGTTCATCAGCTCGGGCTGACGGGCGCACGCTTCGATGTACTTACCGCCCATCAGCGCGATACCCAGGCAGGCGCCGATAGCACCCAGACCGATGATAATGCCGATAGCGATGGCGGTCAGACCCTGGATGTTGGCGATGAAAGCTTGCATGATTACTCCTTTTGGTTAGAGACTTGAAACTTTAAATTTGAAAAACTGTGAAACCGGGAAACACGTAACTACCGCAACGATCCATCAGTGATGGTCGTGCGCCTGGCCGATATACACCAGCGTGAGCATCATCATGATGAACGCCTGGAGCAACACGATCAGGATGTGGAAAATCGCCCATGCGGTGCCGGCGATGATGTGACCGACAAAACCCAGCACCGACGCATCCGCGCCAAAGCTCCAGATGCCGCCCAGCAGAGCGATCAGCAGGAACAACAGTTCGCCGGCGTACATATTGCCGAACAGTCGCATACCGAGCGACACGGTCTTGGCACAGAATTCGATGAGGTTGAGCAGCAGGTTCGGGATCCACAGCAGAAAGTGGTTACCGAACGGTGCCGTGAACAACTCGTGCATGAAACCACCCGCGCCCTTGATCTTGAAGCTGTAGTACAGCATCAGGATCAGCACGCCGACGGAAATGCCGAGCGTACCGTTCAGATCGGCCGTCGGCACGATACGGTGATGGGTAATGATGTCGCCCAGACCGACCCACCCGATCACCTTTGACGGCAGATCGACGGGCAGCAAGTCCAGCGAGTTCATGAGGGCGACCCAGACGAACACGGTCAACGCCAGCGGTGCGATGAAGGCACGATTGCCGTGCACGATGCTCTTCGACTGGTCTTCCACCATTTCGACGAGCATTTCGACCGCCCCCTGGAATCGGCTCGGCACGCCCGAGGACGCTTTACGGGCAGCCAACCAAAGCACGAAACAGCCCAGAACGCCCATCGCGATCGACCAGAACATCGTGTCCCAGTTGATGATCGAGAAATCGACGATCTTGGTTTGCGTCGAGCTCGCAAGGTTTTGCAGGTGGTGCGAAATGTACTCCGACGGGCTCGGAGCGTGGCCGGCTTCTAATGACATAGCGATCAAACACCCAATTATGAAAATCCGCACACGGTAGCGTGTCGACGCGCGAGCGGGTTCTCACCGCTACTTCAATGCCATCGCAAGCCAATAGACTTTGAGCGTGAGCACGAAGGTGACCAGCAACGCTATCCAGTGCACGCCTGGGTAGCCGAAGGCTATGGCCACAAACAACGCAATCGTCGTTGCTACCTTGACCGCCTCTCCCACCATCAACGAACCGACGGAGAGGCGATCACCTGACATTCTTAGCCGCAGCGCAAACAATGCGCCCGGCAACCAACCGATCATTCCACCCAGCCATGCGGACACCGCCGCGTCTCGTGGCGATGCCGAGAGTAACCACCAGGCCAGCGCCGCTACCAGCGACAGCAGTACCTGGGCTCCCACCACCCTGAATGGAGTCACACGGGACACGCGCCCCACATCGGGACCGAACAGGCGCTCAGCCTGCGCACGTGTGAGCGGAACGATGGTTTCTTGCGCCTGCTCGTCGTCCCAGACCTCTGATGCTGCACGTGCCGGCGCTTGCGGTTTCGGTTCCAAGTTCGACCGTTTTTCGTCGGTCATCTCGTAGCCTCCCCGCCCGACTCGTGCAAAACGAATGGGCTCTTCAAGCAGATAAATCCGCGAGATTTTACGGGAAATTACGAACCCCAGTCAATCGAAACACGCAACAAATTCGCCGAAATTGTGCAGTGCATGCTCCGATTTGGCGCCAACTCTCAAGGAGCCCGATTTTCCTCATGGTGCAGCGCGGCAAATGCCCCAAACGCTGCGCAATCGCTGCGACTTGACGTCTTTCGATGCGCGATTATCCCCATTTGAGGGCAACATATCCGACACACAGTGCCACCAGATAAAACGGGAGGGAGAGCCAATGAAAGCGCCACCAGATCTTGTCCGATTTCGCCATGCGCAATGCAATCAGGTTGGCTAACGAACCGATTGCAAGGCCGAAGCCACCGACCGCCGCACCATGCGCAAGCGCCGGCCAGTTGTGACTGTACTCCGCGAGCAGGATCGCGGCGGGAACATTGCTGATGAACTGCGACAGCACCGCGGCCCCCATATAGGCCATGCCGGATCCGGACAAATCCACCTGACCGAGCGTCGCGCGCACCTCGGGTAACCCGGCCACACCTCGCAGCACCACGAACATCAGCACGAAGATGGCGAGCAGCAACCAGTCGATACCGAATACCGCGTTGCGCCGCGCGACCAGCAGGACCGCCGCCACACCCGCGCAGGCCCAGGTGGCAGCACCGTGATCCGCGAGTACCACGAACGCCACGAACAGCGCCAGGGCGACCCACAGCAACGGCCAGCGCACGTCATGCGCGGGGCCGCGCCGCTGAAAATGCAGAACACGGGAATCGAACGCCATCGCACACGTCACAAGCAACACGGCCATGAGCGCCAACGTCAGAGGCGTCATCATGACAACGTAAGCACCGAAGCCCATGCCGCTGTGTTGCCACAGGAAGAGATTCTGCGGATTGCCGAGCGGCGTGAGACTCGAGCCGGCATTGACCGCCAGCGCGAGGAAGATGATCAGCCGTTCAATCCGCACGGGCGCAATGCGTGCGAGCGACTGCGCGAGCGGCACGACGGCAAAGAGGGCGACGTCGTTGGTGAGCAGCGTGGAGAGGGCCGCGGCGAACGCCACCATCAACAGCGCGAGACGTCGCTCGGTGCGAAACGCCCGCAGCAACCGCTGGGCAAGCCAATCGAGGAAGCCGCTCTGATCGATCGCGCGCGTGAGCATCAGCAATCCGGCGAGCGTGAGAATCGTGTGCTGATCGATGCGTGCGAACAGGTCCCCAAGGCTCGCCGGCCGGGCTATCTGCAAGGCGACGAATCCCACGAGCAGGATGACCAGCACGCGATCGCCGCGCACGCGCTCGTAGGTTGCGCGCAGGGCGCGCAATACACGCGTCGCTGCGGTACCGTGCTGTGACGATGGCGCTGCCGATGACGATGAAGCAGGCACGGCCGACGTCTGCGACGGGTTCGCCTTCGTCGGCTCCACGGACTCGCCGGCGGGATCGCTCACGAGAGGACGCTCAGCACACCGACGTCATTCGGCACGAATGCGCGCGAGAATGCCGTCGAGCGAGTCGAGGCTGCCGAATTCAATCATGAGTTGTCCGGCGCCTTTGCGGCCGACCTTGATCTTGACGTTCGACGCGAGCAAATCCGACAACTCTTCTTCGAGACGCGTCACGTCGCGACCGCCCTCTTCCGCCGAGCGACGACGAATCCCGTCTCCCTGCGGCTTGAGCGACGCATTGACGATGCGCTCCGTGTCGCGCACCGACAGGCGCTTGTTCACCACTTGATTGGCGAGCGTGATCTGTGTGGCGGCGTCGACGGAGAGCAGCGCACGCGCGTGCCCCATGTCGAGATCGCCCGCGAGCAGCATCGTCTGCACGGGATGCGCGAGATTGAGCAGGCGCAACAGGTTTGACACCGCGCTGCGCGAGCGGCCAAGCGATTCGGCGGCTTGCTCGTGCGTGTAGTTGAACTCGCCGAGCAGACGCTGAATGCCTTGCGCTTCTTCGAGCGGATTCAAGTCTTCGCGCTGAATATTCTCGATGAGCGCCATCGCGGCGGCGGCTTCGTCGGGCACGTCGCGCACGAGCACCGGCACTTCGGCCAGTCCGGCGATACGTGCGGCACGAAAACGTCGCTCGCCCGCAATAATTTCGTACTTCTCACCATCGACGGGACGCACCAGAATCGGCTGCATTAGGCCCTGCGCGCGAATGCTCGCGGCGAGTTCCTGCAATGCGCCCTCGTCCATGCGTGTGCGAGGCTGATACTTGCCGGCCTGAAGGCGCTCGAGCGACATGACCGACGGTGCGCCGTCGGCGCGCGCGTCGGTCGCGCCGTTGTGATTATCGGCGTGGGCGCCGAGCAGGGCTTCGAGGCCGCGGCCCAGGCCCTTTTTCTTCAGTGCGGTGGTCTTGGTCGCCATGTGAATGCGTTCCTGCGCGAATGCGCCTTACATAGTTTGAATACGCGCGATCATTTCCGCGCCGAATTGCAGATATGCCTTCGCGCCACGCGATGCGGGATCGAAAACGACGCCCGGCATGCCGTAGCTCGGCGCTTCAGCGAGTCGCACATTGCGCGGAATGATCGCGTTGAATACCTTGTCTCCGAAGTGCTCCTTGAGCTGGTCCGAGACTTGTTGCTGCAGCGTGATGCGCGGATCGAACATCACGCGCAGCAGGCCGATCACCTGCAGGTCGCGGTTCAGATTCGCGTGCACTTGCTTGATCGTATTGACGAGATCCGACAACCCTTCGAGCGCGAAATATTCGCACTGCATCGGAATGATCACGCCGTGCGCCGCGCACAAGCCGTTGAGGGTGAGCAGCGAGAGCGTGGGCGGGCAGTCGATGAGGACGAAATCGTACGCGTCGTCGACTTTGGCGAGCGCCAGCTTCAATCGGGTGTCGCGATTGTCGAGCGAGACGAGTTCCACGTCCGCTCCCGCGAGTTCACGGTTCGCGGGCAGCACATCGTAACGCCCCGACTCAGAGCGCTGGCAACTCGCGACCACATCGGCACCGTCCACCAGCACTTCGTACACGCTCGATTCGAGAGCGGCTTTGTCGATGCCGCTGCCCATCGTCGCATTGCCCTGCGGATCAAGGTCGACCAACAGGACACGCTGCCCGTGCGACGCCAGTCCGGCAGCGAGGTTCACCGTGGTGGTCGTCTTGCCGACGCCGCCCTTCTGATTGGCCACGCAGAAAATTTTCGCCATGCCGATGTAGTCCTCCGAATGCTGCCGTGTTGATGCGATTGATGCAGATGACGCCGGGATGAAACCGGTGCGAACGCGCCGTGCCGCCAGCGACCGCCGGCTGGCTGAGGCCCGACTTGCGCTATTCGCTCCGTCCCGCAAATTCGATTATCTGAGTAAAGCTCAGTTATTGCCTTCGCTGACCGGCGTCAGATGCGCCGACGGGCGGTACTACTGGAGCGCTCGCCTTTTGGGGCGTCAACACCAGTTTGTCCGTGTCGTAGCCCTGCTTGCGCAACTGGGCACGCATTTGATTCAGTGCGTTGTCGTCCATCGACGGCGTTCGCGAGAGGACCCAGAGGTACTCGCGACCGGGCTCTCCGACAGCGGCAAACTGATAGTCGTCGTCGAGCACGATAACCCAGTAGTTCGCCCAAAGCCAGGGAATCCAGTGCAACCATTGCGGCGCGAACGTCACCTTGAAGCGAGCCGTGCCGGTGCCCTGCCCATCGGTGCGTGCCAGACCGGTATCGCTGACCCACGTACCGTCGTCCTTGCGGCATCGGTTGGTGACTTCGATCCGCCCGTCCGGTCGCGCGGCATACTGCGCCGTCACGTCCGACACACATTTTCGCTCGAAGAAATTCGGATAGCGTGCTATTTCGTACCAGGTGCCGACGTAGCGCGCTTTGTCGATCTTCTGTACCGGCCGCACGCGTGTCGTCAGCGATTCTTGTCCGGATTGACCCCATGCGACCGCGGCAACCACCGAAAAACTGACCATGACGGCCCCTGCCCAGCGGGTCATCTTATTCATGCTGTTACCTTCACCCGAAGCAAATGACGCTCGGCGTCGAGAAATGGGACGTTCAGCGCCAGGCGCTCAACCAGTGCGTAGCCGGCCGGCAGCGCGAGTTCGCTCTCGGACGCCACGCCTTTCATGGCCCAGAAGCTGCCGTCAGGAGCCAGCAAGGCTCCCGCGAGGGTGACGAAATCGGTCAGCTCAGCAAAGGCGCGCGACACGATGGCGTCGAAAGGGGCGCTCACTTCCTTGCCAACAACGAGTGACTCGACCCGGCCGGTCACGACCGTCAGATTGGTCAACTTGAATGTCGCGCGGGCCTGCGTGAGGAACGCTGTTTTTTTGTGCACGATGTCGTTGACCGTCACTTGCCAGTCGGGACGCACAATCGCGAGCACCACGCCGGGTAGCCCACCGCCTGAGCCCACGTCAAGCACACGTGAAATTGGCTCACGGTCAAGGCGCGGCAGAATAGAGAGCGAATCGAGCAAGTGTTTGACGACCATCTGGCGCGGATCGCGGATGGAGGTCATCTGCAACGAGGCATTCCATTTCGCCAGCAACGCCTGATAGTCGAGCAGGCGCTGCTGTTGTGCGTCGCTGATGGACAGGCCAAGTTGCCGGATGCCGTCGGCCAAGAGCACGGCCAGCTCATTGCCGCCGTTGGCGGCGGAACGTCGCGGATCGGTCATGAGGGCTCCGCGTCAGGCTGCGTGTGCGTCGCCGTCATCGGCGGCAGCGGTCGCTTCCCCTGACGCGCGACGGCGTCCGAGCCCCTTCTTGAGGTGGATCATCAGCAGCGAGATCGCGGCGGGCGTCACGCCGGAGATACGCGATGCCTGGCCCAGTGTCTCAGGCCGCTGCGCCCCCAGCTTCTGGCGCACTTCGATCGACAGCCCGCGCACCTCGTTGTAGTCGATGTTGGCCGGCAGCACGGTGTTCTCGTTGGCTTCCTTACGCACGATCTCGTCGGCCTGGCGGTCGATGTAGCCCTGATACTTGGCGGCGATCTCGATCTGTTCACGAATCTGGTTTGCTTGCAGCGGATCGTCGGAGAGCGGTGTTTCGGCGGCAAGACGGCCGCCCTGCACGGCCATGAGGGCGTCGTAGCCAACTTCTGGGCGACGCAGCAAATCGGCCAGCGAGTATTCATGGTCGATGGCTTTGCCGAGCAGCGGCACGGCATCTTCGGCCGGGAAGGTTTTCGGTGTCACCCACGTCGATTTGAGACGTTCTGTTTCACGTGAAACAGCGTCGCGTTTGCGGCAGAACGATTCCCAGCGCGTGTCGTCGACGACACCGAGTTCGCGGCCGACTTCGGTCAGACGCATGTCGGCATTGTCTTCACGCAGCGACAGGCGATACTCGGCGCGGCTGGTGAACATGCGGTAGGGTTCGGAGACACCACGCGTAATCAGGTCGTCGACGAGCACGCCAAGGTACGCCTGATCGCGGCGCGGACACCAGGCATCACGGCCTTGTACTTGCAACGCGGCGTTGATGCCGGCGAGCAGCCCTTGGGCGGCGGCCTCTTCGTAGCCCGTGGTTCCGTTGATCTGACCCGCGAAGAAGAGCCCGGAGATGACGCGGCTTTCGAGCGAGCTGCGCAGCCCACGGGGATCGAAGTAGTCGTATTCGATGGCATAGCCTGGACGCAGGATGTAGGCATTCTCCATGCCTTTCATCGAGCGGACGAGTTCGAGTTGTACGTCGAACGGCAGGCTGGTGGAGATGCCGTTGGGGTAGAACTCGTTGGTGGTGAGGCCTTCGGGTTCGAGGTAGATCTGGTGCGACGTCTTGTCGGCGAAGCGGTGAATCTTGTCTTCGATGGACGGACAATAGCGCGGACCGACGCCTTCGATGACGCCGGTGTACATGGGCGACCGGTCGAGTCCGCCACGGATGATATCGTGGGTGTGCTCGTTGGTGTGGGTGACCCAGCAGGGCACTTGGCGCGGATGCTGTTCGGGGCGGCCAAGAAACGAGAACACGGGAACGGGATCGAGGTCACCGGGCTGCTCTTCGAGAACGGAGAAGTCGATGGAACGGCCGTCGATGCGTGGCGGCGTACCGGTTTTCAACCGACCTTGCGGTAGTTTCAACTCTTTGAGGCGAGCGGACAGGCTGACGGCGGCCGGGTCTCCGGCGCGCCCGCCAACGTAGTTGTTCAGCCCGACGTGGATTTTGCCGTCGAGGAAGGTGCCGGCGGTGAGAACCACGGCGCGGGCGCGGAAACGCAGCCCCACTTGGGTGATGGCGCCTACGACACGTTCGCCTTCGACGATGAGGTCTTCGACGGCTTGCTGGAAGAGCCAGAGATTGGGCTGATTCTCGAGGCGATGGCGGATAGCCTGCTTGTAGAGAATTCGGTCGGCTTGGGCACGGGTGGCGCGCACAGCGGGCCCTTTGGACGAATTCAGGATGCGAAACTGGATACCGCTCTCGTCGGTCGCGGCGGCCATGGCCCCGCCCAGTGCATCGACCTCTTTGACGAGATGGCCTTTGCCGATCCCGCCGATGGAGGGATTGCAGCTCATCTGACCGAGGGTCTCGATGTTATGGGTGAGCAGAAGCGTCTTGCAGCCCATGCGGGCCGAGGCGAGCGCAGCCTCTGTGCCGGCATGGCCGCCACCCACTACGATCACGTCGAACTCGGTCGGATAAAGCATCGTCATATTGCCGCGAACGGCAAACTCTCTGGATTCGGTAATGGCGGAATTATAGCGGTATTGCGGTGCATCATTTGTAACCGCTGAGGTGTTTCACGTGGAACGTTGGCAAAACGACGATGGTGTAGGGGACGGTTTCACGTGAAACGTCGCTGGGTGGACTCGGCGGATGCTTTGACTTTACCGCGACGTGAAGGCACGACCCCACCACTCTGCCCTCGAATTCGGTCCTCACCCTCACTCACCTCCGGGCAGCGGAGATCACCGGCACCCCGACTGCGCTCCACTTGAAAGTCGCTCCGTCAGGGCACCGGCAATCTCCGCCATTCCATCGCCCGAGGACAACCATCGCCAGATCGTCATTCGGTGTTTCACGTGAAACGTGGTTGGGTGGATTCGGCGGATGCTTTGACTTTACTGCGACGTGAAGGCACGACTCCACCACCCTGCCCTCGAATTCGGCCCTCACCCTCACTCACCTCCGGGCAGCGGAGATTACCGGCACCCCGACTGCGCTCCACTTGAAAGTCGCTCCGTCAGGGCACCGGCAATCTCCGCCAATCCATTGCCCGAGGACAACCATCGCCAGATCGTCATTCGGTGTTTCACGTGAAACGTGGTTGGGTGGATTCGGCGGATGCTTTGACTTTACTGCGACGTGAAGGCACGACTCCACCACCCTGCCCTCGAATTCGGCCTTCACCCTCACCCACCTCCGGGCAGCGGAGATCACCGGCACCCCGACTGCGCTCCACTTGAAAGTCGCTCCGTCAGGGCACCGGCAATCTCCGCCAATCCATTGCCCCAGGACAACCATCGCCAGACCGTCGCTCGGTGTTTCACGTGAAACGTGGTTGGGTAGATTCGGCGGATGCTTCGGCTTTTCCGCGACGTGAAGGTACGACCCCACCAGCCTGCCCTCGAATTCGGCCCTCACCCTCACCCACCTCCGGGCAGCGGAGATTACCGGCACCCCGACTGCGCTCCACTTGAAAGTCGCTCCGTCAGGGCACCGGCAATCTCCGCCAATCCATCGCCCGAGGACAACCATCGCCAGATCGTCGCTAGGTGTTTCACGTGAAACGTGGTTGGGTGGATTCGGCGGATGCTTTGACGTTACCGCGACGTGAAGTCACGACGCCACCACACCCCACCCTCGAATTCGGCCCTCACCCTCACCCACCTCCGGGCAGCGGAGATCACCGGCACCCCGACTGCGCTCCACTTGAAAGTCGCTCCGTCAGGGCACCGGTAATCTCCGCCAATCCATTGCCCCAGGACAACCATCGCCAGATCGTCACTCGGTGTTTCACGTGAAACGTGGTTGGGTGGACTCGGCGGATGCTTTGGCTTTTCCGCGACGTGAAGGTACGACTCCACCCCCTCACCCTCGAATTCCACCATCCCCCTTTTCCATCTCGGCGGCGCCAGCGGACTTCAATGATGGAGGACGCGGTTGAGAGATCGAACGCAGTAGTAGTGGGATTGGCGGAGCCCTGAGGGAGTGACGTTGAGGTGGAGCACAATCAGTGTGCCAACGATCAATTACCACTGCCCGGACGGATGAGAGCACGGAACCTGATTGCAGGGACGCGGCGTTTCTGCTTCCTTATTTCACCTCACGCTCTAAGTGAAAACCTCGGAAGCAAAAGCGACGCTACAAAATCGAAAGCGCCTCCTGGCATCGCACTTTGAAACCCGCATATCCACAGGTGTCCGCTTACCCCGCAAATCGCTTTCGGGAATTTGCTTTTCTGTGGATAACCTCAAATGTCATTTCCTTGAGATTCTCGAAAATATCGCCAAACCCCTTATTGCGGCAGTGCGCCATGGATTTTGCAGCGCTGCAAATATCCACAAGCAACTGTGAATAAGTGAGCCCACCGGTGCAGCGGAAAGCGCCCCTCACTTCGTCAAAAAATAGGGGCAGATAACAGTCGCCGACAGGTGCCGGTCAACCTTCGGAAATGAAAAAGCCCGCCAAACTGGCGGGCTCTCCGAGGTACCAACGCGACAAGCGACGCCCTTCATGCAGCCTTCTTCGCCAGCCCCAGATACGTTTCAATGACTTTAGGGTTGTTGGCCAGTTCTTGCGCCGGGCCTTCCAACGCGAGTTCGCCCGTCTCGATGACGTAGCCGTAATCGGCCACCTGTAACGCCGCGCGGGCGTTCTGTTCGATCAGCAGCGTGGCCACACCGGTATTACGCAAGTCGCTGATGATGTGGAAGATTTCCTTGACGATCAGTGGTGCCAGCCCGAGGCTGGGCTCGTCAAGCATCAGCAGCTGCGGCTTGGCCATCAATGCACGGCCCACCGCGAGCATTTGGCGCTCACCGCCCGACAAGGTCCCCGCTTGTTGCTTCTGGCGCTCTTTGAGACGCGGGAACAGGGCGTAGACGACTTCCATCTGGTCCAGGAAGTTCTTCTCCCCCGCCCGCTTGCGACGGTACGCCCCCAGCAACAGGTTGTCCTCGACGGTCATCGTCGAGAACAACTCGCGCTTTTCCGGCACCAGGCACATGCCGCGGGCCACGCGGGCTTCGATGCCCAGCGCCGACATCTCGTGACCGAGATACGCAACGCTCCCACGGCTGGAGCCGTTGTGCGGCAATGCTCCCATGATGGCGTTGAGCATGGACGACTTGCCCGCTCCGTTCGGACCGATCACGGTGACGATCTGGCCCGCCCCCACCCGCAGATGCGCACCGTGCACCGCTTCGACTTTGCCGTACGCCACGGCGAGGTCCTTGACCTCCAGAATCGCGTCTGCCATCACTCCACTCCTCCCAGGTACGCTTCGAGCACTGCCGGGTTCTTCTGCACGTCTTCGGGCAGGCCCTCGGCGATCTTGGTGCCGAACTCCATCACGACGAGGTGATCGGTCAGGTTCATCACGAAGTCCATGTCGTGCTCGACCAGCAGCACGCTCATCCCTTCGTCCTTGAGCTTCTTGAGCAAATCGGCCAGGGCCTGCTTCTCTTTGTAGCGCAGGCCGGCTGCCGGCTCGTCGAGCAGCAGCAATGTCGGATCGCACGCCAATGCGCGTGCAATTTCCAGAATACGCTGCTGGCCCAACGCGAGACTGCCCGCCTCGTCATACATGTGCGCGCCGAGACCCACACGCTCGATCTGTCGCTTGGCTTCGTACAGCAGCATGGCTTCTTCCTGACGATCAAGACGCAGCACGCTGGACCACACGCCCCCCTGGGGACGTCGGCGCAGCCCGTTCTTGTCTCGCAGATAGGCGCCAATCGCAACGTTCTCGAGCACGCTCATCTGCGGCATCAAGCGTACGTGCTGGAATGTACGGCCAATACCGCGCTTGACGATCTCGCGCGACGGCAGCCGATCGATTCGCTCGCCGAGGAAGGAGATCTCTCCGCGAGTGGCCTGCAGCACGCCGGTTACCAGGTTGAACGTGGTCGACTTGCCAGCGCCGTTCGGCCCGATCAGGCCCACGATCTCGCCCGCTTTGACCTGGAACGAGACGTCGTTGACCGCCACGAGACCGCCGAACTCTTTGCGCGCCTTGTCCAGCGTCAGCACCACTTCGCCAACCGCCGGCTTGGCACGATGACCCAGCGGATCCGCTTGCTCCGGCGCCTTCGCGACACGACGCGCCGGGAAGATCTTGCCGAAGAAGGGCCACACGCCGTCGCGCGCATATTGCAGCAGCAGCACCAGCAACACGCCAAAGACGATGGTCTCGAAGTTGCCGTTCGCACCCAATAGCATCGGCAGGATGTTCTGGAGGTAGTCCTTGAGCACGGTCAGGATCGCGGCGCCGAGCACCGCGCCCCACACATGCGAGACGCCCCCCACCACGGCCATGAACAGGTATTCGATGCCGTGGTTCAGGTTGAACGGCGTCGGATTCACGGCGCGTTGCAAATGCGCGTACAACCAGCCCGAAATGGCGGCGAGCACGGCGGCGTACACGAACACGACCACTTTCATCCACGCAGTGTTCACGCCCATCGCCTCGGCCATCACGCCCCCCCCTTGAGCGCACGAATGGCGCGGCCAGGACGCGAATCAAGCAGGTTCTTGACCGATACAACCGCCAGCACCACGACGATCCAGATCAGGTAGTACATCTGACGCCCGCTCGCCAATTCCTTGCCGAAGAGGCTGATCGTCGGGATATCGTTCAGACCGTCGTACTTGCCCAGGAACTCGAGGTTGCCGAACAGGTAGTACAGCGCCAGGCCCCATGCAATCGTGCCCAGCGGCAGGAAGTGGCCCGACAGGCGCATGGTGATCGCGCCAATGACAAGCGCTGCCGCCGCGGTGATGATCACCCCGACGATCAGGCCGAGCCACGGCGACGCGCCATAGGCCGTCGTCAGATAGGCCGTCGCGTAGGCGCCCAGACCGACGAATGCCGCCTGTCCGAACGACGTCATGCCCGCCACGCCCGTCAACAGCACAAGACCAATGGCCACAATGCTGTATAGACCGATGTAGTTGAGCAGCGTTACCCAGTACTCAGGCAAACGCACGGGTGCAGGCAGCACCGGCAACACGGCCAGCACCACCAGGAAAATCAGGAAGTATTTGTTTTTCATTCTGTGGTCCGCCCCGGCTTATTCCTCGTCTTCTTCCACATGCTTGCTTGTGAGCGACAGCCACAGCAGCACGGGAAGGATCAGCGTGAAGACGATGACCTCTTTGTACGCACTCGCCCAGAACGACGAGTACGACTCCAACAGGCCGACCAGAATGGCGCCCAGCGCCGCAACCGGATAACTCACCAGACCGCCGATGATCGCGCCCACGAAGCCCTTGAGGCCGATCAGGAAGCCCGACTCGTAATAGATCGTCGTGATCGGTGCGATCAAGATGCCGCACAGCACGCCCAGCACGGCGGCCAGCGTGAACGCCAGACGCCCCGCCTGCACCGTGCCGATGCCCACGAGCCGCGCACCCAGCCGGTTCACGGCCGTCGCACGCAATGCCTTGCCCGAGAGCGAACGATCAAAGTAGAAGTACAACGCCAGGATCATCACGACCGAGACACCCAACACCCACAGGCTCTGGCCAGACACCATCACGGAGCCGATATTGAAGTTGGCGTCGGAGAACGCCTGCGTGCGCGAGCCTTCCGCCCCGAACATCACGAGCCCCAGCCCCGTCAGCGCGAAGTGCACGCCCACCGAGACGATCAGCAGCAACAGCGTGCTCGCCTCCGCCAGCGGCTGGTACGCGAGACGATAGAGCATCGGCCCCATCGGCACGACGAGCAACATCGTGAGCGCGATTTGGACGAGCATCGGCAGATTCATCGGTGCCAACGCCCTGACGACGAAGAACGCGGCAATCGGAAACACCAGGTACTTGCCCGCAAGCGTCGGCACCAAGCGCCCCACCAGCTTGCGACGCTCGCTGTGACGCAAGACGCCCGCCGTCTCCACGACGAACGTACATACGCCCATCGCCACAAGCATCCAGCTCGTCAGCGGAAACTTCTGGGTTTGCAGTGCCGCCAGCGTAAGCGCGCCATACGACACGAACTCGCCCTGCGGAATGAAGATGACGCGTGTGACGGAGAACACCAGCACCAGTGCCAATGCCAGCAAGGCATAAATCGCACCCGTGGTGATGCCGTCCTGCGCCAGGATGGCTGCAATCGAAAGATCCATGCTCCTCTCACTTCGTTTGAGTACTTCTTGAGCCGACTGGCGAGACAGCCGGTGTGATGCACGGCGCAGCGCGCTGCCGCCCCGTTCCCCTTCATATCCCTACGCCCCACGGTCCCCGTGTGACAGCGCACAGAATTATGTATTGTATAAATCATTATGCATTGGTAAAACTCGGGCGACTACTGAGTCATCGACGTCTTGTCTCGAGTGACGTCGCTGCCTGCCATGCCGTCCACGCCACCGGCGCCGGGCGTGCACCGGTCATCCGCGCAATGCCAGGTTTCCCGCAAACGCTCATTCCGCCACCTTTCGGCGGCGACGCGGCTTGGCCGGCAGCGATGGCGCAGCGGCCAGCACCTCCGGCGGCAGGGCCTCGCGTACGACGTCGAGCAGCCGGTAGATCTCGGCGAGTGTGTCTCGCCCGACCTTGTCTTCCAGATAGCGATAGCGCGCCTCGACCAGCGGACCGAGCTTTTTGCAGAGTGCGCGGCTCGATGGCGTGAGCGACACCATCACGCGACGCTGATCGACAGCCATCCGACGGCGAATGATGAGGCCCGACGCCTCCATGCGCTCCAGCATGCCGGACAGGCTCGGGCTGAGGATGCAGCACTCCCGCGCGACCTGCCCGATTTCCATTTCCCCGGATTCGCTATCGTTGACGGCCCTTATGACACGCCATTGTTGTTCCGTGATGTCGTAACGATTGAGCAAGGGGCGGAACAGCCCCATTGCCGCTTCCCGCGTCTGTAACAACACCAACGATAGGTTGCGGTGTTCGAATTCACCCGTCATGGATTTACGCTCGAAAGGATCGGCCGGCCAGCCCCCCGGCGGCGGCGATCAGGTTGGGACAATGCGGCCTCTCAGGTGCCGCTCGCAAACGCATGTCCTGCCGTCTCTTTGCGAAGCGCGAAACTACCACGCTCAAAAAAAACGGGCGCGAACGCCCGTTCTTCCGGCCCGGTCAGTCCAACCGGGCACAGATACCGCAGATCCATCGGTGGTGACAGCGGGGCATGCCTGTGAGCTATAGGCAGCCCCGGCGTCCATCAGTTCGCCAATTTCCACTTGCCGTTGACGATTTCCACCATCACGCGCGAGCGCTGGTCCAGGCCGTTGTGATCCTTCGCGCTCATGTTGAAGATGCCCGCGGTGCCCGGCATGTCCTTGACGTTCTCCAGGGCCTCGCGCAATGCCGCGCGGAACTCGGCCGTGCCCGGCTTGGCCTTCTTCAGCGCAACGGGAATGGCCCTCTGCAGCAACAGACCGGCGTCCCAGGCGTGACCGCCGAAGGTCGAGATGGAGCCCGCGCCGTATGCCTTTTCATACACGACCTTGTAGGCAGCGGCCGACTTCTTCACCGGATTGTCGGCAGGCAGTTGGTCGACGACGAGCAGCGGGCCCGCCGGCAGGTACGTGCCGTCGCAATCCTTGCCGCAAACGCGCAGGAAGTCGTTGTTGGCTACGCCGTGGGTCTGGTACAGCTTGCCCTTGTAGCCACGCTCCTTGAGCGTGCGCTGCGGCAGCGCTGCCGGCGTGCCTGAACCCGCGATCAGCACGGCATCCGGATTCGCCGCCATGATCTTGAGGACCTGGCCCGTGACCGACGTGTCGGCACGATTGAAGCGCTCATTGGCCACGACCTTGATCTTGTTCAGATCGGCAGCCTTCTGGAACTCCTTGTGCCAGCCTTCGCCGTAGGCGTCGGAGAAGCCGATGAACGCGACCGTCTTCACGCCGTTGTCGGCCATGTGCTTGGCAATGGCGGTGGCCATCAGAATGTCGTTCTGCGGGGTCTTGAACGACCAGGCGCGCTTGGCGTCCACCGGTTCGACAATGGCAGCGCCCGCGGCCATCGAGATCATCGGGGTCTGCGTCTCTGCCGCCACGTCGACCATCGCCAGGGAGTTCGGCGTGACCGTCGAGCCGAGCACGGCGTCAACGTGATCTTCGCTGATCAGCTTGCGCATGTTCTTGACGGCCGTCGTGGTGTCGGTCGCGTCGTCGAGCAGGATGTACTGCACCGACTGGCCGCCGATCGTCTTGGGCAGCAGCGAAATGGTGTTCTTCTCGGGAATGCCCAGCGAAGCCGCCGGACCGGTCGCCGACAGCGACACGCCAATCTTCACCTGGGCGCTCGCAACGCCCGTAGCCAGCATCATCGCCGACGCCACGCACAGCAACTTCAGTTTCATTTGGGTCTCCTCGCAAAAATTTTGAATTCGTTGTTCTGACCATTGTTGAACCCGCCGGCCCGATATTAACCGACCGCGCAGTCGGCAAATTGTCGCTCATCTTACGGGCACCGGCGCCTTCTCGTAAAGTGCGGTTTCCCCACCTGTGGCTTCAACCGCAACGGCTCACGTCCGAACGGCGCCCGGCGCCGCCTCCACGACCCTTCACGACCCTCCCCCCATCACCCCCAATGCCGCGCTTACGCACGCGCGATGCTGCCCGGTCTCCCGTCAGCCGCGAAGCAATGCGTCATAGCCGGTCTTCACGATCAGCACGGCGAGCACACACAGGAACATGCGTCGCACGAAACCCACGCCACGTTTGAGCGCGAGCCGGCTGCCCACCTGACTGCCCAGCACGTTCATGACCGCCATGCCGAGGCCAACCTGCCACGCAACGTGCCCGCCCATGCCAAACAGCCACAGCGCGGCCAGGTTGGTCGCCACGTTCACGATCTTCGCCGACGCCGAGGCGTTGACGAAGTCCTGCCCAAACAGGCGGACAAACAGGAAGACGAGGAAGCTGCCCGTACCGGGGCCGAAGAAACCGTCGTAGAAGCCGATGGCGCCGCCCACGGCGATCGCCATGAGGGTCACCCCCACCCCACCTGTCACGGGGGCGTGAACCGTCCCGAAATCCTTCTTGCGCAGGGTGTAGATCGCCACGCCGGTCAGCACGAACGGCAGCAGCTTGCGAAGCACGTCGGCCGGCACATGGGAGACGGCGTATGCACCACAAAACGAAAGCAGGAAGGCGGCGACGGTGGCCGGCAACAGAATGGCCCAGCGCAGTTGAATGCCGCGCGCGTAGCGCAGCGCAGCCGATGCCGTGCCCCAGATTCCGGCCAGCTTGTTGGTACCGAACAGCAACGGCGGCGCCGCGTTCGGGAAGACGGCGAAAAGCGTCGGTACGGAGACCAGCCCGCCACCGCCGACCACCGCATCGACCAGACCGGCCACGAACGCCCCGACTGCGAGCATCAGCCAATCGGTCAGCGCCCAACTCGTCAACATCCGTCACCCCAATCGGCAAACAGGCGTTTTTCGGGACGTGCTCCGCCCGCCGCAATGACACGCCGGACATGGGCGCGCAAAAGTGCTGGTGTGGGAACGTGAGGGGGGCGGGGCATGCGACCAGGACTGTCGAGGGACGAGAATCGGGCTTCTGCGGATGACGACCTCGCACTGCGGCGAAGCCCAATATAAAAAGCGCTGTTGGAGTTTTCTCCAACAGCGCTTCCCTTTTTGGCGGTGCGCGTTATCGCGCTTATTGTCTCCTCGATCCTCGCCCCTATATCCTGCCGTGACGCGAATTGAAGGAGAGAATAAAGGAGCACCCGATGCACCACAAGTCAGCATTTACCCCTACGGATTAGGTTTTTTCCGACACGCGTGCGCCAGGGTGAAGAGCGGGCGCCCCAAGCCGGTGCGCCCGCGCCTCCGTCAAGAAGGTTGCGCCGTGGTGCGCGCAGGACGGAACAACCGGCTCCGCGCCACCAGCTCGCCCACCAGTCCGCGGCGGAAGGCCAGTACGCAGATGATGAAGATCGCCCCGATGACGATCGTCACCGACTCGCCGAGCGTCTGGAACCAGGTGATGCCCGTGGCCGTCGCGAGCCAGTCGCCGATGTCGCCGAGCTTGTTCTCCAGCACAACGATGACCACCGCCCCCACCACTGGACCAAACATCGTGCCCAGCCCACCCACCAGCGTCATCAGGATCACCATGCCCGACATCGTCCAATGCACGTCCGTCAGCGTCGCGAAGCCCAGCACCAGCGTCTTGGTCGAACCAGCCAGCGCGGCGAGCGTGGCCGACAGCACGAATGCGAGCAGCTTGAAGCGATCGACGTCGTAGCCGAGCGAGATGGCGCGCGGCTCGTTCTCCTTGATCGCCTTGAGCACCTGACCGAAGGGCGAATGCACGACACGCATGATGAGCAGGAAGCCCAACGCGCAAATGGCCAGCACCACGTAGTAAAGCGTGAGGTCGGAATCGAGCGACAGCAGGCCGAAGAGGCTGCCGCGCGGCACGCCTTGCAGACCGTCCTCGCCACCGGTGAACGGCGCTTGCAGGCAGAGGAAGTACAGCATTTGCGCCAACGCCAGCGTAATCATCGCGAAGTAGATGCCCTGCCGCCGGATCGCCAGCACCCCCATGACGAGGCCGAGCAACGCCCCGGCCGCCACGCCCGCAATGATGCCGACTTCCGGCGTGAACCCCAGATTGCGCACCACATAACCGGTGACGTAGCCTGCGCTGCCAAAGAACGCGGCATGGCCGAACGACAGCAGACCCGTAAAGCCGAGCAGCAGGTTGAACGCACAAGCGAACAGCGTGAAGCACAGCACCTTCATGATGAATACCGGATACGCCCCGGCGAACGGCGCGACGATCAGCGCCAGTAGCAAGAGGGAATAAAGCACCCGTTGTTGCGTCTCTTGTTGCATGGTTCCGCCCCTTACTTTTGTTTGCCGAACAACCCTGCCGGGCGCAGCAGCAACACGATCACCATGATGACGAACACCACGGTCGCAGACCCTTGCGGGTAGAACACCTTGGTAAAGCCTTCGATGATCCCGAGCATCAGACCGGTCAGGATAGAGCCCATGATGGAGCCCATACCACCGATCACGACCACCGCGAACACGGTGATGATCATCGACTGCCCCATGAGCGGCGAGATCTGGATAACGGGCGCGGCGAGCACGCCCGCAAACGCGGCGAGCGCCACCCCGAAGCCATAGGTCAGCGTAATCATGAGCGGCACGTTCACGCCAAACGCTTCCACCAGCTTCGGGTTTTCGGTGCCCGCGCGCAGATACGCACCGATCTTGGTCTTCTCGATCACGAACCACGTTGCGAAGCACACCACGAGCGAAGCCACCACCACCCACGCGCGATAGTTCGGCATGAACATGAAGCCGAGATTGGTCGCGCCGGAGAGCATGTCGGGGGCGTCGAAGGGCTGCCCCGACACGCCGTAGATCGAACGGAAGACGCCCTCGAGCACGAGCGTGATGCCGAACGTCAGCAACAGGCCGTACAGGTGATCGAGCTTGTAGATCCAGCGCAGCATGGTGCGCTCGATGACGATACCGATGATGCCCACCACGACGGGGCGAGAATCAACATGACCCAGTAATTGAGGCCGAGATAGTTGCCGCCCATCCAGGCGAGCATGGCCCCCAGCATGAACAACGCGCCGTGCGCGAAGTTGATCACGTTGAGCAGGCCGAAAATCACCGCCAGGCCGAGGCTCAGCATGGCGTAGAACGAGCCGTTCACCAGTCCCAGCAGCAGTTGGCTCAACAGCGCCGGCAGGGGGATGCCTAGTAATTCCATCGAAATCGATTCTCTGCGAGAAAGGTCGCGACGGGACACGCGTCCCGCCGCTTTCGGAGCATCGTGCTAACGGCGCTTACTTCTTCCAGATCGGACAGGTCGACTCTTGCGGCGTGGTGAACGCCTTGTCACCCGGAATCGTGGCGACGATCTTGTAGTAGTCCCACGGCGCCTTCGATTCCTGCTTGGTCTTGACCTGCATCAGGTACATGTCGTGAATCATGGAGCCGTCCTTGCGGATGTAGCCCTTGCTGAACATGTCGTCGATCTTGATCTTGTGCAGTTCGTCCATCACCTTGTCGGCGTCGGTCGAGCCCGCGGCCTGAACCGCCTTCAGATACGTCATCGTGGCCGAATAATCGCCGGCCTGCAGGCTCGACGGCATCTTCTTCATCTTGTCGAAGTAACGCTTGGAGAAGGCACGCGTCTTGTCGTTCTTGTCCCAGTACCAGCTATCGGTCAAGTACATGCCGCCGGTGTTATCCAGCCCCAGCGAGTGAATGTCGTTGATGAACACGAGCAGACCGGCGATCTGCATCTTGCCCTTGATGCCGAACTCCTTCGCGGCCTTGATGGCGTTGACCGTGTCGCCGCCAGCATTGGCCAGGCCCAGCACCTGGGCGCCCGACGCCTGCGCCTGGAGCAGATACGACGAGAAGTCCGAGGCCGAGAGCGGATGTCGCACCTCGCCCTTCACCGTACCGCCGTTGGCCTTGACCACATCGGCCGTGGCCTTCTCCAGCGCGTGACCGAACGCATAGTCGGCCGTCAGGAAGAACCACGACTTGCCGCCGGCCTTCACGACGGCCGAGCCGGTGCCACGCGCCAGTGCGACGGTGTCATAGGCATAGTGCACGCCGTACGGCTGGCACTGGTCGTTGGTCAGGGCATCCGAGCCGGCACCCACGTTGATGTAGACACGTTTCTTCTCCGCCGAGACCTTGTTCATCGCCAGGCCGGTCGCCGAGTTCGTGCCGCCGATCAGCATGTCCACGCCATCACGGTCAAACCATTCGCGCGCCTTGGACGCCGCGACGTCCGCCTTGTTCTGGTGATCGGCGGTGACCAGCTCGATCGGCTTGCCGAGGACCTTGCCGCCGAAGTCGGCGATGGCCATCTTGATGGCTTCCGCCCCGCCCGGCCCGTCGATGTCGGTATACAGGCCCGACATATCGGTAATGAAACCGATCTTCACTGCATTGCCGTCGGCATGGGCCTGTGAGGCCATCGCCGCAAAACCGAACGCAGCCGCAACGGCCAACGCCTTCATCCGCATCGTCATCTTTGTCTCCTTCGTGGATTGGATTGCCTGGTTTCATCGCCCGGCAAGTCTGCGCGCCGGGCAACTCACCTCATACCCCTAACAACTCGTGCAGCACCGGCATCTTCGCCTCCAGCTCCGGAGCGCCGAAGCGCTCCACGATCTTGCCGTGCTCCATCACATAGAAGCGATCGGCCAGCGGAGCCGCAAAACGGAAATTCTGTTCCACCATCACGATGGTGTAGCCCCGCGCCTTGAGCGTGGTGATCATGCGTGCCAACGTCTGCACGATCACGGGCGCGAGCCCTTCGGAGATCTCGTCGAGCAGCAGCAGATTCGCGCCGGTGCGCAGAATGCGCGCCACCGCCAGCATCTGCTGTTCGCCGCCCGACAGGCGCGTGCCGGGACTGTGGCGACGCTCCTTCAGGTTGGGGAACATGTCATAGATTTCGTCGAGCGACATGCCGCGCCCGCCGTCGTCGCGACGATTGCCTCGCACACCGATATAAGGTGGCAGCAACAGGTTTTCCTCGCACGACAGGCTCGCGAAAATGCCCCGCTCCTCGGGGCAGTAGCCCACGCCATGGTGCGCAACCTTGTAGGTCGGCAGATGAATGGTCTCCTCGCCGCCGATCCGGATCGAGCCCTGACGCTGGCCAGTCAGGCCCATGATGGCGCGCAGCGTGGTGGTGCGCCCGGCGCCGTTGCGTCCGAGCAGCGTCACGACCTCGCCGCGGCCGACCGCCAGATCCACCCCGTGCAGAATGTGCGATTCGCCGTACCAGGCCTGCAGTCCTTCGACTTCGAGTGCGGGCACATTCGCGCCACCATTACCGCCGCCGTTACCGTACATAGACGTCCTCACCCGTGCGCTCCCTGCAATTCGCCGTCCGCGGTGCCCATGTAGGCTTCCATCACCTGCGGATTCTTCGAGACTTCGTGATACGGCCCTTCGGCGAGCACCTCGCCGCGCTGAAGCACGGTGATGGTGTCGGAAATGCCGGCGATCACGTTCATGTTGTGCTCGACCATCAGGATCGTGCGACCGGCCGACACTTTTTTGATGAGCGCGGTGACACGATCCACGTCTTCGTGGCCCATGCCTTGCGTCGGCTCGTCGAGCAGCATTAGTTCGGGTTCCATGGCAAGCGTCGTGGCGATCTCGAGAGCGCGCTTGCGCCCGTAGGGCAGCTCCACGGTCAGCGTATCGGCGAATTCGGTCAGGCTGACTTCCGCGAGCAATTCCATGGCACGGGCATCGAGCTGATGCAGCGAACGGCTGCTGCGCCAGAAGTGGAACGCGGTGCCGAGGTTGCGTTGCAAGCCGATGCGCACGTTCTCGAGCACGGTGAGGTGCGGGAAGACGGCGGAGATCTGGAACGACCGGATGATGCCGCGTCGCGCGATTTGCGCGGGCGCTTCGCGTGTGATGTCTTCACCGTTGAACGTGATGGTGCCGGCGCTGGGCACGAGGAACTTGGTGAGCAGGTTGAAGCAGGTCGTCTTGCCGGCGCCGTTAGGCCCGATGAGTGCGTGAATGGTACCGCGCGCGACGCGCAGGTCGACCCCGTTCACGGCGGTGAAGCCACGAAACTCTTTCGTGAGTCCGCGGGTCTCGAGAATGTAATCGTTGTTCGCCATGTCTCCTGCCACATTCCTGGTTGGCGGTGCGAGGCAAATGACCGCCTCGGCACCATCGTCTGTGACAACCGCGAGGCAGGCGGACATCGCTGTGGGTGGCGTCGTCGGCGAGGTGCCCCGCGTCCCGAAGGTGTGTCGCCGAATTCTTGGTCCGGTCGCACACTGGGAACCGATATTGTGTGTGGTTTGCTGCAACGCGATCATTGGGATTTGCACTAGGCTTCGCGTCTACCGAAACGCGCATGCACACACGCTTTGGAGACCCTTCGATCGCGGCGCGAACACGTCCCCAACCCCTTATGGCATAAGGCTTTTGCCGCGCCCGCAAATAAGCGTCCGGCCCCGTTTGACGATGCCCCGCCGCGAGTCGCGCAACCGACATTAGGTATTACTACGTAAGTTTTATAGTAAATATCCGGAAATCCGGAAAGTGCGTCGGGCGCCGTCATCATCGGATTTTCACCAAACTACGCCGCGTCACTTCGTGACAGCATCGAACGCTCGCCCCGGAAGAGATTCGATATGCGCAGCGCGAAAGTCCTTTGGCTCACCAGTTCGCTCACGGCGATCAGCGCGCTGCTGCTCGATGTCACGTTGCCCGTGTTCAGAGCCATGGCACTCGACTTTCAGATCGACGTCCGCGCCATCGCCGCCATCGTCGGCCATGTGGCGCTGCACTCTCAGGACTGCAATTGATCGTCGACCCGACGTCCGTTCGCTTCGGTCGAAAGCGCGTGCTGCTCGGCAGCCTGACGCTCGCTAGCATGGGTGCCGTCGATCAGCCACGGCTCGTGGTGCTCGCCGGCCTGCTGATCACGTGCTCGCTCACCGCCCAGCTTTGCGCGCCGCGCGAATCATGTCGCTCGCGCGCTCGGCAATCATGATCGTCGGCGAGTTCGTGTTGCCCGACGTGATCACCGGCATGACCGACGCATCGACCACGCGCAGGTTCTGCACGCCGCGCACGCGCAACTGCGCATCGACGACCGCCTGGGGATCGTTGGCACGGCCCATGCGGCACGTGCCCACCGGATGGAAGATCGTCGTGCCGATGTCGCCCGCCGCGCGCTTTAACTCCGCGTCGGTCTGGACCGACGGCCCCGGCAAATATTCGCGCGGTTCATAGCGCGCGAACGCCGGTGCGCCCACGATGCGGCGCGTCAATTTGATGGCATCCGCCGCCACGCGCAAGTCCGCTTCCGTCGACAGATAATTCGGCGCGATGCTGGGCGCAACGCGCGCGTCAGGTGAGCTCAAATGGACATGGCCGCGCGACGTCGGCCGCAGATTGCACACCGACGCCGTGAACGCATTGAACTTGTGCAACGGTTCGCCAAAACGCTCCAGTGACAACGGTTGTACGTGATACTCAAGATCGGGGCGCGCCATATCCTCACGACTGCGAGCGAACGCCCCCAACTGCGACGGCGCCATGCTCATCGGTCCGCGCTGCGCAAACGCATATTGCATGCCGATCTTCAGCTTGCCGAACCAACTCTTGGCGGTGAGATTGAGCGTCGGAACCCCGCGCAACTTGTACACCGTGCGCAATTGCAGATGGTCTTGCAGGTTCTCGCCCACACCCGGCAGGTCCGAGACGACGTCGATCCCGAAACCGCGCAGACGCTCGCCATCGCCAATGCCCGAGACCTCCAACAGATGCGGCGAGTTCACCGCCCCTGCCGCAAGAATCACTTCGGCACCCGCCAGCGCCGTGAAGTCCTCATTGCCGCCGCGATACGCCACGCCGGTACAGCGTGTGCCTTCGAACAGCAAGCGACTCACACTCGCGCCCGTGATGATCGTCAGGTTCGGCCGCTGCGACGCCGGACGCAAGAACCCCTTGGCCGCACTCCAGCGCACACCGCGCCGCTGATTCACTTCGAAATAGCCAATGCCGAAGTTGTCGCCCTGATTGAAGTCGTCCGTCTTGGGAATACCCACCTGCTCGGCGGCGTCGGCAAACGAATCGAGCACGCGCCACGACAGGCGCTGCTTCTCGACACGCCACTCGCCACCACTGCCGTGAAACGCCGTGCCGCCCTTGTGGTGATCCTCGCTGCGCTTGAAGAGCGGCAGCACGTTGTCCCAACGCCAGCCGTCGTCGCCGGTGGCGTCGGCCCACACGTCGTAATCCTCACGCTGGCCGCGCATGTAGATCATGCCGTTGATCGACGAGCTTCCGCCCAGCACCCGCCCGCGCGGATACGCGAGCGAACGCCCGTTCAGCCCTGCCTCGGCCTGCGTGCGATACAGCCAGTCGGTGCGCGGATTGCCAATGCAGTAGAGGTAGCCGACGGGGATGTGAATCCAGTGATAATCGTCCTTGCCGCCCGCTTCGAGCAGCAGCACCGTGACGTCGGGGTCCTGCGTGAGGCGATTGGCCAGCACGCACCCGGCCGAGCCGGCCCCCACAATGATGTAATCGAAGCGATCCGGCTTCGCTGCCTGCTTGTTCATTCCCGCCTGTCTCCGTCGATGGCGCAGCACTCGCCATGGTGCGGTGCCAACACTGGTGCGGCACCCGAGTGGGATGGACTGTCGCCACCCGCACCGGGTTCATTTTTGTCATCAGGTCCGACATCCGGCGCGACACCCCGGTGCGCGCCGATCCGCACGGCACTCGATTATTTCGCCACCGGCATCGTGAATTCCGCCCCCTTGGCGATGCTGTCCGGCCAGCGCTGCATCACACTCTTGAAGCGCGTGTAGAAACGAATGCCCTCCTCGCCATACGCGTGATGGTCGCCAAACAGCGAACGCTTCCAGCCGCCGAACGACTGCCACGCCATCGGCACCGGAATCGGCACGTTGATGCCCACCATGCCGACCTTCACCTGACGCGAAAACGCACGCGCCACGCCACCGTCGCTGGTAAAGCACGAGACGCCATTGCCATATTCGTGCCCATTGACAAGGTCGATGGCCGCCGCAAGATCCGGCACACGCACCACCGCCAGCACCGGCCCGAAGATCTCTTCCCGATAGATCGTCATCTCGGGCGTGACATGATCGAACAGCGTCCCGCCGAGGAAAAACCCCTGCGCGTGGCCCGGCACCTGCAAACCGCGGCCGTCAACCAGCAGCTTGGCCCCCGCGCTCACCCCATCGGCAATATAGCCCTCGATCTTCGCCTTGTGCGCGCCGGTGACGACCGGCCCCATTTCCGAGGCTTCGTCCACCCCTGGCCCCACGCGCAACGCCTTCACCCGCGGCACCAACGCATCGACCAGACGATCCGCCACCTGGCCCACGGCCACCGCGACCGAAATCGCCATGCAGCGCTCGCCCGCCGACCCGTAGGCCGCACCGATCAGCGCGTCGACCGCCTGATCGAGATTCGCGTCGGGCATCACCACCAGGTGATTCTTCGCGCCGCCGAGCGCCTGCACTCGCTTGCCGTGACGCGTGCCTTCCGTATAGATGTACTCGGCAATCGGTGTCGAGCCCACGAACGACAGGGCGTCGACATCCGGATGCGCCAGCAGCGCGTCGACCGCCACCTTGTCCCCCTGCACCACGTTGAAAACACCGTCGGGCAGTCCCGCTTCGCGCAGCAACTCGGCGATCAACAGGCTGGCCGACGGATCGCGCTCGGACGGCTTGAGCACGAACGTATTGCCGCACGCCAGCGCCATCGGGAACATCCACATCGGCACCATCACCGGGAAATTGAACGGCGTAATGCCGGCACATACGCCAACGGGCTGACGCAGATGCCAGTTGTCGATACCTCCGCCGATGTTGTCGCTGTGCTTGCCCATGAGCAGGCTCGGCGCGCCGCAGGCGTACTCCACGACTTCGATGCCGCGCGTGACTTCGCCGCACGCATCGGAGAACACCTTGCCGTGTTCCCGCGTGATGATGCGCGCCAGCGCTTCCTGATGCTCGTCGAGCAACGCCTTGAACTTGAAGAGCACGCGGGCACGCTTGAGCGGCGCCATCTCCGCCCACGACGGCAGCGCTGCCTTGGCCGACGCCACTGCAGCATTCACGTCATCAACACCGGCCAATGCCACTCGCGCGCCGACGGCGCCTTGCGCCGGATCGAAGACGTCGCCGAAACGCTCGCCGTCACCCGCAACGCGGCGGCCGCCGATGAAGTGGCCCACTGTCGGAATATCAGCATTTCTCATGTTTATCTCCCCCGAATCCGGCCAAGTCGGTGACACGGCCACTACCCTGTTTCGTCAAACGCTCGCCCACGGCTCACGCCACATTAAGCGCCAAGCGTACTGCGGCGCACCGACGCAATCCAATGAGAAATTATCAAAAGCAATATAAGATTCACTTATGTTGCTCTTCCTTCCCCGATAACGCACACCTCGGGCGCCGCCCGGGCATGACCTCCCCATGGAACTCGCCCATCTTCGCGCTTTCGTCGCCATCGCCCACGAGGGCAACCTCACCCGCGCCGCGCAACGCCTGCACCTGACGCAACCGGCGGTCAGCCTGCAGGCGAAAGCGCTCCAGGAGGCGCTGCGGCTCACGCTCTTCACACGCACGGCGCAGGGGTTGGCGCTCACGCGCGACGCGCAGGTCCTGCTGCCACTGGCCGAGCGCATGCTCGCCGCGCTGGCCGATCTGCAGCAGGCGGCCGGCGCGATGCGCGACACGGTGCGCGGACGGCTGCGCATCGGCACGATTCTCGATCCCGAATTCACCCGGCTGGGCGCCTTTCTCAAACGGCTGGTCGAGTCGTATCCGCAGATCGAGACGGCGCTGCATCAGGGGATGTCCGGCTCGGTGCTGCAACAACTGGGGCGCGGCGAACTCGACGTCGGCTTCTATCTCGGCCTGCCTGACCCCGAGCGCTTTCACGCCATCACGCTCACGCCATTCTCCTATCAGGTGCTGGCGCCCGCCGGCTGGCGCGAGCGCGTGGCCCGGCGCGGATGGCGCGAACTCGCCGCGTTGCCGTGGATCTGGACACCCCCCGAATCAGCCCACAACCGCCTGCTCACGGAACGGTTCGGCGCTCTGGGCGTGTCGCCCACGAAGGTGGCGGAAGTGGATCAGGAGCCGTCGATGCTCGATCTGGTGAAGTCCGGCGTTGGCCTTTCGCTCGTGCGCGACTCGATCGCGTTGCGCGAGGCGCACGCTCATGGTCTGGTGATCGCCGACGGCGTAAGCGTGCCGACGGAACTCACGTTCGTCACGCTGGCCTCGCGACGCGAAGAACCCGCCATCGCCGCCGCCTTGCAATTGGTGACGGCGGTCTGGGCCTGAGCGCGCGAGCAACGGCTACGGCACGCCCTCGCCCAACGCCCCGCGCCCTCTACCCACGGTTGGGGCGCATAATTCGGGGCTCGGGCCTTCGGGTTCCAAACCTTCAAAAGCCCCCTGTCCCGCGATTCATGTCCACGTCGTGGCGCATCCCGGAAGACGCTGCCATGCCGGATCCCGGTGAAAGCTCTAGAATTTAACTCTGTCTTCGAGGAGTCGATCATGTCTGTGAGAATGGAACGCGATACCTTCGGCGAAATTGCGGTACCCGCCGACCGTCTCTGGGGTGCGCAAACGCAGCGCTCGCTGCAGAACTTCAAGATTTCCACCGAGAAGATGCCGCGCGAACTCGTGCGCGCGCTCGCTCGCGTGAAACGCGCCGCCGCCGAGGTCAACAAGAGCCTGGGCGTGCTCGACGCGAAAAAGGCCGACGCCATCATCCAGGCCGCCGACGAAGTCATCGCCGCTCAGCACGACGACGAATTCCCGCTGGCCGTGTGGCAAACCGGCTCGGGTACGCAGTCGAACATGAACATGAACGAAGTCCTCGCGAACCGCGCCAGCGAACTGCTCGGCGGCGTGCGCGGCGAAACGCGTCTCGTGCACCCCAACGACGACGTGAACAAAGGCCAGTCGTCGAACGACGTGTTCCCGACGGCCATGAACGTGGCCGCCCTCGACGCCCTCGTCAATCACCTGAAGCCCGGCGTCGGCCAACTGCGCGACACGCTCGCCGCCAAGGCCCGCGCTTATGACGATATCGTCAAGATCGGCCGCACCCACCTCCAGGACGCCACGCCGCTCACGCTCGGCCAGGAAATCTCGGGGTGGGTCGCGCAGATCGACCACGGTCTGAAGCACGTCGACGACGCCCTGCCCCACGTGGCGGAACTGGCACTCGGCGGCACGGCGGTGGGCACGGGCCTGAACGCGCATCCCGAATTCGCGAAGCAAGTGGCCGCCACGCTCGCGCGCGACACCGGCCTGCCGTTCGTCACCGCGCCGAACAAGTTCGAAGCGCTGGCCGCCAACGATGCCATCGTCAACGCGCACGGCACGCTCAAGACGCTCGCCGCCAGCCTGATGAAGATCGCCAACGACGTGCGCTGGCTGGCCAGCGGCCCGCGCTGCGGCATTGGCGAGCTGATGATTCCGGAAAACGAACCGGGCAGCTCGATCATGCCGGGTAAGGTCAATCCGACCCAATGCGAGGCGATGACGATGCTGTGCGCCCAGGTGCTCGGCAACGATGTGGCGATCAACATCGGCGGCTCGATGGGCAACTTCGAGCTGAACGTGTTCAAGCCGATGCTCATCCATAACTTCCTGCAAAGCGTGCGCATGCTGGCCGATGGTGCGGTGAGCTTCGACGACAACTGCGCCATCGGCATCGAACCGAACCGCGCGCGCATCGGCACTTTGCTCGAAGAGTCGCTCATGCTCGTGACCGCGCTCAACCCGCACATCGGTTACGACAAGGCCGCGCAGATCGCCAAGAAGGCGCACAAGGAAGGCACTACGCTCAAGGCGGCCGCCCTCGCGTTGGGCCACGTCACGGCCGAGCAGTTCGACGCCTGGGTTCGCCCCGAGCAGATGGTCGGCAAGCGCTGATTTCGCGCGCCCCCTCGTCCTTCACTTCGCCACCCCGCATGCCCATCTCGCCGTTGCCGCCGTTGCATTGCCTGATTGCTTTCGATGCAGCCGTGCGGCACGCGAGCTTCACGCGGGCCGCCGTCGAACTCAATCTCACGCAAAGCGCCGTCAGCCGGCAAATCGCGCAGCTCGAGGAATTCCTCGGGCGCGCGCTGTTCACGCGCGAGCATCGCACGCTGCGGCTAACGGTGGCGGGGCAACGCTACGCCGAACAGATCCAGCGCCTGCTCGGCGAGTGCGCCGAAGCCACCGCCGACCTGATGAAGCGGCGCGGCGATCTGGAACTCACCGTGGCCTGCTCGTCGGGCGTGGCTGTGTTGTGGATGACGCCACAACTCATGCGATTTCGCGCCGCGCACCCCGACATCAAGATTCGCGTGATCGTGAAAGACGGCATGACGTCGCTGTCCGCGTCGGAGTTCGATCTCGGCGTCTATTACGTGCGTAACGACCTGCCCCCGGACTTCGCCGGTCGGCGGCTCTTCGACGAGGAAGTGTTTCCCGTCTGCTCGCCCACCTATTTGCGCGGGCGCCAGCTCACGCCGGCCGATCTCGTCGGCGAGACACTGCTCTTCATCGAAGACGGCCAGCGCAAGTGGATGTCATGGACCGACTGGTTCGAGCTGCAGGGGGTGAACGCCCCGAAGTTTCCGCGCATGGTGAGCGCGAACTACTACCCGCTACTCGTGCAGATGGCGATCGAGGGTGGCGGTTTGGTCATGGGATGGCGTCATATGATCGATCCGTGCCTCGACGCGGGCCTGCTCGTGCAGGCGTGCCATGCGACCGCCAGCCTGGGCGGCGGCTACTATCTCGTATGGCCTGCCGAGCGCCACGAGCATGCCGCAGCGCGAATTTTCCGTAACTGGATCTACACGGAATATTGTTCCCCATCATAGGGGTTACGCCATCTCTTGGATCGTTGCCATGCGCCACACGCATGGCAACATGCGGAATTTTCGTTTGGCCTGTCATTTTGTCTGCACTACTTTGTGTCTTATCCGCGCACGTGTGCCGATCCCGATGGGAGCGCAGACGTGATCCGACATAAAAGCAGGCGTATTACCGGTATGACGTAGTCGCAAGGCACGCAACGGACGCCACCCATCTTTCGGGAGACTCAGATGCAGGCGACTTTGGCAGTGCCTCAACAGAACCTGGCCCGTCAGCGCCGTCACGCGATCGTGGCGACGGTGATCGGTAACGGTCTCGAGTGGTTCGACTTCACCGTGTACAGTTTCTTCGCGGCCATCATCGCGAAGCAATTCTTCCCCACCGGCGACGATCTGTCGTCGTTCCTGCTGGCCGTGGCCACGTTCGGCGTGGGCTTCTTCATGCGTCCGGTCGGCGGCATCGTGCTCGGCATCTATTCCGACCGCGTGGGCCGCAAGGCAGCCCTGTCGCTCACCATTCTGCTCATGGCCGCCGGCACCGCGATGATAGGTCTGGCCCCAACCTACGAACAGATCGGTCTGGGCGCGCCCCTCATCATCGTGCTGGCGCGTTTGCTGCAAGGCTTCTCGGCCGGCGGCGAAATGGGCGGCGCAACGGCCTTCCTGACCGAGTACGCGCCCGCCAATCAGCGCGCCTATTACTCGGCCTGGATTCAGTCGAGCATCGGCTTCGCCGTGCTGCTCGGCGCGGCCGTGGGCACGTTCGTGACGACGGAACTCGATCACGCCTCGCTCGCGTCGTGGGGCTGGCGCGTGCCGTTCCTCGTCGGCATGCTCATCGGCCCGGTCGGTTTCTACATCCGTAACAAGATCGACGAAACGCCGACGTTCCAGCATGCCGAGAAGTCCGATACGCCGTTGCGCGACGTGCTCTCGCAATATCCGCGTGAGACGCTCGCCAGCTTCTCCATGGTCGTGCTGTGGACGATCTGCACCTACGTGCTGCTGTTCTACATGCCGACGTATGCCCAGCGCGTGCTCAAGCTGCAGGCCTCCGATGGCTTCACGGCGGGCATGGTCGGCGGCGCGATGATTCTCGTGTTCGCGCCGGTGGTGGGACGTCTGGCGGATCGCTATGGCCGCCGTCCGTTCCTCTCGGGCTCGGCCCTGCTGATCCTGCTGCTCGCATGGCCGATGTTCACGTATCTGAACGTGGCGCCTGGCCTGCACTCGCTGCTGATGTTCCAGATCGTGTTCGGCCTGCTCATCGCTTGCTATACCGGTCCGATTCTCGCGGCGTTCTCCGAGATGTTCCCGGCGAAGGTGCTCTCGACGGGTCTGTCGGTGGCCTATAACTTCGCGGTGACGATCTTCGGCGGCTTCGCCGCACTCATCATCACGTGGCTGATTGCCCGCACGGGCAGCAACATGGCGCCGGCCATCTACGTGATCGTCGCGGCGGCCATCAGCCTCGTCGGCACGTGCTTCGTGAAGCCGCTGCCCAAGGCCTGAGTCCCCCTGTCGTCAAGGCGCGCCCTCACCGGCGCGCCTTGTGCATTTTTTCAAGGAATTCCCCATGTCCGTTACCCTGCTTCGCGGCGGCAATGTGCTCGATGCAGTCGCCGGCCGCCTGCTGGAAAGTCACGATGTCGCTATCGAGGGCAATCGCATTACCGCGCTCAGCGCCACGCCGCTAGACATCGACGGCGCGACGGTGATCGACGTCACCGGCAAGACCGTCATGCCCGGCATGATCGACTGCCACGTGCACGTGCTCGCCTCGCATCCGAACCTCGGCACGAATGCCAGCCAGCCGAACGTACTCACCGTGCTCAAGTCGCTGCCGATCATGCAGGGCATGCTCAATCGCGGCTTCACGACCGTGCGCGATGCCGGTGGCGCCGATTGGGCGCTGCAACAGGCCATCGAGCAGGGCGTGATTCCGGGGCCGCGCATTTTCCCGTCGGGCAAGGCGCTCTCACAGACGGGCGGACATGGCGATTTCCGTCCGCGCAGCGACACGCTGGAGCCGTGCTCGTGCGCGTTTCGCGCGGGCGCGATCGGGCGCGTCGTCGACGGTGTCGATCCGATCCGCCTCGCCGTGCGCGAGGAGATTCAAAAGGGCGCCACGCAAATCAAGCTAATGGCCTCGGGAGGCGTGGCGTCGCCGGTCGATCCGATCGCCAACACGCAATACTCGGAAGACGAGATCCGCGCAGCGGTCGCCGAAGCCGAGGCGGCGCAAACCTATGTGATGGCTCACGCCTACACCCCGCGTGCGATTGCGCGCGCCGTGCGCTGCGGTGTGCGCACCATTGAGCACGGCAATCTGTGCGACGCCGAGACGGCGAAGCTCATGGCCGAGAAAGGCGCATACGTTGTGCCGACGCTGGTCACCTACGACGCGTTGGCCAAGGACGGCGCATCGCTGGGCCTGCCGCCGGAGTCGGTGGCCAAGGTGGAGAGCGTGCAGCGCGCGGGGCGCGAATCGCTCTCGATCTATCGCGACGCGGGTGTGAAGATGGGCTTCGGCTCCGACCTGCTCGGCGACATGCACAAGTACCAGTCCGACGAGCTGACGATCCGTGCCGACGTGCTGGGGGCCGCCGAGACGCTTCGCTCGGCAACGGTCATCGGTGCGGAGATTCTGAATCGCGCGGGCGAGCTGGGGGTGATCGCGCCGGGCGCGCTGGCCGACGTGCTGGTCGTCGACGGCAATCCGCTCGAATCCATCGAGGTGCTGACCGGCCAGGGCGAAAACATCCGCTGGGTCTTCAAGGACGGGAAGGTCGCCAAGCAGCCGGAATAACCGCAATCACCGAAGCCGCCGCCCGGCAACACGCGCAAGCGCGTTCGCGGTGAGCGGAAGGAGAAGCGCCGCGATGTCTCGCACATCGCGGCGCTTTTTATTGCGACCGCAGTCGTTGCCGGTGGTGCCTCGATACCCCGATTCCGACAATTCGACGCGCGAATGAAAAGCGCGGCGGTGCGCCGCTGCATAGACTCCTCGCAATGTCGCGCAGAAGGTGTCTACCCATGAAGCTCGCTCCGCCATCCTACATGTCATTAGGCTTCGATACCGTCTTTGGCGGTCGCGTCGCCAAGCAGTCATCGCCAATTACGCGGTCCGAATGGAAACAGGTCGGGGTTCGGCAGCATGCGCCAACCCCTGGATCTGCATTGTCGGTCACCGTGGGCGACGATGCCCTACCCACGATCGAAACGCTCCGGGCCGACATCGTTGCGAACCTGAGCGCGATCAAGCGCGATTGGGATGCGGCGGCGCAAACGGTCAGCCCCGAAGCGGTCCGGGGCAAACTGTCCGGCGAATACGACGCCATCGCACGGCTGTCGGAGGTCGTCTCGACGCATGCGACGTCCGATATTCTCGGCGTCGACGCACTGATCGACCAGTTCGAGAAGGCCATCGTGAAAATCGGCAAGGCGAGCGATCTGTCCTTCACATCGCTCAAGCGCGTCGACGCCCAACAATCGATCTCCGACACGGCGCAACTGACGCCGAAAGCGAAGGCGGCGTTCGACGCGCTCCGTCATTTGAAAGCCGCACTCGACACGATGGTGTGCACGACATCGGTGCGACGGGTTCTGGCGGACCAGCAGCGGGCCCTGGAAAACGCAGAGATGACGCCGGCAGCGCTTCGACAAGCGAAGGCGGAGCTATACGCGGCATTCGTGGTGACGGGCGAACTGTTGAGCAAGACCGAGCCGCTGATCAACCACTATCTGACTCAGGCCCAGGCGGCCATCCCGGGCGAGAAGCGGAGATGGAAGACAAGAATCCTGATTCTCGTCTCGTTCCTGGTCATCACGGTCTCGTTAGGCGTCGCATCGGCGGTGCTTCCCGGGTTGCTGCCCGCACTTGTCGGTCTCGCGGTGGGGTTGAAGCTCGCCTCGACGGCTGCCGGTGTGCTCACGGCGTGCAACGGGATCTTCAATGTCTTCGGTTATGCACGCAATCGCGGCTGGGGCAAGCTATCGAACGAGATCACGGCGATCAAGAACCTGAACGACGCCGTCAATCGCGGGCTGGAAGCGAGGCACAGTGTGCATCAATCGGGAGCGACCACCGAAATACAGGCGCGTCTCGACGAGCTCGGTCACGACATTGCGCGCGCCACACGCAATCAGCGCGTGCTCAACGAGAATCTCGAGCATCTCGACCACACGTTTGGGAATACTCGGCTTTGACGGCGAGCCATTGGCTCGGCGAGGGTTCATTCAACACGAGGAGACAAATTCACTATGCGTCCAATCAAGTACGTATCTGCCCCGCCCGCCGTCGATTTGGCGCAACGCTATCGAACACTCGCTGCACAAGGGCAGATCAGGGACGCCCTGACGGACGCGGAAAACGGCCTCGCGGAACTGCTGAGCCTGCAGAATACGGCGCTGTCCCGCGTCGAGCGCCTCGTCCGTCAGGCGAACGCCGGCGCTGCGGCGCGCGATGCATCCGCTGACGAGGCGCAACCCCTGCTCCGCGCCGAATCGTTCAGGAACGACATGGCGCAGTGTGGATCGAGCCCCAACGGCGAAACCGCCAGTGCGACCCGACCTGGCGCACGCACGCCTCCCGCGACAACGCATCGCCCTCGGCCGCGCCCATGAAAAAAAGCAGCCCGTCCGGGCTGCTTTTCTCTTAAGGCAAGACGCCGACGCAACGGTCAGCGCACGCCTTATTTCTTCCAACCCGGGGTGACGAACACCGAGCGCACATCCTCGAGCGTTTGCGAGACCGTCTCACGCGCACGCTCCGTACCGGCGCGCAGCATGTCCCACACGAACTCCGGATTCTTGGCGAATTCCTCGCGACGCTCACGCATCGGACGCAGCATTTCCTGCAACCGCTCTTCCAGACGCGCCTTCACCTTCGAGTCGGCCAGACCGCCGCGCACGTAGTGATCCTTGAGCGCCTGCAAGCCTTCCTTGTCTTCGTCGAAGGCGTCGAGATACGCGAAGGCCACGTTGCCTTCGAGGTGCCCCGGATCCTCCACCTTCAGATGCAGCGGATCGGTGTAGCACTTCTTCACGGCGGCGCGGATCTCGTCCGGCGTCGACGAGATGTTGATCACGTTGCCAAGCGACTTGCTCATCTTGGCCTTGCCGTCGATGCCGGGCAGACGCCCGATCGGCGGCACCAGCGCCTTTGCTTCGACCAGGATCTCGCG
Organism: Pandoraea sp. XY-2; assembly: GCF_004193915.1. NCBI lineage: Bacteria > Pseudomonadati > Pseudomonadota > Betaproteobacteria > Burkholderiales > Burkholderiaceae > Pandoraea > Pandoraea sp. XY-2. Next base: position 5,006,001 of record NZ_CP030849.1, read on the forward strand.
ATCGGCCAGACGGTTCAGGCGGCGCACGATTTCGTTCGTCTGCTCGATCATCGGCAACTGGTCTTCGCCGACCGGCACGAGGGTGGCCCGAAACGCCGTGATGTCCGCCGCCTGGCTCACCGGATACGTGAGAAAGCCGGCCGGAATATCGCGCTCGAAGTTACGCAGCCCGATCTCCTGCTTGACGGTCGGGTTGCGCTCCAGGCGCGCCACGGTCACGAGGTTCAGGTAGTAGAAGGTGAGTTCGGTCAGTTCGGGCAGCCACGTCTGCACGCAGATGGTCGTCACGCTGGGGTCGATGCCGACGGCCAGATAATCGAGCGCCACTTCCGAGACGTTGCGGTGCACCTTGCCGCGATCATCGGTGTTGTCCGTCAACGCCTGCGCGTCGGCGACCAGAATGAACTGCTTGTACTCGTGCTGATACGCCACGCGGTTCTTCAGACTGCCGACATAGTGGCCCAGATGCAGCGGCCCCGTCGGGCGGTCACCCGTGAGGATCACCTTGCGATCCGCAGGTGCCTTCGAAACACTCATTTTCCTCTCCGTAATCAAGCGCTTATGGCAAGTCCCAATGCCTCGTGCGCGATGGACGGCCTCCTGTCGCAACGCCACCACCGGCATCCGCCTCACCCCATTGCGTCAACCTTAACCCCCGAATGGTAGCGCGTCGGCGCGAAGGCGGTACAGAATCGGCCGCGACGCCTGAACGCTTCCCCCGATCGGCAGCTACGAATCCCGGTGCGGTTCATGTGGACGGCGCCGAGCGCGTACCGACGCTATCGAAACGGCAAGACCATTTCGCTTCACGAAGTACTTTCTGAATTTCAACGGCACCGGCTTCATCAATCGATCGTCGGACCTCGCTCGTTTTGCGCGAAACGTCGGCCTGGACGGTTTCGTTGTCGAAAATCAGCTATACATGCGCGATCAGCACACCACCGCATCGTAAAGAGATTCGCTTTGATTGCTACACGCCTAGCAGGAAACTACTCGCGTCTGCTCGCCTCCCGTGCAATCGGCGCGTCGATCCTATGGATTGACTTCACACTTATCTTCGAAAACCTCGCATTTCGGTGGAATGCCGACGCCGTCGTGATTGGATTCGCGATGGCGTTCTACGGCGTGCCCGGCGTCCTTGCGGGCCCGTGGATCGGAGCACTCGTGGATCGCCACTGTCCATGGCGGATGTTGCGTTGGAGCTACCTTATTCGCGCTGCCACGGCGCTGGCGCTCTGGCAAGCCCCTACCGTCGGGATTTTTCTCATCTGCGTCGCATCGAAAGGATTCGCCAACCTCGTCCCCGGCCCAGCCGAACAACAGTTGTTTCGCCGCTTGCTGGCCGACGAGGCACTTCCCGGCAATGCCAGCAAAGTCACGCTCATTGATCAGTTGGCGAAACTGGTAGCACCGCTCGTCGCAGCACTGCTGGCGACATGGCACCTTCCGGGTTTTGCCATCTCGGCGGCGCTCAGCGTCATCGGCATCCTGCTCTTGCCAAACCGACCCGCCCCAAACACCGGCAAACGCGGCGGGGCTCTCCCCTCAGCACGTCCCGTCTGGTCAGTCTTCCACGATGTCCTGATGCATCACGCCATGCTGCGCCGGGTGTTCCTTGTCACGCTATGCCAGGCGTTTGTCCTCGGCTTCTACGACGCACTGCTCGCTCTGTTTCTGAAAGCGCGCGGCTATCCCGACGGGACCTTCGGCAGCATTGTGGGGTGCACGGCAGCCGGCGCAATACTGGGGACACTTGCCTTCAAAGCAGCGGTAAGGCGATGGCCCCCGACGGATCTGCTCGCTGCTTCATCGCTGCTCTTCGGCATCACCATATTGGCGCCTGCGGCCATTGTCTACGCGAACGCCACATTGCCGGTAGTCGCCATGCTCGGCCTTTGGATCGGGAACGGATTCGGGTACGGACTTGGCGTCATGCTGATGATGCTGACGTTCCAGCGGGAATGTCCCCGCGAGGTGTTGGGGACGGTGACGTCCACTGGCAGAAGTCTTCAGCTGCTGCTGATGATCATTGCGCCGCTGATCGGCAGTGCCCTTTCAAACGTCACCAGCATCGAGTTCGTGTTTCTATGCGCAGGAAGCGCCGCTATCGGACTCGCCCTGTTCACCCGCCTGGTTCCCGTCGCACAACGCCCGCCGCCACACTCGTGAATGGCGAACGAAGCCAAACCGTTTGACAAGCTTCCTGCCACTCGTTCCAACAAGTTTGGTAGGTAATTGTCGAATGGGGCGCCCTCATGTCTTATTGCGGAAGGCGCCCCCGATCAAGCCGATCCCCTTACTTCGCCGTCACCACAGGAATGCCCTTGAGCGACTTGCCGTTGCTACGCGCGTGCGCCAGCGCCTGCTCGACGGCATCGCCCGTGGCAGGGATCACGCCCAGCCGACCCGCAATCGTGGCCTCCACGCGCTTGGCCATCGCCAGGTTCGCCAGCTTCACATGGCCATAGCCGCGAATCTTCGCCGGCGCTTCGGCCAGGGCGATCACATCGGCCAGCGTCTCTGTCGACAAGCCTGCCAACGCGCGCTCCATCGTCGTGCGATAGTCCGCGATCAACTGACGCTCCATGCGGCGCTCCAGCGTGTAACCGAAGACGTCCAGCGCGCCGCCGCGCAAGCCGCGCAGCTTCGCCATCCCGCGCAGCACCGGCCACAGCCACGGCCCGATCGTCACCTTCTTCGGCACCCCACCGTCCTTGCCGCGGGCAATCAGCGGCGGCGCCATATGGAACTCAACTCGGAAGTCACGCCCCGGCTTGCCCTCGAAGGTCTCGCCCAATGCGTCGGCGAAGTCCGTCTGCGCATACAGCCGCGCCACTTCGTACTCGTCCTTGTAGGCCATCAGGCGCGAGAGCTGCTGCGCAACGGCACGCGACAAGCGACCCGGCGCCCCCGCCACGCGCGTTTCCGCATCGGCCACCTGCTTCACGAAAGCAGCGAACTGCGCCGCATACGCTGCACTCTGGTACTGCGTCAGCAACGTCATCCGATGCGCAACGAGCTCGTCGAACGTCATGTCGTCGGCCACCGGTGCATGGACCGGCGTCGGCGTGGCCTTGGCCGTCGTCTGCGTCAACGCTGTCGGATCGCCCGCCGCCAACCGGCCGATCGCCAGCGCGAGCTGGTTCATCGGCACCGCCACATTGTTCAGCTCGATCGCGCGTTGCAGCGCATCCAGCGACACCGGCACCAGCCCCAGTTGCCACGCGAAACCGAGCATGATGATGTTCGCGCCCATCGTGTCGCCGAGGAACCGCTGGGCGAGCGCCTGAGCGTCGCACGCATCGAGCTTGTCGCTACCTGCCGCGTGACGCATCTTCTCGAGCAGCGCATCGGCATGAAGATTCGCGTCGGGGTTCTGCACGAACGTCGCGTTCGGAATCGCATGCGTGTTGACCACCACGCGCGTGCGGTCACGTCGTACGGTTTGCAGCGCATCCGCACTGGCGCCCACGACCATGTCACAGGCGAGCAGCACGTCGGCCTGCTGCGTGTCGATACGCACCTGATTGAGCGCCTGCGGCGTGTTGGCAAAGCGCACGAACGACAGCACGGCGCCGCCCTTCTGCGCGAAACCCATGAAGTCGAGCACCGATGCGCTCTTGCCTTCCAGATGCGCCGCCATCGTGATGAGCGCACCGATTGTCACGACACCCGTGCCGCCCACGCCCGTGACCATGATGTCGAACGGTGCATCGCCGGCGAGCGCGCTCGGCTGCGGCAGCGCGTTCAGACGTCCCTCGAAGGCCGCCTGATCGAAGGCAGCGGCGAGCGCCTTCTTCAACTGCGCGCCCTTGACCGACACGAAGCTCGGGCAGAAGCCGTTCACGCAGGAGAAGTCCTTGTTGCACGACGACTGATCGATGCGACGCTTGCGCCCCAGCGCCGTTTCCACCGGCTCGACCGACAGGCAGTTCGATGCCACGCCGCAATCGCCGCAGCCCTCGCAAACCGCCTCGTTGATGAACAGACGCCGATCTGGATTCGGGAATTCGTTTTTCTTACGACGACGACGCTTCTCGGCCGCGCACGTCTGATCGTAAATGAGCACGGTCGTGCCCGCGATCTCGCGCAACTCGCGCTGCACGGCATCGAGTTCGCTACGGTGATGGAACGTCGTGCCCTTCGGGAACTGGCCTTCGTGGCCGATGTACTTCTCCGGCTCGTCGCTCACCACGACGAGCTTCGCAATGCCCTCGGCTTCCACTTGGCGCGCGATCTGCGGCACCGAAATCGAGCCGTCGACCGGCTGGCCGCCCGTCATCGCCACGGCGTCGTTGTAGAGAATCTTGTAGGTGATGTTCGCCTTCGAGGCCACCGCCTGACGAATCGCGAGCAAACCAGAGTGGAAGTACGTGCCGTCGCCCAGATTCTGGAAGACGTGCGCACGTTTGGTGAAGTGCGAGTGCGCGGCCCAGTCGACACCCTCGCCGCCCATCTGGATCAATCCCGTGGTGTCGCGATCCATCCACGACGCCATGAAGTGACACCCGATACCGGCCTGCGCGATGGAGCCTTCGGGCACCTTCGTCGACGTGTTGTGCGGGCATCCCGAGCAGAAATACGGCACGCGACGCACGCCGTCGGCCGCATTCGACAGGATGTCGTGCGCCACGAGATCGACCACGCGTTCACGGCGATCGAGCGTCGGGCGATGCTTTGCCAGCCAATCGGCGAACACCGGCAACACGCGCGATGGCCGCAACTCGCCCAGCGCGGAGAGCAGCGCGCGGCCCTCGGCGTCGGTCTTGCCGAGCACGCTCGGGCGCGTGCCCGTCGTGCGGTTGTAGAGGTATTGCTTGATCTGCTGCTCGACGACCGGGCCCTTCTCCTCGATCACGAGGATTTCCTTCAGGCCAGCGACGAACGTGTCCAGGCGCGACATATCCAGCGGGAACGACAGGCCGACCTTGTAGATGCGCACACCGGCCGCCGCGAGATCGTCGACGGTAAGGTCGAGACGGCGCAGCGTCTCCATCAGGTCGAGATGCGCCTTGCCGCACGTCACGATACCGATGTCGGCGTCCGGCGCCGGGGCAATCCACTTGTCGATGCTGTTCACGCGCGAGAAGGCGCGCACGGCATCGAGCTTGTCCACCAGACGCGCTTCGAGCGCCAGGCTCGGCAGATCGGGCCAGCGATTGTGCAGGCCGCCCGCGGGTGCGACGCAGTCGGACGGCTCGACCCAGTCCGTGCGGATCTTGTCGAGGTCGACGGTGCCGCGCGACTCGACTGTCTCGGAGATGGCCTTCAGGCCCGCCCAAGCGCCCGAGAAACGCGACAGCGCATAGCCGTAGAGACCGAATTCGACGAGTTCGCCGATGTCGGCCGGATTGAGTACCGGCATGCTCCACGACATCATCGTGAAGTCGCTCTGATGCGGCATGGACGACGACACGCAGCCGTGGTCATCGCCGGCCACCACGACCACGCCGCCGTGACGCGACGCGCCATACGCGTTGCCATGCTTGAGCGCATCGCCCGCGCGGTCCACGCCCGGGCCCTTGCCGTACCACATACCGAACACGCCTTCGACGGTGCGCTCCGGGTCGGCCTCCACGCGTTGCGTGCCCATGACGGCGGTACCGCCCAACTCTTCGTTGATCGCCGGCAGGAACTTGACGTTGGCCGCATCGAGCAGCTTCTTCGCCTTCCACAACTGCTGATCCACGCCGCCGAGCGGCGAGCCGCGATATCCGCTGATGAAGCCCGCGGTGTTCAGGCCACGCGCGGCGTCGAGCTGATGCTGCATCAGCAGGATGCGCACGAGCGCCTGCGTGCCGGTGAGGAAAATCTGACCGCGACTCGCCGCAAGCGCGTCGGAGAGCTGGTAATCGGGATGGGCCAGGGGATTGGCCGTCGGCGTCGCAAGGGCGGCGCGCATGGGGCATTCATCGTGTCTCTCCTGATCCCCGCGGCCTGCGTCAGATCGATCTGACGGCGACATCGGCCGTGCTTCGGGGCATTTGTTCTGTTCGTCTCGACGTCCCGACCGCATCGAGCGGCCACGCATCGGTATGCAAGCAGTGTATGGGGAGGTACGAGAAAGATTTTTACTATTTCACTCCGTTTGGCGCACAATAAGAAACGTTCATTTCGTAGATGGCGGTTTTGAGAAATGGAATTACTCGATAATTTTGCACGCCAGATTCTGCGGCTATTGCAGATCGACTCGCGCCGCTCGGCGCAGGAACTGTCGGATAACGTGGGGTTGTCGGCAACACCGTGCTGGCGGCGCATCAAGGACATGGAGCAAAGCGGCGTGATCCAGCGCTACACGGTGCTGCTCGATCGGGAAAAGCTCGGCCTGCACGTGTGCGCCCTGGCCCACGTGCAACTCACCCGCCACACGGAGGGCGGCACGGAGCAGTTCGAGCGCGAAATCCGCACCTGCCCGGAAGTGACGGAGTGCTACAGCACCACGGGCGAAGCCGACTACATCCTCAAAATCGTGGCGCCCGACATCAAGGCCTACGACGCGTTCCTGCACGAACACATCTTCCGTCTGCCCGCAGTGGCCAACGTCAAGACCAGCGTCGTGCTGCGTGAAATCAAGTTCGATACGAGCCTGCCGATCTGACGCGCGCCTTTCATCCCCTTCCCATTCATTGACATCGCGTCACCTCGCCCCTTGACGCGTCGGCCGTTCTTCGTCAACAATGTAAATGATTCTTATTAACATCTTCGTCTCAAGGCCGAACCTATCCGGCCGCAGGGCGTGAGATCTTTCGCCAGCCGCGCCTGCCGGCGTGTTCCCGAGCCTCGATAACGACACGCGGAACACGACGATTGCCACGAGCGCTTGCCAGCCAGCAACGGGGTTTTCTTGCTCTGGGAGCCAGCAGTGAAGCAGTCGTCAAGCGGCGGGGGCCGCGCTTTTGTCATGTCAACGCGCCGGGGTGGCCGGAAATTCGGCATCCACGGTTCGATCCGATCCGAAGAATCGCCACGCGATCCGGCGCGTCGATGGCGTCTCCGCCCGCTCGCAGGGGCAGTGCTTGCTGCGTTCTGGTCGCCCGCGGTCTTCGCGCAAGCAGCATCGGGCACGGGCTCGGCGCAGTCCGTTGAGACGCATCACCTCGCGCAAGCCTCGCCCAACACGTCCTTGCAGGTCGCTGAAGCCAATCTGCGGGAGGTCAACGTCACGGCGACGCGCACCCCGACCAAAGCGGATCGAACCCCGGCGTCGATTTCGGTCATTACCGATCAGGATCTCGAAGAACAACAAGCGCAAGACATCAAGGAAGCCCTGCGCTACGAGCCCGGCGTCACCGTGCGCCGCGCGCCGTATCGTCCCGCTTCGGCGGCCGCCGGCGGCGGTCGAGACGGCAATTCGAGCATCAACATTCGTGGCCTCGAAGGCAACCGCGTGGCGCTCTTCGAAGACGGCATCCGCATGCCGTCCGGCTATGCGTTCGGTCCGCTCGAAGCGGGTCGTGGCGACTATCTGGGCATGGACCTGCTGCGCCGCATCGAAATCCTGCGCGGCCCCGCCTCGTCGCTCTACGGCAGCGATGGCCTCACCGGCGTCGTCAACTTCCTCACCAAGGATCCCCAAGACCTGCTCGATGTGTTCGGCAAGTCGACCTATGTCTCGCTGCGCCCGTACTTCAACTCGATGGACCGCAGCTTCGGCACGACCGCCCAGGCCGCGTGGGGCGGCGAGCAGTGGCAGGGCATGGTGATCGTCGACGGCAACAAGGGCCACGAACTCGACGGCAAGGGCACCAACAACTCGGCCAGCACGTCGCGCACAACGGCCAACCCACAGGACAGCAATGGCGACTCCGTGCTCGGCAAGCTGGTCTTCAAGGCCACGCCCCGCTCGACGTTCAAGCTCACGGGCGAGACCGTGCGCCGTCGGGTGGACTCGAACGTTTTGTCGGCCATCAATCCGCCCACGACACTGGGCCTGAACACGAGCGATCGTCTCGAACGCAACCGCGTCAGCCTCGATTACGACTTCAACGACGCCTCGCAGGCCTACGTGCAGAACGCGCACGCGCTGCTGTACTTCCAGGACGCGAAAAACAGCCAGTTCGCGTACGAGAAACGCACGGCGGGCGATCGCACGCGCGACAACACGTACAAGGAGCGCACCGTCGGTGGCGCCGTGCAGGCGGAAAGCCACTTCACGACCGGCCCGCTCGTGCACAAGCTCGTATACGGCGCCGACGCGAGCCTCGCTTACATCACCAGCTATCGCAACGGCACCGTGCCGGGCATGGGCGAGTCGTTCCCCAACAAGGCGTTCCCGGACACCGACTACACACTGTTCGGCGCCTTCGCGCAGGACGAGATCCGCTACGGCGCGCTGAGCGTCACGCCGGGCATTCGCTACGACGCCTACTGGCTCTCGCCCAAGCAGAACGATCCGCTGTATGTGTCGCAGACGGCCTCCGGCGCGCGCGTTCAACCGACGTCGTCGAACGATGGCGCGTTCTCGCCGCGTCTGGCGATCATGTACGAGATCGCGCCGTCGCTGATTCCTTACGTGCAATATGCACGCGGCTTCCGCACGCCAACGCCCGACCAGGTCAACAACGGCTTCTCGAATCCGATCTTCGGTTACATGTCGATCGCGAACCCGAACCTCAAGCCCGAGACGAGCGACACGTTAGAGCTGGGGTTGCGCGGACGCCTCGCCACCACGCTCGGCCCCGTCACCTACAGCACCGCCGTCTTCGCCGGCAACTACCGCAACTTCATCTCGCAGCAGAACATCAGCGGCTCGGGCCGCCCGAGCGATCCGCTCATCTATCAGTACGTGAACTACAGCCGCGCCCGCATCCAGGGCTGGGAGGGCCGCGCCACGTGGGCGCTCCAGGGCGGCGTGACGCTGCGCACGGCAATGGCCTACACACACGGCACGACGCAAAACAACGGCGCCGCCACCCAGCCGCTCAACACCGTCAATCCGTTCTCGATAGTGCTCGGCGTGCGCTACGAGCCGAACACGACGTGGTTCGCGCAAGCCGACCTGCTCTTTCAGGCCGCGAAGGCACAAAGCCAGATCGCGAAAACCTGCACCTCGGGCACGCAGCAGAACCAGACCTGCTGGGCCCCCCGTCGTCGGTCGTGCTCGACCTGTCGGGCGGCTATCGCCTCAACAAGTCCGCGACGCTCTACGCCGGCATCTACAACGTGTTCGACCGCAAGGCCTGGAACTGGTCGGACGTGCGCGGCCTCGCCGATAGCTCAACGCTCAAGGACGCGTATTCGGCACCGGGCCGCAGCGTGGCCGTGAGCCTGAAGCTTCAGTACTGATTCGACGGCACGAGACTCGCAACGGCGCTCCCGCTCGCGCGCCCGCCATCACGCAACGAACGCAACCCCCGCCACCAAGGAATCGCCATGATGAACACGCAAACCGCCACCCCCGCCGCCCACCCGGCGTTCCCTGCGCTCGCCGACGTCACCCGCCTGCGCAGCGACTTCCACCGCGTCAAGACCGAACGGAACCTGCGCGATCGCGACGCCGCCGCCGCCCTGGGCGTCTCCGAAGGCGAGACGGTCGCGGCGTTCGTCGGCGAGCACGTCGTGAGGCTGCGTCCCGAGTTCATCGAGATCGTCGAAGCGTTGCCCACGCTGGGGCGTGTCATGGCGCTCACGCGCAACAACGCCGCGGTTCACGAAAAGGAGGGTCAGTACGAGAAGCTCTCGCACACCGGCACCATTGGCCTGGGGCTCGGCAAAGACCTCGACCTGCGCGTCTTCTATCACCAATGGGCGTTCGCGTATGCCGTCGAAACGCCGACGGAGAACGGCCCCCGCCGCTCGTTGCAATTCTTCGACAAGACCGGCACTGCCGTGCACAAGATGTTCCTGCGCGATCACAGCGATGCGCTCGCGTATGACGCCCTCGTCGCCCGCTTTCGCGCGAGCGACCAGACGCCGGGTCAGCACGTCGTCGCTGCCGACGTCCCGAAGGCCGAGACGCCTGAGGCCGACATCGACGCCGCCGCCTTCCAGCGCGACTGGCTGGCCATGACCGACACACATCAGTTCTTCGAACTGCTCAAGCGCCACCGGGTGTCGCGCGCCCAAGCGTTGCGTCTCGCCCCCGAAGGTCATGCGCAACGCGTGAGGGCGGCATCGGTGCGCGCGTTGCTCGACGATGCCGCCGGCACCGCCCTGCCGATCATGGTGTTCGTCGGCAACGCGGGCATGATCCAGATCCACACGGGGCCGGTAAAGACGATTCGCGTGATGGGTCCGTGGGTCAATGTGCTCGATCCGGGCTTCAACCTGCATCTGCGTGAAGACCTTGTCGACTCGGCCTGGATCGTGCGCAAGCCGACGGCAGATGGCATCGTCACCTCGCTGGAACTGCTCGATGCCTCGGGCATGGTGATCGCCATGCTCTTTGGTGAGCGCAAGCCCGGGGAGGCCGAGCGCGACGACTGGCGCGAGACGCTCGCTCGAGTGAGGCATGCGTCGCACGCGGGAGACGCGCAAGGCGTCACGGAGACTTCGACGTGAACCGCCCGATCGACACACGCGGGCCTCGCGGCGCGCTCTGTTGATCAGGGGCGCTGCGCTGGCAGTCGGCGCGTGGCTGGGCGCGCGAGCCATTGCGGCGCAGGCCAGCGCAACGACGCCTGAGGCACCTGGGCGAGGCGGGCCGAAGCGCGTCGTGGTCGCGGGCGGCGCACTCACCGAAATCGTCTACGCGCTCGGTGCGCAGGATCGCGTGATCGCCAACGATCTGACGAGCCTGTATCCGGAAGCGGCCACCCGGCTGCCCAAGATCGGGTACCTGCGCACCTTGTCGGCGGAAGGCGTGCTCTCGCTGCGTCCCGACCTGCTGCTCGCGGGCGCGGAAGCGGGGCCGCCCAACGTGCTGTCGCAGATCGCGGCGGCGGGCGTGCCGGTCGAGCGCTTCGTACACGGCTACACCGCCGAGCGAGTGCTCGACAACATTCGCGCCGTCGCCACCGCTCTGCGCGTGCCCAAGGACGGCGCACGCGTGGCGGACCGCTTTACCGCCGACTGGCTGCGCGTTCGCGACGACGTCGAACAACGGTATGGCATCGCGCGCCGCCCACGCGTGCTGTTCATCCTCGGCCACATGGGCAACCAGGTGATGGTGGCGGGGCAAGACACGGCGGCGCACGCCATGCTCGCCTACGCCGGTGCGGAGAATGCGTTGCGTGGCTTCACCGGCTACCGGCCGCTGACGGCGGAAGCGGCCGTCGCGGCCCAGCCCGACGTGCTGCTCACGACCACGACCGGGCCATCGCCCGCCGATCCCGCGGTAACGCTGCTCGCACAACCGGGGCTCGCGAACACGCCCGCCGGACGCGCCAAACGCGTGGTGAGCTTCGACGCGCTGTACCTGCTCGGCTTCGGTCCGCGACTGCCGCAGGCGGTTGCCGATCTCGCGCTGCGCGTGCACACCGCTTGACCATGCGCCAAGGCTATCCCGAAATCCGCCATTCGCCCGTGAACGAAACTATGTCAGCCGCGCCTGCGCTACCGAAGTCGTTGCCCTCACGCCCATCTGAAGCGGGTCGGCCCACGACCGTTGCCGCCACATCGCATCACACCGGCACGGTGCGACGCCGCCCGCCACGATGGTGCGTCATGACGGCGCTGGCCGCCTTGCTCGCCGTCGCGGTGCTCGCCGCGCTGTGCGGCGGGGCTTATCGCATCGCGCCCGGAGAAGCGATTGCCGTACTGTTCCGGGGCGCCACAGGAGACTTCGCGCAGGACCAGGCACGCAACGTCATGTTGCAGATTCGCCTGCCGCGCATCGTGCTCGGTATCCTGGTCGGCGCGGGCTTCGGCGCCGCCGGCGCCGCGTTGCAGGCTCTCTTCCGCAACCCGCTCGCCGACCCCGGACTGATCGGCGTGGCCAGCGGTGCGGCGTTGGGCGCGGCAGGGGTGATCGTCCTCGGCGGTGTTCTGCTTCCGGCGGCGCTCGCGGCGTCGCTGGGCTTGTGGCTGCTGCCGGTGGCGGCGTTCGTCGGTGCGCTTGGCATCACCACGCTCGTCTACCGTCTGGCCGCGGGACGCGGTCGCCTCGCCCTGCCGTTGCTGTTGCTCGCCGGCATTGCGATCAATGCCGTCTCGGGGGCGGCCATCGGTTTGCTCACCTACCTCGCCGACGATACGCAGTTGCGCACGCTCACCTTCTGGACGCTCGGCAGTCTCGGCGGCGCGCAATGGCCGATGCTCGGCGTGATTGTATGGCCGGTCGCGCTGGGGATCGTCGCGCTCGCCACACAGTGCCGCTCGCTGAACGCCTTGTTGCTGGGCGAAGCGGAGGCGTTGCATCTCGGCGTCGCCGTGCAGTCGGTCAAGCGTCGAGTGATGGTGGCGTGCGCGCTGTGCGTCGGTGCGCTGGTCGCGTCGAGCGGCATGATCGGATTCATCGGCCTGATCGCACCGCATATCGTGCGACTGGTCGTCGGGCCCGACCCGCGCGCCGTGCTCCCGGCAGCCGCGCTCTTCGGTGCGATCCTGACGTTGCTTGCCGATCTGGTCGCGCGCACCTGGGTGGCGCCGGCCGAGTTGCCGTTGGGCATTCTCACGGCACTGCTCGGCGCGCCGTTCTTCCTGATCCTGCTGTGGCGACGCCGCGGACAGTTTGGGCTATGACGCTCACCGATCCGGTCTGATAGAACAGGACATCGCCATGCTCAGTGCACACGACCTCACGATTGCCCACACCGATTCGCCCGTGCTCGACGGCCTGTCGCTCGACATCCGTCCCGGCGAACTGCTGGTGCTGCTTGGCCGCAACGGCGCGGGCAAGAGCACATTGCTCAAGGCGATGGCCGGCGATCCGCTGCCCGCGCGCACGCACATGCGCGGCGACATCACGCTGAACGGCGCGCCGCTCGCGCAATACGCCCGGCGGCGTTGGCTCGCTTGCGTGCCGTACTGCCGCAAACGGCGCAGTTGGCGTTTCCGTTCAGCGCGCTTGATATCGTGACGATGGGGCGTCTGCCCTACCCGAGATCGCATAGACGGGACGCCTCCGGCAAGACCGTCGCGAGCGATACGGAAATCGCGACGCTCGCGCTGGAACGCGCGGGGGCGCTGCCGCTACGGCACCGTGACGTGATGACCTTGTCTGGCGGGGAATGGGCGCGAGTGCAGTTTGCGCGAGTACTTGCGCAGCTATGGCCCGACGACGAGGCTTCGGCCTCGTCGGTGCCGCGCTATCTACTGCTGGACGAACCGACGGCGGCGCTCGACCTCGCGCATCAGCATCACCTGCTCTCGCTCACGCGCGAGCTTGCCGCAACGTGGGGCTTCGGTGCGATGGCCATCGTGCACGACGTCAACCTCGCGGCGCGTCACGCGGACCGTATGGCGTTGCTTGCCAACGGACGCATTCTTGCAGCAGGGACACCTCGCGACGTGATGCGCGCCGACCTCATCGAGGCAACGCTCGGCTTGCCGGTGCACGTGATGACGCCTGAGGCATTGCCCGGCTATCCAAGGCTCAAAGACGCTTCCGCAAGCGTGCCCTTCGCGTTGCCCGCGTGAACACGCCACGCGGTTCACGCGTCGGCGCGACCTGGGCCCAACCCCGTTCATCCCACCGGCGTCAGACCGCTCAGGCGGCCGGCACGCCGTCCTTTGCGAGATTCGCGCGTGCGCACAAGACGGCGGCGAGATCCCACAGGGCGTAGCCCACGCTCTTGAAAATCACCGGCCCGCTCGAACGGAAGCGATCGGGGGTGATGATGGCGTCGAGCAACGGTGCGGCACGTCCCCAGTCGATGGCCGCATGCAGCAGATCGCCGGCTTCGTGCTTGACCTCCCAGGTATCGACGACGAGCGTACCGCGCACGGCGGCGTCGCGACACAACTGCGGCGGCAACTCGCGCATGTCCGGACGGAACGCACCGACGCCCGCGACAAAGATGTCGTCGCGCCAGCGCAGCACGTCGCTATCGGGCAGCACAGGCTCGCTGCTGGTGGTCGCTGCAATCACGATGCTCACGGTGTTCAGCATCGGTTCGACCGCGTCGACCACGGTGGCTTCCACGCCGAGCGACGCGGCGTGTTCCGCGAGCGCGTGGGCGCGCTCCGCGCTGCGCGAAAAGATCATGAAATGACGCGTGCCCATGCCTGCGGCAAACGCTTCCAGGTGCGCCCTCGCCTGCACCCCCGCCCCGACGATCAACACCGGTCCCTTGGGGCGCGGCGCGAACTTGCGGGCGGCGAACAGCGTCACGGCGGCCGTGCGTCGACCGGTGATGGTAGGCCCGTCGAGCAACATCAATCGCTCTCCGGTATGCGGATCGAACACCATCACCTCACCAATGATGGAAGGCTTTCCCGCACGGCAATTCTCCGGATGCACGGTGATGTGCTTGGTCATCGCGACATCGCGATTGGCGGCGGGCATCACCAGCAGCACGCCGCCACGGCGGCCGCGCTCCGGTTCGGTCAACGCGAAATGCAGACGCGCGGGCGCGCGCGCGGTGCCCGCGCGCATCTCCATGAGCATGGCCTCGATGCCGTCGGCCAACTGAGGGTACGGCAACAACTGTGCGGTTTGACGCGCATCCAGCGTGATCATCGATATGTCTCCGCTCCGGGGCGCGCGTCATTGGCGAGAGGGGTCGCTCTCGTCGCCGTCACATGGCGTCACGCATTAGCAGGTTTGATTTCAGTGTAGCCTGCATCGCGTGAACGCGTCTGTTGCTTCAAAAATTATTCGCGACCTCGCGCGCATACGCTCATCGACTCGCATTGCGCATGCGCTTGCCATCGTCGAGCGTCGCACCGCGTACCTCGAAGTGCACGCGGTCACGCACCGCCCCGGCAGCGTCGACGAGTTCGAGCGTGTGACGCCCCGGCCACGGCAACCAGCCCACGCGCGCACGGCCCGCGAGCGGCTTGCCGTCGAGTCGCCACGCCGCCCCCTTAGGCCACGCGGCGGCCACCTGGAACCACAGGCGCTGGTTCGCGGGCGGAATATCCGGATCGAGTGCCACGATCGTGCCCTCGGGGGCCCGACAATTCGCCAGAGTGGTCCGCCGGGCGCTTTGGTCGCGAGCGAGGACAGCACGATTGTGCGCTGCGACGTTCCGGGAAGAAACCACTCGTCGCGTGCAGGTTCAACGCGCTCTGCGTACTGCACAGCCACATGTTCGAGTCCGGGCGGCGGCGTGGGCGGCAGGCTCGCCGTGCGTCGATGCAGATAGTCCATGAGGCGATGCCAGATCGGTGCGGCACCCGACACCCCGGAGACGTCCCACATCGGCGCGCCGTCGGCATTGCCCACCCAAACCCCGACCGTATAGTGCCGCGAATATCCGACGGCCCAGTTGTCGCGCATGTCCTTGCTGGTGCCCGTCTTCACGGCGGTCCAGTAGCGCGTCGAGAGCGGGCTGTCGAGCCCGAACGTGCGGGTGCGCGCCTGCCGGTCGGCGATCATGTCAGAGACGATGAAACTGACCTGCGACGAGAAGACGGTCGTGGGCATCACCTCTTTCGCGCGCGCTTTCGTGACGTCACCAGCACGCGGGCGTACCGACTCCGGCATGCGCTCGTTCACGCCGCTGGCGGTGCCTCCGTTGGCGAGCGCGCGATAGGCATTCGCGAGCGTGAGCAGTGTCACGTCGGCGCTGCCAAGCGCGAGGCTGTAGCCGTAGAAGTCGCCGCTTTGCGTGAGCGGCAAGCCCAGTGAGACGAGCGTCTGAGCGAACCGGCGCGGTGTGACCATCACGAGCGTGCGCACGGCCGGCACGTTCAGCGACGAGGCCAGCGCCGTGCGCGCGCTGATCCACCCCTTGAAGTGATGATCGTAGTTCTGCGGAATGTACAGGCCGCCCCCGTGGGCAGATCGATGGGTGAATCGTCGAGGAGCGACGCTGCCGTCAGGCGATGCTCCGCAATCGCCTGGGCATAAAGAAATGGCTTGAGTGTCGAGCCGGCCTGCCGCAGCGATGTGACGCCATCGACCTGTGCCGCCGACGACAATGGCCCGGAGGAACCGACCCAGGCGAGAATATCGCCGCTCGCGTTATCGATGACGACAATGGCCCCGTCCTGCACGTTGCGCGAACGTCCCGGCGTGCCCAGCTCGCGCAGCGTCTGCTGCAAGGTGGTCACCGCCATGCGCTGGAGATTCGCGTCCAGCGTGCTGAGAATTCGCGTGCCCGCGGGCGGACGACTCGCGCTGAACACTCGACGCGCGAAATGCGGCGCAAGGCCAACGGCATCGCGCGTCGTCATTACGATTGCCGGTCGCGAAAACACGAGTTGCGCGTAGCCATCGAGGCCGTTGCAGTCAGACGCCTGCCTCATGTCACGCAGAATGCCGCAGGCGCGCTGCGCCACGCGCGCGGCGGGCGCGTTCGGCGCGCGCAGCAGCGCAACGGCCAACGCCGATTCGCGGGCGTCGAGTCCGCTGGGGAACTTGCCGAACAGCGTTTGCGAGACGGCCGAGATGCCGACGAGCTCGCCCCGAAACGGCACGAGGTTCAGATATGCCTCGAGAATCTGATCCTTGCGCCAGCGCTGCTCCAGCCACAACGCCGTTGCCGCCTGACCGATCTTCTGAGAAACGGATCGATTGCGGGTACTCGGTCGCAAATCGTCGTCGAGCAGCCCCGCCAACTGCATCGTCAGCGTGGAGGCGCCGCGCGTGCGCGTATGCCAGAGGTTGCCCCACGCGGCGGCGGCCACGCCGCGCCAGTCTACGCCGCTGTGCTCATAGAAACGCTTGTCCTCGGAAACGATCAACGCCTCGCGAAACGCGGGCGAGACATCGGCGAGCGTTACCCAGTCGCCGCGTTGCGCCTGCATGTCGGCCCGCAGGCGCTGCAAGGGAATGCCGCGACGATCCAGCAGAATCCAGTCCGACGCGCGCCAGTCGCCATGCACCTCGTCAAACGACGGGACGGCGTGCGCCGGTGCCGGGGACAGAAATGCGCCGAGCGTCAGCGCAACGCTCAACACGACCTGACGGCCAACGCCCCAGCCCCGATGTTCAGTCGCGGCGCACATGCATCTCACCCGGTTGCGACAAATCCGCAGGACGTACTGCCAGGATGCCGGCCGCTAGCATCAGTTGCGCGAGTGCGTAAAGAATCCAGATGGCGTACTCCTGTGCCAGGATGGGGCCCACGAAGCGCGTGGTGCCGATGAGCGCGTCCGAGACGGTGAAGAGCAGCGCGCCGACGGCGGCCCATTCGCCCGGCAGGTCGGCCAGCAGCGCCGCCGAGGCCATCATCGCCAGCACGATCACGTAGCACGCCACCGGTGCCTTGAGTTCCCCCATTCCCGGCCAGTACATCGCGTAAGCCAGCGCCGCCGCCGCCCACACCAGCACGATGGCGACGCGATGCCAGCCGGGCACCTTCGCCCAGGGGCGCCGCAAGCGCCAGAACAACAAGAAATACGCGAGATGGGCCAGCAGGAATGCGCCCAGGCCCAGAATGAAACCTTGTGCCAAGGTCGGCGAGGCGAGCAGCACGTCACCCGCGCCCGACAAGATCAGCGCCGCGCAAAGCCACACCCGCTCGCGCGGCACCCGGTGGTAAAGCGCCGCGAACAACAACAAGGCACACAACAGCACCTTGGCAATGCCCTGGTCGGCATAAGGTGCGCCGCGCAACGCCAACGCATAGGCGGCGCCCGCAATCGCAGCCAGCCACCAGAAGCGGCGCGCCTCTCGTGGCAGCGCCGCCGCCGGGTCAAAGAAGTTCGACGTCATGACAGTGCGCCCCCCATTCGTCATTACTTCGCCGGCACCACTTGCACCGGCGCGTTAGGCGTCTCGCCGTACATCGCCGGTTCGTACATCGCCTCGACCCGCGTTGGCGGTGTCGCGAACGTGCCGACGTTGTTCAGACGTACCGTGTACTCGATCCGATGCTGCCCCTTCGGCAGGTAATCGTAGTAGGCACGGTAGGTGTCCTGCGCGCGCTCCTCGAAAGCCGGCGTGGCGCCTTCGCTCTTCTCGCCTTGCGTGGCGATGACCGAATCGCGTCCAAGCCCGCCGCCCAACACTGTCGCCCCGCCAGGCAGCGGATCGCTCACCACGACCCAACGCATGTCGGCCTGTGCGTCGATATCCAGACGCACGCGCAATACCGCGCCGCGCACGAAGCGATCGCCCGAACGATCGGCGGCGTCCTGCACTTGAACACTGCGCGTCACGCGATAGCCGGCGGAGAACGGCGCCTTGAGCGGAACGGCGGCCAGGCTCTGGATCGTTGCCCAAGGCTTGCCGGCGCCCGTCTGATCCAGGCGCAATACATCGCGCGCGCTGTCCTTTGCGGCAGCCGCGTTGCTCAGCCATGGCAACGACACGGCCGGCGGCACGGTGCCCGCCTTGAGCTTGTCCCAGACGACGGTTTGCACGCTGCCGCTCGTCTGGTTGTCTCGCTGCCACTGAATCGCCGTTTGCCCCGATGGCGTGTCGCGCTCGAATCGCGCCGAGAATCGATCCACGGCCAGGCCCCCCAGACGTTCGCCGTGGTCGTCGACCAGGCCCCGCGCGACTGCAGTCCCAGCAGGCCGATCACGAGACGCGGCATCTCGTCCTTCCATGCCGGGTTCGCGTTCATCAGCAACGCCAGCCGCGCCGCGTTGGTCTCGGGGCCGACCATCAGCCACCAGAGCCCGTCGCTTGCCTGCGTGGAGAACCCCACACGTGTTCCCTGATACGACAGACGCGCCCGCAGGATCTGCTCGGCCTGCGCCATGCGCTCGGCACGCTGGGGCGCGTCGGGTAACCGTTGCAGGATCGCGTACCAGTCGATGACCGCAGACGTCGGCCAGTCGTTCGGCGCGAGGGTGAGCGAACTCAGCATGCGTGCATTCGCCCGGCCGTACCGGGACAACGCTTCGATGGCGCTCAGCTTGCGCAACGTCAGGTCGTCACGCGGGGCCCAGAAGCGGCGCGTGGGGCGCCCTTCGACGAACGCCGTCAGTCCGTC
This sequence comes from Pandoraea sp. XY-2, assembly GCF_004193915.1. Lineage (NCBI taxonomy): Bacteria > Pseudomonadati > Pseudomonadota > Betaproteobacteria > Burkholderiales > Burkholderiaceae > Pandoraea > Pandoraea sp. XY-2. The sequence continues at coordinate 5,024,933 of NZ_CP030849.1, forward strand.
CTCCATGCGTGCCAGCGCGTCGTCCGGCAAGGCATAGCCTGGGTCGAGCGCCTTCGCTTCGCTGCTTACGGCCAGCAGATAGGCAGTGAGCGTATCGCTGCCCTGATTCGCGAAGCCCTCTTGCGGCGGGAAGTAACTCGCCAGCCCGTCGTCGTCGAGATACGACGGCAGCGTGCCCATCACCCGTTTCCACTGCGCAGTGTCGCGCATGCCGATCGCCTTCGACGCCCGTTGCTCCAGGCAACCGTACGGATAGACCTCGAACCAGCGCTTCACTCCCGGCAATCCCTGCGACAGACGCGGTTGCAGGCTGATGCGAACCCCGCCGCGCAACGTTCCGGTGCTGTCTGCCACCGCGCCCGCCGGCGGTGCCATGGGCAGCGTCAGACTGCCTTCGACCTGCGTGAGCACCGACTGCTGGACGCTCGCAGGCAACGAAGGCTGGATGTCCTGCCCGACCTTGATGGCATCGCTCGCGGCGGGCGCCGTGCCCGTCGCCGGTGCCTGTGCACTGACTTCCCACAAAACGCGTTGGGCACGCGTGTCCGCCAGTCCGGCAGGCGCCGTCACGTCCCACGTCACTTCACGCGATTCGCCGGCCGGCACGTCAATCCGTTGCGGTGCCAGGGTCAGTTGCGTGGCGCGTGCGGTCAACTGCACCTGCATCGCATGTTGTGTGGTGTTGCGCACGGTGAACTGGGCACGATACATGTCGCCCTCGCGCACCAGCGGCGGCAAGCCCGAGATCAATTGCAGATCCTGCGTGGTGCGAATGGTCGCGGTCCCGGTGCCGAACCAGCCAAGCGCCTGCGCGCCGGGCCTGCCATCATCGGCCACCGCCACGATGCGGAAGCTGGACAGCGCGTCGCCCAGCGGCACGTCCACGCTCGCCTCGCCCTTGTCGTCGAGCACGACGCGCGGTTGCCACAGCAGCAGCGTGTCGAACAGCTCGCGCGTCGGACTCTTGCCGCCGCCGCCGCCCGCTGGTACGGCCTTGCGACCGTAGTGGCGGCGTCCGATGATCTCCATCTGTGCGGTGGCCGTCGTCACGCCGTAGCTGCGACGCTGCCACATGGCATCGAGCAGATTCCAGCTGGTGTTCGGCGCCAGCTCCAGCAGCGCCTCGTCGACGGCCGCAACGGCAACCTCGGTGCCGGCCACGACCGGCTTGCCGTCCGGCTGCGTGACTTTGATGCGCACCTTGGCATGACCGCGCACCGGGTAGGTCGCCGCGTCCGGCTTCACTTCCACGCCAAGACGCTGCCCCGCCGTGCCCACACGCAACTCGGTCAAGCCGAAGCGATAGGCCGGTTTGCCCAGATCCACCAGCCCCGTCGGGGCCTGATACTCCCGGCCCTCGTACCAAAACGCCCGGAACCATTCCAGCGGCTGCTTCCAGCCCCATTGGAAGAACGAGTACCAGGGCACTTCATGGATTCGACCGCGCACCGCGAGCACCGACACGTAAACGTTGGGGCCCCAGGTGGGTTCGACCTTGAGCGAAATGCTGGGGTCCTTGCCGGAGATCTCCATCGTGCGCGTCTGGATCACGCCTTCGCGCTCGATCGCGACGAGCGCCGTTGCCGAGCGGAACGGCATGCGCACCTGAAGCTTGGCCGTCTCGCCCGGCTCGTAGGCCCGGCGCTCCGGCAGCACATCCATCCGGTCGGTATTGTCACCGCCGAACCAGACCTCGCCGCGTCCCGTCACCCACACGCTCGTTGTCGACGTACTCAGATTGCCCTTGTCGTCCTTGGCCTGTGCCACGAGCGTAATTTCGCCCGGCTGCGAGAGCGAGACGTCGCACGCCAGCAAACCGCGCTCGTCCGTCTTGCCGTTGCACACCGTGCCGAGATCCTTGACCTCGGTGTGGTTGTCGTACGCATAGAACCCCCCCACCATGCGCTTGCGGCTGCTGGTGGTCATCCGCGCCTCGGCGCGCACGTCCATCGCCACCCCGGCCTTGGGCTTGCCCTGCAGGTCGAGCGCGAGCGCTTTCACCGGAAGCTTGTGGGTCACCGACACCCAGCTTTCGCTGCGCACGCCGGTGATCAGATTCGCCGGCCACAAGGTGGCATTGCCGCGAAGCGTCTGAATCTCGCCGTTCGGATCGGCGAAGCTCGCCTCGAGCACCAGATCGCTTGGACGGTCAACCTTGGGCAAATCCTTGAGCGTCAGATTACCTGCACCGTTTCTGTCGAGCACAAGCCGTTGCTTGTCGGCGACCAGCTTCTGATCGCTCGCTCCCGCACTCTCGTCATTGCCCTGATCCTCGTCATCGGCCCCGACTGCGCCGACGGCGGACGGTACGGCGTGAAGCTGAAATCGTCGTACCCGTCGAAGGTCATGTCTCGCACGCGCAGCAACGCCGAGACGCGCACCGGCAAGTTGCCCGCCGGGCCACCCGCCACGTAATTCACCTGCACATTCACCGGGGCTTCGGTCTTGTTGATGAGCGGTGACGTCGCGGCATCGCGCACACCAATCGATCCGGCCAGCACCGGCAGACGGAAAGCCTCCACGCGGAAGTGCCCCGCGTCGAGCGATGATGGATACGACTTCGGACGCGAATCCGCCTCCGTGTAGTCGAGCGTCACCGCGTACTCGCCAAGCTTCGCGCCCTGCGGAATCTGGAAAGTGTTTTCGGCGAGCCGTCCGTTGCGCCACTTGATGGGCTGCGTGTAGGTTTGTCCAGACCCTTGATGGGTGATCGTCAACTGCGACGGCAAGCTCGCGGGCAGGGCCAGCCCCTGCATCGTTTCCTGACGGATGAAGTGCTTCATCGACACCGTTTCGCCAACGCGGAACAGCACGCGGTCGAACACCGTCTGCGCGCGCACGGTGGGACTGCTGCCACCGTCGGTCGGCACATGAAACCGCCAGGGCTCGATGCCGCGATCCCAGTCGGAAGACACAAACGCCATGTCGGGATCGCTCCCCTGCGTGCGGGCGACCACGAAGTACCCCGAGCGCATCGTCTTCTCGCAGTACCGGTATCGCTCGAGCGACTTGTCGATCTTCGCCACGCCCGTCTTGTCGGTCACGGCGCTCGCCACTTCGCTGCCATCGCAATCGAGCACTCGCACCTTCGCATTGGCCACCGGCTGGCCTTTGTCCAGCGTCGTCACCCACGCAATGGCATTCTCGCGGCCCATCTTGAAATGCACCCCAAGATTGGTGACGAGCACCGTCGTGCGTACGTACATCGGCAACGACTTGCCCAACAGGGCCGCCCCGAGCGATGGCGAGGCCAACTCCACGACATAAAAGCCGGGCTTCTGGAATGGAATGCCGACCACTTCGAACGGGCGAGGATCTTTCTCCTTGGGCACGGGCAGGGTCAGCGCCTGCACGCCAGGCCATCCGGAGAGCAACGACAGGCTGCGCGTGTCATAACGCGTGATCTTGTCCTCGACGATCACCGCGGCATTCGGCCCGAACGCCACATTGGCCGCCGGGGCCGTAAGTATCGACGGCATCTCCTGCGCAATCTGCTTGCGGGTCATCGTCGTTTCGTCGAATCGGCGCACGCGCGACATCCAGTTCATGACCTCGGCGTCGTCGTCGACCCGCAGTTGCAGGGTGCGCCCGCTCCCGCCGGTCTTGGCGGCCTCGCCAGCCACCCCCAGCCCGTTGATCTGCAGCGCCGGCTCGACCTTGCGCAGCGTGACCGGCAGCATCGGCGGCATGCCGGGCTCGGCAAAGCGCTCCACAATACCGAACGGCGCGGCCGCGAACTTGGCCAGCGGCGGCATCGTCGCCGTCTTCGTCTTCAACGGGAATTCGCCGGCGTTGTCGAGCGCTCGGCCACTGTCGTCCGTAAATCCTTTCGGCAGCGAGATCGTCAAATCGGCCTTCTCGGGGAACGGCGCGTTGAACGTGACATCGCTCACACTGGACGTGCGATCCGAATCGCTGAACATCGGCGAGCGTTCGGCACCCGCGCCATGCAGACGAATCTTGGCCGCCATGTCGCGCGCAACGGGCGAGCTGAACGTCAGACGCAGTGGCCGCAACGGCGTGCAGGGCGCGTTCGCATTCTCGCGCTCGCAACTGAAACTGGCCGTGAACGGGTCACGCACATCGTATTCAAAACGTCGCGCCTGCGTCGTTGGCACGCCCGATGGCGTGGTGATACCCGCGCCCCACACCAGGTGCATCTTGGCGCCCGCCGCAAGCGTTCGGTTGCATTGCAGCATGACGACACGCGCTGCCTGCTTCTCCAGACTGAAACGCTTGAGCAACGCCGAACGCGTGTCGCCCTCGATTCCCTTCACGCCGATGCGCTCGCCAACTCCTTCCGTCTCGCACCAGGTGTGTTGAATCACACTGGCGGGCTGCGCCGCGCCATTGAGCGTAAGAATGAAGATCTGGTTTTCGTCGATGGGACCGTACGACGGACGGATGGACGTGACGGCCGGGCCGCCCGTGTTGAACGCGTAACGCGTGGTGCCCGACAGCGCGGCGCCCGAGACGGCGGACAACCCGCCGCGCAGCTCCACCGAGCATTTCGCACCCGGCGGCAGCGACGACTTGAAATCGTAGACCCAGATCTTCGGTTCGAGCCAGTGGCCCTCGCCTGCGAGCGACGTGTCGGTGCACTTCACTGCGGCTGGCGCCTGCGCGCGCGGATCGCCCGCCGGCACCATGGCTTCGTCGAACTTGACGACGACCTGGTCCACACTCGCGACCTCTCCTTGCGGACTGACGCTCGTGACGCGAGCCGCCTGCACAGGCGACGCGGCGAACCCACCAAGACACAGCACCGCCCACACCCACGGCGCGGCCGGCCAGACGCGTTGCGTTCGGCTTTGCATGCCGGTCTCCTCCCGAGTTCTGGTCAGGCGATTCTACCCCGCAGTCGTTGGCATTTCGAACCGTTTCCCTTGCCATGCCCATCAGGAAACCGCATTTCGGATCGGCCGCTCGACCGAGGCGGAATCTTCTGGGTTGGGTTCCAGGATTCGCCTATGTCACACTGGCACCTTTCCATGTTCGCAACGTGGGCGCGTCATGTCTCTAGCCATTCTCCACCCCAAGAAGAACGCACTGGTCTATCTGGTGAAGATTCTTAGCGGCTCGCTGATCGTCTGGTTCGGCCTGCGGGCGGCAGGCTTTCCAGAGCCCTATTGGGCAATGATCTCGCTCATCATCGTGACCGAACCGGACCCGATGCAGGCGCGCAGCAACTTCAAGGCGCGCTCGATCAACACGATTACCGGGGCCGTCATCGCGTGCATCGTCTTGCTCGTCTTCGGGCCCGGGCTGGCGGCCATGCTTGTGGGCATCACGCTGGCCACGCTGGCTGCAATGCTGGTGCAGAACTATCCGGCCAATTGGCGTCTGGGCCCGGCCACGGTGGTCATCCTGATGTCGGCAGCGTTGAGCGGACAGGGGCAAGGGCTGCATCAAGAGCTCAGCCTCGCCATGTTGCGCGTGATCGAAGTGCTGATCGGCTCCACTGTCGCGCTCATTCAGTCGCTAGTCTACGGACGCTACGTGAAGCCCTGGTTGATGCCCACTGACTGAGCCGTCGAACATAAGGCCGCGCAAACGGCTGGCTGTCCGATCCATCGATCGGACAAGCGAACGCCTGCCCCAAGCGCGCAGGGACATGCCGGGACATCCGGCAAAGGAAAGGAAAATAGCGATGCGAGGCGGCGTGGCGCCGCACCCGCTCAGCGAGACGATTGTCGGTTCGCCAGATAGTGCAGCGGCAGCGCATTGCTGCGCTTGAAAGCGCTGAGCACGATGTTCGAGCGCACGTTCTCCACGCCCGGCACCTGCATCAGCCGCTTCATGACGAAGGCCGACAGAGCATTCAGATCCGGCACCACGATGCGCAGCAGGTAATCCGCCTCGCCAACCACCGCGTGACACTCGAGCACTTCGGGCAACAGATCGATTTCCGCCTGAAAACGTTCGATGACCTGATCGCCATGATGTTGCAGGCGCAACGTCGTGAATGCCGTCACGGCCAGGCCCAACGCCTCGGGTCGCAGCACCACACGATATCCCTCGATAACGCCTTCAGCCTCGAGCCGCTGCAGGCGGCGGCCTATCTGCGACGCGGAAAGCGCCACGTGCTCCGCCAACTGATGGTGCGTGGCGCGCCCCTCCTTCTGCAACGCGTCCAGAAGAGCCAAATCGAAGTGATCCAGAACAAGCATGACGATTCTCCGCAATAAATCACATTTTTATGCGAAATTTATGCAAACGACTTTCACCACAGGCGCATTATGCGCCCATTTCGCATGCCATGCGCACTACACTTTCAATCACTGCCACTGCCTGATTGAGTCGTTCGCATCATGTCCCTTACTGCCATGCTCCGAGAGCAATTCGATGCCGGTCTCACGACCCGGCCCGACTTCACCATTGAACAACCCGTCGATCAATACGGCGCGGTCGATCACGCGGTGTGGCAGCAACTCTACGAACGTCAAACGGCGATGCTGCCTGGCCGGGTCTGCGATGCGTTCATGGACGGCATTCGCGCCCTGGACATGGACGCGCGTCGCGTGCCGGCGTTCGAACACCTGAACGAAAAACTGATGGCTGCGACCGGCTGGCAGGTCGTTGCCGTACCCGGACTCGTGCCGGACGACGTCTTTTTCGAGCATCTCGCAAACCGCCGCTTCCCGGCGACGTGGTGGATGCGCCGTCCCGACCAGCTCGACTACCTGCAAGAGCCCGACTGCTTTCACGACGTCTTCGGTCACGTGCCGCTGCTCGCCAATCCGGTGTTCGCCGATTTCATGCAAGCCTACGGCAAAGCCGGCAAGCTCGCGCAATCGCTGGGGGCGCTCCCGTTGCTCGCCCGTCTGTACTGGTACACCGTCGAATTCGGCCTGATGCGCGACGGCGACGGCCTGCGCATCTATGGCGCCGGAATTGTCTCGAGCCGCGGCGAAACCGACTTCTCGCTGACCTCGCGCGCGCCGAATCGGCTCGGATTTTCGCTCGAGCGGGTACTGCGCACGCAATACCGCATCGACACATTCCAGCAGACGTACTTCGTAATCGACGACTTCGCCCAACTGTTCGACGCCATGCGTGCCGACCTGCCGACGCTGTTCAAGACGTTTGCCGAGCAGCCGGCATTCGAGGCCAACGCCCGCAACCCCGACGACACGCCTATCCTGTTGCCGGCATGATGGCACGGCCTGGCTCGCCCCGGGTCTCGCCGCGGCCTGCCGATCGACGCCTCCTGGCGCCCGGTTTTATGTCGCGACCCTTCGCGTTATAGGACAGGGCTCACGCACACGCCCAGCTCGCCTGTGAAACAATAGGTCGCATGAACCGGCAACCCTGCCGCTTCGTGGGCGCTGCGCGCGGCCCAGCCGACAACCCTCCTGACACCGTACGCAGCCATCACTGACGCCATGCCGGCGTCGGTGCATGCCCGTTGGCCCGATTTGCACTGAACGCTTTGAAAGGAATGCCATGACAACACGACTCTCCTCCGAGGCACGCGCCAGCCTGACCGAAGTGCTGCCAGAGTGGCACCAGGTGGTCGGACGCGACGCCATCCAGCGCAGCTTCACATTCCACGACTTCAATGAGGCCTTCGGCTTCATGGCGCAGGTCGCGCTCAAGGCCGAGAAGATGAACCACCATCCAGAGTGGTTCAACGTCTACAACCGGGTAGACATCACCCTCTCGACGCACGACGCCGACGGCTTGACCCAACGCGATGTCGATCTGGCAGTGGCCATCGACCAGTTCGCAGGCGATCGCGCCTCCAACTGACCCGCCGCTGCGCGCTTGCTGCCGCGGGTAACGCCCGACGCGCTCAGCGCTTCGGCGCGAGCAGCGTGCCACGGCACGCCTTGGTACCGCAGTGGCAAGCGTATTCGCGTTTGAGTTTTGCCGTGTAGCGCGCGTCGATCACCAGACCGTAGTCGTAAAACAACTCTTCGCCAGGCTCGATGTCGCGAACGGCATAGATATAGACATGTTCGCCCTCTTCACGCGCTTCGCAGTTGGGCGAGCAGGCGTGGTTGATCCAGCGGGCGTTGTTGCCGTCGACCTTGCCGTCGATGCACCGTCCGTCTTCCAGACTGAAGTAGAAGGTGTGCGTCGGGTGGGCCGGATCGTGAGGATGGCGGCGCAAGGCCTCACGCCACGAAATGATCTCGCCCTTGTACTCGATCACGCGATCCCCTTTCTTGAGACGCTTGAGCGCGTACACCCCCTTACCGTGGACGCCGGACTTCCTGACTTCGATTCTGCGCTTGGCTGCCATCTCTGTGCGATGAGGTTTCGTGGATGCAAAAAAGCGCAGTGTACAGGCAGGCGACACTCATGTGCGTGACAAGCGTCGACGAAAAAAAACGTCACCCGGTACCGAATGACGTTCTCCCCCTGGCTCGCGCCGCCTGCGCGTGACGAATGCCGGTCAGCCGCTCAGGTTTTGCTATACAGCTTCCAGACTTTGCGCTGCATGGCGATGTCGGCGTCCTCGTGCGCGTTGCAGTCCAGCGGCAGGCGCGAATCGTCAAACGTCACATTGAAGTGATCGCAGTGGTATTGGCCTTTGCCGCGCGCCGAGACTTCGAAGTGGCTGCACGTCAGGCACATGCGTTGCGGTGGTACGTCGCCCCGCTCCTGCATCGTGAAGATCAGTTTGACAAGCGTTCGGTAGAGTTGGGCACATTCCTTCTCGCCCAGCGATTCCGACGCCGTGGTCAGGAAGTTCGGCCATTGCGACGCCTTTTTGGCTGCCGTCTTTCCGCGCGCGGTCAGACGTAGCGCCAGGGCACGGCCGTCGTTCGCATCGCGACGCTTCTCGACCAGGCCCTTGTTTTCCAACGTGCTTACGGCCTCGCTGACCGTGGCCGATGTGAGTGCGGCATCCTCGGCAATTTCGCCCAATCGCATCGGCACGCCACGCGAGAGCAAGAGCGTCAGAATCTCGCCCTGCGTCGGCGTCAATCCAGCCATTGCCGCGCCCTCCCAGGCGTGGCTCCGTAACGCGGTTCCCATGCGCAACAAACCTGCTGTCACGCGCTTGGACAGCGCTTCATCTAGTGGGGTCGGAGTAGCCATGATTTTCGTTAGGATTTCTAAAAACTATACGTCAGTAAAACAGCTTGTCAAATGAACTTACGGGCGGTGCATCACACGTCTCGTCATTGCCTTTCATCCATGTCGGCGCCCCGCCCGGGGGAAACCCTAAGCCACTTCCGTGTCGATACGCGACGGCAAGTCGCTGTTGAACCCACCGCCCCACCACGATTCCATTGTGTGTTCTGAGTTTGATTTTGGCGTATCAGTTCTTGTACTGATCTCCCAAATCCTACTCAAGATGTTTACAAAATATTGGTGTCCTGCGCACTCGCTTTGCGAAGGATCAAATCGGGAAAAACATTTCGCATCCCATGCCAATTACGCGGCAGATCGAACAGGCGTCGCCCGCAACGGGCGTTGAGAACCGCCTCGCATCCCGCACGATCTCCCCGCACATCGGCAAAGCCTCGCCAGACATGGCTCGCAGACCTTATCGATCCCACCCACGGGCCACCATCGCGAACAACGATCTTGTGAAAATCCACTCGATTTTCGAGACATTTCGGCGCCATCCGACGTGGAACGCGAGCGTACCCGATGCCCCGCGTTTCGTAGCAACCGTCCAACGACACGCGAATCATTTGAAACGCGACCGTAAATCGCCAATCGCCGAGGGAGGTTTTGCGCAGGAAACTGGAGGGAAGTGCGGGGCAACGTGTCCGCGGGAGGCCCCTTCCGGACACGCCAATTGAAGAATTTGACAGTACCAGCGATCTCGCTCGTTACATTCAGCAAAACCAGCATCTTTCACTTCTTGCACCACGCATGCCAAGTCACATTTCAAAGTGGCGAGATTGTATCCGCGAACCGTTCGGCTAACGCAGGAACGTCAAAATTATCCACAAAACCCCGTTTTCGAGGGTGTCTTGCACAATATTTAGGCGCCTGTGGATAACTTTCTGGATAACCTGTCGGACTGGTTGTGCATGGGTTCGGGATAACTCGCGAATCTTTCCACAAGGCCAAAAACTGTTCCGAGTTGTTCTTGGGATACCCGCTGTTTTTCCATCCAGTTCTCATTCGGGCAACTTTCTGTTTACTCAACGTTAACTGTGGTTATCCACAGGAGTGGGCCGCCTTTGTTAACTACTACTATGTATACATACAGTAAACCTATTAAAACCTTAAAACCTTGCTATGGGCGACGCAAAAGCGGCAAAACGCGCTCAGCCTGAATCGTGGAAAACGCATCGCTCGCGAGGCACGATTCGGCCAACGGCTCAGGGACACGGCACGGGGCGTCGTAGGTGGGACTAAACGGAAACGCTTGCTCCCCGGTAGCGCGTGCCGGAGGTTGCAAAACGTACGGGCAAGAAAAAACCCCGCCAAGGCGGGGTTCCTCACACCGATCGCATAACAACGATCGGGTCCTGATACCGACGGTACCCAGTCCGGCCCGTCGGCCAAGGCCTCAGTTCATGCGGCCCATCGCAAGCATTGTTGGCGAACCATTTCGTTGAGTGACTTGGCTTCCCTGTGGACGTCGCGCAACCAAACAGCGTCGTTCTTGCCGGATGCGACAAGCTGACGGACTTCTTCGCAGGCCGCTTCGGCCTCCAGCACCGCGGCGTGCGGCTTGATGATGTCCAGCGTGCGCATGATGTGCTGCCCCAATGTGGTGCGCTCGCCGGTCTGAGGATCGACGTAAGCCCCTTCCAGCCCAAAGCGGCAAGCTTCGAAGCGATTGAACGTGTAGACGAGGTAATCGTCCTCGCTCAGCACAAACGGACGCTCCTCGAGCAGATAACGGGCCAGGGACTGGATGTAACAGGCGATAGCGGCCGCGCGGCCGACCGATAAGGGGGTATCCATGACTCGCACTTCGATCGTCCCAAAACCCGGTTTGGGCCGAATATCCCAGTAGAAGTCCTTCATGCTCTCGACGACGCCGGTTTTCACCATCTTGTCGAAGTACGTCTCGAAGTCTTCCCACTTCAGCACGAATGGCGCACGCCCCGAGAGCGGGAACGCGAACACCGAGTTCAGACGCGCCGAGTGGAAGCCCGTGTCGACACCTTGCACATAGGGCGACGAGGCCGATAGCGCGATGAAGTGCGGGATATAGCGCGACATGGCGTGCAGCAGGTACAAGGCACTGTCCGGATCCGGGCAGCCGATGTGCACGTGCTGGCCGAAGACCGTGAACTGCTTGGCCAGGTAGCCGTATAACTCGGACAGGAAGTGAAAACGTGGCGAATCGTAGATCGTACGTTCGCTCCAGCGCTGAAAGGCATGGGTGCCGCCGCCGCACAGTCCGACGTTGAGCTGCTCGCTCGCCGCCACCAACACGTCCCGAACCCGGCCCAGCTGCGCGACCGCATCGCTATGTCGATGGCAGATGTCCGTCGACAGCTCGATCATGCTTTCCGTCATTTCCGGCTTGATCTCGCCCGGGTGTGTCTCCTTGGCCACGAGCCGCATCAGATCGGCAGCGGCTTTGGTCAGATCGTAATCGTGGCGATTGACGATCTGCATCTCCAGCTCCACACCGAAAGTGCACGGCTTCGAGGGAATGAATGCTTCTAATGACATGGTTTAATCCTTCCGTTCACCGACCAGGGCCAACGCCCAATAAACCACCAGCGGCGCGACCAACTGGAGTAATGCGACCGTGCACATCACCACGGCCTTGAGCATCGGGTCGAACTGCGGGTAAATGTCGTACGTGTCGGCAACGAGTACGAACGCGAGACTGGCCATCGGGCACAACGACAACCCGAGCGCGACGGCCTGCTTGTAACTGATCCCCGCCTGATGGGCCACGGCCACCGTGCCCACCACCTTGGCGATGCCGCGCACCACGATGATGGCTGCCGCGGCCAGACCGCCGATCACGACGTATTCCCACCGGAACGCCAGCGACGTCAGCACGAAGAGCACCACGGCAAGCAACCAGCCGGCCGTGCCGAAGTACGCGGGCCAAAGCTGCGGACGCTCATCCAGATTTCGGAAAATGATCCCGGCAAGCAGCAATGTGAGCGAGTTCGGTAACTTGAGCATATGCACCAGCGCGACCATCAGCATGATCAAGCCGATGAGAATCACGAAAGCATGCTGGTCCTGGCTACCGAACTTGCGAAAGATCAGATTGCACGCCTTGGCGAGTACGAACGCCAGCACGATCGAGCCAATGAGCAGGTACAAAGGATGAAACAGGACGACCCACACGCTCGAGTGGTACGCCTGGTGCATCCATCCGTAGACAAGCTTCACCGCGACGACCGCGTACACGCTGTTAAGCGCCGCCAGGGCCAGCAAACGCTCCGTCACCTGCCCCTCGGCACGCAGCTCGTTCTTGAGCTGGATCACCACGGCCGGCGAAGTCGCCATGCTGATGGCGGCGATGAGCACTGCGCTCAGCGGCGCCACCCCGAACACCCACAAGACGACATAGACCGCCAAGAAGGTAAGCAGAGCCTCCAGCGTGCTCGTAACAATGATCCAGGGGTTGGCCCGCATCCATTTCAGGTTGAGGCGGCTGCCCAGTTCGAACAGCAACAAGCCCAGCGCAAGATCGATCAGCAGCCGAATGGCTGCACTCGTCTGCGCGTCCAGCATCGATGAAAGACCCAAGGTGCCGCCGACCAGCCCGACCACGGCGTAACCGGTGATGCGCGGCAGGCGCAATCTCCGGAAACAAATTTCCCCCGCGAGTCCGGCAAAAACCAATGCCAGCCCGGCGAAGAAAACGGGATCGGGCGTCGGCGGCCAGCCCGGAAAGAGGGACAGTTCCGACGTCATTAATGCTCGCTTTGCGCCGCTTGACGGCGCATCAAGTGGTGGAAAGGAAAGAATGTCGCGCGCGGGGTTGCAGATTAAGAACAAATGCACGACGAACCCGAAGGGTTGGGCCCATTTTGCCACACTCGGTTTCCGACGCTTCCAAACGGGTGTCTCGATGGCAGGAGGTTTGACCTGGCACAAACCCATTTCATCCCGATGCCGAACAGTGGGGACGGCGCACCTTGGAGGCGGGATACGGCCCTTCAGCCAGGAATTACGGGGGCAAGCCCCGAAGGGGTGCCGCCCCCGCATGGGGCGGGGTTACGATCGCTATAGGGTCAGATTCGAATTATTAAATCCCCGTGCACTTTCGGAGAACGACGGCAGGCGGGCGCGGGCCGCGCGTCATGAAGGAACGTGGGTAACGTCGATGGGCGATAGCGAGGTCGCGGGCAGCGGGGGCGGCGAGCGAAGGATCCGGCCAAGCCCGACGGCGCGCGAAGTCGGCGTGCCTGTTGGGGCACGCGCGTTGTCAGCCTTTGCGCAGCCAGTGCATCAGGTATCGCGCCGGGTCGATGGCGTCGGCCAGATCGCTGCCGAGTGGCCACGGTTCGCCCTCGATCTGACTGGCGACCAGCTCCGCGCACAACGACGCGAACATCAGGCCCCGAGAGCCGAACGCGAAGCTGGCATACAGGCCGTCAAGGCGCGGCAGATCTCGGAGATGCCCGCCACCCAACTGTTGACGTTGCGTGTCGAGAATAGCCATGTCAGGCAGTTGCCCCGCCATCGGCAGGCGGTCGGGCACCATGGAGCGAAACGCCGTGCGCCCGCCCAATTCGGCGGCGGCGTGCTCGCTCGCCAGCCCCCCATCGCCGAGCGTGTTCGCATGGGCTGGCAACAGCGCGGCAAGCCGACGCAGATTGGCCTGGTGATCGGTGACGCGTATGGCCTCGGCCGGGTCGTCGAAGCCGTAGGTCGCGCCTGTGATCGGCCCGGTGCCCCCCAGCGACGACGGCGTTACGTAACCGTCTCCGCACACCGGCACGCGCAGGTCGGTCAACATGTCGGGGGCAGGAACGTCAATTGCCCGCGCACCCGTTTGACGGGGACAAACTCGGGCGCGAGGTACGGCGCGAGCAGTTTCTGGGAGATGTCTGCGGCCGTCACAACGATGGCATCGGCCTCGGCCAACACTTCACCCGCTTCGTCGATCGCGGTCCAGCGGCCATTGCAGCGTTCGAGCCGTTCCACGTTCACGCCGTAGCGGGCATCGAGCAACGGCCCGGCAGCGACCAATTCGGCCCGGCAGAGCATCGCCGGCGCCAGCCAGCCGCCTTCCGGAAACCAGACGCCGCCGCGCGCGATCGTTTCGCCGGCAAGCGCCGATGCTTGTGCCGCATCAACCCACTTCGCGTACGTCTGCGGATACCGGTGCGCCGCTATGAGTTGCTGCAACGCCTGCGCCTGATCGTCGTCCGTGGCAACCTGGAGCAAGCCGTCGGCATGCCCGGGCAGCCCACCCGGCAGCGTTCTCCACTGCGAGAGCGCGTACAGAAAGCCCGCCCGCGTCAAGCGAGACAGCACGTTATCGTCAACCGAGAGTTGCGGATGAAAGACCCCCGCCGGGTTGCCCGACGCTGCCGTGCCAGGCGCTTGTGCCCGTTCGAACAGGCGCACCCGCCAGCCGCGGGCGACAAGACGCCGCACCATCGCCGCCCCCGCCATCCCCGCGCCGACCACAATCGCCTCACGGGCGCGCTGCGGGGGCACGGTAGGCGGATCGTAACGCCGCATGCGATAAGGCGGCGCGTATTCGCCCGCAAGCATGTCTCGCTTGCCGCCGTGTCCGGCACGCGGGGCGACTTGGAACCCCGCGCCGATGAGCTCACGTCGTACCGTTTCGACGGCGGTATGCGTCGCCAGCGTGGCCCCGTCACGCGCCAGACGGCCAAGCGTCTTGAAGACGTTAGGCGTCCACAGATCGGCGTTTTTTTCAGGCGTGAAACCGTCGAGATAAAACGCGTCCGCGCCGGCTCGCAGCGACGGCATCAGATCGAAGAAGTCGCCGAAACCGACGCTCAGGACCACGCCGGGCGCCGGCTCCAACCGGTGCCAGCCTGCCACGGGGGCTGGCCAGACGTCGCACAGCTTCTGTACCAGAGGGGCGAGTTGCGTCATGCCGGGCAGCACGAGCATCGCCTCGAGACAATGCCGTAGATCCTGCACCCGGAACGGAAATTTCTCCACCGACACGAAGTGCAGCCGCGCAGGCCGTTGCGGATCGTCCCGCCAGGCGGCCCACGTGGCCAGGAAATTCAGGCCCAGACCGAAGCCGGTCTCGACGATCACGAAACCCTCGCGACCTCGCCAGCGTTCGGGCAGACGGTTGCCGCCCAGAAAGACATGTCGCACCTGACCGAGCGCGTCGTCGGTGCTGTGATAGGCCTCGTCGAAGACTGCCGAACAAGGGGTGCCGTCGGCGCCGGTCGCCGGTTCTGCCGGCACGATGGGACTGGCGCCTGCGCGACGCTTCATTCGCCGCCCCGCTCTTCTGTCACGATCTCGATGAGTCCCGGTAGCGACACCACGCCCAACCATTCGCCTGCCTCGTTCGCCACGGGCACCCAGTCGACGTGCAACTTGCCGACGGTGCGCAGCGCGCCGACCAGCGTCATCTCGCCGTCGAGGGCTTTGCACGGCGCGATCGCCTCCGTCCACAACGCGGGTTCGCCGGTGGCTTGCCGCCGCCACCAGCGTGCGGCGTCAAGCGTTCCGATTAGACGGCCGTCTTGGTCGCGCACGACGAGGTTGCGATAGCCGGTGGCGATGAAGCGCTCGGCGAGGGCTTCCGAGGTCGTGTCATCGCCGACGACGGCGTCGTTGTCCGTCGCCAGCGACGACAGGCGCATCTCGCTGCCCTCGCCGGTCATCGAGAGCCACCGGCCCGCCACTTGATTTCGACGCAGCGATTTCGCGTAGACGGAATCCGCGCGTAACGTGTGCGCCGTGATGTACGCCGTCACGCATGCCAGCATCAGCGGCAGCACGACCTGGTAACTCAGCGTCATCTCGAAGATCATCAGAATCGACATCAGCGGCGCATAGGTCGTTGCCGCAAGGAACGCTCCCATGCCGACCACGGCGTAGCTGCTCGCCACGGAGGCGGCGGCGGGCGCGAGCGCATTCATCGCGATGCCATAGAGGCTGCCGAGCGCGGCACCGACGAAGAGCGTCGGCGTGAACACGCCACCCACGGCGCCGGAGCCCGCCGACGATGCGGTCGCCAACACCTTGAACACCAGCACCATTGCGAGCGCTTGCCATGCCCAATGCATGTGCAGGATCGAGTTGACCACGCTGTAGCCGTTACCCCAGACGTGCGGCACCTTCAGCGACAGTATCCCCACGATGAACCCGCCAAGCGTGAGGCGCAGGAACAGCGGCACGGGTAGCGCGCTGAAACGATGCTTGGCGGTGTCGAGCAGGCGCAGGAACAGGGGCGCGAGTACGCCGGCGAGAATGCCGAGGCCAACGTAGAAAAAAACTTCCCAGCCGGAAACGAAATCGAAGCGCGGCATTCGGTAGACCGCTTCGTAGCCGAGAAACTGACGGATGACGATGTTCGCGATGACCGAGGCGACGACCAGCGGGCCGAGCGTTGCGGTGGAAATCGAGCCGTAGACGATTTCGGAGATGAACAGCGCGCCCGCGATCGGCGCGTTATACGCCGACGTGATACCGGCCGTCGCTCCGCAAGCGACGAGCAGGCGCAAGCGCTCGGGCGGGAAGGCGAGCATGCGGCCGACGAGCGACGCGAACATCGCGGCGAGTTGCACCATCGGCCCTTCCCGGCCGATCGAGGCGCCAGAGGCCACCGAGCACAGCGACGACAGGCTTTTGACCAGGGTCTGGCGCAGGCTCAGCACACCGGTGCCGATGGCAATGGCTTCCATGTAGTCGTCGGAGCCCTTCTTCGGCACCCACAACGTGGCGAACTGCAGGATCAGGCCGGCGATCAGGCCGCCGGTAGTCGGCAGCAGCAGGCGTTGCCACCAGTTCAGGCCCTGCGCCAGCTCGACCATGCCGCTGCGGTGGCCGGCGAGGAGAAATTGCAATCCCGAGAGCGCTTCGCGAAACGCCACGGTGGCCAACGCCCCCAGCAGACCGACGATGCCGGCAAGCAGCAACGTGATTTGCAGGGTATTCGGGGCGAACTGGCGCCGCACCCACACAACGACGGGCGATTTCGCCCAGGCAGACACTGCTGACACGGATAAAAGACTGTCGTGATCGGAATTGGGTCCCATGGTATCGAGCGACGCTCATTTTTGAAAGCGCTCCGCTGGACGGCGGGTTAATGCAACAAAACTGAGTAATGCTCAGGAAATGGGGTTTTGGGCGTTGATGACGGAGAACTGATCATCCGAATCGAATGTCACTGTCGCGCGCATCGATTTGCCGATTTCGACTTTTTCAAAGCGATCGCGAGTAGAGGCCGCGACCGACGCGGAGATTACCTGAGCGTTATTCAGATAAAGGTAAATTTCGAGGCCGCAAACACATTTGAACGGATGCGCGTGACAGTTTCCCGTGACAGTTGCCACCGACAACGACATCGTCCGAAGGCGGCGCCGCGCGACGAACGGTCAGCGCGGCCGCCCGCAGCTCGACATACCTAGCCTGTCGTCGCACCTTCACTCGCAGCGGCGGGGCCGGTGCCGTTCCACCGAAACGCCTGATGCGGCCCGTAAGGCGACCTGTCATTGCTCCTGGTCACATCCCACGCGGTGAAATAGAATGGCGCGCAATTGAATTAGATTTTAAAAGTCGTCTACGAATGGCAGTGAACAAAAAAGCCGCACAAAAAACACCCGTGCGTCTGGAAGATCAGTTGGGTTTCGCGCTGTACTCGGCATCGCTTGCCATGACGAAAGCCTACAAGCCGGTGCTCGATCGATTGGGTTTGACGTACTCGCAATACCTGGCGATGCTCGTGCTCTGGGAGCAGGACGACATTGCCGTCAATCAGCTTGGTGCACGCCTCGGACTCGACTCCGGCACGCTTACGCCGCTGCTGAAACGACTCGAATCCATGGGGCTTTTGACGCGTCGACGAGGTGAAGTGGATGAGCGTCAGGTGTTCATCGATCTTACGCCACGAGGGATGAGTCTGCGTCGTGACGCGCGTCAGGTGCCCGCACAAATACAGGCGGCTACGGGCCAGTCCGATGCCGCGCAAAAGACCTTGCGCACGCTGCTTCTTCAGCTCAAAGACACCCTCAACGACGCTTGATCTCAAGCAAAACGCGCGCTTCCCTGCGGGTAAGCGCGCGTCATTCAATTGTGCGCAATGGTTCGCGCGAACGGGGAAAAATCAGTTAGCTGGGGCGAGCGTTTCAATGCCATCGATCTTGTCGACGGTGTAGCCGGCATTGCGCCAGGCGTCGAGTCCACCCAGCAACGGACGGACTTCCGCGAAGCCCTGCTGACGCAGTTGCTGCGCCAGGCGCGCGGCCGACACTTCGTTCGGGCACGCGCAGAACACGACGATGCGGCGATCGCGCGGCACATCTCGCAACTTTTCCTCGATTTCGCTCGGGGCAATGGCCAGCGCGCCGGGAATCGTGAATGGATCGACGGCCCGCACCGCGGCGGAGCGCACGTCGATCACAACGGGCGTGATGTCGTCCTTCATCCAGCTTTCCAACGTCTGAACGCCAATGCGCGCCATGCGTAGCGAGCGCAGCAGACGGTATCGGTTGAGCCAGCGGTTGAGCAGATACAGCGCGAAAACGAGCACGATCAGCCACAGCACGCCACGGCCGAGCGTGTCGAAGGTGTCGAGCAGGGCGACGATGTGCGAGGCAAAGCCCACGCCGAGCGCCACGGCGACACCGGACCAGACCAAAGCGCCGATTGCGTCGTACGTCAAGAACGTGCGCCACGACACCCCCAGCGCACCGGCCATCGGCACCGACAGCGCCGAGAGTCCCGGCACGAAGCGGGCAAACATCAATACGCGCACGCCGTGGCGGCCCATCGCACCCTCCGTACGGCTCACGCAGGTGTCGGGCGAGATCGACAGGCGGCACATCAGCCGCAAAATATGGTGACCATAGTGGCGTCCGGCGAGAAACCAGAGCGCGTCGCCCAGCAGCGCGGCGCCGATCGCCAGCGCGACAATCAGCGGCGCCGGGAACAGCGATGTCGACGCCGTGACAATGAGTGTGGGGTAGGCCGGCAAGGGCAGCCCCAATGCCTGTCCGAAGATATTCAGAAAGACCAGCCAAAGCCCGTAGCGGGCGATCAGATCGAACAGCATGCAGGATCCCTGTCGGCAAATAGTCGCAATACCGCATGGTAGCGTCCGGCGGTCACAGTCAGAAGCCGCGAAGCGGAGACGTAGTGTTGCTTTTCTGGAACGACTGCCGTGTCGCGTTGCGACAGGTGGGGGTCGGGGCGTCACGGGGGCCCGCGTCAGTGCCCGACCGCCGCCTGGGCCCCGCGCTTCGGTCGAGTCAGCCAGACGAGCACCGCCATGGCGAGAAAGACATATCCGGACAGATGAAAGATGTCGTTCGTCGCCAGCATGAACGATTGGCGTGTCACGAGATCGTTGAGCATGCCGAAGTCGGTGCCGTTCGCGAGCCCCAGCCCTTGGCGCAGTTGGTCGAGATAGTTCGTCGTCGCGGTGGAATACGGCGTGAGGTTCTCGACGAGCCGTGCGTGATGGTAGATCGCCCGGTCCTCCCACATTGTGGTGCTCACGGCGGTGCCGATAGCGCCCGAGAGCGTGCGGAAGAAGTTCGACAGGCCGGCCGCCGCCGCCAGACGCTCGTCGGACATGCTCGAGAGCGTGATGGTCGTCATCGGCACGAAGAAGCACGCAATGCCGATGCCCTGGACGAGCCGGGGCTCGATCACCTTCGCGAACGACAGATTCAATGCGAAGTGCGAATTCCAGAACGACACGCCAGCGAACACGATGAACGCGAACGAGGCCACCGCGCGCAGGTTCAGCCGGTTCATGTTCTGGCCAATAATTGGCGAGAGCAGCAGCGCCAGCAGGCCCACGGGGGCCGTTGCCAACCCGGCCTTGCCTGCCGTGTAGTCCATCACCGTTTGCAACCACAGCGGGAAGATGACCACCGAGGCGAAGAATGTCATGAAGCCGAACGAGATCACCACGACGCCCAACGCGAAGTTGCGATCCTTGAACAGCGTGAGGTCGACGATGGGCTTGTCGGACGTCAGCTCCCAGATAATCAGGAACGACAGGCAGATCGCGGCGGCAAGCGCGAGCGTGACGATCAGGCCGCTGTTGAACCAGTCGCGGTCCTTGCCGAGGTCGAGCATCATCTGCAACGAACCCACGCCGATGGCGAGTAGCGCCAGACCGATCAGGTCGATGGGCAGCTTCTGGGTCTTCGTCTCATGCCCACGCAACAGGAGGAAGCAGGACACGGCGGAGAAGATCCCGACGGGCACGTTGATGTAGAAGATCCACGGCCAGGTGTAGTTGTCGGTGATCCATCCGCCCACCACGGGACCGAAGATCGGCGCGACGATCACGGTCATGGCCCACAGGCCGAGTGCGAGGCCGCGTTTCCTCTCGGGGAAGCTGCGCAGCAGAATGGTTTGCGAAAGCGGCACCATCGGGCCGGATACGAGCCCTTGCAGCAGCCGGAAGAAAACGAGCGTCTCCATATTGGGTGCCAGGCCGCACAACATCGACGCCACCGTGAAGGCCGCCACCGACGAAACAAACAGCTTCGCTTCGCCAACGCGACGTGCCAGCCATCCGGTAAGGGGTACGGCGATGGCCGCGGCCACCGCGTAAGAGCTGATGACCCATGTGCCTTGACTGTTCGATACCCCGACGCTGCCTGCAATGGTGGGCACCGCAACGTTGGCGATGGACGTGTCGAGCACCTCCATGAAGGTACCCAGCGCGAGGCCTACCGTGAGAATCGCCAGTCGCGTACCGGTCAACGGCGCGCCCTGCGGCGCTGCGGTGGCGTTTGCAGTGGCTGCGTCGGCCATGTGAAGTGTCTCCGTGGAATGCTGGCCGGGTCGCAGCGACTCGGGCCAATGTGATTCCCGGATGGTGCCGCAGAACGGCGTTGATGTGCGACGAGGGTTTGGAATTCGCGCTCTAAATCGTCAGGATGCGCGCCGATTGGCCGATCAACCGAGGGGCGTTTGCGCGGATCACGCGCCCGGTAAGGGTTTGGGACGAGACCGTTTCGTTGGGTGTAATCGACGTGCGGCAATTGATCTTCGTTTGGCGAACGCAAGACGCTTTTACCCCTTGACGTCGCCGGGCCGTCGAGATTGAATCGCCGCTGACGTCCGACGTGTGCGAAGCCACGTCGCGGCCCCCTGGGCGTCGTCGTGCAGGCTCAACTACCGTTCGCTCGTCAGCGCTTTTGGCACCCCGGCGACTGCGAAATCACAGGATCAGCCCATGCAGCCAGGTAGCGTCGTTCCGCTTCAATACAGTGAATTCCTCGTTCTGCTCTCCTTCGTGATCTCGGCGCTGGGGGCCTATGTGGCGTTGGTGGCCGCGTCCCGTATTCGCGACGACGACGGCCGCATCAGTGTCGGCTATCTCGTGGTGTCGGCCCTGGCCTTGGGGGGCATTGGCATCTGGGGCATGCATTTCATCGGCATGGCCGCGCAGCGCATGCCATTCCCCGTGTCGTATTCGCTATGGCCGACGCTCGGCAGTCTGCTGCTGGCCGTGGTGGTCTCGGGGGCGGCGCTCTGGTATGTTGCGCGCGCGCCCTATCGCAATGCCGTGCGCTGCGTGATCGGTGGCGTGGCGGGCGGCTTGGGCGTCGCGGGCATGCACTACCTGGGGATGAACGCTGTGCGCACGCAGGCGTATTTCGAATGGAATACGACCATCGTCGCCCTGTCGGTGGTCATCGCGATCGTGGCGGCGAGTGTGGCGCTCTGGCTGGCGTTCCATCTCGAGACGAGCCTGCAACGAGCGCTGGCGTCGCTGGTGATGGCGGTGGCCGTTTGCGGGATGCACTACACTGGCATGCGCGCCGGCACGATCATCTGCACGTCGTCCACGCGTGCGCAGATCAGCATGCGGCTCCATGGCGACATGCTGCCGTATGGCGTGTTCCTGATCGCTTGCGTGGTCCTGCTCGCGATGGCGGTGCTGCTGTATCGCACGTCGCGTCGTCGGCGCGAGCGCATGGCGGCGCGCCTCGACGCCCTCATGCGTCAGCATGCGGGACCTGTCTGACCTCGCGGTGGCATGCGTCTGAAATGCGAAACGCCGGCCCGTCGAAAAGACGGGCCGGCGTATTGATGGCCGAGCGCCCTTCGGCGCCGCGCACGGTTCAGTGCAGGATGGGGCTGCCTCCGACAGGCATGACATCGCCTGTTTCGATCAGGTCGGCAATGAAGAACGGTTCGGTGTTGAGTTGTTTCGATGCACCGGGCTGGCCGGAATACCAGCACACCATTGCCATGTCGCCCAGCACGCGGGTAACGATGCCCATGGCACCCTGCGGCACTGCGATGTGATTGGATTTGACGATCGATCCGACTTGCACTTGAGCCTCCTGCGAATGACGAAAAACCGATGCACCAACCGGCCGGCCAATGCATCGTCATCCGACTATACCGTATTGCGTTATTGGCATCGCCGATTTCTCGGGAGCGGTCGTGGTAAAGCCGTCGGACGCTCCGCCGTGGTGTTGCGCGAGCACACGGTAGTGCGGGCCACGTGGCGTGCGCACCGAGTGGACGAGCGCATATCCCTCGCAATGCCACACGATCGGACGGGGATTCAGATCGGACGGCGCGCGCCGCGCATGGCGCAGCAGTGTCACATGCGGGCGAAACGATTGCGTGACGACGAGCGCGCCGGTTGCGCGCCATTGCGAGAGGAGTGCGTCGCGCGTGGCGGTGAGGCTCTCGGGCACACCGGTCGCCCCAGCCCAGACAACCTTGCGATCGGCCCAATAGCCCAGATGGTCGAAGGTGAGCGTGAACGGCGCGAGCGGCGTGCGTTGCATGAGCGCGAGCAGTACCGGCAGACGGGTGGGGTCGACTTCGTCGAGAAAGGCCAGCGTCAGGTGCAGCGTTTGGGCACGCAGCACACGTCCGCCGCATTCCGCGTGAGCTGAAGCGGCCCACTCGTGAAGCTGCGCACGTACACCCGACCCAGGCCACAGGGCAAGGAAGAGTCGCATGAGAACACCACAGGTTGGATCCTGCTGATGATTCTCATAGTAGGCGGGCTACCGGTCGAACGCCAGTTGGACCGGGGCGGGCGAGCGGTACCCGACGCTTTGACGACGAGCGCTCGCTGGCAGCAAAAGCGTGAGGCGGGGCGCGGCGCCCGTTCCGTCAATTGGTCGAGATGGCGGGGGTGATGCCGCGACGGCCGCGGCGGGGCGACTCCGCCGGTTTCTCTTGGGGTTTGGCCTGCACGGGCGGATGCATGATGCTGTTCCAGTTGTTCTGGATGGCGGTATCGGCGGTGTCGTGGGAGATGGCGCGCGAGATGTCGGCGCTCGGATTGAAGACGCCCGATCCCGTGGCGCCATTGGCACCGGCCGACGTCGTTGCATTGCCTGGGTTGGCTGCTGAAGGGGTGTTCTGTGCGTGAGCGTGCGTCGTCAGCATGAACGTGGCGCAGAGGGACGCCATGATGGCGGGCAGAATCACCCGGCGGGAGGTTTGCGGCACGGGCGTGTTGAGCGTACGTTGGCCGGTGGAATCGTGGGTCATCAAGTGTCTCGGGCAGAGCGACGCAACGTCGCCGACAGCGCAGGCTGGGGCGACGTCGGGATCACGTCATTTTTATGGAATCAGTAGCTGCCGGGCGGGGGCTTCCAGCCCGGGGGCGGTGGCGGCGGTGGCGCATAGCGCTGCACCGGTTGGGGCGGCATCATCATGTCGCCGCGAACCGGGACACGATTGCCGGCCGCATACATGCACTGAACGTAGGCCTGATCATAGCGGCTTTGGGTGACGTATGCAGACGATTGCGCGTTGCCCATGCCGACGGCACTCCCGGTGAGCAGGCCCGCCCCGGCACCGATGGCCGCGCCAGAGCTACCGCCGAAGGCTGCGCCGGCGGCCGCGCCGATGGCGGTGCCGAGGACGGCGCTGCCGATCGCGCTGTTGTTGGCGGCGGTGGCGGTATCGAGTCCGCCGTTCTGGCCGGAGGCGTATTGGCGGCAGTTGAAATCGTCGCGACGGAACTGGTCGAACGATTTACCGGTGCCGGGTAACGCCATGAGACTCGGGCCGGTCGGGACCACGGCGCATCCTGCGAGCGTCGCGGCGGCGATAACGATGGCCAACGGTGCGGTGAGACGTTGCGCGCGCCGCTTGCGTCCGGTGGCGGGCGCCGCTTGAGGCGATTGAGGCGATTGAGGCGAGGCAACCGACCGATGACGCGCTCGGGAGACTGACGATTCGAATGACATGGTGCGTCTCCCGATCAGTTCGACGCCGGTTGCGCGGGCACTTCGCGCCATCCGGCCGGACATGTTTTCACGTAGGGGTAGTAGGCGCCGGCTTTGTCGCAGTAGTACCAGGTGTCGCTGTTCGCGCCGGACGGGTCGCCTTGGGCGCCGGGTTGCGGTTGTTCGATGTACTGCTGCGGCTGGCTGGGAACGACGACAACGGGGGGCGCGTAGTACGGTGCAGGTGGATAGTAGGGATAGCCGTAGGGGTAGTAGCCGGGGCCGACCCAGACACGCACACCACCGCCGTGCCAGGCGAGCGCGCTGCTGCTGGCCATGGCAGCGGCCACGGCGACGACGCCGAAGCCGAGGACAACAGGAAGACGTTTCACGACACTGACCTCGAAACACGAACGCCGGGCGCGGTGGATTCCGCCTCGCGTATGCGCGTCGTCAACGAGGGAAATCTGACCCGATGAGACGCAACGCCGCCCAGGAGTTGATAATTTCGAGTCTAGGCCCGTCCACCAATCGGAGCAATTACGATGCGTGTGATAAGTGTTTCAAAGCATTACGTTTTCTATGGGATGGCATGACGATTGGAGCGTCGCACCGCATGCAGCAACGGTGAAAAAGCGTTACGTCTCAACGCTTCTTTTTCGGGGCCGGTCGCTTCAGCATCCGTGATTGTTGGCATGTTGTTCCGATGCTAATTCGACGTTTCATTCGGTGATCGGTCTGCCAACAAGGCGAACCCATTTTGCTCCGCGCCCTTTGCCCGTGGATTCAATCAATCCCTCAGATTTCATCGCGCGCAGCACTAGGCGAACCATGTCCCGGCTCACGCCTGGGCAGGCTTCCTCGATCTCTGAAATCGAAAATGGCAGACTGCGTCCCAACACCTCTGCGCGTACCCGATCACCCTTGCTGCCACGGCCGCGCTCGATGGTGCCGACACGCTCCTCGAACTCGCGATAGGCCCGCAGCAAGGCACCCCAGAAATAGTCGAGCCAAGGTTTGACGTTGTGCTGCGCCAGATGCCAGCCCTGCGAGCTGGCTTCAAGCGTTTCGTAATAGCCGTCCTTGGTGTCCTCGAAGATGCGTTCCAGACTGATGTAACGGCCCACTGCGTAGTCGAAGTGGTAGAGGAGCAAAAGGGTCAACAAGCGGGACATACGGCCGTTGCCGTCCGGGAACGGGTGAATGCACAAGAAGTCGAGCATCGCCAACGGTACGAGTACCAACGGGTCGGCCAAGTGCTGGTCCACTGCGATGGCGTAGCATCGCGTCAGATCGGCCATGGCCATCGGCGTGAGGTGGGCAGCAACCGGCTGGAAGCGCAACCGCGATGTTCCATCTGGATGACGTTCGACGATGTCGTTGTTGGTTGCTTTCCAGCGACCACCGGTCTGTGGCATGTAGCGATACAGCATCGTATGCAATTGCAGCACCACACCATCGGTGAATGGCATGTGTGTGGCCGACTCATGAATGAACGCCAAGGCGTCGCGGTAGCCGGCAATCTCCTGTTCGGAACGGCTTTTCGGCACGGCGTTGCGCATGACCAGAGACTTCAGCCGTGATGGCGCGACGACCACACCCTCCAACCGGTTGGAGGATTCAGTAGATTCGACCGTCGCGATTTGACGCAGGCCTTTCAGGGCTTCGGGCGATTGCGATGCGTAGAGTTGTTGCTTGCCGTGATACTCGCCTAGCGAGCGCAGTGTCGCCGCTTGATTGCCGTCGAAGCGCAGCGCAGCGAGATACTCCGGGGTAAGCGAGTACATGGAAATGAAGGTTCAGTCGTTGAATTAGAGGTAATCATATCCTCTAAATGGGGTATTTTATTGGGAAATACCCCATTATTGTCGCTGAGTTACCCTGTTTCCCCGCGTCGACGCAAGCCCTGAGATGGCGGCCGCCCGTGGACGCGATGAGAGACGTCCATGGCACTCCCCCATCACTTCCCAATACAAAACCGGCTGAAAATCACCCCGAGCAGATCGTCCGATGTGAATTCACCGGTGATCGTGCTGAGCTGCTCCTGCGCGAGGCGCAATTCTTCGGCAAAAAGATCGAGCGCGCTTGCGTTCCGGCGTGCATGGGCGTCTGCCATTTCGATATGTTCGCGGGCCGCGCGCAGTGCCGACAGATGTCGTTCGCGCGCGAGAAACACTCCCTCGTTGCCCGCCTGCCAACCGGCAATCTTGAGCAACTCCGCGCGTAGCAGGTCGATCCCCTGCCCGCCCTTTGCCGATAGCCGCACGCCGAGCGGCGCCGCACCCTCTTTCGGCAACACCGTCGCCGGCTCGCCCGCCAGATCCGTCTTGTTGTACACACGCACGATGGGCACATGCTTCGGCAACTGCTTCGCGATGACCTGGTCTTCCGGCGTCATGCCGGTGCGCGTGTCGAGTAAATGCAGCACGGCGTCCGCCTTCGCGATCTCGCTCCAGCTACGCGCAATGCCGATACGCTCAACTTCATCCTCCGTTTCACGCAAGCCCGCCGTGTCGATGATATGCAGTGGAATGCCGTCGATCTGAATGGTTTGCTGCACCTTGTCGCGCGTGGTCCCGGCGATCGGCGTGACGATGGCCAGCTCCGCACCGGCCAGCGCGTTGAGCAACGACGACTTGCCCACATTCGGCTGCCCCGCCAGTACCACGTTGATTCCCTCTCGCAGCAACGCGCCCTGCCGCGCTTGCGACAGCACCCGCGCCAGTTGCGTGCGAATGCGCTCGAGCTGCCCAAAGGCGTCGGCTGCCTCCAGAAAGTCGATTTCCTCTTCCGGGAAGTCGAGCGTCGCCTCGACCAGCATGCGTAGATGAATCACCAGATCCACCAGCGAATGAATTTCGCGCGAGAACGCGCCGTCGAGTGATCGGCTCGCCGAGCGCGCCGCAGCCTCGGTGCTCGCTTCGATCAGATCGGCTACGGCCTCCGCTTGCGCGAGATCGAGCTTGTCGTTCAGAAACGCGCGATGCGTAAATTCACCGGGCGTCGCCAGGCGCACGCCCAGTTCTGCCCCTTCATCCAGACACCGCTGCAGCAGCAGTTGCAGCACGATCGGTCCGCCGTGGCCCTGCAACTCCAGCACGTCCTCGCCCGTGTATGAATTCGGGCCGGGGAAGTACAGCGCGATGCCGCGATCGAGCGCCTCGCCGGTGGCATCGAGAAACGGCAGATACGACGCATGACGGGGCTTGAGCGGCTGCCCGACCAGACGCGCGATGACGCGCTGCACGGCGTCGCCGCGATGCTTGCCGAAGGACACCCGCACCACGCCGATCCCGCCGCGTCCGGGGCGGTGGCAATGGCAGCAATCGGGACGGCGGAGACAGTGGCGCTCATGGCACGGTTCTTTGAAAAACAGAGGCTTATTTTGACATGCACCAAATAAAACCGCCCGCGAGAGACTCGCGGGCGGTGGTGTCATTCAGTCGGTCGGGCCGGGAAACGTCAGGCCGCCTTCTTTTCCTTCTTGGCGCCCAGCATTCGGTTGATCGACCATTGCTGCGCAATCGACAACGAGTTGTTGACCACGTAGTACAGCACCAGGCCCGAGGGCAGGAAGAGGAACATGAACGAGAAGATGAGCGGCATGAACATCATCATCTTGGCTTGCATCGGATCCGGCGGCGTCGGGTTCAAACGCGTCTGGATGAACATCGACACGGCCATCAGCACCGGCAGGATGTAATACGGATCCTGCGTCGAGAGGTCATGAATCCAGCCCAACCAGGGCGCACCGCGCATTTCCACCGACGAGAGCAGCACCCAGTACAAGGCAATGAACACCGGAATCTGGATCACGATCGGAATACAGCCGCCGAACGGATTGACCTTCTCGGTCTTGTACAGCTCCATCAGGGCCGCGTTCATCTTCTGCGGATCGCTCTTGTAGCGTTCGCGCAGTGCCTGCATCCGCGGCGTGATTTCCTTCATGCGCGCCATCGACTTGTAGCTCGCGGCCGACAGCGGGAAGAACACCAGCTTGATGATCACGGTCACGGCAATGATCGCCCAACCCCAGTTGCCGATCAGCCCATGCAGCTTCGAGAGCAGCCAGAACAGCGGCTTGGCGAGGATCGTGAAGTAACCGTAGTCCTTCGTCAGCTCCAGGCCCGGCGCAATCTGCTCGAGCATGTGCTCTTCCTGCGGACCGGCGAACAAACGCGCATCGACCGTCTCGCTGCCACCGGCCGGAATGCTCGCGAGCGGTTCTTTCACGCCCACGCGATACAGGCCGTTATCCAGCTTGCCGATGTAGTTGTCGCGCTTGGCGCCTTCCTTCGGAATCCAGGCCGTGGCGAAGTAATGCTGCACCATGCCGATCCAGCCATCGCTCGACTGCTTGACGTACTTCGCCTTGTCCTTGTCGATGTCGCTGAACGTGATCTTCTGGAACTTCTCGTCGCTGCTGTAGACCGTCGGGCCCGTGAACGTGTGCGAGAACTTCGCGCCGCTGATCTCACGGCCGTCGCGCACCAGTTCCATGTACAGCGTGGGCTGAATGGCGGCGTCGGACTTGTTGACGATCGTGTTGGACACGTCGATCACGTAGCTGCCGCGATGGAACGTGTAAGCACGCACCAACTGCAGGCCGCCCTTGACCGGCGATTCGAACTTCACGGTCAGTGTGTCGCCCGTCATCGTGGTCGGGCCCGGCACCTGCGTGAAGATGTCGTTGTGGTTCGGGAAGTCGCCGCCGATCAGACCCGTGCGAGCGTAATACTGCTGGCTCGGCGTGTTGTCGAACAACACCACGTGCTTGTCGGCCTCGGTGGCGTCGGGCCATTGCTTGAGCGCCAGGAACGACACGGTGCCGCCTTGCGCGCTGATGTCGGCCTCATAGACGTCGGTCGTGATGCGGACATTCTGCGCAGCGGCAGCGGCCGGCGCGTTGCCCGGGGCACTCCCCGCCGCGGGCGCCGCGTTGGCACCTTGTGGCAGGTCGTTGGCCGGCGTCGGACTTCCGCCCTTGGCGGCCGGGGCGGAGACCTCGGGCGTCGGGAAGAACAGCGACGAATGGCCATTGGCGCGTTGCCAGTTGTCGAAAAGCATCACGACAGACAGCGCGAAAATGACCCAGAGAACGGTGCGTTTGATGTCCATGCGGTAACTCGTGGTGGACGAAACTCAGGAATGGCCCGGCGCGCGGCGCGTTACTGCCGATGCGGCCGCAGGCCCGGACGAGACCGTCTGCCTGGCTCGCGACATGCCGCTTCCGGCGGCCGTATCTGCGGCGCCTTGGTCGGTGTTATCGGGAGCGTGACAGACGTGTCGAGCCGGCGGTACAGGATCGAAACCGCCGGGGTGAAACGGATGACAGCGACATAGACGCCGGGCCGCGAGATAAGTGCCGTAACCGGCACCGTGTTCGACGATGGCCTCGCGCGCGTAGTCGGAGCAGCTCGGATGGAAGCGGCAACGGTTCCCCAGCCAGGGACTGATCACCAGCTTGTAACCGCGCAGGAGCAACAACAGCACGCTTCGCATCTCGATTCCGCCTGTCAGTCCGGCCGAAGTGGCCGGTTGGGCGGCGCATGCCCGGGGTCGGGCGCTACCGTGTAGGACTCACTACCTTCTGTCTTGGCGTCGGTCGTGCGGCGCTTGCGGGCGGCTTTTTCTGCCGCGTCGAAGAGCTGCGCGAATTCAGCCTGGCACAGTGTATTCAGCACTGGCGCGGCCGCCGCCGTGTACGTTCCCTTGTCGAAGCGCCGGGTCAGTCGCAGCACGAAGTCCCAGCCGGCCAGCGCGGTGCGGCGCTGGCGAAACATCTCGCGCGCCTGACGCTTGATCAGGTTGCGAGTGACCGCGCGGGGCGCGTGCTTCTTACCGACGACAATACCGATGCGGCCCTCATGAGGCGTGGCATCGATATCGACAAGGGCGTCCGGCGCAGACTCGCGCCAACGCATATACAACACGAAGTGCGCGCTGCGACGCAAAGGACGCAAACTAAAAACGGATGAAAACTCATCCGTTTTGAGAAGTCGCGCGGCTTTGGGAAACCCCATTGCCGGGACTTCGCGCCTTGCGGATTTGACGCGCAAACCGCGGTACGGCCGAGAACCGCGATTAGACGGCCAGGCGCTTACGGCCCTTGGCGCGACGAGCGGCGATGACCTTGCGGCCGCCACGGGTCTTCATGCGAACCAGGAAGCCATGGGTGCGCTTGCGGCGCGTCACGGAAGGCTGAAATGTACGTTTCATGATGCACTCACTGTGTGAAAAAATTCCCGCGCAGCAGCATCGTGAAACGCCACATGGACACCGTGAAAACCTGCAAATTCAAGGACTTTCACGCGCGGCCCAGCCGTCGGGAGTTGGATAGAATCCGGTTATCTTTATAACGAACCCGCTATTTAATCGGCTTTTCCGTTGTGTGTCAATAGGTTAGCCATGACACGCGATACGCCGGTACGCGACCGGCACCGTCGTCGGCGGAGATCCGCCAGCCAGCGGCCTTCCGGCGGTCGATGATGGCAGAAATTGCTTGAGTCGCTGATTTCTGCCGACAAGGAAACACCTGACGAAGAAGATATCCCGGCGGTCGCGGCAAATCGTCGTATTTGCTGGGCATTTGTGCAGGGACTGCGCGACGTCAGGCGGGTTAACGCGGCCCGCCCGCCCGGAGACGCCGGTGCTGTGGGCATTCCTGTGGATAACTCGCTTTGCCAACGCTTTGGCGGTAAAATCCCCCATCATTTTTTTTCCCAGCAGAGTACCGGTGACGCCGCCATGTGGACAGCGCGCCGGGTTTTGTCGTCTGCGCGCGCCGACACCGGCCGTACGCGCGAGGCAAAACCCGAACGCAGCGCCATGGTTCGTGGGTTGCCGGGCGCCTGCAATGCGCCGCCGGTCTGACTCGACCCCGGCCGGTCTGCCCGTCCCGGCGTTGCTCGGGAACGGGGTCGCCGGCTTGGTTTGCGACGCTCTGTCCCCATATCTGATGTATCGGATAGTGGGGGGCATGAGCGTCGGCCGAACGAGTCGGACGAGCGCCCGCGCCACCTGGATACGCCCTGC